>LT549889.1:0-4800000 GCA_900078775.1 Mycolicibacterium aurum
CGACATCGGATTCGGGGGTGCGCGGCAGCAACAACACAGCTACCGACACGACGAGGGTGACGGTGTTCAGCAAGACGGCTGACATGTCCTGGGCGCGGGCCACCACCTGCTGCTCAGACACATGAACCGTCGGGTTGTGGCCGCGCTCGAGCACAGGTAAATATGTACTCGATATAGATGGCAAAGTCAGTCAATTGGCGGACATTGCCAGATAGATCACGTGCGCTGGGTGCTGAGAGGCGAGGGGAGTCGGCCGGTGGTATGGCGTTACGTGAAGGCCCAGGCCATGGTCCTGCTGTGCGGTGGCCTGGTCGGGCCGATCTTCCTGGCGGTCTACTTCGCCACCGGCCAGGACCCACTGATGAGGTGGATGTTCTGGACCGGACTGCTGGTCACGGCCATCGATGTGCTGGCGGCGCTGGCGCTCGCCGGCTACGGAGCCAATGCGCAGGCGAGGTCCGCCCAGCTGGAGGCGCACGGGTACTGGGGCTCGCGCAGATCCTGCGGATGTCCGAGACCAACACCCGGATCAACGACCGGCCGGTGGTCAACCTCAGCCTGCGCATATCGGGTCCCGGGCTGGCCACGTTCGACGCCGAGGACCGGGTGATCGCCGACGTGACCCGGCTGGGCATGCTGACCGCGCGCCGGCTCGCGGTGCTGGTCGATCCGTCGACCGGACGTTTCCAGATCGATTGGGAACGCAGCGGTTTGATCACCGGGCAGGTGCCGGCCACCTTCTCCATCGCCGAGGACAACGCCACCTATGACCTGTCCGGACAGGTCGAGCCACTGATGGAGATCCTGCAGATCCTCAAGGCCAACGGCATCGGGATGAACAGCATGATCGATCTGCCGCAACAACGCGGTGGCCCGCGGCCAGGTGCAGGCCGTGGTGCGGCGCGCCGCGGCGGCGCAGTCCAACAGGTGCAGCAGGCGCCGCCGGTGCCGCCGGCGGCTATCCGCCGCCGATGCCGGAGGTCAGTACGCGCGGCGACTGCAGGAGCTGGAGACGCTGCGGGCCACCGGCGCGATCTCCGCGGACGAGTACACCGCGAAGCGGCAGCAGATCATCGCTGATCTGTAGTTGGCGCGGTCTGCCAATTTCGTATTTGGGATACCGCCTGCGCTGCTACCGTCCGACGTAGCTGTCTGCGATCGGGGAGGATCCGGTGACGGATGCGCAGGGGTCTACCGCGGTGCGACCGCCCTCGCTATTCGACGCTCTCCTCCCGCTGGGAGTCCTCGCCGGACTGATCGCGGGTTCGCTGGCACTGTTCGGCCTCGCCGCCCTCGACGGGCCGATCCAGGTGGCGCTGGTGCTGTGCTGCGCGGTCGCCGCGCCGGCCGGTCTGCCGTTCGCCTTGTTCAACATCTTCAGCCCGGCACTCAGCGTGGTCTATGGCTTCACCGGATTCCGGGTGCTGAAAACACAATCCGACGAGGAAGCCGGGGTCGAGCCGTGACCACTGCCGAAGCGGCAACCAGCGAAAGCGACCAGAAGGTCAGTCTCCCGACGCTGACGGCGATGGTCATCGGGTCGATGATCGGGTCCGGGGTGTTCCTGCTTCCGCAGCGCTTCGGTACCGAGGCCGGCGTGGCCGGTGCGTTGATCGCCTGGATCATCGCCGGTGCCGGCATGCTCATGCTGGCCTTCGTCTTCCAGCGGCTGGCCACCCGCAAACCCGACCTCGACGCCGGCATCTACGCCTACGCCCGGGCCGGCTTCGGTGACTACGTGGGCTTCAACTCCGCCTTCGGGTTCTGGGCCTCGGCCTGTGCGGGAAAACACCTCCTACTGGGTGCTGATCATGGCGACCACCAGCGCGCTGTTCCCGGCGCTGGGCGCCGGGGACACGGTGCTGGCGGTGATCTGCTCCTCGATCGGGGTGTGGCTGTTCTTCTACCTGATCATGCGCGGAGTCAAGGAGGCGGCGATCATCAACAGGATCGCCACCTTCGCCAAGATCGTGCCGATCCTGGTGTTCATCCTGGTCGCCCTGATCGCCTTCAAGGCCGACGTGTTCACCGGCAACTTCTGGGGTGGAGACGGAAACTATTCCTGGACTTCACTGTTCGAGCAGGCCAAGGGCACGATGTTGATCACGGTGTTCGTGTTCCTCGGTATCGAGGGCGCCAGCGTGTACTCGCGGTTCGCCCGCAAGCGCGAGGACGTGGGCCGGGCCACTGTCATCGGCTTCCTGTCGGTGCTCGCGTCTTCATGCTCGTCACACTGTCCTCCTACGGGGTGATGACGCAGAGCGAACTGGCCGGCGCCGCCCAGCCGTCCATGGCCTCGGTGATGGAATCCGTTGTCGGCGAGTGGGGTTCGGTGTTCATCCGGGTCGGAGTCATCCTCTCGGTGCTGGGCGCCTATCTGGCCTGGACGTTGATGGCCGCCGAGATCCTCTACATCCCGGCGAAGGCCAAAGACATGCCGCGCTTCCTGGCCAAGGAGAACGCCAACGGCGCCCCGGTGCCGGCGCTGGTGATGGCCGCCGGCCTGGTGCAGCTGCTGCTGATCCTGCTGCTGTTCACCTCCGAGGCACTGGACTTCATGCTCGATCTGACCGCCGCGCTGGCACTGATCCCGTATCTGCTCGCCGCGGCGTACGCGCTGAAGCTGACCGTCACCCGGGAGACCTACGGGGACCGGCGCTCTCTCGTCCCGGACATGGTGATCTCGGCGGTGGCCACCGTCTACACGCTGTTCCTGGTGTACGCGGCGGGGTGGGATCACCTGCTGCTGTCCTGCATCCTGTACGCGCCGGGCGCACTGCTGTATTGGAAAGCGCGGCGGGAGAACAACATCCGGGTGTTCACCCCGGCCGAAGCCGTGCTGTGCGCCGTCATCGTCGTGGTGCGGTGGCCGGCGTCGTCTTTCTGATCACCGGCGCGATCACAATCTGAGAGGACTCGATATGACGACCCAACCGTCGGCCACCTACGGGGTGCACTCCGAGGTCGGCACCCTGCGCAAGGTGCTGGTCTGCTCACCGGGGCTCGCCCACGAGCGGCTCACCCCGACCAACTGTGACGATCTGCTGTTCGACGATGTGCTGTGGGTGCAGAACGCGCGGCGCGACCACTTCGACTTCATGTCCAAGATGCGCGACCGCGGGGTCGAGGTCGTCGAACTGCACGAACTGCTCACCCAGACCATGCAGATACCCGACGCGAAGTCCTGGCTGCTGGACCGCAAGATCGTCGCCAACGAGGTCGGTCTCGGCCTGGTCGAGGAGACCCGGGCCTTCCTCGACGAATTGGTGCCCAGTCGCCTCACCGAGTTCCTGATCGGCGGGATGTCCATCCGGGACCTGCCCAGTGAGATCGGTTCCGGTTACCGGGCCCTGGCGCGGGAGGACACCGGCGTCACCGAGTATCTGATGCCGCCGCTGCCGAACACGCTCTACACCCGGGACACCACTTGCTGGGTCTACGGCGGGCTGACGCTCAACCCGCTGTACTGGCCGGCCCGGCACGACGAGACGCTGCTGATGAAGGCCATCTACGAGTTCCACCCCGACTACGTGGGATCGACGGTGTGGTGGGGCGATCCGGAGAAGTCATGGGGGTTGGCGACCATCGAGGGCGGGGACGTCCTCATCCCGGGCAACGGCGTGGTGCTCATCGGGATGAGTGAACGGACCTCACGCCAGGCCATCACCCAGGTGGCGGCGGCCCTGTTCGCGCGGGGCGCTGCGGAGAAGGTGATCGTGGCGGGCATGCCGAAACTGCGCGCGGCGATGCACCTGGACACGGTGTTCACCTTCGCCGACCGTGACGTGGTGACGATCTACCCGGACATCGTGGACAACATCGCCGGGTTCACCCTGCTGCCCAGCGATCGGAATCCCGGGGTCGAGGTCATCGAGGAGACCAAACCGTTCACCGAGGTGGTGGCGGCCGCGCTGGGCCTGGCGGCGTTGCGGATCGTCGAGACCGGCGGCACCCGGTACGACTCGGAACGCCAACAGTGGGACAGCGGCAACAACCTGGTGGCCGTCGAACCCGGCGTCGTCTTCGCCTATGACCGCAACATCCACACCAATTCACTGCTGCGCAAGGCCGGGGTAGAGGTGATCACCATCGTGGGCGCCGAACTGGGCCGCGGCCGCGGCGGCGGGCACTGCATGACCTGCCCGATCATCCGTGACCCGGTCACCTTCTAGTCCCCCCGGGACCTACTAGAACACGTTTCAGTCGGCTGCTAGCCTGACCCGGGGCCGACGAGAGGACTGGGCATGGCGGGCAATCTGGAGGGCAAGGTCGCCTTCATCACCGGGGCGGCCCGCGGCCAGGGCCGGGCGCACGCGGTCCGGTTGGCGACCGAGGGCGCCGACATCATCGCTGCCGATATCTGCGCACCGGTGTCGAGTTCGATCACCTATCCGGCGGCCACCGCCGAGGACCTCGCCGAGACGGTGCGGGCGGTCGAGGCCACCGGCCGCAAGGTGCTGGCCCGTGCGGTCGACATCCGCGACCTCGCGGCCCAGGAGCAGTTGGTGGCCGATGCGGTGGAGCAGTTCGGCCGGCTCGACATCGTGGTGGCCAACGCCGGCGTGCTCAGCTGGGGCCGACTGTGGGAGCTCACCCCGGAACAGTGGGACACCGTCGTCGATGTCAACCTCAACGGCACCTGGCGCACCATCCGGGCGACGGTCCCGGCCATGATCGAGGCCGGCAACGGCGGGTCGATCATCATCGTCAGCTCCTCGGCCGGGCTGAAGGCCACCCCCGGCAACGGGCACTACGCCGCGTCCAAGCACGGGCTCACCGGGCTGACCAACACGCTGGCGCTGGAGGTGGGGGAGTTCGGCATCCGGGTGAACTCGATCCACCCCTACTCGATCGACACCCCGATGATCGAGCCCGAGGCGATGGGCGCGCTGTTCGCCAAGCACCCGAGCTTCCTGCACAGCTTCGCCCCGATGCCCTACCAACGGGTGACCGACGGCAAGAACGAGGGGCTGGCCGCCTTCATGACCCCTGAAGAGGTCGCCGATGTGGTGGCCTGGCTGGCCGGCGACGGTTCGGCGACGCTGTCGGGCAGCCAGATCGCCGTCGACCGCGGCGTCATGAAGTACTAGACGTCGGTCAGGGCCTCGGCGAATCGGTCCACCGCCCAGTCGATCTCGTCGGCGGTGATCACCAGCGGGGGTGCGAAGCGCAGGGTCTGGCCCTGAGTGTCCTTGACCAGGACGCCGCGTTCGGCCAGTCGCAGACTGACCTGTTTCCCGGTGCCCAGGCCGGCGTCGATGTCGACGCCGGCCCACAGCCCCTTACCACGCACCGCGGTGACGCCCCGGACGCCGGCCAGCCGGGCATGCAGATGTGCGCCGAGTTCGGCTGCGCGGGACTGGAATTCACCGGATTCCAGGATCTCGACGACCGTCGATCCGATCGCGGCGGCCAGCGGATTCCCGCCGAACGTGGAGCCGTGCTCACCGGGATGCAGCACGCCGAGCACGCTACGGTCGGCGACCACCGCGGACAGCGGAATCACCCCGCCGCCCAGGGCTTTGCCCAGCACATACACGTCGGGCACCACACCCCAGTGATCACAGGCGAAGGTCCGGCCGGTGCGCGCCAGGCCGGACTGGATCTCGTCGGCGATCAACAGCACATCGCGCTCGGTGCACAGTCGGCGCACCCGGGGCAGGAAGTCGTCGGGCGGCACGATGATGCCCGCCTCACCCTGGATCGGCTCCAGCAGGACGGCCACCGTGTGCTCGTCGATGGCCGCCGCCACCGCGTCCGCGTCCCCGAACGGGACGGACCGGAAGCCCGGGGTGTACGGGCCGAAGCCGTTCCGGGCCGCCGGGTCGTCGGAGAAACTGATGATGGTGGTGGTGCGGCCGTGGAAGTTGTTCCGCGCCACCACGATATTGGCCGCACCGGCCGGGACGCCCAAGACGTCGGTGCCCCACTTGCGGGCCACCTTGATGGCGCTCTCCACCGCCTCGGCGCCGCTGTTCATCGGCAGCACCATGTCCTTGCCGCACAGCCCGGCCAGTGCCGCGCAGAACGGGCCCAACCGGTCGGAGTGGAATGCCCGGCTCACCAGCGTGACGGTGTCGAGTTGGGCGTGCGCGGCGGCGGTGATCACCGGATTGCGGTGGCCGAAGTTCACCGCGGAGTAGGCGGCCAGGCAGTCCAGGTAGCGGCGGCCGTCCACATCGGTGATCCAGGCGCCCTCGGCCGACGCCGCGACCACCGGCAACGGTGCGTAGTTGTGCGCGGTGTGCAGCTCCTCCAGGGCGATCGCGGTATTGCTGAGCTCATGCATGATCGTCACGAATACACCTCCAGCGTGCAGCATTTGACGGACCCGCCGCCCTTGAGCAGCTCGGACAGGTCCACCCCGACGGGTTCGAAACCGGCGGCGCGCAGCTGATCGGCGAAGCCGGTCGCCGCGGCCGGCAGCACCACGTGCCGCCCGTCGGACACCGCGTTGAGGCCGAGCACGAAGGCGTCCGCGGAGCCGACCTCGATGGCGGCGGGGAACAGCTCGCGCAACGACTCCAGTGCGGATTCGGAGAAGGCCGGCGGGTAGTAGGCGACCGCGACGTCCGGGCCGTCGCTGAGCACGGTGAGCGCGGTGTCGAGATGGTAGAACCGCGGGTCGACGAGCTCCAGGCTCAGCACCGGCAGCCCGGTGATCTCGGCGACCTCGCCGTGCGCGCGCCGGTCGGTGCGAAACCCGTAGCCGGCCAACACCGTTGACCCGGCGACCAGCAGGTCGCCCTGGCCTTCGTTGCGGTGCCGGGTGCGCTCGGGCCGGAAGCCGGCCGCGGTCATCCAGGCGGCGTAGGCGTCGGCCTCCGCGGTCCGCTGCGGGAAGGTGAAGTTCGCGACCACCGCCCGGCCGTCCACGATCAACCCGCCGTTGGCCGCATAGACCATGTCCGGCAGGCCGGCGACCGCGTCCACCAGGTCCACGGTGTGCCCCAGGTCGAGATAGGTCGCGCGCAACGTCTCCCACTGGCGCAGAGCGAGATCCACGTCGACGGGCACGCTGGTGTCCATCCACGGATTGATGGCGTACTCGACGGCGAAGTGGTGCGGCGCGGTCATCGCGAAACGGCGGGTGCGGGCCCGGCGGGCGGGCCGCTCGGCGCGGGCGGCAGTGGCGGCGGTGAGATCGGAGACCGTCATGGTGATGACGGTATTGGCCCGTGGTACCGCAATCAATCGCCGACCATTGCGTATATGGTGTGTATCTGTTGCGCTGAGCCGGAAATTACGGAGATCTGTTGCACGAGGAGGGGTCTGTCGTGGACGAAACCGACGAACGCATCCTGGCCGAGCTCACCGACGACGCCCGCGCCACCTTCGCCGAGATCGGTGTGCGGGTGAACCTGTCCGCCCCGGCTGTCAAACGCCGCGTCGACCGGATGCTCGACCGCGGGGTGATCCGCGGCTTCACCGCTGTGGTCGACCGCAACGCGCTGGGCTGGACCACCGAGGCCTACGTGCAGGTGTACTGCCAGGGCGCGATCGCCCCCGACGCGCTGCGGCAGGCCTGGGCGGACATCCCCGAGGTGGTCAGCGCGGCCACGGTGACCGGCACCGCCGACGCCATCCTGCACGTCCTGGCCCGCGACATGCGCCACCTGGAGGACGCCCTGGAACGCATCCGGGCGAGCGCCGACATCGAGCGCAGCGAGAGCATCGTGGTGCTGTCCAACCTCATCGAGCGCTCTCGGTCCTGACCAGTACCGATGGGGTAGGCGGGCACAGGACGGCGGTCATCGTGTAAGAAGACCCACGTGACAACTAATGGTGGAATCGTCATTGTCGGTGGTGGGTTGGCTGCGGCCCGGACCGCCGAGCAGTTGCGTCGTGCCGAATACGCGGGATCTATCACCATCGTCAGCGATGAGCAGCATCTGCCGTACGACCGACCGCCGCTGTCCAAGGAAGTCCTGCGCAACCCGGACCACGATGTGGTGCTCAAGCCGCGGGAGTTCTACGACGAGAACAACATCACACTGCGGCTGGGGTCGGCCGCGCAGTCGGTGGATCCCGCGGCGAGGACGCTGAGGCTGGCCGATGGCTCGACGCTCGGATACGACGAGCTCGTCATCGCCACCGGGCTTGCGCCCAAGCGCATTCCATCCTTCCCCGAGCTGGAGGGCATCCGGGTGCTGCGCTCCATCGGGCAGAGCGCCGAACTGCGTGAGCACGCCGCCACCGCGCGTCGGGCCGTCATCGTCGGCGCCGGTTTCATCGGCTGCGAGGTGGCCGCCAGCCTGCGCCAGCTCGGCGTCGACGTGGTGATCGTCGAACCCCAGCCCACCCCGCTGGCCTCGGTGCTCGGCGAGCAGATCGGCTCGCTGGTCACCCGGCTGCACGAGGCCGAGGGCGTGGACGTGCGCTGCGGCGTCGGCGTCGCCTCGGTGGCCGGCAAGGACAAGGTGGAGAAGGTGGTGCTCTCCGACGGCACCGAGCTGGACGCCGACATGGTCGTCGTCGGCATCGGTTCGCATCCGGTGACCGGTTGGTTGGACGGCAGCGGCATCGAGGTGGCCAACGGTGTCGTGTGCGATGACGCCGGGCGGACCAACGTCGAGCACGTGTGGGCCATCGGCGACGTGGCGTCCTGGCGCTCGGAGGTCGGACACCAAGTGCGCGTCGAGCATTGGAGCAATGTGGCCGAGCAGGCGCGGGTGCTGGTGCCGGCGATGCTGGGCCAGGAGCCGGGCAGCCCGGCCATCTCGGTGCCCTACTTCTGGAGCGATCAGTACGACGTCAAGATCCAGTGCCTGGGCGAGCCGGCCGCCGACGATGTGGTGCACCTCGTCGAGGACGACGGCCGCAAGTTCCTGGCCTACTACGAGCGCGACGGTGTGGTCACCGCCGTGGTCGGCGGCGGGATGCCCGGCAAGGTGATGAAGGCCCGCGGCAAGATCGCCTCCGGCGCCGCCATCGCCGACGTGCTGCCCGCTTCTTCGTGATTTGTGGAGTCTTACCCGTAATCATTACGGGTAAGACTCCACAAATCGCTGGTGCTGGCCTTGCTAGTGCTGGCCCAGGTAGAACCGGCCACCCTGGTCGTCGGCGCACAGCGCGGACTTCCCGTAGGGCTGCGTGGACGGTTCCTCGATGACGGTGCCGCCCGCGGCCCGCACCCGGGCCACCGCGGCGTCGATGTCCTCGACGGTCCACATCGGCACCGCGACGGGCTGTGCGGTCCCGCCGGCGATCCCCGCCATCGGCTGCGGCCCCTGCACGGCCCAGCCGTCCGCGACGCGGCCGGTCTCGAACGTCCAGCCCAGCACCCGGCCGTAGAACTCCCGGAAACCCGCCGTATCGGGGACCAAATAGGTGAGGTAGGACAGCTCGCCGGGCCCGGCCCCGTTGATCGGCGGCCGCGGGGTGCGGGCGGTGTCGCGGTACACCGCGAACCGGGTGCCCTGCGGATCGGTCGCATCCAGCACCGTGCCGAACTCGCGGCGCTGCGGTTCGCCGACGGTGCCGCCGCCGGCCAGGATCGCCTGCCGAGCGGCGTCGAGGTCGTCGACGGCGTAGCAGCAGAACAGCGTGCCGGGGCCGGACGTCTCGAAAACGCCCATGGACAGCGCGGATTCGCTGGGCGGTGCCACGTGCTGCCCCTCGAAGGACCAGCCGAGCACGTGGGCGTAGAACCGCTTCGCCCGCTCGGCGTCCGGGGTGTTGATCGACACGTAGCCGACGTCACCGCGCCGGATCAGCGGCGCCGCCCCGGTGACCGGACCGGACAGCATCCAGCGGTGCCCGGACGGGTCGAGGATGGTCGCGCCGCGTGCGCCGTGATCCTCGTAGACCTCCTGCAGCACGGTCGCGCCGTGTTCCCGGGCGCGTTGCAGCGCGGCATCGGTGTCCTCGACGGCCAGCATCAGGCTCACCGAGACCTGCTGCGGAGCAGGTGCTTTGAGGCCGAGCTCGGGATACTCGTCGGCCAGGTAGAGCACGCCGCCGCCGACGGACAGCTCGGCGTGCCCGATCCGCCCGTCATCCATCAGGTAGGGCTCGCCGACCAGGCTCGCGCCCAGGGCCTGCACGTACCAGTCGATGGCGGCACGCGCATCGGGCACCGACAGATAGGGGATCGCGGCGGGCCGCGGGGCCGCGGTGGCGGTCGAGTTCAGTTCTGCGATGGCGGTATCGGTGCCACTCATGACGACTCCTTCAGCGTTGGCGGGTAGGGACAGCGCCGACTCCAGCCGGGCACGCAGCCGGGCGGCGAACGCCGGGTCGGGGGAGACCGGGAGGTCGCCGCCGCGCAGCACGTCCAACGGATCGTGGGAGTTGTTCACGGCCGCCCTCCTTCCGGTGTCGGGTACTGGGATCTGAAGGCGCGGCGGGCCCGCACCAGCAGGGTCTCGGTGGCATGCACCGTGCGGCCGATCAGCTCGGCGCACTCACCGACCGTGCAGTCGTCGAGATAGCGCAGCGCCAGCACGGTCCGATGGTGTTCGGGCAGCCGGGCCAGCACCGCCTCGGCGACGATGCGGTCGAGTTCGGCGTCCCAGCCGTCGACCGGGGTGGCCGGCTCCGGCGGTTCGGCAACCGGCACGCTCAACCGCGCGTGCCCGCGCCGGTAGTGGTCGGCGAGCTTGTGCCGGGCCACCCCGATCAGCCAGGGCACCGTCATCGGCGGCGGTGCCGGTTTGCGTGCCGCGTCCATGGCAGCCAGGAAGGTGTCCGAGGTCAGATCCTCGGCGACCGCGCGGTCACCGCAGCGCCGGGCGAAGTACCCGTACACGACCGGCAGTGCCTCGTCGTAGAGCTCCAACAGCTCCCGAGGGGCATCGCGGTGACCCGATTCGACGCTCACACCCTTATCGTCGCCGACCGGGGCCGAACTCCGGCACCCCAATTTCCCGCGATTTGTGGAGTCTTAGCCGGACTGGTTCCGGGTAAGACTCCACAAATCACAGGTTGGTGAGGCCGTGACCGACCACGTCGAAGGATTCGCCCAGCAGGTCGGGCAGGGACGCCGACTCGTCGGCCAGCCACTGCTCGTAGGCGGTCAGGGCCACGCCCAGCAGGGACCAGGCGACCGTCTGCGGGACCAGCCCGTCGGGTTCCTCGCCGCGCCGGCGGGCCACGAATTCTGCGACGACGCCGCGCCAGCCTGCATACATGGTCATCGAATGTGCCTGTAGCGCATCGGTTCCCAAGATGAGGCGCATCCGCTGGCGGTGCCGTTCCTTGTCGTCGAACTCGTTGAACGCCAGTAGGGCGGTGCGCAGGGCCTCGCCGATGCCCGCACCCGGGTCGGCCTTGTCCAGTAGCGCACGCATCAGGTTCAGGTGGGCGTCGAAGTCGCCCCAGGGGATGGCGTTCTTGGACGGGTAGTAGCGGAACAGTGTGCGACGGGCGATCCCGGCGGCGCGGGCGACGTCGTCGACGCTGACCTCGTCGAAGCCACGGCTGGCGAACAGGTCGAGGGCGACGGCGGTGATGTGGCCCTGGGTGGTGGACGGCCGACGGCCCACCCGGGGACCGGACGCCTGCGTCATCAACCCACCTCTTCCATTCCTGCACTCGATGCCATATTCTTGCGAGCCGGGTCACAAAAGTCGAGAGCCTGACCCATTACAGCCCAGAAAGGTGCGATCCATGGACCAGAATCAGCAGGTCGAGACCGACGCTCAGCTCGTCACCGAGTCCCTCGTCGAAGAGGTCTCGATCGACGGTATGTGCGGGGTTTACTGATCGTGACCGCACCCACTGCTGATGCAGTGGCGTTCGACCCCGATCGCGGCTGGCGGCTGCACCACCAGGTGGCGGTGCGGCCGGAGCCGTTCGGGGCGCTGCTGTACCACTTCGGTACCCGCAAGCTGTCCTTCCTCAAGAACCGGACGATCCTCGACGTGGTCAACTCGCTGGACGAGCACCCGAGCGTCCGATCCGCTTGCCGCGCCGCCGGAATCGACGACGACGCCCAAGCCCCCTATCTACACGCGCTGAGCGTGCTGGTGAAATCCCACATGCTCGTCGCGAAGGAGACCGAATGACCGCCGTGTTGCCGCCGAAAGAACAGGCCCCGGTCAAGGTGCCCCGTCTGGTCGAGCAGTTCGAGCACGGGCTGGACGCCCCGATCTGCCTGACCTGGGAACTGACCTACGCCTGCAACCTGTCCTGCGTGCACTGCCTGTCCTCGTCGGGCAAGCGTGATCCCCGCGAGCTGAGCACGAGGCAGTGCAAGGACATCATCGACGAGCTCGAACGCATGCAGGTGTTCTACGTGAACATCGGCGGCGGCGAGCCGACGGTGCGTTCGGACTTCTGGGAACTGGTCGACTACGCGACCGAACACCATGTCGGCGTGAAGTTCTCCACCAACGGTGTGCGCATCGACAAGGAGGTGGCCGCCAAGCTGGCCGCCAGCGACTACGTCGACGTGCAGATCTCGCTGGACGGTGCGACGGCCGAGGTCAACGACGAGGTGCGGGGCCCGGGCTCGTTCGCGATGGCCATCCGGGCGCTGGAGAACCTGCGCGAGGCCGGCTTCTCCGACGCCAAGATCTCGGTCGTGGTGACCCGCCAGAACGTCGACCAGCTCGACGAATTCAAGGCGCTGGCAGACCATTACGGCGCCACCCTGCGGATCACCCGACTGCGGCCCTCCGGTCGCGGCGCCGACGTCTGGGACGATCTGCACCCCACCCCGGCCCAGCAGGTCCAGCTGTATGACTGGCTGGTGGCGCACGGCGAGGGCGTGCTGACCGGCGACTCCTTCTTCCACCTGTCGGGCCTCGGCGAACCGGGCGCGCTGGCCGGGCTGAACCTGTGCGGTGCGGGCCGGGTGGTCTGCCTGATCGACCCGGTCGGCGACGTCTACGCCTGCCCGTTCGCCATCCATGAGAAGTTCCTGGCCGGAAACATCCTGCAGGACACCGGATTCGGTACTGGGTTCAAGAACGTCTGGCAGCGCTCCCCGCTGTTCCAGGAGCTGCGTGAACCGCAGTCCGCCGGCGCCTGCAGCGGCTGCGCGCACTACGACTCCTGCCGGGGCGGTTGCATGGCGGCCAAGTTCTTCACCGGTCTGCCGATGGACGGCCCGGACCCCGAGTGCGTGCAGGGTTACGGCGAACCCGCCCTGGCCGCCGAACGGGAGAAGCCCAAGTCCAGCGTCGACCACTCCCGAGCCGGCGGACGCAAGGGTCCGATCCCGCTCAAGCTGCTCACCGTCCCACCCAAGAAGTTCTGTAACGAAAGTCCTGTGTAGAAATCATGGCCCGCGATACCTGGTTCGAGACCGTTGCCATCGCCCAAGCGCGTGCGAAGAAACGGCTGCCCCGCTCCGCCTACTCCTCGCTGATCTCGGCCAGCGAGAAGGGGCTGACGGTGTCCGACAACGTCGAGGCCTTCGGCGAACTGGGCTTCGCCCCGCACGTCATCGGTGCCACCGAGAAGCGTGAGATGGCGACAACGGTGATGGGTCAGGACATTTCGATGCCCATCATCATCTCGCCGACCGGTGTGCAGGCCGTCGACCCGGACGGCGAGGTCGCCGTCGCGCGGGCCGCCGCGGCCCGTGGGACTGCCATGGGGCTGTCCTCCTTCGCCAGCAAGCCGATGGAGGAAGTGACCGCGGTCAACGACAAGATCTTCTTCCAGATCTACTGGCTGGGCAGCCGCGACGACATCCTGGCCCGGATGGAACGGGCCCGGGCGGCCGGCGCCAAGGGTCTGATCCTCACCACGGACTGGAGCTTCAGCCACGGCCGGGACTGGGGCAGCCCCAAGATCCCGGAAAGCATGGATCTCAAGACGATGGTGAAGATGTCCCCGGAGGTCATCACCAAGCCGCGCTGGTTCTACAGCTTCGCCAAGCATCTGCGTCCACCGGACCTGCGGGTTCCCAATCAGGGCCGCAAGGGTGAGGCCGGGCCGACCTTTTTCGAGGCCTACGGGCAGTGGATGGGTACCCCGCCGCCGACCTGGGAGGACGTCTCCTGGCTGCGCGAGCAGTGGGGCGGGCCGTTCCTGCTCAAGGGCATGGTGCGCGTCGACGACGCCAAACGTGCTGTGGATGCTGGTGTTTCGGCGATCACGGTGTCCAACCACGGCGGTAACAACCTGGACGGCACCCCGGCGGCGATCCGCTGCCTGCCGGCCATCGCCGAGGCCGTCGGCGATCAGGTCGAGGTTTTGCTGGACGGCGGCATCCGGCGCGGCAGCGATGTCGTCAAGGCCGTCGCGCTCGGCGCCCGCGCGGTGATGATCGGCCGTGCCTACCTGTGGGGCCTGGCGGCCAACGGGCAGGCCGGTGTGGAGAACGTCCTGGACATCCTGTCCGGGGGCATCGACTCGGCGCTGCGCGGTCTGGCCAAGTCCTCCATCCACGATCTGACGCCGGACGATATTTTGGTCCCCGAAGGATTCACCCGCACGCTCGGCGTCCCGAAGGCCTGATCGTCTGGGGCGGGCGTGACGGACGTGACGGACGTGACCGATTGTCCGTCGAGTGGCCGACAGCGCGAAAATCAATTGCCGCGCATGCGCGAACAATTGGTGCACACCAGGTGAATTCGGCCTACCATCGGCGGGTGCCCAAACCTGCGAAGCTCGGCGATATGACGTCGAGTGGACTGCTCGGCACGTCACCCGTCGGGCATCCGGCGCTCGTCGTGCCGCTCGGGTCGACCGAGCAACACGGGCCGCACCTGCCGTTGGACACCGATACCCGGATCGCGACGGCGGTGGCCGGGGCCGTAGCCGGGCACCTGGACGCGGGCTGGCTGGTGGCCCCGGCGCTCAGCTACGGCGCCAGCGGGGAGCACGAGGGGTTCGCGGGCACCGTGTCGATCGGCACCTCGGCCCTGCGGCTGCTGCTGGTGGAGTACGGCCGGTCGGCGTGCAACTGGGCCCCGCGGCTGGTGTTCGTCAACGGCCACGGCGGCAACGTGGAGGCATTGGCCGAGGCGGTCGCGCTGCTGCGTGCCGAGGGCCGCGACGTGGGCTGGACCTCGTGCATGGTGGCGGGTGCGGACGCCCACGCCGGGCATACCGAAACATCTGTATTGCTCCATATTTCACCGGAGGTCGTGCGCAGTGAGGCCGTGGTGACCGGCAACAGGGCCCCGCTGGCCGAGCTGATGCCCGCGCTGCGCGCCGGTGGGGTCGCCGCGGTCAGCGCGGTCGGGGTGCTCGGCGACCCGACCACGGCCACCGCGGCAGACGGGCAGCGGTACTTCGCCGACATGGTCGACGGCTGCGTCCGTCGCGTGCTGGCCTGGACCCCGAACGGGCGCGGGATGCTGACATGACGGGCCCGCGGCTGCCCGATGGATTCGCCATCCAGGTGGACCGCCGAGTCAAGGTGCTGGGCTCGGGTTCGGCTTTGCTGGGCGGCTCGCCGACCCGACTGCTGCGGCTGGCGCCGGTCGCCCAGACCATGATCGACGGTGGCCGCCTCGAGGTGCACGACGCGCTGTCCGCGCAGCTGGCCCGCACCCTGCTCGACGCCACCGTCGCCCATCCGCGGCCGCCCAGCGGGCCCTCGCATCACGATGTCACCGTGGTGATCCCGGTGCGCGACAACGTGATCGGGGTGAGCCGGCTGGTCCGCTCGCTGCGCGGAATGAAGGTGGTGGTGGTCGACGACGGGTCGGCCGAACCACTGCAGGACACCGACTTCGACGGTGCCCGCTGTGAGGTACGGGTGCTGCGGCACCCGCGCAGTCGGGGGCCGGCGGCCGCCCGCAATACCGGTCTGCGTGCCTGCGACACCGACTTCGTGGCCTTCCTGGACTCCGACGTGGTGCCCCGGCGCGGCTGGCTGGAGGCCCTGCTCGGGCACTTCTGCGATCCGGCCGTGGCGCTGGTGGCGCCGCGCATCGTGAGCCTGCGCGAACCGGAGAATCTGGTGGCCCGCTACGAGGCGGTGCGCTCCTCGCTGGACCTGGGCATGCGGGAGGCGCCGGTGGTGCCCTACGGCCCGGTGTCCTATGTACCGAGCGCAGCCATCATCTGCCGGCGCAGCGCGCTGACCGAGGTCGGCGGCTTCGACGAGACACTGCGCTCCGGCGAGGACGTCGACCTGTGCTGGCGGCTGGTGGAGGCCGGCGCCCGGCTGCGCTACGAGCCGATCGCGCTGGTCGGTCACGAACACCGCACCCGGCTGCGGGAGTGGTTCCAGCGCAAGGCTTTCTACGGGCAGTCCGCGGCCCCGCTGGCCGTGCGGCATCCCGGTAAGACCGCGCCGATGGTGGTGTCGCGCTGGATGCTGCTGCTCTGGCTGCTGGTGGCCACCCGGTCGCGGGCGGGGTACTTTCTCGCCGCGGTGGTCGCGGTGCTGTTCGGCAAGCGGATCGCCGGGTCGCTGGAGTCCGCCGAGACCGGCCGCCGGGAGGTCGCCGCGGTGGCGGCCAACGGGGTGTGGGGCGCTGCGCTGCAGGTGGCCGCCGCGATCTGCCGGCACTACTGGCCGGTGACGCTGGTGGCCGCCGTGGTGTTCCCGCGCTGCCGGCCGGTGGTGCTGGCCGCCTCGGTGCTCGACGGGCTGGCCGACTGGGCCAAACGCCGGCACAGCACCGAGGACGAGCACCGGGTCGGGCTGCTGAGCTACCTGATGCTCAAGCGCCTCGACGACGCCGCCTACGGGCTGGGCCTGTGGACCGGTGTGCTGCGCGAACGCCACATCGGCGCCCTCAAACCGCAGATCCGAAGCTGATCCTCGGCGGTGCAGGCCCTCGACGTCGTCCGCAGTGACGTCCTGATCATCGGCGCCGGCAGCGCTGGTTCTGTTCTGGCCGAACGGCTTTCCGCCGACACCGGCCGCCGGGTGGCGGTCCTGGAGGCCGGTCCGGACGCCGTCCCGGCCCGGCCCGGCGACGCCCAGCTGGTGCCGATCGGGCCCGACAGCGCGGTGGCCGCGCGCTATCCGGCCGTCCTCACCCGGGCGCCGCACCGCGAGGTCGAGTTGGTGCGCGGCGCCGTGGTCGGCGGATCCGGTGCGATCAACGGTGGCTACTTCTGCCGCGGGCTGCCCGCCGACTTCGACGGCTGGGCGATCCCCGGATGGTCCTGGGCCGAGGTGTTGCCGCACTTCCGGGCGCTCGAGACCGATCGGGACTTCACCGGGCCACTGCACGGGGAGCACGGGCCCATCCCGGTCGCCCGGGTAGGCGAATTCAGCGCCGGCACCGAACTTTTCGTCCGACGCACCCAAGATCTGGGCTTCGGCTGGGTCGAGGACCTGAACGGGGCCGGTCCCTTCGAGGGTGTGGGTGCCCTGCCGCTCAACGTCACCGACGGCACCCGGATCGGTCCGGGTGCGGCGTTCCTGCGCCCGGCACTGACCCGGCCGAACCTGCGGCTGTACCCGTTCACCCGGGTGCAACGGATCATGTTCTCCGGGCACCGTGCGATCGGGGTGCAGGCGGTCGGGCCGTCCGGGCCGGTACACCACATCGCCGAACGGATCGTGCTGTGCGCGGGCGCGATCGGCACCGCGCATCTGCTGATGCTCTCCGGCTGCGGTCCGGCCGAGGTGCTCACCGCCGCCGGGATCGCGGTGCGGGTCGATCTACCGGTCGGGGCGCAGTTCAGCGACCACCCGGAGTGGGTGCTGCCGGTGGACTGGCCGGCCGCCGCCGGGCGCACCCCGCTGGAGGCTGCGCTGTCGGTGGACGGTCTGGAAATCCGGTTGTACACCACCGGATTCGCGCAGATGACCGGAGAGCCGCCATCGGATCCGCCGCACTTCGGGGTGGCCCTGATGCGGCCGCGAGCGCGCGGGCGGCTGTCCGTGCACTCGGCCGACATCGCGGTGCCCCCACGCATCGCGCACCACTACGACACCGTCGCCGAGGATGTCACAGCCCTGTGCCGAGGTGCCGGTCTGGTCCGGGAAATCAGCGGATCCGTTGCCGGTGAACCGAACTGGTCGACCACCCAGCACCTGTGCGGGACGGCGCCGTTGGGGGCCGTCGTCGACCCGCAGTGCCGGGTGCGTGGCATCGACGGGCTGTGGGTGGTCGACGGGTCGATCATTCCGGCGCCGTTGTCGCGCGGGCCGCACGCCACCATCGCGATGATCGGGCACCGCGCGGCGGAGTTCCTGGCGTCCTGAACTCAGGCCCGGTGCCGCCCGACGGGACGATCGCGACGGAGCAGCCGCAGCTGCCGGTCGTCGCGGCCCGGGGCCCACAGCCCGATCAGGACGGCGCTGACGGCGACGGTCAGCGCCAGGCCGAAGGTGGCCGAGTTCATGGCCTCCACGAAGGCGGTCTTGCTCAGCTCGGCGACCTGCGCACCGGGCGGGCCGAGCCGCGTCGAGACCTCCAGCGCCTGGCCCAGCGATCCCAGCACGGCCTGCCGGGCCGGTTCGGGCAGTTGCGCGGGCAGCTGCGGTGCGAGCAGGTCGGTGTACTGGGCGGCCAGCAGCGATCCGGCCAGTGCGATACCGAGTGCGGCGCCGACCTCGCGGGCGGCGTCGTTGACCGCCGAGGCGACCCCCTGCTTGTCGTCGGGCGCGGTGTTCATGATCGCCGAAGTCATTGGTGCGGTGAGCAATCCGATGCCGACGCTCATCACCAGCATGGGCCAGGCGATGGCGCCGTAGCCGTCGCCGACGGTGATGCCGCCCATCAGTAGGAAGCCGAGAGCGATGAGTCCGAGGCCGGTGAACACCACCAGGCGCAGACCGAGTCGGGGCAGAAACCAGAACGCCGTCGCGGACAGCACCAGGATCGGACCAACCAACGGGGAGACGGCGATCGCGGTCTTGATCGGGCTGTAGCCCAGGATCAGCTGCATGTACTGCATGACGATGTAGAAGTAGCCGAAGTTGGCCAGGAAGAACACCGTGATGGCGGCCGCCCCGGTGGCGAAGGTCGGGTTGGCGAACAACCGGACGTCCAGCAGCGGATGGCGCCGGCGTAGTTCGACGAAACCGAAAGCCGTTGCCAGCACCGCGCCTACCGCGATGCTGCCGATCACCAACGCATCCGACCAGCCGCGGGCGGGCACCTCCAGGATGCCGAACACGATCATCGCCAACCCGCCGCCGATCAGGACGGCGCCGATCCAGTCCAGTGGTTTGGGCTCCGACTCCTTGGACGTCCCGATGGTCAGTGCGAGCAGGAAGAGCACGGCACCGGCCGCGGTGAAGCCGGCGAAGATCGACTGCCAGCCGAAGTAGTGCAGCAGCGCACCGGATCCCAGCATGCCGACCACCGCGCCACTGCCCGCCGCGCCGGCCCAGTACCCGACGGCCTTGTTGCGCTGGTCTTTCGGATACGCGGTGGTCAGCAGCGACAGCGTCGCGGGCATCACGAAGGCGGCCCCGACACCGGCCGCCCCGCGCGCGATGATCAGGTGCAGCGGATCGGACCAGATGACCGGCGCGACGGAGGCCACCGCGAATACGGCCAGCCCGAGCAGCAGCGCGCCCCGGCGGCCGTACCGGTCGCCCAGGGCGCCGGCGGGCAGCAACAGGCACGCCAGCACCAGGGTGTAGCTGTCGACGATCCAGGTGAGTTCGGTCTGGGTGGCGGAGGTGGCGACGGCGAGGTCGGGGAGCGCGGTGTTGAGTGCGACCATCGAGGAGATGACCAGCAGCACGCCGAGACAGGCCACACACAGGGTCCAGGCACGGGCCCGGGCGGACAGCCCGTCCAATGCCGCGTCGGTGGGGCGGTCGGACTCGGTGAGCGTGTCGACCATGACCCCCTCTTTCGACGAGCGCGTTAGTTTTGAGACTGGCCGTCTTGTTGCGAGACTAACAGTCTCAAATCCGGTGAGGAGGTGAGTTCGCGTTGACGACGACCGATCCGCGGCCGGCGCGGTCGCGGGCCCGGCTGCTGGAGGCGGCCACCGCGCTGCTGCGCACCGGAGGGCCCAGCGCGGTGACGGTCGATGCGGTGGTGCGCGCCTCCAACGTCGCGCGGGCGACCCTGTACCGGCACTTCTCCAGCGGCAACGATCTGCTGGCCGCGGCGTTCCACGCGCTGCTGCCGCCGGTGCCGTCACCGCCGGCCGACGGCAGCCTGCGGGACCGGCTGATCGCCGCGCTGGACGGCTTCGCCGAGCTGATCGCGGAGGCTCCGATCAGTCTGGCCGCGACATCCTGGCTGGCACTGGGCGGCGGACTGGACGCGTCCTGGTGGAGCAAGGGTGGTCGCGGCCCGGAAAGCACCGAGAGCGATGCGGTGCGCACCCTGCGGGAACGCATCGCCGAACAGTACGCGGCACCGTTCGACGCGATCTTCGCTCACCCGGAGGCCGCCGCCGCGTTCGGGGATGTCGACCGGACCCAGGCGGTGGCCCTGCTGCTCGGGCCGATCGTGCTGGGCAAGCTCAGCACGATGGCCGATTTCGACTACCGCGGGGTCGCCCGGGTCGCGGTCGACGGCTATCTGGCGACGCACCGGGCGCCGGATGCCGCTAGCGCAGCGAGTACCGGATCGGCAGGTGCTTGAGGCCGCCGACGAAGGTGGTGGCCGAATACTCCGGCGTGCCGGCCAGTTCGATGGACTCCAGCCGCGGCACCAGCTCGGTGAACAGGCTGTTCAGCTCCATCCGGGCCAGCGCCGCGCCCAGGCAGAAGTGCACGCCGTAACCGAAGGACAGGTGCTTGTTGGGGTCACGGGCGACATCGAACGTGAAGGGGTTCTCGAAGATGTCCTCGTCGCGGTTGGCCGACACATAGGACAGCAGCACGGACTCGCCCTTGGGGATCGGCACGCCACGCACCTCGGTGTCGCGGGTGGCGGTGCGCATGAACTCCTTGACCGGGGTGGACCAGCGGATCATCTCCTCGACCGCGGTGCCCATCAGGCCCGGTTCGGCCTGCAGCCGGGCCAGCTGATCCGGATGCTCGACCAGCGCGCACAGCCCACCGGAGATCGCGTCCTTGGTGGTGTCATGGCCGGCGCTGGCGACGATGACGTAATAGGACAGCGTGTCCATGTCCGACATCAGTTCACCGTTGATCCGGCCGTTGGCGATCGCCGAGGCCAGGTCGCCGGTGGGGTTGGCGCGCCGTGACGCGGTCAGGGCCGAGAAGTAGGTGAAGAAGTCCATCAGCACGGCCATGATGTCTTCTGTGCCGCCCTCGCCGCGCTGATGTTCGGCGTCCTCGCCACCGAACATCTCCTGAGTCAGCTTGAGCATCCGCGGGAAATCCTCCTCGGGCAGGCCGAGCAGCGAGAGGATGACGTACAGCGGGAAGTTGATCGCGACCTCGGTGACGAAGTCGCACTCCGGGCCGATGTCGGCCATCCGGTCGACGTAGCGCTTGGCGAGTTCGTCGACGCGGACCTTGAGATCGCGCATGGCCTTGGGACGGAACCAGTCCACGCCGATCTTGCGGATGTCGCGATGATGCGGATCGTCCATGTGGATCAGCGTGCGCAGACCGATGCCGGCCTCCTGATCGGCCCTGACCCGGTCCTCGACCTCGGCCTGCAGCAGCAGCGGGCGCGGCTCGCTGAGCCAGAGTTCGTTGTCACGCTCGATCGCCATGATGTCGGCGTGCTTGGTCACACCCCAGAACGGGCGGTACGGCGGAACGTCGACCCACGTCACCGGCTGATTGGCGCGCAGCCAGGCCAGCGAGCGGTGCAGCCGGTCATTGTCGCTGTAGGCGACGGGTTCCGCCAGCACCCGGCCGTGCTCGCTGGTATTGCGGTGGATGGTCGGCGTGCTCACGTGGAACTCCTTGCGACAGAGATGTTGACAGGTGTCAAGTGGAAGTGTGCGCCAAATCGTTGCGCGCGGAAAGGGCTTGGGAAAAACTGAGGACTTTAGTCCCAGGGCGCGCTATCTGACCGAGTATCGGATCGGCAGATGCTTGAGCCCACCTACGAAGGTGGTGGCCGCCAGTTGCGGCGCACCCGCCAGTTCGATGGACTCCAGCCGCGGGATCAGTTCGGAGAACAGGCTGTTCATCTCCATCCGGGCCAGCGCGGCGCCCAGGCAGAAGTGCACGCCGTAGCCGAACGCGACGTGCTTGTTGGGGTCGCGGCCGACGTCGAAGAGGAACGGGTCTTCGAAGACCTCCTCGTCCCGGTTGCCCGAAACGTAAGCCAGATAGACGGATTCGCCCTTCTTGATCGGTACGCCACGCACCTCGGTGTCCTCGGCGGCGGTCCGCATGAACTCCTTGACCGGCGTCGTCCACCGGATCATCTCCTCGACCGCGGTACCCATCAGCTCGGGGTCCCGACGCAACCGGTCGAGCTGATCGGGGTTCTCGATCAGTGCCAGCAGCCCGCCGGAGATGGCGTCCTTGGTGGTGTCGTGGCCGGCGCTGGCGACGATCACGTAGTAGGAGGCGGTGTCGACATCCGACAGTGGCTCGCCGTCGATGCGGCCGTTGGCGATCGCCGAGGCCAGATCGTCGGTGGGCTGTGCGCGCCGCGACGCGGTCAGCTGGCCGAAGTAGGTGAAGAAGTCGATCAGGATCGCGAGTTGCTCCTCGGGCGACTCGCCGCGCTTGTTGTACTCCTCGTCGTCCCCGCCGAACAGCTCCTGGGTGAGCTGGTGCATGCGGGGAAAGTCCTCCTCGGGCAGCCCCAGCAGCGACATGATGACGTACAGCGGGAAGTGCACCGCGATGTCGGTGACGAAATCGCATTCCGGGCCGATGTCGCGCAACTTGTCGACGTAGCGCTTGGCGAGTTCGTCGACGCGGACCTTGAGATCGCGCATGGCCTTGGGGCGGAACCAGTCCGCGCCGATCTTGCGGACGTCCCGGTGGTGCGGGTCATCCATGTGGATCAGGGTGCGCAGGCCCATGCCGGCCTCGAGCTGCTGCTTGCCGAGATCGTCGGCCGCGGCGGTGGCCAGCAGCGGCCGGGGTTCGGACAGCCAGAGGTTGTTGTCGCGCTCGATCGCCATGATGTCGGCGTGCTTGGTGACCGCCCAGAACGGGCGATAGTTCTTCGATTCCACCCGTGCCACCGGCTGATGGGCCCGCAGATGAGTCAGGGCCGCGTGCAGCCGGGCGTCATCGGCGTAAGCGGCGGGGTCGACGAAAACCTTGGCCGCTTCATCCATGGTGGGCGCGCTCATGGGACTCCTCACACAGGCAGTTCTTGACGGGCGTCAAGTTCAGTCTATGTGAGGAGTGCCACATCGTGTGCCGGAATCGGTTCCGGCACGCAGTCCGTCCATCGGCGCACCGCGTAGCGGTTCGGCGGGGGCGCCGGACCGCACGCCCGGACCGGACGGAACACCCGTCAGTAAGCTCGGGCGGTGCTCTTTGCGTCCCGTCTCGACCGATGCGTGCCGGCACTGCTGATGGTCCTGACGCTCGTGATGGGCTGCGGCCGCGATGCGGATCCGGCGTTGTCGCTGCCGCCCGATCCGTCCGTGGTGAGCACCACCGGCGGCCTGGTGCAGGGCGTCGCGACGCTGGACAAGCGGCATTTCGCCGGCATCCCGTACGCCGCCCCGCCGGTGGGCCCGTTGCGCTGGCAGCCGCCGCAGCCGGCGGTGCCGTGGACCGGGGTGCGTGACGCCACCAGGATCGGACCGCGCTGCGTGCAGGACGAGGGCAGTGACCTGGAGATGGGCCGGCACGCCGACGAGGACTGTCTGACCCTCAACGTCTGGACGCCGCCACCCACCGAGGAACTGCGGCCGGTGATGGTGTGGCTGCACGGTGGCTCGTTCATCAACGGCAACGGCGCGATGTACGACTCGCGCTGGTTCGTCGATCGCGGCGACATCGTGGTGGTCACGCTCAACTACCGACTCGGCGCGCTCGGTTTCCTGGCCCATCCGGCGCTCGGCCCGGCCGGCGCGGTCGGCAACTACGGGCTGGCCGACCAGCAGGCCGCGCTGCGCTGGGTGCGCGACAACATCGCGGCCTTCGGCGGTGACCCGGACAAGGTGACCCTCGCGGGGGAGTCGGCCGGCGGGATGGCGGTGTGCGATCACCTGGTCGCCCCGGATTCCCGGGGCCTGTTCCGGTCGGCGATCATCCAGAGCGCGCCGTGTCAGGCGCAGCTGGCGCTGCCGGAGGCCGAACGGATCAGTGCGGACTATGCGCGCGACGTCGGCTGCGGGGATCCCGCGACCGCGGCGGCCTGCCTGCGCGCACTGCCGGTGCGCGAATTGCGAAAACCGGTGTGGTACGACCGGATCGGCGAGGACACGCTCAGCGGTCCGGTGTACGGCAGTACCGTGCTGCCGGAGGATCCGATGGTCGCCATCCGGCAGGGGCGGGGCGCCGACGTGCCCGTGCTGATCGGCAGCAACCGTGACGAGTTCACCCTGTTCACCGCGCTGCAGTATCTGCGTGACGGCCGGCAGTACCCACCCGGCGAATACCCCGACCTGCTCGCCGACACCTTCGGCCCGGACGCGGACGCGGTCGGCGCGCGCTATCCGCTGGACCGGTACGGGAACCGCACCGCGTCGGCGTACGCGGCCGCGGTCACCGACGGGGTGTTCGCCTGCGTGGCCGATCAGATGGCCGAACAGCTCGCCGGCGTCAACGACGTCTACGCCTACGAGTTCAACGACCCGAACCCACCGACCCCGGAACCCATGCGCGACTTGCCCTTTCCGGTCGGAGCCAGCCATTCCCTGGAGCTGCGCTACCTGTTCGACGTGGGCGGGGCCCCGCCGCTGAACCCGGCGCAGCAGGAACTGTCGAATCAGATGATCGACTTCTGGGCGAGCTTCGTGGCCGACGGCGTGCCCAGCGCGGCCGGCGCCCCGGAATGGCCGCCGGTGCGTGGCGTCGGCCCGTGGATGTCGCTGCGGCCCGACGGCAGCCGGGTCGTCACCGACTTCGAACAGGCCCACCAGTGCGAATTCTGGGACGGGATCGCGCGCTGAGCGCAGACCTCAGGCCGGCGTCACCCAGCAGGTGATGTCGGCGTGCACGACCTCGTTGCCGACCCGGTCGGTGACCGCGACCGGGACCACCACCTCCACGCCCTCGCTGATCGCGTCGAAGTCCGGCGGGGTGAACTCGGCGACGGCCCGCAGCGAGGTGGTGGCCTTGGCCAGGTACTGCACCGTCATCCCCTTCGGGATCCAGCGGTGGCTGGTGGGCACGGTGGCCTCCATCGCCATGCCCATCGCCACCTCGGCGGCATTGCAGGACGCGATGGCGTGCACGGTGTGCAGATGGTTGTAGATGTAGAACCACTTCGGCACCGCGACCTCGGCGCGGCCGGGGCCCATGGCTATGACGTGCGGCAGGATCGAGGCGAAATAGGGGACCCGCGCCATGGCCGCGGCCGAGAACAGCCGGCTGCCCAGCGGCTTCGTCGACAGCTGCTGCCAGGCGCGATAGGTCGGGCTCGCGGACATGCCCCCGACCTTACTCGGGAGTAAGATCGGGGGCCGGCCGGGCTGACCGGTGAGCCTCCAAGCTGCTCAAATGGGAATTTGGAGGACGCCGGGATCTGAGGCATACTGTTCGGGTTGCCTTGAGCCGGGTTCGCCCGGCTGTGGGGCATCCGACCGGCGCCCTGACGGGCGCACCCGGTCCCTACCTCGATCGCGACACTTTTTCGACGCGGACGAATGTGCGTAAGGGCGACACACCCGAGCGCGGGGGTCGGTGAACCAGAGACAGGTAAACAGCGGCGGCACAGCCTGCATGCGCACCGGATATCCGGGGCGAATGCACTGGCCAGACCAGGACAAGGGGCCCAATCATGGGCCCGCTAGTAGTGAGGTAGGAGAAGCGTGGCGGGACAGAAGATCCGCATCAGGCTCAAGGCCTACGACCATGAGGCTATTGACGCCTCGGCGCGCAAGATCGTTGAGACGGTCACCCGTACGGGAGCAAGCGTGGTCGGCCCGGTGCCGCTGCCGACCGAGAAGAACGTGTACTGCGTTATCCGGTCCCCCCATAAGTACAAGGACTCGCGGGAGCATTTCGAAATGCGCACCCACAAGCGCCTTATCGACATCCTCGACCCGACACCGAAGACCGTTGACGCCCTGATGCGCATCGATCTGCCGGCAAGCGTCGACGTCAATATCCAGTAGGAGATACCCGAGAAATGGCTAGAAAAGGCATTTTGGGCACCAAGCTGGGCATGACGCAGGTGTTCGACGAGAACAACAAGGTCGTCCCGGTCACGGTCGTCAAGGCCGGCCCGAACGTTGTGACGCGTATCCGGACGCCGGAGCGCGACGGCTACAGCGCTGTGCAGCTCGCCTACGGCGAGATCAGCCCGCGCAAGGTGAACAAGCCGGTCGCCGGCCAGTTCGCCGCCGCCGGCGTGAACCCGCGCCGCCACCTCGCCGAGCTCCGGCTCGACGATGAGGCCGCGGCCGGTGAGTACGAGGTCGGTCAGGAACTGACCGCCGAGATCTTCGCCGACGGCGCGTACGTCGACGTGACCGGCACCAGCAAGGGCAAGGGCTTCGCCGGCACCATGAAGCGGCACGGCTTCGCCGGCCAGGGCGCCAGCCACGGTGCGCAGGCCGTGCACCGTCGTCCCGGCTCCATCGGTGGCTGCGCCACCCGGGCCGCGTCTTCAAGGGCACCCGCATGTCGGGCCGCATGGGCAGTGACCGCGTCACCACCCAGAACCTGAAGGTCCACAAGGTCGATGCCGAGAACGGCGTACTGCTGATCAAGGGCGCCGTCCCCGGGCGCAACGGTGGACTCGTCGTGGTCCGCAC
The DNA here is from genome assembly GCA_900078775.1 of Mycolicibacterium aurum. Lineage (GTDB taxonomy): Bacteria > Actinomycetota > Actinomycetes > Mycobacteriales > Mycobacteriaceae > Mycobacterium > Mycobacterium aurum_A. The sequence goes on from LT549889.1 coordinate 26,605, forward strand.
CGCGATCAAACGAGGTGAGAAGTAATGGCTCTCAAGCTTGACGTTCACACTCCGGACGGCAAGAAGGACGGTTCTGTCGAGCTGCCCGCCGCGCTGTTCGATGTGGAACCCAACATTGCGCTGCTGCACCAGGTCGTGACCGCGCAGCTGGCCGCGAAGCGTCAGGGCACGCACTCGGCCAAGACGCGCGCCGAGGTCTCCGGCGGCGGCAAGAAGCCGTACCGCCAGAAGGGCACCGGCCGCGCCCGCCAGGGCTCGACCCGCGCACCGCAGTTCACCGGCGGTGGCATCGTGCACGGCCCGAAGCCGCGCGACTACAGCGAGCGCACCCCCAAGAAGATGATCGCCGCCGCCACCCGCGGGGCGCTCTCGGACCGGGCGCGTAACGACCGGATCCACGCGATCACCGAACTGGTCAGCGGGCAGACCCCGTCGACCAAGGCGGCCAAGGCGTTCCTGGAGAGCCTGACCTCCAACAAGAACGTCCTGATCGTCATCGGCCGCAGCGACGAGGTCGGCGCCAAGAGCGTGCGGAACCTGCCGAACGTGCACGTGCTGCCGGCTGACCAGCTGAACGCCTACGACGTGCTGTACGCCGACGACGTGATCTTCAGCGTCGAGGCGCTGGACGCGTACATCAGCGCGCATACCAAGACGGACCAGAAAGAAGGAGCGTCGGTCTGATGGCAACGATTACTGACCCCCGCGACATCATCCTGGCCCCGGTCATCTCGGAGAAGTCGTACTCGCTGATCGAGGACAACGTGTACACGTTCGTCGTGCACCCGGACTCGAACAAGACGCAGATCAAGATCGCGATCGAGAAGATCTTCTCCGTCAAGGTCGACTCGGTGAACACCCTCAACCGCAACGGCAAGCGCAAGCGGACCCGCAGTGGCTACGGCACGCGCAAGAGCACCAAGCGCGCCATCGTGACGCTGGCCGCGGGCAGCAAGCCGATCGACTTGTTCGGAGCGCCGGCCTAACGGCGGGCAGAGAGACTCAGGAACTAAGAAATGGCAATTCGCAAGTACAAGCCGACGACCCCGGGTCGTCGCGGTTCGAGCGTCTCCGATTTCGCCGAGATCACTCGTTCGACTCCGGAGAAGTCGCTGGTTCGCCCGCTGCACGGCACGGGTGGACGTAACGCGCACGGTCGCATCACCACGCGGCACAAGGGCGGCGGGCACAAGCGTGCCTACCGGCTCATCGACTTCCGTCGCCACGACAAGGACGGCGTCAACGCCAAGGTCGCGCACATCGAGTACGACCCCAACCGCACCGCGAACATCGCACTGCTGCACTACCTGGACGGCGAGAAGCGCTACATCATCGCGCCGCAGGGTCTGAAGCAGGGCACCATCGTGGAGTCGGGCGCCAACGCCGACATCAAGCCGGGCAACAACCTGCCGCTGCGCAACATCCCGGCCGGTACCGTCATCCACGCCGTGGAACTGCGCCCGGGCGGCGGTGCCAAGCTGGCCCGCTCGGCCGGCGTCAGCATCCAGCTGCTGGGCAAGGAAGGCACCTACGCCACGCTGCGTATGCCCTCCGGTGAGATCCGTCGCGTCGATGTGCGCTGCCGCGCCACCGTCGGCGAGGTCGGCAACGCCGAGCAGGCCAACATCAACTGGGGTAAGGCCGGCCGTATGCGGTGGAAGGGCAAGCGCCCCACCGTCCGTGGTGTCGTCATGAACCCGGTCGACCATCCGCACGGCGGTGGTGAGGGTAAGACCTCCGGTGGCCGCCACCCGGTGAGCCCGTGGGGCAAGCCCGAGGGCCGCACCCGCAAGCCCAACAAGGCGAGCGACAAGCTCATCGTCCGTCGCCGGCGCACCGGCAAGAAGCGCTAGGGAGTAAAGCGATGCCACGCAGCCTGAAGAAGGGCCCGTTCGTCGACGACCATCTCTTGAAGAAGGTCGACGTCCAGAACGAGAAGAACACCAAGCAGGTCATCAAGACCTGGTCGCGCCGTTCGACCATCATTCCTGACTTCATCGGTCACACCTTCGCCGTCCACGACGGTCGCAAGCACGTGCCGGTGTTCGTCACCGAGGCCATGGTCGGCCACAAGCTGGGCGAGTTCGCGCCCACCCGTACGTTCAAGGGTCACATCAAGGATGACCGGAAGGCGAAGCGCCGGTAATGACTACGACGACTGAATATCCGTCCGCGAAGGCGGTGGCACGGTTCGTGCCGTTCTCGCCGACCAAGGCACGCCGGGTCATCGACCTGGTCCGCGGCAAGTCCGTGGCCGAGGCGCTCGACATCCTGCGGTGGGCACCGCAGGACGCCAGCACCACCGTCGCCAAGGTGATCGCCAGTGCGGCAGCCAACGCGCAGAACAACGACGGCCTGGATCCCTCGACCCTCGTGGTCGCGACGATCTACGCCGACGGTGGCCCGACCGCCAAGCGCATCCGGCCGCGCGCCCAGGGGCGTGCGTTCCGTATCCGCAAGCGCAGCAGCCACATCACCGTGATCGTTGAAAGCAGGCCGAGCCGTTCCGACCGGGGTGCCGCTGGAGCTTCCGCGCGCAGCCGTCGCGCTCAGGGCAGCAAGGCTGCCGCTGCAAAGGCCACCGATTCGAAGGAGGGCTCGGAGTAGTGGGCCAGAAAATCAACCCGCACGGCTTCCGGCTCGGCATCACCACCGACTGGAAGTCCCGGTGGTACGCCGACAAGCAGTACGCGGACTACGTGAAGGAAGACGTCGCGATCCGTCGCCTGCTGGCCACCGGCCTGGAGCGTGCCGGCATCGCCGATGTGGAGATCGAGCGCACCCGTGATCGGGTCCGCGTGGACATCCACACCGCGCGTCCCGGCATCGTGATCGGTCGCCGCGGCACCGAGGCCGACCGCATCCGCACCGACCTGGAGAAGCTGACCGGCAAGCAGGTTCAGCTGAACATCCTCGAGGTCAAGCAGCCGGAGGCCGTTGCCCAGCTGGTCGCTCAGGGTGTCGCCGAGCAGCTGTCGAACCGGGTGGCGTTCCGTCGCGCGATGCGCAAGGCGATCCAGTCGGCGATGCGTCAGCCCAACGTCAAGGGCATCCGGGTGCAGTGCTCGGGTCGCCTCGGCGGTGCTGAGATGAGCCGTTCGGAGTTCTACCGCGAAGGTCGAGTGCCGCTGCACACGCTGCGTGCCGACATCGACTACGGCCTCTACGAGGCCAAGACCACCTTCGGCCGGATCGGCGTGAAGGTCTGGATCTACAAGGGCGACATCGTCGGTGGCAAGCGTGAGCTGACCGCCGCCGCGCCGGCCGCCGACCGTCCGCGTCGTGACCGTCCGTCGGGCACCCGTCCGCGCCGCAGTGGCGCGTCGGGTACCACCGCGACGAGCACCGAGGCCGGCCGGGCCGCCACCGATGACACGGCGGGTACCCCGGCAGCAGCCGAGGCGCCCGCAGAGAGCACGGAGAGCTAAACATGCTGATTCCCCGCAGGGTCAAGCACCGCAAGCAGCATCACCCCAAGCAGCGCGGCACCGCCAGTGGCGGCACCTCGGTCAGCTTCGGTGACTACGGCATCCAGGCACTGGAGCACGCCTACATCACCAACCGGCAGATCGAGTCCGCTCGTATCGCCATCAACCGGCACATCAAGCGTGGCGGCAAGGTGTGGATCAACATCTTCCCGGACCGCCCGCTGACCAAGAAGCCCGCCGAGACCCGCATGGGTTCCGGTAAGGGTTCGCCGGAGTGGTGGGTCGCCAACGTCAAGCCCGGACGCGTGCTGTTCGAGCTGAGCTACCCGGATGAGAAGATCGCGCGTGACGCGCTCACCCGGGCAATCCACAAGTTGCCGATCAAGGCACGCATCGTGACTCGAGAGGAGCAGTTCTGATGGCAGTGGGAGTTACGCCTGGCGAACTGCGTGAGCTCACCGAAGAGGAGCTCACCACTCGCCTGCGCGAATCGAAGGAAGAGCTGTTCAACCTGCGCTTCCAGATGGCGACCGGTCAGTTGACCAACAACCGTCGCCTGCGTGTCGTGCGGCACGAGATCGCACGGATCTACACCGTGCTGCGTGAACGTGAACTGGGTCTGGCCGCCGGACCCGTTGGTGAGGATTCGTAAACATGGCAGATAACCCGTCAAAATCGGCCGGCACCCCGGCCACCGAGAAGCCGCGCGGGCGTCGTAAGACGGCCATCGGCTACGTGGTCAGCGACAAGATGGAAAAGACCATCGTGGTCGAGCTGGAGTCGCGTAAGAGCCACCCGCTCTACGGCAAGATCATCCGGACCACCTCGAAGGTCAAGGCGCACGACGAGAACGGCGACGCCGGCGTCGGCGATCGCGTCTCGCTGATGGAGACCCGTCCGACCTCGGCGACCAAGCGCTGGCGTCTGGTCGAAGTTCTCGAGAAGGCCAAGTAAGACAAGCCTTCGGCTTTAACGAACCCCCGGTCACCGGTAAACGGTGCCCGGGGGTTCGTGCATTCCGGGCGTGTCGCGCGCGGAGTTCGCCGAGCTGCCCCGACCACGCAGATATCGAACGACACCGGTGACGCTCAGCACGCCGCCGGGTTTGCCAGGGTTCGGCCACACGGGCAATCGCTTCGTAATTCGGGACAGCCGAGTTTGCCGGGCTGCTCGACTCGCCTACCATCGGCGGTATGAGCGTGGGTGCGTCGGCTGGTGCGCATCCGCGCTGCGTGGCAGGGTGCCGGGGCTACGGGACGGTAGCCGCCGCGCGTGCCGCGCGATGACGGCTGCTCCCACCCCGGCACCGTCCCGAACGGCCGCCGCGCTGAACCGCTACTACGAGGTCGATCCGGTCTTCCGGCTGACGCTGCGCTGGCTGCTGATCGCCGCGCTGACCGCGCTGGCCTTCCACCAGACGTTCATCAGCCTGGCCCACACCACCCGCGAGGGCGGCGTGGGTGGCTACGTCTGGACCGTGCCGATGGTGGCGGCGTTGGTGGCGATCAGCGTCAGCCGGCGCAACCGCACCGAACTGCCCATCCACGACCGACAGACCGACATCATCGTCGGCGGCATCGGACTGGGCATGGCGCTGCTGATCCAGGCGGCTCTGCTGGAGCGTTACGCCCTCTACTTCCACCTGCTGCGCCTGGACGTGGTGGCGGCCTGGCTGTTCGTGGCCAGCTGCTGTGTGGTGTTGTTCGGGCTCCGGCCGGTGATCCGATTCGCCTGGGTGTGGGCGATGTTCACGATGGCGTTCTCGTTGCCCTACTACCTGGCGGTGGTCCTGTTCGGTGGCACCAAGTTCGCCGCCGGCGCATCCGCTCTGTTGGTCGCGGCGGTCGGCACCGGTGTGGCGGTCGGTCGGACCTTCCGGCGCGGCGTGTTCGGCTCGTTGCGGGCCTGGGGCGTCGGGTTCGCGGTGCTGATCGCGATCTCGGTGCTGTTCGGCGACGCCCCGATGCTCGTCTATCAGATGGTGCCCGCGCTGGCGGCCGTCAGCGTCGTCGGCACGGTCATGTTCCTGCAGGCCCGCCGCGGTGCCCCGAAGCGGCTGCTGGAACGCAGGGTGGAACCGCTGGCCGCCAAACAGGTCTGGGCCGGTCTGCCGCTGGTGATCGTCGCCGCGGTGGCCCTGTCGCTGTGCAACCTGCCGGTTCAGACCAGCACCGCACCGGTGAGTCGGACCAGCCCGGACGTGCTGGTGCCGGGCCGGCCGTTCGCCGCACCGCCGGGCTGGAAGGTGATCGAGCAGCGGGAGTACCCGCAGGTGCGCAGACTCTACGGCGACGGGGCGGTGCTGGTCCGCCAGTACATGCTGGCCGAGTCCGGGAATCCGGACTGGGACAAGCTGTCCCGGCCGCGCACCGTCGTGGTGGACAGCGTCGTCAGTCCGCGGCCGTTCACCTTCGGTGTCTACCCGGCCCGGGTGTTGTATGGCCTGAGCAGCGCGCGGATCAGTGCTCCGCTGACGGTCCAGCTCGGCATGGGCGTAGAGGGCAGGTTGACCTCGGTGGTGGACGACAAGCTGCTGGTCACCTGGAACTCGGTGCAGTTTGCCTGGGGGGATGACGATCTGGCCCAGCGGGTGACGGTCTTCGCGGTGGACAACCACGACCCCGATGCCCCGTTCCCGACCCCGTCCACGAGCGTGGCGTCCAACATCGGGACCTTGATCACCCTGCTGTTCCGCGGCAACGCGGTACTCGACGAGCGGACACCGTCCTACAAGGACGAGGACCTGCTACTCACCTTCACCCGGGCCCTGGTGGCCGAACAATTCCGATGACAACAGAACAGGATCGATGCCAGGTGAACTCACCACTGACCGGGCCATGGCTCGCGCGGCGCGCCTTGCCCCTGCTGGCCGCCACATTGGTCGCGGCGGGAACGACATTGCCCGGTATCGCCCTCGCCGCCCCCGAAGATGAGCTGTCGCTGGCGAATTCGCCGACGCTGAGCCTGCGCACGATCGGTATGGACTCCACCATCTCGCTGTACGGCATCGAGGGTGTCCAGACCCTGTCGGTGCCGGTGCAGCCCGGGCTGTTGCCCACCGAACTCGCCGCGACCGCAGTCCTGCCGGTCAATGCCATCGGCGGCACCCTGGAGATCAGCCAGGATGAGCGGATCATCTCCCGGGTGCCGTTGCCGCCGGACCGCGAGCCGGTGGTCATCCCGCTGGCCGGTGCACGCATCGTGGACAACGCGGTCACCGTGCTGGTCCGCAGTTACCTCGATCTACCCGAGGGCTACTGCGTGTTCGACGCCAACAACCCGCTGCGATTGACCGGCGCCGAGATCCGTTACGCCGGACAGGAGACCGCGCCGACCACGGTCGCGGACTTCCTGCCGCCGGTGCTGCAGCGGCTCACCGTGGCCGTCCCGGCCGACCCGTCGCAGGCCGAGGCCGATGCCGCCGTCCGCCTGGCCACCGCCATCGTCGCCCGTTACGGCACCCAGCGCCCAGAGGTCGACGTCATCGCCGCCGATGTCACCGCGCTGCGGCCGCCGGTGCCGCTGGAACGGCAGATCGTGATCCGCGAGGGTGGATCCGCGGGTGTCGGCCTGCAGGGCCCCAACGCCGTACCGTGGCTGCTCATCTCGGGCTCGGCCGGGGAACTGGGCAACCAGGCCCGGCTGCTGTCCAATGATCTCTCGCAACTGGCGGTGCAGTCCGAGGCTGTGGCCGGGCCGCTGTCGACGGTCCCGCAGCTGCCCAGCGACCGGACCACCATCCGCCAGCTGGGCCAGCCCGGCGTCACCGCCACCGATGTGGCCAACCCGCGGGTCACCATCCCGCTCGACCAGACCCGGATCGGCCGCTCGGTACGCGACGTCCGGGTGCACCTGCAGGGCTCCTACACCCCGCTGCCCGCCGGGATGGCCGGCCAGGTGACCGTCGGGGTGGCGGGGGAGACGGTGGCTCGCTGGGCCACCGAACCCAGCGGCCGGATCGACCGCTGGATCGATGTGCCCCAGCGGTTGGTGCAGCGCTACACCAACCTGGACGTCGCCGTGCAGGCCGCCGGGAACACCGGCCGCTGCGGTGAATTCCAGCCCATCACCTTGACCATCGACGGTGAGTCCGCGGTGGAGACGCTGCGGGCCGATCCGCCGACCCGACTGGGCTTCCAGGCCCTGCCGCAGGCACTGATGCCGCGCATCGAGGTCGGGATCGACGAGGATCTCGACGATCTGCGCCGCGCCGTGCAGATCGTGACCGGACTGCAGCGCCTCAGCGGCCTGCCCTTCGACACCGCGGTGATGTCCCGGGACGCGGCCATCGGCTCGGTCAATCCGGCGATCGTGGTGAGCCCCGACGGCTGGAACGACGACCGGGTCGAGCTGCCGGTGCAGGTCGATGCCAACGGGGTGATCACCGTCGAGAACGTGGACGGCGCCGGTACGTCCAGCACGCTGGCGCTGGACCCGGCCGTCGGGTTCGGCTCGCTGCAGGTGACCTACACCGGGGGCCGGACCCTGCTGGTGGCCACCTCCAGCAAGGCGCCCGTCGAACTCGACCGGCTGCTCAGCTGGCTGGACGCCGAACCGGGTCGCTGGTCGGGCCTGACCGGGAACGCCGTGGTGGCCATGCCCGGCCGCGAACCCATCGAGCTGACGACACCCGCCGCCACGGACACCGTCGCCGCCGGGAACGACAAGACGCCGTACCTGGCCATCGGTGTGGGTGCGCTCGCCCTGCTGGCCCTCGGTACGTCGGCGGTCATCCTGCGCGGCAGGCGGTCTCGGGAGCAGCAATGACCATGACCGGGCGGGCGCGGGAGATCTTCGACGCCGACACCGTCACCCCCGAGCAGCAGGAGTATGCGCTCGACCGGGCGATCAACGGGCTGCGCGACGACGACCCGCGACAGTCCGCGTCCAAACCGTTGTTCGGATGGCAGAAGCCGGTGCTGCTCAGCCTGCTCGCTGTGCTGATCGTGCTGGCCGTGCTCTGGCCCAAGCCGACCGCGGTGGGGCTGATCGGGTTCTGCACGCTGGCCTATCTGGTCACCCTCGGCGACCGGGTGCTGATCTTCCGGCGGGGCCTGGCCTCACGGCCCATCGACGTCCCCGACGAGGTGGCCCGGGCGATCCCCGACGACGAACTGCCCGCGTACACGATCCTGGTGCCGGCCTACAACGAACCCGAAGTCGTGGCCGACCTGATCGGCGCGATGGACTCGCTGGAGTACCCGCGCGATCGCCTGCAGGTGCTGCTGCTGTTGGAGGCCGACGATCAGGTGACCATCGACGCGGCCGAGGCCTGCGGCGAATCCGAGATCATCACCATCCTGCTGGTGCCGCCGGCCGAGCCGCGGACCAAACCCAAGGCGTGCAACTACGGGCTGCACTTCGCCACCGGCGACATCGTCACCATCTTCGACGCCGAGGACCTGCCGGAGCCGCTGCAGCTACGCCGGGTGGTGGCCGCGTTCCGGGATCTGCCCGACGACATCGCCTGTGTGCAGGCCAAACTCGTCTATCACAACGGGCACCAGAACCTGTTGACCGCGTGGTTCACCGCCGAATACGGGCTGTGGTTCGGTTACCTGCTGCCCGGCATGATGGTCAGCGCGTCGCCGATCCCGTTGGGCGGCACCTCCAATCACCTGCGCCGCGATCTGTTGCAGGGGATCGGCGGCTGGGATCCGTTCAACGTCACCGAGGACGCCGACCTGGGGCTGCGGATCGCCGCGCGCGGGTACCGCACCGCAGTCATCGATTCGTACACGCTGGAGGAGGCCAACAGCGACCCGATCAACTGGATCCGGCAGCGATCCCGTTGGTACAAGGGCTATCTGCAGACCTGGCTGGTGCACATCCGCCGGCCGGTCCAGCTGTACCGGACCCTGGGCCTGCGCAGCTTCATCCGGTTCACCCTGGTGTTGGCGGGCACGCCGGTCATCGCGGTGTTGAACCTGGCGTTCTGGTTCATCACGGTGCTGTGGTTCCTCGGGCAACCCGACCTGGTCGGGGATCTGTTCCCGGACGTCATCTACTTCCCGGCGATGATCGCCATGATCATCGGCAACTTCACCGTGGTGTTCATGAACCTGATCGCGCTGCGCGAGGACGACCGGTCCGATCTGCTGATACCCGCCCTGACCGTGCCGCTGTTCTGGTTGATGATGAGCATCGCGGCGGCCAAGGGCTGCTACCAGATGATCCGGCAGCCGTCGTTCTGGGAGAAGACGTTTCACGGTCTGTCCGAGAAGCCTGACGAGACGACCGTGCACCAGTCTGCCGGTCCGCAATGACGATCGGGTCCGACCGCAGGCTCAAGCTCACGCTGTTCTTCGTCTGCCTGGTGATCTACGTCGGCGTCGGGTACTGGCTGCAGGTCCGGCAGGGCTACATCATGGGCGACACCTTGTCTCGGGTGGCGTCCACCCAGGCGGTGCTGTTCAGCCGGGACCCGCACCTGGCCGCCCTGGGATTCATCTTCACGCCGGTGGCCGCGCTGGCGCAGATCCCGGCCGTGCTGCTCAGCCCGGTGTTCCCGGACATCGCCGCCCGCGCACTGTCCGGCACGCTGATGTCCGGGTTGTTCATGTCCGGCGCGGTGGTGCAGATCTTCAGCATGGGCGCCGATCGCGGTCTGCCGCGCGGATATTCGCTCACCATCACCGTGCTGTTCGCGCTGAACCCGATGATCGTCTTCTACGGCTCCAACGGGATGAGCGAGGCCCCCTTCCTGTTCTTCATGATCTGGGCGGTGCGCCGGCTGATCATGTGGATGGTCGACGACGACGTGCACCATCTGGTCACCGCCGGCGGGCTGGCGATGTGCATGGCCTACCTCACGCGCTACGACGCACTGGCCGCCGTCGGCGCGGCCGGGCTCGTCGTGGGCGTCACCACCTACCTGCGGGCACCGTCCCCGCCGCGGATACACCGGGCGGCGATGGACGTGCTGATCGTCAGCGGGCCCGGGATCCTGGCCTTCCTCGGTTGGGCCGCGACGGGCTGGCTGATCACCGGTGAGGCATTCGCGCAGTTCACCTCTCAGTACGGCAACGCCGCGATCCTGGAACAGTCGGGCAGCATCGCGCCGACCGGTGCCGAGGCCGTCAGCTTCGCGGCCGTGTGCGTCATGTTCCTCGCGCCCACCGTGGCGCCGCTGGCGTTGTGGGCGCTCATGCAGCGGTGGGGCAAGCCGAACGGGCAGATGATGGTGGTGCCGCTGGCGGTGTTCGGCGCGGTGCTGGCCTTTCAGGCGTTCAGCTACGCGCAGGGGTCCACCTTCGGGTTCCTGCGGTTCTTCATCATCGCGATACCGATGGCGGCGACGCTGGCGCTACTCGGGGTGCCCGACGGGGTGACGGCGAAACCGAAGCGGCCGGGCAAGCGGGCCACCGTCACCGAGACCGTCCCCGGGCGAGCCCCGCTGGCAACGTATGTGGCGGTCGCGGCGACCTTCGCGGTCGGCATCCCGGTGACCGTGGTGGGGATGTCGCAACCCGACTACGCGCCGCAGGAGTACGGCCTGGCCGCAGTGCTGGCCCCCGACCCGGACGACGTCAGCGACCGGGCGGCCACCGAACGGCGCATCGCGCGGACCTTCGCCACCGAGCGTCGGATCGCCGACTACCTAGGGACGTTGGACCTGCCGGACGGTTCGGTCATCACCGACACGGTGTACGGATTCGGGGTGATCGCCGCCTCGGACCGGCCGAAGATGTTCATCATCCCGTCCGATCCCGATTTCACCGAGTTGCTCAACGACCCGTCGGCAAACGGGGTGCGGTACCTGCTGGCGGTGCCGCCGACCGGCCGGGGCAGCGCCGATGCGCTCAACCTGCGCTACCCGACGCTGTATGACACCGGGGCCGAGGTGGCCACCCTGGAGCTGGAGATCCCCAACGACGGTGACGGACAACCGGATTGGCGGCTGTACCGGGTGGATACGGACGAGGAATAGCGGCGCGGGGCGGCGTCGGCGTCAATAACCGGGTGGATGCCCGTGCGCCGGGGTAGTCTCCGTGCGTCCGTCCAACCGGGAGGTCCGATGACCGCAGAATTCCAGGGCAAGATCGCCACCGACATCCGAGACTCGGAACCGGACTGGACGCCGTACGCGGCGCCCACCGCACCCGAGGGTGCGCCCAATGTGCTGTACCTCGTCTGGGATGACATCGGCATCGCGACCTGGGACTGCTTCGGCGGGCTCGTGCAGATGCCGGCCATGAGCCGGATCGCGGAAAAGGGTGTGCGGCTGTCGCAGTTCCACACCACCGCGCTGTGCTCGCCGACCCGGGCCGCGCTGCTGACCGGCCGCAACCCGACCACCGTCGGGATGGCCACCATCGAGGAGTTCACCGACGGATTCCCGAACTGCAATGGGCGCATCCCGTACGAGACGGCGCTGCTGTCGGAGGTGCTGGCGGAGCGCGGCTACAACACCTACTGCCTGGGCAAGTGGCACCTGACGCCGCTGGAGGAGTCCAATCTGGCGGCCACCAGACGGCACTGGCCGCTCGGGCGCGGTTTCGAACGGTTCTACGGATTCCTCGGCGGCGAGACCGACCAGTGGTACCCGGACCTGGTGTCGGACAACCACCCGACGGTGCCGCCGGGCACCCCGGAGGACGGGTACCACCTGTCGAGGGACCTGGCGGACAAGACGATCGAGTTCATCAAGGACTCTAAGGCGATCGCCCCGGACAAGCCGTGGTTCTCCTACCTGTGCCCGGGTGCCGGGCACGCGCCGCACCACGTGTTCAAGGAATGGGCCGACAGGTACGCGGGCACGTTCGACATGGGTTACGAGCGTTACCGCGAGATCGTGCTGGAGAACCAGAAGCGGATGGGCCTGGTGCCCGCCGACACCGAACTGTCCCCGATGAACCCCTACGCCGACGCCACCGGACCCAACGGCGAACCCTGGCCGGCCCAGGACACCGTGCGGCCCTGGGACAGCCTGGACGAGGACGAGAAGAAGCTGTTCTGCCGGATGGCCGAGGTGTTCGCCGGGTTCCTGTCCTACACCGACGCCCAGATCGGCCGGGTGCTGGACTACCTGGACCAGACCGGCCAACTCGACAACACCATCGTGGTGGTCATCTCCGACAACGGCGCCAGCGGTGAGGGCGGCCCGAACGGGTCGGTCAACGAGTCCAAGTTCTTCAACGGCTACATCGACACCGTGGAGGAGAGCCTGCGGTTCCTCGACGTGCTCGGTGGCCCGCAGACGTTCAACCACTACCCGATCGGGTGGGCGATGGCGTTCAATACGCCGTACAAGTTGTTCAAGCGCTACGCCTCGCACGAGGGCGGCATCGCCGACAGTGCCATCGTCTCCTGGCCCAAGGGGATCGACGCGCACGGTGAGATCCGGGACAACTACGTCAACGTCTGCGACATCACCCCGACGGTGTACGAGCTGCTCGGTGTCACCCCACCCGCGGAGGTGCGCGGGATCGCGCAGAAACCCATGGACGGCACCAGCTTCGCCGGCACCCTCAAGGATTCGAACGTCAAGTCCGACAAGGAAACCCAGTTCTACACGATGCTGGGAACCCGGGGCATCTGGCACGACGGCTGGTTCGCCAACACCGTGCACGCGGCCAGCCCGGCCGGCTGGGGTCACTTCGACGACGACCGCTGGGAGCTCTTCCACATCGAGTCCGACCGCAGCCAGCGCCACGATCTGGCGGCCGAGCACCCGGAGAAACTGGAGGAGCTCAAGGCGCTGTGGTTCGCCGAGGCCGACAAGTACAACGGGCTGCCGCTGGGTGACCTGAACATCCTGGAGACGCTGGGCCGCTGGCGGCCCTATCTGTCCGGTGAGCGCACCAGCTACGTCTACTACCCGGACAACTCCGAGGTGGTCAGCGGTGCGGCCCCGGAGATTCGCGGCCGGTCCTTCTCGGTGTTCGTGGAGGTGAACGTCGAGGCGATCGGTGCCGAGGGAGTGCTCTTCAAGCACGGCGGCGGGCACGGCGGGCATGCGCTGTTCGTCCAGGACGGCCGGTTGCACTACGTCTACAACTTCATGGGGGAGGACGAGCAGGCGGTGTCCTCAACCGACGCGGTGCCGCTGGGCAGCCACATCCTCGGCGTGCGCTACGAACGCACCGGCACCGTCGAGAACAGCCACACCCCGCTCGGGGACGTGTCGATCTACGTCGACGACACCGTGGTCGGGACGCGCACCGGGGTGCGCGCCCATCCGGGCAGCTTCGGCCTGGCCGGGGCCGGGATCAAGGTGGGCAGCAACCCGGGCCAGGCGGTGTGCAGCGCATACCGGGCGCCCTACCCGTTCACCGGTGGGACAATCGCGCAAGGGGTGATCGACATCTCCGGCGCGCCCTACCTCGATGTGGAGCGCGACCTGGCACGGGCGTTCGCGAAGGACTGATGGCGGGTTATCGAACGGCGGCGGCCGTGGCGACGGTGCTGGCCGCGGTGCTGCTGGGTGGGTGTACCCGGACCAGCGACGGGACGCCGGTCGCCGCGGGCGCCGGTGCGGCGACCGAACCCGGCGCCACCTCCGGCCATCCCGACTTCGGGGTGCTGCCCAGCACCGGCAACGCCCCGGCTCCGGCCGGCACGATCACCTGCGCACCCGAGCGGCGCCCGACGATCGGCCTGGTCGCCAAGGTCGCCGACCCGGGTGCCCCGGTCGTCACCGTCGCGGTCCCGGACGGTTGGGGGATGCAGGGCGGGTCCGGTGACGTCGGGGCCCAGTTGAAGGGCCCGGACGACATGTCGGCGGTGGTGCGGATCGTGGCCACCGGCCCCGACCCGCAGCAGTCCTTCGCCGAGTACGCAGACGAACTGACGGCCGGGTCCGGGGTGAGCGCACTGAGCGTGCTGCCCGCCGAACTGTGCGATTACAGCGGGCAGAAACTGCTCGGCACGCTCGCCGACGGCGCGCAACCGGCCACCGAATTCGTCGACCGTATCGTGCACGTGCGGACCCGCGGCGGTGACTACCTGATCGCCGTGCATGCCGAGGCGCCCGCCGGATCGTCCGACTTCGATTCTGCTGCAACCCAATTGACCGAGGACTTTGAGGTGAAGATGCCGTGACGGTCACCGAACTGGTGCACCTTCCCGGTGGTGACTTCAGCATGGGGTCGACCCGCTTCTACCCCGAAGAGGCCCCGGTGCGCACCGTGACCGTCGGGGCCTTCGCCATCGAGCGCCACCCGGTCACCGCCGCCCAGTACGCGGTCTTCGTCGCCGACACCGGGTATGTCACCGTCGCCGAACGCCCGATGGACCCACGGCAGTTTCCCGGGGTGCCCGTGCCGGACCTACAGCCCGGGGCCATGGTGTTCCGGGCGAGTGCGGGCCCGGTGGACCTGCGGGACTGGCGGCAGTGGTGGGACTGGGCGCCCGGGGCCAGCTGGCGCCACCCGTTCGGGCCGGACAGTGCGGCCGCACCCGATCACCCGGTGGTGCAGGTGGCCTACGCCGACGCACTAGCCTACGCGCAGTGGGCGGGCCGGCGGCTGCCCACCGAGGCGGAGTGGGAGTACGCGGCCCGCGCCGGTGCGGAGTCCACCTACGCCTGGGGTGAGCAGGTCGCGCCGGCCGGGGAGTTGATGGCCAACACCTGGCAGGGCGCCTTTCCGTACCGCAACGACGGGGCGCGGGGCTGGGTCGGCACCTCCCCGGTCGGGACGTTCCCGGCCAATGCGTTCGGCCTGGTGGACATGATCGGCAACGTCTGGGAGTGGACGTCCAGCGAGTTCACCGGGAAGGTCCGTAACCCGTGCTGCCTGCCCGCCGACGACCCGAGCGTCAGCCAGGCGCTCAAGGGCGGCTCGCACCTGTGCGCCCCGGAGTACTGTCACCGGTACCGCCCGGCCGCGCGGTCCCCGCAGTCGCGGGACACCGCCACCACCCACATCGGGTTCCGCTGCGCCGCCGACCTGTGAGAACCCCCGCCGGTGGGTGAAACCGCAGCAATTTGGCGCATTGCAGCTCGTCACCTAGACTTGCAGGGTTGCCTGGGGCAGACCTCGGTTCTCTTCATGTGAGAAAACCCTGCGTGCTCTCGGGGCAACAAGACCGCGCACGTCAGGTCGGTATCTGCCGTGCACACAAAACCAGGTCAGGAGATCGAGTGATTCAGCAGGAATCGCGGCTGAAGGTCGCCGACAACACGGGTGCCAAGGAGATCTTGTGCATCCGCGTTCTCGGTGGCTCGTCGCGGCGCTATGCCGGCATCGGCGACATCATCGTGGCGACCGTCAAGGAAGCCATCCCGGGCGGCAACGTCAAGCGTGGAGATGTCGTCAAGGCCGTCGTAGTGCGCACCGTCAAGGAGCGCCGTCGTGCCGATGGCAGCTACATCAAGTTCGACGAGAACGCGGCGGTCATCATCAAGGCCGACAACGACCCGCGTGGCACCCGCATCTTCGGCCCCGTGGGCCGCGAGCTGCGCGAGAAGAAGTTCATGAAGATCGTTTCGCTTGCCCCGGAGGTGTTGTAAATGAAGGTGCACAAGGGCGACACCGTGCTCGTCATCTCCGGTAAGGACAAGGGCGCCAAGGGCAAGGTCATCGAGTCCTACCCGACCCGGAACAAGGTTCTGGTCGAGGGTGTCAACCGGATCAAGAAGCACACCGCGCAGTCGCAGAACGAGCGTGGCGCCTCTTCCGGCGGCATCGTCACCCAGGAAGCGGCCATCGCCGTCTCGAACGTGATGGTGATCGACTCCGACGGCAACCCCACCCGCATCGGCTACCGCGTCGACGAGGAGACCGGCAAGAAGGTTCGGGTCTCCAAGCGCAACGGCAAGGACATCTGAGAATGACCACTGTAGAGAACGCCGCCAAGGTGCAGCCGCGGCTCAAGCAGCGCTACCGCGAGGAAATCAAGGACGCGCTCAACAAAGAGTTCAACTACGCCAACGTGATGCAGATCCCGGGCGTGGTGAAGGTCGTCGTGAACATGGGTGTCGGTGACGCCGCCCGCGACGCGAAGCTGATCAACGGCGCGGTCAACGACCTGGCCCTGATCACCGGCCAGAAGCCCGAGATCCGCAAGGCTCGCAAGTCCATCGCGCAGTTCAAGCTGCGCGAGGGCATGCCGATCGGCGCCCGCGTGACGCTGCGCGGCGACCGCATGTGGGAGTTCCTGGACCGTCTGGTCTCCATCGCCCTCCCGCGTATCCGTGACTTCCGCGGCCTGAGCCCGAAGCAGTTCGACGGCAGCGGCAACTACACCTTCGGGCTCTCCGAGCAGTCGGTGTTCCACGAGATCGACGTGGATTCCATCGATCGCCCCCGCGGCATGGACATCACCGTCGTCACCACGGCGACCAACGACGACGAAGGACGAGTGCTGCTGCGGGCCCTCGGCTTTCCGTTCAAGGAGAACTGAGCAATGGCAAAGAAGGCTCTGGTCAACAAGGCCAACAAGAAGCCGAAGTTCGCGGTGCGCGGCTACACCCGGTGCAACCGGTGCGGCCGTCCGCACTCGGTGTTCCGCAAGTTCGGCCTGTGCCGGATCTGCCTGCGCGAAATGGCGCACGCGGGCGAACTGCCCGGTGTCCAGAAGTCCAGCTGGTAACCAGCATTCATTACTGATTAACACGGTAGGCCCGAAGGGAACCGCCGCGAGGAAGGTGAACCGGCTGTCATGACGATGACCGATCCCATCGCAGACTTCTTGACTCGTCTGCGTAACGCCAATTCGGCGTATCACGACGAGGTGACTCTGCCGCACTCGAAGATCAAGGCGAACATCGCCGAGATCCTCAAGGAGCAGGGCTACATCTCCGATTACCGCACCGAGGATGCCCGCGTGGGCAAGTCCCTCGTGGTGCAGCTGAAGTACGGCCCCAGCCGTGAGCGCAGCATCGCCGGCCTGCGCCGGGTGAGCAAGCCCGGTCTGCGTGTCTATGCAAAGTCCACCAATCTGCCTAAGGTGCTCGGCGGCCTGGGCGTGGCGATCATCTCCACGTCCTCGGGTCTGCTCACCGATCGCCAGGCATCTCGACAAGGCGTGGGCGGCGAAGTCCTCGCTTACGTCTGGTAGGGGAACAAAAACATGTCGCGTATTGGAAAGCAGCCGGTCCTGGTTCCTGCCGGGGTCGATGTGACCATCAGTGGTCAGAACGTTTCGGTCAAGGGCCCCAAGGGGACCCTGGCCCTGGATATCGCCGAGCCGATCGAGGTCTCGCGCAACGACGAAGGCGCCATCGTGGTGGCCCGGCCCGACGACGAGCGGCGCAGCCGTTCGCTGCACGGGCTGACCCGCACCCTGGTGGCCAACCTGGTCACCGGCGTGACCGAGGGCTACGTCCGGAAGATGGAGATCTACGGCGTCGGTTACCGCGTGCAGCTCAAGGGTTCCGACCTGGAGTTCGCACTCGGCTACAGCCACCCGGTCCTCATCGAAGCGCCCGAGGGCATCACTTTCACGGTGGAGACACCCACGAAGTTCTCCATCTCGGGCATCGACAAGCAGAAGGTCGGCCAGATCGCCGCGGTGATCCGTCGTCTGCGCCGCCCCGACCCGTACAAGGGCAAGGGCGTGCGTTACGAGGGTGAGCAGATCCGCCGCAAGGTCGGAAAGACAGGTAAGTAACGATGGCTACCACGAAAACTGACAGTGCAGCCGCGAAGAGGCTCCCGGTGGGGCAGAACATCTCGGAGACCCGGCGCAACGCGCGTCTGCGTCGGCACGCCCGGCTGCGCAAGAAGGTCGAAGGCACCGCGGACGCCCCGCGTCTGATGGTCAACCGCTCGTCGCGGCACATCCACGTCCAGCTGATCGACGATCTCGCCGGCGTCACCGTCGCCGCGGCCTCGTCCATCGAGCCCGACGTGCGTGCGGTCGAGGGTGACAAGAAGGCGCAGAGCGTGCGCGTCGGTCAGCTGATCGCCGAGCGCGCCAAGGCTGCCGGCGTCGAGACGGTCGTGTTCGACCGTGGCGGCTACACCTACGGTGGCCGGATCGCCGCGCTGGCGGATGCCGCGCGTGAAGGCGGGCTGAAATTCTGATGACTGTTAACGAGAGGACTGCATGATGGCCGAGCAGGCTGGCGCCGGTTCGGCGCAGGACAATCGCGGTGGCCGTGACGATCGGGGCGGCCGCGGCCGTCGCGACGATCGCGGTGGCCGGGGCCGCGGCGATGACCGCGGTGACAAGAGCAACTACATCGAGCGCGTCGTCACCATCAACCGCGTCTCCAAGGTGGTCAAGGGTGGTCGGCGCTTCAGCTTCACCGCCCTGGTCATCGTCGGTGACGGCAACGGCATGGTCGGCGTCGGCTACGGCAAGGCCAAGGAAGTTCCGGCCGCCATCGCCAAGGGCGTCGAGGAGGCCCGCAAGGGCTTCTTCCGGGTGCCGCTGATCGGCGGGACCATCGTCCACCCGGTGCAGGGTGAGGCGGCGGCCGGTGTCGTGATGCTGCGTCCGGCCAGCCCGGGTACCGGTGTGATCGCCGGTGGTGCCTGCCGTGCCGTGCTGGAGTGCGCCGGGGTGCACGACATCCTGGCCAAGTCGCTGGGCAGCGACAACGCGATCAACGTGGTGCACGCCACCGTTGCCGCGTTGAAGCAGATCCAGCGTCCCGAAGAGGTGGCGGCCCGTCGCGGCCTGACCATCGAGGATGTGGCGCCGGCCGGCATGCTCCGGGCGCGTCGCGAGAGCGAGGCGCTGGCCGCCAGTGCCGCGCGTGAGGGGTCGGCATAAGTCATGGCTGAACTGAAGATCACCCAGGTGCGCGGAACCATCGGCGCACGCTGGAAGCAGCGCGAAAGCCTGCGGACGCTGGGCCTGCGGAAGATCCGCCAGTCCGTCGTCCGTGAGGACAACGCTCAGACCAGGGGTCTGATCAAGACCGTGCACCACCTCGTCACGGTCGAGGAGGTCTAGGAATATGAGTGTCATCAAGCTTCACGATCTGAAGCCGGCCCCCGGGTCGAAGACCAAGCGGACCCGCGTCGGTCGCGGCGAGGGCTCCAAGGGTAAGACCGCCGGTCGCGGCACCAAGGGCACCAAGGCCCGCAAGAACGTCCCGTCGACGTTCGAGGGTGGCCAGATGCCGATCCACATGCGGCTGCCGAAGCTCAAGGGCTTCAAGAACCGCTTCCGCACCGAGTACCAGGTGGTCAACGTCGGCGATATCGCCAAGGCGTTCCCGCAGGGTGGCACCGTCGGTGTCGAGGATCTGGTCGGCAAGGGCCTGGTTCGCAAGAACACCCTGGTGAAGGTTCTCGGCGACGGCAAGCTGGCCGTCAAGGTGGACGTCACCGCCAACAAGTTCAGCGGCAGCGCCCGCGAAGCCATCACCGCCGCCGGCGGTTCGGCCACCGAACTGTAAAGCGCACTACGTCAGAAGGCCCCTGCTCCGGCAGGGGCCTTTTGCGTTGTCCGGTATCTCGTCGAGCGTGAATCGTCTGCGGGATATCGGCCGGATCCGCGCAGACGATTCACGCTCGGCGATCAGAGGTCCTGACCCGCGCCGGCACCGGCCGAAATCCAGGCAACCGCCGCGCGGTTTCACAATCGGCGAAAATGGCGGGCCGACCTGCGCCGGTAGGCTCGGAACATGTTCGGATTCCTTCCCAGCCTGCCCGGTCCCGACGAGCTGAAGTCCCTGGCCCGCAAAGTCGACACCGCCCGCCACAACGGCGTACCCGACGGCTGCGTGCTGGAACTCGATCTGCAGTCCGCGCCGCCGGAGTCCACCGGGTTCGATCCGCTGACCATGCTCTCGCTCGGCGGTAAGCCGCTCACCCTGCGCCAGGCCGTCGCCGCGCTGCACCGCGCCGCCGAGGACGACCGGGTGGCCGGGCTGATCGCGCGGATCCAGCTGTCGGCCGCGGCACCGGGCCCGGTGCAGGAGCTGCGGGAAGCCATCGTGGCGTTCGGTGAGGCCAAGCCGGCGGTGGCGTGGGCGGAGACCTACCCGGGCACGCTGTCCTACTACCTGGCCTCGGCGTTCCGCGAGGTGTGGATGCAGCCGTCCGGCACGGTCGGGTTGATCGGCTTCGCCACCAACGCGCTGTTCCTGCGCGGTGCGCTGGACAAGGCGGGTATCGAGGCCCAGTTCGTGGCCCGCGGGGAGTACAAGTCGGCGGCCAACCTGTTCACCCAGGACAGCTACACCGACGCGCACCGGGAGGCCGACACCGCGCTCATCGACAGCCTGCACGCGCAGGTGTTCGCCGCGGTGGCCCAGGCCCGCGGCCTGCAGATCGACGAGGTCAATACGCTGGCCGACCGGGCGCCGCTGCTGCGCGACGCCGCGGTGGCCGGCAAGCTCGTGGACCGCATCGGATTCCGGGATGAGGCCTACGCACGCGTCGCCGAACTGACCGGGGCCCCCGCCCGGGCCGACGGGGACGACGCCCCGCCGCGGCTGTACCTGTCCCGGTACGCCAAGGCGACCGCTTCCCGGCCGACGCCGGCGATCCCGGGCCGCAAGACCAAGCCGGGCATCGCGGTGGTCACCCTGGACGGGCCGATCGTGAGCGGACGCGGCGGCCCGCAGATGCTGCCGATCGGCAATTCCAGCGCCGGCGGCGACACCATCGCCGCGGCCCTGCGCGCGGCCGTCGCCGACGAGGGCGTGGCGGCCATCGTGCTGCGGGTCAACAGTCCCGGTGGCGCGGTCACCGGATCGGAGACCATCTGGCGGGAAGTGGTGCGGGCCACCGAGGCGGGCAAACCGGTGATCGCCTCGATGGGCGCGGTCGCCGCGTCCGGCGGCTACTACGTGTCGATGGCCGCCGACGAGATCGTCGCCAACCCGGGCACCATCACCGGTTCGATCGGGGTGGTGACCGGCAAGCTGGTCTCCCGCCAACTCAAGGACAAGCTGGGGGTCGGGTCGGATTCGGTGCGCACCAACGCCAATGCCGACGCCTGGTCCAGCAATGAGCGCTTCACCCCGGAACAGCAGCAGCACGTGGAGGCCGAGGCCGACCTGTTCTACACCGACTTCGTGGAGCGGGTCGCCGCCGGCCGCAAGCTCAGCGTCGAGGCCGTCGAGCAGGTCGCCCGCGGCCGGGTCTGGACCGGCGCGGACGCCAAGGAGCGCGGCCTGGTCGATGAGCTGGGCGGGTTACAGACGGCGATCACCCGGGCCAAGATCCGCGCCGGGCTGGCCGCCGACGCCGAGGTCCGGGTGCTCAACTACCCGGGTTCCTCGGTGCTGGACATGCTGCGGCCCAAGCCCTCCTCGCAGCCCGCGGCGGCCTCGCTGCCGCACGCGCTCGGCGCGCTGCTGGCCGGCTCGGCGACCGGCATCGTCGACCAGGTGGAGCGCAGCGTCAACGGCGCGCATGCGCTGTGGCTGGGCGACCTGCGGTTCTGAACCGGCCGGAAGATGTTTAGCTGCCCTGTGCATCGGGGCACTGGCTATCGGTGAGCGCAGCGCAGCAAACTGAAGCCGGACCACCTCCGGAGGTGGTCCGCAAGGCCGTGGCCGCATCGGCGATCGGTAATGCCACCGAATGGTTCGACTACGGCATCTACGCCTTCGGGGTCAGCTACATCGCGGCGGCCATCTTCCCGGGGGACAGCCAGACCGCGACGCTGTTCGCGCTGATGACCTTCGCGGTGTCGTTCCTGGTCCGCCCGCTCGGTGGTTTTGTCTGGGGACCGCTCGGCGACCGGATCGGGCGCAAACGGGTGCTGGCCCTGACCATCCTGCTGATGGCGGGCGCGACCCTGGGGGTCGGGTTGGTGCCCACCTACGCGGCGATCGGTATCTGGGCGCCGGTGCTGATGGTGGCGCTGCGGATGATCCAGGGCTTCTCCACCGGCGGTGAGTACGGCGGTGCCGCCACCTTCATGGCCGAGTACTCGCCGTCACGCAAGCGCGGGTTCCTGGGCAGCTACCTGGAATTCGGCACGCTGGCCGGGTTGTCGCTGGGCGCCTGCCTGATGCTGGGCTGTTCGCTGGTGCTGGGCGAGCAGCAGATGGCCGACTGGGGCTGGCGGCTGCCGTTCCTGGTGGCCGCGCCGATGGGCCTGATCGGGCTGTACCTGCGGTCCCGGCTGCAGGAGACGCCGGTGTTCCAGGAACTCGCCGAGTCCGAGGAGACCGAAGCCGACACCTCCAGCCAGTTCAAGGATCTGGTGACCAAATTCTGGCGGCCCATCCTGCGGATGGGTGGTCTGGTCGTGGCGCTCAACGTCGTCAACTACACCCTGCTGACCTACATGCCGACGTATCTGGAGGGCACCATCGGGCTGTCCTCGGACGCCTCGCTGGTGGTGCCCATCGTCGGCATGCTGACGATGATGGTGTTCCTGCCGTTCGCCGGCCGGTTCTCCGACCGGGTGGGCCGCAAACCGATGTGGTGGTTCTCGCTGGCCGGTCTGTTCGTCGCCGGTGTGCCGATGTTCCTGCTGATGGGTACCGGGGTGCCGGGGGCGATCATCGGGTTCGCGGTGCTGGGCCTGCTCTACGTGCCGCAACTGGCCACCATCTCGGCGACCTTCCCGGCGATGTTCCCCACCCAGGTCCGGTTCGCCGGGTTCGCGATCTCGTACAACGTGTCGACGTCGATCTTCGGTGGCACCGCACCGGCCCTGAACGACTGGCTGATCAACGCCACCGGCAGCAACCTGATCCCGGCGTACTACATGATGTTCGCCTGTGTGGTGGGCGCCGTCGCGCTGATCGGGGTCCCGGAGACCGCCCGCTGCCCGATCGGCGGCACCGAGACGCCCGGCACCCCGGAGGCACCGGCGCCGCTGGAGTACGTCGGCGGCCGGACCGGTTAACCGCGGGGCAGGACGCCGCTGATGTACACGATCTCGCCCAGAACGTCCTGCTCGCCGAGATCCGGGGTGGGCAGCCCGTACCGGTGGAACAGCTCGGTGCGCGGCACCGCGGAGACCCGCCAACCCTTGCCGGTCAGATCGTCGGCCGCCGACCGACGGTCACCGCGGTAGGTCAGCGACGGCATGTCCATGTCCAGACCGAGCCGGGAGAACGTCTCGGTGGCGGTGCGGGCCCGTTCCGGGTCGAAGTCGCGCAACCCGGGCACGAATTCGGTGGCCACCGTGCTGCCGGGGGCGCTGAGCGCGTGGATGTTGTCGAACAGCCGGTCCTGTGCCTCCGGCGGCAGGTAGATCAGCAGCCCCTCCGCGCACCAGGCGGTCGGCTGCTCGGGGTCCAGGCCGGCGACCCGCATCGCGGTCGGCCAGTCCTCGCGCAGGTCGATCCCGACGGTGCGCAGCGTCGCGGTGGGGGAGGCGCCCAGATCCTGCAGGGTCCGGGTTTTGAACTCGATCACCTCGGGCTGGTCCACCTCGTAGACGACGGTGCCGTCCGGCCACGGCAGTCGGTAGGCGCGGGCGTCCAGGCCGGCGGCCAGGATCACCGCCTGCCGGACACCCTGCTCGCCGGCGGCGAGGAAGTAGTCGTCGAAGAACTTCGTCCGCACGGCCATCTCGTCGATGTTCGACTTCACCTGGGCCGCGGCCTGCGGGGCGACCTCGGCGATGTCCAGGGTGCCGTCCACCATCGCGGTGAACGCCGGGATCCCGACCGCGCGCACCAGGGGTGCGGCGAACGGGTCGTTGATCAGCGCGTGCTCATCGGTGCTGGCCACCGCGCGCCCGACGGCGACCATCGTCGCCGTCGCCCCCACACTGGAGGCCAGGTCCCAGCTGTCGCCCTCGGTCCGTGCCATCGCGAGCCCCCTCAATCCCGTGTTGCGGTCAGATACCCAGAATCACCGATCATCGCGGTGATCCGGTCGCCCGGCGGCGGGAAGCCGTTGGCCGCGTAGGCCCGCGTGGTCGACAGCAGGTCGACCTGCCAGCCCGCCGAGCCGAGGTGCTCGGCCGCCGGGGTGCGCGGCCCGGTGTAGAACAGCTTGGTCAGATCGACGTCGCTGCCGAACCGGCGGCTCCGCGCGGTCAGTTCCTTGGCCCAGTCGCCGGTGAGGGCCTTGACGTCCATGTGCTCGGTGGCCAGCGCGCTGCCCGGTGCGCTGAGCGCGGTGATGTGGTCCAGGAGTCGGTCCTGGGCATCGGGCGGTAGGTAGGGCAGCAATCCCTCGGCGATCCAGGCGGTCGGCAGCGCGGGGTCGAACCCCGCCTCCTGCAGCGCCGCCGGCCAGTCGTCGCGCAGATCCACGCCGACGGTGCGCCGGTCCGCGGCGGGTGCGGCGCCGGCCTCGGCCAGCACCCGGGTCTTGAACTCGATGACGGCCGGCTGGTCGATCTCGAACACCACGGTGCCGGCCGGCCACGCCAGCCGGTAGCCGCGGGTGTCCAGCCCGGAGGCCAGGATGACGGCCTGCCGGATGCCGCGTTGCGTCGCGGAGACGAGGAAGTCGTCGAAGAACCGGGTCCGCACCGCGATCTGGTGCAGCATCACATCGGGACCGAACAGCGGGTCTTCGGCAGCCGGCCCGGTGGGCGGGTCCGTCGGCCCTTCGACCTCCCCGCGGGCCACCTTGATGAAGTGCGGCAGCCCGACGGCCTCGACGAGCAGCGCTGCGTACGGGTCGTGGATCACCGGATCGGGACCGCGGCTGGCGAAGGCCCGGGTGGCGGCCACCGATGTCGCGGTGGCTCCCACGCTGGAGGCGAGATCCCAGCTGTCGCCCTCGGAGCGCGTCGTCATCGGAGGGCGGTGAGGTAGGAGGCCTGGCCGACCTGCTGGTCCGCGTCGATGGTCGGCAGGCCCAGCCGGTCCAGTAGTTCGTTGGCCGATTGCGCGGTGGTGGTCCAGCCGAGTTCGCTCAGGTGGGTCGCCGCGTCCTTGCGCTCGCCGAGGTAGACGAGTTCGCTGAAGTCCAGATCGAATCCGTGCGAGGCCCAGTTGTCCTGCACCGACTGCATCCGTTCCCGGACGGCCTCCTGGTCGAGGTCCGCGGTGCTGGGGACCGCCTCGGCGGCCACCCGGCTGCCGGGGGCGCTGTGCTCGGTGATCAGTTCCAGCAGCCGGTCCTGGGCCTCGGGCGGCAGGTACCCGAACAGGCCCTCGGCGATCCAGGCGGTCGGCGCCGCCGGGTCGAAGCCGGCCGCCCGCAACGCCGACACCCAGTCGTCACGCAGGTCCACCGCCACCGTGCGGCGCTCGGTGGTCGGCTCGGCGCCGAGTTCGGCCAGGGTCTGGGACTTGAAGGCGATCACGTCGACCTGGTCGATCTCGAACACCACGGTGCCGGCCGGCCAGTCCAGCCGGTAGGCCCGGGAGTCCAGCCCGGAAGCCAGGATGACGGCCTGCCGGATGCCGGCCGCGGCCGCCGACCGGAAGAAGTCGTCGAAGAATCGGGTGCGGGCGGCCATCGCGTTGGCGAACCGGGCGATGTTCATCTGCGGATCGTCACCGAGATCGGCCTCGGTGATCACACCGTCGACCAGTTTGGTGAAGAACTCCACGCCGACCGCGCGGACCAGGGGAGCGGCGAACTCGTCGTTGATCACCGGGTCGGGCCGGGCGGATGCGACGGCGCGGGCCGCCGCCACCATCGTCGCGGTGGCGCCCACGCTGGATGCCAGGTCCCAGGTGTCACCGTCGGTGCGTGCCATGAGGGTCTCCTAAACAGACAATTTAATTAGCTTATGTAATGAACATTCGCAAGGGTACGCTTCGAACCTGAACGTCCACTGAGACAGATCTGCCCCGCGTCCGGATAAGGGCTCCGCGGGGTACAACTGTTACTCTCGTAAACTGTTTGGCGCGCGACTCCGCTGGTGATGAACCTGCAGGTAGATTGCGCGAGACTTGACCACGAACGCTGGAACGATTCCAGCCCCATCGGCACGCCGCGCGAATGAAGTCGGCTGCGCAGGAGGAAGAGTGCTTTCGGCTTTCATCTCATCGCTGCGGACTGCCGACCTCCGGCGAAAGATTCTGTTCACCCTCGGGTTGGTCATCCTGTACCGCGCCGGTGCGACCCTGCCGTCGCCGGGCGTCAACTACCCGAACGTGCAGCAGTGCATCGAGCAGGTCAGTGGCGGTGACTCGGCGCAGATCTACAGCCTGATCAACCTGTTCTCCGGTGGCGCGCTGCTGCAGCTGTCGGTGTTCGCGGTCGGCGTCATGCCCTACATCACCGCGAGCATCATCGTGCAGCTGCTCACCGTGGTGATCCCGCGGTTCGAGCAGCTCAAGAAGGAGGGTCAGGCCGGTCAGGCCAAGATGACCCAGTACACCCGGTACCTGGCGATCGCACTGGCGGTCCTGCAGGCCACCAGCATCGTGGCGCTGGCCGCCAACGGTGGCCTGATGCAGGGCTGCAGCCTGGACATCATCGACGACTCCTCGATCTTCGGCCTGGTCGTCATCGTCATCGTCATGACCGCGGGCGCGGCCCTGGTCATGTGGATGGGCGAGCTGGTCACCGAGCGCGGTGTCGGCAACGGCATGTCGCTGCTGATCTTCGCCGGTATCGCGGCCCGCATCCCGGCCGAGGGCAAGGCCATCCTGGACGGCCGCGGCGGCATGGTGTTCACCTTCGTCTGCATCGGCGCCCTGGCCATCCTGGTCGGCGTGGTGTTCGTCGAGCAGGGACAGCGCCGCATCCCGGTGCAGTACGCCAAGCGCATGGTCGGCCGCCGCATGTACGGCGGCACCTCGACCTACCTGCCGCTCAAGGTCAACCAGGCCGGCGTCATCCCGGTCATCTTCGCCTCCTCGCTGATCTACATCCCGCAGCTGGTCACCCAGCTCATCGACAGTGGCCGCGACAACCCGGGCACCGGATGGTGGAGTTCGTTCGTCGCCAACCATCTGTCCAACCCGACCAGCCCGACACACATCGCCTTCTACTTCGGCCTGATCATCTTCTTCACGTACTTCTACGTGTCGATCACGTTCAACCCCGAAGAGCGGGCCGACGAGATGAAGAAGTTCGGCGGATTCATCCCGGGCATCCGGCCCGGTAAGCCCACCGCCGACTATCTGCGGTTCGTGCTGAGCCGCATCACCCTGCCGGGCTCCATCTACCTCGGTGTGATCGCGGTTCTCCCGAACGTGGTCCTGCAGGCCGGCAGCGGTGGCGCCACCCTGCAGAACCTGCCGTTCGGCGGCGTCGCGGTGCTGATCATGATCGGCGTGGGGTTGGACACCGTCAAACAGATCGAGAGCCAGCTCATGCAGCGCAACTACGAGGGATTTTTGAAGTGAGAGAGGGTTCCCCTGAATGAGAATCGTTTTACTCGGACCTCCCGGTGCCGGCAAAGGAACCCAGGCGGAGAAGCTCGCCGCGCAGCTCGGCATCCCGCAGATCTCCACCGGTGACCTGTTCCGCCACAACATCGGCGCGGGCACCCCGCTCGGTATCGAAGCCAAGAAGTACCTGGACGCCGGCGACCTGGTCCCGGCCTCGCTGACCAATGCGCTCGTCGACGACCGCATCGACCACGACGACGCCAAGGACGGCTTCATCCTCGACGGCTTCCCGCGGTCGGTGGAGCAGGCCGAGGCGCTCAAGGACATGCTGGCCAAGCGCGGGCTGAAGCTCGACGCCGTGCTGGAGTTCCGGGTGTCCGAGGACGAACTGCTCGAACGCCTCAAGGGCCGCGGCCGCGCCGACGACACCGAGGAGATCATCCGCAACCGGATGAAGGTCTACAACGACGAGACCGCCCCGCTGCTGGACTACTACGCCGGTGAGCTCAAGACCGTAGAGGCCGTCGGCTCGCTGGACGACGTGTTCGCCCGGGCGCTGGCCGCGCTCGGCAAGTAACTCCCAGACAGATCGGCCAGCCATGATCAACGTGCCCGGCTTACGCCGTAAGGTCGTCCCCCGTCGCAGCCCCGGCGAGTTGGACGCGATGGCCGCCGCCGGCGCATTGGTCGCGGCGGCGCTGAAGGCGGTCCGCGCGGCCGCCGCGCCCGGCGTCTCGACCGGTGAGCTCGACAAGATCGCCGAGGCGGTGATCCGCGACGGCGGCGGTGTGCCGTCCTTCCTCGGCTACCACGGCTTCCCGGCCACGGTCTGCGCCTCGGTCAACGACCGGGTGGTGCACGGCATCCCGTCCGACACCGAGGTGCTGGTCGAGGGCGATCTGATCTCCATCGACTGCGGGGCCATCCTGGACGACTGGCACGGCGACTCCGCCGTCACCTTCGGGGTCGGCACCCTGATACCGGCCGACGACATGCTGTCCGAGGCCACCCGCATCTCCATGGAGGCGGGCATCGCCGCGATGCTGCCCGGCAACCGGCTGACCGACGTCTCGCACGCCATCGAGGTGGGCACGCGCGGGGCCGAGGCTCGCCACGGCCGCAAGTACGGCATCGTCGAAGGCTACGGCGGGCACGGCATCGGCCGTGAGATGCACATGGACCCGTTCCTGCCCAACGAGGGCGCTCCCGGCCGCGGACCGTACCTGGAAGTCGGTTCGGTGCTGGCCATCGAACCGATGCTGACGCTGGGCACCACCAACACCAAGGTGCTCGACGACGACTGGACCGTCGTCACCACCGACGGTTCGCGGGCCGCGCACTGGGAGCACACCGTCGCCGTCACCGAGAACGGCCCGCGCATCCTGACGCTCTAGGACTCCGGGGCCCGGTCCCTCGACCGGGACCATCACCGCCTCCGTCCCTTCCCGGCGCCCCGGCTCACTCCGGCGCGCCGGCCGCACGGCTCTCGGGAAACGCACAGCTCGTCCCCAGCCTGCGCCCGGCAGTGTCGACCTACGCTGGGGCGAACCGGGCCGTTCGCCGACGCCAGTCTGCTGAAGCGCAAGCCCGGTTGAACTCGATCACCACTCACGTCGTGTCAGGGGACGGAGGTTGGAGTGGACGATCCGGAGGCCGCGATGATGCGGGTTCTCTACGACGAACACGCAGGCGCCCTGTGGCGATATGCCCTGCGGTTGACCGGGGATGCCGCCCGAGCGGAAGACGTTGTGCAAGAGACACTGTTGCGCGCCTGGCGCCACCCGGAAGTAGCCGCCGACCCGGACCGGTCGGCGCGGGCGTGGCTGTTCACCGTGGCGCGTAATCTGGTCATCGACGACCGTCGCAGCGCACGGTTCCGCAACGAGACCGGCACGCCCGATGTCGAAACGGTCGCCGGCGCAGCCGCCGCCGGCCCCGACGAAGTGGATACGGCGTTGGACCGACTATTGATCAGTACCGCATTGAGTGATTTGTCCCCCGACCACCGCGCGGTGATCCGGCGCGCGTACTACCAGGGCTGGAGTACCGCGCAGATCGCCGACGATCTCGGCATTGCCGAGGGCACCGTGAAATCGCGATTGCACTATGCGGTGCGCGCGCTGCGGTTGAGCCTGCAGGAGATGGGAGTGACCCGATGACCGGCCCGCAGCGATCCGCCGTCGGTGAACCGGTCGACCGGTACCTCACCTGGGACGCGAGCTACGTGCTGGGCGCGCTGTCGCCGTCCGAACGCCGGGAGTTCGAAGCGCATCTGCAGGGCTGTCTGCGCTGCGCGACCGCGGTCGCCGAACTCACCGGCATGCCCGCGCTGCTGGCCATGGTCGATCTGCAGGATGTGGAGGCGCTCGAGGGGCAGGGAGCCGATCCGCCGCTGCGTCCGGCGCTGCGCGAGCAGTTGTTGGACCGGGTGCGCCGGCGACGGGAACGCACCCGGTGGGTCACCGCGGCCGCACTCGGTGTGGCGGCCGCCCTGCTGGTGCTGGGTATGGTCGCCGTGATCCGGCCGGAAACCTTCGGCCTGCAGCAGAATTCGCAGCAGACCGTGGCCATGCTGGAAATGAGCAAGGTCAACGAGACACCGATCAACGCGAGCATCGCGATGTCCAGCTACGCCTGGGGCACCCGTATCGACATGGCCTGCAGCTACGGCGACTGGGGGCAACGCGACGCCGCCGCGCAGAACCTCGGCATGGTGGTCGTCGGCCGGGACGGCAGCCGCACCCAGATCGCGACGTGGCTCGGACTGTCCGGGGCCACCGCGCTGCCCAGCGGCAATACCGCCATGCCCGCCCATGAGATCGCTGCCGTCCAACTGGTTTCCGCCGATGACGGCAAGGTGCTGCTCGAAAAGAACCTGTGAATTCCCTGACCGGGTGAACCCGAGCGCCGTGCGCCGCGTATCACCTGCACAACGGGAAGGCAGGTACGCCAATGGTCAGCACGCACCGAGTGGTCGACCACATCGTCGAGGAGTTGGCCCGCCACGGTGTCGGTCACATCTTCGGCGTCGACGGCGCCAACATCGAGGATCTGTACGACGCCGCGGCCCTGCGCAACGACATCACCGCCGTACTGGCCAAGCACGAGTTCTCCGCCGCCACGATGGCCGACGGGTACAGCCGGGCCACTTCGGCGCTGGGGGTGGTCGCCGCGACGTCCGGTGGCGGATGCCTGAATCTGATTGCCGGCCTTGGGGAATCGCTGGCCAGTCGGGTGCCGGTGCTGGCCCTGGTGGGGCAGCCACCCAGCGTCATGGACGGCCGGGGCAGCTTCCAGGACACCAGCGGCCGCAATGGTTCACTGGATGCGTCGGCGGTGTTCGCGGCGGTGTCGGTGTACTGCCGGCGCATCCTGGAACCCGACGACATCGCCGCCGCGCTATCGGAGGCGGTGGCCGCCGCCCGGCGCGGGGGACCCGCGGTCCTGCTGCTGCCCAAGGACATTGCGCAGAGCGCGGTCCGGGCTGCGGGCGTCCGGCCACCCCTGAATGGCCGCCACCTCGGTGACCCGGCCCCGATCGCGGCGCGGCTGCGCAGCGCCCGCGGCCCGGTGACCATCATCGCCGGGGAACAGGTGGCCCGCGACGATGCCCGCGACGAACTGGACCGGCTGCGCGCGACCCTGCGGGCGCGGGTGGCCACCGTCCCGGACGCCAAGGACGTCAGCGGCGCCCCGGGCCTCGGCAGTTCCTCGGCGTTGGGCGTCACCGGAGTGATGGGACATCCCGGCGTGGCCGCGATGATCGCCGGCAGCGCGGCCTGCCTGCTGGTGGGCACCCGACTGTCGGTGACCGCCCGCGCCGGCCTGGACGAGGCCCTGGCCACCGTGCCGGTGCTCTCCCTGGGCTCCGCGGTTCCCTACGTGCCGAGCAGCCACGTGCACACCGAGGATCTCCGGTCCTCCCTGGCGCTGCTGAACGCGGCCCTCGCCGGAACCGGCCGTCCCACCGGAATCACTGTGCCCGAACGCATCCCGCACACCGAACTGCATCCACCGGAGAGTTCCGGCCCGGGTATCCGCTACCGCGACGCCGTCGACGCCCTCGACGGTGCGTTACCCGACGGCGTCGACGTGGTGGTGGACGCCGGTAACTGCGGCGCGTCCGCGATCCACCGGTTGCCCGCCCGCCGGGACGGCCGCTTCCTGGTGGCGCTGGGCATGGGCGGAATGGGATACAGCTTCGGCGCCGGCATCGGCATGTGCTTCGCCCGCGGCCGGCGCACCGTCGTGATCGCCGGGGACGGGGCCTTCTTCATGCACGGACTCGAACTGCACACCGCGATCCAGTACCGACTGCCGGTGACCGTGGTGCTGTTCAACAACAACGCCCACGCCATGTGCGTCACCCGGGAACAACTGTTCTACGGCGGCGGCTACAGCTACAACCGGTTCACCGCCAGCCGGCTCGGCGCCGGGTTGGCGGCCATGTTCCCCGATCTGCCCTCGGTCGACGTCACCGACCCCGAAGATCTGCCCGCGGCCCTGCGGGCGGCGCTGGCGGTCTCGGGCCCGTCGGTGGTCAGCATCGAATGTTCGCCCGACGAAATACCCACCTTCGCACCATTTCTCGCCACCCAGGAGGTCCACACACATGTCCCTGCCCGCGCTTGACGATATCGCCGAACCGATCGACGGACTCATCCGCATCGAAACCTCACCCCGGGAGAGCGCCACCCCGGTGATCATGGAGATGATGCGGTCGGTGTACCCGCACGACGAGGTGTTCGGCGCCTACTGCACCGTCAACAGCTACATCGACTGCCCACCGGGGGATCTGTTCGACTACCTCGCCGACACCCGGTCGCTGGAGGAGTGGACCTACAGCCTGCGCGGTTTCGTCCCGACCTCCGAACCCGGCCTGTGGCTGGCGCATGACCGATTGGGTTCGCAGACTCAGATCTTCACCCGCACCGTGGCCCACCGCGACGCCATGACCGTCGACTACCACTGCGCCTGGGACCAGGGCCACCACCTGTGGATGATCTACCTGATGCGGGTCGTCGACGCCCAGGTGGTGCTGAACACACCGGGGTCGGTGGTGCTGTGGACCAACTGCCATCACCCGTTCTACGACGAGAACCCGTACCCCGAGACCGCGCCCCCGCAGCGGCCGGTGTGGGTGGGGGACTTCTGGGACATGTTCGGGGCCGGTCACGAACTGGAACTGCGCAACCTCAAGGCGATCGCCGAGTACCGGCACCGGCACGGCCTGCCGGTCCGCCCGGACTGGATGACCGGAGCACACCGGTGAACGCGCCCGCGGTCAGCCTGCTCGACGTCTCGACCTATCTGCCGGGCGACCCGATCGGCGCCGACCATTACGCGCAGTTCGCCGAATCCGATGATCTGCGAGACAATCTCATGTTTAGGGCACCGAAGTTCCGACACCACGTCGGAGCCGACGAGACGGCCACCGACATGGTCGAACGGGCCGCCGCCGGACTGATCGAACGACACGGCGCCGACGTGCTGGCCGGTGTCGACGTGCTGATCACCCACACCCAGCTGCCCGATATGCCGTTCTACGGTGGCGGGGGCGCGGTGGCGCACCGGCTGGGCATCAAACCGAACTGGGTGGTGGACCTGCACAACGGTGGCTGCGCGGCGTTCGTGCTCGGGCTCAAACTCGCCCGCAACCTGCTGGCGAGTGGGGAGGGCAGCAGCGCGCTGATCGCGGTGGTGCAGAACGCCGCCGGGCAGATCTTCGAACAGCCGACGATCCGTCGCAAGGCGCAGGCCTCGGTGCCCGGCGACGGGGCCGCGGTCGGCCTGGTCGCCCTGTCGGACCGTTCCCCGATCCTGGACGTCGAGTGCCGCACCTACGGCGAGTTCGCCGGTGACATGACCATCGCGGTGGACCCGCCCCGCAAGTGGTGGGCCGCCGGACCGGGGGAGGGCTGCATCGGCTTCACCGAGTCCAAGATCACCAAGGTGCTGGCCCGCGGCAACCGTCAGGTGCCCGAGGTCTGCTACGCGGTGTGTGACCGGATCGGATTGCCGCCCAAGGACATCGATCTGCTGGTCACCAATCAGCCGAACCGGGTGTTCCTGCGCAACTGGCGCGAGGCTTTGGAACTGCCCAAGGAGCGCCACCTCGACACCTTCGACGAGTGCGGCAATCTGTTCGCCGCCGGGATCCCGGTCAACCTGGACCGGGCCGTGGCCGAGGGCCGGGTCGCGGCCGGGGACACCGTGCTGATGGCGGCCTTCGCCCACGCCGGGGACTTCGCCGGTGCCGCCGCGGTCCGGTGGGGTGGGCGATGAGCATGCCCGACGGCCTGCTCGACGTGCGCGATGCCTGCCCCGCGGCCGTCGACCCGCTGGCGCTGTCGCTCAACGAGAACCCGTTCCCACCGCTGCCGTCGGTGCGGGCGGCGCTGGCCGACTGTCTGGGGGCGGCCAACCGCTATCCGGAGTTCCTGCCGGAGCGGATGCGCGCGCTGGTCGCGGCCCGGATCGGGGTGGGTGCCGATCAGGTGATCATCGGCACCGGCGCGACCGGGGTGATCCTGCAGGTGCTGCACGCGCTCACCGCGCCGGGGGACACCATCGTGATGACCACCCCCACCTTCGACGGGTACCCGATCTTCGCGCAGATGGCCCGATTACGGTCGGTGACGGTGCCGCTGGACGTGCACGGCCGGCACGATCTGGACGCGCTGGCCGCGGCGGCCCGGACCGCGCGGGTGGTGGTGCTGTGCCGGCCGCACAACCCGACCGGCACCATCGACCCGGCCGAGGACGTCGAACGCTTCCTGGCTCTGGTCGGGCCGGACACCACGGTGCTGCTGGACGAGGCGTACGTGGAGTTCCTGGCCCCGTCCGAGCGGATCGATGCCCGCCGGCTGCTGGCGCGCTTCCCGAATGTGGTTGTCATCCGTACCTTCTCGAAGGCCTACGGGCTGGCCGGGCTGCGCATCGGCTACGGCTTCTGTGCGCCGGAGCTGGCCGGCCGGCTGTGGACGATGCAGCTGCCGTTCGGTGTCGGGCTGATCGGGCTGGTCGCCGCGGCGGCCTGCTACCGCGCCGAAGGCGAACTCCGGCAACGTATCCGGACCATCACCGGCGAGCGCCGCCGGCTGCGGGCCCGGCTGTCGGCGATGGGCGTGTACAGCACCGACGCCCGGGCCAACTTCGTCTACCTGCCCGGCGGCGAGCACGGCCGCCGCAGCTGGCCCGCGGTGTTCGACGGCACCGGGGTGCGGGTGCGGGCCTACGCCGACGGCGGGGTGCGGATCACAGTGGGAACCGAGCAGTCCACCCGCGCGGTGTTGTCGGCGGTGGCGGCGGCGATGGTATGAAAAGGGCATGCCCTCAGACTCCGGCAAACGGGACCCGATCACGCTGGCCCGCGCGAACTGGGAGCGCGCCGGCTGGGGGGACGTCGCCGACGGCATGGTGGCCGTCACGTCGGTGATGCGGGCCCACCAGATCCTGCTGGCCCGGGTGGAAAATGCGCTGCGGCCCTACGACCTGAGCTTCTCCCGATTCGAACTGCTGCGCCTGCTGGCGTTCACCGCCAACGGTGAACTGCCCATCACCAAGGCGTCGGACCGGCTGCAGGTGCACGTCACCAGCGTCACGCACGCCATCCGGCGGCTGGAGAGCGACGGCCTGGTGGAGCGGTTGCCGCACCCGACCGACGGGCGCACCACCCTGGTGCGCCTCACCGAGCTGGGCCGGTCCACCGTCGAGGACGCCACCGAGACCCTGAACAAGGAGGTCTTCGCCGACATCGGTATCTCCGCCGAGCAGTCCCGGGCGCTGGCCACCTCGATCGAGACGCTGCGCCGCAACGCCGGCGACTTCTGATCCTCAGGAACCGGGCAGCGGGATGGTGGCGGTGACCGCGGTCCCGGCGTCGGGACGGGACCGGATGTGCAGCCGCCCGCCGACGATCTCGGCGCGTTCGGCCATCGACAGCAGCCCGTAGCCGCCCATCTCGTCGCTGCCCAACGGGTGTTCGAAGGTGTCGAAGCCGACGCCGTCGTCCACGATCTCCAGGCGGGCCGATTCGGTGTCCCCGTCGCGCAGCACCGCGAAGGTCAGCCGGGCGCGGCTGGCCCGGGCGTGTTTGACGACGTTCTGCAGGCACTCCTGGGCGATCCGGTACAGCGCCAGTTCGATGTGATCGGGCAGCCGCTCCTGGGCCAGGTCGATCTCGATGCCGGGCTCGGGGATGGACCGGGCCAGGCTGGCCAGCCCGCCGGCCAGGCCCAGATCGTCGAGCACCGGCGGGCGCAGGCCGCTGATCGCCGCGCGGGCCTCCTGCAGCGTCAGGTCCACCAACTCGCGGGCCTTGGCCAGGTGGTCGACCGCGAGCTCCGCCGGCCGGCCGGCATCGTCGGCGGCGACCGCCCGGGCGGCCGCGTCCAACCAGTACGACAGGGTGACCAACCGCTGGGAGATACCGTCGTGGATGTCGCCGGCCAGGCGCCGGCGTTCCAGTTCCTGGGCCTGGATGACCTGCTCGACGAAGTTCTCGTGGGCGCGTTCGCGGGCCACCAGCTGGCGGTGCAGCCGGGCCTGGTGCAGCGCCCCGGCGATCAGCCGCCCGATCACCAGCAGCAGTTCCACATCGCGGTCGGTGAACTCGCGGCGGTGCACGGTGTGCACGTTGAGCACCCCGACCAGCCCGCCCGGGTCGGTCTCCATCGGCACCGAGACCATCGAGGTGAAATCGGAACCGCGCAGCGATTCGAACGGCAGGTAGCGCGGGTCGGATTCCTTGTCGTGGCCGATCACCACGGGCTGCCGGTTGTCGGCCACCCAGCCGGAGATGCCGCGGCCCAGCGGCAGCCGGATCTTGCCGACCTCGGAGTCGAACGGCGGGGTGGCGCCGGTCAGGGTCAGCGACCGGTCGGTGTCGTCGAGGACGTGCACGAAGCAGACGTCGGTGCCGGTGGCGTCGGTGATCATCCGGGCGGCCGCGGCGGCCAGCGGTTCCACCCCCGGGCCGCGGGAGGCGGCCTCGATGAGCTCGCGCAGCAGGGTCAGTTCGCGGTCGGCGGTGAGGACCTGCCCCCGGGCGGGTGGCTTGGCGCGGCTCATCTGTAGATGCCCTCGCGCAGCGCGGTGGCCACGGCGCCGGTGCGGTCGCTGACCCCGAGCTTGCGGTAGATGGAGCTCAGATGGGTCTTGACGGTCTCGTCGCCGATCACCAGCTTGTTGGCGATACCGCGGTTGGAAAGCCCGCTGACCACGTAGGACAGGATCTCACTCTCGCGCTGGGTGAGGCCCTGGCGGACCCCGGGCCAGAACTCGTCGCGCTGCAGGCGGGCCGCGGTGTCGGCGGCCCGGGCGGCCATGCCCGGGTCGATGGCGGTCTGCCCGCGGTGCACGAACTCCAGCTGGCGGACCAGCTCGTCGCTGCTGATGCTCTTGAGCAAATACCCCGAGGCCCCGACCCGCAGCGCCTGGAACAGGTACTGCTCGTCGTCGTAGACGGACAGCATGACCACCTTGCGGTCGGGGTCGCGCTCGCGCAGCGTCAGGCACAGGTCCAGCCCGCTGGAGCCCTGCATGCGCACATCGCAGAGCACGATGTCGGGTGCCAGCGCGGTCACCACCTCGACGGCCTGTTCGGCACCGATGGCCTGACCGACCACCTGGACCCGGTCATCGAAGGTGGTCAGCATGGCCTTGAGGCCCTCGATGACCATCTCGTGGTCATCGACCAGCACAAGACGCAACGGGCTGGAGGGCGCCATGGCATCACCTTAGAGGTGCAGACCCGTGCCGCTGCCGAACTTGGCCGCACCAACCTGGCCTGCCCAATCCCCCTAGCGGGGGACGCGGCGAGGATGTGATGTGGACCACTCTGAGGGGGTGTCCACGCATGAGAAGAACGCGCGTCCCACCGTCGGCCAGTTCTGGTGGCTCGGCGACGAACCCGACGACCCGGCGGCCTACCCGCTGCGCGCGGTGATCTTCGACCTCGACGCACTCGCGGATATGGATCTCGACGGGCACCGGGTGGTCTACAACGCGGCCTTCGCCGCGCTCGGGCTGTCCCTGCAGTGGAGCGTCGAACGCTACCGCCGGCTGCTGGCCCTGCCCGACGAACGCCAGCGGGTCACCGCCGAACTGCGGAAACGCTGTGTCGGCACGGAATGCGACGTGCTGGTCAACATGCTGGTCGACGAGATCTGCGCGACCAAGGAGATGATGTTCGAGGAGATGATCCTGGACGCCGGGGTGGCCCCGCGGCCGGGTCTGTACGACCTCGTGATGGATGCCTTCGTCGCGCACATCCCGGTCAGCGTGGTGACCAACGGGCGGCGCAGCTGGGCCGAGCCGCTGGTCCGCCAGCTCGTCGGGGACGGTCTGGTGGAATCCGTGGTGACCGCCGACG
Organism: Mycolicibacterium aurum; assembly: GCA_900078775.1. Classification (GTDB taxonomy): domain Bacteria; phylum Actinomycetota; class Actinomycetes; order Mycobacteriales; family Mycobacteriaceae; genus Mycobacterium; species Mycobacterium aurum_A. The sequence goes on from LT549889.1 coordinate 64,472, forward strand.
ACCTGGTCGGCACCGATATGTTCGGCCACGCATTGGCCGAACTCGGGGTGGCCGCGCACGACGCGCTCGCGATCACCGGTTCACCGGCCGGGCTGCGCGCCGCGAACGCGACCGGACTGGCCACCGTGCTCATCGACAGCGCCGCGGGTGGCAACCGGCCGGCGGCCGCGGTGCGGGCCGGATATGCCGGGGTGGCGGACCCGCTGCGGCTGGCGAACTGTCGGCGTCTACACGCCCGCTGGTGGGACCAGCACAGCCCGTCAGCCGCTTAGCGGCTATCCCTTGCGGATGTGCTCGATGACCGCGCTGAAGTCCTTACCGGCGTTGGCCTCGTCGGCACCGATGAACTGCGTGTAGATCTCGGCGGCATGGCTGCCCAGCGGGGCCGCTGATCCGCTGGACTGCACGGCGGCCATCGCCAACCCCAGATCCTTGCTCATCAGCGCCGTCGCGAACCCGGGCTTGAAATCGTTGTTCGCCGGGGAGGTCGGTACCGGGCCGGGGACCGGGCAGTTGGTGTGCACCGACCAACAGTTGCCGGTGGCGCCGGTGATGACGTCGAACAGCGACTGCTTGTCCAGCCCGAGCTTCTCGGCGAGCACGAACGCCTCGCCGATGGCGATCTGCTGCACCGCGAGCACCATGTTGTTGCACACCTTGGCGGCCTGGCCGGCGCCGGAGGCGCCGCAGTGGATGATCTTGCCCGCCATGGCCTCCAGGATCGGGCGACCCCGCTCAACGGCCTCGTCCTCGCCGCCGACCATGAACGCCAGGGTGCCGGCCACCGCACCCTTGACCCCGCCGGACACCGGCGCGTCGAGCTGGGCGAACCCGTGCTCGGCGGCCTGCTTGTGCACCTCGCGGGCGTCATCGACGGAGATGGTGGAGCTGTCGATGAACAACGTGCCCGGGGCGGCCACCGGCAGGATTTCGGCGTAGCAGCTCTTCACCAGCGCGCCGTTGGGCAGCATGGTGATGACGACATCGGCGCCCGCGACGGCCTCGGCACCACTGTCGAACACGGTGGCGCCGTTCGCCTTCGCCGCCTCCTTGGCCGCGGGGACCGGGTCGAAGCCCTGCACGGCATGTCCGGCGGCCAGCAGGTTGGCGGCCATCGGGCCGCCCATGTTGCCGAGTCCCAGAAAAGCGACGGTGCTCATCTCAGTGCTCATTCTTTTGCGCGACCTTCCTATCCGGCGGCCCGGGCCCGGGCGGCTTCTGCCCGGCCGATGACCACACGCATGATTTCGTTGGTGCCCTCCAGGATCCGATGCACCCGCAGGTCGCGGACGATCTTCTCCACTCCGTACTCCTTGAGATAGCCGTACCCGCCGTGCAGCTGCAGTGCGGAGTCGGCGACATCGAAGCAGGCGTCGGTGACATAGCGTTTGGCCATGGCGCACAGTTCGACCTTGTCCGGGGACCCGGCGTCGAGTGCGGATGCCGCCCGCCACAACATCATTCGCGATGTCTCCAGGGCCGTGGCCATATCGGCCAGGGTGAACCGGATGGTGGGTTCGTCGATCAGCGCGCCGCCGAAGGCCTGCCGGTCCCGCACGTAGCCGGCCGCCTTCTCGAAGGCTGTCCGCGCCCCGCCCAGCGATGCGGCCGCGATATTGATGCGGCCGCCGTTGAGCCCGTTCATCGCGATCCCGAAACCGGCACCCTCACCCTCGAGTCCGCCGAGCATCGCATCGGCGGGCACCCGGGCGCCCTCCATGATGACCTGCGCGGTGGGCTGGGTATTCCAACCCATCTTGGCTTCGTTGGTCCCGAAACTCAGTCCCGGCGTGTCCTTTTCGACCAGGAACGCGGACAGGCCCTTGGGTCCGTCGGCGCCGGTGCGGGCGATCACCAGGTAGATGTCGGAGACCCCGGCCCCGGAGATGAACTGCTTGACGCCGTCGAGCACCCACTCGTCACCGTCGCGGACCGCGCGGGTCCGCACCGCCGACGCGTCCGAGCCCGCGCCGGGTTCGGTGAGGCAGTAGCTCGCGAGCGACTCCATGCTCGCCAGCCGAGGAATCCAGGTCTTGCGCTGCTCCTGGCTGCCGTAGCTGTCGACCATCCAGGCGCACATGTTGTGGATCGAGATGAACGAGGCCAGCGCCGGATCGGCGGCGGACAGTTCCTCGAAGATGCGCACGGCGTCGATGCGGCGCAACCCGCTGCCGCCTACATCCTCACCGCAGTAGATGGCACCCATGCCCAGTTCGCCCGCCTCGCGCAGCACGTCGGTGGGGAAGTGCTTGGTCTCGTCCCATTCCAGGGCGTGCGGCGCAAGACGTTTGGCGGCGAACGCGGCAGCCGTTTCGGTGATGACGCGTTCGTCGTCGTCGAGTTCGAACATTTCTCTGCTACTTCATGGTCGGGATGACGAACTCGGCGCCATCCTTGATGCCGGAGGGCCAACGCTCGGTGACGGTCTTGACCTTGGTGTAGAACTGGATCGAGGCCGGGCCGTGCTGGTTGAGATCGCCGAATCCGGAGCGCTTCCAGCCGCCGAAGGTGTGATACGCCACCGGGACCGGGATCGGCACGTTGACGCCGACCATGCCGACCTGGACGCGGGAGACGAAGTCGCGGGCGGCGTCACCGTCGCGGGTGAAGATCGCCACGCCGTTGCCGTACTCGTGCTTGGTGGGCAGGCTCAACGCCTCTTCGTAATCCTCGGCGCGCACGATGCACAGGACGGGCCCGAAGATCTCGTCGGTGTAGATCGACATGTCGGTGGTGACGTGATCGAACAGGGTGGGGCCGATGAAGTAGCCGCCTTCCAGGCTCTGATCGTCGAAGGTGAGTTCGTCGGTGGCGCGTTCGCGGCCGTCGACCACGATCTCGGCGCCGGACTCGACACCCTGGTTGATGTAGTCGCGGACCCGCTCGAGGGCGGCACCGGTGACCAGCGGTCCGTAGTCGGCCTTGGGATCCAGGCTGTGCCCGACGCGGAGCTCCTTGACCCGCTCGACGAGCTTGGCGCGCAGGCGGTCCGCAGTTTCCTTGCCCACCGGCACCGCGACGCTGATGGCCATGCAGCGCTCACCGGCGCTGCCGTAGCCGGCGCCGATCAGCGCATCGACGGCCTGGTCGAGGTCGGCGTCGGGCAGGATGATCATGTGGTTCTTGGCGCCACCGAAGCACTGCGAACGCTTCCCGTGCGCGGCCGCGGTGGAGTAGATGTACTGCGCGATGTCGGAGCTGCCGACGAACCCGACGGCCTGGATGTCGGGATGGGTCAGGATGGCGTCGACGGACTCCTTGTCGCCCTGCACCACCTGGAACACGCCGGCGGGCAGGCCGGCCTCGATGAACAGCTCGGCCAGCCGCAGCGGCACCGAGGGGTCGCGCTCAGAAGGCTTGAGGATGAAGGCGTTTCCGCACGCCAGGGCCGGGCCGGCCTTCCACAGCGGGATCATCGCCGGGAAGTTGAACGGGGTGATGCCGGCGACGACGCCGAGCGGCTGGCGGATCGAGTAGACGTCGATGCCGGTGCCGGCGCCCTCGGTGAACTCACCCTTGAGCAGGTGCGGGATGCCGATGGCGAACTCGATGACCTCGATGCCGCGCTGGATGTCGCCCAGCGAGTCGGCGACGGTCTTGCCGTGTTCGATGGACAGCAGCTCGGCCAGCTCCTGGGAGTTCTGGTTGACCAGGTCGATGAACTTCATGAAGACCCGGGCGCGGCGCTGCGGGTTGAACGCGGCCCAGACCTTCTGTGCCTCGACGGCGGAGGCGACGGCGGTGTCGACGTCGGCCTTGCTGGCCAGCAATACCTGGGCCTGGACCTCGCCGGTGCTGGGGTTGAGCACATCGGCGGTGCGGGTGGAGGCCAGGTTGCTGCGCTGGCCGTCGATGAAGTGCGGAATCTGTGTGGTCATGACATCCGTCCAAAGGTGTGCAGATTTAAAAGTCCGGCGGACAGCCGAGATACTTGCATATCCTAGTAATTGGGGCGTGGGTTTGGCAAGGGGCGGTTGTGAGGACGGTCGGGAAAGGGGTCGGCTGTGAGCCCGGATATGAAATCGGGCTACAGATAGGCGATCTTGTTCACCCGCGGTGGGTCACTGCCCGGGATGCCCGGTGCGCAGACCCTCCACGTAGGCCTGACTGTCGGCCCACGTCGGCAGCAGGCCGGCGGCCCGCACCTCGTCGAGGGTGGGTGCGGCCGCATCGCGCTCGGACAGCAGCGGGGTATGTCCTTCCGGCCACTCGATCCCCAGCGAGGTGGCCAGGATGGTGTGTTCGCGCTGCGGTGCGTAACCCGTCGAGCACAGGTACATCACCGTCGAATTGTCTTCCAGCGCAAGGAAAGCATGCCCGAGTCCCTCGGACAGGTACACCGATTTGTGGGTGTGCTCGTCGAGCAGCACGGCGTCCCACTGGCCGAAGGTGGGGGAGCCGACCCGGATGTCGACCACCACGTCGTACACCGACCCGCGCAGGCAGGTGACGTACTTGGCCTGACTCGGCGGCAACTGCGCGAAGTGCACCCCGCGCAGCACACCGGCCGCGGATACCGAGCAGTTGGCCTGGGCCAGGTCGAAGCGGTGCCCGGTCATCTCGGTGAACCCGGGCGCGGTGAACCATTCGAAGAAGCGCCCGCGCGTATCGGTGTGCACGGTCGGGGTGATCTCCCAGGACCCGGGCACCTTGAGTTCGCGCGCGCTCACTGTCCACGCTCCGCGTACTCGGCCTCGACATCATGCTTCAAAGGCCCCCACCAGGATTCATTGTCCCGATACCAGTCGATGGTGGCCCGCAGGCCGGTCTCGAAGTCGGTGTGCGCCGGCCGCCAGCCGAGTTCGTCGCGCAACACCGACGCGTCGATCGCGTAGCGCAGATCGTGACCGGCGCGGTCGGTGACGTGATCGAAGTCGTCCGGGTCGCGGTCCATCAGCAGCAGCAGGGTGCGCAGCACCGACAGGTTGTCGCGTTCCCCGTCGGCGCCGATCAGGTAGGTGCGCCCGATCTGCCCGTCGGTCAGGATCCGCCACACCGCCGCATTGTGATCGTCGACGTGGATCCAGTCCCGCACATTCGCCCCGGCCCCGTACAGTTTCGCCCGCCGCCCGGTCAGCAGATTGGTGATCTGGCGCGGGATGAACTTCTCCACGTGCTGGTAGGGCCCATAGTTGTTGGAGCAGTTGGAGATCGTCGCCCGCACGTGAAAGGAGCGCACCCAGGCCCGCACCAGCAGATCGGCCGACGCCTTGGTCGACGAGTACGGGCTCGACGGGTTGTACGGGGTGGCTTCGGTGAACCGGGCCGGATCGTCGAGCGCGAGATCGCCGTACACCTCGTCGGTCGAGACGTGGTGCAGCCGGGTGCCGTGCCGGCGCACCGCCTCCAGCACCGTGAAGGTGCCGATCACATTGGAGTGCAGGAACGGCGCCGGGTCGGCCAGCGCGTTGTCGACGTGGGTCTCGGCGGCGAAGTGCACCACCGCGTCCGTCGCCCCCACCAGCGCGTCGACCAGCGGTCCGTCGGTGACGTCCCCGGTGACCAACCGGATCCGGTCGGCCACCGGCGCCAGCGATTCCCGGCTGCCGGCGTAGGTGAACGCGTCGAGCACGGTGATCTCGACGTCCGGACGTTCGCGCAGCGTCAGGTGCACGAAGTTGGCGCCGATGAACCCGGCGCCGCCGGTGACCAGCAGGCGCATGGGAACAACCCTAGTGGGCTACCCCCGCAGACCCAGCGGTCCGGCCAGTTCGGTCAGCGTCGGGATCAGCTTGTCCCAGCCGCCCAGCACCTGGATGGCCACGTGATCGGCGCCGGCGTCTAGATGCTCGTGCAGCCGAGCCGCGATCGCCGAGGCGCCGCCGTGCGCCACCACCGCATCGATCAGCCGGTCGCTGCCGGGCTTGGCGATGTCCTCCTCGGTGAACCCGAGCCGTCGCCAGTTGTTCAGGTAGTTGCTCAGATTCAGGTAGAAGTCCACGGTGTCGCGGCCCACCGCGCGGGCCTGCTCGACGCTGTCCGGGGAGGCGTCGGTGAGCACCACTTTGTGCTCGGGCGCCAGGAACACCGTGTTGCCGACCAGGTTGCGCGCCTGCCCGGTGTGTTCGGGGGTGGTCAGGTACGGGTGGGCGCCGGCACTGCGGGCGGCCGCCAGCTTGAGCACCTTGGGACCGAGCGCGGCCACCACCCGCCGGCTGGTCGGCACCTTCTGCGCGTCGAGCACATCGAGGTACTCGACCAGCACGTCGTACGGCTTGCGGTACTCCTCGGTGTGCTCGGGGTGACCGATCCCGATCCCGAGCAGGAAACGGCCCGGGAACGCTTTTTCCACCCGGTGGTAAGCCTCGGCGACCTGTTCGGCCTCGGCCGTCCACACGTTGATGATGCCGGTGGCGACCTGCAGGTTCTCGGTGGCCTCCAGCAGCGGTTCGACGAAGTTGAGATCACCGGCCGGCGAGCCGCCGACCCAGAGCGCGCCGTAGCCGAGCCGCTCGATCTCGGCGGCCTGTTCCGGCTTGGGGACTCCGAATGTCCAGACGCCGTAGCGGCCGAGGTCGGGTTTGAGCGAGACAGCGTCAGTCATGTGCGTCCTTACGTCCGAATTCGTCTACTGCAGGCCGAGCGGCCCGGCCAGGTCGGCCAGCACCGGTACCAGCTTGTCTGTACCCGTCAGAACCTGAACCGGAACGTGATCGGCGCCCGCGGCGATATGTTCGCGCAGCCGCGCGGCGATCGCCTCGGTGCTGCCGTACGCCACCACGGCGTCCACCAGCGCATCGCTGCCCGGTTTGGCCACGTCCTCGTCGCTGAACCCCAGCCGTTTCCAGTTGTTCAGGTAGTTGGCGAGGTTCAGGTACACCTCGAGTGCCTTGCGGCCGACGGCCCGGGCCGCCTCGGCGTCGGTGGTGGGGACCACCTTGTGCTCGGGCGCCAGGAATGCGTCCGGGCCGATCAGCTCGCGGGCGGTGGCGGTGTGCTCCGGGGTGGTCAGGTAGGGGTGGGCGCCCGCGCTGCGGCGGGCAGAGAGCTTGAGCACCTGCGGGCCCAGCGCGGCGACCACCACCTGGTCCTTGGGCACATCGTGCGCGGCCAGGGCCTCGAGGTAGTCGGTGAGCGCGTCGTAGGGCTTCTGGTACTCGGTCTGCGCCTCGGGATGGCCGACGCCGATCCCGAGCACGAAGCGGCCCGGATACTGCTGGTCGATGCGGTGGAACGATTCGGCGACCGGTCCGGCGGCCGCGGTCCAGATGTTCACGATGCCGGTGGCCACCTTCAGCGAATCGGTGGCGGCCAGGATCGGTTCGACCCAGTCCAGCTCGGCGGGCGGGGAACCGCCGGCCCACAGCGCTCCATAGCCGAGCGCCTCGATGTCGCGGAGTTGTTCCTTCGACAGCCGCTGCCACTGACCGTAGAAGCCGAAGACGCCGAACGTGCCCAAGTCTGGTTTCGTCATGTTCGCGTCAACGACGCCGACTCGGCGCGCATTCCGTTTCGTGCGCGCCGATCCGAATCACTCGGTGCCGGCGGCCGCGAGTTCGCCCGGGGTCGGGGTGACCGGGGCCGGCGCGATCAACGGCAGGCAGACCGCAAACCGGGTGTCGCCGGGCCTGGACTGCACCGAGATGTTGCCGCCGTGCTTTTCCACCACGATCCGCCACGCCAGGTCCAGGCCGAGCCCGGTGCCCTCACCGAAGGGTTTGGTGGTGAAGAACGGGGTGAAGATCCGGTCGATGATCTCCTCGGGGATGCCAGGGCCGTCATCGCAGATCTCCACCCGGATCATCTGCTCGCTCTCGCGGGAGGTGCGCAGCGTCAGCGTGCCCTCGCCGTCCATCGCCTGGATCGCGTTGTCGATGATGTTGGTCCAAACCTGGTTCAGATCACCTGGGTAGCACTGCAATTCGGGCAGTGTCTTGTCCAGCTCCTTGACGATGGACACCGGTTTGCCCTTGCCGGGACCGCCGATCTTGTCGCCGAACATCATGATCGTGCTGCGCAGCAGTTCGTGCACATCGGCGCTGCCGTAGCTGCCGCGGTCCATCTGTGAGTACTGCTTGGCGCCGGCCAGCAGGGCCGAGATCCGCTTGCTGGCCTCGGCGATCTCGTTCATCCGCAGTTCGTTGTCGATGGTGTACTTCAGCCAGCCGATGGCGCTCTGCAACGACGCCGTCGCGTCGACCTCGTCCACCGAGGTGAGCACCTTCTCCAGCCAGTCGGTGTCCAGGCCGGCCTCGACGAACGTCGGCGCGTAGTCCCAGGCCAACGCGATGCCGTGCTCCTCCAGCCAGTCCCCGATCGCGTCCTCCCGGTCGGAGGCCTCCAGCGCGGTGAGTTCCACATCGCGGTTCTTGGCCACCTGCTCGGCGACGTCGTCCTGGATCCGGATCAGCACGCACATCCCCTCGGGGGAGAACTTCCCGTCGGCCAGCATGGCCAGCTTGTGCCGCATCTTGCCGACGGTCTCGCGCAGATCGGCCACCGCCCGGGCGGTCGCGGCGGCCGGGTTGTTGAGTTGATGGGTGAGCCCGGCGGTGATGGTGCCCAAGGCCAGCAGCTTCTCCCGCTGCCCGATGATCTGGCTCTGCCGGCGGCCGCCGACCAGATGCCCTTCCAGCAGGTGCACAGCCATCGGGAACTGGTTGCGCATGAAATCGGCGAAGTCCTTGGCGTCCAGCACGAAGCAGCGGGACGGCCGGGTCAACCGCACCGAGGCCTGATAGCTCTGTTCCTCACCGGGGATGTAGGCCGACCAGGCGCCGAAGTAGACGCCGCGCTGCGAGGTCCGGTTGGTCTGGATGTCCACGCCGCCGGAGCGCTTCGACATGATCAGCTCACCGTCGATCATGACGTAGAAGCAGGTGGCCGGTTCGCCCTCCTGACATAGCGGGCCGGCCGGGAACGTCTCGATGTGCCCGGCCTCGCAGAGGATGTCCAGCTGCTCGTCGGCGAGGTGCTCGAACAGGAACAGCGTCCGCAGCTCGTCGCGGATGCACTGCTCATCGTTACCGGAACTCATCTGTCCCTCTTTCGCCTAGGTCGCGTCGTTTCTAGGTCTCGGCCAGGTACCTGTGCACCAACATGACCGCCATCGACCCCTCACCGACGGCGGCGGCCACCCGCTTGGCCGACTGCGAGCGAACGTCCCCGGCGACGAACACCCCCGGAACGCTGGTTTCCAGGTGATGGGGCGGACGGTCCAGCGTCCACCCGACCTTGTCGCGCAGATCGGGCCCCGACAAGATGAAGCCGTGATCGTCGCGGGCTATTCCCGCTTCCTCCAGCCACTGGGTGCGCGGCAGGGCCCCGATGAAGCAACACATCCGGTCGCAGCGCACCGATTCGGTCTCCCCGGTCCGCTTGTCCAGCAGGGTCAGCCCGGCCAGGTGGGGGTCCGCGGAGGCTGTGCCGACCACGTCGGAAGCGGTGGTGCCGACGACCTCGGTGCAGGTCTTGACGGTGATGTTCGGGGTCGCCATGATCCGGTCCACCAGGTACTGCGACATCCCGGCCTCGATGGACTGCCCACGGATCAGCATGGTCACGGACTTCGCGGTCTGCGACATGTACATCGCGGCCTGGCCCGCCGAGTTGGCGCCGCCCACGATGAAGACGTCCTCACCGGCGCACTCGGCGTTGTCCGAGACCGAGGCGCCGTAGTAGACGCCGCGCCCGATGTAGTGGTCCTCGGGATTGCTGGGATCGTTCCAGCAGCCGGCGATCTCGAGCTGTCGGTAGTCCACCCCGGTGGCGATGATGACCGCCCGCGCCCCGATGGTTGCGTCGTCGTTGAGGTGGATGGTGTGCGCTGCGCCGATCCCGCCGGCCAGCAGTTGGCCCGCCTCCTGGGTGGTGATCACCTCGGCGCCGAAGCGCTCGGCCTGCCGGCGCGCCGTCGTGGTCAGCGCGGCGCCGCCGACCCCGTTCTCGAAGCCGAGATAGTTCTCGATCTTCGAGCTGCGCCCGGCCTGCCCGCCGGTGGTGGCCTTCTCGATCAGCACGGTCTTCAGACCCTCGGAGGCGCCGTACACCGCGGCGGCGAGCCCGGCGGGCCCGCCGCCGATGACGGCGAGATCGTACATCTGAAGCTGCGGGCTGGTGGACAGCCCGAGCAGCGCGGCCAGTTCGGCGTCGGTCGGGGCGACCAGCTTCTCGCCCTTTTCGGTGATGACGACGGGCAGCCGGCTGTCGTCGAGGCCGGCGGCTTCGAGCAGTTGCGCACCCTTGGGTTCGTCGGCGTTCACACTGCGGAACGAGTACTGGTTTCGCGCCAGGAACTGCCGGACCTCCCAGGACCGGTCGTTGTACCGGTGCCCGATGACCTTGGTGTAGGGCATGCCCCGGTCGCCGACGGCGCGCCATTCCTCCAGCAGCCCGTCGATGACGGGGTAGAGCTTCTCCTCCGGCGGATCCCACGGCTTGAGCAGATAGTGGTCGAGGTCGACGACGTTGATGGCGTCGATGGCGGCGGTGGTGTCGGCGTAGGCGGTCAGCAGCACCCGGCGCGCCAGCGGGAAGACGTCCATCGCCTTCTCCAGGAACTCGATACCGCTCATCTGCGGCATCCGGTAGTCGGCGACCAGCACCGCGACGGTGTCACCGCGCAGCTTGAGTTCCTTGAGCGCATCGATGGCGTCGGCGCCGGACTCGGCGCGGATGATGCGATAGCGCTCCCCGTAGTGGCGGCGCAGATCGCGCGCGACGGCGCGCGAGACCGCGGGATCATCGTCCACGGTGAGGATGGCGGGCAGGCGAGGTTGATCGGATCCGGGCATCGCTACCAGTATGCGCCGCCGGTCCAGCGGATATCAGGGTCCGCATCCGGTGTGGACCGGTCCGCCTGGACGCCGGGCCGCCTACTCGGGGCGCGCGACGATCACCGGCACATCGGCCGATTCGGCTACCGTGCGGCTGATCGATCCGAGCAACATGCCGGTGAAGCCGCCGCGGCCGTGACTGCCGACGACCACGAGTTGGGCCGAAGCGGCCTGCTGGAGGAGTTGCCGGTCCGGCCGGTCGCGTACCACCACCCGTCGCACGGTGACGTCGGGATAGCGCTCCTGCCAGCCGGCCAGCCGTTCGGACAGCACCTCCTGGGCCTGCGGCTCGAACACCGTCCATTCGTCGGCGGGGTAGAGGTCGATGACGAAGTCGCTCCACGCGTGCACCGCGACCAAATCCACCCCGCGCCACGACGCCTCGTCGAAGGCCACCGCCACGGCGGCCTCGGAGGCGGATGACCCGTCGACGCCGACCACGACGGGGGCCTGCGCGGACGGCTGCTCTTCCCTGGGATGGATGACCGCGACCGGGCAGTGCGCGTGGCGGATCAGCGACGCGCTGACCGAGCCCAGCAGGACGCGTCCCACCCGGCCGAGCCCGCGACTGCCGACCACCAGCATCCGGGCGTCCTTGGACAGATCGGTCATCAGCCACACGGCGTTGCCCTCGTCGGTGTGCTCGCGCAGGCTGAGCACACCCTGGCCGGCCACCGCGCGTTCGGCGACCGCCCGTGCGTTGTCCAGGATCTCGGCACCGCGCTGGACGGAGATCTTCTCCAATTCCTCGGAGATGGACAGCTCGTACCAGGTATAGGTCCGCGCACTGGGTCTGATGTGTGCCAGCGTGAGGGGCACGTCGCGCATGATCGCTTCCCGAGCGGCCCACACGACGGCATTCTCGGAGTCCGGGGAACCGTCCACCCCGACGACGATGCCGTTATGTGCTGTCATGTCCACTCCTCAGATGCCGTTCGTCCGGGATACCCGTAACGACGGTAGACTCCCGCCCGCGCCCCTGACTGGAGGCTTTCGTCACTGCGCGCAGGGCCCAACGACCCACCTGAGGACGGCGGCGGATCCCCTACGGTGGTGCAGCGGTCCGAGCAGACGCCGAGGAGGATCATGGCCGGCGCCAGATGGGGGCAGCGCGTCATGCCGGGTTTGGTGCAGTTCCGCGGGTATCAAATGGGCTCGCTGCGCGGGGATCTGTTGGCCGGGCTCACCGTGTCGGCATACCTGGTGCCGCAGGCCCTCGCCTACGCCACCCTGGCCGGACTACCGCCGTCGGCGGGTCTGTGGGCGGCGTTACCGCCCCTGGTGATCTACGCGATCCTCGGGTCCTCGCGCCATCTTTCGATCGGTCCGGAATCCACCACGGCGCTGATGACCGCGGCCGTGCTGGGATCGACTGTCGCCGCCGGCAACCCCGAACGGTACGCGGCGTACGCCGCGACGTTGGCCGTCCTCGTCGGCGTGATCTGCCTTGTCGCCGCGGTGCTCAGGCTCGGCTACCTGGCGAACCTGCTGTCGCGGCCCGTGCTCGTCGGGTATCTGGCCGGAATCGCCGCCTTGATGGTGTCCAGTCAGCTCGGTCGGCTGGCGGGCGTGCCGGTGTCGGGTCAGTCCGTGGATGCGCAGCTACGGTCCTTTGCGATCGAACTTCCGCACTGGCATTGGCCCACAGCACTTCTCAGCGGGGCGATCATCATGTTGATCTTCGCGCTGGACCGGTGGGCGCCCCGGGTGCCGGGACCACTCATCGGGGTGTCGGTGGCCACGGCGTTGATGGCGTTGTTCGCGCACTCATGGCATGACATCGCCGTTGTCGGCGCGGTGCCGTCCGGGTTTCCTCTCCCGGGCTGGCCGGTCATGTCGGGCGAGGAGGTGCGGGCACTGATTGTTCCGGCGATGGGGATCGCCGTGGTCGCCTTCTCGGACAACGTGCTGACCGCGCGGGCGTTCGCGTCCCGATCCGGAGTCGACGTCGACCCGCAAGCCGAACTACGTGCGCTGGGCGCGTGCAACCTCGCCGCCGGTGTGTTCCGTGGATTTCCGATCAGCTCGAGTGGTAGCCGCACCGCGCTTGCGGATGCGGCCGGGGCGCGTACGCAGGTGTACTCACTCGTGGTTTTCGTGGTGGTGGCCGCCGCACTGCTGTTCGGTGGCGGAATCATGGCCGGCATCCCGTCGGCCGCCCTCGGTGCACTGGTGGTGTTCGCTGCGACGAAACTGGTCGACGTTCCGGAATTCCGCCGATTGGCCCGGTTCCGCCGTAGCGAACTGTATCTCGCGCTGGCGACCACCGCCGCCGTCCTGTTGTTCGGCGTGCTCTACGGCGTGCTGGCGGCGGTCGCGCTGTCGGTGGCCGATCTGCTGCGTCGCCTCGCCCATGCGCATGACAGCGTGCAAGGCATCGTGCCCGGACTGGCCGGCATGCACGACGTCGACGACTATCCCGCGGCGCAGCTGATTCCGGGTCTGGTGGTCTATCGCTATGACGCACCGTTGTTCTTCGCCAACGCCGCGGACTTTCGCCGGCGTGCGCTCGCCGCGCTGGACCAGGCTCCGTCGCCGGTGCACTGGTTCGTGCTGAACGCGGAGTCCAACGTCGAGGTCGACGTCACCGCGCTGGACGCGCTGGAGCAGCTGCGCAGAGACTGCGAGCGGCGCGGAGTCGTGTTCGTCATGGCGCGCGTCAAACAGGATCTGCGCGACGCGCTGACCGCTGCCGGCCTGCTCGACAAGATCGGTGAAGAGCGCATCTACCTGACGCTGCCCACGGCCGTCGCCGCCTATCGCACCGAATTCCCGGACACCCAGGGCGGATAACCACGGAGCACGTCGGGCTGCCGGTGACGGCCGGCAGCCCGACGTGCTATACCCCGCAGCATCTTCTGTTCCATGACGAAGTGCGGAATATCGAACCAGAAGTGACCCACGGCGCCCCCACTGCCGCGGGCCAGCAATCTCGTCCCGTCGACATCCCGCCGGAGTATGAACGACCAGCAGCCGGCGGCCCTTTGGCCGCACAGCACTCGTTCATAGTCCGCCGGGTTCACCAATACCAGGTGCGAATACCGTTTGACTGCCGCCACGATCTGGCGCGCGTCCGGACCGTATCTGCGCGCCAGCCAGACGGTGTCGCCGACCCGGACCTGCTGCCATTCCGGATGGATGGAGTCGGCATTGTGCATGTCGGCGCCGACCGCCCGCTCCAGGAGCGAATAGCTGTAGAAGCCACCGCGGTCTTCGCCGATCTGGATCAACCACGGCCACACGGCGGCTCGGGATGCAGCGATGCTCACCGCACGAGTCGTCCTCGGTGTCCCCGGTCCGACCAGCTCATCACCGGGCAGCACCGCTGTGAGCTCGTCCGGCCGGGCGCCCCAGGCATGAATCCACGGCCGCACGTGCGCGCGATACAGTGCGGCGGTGCCGACGGCCGCCGCCAGGGCCGCAACCACGTTGTGCTGCCGACCCATGGTCTGTCAGCCGGCGGATTCCACCGCGATGTGCTTCTCCGGGGACTTGGGTTCCTTGAGAGGCACCGATACGGTGAGGACGCCCTTCTCGCAATGCGCTTTGATGCCATCCTCGTCCGCCCCGGCCGGGAGCGCGACCGTCCTGGTGAACGAACCGTACGAGAATTCGGAATGACCGTTGGTCTCCTTCTTCTCGCTGCGTTCGGCCTTGATCGTCAACATTCCGTTCCGGACCGTGATGTCGACGTCCTTGTCCGGGTCGACCCCGGGGATCTCGGCCTTCAACTCGTACTGGCCCTCGCGGATGTCGTCCTCGACCTTGATGGGGTGCCCGCCGAACATCGGTCGCAGATTCGCCCATGAGGGGAGTCCCGGGAAGAGATCCGACAGCTCCGGCCATGCTGACCGATGTTGTTGCTGCACAGCGACATTACTCATTGTGTCCTCCTGCTTGTTCTCGGTTGCTGTCATCTTTGAATCCGACCACCGGCCGGCCGGTGGTCACTAGGGACGGAAGTCCCTGGCATCGGGGCCGTTCGGCCGGCGAGGGTGAAACCGGAGCGGTGCTTACGTTGACCGCGTGCTGAGCACACAGACGCAGGGACTGTCCGCGCAACGGGCCGCGGCCCTGCTCGCCGAGTTCGGCCCCAACCGCGTCAAGGTCCGCCGGGCCCGACCGTGGTGGCAGATCCTGATCACGGAGATGGTGCATTTCTTCGCGCTGCTCTTCTGGGCGGCCGGGGCACTGGCTTTCGTTGCGGGGCTGCCGCAGTTGGGCGTCGCGATCTTCGGCGTGGTGCTGTTGAACGGTCTCTTCGCGTTTGCTCAGGAGGAACGCGCCGAGCACGCCGCCGAGAAACTGCGCCGGTTGCTTCCCAGTCAGGCACGCGTGCTGCGGGACGGCGCGCTGGTCACCATCCCCTCCGACGATCTGGTACCGGGTGATGCGATGGTGCTGGCGGAGGGGGATCGGATCTCGGCCGACGCGGAGATCACCGGTGCTGCAGGGCTGGCGGTGGACACCTCGGCGATGACCGGGGAGAGCGTCCCCGAGCACCCGATGCCCGGGCAGCTGCTCCGCGCGGGGTGCTTCGTCATCGAAGGTGAGGCGACGGCCATCGTGACGGCGACCGGGGGCCGCACGTATCTCGCCAAGATCGTCGGACTGACCTCGGAACACGGTGGTATGCCGACGCCGTTGCGGCGCGAACTCACTCGGGCGTCACGAGTGATCGCCGCGGTCGCGATGGGGGTCGGGGCGGTGTTCTTCACCGTCTCGGCCGCGCTGGGAATGCCTCTGCAGGACGGGTTCCTCTTCGCGGTCGGGGTGACCGTCGCCGTGGTCCCCGAGGGTCTGCTGCCGACGGTGACCTTGTCGCTGGCGGCGGGTGCACAGCGGATGGCCAAGCGCCACGCCCTGGTGCGGCATCTGGAAGCCGTCCAGACTCTCGGGTCCACGACCTATATCTGCACCGACAAGACCGGAACCCTGACCCAGAACGAGATGTCGGTGGTCCGGTGCTGGACGCCCGACGGCTCCGCAACGATCCGCGGTGTCGGTTACGAGCCGACCGCAGAGGTGACGGCGGACCCGGATGCTGTCGGCGCGATCCGTCGGCTGGCGGCGGCTGCACGGTTGTGTTCGTCTGGGCACGTCGCCTGTGAGGACGGGAACTGGGTGCCCCGAGGCGACCCGATGGAGGCGGCCCTGGACGCGTTCGCGCGCCGGGTGGGCGCGCATGAGACGGACGGTGAGGGCGATGAGCAGGCCAGGTTCCCCTTCGATGCGCGGCGGCGTCGGATGTCTGTGGTCATCGGGGACCGGGTTCTGGTCAAAGGGGCACCAGATGCCGTTCTGCCATTGTGCGGCGCCGCGTCGGCACCCTCGCACGAGGTTCGGCGGATGGCAGCGCAGGGGTTGCGGGTGCTGGCCGTCGCCACCCGCGTGCTCCACTCTGACATCGGAATTCCGACCTCGGCGCGGGACGCCGAAGCCGATCTGACGGTCCTGGGGCTGGTGGGATTGGAAGACCCGCCCCGGCCCGAGGTGGCGGATGTGCTCCGAGCGTGCCGGCGGGCCGGGATACGGGTAGCGATGGTGACCGGGGATCACCCCGACACCGCCCAGGCGGTGGCGCGTGAAGTCGGCCTGATGTCCGAAGGCGAACCGCTTTTGGGTGCCGGGCTGCCCGATGACCTGGACGCGTTGGGGGATCTTCTCGACCACGACGGCTTGGTGGTCGCGCGGGTGGATCCGGAGACCAAGCTGCGGATAGCCCGTGCCCTGCGACAGCGCGGCCACGTGGTGGCCATGACCGGCGACGGAGTCAACGACGCGCCTGCTTTGCAGGAGGCTGCCATCGGTGTCGCGATGGGCAGAAGCGGTACCGATGTGGCGCGTGCGGCGGCGGATCTGGTCCTGCTCGACGACAACTTCGAGACCATCCTGATGGCCATCGAGGAGGGCCGCTCGACGTTCACCAACATCCAGCGCTTTCTGACCTACCATCTGTCCGACAATGTCGCCGAGCTTGCGCCGTTCGTCGTCTGGGCTCTCAGCGCCGGGCACATCCCGTTGGCGATCGGTGTGCTCCAGGTCCTCGCGCTCGATATCGGAACCGATGTGTTCCCCGCGCTGGCATTGGGTGCCGAGCCGCCCGACAAACGAACGCTGGGTCGCGCACCGGTGCGCGGCCATCTCCTCGACCGGGCGGTGTTGCTCCGCGCCTTCACGGTGCTCGGCCCGGTCGAAGCGACGTTCGCGATGCTGGCCTTCGTCGGCTCCTTCGTCGCGGCCGGCTGGTGGCCGGGCGAGCCATTCCCGGCCGGTACGACTCTGCAGGCGGCATCCGGAGCCGCCTTCACCGCGATCGTGCTGGGACAGGTTGCCAATGCATTCGCCTGCCGTAGCGTTTCGGTGCCCGCGTGGCGGCTCGCGCCCGGAGGGAACAAGCTGTTGATCGGAGCGGTGTCGGCTGAACTGGCCCTACTGGTCCTGCTGTTGTACGTCGATCCGATCGCGCATCTGCTGTCGCACGCCGGGCCGACAGTTGCCGGGTTTCTCCTCGCAGCGCTGGCGATCCCTGCCGTCCTGCTCGTCGATGGCGCGTCCAAACGTAGGAGACGTCCGGGCACAGATGACTTTCGGCCCTAACCGTGCCGACTGCGCGCGCGGTACCACAGTCACCATGGCCGATGGAGTTGGCGCTTCGCCCGCAGCGGATGTCGACATCACGATGCGAGGGAGCTTTCCCGGCGCCGAGGAGTACGCGAATATCAAGATCGGTGGACTCGGGCGGTTCGCCCGCAATCCGATCACCCACGCCCGGCTCCGGCTGACGCAGGGAGACGGAGGCCATGCCGAAACGGCGGTCGTCGGTCAGGTCAATCTCGACTTCCTGGGACGCCATATCCGGGCGCAGGTCGCCGCGGCAACCGCTCGGGAAGTGATCGACAAATTGGAGGAACGGGCGCGACGGCAACTCGAGCAGGTGCGCGAGTGCCGGGAGCCCCGGCGCGGGCCGGCCGGCGCGCCACCGTGGCGTCAGGGCCGGGCATTGCCCGTGCCCGGGCCGAATGTCGACGGGGCCCGAATCAGCCGGCGAAAATCCTTTGCGATGGCCCCGTGCACAGTCGATGAAGCGCTGACCGAGATGGACCTGCTGGACTACGACTTCCATCTCTTCAACGAGATCGGCAGCGGTGCAGCGGCCGTCGTGTACCGAGGCGGCCCGACAGGTTTGCGGCTCGCTCTCGTCGCCCCGGCTCTCAGCAGCGCGGTGGCACCCTTCGAGCGGCCGGTCACGATCAGCCCGCACCCGGTGCCCTGTCTGCGTGAGGACGCCGCGGTACGGCGGATGGCGCTGATGAATCTGCCGTTCCTGTTCTACATCGACGCGGCGGGCGGCCGCGCAAGCGTCCTCTACCGGCGCCTCGACGGTGATCTCGCGGTGATCACCCCCGCCGGGTAGCACGTTGCCGAGGAAGGGCCTTTCGTCGGCGAACCGGAGGACCTACGCCTCATGAAACGCAGCGGCCCGCCGATCTACGGTCGGGTCACGGCCACCGCCGCGACCGGCAGTGCGCAACCCGAATGGAGGCGCGATGACTTTTCAATCGACGACGAACCTGAACGGCATTGTGGTGGCTGTCGACGGTTCACCGAGCTCGGATTCGGCGGCGGCATGGGCTGCCCGGGAGGCGGCACGTCGCGACGTAACGCTCACACTCGTCTATGTGAAGCCTTCCGACGAGGTCGGCCCCTGGTTGGACCTGCCGATCTCCTCGGAGTACCTGCAGGAACGCGACCGGCTCGCCGACGAGGTGATCGAGGGATCGCACCGGCACATCGCAACGGCCCTGTCCGGAACCCGGGACGTACGGATCAACAAACTGGTTCTCGACGGGCCGAAACTGCCTGCCCTGATCGACCTTTCGAAGGACGCAGACCTGATGGTGGTGGGCTGCCGCGGGCTCGGCGGACTGGCGCGTCTGCTGTTGGGTTCAACCAGCTCGGCGTTGGTCCACCACTCACACTGCCCGGTGGCAGTGATCCATGACGAGATCTCGGTGGCGGATCTTGAGGCGACGGCACCCGTGGTGGTCGGGGTTGACGCCATGCCGGCCTCGGAGCTGGCCGTTGCCATCGCATTCGACGAAGCATCAAGGCGGGGTGTCGAACTCGTCGCGGTGCATACCTGGATGCACCCCGCGGACTTCTACGTCGACGTCGCCGCCGACGACGTCGCGGTGCAGGCCGAGGAGGAGTTGGCCCAGCGCCTGGCCGGATGGTGCGAGCGCTACCCCGATGTGGTGGTCCGACGCGTGGTGGGACGCGACAATCCGGCTCACCGGCTCCTCACGGAGGCACGGGGGGCGCAGCTCTTGGTGGTCGGTAGTCACGGCCGAGGTGGCTTCGCGGGCCAGCTTCTCGGGTCGGTGAGCTGGGCGGTGGTGCAGGCCGCCACCATACCGGTCATAGTCGCCCGGCACGGATGAGGCGATTCGGCGGGTGATCATGGGACTTTCGTCCCTGCGGCAGAGACTCGGCGGCGCCGAGAATCGTCGGGTATGCAGACCTTCGCGTTCAATCTCGGCGCCCGGTTTCGATGCCTGCTGGGGGTGAACCCCCTGGTCCGAACCTCGGACCGGGTCCAGGCGATGGCAGAACTGGCGGTCGTGGTCCTCGCACTGTTCACCGTCGCGGTCGCGGCGGCGGTCGGAACTGCGGTGCATGACGAAGTCACTCGTGAACTCGCCGCACACCGCCTGGTCCGCCAGCAGATCGTGGCGATCGTGTCGGCCGACAGCCAGGACGCCGCGCAACCATTCGCCGAGTCGTCGGTCACCGAGATCCGCTGGGAGTTCGACGGCAAGCCGCACACCGACACCATTCACACACAGCCACTCAGGGCCGGCGACCGGCTCACCGTGTGGGTGGATGCCGCGGGTGAGCGCACCCTGGCGGTCCCGTCGGATGCGGATGCGGTGGTCCTGGCGATCGTCACCGCACTGGCGGTCTGGGCCGCGGTGCTGACACCTGCGACGGTGCTGTTGCTGCTGCTCCGCAACAGCTTGAACGGTGCGCGATTCACGGCATGGGATCGTGAACTCGATGATCTGGCCGATGACGGTGGGCGACAGGACAACTCGACCTGAACGAGTTGTCCGGTTCAGGCGCGGATCACCACCACCGGCGAGAGTGCCGATTCGGCGACCGAGGTACTGACCGAGCCGAGCAACATGCCCGGGATGCCCCCGCGGCCACGGCTGCCGACCACGACCAGCTGGGACTGGTTGGACTCGTCGATCAGCCAGCGAGCGGGCTTGTCGCAGACGACCCGCCTCCGGATCGTGACGTCGGGATAGCGCTCCTGCCATCCGGCGAGGCGTTCGGCGAGCACCTCGTGGCCCTGCTCTTCGAACTGGTGCCAATCCATTCCCAGGAAAGGGAAGACCGCCACATCGCTCCAGGCGTGCAGGGCGACGAGGTCGACTCCACGACGCGACGCTTCGTCGAAGGCAAAGGCCGTCGCGGCCTCCGAGGCCGGCGAACCATCGATGCCGAGGACCACGGGCAGCCCGCGGTCGGTGCTACGGACCACGCCTTCCTTGACGAGCACCACCGGGCACCGTGCGTGGTGCAGCAGAGTGCGACTGACCGAGCCGAGCACGGCGGCCCCGACCGGACCCAGGCCGCGGCTGCCCAGCACGATCAGCTCGGCGTCCGCCGAGGCCGCGGCCAGCTCGGCCACCGGCCCACCATGACGACGCTCGACGCGGACGTCCGGCGGCGATCCCGGTACCGCGGTACGCAGGGTCTCCAGTGCGCGTGCGATGACATTGTCGGCGTGCTCTTCCTGCCACACCTGGTAATCCGACAGCACCGCTGCTATCGGCCAGCTGGCGATGATCGGCGACACGACGTGCATCAGGGTGACGGGACGGCGTCGCAGCACGGCCTCGTCGGCCGCCCACCGAACCGCGGCGTGCGATTCCGGGGATCCGTCGATCCCGACGAGAATTCCGAGGCCGGCTGATGAGGTCATCTGGCGTTCCTTTGCTTTGGCTGGCGGACGCGGTGGTGTGCTCACCGCGCGCGCTTCGGTGCCCCCTGGACGTTAAGGCGGTGCCGTCATGATCTCAGGAGTCCTTGGTTCGTCGAACTAGGGACTTAATGCCTCAGCACCTGGCGGTACCCGCTCCTACAGTCGAAGGATGACCGACACTCACACGATGGACGTGCTGTCCGCTCCCCAGTGCTGGGATCTGCTGGCGGGCACTGCACTTGGCAGGCTGGTCACGTCCGTCGACGGCGTTCCGGCGATCTTCCCGGTCAACTACGCGGTGCAGGATCGCACGATTCTGTTCCGCACGGCGCAGGGCACCAAGCTGGTCAGCGCGGCGATCAACAACAACGTGTTGTTCGAAGCGGACGGGTATTGCCTCAGCGAGGGCTGGAGCGTCATCGTCGCCGGCGTGGCGCGGTCGGTACGTGGCGACGAAGACATCGCCGAGGCCGAGCGGGCCGGGTTGATCTCCTGGACCGACTCGGAAAAGGAGCATTTCGTGCGGATTCGGCCGCGCGGTGTCACCGGCAGACGGTTCCGGTTCGCTGTCCAGCCGGGTGCGGGGACGGCTGCCGAGGATCCGGTACTGGGCTGACCGGTTCACGATGCGGAGTCAGTGATGACAACAGCGCGAGCGCGCCGCAGAGACCCGTCCCGGCGGGTCTTCCGGGATCGACGCGAGGCCGGCCGCACCCTGGCCGGAATGCTCGGTGGCTACCGCGGACGACCCGGTCTGGTGGTCCTGGGCTTGGCCCGGGGCGGTGTCCCGGTGGCCTGGGAGGTGGCGGCGGCTCTGGACGCCCCGCTGGACGCGTTCATCGTGCGCAAGCTCGGTGCCCCCGGTCAGCCGGAGTTCGCGATGGGTGCCCTGGCCAGCGGCGGACGTGTCGTCCTCAACGACGACGTGGTTCGCGCGCTGCGGGTTTCGCCGCAGACGCTGCGTGATGTCGCCGAGCAGGAGGGCCGCGAACTCGCCCGGCGCGAAGCCGCCTACCGGGCCGGACGGCCCCGCTGGAGCTGGCCGGCAAGACCGTGATTCTCGTCGACGATGGGCTGGCCACCGGGTCGAGCATGCTGGCAGCCGTGCAGGCGCTGGGGGAGCTCGACCCCGCCGAGATCGTGGTCGCGGTGCCCGCAGCACCGGAATCGACCTGCCGTGAATTCGCCGGTCTGGTCGACGACGTCGTGTGCGCGTCCATGCCGACCCCCTTCCGCGCGGTCGGAGAGTCCTTCTGGGACTTCACCCAGGTGACAGACGACGAGGTACGTGAGTTGCTGGCCACCCCGACCACCGGCATCGGCACCCGGCGGATACCGCCGGCACCCGCCGCGATCATCGGTGACGCGGCCATCGACGCCCCGATGGGCGTACCACCAGCGGAAGCTCTCGAGGAACTGATCGGCGATGCCCGCGTGGTGCTGATCGGGGAGAGCTCCCATGGCACGCGCGAGTTCTACCAGGCGCGATCCGAGATCACCAAGTGGTTGATCCAGGAGAAGGGGTTCTGTGCGGTGACGGCCGAAGCAGATTGGCCGGACGCCTATCGGGTGAACCGCTATGTGCACGGCCGCGGCGCGGACACGTCGGCGGATGAGGCGCTGAGCGGCTTCGAGCGGTTTCCCGCCTGGATGTGGCGCAATACCGTCGTCCGGGACTTCGTCGGATGGTTGCGGGCACACAACACCGCGCAACGGGACAGGGGTGGACCCGAAACCGGCTTCTACGGCCTGGATCTGTACAGTCTGCATCGCTCGACGGGTGAGGTCATCGGGTATCTGGAGAATGTCGATCCGGCCGCGGCGCAGCGGGCCCGGGACCGGTATGCGTGCTTCGACCACACGTCCGCCGATGATGGACAGGCATACGGTTACGCCGCGGCGTTCGGGGCCGGATCGTGTTGTGAACAGCAGGCGGTCGAACAGCTCGTCGAGTTGCAGCGCAACGCCTTCGAGTATGTGCGCCGGGGGGGTTTGCTCGCCGAGGATGAGCACTTCTGCGCCGAACAGAACGCCCGGACGGTCCGCGATGCCGAAGTGTATTACCGCGCGATGTTCGGTGGCCGGGTCACCTCATGGAACCTGCGTGACCGGCACATGGCGCAGACGCTGACCGACCTGCTGGCGCACCTGGGCCGACACACCGGACCCGAAACGGCCCGAATTGTCGTGTGGGCGCACAATTCTCATGTCGGCGACGCGCGGGCCACGGAGGTGGGCGGAGACGGTCAACTGACACTGGGTCAGCTGGTCCGCGAGGCGATCGGTGAGCAGAGCAGATTGATCGGCTTCACTACCTTCGCCGGCACCGTGACCGCCGCCGGCGAATGGGGTGGAACTGCCGAGCGCAAACTGGTTCGGCCGGCGCTCAAGGGGAGCCTCGAGGAGCTTTTCCACGAGGCCGGAAGGCCGGAGTTCCTGGTCTCGCCGCGGCTCAGCCACGCTGCGGCCGAGCCGCTGGACACCGTCCGGCTGGCCCGCGCGATCGGGGTGATCTACCTGCCCGCCACGGAGCGGCTGAGCCACTACTACCATGTCCGTCCCGGCGACCAGTTCGATGCGATCATCCACATCGACCGGACGACCGCGCTCGAACCGCTCGAGGTCACCTCCGTATGGGTTGCGGGGGAGACACCCGAAACGTATCCCAGCGGGCTGTGAACCCGCCCGCCATCGTCACCTTGACGATGAACCCCGCGCTGGACCTCACCGCCGATGCCGACGAGGTCCGGCCGACGGAGAAGATCCGTTGTCACGGTGAGAGGTACGACGCCGGTGGCGGCGGTATCAACGTCGCGCGGTATGCCCAGGCTCTGGGAGTACCCAGCGCCGCGGTGTTCACCGCCGGCGGGAGCACCGGTGCGCGGCTTGCCGGCCTGGTGGCCACATCCGGGGTCGGCTGTACGCAGATCGGGATTCGGGGCAGCACCCGTGAGAATTTCACGGTCAACGACCACGCCTCGGGCAAGCAATTCCGGTTCGTGCTGGCCGGGCCTCGGCTCGAGGAGGACGAGCAGACGCAATGCCTCACCGCCGTGGCGCACCTCGCCGAGTCGGCCCGGTACATCGTCGCGAGCGGGAGTTTGCCGCCCGGCGCATCGCCCGATCTCTACCAGCGGGTGGCCACCGTCTGCGCCGAAGCCGGCGTGCCGTTGATCCTGGACACCTCCGGGGGCGGCCTGACCCACGTCACCTCGGGGGTGTTCCTGCTGAAGCCGAGCCTGCGGGAGCTTCGTGAATGCAGCGGTCGAACGCTGGACACGGAAGACGAACAGGATCGGGCCGCCCGGGAACTGATCGACCGCGGAGTCGCGCAGACCGTGCTCGTATCGCTGGGGGCGCGCGGTTCTCTGCTGGTGACCGCATCGGTGAGCATTCGTTACCCGGCCGTCCGGGTGGCCGCGGTCAGCGGCGTGGGGGCCGGCGACGCCATGGTCGCGGGGCTGACCGTCGGGCTGGTGCGAGGCTGGGAACTGACCCGCTGCGTGCAGCTCGGGATCGCCGCCGCGACAGCAAAGCTGCAGACACCGGGAACGGCGGCATACGAGAGTGCCGAGGTACAGCGCTATTTCGCGGCGCTGGCCGCGGAGCGGGAATTCGCAGTTCGTAATTTACGCTGACGCCGCCCGCCGCGGCCGATCCGGTGCCACCATGGGGGTGTGGTCGGGGGTGCGGATTCCGAATCGGGCATGCGTCCGTTGCGGGAAACACTGTCGCAGTTGCGGCTGCGCGAGCTCTTGGGCGAGGTCCAGGATCGGGTGGAGCGGATCGCGGAAACACGGGACCGGCTCGACGGGCTGCTCGATTCGATGCTGGCGGTGACCTCCGGCCTGGAGCTCGACGAGACTCTGCGCACCATCGTCCGCACCGCGATCGACCTGGTCGACGCCCGCTACGGTGCGCTGGGCGTCCGCGGATGCGATCACGAACTCGTCGAGTTCATCTACCACGGCATCGACGAGCCGACCCGGCGGCAGATCGGCCACCTCCCGGAGGGCCGCGGGGTGCTCGGGGTACTCATCGACGACCCCAAACCCATTCGGCTGGACAACATCTCACGGCATCCCGACTCGGTGGGTTTCCCGGCGCACCATCCGCCCATGCGGACCTTCCTCGGGGTGCCGATACGCATCCGTGACGAGGTGTTCGGCAACCTCTATCTCACCGAGAAGACCGGTGGGCAGCCCTTCACCGACGACGACGAGGTGCTGGTGCAGGCATTGGCCGCGGCAGCCGGAATCGCCATCGAGAACGCGCGGCTCTACAGGCAATCGACTGTCAGACGGTCCTGGATCGAGGCCACCCGCGACATCGGTACCGAGATGCTCTCCGGTGCCGACCCGTCGCTGGCGTTCAGCCTGATGGCCGACAAGGCGCGATCTATCAGCGGGTCTTGGGTGACCCTGGTTGCGGTGCGCGCCGATCTCGACGAGCCCGCCGACCCGGTCGACGAACTGGTGGTGGTGGCGGCTTCCGGTGACGGGCCGGAGGCGGCCCTGGCCGTCATCGCGGCCGAAGGCACGCCCATCGGCGACGTCGTCTCAACCCAGCAGGCGCGGCGGTTCGCCGGCCTGGAGCTTGTCGACGACGGGTCGGTCGGGGGCCCGGCACTCGTCCTGCCGATCTGCGTCGGGGGCTCGTCCACGGCCGGGGTACTGGTGGCACTGCGGGTGCCCGGGCAGCCCGATTTCACCGACGACGAACTGGAAGCCATGGCGTCGTTCGTCGCTCAGGCGGCGCTGGCCTGGCAATTGGCGACCAGCCAGAGTCAGCTCCGCGAACTGGACATCCTCACCGACCGTGACCGAATTGCGCGGGACCTTCACGACCATGTGATTCAGCGGTTGTTCGCGGTGGGCCTTGCGGTGCAGGGCACCATTCCGCGCGTCCGTGTCCCCGACGTGGCGCAGCGATTGTCGGATTGCGTCGACGATCTGCAGCAGGTGATTCACGAAATCCGGACCACGATCTTCGATCTGCACGGCCACCATCACGGGGGCAAGGGGTTTCGGCAGCGCCTCGATGAAGCGATCGCGGGCTTCGCGACGTCGGATCTACACATCACCGTCAAGTTCGCGGGCCCGTTGTCCGTGGTCAGCGCCGGCGTGGCGGAGCACGCGGAGGCGGTGGTTCGCGAAGCCGTCAGCAATGCGGTCCGCCATGCACATGCGACGAAGCTGGAGGTCAGCGTCGCCGCCGACGACGAGTTGTGCATCGAGGTGCGCGATGACGGCTGTGGCTTGCCCGCCGGGGCGCGGACCAGCGGTCTGGCAAACCTGGCGCAACGGGCCGACGAGGTCGGTGGGACCTTCTCGGTGCAGGCGCTGTCCACCGGCGGCACGCTGCTGCGGTGGTGTGCGCCGATTTAGAAGCCGCACCGGGCGGTGACGGCCCGAGCCGGGACTCTCCGCACCACCACGACTAGGCACCCACCACGACTAGGCACCACCACGACTCGGCACCACCACGACTAGGCACCACCACGACTAGGCACCACCATGACGGCAATTTCCGTGGTACCGGCGTGCCCGATCCGCTCGATGGTGGCGGCCACATCGGTAGCCCGGTTGCCGTCGATCAGCACCAGTCCGCCGAGGTCGGGACTGGCGTGCAGGAACCGCGCCAGGTCGTCGCCGGTCGCGACCGGGTAGATGTGCACGTCCGGAACCTGCTGCCGCCATTCCGAGGCGAGACGGTTGACGGCGTCGGCGCAGGTCTTGTCGCTTCCGGAGTCGGTCCACACCGCCAGAATCGCCCATCCCCGCTGCCTCGCCTCGGAAGCGGCCTCGGCGAACAGGGTGTCGTTGTCACGGGAGTCGGCGTCCACCGGTGCGATGATCCATCGGGACTGAGATTCGGGGGCGGGGGTCCGGACCGGATGTCGGACGATCGCCACCGGGCAGGTCGCCTCGGCGGCGACCAGGGTCGCGGTGGAACCCAGCAAGGTGATCCCGATGCGGTTCATCCCGGTCCAACCGACACAGATCATGTCGGCGCTGCCCGCTTCGGCGAGCAGCACACCGGCCGGAAAGCCCTGTGCGATGGACGTCGTCACGGGCACGCCGCGACCGCGTTCGTCGATCCGCTCGCGGATTGTCTGCAACGCGTGCTTGGCTATGATCACGGCGGATTCGTACTCACCGGCCGACAACGTCCCCGTCAGGTCGGTTCTGATCACGTAGACCAGATGCAGTGTCGCGCTTCGTCGCAGCGCTTCGTCGATCGCCCAGAGCGCGGCGTATTCCGCTTGTTCGGAACCGTCGACCCCGACGATGACCCGCGTGCTCGCCGTCTCAGGCATGTTGGCGCCCTTCGTATCAGGTATCCAGGGTTCTCAGGTTAGGCGGCCACCCGGCGCGGTGGACGGGGTCAACGGTCACCTCTATGTGGGCGAAGGTCCATTGTGGGGCGGGCATGAACGTGCTGGCGGCGTGTCGAGTTCAGCTTGCCGCGGCGCCGGTGCGGGAGAGGCCCATCGGATGACAGAGGTCGGGACTTTGGTCGCTTTCACGCAGCGCCCGCGCGCAATACCGTCGACTTCATCGCCGGCTTCGACGAGGCGCTCGCCGTGGCGATCGGATGACCGGAGGTGGCGGGCGAAAAGGAGAGCGAAATGAACACCGATCCGCAATCAGTTTCCAGAACAAGAAGTTTCGCTCGGGTCATCGGACCCTGTCTGACCATAGTGTCGGTGATCGCCACTGCTCGCAGTGCGGCGATGGCGACCCTGTTGACGCAGTTCACCAGTGGCGAGCTGTGGTCCTGGGTGGTCGGGGCGTTCGCCCTGATCGGCGGCATCGCGATTGTGGCGTTCCACCAATACTGGCGGAGTCCGGCCGCGGTCATCGTGTCGGTGATCGGCTGGCTACTGGTCGTTCGAGGGGTGCTGTTGATGGCCTTTCCGGGCTGGGTCGCGTCGGTCGCCGACCGAATCGCGGGGTCGGTGGGTTCCTGGCAGGTGGTCTATGTGGCAGTGGCGTCGGTCGGGCTGTATCTGACCTACGTCGGCTGGATGGCTCGGGCAGGGGCCGGTTCCGGTAACTCCGCCGGCGCGTCGGGGGAGCATGGCCGGCTCCACCGGGCAGCTTGACCGTCGGCGCTGACGCCGACACCGGTGCCGGACGCGAGATCCGCTCCGGCGCAGACCATCACTGCTGATCAGGCGGCAGGGTCGGTGACAACCCCGGGTCCATCACGGACCAACGACCCCGAAGGTCCGGGACCTCAGTCCCTACTTCCGTCCCATCCGTGGTGATCGAATCGATGCAGCAACGACCGCCGATTCGCTGCCGACCGAAGGGGATCGCTCATGACCGAGGATGAACACACCGTCCGCAAGGACTGGACCGTGCAGATCGCGATCGACGAGTACGACGGACGTACCCGGGCGACCGCCACCCTGCGCGGAGGCGACCGGGAGACGACCGGTATCGGTCTGGCGCGGTGCAACCCCGCCGACCCCGATATCGCCGACATCGGCGACGAACTCGCCGTCGCCCGGGCGCTGGCGGCGCTCGTCCAGCAACTACGAACCAGCACGGTTCACGATATCGAGGAGTCCACCCATCAGCCGGTGACCGCGTTGCGTTGAGCTGCGACGGTGTATGCGATGCCGGCGAGGACCGGCCAACGAAATGGGGTTCTCCATGAAGATGTCGGGTGAGCGTCCGGCCGGGACGCCGGGCGGGGCGCAGAACCGCTCTCCCGGCATCCTCGTCGGCATCGACGGATCTGCCTCGTCGACATCGGCGGTGCGGTGGGCAGCACGGGAGGCCTTGCTGCGCAAGCTTCCCCTGCAGATCGTGCACGTGATGAAGTGGCCGTCCGGGCCCATCTGGGCCGAAGTGCTCGCCACTCGTGATATCGCCGCGGACCTGACACGAAGCGGTACGGCGATCCTGCACGCGGCACAACAGGTCGCCGAGGAGGTGATCGGCGGGGCCGTCGAGATTCGAGTCGACGACGTCGTGGCCGCCGAGAGCGTCGTGGGCGTCCTGGTCGACCGCTCCCGATTGGCGCGGATGGTCGTCGTCGGACGCCGAGGCACGGGGGCGGTCAGTCGATTGTTGATGGGTTCTGTCACCTCAGCGCTCATCCGGTACGCCCACAACCCGGTCGTGGTGGTGCACGGTGCGGACGCGGAATCGTTGCCCGCGCCCGACACCGCGCCTGTCGTGGTCGGTATGGACGGGTCCCCGACCTCGGAGAATGCACTTGCCTTCGCATTCGACGAGGCGTCCCGCCGGGGAGCGCCGCTGGTAGTGGTGCACGCGTGGGGTGACGTCGAGGGCGAGCCACTGCCGGGCTCCCAATGGGAACAGCTGAGAGTTCTGGCCGAGGAGCGGGTGGCCGAGCGACTCGCGGGCTGGGGCGAACAGTATCCGGATGTCCTTGTGCACCGTGACGTCGTCCTCGACCGTCCGGCGCACCACCTGCTGCAACAATCGCCGACCGCGCAGCTGACAGTCGTGGGCAGCCGCGGGCGCGGCGGCTTCAAGGGCCTGCTGCTGGGGTCGGTCAGCAAGAGCGTTGTCGAGGGCGCACAGACACCCGTCGTCGTGGTCCCACCCGATGGCAGTCGCGGCTCAGAGAATCGGTGATGGAAAGGACCGCTCATGAAAGCCAACGTCGGTGACTGGCTGGTGATCAAGGGTTCGGTGGTGGACAGACCGGATCAACGCGGTTTGATCACGGAGGTGCACTCGTCTGACGGGTCACCGCCCTATGTGGTGCGATGGCTCGACACCGACCACATTGCCACGGTGTTCCCGGGATCGGACGCGATCGTGGTCACGGCGGAAGAACAGAAGGACGCCGACGAGCGGGCCCGGCACAGATTCGGTGTGATCCAGTCCACGATCCAGCGCAACCAGTCGACCGGTGAGGGGACTTGACCCCACGCCTGAATGCTTGACGCCAGTCGGCCGTTGCCGCAGTGCCGTTGGTCCATGGATGCCAGTGCCGTTGGTCCCCGGTCTTCGGTGTCCCACAGCGATCCGTATCGGCCCTTCTCCTCCAGCACCGTCACCGTTCGCCGATGACGATGGACTTCACCGGACGGGTGAACTGGGAGTGGTGAAATGCACTGGCACGAATACGATATGGGGTGGTGGGGCTATGCGGGTATGGGCATCGGCATGGTCTTGTTCTGGACCCTGCTGATCGCCGCCGGCGCTGCCCTGTTCATCGTTCTCGTCGGTGATCGCCGCCGGCCGCCCACACCACCGATGCCGCCGCCGCCCCCGATGCCGGTGCACCAGACACCCGAACAGATACTGGCTGCCCGCTTCGCGCGGGGCGAGATCGGTGAATCCGAGTTTCGCGACCGCCTCGCGGTGCTCCAGAACCATCAGGAATCCGGTTGACCGCACGCACCAACTGCAGGCCGTTGTCGATTGCCTGCCTGCAAGGTGCAGACCGTGCCACAGAAAGGCTCACATCACCATGAATCGCGAACTGTGCAAGTTTCTTTCCGGGACGTTTGCCGCACTCGGCTACGCGCACGCGGCCTACGCCGTGGCGACCACACGCGGCATCATCAGTGAACCGGTCTTCCGGGGCAGGAGGTGGGGCGTCGAATACATGTGGACGGAGGCGGCCATCTACTCCGCCGCGGGTCTGGTATTCGGTTATCTGGGGTGGAAAACACGATCTCCGGTGCCCCCGGTGGGATCCTCCGCCGCCGGGGATCTGCGGGTGGTCGAGGCGGCCGGCGCCGGTCAGACGGCCTCCGGGAAGCAGGATCCGGCCGATCTCGGTTCACCCACGCCCTGAGGACCTTCGCCCCTGCCGGGTGTGACCGATGGCCACTGCAGCGAGTGTGGCCGCGGACGAAGAGTGGAATCCATGAACGGTGTGGTGATCGACGCCGCGGGTCTGCGAAACCTGGTGTCCGCGTTGATCGACCGCGGCTACCGGGTGATCGGCCCGACCCTCTCCGGCAACGCGATCGAGCTCGCCGAACTGACCGCTGCCGAAGACCTGCCGAGGGGCTGGGGTGTCGACGTCGGCCCCGGACATTACCGGCTGCGTCGCCGCGGCGACTCGGCACTGTTCGGCCATTCCGCCGGTCCGCAGTCCTGGAAACAGTTTCTGCACCCGCCACGACAGCGGTTGTGGTCGTCCGCGGAACCGGTCGTCGAGCAGCCTGAACGGCTGGCCTTCATCGGCGTCCGGGCCTGCGATCTGGCCGCGATCGCCGTGCTGGACGGGGTCCTGGGCGCTGCCGCGCATCCAGACCGGGGATTTCGCGGCCGACTGAGCGATACCTTCGTGGTGGCCGTCAACTGCACCGAGCCCGGCGGGCTCTGTTTCTGTGCCTCGATGGGGACCGGTCCGCGGGTCGGTCCCGGCTACGATCTGGCGCTCACCGAACGCATCACCGACGACTCCCCGTACTACCTCGTGGAGGTCGGCAGCGAGGAGGGCGCGCAGGTGCTCGCCGTCCTGGACCATCGCGACGCACGTCCTGACGAAATCGACTCGGCCAGCGCCGATGTGGATGCAGCGGCGCGGCAGATGGGTCGGCAGATGCCGGCCCGGGACCTCCGTGAACTTCTCGTCGAGTCCCGGGAGTCGCCACACTGGGACGAGGTCGCCGACCGGTGCCTGACGTGCGGCAACTGCACCATGGTGTGTCCGACGTGTTTCTGCACGAGTGTCGAGGATGTCACCGACCTCACCGGTGGCCACGCCGAACGGTGGCTGGAATGGTCGTCGTGTTTCGATGTGGACTTCACGTTCATCCACGGGGGCAACGTCCGCCAGTCCGCACCGTCGCGGTACCGACATTGGATCACGCACAAGCTCGGCACCTGGCATGACCAATTCGGCAGCAGCGGCTGCGTGGGCTGTGGTCGGTGTATCGCCTGGTGTCCCACCGGAATCGACATCACCCAGGAGATGACGACCCTGGCCGAACTGGCCGAGCACCGCGATGACTGACACCGCGAGGACCGCTGCCTCGGCGATGACGCCCACCCCGTACCGGGTGTGCTCCCGTGCCGACGAGAACCGCGAGTGCTCGACACTGCACCTGTCGCCCGTCGATGCTGCGCTCGGTACACCCGGACCGGGCGAGTTCATGATGATGTACGTCTTCGGGGTCGGCGAGATCGCCGTCTCGGTCAGCGGTGTCCCCGGGGCGCCGGATACCACCCTCGTTCATACCGTCCGGGCGGTGGGTGCGGTGAGTACGGCGCTGCGTGAGGCGCAGGTGGGCACGGTGATCGGGATGCGGGGGCCGTTCGGGACCGGTTGGGAACTCCGGGACACGACCGGGCGCGACCTCATCCTCGTCGCGGGTGGCGTCGGGTTGGCGCCGTTGCGCCCGGTCGTGCTCGCCGTCCTCGCCGACCGGACCGCGCACGCCAGGGTGACCCTGATCGCGGGTGCCCGCTCGCGCGAGGAGTTCCTGTTCGGTGCCGAACTGCGGGAGTGGTCGCGGGGTCGGATGATCGGCGTGCAACTGACCGTCGACATCCCGATGCAGGGATGGTCGGGCGAGGTCGGTCTGGTCACCGAGCCACTGCGCAGACTGGCGCTGCGGCCGGAGAAGACGACGGCCTTCCTGTGCGGGCCGGAGTCGATGATGCGCTCCTGCGCCGAGGAACTGCTGCGCAAGGGTGTGTCCGCCGGTGACATCCGGGTCTCGTTGGAACGCAATATGCAGTGCGCGGTCGGCTGGTGCGGACACTGCCAACTGGGTCCGCTGCTGTTGTGCCGGGACGGGCCGGTCGTCGGCTACGACGTCGCCGGACCCCTGCTCGCGGTCCGGGAGCTCTAGGTGAACACCCCGTCGCTGGCAGTCTGGAAATTCGCATCCTGCGACGGATGCCAACTGACCCTGCTGGATTGCGAGGATCAGCTGCTCACCCTCGCCGACCAGGTTCGGATCGTCACCTTCCTGGAAGCGTCCAGTGTGGTCGCCACGGGGCCGTATGACATATCCCTGGTCGAGGGCTCCATCACCACCGAAACCGATCGCCTGCGGATCCTGGAGATACGCCGGCAGTCCACGACCCTGGTGACGATCGGCGCCTGCGCCACGGCGGGCGGGATTCAGGCCCTGCGCAACATGGCCGACGCCGAGGAGTTCGCCTCGGTTGTCTACGCCCGGCCGGACTACATCGACACATTGGCGACGTCGACACCGGCCGCCGCGCACGTCGAGGTCGACTATCAACTGCAGGGCTGTCCGATCGATCGCGGCCAGCTGCTCGACACGCTTGCCGCGCTACTGATCGGCCGCAAGCCGCGGTTGCCGGCCAGGACGGTGTGCTCGGAATGCAAGCTGCGCGGCGTGACGTGTGTCCTGGTCGCCGAGTCGATTCCGTGCCTGGGCCCGGTGACACAGGCCGGTTGCGGCGCGCTGTGTCCGTCCTGCCATCGAGGCTGCTACGGCTGCTTCGGGCCCGCGGCCACCCCGGACACCGCGGCGCTGATCCCGTTGCTGCGTCGCGACGGCCTGTCCGAAGCTGGTGTCGAACAGGTGTTCTCGACGTTCAACGTCACCAGATTCGCCGCTGAGCGGAACGACCGATGAGTCGCGAGGTTCGCACCCTGTCGGTGGGCGCGCTGACCAGGGTGGAAGGTGAGGGCGCCCTGCACGTGACGCTCCGGGACGGAGTTCTGGACAGCGTGGAACTCAACATCTACGAACCGCCCCGGTTCTTCGAAGCGTTCCTGCGCGGCCGGGCACACACCGAGCCACCCGATCTCACGGCGCGGGTGTGCGGTATCTGCCCGGTCGCCTACCAGGTCAGCGCGTGCAACGCCATCGAGGACGCGTGCGGGGTCAGCATCGACCCTGAACTGGTCGATCTGCGCCGTCTGATGTACTGCGGGGAATGGATACACAGCCATGCGCTGCACATCTTTCTGCTGCATGCACCGGATTTCCTGGGTTACCCGGACGGCATCAGCCTGGCGCGGGACCGGCCGCGGTTGATCGAGCGCGGACTCGCCGTGAAGAAGGCCGGCAACCGACTGATGGAAGTGATCGGTGGTCGCGCGATCCACCCGGTCAACGTCCGGTTGGGCGGCTTCTATTCGGTGCCAAGGAAATCCGACCTCAAACCGGTGGCCGAGCAGTTGCGGCGCGCACTCGATGACGCTGTCCGAACCGTTGCCGAGGTTGCCGAATTCGACTGCCCAGATCTGGAATTCGATCATGAATTCTTGGCGCTCACCGGCACCGGCAGGTACCCGATCGAGAACGGGCACATCGCCCGCAGCGCAGGCGCGACGTTCCCGGTCGCGGACTTCACCCGGCATGTGGCGGAAACCCAGGTACGCCACTCGACCGCGCTGCACGCAACCCTGGACGGTGGCCGCTACCTGACCGGACCGCTGGCACGTTACTCGTTGAACTCTGCCGCGTTGTCACCGGTCGCCCGCCGGGCGGCGGCAGACGCGGGGCTGGGGCCGCAGTGCCGCAACCCGTTTCGCAGCATCGTGGTCCGCGCCGTCGAGGTGGTGTACGCCTTGGACGAGGCGCTGCGCATCATCACCGACTACCAGCGGCCGGTCCGCCCGTTCGTACCGGTTCCGGCCCGCGCCGGCGTCGGGCATGGGGTCAGTGAGGCACCGCGCGGCCTGCTGTTCCACCGCTACGAGCTCGGCGACGACGGTCTGGTGCGGTCCGCGACGATCATCCCGCCCACCGCACAGAACCAGGGCGCAATCGAGCACGAGATGGCCGAGCTCGTGGCGGCGAACCTCGGCTGTGACGACTCGGCGCTGACCGCGCTGTGCGAGCGGTCGATTCGCAACCACGACCCCTGCATCTCCTGTGCGGCGCATTTCCTGACCGTGAGCGTCGACCACCGATGAACGGCGAGGTGCTCGTCATCGGCATCGGCAACGATCTCCGCGGCGACGACGGAGTCGGGCTGGTGGTGGCCGCGGCGCTGGCGGACCGGCGGACGCCGGGTGTACGGGTGATGACCACCGCCGGTGATCCCGCCACCATCATCGACGCCTGGGTCGGGGTGGGGCTGGTCATCGTGGTGGATGCGGCGATGGGTGACGTCGCGACCAGTGGGCGGCTTCGGCGCTGGGTGCCGGCGGAGATGGCCGGCATTGCCGAGGTCAGCTCACATGGACTGGGCCTGCTGCAGGCGTACGGGCTGGGCGAGGCGCTGGGCAGGCTGCCGGCCCGGGTGGTGGTGTTCACCGTGGACATCGCCGAAGCCGGTCACGGCATCGGGCTCAGCCCACCGATCGGTGCGGCGGTGCCGCGTGCGGTGGCCGCCGTACTCACGGAGGTTCGCGATCGTCGGCGCCGACGCCGAACCGAAACCGTCGACCGGTGACCCGAACCGGCAGGATCCGGACGTAGTGCTGCTTGGGCGTCGCTGTCCATGGCAGGACCTGCGCCTGCTCGGCGACCGCGATCTCCTCGTCGGTGCGAAGCATCCGGGCGATGCCCTTGACGATGACGCTCCATCCCTCCGACAAGCCGTGGTCGTCGGCTTCGAACAGCACCTGATGGTTGATCGCGGCGCTGACCAGCTTGGTGCCTTGGGCCGTGCGGAACAGCACCGTGCGGTTCTGCACGGCGTAGTTGACCGGGAAGATATCGGGATTGCCGCCGACGCTGGTGACCAACCGCCCCAGCGTCAGGCCGCCCAGCAGTCCCCAGCACTCTGCCAGAGACAGAATGTCGACCGGCTCACCCTTGGTCTTCATCGCGGTTCCGACGGTGTGGTGTCATTTGCCCGAGATGGCCTCTTGCGCGCAGATCGCTTTCACGAATCCCGCTATCGCGTGTTCGGGCAGGTGCCGGGCGACATCGGCTTCGCTGACGATGCCGACCAGCCGGTGTTCGTCGGTCACCGGCAACCTTCGGACCCGGTGTTCCTCCATGACATCGAGCATCTGCTGAACACTGGCATCCGCGTCGACCTGATAGACGGTGCCCTGCGCCATTTCGCCGATCGTCGCCGTCTTCGGGTCGCCGCCGTTGGCGATACATCTGGTGACGATGTCGCGATCGGTGACCATGCCGTACAGGTGGTCGTCATCGCCGCAGATCGGTAGCGCGCCGATGCCGTGTTCGGCCATCCGGCGTGCCGCGTCGGCGACCGTCTCGTGTGCTCTGACACAGGTGACTCCGGTGTGCATGATGTCTCGCGCTGTTGTCATGACGTCCTCCTCGGGATGAAGCTCCGCTTCGGTTCGATGTCGTGGAGTCTGCTCGGCCTGCGTTGGGTCGCTATAGGGTCCTTGGGCCCTAGCGACGGTGGAGGAAGGGCCTTGCCGCCCCGCTCATGTTGCTGAGTCGTGCGGTGTGTAGCGCAACAGCGCACCGACCCCGTCGGGCAGGCCGGCCTCGTCCACCGTCCGCACGATCGACGCGTGGCCGGCAACCGCCGCGTACGGCAGTGCCTCGTCGGCAAGCGCCGTATGGCACGGTGGCTCGCCGAGGTCGGACAGGGAATCGGGGTCCGCGGCGATGGCCGTCAGTTCGCGTCCCACCACCACCGTGGCACCTCGGAGCCGGTCGATGACCAAGGTGGCGACCGCACCATCCCGAAGTGCCGCGCAGACCGCGGACAGCCCCTGCACCGCCGCACCGGATTCGCGGGCGATCTCGGACTTGAGTCTCGTTACCGCGGTGTCGATCTCGGTGCGCCCGCGGCGGGCGAACTCCGCGGACAGTCGGTCGGCGAACTCCAGTTCCCGCGCACGGCCCCCGTGCGCGCCGGCAGGCAGTGGCACCACGAGTTCCCGGACGCGTAGGGCGAGCGCCGACATGATGTCGGTCCGGGCGCGTACCTCACCGCACACGAAGACCAGTTGGGCGCCGATCCGATCGGCGACCGTGGTGATGCGGTCGGCGACAGTCCGTGCGTTGAGCCGTGCGGACTCCTCTACCGAACCCTCGACATCTGCGTAGCCGTGCCACCCGGCACTTGCTGGTTTGTGCACCGGAAACCCCGGTCCGACAACACTTTCGATTGATTCGCCATGCTCCGCATGGACCGTGAGATCTGCACCGAGATGGTCCACCGCAGCGAATATGTACGGGGGACGAGCCGCCGCGGCGTCACAGAGCGGGAGCAGGTACGGGTATATGGAGACGCGGATCTGCGTCGCGGGCGGAGCATCGCTGAGCCGCTCATCGAGGTGGACCCCGTCCCGTGCGGCGATCAGCAGTCGGCCGCGCAGACCCACGGCCGGGGTACGGCTGAAGACGGCGTTGCGCATCTCTGCCGTGAGTGGCTCGGGTACCCCACTGTCCTTGAGATGCCGGTGCATCGCGTTCCACCGAGACTCGGCCTGTCTGGCGGAATCGTGCGTTGCATGGCTGTCATCGAAATACAGGGATACGAAGGGCCCAGGGTGATCCAGCAGACCACGGGCACTGTCAGTGCGCATTCTCGGCCGCCTCCCCGGCGGTGGGCGCCAAGTCGTAACGAACGAAGCGCCGTATGCCGAGACGGCGGATCGCCCGAAGTCGTCGGGCGGGGAGCACCGCGGCGGCTTCCGCCGAATCGACGAGTCGTGGATGTACCACTGCGGATCGGTTGCCGCCGTGGGTGATGACGGCTTCACCGGCGGCGAGTGTGTTCTGCAGCCAGTCGGTATCCACCCCGTAGGGCAGTGGGGTCAGGTAGCCGCCGCTCACCGGATCAGCGACAACCGGCGTCCGGTAGGTCTTTCCGCTGCGACGGCCGGTGTGCTCGATGGTCGATGCGTACCAGTGCTTACGTCCGGACAGGCGCAGCATCAGCGGATTCAGCACGTGCTTGTTGAAACGCCGCACGGCGCAGTTGACCGGCGCGAGGGGGGTTTCCTTGGTCATTGAAGAATGTTCGCCCGGCACGTTGTGCCGGGGGCAGGGTAGAAAGCGCCTGACCACGAGGACCAAAGCCCTCAGGTCCGGGCACTGGTGACTTTGGTCCCTACCACCGGCTATCCCACCGGAAAACGATGAAAAGAACGAATTTCCACAGGGAGCGACATGAGATCCACGGGCCGACTCGCCCTCACCCGAAGCCAGCTGGACAACGTGGCATGGCAGTTCCTGCGGTCGGAGTTCGCCGAGGAGGTCTACGCGCACTGGACCATCGACCGCAGGCTCGACGCGTTCCTGCTGCACCGCGGATACCGGCGACTGCACGATGACGGATCCGCGTACGTTGCGCTGCTCGACCGGGTCATGGCCAATCTGGCGGCTGCCGGGCGGCACGGTGCACAGTTCTCGGCGGCGGATGGACAATCGTCGTGAAGGTCATCCACAAGACGGCGCGGGATTGGCGGGTCACCCCGAACCTCACCGAGTACGAGCAGGCCTGCGAGGCGTTCGACTGGGGGAGTGTTCCCGACGTCTGTGCGGGCCTGGGAGCCGGGCGCTGCAACATGGGGTACGCAGCCGTCGACCACCACGCCGGGGGCGCCGCGTCCGGGCATACCGCGCTGCGCTTCCTGCCGTCCGGCGACCGCCATGCAGATCTGCCCCCGCGGGATCTGAGCTACGCCCAACTGGGCGGTCTGGCCCGGAAGTTCACCAATGTGCTCCGGTCCCTGCAGATAGGTAAGGGCCACCGGGTCTTCACCCTGCTCGATCGGTGCCCGGAGCTGTACATCACTGTGTTGGGGGCATTGCGCAACGGTAGCGTCGTCTGTCCGCTGTTCTCGGCGTTCGGACCCGAACCGGTCATCACCCGGATGCACCACGGCGCGGCGAACGTACTCGTCACCACATCGGCGTTGTACGCGAAGAAGGTCGCCGCACTCCGCGGTCGGGTCCCGTCCCTGAGTCAGGTCATCATCATCGATGCGGAGCGACCCGAGTCGCCCGGACTGACCTCGTTCTGGAGTCAGATGGAGGTCGCGGACGACGATGCGCCGGTCGAACCCACCAACGCAGATGACGCGGCCCTGCTGCACTTCACCAGCGGTACCACCGGAGCTCCCAAGGGGGCCGTCCATGTCCATGGTGCGGTCACCATGCACTACCTCACCGGGCTGTACGCACTCGACCTGCATCCGGAAGACATCTATTGGTGCACTGCGGATCCCGGTTGGGTGACCGGCATGTCATACGGTGTCATCGCGCCTCTCGTGCACGGCGTCACCTCAGTGGTGGATGAGGCGTCCTTCGACGCGCAACGCTGGTACCGCATCCTCGAAGGTCAGCGGGTCAGTGTCTGGTACACCGCGCCGACAGCGATCCGAATGCTCATCAAGGCCGGCGAAGACCTCGCCGCATCGTTCCGGTTCCCGCGACTGAGGTTCATCGCCAGTGTCGGAGAGCCGCTCAATGCGGAGGCGGTCTGGT
Source organism: Mycolicibacterium aurum (assembly GCA_900078775.1). GTDB lineage: Bacteria > Actinomycetota > Actinomycetes > Mycobacteriales > Mycobacteriaceae > Mycobacterium > Mycobacterium aurum_A. The sequence continues at coordinate 103,548 of LT549889.1, forward strand.
GGGGGAAGCGGGTGCTCGGGCTGCCCATCCACGACAACTGGTGGCAGACCGAGACCGGCGGGATCATGATTGCGAACACACCTGCCTTCGACATCAAGCCGGGTTCGATGGGCCGGCCGTTACCGGGTGTCCAGGCTCGTGTCGTACACCGCGGCCAAGACGGTGCCGTGCATGTGGTCGACGAACCCGGCGTGGAAGGCGAACTGGCGCTGACGCCCGGTTGGCCGTCGATGTTCCGGGAATACCTGGGCCAGGAAGACCGCTACCGCAAGGCCTTTGCCGGGGGACTGTATCTGACCGGCGATCTGGTCAAGCGGGACTCCGACAACTACTACTGGTTTCTCGGAAGGGCCGATGACGTGATCAAGTCCTCGGGTCACCTGATCGGCCCGTTCGAAGTCGAGAACGTGCTCACCGACCATCCTGCGGTGGCCGAGGCCGCCGTCATCGGAATTCCGGATCCCGTCGCCGGTGAGCTCGTGAAGGCCTTCGTGACGCTGAAACGAGGGCATGAGGCCGGCGACGAACTTCGGCAGGAGTTGGTCGCGCACGCTCGCCGACGACTGGGAGCGGGATTGGCTCCCAAGGTGGTCGTTTTCACCGACTCCATACCGCACACGCGGAGCGGCAAGATCATGCGCAGGTTGCTGAAGGCTCGTGAACTCGGGTTGCCGGAGGGTGATACGTCCGCAGTCGAGGAGGCCCCCCGGGCCGACGAGAGGGGGGGGTGCGGCGGTGATCGGGCAGGACAGGGCAAGGGCGCTGCTGGCGGACATGGTCCGGGTGCGGCGAATGGAGGAGAAATGCGCTGAGCTGTACGGAGAGAGCAAGATCCGCGGGTTTCTGCATCTCTACGTAGGCCAGGAGGCGGTTGCGGCCGGGGCGTTGGGCGCTCTGGCCCCAGAGGATGCGGTGGTGGCCACCTACCGCGAGCACGCCCACGCGCTGCTGCGCGGTGTACCGATGACCTCGATCATGGCCGAGATGTTCGGCAAGGCGGAGGGTTGCTGCCGCGGCCGGGGCGGCTCGATGCACCTGTTCGACGTGGGTAGGCGGTTCTACGGAGGTAATGCCATCGTGGGTGGTGGTTTACCGCTGGCGACCGGCCTGGCGCTGGCCGACGTGGTCCAACAGCGTGAACGGGTCACGGCATGTTTCTTCGGCGACGGCGCAGTGGCAGAGGGTGCCTTCCACGAGTCGGCGAATATGGCTGCGCTATGGCAGCTGCCCGTGCTGTTCTGTTGCGAGAACAACTATTACGCCATGGGCACCGCACTCGCGCGCGCACAGTCCCAGACAGACCTGACGATCAAGGCCGCGTCGTACAACATGGGAACACTGGCCGTCGACGGGATGGACGTCGAAGCCTGTCGCACGGCAGTAGACCAGGCGAAGGAGCGCATGCGCGCGCAGGGCGGGCCGTTCTTTCTGGAGTTCCGGACCTATCGCTTCCGGGCCCATTCGATGTTCGATCCCGAGTTGTACCGCGACAAGTCCGAGGTCGCGCAGTGGCGGACGCGAGACCCGATAGCCACGTTCACCGAAAAGTGTGTCCGCGCAGGCCTGCTGACCTCGGCGGCTGTCGACACCATCGAGCGGGAAGCCGCCGCCGAAGTGGCCGCGGCGGTCGCCTTCGCCGAGGCCGGCAGCTGGGAGCCTGTCGAGGATCTCACTCGCGACGTTCTCACCGTGGCCCGGCGATGAAGACGACCTACCGCACCGCAGTGCACGACGCCATGCGTGCCGCGCTGCAGTCGGATCCCTGCGTGGTGTTGCTGGGCGAGGACATCGGTCGTTACGGGGGCACTTATGCCGCATCCAAGGGGTTGCTGGACGAGTTCGGACCCCAGCGGGTCCGGGATACGCCGCTGTCGGAACTGGGGTTTGTCGGTGCCGGGATCGGTGCCGCGCTGGGGGGCCTGCGCCCGATCGTGGAGGTGATGTCGGTCAACTTCAGCCTGCTTGCGCTCGATCAGATCGTCAACACCGCTGCGGTGCTGCGGCACATGTCCGGCGGTCAGGTCTCCGTCCCGCTCGTGTTGCGGATGGCGACCGGGGCCGGCCGGCAGCTTGCCGCACAGCACTCGCACAGCTTGGAAGGCTGGTACGCGCACGTCCCGGGGCTGAGAGTCGTCGCGCCGGCCACTGTGGCCGACGCCTACGGGATGTTGCTCGCCGGCCTTGCCGATCCGGATCCGGTGGTCATCTTCGAACACGTAGCGCTGTACAACAGTTCGTCCGACGTCTGTCTGCCGGTCGAGGTCGACATATCGGCTGCGGCGGTGCGGCGGGCGGGGGCGGACGTCACCGTCGTCACCTACGGGGGTTCGGTGCCGAAGGTGACCGACGCGGCCGACCTGCTGGCGGCCGACGGTATCGACTGTGAGGTGATTGATCTGCGGGTGCTCAGGCCGTTGGACAGCGACACCGTCCTCGACTCGGTGCGAAAGACCCACCGTGCTCTGGTGGTGGACGAGGGTTGGCGCACCGGAAGCCTGGCCGCCGAAGTCGCCGCACAGATCGCCGAAGGCGCCTTCTTTGATCTTGACGCCCCGGTGCGCAGAGTGTGCAGCGCCGAAGTGCCCATACCCTATGCGCGTCATCTGGAAGAGGCGGCCCTGCCGAGTCCGGACCGGATTGTCGCCGCGGTCAAGTCGCTGCTGGGTTCCCGACCATGAACGAGTTCACCATGCCGGCCCTCGGATCGGACATGGATGAGGGGACGTTGAACGAGTGGCTGGTCAAGCCCGGCGACCTCGTCCATCGTGGCCAGGTGGTCGCTGTGGTGGAAACCACCAAGGCTGCGGTGGAGGTGGAGTGCTGGCGGGACGGGAAGGTCCAGGAAATCCTGGTCCCGGTCGGGGAAACGGTCTCCGTCGGTACACCTTTGATGAGATTCGCCGAGGAGGGGTCGACCGTGCCGGTGACGCCGCCGGTGTCACCGACATCCGCGCACCGCCGATGGGTGTCGCCGGCCGCCCGCCGTCTGGCCGAAGCCCGGGGTGTCGACGTCGGGGTGATCGACGGGACGGGACCACAGGGCGCGGTGACCATCAGCGACGTCGAACGCGCGGCCGCAGAACCGGTTCGGCTCGATCGTCGGCCTGCATCGGATGGCCGTGCCGCGGCGATGCGGAGGTCGATCGCCGCGGCGATGGGAAGGTCAAAACGCGAGATTCCGCACTATTACCTGGCCACCGAGGTGAACATGGATGCGGCGATGAAGGCACTCACAGAGCGCAACGCTCAGCGTTCGATCGCAGATCGGATACTGCCGGCGGCGGTCCTGATCAAGGCGGTCGCGCTGGCGGCAGAACGGGTCACCGGATTCAACGGGTTCTGGTCCGATGGCGGGTTCCGCGCCGCAGACGACGTGCACGTCGGCGTCGCCATCGCGCTACGTGGCGGCGGGCTCGTCGCGCCCGCGATCCACCAGGTGCCCGCCAAGACTGTCGACCAGGTGATGACCGACCTGACCGATGTCGTGAGCCGAGCACGCTCCGGATCGCTGCGCAGTTCGGAGATGTCGGATCCGACCATCACGGTGACCAATCTCGGTGACCAGGGCTCCGACCAGGTTTTCGGGGTGATCTATCCGCCGCAGGTGGCACTCGTCGGATTCGGGAAACTAGCACCGCGCGTATGCGTCGTCGACGGTGCGCCGCGCATCGCCGTCACCGTTCATGCCAGCTTGGCCGCCGATCACCGCGTGAGCGATGGCCACCGCGGCGCACAATTCCTCAACACGCTCAGCGACATCCTGCAACAACCCAGCACTCTGGAGGAACGGTGAACCGTGGACACTGATGACATCCGGGCCAAGGTGCTGGATTCATTGACCACCGTTGCGCCCGAGATCGAGCCGGACGGCGTCGACCACCACGCGGCGTTGCGTCAACAGGTCGACCTGGATTCGATGGACTGGCTGAACTTCCTGCGTGGCGTCCACCAACGTTGCGGTGTGGACATACCCGAGACCGATTACGACAAACTGCGCACGTTGTCCGACATCGTCGACTATATCGCGCAACGCGCGTTCGCCGAGAAACCGCAACGGTCCTCCGACGCGCGGTAAGGACCGACATCTCGGCGCCGCGATCTGTCACCTGATTCTGTCACCTGATTTCAACGACTTTCGGCCCTAATCCCAAGGGTGTCTCCTGGATAACTTTCAGGGGCGACACCATGGACAAGGAGCATCGGCGATGGGTGAGCGGGGCGTGAGAGGTAAAGATTGGACGGTCGGGGTATCGATCGATGAGCACGGTGACCACACCCGGGCCACCGCATGGTTGGTGGGTGATGAGCGTGATCTGACCGGTATCGGCGTTGCCCGGCGCAATCCGCAGGACCAGGATGTTCCGGGGAGCGGCGATGTCCCGGGGAGCGGCGATGTTCCGGGCAGCGGCGACGAGCTTGCGGTGGCGCGGGCATTGTCCGACCTGGCTGACCGACTGCTCAGAGTCGCGGCCGGCGACAGCGAGACCGTGGCCCACCCGCATGAAGCGCAGCAGTCCTGAATCACGAATGGCGTTGCACCATGAATGAATTCGAGTCCTCACCGAATCAAGACGGTCCACCGCGACACCGCAGATCTCGGTGGATTGCCACCGGAATTGTCCTCACGGTCGGCTTCGCCCTGCTGATCGCCTCGGTGATCCTGCTCACCGAGAAATCACGCGGGCCCGACCGAGCATCGGATGTCGATCTCGATCGACGCACCGCATTTACCCAGTGGTGGGACACCGTCTCCCCGGATGTCGCTGCGCTGCAGGACGTTGTAGACGAGGCACAGCGGTCGTTGCGGAGGGCGGAGCCACGCGCACTTGCCTCGGCCTGCCAGATCATGCATGACGTGGCCGCAGTCCGGGTATCCGCGCACTTGCCGGGGCCGGACGAGGACCTGAGCGCCGAGCTCGGGGCCGCAGCGACGGATGCGCATAACGCGGCGCACATGTGCTTATCGGTAATAGAGCGAACGCCGAACAACTATGACGCGGAGTTCCTGTCCAACCTCGAACAGGCCGACCGACAGGTGAAAGTGGCGATAGCGACGGCAAATGAGTACCTCGCGGGACTCTCGGATCGGTCCGGTGGTTCGTGAGGGGACCATCGGCAGCCCTTGGGGAGGTGTCGGGCATGACGAATGTGACGGTGCAGAAACCCAACCATGTAAAGGCCACACAAGATGTCCGCTCACTATCCGGATTTTGAGACACTGCATGCCGCCCTGTCGTTGGCGATCCGTGCACCATCGGTGCACAACACGCAGCCGTGGTGCTGGCGGGTTGCGACACACAGCGTGCACCTGTTCGCCGATCGGGCGTCCCAGTTGGAATACGCAGATCCCGACGGGCGCGATCTGCTCGTGAGTTGTGGAGCGGCCCTGGATCATTGCGCGGTCGCGCTGGCGGCGCTCGGATGGCAGACCAAGATACACCGTCTGCCCAACCCGGCAGACCCGAATCACCTGTCCTCCATGGAGTTCCATCGGACTCCGCCCCGCGAGGGGGAGATCGCCCTGGCCGCGGCCATCCCGGCACGACGAACGGATAGACGCCGCTTCAGTTCATGGTCTGTACCCCCAGGGGATATCGCGATGATGGGTGCTCGGGCGGCGCGGCTGGGTATCACGATGCGGCGGGTCGAGGTCAATAATCGTTTTCGCGCGGTGCTCGCCGAATCGACGAGCCGCCATACTCACGACGCCGGGTATCGCGCCGAGTTGGCGTACTGGAGTGGTCGTCATGCGGCCAGCTCCGGTGTCCCGTCCCGAAACTCGCCGGCCCCGGACCCGAAGGCCAAGGTGCCGGCCCGTATCTTCGCCGGCGCGGCGCTACCTGATCCGGCGGACGCCGGCGAAGACTACGACAACGGCGTGGTCCTGGCCGTGGGCACCGTAGCCGACGACGCCGTTTCGCGGCTGCGGGCCGGCGAGGCGACGAGCCAGATCGTCTTGACGGCAACCTCTGTGGGACTGGCGAGTTGTATCTTCACCGAACCGTTGGAGATCGTCGCGACCCGCGATGCGCTGCAGGCGGAGATCTTCGGTGCCACCCACTTTCCGCAGGCGCTGGTGCGGGTCGGTTGGGCCCCGATCAATGCCGATCCGTTGCCGGCGACCCCGAGAAGGAGATTGAGTGAAGTCGCGAGCACGCTGGATGGGTCGCCGTTGTCGTGAAGTCGCCGTTGTCGTGAAGCGGGGATCGCGCTCAGCAGATCCGACTCGTACACCACCCTGCTGGACGCAACCCGGGGGCACTGGTGTGCGACGTGCCTGGAATACCCATCGAAGTCACCGGTTCCCATTGCCCGGCGGTTGCTCGGCGGCCGGGATGTCCTCGGGCAACAATGTGAAGTAGTTCTCCTCCTCGGCTGCGAAGTGCACGGACAGCAGTTCATCCAGCCCGTACAGGCATGAGAGAAGGTCCTCGCGTTGGGCGCTGAGGCTGTTCTCGTTCTCGGCGAGCAGGACATGCGCGTGCAGTCGCCGTGCCAGGCTGCTGATCTCAGCGTGCATGCGGCTCATGGTCGCGGTGGCTTCCGTGCTCCCCAGCGGCGCGACGAGCGCAGGGTAAAGCTTGCGGTCTTCGGCACGCTCGTGCGGCAACAGCACCTCCTGTACGAAAGCGTCCGCCTGGCGCAGTAACGACAAGGCCTCCGACATCCGGCCTTCGTAGAGTTCGTGTGCGGCTGCACCCAACACCCGCAACTCTCCACGCATCCGGTCGTGCTCCGCCGAGAACCGCCGCAACAGGTTCTCGGTGTTCTCGTCCAAGGACGGACTACCGACGCCGCGCGTCCGCAATGCGCGCAGCGCGTTGGCGATCACGGTGACGTCGATCAGTTCCTGCAGAAGTGCGCCGGCCACCGCGGGAATCAGACCGACGGCGGCGAAGGCCATGGCCACCAGGGACAGGCCCATTCCGATGCCGGCGCTCTGCACGGCGATACGTCGGGATCGGCGTGCGATGAGCATGGCATCGGCGAGCCGGTCCAGGCGTCCTGTCGCCAGCACGACATCGGCCGCCTCGGAACTCGCCGTCGAGCCGTAACCGCTGAGAGCGATGCCTACATCCGCTGCGGCCAGCGCGGGCGCATCGTTGACCCCGTCGCCCACCATCGCCGTCACCGCCGTCTTGCGCTCTGCCTGGACCTCGGCGACCTTGTCGGCGGGGCTCTGCTCGGCGTGCAATGCGTCGAGGCCGAGCAGTGCCCCGATGCGTTCGGCCGGTGGCAACCGGTCCCCGGTCAGCATGACCATCCGATCGATACCCGCGGCCCGCAGTCGGCGGAGGGTGCGGGCCGCGTCGATTCTGAGCGGATCGTGTAACAGCACCGCGCCGACCAGAGCGTCGTCGACCGAAACCCAGGCGATCACTGCGCCATCGAGATTCGCGCGCAGCAGGACCGCCTCGGCCCAGTCCGGCCGACGGGACGGCAACGGATGGTTTCCCACTGTCACGCGTAAACCATCCACCGTCGCCGTGGTGCCGGTTCCCGCTGATTCGACGACATCGGTGGGCAAGCTCAGCGGCACCTGCCGCGCCCGTGCTGCATCGACGATCGCATGCGCCACCACGTGCGGTGAGAACCTGTCGGCGGAGGCGGCAAGTTGCAGCACCTCGGCTTGGTCCCATCCCGGGCCGCTGAGCACTTCGGTCCCCTCGGGGTGCCCGGTGGTGACCGTGCCGGTCTTGTCCAGCACCAGAGTGGTGGCCTTGCCGAGAACCTCCAGCGCGCCACCGCTGCGGACGATGACTCCGATGCGCGCGGCACGGGACAACCCGGATACCACCGCAACCGGTGCGGCCAGCAGCAGGGGGCAGGGGGTCGCGACCACCAACACAGCCACTGCCCGTACTGCGGATCCACTGACCAACCAGGCGGTCCCGGCGACAGCCAGTGTGAGAGGTAGAAACCAGGCGGCAAAACGATCCGCCAGGCGTACCAACGGCGAACTCTGGGCGGCCGCCTCCTCGGCGAGGCGCACTATCCCGGAGTAGGTGCTGTCGGCCGCGGTCGCCGATGCGGTGATCTCCAGCGCCGCCCCGGCGTTGACGGACCCGCTACGCACCGCCTCACCCGACATGCGTTGCGCATAGACCGACTCACCGGTGAGTGCCGACTCGTCGAGTGTCGCAGCCGGCGAACCGATCACACCGTCAACGGGCACGACCTCACCGGGACCGACGATCACCTTGTCACCGGGCACGAGGGACTCGATGGGCACGGTCTCCAGACCACCGGCGAACAGCCTTCGGGCGTCGTGGGGCATTCGTTCGGACAGTGCGCGCAGATCGCGGGTCGCGCGACGCTCGGCCGCCGATTCCAGCGTCCGGCCGGTGGCGAGCATGACCGCGATGAGTGCACCCGCCAGGTACTCACCGACGGCGAGCGCCCCGAGCAGCGCCAACACCGCGATGAGATCGGTGCCGAGGCGGCGTCGCCGAAGCGCACTGGCGACCCACCAGATGGCCGGTACGACCGCCGCCAGAATGCCGACGCTCCAGATCAATTCAGCGGCGTGGGGTCTGCTGAGCCACCACGCCAGCCCACCGCCGGCGAGGGCGCCCAGGGTCACGGCGAGGAGCGCCGCCGGTAGCAGCCGGCCTGCGCGGGCGGTGAATTTCTGCCCACTCATCGCCGGATCGTCACCACATCGGCGAGCGGCAGGCGGGGGGTGGGCGGGGGGATCTCCTCATCGACCGGTGTGCAGCCCATCCTGATCAGCACCTGCGGTAGCTCGCGGCCAGTGAGCTCGCGGAGGATGTCGCGGCCGGCGGGTACCTCGGTGAGGTGGGTCAGCGTGCACGAGGCCAGGTCGGCCATCGTGGCTGCCAGCAGGACCGCCGACAGTGTCTCACCACAACGAAGTACGTCCAGGCGGGTGTCGTCGTAGGTTGACAGCACGACGATGCGCGCTTCGTCGACCGGCACTTCGGGGCGTTGGTCCTGGTGGTGGGTTATCGGGAAGCGGCGCCCTATGCCGACGCGGTCACCTTCGGACTGTGAGGTCAGCGAACTGTGCGGAATGCCGGTTCCCGAATCGGAAGATGTTGTCCACCAGTACATATCGGCATGATAGGTGGAGTCGTCGAGTCGTGCAGACTCGGTGAGTGCAGCCGCCTTGTGCAGCGCTGGCCGAGCCCCGGCGTCGAGGACGTCGAGGAGAACCACATCTCCGGCGATTCGGTGCAGCAGGGGTTCGAAGGTGTCCCAATCTGCCGGTGCGGCGAAGGGAAGCCGGTCCGTTCGGCGTCGCCGAATCGCGTCGGCCCGGTGTCGGTGCCCGTCGGTCACGAAGTCCATCGGGCTGAAGTCGATCGTCGCGAGGTGCTTGTGGGCATTGGGATTCGGGTACCGGTCCACGTTGGCGGTCCAGCCGGTGGCGGCGGACGCCACCCGGAAATGGTCCAGAATCGCGCCGCAACTCAGTAATGCCTGGCGACCTGAGGAATCCGATGCGACCAACCGTTCGGGATCCAGGTGGAGTTCCACCGTGCCGGCACCGACCGTCCACAGCCAGGGCTGGCTGTTGTGGAACGACGGTGCCCGGCACGCCAGCTGCAGAGTCGCCTGCAGCTGGGGAGTCCACATGGTGGGCCGGGGCATGGTGGGTCCCTTCGGTGGCGATGCGTTCTGCAGTTCAACCTTCGTCCCGTCGGGCACCGCAGGTTAGGGCCATAGGTCCCGAGTTGCGGCACCCGGCCGATCGAGGCCCGCACAGTGACTTTGGACCCTGCGGAACGGGGACCATTGCCGCCGGGCAGGGGACGCTCGGCCGCTTTCGGCGACAACGACTGTTCGACGACGATTTCGGATATGAACGCAGCGCCCGATCGGCTTGCGCAGCCCATCGAGTCGATGAGCCCTGCGGCCATCCATGAGACGCACACCGGTGTGGTCGTCCTCGTCGGTGACCGTGCCTACAAGGTCAAGAAGCCGGTGGTCACCGACTTCCTGAACTTCGCCACCCCCGAAGCCCGTGAATACGTGTGTCAGCGCGAGGTCAGCCTGAACAGGCGGCTGGCCGCGTCAAGCTATCTCGGCGTAGCGCATCTGGTCGGCGGGACAGACGTTCCCGGTGAACCGGTGATCGTGATGCGGCGTCATCCGGAGTCTCTGTGCCTGGCGACACTGGTCACCAGTGGCAGGCCCGTCGAAGCGGACCTCGATGCGATCGCGAACCTGTTGGCCCGGTTCCACCGCACGGCCGAGCGGAGCCACCGCATCGACACATGCGCGACCGTGGACGCGGTGGCCGACCGGTGGCGGCAGAATCTGACCGAACTGCGCGCTCACACCGCCGAAACCCTTCCCGCGGGTGGGGTCGCGGAGCTGGAGCGCCTTGTCGCCCAGTTCGTCTCGGGACGACGGGAACTTTTCGGGCAGCGTATCGAGGCGCACCGGGTCGTCGACGGCCACGGCGACCTGCAGGCCTCCGACATCTATTGTCTGCCGGAGGGGCCCGCGCTCTTGGACTGTCTCGAATTCGACGATCAACTGCGCTATCTGGACGGAATCGACGACGCCGCATTCCTGGCGATGGACCTGGAGTTCCTGGGCCGCAAGGACCTCGGTGAACGATTCCTCGACCAGTACCGCCGTGCCGCTGATGATCAGCCGCCGTCGGCGCTGATCCATTTCTACATCGCCTACCGCGCGGTGGTGCGCACCAAGGTCGACTGCATTCGGGTGACACAGGGACGATCCGAAGCTCGTGCCGACGCCCGGGCGCACCTTGCCATCGCCCTCGAACATCTCCGGATGGGTACCGTCCGACTGGTCATCGTCGGCGGTGGGCCCGGCACCGGAAAGTCGACGTTGTCACAATCCTTGGCTCGTGACATCGAGGCGCAGGTGCTCTCGACCGACGACATTCGCCGCGAGCTCCAACGGGACGGCCTGATCAGCGGGTCGGCCGGCGCCCTGCAGGAAGGTTTGTACACCCGGGAGAACGTCGACCGCGTCTACGACGAAGTCTGCCGGCGGGCAAGGCAGCTGTTGGCCGGTGGTCACACGGTCATCCTGGACGGCACCTGGAGAGATCCGCGGCACCGTCGATCGGCGCGTGAGGTCGCCGAGGACCTGTCGGTGCCGGTCGTGGAATTCGTCTGTACGACATCGCTCGACGAGGCAAAGGGCCGCATCGCGGGTCGCGGCCCCACGACCTCGGATGCGACGGCGGAGATGGCGGCTCCGCTCACTCCGGACCTCGATGACTGGGTGGGGGCACACCGGATGGACACCGGTCGTCCACTGCCGGAGAACATCGCCGAAGCGAGGCAGATCTGCTGTCTGGGCATCTGATTCAATCGTCCGGTAGGCCGGCAACTCCATCGAAAGGGACGCGACGTGAAAGCTCAACGAGATGGGTGATCCGGCAGGGCCGATCGTCGTCGGCGTCGACGGCACGTTTGCCGCACGGCATGCCGCGCGCTGGTCGGGCGGCCTCGCATCGCGGCTGGGATGCACGTTGCAGATCGTGCATGCGATCCCCGTTCTCGGACATCTACTGATTCGAGCCGGGGCCGTGCACAATCCTGAGATCGTCGAGGCGCAGCACGCGGCGGCCCAGTCCATCGTCGATACCGCGGCCGCTGCGGTCCGTAACGATCACCCGGGCCTGGAGGTCACCACGACCGTGCTCGAGGAGTCGATCGATGACGCCATGAAGATGATGAGCCGGCATGCCCGCCTCCTGGTGGTCGGCTGCGATGATGTCTCGCCTGCCGAGGCGCTGCTGGTCGGATCACTGACGCTCGACCTGGCAGCCCACGCGAACTGCCCGGTGGCAGCGTGGCGGGGTGAAGCACTGGATCCGACAAGGCAGCCCATCGTCATCGGCGTGGATCTGGCCGGCGGCGGCGCCGCCGCACTGGAACTGGCCTTCGTCCTCGCGGATGCGCTTGAGGCCCCGGTGCGTGCGGTACATGCCTGGTCGATGCGGGTGCCCCCCGGTGAGGACTCGGTTCCACTCCTGATCGACTGGACCGCGCTCGAGACGCTGCTGACCGAGGAGATCACCCGTGCGCTGGAGCCGCACAGGCAACGCCACCCCGGGGTCGAGGTCAGCATCCACGTGGACCTCAGCAGTCCGCGCCGCGCACTGCTGCAGCACGCGTCGGACGCCCAGATGGTGATCGTCGGGAGCCGCGGGCGCGCGCGGCTGGCGACTGTCCTGGGCTCGACCAGTCTCAACATGCTGCATCACGCACCCGTGCCCGTCCTGGTGTGCCCGCCGGAACCGGATGACGGGTGAGTGAGCTTCCTCGACAATTGACGACGGTTCGAGCGGGTGCCGCCCGCGCCGCGCTGACGGTGGCGCATCTGGTCTCGGGGCGTCAACCGATCTGCAGTACCGCCGCGCCGGCGATCGATCCGGCGCCGAGGTCTTCCAGCGCCCTGTCGGCCTGGTCCAGCCGATAGCGCGGACCGGTGATCTCGATTCGGTGGCGTCCGGCGAAGTCCAGGAACTCGCGGGCGTCGACGCGGGTGTTCGAGGTGACCGAACGTATCTGCTTCTCCTGGAACAGGTGACGCTGGTAATTGAGCGCCGGCACATCGCTGAGGTGGATGCCGGCAATGGCCAACGTGCCGCCCCTGTCGAGTGCCTCCATGGCGGGCGGAACCAGGTCACCCACCGGGGCAAAGAGAATCGCGGAATCCAACGCCACCGGCGGTCGGTCCGCCGCTCCCTGGGCAGATGCGGCACCCAGTTCCAACGCCAGCCTTCGGGCGTGCCCACCGCGGGTCATGACATGGACTTCGGCGCCCTCGGCAATGGCGACCTGCGCGGTGATGTGCGCGCTGCCGCCGAAGCCGTAGATGCCCAATCGGCCACCGGGCGGGAGGGCGGACCGACGCAGCGAGCGGTAACCGATGATCCCGGCACACAGCAGCGGAGCCAGCTCGGCGTCGCTGTATCCGGCGGGCAGTGAATACACGAACGATGCGGGCGCGGTGACGAATTCCGCATAGCCGCCGTCGGCGTCCCAGCCCGTGTAACGGCTCAGCGGGCACAGGTTCTCCCGGCCGGCCCGGCAGTAGGCGCATTCTCCGCAGGTGTGCCGCAGCCACGCCACACCCACCCGGTCGCCCACGGCCAGGGTCGTGACCTCGTTCCCGAGTGCCACCACTTCACCGACCACCTCATGTCCCGGCGTCACATGCGGACGGTGCACTGCCAGGTCACCCTCGGTGACATGCAGGTCGGTCCGGCATACACCGCAGGTACGCACGGCGATCAAGGCCTCGTCAGAGGCGGGCGTGGGCACCTCGGTCCGGACGAGCTGCAGGGGGTGCGTGTCCACCGGCGCGGGCGTGCGCACCTTCCACGCCCTCATGGTCGCCGGAATCATGGTCTGTCGGCGTTCCGCGGACAATGGCGCTCGCGATGCAACATCGTGCCGCCGTCACTGTGGCCGTGCGACGAGCACGGGTATCCGCACGGCCTGGACGACCGCGTTGCTGACCGACCCCAGCAGCACACTCGCCGCTGAGCCGTGGCCGTGACTACCCACGACGACCAGTTGCGCGGCTCCCGCACGCTCGATGAGCTCTCGGGCGGGCTCGTCGGTGACCGCGATGCTTTCCACCGGGACCGTGGGGTACCGCTCCCGCCACGGGGCGAGCATCTCCTGGATCTGGCGGTCCACTTCCGGACGCAATGCCTCCCAATCGAAGCCGGGCATCTCGAACGCGCCCGGCGACCACCACGCGTGGACGGCGATCAAACCGATCTTGCGAACGGATGCCTCGTCGAAGGCCAGGGCGATGGCTGATTGCGATGCCGGGGAGCTGTCGAATCCCAGCAGCACCGGCGCTTCGGGGTCGGGCGACGGTTCTTCGTCATGGACCACCACCACCGGACAGTGCGCCCGGTGCAGCAGTCCGGTGCTGACGCTGCCCAGCGCACGGCGGGCGATCGCCCCCTTCCCGCGTGATCCGACGACGACCATCCCGGCGGCCCGGGAAGCCTGCACCAGGGCAGCGGTCGGGGTGGCGACGGCGAACTCCGTCGTCACGGGCACCGCACCGGTGGTGATGTCAGCGGCGATACGCGCGGCGTCGGCGAGGATCTCGCGGCCGATCTTGGCCCGCCACTCCAGGTACTCGACCGGCGCCGGTGCCAGTGGCCATGCCGCGACGGGCAAGGTACTCGCATGCAACACCGTCAGCGGGAGCCCGCGAAGGCGCGCCTCGTGTGCCGCCCATTCCACAGCACGGTTCGACGATACCGAGTCATCCACTCCGACAACTATTTTCCTGGGTTCCAGGGCTGGGGTCATCGTGCTCCTTGCTGGGTTTGGGGTGCCGAGCCATCGCGGCGAGGCGGGTGATCGCCCCGGCGATGCCGTCGGCAAGGTCGTCGACGTCGGGGAAGGCATCGAAATCGGTTGTGACTCCGAAAATCAGGTCGTCGCCATAGCTGAGGATCGCCACCGCCGCCCGCATCCGTAACGCTACCGGGGGGATGGGCAGCATGCGGACTACTTCGTGGCCCAACACCTGAAGATGGTGCCGCGGTCCCGGCACATTGGTCGCCAGCGCGACAACGCCCCGCTGAGGAAGCGAGGTCAACAGCCGGACCATCCGGGAGGTGAGCGCGAAGGGCACCAGCTTGAGTGCGGCCACCGCCATGCCCCCGGCTTGCCGCTGGCCGCCGGACTTCACCCGGGTCAGCCGCCTGTGCACGATGCGTAGCTGTTTCAGCGGGTCGGGTTCGTCCACCGGCAGGTGCGGGAGCATGACCGACACCCGGTTGTCGAGCTCGCCCACGGCGGCGCCGGGCCGCACCGACACGGGTACGAGGGTGCGTAGGGACGTGGGTTGCGGTACTTCACCGCGGCGCTGTAACGCGGCCCGGAAACTGTCGGTGATGGCGGAGAGCGCGACATCGTTGAGGGTGACGTCGAAGGCCTGGCAGACCGATGCCACGTCCGCCAACGGCACCTGTGCGGCGCTGTACCGGCGCATCGTCGTGACCGGGCCGTTGAACGCCGACTGCGGGCCCGCCCGTAACAGGCTGTCGACGATCTGGACCGTCCCACCGACCGTCACCGCGGTCGAGTAGGTCAGCGCGGAAACCGAATTCATCAGACCGCGCACCAGTTTCCGCGGGTCGGCGGTGAGGGCGGGCAGCGTTCGTCGGTTGTTCTGCGGCGAGTGGGTGGCGCGGATGGCACCGACATACGTCTGGCCAACACCGCCGTCGCTGAGGCCGGCGAGCAGGTGCATCGCGGCGATGCCGTCGGCGATGCAGTGATGCAGCTTTATCAGCAGCGCCCAGCGATCACCGGCGAGTCCCTCGATGATCCAGCACTGCCACAGCGGCCGCTCGCGGTCGAGTCGGGACTCCATGGCCTCCGCGGCGAACTGGAACAGTGCCGCATCGTCACCCGGGTGCGGGAGGGCGGCCCGACGGATGTGGTGTGCCATGTCGAGTGCCGGATCATCCACCCATTCCGGCGCCGACAGGTCGAACGGCTGGCGTCGCACCACTTGGCGTAGCCGGGGAACGGCGGCGATCCGGTCGCCGATGACGGTGGCGAGTTCATCGGGGTCGGGTAACGGACCCTCCAGGATGGAGACGGCTCCGACCGCCAGGCTGATGTGCGGATCGGCGTCCTCGGCGTCGAGAAACCCGGCATCGAAGGCGTTCAGACGGTCCACCGCATGACTATGCGTTCAGCCCGCGGGCGCCCGACAGGGCCCGAGGTCCCGGTCTACTAGGGACTACGGTCCCTTTCCGGGCGCCCCCGGTTCGGTCACAATCGAAGGACAGCAGGTGAGGGGGCCATCATGGTCAGCGTCTTTCTGGTCGATGATCACGAACTCGTCCGCCGCGGCCTGATCGATCTGCTCAGCGACGACCCCGACCTGGAGGTGGTCGGCGAGGCCGCCTCCGTCTCGGAGGCGCTGGCGCGAATACCTGCCACGCGTCCCGACGTCGCGGTGCTCGACATCCGTCTCCCGGACGGCAACGGCATCGAGCTGTGCCGTGATCTGCTGGCCCGATTTCCCGACCTGCGGTGTCTCATGCTGACCTCGTTCACCACCGAGGAAGCGATGCTCGACGCCATCCTGGCGGGGGCGAGCGGATACGTGGTGAAGGACATCAGGGGGATGGAACTCGCCAAGGCGATCAAGGAGGTCGGGGCCGGGCGGTCATTGTTGGACAATCGCGCCGCTGCGGCCTTGATGGCACGACTGCGTGACGGCGCCACCCACGCGGACCCCTTGTCGGGCCTGAGCGGGCAGGAGCGGGCCTTGCTGGATCTCATCGGTGACGGGTTGACCAACAAACAGATCGCCGACCGCATGTATCTGGCCGAGAAGACGGTGAAGAACTATGTGTCCCGGCTGCTGACGAAACTGGGCATGGAGCGCAGGACGCAGGCCGCGGCATTCGTATCCAAGCTTGAGCGGACGAGCCGGTCGGACCGGTTCTGAGACCCTGCGGGTCCGCACGTGCCGCCTGCTGAGCCAGGCTGCCGGCGGCGGTCACCTGTAATTTTGGCGCAACCGGAAACAGCGGGTATCGTGGACCAACGGTGCGGCCTCCGCGCCGACTCTTTGCGTGCCCTGTCCTGGAACTCGTGGTCTTGCTACTTCGTTGTTCTGCCGTTCCGGCCCACGTTGTGCAGTCGGTTTTGGGGTTGCGCCGGTAACGGGCGCATAAGAGATACGAAACGAAGACAAGGATCGCCAACCAGTATGGCCAAGAAAGACGGTGCCATCGAGGTCGAGGGCCGCGTGGTCGAGCCTCTGCCCAATGCGATGTTCCGCATTGAGCTGGAGAACGGACACAAGGTTCTGGCCCACATCAGCGGCAAGATGCGGCAGCACTACATCCGCATCCTGCCCGAGGACCGTGTCGTGGTGGAGCTCTCTCCCTACGACCTCTCCCGGGGCCGCATCGTGTACCGGTACAAGTAACCCGCGTCCACAACCGCACTAACCACCACCTGTGGCGGGCACTCCTGTGCACGTCACGACCGCCCTGTGACGAGCGTCCGCGCCCGTCACAGATGAACACAGAAGGATCGCAAGCCGTGAAGGTGAACCCGAGCGTCAAGCCGATCTGCGACAAGTGCAGGGTGATCCGCCGGCATGGGCGGGTCATGGTGATCTGCTCTGACCCCCGCCACAAGCAGCGGCAGGGCTAGGTCTCGAACTTCGAGGCTGAACCAGCACCACCCACAACTGAATGCAGACCTCCCAGTACCACTGAGCGGCTGGATCTTTTAGAAGATGAGCCGCTCAATCACGTCCGGCACGGAGGCCGGACCCCACCGACGAGGACTTGGCCGAGGAGCCATGACCCAGCGGGAACGGACTGGGAACAGACCTCCGCATAGAAAAGGAAACACTGCCTGATGGCACGTCTCATGGGCGTTGATCTCCCGCGCGACAAGCGCATGGAGATCGCGCTGACCTACATCTACGGCGTCGGCCGTACCCGCTCCCAGGAGATCCTGGAAGCCACCGGCATCAGCCGGGACCTGCGCACCAAGGACCTGACCGATGATCAGGTAGCCCAGCTGCGCGACTACATCGAAGGCAACCTCAAGGTCGAGGGTGACCTGCGCCGCGAGGTTCAGGCCGATATCCGTCGCAAGATCGAGATCGGCTGCTACCAGGGCCTGCGCCACCGTCGCGGCCTGCCCGTGCGTGGACAGCGCACCAAGACCAATGCGCGTACCCGCAAGGGCCCGAAGCGCACCATCGCCGGCAAGAAGAAGGCCAGGTAACCCCGGATGGCACAGGCAAAGAAGGGCGGCACGTCCGCCAAGAAGGGTCAGAAGACCCGCCGCAGGGAAAAGAAGAACGTCCCGCACGGCGCTGCTCACATCAAGAGCACCTTCAACAACACCATCGTCTCGATCACCGATCCCCAGGGCAACGTCATCGCCTGGGCATCGTCGGGTCACGTCGGCTTCAAGGGTTCGCGCAAGTCGACCCCGTTCGCCGCACAGCTCGCCGCCGAGAACGCTGCCCGCAAGGCGCAGGAGCACGGCGTCAAGAAGGTCGACGTCTTCGTGAAGGGCCCGGGCTCGGGCCGCGAGACCGCGATCCGTTCGCTGCAGGCCGCCGGCCTCGAGGTCGGCGCGATCTCCGACGTCACACCGCAGCCGCACAACGGCTGCCGTCCGCCCAAGCGGCGCCGGGTCTAGGGAGGATTTAGAAAATGGCTCGTTATACCGGACCCGCGACCCGCAAGTCGCGTCGCCTCGGCGTCGACCTCATCGGCGGCGATCAGTCCTTCGAGAAGCGCCCCTACCCGCCCGGCCAGCACGGCCGCGCGCGGATCAAGGAGAGCGAATACCGCACCCAGCTGCAGGAGAAGCAGAAGGCTCGCTTCACCTACGGCGTCATGGAGAAGCAGTTCCGTAAGTACTACGAAGAGGCCAACCGCCAGTCCGGCAAGACCGGCGAGAACCTGCTGCAGATCCTGGAAAGCCGCCTGGACAACGTCGTCTACCGGGCCGGCCTGGCCCGCACCCGACGGATGGCTCGCCAGCTGGTCAGCCACGGCCACTTCCTGGTCAACGGTGTGAAGGTCGACATTCCGAGCTACCGGGTGTCGCAGTACGACATCATCGATATCAAGGAAAAGTCGATCAACACCCTCCCGTTCGAGGCTGCACGTCAGGCCGCGGGCGAGCGCCCGATCCCGGGCTGGCTGCAGGTCGTCGGCGAGCGTCAGCGCATCCTGGTGCACCAGCTCCCCGAGCGCGCCCAGATCCAGGTGCCGCTGGCCGAGCAGCTCATCGTCGAGTTCTACTCGAAGTAATCGGTCTGCGCTCACCCCGAGCGCAGTCCACCCGAGACGGCATCAAATAGCGGGTGCCGAGAAGGAGATACACAACCCATGCTGATTTCTCAGCGACCCACACTGTCCGAAGAGGTGTTGGCCGACAACCGGTCCCGGTTCACCATCGAACCGCTGGAGCCCGGCTTCGGCTACACCCTCGGTAACTCGCTGCGGCGCACGCTGCTGTCGTCCATCCCGGGCGCAGCGGTCACCAGCATCCGCATCGACGGTGTGCTGCACGAGTTCACCACCGTTCCCGGGGTGAAGGAAGACGTCACCGACATCATCCTGAACCTCAAGGGTCTGGTCGTCTCCTCGGAAGAGGACGAGCCGGTCACCATGTACCTGCGCAAGCAGGGCCCGGGTGCGGTCACCGCCGGTGACATCGTGCCGCCGGCCGGTGTGACGGTGCACAACCCGGATCTGCACATCGCGGCTCTGAACGACAAGGGCAAGCTCGAGGTCGAGCTGGTCGTGGAGCGGGGCCGTGGCTACGTGCCTGCCGTGCAGAACAAGGCCTCCGGTGCGGAGATCGGCCGGATCCCGGTCGATTCCATCTACTCGCCGGTCCTCAAGGTCACCTACAAGGTGGAGGCCACCCGCGTCGAGCAGCGCACCGACTTCGACAAGCTGATCCTCGACGTCGAGACCAAGAACTCGATCAGCCCGCGTGACGCCCTGGCCTCGGCCGGCAAGACGCTGGTTGAGCTGTTCGGTCTGGCTCGTGAGCTCAACGTCGAGGCCGAGGGCATCGAGATCGGCCCGTCGCCGGCCGAGGCGGATCACATCGCCTCGTTCGCGCTGCCGATCGACGATCTGGACCTGACCGTCCGGTCGTACAACTGCCTCAAGCGCGAGGGTGTGCACACCGTCGGCGAGCTGGTGTCGCGTACCGAGTCGGATCTGCTCGACATCCGTAACTTCGGGCAGAAGTCCATCGACGAGGTCAAGATCAAGCTGCATCAGCTGGGTCTGTCGCTGAAGGACAGCCCGGCCAGCTTCGATCCGTCCGAGGTGGCCGGCTACGACGTGGCCACCGGCACCTGGACCGGTGACACCGGGTATGACTCGGACGCCGGTGAGGACTTCGCCGAAACCGAACAGCTCTAAACCCACCAGGGTCTGAAGAGAATCGTCCCGGTCCTACCTGATACGGGGACCGGCCCCACTTAGGAGATAGTCGCAATGCCCAAGCCCACCAAGGGTCCTCGCCTCGGCGGGTCGTCCTCGCACCAGAAGGCGCTGCTGGCCAACCTGGCCACCGCGCTGTTCGAGCACGGCCGGATCAAGACCACTGAGCCGAAGGCCCGGGCGTTGCGTCCGTACGCCGAGAAGCTGATCACCCACGCCAAGAAGGGCCAGCTGCACAACCGGCGTGAGGTCATGAAGAAGATCCGCGACAAGGACGTGGTGCACGCCCTGTTCGCCGAGATCGGACCCTTCTTCGCCGACCGCGAGGGCGGCTACACCCGGATCATCAAGGTCGAGAACCGTAAGGGCGACAACGCCCCCATGGCGGTCATCGAGCTGGTCCGGGAGAAGACCGTGACCTCCGAGGCCAATCGTGCGCGCCGTGCGGACGCCGCGCAGAAGGTTGCGGCCGCGGCCGCACCGCAGGCCGCTGTCGAGCCCGAGGCCACCGAAGGCCCGACGGCTGACGAGGCCACCGAGGCTCCCGCTGAGGAAGCCAAGTCTGACGACAAGTAGTCATCCCATGAACATGCCCGTCACCGATTCCGGTGGCGGGCATGTTCAGTTTCCCGTCGCTGCGCTCGCCCAGGGTCAATCTCCCGTCGCTGCGCTCGCCCAGGTCCGCTTACGCCTGGACGTCGCCTACGACGGCACCGACTTCGCCGGCTGGGCCACCCAGGCCGGGCAGCGCACCGTCGCCGGCATGCTGGAGGAGGCCCTGTCCACGGTGTTCCGCACACCGGTGGTGCTGCGGGCCGCCGGGCGCACCGATGCCGGGGTGCACGCCACCGGCCAGGTGGCGCACGTCGACATCCCCGACGAGGCGCTGGCCCACGCCTTCCCGCGGACCCCACGCCCGCCGGAGGAGCCCGAGTTCCTGCCGCTGGTGCGCCGGCTGGCCCGATTTGTGCCCGAGGACGCCCGGGTGCTGGCCATCCGCCGGGCCCCGGCCGGTTTCGACGCCCGCTTCTCGGCGCTGCGCCGGCACTACGAATACCGGCTCAGCACAGCGCCGTACGGGGCCACCCCGCAGCAGGTTCGGTTCGTCACCCCGTGGACACGGCCGCTGGACGTGGACGCGATGGCGGCCGCCTCGAAGCGGCTGATCGGCCTGCACGACTTCGCCGCCTTCTGCAAGCACCGCGACGGCGCCACCACCATCCGGGAGATGCAGCGACTGGACTGGGTGCGCGACGGTGACCGGATCACCGCGCACGTCAGCGCCGACGCCTTCTGCTGGAACATGGTGCGCTCGTTGGTCGGGGCGCTGCTGGCGGTCGGGGAGGGGCGTCGGGACGCGGACTGGTGCGCGGCCCTGCTGGACGCGTCCAAACGGTCCAGCGATTTCGCGGCGGCCCCGGCCCGCGGCCTCACGCTGGTCGGGGTGGACTACCCGGCCGACGCGGATCTCGCCGCGCGCACCGTGATCACCCGCGACCTGCGCACCCTCTGAACCGGGCGGCGCCGCTAGATGCGCGGTGCCACGAAGTCGGCGGCCTGGTTGACCATGCCGGCGCTGATGTAGGCCGGGGCCAGATGATCGGCCCAGTAGTCCTGCCAGTTCTCCGGATCGGTGGGGTTGCAGATCGGGTCGTCACCGTGGCACAGCTCGATGGTGCGTCCCTGATACAGCGGATTGAAGTTCGCGATCGGGCCCACCCACGCGATTCCGTTGCCGAACAAGGCAACCGCGGCGATCTTCTGGTCGGCGCCGGGCGGCAGCGGCCGCTTGAAGCCGAAGGCGGCGAACGGCACGGCCAGCACGACGTCGGTGACGGCCGCGCCGAGCGAGTAGCCGCCCAGCACCAGCCGGGTGCCGGGGCAGTTGTCCATCATGTACTGCACCCGGCCGCTCATGTCATTGGCGCCGATATCGATCTCGGTGTCCGCGGGGTAGCGCACCGCGTACAGCGCGACGTTCTTGCCCGTCTTGGAGCGCAGTGCGCTGACCAGAGCGTTACCGATCTGCCCGGGGCCCGCGGACTCGTTGCGGCCGCGCGCGAAGATCAGCTCGGCGTCGGGGCAGGAGACCGCTCCCGCCGCCGGTAGCAGCGCGGGCGTGGTCACTGTGGATGTGGTCAGGGCGGCCAGCACGATCAGTACTGCAGATGCCAGCGAGGTGAACCGGCGGCCCCGACTCCTCGACGTCAAGATCACCGCACCGATTGTAGCCGCCGGAATTGACGGCTATGTTGCGAAGTTTCGCTTTCCGAGGGCCGTGATCACCGCACCCGGGCGGCGGCGAACTCCGCGCCCTGCTCGATGAACCCACCGCCGATGTAGCCGTCCTGCAGATGGTTCTGCCAGTCGCTGGCCAGCTCGGCGATACTCGCCGGCCGGGCGTTGGAGCACACCGGGTCGGTGCCGTTGCACAGGTCGATGGTGCGGTCCCGGTAGACCGGGGAGATGCCGTCGACCCCCAGCCGGTTCGAGAAATTGCCGACCAGCACGACCGCGGCGACGTGGGCGTCCATGCCGGGCGGCAACGGCCGGTTGAAACCGAACCCCTTCTGGGTGGCCGAGAGCGCCATAACCGCGGCCGCGGCGCCCAGCGAGTAGCCACCGACGATCAACCGGGTGTTCGGGCAGACGTCGGCCATGTACTGGATGCGGTTGCTGATGTCGTTGGCGCCGCGGGCGAACTCGTTGTTGGCCGCGTAGTTGACGCCGTAGACGCCGACCGGCTGGGGCAGCCGCGCGTTCAGGGCGCCGACGAGGGCGTCACCGAGGCGCCCGACGCCCGGTTGCTCGTTACGGCCGCGCGCGAAGATCAATTCGACCGGTGCGCACGGCTCCGCGGAGGCGGTGGCCAGCTGACCGGTTGCGGGGGTGCTGACCGAGGCGATGAAGCCACCGACCGCCACCGCTGCGGCGGTGAGGACGGTGCCGATCTTGGTGCGGCGCTTTGCTGACGTTCGGGTGAACACCGAACCGAGTGTACGGCGCGTTCAGAGTAGGCCGGCGACGAATCCGGCCGCCTGCTCCACCGGGCCGCCGTCGTAGGCGCGATGGGCGCCGACGCTGTCGCCGTTGGTGCACACCGGGTCGCCGGGATTGCACAGGTCGACGGCGCGCCCGCCCCAGACCGGGCTGGCCGTCAGGGGGAGCCCGACCTTGGCCGACGGGTTACCGAACACCGCCAGCGCCGCGACATGCTCGGGGGTGTTCGGCGGCAGTGGGGCGTTGAAGCCGATGGCCGGCACCGGGACCGCGGCGATGACATCCATCACCGCCGCACCCTGGGAGTATCCGCCCAGCACCACGCGGGTGCCGGGGCAGTTGTTCATCAGCCACTGGACCCGGGCGCTGGCGTCGTTCGCGCCGTTGGCGGCGGCCAGAAAGTCGTAGCTGGCCGGGTAGTTCACCGCGTAGGCGCTCACCGACCGCCCGCCCACCTTGCTGCGGAGCGACTCGACGAAGGCGTTACCGATCCGGCCGAGTCCGGGGGCCTCGTTCGTTCCGCGGGCGAACACCACCTCGATATCGGAGCAGTCGGCGGCCTGGGCGGGGGGCGCCGGTGTCAGGACGGCACCACCGAGTGCGGTGCCGGCGGCTGCGGCCAACAGGGTGCAATGGCGTACCAGGCGAGTGATCACGTCACACTTTAACGCGAAGCCGGGCTAATTATTTCCCCGCGACGGATCGGTCAGACCCGTCCCGCGATGAAACCGGCGGCCTGCGGAACGTACATCGACGACTCGTACTTGGTGTGCGCGAACGGGTTGCGCCCGCGTGAGCAGATCGGGTCGCCGTCGGCGCACAGGTCGATGCCGCGGCCGGCCAGCGGGCCGCCCGCCGCCGTCAGCGGATGACCGAACTTGGCGCCGGCGTTGCCGAACACCGCCATCGCGGCGACGTTCCCGGTGAGGTTGCCGGGCAGCGGCGGTGCCGAACCGATGTCGCCGATCCGGTCGCCGACCGGTGGCAGCCCGGCCAGCATGCTGACGATGGCCGCGCCCTGCGAGTACCCGCCGAGCACCACGCGGGTGTTCGGGCAGTTGTCGGCCAGCCAGGCGATGCGCCCGGTGGCGTCGAAGGCGCCGTCGGCGGCGCGGAAGAAGTCGTAGGTGGCCGGATAGTTGATCCCGTAGGTGCTCAGGGTGCGGCCCCCGAGCTGCGGGCGCAACGACTCGGCCAGCGCGAAGCCGACCCGGCCGATGCCGGGCGGCTCGCTGGTACCGCGGGCGAAGATCAGCTCGACGTCCGAGCACGGTGCGGCGGAAGCCACCGGAGCCGGGCCGACGAGCATGGCGAGTGCGGTAACCAGTGTGGAACCCAGCGCGGCCGACCGGGCCGCCATCGTGCGCAGCTTCACGATCAACATCTTCACATCAATCGGTTAGCTGCGGCTAATCGGTTCCTCCGGGGCCGGTTGGACCGGCGGGACGTCCGGCCAATTGGCCTGCGCGACCTGGTCGCTGCGGTCACCCCGGCGGGCCAGCGCGAGACCGATCAGCACCACCGCACCGCCGATGGTCTGGGTGACGGTGATCGCCTCACCCACCAGTACCCACGCGGTGAGCACCGCGAACAGCACCTCGGACAGACCCACCAGGGAGGCGAACCGGGGGCGCAGCCGGGCCACGCCCATGATGCCCAGGGTGTAGGCCAGCGCGGTCGGGATGAGGCCCAGCGCGATGACGGGGACGAACCACGGCAGCGTCAGGCCGGCGACCACGGTGTCCTGGGCGCTGAACCTCATCGGCAGCGCGCCGGAGGCGCCGAGGGCGGCGACCGCGACGGCGCCCACCAGCAGACCGCCCGCGGCCAGCGTGATCGGGCTCAGGCCGGTGTCGGCGCTGGCCTTCTCCGACATCATGAAGTAGCAGGCCGCGCAGACTGCGGCGGCCAGTCCCCACAGCACGCCGATCGTGTTCACCTGGGCGCCGGCGAAGACGTCGAGCACCAGCATGATGCCGACGACGGCGAGCGCGACGCCACCGAGGGTGAGATTGCCGGGCCGGCGCCGGGTGCTGGCCCACAGCCAGCCGACGACCAGGACGGGCGCGGTGTATTCGAGCAGCAGTGCCACACCGACCGAGAGGTGTGACACGGCGTTGTAGTAGCACAGCTGGGCGCCGGCGATCGGGATCACGCCGTAGGCGAGGACGGTGCGGCGGTGACGCAGCGCCTCGTGCACCCAGCCGGGCCGGGCGAAGCTGGCGAAGGCCGCCATGGCCAGGGCGCCACCGGCCAGGCGGGCGGTCACGGCCGCGGTCGGCGACCAGCCGGCATCCATGAGCGCCCTCGCCAACGGCCCGGACAGGCCGAAGGCGAACGCGGATGTGACCGCGAACAGCAGTCCGACCTGGAATTGGGTCGTGGACCGCGCGTCGGGCAGCGTCATCGAGCACCTCAAGATGTAATGAGTAAAGTGTGTATTGCTCATGACGGTATCGGCGACGGGAGTCATGCGTCAAATGATTTTTACTTATGACACGGAGCTCACACTTCGTGCGGCGTGCGTGCTGGTCAACAGCAACCGCGGGGCATCCAGCGCGCCCGACGCCGAGACCGATACCGTCGGGGACATCGCGGGCCTGGACGCCTATCTGGCCGAGTTCGGCTGGACCGGCCGCCGCGACGGGGACGCCGCCGAACTCGCCGAGGTCCACCGGCTGCGCGAGCGCATCGGCCGGATCTGGGCCGTCGCCGACGACGAGGAACGCACCGTCGGGCAGGTGAATGCGCTGCTGTCCGACACCAAGGCCTCGCCCTGGCTCACCCGGCACGCCGAGATGCCGGAGTGGCATCTACACCTGGCCTCGATCCACGATCCGCTGGCCCAGCGGATGGGCGCCGAGATGGCCATGGCCCTGGCCGACCTCATCCGCGGCGGCGAGCTACGCCGGCTCAAGACCTGCGCGGCCCCGGACTGTGCGGCCGTGCTGTTCGACGTGTCCCGCAACCGGTCGAAGATCTTCTGCGACACCGGCAACTGCGGGAACCGTCAGCATGTGGCCGCTTATCGGGAGAGGTTGAAGGACGGCTGAATCAACTCCAGGGCCGAATGGTGTGCCACGTCCGGGTTGAACGGTGCCACCCGCTCCAGCTTGTCCGGAGCGGTCACGCCGGTCCGTGATCCGTCGTCCTGGTCCTCGGACGGGCCGGTCTGCTGGGTCTGCTCCTCGTCGGTGGGCGGTTGGTATCCGGCCTTCGAGGCCGTGGTCGAGGATGTCGGCGATGCGGTCCCGGAGCCGGCCTGCCACCACGGTGTCGTCGGGCTCGATGCGGGTTGTGCCGCAGCCGAGTACAAGGACTTCGGCGCCGACACGACGTAACCCTCCTGAACCGTCGCGGTGGACTCGGGCGGGTAGGCCGACCCCACCCGCAGCATCCGTTCGGTCGGTGCCGGCGCCGGGGTCACCACCACCTGCTCGGTGGGCGGGGTCCCCTCGGTCGGGGCGGGTGTGGACGGAACCGGGGCGGTTCGCATCGAGGTCTCCAGATAATGGCGCCAGGCCTGCAGGGTGTCGAGTAGCTGCTGAATGTAGTCCGGTGACGGCGTCGCCGGGGCCGTGGCGGGATACGAGGCCGGATGGGTAGGTGGCATCACAGTGGTCGGCAGCGGTGGCAGCGCGGGCGGCGCCATCGGACTGGGCGGCACCGGCACCGTGGGCAGGCCAGGGAACGCCATGCCGGGGACCGTCACGGCGGGGACGGTCGCCGCGCCCGCCAGCTGTTCCAGATACTGGCGCCAGGCCTGCAGATAGGCCAACAGGTTCGGGTCGAACTGTGGTGTCGTCATCGTTGTGCCTCCGGGACGGGTGACGGGAAACCATTGCGGCGGTTGGCCGATGGAGCGGGGATATCCAATGGGTGCGGCAGCGACTGGGCGGCGAAGCGGTTGTCGAGGTTGCGCAGCGGCCGGGTGTCGGCGGGTTCGCGGTTCTCCAGATCGAAGATGTAGCAGTAGTCGCCGGCCGGGGTGGGCATCCGGATCGGGCTGGACAGATTCTGGTCGAGAAAGCCGTATGGGAACCGCCAGTCCAGCGTGGTGTGCTCGCGTCGGTCCGTGCCGCTGGATTCGACCCAGATGTAATGGTCCAGAATGGCGTTGACGGCGTGGCGGCCCGACTCGCAGGCGGCCTCCATCGAGGTCATCCGGGTGAACGTCTTCGTCCAGGTACCCGCGAAGACGACCGAGTTGTGATGCACCTGGTAGCCACCGTGCCGGGCCTGCCAGACATGGCGCAACCACAGATCCTTCAGCCACACCTGCTCGGGTGGCCGGGTGGTCCAGGACGAGCCGTGCGGATTCCATGGATCCGCGCCGGGCCGGTTCGGCCAGTCACCGAGTATCGGTATCAGATAAGGGGTTTCGTTGCGAACGATGCGCCGCCCGTCCGGCGACATGTGCAACCCACAGTCCAGTGTGTACCAGGCCGGGCACGGCAGCACCGATCGGGGATCGGTCCCGTTGACCGCGGTGAGCGCACCGGCGATCTGACGCCACACCTCGGCGGCGATCTCGTCGCCGGTGCAGTCCCGCGCCGCCTTCGGTCGCCCCGATTCATCGCGCAGATGTGTCGAGGGGGTGTTGAAGTCGCCGATGTCCACCGACAGGACCGACACGTAACCCTCACGGGCCACGCTCGGGCGGTGCTCCCACATCCCGTGCTGGTTGATCGAGGACAACGCCCATGCGGTCCCCGAGTAGTACATGTGCCCACGGAGCAGTTGAAACTCGGTGTCGAAGAAGAACTGAATGCCGGACAGGGTCTGGAACCGGTCCCAGGGCACCCGGCCCATGTGGTCCATCGAATAGGGATCCCGGCGGTCGGCAGGCCGGGTCGTGCCGGGTTGCAATGGTCCGTCGGGAGGGGGCGCGGAGGTGGTGAACCCGTCGAGTCCGGCGACCGTACCACCGGTGCCGACGGCCCGTAGCCTCGCGGTGACGCGTTCGGCGCCCGGGGCGTCGAGGGCCACCACGACGTAGTCCGGTCTCAGCTGCGTGCCGTCGGCCATCGTGACCAGCGCCCGAGGCCGCAGATGCGGCGGTTGCTGCGGGTCGACCACCGGCGGGTCGATGCTCTCGACCGCCGCCCGGACGAAGCGGACGCCGATCTCGACGAGGTGGCGGTACCAATGGTCGAACCACGAGTCGGTGGTCGGGCCATTGAGCACACCGTCGGCCTTGTTGTCTCGGCGGTCCATCTGCAGTTGCAACTGCAGGTAGGTCGTCAGGTTGGTGCGGGCGTCGCCCCATTGCACGTCGAAAGCGGCCAGCACCTTCGGCATCTCCCGGAGATAGCTGTCGAACTCGCGGGTGTAGTAGTACCGACGGGTGCCGTCGGGTTGCCTGCCGATGAAGTAGTCGTAGGCAGATTGATTCTGTAGTTCGGCCACCCTACGCGCCGGACTTGTCACCAGGTATTGCAGCAGCCGGCCGATGAAGTTGTACACGTCGGTCGGGGCGAATCCCAGACTGGTGAGCTGGCGACCGATACTCACCAATTCGGCGGCGTTGCGGGGCTTTTCGCGCGGAAACACCAGCGATGGCTTGCCATTGACGGTGGTGCCCTGGGTGACCACCCGGCGGACGTTGTCGAGCATGGTGCGTGACGTCGCCGACCACTGCTGCGAGCCGTCGGGGGAGCTCCAGCGGTGATAGATCGGTATGCGGTTGAAAAGGTCCCAGATGTGCAGATAGTAGGCGGGGAAGAAGCGGAAACCGTGTTCACCGGCGATGATGCCCTCGGGTACCGGCGTGCTGCCGTGTCTTCCGGGGAAGGGGCGCAGTTCGGCACAGTGACCGCGGTCGGTGCCGGCCTTCGCATACTGGGACGCGGCGAGGCCGCCGAGTTTCACCGGCGGGTGCCCGCCGCCGCGTTCATCCGCACGAGCTTCGTAGACGGTCACGTCGAACCCGCGTTCGGCGAGCGATTGGGCGGCGGTGAGTCCGGCGATACCGGCGCCCAGCACGGCCGCGGTGGGACGGCGCGGGCGCGACGCCGGGGTGGGGATCGCGTGACTCATCACGTGCCCGCCCGGAGTGCATCCAGCAGTCCCGGCTGCGACGGGGCGCGGACCGCGGCGTGAACGTAGGCCCGCAGCGTGGCATGAGCGCGCAGTACGTCGTCGAGCGTACCGCGCACATCGAGCGCGCCGGTCTCGATCGCGTCATCCAGAGTTGTTGCCGCATCCAGGATGTCGAGCACGGTCGAACGCGTTGTGGTGACCCGGGCGCCGGCCGCTGGATCGGCGCCCTCGGTGACGTCGAGTCGCCGGCCGCCGCGCAGCGTGCAGGGTTCGCCGTCGACGTCCAGAGCGACCACCAGTGGGCCGAGGGTGTCCAGGACGTGCCGATAGCTGGCCGGGACCTCGTCGGCCAGGTGGCCGACCGAGCGGCGCAACAGAGACGAAACCGGTTCAACCATGGAGGAACTCGAAGACTCCGGTGCCGCGGAACTCCATCCGTCGGCCGCCGATCGAACCGGTCACCGTGGCGGTGCCGCTGGATTCGCACAACACCGTCGTCCCGTCCAGGGACAGTTCACCCGGTTGGGCCAGGCGTGCGTAGGACCGTAGCCGGAATTGCAGGCATGCACTGTCGCCCGCCCGCTGCGCGGTCACCGTGACCCGTGCCGGTACGCCGGGGACCTCCCCGTCGAGCAGCAGCCGCATGGGTGCGGGCAGGGTGCAGTCCGCGGGGTGGCCGAGCGTCCCGGAGGTCCGTACCTCGACGGCGGCGTGCCGAAAGATCACCGCCGGTTCATTGTGGTGCCACACGTAGAGCGCCTGGGAGAGATAGCGCAACCGTGACCGGTCGGTCATCCGAAGGAAAACCAGCGACCAGGGTTGGTGCGGATCGGTGGGCAGAATCGTCGCCCATTCCCAGCCGAAGTCGTCACCCCACCGGAACCGGCCCCAGTTGTGGTCGTGGTAGGCGATGTCGGTATCGAACCGGTGCTCGCGGTGGCCGATGCGCAGCCACCCGGTGGCGTGCAGGCGCGGAACGAACAGCCAGTTCATCCGACCGGAACCCACCGGCTGGTTGTTGACGACGAAGGGCTTGCTGGCCGAGACGAAGGACAGCTCCCCGGTGATGCCGCGGGCCGGGACGTCGAGGGCCACGTGGTACCCGTCGGGCTGGATGCGCATCCGGTTGCCGCCGATGGCCAGTTCGCCGAGGTCCGGGGCGATGGCCAGATCGCCTTCGGGGAATCGTTCGACGGCACCGGACCATCGGTCGTCATGGGCGAGGACGATGACGCGCGGCGCCAGTCGGTAACGGCCGTCCGGTGCGGTCTCGGTGTGCAGGCTGAAATTGATCAGCACGCGACAGTCGCCGGCGTGGACCACGAAGTGATGCCACTCCTTGAACGCCTCCGGGCCGGCGATGCCCATGGTGGGGGTGCGCAGGAAGTCGGCGGCTGCCAGGATGCCCGTCATGGTGTCCGCCCCGGCGCGGCGTTCACGGCCAAAGTTTCGATGGCCGATCCCAGGCTGGCGATACCGAGCAGCAGGTGCACGAAATCATCGGCGGCGCCGGTGGTCTGCGGGTCGGGCTCGGCCATCGTGTGCACCAGTCGTCCGAGGCCGGCCAGTCCGGTGAGATAGCCGATGAAGTTGCACTCGTCGGCGAGTGCGGCAACGGGATCGGTGAGGGTCATGCGAAGCCCTCCGGGCGCAGTCGGGACAGCACACCGTCGTCGAGGCCGTGCCCGACCACCGCGTCGGCCAGCAATTCGGCCCAGGCGGTGGGGGTGGCCTTGGGCTGGCACGGGCCGTCGAGCACGTTGAGGCTCAACGTCTCCCAGATGCGCCGCAGGTTCTCGACGGCCTCGGAGGCGGCCAGCCGGTCGCGGAGCTGTGCCCCTTCCGGGGTCTGTGCGTACCGGGCGCCCTCGGCGATCAGCAGGTCGTGCACGCTGCGGGCGGCGGCCGGGTTGCCCAGCACGGCGCGCCGCGCGCCCATCAGCAGGTCGAAGGCCGCGCGTTCGGGGCCAGTATGTTCGGGAGGGGTGGGCAGCAGCGCGGGCGCATTGCGTTCGACGAGGTCGAGCGCGGCCTCCCGGATGCGTTCCAGCTCGGCCAGCATGCCGATCAACTGTTCGGGGCTCATCGGGTGCGCTCGTGGACGAAGGTGATCAGGTGGGCGAGCACGTCGCGGTGGCGACTCGGCGGCAACCAGTCCATCGCGGACAACACGGTGCCCGCCGCCTGCGTGTGTTTGGCCGCCACCGCGCGGGCGTGGTCGAGCGATCCCATCCGCCGCATCAGGTCGAACAACCAGCGGATGTCGTCGAGGGTCTTCGGGTCGGAATGATGTTGGGTGCGTAGGAAGTCGGCGATCGCGGTGCGTCCGGAGCGGGAGAGCTCACCCTGTCCGGCCAACCGGTCCAGCAGGTCGGTGAGGCTGAGTTCACCGTCCATGCTGGGGCGGCGTTTGCCGAGAATCTGGATGGCGCGGTCGCGGTCTTCCGAGCCGGCGTTGCGCAGGGTGTGCAGCAGCATCAG
The DNA here is from genome assembly GCA_900078775.1 of Mycolicibacterium aurum. Lineage (GTDB taxonomy): Bacteria > Actinomycetota > Actinomycetes > Mycobacteriales > Mycobacteriaceae > Mycobacterium > Mycobacterium aurum_A. The sequence continues at coordinate 135,025 of LT549889.1, forward strand.
CGTGCGCTTGCCCTCCCAGAGGTCGCCGCCGATCTCCTTGCCGTAGTCCTCCGGATCGGCGCGCAGGTTGAGCAGGTCGTCGGTGATCTGGAACGCGGCGCCGACGTGCCGGCCGAGGGCCTCCAGCGGGGCGAGCCGGTCGACGCCGGCCCCGGCGGCGATGGCGCCGGCCTGGAGCGGGGTGATGAAGGAGTACCAGCTGGTCTTGAGCTCCACCATGTTCAGGTAGTCGCCGTCGGTGAGTTCCCATGAGTTGGAGCGCACCCACTCCAACTCGATGGCTTGGCCATCCACCGTCTGGCGGGTCATGTGCGCGACGGCGCGCAGGATCCGCAGGGCCGGTCCGAGGCCCACCCGGCCGACATTGTCGAGCAGCGGTTGCAGGGTGAGCGACAACATCGCGTCGCCGACGTTCACGGCGATCGGGATGCCGTGGTCGATATGCATGGTCGGTTTGCCTCGGCGCCACCAGGATTCATCTTCGATGTCGTCGTGGATGAGGAAGGCGTTGTGGTAGAGCTCCAAGGTCGCCGCGGTGGGCAACACCGCCTCCAGGTGTCCGCCGAGGCCGAGACAGATCGCGATGGCCAGTGCGGGACGCAGCGCTTTCCCGCCGCGTTGCGGGTAGTCGAGGATCAGGTCGTACAGGCTGGAAGAGCCGTGTTGTCCTGAGCCGTACAACTTTTCGATTTCGGCGTCACAGGCTTGCTTGCAGTCGGCGAGGTAACTCTCCATGGCGTCGGATACCGGGATTGGGGAAAGCATGTGGGTAGTGCCGACCCGTCAGGGGCTGGTGATGATGGCCAAGCCGCCCGAAGTTTTCGGCCGTACGGCATAGCGGATCCGCAAATTGATCTTGATGATGTTGTTCAACGTGGTCTCACCGACGAGTTCGAAACTCGGAGGGATGCTCACGGCGAGGTCTACCGGCTCTTCGCCGGGCGAGGCTTCGCTTGCCTTTCCGGGTGCGATACGCTGCCGGCGACCGAGCAGGATGGCTCTGATGTGGTGGTTGGGTGGCACGGCGGGGGCTGGACCGAGTTGGTTGATTCGGTGCAGCGAGTTGGTGTTTCCCGCATCGAGCAGTGGCTCCTTCGCCGACACATAACTGACTGTCAACTGATGGAAAATCTGAAACGTGGTCAAATCCGTAAACAGGCCTGTGGGTGCTCGGAAACCCGCGTTCTCCACTCCAGCTCTCGCGGTGATGAGGCCGTTGACGAGCTCGACGGGCGTGAGAGCCGGCAGGTTTACGACCCCGGTTGCGTTGTTGCGCAGTTGTGGGAAGACGAAGTCATCGACTTGGGCGGCGAGCGAGACCACGCCGTTGGTGATCTTGGTCAGGACTGCATCTGGCGTCGGCGCGATCAACTCCGCAAGGGTCAGGGTGAGGGGCACCGTTGGAGATTGGATGTTCACAAACGGAACGGCGCCTTCATTGGCGACCTGAGTCTGTCCGGGATCCCCGGTATCCCAGTGCGGTATGGCCTGCCAGGCTACGCACGTCTGCTCGAATGTCGTCCGGATCGTCTGGTTGACAAGGGCAACCCGCTCGGCGCTCAGATACATACCGCGACCCCCCTAGGTCCAGTGTGTTGTTCTGCATCATCGCAGATCACGGTGTTGTTCGTACGGAAACCGGACGTCCGCCGATCGGACTATTTCTGGTGCAGCGCCACCTCTCTGCCCGGCGGCAGCTCGCCCCGCTCGGCCGCCTCGCAATGGGCGATATGCAACGTGGCGACCGGATCGCCGGGAAGCAGATCCCGGCAGTGTCCGAAGGCCTCCCGCGCCTGCGCCACATCACCGGCGTCGAACAGCGCGAACGCCTCATCGAAGGCCGGCTGGGCGGCACGCTTGGCCTCGCGCAGCGGCGCCGGATCCTCGTCATAGACCTCGTAGACGGTCACCGGCCGGCGCCGGTTGACCACCATCACCCGTTCCATCCGACGGATGTGGAACAGCTCGGGCCGGGCCAGCCGGCCGTACGTGGCATCGGAGATGAGCATCGCCGAGTCGTAACGCTTGGTGGTGCCCTCGATGCGCGCGGCGAGGTTCACCGCGTCACCGATGACGCTGAGCACCATGCGGTTCACCCCGCCGACGAGCCCCAGGCCGACGACGCCGGTGTTGATCCCGATCCCGACCCGGAGTGCATGCGATCCGTGCGCCCGCCGTTCTTGGTTGTGTTCCTGCAGCGAGCGCAACATGCCGAGTCCGGCCCGCAGCGCATTGTCGGGCTCCGATTCGAACACGGCCAGGATCTCGTCCCCACGTAGATCCTGGATCACCCCGTTACAGGCGATGATCGGTAACTCCACGGCCCGGAAGAATCCGGTCGCCAGGTTGTTCGCCTCCGCGATGTCCATGTCCTCCAGCAATGTGGTGTAGCCCCGGATGTCGGAGATGAGGACCGTCATCTCGCGTTCCACCCGCCGGCCACTGCGCACCCGGCGGATGTCGTCCAGCTCCAGGATGCGCAGCAGCTCGTTGGGGACGAACCGGGACTGCATGTCCAGCAGGGACTGCCGCTGCTCGTCGGCCGCCCGCAGCCGTGCCTCCAGCTGAAAGTTCCACAACGGTGCCGCGCACTGGGCGCACACGAAGGAGACCGCCTCCTCGTGCTCGGCGGTGAAGGTGCGGTCCGGGTCGTCCTGCTCAGCGTAGATGATGCCGATTACATTGTCCTGCAGCATTATCGGCGCAGCCAGTATCGATGGAGCCCGGTGTTCCGGGTCGCCGACGACCCGCACGGGGGAGCGGGTGACGACCACCTGGGTGATGATCTCCTCGTCGTAGGGGACCTGGGTCCAGGGACCCTCGACGGTGGAGGTGACACCGTGTTCGTGCACGGTCCGCACACCGAGCCGGTCCGCCTCGCCGGTGAGCCCGATTATCCGGCTGGCCCCGGTCATCGCCGCGACGGTTCCCAGGGCCAGCCCGGCCAGTCCGTCGGGAGTCCGCGCCGCGGACAACGTGCGCACCAACTGGTGTGCCCTGACCGGGTCGAACCCCGTCGCCTCGTCCTGCACCAGATCCCGGCTGAGCAGCCAGGGGTGGGCGTGCGCGAGCCGATCGGTGCGTACCGTCATGCCGACGCCGAGGAATCGTTGATAGGCCGCGCGGAGCATGTGCTGGTGCAGACGGGTCCGGCCGGTCTCGGCGTACAGGATCGCCGCCTCCTCGTACGCGGTGGCGGCGATCAGCGGAAGTTGGTGCGCCTCGGCCAGTTCGATCGCCTGCTCCAACAGCCGTTCGGCCCGTTGGCGATCTCTGCGCGCCCGCGCCCAGACCCCCTCGATCAGCGCACACGGTGCCGCGTAGTTCGCCGGCGAGTCGATCGCCCATTTGCGGTGTAGGGCAAGGGCGGTGCGGACCGCCCGTTTGGTGGACCGGTCCTCGGGTGCGGCGTGAATGCGGGTGAGCGCACACTTCATGTGGATCAGCTGCATGACGGGGTTGCCGTCCATGCCGGAGATCTGTTCCATCGCCTCGTCCACCGCTTCGAGCGCGCCGGTGTAATCGCCCGACCAGAAATGCAGACCGAGTTTCATGGTGGCCGCCACGCTGAGCGCGACGCCGTCGCTTTCCCGACGGGCGGCGGGCACCACCACCCGTTCGTCGTAGCCGCTCTCCCCGGCGAGCAGATAGGCGTCCTCGCTGCGCCCCATCAGGTTCAGGCAGATCTGCTGTACAGCCTGGCACAGCGTTGCCGGCGTGGGTTGTGACCGGATACCGGGGATGACCGACTGGGCGAGCGCGTCTATCTCGGTCAGCGGACGGCCCAACCAGAAGGACTGCGACAGCAGTGCCGCCGCCTGGTAGCCGGCGAACTCCTGGTCTCCCTGATCCAGGGCCTGGCCGATCGCATCATGCAGCCGGTTCAGGTTGTCCCGGACGGGCTCTTTCCAATGCCGGATGAAGTGCAGGTAGATGAACAGCGTGTGCGGATGCGCCTCGCGGAATTCCTCGCGTTCGGCGAGTGCCAGCGCGACCTCGCCGAACCGTTGACTGCCGGCGCGGTCCCCGGTGACCACCAGCAGGATCGAGTAATTGGCCAGCATCAGCGGTGACGCCGGGGTGTGCCCATGGGCCAACGTGAGGTTCATCTGTTTGCGCACCAGGATGGGGAAGTAGTTGGGCTGGATGCTGTAGCAGACGTGGAAGAGTTCACCGAGGATGCGCTGGATCTCGATGACCCGGCGGTCCTCGCAGTAGGACAGTTCCAGCAGTCGCTGATTGCTCCAGTGCCGCATGGTGAGCTTCATGTTCGCCACCGCCAGACCCATCCGGGGCTTACCCGGGTTGCGCGGCAGGGGTTCCCGCAGTGCGTCCAGTGCCAGCAGTCCGGTTTCCAGCGCGTCCTGCAGCCGGTTCTGCGCGATCCGGCCCTTGATCCGGAAGTAGGACAGTCGGGCCCGGTCGGCCGGATCGTGCAAGACCTCCTCGGCCTCGTCGAGCAGGCTGTGCAGCGCGGGCACGTCGCAGACCAGCAGCGCCGCCTCGGTCGCGTCCAGCAGGAGTTCGCGGCTCTGTTCGAAGTTGGTGGTCCAGCGCTGTTCCCCCAGCAGATCCAGCGCATTGCGGCAGTAGTCGAGGGCAAGCGGGAAGGACGCCTGGGCGCGCGCTCTGCGCGCCGCATGGTGCAGGACGTTGATGAATCGGGCACGCTCGGCGGCCTCGAGCAGTCCGCGGCCGCCCGCGCCGAGGTGCCGGGCCGCTTCGAAGAGCCGCTCATCGCCGAGGGTCACCAGTCGGCGGCCGAGGCGCAGATGGGTGCGGCGCGCGTCCTCGTCGGAAAGGTCCTGCCGAGCCGCTTCGGCCACCCGGTCGTGGCTGAACCGGTAGCGCGCTTCCCGGCTGATCGCGTTGGCGATCCGCTGTCCCGAGCGGTCCAGCGCCTCGAGCAGGCGAAGTTCGAGAGCCGCCCACAGTGCCTGCGCGACGGCATCGGCAGGCTGCGCGGCGGCGGCGCTGGCATCGTCGAGATCGAACTCGCCACCGATGCAGGTCAGCGACCGCAGTACGGCACGGTGGGCCGGGGGGAGTTGGTCGAGGTAGCGGCCGAGCGATTCGGCGGCCGACGCCGTCACCTCCAGCGCGGTGAGTGCCCGCAGATCCCAGTCGGGTGGTCGTCCGGGGCCGGCCGGTGCCAGCGCGCCGACCTGTTGCGCCTGATACAGCAGCTGGCGGATCTGGAAGGGGTTGCCGTCGGTGCGGTGATGGAACTCGGTCGCCACCTCGGCCAGCTCGACGGTGCGGCCGCTGACGGTGGCGAGCAGTTCCTCGACGTCGCCCCGGGACAGCGGCTGCAAAGTCATCTTACGGATGCTATTGGAGGTGAAACCGGCTGTCTGCAAGTCGAATTCGTCAGTGCGGTGAGCTCCGAGGACGAGCACGTTGCGCGGTGACACCGTCAGCAGTTCGGACAGCAGTAATAAGGTGTCCTGGTCGGCCCATTGCAGATCGTCGACGGCGAGCACCACCGGCCGGTAGACCGCGGTCTCCGAGATCAACCGGATCACCGCGCGGTGGAGTCGGCGCCGGGAGTCGGCGGCGTTCAGTTCGGTGACGCGTGGCGATTCCCCGAGCGCGGCCGTCAGGTCCGGCAGGAGCTGCGCGAGCACCCCGGACAGGGTCGCCATCGCGGTGCGCAGTCCGTCGCGCCACCGGTCCCGCTCGGCGGGGGCGGTCGCTTCCATGGTGCGGACGAGCGCACCGAGGGAGTCCCGCAGTGCGGAGTAGGGGGCCGGTGCGCGGTCCCGGCACCGTCCGTACGCGAAGACGCAGTTGCGGTCGGCGACCTCGCTGCCGAATGCCTGCAGCAGCGTCGACTTGCCGACTCCGGGCGCGCCGCTGAGCAAGACGCACGCCCCGTCACGGCCCGCGGCATCCACGGCCGTCCGGAGCTCTTCGAGTTCCTGGCTGCGGGCGACGACCCTGCCGTCGAAGTCGTACAGCGGAGCGGTCATGGGCGCCATCTCCGCCCAGCGCCCAGGGGCACAGCCCAGCGGTGATCGCCGATCGGCCGAATCGTCCGATCGGCGTGCGAGGATACCGATATCGGGCCCATGATCTGACCTAATCTCCTCAACCGCCGCAGCACGGGTCCACATCTCAAGGTCGAGATGTGGCGAAGCTTAACCCGGTTTGCCCGGGTGCGGACCCTTTGTGCAGCGTCCCGATCACCGCCCGTGACAGCGGTATGTTCTCTCGGCTAACGACTTTCGGTCCATGGTCAGAACGCGGTGTCATCCGATCGGCCCGAGCGTCCCAGCCTTTGCTCAGGCAAATAAGTTGCTGCGCAAGGCTACTGCCGTGATCGGGCCGTTCGATTGCTTCGCGGATGCGATCGCCGTGACCCGGCCCCGGGCCGCCGTGGCAGGCAGACCGCCACCGTGGAACGGCTACCGGCGAACTCTGTGCGTCGGCAACTGGTGCGCCCCGGGTGGTCGGGTGACGGTTAGGGTCGGAACCGGGGGATTGATGGTTCGGCAACCGGTGACACGCCTTCAGGCCAGTGGCTACCGCTTCATGCGTCGCCGCATGGAATACGCGCTGGCCTGCCGGGACACCCGCATGCTCGACGACCCGATCCGCAGTCAGACGCTCGCCCTGGCCGCGGGAGCCGTGTTGGCCGCGATCGCGCTGGTGGCCTGCGTCGTGCTGGCCTTGCTGTGGCCGCACGGAAGCCTGGGCACCGCCCCGATCGTCATGGACCGGGCCTCCGGTGCGTTGTACGTCCGGGTCGGCGACACCCTGCACCCGGTACCGAACCTGGCCTCCGCGCGGCTGATCACCGGGACACCGGGGCGGCCCACCCCGGTGAGCGCCGAGATGATCGCCGGCGTCGGCGGCGGCCCCGCGATGGGCATCCCGGATGCGCCGGGAGCCCTTGCGCCAGTGCTGGACCCGGACCGGACGGCCTGGACGGTGTGCGATGAGCCGCTGCGCACCACCGTGCTGATCGGGCCGGCCGACGACCTGCCGCCCGCGCACCCCGTCCTGGTCACCGCGGGTCAGGAGCGGGCCCTCGGGGTATACCTGCTGCACGGCGGCCGCCGCGCCGCCGTCGATCTGCGCGACACCGCCGTCGTCCGCGCGTTGCGTCTCGACGGTGTTGTCCCGCGCCAGGTTTCGGCGGCGCTGCTGGATGTCCTACCGGAGGCGACGCCCATCGTCGCGCCGCGCATCCCGGGCGCCGGGGGGCCGGGACCGGAGGCGCTGCCCGAATTCCGTATCGGTGCGGTGCTGCGGGTCACGCGCGCCGAGGGCGCCGACCACTACGTCGTCCTGGCCGACGGCGTGCAACGGGTCGGCCGGGTGGCCGCCGACCTGATCCGTTTCGCCGGCACGCATGCCGCGCGGTCCATCCCCGAGGTGGCGGCGGCCCGGCTGGCGGCGGTGCCGGTGGTACAGACCCTGGCGGTGACGGACCTGTCCGGACCGGTGCGCCAGGCGGGTGAGCTGCTATGTGCCCGATGGCAATCCGCTGCGGGTGCGTCGGCGCCGGACACCGCCGTACTGGCACCCGCCGGCCTGCCCGGACCGCGACCGTTCGAACTGGTCCAGGCCGACGGCAGCGGGCCAGGTATCGACGCGGTCGCCGTCCCGGCCGGGCACAGCGCCTACGTCCGGGCGGCCGGGGTGGCCGGGGACGACGCGGTGGCCGGCCCGCGCTATCTGGTGACCGGCGGCGGGGTGGCCCACGGGATCGGCGACGACCGGGACGCCGCGGCGCTCGGGTTGCCGGCGGAACCGGGTGCGGCCCCCTGGCCGCTGCTCGCGCTGCTACCGCGCGGCCCCGAACTCAGCGCCGCCCGTGCCGCCGTCGTCCGGGACAGCGTCGGGGTGCCGTCGTGAGCGACGGGTGGGCAGCAACAGTGCCGCCACCGCCAGCACCGCGCAGGCCGCCGCGCCGGTGAGGGCGAATCGTCCCGGACCGCCGTCGGCCGGGTGCGCCGGGGGCGGTGCCGCGGGGCGCTGAAGTCCGGCCGGGGCCGGCCCGCCGAGCCCGCGCACCGCGGCGAGCACATCGACCACACCATGACCCACCTGCGGGTTCCATCCCGATGCCGGCCGGCGCGCGGTGCTCTCGATCCGGTGCATCACCTGCCGCGCGGTGAGCCCCGGTGCGGCCGCCCGGACCAGTGCGGCGATACCCGCCACCACGGGCGCGGCGTAACTGGTTCCGGAGATCGGCTGGGACCCGCCGGGCATGGTGTCGACCAGGCCCTCCCCGGTCGCGCTCAGCGAGGTCATCGCCTCGCCGGGCGCCGCCACATCGACCCACGGCCCGGCCAGGCTGAACCCCGATGCCGTCCCGTCGGCGTCCACCGACCCGACGGTCAGCACGTAGTCGTCATACCAACTCGGGCTGGCGATAACGGTGACCCGGTCCCAGTCGGGCCGGGCCGGTGCGGCCGGATCGGGTAGCGGATTCTGCTCGGGGCAGGTGCCCTGCCCGCCCACGTTGCCCGCGGCCGCGACCACCACCACGTTGCGGGTGTCGACCGCGTAGGCCAGGGCAGCCCCGAGCGCCCGGTCATCGAGCGACTCGTCCGCCCCGAGGCAGGCGACCGAGGATATGTTGATCACGGTGGCGCCCTGATCGGCGGCGGTGCGTACCGCGGCGGCCAGCGACTCCACATCGCCGACCCCGCTGCCCCCGATCCCGTCGGTGGCACGGAACTTCATGCTGGACTGTCGAATTCCCAGAATCGTGGCATCCGGGGCGATCCCGCTGAACCCACCGGCGTCATCGGGTGCCGCCCCGATGATGCCGGCCACGATGGTGCCGTGGCCGTCGCAGTCATCGGTGCCGTCCCCGTCGGCGACATAGTCCCCACCAGGCACCAGATGCGGCAGCAGTCGGTGCCGGGCCACGCCGGTGTCGATGACCGCGACGATCTGCCCCGCCCCGCGGCTGCGGACCCACGCGGCGCCCAGGTCGGGCCGTCCCCGCCGGGGCTGTGGCACCGAAACCGGCGTTACCGCACAGGCTTCGGACCGTACCGTCGGGTTGCGCGGGACCGCCGGGCCCGGGGACGGAAGCCACCGGTCCTCCACCGGCGGTGGGCTCACCGCCGCCGCCGGGGCCGCGGTGGGAACCGGGGCCCCGGCCAGCGCCAGCGCCGCAGCCACCCGGAGGAACCGGCTCCTCATCCGAGGCTCAGCGATCGGACCACCTGATAGAGGCCGGCCACCCAGCAGGCCAGCGGCACCACCGCGGCGATCAACACGTACTCGACGATGTCCATGATCCGCGACCACGACGGTGCCGGCCCGGCCCGGCCCGCGTGCCACCAGCCGGCGACGGCCACGGTCAGCACCGTCCCCGGCCCGCCGTAGCGCGGCGCCGACACCGTCACCAGCGCAACCGTGATCACCGCCCCCACCAGGCCGCACCAGCCCGCGGCGGCCCGACAGGGCAGGTCGGCATAGAACCGCGCCCGCAGCAACAACAACGCCGAGAGCACCGCGGCCAGCGCCGCATTCGGTGGCCACGACGCCGAGCCGATCCCGCCCGCCGCGACGAAACCGACTGCGAGCGCGGCGGCTGCTGCCCCGCCGGAGACCAGACCGGTGAACACCGCGCGACTGCGCGCGACGACCTCAACCCGGATCGGGGCGGCATCCGGGCCGGGCAGGGCGGGCCGCGGCCCGGACAGACCGATGGTGACCCGACCGGCCGTGGTCATCAACCCCACCGACAGCACGCCCAGTGCCGCGCCCTGCGCGCCGATACCGATCGGCAGCAGCAGCGACGGCGCGCCCACCACCGCCAGCAATCCGAGGGCGGTTGCGGTGGCCGTGAAGAACCCGACGTCGGCGGCGCAGGCACGCAACAACCACAGCGACGCGGCGGAGCCGGCGGCCGCACCGAGCACCACACCGGCCATCCCCGCCGGAGCCGGCACTACGAGAAGGCCGGTCACACAGCAGAACCCGATGCAACCGGCCTGCAGCGTCGTCCGCAGCGCGGCGGCACGACGGGCGATCAGCACACAGGCCACGGCGGCGATCCCGGCCAGCGCCACCGGCACTGGCGACGGGACCACGATGCCCGCGTAACCGAGCGCGATCGCTGCGGCCGCACCGGCACCTGCCCAGGCTCCGGCAGGCATCGACGGCGGCTGCACACGAGCCTCGGTGCGCGCCACCGTGCGGAACACGTCCTGCGGCAACGGTCCCGGCGGCGGGGCCGCCGACCCGGATAGCACGATGACATCACCGTCGACGACGCCGATTTCGTGCAGCGACATCGACTCGTCGCACCGACCACCGCGGACCCGGTCCAATCGCCAGCCCTGCGCCGGTCCGTCCGGGGGACGGGCCGTCTCACCCAGGACGAGATCGACGATATCGGGCAGCAGCATCCCCAGCGCCGCGTACCGGGGCAGCGCCACATCCACGGCGCGTGCCGCATCGGCGCACTGGATCGCGACCCGGCACAACGGATCCTCCACCCCGGCACCCCCTGAAAAGCTCCCGCCATCACGCTAACCGGGCCGCGGAGCGCCGTCGCGCACCAAAATCGATGGAACCGAAGCCGTCTCCGCTGCGTCTGATCAACATGGAGTTCCTGCGGGACAGACCGCCGGCGGTCCCGCGCATGCCCGCCGGGGAGATTCAGGTGCGCCGACCACCGGAGGTGCCGGTCGCTCAGCCGGCCGGCCCGGTGGCCCGGCTGCTGCCGGTCCTCCTGCTCGTCGCCGTCGGCGGCATGCTCGTGCTGTACCTGACCTCGCCGGCCACGTCGGCCACCCGCAACCCGATGTACCTGATCTTCCCGGTGATGATGGTGGCCTCGGCGCTGGGCACCCTGGCGCAGACCGGACGTGGACGCACCGCCGAGGTGGACGCCGGGCGCCGCAGCTATCTGCGCTACCTCGACGAGCTGGCCGATCGAACCCTGGAAAATGCAGCGGCCCAACATGTTTTCCTGCACTGGCGGCACCCGGACCCAGCAACCCTGTGGACCGTCGCCGGCAGCGCCCGGATGTGGGAACGCAAACCCGGCGACCCGGACTTCGGCCGGATCCGGATCGGGCTGGGGCCCGGGTCGCCGGCGACTCCGCTGGTCAGCGCCGAACCCGATCCGGCCGCCGACAGCGATCCGGTCACCACGGGCGCACTGGAGGCCCTGGTGGCCGCCCGGTCGAGTGTGCCCGACCTGCCGGTCACCCGCGAGTTGACCGGCCATATCGGGCTTCGCGGGGAACCGGGTGCCGCCCGGGACCTGGCGCGTGCCATCATCTGCCAACTCGCGGTGTGGCACCCGCCCGGCGACATCGGCATCATCGCGGTACCCGCCGACCCGCACGGTGAATGGGACTGGCTGAAATGGCTGCCGCACCATGGCTCCAACAGCACGGTCACGGTGGTGATCCGCGACGGTGACGCAGCTGCGCCCGCGGGCCCGGACGTCGTGGTACTCGACCTCACCGGCGATGGTGACAGCGCCCTGGACACCCCGGACCCGGCCACGGTGGCCCACCCGGACGCCTTGTCCCTGGCTCAGGCGACGATGTGCGCGCGGCGGTTGGCGCGGTGGCGGCCGGGGACCGTCGGCGCCGAGCGTCGCGGCTGGGTGGAGCTGATGGGTGTGAGCGCCGCCGCCGATCTCGATCCGAAAGCCCTGTGGCGAACACGATCCGACCGCGATCGGCTGCGGGTCCCGATCGGGACCGAGGAACGTTCCGGTCGCGGCGCGCCGGTATACCTCGACCTCAAAGAGGCCGCCGAACACGGCATGGGCCCGCACGGCCTGTGCGTCGGGGCCACCGGTTCCGGCAAATCGGAGTTCCTGCGGACCCTGATCCTCGGCCTGGTCGTCGCGCATCCCCCGGAGGAATTGAACCTCGCGCTGATCGACTTCAAGGGCGGCGCCACCTTCCTGGGGTTCGAGCGGCTGTCGCACGTCTCGGCGGTGATCACCAACCTGGCCGAGGAGGCCTACCTGGTCAGTCGCATGCACGACGCGCTGTCCGGGGAGATGAACCGTCGCCAGCAGATCCTGCGCGCGGCGGGCAATCTCGGCAGCATTGCCGACTATCGTCGGGCCCGCCGGGCAGGGGCCGACCTGCCGGCGCTGCCGGTGCTGTTCATCGTCGTCGACGAGTTCTCCGAACTGCTCAGCCGGCACCCGGATTTCGCCGACCTGTTCGTCGCGATCGGCCGGCTCGGCCGATCGCTGGGTATGCATCTGCTGCTGGCCAGCCAACGCCTGGACGAGGGCCGACTGCGCGGCCTGGAGACCCACCTGTCCTACCGGATCTGCCTGAAGACCTTCTCGGCCGCGGAATCCCGCGCGATCCTCGGGGTCCCGGACGCCTACGAGCTTCCTGCCACACCGGGGGCGGCCTACCTGAAGACCGCGGACGGCCGGCTGGTGCGGCTGCGCACCGCCTACGTCTCCGGACCGGACGGCAGGGCCCGGGCTACCGGCGATGCCCGGCCGCGGCCGTTCACCCGCGTGCCGGCCGACGATGGTCCGGTCGCCGAACGTGCCGAGGTCCCGACGGTGCTGGACACCGTCCTGGCCCGGTTGGCCGGCCGCGGCGGCCCGGCACACCGGATGTGGCTGCCGGTTCCCGCCGACCCGCCCACCCTGGACGGGCTGCTGGCCCAGCACGAGCTTCGACCGTTGAGCGCGCCGATAGCCCTGGTGGACAACGCCTTCGCGCAGCGGCGCGAGGTGCTCACCGCCGACCTGACCGGCGCCGGCGGGCATGCGGCCGTGGTCGGGGCCACCCGGTCGGGCAAATCCACCCTGGTGTGCACACTGCTGCTGGCGCTGGCGGCCACGCACCCGCCCACCGAGGTGCAGTTCTACTGCCTCGACTTCGGTGGCGGATCGCTGGCGGCACTCGGCGACCTCCCGCACACCGGTGTGGTCGCCGGCCCCGCCGACACCGAACTGGCTCGGCGCACGGTGGCGCAGCTGCAGGCGCTGATCCGGCGCCGGGAGGACGCCGGACGCGCACCGGTCGCCGACGGGTACGGCGAGGTGTTCCTCGTGGTGGACGGATGGGCCGCGCTGCGCGGCCTGGACGCCGACGGCCGGCACAGCCTGGAGGAGGCGGTCACCGCGATGGCGATGCACGGTCTGGCCTACGGGGTGCACGTCATCGTGGCCGCGTCCCGGTGGGCCGAGCTACGACCCGCGCTCAAGGATCAGCTCGGCACCCGGGTCGAACTGCGTCTCGGCGAACCGTCCGAATCGGAGATGGATCGCAACGCGGCACGCCACCTCGCCGACAGCCCGGCCGGCACCGGCATCACCCGAGACGGCCGGCTGTTCCGGGTGGCGCGGCCGCAGTTGCACGGAGCGGATACCGCCGCCGCCGCGGCTGCGATCCGTGCCCGACACCACGGCCGGGCAGCCGTCCCGGTGTTGCTGCTGCCGACCCGGGTAGAGCGCACCTCCATTCCGGCACCCGCGGCGAGTCCCACCCTGGTGACCATCGGTATCGGGGAGTCCGAACTACGGCCTTCGGCAATCGATTTCGGGATGTCATCGCATCTGATCGTGCTGGGTGACGGCGGTTGCGGCAAGACCGCGACACTGCGCACCCTGTGCGCGCAGCTGGCCGCGACGTGCACCCCCGAGGAGGTCGAGTTGCACCTCGTGGACGTGCGCCGCACCCTGCTCGGGGTGGTCGAGACCGGTCACCTCGCCGGGTATCTGATGTCGGCCGCCATGCTGGCCGGGCACCTCCCGGGCCTGATCGACCGGTTGCGCGTCCGGCTACCCGGAGCTGCGGTGACCCAGCAGCAGCTGCGCGACCGCTCCTGGTGGTCGGGTCCGGAGATCTACCTCATCGTCGACGACTACGAATTGATCACCGGCGCCGGGCACGACCCGCTGGCGGGGCTGCTGGAGCTGCTGCCGCATGCCCGCGACATCGGCCTGCACCTGGTGCTCGCCCGGCGGGCCGGCGGCGCGTCCCGGGCGCTCTACAGCGCGGTGCCGGCCGCCCTGCGAGAGCTCGGCAGCACCGGCCTGCTGATGAGCGCGGCAGCGGAGGAGGGCGGGCTGCTCGGTTCGGCGCGGCCCACCCGGCTGCCACCCGGGCGGGCGACCCTGATCGTGCCGGGACACCCCGAGGAACGCGTCCAGATCGGCTGGACCGCACCCGCGTGAGAGTGCTGGTGATCGGTCCGGCAACGGTGTCCGGAGGTGCACCGGTCCCCGACGAGATCGTCTGGGCGGCAATCGATTCAATCGACGACCGACACACCCTGCTGGAAGAGCGCGTGGTGCGGGTCGATGCGCTGTGGGAATCGGTCCTTGTCACGGCGGCGCCGAACGCAGAGGCCCGGCTCACCCTGGTCTGCCCGGGCTGGTGGAGCGACGAGCGGGTGGCCCGCATCCGTCGGGCCGCCGGCCCGGAAGGCGGCACCGTCATCCGGCGACGACACCAGATGTACCGGCCGGAGGTGGGGTGCCGGCTGGAGATCGCCTCGGAGTTCGTGCTGTGCCGCACCGCGGGCCGACCGCCGGCCGCGACACCGCGATCCGGTGCCGCCGCCGACGACGCGCAAACCGTCCTGGCCGGCCTGGACGGCGGCGGGCCGGTCCTGATCGACGCGCCCGCACGGCTCCCCGGGGCCGCCGAACTGGCGGCCGCCCTCGGCCGGGCTCTGCGCCAACGCGGCCGCGACGTCGAGGTGATCGACGACGCCACACTGTGCGCGGCATCGCCCGACGATCCACCCGCCCGGCGGCGGCGGGGCGCCATCGCCTATACGGTGTCGGCGAGCGCGCTGCTGGCCTGCGCCGTCCTGCTCGCCGCCGGCCGGTGGCTGCCGCCGCCGGCGGAGGAGCATCTGCCGGTGGCCCTGCTCGCCGAGGGCCGGGTGACGGTGCACATACCCGCGGGCTGGCCGGTCACACGGATCACCGACGGCACGGGATCGCCGCGGGTGCAGGCGGATTCACCGGTCTATCCGCGGGCGGCGATCCTGCTCACCCAGTCTCCGGCGGACCGGGACCCGGCGCGCACCGCCGCCGTGCTCAAGGCGGCGCTGGACCGTCAACCCGACGGCGTATTCAGCGATTTCCGGGCGGACGACGAGCGGGCCGGGCGCGCGGTCACCAGCTACGTCGAGGTCCGCGGCGATCGTGAGATCGGCTGGGTGGTCTTCACCGATGGCCCGGTGCGCATAGCGGTCGGCTGCCAGCAACCCGCCGGCGATGGCCGGCCGATCCAGCGGCAGTGCGACGAGGCTATCCGGTCCGCACGCGGCCGGCCGTGAAATCAATTCCGGCGCAGACGGAACCGGACCGGGCTGCGCTGCGTCCTACTCATGACGGCACACAGTCGACGACGGGGGAGAACGATATGACGGCACTGAACACCGACCTGGAACTCATGCATTCGGTCTCGGGGCAGATCGATGCCCGCAACGAGGAGGTCCGCGCCATGCTCGGCGCCTTCATCGGACGGATGTGCAGCGTGCCCGCCTCGGTGTGGGGCGGTGCGGCCGCGGTGCGCTTCCGCGAAGTGGTGGATCGCTGGAACGCCGAATCGATGGCACTGCACACCGCGTTGGGACGCATCGCCGAAACCATCCGGCTCAACGAGCGGACCCTACGCGAGGCCGGCGACGGGCACTCCGAGCGGATCGCCACCGTCAGCAGCGAGCTGTAAGGGGGAGCCGGATGGACTTCATGCTGACCTACAACTTCGCCGAGATCGAGTACACGGTGCGCCAGGAAATCCACACCACCTCGGCCCGGTTCAACGCGGCACTGGAGGAACTGCGCGCCCAGATCGCCCCGCTGCAACAGACCTGGACCGCCGAGGCGGCCGAGGCCTACCGGGCCGAGCAACTGCGCTGGAACCAGTCGGCCGCCGCGCTCAACGACATCCTGATCCGGCTGGGCAACGCGGTGCGCGACGGCGCCGACGATGTCTCGGCCACCGACCGCCGCGCGGCGAGCGCCTGGGGGAGGTGACATGAGCGCCTGATGGCGATGAACCCTGTGCGGTCCCGCTTCGGGGGGAGAGACCGGCGGGACCGCACAGTCATCGCTGCATCGGGAGGTGAACCCGGATGTCGGCCGTCGGGCGTCCTCTATCCTGGCCACATGCGCTGCTGCCGGCCTATCGGCTCAGTGCCGGGCTCAGTGCCGGGAGTGTGAACATGGTGGCGATACCGGACACCGCCGACGGTCCAGGGCCGTCGGCCAAGGTGCGTGCGCTCCATGAGCTTTTCGTGGCAGGTCAGGTGGACGCCTCCTATCTCGACTCGGTGCCGCTGCGCCGGGTGGTGGCCGAGAGTTGGCAACGCAGCCTGGCCACCGGGGTCGACCCGGACAGCGCCGGCCGGCACGCCGAGGCCCTGACCGCGCTGGAGGAGCTGCGCAGCTCCCACCCGCTGGCGCCGACCCTGCCGCTGATCCGCCGGTTGCTGGTCGAGGACGCGGTCGATTCCGGTGTCGTGGTCGCCATCACCGCCGCCGACGGCACCCTGCTGTGGGTCGAGGGCGACCGGCGGGCCTGCCAGAAGGCCGAGGCGATGAACTTCGTGCCCGGCGCGAACTGGAGTGAGAACGTCGCCGGCACCAACGCCCCGGGCACCGCCCTCGCGCTGGGCCGGGAGGTGCAGATCCGCGGCTCCGAGCACTATTCGCGCATCGTGCACCCCTGGAACTGCACCGCGGTCCCGGTCCACGACCCCAGCACCGGGGTGGTGCTGGGGGCCATCGATCTGACCGGCGGCACCCGCGTCGCGGCCCCGGAGACCCTGGCGCTGGTCCGGGCCACCGCCGTCGCCGTGGAGAACCACCTCGCCCTGCTGCGGCTGACCCGACCGGCCATCGACACCGACACCGGCACCGCGCGGTTGACGGTCCTGGGCGCGGACCGGCCCCGCTGGCAGGTCGGCGGCTCGGCCCCGGTCACGCTCACCGGTCGGCACGCCGACATCCTGGTGCTGCTGATCCGCCATCCCGAAGGCCTCAGTGCCGACCACCTGGCGATGCTGCTCGACGAGAAGGACCTCGACGTGGTGACCATCCGCGCCGAGATGTCGCGACTGCGCCGGGTGATCGGCAAGAACTTCATCGAATCGCGGCCCTACCGGCTGCAGGAACCGGTGACCAGCGACCTGGGTGACGTGCAAGACGCGCTGCAGGCCGGCAACGTCAACGGCGCGCTCAACGCCTACACCGGCGCGCTGCTGCCGCAGTCGGCGTCGCCGGCGGTCGGACGCCTGCGCAACGAGCTGATGACCAGCCTGCGCGGCGCCGTCCTCGCCGAATCCAAGGGCAGCAACGTCAGCCTGCTGCGACGCTGGCTGCAGCTGCCCGAGGGCCGCGACGACCGGCACGGCTGGAAGCTGTTGCACGACCATGCCGCCACCGATCCGGTCGCCCGCGCCCGGGCCCGGGCACATCTGGCCGGCCTGGACGCCGAGTTCGGCTGAAAATCTGAGCAACCCCCGAAAAACTCCTTCCGAACTGGGTTTTCCGTGCCGGAAAAGTGAGTTGTCGACGCCCGTGTGAGCCCGCAGGATCGATGGCATGGACATCGAACGCTATGCCGCCTTCCTGCCGCCGGACCGCCGCGCGACGCCGACGCCGCCGCCCCGGTCGACCTGGATGCCCTGGCGCGGACGACGCGTCCACATCGCCCGTGCCGGCGCCCCGAACGCCGCGGTGCGCGGCATCCTGGTCCACGGCGGCGGCGGATACTCCGGTGCGCTGTGGCCGCTGGCCGGTCTGGTCCTCGCCGATGCGCAGATCGGGGTGCAGGTACTCGCGCCGGATCTGCCGCTGTACGGCTACACCGAGGAACCCGCCCCGGGGACGGTGCGCTACCAGGACTGGATCGACCTGCTCTGCGACATCGTCACCGCCGAACGGGCCCGCGACGACCGCCCGATCATCCTGTTCGGCGCCAGCATGGGCGGCATGCTGGCCTACGAGGTGGCCCACCGCACCGGCCGGGTGGACGCGGTGCTGGCCACCTGCCTGCTGGACACCACCGATCCGGCCGTGCGTCGTGCGGTCGCCCGCCACCCGTTCCTCGGGCGCATCGGGGCCGGCGCGTTACGCGCGATCAGCCCGGTGCTCGGGTCGGTGCGGGTGCCGATCCGCTGGCTGGCCGACATGTCGGCGATGAGCAACGACGCGGGCCTGTCCCGGCTGTGCGCCGCCGACCCGCGCGGCGGGGGAGCCCGGGTGCCGCTGGGCTTCCTGTCGAGCTGGTTGAACTACCGGCACACCGCGCCGGAACACTATCGCGGCGCACCGGTGACCCTGGTCGCCCCGGCCGCCGACCGCTGGACCCCGCCGGAGCTGAGTCTGCGCTTCCTGCAACGTATCTCGGCGCAGACCAGGGCCGTGACGCTGGACAACTGCGGGCACTACCCGATCGAGGAGCCCGGCCTCAGCCAGCTGGAGGCGGCCGGTCGGCAGGTGCTGCGGGCCGTGCTGGGGCAAGACGCGCAACGGTGAGCCGCAGCTGCTCGATGTCGTAGCCGTGCTGCGGCATCACCCGGTGCAGTTGGGCGTCGACCAGCGCCACGATGTTGCGCGCGGTCAGCTCCGGATCCTCGTCGCCATCTCCCGTCGCTTCGCTCGCCCCGATGGTGCCGCGGTCGCAACGTTTGATGTGGTGGGCGACCTCGGCGCAGATCCGGTCCTCGAAGGCCCGCATCTCGTCCAGGTCGGCGGCCGTCATCGCCGCGCGGTGCAGCAGGGCGTGCAGCCGGGGATGTTCGCGGTGCAGGTCGATCAGCTCGTGCAGCACCTGGTCCATGGTGTCCTCGAACGCCGGCCCGGTGGCGCGGAGTCGATCGAACAGTGCGGTCAGCCGGGCGTCGGCCTCGCGGACGTGCCGGGCGGCCACCGCGTGCAGCAGGGCGCCCTTGTCCGGGAAGTACTGGTAGAGGGTGCCGATCGACAACCCGGCCCGTTCGGCGATGCGGTTGGTGGTGGCCGCCATGCCCTCCCGGGAGAACACCTGCGCAGCCGCCTCCACCAGGATGGCCATCGTCTCTTTGGACCGGGCCTGGCGCGGACGTCTGCGTGCGGTACCGATGCCGGCGATGTTCTCCGAAGTCTTGGCCCATTGCAACCGTGATGCAACGGTGCAACCCCTAGGTTTAGTGACGAGCGACACACCGCCAGTGTCCCGATCAGGAGAATGCCATGACTGTTTATGCACGTCCGGGCGCCGACGGCGCCCTGATGTCGTTCGATGCCCGCTACGACAACTTCATCGGCGGCCAGTGGGTCGCCCCTACCGCCGGCCGGTACTTCGAGAACCCCACCCCGGTCACCGGCCAGGTGTTCTGTGAGGTGGCCCGGTCCGACGAGTCCGATATCGAGAAGGCGCTGGACGCCGCGCACTCCGCCGCACCGGCCTGGGGCAAGACCTCGGCCGCCGAGCGGGCGCTGATCCTCAACCGGATCGCCGACCGCATGGAGGAGAACCTGGAATCCATCGCGCTGGCCGAGTCCTGGGACAACGGCAAGCCGATCCGGGAGACCCTGAACGCCGACATCCCGCTGGCCGTCGACCACTTCCGGTACTTCGCGGGGTGCATCCGTGCCCAGGAGGGCTCGCTGTCGGAGATCGACGACGACACCGTCGCTTACCACTTCCACGAGCCGCTCGGCGTCGTCGGCCAGATCATCCCGTGGAACTTCCCGATCCTGATGGCGGTGTGGAAGCTGGCCCCGGCGCTGGCCGCCGGCAACGCGGTGGTGCTCAAGCCGGCCGAACAGACCCCGGCCTCCATCCTGTACCTGGTCTCGCTGATCGGGGATCTGCTGCCCGCCGGCGTGCTCAACGTGGTCAACGGTTTCGGTGTCGAGGCCGGCAAGCCGCTGGCGTCGAGCAACCGGATCGCCAAGATCGCCTTCACCGGTGAGACCACCACCGGCCGGTTGATCATGCAGTACGCCAGCCAGAACCTGATCCCGGTCACCCTGGAGCTGGGTGGCAAGAGCCCGAACATCTTCTTCAACGATGTGCTGGCCGCCAACGACGCCTACCAGGACAAGGCGCTCGAAGGGTTCACCATGTTCGCGCTCAACCAGGGCGAGGTGTGCACCTGCCCGTCGCGCAGCCTGGTGCAGGCCGACATCTACGACGAATTCCTCGCGATGGCGGCGATCCGGACCAAGGCCGTCCGCCAGGGCGATCCGCTGGACACCGAGACCATGATCGGTGCGCAGGCCTCCAACGATCAGCTGGAGAAGATCCTGTCCTACATCGAGATCGGCAAGAACGAGGGCGCACAGGTGGTCACCGGTGGTGAGCGCGCGCAGCTCGGTGGCGATCTGAACGGCGGATACTACGTCGCGCCAACGATTTTCACCGGTAACAACAAGATGCGGATCTTCCAGGAGGAGATCTTCGGACCCGTCGTCGCGGTCACCTCGTTCACCGACTACGACAACGCCATCGAGATCGCCAACGACACCCTCTACGGCCTGGGCGCCGGGGTGTGGTCGCGCAACGGCAACACCGCCTACCGTGCGGGCCGCGACATCAAGGCCGGCCGGGTGTGGACCAACTGCTACCACCAGTACCCCGCGCACGCCGCGTTCGGTGGCTACAAGCAGTCGGGCATCGGCCGGGAGAACCACAAGATGATGCTCGATCACTACCAGCAGACCAAGAACCTGCTGGTGAGCTACAGCAACAACGCGCAGGGCTTCTTCTGATGAGCGCTTGCGCGAAGAACGGAGCGCTCTGATGAGCGCTCGCGCGAAAAACAGAGTGCACTGATGGGGACCGCGGCGGCTCGGGTTGCGATCACCCGGGCCGCCGCGGCTCTGGTGGTGCACCTGCAGAATCGGCACGGGGCGTTGATGTTTCGTCAGGCCGAGGGCTACACCGAGGAACCCTCGCCGGTGTGCTGGCCGGTCGGGGACCTCCTGGTCCAGGACAGCGACGTGCTGATCGGCATGCTCGACGTGGTCTCGGATCGACAGCCACACGGTGTGCCGGTGTGGGTCTCGGGCCCGGAGTATCCGGTGTGGGAGCACAGTCAGTTGTTGATCGATGTGGCGCCCGGCCGCGGTGCGGGATACAGCCTCGAAGCGGCCGAAGGTGTGCGATTCTTGTCGCTGGCCCGCGTCGTGGCAGCGCGCCACACCGGCGTGCGGCATGCTGATTCCGCTCGGGTACCACCGGTCAGACGTTAGGAGCAGCGTTGCCCGATTTCGTCGCGGCGATCGACCAGGGAACCACCAGCACGCGCGCCATGATCTTCGATCACTCCGGGGCCGAGGTCGGCCGCCATCAGCTGGAGCACGAACAGATCATGCCGCAGGCCGGCTGGGTGGAGCACAACCCGGTGGAGATCTGGGAGCGCACCGCCTCGGTGCTGATGTCGGTGCTCAACAACACCGATCTGCAGCCCGAAGACCTTGCCGCCCTGGGCATCACCAATCAGCGGGAGACGACGCTGGTCTGGAACCGGCGCACCGGCCGGCCCTATCACAACGCGATCGTCTGGCAGGACACCCGCACCGACCGGATCGCCACCGCGCTGGATCGCGACGGCCGCGGCGACGTCATCCGCCGCAAGGCCGGTCTGCCACCGGCCACCTACTTCTCCGGCGGCAAGATCCAGTGGATCCTGGAGAACGTTCACGGGGTACGCGAAGCCGCGGAGAAGGGTGACGCGCTGTTCGGCACCAGCGACACCTGGGTGCTGTGGAACCTGACCGGCGGTACCCGCGGCGGTGTGCACGCCACCGACGTGACCAATGCCAGCCGCACCATGCTGATGAACCTGGAGACCCTGGACTGGGACGAGGAGTTGTTGTCCTTCTTCGGGATTCCCCGGCAGATGCTGCCGCAGATCCGGCCGTCCTCGTCCCCGGAGCCCTACGGTGTCACGCTGACCGACGGGCCGCTGGCCGGCGAGGTGCCGGTCACCGGGATTCTCGGCGACCAGCAGGCCGCCATGGTGGGGCAGGTTTGCCTGAAGGCCGGCGAGGCCAAGAACACCTACGGCACCGGTAACTTCCTGCTGCTGAACACCGGCGAGAAGATCGTCCGCTCGGAGAACGGGCTGCTCACCACGGTGTGCTACCAGTTCGGGGACGCCGCACCGGTGTACGCCCTGGAGGGGTCCATCGCGGTGACCGGGTCGGCGGTGCAGTGGCTGCGCGATCAGTTGGGCATCATCAGCGGTGCGGCCCAGAGCGAAGCGCTGGCCCGGCAGGTCGCCGACAACGGCGGGGTGTACTTCGTCCCGGCGTTCTCCGGGCTGTTCGCCCCGTACTGGCGCTCCGACGCCCGCGGCGCGATCGTCGGGCTGTCCCGGTTCAACACCAACGCCCATGTGGCGCGTGCGACGCTGGAGGCGATCTGCTACCAGAGCCGGGACGTGGTGGACGCCATGGAGGCCGATTCCGGTGTGCACCTTGAGGTTCTGAAGGTCGACGGCGGCATCACCGCCAACTCGCTGTGCATGCAGATCCAGGCCGACGTGCTGGGCGTCGACGTGGTCAAACCGGTGGTCGCCGAGACCACGGCGCTGGGCGCGGCCTACGCCGCGGGGCTGGCGGTGGGTTTCTGGGCTGGGCCGGATGACCTGCGGGCCAACTGGCAGGAGGGGAGGCGGTGGAGTCCGGTGTGGCCTGAGCAGCAGCGCAACGACGGTTACGCGGGCTGGCAGAAGGCCGTCCAGCGCACCCTGGACTGGGTCGACGTGTCCTGACGGCGGCCACGGTCGTGTCGGGGTGGACACGGCGGCGCCGACCGACGATACTTCTATCAAAGGTTGGGTATTCGACCTTTAGGCTGCCTCGACGGCGAGCAGTCGCACGCTTGAAAGACCGCGTTCCCGGTCAGCCCGATGGCTGGCAGTACTCACCGAATCAAGCGCCCTCCGGCGCAGCGCGAGAGTCAACATCCAACAACCAAGCTGTATTGCTCACCGAACGAAGGAGTTCGAAGTGGCCGGTGTCGAAGAACACCTCGAGAGTGCGGACTATCTGCAGAAACGGCAGCTGAAGTCCGGCAGCGCCGGCTGGCTGCTGCTGGCCGGTCTCGGCGTCAGCTATGTCATCTCCGGGGACTACTCCGGCTGGAACTTCGGACTGGAGCAGGGCGGCTTCGGCGGCCTGGCCATCGCCGCGGTCATCATCGCCGGCATGTACCTGGCCCTGGTGCTGGGGATGGCCGAACTGTCCTCGGCGTTGCCCGCAGCCGGCGGTGGCTACACCTTCGCCCGGCGCGCGCTCGGTCCCTGGGGCGGTTTCGCCACCGGCACAGCCATTCTCATCGAATACGCCATCGCGCCCGCGGCCATCGCCACCTTCATCGGGGCCTACGTGGAGTCGCTGGGGCTGTTCGGGATCACCAACGGCTGGTGGATCTACCTGGCCGCGTACGCGTTGTTCATCGGCATCCATCTGTCCGGCGTCGGCGAGGCGCTGAAGGTGATGTTCGTGATCACCGCCATCGCCCTGGTCGGCCTGCTGGTCTTCGCCATCGCCGCGATCGGGCACTTCGACATCGCCAACCTGACCGACATGGCCGTCGACACCACCGCCGCGGGCGCGTCGAGCTGGCTGCCGCACGGCTACATCGGTATCTGGGCCGCCATCCCGTTCGCCATCTGGTTCTTCCTCGCCATCGAGGGCGTGCCGCTGGCCGCTGAGGAGACCGCCAACCCGGAACGCAACGTCCCGCGCGGCATCATCGCCGGCATGGGCGTCCTGCTGGTCACCTGCGTCACGGTGCTGTTCCTGACCACCGGAGCCGGTGGCGCAGAAGCGATGTCGACCTCGGGTAACCCGCTGGTGGAGGCGCTCGGTGACGGCACCGCCGCCAAGGTCGTCAACTACATCGGCCTGGCCGGGCTGATCGCGAGCTTCTTCTCCATCATCTATGCCTACTCGCGGCAGCTGTTCGCGCTGTCGCGGGCCGGCTACCTGCCCAGGGCGCTGTCGGTCACCAACAAGCGCAAGGCGCCCACCCTGGCCCTTATCATCCCCGGCATCATCGGCTTCGTGCTGTCACTCACCGGCCAGGGCGATCTGCTGCTGAACATGGCGGTCTTCGGGGCGGCGCTGAGCTACGTGCTGATGATGATCAGCCACATCGTGCTGCGGGTGCGCGAACCGAACATGCCGCGGCCCTACCGCACCCCCGGCGGCGCCGTCACCACCGGTTTCGCGCTCGTCATCGCGGTGCTCGCGGTGATCGCGACCTTCCTGGTCAACCCGGTCGCCGCGGGTTGGTGCCTGGCCGTGTTCGCCGCCTTCATGCTGTACTTCGCGGTCTACAGCCGGCACAAACTGGTCGCCAACTCGCCCGACGAGGAATTCGCCATGCTCGCGAGAGCGGAGAGTGAGCTGAAGTGATCTACCGGCAGCAGATCTCGGGCGTGAACTACGCCTTCGACGGGCTCGTGGAGGTGCTGGCCAAGGCCACACCGCTGCGTTCGGGCGACCAACTCGCCGGGTGCGCAGCCGAGCACGACGCCGAACGGGCAGCCGCCGCATGGGTGCTCGCGGATCTGCCGCTGCAGACCTTCCTCAACGAGGACGTCGTTGCGTACGAGACCGACGAGGTCACCCGGCTGATCATGGACACCCATGACCGCCAAGCCTTTTCGGCCATCTCGGAGCTGACGGTCGGCGGCCTGCGGGACTGGCTGCTGGAAGCGTCCTCGCATGACGACAGCGCCGCCCGGATCGCGGCCATCGCCGGTGGGCTCACCCCCGAGATGGTGGCCGCGGTCAGCAAGATCATGCGCAATCAGGACCTCATCGCGGTCGCGGCCGCCACCGAGGTCACCGCCGCGTTCCGCACCACCATCGGGCTGCCGGGCACCCTGGCGACCCGGCTGCAGCCCAACCATCCCACCGACGATCCGCGCGGAATCGCCGCCGCGGTGCTCGACGGGCTGCTGCTGGGGTGCGGGGACGCGGTGATCGGCATCAACCCGGCCACCGACTCCCCGCACGCCACCTCGGATCTGCTGCATCTGCTCGACTCCATCCGGACCCGCTACGACATCCCGGTGCAGTCCTGCGTGCTGTCGCACATCACCACCACCATCGGCCTGATCGAGGAGGGGGCGCCGGTCGATCTGGTGTTCCAGTCCATCGCCGGTACCGAGGGCGCCAACTCCGCGTTCGGCGTGAACATCTCGCTGCTGCGCGAAGGGCGGGACGCCGCAACGGCTCTCGGGCGCGGCACCGTCGGCAACAACGTGATGTACCTGGAGACCGGGCAGGGGTCGGCACTCAGTTCCGGGGCGCACCTCGGCGTGGGCGGCAAACCGGTGGACCAGCAGACGCTGGAGACCCGGGCCTACGCGGTGGCCCGGGACCTGAATCCGCTGCTGGTCAACACCGTCGTCGGCTTCATCGGCCCGGAGTACCTCTACGACGGCAAGCAGATCATCCGGGCCGGGCTGGAGGACCACTTCTGTGGCAAGCTACTGGGCCTGCCGATGGGGGTGGACGTCTGCTACACCAACCACGCCGAGGCCGACCAGAACGATATGGACACCCTGCTGACGCTGTTGGCGGCCGCCCGGGCGGCTTTCGTGATCACGGTGCCCGGCGCCGACGATGTGATGCTCGGCTATCAGAGCCTGTCCTTCCATGACGTGCTCACCACCCGGCGCACCCTGGGGCTGCGGCCGGCCCCGGAGTTCGAGGAATGGCTGCAACGCATCGGCATGATCGACGAGGCCGGCCGGCTCACCCCGTTCGATTTGGCGCATTCGCCGCTGCGGGCGCTCACCGAGGCCCCCGCATGACCGGGCAGGACCCGGCCGTCCGGGAGTTCTGGGACGACCTGCGCAAGACCACCCAGGCCCGCATCGGCCTGGGCCGGGCCGGGACCGCGTTGCCCACCCGGGAGGTGCTGGAACTGGCGGCCGCGCACGCCGCGGCCCGCGACGCCGTGCACATCCCGCTGGATACCGACGAGATCAGCCGGGCGGTCCGCGCGGTCGGGATCGGGGAGCCGGTACTGGCCACCAGCCGTGCCACCTCCCGCGACGAATACCTGCGCCGGCCGGACCTGGGCCGCGCACCCGCCGAGGACATGGACATCCCGCACACCCCGGCCGACATCGGTTTCGTGCTGGCCGACGGGCTGTCGCCGACGGCGCTGAGCCATCACGGTGCCGCGCTGCTGGGCGCCCTGGTGGAGCAGCTGCGGGACCGTTACACCCTGGCGCCCCCGGTGATCGCCACCCAGGCCCGGGTCGCGCTCGGTGACCACATCGCCGCCCGGCAGGGGGTGCGCACCGTGGTGACGATCATCGGCGAACGCCCCGGGCTGAGCGTCGCGGACAGTCTCGGTATCTACCTCACCCATCAGCCGCGACCGGGGTGCACCGACGCGGACCGCAACTGCATCTCCAACATCCATCCGCCGGACGGATTGGGCTACACCGAGGCGGCGCGGGTGGCGGCCGGACTGGTCGGCGGGGCGATCGCGCTCGGGCGTTCGGGCGTCACCCTTAAGGACACCTCGCGTCTCGCCGCGCTCACCGAGGCCGAGGCCGTCGAGTCACCCTCCACGTGACCGTCGCGCCGTGCCCCGCCGGAGGCGTTTTGACCTGGGCGGATGGCGGCCGGTAAGCTGCTCGTTTGGCGTGAGCTGCCCTCTACCGGGCGCACGGGTCCCGGGTCAACGTCGGTCGCCGGAATCCTGAATCGCGTCCGCCTGACCGGCGCAAACAACCCGAGAAGAGAAGGTAAGCACTGTGCCTACTTACACGCCGAAGGCGGGTGACACCACGCGTTCGTGGTACGTCATCGACGCCCAAGACGTGGTGCTCGGCCGTCTCGCCGTCGAAGCAGCCAAGCTGCTCCGCGGCAAGCACAAGCCGACATTCACGCCCAACGTCGACGGTGGCGACTTCGTCATCATCGTCAATGCCGAGAAGATCGCCGTCAGCGGCGACAAGCTCACCAACAAGTTCGCTTACAGCCACTCGGGTTACCCCGGCGGCCTGCGCAAGCGCTCGATCGGTGAACTGCTGGAGAAGCACCCCACCCGTGTCGTGGAGAACGCGATCATCGGGATGCTGCCGCACACCAAGCTGAGCCGCCAGGTGCAGAAGAAGCTGAAGGTGTACGCCGGCCCGGATCATCCGCACGCCGCGCAGCAGCCGATTCCGTTCGAGATCAAGCAGGTGGCGCAATGACCGAACAGACTGGGACCGAACTGAACGAGACCGAAACCGACGTGACCGAGGTCGTGGAAGCTCCCGAGGGTGAGGTCACCTACGAGGAGACCGTCGTCGAGGAGACCGCAGTCGAGGAAGCCGCTCCGCGTGAGCCGGTCTACATCGACCGCCCGATCCAGACCGTCGGCCGCCGCAAGGAAGCCGTCGTCCGCGTCCGCCTGGTGCCCGGCACCGGAAAGTTCCACCTGGACGGCCGTTCGCTGGAGGCCTACTTCCCGAACAAGGTGCACCAGCAGCTGATCAAGGCTCCGCTGGTGACCGTGGACCGGGTGGACAGCTTCGACATCTACGCCCACCTCGACGGTGGCGGTCCGTCCGGTCAGGCCGGCGCCCTGCGCCTGGCCATCGCGCGTGCGCTGATCCTGGTGCAGCCCGAGGACCGTCCGGCCCTGAAGAAGGCCGGCTTCCTGACCCGCGACCCGCGTGCCATCGAGCGCAAGAAGTACGGCCTGAAGAAGGCCCGTAAGGCTCCGCAGTACAGCAAGCGCTGATCTGCTCTGCTTTACGCCGCCGGGTGTGGATTCCGATCCACACCCGGCGGTTTCTTTTTTCGTGACCTTCTTTGCTCCAGCCGGTCGTAGATCGTCATCCGGCGCCGCCATGAGGATGTCCGAAGCCCCCCTCCGGCACTGCTCAGCGGAATATCGGCTCGTCGGCGCCCGCCGGTGATGGTCGGCGATACCGGCGCGGCGGGGTGTTGGCTCAGCGGCCGCGATTTGCCGGAGATCCGGCCGGGCAGGTTTGACATGCCCGCCGATGGTGCAAACCCTGGGAGTGGAGCGGGGACGCCGTCGTGCGTCCGAGGCAGACCGAATCTGCCGCCGGAAACGAGTCAGTCAGCTCGTTGGGAACCGGACCGCTGCACTGACTGAAAGGATGAATGTCTTGACCAAGAGCACTTTGACCCGCATCACTGCCGGCGCCGCCATGGGCGGAGCGTTTCTACTCTTCGGGGGCGCCGCGGCGGCCAACGCCCAGCCGGGCGACGGACGAGTGGACCTCGCGATCGGGACGGCAGGCGTGCTGACCAGCGTGCCGATCGAGACGGCCTCGCAGATCGCGGCCGGTGTCTGTGACGACGCCGACCTGGCGACCATCACCTCCACCGCCCAGAGCGTGGATGCTGACGGCACCCAGCAGAGCGTGTGCACCAGCACCGAGATCGGCGCCATCGACTTCCGGCAGAACAGCGAGGGTGCCGAGAACGGCACCTCCGGCGTGATCGACACACCGGGCGCCACCGCGGAGGGCACCTCGTACTCCGAGGAGCCCGCCACCGAGGAGCCGGCACCCGGTGTGACCGGCGACGAGGAGACCACCGTCGAGGACGGTGAGACTCCTGTCACCACCACGACCGTTCCCGCACCGAGCCCGGTCGGCTGATCCGGTCCGGTAGCACCGCCACCGCCCGTACCCACCTGGGGTGCGGGCGGTGGTCTGTTCCGGGACCGCCCGGATCTCGACGCGACACCGACATCCGACCACGGGTTGCCGGTTGGCTCTTTCGGTGCTGTCTGTGAGAAATTTATTGCCATGGCTCGACTGTTCGGCACCGACGGCGTGCGCGGAGTCGCCAATCGCGATCTGACCGCGGAATTGGCGGTGGCCCTCGGGTCGGCCGCCGCCCGTCGGCTGACCTCGGCCGGGACCGCACGCCGCCGGATCGCCGTGGTGGGTCGCGACCCGCGGGCCAGCGGCGAGATGCTGGAGGCGGCGGTCATCGCCGGGATCACCAGCGAGGGCATCGATGCGCTGCGTGTCGGCGTTCTGCCCACACCCGCGGTGGCCTACCTGACCAGCGCCTATGACGCCGATTTCGGCGTGATGATCTCCGCCTCGCACAACCCGATGCCGGACAACGGCATCAAGATCTTCGGCCCCGGCGGGCACAAGCTGGACGACGCCACCGAGGACCGCATCGAGGAACTGCTCAACTCCGGTCCGGGCACCCGCCCGGTGGGTGCCGGCATCGGCCGTGTCGTCGACGCCGAGGACGCCCTGGACCGGTACCTGCGCCACGTCGCCAAGGCCGTCACCGCCCGCTTGGACGGCATCAAGGTCGTGGTGGACTGCGCCAACGGCGCCGCCTCGGCGGCCGCCCCGCTGGCCTACCGCGCGGCCGGCGCCGAGGTCATCACGTTGCACGCCGACCCCAACGGGCTCAACATCAACGACCAGTGCGGATCCACCCACATGGAGGTGCTGCAGGAGGCCGTGGTGGCGCACGGCGCGCACCTCGGGTTGGCCCACGACGGCGACGCCGACCGTTGTCTCGCCGTCGACGCCACCGGTGCGCTGATCGACGGCGACGCCATCATGGTGATGATGGCGCTGGCCATGCAGGAGGCCGGTGAACTGGCGTCGGACACCCTGGTCGCCACCGTGATGAGCAACCTCGGTCTGCACCTGGCCATGCGGGCCGCCGGGATCGAGGTCCGCACCACCGCCGTCGGCGACCGCTACGTGCTCGAAGAACTGCGGGCCGGGGAGTTCTCGCTGGGCGGCGAGCAGTCCGGCCACATCGTGCTGCCCACCTTCGGTACCACCGGCGACGGCATCGTCACCGGCCTGCGGGTGATGTCGCGGATGGCTCAGACCGGATCCTCGCTGGCCGCGCTGTGCGAACCCATGCAGACCCTGCCGCAGGTACTGATCAATGTCGCCGTCGCCGACAAGGCCGCCGTCGCCGAGGCCGACTCGGTGCGCGCGGCGGTCGCCGCGGCCGAGGCCGAACTCGGCGGCACCGGCCGCATCCTGCTGCGCCCGTCGGGCACCGAGCAGGTGGTCCGGGTGATGGTGGAGGCCGCCGACGAGGTCACCGCCCGCCAACTCGCGGTCCGGGTGGCCGAGTCGGTCAGCGAACTGGGCTGATTTTTCTCATCTAGGGAACCGATCGCGGCGCTGCTGCGTCCAATTCGGGTATGGGATTCATCGATGCCGCCCGGATGGATGTCGCTGCCGTTCTCGACGCCGCGCACCGCTATGACACCGCGGCCGGGATGCTCGACACCGCCGCGCAGCGATGCCTGAGCACGCTGACCTTCGGCGGTGCGGGGGCCGGCCGCGAGTACGGCGCCGAGGGGACGAGCGTGCGGCATACGGCCGAGCGGGCCGCCGCCGCGCTGCGGGACTGGTCCCGCAACTGCCGGGAGGTGTCCGCTCAGCTGCGCGCGTCGGCCACCGAGTACCTGCAGGTCGATGATCGCGCCGCGCGCCGGATCGGGTGACGTGGTGGACGGGCTCACGCCGGGATTGTCTGCGGTGCAGGTGATGTCCGAATACGTCCGCGCCGTGCGGCTGCTCGGCCATCCCGCCCCGGAGCCGACCCGTCTGCACACCGCATACACCGCCGAGGACGGGATGGATCTGCAGGCGCTGGACACCGATGCCCGCGCCCTGTCGGCGGCGGCCGCGGCGGCCGAGGAGACGATGCTGCTGCAGGAACAGGCACGCCGCACGCTGGACGGAGCGTGGCGGGGTGCCGGCGCACAGGCGGCCGCCGATCAGTTGCGCCGCAACAGCGAGGCCGCGGGCGCCGTGGCCGACGGCCTGCGCGCCGCCGCGCGGGCGCTCGACGATCTACGAAACCGGCTGCGGCAGTTGGTCGATGCCAAGGTCGACGGCACCCTGGAGGTCGAGAACCGCGGGATGCGCACCGAGTGGCTGGCCGCGGCCCGCACCGTGACCACCGGCGCCGGGGACCGCTCGGCGGCCAGCGAACTGGTGGACCTGCAGGTCGCGCCGTTCGTCGCCCAGGACATCGGCATCGACTGGGTGTCGGCGATGCGCAGCTCCGAGGCCGCGATCCGGCAGGCCTACCGGGATGCGGCGGCGATGGCGGGTGGTGTGCCGGCGGTGTTCGAACCGCCCGCGGCCTTTGTGACTCCCGCGGGACCGGCTGCCGTCGAGCAGGTTTGGTCCGTGCCCGCCGGTTCGGCTCCCGCGACGGTACCCGCCGCGTACAGTTCTGCGCCGGCGGCCCCCGACCCGGTGGCCGCACCCGCCGTGCCGGTTCCGACGCCGACGCCGGCCGCGGCAGCACCGGTGCCCCCGCTTGAACCCCCGGTCGCGGCCCCGTCGGAGATGCCCGCACCGACCCCCGGTGGTCTCGGTGGCATGGCCTCCCGACTGGGATCCGGCATGTCCGGACTGTCCGGGCTCGGTCAGTCCTTCGCCGACATGCTCGGCGGGCTGCTGGGCGCCGGGGGAGACGGGTTGGGCGACACCCTCGGTGGCGCCGATGATCTCGACCTTGAACCCGAGGTCGACGACCCGACCGACGCGGAACCCGAGGACGAGGAACCCGGCGAGAATCCGGACGAGGAGCCCGACAGCGGTGACGACCCGGCCGACGACGCCGAGACCGAGTCGGAGGGCACCCCGGAAGAACCTGCTGACACTCAGCCCGTCGAACCCCTCGAGGCAATCGAACCCGTTGTCCCACAGCCCGAACCGGTACCGACGCCGGTGCCCGACCCGCCGGTCGACCCGGTGGCGGCAGCCGAGCCGGCGCCGCCGGAGACCCCGTGCCGGATCGCGGCCGACGAACTACCCCAGGCCGGCCCCTGATCGGCGTCGGTCAGGGATCCATCCGGCTGCTGACCAGATCCCATCCGTCGACCGGATTACCGCGAATGACAAAGTATCCGGTGTTCTGCAGCGGCGCGGTGAGGAACGTCGCGGGGTCCACGCCCCGGACGTTCATGGCGACCCACATCATGATCGCGGCCCCGTGCGAGTAGGCGAGCGCGTTGGTGTCCCCACTGTCATAGATGCGTCGGACGGCGTCGTCGTAACGGGCGTCGAATTCAAAGCCGTCGATGGAACCGGGAATGCGCGCGGCCCGGTCACCGCTGACCCACCGCATCGGTGCCGCGGCGTAGGTGGTGGCGGCAGCGGCTTCGGGTGACCCCTCGTAGTCACCGGCCTCGATCTCGCGGAGCCCGGGCAGCACGACGACCGGCTCGCGCAGCGCAGCGGCCATCGGTTCGGCGGTCTGCTGGGTCCGGACCATGGTCGAGGCGTAGACGCCGTCGTAGACGGTGCCCTTGCCGCGCAGCTCGACGGTGATCGCCTCGGCCTCGCGCCGGCCGAGATCGGTGAGCACCGGGCCCGGCGTGGAGCTGTCGATCAGACCCGAGGCATTACCGGCCGATTGGGCGTGCCGCACCAGGGTCAGGGTGATGTCGCGGAGCTCGGCCGTCGCGAGCGGCGCCGACACCAGGGCCAGCGCCGTGGTCAGCAGCAGCGCCGCGGCTGCGCGGCCGATTTCGGTGGTGGCTCGCACAACGACTCCCTGGGGTGAACACGAAAATGGTCGCCGTCAACGTAGCTGACGGCGACCATTTCTCGGTCTGGATCCGGGACGGATCAGCGGGTGCCGGTGCGCGCGGCACCGCTGCGGCGCGGACGTCCGCGCCCGCCGGCCTGGCCGCCACCGGAGTGGCCGCCCTGGGCGTGCCCGCCACCGGTATGGCCGGAACCACCCGAGCGCTGCGGTCGCCGCCGGCGTCCGGACTGCGCAGAGGTGCGTGCCGGTGGCTCCGGGGTCTCGATGACCAGGCCACCGCTGAAGCTGCGCTCACCGGGGGCGATCTCCTGCAGCACCGGATGCGAGGCGCCACTGAACTTGGTGATGGTCGGCTTCACACCGGCCTTGCGGGTCAGTACCCGCACATCGGCGACCTGATCGTCGACCATCAGGGTCACCACGGTGCCATCGTTGCCGGCGCGGGCGGTACGCCCGGAGCGGTGCAGGTAGGCCTTGTGCTCGACCGGCGGATCGGCGTGCACCACCAGGCTGACGTCGTCGACGTGGATGCCGCGCGCCGCGATGTCGGTGGCCACCAGCACGGAGGCGGACCCGTCGGAGAACGCGCCCAGGTTACGGGTGCGGGCGTTCTGGGAAAGGTTGCCGTGCAACTCGACTGCCGGGACGCCGCGCGAGTTCAGTTTACGGGCAAGGCCTTTGGCGCCGTACTTGGTGCGGGCGAAGACGATGGTGCGGCCGGGGGAGGCCGCCAGGTCGGCCAGCACGTCGAAGCGGGCCGAGCCGTCGACATGCAGCACGTGGTGCACCATGGCCGCGACCGGGGACTGCTCGGAGTCCACGCTGTGCACGATCGGGTCGTGCAGGTAGCGGTCGACGAGGACGTCGATGCCGTTGTCCAGGGTGGCCGAGAACAGCAGCCGCTGGCAGTTGCGCGGGGTACGGTCCAGCAGGCGCTTCACCGGAGGCAGGAAGCCCAGGTCGGCCATGTGGTCGGCCTCGTCGAGCACGGTGATCTCCACGGCCGACAGGTCGGCGTAGCCGGACTTGACGTGATCTTCCAGCCGGCCGGGGCAGGCGATGACGATGTCGACGCCGTCACG
Source organism: Mycolicibacterium aurum (assembly GCA_900078775.1). Classification (GTDB taxonomy): domain Bacteria; phylum Actinomycetota; class Actinomycetes; order Mycobacteriales; family Mycobacteriaceae; genus Mycobacterium; species Mycobacterium aurum_A. The sequence continues at coordinate 168,601 of LT549889.1, forward strand.
CAGCTTCTGGATCTGGGGTCCGGCGCTGACACCACCGAAGATGGTGGCCGAACGCAGGTTGGTGGCCTTGGCCAGCGGAGCCAGCGAGGCGTCGATCTGGGTGGCCAGCTCACGGGTGGGCGCCAGGATCACCGCGCGCGGCTTGCCGGAAACCCGCGGGGTCGTGGAGGCGGCCAGCCGGGAGACGACGGGCAGCAGGAACGCGTAGGTCTTACCGGATCCGGTGCGGCCGCGGCCGAGCACGTCGCGGCCGGCCAGCGAATCCGGCAGCGTTGCGGACTGGATGGGGAAGGGGGACTCGATGCCGCTGGCAGCGAGCGTGGTGACAACGGCCTCGGGCAAGCCGAGGTCGGCAAAGGTAGACAACTAAATGCTCCAGGAATAGAAACGGTCGTCCTGCCCGGCGCGGATGGTCCCGCGGCGCTCGGTGTGACGATCAGCAGAGCTCAAGAATGGCCCTGGCGAGGCGGCAAAAGGCAGAACAGACGATGCCGCTGTTACTCAGGGTAACTGACGTTGCCGCCGAGCCCCAATTAGTGAGGCGAGCGTCACCCCACCGCGCGGGGCGCTGCGGTTCCCTACAGATCGCGGGTCAGCGCCACCAGTTCCTCGGTGAACCGCACGGCCTCGGCATCGTCGGTGGCCAGCGGGTGCACCAGCATCGTGGTCACACCGGCCTCCTGGTAGGCCGCCAACCGCTCCTTCACGAAGGCGCGCGGGCCGACGAGCGAGACCTGGCGTACCAGGTCGTCGGGCACCGCGGCGATGGCCTGCTCCTTCTTGCCGGCCAGGAACAGGTCCTGGATGTGATCGGCCACCTCGCCGAACCCGTACCGGGTCGCCAGGTTGTGGTAGAAGTTCTTGCCGCGCGCGCCCATGCCGCCGATGTAGAGCGCCAGTTGGGGTTTGGCCCAGGCCAGCCGGTCCTCGACGTTCTCGCCGATGGCGAGGCCGGCGCTGACCATGATGTCCAGCGGGCCCAGCGCCGGGTCGCGCTTGGCGTAGCCGGCGCGCAGGGCATCTCCCCAAACCTCGTCGGCCTTCTCCGGGTAGAAGAACACCGGCTGCCAGCCCTCGGCGATTTCCGCGGTCAGCTCAACGTTTTTCGGCCCCAGCGCGGCGATGGTGATCGGGATGTTCTCCCGCACAGGGTGATTGATCAAGCGTAGCGACTTGCCCAGGCCGGTACCGCGGTCGGCGGGCAGGGGGATCTGATAATGCTTGCCGTCGTAGTTCACCTTCTCGCGGCGCCACACCTGACGGCAGATGTCCACCACCTCGCGGGTGCGGCCCATCGGGGCGTCGAACGGCACACCGTGGAAGCCCTCCATGACCTGCGGGCCGGAGGTGCCGATGCCGAGTCGGAAGCGGCCATCGGACACGTAGTCCAGCCCGGCCGCCGTCATCGCGAGCAGGGTGGGGGTGCGCGTGTAGATGGGCACCACGCCGGAGCCGAGCTCGATGGTGGAGGTCTTGGCGGCCAGGTACCCGAGCTGGCTGACGGCGTCATAGGAGTACGCCTCGGCGACCAGCGCGATGTCGGCGCCGATCTTTTCCAGTTCGACGACCTGCTCGACCGCCTGCTTGAACCCGCCCGCGTAGCTCATGAAGATGCCTGTCCGCATTCGTCAGTTATACACCAACCAGTTGGTTGAGCAACAGGGTTCCTCCGCTCGCAGGTCCGACAATGGCGCAAACCCATTCCGGAATATCGGTGTCACGGTTATTCTCGAACGAATATCGCGGCGATGGGAATCGGGTGGAATTTCGGATGCGCGAATTCGCGGGGGCGGTACTGGCGGTCTTGGCTCTGGTGGGTATGTCCATCGGCCCGGTGGCGGTCGCCGAACCCGGCGGCGCCTGGTTTCCGGTCGGGGCCGTGATCGCCGGTGAGAGCCCGGATCAGTTGGGTGACTGGATTGTTCGCTATGAACGACTGGGTGGTCCGGATCCGGTGATGGTGCACCGGATCAACGAGGTGATCGACGCCGAGGCGCGCGGTCAGGTCGCCACCTACGAACCGAGTGCCACCAAGACCCAGCCCTGGACGCTCGATGTGAATGGTGCGCTGACATTTCGGGAAATCACCATTTCGGCGCTTTTCACCGGTGAATATGACACCGATCTGCCCAATATGCCGATTCATACCGTGGGCACCCGGGTATTCGACAATCGCAGCGGAATTCTGATCGACTGGGACAATCTGTTCGTCGACAAGTCGGCCGGACTGGCCCGGCTCTCCGAGCTGACCAAGACCATCCTGCCGACCGTCTACGCGCCGCCCCGCCGGCCGGGGGTGTGGCAGTTCGGCAGCGAGATCGCGCCGGTCGACGACAACTTCCGGTTCTGGATCCCCACCGCCGGTGGCATCGAACTGCACTTCCCGGACGGGCAGTTCGGCCGCGGCACGGCGGTGATCACGGTGCCGTGGGCCGGCGTCGCCGATCTGATCGCCCCGGAGTTCGCGCCGATCACCGCATGACCGCCGGCCCCCGGGTCTGGGCGACCCGCGGGGTGTAGCAGCCGTGGAAGCTCAGCGGCAGGTGATGGCGCAACCGCCCGACGTAGACCGGTCCACCCGCGACGTCGCGGGCGTCGAAGATGTAGAGGCTGGCGGTGTTGGTGGTCCCGTCCAGCACCGGCTCGATCAACCAACCGTCGTCCTCCTCGGTCGCGCCGGGCCGGGCGGCGAAGATCACCTCGTGCGGCAGGTGGTTGTCCGGGAACTGGAACATCGTCTCCCGGCCGGTCTGCTTGTCGAACTTGGCCAGCGCATTGGGGAACAGACTGCCCCCGGTGGCCGCCGACAGATAGAAGTACCGGTTCGGCCGGGCCATCCGGTCGATGTTGATCATCGGGAACTCTCCGGGCACATCGGAGAACTCGTCGACCGTCACCTTGCCCGACCCGGTGATCCGCACCCGGGTGGGCAGCCCGCCGTAGGGCATCGTGGACGTCTCCATCAGCGTCTCGACGCCCGCGAGCTGGCCGTTGAGCTGCTCCCAGGTGGCGTGATAGTTCAGCACGTCGACCACCACGTCGCCGTTCTCGTCGTCGTAGGCGTTGGCGAAGTGCAGGTGCAGCATCGGGTCGGTGTGCAAGATCCGGGTCTTGCCGCCGTCGCGGGGCACCAGCGCGATGGTGGTGCCGACCGACGCCTTGTAGTCGATCGCGTCGATGTAGTTGCGCAGGCCGAGGGCCGCACCGAAGAACTTGTGCAGCGGGAACACCAGCGGCGGGATGACGAACACCAGATACCGTTTGGTCAGCCCCATGTCGTGGTTGAACATCGGGCCGGGCAGGTTGACCTGGCCGAGCCTGCTCAGCTTGCCCTGACGGTCCACCCGGTAGCAGATCAGCTTCGGGACCGGCACCATCGCCAGCCCGAAGTTGAACATCTCGCCGGTGTCGCGATCCCATTTGGGATGCGCCGAGAACGCGCCCAGCCATTTGAGCTCGCCGTCGTAGTCGTACTCACCCTTGGTGCGCAACGTGTCCGGATCGAGTTCGGTGGGCCGGCCGCCCTCCCAGAGCGCCAACAGCTTTCCCGCGTTCATGATGACCCCGGTGTTGGCGACGTTGGCGGGGAAGCGCAGCGCATTGGCCAGCAGACCGCCGTCCCGCATGGTGCCCAGCGCCCGGAACGGCGCACCGTCGGAGATGATCGACCGCTGGTAGTGCTTGGTCTGCACGAACCGGTTGCGGAACCGCACCCGGCCATCCGACATCGAGTACATCGACAGCATGCCGTCACCGTCGAAGATGTGCCCGAGCGGGGTGCCGCCGGCCTCCATCTTTCCCGGGCCGTTGCGGTAGACGGTGCCGCGTAGTTCGGCGGGCAACTCGCCGGTCACTTCATCGATCGTGTAGTCGTGTTCGTCGTAGAGCGGGGAGTAGACCTGGAACGGGTTGTTGTCGAGGGTGGTCATCTGGATTCCTTCTCCGGCAGATCAGTGGGCCGCGCGCACCCGTAGGGTGCAGCCCAGGCCGGGTAGATGGGGATCGAACTCCAGCGGCATGGGGCCGCCGGCGGGAAAGACTTTCTCGCAGGCCGCTTTACAACCCATCCGGCAGGACGCCTCCTGGGCGGTCTCCGCGCTGACGCAGGTGTGCATGGCACATGCGGGGATCTCGTAGACCAGGGTGCCGTCGGGTTCGGTGCCGGTACGGTGGATGGGGCCCACCAGGAAGGTCGACAGACTCACCCCCATGTCCAGCACCGTCGGGTAGATGGCCTTCGGGACCAGCGGGACGAGATTGAAGACCGGCAGCAGATACCGCAGCCAGCCGCGTAGCCGGCCGGCGACCGCGTCGGAGACCAGTTCCTCCACCGCGGGCCAGGGCAGTACCCGCAGTAGTTCGCCGCTGCTCCACTCCAGTTCGCGGACGAACTGCCGGTACTGACGCCGCCACGAGTTCTGCGGGGTCTCGAACAGTCCGCGGCGCCGGCGCCGCTCGGCCACCAGTGCGGCCCAATGCTCCTCGACCCCGGCGCGATCGTCGGCGACCACCCGCAGCAGCGGCACGAAGACGGTCTCGGGAAGGTCGCCGACCCGCTCGAGCATGGAGTGCATCAGCCATTCGTCACGCAGCGCGGCGAGCCGGCCCACGCCGGGGGCAGGGGTTGTGGACGTCATCAGCGTTCTCTCTCTCCTCACCACTGGCCGCCGTGCAGAATGGGTTCGGACTCCGGGGGCAGTTGCGGTCCGCCATAGGGCAGGTCGATGGTGTGTTCGGTGATCGGGGTCGGATCGGCGCGCCGCAGCGGATCGAGACCCGGTGGGGGCGCGGCGGTGTCGTCACCCGGTGGCCGCGGCGCATTGCGGGCACCGCGCACCAGCAGATTGGGATCCGGGTTCTGGCAGTAGGTGTACAGATACGGTTCCGGGTAGTTCGGGATGAACGGCACATCGCGCGGGTGCGGGTAGTCACACACCGGCCGGGGATAGATGTCGGCGATCGCCCAGATCGCCCCGTCGTGCATCAGCGAGCGGATGCCGTTGAGCAGCGGCTGACGATCCGCGCTGAACATCTTGTCCAGGGCGGGAACCCGGACGTAGGACAGTTCCGACACCGTGGTGAGGTCGCCGAGCAGCTGCACCATGGTGGGGGAGTTCTCCGCGATCACGCTGTCCACGGTCTGCAGCAGCAGCGGGGTGCGGTCCAGCAGCGTCCGGATGCCGGCATCCTTGGCGCCCACACCGCCCAGCGTCGCGGCAAGATTGTCCGAGGTGGCCCGCAGACCCGCCGAGGACTCGTCGAGCAACCGGAAGACGCTGCGGCTGCTGCGCAACAAGGTGGTCGTCTGCGGGAGCACCCCGTCCAGGGTGTTGAGCAACAGCTGCGCCCCGTTGAACAGGTCCCGCAACTTCTCCGGGCCCTGGTCGCTGACGCCGAGTTCCTCGATGACCGCGCTGATCTGGTCGGGATCGGCCTGGGCCAGCACACCGTCGACATTGGTCAGCAACCGCCACAGCGGAATCGGGGTCTGGGTGCGGTCGCGGGCGATGACGGTGTCGTCGGACAGGTAGGGCCCCTCGGTGTGCTGCGGGGCGAAGTCCAGATACTGTTCGCCGGCCGGGGACAGCCCCGACACCCGGACGGTGGTGTCCCGGAACGGGATTCGGGCGTCGTCGTCGATCACCGCGGTGGCCAGCACCCCGTCCCCGCTGACCTGTACGGACTGCACCCGGCCGACCGGGATGCCCCGCACCGTCACGTCCTGTCCGGCGAGCAGCCCACCGGACTCGGCGAGGTCCACCCGGACGGTGATCTCGCCGTCGAACGGGTTGATCCGCAGCGAGCCGAACGCCAGGTAGGAGGCCCCGATGACGACCAGCAGACACTGGCCGACCACCGAGAGCAACAGCCGACGTGACGTCGCGACCTCAACGGCGCGGATGGCCCACGCCGCCAGGGGATTCAGCACACTGCGCAGGCTCATTGCGGCGGCCCCCAGATCCGACCGCGGTCCGGGCCCCACACCCGGTCACCGAGCTGGGTGAGCACGAACCGGATGGAGCCGACCATGTTGTCCCAGTTGGCCTGCTTGGGTCCGGTGAAGCCGGGGTCGGCGTAGTGGTTCATGTCGCCGATGTGCCCGAGTGCGACCTGCTGCAACTCGACATCGGCCCCGGCGGCGTTGCTGCTGAAGAACTTCATCGCCGCGGGCAGGAACCGCAGGAAGTTCGCCATCGTCACCCGCGGGTCGGTGGCGACCTCGTCGAAGGATGCCGACAGCGCGTTCAGATCGCGGATCCAGCTGCGGGTGTCGGTGCCCTGGATCGCCGGGAACTTCCGCAGCGCGGTGGTCACCCGGCCCAGCTCGTCGGCCAGGTCTGCCATCGCGGAGGTGTTGTTCGCGATGGTCATCAGCGCCGGCGCCGAGGAATCCAGCAGATCGTTGATGGTGTCCCGGCGGGCGTCGAGCGCGTCGGCCAGCTCGGCGGTCTCGGTGAGCATGGTGTGGATCTCGTCGGACCGGTCGGCCATCGTGGAGACCAGCGCGCGGGATTCGCGGATCAGGCTGGACAACCCTTCGCCGTCTCTGCCCAGCGCCCCGCCGACCCCGTTGAGCACCCGGGTCAGGTTCCGGACGACGCCGCCGTTGACGATCATCGAGGTGGTCGCCAGCACCTGTTCGATGGTGGCGGCGGCCGCGGTGTCCTGCTGCGGGATCCGGTCACCGTCGGCGAGCAGACCCGCCGCGGCGCCGGCCGGGGGAGTGAGCGAGACGAACACATCGCCCAGCGGTGTCGCCGAACGCAACTCGGCGGTGGTGCCCTTGGGCAGCCGGATGCCGTCGAGGATGCGCAACTGCACCACGGCGGTGTAGTCGGCGGCCGTCATGCCCACCACCTCGCCGACGTCGGCCCCGCCGACCCGGACCTTCGCCCGGTCGGGGAGGTTGAGCGCATTGCTGAACTCGGCGTCGAGTCGGTAGGTGGGGCCGCTCAGCCCGGGAGCCGGCAGCGGTAGCTGTTCCACACCGGCCGAGCAGCCGACCACGGCGACGGACATCACGGCGCCGACGGCGGCGCGAAGACCGGCCGTCACTGTTCACCCAGCTTGGTCATGGCGTCCAGCACGCTGGTCACCCCGAAGTCCGGTCCCAGATCGCGGATCGACCCGGTGCGGCAACCCAATTGGCGCAGACCCAGGATGTTGCAGACCTCCTTGGTCATCGAGCTGTCGAAGAAGACATTGTCGAAGTGGGCGCCGACGCGCAGCATCCCGTTCTGCATGTCGATCGCGGCGGAGGCATTGTCGATCGCCAGCGGGGCCACGTCGAACACCTCGGCGAGTTCGCGCCGGTAGTCCACCAGGGCCCGGCTGAGCCGGCCGCTGCTGGCCAGGCTGTTCTTGAGGGTGTCCCCGTGGTCGTCCAGCAGGGTGTTGATCTTGTCGAGCAGGCCGTTGATCCGGGCGCCGGTGGAACCGCGGCCGACTCCCTCGGCCGCCATCAGATCGGTGAGTTGCCGTACGTAGGAGCCGAATTCCCGGACCTGCGCCTCGTTGCGGGCCGCCCCGTCGGTCAGCTTGGCGAGGTTGGTCAGGATCGTCTCGAGGTTCTTCTTGGTGGCCGCGCCACCGTCGGGCCCGGTGCGCAGCGCATCGGACAGCCCGGCCAGCGCGGCCTTGATCTCGGGCCCGCTGGTGGCGGTGATCCCGGAGGTGGCCGCCATCAGATCGGCCAGCGGTCCGCCGCCCGCACCGTCCCCGCCCATGGCGCCGCCGAGTTTGTCCACCATCGCGAGCACCCGGTCGAATTCGACGGGGGTGCGGGTGGACTGCGGGCCGAGCACCGCCCCGTCGGCCAGCGTCCGGCCGCCGGCGTAGACGGGGGTGAGTTCGACGTGCCGGTCGGTGAGGATGGAGGTGCCCACGGTGACGGCGGTGACGTCGGCGGGGATGTCGACACCCGGGTCGATCTCGATGGCGACGGCGACGTGGGCACCCCGATTCTCGATCGAGGTCACCCGTCCGACGGGCATCCCGAGTACGGATACGTCGTTGCCGACGTACAGACCGATCGCATTGTCGAACTGGGCGGTGAAGTGCAGGGGTTCGGCCGGGGCGGGGCGGAACATGTAGGCGCCCGCGACCGCCATCGCCACCACGGCGAGCACCGCCGCCACCAGAATCGTCTTCCTGGTCATTCGCAGTCCTTGAAGTACTGGTAGCGCTCGGGCCACTTCCACTGCTCGGCCCGGCCGCTGATGGCGCACATCCAGGAGTCCACCATCAGGCCGCCGGGCAGCATGAAGTCCAGGAACGGGCCGGAGCCCGTGGCATTGGCGGCATTGCGCATGGCCACCGGCATGATCTGGAACAGGTTGCGCAACAACGCGTCATGGTCGCCGAGCATCGAGGTGACCTGCTGCAGGTCGGCGAGCAGGTCCTCGATGTGCGCGTAGTCGGATCCGATGATCTCGTCCGCGGTGGTGATCAGGGTGGTGGCCGCCCGCAGCAGGCGTTCGGCCGAGGCCCGGCGGCGGACGACCTCGCCGGTGAGTTCGCCGCCCGCGACGATGAGTTCGGCCAGGTCGTCCTGCTGGCCGCCCAGGATCTCGGCGACGGTGGCGGTGTTGCGCAGCAGGTCGGCGATCTGATCGCGCCGGTCTGCGATGATGGTGGACAGGCTCTGCACGTTGGCCAGTGCGTCGGGCAGCACCGCGGGCACCCCGGTGAGCTGCTGGGACAGCGTCTGCATCGAGGTGGCGAACTGCTCGGCGTCCACATCCTCGAAGGTGGTCGTCGAATCGGTCAGCAGCTTCTGCAGGTCGTAGGGGACCGAGGTGTGCGACAACGGGATCCGGTCACCGGGCAGCGAGCCCTGGCCGCGCGGCCGCAGCTCGACATAGCGTGACCCGAGTACCGTGGTCAGTTTGATCGCGGCCTCGGTCTCGGTGCCCAGCCGCACCCCGTTGTCCAATCGCATGGTCACCTTGACCCGGTTGACCGCGAGTTCGGTGGCGCTGACCACCCCGACCGGGACCCCGGCGATGCTGACCTGATCGCCGGGCCGCAGGCTGGCGGCCTGCAGGAACTCGGCGGTGAAGGTGCGCTTGCCGATGTGCAGCGCATTGAGGCCGGTGGTGGCCGCGATGACGGCGACCAGCACGATCAGCGCGACGGTGCCGATCAGCGCCCGATTGCGGTCCTCCAACGCCCTTTTCCGGCCGAGTTTCATTCGACTCACCTGCATTTCGCCGAATACTTGCGCTGACCGCCCGGGGTGGCCGCATTGACGATCGTCGGGACGATCGGCTTGAGGAAGTTGAACAGCGTGAAGTTGAAGTCACACGCCGTGGCGCTCATCGCGGTGGAGTCCCCGGTGATGCGGGCCAACCCCTTGAGGACGGCGGGAAGATTGGAACCGAGGGTGGCCCAACCGTCACGGTTGGCGACCATGGACGCCAGCATTCCCGGCTCGCGGGCCAGTAGCTCGTGCAGATCGGGCTGGGCCGCGGTGGTGATCGCCGATAGTCGGGACACCACCGCCGAGATCGCCCCGGTCGACTGCACCAGCGCGTCGCGCCGCGCGTTGAGACCGGTGACGACCGAACGCATCTGGGTCAGCGTGGTCTGCAACTCGGTGCCGCGGGTGGCCAGGTTCGCGGTGACGGCGTTGAGGCTGTCGATCACCCGGCCGAGAACCTGGTCCGGGCCCGCCATCGACTGGGCCAGCTCGGAGGTCTGCGACACCAGCATCACCACGGACTCCGAATCGCCCTGCAGCGCATTGATCAACGCGTTCGACAGGTTGCCGCGGTTGCCGGGGTCGAGCAGGGTGAACATCGGCTCGAAACCGTTGAGCAGCGCGCTCACGTCGAAGGAGGGTTCGGTGCGTTCGACCGGGATGTTGGCCCCGTCGGACAGCCGCTCGGGACTGCCGAAGTCCGCCAGGGTCAGCCCGATATAGCGTTGTCCGATGATGTTCTGGTAGACCACCGAGGCCTTGGTGTTGCCGTACAGCGGCTGGTCGCGCTGGACCCGGAAGCGCACGGTGGCCAGCGGTTCGGTGTTCGGACCGGTGTCGTCGAGGGTGACCTCGTCGACGCGGCCCACCCGCACCCCGGCCACCCGGACGTCGGAGCCCGCCCGCAGCCCGGTGACATCGGTGAACTGTGCGGTGTAGGTGAAGGTGTCGCCGTGCACGTCGCGGCGCAGGGTCACCAGGATCATCCAGGTCAGGGTCAGGCACACCGTCAGGAAGGCGATGAGCCAGATCAGCTTTCGGGAACGGGTGCCGGTCATGGCGTCCCCGCGGGTTGTTCGGTGGGCAGCAGCGGGCCGGGGACGAACTCGGCCGGTGCGGGCGGGACCCCCACGGTGTTCTGCAGCACCGCCTCGGCCGGGTTGGCCGGTGCGGGCAGCGTGATCCCCGGCGGCGGTACGTAGGCCCGCGGATCGGGCAGGCCGCGGGTGTCGACGACCGGGATTCCCTCGGGGGCGGTGTCGCAGCTCGGGCCGCGCAGTTCCCCGTAGCGCGGGCAGTCCGCCCGGTTGTAGAGCCGCAGCGGGGCGAGCGCTACCACGAGCTTGAACTTGAACGTCAGCTTCTGCCCGGTGCGGGTCCACATCTCCGAGAAGAATCCGTTGACCACATCGTTGAGCCCGACGGCGATGGCCGGGAACATGGCGCCCCGGTCGGCGAGCACCCCGATCACGGGTGTGAGGTGGCCGGTGATACCGGCCATCTGGTCCGCCCGGTTGTCCATCGCGCTGCGCAGCGTGCCCGCGGTGTGGTTGGCGCCGGTCAGCAGTTCGCGCAGCGCCGACTGTTTCTCGGCGACGGTCCGCATCGGCTTGACCGCGGCCTGCAGCGAGTCCAGCAGCTCCGGCGCGGTGGCCCCGAGCGCGCCGATCGCCGAGTTCCAGGTCTGCAGGGTCGATTCCGGGCTGCCGTCGGTGCGCAGTGCGTTCATCTCGGTGACGATCCGGTTGAGACCCTGTGCCGCCGAGGTGAGTTCGGGGCCCTTGCCGGCGGTGGCGTCGGCGATGGTGCGCAGCACACCCAACGTGTGGTCGGTGCCGGGCCGGCCGACCGCGGCGACCAGCTCACGGACCTTGGCCAGCGTGGTCTGGAACAGCTGGGTGGGCAGCGCGGTGTCTCCGGTGATGACGTCCCCGGCGCGCAGCGGCGGTCCGGACCCGTTCTCGACCAGTTGCACCGTGGACACCGCGAAGGCGTTGCCGGGCACGATGCGGGCGGTCACGGTGTTGGGGATGTGGGTGACGTGACCGGGTTGCAGATCGATGGTGACCACGTTGTCCCCGCCGCCCAGGGCCGGGCTGACCGAGCGCACCGCGCCGACCAGGACACCGCGGTACTTGACGTCCGACTTCGGCGGCAGACCGTCACCGACGCTGGGCAGGGTCGCGATGATCGGCACTCGGTTGTCCAGGGCGCCGGTGGATTTCGCGAACATCAGCGATCCGACCAGCACGCATACCGCCAGGAAGGCCAGGCAGGTGAGTATCAGCGCGCGTTCCGAGGGGCCGCGGCCGTCCAGCTCGAACCGGTTGGGCATCAGCCGCCGAGCCTCCCGCCGGAGTCGACGCCCCAGAACGCCATGGTCAGCATCATGTTGGTGACCACCATCAGCGTGATGCTCAGCCGCATCGCCCGGCCGGCCGCGATGCCCACCCCCTGCGGGCCGCCCGCGGCGTAGAACCCGTAGTAGCACTGCACCGTCGACATGATCGCCACGAACACAGCCACTTTGGTGACGGCGAAGACCATGTCCCGGCCGGACAGCATCAGCGTGAAGTAGTGCAGATAGGTTCCCGAGGCCTGTCCGCTGGCCAGGAACACCACCAGCTGGCACACCAGGAAGTTCAGCGCCAGGCAGACCACGAACAGGGGGATGACCGCCATCGCCGAGGCCAGCACCCGGGTGGTCACCAGGTAGGGGATCGGCCGGATGGCCACCGCGTCCAGCGCGTCGATCTCCTCGGAGATCCGCATGGCGCCCAGTTGGGCGGTGAATCGGCAACCGGCCTGGATGGCGAAGGCCAGGGCCGCCATCATCGGTGCGAGTTCGCGCACCGTGGCCAGCGCGGTGAGCAGTCCGGTGGCCGGGCCCAGGCCGAGCAGGTTGAGCGCGTTGTAACCCTCGATCGCGACCACCGCTCCCGCGGCGGCACCCACCACCAGCACCACCCCGGCCGTCCCGCCGCCCACTACGATCGACCCGTTTCCCCAGGTGACATCCGAAGACAGCCGCAGGAATTCGCGCGGGTACTTCTTCAGCACGATCGGGATTCCGGCCAGGGTGCGGAAGAAGAACGCCACGATGTGGCCGTTGCGGGCCATCTGGTAGCCGGTGGCCTGTGCGGCACCGACCAGCGGGCGGGTACCGAGGGGATAGTGGATCGCGGCCATCTCAGAAACTCGTCTTGGGGACCAGGATCAGATACATCTGGCTGATCAGGGTGTTGGTCAACAGGAGCAGCAGAATGGATTGCACGACAGCGGCGTTCACCGAATTGGCGACCCCGGCGGGTCCGCCGGTGGCATCCAGCCCCTTGTAGCAGGCGATGACGGCGACGATCACTCCGAACACCACCGCCTTGATCAGCGTGATGACCAGGTCCTCGACGGTGGCGAAGGAGGAGAAGGTGGTGGTGTAGCTGCCCGGTGTGCCGCCCTGCAGCATGACGGTGAAGGCATAGCCGGCCAGGAAGCCGATGAAGCAGGTGAAGCCGGTCAGGGCCACCGAGACGATGACGGCGGCCGTCAGTCGGGGGACCACCAGCCGGCGGATCACCGAGATGCCCATGACCTCCATGGCGTCGGTCTCTTCGCGGATCGTGCGGGCACCGAGGTCGGCGCTCATCGCCGACCCGACGGCGGCGGCCATCAGGATGGCCGCCACCAGCGGCGCACCCTGTTTGATGACGGCCAGCCCGTTGGCCGCGCCGGCCAGCGCGGTGGCGCCGAGTTGTCCTGCCAGCAGGCTGAATTGGACGGCCAGGGTGACGCTGATCGGAATGGCGATGAACAGCGTGGGCACCACTGCGGTGCGGGCCATGAACACGGCCTGGTCCACGAATTCCCAGAACGGGAACCGGCCCCGCACCAGGTCGCCGAACAGGTACTGAAAGGTGCGGACCGCCAGCACGCACTGGCCGCCGACGGTGCGCAACGAGGCCAGTGGGTGCCGGTACAGGTACCCCCGCCACCACCGCAGCACGCGGTCGGTGGCCGCATGGGTGTCCGCCGGACCGGGCGTCGGCACGATCAGTTCGCCTGGAAGGTCAGACTGAGTCGTTTGAGTCCGCGCAGCATGAAGCTGGGCTCGTACTCGAGATCGTCGGCGTCGGCGAGTTCGACGCTGCTGAACCGGCGGGCGATGTCCTCCAACGCGATTCGCGCCTGCAGGCGTGCCAGTGCGGCGCCGAGGCAGGAGTGGATGCCCTGCCCGAACGCCAGATGGGCCTTGGCGTTGGGGCGATCCGGGTTGAACGTCTCGCCGTCTGCGAAGTGTGCCTCGTCGCGGTTGGCCGATCCGAAGACCAGGACCACCAGCGAGCCCGCGGGGATGGTGTAGCCGCCGAGGTCCGCGTCGGCCTTGGTGATCCGGAACATCGACTGCACCGGGGTGAGGAAGCGCAGCGACTCCTCGACGAGCTGCTCGGAACGGCCGGCCGGATCCTCCCGCAACCAGGTCCACCACTTCGGGTTGGTGGCCAGCTGGTGCAGGGTGCCGGTCATCAGCTTGCGGGAGGTCTCGTTGCCGGCGATCAGGATCTGCTGGATGATGCTCAGCGCGGCCCCGGTGGTCAACGGTTCGTCGTCATTGGCGTTCGACGCCTGGACCAACCCGGTGAGCAGATCGTCCTGCGGATCGGTGCGCCGGTCGTCGAGCTCGGAGGCGAAGTACCGCTGGTACTCGAGCAGACTGCGGGCCTGCTCCAGGGCGCCGGCATCGTCGATCTCGGCGCCGATTGTCAGCGCGAACTGATCGGACCACCGCCGGAAGTCGTCGATCCGCGAATCCGGGACGTTGAGCGCCTGCGCGATGACCCGCAGTGGCAGCGGCGCGGCGAAGTCTTCGACGAACTCGACCGGTTCGCCGACGGGCAGCGCGTCGAGCAGTTCGGTGACGATCGCACGGATGGTGGGCTCGCGCTGGGCGACGAACTTCGGGGTGAAGGCGCGGGCGACCATCCGGCGGTAGTAGTGGTGATCGGGCGGGTCGGCGGTCAGCAGCGTCGGGATCAGGTCCCAGCCCTGCGCTTTCAGCGATTCGACCTCCGCGGCGACCGAGGCCGGCGGGGGCATCTGGGGCAGCCCGAACGCCGAGGAGAACGTCTCGTGGTCGGTAAGGGCCTGGGCCACCAGGTCGCGCGCGGTGACGAACCACATGCCCCGCTCCGCGACGAAGTGCACCGGCGCTTCCTTGCGCAGGGCCTGGTACCAGGGGTGCGGCACCTGCATGGTCTGCGGATCCAGCGGATCGAACGACCCGATCGGGCAGGCGGGCGGGCTGGCGATATCGGTCACGGCCGTCTCCAGGTTCGGTGGTCTGAGCTGTTCAAAGTGGATCATCGGTGACCACTTGACTAATTGGTGGGCCAATATAATAGTGATGCGGGTCATAATCAAGCACGATCAATGCAGCCCGGAAGTGAGGGAATGTGCCGACAGCAGTGGTGACGGGGGCGGGCAGAGGCATCGGCCGGGCCATCGCGGAACGTCTCGCCGGTGACGGCGCGGACGTCATCGTGGTGGACCTCGACCCGCTTGCCGCGGAGGCCGTCGCCACCGCGATCGGCGGCCGGGCGATCGCCTGCGATGTCACCGCGCAGGGGTCGGTGGCATCGCTGGTCGACAGCCTCGACACGGTCGACGTGCTGGTGAACAACGCCGGGATCTGGCGGTCCAACACGCTGGCCGACAGCACCGTCGAGGACGTCGAGGCGGTGCTGCGGGTCAACGTCCTGGGCAGCTGGTTGGTCACCCGGGCACTGCTCGGCAAGTTCGCCCCCGGTGGCGGTGCCATCGTGAACCTGACCTCGGTGCTCGCCGAACTCGGCGGCGCCGGCCGCGGGATCTACCCCGCGTCCAAGGCCGCGCTGGTGGCGCTCACCAAGCAGATGGCCACCGAGTTTGCGCCACAAGGTATCCGGGTCAATGCGGTGGGGCCGGGCCTGGTCCTCACCGACGGCACCGCCGGCGAGTTCGCCGATCCGGGACTGCGCTCGGCCATCGGTGACGCGATGCCGCTGGGCCGGATCGGCGAGCCCGCGGACGTGGCGGCCGCGGTGGCCTTCCTCGCCTCGGCGGACGCCGGCTACATCACCGGCCAGGTGCTCTACGTGGACGGGGGCTGGGGGATCAACGGCTCCGCGTTCATCGGCACCGCGGTTGAGCAGTACATCGCAGGACTCGCACGACCGACGACGGAGGAGGCAAGGTGACGCAGACGACGGGGCCGGGACAGGCGCGATCGGCGGGTCCGACCGTGCAGAGCCTGCTGGCCGGGGACACCCGAGAAGTGCCGCCCCCGCTGCTGGAGGAGTCCTACGAATTCCTCGGATCCGCCGACATCGACAAGGACCGCTACATCAGCGCCGACTTCCACCGGCTCGAGGTGGAACGGATGTGGAAGAAGGCCTGGCAGTTCGCCTGCCGCGAGGAGGACATCCCCGAACCCGGCGACTACTACGTCTACGACCTGGCCGACATGTCGCTGATCGTGCTGCGCACCGCCGCCGGTGAGATCAAGGCCTTCCACAACTCCTGCCTGCACCGTGGCACCCGGTTGTGTGACGACGCCGGCCGGGCCAACCAGTTGCGTTGTCCCTTCCACGGTTTCACCTGGAGCCTGGAGGGGGCGCTCACCGATGTGCCCGGGCGGTGGGACTTCCCGCACGTCGAGGACGCGGCGTTCGCGTTGCCGCAGGCGCAGACCGGGGTGTGGGCCGGGTTCGTGTTCGTCAACCCCGACCCGGATGCGGCTCCGCTCGCGGACTACCTCGGCGATCTGGAGAAGCACTTCGCCCCGTTCAACCTGGCGGACCGGTTCAAGGCCGTGCACGTCGCCAAGGTCATCGACTGCAACTGGAAAGTCGGGATGGAGGCGTTCCTGGAGTCCTACCACGTGATCGCCACCCACCCGCAGCTGCTGGAGTACCTCGGCGATGCCAACACCCAGTACGACATCTACACCCGCAGCGACGGGCTGCCCGGGTTCAACCGGATGATCACCCCGCAGGCCACCAGCAGCCCGCACCTGGAGCCGCTGGAACCGCAGGACGTCCTCGACGCCATGTTCCGGGACTTCTTCCCCGCGGGCGTCGGCGCCTTCGAGGTGCCCGAGGGGCAGTCCGCGCGGCCCATCGTCGCCGCGGCGATGCGCGACAATCTCGCCCAGACCACCGGGGCCGATCTGTCGCACACCAGCGACTCGGAGATCCTGGACGCGATCCAGTACTTCGTCTTCCCCAACATGGTGCCGTGGGCCGGGGTCGGGGCCCCGCTGACCTACCGGTTCCGGCCCTACGGCAACGACCCGGACCGGTGCATCTTCGACATCATGATGTTGATCCCATTGCCCGCCGGTGTGCCCAAGCCCAAGGCCGCGCCGCCGCACTGGCTGACCGCTGATGAGGACTACAACGCCGCGCCCGAACTGGGTGGATTGTGCGCGGTGTTCAACCAGGACCTGGCAAATCTGCCAAAGGTGCAGCGCGGGCTGCGTGCGATGACCAAACCCGGTGTCACCCTGGCCAATTACCAGGAGATTCGGATCCGTCAGTTCCACCAGGACCTCGATCGTTACGTCGCCGATGACGACTGACGCGGATGCCGTCGCCCCGCCCGATCCGTGGCTGCGCAATGATGGCGGGATGAGCGAAACAACCAGTTCAAGATCAGGACCGGGTCGTCCGGCGGGTACCGACAGTGGTGACACCCGACAGCGGGTCCTCGCCGCCGCCTGCCAGTGTTTCGCGCAATACGGATACGGCCCGGCCACCAACAACCTGATCGCGGAGATGGCAGGCGTCACCGCGGGTTCGCTGCATTACCACTTCGGCTCCAAGAGCAAACTTTTCGAAGCTGTCTGCGACTACGTGTACGGCAAGATCATCGCGCGCTCCGTGGAGGCGTTGGCCGGCCCGCATTCGGTGCGCGGGCTGCTGCGTGCGGTGCTCGCCGAATCGATGCGGATCAACCACGAATCACCCGAGCTCGCCGGTTTCGTGGCGACCGCGCCCATCGATGCCCGCCGTCACCCGGAGTTGTCCGAGGCCTTCGCCAAGCAGGCCGAGGCCATGGCCCGCACGCTGGGCGAGGCGGTGACCGCCGGCCAGCATGCCGGGCTGATCCCGGAGAACCTCGACCCGCTGGCCGTCGCGGGCATGATCAGCGCGATCGTCGACGGCTTCGCGCACGCCGCGTCCAACACCGATGTCACCGTGATGGATCAGATGAACGACCTGTTCAACGGGCTGCTTCTCGAGACGGACAACGCCCGGTAGCCCATGACGGCAACCCTCGAACCGGACTGCGCGGCGACGATCGCCCGGCTGCGGCACACCTTCGACAGCGGGCGCACCCTCGGTGTCGACTGGCGGCGCACCCAGTTGCGGGGATTGGCCGCCATGCTGGTCGACAACGCCGACGCCGTCGTGGACGCGGTCTCGGCCGATTTGCGCCGCGCGCCGTTCGAGACCTGGATGGCCGAGATCTTGGCGACGGTGAACGAGGCCCGCTACGCCGCGCGCAATGTGCACAAGTGGACCCGCCGCCGGTTCCGGCGCCTGGAGTGGACCCAGCTGCCGGGTCGGGCCTGGATCGAGTACGAGCCCTACGGAACGGTGTTGATCGTCGGACCGTGGAACGTCCCGTTCCAACTGACCCTCACCCCGGTCGTCGGCGCCCTCGCCGCGGGAAACACCGTGGTGATCAAGCCATCCGAGCTCGCCCCCGCCTCCTCCCGGCTGCTGGCCGAGCTGGTGCCGCGCTATCTGGACCCGGATGCGGTGGCGGTGGTGGAGGGTGACGGCGTCACCACCGGGGAGCTGATCGCGCAGGGCATGGACCGGGTGCTGTTCACCGGGGGTACCGAGGTCGGGCACAAGATCATGGCCGCCGCGGCCGACCATCTGACCCCGGTCACCCTGGAGCTGGGCGGTAAGAGCCCGGTGATCGTCGCCGCCGACGCGGACGTGCGCACCGCGGCGCGCCGGATCGCCTGGATCAAGGTGATGAACTCCGGGCAGATCTGCATCGCACCGGATTACGTGCTCGCGCACGCGAGCGTCCGCGACCGTCTGATCGACGAGATCCGCCGCGCCCTGGCCGAATTCCGTCCCGGCGCAGCGGGCGGCTTACCGATCGTCAACGATCGTCAGTTCACTCGGCTGGCCGGTGCGCTGGCCGCGACCCGCGGTGACATCGTCATCGGCGGCACCGTCGACGCGCGGCGCCTGGAGATCGCGCCCACCGTGGTGCTCGATCCGGCCGTGGACGAACCCCTGATGACCGAGGAGATCTTCGGGCCGGTACTGCCGGTACTGACGGTCGAATCGGTGGAGCGCGCAATCGATTTCGTTCGCAGTAGACCCAAACCGCTTGCGGTGTACCTGTTCACCCGGTCCGCGGCGACCCGCGAGCTGGTCATACGCCGGGTGCCCGCCGGTGGCATGGTGGTCAACCAGCTGCTGATGCAGGTGGCGACGGCGAAGATGCCGTTCGGTGGGGTCGGCCCGTCCGGGATGGGGGCCTACCACGGGCGCTTCGGGTTCGAGGAGTTCAGTCACCGGAAGTCGGTGCTGACCAAGCCGACTCGCCCCGATCTGTCCGCGATGTTCTATCCGCCCTATACGGACAAGGGCCTACGACTGCTGCGCCGCCTGATCTGACGACCTGTGTTCAGCCACCTGTGAGGAGGACGTTTCGTGGATGCCACCCTGGTGCGGGAGAGCCCGTTTCTGACCGGCCATCACCAGCCCAACCGGATGGAGGTGGACGCGCCGGATCTGGTGATCCGCGGTCGGCTGCCCGACGACCTGGCCGGGGTGTTCTACCGTAACGGCGCCGAACCGCTGTACCCGCCGACCGACGAGGACTACCACTGGTTCGACGGCGACGGCATGGTCTACGCGTTCTTCATCGCCGACGGCCGGGTGTCCATGCGCAACCGCTGGGTGCGCACCGACAAATTCCTGCTCGAGCAGGGGGAGGGCCGGCGGCTGTTCGGGGTGCTGGGAAACCCGATGACCTCGGACCCCAAATCGCAGGGCACCCGGTACAACACCGCCAACACCAACGTCGTCATCCATGGCGGCAAGCTGCTGGCGCTGATGGAGGGAGCGCCGCCGGTGGCGCTGGACCCGCGCTCGCTGGACACGCTGGGGGAACAGACCTACGGCGGGCTGATCAGCACCACCTTCTCGGCGCATCCCAAGGTCGACCACGCCACCGGTGAGATGATCAACATCGGCAACGCGGTGCACGGCCTGGGCGGCGAGGCGGTGATCCGTTATGACGTCCTCGATTTCGACGGGGTGCCGGTGGTGACGGAGCTGATCCCGGTGCCGCACATGACGATGCTGCACACCTTCTTCGTCACCGAGAACTGGGTGGTGTTCCCGGTGATGCCGCTGGAGATCAGCCTGCAGCGGCTGCTCTCGGGCGGTCCGATGACGGCCTGGGTGCCGGACCGGCCGTCCAAGCTCGGTCTGATGCCGCGCCGCGGGACCGCTGCCGACGTCCGCTGGATCGAGGTGGAGCCGCGGCACATGCTGCACGAGGCCAACGTGTGGGAGGACGAGCAGGGCCGGATCGTCGCCGATGTGGCCGCGGCCGAGGGCACCGCGCTGTTCCCCGACATCCACGGCAACCGCGCCAGTCACGCCGAGACCCGACAGAGCCTGCGGCGCTGGACCATCGACCCGAAGGCGACCTCGGACACCCTCAATGAGGAGATCGTCAACGACCGCGACATCCAGTTCCCGCGCCCGGATGACCGGCTGATGTCGCACCGCAGCCGGCAGGCCTTCGCCAACAGCAATCTGAACTCCGGCGACGGCCGGGTCGAGGGGATGGACTCGGCGCTGCGGGTGGACACCGCCACCGGAGCCGAGGATCTGTACCACTTCGGCGCCGGTACCGCGGTGGGGGAGCTGATCTTCGCCCCGCGGCTGGGCAGTACCCACGAACTCGACGGCTATGCCCTGACGTTGGTGCACCGCAAGGATGCGCTGGAAAGCGAGCTCGTGGTGTTCGACGCGGCCGACATCGCCGCCGGCCCGATCGCCGCCGCGGTGATCCCGTTCCGGATCCCCAGCGGCTTCCACTGCAACTACTACAGCGCGGACAGCCCGCTGTACCGCCAGGCGTTCGGCACCGCCTGACCCCTTGTACCTGGGGATTGACAGTCAGAAGTGATCCCTGTTACTAATTAATTAGTTGACCGGCCAATAGATGGAGAGCGGATGACATCCACGGCAGACATCGGTCTCGGAACCGCCGAGCTGACGCAGATCTTCACCACCGCCACCCGGATCAAGGTTTGCGACGAGAAGTTCCGTTCGCTGATCCTGACCGGGCAGGTCAGCGCGCAGTACTACTCGCCGCGCGGCCAGGAGATCGTATCCGCGTCCATGGGCGCGGCCCTGCGGGAGAGCGACTACATGGTCACCACCTACCGCGGCCTGCACGATCAGCTCGCCAAGGGGGTGCCGCTGCGCGAGCTGTGGGCGGAGTTCTTCGGGCGCGCCACCGGCACCTGCAAGGGCAAGGGCGGGCCCATGCACATCACCCATCCGGCCTCCGGGCTGATGGTCACCACCGGCATCGTCGGCAGTGGGCTGCCGATTGCCAATGGGTTGGCGCTGGCCTCCCAGCTGCAGGGCACCGACCGGGTCACCGTGGTCAACTTCGGCGACGGCGCCACCAACATCGGCGCCTTCCACGAGGCGTGCAACCTCGCGGCCCTGTGGAAACTGCCGGTGGTGTTCCTCTGCCACAACAACCGCTACGCCGAACACACCTCCTTCGAGGACGGCACAAGTGTGGACCGGATCGCCGACCGGGCGGCCGCCTACAAGATGCGCGGTGTCCGGGTCGACGGCAACGATCCGGTGGCCATGCACACCGCGGCACGCGAGGCTGTCGCCCGGGCCCGCGCGGGGGAGGGTCCGACCCTGTTGGAGGCCATGACCTTCCGGTTCTTCGGCCACCAGATGTCGGACCAGAACGAGTACATGAAACCCGGCGAACTGGAGGCCGAACGCGCCAACGATCCGGTGCTGCGGTTCCGGGCCGCTCTGATCGAGCAACAGGTGCTCACCGAAGCAGAGATCGAAGCCATTGAGGCGCAGGCCAAGTCGGAGGTCAAGGACGCCTTCGAGTTCGCGGAGGCAAGCCCGCCCCCGGACCTGTCCGAACTGCTGACCGACGTCTACGAAGGGGTATGACGATGACCGAGACCGTCCCCATGCTGGGATTCCAGGCCATCGGCAGTGCCCTGGACGACGCGCTGTCCCGCGACCCGTCGGTGTTCCTGCTCGGTGAGGACATCGCCGACCCCAGTGGTGGCGTCTTCAAGGTGTCCGCGGGGCTGTCCACCAAGTACGGCACCGACCGGGTACGGGCCACCCCGATCAGCGAGCAGGCCATCGTCGGCGCGGCCGTCGGTGCCGCCATCGCCGGCATGAAGCCGGTCGCCGAGATCATGCTGATGGACTTCCTGGCCGTCTGTCTGGACCAGGTGGCCAACCACGCCGCCAAATTGCGCTACATGTCCGGCGGTCAGACCACCGTGCCGTTGACCATCCGCTGCGCTGCCGGCGCCGGAATGCAGTTCGGCGCACAGCATTCGGAGATGCTGGAAGCCTGGCTCACGCACATCCCCGGCCTGAAGGTGGTGGTGCCGAGCAACCCGGCCGACGCCAAGGGCCTGCTCACCGCGGCGATCGAGGACCCGGACCCGGTGATTGTGGTGGAGCAGAGCCTGCTGTACTTCGCACCGCCGCAGCCGGTGCCGGTCGGCCATCACGTGGTGCCGCTGGGTTCGGCCGCCACCGTGCGACCGGGCAGCGACATCACCCTGATCAGCTACGGCCGCCAGGTGCACACCGCGCTGGCCGCCGCCGAACAACTCGCCGAGGAGTCGATCGACGCCGAGGTCATCGATCTGCGGTCGTTGGTGCCGCTCGACGAGCGCACCGTGCTGGAGTCGGTGGGACGCACCCGCCATGCGGTGGTGGTGCACGAGGCGGTGCGGCGCAACGGGTTCGGCGCGGAACTGGCCGCCCTCATCACCGAGGCGCTTTTCGACGAACTCGGCGCCCCGGTGGCGCGGGTAGCCGGGGCCGACACCCCTATCCCGTACGCCAAGGTCCTCGAGGATGCGTTCGTCCCCGGCGCGGACGCCGTGGTATCCGCGGCCAAGAACGCCCTGTCCCGGTCCCGGTCCCGGTCCCGGTCCCGGTCCGGTGCCGGGGTGAACGGGTAATCCGTGGTCGCAGGGATCGCCCAGCACGCGGCCCGGACTCCCGACGATGACGCCGTCACCGACGGCGTCATCTCGTGGACCTGGTCGGAACTGAACGGCCGGCTCAACGGTGCGGTGAACTGGCTGCTGGCACAGCAGATTCCGGAGGGCCGACGGGTCGCCGTGGCCGGGTCCAACAGCGCGCACGTGGCGTTGGCGCACCTGGCCGTCACCTACGCCGGACTCTCGGCCGTCCCGGTGAACTACCATCTGACGGCCGAGGAGATCGCGTACATCGTCGGCGACGCCGATGTGCACACCGTGCTGTGCAGCCCGGACGTCAAGGCCGCCGCGCAGTCCGGTGGCATGGCGGTGCTGGACTGGGCCGACTTCGACGCCGTCATCGCCGCCGCGTCCGAGGACGAACCCCCGGCCGACCTGGCCCCGGCCAAACCGCTGTACTACACCTCGGGCACCACCGGGCTGCCCAAGGGTGTCGAACTGCCCGATCAGATGTTCCCCGGCGGGGCCTCCATGGCCGAGTTCGTCGACCGGGTGGTCAACTCGCCGATCGGCAGTCCCGGAAAGCAGCTCGTGGTCGCGCCCATGCACCACACCGGGCCGATGGCCGGGGTCCGTGGCATCATCGCCGGCCGCCCCCTGGTGATCCTGCCCCGGTTCGATCCGGAGCAGGTCCTGGCCGCCATCGATCGCGAACGGGTCCAGGCCACCATGATGGTGCCCACCCACTTCTCCCGGCTGCTGCGGCTGCCCACCGAGATCCGCGAGCGCTACGACATCAGCAGTATGCGCACCATCGTGCACACCGGGGCGGCCTGCCCGGTCGAGGTGAAACGCGCGATGATCGACTGGTTCGGCCCGATCCTGTTGGAGGCCTACGGATCCACCGAGGCCGGCACCGTGACCATGATCGACTCGGCGCAGTGGCTGGCACACCCGGGCTCGGTGGGGCAGGCCATGCCCGGCTACGAACTCACCATCCGCGCCGAGGACGGTTCGGTCCTGCCGGCCGGCACCCCCGGCCTGGTGTGCGTGCGGTCGAGCACCGGCAACAACCCGCGCTACCACGGTGATCCGGAGAAGACGCGGCGCAGCTACGTCGCCGACGGTGTCTTCGCGCTCGGCGAGATCGGCTACCTGGACGAGGACGGTTACCTGTACCTGACCGACCGGGCGTCGGACATGGTGGTCAGCGGCGGCGTCAACATCTACCCGGCCGAATCGGAGGCGGTACTGCGCACCCACCCGGCCGTGGTGGACGTCGCGGTCATCGGCATCCCGCACGAGGACCTGGGGGAGCAACTGTGCGCGCTGGTGGTCACCAGCGATCCCGGTGTCGACCCGGCCGACCTGGTGTCCTGGACCCGGGACCGGCTGGCGCACTACAAATGCCCGAACCTGGTGCAGATCGTGGACTTCGAATTGCGCTCGGCGATGGGCAAACTCAACAAGCGGCAACTGCGTGCGGACTATCTGGCCACCGCCGTGCCCGCGGTCGGGAGGCCATGATGGACACCGTCGAGATCACCCGGGACGTGGTGCCCCCGATGTTCGCGTTCACCGACGAACACCGGGCGCTGCGCGAGGTGGTGCGGGCGCTGTTCGCCGACACCGACGATCCGGCGACCGGATGGCGGCGACTGCTCGGCGAGATCGGTGCGGACGAGATCATCCTGGGGGGTGCAGATTCCGATGGCATGGGCTCACCCATCGACCTGGCCATCCTGGCCGAGGAGGCGGGCGCCGCGCTGTTCGGCGGCCCGCTGATCCCGACGGTGCTGGCCAGGCAGTTCGCGGCCGAACTCCGCGACCCAGACCTGATCGCCGCGCTGCGCGACGGCACCCAGACCGTGGCGGCCACCCTCGGCGATGACAGCCCGGTATGGCACGGCCCCGGCGCGCATCTGCTGCTGGTCCGCCGCGGCGGCTGGGTGGCCCTGTTCGACGCCGCCGACCCGGACGTCGTCCTGACCCCGGTGGATGGGCTGGACCCGTCCCGGCCGCTGGCCCGCCACACCACCGGCGCGGCCACCCCGATCGCACGTAGCGAGGGCGAGTCCGCCGGTGCCGAGCGCATCGTGTCGCTGGCCCTGTCCGCCGAACTGCTCGGGGTGGCCCAGCATGCACTGGACGGCACCGTCGGCTATGTGGCGCAACGGGTTCAGTTCGGGCGCACCATCGGCTCCTTCCAGGCCGTCAAACATCGGCTGGTCGACCTGCTGGCCAAGGTCGAGCTGACCCGCTCGGCGGTCTACGGCGCGGCCTGGCAGTTGACCTCGGCCCCGGAGGCGCTCTCGACCGAGGTGGATCTCGCGGTGGCCGCGGCGCTGTCCCGCGACACCGCGCTCGCGGTCACCAAGGCCGCCATCCAGTTGCACGGCGGCATCGCCATCACCTACGAACACTGGGCGCACCGCTACTTCCGGCGGGCCCACGCGGTCACCGCGCTCACCGGCACTGCCGGCCGGTACCGCCGCCGGCTGGCCGACCTCGTCGATCTGCGGGACGGTGCCCATGTCTGAACTGCGCGCCGAAGTCGAGGCTTGGATCCGGGAAAACCGGCCGAAGACAATGGATGTGAAGTCGGCACCGGACTGGTTCGGCACGCTGGGGGAGCGCGGTTACACTGTCGCGCACTGGCCGCGGGAGCACGGCGGGCTGGGCTACACCGAGGAGCAGTCCGCGGTGGTGCGCTCGGTGTTGGCCGAGCACGGTGTGGGCCTGCCCGACTACTACTTCGTGCCACTGACCCTGATCGGGCCGGCCATCATGGCCTGGGGCACCGCCGAGCAGCAGCAGCGCTACCTGCCCGGCATCGTCCGCGGCGCCGACATGTGGTGCCAGCTGTTCAGCGAGCCCGGCGCCGGATCGGACCTGGCCGGCCTGGCCACCCGGGCGGTGCCCGAGGACAGCGGCTGGCGGGTCAACGGGCAGAAGGTGTGGAGCTCGTTCGCCGCCGAGTCCCGGTACGGAATGCTGCTGGCCCGCACCGATCCCGACAAACCGAAGAACGCCGGCATCACCTGCTTCCTGGTGGACATGACCGCACCGGGCGTGACGGTGCGGCCGCTGCGCCAGCTCACCGGCGAGGAACACTTCTGCGAGGTGTTCCTCCAGGACGTGCTGCTCGGCCCCGAGTCGGTACTGGGACCCGTGGACGACGGCTGGCGGGTGGCGATGAGCACCCTGAACGCCGAACGCTCCGGACTGTCGGAGACCACCAGTGCCAGCGGGGTGCCGCTGGGCCCGATGCTGGCACGCGCACGGCGCAGCGGGCAGTGGACGGACCCGGTGGTCCGCGACCGGGTGGCCGACCTGATCGCCGTCGAACGGGCGTTGACTTTGACCAACGACCGCGCGACCAACCAGCGTGCGTCCGGAGGGTCGATCACCAAACTGGTGCTCTCGGAGCTCTCCCAGCAGATCGCCGAGTTGGGTTTCGAACTCGGCGGGGCAGCGGCCGCCTACTGGGATGACACGGTGCCACCGGACACCCACGATCTGCTGGACAGCCGCCGGTTCACCATCGCTGGGGGCACCTCGGAGGTGCAACGCAACATCGTCGGGGAGAAGGTGCTCGGGCTGGACCGCGAGATCGATCCGGGTCGCGGGAAACCATGGCGTGAACTGCGACGCAGCTGACATGCCGACGGTGACGGTCCGCCCCTCGGGGATCACGTTCGAGGCCACGCCGGGCCAGACCGTGATGGCCGCCGCGCTGACCGCCGGGCTGCGCTGGCCGACCGTCTGTGGCGGACAAGGGGATTGCCTGGTCTGCCACGTCGAGGTGGTGGACGGTGCCGAACATCTCGCGGAGCCGAGCGACACCGAGGCACAGGCGGTCCGCGGGCTGTCCGGCGACAAGGGCGGACGCGGTGAGCACGTGCGGCTGGCCTGCCAGGCCGGGGTGCACGGCGACGTCGTCGTCATGAAGCGCGGTGTGCGCGCCAAGCGCACCCAGAACAGACAGGAGGCACCCGGTGTCGACGGTTGAGATCATCGATCCCGGCATCATCGAGTCCGGCGCGGACGGCGGGATCCGGTTGATCGGCGGGCGGTGCGGGGCGTGTGGTGAAACCGAGTTCCCGCGCAAGCAGTCCTGCCGTGACTGCGGCAGCCAGGACATCGGCGCGGTGACGTTGGCCGACCACGGTGTGCTGTGGAGTTGGACGGTGCAACGGTTCCCACCGCCCAGCCCGCCGTACTACGGGAGCGCCGACGAGTTCGCGCCGTTCGGTGTCGGATACGTCGAACTGCCCGGCGAGGTCATCGTGGAAACTCGGCTGACCGAATCGGATCCGGCCCGACTGCGGATCGGAATGCCGATGCGGCTGACCGGGATCGAGGTCACCGTGGCCACCGGCGAGCAGGCGCTGGCCTTCGCGTTCGCCCCGGTCGAGGAAGGAGGACGGAAGTGAGGAATTCCGTCGCCATCATCGGGATCGGTTGCCGCCCGTTCGGCCGGTATCAGGACACCTCGGTGCGTCAGGAAGCGGTGCTGGCGGCCCGGTTGGCCCTCGCCGACGCCGGCGTGTCCTGGACGGACATCCAGTACGCCGTCGGGGGCAGCATGGACGGCGGCTCGGCCGACACCCTGGTCGCCGACCTCGGCCTCACCGGCGTGCCGTTCGTCAACGTGCTCAACGGATGTGCCACCGGCAGCAGTTCACTCATCTCCGCGGTGCACACCATCGCCTCCGGCGCCGCCGACCTCGCGCTGGTGATCGGCCTCGACTCGCACCCGCGCGGCGCATTCGCCATCAATCCGTCCGCGCTCGGACTCGGAAACTGGTACGGGGAGGCCGGTCTGGCGCTCACCTCCCAGTTCTTCGCGCTCAAGATCCAACGCTATCTGCACGAGCACGGCCTTCCGGAGCGACTGCTGACCAAGGTCGCGGCCAAGGCGTTCCGCAACGGATCGTTGAATCCGCTGGCGTGGCGGCGCAAACCGTTGTCGGAGGCGGATATCGACGCCTCGATGATGCTCTCGGATCCGTTGCGGCAGTATATGTTGTGCTCACCCGGGGACGGGGCGACCGCGCTGGTGGTGTGCAGTGCCGACCGGGCCCGCGAACTCAGCCCCCATCCGGTCTACGTCGCGGCGTCCGCGGTGCGTACCCGGCGGCCCGGATCCTTCGAGGTGCTCAGCCCGTCGCTGTCGGTGCGGCGTGGTGTCAGCCCGACCGTCGACGCCGCGGCGGCCGCATTCGAGGCGGCCGGGATCGAACCCGCCGACGTCGACCTCGCGCAGTTGCAGGACACCGACGCCGGTGCGGAGATCATCCACCTGGCCGAGACCGGGCTGTGCGCCGATGGTGAGCAGACCGAGCTGATCGATTCCGGGGCAACCGAACTCACCGGCCGGTTGCCGATCAACACCGACGGCGGGTGCCTGGCCAACGGGGAACCCATCGGCGCGTCTGGTCTGCGGCAGATCCACGAGAACGTCCTGCAGTTGCGCGGCGCGGCCGGGGAGCATCAGGTCGCCGGGCAACCCAGGGTCGCGCTGTCCCACGTCTACGGTGCACCGGGTCTGAGCGCATGCACCCTGCTCACCCGGTGAGCGGCGGCGCATGAGGGTCACCGTCGACCGCGATCGGTGCGTGGGCAACGGGGTGTGCGAGGCGATGGCGCCCGATCTGTTCGTCGTCGACGACAACGGTGAGGTGCAACTGCAGTTCACCGAAATCCCGCCAGAACAACAGCAATTGGTGCTCGACGCGGTGGCCTCCTGCCCCGCGCAGGCACTGCGGACAACCCACTGACCGGAAGGCGTTCACCGGATGGAAATCAAGATGCCCAAGCTCGACGTCACCATGACCGAGGGCACCTTCGTCGGCTGGCTGGTGCCCGACGGCAGCGCGGTCGTCGAGGGCGACGACTTGTACACCGTCAGCACCGACAAGGTGGAGGTCGACGTGCCCGCACCCGCGGACGGTGTGGTGCGCCACGGTGATGCCGAGGCCGACGAGACCTACCCGGTGGGAACCACCCTGGGCCGGCTGGAGAGCTGACCCTCCACTAGCCCTTCAGCAGGGCCGCCACCTTGTCCTCCAGGGTGGACTGCTCGGCGTCCGGCACCGGGCCCGCCGTCTTGGGCAGCACCACCTCCGGATCGGCGAACTCACGGTAGGTCTTGTCGCCGGCGAGCACGTACAGCAGATAGCCGGTCAGCAGGGCGCGGGTGACCTTCTGGGTGCCGCGGTCGGCGCCGGGCAGGCCGAACGCCTTGGCCAACCGGCGTCCCTCGATCAGCCCGCCGGGCTCGGCCTTGTGCACCGTGCGCAGGATGGCCGCCGGCCAGGCCCGGGCCAGTGCGTCGGCGTTGGAGCGGATGGCGGTGCCGTCGGCGGGGGCGCGCAGGATCAGCCCGGAACTCTTCAGCGATGCGGCGGGCTGCTCGGCGGGCGGACTGCTGACCGCCGGGTAGAGGGCGGCGACGGCCTTCAGTCGGGAGCCCAGCCCGGCGGCGGCGAACACCGCGGCCGATCCGCCGAAGCCGTGGCCCACCAGGCCCAACTTGGTCGGGTGCACGCTGATCTTGCCGGGGCCCAGCCGAACCCCGGAGATGATGTCCAGGGTGGTGCCCAGGTCGAACGCCAGATTGAGCACCGACGGCGCCAGGGACCGCTCGGTATCGGGCGCGGCGGCGACGATGCCCCAGGACGCCAGGTGCTCCAACGTGCCCGCATACCGGCCCGCCGACGTCAGCCAGTCATGGCCGAAGGCGATGCCGGGCAGGTTCAACCCCGACTCGGGGGTGTAGACGACGCCGGGCTGGCCGGCGAAGGCTAGATCTCCGCGCAGTACGCGATGCGGTCCGCGCCGGGTCAGAGCAGCGAAGAGTTTCTTCGTCTTGGCCACCCGTTGACCGTAGCGCAGGCCGGCCCGGTCTACGTTGCAGGTGTGAAGTTGCGGCCGGCGGCGGTGTTGGTGCTGTTTCTCGTCGGGGGTGCGGCCGCCCTGCTCGGTGACCACAGTCACGTGGTGACGGGTACCACGTTCTACACCAGTGATGCGGTGCCGTTCCTCGCCAGCAGCCCGCTCTGGTTCCCCGTCCTGGTCGGCTTGGCGGTGGTGGCATTGGCCGAGATCCGGCTGTATCTCCCCGCGGTCCGGACCGGGGTCACGCTGCGCCAGGGCGTGGCCGGGATCGCCGCCGTGGTCGGTAGCTACCTGGTGACCGCGCTGGTGCACACCGGCCCCGCCGTCACCACGACCGCTCTGATCAGTGCATTCGCGGTGCTGATCTGGTGTGCGCTGGGTGATGCGCCCGCCCTGGTGTGCGGCGCGCTGATCGCCGTCATCGGGCCGATCGTGGAGATCGCGCTGGCCGGCGCCGGGGTGTTCGGGTACGCGGAGGTCTGCGACGGCCTGTTCGGCGTGGCGCCGTGGTTGGTGCCGCTGTACTTCGTGTTCGGGGTGGTGGCGGCCCTGTTGGGGGAGTTCGCGCACGCGCGCGCGGAAAGCTGACCCGCCGCTGCACTACCCTTGACGGCTATGTGTGGAATCGTCGGCTACGTCGGGCAGCGCCCTGCCTGCGAGATCGTCGTCGATGCGCTGCGCCGGATGGAATACCGCGGCTACGACTCCTCGGGGGTGGCCGTCCTGGACGGCGCCGGTGGCCTCGCCGTACAGCGCCGGGCGGGCCGGCTGGCCAATCTCGAAGACGCTCTGAAACAAGCCGATGCGGCCGGCGAGGCGCTCGGCGGGACATCCGGAATGGGGCACACCCGGTGGGCCACCCACGGTCGGCCCACCGACCGCAACGCGCACCCGCACCGCGACGCCAGCGGCAAGTTCGCCGTCGTGCACAACGGCATCATCGAGAACTTCGCGTCCCTGCGCGCCGAACTGGAGGCCGCCGGGGTCGAGTTCGCCAGCGACACCGACTCCGAGGTGGCCGTGCACCTGGTGGCGCAGGCCTACCGCACCGGGGATACCGCCGGGGACTTCGAGGGCTCGGTGCTCTCGGTGCTGCGCCGCCTGGAGGGTCACTTCACCCTGGTGTTCGCGTTCGCCGACGAGCCCGGCACCATCGTCGCCGCGCGGCGGTCGACCCCACTGGTGGTCGGCGTCGGTGAGGGCGAGATGTTCATCGGCTCCGACGTCGCGGCGTTCATCGAATACACCCGTGAGGCAGTCGAACTCGGCCAGGACCAGGCCGTGGTCATCACCGCCGACGGGTACAAGATCAGCGACTTCTCCGGCAACACGGACGTGCCCACCCGGCCGTTCCACATCGACTGGGACCTCAGCGCCGCCGAGAAGGGTGGCTACGAGTACTTCATGCTCAAGGAGATCGCCGAGCAGCCCGCCGCGGTGTCGGACACCCTGCTGGGACACTTCGTCGACGGCCGCATCGTGCTCGACGAACAGCGGCTGTCCGATCAGGAACTCCGCGAGGTCGACAAGGTCTTCATCGTCGCCTGCGGCACCGCCTACCACTCCGGCATGCTGGCCAAGTACGCCATCGAGCACTGGACCCGACTGCCGGTCGAGGTCGAGCTCGCCAGCGAATTCCGGTACCGCGACCCGGTTCTGGACCGCAGCACCCTGGTGATCGCGATCTCGCAGTCCGGCGAGACCGCCGACACCCTGGAAGCGGTGCGGCACGCCAAGGAGCAGAAGGCCAAGGTGCTGGCCATCTGCAACACCAACGGCAGCCAGATCCCGCGCGAGGCCGATGCCGTGCTCTACACCCGGGCCGGACCGGAGATCGGCGTGGCGTCGACCAAGACGTTCCTGGCGCAGCTGACGGCGAACTACCTGGTCGGGCTGGCGCTGGCGCAGGCCCGCGGCACCAAGTACGCCGACGAGGTCGCCCGCGAGTACCACGACCTGGAGGCGATGGCCGATCAGGTATCCCGGGTGCTCACCTGCATGGAGCCGGTGACGGCGCTGGCGCAGCGCTTCGCGCAGGCGTCGGCGGTGCTGTTCCTGGGCCGCCATGTCGGGTACCCGGTGGCCCTGGAGGGTGCGCTCAAGCTCAAGGAACTGGCCTACATGCACGCCGAGGGGTTCGCCGCCGGCGAACTCAAGCACGGGCCGATCGCGCTGATCGAGGACGACCTGCCGGTCATCGTCGTGATGCCGTCGCCGAAGAGTGCGGCCACCCTGCACGCCAAGCTGCTGAGCAACATCCGGGAGATCCAGGCCCGCGGTGCGATCACCATCGTCATCGCCGAGGAGGGCGACGACACGGTGGCGCCGTTTGCCGATCACCTCATCGAGATCCCCGCCGTCTCAACGCTTTTCCAGCCGCTGCTGTCGACGATCCCGATGCAGGTGTTCGCCGCCGGGGTGGCGCAGGCCCGTGGCTACGACGTGGACAAGCCGCGCAACCTGGCGAAGTCGGTCACCGTCGAATAATCGGTTCAGCCTGCGCGTCTCGCCCATTCGCTCGGGGCCACCCCGAACTGCCGGCGGAACGCACGGTTGAACGTGCCCGGGTCGGAGAAGCCACCGGCGCGGCACGCCCGGCTCACCGAAAAGCCCTGGGCGATGAGGCTGCTGGCCAGCTCCAACCGGTGTCGGCGGATCTCCGTGGCCGGTGAGCGGCCGTCCTCGGCGAGCAGCTGTTGCACCGTGCGCAGCGAGAGGTGGAACTCCGCAGCGAGCCGGGCCGCGGTGAACTCCGGGTCCCGGAAGCGCACGCCGATATGGGCCAGCAGCCGGGCCCTCAGGTCGGCGCGGTGCCCGCTGTCCCGATGGGGTCGGGCGGCGACCCGGTCGGAGGCATCGGTGAACGCCAGCAGCCGGGTGCCGTCGGCGCCCAGCGGCCGCGCCGACCAGGTGACCGGGATCGGTTGTCCCGCACGGGTGATGAACCACTCGTGCGCCGTGGCCGCGGTGGACCCGCAGCCGTCCAGGATCGGGCAGGAGTCCGACGGGTACCGCGACCCGTCCGGATGCCATTCGTGCAAGGTGTCGTGGCTGGGTGCGCCGACCACATCGTCGTCGCTGCGGTAACCGAGCATGCTCAGCGCCGCCTGATTCGCCAGCGCCACCGTGCCGTCGGGGGCGATGACCCACAGCGGGGTCGGCGCGATGTCGATCACCGCCGAGAGCGTGCCGGCATCGAGCGTTCGACTGACTTCGGTTCCGGTGTTCACCATTCCACCTGGCTTTCGAGTTGTGCTCAGGCTAGGGGCCGGGGATTGCGGTGGTTTTCTCCGTTCGTTACGGCGCGGTTAAGCGGTGTCGCCGACGGGGGAGCTGTGCGCAAAATGCCGGATTCTGTACGCCTTCTGCCATGGGCAGACCCGGACGCGGCCCGCTGTCATGGAGTCACCCACTGTGAAGGAGGACATCCATGGCCTACGACCCCACCTCACCGGTCATCACCGAGATCGAACGACGCCGACTGGAGACCGGCATCAGCTGGCAGAAGCTCGCCGACCACATCGACCGGCCGCTGGTCTGGACGGTGGCGGCGATGCTGGGCAGCCACCCGATGCCTGGCGCCGAAGCCCATGCGGTCGGCGAACTGTTGGACCTCGGTCCGGAAACCGTTGCGGCCCTGCAGCGTCAGCCGTACCGCACCGAGAACACGGCCGTGCTGACTGACCCGACGATCTACCGCTTCGTCGAACTGATCAATGTCTACGGCCCGGCTTTCAAGGCATTGATCCACGAGGAGTTCGGCGACGGCATCATGAGCGCCATCAACTGCAACGTCGGCCTTGAACGGCGGGCCGACCCGGACGGTGACCGGGTCGTGGTGACGATCGACGGCAAATTCCTGCCGTACCACTGGTGATCCGGGCCGAAGGGAGATAACTCATGTCGTACGTCAAACCGGCTGAACTCGCCACTCGGATCATCGATGCCGGCGAGTCGAAGGTGTTCATGTCCACTCGGGACACCTTGATCCGGTCCTTCATGGCCGGCGCCATTCTCGCGTTGGCCGCGGCCTTTGCGGTGACGATTTCGGTGCGGACGGGGGAGCCGCTGCTGGGTGCGGTGCTGTTCCCGGTCGGCTTCTGTATGCTGCACCTGCTCGGATTCGACCTTCTGACAGCGGTTTTCACCCTGGTGCCGCTGGCGTGGCTGGACAAGCGGCCCGGCGTGACCGTCGGGCCGATGTTGCGGAACTGGGGGCTGGTGTTCCTGGGCAACCTGGCCGGCGCGCTGACGGTCGCGGTGTTCATGGCGATCTACTTCACCTACGGGTTCAGCGTGGAACCCGACGCTGTCGGGCAGGCGATCGGCCAGATCGGGGAGGGGCGGACCGTGGGCTACGCCGATCACGGCGCCGCGGGGATGCTGACGCTGTTCATCCGTGGCGTGATGTGCAACTGGATGGTGTCGATGGGTGTGGTGGGTGCGATGATGTCGGACAGCCTGCCGGGCAAGGTGATTGCCATGTGGATGCCGATCATGGTGTTCTTCTATCTCGGCTTCGAGCACTCGATCGTCAACATGTTTCTGTTCCCGTCCGGGCTGCTGCTCGGTGGCGAGTTCACGATCATGGATTATCTGTTGTGGAACGAGATACCGACGGTGATCGGCAATCTCGTCGGCGGACTGGCGTTCGTGGGCCTGGTCATCTACGCCACGCACGGCAAGACCGGTCCGCTGCGCAAACGCCCCACCGATCTGGTCACTGTGGACCGGGCTCCGGTTCCGGTGCCGAGCAAGGTCTGACACCGGGGGGCTCGCGGGCCGGGACGTGTCGGTCCGCGAGCCCCCAGGTTGACCACAGGCGCCACGTTCCTTGTGGCGCGTGTCACAGGGTGCCGGTAGTATCGAACACATGTTCGATACGATCGGGTTGGCGGGGATGAGCGATGAGGAGCTCATCTGCGCGCTGACGGCCGCGACCCGGTCCGAGGCGATGGCCGCCGCCGAGCGGTTGGCGTTGGTGGCCGAGGTGGCTGCCCGGCAGTGTGAGGACGAGGATGAGGCGTCCGCTCGTCAGGTGATCGATGGCTGGGCGTTCGCCAAAGCGCAGGTCAGTGCCGCCTGCAATCTGAGCCCGTACGCGGCGAACACCCAGATGTACATCGCGGTGGCGCTGCGCGAACGGCTGCCGCAGACCGCGGCGGTGTTCGCCGCCGGTGCCCTATCGGCGAAGGTGATCGGGGAGATCACCTGGCGCACCCACCTGGTCACCGACGGTGCGGCGTTGGCGTTGATCGATGCCGGGATCGCCGGGGAAGCCAGCACGTACGGGGTGCTGTCCGAGGCGGCCCTGATCCGGGCGGTCGACTTCTGGGTGGAGAAATACGACCCCATCGCGGTGATCCGCTCCAAGGCCGCCGCCAAGGACCTCTACATCGAATTCGACGACCGCAACGACCCCAACGGGGTGTCCTCGTTCTGGGGCCGGTTGCGCGCCACCGACCGGAAAGCCGTCGAACAACGCCTCACCGATCTGGCCGACACCGTGTGCGCCAACGATCCCCGCCCGCTGAAGGAACGTCTCTCGGCTGCCATGGGCGCCCTCGGCATCGTCGGCCCGTCATTGCAGCGGCTGACCTGCCAATGCGGGAACCCCGACTGCGAAGGCAGCGGCAAAGACCCCCGCGCCACCGCGGTCATCATCTACGCGCTGACCGACCAGGTGCCCAGCACCCAGACACGACCCGCCCCCGAGACCGGGCCGCAACCCACGCCCGATGCACCTGAGTCGCCGGAACCGCGCCCCGCGCAGACCGACACCGAGCCCACTCCGGCACCCGCTGAACCTGAGCCCGGCTCAGAGCCTGCGGCAGAGCCCGCCGCCCGGACCCCCGCAGCACAGGCCCCACCTGACCAAGAGCCCGCCGCCACCATCCCGGGTGTGGGCACCGGGGTGCTGCTCGACGGCGGCATCATCCCCGCCGCCATGCTCGCCGAACTCATCGCCACCGGCGCCACAGTCCGCCCCCTGCACGAGGCCGCCGACCTACCCACCGAACGCCAGTACCGGCCCTCGACCGCACTGACCGCATACGTCCGGATGACATCGATGACCTGCAGCTTCCCCGGCTGCACCAAACCCGCACACCGCTGCGATCTGGACCACGTCACCCCCTGGCCGGCCGGGGCCACCCACCCGGGAAACCTGCGCCCGCTGTGTCGAGAACACCACCTACTCAAAACATTCCGCACCGGACCCAACGGCTGGACCATGAAAGCCCACCCCGACGGCGGCACAGAATGGACCGCACCGACCGGACACACCTACCTCACCACCGCGGGCGCGGCGATCCTGTTCCCACACTGCAACATCCACACAAACGTCCCCCCACCCCGGCCGATCAGCCTGATCCACGACGACCACCGGGACGCCCTGATGCCCACCCGGCAACGCACCCGCGCCCAAGACCGCGAGTACCGCATCAACGCCGAACGCGCACGCAACGCCACCGAACTCGCCCTCGCACACACCGCCAACAACCACACCCGCCGCGACACCCGCACAAACCAACGACCCGCACCCGGCTACTTCGACCACGCCACGGGCCGAACCACCATCAGCGACCCGGACCCACCACCCTTCTGATCCGGCGGGCGTGGGTTGACCACCGCTGGACGGGACTGTCGGGACGGTCAGGGACGATCGGTCAGCCTCACACCCGCAGGACGCTGGGCCCCAGCGCCTCGTACCGATGCGCCTCGGCGAGCGGCAGTTCGGTGCCGGTGATGATCGACTCGAAATCGGAGATCTCGGCGAACCGGCAGAAGCTGCTCTGGCCGAACTTGGAGTGCGCGGCGACCATGATCCGGCGCGAGGACACCCGCACCGCGGTCTGCTTCACCGCAGCCACCGCCGGATCTGGGGTGGTGAGACCGTGTTCCACGGCGATGCCGTTGGTACCCAGGAAGGCCACGTCGATGACCAGGGACCGCAGCCGTTCCAGCGCCCACTCGTCCACCGTGGCAAGGGTTCTGCCGCGCATCCGGCCACCCAACAACAGCACCGTCACGGTGCTGCTGTGCGCCAGCGCCTCGGCTGCCAGCAGCGAGGAGGTGACCACCGTCAGTTCCTGCTCGGCCAGCAGTTCGGCGATCAGGCGCGGGGTGAAACCCTCGTCGAGGTACACGGTTTCGGCTCCGTGCAACTGATCGGCCGCGGCACCGGCGACGCGGTGCTTCTGGGCCAGATCGACCTGGCTGCGGTACTCCACCCCGGATTCGAAGGCCACCGTCTCCAGCGGGATGGCCCCGCCGTGCACCCGCTTGAGCAGTCGCCGGCCCGCCAGCACCTTGAGGTCCCGGCGGATCGTCTCCGTCGCCACCTGCAGTTCCTCGGCCAGGGCGGGGACCTCGACACGCCCCCGCTCGCGGGCGAACTCGACGATCTGGCGCTGGCGGCTATCCGAATCCACGGTCACATTCTGATCGGTGTCATTCCCCGGCGTTCAGCACGGCCTGGATTTCCTCCGCGGTGCCGGCCGCGCGGAGTTCGGCCACCCGGTCCTTGTCCAGGAAGACGTGCGCGATACGGGTCAGTAGCGCCATGTGATCCTTACCGGCCCCGGCGATCCCGACCACGAATTCGGCCGGCTTGCCGTTCCAATCGATCGGTTCGGGGTAGCGCACGAACGAGATCCCGGTACGGCGGATGGACGTCTTGGCCTCATTCGTGCCGTGCGGGATGGCCAGGCCGTTCCCCATATACGTCGACACCGACTTCTCCCGCTCGTGCATGGCGTCGACGTACTCCGGTTCGACCGCGCCGGCGGCGACCAGCAGCGCGCCCGCCTCGTCGATGGCCTGCGCGGCGGTGCCGCCGTTGCCGTTGAGCACGATCGAGGACAGGGGCAGTACCTCGGTGGCCCCTGCTGCGGCGGCGGGGGCCGCCGGGGCGTCCGGGGCGGATCCCGCGGTGTTGGTCTGCCGCAACCGATCGACGATCTCGTCGTAGCGCGGGCTGCTCATGAAGTCGTCCACCGACACCTGCACGGCGGACCCGGTCTTCTGGGTGGCCCGGGCGGTGAGATCCCGGTGGGTCACCACCAGGTCGTAGGTGTCGGTCAGGTTGGAGATCGCCGAGTTGCTCACCTTGACGTCACCGAAGCCGGCCTGCTGGATCTTCCTGCGCAGCACCGAGGCTCCCATCGCCGAGGACCCCATACCGGCATCGCAGGCGAACACGATGGTCTTGATCGGTCCGGACCGGGTGCCCACCAGTGCGGACGAGACACTGGACTTCTTGCCCTTCATCGACTCCATCGACGCGGTGGCGGCAGCCAGATCGGGTTCGTCGATGGCCCTGTCGGTCTTGAGCAGGAAGGCCGCCACGAGGAAGGACACCGCGGTGGCGCCGAGCACGGCCAGCGTCACCCCGAGGAAGCTGCCGCTGGCGGTCTGGGCGTAGATCGCGATGATCGATCCGGGTGCGGCCGGCGCGCGCAACCCCGAGCCGAACAGCACGTTGATGAACACGCCGGTCATACCGCCGAGGATGGTCGCGGCGATCAGCTTGGGCTTCATCAGCACGTAGGGGAAGTAGATCTCGTGGATGCCGCCGAAGAACTGGATGATGGCGGCGCCGGGGGCCGACGCCCGGGCGACGCCCTTGCCGAACGCCATGTACGCCAGCAGGATTCCCAGTCCGGGTCCGGGGTTGGTCTCCAGCAGGAACAGGATCGACTTCCCGGTCTCCAGCGCCTGGGTGGTGCCCAGTGGGGTGAGGACACCGTGGTTGATCGCGTTGTTGAGGAACAGCACCTTGGCCGGCTCGATCAGAATCGAGGTCAGCGGCAGTAGGTCGTTGTCGACCAGGAAGTCGACCGCATTGCCCGCGGCCGTGGTGAACGAGGACACGATGGGCCCGATGCCGAAGAAGCCGAAGATGGCCAGCAACATCCCGAGGATGCCTGCGGAGAAGTTGTCCACCAGCATCTCGAAGCCGGGCCGGATCTTGCCCTCCCACAGGGCATCGAGCTTCTTCATGCACCAGCCGCCGAGCGGGCCCATGATCATCGCGCCCATGAACATCGGCACCTCGGCACCGGCGACCACGCCCATGGTGGCGATGGCGCCGACGACCGCGCCGCGGTTGCCGTGGATCATCCGGCCACCGGTGTACCCGATGAGCACCGGCAGCAGGTAGGTGATCATCGGGCCGACGATCCCGGCCCCGTCATAGGCGCCCCAGCCGCCGATCTTGGCGACCCACCCCTCGGGATTCTTCAGATCCGAGAAGATCGCCTGCAGCCATCCCGCCTCGATGAACAAGGCGGTGATCAGGCCCCAGGCGATGAATGCGCCGATATTCGGCATCACCATGTTCGACAGGGCGGTGCCCAGCTTCTGCACCCGTACCCGCACTCCGGTCCGTGGTGAGTCTGGGGCTGACGCTTCCAAGGTGGACATCCGATGACCTCCGGTTTCGCCGGCAGACGGGGGTGATGCCGGTCACAAGTGCCTCCAGTACACCGCACACTCGGGCAGCTTTGCAAGCAATTCGGGCAAAAACGGGCACAAATGGCTGTGGTTTTATGACCGGATCGGAGTTAGGCTCCTGCTGAGCCCATCGACTGCTTGGCCCATCGAAAGGACCGCGCATGTTAGCCCTGCGTTTCTATGCCCCCGAAGACGTCCGACTGGAGGACGTTCCCGAGCCGCAGTGCGGTCCCGACGAGGTGAAACTGCGGGTCCGCAACTGTTCGACCTGCGGCACCGACGTGAAGATCTTTCACAACGGGCATCAGAACCTGACTCCGCCGCGCACCATCGGCCACGAGATCGCCGGTGAGATCGTGGAGGTCGGCGCCAACGTGAATTCGGCGAACGCGACGAACTGGAAGACCGGCGACCGGGTGCAGGTGATCGCCGCGGTGCCGTGCGGCGAGTGCCATGAATGCCGCAAGGGCTGGATGGCGGTCTGCCAGAACCAGACCTCGATGGGCTACCAGTACGACGGCGGCTTCGCCGAATACATGATCGTGCCCAGGCAGGTGCTCAAGGTCGACGGACTCAACAAGATCCCGGACAACGTCGGCTTCGACGAGGCCTCGGCCGCAGAGCCTTTCGCGTGCGCCATCAATGCCCAGGAACTGCTCGGCATCGAGGAGGGCGACACCGTCGTGGTGTTCGGCGCCGGCCCGATCGGCTGCATGCACATCCGCATCGCCCGCGGCGTGCACAAGTGCGGGCCGATCTACCTCGTCGACGTCAACGACGCCCGGCTGAAGATGTCGGCCGACGCGGTCAACCCGGACGGCGTCATCAACGCCGAGAAGGTCGATGTGGTCGAGAAGGTCATGGAACTCACCGGGGGTCGCGGCGCGGACATCGTCATCACCGCCACCGCGGCCAACATCGCCCAGGAACAGGCCATCGCGATGGCCGCCCGCAACGGCCGGATCTCCTTCTTCGGCGGGCTGCCGAAGACCGACCCGACGATCACCTGCGACTCGAACGTCGTGCACTACCGCCAGCTGCACATCCACGGCGCCAACGGCTCTGCGCCCGAACACAACAAGCGTGCGCTGGAGTACATCTCGACCGGGCAGGTGCCGGTCAAGGATCTGATCACCCGTCGCATTCCGCTGGAGAACGTGCTCGACGCGTTCGGCATCGTCAAGAACGGCGAGGCCATCAAGGTGACCGTCGAGCCCTGAACCGCGGCGCGTCCCGGGTCAGCCGCCGACCGCCTGCAGGTACCCGGCGATGCCCAGCACGCACGCCGCGGTGCACAGCGCCAGGGTTCCGGTCGCGTACGGCCAGGCCCGGGTCCGTCGACGCAAGCGCGCGATGGTCAGCACCAGACCGGCCACCCAGAGCCCCGCGGCGACGATGAACCCGGTGAACATCGCGGTCACCCCGGCGTCGATATTGCAGGTCCCGGCCGGGCAGTCATCGGTGAACGCCATGAAGAAGAGCCCGAAGAACCCCGCCACCGCACCGGCGACGAGGGTCACCGCCAACGCGGTGATCGATACGGCGACGTCGACGCCCGACACGGGGGGTTTGGTTGCGGGTGCGGGGCCATAGGTCACGGGGCCTGATCGTAGGGCCTGGCGTACGCCGCGGCCACAGGATCGGTCCCGCGGGCCGACCGGTCCGCGTAACCTGTTGGCGCGCGCCTATCGACGTCGGAACGGGAGCTGATGCGGCACTACTACACCGCCGAGGACATCCGGGCCGCCGAGGCGCCGCTGCTCGCCGCCCAACCGGACGGGACGCTGATGCGCCGGGCCGCCTACGGGCTGGCCCGGGTGATCGCGAGCGAGGTTCGGGAACGCACCGGCGGTGTGCACGGCCGGCGGGTGTGTGCCGTGGTGGGCTCCGGGGACAACGGTGGGGACGCCCTGTGGGCGGCCACCTTCCTGCATCGCCGCGGCGCGCAGGCCAGCGCGGTCCTGCTCAACCCCGAGCACACCCATCCCGCGGCGCTCGCCGCGTTCCGCCGGGCCGGCGGCCGGATCGGACACCGCATCCCGGCGGGCACCGACCTGGTCATCGACGGGGTGGTCGGGATCTCCGGCCGCGGGCCACTGCGCCCCGACGCCGCCGCCGTCTTCGCCGACAGCGCCGCGCCTGTCGTCGCCGTCGACATTCCGAGCGGGGTCGACGTGCACACCGGCGCCACCGACGGGCCGCATGTGCGCGCGGCCGTCACCGTCACCTTCGGTGGCCTGAAACCCGTACACGCCCTGGCCGATTGCGGCCGGGTCGAACTCATCGACATCGGACTGGACCTCGCGCCCAGCGCCGTTCTCGGACTGGACGCCGCCGACGTCGCCGCGCGCTGGCCGGTCCCGAGCCCGCGCGACGACAAGTACACCCAGGGCGTCACCGGCATCCTCGCCGGCTCGGCGACCTATCCCGGGGCCGCGCTCCTCAGTACCGGTGCCGCCGTGGCCGCGACCTCGGGCATGGTCCGCTACGCCGGCAGCGCGGCACACGAGGTCGTCACCCGATGGCCGGAAGTGATCGCCACGCCCGACCACGAAACGGCCGGCCGGGTCCAGGCGTGGGTGGTCGGCCCCGGTCTCGGCACAGACGAAAAGGCTTCGGCCGCACTGCGATTCGCGCTGTCCACCGACCTGCCGGTGATCGTCGACGCCGATGCGCTGACGCTGCTGGCCGCCGAGCCCGCGCTGGTGGCCGACCGGCAGGCGCCCACGGTGCTCACCCCGCATGCCGGGGAATACCGCCGGTTGGCCGGCACCTTGGAAATAGATCGGCAGGTCGGGACCGACCGCGTCGGCGCCGCCCGCACGCTGGCCGAAACACTCGGCGCCACCGTGCTGCTCAAGGGCAATGTCACCGTCATCGCGTCCCCCGGGGCGAGCGAAGCGACGGGGAATGAACCGGGTCGCACGTATCTCAACCCGGCCGGGCAGTCCTGGGCCGCGACCGCCGGGTCCGGCGACGTGCTGTCCGGGGTGATCGGAGCCCTGCTGGCCGCCGGCCTGCCCGCCGCCGAGGCCGCCGCGATGGCCGCCTTCGTCCACGCCCGGTCCGCCCTGTTCGCCGCAGCCGATCCCGGCCCGCACCCCGCACCGACCTCGGCCATGGGCATACTGGCCCACCTCCGCACCGCCATCGCATCGCTGAACGGAAAGGGAAACCCCGAATGACCCGCAGCCACAAGCCGCGTACGCACATCGCCCCCGCCTACACCGGGCGGCTGTCCACCGATCCGGTGCCGGCGCTCCGGCTGCCCAACGAGTCGATGGATCCGCAGGCGGCGTACCGCTACATCCACGACGAGCTGATGCTCGACGGGAGTTCGCGGCTCAACCTGGCCACCTTCGTCACGACGTGGATGGATCCCGAAGCCGAGCGGCTGATGGCCGAGACGTTCGACAAGAACATGATCGACAAGGACGAGTACCCGGCGACCGCGGCGATCGAATCGCGGTGTGTGGCCATGGTCGCCGACCTGTTCCATGCCGAGGACCTGCGCGACGACGATCCGTCCACCGCGGTCGGGGTGTCCACCGTCGGGTCCAGCGAGGCGGTGATGCTGGCCGGCCTGGCGATGAAGTGGCGGTGGCGCGCCAAGGTGGGTGATGGCTGGAAGGGGCGCACCCCCAACCTGATCATGGGCTCCAACGTCCAGGTGGTGTGGGAGAAGTTCTGCCGGTACTTCGACGTCGAACCGCGCTATCTGCCGATGGCGCCGGACCGCTTCGTCATCACCCCCGAACAGGTGCTCGAGGCCGTCGACGAGGACACCATCGGCGTGGTCGGCATCCTGGGCACCACCTTCACCGGTGAGCTGGAACCGATCGCCGAAATCTGCGCGGCGCTGGACAAGCTGGCCGCCGACGGCGGGGTGGACGTCCCCGTGCACGTCGACGCGGCCAGCGGCGGATTCGTGGTGCCGTTCCTGCACCCCGATCTGGCCTGGGACTTCCGGCTGCCGCGGGTGGTGTCGATCAACGTCAGCGGGCACAAGTACGGGCTGACGTATCCGGGCATCGGGTTCGTGGTGTGGCGTAACGCCGAGCACCTGCCCGAGGACCTTGTGTTCCGGGTCAACTACCTGGGCGGGGACATGCCCACGTTCACGCTGAACTTCTCCCGCCCGGGCAATCAGGTGGTCGGCCAGTACTACAACTTCCTGCGCCTCGGTCGGGCCGGATACTCGCAGATCATGCACTGCCTGTCCGAGACCGCGCGGTGGCTGGGCGACGAACTGCGCGAGAGCGAACACTTCGACGTCATCACCGACGGGTCGGCTATCCCGGTGATCAGCTTCAAGCTGCGCGGCGATCGGCCCTACACCGAGTTCGCCGTCTCGCACGGGCTGCGGGCGTTCGGCTGGCAGGTACCCGCCTACACCATGCCCGAGGGCGCCGAGGACGTCACGGTGCTGCGGGTGGTGGTTCGGGAGGGCTTCTCCGCGGACCTGGCCAGGGCGCTCAAGGACGACCTGATCACCGTGCTGAAGAGCCTCGACGAGCTCAAACCCGACGGTCACTACGACGCCATGCAGCCCTTCGCGCACTGACGCGGACCCGGGTTCACCGCCCGGCATGAGAAAATCGGGTCAATGCCTCCCGCTGACCCGATCACACCGCCCGCCGCCACCGTCGAGGTGGACCTCGACGCCATCGCGCACAACGTCCGGGTCGTCCGGGAGCACGCCGGTCCCGCCGCGGTGATGGCGGTGGTCAAGGCCGACGCCTACGGGCACGGCGCGCCCCGGGTGGCGCGGGCCGCGCTGGCCGCCGGCGCGGCCGAACTCGGGGTGGTCACCGTGGGAGAGGCGCTCGCGCTGCGCCGCGACGGCATCACCGCCCCGGTGCTGTGCTGGCTGCACCCGCCGGGCACCGATTTCGCGCCCGCGCTGGACGCCGACATCCAGATCGCGGTGTCCGCATCGGCCCAGCTCGATGACGTCGTGGACGCGGCCCGGCGCACCGGTGCCACCGCGGTGGTCACGGTCAAGGCCGACACCGGTCTGAGCCGCAACGGTGTCAGCCCCGCCGACTATCCGGCGCTGCTGACCGCACTGGCCCGGGCGCAGGCCGAGGGGGCGGTGCGGGCGCGTGGCCTGATGAGCCACCTGGTGCACGGTGACGCTCCGGACAACCCGTTCAACACGGTGCAGGCGCAGCGATTGACGGCGATGCGGGAGCAGGCCCGTGAGCGCGGCGTGCACTTCGAGATCGCCCACCTGAGCAACTCGCCGGCCGCGCTGACCCGCCCCGACCTGCGGTTCGACATGGTCCGCCCGGGCATCGCCATGTACGGGCTGACCCCGATCCCGGAGCGCGGGGACATGGGCCTGCGCCCGGCGATGACGCTGAAGGCCCCGGTGGTGCTGATGCGCTCGGTCAAGGCCGGCGACGGGGTGTCCTACGGGCACACCTGGGTCGCCTCGCGCGACACCACCCTGGCGCTGGTGCCGCTGGGCTATGCCGACGGCATCTTCCGCTCCCTGAGCGGCCGGTTCGCGGTCTCCATCAACGGGCGCCGCCGGCCCAGCGTCGGGCGGGTCTGCATGGACCAGTTCGTCGTCGACCTCGGCCCGGGCCCGGTGGATGTCCGCGTCGGTGACGAGGCGATCCTGTTCGGTCCCGGCGACCACGGCGAACAGACCGCCCAGGACTGGGCGGAGCTGATCGGGACGATCAACTACGAGGTGGTGACCAGCCCGCGGGGCCGGATCACCCGCGTCTACCGCGGCGAGATGGGCTGAGACCGTTGGCCGATGACGACGCACGCTGGCCGCTGGCCCGGTGGCTGGCCGGCCTGGCCGGATTGACCGCCGTCGGCTCGGTGGCCGGTACCTCGGTGGCGCGGTCCCTGGCCCGCCGGGTCGGCGCCGACGACCCCTACGCCGGCGAGGACTTCAATCGGCTGCACGAGGACCGCAGCACCGTGGTGACCACGAATGACGGTGTGCCGCTGGCGGTCCGGGAAAGCGGTCCCGAAGACGCCCCGCTGACCGTGGTGTTCTGCCACGGCTTCTGCCTGCGGATGGGCGCCTTCCACTTCCAGCGGGACATGCTGGCCCGGCAGTGGGGCGATCAGGTCCGCATGGTGTTCTACGACCAGCGCGGCCACG
The DNA here is from genome assembly GCA_900078775.1 of Mycolicibacterium aurum. Lineage (GTDB taxonomy): Bacteria > Actinomycetota > Actinomycetes > Mycobacteriales > Mycobacteriaceae > Mycobacterium > Mycobacterium aurum_A. Next base: position 213,550 of record LT549889.1, read on the forward strand.
GACTCTCCGGCGACGCCGCGCCGGACACCTTCACCGTGCCTCAGCTCGGCCAGGACCTGGAATCGGTGCTGGCGGTGATGGCGCCGCGCGGACCGGTCGTGTTGGTCGGACATTCGATGGGCGGCATGACCGTGCTGGCGCACGCCCGGCAGTATCCGCAGCGCTATCCGACCAGGATCGTCGGTGCTGCGCTGATCTCCTCTGCCGCGGAAGGGGTCTCGCGCTCACCGTTGGGCGAGATCCTGCGCAACCCGGTCCTGGAGGCGGCCCGTTTCGCGGTCCGGTACGCGCCGGGACTCGTGCACAACGGTCGATGGGTGACCCGCTCGATCATCGCACCCGTGCTGCGTGCCGCGTCCTACGGCGACGACGACGTCAGCCCCGGCGTGGTGGCCTTCAGCGAATCGATGATGCACGACACCTCGGTGCACACCCTGGTCGGATTCCTGCACGCCCTGGAGGTGCACGACGAGACCGACGGGCTGCGGGCGTTGGCGAAGATCCCGACCCTGGTCGCCTGCGGTGACCGGGATCTGCTCACGCCCAAGGAGTATTCGCAGCAGATGGCTGCGACACTGCCCAAATCCGAGTTGGTGATCGTGGAAGGCGCCGGGCACCTGGTCCAGCTGGAGCAGCCCGAGCTGATCGACGATGCACTGATACGTCTGGTGGAGCGGGCCACCCCGTCCAAACTGGTGGCGTTGACCCGCAGGATCAAGGAACGGACCCGCAAACATGGCTGAACGCAGCGGCGGCACCGCCGAACTGCTGACCCCGGAGGACACCGTCGCGCTCGGTGCGCGCCTCGGCGCCGAACTGCGCGCCGGTGACGTGGTGGTGTTGTCCGGCCCGCTGGGCGCCGGAAAAACCATGTTCACCAAGGGAATCGCCGCGGGCATGGACGTGGAGGGGCCGGTTACCTCACCGACCTACGTGCTGGCTCGGGTGCATCGGGCCCGTAAGGACGGGGCGCCCGCGCTCGTGCACGTCGACATCTACCGGTTGCTCGACCACGGTGGGGACCTGCTCGGCGAACTCGACTCGCTGGATCTGGACACCGACCTCGACGACGCGGTCGTGGTCGTGGAATGGGGCGAGGGCTGGCCGAGCGGCTCTCGGACAATCACCTGGACATCCAGTTGCACCGTGACGCCGATTCCGAGAAGCGCACCGCGACATGGCGATGGAGTGTTTCATGATCGTTCTGACCATCGATACCGCCACCCCGGCGGTGACCGCCGGCATCGTCGAGGTGGGGGAGACGGTCACCACCCTGGCCGAGCGGACCGTCGTCGACGCCCGCGCCCACGCCGAGCGGCTCACCCCCAACATCGTTGCCGCGCTGGCCGATTGCGGAAAGTCCATGGCCGACCTGGACGCCGTGGTGGTGGGCTGTGGGCCCGGACCGTTCACCGGGCTGCGGGTCGGCATGGCCACCGCCGCGGCCTACGGGCAGGCCCTGGGCATCCCGGTGCACGGGGTGTGCACGCTGGACGCCATCGCGGGCGCGACCACCGGGGAGGTGCTCGTGGTCACCGACGCCCGCCGCCGCGAGGTGTACTGGGCGCGCTACCGCGACGGTGTGCGGACCGCCGGGCCCGAGGTCAACGCCCCGGCCGATGTGCCCGCCGACGGGGTGGCCCGGGTCGCCGGGGCGCCGACCCTGGCCGCAACGTTCGGGCTGCCGGTCGTCGGGCCCGAACATCCGTCGGCCGCCGAACTGGTTGCCGCCGTGGCGGACTGGTCGACGGACCCGGAACCGCTGGTGCCGCTCTATCTGCGTCGCCCGGATGCCAAGACGCTGGTCGAACGAGGGCTGGCGTGACCGGATCCGACATCGTCATCGAGGCGATGACCCGCGCCGATGCGGCCCGCTGCGCCGAACTGGAATCCCAGCTGTTCGCCGGGGACGACCCGTGGCCGCCGGCCGCATTCCTGCACGGCCTCAGCGGTAAGCACAACCACTACGTGGCGGCCCGCGAGGACGGCAAGCTGATCGGCTACGCCGGGATCTCACGGCTGGGCCGCATCCCGCCGTTCGAGTACGAGGTGCACACCATCGGGGTGGACCCGGCACATCAGGGCCGCGGTATCGGCCGCCGGCTGCTGGAGGAACTGCTGCGTTTCGCCAAGGGCGGCGAGGTGTTCCTGGAGGTGCGCACCGACAACGAGGCCGCGATCAACCTGTACCAGAGCGTCGGATTCGCCACGGTGGGCCTGCGTAAGCGGTACTACAAGGTCAGCGGCGCCGACGCCTACACCATGAAGCGAGACCCGGCATGATCATCCTGGCCATCGAAAGTTCCTGTGACGAAACCGGAGTCGGGATCGCCCGGCTCGATGATGACGGTACCGTCACCCTTCTCGCCGACGAGGTCGCCTCCAGCGTGGACGAACACGCCCGCTTCGGCGGCGTGGTGCCCGAGATCGCCTCCCGGGCGCACCTGGAAGCCCTGGGCCCGACCATGCGGCGCGCGTTGGACACCGCCGGGGTGGCCCGCCCGGACGTGGTCGCGGCCACCATCGGGCCCGGTCTGGCCGGTGCGCTGCTGGTGGGAGTCGCTGCGGCCAAGGCATATTCGGCGGCCTGGGAGGTGCCGTTCTACGCCGTCAACCACCTCGGCGGGCATCTGGCCGCCGACGTGTACGACCACGGACCGCTGCCGGAGTGTGTGGGCCTGCTGGTCTCCGGCGGGCACACCGAACTGCTGCACGTCCGCTCGCTCGGCCGGCCGATCATCGAGCTGGGCAGCACCGTCGACGATGCGGCGGGGGAGGCCTACGACAAGGTGGCCCGCCTGCTCGGGCTGGGCTATCCGGGCGGCAAGCCGCTCGACGACCTGGCCCGCACCGGGAACCGGGACGCCATCGTCTTCCCGCGCGGGATGACCGGGCCCCGCGACGAACCGTACGTGTTCAGCTTCTCCGGGCTCAAGACCGCGGTCGCGCGGCACCTGGAGCGCAACCCGGACGCGCCGCGCGCCGACGTGGCCGCGGGATTCCAGGAGGCCGTCGCCGATGTACTGACCGCCAAGGCGGTGCGCGCGGCCACCGACCTCGGGGTGTCGACGCTGCTGATCGCGGGCGGGGTGGCCGCCAACTCGCGGGTGCGTGAACTCGCCGAGCAGCGCTGCGCGGCCGCCGGGCTGACGCTGCGGGTGCCACGCCCGCGGCTGTGCACCGACAACGGGGCCATGATCGCATCGTTCGCGGCGCACCTGATCGCCGCGGGCGCGCCCCCGTCCGGACTGGACGCGGCCAGCGATCCCGGGTTGCCGGTCATCAAGGGTCAGGTGGGGTGAGCCGAGCGGTGGGTGTCGCCGACCGGCTGGCCGTGCACGAACTGCTCTACCGGTACGCCGAGTTGATCGACGCGGGCGATTTCGACGGTGTCGGGGCGCTGCTGGGCCGCGGCACCTTCATGGGCGTGGCCGGTGCCGAGGCGATCGCCGCGCTGTTCGCGACGACGACGCGCCGGTTCCCGGAGCACGGCAACCGGACCCGTACCCGGCACCTGGTGCTCAACCCGATCGTCGAGATCGAGGGCGCTCGGGCGCGGGCCCGGTCGACGTTCTGCGTTGTGCAGCAGACCGAGACGGTGGCGCTGGCGCCCATCGTCGTCGGCCGCTACGCGGACACGTTCGCCCGGGACGGACGGGACTGGCACTTCACCGAGCGAACGGTGGATGTGGAGATGATCGGCGACGTCTCCGATCACCTGCTGATCGATCCGCGCTCATTCGGTTGAACCGGAGCCGACCCGCGCCGCGTTGATCTGGTACACGCGCACACTGACCTCCAGCTGAAATCGGTCGGCGGGATTCTTCAGCGACAGGCCGGTGAGCTCCTCGATGAGCTTGATCCGGTACAGCAGCGAATGACGGTTGAGATACAGCGCCCGAGCGGCGGCACTGGTGTTGATGGCCTCGTTGAGCAGGATCTCCAGGGTGTGCATCAGCTGTCCCCGGCGGGTCTTGTCGTAATCCACCAGCGGCTGCAGGGTTTTGAGGACGGTCGCCATGCTGCGGGGATGCTGGCGCAGCACCTCGGCGAACTGCTGCGGCCCCACCGGTCCATCGGGTACCGGCGCGGCGGTGACGGTGACCGATTGGTCCTGTCCCGGCGGCAGCAGCACCCAGCTGACCAGGCTCTCCGGCAGGCCGCTGAGCTGCCAGGCGGATTCGACCAGCCCGGAGCCGGCCGATGCCGGCAGCGGCGCCGAGAAGTGCGTCATCACCAGATCGTCGGTGATCGACGTCTTCTGGGTGATACCGGAGGTGCTCGCCAACCGGCCCAGCGTGTCGGCGAACCTGCGTGCGTGCTCGGCCCATTGCGTGTCGTCATCTTCGCGTCTGCCGATGACCATCTGGATGGGGGCATCCTGGGGCAGGGCGTTGATCAGCGGGAGGAGTTGCTTCTGCACGTCGGCGAAGGCAACCTCCCACGGCAGCAGCACCAGCGGGAACTCGTGCCGGTCGGCCAACGGAACGAGCACCGACAGGAGTCCACGGGTGTCGATGTCGGGCGGTGGGCCGAGCGCCACGCCGGCGGCCGGCGAGGACATCAGGAAGGTGAGGAACTCCTGCACTCCGTGCTGCCGGACGTCGGCGCCGGTCGTCAAGACGAAGTCACCGGCCCGCACGAACGCTTCGGCGGGGGCGTGCATGATGTCCACCCACAGCACCTCGCGGGTCAACCCGCGGTGCCCGGCGATCACCGCGCCCTGATCCAGCGGCGGGACCGTCAGGGCCGCCGCCACGGTCAGTGGCGCGCGCTGAGACATGTGGGCCCGTTTCCTCTCGAACTCGACGGGTCGCTGACACCGCCGCAATTTGACGGTATCAGCGACCCGGGACGTGCCGAGAATGCTCCTGGCTGTCAGGACTTCGGGACCGACAGGTCGTCCGGTGCCCGTCCGCTCAGGGCGGCGCCGATCGCCAGGAACACCACCGGCGCGATGCCGAAGATGACGGCGAGCGTCGTGGAGCCGCCGACCACCAGGGTCAGGTTCGCGATGATCAGCGCGACGGCCGCAGCCAGCACGATCGCCGCCACCACCGACAGCACGATGATCTTCGTCGGGCCACCGCGCCGCTTGAAGAAGATCGCGGCCGAGATCGTCGTCAGCAGCCACAGGATCGACAGTCCCCAGATGCCCAGCCCGCCGAGCGGGCCGAAGATCTGCAGCACCGGATCCAGCCCGAGCACCACGAACACCCCCATGATCACCAGCGACAGCACCGAGACCAGGACCGAGGCGTTCGCCGGGGAGCCGAGTTTCGGGTGGACCTCACCGAGCTTGCCCGGGAGCACATTGTCGCGGCCCAGCACGAAGGTGTACCGCGCGGCGATGTTGTGGAAGGCCAGTGCGCAGGCGAACACGCTGACGAACCAGAACAGGGTGGTGAGGTCCTTGCCCAGGATGCCGAGGTACTTCTCGGCGGTGTTGACCATGTAGTTGTCCGGGTCATCCTTGGCGACCTGGATGGCGTCGTTGCCGCCGTTGCCCTCGACCAGAGCCCAGCTGGAGAAGGCGTAGAAGGTGGCCACGATGCCGACGGCCCAGTAGGTGGCGCGGGGGACGGTGCGGTCGGGGTCGCGGGCCTCGTCCCGGAAGACCGCGGTCGCCTCGACGCCGACGAAACCCCAGAGGGCGTAGAGCAGCGCGATACCGAATGCGCCCGAGATGCCGGACGGGCTGAAGGAATCACCGGTGATGCCCTTGTCGCCGCCCTGAAGCACGATGACGAGGTCCAGCACGACCAGGATGGCGACCTCCGATACCAGGAAGATGCCCAGCACCTTGGCGCTGAGGTCGATGTCCCGGTAGCCGAGGAACGCGATCACCAGCAGCACCACACCGGTCAGCACCCACCACGGCAGTGCCGGGCCGCCGACGATCTCCAGGAGGCTGGACAGGATGACGCCGTCGTAGGCGGCCACCGCCAGCAGCGTCGCCATGTAGGCGGGCAGCGCCAGCACCGCGGCGCCGGTACCGACCCTTTTACCGAGCCCCTTCTGGATGTAGGCGTAGAAGGCGCCGGTATCGCTGACGTACTTCGACATCGCCACGAAGCTGGCGGCGAACAGGAGGAAGATCGCCCCGGCGACCAGGAAGGCCACCGGAATACCCGTGGTGTCGCCGAGTGCCATCGCGATGGGGACATTGCCGCCGACGGTCGACAGCGGAGCGGCCGCGGCGACCACCATCAGCACGATCGCGGGCACGCCGAGATTGCCACGCAGGTGGCCGCGGGTATCCGGCGGTTTCGTACCGCTGCGCTTGTCGCCGGTATTGACAGCTTCAGTCATGGGGTGACCCTTCTCTGCGCACGGAGTACGGTTCGTCGGCTCCGAGTTCGGGGGAAAGTCTGCGAGACGACAGGGACGTCTGCCATACGTCTGCGTCAGTTTCCAACATTTTGTTGTAATCCGGTCACACCATGAGGCTCGACGGTGTGGTGTTCTCACACATGTTGTTGGAAGGTCGGCGCGTACCGTTGTCCGTCCGCACCGTCCGGGCCGATGCTGTGTCCACCGCGATGAGATGTTCCACCCGCGACGTAGAGAGGCCGCCAGTGAACAGCCCCGATCCCGAACCGGACCACCGGCTCGGACGCATTCGTCTGCTCGACGAGCAGCGCGTCAACCTCGACGGCTTCGCCGAGCCGGACCCGGCGCTGGGCATGATCTCGCACCTTTCCCCACACGACCCGGAACCGTCCTGGGTGGTGGACGGCACAGGCAGGGTGCTGGAGATGGACTCCACCCCGGCAGCAGACTTCGACACGATCGACGAGTTCATCGTGGGGCATGCCATCGACCATGCCCAGGCGCCTGAGTCGATGGCGATGTCCGAGACAGAACTGGCGCGGCTGATCGTCGACACCAGCGTGCCGCGCGCGGACGTGCTGAAGGTGTGCTCCGGGCTGACACCGGCCAAGATGGCCCGGGTGGTGTCGGCCCTGCATCCGGTCGAGATCCAGATGGCCATGATGAAGATGCGTGCCCGCAAGACCCCGGCCAACCAGGCCCACGTCACCAACCGCCTCGACGATCCGCTGCTCATCGCGGCCGACGCGGCAACCGCCGTCGTGTACGGCTTTCGAGAGCTCGAGGCGACGGTGCCGGTGCTCGACGACGCGCCGGCGGTGGCGGTCGGGTTGCTGATCGGCTCCCAGGTGCCGGCTCCGGGGGCATTGACGCAGTGCTCGGTGGAAGAGGCCCGCGAGCTCGAACTCGGTGTGCGCGGCTTGGTCTCGTACGCCGAGACGGTGTCGGTGTACGGCACCGAGCAGGTGTTCACCGACGGTGACGACACCCCGTGGTCCAAGGCGTTCCTGACGTCGTCGTACGCGTCACGCGGTATCAAGATGCGGCTGTCCAGCGGCGCCGGCTCCGAAGTGCTGATGGGCGCCGCCGAAGGCAAGTCGATGAACTACCTGGAGTCCCGATGTGTGGCCCTGGCCAAGGGCATCGGCGCGCAAGGCGTGCAGAACGGCGGCGTCGACGGGGCGGCGATCACCGCCTCGGTGCCCGGGGGCGTCAAGGAACTCCACGCCGAGAACCTCATGGTGATGTTGCGCGGGCTCGAATCCTGCAGTGGGAACGACTCGTTGATGAGCGAATCGACCATGCGGCGCACCAGCCGCACGCTACCGACGCTGCTGTCCGGATCGGACTTCATCTTCTCCGGCTTCGGTTCGGTCGTCTCCTACGACAACATGTTCGGACCGTCGAACTTCAACGCCGACGACCTGGACGATTACCTGGTGATGCAGCGTGACTGGGGTGTGGACGGGGGGCTGCGGTCCTGCGATCCGACGACGCTGGAGGCCATGCGCCGGCAGGCCGCCGAAGCCACCCGCGCCGTGTTCGAGTACCTGGGTCTGGCCGATTTCGACGACGATCACGTGGAAGCCGTTGTCGCAGCGGCGGGTTCGAAGGACTTGCCCGAGAATGACGGGGTGAAGGTGCTCAGTGCGGCCCGGATGATCGACCAGTCGGGGCTGACGGTGCTCGATGTCGTCACCGCGCTCGCCGAGACCGGATTCACCGAACTGGCCGACCGGGTGCTGGGGATGTCCAGGGCGCGGGTGATCGGCGACTACCTGCAGACGGCCGCGATCTTCGACGAGGAGATGAACGTGCTTTCCGCACTGGAGGATCCGAACGATTACCGCGGACCCGGAACCGGATACCGGCCCACGCCCGAGCGGCAGGCCCAGATCGACACCGTGCGCCAGGCCCGGTCGGTGACCGATCTCGTCCGTGAGCAGGCGACCTTCGCCGAGCCGGACCGGTTGCGGGTGCTCGGCCGGGCCCAGGTCGGTTCGGACCCGCGCGAAGTCGTCGTCGGACTGTCTCCGGCGTTCGGCACCAAGCTGTTCCGCACGCTGTCGGGCATGACGATCTATGACGTGCTCGAACAGATCCTTGCCGGTCTCGAGGAGGAGAAGTGCGTGCCGCGGTTGGTCCGGATCGCCGACAGCATCGACCTCGGGTCGATCGGCAAGTCGGCCGCGGGCCTGTCCGGCTCCGGTATCGGGGTGGGGCTACAAGCCAAGGGCACCACGCTGATTCACCGTCGTGACCTGCCGCCGCTGGCCAACTTGGAACTGCTCAGCGTGGCGCCGCTGATCACCCCGGAGATGTACCGGATCATCGGGATCAACGCGGGCCGACATGCCAAGGGCGCCACCCCGGCCCCGATGCGCAACGCCTACACCGACGAGGCGATCACGGCGCGGTATCACACCCGGGTGGTGTCGATGGTCGCCATCGAGCGGTCCGAATGCCTTGCACTCGACGGCGGGGAGCGCCGTCGGCACGTCGATATGGAGTTCAAGCGATGACCGCGACTGCGCATTCCGGCCGCCACGTCACCGACGTCACCGTCGAGGCCGCGTGCAACGGGGACCTCGTCCTCGACGACATCCGGATCAGCCGGGAGACCCTGCTCAGGCAGGCCGAGGACGCCGAGCGCAGCGGGTCGGCGCAGCTGGGCATGAATCTGCGCCGGGCGGCCGAGATGACCGCGCTGAGCGCCGAGGACATGCTCGCGTCCTACGAGGCGCTGCGGCCCGGCCGTTCGTCGTTCGAGGAACTGGAAGAGCTGGCGGGGCGTCTCGACGCGCACGACGCGCCCACCTGCGCCGCACTGGTCCGCGAGGCGGCGGTCGTGTATCGGCGGCGCGGCCTGCTGCGATGACCGTGTGGGCCGGTGTCGACATCGGCAACGCGACCACCGAGGTGGTGCTGTGCCGTGATCTGGACGTCGTGGCCAGCGGGCGTACCCCGACCCGCGGGGGAAAGGGCTCGTCGCGCGCGATTCAGGGTGCCGCGCAACTGGTCCGGCGACTGGCGGACAAACACGGACTGACCGTCGACCGGGCGGCCTTCGCGCCGACCCCACCGGTGCATTCGACCGTCGAACGGGTTCGACTGCAGGCGCAGCGCACCGGCCGGCTCGCCATCGTCACCCGGTCCGCGGCGACCACCGCCGGCGACGCCGCGGCGGTCGGCATCCCGGTGCCGGTCGAGTGTCTGGACACGGTCGATCCGGGTCGTCCCGTGATCGTCTGCGCCGGGCACGCGCATGGTTACGCGGCAGTCGCCGGCCTGGTGAATGCCGCTGTCGCGGCCGGGCGCGACGTCACCGCGGTGCTCACCGCCAACGACGAGGCCGTGCTGGTGTCCAACCGGCTGGAGACCGCGCTGCCGGTCGTCGACGACGTCGATGTCGAGCACGTCCTGGGGGCGAGGCTGGTCGCCGTCGAAGTGCGCGACGGGGTGTCGCCGTTGCAGCGGCTCACCGACCCGTTCTGGCTGGCAGACGCCTTCGGGCTGGGCGAGGATGAGCGGTCCGATGCCCGTGTGATCGCCGATCAGCTCTTCGACAGCGTGTGCGCGGTGGTGACCCTGAGTGACTCTGCCGAACCGGTCGAGCCGGTGCCGAGCCCCGAGCTGCCCGCCGGGCCGGTACACGTCGTGCGGCTGGGCGATATTGCCGGCGAGGCGAATTCGCGTCGCGGCTCGGTGTCCGTCGACAGTCTGGTGATGGCCAGGATGGGTGGCGACGGGGAGCCGCCCGCCGAAGCCGACGCGCTTGCCGACGTACTGGGGGTGCCCGTCACCCGCATCGACTCCGAAGCCGGGGCGGCCCGGGCGGGCGCGCTGACCACCCCGGGCCTCCCGGCCGACGTCGTGGTGGTGGATGTCGGCGGCGGCACCGTCGATGTGGTGGCCGAGGGTGATCGGATCGTGCTACCGGGTGCGGGTCAACTGTTGACCACGGCGACGGCGGCGGCCCTGGACATCTCGACGAGCGCCGCCGAGTACGCCAAACGTAGCGAGGCGGTCACTGCGGTCACGGTGCAGCTCGTCGAGGATGAGCACGGCCGGCGCCGGTTCCTGGACCGGCCGCTGGACGGCCGCAGCACGGGTTGGCTGCTGACCCAAGCGCCCAGCGGCCTGCTGCCGTTCACCTCGGCGCTCTCCGGTGCGGAGTGGCGCAGCTGGCGGTTGGCGGCCAAGCGCCTCGTGATCGGGGGCAATGTGCTGCGCGGCGTGCAGCGGGTGGCCGCCGGTGTGACGGGGGTACTGCTGGTCGGCGGCGGAGCGGGCGATGACGAACTCGTCCGGGCCCTGGCCGAGCGGCTCGGGCATGACGTCACGGTGGGGCGCGGCAACGTCGGTGGCGGGCTGGGGCACCGCTTCGCGGTGGCCTACGGGCTCGTCGTCCTGGCGTCCGCGGACACCCGCCCCTGCACAACCCACCCTTGAGTGCTAGCACTCGCGTGTATAGAGTGCTAGGTGGCACGCGGCCAACCCCAGCGCCGGCACCCGCGACGACGGAGCGAAGGTACGGACGCATGCCGAACACCTGGTAACCAAGGTCCCGGAGCAATCCCGGACTCACACTCAACTAAGTGGAGGGCTCCCATCGTGGCAGTCAACATCAAGCCACTCGAGGACAAGATCCTCGTTCAGGCCAACGAGGCCGAGACCACGACCGCTTCCGGTCTGGTCATCCCCGACACCGCCAAGGAAAAGCCGCAGGAAGGCACCGTCGTCGCAGTTGGCCCCGGCCGCTGGGATGAGGATGGCGAGAAGCGGATCCCCCTGGACGTTGCCGAGGGTGACACCGTCATCTACAGCAAGTACGGCGGCACCGAGATCAAGTACGGCGGCGAGGAGTACCTGATCCTCTCCGCGCGCGACGTGCTGGCAGTCGTCAACAAGTAAGCACTCGTGTATCGCCCCGGATGTCCCCGTCGTATCGGGTGACGTCCGGGGCGCTATGCATCAGGCCAAAGGACATTTATGAGCAAGCAGATCGAATTCAATGAAACTGCGCGCCGCGCCATGGAGGCCGGCGTAGACAAGCTCGCCGATGCCGTCCGCGTCACCCTCGGCCCGCGTGGCCGCCATGTGGTGCTGGCCAAGGCGTTCGGCGGACCCGTCGTGACCAACGACGGTGTCACCATCGCCCGCGAGATCGACCTCGAGGACCCCTTCGAGAACCTCGGCGCCCAGCTGGTCAAGTCGGTCGCCACCAAGACCAACGATGTCGCCGGTGACGGCACCACCACCGCGACCGTGCTCGCCCAGGCCATCGTGAAGGCCGGCCTGCGCAACGTCGCCGCCGGTGCCAACCCGATCGCGCTGGGCTCGGGCATCAGCAAGGCCGCCGACGCCGTGTCGGAGGCGTTGCTCGCCGCCGCCAAGCCGGTCAGCGACAAGACCGCCATCGCGCAGGTGGCCACCGTCTCCTCGCGTGACGAACTGGTCGGTGACCTGGTCGGCCAGGCGATGACCACCGTCGGCGCCGACGGCGTCGTCACCGTGGAGGAGTCGTCGACGCTGGAGACCTCGCTGGAGGTCACCGAGGGTGTCGGCTTCGACAAGGGCTACGTGTCGGCGTACTTCGTCACCGACTTCGACGCCCAGGAAGCCGTGCTGGAAGACGCGCTGGTGCTGCTGCACCGCGACAAGATCAGCTCGCTCCCGGACCTGCTGCCGCTGCTGGAGAAGGTCGCCGAAGCCGGCAAGCCGCTGCTGATCATCGCCGAGGACATCGAGGGCGAGGCACTGTCGACCCTGGTCGTCAACGCCATCCGCAAGACGCTGAAGGCCGTCGCCGTCAAGGCGCCGTTCTTCGGTGACCGCCGCAAGGCGTTCCTGGACGACCTCGCCGTGGTCACCGCGGCGCAGGTGATCAACCCCGATGTGGGTCTGTCGCTGCGCGAGGCCGGCCTGGACGTGCTGGGCTCGGCCCGCCGGGTCGTGGTGACCAAGGACAGCACCGTGATCGTCGACGGTGCCGGCACCCAGGACGCCGTGGACGCGCGTAAGGCGCAGCTGCGCAGCGAGATCGAAGCAACCGATTCGGACTGGGACCGCGAGAAGCTCGAAGAGCGCCTCGCCAAGCTGTCCGGTGGCGTCGCGGTCATCAAGGTCGGTGCGGCCACCGAGACCGACCTGAAGAAGCGCAAGGAAGCCGTCGAGGACGCCGTCGCGGCGGCCAAGGCGGCCGTCGAAGAGGGCATCGTCACCGGTGGTGGCGCCGCTCTGGTGCAGGCCGGGGCCGCACTCGACAGCCTGCGTGGCTCGCTGTCCGGTGACGAGCTGATCGGCCTCGAGGCGTTCGCCTCGGCGCTGTCGGCTCCGCTGTACTGGATCGCGACCAACGCCGGTCTCGACGGTGCCGTCGTGGTCAACAAGGTCGGCGAGCTGCCCAACGGGCAGGGCTTCAACGCCGCCACGCTGACCTACGGTGATCTGCTCGCCGAGGGCGTCGTCGACCCGGTCAAGGTGACCCGCTCCGCGGTGCAGAACGCCGCGTCGGTCGCCCGGATGATTCTCACCACCGAGACGGCTGTCGTCGACAAGCCGGCCGAGGAAGAGGATCACGGCCACGGCCACCACGGTCACGCGCACTAGTTCGTCGTTCCACGAAACACCCCCGGTCCGGTTGGGCCGGGGGTGTTTTCGTCGGGGTCAGGACACCAGTCTGAGGTGCCGGACCGGGGGCACCTGAACGGGAGCCGGGGTGCGGGTGTGGACCGAGACCAGGGATCCGGTGCGCACCACCCCGATCGGTCCGGCGCGGGCGAAGCGCGCGAATGCGGTGGCCGGCAGGGTGATCCCCGCACGTGCCTGCCGGTAGCCGATCCGCATGCCGGTCGCAGCGAAGGCGAACAGGCCGCCGAGACCTGGCAGGGCTGCCGAGAGCAGGGCCCACAGCGACATCGCCGCCAGGGCGGTGATCGCTCCCTGCACCGCACCGGGGCTGACACAGTCGAGGAACTTGATGCCGGTGAGTGCCAGGGCGGCCGGCTGCAGTGACGAACTCAGCGTCCGGATCTTGTCCATGGTGAACCCGCTCGCGACGGTGTTCCCGAGCATCGTCGGTGTCCCGCTCTGGGACAGCGAGCGCGACATCATCTTCTTCAGCAGGACCACGATGGCGCTGTGCGGCATCAGTGCGCTGGGCGTGCGGAGGTCCCCGCCGGGCTGGGTCGCCCACGGGATGCCGACCGTGACGCGCAGCTCCGCGACCAACTGAACGATGGCGTTGACGGCATCGACGGCCGCGATGACCAGTGTCTTCAACAGATAGGCGACCGCAGCGCCGAGGCCAGGTGCCGCGACGGGCACCGCCTTCGGCGCGGGCGTCGCGGGAGCGGGCGCCGGTGCCGCGGTGCCCTGGGCGATCGGGCTTCGGGGGCCGGCGCAGGCTCCGGCGCGGGGGCGTGGACGGGCGCGGTTCCCGGGGTGCTGGCCGCGGCCGCGGGACCCGCCGCGGCGAGGGACGTCGGTTGCGGCGCGGCCGGTGCGACGGACGCCGGGGCGTCGGCGCCGCCGGCCTTCACCTCGTGGGTCACCGAGGTGGTCAAGGTGGGAAGGGGTGCAGGGATGTCGGAGACCGCACTGGGGGCCGACGTCGTGGGGTCGGTCGACAGTTCGTCATCCGGTGCCGACTGCGCGAAGCCGGGGGAGCGGGGAACCAGCTCGTCCTCGTCCTCGTCTTCATCGTCGTGATCGAAGGCGGGGTGCGACTGCTGCGTCGACCCGTCGCCTTCCTCGTCGTCATCGGCTGTGCTGGACGTCGCGGTGGAGGTGGTGGATGTGGTGTCGTCGTCTGCGGCGAGGCCGGTGGAGTGGCTGGAATCCGAGGTGGCCGGGCCGTCGGGCTCCGCCGATGCGACGGCACCGTCGATACTGCCCATGACGAGTCCGGTGGACAGTAGGCATGCACCCGTAATCAGGTGAAGGCGCGTGGCAATCAGGGTCTCCTAGCAGTGACGCCAAAATTCGGCACCCGGCAATGAAGCATTCATGTGACCCACCTCACAACAGGTTCTCAATTCTGCTTCCGGGGGCGGGTCCTGTCAATGGATCCTTTTGCCGGAGTGCGGATGTGCCGCGAAATCAGCAGACAGCACCGTTATGCGTGCTCGCGACGCATTTGCGAAAGTTGTTTGCGGGTACGTCATTTAGAGGGGCCTAGATGGAACTAGTTCCCGATCTCAGCGGTACACGTGCTCAGGCGTGATGATCTCGGTGAGGCCCGGGCGAGCGTGGTGCCGGCCTCGTGTGGGACCCTCGGTGTCGGCGAGGATCACCAGCGTGGTCTGTGCCTCCGGGAAGCCCGCGACGATTGTCTGGAAGCCCGGGGGTGACGCCGCTGTGACCGATGCAACCGCCCGAATCGAAGGCGCCGACGCCGTCCGTGACGGTGTAACCCTGTGGATGCGGGTCGGGGATGGTGGGTGTCGTCGGAATGCTCGTATGCGTCAAGCCAACTGGTGCCAGGATGTTCCGGTCGACGTAATCGGCCAGACGCTGCCCGCTGACCTGTTCGACCGCCAGTCCGAGCAGGACGGTGTTGGTGTTGCAGTAGTGAAACTGTGTGCCGGGTGGGGACTGCACGGGCTTGTGTAACGGGATCTGCGCACCGGACGGCACACCCGGAATCAACTTCGCGATCGGGTCGTCGCGCCTCGGCCGCCCCTGATCGATCAGCATCAGCAGCGCGGTGATGGTGAAAGTCTTTGTCGGACTGCCGATACGGGTGTGAATATCGGTTCGCATCGGGCCCCGGAGGCCTTGTCGGCGACCCCGAACGCTCGCACATACTCGCCGTCGGGCCCCGAGACTCCGACGATCGCCCCGGCAATGGACGGGTCGGACAGGACGCCCTTCGATTGCAGCGTCGAGGCACTCGGCGCTCGCCAGGGTGACGGGAGGGGCTGCTGTTGCCGTTGTGGTGGTCGTGCAGGTGTTCGCCGTGGCGACCGTGATCGCCGCGACCAACGCGCCGGACCGAGGTAAAGCGGCCATCGGCGACCGGGTACGCATCGCGTCACGGTACCGCTCGCGGTCGATCATCGGAGGGGATCGGCCACAAGTCATGAGCGGCGGGCTGCCGTGACAACATCTCGGATCGCCGCGACCACGACGCCCGGGTTGTAGAGGTAGATGTCGTGACCGCTGTGGGTGTCGGCGATGTGCTCGGCCTGCAGTGCGGTGGCCAACCGGTCTTGTGCGGCAAGCCAATCCGCGAAGGTGACCTGCGGACCTCCAGTGGCATCGGCGGGCAACAGATCGGTTCGCCAGGGTTTGTCGGCCGACAGCACCACCGCGGGTACCGCCGGCATCGGCGGTGCCGCGGTGATCCGGCCGAACGCGTCGATCAGCTGTACGCCCTCGCGCACCTGCGGTGTGGTCATCGCGTTGGTGGCATCCCAGGCGGCCAGCTCCGCCGGGCCGACGACGTCGGCGATCTGCTCGCTGACCGCGTCGACCATGACCACCCCGCCGACGGTGTCGGGGTGGGTGCGCGCATAGAGGTCGGCGATCACACCCGCATATGAATGGGCCACCAAGACATAGGGGGCGGGTTCGCCGAGCGCACCGAGCAAGGTCCGTAGATCGTCGACGTCGAGATCGACGGTGTGCGGTTGATCGCGCGGGGTGGAGACGTCCGGGCCGTCGGACCGGACGTCCGGCCGGTCGTAGGCGCAGACCCGGGTGAAGCGGGCCACCGATGGCAACACCGCCTCGCTGCTGTGCACCAGTAGGCCCGAACCCCAGGGCAGATTGTCGCCGGCGGCATCGTGCTCGGGATTCTCGGGGGCCAGCACCTGCAACCAATCGTCGGCGCCATTACCCTTGCCGGCCATCAGGATCACGGTCGGTGAGCCGGTCCCGTGGCACTCGACGAAGATGCCGCGGCCGCTTCCGATCTCGATGATCCCCGAGACATCACCGGGCGCGGCGGTGGCGACCGGTGTCCAGCACATGATGGCCGCCAGCCACACGGCGCACCACCGGTGTGCCACTATCGGTCCCCGCCGACGGGAGGAAAAGCCACGACGTCCCGCCCGAGGGGCAGCGCGTCGCGGCGCGGCCCGGCGGCGCCGGTACTGACCGGAATCGGCTCCAGGGTGTCGTAGTAGCGCAGGACCTCGGGCAGCGGGGGAGTCTGTCCGGTGAGCTCGAAGGAGTCGAATACGTAGGGCAGTCCGTCGGCCAGCACGACCGAGGGCCGGTCGCTGAGCTGGAAGTGCAGGTGCGGGCCGCCGGTGCCGGAGCTGCCCACCTCGGCGACGGGCTGTCCGCGCGTGACGGTGTCGCCGGTACGAACCGCCAGGCTGTCCCTGCGCAGGTGTGCGTAGACGGCGAACCGCCCGGCACCGATATCGATCACCAGACGGTTTCCGCCCGCATCGGCCGGGGTGGGCTCGGCACGTGGCGCGCCCACCTCAAGGTCCGGGTTGCCGTCCGCCGCGTCCACCACGGTGCCGTCGGCCACTGCGTGGACGGGTTGGCCGAACGTCGGGAAACTGTTCGGCGACAGCGGGTCTCCGACACCCGGCCGGTTCTGCGCATCCAACTGGTTGAAGTCGATCGCGAAGCGCTGAGCCAGGTACCAGTGCCCGCTGATCGGATAGAGCGCACGCCGGTGCGGTCCGTCGCAGCAGCTGCCCAGCGCCGCCCACCCCGGGCCGGTCAGCGGCGGCCCGAGAACGGCCGGTGGTGCGGTCTCGACCTCCACACCGGCGGTGCGGAAGCTCCACGCGATGGCCGAGGCCGGTGCATCGGACGGTGGAGTGGTCGTCACACGGTGGGCGATGGCGGCGGGCACGGGCCTCTCGTCGAGCGGGACGTCCATCCACACGACAGCGACCGCCGACGGTTCCAGGGTCGTCGCCGGTGTCTGCGGCGACGCCGCCGGCGAGGTCGCCGCCCGCAGGGAGTCGCCGGTCAGCCGGGCCAGCACGTCGTCGGATCCGGCGTCGTAGACCTCGATCGTGTCGAGGGTGACCGGCACCGGCACCACGTTGGTCAGCAGCAGTTCATAGACCAGATGTCTCGTCGCATCGGTCCCGGTGAACCACCGCGGTGAGGACAGCGTGCTGACCAGGACCGGGGTGAGGTCCGCGGCGCTCGTGGGCGGCGCCGTGACCGGGGCGGTCGGCGCGGCGGTGCAGGCGCCGAGCACCAGCGCTGCAGCGGCCGGTATGGCCAGGAGGTGGGGGAGGCGCCACGACATCACAGCGGAGCACCGTCACGCCGGGGCCAGGGCGGGCAGTTGGATCTCGTCGATACAGGACCGGTCCACGTCGGTCTCGGGAGCCTCGACGAAGGCGGTCATGATCGACTGGGCGCATGCCGAATCCGGGATGACACCGTGTCCGCTGCCGGGGAAGTGCAGCACCGTCGAGTTGGGCAGTCCCGGGGTGACCTCACCCACCCAGGCGGGCGCGGTGCTCGCATCGAAGGTGCCGGACAGGATCAGGGTGGGGACCTCGCTGGTGACCGGTTGGCGGGCGGCCGGATCGGATCGGCCGACTCCCCAGGCGCGGCATTCGTCGAAGATGTAGCTGCCCGTCGGCGTGACCCGCAGGACGGCGTCGGGCAGTCCCGGCATGGCCTGGCGCGCCGCGCCCAGCGCTTCCTCCGGAGTAGTCCAGTTGGTCATCTCCTGGCAGTAGGCGCCCAGCGTCAGCCCGTAGCCCAGCGCTCCGCGTTGCTCGGCGGGCAGGTCGCTCGCGGCGATCGCCTCCGCCGCCAGGGTCACGTCGCCGTGTGACGCGGCGTAGATCATCCGGGGGATGTCGGCCACCCTGGTGGCGTCGCGGCTCCAGTCCAGCACCAGCGGGGTGAGCTTGGACCCGTCCACGGTGACTGCGACCTCCCACCCGGACCGGTCCGTCACCGTCACGTGTGCGGGCGCCTCGTTCAGCGCGTCGACCACCGCGGTGAAGGTCTGCATCAGATCGGGATAGGCGGCGACACAATGTGGTTGGTCCACGCAGGCTCGGTCGATCGCGGCGAGTGCGCTTGCCGGTGCCTCCCACCACCGGTCGACGATGTTGATGTTCGGTGGCACCACCGAGTCCAGCACCACCGAACGGATGCCTTCCGGGTGGTCACGCATCATCTGCACGGCCACGTCCGAGCCATAGGACACCCCGTACAGGTTCCATTCTTTGATGCCCAGCGCGGTGCGGAGATCGGCGTGATCGGCGGCATTCTCCAAGGTGTTGTAGGACCCGAAGTCCACCCCGGTGGCCGCCAGCCGTTCCCGGCAGGCTGTCACGGCGGCCGCGGCAAGGTTCGCCGTCGACTGCCGGGCGAACACCAGATCGATTGACTGCGCGGTGAATTCGTCGGCCTCCGGACAGGACAGGAAGGGGTCACCATGAATGGTTCCGCGTGGATTGACGAAGATGACGTCCCGGTCGGCGTTCATGCCGCCGGCGACAACCGCTGGGGCGCTGAGCGTTCCGGCCCCGCCCGGGCCGCTGGCGAGGTAGACGATCGGGTCGGGCGCAGGGGCATCACTGAGTGCTTCCGCCCGGGCGACCAGGATCTTGATGGTGCGCCCGTCGGCCATGCCGCGGTTCTCCGGGACGGTCAGGTAGCCACAGGTGAACTCCGGCCCGAGGTTGGCGTCGGGCAGTCCGGGGAAGTTGGGTCGCGGACACGGGGCGGATACATACGACAGCCTGGTCGTCTCATGGGTGTCGACCCGCTTCTCCGCGCAACCACCCACCGCGGCGGCGAGTGCGGCCGACAGGAACACGCTGAGCGCCACCCGAGACTCGCTGACGCGCATCGTCGCTGCCCTCCGCCGGACTGTCCCCTGCTGGGACGGTAGCCGACGGCGGAATCGGGCGGAGCGGTTCGGCGTTGATAGCCCCCGAGGGGGGTGTAATCGCGTCGCGCACGGCGGTACCCTCGACCTATCGAGGTGAGGAAACATGAAACTACGTCACGTTGCGTCTGCAGGTGTACTGGCATTCGGTCTCGGTGCGGGAGCGCTACTCGGAACCGGGGTGGCTGCTGCCGCCCCCGCCGCTCCCGGGATTGATTTCCCGCAGAAACCCGGCCACGGCCCGGGTGGCTGGGACGGGTGGGGGCCCAAACCCGGCAAAGGACATGGGCACGGCCCATGGGGCAAGGGCGGCTTCGGGCTGAATGGCATCGACGCGTGCATCAGCGCGACGGCCCCATACGGCAACGTATCGGGATTCGTCTGCATCTGAGGCGCTGTACAGGTTGCCCGACACCACGGCGCGGCACCCGCGCGCCCGCGATGTCAGCCGATCCGGGCGCCGGCCGGTGAGGGCTGAATCGTTACCAGCCGGAACGTGCCCGGTCGGGATTCGTCGGCCACATATCGCACCAGTAGGGTGTCCGGCGGGAACCGGGTGGCAACCGCGTTGAGGGTCCGGGGCAGAAACACCTTGGCCTTGGCGTTGCCGTACCAGTTGGGGTCGCTCGGATCGGTGTTCAGACCGCTGACCCGCTCGATAGCCTCGTCCCACTCCTGCACGGCGTCTGGACGGGGGTCGGGGAAACCCGCGGACTTCACATACGCATCTTCTTGTCCGGCAAGGGTTATCGGCTCCATGGTACCGGCCGGTGTTCCGGTGATGGTGCCGTCGACGACGTCGGCGGTCACCGATGTCAACCGGGCGGTACAGAGCCCGTCGGCATCGCAGCCATCAACTGGGGTCGCGTGGGCGGGAAGGGAAGCGAACAAGGCCGCCATCGTCGATACGGCGACGGCGGCCAGTGCGCGGGCACTGGGATTCAGCACGGAACCTCCCAGAGTTCGACGTCACCGAAGTATTCGGTGACGTCGTCCCCGGAGTTACAGTCCGCAGGTCACTGGTGGCCGCGCCAGGGTTCAGGCGCTGCGGCGCATCCCGCGCTTGAGCAGCAGTTCACGCTCGGATTCGGACAGGCCGCCCCAAATGCCGTAGGGCTCACCGACGGCCAGCGCGTGCGAGCGGCACTGGGTGATCACCGGGCAGGCCCGGCACAGCTCCTTGGCGCGCATCTCGCGCTGGGCGCGAGCCCGGCCGCGCTCACCGTCGGGATGGAAGAACACCGAGGAATCAACGCCCCGACACTGACCCTTCATTTGCCAGTCCCAGATGTCGGCGTTGGGTCCGGGCAGTTGCTGCGGTTGTGGCATTTGAAAACCCCTCTCTTCACACTCATTTCGCGAAGACGCGTGAGTGCGTGAGTCGCGGAACTGAACCGAGCACATGTCGCCGGTGACATCTCGTGCTCACAACGTAGAAGGGCTACCGAAAAGCCGTCAATAGCCGGGCTCCCCGCGAAAAGGCATAACCGCAGCGTGTGAATTTACCTCACGTTCATCGAGTTCACTTGCGGGCAACTCGGCGGGTGCTTTACCACAGTCTCGCGGAGGCCGCAGAACAGTGTTTTCCCTGTTCGTGTGGAAACGGCACTTTTGCGGGCCTGCGCCGCGTTGATCTGTTGGTAACGTGCCGACCATCAAGAGTTAACCAAGGTTGGTTCGGTCACTTTTTTGCGCGGCATCACGATCTTGATAGCGTCCGGGCGATGGCCAGCCCGAGAGTCGACGTGACCGCCTCCCTGACCGAAGCCGCATTCGGGGCGGATCCGCGGCGCCATCCGCTGCCCACCCCCCAGACCCCGCATGAGCGCTGGCTGCGCGCGGTCGCCGCCGGTGGGCAGGGCCGGTACGCCAGCGCGTTCACCGACCTCGCCGAGATCGTCCGCACCTGCCGGTCCGGCCCGCTCGTGTCCCTGGCCCACAGCACCCGTGCGTCGTTCCTTCGTCAACTCGGTGGTCATGATCTCGCCCGCGGCTGGGACGGCCGGGCCTGGGCAGCGGCCGGCGACGAAGTCGAGGCCGGCGTCGACGCGCTCGTCGGGTTGGCCGCCGATGCGTTGGGCGTGGGCCGACTGGCCGCCTCGGCCCGGCTGCTGCAGCGGGCCCGGGACGTGTTGGACCCGGCGGCGCCGGCACGTCTGCCCGTCCGGTTGGGGTGGGTGTCCGCGGAGCTGGCGATGGCCGGCGGGGACGGCGCCGCCGCCGTCACCCACGCCGAGGGCGCCGTCGAATCGGCCGAGGCCCTCGCCTCCATCCGGCACCGGGTGAAGTCACAGGTGGTGCTCTCGGCGGCGCTGTGCTGTGCGGGACGGCTCGACGATGCACGTGAGGTTGCCGACACGGCGTTCGACGCCACCGCCGAGTACGGGCTCATCCCGTTGCGCTGGGCGCTGGGCTGTCTGCTGTCCGATATCGGCAGTACCAGGCATTCCGTCCAGCACGTCGCCGCCATCCGCGACGAGGCCGCCGATACAGTGCGACGCGGAGGCGGCGTGTGGACGCGTCGCTGAACCGGTTCACCCCGTCTCGATCGTTAGTGTTTATCTGACGCAATCGTCCGGCAGGTCCGCCTGCAAGAACGTCCCATCCGTAACGCTGGAGAGATCAACCACGATGACAATTTCGGGAGAACGTCTCGATGATGTCGTCGCTGATGCTGTGGCGGGGGATCGTGACGCTCTTCGGGTGGTCTTGGAGACCATCCGCCCGATCATCGTCCGGTACTGCCGGGCCCGGATCGGGTCAGCTGAACGAAGTGGTCTGTCCGCAGACGACATTGCGCAGGAGGTGTGCTTGGCCGCCATCACGGCGTTGCCGCGCTACAAGGATCAGGGACGTCCGTTCCTGGCCTTCGTGTACGGCATAGCGGCGCACAAGCTCGCCGACGCCCACCGGGCATCGGCTCGTAACCGCGCCGAGCCCACCGACAACGTGCCGGAGCGGTTCTCCGGCGAGGCCGGCCCCGAACAGCTGGCCCTCGACGCCGACGCCTCGGCCCGGATGGAGCGGCTGCTGGCCACCCTCCCGGAAAAGCAGCGCGAGATCCTCATCCTGCGCGTCGTCGTCGGGATGAGCGCGGAGGAAACCGCGGAAGCGGTCGGTAGTACCCCCGGCGCGGTGCGGGTCGCCCAGCACCGAGCCCTGGCCAAACTCAAGTCACACATCACAGCGGGAGGTGAGCATGCCTGATTTCGGTCGCTGGACCGCCAACGGCGGTGACCCCTCCCTCAACGACATCAACCGGGCCGACAAGTTCCTGGATGCGCTGGCCGCCGAGCAGGCGCCGTTCGCCACCGACCGCGGTGACGCCGATCTGGCCTTCCTGCTGTCGGGTTGGCGCGACGAGGTCCGCCACGTCCCGATGGACCACATCGTCAGCCCATCGCAGGCGAGCGCGGCGCTCGTGGACGCGACGACCGCACGCCGCCGGCCCAACCGGCTGTCGCTGGCCGTGGTCGGCTCGGCCGCCGCGGCGGTGCTGTGCCTCGGCGGCTTCGGCGCCGCGGTGTTCGCGGCCGGACCGGGTGACGGTCTCTACGGCGTGCGCAGCATGTTCTTCGGTGACGAGCGGGCCACCCGCGACGACGCGGTGGTGCTGGCCGCGCAGACCGAACTCGCCCAGGTACAGCAGCTGGTGGAGCAGGGCCAGTGGGACCAGGCCCAGAGCAAGCTGGCCGCACTGTCGGCGACCGTGCAGAGCGTCGACCGGGTCGAGCAGAAACATGACCTGATCGAACAGTGGAATGCGTTGACCTACAAGGTCGTTGAGCAGGATCCGGCCGCGACGCTGCCCCCGCCGGGGGAGCCGCTGCCGGTGCTGCCGGAGTCGCCGCTGACCTTGCTGCCGGTGCCGGTGATCGAGGAATCGGTCACGGCCACCACCACCGCGCCCAGCGAGGCGACGACCGAACCGGTCACCACGTCGGCCGGGACGACGCCGCCCGAGACGACACCCGGTGACACCAGCCCGGGTGAGACGACGAGCCCGTCGGAGACCTCGCCGGTCGAGGCCACCGCACCCACCACGACGGCACCGGCCACGACGGCACCCACCACCACGGCACCCACCACGACGGCCACGACGGCACCGACGGCCTCGACGACAGCGCCCAGCACGAGTGCGTCGCCGACGACCACGGCGCCCACGACCACGGCGCCGACCACGACGGCTCGCACGACGACGGTGCCCACGACGACGGTGCCTACTACGACGGTGCCCACGACCACCACCACGGTCGTGCAGTCGAGCGCCGCCGCGCCGCCGGCGTCCTCACCGGCCGAGTCGACGCGCGCACCGGAGACCGGTGCGACTCAGACACCCGCGGTGGAGGAGGAACCGGTCGTCGAGCAGCCGGCGCCGGAACGTACAGCGGAATCGGCGCCGCCCGTGGTGACCACCACGACGGTGCCGGTGCCGTCAGACGGCGAGGAGTGACCGCGACTCAGCGGTAGCCGTCGGATTCCGAGGCCGCTTCATTGAGCGAGGCGTCGGCATATCCGCGGCAGTAATCCCACGTCACGTAGGCGTCGGGCTCGGGATCGTAGGCAGGCTCGTGCGGACGGACCGTGCCGTCGACCAGCAACTGCAGCAGGTTCGCGCGCAGCATGTCCCAGTCGTGGTAGTGGTCCTGCTGGCACTCGTCGCAGCACACCACCAGGCCACGGATTCCCCTGTGCGCCAACAACGCCTCGTAGACCGCCAGGTCAGCCAGGTCGGCTTCCACGGCGCTGCGCTCCTGCGCATCCAGCGGCAGGCCGGGCTCAAGCGCGTCCAGGGCCGCCGACGGATCGTGCGGATCATCGGCAAACGGGTCTGGTGGCAGGCCAGGCGGGAGGTCATCTCGCACGGATCTAGCCTACGCAGCCCCGCTGGCTTCGCGCCACCGGTTCACCCGCGAGCGTGCCGCATGTCGCGCCGCGACGGCGCCGCACGGCGTCGCGGCGAGCGATGCCGCCGGTGCCGATAGACTGGCAACCTAGATTCACGACTGTCTTTAGTGGAGGCTCCACCCATGTCGATCGCTGAAAGCAGCGTCCCGCTCGCCATCCCGGTTCCGACCGGCGGCGATGATCCGACCAAGATCGCCATGCTGGGGTTGACCTTCGACGACGTTCTGCTGCTGCCCGCGGCGTCGGACGTGGTCCCGGCCAACGTGGACACCTCCAGTCAACTCACCAAGCGCATCCGGTTGCGGGTGCCGTTGGTCAGCTCGGCGATGGACACCGTCACCGAGTCACGAATGGCCATCGCCATGGCGCGAGCCGGCGGTATGGGCGTGCTGCACCGCAACCTGTCCATCACCGAGCAGGCCGGGCAGGTCGAGACCGTCAAGCGGTCCGAGGCCGGGATGGTCACCGACCCGGTGACCTGCTCGCCGGAGAACACCCTGGCCGAGGTCGACGCCATGTGCGCGCGGTTCCGGATCTCCGGGCTGCCCGTGGTGGACAAGGACGGCCAGCTCGTCGGGATCATCACCAACCGGGACATGCGCTTCGAGGTAGACCAGTCCAAGCCGGTCTCCGAGGTGATGACCAAGGCCCCGCTGATCACCGCGCAGGCCGGCGTCTCGGCCGAGGCGGCGCTGGGCCTGCTGCGCCGGCACAAGATCGAGAAGCTGCCCATCGTGGACGGGCACGGCAAGCTGACCGGCCTGATCACGGTCAAGGACTTCGTCAAGACCGAGCAGTTCCCGCTGTCCACCAAGGACAGCGACGGCCGGCTGCTGGTCGGTGCGGCCGTCGGTATCGGCGACGACGCCTGGACCCGGGCCATGACTTTGGCCGAGGCCGGCGTCGACGTGCTGGTGGTGGACACCGCGCACGCACACAACCGGATGGTCCTCGAGATGGTGAGCAAGCTGAAGGCCACCGTCGGGGACAGGGTCGACGTGGTCGGCGGCAACGTCGCCACCCGGGCCGCCGCGGCCGCGCTGTGCGACGCCGGTGCCGACGCGGTCAAGGTCGGGGTGGGCCCCGGCTCCATCTGCACCACCCGCGTGGTCGCCGGTGTCGGCGCCCCGCAGATCACCGCGATCCTGGAGGCCGTCGCGGCCTGCTCGCGCAAGGGTGTCCCGGTGATCGCCGACGGCGGTCTGCAGTACTCCGGCGATATCGCCAAGGCGCTGGCCGCCGGCGCCTCGACCGCGATGCTGGGCTCGCTGCTGGCGGGCACCGCCGAATCGCCGGGTGAACTGATCTTCGTCAACGGCAAGCAGTTCAAGAGCTACCGGGGCATGGGCTCGCTGGGCGCCATGCAGGGCCGCGGCGAACAGAAGAGCTTCTCCAAGGACCGGTACTTCCAGGACGACGTGCTCTCCGAGGACAAGCTGGTGCCCGAGGGCATCGAGGGCCGGGTGCCGTTCCGCGGGCCGCTCGGCACCGTCATCCACCAGCTCACCGGTGGCCTGCGCGCAGCGATGGGCTATACCGGGTCGGACACCATCGAGCATCTGCAGCAGGCGCAGTTCGTGCAGATCACCGCGGCGGGTCTGAAGGAAAGCCACCCGCACGACATCACGATGACCGTCGAAGCACCGAACTACTACGCGCGCTGACGAGCGCTTGCGCGAGGAACCGAAAACTCAGCAGCCCGAAAGGCATCCCGTACATGCGCGACATGGTTGAGATCGGCATGGGCAGAACCGCCCGCCGGACCTACGAACTCAGCGACATCAATATCGTCCCGGCCCGCCGGACCCGTTCTTCCAAGGACGTCTCGACGGCCTGGCAGCTCGATGCCTACCGGTTCGAGATCCCGGTGCTGGCCCATCCGACCGACGCGCTGGTATCGGTGGAGTTCGCCATCGAGATGGGCCGTCTCGGTGGTCTCGGTGTGCTCAACGGCGAGGGTCTGATCGGTCGGCATGCCGACGTCGAGGCCAAGATCGCCCAGGTCATCGACGTCGCGAAGACCTCCGATGACGAGTCCGCCCCGATCCGGCTGCTGCAGGAACTGCACGCCGCCCCGCTGGACCCCGAACTGCTCGGCGCGGCCGTCGCGCGGATCCGGGAATCCGGCGTGACCACCGCGGTGCGGGTGAGCCCGCAGAACGCCGCGGCGCTGACCCCCGGACTGGTGGCGGCGGGCCTGGACCTGCTGGTCATCCAGGGCACCATCATCTCGGCCGAGCGTGTCGCCAACGACGGCGAACCGCTCAACCTGAAGACCTTCATCTCCGAACTGGACGTGCCGGTGGTGGCCGGTGGCGTGCTGGATCACCGCACCGCGCTGCACCTGATGCGTACCGGCGCGGCCGGCGTCATCGTCGGCTACGGCTCCACCGCGGGGGTCACCACCAGCGACGAGGTGCTCGGCATCAGCGTGCCGATGGCCACCGCCATCGCCGATGCGGCCGCGGCGCGGCGCGAATATCTCGACGAGACCGGCGGTCGGTACGTGCACGTGCTCGCCGACGGCGACATCCAGACCTCCGGTGACCTGGCCAAGGCGATCGCCTGCGGCGCCGACGCCGTGCTGCTCGGCCCGCCGCTGTCGGTGGCCGCCGAGGCGCAGGGTGACGGCTGGTTCTGGCCGTCCGCGGCCGCGCACCCGTCGCTGCCGCGCGGCGCGCTGCTGCAGATCGCGCTCGGGGACCGCCCGCCGCTGGAGCAGGTGCTGGGCGGCCCGTCCGACGATCCGTTCGGCTCGTTGAACCTGGTCGGCGGGCTGCGCCGGTCGATGGCCAAGGCCGGGTACAGCGACCTCAAGGAATTCCAGAAGGTCGGCCTGACCGTCGGGTCGTAGACCGTCCGGCGGCTCTTTACAAGTTAGGGCCTCCTGTCTAGAAGTTACCGGTCGGTAGCGTCATACTGATTGCATGCGCTCTGACTCCACCACGCACTACGACGTGCTCATCGTCGGCTCCGGATTCGGGGGCAGCGTCAGCGCCCTGCGGCTCACCGAGAAGGGGTACCGCGTCGGCGTGCTGGAGGCCGGCCGCCGGTTCACCGACGAGGAGTTCGCCAAGACCTCGTGGAACCTGCGTAAGTTCCTGTGGGCTCCGCAGTTCGGCATGTACGGCATCCAGCGCATCCACCTGCTGCGCAATGTGATGATCCTGGCCGGCGCCGGTGTCGGCGGCGGATCGCTGAACTATGCCAACACCCTGTACGTGCCGCCGGCCCCGTTCTTCAACGACCCGCAGTGGAAGGACATCACCGACTGGCAGGAAGAACTGCTGCCGCACTACGAGCAGGCCAAGCGGATGCTCGGGGTGGTCACCAACCCGACGTTCACCGACGCCGACCGGATCATGAAGGAAGTCGCCGACGACATGGGCGTCGGGGACACCTTCGTGCCCACCCCGGTCGGGGTGTTCTTCGGCGAAGGCGGCCAGAAGGCCCCGGGCAAGACCGTGCCCGACCCCTACTTCGGCGGCGTCGGCCCGGCGCGCACCGGGTGTATCGAATGTGGCGGCTGCATGACCGGCTGCCGCTACAACGCCAAGAACACCCTGCTGAAGAACTACCTCGGGCTGGCCGAATCCGCTGGGGCGCGAGTGCATCCGCTCACCTCGGTGCGGGAGTTCGAACAGCGCCCGGACGGGGTGTGGGAGGTCCGCACGGTGCGCACCGGCGGCAAGCTGCGCCGCACCAAGAAGACCTTCACCGCGGACCACCTGATCCTGGCCGCCGGCACCTACGGCACCCAGAAGCTGCTGTTCCGGATGCGGGACAAGGGTAAGTTGCCCGAACTGTCCGATCGGCTCGGCGTGCTCACCCGCACCAACTCCGAGTCCATCGTCGGCGCCGGACGGTTCACTGTCGGCGAGGATCTGAACCTCACCCAGGGCGTCGCGATCACCTCGTCGATCCACCCCACGCCGGACACCCACGTCGAGCCGGTGCGCTACGGCAAGGGCTCCAACGCGATGGGCCTGCTGCAGACGCTGATGACCGACGGCACCGGACCCGAGGGCACCGACGTGCCGCGCTGGCGGCAGCTGATCGAAACCGCCCGCAACGACCCGCACGGCACCCTGCGCCTGCTCAACCCGCGGCGGTGGAGCGAGCGCACCATGATCGCGCTGGTCATGCAGCACCTGGACAATTCGATCACCACGTTCACCCGCAAGACCTGGTTCGGCTACCGGATGCTGGACAGCAAGCAGGGCCACGGCCTGCCGAACCCGACCTGGATCCCGGCCGGCAACGAGGTGACCCGCCGGATCGCCGAGAAGATCGACGGGGTCGCCGGCGGCACCTGGGGGGAGCTGTTCAACATCCCGCTGACCGCCCACTTCCTCGGCGGCGCGGCCATCGGGGACAGCCCGGAGACCGGCGTCATCGACCCCTACCAGCGGGTGTACCGCTACCCGACACTGCATGTCACCGATGGTGCGGCCATCTCGGCCAACCTCGGCGTCAACCCGTCGCTGTCCATCGCCGCACAGGCCGAGCGGTCCGCGGCGCTGTGGCCGAACAAGGGCGAGACCGATAGCCGGCCGGCTCAGGACCAGCCGTACCGGCGGCTGTCGCCGATCGCGCCGGCGCACCCGGTGGTGCCCGCCGATGCGCCCGGCGCGCTGCGCCGGCTGCCGATCGAGCCGGTCAGCTCGTCGGGGTAGACCACGTTGGTCTGGCCGGCCGC
Organism: Mycolicibacterium aurum; assembly: GCA_900078775.1. GTDB lineage: Bacteria > Actinomycetota > Actinomycetes > Mycobacteriales > Mycobacteriaceae > Mycobacterium > Mycobacterium aurum_A. The sequence goes on from LT549889.1 coordinate 242,328, forward strand.
CGTCGCATCGGCTCGCGTCCGGGCGGCTGTGCAGGCGTGGGTAGCAGCGGGTGCCGGGGCCGCACCGGCACCGTGGTCGGCGCGTTGGTGCCGATGACGAGTTCCTCACCGGCGTGCCGAATGGTCAGCGAATGGTCCGGCCCGTCCCGGACGGTGTAGGTCACCTGCTCGTGCCCGGCCTCGACGGTCACCCGGAAATCCCGCCAGCGCAGCCGGAACCGCAGGCACGAGATGCCGTCGGGTAGATGCGGGTCCAGCGAGAGCACGCCCTGGTCGTCACGCAACCCGCCGAAGCCGGCGATCAGTGCGGTCCACGCACCGGCCAGCGAAGCCATGTGCAACCCGTCGCGGGTGTTGTGGTGCAGATCGCGCAGATCGATCAGTGCCGCCTCGTAGGTGTAGTCGTGCGCCAACTCGAGGTGCCCGACATCGGCGCACATCACCGCCTGGGTACAGGCCGACAGCGATGAGTCACGGGTGGTGCGGCGCTCGTAGTAGTCGACGTTGCGCGCCTTCTGTTCCGGGCTGAAGGCGTGGCTCTGCCACTGCATCGCCAACACCAGATCGGCCTGCTTGAGGACCTGGGCCGGATAGAGCCGCACATACGGTTCGTTCATCAGCAGCGGGTAGGTGGTGTTGGCGCTGAAGTCCCATTCGGCGAGCGTGGTGAATCCCTCACACTGCGGGTGGACGCCGAGTTCCTCGTCATAGGGGATGTGCGTGGCGTCGGCGGCGTTGCGCCAGGCGGCGGTCTCCTCGGTGGTCACCCCGAGCAGGTACGACGAATCGGGGTGGCGGGTACACGCATCCGCGGCCACCCGGAGGTTGTGGGCGGCCATCAGATTGGTGAACACATTGTCCCGGACCACCGCGGTGTACTCGTCTGGGCCGGTGACTCCGTCCAGATGCCACACCCCGTGCCGGTCGTGATGACCCAGTGACATCCATAGCCGGGCGGTCTCCACCAGGACCTCGAGACCGCATTCGACCTCCAGCGCATCATCGCCGGTGACGATGCGATACCGCTCGAACGCCATCGCGATGTCTGCGTTGATATGCCATGCGGCGGTACCGGCGGGCCAGTAGGCCGAACACTCCTCACCCCGGATGGTGCGCCACGGGAAACTCGCTCCCTGCAGATCGAGCAGAGCAGCGCGCTCGCGCGCGAGGTCTAAGGTCGAGGCTCGCCAGCGCAGCGCATCCGCCGCGGCCTGAGGCACCGTGTAGGTGAGCACCGGGAGAACGAAACCTTCACTGTCCCAGAAGGTATGGCCGTCGTAACCGGTCCCGGTCAGACCCTTGCCGGCGATGGCCCGTCGTTCCGCGCGAGCGCTCGCCTGGAGCACGTGGAACAACCCGAACCGCACCGCCTGCTGGCAGTCGGGGTCACCCTCCACCTCGACATCGGCACAGTCCCAGAACTCATCGAGGTAGTCGCGTTGAGAGTCCAGCAGTCCCTGCCAACCGCTGTACCGTGCACCGGTGATGGCCGCGGCGGCCTGATCACGCAAGGCCGGCCGGGACCGCAGGCTCGACCAGCCGTAGCCCAGATACTTCACCACACGCAGCCGCTGCCCCGGACGCAATCCGCAGATGACCGTGGTGCGGGCGATGTCCTCGCGGACATCGGTGCTGACCTCGACCCGTCCTGGTACCTGCACGTCGTGGTGCATCGCGGCAGCCATCATGAGCTCACTGCCACGGGTACGGTGCACCAGCAGTGCACCGTGATCGGCACCCTCGTGATGGACCGCCTCCAGGGGCTCCTTCAGTACCGCCGCCACCCGCGGGTCTTCGGCGGTCTCCGGAACATCCTCGTTCGTGACGAGTTCGGATTGCACTGTCACGCGGACGAACTGGTCCAAGGCCTCGACCACGTACTCGATGGCGGCCACACCGCGCTGGACCAGTGATACGAGCCGGGTGGATGCAACGCGTATCTGCTTGCCCGCCGGCGAGCACCAGTGCGCGTGCCGGGTCACAGTTCCGGCGCGTAGATCCAGGACACGCTCATGACCGATGAGGTCCCCGTATCGGACGTCGAACGGTTCGTCATCGACCAGCAGCCGCAGAATCTTGCCGTTGGTGACGTTGACGACGGTCTGGCCGGCCTCGGGATAGCCGAAACCGGCTTCGGCGTAGGGCAACGAGCGGACCTCGAAGAAACCGGCCAGATAGGTGCCGGGTAGACCGTAGGGCTCGCCCTCGTCGAGGTTGCCGCGCAGTCCGATATGCCCGTTGGACAGCGCGAACAACGACTCCGACTGAGCCAGTAGCTCCAGGTCCAGTCGGGTCTCGCGGATCTGCCAGGGTTCCACCGGATAGGCGTCGTCGCTGATCATCATGGCGGCCTACAGCAGTTCGGCCAGATCGGACACCACGGTGTCGGCTCCCGCACGACGGAGTTGTTCGGCTTGCCCGACCCGGTCGATGCCGACCACGTAACCGAAGTGCCCGGCCCGGCCCGCCGCGACCCCGGACAATGCATCCTCGAACACCGCGGCGTGTGCCGGGGGGACATCGAGAAGCTCTGCGGCGCGCAGAAATCCGGCCGGAGAGGGTTTACCCGGTAGGTGCTCCTCGCGCAAGGTGACACCGTCCACCCGGTGCTCGAAATAGCCGGCCAGCCCGGTCACCTGCAGCACCTCCCCGGTGTTCGCACTGGCGGAGACCACCGCACAGCGCAGCCCGGCCGCGACCGCGGCGTCCAGGTACCGCCGAGACCCGTCGAACACCTCGACTCCGTCTGCTCGCAGCGTCAGGTGAAACTGCTCGTTCTTGCGATTGCCGAGCCCGTGCACGGTCTCGGCGCCGGGGTCGTCATCCGCGGTGCCGTCGGGTAGTGCGATGTCCCGGCTGGCCAGGAAAGCCCGGACGCCGTCCTCGCGGAGTTTGCCGTCGATGTGGTTCAGATAGTCCGAAGCCGCATCGAACGGTACGAACCGCGTGCCGGTGCGGTCGGCGTATCTGCTCAGGTAGTCGTCGAACATGGCCTTCCACGCTTTCTTGTGCACACTCGCGGTGTCGGTGAGAACACCGTCGAGGTCGAACAATCCGGCCCTCGTCTGCTCCGGCAAACCCAGCACGACGCCCCCTCCCAAATCCCCTGGCTGAACCACGGGGACAGCTACCACTTCACCATGCCCGCTTCGATCCGGGTGCAGACTTCGGCAATCGGATTCTCGAACGTGCATGGCAGGTAGGCGCCGGGTGTGTGAGTTCGCAAACGGTGAACGGGGTTCTCGTCGTGGTGCACTCGGCATATGCTGAGCCAGTTGATCTCCCTCCCGGGGGAGGAATCGGGTGACTCAGGTGCGACGCAGCTGCACATCGTGTGGCGCCGAAGCGGTTCGGAACGGCGCTCGGTACTGCGATGCCTGTGGATGCACCCTCGTGGATCTTGCCGTGCAGGCCGAATACAAGCAGGTCACGGTCCTGTTCGCCGATGTGGTGCGGTCGATGGACATCGCCGTCAGTGTGGACCTGGAACGGCTGCGCGAGATCATCATGGTGCTGGTGGAACGATCGGCCGCGGTGATACGCCGCTTCGGCGGAACGGTCGACTTCATCGGCGACGGCGTGATGGCCATCTTCGGTGCGCCACTGGCGTTGGAAGACCACGCATTCCGGGGATGTCTTGCTGCGCTTGCGATCCAACACGAGGCGGGCCGGTTGGCCGCCGAGATCCAGAGCCGCGACGGTGTCCAGTTGCAGCTGCGGGTGGGCCTGAACTCGGGACGGGTGATCGCCGGTTCGCTCGGCGCAGGCACCCCGGGCTACACCGCGATCGGTGAGGCGGTCGGATTCGCCCAGCGGATGGAATCGGTGGCGCCGCCGGGTGGGGTCCTGGTGTCCGAATCGACCGCCCGCCTCGTCGAGCACGTCGCGATGTTGGGCGACCCGGAATGGGTGTATGTGAAAGGCGCGGACGCACCCGTGTGCACGCGCCGGTTGACCGGTATCGGGGCGCGCGGGGTGGTTCGGCGTGCGGAGGCCGGCCTGGTCGGACGGCAGCGGGAGATGGCGACGCTGGACGCCGCGGTCGATCGGGCGATCAGCGGCCGGGGTTGCGTGCTGAGCATGCTGGGTCCCGCCGGCATCGGGAAGTCCCGGGTGGCCCGGGAGGCCGCCCAGCGCGCGGCCGCGCGCGGTGTGGAGGTGTTCACCGTCTTCTGCGAATCCCATGCCCGCGAGATCCCGCTGCAGGTCTTCACCCAGCTGCTGCGGGTGGGATGCGGAATCGACGGGTTGGATGACGAGGGCGCCAGAGCCGTTGTGCGGCAGAGGGTTCCCGGAGCCGACCCGTCGGATGTCCTGTTGCTCGATGACCTGCTCGGCATCGCCGATCCCGAAGTGGCTCTGCCTCAGAGCGATCCGGAGGTACGTCGGCGCCGGCTGCTCGGACTGATGGACACCGCCGCGCTGGCCCGCACCGAGCCGGCCCTGCTGATCATCGAAGACGCACATTGGATCGACGCGGCCAGCGAGACGATGCTCGACGACTTCCTCGCGGTGGTCCCGCGCACGCGGATGACGGTGCTGATCGTCGCTCGCCCCGAGTACGCGGGGGTGCTGACCCGCAACCGCGACGGCGGCACGATCGCGCTCGCTCCTCTGAGCGACAACGAGATCGCGGCGCTCATCGCCGAGATGCTCGGGCCGGATCCCTCGGTACGCGAACTGGCCACGACGATCATGCAACGGGCCGCGGGCAATCCGTTCTTCGCCGAGGAGATGGTGCGTGAACTGATCCAGCGGGGCGCGCTCACCGGCTCTCCCGGCGGCTATGTCTGCGGCGGCGGGGACGCCGAGTACACCGTACCGGCGACGGTGCAGGCCACCATCGAAGCGCGTATCGACCGGCTGACCACGCAGGCGAAACAGACGTTGAACGCGGCGTCGGTGATCGGTATGACCTTCGGTGCGGATCTGCTCTCCGCACTCGGGATCGAGCCGGATCTCGACGAGCTGGTGCGCGTCGAGCTGATCGATCAGGCGCAGTTCGCCCCCGACCGTGAATACACCTTCCGGCATCCGCTGATCCGGTCGGTGGCCTACGAAGCGCAACTGAGCTCCGAACGGGCACAGTGGCACCGGCTGCTGGCCGCGGTGGTCCAGGAGCGGGCGGCCGGATCGGTGGACGAGCACGCGGCGATGATCGCCGAGCACCTCCAGGCCGCCGGCGACCTGCTGGCTGCCTACGGTTGGCACATGCGCGCTGCGGCGCGCGCCGCGGTGCGCGACATCGGCGCAGCCCGGCTCAGCTGGCAACGAGCCGACGGCATCGTCGACGAGCTGCCCGGCGATGAATCCGCGCGGCTGCCGATGCGCATTGCCCCGCGCACCATGCTGTACGTCACCAACGGACTGGACTCCGCCATGGAGGACAGCGCCGAACGCTTCGCCGAGCTGCGGGAGTGGTGCACCGCGGCCGACGACAAGGTGTCGCTGGCCATGGCGATGTCGGGGCGGTCGGTAGAACTGCTCTACTCCGGGAGGTCCAGGGAGGGGGCGCAGCTGGCCTCCGAGCAGATGGCGCTGCTGGAGTCGATCGGGCGACCCGATCTCACGCTGGGCCTGTCCTTCATCGCCTGCTGCAACTTTGTCGACCGAGGCGATTTCGACGAGATGCTGCGATGGTCACAGACCGTCGTCGACCTCGCCGGGGGAGACCCGGTCAAGGGGGCGGGTTTCGGGATCGGATCGCCGCTGGCGGTCGGGCTGGCGTTTCGAAGTACCGCCCGGTGGTGGTGCGGGCATCGCGGCTGGTACCGGGATCTCACCGCGGCGCTGGAAATCGTCCGTGACGGTGCCCCGGACACCCGATGTGCCATCGCGGCCTGGACCTACGGTGCGGCGTTCCAGTACGGCGTGCTGCGCGCAGATGACCAGGTGCTCCGCGAACTCGAGGAGATCGTGCGGCTGTCCGAGTCGGGCACTGTCGTCGGACAGGTCCTGGCCCTCTTCACCCTGGCGGCCGGACTGTTGAATCGGCAGGCCGCGGCCGACCGGGAGCGGGGCGTGCAGGCGATGGAACGGGTCCGCGAACTGGTGCTGCAGGAGCGGGCGGTGTTCCTCGCCCCCGTGGCGGATGTGTGGATCGCCGGCGAGCGAGCCCGCCGCGGAGAGCTCGACCAGGCCATATCCGTGCTGGGTCCGGTCGTCGATGAGCTGCACCGGGCCGGGCGGAACGGCTACGGAATCTGGGCCACCGGCGTTCTGGCGGAGACACTGCTGGGCCGGGGTGGCCCGGGCGACCTACCGGACGCGCGGACCCAGATCGCCTGGTTGGCTGATCTGTCGACGGGCCAGGACTCGGCGATCGTGCGGATCATGCTGCTGCGGCTGCGGGCATTGCTGGCCCGCGCGGAAGGCGATCCCGGGTTTCGGGAGCTGGTGCGCCGCTACCGCGCAATGGCGCAATCGCTGGGCTTCGAGGGCCATCTGGACTCGGCTGCCCGCCTGGCCGAATAGCGGTGGTGATCCGAAGGTGTTGGCCGTCAATGGTATTGGCCCCTTCCGGGGCGGTGCTCCGATGTCCGGCACGCTGCGTTTCGCGCTGCTACGATCGGGTGACGACAGCGCCGGTGGCGCTCGCCCCGAGGAGGTGTCGACGTGGCATTCGATACCCCGGCGGGCGCGGGGCGGGCCGCCCGGCACATCCGGCTCACCTCGCACAGCGGCGGCGCCGATGCGCCGGTGATCCACTGGGGCGCGGCCACCGCGGCCGAACGGGGACCGGTGATCGGGACCACCGGCAGCCGGGAACACCGCAATGTCATCGGCACCCACAGCGGCTCCTACGGCGTGTACCGGGCGCTGGCGGTCGCCGCCGGGGCGCTGTCGCCGCAACACCGGGCCGATCTGACCGACACCGCCCCCACCGACGTCATCGGCCCGCACCCGCAGTGGCAGGACCCGGCCGCCATCGTCGGCCTCGACCCGTGGGGCGCCGCGGTGGCCGACGTCTTCGCCGCCGATCTCGAGTCCGGCCGCGATATCCGGCCGACCATCGCCGTCACCAAGGCGCACGTGATGTTGCCCGAGGTCGGCACCGCCCTGCAGCAGGGGCGGTTACGCCCCGACGGCAGGCTGCTGCTGGACAACGGGGCCGCGGTGGTGACCAAGGTGGCGGTCGAACCGGTCTGGCATCTGCCCGGGGTCGCGGCCCGGTTCGGGTGCACCGAGGCCGCGCTGCGCCGAGCGCTGTTCGAGGAGACCGGCGGGATGTACCCGGAATTGGTCACCCGCGGCGATCTGGAGGTGTTCCTGCCCCCGATCGGCGGTCAGACGGTCTACATCTTCGGCAACCCGCGAGATCTGGCCGACCCGGCAGTGGAACTGACCGCTCGGGTGCACGACGAGTGCAACGGCTCCGACGTCTTCGGCTCCGACATCTGCACCTGCCGGCCGTACCTGACCCACGCGATCGAGGAGTGCATCGCCGGCGCCCAGCGCGGCGGCGTCGGGCTGGTGGCGTACTCCCGCAAGGAGGGCCGCGCGCTCGGCGAGGTGACCAAGTTCCTGGTCTACAACGCGCGCAAGCGCCAGGCCGGGGGAGACACCGCCGACCAGTACTTCGCCCGCACCGAATGCGTTGCGGGCGTTCAGGATATGCGCTTCCAGGAACTGATGCCCGATGTGCTGCACTGGCTGGGCATCACCCGGATCCACCGGCTGGTGTCGATGAGCAACATGAAATACGACGCGATCACCGGTTCCGGCATCACCGTCGACGAACGCGTCAACATCCCCGACGACCTCATCCCGGCCGACGCCCGGGTCGAGATCGACGCCAAGATGGCCGCCGGCTACTTCACCCCCGGGCCGGTGCCCGACGCCGAGGATCTGAAGAACACGGTGGGCCGGGGACTGGTGTGAACCCGGCCGCCACCCTGCGCAGCACAACCGAGATCCGGTCCCGCGCACACCATCTGCTGGCCCGCGCCCGCGACGGCGACTCGGCCTGGTTCACCGTGCACGACGAGGCGATGGACGATGCCGCCGCCGCGGTCGTCGAGTTGACCGCCACCCGGTTCCCGGACCTGTCCATTCCGTTCCACAGCCGCTGGCGGCACTTCGAGGCCGGCGGGGTGGACCGCCGAGCCGAACTCGACGGCCTGCTCGCCGGGCTCGATGTGGCCGAGAAGGCCCGGGCGATGATCGACCTGACCGTGGTCAGCGTGCTGCTCGACGCCGGTGCCGGACCGGACTGGAGCTACCGCGAGACCGGCACCGGACTGCGGCTCAGCCGGTCCGAGGGGCTCGGGGTGGCCAGCTGGCACGCCTTCCTCGCCGGGGTGTTCTCCTCCGACCCGGCCCGCCCGCTGCAGGCCGATGCGGCGGGTCTGATCGGCCTGGACACCGCGAAGCTGGCCGAGCACCTGCAGGTCGGGCCGGACAATCCGCTGGTCGGCTTCGACGGCCGCACCGACCTGCTGCGCAGGCTCGGCACCGCCGTCGCGGCCCAGCCGACGGTGTTCGGGGTGCCCGGCCGGCCCGGCGGACTGTTCGACGCGGTGGGTCCCGAGCCGACCGCCGAGGGCATCCTGGGTGTCCTGCTCGCGGCGCTGTCGGGCATCTGGCCGGCCGGCAACACCATCGACGGGGAGTCGCTCGGCGACTGTTGGCCGCATCCGGCCGTGCCCGGTGCCGGACGGACCCGGGGCTGGATGCCGTTCCACAAACTCTCCCAGTGGCTGACGTACTCGCTGCTCGAACCGTTCGGCTGGGCCGGTGTGCCGGTACGCGGGGTCGATGCGCTGACCGGGTTGCCCGAGTACCGCAACGGCGGGCTGTTCCTGGACACCGGGGTGCTGGCCCTGCGCGACCCGGGCTGGGCCGAACGCGGCTGGACGGCCGCCGACGAACTGATCGTGGAGTGGCGGGCCTGCACGGTCGCCCTGCTCGACGAGCTCGCCGTGCTGGTGCGCCGACAACTCGGCGTCAGCGCCGAGCAGCTGCCGCTGGCCTGTGTGCTCGAGGGCGGCAGCTGGGCCGCCGGTCGGGCGCTGGCGCAGCGACTCCGCGGCGGGCTGCCCCCGCTGACCGTCCACAGCGACGGCACCGTCTTCTAGAAAGGAGCCCGCCGATGACGGCATTACAGCCCAGGGTCACCGTGATCGAGCATCCGCTGGTGGTGCACAAGCTGAACACGCTGCGGCGGAAGAGTGTGTCCACCAACAGCTTCCGGCGCCTGGTCGGTGAGGTCTCGGCGCTGATGGCCTATGAGGTGCTGCGCGACATCCCGCTGCACACCGAACAGATCGAAACCCCGCTGGAGACCATGACGGCCAAGGTGCTCGACGGCAAGAAGTTGGTGTTCGTCTCCATCCTGCGGGCCGGCGGCGGCATCCTGGACGGCATGCTGAGCCTGGTGCCCAGCGCCCGGGTCGGCCACATCGGGCTCTACCGTGACCCGAAGACCCGCGTCGTGATCGAGTACTACTTCAAGGTGCCCACCGACCTGCACGAGCGCGACGTGGTGGTCGTGGACCCGATGCTGGCCACCGGGCACACCGCGGTCGCCGCGATCGACCGGCTCAAGGAGCACCACGCGCGCTCCATCAAGTTCGTCTGCCTGCTGGCCTGCCCGGAAGGGCTGGCCGTACTGCACGGCGCGCACCCCGAGATCCCGGTGTACACCGCGGCCGTCGACCGGGGGCTCGACGAACACGGGTACATCGTTCCGGGCCTCGGTGACGCCGGGGACCGGCTCTTCGGTACCTGACCACTACACTGACCGGGTGGATGCTGCGTCTTCTCGCCCCGTTCTCGTCATCGACTTCGGTGCCCAGTACGCCCAGTTGATCGCCCGGCGCGTCCGTGAGGCCCGGGTGTTCTCCGAGGTTCTCCCGCACACCGCGACGGTGGAGGAGATCAAGGCGCGGGACCCGTTGGCCATCGTGCTGTCCGGCGGGCCGTCCAGTGTGTACGCCGAAGGGGCGCCGCGGCTGGATCCGGCCTTGTTCGACCTGGACCTGCCGGTATTCGGTATCTGCTACGGATTCCAGGCGATGGCGCAGGCCCTCGGCGGGACCGTCGCGCACACCGGGACCAGTGAGTACGGCCGCACCGAACTGAATGTCACCGGCGGGCAGTTGCATTCGGACCTGCCCGAGACCCAGCCGGTGTGGATGAGCCACGGCGACGCGGTCACCGAGGCCCCCGAGGGCTTCGAGGTGGTCGCGGTCAGCGCCGGTGCGCCGGTGGCGGCCTTCGAGCACCGGGCTCGTCGGCTGGCCGGGGTGCAGTACCACCCGGAGGTGCTGCACTCCCCGCACGGTCAGCAGATACTCAGCCGGTTCCTGCACGAGTTCGCCGGGATCGGCCCGGCCTGGACCCCGGCCAACATCGCCGACCAGCTGATCGCGCAGGTGCGTGAGCAGATCGGTGACGGACGCGCGATCTGCGGGCTGTCCGGCGGGGTCGACTCCGCGGTGGCGGCGGCCCTGGTGCAGCGGGCCATCGGGGACCGGCTGACGTGTGTGTTCGTCGACCACGGTCTGTTGCGTGCCGGGGAGCGTGGCCAGGTGGAGCGCGACTTCGTCGCCGCCACCGGCGCCAACCTGGTGACCGTCGACGTCGCCGACCGCTTCCTGGAGGCGCTTTCCGGGGTGACCAACCCGGAGGGCAAGCGCAAGATCATCGGCCGCGAGTTCATCCGTGCTTTCGAGGGCGCGGTGCGCGACGCGCTCGGCGACGCTGAGGGTGAGGTCGAATTCCTGGTGCAGGGCACCCTGTATCCCGATGTCGTGGAATCCGGCGGCGGGGCCGGCACCGCGAACATCAAGAGCCACCACAACGTCGGCGGTCTGCCCGACGACCTGAAGTTCAAGCTCGTCGAACCGCTGCGCCTGCTGTTCAAGGACGAGGTGCGCGCGGTCGGCCGCGAGCTGGGCCTGCCCGAGGAAATCGTTGGGCGCCAACCCTTCCCGGGCCCCGGGCTGGGGATCCGCATCGTCGGTGAGGTGACCGCGTCCCGGCTGGACACGCTGCGCCGTGCCGATGCGATCGCCCGCGAGGAACTCACCTCGGCCGGCCTGGACGGCCAGATCTGGCAGTGCCCGGTGGTGCTGCTGGCCGATGTCCGCTCCGTCGGCGTGCAGGGCGACGGCCGCACCTACGGTCACCCGATCGTGCTGCGCCCGGTGTCCAGCGAGGACGCCATGACCGCGGACTGGACCCGGGTGCCCTATGAGGTGCTGGAGCGGATCTCGACCCGGATCACCAACGAGGTGCCCGAGGTCAACCGGGTGGTGCTGGACGTCACCAGCAAGCCGCCGGGCACCATCGAGTGGGAGTGACCCGCCGTTAGCCGGTGAATCGGCGGACCGGCGCGTGCCCGATCTGCTAATTTGCCGCCATGGTCAATATTGCCGTGTGCAACGGGTTGGCCTGCCTGGCCGCGCTGGCGCTGCTGGGAACCGGCTGCGGTACCGCCGCACCGGAGCGGGAGCCGTCCGATTCCACTGTCGCGGAATCGAACTGGGGTTGCGGCGGGCATGCCGCCCGGCCGTCCAAGGTCAAGGAACTCGGCCCGGCGCCCGAGCCGGAACCGGCGGCAAGACCCGAACCGGCCGACGGTGTGTACGGGGATCCGGAGGCCGCGACCCGGTACTGGGCCGAGCAGACCGAGGGGGACTGCGGCCTGATGGCCACCCGGCTGGTGATCGGCGAGCTCACCGGCAGCGCGCCCACCGAGCGAGAGATCATCGATCTGGCCGCGGACACCGCGAGTGAGTGCAGCCCCGGCGAGCCGGTCTACGACGAGAGCATCGACCCCGCCGACGGCGGCGTGGGCCACGGCACCTGCACCACCGACCTCCTGCTGCTGCTCGACCGGTTCGATATCGACGCCGACTACACCAACGACGATGTGGCGGCCGACGGCGGACTCGACACCGGCATGGACGCGCTGCTGGGGTACCTCAACGACGGCCGGCAGGCCATCGTGTGCGTCAACTCGCGCGTCATCTGGGACACCGACGGGGACCGGACCAACTGTGGTCACCTGATCACGGTGGCGGCGGTCGACGTACCCAACGACATCGTCTACCTCGGCGACAGCGGCGGCGAGGACACCCGCGGTGAGCAGGTCAGCATGGACGTCTTCGAGCAGGCCTGGAGCACCGGTGACCACGAACTGCTCGTCACCGAGCCGCGCTGAATCAATCGTCCGGGGCCTGCCGGTCGATGATCTCGCCGAGGATGCGACCGACCGCCGATTCGACCGTGGCTTCGATCGAGAACGCCAGGGTCGCCGAGACCGCCGACACCGCCTGGGTGCGGAATCGCACCAACATGGTGAGCAGTTCGGCGATCTCGGTGTCCGGCGGTAGTGCCGCGCCGGGGTTGATCCGGTGCAGCGCCTCCTCGATGCCGGCCTGCACCAGCAGCCCGCTGATCTGGTCGATCAGCGGGGTGATCTGCTCGTGCAGGCCGATGAGCTTCTCGATGGAGACCCCGTACTGGCGGATCTCGCTGAAAGACTCGATCAGTTTGGGACGCACCAAGATCGCTTCCTGGACACCGTCGTGGTCTTCCAGCCTGATCACGCCCAGAGCCACCAGACGGTCGAATCCGGAATCGTCGTCGATCAGACGTCGCGCATCGGCCAGGCTCATCCGTTCGGGCTTCTCGGTGGCCCAGCTGCCGGCGATCGCCGACTCCAGACCGAGCAGATCCCCGACCCCCTTGCCCTGCTCCCACGCCGAGAGCATCTCGTGCACGTGTGCGATGTTGTAGCCGCGGTCCAGCAACGAGGTGATCAGGCGCAGCCGGGTCAGATGGGTGTCGTTGAACAACGCGATGCGGCCCACCCGCAGGGGCGGGTGCAACAGGCCGCGGTCGCGGTAGACCCGGATGTTTCGGGTGGTGGTCCCGGCCAGCTGCGCCAGCTCCTCGATGCGATATTCGCCGGAGGCGGCGACGCCGTGCGGTTGCACGGCCGCATCGAAGAGCTGGGTGACCGCATTCTCGACGACGTCGCGGGAGCTGCGACGGATCTGACGGGGTGCCCGGAGCAGCCCGGCGAGGATGGTCGAGATCGCACCGGTGGACTGCCGGGGCGGTTTGGCCGAAGACATCGTCGGATCAGGCCGAGCTGAGGGCGGCGACGCGCGCGTCGTGCGCCACCGCCGTGTAGTCACCGAATCGGAATTCCCGCATCTGTCGAAGATACTGGGTCGCGAATCCCGGGTACATCGACGCGTTGAAACCGTCGGCCGTCAGGTACCAGCTGGTGCATCCGCTCATCCAGGTGGTCCTGCGCAGCCGGCGCTGCAGCGCCTCGTTGTGGCGGCGCTGGACGTCCTCGCGGACATCCAGGTAGCGCAGGTTCTCCCGCAGGATGGTGCCGATGTGTCTGACGGCGTAGTCGATCTGTCCCTCCGAGTAGACCAGCAGCGAGTTGTGTCCGGGGCCGGAGTTCGGCCCGGTCATGATGAACAGATTCGGGTAGCCATGGGCCTGGATACTCTTGTAAGCCTGTGCGCCCCCGGCCCATTCGTCGGCGAGCACCCGCCCACCGAGCCCGGTGACCGGGAACGGCGGCCCGGACAGATGCACGTCGTAGCCGGTGGCGAACACGATGGCGTCGAGGTGATGCTCGATACCGTCGCTGGTGCGGATGCCGACCGGGCTGATGGTGGCGATGGGCCAGTCGATGAGCTTGCAGTTGTCCTGCTGCAGTGCCGGGTAGTAGTCACTGGAGACCAGCATGCGTTTGCAGCCCGGGGTGAAATCGGGGGTGAGCTGGCGGCGTAGCCACGGGTCCTTGACCTGGTGGCGCAGGTGCGCCTTGCCGAGGCGCGACACCAGACCGCTCAGCGGGGTGTCCCAGACCAGGGCGGTGGCGGTGACCTCGTGTCCCCAGAACAACAGCTGCCGGGCGAGTTCCTGAGCGGCGGGCACATGCCTGAAGAACGTCTTCGCCGCGTCCGGGGTGGCGATGTCCATCCGTGGCAGCACCCAACCCGGGGTGCGCTGGAACACCTTCACGAACTCGGCAGCCTTGACCAGTTCCGGCACGATCTGCACGGCGCTGGCACCGGTGCCGATGACGGCAACCCGCTTACCGGCGAAATCGTACTCGTGATCCCAACGCGCACTGTGGATCTTGTGGCCCTGATAGCTGTCCAGCCCGCGGATGTCGGGGAACTTGTGATCGGTCAGCGGTCCGGAGGCCAGCACCACGGTGCGGGCCGTCAACTGCGTGCGGGCCCCGGTCTCGACGGTCCAGACACCGGCAGCCTCGTCGAAGGACAGTCCGTTGACCTCCACGCCGAACTGGATGCGCCGGCGTAGGTCGTGGTCGTCGACCATGGCCTCGATGTGTTCGCAGATCTCGTGGGCCGGGGAGTATGCCCGCGACCAGTCCGGGTTTTTCGCGAACGAGTACGAGTAGAGCAGGGACGGGATGTCGCAGGCCGCACCGGGATAGGTGTTGTCCCGCCAGGTGCCGCCGACCCGGTCACCACGTTCGACGATGACGAAGTCGTCGACGCCGGACTCGGCGAGTTTGATCGCGGTACCGATTCCGCTGAACCCGGCGCCGATGATGACGGTGTCGTGGACGTGGATCGCCATGTCAGGCCGCCGGCTTGTAGGTCAGTTCCTTGAACCAGGACGGGATCGGCTTCAGCAGCGCCTTGGGCAGATGGTCCGAGGCCGCCACCATCGGGTTGGCCACCCAGTGGTAGGGGTTGCGGTCGTTGACGACCATCCGCGAGTGCAGCTTGAGGATCTGGTACGTCGGCACCTTCCAGGTGTGCTCGGCGCGGCCACCGAGTTCCTTGAACCGCATCATCGCCCGGTACAGACGCTCGGGCTCCAGGCCCATGTCGACGATGTTGTTGCGCATCCGGTTGAGCAGCGGGACGTAGATCATCATCCCGATGATCAGACCGGGGGAGGCGACGCTGCCGACGAAGTCGATGGCCAGCTTGCGGACCTGGGCATGGCCGATCATGTTCAGCACTTCGAAATCGACCGCGATGTGCCGGGATTCGTCGTTGTTGATCTTTTCGAACACCTGGTGGCAGACCGGGTCCGCGACCTCATCGAGCAGGAACTTCAGGAGTGCCCCGTCCAGGGCCACCTCGAGCATGGGGATGACGGTGCCCAGCACCGACAGCGACATGTCATCGGCATAGGTGTCCAGCCAGTCGATCGCCAGTCTGATGTTGACGTTCGGTTCGGGCATCTCGCCGTCCTCGAGCATGCCCCAGCGCTTCATCAGCGCCAGTTCGGCATTGGCGTGCCGCTGTTCCTCGGCGTGGAAGTACCGGTAGATCTCGGCCAGCGTGGGGGTCGGGGCCTTCTTGGCCAGTGCGGCGAATCCGCGGGCGCCGACGTTCTCGATCCAGCACAGGTCGGCCATGAAAGCCTTGAGCTTGGGCCGGAACTCGTCACTGATGGTTTCCGCGCCCGGGGCATCCCAGTCGATATCGGCCAGCGCCCATTGCCGGTCCTTGATCTTGGCGAGCATGACGTCCATGTCGACAGCCATTGTCGAGACCTCCTAGGGTGCGGTGATTCGGGTGGTGAGACCGACGGCGCGGGTGTACATCGTCGGTGTGAAGCGTTTGATGCCCCAGCCGATCCGGGCATCGGGTTGCGGCATGCAGTACAGGCCGCCCCGGTCGTTGGTATCCAGACACATCCGGGCAACCTTGCGCGGGGAGAACCCGGTCCAGCGCATCAGCTTGTCGGCGAGCTGCTTGGACTGATCGGTGATAGCGCCGGTGTTCCCCCCGGAGACAAGTATGTTGGTCTTGACGAAGGTCGGACACAGTGCGGTGACATTGATTCCGGTGCCGGACAATTCGGCGGCGAGCGTCTCTGACAGCGACAGGGTGCCGGCCTTGCTGACGTTGTAGGCGGCCATCCCGGGCGCCGCACCGAAGGCGGCGGCCGAGGCGACGTTGATGATGCCGCGCGGTTGATCGGTCTTCCCGGCCCGCAGGATCGGGGTGAAGACGTGGCAACCGTGGATCGGTCCCCACAGGTTCACCCCCAGTACCCACTGCCAATCGTCCAGGCTGACTTCGCCGATCGGGGTACCGCCGGCGCCGATGCCGGCATTGTTGATCACGAGCGTGGGTGGGCCGCGGAACCAGTCCTGGGCGGCGTCGGCGAGTGCTCGGACCTGCTCGACTTTGGATACGTCGCAGTGCACGGCTGTCGCCTGCCCGCCGTCGGCGGTGATGGCCGTTACGGTGGCCTGCGCGGCAGCTACATCGATGTCGCTGCAGACCACCCGGCCGCCCCGGGCAGCGAGCTCGCGGGCGAATGCGGCGCCGATCCCGCTGCCGGCGCCGGTGACGACGGCGTCGGCGTGGCGGCTGCGGCGGCGGGAATTGCCGAAGGGGCTCATCCGACGGCTCGAATCGTGTTGATCTCCAGCATATTTGCGATGAATACGGTGACCTCACGCATCGCCGCGGTGGCTTCCGGCTCGGGCGGCGATGCCGCGCTGACCTGCCGCAGGGTGCCGGCGCTGAGGGCGGCAGCGGCGCGGGACCGCAGTGATCCGCGGGCCGGGAGTGGCTGCTCGGGCATTCGGACCTCCGTTTCGAGCGTCCGACGAGTACATCCGCAATGGTGACATTTGTCAATGTCAACAATTGGGGTTGTGTGGTCGGGGTCTCTGCCGGGGGTCCGCGCGGTGGCGATCCACCCCGGGTGGGAGGGGGTCAGCGCGGCGGGTCGCCGCGCCAGCTGAAGCTGTTGACGTACTTACCCATATCCAGCGCCAACTGCAGATTGGCGGCCGACGGCTTACCGGAACCGAAGTCCGGGCCGAACGCGCGGTACGGGCCGACGGCCCCGGCGATCAGGGCCAGATCGTTCTTGACCGCGACCATCACGATGACCCGCATCCGGGTGGAACTGCTCATCGCACCTTGCGGCCACATGTCGGCCACCAGCCCGTAGCCGGGTTGGTACCCGACCATCGTGTTGGGGATCTCGTAGGCGGTCTGGGTGTCCGGGAAGGTCTCCTGCACCAGGCCCACGGCGATCTCACGGGGGCTGCGGCCATTGGCCGGGCGGCTGAACAACTGCATGGTGCCGCCGTCGCCGGCCTGCAGCACGGCGGTGACACCGTTGTCGTGCTTGGCGATCTGGTACGCCGCGTTCTCCACCGGATAGGACACCGAGAACGCGCCGTCGGCCGAGGTGAAGCGCGGGTTGATCTCCACGGCGCGGCTCATCGGCGGGCTGCCGCAGTCGGGCGGGCAGATGTACTTCGGGGCGGGCTTGGAGATCGCCCCGGACAGCCCGACCAGACCCCCGGCCAGCACGACGATCGCGATGCCCAGTACCAGTGCCACATGCCGGAACGACGTCCTGGGCGGCTGTAGCGCCTCGAAGGTGCCGGCGTGCAGCGAATAGCCGGGCGCCAACCCGACGACGATCTCCCCGGTCGCCGGTTCCTCGGCGAGCCGGATCGGGCGCTCGTCGCGGCGGACCCGCCGGGAGCGCCGCGACGATGCGTGCATCGCCGCACCGCAATTCGCGCAGAACGGCGCGTCGGGCACCACGTGGTCGCACTCCAGACAAAGGATCGGCTCCTCGGTGCGGATCTCGTCCTGGGCCTCGTGCAGCAGCGCCAGATGCAGGCCGATCCGGAGCGCGAACAACGCCAGCCCGGTCAGCGTCAGGTGCAGGAGCAGCTGCAGCAGCTGGGGGAGTCGGGCGACGTCGACCACACCGAGCGAGGCGTACACCGCGATCACCACGAACGCGATCATGACGAGGACACCGCGGACGAACCCGCGGTTCTTGAGCACCTTCGACGGGGGCCGGGTGAACCACAGCGCGGTCCCGATCAGACCGCCGACGGCAGCGGCGGTGAGCGGCATGGCGATCCCGCGGATCCCCGCCTCGACGAGCAGCCCGTCCAGCGGTCGTACCCGGTTGATCATGCCGGTGCTGAACTGCGGTGCCAGCCGGGTCAGGGTGGCCGCCGCGGTGAACGTCAGGGCACCCAGCGCGCCGATCGCGTAGCCGTCCAACGACTCCCGGTTACCCCGCCATGCGGAGCGCGCCACCAGCGCGGGCACCAGCATCAGTAGCATGCTGCCCACCGGCACCCCGATCCCGTCGCGCAGGATCCGGCCGCCGGCGATACCCGCCCCGAGTGGGACCCCGTAGGCCCGGGCCAGCGCCGCACCGGTGAGCAGCACCCAGCCGACACCCAGGATGACCCCGAGCGACACCGTCAGGGCGATCGTGCTGCGTGGAATGTCGCGGGACACACCGGATTCGCGCAGATACAGGGCGAACAGCAGGGGCAGGCCCAGCGATGCGATCGCGATCAGCGCCGCGGGCATCCGCAGCACCGTCACCACGGTCAGCGCGGCCGCCAGCAGTCCCAGGCCCATCAGGAACACCCTGCGTGAGCGCGGTGCCAGATGCGGGAACAGCGAACTGGTCAGCGCCGGGGAGAGCAGACGCTGGCCGGGCGCGGCGCTGAAGGCGCGGGCCCGCAGCCAGTGCGGGCCGTCGCCGGCCTTGTGCTCGGCCAGCGGCACACCGCAGAGCCCGCAGTACTCGCCCGCGGGAACATCGATCTGGCAGACCTGGCATTCGACCATGCCGGGAGCGCTCATCGTCAGGCCTGTACCTTCTGTGCGATCTGGAGATTGCGCACCAGATTGTCGACGTCCGGGGTGCCCAGTCCGGTGACCAGGTCGTAGCCGGGTCCGGCGTTGTCGACGGCGTTACCGCCCAGGACGACATCGCGGAACGCGGGCCGCGGTGCGCCCTGGGCGATGCGGTACAGCAACGGGTTGATGTCGCCGATCAGGGTGCCGTTGTGCTCCAGCAGGTACTGGTTCATCACCGCGGTCAGCCCGGCCCAGATCGGCGCGGACTGTGAGGTACCGCCACCGACCATCATCTGATCGTCGAGCACGATCTTCACGCCGGTGAACGGGTCGGCCACCGCGGCGATATCCGGTGTCATGCGCTTGCCGACATTGCGTTCGGGGGGCACCGAGCGGGCCACGGCACGCTGCCACGGCGGCAGGTCGAACAGCGCCGAGACGCCGCCGCCGGTGCCCTGGGACAGCGGGACGTCGAACCAGGTCTGCTCGGACACCCACCTCCCGTCGGCGTCGGTGGACAGGGTGGTGCCGCCGACGCTGGTCATCTCGGGCAGTGACGCGATGGAGTCCAGGCCGATGTCCTGCTCGCTCGGTGGGGACGACCAGTCCTGTCCGCCACGGCATTCCATGCCGGCAAGGTCGCCGCTGGCGTTGAACGCGGTGGTGCCGTGCGACTGCGCGGTGCGCAGCGCGGACCGGACCGGGGCCAGGTCGGCCGCGGTGATGAGCTTGTCGCACCCCCAGCCGATGGAGAAACTCCATACCGCACCGGGGAATCGGCGATCGGTGTCCTCCAGCATCTGGCCGATCTTGCGGTATCCGCCGCCACCCTCGACGGTGGGGCGGGCATTGACCACGACCTTGCGGGCGTCGGGCGCAATGGCATGTGCCACTTGAAGATCCATCGACAGCTCACCGCGCGGCTCGCCGGGGGACCCGCCGACGACCTCGGGGGTGAACTGCGGAAGCCCGAAGGTGGCGCTGAACTTGTCCAGATCGGACTGGTGGAAACCGTCGAAGGCGAAGACCACGATGGTGGTGCCCTTGCCGGTGAACCCGTCCCGGGCCAGATCGTCGGCGTTGTAGGTGTTCAGCAGCGCGCTGGGGGACAGTCCCTGATCGGGGACGTCGAGCGGGATGTGGTCGGGCCGGGACATGTGATGGGGCGTGTAACTGAGGATCCGGCCGATCTCGGACACCTCTGCGCGCAGATGCTCGGGCACTGCCGGCTGCTGCGGTGAGGCGTAGAACAGTTGGCCGCGTCGGCCCCGGTAGTCACGCACGGAGACGTCGAACGCCCGCTCGACGGCCTGGGGCGAGCCTTCGACGATCACCCAGTCGTCACCGGGACGCCACTGCACCGACAGCGATCGGTCGCGGGCCCAATCCATCAGTGCGGTGGGATGGGACTCATCGGTGAGGGTCGCGGTGATCTCGATGCTCGACTCGCGGGCGGGACCGAGATCGATTGAGGCGTCCAACAACGAGGCGAAGGGGCCCTCGATGAGCAAGGCGTCGGACCGGTGCTCACCCAGGGAAAGGTCCACAGCGAGCACCCCTGCTCCGCTGAGGAGTAGGGCCGTCAGGACACGGGCGAGCACCGTTCTCATGGCTGTGCCATGAACTAAGGGCGGGCCCGAAAGGTATCCGGACCCGCCCCGTTCATGATGGTTCCGCTCAGTCGTTCTGCTGCGGGTCGAACGTCTGCTGAGGTGCGGTCACCGGCGGGGTGAACACGCCGCCCCCGGGGTTGATCGACTTCTCGGTCGGGGTCAGCGTCGGCTCGGTGGTTGTGGTCGTGGTGGGTGTCTCTTCGGGCTTGTCGCTGTCGGTGCTGCACGCCGCGGTGAAGCCGATCATCGCGAGGATGGCGGCACCGCCCACTGCTGCCGAGATGCGACGACTCAGAGTTGTTGCCATGTTCGGTCCTTTACTTGTGGTTACGGGGTGAATCGTCGGTCTGCGCGTGGTCCGCGAAAACCGTGTGCAGCAGTCCCATCGGGTGGCCGGGATCTGGTGTCGAAAACTGTAACGCAGGGCCTGTATCAGTGCATTCCCTTATCAGGAGCTTGATCCGCTGGGTTTGTGGGGCCGATCCCGGTGGGTCCGTGCATCGCTTGACTGCCGGGGCGGGCGCGGTGTTTACTCGAGCAATCGAACATATGTTCGAATATGGGTTGTTTCCGATGATGCTGGAGGTGCTGCTGTGACGGCGGCTATGAACCTGGAGAAGCATCGGAAAGACCGCGCTGAGCAGGTAGAACAGCTACGTCGCAGAATAGCCGAAGTTTCTGGGAAGATGGCACCCGCGGGTGTGCGCAGGGCCTCCGGCGATGGCCTGCAGATCGCTTCTGAAGGTTTGCTGGAAACCCCGGATCGGCCGATCAAAGCCGTCGTCGAGGAGTTGCCGGACGTCGAGGACCCCGGGTCGCTCGACCAGTTGTTGCCCAGCGGGACGGTGGCTGTGCTGTCCGGAGCCCGGTCGCCGGCCCTGCGGATGGTGGCCGCGGTCACCGCCGGTGGCGGGTACGCGGCGATCGTCGGGCAGCCCGATGTCGGCCTGATGGCGGCCGTCGAGATGGGCGCGGATCTGAGTCGGGTCGCGATGATCCCGCACCCGGGTCCGGATCCGGTCGAGGTGGCCGCGGTGCTGCTGGACGGGCTGGATCTGGTGGTGCTGGGACTGGGTGGCCGTGCGGTGCCGATGAGCCGGGCGCGGGCGGTGACCGCACGCGCCCGGCAGAAGGGATGCACCCTGCTGGTCCTCGGCGGGGACTGGCACGGGGCCTCGGCGCGGCTGGACGCCCGGGTCTGCGGGTACGAGATGGTCGGCGCCGGGGGTGCGGTCGTTCCGGGGCGGGGCCGGATCGGGCGGGTCCGGGTGGACACCCGGGCACGGGGCCGGATCCCCGGCCGGCCGCGGCTCGCGGTCGGTGGTTGACGTGTCCCGGGTGCTCGCGCTCTGGTGCATGGACTGGCCCGCGGTCGCCGCGGCCACCGCGGCGGGGTTACCCGCCACCGATCCGGTGGCGGTCACCCTGGCCAACCGGGTCATCGCCTGCTCGGCCGCGGCCCAGGCGGTCGGGGTCCGGCGCGGGCTGCGCCGGCGCGAGGCACAGGCCCGCTGTCCGCAACTGCATGTGGTCGCCGCCGACCCGGGGCGCGACGCCCGCCACTTCGAGGCGGTGACGACGGCCATCGACGAGGTGGTGCCCCGGGCGGAGGTGCTGCGGCCCGGCCTGCTCGTGGTCGCGGTCCGCGGGGCGGCGCGCTACTTCGGATCCGAACAGGCGGCCGCCGAGCGGCTGGTGGATGCGGTGTCCGCGGCGGGGGCCGAATGCCAGACCGGCATCGCCGACCAGTTGCCCACCGCGGTCTTCGCGGCCCGGGCCGGGCGCATCGTCGAACCCGGCCAGGATGCATCCTTCCTGTCCGGGTTGTCCATCCGGCAGCTGGCCGCCGAACCCAGCCTCGCCGGGGCGGGCCGGGGAGATCTGGCAGATCTGTTGTGGCGGATGGGTATCCGGACCATCGGCCAGTTCGCCGAGCTGTCCCGGACCGATGTGGCCTCCCGGTTCGGCGCGGACGCGATCAGTGCCCACCGGTTCGCGTGCGGGGAGCCCGACCGGGGGCCGTCCGGGCGTGATCAACCCGCCGATCTGGATGCCGTGCTGGACTGCGACCCGCCGATCGACCGGGTGGACGCGGCGGCCTTCGCCGGCCGGTCGCTGGCCGGCGAACTGCACCGCCGGCTGGAGGGTGCCGGGGTGGGCTGCACCCGGCTGGCGATCTCGGCGGTCACGGCCAACGGCGAAGAGATGGACCGGGTCTGGCGGTGCGCGGAACCGCTGACCGAGGACGCCACCGCCGACCGGGTGCGCTGGCAACTGGACGGCTGGCTGACCCGAAGAGCCCTGTCCGAAGGGTCCGGGCCCACCGGGCCGATCGTCACCCTGCGGCTGCATCCGGTGGAGGTGGTGTCGGCCGGGGCACTGCAGCTTCCGCTGTGGGGGTCCTCCGGGGATGACGATCGGCTGCGGGCCCGCCGCGCCCTGGTGCGGGTGCAGGGTCTGCTCGGACCGGAAGCGGTTCAGGTGCCGGTGCTCAGTGGCGGGCGGGGCCCGGCGGAGCGGATCACCTTCACCGCGCTGGGCGACGAACCGGTGCCGCAGTCCGATCCGACCCAGCCCTGGCCCGGGCAGCTGCCCGAGCCGTCACCGGCCGTACTGCTCGACGATCCGGTGGACGTGCTCGATGCGGAAGGGAAACCGGTACGGGTGACGTCGCGGGGGATGTTCTCCTCGGACCCGGTGCGGCTGGAATCCCGGGGGCACGGCGGGGAGTTGAGCTGGTGGACCGGCCCGTGGCCGGTCGACGAACGCTGGTGGGATCCGGAACGCAAACCGGTGGGCCGGACCGCGCGGGCCCAGGTGCTGGTCAAAGGGGAGAAGACCGAGGCCGGTCGGGCCATGCTGCTGTGTTACCGGCAGAGCCGCTGGTATGTGGAGGGCGTCTACGAGTAACGCGCGCGGGCGAACGGGCCGACCCGCTCGATGAACCGGTCGAAGAACGCCGCCGGATCCACCCCGATGCCGATGCGCGCGTTGTGGTCCCGGCCCCAGTGCCCGCGCCAGTCGGCGACCGTCATCCCGCGGGTCAGGGTGCCGGTCAGCTCCACATCGACGGTCGCCTGCTGGCACTGCACCAGATCGGGGTCCAGTGCGACGGCCGCGGCCAGCGGGTCGTGCAGGTGCGCCAGATAACCCTCGCCCTGGTCGAAGTGGAACTCGAAGTAAAACCGCAGCGCATCCTCGAACACCCGGATCAGCGGGTTGGCCGCCGACGAGCGGGTGCCCCGATCGTCGAGCACGCTCAGCGGCGTCGACGGGGAGCCGGCCGCGGCGGCGAGCCGGCTCAGGATCGACGGCGTCAGCACCGCGTTCTCGGTGAGGTTGAGCCCCAACACGATCGGCAGATGCGTCGGTTTGTGCAGGCCCCATGCCGCACCCCACACCGCGAACACCTCGGCGGCGGCCTCCGGGTCCACGCTGACATTCCACTCCGCGACCGCGGTGGTGTTACCGCGGTAGTCGAACGCACCGCCCATGATCACCAGCCGGCGCAGCAGCCGGGGCAGGGCGGGTTCCAGGCGCAGCGCCAGGGCCAGGTTGGTCAGCGGGCCGGTGGCCAACCCGATCAGCTCACCCGGATGCTCGCGGGCCGCAGCCACCCAGGCCTGGGCGGCGTCATACGGAGCGAGTGACCGGTCGGTCTGCGGCAGTCGGGCGTAACCCAGCCCCTCGGGTCCGTGGGTGTCCTCGGCGGTGCGCAGCGGGATGCTCAACGGCGCGGCCGCACCCACGGAGACCGGGATGTCGCCGGCCCCGAACAGTTCGAGCAGCCCGAGATTGTTGATCGCCACCTGGTCGACGGGCACGTTGCCCGCGGTCGACGCGATACCGACCACCTGCGCGTCCGGGCTGGCGAACAGATAGGCCAGCGCCATCGCATCGTCGACTCCGGTGTCCACATCGGCGAACACCGGCAGCGGTGCGGTATTACTCCCTGTCACTCCGCCCACGATAGGACGGCGAGATTGCGCGGGCGCTCCCCGGGCGGGCCAGGGTCCACTATGGTCCCGGTCACAGCGGAAAACTGATCGCGAAGGGGGACTCCATGCCGATCGATCCCGGCAGTGTCGGCGCCACGACCGAGCCGCAGATCTTCACCTGGACCGACCGCGAGACGATGCTGTACGCGCTCGGGGTCGGGGCGGGCACCGCGGACCTCGCCTTCACCACCGAGAACAGCCACGACATCGAGCAGCAGGTGCTGCCGACCTTCGCGGTGATCGCCTGTTCGGCGTTCCCGGCCGCGGCGCTGATCGGCTCGTTCAACTTCGGCAAGCTGCTGCACGGCTCCCAGGAGATCCGGCTGCGCAAACCGCTCCCGCCGGCGGGGACGCTGCGGGTGCACGCCGAAGTGCTCGACATCCAGGACAAGGGGGAGGGTAAGAACGCCGTCGTCGTCTTCAAAGGTGTTGGCGCCGAACCGGACTCCGGCGACGTGGTGGTGGAGACCGTGAGCACCATGGTGATCCGGGGGGAGGGCGGGTTCGGCGGTCAGCCCGGGCAGCGCCCACCCGCCCCGGAATTCCCCGACCGGGACCCGGATGCCCGGCGGGCGCTGCCCACCAGGATCGACCAGGCGCTGCTGTACCGGCTCTCGGGTGACCGCAATCCGCTGCACAGCGATCCGTGGTTCGCGCAGACCCTGGCCGGATTCCCGAAACCGATCCTGCACGGGCTGTGCACCTACGGGGTGGCCGGTCGCGCCCTGGTCGCCGAACTCGCCGGCGGGGATGCCACCCGGATCCACGCGGTCTCGGCCCGGTTCACCTCGCCGGTGTTCCCCGGCGAGACCCTGACCACCTCGATCTGGCGCACCGAGGCAGGGCGCGCGGTGTTCCGCACCGAGGCCGCCGCGCCGGACGGATCGGATGCCCGGCCGGTGCTCGACGACGGCGCCGTCGAATACGACTGATCTCGTTGGTCCAAACGCCGGTGCGCACCGCCGCGCGTTGACAGGATGAACCGATGAGATTGGTTGTCGGATACCTCGCCACCCCCGGTGGAGCGGATGCGGTCGCCCTCGGCGTCCGGTTCGCCCGCAGCCTGGGTGCCGAGCTGGACGTGTGCATGGTGCTGCCCCCGGACCGGGGCGTGCCCGCGATGGTCTCCACCGGAGGCTATGAGGATCTGCTCGCCGAACAGGCCGGGCAGTGGTTGGCCGATGCGCTGGCCGAGGTGCCCGACGATGTGGTGGCGCATCCGCACGTGAGTTTCGCCGAGTCCATCGCCGACGGGCTGCACCGGGAGGTGCAACGCCTCGACGCGCAGGCGATCATTCTCGGCGGTTCAGGTGGCGGGCTGGCCGGCAGCTACTCGCTGGGCTCGGTGGTCAACGAGCTGCTGCACTCGGCGCACGTCCCGGTGGCGGTGGCACCGAAGGGAACTCGGTTGTCGTCGGTGCAGCGGGTGCGGGAGGTGACCTGCGCGCTCGGTGAGCGGGCCGGCGCGGACCTGCTGCTGCAGACCGCGTTGCGGGCATGCAAGGCCGCCGATGTACCACTGCGCCTGGTATCGCTGGTGACGCTGGATCCGATGGTCGGCACCCTGCGCGGGGACGCCGAGGCGCACCGCACCCGGGCGTTGGAGCACGCCCGCCGCACTCTCGAAGAGGCGAAAGCCACTCTGCCCGAGGGATTGTCGGTCACCGCGACCGTCGCCGACGGCAGTTCCGTGGAGGACGCGGTGAGCCGATTGCCGTGGCGTGATGGTGACCTCATCATGGTCGGTTCCAGTCGGCTGGCCGCACCGCGACGACTGTTCCTGGGCTCCACCGCCGCCAAGATGCTGCGCGTGCTCGACGTCCCGATGGTCGTCGTGCCCCGATCCGTGGACGGGGAATCCTCATGACCGACCGGCGTGTCGACGAGGTCCACGGCACCATCCACAAGGGTCTCGCCGAGGGGAAGGTCGGCACGCTGGCGGGCGCCATGCTCGGAATCTCCTGTGTGGCACCCGGTTATACCCTGACCGCGAGTATCGGCGTGATCGTGGCCGCGGTCGGGCTGAAGATGCCCGCGATCTTCATCGCCGGGTTCATCCCGATGTTCCTCACCGCGTACGCCTACCGGGAACTGAATTCGCGGGCCCCGGACTGCGGGGCGTCGTTCACCTGGTCCACCAAGGCTTTCGGGCCCTACGTGGGATGGATGT
Source organism: Mycolicibacterium aurum (assembly GCA_900078775.1). Lineage (GTDB taxonomy): Bacteria > Actinomycetota > Actinomycetes > Mycobacteriales > Mycobacteriaceae > Mycobacterium > Mycobacterium aurum_A. The sequence continues at coordinate 268,723 of LT549889.1, forward strand.
GCGGGTGGGGGATGGTGGTGGCCTCCATCATCGTGCTGTCCAATCTGGCGGCGATCGCGGTGGAGTTCTTCTATCTGCTCATCGCCCGTGTGACGAACAATCCCGAGATCGCGGACATCGCGGGCAACAAACCGGTCAACATCGCCACCACCCTGGTCTTCATCGCGATCGCCGCGCTGATCGCCTGCCGGGGGATCACCACGAGCGAACGGGTGCAGTACGTGCTGGTGGCGTTCCAGTTGGTGGTGTTGGTGGTGTTCGCCATCGCCGCTTTCGTGCACGTCGCGCGCGGTGATGCGCCGGCGGGGCTGAGCTTCGACCTGGATTGGTTCAACCCGTTCACCGGGTTGACGCTCGGGGTGTTCGCGATCGGGCTGACCGGATCGATCTTCGCGTTCTGGGGGTGGGATACCTGCCTGACACTGGGCGAGGAGTCCAAGGACCCGGACAAGGTGCCGGGGCGGGCCGGATTGTTGTGCGTGATCTCGATTCTGATCACCTATCTGCTGATCGCGGTGGCGGTGATGATGTACGCCGGCGTCGGCGAAGAGGGGCTGGGGCTGGGCAATCCGGACAACTCGGAGAACGTGTTCGGCGCCTTGGCGGACCCGATCCTGGGCGACTGGTTCGGCCCGCTGCTCTACCTCGCGGTGTTCGCCTCTTCGATGGCCAGCCTGCAGACCACCTTCCTGCCCGCGGCGCGGGCCATGCTCGCGATGGGGGCCTACAAGGCGTTCCCGGCCCGCTTCGCCGAGGTGAGCCCGCGCTTCCTGACCCCGGTCTATTCGACGGTCGTTGCCGCGGTGGTCACCGGCAGCTTCTACACCGTGGTGATGATCCTGTCGGACAAGGCTTTGTGGGACACCATCGCCGCGCTGGGCATCATGATCTGTTGGTACTACGGCATCACCGCGTTCGCCTGCGTCTGGTTCTTCCGCCGGGAGTTGTTCGACAACGTGCACAACACCGTGTTCAAGTTCCTGTTCCCGCTCCTGGGCGGGTCGATGCTGGCCGTCGTGTTCGGCATCGCGGTCGGCGAGAGCATGAACCCGGAGAACGGCAGCGGGGCCGCGATCGGCGGCATCGGGCTGGTGTTCTTCATCGGGTTCGGACTGCTGGCGTTCGGTGCGGTGCTGATGATGGTGATGCGGGCGCGCAGCCCGGAGTTCTTCGCCGGCGAGACGCTGCGGCGGGATACCCCGGCGCTCAAGTAGCAACCTACGGGCCCACGGGGTAGTGCAGTCATGCGTGCACACACCCTGCGCACCACCACGGCCGCGGCAGAATCTGTTCCGCAGCAATGAACTCCGCTGAACAGCCGAATGAGTCAATCTAGTTGTTCACCGGCGGCGGCTGTGGTTCGAAGGGTGTGTACCACCACCATTGGGCGCGTTCGCCGGTCGGCCCTTTGCACGGTGGTACATCCGGCGGTGGCGTGGTGGGTGGGCGGGCCAGGGCGGCCCCGGTCATCGGGTCGCCGTCACTGTCGGTGATAGTGAGCTTGTCGGCGGGACCGGTGAGCGTGATGTCGCCGCGGTGATGGGCTCGGTGGTGAAATGGGCACAGCAGCACCGTGTTCCACAGTTCGGTGGGCCCACCGTCCTCCCAATGCACCAGGTGATGGGCATGCAGGCCGCGGGTGGCTCCGCAGCCGGGCACCACACAGGTCTTGTCGCGGTGCTCCAGGGCTCGGCGTAGTCGGCGGCTGATGGTGCGGGTGGTCCGCCCGGCCCCGATGGGGGTGCCGTGGCGTTCGAACCACACCTCGCAGGTAGCGTCACACAGGAGGTAGCGTCGGTCGGCGTCGGTCAGTGCCGGCCCCAGATGCAGCGCGGCGACGCGCTTTTCGACGTCCAGATGCATCACCACCGTGGTGTGCGCGCCGTGCGGGCGTACGGCGACATCGGTGTCCCAGCCGGCCTCGATCAGGCTCATGAACGCATCCGTGGTATCCGGGAACGGTGGTGCCTGCTCGGAGGTTTGCGCACCGGCCTGCTCGTCGTCGCTGTCGCCGGCGTCGTGATGCCGTCGCCAGTCCGCGATCAGCGCATCCTTGTGCGAGGCGACCGCGGCGTCGAACTTCGCGGCCTCCACCTTCGGCAGCCGAATCTTGTAGGTGGTGTAGCCGTCGCCATGCACAGCAGAGAACGACCGCTTGGGCTCCGGCTTGCGGTCGGGTTCGGGCCGTGGTTCCTGCTTGACCGCGGTCCGCAGCTGGGTGACGGTGGCGTACTGCACCAGATTGGCGTAGTGATCGTCGCAACCGGCGGCCGCCTGTTCGGCGATGACCCCGATCTGATCGAGGGAGACCCGGCCCTCGCGCAGACTCTGGGTGCAGCGCGGCAGTTCGTCGATGCGGTGTGCCACGGCGACCATGGTTTCGGCTCGCCGCGGGGTGACACCGGTTTTCCAGGCCACCAACGCTTCGATCGACTTACATCCGGTGGCACCCCACAGCGAGTTGCCGTCGGCGGCACCTCTGCCGTCGATCTCGGCGATGATCTCCACCAACCGGCCATCGATCGCGTTGCGCTGCCCGGTCAACTCCGCGATCTCGGCGAACAACACATCGAGTCGCGGCTCAGTGTAGTTCTCCGCGAAAGGCGTTGTCGGCGGCGGCATGACACCATTCTCGCAGAGGGGTACGACAAGTTTCGAACCCCGCTATCGCGTCGTTCAGACCCAGGTGCCGCCGTCCACCCGCAGCACCGCCCCGGTGACGTAGGAGGCCCGGTCGCTGAGCAGCCAGGCCGCGGCCTCGGCGATCTCCTCCGGCGCCGCGGCCCGGCCCAACGGCGTCTGGGCCACCAAAGCGTCTATGACGCCCGGACTTTCGGCCTCCCAGTCATAAATCATCTCGGTCAGCGTGGTCCCCGGCGTGATGGCGTTGACCCGAATTCCCTCCGGTCCGTAGGTGATTGCCGCCGATTCGGTCAGACTGTTCACCGCACGCTTCATCGCACCGTATGCCGGCAGTGCCGGGTTGCCGCGCAGGCTGCCCACACTGGAGGTGTTCACGATGGCGCCGGTGCCGGAGGTGGTCCGGATGGCAGCGACCTGCGCGCTGATCGACAGCCAGACACCCTTCAGGTTGACCGAGTAGACGTGGTCGAAATCGGCCTCGGTCACCGCGTCGAGCGGCCCGGGCGGGTGGTTGACCGCGCCGTTGTTGAAGGCGATGTCGAGCCGGCCGTACAGGTCGACGGCGCGCTGCACGGCGGTACGCACACTGTCCCCGTCGGCGAGGTCGCAGGTGATGTAGTCGGCGGTGCCGCCGGCCGCCCGGATGTCCTCGGTGACCGCCTTGAGCTGGGTCTCGGTCCGTGCGGCCAGCAGGACCGTCGCACCTTCGGCGGCGAACAGTCGGGCGGCGGCGGCGCCGATACCGCGCCCGGCGCCGGAGATGAACGCAACCTTGTCGGCCAGCAGGGGAGTCTTCGTCGTCATGCAATCGAGCCTGCGCCTGCCCGGAGTTCCTAGCCAGGTATCACCGATACCTGGCTAGCGGTGGCCGTGCGCCGGAGAATGGGGTCCGACGGGAGGTACCGACGTGGACAAACGCGAGCTGGGGGCGTTCCTGCGCAGCAGGCGGGAACGGATCGGCCCTGCCGACGTGGGCCTGCCCGCCGGGATACGCCGGCGCACCCCGGGCCTGCGCCGCGACGAGGTCGCCCATCTGGCCTTCATCTCCACCGAGTACTACACCCGTCTCGAACAGGCCCGCGCACCGAACCCGTCCCGCGAGGTGCTGGAGGGCTTGTCCCGCGCCCTGCGCTTGACCGATGCCGAGCACGCGCACCTGCATCTGCTGGCCGGGGTCGAACCGCAGCGCCCGGTGGGGCCGCCGCGGATGGTGCGCCAGAGCATCCTGGATCTGCTGTACCGGCTGCCGCAGGCCGCGGCGATCGTGCTGTCGGCCACCCATGAGGTGTTGGCCTGGAACGATCTGGCCTGCGCGCTGATGGAGGACTTCTCGGCGCTGCCGAGCCGCGACCGCAACCTGGTGCGGCGGGTGTTCCTGGGCCCGAAAGGCCGGGACGGGCAACATCTCTACGGGGTGTCCGATGCCGAGGACTTCGCGCGTACCAGTGCCAAGCAGCTGCGGGCGGCGGCGGCCCGGTATCCCGACGACCCCGAGGTCGGCGCCCTCGTCGAGGAGCTGCTCTCCGGCAGCGAGGAATTCCGGGCGCTGTGGGAATCGCACGACATCGTCGACCGGGTGACGCTGTGCAAGACCTTCGCGCATCCGGTGGTCGGCGCGGTGTCGGTGAACTGCGATGTGCTCGACATCGCCGAGCTCGACCAGCGGTTGGTCATCTACACCGCCCAGCCTGGATCACCGTCGGAGGAGGCGATGCGGCTGCTGTCGGTGCTGGGCACCCAACGGATGGATGTGCCCGGCTGACACATCGAACAGATGTTCGATACACTGCCTGGGTGGGGTGGAACGACGGGCCGTCGACGTGGCCCGAGATGGAGCGGATACTCAACGGCAGGCCGCCTTCGGGCAAGAAGCCGCGGCGATCCGGCCTGCCGCTGCCGCCGCCCGGTGACGGCGGGGACAGTCCCGCCTGGTCCCGCAAGCGCGGCGCCTACCAGCCCGTCGGCGGTGAGCGGCGCAGCTCGGTCGTCCCGTACGCCGAACTGCACGCACATTCGGCCTACAGCTTCCTGGACGGGGCCGGCACCCCGGAGGAACTGGTGGAGGAGGCGGCCCGGCTGGATCTGCGGGCCATCGCGCTCACCGACCACGACGGCCTCTACGGTGTGGTGCGGTTCGCCGAGGCCGCCCGCGAACTGGGCATGTCCACCGTCTTCGGCGCCGAACTGTCGCTGGGCAACGTGCCGCGCACCGAACAGCCCGACCCACCCGGCCCGCACCTGCTGGTGCTGGCCCGCGGCCCGGAGGGGTACCGGCGGCTGTCCCGGCAGATCTCGGCGGCGCATCTGGCCGGCGGGGAGAAGGGTAAACCCCGCTACGACTTCGACACCTTGACCGAGGCCGCCGGCGGGCATTGGCACATCCTCACCGGATGCCGCAAAGGCCATGTGCAACAGGCCTTCACCCAGGGCGGTCCGGATGCTGCCGGCCGCGCGCTGGCCGATCTGGTGGACCGGTTCGGTGCCGATCGGGTCAGCGTCGAACTCACCCATCACGGCCACCCGCTCGACGACGAACGCAACGCGGTGCTGGCCGCGCTGGCGCCGCGCTACGGCGTGAACGTGGTCGCCACCACCGGGGCGCACTTCGCGGCCCCGTCCCGCGGCCGGCTGGCGATGGCGATGGCGGCCATCCGGGCCCGCAATTCGATGGACGCCGCGGCCGGCTGGCTGGCGCCGCTGGGTGGGGCACATCTACGGTCGGGGGAGGAGATGTCCCGGCTCTTCGGCTCTGACATCGTGACCGCGGCAGCAGATCTGGGGGAGCAGTGTGCCTTCGGGCTGGCGCTGATCGCCCCGCAGTTACCGCCGTTCGACGTGCCGGACGGGCACACCGAATCGAGCTGGCTGCGCCAACTGGTCCGCGACGGTGCCCGGGAACGCTATGGCCCGCCGGAGCGGGCGCCCAAGGCGTACGCGCAGATCGAACACGAACTGGCGATCATCGACCAGCTGGACTTCCCGGGTTACTTCCTGGTGGTGCACGACATCACCCGGTTCTGCCGGGAGCACGACATCCTGTGCCAGGGCCGGGGATCGGCGGCCAACTCGGCGGTCTGCTACGCGCTCAAGGTCACCAACGTCGACCCGATCGCCAACGAGCTGCTGTTCGAGCGGTTCCTGTCGCCGGCCCGGGACGGCCCGCCGGACATCGACATCGACATCGAATCGGACCTGCGCGAGAACGTCATCCAGTACGTCTACGACCGGTACGGCCGCGACTACGCCGCCCAGGTCGCCAACGTCATCACCTACCGGGGGCGCAGCGCCATCCGGGACATGGCCCGGGCGTTGGGGTTTTCGCAGGGCCAGCAGGACGCCTGGAGCAAACAGATCAGCCGGTGGAACGGGTTGGCCGACTCACCCGATGTGGAGGACATCCCCGAGCAGGTGGTGGAGCTGGCCACCCAGATCTCCAACCTGCCCCGGCACATGGGCATCCACTCCGGCGGCATGGTGATCTGTGACCGCCCGATCGCCGACGTGTGCCCGGTGGAGTGGGCCCGCATGGAGAACCGCAGTGTGCTGCAGTGGGACAAAGACGACTGTGCGGCAATCGGTCTGGTGAAGTTCGATCTGCTCGGCCTGGGCATGCTGTCGGCACTGCACTACGCCATCGACCTGGTGCGCGAGCACAAGGGGATCGAGGTGGACCTGTCCAAGCTGGATCTGTCCGAACCGGCGGTTTACGAGATGTTGCAGCGCGCCGATTCGGTCGGGGTGTTCCAGGTCGAATCCCGGGCCCAGATGGCCACCCTGCCCCGGCTCAAGCCCCGGATCTTCTACGACCTGGTGGTCGAGGTGGCGTTGATCCGTCCCGGACCCATCCAGGGCGGGTCGGTGCACCCGTACATCAAGCGGCGCAACGGTATCGAGCCGGTCGTCTACGACCACCCGTCGATGGAGCCGGCGCTGCGCAAGACCCTCGGGGTGCCGCTGTTCCAGGAACAGCTGATGCAGCTGGCGGTGGACTGCGCCGGATTCACCCCGGCCGAGGCGGATCAGCTGCGCCGGGCGATGGGCTCGAAACGGTCGACGGAGAAGATGCGCCGGTTGCGCGACCGGTTCTACCAGGGCATGCGGGAGCGACACGGCATCACCGGGCCGGTCGCTGAGAAGATCTACGAGAAACTGGAGGCCTTCGCCAACTTCGGTTTCCCGGAAAGTCATTCGTTGAGCTTCGCCTCACTGGTGTTCTACTCGTCCTGGTTCAAGCTGCACCATCCGGCGGTGTTCTGCGCGGCGCTGCTGCGGGCCCAGCCGATGGGCTTCTACTCGCCGCAGTCGCTGGTCGCCGACGCCCGTCGGCACGGGGTGGCCGTGCACGGACCGGACATCAACGCCTCCCTGGCGCATGCGACCTGTGCGAACGACGGGCTGGACGTGCGGATGGGCCTGGGCAGTGTCCGGAACATCGGCGACGACCTGGCGCAGCGGATCGTCGACGAACGGATCGCCGGCGGACCGTTCACATCTCTGCTGGATCTGACTGCCCGAGTACAACTTTCGGTGCCCCAGACCGAGGCGCTGGCCACCGCCGGCGCGTTGGGCTGCTTCGGGATCACCCGGCGCGAGGGGCTGTGGGCCGCGGGCGCGGCCGCCGCGGAGCGGCCGGACCGGTTGCCGGGAGTGGGATCGTCCACGCACATCCCGTCGCTGCCGGGGATGACGGAACTGGAACTGGCCGCCGCCGACGTGTGGGCAACCGGTGTCTCCCCGGACAGCTATCCCACCCAGTTCCTGCGTGAGGATCTGGCGGCGATGGGCGTCGTCCCCGCCGCCGACCTGCTGAAGGTGCCCGACGGCACCCGGATCCTGGTGGCCGGCGCGGTGACCCACCGGCAGCGTCCGGCGACGGCCCAGGGCGTCACCTTCGTCAATCTGGAAGACGAGACCGGCATGGTCAACGTGCTGTGCGCGCCGGGAGTGTGGGCGCGGCACCGCAAGCTGGCGCAGAGTGCCCCGGCGCTGATCGTCCGCGGCATCGTGCAGAACGCCACCGGTGCGGTCACCGTGCTGGCCGACCGGATGGGCCCGATGGATCTGAAGGTGCGCTCACGCTCCCGGGACTTCCAGTGACTACCGGCTAGCCCCCATCGGGAAGTGCCGGTCACCGCAGGGGTGTTTGGCGGTGAGCAGTGATGTTCACACCGCGCGACCGGACCAGAGTCATCACCAGTGCTTATCGGCAACCGCCGATAGGCCCGGCACATTCCCACTCACGAAAGCTGGTGAATCCGATGACCACCGAACCCACCATCCAAGACGTCACCTTCGACCTGCTCCGCACCCTGGGCATCACCACGGTGTTCGGCAACCCCGGCTCCACCGAAGAGACTTTCCTGCAGGACTTCCCGGAGGACTTCAGCTACGTCCTCGCCCTGCAGGAGGCCTCCGCGCTGGCCATGGCCGACGGCTTCGCGCAGGCCACCGGCAAGCCGGCCCTGGTCAACCTGCACACCGCCGCGGGTACCGGCAACGCGATGGGCAGCCTGGTCGCGGCCTACCGGGCCAACACCCCGCTGATCGTCACTGCCGGCCAGCAGACCCGCGAGATGTCGGTCATCGACCCCTATCTGAACAACCCCGACGCCACCGAGTTGCCCAAGCCGTGGGTCAAGTGGTCCTACGAGCCGGTGCGTGCCGAAGACGTGCCCGCCGCCTTCATGCAGGCCTACGCGGTCGCCATGCAGGAGCCCAAAGGTCCGGTGTTCCTGTCGATCCCGCTCGACGACTGGCAGAAGCCCGCCCTCGGTCCGGCCGTGGTGCGCACCGTCAGCGAGCGCACCGCCCCCGACACGGCGCGACTGCGCGAGTTCGCCGACCGGATCAACCGCGCCCAGAACCCGGTGCTGGTGCTCGGCCCCGAGGTGGACCGGGCCGGGGGCTGGGACGCCGGCATCGCCTTCGCCGAGAAGCTGGGCGCCCCGGTGCACGGCAGCGCGCTGAGTGACCGGTGCTCGTTCCCCGAGACCCACCCGCTCTACGCGGGCCCGCTGCCGCTGACCATCGACGAGACCGGCAAGGCCCTGCGCGGACACGACCTCGTCGTCGTCATCGGCGCCCAGGTGTTCCGCTACTACCCGTACGTGGCCGGCGAATACTTGCCCGAGGGCACCGAACTCATCCAGATCACCGTCGACCCGCACCTGGCCGCCGTCGCCCCGGTGGGCGACAGCCTGGTCGGTGACCCCCGCATCGCCCTGGAACAGTTGGTCGACATGATCGACGTGCCCGTCGGCCGCACCGCACCCACCCCGCTGAACCGGGACCGCGCCGTGCATACCTCCGCACCGTCGGAGCCGCTGACCGCCGACGAGGTCTACCACACCCTGAGCACCGTCAAGCCCGAGGACGCCGCGGTGGTCATGGAATCCACCTCGACGCTGGCCGAACTGCTGCAGTGGCTGCCCACCAGCCGGACGGAGAGCTTCTTCGCCACCGGCAGCGGCGGCATCGGCTGGGGTGTCCCGGCCGCCGTCGGACTGGCCCTCGGTGACCGTGCGCGCGGGGTCGACCGGCACATCGTCGCCACCATCGGCGACGGGTCGTTCCAGTACTCCGTCCAGGCGATCTGGACCGCCGCCCAGCACAAGCTGCCGGTCGTGTTCGTGGTGCTGCGCAACGGCGCCTACGCCATCCTGAAGTCCTTCGCCGAGCTGGAAGAGACCCCCAACGTCCCGGCGCTGGATCTGCCCGGACTCGACATCGCCTCACTGGCAACCGGATTCGGATGCCGGACCGCGAACGTCAGCACCACTGAGGAACTCGCCCGCGAGTTCAAGGAGGCCCTGACGGCAGACGGCCCCACCGTCCTGGTGGTCCCGACCCAGCAGGAAATGCCGCATCTCGGATAGCTCCCACCACCCCACTCACATTCAAGGAGCACGCCATGCCCATCTACACCTGCACCACGGCACAGGACACGCTCAGCACCGATGACAAGGCCACCCTGGCCGGGGAGATCACCCGGATCCACGCCGAGATCAATCACGTGCCCAGCACCTACGTCAACGTCATCTTCAACGAACTGCCCACCGACGCGGTCTATACCGACGCCAAACCCGCCAGCCCGCTGCTGATCACCGGCTGGGTGCGCGACGGACACCCTGAGACCGAGACCACCCGGCTGGCCACCGAGGTTGCCGCCGCGGCCACCCGGATCACCGGCATCCCGGCCGAACGGGTGCTGGTGGTCTTCACCAGCAGCCCGGCGCACTACGCCGTGGAAGGCGGACGGGTGCTGCCCGCACCCGGAGAGGAGGCGGCGTGGATCGCCGCGGCCGGCCACTGACGGGCCGGGCGGCTCAGGTGTCGGCCGTCGTCCACACCTTGTCGATGCCGATCCGCAACCGGGTGCCGTAGTCGGACATCGACTCGGTCAACCCGAACTCATCCGATGTCGGGCCGTACTTCTGCCAGTACGGCCCGTCGTCGCGTGGATCGACGTCCTCGGCGTCCACCCGGGCCGCGCCCCCGAGCACGATGATCCCACCGCCGCGGCCGTCGGAATCGAGGTTGAGGCTCACCTGCGGATGGGCCCGGACGTGGCGCACCTTCGCCGATCCGGGCGCGGTGTAGATGACGATCTCGGCGCCGTCGAAGTAGAACCACACCAGCTTCGGCACCGGCAGCCCGGATTTCGCGACCGTGGTCAGCCAGCCGTAGTGGTCGGCCGTCAGGCGTTGGGTGACTTCCGGAGTCAGGTCTGTAGCCATGGTCGCGAATGTAGTCTCGCGGTATGACACTCAACCTGACCGCGGAAGAAGTCCTGACCACCACCCGCTCGGTGCGCAAGCGACTCGACTTCGACAAGCCGGTGCCCCGCGAGGTCCTGCTGGAATGCCTCGACATCGCGCTGCAGGCCCCGACAGGTTCCAATGCGCAAGGGTGGCAATGGGTTTTCGTCGAGGATCCGGCCAAGAAGAAGGCGCTGGCCGACATCTACCGCGCCGCCGCCAACCCCTACCTCGCCGCACCCAAGCCGGAGCGCGGCGACATCCGCGACGAGCAGATCGACCGGGTGATCGGGTCGGCGCAGTTCCTCACCGACAACTTCGAGAAGGCACCGGTGCTGCTGGTGCCGTGTCTGGAAGGTCGCCCGGACGGCGCCCCGGCCGGGCTGAGCGCCTCCTACTGGGGGTCGCTGCTGCCGGCGGTGTGGAGCTTCATGCTGGCGCTGCGCACCCGCGGGCTGGGCTCGGCATGGACCACGCTGCACCTGCTCGGTGACGGGGAGAAGCAGGCCGCCGAGGTGCTGGGCATCCCGTTCGACCAGTACGCGCAGGCCGGACTGTTCCCGATCGCCTACACCAAGGGCACCGACTTCAAGAAGGCCAACCGGCTGCCGGCCGAGCAGTTCGCGCACTGGGACACCTGGTAGGCCGGCTCACACCGCGCCGGTGAACCCCTGTTGGCGCCACGCCTCGTAGGCGGCCACCGCCGCGGCGTTGGACAGGTTCAACGACCGCCGCCCGGCCAGCATCGGGATGCGGACCTGCGCGGTGATGTGCGGGTCGGCCAGCGTCTGCTCGTCCAGGCCGGTCGGTTCGGGGCCGAACATCAGCACGTCGCCGGGCCGGTATTCGACGTCCGCGAACGACAGGTCGGCGTGCGCGGTGAACGCGTACACCCGGGTCGGGTCGATGGCTTCCCAAGCGGCGGGGAGGTCCGGGTGCACCGTCACCGACGCCAGGTCGTGGTAGTCCAGTCCGGCGCGGCGCAGTTTGGGCTCGGACAGGTCGAAGCCCAGCGGCTCGACCAGGTGCAGTTCACACCCGGTCGCGGCCACCATCCTGATCGCGTTGCCGGTGTTGGGCGCAATGCGCGGGGAGAAGAACATCACCTTGAACACCGGGCCATCATCCCCTGCGGATAATGGGTGCATGGTCGAGCAGAGCCTCTGGATGCAGAAAGTCGCGGCCGATCCGGGCCATTCGCAGTGGTACATCGACCGCTTCCGGGAGATGGAGCGTGCGGGCCGGGACCTTTCCGGTGAGGCTCGGCTGATCGATGCGATGGTGCCGCGCGGCGCCCGGATTCTGGATGCCGGGTGCGGGCCCGGCCGGGTGGGCGGCTACCTCGCCGTGGCCGGCCACGACGTGGTCGGCGTCGACGTGGACCCGGCGCTCATCGCGGCCGCCGAACAGGACCATCCGGGACCGCGCTGGCTGGTCGGCGACCTCGCCGAACTCGATCTGCCCGCGCGCGGAATCACCGAACCCTTCGACGTCATCGTGTCGGCCGGCAATGTGATGACCTTCCTGGCCCCGAGCACCCGGGGCAGGGTGCTGCAGCGGCTGCGGGCCCATCTGGCCGACGGCGGCCGCACGGTCATCGGGTTCGGCGCCGGCCGCGACTATCCGCACGGCGAGTTCCTCACCGACGCCGCCGCGGCCGGGTTGGTGCCCGATCTACTGTTGTCCACCTGGGATCTGCGGCCGTTCTCCGCGGACTCAGAGTTCCTGGTGGCGGTGCTGCGGCCCGCCTGAATCAACTGACGCTCGCGTCAAAACCCTTTTGCCGCAACGGCACAGCCGGGCAACGTAACGGTCACGAACTGTGTGCCGGTCGGTGTCGGGGTGTGGTATCCGCTTTCGCGCGCTGCCATACTCGACAAATTGCCAGGCGTGCCACACCGGCCCGATGGTGGGCAAAAGCAGGAAGCAATATGACCGACGCGCCAACAACGATCCGCGGTTTCTGATGACGGTGCACACCGCATCATCGGTCGCCTCTGCGCACCGCGAGTTCGACAGCGCCGCAGCGCATGCCGTGAAACGGCCGTCGCGGTGGTCGCCGGCGAACTGGCCGGTGGGCTGGAAGGTGTTCGCCATCGTGCTGGTGCCGCTGGTACTGGCGGGCACCTTCGGTGGAATGCGCATCTACTCCGGTTTCGCCGAGGCCGACGATCTGCGGCGCGTCGCGGACCGCGCACAGCTGGTCCCGGCCATCGAAAGGTACATGGCCGCACTCGACGCCGCCGTGCTCGCCGGACCCGGCGGCGCCGACGTGCAGCCGGGCGAATTCGACAACAGCCGGGCGGCTTTGCAGCAACGGCTGGACGAGACCGACGTCCCGCGCGATGTGCGCGACGGTGTCGCCGTGATCCTGCAGGGCGGGCAGGATCTGGTGAACATGGTGAGCGCCAACTCAATCAGTCTGCGCGACAAGGTGACCAGCTACGCGCCGCTGCTACTGACCGCCGAGGACGCCGTCACCGGGTCGGTGCGGGTCGACGACGCGCAGCTGCGCTCCGAGACCCTGGGGCTGTCCCGCGCCATCGGAGCCCGCGGTCAGATGATGATGCAGCAGTTGTTGATCAACCTCGGCGGCGAAGTCCCCGAACCCGAACTGCGCACCTCGATGAACACCGTGGCCGGTACCGAACCGTCCACCCTGTTCGGCATGACCCAGCTTCTCGGCGTCGGCTCCGATGAGGCCAAAACCCTGCAGGAACAGTTCATCCTGCGGATGTCGATCCTGGCCAACCCGGCCGCGGTCCTGGTGAACAACCCGGAATTGACCGAGTCCATCCAGGTCACCGACACCATCGCCGGCGAACTCATCGACACCACCACGGCCGCGCTGACCGGCGCGGTGGACGGGCGGGCCGATGACCGTCGCAGCGCGGCCATCCGGGACGCCGTCATCGTCGTCGCCCTGCTGGTGCTGGCGCTGTTGGTGGTGGCGCTGGTGGCGCGGTCGCTGGTCGCGCCGCTGCGCCGGCTGCGCGACAGCGCGCTGAAGGTCGCGCACACCGACCTCGTCCGCGAACTCGAACAGGTCCGCACCGGGGGAGACCCGGGCCCGGTCCGCCCGATCCCGGTGCACACCACCGAGGAGGTGGGGCAGGTCGCCCACGCCGTCGACGAGTTGCACGAACAGGCCGTGCTGCTGGCCGCGGAGCAGGCCCGGCTGCAGCTGCAGGTCAGCGACATGTACGAGACGCTGTCCCGGCGCAGCCGGTCGCTGGTGGACCAGCAGCTGGCCCTGATCGACCAACTCGAACGCGACGAGCAGGATCCGCAACGCCTGGACAGCCTGTTCCGGCTGGATCATCTGGCCGCCCGGATGCGGCGCAACGGCGCCAATTTGCTGGTGCTCGCCGGCACCAACGTGACCCGTGAGCACGCCGAACCGGTGCCGGTGGCCGCGGTCATCAACGCGGCCGCCTCCGAGGTCGAGGAGTACACCCGGGTGCTCAGCGACACCGTCGCGGACTGCGAGGTCAGCGGGGCGGTGGCCGCCGATCTGGTGCACGTGCTGGCCGAGCTGATGGACAACGGGCTGCGGTACTCACCCCCGGACTCGGCGGTGCGGGTGTCGGCGGTGCGCACCGGTAACGGCGCGCTGGTCATCGAGGTCGGTGACACCGGCCTCGGGATGGCCGAAGCCGATCTGCGGGTGGCCAACACCCGGCTCAAATCCGGCGGCGAGGTCAACCCGTACACCGCCCGGCACATGGGGCTGTTCGTGGTCGGCAGACTCGCCGACCGGCACGGGTTCGTGGTGCGGCTGCGCAGTACCGTTGACGGCGAACCGAATTCGGGGCTCACCGCAGGCGTCTACGTGCCCGCGCAACTGCTCGCCGGAACGCACACCGGGCCGGTGCGCACCGAGTTCACGCCGGCCCCGGTGGCCGACGTGCTGTCCTTCGCCCCGGCACCGCCGCGGCCCGCGCCTGCTGTCGAGCCCGAACCTGTCGCCGCGGCGGTCTCGCCGGCATCCGGCCTGCCGCAACGCAATCCGAGGTCCAGTGAAATCCCGGAGGCCGCGGTCCCGGCCGCCCCGGTGGACACCGGCTCGGCCGATGACGCCATCTACCAGAAGATGCTGTCCGAATGGCTGGTCGATCCCACCGAGTTCGGCACCACCGCCGACCTGGACTGGAAGACGGTATGGGACCAGGGCTGGTCGGCGGCCGCGGAGGCCGAGGACGCCCCCGTCGCCGAACACACACTGGAGGGGCTGCCGATCCGCAAACCCGGCGAACGGCTGGTGCCCGGGGCCGGCGAGATCGCCGAGCACACCGAGACACCGGCCGCAGAGCAGGCCGCCCCGCTGCCGGACCCGGCCGCCGTGCGCGCCAGTCTGAGCAGCCACTTCGGCGGAGTGCAGGCCGGTCGCTCGCAGTCCCGCGAGAACGGGGGGTCGCACCGCGCATGAGTACACCGGCAGGGGAGAGCGCCGCGACCGGGGGATCAACTCGCGAATCGCTGGATTGGTTGGTGGCCAAGTTCGCCCGCGAGGTGGCCGGGGTGTCGCACGCCGTGCTGGTCTCCGCCGACGGCCTGCTGATGGCCGCCAGCGAGCACATCCCCACCGAACGCGCTGACCAACTGGCCGCGGTGGCGGCGGGGCTGGCCAGCCTGTCCACCGGCGCGGCCCAGTTGTTCGCCGGCGGGCACGTACTGCAGTCCGTCGTGGAGATGGAGAACGGCTACCTGTTGTTGATGCGGGTCGGTGACGGATCCAACCTGGCGACCCTGGCCACCCGGTCCTGCGATATCGGCCAGATCGGTTACGAGATGGCCATTCTGGTGGAGCGGGTGGGCAATGTCATCCAAACCGGGCGACGTGCCCGCCACCACAGCTGACCCGGTGATGGAGCCGCCGACCGACCCGTGGGAGTCCGCCGATCCGGTGGACGTCACGGACATGGTGCGGCCCTACACCCTGACCGCGGGGCGTACCGCCGCACCGGTCGAACTGGCGCTGGAAGCCCCGGTCAGCCCGACGTCGGCGGGGTCGGTGCCGCATTGGCCGAGCGGCGATGCGCGGTCCCGGATTCTGGCTCTGGCCAAGGACAGTCCCTCCGTCGCGGAGATCGCGGGCCGGCTCGAGTTGCCGCTCGGTGTGGCGCGTGTGCTGATCGGAGACCTCGTCGTGCAGGGGTATCTTCGGGTGCACACGACGCTGGGCGAGACCGCCTCGCTCGACGACCGCCGTGAACTGATCGGAAGGACTCTGCGTGGCCTACGGGCGCTTTGACCGGTCCGCATCGACCAAGATCGTCATCTCCGGTGGTTTCGGCTCCGGTAAAACGACCTTCGTCGGCGCGGTCTCGGAGATCATGCCGCTGCGCACCGAGGCGCTGGTGACCACCGCGTCGGTCGGGGTCGACGGGCTGGAGGCCACCCCGCACAAGAGCACCACCACGGTCGCAATGGACTTCGGGCGGATCACGCTGGCCGACGACCTCGTCCTCTATCTGTTCGGGACTCCCGGCCAGCGCCGGTTCTGGTTCATGTGGGACGACCTGATCCGGGGCGCCATCGGTGCGGTCATCCTGGTCGACGTGCGCCGGCTGCAGGACAGCTTCGCCGCCGTCGACTTCTTCGAGGCCCGCAAGCTGCCGTTCATCGTGGCGATCAACGAGTTCGACGGGGCACCGCGGTATCCGCTGCCCACCGTGCGTCAGGCACTTGCGCTGTCCGACCACATCCCGATGGTCACCGTGGACGCCCGCGACCGGCAGTCGGCCCGGGCCGCGCTGATCGCGGTGTCCGAGTACGCGCTGGCCGCGCTGCCCGCGTCATGACCGAACCCGATCAGGTCTGGGTGGACCGCGAGTTCACCGGCGTGGACTTCCGCGATGACGACCTCAGCCGGCTGCGCACCGAGCGGGTGGTGTTCGACGAATGCGATTTCAGCGGCGTCGACCTCACCGAGTCCGAGCACCTGGGCTCGGCGTTCCGCAACTGCACCTTCCGCCGCGCCGCGCTGTCGCACAGCACCTTCCGGCAGTGCAGCCTGCTGGGCTCGATGTTCACCGAGACCCGTTTGCGGC
Source organism: Mycolicibacterium aurum (assembly GCA_900078775.1). GTDB lineage: Bacteria > Actinomycetota > Actinomycetes > Mycobacteriales > Mycobacteriaceae > Mycobacterium > Mycobacterium aurum_A. The sequence continues at coordinate 285,176 of LT549889.1, forward strand.
CGGTCCGGTTCATCGAGGTGGACCTGTCGCTCAGCGTGCTCGGCGGATGCGATCTGCGCACGGTCGACCTGTCGGACTGCCGGCTGCGCGAGGCCAATCTGGTGGGGGCGGACCTACGCAAGGCGGTGCTACAGCGCGCCGACCTGAGCGGAGCCCGGGTACAGAACGCCCGCTTCGACGAGGCCGACCTGCGCGGCGCCCGGGTCGACCCGACGTTCTGGACCACCGCGAAGGTGCGTGGCGCGCGCATCAACATCGAGCAGGGGTTGGCCTTCGCGGCCGCGCACGGACTCGACGTCCACGGCGAATAACGCGGGCGACTTGTGGAGTTCTAGCCGGAATGGTTACGGCTAAGACTCCACGAATCGCAGCCGATCAGGCTGTCTTGAGCCGGATCTTCCAGCGCACGAAGCTCAGGTAGCCCACGCTCAGCAGCGCCAGCATGCCCATGTCGAACCACCAGGCCGACGCGGTGTGCTCCCAGTGCGCATCCTTGGGGGTCAACGGGCCGGGCACCAGATGGATCAGATCCACCGTCGAGGCCGAGGCCGCGAAACCCCAACGGGCCGGGGTGAACCAGGACAGCTGATCGAGCACCAGCCGGTCGGTCACCGGGATCATTCCGCCGGAGAACACCAGCTGACTCATCACCGCCACCACCAGCAGCGGCATGATCTGCTCACTGGACTTCGCCAGCGCCGAGAGCGCCAGACCGACCATCGCCGCGGTCACCGTGGTCGCGGCCATCACCAGGAACAGCTCGGCCGTCGGCGGCAGGAACGACACCGCGCCCTGCGTCGGGCCGCCCTTGCCCAGTACCGCGATCGCCGTGACGATCGAGGACTGGATGATGGCGAACACCGCGTAGATGCAGACCTTGGCCATCAGATACGCCGTGGTCGACAGCCCGACGGCCTGCTCGCGGCGGAAGATCGCGCGCTCGCCGATCAGATCGCGCACGGTCAGCGCGGTGCCCATGAAGATGGCGCCGACATTGAGCAGCACCAGCATCTGGCCCGGCTCGTTGGGGGCATCGCCCATCGGGTCGGGGATACCGAAGCCGACGGTGCCGGGCACCGAGAGAGACAGCACGCCCATGATGAACGGCAGCACCGCCAGGAAGGCGAAATATCCGCGGTCGGAGATGATCAACCGCATCTGTCGGCGCGCGATGGTGGAGAACTGCCGCCGCACACTGGTTTTCGCGGGCTTACCGAGGTCGGCGGGTTGGGATGAGGCCTCGGCCTGCGGTGGCGGCCCGCTGCGGGCCAGGAACCGCTGATGCGAATCGTCGGGGTCACCGGCGACCGAGGAGAAGATGTCGGCCCAGTTGGTGGTGCCCAGCTCCGGCCCGATCTGGCTGGGCGGCCCGTAGAAGGCCGTCTTACCGCCCGGGGCCAGCAGCAGCACCTGGTCGCACACGTCGAGATAGGTCAGCGAGTGTGTCACCACCAGCACCACCCGGCCCGCGTCGGCGAGCTGGCGCAGCATGGTCATCACCTGGCGGTCCAGCGCCGGGTCCAGGCCGGAGGTCGGCTCGTCCAGGATCAGCAGCGACGGCCCGGTCAGCAGTTCCAGGGCCACCGAGGCGCGCTTGCGCTGCCCGCCGGACAGCTTGTCCACCCGGGTCTCCAGATGCTTGGTCATCTCGAGTTCTTCGAGGACCTGCAGGACCACCTGCTCGCGGTCCTCGGTGGTGGTATCCGGCGGCAGACGCAGTTCGGCGGCGTACATCAGCGCCTGCTTGACGGTCAGCTGACCGTGCACCACATCGTCCTGGGGGACCATGCCGATCCGGGAGCGCAGCGAGGCGTACTCGGCGTGGATGTCGTGGCCCTCGAAGGACACCCGGCCGTCGGTCGGATGGGTGAGGCCGGCGACCTGCTTGGCGAAGGTGGACTTACCGGCGCCGGACGGGCCGATCACCGCGGTCAGCGTGCCCGGGCGGGCGTCGATCGAGATGTTGTCGAGCAGCGTCTTGTTGCCCTCGATGGTCCAGGTCAGGCCGCGGACCTCCAGACCACCGGTGCGGGTGGCGGCCTGGGTCTCGGACTTGCGGACCAAAGTCCCACCGCTGAACACCAGGTCGACGTTGCCGATGGTGACCACGTCGCCCTCGCGCAGCAGCGCGTCGTCGACCCGCTGACCGTTGACGAAGGTGCCGTTGATGCTGCGGTTGTCGAGGATCTCGGTGCCGCCGGGCCCGGTGACCAAGGTGGCGTGGTGCCGGGAGGCCAGCACGTCGGGGATGACGATGTCGTTGTCGGTGGCGCGACCGATCTTGATCCCGCCCGGCGGCACATCGGGTGCCTTCCCGGGACGCAGGATCTTGAGCATGCTCGTCGCGAGGTTGTTCTCCGACGGGCGGGCCACCGCGGTCGGGCCCATCGCGGTCTGTGCCGGGTCGGCCGGCGGGATATACATCGGCTGCGACCGCGACGCCGGCTGCGGCGGATAGGCCGGCCGCGGGGCGCTCGGGTACGGCGCGTTCGGGTACGGCTGCTGGCCGGTCGGGTAGGGCGGCTGCGGCTGCGGCGGCGGCCCGGACGGGTATCGCGGAGCGGGCGGCAACGGGGTGCCACCGGTCGGCCAGGCCGGCGGGCGGGCGGTGGGCCTGGCTGGGTCGGCCAGGAGGCGCTCTGCCGTCCACCGGTGGTGGGCACCGCGGCGGTCGGCGGGGGACTGCCCGCCGACCCCTGATGGCGGCCCACCTCGAAGGTCAGCTGCGGACCGTCGGGGTTACCGATGTTGACGTACTGGCCGTCGGCGATGTCCAGGGTCGGCACCCGCTGACCGTGCACGTACATGCCGTTGAGGCTGCCGTTGTCGATGGCGATCCACCGGCCCTGATCGAACCGCAGCACCAGGTGGGCGCGGGAGATCAGCGGGTGGGCGATGCGGACATCGGCCCGCAGATCGCGGCCGACGACGACGTCGTTGCCTGCGGAGAAGGTGCGGGAGGACCCTTCATAACTGACGGTCAGGGCGGGCGTTCCGGGGCGGCTCATCGCGTCCAACTGTATCGGTAGCGTCGCGCGGCCTGCCTGGCTGCGGGGGTGTTGTTTCCCGACCGTTGCGGGGTCGATATCGATCAGACCGCGTCGGCCAGCGCCGGCACCGCCTCCTCGGGGTAGCGGTCCCGCAGATCCCACACATCCCAGGTCTGCACGCCCCAGAAGACCCCGAACAGCAGGATCAGCAGGACCTCCACGATGAAGACGCCGTAGTACGCGCCGGCGATCAGCAGGACGACGGCCAGCGTGACGGTGAGCAGCATCAGCAGTGCGACCCAGGCGTAGAACCGGGCGCGGTGGGTGCGGGCCGCCGCCTTGGCGTAGCAGGCGTGATAGACCGCCACCAGGGTGATGGCCAGGAACAACGCGGTGGCGGCGATGACATGCGCCCGGTCCCGGAAGGCCGGCCAGAACAGCAGCGCGCCGCCGGTGAGCACCAGACCGAACAGCACCCTGGGCAGCCACGGCTCGATCGCGGCGAGCACCTGGGCGGCCCGCTTCCACCCATCGGGTGCCGCCGAGCAGGTACTGCCGGCGCAGGTGGGTGCCGGCTGGCGGGGCCGCCAGCGCTGCATAGCCAGATAGAACCCGGTGCCCGCCGCGGCCGCCGCGAACAGCGCGGCCATGTTGTTGGCGGTCGCGCCGAACGGGTCGGCGACGCTGGGCAGCCAGGGCTGGCAGACCCCGCTGCTGCCGGTCGGGATCAGCGCCGCCACGAAGGCCAGGAATCCGGCGAAGTTGAGCAGCGCGTCCTCACCGAGCCGGCTGCCCTTGTAGGCGACCAGGCAGCTGCCCATCGCGCACAGCGCGGCCACGAACACGGCGTGCGTGCGGGTGTAGAAGAACGCGCTGATCGAGCCCTGCGGGCAGCTGTGCGCCCAGGTCAGTCCCAGCGACACCAACAGGAACACCACCAGCGCGACCAGCCCGACCCGGACGTAGCGGTAGGTAACCGCCGCATCCTCGATCGGGTTGCGCACCTGCATGGCTACACGCTGAGGCTGTCCGGCGCTCCGGTCAACACACAGTGGGTGTGGCTGTAGATGGTCGGCATGCACTTGTTGCAGTGATCGCAGATCGACTTGACCGTGTGTGCGTCGCCGTCGGCCTTGATCCGGTTGATCAGGTCCGGCTCGGCCAGCAGCGCCCGGCCCATCGCCACGAACTCGAAGCCCTCGGCCATCGCCCGGTCCATGGTCTCGCGGTTGGTGATGCCGCCGAGCAGGATCAGCGGCATGGTCAGCTCGGCGCGGAACTTGCGGGCCAGATCCAGCAGATAGGCCTCCCGGTACGGGTAGTCCCGGAGGAACTTGCGGCCGGTCATCCGCATGCCCCAGCTGATCGGCGGTTTGAATGCCCCGGCGAACTCCTTGAGTGGGACCTCCCCGTGGAACAGATACATCGGGTTGACCAGCGAACTGCCCGCGGTGAGTTCCAGGGCGTCCAGGCCGCCGTCGGCCTCCAGCCACTTCGCGGTCTGCATCGCCTCGTGCACCGGGATGCCGCCGCGGATGCCGTCGGTCATGGTGAGTTTGGCGATGACCGCGATCTTCTTGTCGCCGTAGGTGTCCACCGCGTCGCGCACCGCGCGCACCACGCCGCGGGCCACCTTGGCGCGGTTCTCCAGCGAGCCGCCGTACTCGTCGCGGCGCTGGTTGATCAGCGGGGACAGGAACGAGCTGGCCAGGTAGTTGTGGCCGAGGTGGATCTCGACGGCGTCGAACCCGGAGTCGATGGCCAGCCGGGCGGCGTTCGCATGCGCCTCGGTGACCTCGCGGATGTCCTCGGCGGAGGCCTTCTTGGCGAAGCGCATGGACAGCGGGTTGAAGAACCGCACCGGCGCCAGCGCCTTGGCCTTGTTGGTCCGCGAGTTGGCGACCGGGCCGGCGTGCCCGATCTGGGCGCTGATGGCCGCGCCCTCGGCGTGCACCGCCTCGGTGAGCTTGACCAGCCCGGGCACCGCCTCCGGACGCATCCACAGCTGCCAGCCGTCGGTGCGGCCGCCCGGCGCCACCGCGCAGTAAGCGACCGTCGTCATACCCACGCCACCGGCCGCGGGCAGCTGGTGGTACTTGATCAGATCATCCGTGACCAGTGCGTTCGGGGTGGACGCCTCGAAGGTCGCGGCTTTGATGATGCGGTTTCGCAGCGTCACCGGGCCGAGCTTGGCCTCGCCAAACACATCGGTGAACACTTTCGGCTGTGTGTTCATAGGTCGGTAGCCTGCCATGCGGGTGGAATGATGTTCCACGTGGGAGCGAGCACACTCGACGGTAAGGCCACCCGAGACGAGATCTTGAGCGATCTCAAGGATCGGGTGGCGAAATTGACGGCGGCGGGCCGTACGCCCGGGCTGGGCACCATCCTGGTCGGCGACGACCCGGGTTCGCAGGCCTATGTGCGCGGCAAGCACGCCGACTGCGCGAAGGTGGGCATCACCTCGATCCGCCGGGACCTGCCGGCCGACATCACCGCCGAACAGCTCGACGAGACCATCGACGAGCTCAACGCCAACCCCGACTGCACCGGTTACATCGTGCAGTTGCCGCTGCCCAAGCATCTGGACGAGAACGCCGCCCTGGAGCGGATCGACCCGGACAAGGACGCCGACGGGCTGCACCCGACCAATCTGGGTCGGCTGGTGCTCGGTAAGGAGGCGGCGCTGCCCTGCACACCGCGTGGCATTGTGCATCTGTTGCGTCGCTTCGACGTTCCCATCGCCGGTGCGCACGTGGTGGTGATCGGCCGCGGTGTCACGGTCGGCAGGCCGCTCGGGCTGCTGTTGACCCGCCGTTCGGAGAACGCCACGGTGACGCTGTGCCACACCGGAACCCGTAATCTCGCCGAGCTGACCCGCCAGGCCGACATCATCGTCGCCGCGGTCGGCGTGCCCTATATGGTGACCGCCGACATGGTGAAGCCGGGCGCGGCCGTCGTCGACGTCGGCGTCAGCCGGGTGGAGGGCAAGCTCACCGGCGACGTGGCCCCGGACGTGTGGGATGTGGCTGGGCACGTCTCGCCGAACCCCGGTGGGGTGGGCCCGTTGACCCGGGCGTTCCTGCTGACCAACGTGGTGGAGCGCGCGGAACGCGATCTGGTGTGACGGACAGGTGACACCGAAAGAGTTCGCCCGCAAGGTGTTCGCGGGGCAGTGGCCGATCCTGGTGGTCGGGCTGATCCTGATCGCCGCCCTGGTCCTGGTGATCGCCGGGTACTGGCGCCGCGGCGCGCTGGTGATGGGGATCGCGGTCGGCGTCGCCGCGGTGATGCGGCTGACGCTGTCCGACGAACGTGCCGGGCTGCTCGCGATCCGTTCCCGCACAATCGATTTCACCACCACCGCGACGGTCAGCGCGACGGTGCTCTACATCGCCTGGACCATCGACCCGCTCGGCACGTCCTGAATCAGACCGGGTCGGAGCGGGTCATCATCCCGCCCAGCGTCAGGCCGCAGCCCAGCATCGCCGCCGCCATGGCGAGGTGCAGCCAGTTCGCGGCGCCGTTGACCGGTAGCACGTTCAGCGGACCGTGGTGATCGATCAGCACGCCGTACAGCCAGATCGCGGTGGACAGCACGCCGCCGCCGAGTAGGTACGCCCGGGCGGTGCCCGCGGCCCGGGCCAGCACCAGGCCGGCGATCCCGACCGCGATGTGGGCGGTGTTGTGCAGTATCGAGACGGCGAAGATGTCCAGCAGCAGGGCGCCGGAGTCGTGGCCGGCCCAGTCCAGGCGGTCCGAGCCGGTGGTGATGCCGGGGATGAACCCGGCCACGCCTACCAACAGGAACACGGCGCCGATCACCATCGCGGCCATCTGCACCATCGGGGCGGTGCCGCTCTCGGCAAGACGGTCGTTCTCGGGCTGCGTCATCGGGGCGGGCCTCTCGTCGATCTTCGACCTTCTACCCACTTCGACCGACGAGTATACGTTTGCTGAAATCTACACTCGCGGAAATTATGCCAGTGTCGCCCGAATGCCCACGGTGATGTAGGGCAGTGCCAGCCCATTGCTGTTGGCCAGCGCCGGATGGGTGCGCAGCAGTTCGCGGACCTCGTCCAGCGTCTGGGTACGCACCGCGGCCGGCGAGGTGATGCAGTAGCTGCGGGAGGCGACCAGATCGATGAGCGCCTGCGGGGTCAGATAACTCGTCCACTCGACGCGGGTGCGCTCCAGATCGGTGAACGTCGCCGGCAGGGTGACCTCGTCGTTGAGCGGATCGTGTTCGTGGCCGATGATGTTGCCGAGATCTTTGACCCAGCCCATCCGTTCGTCGCGGGTGTTCCACACCAGCCCGAGCCGGCCGCCGGGACGCAGTACCCGGGCGATCTCCGCGGTCGCGCGTTGCACGTCGAACCAGTGCCAGGCCTGGGCGACCACCACCGCGTCGACGCTGTTGTCGGGCAACGGGATCTCCTCGGCGGTCCCGAGCAGGGCGGGGGTCTGCGGCAGGGATCGGCTGAGCACCTCGAGCATCTCCGGGATGGGGTCCACCGCCACCACGTCGAGTCCGCGCTCGACCAGTCGGACGGTCAGCTTCCCGGTGCCGGCGCCCAGATCCAGCACCCGCTGGGCGCCCGGCGGCAGCAGCCAGTCGATGGCCTCCGGCGGGTAGGACGGCCGGCCGCGTTCATAGGCGGCCGCCTCTTCACCGAAGGACAGGGACCGCTGTTGATCGGACTGGCTCACCGGGACGCGATCTCCAGGGTCTGCCGGATCAACGGGTTCACCGCGTCGGTCTCCACCAGGAACCCGTCGTGGCCGTAGATCGAGTCCACGATGCTGAGTTCGGCACAGCCGGGCAGCAGATCGGCCAGTTCCTGTTGCTGGCGCAGCGGGTAGAGCCGGTCGGAGGTGATACCGCCCACCACGACCGGCACCGGGCAGCTCGTCAGGGCCGCGGCCACGCCGCCGCGCCCGCGACCGACGTCATGACTGCTCAGCGCGTCGGTCAGGGCGACGTAGGTGCCCGCGTCGAAGCGGGAGACCAGCTTGCCGCCCTGGTGCTCCAGGTAGCTCTGCACCGCGTAGCGGCCGCCGTTGGTCGGGTCCTCGTCGCCCTGGGCGGTGTTGGCGAACCGCGAATCCAGTTCGGCCTCACCGCGGTAGGTCAGATGGGCGATCCGGCGGGCGATCTCCAGACCGGCCGCCGGGGTGCGCCCGGTGCCGTAGTAGTCCCCGCCGTTCCAGTCCGGGTCGGCCTTGATCGCGGCGACCTGGGTGCTCTGGGTGCCGATCTGGTCGGCAGTCGCGCGCGCCCCGACTGCCAGGACCAACCCGGCGCGCACGGTGTCGGGGTGCCCGACGATCCACTCCAGCGCGCGGGCCCCGCCCATCGAACCGCCGATCACCGCGGCGACTCCGGTGATGCCCAGCTTGGCCAGCGCGGCCAGGTCGGCATTGACCTGATCGCGGATGGTGATGGCGGGGAACCTTGAGCCCCAAGGCTTTCCGTCCGGTGCGATCGAACTGGGCCCGGTCGAGCCGCGGCAGCCGCCGAGGGCGTTGGTGGCGATGGCGCACCAACGGTCGGTGTCGATGGTCGCGCCGGGACCGGCCACCCCGTCCCACCAACCCGGGGTCGGATGGTCGGGGCCGGCCGGGCCGGTGATGTGGGAGTCGCCGGTGAGGGCGTGCAGCACCATGACGACGTTGTCACGTTCGGGGGACAGCTCACCCCAGCGCTGGAACGCGATGGACACCTGGTCGATCACCACGCCGCTCTCCAGCGTCAGGGCGCCGATGTCGACGACGCCGATCTCACCTTCTGCGGGCAGCGTCGAGGGCACGTCGGTCAGTATGTCGAATGTCGTCACGGCTGCTCTCAGACCGACTCGACCGTCTGCCCGCTGCCGGCGAAGGCCCGCGCCGCGGCGAAGCCCTGCTCCAGGTCGGCCAGGATGTCCTCGATGCCCTCGATACCGACCGCCAGCCGGATCAGACCCGGGGTGACACCGGTGCTGAGCTGCTCCTCGGGGCTCAGCTGGGCGTGGGTGGTCGAGGCCGGGTGGATCACCAGCGAGCGGACGTCACCGATGTTGGCGACGTGGCTGTGCAGGGTCAGCGCGTCGACGAAGGCCTTGCCGGCTTCGATTCCGCCGGCCAGCTCGAAGGCCAGCACCGCGCCGGTGCCCTTCGGGGCGATCTTGCGGCCCAGCTCGTACCACGGGGAGGTGGGCAGGCCGGCGTAGTTCACCGAGACGACCTCGTCGCGGCCGGACAGGAATTCGGCGACCTTGAGCGCGTTGGACACGTGCCGCTCGACGCGCAGCGACAACGTCTCCAGGCCCTGGGCGATGAGGAAGGCATTGAACGGTGCAAGGGCGCTCCCCAGGTCACGCAGCAGCTGCACCCGGGCCTTGAGCGCGTAGGCCGGCGGGCCGAGTTCGGCGAACACCACCCCGTGGTAGCTCGGGTCCGGCTCGGTGAAACCGGGGAACCGGCCGCTGGCGGTCCAGTCGAAGTTGCCGCCGTCGACGATGACACCGGCGATCGCCGAACCGTGGCCGCCCAGGTACTTGGTCGCCGAGTGCACGACGATGTCGGCGCCGTGCGCGATCGGCTGGATCAGGTACGGGGTGGCGATGGTGTTGTCGACGATCAGCGGGACGCCGTTGTCGTGCGCGACGCCGGCGACGGTCGGGATGTCGAGGATGTCGATCTGGGGATTGGAGATGGTCTCGGCGAAGAACGCCTTGGTGTTCGGGCGCACCGCGGCCCGCCAGCTGTCCGGGTCGTCGGGGTTGTCCACGAAGCTGACCTCGATGCCGAGCTTGGGCAGGGTGTAGTGGAAGAGGTTGTAGGTGCCTCCGTACAGCCGGGGGCTGGACACGATGTGGTCCCCGGCGCCGGCGAGATTCAGGATCGCGAAGGTCTCGGCGGCCTGCCCGGAGGACAGGAAGAGCGCCGCGACACCGCCCTCGAGCGCGGCCACCCGCTGCTCGATGACATCGGTGGTCGGGTTCCCGATGCGGGTGTAGATGTTGCCGGGCTCCTGCAGCCCGAACAGCGCCGCGGCGTGCGCGGTGCTGTCGAAGGTGTAGGAGGTGGTCTGGTAGATCGGCAGCGCCCGGGCGTTGGTCGCGGTGTCCGGGGTCTGGCCGGCGTGCACCTGTTTGGTCTCGAACGACCAGGTCGCCTGGGGATCGGTATCGGGGGTGCTCATGGGTGGTTTTCTCCTGAAACGTCGGATGTGTGGTCTGGTACCGGATCGCTTATCGGGTGACGACAGCGACGTGCGATCGGTTCACGGACAACAACGCATGGTCGGCCTCCATCAGGTTTCCCTGTCTCCTGGGGTCCGATCCGACGGACCCGCGCTTGCCTTACAGCCGATCGGGAAAATCCCGACGACTGCTCAACCTGGTCTTCACCCGGAGCACCCCACCGCGGTTGGAGGGTTGCCGGCCAGCAAGCCGGGGCTCGATGCTGGCACTCATGACCGGGACAAAGCCTAGCTCACGACGCTGACCTGGTGCCACCTGGTTGCCGCCGGTGTCGCGGCGGGCAGGAAAACCTACTGGCCAGTAGCCAAAGCTGAGCCCTCACGCGCACAACGGTCCTTGTAGTGTTGCCGATGAGGGCAGACCCTGTGACCGCCATCAGAACGGTCCGGGACTGCCCACTGGTGTGGAAGTCGCCGCTGTCGGACACCCCGGCGGGGGCCGATTTCCGCTGCAACTGACCGACATTGAGGCCGGGAGAGAGATCCTTATGACCGCCGAGCAGCCGACCATCATCTACACACTGACCGACGAGGCACCGCTGCTGGCGACCTATGCCTTCCTGCCGATCATCCAGACCTTCGCCGGAGCCGCCGGCATCGATGTGAAGACCAGCGACATCTCCGTCGCCGCCCGCATCCTGGCCGAGTTCAGCGACTGCCTGAGCGACGAGCAGAAGGTCCCCGACAACCTGGGCGAGCTCGGCGCGCTGACCCAGGATCCGTCGGCCAACATCATCAAGCTGCCCAACATCAGCGCCTCGGTGCCGCAGCTGTTGGCCGCCATCAAGGAACTCAAGGCCAAGGGCTACGACCTTCCCGACTTCCCGGGCGACCCCAAGACCGACGAGGAAAAAGAGGTCCGTCAGCGCTACGGCAAGATCCTGGGCAGCGCGGTGAACCCGGTGCTGCGCGAGGGGAATTCGGACCGCCGTGCGCCCAGGGCGGTCAAGGAGTACGCCCGCAAGCACCCGCACAGCATGGGGGAGTGGTCGCAGGCTTCGCGTACCCACGTCGCGACCATGAAGACCGGCGACTTCTACCACGGTGAGAAGTCGATGACCCTGGACAAGGCCCGCAACGTGCGGATGGAGCTGGTCACCGCGGCGGGCCCGACGATCGTGCTCAAGCCCGAGGTCCAGCTCGATGCCGGCGACGTCATCGACAGCATGTACATGTCCAAGAAGGCGTTGATCCAGTTCTACGAGGAGCAGATCGAAGACGCCTACAAGACCGGCGTGATGTTCTCGCTGCACGTCAAGGCGACCATGATGAAGGTCAGCCACCCCATCGTGTTCGGGCACGCGGTGAAGGTGTTCTACAAGGATGCGTTCGCCAAGCACGGCAAGCTCTTCGACGAGCTCGGCGTCAACGTCAACAACGGCCTGTCCGATCTGTACGACAAGATCGAGGCGCTGCCCGCCTCGCAGCGCGAGGAGATCATCAACGATCTGCATGCCTGCCACGAGCACAGGCCGGAGCTGGCCATGGTGGATTCGGCCAAGGGCATCTCGAACTTCCACTCGCCGTCCGACGTCATCGTCGACGCCTCGATGCCGGCCATGATCCGGCTCGGCGGCAAGATGTACGGCGCCGACGGCCGCACCAAGGACACCAAGGCCGTCAATCCGGAGTCGACGTTCTCCCGGATGTACCAAGAGGTCATCAACTTCTGCAAGACGCACGGCCAGTTCGACCCGACCACCATGGGCACCGTCCCCAACGTCGGCCTGATGGCGCAGAAGGCCGAGGAGTACGGCAGCCACGACAAGACCTTCGAGATCCCGGAGGCCGGGTTCGCCCGGATCGTCGACAACGACACCAATGAGGTGCTGCTGAGCCAGAGCGTCGAGGAGGGCGACATCTGGCGCATGCCGATCGTCAAGGACGCCCCGATCCGGGACTGGGTCAAGCTGGCCGTCAACCGCGCCCGGCTGTCCGGCATGCCGGTGGTGTTCTGGCTGGACGATGAGCGCCCGCACGAGAACGAGCTGCGTAAGAAGGTCAAGGCCTACCTCAAGGAACACGACACCGAGGGCCTGGAGATCACCATCCTGCCCCAGGTGTGGGCCATGCGGTACACGCTGGAGCGGCTGATCCGCGGCCAGGACACCATCTCGGCCACCGGCAACATCCTGCGTGACTACCTCACCGACCTGTTCCCGATCCTGGAGTTGGGTACCAGCGCCAAGATGCTCTCGATCGTCCCGCTGATGGCCGGCGGCGGCATGTACGAGACCGGCGCGGGCGGCTCGGCGCCCAAGCACGTCAGCCAGTTGGTGGAGGAGAACCACCTGCGCTGGGATTCGCTCGGCGAGTTCCTCGCCATCGGTGCCAGCCTGGAGGATCTGGGCAACAAGACCGACAACGCCAAGGCCAAGGTGCTCGCCGACACGCTGGACGCCGCCGTCGGAAAGCTGTTGGACGAGAACAAGTCTCCGTCGCGTAAGACCGGTGAGCTGGACAACCGGGGCAGCCAGTTCTACCTGTCGCTGTACTGGGCGCAGGCGCTCGCCGCGCAGTCCGAGGACAAGGAATTGGCCGAGCACTTCGCTCCGCTGGCCAAGAAGCTGGCCGAGAACGAGGAGACCATCGTCTCCGAGTTGAACGCGGTGCAGGGCGCGCGGGCGGACATCGGCGGGTACTACTACCCGGATCCGGAGAAGACCGCGGCCGTCATGCGTCCGTCCAAGACGTTCAACTCCGCGCTGGAGCAGGCCAAGAGCTAGGGCGAATTTCCTGTGGTGCGCCCGGGCGGGCCGCAGGAAGGCACATCGGGTCTCGCAACGTAGTACTGCCCGCAGTACTACGTTGCGGGCGGTACTGCCGGTAGTACTACCTTCTGTATCGCCTTGTCCGCCCGAAATCGTGTTATCCCGCCGGCGGTGCCTGGCGCTTGGGGGCGGTGTGCTCGTCGACGAAGTCGCCGATCACCTCGGTGATCACCCCGGGCGCCTCCAGCATCGGGATGTGCCCGAGGCCTGGCAGCCGGGTGACCGTGGCGTGCGTCGGCAGATGCTCGATGAAGTACCTGGTTCCGCGCGGACTGGGAAAGACCCGGTCCTTCTCACACAACACCAGGTGGGTGGGTGCGGCGACCTCGGCCAGTTCTAGCAGCCCGGGCAGCCGCAGCGTCTTCATCAGCAGCTGCACGTAGGCCGTGCAGTGCGTGGCGTCGGCGACCAGGTCGACCAGATCCGCGCGGCTCGGGCCGTCGGCGGGACCGCTGACCGGCAGTGTGGCGATCCGGGTGGCGAACGGCAGGTCCAGGATGCGCGGGCCGATCAGCCGGGCCGCGGCCAGGACCGGGCCGCCGAGTAGGAACTTCAGCACCGTCTCGTACTTGGTGGGGGAGTGCCTGGCCCATCCGCCCGCGGGCGCGATGGCGGTCAGGGTGCGGGCACGGCCCCGGCGCTCCAGTTCGAAGGCGACCCAGCCGCCCAGTGAGTTCCCGACGATATGCGCTGTGCCCCAGCCGATCTGGTCCATCCTGCGTTCGACGTCGTCGACCAGGGTGGCGGTGTCCAGCATCCAGGTACCGGACCGGGCACCCCCATGGTGACCGACCATGGTGGGGGCCAGTACCTCGAATCGGTCGGTGTCGGCCAGTTGGTCGGCCACTGTCCGCCACACGTTCTGTGAGCACAGGAACGGATGCAGCATGAGAACCGGTTCACCCGCCCCGCGGTGAATGGGTGCACGTTGGGTCATCTGCCCGACAGTATGGCGGTACCGGCGGTACTGCAAGGCCCGCATGTCCGCGGGTTCGGCTAGGGTCGTGCTCCGTGATCGTCACCACCGTCAACGTCAACGGCATCCGCGCAGCGGTCAAACAGCGGTCCACGGAGAACCTCGGACTGCTCCCGTGGCTGAAGGAGAGCTCGGCGGACATCGTCTGTCTGCAGGAGACCCGCGCCGACGACGATCAGCTCGCCGATGCTCTTGCACCCGCGCTGGCCGACGGCTGGCACCTGGCCGCGGCCGCCCCGCACGTGAAGGGTCGCAACGGTGTCGCCGTGCTGTCGCGCACCCCGTTCGACGCGGTCCGGATCGGTTCGGGCGCCGAGGAATTCGCCACGCACGGCCGCTACATCGAGGTCGACACCGCCGGTCTCACGGTGGCCAGCGTGTACCTGCCGACCGGTGAGGCCGAGACCGACCGGCAGCTGGAGAAGGAACGTTTCATGGCCGCGGTGCAGGCGCGGATGGCCGACCTGCTGGCCACCGGTGGTGACACCGTGCTCTGCGGGGACTGGAACATCGCGCACACCGAACGCGACATCAAGAACTGGAAGGGCAACGTCAAGAAGGCCGGCTTCCTGCCCGGCGAACGGCAGTGGCTGACCGATCTGATGGGGACCGGCTGGGTGGACGTGGTCCGCCGGCTGCACCCGGACGTCGAGGGCGGCCCGTACAGCTGGTGGTCCTGGCGTGGCAAGGCCTTCGACAACGACGCCGGCTGGCGCATCGACTACCACCTGGCCAGCCCGGGGTTGGCGGCCCGCGCGGTGTCGGCGAATGTGGACCGGGCCGAGCTGTACGCCCTGCGCTGGTCGGATCACGCCCCGGTCAACGTCGAGTTCAGCTGACCGGACATGGCCCGGTCGCACCGGCCGGATCGTTGACGGCGGCGTCGACTGCCGCCAGAACCCTTGGATCCCAGGTGATCCCGGTGTCCCACGGCAGTCCGGCCAGATCGGACACGAAGATGCTGTGGGTGTCGTCGAAGGTCAGGCAGCGCCGGTGCGGCAATACCCGGTCGCTGACGTCGACGGCCAGGGCGCTGGACAGCGCCACGATCCCGTCATTGGGCCACACACTCGGGTTCACCGGGCCGGCGCCCGCCGGTGCGGTGAAGCGGTTCCCGCCGATCAGCGTCACCGGGATCTCGTCGAGGACCCCGGCCTGGAACTCGTTCCAGCCGCCGAGCCCCATCAGGTAGGCCTGGTTGACCTCACGGCCCGACCCGGCCACCAGTCGCTCGACCTCGGCCTTGAGGTCGTCCATCGCGGTCTCGCAGAACGCGTCGCCCAGGCAGGCCGACTTCGGGGTCAGCCCGTGCGCGTAGTCGGACAGGTAGCTGCCCTGCCAGGGGGTGCCGATGGTGATCAGCGACCGGATCCGGATCGGTGACCCGAGGCCCTGCAGCACCCGGATCGCCGACCGCGAGTACAGCCCGCCCATCGAGTGTCCGACGATGTCGATCTCGCCGGCGCCGTGCTGCTCGTGCAGGTAGGTCAGGAACCGGGCCAGCCGCTCACCGGCGGTGTCGATGCTGCCGGTGGAGTCCACGGTCATGTTGTCCGGCAACGTGATCGGGCAGTCGCCGAACGCCCCGAACCCGTCCTGGTCGGTCACCGGCCCGCGCCCGGCCATCGCGGGGGAGGTGTACACCGTGTGCCCCTGTGCCAGCAGATGTTCGCGCAGCGCGGTGTCGGTGTTCCCGGCGGCCAGTCCGGTGCCGCAGGCCTGGGTGGGTGTGGTGAACGGGCTGACGGCGTTGCCGCCGGACACGATGACCACGGTGCGGCCCGTCGGTGGGGCAGCCTGCCCGACCGGGATGCCGAACCCGGCGGCGAGCCCGGTGGTGAAGACGGTGAGCAGGGTGGCCAGAGCTCGGTGCACGCGCATCCCCTATTTATTGACGGTGGCGTAGATAATAGCGTGGCGAGGCCGGAAAACAGCGCATGACAAAATCAATCCATCATGAGTGACTCCAGCAGCGCCGACCGCCAGGTCGTGTTCTCCGGCGCGCAGCCCACATCCGACTCCCTGCACCTCGGCAACGCCCTCGGCGCGGTCAACCAATGGGTGAGCCTGCAGCACGGCTACGACGCCTATTTCTGCGTCGTCGACCTGCACGCCATCACCGTCCCGCAGGACCCCGCGGTGTTGCGCCGACGCACCCTGGTGACCGCCGCGCAGTACCTCGCGCTCGGCGTCGACCCGGCCAAGGCCACCGTCTTCGTGCAGAGCCATGTCCCGGCGCACGCCGAGTTGGCCTGGGTGCTGGGCTGTTTCGCGGGGTTCGGGCAGGCGTCCCGGATGACACAGTTCAAGGACAAATCGCAGAAGCAGGGCGCCGAGGGGACGACCGTCGGCCTGTTCACCTACCCGGTGCTGATGGCCGCCGACATCCTGCTCTACGACACCGATCTCGTCCCGGTCGGTGAGGACCAGCGTCAGCACCTCGAACTGTCCCGGGATCTGGCCGAGCGGATCAACTCCCGCTTCCCGGACACCTTCGTGGTGCCCGAGGCGATCATCCCCAAGGCCACCGCCAAGATCTACGACCTGCAGGACCCGACGGCGAAGATGAGCAAGTCCGCCGCCACCGACGCCGGACTGATCAGCCTGCTCGACGATCCCAAGAAGACCGCCAAGAAGATCCGGTCGGCGGTCACCGACAGCGAGCGCGAGATCCGTTTCGACCGTGAGGCCAAGCCCGGCGTGTCCAACCTGCTGACGATCCAGTCCGCGGTCACCGGCACCGACATCGACACCCTGGTCGCCGGCTACGCCGGGCGCGGGTACGGCGACCTGAAGACCGAGACCGCGGACGCTGTGGTCGAGTTCGTCACCCCCATCAAGGAGCGGGTCGATGAGCTGCTCGCCGACCCGGCCGAACTGCAGTCGGTGCTGGCCAAGGGCGCCGCGCGGGCCAACGAGGTGGCTTCGGTGACCTTGAAGCGGGTATACGACCGCATGGGATTCTTGCCGCCGACGCTCTGACCGCCCGAAAGGGGTGCCCATGGCCGACCGCGAGGCGGTGTCGACAGCCACGTCCGACCCGGACAAACCCGGCGTGATGGACCGGTTACGCAGCCGCTTCGGGTGGTTCGACCGGGCCATGCGGGCCCAGCAGCGGTACAACGACAGCAAGGGCGACTTCTACGCCGCCGGCATCACCTACTTCACCATCTTTGCGCTGTTCCCGCTGCTCATGGTCGGTTTCTCGGTCGGCGGTTTCGTGCTGGCCAACCAGCCCGAACTGATGGTCGAGCTGGAGGGCCGGATCCGCTCGGCGGTCTCGGGTGACCTCGGCTCCCAGCTGGTGGACCTGATGGACTCGGCAATCGATTCCCGCGGCACCGTCGGCCTGATCGGCCTGGCCACCGCGGCCTGGGCCGGTTTGGGCTGGATGGCCAATCTGCGCGAGGCGCTGAGCCAGATGTGGGAGCAGCGGCACGAGCCCAAGGGCTTCGTGGCCACCAAGCTGAGCGACCTGCTGGCGCTGCTGTCGGCGTTCGTGGCGATGACCCTGACCATCGGTCTGACCGCGCTGAGCAAACAGTCGGCAATGACGGCGGTGCTGAACTGGATCGGCATGCCCGATGCCCCCGGACTGGGCGTCGGGCTGCAGATCGCGTCCTGGGTGATGTCGCTGCTGATTTCCTGGATGCTGTTCACCTGGATCATCGCCCGGCTGCCCCGGGAGTCGGTCAGCTTCCGCAGCTCGCTGCGGGCGGGCCTGCTCGCAGCGATCGGTTTCGAGATCTTCAAACAGGTCGCCTCGATCTACCTGCAGTCGGTGCTGACCGGTCCGGCGGGTGCGACGTTCGGCCCGGTGCTGGGCCTGATGGTCTTCGCCTACATCACCGCCCGGCTGATCCTGTTCGCCACCGCCTGGGCGGCCACCGCCCCCGAGAACCTGGCCGCCTTGCCGGTCGACCCGCCCGGGCCGGTCCGGATCAGCCCGCGGATCCAGGTCCGCGACGGTATCGGGATGCCCGGTGCGGTGGCCGGTTTCGCGGCCGGCGCGATCGGCGGATTCGGTCTGTCCCGGCTGCTGCGCTCCCGGCGTTAGTGCGTGATCAGCTTGAGGCCGACCACACAGCCGACGATGCCCAGGAGCAACAACACCTTGATCACCGAAGTGGTCTCCGAGCCGGTGAACATCGCGTAGGCCACCGTGAGTGACGCCCCGATGCCCACCCAGACGGCGTAGCTGGTCCCGACCGGCAGGGTGCGCATCGCATAGGCCAGCCCGATCATCGACAGCACCACCGCCACCCCGAACACGACCGACGGACCCAGCTTGCTGAAGCCTGCCGACCGGCCCAGCGCGGTCGCCCAGACGGCTTCCAGCACGCCCGAGACCACCAGAATCAGCCACGCCACGGCACACCTCCAAGGCTCCGTCTTGTCGCTGGCCGGGTACGGTGCCGCCTCGTCCGGTGTCAGATGGTGACAAGCCGACGGTAGCAAAGGGGTAGCGTCGCCGGCCATGTGGTTGTCGACGCCGTGGTGCGCTGAGGTCGGGATCCGGGTGCCGGTGGTGAACGCCCCGATGGGCGGGGCCGCGGGCGGACGGCTGGCCACCGCGGTCACCCGGGCCGGCGGGCTGGGCATGATCGGGATGGGCAGCGCGGCCACCCCCGAGGCGCTGCGCCGGGAGCTGGCCGAACTGGCCGAGCCCGACGGTGTCTTCGGGATCGGCCTGGTGCACTGGGTGATGACCGAGCGGCCCGAACTCCTCGAGGTCGCGCTGGCGGCCCGGCCGCGGCTGCTGAGCGTGAGCTTCGGTGACGACTGGGGCTGGGTGGCCCGCGCCCACGACGCCGGGGTGCCGGTGGCGGCCCAGGTGCCCGACGTCGAGAGCGCACGCCGGGCCACCGGTGCGGGCGTCGACGTAGTGGTGGCCCGCGGCGCCGAGGCCGGGGGACACGGCAGGCCGGCGATGGGCACCCTGCCGCTGCTGGCCGACGTGCTCGACGCGGTGCAGGTGCCGGTGCTGGCCGCCGGTGGCATCGGCTCGGCGCGGGCGCTGGCCGCGGTGCTGGCGGCCGGCGCGGCCGGGGCCTGGGTGGGGACCGCGTTCGCCGCCTGCACCGAGGCGCTGACCGCCGGCGATGCCCGCGCCGAACTGTTGGCGGGGACGCAGACCGAGCTGACCTCCGAACACGACATCGCGGCCGGATACCGTTGGCCCGCCGACATCCCGGAGCGGGTGCTGCGCGGGTCCCCGGTCAACGCCGGGCAGGGCGTCGGTCGGCTGCACCGCCAGAGCGACGCGGCCGACGTCGTCGCAGAACTGTGCGAGGGTGCCGCGGAGCTGTTGGGGCGCTGGGCCGGTCGCTGATTCAGGCCCGCTGCCGGTTCATCGACCGCGCCGCCATGATCAGCGCGAAGACGATCACGGCGCCGACGAACCCGACACCGACACGCACCGGGAGCGCATCGGCGCTCGGCAGGGCGGTCGCGGCCACCGCGGCCGGGTCCGGTGCCGCCTTGGGCTCCGGGGCGACCAGCGACGGGTCGGGTTCGACCAGGGTGCCCACCTTGGTGCCCGGCGGGGTGGCGAAGCCGTAGTCCAGCAGTCGGGCGGCCTGTTCCCACGGCGCGATCGGGACCCGGGTGCCCTTGAGCAACACCGCGACGAGGCGGCGGCCGTCCCGCTCGGCGGCGCCGACGAAGGTCTGCCCGGCATCGTCGGTGTAGCCGGTCTTACCGCCGAGCGCGCCCGGGTAGTTGGAGAGCAGCCTGTTGTCGTTCTCCAGCTCGTAGGTCGGCCAGTTGTACGTCTGGGAGGCCACGATCCTGGCGAAAGTCTCGTTCTGCCAGGCGAATCGGTAGAACAGGCCGATGTCGTAGGCCGAGGTGCTCATGCCGGGGCCGTCCAGGCCGGAGGGGGTGGCCGCGCGGGTGTCACGGGCGCCGAGCTTGCGGGCGAGATTGTTGATCTTCTGCAGCGCGGTGTCCATCCCACCGAGTTGGGCGGCCAGGGCGTGCGCGGCGTCGTTGCCGGAGACCATCATCAGGCCGTGCAGCAGATCATTGACCGTGTAGCGCTCGCCGTTCTTCACCCCGACGCTGCTGCCCTCGGCGCGTTCGTCGGCCTCGCTGCCGGTGACCATGCGGTTGATCGGCAGCTCCTGGATGGACTGCATCGCGGTCAGTACCTTGATGATGCTGGCCGGGCGGTGCCGGCCGTGTGGATCCTTGGCGGCGATGACGTCGCCGGTGTCGAGGTCGGCGATCAACCACGCCTCGGCGGACACATCACCGGGGACCGGCGGGGTGTCGGGCGCGGTGATGAGGCCGCATCCACTCATCGCCTCGCCGCCCGGCGGGGTCGCCGGCACCGGGAGCGGCTGCGGGGGCGGCCCGGACTTGGGCACCTCCGAATCGTCCACCGCGGGTGGTGTCACGACCCGGTACGGGCAGGGATCCGGAGCCGGGTCGGCCCCGGCCGTCGGCGCCGCGACCAGCGTCGTGCCGGTCAGCATCAAGGCCGCGGTGACCGCACAAGCCACTCGGCGCAGCGAAACGAAGGAAGCCATCGTCTGTGCAGACTAGGAGAGCGTCGGCCGGTTTCCGGTGCGCCACGCTGTGGCTGATGTGACTTCTGTGGTTTCTGGGACATGGCGAGGGCCCCTCCTGTCGGACGCAGGAGGGGCCCTCGATGTGCGGGTCGTGCCTTCTTCCCGGAGACCGGCCTACTCGCTGCCGGCGTTGTCGTTCGAGGCGTTCTCCTCGCCGCCGCCGTCGTCGGTGACGCCGTCGTCGGTGGCGTTGCCCTCGCCGGCTGTATTGCCGCCCGCGCCGTTGCCTTCGGCCGTGTCATTGCCATCGGCCGCGTCGTCGGCGTCCTCGGATTCGGTCAGCGTCGCCCTCGCTTCGTCCTCTTCCTCGGCGGGAGCCGGAGCTTCCTCCTCGTCGGCAGGCGGCGTGACGTCATCCTCGACGACCTCATCCTTGACACCCTCGTCGGTGACCTTGTCGACGACCTCGCCGACGACGAGGGCACCCTCGGCCGCCCGATCGCCCTCGGGGCCGGAGTCGAGACTCACGTTGACCCGGTAGGCCCCGGCGTCGGGCACGTCATCCACCGGCGGTGCCGATGCGCCCGCGAACGAACCGGCAGCCACCAGTGCGGGCGGGGCGGGCGGATGCTGGGGAGTGGCGGGCGCGGGTTCGATCACGTCCGCGACGCCCTTGCGCAAACCGAGCAGGCCGGCGAGCAGACCGTTCGGGCCGAGCAGACCGCCATTGCCGATCATCGGGTTGGAACTGCCGTTGAGGACGGTGTTGAACAGGTCCGAGGGGAAGCTGATGATCGCATTGATCACGGCCTCCAGATTCCGGGCCTTGAGGCCGTCGAAGACGGCTTGGGCGGTCGCCCCGACCTGCAGGATCGGCGCGATCAGATCGGTCAGCAGCGGCAGGCCCACCCCGATCAGCGTCTGGGCGCTGACGACTCTGCCGATGACGCGGGAGATGTTCTCGAACGGGTTCTGCAGGATGGCGGTGATCTTGTCGAGTCCCCCGGAGAACAGCAGCGGGAACATGGCGCCGGCGATCGGCGTGATCAGGACGGTGGCCAGCTCACCGATGCCCTGGAAGATATCGCCGCGGAGGATGTTCCGGACGGCGGTCACGGTGTTCTGCGGCACCTTGGCGAAGCCGGTGATCAGATCCTTGGCGAACGGAACCAGGACTTCCACCAGGGTTGACCCGGCGGCGAACTGATTGCGCAGGAACGCTTCCAGGATCGGCGCGGGGTCCTGCAGGACGTTGGTTGCCAGCGATCCGACATTGCCGGCCGTCTCGCCGACGGCTTCGGCCCACAACACGATCGGATTCACCAGCGCGGCGAGTTCCACCGGCGCCGAGGAAACCACCACGGCGGCCGGCGCCGCGACGGGTTGCAGCGCCGGCGTGATGGGTTGGACAGGAGTGATCGCGATGGCGCCGGCGCCGACGAACGCCACCCCCGTCGTGAGATACGAGCGAACCATTACGTGCATGTCGGTTTCCCCTTGGGTGGAACTGTGATCTTGGACACAGTCAAGGTACCGGCGAAAATCCGCCCGGCTGCGCTGTTGTCGGAACTGGAATGCGCTGGTAGAGCGAGTTTGTCCGGCAGTTAATTGACGGAATAGTTATTTGTTGTATCTGAGCAGTGACTAACACGCGGTCAACCGGATAGGGCAACGCGGTACTACTTCAGACCGCAACTACCCGCCATGCCGGTCGCTTCACCTGCCATGGGTCGCTGGGTTTGCTGACGCCGTAGGAATCGGGCCCACACGGCGCGGACCTGCGATGTCGGCTTCGCTGAATGACGGCTCGTCGGGGCGCGCCGCAGGCAACGGGCGGCACGCTGGGGAGGCGGCACCAGGCTCGCAAAAGCGATTGTCCAAGATCACCCACGCGCAGGGAACCGCCTCCCGCTGGAGACGATAGTGCCTCGCCGAGCACAGTTCACCCGATTGGTCGGGCTACCGCAGTCGCCGCAGTTCCTCGCTGACTCGTCGCCCGCTGTCGCCGAGCCCGGTCATCTGTCCGCGGGTCAACGGGTCGAGATAGTGCCGGCGGACGATACCGGCGTAGGTCGTCATGGCCGCGCGCAGCCGGGTCCGGCCGGCCGGCGAGATCGTCGCGGTCACCCCGCGGCGGTCGCGGTCGCTGGCGCCGCGACGCAGCAGCCCCTGTGTTTCGAGGCGATGGGTCTGCTCGGTCACCCGGCTGGGGCGCTCGACGAGTTCGTGGGCCAAGGCGCCCATCCGGCAAGATCCGTCCTTGGCGTCGGCCAGGACGGCCAGCAGCCGAACATCGGACAGGCTCAGACCGTGGGCGGCCTGCATCGTTCGCTGCAGCAGGAGCCAGATCAGGGTCGAGGCCTCCACGTAGTGGTCCCAGCAATGCTGTTCGACCTCGTCGAGCCCGGGCAGACGGCGTCGGGTGACCCGGTCGGTGCGGGCGTCATGGATCCCATCGGATGGATCCATGACGTTGGTCATCGGAAAAGGCGTCCCTGTGGGCCGGCGGAAATTGTCCTCACTCTGGCACATCGCAGAGACGCGGTGGAGTCGAATCGGCGGCCGGGACGAAGCCGGCCGCCGGGTGGTCATCTCATCCCACCCGGCGGCCGATTCACCGAAGATTCGTCCGGCGGCTACATCCGGGCGCTGGCCTCGGTCAGCACGGTGCGCAGGATGTCGTAGATGGCGTCGAACTCGGCCTGCCCGCTGATCAGCGGGGGAGCCAGCTGCACCACCGGGTCGCCACGGTCGTCGGCGCGGCAGTACAGCCCGGCCTCCCACAGTGCCGGGGTGAGGAAACCGCGCAGCAGCCGCTCGCTCTCCTCGTCGTCGAAGGTCTCCTTGGTGGCCTTGTCCTTGACCAGTTCGATGCCGTAGAAGAAGCCCTCGCCGCGGACGTCGCCGACGATCGGGAGGTCGTACAGCTTCTCCAGCGTCGCCCGGAACGCCGGAGCGTTCTGCTTGACGTGGGCGTTGAGACCTTCGCGCTCGAAGATGTCGAGGTTGGCCAGGGCGACCGCCGCCGACACCGGGTGGCCGCCGAAGGTGTAGCCGTGCCCGAACACCGTCTGCCCGTCGTTGAACGGTTCGAACAACCGTTCGCTGGCGATCATGGCGCCCAGCGGGGAGTAACCCGACGTCAAACCCTTTGCGCTGGTGATGATGTCGGGCACGTAGCCGAAATCGTCACAGGCGAACATCGAGCCGATCCGGCCGTAGGCGCAGATCACCTCATCGGAGACCAGCAGCACGTCGTACTCGTCGCAGATCTCGCGGACCCGCTCGAAGTATCCGGGCGGCGGCGGGAAGCAGCCGCCGGCGTTCTGCACGGGCTCCAGGAAGACGGCCGCGACGGTCTCGGGGCCCTCGAACTCGATGGCCTCGGCGATCCGGTCCGCGCAGTACTGGCCGAACGCCTTCTCGTCATGCGCGTAGATATCCGGCGCGCGGTAGAAGTTGGTATTCGGCGCCCGGAAACCGCCCGGGGTCAACGGCTCGAACGGCGCCTTGAACGCCGGGATCCCGGTGATGGCCAGGGCGCCCTGCGGGGTGCCGTGGTACGCGATCGCACGCGAAACCACCTTGTGCTTACCGGGTTTGCCGGTCAGCTTGAAGTACTGCTTGGCCAGCTTCCAGGCGCTCTCCACGGCTTCGCCGCCGCCGGTGGTGAAGAAGACGCGGTTCAGGTCGCCGGGAGCGTAATTGGCGATGCGCTCGGCCAGTTCGATGGCGGTGGGGGTGGCATACGACCACAGCGGGAAGAAGGCCAGCTTCTCGGCCTGCTTGGCGGCGGCCTCGGCCAGCTCCTTACGACCGTGGCCCACCTGGACGGTGAACAGTCCGCTCAGGCCGTCGATGTAGCCCTTGCCGGTGTCGTCGAAGATTCGTACGCCCTCGCCGTGGGTGATGATCGGCGGGGTGATGCCCTCGCCGTGGCGGGCGAAATGCCCCCATAGATGGCGGTTTGCTTTGGCGGCCAGATCGCTCGTGGTGGCCTGGCCGGGTTCGGACGTGATGGTCATCGGGTTCCCCAATTGTATTGCTGTTTAACAAGTTTGAGATATACGAGGGTTTCGGTCGCTATCACTCCCGGCACGGCGCGGATCTTGGTGTTGAGTAGGTCGAGCAGGTCTCCGTCGTCTTCGCAGACAACCTCGACGATGGCGTCGAAGGTGCCCGCTGTGAGCACCACGTAGTCGACGGATTCCAGGGCGGCCAGCTTCTCGGCGACCTTGGTGGTGTCGCCGGTGCACCGGATGCCGATCATGGCCTGCCGGGCGAAGCCGAGCTGCATCGGATCGGTGACGGCCACGATCTGCATGACACCGGCGTCGACCATTCGCTGCACCCGTTGGCGGACCGCGGCCTCGGACAGGCCGACCGCCTTGCCGATGCCGGCATAGGACCGCCTGCCATCCTGCTGCAATTTCTCGATAATGGCTTTCGAGAGCTCGTCGAGCTGGAAGGCGGCACCGGGGCGCGAGTGGTTGATTCGCAGTGACACGGCGGACGCGCCGGGCTGGGAATCCGGGTTCGACATGTGTTGATTGTGCACGGAATCAGTCGTTATGGGCAACCATTTGTATGAAATCAGGGGTTTGAGGTGCCGTAGATCGGCGGAATGCGTAGCCTTGGTTGCCGTGAGTGCGCATCAAGTAGCCAGTAGCTGGATCAATGGGGCCTTCGTCTCCACGACCGGCCCATCGTTCGACGTGATCAACCCGGCCACCGGCACGGTGGCCGCCACCTACACACTGGCCACGCCGGCCGACGTCGACGCCGCGGTCGCGGCGGCGCGGGCCGCGCAGCCGGGATGGGCCGCCGCGACGCCGGTGGACCGGGCCGGGGTGCTGGCCAAACTGGCCGAGCTGATGGAGGCCGAGGCCGACACCTTCATCGCCGAGGAGGTCGCCCAGTGCGGTAAGCCGGTGCGGCTGGCGACCGAGTTCGACGTCCCCGGCAGCATCGACAACATCGCGTTCTTCGCGGGCGCGGCAAGGCATCTGGAGGGCAAGGCCAGCGCCGAGTACTCGGCCGACCACACCTCCAGCATCCGGCGCGAGGCCGTCGGCGTCGTCGCCACCATCACGCCGTGGAACTACCCGCTGCAGATGGCGGTGTGGAAGGTCATCCCGGCGCTGGCCGCCGGCTGTGCGGTGGTCATCAAGCCCGCCGAGATCACCCCGCTGACCACGCTGACCCTGGCCCGCATCGCCAAGGCCGCCGGACTGCCCGACGGTGTGCTCAACGTCGTCACCGGCTCGGGCGCCGACGTCGGCACCGCGCTGGCCGGCCACCCGGACGTCGACGTGGTGACCTTCACCGGGTCCACCGGGGTGGGCCGCAAGGTGATGGCCGCGGCTTCCGTGCACGGCCACCGCACCCAGCTCGAACTGGGCGGTAAGGCGCCGTTCGTGGTGTTCGACGACGCGGATCTGGACGCCGCGATCCAGGGTGCGGTCGCCGGCGCGCTGATCAACTCCGGGCAGGACTGCACCGCGGCCACCCGGGCGATCGTCGCGCAGTCGCTCTACGACGACTTCGTCGCCGGGGTCGGCGAGGTGATGAGCAAGATCGTCGTCGGCGACCCGCACGACAAGGACACCGACCTGGGCCCGCTGATCTCCTTCGCCCATCGGGAGAAGGTGGCGGCCATGGTGTCTCGCGCCCCCGATCAGGGCGGGCGCATCGTCACCGGCGGGGTGGCACCGGACCTGCCGGGCGCGTTCTTCCGTCCCACCCTCATCGCCGACGTGTCCGAGGACTCCGAGATCTACCGCGACGAGATCTTCGGCCCGGTGCTGACGGTTCGGCCGTGCACCGACGACGATGATGCGCTACGGCAGGCCAATGACACGGTCTACGGCCTGGCCGCCTCGGCCTGGACCCGCGATGTGTACCGCGCGCAGCGGGCCTCCCGGGAGATCAACGCCGGCTGTGTGTGGATCAACGACCACATCCCGATCATCTCGGAGATGCCGCACGGTGGTGTCGGCGCCTCGGGCTTCGGTAAAGACATGAGTCAGTACAGCTTCGAGGAGTACCTGACCATCAAGCACGTGATGAGTGACATCACCGGGGTGGCCGAGAAGGACTGGCACCGGACGATCTTCACCAAGCGGTAGGCGGTGATTTGTGGAGTTTCAGCCGTAACCCTTACGGCTAGAACTCCACAAATCGCAGGTTCTACACTCGGTTTCATGACCGCGAGCGCCCGCGCCGACGAGTTCGAGGCACTGCGCCCGCACCTGCTCGCGGTCGGCTACCGGCTCACCGGGACCTACGCCGACGCCGAGGACATCGTCCAAGAGGCCTGGCTGCGGTGGCGCAGCGCCCACGACGAGATCGTCGACCTGCGCGCCTGGTTGACCACGGTGGTCAGCCGGCTCGGGCTGGACCGGCTGCGCTCGGCGGCTCATCGGCGCGAAACCTATGTGGGGCAGTGGCTTCCCGAACCGGTGGTCACCGGCTTCGACGACGCTGACCCGTTGCGGGCCGTCGTCGCCGATGAAGACGCCAGATTCGTCGTGATGGTGCTGCTGGAACGGCTCACCCCGGATCAGCGGGTGGCCTTCGTCCTGCACGACGGCTTCGGGGTGCCGTTCACCGACATCGCGGAGGTGCTCGGCGTCAGCGCCGCCGGCGCCCGCCAGCTCGCGTCACGGGCGCGGCGCGCCGTGAACCACGCTCCGCCGGCGGCCGATGACCACACCCACGATGAGATCGCCGGGCTGCTGATGGCCGCCCTCGCCGAGGGCGATATGGACGCCGCGGTCCGGTTGCTGCACCCGGACGTCACCTTCACCGGCGACTCCAACCGCCAAGCGCCGACGGCTGCGCGCGTTATCCACGGCCCCGACAAGGTGGCGCGTTTCCTGTTCGGGCTGGCGAACAAGTACGGGCCGAATTGGCTGGCGGGCAGCCAGCTCGCGCTGATCAACGGCCAGCTCGGCGTCTACACCCCGGGCGCGCCGGCCGGCGACGGCTACCCGGAACTGATGCCGCGCATCACCGCGATGACCGTCCGGGACGGATTGGTCTGCGCGGTATGGGATATCGCCAATCCGGACAAGTTCACCGCTTCTCCGCTGCGTCGGTGACGGCCCACGGAACCCGGCAGGCGTCCCCGGAGCTGAAGCCCTGCTCGGTGATGCCCAGCGCCGAGTACATCCGGGCCCGCATGTTCTCCACGCCGATCTGATAGGTCAGCTCGATGACGCCGTCGTCACCGAACCGGCGGCGCAGATCGGCGACCTGCTCGTCGGTCACCGTATGCGGGTCGGTGGTGACCGCGTCCGCGTAGGAGATCGCCGCACGCTCGTCGGCACTGAACAACGGCGAGGTCGGGTACTCATCGATGTGCTTGAGCCGGTCCACGTCCAGGCCGTCGAGCCGCTGCAGCATGGATCCGAAGTCGACACACCAGGAGCACCCGACGGTACGGGCGGTCCAGAACACCGCGAGTTCGCGGACGCTGGCGGGCAGGGTCTTGGACCCGGACTGCAGCAGCATCTCGTGCACGGCGTTGGCCATCAGCAACCGGGGATGCCGCGCGGCCACCGCGAACGGCTCGGGCACCTCACCGAATCGGCGCTTGGCGAAGCGGTACATCATCCGGGTGAGCGGGCCGGCTTGGCCGGGGGGCAAAGGCGCGATTCTCGTCTTCATATCGGGTAGACGAGATGGCCCATCGGATTGTGACAGCAAAAACACTTCGAATCCTCCGGCGACGGGTAAAGAGGAAGGGTGACCGACCAGTTGCCCAGCCGAGGCGCGATATTCGGCAGTCATCTCCGCGCGGCGGCCACGGTGGCCGCGCAGTTCATCGCGGTCGCCGCGGCGCTCTGGGTGCTGGCCTGGGTCCTCGGCCAGGCGTGGGTGATCATCCTGCCGGTCGCGTTGGCGGTGGTGATCGGCACCGTGTTGTGGCCGCCGGTGCGCTGGATGCGGGCCAAGGGGCTGCCGCCGGCGGCCGCGGCCCTGGTGATGCTGCTGATCGCGGCCGGGGTGATCGCCGCGATCATCGCCGCCGTCGCCCCCGCTATCGTCGAGCAGTCCGCGGAGCTGGCCGAACAGGCAACCGCGGGGGTGGTGCAGGTGCGGGACTGGCTCGACGGCCCGCCGCTGAACATCAGTCAGGCCCAGCTCGATTCCGCGGTCGCCGCGATCACCGACGGACTCAACTCCAGCAGCAGCCAGATCGCCACCGGCGTGTTCACCGGCGTGGGTGCGGCGACGTCGGCGTTGGTCACGGTCTTCACCACCATCGTCGTGACGTTCTTTCTGCTCAAGGACGGCCCGCGGTTCATCCCGTGGCTGCGGCGCTCGGTCGGCAACCCGGCGGCACCGCACCTGGCCGAGGTGCTGCAGCGCATCTGGGCCAGCCTCGGGGGATTCATCCGCACCCAGGCCCTGGTGAGTTTCGTCGACGCCGCCCTGATCGGGATCGGACTGGTGATCCTGGGCGTGCCGCTGGCCTTCGCGCTGGCCATCATCACCTTCATCGGTGGGTTCGTGCCGATCGTCGGTGCGTTCGTCGCCGGTGGTCTGGCGGTCCTGATCGCGCTGGTCGCCAACGGTCCGGTCACGGCGCTGATCGTGCTTGGCATCATCGTCGCGGTGCAGCAGCTGGAGGGCAACGTGCTGCAACCGTGGCTGCAGTCCAGGTCCATGGAATTGCACGCGGTGGTCGTGCTGCTCGCGGTCATGCTGGGCGCGTCGGCGTTCGGAGTCGTCGGCGCGTTCCTGGCGGTGCCGGTGGCGGCGGCGTTGGCGGTGGTGCTGCGCTACTACGACGAGCAGGTGCAGGCGCTCACCGACGAACGTGCGGGCGAGGGCGATATCACCGCGACCTGACACACCTAGAGTGCCGAGTGTCGCCCTGGGTGCGAGATATCGTCGGTTTTCGCTACAGGAGCCAACGCTCGTATAGGTGGAACCGGACGAGTTGTCCGTGCGTCTGAAAGGGTATGGCGTTTCTGGGCTCCGAGGCGTTGGCCGCAGACGCGTTGAATCGCTACCAACTGCGGACGAGATACGACGCGCTCTACCGCAACGTCTACGTCCCACGCGGCGCGGTACTGACGCCGAGAGACAAGGCGGTGGCCGCGTGGTTATGGTCCGGGCGCCGCGGTGTGGCGGCCGGTTTGTCTGCCGCGGCGTTGCATGGTTCGAAGTGGATTGAAGCCAAGCATCCGGCGGAACTCATCCAGGACAGCCGTTCCGGGCCTGTGGGGATTGTCATCCACAGCGACAAGCTCTGGCCGGACGAAGTGACGGTTGTCCGAGGTGTGCCTGCGACATCGCTTGCGCGTACCGCGTTCGACCTCGGACGGCGAATGGGCAACGGCGAAGAAGGCGTCATCGAGGCAGTCATCCGTGTGGACGCGATGCTGCAGGCGACCGCCTTGAAGATGAATGGACTCGACCCACTTCTGCTGCGTCACAAGGGAGTACGGGGAATATGCCAGCTGCGCCGGGTACTCGATCTAGCCGACGACGGAGCCGAGTCGCCCCAGGAAACCCGGTTGCGCCTGCTGCTGACCTGGGCAGGCTTGCGGCCCTCGCATACGCAGATCAACGTCTACGACGGGTACGCCTTGGTGGGTCGACTCGACATGGGGTACCCGGAATGGAAGGTCGGCGTGCAGTACGACGGTGCGCAGCACTGGGAAGATCCGCGACAACGCGCGCTCGACATCGAACAGGACGTCGCCTACCGCGACCTGGGCTGGCGGATCGTGCGGGTCGGCGCCGATCTGATCCGGAACCGGCAGGCCACCATCATCCGGCGAGTTCGGGCCGAACTCAGGGCCGCGGGTGCACCCTGCTGAAACGAGTGTTGGCTTGTGTTCCAGATCCGGGCGGATCTTGGTACACAAGCCAACACTCGATGCAAAGAAAGGGCTCAGCGCGCGAACATCAGGGCGCGCTTGACCTCCTGGATCGCCTGGGTCACCTGGATGCCGCGGGGGCAGGCCTCGGTGCAGTTGAAGGTGGTGCGGCAGCGCCACACCCCGTCGACCTCGTTGAGGATGTCCAGGCGCTCCGCGGCGCCCTCGTCACGCGAATCGAAGATGAACCGGTGCGCGTTGACGATCGCGGCGGGACCGAAGTAGGACCCCTCGCTCCAGTACACCGGGCAGCTCGTGGTGCAGCAGGCGCACAGGATGCACTTGGTGGTGTCGTCGTAGCGGGCCCGGTCGGTCGCGCTCTGGATGCGCTCCTTGGTGGGCGCATTGCCGCTGGTGATCAGGAACGGCTTCACGGCGCGGTAGGCGTCGAAGAACGGCTCCATGTTCACCACGAGATCCTTCTCCACGGGCAGGCCGCGGATCGGCTCGATGGTGATGGTCAGCTGCTTTGAGGCCTTCTTGGGCAGCAGATCGCGCATCAGCACCTTGCACGCGAGCCGGTTGACACCGTTGATCCGCATGGCATCCGAGCCGCACACACCGTGCGCGCAGGACCGCCGGAAGGTCAGGGTGCCGTCCAGGTACCACTTCACGTAGTGCAGCAGGTTGAGCAGCCGGTCGCTGGGCAGGCACGGCACGCGGAAGCTCTGGTAGCCGGCGTCGTCCGGGCTGTCCGGGTTGAACCGGGCGATCTTCAGGGTGACCATCACCGCGCCGTCCGGCACGGGGGGCAGCTCCGGCCCGCCGGCCGCGGGCTTCTCGAGAACGCTTGTCATGTCTAGTACTTCCGTTCCATCGGCTCGTACCGGGTCTGGACCACGGGCTTGTAGTCCAGCCGGATATCGCTCAGCAGATCGGTGCCCTCTTTGTAGGCCATCGTGTGGCGCATGTAGTTGGTGTCATCGCGGTCCGGGTAATCCTCACGCGCGTGGCCGCCGCGGGATTCCTTACGGTTGAGCGCACCGACGACGGTGACCTCGGCCAGCTCCAGCAGGAAGCCCAGCTCGATGGCCTCCAGCAGGTCGCTGTTGTAGCGCTTGCCCTTGTCCTGCACCGTGATTCGCGCGTAACGCTCCTTGAGTGCATGGATGTCGCTCAACGCCTGCTTCAGCGTCTCCTCGGTGCGGAACACCGCCGCGTTGTTGTCCATGGACTGCTGCAGCTGGGTGCGGATGTCTGCCACCCGCTCGTTGCCGTGATCGGACAGGATGTCGCCGACCCAGTTGACCACCATGCCGGCCGGGTTCTCCGGCAGGTCGACGTGGTTGTGGTTGAGCGCGTACTCGGCGGCCGCGATACCGGCGCGGCGACCGAACACGTTGATGTCCAGCAGCGAGTTGGTGCCCAGCCGGTTGGAGCCGTGCACCGACACGCAGGCGCACTCGCCGGCTGCGTACAGGCCGGGCACGACATTGTTGTTGTCGCGCAGCACCTGTCCGTTGACGTTGGTCGGAATGCCGCCCATCACGTAGTGGCAGGTCGGGTACACCGGCACCAGCTCGGTCACCGGGTCCACACCCAGGTAGGTGCGGGCGAACTCGGTGATGTCGGGCAGCTTGGCTTCCAGCACGTCCTCGCCGAGGTGGCGCACGTCGATGTAGACGTAGTCCTTGTTCGGTCCGGCGCCACGGCCTTCGAGCACCTCGAGCACCATCGAGCGGGCGACGATGTCACGCGGGGCCAGGTCGACGATGGTCGGTGCGTAACGCTCCATGAAGCGCTCGCCCTCACCGTTGAGCAGACGACCGCCCTCGCCGCGGACGGCCTCGGAGATCAGGATGCCCAGGCCGGCCAGGCCTGTCGGGTGGAACTGGTGGAACTCCATGTCTTCCAGGGGAAGCCCCTTGCGGAAGACGATGCCCAGGCCGTCACCGGTCAGGGTGTGCGCGTTCGACGTGGTCTTGTACATCCGGCCGGAACCACCGGTGGCGAAGACGATCGACTTGGCGTGGAAGACGTGGATGTCGCCGGTCGCCAGCTCGTAGGCGATGACACCGGTGGCCACCGGCCCCGATGCGGTCTCGGTCAGCGTGATGTCGAGCGCGTAGAACTCGTTGAAGAACTCCACGTCATGCTTGACGCAGTTTTGGTACAGCGTCTGCAGGATCATGTGACCGGTGCGGTCGGCGGCGTAGCAGGCGCGGCGCACCGGGGCCTTGCCGTGGTCGCGGGTGTGCCCGCCGAACCGGCGCTGGTCGATGCGGCCCTCGGGGGTGCGGTTGAACGGCATCCCCATCTTCTCCAGGTCATAGACCGCGTCGATGGCCTCTTTGCACATGATCTCGACGGCGTCCTGGTCGGCGAGATAGTCGCCACCCTTGACGGTGTCGAAGGTGTGCCATTCCCAGTTGTCGTCCTCGACGTTGGCCAGGGCGGCGCACATGCCGCCCTGCGCCGCGCCGGTGTGCGAGCGGGTCGGGTACAGCTTGGTCAGCACCGCGGTGCGAGCCCGGGGACCGGCCTCGACCGCCGCGCGCATGCCCGCGCCGCCGGCGCCGACGATGACGACGTCGTAACGATGTTCCTGAATCATGCTTAGTCCTTTATTTCCCGTCGCTGCGCTCGCCCAGGGTGCCGATCAGATGCTCGCGTCGAACGTGACCAGCACGTAGCTACCCAGTACCAGGGTGAACCCGGTGGCCAGCAGCAGCAGCGAATTCAGATAGAACTTGGTGGTGTTCTTGCGGGCGTAGTCACCGATGATGGTGCGCATGCCGTTGGCGCCGTGGATCATGGCCAGCCACAGCAGCGCCATGTCCCAGATCTGCCAGAACGGCGAGGCCCAGCGCTCGGCGACATAGTTGAAGTCGATCCGGTACACGCCGTCCTGCCACATCAGCATGATGAACAGGTGGCCGAGTGCCAGGAAGACCAACGCCACGCCGGAGAAGCGCATGAACAGCCAGGCGTACTTCTCGAAGTACGGGATACCGCGCGGGCGCCGGGGCGCGCGCGGGTGGTCCAGGCTGGCCGGACGGTCGTGTTCCTTCTCCTGCACCGGGGCGAGACGCCCGTCCTTGTGGTGCGGAGTCCAGGCCTCGGTCATAGGAAACGCTCCACCATGTGCATGCCGATAACTCCCAGGACGGGGATCATCACGACCAGCCAGACGGCGGCGATGACCCACAACATCGTGCGCTGATACTTCGGGCCGTGTTGCCAGAAGTCGATCAGGATGACGCGGATGCCGTTCAGTGCGTGATACAGCACCGCGGCAACCAGGCCGACCTCCATGAGACCGACGATCGGCGTCTTGTACGTCTCGATGACCGCGTTGTAGGCCTCGGGGCTGACCCGGACCAGCGCAGTGTCGAGCACGTGCACCAACAAGAAGAAAAAGATGGTCGCACCGGTGATCCGGTGTAACACCCAGGACCACATGCCTGGGTCGCCGCGGTACAACGTGCGGCGGCGCGCCGGTTTTGATCGCGGTGCCGGTATATCGGAATCCGCGGCCGTCGCTGTGCTCATTGAGTCCTCCAACGCCTTCGGTGGACGTCTGGGGGCATGGCTGTTTTTTCGTCCCCAAACCTCGGGGCGACTCTAATCCCCTTTACGGGGTCTTAAGAACTAGCGTGGGGGCGAAAGCGGCTCCACTACCACAAAGTTAGGGTTACCTATCTTGGTTCCCCGATCTGAGGGCGGAGCCTTCGGAATGCATTCAGACGGCGGTGGACAGGGGCCCGGTGAGCGCGGAAATCGACTGGAAAGTGCTGCGTAACAAGGCTGTTGAAGCCGCAGCGCAGGCCTACGCGCCGTATTCGAAGTTCCCGGTCGGGGCGGCGGCGATTGTCGACGATGACCGAATGATTGCCGGATGCAATGTGGAGAATGTCTCATATGGCCTGGGTCTCTGCGCCGAGTGCGCTGTGGTCTGCGCCCTGTATTCGACCGGTGGCGGCCGGCTGGTGGCGCTCAGTTGCGTGGCCGCCGACGGCGCCCCGCTGATGCCCTGTGGGCGGTGCCGGCAGGTGCTGCTGGAGCACGGCGGGCCGGACCTGTTGATCGATCACCCGGACGGTCCGAAGAGGTTGGCCGAGCTGCTGCCCGACGCTTTCGGCCCAGCCGATCTGGAGCGGGCATGAGTAATCACGACGCCCCGTCGGTGATCCGGACCAAGCGCGACGGCGGCGTGCTCGCCGACGACGCCATCGACTGGGTGATCGCCGCCTACACCGACGGCCGGGTCGCCGACGAACAGATGTCGGCGCTGCTGATGGCGATCTTCCTGCGCGGGATGACCGGCGCGGAGATCGCCCGGTGGACGGCGGCGATGATCGCCTCGGGGGAGCGGTTCGACTTCACCGACCTGGGGCGCCCGCTGGTGGACAAGCACTCCACCGGCGGTGTCGGCGACAAGATCACCATCCCGCTGGTGCCGGTGGTGCTGGCCTGTGGCGGTGCGGTGCCGCAGGCCGCCGGGCGCGGCCTCGGCCACACCGGCGGCACGCTGGACAAGTTGGAGGCCATCTCCGGGTTCACCGCCGAGTTGTCCAAAGCCCGTATCCGGCAACAACTGTCCGATATCGGTGCGGCCATCTTCGCCGCCGGCGACCTCGCCCCGGCCGACCGCAAGATCTACGCGCTGCGCGATGTCACCGCCACCACCGAGTCGCTGCCGCTGATCGCCAGCTCGGTGATGAGCAAGAAACTGGCCGAGGGTGCACAGTCACTCGTCCTCGACGTCAAGGTCGGCAAGGGGGCGTTCCTCAAGACCGAGGCCGAGTCCCGGGAGCTGGCCGCCACCATGGTGGCACTCGGCAACGACTCGGGGGTGCCGACCCGCGCGCTGCTCACCGACATGAACCGACCGCTGGGACGCACCGTCGGCAACGCGGTCGAGGTCGCGGAGTCGCTGGAGGTGCTGGCCGGCGGTGGCCCGGCCGACGTGGTGGAGCTGACGCTGGCGCTGGCCCGCGAGATGCTCGACGCGGCGGGCCTGGATGGCGTGGACCCGGCCGAGACGCTCCGCAACGGCGTCGCGATGGACCGGTTCCGGGAGCTGGTCGCCGCGCAGGGCGGAGACCTGTCGGTCCCGCTGCCGATCGGCGCGCACACCGAGACCGTCGTCGCCACCGGCGGCGGGGTGATGGGCGATATCGATGCGATGGCGGTCGCCATGGCCGCCTGGCGGTTGGGGGCCGGCCGGGCCGCACCCGGGCAGCCCGTGCAGTTCGGCGCCGGAGTGCAGATCCACCGCCGCCCCGGTGAGCCGGTCGCCGCCGGGGACACGTTGTTCACGCTCTACACCGACACCCCGGACCGATTGGCCTCGGCGGTGGCCGAGCTCGCCGGCGGATGGACGGTCGGATCGGCCGCCCCCGTCCCGGGGCCGCTGGTCATCGACCGAATCGGTTGACCGGCGCGCGACGATCAGCCGAACAATCGGTGCCCGGCGTTCCGATATCCGGGACCCGTCGACCGGGTCCGGACAAGATGGGTAGATGAGCACCCCGCTGACGTTGGACCTCATCACCGAAGCGCCCAAGGCGCTGTTGCACGATCACCTCGACGGCGGCCTGCGCC
Source organism: Mycolicibacterium aurum (assembly GCA_900078775.1). Lineage (GTDB taxonomy): Bacteria > Actinomycetota > Actinomycetes > Mycobacteriales > Mycobacteriaceae > Mycobacterium > Mycobacterium aurum_A. Next base: position 321,117 of record LT549889.1, read on the forward strand.
CGGCCACCGTGCTGGAACTGGCAGAGGAGGTCGGCTACCGGAATCTGCCCGCCGACAATGCCGAGGACCTGGCCACCTTCTTCCGCACGGCCGCGCACAGCGGGTCGCTGGTGCGCTACCTGGAGCCGTTCGCGCACACCGTCGGCGTCATGCAGACCGCGGACGCCCTGCACCGGGTCGCCCGCGAGTGCGTGGAGGACCTCGCCGCCGACAACGTCGTCTACGCCGAGGTGCGCTTCGCCCCCGAGCTGCACATCGACGGCGGCCTGTCGCTGGACGAGGTCGTCGACGCGGTGCTGGCCGGATTCACCGAAGGGGAGAGGACGGCCGGGGGCGCGGGCCGCACCATCGTGGTCCGCTGCCTGGTGACCGCGATGCGGCACGCCGCGCGGTCCCGTGAGATCGCCGAGCTGGCGGTGCGGTTCCGGGATCGGGGAGTGGTCGGGTTCGACATCGCCGGCGCCGAGGCCGGGTACCCGCCGAGCCGACACCTGGACGCGTTCGAATACATGCGAAGCAACAACGCGCGCTTCACCATCCACGCCGGGGAGGCGTTCGGCCTGCCGTCCATCCACGAGGCCATCGCCTTCTGCGGGGCGGACCGGTTGGGGCACGGGGTGCGCATCGTCGATGACATCACGGTGGCCGAGGACGGCACCGTGCAGCTCGGCCGACTCGCAGCGCTGTTGCGCGACAAGCGGATTCCGCTGGAGCTGTGCCCGAGCTCCAATGTGCAGACCGGCGCGGTGAACAGCATCGCCGAGCACCCGTTCGACCTGCTGGCCCGGGCCCGGTTCCGGGTGACGGTGAACACCGACAACCGGTTGATGAGCGACACCACCATGAGCCAGGAGATGCTGCGGCTGGTCGAGGCGTTCGGCTACGGCTGGAGCGACCTGCTGCGGTTCACCATCAACGCGGTGAAGTCGTCGTTCCTGCACTTCGACGAGCGGCTGGCGCTCATCGACGGCGTCATCAAGCCGCGCTATGCCGTTCTCATTGGCTGACGGTCTGTGGAGTTGTAGCCGTCCGGCTACAACTCCACAAATCACTCGTGGCGCAGGCGGGATTCGACGAAGCGCTCCAGCTCTTCCCACTGGTCGACGGCTTCGAGCGCGGAACCCTTCGGCTTGGGCTGCTTGGGGTCCAGCACATGCGCGACGAAGGAGCCCAGCGGCTGATCGGCGGACAGGGTCTTCGACACGATCGGGTCCTCGGCGTAATCACCGACGTCCCGCACGAATTCCAGTGCCAGATCCAGCTGTTCGCGGTCCACCGCCTCGGGGCCGTCGGCGATGTCGTCGGCCAGCCCGGACAGCACGTAGATGTTCTCCTCGGTCACCTCGACGCGCAGCGATCCGTCGGTCGCGGCGGTGCGGATGATCTCGTAGGTGCTGAACCCCGACAGGTCGCTCTCGTGCTCGTCGGCCAGGTAGCGGGCCAGCGCGCGCTCGGAGTTGAACACGCTGATCCGGCCGTTGCGGCCCAGGAAGCGCGGGTCGTCGCCGACGTAGCAGCGCAGCGTGTAAAGGGTGCCACTGCTGGTCATGATGCGGATCGGGTCGATGCCGACCTGCGACCAGAAGTCCACGTCGCCGCCGAGCACCTGACGCTGGGCCTCGGCCTCCAGCGCGTCGACCTCCTCCTCGGTGTCGACCTCGCCCTCGATGATCACATCGTCGTCGCCGACGAGGTCGTCGAACTCGGGGGCCGGCTCGGCGAGTTCGGCCTCGGCCTTCTCCGACTCCGCCTTCGGCACCTGCGGGGTGCTCACCAGACCGTCGAGGGTGTCGATGACACCGTCCCAGGCGCGGCCGATCACCGCTTCGATCTCGGTCCAGCGCTTGCGCCCGGCGCGCCCGCTGAACGCTTCGATGCCGCCGCCGATGGTGCCCAGCACCGGGTTGCCGTTGAACATCTTGGTGATGGTGGGCAGGTCGCACACCGAGCCGATGGCCGACACGATGCCCAGGGCGCCGCGCAGCGTCTTGACGGACTCCTCGGTGGGCTTCTCGGCGACGAGTTCGGGCACGCCGATCAGGTCGTGCCGCTGATCCTCGGCGGGATCGAAGCGGTGCGCGTTGGCCAGGGTGAGCTTCTCCCAGGCGGGGTGATCGGTCAGATCGTTGTCGCTGTCGGTGCGCACGAACGCGGCCAGATCGGCGACCGACGCGAACGCGAAGAGGTCCTCGTCCTTGCCGAGGAACGCCTCCCATTCGTCGCCGGCGTCGCGCCAGCGCGGTGCCCACAGGGTGTACAGGTCGCCATTGGTCAGTCCGAGCCGGACCGGCACGATGTCAGCCGCCATGGCGCACAGCGTAACGATGTCAGCTGGGCTGGTCGGAGGGTCGTCCACCGAAATGGTCGGTCAGGGCCTGCCGGGCGGGCGCGTCGGTCCGGCAGGAGGCGATCCGGTCGAGGGTTTGGGCGTGGTCCCGCACCGCTGCCAGCGCCTCGTCGACGGTGCGCCGCAGCGCCTCGAACGTCATGCCGTCGGCCGCCAGAATCCCTGGAACCCCTGACCGGCGTTGGTGGTCCGGATCGCCGACAGCTGCACCGGGTCACCGGCCTCCACCATCAGCCCATCGCCCACCACCATGGCCACATGTCCATCCCATACGGCCAGGTCACCGGGTCGCAGCGCGGAGGAGGGCACCGGTGCCCCGATGTCCTGTTCCTGGGCCAGCCGGGGGATGTCCAGCCCGGCCTCGCGGTAGGCCCACTGGGTCAGACCGCTGCAGTCCAGCCCGACACCGGCGGTCGTGCCGCCCCACTGATAGGGCACGCCGAGCTGGGTCAGGGCATGCCGGACGGCGCCGGCGGCGACGGCGTTGGGCGCGGTGGCCGTGCTGCCGTCGGGCAGCGTCACCACCTCACCGATCCCGAACTGTGCGGCGTCGGGCATGTCGCGTCCCGCACCGAAGGCCGCCGCACTGATCTGCGGGGCGGACGGCAGGCCCGGGCTGCCCCAACCGGTCCCGGATCCCGCGCCCGGGCCGGCACCCGAGGGGGTGCCCAGGCCCGCCGGCACGGTCGGCGCCGGCGCCCCGGTGACGGCGCGGGCCCCGGCGCCGAGGTCGGTGCGCAGACCCTCGACCAAGCGCAGCGCCTCGGCCACCGCGCGGCGGGCCTCCTCCACGAGTTGTTCCGCGGCGCCCGGGCTGTCCAGCCGGGCCTCCAGCGCCGCGGCGCGCGCCTCGAAGTCGGCGATGAGACGTTCGAGTGCGGCCCGCACCTCCGCGACGCCGGTGGCGGCACTCTCGGCCTGCGTCCCGAGCGCGGCGATCCGGGCGTGCAACTCCTCGGCGAGCGCCACGACCCGCGCCAGCCGCTCCCCGGCCGCGGCCGCACCGGCTCCGGACCAGTCGCCGTGCAGTGCGGTGGCGGTGCGGGCGGCGGCCTGCGCGACGGTGTCCAGGCGGTCCTGCAACGCGGTGAGCGACGCGGCCGGGTCGGCGGACTGCCCGGGGCCCAGCAGCGCCAGTAACCGGTGCAGCGGCGCGCTCAGCGCCGTGGTGAGGGCGCCCGGCACGTCAACCGCCGAGGGTGGCGATCGACCGGTCTGCCCGCCGTTCGGCGTCGGTGTAGGCGGCGGCGGTCCGGACGGCGAGGCCGGCGGCACCACCGAGATCGCCGCCGAGTCGGGCGGCCTGGGCAGCGGCGTCGTCCAGGGCCGCGGCCAGCGCGGTCAGGAACTCCGCGCCGACGGGTCCGAGCGCACTCACCCACGGTGCGAGAGCGGCGGGCAGGGCGGCGGCGAGGACCTCGAACTCGGCCGCCGATCGGGACAGGTCGGCGCCGGCGCCGGTGAGGGCCGCGGTGTCAGCGAACATGTGGGTATGACGCGCGCCGGGGCCGTTCGGTTCCATTGATCTCGCTCCAGAACCCCCGTCGGACTAACCTCTGCGCTCATGGATGTTCGCGTCGTTGACCACCCCCTGGCCGCTGCACGCCTGACCTCGCTGCGGGATGAACGCACCGACAATGCGGGATTCCGGGCGGCGCTGCGGGATCTGACGATGATGCTCATCTACGAGGCCACCCGGGATGCGGCGCGCGAGACGATCCGGGTACGCACCCCGATCACCGAGACCGACGGCTCACGGTTGGCCAATCCGCCCCTGCTGGTGCCGGTGCTGCGCGCCGGGCTCGGCATGGTCGATCAGGCGCATGCGCTCATCCCGGAAGCACAGGTCGGGTTCGTCGGCGTCGCCCGCGATGAGGAGACCCATCAGCCGACGCCCTACCTGGCCTCGCTGCCCGACGATCTGAGCACCCGGTCGGTGTTCGTGCTGGACCCGATGCTCGCCACCGGCGGTTCGATGGCGCACACCATCGGATTGCTCAAGGCGCGCAACGCCGTCGACATCACCGCGGTGTGCGTGGTCTGCGCGCCGGAGGGTGTCGCGGCGCTGGAGGCGGCCGCCCCCGATATGCGGCTGATCACCGCGACCATCGATCAGGGCCTCAACGACATCGCCTACATCGTCCCGGGATTGGGGGACGCGGGCGACCGGCAGTTCGGCCCCCGTTAGTCCGACAATTCAGTCCGACGGTTCAGTCCAAGCCCGTCACCACTGTGCGACGGTCGCGCTGACCTGCGTCATGAGCCGTTGTGCGGTCTCCCGCTCGGCGGCCAGATCCTCGGCCGGGGCACGGCGAATCTCGATGTAGGACTTCAGTTTCGGTTCGGTGCCCGACGGGCGCACCACGACGCGCAGCCCGTCCCCGCTGAACACCAGCGCGTCGGTGCGCTGCTGACCACGCCGCTGAGCCAGATCCTCGACGCCCACCGGGACACCGGCCAGGGCAGCGGGGGGATCGGCGCGCAGCGCCGTCATGGCCGCGCCGGCATCCTCGACGCGCCGCGACACCGCCGCGGTCAGGTGCACGCCGTGCCGGCGGGCCAGCTCGTCGAGTGCGTCGGGCAGGGTGCGCCCGGGTGACCGCAGCGCGGCGACCAGGTCGCAGACCAGTACGGCCGCGCTGATGCCGTCCTTGTCGCGCACCGCGTCCGGATCCACACAGTGCCCGATGGCCTCCTCGTAGGCGTAGATCAGCGATGCGCCCGGGGCGGTGGCGCGGGCCAGCCACTTGAACCCGGTGAGTGTCTCGGCGTGCTGTGCCCCATACCCGGCGGCGACGGCGGCCAACATGCGCGAGGACACCACGGTGCTGGCGACCAGTGCCGAAGCCGGATCGGGATGCAGCGACAACAGGTAATCACCGAGCAGCCAACCGGTTTCGTCGCCGGTCAGCATGCGCCAACCGGTGCTGTCCCGGACCCCCACCGCGCAGCGATCTGCGTCGGGATCCAGCGCGATCGCCACGTCGGCGTCGACCTCGGCGGCCAGCGTCAGCAGCAGATCGGCGGCGCCGGGCTCCTCGGGATTGGGGAAGGCCACGGTGGGGAAGTCCGGGTCGGGCGCGAACTGGGCGTCGACGACGTGGACATCGTCCACACCGGCGAGTGCCAGTGCATCCAAGGCGAATTCGCCGCCGACGCCGTGCATCGGGGTGAGCGCCACCCGCACCGAACCGACCGTGCGGCGGACGGTGGCTGCCCGCTCCAGATAGGCCGCGACCAGGTCGGCGCCGGACGGCTGCACCGGGGTGCGGGCGATCTCGTCGGCGTACGGGGCCCGCGCGATCGCGGACTCGATATCCCGGTCGGTGGGGGAGATGATCTGCAGCCCGGCGTCGACGAAGACCTTGTAGCCATTGTCCTGCGGCGGATTGTGTGAGGCGGTGATCTGCACCCCGGCGGCCGCGCCGAGTCGGCGCACAGCGAACGCCACCACCGGGGTGGGGGCCGGTGTGTACAGGAAGGTCACCGAGAATCCCTCGGCGGCAAGCACTTCAGCGGCTGCCCGGGCGAACTCCTCGGATCCGTGCCGGGCGTCGCGGCCGACGACGACGGCCGAGCCGCCGAGACAACGGTCCTTGAGTACCTGCGCCAGCGCCCACGTCGCGCGCAGCACCACCGCGAGGTTCATGCCGTCCGGTCCGCCGTGCAGCGGCCCGCGCAGTCCGGCGGTGCCGAAGGTCAGTGGGTGCGCGAAACGCCGGGCGATCTCGTCGGCGTCGCAGGCGGCCAGTTCGGCGGCGGTGGCCGGGTCGGGGTCGTGTGCGATCCAGTCCTGCGCCTCGGTCATGGGCTGATTGTGCCCGCTGCCGGGGCGTCGGCGTCGGCCAGCTTGCGCAATACCGGGGCGACCAGCAGTAGCAGTCCGAACTCCAGCTCGGTGAGGTGTTCGCGCATCGTCGAGTCCAGCCAGGCGTCCCGCTCGGCGCGGTCGGCGGCCAAGAGTTCGATGCCCGCCCCGGTGAGTTCGACGAGCTGGCGGCGCCGGTCGGTGTCGTCGGGCCGCCGCGAGACCAGGCCGGCGGCGACGAGCCCGTTGATGCCGTCGGTCAGCGACTGCACCCGCACGTGCATCCGGGCGGCCAGCTCGGCCGGCGTGGCCGCGCCGGTGCGGGTGACCTCGGCGAGTACCTGCATTTGGCTCAGGGTGAGTCCGTGATCGGGACGATGGCGGCGCAGCTGACGCGCCACGGCCATCACCGATTCCCGCAGCTCGGTGGCGGCGGAGGTGTCCTGCTTCGTCATATACCAAGTTATACCTTGGTAATTATCGCCAATGCGCCAGTTTGAAAGAGAAGAAAACTAAGTCCATACTTGCTAATGAAGGAGGGGGTGCCGGTGCTGAAGTGGCGTGCTGCGGCCAAGTGGGTCCTGCTGGGGGTGGTCAGTGTGGCCGTCACCTATCCGCTGACCCGACTCGGTGTCCCGTCGGCCGGGCTGTTCGCCGCCCTGGTGGTGGGCATCGCCCTGGCGCTGGCGAACCTGGCCCCGAAGGCGGTACCCCGAAAGATCGGCGTCGCCGCCCAGGGGGTGCTCGGCGTCTACATCGGCACCATGGTGTCCCGCGACGCGCTCGGTGCGCTCGGCCCGCATTGGGCGGTGGTGCTGGCGGTCGCGATCGGCACCCTGCTGATCAGCGTGGCCGCCGGCGCCCTGCTCGGACTGCGCCGCGACGTCGGCCCGCTGACCGGGTCGCTGGCCATGGTGGCCGGCGGAGCATCAGGTCTGGTGGCCATCGCCCGGGAACTCGGCGGTGACGACCGGGTGGTCGCCGTGGTGCAGTACCTGCGGGTGGCGCTGGTGACGGCGTCGATGCCGGTCGTGGTCACCCTGGTCTACCGCGCCGAGCGCACCCATCACGCTGCCACGGTGGCCCAATCATCCTCGGCCCCTTGGTATCTTGGTGTTCCGGTACTCGCGGTGCTGGTGCTCGCCGGGGTCACGGTCGGGCGGTGGATCCGGCTGCCCGGCGCGGGGCTGCTGGGTCCGTTGGCGCTGACGGTCGCCCTGCAGTTGAGCGGGATCCCGTTCGATCTGAGCGTGCCCGCGGTGCTCGTCGAAGTCGGCTATCTGATCATCGGCTGGCAGGCGGGCGTGGCGTTCACCCGGGACTCGCTGCGCGCGGTCGGTCGCACGCTGCCCGCGGCGCTGACGCTGATCGTGGTGCTGACCGTCGCGACCGCGGCCCTGGGGGTGCTGCTGGCCCACATCGCCGGCCTGACCCCGTTGGAGGGGTACCTGGCCACCAGTCCCGGCGGGGTGTACGCGGTCCTGGCCACCGCCGTCGAGACCGGGTCCAACGTCACCTTCATCATCGCCGCGCAGGTGGTGCGGATCCTGCTGATGCTGTTCGCCGCACCGTTTCTGGCCAAGGGCATCCGCGCGCTGAGCGAGCGCCGCGCCCGGCGGCCCGCGCTGACCGGCGGTGGATGATCGGCTGGGCGGCAACGCCGTTGGCCGTGAAGTTGGCCGGCACGAACCGCGAGGAGGTCGTCACCTGGATCGTGGCCGACGCTGCAGCGTCACCTGAGCGGATAGTCGCGGTTCACAGCCGCGCGATCACCCCGGCCAGCAGCGCGCCCATCCGGGCGGCCGACTGGCGTCCCGCCTCCAGCACCTCTTCGTGGCTGAGCGGTTCACCGGTCATCCCGGCGGCCAGATTCGTCACCAGCGACACTCCGAGGACCTGCGCTCCGGCGGCGCGGGCGGCGATCGTCTCGTGCACCGTCGACATGCCCACCAGGTCGGCGCCCAGGGTGCGCAGCATCCGGATCTCCGCCGGCGTCTCGTAGTGCGGGCCGGGCAACCCGGCGTACACGCCCTCGGCCAGGGTGGGGTCGATCTCCCGGGCCACCGCCCGCAGGCGGGGTGCGTAAGCGTCCACCAGGTCCACGAACTGGGCTCCGACCAGCGGGGAGCGGGCTGTCAGGTTGAGGTGGTCGCTGATCAGTACCGGCTGGCCGACGGTGTATTCGGCGCGCAGCCCGCCCGCGGCGTTGGTCAGGATCACCGTCGAGGCCCCGGCTGCGCAGGCCGCCCGCACCGGGTGCACGACGTGGCGAAGGTCGTGGCCCTCATAGGCGTGGATCCGTCCCACCAGCACCAATACCCGACGCTCGCCGATCCGGAGGGAATGCACCTGACCGCCGTGCCCGGCCGCGGTGGGTGGGCTGAATCCGGGCAGGTCCGCCATCGGCAGCGAGGCCGAGGGCTCGCCGAGCGCGGTCAGTGCCGGAGCCCACCCGGACCCGAGCACCACGGCGACGTCGTGGGCGGGCACCCCGGTGTGTTCGCGGATCGCGGTGGCGGCGTCATTGGCGGCCGACTGGGGATCTGACACGAGTGAGATACTGCCAGTATGTCCACGGTTACCGCGTCGTCGTGCGTCGAGGACGCGGTGAACCGCTGCAGCGCTGACCTCATCGCCCTGTCACACGACATTCACGCCGAGCCCGAACTGTCCTTCGCCGAGCACCGCAGCTGCGCCAAGACCCAGGCGCTGGTCGCCGAACGGGGTTTCGCGGTGACGGCGGCGCCCGGCGGGCTGGACACCGCCTTCCGTGCCGAGTTCGGGAGCGGCTCGCTGGTGATCGGTGTCTGCGCGGAGTATGACGCGCTGCCGGGGATCGGGCACGCGTGCGGGCACAACATCATCGCTGCCTCGGCGGTGGGCACCGCACTCGCGCTGGCCGAGGTGGCCGACGAGCTGGATCTGACCGTGGTGCTGCTGGGCACCCCCGCCGAGGAGGCCGGCGGCGGAAAGGTGTTGCTGCTCAACGCCGGCGTCTTCGACGACATCGCGGCGTCGGTGATGTTGCACCCCGGCCCCGCCGATATCGCCGGGGCCCGGTCGCTGGCGCTCACCGAGGTCGAGGTCACCTACACCGGCCGAGAGTCGCACGCCGCCGTGGCACCGCACCTCGGCGTCAACGCCGGCGACGCGGTCACCGTCGCCCAGGTCGCGATCGGACTGCTGCGCCAGCAACTCGCCCCCGGACAAATGGTGCACGGCATCGTCACCCACGGCGGCGAGGCCACCAACGTCATCCCGGCTCGGGCCCAGCTGCGGTACACCATGCGCGCCCCCGACATGGAGTCGTTGCGGGCGTTGGAGGCCCGGATGGCGGGCTGCTTCGCCGCGGGTGCGGTGGGCACCGGCAGCACGCACGAGATCCGCGAGACCGCGCCGCCGTACGACGCGCTGGCCCCGGATCCGTTCATGACCGAGGTGTTTCGGGCCGAGATGATCCGCAACGGCCGGCACCCGGTGCCGGCGGAGCTGGAGGCCGCGGTGCCATTGGGCAGCACCGACATGGGCAATGTCACCCAGCGGCTGCCGGGCATCCACCCGGTGGTCGGCATCGATGCCGGAGGGGCGTCGCTGCATCAGCAGGAGTTCGCCGCCGCAGCCGCCGGTCCGAGTGCGGACAAGGCCGTCGTCGAGGGCGCCATCATGCTGGCGCGCACCGTTGTGGCGTTGGCGCAGAACACCGTCGAACGGGACCGGGTGCTGGCAGCGCAGGCCCGCAGGAAGGCATCATGACGCTGGCTGAGCACACCGAGGCCTGGCTGGCCGCCCACCACGACGAGCTGGTGTCCTGGCGCCGGCACATCCATGCGCATCCGGAGTTGGGCCGCCAGGAATTCGCCACCACCGAATTCGTCGCCACCCGGCTGGCCGACGCCGGCCTCAACCCCAAGGTGCTGCCCGGCGGGACCGGACTGACCTGTGACTTCGGGCCCGAGGACCGTCCGCGCATCGCGCTGCGCGCCGATATGGATGCGCTGCCGATGGCCGAGCGCACCGGACTGCCGTTCTCCTCGACGGTGTCCGGCGTGGCGCATGCGTGCGGGCACGACGCGCACACCAGCGTGCTGCTCGGTGCGGGCCTGGCGATGGCGTCGGCCCCGGAACTGCCCGTCGGTGTGCGGCTGCTGTTCCAGCCCGCCGAGGAACTGATGCCCGGCGGTGCGATCGACGCGGTGGCCGCCGGCGCGGTGTCCGGGGTGGCGCGGATCTTCGCGCTGCACTGCGACCCGCGGCTGGAGGTGGGCAGGGTGGCGAGCCGGCTGGGGCCGATCACCTCGGCCGCCGACTCGATCGAGATCACCCTGCACTCACCCGGCGGGCACACCTCGCGCCCGCATCTGACCGGCGATCTGGTGTACGCACTGGGCGCCCTGATCACCGGAGTGCCCGGGGTGTTGTCGCGGCGCGTCGATCCGCGCAAGAGCACGGTGATGGTGTGGGGCGCGGTCAACGCCGGGGTGGCCGCCAACGCCATCCCGCAGACCGGCACGCTGGCCGGCACCATCCGCACCGCCAGCCGCGAAACCTGGCTGACAATGGAATCGCTTGTGCAGGAGATCATTTCGTCACTGTTGGCGCCGCTGGCGGTGGACTACAGCGTGAACTACCGCCGCGGAGTGCCGCCGGTGGTCAACGAGGAACTGTCCACCCGCATCATGACCCACGCGATCGAGGCGCTGGGGCCGAACGCGCTGGCCGACACCCATCAGTCCGGGGGCGGGGAGGACTTCTCCTGGTATCTGGAGGAGGTGCCCGGGGCGATGGCGCGCCTGGGCGTGTGGTCCGGGCAGGGGCCGCAGCTGGACCTGCACCAGCCCACCTTCGACCTGGACGAGCGGGCGCTGGCCGTCGGGGTGCGGACCATGGTCAATCTGGTGGAGCAGTCCGCGCGGGTGTAGCCCCCGATCCTGCGCTCAGGGCGCCAGAGTGCGGCGCCGTCGGCGCAGAGCCAGTGCGTCAGGTGCCCGGGCCGACGTTGCGTGCCGGGCGGGTCCGGATGTCGTGTACATACTCCGCCGGCGCGCCGGCGATCTCCGCGGCGTCGGCCATCACGCCGAGGTAGCGCGCCGAGGGCAGTCCGCCCTCCCAGGCGTCCACCACGTACAGCCAGGCCAGCACCGGGTCGGTGCTGGTGTCGGAGGTCAGCCGGTCCACCCGGCAGCGGATCTTCTTGTGGAAGCCGAGCTCGGAGCCTTCCCAGCGGTCCAGGTTCTCCTCATCCTCACGGGTCACGTCGTAGAGCACGACGAACACCCGTGACAGCGGATCCTCGACCAGGGTGGCCAGGGCGCCCTCCCAGCTGAGGTCCTCGCCCCCGAAGGTCAGCCGCCAGCCGTAGAGCCAACCGGTGCCCGCCATCGGGGAATGGGGGGCGCGCTGCAGCATCTGTTCCGGATGCATGTTCGATCCGTAAGCGGCGTAGAGCGGCACGCGCCCAACTTTAAGCGGTCCGGCGGGCAGGAGCGCAGGGACCCGGGAGATAGAAGTGGTGGGCTTCAGCACAGCGACGCGCGCACAGGTCTGCTGGGCAGGAGCGCGGCAAGCCACTACGTTCAAGACGTGCCCACCCGCATCGTGATCATCGGCGGCGGTCCCGCCGGATATGAGGCAGCCCTGGTTGCCGCGGCCCGCGGCCCGGAGGTCGCGCAGGTGACCGTCGTCGACTCCGACGGGATCGGCGGCGCCTGTGTGCTGTTCGACTGCGTACCGTCCAAGACGTTCATCGCCTCCACCGGGGTGCGCACCGAGTTGCGCCGCGCCAACGGCCTCGGGTTCGACATCGCCATCGAGGACGCCAAGATCTCGCTGGAACAGATCCACAACCGGGTCAAGACGCTGGCCCGGTCGCAGTCCGCCGACATCGGCGCGCAGCTGTTGCGCGACGGTGTCAACGTGGTGCAGGGCCGCGGCGAACTGGTCGACGACGTCCCCGGCATGGCGCACCACCGGGTGAAGGTGACCACCTCGGCCGGCAAGGTCGGCGTGCTCAAGGCCGACGTGGTGCTCATCGCCACCGGCGCCACCCCGCGGGTGCTGCCCAGTGCGCGCCCCGACGGCGAACGCATCCTGAACTGGCGTCAACTCTATGACCTCACCGAGCTGCCCGAGCATCTGGTGATCGTCGGATCGGGCGTCACCGGCGCCGAATTCTGCAGCGCCTACACCGAGCTCGGCGTCAAGGTGACGGTGGTGGCCAGCCGCGACCAGATCCTGCCGCACGAGGACTCCGACGCCGCCGCCGTGCTGGAGGAGGCCTTCGCCGAACGCGGCGTGCAGCTGGTCAAGAACGCCCGCGCCGACTCGGTGATCCGCACCGACACCGGGGTCAAGGTGTCGATGGCCGACGGACGCAGCGTCGAGGGCAGCCACGCCCTGATGACCGTCGGCTCGGTGCCCAACACCAGCGGACTGGGGCTGGAGCGGGTCGGCATCGAACTGGGCCCGGGCAACTATCTGAACGTCGACCGGGTATCCCGGACGTCCGCGCCGGGCATCTACGCCGCCGGCGACTGCACCGGCCTGCTGCCGCTGGCCTCGGTGGCCGCCATGCAGGGCCGCATCGCGATGTATCACGCCCTGGGCGAGGGTGTGTCCCCGATCCGGCTGCGCACCGTGGCCGCCGCGGTGTTCACCCGCCCGGAGATCGCCGCCGTCGGTGTCCCGCAGACCAAGATCGACAGCGGTGAGGTCCCGGCCCGCACCCTGATGCTGCCGCTGACCACCAACGCCCGGGCCAAGATGTCGCTGCTGCGGCGCGGCTTCGTCAAGATCTTCTGCCGCCCGGCCACCGGCGTGGTCATCGGCGGCGTGGTGGTCGCGCCGATCGCCTCCGAACTGATCCTGCCGATCGGGCTTGCGGTGCAGAACAACCTGACGGTGACCGATCTGGCGCAGACGCTGTCGGTGTATCCGTCGCTGTCGGGCTCGATCGTCGAGGCCGCCCGGCGCCTGATGGCGCACGACGATCTGGACTGACCGACCCGCGTCGACCGCGAATTCCGGGCGCCGACGGCCCACACGGGCACGGCGCGCAACGTAGGCTCGCAGGTGTGACTGACCCGATCTCAGGCAATGGTCAAGCTCAGCTCGGTCCTGCGCAGCGCGCCACGGCGTGGGAGCGCCTCGGCAGCGAACAGTTCGACGTCGTGGTCATCGGCGGTGGGGTGGTCGGCGCCGGCGCGGCGCTGGACGCCGCGACCCGCGGACTGAAGGTCGCGCTGGTGGAGGCCCGCGACTTCGCCTCCGGTACGTCGAGTCGTAGTTCCAAGATGTTCCACGGCGGACTGCGCTATCTGGAGCAGTTGGAGTTCGGGCTGGTGCGCGAGGCGCTGCACGAGCGTGAACTGTCGCTGACGACGCTGGCGCCGCACCTGGTCAAGCCGCTGCCGTTCCTTTTCCCGCTGACCAAGCGGGTGTGGGAGCGCCCCTACATCGCCGCCGGCATCTTCCTCTACGACCAGCTCGGCGGCGCAAAATCCGTTCCGGCGCAGAAGCATCTGCTCAAGGCCGGGGCGCTGCGGCTCGCGCCCGGGCTCAAACGCAGCTCGCTCATCGGCGGCATCCGCTATTACGACACCGTCGTCGACGACGCCCGGCACACCATGACGGTGGCGCGCACGGCCGCCCATTACGGGGCGGTGGTGCGGACCTCCACCCAGGTGGTGGACCTGCTGCGCGAGGGTGACCGGGTCACCGGGGTGAAGGTCCGCGATTCGGAGAACGGCGCGGTGACCGAGGTGCGCGGTCATGTCGTGGTCAACGCCACCGGCGTGTGGACCGACGAGATCCAGGCGCTGTCCAAGGAGCGGGGCCGGTTCCGGGTGCGCGCCTCCAAGGGGGTGCACATCGTGGTGCCGCGCGACCGGGTGGTCAGCGAGGTGGCGATCATCCTGCGCACCGCGAAGTCGGTGCTGTTCGTGATCCCCTGGGGCACGCACTGGATCATCGGCACCACCGACACCGACTGGAATCTGGACCTCGCGCATCCGGCGGCGACCAAGGCCGATATCGACTACATCCTCGGGCAGGTCAACAAGGTGCTGGCCACCCCGCTGACCCACGATGACATCGACGGGGTGTACGCCGGGCTGCGCCCGCTGCTGGCCGGGGAGAGCGAGTCGACCTCAAAGCTGTCGCGCGAGCATGCCGTCGCAGTGCCCTCGCCGGGGTTGGTCGCGATCGCGGGCGGTAAGTACACCACCTACCGGGTGATGGGGGAGGACGCCATCGACGCGGCGGCCGAGTTCGTCCCGACCCGGGTGGCGCCCTCGATCACCGAGAAGGTGCCGCTGGTCGGTGCGGACGGGTACTTCGCGTTGGTGAACCAGACCGAGCCTGTCGGCGCGCACTACGGCCTGCACCCCTACCGGGTACGCCACCTGCTGGACCGCTACGGCTCGTTGATCGGCGAGGTGCTGTCCATGGCGGACGGCAAACCCGAACTGCTGGAACCGATCACCGGCGCCCCGGTGTACCTGAAGGTGGAGGCCGTCTACGCGGTGGCCGCCGAGGGCGCCCTGCATCTGGAGGATGTGCTGGCCCGCCGGATGCGCATCTCGATCGAGTACCCGCACCGCGGTGTCGACTGCGCCCGCGAGGTGGCCGAAACGATTGCCCCCGTGCTGGGTTGGAGCGAGGAGGACGTGGAACGCGAGGTGGTGACCTATCTGGCCCGGGTCGAGGCCGAGGTGCTCTCGCAGACCCAACCCGACGACGAGTCCGCGGATGCGCTGCGGGCGGCAGCACCGGAGGCGCGCGCGGAGATCCTGGAACCGGTCCCGCTGAATTGAGACGACCCAGGCGCGCGCCGCTGCCGGACCGTGACGGTATCGGCCCGGCGCGAGTGCGGTTGCGCGGCGGCGCGGTGCTCGTCGAGTTGGCCGATCGTTTCGGGCCGGCGGCTGCGGAGAAGGTGCTCAGTGGGGAGGTGGTCACCGCCGACGGCTCGGCTGTCACGGCTTCGACTGTGCTGCAGCCGAATTCGTATGTATACCTGTATCGTGACCTACCCGACGAGGTGCCGGTACCGTTCGAGGTGCCGGTCCTGTTCCGGGACGAGGACATCGTCGTCGCCGACAAACCCCACTTCCTGGCCACCATGCCGCGCGGTGGTCACGTCGCGCAGACCGCCCTGGTGCGCCTGCGTCGCGAACTGGATCTGCCGGAACTGAGCCCGGCGCACCGGCTGGACCGGCTGACCGCCGGGGTACTGCTGTTCACCACCCGGCGCGAGGTGCGGGGCGCCTACCAGACGATGTTCGCCGGCGGCCGGGTGCAGAAGACCTACCTGGCCCGCGCCAGCGGAACACCCACCGTCGAGCTGCCCACCGTGTTGCGCAGCCGGATCATCAAGGAACGCAGCCGATTACAGGCCTTCGAAGAGCCGGGCGAGCCGAACGCCGAGACCCTGGTCGAGCCGCTCGGGCAGGGCCGCTACCGGTTGACCCCACGCACCGGCCGGACCCATCAGTTACGGGTGCACATGTGCTCGATCGGGGTGCCGATCGAGCACGACCCGCTGTACCCGGAAGTGCTGGAGGTGCCCGCCGACGACTTCGGCCGTCCGCTGCAACTGCTGGCCCACACGCTGGAGTTCGACGATCCGATCACCGGCAGGCCCCGTCGGTTCGTGTCCGGGCGCACCCTGTCGGGGTGAGGGTCAGTTCCCGATCAGCGTGAACTGCGCGATATCGCCGTACTGAACCAGCGTGTGCGTCTTGGACAGTGGGTTCTGCTCGAAGACGTATTCGACGTAGAGCTTCTTGATCTTGCCGGCCAGGTCGACCGGGATGTGGTTGATCACCGCGGCTTCGAGGCCTTCGATGTCGATCTTGAGAATGTCGATGTGACCGTGCTTTTCCGCGATGTCGCGCAGGACCTGCTGCGAATCCACGCTTTTCACGGTCAGTGTGTTGCCGAACGCGGCGTCGACGCCGCCGTAGCGACCGGTCTCCTCCCAGCCGAACTCGACCTCGCCCGCCGAGGTGCTGACGGCGACCTCCTGCAGGCTGTACCGGCCCTCGAACGGACGCAGGTTGTCGTGCAACCGGGAGATGTTGCGGGGCAGCGGCTCGAACAGGTAGATGAAGGCGTCGGGATTGCGGGTCAGGAAGTAGGTCGCCGAGATGCCGATGTTGGACCCGAAGTCGACGATCACCCGGTCGTCGGGCCCGGCCTGGTAGTCAGCTCGGCAGAAGATCTCGTTGACCGTCAGCAGGTCGTGTGCGGTGTACAGCTGCACGGACGCCCAGCCCAGCGGGGTGCGCAGGCGGACAGCGGTGGGGTAGTCGCCCTTGCCGGTCAGGTAGCGCCGGAAGATGTCGACCGGGTGCTCGTAGACCTTCACCATGTTGCGCGCGGCAACATAATGGCGGCGTTGCAGCAGCGAACCGGCAATCGTGCCGATACTGCGGCCAGCTACCTGCATTGCACCTCCATTGTGGGAATTCCCCGGCGGCAAGTATGCCGGATTTGAGTACGAGGATGTCCACAAGGGCCGATTTATTGTCGACCGGAATGATTCGGGCGGTGATCGGGGCCGGGTTTGTCCGCGGATTCGGCCGCCTCATCTGGTCTACTGACCGGCGTGGATCGCACCGGGTTTGACCGACTGTTCGATATGACCGATCGCACCGTGATCGTGACCGGCGGGACGCGGGGCATCGGGCTCGCGCTGGCCGAGGGGTTCGTGCTGGCGGGCGCGCGGGTGGTGGCGGCCAGCCGCAAGCCCGACGCCTGCGCCGCGGCCGCCGACCATCTGCGGGCGCTGGGCGGGCAGGCGATCGGGGTCCCGACACACACGGGGGACCCCGACGATCTGGGCGCGCTGGTGGCCGCCACGGTCGAGGAGTTCGGTGGCATCGACGTGGTGGTCAACAACGCCGCCAATGCACTGGCCCAGCCACTCGGTCAGATGACCCCGGAGGCGTGGACGAAGTCCTACGCGGTGAACGTGCAGGGCCCGGTGTTCCTGGTCCAGCACGCGCTGCCCTATCTCAAGCAGAGTTCGTCGGCGGCCGTGCTGAACATGGTGTCGGTCGGTGCCTTCAACTTCGCGCCGTCGTTGTCCATCTACGCCTCCGGCAAGGCGGCGTTGATGTCGGTGACGCGGTCCATGGCGGCCGAACTCGCCTCGTCCGGGGTGCGGGTCAATGCGATCGCCCCGGGGCCGGTGGACACCGACATGATGCGCAACAACCCGCAGGAGGCCATCGACGCGATGACCGCCGGCACGCTGATGAAGCGGCTCGCATCGCCCGACGAGATGGTGGGCGCGGCGCTGCTGTTGTGCTCGGGGGCGGGCAGTTACATGACCGGCCAGGTCGTCATCGTCGACGGCGGCGGTACTCCCCGCTAGTCCTTCTTGCGCTGCGCGAAAGCTTGCGCGAAGGCCCGCATTTCACCGCTGCTGCCGGCCAGGATCTGACTGCGGTTCTCCACGTGCAGGGCGTTCTCCAGGCTGCCGGCGTCGAGGTTGGCCCACAGCACCTGCTTGGTGGATTCCAGGCCGAACTTGCCGTAGCCGCAGAGGGTGTCGGCGATCTCGAGGGCAGTCTGGAGGGTGGCGCCGTCCTCGGCGATCCGCGAGATCATGCCCAGCCGCAACGCCTCGTCGGCCTCGACGGTGCGGGCCGTGAGGATCAGGTCGAACGCGGGGCCGGACCCGATGATGCGCGGCAGCGTGTAGCTGACGCCGATATCGCAGCCGCCGATGCCGAGCTTGATGAACTGCGTGCAGAACCGCGCCGACCGGGCGGCGATGCGGATGTCGCTGGCCATGGCGAGTGCGAAGCCACCGCCGTACGCCGCGCCGTTGACCGCAGCGATGACCGGCTGGCGCAGCCGGTGCAGTTTCACGGTCAGTTCGGCGATGCGTTCCTGGTAGCGCATGCCTGCGCGGGGAGCGTCCAGGCCCGCGGACACCGCCGGCTTGTCCGGGTCGGTGAGGTCCAGGCCCGCACAAAAGCCGCGACCGGCTCCGGTGAGGACCACCACCCGGCAGTCGTTGTCGGCCTTGACGGCGTCGAGCGTGGAGTGCAGATCCTCGACCAATTCGGCGGAGAGCGCGTTGAGCTTGTCGGGCCGGTTGAGGGTGATGACGGTGATCTCGGGCCGGGGGCGGGTCAGCTCCAGATGTGACGGCTCCATATCAGGCATGGCGACACCCTATGCGGTATCGCTGCGCCAGCCACGGACTCCGATGGTGATCATCGACATTTGTTTGATCGCGGTCCGCTTGATCGCGTCCAGGGCGGCCGCGTCGGTGGCATCCTCGGCAAGTTCGGCGATCGAGATCATCGCGTTGACGAACAGACTGGCCAGGATGTTGAGGTCTTCGCTGCTCCAGTTCTGCAGCCCGGGAAACCGGGCCAGGTCGATCGCCAGTTCCGATGTGATCAACCGGATTTCGGTGCGGATGGCGTAGCGCAGCACGGTCGCGCCGCTGGATCGTTCTCGGGTGATGAAGCGCCAGTGTTCGCGGCGTTCGCTGATGCTGGCGATCAGGATCTCGGCGGAGGAGTCGATGACGTGGTTGGGGTCGAGCTTGCCTGCGCGGGCGCCGCGCAGCATGTCGCGCAGCGACCGGAACGATTCGTCGATCAGCACCAGGCCGAGTGCTTCCATCGACTCGAAGTGCCGGTAGAAGGCGGCGGGGACGATGCCCGCCTCGCGGGTGACCTCGCGCAGGCTCAGGCTGGTGAAGTTGTCCTGCTCCAGCAGGTGCAGTGCGGCCGCCACGATGGCGCGGCGGGTGACCTCCTTGCGTTCCTCGCGCGACAGGGTGTCGCGGTCGTGGCGCTTGCTGCGGGATGCGCGGGGGCTGGAGGACCGACTGGACACGGCATGCAGTTTACGACTGTTCACCCACGGCGTGGCCGGCGCGCCACCGAGCAGCCGGGCCGGTCGATCGGATCGTTCGGCATGGAGCACCCCGGATCGAGTCTCGGGGGTTTAAGCGTTCCCACGATCGGGAACGCACTGTTACGCATTCGGGCGAACAGTCGTTCACGGTGTGAGCCCCAACACAAGCTGGTCAGATTGGTTGACGGAACCGGCGGTACTGTCTGATGGTGTACATATGTTCACCGAAACATTGACGCGGCGGGTCGCCCGGTCCTCGCTGCTGAATCTGCTCACCGGGCCACACGGCGTCGACCGGTATACCGAAATCGTCGACCGGACCTGGACGCAGGGACAGGCACGCGCCCGCATCGTGGCGGTGCGGCGCCAGACGCCGCGCAGCGTCACGATGACGCTGCGGCCCAACCGCGCCTTCACCGGCTTCCGCGCCGGCCAACACATCAACCTCAGCGTCGAGATCGACGGACGCCGCCGCACCCGCTGCTACTCCCCGGCCAACGCCGAGGGAAGCGAGCAGCTGGAGATCACCGTCGGCCGTCACGACGGCGGTCTGGTCTCGACCTACCTGTGTGACAACGCACGTCCCGGCATGGTCCTCGGGCTGGATTCCGTCGGCGGTGACTTCGTCCTGCCGGTGCCACGGCCGCGGCGCATCCTGTTCGTCTCCGCCGGCAGCGGCATCACCCCGGTGCTGTCCATGCTCCGGACTTTGCGTGCGGAGGGCTTCGGCGGAGATCTCGCCTTCATCCACTACGCGCGATCGGCCGAGGACGCCTGCTACCGCGCCGAACTCAGCCGGATGCCCGGTGTGCGGGTGTTGCACGGCTACACCCGGGACACGGCGGGTGCTGATCTGGACGGGCACTTCGCCGCCCACCACCTGTCCGCGGCGCTGGTCGAGCCGGACGCGGTCTTCGTGTGTGGCCCGCCCGCGCTCGTCGACGCCGTCCGCGAGGTTCGCCCCGACGCCCGGTCCGAGAGCTTCGTCCCGCCGGTGTTCACCGTGGACGGTGCGGCCACCGACGGCACCGTGACGTTCAGCGCCAGCGGCGTCGAGGTCACCGACAGCGGCCAGACGCTGCTCGAACAGGCCGAGGCCGCCGGCTTGAAACCCGAAAGCGGGTGCCGGATGGGCATCTGCTTCAGCTGCACCCGACCCAAAACCCGTGGCACTGTGCGCAATCTGCTCAATGGTGCGGTGTCCGACGGCGACTGTGAAGACATCCGGATCTGTGTCACCGCCCCCGTGGGCGATGTCGAGATCGACCTCTAGACACCTGAGATACGAAAGGACGACGTCATGACCACTTTGGATTCACGGCTCGCAACATTCGGTAGCTCAACTCCTGCCGCCCCAACCCGGAGCTCCGCCAGGTACGCACTCACCCCCGAGCAGTCCGATGCCTTCGGCGCCGAGCTCGACGCGATCCGCGACCGCGTGCTGGCGGACCTCGGCGAACGCGACGCGAACTACATCCGCCAGATCATCAAGTGGCAGCGCGGCCTCGAGGTCGGTGGCCGTGCCCTGCTGTTCCTGCCCCCGGCCTGGCCGGTCGGCACCGTGATGCTGGGGTTGTCGAAGATCCTCGACAACATGGAGATCGGCCACAACGTCATGCACGGCCAGTACGACTGGATGGGCGATCCGGCGTTGCGGGGCAATAACTTCGAATGGGATTCGGCCTGCCCGTCGAACCAGTGGCGGCACTCGCACAACTACATGCACCACACCTACACCAACATCGTCGATCTCGACCGGGACATCGGTTACGGCATCCTGCGGATGAGCGAAGACCAGAAGTGGCACCCGTACTACCTGGGTAACCCGGTGTACGCGTTCCTGCTGATGGTGTTCTTCCAATACGGCGTCGCCCTGCACGAACTGGAAACCGAGCGGATCCGCTCCGGCGAGATCAAGGTGAGCGACAAGTTGGACATGCTCACCGAGATGTGGGCCAAGGTCAGAAAGCAGACCATCAAGGACTACGTGGCCTTCCCGCTGCTGGCCGGGCCGTTCGCGCCATTCGTGTTCGCGGGCAACATGACCGCCAACCTGATGCGCAACGTGTGGTCCTACACCATCATCTTCTGCGGGCACTTCCCCGAGGGCACCCACGAGTTCACCGTGGAGGAGACCAAGGCCGAGACCCGCGGCCAGTGGTATTACCGGCAGTTGCTGGGCTCGGCAAACCTGACCGGACTGTTTCCCCGTCGCTCCGCTCGCCCCGGATCGGCAAAGCTCTTCCACATCCTCAGCGGCAACCTGTCGTTCCAGATCGAGCACCACCTGTTCCCGGACCTCCCGGCGCACCGGTACGCCGAGATCTCCGGTGAGGTCAAACAGATCTGCCGGCGTTACGGGCTGCCGTACAACAGCGGACCGCTGCCCACGCAGTTCTACTCGGTGGTCAAGAAGATCTGCCGACTGGCGCTGCCGAACCGTAAGCCCGCCGCCGGATGAGGTAGCTCGAAGTCACATCGCAATGTCACCCTGCGAGCGTTGTCGCGCCATGGTTTTCATGGCCTCGCTCACAGGGTGACATTGCGTTTCCCGCCGTCCTACAGAACGGAGGCCACCGTGATGGTGACCACCGTGGTCGGCGACACCTGGGAACCGTCGGATGCCATATAGGTGAACGAGTCCGGCCCGCTGTAGCCGTCGTCCGGGATGTAGGTGAAGGTTCCGTCGCCGTTGTCGAACAGGATGCCGTTCTCCGGGTGAGTGACGATGATGGCGGTGAGGCTGTCGTTGTCGCCATCGGTGTCATTGGCCAACAGATCGGCCGCGGTGACCGTCGTCCCGAACTCGTCGGTGTTGATGGCGTCCGGGTTGGCCACCGGCGCATCCGGGATCGAGGCGACTGCGATGGAGACGCTGGCGGTGGCGGTTCCGCCCTGGCCGTCGGACACGGTGTAGGTGAAGCTGTCGACCCCGTGGTAATCGGCGTCCGGGGTGTAGACGAAGGCGCCGCCCGGATCGATGACGATGGTGCCGTGCGCCGGCGGGTTGCCGATGGAGACTGCCAAGGCGTCACCGTCCACGTCGCTGATCGGCAGCGTCGACCTCGGGATGCTCAACTCGACGTCCTCGTCGGTGGTCAAAGACAGATCGCCGCCGATGACCGGGGCGTCATTGACGGCGGTGACGAACACCGTCACCTCGGCCGGGGCGGAGATGAGCGTGCCGTCGTTGACCGTGAACATGAACGTGTCGGTGCCGTGGAAGTCGGGATCCGGTGTGTACGTCCAGGTTCCGGTGCTCGCGTCGACGGCGACGAAGCCGTGCTGGGCCTGGACGTCGAGGGTGTAATTCAGGGTGTCGGCGTCGGCGTCGGTACCGGCCAGGGTGCCGCCGACGGCATCGACCGCGTCCTCGACGACGGTCCCGGACAGGCCTGGCGTCGCGACCGGACGATCGTTCACCGCGGTGATGGTCACGGTGATCGTGGCGGTCGACTGGGCGCCGGCAGCATCGGTGACCGAATACGTGAACGTGTCTACGCCGCTGAAGTCCGGATTCGGGGTGTAGGTGTAGGTGTAGCCGGTGCCACCCGGATGGATTGACACGGTACCGCCGGCAGGTTGGGTGACCGACACGGTGATCTGGTCGGGCATGGTGTCGTCGAGGTCGACATCGCCGAAGACCAAGGAACCGGTGACCGGGCCGCCGTCCTCGGTGGTGGTGACGGCGCCGGCCTGCGCAGTGGGGGTGTCGTTGACCGGGCGGACGGTGATCGTGACGGTGGCCGGATCGGAGATGGACCGGCCGTCGTCGACGGTGAAGGTGAAGGAATCGGTCCCGTTGAAATCCTGGTCCGGGGTGTAGGTCCAGCTGCCGGCTGCGTCGAGCGTGACCGAGCCGTGCGCGGGGGAGGCGTCCAACGTGTATGCCAGGGTGCCGACATCGCCACCGGTGCCGGTCAGCTGGCCGCTGATGTCGTGGTCCTCGTCGCCGGAGGCGGAGGCGGGGTTGCCCACGGGCGGGTCGTAGACCGGGGTGACGGTGAGCGAGACCAGGGCCGGGGCGGAGGTGCTGGTGCCGTCCGAGACGGTGAAGGTGAACGAGTCCGCACCGTGGAAGCCGGCATCGGGTGTGTAGGTCCAACCCCCGTCGGCGTCGACGCTCACGGTGCCATGCGCGGCCTGCGAAGCAAGCGCGTACCTGAGCACGGCTGCGGGCGAATCGATGTCGGCGGCCAGCAGCTGCCCGCCGAAGGTGGTGTCCTCTTCCCCGATTCCGGCCTGTCCCGGCAGCCCGGTCGGCGGATCGTCGACCGGGGTGACGATGACGCTGACGGTGACCGGTGTGGACACATCCTGCCCGTCGGTCACCGTGAACGTGAAGGAGTCGGTGCCGGTGTAGTCGCCGTGCGGGGTGTAGGACCAGGTGCCGGCGGGGTTGATGGTGACCGATCCGTGCTGAGCTTGACCGGACACCGCGTAGCCGAGTGCGGCTGCGGGCGAATCGATGTCACCGGCCAGCAGCTGCCCGCCGAAGGTGGTGTCCTCGGCACCGAATCCGGACTGGCCGGGCAGGCCGGCCGGCGCGTCGTTCACGGGTGTGACGATCACCGTCACCGTGGCGGTGGCCGATACGCCGCCACCCGCGCCGACGGTGGTCGCGGTGTAGGTGAACGAATCGGTGCCGTGATAATCGGCGTCCGGGGTGTACTCGTAGGTGCCGTCGTCGTACAGGACGACGCGACCATGGGTGGGGCCGGCGGCCAGGGAGGCGATGAGCGAACCGGTCGCGGGCGAACCGTCGTTGTTCTGGATACCGTCGTTGGTCAGGACATTGCCGGTTCCGCGGGTGTCCTCGGCGGTGGTGAGGATGTCGTCGGTGACGACGGGCCGGATGGTCGTCGTCGGCGTGCCGTCGGGCCTCAGATGGATGGTGATGACGGCGGTGTCGGTGTGCCCGTGATGTCTCTTGAAGATCCAGCTGAGCGGCCCGTGCAGGTGGAATCCGCGATCGGCCACCTTGACGGTGAAGATGTCGGTCCCGGTGTATTCGGGGTCGGTCGGGGTGTAGACGAGGGTGCCGGTTGCCTTGTCGACCGTCACCGTCCCGTGTTCGGGGGCGTGCTTGCCCGTGGTGGGCACCCGGTAGGTGAGGGTGTCGCCCTCGCGGTCGGTGGCGCCCAGGGTGATCGGCAGACTGTGGCCACCGGGGTCGAGGGTCAGGGTGATCTCCTGGTCGTTGACCCGGGGAGTCCTGTTGAAGAAGGTGTGTTCGATCTCGCGGCGCACCCAGGCGAGCGCTACCCACAGCAGGCCGGGCTGAGCGGTGCCTCCCGGTGGGTTGAAGAACACGGTGAGTATCTTCTGCGTCACGGCGAGCACGGTTTTCACCGCGGAGATCTTGGCGCCGACCACTACTTCGATCGGGTTCGGCGCCTTCGCGTGCGCGGCAGCCGCACCGAGAACCATGGTGTTCGGTGCATCCGCTGTGGCCGACCACAGGGCGGGGAGCGACGGTGACTCGGTGTCTGTGGTGGGTGGGCCGGCAACGACGCGGGGAGCCACGGAACCGGTTGTGGCCGAGAGCGTCTCGGCCGAATGCCGGGGCCCGGATACCTGAGTCTTCGGTTCTGGGACAGCCGCGGTGTCGGCCGGATCGCTTTGATCGGTGTCGTCTGAGGACTCCTCCGGCGGGTCGTCCGTGGCGGAGCCCGGGGTGGTCACCGGTAGGACGCCGTCCGGCGCCGGCTCTTCGGTCTCGGGTTCGTCGGATGCGGACTCGTCGGTTTCGTCGACCTCAGCGGGCTCATCATCGTCCGCCGGTTCCTCGTCATCGAAATTCGAGATGTCCGGGTCGCTGGACACTCCCGGCCGCGGCCGGGGCGCCGTGTCGTCGGAATCGTCGTCGGTGTCCGGCGAGGAGGTCGCGGTCCGCTCAGAGGAGGTCGAATCCGATTCCGACGAGGTGGATGTCGAGGATTTCGTCGACTCGGTCTTGTCTGTCTCCGACGTGGACGAGGTGTCCTCGGCGTAGGCGGTCCCGGTGCCGAAGGCCAGTCCGACACCCAGCGCCACGGCCAGTGCGCCGACCCGGCCGATCGGCAATGTGAGGCCTGAGGACACGCGCGGTGCGGCCTGCAGCTCGAAGGTCGGGAACGTCGCCTGGGCGACAGCGCCGGCGCGTGCACGACGGTGCCGCCCTCCCCGAAGGCGATCTCTCCGTTGTGCATTCATAGCAAAGCTCCTCATTGGATGTATGTCGACCGGGATCAGAAGTCCCTGTCGTCGGCGCCCGTCTCGACGGCGTTGGCGCCCGACGCGGAGTTTCCGGCGGTATCCGTCACCGCGGTGTCGGGCACCCAGGTCATCTCCGAGCCGTTGAGGTTGGTCCCTCGGATGGCACCCAGTGGGAGCAGCCCCAGGCTCCTCGCGTAGTCATACTCTCCGAGGGTGATAGTGACCTTGGTGCGGTCGGCCGACATTGTCATCGTGGAGCCGTCGAACCAGATGTAGGGGCCGGCGGCGAGGGAGACTGCGCCGGTGACGTAGAGGGTGCTGCCCAGGCTGATGGAACCCAGCCCGAGTTGCGTGGTGTCGGTGCTGTCGTAGACCTGGAACACATCGCCCCACCCGAGCAGGTTGAGCAACCCGAGTGAGCCGTCGTAAGCGCGCACCGTCACGGTCTGCGACCCGGTGCCATTCCAGCCGGCCAAGATGCTGCTCGGATCGATCGGCTCACTGAAGGTGTAGGTGATGGTGTCGCCCTGGGTCAGCTGCCCGGCAGTGCCACTGTTGGTGCTCTGAACGTCGACCGCGGTCGGGGCGATGTTGTCATTGAGGGTGAAGCTGGCTGTGGCCGTGCTGGTCGCGCCAGCGCTGTCGGTGATGGTGTAGCTGAAGGTCACGACCCCGTCGTAGTTGTGATAGCCGTTGGCCGCCGGGATGTAGGTGACAACACCGTTCGCGGCGACGGCGACGGTGCCGATGGTGCCGGTGCTGCCGACCGCCGCGGTCGGCTGGGTGAAGCTCGTGACCGTGCGGGTGTCGCCGGCGTCGACGTCGGTGTCATTGGCCAGCACGTTGCCGATGACCTGTCCCGGGTTCGACTTGATCGCCGACTGGTCCTTCGTGCCGAAGTTGTCGGGAGCCGCGACCGGTGCGTCGTTGATCGCGGTGACACTGAGGTTCACGGTGGCGGTGGCGGTGGCGCCATGCGAGTCCGTGACGGTGTAGGTGAAGCTGTCGACACCGCTGAAATTGGCTGCGGGAGTGTAGGAGTAACTGCCGTTCTGGTTGAGAACCACCGTGCCGTGCTGGGCCTGCGTGGTCACCGTGAGGGTCACCGAGTCCGGATTGACCGCATCACCGCGATCGATGTCGCCGAACGAGACCGTGCCGTTGATAGGCGTGTCCTCGTTACCCGAACCGCCACTGACCGCGCCCCCGGCGGTGGGGAGGTCGTTGACCGCTGTCACGGTCATGGTGACCAGGGTGACCGAACTGGTCAGCGGACCATCCGACGCCTGGTAGGTGAACGTGTCGGTCCCGTTGAAGTTGGCGTCCGGTGTGTAGGTGAACGTGCCGTTGGAATTCCATTGCAGCGAGCCGTGCTGGGGGCCGACGACAATGGACGCGGTCAGGGTGTTGCCGTCGGCGTCGGTGTCATTGCTGAGCACGTTCCCGGTGAACGGGGTGTCCTCGTTGGTGACGAACCCGTCCGCGACACCGACGGGCCGGTCGTTGACCGCCGTGACGGCGATGGTGACGCTGGCCGTGCTGGTCAGTCCGTTCTGGTCGGACACGGTGTAGGTGAATCCGTCCGTGCCGTTGTAGTCGGCGTCCGGGGTGTAGCTGAACGAGCCGTCGCTGTTGACCGTCACCGATCCATGGGCCGGCGGCGTATTGCTCACTACGACAAGGGTATCGCCGTCGACGTCGGTGTCGTTGCCGAGCAGGTTACCGCCGGTCAACGTGCTGTCTTCGGTGACGGTGTAGCTGTCACCGCGGGCAACCGGCGCGTCGTTGACCGCGGTGACGGTGATGTTCACGGTGACCGGTGTCGAGGTCACGGTGCCGTCGGAGACGGTGTAGGTGAACGAGTCGGTGCCGTGGTAGTTACCGGCGGGCGTGTAGGTCCAGGTGCCGTTGGCGTTGACGGTGACGGTGCCGTTGCCGGCCTGGGTGTTCAGAACGTAGGTGAGGGTGTCGCCGTCGACATCGGTTCCGGTGAGGGTTCCGGTGATGGGGGCGTCCTCGTTGCCGGTGCCGGTGAGGCCGGGGGTGCCGACGGGTGCGTCGTTCACCGGGGTGACGGTGACGGACACCGTGACCGGCGCCGAGGTGGCGGTGCCGTCGGAGACGGTGTAGGTGAATGTGTCGGTGCCGCTGAAATTCGGTGCGGGCGTGTAGGTCCAGGTGCCGTCGGCGTTCACGGCGACGGTGCCGTTGCCGGCCGGGCTACCGAGGCTGAACGTGAGGTCGTCACCGTCGACATCGGACGCGGTCAGCGTGCCACCCATGCCGCCGGGAGCATCCTCGGCGCCGGAGGCGGTGAGGCCCGCGGTGCCGACCGGGGCATCGTTCACCGGCGCCAGGTTGATCGTGACGGTCACCGGGCCCGAGGATGCGCCGTCGGCGTCGATGATCGTGTACGTGAAGCTGTCAGTCCCGTGGTAGTTGGCGTTCGGGGTGTACGTCCAGGTTCCGTCCTCCTCGACATTGACCACACCATGGTTGGCGTCGGTATCGAGGACGTAGCTCAGCTGGCTCGGATCGGACGCCTCCACATCGCTGCCGGCCAGGGTGCCGCCGATACCGGCGGAATCTTCGTCGGCGTCGATGGTGGAGTCGGTGCCGACGGGTGCGTCGTTGACCGCGGCCACTGTGACGGTGACGGCTACCGGTGTCGAGGTGAGGGCGCCGTCGGAGACGATGAAGGTGAAGGTGTCGGTGCCGTTGAAATTGGTTGTGGGGGTGTAGGTCCAGGTGCCGTCGGAATTCACGGTGACGGTGCCGTTGCTCGCCTGGTTGCCGAGGCTGTAGGTGAGGTTGGTGTCGCCGTCGATGTCGGATCCGGTGAGGGTCCCGGTGATCGGAGTGTCTTCGTTGCCCGACCCGGCGAGGCCGGCGGTGCCGACCGGCGCGTCGTTTACGGGGGCGAGATGCACCGTGACGGTGACCGGTGCGGAGATGAGGCTGCCGTCGGTGATGGTGTAGGTGAAGCTGTCGGTGCCGTGGTAGTTCGGTGCCGGGGTGTAGGTCCAGGTGCCGTCGGGGTCGATGGTGACGATGCCGTGTCCGGCTTGACCGGTGAGCGTGTAGGACAGTGACCCGGCAGGGCTGTCGATGTCGCTGCCGACCAGGATGCCGCCGATACCGGTCGAGTCTTCCTGGGCGTCGATGGTGGAGTCGGTGCCGACGGGCGCGTCGTTGACTGCGGCGACCGTGACGGTGACAGTGACGGGTGTCGAGGTGAGGGTGCCGTCGGTGACGGTGTAGGTGAAGGTGTCGGTTCCGTTGAAATTGGTTGTGGGGGTGTAGGTCCAGGTGCCGTCGGGGTTGACGGTGACGGTGCCGTTGCTCGCCTGGTTGCCGAGGTTGTAGGTGAGGGTGTCACCGTCGATGTCGGATCCGGACAGCGTCCCGGTGATGGGGGTGTCCTCGGTGCCGGTGCCGGTGAGGCCGGGGGTGCCGACCGGTGCGTCGTTCACGGCGGCGACGGTGATGGTGACGGTGACGGGTGTCGAGGTGAGGGTGCCGTCGGTGACGGTGTAGGTGAAGGTGTCGGTTCCGTTGAAGTTCGTTGTGGGGGTGTAGGTCCAGGTGCCGTCGGGGTTGACGGTGACGGTGCCGTTGCCGGCTTGGGTGTTCAGGTTGTAGGTGAGGTTGGTGTCGCCGTCGATGTCGGTCCCGGTCAGCGTTCCGGTGATGGGGGTGTCTTCGTTGCCCGACCCGGTGAGGCCGGGGGTGCCGACCGGTGCGTCGTTCACCGCGGCCACGGTCACGGTCACGGTGACGGGTGTCGAGGTGAGGGCGCCGTCGGTCACGGTGTAGGTGAAGGTGTCGGTGCCGTGGAAATTGGTTGTGGGGGTGTAGGTCCAGGTGCCGTCGGGGTTGACGGTGACGGTGCCGTTGCTCGCCTGGTTGCCGAGGCTGTAGGTGAGGGTGTCGCCGTCGATATCGGTCCCGGACAGCGTCTCGGTGATCGGGGTGTCCTCGTTGCCCGACCCGGTGAGGCCGGGGGTGCCGACCGGTGCGTCGTTCACGGCGGCGACGGTCACGGTCACGGTGACGGGTGTCGAGGTGAGGGCGCCGTCGGTCACGGTGTAGGTGAAGGTGTCGGTGCCGTGGAAATTGGTTGTGGGGGTGTAGGTCCAGGTGCCGTCGGGGTTGACGGTGACGGTGCCGTTGCTCGCCTGGTTGCCGAGGCTGTAGGTGAGGGTGTCGCCGTCGATATCGGTCCCGGACAGCGTCCCGGTGATGGGGGTGTCCTCGTTGCCCGACCCGGTGAGGCCGGGGGTGCCGACGGGGGCGTCGTTGACCGCGGCGACGGTCACGGTCACGGTGACGGGTGTCGACACGAGCGCGCCGTCGGTGACGGTGTAGGTGAAGGTGTCGGTTCCGTTGAAATTGGTTGTGGGGGTGTAGGTCCAGGTGCCGCCGGGGTTGACGGTGACGGTGCCGTTGCTCGCCTGGTTGCCGAGACTGTAGGTGAGGTCGGTGTCGCCGTCGATATCGGTCCCGGACAGCGTCCCGGTGATGGGGGTGTCCTCGTTGCCCGACCCGGTGAGGCCGGGGGTGCCGACCGGGGCGTCGTTGATCGCGGCCACGGTGATGGTGACGGTTACCGGGGTGGAGACCAGGGCTCCGTCGGTCACGGTGTAGGTGAAGGTGTCGGTGCCGTTGAAATTTGTTGTGGGGGTGTAGGTCCAGGTGCCGTCGGGGTTGACGGTGACGGTGCCGTTGCCGGCTTGGGTGTTCAGGTTGTAGGTGAGGTTGGTGTCGCCGTCGATATCGGTCCCGGTCAGCGTTCCGGTGATGGGGGTGTCCTCGTTGCCCGACCCGGTGAGCCCGGGGGTGCCGACCGGGGCGTCGTTCACCGCGGCCACGGTCACGGTCACGGTGACGGGTGTCGAGGTGAGCGCACCGTCGGTCACGGTGTAGGTGAACGAATCGGTGCCGTGGAAATTCGTTGTGGGGGTGTAGGTCCAGGTGCCGTCGGCATTCACAGTGACGGTGCCATTGCCGGCTTGGCTGCCGAGGCTGTAGGTGAGGCTGGTGTCGCCATCGACGTCGGATCCGGTCAGCGTTCCGGTGATCGGGGAGTCCTCATTGCCGGTGCCGGTGAGTCCGGGCGTGCCGACGGGGGCGTCGTTCACGGCCGCGACGGTCACGGTCACGGTCACCGGCGAGGAGGTAGAGGCTCCGTCGGTCACGGTGTAGGTGAAGGAGTCGGTGCCGTTGAAATTCGTTGCCGGGGTGTAGGTCCAGGTCCCGTCGGCATTCACCGTGACGGTGCCATTGCTCGCTTGGCTGCCCAGACTGTAAGTGAGGGTGTCGCCGTCGATATCGGTTCCGGTCAGGGTCCCGCCGATCTGGGTGTCCTCATTGCCCGACCCGGTCAGGCCGGTATCCCCGACCGGCGCGTCGTTGACCGCCGCGACGGTCACGGTGACAGTGACGGGTGTCGAGGTGAGCGCACCGTCGGAGACGGTGTAGGTGAAGGTGTCCGTGCCGTTGAAATTGGCGGTGGGGGTGTAGGTCCAGGTGCCGTCGGCATTCACAGTGACGGTGCCATTGCCGGCTTGGCTGCCGAGGCTGTAGGTGAGGTCGGTGCCGCCATCGACGTCGGTACCGGTCAGGGTCCCGCCGATCTGGGAGTCCTCATTGCCGGTGCCGGTCAGCCCGGGTGTGCCGACCGGTGCGTCGTTCACGGCCGCGACGGTCACGGTGACAGTGACGGGTGTCGACATGAGCGCACCGTCGGTCACGGTGTAGGTGAACGAGTCGGTGCCGTTGAAATTCGTTGCCGGGGTGTAGGTCCAGGTGCCATTGGCGGAGACCGTCACCGTGCCGTGGGATGCCTGATTGTGCAGTGTGTAGGACAGCGATGCGCCGCCGTCGACATCCGTGGCGACGAGATTGCCACTCGCGGGGACGTCTTCGGTGACGTTGACCGCGAAGTCGGCGCTCGTGGGGGCGTCATTGACCGCGACGACGTGGATGACCACCGTCGCCGGGGCCGATCGCTGGGCACCGTCGAAGACGGTGAAGGTGAAGGTGTCGGTGCCATTGAAATTGGCTGCGGGGGTGTAGGTCCAGGTGCCATCGGCATCCACAGTCACAGTGCCGTTGCTCGCCTGGCTGCCGAGGCTGTAGGTGAGGGTGTCGCCGTCGGCGTCGCTGCCGGACAATGTTCCGGTGATGACGGTGTCTTCGTCACCGGAGGTGCTGGCGCCGTCGGCCACCGGTGCATCATTCACCGCGGCAACGTTCAGGACCACCGTGATCGGCGCAGAATCGGCGTTACCGTCGTCGACGGTGTAGGTGAAAGAGTCGGTGCCGTTGAAATCCTGGTCCGGGGTGTAGGTCCATGAGCCGTCGGCGTTGACCGTGACGGTGCCGTTGGTGGCTTGGTCACGCAGCGTGAACCTGAGGTCGCCGGCATCGGAATCGATGTCGATGGCGGTCAGGATCCCGCCGAACGGTGTGTCTTCAGAGCCGCTGGACTGCGAATCATCTGCTGTCGGAGCATCGTTCACCGCGGCGATGACGACGGTGACCGTGACCGGGGCGGAGCTGAGGGAGCCGTCCGACACGGTGTAGGTGAACGAATCAGTGCCGTTGAAGTCGGCTGTCGGGCTGTAGGTCCAGGTACCGTCCGGGTCCAGGGTGACGGTGCCGTGAGCCGCTGGGGTGCCGACAACATAGGTGAGAGGGTCACCGTCGACATCGTTGCCGACCAAGACGCCGCCGATGCTGGTCGAGTCTTCGTCACCGTGCACGATGGAGTCGATACCGGTGGGAGCATCATTGGTGGGAGTGACGGTCACGGTGACGGTTATCGGCGTCGAGGAACTCGTGCCGTCGTTGATCGTGTAGGTGAACGAATCGGTGCCGCTGTAGTTCGCGTTCGGGGTGTAGGTCCAGGTGCCGTCGGCGTTCACGGTCGCAGTGCCGTTGCCGGCCGCGGAATTCAGCGCGTAGCTCAGGGTGGTCGAGTCGACGTCGGTGCCGACGAAGGTGCCGCCGGTGGTCCCGCCGTCTTCGATGCTGACGACCTCGGTGTTCGGGGCGGTGGGAGCGTCGTTGACCGGAAGCACGTGGATCGTGACGAGCACGGGCGTCGAGTGCAACTTCTGGTCAAAGACAGTGAAGGTGAAGCTGTCCTCGCCGTGGTAATCGGGCGCCGGGGTGTAGCTCCAGGTGCCGTCCGGGTTGATGGTGACGGTGCCGTGGCTGGCCTGCCCCGACAGTGCATACGTGAGGCTGGCGGTGGGTGTGTCCGTATCGGTGCCGGTGACCGTGCCGGTGATGACGGTGTCCTCATCCCCGGTCGCGGACAGGCCGGGCGTGCCCACGGGCCGGTCGTTGACTGTGGGCACGACAATGGTGACGGTGACGGGCGTAGAGATCAACTGACCATCATTGATGGTGTAGGTGAAGGTGTCGGTGCCGTGGAAATTGGCTGTGGGGGTGTAGGTCCAGGTGCCGTCGGGGTTGACGGTGACCGTCCCGTTCGCCGCATCGGTATCGAGGGCGTACTCCAACTCGGCGGCCGTGTTGTCGACATCCGAACCGGTCAGCTGTCCGCCGATCCTGGTCGAATCCTCGATACCTGTGACTGTCGAATCTGTTCCCGTGGGCGCGTCGTTGACAGGGATCACGGTGATGGTGACGGTGACGGGGGTGGAGACCAGGGCGCCGTCGGTCACGGTGTAGGTGAAGGTGTCGGTGCCGTTGAAATTGCCTGTGGGGGTGTAGGTCCAGGTGCCGTCGGGGTTGACGGTGACGGTGCCGTTGCCGGCTTGGGTGTTCAGGTTGTAGGTGAGGTCGGTGTCGCCATCGATATCGGTCCCGGTGAGCGTGCCGGTGATCGGCGAGTCCTCGTTGCCCGACCCGGTCAGGTCGGGGGTGCCGACCGGGGCGTCGTTGACCGCGGCCACGGTCACGGTGACGGTAACCGGTGTCGAGGTGGCGGTGCCGTCGGAGACGGTGTAGGTGAAGGTGTCGGTGCCGTTGAAATTGGTTGCCGGGGTGTAGCTCCAGGTGCCGTCCGGGTTGACGGTGACGGTGCCATTGCCGGCTGGTGTATCCAGGCTGTAGGTGAGGGTGTCACCGTCGATATCGGTTCCGGACAGCGTGCCGCCGGTGGTGGTGTCCTCGACCCCGGTGACCGCGGAGTTGGTTCCGGTCGGTGCGTCGTTGACCGTGTTGACGGTGATGGTGACGGTGACGGGGGTGGAGACCAGGGCGCCGTCGGTCACGGTGTAGGTGAAGGTGTCGGTGCCGTGGAAATTGGTTGCGGGGGTGTAGGTCCAGGTGCCGTCGGGGTTGACGGTGACGGTGCCGTTGCCGGCTTGGGTGTTCAGGTTGTAGGTGAGGGTGTCGCCGTCGATATCGGTGCCGGTCAGCGTTCCGGTGATCGGGGTGTCCTCGTTGCCCGACCCGGTCAGGTCGGGGGTGCCGACGGGTGCGTCGTTGACCGCGGCCACGGTCACGGTGACGGTCACCGGTGTCGAGGTGGCGGTGCCGTCGGAGACGGTGTAGGTGAAGGTGTCGGTGCCGTGGAAATTGGTTGCCGGGGTGTAGCTCCAGGTGCCGTCCGGGTTGACGGTGACGGTGCCATTGCCGGCTGGTGTATCCAGGCTGTAGGTGAGGGTGTCACCGTCGATATCGGTTCCGGACAGCGTGCCGCCGGTGGTGGTGTCCTCGACCCCGGTGACCGCGGAGTTGGTTCCGGTCGGTGCGTCGTTGACCGGGTTGACGGTGATGGTGACGGTGACGGGGGTGGAGACCA
The DNA here is from genome assembly GCA_900078775.1 of Mycolicibacterium aurum. Lineage (GTDB taxonomy): Bacteria > Actinomycetota > Actinomycetes > Mycobacteriales > Mycobacteriaceae > Mycobacterium > Mycobacterium aurum_A. The sequence continues at coordinate 355,134 of LT549889.1, forward strand.
GGGCGCCGTCGGTCACGGTGTAGGTGAAGGTGTCGGTTCCGTGGAAATTGGTTGTGGGGGTGTAGGTCCAGGTGCCGTCGGGGTTGACGGTGACGGTGCCGTTGCCGGCTTGGGTGTTCAGGTTGTAGGTGAGGGTGTCGCCGTCGATATCGGTGCCGGTCAGCGTTCCGGTGATCGGCGAGTCCTCGTTGCCCGACCCGGTCAGGCCGGGGGTGCCGACCGGGGCGTCGTTGACCGCGGCCACGGTCACGGTGACGGTCACCGGCGAGGAGGTAGTGATGCCGTCGGAGACGGTGTAGGTGAAGGTGTCGGTGCCGTGGAAATTGGTTGCCGGGGTGTAGCTCCAGGTGCCGTCGGGATCGACGGTGACGGTGCCATTGCCGGCTGGCGTATCCAGGCTGTAGGTGAGGGCGTCGCCGTCGATATCGGTTCCGGACAGCGTGCCGCCGGTGGTGGTGTCCTCGACCCCGGTGACCGCGGAGTTGGTTCCGGTCGGTGCGTCATTGACCGCGGCCACCGTGATGGTGACGGTGACGGGGGTGGAGACCAGGGCGCCGTCGGTCACGGTGTAGGTGAAGGTGTCGGTTCCGTGGAAATTGCCTGCGGGGGTGTAGCTCCAGGTGCCGTCGGCATTCACACTCACGGTGCCGTTGCTCGCCTGGTTGGCCAGGCTGTAGGTGAGGGTGTCACCGTCGATATCGGTCCCGGTGAGCGTCCCGGTGATCGGCGAGTCCTCGTTACCGGTGCCGGTGAGCCCTGGCGTGCCGACGGGGGCGTCGTTCACCGCCGCGACGGTCACGGTCACGGTCACCGGCGAGGAGGTAGAGGCTCCGTCGGTCACGGTGTAGGTGAAGGTATCGGTTCCGTGGAAATTCGTTGTGGGGGTGTAGGTCCAGGAGCCGTCGGCATTCACAGTGACGGTGCCGTTGCTCGCTTGGCTGCCCAGACTGTAAGTGAGGGTGTCGCCGTCGATATCGGTGCCGGTCAGCGTGCCGCCGGTGGTGGTGTCCTCAACCCCGGTGACCGAGCTGTTGGTTCCGGTCGGTGCGTCATTGACCGCCGCCACCGTGATGGTGACGGTGACGGGGTGGAGACGAGGGTGCCGTCGGTCACGGTGTAGGTGAAGGTGTCGGTGCCGTGGAAATTGGTTGTGGGGGTGTAGGTCCAGGTGCCGTCGGGGTTGACGGTGACGGTGCCGTTGCCGGCTTGGGTGTTCAGGTTGTAGGTGAGGGTGTCGCCGTCGATATCGGTGCCGGTGAGCGTGCCGGTGATCGGGGTGTCCTCGTTGCCGGTGCCGGTGAGGCCGGGGGTGCCGACCGGGGCGTCGTTGACCGCGGCCACGGTCACGGTGACGGTCACCGGCGAGGAGGTAGTGATGCCGTCGGAGACGGTGTAGGTGAAGGTGTCGGTGCCGTGGAAATTGGTTGCCGGGGTGTAGCTCCAGGTGCCGTCCGGGTTGACGGTGACGGTGCCGTTGCCGGCTGGTGTGTCGAGGCTGTAGGTGAGGGTGTCGCCGTCGATATCGGTTCCGGACAGCGTGCCGGTGATCGGGCTGTCTTCGTTACCTGTGCTGGTGCCGGGGACGCCCACGGGTGCGTCGTTGATCGCGGCCACGGTGATGGTGACGGTGACGGGGGTGGAGACCAGGGCTCCGTCGGTCACGGTGTAGGTGAAGGTGTCGGTGCCGTTGAAATTGCCTGCGGGGGTGTAGGTCCAGGTGCCGTCGGGGTTGACGGTGACGGTGCCGTTGCTTGCCTGGTTGCCGAGGTTGTAGGTGAGGGTGTCACCGTCGATATCGGTGCCGGACAGCGCCCCGGTGATCGGAGAGTCCTCGTTACCCGACCCGGTGAGGCCGGTGTCCCCGACCGGTGCGTCATTGACCGCGGCCACGGTGATGGTGACGGTGACGGGTGCGGACACCAGAGAGCCATCGGAGACGGTGTAGGTGAAGGTGTCGGTGCCGTGGAAATTCGTTGCCGGGGTGTAGGTCCAGGTGCCGTCGGGATCGACGGTGACGGTGCCGTTGCCGGCTGGTGTATCGAGGCTGTAGGTGAGGGTGTCGCCGTCGATGTCGGTTCCGGACAGCGTGCCGCCGGTGGTGGTGTCCTCGACCCCGGTGACCGCGGAGTTGGTTCCGGTCGGTGCGTCGTTGACCGGGTCGACGGTGATCGTCACGGTGACCGGTACCGACCGCAGTTGCCCGTCGGACACGGTGAAGGTGAAGCTGTCGGTGCCGTGGAAATTGGTTGCCGGGGTGTAGGTCCAGGTCCCGTCGGCCTCGACGACGACGGTGCCGTTTGTCGGCTTTCCCCGGACCGCGAACGTGAGGTTCTCGCTGTCGATGTCATTACCGGTGAGGGTGCCGGTGATGACGCTGCCCTCCTGGCCCGAACCGGTCAGGCCCACAGTGCCGGTCGGCGCATCGTTGATCGGTGTGACCGTCACGTTGACGGTGACCGGATCTGACGTGGCACCGTCAGCGTCGGTGATGGTGTAGGTGAACGAATCCGCGCCGTTGTAGTTCGACGCCGGGGTGTAGGTCCAGGTGCCGTCGGCATTCACGGTCGCGGTGCCGTGCGATGCTCCACTGCCGATCGCATAGGTCAGCCCGGCCGCGGGGGTCTCGATGTCGGACCCGGTGAACTTCCCGCCGATCTTGGCGGTGTCTTCGACCGCCGTGACGTTCACATCCGTACCCGTCGGGACGCTGTTGGCCGACGCGATGGTGATCGTCACGGTGCTCGGGGTGGATCGGAGCTTCCCGTCGAACACGGTGTAGGTGAAGGAATCCGCACCGGTGTAGTTGGGGTCCGGCGTGTAGGTCCAGGTGCCGTCGGCGTCGACGGTGACGGTGCCGTGCGAGGCTCCGGAGCCGAGGGCGTAGGTGAGATCACCATCGGGTGTGTCGATATCGGTTCCGGTGAGTGTGCCACCGAAGGTGGTGTTCTCGTCACCGGTGCCGGCCAGACCGGTGGTCCCGACGGGGGCGTCGTTGACCGGCGTGACGGTGATGGTCACGGTGACCGGCGCGGAGGTGGCGCCATCATCGTCGGTGATGGTGTAGGTGAACGAGTCGGTGCCGGCGTAGTCGGCGTCCGGGGTGTAGGTCCAGGTCCCATTCGAGGCGACTGTCGCGGTGCCGTGTCCGGCACCGTCTGCGAGTTGATACGTCAGGCCCGCGGCGAGGGTCTCGGCGTCGGACCCGGTCAGCCGGCCTCCGGTCGGAATATCCTCGATCGCCGTGACATTCGAATCGACACCGTGCGGTGCGGAATTGACCGCGCTGACGGTGATGTTGACGGTCACCGGTGTGGACGTCAGTTTCCCGTCGGACACGGTGAAGGTGAACGAGTCGGTACCGGTGAAATCGGCGTCCGGCGTGTACGACCAGGCTCCCGTCGCGGCATCGACCGTGACGACGCCGTGCGCGGTCTGACTCTTGACCTTGAAGGTGAGGGTGCTGCTGTCGACGTCGGTTCCGGTCAGGGTGCCGGTGATGGCGCTACCTTCGGTACCCGAGCCGGTCAGCCCGCTGGTGCCGACGGGTGCGTCGTTGACCGCGGTGATGTGGAGGGTGACGGTGACCGGGGCTGAGACATTGACCCCATCGGAGATGGTGTAGGAGAAGGTGTCGGTGCCGTTGAAGTCCACACCCGGCGCGTAGGTCCACGTGCCGTTGTCGTTAACCGTCACATGGCCATTGGCCGCGGCACCCTCGAGTGCGTAGATCAGGTCCGCGGCGTCGGTGTCGGCATCGGTACCGGTCAACTGACCGCCCATTCTGGTCGAGTCCTCGATGCCGGTGACGACCGTGTCGGTGCCCGTCGGCGCGGCTCCAGTGTCGCCGCCCATGGTGGTCATGAAGGCCGCCATCATCGGGGCGGGGTCGTCGATGGCAGCGTCCGCGCCGCCCTCGATGGTCTCGAGGGAACCGGTGTCGTCGGGCGCCGCCGCCGGATCTGACTGTTCCGGCTCGCCGCCGTCGGTTCCGTCGAGGACGAGCGTCTTGAGAGTGCCGGCGTCGGGATCGCGGACCGCCGAGCGCGCCATGTCCCGGCGTGTCCAAGCCAGCAGGGACAACACCAGCAGGGACTGCACGGGTTCCGCCGGACCGGGGTTGGCCGATGGCGACGGGGCCGAGGAGATGGAGGTACCCGCGGTGGCCACCGTGCCGTCGACACCGCCGAGGACGGCTTCGGGCGCCTCGGCGGCGGGTGACCAGCTCAGCGGGGAGGTCTGGGTCGTGTCGGTGGGGATGACCGGCGCAGACGGTTGCCGGGGTTCGGTGAGCTCGGGGGAGTCGGTTGTGCTGGTCCGTTCGCGGGTTGCCGACGCCAGATCATCCGCGGAGGCGGCAGCGTGCCGCGCTCGGGACTTCCGCGGCGGCGTGGTCTCGGCCGATTCAGCGGTCGCGGCGTCGTTGTCGGAGGCCTCCGCGGATTTATCACCGGCCTGGGACTCCTCGGAAGCGCGGATACCGGGGTCGGCGATCGAGGCTTGGACATCTTCGTCTTCGTCTTCGGATTCTTCGGAGAATCCGTCTGGCGAGCTGGCCGACGGCGATGTGTCCGCCCCGTCCCGGGGGCCTGACGGCGTTGAGGTCGGGTCGGAGTCTGCTGTGCCGGAGGCCGCTTCGGCCTTCCGGTCCGTAGTGTCATTGGCGCCGCTCGCAGTGCCGTCCTCGGCGTGCGCAACACCCATCCCCAAACCGGTGCTGGCGGCGAATCCGATGCCCAGGGCGACCGCCAGGGCGCCGACTCGTCCGATCGGGATGCCCGACCCGGTCGGGGCGGGGGCCGGGATCGGCAGTTCGAAGCTCATCTGGGGTGGCTTGCCGGTGCTGCGTGCGCGCCGATGGCGCGGCTTGCCGTTACGGCCCTTGGGTGACGCGTGCTGTGGCAAAGTGTGCTCCCCACGTCATACCGGCGAATTCCGGCGGCAATACGTTGCGCACGACCTGCCAGCAAGGGCTTGCGCAAGCGCGTAAGCAAACGCCGATCCAGCATCGGCGGAGCTGAACTTCCCTGCCTGAAGCTGATCTCGGTCGCTGCCGACGAGCTCAGCAAAAATATACACCAACGTTAATTGACCATGGCAACTATTGGCTGGGCAATTTTCGTGATCGTCAGCACTGGGGTTTTGAGCCTGGGACCCGCGCCGGATGGCGGCGTTGTGCGATCGCTCAGGAGGTCTGACAGTTCGGGCACCAGTACCTGATCCGGTCGCCGCTGTCGTCACGCTCGATGAGCGTGCCGCAGCGGCGACACGGCTCACCGGCCCGGCCGTACACCCAGAAGTGCTGCCCAGGCCGGGTATTGCCGGTGATGATCCGATTGGGCCGGTTGCGGTTGAGCCACAGCATGTCCCGCGCCCGTTGGACCACCCGCAGCGGATCGGTCAGCGTGCCGACGGCCGCATCCGGTGCCCGTCCCATGACGAAGCACAGTTCGTTGGCGTACACATTGCCGACTCCAGCCATCACCCGCTGATCCAGCAACGCGTCGGCCAGTTCCCGGTCCGGTTCGGCCATCAGGTTGGTCCTGGCGAGCTGCGGATCCCAGTCCGGGCCGAGCAGGTCGGGACCCAGGTGCGCCACGGCATCCTGATCGAGGCGGCGCTCCAGCACCTCCAGGATGCCCAGATCGATGCCGAACGCGACGCTGTCCGCAGTGCCCAGCACGATGCGGATCCGGTGCGCCGCGCCACGGAACGAGCCGATCACCCAGCTGCCGTCCATCTTCAGGTGCGAGTGGATGCTGGCTTGACCGACCCGGATGAACAGGTGCTTGCCGCGGCTGAGGACTTCATCGACGACCTGACCGCGCAGATCCACCGCGGCGTAGCGGGGGACCCGGATGTCGCAGCGGGTCAGCGTCTTCCCGGCCAGCGCCGCACGCAGTTTGGTGGCGGCGCGGAACACGGTGTCACCTTCGGGCATACCCCATTGAACAGGCTCCGGCGCGGCGACGGGTCAGCGCAGCCGCAGGCCACGCGGGGTGCGGGAGAAACCCGCGGTCAGCAGCGCTTCCACCGCCTCGGCGTGCTCGCTGCCGGCACCCGGATCCAGCACCGAGACACCGTTGATCCGCTCCACCAGCAGGCCGGGTACCCGCCCGGTGCCGACCAGATCGGCCACCGCCGCGGCGGCCGCCCCCTGTGCCTCGGGATCCGCGCCGAAGCTCAGCAGCGACTTTCCGCCGCGCTCCAGGAACCACACCAGCTGACCGTCGACGAGCGCCACCAGCGCCCCGGCCTTGCGTCCGGGCCGGTGGCTCACCTCACCGTCACCGGGCCACGGCAACGCCATCCCGTACGGGTTGGCCGGATCGGTGGCGGCCAACACCACCGCATGCAGTTCGGGGCGCTGCGGGTCAACCCCGTCGAGGTAGGAGCGCAGCCGGTCGACGGTGGCGGCCGCGGCGAATTGGGCGCCACCGAGGGACTCCACGAAGTACCCGCGCTGGCAGCGGCCGGCGTCCTCGAACGCGGTGAGCACCTTGTAGAGCATGGCGAACCCACCGGGCACCCCGTCGGCGGCGCCGCGGGTGAGCACGCCGTAGCGGTTCAGCAGCAGCTCGGCCTGAAAGTGCGCGCGCACCGTGGAGTCCGTGGTCGTCGTGGGCAACGCCGACCACCGGCCGGCGACCGTCGGGTCGGTGCGTGGCTGCGCGCTGGTCAGGCTGTACCGGCTCAACCGGGGCGGGCGTTGGCGCTGCCGGTGCGACGGGGCGCCGGTCCGTCGGGGGCCGTGCAACAGCGCACGCACCGGCGCGAACGTGTCACCGGTGACCCACCCGGCCCAGATGAGTTCCCAGAGAGCCGATTTCAGTGACTCGCTCGCTGATCCGTCGGCGAGCTGACGGAAGAAGTACGCGCCGCCGTGACCGAGGGATTCCAGGATGGCGCGATGGTCGTCGGTGAAGTCGATCTCCGCCGGCGGTGCCAGCGTCAGTAACGCGGAGTCGCTGGGATGGAAGGCGATCCACCCGTCGCTGCCGCCGATCTGGCCGGCGCCCGACCAGGTGACCTCCCCGGAGGCCAACAATTCGTCGAGCATCGCGGGCTGATAGTCGGCCACCCGCTGGCTGAACACCAGGGACTCCACCGCCGACGCGGGCATCGGGTGACCGGCGAGCTGCTCGATCACCGTGGCCAGACCGTCCACCCCGCGGTTATGGGTGGAACCGACGTGCTGCCAGGCCGGCAGGAAGCGACCGTAAGCAGCCGTGCTGACCGGCTCCACCGCCGCCCGCAGCGCGGCCAGCGAGCGCCGCCGCAGAATCTTGAGAACCGTTGCATCGCACCATTGATCGGAGGCTCCGGCGATGGTCTCGGTGAACTCGCCGCGGACCAACCGGCCGTCACCGGCCAGCCGGCCCAGCACATCGGCGGTCACCCGGATGCCCAGCCCGAAACGCGCGGCGGCCTGCTCGGTGCTGAACGGCCCGTGCGTGCGCGCGTACCGGCCCAGTAGATCGCCGAGCGGATCGGGCACGGACTCGGTCAGGCTGAGCGGCACCCACACCGGCACCGCCACCCCGACACCGTCGCGCAGCAGCGCCACATCCTCGACCGTGACCCACCAGGTCTGTCCGGCGAAGGACACCGTCAGGGCGCGGCGGTCGGCGCGCAGCCCCTCCAACCAGCCTCCGATATCGGCACCGGCGCTGCGCTGGGCGATCTCGGCCTCGGTCAGCGGACCGAGCAGCCGCAGCAGATCCGCGACCCCCTCGGCGTCGCGGGCGGCCCGGTCGGGGTCCAGGTGCTGCAGCTGGCGGGCGGTGGCCACCACGACATCCGGGTCCAGCAGATCGCGGAGTTCCACCCGGCCGAGCAGCTCGGCCAGCAGCACGGTATCCAGGGACAGCGCCGCGGCGCGGCGTTCGGCCAGCGGGCTGTCGCCCTCGTACATGAAGGCGCCGACGTAACCGAACAGCGCCGAGGCCGCGAACGGCGACGGTGTTGCGGTCTCGACCTCCAGCAGGCGGATCTTGCGCTGGGCGATCTGCTGCATCAGACCGGTCAGGGCGGGCACGTCGTACACGTCCTGCAGACACTCGCGCACCGTCTCCAACACGATCGGGAAGTCGGGGTACTTGCGGGCGACGTCGAGCAGCTGCGCGGCCCGCTGGCGCTGATGCCACAGTGGTGACCGCTTGCCGGGGTGGCGCCGCGGCAGCAGCAGCGCCCGGGCCGCGCACTCCCGGAACCGGGACGCGAACAGCGCCGAGCCGCCGACCTCGGCGGTGACGATGGCCTCCAGCTCGTCGGCCTCGAACACGAAAAGATCCGCCCCCGGCGGGTCGTCACCCCCGTCGGGCAGCCGCAGGATGATGCCGTCGTCGGAGGCGGTGGGCTTCTCGTCGATGCCGTACCGCTCCAGCAGCCGGCGCCCGACGGCCAGCGCCAGTGGCCCGTGCACCCGCAGGCCGTAGGGGGAGTGCAGGATCACCCGCCAGTCGCCGAGCTCATCGTGGAAGCGTTCGACGATCAGGGTGCTGTCACTGGGCACCGCACCGGTGGACTGGCGTTGCTCGTCGAGCAGCTGCCACAGGTTGTCGGTGGCGAAGTCGTCGAATCCGGTGTCCTGACAACGCTTCCGGAACTCATCGGAGTCCAGCCCGGCGAGCTCGCCGGTGAACGCGCCCACCGCGGCGCCCAGCTCGGCCGGCCGACCCACACTGTCGCCGCGCCAGAACGGCAGCCGCGCGGGCAGACCCGGGGCCGGCACCACCAGCACCCGGTCGTGGGTGATCTCGGTGATCCGCCAACTGGTCGCGCCCAGCGAGATGACGTCCCCGGGCCGGGATTCGTAGACCATCTCCTCGTCGAGTTCGCCCACCCGGGAAGGCTTGTCGTTCTCGGTGGCCAGATAGACGGTGAACAGGCCACGGTCGGGGATGGCGCCACCGGAGGTGACCGCGAGCCGCTGTGCGCCGGGCCGCGCGGTCAGGGTGCGGGCATCGCGGTCATAGACCAGCCGGGGCCGCAGTTCGGCGAACTCGGTGGACGGATACTTGCCGGACAGCAGATCCATAGTCGCCTCGAAGGCGCTGCGCGGCAATGTCGCGAACGGGGCGCTGTGACGCACCGCGTCGAACCAGGTGTCGGCGTCCAGCGGTTCCAGCGCCGCGGCGGCCACCGTGTGCTGGGCGAGCACATCGAGCGGATTGGCCGGCACCCGCATGGTCTCGATCTGGCCGGCCCGCATCCGCTGCACCGTCACCGCGCAGTCGATCAGGTCGGTGCGGTGTTTGGGAAACAGCACCCCCTGCGAGATCTCGCCCACCTGGTGGCCGGCCCGCCCGACCCGCTGTAATCCGCTGGCCACCGACGGCGGCGCGGACACCTGGATCACCAGATCCACCGCGCCCATGTCGATGCCGAGTTCCAGGCTGGAGGTGGCGACCACGGCCTTGAGTCGACCGCTCTTCAGATCGTCCTCGACCAGCGCCCGCTGTTCCTTGCTGACCGACCCGTGATGGGCCTTGGCCAGCAGTGCGGGCGCCCCGAAGCTCTGGCCGCTGGCCATCACGTGGGCCGGTGCGCCACCGGCCACCTTGGTGTTGTGCCCGGTGGGCAGTTCCACCCCGGTGCGTTCGGCATGGATCTCGTTGAGCCGGGAGGTGAGCCGTTCGGCGAGGCGGCGGGAGTTGGTGAACACGATCGACGACCGGTGCGACTCGATCAGGTCGACGATGCGCTCCTCGACGTCGGGCCAGATGGAGCCCTCGGCCACATTGGTCATGTCCGGGACCGGGACCTGCACCTGAAGCTCGAAGGTCTTGTCCGCCGGCGGGGCGACGATCCGGGCGGGCCGCTCGGTGCCGGTGAGGAAGCGGGCCACCTCCTCGGCCGGGCGGACCGTCGCCGACAGCCCGATCCGCTGCGCCGGACGAGCCAACAGGGCATCGAGGCGCTCCAGCGAAACGGCAAGGTGCGCACCGCGTTTGGTGGCTGCGACGGCGTGCACCTCGTCGACGATGACGGTGCGGACATCGGTCAGGGTGTCGCGCGCCGACGAGGTCAGCATCAGGAACAGTGACTCCGGGGTGGTGATCAGGATGTCCGGCGGCCTGGTCACCAGGTCCCGACGCTGCTTGGGGGTGGTGTCCCCGGACCGGACACCGACGGTGATCTCCGGTGCCGGCACCCCGAGGCGCTCGGCGACGCGGGTCAACCCGGTCAACGGGGTGCGCAGGTTGCGCTCCACGTCGACGGCCAGCGCCTTGAGCGGCGAGATGTAGAGCACCCGCGTCCCGGCGCCGGCCTCGGACGGGTTGCGGGCCAGATCGTCGATCGCCCACAGGAACGCGGCCAGCGTCTTACCCGAGCCGGTGGGGGCGATGACCAGCGTGTTGTCCCCGTCGGCGATGGTGTCCCAGGCCTGCGCCTGGGCAGCGGTGGGGGCGGGGAAGGTGCCGCTGAACCACTCGCGCGTCAGCGGGCTGAAGCGCGAGAGCGGGTCGGTGTCGGCGGGCACGCCTCCATGGTGCCCGCACCCACCGACAAATCCGGATCGGCTTTGTGAAAACGCTGCTAGGCGGTGTTATCGCGGGTTTATGCTCACGGCAGCCTGCTCGACTGGAGCCCGCTCATCGCCATGCATGAGTGATCGGAGTCCGACATGCGACCGTTCACGGCACTCGCCATACCCGTGCTGATCGGCGCGGGCCTCTCCGTCGCCTCCGCCCCGACTGCGGCGGCGGACTGCACCAGCGCCGGCGGGACCACCATCTGTTCGCAGGGTGACGTCCGCGGCGCCAACACCGGCAGCGGGCCGAGCGGCTCCTCCGGGCCGTACGCCCCCTATCCGTGCGACTACGACGACTGGTACCTGTGCGACAACGACTGGGGCTGGGAGGTCAACCTCGATGTCGACGCCAACCCCGGCCGACCGGGCGGACCGGGCGGACCCGGAGGCCCCGACATCGGGCGGCCCGGCGGCCCCGGCGGACCCAATATCGGCGGTGGCCGCGGTGGCGGCCGGGGCGGCGGTGGCCGTCGGTGAGCGAACAGAAATCGATCGAGGAGAACGACATGCTGTGGAATCCCATCTCGGCGCGCCGGGTCATCGGGGTCGCGCTGAGCGCACTGGCGATCGGGACGGCGGCGCCGGTGTCAGCGGAACCCCCGCCGCCCCGGCCGCCGAACTGCACCGCCGCCGATCTTTCCGGCATCATCGCCGGCGTCACCGCGGCGACCTCGGCCTACCTGTTCACCCATCCGCCGGTGAATGACTTCTTCACCTCGCTCGGCGGAAAGACGCAGGAGGAGCGCCGGGCCGAGCTGGAGGCCTATATGACCGCCAATCCGCAAGTGCGCGACGAACTTCGGGGCATCCGGCAACCCACCCGGGACTTCCGGAACCGCTGCGGCGGCTAACGACGCTCCGGCGTCGTTGCGGCGGCCAGCTCGGCCGGGATGTCCGGGACCCGACCGAGCGCGTCGAGCAGGTTGTGCGCGCAGGTATCGGCGACGAATTCGGCGTCCATGGTGGGATCGAGCACCCGCTGGCGGCACAGTTCGAACGTGAACGCCAGCCAGCCGTACACGACGGCGCGCAGGTTGCGGGCCACCGTATCGTCCAACGGCCCGCCGGCGACCGACCACACGTGCCCGATGATCCGGTCGGCCTGCTTGTCGTTGGCCTGATCACCATCGTCGTTCAGGCCCCGCAGCACCGGGTCGGCCCGGCCGATGCCCATATAGGCCGCCCATGCGCCGTGCGGGTGTTCCTCGTCGTAGCGCAGGTAGGCGAGCACGCCCTCGCGCACCTGACTGAACAGGGTCTGGTCGGGGTCCAGTTGGGCGTTCGTGGCCTCGAACAGCCGCTCACCCTCGGCCCGCACCACCGCGGCGAAGAAAGCCCGCTTGTCCGGGAAATAGTGATACATCAGCGCGCGGGACACCCCGGCGCGTTCGGCGATCTCGTCGATGCGGACCTCGTCGTACGGGCGCTGTCCGAACACCTCGGCACCCAGAATCAACAGCTCGTTGCGTCGGTCGCCGGGGGAGAGGCGGCGCCGGGGTTCGGCCACACCGGCATGGTAGTGGGCACGTGTGCAATTGAGTGGGCGGGGGAGCCGATTCGTCCCCATCATTCGTCACCCGACCCGATGGCCATGGAACGAAACCGGAACGCATCAGCCCCGCAGTGACCGTTGGTACCGGCGCATCCCGGCGATCCAGCGGTCATGGTCGGCGGCCTTGCCGCTGAACATGTCCCCGACGCCCGGATGCGGCAGCACCATGAACCGGTTCTCCCGCACGGCCTCGACGGTCAGTTCGGCGACCTGCTGCGCGCTGATCACCTCACCGGCGGTGGTGATCGAGTCGGCGGCCACCCGCGCGACCGGGTCCGCCGATTCGCGGATGTCGGAGAGCAGCGGGGTGTCCACACCCATCGGGCATACGCACGTCACACCGATCCCATTGTCGCCGTAGGTGATAGCCAGCCATTCGGCGAAGCCGACCGCGGCGTGCTTGCTCACCGCGTAGCCGGCCGCCCCGATCTGGGTGAGCAGACCCGCCGCCGATGCGACGCTGACGAAGTGGCCGCTGCCGCGCTGCTGCCAGTCCGGGACGAGAACGTCGACGGCCCGGATGTGCGCGCGCAGGTTCACCGCCAGCACCCGGTCCCAGTCCTGCTCGGTGCCGAGCCCGGGCGCCCCGATCACCCCCGCGTTGGCGACGTAGATGTCGACCGGGCCGAAGGTCTCGCGCGCGGCGTCCAGCATGGCGGCGATCCCGGCGGGTGAGGACGCGTCCGCGCCGACTCCGATGGCCCGGGGTCCGAGTCCTGCCGCGGTCTGCGCGGCCGCGTCACCGTCCAGGTCCCCGACGACCACCGACGCCCCACCGGCGGCCAGTGCCTGGGCCAGGGCCCGCCCGATACCCGAACCTGCTCCGGTGACCACCGCCACCCGGCCTTCGATGTCCATGGGACGTGTCTACCGCATCATTCCCCGTCGCTGCGCTTGCCCGTCAAAGCGCCGGCGACCCGGTCGCGTAACTCCCGTTTGAGCACCTTGCCGTAGCTGTTCTTGGGTAGTTCGTCGACGCGGATGTAGCGCTTGGGGCGTTTGAACCGGGCGATCCGCTCCAGCAGATGCGCGTCGAGGTCGGCTTCGGTGGCGGTGCCGACGATGAACGCGACCACCACCTCGCCCCACTCCTGGTCGGGTGCGCCCACCACACAGGCCTCCTCGACGCCGGGGTGCTCGACGAGCACCTCCTCCACCTCCCGCGGGTAGATGTTGCTGCCGCCGCTGATCACCACGTCCTTGCTGCGGTCCCGCAGCGTCAGGTAGCCGTGGGCGTCGAACGAGCCCATGTCGCCGGTGTGCAGCCATCCGCCGGCCAGGGTGGCCGCCGTGGCGGCCGGGTTGTTCCAGTAGCCGGACATGACGACGTCACCGCGGCAGACGATCTCGCCGATTTCTCCGACCCCGGCCGGGGTGCCGTCGGCGTCCAGGACCGCGACCTCGACCCCGGAGCGTGGGTAGCCCACCGAGCCGAGCACCTCGTCGGCCGCATCGACATGGTCGTGTCGGCGCAGCCCGGTGATCGTCATCGGCGCCTCACCCTGCCCGTAGAGCTGGACGAAGATGGGCCCGAACGCGGCCATCGCCTTCTTCAGGCTGTCGACGTACATCGGCCCGCCGCCGTACACCACGGTACTCAGATTGTCCGGGCGCGGACGGCCGGTGGCGACCAGTCGCGCCACCATGGTGGGCGCCAGGAAGCAGCTGGTGCGCGGATGATGGCCGCACAGGTCGAGGAACTCGTCGGGGTCGAACCCGGCCGAGGCGGGGATCACCTGCCGCGCGGCGCGCAGCACGTAGGGCAGGATGTAGAGCCCGGAGCCGTGCGACATCGGGGCGCCGTGCACCAAGCTGGAATTCTCGTCCGGGGAATCGAAGTCGGCCAGATGCGACACCGTCATCGCCATCAGATTGCGGTGCGAGAGCATGGCGCCCTTGGATTTCCCGGTGGTCCCGCTGGTGTAGAACAGCCATGCCAGCGCATCGGCATCGGTGTCGGCCGGGATCCGCGGCGCACCCGTCAGGCGTCCGCGGTAGGCGGCGGAGTCCACGTCCTCGACCGGCACGGCGGTGACCCCGGTGAGCCCGGTTACGATCTTCGGTGACGCGAACACCAGTGCGGCGCCGGAATCGTCGAGGATCTGCGCCATCTCGCGGGGGTGCAACTTGAAGTTGATCGGTACCACGACGCACCCGGCGGCCCAGGCCGCGAACATCAATTCGACGATCTCGGGCCGGTTCTCGCTGGCGATCGCAATGCGGGCACCCGGTTGGTGGGCCAGCGAGGCGGCCAGCCCCAACGCCCGGTCCCGCAGTTCGCCGAAGGTGTGCAGCTGCTCGGTGCCGCGGTAGACCGCCCCGCGGTCACCGAACCGTGTCGCGGCCTGGTCGAGTACCGCGAACAGGTTCACTTGGCGACCCACTCCGAGTTCAACGCGAAGTCCGACAGGTACTTCGTCGAACTCCAGCCGCCGTCCACCACGATGGTCTGGCCGTTGATGAATGCCCCGCCGGGCGAACACAGGAACGCCACGGTGCTGGCGATGTCGTCGACCGTGCCGAGCCGGGTGTGCGGTGTCATCTCGGTGTTGATCTTGCGGAAGCGTTCGTCCTCGAGCCGGGTCGCCACCATCGGGGTCAGCGTGACACCCGGCGCGACGGCATTGCAGCGGATGCCCTCGGCGCCGTACTGGCAGGCGATGTGTCCGGTCAGCGCGGTGAGCCCGCCCTTGGCCGCCGAGTAGGCGCCGCCCCGCATGCCGCCGACCACCGCGAATGTCGACGTCACGTTGATGATGGCCGATCCTGGACCCATGTGCGGCAGCACATCCCGGGCCAGCCGGAACGGGGCGCGCAGCATCAGGCCCAGGAAGTAGTCCAGTGATTCGTCGTCGGTTTCGTGCAGCGGTTTGGGGCTGCCGACCCCGGCGTTGTTGATCAGGAAGTCGATGTGGCCCCATCGGGACACCGCCGCGTCGACGATCCGGGCCGGGGCCTCGTCGGCGGTGAGATCCACCGCCAGCGTGGCGATCCGGTCCGGATCACCGACGGCCTCTTCGAGTTCGGCGAGTCGCTCGTGGTCCCGGCCCGCGCCCAATACCGCCATGCCGGCCTCGGCGAGTTTGACGGCGCAGCCGAACCCGATTCCACTGCTGGCCCCGGTGACGATCGCTACCTGCATTTCAGTGTGATCCCTTCATCAGCGTCGCTCGGATCTGGTGTTTGAGAACCTTGCCGGCGTCGTTCTTGGGCAGGGCATCCCAAACCACCACCTGTTCGGGAGCCTTGAACTTGGCGAGACCGTGCGTGGCCAGCGTCGCGGCGAGGTCCGCGACGGTCGGGGCGGCGGCATCGGCGGGAACGACGACCGCACAGGCGCGTTCCCCGGTGCGCGGATCGGGCACGCCGACGACGGCGATCTCGGCGACCGCGGGGTGCCCGACCAGGATGTCCTCCACTTCCTTGGGAGAGATGTTCTCCCCGTTGCGGATGATGAGGTCCTTGGCGCGTCCGGTCACCACCAGATAGCCGTCCTCGGTGAGATGTCCGAGATCGCCGGTGCGGAAGTAGCCGCCCTCGTCGAAGGCCCCGTCGTTGTCCTCGGGATGCAGATACCCGGCGAGCATCTGTGGTCCGCGTACCCGGATCTCACCGTCGACCACGGCGATGTCGGCGATACCGACCCTGCCGTCGGTGTCGGCCGCCCGGTCCGGGTGCTCCGGGGAGCCGATGGTGGACACCGGTACCTCGGTGGATCCGTACACCCGGGTGACGATGGCCCGATCGAAATAACCAGCGGCCCTGCGGATCAGCGACGGGGGCACCGACGCACCACCGCAGATGAAGACCTTCAGGTCGGGCAGCCGGCTGCCGGCTCGTTCCGCGGCGCCGAGCAGGCCGTCCAGAAACGGTGTCGCCCCGGCCATGTGGGTGCACCGGTGCGTGTGCATCAGGGCCACGGCCTCGTCGGGGTCCCAGCGTTCCATCAGGATCGCGGTCGAGCCGAGCAGCAGCGGGCATTCGAATGCGTAGATGGATCCACCGATATGGGCGATCGGGGAGGGCACCAGGAAGGTGTCCCCGGCATCGATGCGCCAATGCTCACCGAGCTGGCGGATCAGCGCCGCGATCGAATCATGGGTGTGTAGTACACCCTTGGGGCGGCCGGTGGTGCCGGAGGTGTACATGATCATCCGCACCGCCGCCGAATCCAGCGTCGTCGCGGCAGCGGGGGCTGCGGCGGTCAGCTCGGCGAATTCGGTGAAACCGGGATATCTGCCGCGGCAGACGACCACGACCGGTGGTGCGGTCATCCCGGCGGTCACCCGGGCGAGCATTGCGGCGTAATCGAATCCACGGAACTCGGCCGGTATGAAGATCATCTGTACGTCGGCGTCGGCCAGGATGAACTGCAATTCGGCGTCACGCAGCGACGGCAAGATCGGGTTGACCACCATGCCGGACATAGTGGCGGCCAGGTAGACCACGGCGGCCTCGTGCCAGTTGGGCAGCATGAACGAGACGACGCTGCCGGCCGGCAACCGCAGCGACATCGCGGCGGCCAGCGACTCGGCCTGGTGCTGCAGGGTTTTCGCGTCCAGCTCGATGTCGCCGTCGACGATGAGCACCCGGTCGGGCGTGCGCTGTGCGGCGACGGTGAGGGCGTCGGCCAGCGTACTCATGGCTGGTCCTTGACGCGCCGCATCGTCATCGAATGCCGGTAGGTCGCCGCCGGGTGGGTGTTCACCGTGACCTGGGCGACCTCGCCGTCGGAGGTGGTGTAGGTGCGCTGCATCTGTAGGGCCGGAGCGCCGGTGGGGGTCTTCAGCAGGTCGGCGAGCTCGGGCGGCAGTCCGATCGCGGTGATCTCTTGGTGCACTTCGGTAATGCTGACTCCGTAGAGATCTTCGATGAGCGGGAAGATGGGCCCGGCGTGGCGGTGCAGCATCCGGCCCACCGCCGCGAACGCCCGATTGATGTAGTACTCGGTCCGGCAGATCGGGGTTCCCGTCTCAGCGTCCCGGCGGTAGCCGCACACCGCCAGCCACTGCTCGCCGACCCCGAGCCCGGTGTGGCCGGCGAGTTCGGCATCGATGGTCACCATCGCGTTGGAGTCGATCTCGAACCGGGCGCCGGCGGCAAATGCGAGCAGGTCGTTGATCGACATGACGTCCTGGGCATAGGAACTGGTCGACGGCCGGGGGACCACCAGGGTGCCGGTCCGGGGCCGCGAGGACACCAGATTGTCGTCGCGCAACCGGCGCAACGCCTCCCGGACCGTGTACCGGCTCACCGCGAACCGTTCACACAGTTCGTGCTCGGTGGGCAACTGCGAACCGACCGGATAGACCCCGTCCACGATCTCCTTGCGCAGCGCGCGGGCCACCTGGAGATAGCGGTGATCTGGTGCCTGGGTTGTCATCTGCGCCAGCTACGTTCGGCGCAGCGCGTACACGCTGCCCTCTCCGTCGGCCGAGACATACAGCGTGCCATCGGGTCCGGCGGCGATGCCGGCGAACGGTCCCTGTGGTCCGGAGAACGGTGGCATACCGCG
This sequence comes from Mycolicibacterium aurum, assembly GCA_900078775.1. GTDB lineage: Bacteria > Actinomycetota > Actinomycetes > Mycobacteriales > Mycobacteriaceae > Mycobacterium > Mycobacterium aurum_A. The sequence continues at coordinate 372,735 of LT549889.1, forward strand.
CAGCGGTTTCGGGGTGACGCCGGGAGGCGCGCCGACCGGGAGTCCGGTCGCGACGGTCTGGCGTGCACCGGTGTCCAGGTCTACGGTGTGGATCGCCTTGTCGCCGGCATCGACGATGTAGAGCACACCGTTGCGCACCAGGATGCCCTGCGGGGTGAGCAGGCCGTCCATCACGGTGTCGGTGCCCGAGGGGGTGACCCGCAGCACCGCGCCGGAGACCGACACCAGCACGCTGCCGCCGGCGTCGGTGGTGACCCCGACCGGAGTGTCCAGTCCGCCGGCCAGCACCTGGGTACCGGTTGCGGTGATCGCCAACACCCGCCCGGCGCCCTGCTCGACGACGACCGGTGTGCCGTCGGGCAGCAGGGTCACCCCGTAGAGCTGGTCCAGACCGTCTGCCAGGTAATCGGTTTCGTTGTCCGCGGGCCGGTAACGGGCGACCTGCCCGCCGGAGGTGGTGACGACGAACTCCCCGGCGCCGCCGGGGGTCAGGCCGCGGACGAAGCCGGGGTAGCCGGGGCTGAACAGCATGCCCACGGTCTGCAGTTCCCCGGCGCTCACGCTGTAGAGGTAGGTGCCGTCGGCGACGTAGAGCACTCCGTCGGCGCCGACGGTGACGTCCAGCGGCCAGTTCAGCCCGCCGGGCAGCAGCGCGCGGGTCTGGCCGTCGGCGGTGACTTCGGTGATGGCGCCGGTGAAGGTGGACACGAACAGCCGCCCGTCGACGAACGCGCAGTTGTCCAATCCCGGTGTCAGCGAGGCCAACACGGTCTGCGTGCCGGTGCGCGGGTCGATGCGCAGCACCTGGCCGCTGGCGACCTGGGTGGACACGATGCTGCCGTCGGCGTCGAACTTGACGGAGTCGGGCACACCGAGATCTCCGGCGACCACCTCGGGTTCCCCGCCGTCCGGATGTACGCGCCAGATCTGGTTGGCGTTCATCACCGGGAAGTACAGCAGCCCGTCGGGGCCGACCTCCATGGCGTTGGGGGAGGGCAGATCGGCCAGGATCAACCGCGGTTCCCCGCCGGCGAGGTCCATTTCGAACAGTCGGCCACCCTCGCGGCACTCGTTGACGAACAGTCGGCCCTGGTGGACCGTGATGCCGTTGGCCGAGGGCATATCGTCCCGCAGGACCCGGGTGGCGCCGGCCAGGTCGCGGACGCTGACCCGGCCGTCCATCACCTCGGTGGCGAACAGGCTGCCGTCGGCGCCGAAGGCCAGATCGTCGGGGGCGATGATGTCGCCGCCCTTGGCGCTGATCGTCTCGATTGCACCGGTTTCGATGTCGAGCGCGCTGATCTGGCTGCCGGTCACCTGTGCGATGTAGAGGCGACCGTCCGGTCCGGTGCGCAGGCCGTTTGCGCCGAACAGCCGACTCGGTGCGGTGAGTCGGGTCAGGGCCCAACCGCCGGCGGCTTCCGGGGACGAGGCGATCGGGTACCGGCCGGTCTGCAGGGTGGTCATGGGCTGGACGGTATCAAGGCCGAACTAGTCCAGACAATAGGTTCGAAGCGGGTTGGATCGACCCTTGACGGCCTATAAGCACTGCGGAATAGTGTTCTCCAATGAGCAGAGCCGCATATGTTGTACGGACAATTGGCAGCCACGGCGGGGTCGGCGCCGCGGTCCGGGGAAGCGAGTCATGACCGATCTGTTGATGCTGTCGGGCCGCGTCGTGGTGGTCTCCGGAGCCGGCGGTGGCGGCATCGGCACCACGGTGACCCGGCTGGCCGCCGAGGCCGGCGCCACCGTCATCGCAGTCAGCCGTAGCCAGGACAACCTGGACACCCACGTGGCCCCGCTGGCCGAGCGGGGGCTGTCGGTGTTCCCGGTGGCCGCCGACGCCGCCACCGACGAGGGCATCGCGACCGTGCTGGAGGCGGCACGCAACGTCGACGGGACGCTCTACGGTCTGGTGAACATCGCCGGCGGTGCGGCACCGGCGACCTGGATGCCCGCCACCCGGGTGTCCCGCGCGGACTGGCGAGAACTGTTCACCGCCAACCTGGAGACGATGTTCTTCATGAGCCAGGCGGTCGCCGCCGAGATCCGCGCCGCGGGCAACCCGGGGTCGATCGTCTCGGTGTCCTCGATCAGCGGGATGAACAGCGCGCCGTACCACGTCGCGTACGGGACCGCCAAGGCCGCGATCGTCGCGGCCACCCGCACGCTGGCCGTGGAACTGGCCGATGACGGGATCCGGGTCAACGCCGTCGCGCCCGGGGTCACCGAGACCGCGGCCTCGGCCACCTACGTGGACGCCGACCCGGAACGCGACCGGCGGGCCATCGCGATGGGCCGCCGGGGGACACCCGAGGAGCAGGCCGGCGCGATCCTGTTCCTGCTGTCGGATCTGGCGGGCTATGTGACCGGGCAGACGCTGCTGGTCGACGGCGGTTTGAACCTGAAATGGACGCACCTCGGCGCGGACAACACGTCGTTGTTCCTCAAAGACGACAACTTTCGCGAAGCGATCAGGAGGATCTAGTGACCCATACCGAATCCGACCTCGACGCCGCGATCGAGGTCGACGCCGATCCGGACGATTCCACCGGCCAGGTCGCCGAGGACCTGTCCACCCCGATGACCATCCCGGTGGACGCCTACATCTCACCGGAGTACGCCCGCAACGAACGGGATCGGTTGTGGCGCAAGGTCTGGCAGCAGGTCGGCCGGGTCGAGGAGATTCCCGAGGTCGGCAGCTACCTGACCTACGACATCCTCGACGACTCAATCATCGTGGTGCGCACCGGCGAGAACGCATTCGCCGCCCACCACAACGTCTGCATGCACCGCGGGCGCAAACTGATCGACACCCCCGAGGGCGCCAAGAATGCGACCGGCCGGGCGCGCAAATCCTTCGTCTGCGGCTTCCACGGCTGGAGCTACGGCCTGGACGGGGCCTGCACCCACATCCGGGAACAGGACGACTGGCAGGGCAAGCTGACGCCGGCCAACACCCACCTCGCGCCGGTGCAGGTGGACACCTGGGGCGGTTGGCTTTTCATCAACATGGATCCACACTGCGAGCCGCTGGCCGACTATCTCTTCCCGGCCTCCAAGATCCTGGAACCCTTCGGCTTGGAGAACATGCGCTACAAGTGGCGCAAGTGGCTGTACTTCGACTGCAACTGGAAAGTCGCGATGGAGGCCTTCAACGAGACCTACCACGTGTTCACCACCCACCCGGAGTTCAACAAGTTCGGTGAGTTCAAGGGCTGGGCCAAGGCGCAGGGCAAGCACAGCAACATCGGCTACGACGCACCCAAGGGCATGGACGAGACCAAGTCCAAGATCCGGTTGGGCACCGGGGATCCGCGGATCTCCACCGCCGAGATGCAGGTCTACACCATGGAAGAGACCAACGCGACCACCACTCAGACGCTGGTCAACGCCGCCAAACGGCTCGTCGACGAACTGCCCGAGGGCACCCCGGCCGATCAGGTGCTGGCGCACTGGCTGGCCTCGGCGCGACGTGATGACGCGGCACGTGGTGTCGAATGGCCGACCATCCCGCCCGACATCCTGGGCCAGAGCGGCACCGCCTGGCAGATCTTCCCCAATTTCCAGGTGGGCCAGGGCCTGACCAGCGCCCTGTGCTACTCCGCGCGTCCCGACCCGAGCTACGACCCGAACAAGTGCATCTTCGAGGTGGCCGTGTTCGAGCTGTACCCGAAAGGTGAAGAGCCCGAGACGGAGTGGGCCTACACACCGAAGGAGTCACCCAACTGGCTCTCGGTGCTGCCGCAGGACTTCTCCAACATGGCCGCCGTGCAGCAGGGTATGAAGTCCGCCGGTTTCCCGGGCACGCTGCCCAACCCGTATCGCGAACGCAGCACGGTCAATCTGCACCACCAGCTGTCCAGGTACATGGACGCCGGAGAACCCCGAGACATTTAGCGATTTGTGGAGTCTTACCCGGAATGAGTCCGGTTAAGGCTCCACAAATCACACAACAAGGAGACGAAAATGAAGGTAAACCTGGGCACCGGCGCGCAGAACTCGCACGACTGGGACCGGGTCATGGCCGGGGACTTCAGCACCCCACCCGCCACCCCGGACTACAAGTGCGTGCAGGCCGCGCTGGCCCTCGGTGACCTGGCCGAGCCCCTCGGGTTCGACGGCATCTGGTTTCCGGAGCATCAGGGCACCCCATACGGCATGACCCCCAACCCGATTCAGGCGCTCACCTACTTCGCGGCACGCACCGAACGGGTCAGCCTGGGCACCTTCGTCGCGGTCGCGCCGTGGTGGAACCCGGTGCGACTGGCCCACCAGATCGCCTATCTCGACATCGTCTCCAACGGCCGGTACAACACCATCGGCATCGGCCGTGGCGTCTCGAAGGCCGAGTTCGACGCCGTCGGCGTGCCGCGCGAGGAGAGCCGCCAGCGCTTCAACGAGACCCTCGACGTCCTGGAGCTGGCCTTCTCCGGGGAGCGGTTCTCCTACAACGGGGAGATCTTCAGCTTCCCGGAGATGTCGCTGCGGCCCGAGCCGATCAGCAAGGACCTCTTCTCCCGCATCTACAGTTCGTCCTCGACCGCCGAGTCGCTGGAGATCCTGTCCCGGCGCGGCATGGTGCCGCTGTTCGTCGGCAACAAGCCGATCTGGGACGCCGGCGAGGAAGTCAAGAAGGTGAACACCTTCCGGGCCGAGGAGGGCTTCGAACCCTGTCAGCCCAAGAACGTGATGTTCATGTATTGCGTGGCCGACGAGGCCGAGGCCGCCGAGACCGAGGAATGGATCTGGACCGCGAACCGGGACGTGAACGTGCACTACGGCTTCGCCGACGCCTCGAACTTCAAGGGCGTCAAGGGCTATGAGGCCTACGCCGCCCGCGAGGCCACCGCGACCGCGGTGCTCGCTTCCCAGGTGGGGGACCAGAAGAAGGGTGGCCCGCCCGGATACCACGCGTCCAACCTGCTGATCGGCACCCCGGAGGTGGTGTTCGAGAAGCTCAAGGCCGCCCAGCAGGCATGCTCGTTCTCCGAGGTGACCATCGTGCCGCAGTTCGGCACCATGCCCTACGAGAAGGCCATGGACAGCACCCGGCTGTTCGCCGCCGAGGTGCTGCCCGCCGTCCACGAGATGGAGGCGCCCTTGCATCCCAGCGTGCTGCCGGAGAGCGTGACCGCATGACGACCGAGACCACCTGCGGGCCCACCGACACCCCCACCGACATCGACATCCCGGCCATCCGGGAGCGTTACGCCGCCGAGCGGGCCAAACGGCTGCGACCCGAGGGCGGTGACCAATACCTGGAGCTGGAAGGCGATTTCGCCGAGTTTTACGAGGTCGACCCGTACACCACGGTGACCGAGCGAGATCCGATCACCGAGGATTCCGATGTGGTCATCCTCGGCGGCGGGTTCGCCGGTCTGCTGGCCGGGGCGTACCTGAAGAAGGCCGGCGTCGAGGGGATCCGGGTCATCGAGATGGCCGGAGACTTCGGCGGTGTGTGGTACTGGAACCGGTTCCCCGGAGTCCAGTGCGACAACGACGCCTACTGCTACATCCCGCTTCTGGAAGAACTCGACTTCATGCCGAGCAAGAAGTTCGCCGACGGCGCCGAGATCTTCCAGCACTGCCGCAATATCGGCAAGCACTTCGGTCTGTACGACGGGGCGCTGTTCTCCACCCAGGTGCGCGACCTGCGCTGGGATGACGCATCGCAGCGCTGGCAGATCAGCACCGACCGCGGCGACGACATCCGGGCCCGGTTCGTGGTGATGGCGCAGGGCTCCTACAACCGGCCCAAACTGCCGGGGATTCCGGGAATCAAGGACTTCACGGGCCACGTCTTCCATTCCGCGCGCTGGGATTACGACTACACCGGTGGAACCGCCGACGGTGGCCTGCACAAACTGGCCGACAAGCGGGTCGCCCTGGTCGGGACCGGGGCCACCGGCATCCAGCTGGTGCCTCATCTCGGCCGGGATGCCAAGGAGCTGTTCGTCTTCCAGCGCACACCGTCCTCAGTGGATGCCCGCACCAACCCGCCGACCGACCCGGACTGGGCGGCCTCGCTACAGCCCGGCTGGCAGGAGGAACGCAAGCGCAACTTCCACAACTGGTCGCCGTTCGTCGGCGTGGTGTTCGGTGAGCCGGATCTGGTGTGCGACTTCTGGACCGAGCTCGGCCGCAACCTCACCGCCCGGATCGCGAGCAGCCCCGATCCGGCGGCGGTGACGGTCGAGCAGATCATGGCCTTCCGGGAAGAGGAAGACTTCAAGATCATGGAGCGGCTGCGCCGCCGGGTCGAGGAGATCGTGGAAGATCCGGCGACCGCCGAGGCGCTCAAGCCCTACTACCGCTTCATGTGCAAGCGGCCGACGTCCAGCGAGCACTACCTGGATACCTTCAACCGGCCCAATGTGACGCTGGTCGATGTGTCCGAACGCAAAGGTGTGGAACGGCTCACCGAGAAGGGGATCGTCGCCAACGGCGTCGAGTACGAGGTCGACTGCGTGATCTTCGCCAGCGGCTTCGAGATCTCCACCGAGATCCACCGCCGGTTCGCGATCGATTCCATCGTCGGCCGCGACGGGCTTGCGCTGTTCGACCACTGGCGTGACGACTACAAGACGCTGCACGGCATGACCAGCCGTGGCTTCCCGAACCAGTTCTTCATGGGATTCATCCAGGGCGGCGTCTCGGCCAACACCACGGCGATGTTCGAACAGCAGGCCCGCCACATCGCCTACATCATCGCCGAGGCCCAGAACCGGGGCGCCACCACCGTCGAGCCCACCCAGGAGGGCCAGGACGCCTGGGTGTCCACCGTCCGGGAACTCGCCATCGACAATTCGGCATTCGAACTGTCGTGCACGCCAGGCTATTACAACAACGAGGGCCGAGGCGGCGCCGAACGCAACGGGGCCTTCCTCGGTGACTTCTACTCGCCCGGGTTCTACGCCTTCGAAGAGTTGATCGAGCAGTGGCGGGACAAGGGTGATCTGGAGGGGCTGGAGATCCGGTGACTCTGCGCTTCGACGACCGGGTGGCCGTCATCACCGGTGGCGGACGCGGACTGGGCCGCGAGTACGCGATGCTGCTGGCCTCGCGCGGCGCCAAGGTGGTCGTCAACGATCCGGGCGGCAGCCTGACCGGCGACGGCAGCGACGCCGGGCCCGCCCAGAGCGTGGTCGGTGAGATCGTCGACGCGGGTGGCCAGGCCGTCGCCAATACCGACTCGGTGGCCACCGCCGAGGGCGGCCAGGCCATCGTGGATTCCGCGCTCGCGCACTACGGACGCATCGACATCCTGGTACACAACGCGGGCACCGTCCGCCGGGGATCGTTGAAGGAACTGGACCACGCCGACTTCGACGCGGTGCTCGACGTGCACCTGCGCGGTGCGTTCCACGTTGTGCGCGCGGCCTTTCCGATGATGTGCGAGGCCGGATACGGACGGATCGTGCTCACCTCTTCGATCGGCGGACTGTACGGCAACCACGGTGTCGCCAACTACGCCGCCGCCAAGGCCGGCATCGTCGGGCTCACCAACGTGGTGGCGCTCGAGGGCGCGGCCGAGGGCGTGACCTGCAATGCGATCATTCCCGGCGCGGTCACCAGGATGGCCGAGGGACTCGACACCTCGGCCTACCCGCCGATGGGTTCGGATCTGGTGGCACCCACGGTCGGCTACCTGTCGCACGAATCCTGCTCGGTGACCGGAGAACTCTACGTCGCCATCGCCGGCCGGGTGGCGCGGGCGTTCATCGCCGAAACCCCCGGGGTGTACCGGCCGTCCTGGTCCGTCGAGGACGTCGCGGAGAACCTCGAGGCGATCCGCGACGACACCGCGCCGTTGGTGTTCGCGCCGGTCCCGGACGGGCACACCGACCACATCCGGTACTCGTTCGGCGCGGGATCGCAAGGCGCCCAGCATGACTGACCACGACGGACCGCTGGCGGGCGTCCGCGTCATCGATGTGACCTCGGTGGTGATGGGCCCGTATTGCACTCAGATCATGGCCGATATGGGTGCCGACGTGATCAAGATCGAGCCGCCCGAGGGGGACATCACCCGCAACGTGGCGGTGGGTCCGTCACCGGGCATGAACGGTGTCTTCGTCAACGTGAACCGCGGGAAGCGCAGTGTCGTCCTCGATTTGAGGTCCGAGGAGGGCGCGGCGGCGCTGCGCGCACTGATCGCGACGGCCGATGTGTTCATCCACTCGATGCGGGCCAAGGCGATCGCCCGGCTCGGTTTCGATTACGAGTCGGTGGCCGCGATCAAACCGGACATCATTTACACCAACTGTTACGGCTACAGCAGACGCGGACCCGATGCCGACCGGCCGGCCTACGACGACACCATCCAGGCCGAATGCGGGTTGCCCGCCGTGCAGCGCCAACTCACCGGCGACGCAACGTATGTGGCGACGATCATGGCGGACAAGGTGACCGGGCTGACCGCGCTGTACGCCACCATGATGGCGCTGTTCCACCGGGAGCGCACCGGAGAGGGGCAGGAGGTCGAGGTCAGCATGTTCGAGACCATGGCGTCGTTCATGTTGGTCGAACACGCCAACGGCGCCATGTTCGACCCGCCGCTCGGCCCGGCGGTCTACCCGCGCACCGTGGCGCCGAATCGTCGGCCGTACGCCACCAAGGACGGTCACGTCGCCGCGCTGATCTACAACGACAAGCATTGGAAGGCGTTCATCGAGGCCGTGCGACCCGCCTGGGATTCACCCGAGTACGCCACGCTGGCGTTGCGGGCCAAGCAGATCGACAAGGTGTACGGACTGGTGGCGCAGACGATGCTGGAACGGACGACCGCGGAGTGGCTGGCGCTGTTCGCGGAGCTGGAGATTCCCGCGACACCGATCAACACCCTGGATGCGCTGTTCGACTCACCCCAACTCAATGCTGTCGGCCTGTTCGAGACGGTGCAGACCCCGGACGGGCCGGTGCGGTTCCCTGGTGTGCCGACGTGGTTCTCCCGAACCCCGGGCCGCGTGCGGGGGCCGGCGCCGCGGTTGGGCGCCGATACCGATGCGGTGCTCGGCGAACTGCAGACCGAGGTTCGGGGTTAGAACGCGCCCCATTCTCGGGTGAATTGAGCCTTGCGCGCGGTCGTAGGGACTTGTAGTATCGAACACAAGTTCGAATGCGATGTTGCTCCCACTGCTTCACGGTGAGCTTCAGACCGCGACTCCGGTCGCCGAGAGGTTCTTCTGTCCCGCGGGACTGGTCGAACCATGCTGCCTGATCGTGCCTTTGGGCACCTTCTGTGAAAGTCGGTATCCATCATGGACGCCACCCAGCTCGACACCTTCATCACAGCGCTCATTGACGACCTCGCCCCGAGACCCCCGGATGATGCCGAGCGCACGCTGTTTCATCTGCTGGACTGTCCTCGGCGGGTGGTCGACGAACCGGCCCTGCTCGCGGTGCTGGTGGCCGCGGTCACCGCCCGCAATCTGTTCGACCACGTGATCGCCCAGGCAGTTGCGGCGGCGGAACGGCTCGCGATCCCGGCCCGGCGGCACCTGCGTACGGGAGCTGATCTGCTCACCAGCATCGGGGTGGCTCCCGCGGCGGCGCAGCGGGCGGTGCGGGTCGGGCGGGCGGCGCCCACCCTGCCGGCGCTGACCCGGACGCAGCGCCTCGGGGGTGTGGGGATCGAGTTCGCCGACGCGGTCGGGCGGGGTGTCGCCCATGTCGGTGCCCGGGTTGCGTTGTCCGAGGAGGACCGCGCAGCGGTGGTGCGGAAATTGATGATTCAGACCACGCCCGCGGAGGTCGCCGAGAAGGCCCGGGCGATCGCCATCGAGCGCGCCGCCACGCAACCGGTCGGGGAGGGCGCGGTGCCGGTAGCGGAGAACACCGACCTCAACGAGATGGCCCTTGTCCAGACCGATGACGGACGGGTCAGCGCCACCCTCGATCTGGATGCGGTGACCGGGGAGGAACTGTTCGCGGCACTGGATCCGTTGTGCCGGCCGGTGCCGCTACCGGACGGATCCCCGGACCCGCGACCGCCGGGTCGGCGGCGCGCCGATGCGTTCGGACAGATCATGCGCACCTACCTGTCCAGCTCCGGGCGGCCGACCTCCGGTGGGGTGCTGCCGCACGTCACCTTGATCCGGCCGGCCGGTGTTGACACGCTCGGGTTCACCGGGCCGGTCAGTGCGGTCACCGCCGATCTGGTGGCCTGTGACAGCACCCTCACTTCGGTGATCGTCGATGGTGCTGGTGCGCCGCTGGATGTCGGGCGGGCCGAGCGGTTGTTCACCCCCGCGATCCGAAAAGGACTGGCCGCCCGTGATCGTGGCTGCGCATTCCCCGGGTGTGGGCGGCCGGTGTCCTGGTGCGACGCCCACCACATCCGACCGTGGAACTGCGGAGGAACCACCTGCGTCGATAACGGAGTGCTGCTGTGCCGGGCACACCACACCCTGATCCACCACGGCGGCTGGCAGGTCTACCTCGGCCCCGACCGCCACCCCTGGTTCATCCCGCCCCACGACCCGGCCAGACCCGAACCGGCACACCTGCGCTCCCACGCACGCCGCACCATGACCGACCTGCCCACCGCCGCATAAACGAGACCTCAAGCGCACCTTGAAAATTACACAGTGGGCCCGCGCAGGCCGCCGCGGTCGCTGAACCGTAGCTAGAAGGTCTTGGCCAGTCGGTCGGCAAGGATCGCGGCGAAGCGCGCCGGATCGTCGAGCGACCCACCCTCGGCGAGAAGCGCTGTGCCGTAGAGCAGCTCGGCGGCCTCCGGCAACCCGTCCGAAGACGAGGCGAGGGCGTCCCGCAGCCCCGTGACAAAGGCGTGATCGGGGTTGAGTTCCAGGATGCGCTTACCGACGGGCACATCCTGACCGGAGGCGCGGTACATCCGCGCCAACTGCGGGGTGATGCCGAAGGTGTCGGTGATCAGGCAGGCCGGCGACGAGGTCAGCCGCGTCGACAGGCGTACCTCCTTGACGTGCTGATCGAGGGTCTCCTGCAGCCAGGTCAGCAGCTCGGCGAAATCGGGACGGTCGGCGCTCGACTCGTCCTCGGCGCCCAGGTCGACCTCGCCCTTGGCGACCGACTGCAGCGGCTTGCCGTCGAACTCGGGCACCGTCTCGACCCAGACCTCGTCGACCGGGTCGGTGAGCAGGAGCACCTCATAGCCCTTGGCCTTGAAGGCTTCCAGGTGCGGCGAGTTCTCCAGCAGCGGGCGTGATTCGCCGGTCGCGTAGTAGATCTGCTCCTGGCCGTCCTTCATCCGGCTCACGTAGTCGGCCAGCGTGGTGTGGGTGTCCTCGGAATGCGTCGAGGCGAACGACGCCAGCTTCAGCAGGGTGTCGCGGTTGTCGGCATCGGAGAGCAGGCCCTCCTTGAAGACACGGCCGAACTGCGTCCAGAACGTGGCGTAATCGTCCGGACGGTTGGCCTGCAGATCCTTGATCGCCGACAGCACCTTCTTGGTGAGGCTGCGCCGGATCACCTTGATCTGCCGGTCCTGCTGCAGGATCTCACGGGACACGTTGAGCGACATGTCCTGCGCGTCGACCACACCCTTGACGAACCGCAGGTATTCGGGCACCAGCTCGTCGCAGTCGCCCATGATGAAGACGCGCTTGACGTACAGCTGCACGCCGGTGCGCCCGTCCCGATTGAACAGGTCGAACGGTGCCATCGACGGGATGAACAGCAGCGCCTGGTATTCGAAGGTGCCCTCGGCCTTCATCGCGATGACGTCGAGCGGTTCATCCCAGGCGTGCGCGATGTGCCGGTAGAACTCCTTGTACTCCTCCTCGGATACCTCGCTCTTGGGCTTGGCCCACAGCGCGGTGCGCGAGTTGATCGTCTCGATCTCGGTCGTGATGGTCGGCGGCGTGCCTTCCTCGGCATCCTCCGGTGCGGGGACGGACTTCTCCACCGCCATCCGGATCGGCCAGGAGATGAAGTCCGAATACCTCTTCACCAGCTCGCGGATCTTCCACGGTGCGGTGTAGTCGTGCAGCTCGTCGTCGGCGTCCTCGGGCTTGAGGTGCAGGGTGATCGACGTGCCCTGGGGGGCGTCGTCGACGGTCGCGATGGTGTAGGTGCCGTCGCCGCTGGATTCCCAACGGGTGGCGCTGCTCTCGCCGGCCTTGCGGGTCTGCAGCACGACGTTGTCGGCCACCATGAAGGTCGAGTAGAAGCCGACGCCGAACTGGCCGATCAGGTTGTCGACATCGCCCGCCCCGCTTCGCCCGCCCGCGGCGTCTGCGGACTGGTTCGCCTCGCTCAGCTTGCGGCGCAGCTCACCGGTGCCGGACTTGGCGAGGGTGCCGATCAGGTCGACGACCTCGTCGCGGGACATGCCGACGCCGTTGTCGCGGATGGTCAGCGTCCGTGCGGCCTTGTCCGTCTCGATGTCGATGTGCAGATCCGACGTGTCGACGTCCAGGTCCTTGTCCTGGTAGGCCGCCAGCCGGAGCTTGTCCAGCGCGTCGGAAGCGTTGGAGACCAGTTCCCGCAGGAACGAGTCCTTGTTGGAATAGATGGAATGCACCATCAGCTGCAGCAGCTGACGGGCCTCTGCCTGGAATTCCCGCTGTTCAACCTGCTCGCTCACGAGGCCATACTAAAACCCGCCGACTCAGCCGAACCGGACCCCCTGAGCAAGCGGCAGCTCGGACGAGTAGTTGACCGTGTTGGTCGCCCGCCGCATGTACGCCTTCCAGGCGTCCGATCCGGATTCCCGGCCGCCGCCGGTCTCCTTCTCCCCGCCGAACGCGCCGCCGATCTCGGCCCCCGAGGTGCCGATGTTGACGTTGGCGATGCCGCAGTCCGACCCGTCGGCGGCCATGAAGCGTTCCGCCTCCCGGACGTCGGTGGTGAAGATCGCCGACGAAAGACCCTGCGGAACAGCATTGTTCAGCCCGATCGCGGTATCGAGGTCCTCGTAGGTCAGCACGTACAGGATCGGGGCGAAGGTCTCGTTGTGCACGACCTCGGTCTGCGCGGGCATCCGCACCAGCGCGGGAGCCACGTAGAACGCGTCCTCGGCACCCATATCGTGGCGGTGCCCGCCGATGACCTCGCCGCCGTCGGCCGCGGCGGCCTGCAGGGCGCCCACCATGTCCCGGTAGGAGCGGCTGTGGATCAGCGGTCCGACCAGGGTGCCGTCCACCGACGGGTCACCGATCGGCAGCGTCTCGTACGCCGCGGCGATGCGGCGGCACAGTTCGTCGGCGATCGAGGAATGCACGATCACCCGCCGCATCGTGGTGCACCGCTGTCCCGCCGTGCCCGCAGCGGAGAACACGATGGCGCGCACCGCGAGGTCCAGATCGGCCGAGGGGGTGACGATGGCGGCGTTGTTGCCGCCGAGTTCCAGCAGCACCTTGCCGAAACGCTGCGCTACTCGGGGGCCGACCTCGCGGCCCATCCGGACCGACCCGGTGGCGCTCACCAACGCCACCCGCGGATCGTCGATCAGCCGTTCGCCGACGTCGCGGCCGCCCTGGACCAGTCGGGCGACCGACGGGTCGACGCCGACGTCGGCGCAGGCCCGCTCGATCAGCGCCTGACAGGCGATGGCGGTCAGCGGGGTCAGCTCCGAGGGCTTCCACACCACGGTGTCCCCGCACACCAGCGCCACCGCGGTGTTCCAGGCCCACACCGCCACCGGGAAGTTGAACGCGGTGATGACGCCGACCACGCCGAGCGGATGCCAGGTCTCCATCAGGCGGTGACCGGGCCGCTCCGAGGCGATGGTCTTGCCGTACAGCTGCCGGGACAGCCCGACCGCGAACTGGCAGATGTCGATCATCTCCTGGACCTCGCCCAGCGCCTCGGAGGTGATCTTCCCGGCCTCGACGGTGACCAGGGTGGCCAGATCGGCCTTGTGCTCGGTGAGCAGCTCACCCAGGCGCGCCACCAGTGCCCCGCGCACCGGGGCCGGGGTGGTCCGCCACACCCTGAACGCCGCGGCCGCCTCGTCCACCGCGGCGGCGGCCTGCGCGGGACTGGTCTCGGGCACCGAGAAGAGCACGTCCCCGGTGATCGGGCTGCCCGCGGCCAGGCCAGCCGCCCCCGGATCACCGAGGGTGGCGTCGGCGCCGATCGCCTGCAGCGCGACGCGCACCCGGTCGCGGAGCTCGTCAGCAGTGGGCAGGCTCTTCTTCTGCATGGTGGTCATGATGCCGCTTTCTCGTAGAGGGCGTAAGGGTCGTGGATGTGATGACCGATGGCGCCGGCCATCCAGTCGAGGTCGTAGCGCGCCGCCTGGCCGGTGGTCTCGCTGACCCGGGCCTCGTCGTCCAGGTTGGACCGGAAGATCCCGGCCGCCGATGCGGGCAGAAAGTCTTCGTAGACAACGGGTTTGCGTGGATCACCGCCGCGGTAGTAGGCCAGCCCCTGGTCCGCCAGCTCCGCGTCGGTGCCCGGGAAGTAATTGTCCCAGTTGTCGCGGTCGGCCATCGCGGCGTCGTAGCGGGTCCGCCCGGCGCGGGTCAGTGCCACCCCGCGGGCCTCGACCTCACCGAAACGCACCCGCAGTGTGCCGTCGAACTCGGCGCCGTCCGGGCCGCGGAACCGTCGGGGTTCGGCCAGCGCGCGGAAGGAGGTCTGGCGCAGTAGCACCGCGGGTCCGGAGGTGCGGGGTGGGCCCTGGATGGCGTCGATCATGGTGATGCCGCGGGCGCTCATCCGGGCGTAGAGCTCGTCGATGTCCAGCACCCGGGGTGTGAGGTGGTTGATGTGGGTGCTGCGCACGCCGGCGATGTCGGCGGCCACCGCGGACACCGCGGCCAGTTCGTCGTACCAGGCCTTGTCGATCGGCTCCCGGGACAGCGCGAACGCCGCGCCGGCCGCCCGGACGAACTCGTCGGCCTGATCGGCCGGGCAGCCGTCGGCGGCGATCCGGCGGGCCCGGGCGATCAAGGCCGGATCGAACAACACGCGCCCGCCGACGAAGCGGCGGACCCGCTCCGCGAGTTCGGGGTCGAAGAACCGGGTGTCGTCGGTGGCCAGCATCGAGGTGAACACCCGGAACGGATTGGCCTCCAACTCATCGGCGTCGATCGGCCGGAACGCGGTGGACACCACCGGAACCGGGGAGGCCGCGTCGCGTAGATCGTAGAAGCCGACCGGGAACATCCCGAACGCGGCGAAAAGGTCGGCGGCGTCGGCGAGTTCGGCGACGCTGCCCACCCGGATGGCGCCGTGCCGTTCGGCGGTGACGCGTTCGAGAGAGCCCAGCCGGTCCGATCGTGCGGTGTCCCGGTTCACCTCCGCGGTGACCTCCACCAGGGTGGTGTAGGCGGGGACCTCGGCGCCGTACATCCGGGACAGCGCGGCGGCGAATGCGGCGCGCAACTGCGAGGTGGGTACGGTCACCGGTCACCCGCTCCGGCCCGGGTGCTGCGATAGTCTCCGGCCATGGCCGACATCGAACACCTCGACGACATCGATCGGATCCTGGTCCGGGAACTGATCGCCGATGGCCGGGCCACGCTGGCGCACCTGGCGGCCACCGCCGGCCTGTCGGTGTCGGCGGTGCAGTCCCGGGTGCGCAGGCTGGAGTCGCGTGGGGTGGTGACCGGATACGCGGCCCGGGTCAATCCGGAGGCGCTGGGCCGCATGCTGTCGGCGTTTGTGGCCATCAGTCCGCTGGACCCCTCTCAACCCGATGACGCTCCGGCCCGGCTGCGGCACATCGACGAGATCGAGTCGTGTCATTCGGTGGCCGGGGACGAGAGCTATGTCCTGTTGGTGCGTGTTGCTTCGGCGCGGGCCCTGGAGGATCTGCTGCAGCGCATCCGCACAGCCGCCAACGTCCGCACCCGAAGCACCATCATCCTACAGACTTTTTACGAGGGCCGTACCCATCTGCCGGAATAGTTCCTGTTTTATGGGTCAGCGAATGTAAATATTGCGCTAGGATGGCTGCATGACGGCTGTCCTGAACTCTGCTGACCAGCGCCCCGCCGATCGTCTCGGTGCCGATGACGTGCACGACGTGCTGGGCCGCAACATGCTGGCCGACGGCATGGACCTGGTGCTCGACCTCGACCGCTCCCGCGGATCGGTGCTGGTCGACGCCCGGAACGGTCGTCGCTACCTGGACATGTTCACGTTCTTCGCCTCCTCGGCGCTGGGCATGAACCATCCGGCGCTGGCCGACGATGCGGCGTTCCGTGCCGAACTGGCCCAGGCCGCGGTGAACAAGCCCAGCAACTCCGACGTCTACACCGTGCCGATGGCCCGCTTCGTCGACACGTTCGCCCGGGTGCTGGGCGATCCGGCGTTGCCGCATCTGTTCTTCGTCGACGGGGGAGCGTTGGCCGTCGAGAACGCGTTGAAGGTCGCCTTCGACTGGAAGAGCCGTCACAACGAGGCGCGCGGCATCGATCCGGCGCTGGGCACCCGGGTGCTGCACCTGCGCGGCGCGTTCCACGGCCGCAGCGGCTACACCCTCTCGCTGACCAACACCGATCCCAACAAGGTCGCCCGTTTCCCGAAGTTCGACTGGCCCCGCATCGACGCCCCGTATCTGCGACCCGGTGCGGATACCGTTGCGCTGGAAGCCGAATCGCTACGCCAGGCACGTGCCGCGTTCAAGGCGCACCCGCATGACATCGCGTGTTTCATCGCCGAGCCGATCCAGGGTGAGGGCGGCGACCGGCACCTGCGGCCCGAGTTCTTCGCCGCGATGCGCGCACTGTGCGACGAATTCGACGCGCTGCTCATCTTCGACGAGGTGCAGACCGGCTGCGGTATCACCGGGACCGCATGGGCCTACCAGCAATTGGGCGTGACCCCGGACGTGGTGGCCTTCGGTAAGAAGACCCAGGTCTGCGGCGTGATGGCCGGCGGCCGGGTCGACGAGGTGGCCGACAACGTGTTCCGGGTCAGCTCCCGGATCAACTCCACTTGGGGCGGCAACCTGACCGATATGGTGCGCGCCCGGCGGATCCTCGAGGTCATCGAGGTCGACGGACTGATCGACCATGCCGCTGCGGCGGGCGAGCATCTGCTGGATCGCTTGCGCGCCTTGGCTGTCGAGTTCGACGGCCGCGTGCGCGACCCGCGTGGCCGGGGACTGATGTGTGCGTTCAGCCTGCCCACCGCCGCGGAACGCGACGACCTGATCCGGCGGCTATGGGATCGCGGCGTGATCATGCTGGCCAGCGGGGCGGATTCGGTGCGCTTCCGGCCGGCGCTGACGGTCAGCACTGCCGAGATCGACACCGCGGTCGACGCGGTGCGCGCCGTGCTCGCTGCCGGCTAGTCAGCGTCGCGGCTGGGCGGTGAGTCGGCGCAGCATCCCCCGGAGCCGGGGCAGATCGCTGCCGCCGACCAGGATGCAGTCATGCCGCTCGGCGAGTTTCCTTGCCGCCGGGGTGAAGTCGCTGTTGGTGACCACCATGGTGCGGGTGCAGTCCTGCATCGCGGCGCCGGCCACCACCTCCTGCACGGCGGCGGTGCCGACCGGTCGGGTCATCCGTTTGCACTGGATGGCCAGCCGGTCGGGGCGGCGTCCCACGATCAGGTCCACCCCCCAGTCGCCGGTGATCGAGGTCATGATCACCGGCGTCCCGCAGGAGCGCGCGATTCGGGCGACATAGTCCTCGAAGTCGGTGCCCGACATGAGGTCGATCGGATTCTCGCGCGGGGCGGGGGTGCGCAGACCGGTCAAGAAGTGCGGCACCGCGGCCAGCAGCACCGGGGCGGCCAGTGCGCAGGCCAGGGCAAGCTGCCATCCGGCGCCCGCGGCGTAGGCGACCAGGCCGGCGGTGACGCCCACCGCGACAACGATCTTGATACGCACGCTCGAATGGTAGGCGGCAGCCCCGACAACGAACCGACGGAGGTTATGCAACCAGGGGGTTGCACGACGGGTGGGCTTTGTGCAACTCTGAGGTTGCAGAAACTCAATCGGGGAGAAGACAATGACCGCACTCGAGATCACCCGTCGTATCGACATCGCGGCGCCCATCGCCAAGGTGTGGGCCGCACTCACCGAAGCGGACCTGATCTCCCGCTGGCTCGGCGACAGCGCCGAGCTGGACGTGGTCCCGGGCGGTGGCGGATTCTTCGGCTGGTCCGCGCACGGCAAGTTCCGGGTGCGGGTGGAGCAGGTCGACGCACCACGGCTACTGGTCTATCGCTGGGCGCGGGAAGCCGATACCGACCCGGTACCGGGGAACTCGACCGTGGTGCGGATCGAACTGACCGAGTTCGACGGTGGGACCCGGCTCGCGCTGCTGGAAACCGGGTTCGAGGAACTGCGGGACCCGTCCGGGGCGCACGCAGAGAACGAGGGCGGCTGGACAGCCGAACTCGGCGAACTGGTCGAGCTGCTGGCGGCCGCGCCGTGACGACCCCGCCGGCGCTGCTGGCGGTGTTGGCCGACGAGACCCGCTGGCGCATCCTCACCGAGCTCGGTGCCGAGGAGTCGTCGGCCAGCGCACTGGCCACCCGGCTCCCGGTGTCGCGGCAGGCGATCGCCAAACATCTGGGGATCCTCGCGGACGCCGGCCTGGTCGAATCGGTGCGGGAGGGCCGGGAGGTTCGTTATCGCGCGCTCGGCGCGAAGCTGAGCGCCCTCGGCAGCGAACTCGCAGTGATCGGCCAGCTTTGGGATCGTCGGCTGTCGGCCATCAAGCGGATCGCCGAAAGCATGGGTGACTGATGCGCCGGCACATCCGCGCGTCGAGCCCCGACGTTTACCGTCCGGGCCGCTCGGGCACCCACCCGCCGTGTGGCGTGTGCCTGGCCCACACCCGGTGAGCGAAAGGTAGTTCGATGCGTACCGAACCGCGGATCAACCGGGACGACCCCGAGGTCCGGTCGGCGATCCGATTCGGACTGGCCACGTCGGTGCTCGGGGTCATCTTCCTGATCGTGGCCGCCGTCCTGACCGGATCCTGCGACGGGGCGCTGGTGGATTCGGCCTCCTGCGGTCGCCCGCACCGCCTGGTCCTGGCGCTGGGTGCGCCGGTGATCTTGTTCGGCGGTGGGGTTTACGCCTTTGTGCGCACCTACCGCACCTGGAAGAACCGCCAGGTGTGGTGGGCGTGGCAGGGGGCGGGCTGGTTCCTGATGCTGCTGATGCTGACGGTGCTCACGATGAGCCTGCCCGCGATCGCCGGATACGGCGGATGATGCGGTTCAGCCCACATCGACCGATCGCGGACCTACTCTGGAGGTAGCCCGATTTCGGGTGATGGCAGAAGGAGTAGCCATGAAAGGCCCCAAGGATCCTGTCGATCACACCCGCACGACGCGCACCCACGCCGGCGAGTCCATGAAAGACAACATGATCATGCCGGCTCTCATCGTGATCGGGGTCTCGCTCGTGTTGTTCGTCGGTTGCCTGGCGGCGTTCGCCACCCGGCACCAGGATGTCGGATTATTGCTCGGTTCCCTGTCCGGAGCCGGCTTCCTGCTGGCCGCGGTCTGGCTGGCGATCGAACACCTTCGAGTGCGACGTATCGAAGAGCGTTGGTACGCAGCGCATCCGGAGGCCGCGCGGCAACGCCCGGCCAGCTGAACACCAAAACCGAACGCGTAGTCAGAGGCCCGAACGGGCCCGAACGCGGAACGGCCCAGCCCCGCGGGGGAGCTGGGCTGGGCCGATCCAAGTTCTGCGAAGGCGCGTTACTGCTCGGCCTTCTGACGTTCTTCGGCCGCCTTGGCGCCGGCACGGGCGCTGTCGGCCTCGGCTTCTTTCTTCGCCGCATCGCGCTGGGCCTCGGCCTTGTCCTGCTGGGCCTCACCCTCGCGGACGAGGTCATCGCGACCGGTGACGGTACCGACGGCCTCCTTGGCCTTTCCCTTGACGTCCTCGACGACGCCGCGAATGCCCTCTTGGGGGCCGGAGTTCTGGTCAGACATATTTGACCCTTTCCGCTACCTACAGTGGATTGATGGCTCAGGCGGAGGTCTGATTTTCCTCCACGCAGCGAGGTTGCCCGATGTGTCCGGCCATCAAACCTCGGCGCCGATGACGTATCCAGTCAGCTGACCTCCGCACGCCCCTGTCGGGCGTAACGCGATGAGCCGCACAGAAGATCAGGTTTGACGTGTCCGTAAACCGGGTACCTCCGGTCTGCAATCATCGACCTACGGAGGGCTCTCATGGGACGCGGACTCATCGGCACGCTCGTCTTGATCTGGCTGTTGATCGGTGTGTTCGCGGCATGGCAGCGCGACTACTTCACCGGCGGAGCCACCAACTGCGCCACGGCCGGAACGGTCGCGCTCACCGTGGTCGCCGGGCCGCTCAATTATGCCGGGGTGAACCCGAAGGTGACCGATTGCAATCTGCCGGAACCCAGCGCCATCGGATCGATCGAAATGAGGCTGTCGTGATACTGCTCGGAGCACTGCTGCTGATTCTCGGACTCGTCCTCGACGTGTACCTGCTGTGGGTCGTCGGCGTCGTCCTGATCGTCGTCGGGGCGGTGTTCTGGGCTCTCGGGGCCATCGGACGCCCGGTCGCCGGACGTCGCGCATGGTTCTAGCGTGCTCGGTTCCGGCGGGCCACCCTCGACCGCGAGGTCGACGTGGACCGGCTGGAGCGTGACCGACGCTGGAACGAAAAGGCCCGTCATGAGACGAGCACACAACGGCTGGACCGCAACTGGACCAGTCTGCTGCAGGAACTGCGGGTCGTCCAGACCGGCGTTCAACTGCTGACCGGTCTGTTGCTGACGCTGCCGTTCCACGACGGCTTCGAGGGACTGCGCGCCGAACTGCGCGTCGTCTACCTCTACACCGTCGGCTGCTCGATCGGCGCGACGGCGCTGCTGATCGCACCGATCGGCATCCACCGCGCGATGTTCCGCAGGCACCGGCTCGACGTGGTCGTGGCGACGGCACACCACCTCGCGAACGCCGGCATCCTGCTGCTCGGGCTGACCCTGGCCGGGGTGATGACGCTGATCTTCGGTGCGGTGCTGGACCTGCACGCGGGGGTGGTGGCCGGACTGTGCACCGCCCTGGGCATTGTGCTCTGCTGGGTGGTGCTGCCCGTGGTGTTGCGGATGGTCGCCGGGCCGTCCCAGCCCCCGGACCCCGAGCGGTGACCGTCTCGCGTTTGTCCGCCCAGCGATCGGGTATGCCGAGGTCATGACCGGATTCGGGTACACCTTGATGACCGAGCAGGCTGGTCCGAAAGATCTTGTTCGCCACGCTGTTTCCGCCGAGCAGGCGGGCTTCGACTTCGAGGTCTGCAGTGACCACTTCGCACCGTGGTTGGCCGCGCAGGGCCATGCGCCCAACGCCTGGCCGGTGCTGGGCGCGGTGGCCCAATCGACCTCGCGTGTCGACCTGTTCTCCTACGTCACCTGCCCGACCATGCGTTATCACCCGGCGGTGGTGGCTCAACAGGCCGCGACCGTGCAGATCCTGGCCGACGGACGGTTCACCCTCGGGCTGGGCAGTGGCGAGAACCTCAACGAACACGTGGTCGGGCAGGGCTGGCCCACCGCCGGGCGCCGGCTGGACATGCTCGCCGAGGCCATCAAGGTCATCCGGGAGCTGCTCAGTGGAGACCTGGTGGACTTCCACGGCGACTACTTCACCGTCGACTCGGCGCGGGTGTGGGACGTCCCCGCCGAACCGGTGGGGCTGGCGGTGTCGATGACCGGGGACCGGGCGATCGACAAACTGGCCGTACTGGCCGATCATCTGGTCAATACCGCACCGGACCCGGACGTCATCGACGGCTGGCACTCCGCCCGGCAGGGAATGGGTTTGACCGCGGGCCGGATCGTCGGTCAGCTGCCCGTGTGCTGGGATCCCGACCGCGCCACCGCCGTTGCGCGCGCACACGAGCAGTTCCGGTGGTTCGCCGGGGGCTGGCCGGTCAACGCCGATCTGCCCACCCCGGCCGGTTTCGCCGCCGCCACCAAGTACGTGCGCCCCGAGGATGTCGCCGACCAGATCCCATGCGGACCCGATCTGGATGCCATCGTCGCGGCGGTCAAGCCCTACCGCGACGCCGGTTTCACCGATATCGCCCTGGTCCAGATCGGTGGCGAGAGTCAGGATCGGTTCCTGGCCGAAGCGGCCGAACCGCTGTTGGCGGCGCTGCGGTCCGAACTGGGCTGACTTGGATCAGGGCAGCGGCTGCCGCAGCGAATGGCGTTGTGCCGACCAGCATTTCACCAGATGTTCGGCCAGCAGGCCCTCGACGAGATCGTGGGCGCGGATCCCGAACACGATGTCGTCGTTGAGTTCGGGCTCGGCCTCCAGCAGGTCCCGCACCACCCCGGTGGCCACCTCGTTGTCCGACCATGCCTCGGCGTGCTCGCGGTAGAACCGGATACAGGCCGGCGGCGCGTCGAGGCGGTGCAACGCGTCGACGAGCCGCTGCGAGTACGGCGGCGAGGTGATCTCGGCGGCCGCGAAGTGGCCGACCGCGGCGCCCCGCAGCCGGCGGTGCAAGCCGAACATCGACATCAGATTCACCACCGCCAGGGACGGAGCCGGAACCGAATTCAGATAGGCGAGGTAGGCGTCGTCGAGCTCGGCGGCGGCCATCAGCTCGGCGAACAGCCGCTGATCCATGTGCGAGGCGTGACCGGAGCCGTACTCGTTGAATTCGATGGCCACGAGGGATGCCTTGGCCTGCCCGGTGAGCCGGGGTATCACCCAGGCCTGCGGGTCCGCTTCCTTCAGCCGGTGTACCGACCGGTGCACGAAGTACTCGCGCATCTGCTGCCAGGTACCACCGATCAGGAACCGGGCGGGCGCACCACCATTACCGGATTCCGCGGCGACGCGGTGCATTTCGTCGGCCGCCGACACCCCGCGCGCCTCCGGGATACGGTCGCGCAGATGGTCCAGGACCGCCCGTTCCAGCCGCCCGCGCAGAGCGATCAGGTCGGCATCCCATTCGAGATCCGGGTTGACGTCGGCGAATCCGCGATAGGACAGCTCGTAGCAGACATACAGCGTCAACTGGATGTCGAGGCCCAGCGGATCCGCCGAGCCGGGCCGCACCCGGGTGAGATCCTGCATCCGCCCCGCCAGGTGAGCCGTCACCGCCGCCGACACCGGGCCGGCGGCGGTGGGAAGGGGAGGGGAGTGGCTCTTACCCCGCATGATGACGGTGCGCGCACGGGCCCGAGGGCCTAGCGGCGCGCCTTCCGCCAGCGCGAGGACAACTGCTCGCCACCCTGCTCCAGGGCGTGGGCGCTGCGTTCGTAGGCCTCGGCGGCCAGGGGTGCGGCCTTTTCAGCGCCCTTCTGCAGAGCGAGCGCGCTGCGTTCGTAGGCCTCGGCCGCGAGCGGGGCGGCCTTGTCGGCGCCCTTCTGCAGAGCCAGTGCGCTGCGCTCGAAGGCGTGCGCGGCCAGGGGTGCCGCCCGGTCCTCGGCCTTACGCAGGGCGTGGGCGCCGCGCTCATAGGCGGTAGCGGCCAGCGGTGCCGCCCGGTCGTACGCGGTCTCGGCGAGCTCACGTCCGCGTTCCACGCCGGCGTGCACCCCGTGGCTCAGCTTCTCGGCGAGTTCGGCGTCGATCAGCCCGTCGTTGGAGGACGGCAGCGCGGTTGAAAGCTTCTCCGCCACACGGCGTCCGGCCCGTCGGCCACGCCATCCCAGCGACGGTTTGCCGGCGGTATCGGCCGAGGCGAGCACCAGCCCGCCGATCAGGCTGAGATCGGTGAGGAAGCCGCGGCGTTTCTCCGCTTTGAGTGCGGGATCGCTTTCCTCCCAGAACATGTGTTTGCCAAGGTTGCCCGGCACCACGGTGGCGGCCAGCAGTGCCGACGCCACCCGCGGGATCCGGCCGGTGGCCAGCAGCAGACCGCCACCGATCTGGACCGCGGCGTTGATCCGGGCGACGGTGACGGCGTTGTCCGGGATCTGGGCGGCCACCGAACTCGGCAGCGCCTGGGCGGCATCCAGCGTCGGCTGGACGACCTCGGCGGCGGGTTTGACGTCTCGGAGGGCTTCGACTCCCTGGCCGATGAACGCGGCGGACAACAGTGGGCGGGCAATTCTGCGAACCAACATGGCCGAGGGGTGCCCGCCCGGTGGGCTTTGCAAACCCGTTCGCCGCCGGGTATCTGATCTAGAAAAGCATGGCCGACCGGCGGGTGTAGTCGGGGCGCAGGACGACGTACTCGGTGCCGATGCGGGCGATATCCGCCCAGACGGCCAGAAACGTTCCGCGATGGCGCCACCGGGCCAGGGCCGCCGGTGCCCCGCAGAGGGCAGCTCGGTGTCGTGAAGCTGCACCGGCACACCCATTTTCGCGACCAGATGCCAGGGGAACTCGGTGTACCGGGACCGGGCCGGGCACTGGGTGAGCAGCAGGCCCAGTGCGAGCAGGATGGCCGTCACCGTCGCCGCGCGGATGCGCCGGCGGCCCGGCTGCTGCGTCGTCATGGCGCCTCATCTCAGACCGACGGCGCCGCGGCCATCGGGTATCAGTCGCGTCGGTCGTCCGGATCGAAGTCGCCGGCGTCCTCGCCCTGTTCGCGCCAATCCGCTTCGGGGGCCTCCATGGGTGGTCCCACCGAACCCAGGTTGGGCGCCTCCTCGTCGGGGACGGCTTCCGCGGCCGACCGCAGTTGTTCGGCGGCGTCGGCCGGCGGAACGTCATCGGGGAGTTCGGGTGCATCCGTCATAGCCGAGGGATTACCCACCTGTGGGTGGCCGAAACGGCGGTGGTGACCACCATGTTTGGCCGATCACCGGTTCGGGTACAAGGCCGCTCATGCAAACATCAAGCCATCATCGGCCCGAGCATCAGGAATGCGAGGGCGTAAGCGCCGATGGCGATCAGTACGGCAATGATCAGAACCACGGCTACCGCGACGAGAATTCCGCGCGGCGTGTGGTTGCTCATGCCGCGGGTCTACCCCGTGCGGATTGGCGTGACACACCAGCGAGGCGGTACAGCAGCGTTGGTTAACGACACTCGGATGTGGGGTAACCTCCGAGCGGACTCAGCGGGAGGTCAGATGGTGCACGGAACGGGCACGTACGACGGCGCGGTCGTCGAGGACAGATCGGTCGAACTTCGAGTTGCGGCCACGGTGGAGAACCTGGCTGTGCTGCGCGCGCTGGTCGCTGCGGTAGCAACGTTCGAAGATCTGGACTTCGATGCGGTGTCGGATCTGAGGTTGGCCGTGGACGAGGCGGCCACCCGCCTGATCCGGTCGGCCGCGGCAGGGTCGGTGCTCGTCGTCAAGGTGGTGCCGAGCGATGACGCGGTCGTCGTGCACGCCTCCACCACGTGCGATACCGACGAAGAGACCATCGTGTCTCCCGGTAGCTTCAGCTGGCACGTGCTCAGCTCGCTCACCGACGAGGTCAGTACGTTCAACGGGGACGGACGGGTCTTCGGTATTTCGCTCACTGCGAGACGAGCGAGCCTGTTGCAGTGACCTCGGAATACGCCGATGTTCTCGAGATGTTCCGCGAACTTCGCGAACTGCCGGATGGCTCAACGGAGTACGTGCGTCAGCGGGAGAAGATCGTGCAGCGTTGTCTGCCGCTGGCGGACCACATCGCGCGCCGGTTCGAGGGACGCGGTGAGGCCCGCGACGATCTGGTTCAGGTAGCCCGCGTCGGTCTGGTCAACGCGGTCAACCGGTTCGACGTCGACGCCGGCTCCGACTTCGCCTCCTACGCGGTGCCCACCATCATGGGTGAGGTCCGCAGACACTTCCGGGACAACGGATGGTCGGTCAAGGTGCCGCGCCGGCTCAAGGAACTGCACCTGCGCCTGGGCGCGGCGACCGCGGAACTGTCCCAGCGGCTCGGCCACGCGCCGACCGCCTCCGAGCTGGCCGCCGAGCTCGGGATGGACCGCCAGGAGGTCGTCGAGGGCCTGATCGCGGGCAGCTCCTACAACACGCTGTCCATCGACAGCGGTGGTTCCGGTGACGACGAGGCCCCGGCGATCGCCGACACGCTCGGCTCACCGGATGACGCGCTGGATCAGATCGAGAACCGGGAGGCGCTGCGTCCGCTGCTGGCGACTCTGCCCGAGCGTGAACGTACCGTGCTCATCCTGCGGTTTTTCGAGTCGATGACCCAGTCGCAGATCGCCGAGCGGGTGGGCATCTCGCAGATGCACGTGTCCCGGCTGCTGGCGAAGTCGCTGGCGCGGCTGCGCGACGAACTGCAGTAGCCGCTCAGCTCGCGTCGCGCAGGCCGGTCAGCGCCTGATCGGGGTCGCAGATCCGGAGCATCCTGTCCACGGCGGTGCTGGTCAGCATGCTCCACTGCACCTCCTCGGCGGCGGCCTGCACGCCGACCTTGTGGATGGCCGAAAATGCTTCGGCGGCAAAGAACTCCACTCCGGTGAGGTCGAGGACGAGCTTGTCGGCGTTGCGCAGACGCAACTGGATGTAGGCGCTGAAGTGGTCGGTGTTCGCGGCATCGAGTTCGCCCTCGACGATCACGACCACCGAGGCGGGCGGAGCGGTCTGGGTGACATAACGGGCGCGGTCGCGGGGGTAAAGGGTCATTTTCTTGCTCCAACAGTCGGAAAGCACTCGGATGAACCTCTGGTGCTTGGCGACGCGTCGACGTGTTTCCGGTCCGGAGAAATGAGAGCCCGCGGTTGCGGGCGGGAATGTCCACCACCTGGTCAGTGCGGGAACCAGGTGATGCAGCGCCTGTCGAAGGCGGTGACGCGTCGTGCCGGCTGTTAACTCAACCTGTCTTCGACCCTACGCCACATGTCCCGCCCGGACAATCGGATGACGAATTCGGCGCCTGGGCGCCGGTTCGTCGTCACCCGCGCTGGCGGGGCGGTTCGGTGCCGGTACACACTGATGCCATGACCGATGAACCCGCCGTGGCTGGCCTGCTGCTGGCTGCTGGGGCCGGAACCCGCTACGGATTGCCGAAAGTCCTTGCCCATGACGGTGTTTGGCTGCGCAACGCGGTCGCGGCCCTGGCCGGTGGGGGATGCGATGAGGTGATCGTGGTGGTGGGTGCGGCCGGCCCGGACGCGGTGGACCCGCCGGCTCCCGCACGCACCGTGTACGCCGCGCAGTGGGCGGACGGGCTGTCGGCGTCCCTGCGCGCCGGACTGCAGGCCCTGGAAACCGGCGGGACCAGTGCCTTCGCCGTCGTGCACCTGATCGACACGCCCGACGTCGGCGCCGATGTGGTGGCCCGGGTACTCGCGGCCGGCCGGACCGCGGAATCGGGCCTGGCCCGTGCGGTCTACGACGGCCGGCCCGGACACCCCGTCGTACTGGCCCGCCGGCACTGGCCGGCATTGCTGGACGGATTGCGCGGCGACACCGGGGCGGGGCCGTTCCTGCGGGCCCGCCCCGATGTGGTCACCGTCGAATGCGGCGATCTGGCCAGCGGGGCCGATATCGACACGCGGGACTGAATCAGGTGTGCACCTGCAGGCCGAGCTGGGACGCGGCGTACCGCCGCACGGTGTCCTCGGACATCGCAGCGGCGTCCTCGAAGCCCGGGCGGGCCCGGCTGGCCATGAACCCGCTGACCGGGTCCAGGGTGACCTCGGCCAACAGTTCACCGGTGGTGGGTTCGCACACCGCCCAGGTGTAGCGGGTGTTGTCGGCCCAGCCGTCGGCGGCATCGTCGATGTAGTCCAGATCGGTCTCGCCGAGGTCGGCCAGCGCGGGCCGGTCGTCGACCCGGTCGTCGTAGCGCAGCCCGCGCAGGTAACACTGGCCGTTGTTGATCTCTACCGGTTCCATCGGGTCTCCAGAATGGCGAATGGCCGCTCATCACGGGCAATGAGCGGCCATTCGGCAGTTGTTTCGGCTAGTCCTTGATCTCGGCGATCACGGTGCCCTGGGTGATGGCCGCACCGGCCTCCACCGACAGCCCGGTGATGGTGCCGTCCTTGTGGGCGGTGACCGGGTTCTCCATCTTCATGGCTTCCAGGACCACGACCAGATCACCGGCGGAGACCTGCTGGCCCTCTTCCACCGCGACCTTGACGACGGTGCCCTGCATGGGTGCGGTCACCGAGTCGCCGGACGCGGCCGCGGCACCGCCGGCGCCACGCTTGCGCGCCTTGGGCTTCTTGCGGATGGCGCCGCCGGCACCGGCGCCGCCGCCGATGGCCAGATCGCCGGGCAGCGACACCTCAAGACGGCGACCGCCGACCTCGACGACGACCTTCTGCCGGGGCAGGTTGTCCTCTTCGTCGAGCGGATCGCCACCGGTGAAGGGCTCCACGGTGTTGTCCCACTCGGTTTCGATCCACCGGGTGTGCACGTCGAACTTGGTGCCGTCACCGATGAACGCGGGATCGGAGACCACGGCGCGGTGGAACGGGATGACGGTGGCCAGGCCCTCTACGTGGAACTCGGCCAGTGCTCGGCGCGAGCGGGCCAGGGCCTCGTCGCGGGTGGCGCCGGTGACGATCAGCTTGGCCAGCATCGAGTCGAACTGCCCGCCGATGACCGAACCGGTCTCCACACCGGAGTCCATCCGCACGCCGGGGCCGGTCGGGGGCTCGAACTTCGACACCGGGCCGGGGGCGGGCAGGAAGCCGCGGCCGGCGTCCTCACCGTTGATGCGGAACTCGAAGGAGTGGCCGCGCGGGGTCGGGTCCTCGGTGATGTCCAGCGGCTCGCCGTTGGCGATCTTGAACTGCTGCAGCACCAGGTCGATGCCCGAGGTCTCCTCGGTGACCGGATGTTCCACCTGCAGGCGGGTGTTGACCTCGAGGAAGCTGATCAGGCCGTCCTGGCCGACCAGGTATTCCACGGTGCCGGCGCCGTAGTAGCCGGCCTCCTTGCAGATGCGCTTGGCGGACTCGTGGATCTCCTTGCGCTGCGCCTCGGTGAGGAACGGGGCCGGGGCCTCCTCGACCAGCTTCTGGAAGCGGCGCTGCAGCGAGCAGTCGCGGGTGCCTGCGACGACGACGTTGCCGTGCTGGTCGGCGATGACCTGGGCCTCGACGTGGCGCGGCTTGTCCAGGTAGCGCTCCACGAAGCACTCGCCACGGCCGAAGGCGGCGACGGCCTCACGGGTCGCCGAGTCGAACAGTTCGGGGATCTCCTCCATCGTGCGGGCGACCTTCATGCCGCGGCCGCCACCGCCGAAGGCGGCCTTGATCGCGATCGGCAGGCCGTGCTCCTTGGCGAAGGCCAGGATCTCGTCGGCGTCCTTGACCGGATCCGGGGTGCCCGGAACCAGGGGAGCGTCGGCGCGCGCGGCGATGTGGCGGGCGGTGACCTTGTCGCCGAGGTCGCGGATGGACTGCGGGCTGGGGCCGATCCAGATCAGCCCGGCGTCGAGGACGGCCTGGGCGAAATCGGCGTTCTCCGAGAGGAACCCGTACCCGGGGTGGATGGCGTTGGCGCCGGACTTCGCCGCGGCTTCGAGCAGCTTCTCGAACACGAGGTAGGACTCGGCCGAGGTCTGACCACCGAGCGCGAACGCTTCATCGGCGAGGCGTACGTGGGGTGCGTCGGCGTCCGGCTCGGCGTAGACGGCCACGCTGGCCAGCCCGGCGTCTTTGGCGGCTCGGATCACACGGACAGCGATCTCTCCGCGGTTGGCGACGAGCACCTTCGAGATCTTCGAGCTGGCGTGACTGGGCACGGGGCCTCCTGATGGCATGTTCTCTAAGAAACGTCTTTAAGAATGTATCGGGCGAAGTTTATGCGTCCAATTCCGGGGTGGCGAGTCGGACCCCCGAAATCCAACCGAGATACTGTCGCCCTTTCGGTAAGGCGCTATTGTTACTGGCCGGTACATGCGATGTGCGCTGGGCGAACGGGCGCACCGTTCGCGCACACGCTGCCGGATCGGCTCAGCCGAACAGCACCGGGATGCCCTCCATCGACGGACCGGGCTCCACCCCGAGCGCGTTGGACAGCAGAGACGGTGCCACGTCGAGGATGTCGACCTCCTTGCGCGACGGGTCGGGTCGCACACCCGCGCCCGCGGCCAGCAGGATGCCCTGCGGGATGTGGTAGCCGGTGTTCACGCCGCCCACCCGACTGTGCGGGGCGAAACCGAGTTCGGAGGCCCGCACCGTGGATTCCTGCTCGGTGCCGACCGCGCGGAACCGCAGCAGCGGATCCGAACCCGCCTCGACGGCGTAGTCGGTGCCGAACGTGACCGTGCGGCCTTCCACCCGGACCCGGGCGAACAGTGGCCCGCCGCCGTCCACCGTCACCGATTCCAGCGGCGCGGTGGCGGCCTTGGCGTCCGCCTCGGTGCCGAACACCAGCGAGAGCATCGGATACATCGCCAGGCCGAGTCCGGTCGCCGCCAGATTCAGGCCCGCCACCAGCTTGGTGTGGTCATCGAGCACCAGGCAGGTGTCGTCGGACTTGACCACCTCGACCGGGCCCTGGCCCATGCTGGCCGACACCACCAGCATCGACCGGGGGTTCCTGGCGATGTAGCGGCGGATGCGCCCGAGCTGACGATCCGCGATATCCATTGCCGCGATGATGAATTCGCCGTAGACGTGGTCGGGGGAGTATTCGTACTTGTCGGTGTAACCCGGCATACCGTCACCCCAGAACCGGTGCATCATGCCGGCGACGTGGTTGGTGAAGAAGATGCTCAGCCGCGGCCGGTGCTTGCGGTGCAGGGCCCAGTAGAGGTCGAAGCTCAGCGGCGCCTGCATGGCCGACCGGAACGCCTTGTTCCGCGGGTCGCGGCGCTCGTTGACCAGATGGGCGCCGATCGTCGCGATCGAGCGCGGGGTCAACCCCCGGCGCAGCAGGCTCAAGCCGGTGCCGGCGAGCGTCTTGGGGCTCAGTGCGGCGTTCGGCGAAAAGCCGTTCTCACCGGTCATCGCGAGGTTGAAGGCCTGGAACTTCTGCAGCGCCACCGGATAGGCGAGGGCGTCCTGGCTGAAGGTGTCCGGAACGTAGAAGCCGCCGTGCCGGAACTCCCGGGCCGGCCAGCTCTGCATCGGTCCGAAGAGGCCGACGGACAGGCCCGCGCTCTCGGCGACGTTCCAGATCGGGTCGCCGCGGAAGGTGGTCGGATCCTGGCCCAGGTCGTAGGAGTTGTGCGAGTAGGTGGACGCGTGCAGCGTGGGCCAGGTGCGCCAGGGCTGCAGCCCCTGCAACTCCGCGCGGTCCTCGTGCACGGTGGTCAGTGACTGCCCCTCGCCTAGCAGCGCAGCCATATGCGAACCGGGCCGGTTCTTCACATAGATGTCGACGACATCCCAGGGCACTTCGTTGAGCTCGTAGAGGATGACGTCCCGGGCTTGCTGGTTCATCCGACCGGGCCCCCCTTTCATGGTCCGTGCCGCCTCGCATGATCACGCACGATGCAGCGTCACGCGGGCAAAAGCGTCGCGGGCCGGCTGGCGGGCCGGTGCGCCTCCGTCATTCTGGCAGGGTTTGCCAGAAATTTCGCTGTAGGGCGAATATTGACGCGCGAGACAAACATCATGTCATCTGCGGACGGCGGACGCCCGGGCGGGAGTGGCATCGCGGATCGGCCTGCCCCGCCCGATCGCCGGCTGCGAAACCGGTGTCAGGCGCGCCCGCTACTGCCCGCGCAGTCGCCGCTTGATCCGCGTCAGCATCGCCGACATCCCGCGCAGCCGCAGCGGGCTGATCAGCGCCGCCAGCCCGAGATCGGCGTAGAAGTCGTCCGGCACCGCGAGGATGTCGGCGGCGGACTGACCGTCCAGCCCGGCCGCGAGGATGGCCGCGAAACCCCGGGTGGTGGGCGCCTCGGCCGGCGCGCTGAAGTACAGCCGGACGTGCTCGGGATCGGCGGCGTCGACGTCGAGGAACAGCGGTGACTGGCATTCGGGAACCGGCTCCATGGCCGCTTCCTCGAGGTGGGCAGGCAGCGCGGGCAACTCGTTGGCGAACTCCAGCAGCAATTGCAGCTTGTCCTGGCCGGCGACGTCCTGGAAGTCGCTGACGACCTCGGCGAGCGCCTCGGGCATCGTCATGACGAGATCACCTCGCCGGGGCCTCGCCCGGCTCGGGCCCGACGGCGACCGGGACGCGCACGGCGTTGCCCCATTCGGTCCAGGACCCGTCGTAGTTGCGCACGTTCGGCAGGCCGAGCAGGTGGGTCAGCACGAACCAGGTGTGGCTGGAGCGTTCCCCGATGCGGCAGTAGACGATCGTGTCGTCGTCGGCGCCCAGGTGCCCGTACAGCGCGTCGAGCTCGGCGCGACTGCGGAACCGCCCGTTGTCCTCGGCGGCCTTGGCCCACGGGATCGACACCGCGGTCGGGATGTGCCCGCCGCGCAGCGCGCCCTCTTCGGGGTAGTCGGGCATGTGGGTGCGCTCGCCGGTGTACTCCTGCGGGGAGCGCACGTCGATCAACGGCTGCTGTCCCAACGCGCCCAGCACATCGTCGCGGAAGGCGCGGATGGCGGCGTCGTTGCGTTCCACCACCGGGTAGCCGGTGCTGGTGCGGGTCGGGACGTCCAGCGTGGTGTCCCGGCTGTTGGACACCCACAGATCGCGGCCGCCGTCGAGCAGGCGGACGTCGGGGTGCCCGAACAGGGTGAACACCCACAGCGCGTAGGCCGCCCACCAGTTGCTCTTGTCCCCGTAGATCACCACGGTGTCGTCCCGGGAGATGCCCTTGCGGTCCATCAGGGCGGCGAACTGGGCCCCGTCGATGTAGTCGCGGACGGCCGGGTCGTTCAGGTCGGTGTGCCAGTCGATCTTCACCGCACCGGGGATGTGCCCGGTGTCGTAGAGCAGGACGTCCTCATCGGACTCGACGATGGCAAGCCCGGGGCGGCCCAGATTGGCCGACAGCCAATCCGCGGTCACCAATCGTTCCGGGTGCGCGTAGGCGGCGAGGGCGGGGTCAGGATCGGCAGGAAGCGACACACGATGAGCCTACCCACCGGTGATCACCCGCCGCTCGGGACTCCCGTACCCGCTCAGCCCAGACAGTCCGCCGCCGGGAGCAGTTCGGCGCGCATATTGCTCTGCATCATCCGCAGCGCCGCCTTGCCCAGGTCGGCCTCGATGTGGGCGACCGCGTCCGGCGGGACCACCACGCTGTAGTGCCGCACGTACGCGTCCAGCGCCGTGTACAGCACGCACTGTTCGGTGACCTGGCCGGTGATGACCAGGCGTTCGGGGTGCAGCTGCTGGAGCAGGTAGTCCAGCTGGGTCGCGAAGAACGCGCTGTGCCGAACCTTGGTCAGCCGCAGGCAGTCCGGGGTGGGCAGGATCGGTTTCACCAACTCCGGGCGGGCACCCTGCAGTGCCGCCTGCTCGATGTCATCCCAGTTGGCGGTGAAGTCGCCGAAGTTGTCGTTGGCATAGATCACCGCCACGTCCTCGCGCCGACGGCCCGCGGCGATCAACTCGGCCAACGGGTCCACCATGTCGGCGACGCTGGCGGTCAGTTTCTCGGCGTCGGGGTGCTCGTAGGCGTTGAGCATGTCCACGACCAGGAGCGCGGTGTCTGCCATGGCGCCGGAGTACCCCGACCGACCCGCATCAAACGGGGCCGACGGCGGGGCGGCGAAACCGGGTCAGCGCGAGACGCTGTTCGCCCGCCACAGATCCGCGACCGAAATGCCCATGCCCGCCAGCAGTTTCCGCAGCAGCGGCAGGCTCAGCCCGATCACATTGGACGGGTCGCCCTCGATCCGGTCGATGAACCAGCCACCCCGGCCGTCGATGGTGAAACCGCCTGCCACATGGAGCGGTTCGCCACCGGCGAGGTAGGCCTCCAGATCATCGGCCGCCGGCGTGCCGAAGTGCACCGCGGTGCTGCCGGTCCGGTGCGCCTCGTCGACGACGGCGCCCGCCCGCATCCGCAGCACGCTGTGCCCGGTGTGCAGCATCCCGGTGCGCCCGGACGAGGCCTGCCAGCGCCGGCGCGCGGCGTCCACCGAACCGGGCTTGCCGGCCAGCGCGCCGTCGACCTCCAGCATCGAATCGCAGCCGACCACGACGCAGTCGGCGCGCACCTCGGCGTCCAGCAGTTCGGTCACCCGGCGGGCCTTGGCCTGCGCCAGCGCCGCCACCACGGTGGCCGGTGCATCCTCGGACAACCGGGCGAGGATCGCGTCCTCGTCCACGTCGGACACCGTCACCAGGGGATCGACCCCGGCCGCCCGGAGCACACCGAGCCGGCCTGCCGATGCGGAGCCGAGGACGAGGCGGGTCAACGGTCTCGAAGGCTCTTCGCGCCAGCGCTCATCGGCGCAGGTGGGTCCGCTCCAGCAGGGTCACCCGCTGCCAGCTGTGGCTCTGGTAGCGCAGCCGGTCCACCGGATGCCCCCACAGGTTGGTCTCCTTGACGCCCGGCTCGGCCGGGCCGCCGCCGGCGGCCGAGAGCACGCCGATCAGCGCGGCCAGTTCCTCGGCGGTCGGCTCACCCTTGAGCACCTGGATGTGCGGCTCGTGCGCGGCCGGGGTGGTTTCAGACACCGGAGTAGCTCCCTGCTCGTCGCTCACAGCGGTTGAATCGTTCGCCCCGCTCACAGCGGGATGTTCCCGTGCTTCTTCGGCGGCACCTGGCTGATCTTGCGCTCCAGCAGGCGCAGCGAGGTCGCCACGTAGCCGCGGGTGTGCGACGGCGGGATGACCGCGTCGACGTAACCGCGCTCGGCGGCGATGTACGGGTTCACCAGGGTGTCCTCGTAGGTCTGCTGCAGCTCCAGGCGCAGCGAGTCCACGTCCTGGCCCTCGGCGGCGGCCTGCTTGAGCTCGCTGCGGTAGACGAAGCCGACCGCACCGGAGGCGCCCATGACCGCGATCTGAGCGGTCGGCCAGGCGACCACCACGTCGGCGCCCATGTCCTTGGACCCCATCACGCAGTACGCGCCGCCGTAGGACTTGCGGGTGATGACGGTGATCTTCGGGACGGTGGCCTCGCCGTAGGCGTAGAGCAGCTTGGCGCCGCGGCGGATGATGCCGTCGAACTCCTGGCCGGTGCCGGGCAGGAAGCCGGGAACGTCGACCAGCAGCACGATCGGGATGTTGAAGGCGTCACAGGTGCGGATGAAGCGGGCGGCCTTCTCGGAGGCCTTGATGTCCAGGCAGCCGGCGAACTGGGTCGGCTGATTGGCGACGATGCCCACCGAGCGGCCGTCGACCCGGCCGAACCCGATGATGATGTTCTGCGCGTACCCGGCCTGCACCTCGAGGAACTCGTCGTCGTCGAGGATGCGCGAGATGACCTCGTGCATGTCGTAGGGCTGGTTCGGGGAATCCGGGATCAGCGTGTCGAGTTCGATGTCCTCGCCGGTCAGGCTGTCCTCGATGGCCCCGGTCGGAGCCGGCGCCGGGTACCGCGGCGGATCGGCGTAGTTGTTCGGCGGCAGGTAGCCCAGCAGGTCGCGGACGTAATCCAGGGCGTCCTGCTCACCGGAGGCGACGTAGTGCACGGTGCCCGACTTGGCCATGTGGGTCTGGGCGCCGCCCAGTTCCTCCATGGTGACGTCCTCGCCGGTGACGGTCTTGATGACGTCCGGGCCGGTGATGAACATCTGGCTGGTCTGGTCGACCATGACGATGAAGTCGGTCAGCGCGGGGGAGTAGACGTGGCCACCCGCGGCGGCGCCCATGATCAGCGAGATCTGCGGGATCACGCCGGAGGCCTTGATGTTGTTGTGGAAGATCTTGCTGTACAGGCCGAGCGAGACCACGCCCTCCTGGATGCGGGCGCCGGCGCCGTCGTTGATGCCGATCAGCGGGCGGCCGGTCTTGATGGCCAGCTCCTGGACCTTGACGATCTTCTCGCCGTAGACCTCGCCGAGGCTGCCGCCGAACACCGTGGCGTCCTGGCTGAACACGCAGACCTCGCGGCCGTCGATGGTGCCGTAGCCGGTCACCACACCGTCGCCGAGCGGACGGTTCTTCTGCAGACCGAAGTTGGTGCTGCGGTGCTTGGCCAGCGCGTCGAGTTCGACGAACGAGCCCTCGTCCAGCAGTGCGTAGATCCGCTCGCGGGCGGTCAGCTTGCCCTTGGCATGCACCTTCTCCACGGCCGCCTCACCCACCGGGTGCAACGCCTCTTCCGCGCGCTTGCGCAGATCGGCCAGCTTGCCGGCCGTGGTGTGGATATCGGGTACGTGCTCTGCCGCCGGCTCGATAGTGCTCGTCATGGTCGTCGATGTTAACGGTTCTCTAAGAAGTCGGACAGCTGGGTGTGGTTTGGGCCGTACCGCGCGTCGCCGCGGGCACCGGCTGATCCGGCGTTTCCGCCGTTGTGCACCCCGTTTGCCGTGGGTGCGGCACGGGCGCCGGGGGCGACGGGCGCGGAATTTGCCAGCGATATCCACCCGGCGGCCGGATCGGGGACACTGATAAAACCCGGTCGGAGCGGTTCAATTCCGCAGTTGTGCCCGGGAATGGACGATTCCGGACTCGGGCCCGGTGGCAATAATCGGCGCGTTGGCAATATAGTGCGCGAAGTCGACGGGCGATTGCTGGTAACCGGCAGCGGCGGTGGCGGCCTGGAGAGGAACGGCAGTGTGACGGCTCAGCGTGCGTATGACGGCGTGGACGGTCCCCGCGTGGTGATCGCACACGACTATCTGACCCAGCGCGGGGGCGCGGAGAAGGTCGTGCTGTCCATGAGCAAGGCCTTTCCGGACGCGCCGATCTACACACTGCTCTACGACCCGGCCGGCACCTATCCCGAGTTCGCCGATCGCGATGTGCGGGTGTCCCCGCTGAACCGGATCGGGTTCTTCCGCAAGAACCATCGCGCGGCACTGCCGCTGCTGCCCGCGGTCTCGTCGTCGATGTTCGTCGACGCCGACGTGGTGGTGACCAGCAGCAGCGGCTGGGCGCACGGCTTCCGCACCGACGGCGTCAAGCTGGTGCACTGCCACACCCCGGCGCACTGGCTCTACACCCCTCAGATGTACCTCAAGGACGAGGGCGACCAGCTCAAGCGCGGACTGCTGAAGGTGGCCGGCCCCGCCCTGAGGGCGTGGGACCGTCGCGCCGCCCGGACGGTGGACCGGTATCTGGCGGTCTCCACCATGATCAAGGACCGGATCAAGGACGCCTACGACATCGAGGCCGATGTACTGCCCTCCCCGGTGGCCATGAGTACCGACGTCGAGGTGGCGCCGGTGCCGGCCGTCGCGGACTGGGCGGGCGGCGAGGAGCCGTTCTACCTGTGCGTGTCCCGGCTGTTGCCCTACAAGAACGTCGACAAGGTGGTGCGCGCGTTCGCCGGCACCGACCGTCGGCTGGTCGTGGTGGGTCGCGGCCCCGAAGCCGGTCACATCGAGTCGATCCGCACCCCGAACGTGGCCCTGCTCTCGGACCTGACCGACGCCCAGATGGCCTGGCTGTACCGGTCCTGCCGGGCGCTGATCGCGGCCAGCTACGAGGACTACGGGCTGACCCCGATCGAGGCCGCGGTGTGGGGCAAGCCCGCGGTGGTGCTGCGCTGGGGCGGCTTCCTGGACACCGTGATCGATGCCGTCACCGGAACCTTCTTCGATGAGGCGCAAGCGGATTCGATCGCCGCGGCGCTGGACCACTTCGCCACCCAGAGCTTCGACCCGGAGGTCATCCGCAAGCACGCCGACCAGTTCACCGAGCAGCGGTACGCCGAACGCCTCTACCGCGCGGTCGACGAGCTCGGCCGGCCTTGCTGACCACCGGCGACCCGGCGCGGTCCACTTCGGGCAACAGCAACCGATCCGCACAGAGGTCGCTATCGTTTACGCGGATTCCTCGACAAGGAGCGATGATTCATGTTTCGTAAACCGGCCACGGCAGATCCGGCGGACATAGCGCGGAAGAAGGCCGCCGCGCCGGCGCTGCGGATGCCGCCGGATTCGGAATACGTCCTCGACGAGAACAACCGGGTCACCCACTACAAGATGCAGAGCCTCGGGTTCCTCCCGAAAGCCAAGAACCGCATCGGTGAACTGATCTTCAACCTGCTGGTCACCTACATCCCGTCGCATACGATCCGGCAGGGCTTCCTGCGGCTGTGCGGGGCCAGGATCGGCAAGCACTGCTCCATCCTGCGCGGCACCACCGTGCTGGACCCGGCGTACCTGACCATCGGTGACGGGGTGGAGATCGGGTTCCGGTGCATGCTCGACGCGCGCGCCGGCATCTACATCGGCAACCAGGTGACCATCGCCAGTGACGTCCAGATCATCGGCGGCGGCCACGACGTCAACCACCCGGACTTCCTGCCGGTGCCGATCCCGACGGTCATCTGCGACTACGTGTGGATCGCCAGCCGGGCCATGGTGTTGCCCTCGCTGGTGGGCCGCGGCGCGGTGGTGGCCGCCCAGGCGCTGGTGACCAAGGACATCGAGGAACTGAACATCGTGGGCGGCGTGCCGGCCAAGGTGATCGGCAAGCGCGACCCGGATGTGTTGCTGTACACCAATAATCGTCGACCCCCGCCGTTCTACTGATGGGCGACCGGTTGCGTGACCACCGGTTGGTCTTCGTCGCACCCGACGACGGGCAGACCGCGGTGGGCGACTACGCGCAGGATCTGGTGGACGCGCTGCGCCCGCATTTCGGTGAGATCGTCGAGGAGCGCACCGCCGGGCCCGGCCTGGACACCCTCGCCGACATCCGCCGGCACCGGACCCGGGTACGCAAACTGGTTGCCGAGGGGCCCCCGGGACGCACCCTGGTGCACGCCGAACTGTCCACCGGCGTGATGCCCACCTTCTGGGCGGTCGCCGGGTTGTCCGGGGTACCGGTGACGGCCACCATCCACGACCCGCCGCAGGGCCTGTGGTTCCTGGCCCGGCCCCGGTTCATCGCCAGGTCCCGGCTGCTGACCCACGGCATCCACTATCCGCTGCGCCCGCTGTCGCGGGCCATCGAAGGCCGGGTGCACGGGAACCGGACGCTGATCGCGCTGACCGAGACCGGCCGGCAGTCGATCGAGCGGACCTACCCGCGCACCCGCACCGCCTACATCCCGCACCTGGTGCGGCAGCGGCCCGAGATCGCGCCCGCCCAGGACCGCCCGAAAGCGGTCGGGTTCTTCGGATTCGTCTACCGGGGCAAGGGTTTCGACCAGATCGCCGACATCCGTGCCCAGTTGCCCGACGACATCGCCATCCGGGTCGCCGGCCGCGGCACCGAGGCGCTGCCCCGGGCCGAGGGCATCGAGATCCTCGGCGGTGTCGACGGCGCCGCCGAGGACGCGTTCTTCGCCTCGGTCCGCGCCATCGTGGTGCCCTACGGCAAGCGGCACTTCTACGCCGAGACCTACCCGGCCTCCGGCGTGGTGGCGCACGCGATGGCCTACCGCACCCCGGTGATCTGCACCGGGTACGGGTCGCTGGCCGAACTCAGCCCCGAACACGGGGTGGTGGCGGTGCCCCCGTCCACCGATCCGGGCGCCGGCGTGGCCGCCGGGCTGGCCGCCGAGATCACCGCGGTCCTGGGCGATGAGGCCCGGTTGAAGGAACTGGGCGCCAACTCCGACCGCACCCGCGCCGAACGCTCGGCCGCGCGCACCGCCGAGGCCTTCGTGGCGGTCTGGGAGCAGATCGCCGAACGCGGGTCCGCCGGTGACTGACCCGACACCCGCCGCCGCGTTGCCGGGTTCGCCGCATCTGTCGCGCGCCCTGTGGGCGGCGTTCTGGATGTATGGCGGGCGCGCCGGCGGCATGGTGTGGACGCTGGCCATCGTCGCCCAGCTCGGCATCGCCGATTACGGCAAGTACGCCATGGCCTACGCGGTGTACTCGCTGATCGGGTCGCCACTGGACAACGTGTTCGTGGTCCGCTCGGTGCGCGAATCGGAGAAACACTTCCTGGCCGACCGGGCCACCCGCTATCTGCTCGGTGTCGCGCTGATGCTGGTGGGTGTGGCCCTGCTGGAGGTGAATTACGTCGCGGCCTTCGGTCTGTTCGTGTCCGGCGGCGAGTTGACCCTCAAGGCCTGGGAGAGCCGCCCGCTGCGCGACGGCCAGCCGCAGAAGGCCGCCCAGATCGACACCGCGCGGCAGTTCGCCAGCGTGGTGCCGGCCTGTATCTACCTGTTCGTCGTGCCGGATCCGACGCTGCAGACCGCGACCATGATCCTGGTCGCGCCGTACGCCCTGGTGGCGCTCGGGGTGGGGCCGATCGCGTTGCGGCACAAGCCCGGAATGCCCGGATCGCCGCGGGTGATCGCCATCCTGGTCGGCGAGACGTTCTCGATCATGGCCGGTGTGCAGGGCGATCTGCTGCTGCTCGGCTGGCTGACCAATGACACCGTCGCCGGCTACTACGGCATCTGCACCACGGTCACCCTGGCCATCGTCGCGGTCGGCCAGACCTTCGGCATGTCCTACAACCAGACCCTGCGCGAGGGCTCGGGCGATGTGTCGGCAGGACCGCCGCTGAAGGGCACGGTGCTGCTCGGGGTGGCCGCCGGTGCACTGGTGCTCATCACCGGCCTGGTCATGCTGGTGCTGCCGGTGGTGCCCCAGGAACTGGCCATCGCGATGACGATCATGTCGCTGTTCTGCGGTATGCGCACCATCGCCATGGTGTTCCAGGCGGTGCTCTACAACCAGCACCGCGACGGGGTCCGGCTGATCGCCAACTCCGCCATCGTCCCGGTCAAACTGGCCCTGGTGCTGCTGCTGTACGGGTTCGGGGCGGTGGGCGCGGCGATCGCCTCCGTCATCGGTGACGCCCTGCTGATGGCCATCTACCTGCGGGTGCTGTACCGCAAAACCGATCCGGGGAAGACGGTGACGTGAGACCGACGGTCTGTTTCCTGCTGTCCAAGGACCCGGTGGCCGATCACGGCGGCGATGTCGAATTGTCGCGTCTGGTCCTGGAATTGGCGGCCGACGACTTCGAGGTGTCGGCGATCTGCCTGTCCCACCAGCCGCCGGGCCGGCTGGACTTCGGGGGT
Organism: Mycolicibacterium aurum; assembly: GCA_900078775.1. GTDB lineage: Bacteria > Actinomycetota > Actinomycetes > Mycobacteriales > Mycobacteriaceae > Mycobacterium > Mycobacterium aurum_A. Next base: position 413,480 of record LT549889.1, read on the forward strand.
GTACCGCTGGTGCGCGTCGACAAGGCCGGGGTGCAGCCGCTGCGGCTGTTGCTCGACATCGCACGGACCGGACGCAGCCTGGTACACGCCCGGTTCGACAACGACGACCTGGTCGCGGCGATCGATGCCGCCGGCGCCGACATCTACGTCGCCGAGCACAGCTATATGGCCGAATCCTTCCTGCGCAGCTCGCGTCTGGGTAGGTCCCGGTTCGTGGTGAACACCCATGTGAGCGAGTCGCTGGTCTGGCGGGCCACCCGCGGTGCGCTGGGCAGGCTGCAGGTCGGCCGGCTGCTGCGCGACGAACTGCGGGTGGCGCGGGCCGCCGACGCGGTCGGCACGTTCGACGCCGAGGAGGCGGAGTTCTACCGCGAGCGCGGTGTGCGGGACGCGCGCTGGATGGACATCACCCTGCCGCCGGCGAAACAGGTTGCGGTGGCGTCGAGCCCGCGCCGGCTGGTGCTGATGGGAACCCGGGACTGGCCGCCGAATCAGGAGGCTTTCGAGGAGGCGCTGCGGCTGTGGCCGCGGATCGCCGAGGGCATCGAGGGCGCCGAACTGTGCGTGATCGGCGCGCGGGCCGCCAAGGCCCCCGAACCGCAATACCCGCCCGGCGTTCGGGATCTGGGCTTCGTCGACGACCTGCCGGAGTTCCTGGGAACCTGCCGGGCGATGATCGCCCCGATCCGGACCGGCGGGGGTGTGCGGGTGAAGATCCTGGACGCCGCGCGGATGGGGCTGCCGGTGGTCGGCACCACCGCCGCCGTCGGCTCGCTGACGGACCTGCTCGGCCTGGGCGTGTTCGACGGGGATGCGGTGTTCGTCGAACAGTGCCGGAAGTACCTGCTGGACACCGCCGGTGCCGCCGAGGCGGGCGACCGGCTGTACCGGCTCAACGAGCAGTACTGGCGCGACCGCCGGCCGCATCGGGCGGTCGCCGAACTGCTAGGCGGTGCCGGCCGGTAGCGGCCGCCTCTGCGCCGCAACGCCGTCCGGCTCACCTGAGGGCGGCGGCCCGGCCGCGGGCTCGAAGGAGAACGCCGGCGGTTTCGGTGCGGTCAGCGCGCCCTCCTTGCGCAGCTCATCGGAGTACTGCAGGAACACCAGGAAGAACGTGTACATGAAGGTCATCTGCGCGATCACGACGACCGGGTGATCCAGGTTCAAGGTGATGGTGGAGAACGCGATGAACACCCCGCCGTAGAACGCGTGCGGCAGCGAGTCGGTGCGGATCAGCTTGGCCGCCACCACACATCCGATGATGATCACGGCGAGGAAGGACAGGCCGGCGACCAGGCCGCCGCGGTGCACGGCGATCAGCGGCGCATTGGACACGAAGTTCTCGGTGAACGCGTACGGGCCGTCCTTGAACTCCCGCAGCGACCAGCCGTTTCCGAAGATCCAGTTGTCGCCCATCCGCCACGGAAACTCGCGGATCGCCGCGATGCGGTCCGAGGCGCCCGCGTCGTTCTCGCCCAGGGAGCCCAACAACCGTTTGCGGACGGCCGGGATCATCATCGCCGTCGTACCGCCCACGAACAGCGTGCCGACCATCAGCATGCGGTCCCGGGACCGCATGTTGTGGAAGACGAAGACCAGCAGCGAACCGAGCAGCACGCTGGCCAGGGCCGCCCGGCTCAGGGTCAGCACGATGGCCACCATGAGGATGGTCATCAAGATGACCCGTTGCCACCGGGTGAACAGGATGCCGGTGATCGCCAACGCGATCACCAGACCGATACCGGCCGCGTTCGGGTCCACCCACAGCCCGCCCAGGCGCTGGAAGGTCTCGCTGTCCGCGCCGACCTCGAACCGGTCGGTGCGCGGCGTGTTGAGCGTGCCGCCGGTGATGTAGAACTTGTCCACCGCGTAGTAGCCGATGATCTCGAACGGCTTGACGATGTACTTGGTGGAACCCAGTGCCACCGCGGCGATACCCCACACCGCGCTGAAGGTCGCGGAGAAGACGAAAGCCTTTCCGACGCGCCGCAATTGATCGTTCGGTAGGGACAGCAGGGCGAACAGGAAACCGGTGGCCACCGCCCACTTGGTGAAGTCCATGATGTTGACCGGGGTGGAGAACGTGACCGCCATGGACAGCCCCGACATCACGATCAGCAGCAACACCGCCGACATCAGCGGCGAGGAGCGCCGGACCGCCCGCGGGTGCAGGAGGAACGCCAGGATGGAACCGCAGGCGCACACCAGATAGATCGGCACGTGCACACCGGGGAAATAGCCGAACGGGAACGTGGTGACGAAGACGACGGTGCCGTAGTACAGCCACAGCGGATGCCGCATCCCGATGTAGACCCCGGCCACCACGGCCATCAGCCCGGCGATCGCGATGACGGCGGGTTTGCCACCCAGCGCCGCGGCGACGGCCGCAACCGGCCCGAGCACACAGGCCGCCGCTCCCGCCCAGATCTCGGTTCGTGAATAAGTGGGCAGCTTCAAGAACGAACTCCTTTGCTGCCGGATCGGCGGTCCATCGCGCACTGACCTATCCTCGCATTGTCTTCGCTGGAATCGCCACAGAGTCTTTTCCCCTTGCACAGGACTTTTGTATGTAGGGAAAGGTGGAGACGCTATCGTGATGACGTCATGGTGACCCAACAGCGATCGGAGTGCCCAGTTGGCCGTCGGTGATTACGTGCGGATCTTTAGCCGGCTCTGGTGGGTGGTCCTGGTTGCGGTGGTGATCGGTGCCGCCGCCGGTGCCGTGTCTCAGCAATTCGACAAGCCGGAGTACACCTCCACAGCAAGGCTTTTCGTCAGCACTCAGAGCGGCACCTCGGTCGGCGACGCCTACCAGAACAATCTGTTCTCCCAGGAACGGGTCTATTCCTACGCCGGCCTGGCCACCAGCGAGCAGGTCGCCGCGCGCGCCATCGATCAGGCCAAGGCTTCCATCTCCGTCGACGAGTTGCGCGCCAAGATCACCGCCGTCCCGCTACCTCAGACGGTGTTGCTCGACATCACCGCAACGGATCCGGACGCCGCGACCGCTCAGCTCTACGCCAACGCCGTCGCCGACCAACTCGTGAACGTCACCACCGAATTGGAGACCTCGCGCCGCGGCGGTGAATCCGCGGCCGGCGCCATCGTCGTGGACGACGCCAGCTTCGGCACCCCGGTCGAGTCGATGGGGCTGCTCACCCGGGTTCTGCTCGGCGCGCTGGCCGGCCTGGTGATCGGCATCGTGCTGGCCGCCGTCCTCGGCGTCTCCGACACCCGGGTGCGCCGCCGCGAACGCATCGAGGACGTCACCTCCAACGCCCTGATCGGCTCCCTGCTGCAGAACAAGGGCCGCGAGGGCGTCCTGGACCTGTCCGCCGGCGGGCCCGCGGTCGAGCGGCTGCGCGAACTGCGCACCAACATCCAGTTCGCCCGCACCCCGGACGGAAACCGTCCGCACGTCATCGCGATCACCAGCCCGTCGCCGCAGGACGGCCGGTCCACCACGGCCGCCGACCTGGCCGCCGCCTTCGCCGAGTCCGGACACTCGGTGCTGCTGGTCGACGGCGACCTGGTCGACCCGTCGCTGCCGTCGGTGCTGGGCCTGTCCTCGGCCGAGGTGACCCGCGCGTCGCAGAAGGGCCTGACCACCCTGCTCGCGCGGCAGTCCTCGCTGGCCGATTCGACCATCCGGATCGGCAAGGTGGTGTTCCTGCCGGCCGGTCCGCTGCCGGCCACCCGCCGCCAGCTGTGGGGTGACGACGCCACCGGTCAGGTGTTCGACGATCTGCGTGCCAACTTCGACTACGTCATCGTCGACACCCCGCCACTGCTGAAGTACTCCGACGGTGTGGTGCCGGCCGGCCTCGGCGACGGTGCGGTGATGCTGGGCCGGATCGGCCACACCCGGGCCGCCGCCCTGCGCAAGGGCCTGGCGGTGCTGTCCGCCGCCCGGGTCAACCTGATCGGCGTGGCCGCCACCGGCGAACACGAGCACCGCAAGGACCGGTCCGAGTTCAAGGCCGGCGAGAAGAAGGCCCTCGACCAGGAGGCCCGCGCCACGAAGAGCGCGGACCGCAACGGTTCGGGCGCCGAGGTGGTCGGGCAGTTGCCGTCGGTCGAGGCGGACCAGGAAGTCGGTCAGCCGCGCCACCGGGCCCAACTGGGACACCCGGAGTAGTCCGGTGCAGTCGCTGCGCCCGAGACGGGTGACCGCGCTGCTGGCCGGTTCTCTTGCCGCGCTCGTGGTGGCCTCCTCGGTCAGTGCCTGCACCAGTGGCACCCAGACCCAGACGGCGCCCTACGTTCCGCCCACGATCAAGACCTTCGCCCCGCCCTTCGAGGGCAAACCGCACCTCGCTCCGCCGGATATGACCGACGACGGTCCGGGCTCGCTGGTCTCGGTCGAGCCGATCCCGTCCGGCGCCGAACTGCTCGACGAGGACGGCGCCACCTATATGCGGGTGGTGTACCGGTCCACCTCGGGCATCGACGGCACACCCACCGAGGTGTCGGCCGCCATCGCCATCCCGGCCGGCACGCCGCCGCCGGGCGGCTGGCCGATCATCGGGTTCGGGCAGGGCACCAAGGGTGTGCTCTACAAGTGCGCGTCCAGCCTGTTCCCGAACCTGCCGAAGCAGGCGTGGTCGATCGACCAGTTCATCAAGAACGGGTACGCCGTCGCGGCCAGCGACTTCCAGGGCTCCGGGGTGAAGGGCTACTCACATCCGTTCCTGGACGCGAAGACCTACGGCTACAACGTGATCGACTCGGTGCGGGCCGCGCGCCGGGTCGGCGCCGAGATCAGCGACAAGTGGATGGCCTACGGCCACTCGGCGGGCGGGCTGGCCGTCTGGGGCGCCGCCGAGGTGGCCCCCGCATACGGGCAGGGCCTGGACCTGCTGGGCACCATCTCGATGGCGCCGGCCGCCGACATCTCCGAACTGGCCGACGCCGCCTGGAACGGCACCCTGACCAACGCCCAGCGCGTCACCCTGGTCTACGCCCTGCAATCGCTGTCCTGGTTCGAGCCGGAGATGAACCTGGACGACTTCCGGTCCGGCGTCACCGCCGAGAACTGGGACCTGATCATCAACTGCATCCCCACCGACTTCGACGCGGTCGCCAAGGTCTGGGAGACCATGGCCAACGAGGATCTCAAACCCCGGACCTACGAGAACGTGGAGTGGCTGCGGGAGCGGTTGGCGTCTCGGTCGATCCCCAACGTCTCACGCATCGACACCCCGACCGTCGTCGCGTACGGCACCGATGACCAGCTGTACAACAAGGAATGGTTCGAACGGGCGCTGAGCGAGGCGTGCGCGCTGGGCAGCAATCTGGACATCAAGAGCGAACCGGGTAAGGGTCACGCCGACCTGGACCAGTCGTTCGTGATGGGCTGGTTGAACGACCGGCTGGCCGGTGTGCCCGCGCCGCCGAGCAACTGCGCCGAATGGGAAGAACGGGAACTCGCCCGATGAGGGCCCCGCTCGACGTCCCGAGATTCCGCGACTACCTGGTGCTGCTACTGCGCGCCTGGCCGATGATCCTGGTGGCCACCCTGCTCTCCGCGGGTGCCGCCGCCTTCGCGGTCTCGCAGCAGCCGCCCAGCTACACCGCGTCCGCGTTGGCCTTCGCCAAGGTGTCCAACGACCCGAGCACCTTCTCGCAGTATTACGGCGGGATGGGTGCCAAGCTGCGCACGCCCGGCTATGCCGAACTGGCCAAGTCCCGGACGGTGGCGCGGGCCGCGATCGAGGCCATCGGGCAGGACACCACCGCCGAGGAGCTGGCTTCCCGGGTCTCGGCGACCTGGGAGCCGGGTGGGGCGGATCTGCGCGGCCGGGCGAATTCGGTGCTGCTGCGGATCACCGTCACCAACGAGGACCCGGACCTGGCCGTCGACGAGGTCAACGCGGTGGGCAGCGCGCTGGTGAAGCTGTCACAGGACCTGGAGTGGTACGAGTCCGCGGTGTCCGACGACGTGCAGTACAAGGGGCCGCTGGCAGAGCTGCTGCCGGTGGACGCGGCGAAGACGGCGACCGAGGTCCCGACTCCGCTGGGCCGGCCGCTGGCGATCGGCGCCGGTGTCGGCTTCGCGGTCAGCGCGCTGATCATGCTGGGCGTCGGGATCGCCCGGGACACCGTGGTGACCCGTGGCCAACTCAATCAGATCGTCCGTGTCGCCACGCAACGGGAAACGTAGGAGCTTCGTGAAGACGACGAGGACCGCTGCGCGCGTCCTGATGACGGGCGTGCTGGCCGGCACGGTCACCCTGACGGGTTGCGCGGCAGACAACAGCGACCGGAGCGACGCCCCGGCCCAGCCGTCGTCGCTCGACCAGCAGCTGCTGTTGCCGGCGGACTACTCGGGCGAGGGCCCGGGCACCCTGCGCTCGGCGGTCGACCTGCCGATCGTCGACCGACGGATCGTGCGGGTCGCCGAGGAGGCCGCCCGCATCACCTACGACTCCACCTCGGGTATCGACGGCAGCCCGCAGACCGTCTCCGGCAGCGTGTTCGAGCCGCTCGGTGAACCGCCGGAGGGCGGCTGGCCGGTCATCGTGTTCGGGCACGGCACAGTCGGTATCGAATCCGACTGCGCACCGTCGCTGTCGCCGTCGCTGAGCGGGGCGGCGGACGCGATCCGGGCGTTGCTGTCCCTGGGCTACATCCTGGTGGTGCCCGACTATCAGGGCCTGGGCACCGACACCGGTTACCACCCCTACCTGGACGCCTCGACCGAGGGTTACAACATGATCGACGCCGCCCGGGCGGCCCGGAAGCTGCTGCCCAGCGCCTCGAACAGGTGGGTCGCCTTCGGGGTCTCCCAGGGCGGGCAGGCATCGTGGGCCGCCAACGAGCTCAACGCCACCTACTCCAGCCCGGACCTCGAGCTGGTGGGCTCGGTCAGCGTGTCACCGGCCGCCGATATCGCCGGTCTGGCCGACCTGGCCTGGGCCGGGGAGCTGACGCCGCAGCAGCGGATCGCCATGGTGCTGATCCTCGCGACGCTGAAGAACGAGCATCCCGATCTCAACCTGGACGACTACCGGCGCGGTGCGGCGCAGCAGAACTGGGCGCTGCTGTCGGGCTGCTCGGCGGACTCCACCGATGAGCGCCTCGAGGTCGCCGAGGCGTTGTCCCCCGATGACCTGCGCCCGGTGGACCAGGCCGCCACCGACCGGCTGCGCGACCATCTCATCCAGATGAGCGGGCTGCCCCGGTCACCGGCCAGCGCACCGTCGTTGGTGCTGCAGGGCGACCAGGATCAGCTGATCCCGGTGCCGTGGACCGATGCCGCGGTGCAGCGCGCCTGCGATATGGGCGCCGAGATCACGTCGTTCGTGGCGGTCGGCCGCGGCCACAGCGACTTCGATCCGACCGAGGCGCTGGACTGGATCCAGCAGCGGTTCCGGGGGATCCGCCGGCCAACACCTGCGCGATCGAGGGGGGACCGTCCATCCGTAGAGTGCCCCAACTGACATTGCCGGAATGATGACTGAAAAAGCCGCAGCCAAGCTGCCCATCGAATCCCAGGTGATCGCGAGTTCGCCGACCCGCGGACGAGTCGTCGGTCTGGACGGTATCCGCGGCCTCGGCTGTCTGGCCGTCGTCGTCGGCCATGTCGGCGAGTTCTACACGCCGATCACCCATTCCAAGGCGTTCCTCGACGTGCTCGGGTTGGCGCTGATCCTGTTCTTCGTGCTGAGCGGGTTCCTGCTGTTCCTGCCCTATGTGCGCCGGCTGACCAAGCCGGGCGCGGACATGCCCGACACCCGGCAGTACTTCCTGCACCGGGTGTTCCGGGTGTTCCCGGGCTACGTGGCCATCTTCCTGCTGGCCAACTTCATCTTCCGGGCGGTGTACGTCGAGAACCCGATCACCCAGGTGCCCGGCAGCGGGGACGGCACCGGGATGATCACCGATCCGGCCAAGCTGCTGGCGAACCTGACCCTGATGCAGACCTACATCCCCGAGTACGTGCAGACCGGGATCAACCCGTCCTGGTCGCTCACGCTGGAGATCGCGTTCTACCTGTCGCTGCCGCTGCTCGGGGTGCTGCTGTTCGCGCTGCGCGGCCGGGTGAACATGCACCCGCTGAAACTGGCGCTGGTGGCCCCGGCCATCCTGCTGGCGATCGCCTACATCGGCCGACTGCTCATCCCGTACGTCTACCGCAACGTCAACGTGCACAACTTCGAGGCCCCGGCCAGCGGGTACATGCCCGACATCTGGCTGCAGAACTGGGGCCCGAACCTGGCGGCGGTGTTCAGCCGCAGCTTCCTGACCAACGCCGACCTGTTCGCCTACGGCATGCTGGCGGCGATCCTGTTCGTCGCGATCGAGCAGGCGGTCATCGGTCAGCGCGCGGCGAAGTGGATCCACCGGGTGGACATTCTGCTGCTGCCGTTCTTCGGCGTGCTCACCATCGCGCTGCTGCAGGCCGAGAACGCCTTCGGCTACGCGGCGCTGGGCATCGTGTCGGCACTGTTCATCGTGATGGTGGTGCTGCCGCTGTCCTGGGGCACACCGTCGTGGCTGGCCCGCGGCCTGGACTGGAAGCCGTTCTACTTCGTCGGGCTGATCTCGATGTCGGTGTACCTGTGGCACTACCCGGTGCTGTTGATGCTGGGCCGGTACGACCTCGACGCCGGGGACAGCTGGGGCGGCATGCTGCGCAACATGGCTATCGTCACCGCGGTCACCTTGGTGTTGTCCACCATCACCTATTACGGGGTGGAGAAGCCGGGCCTGGGGCTGGTCAAGAAATTCCGGAAGCGTTGATGCGCCGAAACCTGTTGTGGGCGGCGGTCATCGGGGCTGTCGTGCTGTTGATCGCGGGCTTCGTGCTGGTGGTCTCCCCGCCGGCGCGACAGTTCGTCGGGATCGATACCGCCACCGAGGACGCGCAGCCGATCGAGACCGCCGATCTGAGCGGCTCCGGGCCGGGCACGTTGGTCAGCGCCGTCACCATGCCCGGCTTCGACCGCCGGCTGGCCGGGTCGCCGGTGCGGGCGGCCCGGGTGGTGTACCGCTCCACCGACGGCGACACCGGGAAACCGACCGTGGTGTCGGGGGCGGTGTTCATGCCCAGCGACCCACCGCCGCCGGGCGGCTGGCCGGTGATCGCCTACGGCCACGGCACGCTGGGTATCGACGAGCCGTGCGGCCCGTCGCTGTCGGCCACCCTGCTGGGCAACGTCACCTGGGTGACCAACCTGGTGGGCGCCGGCTACGCGGTCGCCATGGCCGACTACCAGGGCCTGGGGTACGAGGGGGTGCATCCCTATCTCGACGCCCGCACGGCCGGCCTCAATCTGATCGACTCGGTGCGTGCGATGACGCGCACCTTCGACGGTGTCTCGTCCCGCTGGGCCGCACTCGGTGGTTCCCAGGGCGGCGGGGCGGCCTGGGCCGCGGGGGAGCAGGCCGCGACCTACGCCCCGGAGATGCTCCCGGTCGGTGTGGTGGCGCTGGCGCCGGCCGCCGACGTCGTCGGCCTGGTGGATCTGGCGCAGCGCGGTGAACTGACCCGCGAGCAGATGCCCACGCTGGTGATCATCGTGGAGTCACTGGCGCGGCTGCATCCGGAGCTCAACCGGGACGACTACCGGCGCGGGCTCGCCGCCGAGAAGTGGGATGTGCTCACCGCCTGCAGCGGCAACCTGGTGCACGACCGGGAAGCGGTGATCCAGCGGCTGCAGCCGTCCGACGTGGCGCCGCGGACTCCGGAGGCCGCCGACCGGCTGCGCGCCTACCTGACCGCGTGGGCGCTGCCCCAGCAGCGGCTCTCGGCGCCGATGTCGGTGGTCTACGGCGGCGAGGACGAATACATCGCGCCGGCCTGGACCGAGGGGGCGATCCGGCGGGCCTGTGAACTCGGCGGTGTGGTGACCGCGGACTTCCAGCCGGACAAGGGGCACGGGGATCTCGAATTCGGTAGTCGGGTGGACTGGCTGGCCGACCGTTTCGCCGGTGTGCCGGCCGAGGACGGCTGCGTCAGCGCTCCCTGACCGGTGTGCGCGACATCGGTGCGCGCGAGGTTGCCGGCGCGGGCCCGCCGCCGATGTTTGCCGCGCAGCGGCGCGTGCATGAACCGCCGACCGAGTGGGTATCCGTGCGGCGCGGACACGCCGACGCATTTCTGCTTGCTGAGCGGGCCGTTCTCGAAAGCCTCACAGTAGGGTGGTTGTCGCGAAGGTAAATTACTGAGGCCGCTGAGGTTTGTGGCAACATGCCTCGTCGTTGCGGGTGATGCGAGTTGGCTGGTCTGTTCGTACCCAGTCCAGTCACGATCGGTAGCCGCCGGTCCGCCAGCAAACTCGCAAATTTGCTCCACAGACTCGGATCGTGTGTAATATGTGGATTCTCGTGGGGCACGTCCCACAATGAGAGGGAATCAGCGGTGACATTACTTTCTCGTGACGCGGGTGCTCTCGGGGACTTTGCGGCGCCTGAAGGAGGTCACTCCTCCCCGCCGCTCGCCACGGTTGCTGACCGCTCCGAGGGGCCGACCTGGCTCCGTCGATACGTTTTCGGCCTGCTGGTTTCGGATATCGTCGTGGTGAGCGCCGCCATGGCCTGCGCACAGATGGTTCGGCTGGGCCGCCCCGTCACCCAGTTCGATCCGCTGACCAAATACTTCGGTCTGCTGTCGGTCATCTTCGGGTTGATGTGGCTGGGCATGCTGGCGGCCTACGGGACCCGCTCGCCGCGGATCGTCGGCGCCGGAACCGAGGAGTACCGGCGCGTGCTGTCGGCAACCATGTCCACGATCGGCGTCGTCGCCGTCACCGTGATGATCTTCCGGCCGGAATACGCCCGCGGTTATCTCGCGGTGGCGTTCCCGCTCGGTCTCGTGCTGCTGCTGATCAGCCGCAGCTCGGCCCGCCGGGTGCTGGGCTGGTACCGCAAGGACGGCCGCTGCATGAACTCGGTGCTCGCGGTCGGCAGCCCGAAAGCGGTCAACGGCCTGGTCCAGTCGCTGTCCCGGGCACGTGATTACGGCTACTCCGTGGTCGGGGTGTGCCTGACCGGCCAGTCGGCCGGCGGCACCATGGAGGTGCCCGGCGTCGGCACGCTCCCCGTCCTCGGCGACGAACACGGTGTGGAGGCCGCGCTGGCGGCCACCGGCGCCGACACCGTCGCGTTGACCACCACCGATCATCTCGGCCCGGAAGGCCTGCGGGAACTGTCCTGGGACCTGGATCGGCTCGGGGTCGACCTGGTCGTCTCGCCCGGTATGGCCGACGTCGCGGGGCCGCGGCTGACTATGCGTCCGGTGGCCGGCCTGCCGCTGATCCACATGGAGAAGCCGCAGTACAGCGGGACCAAGAAGCTGCAGAAGCGGGTCTTCGACGTGGCGCTGTCGCTGTCGGTGCTGATCGCCGCCGCACCGCTGATGATCCTGGCCGCGATCGCCATCAAGCTCAGCAGCCGGGGCCCGGTCTTCTACTGCGCCGAACGCATCGGCATCGACGGCAAACCGTTCAAGATGATCAAGTTCCGCACCATGGTGGTCGACGCCGACAAGCAGGTCGACCGGCTGACCGAGCTGAACGACTTCGACGGCGGCGTGCTGTTCAAGATGCGTGACGATCCGCGCGTCACCCCGGTCGGCCGGATCCTGCGCCGCTACAGCATCGATGAGCTCCCGCAGTTCTTCAACGTGCTGAAGAAGGAGATGAGCGTCGTCGGGCCGCGGCCGCCGCTGCGCTGCGAGACCGACGCCTACACCGATCAGATCCGCCGCCGGCTGCTGGTGCTGCCCGGCATCACCGGACTCTGGCAGGTCAGCGGTCGCGCCGACCTGTCCTGGGAGGATGCGGTGCGCCTGGATCTGTCCTACGTCGAGAACTGGTCGATCAGCGGCGATGTGCTGATCGCGTTCAAGACGATCCGTACCGTGCTCGGCGCGGTCGGCGCGTACTGATCGACGCCTGGTCGGCCGGTCGTCGGAGCCTGCTCGGGTAATGTTGCGGCCATGCGGCGCGCGTCGGTGAACAGGCCGGCGAGAGTGGCAAAGAAGGTCTTCGCGGCCGTCGCGGCCGTCGCGCTGGTACTCACCGGAGTCAAACTGCTGCCGCTGGCGATCCCCGCTGCCACCTGGCTTTTCAGCGCGACCTACAACTCGTTCTCCGCACTGCAGGGCCCGCCGGCCCCGGTCGAGACCGCCGACCTGACCGGTGACGGCCCCGGTGCGCTGGTCTCCACCACCACCATGCCCGCGGTCACCCAGACCTGGGAGGGTCGCAACCTGCGCGCCGCCCGGGTGGTCTACCGGTCCACCTCCGGTGACACCGGGGCCCCGACCGTGGTGTCCGGTTCGGTCTTCACCCCGCTGGGCGACCCGCCGGCGCAGGGCTGGCCGGTGGTGGCGATCGGGCACGGCACGGTCGGGATCGACGGGCCGTGCGGGCCGTCGCTGTCGCCGTGGCTGCAGGGTGCGCTCAGCTTCGCCGCACCGCTGGTGGCCCGCGGCTACGCGGTGTCGGTGGCCGACTTCGAGGGGCTCGGCGTCAAGGGTGTGCACCCGTACCTGGACGCCCGCACCGCCGGGCTCAACATGATCGATTCGGTGCGCGCACTGCGGCACACCTTCCCCGGGCAGATCTCGGGCACCTGGGCCGCGTTCGGCCACTCCCAGGGTGGGGCGGCCGCCTGGGCCGCGAACGAACAGGCCGGTGCCTACGCCCCCGAGCTGCAGTTCATCGGCGCGGTCGCCGCCGCGCCGGCCGCCGACGTCGCCGGACTGGTCGACCTGGCCGAGGCGGGCGCCCTGAACAACGAGCAGCGGTTGAGCATGGCGATGATCGTCGAATCGGCGGCGCGCCGGCACCCCGAGATCGATCGCGACGACTTCCGGCGCGGCGCGGCCACCGAGCACTGGGCGGTGCTGACCGCCTGCCAGGGCGATGAGCTGCTGCAGCGCTCGGCCGCCGCGGGCAAACTCACCGCCGGAGACTTCGTGCCGCGCAGTCGCCAGGCCGCCGATACGCTACGAAACCTGTTGCAGCAGTGGGCGCTTCCGCAGCGTGCCCTGACCGGCCCGCTGTCGGTGTGGTACGGCGGGGCGGACGCCTACCTGGACCAGGAGTGGACACGCGCCGCGATCGCCGAGGCCTGCGCCATGGGCGGTACGGTGACGGTTCAGTTCGAACCGGACAAGGGACATTCGGATGTGGATCTGGGGGCGCAGTTGACATGGCTGCTCGACCGTTTCGCCGGGCAGCCGGTGCGCGATGACTGCTGAGTCGAGCCGGGTCCCGCTCGACGCCGCCCGGCTGTGCACGCAGCTCACCGGCACCGGATGGCGGCGCCTCGACGTCGTGCCCGAGACCGGGTCCACCAATGCCGACCTCGTCGCCCGGGCGGCCGGCGGGGAGGACATCGACGGCGCGGTGCTGCTGGCCGAGCATCAGGCCTCCGGCCGGGGCCGCGGCGGCCGGGTGTGGTCGGGCGTCCCGATGGCGTCGATCGCGATGTCGGTCGGGGTGTCGGCGGCCGGGGTGGACGAACAGAACTGGGCGCTGCTGCCGTTGGTGACCGGGGTCGCCGTGGTGGAGGCGCTCGCCGACGCCGGCGTGACCGGCGCGCTGAAGTGGCCCAACGACGTTCTCGTCGACGGTGCCAAGATCGCCGGGATCCTGGCCGAGGTCGCCTCCCCGAAACCGGTGGTGGTCGTCGGGATCGGCCTCAACGTGACCGTCGGCGCCGAGGAGATCGCCCAGCCCGGGGCCACCTCGGTACTGGCCGCCGGCGGCGACACCGACCGTGCAGCCCTGGTCCTGCACCTGCTGCGCCATCTCGGCGCGCGGATCGCGGACTGGCGCGGCGGGCGCGATGTGCTCACCGACTACCGGCGGCACAGCGCCACCATCGGCGCACAGGTCCGGGCGCTGCTGCCGGGGGACCGGGAGTTCGTCGGGACCGCCACCGGGGTGGACGACCGCGGTCAGCTGACCATCGCGGCGGCGGACACGACCATGACGGTCGCGGCCGGCGACATTGTTCATCTGCGGCCCGCGGGCAACCCCGCCGGGCAGTAAAGTCGCGCTGTGGGCTACCCCGACAATGTGCTGGCCAGCGACGAACAGGTGGTGCTGCACCGGCACCCGCACTGGAAACGGCTGATCGTCCCGGTCCTGGTGCTGCTGATCGCCTCGGCGCTGGCCGCCTTCGGCGCGGCGGTGGTCGCCGACACCGACTGGGACGCCACGGCCAAACAGGTGGTGCGACTGGTCATCGCGGCAGGCTGGCTGATCCTGGTGGGCTGGCTGACGGTGTGGCCGTTCCTGACCTGGTGGACCACCCACTTCGTGATCACCGACCGGCGGGTGATGTTCCGGCACGGGCTGCTGACCCGCAGCGGGATCGACATCCCGCTGGCGCGGGTGAACAGCGTGGAGTTCCGGCACGGGCTGCTGGATCGGATGCTGCGGACCGGCACCCTGATCATCGAGTCAGCCTCGCAGGATCCGCTGGAGTTCTACGACGTGCCGCGGGTGGAGCAGGTCCACTCGCTGCTCTATCACGAGGTCTTCGACACCCTGGGGACCGAGGAATCACCGAGCTGACCGGACCGCTTGCCGCGTCCGGGACGCCGTAGCGGGGTGACGGTGCCGGTCTTGGCCGGATCGGCCGCCGGCGGATCGATGTGGTCCTCGAGGGCCTCGGCGAGCCCGCCGCTGGTCAGCGTCGATTCCAGGGCTTGATCGCCGGCGCGGCCGAACTCGTCGGGGAACACCCAGCGCCGGAACGCCCAGAACCGGAAGGCCATCTGCAGCAGGTTGCCGATGATGTAGGCGGAGATGAAGTCGGCGACGTTCTCCACCGTCAGCGACACATCGGGCACCCGCAGTTGCAGCACGTAACTGGAGAAGTACAGCGGGGCCATGCTCAGCAGCACGCCGACCGCGCTCACCCCGAAGAACAACAGCGCCTCGTGATGTCGCTCACGCCCGCCCCGGTCGCGGAAACTCCACTCGCGATTGAGGATGTAGGAGGCGATGACGGCGACCACACCGGCGATGATCTTGGCGGTGACCGGCTTGGGCTCCAGCACCGTGAGTTTGAGGGTGTAGAAGATCGCGGAGTCGATGATGAACGTGGTACCGCCGACGATCGCGAACTTGATCAGCTCATGGTGCCGCTCGGCATACGGTCGGATCACACGGGGCAGCCGCGCGATCGTGGCATCTGCAAAGGACACGGATAGCCAGTGTACGGAACTGGCCGCCCCGGTGCTGCATCGTCAGCTCCTCGCAGGTCATGCCACCATGGTGGGCGTGCCGAAACCGCGTAGAGAAACTCGATCGATGCCCGTGGTGGCCATGATCGGAGGCGGGCAGCTGGCCCGGATGACCCATCAGGCCGCCGTCGCGATGGGCCAGACCCTGCGGGTGTTGGCCGAGAACCCCGGCGACCCGGCCGCCCAGGTCAGCCCCGACGTGGTGCTGGGCTCGCACACCGACTACGCCGCGCTGCGCGAGGTCGCCCAGGGCGTCACCGCGCTGACCTTCGACCACGAGCACGTGCCCACCGACCTGCTGGACAAGCTGGTCGCCGACGGCGTGAACGTGGCTCCGCCGCCGGAGGCCCTGGTCCACGCCCAGGACAAGCTGGTCATGCGGCGCAAACTGGCCGATCTCGGCGCCCCGGTGCCGCGGTTCACCGCCGTGCGGACCGTCGACGACGTGGCCGCCTTCGCCGACGAGGTCGGCGGGCAGGTCGTCATCAAGACCATCCGCGGTGGCTACGACGGCAAGGGGGTGGTGCTGGCCGAGGACACCGCCGGCGCCGTCGCGGCCGCCGAGCAGTACCTGGCCGACGGGGCCGCCATCCTGGTCGAGGAGCGGGTCGCGATGCGGCGCGAACTGTCCGCGCTGGTGGCCCGCTCACCGTTCGGGCAGGGCGCGGCGTGGCCGGTGGTGCAGACCGTGCAGCGCGACGGCATCTGCGTCGAGGTCATCGCGCCCGCGCCCGAGCTGTCCGACGAGCTGGGTGCCCAGGCCCAGCAGCTGGGGCTGAAGCTGGCCGACGCGCTCGGCGTGGTCGGCGTGCTGGCCGTCGAGCTGTTCGAGACCACCGACGGCGCCCTGTTGGTGAACGAGCTGGCGATGCGGCCGCACAACTCCGGGCACTGGACCATGGACGGCTCGGTGACCAGCCAGTTCGAGCAGCACCTGCGGGCGGTGCTGGACTACCCGCTGGGCGATACCACGGCGCGCGCCCCGGTCATCGTGATGGCCAATGTGCTGGGCGCCCCGCAGATCCCGCAGATGAGCGTGGACGAGCGCCTGCACCACCTGTTCGCCCGGATGCCCGACGTCAAGGTGCACCTGTACGGCAAGGGGGAGCGGCCCGGGCGCAAACTCGGCCACGTGAACCTGGTCGGCGACCGGGCCGACGCCGAAGGGGTGGCCGCCCTGCGGGAACGCGCCGGCCGCGCGGCACACTGGTTGTCGCACGCGCAGTGGACCGATGACTGGAATGAGCACACAACCGATGACTGATCAGCCCCGGGTCGGGGTCATCATGGGCAGCGACAGCGACTGGCCGGTGATGACCGACGCCGCGACCGCACTGGCCGAATTCGACATCCCCTTCGAGGTCGGCGTGGTGTCCGCGCACCGCACCCCGGGCCGGATGCTCGACTACGCACGCCAGGCCGCCGGCCGCGGCATCGAGGTCATCATCGCCGGGGCCGGCGGTGCCGCCCACCTGCCCGGCATGGTCGCCTCGGCCACCCCGCTGCCGGTGATCGGCGTCCCGGTGCCGCTGTCGCGCCTGGACGGAATGGACTCGCTGCTGTCGATCGTGCAGATGCCCGCCGGCGTGCCGGTGGCCACGGTGTCCATCGGCGGGGCCCGCAACGCCGGGCTGCTGGCGGTGCGGATCCTGGCCGCCGGGGACCCCGCACTGCGCGCCCGGGTGGAGAAGTTCCAGGCCGATCTGGAGGCCACCGTGCTGGAGAAGGATGCGCGGTTGCGCGCCGAACTGCTCGGTGAATGAGGCCCGGTCGCGGCGCCGCGACCGGTAACGCCGGACGCCGCCGCGCCGATAGTGCGGTCAGTCAGCCCCGACGAACGTCCGTGTTCAGGAAAAAGAGGTGCGATAACATGCCGTCCATGCTGAAGCCGCTGGGTCGGTCCATCCGTCGGAGCGCTCTGGTCGCCACGCTGGTCGCGGCATTGGTGTCCGCCGCCCCGGCGGTGTCGCACGCCGCCGACGTCGTCGCACCCGCGGACGGCTACGGCTTCGGGCAGGGCGCCGCCCCGACCTGGTCGTCGTTCGCCGACACCAACCGGGAGATCGAGGCCGTCGCCCGCACCGGCGCCTCCTGGTACCGGGTCGCGGTGGACTGGAGCACCATCGAGCGGGCCAAGGGCCAGTACGACTGGGGCTACCTGGACAACGCGGTCAACACCGCCAACGCCAACGGTCTGCGGGTGCTCGGCGTGCTGCTCTACACCCCGGCCTGGGCCCGCCCGCCGGCGCTGAATTCACTGCTGCCCAGCGTGCCGCCGGCCAACCCGGCCGAGTACGCGGCGTTCGCCAGTGCCGCGGCCGAGCGTTACGCGGGCCGGGTGCAGGCCTGGCAGATGTGGAACGAGCCGAACCTGCCCATCTTCATGGGCTTCACCGAGAACCGGGCCGCCACCTACGCCGGGCTGGCCAAGGCCGCCTACCCGGCGATCAAGGCCGCCGACCCGGGCGCCAAGGTGGTGCTGTCCGGCCTGAGCCGCAAGCTCGGACCGGATTCGCCGTCGGGCTTCCTGCGCCAGCTCTACGACCTCGGTGTCGGCGGCTCGTTCGACGCCGCCGCCGCGCACCCCTACGTCACGCCGGGCGGTATCGCGGCCAACCCCGAGGGCGGCTGGTCCGAGGTGGGTGCGATGCGCCAGGTGATGTCCGGGGCCGGGGACGGCGGCAAGAAGATCTGGTTCACCGAACTGGGCGCGCCCACCGCCGATACCGGCGAGGGCGTCAGCCAGCAGGAGCAGGCCAAGCAGATCACCGACGTGCTGGCCGCCGCGGCCGGACTCGGTTATGTGGGACCGGCTTTCATCTACAGCATCCGGGACAACAACAGCGGTAACCGCGGTGACAACGAATCGAACTTCGGTGCGTTGCTGACGACGGACTGGCAGCCCAAGTACACCGCGAGCGTGCTGGCCAAGTAGCGGACGAACGCACCGGGCTCGGTGGCGAATGTTGCTGCGACCGGTAGTATTCGCGCCGTGATTGCGACCGAGCCTTCGCAGGGTGCACTGCTGCAGCTACTGAAGAAGTTCACGCCGCCGAAACTGTTGGCGCTGATGCGGTGGATCTTCATGCGGGCGCGGGTCAAGGACATGCAGACCCCACCCTTCTGGATCGGCCGGGGATTCCAGTTCCAGTCGGGCCCGGGTGCCAAAATCCGGGGGTGCAACCATCTGTTCATCGATCGCTACAACGACTGGCGCATCGAGGGCGAACTCATCGTCGGCGACAATGTGCGCTTCGCGCCCAAGGCCACCCTGTCGGTGCACAGCAAGGTGGTCCTCGGCGACAACTCGCAGTTCGCCGAGTGCGTGTCCGTGCACGACAACACCCACCTCGGCGCCGAGAACGACGTCCCGTTCCACTTCCGTCCGCGTGACGCTGCCCCGATCATCGTCGGCCAGAACGTGTGGGTCGGCGCCAAGGCCACCATCCTGATGGGGGTCACCATCGGGGACAACGTCGTGGTCGCCGCCAATGCCGTTGTGACCAAGGACATCCCGCCGGGCGTCATCGTCGGTGGCGTGCCCGCCAGGATCATCGGCAAGACGGTCAAAGAGGTCGATCCGACGGCGTAGCATCGGCGAATCGGCGGCACCGCACACGGTGCCGTCACGCCTGGTGACTTACTGGCGGTTTGCGGCACGGTGCCGGCGAAGCGCTAAAGTTACCGGTGAGTAGCGAGGAGATTTTCGATGGTTGCCAACCCTTCATTCGACCTGTTCAAGCTCTCTGACGAGCACAACGAACTGCGTACTGTGCTGCGTGCGTTGTGCGAGAAGGAGATTGCGCCCTACGCCGCCGAGGTCGACGCACAGGCGCGCTACACCTCCGAAGCCCTTGCGGCGCTCGATTCGTCCGGTTTCTCCGCGGTCTACATCCCGGAGGAGTACGGCGGCCAGGGTGCGGACGCCGTCGCGGCCTGCATCGTGATCGAAGAGGTCGCCCGGGTGTGCGCGTCCTCCTCGCTCATCCCGATCTGCAACAAGCTCGGCACCACCGGCCTGCTGATGCGCGGCTCGGAGGAACTCAAGCGCAAGGTGCTGCCCTCGATCGCCGCCGGCGAGGCGACCGCGTCCTACGCGCTGAGCGAGCGGGAGGCCGGCAGTGACGCCGGCGCCATGCGCACCCGCGCGGTGGCCGACGGTGACGACTGGATCCTCAACGGCACCAAGTGCTGGATCTCCAACGGCGGCAAGTCCACCTGGTACACCGTGATGGCGGTGACCGACCCGGACAAGGGCGCCAACGGCATCTCGGCGTTCATCGTGCACAAGGACGACGAGGGATTCTCCGCCGGGCCCAAGGAACACAAGATGGGCATCAAGGGATCGCCCACCACCGAGCTGTACTTCGAGAACTGCCGCATCCCGGGGGACCGCATCATCGGCGAGCCGGGCACCGGCTTCAAGACCGCGCTGGCCACCCTGGACCACACCCGGCCCACCATCGGCGCGCAGGCCGTCGGTATCGCCCAGGGCGCCCTGGACGCGTCGATCGCCTACACCAAGGAACGCAAACAGTTCGGCAAGAACATCGCCGATTTCCAGAACACCCAGTTCATGCTGGCCGATATGGCGATGAAGATCGAGGCGGCCCGGCTGATGGTCTACACCGCGGCCGCCCGCGCCGAGCGTGAGGAGCCCAACCTGCAGTTCCTGGCCTCGGCATCGAAGTGTTTCGCCTCCGACGTCGCGATGGAGGTCACCACCAACGCGGTGCAGCTGTTCGGCGGCTACGGCTACACCGTCGACTTCCCGGTCGAGCGGTTCATGCGCGACGCCAAGATCACCCAGATCTACGAGGGCACCAACCAGATTCAGCGCGTCGTGATGTCGCGCCAGCTGCTGAAGTGACGCACCGGCCCGCTCCCGGGCACGCCTAGGAGCGGGTCACCTTCTCCATCTCCCGGCGCCGCGCCAGCGCGGCCTCGTCCGGATGGGCCACCTGCACCAGTGAGGCGCCCGCGGCCAACACCGCCAGAAAGTGCCGGATCAGGTCGTCCTCGGTGTCCCAGGACGCCGTCGAGAGCACCCGGTCGGCCTCGGTCAGGCCCTGCTCGGCCGCCGACGCGGTCGCCGCGGCCAGTACATCGGCCGCGGTGCGGCCGTTGAGCGCCGCCCCGGGGGAGGTTTCCGGGACGATCTGATCGCCGTGCACCCGCACCGAGGTCGCATAGTCGGTGACGCCGACCGGCAGATCGGGCACCGGCTTGCCGAACGGGTCGAGCGAGAGCACCACCACCTCACCCATCGCGGCCGCGACCGCGGCGTCGGCCTCCTCGATGCGCTCGGCGGTGCACAGCGCGAGATCCGCCTCCGGTGCCGCGGTATCTGTCCGGGCCCCCCAGCGCACCTCGGCACCGATCCACCAGGCGCCCAGCAGCACCGCCGCGGTCTGCCAGTGCGCGGGCAGCAGCACCGCCACCCGGCTGCCCGGCCCGGCACCGAGTTCGTCGCGCAGCAGGTTCGCGGTCTTGGCGGCCCAGTTGGCCAGCGTCACCGTCGAGACCTCGATGCGTTCACCGGTGGCGTCGTCGTAGTAGGTGATCCGCGGGCCGACCGGGTCGCGCTTCATGATCGGATCCAGCAGTGCTGCACTGACTGTGCTCATGTCAGTTCACACACTGTGGGTCGTCGGAACCGGCGGTGATGATCGGCGACGGCGGGGGCGGCGGGGCGGCCTCGGTCGAGGAGACCAGGTCCTCGCCCTGATAGCCCTCGTACCACTCGGTGGAGGCCGAGGCGGCCGAGGTGCTGCCCTCCAGACCGGAACCGGGGCCGGTGTAGTCGTCGGACAGGATCACCTGCACCGTGCCCGGCGCCATCGACGGATCCTCGACCACCATCAGATCGCCGAGCTGCTTCGAAACCGCCTGGGTGCCAAGGTCGTCCACGCTGGGCCCACGGACCTGACTGTTCGCCACCCGCTCACCCTCATGGTTGCCGACATTGCCCGCGGTGAACCCGCCCCCGGTCAGCACCTGGGACACCGCCGAGGCGAGCCCGTTGATGTCGGTGTCGTTGACCACGTCGACCGTCGTCTTGGCGGGGGAGTAGGCGACCTTCTCGGTGTTGCCCTGCTCCTGCTCCTGCAGCAGGCTGTGCACCCATTCCTTGACCGCGGTCGGATCGATGCGCACCACGCTCTGCATGCCGTCGTCGCTCCAGCCGTCCTCACGCAGGATCGGGATGGTGGCGAAGGCCACCGAGCCGGCGGCCACCTCCTGCAGTTGGGTGACGAAATCCATGATGTCCCAACCCTCGGAGAGCACCACCGAGCGCTGCACGGCGGTCTGCAGCCGGCCCAGGGTGGCCGGGCTGGACAGCGTCTTACCGGAGATCACCTGGTGGGCCAGCGATGCCATCACCGCCTGCTGTCGGGTCACCCGGTCCAGGTCGCCGCGCGGCAGGTCGTGGCGCTGCCGCACGAAGCTCAACGCCCGCGGGCCGTCCAGCTTCTGCCAGCCGGCCGGGAAGTCGGCACCGGAAAGCGGTTCGTAGACAGGTTCTTTGAGGCAGACGTCGACACCGCCGAGGGCATCGGTGATCAAACTGAAACCGAGCAGCCCGATTTCGGCGTAGTGGTCGACGGTGACACCGGTCAGGTGGGCGACCGTCTCGATCAGCGCCTCGCGGCCGGCCTCGGTGCCCTCCTTCTCGCCTTGGGCCGGGTCCACGCCCTGGACCTCGATGAGTTCCTTCATGGTGGCCAGCTTGGCGTCCCCGTACACCCCGTTGATCTTCATCTTGCCCTGGTCGTCGGGCAGTTCGACGTAGGTGTCGCGCGGGATGGAGATGGCGGTGGCCGACTTCCCGTTGTTCGGGATGCGGATCAGGATGATGGTGTCGGTGTTGGTCGCCACATCGTTGCCGACCCGCAGGGTGGCCAGCTCCTCTTCCGAGAGCGGGTTGCCGTGCGCGTCGGTGCGGCTGTCCACACCGACCAGCAGGATGTCGATGGCGCCGTCCTCGCCGCCCTCGCCGAGCGCGGCCGAACTGACGTGGTTGATGCCGCCCTCGAAGGACCGCACCGTGCTCCAGGCCACGCCGGTGGACACCACGACCGCCACCGCGGCGATGACGCCGACCGTCCTGGTCAGCCGATTTTGCATCAGCCCAGGCTACTGTCCGAGGCAGCGATGACCGCCGAAGCGCGTCGGCGTGCCAACCGAGTACGTGACGCAGATCCCGCGCCGGTCGGTCCGCGCCCGGAGTCCGGCCGCACTCGACCCGGGGTCCAGTACCTTGACCGGTATGCGAAGGAGGCCGGCCACATACCTCGGGCGGGTGGCCGTCCTGGTCGCATTGGTGTTCTCGATGCTCGCGACCGCCCCGGCGACCGCGCAGGCGGTGGTGGCCCCGGCCGACGGCTACGGGTTCGCCCAGGGCTACACCTGGGCGACCGGTGACCGCGACGTGGCCCGCCGGGAGATCGCGGCGGTCGGCCGGACCGGTGCCTCCTGGGTCCGGCTGCCGCTGGACTGGTCGCTGGTCGAGACCCGCGCGGGCCGCTACGACTGGGGCTACTTCGACAACCTGATCTCGACCGCGGAACGGTACGGGCTGCGCGCCCTCGGGCTGATCTACAACACCCCGCTGTGGGCCCGCGGTGACGGCGCCCGACTGCTGTTCCCCTCCTCGCCGCCGCGCGACCCGGCCGATCTGGCGGGCTTCGCCGCCGCGGCCGCCAAGCGGTACGCCGGGCGGATCGACGCCTGGGAGATCTGGAACGAACCGAACCTGCCGCTGTTCATGGGCTTCGTCCAGGACAAGGCCGTCCGGTTCACCGAGATGCTGCGCGCCGTACACCCGGCGATCAAGGAGGTGAACCCGGCGGCCACCGTCGTCGCGGCCGGGTTGAGCCCGCTGGGCGGCGACGATTCGCCGCCGGGCTTCCTGGCACAGATGTACGCCGCCGGTGCGGGCGGCTTCTTCGACGCCGCGGCGGCGCACCCCTACGTCTTCCCCGGCGGGCTGGCCGCCGACAGCAACAACGGCTGGTCCGATGTACTACGCATGAACGAGGTGATGGTGGCCAACGGTGACGCGGACAAGCGGATCTGGCTGACCGAGATGGGGGCGTCCACCACCGACACCCCCGAGGGGGTGAGTCAGCAGGAGCAGGCCCGCCAGATCGTCGACGTACTGGCCGCCGCGGCCGCGGTCGGCTGGACCGGCCCGGCCTTCATCCACGCCGTGCGCGACCTGGACACCGCCAACCGCGACGACCGGGAGGCCAACTTCGGTGCCCTGCTCACCAGCGACTGGCAGCCCAAGTACGCCGCCACGGTGCTGGCCCGGTAGCGCCATGACCCGAATCGTCATCACCGGCGCCGGCGGGCAGGTGGGCCGCCGGCTCACCGCCGAGCTCACCGCCGCCGGCCACGACCTGCTGGCCTGTACCTCGTCGCAGTGGGACATCACCGACCCGGCCGCCGCCGGGCTCGTCGGCCCCGGCGATGTGGTGATCAACTGCGCCGCGCTGACCGCCGTGGACGACGCGGAGGCCGACGAAGCCCGCGCCTTCGCCGTCAACGCCACCGGCGCCGGGAACGTCGCCCGCGCCTGCGCGGCCGTCGGCGCGCGGCTGATCCACATCTCCACCGACTACGTGTTCAGCGGGGAGTTTGCCGGGCCACCGCGCCCCTACGAGGTGGACGATCCGGTCGGGCCGCGCAGCGTGTACGGGCGCAGCAAGCTGGCCGGCGAGCGGCAGGTGCACGCGGCGCTGCCGGCGGCCACCGTGGTGCGCACCGCCTGGGTGTACACCGGGGTGGGCGCGGACTTCGTCGGCACCATGCGCCGGCTGGAGGCCGAGCGCGACACCGTCGAGGTGGTGGCCGACCAGACCGGCTCACCGACCTACGTCGCCGACCTGGTGGAGGCCGTGGCGCAGATCGCCGACGACCCGGCACCCCCGCCGCTGCTGCACGTGGTGAACACCGGCCCGGCCAGCCGCTTCGAGCTGGCCCGTGCGGTGTTCGCCGGGATCGGCGCCGATCCCGAGCGCGTGCACCCGGTCAGCAGCGACCGCCATCCCCGCCCGGCCCCGCGGCCGGCGTACTCGGCGTTGTCCACGGCCGCGCACACCGCGGCCGGGTACCGGCCGCTGCGGTCCTGGCAGGATGCGTTGGCCGCCGCGCTGGCGGCGTCGCGGTAGTGGGGCTCGATCGCGGCTGCCCGATCGTCCCGATTTTCGAACCGGGGCGAGCGAAGCGACGCGAAATTGCACTGACTACCCTCTAGCAGCGTGGGCGACGAACTGGCTGGGTGTGCGTGACTGAGGAACTGAAGGTCGTGACGGTGACCTATTCACCGGGCCCGCATCTGGATCGCTTCCTGGCCTCGCTGGCACTGGCCACCGACCGGCCGGTCACCGTCATCATGGCCGACAACGGCTCCACCGACGGCGCGCCCGAGCAGGCCGTGGCGCACTACCCGAACGTCCGGCTGCTGCGCACCGGCGGCAACCTCGGTTACGGCACCGCGGTGAACCGGGCCGTCGCCGAGTACGTCACCGACGGCGAGTTGTTCATCGTGGCCAACCCCGATGTGCAGTGGGGGCCGGGCAGCATCGACGAACTGCTGGACGCGGCGGCGCGCTGGCCGCACGCCGGTGCGTTCGGGCCGCTGATCCGGGACCCGGACGGCTCGGTGTACCCGTCGGCGCGGCATCAGCCCAGCCTGATTCGCGGTGGTATGCACGCCGTGGTCGGGCCGGTGTGGAAGTCCAATCCGTGGACGGCCGCCTACCGGCAGGAGCGGCTGGCCCCCAGCGAACGCCCGGTGGGCTGGCTGTCCGGGGCGTGCCTGCTGCTGCGCCGGGAGGCGTTCAACCAGATCGGCGGATTCGACGAGCGCTATTTCATGTACATGGAGGACGTCGACCTCGGCGACCGGCTGGCCCGGTCCGGCCGGCAGAACATCTACGTGCCCAGCGCGGAGATCCTGCACGACAAGGGCCATTCCACCGGCCGGGACCCCGCCACCAATCTGGCGGCCCATCACCGCAGCACCTACACTTTCCTGGCTGACCGACATCCGCGCTGGTGGCAGGCTCCACTGAGGTGGACGATCAGGGGTGCACTGGCAACCCGCGCCGGTCTGGTGGTCCGGAACTCTCGACGTAAACAGGCGAAAGGGCGGCGCTGACATGGTCGGTGGCGAAAAGGCCAGCACACTCGAACCGTCGGACGTGGATGCGGTCATCCTGGTCGGCGGGCAGGGCACCCGGCTGCGGCCGTTGACACTGTCGGCGCCCAAGCCGATGCTGCCGACCGCCGGTCTGCCGTTCCTCACCCATCTGCTGACGCGGATCGCCGCGGCCGGTATCGAGCACGTCGTGCTGGGCACCTCCTACAAGGCCGAGGTGTTCGAGGCGGCCTTCGGGGACGGTTCCAAGCTGGGCCTGGAGATCGAGTACGTCGTCGAGACCGAGCCGCTGGGCACCGGCGGCGGCATCGCCAACGTCGCCGACAAGCTGCGCCACGACACCGCGCTGGTGTTCAACGGTGACGTGCTCTCCGGCGCCGATCTGGGGGCATTGCTGAACTGCCACGCCGAGCATCGGGCCGATGTGACCCTGCACCTGGTCCGGGTCGGGGATCCGCGGGCCTTCGGCTGCGTGCCCACCGACGCCGACGGCCGGGTCACCGCGTTCCTGGAGAAGACCCAGGATCCGCCGACCGACCAGATCAACGCGGGCTGCTATGTGTTCCGCCGCGAGATCATCGATCAGATCCCCAAGGGCCGGGCGCTGTCGGTGGAGCGCGAGATCTTCCCGACGCTGCTGGCCGAGGGGCGCCTGGTGTGCGGTTACGTCGACGCCAGCTACTGGCGCGATATGGGCACCCCGGAGGACTTCGTGCGCGGCTCGGCGGATCTGGTCCGCGGGATCGCGCCGTCGCCGGGCCTGCAAGGGGAGCGCGGCGAATTCCTCATCCACGACGGCGCGGCGGTCGCGCCCGGGGCGCTGCTCATCGGCGGGACCGTGGTCGGCCGGGGCGCCGAGATCGGCGCCGGCGCACGGCTGGACGGCGCGGTCATCTTCGACGGTGTCCGGGTCGAGGCCGGTGCGGTGATCGAGCGGTCCATCATCGGGTTCGGGGCGCGCATCGGTCCGCGGGCGCTGATCCGCGACGGTGTCATCGGCGACGGCGCCGACGTCGGCGCGCGCTGCGAGCTGCTGCGCGGGGCCCGGGTCTGGCCGGGGGTCACCATCCCCGACGGCGGGATCCGCTTCTCGACCGACGTGTGAGTCGGCCGCCGCTCAGCGGCGGGCGGCGGCGGCCAGCGCGGCCAGGGCCGGATCGTCACCGGGCAGCGCGTCGAGCCGCCACCAGCGCAGGTCCAGCGACTCGTCGCTGCGGGTGATCTGGGCGCCCTCGGGTGCGGTCACCACGAACTGCATGTCCAGGTGGCGGGTCGGCACTCCCAGCGAGCAGGTGATCGGGTGCACGTGCAGTGCCACCAGGTGCGGATCCATCCGCAGCCCGGTGATCCCGGATTCCTCGCCGGCCTCGCGCAGCGCGGCCGCCGCGATATCGGCGTCGTCCTCCTCGCAGTGCCCGCCGAGTTGCAGCCAGCGCCCGACCCGCGGGTGCAGGGTCAGCAGGGCGTGGGTGCGGGCATGGTCGAGCACCAGCGCGGAGGCGGTGATGTGCCCGGGCTCGCAGGCGCGCCGGCACGCGTCGGGGCGGCCCAGCACGAAGGACAGCACGGCGTGGCGCAGCGAATCCTGTTCCGGGGTGGGGGCATCCCAGCCGGACAGGGTGTCCACGACGGAGGCGTGCAGGCTCATCGCAGCACCAGCAGACCGTCGGTGTCCGCCGGGTCGCGCGGGCCCTGCGGTTCGGCCGGGTAGCCGATCGCGATGGCGCCCAACGGCTCCCAGTCGTCGGCGACGTCGAGTTCGCGGCGGGTGAGGTCGGCGGCGAAGATGGTCGAACCGATCCAGCAGCTGCCGATGCTGCGGGCCGCCAGCGCCACCAGCAGCCCCTGCACCGCGGCCCCCGCGGCCACGGTGAACATGGTGTGCTCGGCCGCGGTGCGCGCCGGGTCCGGATAGCTGTGTGCCCCATCGGGAACCATGAACGGGATGACGAGTTCGGGTGCGTCGTAGAGGATCTGACCGCGCGATACCCGGCGGGCCACCTCCTCGGCCGATCGGCCGTCGCCGGACAGGTCGGTCTCCCACTGCCGTTTCATGGCGTCCAGCAACCGGATCCGGGTGTCCTGGTCGCGTACCCAGACGAAGCGCACCGGCCGGGTGTGGTGCGGGGCCGGCGCGGTCAGTGCCTCGGCGACGGCCTCGGCGATCTGCTCGGCCGGGACCGGGTCGGCGCTGAACCGGCGCACCGAGCGACGCAGCAACTGGGCCTGTTTGCGGCCCAGTTCGATGGATTCGGCGGTGCCCAGCCAGAACAGGTCGTCCTCGCCGCCGCGCACCAGGGTGCGCCCGTTGGAGCCGTCGTCGTGCAGCGCCAGCCCGCGCACCACGGCCACCGGGACGCCGGTCAGCTTGCCCTTCACCAGATCTCCGGCGGCGGCCAGTTCGTCGGCGACGGCGATCTCGGTGACGAAGAGTTCGTTGCCGTGCGGATCGTGCGCCCCGGCGTAGCCGTGCAGCACCGTCAGGCCCGCCGCGCCGATGGCGACATCGGTCTGGCCGTTGCGCCAGGCCCGCCCCATGGTGTCGGTGACCACGACGCCGACCCGCACGCCGAGCAGCCGGGCCAGGCCGTCGCGCAGCACCGCGGCGCTGCCGTCCGGATCGACCGGCAGCAGCGCGAGTTCGCCGGAGTCGATGTTGGATCCGTCCACCCCGGCGGCCGCCTGGACCAGGCCGATGGCGTTCTCGGTGATGAAGGTCTTGCCCTTGCGGGCCAGCACACGCACGGCCTCGTCGTCGATGAGCTTGCGGCGCAGGATGTCTCGCTGCTCGGGGTCGCTGGGCGCAGTGACGATGCGGCCCTCGGTCTTGGACAGCACCTTGCTGGTGACGACCAGCACGTCGTCATCGCGCAGCCAGTCGGCGGCACCGGCGATCGCCGCGGCCAGGTCGTCGCCGGGCCGGAACTCGCCGAGCCCGGTGACCGGGATGATCTCGATCCGCCCGGCGCTGCCGTGTTCGGTGGGCCGCTGCGGCGGCGTCACAGCGAGATTCCCGCCAGCTGCAGCCCGGCCCGGACCATCTCGGCGGTGGTGGCCGGATCGGTCATCAGTAGCGGGGCGGGCCGGACGTCGACGCCGTCGACGGTGGCGGTGTCGCCCTCGTCGATCAGCCAGCCGTCCAGAATGCCGACACCACTGCGGGCCCCGAAGTGCCGACCGACCGCCTCGGAGGTCGAGTCGACCCCGATCACCGACAGACATTCGTCGGCCATGCCGCGCAACGGCTTGCCGGCGATGATGGGGGAGTAGCCGATCACCGGGGCGGCGGTGGACCGCAGCGCCCCGCGGATGCCACCGACGGCGAGGATGGCGCCGACGCTGACCACCGGATTGGACGGTGCGATCAGCACGATGTCCGCCTCGGCGATGGCCTCGGTCACCCCGGGCCCGGCGGTGGCCTTGTCCGAGCCGATGAACGCGAAGCTGTGGGTGGGGATGTTGGCGCGGTAGCGCACCCACCACTCCTGGAAGTGGATGGCCTTGCGTTCCCCGTCCGGGTCGGTGCCATCGGGATCGGTGACGACGACATGGGTCTCGCAGCGGTCGTCGCTGGCCGGCAGCAGGCGCGCGCCCGGGGCCCACCGCGAGCACAGCGCCTCGGTGACCGCGGACAGCGGGTAGCCGGCCCGCAGCATCTGGGTGCGTACCAGATGGGTGGCCAGATCGCGGTCGCCGAGCCCGAACCAGTCGGGCTGAACACCGTAGGCCGCCAGCTCCTCCTTGGCGTGCCAGGTTTCGTCACGGTGACCCCAGCCGCGGTCCGGATCGATGACGCCGCCCAGGGTGTACATACAGGTGTCGAGGTCGGGGCAGATGCGCACGCCGAACATCCAGGCGTCGTCGCCCACGTTGACCACGGCGGTGAGTTCGTGTTGAGTGGGCGCCTCGGGATCCGCGGCCGGATCGGCAAACTGCCCCAGACGCAGCAGATGCTGGACGCCGAGGAGGAACCGGGCGCCGCCCACGCCACCGGCCAGAACTGTCACCTTCACGCCCTCAGACCCTAGGCCAGCCGGGATTGTGAGGTGTTCCCCACCCGGGTGTGGGGAACACGCCGGGTGGGGACACGCCGGATCTGCGTCACTTGATGGTATGAAAACCGGCCCTTTGGCTTGACCGTGGCAGCTAACCCGTGTCTAATCACATCAGTGTCATTTCGTGGTTCGCCCGCCGGATTCGGTGCCGCAGACCGGGATTCGATCATCTGTTCGAATCCGGATGGCCTGACATCACAATAGTGATAGCTGGGGCAGTGCCGAGGGCTTTTTCGGATCCGCAATTGCTGGATCCGACAAGATCTTTCGGCAGGGGCCCCAAACGGCAACAACGGGAAAACCAATCAGGTGAGGAGGCGGAACATGTCTTTTGAGCAGGTCGATTTCGACCGCGCGCTCCGGTTCGAAGACCGGATGCTCGGTTCAGTGGACAGCGCACCGCACACCACTACCGGCCCGACGACAAGCGATGCGGTCGCGCGCCCGCAATTGAGCTTGGTACCCGAACGTATCGAACTGGCACTGGATCCGATCGACGGTTCCTTCGATGAGGATGACCAGTGGCAGGAACGCGGTCTGTGCGCGCAGACCGACCCGGAGGCCTTCTTCCCGGAGAAGGGCGGCTCGACCCGCGAAGCCAAGCGCATCTGCCAGGGCTGCGAGGTCCGTGACCGGTGCCTGGAGTACGCACTGGCCAACGACGAGCGCTTCGGCATCTGGGGCGGGCTCTCCGAGCGGGAGCGCCGTCGCCTCAAGCGCGGCATCATCTGAGTCGGTCGCTGCGACCGGCTCGGCCCGCGTCAGTCTTCGCCCAGTGCCGGGTCGATGACCGACGGCTCGACGCCCAGATAGGTGGCCACCTGAGCCACCAATACCTCATGCAACAAATCCGCGAGTTCGTCGGTGTCTTTGGCGCGCCGTTCGATCGGCTTGCGGAACAGCACAATTCGCGCCCGCGTGGGATTTCCGCGGATATCGACCCCGGCCGGGATGAGGCGGGCCAGCGCGATCGGCCCGTCGGCCACGACCTCGGGCGGCCACTGCACACTGTCGGGATCCTTGGGGGAGATGCGCGGGATCTCGTCGACCGCGACATCCAGCGTGGACACCCGCTCATGCCACCGGCGTTCGATCGGCTCGTAGGCCTCCAGCACCGCCATGTCGAACTTCTCGCTGCGGCTACGCCAGCCCGGCACCGTCGGCGGAAGCAGCGAACCCCGCATTCCACGTCCGCGTCGGGAGCCCCGATGGTTGCGCTGCACCACGGGACAGATGGTAACGGTTGGAGATCGGCGCGGCCGCCACGCGCGTGTCCGGGAGCCCGACGCGTCGCCGCACGATAATCTTCCCTGCGTGAACGTTCCCCGTCGCTGCTGCAGGCCAGGGTGCCCGCACTACGCCGTGGCGACGCTGACCTTCGTCTATTCGGACTCGACAGCCGTCGTCGGACCGCTGGCCACGGTGTCCGAGCCACATTCCTGGGACCTGTGCGTCGTGCACGCCGGCCGGATCACCGCGCCTCGCGGCTGGGAGTTGGTCCGTCACGCGGGTCCGTTGCCGACCCATCCCGATGAAGACGATCTGGTCGCGCTGGCCGACGCGGTCCGCGAGGGCCGCGACGGGGCGCAGACGATGGTCAACGGCGTGACCGCCGGATTCTCCGATCCGGCCACCGGCGCAGCCGGCGGATCGCTGATGGCGCCCCGGCTCGTCGTCCCGAACCCAACGGGCGGCGCCGCGGCCACCTGCGGGTGCTGCCGGATCCCGAATCCGGCGCCGAATAGCCCTGCTGGTCGTCGGCGCGTGCGGCCACCGCGGTGCGGTCCTGTCCGGTTCCCGACGTAGGTCATGGGACCCCCGACGGCGGACGTGGCGAGACACTAGGCTGAGTGGGCCAGAGCAGTCCCGTATTCCCCGTAACACAGAGAGCGAGGAGAGCCATGTCTCGGCCCGCTGAGGCTGTCCACGCTGTCATCAAGGCCTACGACGTCCGGGGCCTGGTCGGAGACCAGATCGACGAGGCCTTCGTCCGTGACGTCGGCGGCGCGTTCGCCCGGCTGGTCCGCGACGAACGGTCCGGCGGGCAGGAGCCGGTGACCACCGTCGTGATCGGGCACGATATGCGGGCCAGCTCCCCGGCGCTGTCGAACGCCTTCGCCGAGGGGGTCGTGGCCCAGGGGCTGGACGTGGTGCGGATCGGGCTCGCCTCGACCGACCAGTTGTACTTCGCCTCCGGGCTGCTGGACTGCCCGGGCGCGATGTTCACCGCCAGCCACAACCCGGCCGCCTACAACGGCATCAAGCTGTGCCGCGCCGGTGCCAAGCCGGTGGGCAAGGAGAGCGGACTGACCGTCATCAGCGGCGAGGTCATCGACGGGGTGCCGGCCCACGACGGGCCGGCCGGCACCGTCACCGACCGGGACGTGCTCGCCGAGTACGGCGAGTTTCTGCGCTCCCTGGTGGACCTGGCTCAGCTGCGCCCGCTGCGGGTGGCCGTCGACGCCGGCAACGGGATGGGCGGGCACACCACCCCCGCGGTGCTGGGCGCCATCGGTGGAATCACGCTGCTGCCGCTGTATTTCGAACTCGACGGCACCTTCCCCAACCACGAGGCCAACCCGCTGGACCCGGCCAACCTGGTCGACCTGCAGCGCCATGTGGTCGAGACCGGAGCCGATATCGGGCTGGCCTTCGACGGCGACGCCGACCGCTGTTTCGTGGTCGACGAACTGGGTGTGCCGGTGTCCCCGTCGGCGGTGACCGCGCTGGTGGCCGCCCGCGAACTCGGCCGCGAGATCGGCGGCACGGTGATCCACAACCTGATCACCTCGCGGGCGGTGCCCGAACTGATCACCGAGCGCGGCGGCACCGCGGTGCGTTCCCGGGTCGGCCACTCCTACATCAAGGGGCTGATGGCCGAGACCGGGGCGATCTTCGGCGGCGAGCACTCCGCGCACTACTACTTCCGCGACTTCTGGGGTGCGGACTCGGGCATGCTGGCCGCGCTGCACGTGCTGGCCGCGCTCGGCGAACAGCAACGCCCGCTGTCGGAGATGATGGCCGACTACCAGCGCTACGAGGCCTCCGGCGAGATCAACTTCACCGTCGCCGACGCCCCGGCCTGCGTGGATGCCGTGCTCACCGACTTCGGCAGCCGCATCCAGTCTTTGGACCACCTCGACGGCGTCACCGTCGACCTCGGCGATGGCCGCTGGTTCAACCTGCGGACCTCCAATACCGAACCGCTGCTGCGGCTCAACGTGGAGGCCCGCACCAGCGAAGAGGTCGACGAGGTGGTGGGGCAGGTGGCGGATCTGATCGCCGCGCGTAGCGAGCCCACGCCATGACCCCCCGGGCCGCCACCATCGACCTCGACGACGTCGAGGGGCTGCTGGCTGCCGACCGGGATGGTTTGTTGCGGGCGGCGGCGATGGCGGGCGCCCAGGTGCGGGCCACCGCGGCTGCCGTCGACGAGGGCGCGCTGGATCCGCTGCGCGCCGACGTCCCGCCCCGCACCCTGATCTGGATCGCCGAGGGCGGGCCCGCCCGCGCCGCCGGCTCCCTGCTGGCCGCGGCGCTCGGCCCGTCCAGCGCGGTCCCCATCGTGGTGGCCACCGAGCTGCCGCCGTGGACCGGTGCGCTGGACGTCGTCGTGGTGGCCGGGGCCGACGCGGGGAACCCGGTGCTGGTCTCGGCCGCGGCGACCGGTGTGCGCCGCGGTGCGCGTGTCGTCGTGGTCGCCCCGCACGAGGGGCCGCTGCGCGAGGTGACCGCCGGCCGGGCCGCCGTGCTGGCGCCGCGGTTACCGGTGCCCGAGGAATTCGGCCTGACCCGCTACCTGGCCGCCGGGCTGGCGGTGCTGGCCGGCGTCGGGGGCGGCGTCCGGGTCGACATCGGTGCGCTGGCCGACGAATTGGACGCCGAGGCCATGCGCAACAGCGCCGGCCGCGAACTGTTCACCAATCCGGCCAAGAGCCTGGCCGACCGGATGGCCGGGCGTGAGGTGGTGCTGGCCGGCGACAGCGAGGCGACGCTGGCCCTGGCGCAGCACAGCGCCGCGGTGCTGTTGCGGGTCGCCCGCCAGGTCGTTGCGGCGGTCGGGCTCTCCGACGCGCTGGCCGCGCTGAGCCGGATGGACGCCGCACCGGTCGACTACGAGACCGCACTGTTCCATGACGAGGAACTCGACGGCCCGTTGCCGTCCCGGACCCGCACCGTGGTGCTGACCTCGGATGAACAACGGCCGATGGTGGTCACCCGGACCGAGGGGTTCGCCGACCTGGACGTGGTCAGTGCCGACGATGTGCCCGACATGGCCACCACGATCAGCGGTGTGCGTCCCGAGCAGCAGCTGGCCACGGTGGCGGTGCGGTTGGAGATGACGGCCGTGTACCTACGACTGGCGCGAGGTTGAGAGCGTGAACCTGCTCCGTGGAGCCATCCGCAAATACGCCTGGGGATCGCGTACCGCGATCGCGGATTTCACCGGAAGATCAAGTCCGACACAGCATCCCGAGGCGGAGCTGTGGCTCGGCGCGCACCCGGGGGATTCGGCGCACTGCGCGACCGACGACGGCGAGGTGTCGCTGCTGCAGATGATCACCGAGGATCCGGCCGCCCAACTCGGCGCCGCCTCTCGGGAGCGCTTCGGCGACGCGCTGCCGTTTTTGGCCAAGGTCCTCGCCGCCGACGAGCCGCTGTCGCTGCAGGCGCACCCCAGCAGCCAGCAGGCGGTGCACGGGTTCGAGCAGGAGGAGCGCCTCGGCATCCCGGTGGCCGCGCCGACCCGTAACTACCGCGACTCCAGTCACAAGCCGGAACTCATTGTGGCACTGGGGCAATTCGAGGCGCTGGCCGGTTTCCGGCCGGCCGCGCGCAGCGTGGAGTTCATGCAGGCGCTGGCGGTGCCCGGCCTGGGCCCGTTCATCACGCTGCTGCAGGGACAGTCCGACGCCGACGGCCTGCGCGCGCTGTTCACCACCTGGATCACCTTCCCGCAGCCCGATCTCGATGTGCTGGTGCCCTCGGTGCTCGACGGTGCGATCAACTACATCCGTTCGGGGGAGACGACTTTCCAGGCCGAGGCCAAGACCATCCTGGAACTCGGCGAGCGCTATCCCGGTGACGCCGGGGTGCTGGCGGCGATGCTGCTGAACCGGATCACCTTGGCGCCGGGGGAGGGCATCTACCTGCCCGCCGGGAACCTGCACGCCTATCTGCACGGCATCGGCTTCGAGGTGATGGCGAACTCCGACAACGTTTTACGCGGCGGGCTGACGCCCAAGCACGTCGATGTGCCGGAGTTGCTGCGGGTGCTCGACTTCACCCCGGCCGACGATGCCCCGATCGTGGCGCGCTCGACCCGCGACGGGCTGGAACTGGTGTATGACACCCCGGCCGCGGAATTCGCGGTGTCGGTGCTGCAGGTCACCGACGAGTACGTCGGCCGCGAGATCGACGCGCCGGCCGAGCACCCCGGTCCGCAGGTGCTGCTGTGCATCGAGGGCGTGGTGAAGGTGCAGTCCGCGGCCGGCGCGGTGTCGCTGGCCCGCGGCGACGCGGCCTGGGTGGCCGCCGACGATGGTCCGGTGCGGCTGCTGGCCGACGAGCCGGCCCGGCTGTTCCGGGTGACCGTCGGACTCTAGCGGCTGTCTCGCCGACTGCGCCCGGGGTGGCGTACTCGCAGTTTCGCGCCGTGGGCGCAGGAGCCGCGCCGCCGCGCGTCCAGCACTTTTTACAAAACATCTAGTTTTGTCTAGACACGCGACAAAGCTGCCTCTATAGTCAACACCAGCAGTGATGGCACTCACAGGAGGTTGCGACGGATGACGACGCACATGGATGCGGACGCGAACGCGCCGGCAATCGAATGGCGGGACCGCAAGCGGTACCTGTGGCTGATGGGGCTGATCCCGCCGACGGCGCTGTTCGTGGTCCTGCCGGTGGTCTGGGCGATGAACCAGTGGGGTTGGCAGACCGCCTCGCAGGTGCTGTTCTGGATCGGCCCGCTGCTGGTCTACGTGTTGCTGCCGATCCTCGACCTGAAGTTCGGCCCGGATGGTCAGAACCCGCCCGACGAGTTGATGGAGCAGCTGGAGAACGACAAGTACTACCGGTACTGCACCTACCTGTACATCCCGTTCCAGTACGCCAGTGTCGCCTTCGGTGCCTACGCCTTCACCGCCTCGGACCTCGGCTGGCTGGGCTATGACGGCCCCCTGAGCTGGCCGGCCAAGATCGGTTTGGCACTCTCGGTCGGCGTGCTCGGCGGCGTCGGGATCAACACCGCCCACGAGATGGGGCACAAGAAGGACGATCTGGAGCGCTGGCTGTCCAAGATCACCCTGGCTCAGACCTGGTACGGGCACTTCTACATCGAGCACAACCGCGGCCACCATGTCCGCGTCGCCACCCCGGAGGATCCGGCGTCCGCGCGCTTCGGCGAGACCTTCTGGGAGTTCCTGCCGCGCAGCGTGTGGGGCAGCCTGAAGTCCTCCTGGGAGCTGGAGGCCAAGCGGCTGGAGCGGGCCGGCAAGCCCACCTGGCACTGGTCCAACGATGTGCTCAACGCCTGGGCCATGTCGGTGGTGCTGTGGGGCGCGCTGATCGCGGTCTTCGGTCTCGGTGTCATCCCGTTCATGCTCATCTCGGCGATCTACGGCTTTGCCCTGCTGGAGACGGTGAACTACCTGGAGCACTACGGCCTGCTGCGGCAGAAGCTGGACAGCGGGCGGTACGAGCGGTGCGCCCCGGTGCACAGCTGGAACTCCGACCACATCGTCACCAACCTGTTCCTGTACCACCTGCAGCGGCACAGCGATCACCACGCCAACCCGACGCGGCGCTACCAGACCCTGCGCAGCATCTCCGGTGCCCCGAACCTGCCCAGCGGTTACGCCTCGATGATCGGGCTGACCTACTTCCCGCCGCTGTGGCGCAGGGTGATGGACCACCGGGTGTTGGCGCACTACGGCGGGGACATCAACCGGGTGAACATCCACCCGCGGGTGCGCGAGCGGGTGCTGGCCAAGTACGGAAACGGCGATGAGCGCTCGCGCGAAGAGCAGAAGGCCTGAGCCCGTGAGTGCCTTCAGATGCCCCGGCTGCGACTACATCTACGACGAAGCCAAAGGCGCTCCGCGCGAAGGCTTTCCGGCCGGCACGGCATGGGCCGAGGTGCCCGACGACTGGTGCTGCCCGGACTGCGCGGTCCGCGAGAAGGTCGACTTCGAGAAAGTCAACGAGGAGGCATCCCGATGAGCGAGACCGACTACAAGCTGTTCGTGTGCGTGCAGTGCGGATTCGAGTACGACGAGGCCAAGGGTTGGCCGGAGGACGGGATCGCCCCGGGCACCCGGTGGGCCGACATCCCCGAGGACTGGAGCTGCCCGGACTGCGGCGCGGCGAAGTCCGACTTCGACATGGTCGAGATCGCCCGGCCGTGACCCCGCCCGCGCGGGATCAGGCGGCCTCGAGCACCCGTCATCGAGTCGGCGCGAACTCGGCGTGGCGAAGTTATAGGGTCGCGGCTATGAGCGGACCCGCACCCCGGCGCACGGCAGCGCGTGTGCCGTACGCCGAGGCCTCGCGGGTGCTGCTGCGGGACTCGATTCTCGACGGTATGCGCGAGATGCTGCTGGCGCGGGACTGGTCCTCGATCACCCTCACCGATGTGGCCCGCGCGGCCGGGATCAGCCGGCAGACCATCTACAACGAGTTCGGTTCCCGGCAGGGCCTGGCCGAGGGTTACGCGCTGCGGTTGGCCGACCGCCTGGTCGACGCGGTGGACCAGGCGATCAACAACAACGTCGGGCACGTCTACGACGCCTTCCTGGAGGGGTTCCGGGCGTTCTTCGCCGAGTCGGCCTCCGACCCGCTGGTCATCTCCCTGCTCAGCGGGGAGGCAAAACCGGATCTGCTGCAGATCATCACCACCGGCAGCGGCCCGATCATCACGCGGTGCTCGCAGCGCCTCACCGGGACCTTCCAGGACAGCTGGATGAAGGCCTCCGACGAGGACTCCGGGGTGCTGGCCCGGGCCATCGTCCGGCTGGCCATGAGCTACGTCTCGATGCCCCCGGAAGCCGACCACGACGTGGCCATGGATTTGGCTAGGCTCATGACGCCGTTCGCCGAACGGTACGGTGTCATAGACACCCGGTAGCTGGCAGAGCGCTGAACAAGCGCCTGTCCCGCGAGCCCGCAGGCCGCCGGTGTCACGTGCGCACAGCAGTGCGCTCCAAGGCACAGCCTGTTGAAGGCCTGTTCGACAACGATGACACAAAGGGGCTCTATCCACATGACTGAGTTGACCGCCGACGTACGCAACGGCATCGACTACAAGGTCGCCGACCTTTCCCTGGCCGAGTTCGGCCGCAAGGAGATCCGCCTCGCCGAGCACGAGATGCCCGGCCTGATGGCGCTGCGCCGCGAATACCACGACGTGCAGCCGCTCAAGGGTGCGCGCATCTCCGGCTCGCTGCACATGACGGTGCAGACCGCCGTGCTGATCGAGACCCTGACCGCCCTCGGTGCCGAGGTGCGCTGGGCCTCCTGCAACATCTTCTCCACCCAGGACCATGCCGCCGCGGCTGTCGTGGTCGGCCCGAACGGCACCCCGGAGGAGCCCAAGGGCACCCCGGTCTTCGCCTGGAAGGGCGAGACGCTGGAGGAGTACTGGTGGGCCGCCGAGCAGATGCTCACCTGGGACGGCGAGCCGGCCAACATGATCCTCGACGACGGTGGCGACGCCACCATGCTGGTGCTGCGCGGCGCGCAGTACGAGAAGGCCGGCGTCGTGCCGCCCGCCGAGGACGACGACTCCGCCGAATGGAAGGTCTTCCTGGCTCTGGTCCGCGCCGGCTTCGAGAAGAGCAAGGACAAGTGGACCAAGATCGCCGAGTCGGTCAAGGGTGTCACCGAGGAGACCACCACCGGTGTGCTGCGGCTGTACCAGTTCGCCGCCGCCGGTGAGCTGGCCTTCCCGGCGATCAACGTCAACGACTCGGTCACCAAGAGCAAGTTCGACAACAAGTACGGCACCCGGCACTCGCTGATCGACGGCATCAACCGCGGCACCGACGCCCTCATCGGTGGCAAGAAGGTGCTGATCTGCGGCTACGGCGACGTCGGCAAGGGCTGCGCCGAGTCGCTGGCCGGCCAGGGCGCGCGCGTGCAGGTCACCGAGATCGACCCGATCAACGCGCTGCAGGCGCTGATGGACGGTTACGACGTGGTGACCGTCGAGCAGGCGATCGGTACCGCCGACATCGTGATCACCTCCACCGGTAACAAGGACATCATCACCCTCGAGCACATGAAGGCGATGAAGGATCACTCCATCCTGGGCAACATCGGCCACTTCGACAACGAGATCGACATCGCCGCCTTGGAGCGATCCGGCGCCACCCGGATCAACATCAAGCCGCAGGTCGATGAGTGGACGTTCGGTGACACCGGCAAGTCGATCATCCTGCTGTCCGAGGGCCGGCTGCTGAACCTGGGCAACGCGACCGGGCACCCCTCGTTCGTGATGAGCAACAGCTTCTCCAACCAGGTGATCGCGCAGATCGAGCTGTGGACCAAGAACGACGAATACGACAACGAGGTGTACCGCCTCGCCAAGCACCTCGACGAGAAGGTCGCCAAGATCCACGTCGAGGCGCTCGGTGGCACGCTCACCAAGCTCACCAAGGAGCAGGCCGAGTACATCGGCGTCGACGTCGAGGGCCCGTACAAGCCGGAGCACTACCGCTACTGATCAGTGTGCGGAATCTGTCTGTAATCGCCACGGCGGCACTGTGTGCCGCCGTGGCGATCGGCTGTTCGGGTGCGTCCCAGGACATTTCGCCGGACGTCGACCCCGCCGATGCCGCACCGCCGACGGAGCTGCGCCACGACATCGCCGGTCTGGTCGAGGTGTTCCCGGGCGTCGGGGCGCCGGAGTCGGTGGCCTGGCTGCAGTGGGGTGAGCCCACCGACGGGCCTTCGGCGGTGGTCTGGACCGACGCCGTCGTCCGGTTGAGCCCGGCGGTCGCCGACGCGATGGCGGCTCAGTTCGAGCCCACCGACACCGGCCGGCGCCCCCAGGTACAGGACGCGCTTTCGGCCGAGGTGCCGGCCGGTCCGTTCCTCACCGGCGAACTTCTCGACGCCGGTTTCTCCTCCGAGGTGACGAGCACCTACGCCTTCCTGGACCGCGGACAGGCGACGTTGGTTCTGCAGGCGACCAGCATCGGCTGAGCGCGCCGGCCCGATCAGGTCGCATTACATCTCGAACCACATCCGACACGTGATGGATTCGTGGCCATTCGGCAATCCGTTTGTTACTGTCCCGTGGTGAAACGGGCCGGGGCTGTTCTTGTCGTGATGTCTATCGGGTTTGTCATCAGTTGTCTCACAAGCGGTTTGGCGCAGGCCGATGACTGGTACCCGTACTACAACGAGGACGAATACACCGAGTTCTACACGCCACCGAATCCGTTGCCGGACGTCCCACCCGGGGGCCTGGTCCGCGCCGAGCCGTCCCGGTTGGTGATCGAACCGTCCGGTCAGGTCGGCAGGATCAATGCCACCGGCACCCGCGTCATGTACCGCAGCACCGATGGTCGCGGTAACCCGAATGTGGTGACCGGCACCTATTTCGAGCCGTTCAACGCCTGGCCCGGACAGGGCCCGCGACCGCTGATCGTGTTCGGGCCCGGCACTCAGGGTCAGGGGGACCAGTGTGCGCCGTCACGTCAGTTCAACCAGGGCATCCACTGGTCGCCGTATCTGGACATCATGGTCAACTACGAGTCCGGGTTCGTGAACACCATGGTGAACCGCGGATTCGCGGTCGTGATGACCGACTACGAGGGTCTGGGCACCATCGGCACGACGCATACCTACGTCAACCGACTCTCGCAGGGGCACGCGATGCTCGACGCGGCGCGTGCGGCCCGCAAGCTGCCGGGCACCTCCCTGGCACCCGATGGGCCGGTGGCCTTCTGGGGCTACTCCCAGGGCGGCGGCGCGGCAGCCTCGGCCGCCGAACTGGCCGTCGCGTACGCCCCCGAGCTCGATGTGGTCGGTACCTACGCCGGCGCCCCACCGGCCGACCTCGTCGACCTGATCCCTTACGCCGACGGCAGCGCGCTGGTCGGCGTAATCGGCTACGCGCTCAACAGTGTGATGCAGTCCTATCCGGAGGCCGAGCCCAAGATCCGGGCGCTGCTCACTCCACGCGGACTGGACTTCGTCGACAAGACCCGGGATCAGTGCGTCGGGGAGACGGTCGTGAAGTTCATGTTCCGGCACCTGCAGCCCTACTTCAACCATCCGATCCCGGAGCTGCTGACCGATCCGCAGTTCCGCGGGATCTTCGATCTGCAGAAGCTCGGCACGCTGAAACCCAATGCGCCGGTGTTGCTCAACAGCAACCGCTACGACCCGTTGGTGCCGTACGCGCCGGTGGTGCAACTCGGCAAGGACTGGTGCGCCAAGGGCGGCGATGTCGAGTTCCGCACCAACGAGGGACCGCCGATCTTCAACAAGCTGGTCATCAACCACGCGCTGCCGATGGCGGTCGACGGGGAACCGGCTCTCCAGTGGATCGCCGACCGGTTCAATCGCGTACCCACGGTGCCGAACTGCGGACAGTTCTGACACGAGCCGGCGCGGGTGATCAACTGGCGGAGGGCGGTGGGGGCGCGGGACACCGTGTGGTGAAGGGGGATATGGCGTGAGCGCTCCGGCGGCCGACGGCGAACATGCCCGGCTCGCGCAGGCCTACCACGCCGTCACGGCAAACCCGATTCGCCTCTGGCGCAATATGCCTGCGCGAGTCTGCTGGGTGACGCGGGACGTCACCGCGACGCCCTGGCGGTGATCGACCGGACGCTGCGGGTGGCCCCGTCGGCGTGCTCGCGGCGGCCACCGGCATGGCCGGTGTCACCGGGATGCTGCCGCTCGCCATGGTCGGGCTGACCGGGCTCGGCTGGATCGTCGGGGACTGGACTCACCG
The DNA here is from genome assembly GCA_900078775.1 of Mycolicibacterium aurum. GTDB lineage: Bacteria > Actinomycetota > Actinomycetes > Mycobacteriales > Mycobacteriaceae > Mycobacterium > Mycobacterium aurum_A. The sequence continues at coordinate 454,879 of LT549889.1, forward strand.
GCCGCTAGGCTCGCTGGGTGCTCATCGTGATCGAAGGCCTGGACGGGGCCGGCAAACGCACCCTGACCGAGGGGCTGCGCGCGGCGTTCGAGGCCGATCAGAAGACGGTCATCACACTGGCTTTCCCGCGCTACGGCGCGTCGGTGCACGCAGACCTGGCGGCCGAGGCGCTGCACGGCGCGCACGGCGACCTGGCCGATTCGGTGTACGCCATGGCCACCCTGTTCGCCCTGGACCGGGCCGGAGCCAAGGCCGACATCGAGGACCTGCAGCGCACCCACGATGTGGTGATCCTGGACCGCTACGTCGCCTCCAACGCCGCCTACAGCGCCGCCCGGCTGAACCAGGGCATCGACGGGGAGGTGGTGCGGTGGGTGTACGCCCTGGAGTTCGATCGGTTCGGGCTGCCCAAACCGGATCACCAACTGCTGCTCGACGTTTCGGTTGAGCTGGCCGAACAGCGGGCCCGCCGGCGCGCCGAGCGGGAAGTCGACCGCGCCCGCGACGCCTACGAACGTGACCGCGGGCTGCAGCAGCGCACCGCCGCCGCGTATGCCGGTCTGGCCGCCGCGAAGTGGGCGGGGGACTGGGTGGTGGTGCCGCCGGACAGCGACCCGGCCGCGCTGGCCCGGCGGCTGTAGACCGCGCACCCCACTGTGGCCGTCGTCATCGAGCCCAAACGACGACACCCGCGTGTGGCACCCGGGTTTTACCGCCTTGTGGTGACACCATGGTCACCATGAGGCAACGGATCCTGGTCGTCGACGACGACCCCTCGCTGGCCGAGATGCTCACCATCGTGCTGCGTGGGGAGGGTTTCGACACCGCCGTCATCGGCGACGGCAGCCAGGCGCTCACCGCCGTGCGTGAACTGCGGCCCGATCTGGTGCTGCTCGATCTGATGCTGCCCGGCATGAACGGCATCGACGTGTGCCGGGTGCTGCGCGCCGACTCAGGTGTGCCCATCGTGATGCTGACCGCCAAGACCGACACGGTCGACGTGGTGCTGGGCCTGGAGTCCGGCGCCGACGACTACGTCATGAAGCCGTTCAAGCCCAAGGAACTGGTCGCCCGGGTGCGGGCCCGGCTGCGGCGTAACGACGACGAGCCCGCCGAGATGCTGTCCATCCACGACATCGACATCGACGTGCCCGCCCACAAGGTCACCCGCGCCGGTGAGCAGATCTCGCTGACCCCGCTGGAGTTCGATCTGCTGGTGGCGCTGGCGCGTAAACCGCGTCAGGTGTTCACTCGTGATGTGCTGCTCGAGCAGGTCTGGGGCTACCGCCATCCGGCCGACACCCGGTTGGTGAACGTCCACGTCCAGCGGTTGCGGGCGAAGGTCGAGACCGACCCGGAGAACCCGCAGGTGGTGCTGACCGTTCGAGGAGTGGGATACAAGGCCGGACCTCCGTGATCGGTCCGTCCACGGTCGGGCGGCGCGCGTGATCTGGGGCTCGCGACGCCGTGCCCGTGGCCGGTTCCGCGGCCCGTCGCCGATGCTGCGTGGGCTGGGGGCGATCGGCCGCGCCATCAGTTTCGCCTGGCGCCGCTCGCTGCAGCTGCGCGTGGTGTCCCTGACGCTCGGCCTGTCGCTGGCCGTCATCCTGGTGCTCGGCTTCGTGCTGACCAGCCAGATCACCGACCGCATCCTGGAGGTGAAGGTCCGCGCGGCCACCGAGGCCATCGAGCAGGCCCGCGGCACCGTCAGCGGGATCGTCTCCGGCGAGGAGGCCCGCTCGTTGGACGCCAGCCTGCAGCTGGCCCGTAACACCCTCATCGACCGCAAGGCCGACGCCGGATCCGGTCTGGCCGGCGCGTTCGACGCCGTCCTGGTGGTGCCCGGTGACGGGCCCCGCGCGGCCACCTCGGCCGGCCCGGTGCAGCAGGTGCCGGAGGCGCTGCGCGACTTCGTCAAGGCCGGGCAGGTCAGCTACCAGTACGCGGCCGTGCACACCGACGGGTTCTCCGGGCCCGCGCTGATCGTCGGCAGCCCCACCGGGTCGTCGACCTCCTCGGTCACCAATCTTGAGCTGTACCTGATTTTTCCGTTGAACAACGAGGAGTCCACCATCGCGCTGGTGCGCGGCACGATGGCGACCGGCGGTGTGGTGCTGCTCGGTCTGCTCGCCGCGATCGCGCTGCTGGTGGCCCGCCAGATCGTGTTGCCGGTGCGCTCGGCGTCCCGGATCGCCGAACGCTTCGCCGAGGGGCACCTGACCGAGCGCATGCCGGTGCGCGGCGAGGACGATATGGCCCGGCTGGCGGTGTCGTTCAACGATATGGCCGAGAGCCTGTCCCGCCAGATCACCAACCTGGAGGAGTTCGGCAACCTGCAGCGCCGGTTCACCTCCGACGTCAGCCACGAGTTGCGCACCCCGCTGACCACCGTGCGGATGGCCGCCGACCTGATCCACGACCACATCCACGATTCGGCTGAGGACCCCGACCCGGCGCTGCGCCGGTCCACCGAGTTGATGGTCAACGAACTCGACCGGTTCGAGACCCTGCTGGCCGATCTGCTGGAGATCTCCCGGCACGACGCCGGTGTCGCCGAACTGGCGGTGGAGGCGGTCGACCTGCGCTCCACCGTGCAGAGCGCCCTGGACAACGTCGGGCACCTGGCCGCCGACGCCGCGGTGGCGCTGGAGGTGGACATGCCGTCGGACGGGGTGATCGCCGAGGTCGACCCGCGCCGGGTGGAACGCATCCTGCGCAATCTGATCGCCAACGCCATCGACCACGCCGAACACAAACCGGTCGAGATCCGGATGGCCGCCGACGAGGACACCGTGGCGGTCACCGTCCGCGATCACGGGGTCGGGCTGCGGCCCGGTGAGGAGAAGCTGGTGTTCAGCCGGTTCTGGCGGTCGGACCCGTCGCGGGTGCGCCGCTCCGGCGGCACCGGGCTGGGACTGGCCATCAGTATCGAGGACGCCCGGCTGCATCAGGGCCGCCTGGAGGCCTGGGGCGAACCGGGCAAGGGTGCCTGTTTCCGGCTGACCCTGCCGTTGGTGCGCGGACACAAGGTGACCACCAGCCCGCTGCCGCTCAAGCCGGCCGGGGTGTCGGGTGCGGCCACCGGACCGCAGTCCCGGCTGCGCGACTCCGGGGTGCTGCGCCGCGACCGGGAAGCCGAGGGCGTATGAGACACGTCCGCACGACCGTGGGTGCGGCGCTGGCCGTCGCCGTGTTGGCCGCCGGTTGCGCCGGGGTGCCGACCTCCTCGGCGCCGCAGGCCATCGGCACCGTCGAGCGCGCCGCGCCGCCGAGCCTGCCCACCCCGTCCCCGGGCATGGAGCCCGATGTGCTGCTGCGCGAATTCCTCAAGGCCACCGCCGATCCGGCCAACCGGCACCTGGCCGCGCGGCAGTTCCTCACCGAATCGGCCTCGCGCGGTTGGGATGACGCGGGCAGCGCACTGCTGATCGACCGGGTGGTCTTCACCGAGACGCGCCGGCCCGACCGGGTGACGGTGAGCATGCAGGCCGACATCCTGGGCTCGCTGTCCGAACTCGGGGTGTTCGAGACGGCCGAGGGCGCGCTGCCCGACCCGGGCCCGATCGAGCTGGTGAAGACGCCCGGCGGCTGGCGCATCGACCGGCTGCCCAACGGAGTCTTCCTGGACTGGCAGCAGTTCCAGCAGACCTACAAGCGCAACACCCTGTACTTCACCGATCCCACCGGCCGCACCGTGGTGCCCGACCCGCGCTATGTCGCGGTCTCGGATCCCGATCAGCTGGCCACCGAACTGGTCACCAAGCTGATCGCCGGGCCGCGGCCGGAGATGGCGCGCACCGTGCGCAATGTGCTGGCGGCGCCGTTGCGGCTGCGCGGGCCGGTGACCCGTGCCGACGGTGGCAAGACCGGGGTCGGGCGCGGGTACTCCGGGGCCCGGATCGAACTGGAGAACCTGTCCGGCACCGACCCGCACACCCGCCAACTCATTGCCGCACAGATCATCTGGACGCTGTCGCGGGCGGGCATCAACGGCCCGTACGTGATCACGGTGGACGGCGCCCCGCTCGACGAACGCTTCGCCGAGGGCTGGACCACCGCCGACGTCGCGGCCAGCGACCCGGGCGCGGCCGACGGTGCCGGCGCCGGATTGCATGCGCTGGTGGGTGGTTCGTTGGTATCGCTGGACGGTCAGCGTGCACCGCGGGTGGCCGGGCCGTTCGGGCAGATGCCCGATCAGGTGTCGGCGGCGTTGTCGCGTACCGGCCGTGAGGTCGCCTCGGTGATGGTGCTGCGCGCCGGCGCGCCGGACATGGCCTCCTCGCTGTGGATCGGCCCGATCGGCGGCGACGCGGGCCAGGCCCTGGACGGGCGCACCCTGACCCGGCCCAGCTGGTCGCTCGACGACGCCATCTGGGTCGTCGTCGACGGCGTCAACGTGGTCCGGGTGCTGCAGGAGACCGCGTCCGGGCAGCCGGCCCGCCTCCCGGTGGACTCCACCGCGCTGGCCGCCAAGTTCCCCGGCGCCATCACCGAACTCCAGCTGTCCCGCGACGGCACCCGCGCGGCGATGGTGATCGAGGGCAAGGTGATCCTGGCCGGGGTGGAGCAGACCCCGGGCGGGCAGTACGCACTGACCTACCCGCGCCGGCTCGGGTTCGGGCTGGGTGCCACGGCGGTCTCGCTGTCCTGGCGCACCGGTGACGATATCGTCGTCAGCCGCACCGAGGGATCCCATCCGGTGTCCTACGTGAACCTCGACGGGGTGAACTCCGACGGGCCCAGTGGCAACCTCCAGGGCCCGGTGACCGTCGTTGCCGCCAACCCGTCGACGGTGTACATCGCCGACCGGCGCGGCGTGCTGCAGCTGTCCGGGTCGGCCGCGGACGACGACCTGGCATGGTCGGAGGTCCGGCCGTTGATGGTCGCCGGTGCCCAGCCGGTACTGCCCGGCTGAGTCAGCGCGCCCCCTGCGCCGCGCGCTGGCGGGCGACGAACCCGATGGACATGCGCTGCAGCAGCCCCGGCGCGTAGCGGGCGAACCGCCAGGCCATCCGGGCCTGCCGCGGCCACACCAGCAGCGCCTTGTTGCGTTCGACGGCGCGCAACGTGTCGGCGGCCAGATCGTCGGCGGACGCGAAATCCGCACGGCGCTGGCCCATCCGGTAGAAGTCGCGGCCGACGAACCCGCCGACCGCACCCTTGTCCAGGATGGGGGTCTCGACGGCGGTCGGGCAGATCGCCAGCACCCCGACCCCGCGCCCGGCGGCCTCGCTGCGCAACGCCAGCGACAGCCCGACGACGGCGTGTTTGGTCATCACGTAGCTGGTGATCTGGCCGGCGGCGGCCAGCCCGGCCATCGAGGCGGTGTTCACGATGTGCCCGTGCCCCTGGCGCACCATCACCGGGTAGGCGGCGGCCACCCCGTGCACCACACCGCGGATGTTGACGTCGATGATCGCGTTCCACTGGTCCAGGGTCAGCAGTTCGGTGTCCCCGCCCCAGGCGATGCCGGCGTTGTTGAACATCAGATCGAGCCGGCCGGCCCGGTCGGTCATCTCGGTGACGCAGTCGGCGACGGCGGCCGCGTCGGTGACGTCGAGCCGGCGCCAGCGGGCACCCAGCGATTCGGCGGTGGCCCGGGCCGCGGCTTCGTCGATGTCGGTGCACAGCACCTCGGCGCCGGCGGCGGCCAGCGCGCGGCACAGCGCCGCACCGATCCCGGACCCGGCGCCGGTGACGATGGCCTGTTTTCCCGCGAACATGCCGAGATGCTAACGGTAATGGCAACGGTGATCGTCCATTGCCGGCGAAACCGAGCTGTCGGTGCCCGGGGGCAGACTTCGGTCGTGCTGCTGGACCTGATCCTGCCGCTGGCCTGCGGCGGTTGCGACGCACCCGGCACCCGGTGGTGTGCCGGCTGCGCGGCGGAGTTGGTGGCCCGCGCCGCCGAACCACGGCTGGTCAGCCCGCGGCTGGATCCCGGGGTGCCGGTGTTCTCCCTGGGCCGCTACGCCGCGGGCCGCCGCCGGGCGATCGTGGCGGTGAAGGAACGCGGCCGCGCGGATCTGGTGGCGCCGCTGGCCGGCGCGCTGCACCTCGGACTGACCCGGCTGCTGGACTGGGGCCTGCTGGCCGCCCCGCTGACCCTGGTGCCGGCCCCGACCCGGTGGTCGGCGGCCCGCCGGCGCGGCGGTGACCCGGTGACCCGGGTGGCGGCCGCGGCGACGGCCGACATCCCGGGCGTCACTGTCGTCCAGGCGCTGCGGCTGACCGGTTTCGCGCGGGATTCGGTCGGGCTTTCGGTGGCCGACCGGCAGCGGAATCTGGCCGATCGGGTCCGGGTGGTCCGGCCGGTCGCCGGCCCGGTGCTGATCGTCGACGACATCGTCACCACCGGGGCGACGGCGGGTGAGTCGGTCCGTGCGCTGCAAACCGCGGCGGTATCGGTGCAGGGGGTGTTGGTGCTGGCCGACGCCTGATTTCGGGCCGCACTGTTTCGCTCGGATGAAGAACTAAAAACACGTAGGCGAAATTGGTGGCACGTTCTGGTGAACATGACTACCGTCGGGACCAACGACCCCGTGACCCTCACGGCGGCACCCGGGAGACGGGCGCCCGTGCGGAATCGGGACTGCCCCAGTGCGGTAGGAGGTGATTACTCGACACCTGACGCCGCCGGGCGCAGCGACATGCGACGTGCCGCCGGCGTATCACTCACAAACCGGGCACGTGATGCGCGTGCGTCTTCCGAGAGAAACGAGTTGTCAAGCATGTCAACGAATTCCGTGGAAACCAACAGCTCCACCATGGTCATGGAGGATCGGGACCCGTCGGCCGAGGCGCCGGCGCTCAACGCGGATGTGGTCGTCAAGGGCCGCAACGTCGAGGTTCCCGACCATTTCCGGGTCTACGTCGCCGAGAAGCTGGCGCGACTCGAGCGCTTCGACAGGACCATCTACCTGTTCGATGTCGAACTCGACCATGAGAAGAATCGGCGCCAGCGCAAGAACTGTCAGCACGTCGAGATCACCGCACGCGGGCGCGGCCCGGTGGTGCGTGGCGAGGCCTGTGCCGACAGCTTCTACGCGGCCCTCGAATCCGCGGTAAGCAAACTCGAAGCACGGTTGCGTCGCAGCAAGGATCGCCGCAAGATCCACTACGGGGACAAGACGCCGGTCTCGGTCCATCAGGCCACCGCGGAACTGGCGGCGGTCGACGAGCCCTCCGCGCACGACCCCTTCGCGGTCGAACCCAAACCCGAGCCCGGCCGCATCGTGCGTGTCAAGGACCACGAGGCCACCCCGATGACCGTCGACGACGCGCTCTACGAGATGGAGCTCGTCGGCCACGACTTCTTCCTGTTCCACGACAAGGAGACCGATCGCCCGTCGGTGGTGTACCGCCGGCATGCCTATGACTACGGACTCATCCGGCTGGCCTAGTCAGCCGGTCCGTGCGCGAGCCCCCGGCGTGCTGCCGGGGGCTCGTTGCATGCCCGGCCGGGCGACACCCGCGCCGCTCGCAGCTGACTTTCAGACGGTCACCTCGACGGGTCGCCTACGATGGATGGTCGGCAGGCCGGACAGCACTGTGTGAACCGGCCGACTCTATTCATCAACCCACAGGGGAAACAGCGTGCTCGATAAGTTGCTCCGTCTCGGTGAAGGCCGCATGGTCAAGCGCCTCAAGAAGGTCGCCGACTATGTGGACACCTTGTCCGACGACGTCGAGAAGCTGTCAGACGCGGAGCTGCGCGCCAAGACCGACGAGTTCCGTAAACGTATCGACGGCGGGGAGGATCTCGACGATCTGCTGCCCGAGGCGTTCGCGGTGGCCCGCGAGGCGGCCTGGCGGGTGCTCGGCCAGAAGCCATTCCCGGTTCAGCTGATGGGTGGCGCGGCGCTGCACTTCGGCAACGTCGCCGAGATGAAGACCGGTGAGGGCAAGACCCTGACCGGTGTGCTGCCCGCCTACCTCAACGCGCTGTCCGGCAAGGGCGTGCACCTGGTCACCGTCAACGACTACCTGGCCAAGCGCGACAGCGAGCAGATGGGCCGCATCCACCGGTTCCTCGGCCTGGAGGTGGGCGTCATCCTGTCCGGGCTGACCCCCGACCAGCGCCGCGCCGCCTACGCCGCGGACATCACGTACGGCACCAACAACGAGTTCGGCTTCGACTACCTGCGCGACAACATGGCCCACTCGGTGGCCGAGATGGTGCAGCGCGGGCACAACTACGCCATCGTCGACGAGGTCGACTCGATCCTCATCGACGAGGCCCGCACCCCGCTGATCATCTCCGGCCCGGCCGACGGCGCCTCGCACTGGTACGCCGAGTTCGCCCGCATCGCGCCGCTCATGGAGAAGGACGTCCACTACGAGGTGGACCTGCGCAAGCGCACCGTCGGCGTGCACGAGCTCGGGGTGGAGTTCGTCGAGGATCAGCTCGGCATCGAGAACCTCTACGAGGCCGCGAACTCCCCGCTGGTCAGCTACCTGAACAACTGCCTGAAGGCCAAGGAGCTGTTCATCCGCGACAAGGACTACATCGTCCGCAACGGCGAGGTCGTCATCGTCGACGAGTTCACCGGCCGCGTGCTGGTCGGCCGGCGGTACAACGAGGGCATGCACCAGGCCATAGAGGCCAAGGAGCACGTCGAGATCAAGGCCGAGAACCAGACGTTGGCCACCATCACCCTGCAGAACTACTTCCGGCTCTACGAGAAGCTCGCCGGGATGACCGGTACCGCCCAGACCGAGGCGTCCGAGTTGCACGAGATCTACAAGCTGGGCGTGGTGCCGATCCCGACCAACCGGCCGATGGTCCGCGTCGACCAGTCCGACCTGATCTACAAGACCGAAGAGGCCAAGTACATCGCGGTCGTCGACGACGTGGTGGAGCGCTACGAGAAGGGCCAGCCGGTCCTGATCGGCACCACCTCGGTGGAGCGCTCGGAGTACCTGTCCCGCCAGTTCACCAAGCGCCGCGTCCCGCACAACGTGCTCAACGCCAAGTACCACGAGCAGGAGGCGAACATCATCGCCGAGGCCGGGCGGCGCGGGGCGATCACCGTGGCCACCAACATGGCCGGCCGCGGTACCGACATCGTGCTCGGCGGCAACGTCGAGTTCCTGGCCGACAAGCGGCTCAAGGACCAGGGCCTGGACCCGGTCACCACGCCGGAGGAGTACGAGGCGGCCTGGGAGTCCACCGTCGCCACGATGAAGGCCGAGGCCAAGGAGGAGGCCGAGCAGGTCATCGCCGCCGGCGGCCTGTACGTGCTGGGCACCGAGCGGCACGAGTCCCGTCGCATCGACAACCAGCTGCGCGGTCGTTCCGGCCGCCAGGGCGACCCGGGCGAGTCCCGCTTCTACCTGTCCCTGGGGGATGAGTTGATGCGGCGCTTCAACGGCGCGACGCTGGAGACCCTGCTGACCCGGCTCAACCTGCCCGAGGATGTGCCGATCGAGGCCAAGATGGTGACCCGCGCGATCAAGAGCGCGCAGACCCAGGTCGAGCAGCAGAACTTCGAGGTCCGCAAGAACGTCCTCAAGTACGACGAGGTGATGAACCGGCAGCGCACGGTCATCTACAAGGAACGCCGGATGATCCTGGAGGGCGAGAACCTCCAGCAGCAGGCGCACGACATGATGGTCGACGTCATCACCGCCTACGTGGACGGGGCGACGGCCGAGGGCTACTCCGAGGACTGGGACCTGGAGAAGCTGTGGGAGGCGCTGCGCGCGCTGTACCCGGTGGGCATCGACCACCACGACCTGATCGACTCCGACGCCATCGGCGAGCCCGGTGAGCTGACCCGCGACGAACTGCTCGACGCGCTGGTCAAGGACGCCGAGCGCGCCTACGCCGAGCGCGAGGCGCAGATCGACGCCATCGGCGGCGAGGGCGCGATGCGCCAGCTCGAGCGCAACGTGCTGCTCAACGTCATCGACCGCAAGTGGCGTGAGCACCTCTACGAGATGGACTACCTCAAGGAGGGCATCGGCCTGCGTGCGATGGCGCAGCGCGACCCGCTGGTGGAGTACCAGCGCGAGGGCTACGACATGTTCGTCGCCATGCTCGACGGTCTCAAGGAGGAGTCGGTCGGCTTCCTGTTCAACGTTGCGGTCGAGGCCGCGCCGGCCCCGACCGCCCCGACGGTGACGCCGATGGCCTCCGGGCTGGCCGAGTTCGCCGCCGCGGCCGCCGCGAAGGCCGGACAGGGGCAGGCCCCGGCCCAGACGCAGGCTCAGGCCCAGGGCCAGGTCGCCACCAAGGAACGCCCGGGCATCCAGGCCAAGGGCATCGGCGAGGGCGGTGCGCCCAAGCTGACCTACTCGGGCCCGGCCGAGGACGGTTCCGCGGAGGTCAAGCGCTCCGGCGGGGCGTCGGCCCCGGCCGGCAGCGGCACCCGCAAGGAACGCCGCGAGGCCGCGCGCCGCAACAAGAAGCGCTGACCCGCACTCAGCCGATCTGCAGCGCCACCAGCTGCCAGCGCCCGCCGGTCAGTTCGACCCGGGCGGCCAGCGCGCGCACCCGCGACCCGCGGGTGTAGCTGGCGAACACCTCGGCGACGGTCACCGGATCGTCGGTCGCCGCACTGCAGCCGATGCTGCGCAACCGGACCCGGCGCAGCACGGCGGCCCCGCCCTGCTGCGGGGACCGGGCCAGGGTTTGCGCGAGGTCGATCAACGGTGGTGCCAGCAACCCGCGCAGCTGGGCGGCCGGACGCCGCCGGTCCACCACCTCCAGCACCCGGCGCAGCGCGGCGTCGGCGAACAGCACCGCGGCCTGGGGCACCGGTGCCTCACCGGGGACGGCGGCCGGCCGCGGCGGGCGCGGACGGCGGGGCCGCAGCGTCGCCGGATGCGCCGACGATCCTGGCGCGGTGCCGCGGGCGGGCGGCTCGTAGTCGATGATCGGGGACGTGACGACCGGGCCGGCAGCGCCGACGGGGCGGTGGGACGGGTCTGATACTCGGGACACAGGCACTCCAGCGGACAGCGGGACGGGCGGAACGGCTGCTGGAGAGGCACAGTCCCTTCGATGATCGCACGGCCACGACGGGCCCGGATGCACACATCGTGCGCGCACCGGGTACTCCCGGCTACGGTGACGGGTGTTCGCAGCAGGAGTGAGGGGGATGCTGTCTCGATGGTGACCAGGTTGTCGGCATCCGACTCGGCGTTCTACCGGCTGGAGAACAGTTCCACCCCGATGTATGTGGGTTCACTGTCCATCGTGCGCAAGCCGCGCGGCGGGCTGAGCTACGAGACGGTGCTGGCCACCGTGGAGCAGCGGCTGCCGCAGATCCCGCGGTACCGGCAGAAGGTCCGCGAGGTCGGTTTCGGCCTGGCCCGGCCGGTCTGGATCGACGACCCCGACTTCGACATCACCTACCACGTCCGGCGCTCGGCGCTGCCGTCGCCGGGCAGCGACAGCCAGCTGCACGAGCTGATCGCCCGGATCGGGTCCCGGCCGATGGACCGGTCCCGGCCGCTGTGGGAGATGTACATCGTGGAGGGGCTGACCGGTAACCGGATCGCCATCTACACCAAATCCCATCAGGCGCTTGTGAACGGAATGTCGGCGCTGGAGATCGGGCACGTCATCGCCGACCGCACCGCGAAGCCACCGGAGTTCGGTGAGGACATCTGGATCCCGGCCCGCGAGCCCGGCGACTCGGAGTTGTTGCTGGCCGCCGTCGGAGAGTGGATCACCCGGCCCACCGCGCAGCTGGCGGTGGTGCGTTCGGCCGTCGAGGAGGTGGCCACCAACGCCGGGGCGCTGGTGGACGTCGGGCGGCGGCTCGCCGGGATGGCGCGCACCCTGGCCCGCGGCGCCGCCCCGAGCAGCCCGCTGAACACCACGGTGTCGCGCAGCCGGCGGTTCACGGTGGCCTCGCACCGGCTGGAGGACTACCGCACGCTGCGCGCCCGCTACGACTGCGACGTCAACGATGTGGTGCTCGCGGTGGTGGCCGGAGCGCTGCGGAACTGGTTGCTGTCCCGCGGCGAGCCGGTGACCGCGACGTCCACGGTGCGGGCGATGGCACCCAACTCGGTCTACCCGGACGCCGAAATCGATTCGGCGGGACCGGGTCAGGCGATCAGTGAGGTCTCACCGTTCCTGGTGGACCTGCCGATCGGGGAGGGCAATGCGGTGGTGCGGTTGTCCCAGATCGCGCATGCCACCGAATCACATTCCAGCGCCGCCAGTTTGGTCGACGCCCGCACCATCGTGACGTTGTCCGGGTTCGCCCCGCCGACCCTGCACGCGATGGGCACCCGGGTGGCCACCACTTTCTCGGCGCGTCAATTCAATCTGCTGATCACGAATGTGCCGGGCGCACAGAAGCAGATGTACATCGCGGGCACCAAATTGTTGGAGTCCTACGCGGTGCCACCGCTGCTCACCAATCAGGTCCTCGCGATCGCGGTGACCTCGTACAACGGCCAGCTGTACTTCGGCATCCACGCCGACCGCGACGCCATGAGCGACGTCGAGGTGCTGCCGTCCCTGCTGCGCGAATCCCTGGACGAACTGCTGGAATCGGCGCGCTGAGCGCGGGCCGGCGGTTGACTCGGTCGGCCGATCACGGTCTGATGGGTTGACCATGTCAAATCATTCGCGAAGCGAAGAACCCGGGCTCGACGTCATCCCGCACCCCGTGCTCGAGGTCCCGATCGATGAGGATGCACTGGTCAAGGAGCGCCGACTGGACCTGGTGGTCTTTGGTGTCACCGCCGCCATCGCGGTCGGCTTCCTGGTCTGGGGGTTCATCGACACCGCCGCCCTGGCCTCCGCGTCGGGCAACGCCCTGGGCTGGGTGATGACCAACACCGGATGGTTGTTCACACTGGCCGCTTCGGGTTTCGTGCTGTTCGTGCTGTGGATCGCGCTCGGCCGGTTCGGCAACATCCCGCTCGGCCGCGACGACGAGGAGCCCGAATTCCGGACGGTGTCCTGGGTGGCCATGATGTTCAGCGCGGGGATGGGCATCGGCCTGATGTTCTTCGGGGTGGCCGAACCGCTGGCGCATCTGGTGGCGCCGCCGCCGGGGACCGGCGCCGAGGGTAACCCGGACGCCATCCAGACGGCCATGGCCACCACGCTGTTCCACTGGACGCTGCACCCGTGGGCCATCTACGCGGTGGTCGGGCTGGCCATCGCCTACGGGGTGTACCGCAAGGGCCGGTTCCAGTTGATCAGCGCGGCTTTCGAACCGCTGCTGGGGGACCGGGTGCACGGCGGCTGGGGCAAGGTCATCGACATGCTGGCCATCTTCGCCACGCTGTTCGGTTCGGCGGCCTCACTGGGCTTGGGCGCCTTGCAGATTCGTAGTGGCCTGCAGATCGTCGGGGGCATCGGCGAGACCGGCAACGCGGTGTTGATCGGGATCATCGCGATACTCACCTGTGCCTTCGTGCTGTCCGCGGTATCGGGCGTGGCGAAGGGCATCCAGTGGCTGTCGAACATCAACATGGTGCTCGCACTGCTGCTCGCCACGTTCGTATTCATCGTCGGGCCAACCATTTTCATCCTGAACCTGATACCCACCTCGATCGGTAGCTACTTCCAGGATCTGGCGATGATGGCGGCGCGCACCGGTGCCGAGGGCGCCGAGGCCGAGGCCTGGCTGGGTTCGTGGACCATCTTCTACTGGGCCTGGTGGATCTCCTGGACCCCGTTCGTCGGCATGTTCATCGCGCGAATCTCGCGCGGGCGCACCATCAGACAGTTCGTCACCGGTGTGTTGATGGTGCCCAGCCTGGTGTCGCTGGTGTGGTTCTGCGTCTTCGGCGGCGCGGCTATCCGGGCCCAGGAGGACGGTGCGAATCTGGCCGGGGAGGGCACCACCGAGGGGCAGTTGTTCGGACTGCTGGCCGATTACCCGCTGGCCACGGTGTCGGCCGTGGTGGTCATGTTGCTGGTCGCGGTGTTCTTCGTCTCCGGCGCCGATGCGGCCTCGATCGTGATGGGCTCGCTGTCCGAGCGTGGCACCATCGAACCGCACCGCAAGACCGTCATCTTCTGGGGCGTCGCGACCGGGGCGGTGGCCGCGGTGATGCTGCTCGTCGGCGGCTCGGATGCGTTGACCGGGCTGCAGTCCATCACCATCGTGGCGGCCCTGCCGTTCGTGCTGGTGATGCTCGGCCTGGCGGTGGCGCTGGTCAAGGATCTGCGTCAGGACCCGATGATGGTGCGCCGCCGGTACGCGATGGAGGCGGTGGACTCCGCGGTGATCGCCGGCGTCACCGCGCACGGGGACGACTTCGTCATCTCGGTGCAGAAGGACCCCGACGCCGATCCCGACGTCGATCCCGACTCCGAGGACGCAGCGGCGCCGACTGCGCGTGCGCCGGGCTAATCTCGCCTGGTGCGTGTCTACATACCGGCGACCCTGACCATGCTGCAGCAACTGGTCGCCGACCGGTTGATCCATGCCCGCAGCGGCACGGCGTTCGCGGTGACGCCGACGCTGCGCGAGTCCTACGCCGAGGGCGATGACGAGGAACTGGCCGAGGTCGCGCTGCGGGAGGCGGCGCTGGCCTCGCTGCGGCTGCTCGCCGGGGAGGGGGAGAGCTCGCTGCTGCCGCGGCGGGCGGTGCTCGTCGTCGACGTCGGCGACGAGGACGCGGTGACTCTGCGCCCGGATCTCGACGACGCCGTGGTCCGGTTGTCCGCGCCGGTCCCGATCGACCAGGTCATCGCCGCCTACGTGGACAACGCGGCGGCGGAATCGGCCGTCCTCGTCGCGGTGGACCGCATCGATGAGGCCGATCTCGGTGATGAGGACGCCGAGCTTGCTGTGGGCGACGCGCAGGACCATGACCTGGCCTGGTATGCCCCGCAGGAGTTGCCCTTCCTGCTGGATTTACTGTGACGCAGCTCGCACCGGCGGATCTCAGAAGTTGACTACGCCCGCGTAAGTTACGGTACCGTAGGTTGCGTGGCGAAGAGTGAATTGAAGTCCTCGGCGAAAGTGGCCGAGACGGTCCGTCCGAAGATCGCGGGCGCAGACCGCCACCGCGGCTGGCATGCGTTGCGCACCATTGCCGGCCGGATCACCACCCCGCTGCTGCCCGACGACTACCTGAAGCTGGCCAACCCGCTGTGGTCGGCCCGCGAACTGCGTGGCCGGGTGGTCGAGGTGCGGCGCGAGACCGAGGATTCGGCCACGCTGGTCATCAAGCCGGGGTGGGGTTTCTCGCTGGATTACGAGCCCGGGCAGTACGTCGGCATCGGCCTGCTGGTCGACGGCCGCTGGCGTTGGCGGTCCTACTCGCTGACCTCGGCGCCGGCCCGTGGCAACGCGGGCAGGCGCGACCGCAACATCGCCATCACGGTGAAGGCGATGCCGGAGGGCTTCCTGTCCACCCACCTGGTCGGCGGGGTGGAGCCGGGCACCATCGTCCGGCTGGCCGCACCGCAGGGCAACTTCGTGATGCCCGACCCGGCCCCGGCCTCGGTGCTGTTCCTGACGGCGGGATCCGGGATCACCCCGATCATGTCCATGCTGCGCACCCTGCAGCGGCACGACCAGATCACCGACATCGTGCACGTGCACTCCGCGCCGACCGAGTCCGACGTGATGTTCGGCGCCGAGTTGGCCGCCCTGCACGAGGCGCATCCGGGCTACCGGATGATCCTGCGCGCCACCCGCACCGAGGGCAGGCTGGACCTGACCCGGCTGGCCGAGGTCGTGCCGGACTGGCAGGGCCGCCAGGCCTGGGCCTGCGGGCCGGAGGCCATGCTCAATGACGCCGAGCGGGTATGGGCCGAGGCCGGTGTGGGTACCCAGTTGCATCTGGAGCGGTTCGCCGTCAGCCGTGCCGCACCGCACGGCACCGGCGGCACGGTTCGCTTCGAGCGCAGCGGCAAGACCGTGGAGGCCGACGCCGCCACCTCGATCATGGAGGCCGGCGAGGACGCCGGCATCCAGATGCCGTTCGGATGCCGGATGGGTATCTGTCAATCGTGTGTGGTGGGTCTGGTCGAGGGGCACGTGCGCGACCTGCGGACCGGGGTGGAGCACGAACCGGGGACGCGCGTGCAGACCTGTGTGACCACGGCGTCCGGCGATTGCGTGTTGGACGCATAACATTTACTGACAGGTAACCTACGGTGGCGTAGGTTACGCTAACGTAGCAACGGAAAGGAGGGCCGAGAAATGGCAGTTACCGACGTACCGGCGTTCGCGCACCTCAGTGAAGCGGATATCGAAACGCTAGGTGCCGAGCTGGACGCGATCCGACAGGACATCGAGGAGTCGCGCGGTGAGCGCGATTCGCGCTACATCCGCCGGACGATCGCCGGTCAGCGCGCGCTGGAGATCATCGGCCGCCTGTTGCTCGCCGGAAGCTCCAAGCGGGCCTTCTGGTGGGCGGGAGCGTCGACTTTGGGCGTGGCCAAGATCATCGAGAACATGGAGATCGGCCACAACGTCATGCATGGCCAGTGGGATTGGATGAACGATCCCGAGATCCACTCCTCGAGCTGGGAGTGGGATATGGGTGGTGCCTCCAAGCACTGGCGGTTCACCCACAACTTCATGCATCACAAGTACACGAACATCCTGGGCATGGATGACGATGTGGGCTACGGCCTCATCCGCGTCACCCGCGATCAGCGGTGGAAGCCCATGAACCTGCTCAACATCTTCTACAACACCATGCTCGCGGCGTTGTTCGAATGGGGTGTCGGGCTGCAGCATCTGGAGCTCGGCAAGATCTTCATGGGCCGCGATGACCGCAAGGCGACCATGGTGCGGGTGAAGGAGTTCGGCATCAAGGCCGGCCAGCAGGTCACCAAGGACTACGTGCTGTGGCCCGCGCTGACGGCACTGTCCCCGGGTGCGACCTACAAGTCCACGATGAAGGCCAACATCCTGGCCAACATCATCCGCAACGTCTGGTCCAACGCGATCATCTTCTGCGGCCACTTCCCCGACGGCGCAGAGAAGTTCACCAAGACCGACATGGTGGGCGAGAGTCGCGGCGAGTGGTACCTGCGTCAGATGCTGGGCAGCGCCAACATCAGCGGCGGCCGCGTCATGGACTTCATGAGCGGCAACCTGTCCTACCAGATCGAGCACCACCTTTACCCGGACCTGCCCAGCAACCGGCTGAAGGAGATCTCGGTGCGCGTCCGCGCGCTGTGCGACAAGTACGACCTGCCCTACACCACCGGGCCGTTCCTGGTGCAGTACGGCAAGAGCTGGCGCACCATCGCCAAGCTGTCGCTGCCGGACCGCTTCCTCAAGGACACCCGCGACAATGCGCCCGAAACGCGCAGTGAGCGGATGTTCGAAGAGCTCGAGGGCTTCGGTGTCACCGACCCGGTCACCGGCAAGCGCCGGGGCCTGCAGACGGCGATCGCCACCGTGCGTGGCTGGCGTCGGCCGAAGGCCAAGGCCGCAGTCGCCGCCTGACCTACCGCGAACAGACGCCAATGGCCGCAAAATCACCAGGTTTTGCGGCCATTGGCGTCTTCTCGTGAGGTTCGTGCCGCGTCAGTACCCGGACTCCGCCAGCGTCGCCAGCAGTAATCGGGCCGCCGCCACCCGCGCCGCCGCCGGCCCGGTGAGGGTGTCCAGCGCGCACTCCGGGTCGGCCGGCGGGCCCATATGGCCGCAGCCCCTTGGGCATTCGTCGACCATCTCGGACAGGTCGGAGAAGGCGTGCACCACGTCGTCGGGTTGCACATGCGCCAGCCCGAAGGACCGGATGCCCGGAGTGTCGATCACCCAACCGGATTCGTGCAGCGGCAGCGCGACCGACTGGGTGGAGGTGTGCCGGCCCTTGCCGACGCCGGTCACCGATCCGGTGGCCCGATCCGCGTCGGGCACCAGTCGATTCACCAGGGTGGACTTGCCCACCCCGGAATGTCCCAGCAGCACGGTCACCTTGCCGGTGAGCAGCGGGGCCACCACGTCGAGCGGGTCGTCACGCCCGGCCGTGACCACCTGCAGGTCCAGCTCGGCGAACTGCGCGGCGAACGGCTCCGGCGGCGCCAGATCGGATTTCGTCAGGCACAGGATCGGCCGCAGGCCGCCGGTGTAGGCGGCGATCAACGCGCGCTCCACGAAGCCGGTGCGCGGCGGGGGATCGGCCAGCGCGACCACGATCAGCAACTGATCGGCGTTGGCCACCACCACCCGTTCGGTCGGGTCGGTGTCATCGGCGGTGCGGCGCAACACGGTTCGACGTTCACCGCGGCGCACGATCCGGGCCAGCGTGTCCGGGCGCCCGGACAGATCACCCACGATGTCGACCTCGTCACCGACCACGATCGGGGTGCGGCCCAATTCCCGGGCGCGCATGGCGGTCACATTGCGGTCGGGGTCACCGCCCAGCGCGCAGCCCCAGCGGCCGCGGTCGACGGTGACGACCATCGCCTCGGCGGCGTCGGCGTGATCGGGGCGGTTCTTGGTGCGGGGCCGCGAACCCTTGCCCGGGCGCACCCGGACATCGGATTCGTCGTACTCGCGAGATTTCAACGCGCGCCCAGCATGTCGGCCCACATACCCGGGAAGTCCGGCAGCGTCTTGGCGGTGGTGGCGATGTCCTCGACCTGCACGCCCGGCACCCGCAGCCCGATGATCGCGCCGGCGGTGGCCATCCGGTGATCGGCGTAGGACTTCCAGACCCCGCCGCGCAGTGGCGTCGCGGTGATCTGCAGGCCGTCCGCGGTCTCGGTGCACTGCCCGCCGAGGCCGTTGATCTCCGCGCTCAGGGCCGCCAGCCGGTCGGTCTCGTGGCCGCGCAGATGCGCGATGCCGCGCAGCGTGGACACCGACCCGGGGGTGGCCAGCGCGGCCAACGCCGCGACCGAGGGCGCCAGCTCGCCGATGTCGTGCAGGTCGATGTCGATGCCGCCGTAGCTCGCCGAGCCCTGGGCTTCCAGATGCGAATCCGTCTGCCGGACATCAACGTTCACCCGCTTCAGCAGGTCCAGGATGTCCCCGGCGGGCTGGATGCTGTCGGCGGGCCAGCGCTCGATGCGCACCGTACCCGCGGTGACGGCGGCCGCGGCCAGGAACGGCACCGAGTTCGACAGGTCCGGTTCGATGGCCCAGTGCCGGGCCGCGATGGTGCCGGGGGAGACCTGCCAGCGGTTGGGCACGTGAGCGTCGACGGTGACGCCGGCGGTGCGCAGCATCGACACCGTCATCGACACGTGCGGGGCCGAGGGCACCGACTCGCCGGTGTGCAGCACGGTCAGACCGTCGGTGAAGGTGGCCCCGGCCAGCAGCAGCCCGGACACGAACTGCGAGGACGCCGACGCGTCGATCCGCACCTCGCCGCCGGCCACCGCGCCGCGGCCGCGGACGTCGAAGGGCAGGCCGTCGCCGTCGATGGCCACACCCAGCCCGCGCAGCGCGTCGAGCAGCGGGGCGATCGGCCGGGCCCGGGCCTGCTCGTCCCCGTCGAAGGTGACGGTCGCGGTGCTCAGCGCGGCCACCGCCGGCAGGAAACGCAGCACGGTGCCGGCCAGCCCGCAGTCGATGCGGCTGCCGGCCGCCGGGGCGATGGCGCCGCCGACCGACAGTTCGGTGCCGGCCCCGTCGACGGTGAGGCCGAGGGTCTGCACGGCGGCGATCATCAGATCGGTGTCGCGGCTGCGCAGCGCACCGCTGATGGTGGAGGTGCCATTGGGGGAGGCCAGCGCGGCCAGCACCAGGGCCCGGTTGGTCAGCGACTTGGAACCCGGAACGGCCACCGTGGCGTGGATGGGGGCGGATGTCGACGGTGCCGGCCAGTTACTCACAGCCTCTATCCTGCCTGGTATGTGTGGGCGATTTGCGGTGACCACCGACCCGGCGCTGTTGGCGGAGAAGATCAAGGCGCTCGATGAGAGTGCGGGGACCGAATCCTCGCAGCCCAACTACAACGTGGCCCCCACCACCACCATCAGCACCGTGGTGAAACGCCACGATGAACCGGACGACGAGTCGACCCGCCGGATCCGGTCCATGCGCTGGGGTCTGATCCCGCCCTGGGTCAAGGCCGGACCCGACGGCGCCCCGGACACCAAGAAGGGTCCGCTGCTGATCAACGCCCGCGCCGAGACGCTGACCACCTCCCCGGCCTTCCGCGGGTCGGCCAAGAACAAGCGCTGCCTGGTCCCGATGGACGGCTGGTACGAGTGGAAACCCGGCATCCAGACAGGCACGGACACCGGCACCGCCAAGAAACCGGCCAAGACCCCTTACTACATGTACGCCGCCGACGGGGAGCCGCTGTTCATGGCCGGGCTGTGGTCCACCTGGCGGCCGAAGGATGCCGGTCCGGACAGCAGGCCGCTGCTCAGCTGCACCATCATCACCACCGATTCGGCCGCCCAGCTGGCCGACGTCCATGACCGGATGCCGCTGACCATCAGCGCCGCGGACTGGGACCGCTGGCTGGACCCGGACGCCCCCGTCGACGAGGGCCTGCTGCGCGGGCACGGCGACCTGGACCGCATCGAGATCCGGGAGGTGTCCCGGCTGGTCAACAGCGTCCGCAACAACGGCCCCGAACTCATCGCCGCAGTCGATGTCGAGGCCGTCACACCCGAGGCGGGGCTGTTTTGACCCTCGGGCCGGTAGTGCTGGACGCCCTCGGCGCCGACCTGCGCGCGGCCGGCTACACCGTCGACGGGGTGGCCGAGTTGCTCGGTGAACAGGCCAACGCCGCGCTGGCCCGCGGGGTGTGGTGGCCGGCCGCCCGGGTGACCGAGGCCGCGGACGCGGGCCCGCTGGCGAGCCTGGTGCGGCTGTTCCTGCTCGGCGCCGAGGTGCCCCGGGAGCGACTCGCCGAGGTGTTCAGCACGGTGCCGCTGGAGGCGCTGGTGGCCGGTGGCGTGCTGGTGCAGACCGGCACGGGCGCGTTCCGGGCGGCGCTGGACATCCGCCCGCACTCCGACGGCACCCACGGCTTTCTGGTGGTCTCCGACCAGGACGCCGCGCTGCGGGACGGCCCGTTGCGCCGCGACCACGTGCTCGGGATCGGCGGCGCGGCGATGTCGCTGGCCCGTGCGGTGGTACGCACCCCGGTACAGCGTGCGCTCGATCTGGGCACCGGCTGCGGCATCCAGGCGCTGCACCTGGACTCGCACTGCGCCGAGATCGTCGCCACCGACGTCAACGAGCGGGCGCTGACGCTGGCCGGTGCCACCGCCCGGCTCAACGGGATGTCCTGGGATCTGCGCCGCGGCAGCCTGTTCGAGCCGGTGGAGGGGGAGCGGTTCGACTTGATCGTGTCCAATCCGCCCTTCGTGGTCGGCTCCGGGTCCGACGACTACACCTACCGCGACTCCGGGATGGCCGGCGATGCGCTGTGCCGCACGCTGATCGAACAGGTCGGCGAGCACCTGAATCCCGGCGGCACGGCGCAGATCATGGCCAACTGGATTGTCCGCCAGGATGACTGGCGGGTACGCGTGCAGGACTGGCTGTCCGGCACCGGATTACACGCCTGGGTGGTGCAGCGCGAGTTGGCCGACCCGGTCAGCTACGTGTCGCTGTGGTTGGCCGACGCCGGCGAGACTCCCGAGCAGACCGCCCGCCGCGGCGGGGCCTGGCTGGACTGGTTCGCCGCGGAGGGCATCACCGGTATCGGTATGGGGCTGATCTGCCTGCAGGTGCCCCGCGCGGGTGAGGCGCCCGAGCAGATCCTGGAGGAGATCACCGGCGCCGACGAACTCGTCACCGGCACCGAGGTGGAGGCGTTCTTCGCCCGGCGCGAGTATCTGCGCGACACCGACGACGAGGCCCTGCTGGCCGCGCGGCTGTCCACCGCGCCGGTGTTCCTGGAGCAGCAGTCGCTGCCCGGGCCCGAGGGCTGGCAGCAGGTGGGGGCGGCGGTGCGCCGCCCGGGCGGGCCCGGCGCGGTGCTCGGCGTCGACGAGGTGCTGACCGCGCTGCTGGCCGGGTGCCGCGGGGAGGTGCCGTTGGGCACCCTCATCGCGCTGCTGGCCGCGCACCACGGGGTGGACGCCGACGCGCTCGCCGAGGTGGCGCTGCCCGAGGTCCGGGCCGCGATCGGGCGCGGAATCCTGTACCAGGCCCGGTGAGCGAGCGCAGCGACGGCTCAGCGCCGCCGCGCGGCCACCACCGCGTAGGACGCGTCGAAGGCGACCCCGTCGGCGGTGCGGTATTTCTCGAACGCACCGCCGAACGCCTCGACCAGCCGGTTGCGGGTACCCACATCGAGTCGGCTCAGCACGTCGACGTGCATCGGCGACTCGTCGGTGACGAAGGTGAGCGCGGCCGCGAGTGAGGCGAATCGCCAGGTGTGCGTGCCGTTTTCGATGAAGATCTCATCGAAATCGTCGGTCAGCCGGGTGGTGACGATGTCCGGTTCGCCCCACTGGTCCGGGGTGTAGGGCGCGGCGGGCGGCGGGCCCAGCACCTCCACGATCGGGTCGAAGAACGGATTGTCGGCGTCGCGCACCCAGGTGGAGAAGCCGAAATACCCGCCGGGTCGCAGCAGCCGCGCCACCTCGGCGATCTGGCCGACCGGCTCGACGAAGATGATGCCCATGTTCGACAGCACCGCGTCGAACCCCTGATCGGGCAGGCCGGTGGCCGCGGCGTCGGCGGCCACCCACTCCACCGCGTCCCCGCCGGGCTTGGCCGCGGCGATGGCCAGCAGTTCGGGTGTGACGTCGACGCCGGTCACCCGCGCCCCGGCCGCGGCGGCGGCCAGCGCGGCGTTGCCGGTGCCGCAGGCCAGGTCGGCGACCGCGGCGCCGTCGAGCGGGCGCAGCCGGTCCACGGTCTCGACCAGCTCGGCGGCGATCGGCGCGATGCGTTGGGCGACGGCCTCATACCGTCCGGCGGACCAGAGTGACATTCGGTCAGCCTAGGTCAACGAGGAATTCTCCAGCAGCGCCAGCACGGCCGGGGTGACCTCGTCGACGTCGGAGCCGAAGTCGTCGTGCTTGTCGAGGAACTTCGCCACGAACGGGCAGACCGGGACGATGCGCAGGCCGGCGTTGCCGGTCTCGGTGAGCGCGGTCTTGATCAGCTGGGAGGCCAGGCCCTTGCCGCCGAACTTCTCACCGATCTCGGTGTGGTGGAAGATCCGCCGCTGCTCGTGGTCGACGTACTCGGCGAAGCCGGCGATCTCGTCGCCGTCGTAGATCTCGAAGCGGTTCAGTGCCGGGGCGTTCCTGACGATCTCGGTCATCGGGCTCCTCATGGTCCGGTGTAGCCGGGCGGGTTGGCGGAGTCGACCCACAGATCCACCCTCAGATCCTGCGATCCCGGGGTGCAGTTGTAGACCGACAGATCGGTGATACCCGATTCCAGTAGAACGTCCTCACACAGCAATGTATTGCCGGTGAACTCGGCGGCCGGCCTGGTCAGCACCGCGTACGCGGCATCCGAGTACACCTCCGGTTTGCGGGAGCGGCGCATCGACTCGTCGCCGCCGAGCAGGTTCTGCACCGCGGCGGTGGCCACCGAGGTGCGCGGCCACAAGGTGTTGGAGGCGACTCCCGCGTCGCGGAGTTCTTCAGCGATGCCCAACGCGCACAGCGTCATCCCGTACTTGGCCATCATGTAGGCGGTGGGGCGTAACCACTTCTGCTCCAACCGGATCGGCGGGGACAGCGTCAGGATGTGCGGATTCTCGCGGCCGATCATGTGCGGGATGCAGGCCTGGGAGACGGCGTAGGTGCCGCGCACCTGGATGCCGTTCATCAGGTCGAAGCGCTTGAGCGGGACGTCCAGGATGGGGGCGAGGTTGATCGCCGAGGCGTTGTTCACACAGATGTCGATACCGCCGAACTGTTCGGCGGCCGCGCTGACCGCGGCGGCCACGGCGGCACCGTCGCGGACATCACCGACGATCGGCAGCGCCTGCCCACCGGCCTGCTCGATCTCCTTGGCCGCGGTGTAGACGGTGCCGGGCAGCTTGGGGTGCGGTTCGGCGGTCTTGGCCAGCAGGGCGACGTTGGCGCCGTCGGCGGCCACCCGCTTGGCGATGGCCAGGCCGATGCCCCGGCTGGCACCCGAGATGAACATGGTCTTCCCGTGCAGAGACATGCGGCCAGCCTACGCTGCGCGGATATCTCCCGTAACGCCAACGGTAAGGCGTACCAGATCGGTCGGCGCGAGCACGATGTCCCAGCCCCGCTTACCCGCGCTGCACAGCACCCGGTCCCATTCCAGGGCCGAGGAGTCGATCACGGTGGGCAACTGTTTGCGCTGGCCCAGCGGGGAGATGCCGCCCAGCACGTACCCGGTGGAGCGTTCGGCGGCGGCCTTGTCGGCCATCGTCGCCTTGGGCACGCCGAGCGTGGCGGCGGCCGCCTTGAGCGACAGCTTCGAGGGCACCGGCAACACCGCGACCGCCAGCCCGTGCGGGACGGCCAGGATCAACGTCTTGAAGATCTGCTCGGGAGCCAGGCCGTGCGCGGTGGCCAGCGCCGCGACCGCCTCCTCGCCGAAGGAGTCCGCCCGCGGGTCGTGCTGATAACGCAGGATCTCGTGGACCGCGCCATCGGCCACCAGGGCGGCGATCGCCGGGGTCGCTGCTCGTGCCACGCAGATCAGATTAGCCCGGGAAATAACGCGGCCCGACCTGCCGTTGTGCACTGCGACGACGCCCGCACACGGCCCTGGGCCGGGGTGAAGTCGGTCATTGCCTTTAGGATCGACGGATAGGGGATTAGGTGTCAACGGCCTGCCTGGATCGTCCGGTGTCCATACCGGGGCTGTTCGGCGATGCCGCGACAGAAGGGACGGTGTTTCCCGCGATGACCGATATCGATGTGGAGGCCGCCACGCCGGCCGAGGAGACCGACGCCGAACTGACGGCGCGGTTCGAACGCGACGCCATCCCGCTGCTCGATCAGCTCTACGGCGGCGCGCTGCGGATGACCCGCAATCCCGCCGACGCCGAGGACCTGCTGCAGGAGACCATGGTCAAGGCGTACGCCGGGTTCCGGTCCTTCCGCGCGGGCACCAATCTGAAGGCCTGGCTGTACCGCATCCTGACCAACACCTACATCAACAGCTACCGCAAGAAGCAGCGTCAGCCCGCCGAGTACCCGACCGACGAGATCACCGACTGGCAGCTCGCGGCCAACGCCGAGCACACCTCGACGGGGCTGCGGTCGGCCGAGGTGGAGGCGCTGGAGGCGCTGCCCGACACCGAGATCAAGGCCGCGCTGCAGGCGTTGCCCGAGGAGTTCCGGATGGCGGTGTACTACGCCGACGTCGAGGGCTTCCCGTACAAGGAGATCGCGGAGATCATGGAAACCCCGATCGGGACCGTGATGTCGCGACTGCACCGAGGTAGGAAACAACTGCGTGAGCTGCTCACCGATGTGGCCAAGGACCGGGGATTCATCCGAGAGCAACAGCTCGGTGCACCCGAGGAGGTGTCGTCATGACTCAGTCGTCCGATGAAGAACGCTGGTCGCCGCCGGTCGGCCCGATCGACCCCGAGCACCCCGAGTGCGCGGCGGTGATCGCCGAGGTGTGGACCCTGCTGGACGGGGAGTGCACCGCCGACACCCGGGACAAGCTCAGACATCATCTCGAGGAGTGCCCGGCCTGCCTACGGCACTACGGCATGGAGGAACGGGTGAAGAAGCTGATCGCCGCCAAGTGCAGCGGCGAGAAGGCCCCCGACTCGTTGCGGGCGCGGCTGCGCCTGGAGATCAGCCGGACCACCATCATCCGGGGCTGACAGCCCCATACCCGCAGATAAAACAACCGCCCGGGCTCTTGAGAGCTCGGGCGGTTTGTCGCGTACGGGGGACGCGTCAGGCGTTGGGACGGCGGCCGTGGTTGGCCTTCGAGTGCTTACGATCGCGCTTCTTGCGGCCTCGCTTGGCCATGGTGAACCTCCGATTCAGGTGAATACTTGGCTACCAGTATCTCATGCCGAAGGCAGTGCTTTTTCCCGCGTCACATTCGGTGGGTCATTTGGTGTTGTGGTTCGATATAACCCGGTAGGCGGACAGCTGTCGGCCGACGAGAAATGTGAGTGGGGTGAAGATGGCCGAGGATGTTCGCGCCGAGATCGTGGCCAGCGTGCTGGAGGTCGTGGTGAACAAGGGCGACCAGATCAATGCGGGCGACACCCTGGTCCTGCTGGAATCCATGAAGATGGAGATTCCGGTGCTGGCCGAGGTGGCCGGCACCATCAGCGAGGTGAGCGTCTCGGTGGGTGATGTCATCCAGGCCGGCGATCTCATCGCGGTGATCAGCTAGCCCGCTGCGGTAGCGGCCCATGTCGACCCTCGGCGAGCTGCTCGCCGAGCACACCGTCCTTCCCGGTAACGCCGTCGACCATCTGCACGCCGTGGTCGGGGAGTGGCAACTGCTCGCCGACCTGTCGTTCGCCGATTACCTGATGTGGGTGCGTCGCGACGACGACGTCCTGGTGTGCGTGGCGCAGGTGCGCCCCAACACCGCCCCCACCGTGCTGCTGACCGACGCGGTCGGCACCTCGGCCCCCGCCGCGGAGATGCCGGTGGTGCGGGCGGCCTTCGACTCCGGGGCGATCGGCCGTGAGCAGGACGTCCAGCGTCCCCATCTGACCCAGGGGCAGTGGCCGAACCCGGGCCCCGGGCCGGACCGGCACGAGGTCGAGGCGGTGCCGGTGCGGCACGCCGACCGGGTCGTCGCCGTGCTGACCCATCAGACCGCGCTCGCCGAGGAACGCACCTCCAGCCCGCTGGAACGCGCCTACCTGGACTGCGCCGCCGATCTGCTCCGGATGCTCAGCGAGGGCACCTTTCCCAACGTCGGTGACGCCGCCATGTCGCGGTCCAGCCCGCGGGTGGGTGACGGCTTCATCCGGCTCGACGTGCACGGGGACGTCACCTTCGCCAGCCCCAACGCGCTGTCGGCCTATCACCGGATGGGGCTGAACGCCGAACTGGCCGGGCACAACCTGATCGCGATCACCCGCCCACTGCTGTCGGACCCGTTCGAGGCCCAGGAGCTGGCCAACCACGTGCGGATCTCGGTGGCCGGCGGGGCCAGCACCCGGATGGAACTCGACGCCGGCGGTGCGGCGGTGCTGCTGCGCACCATCCCGCTGCTCACCAACGGGGAACCCGAGGGCGCGGCGGTGCTGATCCGCGACGTCACCGAGATCAAGCGCCGCGACCGCGCGTTGCTGTCCAAGGATGCGACCATCCGCGAGATCCACCACCGGGTGAAGAACAACCTGCAGACGGTGGCCGCGCTGTTGCGGCTGCAGGCCCGCCGCACCAACAACGCCGAGGGCCGCGAGGCGCTCAACGAATCGGTGCGCCGGGTGTCCTCCATCGCCCTGGTGCACGATGCGCTGTCGATGTCGGTCGACGAGGAGGTCAACCTCGACGAGGTCGTCGACCGCATCGTGCCGATCATGAACGACGTTGCCTCGGTGGACGCTCCCATCCGGATCACCCGCCAGGGCGATCTGGGGGTGCTGGACGCCGACCGGGCCACCGCGCTGATCATGGTGATCACCGAATTGGTGCAGAACGCGCTGGAACACGCCTTCGACGGGGATGCTTCCAAGGGCGCGGTGACCATCCGCGCCGAACGCTCCGCGCGCTGGCTGGACGTGGTGGTGCACGACGACGGGCGCGGGCTGCCCGAGGGTTTCAGCCTGGAGAAGTCCGATCGGCTCGGCCTGCAGATCGTGCGCACCCTGGTCTCGGCGGAGCTGGACGGTTCGCTCGGCATGCACGATTCGGAGGCCGGCGGCACCGACGTGGTGCTGCGGGTGCCGCTCGGACGCCACCGCCGGCCCGCTTTCTAGCCCCGCAGATGCGGCGTGATCACGCCAAAAGTGATGTGATGCACAGAGATTCGCGTCACAACCCGGACCCGGTAGACAAAAAACCGCGGCCCCCGACGTGATCGTCGGGGGCCGCGGTCGAGCTTGCGATGGAGCCTTAGACGCTGGTGCGCGCCTTGGTCCGGGCGTTGCGGCGCTTGAGAGCGCGGCGCTCGTCCTCGCTCATGCCGCCCCATACGCCGGCGTCCTGGCCGGACTCCAAGGCCCAGCTCAGGCACTCGGTGGTCACCGGGCAACGGTTGCAGACGAGCTTCGCATCAGCGATCTGCGCGATGGCCGGCCCGCTGTTTCCCACCGGGAAGAACAGTTCCGGATCCTCGTCGCGACAGACTGCCTTGTGACGCCAATCCATAACTTCCATCTCCTCGTCGAATCGTTGCAAGGGCGCCACAAAGACGCTCTACATTTTTCTTGGCTGTTAACGCGTGCACATGAATGTTTCTGCGCTGTTGCAACAATGCTTTCACAGGCTGAACAGATGTCAATAGAAGTTCGTTAACACGTGGGCAAGGTCACTGAGGTACCGGGTTACCGGACTGCTCACCTGGCTGTACTAGACTAACACCCACGTGCGCTCTAAATCCCGGCGAACAGGGGTCAATCCCCAGGTCAGGCCGTTTTCGGGGCGGGTGCCACGACGCTCAGAGCGTCCGGAACCGAAGTAAAAGTCATCACATCACGTAATCCGATGTAATCGCCGTCGATCTGGCAGGCAACCGGTGTGTCACTGCTCACGCGCAGCCACCGCAGGTCGTCCTCGCGGATCAGATGCGGGCCCTTGATGTCCGGTGCGGCCGAGATCATCCGCCGCACCAGCGCCAGATTGCGCCACACATTCATGCTGGTGATCGCGAAGACACCGAGCCCGGTGTCGAAGGTGGTTCCCGGGTTGGTCCACACCGGACGGGCGTTGGCGTAGGTCCACGGGCTGGAGTTGGACACGAACGCGAAATGCACCCCGGTCACGGGCTCGCGGCCCGGCAGTTCCAGCGTCAGCAGGGGCTGGCGGCGGGCGCTGGCCAGCATCTCCCGGATGGCGACCCGGATGTACCGGGAGGCCGTCACGGTGCGGCCCTTGGCGCGCTGGGCCTCCACCGCGGCCACCACGTCGCCGTCCACGCCCATGCCCGCGGTGAACACGCCCCACCGTTCCCCGCAGTTCATCAGGCCGATCCGGCGCCACTGCCCGCCGCGGCGGTGGTCGCCGAGCAGGTCGACGAGCTGATTGGTGGCCTCCACCGGATCCGGGCTGATGCCCAGCGACCGGGCGAACACATTGGCCGAACCGCCGGGCACCACGCCCACCGCCGGGGCCCGCTCCGCCGACTCCGACAACACGCCGTTGACCACCTCGTTCACCGTGCCGTCGCCGCCGTGCACGATCAGTACGTCGATGCCGTCCCGGGTGGCTTGGCGGCCGATCTCGATGGCGTGTCCGCGGTGATCGGTGTGGATCACGGTCAGCTCGACGCGGCTCTCCAGCGCGTGGGCGAGCAGATCACGCCCGGCCGGGGTCGTCGATGTCGCGTTCGGGTTGACGATCAGCACGGCACGCACGGGACGTCAGCCTAACCGGCGAATCTGCCGGCGACGAACCCGATGAACCGAGTTGTGATCGATCTTGTTGCCGCTCAACCCGTTCGGTGACCGGGGTCAGTGAGTGCCCGCGGCGTCGGGCAGCAGCGCCGGGCAGCCGCCGAACAGATCGGTGCTGAGCTCGAAATGCCATGACTCGTTGGCGTAGATCTGGCACA
Organism: Mycolicibacterium aurum; assembly: GCA_900078775.1. Taxonomy (GTDB): domain Bacteria; phylum Actinomycetota; class Actinomycetes; order Mycobacteriales; family Mycobacteriaceae; genus Mycobacterium; species Mycobacterium aurum_A. Next base: position 484,398 of record LT549889.1, read on the forward strand.
GGCCGAACCGCGGGCCGTTGGTGATCATCCACTGATCGGCGCCCGGGCCGCCGACGTCGACTGCTGCGCCCACCACGTGCCGGGACTGCTCGGGGGTCTGCACATAGCGCCGGGCCGCCTCGTAGGTGCCATAGGTCAGGACGGCGTCGTCGAGCAGCTGCTGCTGGAACTGCGGGGTGCGCCACCCGGAGGTGACGGTCACGGTGACCCCCTCCGCGGCCGCCGCGGCGGTGGCGTTCTGGACGGCGCTGCGCAGCACCGGATCCAGGTTGGCGATCGCCGGATCGTGCACGTCGTAGGCGGTCAGGGGCTGCGGCTGGGGTGCGGCGGTGCCGGTCGGATCGGCGTGGGCGGCAGGCGCGGACAGCACGGCCGCGGCCGCCAGGGCCGCGGTGATCGCCAGGTTACGCATCCGGACAGTTTACGGACGGTCCCCGAGGTCCCCGTCCACATAACGCCAGCAGCCGTCCGGTGCCCGGGTGAACCGGCTGCGTTCGTGCAGGATGTGCCGGGCGCCGTCCTGCAGGTACTGGGCGCGGAATTCGACGATGCCGGTGGCGTCCTCGGGCCCGCCGGCCTCGGTGTCCACGATCTGCAGCCGCCGCCAGGTCAGCGCGTCGTCCAGATCCAGGTCCGCCGGACGGGTGTCGGGATGCCAGCTGCGCAACAGATGGTCGGCACGCCCGCGCGCGAAAGCGCTGAACCGCGAACGCATCAACGCTTCGGCGGTCTCGGCGCGGGCGGTGCCCTCGTGCAGCGGTCCGCAGCACTCGGTGTAGGCGCGGCCCGTCCCGCACGGGCAGGTGTCCTCAGCGGGTGACATCGGGGGCTCCCACCGCATCGGCGATCTGCTCGACGGCAGCGGCGATCTCGGTCGGCCGGGTCTGCCGATCCGGCACCCAGGCCAGCGCGATCCGCACTGGGGCCCAATTGCTTTCGTCGATCGGGATGAGCTTGAACTCCGGTGGCGAGAAGATCCGGCCGATCGCCGAGGCCGGCGCGTAGGTGACCACCGCGACCAGATGCCGGTTGAACACCTGGGTGGCCATCTCCAGCTCGCCGCCGAGTTGATTGGTGGTGCGCACGATCCGGTCCACCCCGCGGGCGTGCAGGCTGCGGGTCAACCCGGCCAGCACCACCGGATTCGGCCGCGCGAAGTCGATCACCACGTCCCGGTCGCGCAGCGCCTCGATACCGACCCGGTCGGCGGCGGCCAGCGGATCGTCGTAGCGCACCGCGATCGCCCCCGGGTAGCTGGCCACCACCCGGTGGTGCAGCCGTTTGTCCGAGGTCGGCAGGTGGATCAGGCCGATGTCCAGGTGTCCGGAGACCAGTTTGGCGGTCACCTCGGCGGCCGAACCCGGGACGCCGAACTCGGTCGGGACGCTCAGTCCGGCCACCGCGGATTCCAGCCGGGCCAGGAAGTCCGATGGCGCGTACGCGGTGGCGCCGATCCGGATCGGGCTGTCCGCCTTGGTGATTCGGGCCGCGGTGGACTTCAGTTCCTCGACCCGGCGCAGGATGTCGCGGGCCGGGTCCAGCAGCTTCGCGCCCAGCGGGGTGAGCCGCACACGGTGGTAGTCCCGCTCGAACAGCGCCCCGCCGAGTTCCTTCTCCAGCAGTTTGATCTGCTTGCTCAGTGGCGGCGGCGTGATCATCAACCGGTCGGCGGCGCGTTTGAAGTGCAGTTCTTCGGCGACCGCGACGAAATACCGGAGTCGGGTGAAGTCGACTTGCATGCGGGCACGTCCGAAACGGTTCGAGGCTGACGGGGCCTTCGATCCTAACCGCCACCCGGACCGCCACCCGGACCGCCGTCGTGACGGTGCCCGCACGCCGAGCCGGCTAGGTCGTTGCCTCCACCGGTGCGGTGAACCGTTCCAGCACGCCGCGCTCCAGCAGGTCGTCGATCTCGCTGTCGTCGAGGCCGAGCAGTTCGGCGGCCAGCTCCCGGGTCTGCTCGCCGAGCAGCGGGGCCTGGCCCAGTGGGGGATCGGGGATGCGGTCCGAGTGGATCTGCACGTTCTCCATGACGAACGGGGTGGTCCACAGCGGGTGCAGTTCCTCGCGGAAGGCGCGGCGGGCGACGTAGTAGTCCCAGTCGGGCAGCTCGGCCGCGCGCAGCGCCGCACCGGCGGGCACCCCGGCGCGCTGCAGCGCCGTCATCGCCTCGGTGGGGGAGCGCTCGGCGGTCCAGGCCTGCACGGCCTCGTCGATACGGGCCCGGTTCGCCACCCGCCCGGCCATGGTGCCCAGCTCGGCATCGGCGGCCAGATCGGCGCGCCCGATCACCGAGCACAGCGCCTGCCAGTCGTCGTCGCCGCGCACGGTTACCGCGACCCACTGATCGTCTCCGGCGGATCCGAACACGCCCCAGGGCGCGTCCTGTCCGGCCGGCGCCGCGGCACCGGCCGACTGTTCGGCGATCTCGGCGGCCAGATGGCTGAGCATCACCTCGGACTGCGCGATGCTCACCGAACCACCCGTCCCGCTGCGTTCGCGGCGCAGCAGCAGCGCCAGCGCGGCCAGCACGCCGATGCGGGCCGACACGTGGTCGGGATAGACGGTCACCGTGTCACAGAAGGCCTTGCGCTTGGCGGGCTGCTCCGGGTTGTCGGGGTACACCCACAGATCGGTGAACCCGGCCGCGGCGCGGACCAGCGGGCCGTAGCCCATCCGGGTGGCCCACGGACCGGTCGGGCCGAACGCGGAGCTGTCCACCACGACGATGCCCGGGTTCACCGCCTTGAGCGTGTCGTGGTCCATGCCCAGCGTGGCGGCCACGCCGGGTTTGAAGTTGGTCAGCACCACGTCGGCCTCGGCGACCAACCGGTGTGCCAGCGCGCGTCCCTCGTCCGAACGCAGGTCGATGCCGATGGAGCGCTTGTTGCGGTGTCCGGCGGCATAGGTCTGCGACACCGAGGTCAGGTTGCCGCGCAGGCCGTCCGGGAACGCCGAGTTCTCGATCTTGACCACGTCGGCGCCGAGGTCGCCGAACAGCCGTCCGGTGTCACCGCCGACCACGATCACGCCGAGATCCAGCACCCGCAGGCCCTCCAGCGGCAGCCCCTCGTTGCGGCGGGGCCGAGCGGCCAGAATGGTCGCCGAGTCCGGGCGGGGTTGTGCGACAGTGGAATCGGTGAGCGTGCTGGCCCGATGGCCGTCGATCTCGGCGACTCCGACCGGCACCGGGGCCGTCAACCCGGGCTCGATCTCGACCTCACGCAGGAACCCGCGCTCGCGGATCTGATCGGTGCGCAGCGCCTCGGGCAGGGTCAGCACCGCGGCCGCCGGCACCCGGTACTGCTGGGCCGCGGATTCCAGTTCGGCACGGGTCTTGTCCCGGAAGAACTTTGCGATCGCCGGCATCAGTGTCGGGGACAGGAATCGTTCCCGCAGCTTGTCGTACTTGGGGTCGGCGAACTCCTCGGGGCGGCCCATCCACTCGAACATGCCGTGCCACTGGCGCTTTGCCAGCAGGCAGATCCGGATGTACCCGTCCGCGCACTTGAGGATCGGGTAGCGCAGCTGCTCGGCGATCCAGTTGCGCTCCTGCTGGCTGACCGCGACACCGACCGAGGCGGTGCCGGCGCTGCCGTAGGGCGGGTCCAGCGTCTGCATGGCGCCGTCGAGGACGGCGAAGTCGATGAGATCGCCTTCTCCGGTGCGCAACCGGTCCAGGTAGACGCTGAGCACCATCACCGCGGCCTGTGCCGCCGCCACGTGGTAGGGCAGCTGCCGGGCCGGTGGTACCAGTGGGACCTGGCCGGGGATGCCGGACCGGGTCAGCTCACTGCTCAGCGCGTGCAGCACCGGCGTGGTGGCCTGCCACTCGCGGAACTCGTTGTCCCGGCCGAAATCACTGATGGACAGCACGACCAGACCTGGATGTTCGGCGCGGATCCGCCGAACATCCAGCACCGCTTCGCTTTCCGATCCGGGGCGGGTGTTCTCGACGAGAATGTCCGTGCCGCCGACCAGGGCCGGCCACTGCCGGGCATCGACGTCGACGTGTTCCAGCCCGCGACGGTTGATCGCGGTGTCCAGCAGGTCGGGTGCCGGCGCGCCGGTGTCGTTGACACCGGCGAGTCGCACCACGGTCACCTGCGCGCCCAGGTCGGCCAGCAGGCGGCCGACGGCGGTCATCGGACCGGTGCTCAGGTCCAGGATCCGAACGCCGGAAAGCGGCGGGTCGTAACTCATGTGATCAGTTCTTCCGGATCTCGCGGAACGGGATGTCGCGGTCGACCTCGGGCTCCTTGGGCAGCCCGAGCACCCGCTCGCCGATGATGTTGCGCTGGATCTGATCGGTGCCGCCACCGATCGAGGTGAAGAACGCGTTGAGACTCAGGAAGTTCACCTCGTCGGCCTCGGCGTTGTCCGGTCCGGCCAGCAGCGCCTGGGCCCCGATGATGTCGGTCTTGAGCCGGGCCTCGGCGTGCAGGATGCCCGATGTCGCCAGCTTGCCCAGCGACATCACCGGGCTGGCGGTGCCCTGCTTGGCTTCGGCCTTGGCGCGGGCGTTGTTGAGGCCGTTCAGCTCTCGCAGCGCGAGCACATCGGCCAGCGACCTGCGGATCGCGGCGTCGTCCAGCTTGCCGTGCGCGCGGGCCATCTCGACCAGGCTGTTCCCCCGGGACTGCTTGCGGTGCAGGCTGGTTCCGGAACCCATGATGGAGCGCTCCACGGCCAGCGCGGTCTGCAGCACCCGCCAGCCGTTGCCGACGCCGCCGACCACGTAGGCGTCGGGCACCTTGGCGTCGGTGATGAACACCTCGTTGAAATGCGAGTCGCCGGTGATCTGCACCAGCGGCCGAATCTCGATGCCCGGCTGCTTCATCGGCACGATGAAGAAGGTGATGCCCTTGTGCTTGGGCACATCCCAGTCGGTGCGGGCGATCAGCAGCGCGTACTGCGAGGTGAGCGCACCGGAGGTCCACACCTTCTGGCCGTTGATGATCCACTGGTCGCCGTCGCGGACCGCGGTGGTACGCACGCCGGCCAGATCGGAGCCGGCGCCCGGCTCGCTGTAGAGCAGGCAGGTGCGCGACTTCTCGGTCAGGAACTCGTGCAGCAGATCGGACTTGAGCGCCTCGGTGCCGAACGCCAGCGTGGTGTTGGCCGGGATGCTGAACCTGTCCTGGCAGGCACCGGGGGCGCCCACCGCGCGGAACTCCTCGGCGATCACCTTGGCCAGCTTGTTCGGGTATTCCCGGCCGTACCACTGCCTCGGGTAGGTCGGGGCGCCGTAGCCGGCCGCGACGACCTTCTCCAGCCAGGAGATCCGCTCCGGGGAGCTGACCCACGGGTCGTCGGACTTGGGCAGGGTGACGCCGGTCCAGTTCTCGGCCAGCCACTCGCGGACCTCGGTGCGCAGGTCCTCGGCGCTGGGCAGATTGTTGTCGCTCATGACTCATGCGCCTTTCGAGAGCAGGTAGCGTTCGCGGTGCGATGCGGAGTCGCCGAACAGTTGCAGGCCGCTGCGGGCCCGGCGGACGTACAGGTGGCAGGCGTGCTCCCAGGTGAAGCCGATGCCGCCGTGCATCTGCACGGCCGCCATGGTGGTCTTCACATAGGCCTCGGCGCAGGCGAACCCGGCCAGTGCGACCGCTCCGGCGTGGGCCTCCTCGTCCCCGAACCGGGCCGCGGCGTTCTGGGCTGCCGAGGTGGCGGATTCGACCTCCAGCAGCAGGTCGGCGGCCATGTGCTTGAGCGCCTGGAAGCTGCCGATCGCCCGGCCGAACTGGAAGCGGGTCTTGAGGTATTCGATGGTGATGTCGAAGATGCGGCGGGTGCCGCCGGCCTGCTCACCGGCCAGCGCGACGACCGCGAGGTCCAGGGCCTGCTGCACGGCGTCCCAGCCGGCGGTGCCCAGCCGGCGGGCCGGGGTGTCGGCGAAGGTGTAGTCCGACAGGCGCACGGTCGGATCGAAAACCGTTGCGGGGGTGCGCTGGAAGCCGGCCGCGTCGGCGGTCACCTCGAAGACGCCGACCCCGTCGCCGGTGTCGGCGACCACCAGGATGACGTCGGCGAGCTGGCCGTGCGTGACGAAGTGCGCGGTGCCGTTGAGGGTGCCGTCGGCGCCGGCGGTGACCTCGACGCCCTCGGCGGTCCAGGTGCCGCGGGCACCGGTCAGCGCCACGGTGCCGATCGAGCTGCCGTCGGCCAGACCGGGCAGCAGCCGCTGCTTGTCCTCATCGGTGCCGGCCGCCTGGATCAGCGCGACGGTGAGCACCGCGCTGGAGATGAACGGCGCGGGCAGCAGCGCGGCGCCGGTCTCCTCGGCGACGGCCTCCAGCTCCAGCGGGCCGAAGCCCAGGCCACCGTGCTCGTCGCCGACCAGCATGCCGAGCACACCCTGCTCGGCCAGCCGGCCCCACAGCTCCCGGTCGAAGCCTTCCTCGGACTCCATTGCCTTGCGCACGTCCTGCTCGGAACACTTCTCGTGCAGCAAGTCGCGGACCGCGGATCTCAACTCCGCCCGCTCGGCCACGCTGATCGTCATGCTCTACCGCCCTTTCTGGCTGTCGGGATCCCATGCTTCGGGGCGTGTGCCGCCGTGTAAATCACGGATGTCGACACCGACACGTTTCCGTTTGGGAAACGCCGAACTTCTCGGCTCCGGTGTGCCGTGCCCCGGGGCGCGGCGTCGTCGGTACCGTACTGACGTGACCGAACGCCGCTTGCTGCTCCTCAACGGCCCCAACCTGAACCTGCTCGGGACCCGTGAGCCGGAGATCTACGGTTCCACCACGTTGCCCCAGGTCGAGGAGCAGGTGGCCGCGACGGCCGCCGAATACGGCTTTGACCTGCGCGCGGTCCAGAGCAACCACGAGGGCGCCCTGATCGACGCGATCCATGCGGCGCGGGTCGACTGTGCGGGCATCATCATCAATCCGGGCGGCTACAGCCACACCTCGGTGGCCATCCCCGATGCGCTGTCCGGGGTCGGGCTGCCGGTCGTCGAGGTGCACCTGAGCAACATCCACCGTCGTGAGCCGTTCCGACATCACTCCTACGTCTCGGCGATCGCCGAGGTCGTGATCGCGGGCGCGGGCGCACTGGGCTACCGGTTCGCCGTGGCGCACCTGGCAGGCCGGCTGTCGTGATCCAGCCGCCGATCGTCCGTTACGCAGGCTTCCTGGTCGCGGCCGAGGGAGTCGCGGCGCTGATCATGGCCGCCGTACTGCTGGTGCGCGCGGCCGGAGGCGCCGATCAGCGCATCGTCAGCGGCTGGGGCACGGCCATCTGGTTCCTTCTGATCGGCGCGGGCGTGCTGGCCGGTGGCTGGGCGCTGATCACCGGCCGGCGTTGGGGCCGCGGGATCGCGGTGCCGACCAACCTGCTGTTGCTGCCGGTGGCCTGGTACGTCATCACCAGCCACCATGTGGTGTACGGGATCCTGGTCGGCCTGCTGGCACTGAGTACGTTGAGCATGCTGCTGAGTCCGTCGGCGGTGCAGTGGATGGCGGGCCGGCATGAGCCCCCGGACGGCGCTCAGTCCAGCTGAGGTTTGATCGTCTCGATCACCCACTGGGTGTAGTCGAGGTACTCCTCGACCCCGCTGACCGGCGGGGTCGGTACCGAGCTGACCGTCACCCCCTGAGCGGCGAGCCAGTTGAGCCGGTCCACGATCTCGGCCTCGCTCATCCCGGGCCGGGCGTGGGGATCCTTCTGGACCACATGTCCCTCGCCGACCCGGTTCGTCCCGAGGCCGTGCACCACGTCGAACGGCCGGCCGTCGTAGCCGTCCTGGGACTTGATGAAATCGATCCGTTCGGAGATCTGCTCGGGTGGGGTGAGGAAGCACCACCAGCCCGATGCGTACTTCGCCGCGCGGCGCAGGGCGGCGTCGGCGTCACCGCCGATCCAGATCGGAAGATGCGGTTTCTGCACGGGTTTCGGCTCGAAGCCCACGTTCTCGAAGGACACGTACTTGCCGGAGAAACTCGGGTCGTCGCTGGTCCATAGTTCTGTGATGGCGGCCAGGTACTCGTCGGCAATGCGGCCGCGTTCCCGAAAAGGCACGCCGAGCAGTTCGAATTCGCTCTGCAACCAGCCGACGCCGAAGGTCACCATCATCCGGCCGCTGCTCATCCAGTCCGCGGTGGCCAGCGCCTTGGCCATCACCACCGGATGCTGCAGGGGCAGCACGGTGATGCAGGAGTTGAGTCTGATGTTCTGGGTGGCGCCGGCCAGATAGGCCTGGGCCACCGTGGACTGCAGGTAGTGCGGACCGGAGAGTTCCAGGTGCTCGTTGGGGATGATGAAATGCTCGGGAATCGCGATCATGTCGTATCCCCACTCGTCGGCGCACCGCGCCATCCGGGTCTGGTCGGCGCCGGTCACGGTGCCCTCCCACGGCTGGCTGAGCGCCTTGAGTCGCATCATGTGGGGGAGGGGAAAGACAAGTTGCACGCTGAGGCTCCCGGTGGTCACGCAGCACTGAAGGAACGGACGACTCTATGACCATAGAGTGCGTTCGCCGGTTGCGGACCGAAACCGCGATCTCGGGATCTGCTTACCCGGATCGCGCTAAACTCCTTGCCCACCATGCGAAATAGCCCGAACCCCGAGCAGCGTCGCCGAACCCTCTGTGACGTCGCGATTCGCCTACTGGCCGAGGGTGGGCTCAAGAGTGCCACGCATCTGAAGGTGGACCGGGCGGCCGGGTTTCCCGACGGGACGACGTCGTTCTACTTCCGCACCAGTTCGGCGCTGCTGTGTGCGGTCGCCGAACGGGTCGCCGAGCTGGACCGCAAGGATCTGCGCGCGGCGACCAGGGATCCCGGCGACGCCGACCGCGCGTCGGGGCTGGCGACCCTGGTGGTCCGGTGTGGCAGCGGCGTCCGGCTGGTTCGGACCAAAGCGCGCAACGAGTTGGGGTTACAGGCCGCCCGGGACCCGGCTCTCGCCGAGGCGCTGCGCGGTTATACCGACGAGTTCTCCGCGCTCATCCGTGACGTTGTACTGCGTCTCCAGCCGCGTCGGCGCGGCGGCGACTCGGCGTCGATCGACGCCCAGACCTATGCCGTCACGATGTTCATCGGCGGCGTCATGCTGGCTACGGTGACCGGTCATCGCGCCGCGCACACCGCGCACGAACTGGACGTGCTCATCGCCGGCATCGTCCGCGGCCTCGGTAGCTGAACCCGATATCCCCGAGCGAATTGCTCGTTGCCGGTCGGGTGTCGCGAAAGTGCGCCTAAACTTTCTCTATGACAGTAGAGTCGCAGTCAGTTCTCATCCACAGAATCCGATGTGGGCTAGCGAATCTCGTCAATCATCGACCAAAGGGGCTCCCCGTGACCAGCGTGCAGACCGAGACGGGCATACTCGCCGGCGAGCAGCTGATGCTCATCGACGGGGAACTGCAACCGGCCGCGAGCGGCGCGATGTTCGGGGTGGAGCACCCAGCCAACGAAACCGTGGTCGGCGATGTCGCCGACGGCAGCGTGCACGATATGGAACGCGCGGTCGGCGCGGCCAGACGCGCGTTCGACGAGACGGACTGGTCCCGCGACACCGAGTTCCGATTCCACTGCCTCACCCAGCTGCACGTGGCGCTGCAGCGCAATCAGGAACGGCTGCGTCGGATCCTGGTCACCGAGGTCGGCTGCCCGATCTCGGTCACCGGAAGTCAGATCGAATCACCCATCGACGAGGTCCGGCACTGGGCCGAGTACGGCCGGGATTTCGACTATCTGGTGGACACCGGGCTGCACGACACCCCGCTCGGACCGGCGCGGCGGAAGTTGCATCACGAGCCGCTGGGCGTGGTGGGGGCGATCACCCCGTGGAATGTGCCGTTCTATCTCAACATCGCCGAGACGATTCCGGCACTGATGGCCGGCAACACCGTGGTGCTCAAACCTGCGCAGCTGACCCCGTGGTCGGGAACCGAACTCGGCCGGATCATCGCCGAGGAAACCGACATCCCGGCAGGGGTTTTCAATGTCGTGACGTCGAACGCCAACGAGGTGGGTGCGGCCCTGTCCGCGGATCCCCGGGTCGACATGATCACCTTTACCGGTTCGACCGCCACCGGCCGGGCCATCCTGGCCGCCGGCGCGGCGACGGTGAAGAAGAACCTGTTGGAACTGGGCGGCAAGTCGGCGCACATCGTGCTCGGCGACGCCGACCTCTCCGCGTGCCTACCGCTCGCGGCCATGATGGCGTGCGTGATGTCCGGGCAGAGTTGCATCCTGCCAAGCCGAATCCTGCTGCCCCGGTCCAGGTACGAGGACGGCCTGGCGATCCTGAAGGCGAGTATGGAGGGTTTCCCGATGGGCGACCCGTGGACACCGGGCGTCATGCAGGGCCCGCAGATCAGTGCGGCGCAGCGTTGCAAGGTGTTCGGCCTGATCGAGGCCGGGACGGACTCGGGGGCCCGGCTGGTGACAGGTGGCGGGATGCCCGAGAACCTCCCGGTGGGGTACTACGTCCAACCGACCCTGTTGGCCGACGTGGACCCGAATTCGGTTGTCGCCCAGGAGGAGATCTTCGGTCCCGTGCTCACCGTGACCCCTTACGACAGTGTCGACGAGGCCATCGCCATCGCCAACAACACCATCTACGGACTGTCCGGTGAGGTCAGCGGCGCCGATGTGGAGCGCGCCTTCTCCGTGGCGACCCGGATGCGTACCGGCAACGTCACGATCAACGGTAAGAGCCACTTCGGCATCGACAGCCCGTTCGGCGGCACGGGACAATCCGGACTGGGTTACCGCAACGGCGCACCGGGCTACCTGGAGTACCTGCACATCAAGACCATCGGGATGCCCGAGTGACCCGCCCGGCCATGCGCGGTTGTCCCATGATGTCGTCGAATCCGGAGGTAGGCAGATGAATACGGTCCCGCAGCTCGATGGCCGCAAGGTGCTCGTCACCGGCGCGGGTCAGGGGGTGGGCCGGGGGCTCGCGCTCGCCTTCGCCGGCGCCGGGGCGCACGTCCTGGTCAACGATCTTCGCGCCGAACGCTCCGAACAGGTCGTCGAGGAGATCCGGGCCGCCGGTGGCGCCTCCTCGTCGGTCCCGTTCGACGTGACCGACTACGGCGCGGTCGCCGGGGCGGTCGCCGAGCACGGCGGGGTCGACGTCCTGGTCAACAACGCGGGCAATGCCGGTGCCGACGGGTTCGGTGACCGGTCCCGCTTCGCGGACTCCGATCCGGCCGACTGGGAGATGTTCCTGCGGGTCAACCTGTACGGCGTCCTGCACTGCACCCGGGCCGCGCTGCCGTCCATGATCGCCGGAAAGTGGGGGCGCATCCTGACCATCGTGTCCGACGCCGCCCGCACCGGGGACGCCGGTGGCGCGGTGTACGGCGCCGCCAAGGCCGGGGCCGCCGGGCTGACCCGCTCGCTGGCCCGGGAGAACGGCCGGTTCAACATCACCGCCAACAACATCGCGCTGGGCACCATGCGGACCCCGATGACCGAACCCCTGTGGGCGGAAGCGGATTCACCGCAGGCCAAGGCGATCCTGGCGAACTACACGATCCGCCGCCCCGGACTGCCCGAGGACGTCACCAGTCTGGCGCTGCTGCTCGGCAGCGATCAGGGCGCGTGGATCACCGGGCAGACCATCTGCGTCAACGGCGGATACTCTTTCGGGCTCTGAGCGGCTCCGGCCGCGGCGTCGGGCTCTGAGCCGTTCAGTCCGCGGCGGCGGCCAGTGCGGTGAGTTCCTCACCGGACACCCGGTAGGTGGTCCATTCGGTCTGCGGCTTCCCGCCGACCGCGTCATACAGTGCGATGGCGTTGACGTTCCAGTTCAGCACCGCCCAACTCAGCCGGGTGTAGCCGTTGGTCACACACTCGGCGGCCAACGCCGACAACAGCTTTCGGGCCAGGCCGCGGCGCCGGAAGGCGGGCCGCACGAACAGGTCCTCCAGGTAGATGCCGGCCACCCCGTCCCAGGTGGAGAAGTTGCGGAACCACACCGCGGTTGCGGCCGGCTGACCGTCCACCTCCACCATGTGCGCGAAGGCGATCGGTTGCTCGGCGAACAGCGCAGCGCGCATTTGGGTCTCGGTGACGGTGCACTCCGCGGAGGCCTTCTCGAAGGCGGCCAGCTCTTCGATCATCGCCACGATCTCGGCCTCGTCGCCGGGTCGAGCCCGGCGGATCAATTCGGTCATGTGGCCCCCAGCCCGGTCAGGATCGTGCGGAATTTCGTGGTCGTCTCGTCGACCTCGTCGTCGGGATCGGATTCGGCGACGATCCCGCCGCCGGCGTGGGCGAGCGCGCTGCGCCGGTCGGCCGACAGCGTCGCACACCGGATCGACACCACCCAGCGGCCGTCCCCGCGGGCATCGCACCAGCCCACCGCACCGGCGTAGAAGCCGCGGTCACCCTCCAGTTCGGTGATCAACTCGGCGGCCAGGTCGGTGGGCACCCCGCCGACCGCGGGGGTGGGGTGCAGGGCGAGTGCCAGGTCCAGGGCGGTGGTGTCCGGGGACCGCAGCCGGCCGCGGATCGGGGTGCTCAGATGCCAGAGTGCGTCGGTGCCGTGCAGTTCGGGTTCGGTGGCGATGTCCAGGTCCATGCAGAGCGGTTCCAGCGCCGCCCGCATCACCTCGACCACGAGGGTGTGCTCGTGCCGGTTCTTCTGCGATGCGGCCAGGGCGGCCGCGCTGGCCGCATCGGCCGTCGGATCGGCCGAGCGCGGCGCCGAGCCGGCGAACGGCTGGCACACCACGATGTCACCCTCCCGGGCAACCAGCAGTTCCGGGCTGGCCCCCACCAGCACCCGGTCGGTGTAGTCGGGGCCGGCCGGGGACAGGTCGGCCAGGTAGACGGTGGCCGCCGGGTCGGCCGCGGCCAGCCGGCGCAGCACCGACCGGGCGTCCCACCCGGTGTCGGCGGTCAGGCGCAGAGCGCGGGCCAGCACCACCTTGTCCAGCGCGGAGTCGGCGGCGCGCAGCCGGCGCACCGCCTCGGCCACCCGTTCCCGGTGCACGGCCCCGGTGGGCAGGGTCTCGCGGTGCCGGATGGTCGGCGGTGCGGTGTCTGGCCAGGCGGGCAGTCCGGCGGCGTGGCGCAGCGTGCGGGGTGAGTGCAGGGCGGCCGGGCGGTCGAGGTCAAAGGGCAACGCCCCCAACACCACCGGCACAGCACCGGAACGCAGGGCGTGCTGTGCCGCGGCGATCTCGGCGAACCCGACGTCGACGCCGTCGGCCAGCAGGGTGCCGGTCGGGCCGGACAGCACGAAGGAGGGCATCACGCCGGCGGAAGACATGGATTGGTGTGCCCGGTCAGGCCGAGCGCGCTGATCTGGCGGATGCCCTTCTCGAAACCGCATACCGCGATCGACGCGGCCGCCATCGAGAACCGGACACCCTCGGACACCGGCAGGTCCACCCACCGGCTCAGGACGGACCGGGAGAAGTGCCCGTGCCCGACGAACACCACGTCCCGGGACGCCATGTGCTCCAGGGCCAGGGCGAGGGCCGTGTCGGCGCGGTCGGACACCTGGGCGGCGGTCTCCCCGCCGGGGCATTCGTGCGTCCACACCGTCCAGCCCGGCACCGTCGCGCGGATCTGCGGGGTGGTCAGGCCCTCGAAATCGCCGTAATCCCACTCGGCGAGCAGCGGGGACACCTCGTCGACGGTGAGCCCGGCGAGTTCGGCGGTGAGCAGCGCGCGTTTGCGCGGGCTGCTGATCACCAGGGGAGTGCGCAACTGCAGATCGCCGATCGCTTCGGCGGCCAGGGTGGCCTGCTCCCGGCCGATGTCAAGCAGTTCGATGTCGGTGCGGCCGGTGTGCCTGCCGAGACGTGACCACTCCGTTTCACCATGCCGCAGCAGTAGCAGCCGATGCTGGTGGACGCTCACTAGGGCGATTCTGCCGCACAGGTCCGGCATCGGTTGCACAGGCGTGTCAGTATGGCGGTGTGACGCGAGTACTAGCGGTCGCCAATCAAAAGGGTGGGGTCGCCAAGACGACGACGGTGGCGTCGATCGGTGCGGCGATGGCGGAGAAGGGCAAGCGGGTACTGCTTGTCGACCTCGACCCACAGGGATGTCTGACGTTCTCCCTGGGCCAGGATCCCGACAAGTTGGCGGTATCGGTGCACGAGGTGCTGCTCGGCGAGGTGGAGCCGAGCGCCGCCCTGATCCAGACGGTGGAGGGGATGACCCTACTGCCGGCCAACATCGACCTGGCCGGTGCGGAGGCGATGCTGCTGATGCGGGCCGGGCGCGAGTATGCGCTGAAGCGGGCCCTGGCGAAGCTGACCGGAGCCGCCCCGGCGGCGACATCTGGCACTGCCGACTTCGACGTGGTCATCATCGACTGTCCGCCGTCGCTGGGCGTGCTGACGCTCAACGGACTGACCGCGGCGCAGGAGGTGGTCGTGCCGTTGCAGTGCGAGACGCTGGCGCACCGCGGTGTCGGGCAGTTCCTGCGGACCATCAACGACGTCCAGCAGATCACCAATCCCGACCTCAAGCTGCTCGGCGCGCTGCCCACCTTGTACGACGCGCGCACCACGCACAGCCGCGATGTGCTGTTCGACGTGGCCGATCGCTACGGCCTGCCGGTGCTGGCGCCACCGATCCCGCGCACGGTGCGGTTCGCCGAGGCCAGCGCGTCCGGATCCTCGGTGCTGGCGGGGCGGAAGAACAAGGGCGCCAATGCGTATCGCGAGTTCGCCGACTCGCTGATCAAGCATTGGAAATCCGGTAAGGCGCTGGCCACCTTCACCCCGGAGATCTGAGCCGACGCGAGTTTTCGCGGCCATAACGGGTTGTCGAAGGTGGTACTACCGGCAGTACTGCGCGTCGGGTGGTACTGCCGGTAGTACCACCTTCTCGACGGTGCTGTCGCTTCCGGCAGCGGCTAGGGCGCTCCCAGTGCGACGATGGTGTCCCCGCGCTGCTCGATCAGGGTGGAACCGGCGACGGTGGGCACCACGGCGGTGCTCTGAGCTGGCCGGTCCACAGCGATATGCCTGATGCCCCTGCCGGTTTGGACGTCGAAGACGTCGTAGCCGTCGGTCACCGGGACCAGCAGCTCACCGGCCATCACGGTGGCCGGTCCGACCGGGGCGCCGTTGGGTGCGGGGGCGACGGTGTACTTGTAGCGCAGGCCGTCGGAATCGAAGACCAGCACCGAATCCCCGGTCCACCAGGTGATCACGTCACCGGTACGGGTCATCGCCGCGTGCTCGGCGGGTGCGGTGTCCAATCGGGTGCTGGCGGTGACGGTGCCGGTGTCGTCGACGATGTTGACCACCGGGTGCGGGGAGGGCAGGTACACCGCGGTGGTGGTGTCCGAGACCGCGATCACGCGGGCGTCGGCGTCGGATGAAACCCCGGGCTGCTGTTCGTATTTGACGTCCGGGACGTCTTCCTCGTCGGACACCCGCAGCAGGGTGAGGCGCATCTCGGTCTGCTGCGGACAGGACTCCATCACCGACACCGCGGCCGAACTAGCCGCCGCGGACACCAGCCGGCACAGCGGCGACTGCGGCACATCGGGTTTGACCCGGGCATCGAGCGCGCCCCAGCTGAGCATCCGGACCATGTCCGAACGCCACAGCTCCAGGCGGCTGTCGCCGGCCGAGAGCACCGTGCTGCCGTCGGTGGACAACCGCACCTCCGGGTCGGCGTAGGCGGTGCGGGCCGGGCCACGCTTACCGGTGCCGGCGTCGATGGTGCTGACCTGCCCGCAACCGCGGGCATCGGGGTAGACCGCGACGGCGTACTGGTACACCGAGGTCACCCCGCAGAGCCCGAGATCGCGGCGGTAGCTCCACAGTTCGGCGCCGGTGACCGGGTCGCGTCCGAGCACGGTGCCACCGTCACCGGTCACCACCACCCCGGACACCACCAGCGGTTCGGTGGTCTTGGGACTGGCCGCCGACCAGAGTTCCCTCAGGCCGGTCGGCACCGCGGTCGCCGGGGTCAGCGTCGGCGCCGGTTCGGCGGCCGGCTTGCTGATGGTCGCCCGGGCGTCACTGGTCCACCAGATCAGCGCCGCGGTCACCGCGACCACCAGGGCGATCACCGCGGCCGCAATCAGATCGCCGCGCGTGCGGCGTTCCGGTTGAACCATGCGGCAGGACTAGCCGGCGGCAGGGGTGCCGGTCTTGCGCGGACGACGGCGACGACGGCGCTTGGCCGGGGCATCGCCGCCCTCGGCCTCGGCGGCGGAGTCGGCGGGGGCGCTGCCGGCATCGGGGCCGTCGCGGTCTCGGTCTGCTCCGGATGGCCGCTGGCGGGCTGCCCGCCACGGGTGCGGGTCCGGGTCCGGGTGCGGGCCGGCCGCTCGGCGCGCTCGGTGCGCTCGACACGCTCACCCTCGGTGCGCGGCCGGCTGGTGCGCGGCTTGCTGATCGAGCCGGTCACCCCGGTCGGGATGTTCAGCTCGGTGTACAGATGCGGTGAGCTGGAATAGGTTTCGACGGGATCCGGGTTGTTCAGGCCCAGCGCCTTGTTGATCATCTCCCAGCGCGGCAGCTCGTCCCAGTCCACCAGCGTGACGGCGATACCGGTCTTTCCGGCGCGGCCGGTGCGGCCGATGCGGTGCACGTAGGACTGCTCGTCCTCGGGGATCTGGTAGTTGATGACGTGGGTGATGTCGTCGATGTCGATACCGCGGGCGGCCACATCGGTGGCGACCAGCACGTCCACCTCGCCGGTACGGAAGGCCTTGAGCGCCTTCTCCCGGGCGATCTGGCCGAGGTCGCCGTGCACGGCACCGACCTTGAAACCGCGTTCGGCGAGTTCGTCGGCGACCTTCTGCGCGGTGCGCTTGGTGCGGGTGAAGATCATGGTCGCGCCGCGGCCCTCGGCCTGCAGGATCCGGCCGACCATCTCGACCTTGTCCAGAGCGTGCGCCCGGTAGGCGAACTGCTCGGTGGTGTCGTGGGTCTGCGAGGACTGCGGGGCCTCGGCCCGGATGTGGGTCGGCTGGTTCATGAAGGTGCGGGCCAGGGTGATGATCGGGCCCGGCATGGTCGCCGAGAACAGCATCGACTGCCGGTCGTCGGGGGTCAGGCGCAGGATGCGCTCGATGTCCGGCAGGAAGCCCAGGTCGAGCATCTCATCGGCCTCGTCGAGCACCAGCACCGAGAGGCTGCCGAGCTGCAGGTGGCCCTGCTGAGCGAGGTCGAGCAGCCGGCCCGGGGTGCCGACGACGACGTCGACGCCCTTGCGTAGCGCTTCGATCTGCGGCTCGTAGGGGCGGCCACCGTAGATGGAGGTGACGACGAACTTGCGGTCACCGTCCTCGGACTGTGCGCGCAGGTACTTCGCGGCGAGTTCGAGGTCGTTGTAGACCTGCAGGCACAGCTCGCGGGTGGGCACCACGATCAGGGCGCGGGGGGTGCCGTTGAGCGGGCGGCCGCCGTCGCTGGTGATCCGGTGCAGCAGCGGCACGCCGAAGGCCAGCGTCTTGCCCATGCCGGTGCGGGCCTGGCCGATCAGATCGTCGCCGGCCAGCGCGAGCGGCAGGGTGAGTTCCTGGATGGCGAAGGCGTATTCCTTGCCGGTCTCGGCGAGTGCCCGGACGATCTCGTCTCGGACTCCGAGCTCGGCGAATGAAGTGGTCGGTTTGCTGTCGAGTTCAGTCATAGTGTGGTCGGCGTCGCTTGCGATGCCGTCAGCCTTTCGGTGTCAATCCTCGTCGCGTCCACGCGCGCACGACGATGACGAGTAAAAGGCGGACATCCCCAGGTAAGAGGGCGACACCGCTACGTCGGGCCCTGCCGATCGAGGGCGGGCCGAACCACGTGCACGCACATTTCTTCGGTAACGACAGGTCGAAAAAAGTCGTTTATTTTGCTCTTCAAAGTCGCTACCTGTCCTCCATGATAGCTGGTCATACCGGTTCTGGGTTGCCGGATGGGCCGGAGTCTAGAGTTGGGCCATGATTTCACCGCCGCCTCGGACGTCGTCTGCGCAACCCGCCGGCCCCGCTGACGAAGCTGTGCGGCCGGGTGTGTCGGTCGATCATCCCGGTGTCACAGAGCTTTTCGCGGTGCTGGCCTACGGCGAGGTGGCCGCCTTCTACCGGCTGACCGAGGAAGCGCGGATGGCGCCGAATCTCGCGGGCCGGATCAACATGGCCAGCATGGCGGCCGCCGAGATGCGCCACTACGAGGTGCTGCACGAGGCGCTGGCCGCCCGCGGGGTGGACACCGTGCCGGCGATGACGAAGTACGCGCCCGCGCTGGAGAACTATCACCGGCTGACCACCCCCAGTACCTGGCTGGAAGCACTGGTCAAGACCTATGTGGGGGATGCGCTGGCGGCCGACTTCTACCTGCAGATCGCCGACGCGCTGCCGGCCGAGGTCGCCGATGTGGTGCGACTGGTGCTGGCCGAGACGGGCCATTCGCAGTTCGTGGTGGCCGAGGTCCGGGCCGCGGTCACCGCCAGCGACAGGCAGAGACACCGGCTGGCGCTGTGGTCCCGGCGGCTGCTCGGGGAGGCGATCACCCAGGCCCAGTACGTGCTCGCCGACCACGATGAGCTGGTCGACCTGGTGATGAGCAGCAAGGGGTTGGCGCAGCTGCCGGAGTTCTTCGACCGGTTGCAGCGCACCCACGCCAGCCGCATGCAGGAACTGGGCCTGGCCTGATCGCTTAGCGGGTGCAGGTGGCGATCATCGTGTCGTTGGCCTGCACCACGACCGCGGCGCCGCTGCCGTCGACGATCGAGCAGTTGAGCTGACCGCCCACGCTGGTGGCCGTGACCGAGGACAGCGTCACGCCCGGATCCAGTGTGACGGTTTTCACCCACGGCAGGGCGACGTTGACGTCGGTCTGCAAAGCGCCCTGCGCATCGGTGTAGATGACGGTGACCAGATCGAGCAGCGACCGGTTGCCGGTCACGTGATAGGTGACGGTGCGGGCGGCCAGCGCCGGGTCGGCCACCGGGGCCTCCGGGACGACGACCGGGGCCGGCGGCTCGGCGGGCGCGGGCGCCGGTGCGGGCACCGCCGCGCTCGGGGTGGGGGTGACGGTGGTGACGATCTCGGGCAGCGTGGCCGGGTCGGGCGCCGGCGGCAGGGGGGCGGGCGCATCAGCACCCGGGGCCGGGACCGCAGACGGGCTGGCCGTGGCGCTGGGCGCGGCCGGTTCGGTGGTCGCCGAGGAGGTGGCGGCCGAGACGGTGCCGCTGTCGCCGCCGCCCAGGATGATGCCGGTGCAGATGACCGCGATCATCAGGATGACACCGGCCACCCCGGCCACCCAGATCCAGCGCCGGTCGAGCTGATCGTGGTAGTCCGGCGGGAACTCGTACTCGGTGTAGTCGGTGTCGGCATCGGCGACATAGCGCGGGATCTCGTGCGGGTCGTAATCGCGCGGCCGGTACCCGTCGTAGCCGTCGTGGTCGCGCGGGGTCCGGTACGCGTCGCCGGTGTCCAGGCCGGCGTCGGACCCGTCCGCAGTGTCCCAGTGGTCGGTGGTGTACTCCGATCGGTAGCTGGGCGCGTAGCTACTGCGGGTTGTCGAATATGGCGAATATTGCCTGCTCATAACGTAATTCCCAGATCGTTCCGGCACGTACCCGATCGATGCTAGTGGTGCAGAAGTGACAGTCGATGTTGACGCGGTCGCGGTCCGGTCACAGTCCGGACTCGGTCTGGTCAGCGGCTTCGCTGATGGCGCAAACCGCACGTCGGGGCACCCGGGAGCGGGCCGAACAGATCCCCCTTGTCGCTGTCCGCGTCCGCGCCGTACTAGCCTGATTGCACGCATCGCCATCCAATCGAAAGGGCCACAGCGTGGACATCAAGATCGGGGTCACCGACAGCCCGCGAGAGCTGATCATCAGCGCCGCGCAGACACCCGACGAGGTGGAACAGGCGATCGTCAAATCACTGTCCGACGCCTCCGGACTGCTTGCGCTCACCGACGAGAAGGGCCGCCGCTACCTGGTGCCGTCGGCGAAGATCGCCTACGTCGAGATCGGTGCCGCCGACAGCCGCAAGGTCGGTTTCGGGGTCGGCGCCGAGGCGATCAAGACCAACTAGAAGTCGTACGTGGCTGGCCCGGTCCTCAGGACCGGGTCAGCGGCACGTGTGACAGTCCGCCCCAGGCGAACTGCACGGTGCCTTCGACCGCCGCCTCCTTGGAGATCGGGCGGTCATTGTCCAGCCAGTAGCGCGCGCAGTCGACGCTGGTGGAGACCAATCCCACCGCGATCATCCGGGCCCGGTGGGCCTCCAGGCCGGAATCCCGGCTGATCAGGTCGAACACCGCGTCCGTGCAGGATTCGGTGGCCACCTTCACCTGGGCCGCGACCTGCGGTTCGGTGACGTAGTCGTTCTCGAAGATCAGCCGGTAGCCCTGGCTGTCGTGCTCGACGAACTCGAAGAAGGCCTGGACCGCCGCGCGCAGCCGCTGCCGGTTGTCGGTGGTGGTGCGCAGGGCCTGGCGGACGCCGGAGACCAGATTGTCGACGTGGCGCTGCAGTACCGCGAGGTACAGCTCGAGCTTCGACGAGAAGTGTTGGTAGAGAACGGGCTTGCTCACACCCGCCCGATCGGCGATCTCATCCATGCCGGCGGCGTGGTAACCGCGGTCGACGAATACCTCGCTGGCGGCGATGAGCAGCTGGCCGCGGCGTTCGTCGCGGGGCAAGCGGTTGCCGCGTCGATTGCCGGTGCCCGCCTTGGTGCCCCGCGCTCCGGCGGCGTTGGCGAGATCGCTCATCACGTCCTTCAATCTCAAGATCTGTGCTGGGTGCGCTGAGGCACTGCTTCGGGCCGTTTATCGGCAGCTTCCACCTGCTGATCGCCACGACATTACTACCGCACCCAGGCGGCGGGTCATGTGTAGGCCGTTCGGTGTAGTCGACGTGTCGGTGGCGTGCCGGAATGGGAAGCGGCGAGCCTTGTGCCATTCTGGTTCGGTGACCTACGACCCGGGCCGTCGCGTCGGCGACCGAGTTCGGTCCGGCGGGCAGGAGCGCAGCGACTCGGGGAATGAGTACCGCGGGCGGGAGCGCAGCGACCCGGGGAATGACTACCGCGGGCGGGAGCGCAGCGACCTGGGGTATCCACGCGGTGGTCACGGCGCAGCGCCGCCCCGTGCCCGCCAGTACGACGAGATGGACCGGATGCCGGTGCGCCGCGACGATCTGCGCGAGCCGCTGCGCGCCCAGCGCGATCCGCTCGCCGAGGACCTCGGCCGGCCGCGCGCCAACCGCGACGAGCACCAGCAGTGGCGCAAGCAGACCTGGCTGGGCCGGTTCGTCTCGACCTACGGCTGGCGCGCCTACGCGCTGCCCATCCTCGCCGTGGTCACCTGCATCGTGCTCTATCAGACGGTGACCGGCACCGGCGCGCCCGCGCAGGTCAGCGCGGAGGGCCCGGTGCAGGGGCCGCCGACCATCGACGCGCCGAGCACCGCCATCGTCGGCGCACCGCCCAAGGGGCTGACCGAGTTCGATGCCAACCTGCCCACCGGGATCCTGCCGGGCGGGGGACCGTTCACCCAGGCCGGCGCCAAGACCTGGCACATCGTGCCGGGCACCACCCCCAAGGTGGGTCAGGGCACCGACAAGACCTTCACCTACACTGTCGAGGTCGAGGACGGGCTGGACACCGCCTCCTTCGGCGGCGACGAGGGCTTCGCCCGGATGGTCAGCGAGACCCTGGCCAACCCGAAGAGCTGGACGCACAACGCGCAGTTCGCGTTCCTGCGAGTGGACAACGACAGCGAGGGCCCGCCGGACTTCCGGGTGTCGCTCACCTCACCGGAAACCATCCGGGAGGGCTGTGGATACGACATCCCGCTGGAGGCCTCCTGCTACAACCCGGCCTACCTGGGGGATCAGGCCCGGGTGTTCATCAACGAGGCCCGCTGGGTGCGCGGGGCCACCTCGTTCCAGGGCGACATCGGCTCCTACCGGCAGTACGTCATCAACCATGAGATTGGTCACGCCATCGGCTACCGCCAGCACGAACCGTGCCCGGAGAACGGCGCGCTGGCGCCGATCATGATGCAGCAGACCTTCTCGACCAGTAACAACGACGGCGCCCGCTTCGACGCCGAGTCCGTCCAGGCCGACGGCCTGACGTGCCGCTTCAACCCTTGGCCGTACCCGATCGCCTGACCGTCGCCGCGGGGCCGCCGAGAGCGCACACTGGTCATGGGCCCGGGAACGTATTGGGCTGAATTGCTGTTGAGTACGTGTGCCTGGTCTGATGGGCCGGAGGAATTCGTCGTCGATTCGAGGAGCGCACGGTGACGTCGTTGCCACCGCTGGTGGAACCAGCCGCTGAACTGACCCGCGAGGAGGTCGGGCGGTACAGCCGACACCTGATCATCCCGGACATGGGGGTGGACGGTCAGAAGCGTCTGAAGAACGCCAAGGTGCTGGTCATCGGCGCCGGCGGGCTGGGCTCGCCGACCCTTCTGTACCTGGCCGCCGCCGGTGTCGGGACCATCGGCATCGTCGAGTTCGACGTCGTCGACGAGTCCAATCTGCAGCGCCAGATCATCCACGGCCAGTCCGATATCGGCCGGTCCAAGGCGCAGAGCGCCCGCGACTCGGTGCTCGAGGTCAACCCGCTGGTGAACGTGGTGTTGCACGAGCTGCGCCTGGAGCCCGACAACGCGGTCGAACTGTTCTCCCAGTACGACCTGATCCTGGACGGCACCGACAACTTCGCCACCCGTTACCTGGTCAACGACGCCGCGGTGCTGGCCGGCAAGCCCTACGTGTGGGGCTCGATCTACCGCTTCGAGGGCCAGGTATCGGTGTTCTGGGAGGACGCTCCCGACGGTCGGGGCCTGAACTACCGCGATCTGTACCCGGAGCCGCCGCCGCCGGGGATGGTGCCGTCGTGCGCGGAGGGTGGCGTGCTCGGCATCCTGTGCGCGTCGATCGCCTCGGTGATGGGCACCGAGGCCATCAAGCTGCTCACCGGCATCGGGGATCCGCTGCTGGGCCGGTTGATGGTCTACGACGCGCTGGACATGACCTACCGGACGATCAAGATCCGCAAGGATCCGTCGACCCCGAAGATCACCGAACTGATCGACTACGAGGCGTTCTGCGGTGTCGTGTCCGACGAAGCGACAGAGGCGTCGGCGGGGTCCACCGTGACGCCCAAGGAGCTGCGTGAGCTGCTGGACTCCGGGAAACCGGTGGCGCTCATCGACGTCCGCGAACCGGTCGAGTGGGAGATCAACCACATCGACGGCGCCACGCTGATCCCGAAGTCGGCCATCGAGGCCGGCACCGGGCTGGCCACCGTGCCGCAGGACAAGACCGCGGTGCTCTACTGCAAGACCGGGATCCGGTCGGCCGAGATGCTGGCGGTGCTCAAGAAGGCCGGATTCGCCGACGCACTGCACCTGCAGGGTGGGATCGTGGCGTGGGCGAAGCAACTCGAGCCCGACATGGTGATGTACTGACCGCGTCTGGGGCGCCGCACCGCTTAGGCTGACGTGCGTGTCTGACGATATGCCGCCCGATCATGTGATGGCGGCCTTCGGTTTGGCCGGCCTGAAGCCGGTGCCGCTGGGCTCCAGTTGGGAGGGCGGCTGGCGCTGCGGCGAGGTCGTGCTGTCGATGGTCGCCGACCATGCCCGCGCCGCCTGGTCGGCAAAGGTGCGCGAGACGCTGTTCGCCGACGGGATCCGGTTGGCCCGCCCGGTGCGCTCCACCGACGGTCGCTACGTGGTGGCCGGGTGGCGCGCCGATACCTTCGTCGCCGGCACCCCCGAACCCCGTCACGACGAGGTCGTCTCGGCCGCCGTCCGGTTGCACGAGGCTACCGCCAAGTTGGAGCGCCCGCGTTTCCTGACCCAGCCGCCGGTCGCGCCGTGGTCGGACGTCGACGTGTTCATCGCCGCCGACCGCGCCGCTTGGGAGGACCGGCCACTGCACGGCCTGCCGCCGGGGGCCCGGGTGTCACCGGGTACGGCGGACGGCCAGAAGTCGGTGGAGCTGATCAACCAGCTTGCCACCCTGCGTAAACCCACCCGCAGCCCGAGCCAGCTGGTGCACGGGGACCTCTACGGCACAGTGCTTTTCGCCGGTACCGCGGCACCCGGTATCACCGACATCACCCCGTACTGGCGCCCGGCGTCCTGGGCCGCCGGGGTCGTGGTGGTCGACGCCCTGGCCTGGGGTGAGGCCGACGACGGTCTGGTCGAACGCTGGGCCCCGCTGCCGGAGTGGCCGCAGATGTTGTTGCGTGCCTTGATGTTCCGCCTCGCCGTGCACGCCCTGCACCCGCGCTCGACGGCGTCGGCCTTTCCGGGCCTGGCCCGCACCGCCGCGCTGGTCCGCCTCGCCCTCTGATTCCCTTGCGATTTGTGGAGTTTTACCCGGAATGAGTCCGGGTTTCGCTCCACAAATCGCTAGAACTCGTGGCGGTAGTCGCGCAACGGGATCCGGCCATCCTTGGCCAACACCCCCTCGGCGCGTAACCGCTCCAGTTGCCGGGTCGCCAGATGTGGCGCCGGCCGCCCGGACGCCGGGATCACCCGGTGCCACGGCAGATCCGAGGAATCGGTGCGCATGATCCAGGCCACGATGCGCGGGCTGGACAACCCCGCCTCCTCGGCCAGGTCGCCGTAGGTACTCACCCGCCCGGCCGGGATCGCGGCGACCAGCGCCCGCACCGTCTCGACCTGGTCCTCGGTGATCGGCGGCACGGCTCAGCCCAGATGGGTACGGATGATCGCGGCGGTCTCGGCGGGCCGCGCCTGGGCCACCATGTGGTCGCAGTCCAGTTCGGTCAGCGTGAACGCCTCGCCCAGCGCGTCGCGCAGCGTGCCGATCAGTTCCTCGGTTGCATACGGCGGGGTGGTGCGGGTGGCCAGCACCAGGGTGGTCGGGGTTGCGCTGCGCGGCAACGCGGTCGGGCGGGTCAGCTCACTCCAGTAGGACATCGTGGCGGGAACGCTGATCCGCCAACCGAGCCGGCCGTTGGGCAGCGCGATCAGGTGCTCGTCGAGTTCGCGTTCCAGTTCGTCGGGGAACGCCGCGGCGACCTCACCCCAGGACCCGGACAGCTTGTCGGCGGCCGCCTCCGCACGGTCGGGGTAATCGGGGGAGGACAGCATGGCGTCGGCGATCTCGGCCATCCAGCCGCCGTCGAGCGCCACCGCCGGATCCAGCAGCACCAGTCCGGACACCAGATCGGGCCGGGCGGCGGCCAGATGCAGCGCCACCGCACCGCCGAACGAGTGCCCCACCACCAGCACGGGCCCGTCGGCCTCGGCATCCAGCAGCGCGGCCAGCGCGTCGACGTTGGCCTCGATCGTCCACGGTGCCGCCCAGCTGGACCGGCCGTGCCCGATCAGATCCGGTGCGAGCATCGAGAACTCGGGCAGGTGCCGGGCGGACAACGTCTCCCACCGCCGACCGTGCCCGGTCAGTCCGTGCACCGCGAGGATCTGCGGCGGACGGGACGGGCCATAGCGGTACACGTGGAGGTTGTCGGTCACGCCTCGATGCTAGGTGGGGCCGCCGCGTGCGGTGCGCCGACCCTGGTCAGCGCAACTTGTCGGACCCGCGTGATGTAGTTCAGGCCATGTCCGCACCGCACACCGACCTGACCCCGCAGGCACTCGCCCGGCCGGGTGTGCGCGGCACGGTGCGGGTGCTCGGCGGCGCCGGAACCGGCAAGAGCACCCTGCTGGTCGACACCGCGGTCGGGCACATCGGCGCCGGGGTGGACCCGGAATCCGTTCTGCTGCTGACCGGCTCGGCCCGGCTCGGCGTGCAGTCGCGGGCGGCCATCACCGCCGCGCTGCTGCAGGCCGGCTCCCGCGGAGTGATCCAGGAACCGGTGGTGCGCACCGTGCACTCGTACGCGTTCGCGGTGCTGCGGCTGGCGGCGCAGCGCAACGGTGATCCGCCGCCGCGGCTGATCACCAGCGCCGAACAGGACGGCATCATCCGCGAACTGCTCGCCGGCGAGCTGGCCGACGGCGCCGAGAACTGGCCGCTGCCACTGCATCCGGCGCTGGGCACCGCCGGGTTCGCCACCGAACTGCGCGACCTGCTGTCCCGCTGCGCCGAGCGCGGCGTCGACCCGGCCGCGCTGCAGCGGCTCGGCAAGCTGTCCGGCCGCCCGGAGTGGGTGGCGGCCGGCCGGTTCGCCGCCACCTACGAGCAGGTCATGCTGCTGCGCTCCTCGGTGGGCATGGCCGCACCGCAAGCCACCGTGCCCGCACTCGGCGCGGCCGAGTTGGTCGGCGCGGCGCTGGACGCCTTCGCGCTGGACCCGGCACTGCTGGCCGCCGAACGTGCCCGGGTGCGGGTGCTGCTGGTCGACGACGCCCAGCAACTCGATCCGCAGGCCGCCCTGCTGGTGCGGGTGCTGGCGGCCGGGGCCGACCTCGCGGTGCTCGCCGGGGACCCGGATCAGGCGGTGTTCGGTTACCGCGGTGGCGATCCCGCCCTGCTGCGCACCGACACGCCCGCCGTCGTGCTCACCGAATCGCACCGCTGCTCAACGGCGGTCGCCGACGCCGTCACCGGCATCGCCCGCCGGCTGCCCGGCCACGAAGGACTGCGCGAATTCACCGGCGCCGCCGGCAGCGCCGGCACCGTCACCGTCCGGATCGCCGCCACCGCACACGCCGAGGCCACCCTGATCGCCGATGCACTGCGGCGCGCCCACCTGGTCGACGGACTGCCGTGGTCGCAGATGGCGGTCATCGTCCGCTCGGTGCCGCGGGTCGGCGCCGCGCTGGGCCGGGTCCTGGCCGCGGCCGGTGTCCCGGTGGATCTGCCGCCGGCCGACCCGGGGCTGGCCCAGCAGCCCGCGGTGCGCGCCCTGCTCACCGTCCTGGACGCCACCGCCAACGGGCTGACCGGCCCGGCCGCCCTGGAACTGGTCACCGGGCCGATCGGCCGGGTCGACCCGGTGTCGCTGCGGCAGCTGCGTCGCGCGCTGCGCCGCACCATGGGCACCCGCGACGAGTTCTCCACCCTGCTGGTGCGCGCAGTACAGCGCATCCCCGAGGATCTGGCCACCGATCTGGCCCGCAGCTTGGCGCGGGTGCAGGCGGTGCTGCGCGCCGCCGGGCAGAGTCACCGCGGCGGCGATGACCCGCGGCACACCCTGTGGCAGGCCTGGAACCGCAGCGGCCTGCAGCGTCGCTGGGTTGCCCTGGCGGACCGCGGTGGATCGGGAAGTGTTGCCGCCGAACGGGATCTGGCCGCGGTGACGGCGCTGTTCGACGTCGCCGACCAATACGTCACCAACACCACCGGGGCCACGCTGACCGGTCTGGTCGCCCACGTCGACACACTGGAGCTCCCGCCGGTGGGGGCGCACCCGGAGCGGCCCGACACGGTCGCGATCTGCAGCCCGCACGCCGCACTGGAACGCGACTGGGACTTCGTCGTGCTAGCCGGACTGCAGGAAGGGTTGTGGCCCAACACCGTTCCGCGGGGCGGGGTGCTGGGCACCGGACACCTGGTCGACATCCTGGACGGGGTGGTGGACACCGAGGGCGGCCCGACGGCTCGGCTGTCCACCCGGGCGCCGTTGCTCGCCGAGGAACGGCGCCTGCTGATCGCGGCGATGGGCCGCGCCCGGCACCGACTGCTGGTGACCGCCGTGGACAGCGACACCGGTGACGCCGCGCTGCTGCCGTCCCCGTTCTGCGCCGAACTGGCCGCCCTGAGCACCGACACCGACCCCGACGCCGACCCGGACCGTCGCCTCACCCCGCAACCCCAGCCGCGGGTGCTGACCCCGGCCGCGCTGGTCGGGCGGTTGCGCGCGGTGGTATGCGCACCCGACGGTGAGGTCGGCGACGACGAAAGGAACTGCGCCGCTGCGCAACTGGCCCGGCTGGCCGCGGCCGGTGTGCCGGGCGCGGATCCGGCGCAGTGGCATCCCCGCACCGCGCCGTCGAGTGCCGAGCCGCTGTGGACGGGGGAGGAGCACGTCAGCACCCTGTCGCCGTCCACCCTGCAGACCCTGACCGACTGCTCGCTGCGCTGGCTGCTGGAACGTCACGGCGGCAGCGACGGCCGCGACGTCCGCTCGGCGGTCGGGTCGCTGGTGCACGCCATCGTCTCCGATTCGACCAAGAGCGAGAGTCAGATGCTGGGCGAGTTGGAGCGCATCTGGGCGGCCCTGCCCTACGAATCGCAGTGGTACGCCGACAACGAACTGGCCCGGCACGGCGACATGCTGGCCGCGTTCGCGCGCTGGCGCGAGTCCACCCGCGGGCAACTGACCGAGGTCGGCACCGAGGTCGAGGTGGACGGCATGGTCGCGCCCGGAGTGCGGGTGCGCGGGCGCATCGACCGGCTGGAACGCGACAACGCCGACCGCCTGGTCATCGTCGACGTCAAGACCGGCAAGAGCCCGGCCACCAAGGACGACGCGCAGCGGCACGCCCAGCTGGCCATGTACCAGCTGGCCGTCGCCGAGGGCGTGCTGCCCGAGGGCGATGAGCCCGGGGGCGGGCTGCTGGTCTACCCGGCCAAGACCACCGCCAACGGGGGCGTCACCGAACGCACCCAGGACGCGCTCACCCCGGAGACCGCCCAGCAGTGGCGCGACACCGTCGCGGCGGCCGCGGCGGCCACCCAGGGGCCGGAGTTCACCGCCCGGGTCAATGATGGATGCGGACACTGCCCGGTACGGGCGATCTGCCCCGCCCAGAACCCGGAGACCCTGTCGTGATCACCCAGCCGCAATACAGCCCCGAAGACCTGGCCCAGGCGCTCGGGTTGTTCACCCCGACCCCCGAACAGGCCGCGGTGATCGCCGCCCCGCCCGGCCCGCTGGTGGTCATCGCCGGCGCCGGGGCGGGCAAGACCGAGACGATGGCGGCCCGGGTGGTCTGGCTGGTGGCCAACGGCTACGCCCGGCCCAGCGAGGTGCTCGGCCTGACCTTCACCCGCAAGGCCGCCGGGCAGCTGCTGCGCCGGGTCCGCACCCGGCTGGCCCGGCTGGCCGGCACCGGGATCGGGCAGGACGTCGGTGGCCCGTACATCGGTACCGAGGACCCGCCCACCATCAGCACCTACCACGCCTTCGCCGGAGCGCTGCTGCGTGATCACGGGCTGTTGCTGCCGGTGGAGCCGGACACCCGGCTGATCGGCGCGACCGAACTGTGGCAGCTCGCCTACCGCGTGGTGTGCGAGCACCCGCGACGGTTGGACACCGACAAGTCCCCGGCCGCGGTCACCGCGCTGGTGCTGCGGCTGTCCGGGGCGCTGTCCGAGCACCTGGTCGACACCGCCGCGCTGCTGGACACCCACGTCGAGCTGGAGCGGCTCATCCACCACCTGCCCGCCGGCGGCGGCCAGCGTGACCGCGGGCCGGCCCAGTGGCTGCTCAAACTGCTGGCCACCCAGACCGAACGCACCGAACTGGTGCCGCTGATCGACGAACTGCACCGCCGCATGCGTGCCGAGAAGGTGATGGACTTCGGCGCCCAGATGTCGGCGGCGGCCCGGCTGGCGATGACCGCGCCCCAGGTCGGCGCCCAGCTGCGGCAGCGCTACCGGGTGGTGCTGCTCGACGAGTACCAGGACACCGGGCACACCCAGCGCATCGCGTTGTCCTCGCTGTTCGGTGGCGGGGTCGACGATGGTCTGGCGCTGACCGCGGTCGGGGACCCGATCCAGTCCATCTACGGCTGGCGCGGCGCCTCGGCGGCCAACCTGCCGCGGTTCGTCACCGACTTCCCGCTCTCCGACGGCAGCCCCGCCCCGACCCTGGAACTGCGCACCAGTTGGCGCAACCCGCCCGAGGTGCTGCATCTGGCGAACGCGACGTCCGAGCAGGCCCGCCGGCGTTCGGTGAACGTCCGCGAACTGCTCCCGCGTCCGGACGCCGAACCGGGCACCATCCGGGCGGCCCTGCTCAACGATGTGGTGGCCGAACGCAACTGGGTCGCCGACCGGATCGCGGCCCGGTACCTGGAGAACCCGACACCGCCGACCGCGGCGGTGTTGGTGCGGCGCAACGCCGATGCCGCGCCGATGGCCGAGGCGCTGACCGCGCGCGGGGTGCCGGTGGAGGTGGTCGGGCTGGCCGGGCTGCTGGCCATTCCGGAGGTCGCCGACGTGGTCGCCATGCTCAGGCTGGTGGTCGACCCGACCGGCGGGGCCGCCGCGATGCGGGTGCTGACCGGGCCGCGGCTGCGCCTCGGTGCCCGCGACATCACCGCGCTGTGGCAGCGTGCCGTGGCCATCGACGTGCCCGCCCCCGGCGAGCAGGGCCCGATGGAACGCATCGCCGCGCAGGCCGCGCCCGACGCGGACACCGCCTGCCTGGCCGACGCGATCTGCGATCCGGGCCCGGCCGACCGGTACTCCGATCCGGGGTATCACCGCATCGTCGGGCTGGGCCGCGAATTGACGGCGCTGCGTGCCCATCTCACGCATCCGCTGCCCGATCTGGTGGCCGAGATCCGGCGGGTGCTCGGCGTCGACGTGGAGGTCCGGGCGGCCCGCCCGGTGGCCAACGGCTGGGGCGGTACCGAACATCTGGACGCCTTCGGTGACGTGGTGGCCGACTTCGCGGCCCGCTCCGACGGATCCCCGGCCGGTCTGCTGGCCTACCTGGACGCCGCCGCCGAGCAGGAGAACGGGCTGGCCCCGGCCGAGGTGACGGTCTCGGCCGACCGGGTGCAGATCCTCACCGTGCACGCCGCCAAGGGCCTGGAGTGGCAGCTGGTGGCGGTGCCGCACCTGAGCGGGCGGGTGTTCCCGTCCACCGCGATGGCGCGGACCTGGCTCTCGGATGCCGGCGACCTGCCGCCGCTGCTGCGCGGGGACCGGGTGACGGTCTCCGAGCACGGCGTCCCGGTGCTGGACACCTCCGACGTCAACGACCGGAAGGCGTTGTCCGACAAGATCGCTGCCCACAAGGACATGCTCGCCCAGCGCCGCGGTGACGAGGAACGCCGGCTGCTGTACGTGGCGCTGACCCGCTCGGAGGACACCCTGCTGCTGTCCGGGCACCACTGGGGCGCCACCGAATCCAAGCCCCGCGGACCCTCGGAGTTCCTCACCGAACTCAAACGGGTCATCGACGATTCCGCGGCGGCCGGGCAACCGTGCGGCACCATCGACGAATGGGCGCCCGACCCGCCCGACGGCGAACTGAACCCGTTGCGCGGCACCGTCGTCGAGGCGGTGTGGCCGGCCCGGGTCGGTGTGGGCGTGGGGCCCGGCGGCCGGCCCGCCGACATCGAACGCGGCGCCGATCTGGTGGCCCGGGCCGCGGCCGGTGACATCGGCCCCACAGTGGACCCGGAGAACTGGGCGGGCGACGTCGACGCGCTGCTCGCCGAGCGGGAACGGGTCGCCGAACCGGCGCCGGTGCCGCTGCCCGGGCAGCTGTCGGTCAGCACCCTGGTCGAACTGGGCAAGGACCCGGCCGCGGCGCTCGCCCGGCTGCGCCGCCGGCTGCCGGCCCGCCCCGAACCACACGCATTGCTGGGCACCGCATTCCACGAATGGGTGCAGCGCTACTTCCACGCCGAGCGGCTGTTCGACCTGGAGGACCTGCCCGGCGCGGTGGACGGCGAGGCCGGCCGCGCGCACGCCGAGGCGCTGGCCGATCTGCAGGCCGCGTTCGCCGCCTCGGCGTGGGCGTCACGCACCCCGACCGACGTCGAGGTGCCCTTCGATATGATCCTCGACCCGCAACGCGGCACCGTGGTGCGCGGCCGCATCGACGCGGTCTTCGCCGAACCGGACGGCGGTGCGGTGGTGGTGGACTGGAAGACGGGGGAGCCGCCGAGCACCCCGGAAGCCCAGCGGCACGCGGCGATCCAGCTCGCGGTGTACCGGCTGGCGTGGGCCGGTCTGCAGGGTTGCCCGCCCGAATCGGTGCGGGCCGCATTCCACTACGTGCGCAGCGGGGTGACCGTCATGCCCGAGGATCTGCCGACCGCCGCAGAACTGGCCGACCTGCTGACCGGGGTCGCGGCCGAGGAGTCGGTGGTTCAGGAGGCGCGGTAGACCTTGTAAGCCTGGGTGATCATCGGGATCTGCAGCGGCAGCCGGGCCCACGCGCCGGCGCGCATGAGGGCCGGTTTATCTTTCCACAGCCGCACCATGTTCACGTTCGCCGGGAACACCCCCAGATACAGCGCGATCGCGGCCAGCGCGCCGAGCTTGCGGGTCCGCGGGACCAGCAGCGCGGTGCCGACGGCGAGCTCGGCGACCCCGGAGCCGTGCGTGTACAGCCGCGCGCTGCCGGGCAGTTCCGCCGGGACGATGGTGTCGAAAGGCTTGGGCGCCACGAAGTGCAGGACGCCCATACCCACCAGCAGCCCGCCCATCCGGACGGCGCGGCGCGCGTTGGCTTGTTGCTGATCTCCGGCTGGGGGCGTTGTCATGGTTACATTGTGGCGTGCCGACCCCGCACCGATTGGTGAATCGTGGCCAGAGGTAGGTTGCGCCGGCGGTTGGCGGCGGTCAACCAGAACCTCACGTCGCGTCATGACGCCGACCTCGTCGACGTTCTGAGCATCCCGGAGAAGTTCGTCAGCCCGGGCCGCCGGATCTTCAGGCGGGTCCTCTACGCACTCGGCGCGTTGTTCGCCGCGGTGCTGATCGTCTACCTGGACCGGCACGGCTACCGAGATCTGCGCGACAGCCCGGACCCGAACGACCCGCTGTCGTTCCTGGACTGTCTGTACTACGCCACGGTGTCGCTGTCGACCACCGGCTACGGCGACATCACCCCGGTGACTCCCTCGGCGCGACTGGTCAACGTCCTGGTCATCACGCCGCTGCGGGTGGCGTTCCTGATCGTGCTGATCGGCACCACGGTGGAAACCCTGACCACCCAGTCGCGGCAGGCCTTGAAGATCCAGCGATGGAGGAAGAGCGTGCGTAACCACACCGTCGTCGTCGGCTACGGCACCAAGGGCCGCACTGCGGTCGCGGCCATGATCGGCGACGACGTGGCGCCCGCCGACATCGTCGTGGTCGAGAACAACCCGGCCGCCCTCGAACGCGCCAAGAACGCCGGGCTGGTCACCGTGCGGGGCAACGCCACCGACTCGGAGATCCTGCGGCTGGCCTCCACCCAGCACGCCAAGTCGATCATCGTGGCCGCCAATGATGACAACACCGCGGTGCTGGTCACCCTCACCGCCCGCGAGCTGAACCCGAACGCCACCATCATCGCGGCGGTCCGCGAATCGGAGGGCCAGCATCTGCTCAAGCAGTCCGGGGCCACCACCACCGTCGTGACGTCCGAGACCGCCGGCCGGCTGCTGGGCCTGGCCACTCAGACCCCGAGTGTCGTGGAGATCATGGAGGATCTGCTCACCCCCGACGCCGGGTTCGCGATCGCCGAGCGCCAGGTGGAGGTCAAGGAGGCCGGCGGGTCGCCGCGGCACCTCAAGGACATCGTGCTCGGCGTGGTGCGCGATGGGCAGCTGCTGCGGGTGGACGACGAACGCGTGGATGCCCTGGAGCTGACCGACCGGCTGCTCTACGTCCGCTCGAAGGAAGACCGGTAATCACCCGTGAGTTTCACGCTCCGCAACGTCCCCCTGCTGTCCCGGGTCGGCGCCGACCGCGCCGACACCCTGCGCACCGACATCGACGCGGCCATCGCCGGCTGGGCCGATGCGCTGGTGCTGCGGGTGGACCGGCGTAACCAGGTGCTGATCGCCGGGGACAGCGTGGTGCTCGGCAGTGCCACCGCGCTCGGGGACAGCCCACCCGAACACGCGGTGTTCCTGGGCCGGCTGCGCGACGGCCGGCACGTGTGGGCGATCCGCGCGCCGCTGGAAGCCCCCGAGGACCCGACGGTGGAGGCCTCGGTGCTCGACCTGCGCCGCGCCGGATCCGTCTTCGACGATGCCAGCGCGCAACTCGTCGCCACCGCGACCGCGCTGTTGAACTGGCACGACAACGCCGGCTACAGCCCGGTCGACGGGACACCGACCACGTCGATCAAGGCGGGCTGGGCGCGGATCAACCCGGTCACCGGGCATGAGGAGTTCCCGCGCATCGACCCGGCGATCATCTGCCTGGTGCACGACGGGCACGACCGCGCGGTGCTGGCCCGTCAGGGCGTCTGGCCGGACCGGATGTTCTCCATCCTGGCCGGATTCGTGGAGGCGGGGGAGTCCTTCGAGTCCTGCGTGGTCCGTGAGATCGCCGAGGAGGTCGGTCTCGACGTCACCGACGTGCAGTACCTGGGCAGCCAGCCGTGGCCGTTCCCGCGGTCGCTGATGGTGGGCTTCCACGCCCTCGGTGACCCCGAGCAGCCGTTCGCGTTCAACGACGGCGAGATCGCCGAGGCCCAGTGGTTCACCCGCTCCGAGATCCGCCAGGCGCTGGAACAGGGCGACTGGAGCAGCAATTCGTCATCGCGGCTGCTGCTGCCGGGCTCCATCTCGATCGCCCGCGAGATCATCGAATCCTGGGCAGCGCAGGACTGACGATGGAGTCCCTGGTACCCGACACCGTCCGGCAGGCCCGCTGGTACATCGCCGGCGGCATCCTGGCCATCGTCATCGGCGTGGTCCGCGCGACCGGGTTCGCCACCAGCGGCGGCCTGGTCTACCTGGTGCTGGCCGCCCTGTTCCTGACGCTCGGGGTGGCCTCGGTGATCGCCGGCGCCATCCGGATCCGGCGCGGCGACGACCCGAAGGGTTAACCCAGTTTGGCCTTGACCTGCTTGATGTTCGGGTTGGTCAGGGTCGAGCCGTCGGCGAACTTCACCGTGGGCACCACGTGGTTGCCGTTGTTGACCGAGCCGACGAACTCCGCGGCGGCCGGGTCGTCCTCGATGTCGACCTCGTCCCAGGCGATGCCCTCGGCCTTGAGGGCGGTCTTGAGCCGGTTGCAGTATCCGCACCAGGTGGTGGTGTACATGGTCAGCTGGGCGTTGCTCATGGCGCGGTCAACCTATCGACGTCGGTGCGTATTCCTGACAAACCCTAGAAGACCCCGCCCAGGCGACCCGGGGGCAGGGATGGATCGAGGGGGAACACATGCCCATCACCGTCGCCGGCGATCTTCGGTCAGTGCCTGGAGCCGCAGCGGTAACACCCGTGTCGCACCCTCCTGCCATGATGGACGGCATGCCGTCCGTCGACAGTCTGCTCGGCGACCTCGACGACGAACAGCGCGAGGCCGTCCTCGCCCCCCGCGGTCCGGTCTGCGTGCTGGCCGGCGCCGGTACCGGCAAGACTCGCACCATCACCCGCCGCATCGCCCACCTCGTGGTGGGTGGTCACGTCGCGCCCGGTCAGGTGCTGGCGGTGACGTTCACCGCGCGGGCCGCGGGGGAGATGCGCAGCCGCCTGCGCGCCCTCGGCGAGCAGGCCGGGGTGCCGACTGCGGCCGTGCAGGCCGTCACCTTCCACGCCGCCGCGCGACGGCAGCTGCAGTACTTTTGGCCGCGGGTGGTCGGCGACACCGGCTGGCAGCTGCTGGACAGCAAGTTCTCGGTGGTGGCCCAGGCCGCCAACAAGGCCGCCGTCAAGGCCAGCACCGACGATGTGCGCGACCTCGCCGGTGAGATCGAGTGGGCCAAGGCCTCGCTGATCACCCCGGAGCAGTACGCCGCCGCGGTGGCCCGGGTACGCCGTGACGTGCCGATGGACGCGGGCACCGTCGCCAAGGTCTACAACAACTACGAGAAACTCAAGCATCGGGACGGCACCGCGCTGCTCGACTTCGATGATCTGCTGCTGCACACCGCGGCCGCCATCGAGAACGACCCGGCCGTCGCGCAGGAGTTCCGGGATCGCTACCGCTGCTTCGTCGTCGACGAATACCAGGACGTCACCCCGCTGCAGCAACGAGTACTCAACGCCTGGCTGGGGGAGCGCGACGACCTGACCGTGGTCGGCGATGCCAACCAGACCATCTACTCCTTCACCGGGGCCACCCCGAAGTTCCTGCTGGACTTCTCCCGCCGGTTTCCCGAGGCGACCCAGGTACGGCTGGAACGCGACTACCGGTCCACCCCCGAGGTGGTGTCGCTGGCCAACCGGGTGATCGCGGCGGCGCGTGGCCGGATGGCCGGCAGCAAGCTGCACCTGATCGGCCAGCGCCCGCCGGGACCGAAACCCGGCTTCGCCGAGTACCCCGACGAGGTGGCCGAGGCGGCAGGCGTCGCCAAGAAGGTCGCCGCGCTCATCGAATCCGGTACACCCGCATCCGAGATCGCGGTGCTCTACCGGATCAACGCGCAGTCCGAGGTGTACGAGGAGGCGCTCACCGAGGCCGGCATCGCCTTCCAGGTGCGCGGTGGGGAGGGCTTCTTCAGCCGCCAGGAGATCCGGCAGGCGCTGATCGCGTTGCAGCGCAACGTCGATCACCCGCACGATTCGCTGCCGGACCTGGTCCGCGCCCTGCTCGAACCGTTGGGCCTGACCGAG
Organism: Mycolicibacterium aurum; assembly: GCA_900078775.1. Classification (GTDB taxonomy): domain Bacteria; phylum Actinomycetota; class Actinomycetes; order Mycobacteriales; family Mycobacteriaceae; genus Mycobacterium; species Mycobacterium aurum_A. Next base: position 520,720 of record LT549889.1, read on the forward strand.
GAGCCCCCGGCCGGCACCAAGGCCCGGGAGCGCTGGGAAGCTCTGGAGGCGCTGGCCACCCTCGTCGATGACGAAGTGGCGCAACGACCTTCGCTGGACCTGCCGACCCTGATCGGTGAGCTGCGTCAGCGCGCCGACTCCCGTCACCCACCCGTCGTGCAGGGCGTCACGCTGGCGTCCCTGCACGCGGCAAAGGGCCTGGAATGGGATGCGGTCTTCCTGGTCGGCCTGGCCGACGGCACCATGCCGATCTCGCATGCGCTGGCCCACGGTCCGGACAGCGAGGCGGTCGAGGAGGAGCGCCGGCTGCTCTACGTCGGCGTCACCCGAGCCCGGGTGCACCTGACGCTGAGCTGGGCGCTGGCCCGCGCCCCCGGCGGCCGGCAGAGCCGGCGGCCGTCCCGGTTCCTCAACGGGGTGGCGCCCCAGTCCTCCTCGGACGCCGGCCCGGCACGGCCCAAACGTGCCCGCGGGGCGGCACCGCGCTGCCGGGTCTGCAACGGCGCGCTGACCGGTTCGACGGCGATCATGCTGCGCCGGTGCGAGAGTTGCCCGTCCGATGTCGACACCGAGCTGCTGGCCGAGCTGAAGGACTGGCGGCTGCGGGTCTCGCAGGAGATGAAGGTGCCGGCCTTCGTGGTGTTCACCGACAACACCCTGATCGCCATCGCCGAAACCCTGCCGGTGGATGCGGCCGCACTGGTCGCCATCCCCGGCATCGGTGCCCGCAAGCTGGAGCAGTACGGCCCCGACGTGCTGGCGCTGGTCAAGGCCCGCACCTGACGTGGCCCCACGAACTCGGCCAAACTTCGTACAAATCCCGCCAAAACCGCTGGTCAAAAAATCGCTTGTCCGTTCGTGCTGTTAGCCTCTAGCCTCAGACGCACACGTTCTACGTGACTGATCGGCTGTATGTAAGCGGAAGGGAGGGACTCGGCAACATGGACATCATCGCCATGAATCGCGGCGTAGCCGCCAGCGCCATGCCGCTGCCCGTCCGCGCCGTCGCCGGCAATCCCGCCATGCAGCGAGCTGGTTGGGCGCCCGCTGCCGCCGCGCCGCAGCATAAGCGCCGCTACGCCGATGCGATCCCTGCGTCCGTGAAATGGGGTACCCCCTAGGTAGCCCCGACACCGCCGAAAAGGCCACGGACCCGCGACAACCGGATCCGTGGCCATTGTTTTTCGGTACACCCGAACACTCTGGTCGCCCGGTCCGGTCCATACATCGACACCGAATCAACGACCAGGAAGTAGAGAAAGACATGTCCCTCCAGGCATGCCCCGAACGAATACTGCCCGCGGTGCCGTGCCACGAGGCCGATCCCGACCTGTGGTTCGCCGAGAGCCCGACCGAACTGGAACGGGCCAAGGCGCTCTGCGCGGAGTGCCCGATCCGCAGCCTGTGCCTCGACGAAGCCCTGGAACGGCAAGAGCCGTGGGGTGTTTGGGGTGGCGAGATCCTCGAACGCGGGACGATCGTGGCGCGCAAGCGGCCGCGCGGGCGCCCGCGCAAGAACAGCCGCGCGGGTCAGGCGGCGTGATGACCCGAGAGATCAGGCGGTGAAACCCGGAACCAGTTCGGTGGCAATGGCTTTCACCGGCACATGGGCATCGAGCTGGCAGCAGATCGCGATGGTCGAGGCGATCACCCGCAGCGGGATGGCCAGGTTGGCCGGCAGATCGAGCTGGCGGGCCATCTTGATCTGGGCCACCGAGTTGTCCATCTGGCCGGCGGCCATCTTCTGAATCCAGCGCCGGGTGTAGTGGAACACCTCGGTCTGTACCGGTTCCACGTACTGGCGCAGCATGTCGTCGACTTCCTCGACCGAAACCTGCTCACCCTTCTGGATGAACCCGGCCTCTTCCATGGCCGGCAGCAGCGCGTCGTAGTCCTTGTCCCGGGCCAGCCGGATGCACTTACCCAGCGAGTCCGGGAAGCCGCCGGGCAGCGGGGCCACCGCGCCGAAGTCGATGACGCCCATCCGGCCGTCGGGCAGCAGCATGAAGTTCCCGGGATGCGCGTCGCCATGCATCATCTCCAGGCGCTTGGGGGCGCCGAAGGTCAGCTCGGTGAGCCGGGTGCCCATCAGATCGCGCTGTTCGGGGGTGCCCTCCCGGATGATCACCGACATCGGGATGCCGTCCATCCACTCGGCGATCACCACCTTGGGCGCGCTGGCCACGATGTGCGGCACTGCGAAATGCGGGTCGTTCTCGTAGGCCTTGGCGAAGGCGCGCTGGTTGTCGGCCTCCAGCCGGTAATCCAGTTCCATCTCGGTGCGCTCGATCAGCTCGGCGACCACGGCCTCGATATCGGCGCCGGGGGCAAGCTGCTTGAACACACCGGTCAGACGCTGGATGGTCTTCAGGTCGGCGCGCAGCGCCTCATCGGCGCCGGGGTACTGGATCTTGACGGCGACCTCACGGCCGTCGGCCCAGACGGCCTTGTGCACCTGGCCGATGCTGGCCGAGGCGATCGGCTTGTCGTCGAAGGACAGGAAGCGTTCCCGCCACTTGGTGCCGAGCTGGCCGTCCAGCACCCGGTGCACCTTGGCCGCCGGCAGCGGGGGAGCCTCCCGCTGCAGCTTGGTCAGCGCTTCCCGGTAGGGCTTGCCGTACTGCTCGGGGATGGCGGCTTCCATCACCGACAGCGCCTGGCCGACCTTCATGGCGCCGCCCTTGAGCTCACCCAGAACGGTGAACAGCTGCTGGGCGGCCTTGTCCATCAGCTCCGCGGTGACATCGTCCTTGGACTTGCCGGCCAGCCGTTTGCCGAAGCCCAGAGCGGCTCGTCCAGCAAACCCGACGGGGAGGGTGGCCAGCTTCGCGTTACGGGAAACGCTGCGCCGTTTGATTTCAGACACCCAACCATCATCCATGACGCGGCTGAACTCGCTGCAACGAACTGGCAACATCCGATGTCAGCAGGTGCACGCGGGGTGTCGCGACCAGCGCCGGGTGAGCACCGATCCGCTACCCACGTCGAACTCCACGGTGGTGTCCAGGGTGATCGGCGCGGACCCGGTGTCGGCGCCGTCGGGATCGTCGCGCATGGCCCGCACCACCAGATCCACCTGGGTCAGCGCCAGCGCCGCGGTGCCCAGCACGGTGGCCCGGTCGGCCGCGGTGACGGTGCGGCGCAGCTGATCGGCCAGCGCCGGCCAGGCCGCGTCCCGGTCGCTGCGGTGCAGGTCCGCGCACGTCAGGCAGGAGGTGACCCCGGGGATGACCAGCGGCCCGACCAGGCCGGTCCCGTCGCGCACCCGGACCGGCAGATGCGGTACCCGGGCGGCGTGCAGATCGCGCAGCACCCGCGGATCGCTGACCAGGGTGTCGGTCAGCACCACCAGATCGGTGTGTTCGGCGGTCACCACGGCGTGCCGGCGGCTGCTGCGGCTCACCCGGGTCCCCGAGCAGCGCAGCGCGCCGGCCAGCAGATCCGACAGCGGTCCGCGGCCGTGGATGCGCACCGACACCGACCGCGCGGCCGGCCGCACCGGGGTCATCCGCACCGCTCCGGCCGAGACCAGGGTGTCCAGGAGATCCGCGACGGCATCGGAACCCAGACCCAGCGCCGCGGCGCGGGCGGTCACCTCAGCGGCCGGCGTCGGGTCCTGCAGGGAACGCAGCAATCCGGCCAGTGCGGCGCCGGTCGTCCCGGCCGGCGGCCGGATCTGCACCGCGCGCCGCGGATCCCAGCCGATCTGCACGCTGCCGTCCGGTCGCAGCAGCACCGGCCTCGCCGGATTCAGTGCGTAGCGCCGCATCCCATGACTGTGTCACGGGCGGCGCCCGGCGTGCCTCAGTTATCCACAGGGCCACCCGAGGTGCCCTCGGTGCCCTCGTTCTTCTCCAGATCGGCCAAAGCCTGGTCGAGACCGCTGGTGTCCCCGCCGAGGACCCGGTCGATGAACCCGGCCGGCTCGTCGAGGTCGTCGGCGCCGGGCAGCAGATCGGGGTGCTGCCACACCGCGTCGCGGGCGTCTGCGCCGACCGCCTCGGTGAGTTTCTCCCACAGCGCCGCGGCCTCGCGCATCTTGCGGGGCCGCAGCTCCAATCCGACGAGGGTGGCGAAGGTCTGCTCGGCCGGGCCGCCGGTGGCGCGCCGGCGCCGCAGCGTCTCGCTCAGCGCGGACGTGCCGGGCAGCCGGTCACCGAGCGCGGCGGTCACCACGGTCTGCACCCAGCCCTCGATGAGCGCCAGCATCGTCTCCAGCCGCTCCAGCGCGGCGGTCTGCTCCGGGGTGGCCTTCGGCTCGAACATGCCCTGACTGAGCAACTGCTCCATGGCGGCCGGATCGGCCATCGACGCCGGGTTGAAGCCCTGGGCCAGGTCCTCGATGCCGGCCATGTCGATCTTCATGCCCTTGGCGAACGCCTCCACGGCACTGAGCAGCTGACTGGACAGCCACGGCACGTGGCTGAACAACCGGTGGTGGGCGGCCTCGCGGGCGGCCAGGAAGGTCAGCACCTCGCTGCGGGACTGCTCCAGCCCCTCGGTCAGTGCGTCGACGGCCTCGGGCATCAGCGCGGCAACGCCCTTGGGGCCCAGCGGCAGTCCGATGTCGGTGGAGGTCAGCACCTCCTTGGAGAGCTTGCCCAGGGCCTGGCCCAGCTGGCTGCCGAACGCCATGCCGCCCATCTGGGACATCATCGCCAGCAGCGGGCCGGCCATCGCCTGCGCCTCCTGGGGCAGCGCGGAGGCCCACACCGTGGAGATCTGTTCGGCCACCGGGTCGCACAACCGTTTCCAGGTGTCCAGGGTGTTGTCGATCCAGTCGGTCGGCGTCCAGGCCGCGGTGCGGGTGGCCCCGGCCGGCAGCGGGGTGGCGCCGTCCAGCCAGGTCTCGGCCAGGCGCACCGCGTCCGCGATGGCGCTGCTGGTGGAGTCCGGGATCGGGGCGACGAATCCGATGGCGCTGGACGCCAACTGGCGGGCCAGGTCGTAGTTCACCGGGCCGCTCTGCTGACCACCGGCGGCCATATTGCCTGCCCCGCTGAACATCTCACCGAGCCGGGTGAAGATCTGCCCGAGGTCGGACATGTCGAAGTTTCCACCGCCCAGCCCGAACGGGTCCCCGGAGGGATCTTTCTTGCGTTTGTCCGGATCCGGGTCGTCTCCTGAGGAGAAGCCGAAGGGCAGGTCAGCCATAGCGTCAACGGTACCCACCGAGGCAACCGCGGGTGGGGCCGCGGGTCACGCTGTGGGTGAACGCGCTCTACTGTGGGCGGCGTGAACAGGCGGATTTTGACGCTGGTGGTCGCGCTGGTGCCCATCCTGGCATTCGGACTGCTGCTGTCGGTGGTGACGGTTCCCTTCGTCGCGCTGGGGCCGGGTCCGACGTTCGACACCCTCGGCGAGGTGAACGGGAAGCAGGTCGTCGCCATCTTGAGTTCCGACGGAGTGGCCGGGGACATCACCCACCCGACGTCGGGTCACCTGAACATGACCACGGTGTCGCAGCGCGACGGGCTGACCCTCGGGCAGGCGCTGGTGCTGTGGGCGTCGGGCCGCGATCAGCTCATCCCGCGGGAGCTGGTCTATCCGCCGGACAAGTCCAAGGACGACATCGACAAGAGCAATACCGCGGACTTCAGGCGCTCCGAGGACAATGCCGAGTATGCGGCGTTGTCCTACCTGAAGTACCCGAAGGCGGTCACCGTCGAGTCGGTGGAGGAGAAGGGCCCCTCGGCGGGCAAGCTGGAGCCCGGCGACGCGATCGACATGGTGAACAACATCGCGGTGCCCGACCTCAAGTCGTTCCAGGACATCGTGAAGGCCACCCGCCCCGGCGAGCAGATCGTCATCGACTACCGGCGCAAGAACGGCCCGCTCGGCACGGCCACCATCACCCTGGGTGAGCATCCGGAGGGCGAGCAGGGCTATCTCGGGGTCGGTGTGCTCGACGCGCCGTGGGCCCCGTTCGACATCGAGTTCAACCTGGCCAATATCGGCGGCCCGTCGGCCGGGCTGATGTTCAGCCTCGCGGTCATCGACAAGCTGACCACCGGCGAACTCAACGACGGCAAGTTCGTCGCCGGCACCGGCACCATCGACGCCGAGGGCAAGGTCGGCTCCATCGGCGGGATCACCCACAAGATGGTGGCCGCCCGGGAGGCCGGGGCGACGGTGTTCATGGTGCCCGCCGACAACTGCGCCGAGGCGCTGACGGCCCACGAGGACGGACTGCAACTGGTGAAGGTGGACACGCTCACCACGGCGGTGGACGCGCTGAACGCGATCTCCGCCGGTAGCGAACCCCCGACATGCTGAGAGATTCCTTGGCCGGCACTGCGTAGAGTTGGGGAAAGTTGTGGCAGCTCGACCCGATCGGGTCTGGTCGGGGCCACGTACCACGGACTGGAGTTGAAAAGTTGGGTATGCGGCCGGCGGCGAGAATGCCGCAGCTGACGGGTCGGAGCCGGGTTCTCATCGGCGTCGCGGTAGCTGTCGTCCTGCTCTTGTTGGTGGGGCCACGCTTCATCGACACCTATGTGGACTGGCTGTTCTTCGGCGAGCTGGGCTACCGGTCGGTGTTCACCACGGTGCTGGTCACCCGCCTCGTGCTCTTCCTGGTGGTGGCGGTGCTCATCGCCGCGATCGTGTTCGCCGCGGTGGCGTTGGCCTACCGCACCCGGCCGGTGTTCGTGCCGACCGCCGGGCCCAACGATCCGGTGGCCCGCTACCGCACCACGGTGATGAGCCGGCTGCGGCTGTTCGGCATCGGCATCCCGGCCTTCATCGGGCTGCTGGCCGGCATCGTCGCGCAGAGCTACTGGCCGCAGGTGCAGCTGTTCCTGCACGGCGGTGAATTCGGGATCACCGACCCGCAGTTCGGGATCGATCTGGGCTTCTATGCCTTCCAGCTGCCCTTCTACCGGCTGGTGCTGACCTACCTGTTCGTCGCGGTGTTCCTGGCCTTCGTCGCGAACCTGTTGGGCCACTACCTGTTCGGCGGTATCCGGCTGTCCGGCCGCACCGGCGCGCTGAGCCGGGCCGCCCGCATCCAGTTGATCGCGCTGGCCGGCACCCTGGTGCTGCTCAAGGCGGTCGCGTACTGGCTGGACCGCTACGAGCTGCTGAGCAACACCCGTGCCGGTAAGCCGTTCACCGGCGCCGGCTACACCGATATCAACGCGGTGCTGCCGGCCAAGCTGATCCTGCTGGCCATCGCGGTGATCTGTGCGGTGGCGGTGTTCTCCGCGCTGGTGCTGCGGGATCTTCGGATCCCGGCCATCGGCCTGGTGCTGTTGCTGCTGTCGTCCCTGGTGGTGGGTGCGGGCTGGCCGTTGATCGTCGAGCAGTTCAGCGTCAAACCGAACGCCGCGCAGAAGGAAAGCGAATACATCAGCCGCAGTATCGCGGCGACCAGACACGCCTACGGGTTGACCGACGATGTGGTCACCTACCGCGATTACAGCGGTGATGCCGCGGCCACCGCCCAGCAGGTCGCCGCCGACCGGGCCACCACCTCCAACATCAGGCTGCTGGACCCGACGATCGTCAGCCCGGCGTTCACCCAGTTCCAGCAGGGCAAGAACTTCTACAACTTCCCCGACCAGCTGTCGATGGACCGCTACACCGGGCCGGACGGTCAGATCCGCGACTACGTGGTCGCCGCCCGTGAGCTCAACCCGGACCGGCTGATCGACAACCAGCGGGACTGGATCAACCGGCACACCGTGTACACCCACGGCAACGGGTTCGTCGCCTCGCCGGCCAACACCGTGCGCGGTATCGCCAACGACCCGAACCAGAACGGCGGCTACCCGGAGTTCCTGGCCAGCGTGGTCGGCGCCAACGGCACCGTGGTGTCGCCCGGTCCGGCCCCACTGGACCAGCCGCGCATCTACTTCGGCCCGGTGATCGCCAGCGCGGCCGACGATTACGCGATCGTCGGCAAGAACGGTGACGTCGACCGTGAGTACGACTACGAGACCAACACCGAGACCAAGAACTACACCTATCAGGGCAGCGGCGGCGTGCCGATCGGCAACTGGTTCGCCCGCGGCGTCTTCGCGGCCAAGTTCGCCGAGCGGAACTTCCTGCTGTCCAACGTGATCGGTGAGAACAGCAAGCTGCTGTTCAACCGTGATCCGGCGAAGCGGGTCGAGGCGGTGGCGCCCTGGCTGGACACCGACAACGGCATGTACCCGGCCATCGTCAACAAGCGGATGGTGTGGATCGTCGACGGTTACACCACGCTGGACAACTACCCGTACTCCGAGCTCACCACGCTGTCGAGCGCGACCATCGACTCCAACGAGGTGGCGGTCAACCGGCTGCTGCTGGACAAGCAGGTGTCCTACATCCGTAACTCGGTGAAGGCCACCGTCGACGCCTACGACGGCACCGTCACGCTGTACGCGCAGGACGAGGACGACCCGGTGCTCAAGGCGTGGATGTCGGTGTTCCCCGGCACGGTGAAGCCCAAGTCCGAGATCTCCGAGGATCTGCAGGCCCACCTGCGCTACCCGGAGGACCTGTTCAAGGTGCAGCGTTCGCTGCTGGCCAAGTACCACGTCGACGATCCGGTGAAGTTCTTCACCAACGCCGACTTCTGGGATGTGCCACTGGATCCCAACCCGACGGCCAGCAGTTTCCAGCCGCCGTACTACATCGTCGCCCAGGACCTGGTGCAGCAGAACGGCTCGGCCTCCTTCCAGCTGACCAGTGCGATGAACTGGATCCGCCGCGACTTCCTGGCGGCCTACATCAGTGCGAGCTCGGATCCGGACACCTACGGCAAGCTGACGGTGCTGACGGTGCCCGGTCAGGTCAACGGTCCGAAGCTGGCCTTCAACGCCATCAGTACCGACACCGCGGTCTCCACGGAGTTGGGTCAGATCGGTCGGGACGGGCAGAACCGCATCCGGTGGGGCAACCTGCTCACGCTGCCGATCGGCAACGGCGGATTGCTCTACGTCGCACCGATCTACGCCTCCCCGGGCACCAGCGATGCGGCCTCGTCCTACCCGCGTCTGATCCGCGTGGCGATGATGTACAACGACAAGGTCGGCTACGGCCCGACGGTCCGCGACGCGCTCGATGAGATCTTCGGCGCCGGAGCGGGTGCCACGGCCACCGGTCCGGCACCTGCGGACGGTCAGCCGGCCGCGCGGCCGCCGGCCCAGTCCGCGGCCAACCCGCAGGGCACGCCGCAGCAGGGCAGTGCCCCGGCCGCGACGCCGCCACCGGCCGCCGCGGTGCCGTCCGGGCCGGTGCAGCTCTCCGGTGCGAAGGCCGCCGCGCTGGCGGAGGTCAACGCCGCGCTGGACAACATGCAGCAGGCGCAGACCGGCGGTAACTTCGCCGAGTTCGGTGAGGCGTTGCAGCGCCTCGACGATGCGATGAACAAGTACCGCGAGGCCAAGTAGTCAGTAACCTCCCCTCGCCGCGAGCATGCGGGTCTGCGGTGGACACGCCGCACCCGAACCCGATTCTGCGCACGTTCGCGGCGAGGTAGGCCGACTTAAAACCGGTTACAAGAGGACGCCAAGTCGGTCCGGGGAGTCTTGACTCAAATGAGTCAACCCTGCCCGGAAGGACCCTCGATGACCCTGGCCGAATCTGTCGACGAGAGCGTTGTGTCGACGCTGCCCGACCATGTCAGTGCCCTGGTGGCGCTGCCCGGCGAGCCCGGCTACGAACGCTGCACACCGTGGAACGTTGCCGTCCCGGTGCGCCCCGCCGCGGTGGTGTTCGCCACCTCGGCGCACCACGTCGCCGAGGCGGTGCGCTTCGCTGCCGCACACGGCCTGTTGGTCGCCGTGCAGGCGACCGGGCACGGCGCCATCCCGGTCGGTGCGGACTCCATCCTGGTGCAGACCAGCGCGATGACCGACTGCGTGGTGGACCTGCAGACCCGGGTCTCCCGGGTGGGCGCGGGCGCGCGCTGGCAGCACGTTCTCGACGCCGCCGCGCCGCACGGGCTGGCCCCGTTGTGTGGTTCGTCGCCGTCGGTGGGGGTCGTGGGGTTCCTCACCGGTGGTGGTGTCGGTCCGCTGGTCCGCAGCGTCGGGGTGTCCTCGGACTACGTGCGGTCCTTCGATGTGGTGACCGGCACCGGGGAGTTGCTGCATGTCACCCCGCAGACCCATCCCGATCTGTTCTGGGGGCTGCGCGGGGGTAAGTCGACGCTCGGCATCATCACCGCGGTGGAGTTCGAGCTGCTGCCCATCTCCGAGTTCTACGGTGGTGCCCTGTATTTCGACGGCGCCGACGCGCCGGCGGTGCTGCGCACCTGGCAGGAGTGGAGCCAGAGCCTGCCGGAGAACATCAACACCTCCATTGCGTTGCAGCAGCTGCCGCCGGTGCCGGGGGTGCCCGAGCCGCTGGCCGGCCGGCTGACCGTCTCGGTGCGCTACACCGCGCTGGACGACTTCGCCGAGGGGGCAGCGCTTCTGGCCCCGATCCGGGAGGCGGCGACGCCGATCCTGGACACCGTCGGGGTGCTGCCGTATGCCGCGATCGGTGCGGTGCACGCCGACCCGGTGGATCCGATGCCCTGCCACGAGGGTCAGGTGCTGTTGCGTGAATTCGGTTCCGAGGCAGTCGATATCCTGCTGGCCGCGGCCGGTCCGGGTGCGGCGTCGGTGCAGACCATCGTGGAGGTGCGACTGCTCGGCGGTGCGATGGCGCGCCAGGCCGAACACCGCAGCGCGTTCTGCAACCGTCAGGCCGGCTATGCGGTGACCACCATCGGGGTGCCGATGGGCCCGGCCGCCGAACTGGTGCCGGCCCAGGCCGGTGCGCTGGCTCGGGCGCTGCAGCCGTGGTCCACCGGCGGTCTGCTGCCCAACTTCGCCCCCGCCGCGGACCCGGCGCGGATGGCCCGGGTGTACGACGCGGACACCCGGCACTGGCTGGCCACGCTGGCCGACCGGTACGACCCGGCCGGGGTGCTCAAGACCGGTCAAGCCGTGCGATTCTGACCGTAAAACCGGCCCTGAGCAGACGATTTGGAGTGCTGCATCCCCTTGGGTAGTGTTGTCCTTACCCGACGCGGGGTGGAGCAGCTCGGTAGCTCGCTGGGCTCATAACCCAGAGGTCGCAGGTTCGAATCCTGTCCCCGCTACTAGGTAGAACGGCCCTCAGGCATCAGCCTGGGGGCCGTTTTCATTGCTCCGGTGACCCCGCGCCTCCCGGAGGCTCTGTCGAACCGGCTAAAGCGCGGGCTCGTTTCCCATACGATCGGCCAAGAAGTTCTCCACGGCCGTACTGATTTCATGATCGGGACCACGAGCACCGCACGTTGAACCTTCGACGGAACGAGAGAATCCATGTCCGACTCCGCGTTTCAGATGGTGGCGATCGGGCTGTATTTCGCCGCGATGATCGCCATCGGCTTCTACGCCTTCCGCCAGACCGACGATCTCGACGATTACATGCTCGGCGGCCGCAAGCTGCCGCCGGCCGTCGCGGCACTGTCCGCCGGCGCCTCGGACATGTCCGGGTGGCTGCTGCTGGGCGTGCCCGGCGCCATCTACGCCTCCGGCCTGCTGGAGTCCTGGATCGTGATCGGCCTGGTCGTCGGTGCCTGGCTCAACTGGAAGTTCGTCGCACCGCGGCTGCGGGCCTACACCGAGATCGCCAACAACTCGATCACCGTGCCGAGCTTCTTCGAGAACCGGCTGCGGGACAAGTCGCACGTCCTGAGGATCGCCGCCGGCACCATCATCCTGGTCTTCTTCACGTTCTACGTGTCCTCCGGCATGGTCGCCGGCGGGGTGTTCTTCGAGTCCTCGTTCGGGTCGTCGTACGTGACCGGCATGTTGCTGGTCGCCGGAGTCACCCTGTGCTACACGCTGTTCGGCGGCTTTCTGGGCGCGTCGCTCACCGACGTCGCGCAGGCGTTGTTGATGTTCGCCGCGCTCGTCACCATCCCCGTGGTCGCGATCATCGCCAGCGGCGGGCCGGGGGAGGTGGTCAGCCTGGTGCAGGCCGCCGATGCCGCGCACAACGCCGCCAACCCCGGTGACGAAATCCAGCGCACGTCATTGTTCTTCGGCGGCAGTTTCCTGGCCATCGTGTCGGCGGCGGCCTGGGGCCTCGGTTATTTCGGTCAGCCGCACATCATCGTCCGGTTCATGGCGATGCGCTCCCCGGCCGATGCAAAGACGGGTCGTCGGATCGGTATCAGTTGGATGATCCTCACCTCGGTCGGTGCGATCGCCACCGGATTCGCGGGCCTGGCGTACTTCTTCCGCGAGGGCGTCACGCTGGACAATCCGGAGACCGTGTTCCTGCAGCTGGCTCAGGTGATGTTCCACCCCTTCGTCGCCGGCATCGTGCTCGCCGCCGTGCTGGCGGCCATCATGTCGACGGTGTCTTCGCAGCTCATCGTGTGCTCGTCGGCACTCGTCGAGGACATCTACCGGGCATTCGGGAAGGAGGCCAGTGCGGGGCGGTTGGTCCTGTTCGGCCGGCTCGGGGTGCTGACGGTCGCGGTGGTGGCGGTTCTGTTGGCGCTCAACCCGGATGGGACGATCCTCGACCTGGTCGGCTTCGCCTGGGCCGGCTTCGGTGCCGCCTTCGGCCCGCTGATCCTGCTGTCGCTGTTCTGGCGCAAGCTCACCACGCCCGGGGCGATCGCAGGCATGATGGCCGGCGCCGTGGTGGTGGGCATCTGGGGGCAGACCGAGGCGCTGTCCAGCGCGATGTACGAGATCGTGCCCGGCTTCATCGCCTGTCTCGGCTTCGCCGTGGTCGTATCGCTCATGACCGCCCGGGAGGACGACGAGATCCAGCGCGAGTTCACCGAGATGGCCGACATGGCGCAGCGCACCGGCGAACCCGCGGCGTCAGTCTGAGGCGGGACGCTGGGCGGTTGCGCGTCCACTGCGGCTCGGTAGGCTGTGGACCTCCACGGCACCACCTGGCCGGTCCTGCTGCACAACCGTTTTCCCCGCCACCTCGACGAAGGAACCCCACCTCATGACGAGCCTCTATGCCGTAGTCGACCCGGCTACCGGTGCCACCGTGCGCGAGTACCCTACGGCGACCGACGCCGACATCGAGCGGGCGCTGAGCCTGGCCGCCGGCGCCTACCGCGACTGGTCGAAGCAGAGCACCGTGGCCGAGCGCGCCGCACTGGTGCGCCGGGTCGCCGAACTGCACAACGAACGCCGCGACGAGCTGGCCGCCATCATCGTGCGCGAGATGGGCAAGCCGCTCGAACAAGCCGTGGGCGAGGTGGAATTCAGTGCCGCGATCTACGAGTTCTACGCCGATCACGCCGAGAAGTTCCTCGCCGATGAACCCATCGAGCTGCTCGACGGCGAGGGAAGCGCGCTGATCCGGCGCGGGCCCATCGGAGTGCTGCTGGGCATCATGCCCTGGAACTACCCCTACTACCAGGTCGCCCGCTTCGCCGGCCCAAACCTGATCCTGGGCAACACCATCGTGCTGAAGCACGCCCCGCAGTGCCCCGAGTCGGCCGAGGCGATCCAGCAGATCTTCGACGACGCCGGCTTCCCGGAGGGGGCGTACGTCAACATCTACGCCACCAACGAACAGGTCGCCACCATCATCGCCGACCCGCGGGTGCAGGGCGTCTCGCTGACCGGCTCCGAGCGTGCCGGGGCAGCGGTCGCCGAGATCGCCGGCCGCAACCTGAAGAAGGTCGTCCTGGAACTGGGCGGCTCCGACCCGTTCATCGTGCTGTCCGCCGATGACCTCGACGCCACCGTGCAAGCGGCGGTGAATGGACGCTTCGAGAACACCGGTCAGGCCTGCAACGCGGCCAAGCGCTTCATCGTCGCCGAGCACCTCTACGACGATTTCGTCGAGAAGTTCACCGCCGAGGTCCTCTCCCGGGGTGAGGGACTCACCCCGCTGTCGTCGGAGGCGGCGGCACAGCGGCTGGCCGAACAGGTCGAGCGGGCCGTGGCCGGCGGGGCGAAGCTGACCTCGGCGGGCGAGCGCAACGGCGCCTACTTCCCGCCGGGGGTGTTGACCGGGGTGGCGGCCGATTTCCGTGAGGAACTGTTCGGCCCCGTCGCCATCGTCTACAAGGTCGGCTCCGAGGACGAGGCCGTCGAGTTGGCCAACGACACCCCGTTCGGGCTGGGCTCCTACGTCTTCACCACCGACGACGAACAGGCCGTGCGTGTCGCCGACCGGTTGGAGGCCGGGATGGTGTTCATCAACCTGGTCGGCGCCGACGGCGTCGAATTGCCCTTCGGCGGGGTCAAGCGGTCCGGCTTCGGCCGGGAACTCGGCCGGTACGGCATCGACGAGTTCGTCAACAAGAAGCTCATCCGCAAGGGCTGACCGGCTTGTCAGCCGGTGAAACCCGCACCGCCCGTGGACCGGTCGTGGTGGGAGTAGGTCACCGGGATCTGCTTGCCGCGGGCGATCTTGTCCAGCATCGCGATCCGCTTCCGGGTCGCCTCGCCGCTGCGCTTCTTGGCCTCGCTGATCGGGTTGGACCACGGCAACCGATCGGCCACCGGACCAACCCGACGTTGAGCCGGGCGATTCTCTCGAAGTCGCGCACCCGGCGCTCGATGTTGTAGCCCAGCGGCTCGAACAGCGTGCCGGCGATCATGGCCTCGATCTGCTTGTAGCCGAACACAACTCCGGCCGGGGCCAGCACCAGGCTGCCCATCAGCTGATTGGCATAGGTAGCCACCAACTTCTTGGCCCAGCCGGGAAGCGTGTCCGTCAGCGTGGTGATGTGGGCGGGACCGGCGATGGCATCGACGAGTTCGGCCCGCCAGGGGGAGGGGTTACCACCCCGGGCCAGGACGTAGTTCAACGACTTGATCAACTCCACGCCGTCGGCGGAGTGCAGGCGTTCGGGTGCACCCCACAGCCGCCCCGAGTACGACGAGTACTCCGCGAGATCCTCCAGTTGCCGACCCGTCAGCTTGCGCCCGAACGCGTGGTCGACGAGGCGGCCGAGCAGCATCCCGCTGCCGAAGCCGAGCAGCGAGGTCACCGGAATCGGCTCGCCAAACTTGAGATACAGATCGTCGCCCCACTTGCGCCGCAACCCCCGGCTGACCAGCCCGTGCATCAACCGCACCCGCACCACATCCTGGAACGCGACCGAGCGCCGGTCGAAGATGTCGGGCAGGGTGAACTCCGCGAACACCCGGGCGGTCTCGATGAAGCGGCGTGGGCCGTCGTCGGCGAACCGGCCGGTGGCGCCGGTGGCCGCGGAGATGTCGCCGGTCATCGCGGTCTCGTAGAACGCCCATGCCTGGATGATGGTGCTGGCCGCCCGGCTGCTCGACATCGCCAGCATCCGGCCTCGTTCGGCCGCGACGAGATCGAACTGGCTCGGCAGGTTGTCCAGATGCTCGAAGAACGCAACGTACTCCGGCGGGGGATCGGTCAGCGTGTCGATGCCCCGGGTCAGCGCCTGCTCGAACAGCGCCCGGCCCTGCTCGGGACCCAGACGCTCGAACGCGTCGACCACACCGATGATGTGCTCGTCGGCCTGCCAGAAGTAGTCGTCGCGCAGCCGGGTGATCTCGTTGGGTTCGACCTCTTTGTCGACGTCGATCCACTCGCCGAACATGAACTTGCGCATGAACCGCCACTGGTCGGCGAAGTAGTCACGGCCCGGCGGGATGGGCCGCCACGGCCGGTCGGGATGGTCGCGCCGATTGAAATCGACGTCCTCGAGCAGGATTTCTCGTTCGCCGGTCAGAGTCATGCGGTAACCCGATCTCCGGTATTGGTGGCCATTACCGCGAGGCTATCCCACAATTTTGCTGATGTGAATGGTGGTTCACATGCGTTACAGGTGTCCCTGCAGGTCAGAGTCCTGATAGTGGCCGGTCATTACCACGCCGGACCCGGTGAGGCCCGCCGTCGTCGTAACGGATCGCCCACGATGCGGTGGTGCGCTGATCGGGTACGAGCCAGCGCAGACCGTCCCCGCTGTTGAACGCATTCGCCGGGGCGGTGACCGGTTCGATGGCCACCGCGGTCACGAGTTCACCGTCGCGGGGGAACTCGCGGGTGATGAACACGTGCACGAACCCGAAACCGGCGTCGGCCCACAGCGAGACGCAGCGCCCGTCGGGGGCGCGCAGGCTGTGCACGCTGCCACCCTCGCAGGCCAGCAGCGAGGTCCAGGTGTCGTCGAGGTTCAGGTCCGCGATGCGCCGGCCGCCCCGCAGATCCCAATCGGTGCCCGGCACGGCGGTGACACCGACCGGGATGAGGCGGGCATCGGTGTCGACGTGCCGCAGGGCGTTCACGGTGAGCGTCAACGCATCCCCGGGCACATCGCCGATGGTCAGGAACGGGTGCGCCCCGAGGGCCACCGGCGCCCGCCTCGACCCGATGTTGCGCACCGTGTGGGTGGCCGCCAACCCGTGCGGCGTCAACCGGTAACAGACCTCGGTGTCGAGTCGGAACGGATAGCCCGGCTGCGGTGACACCTGCGCGCCGAGTGTGATCGAGCAGTCCGAGCGGTCCAGCAGCCGGTACGGGACATCGCACAACAGTCCGTGTAATGCGTTGCCGCGCAACCGATCATTGATCGCCAGTTGCAGGGTGCGGCCCTCGTGCACCCACCGGCCATCACGTACCCGGTTCGGCCACGGCACCAGTACCGCACCGCAGAAGAACGGCGGGACACGGTGCTCGGCGAAGGTGTGGGTGATCGCCACCCCGTCGACAAGGACCTGCCGGACCGCCGCCCCCACCTCGGTGATGATCGCGTGCACCGACCGTCGGCCCGATCGCAGGGCGAGTTCGTACTGCGTCCCCAGCAGCCCGTCCGCGCGCTCAGTCACCGGAACCCCGTCCGGCCCGGGTGATGGTGATGCCGGGTTCGCGGTGACCGCACCGGCGCATCGCCGCGCGCACTGCGTCCCCGACGGCAGCCACCCGATCGGTGTCCACCAGCGCGATCACACAGCCCCCGAAACCGCCGCCGGTCATCCGGGCCCCCAACGCGCCTGTGTGCACGGCAGTTTCGGCGATCAGGTCGATCTGATCGGTGGTGATCTCGAAGTCGTCGCGCATCGACCGGTGCGATGCGCTCAGGAGTCGGCCGACCGTGGCGAAGTCACCGGCCTCCAGCGCGTCGACGGTGTCGAGTACCCGCTGGTTCTCGGTGAGCACGTGCCGGGCACGTCGGGCGTCCACGCCGTCGGTCAGCGCCGACAGCACCTGCGGTCCCCGGTCTTGCACCTCGCGCAGACTGGGGGTTCCCAGCGCGGCGGCGGCCCGCTCACAGGAGGCGCGGCGCTGCGCGTACTCGCCACCGGCATGACGGTGTGCGGCACGGGAATCGATGAGCAGCAGGGCCAGTCCGGCGGACTCCGGGTCGAACGGCACCGTGTGGACGGTGAGGTACCGGAAGTCGATCAGCTGGGCCCGGCGCTGCTGCGCGAACAGGATCGCCAGCTGATCCAGTAGACCGGTCGGCGCTCCGACGTAGTCATTCTCGGCGCGCCGCGCGATCCGCGCCTGCTCGACGCGGTCCAGTTCGGTCCCGGTGGCCGACAGCAGCGCGCCGAGCACCGCGCACTCCAGGGCCGCCGACGACGCCAGCCCGGCCCCGGCCCGCACGCCGCCGGTGATGGCCATGGCACCGCCGGGGACCGGGTGCCCGGCCTGCCGCAGCGCCCACACCACCCCGGCCACGTATGCGCCCCAGCCCTCGACCTGTCCGGGGACGGTGTCCAGCGCAATCCGCACCGGCCCGTCTGCCCGGTCGCTGCGCACCTGGAGGGTGGCGCCGTCGGCGGGCCGAAAGGTCACCGTGGTGCGGGCGGGCACGGCGATGGGCAGCGCGAAACCCCCGTTGTAGTCGGTGTGTTCGCCGATCAGGTTGATCCGGCCCGGGGCGCTGTAGCTGACGATGCCTCCGCCCGTTGTCATGCGCGCAGCTCCCGCAGTCGTCGGGCGACGGCTTCGGGCGTGGTGTCGTTGATGAACGCGCCCATCGCCGACTCCGAACTCGCCAGATACTTCAGTTTGCCGGCGCTGCGCCGTGTGGAGAGCAGTTCGACGTGGAAATACCCCTCGCGTTGGGCGTCGTCGTCGGTGTACTGGTGCAGCGCCGACATGTAAGGCAGCGGGGCGTCATACATCCGGTCGAAGCGGCGCAGTACATCCCGGTAGATCCGGGCGAAGCCGTCGATCTCGGCGTCGTCGAGTTCGGTCAGGTTGCGCACGAACCTGTTCGGGTAGATGTGCACCTCGACCGGCCAGCGGGCGGCGAAGGGCACGAAGGCGGTGAACGCCCCGTTCGCGCTGACGATCCGGCTGCCGTCCTCGACCTCGTCGGCCAGGATGCGGGCGAACAGGTTGCTGCCGTGGGCGGTGCGATGTGCCTGCGCCTGCTGCAGCATGGTCGCGGTGCGCGGGGTCAGGTACGGGTAGGCGTAGATCTGGCCGTGCGGGTGGGTGAGCGTCACCCCGATCTCCTCGCCGCGATTCTCGAAACAGAACACCTGGGCGATACCGGGCTGCGCCATCAGTTCCGCGGTGCGGTGCTGCCACGCGCGCACCACCAGCCCGGCGTGGGCCTCGTCGAGACCGGCGAAGCTGCCGGTGTGATCGCTGCAGAACGCGATGACCTCGCACCGCCCGTATCCGGGTACGTCGACGAATCCGTCTGTGCTGCAGGATAGTTCAGCGGCACCGCCGGCCGTCAGGCTGGGGAACCGGTTCTCGAACACCACCACCTCGTAGTCGGCGGCGGGTATCTCGCTGGTCGCCCCGGACGGTCCCGGGCACAACGGACAGTCGTCGGGGGCGGGGTGATAGGTGCGGTCCTGGCGCAGCGCCGCGACGATCACCCACTCGCCGGTCTGGCGGTCCCGGCGCAACCGGGTCGCGGCCGTGGTGCGGGCCGCCGTCGTGCGGCGGTCGGGCACCGGTGCCGGGGTGTGCCCGGGTAGTGAGAAGAACAGCAGTTCGCGTCCGTCGGCCAGGGCCTCGCGCAGGGGAGCGATCCTCATGTCCCCATCATCCGGGCGCGGGCGCGCTGCGGCTCGGACGTGGTGGCCCGCGGCGGTTTGACCCGCAGCCAGGGCCGCGCCAGTTCGGACTCCCACCGGGATTTTTCGGCGGCGATGATGTGCTCGACCCGCTCGCTGAGTTGATCCGGTGTCAGTCCGAACTCCAACAGCAGTTCGTCGGCGGGCGGACCTCCGTAGGGTGACCAGCTGCGCACGTAGTCCAGGATCTCGCGGTCGTAGCGGTCCATCGCGTCACGCCCCGCCCTTCTTCTTGTTGTAGACGTCGAAGCCGACCGCGGCCAACAACACCAGACCCTTGATCACCTGCTGGACGTCGCTGCCGATACCGATCAGCGACATGCCGTTGTTCAGGACGCCGAGGACGAAACCGCCGATGATGGCGCCAAAGACGGTGCCGACACCGCCGTTGGCCGAGGCCCCGCCGATGAACGCCGCCGCGATCGCCTCCAGTTCCATCCCGATGCCCGCCTGCGGGGTGGCCGAATTGAGGCGCGCCGCGAAGAGCAGACCGGCCAGGGCGGACAGCAGCCCCATGTTGACGAAGACCAGGAACGTCACCCGCTTGGTCTTGACCCCGGACAGCCGCGCGGCGGCGACGTTGCCGCCCACCGCGTACACCTGCCGGCCGAAGACGCTGCTGCGCATGAGGAAGGCGTAGGCGACAAACGCGACCACGAGGATGATGCCCACCACCGGGACACCGCGGTAGCTGGCCAGCAACAGGGTGAAGGCCGCCAGCGCGGCGACGATGGCCGCGCATTTGAAGATGAACCACTGCAGCGGGAGCACCTCGAACCCGTACCGGGTCTGGGTGCTGCGCTGGCGCACCTGCTGCCAGACCGCGGCCAGCATCACCAGCGCGCCCAGGATCAGGGTGGGCCAGTGGTAGAGCGCCGCTTCACCCACCTCCGGCAGGAACCCGCTGCTGACCTGGCTGAAGCTGCGCGGGAACGGCGCGATCGACTGGCCCTCCAGCAGATACTGGGTGGCGCCGCGGAACACCAGCATGCCGGCCAGGGTGACGATGAACGACGGGATACCGACGTAGGCGATCCAGAAGCCCTGCCAGGCGCCGATCAGCGCGCCCAGCAGTAGGCACAGCGAGACCGCCACCGGCCAGGGCATGTCCTGACGGATCATCAGTACCGCGGACATCGCCCCGATGAAACCGGCGATGGAGCCCACCGACAGGTCGATGTGCCCGGAGATGATGACGATGACCATCCCGATCGCCAGGATCAGGATGTAGCCGTTCTGCTGGACGATGTTGGTGACGTTGAGGGGCTTCAGCAGGATCCCGCTGGTCCAGATCTGGAACAGGATGACGATCAGGATCAGGGCGACGACCATGCCGTACTGCCGGAAGTTGCCACGAATGGCCGTCAGCAGGCGGGTGGCCCCTGATTCCGGGGGCGGCGCAGGCGTATTCGAGGCCGCGTCCACCGTGGAACTGGTGGTCATGTGGTCGGTCCCTTCATCATGTAGTGCATGAGTGTTTCCTGTGAGGCGTCGGCGCGGGCCACCTCGCCGGTGAGCCGCCCCTCGTTGAGGGTGTAGATGCGGTCACACAGGCCGATCAGCTCGGGCAGCTCCGAGGAAATGACGATGACCGATTTGCCTTGGGCGGCCAGCGAATTGATGATCGTGTAGATCTCGTACTTGGCACCCACGTCGATGCCGCGGGTGGGTTCGTCGAGGATCAGCACGTCGGGGTCGGCGAAGATCCACTTGCTCAGTACGACCTTCTGCTGGTTGCCCCCGGACAGGTTGCCGGTGGTGGCCCGCACCGACGGGGCCTTGATCCGCATGTCCTTGCGGAACCGCTCGGCGACGATGGTCTCCTCGTGCTCGTTGATCACGGTCGCCCTGCTGACCTTGGGCAGCGAGGCGAGGGTCACGCTGCGGGCGATATCGTCGATCAGGTTGAGCCCGTAGTGTTTACGGTCCTCGGTGGCGTAGGCGATGCCGTGGCTGATCGCCTCGGGCACCGTGCGGGTGTGGATCCTGCGGCCGTCCTTGTAGACCGACCCGCCACCCTTGCGTCCGTAGCTGCGGCCGAAGACGTTCATGGCGAGTTCGGTGCGGCCGGCGCCCATCAGGCCGGCCAGGCCCACCACCTCGCCGCGGCGCACGTTGAGCGACACACCGTCGACGACCTTGCGGTGTTGGTCGAGTGGGTGGAAGACCGTCCAGTCCTCGATCGCGAAGGTGACCTCGCCGAGGGTGTGTACGTCGCGCGGGGGGAACCGGTCACTCATCTCGCGGCCCACCATCTGGCGGATGATGTGCTCCTCGGTGAGCCCGGACTCGACCGGGCGGGTCTCGATGGTCTGGCCGTCGCGCAGGATGGTGATCCGGTCGGCCACCCGCATCACCTCGTTGAGCTTGTGCGAGATGATGATGCAGGCCAGGCCCTGGGCCGCGAGCCCCACGATGAGGTCGAGCAGATGCCTGCTGTCCTCATCGTTGAGCGCCGCGGTCGGCTCGTCGAGGATGAGCAGCTTCACCTTCTTCGACAGCGCCTTGGCGATCTCGACCAGCTGCTGCTTGCCGACGCCGATGTCGGAGATCCGGGTCTGCGGGTTCTCGTCCAGACCGACCCGCGCCAACAACTGCTGGGCGTGGGTGATGGTCTCCTGCCAGTTGATGATGCCGCCGGCGGCGTGCTCGTTGCCGAGGAAGATGTTCTCGGCGATGGACAGCACCGGCACCAGGGCGAGTTCCTGATGGATGATCCCGATGCCGCGGCGCTCGCTGCTGCGGATGTCCTTGAATTCGCCTGGTTCACCGTCGAACTCGATATCGCCTTGGTAGCTGCCGTGCGGGTAGATCCCGCTGAGCACCTTCATCAGCGTCGACTTGCCCGCCCCGTTCTCACCGCAGATGGCGTGGATCTCACCGTGCCGGACGGAGAGGTTGACATTCCGCAGCGCGGTGACGTTGCCGAATCGCTTGGTGATATCCCGCATCTCCAGCAACGGTGCGGTGCCTGCGGCTGTCACGCCAGCTGCGCCGGGGTGTAGTAGCCGGAGCCGACGAGCACGGACTCGTAGTTGGAGCGGTCCACGCTGACGGGATTGAGCAGGAAGGACGGGACCACCTTCACACCGTTGTCGTAGGTGGCGGTGTCGTTGACCTCCGGTGTACCGCCAGTCATCAACGCATCCACCATCTGCACAGCGGCATTCGCCAGTTCGCGGGTGTCCTTGAACACGGTCTGGGTCTGCTCACCGGCGATGATCGACTTCACCGAGGCCAGCTCGGCGTCCTGGCCGGTGACGATCGGCAGCGGATTGGCGGGTGTGCCGTAGCCGGCGCTCTTGAGGGCGGAGATGATGCCGAGTGACATGCCGTCGTAGGGGGACAGCACGGCGTCGACGCGCCCGCTGGTGTACGCCCGGCTGAGCAGGTTGTCCATCCGGGACTGGGCCAGGCCACCGTCCCAGCGCAGCGTCGCGGCCTGGCCGAACGCCGTCTGCCCGCTCTTGACGACGAGCTTGCCGCTGTCGATGTAGGGCGCCAGCACGCTCAGTGCGCCGTTGAAGAAGAACGTGGCGTTGTTGTCGTCGGGGGAGCCGGCGAACAGTTCGATGTTGAAGGGGCCCTTGCCGTCCCCGACACCGAGCGTGTCCACGATGTAATTCGCCTGCAGGACACCGACCTTGAAGTTGTCGAAGGTGGCGTAGTAGTCGACGTTGTCGGTGCCGCGGATCAGCC
Source organism: Mycolicibacterium aurum (assembly GCA_900078775.1). Lineage (GTDB taxonomy): Bacteria > Actinomycetota > Actinomycetes > Mycobacteriales > Mycobacteriaceae > Mycobacterium > Mycobacterium aurum_A. The sequence continues at coordinate 543,396 of LT549889.1, forward strand.
GGTCGTAGCTGACCACCGGGATGTCGGCATCGGCCGCGCGTTGCAGGATGTCGGTCAGCGACGAACTGTCGATCGGGGCGATGACCAGGGCCTTCACCCCCTTGGTGATCATGTTCTCGATCTGCGAAACCTGGTTCTGCACAACGTCATCGCCGTACTGCAGGTCGGTCTGGTAGCCGAGCTGCTGGAACTGCGCGGCGATGTTGTCGCCGTCGGCGACCCAGCGCTCGGACGACTTCGTGGGCATCGCGATGCCCACCGTGCCGGTTCGTTCACCGCCGGCCGCCGCGTCCGGGGTGTCCGGGCGGCCGCAGCCGACGCTGGTCAGGGCCGTCACCACGGCCAGTGCACCGACGACACGAGCCAAGCTCTTACGCATCAAAGTCCTCCGGATGGTCTTCCGCCCCGAAACGCGGTCGGAGCAGGGTCGGACCACGGGATGTGAGCGCTAACATGGAAAAGTGTGTGACGGGGCTCACGGCTTTGTCAAGGGCCTTGTGAACGCTCACAAGGCATTGACAAGTTTCAAATGTGAGCGCTAACATCCGATCTGTGTAACGCCGGTCACATCGGAATCCGGCTCTCGTTGAATCCACTCCCGCAGCCGCCGGAATACGGCCTGAACTGGGCACACAACCACCCCGAGGAGCACCGACGATGAAGCTTCGCACCATGGTCACGGCCGTTGCCGCCGCGACACTGCTGGCCGGCTGCGGCAGCGGCCCGGCCACCGGCGGCGGTCCCGGATCCGACGCCGCGCCCGGACAGCTCACCATGGGGTTCTCCCAGGTCGGCGCCGAGAGCGGCTGGCGCACCGCGAACACCAAATCCATCCAGGACGCGGCCGCCGAGGCCGGCGTCGACCTGAAGTTCTCCGACGCCAACGGCAAGCAGGAGAACCAGATCTCGGCGATCCGGTCCTTCGTGCAGCAGGGTGTGGACGTCATCGCGTTCAGCCCGGTGGTGCGCACCGGCTGGGACGCGGTGCTGCTGGAGGCCAAGAACGCCGGCATCCCGGTCATCCTGACCGACCGTGCCGTCGATACCGAGGAGCCCGACGTCTACAAGACCTTCCTCGGTGCGGACTTCGTCGACGAGGGGCGCCGGGCCGGGGAATGGGTGGTCGGGCAATACGCGTCGACGCCCGGTCCGGTCAACATCGTCCAGCTGGAGGGCACCACCGGTGCCGATCCGGCCATCGACCGCAACTCCGGTTTCGCCGACGCGATCTCCGCCGACCCGGACCTGCGGGTGATCGCCTCCCAGAGTGGCGATTTCACCCGATCCGGCGGTAAGCAGGTGATGGAGGCGTTCCTGAAGGCGAATCCGAAGATCGATCTGGTGTTCGCGCAGAACGACGACATGGGCCTGGGCGCGATGGAGGCCATCGAGGCGGCCGGCCGTAAACCGGGCCAGGACATCAAGATCGTCGCCATCGACGCCACCCACGACGGGATGCAGGCGCTGGCCGACGGCAAGTTCAACTACATCGTCGAGTGCAACCCGCTGCTCGGGCCGCAACTGATGGATCTGGCCGAGCAGATCGTCGCGGGCGAACCGGTCCCGGCCCGGGTCGTCACCCCCGACGAGGCCTTCGATCAGCAGCAGGCCGCCGCCGTGCTGCCCGAGCGCACGTACTGATGATGGCGCCGGTCGCGCACATCGGTGGCACACCCAGGATCGAATTGCGCGGTGTGACCGTCGAATTCCCGGGTGTCCGCGCCCTCGACGGCGTCGACTTCCGGCTGCTGCCCGGCGAGATCCACGCCCTGATGGGCGAGAACGGAGCCGGGAAGTCGACCTTGATCAAGGCGCTCACCGGCGTGCAAGACATCGCCGCGGGCACCATCACCGTCGACGGGCAGCAGCGCCGGTTCGGCACGCCGCGCCAGGCCCAGGAGGCCGGCATCAGCACGGTGTACCAGGAGGTCAATCTCTGCCCGAACCTCACGGTGGCCGAGAACATCTTGCTGGGCCGCGAGCCGCGCCGCCTCGGGCGGATCGACCACCGGGCCATGAACCGCCGCGCGCAGGAAGTGCTCGGCGAACTCGATGTCACCATCGACCCGCGCTCCACCCTGGGATCCCACCCCATCGCGCTGCAGCAGATGGTCGCCATCGCCCGGGCGATGGCGGTCTCGGCGCGGGTGCTCATCCTCGACGAGCCGACCTCCAGCCTGGACGTCGACGAGGTCGCCGAGCTGTTCCGGGTCATGCGCCGGCTGCGCGACGCCGGGGTGGCCATCCTGTTCGTCTCGCACTTCCTCGACCAGGTCTACGAGATCTCCGACCGGATGACGGTGCTGCGCAACGGCCGCCTGGTCGGGGAGTATCCGACCGCGGAACTCGACCGGGTCGCGTTGATCGCCGCCATGCTCGGCCACGAACTCGATCTGCTGGAGCGCCTCGAGGACGCCGCGGTCGAGGTCCGCGACCAGGCCGATCGCGACATCGTGGTCAGCGCACGCCAACTCGGGCGTGCGCCCGCCATCCGCCCGGTCGATCTCGACATCCGCCGCGGGGAGGTGATCGGTCTGGCCGGTCTGCTGGGGTCGGGCCGCACGGAACTGGCCCGGCTGCTCTTCGGTGCCGACCACGCCTCCAGCGGACGTATCGTCGTCGACGGCAAGACGCGGGCGATCCGCTCCCCACGCGCCGCGATCGCCCGGCGGTTCGCCTTCTCCTCCGAGGACCGCAAGGCCGAGGGCATCATCGGTGAACTGTCGGTGCGCGACAACATGATCCTGGCGTTGCAGGCCCGCCGTGGATTCGCCCGCCCACTGCCGAAGAAGACCGCCGACGAGCTGGTCGCCCGCTACCTCGACGCGCTGGACATCCGCCCCCGCGACCCGGCGGCCCTGGTCAAAAACCTCAGCGGCGGCAACCAGCAGAAGGTGCTGCTGGCGCGGTGGCTGATAACCGAACCCCGGCTGTTCATCCTCGACGAGCCGACCCGCGGCATCGACGTCGGGGCCAAGGCGCAGATCCAGAAACTCGTCACCGACCTGTCCGCGGACGGTACGGCGGTCGTCTTCATCTCCGCCGAACTCGAAGAGGTGGCCCGGATCAGCGACCGGATCCTGATCCTGCGCGACGGCCGCTGCATCGACGAGGTGGGGGCGGGCTGCTCGGTCCAGGTGCTGACCGAGCAGATCGCCGGGGTGGGGGCGTGATGAGACACCGGCTGCTGGCCGCACCGTTGTTGTGGCCCACCCTCGCGCTGATCGTGCTGCTGGGGATGAATGTCGTCATCACCCCGAGCTTCCTGACCATCCGGATGCAGGACGGGCACCTGTTCGGCAGCCTCATCGACATCCTCCGCAACGGCGCCCCCACCATGCTGATCGCTCTCGGTATGACACTGGTGATCGCCTCCCGCGGGATCGACCTGTCCGTCGGTGCGGTGGTCGCGATCGCCGGGGCGCTCGGCTGCGCGCACGTCGCCTCGTCCGCCGATCCGGGCAGCCCGGGCACCGTCATCACCGCCATGGCCATCGCACTCGGCGTCGCGGTCGCCCTCGGGTTGTGGAACGGAATCCTGGTCTCGGTGTTCGGCATCCAGCCGATCATCGCCACCCTGGTGTTGATGACGGCCGGCCGCGGGATCGCGCTGTTCATCACCGACGGCCAGATCGTCACCGTGAACAGTCCCGCGTTCAAGGTGCTCGGCGCCGGCTACGCACTCGGTCTGCCGGTGGCCATCCTGGTCAGCCTGGCGGTGTTCGTGCTCGTCGGCCTGCTGACCCGCTATACCGCGCTGGGCATGCTGCTGGAATCGGTGGGTATCAACCCCGAAGCCAGCCGGCTGGCCGGGGTCCGGTACCGCTCCATCGTGTTCGCGGTGTACGTGTTCAGCGCACTGTGCGCCGGTGTCGCCGGCCTGATGATCGCGTCCAACATCTCCGCCGCCGACGCCAACAACGCCGGTCTGTGGATCGAGATGGATGCCATCCTGGCCGTGGTGATCGGCGGAACCTCGCTGCTGGGTGGGCGATTCAGCCTCACCGGCACCATCCTGGGCGCCCTGATCATCCAGACCCTGACCACCACCGTCTACACCGCCGGTATCACCCCGGAGACCACACTGGTGTTCAAGGCGCTCGTCGTGGTCGCGGTCTGCCTGCTGCAGGCCCCGAAGTTCCGTGCCCTGCTGTCGCGTCGCCGCCCGCCCCCGGCGGCCGCCCCGCCACCCGCCCCCATCGGCCCGCTGCCCGAGCGGGTGGCCGTGCCGGTCCCACCGACCACGGCGGTGGCGAGCAGATGACCGATCAGCTGACGGCCCGCACCCCGCGGATCGGCGCCGAGTTGCTGCGCCGGGCGCACGGCCGCTACCTCTCACCGCTGGCGTCCCTGCTGCTGTTCGCGGTCATGTTCATCGCCGTCGTGGCCGGCTACTCCTTCGCCAGCCCATCCCAGGTGTTCCTGAACCTGCTGGTCGACAACGCCCACCTGATCGTGCTGGCGGTCGGGATGACCTTCGTGATCCTCACCGGCGGCATCGATCTCAGCGTCGGCGCGGTCGTCGCGCTGTCCACGGTGCTGCTGGCCACCACGTTGCGGGCGGGCTGGCCGATGCCGGTGGCCGTCACCGTGGTGCTGCTGGTCGGTCCACTGCTGGGCCTGCTGATGGGTCTGGTCATCGAGTACTTCGACGTGCAGCCGTTCATCGTGACGCTGGCCGGGATGTTCCTGGCCCGCGGACTGTGTTACGTGCTCAGCGTCGACTCGCTGCCGATCAAGGACCCGGCGTTGCGGTCATTCGGACTCAACTACGTATACCTGTACGAGGACAAGTTCATTCGCTGGACCGTGGTGGTCGCCCTGGCGGTCGCGGTGATCGGCGCCTACGTGCTGCACCAGACGCGATTCGGCCGCACCGTGTACGCGGTCGGCGGCAATCGGCAGTCCGCCCAGTTGATGGGGCTCGACGCGGCCGGCGCGCGGGTGTCGGTGTACGCCATCAGCGGGCTGTGCGCGGCGCTGGCCGGGCTGCTGCTGGCCGTGCAGAAACTGTCCGGGTACAGCCTCAACGGCATCGGTCTGGAACTCGACGCCATCGCCGCGGCCGTGATCGGCGGGGTACTGCTCTCCGGCGGCGTCGGATTCGTGCTCGGCTCGGTGATCGGCGTGCTGGTGCTCGGTACGATCCAGACGTTTGTCACGGCCGCGAACCTCGACTCGTACTGGACTCGCATCATGACGGGGGCTCTGCTGCTGGTATTCGTTCTCGTGCAACGCCTAGTGGTGAGGAAGACCGGATGAACAGTCAACCCAACCAGTCCGCGGCCGGGAAACCGGTGATGGCCGACGTGGCACGGCTGGCCGGCGTCAGCCACCAGACCGTGTCCCGGGTGATCAACGGATCTCCGAGCATCCGGCCGGAGACCAAAGCGCGGGTGCAGCAGGCGATCTCGGAACTCGGATACCGGCCCAACACGGCGGCCCGGGCACTGGTCACCCGGCGCTCCGGGGTCATCGGCATCGTCGGCAGCAACAGTGCCCTGTACGGACCGTCGAGCATCCAGCGTTCGGTCGAGGAGGCCGCCCGCGCGGCCGGCTACTTCTCCAGCATGGTGCCGCTGGCCGAGGTCACCCGGGAGGCACTCAGCGATGCCCTCGACCACCTTGCCCGCCAGTCCGTGGAGGCGATCGTGATGATCGCCGCCCAGGAGGACGCGCTGGCCGTCGCCCATGCGGCGGACTCCGGGGTGCCGATGATCGTGGTGGAAGGCGACCTGTCCGGGCGCGGACTGAGCGTCGGCGTCGACCAGATCGACGGGGCCCGCCAGGCCACCGGGCACCTGATCGGCCTCGGGCACCGGGTGATCGACCACATCGCCGGGCCGACGACCTGGACCGAGGCCCGCGGCCGCCGGATCGGCTACGAGGAAGCGATGCGCGAGGCCGGCCTGGAGGTGCGCGAGTCTCCGGTGGGGGATTGGACACCGGCGCGCGGCTACGCGATCGGCTGCGATCTGGCGCGCCGCTCGGAGGCGACCGCGGTGTTCGTGGCCAACGACCAGATGGCCATCGGCGTGCTGCACGCGTTCGCCCGCAACGGGTTACGTGTCCCCGACGATGTCAGCGTCATCGGATTCGACGACCTGCCCGAATCGGCCTATCTGAATCCCGCACTCACCACCATCCGGCAGGACTTCAAGGCCGTCGGACAACGCGCGATCGAGCTGGTGATCGCCACCCTGGACGGCGCGACGCTGGAGGTGCCGCTGATCGCCCCGGAACTGATCATCCGCGAGAGCACGAGCATCCCGAAGGAGGCGCGATGAGCGCCCAGAAATACACCGTCGGCGTCGATTTCGGCACCCTGTCCGGGCGGGCGGTGGTGGTGCGGGTCACCGACGGACAACAGATCGGTGTCGCGGAGCGCGCCTACCGGCACGGCGTCGTCACCGACACGTTGCCCGGCAGCAGCCACCGGCTGCCGGCGCAGTGGGCCCTGCAGATCCCCGAGGACTACCTCGATGTGCTGCGCCACGCCGTCCCCGAGGCCGTGGCGAACGCCGGGGTGGACGCGGGCGACATCATCGGCATCGGCACCGACTTCACCGCGTGCACCATGGTTCCCGTAGACCGGGACGGAACCCCGCTCTATCAGCTCGACGGCTTCGCCGACCGGCCGCACGCCTACCCCAAGCTGTGGCGTCACCATTCCCCGCAGCCGCAGGCCGACCACATCAATGCCGTTGCGGCCCACCGGGGCGAATCGTGGCTGCCGCGCTACGGCGGGCTGGTCTCCAGTGAGTGGGAGTTCGCCAAGGGCCTGGAGATCCTCGACGAGGACCCGCAGGTCTACGCGGCGATGGACCACTTCGTGGAGGCCGCGGACTGGATCGTCTGGCAACTGTCCGGCAGCTATGTCCGCAACGCCTGCAGCGCCGGATACAAGGGCATCCGGCAGGACGGGCGGTACCCGTCGCGGGAGTTCCTCGCCGCCGTGCGGCCCGACTTCGCCGACTTCGCCATCGAGAAACTCGACGCCCCGATCGGCCGACTGGGCGACCGGGCCGGGTCGCTGACCGCACAGGCGGCCCGCTGGACCGGACTGCCCGAAGGCATCCCGGTGGCGGTCGGCAACGTCGACGCACACGTGACCGTCGCGGCCGCCGATGCCCTGGGCAGCGGTCAGCTCGTCGCGATCATGGGCACCTCCACCTGCCACGTGATGAACGCCGATGTGCTGCGCGAGGTTCCGGGCATGTGCGGCGTCGTCGACGGCGGGATCTCCGACGGCAGCTGGGGATACGAAGCCGGACAGTCCGGTGTCGGGGACATCTTCGGCTGGTTCGTCGACAACTGTGTGCCCGAGAGCCATCACGTCGAGGCGCGCCGGCGCGGCATCTCGCTGCACGAGCACCTCACCGATCTGGCCGGTCGGCAGCGGGTCGGGGAGCACGGGCTGGTGGCACTGGACTGGCACAGCGGAAACCGTTCGGTGCTGGTCGATCACGAGCTGTCCGGGGTGATGATCGGGCAGACCCTGCACACCACCTGTGTGGACATGTACCGGGCCCTGCTGGAGGCCACCGCGTTCGGCACCCGGATGATCATCGACACGTTCGTCGCCGCCGGGGTCCCGGTCGACGAACTGGTGGTGGCCGGGGGACTGCTGAAAAACACGCTGCTGATGCAGATCTACGCCGACGTGACCGGGCTGCCGCTGTCCACCGTGCCGTCCGCCCAAGCGCCGGCGCTCGGTTCGGCGATCCACGCGGCGGTGGCCGCGGGTGCCTACCGCGATGTGCAGGCCGCCGCGGCGGCGATGGGCAGCCGGACCCGCAACGCCTACCTGCCGGTGCCGGAGAACGTCGCGGCCTATGACCGGCTCTACCGCGAATACGTGGCCGCCTACGAGTGGTTCGGCCGCGGCAACGACATGATGCGCCGGCTGCGCCGCATCGGCACCCCGGAACCCGTTGGAGCACTGCAATGACGATCACGTCCGACATCGACCAGGTCATCGCCCAACTGCGCCGGCAGGTCTGCGAGCTGCACTCGCTGCTCACCCGGTACGAGCTGGTGATCTGGACGGCCGGCAACGTCTCGGCCCGGGTGCCGGGGCGGGACCTGATGGTCATCAAACCGTCCGGCGCCGACTACGCCTCGCTGCGGGCCGAGGACATGGTGGTCTGCGACCTGCACGGCAACCTGGTCGACGGTGGGCTGTCACCCTCGTCGGACACCGCCGCGCACGCCTACGTGTACCGGCACATGCCCGAGGTCGGGGGAGTCGTGCACACGCACTCCACCTACGCCACCGCCTGGGCGGCCCGCGGCGAACCGATCCCGTGCGTGCTCACCATGATCGCCGACGAGTTCGGCGGTGAGATCCCGGTGGGGCCGTTCGCGCTGATCGGGGACGACTCCATCGGCCGCGGCATCGTCGAGGTGTTGCGGGACAGTCGCTCTCCGGCGGTGCTGATGCGCAACCACGGTCCGTTCACCATCGGCCGGACCGCACGTGACGCCGTCAAGGCCGCGGTCATGGTCGAAGACGTGGCGCGCACCGTGCACATCAGCCGCCAGCTCGGTGCCCCGCCGGCGCTGGACGCCGCCGACGTGAGCGCCCTGTTCGACCGCTACCAGCACGTCTACGGCCAGACCGGCCCGACATCCGATGCACCCCAGGAGAACCCATGATCGCGTCCCGCCTCGTCACCAGTCAGATCTGGCTGGTCACCGGTAGCCAGTCGATGTACGGTCCGGACACCCTGCAGCAGGTCGCCGACCAGTCCCGGCAGATCACCGAGATGCTCGACGCCGGCACCGAGGTCCCGGTCGAGGTGCGCTGGCTGCCCGTGGTCACCGACGCCGAGCAGATCGCCCGGGTCCTCGGCGCGGCCAACGCGAGCGAGGACTGCATCGGCGTCATCGCGTGGATGCACACCTTCTCCCCGGCCAAGATGTGGATCCGCGGGCTCAAGTCACTGCGGAAACCGCTGCTGCACCTGCACACCCAGTTCGGTGTCGAGCTGCCCTGGCAGAGCATCGACATGGATTTCATGAACCTGAACCAGGCCGCGCACGGCGACCGGGAGTTCGGATACATCCAGTCTCGGCTCTCCACCTCCCGCAAGACGATCGCCGGGCACGTCAGCGATCCACGCACCCGTGCGCGGATCGGGTCCTGGGCCCGCGCCGCGCTCGGTGTCGCCGAGTTGTCGACGCTGAAGGTGGCCCGGTTCGGTGACAACATGCGCGGGGTGGCGGTCACCGAGGGCGACAAGGTCGAGGCGGAGGCACATTTCGGTGCCTCGATCGACGCCTACGGGGTCAACGATCTCGTCGATGCGGTGCAACGGGTCCGGCCCGTCGAGGTCGACAAGCTGATCAGCGAGTACGAACACACCTACCGGGTGGCCCCGGAACTGCTGCGCGGCGGCGACCGGCACCGGTCGCTGCGGCACGGCGCCCAGATCGAACTCGGCCTGCGGAACTTTCTCACCGACGGCGGCTTCCACGCCTTCACCACCAACTTCGAGGACCTCGGTGGTCTGCGGCAACTGCCCGGGCTGGCGGTGCAGCGACTGATGGCCGACGGCTACGGGTTCGGCGGCGAGGGCGATTGGAAGACCGCCATGATGCTGCGCACCGTGAAGGCGATGGCCGAGGGACTGCCCGGGGGCACCTCGTTCATGGAGGACTACACCTACGACCTGACACCCGGGAAGGAGCGGATCCTGGGCGCGCACATGCTGGAGGTGTGCCCGAGCATCGCCGCGGACATCCCGACCCTGGAAGTGCACCCGCTGTCGATCGGCGACCGCGAGGACCCGGTGCGGCTGCGGTTCACCGCCGCGCCGGCGCAGGCCGTCATCCTCGGCATCTGCGATATGGGCAGCCGGTTCCGGCTGGTGGCCAACGAGGTTCGGGTCGTCGAACCGGAACAGGAACTGCCCAGTCTGCCGGTGGCGTGCGCGGTGTGGGAACCCAGACCGTCCTGGTCGGCGTCCACCGAATGCTGGCTGATGGCCGGAGCCCCGCACCACACCGTGCTGACCACCGCCGTCGGCACCGAGGTGATCGAGGACTTCGCCACCATGACCGAAACCGAACTGCTCGTCATCGATGACACCACCACGGTCCGTGGCTTCGGTCACGAACTGAAATGGAACGACGTGTACCACCATGTCGCCGCCGGTCTCTGAGCGGCGGCCGCGCTGATGCTGGCCGCGAGGCTGCATGCGGTCGGTGACCTGCGGGTCGCCTCCGAAGACGATCCGGGCGATGCGCCGGCCGGGTGGTCGCTGCTGGCGGTGACCTCGGTCGGTATCTGCGGATCCGATCTGCACTGGTTCACCGACGGCGGTATCGGGGAGAACCGGATCGAGCGTCCGGTGGTGCCCGGCCACGAATTCGCGGCTCGGGCGTTGAGCGGGCCGCACGCCGGCCGACGGGTGGCCGTCGATCCGGCCATCCCGTGCGGGCACTGCGAACTTTGCTGGGCCGGGCATCACAATCTCTGTCCGGCAGTGCGATTCGCCGGTCACGGCACGGTGGACGGGGCGTTGCAGGAGTATCTGCGGTGGCCGGATCACCTGCTGCATCCGCTGCCGGACCAACTCAGCGACGATGCCGGTGCGCTGCTGGAACCGCTCGGCGTGGCCATCCACGCCGCCGATGTCGCCCATCTGCGGCCCGGGGACGATGTGCTGATCGCGGGTGCCGGCCCGATCGGGGTGCTGGCGGTGCAGGTGGCGCTGCGGCGCGGTGCCGCGCGGGTGTTCGTCACCGAGCCGCTGGCCCACCGGCGCGCCACCGCGTTGCGGGCCGGTGCCACGGCAGCATGGCCGCCGCTGGGCGCCGCCCGGCAGATTCGCGACGCCACCCACGGCCGCGGCGTCGACGTGGTGATCGAACTGGCCGGCACCGACGCGGCCATCGCGACCGCGGTGGCCGCGGCCCGCCCGGGCGGGCGGGTGGCGCTGGCCGGCATCCCGTCGCAGGATGCGTCGTCATTTCCCGCCGCGGCGGCCCGCCGGAAGGGCCTGACCTTCGCGATGGTGCGTCGGATGAAGGACACCTACCCGCGGGCCATCGCCCTGGCGGTGGCCGGGGTGGACCTCGACGCACTGGTCACCGAACGCCACGGGCTGGGGGAGGCGGCGACCGCCTTCGACGCCGCCGCCAGGCGCCGGGGCGACAAGGTTGTGGTGGCGGTCAGCGACGGCTGAGCGGGCGGGCGTGGTCCGAGGCGCGCTGATCAACTGCCAGGCCGGCGCTTCGGCGCTTAGGCCGAGGATCGTAGCCATCTGCTGACCCGGATCCTCGGCATAAGGCGCCGAAGCGGACGGTGCGTGCGATCTTCGCGCACTCGGTGGCCAATCGTGCTTCCCGCCAACGCATCCGCGGGCGGACGTGCAGTTCGAGCTTCGGATACAGGGTGCTGTGCTCCTGCAGGTAGGGCAGCACTTCCAGGTCGTCGAGGACTTCCACCGGGTGGGGCTGCACACCCTTGGCGCGTGATCCTCGAAACCCCCTGCGGCAGCGGAGATCACCTGGCGGTTCACGCCACGGCGCGCCAAGTCGCGGGCCAAGGTCAGTCAGGCGGGACCGGCCCCGACCACCAGCACGTTCAGGTCGTTGGTCATGTCCGTCCGATCCAGGCACTTCGCGCCGCCCTATGACTGCTTCGAGGTCAGATCCACCGATCTAGGGACGGTGACGTACCGCCCCTCGGCGCCGGTCGAACATCCCCGCCTCGTAGGCCCGCGCGGCCTCGCGCCCGAGATCGCGACGCAATGTCCGCCACAGGTCCCGGTTCTCGACGCGGGAGTCCCGGGCCGCCGCGGCCACCCAACGCACCAGCCGGGCCGGGGTGAACACCTGCGTCGGCCGTCGGCGCCGGCTGAAGACATCGAGCAGTTCGGTGGCGCGGGCCGGGTCGTCGGCGAACCAGCGGTAGGCGGCGGACTCGATCGGCGAGATGGTCTCGCCCAGCCCTAACCCATTGGCCCACTGGTACATCGGCAGACACTGGGCATCGCGGTCGGCCTCCCAGGCGGCCAGCGCGGCGTCGAGTGCGGCCGGATCGTCGAGATGCGGTGCGGCCGCTTCGCCGAGCAGCCGGCCGAACCGCAGGGCGTCCCGGATGCCCTGGGCCGTCACCGGGTCCTTGAAGTGCCCGGCATCCCCGGCCAGCGCCCAACCGGGGCCGTGGGAATGGCGGAAGTAGGACGGATGTGACACCGAGGTGAACACCCGGCCCTGCCGGGTGCAACCGGACAACCGCTCCCGGAACGCCGGAACGCGATCGATGGCCGCGGCGAACGCGGCGTCGGCATCGGCGCGGAACTCCTCGGCGCGGGCGACGGGCGGCATCAGCAGTGCCACGAGTTGTCCACCATCGCAGGGGAATACCGTCACCAGGTCATCGCCCTCGCGCCACTGCATGGCGAGGCTGCGGCACGCGTCCGGGGCGTCGAGATAGTAGGCGTAGGCCATCATCCGCTGGTTCTCACAGCGATGGTGTTCGCGTGAGCCGACCAGTCGGGCCACGGTCGAGCGGCGGCCATCGGCGCCGATCACCAGCCTTGCGGTGATGCTGCTCTGCGCACCGTCGCGGTGGCGCACCTGCACACCGGTCACGCGGCCGGTGTCATCGCGGAGCAGACTGGTCACCCGGGTGTGTTCGCGCACCTCGGCGCCGGCCTCGCGTGCGGTCTGGACCAGCGCCAGGTCCAGTCCCGGGCGACGCACGCAGGACCCGTGATCCAGTCCCTCGTAGGGGCCGTAGCGCCCGATCACATCGACGCCGGGGGAGCCCAACCCACCGTGGGTGTGCAGTGGCGGGTCCAGGTCGAGGACCCGTTTTCGCGCGCCCAGCCGTTCCAGTTCGGCCCAGTGGTGGGGGAAGAACAGGTGAGTGGACAGGGTGTCGGAGGGGAACGCCGCGCTGTCGACCGCGATGACGGAGCGTCCGCGGCGGGCCAGGGGGATCGCGGCCGCCGATCCGGCACAGCGGCTGCCGACGATGAGCACTTCGGTTTCTTCGGCCATAGCGTCATCGTCGCAGATCGAAGGGTTTTAAGAAGACTATTCAAAAAATGAATCAACTTCTATCGTCTATGCTGGCGCGATGACGACGCAATCCGCGCGCGCGGACCGGCGCCGGGCCCGGACCCGCAGCCGGATCCTGGAGGCCGCCGAGGTCGTCTTCAGTCGGCACGGTTTCGACGGCGCCCGCATCGAGACCATCGCCGAGGACGCCGACGTATCCGTCGGCACCATCTACACCCACTTCGACGGCAAGCGCGGGGTGTATCTGCACCTGGTGGACCGGGCGCTGGAACTGTTCGCCGAATACATGGCCCGCTCCGAGGATCCGGCGCTGAGTCCCCTGCAGCGGGTGCTGGCCGGTGGCGACGCCTACCTGCGTTTCCATCTCGACCACCCGGGGGCCTTTCAGTTCCTCGCCTACCGCAGCCCGGGATCGGCGCCGCTGTCTGCGGAGGCGGATGTCGAGGCCCGCATCCGGGACCGGGTGGGAGTCCTGTTGGAACGCTTCGCCACCCAGATCGATGCCGCCATCGCCGCCGGGGAGGCCCGCCCGGTGGATTCCAGACGGTTGACCCGCTACCTGTGGGGCGCGTGGAACGGGGTGATCGCGCTCGGCCTGCAACCCGACGGACTCCGGATCTCCGATGCCGAGATCGCCGAGACCCTGGAACTGGCCCGCTGGCTGCTGCGTGAGGGCCTCGCTGGTTCAGCCCTCCGCGATTCGAACGGTGAAGTGGGGGAACGAGTCCCGCTGCCGAAGATCGGCTGACCGGCGCTGCCGCGTCAACTCGCCGCCCACTGTTTGGCCTGCTCCAGCTCGTCGAGCCCGAACAACTTGGTTTCGCCCGGGATCATCCAGGACAGTGCGTGCAGGGTGTGCACGATCCATTCCTTGTCGGTGACGACGGCGGTGCGTTTGAAGGCCGCGAAGTGTTTGACGTTGCTGAAGCCCTGTTTGATATCGGCGAACAGCCCGCCGGGCCCGAAGCCCGCATAGTCGCGGCCGATCACCTCGACGAATCGGATCTCGTCGCTGTTCAGCAGGCGTTCCATGGTGGGCTTGAAGTCGTCGAGATCGTCGGCGCTGACCCGTCCCGACACCCGGATGCCGGTGACGCCGGCGGGCATGTCCTGCAGTTCTTCGATCATGAGGACCTCCAATGGTTGCCACTCTCGAGAATAGGCCCGCGGCGACCGTGGCAGGTCACAATGACGGCCGCTGCGCCCGCCAGATAGATTGGTCCCCCGGAGCGGACCTCGGACCGTCGTTGGGCAGAAGTACAGCGCGCCGACAGCGTTCGGCAGCGCAGGTGACAATGAGGAAACGTGAGGCATGTCTTCGTCTTCGGTAAGTGACTGCGGTGCATCGCCGTCTGCGGTATCGCGCCCCTCCCGGCGGCAACTGATCCAGGTGCGCCTGGCGGTGTTCGCGGTCTTCACTGCCTTCGGCGTCTCGGTGTCGTCCTGGGCGGTGCACCTGCCCTCGCTGCAACGCGCGACCGGCATCTCGACCGCGATGCTCGGCACAGTCATCCTGCTGTACGGACTCGGGGCGCTGGTGGGAATGCAGTTCTGCGGGCCGCTGTCGGACCGCTGGGGTCCGGGACGTCTTTCGTTGGTCAGCGCGACGCTGATGGCGGTGACCATGCCGCTGCCGTTCGTGACCGACAGCCTGGGTTGGGCGATCGGCGGCGCGGTTGTGTTCGGTGTCGTCACCGGCGCCACCGACGTGGCCATGAACGCCGCCGCGGTGGCCGTCGAACGAGCCTACGGTCGGCCGATCATGGCGGCGTTCCACGGTCTGTTCTCGATCGGCACTGTGATCGGATCCGGTATCGCCGCAATCGGTTTCCTGGTCCACGCATCGACCGTGGTGATGACCGGGCTGCTGGCCGTGGTGGCCGTGGGGCTGACGGCGGTGGCCGCACCCTGGCTGCGCAGTCCGGTGCTGGCCGGCACCGACCCCGGTGCGGACGCCACCGCCGACCCCACCTCCGAGCCCGGTGCCGATCGGAGGCCCGGCGCCCGCCGGGTCCTGGTGCTGGGTGCGATGGCCTTCCTGTGCCTGCTGTGCGAAGGCTCCGCCATGGACTGGTCCAGCCTGCACGCCCAGCAGCATCTGGGCGCTTCGCCGGCGCAGGGCACGATGGCGTTCGCTTCGGTGGTGACCGCGATGACCATCGCCCGGTTCTTCCTGGACCGCATCGCGCACCGGGTCGGCCCGGTCGCCGTGGTGCGTTACGGCAGTCTGCTCATGGTGGCCGGTGCGCTGCTGGTGGTCACCGTGCCGACCCTGCCGGCCGTCATGCTGGGCTGGGCCCTGTTCGGGCTCGGGTTGGCCGGCAGCACCCCGCAGGTGTTCAGCACCGCAGGCAATCTCGGCGGCCACGATTCGGGCCGGGTGTTGGGCCGGGTGGTCGGGATGGGCTACATCGCATTCCTGGCCGGGCCCGCGCTGGTGGGATGGATCGGCGAGGCCACCTCGCTGAACACCGCGCTGTTCATCCCCGTCATCGCCGGGGTGGTGTGTGTCCTCGCGGCGGGCACCGTCCGCCACGAGGACACCCACCTGCCCGCGGGGGTTACACCGCCTGCTCGGTAGGCAGGATGGTGATCTCGGTGAGGTTGACGTGCCGGGGCACCGCCGCGATGAAGCCGACTGTCTCGGCGACATCGGCCGCGGTGAGCACGTCGATGTCTCGGATCAGATCGGCCATCAGCCGGGTCGCATCGGGATCGGTGACGTGCGACGGTAATTCGGTGTCGACCATGCCCGGCTCGATGGTGCTGACCCGAACCCTCTTGCGTCCCAGCTCCACCCGCAGCAGCCGGGTGAGCTGACTGATGTAGGCCTTGGTTCCCGAGTACACCGAGAACTTCTCCAGCACCCGGGTCGCCGCGATCGAGGAGGTGGTGATCAGGTCCGCCGGTTTCCCGGCCGCGGCCGACTCGATCAGTTGCGGGACGAACGCCCCGATCACGTTCATCACCCCGCTGATGTTGAGGTCGATCTGGTGCTGCCACTCGTCGAACCGGGTGTCCTGCACCGGTGAGATGAGCTGTACCCCGGCATTGTTGAACACCAGATCCGCCGGACCGAACGCATCGGCGACCTTCTCGGCGGCGGCCAGCACGGCCGCCCGGTCGGTGACGTCGAGGGGTAGTGCCAGTGCCGCGCCGCCGGCCTCGGTGATCCGGGCGGCCAGGCTGTCGAGATTGTCCGCGCGGCGGGCGGCCAGGGCGACCTTGGCACCGAGTGTGGCCAGTCGGTGCGCGGTGGCCGCGCCGATACCGCTGGATGCTCCGGTGACCACGGCGACACGGCCGGTCAGCGGGGCGGTGGTGATGACGGTGGACATCGTGTGTTCCCTTTCGCAGTGCTTGTTCGTCTCCTTCACCCAACCGCTCCCGGCGCCGGTCATGGGGCGTCAAACCCGCCCGGCATATCGGGGGACAGGTTGGGCCACCTTGAAAGGTGTGGACGTGTCGGCGCCGGGGCAGACTGGTGCACATGTCCGATCGCAAACCGGCGGAGCTGGCCGAGTTCCTCAGCGCCCGGCGGGCGCGGCTCACTCCGCAGGACGCGGGACTGCAGGACCCCGGCGGCCGTCGCCGCGTTCCCGGGTTGCGGCGCGAGGAGCTGGCCCGGCTGGCCGGGGTCAGCGTCGACTACTACACGCGGCTGGAACAGGGCCGCAGTCCCAGCGCCTCGGCCGCGGTGCTGGACGCGCTGGCCACCGTCCTGCAACTCAACGACGCCGAACGCCAACATCTACACCGGCTCGCCAAGCCACCGACGGCGCAGCGGCGCAAGCGATCCCGGCCGCAGTCGGTGGACCCGGCCACTTTTCGGCTGCTGGAGCTGCTAGATCAGACCTGTTCGCCGGCGTTCGTGCTCGGCCGTCGCCTCGATGTCCTGGCGCACAACCGGCTCGCCGGGGCGCTCATCACCGAATTCCGGGAGTTACCCGCGAAACTGCGCAATCAGGCCCGGTTCGTATTCTTCGATCCGCATGCCCGCGAGCTGTACGCGGATTGGGCCGAGGTGGCCGCCGATACGGTCGCCATGCTGCGGCTGGACGCCGGCCGGTACCCCGATGACGAGCGGCTCTCGGAGCTGATCGGCGAATTGTCGATCCACTCCACCGAATTCCGCACCTGGTGGTCCAAACACAAAGTGCAACGGCGCACCACCGGCCGCAAGGCCTACCACCATCCGCTGGTGGGGGACCTCACGGTGAACTATCAGGCACTCAACCCCGCCGGTGATCCGGATCAGATCCTGTTCGTGTACACCACCGACGCCGGGTCGGCCGACGAGACCGCACTGCGACTGCTGGCGAACTGGCCGGGCACCGGCAGGGCCGAGGACGTGGAACATACGGGACAGCGGCCGCTGGGCTGAGTATTCTGCGAAGCCCGAGACAACGCCCCAGCACCGAACGAGGATGACTCCATGTTCGGGCATTCGAGGAAAGGTGCCGCCATGACGAGGACGCGCAGAGTCGGGATCGCCATCGGGCTCAAGGCCGGTGCCGTACTGGCCGCCGGTGCCGGGGCGCTGGTGATGGCGGCCGCCGCCGGCGCCGAACCCCCGCCGAACTGCACCGCGGCCGACATCGCCGGCGTGGCAGGCAGCGTGACGATCACGACCTCGGGCTACCTGTTCACCCACCCCGACGTCAACGCCTTCTTCTCCGGGCTCGAAGGTCTGCCGGAGGATCAGGTACGCGAGCAGGCCCGCAGCTATCTGGAGGCCAACCCGCAGGTGGCCGCCGAACTGCGCGGTATCCGGCAGCCGCTGAACGACGTTCGCGCGCGGTGCAACGTGACCCTGCCCATCCAGCAGGACGCGCTGGGGTGATGAGTCACGCACGAATGGCCTTGGTGGCCTTGGTGATCGCCGGTGGAATGAGCGTGCCGCTGGCCCCCGCTGCGGGGGCTACGGTCTGCGGAACGGTCGGTGGATACCGGGTGAACGTCTCCGGCTGCGCGGATCCGTTCGCCTACGTCGACAGCGCGCTCCCGCCCCCGCCGCCGCCACCTCCGCCCCCGGGCGCACCGCCGCCACCACCGCCGCCCGCCTATGTCCCGCCCCCGCCGCCGGCGCCGAATGTCAGCGTGTGCGCCAACGTCGGCCGGCGGATCAGCGTCACGGGCTGCATCTAGGGGTCCGCATTAACGAGACTCTTGATTTCCGGAACTAACCAGTTCAGTATCAGGAGTGTGACGGCGAACACGGACGTGGCGGCTGCATCGCGCCTGCGCGGCCGGCCCCGCGACGATCGTCTCGACGCGGCGATCATCGAGGCGGTGATCGCCGAGGCCGCCGCCAAGGGGTGGAGTGGGGCGACCATCGAAGGCATCGCCGCCCGGGCCGGCGTCGGTCGCGCCTCGATCTATCGCCGCTGGTCGAGCAAGGACGAACTGTTCCAGTACGTCGCGCGCGCCATCACCCGGGAGCCCGCGGCCGCCGACACCGGTTGCTTCGCCGACGACCTGTTCGCCGCGCTGTTGCCGATCGCCGACATGCTGACCCGGCCCGATCTCGCCGCGATCCTGCCCGCGCTGCTGGCCGAGGGGGCCACCGACGACGCGATCCGCTCGACCGTGCAGACCTTCGCCGGGCGGTGCCGTCAGCACGCGATCGACGCCGTGCAGCGGGCCCGTCGTCGCGGTGACGTCCCGGCGTGCACGGATGCCGACGCCCTGGTCGACATGCTGGCCGGCGGACTCGTCTACCGCCGGCTGCTGCTCGGGGAGAGCGCGGATGCCGCGGCCGTCCGAGCACTCATCCGCCAGGCCGTACAGAACTGCGCCACCGAGACCGGGGAAGGGGAACGCTTGTGACGAACGCTCTGGAGGTCGACCTCACCGACCCGCAGCTCTACACCCAGGGTTTCCCGCACGAACTGTTCACCGAGCTGCGGGCCCGCGGCGCGGTGCACCGCCACCAGGCTGTCGAGGGACGTCCCGCGATCCCCACCATTCCGTTCTGGTCCATCGTCACCCACGCCGAGATCCAACAGGCCAACCGGGACTGGAAGACGTTCGAGGCCAAGGGCGGCCCGATGATGGCGCCGGATCCGCTGTTGTCCGCCGGCCCCACCCTGGTCTCGATAGATCCGCCCGAGCAGGCCGAGATGCGCCGCAAGATCACCTCGGAGTTCACCCCGCGCATGATCGGCCGGCTGGAAGAACGCATCACCAGCCGTACCGAGCAGATCCTGCAGTCCGCTGCCGCGGGCCAGACCTGTGACTTCGTCAGCGACATCGCCTATCAGGTGCCCATGCACGTGATCGCCGACATCGTCGGCATCCCCGAGGACGACCGGCCCTGGGTGTTCGAGCGCACCGATCTGCTGCTCAAGACCGGCAACCCGTACAACGGCTACACCGATGAGCAGCGGCTCGGACTGCAGGTCGAGCTGTTCGAGTACGCCCAGCGCCTGACCGTCGAGAAACGAACCAATCCGACCGATGACGTGTGGACCAAACTCGCCGGTCAGCTCGACGGCTTCGAGCTGGAGATGTTCTTCCTCATCCTGGCCATCGCCGGCAGCGAGACCACCAGAAACGCGCTGACCCAGGGGCTCATCGCCCTGCACGAGAATCCGGAGCAGCTCGCCGAACTGCGGGCCGACCCGGGTGCGGCCGGCACCGCCGCCGACGAGGCCATCCGCTGGGCCAGCCCGGTGCTGTTCTTCGGGCGCACCGCCACCACCGACGTCACCGTCGGCGGGCAGGACATCAAGGCCGGTGACCGGGTGTTGTTCTGGTATCCGTCGGGCAACCGCGACGAGGCCGTGTTCCCGGATCCGTTCCGATTCGACATCCGCCGCTCACCCAACCCGCATCTGTCCTTCGGCGGCGGCGGTGTGCACTACTGCCTGGGTGCGAACCTCGCCCGCAAGGAGGTCGAGGCGGTGTTCGCTGCCATCGCGGCGGGCTACGACATCGAACCGGCCGGGCCCGCGGTCTGGGCCGGTGGGGGACCGGTGCACAACGTGGGCATCGGCATCGACGCGCTGCCCGTCCGGGTCACCACCCGCTCCTGAGTCGTCCAGCGCGCCTACGGGTTTCCCGTGGGCGCGCCGGACGGTGTTTGAAAATCGAACTTCCGTCGGGCCGGTGAGCGAAAAGATTCCGGCCCGCGACATCCGCTGAGCGAAAGTCGGCTGGACGCCGGAGCGGAAGTGTTTGTGTAGCAGAGCTTTCCGGGGTACATCTGACCGCGGGGCGCGCCGGGGTTGGCCGGTGCGCCCTTTTGGCCGTTGCCCCGTCACGGTGGCGACGCGCGTTCGTCGTTCATGCGGCCTACCGCCGCAGGGACATCGAGAGGAGTCGCGATTGTCCGACCAGCGAGCCGGTGCTGCAGATGGCCAGTGCTGCGCGACACGGCCGTTGTTGGCGGATGCCGCGTTGCTGATGCAGTTGGTGGAGTTGGCGGATTCGTTGCAACGCGACGACGCGACCGACTTCGCCGGCGCGATGCAGGCGATCAACGCGGGCTCGGTGACCATGGTCGGCGGGGCGTCCTACGGCGGGATCACGGTGATCCAGAACGGCGGCATGGTCACCACCCTGGGCGCCACCCACCGTTACCCGGTGGTGCTGGACACCGCCCAGGGCGAGACCGGCGAGGGGCCGGGGTTGTCGGCAGCGTGGGACCGGCAGACCGTCCGGGTCGATGATCTGCGGGCCGATCTGCGCTGGCCCGAGTTCCGGCGGATCGCCCTGGCCCGGACCGCCGTTCGCTCCCTGCTCTATGTCCACCTGCGCGGCGACGACGCGCGGGTGGCTGCGTTGTGCTTCCTGTCCGAATCCCCGGACGCGTTCGCCGACGAGGCGGTCCAGATGGCCGAACTGCTGGCCGCGCACACCACGATGGCCTGGAACCTGCGGCGCCGCCAGGAGCAGTTCTCCATCGCCCTGGACTCCCGCGACATCATCGGCCAGGCGAAGGGAATGCTGATGGAGCGCTACGGGATCGACGCCGATGCGGCCTTCGCCCTGTTGAAGAAGATGTCGCAGGAGTCCAACGTCAAACTGTCCCGCATCGCCGAGAACGTCGTTGCTCTGACGCATCCCGGCACGAAGCCGAATCAGTAACCGCCACCGGTCGTTCGGTCAGGTGCGCAACGTCGACATCGGCGACCGCCCGTAGGTCTGCCGGTAGTAGGCGGCGAACCGACCGCCGTGCGCGAAGCCCCATCGTTTGGCCACGGTGCTCACCGCGGTGTCCGCCGGCGAACTCGCCAGCAGATCCTGATGTGCCCGGTCCAGTCGGACCCGGCGCAGATACTCCGAGGGCGTGCAGTCCAGATGGCGGCGGAACATGTACTGCACCGCGCGCGGGGTGAGGAACACGGCGTCGGCGATGTTGCGGGGGGTGATGTCCTCGTGTGCGTGTTCGTCGACGTACGCGATCGCCCGGCGCAACAGCACCGGCTGGGCGGCGTCACGGCGGTCGGTGGCGGTCGGCTCGACCAACGCATTGTTGGGGAAGGCCTGCAGCGTCGCGGCGGCCAGGTGGGTGAGGACGGAGTCGACGATCAGCGGGGAGGTGCGGGCCTGCTCGTCGCTGGCGACGTGATCCCGCAGATAGCCCAACAGCGTGCTGAGCCGCTGTTTGGCGGCCGACGAGATCGGGCGGTGGCCCTCGAGGCGGACCTTTCCCACCCGGTCCTGGGGTGCCGTGTCGGCGACCCGGTCGAACAGCGCCGGGTCGAACACCGTCAGGTCGTACTCGGCCGCGCAGACCCGGCCGGAGTACGGCAGCTCGGGCGGGGTGAGCACGGTCAGATCCCCGGGCGCGAACACGTCGGTCGGCGCCCCGATGAAGTTCTCCTCGATGTGACCGCTGTACACCTCGCACAGCACGATGGTGCCGAGCGGACTGGCGTTGTAGCTCATGTCGTAGGTGACGGCTAACCGATCCAGGCCGACGGGGCCCAGCGCACGCCGCTGCACGTGGGTCCGCGCCGGGTCACCCTCACCACCGATGCTCATCCTGGTGTAGGTCTTGACCAGGAAGTCCTCGGTCTCCCCGAGGTCATCGCTGTCGAAGCTCAAATCCTGCATTTGGCCAACCCCATCGCGCACCGCCGCAAAATCAGGCCTCCAGCGAATACACCGGCGGCCGGGCTCCGCGGCAAGGCACGATCAGCAGGGTGTGCGGTCAGGCCACCGCCGCGTCACGGGCGGTGTCGGCGGGGGCCTGCGCACACGAGACGCAGTCGGGCGAATCGATGTCCATCTGACCGCAGCTCGTGCAGATAAAGGGAATCACGGAAGGCACCTCCAGATCGGGTCTGCGGCGCGCCGTCGCGCCTCGTGGCTGCCCTGTACCCCGGCGGGGTGTGGGTCGAAACCGAACTGTGACACGAAACCGAGTGTTAACACCCGACGGCCTCACCGCCGGGGGTCCGACCGCGAGGCGGTAGGTCAGTAGTCCCAGACTGCGGGTACGAACCGGAAGGCATTGCCGACCGCGGCGACGTGGCACACCGACGGGAACGGCAGGTGGGTGGCGACCAACTGTTCGCCGCCGGCGGCCAGCTCGGTGAGCAGGCGCACCCGGACCCGGGCCGACTCCTCGGGGTCGTGCTCGAAACCGTTCTGCCACCCGGGTTGCTCGAAACCGGGCTGGAACACCGCGTCCCCGGCGAAGGTCAACGCCGCACCGCCGGATTCGATGCGCACGATGCTGTGCCCCGGGGTGTGGCCACCGGTGCGGCGCAGCAACACACCCGGGGCCACCTCGTACTCGTCCTCGAACACCCGCAGCTGCCCGCGGTAGAGCTCCAGGAACCGGGTGGCGGTCTGCCGGAGCACCGGCGGGATCGCCGCGGGCATGACGGTCCTGGAGAAGTCGGGTGCCGCCCAGAACTCGGCCTCGGCGGCGGCGAGATGCACCCGCAGATCCGCGCGAAGTCTGTCCCGCAGGCCGGCCACCAGCAGCCCGCCGATGTGGTCCATGTGCAGGTGGGTGAGCACCACATCGGTCACCGACGAGGGCTCGATCCCGGCCGCCACCAACCGCATGCTCAGCTGCCCGGCCCGGGGAAGTCGGGGAACTCGGTGCCCAGACCGGAGTCGATCAGGATGGTCTTGCCGCCGCTGCGCACCACGGCCACGTTCAGCGGCCAGTCCAAGATCTCCGGGGGCAGGAACATCTCCTTGAGCCAGGCCGCGTATGCGGCCGGCTCGGCGTTGGTGGCCATCGTGGACGCGGTGATCGGTAGCACCCCGTCGCTGATCACCAGCACCTCGATGGCACCGACGTTCAGCGCGTAGCGCGACGGCACCAACTCGTCGATTCCCGTGCCACCCAGATGGGTGATGTTGTCCACGCTCATGTCCCCTGTTCCTCCTGCACACCGTGTCCGACGAAGGTGCTTGGCTGCCCCTTCTGCCCGGTCGAACGCGCGTCAGTCGGAAAACTCATCCCCGGCGCATCAGCGGTGGTCGGGGAAGTACATCTCCTGTCCGACGGTGCACACCAGCGAGCCGTCACGGTTGAACATGGTCCCGCGGGCCAGCGCCAGCGTGTGGCTGCTGCTCGGCGAAGACTGGTCGTAGAGCAGCCAATCCGACAGGTCCGCCGGGCCGTGGAACCACACCGAGTGGTCGCGCTGCGCCGAGGCGCCGATCTTGCCGCGCGCCGCATAGGCCGGTTCGGTCAACGTCACCGCGGACAGATAGGCCACCAGCGAGGCGGTCAGCACCGGATCGGCCGGGACCTCGCCGGCCGGGCGCCACCAGATCCGGGACCGGGCCGGGGGCGCCTGGCCGGTGTCCACGATCCGCCGCTCGAACCAACGCAGGCTGGCCCACATGCCCTCGTTGGCCTCCGTGGACTCGGCGAAATGAGGTGCCACCCATGGCAACTCGTCGGGCTCCGGGACCTGTGGGGCGGTCGGCTGATATCCGCCGGCGCCGACGCCACCGGCCTGGAACGAGGACATCGCCTCCAGCAGGATCTGACCGTCCTGATACGCGGTGACCCGGCGCGCCGAGAAGGTGCGCCCCTCCTGCAGCGTGGTCACCTCGAACTCGACCGGGTGGCGGGCATCCCCGGGCCGCAGGAAGTAGGTGTGCACGCTGTGCGGGGCTCGGTCCGGCGCGGTGAGGCTGGCCGCCGTCAAGGCCTGCGCGGAAATGTGCCCGCCCAGGATGTGGTTCGCCGGGGCGGCGAGTTGGACGCCGGTGAACCGGGTCGCGTTCACCCGCTCGAGCTGCAACGAGGCGAGCACTTCACCCAATGAGGAGGACATCGCAGGTATTTTGCCCGAGGCCCCTCGGTAAGGTCGTAGCCACCGTCTCGCACCGCAGTCTGGAGCAGAGCATGCCGAGTACCGCCGAGGCCATCCGGCCGCTGTCCGTCGCGATGAAGGAGGGCTCGGCGACCGAACACGACGCCGCCGAGCAGTCGCCGTTCGTGACCGAACTGCTGGCCGGCCGGGTCGACGCGCGCGGGTACACCGACTACCTGCTGCGGCTGCGGGTGATCTACGCGGCGCTGGAGGATGCGGTGCGTGCGCACCGCGACGATCCGCTGGTGGGCGCGGTGTACGACCCGGTGCTGGAGCGCACCGCGGCGCTGGACGCCGACCTGGCGCACTGGGCGCCGGAAGGCGAGCGCACCGTGGATTCTGCTGCGGCGGACGCCTACCGGGACCGGATCGCCGCGGCCGGCTGGGGTGGTGCGCTGTTGGCCCATCACTACACCCGCTATCTGGGGGATCTGTCCGGTGGCCAGGCCATCGGCAAGATCCTGGACCGCGAGTTCGCCCTGCGCGGTGCGGGATTGGCGTTCTATGAATTCGACGTGCGGGTCAAGCCGTACAAGGACGGTTACCGGGACCGGATCGACGGCCTCGGGTTAGGGTCGGCCGACGTCGACCGGGCGGTGGATGAGGTCCGGGTGGCGTTCGGCCTGAACCAGGCGGTGTTCGACGAGCTGTCGGCGAATCTGCCGCGCTATCGAATGGGCTGACGCGCTCGGTCGCGGCACCGCGGATTGCGGCTTACTGTTGGCAGCAGAAGTTACCCATCAGTAGGCTTGCGATTCGAGGGGTGGGAGCCGTAGTGGCGGATACGAAGTTCGTCGATATTCACGGCGTACGACAAGCGGTCATCGACGAGGGTGCGGGCGACGAGGTCCTGCTGCTGATTCACGGCATGGCAGGCAGCGCCGACACCTGGCGTGCGGTGTTGCCCCAGCTGGCCAAGAAGTACCGGGTGGTGGCCCCTGATCTGCTCGGCCATGGGCGGTCGGCCAAGCCGCGCACGGACTACTCGCTGGGCGCCTTCGCGGTCGGCCTGCGGGATCTGCTCGACGAGCTCGGCGTCGAGTCGGCGACGGTCGTCGGTCATTCCCTGGGCGGTGGCGTGGCCATGCAGTTCCTCTATCAACACCCCGACTACTGCCGTCGCCTGGTCCTGATCGGCAGTGGAGGGTTAGGCCCCGACGTGGGATGGATCTTGCGCGTGCTCGCAGCGCCCGGCGCGGAGTTCGTGATGCCGGTGATCGCTCCGGCGCCGATACTGCGTGCCGGGAATGCCCTGCGCTCCTGGTTGAGCTCAGCCGGGCTGCGCTCGCCGCGCGGCGCCGAGGTCTGGGCCGCGTATTCGTCTTTCGCCGACAGCGCGGCCCGAGACGCGTTCCTGCGCACGCTGCGCTCGGTGGTCGACTACCGGGGGCAGGCGGTCAGCGCACTGAATCGGTTGAATGTCCGCGAAGGTCTGCCGGTACTGGCGATCTGGGGCGAAGAGGACAAGATCATCCCGGTCGATCACGCCTACTCGGCGTTGCAGGTCCGGCCGGACTGCAGGCTCGAAATCCTGCCGGGTATCGGGCATTTCGCGCAGGTGGAGGCCCCCACCGAGGTGATCGAGCTGATCGACGAGTTCATCTCGACGGCGACCCCTGCCGAACCGGGCCGCTGATATTGCGGCTCAGTACCGTTCGCGCAGCGGGCGGTCGTGGGTCCCGTATTCTGCCGCCCGGGCTCAGACGTTCACCGCAAAGGCTCGGGCGTGAAGGTGACGTCGACACCGCCCACGGTCATCGTCACCTGGCCTTCCATCACCATCACCTGCGCCGAGACCCGTCGATCGACGGACTGCGCCAGCTGCTGCACCGGTGCGTGCGGTATCTGCACCACCGCCAGGTTCGACAACCCCGCCACCTTGGGGCCCACGGTGCGCCACCAGGTGGGCACGGCGGCGGCGAATGGGTAGAGCAGCACCTGGTCGGCCTGGCTGACGGCCTTACCCAGGACGCGTTCGTCGGGCTGACCGACGCTGATCCACTCCAGGATCCGGCCCGTGTAATCCGTGAGCCCCAGGTCCGGTACGCCGGGGGTGGATAGGCCCGGGCCGAAGGCCAGCTCGCCGTCGATGTCACCGAGCCGGTGCGCGCGCAGCCCAAATGCCAATAGCCGCACCACCATCCGCTCATCGTTCTCACTGGGATGACGGGCCACGGTCAACGTGTGATCGGCGTAGTAACCGTGATCGACGTCCGAGACACCGAGTTCGATTTTGAACACTGTTGCAGAAAGGGCCACGTCATAGTGTGCACCCCGGTGCGGTCCGCGGAGAATTCAGGTTGCCGCTCGCGTCAGGATCTCCGCCAGGGCGGCCGCGGGCTCCGCATCCTCCCACTCGGCGAGCTGGGTCCGGCTCTTGTGATGCCGCGCGGACACAGCCGGTCGACCAGAACCCGGGCGCCGTCGTCGGGCAGCGGGTCATCGCACCCCCGGAACGTGGGCTGGGCGAGTCCGTTTCGTAGCCTGGTTCGGCACGCGCCGGGTGGGTGGGTAGTCGAAGATGTGGGGATGACAGGGAGCCGCCCGAACACCGTTACGCTGCCGGGCCGGGTGTGGGGCCTGGCCGCGTGGGACGCGGGCAGCCCGATTGTGGTTACCTCTTACGAGGGGGACGACCTCGACACGGCGGTGGTCAGCGCCGTCGACCTGACAGGCAGCGTGCTGTGGTGTCAGCGTTTCGACGCGCTTTCTTTTCCGCCCACCCCTAGGTTGTCTGACTCCGGGACCGCTTGGGTGGCTCATCGCGACGGGCAACGCGTGGTGGTAAGCGAGCTGAATTCCGAAGGCGATCTTGTCGATACGGTACGGCCGAAAAGCCACCGCACGGAACACTTGGGCGCGTACGCCGTATTGCCCGACGGCATCTTGGCCCTGTGGATGCCGGGCAATCCGTGTCGTGTGATTCCGCGAACTCGCTCGGAACGGGCCGTCCGGTATGCACCGACTGAACGAGGCCGTTCCACACCCCGACGCACACATGCCCGACTGGCGCGCCACGACAAGAACGGCGCGACGCGATGGTCAACCACATTGCCTCTCAAGAGCTCGTGCATTCCCGGAATGGAGAGTTGGCCCCCTCGAACTCTACGAGCTTATAGAGGGGGACCGCTCCTGGTGTCCGGTTCTCGGGCCGCGGCTACCGTGACCGACGACGGCACCGGACTTGCGGTGACATTCTTCCTGGAGGCCGAAACCGGTCAGCTGATCGCCACCAGCTATCCGGCGCCCAATGGCCATAACGCCATTGCCGGGCCTGGCGAGTTCCTGATCGGATCTCAAGGTTACGGCGAGTTCAGCACCGCCCATCACGATGCGACCGGTGCCGTCACACGGCGGTGGCCCTCCCACGCGCAGGTGCTGATCGACAACCGAGGCGTGATATCCGGTCCGGAGTCGCAGAATGCCTCTTGGCCACCAAATCATTTCGTTCGATTCGACGCTGCGGGCGGCGCCGTGCATCAAGGCCCGACGTTCAGCGAGTATGACCCCACCTATCCGGCGCTCGATCGTGACGGAACCGCAGTGTTCTCGTGCGATGGCGCCCTGCGCGCGGTCGATGCCGACCTCACGATGCGGGAATTGTTGACTGCCGATCAGGGCGGCCGTGCGGGTTCGAGCAGGGTACTTCTCCTCGAGGACGGACACGTCGCCTATGCGTCGCACGATGAATTGGTCATTCACAGGGAGTCCGGCCTGGGACCGTTGAACGACGGCGTATGGCCCTGCGGTGACGGCGGCCTGCGCGGCAACCCCGTCAAGTTCTATCCGCCGTCCTGACGGTCAGCGATGATCGATCAGGTGCTGTACCGGGCTTTCGGCCAGGTGCGAGCATAGGTCGAGGACGTTGTCGAACACCGCGGCGGCCCCGGCCTGCTCCAACTCGGCACGGGAGACACCGCCGCTGAGCACACCGATACACGTCACCCCGGCGGCCACGCAGGCCCGGGCGTCCCACACCGCATCGCCGACGAACACGGCACGCTCCGGACTGACTTCGGCTCTGGCCAAGGCGATCTGAACGATGTCGGGTTCCGGCTTGGCGGTCTGCACATCTTCTGCCGAGGTGACCACCGAGATCAGATCGTCACGGTCGAGCACCGCACGCAGCATGGCCAGTTCATCCTCGGGGGCGGAGGTGGCCAGCACGACCTGCAGGCCTAGTGCGTCGACACGCTCCAGGATCTCCCGCCCGCCCGGCAACGGAGACAGCAGCGACGAGGTCTGCTGATAGAACCGGCTGTGCAACTCCTTGAGCCGGCTGCGGGCATCGTCGTCCACACCGGAAGCCAACGTTTCGAGCAGCTTCTTGCCGTCCATGCCGATGCATCGGTGAATCTGCCAACTCTGCACCGGGATTCGCAGCTCGCTGAACGCGCGAAGCCACGCGTGCACGTGCAGATAGTTCGAATCGACCAAGGTTCCGTCGACGTCGAACAACACCGCGGGTGAACGTTCGTTACCTGACACGGCTTTGAAAATGCCCGCTCCGCGTCCCGCCAAACCTGTGCCTGTCGCGGCCGCCATCTGGGACGCCGCACCCGACGGCCTCACCTCGCCGGGGCCATCGCGGCGGGTTCGCAGGCCGCGATGCCCGTCCTGCAGAGCCCGCCGGCCGACGAATTCGGGTTGCCCTAGCCGCCGGGGTGACGTCGGCACGGATCGGCGAGGACAATCAGGCCCAGGACGGGGGCATCACCGCGCCGGGGAGGTGAACCGATGGACTGGCTCGCGGCCACCGAGTCGTGGTGGGGCAGATTCGCCCTGGCCCGCGGCATCGCGGCCATCTACCTGGTCGCGTTCGTGTGCGCCGTCCTGCAGTTCCGCGGCCTGCTCTCCGGCAACGGGATGACCCCGATCCCGAAGTTCCTGGCACGCACCTCGTTTCGTGCCAAGCCGAGCATCTTCCACTGGCACTATTCGGACCGCTTCTTCGCCGCCGTGTGCTGGTCCGGGGCCGCGGTGTCGGCGTCGCTGGTCCTCGGGCTGGGCGACGCCGTGCCGCTGTGGGCGGCGATGCTGTTGTGGCTCGGGCTGTGGGTGACCTATCTGTCCATCGTCAACGTCGGGCAGTGCTGGTACTCGTTCGGCTGGGAGTCCCTGCTGCTGGAGGCCGGCTTTCTGGCGGTGTTCCTGGGCAACGACGAGACCGCGCCGCCGCTGCTGGTGCTGCTGCTGGCCCGCTGGCTGCTGTTCCGTCTCGAGTTCGGGGCGGGGCTGATCAAGATCCGCGGCGACCGGTGCTGGCGCGATCTCACGTGCCTGTACTACCACCACGAGACCCAGCCGATGCCCGGCCCGCTGAGCTGGTTCTTCCACCGGCTGCCCAAGCCGCTGCACCGCGTCGAGGTGCTCGGCAACCACATCACCCAGCTGATCGTCCCGTTCGGGCTGTTTGCGCCGCAGCCGGTGGCCGGCATCGCGGCGACGGTCATGATCGTCACCCAGTTGTGGCTGGTGGCCTCCGGTAACTTCGCCTGGCTCAACTGGCTGACCATCGTGCTGGCCTGCAGTGTTCTCGATGACAGCATGTTCGCCGCGGTGCTGGGCGTGAGCACACCCGCGGACGCGCCGACCACGGTGCCCACCTGGTTCGGTGTCCTGGTCCTCGCGTTCACCGCGCTGGTCCTGGTGCTGAGCCGGCGGCCCGCCCTCAACCTGATCTCTGCACACCAGCGGATGAACAGCACCTTCGATCCGCTGCACCTGGTCAACGCCTACGGCGCGTTCGGCAGCGTCGGCAAGACCCGCTACGAGGTGGTGATCGAAGGTACCGCCGACACGGTCATCTCGCCGCGCACCGAATGGCACGAATACGGATTCAAGGGCAAGCCCGGTGATCCCGCGCGGACGCCGCGGCAGTGGGCTCCCTATCACCTGCGCCTGGACTGGCTGATGTGGTTTGCGGCGATCTCCCCGTCCTACGCGCGGCCCTGGATCGGTCCGCTGCTGCAGGGGCTGCTCACCGGCAACCACGATATTCTGAAACTGTTGCGGTACAACCCCTTTCCCGGGCAGCCACCCAGGTATGTGCGCGCCCTGCTCTACGAGTACCGCTTCACCACCGGCCGAGAACTGATCCGCGAGCGGGTGTGGTGGCACCGCGAGCTCATCGGTGAATTCCTGCCACCTCTCGATGCCGACCGGGTCCGCAGGTTCGTGCCCTGACCGCGGCGGGTACCCCGTGCCCGCGGCAGGGCCGTTGACGGGCGGGAGGGTGCGATGGTGGGTTGGCTCGATCGCGTGCAGCAGCGCAGCCGGGCGGCCGGCTTCGTCATCGCCGTGATCTACAAGTACGTCGACGACCAGGCCAACTACCTGGCCGCGCTCATCACCTACTACGCGTTCGTCTCGTTGTTCCCGCTGTTGCTGCTGCTGACCACCGCGCTCGGAGTGGTGCTGCGGGAGAAGCCCGAATGGCGCGAGCAGATCGTGGACTCGGCGCTGAGCCAGCTGCCGCTGCTGGGTAACCAGCTCAGCGAGCCCAGCGCGCTCAGCGGCGGCACGGCCGCGGTGGTGATCGGCATCGCCGGCGCGCTCTACGGCGGCCTCGGCGTCGGCAACGCGATGCAGAACGCGATGGACACCGTCTGGGCGGTGCCCCGCTACGTACGGCCCGACCCGATCAAGACCCGGCTGCGCAGCCTGATGTTGCTGCTCGTGCTGGGGTCGGCGCTGATCGCCACCACCCTGCTCACCGCCCTGGGGCGCAGCTGGGCCGGGATGGGCATGGCCGGCACCGGGGCGGTGGTGCTCGCCTCGCTGGTGGTCAACGCCGGGATCTGTGTGGCCGCCTTCCGGGTCGGTACCGAGCGCGAGCTGACCATTGCGCAGGTGCTGCCCGGCGCGGTGATCGCCGCGGCGCTGTGGCAGCTGCTGCAGTGGTTCGGCGCGACATACGTCGCCCGGGTGGTGGCCTCGGCCAGCGTGACCAACAGTGTTTTCGCCATCGTGCTCGGCCTGCTCGCGTTCCTGTACCTGGTGGCCACCTCGCTGCTGGTGTGCGCCCAGATCAACGCGGTCCGGGTGGACCGGCTGCACCCCCGGGCGTTGCTGACCCCGTTCACCGACAACGTCGACCTGACCGCCGCCGACCGCCGCGTGTACGCCGGGCAGGCCGAAGCCCAGCAGGCCAAGGGATTTCAGCGGGTCGACGTCAGCTTCGGCGAACCCGACAGCGCGAACGGCACCGCGGACAACGTTTCCCACAGCCGCGACGAGGGTATCGCCGAAGCGGACCGATAGGGAGGCAAGCCACGTGAGCATCACCAGTCGTGCACGATCGATCACCCGAACCGGGGCGAAGGTTCAGCGTCGGATCGTGATCGCGCAGGCCCTGCTGTGGCCCACGCTGATCCTGACCGGCACCGCCCTGGGCGCCACGGCGGCCGTCATCGTCAGACAGCGGATCGGCGGCGCGCCCGCCTACCCGGGGACGGGACCGGCCTGACCGGGTCCAGCCACGACCGGGCCGACGGCAGGGAACAATCGGTCCGGTGAGCAAAGTCGTCATCATCACCGGCGCCGGGAGCGGCATCGGCCGCGCGACCGCGCGGACACTGCTGGGCGCCGGACACCGGGTGGTCCTGGCGGGCCGCCGGCTCGCGCAGCTGACCGAGACCGCCCAGGGCGCGCCGGACGCGCTGGTGGTGCCCACCGACGTCACCGACTCCGCCTCGGTGCGGGCCCTGTTCGAGCGGACGACGTCCGCCTTCGGCCGGGTCGACGTGCTGTTCAACAACGCCGGCGTGTTCGGGCCATCGGCCTCCATCGCCGATATCGACGACGAGCAGTGGCACGCGGTCTGGCGCACCAACGTCGACGGTGCGGTGTTCTGTGCGCGCGAGGCCGCCCGCCTCATGACCGCCCAGTCCCCGCGCGGTGGCCGGATCATCAACAACGGGTCGATCGCCGCGCACCGGCCGCGCCCGAACAGCCTGGCCTACGCGGTGACCAAACACGCGATCAGCGGACTGACCGCGTCGATGCTGCTCGACCTGCGCGACCTGGACGTCTGCGTCACCCAGATCGACATCGGCAACGCAGCCACCGAGATGACCGGCGGCTTCACCGAGGCGACCTTCGATGTCAGACACGTCGGCGAGATGATCTCGCACATCATCGACCTGCCGCTGGACGTCGACGTCCCGACGCTGACGGTGATGGCCCGCCGGATGCGCTATGTCGGGCGGGGCTGACGTGGACGCACCGCGCTACGTCGTGAACTGCTCGATCCTGCTCACCGACCTGCCGCTGCTGGCACGCCCGCAGGCCGCCCGGGACGCCGGCTTCGACGCGGTCGAGTTCTGGTGGCCGTTCGAGGATTCCGTCCCGGCCGACGGCGAGGTGGCGGCGTTCATCGGTGCGGTGGCCGACGCCGGTGTCCGGTTGACCGCGCTGAACTTCGCCGGCGGGGACATGGCGGCGGGGGAGCGCGGCCTGCTGTCCGATCCGAGCCGTCGCCAGGAGCTGCGTGACAACGTCGACGTTGCTTTCGGCATCGCAGACCGGTTGGGCACCAAGGCTTTCAACGCGCTCTACGGCAACCGGATCGGTGGCGTCCACGCGCAGGAGCAGGACGTGGTGGCGGCCGAGAACCTCGACCACATTGGCGCACTGGCGCAGCGGGCCGGTGCGGTGGTGCTGGTGGAACCGCTCAGCGGGGTGGAGGCGTACCCGCTGCGGACCGCGCGCGACGTGATCACCGTGATCGACCGGGTGCCCGGGGTGACGTCGCTGCGCCTGCTGGCAGACCTGTATCACCTGAGTACCAACGGCGACGACCTCAGCACTGTCATCGATGAGTACGGCGACCGTATCGGGCACGTGCAGATCGCCGACGCCCCCGGCCGCGGCGCCCCCGGCACCGGCACCGTGGACTTCGACCGCCACCTCGCGCACCTGCGGGAGCGCGGTTACCGCGGGCACGTCAGCCTGGAATACCGGGACGACGGCGCGGACCCGTTCGGGTGGTTGCCGCGATCGCGGCGCGCGGCCAGCCCGTGGGAGCAGGTCGGGAAATGAATCAGAGCCGGGGCCCTGTGGGGCCACCGGCTCTGGTCTGCGCGATCGTCGAGATCGATATCAGCGAACGGATTCCTGGAACTCGTAGCGCTGGGCGACGGCGATCAGTTCTTCACGAACCGTCGAGTCGGGCATGGCGTTGATCCGCGCGTAGAGGCGACGCCGATTGTTGGCGCGCTTCATGTTGTCGCGAAACTGCGCGATAGACATTCTTCTCACTCCTTGAGTGCCCTGGGTCACAGGGCATTTGGTTGGTGTCACTGTTGCGTCCACGGGGGTCACCCGAATTGATCAACGTCTCAATGCTCCGTGTTAATTCTGGGTAAAGCAACTTTGTCGGTGTGAGTTTGGATACACCGCAGGATGATTCGTGCCGGCCGGAGTGCGCCGCGTCACACCGAACGCAGCGTCAGCAGGGTGATCTCGCTGGGTGCGAACACCCGAAAAGGTGGGCCCCAGAACCCCGTTCCGCGACTGGTGTACAGCTGGGTGCGCGCACCGTGCCGGCTCAGCCCTTGCACCACAGGCTGATCGAGACGGACCAGAACGTTGAATGGCCAGATCTGCCCGCCGTGGGTGTGTCCGGAAATCTGCAGATCCACCCCGGCGGCCACTGCCTGCGGAATCTGTTTGGGCTGATGGGCGAGCAGCAACACCGGCAGCGCCGGATCGGCGCCCGCCAGTGCGGTGGCCAGATCCTCGCCGTGCCCGTCCACTCCGGAACCCCGCGCGGTGGCGTCGTCGACGCCGGCGATGACCAGCCGATCCCCGCCGCGCTCGATCACGATGTGCCGGTTGTGCAGTGCCGACCAGCCGATGTCCTCCATGTAGTCCAGCCAGCTCTGCGCCTCGCCGAAGTACTCGTGGTTGCCCGTCACGTACACCCGCGCCGCGCTCGCCCGCACCGAGGCCAGCGGGCTCGCCTGATCGCGGCGCACCTGCACCGTCCCGTCGGCGATATCGCCGACATGACACACCACGTCGGCATCGAGGTCGTTGACCCGCGCCACCATGTCCGCCGACCACTGCGCGCGGTCCATCGGCCCGTAGTGGGTGTCGGTGATCATCGCGATCCGCAGACCGTCCAGCCCGCGGCCCAACCGGGGGAGCCGCACCTCGACCAGCCGGACCCGCGGCACCCCCATCGCCTCCAGGTAGCCCCAGACCAGCAGCACGCCGGACACCACCAGCACCGCCGCGGCGACCACCCGCGACCGCAGTGGATCCTCGAGCCCGGCGGCCAGCAGCACCAGATGCGCCACATTGCCCAGTACCGACCAGACGAACAGCACCCACATCACGCCCAGCAGCGCGTTGCCCAACGCGGACGGCAGATCGCGGTGGCGGGCGTGTCCGAAGAACAACAGCGCGGGCAGGGCGATCAACGCCGCCGCGAACAACACGGTCCCGCCGGTCACCACCGCCAGGGGCCAGGCCGCCCCGGCGATCAGCAGCGTCCACCACGGCACGCCGAACAGCAGGGCCAGCACCGCGGACACGATGACGGTGCGGCGCCACACGGTACCGCGAGGCGGATGCGCAGCTTCTTCGACGATTTCGGCCGGGTTGTCGGTGGTCACCCCTCGACCGTACCGACGGCCGGCCGGTCAGCCGGGCAGCATTTCCGCATGCCGGCGCGGGCAATCGCAGGAATTATCGGAACGGCCCCGGGAGAACACACCGGGGCCGTTCCGTGGGGATGGAGCATCCCGCTCCTGAAAGTTCTGGAGATTCGGGTGCTGCGGGCGGATCGCGCTCACCGAATCGTGATCGCACTCGACTGTGGGTACCGCCGGCAGGCGGGACCCACAGTCGATGTGTCGGATTACTTGGTGTTCTCGGCCGACTCCTGACGGGCCTCGGCGGCGCTTGCGGCCGCGCGGGCGGCCTCCGCCTCGGCTTCCTTCTTCGCCACGTCGCGCTGGGCGTCGGCCTTGTCCTGCTGGGCCTTGCCCTCTTCCTTCAGGGAATCGTTGTCGGTGACGATGCCCGCAACTTCCTTGACCTTGCCCTTGACGTCCTCGACCACGCCGCTCACGGCATTCTCGGGTCCACTGTCAGCCATCATGGTTCCTCTCGGTCGACGTTGATCGCTGGCAGGGAATTACCCACAAGGTCAGCCGGACAGTCTTCTGTGTGGCACAGATCACATTCCGGTCATGGCCGCAGTGGCTCGAATGTGCGAGCCACCTGCCGGGACGGCGAAAGCCCCGGAGAGAGTCTCCGGGGCTTTCGGCGGACGGTGACGGCCGGCACCGACCGGTCTATGCCTTCGCGGTGTATTCGTTGACGGCCGCTACGGCCAGGCGGGCCGACTCGACGCAGCCACTGATGCCGGCGGCCAGAGGCGGTCGTGCACCGTCACCCACATTCCACAGATTCGGAATCGGTGTGAACGTCAGATGCGGCAACGGGTGCGAAGACACGAATCCGTGCCTCCACACCCGTTGCGCATCGGCTGCGCGGTCCCACCGAGGTGGGATGGGCCGGCGTTATCCGCCGGCCAGCACCTCGCTGACCTCCCAGGCCGGCGGACGCTTGGGGTATTCGCGGTCGACCTGCCAGCGATCGGGATGCTTGGCCTCCGGGACCGCGGCGAAGGACAGGTGGGTGTGCAGGATCTTCCATTCGCCGTCGATCTTCTCGACGGTGTCGGTCTGGCGCATCTTCCAGACGAACTCGGTGCCGTCTTCGAGCTTGCCCGCGTAGGTCTGGTTCATGTAGACGAAGCCGACGCCGTTCTTGGCGTAGACCCGCATGTTGATCAGGCCGAAGTCCCCGACGAACTGTGGGCTGATGTAGTTGAACCACTTCCGCACGTCGTCACCGAAATACTCACCCGGCGATAGGATGTCGATGAAGCTGATGTCGGGATGGTCGGCGTAGTACTTCAGCGGAGCGTCGTAGACCTTGAGCCACTCGGTGTTGTAGACGTGCTCGGCGTCCTTCTCCATCTTGGCGATGTCCGCCACGTCCTGCGGATCGCTGCCGAACAGGGCGATGGGTTCCTCGAAGTCGGGCTTGAGGTTGGGATGCGTCATCTATTTCCTCCTTGAAATGGTTGCTGCAATGGGTGATTGGGTCGACCGCTGGGACTCAGCGGCTCAAGACGGCGCGCACCGCGCCGGCCAGGACCTCGGCCGCGTCCGAGGTGAGAGCCTCGCTGCGCCAGGCGACGACGTTGTCCGGCCGGACCAGAATCGCTCCGCCTGGGCCGATTTCGCCGACCTGCGCCCACTGGCCATCGATGTCCCGGTAGTCCGCGCCGATCGACGCGACCGTGATGGGTACTCCGAACTGTTCGGCGGCCCGGGCCGCGGCCTCGGCCCACGCTCCGCCGTCCACGCCGGTGATCAGTACGAACCGCCCGTCGTTGCCGGTGAGATCGTGGGTGGAGATCCGGTTGCCGGCATGCTCCAGCCAGGCATGCGGCAGCCGGTGGCCCGGACGCGAGGTGGGGTGGTAGACCGATCCCATCGGATCGACCGCGGGCGGCGCCGAACCGTCGGGCACCAGGGCACCCTGGGGATAGGACGTGCCCAATTCCAGATCGTGGGCCTGGAATTCGATGCGCTGGGTCTTGACCACCTCGTCGAAACGGGCCCGGCGTGCCGCACCCATCGGGGTGTCGGAGAAGAAGATCTCGAAGACGCCGCGATGCATCTCGGGCGGGACCGGCACCGGCAGCAGGCCGATGCCGGAGTCGACCACGAAATGATTCTGCATGGTGTGCAACGCCCAGTCGACGATCCGCATCCCGACGGGCTGCCGCTCGATCGCGTAGCTGTCCAGCAGGCCCCTGCCGGCCTGCCCCTTGATGACGGCGGCCAGCTTCCAGGCCAGGTTCTGGGCATCCTGGACACAGGTGTTCATCCCCAGGCCGGTGGTGGGAGGGTGCCGGTGCACCGCATCGCCGACCAGGAAAACTCTACTGTCGGAGTACTTGTCGGCGATCGACCCCTGGACAGACCAGTGGCTGATCCGCAGGATCTCCATCGGGATGTCACCGACACCGAGAAGTTCGCGAATCTTGGTTGAGATCGCCTGCTCGTCGAGGTCCGAGTCGTCGGTCGGCAGGAACGCGAAATGAAACGCCCACTCCTCGGAGTGCTTGCCCCAGGTCGGGCCCATCTGCACCATGTTGCCGCCGGACGGATAGGACCCGGCCTCGGGGTTGATGAAGTGCGCGATCAGAACGTCGTCCCCCCACCACTGCGAGAGGTCCGCCTTCAGATGGGCGGTGACGATGTCGAGCAGGTCGAGCGCACCGACCATGTTCGAGCCGATCATCGCGCCGATGGTCTTGCCGCCGTCGGCGCCGACGAGGTAATCGGCGGTCACCTCGAAGGTTTCACCGGTGGCGCGGTTCAGGATGGTCGCGGTGACCGCGTCGCTCGACTGGCTCATCGTGGTGAGTTCGTGGTTGAACAGCACCCGGCCCGGCGCCCGCTTCTCGGCGTGCTGACGCATGATCGGCTCGAGGCGCAACTGGGGATAGTTCGTCGACGGGCAGGCGCTGTCGCGCATGTAGCGCTCGGTGAGCGCGCCGCCACCGAAACAATCCATCTTGTGGAAGACCTTGCGCTGCAGCGGACCGTCGCCCGCCAACGTGGTCTGCCAGACCACCGAGGCCATCTTCTCGACCGGCGCGCCGACCGCGTAGACGTCATCGGCCACCTCGAACTGGCGGAACAGCTCCATGGCACGCTGGTTGAGGTAATGCGCCTTGGGTAAGATCGACGTCCCCTCGTGCCGCTCGACGAGGATATGATCGATTCCGTACGACGACAACATGATCGATGTCATCAGCCCCGACGCCCCGCCGCCGACGATGAGAACGGGGACCTTGGTTTCTGGCATGGTTATCGCCTTCCTGGATGACCGGATGTCATGAGTTCGTTGGCGTGAAGCCAGAGGACAACTGCTCGAAGATGTCCAGCGCGCGCGGGTTCCGCACCGCGCCGTCGGAGACCACCGTGCCCCGCGGTGTGCCGGTGAGTATGCGCTTGACCGGCACCTCGAGCTTCTTGTTGGTCAGGTTGTAGGGGACCTCCGGGATGGCGATCACCTCGTCCGGGGTGTGCCGGGGGGACAGTCGTTGGCGCAGTTGCGTATTGATCCGCCTGCGCAGCTCATCGTCGAGTTGCGCCGCGCTTCCGAGTTGCACGAACAGCAACAGCGAGCCCATACCGCCGTCCGGGTCGTCGAGGTGTACCACCAGGCTGTCCTGGATCTCCGGGAGTTCATCGAGCGCGGAGTAGAACTCGCTGGTGCCCAGCCGCACCCCGCCCCGATTGAGGGTTCCGTCGGATCGACCGCTGATCACACAACCGCCGCGGGCGTTGAAGGTCACCCAGTCGCCTTGTCGCCACTGTCCTGGATAGTGGTCGAAGTAAGCGCGGCGGTACTTCTCACCGTCGGAGTCGTTCCAGAACCCGACCGGCATCGACGGCATCGGTGCGGAGATGACGAGCTCGCCGAGCTCATCGGTCACGGGATCACCGGCTGGATTCAGCGCGCGAGCCAGCACACCCAGGGCGGGGGCGGTGATCTCTCCGGCCCGTACCGGGAGCAATGGCGTGCCACCGACGAAGGACGTGCACACATCGGTCCCGCCGCTGGTGGACTGCAGGTATACATTCGGCCCGACGGCTTCATAGATCCAGCGGAAACCCTCTGCGGGCAAAGGTGATCCGGTCGACGATACGGACCGCAACCTGCTGAGGTCGAACTCGTCGGCGGGGCGCAGACCGGCCTTGCGACAGCCCATCAGGAACGCCGCACCGGCACCGAACGCGGTCACTTTGCATTTCTCGACGACGCGCCACAGGGCAGCCGGTGTCGGATGCGCGGGGTCGCCGTCGAAGAGCACGATGGCTGCGCCGAGCAGCAAGGCGGACACCTGGATGTTCCACATCACCCATGTCGTCGTGCAGTACACGAAGTAGGTGTCGGCGGGCCCCAGATCAGAATGCAAGCCGAGTGCTTTCTGCAGTTCCAGGGTGATACCGCCGTGTGATTGGACGATGGCCTTGGGTAGGCCGGTGGTGCCGGACGAGAACAACACCCAGAGCGGATGGTCGAAGGACACCCGCTCGAAATGGGTGGCGGCCGGCTCCGCCACCAGTTCGGCCCAAGGGATCGCGCCCGGCAGCACCGTGCCCAGATACGGCACCGAGACGGTGCTGAGCACGGTGGGTAGTGCCGCGCGAATGGCTTCGGCCTGCTCGACACGCTCGATTTTCTTTGCGCCGTACTGGTATCCGTCGACGGTGATGAACACCTTGGGTTCCAACTGCTGCAGGCGGTCCAGGACGCTGACCCCACCCAGTTCGGGTGCGCACGCGGCCCAGATGGCGCCGATGCTGGCGGTGGCCAGCATCGCGATCAGTGCCTCGGGAATGTTGGGGAGATAGGCCGCGACACGATCACCCGGTTGCACGCCGAGGCGCCGCAGTCCCGCCGCCGCCCTGGCGACCTGGTCCTTGAGTTGTCCGCGGGTGAGCGTGATCGGCTCGCGGGTCTGCGACAGCGCGGTGACGACGGGCTGCGCGTCGTCGCCGCGCAGCATGTTCTCCGCGTAGTTGATCCGGACATCGGGGAACCACTGTGCGCCGGGCATGGATTCGTCGACCAGGACCCGGGTCGGATCCCCGTCGGCGGTGACGTCGAAGAAGTCCCAGATCGAGCGCCAGAATCCGGACAGGTCGGTGGTCGACCATCGCGACAGGTCGTGATAGTCGGTGCTGGTCAATATCCCCTGATCAACCAGGCGCCGGGCGTAGCGGCCCATCCGGCTGTCCCGGAGCCCCGCCGGCTCCCAGAGCACGTCGGACCGGGGGTCGGAGGCTGGTCCGGCACTCATCCGCGTGCCTCGGCGGAGACCATCCGATTCCGCATGGTGCCGATGCCTTCGATGGTGGTCTGCAGGTGTTCGCCGTGGCGTAGGTAGCGCTGGGGATTGAGGGCGTAGCCGATGCCGGACGGGGTGCCGGTGAAGATGAGATCGCCGGGGGAGAGCGGCAGGATCCCGGACAGGTAGGA
Source organism: Mycolicibacterium aurum (assembly GCA_900078775.1). Taxonomy (GTDB): domain Bacteria; phylum Actinomycetota; class Actinomycetes; order Mycobacteriales; family Mycobacteriaceae; genus Mycobacterium; species Mycobacterium aurum_A. The sequence goes on from LT549889.1 coordinate 583,817, forward strand.
GATCAGCGTCGGCACGGTGAAGATGAGGTCGCCGGTGCGGGCCTTCTGCACCTTCTGATCGTCGATCGCACAGCTGACTTCGAGGTCGTCGGGATTGTCGAATTCATCCGGGGTGACCAGGGCGGGGCCCAGCGGCGCGAAGCCGGGGTAGGACTTGGCGAGGTTGAACTGCTGGGGTGCGGGAGGCTTGACCTGCAGATCGCGTTCGGAGAGATCCTGACCAACGGTCAGGCCGGCGACGTGGTCCCAGGCCTGGTCCGCGCGGACATGTTCGGCCCGCCGGCCGATCACTGCAACGAGTTCCACCTCCCAGTCCACCGATCCGGGAGGCATCACGATGTCGTTGAACGGCCCGGTGATCGATGACGCGAACTTGGTGAACACCATCGGCGAATCCGGGATATCGAGGCCGGTCTCCTCGGCGTGGCTGCGGTAGTTCAGCCCGATGGCGAAGATCTGGCTGGGCCGTCCCACCGGTGCTCGCAGGGAACCGGGGGCGAAGGCCTGGGCGCGCGCGTCGAGATCGGTGAGAGTGTCTGCCCAGCTGCGGAATTCGTCCCACCGATCCAGCACGTCCTGGAAGTCGGAGGAGAACTGCCCGCCGCTGGCGTCGTGCACGTCGATGGCCAGCCCGTTGTGTTCCAGCGCCGTACGGCCGGAGAGATTGATCAGTCGCATGGTGTCGTCGACTCCTTTGTCGCAGATGTTGCGGGTCAGGGGGTGGTGAGCAGTTCGAACGGACTCACCTGCGGGGTGGTCTTGGCCCAGGTGCGGGTGATGAGTTCTGCTTCGGGCGTCCCACCGCGGTAGGCCCTGATCAGCTCTTCGACGTCGAAGCTCGGGCCGATCGGGTCTTCTGCGTACTCCGGGCCGTTCATGTAGTCGGTGGCCTCGTCCGGTGTCTCGAAGTTGTCGATCTGCAGTTCCACCATGTTCCCGTCGGGATCGCGGTAGTAGATCGAGGTGGTCAGCCCGTGCTGCACCGGCACCCGCGGGTGAATGCCGGCGGCCTTCAATTCCTCGTACTTGTCGAGCAGATCGCCCAGGGTCGGGAAGGTGAATGCCGAGTGGGCCATCCCGGTGGTCAGCGGGGTCCGGTCGGCGAGCACTCCCGGCGGCAGTCCCAACAGCGCCACCCGATGGTGTTCCTCATCGAAGGTCAGGAACGACATCGCCGGGTTCTCGTAGACGGCCTGTGCACCAAGCACTTTCAGGTACCAGTCGCGCATCGCCGGAAGTTGGGCGGTCTGCAGGACGAAGTGCGCGAGCCTGGGTCGGGCGGTCATCGTGATCTCCAAGGAGTGGTGGCGGGTTCGTCGGCACACATCGGTGAGGCTGGGCGCGTTCACTCGATCGGGTCACCGATGAGTGCGATATCCGCACACGCTCGGCCCTTCGACGTGTTCGGGCTCACAGTAGAGTGCGATTGATTTCTAGTCAATGACTCAGAGTCGAGATTTTCTCGTTTTAGGGAGTTAGGGTGTGGGATATGCAGTTTGGGCGAACCGCGTCGGTGCGGTCAGAGGGGTGACGGTGGACGGAAAGTCGGAATTGTCGGCGCGGAAGGTTCAGGCCGAGGAGACCCGGCGCAGAATCCTCGACGTTGCGGTGGAAGCTTTCTCGGCCCAGCACTACGACGCCGTGGCGGTCAGTGAGATCGCGGCGTCCGCGGGTGTCGCGCACGGATTGTTGTTCCACTACTTCAAGAACAAGCGCGGTCTCTATCTCGCGGCGATGGAAGATGCCGCGCGTGAATTCGAGGCCGCGCACGAGGATGATCCCGATCTTTCGCCTGGCGCTCAGATGCGGCGCAGGTACTACAACCAGTTCGCCTATCTCGCCCGGCATCGGGGACTCGCATCTCGGCTGGTGTTGGGCGGTCGCGGTGCCGACCCGGAAGCCTGGGCGTTTTTCGAAGAGCAGCGATGGGACCAGATCGAGCGGGGATGCGCGGCCCTCGGCCTGGACGCCAAGACACCGGCGTTGCGGATGATGTTGGGTGCCGCGACCGCCGCCGGCGATGCGGTGGCGGCCTTCTGGCATCAGAACGGCCAGCCGTTTGACCTCACGGCGCTGACCGACGTCCTGTTCGAGCAAACACTCGCAGCGCTGCGCGGCGCCGCCGAACTCGATACCAGCCTGGCGCCTGCGGTGGACAAGGCCATCCAGCAATTGCACGAGGACTGACCGTCCGGCGGCCTTGACCCATCCGCAGCGGGTGGGTAGTTGTGCTGCCCGAAATCGCTCAAAGGGTGGGAAGCGGCCATTTCCCCACCGGATGGGGTGACGCGGCCACGTCGGCATCGCCGACGGTACGGGGTTGGCCGCATTCGCGTGCAGGCGAACTGTGAACCTCCGGCCGGTCTCACGGCCTGGAACCCAGGCCTGGCTTTCAGCTAACCGTAGATTGCATCGACTCCAAGTCATTGACAATCAGTCAATTAACGCTAAGCTGTGACCTGCAGCACTGGCCCATGGTTTTTACCGGGTGGGAGGCCGGCGCAACGTGTCCGATGCGGGCACACTCGCCCAACTCGGGAGGCGCAATGGGAGCACTCGGCGGCGACCAGGTCGCCGCGCGACAGCCCCTGCCCGGGGTTCATCGGACGGCATCGGTCACGGTCGGCGCATCGGATCTCTGCCGGGATCAGCCGATAAACCAACACCTTTCGGTGTATTCATCGGACGTCCCTTCGCCCGCGCCGGATCCGGGTCTGCCCGAACACCGGGTCGGGGTGACCAGTTGGCCTGCGCCGAAAGAGAAGTCACCGCCGCGCGCTGACGCGGCGGGCGCATCAAGACAATCCGAGGATCACCAGAAAGGTATTCATCCATGTCGATCGATCAGGACGTGCACCCCGCTGCACTGACGGGGTTCAACGAAGAGCTCTCCGCCGAACTCGTATCCCGGGCGAAGGCGGTTCGTCCGCTGTTGGAGAGCCGGGCCGACGACCACGAGCAGAACAGCGAACTGAGCCAGGAGGTGGTCGACAAGCTCACCGAACTCGGCGTGTTCGCCATGGCCGGTCCGGCTCGCGTGGGTGGCCTTGCGCAGTCCAGTCGTTCGATGGCCGCCGTCGCCGCAGAGCTGGCCAAGGGGTGCCCGTCGACCGCGTGGGTCTACACCATCTACAACTCATGCCTGTGGTTCGCCTCGAAACTGCCTGCGGGCATCCAGGAGAAGATCTTCGCCGACGGCGTCCCCCTGATCTGCTCACCGCAGAACGGGATCGGCCACCTGGTGCCGGACGGCGACTCCTACCGGCTGACCGGACGCTGGGCCTATGCCACCGGATCGCATCATGCGGCGTGGACGATGGTCCCGGCGTTGTCCCCGGAGATGTCGCCCGTCCTCGCGGTCATGCCGATGTCGGCCGTTCAGATCGACCACACTTGGCACGTCGCGGGAATGAAGGGAACCGGGTCGGACACCGTCGTCGCCGCCGACGTGCAGGTGCCGGCGGACATGATCGCCCAGTTCTCCGACATCGCGGTCTCGCCGCCGGCCACGATCGACGAGGCCGACCGGGTGGCCAGCGACTACTGGGTCAACTACCCGATTCTGCGAGCCAAGGCCCTCGGCGTTCTGGTCGGCTGCGCCCAGGGACTGCTGGAAGTTGTCTCGGGGAAGAGCGCCAGCCCGATTCTCTACAGCATCTACAGCCAGAAGCGGGACTCCTCGGCGTACCACGCGGCCATCGGTGAAGCCGCGACGCAGATTCAGGCGGCCACGCGGCTAGTGGAGGATTCGTGCTCCCGCATCGACCGGGCGGCCGCCGAAGGACGGGTCTTCTCGATCGAGGAGCGTACCGAGGCCCGCGGTGAGGGCGCGTTGATCATCCGGCTGCTCCACGATGCCATCGAGATTCTGATGGATCTGGGCGGGTCGTCGGGCTTCTCCACCACGGCTGCGGCACAGCGGTATTGGCGGGATTTCGCGACCGGATCGCGGCACGTGCTGTTCAACTCACAGATCAGCTACGAGCAGGCCGGTCGGCACCTGCTCGGCATCGAGCCTGGGATCGTCGAACCCGACATGCTCTGACCGCACAAAAGCCCGCCCAGGTGCAACCTGGGCGGGTTTTTCTGCGTAGTGGGGTAGAAGCCGGCCTGAGCGCTGCCGCCATGAACCTCCTCAGAGATCCAGCACGAGCCGCTTGCCGAGGCATCGGGAGACGCAGATCATCATGGACTCACCGGCTTTGCGGTCCTGCGGGGTCAGGACGGAATCACGATGGTCCGGGACGCCTTCGATGATGTCGGCCTCACAGGTGCCGCAGGTGCCCTCGGAGCACGAACTGAGTACCTCGATGCCCACCTTGCGGACCTCGGCGAGAATGGTCGAGTCGGCCGGAACCGTCACCGTGATATCGGAATCCGCGCAGTAGACCTCGAATTCCTCGTTCGCCGGCGCGTCCGGGTCCTGCTTCGGGGCGAATCGCTCGACGTGCAGTGGGATGTCCGCGCCTGCGCAGGCCGCCTCGACCGCGGCGATCAGCGGTTCGGGGCCGCAGCAGTAGACGGCGGTGCCGGATGAAGCGTCGGCGAGGTAGCTCGCCAGGTCGAGATGCCCGTGCTGATCCTGCGGGCGGATCGCGACCTTGTCGCCGTGCTCGCAGAGCTCGTCGACGAAAGCCATCGACTCCCGGCGACGCCCACCATAGAGCAATTGCCATTGTGCGCCTTCGGATTCGGCGGCTCTGACCATGGCCAGGATGGGGGTCACGCCGATGCCGCCGGCGATGAACAGGTAGCGATCGTGCGGGACGAGGGGGAAGTGGTTTCGCGGTCCGCGGGCGGTCAAGGAGGAGCCTGCCCGGACCGAGTCGTGCAGGAATCGCGATCCACCGCGGCTCTCCGGTTCGCGAAGCACGCCGATGCGCCACTGCGACCTCTTCGACGGGTCGCCGCATAGCGAGTACTGCCGGACGAGATCGTCGCCCAGGATCAGATCGATGTGAGCGCCCGGCGCCCACTCCGGGAGTTCGGTGCCGTCTGGTCTCTCCAGTACCAGGACGATGGTGTCCTCGGCGGCCGGCACGACCTCGCGGACGACCAATTCGATGGTTTCGTCGGTGTTCTCGCGATGAAGGGGTGGTGTCATGTTGATCCCCGCAGTTCGATGCCCGGTGCCGATGCAACGGATTCCGCAACGGCTCAGCTTGATGAGACGACCGCCAAGTGCGTCGTCGAGATCACATTTACCGGGTCATTGACTTGATGTCAAGAATCTAACACCTGTAGGTGGGTGTCGTGAGACAATGTTGCGCACGGACCTGTCCGGCGGTGATCCGCCCAGGTAGTGACCGTTTTCGCGGGATGTAGACGCTGCCTGAGATCTGCGGACAGCAAACAATCGACTCGAAGTCATTGATTCTGGATCAACAGTGTGCTTAGTATGTGATCCACCACACTGCGGGACGCACGAAGAGAGGTCCGTCAATGCGCCACCCGGACCCTGTCCGCGATTCCGGTGTGGTTCTGCTGAAGGCGATGACGTAACGAGCGCCGCTACAACTGGCTGTTCATCTGGGCCACGGCTCCACTAGAAAGGGAACAACGATGTCCGAACTGGTCGACAAGAATCTCGGGGCCGACCTCCAAGCTGAGTTCGCGGGCTACAGCAGCTACACCTCCACGCCGGACCGCGCACTGGAACTCTTCGAGGAAGCCCGGGCCGCGGGCTGCCCGGTTCCGCACAGTGACGAGATGGGCGGGTTCTACATGGCCCTGGACTACGCGGACGTCAAGGCCGTCCACAGTGACTGGGAGACCTTTTCGCATTACCCCACCGTGGTACTGCCGGTCGTCGAGCGGCCGGCCTTCCCGCCGATCGAGTTCGACCCGCCGGAGCACACGGTGTGGCGTGAACTGATCGCCGGGGCCTTCAACGCCGAGACTGCCGGCCGGTTCGAAGACGGGATCCGGGAGGACATCAACCTCCTTATCGACGGCTTCGCCGCCAAGGGGTCGTGCGATCTGGTGACGGAGTTCTGCGAGGAGGTGCCGCTCTACGCCTTGTGCCGGATCATCGGATTCGACCTGGACAAGCGGGACACCGTCCGGGAGATGACACTGCGCCTGGTCTCGGCCTTCGAGGATCCCGAAGAGGGGCCGAAGGCCTTCCTGGAGTTCGCCATGTTCGGGGCCGAGGAGGTCCTGGCCCGCAAGGAGAATCCCAAGGACGACTTCCTCACCGACCTCGCCAACGCAGAGCTGAACGGCCAGCCGCTCGGGCCGCTGGAGATCGGCCAGATCATGAACTCGTTCCTCGTCGCCGGGCACGGCACCAGCGTCGCTGTTCTGGGAAGCTTGCTGCACGAGGTTCTTTCGCGGCCGGACCTGATCGAGCGCCTGAAGGACGATCCGGAACTGATCCCGAGCGCGGTGGAGGAGACCCTTCGCCTGCACACCCCGTTCTTCGGTCTGTACAAGCGCGCCACCCGCGATGTCGAGCTGGGCGGGACGGCGATCCCCGAGGGCAGCTACATCCAGACCTGCTGGGCTGCGGCCAACCGCGATCCCAAGGTCTACGAGCGCCCCGACGAGTTCGACGTGGACCGCAAGTTCGGTCGGAAGAACCGGCACCTCACCTTCGGCTTCGGGATCCATGCCTGCCCCGGCGCGCCGACCGCGCGGATGGAGTTGCGCATTGCCGTCGAAGAGCTGCTGCGCCGACTGCCGGACATCACGCTCGTCGACCCGGCCGCGGTGAAGTACGAATTCCACGGCACCGAAACCGCTTCGGTCAACGCTCTGCCTGCCACGTTCACGCCGGCCCCCTGAGTGGGCCGGGGAGATGAAGGTCGAGATCGACTACAGCCGCTGTGAAGGGCACGCAGTCTGTATCGGCTTGTCGCCGGCGGTGTTCGAGCTCGAGGACGACGACGAGCAGGTGCGTCTGCTCACCGATTCACCGGGCGCCGACCTCGAAGAATCGGTCGCGCTCGCGGCCAAGCGCTGCCCGACCCAGGCCATCCGTATCAGCGGCTGAACCGCACACGAACGAAGGATGTGGCAATGATGCCCCACTCTCACGGTGATGAGGGCGGACAGCAGTGACAGCTCTGCAGACGGTTCCCCGATCTCCGGGTGCCCCATCGCGGTCCGCCATGGCCGCGGTGGGGGCCGCGGGGGGTCGGGTCGCCTCGCGCCTGACCGCCATTCCGGTCCGCAGCGCGGCCACCACGGGGCGGGGTGTCATATTGGCCGGCCAGGTACTGCGATATGCGGTGACCGACACCCTCATGCTGCGATTGCCCTTCGGCGAGACCATCGTTCAGGCCTGGACGCTGCTGAGGGTGACCGCACTCCCTGCCATCTTGATGGCGATTCCGTTCGGTGCGATGGTGGCCGTGCAGTTGTCCGGACTGGTCAACGAGGTCGGGGCCAACTCATTGGTGGGCTCGGCCACCGGTGTCGCCGTGCTCCGGCAGGGTGCCCCGGTCACTGCGGGTCTGCTGATGGGAGGCGCGGCGGCCGCGGCCATCGCATCGGATTTCGGCGCCCGAGCCATCCGCGAGGAACTCGACGCGCTTCGGACATTGGGTATCGACCCGGTCCGCCGGCTCGTCGTGCCACGGTTTCTCGCTCTCCTCATGATCACCCCGTTGCTGGTCGTGATCGTCATCGCCATGGGCGTGGGCGCCGCCTTCATAATTGCCACTGTCGTCAATGATGTTACGCCAGGAAGCTTCTGGCTGTCATTCGGTTCGTTCGCGAAGATGACCGATCTGTGGTTCACCATGGCCAAGGGCTTCATATTCGCAGCCATCGTCGCCATCATCTCCTCGCAGCGCGGCATGGAGGCCAAGGGCGGACCGCGCGGGGTGGCGGATGCGGTCAACGCCTCGGTGGTGCTCAACGTCATCTTGATCGTGATCGCGAATCTGGCGATCACCCAGCTGCAATCCATGTTCTTCCCGATGGCGGTTGCATAGTGGCCACTGCACAACAAACGTCCGTTCCTTCGAAACTCTTCTCGTCACGACTGTCACCGATCCGATTGCTGCAGAAACCATTTCGACCAGTAGGGCAATTCGTCACGTTCATCGCGCAGACCTTCTGGTTGTTACCGGTCACCGTGCGGCGGTACCGCCGCGAGACGTTGCAGGTGATGAACAACCTGGCCTGGGGGCGAGGATCGATCGTTGTCGACGGCGGTGTCATCAGTGTGCTGGCCATCCTCGGTGTCACGGTCGGCGGCATCGTCGCCATCGAGGCGTTCGGAATGCTCGATCTCATCGGGTTGGGCGCCCTGGCGGGCATCATCGGTGGCTGGGGCAATGTCCGGGAGATGGCGCCCCTGGTTGCCGGTGTCGCGTTCGCCTCACAGGCAGGCTGCCGGATGACCGCCGAGATCGGGTCCATGCGTATCGCCGAAGAGATCGACGCCACCGAGGCGATGGGGTTGCGGGCCATTCCCTATGTCGTCGGCACCCGCGTCATCGGCGGATTGCTCTGTGTCATACCAGGATTCCTGCTCACCCTGGTTGTCAGCTTCTACACCGCGGTCACCGTGATCACGAAGTTCTACGACCAGCCGGCGGGAACGTATGACCACTACTTCGTGCAGTTCCTGACGCTTCCGGACATCGGTACCGCGCTGCTCAAGGCCACCATCTTCTGCACCGCCGTCACGTTGATCCACTGCTACTACGGGTTCTTCGCCTCGGGCGGGCCGGTCGGCGTGGGTGAGGCATCTGGTCGGGCCATTCGCGCCAGTCTGGTGACCATCATGGTCCTGGACCTGGCCACCACCGTCGTGCTGTGGGGCTTGCGCCCAGAATTCATCTTCACGGGCTAGGGGTTGACGTGCTATTCCGAACGACGGCAGACGCCGAGGACCGCAGGCTGACGATGATCGGTATCGCGGCCGTCCTGGTTCTCGCTGCGATTCTCGCTCTGGCCGTGGCCAATCCGTTCGCCAAGCCCCCGCCCGACCGGCTCTCGATCGTGATGGACCTGCCCTATGTCGGACAGGGCGTCGCGGCAGGCACACCGATGATGATGCACGGTGTGCGCGTCGGCGAGGTCACCGAAGTATCAGTGCTGGCCGGGGGCAACGTGCACGTCGCTGCCGACCTCGATTCGGCGCCCGACGACGCACTCACCGACACGCTCGCAGTCGACTTCCGCCCGGCCAACTACTTCGGCGTCACCGGCATCAACATGGTGCCGGGCGACGGTGGCCAACCGCTACATGACGGGGCCCGCATCGCCACGGTCCCGGTCGGGAACTTCACGCTGCCGACCATGCTGTCGCAGCTCGGTGAGGTCACCGACGGCGTGATCACCCCGCAGTTGGTCGACGTGATCCAACGCGCGACCAGCTACACCGACGGGCTCAACCCGCTGTTGGAAGCGTCGGTGATCGCCGCAGGCACCCTGGCCAAGGTGCAGAACGTGAGTACCGAACAGCTGCTGCGGAACACCACCGGTATCAGTGCGGCCTTCCCGTCGTTCGTCGACCACGCGACAGTGGCCGGCCACGCCTTCAACCAGGAGTACGTCAACTTCCGGGTGTCCGGTGACATCGCGCTGCCCGGCCAGGATTACGTGGCCAAGGTCGGGGAGCCGATCTCCGACCAGTTCTGGAAGGACCGCGCCCTGGTCACCCTGGACGTGATGTCCGGGTCGTTCTTCGGTGCGCTCGGGAAACTGCTCTCCTCCCACAGCGGGGACCTGCGGCCCGCCGTCGACTTGGTCAAGACCATCACCGACACGGTTCCCGGTCTGGTGACACCCGCCGGTGTGGACGACATGCTCTCCGAACTCCGCACCCGGCTGGAAAAGCTCTACGCCGGTTCGCCCGAGCAGCGTGCCCTGCAGGTGCGCATCGTGCTGGACCAGATCCCCGGCGTGCAGGCACCCGTGAATGCGATTGGTGGACCATGATCAAACCCTGGCCCGCGCTGTGGCGGTTCGTTCTGGCAACCGCAATCACCTCGGTCGTGTTCGTACTGGTCGTCAACGTGCTGCGTCAGCCCGTGGCCAGTCAAACACGCCTCTACACTGCGGAATTCACTGATGTGTCCGGACTTCACGTCGATTCCGACGTCCGGATCCGTGGATTACGGGTCGGCAAGGTGGCCGATGTGCGGCTGGTCCGCGCGGCCGGCCACAGCATCGCCGAGGTCGACCTCACCCTCGACAGCAGGTACGCGGTGGTGCCCGAGACCCGGCTGGCGATCAAATACCAGGCGCTGACCGGGCTGCGGTACCTCGACGTGGACGGGGCGGCGGAGACCGCGGATCCGGGCGACGCGCTGGTGACCCACGTGCCGCTGAGCATGACCCGACCGTCCTTCGACATCACCAAACTGTTCAACGGATTACAGCCGGTGCTGGACACCTTGAGCCCCGAGGACATCGACATCTTCACGGCCAACGTCGCCTCCTTCCTGCAGGGTGACGGAGGCGGCCTGGGGCCGATGCTGGACAGCATCAGGACGCTCACCCGGTTCGTGGCCGATCGTCAGCAGGTGGTCGCCACCCTGATGCAGAACCTGACCGATATCGCCGGCACCTTCGGCGGGCACTCGCGGGATCTTGTCCAGATCCTGGACTGGCTGAACCGGCCGGTGGATGCTGCCCTCGATGTGCTCGACGAGTTCCGCAAGTCCGAGCTCTACGGTCCGGCGTTCACCTCCGCGGCCGTACGGCTTCTGGAGAACGCCGGATTCCGGGCCGGGCAGGCGGACATCGATGCCGGTCTGGACCGGGCGATCACGGTCTTCGACGACTACAGCGACGCCTTCAAGCGGATCCCGGTGATCTGGGACAACATCGAGCCCGCGACCGCGCCGGACACCCCGCTGCCATGCTCGCGGGGCCGTGCGCAACTGCCCGAAACCATGGATGTACTGCTGAACGGACAACGGGTGATCCTGTGCAACCAATGAGTCGATTCGCCAACCCGATGTTCTGGGGTGTCGGCGCCCTGGCATTGCTGACCGTGCTGGCCCTGACGGCCGCCGCCGTGTACGTCAACCCGCCGGGGCAGAAACCGGTCGTCTTCTACACCGACGATGTCGCCTCGATCCGGGCGGGCGATGACGTCCGGATCGCCGGCATCACCGTGGGCAAGGTGAAAGACCTGACCCTGGAACAGGATCAGGTGCGGGTCCGCGCCGAGGTGGACGGCTCGGCCTTCGTGGGCGATCAGTCGCAGATCGAGGTCCGCATGCTCACGATCGTCGGCGGGTACTACGTCAACCTGGTGTCGCTCGGTGACGAGCCGCTGGGGGAGCGGCCCATCCCGCGCGAGCGTGCGACGATGCCCTACAGCCTGATGCAGACGCTGGCCGACTCCACCAAGGTGACCGAGGACGTCGACACAACGCCGATCCGGGAGTCGCTGGATCAATTGCAGTCCGGCCTGAACGGCACCAATGTGGATGCGTTGGCCGCGGTGATCGACGCCGGGGAGACGTTGACCGCCACCATCGACAGCCAGCGTGGACAGATCTCGCAGATTCTCGACATGTCCGACGAGTACATCCAGACCTTGAGTGGCTACGGCAGCAAGCTCGCCGAACTGGTGGAGAAGCTGTCCATCCTCGAGCAGACCTTGGTGTTGTACGGCAAGGGTTTCGCCGGGGCGCTGAAGGGCATGGGCGACATCTCCGATGCCTTCCTGGTGCCCTACGGCGAGTTCTGGGTCAACCATCGCGAGGACTTCATCCTGAAGGTTCGCGAATCCCAGGATCGCGTGCGCCGTTGGGTCGACAACAACAGCCGGATCGTGCCCCGGCTTCGTAGGGTCCGGGACAAGATCGAGCGCGTCCTGGACGCCCAGAACGCACGTCCGGAGCTGTTGGCGACCGACCTGTGCGTGCCGTTGCCGGGGAGCGCCTGCTGATGACCACGAATCTGATTCGTCGACCGTCCGCGGCGATCGCCACTGCCGTCATCGCCGCCGTCGTCACCGGCGCCGTCGCCGGTTGTGGCGGACAACGCGATGACGCCGCACCGCACTTCTGCGCCCTGCTTGACGACACGGTGGGCCTGTACGTCGGTAACCCGGTGACCCAGATGGGTTATCCGATCGGGCGGGTCACCGCCATCGAGGCCGGCCCGACCTACAGCCGCGTCGCCTTCGACATCACCGAACAGCGCGCGCTGCCGGCGGACGTCAAGGCGGTTGTCCGGTCGCCGTCGATCCTGGCAGACCGGTCGATGGAACTGGTGGGCAACTACACCGACGGTCCGCAGTTGGATTCGGCGAATTGCATCGGGTTGGACCGGACGTTCGCACCGAAGTCGCTGTCGGAGGTCATCGGGTCGGCGGACACCATGCTCAATGCCATCAACGAGAGTGGCTCGACCAATATCGCCGATACCGTCCGGGGTCTGGATCAGTTGACGCACAACAACGGTGCCCGTGCGGGTCAGGTACTCACGGTGGCCTCCGGCCTGCTGGACAGTCCCGACCAGGCGATCAGCGATATCGGTTCCATCGCCCACAACCTGGGAGAGCTGACCGACGTGCTGGTCGACATCCGGGACCCGCTGAAACAGATCCTGCAGGACCTGCCTGCGACCACCAGGGATCTCGAAGTGGCGCTCGACGGCACCGGGCGACTGGCCGGATCCAGTTCGCGCGATCTGCGGATCGGAACCCTTGGGCCGCTGCTGGAATCGGTGGCGGTGCTGGAAACGCGGCTGGGCGACGAAACGCAGCTGACCCTGGACACGGTGAGCGCCGCGGTGCGAAAGGTCACCCCGCATGCCAACGCGCTGGCCGGCGTGTTCGACGGTATCCCTTGGTGGATCGACTCCCTCGCGCACAACTACAACAACAAGCAGTTCAACATGTTCAACATCGCCTATCGGCCGCCGATGTTCCGCGTGCAGGCACCGGACGGACTGGCGCTGTGCGGTTTCATGAACGCTTCGATGCCGGGCAGTTGCGCCGATGTACATGGTCAGCCCTACGCGGTCGATGTCGCCCTGCTCCAGTACGTGCTACAGCAAGCGAGCCGCTCATGATCCGTCGTCGAATGGCAGTCCTGATGCCCTTGGCTGCCGCAACCGTGCTGGTGACATCCTGTGCGTCGCTGACCGTCAACTCGTTGCCCCAGCCGGGTGGCAGCGGCAACGACGGCTATCCGATCGTCATCGAGTTCGAGAACATCCTGAACCTGCCCGAGCGGGCCAAGGTGGTGCAGGACGGTACCCGGGTGGGCATGGTCACCTCGGTCGAACTCAAGGGCGACCGCGTCGACGTCACCTCCCAGATCGATCCCGGGGTGGTGATCCCGGCCGATGCCACCGCGACCCTGCAGCAGTCGACCGTGCTGGGCGACATCTACCTCGCCTTGGAGCGACCGACGGATCCGGGCACGGCGGCACCGGCGTTGACCCCGGGCGGCCGGGTTCCGCAGAGCCAGACGACATCTCCGCCCCAGCTGGAGGACACCATCGCCAACCTGGCGAACTTCGTCGGCAGCGGGTCCGTTCAGCGCATGCAGGACACCGTCATCGGGGTGAACCGGGTCAGCCCGGCGGATCGTCAGGACCTGCGCGACATGGTCTCCCGGGTCACCGTCGACCTGGCGGACCTGTCCGACGACATCGAGACCGTCGACACCTGGCTGTCCGGTGTCACCGGCACCGCCCAGGTGATGCACCGCCACCTTCCGGTGTATGACTACTGGTTCTCGCCGGCCGGAATGCTGGGATTCGACCGCACCACCCAGGTCGCCGACTACATCGGCACCGTGATGCCCTCGATCGGCAGCATCTACAGCGGCGGCTATTGGCTGGTCCCCCTGCTGAATTCACTGGCCGATGCGGTGGGTGCCGTCCAGCAGACCAAGTGGAACGTCGAGGACGAGGCCGGGGCATGGCGGACCTTGTTCACCGACTACTACATGCCCGCGGACAAGTACCCCGCGATCAACATCACCTCGATCACCAAACCCGACGGCACCGAGATGATCGACAACGTCGAGGACGTCATGCGGATTCTGGGGGCGATGCCATGAGAACAGCGAAGAATGTCCTGTCTTTCGGCGCGTTCGCGGTGATCATCGCCGTCGCTGCGATCTACATCAATTCTTTCGGAATGCGCGGGAACCCTCCCGAGGACCGGATCAACCTGTCGATGGAGGTACCCGACGTCAAGGGTCTGGTCGTCGGTTCCAGCGTGCTGCTGCGCGGCGCGGTCGTCGGCCGGGTCACCGGAGTGTCGGCGACCCGGGACGCGGCAGCCATCGACTTCTATCTTGATGGCGGACAGGAGATCCCGTTCGACAGCGAGATTCGGCTGGAGAACCTGTCGGCACTCGGCGAGACCTATATCGGGTTCCGGCCGCGGACCGCGAACGCCCCGTTCCTGTCCGACGGTCAGCACCTCGCTGCGGAGTCGGTCACGGTCCCGCCGTCGATCTCGCAGCTGGCCACGAGCGTGGTGCGGGTGCTCGACCAGATGGAGACCGATCAGCTCAAGCGGATCCTGAACGAGGCCGACGCCGCGTTGCCGGATCCCGGGGCGGTGCTGCCGAACTTGTCGAGAGCCAGTCTGCTCGCCCGCAACATGGTCACCGGACTCGACGGCGACGGCGCCCGGGTGCTGGAGAACTTCCAGACCCTGCTGCGCAATGCCGGATGGGTAGGGCCCCAGATCGCGGAAGTGGGCCTGCCGGTCCGTGACGCGGGCCTGGCGATCGGCCGCGTCTGGCACGGGATGATGCACACCGTCGCCTGGAACAACCCGGAGAACATGCAACTGTTCCAGAAGTTCCTGGACCGCATCCAGAACTTCCTCGACACCCGGGGCGGCGATCTCAAGGTCATATCGGAGGCGCTGCTACCGCAATTCAGCGGCATAGGCGGTGCACTGATGAACTTCGACACAGCGAAGATGCTGTCGAACGCATTGGCCGGCACACCGGAGCAGGGCGCGATCACGCTTCGTGTCGCGGTTCCCGATCGTTGACCGCGGCGCAATCTGACGCACGAATCCGAAAAGAGGAAGCACCATGGCATCAGCAGATACCGAAGTCGCAGTGGAGGAGACGTCGGCCCCGGCCGACGTCGAAGAAGCGCAACCGGCCGGCAGTCCGCAGAAGACGGCAAGACAGATCTCGCTGTCGGTACGCGGCCTGGCACTGGCCGCGGTGATCGTCGTGTTGGCGGCCGCGGTGGCGGTGCTGGGTTGGCTGTACATCGACGCGAAGGGGCAACTCGACGCCCAGGCCCGGGACGCGGCCGACCGGGACAGGGCCCAGAACGCGGCCCTCGAATACGCGGTCGCCGCAGCGGAAATGGACTATCAGGACTTCGCCGGTTGGAAGGTCAAGCTGGTCAACGGGACCTCCCCGGAGCTCAAGGAGAAGCTGACCAAGGCCGCCGACTCCATGGAGCAGGTGCTGGCGCCACTGCAATGGAAGTCCACGGCGCGCCCCCTGGCGGCCAGTGTCCGCTCCAACGCCGGCGGAATCTACACCGTCGACGCTTTCGTCAGCGTCTTCACCAAAACCATGCAGGCCCCCGAGGGCTTGCAGTCGACCGCCACCTACAGCGTGACGATCGACAGCAGAAACGATTGGCAGATCACCGATGTCGGTGGTGTCGATGCTGCGCTCGGCAAGTAGGGCCGCCTCGGCCATCGGGTCGGGTCTGGCTTCGGCTGTGCTCGCCGCGGTGACCTTCAGCGCCATCGCCGTGGCCGATCCGTTCGCCGAATACGAACGTCCCGAGCCGTTGCCGACGATCGTCCCGGTGCCCGACGGCTGGCAACCGGTCTTCCCGTTCCCCTTCGACGAGACCCGCCATCTCGTGACCGAGGTGGAGATCAACGCCGAGCGGGAGATGTGTCAGTGGTTCAACGCCCAGTACGACACCATCAGGCGCCAGATCGCCGGCCTGAACAACGCCGTGATACGCAACAACGGGAATTTCGACGGGCCCGGTGTGCCGGAGCGCACGGCCATCGTGGTGGGCAATCTCGACCAATCGCTGAACTTCCTGACACCACGGGCGCAGGTGCTGACGCAAAGTCACAACCGTGCCGGGGACATGTATTTTCCGCTCTACCAAGGTGACAGCTTCTATGGCTTATGGCAGCAGATGTCCAACGTCGCGAACGGGCTCAAGGCCCGGCAGCCGACCTGGTTCACCGGTCCCTCCTACCATCGGATGCTGCACTGGGGCAGCAAGATCAACAGGTCCCATGTCTGCGGTTGACCGGCCGCGCCTGGCGTACCGCGGCCGGCCGCTGTCGCTGGCCGTTGGTGCCGCACTGTGCACCGGTGTCGTGCTGGCACCGGTCGCATCGGCCGCGCCCGCGGTGGAGCAGGCGGTGGCGGCGGCACGTGGTGCTTCGTCCTGCGCACCGCTGCGCCACGATGCCGCGGTGGAACAGGCCGCGGACATCATGAACCGCTCCACGTGGTCGTATCTCAACCACAGCTCGGGAGGCCACGTCCCGGCGGACCAACCGCAACCCGTTGCATTGCTGAAGGACGTCGGTGTCGAGACCGACACCGCGATGGCGTTGCAGGGCGCCGGTCGCACCGAACACGACGCCATCAAAGGTGCTCTGCTGCAGGGCTACAAGGCGATCAAGGACTGTTCGTACACCGAGATCGGGACCAGCCTGCTCTACGAGGAGCAGACGGGCTTCGTGCTCGCTGTCGCTGTTCTGGTGGGCCGATGATGACGGCCCCGATGGCTCACCGGCGTCTGCCCGCATTGGTGGCAGCGCTGTGCGCGGCGGTGTCGGCACCGGTCGTCAATGCGCCGCCGGCCTGGGCGGAGGAAACCGTCACCTACGAGGTGGTCTCCGATCACATTCGGTTCGCCGACATCGAGTATCAGGATGCGGCGGGTCGGCTGTGGGCGGTGCGTACGCCGCTGCCATGGCGCATCGATGCGACGGTGCGCAGTGTGCGGGAGGCACCGCCGAAAGGCAGCCAGGTGCGTGCGCACTGGCGTGCGGATGCCGCACCCGGGCGGTGGGTCACGGTACGCGTCGTCCACCAGGGCGAGGTGATCTGTCAGAACACGCTGGATCTCGGCAACGCCACCTGTTACGGCATCACCCAACGGATCACCTAGGCCGCCGATGTCTGGCAGATCTGACATCCGCCCACCTGTGGAGGCAACATGACGTTCCGATGGCGCAGCGCCGCAACGGCACTCGGCGCACTGGCGATGATGTTCGGTGCCGCAGCGCCGGCTGCTGCGGGCCCGGGGGCGGCCGAAGCGGCGCCGGATCCGTTCCCGGACATCCGGTATTACGACGTGGCCGACCCCGGTCAGTTCATCCAGCCCGGCGGTGTGTGGTTCACCGCGCCCACCGGGCAGAACTGCGGGATATGGGGTCTGGGTAGTTTCGGTTGCACCGGGGCGATACCCGGGGCGCCGGCGGGAACCAGTCACATCGGCTGGATCGACGGCGACCGGGCCGTGCACTACGACTGGACGATGGCGGTCCGGTTCCCTCCGACCCGCGCGCAGCGGGTGCTGGCGCCACGGACCAAGCTCACCCATGAGGGCACGACTTGTGCGGTGACCCCCGATGGCCGAACCTACTGTGAGCGGGGCCCGCTCGAGTTCATCATCGAACCGACCAGGGCCTGGTTGTCGGCCCCGTGGATGGACCTGAGCTGGATGCAACTCGGTCCGGCGTCGTGCAGCCCGCCGGGTGGCGGACCGTGCTACAGCTGACCCGCCCCTTGCCTAATGGCGATAGATTTATGAAAACTCTCGATGAAAGGATGAAGAGATGAGCAAAAGTGTCGATACGGCACAGCGGTGGCTCGATGTGTTGGCCACGGGTGCAGTCGGCGAGTGGGACGGCCTGGTGGCACCGGATTTCAGCATGCATGCGCCGCTGATGCCAGGGGAGTCCGCCGAGCCGACACCCGGGCTGGAAGCGAATCGCGCTCGGGTGGGCGAACTGTGGAAGGCATGGGAACGTTTCGAGTTCCACGACACCGAGATCCACGCCGCTGCGGATGACCCGAACCTGGTGTTCGTCACGACCCGGTCGACCGCCAAGACGGTCTGGGGCGCCGACTACCAGAACCGGTACTTCATCAGGCTCACCTTCCGGGACGGGGCTCTGCATGAGCACCTGGAGTTCATGGACCCCCGGCCCATTCTGGAAACCTTCGCTGGTCACCTCTGAAAAGGAAACTGCTATGACAACGAACGATAAGATCGCCCTGGTCACTGGCGGCGCGAGCGGCATCGGTGAAGCCACCGCCAAACTGCTGGCTGCAGACGGCGTCAAGGTCTACCTTGGTGATATCAACGAGGCCGGTGCCAAGTCGGTGGCCGAATCGATCGGATCGGGCGCACAGGCAATCTCGCTCGACATCGCCAGCGAAGACTCGTGGGCGGCGGCCGTCGACCGGATCGGTACCGAGTCGGGCCCGATCTCGGTGCTGGTCAACAACGCCGGCATCTTCACCCCGGGCGGGCTGGAAGCAATCGGTGCAAGTGAGTTCCAGAAGACCTTCGACATCAACGTCCTCGGTGTGTTCCTCGGTATGAAGGCCGTCACCGAGTCGATGAAGGCCGCCGGCGGTGGATCGATCGTCAATGTGTCCTCATCGGCCGGGCTGGTGGGTGTCAAGGACGCCATTGCCTACTCTGCATCGAAGTGGGCGGTGCGAGGCCTGAGCCGCAGTGCGGCACTGGATCTGGCCCCGTACTCGATCCGGGTCAACTCGGTTCACCCCGGTCTGACCGAGACCGCGATCTTCACCGGTTTCCCGCGTGAGGTCCTGGACGCGATGACCGCCGCGCTGCCGCAGCCGCGGCTCGGCGACCCGGCCGAAGTGGCGGCCGTCATCAGGTTCCTGGCCTCCGATCAAGCCAGCTTCTGCACTGGTGCGGAGTACACCGTGGACGGCGGGTACGCCTGCGCGTAAGAGCGCAGAGCGGTTGAGTCATCTCGGTCGTGGGCCGGTACAACGGCGTATCGGTTCACGATCGAGATCCCGCGCATCTGTGTGTTCGCCGGGTTGAGGCCATCCGGCGGCCGACGTTTCTATTCAGTACGCGACGGTGAAACGCTGTCGGCGGTGCCGCGGTCGGTCGATCTCGTCGACGAACGCCACCGCGAAATCCTCACCGCCGATCGCCGACTCGCCCTGGTCGTCGGTGAGCAGGACGTCGCCGCCGACGCGGTACCGGCCGCGCGGCGTTCCGGGAACATGCGCCCCGAAGCCCGTCGGGGGACTTACGTAGAACCAGTCGACGTCGGCCGGGGTGGCGCGCAGCCGGTCGAGGAAATCGATGTGCAGGCGGATGTCGCGCAGCTTCTCCGGCGGAGCCACCGCTTCGAGTTTTGCGATGACCTGCTCGCCGCCGTCAGCCAGCAGACTGCCCGCCCCGCCCACGACGCCGATACGGACCCCGGCACTTTGTGCGGCGGCCACCATAGTCGGGATGGCATCGGGCAGGGTGTGCCCGGTTGCGTCTGGGCCGCTGGTGATCGCGCACACCAGGACGTCAGCGTCGCGGGCCAAACTCATGACCGTGGCGTGGTCGTACAGCGACCCGGTGACAGGGCCTCGCCGGGACACCGCGGTGACCTCGTGCCCACGCCGCGCGGCCTCGGCCGCGATGGTGCTGCCGGCGTATCCCGTTGCCCCGAAGAGGACGATCCGTACCATCTGGGGCTCCTGTCAGTCAGTGAGATCGGCTGCGGTGTAGCCGATCTCAAGGCGCTGCTTCATCCGGCTCAGGAACTTCGCGGCGTCCGCGCCGTCAACGATGCGGTGATCGTAGGAGATGGACAGATACGCCATCGGACGTACCTCGATCCGGAACTGACTCTCGCCGTCGCGAATGGGTACGACCCGATCGACCACCGCCCCGGTGCCGAGGATGCCGGTCTGGGGCTGGTTGATGATCGGGGTGTCGAACAGCGCGCCCCGGCTGCCGGTGTTGGTGATGGTGAAGGTGCCGCCGTTGAGTTCGTCGACGGTGATGGTGCCGCCGCGCACCTTCTCGGCCAGCCCCGCGATGGCCTGTGCCAGTGCAGCGATGCTCAGGGAGCTCGCATCGCGGATCACCGGGACCATAAGCCCCTTGGGACCTTCGACCGCAATGCCCAGGTGACAGGTGCCGTGGTAGGTCACCTCGGTGACGTCCTCGTTGAGAGATGCGTTGAGCATCCGGTGGTCGGGCAGGGCCTCCAGCGCGGCCTTGACGAAGAACGGCAGGAACGACAGCTTGGTCCCGGTGCGGCGCAGGAAGTCGTCCTTGTGCTCGGTGCGCAACCGCGCGACCGCGGACAGATCGACCTCGAGCACGGTGGTCAACTGTGCGGAGGTCTGTAGCGATTCGAGCATCCGGCGCGCGATGGTGCGCCGGATCGGTGGAAGCTTCTCGGTGACCGATCCGGCGATCACCGGCGCCGGAACCTCGACCGGGGGCGATACCGGGGGAGCTGTGGCCACCGGTGCCGGCGTCGGTTCCGGCACCGGTAGCGGCGTGGGGGCGGGCGCCGGGGGAACCTCCTGCGCCGCAGGCGTGATCGGCGCGAGATCTGCGGCCACATGCTGGTCGGACACCACCACGGCCAGGGCACCGCCGATGGCGACGACATCGTCCTCGTCGGCGAGGATCTCGGTGATCGTGCCGCCGTGTGGGGCGGCGACCTCGGTGTCGACCTTGTCGGTGGCGACCTCGAGCAGCGGCTCATCGATCTCGACCCGGTCGCCGACGGTCTTGAGCCAGCGGGTTACCGTTGCCTGGTCGACGCCTTCACCCAGGTGTGGCATGAACACCGTCGCATCGAGGGCATGGTCAACAGTCGTCATAGGTGTGCGATTGTCCGTTCCGGGCTGGTTGATCGGTCAGTTGGTGATGTCGAGTGCTGCGCGCACGATGCTGTCGGCATCGATGCCGTGGTAGCGGTAGACGTCCTGGAGGTCGCCCGCCTGGCCGAACCCGGATACGCCCAGCGCGGTCAGCGGGACGTTCTGGATGTTGGCCAGGAAGGCGAGGGTGTGCGGGTGCCCGTCGAGCAGGGTGACCATCGGGGTCGCGCGGTCGGTAGGCAGCAACTGATCGAGGATCCAGGTGTCGGCTGTCCGACGCCCTTGCCGGGCCTGCCAGGCTTCGAACAACAGGCCGGGGCTCGTCACACAGATGACGTCGGCTGGGATGCCGACCTGCTCCAATCGTTCTGCGGCGGTGAGTGCTTCGGTGACCATGGTGCCCATGGCCGCGATCGTCACCTTGGCGTTGGGGTGGCGGCGCAGTGGGTAGCCGCCGGCGATCACCTGCCGTCGGCGGCGTTCCCGGGCGGCGGGGTCCTCCGGGACGGCGGCCAGCGCCTGGTCCACCGGGCGGGTGGACAACCGGAGGTACGCCGAGGTCCCGTCCGGTCGGCCGAGGCGGGCGATGCTGGCCAGCAGGGTCCATTCGACGTCGATCGCGAACGCCGGCTCGTAGCTGATGCAGCCGGGCTGCTCCAGCCCGATCGAGGGTGTCTTGATGGACTGGTGCGCACCGCCTTCGGCGGCCAGACTCACACCCGACGGGGTGCCGACGAGGATGGACTGACCGCCGGCGTAGATGCCGAACGACCAAGGCTCCAGCGCCCGTTCGACGAACGGGTCGTAGAGCACCCCGATCGGGAACAGCGGCTCGCCCCATCGACTCCAGGTGGCGCCGAGTTCACCGATCAGCCCCACCAGATTGGTCTCCGCGATGCCGAGTTCCATGTGTTGGCCGCTGGGCCGCTCATTCCAGTGCATGAGGGTGTGTGCATCGTCGGCGAACCAGTTGCGGCGTTCGTCGGGTGACCACACTCCGACCTTGTTCACCCAGCCGGCCAGGTTGGTGGTCGAACTGACGTCCGGGCTGACCGTCACCACGCGTGCGGCTGCTTCGGGTGCCTCGCGAGTCAAGTCCAGCAGGAGCCGTCCGAGCGCGGCCTGGGTGGTCGAGGTGCCTTTCGGGGTCCGGCCGATATCGGTGGGAACGTGCGGCATGGTGGCCTCGACCCCGTTATTGCGGCGGAGCCGGGCCGCGGTCTCGGCGCACAACCGGCCCATTGCACTGTCGGCGCTGAACCGTGGCCACGGGTTCGCGGTGTCCATCCCGAGGTGTGCTGCCAGAGAGGCATATTCGTCGGTGCTGAGCAGTGCCGAATGGTTCTGTGGATGTCCCTCGGTCGGCAGCCCGTAGCCCTTGATGGTGTAGGCCAGGATGACGGTGGGGCGGGTGTCGTCGATCTGCCGGTACGCCGCGGTCAGCGCCGCCAGGTCATGACCACCGAGGTTGCGGATCGCCGCCGTCAGCGTGGTGTCGTCGAGTGTGGCTATCAGCGTGGCGATCTCGGTGCTACCCGGACCGTCACCGGGCAGTCGCTGCCGGATCTGGTCGGCGTCGCAGCGCAGCAGCCGCTGGTACTCGGGATTCTCCATGGTGACGATGCGGTGGCGCAGGGCCTCGCCGCCGGGAAGGGCGAACAGCGACTGGAGCAGGCGCCCGAAATTGACCGTGATGACCTGCCAGCCGGCGGCGGCGAACATCGCTTCCAACCGCCGGGCCGCGATGTTGGGGACCACCCGGTCCAGTGACTGACGGTTCAGGTCGACGATCCACACGACCTCACCCAGTTCGGCGATGCCGGGATCGAGGATCGCTTCCCAGACCGCGCCTTCATCCAGTTCGGCGTCGCCGACGAGGGAGTACTGCCGCCCGGTCCCGCCGGAGCCCAGGTGGGTGTTCACATAACGGCGGGCCATGGCCGCCCAGATCGGCGCCGTCGCCCCGATACCGACCGAGCCGGTCGAATAGTCAACCGGATCAGGATCTTTGGCCCGGCTCGGGTAGGACTGCAGACCCCCGAATTCTCGCAGGGTGGTCAGATACTTCTCGTCCAACTCGCCGAGCAGGTAGTTGATGCTGTGCAGCACCGGGGAGGCATGGGGCTTGACCGACACCCGGTCGCCGGACTGCAGCTGCTGAAACCACAGTGACGTCATGATCGCCACCATCGAGGCGCTGGAGGCCTGATGTCCGCCGACCTTGAGCCCTGACACGTTCGGACGAATTCGGTTGGCGTGGTGGACCATCGAGGTGGACAGCCACAACACCCTTTCGGCGATGTGCTCGAGAGCATCAATGGCGCTCAGGTCTCCGTCGGTGTCGACAGCGGCGATGGTGTTCACAGGGGCCTACTCACGGTTCGATTGCGCAGATAGTTCATCAACTGCACCACTGTGAGTACTTTCAGACAACATGCAGGCGCTAGATTGATCGATATGCATCCCGACAGGTGATGCCGACGATCGGAGCTGCGCAGAATGACCAACCAGGAGCAGGTTGTCGATGACATCGACGCGCGTATTCTGCGCGCGCTCGTCCAGGACCCACGCGCCACCGCGGTCGCCTTGGCTCAGACCACCGGCCTGGCCCGCAACACCGTGCACTCGCGGTTGGCCAGATTGGAGGCGGGTGGTGTGCTGCAGTCGTTCGAGCGGCGCATCGATCCCGCGGCGCTCGGGTACCCGCTGACCGCCTTCATCATGGTGACGGTCACCCAGCGCCGACTGCGCGCCATCGGCGACGCGTTGGCGGAGGTGCCCGAAGTGCTTGAGGTGCACGGCCTCAGCGGGGTGACGGATCTACTGGTGCACATCGTGGCCCGCGATGCCGACGATCTGTATCGCGTCGCCGGGCAGATCCTCGACATCGACGGTGTCGAGAAGACCACCACCGGGCTGGTGATGCGTCGTCTGGTGGACTACCGGCTCGGTCCACTGTTGGCGGAGGCCGATACCGTCAGTCGGGCGCGTCGGTCCTAGCCATCGTCAGGGACGTCAGCACGAAACGTTCGATCATGCTGCGTTCGTCTTCGCTGGGGATATTGCGGCGCAGGATGATCGACGCATAGACCGTATGTAGCCAATCCGCCAGATCGTTGTCGGGGAGATCGGTGCGCAGCAGCTGCTGAGTGCGCCCGAGTTCGAGCCACGGCTGCCAGAACTCCAGGGCCCGGTCGACCAGTTCGGGTGCCCACAGCGCCTCGTGCAGAGTGACCGGGCTGCCCTCGGCGAGCAGGGCGCTGAGCTCGGGATCGTTACGCAGATCCTCGATGACCCGCACCGAGAGATCGACGAAGGCGTCGGCGAATGCCGTGGACGGCGCTGCGGTGGCGGCATTGGCGATCTCGGAGATCCGTTCCACCGCCGCGGCCTGCACCAACTCGCGACGGTCGAAGAACACCTTGTAGACGAGCTGGCGGGAGCAGTCCGCGCGGTGTGCCACGTCCGCCATCGTCACCGACCGGACGCCCTCGGCGCGGAACAGTTCCCGTGCGCCGGTGAGGATCCGGTGCCGCAGAACGGCGCGGGGGGACTGGTTGACCACTGCAGCAGCTTACCGGCGGGCCGCGGCCGGGTGTTGACAACGTCACACCGACGGTGTCAAATGGCGTTCACTGATTACAAATCAACCAATTTGTAACCCCCTGGAGGTCGTGTGACCCAGATCCGTCAATCGAAGCCGGCCGGCGCCGAAGGCACGTCCGGTCCGGACGCCTTGCCGCCCTTGGGGCGTCAGGGGCCCGCGACACTCCTGGCGTTGGTCGGCGTGCTGTGGTTCGCGATGGCCGCCGTCGTGGTCGTACGGTGGGTCACCTCGGGGGAGGCGTTCACCCCGGCGCCGCGCATCGGCCCGGACGTGATGGAGGACTGGCGGCTCATCGCGCTGCGGATCTTCGAGGCGATCAGTCTCGCGGTGCTGGCCGCCTTCATCTGGTACTGCGTGGTCAAGCCGCTCCGGACCACCGGAAAGCTGGGTCTCGACGGGAAATTCGTGATCGGCGGTCTCATCTGCTTTGTCGCCGACGGCTTCCTCAACGTGCACGAGTACCTGTTCGCCTGGAACAGCGCGAACGTCAACCGCGGCGTCTGGGTGCAGTTCCTGCCGTTCCACAGCGAGGACGCACCCACCCGGTATGCGGAGTCCCTCATCTGGGGGCCGCCGATGTACGTCTACTTCGCCGCCGGGATGGCGATCCTGGCCTGCCACGAGGCCAAACGGGTCCGGCGGCGCTGGCCCAACATCACCAAGTTTCGCCTGCTGACCTTCATCTTTGTCTTCGAGTTCATCTTCGACTTCGTCCTGGAGAACATCATCATCAGGACCACGCACGCCTATGCGTACGCCAAAACCTATGAGCCGCTCACATTGTGGGCCGGCGAGGTGCACCAGTTCCCCCTCTACGAGTCCTTCCTGGTGGCCTGCGTGGGGTGCATGTTCACCTGGGCGCGGATGGAGGCCGACGAACGGCCCGTCGGCGAATCGCCGATCGAGGTGGGTGCCCATCTGTGGCGGCCGTCGCTGCAGCCCCACATCCGCAACTTCGCTGTGCTCGGCTTCTGCTTCCTCACGCTGGTGTTCATGTATCACCTGCCGTTCAACTGGCTCGGCGTGATCGGCACCTCCTACGCCGATTTGCCCAGTTACCTACTGCCCGGATTCTGAGCTCAGATCTCCATTCGGGAGCCGACCAGCACGGTCCGGTCCTGCGGCAGATTGAAGTAGCCGGCGGCATCGGCGGTGAGGTAGGACGTTGCGACGAAAAGCCTTTTCCGCCAAGCCACCATGTCGGTGTTGTCGCCGGGCACCAGCTCCAGGTGGGACAGGAAGAACGACGCCCGGTCCAGGTGGATACCGCCCTCAGTGACCTCGTCGGGCAGCATGCGCAGGGCCGCCGGTACATCGGGGCGTTCCATGTAGCCGGCATGGACGAGAACATGCACGATGCCGTCGCCGCGGTAGCCGAGCGCATCCGCCGAGATGCGGTAATCGTCGGAAACCCGTGGCACCGGCAGCGTTTCCACCGACACGATGATCACGTGCTCGTGCAACACATGGTTGTGTTCGACGTTCGCGCGCAGGGCCAGCGGGGTGGTGTCATCGTGCCGGTTGAGGAAGATCGCGGTGCCGGGCACCCGGGTCAGTGCCGGTCGCCGGGCGGCCAATTCGTCGACGAACGGCCGCAGCGGGCCCTCCATCTCGCGCCGGGCATCGGTGACCAGGTGCCGGCCCCGCTGCCAGGTGGTCATCACCGTGAACATGAACACGGCGATCGCCAGCGGCAGCCACGCGCCGTGCACCAACTTGGTGAGGTTCGCGGCGAAGAACATCAGGTCGACCACCAACAACAGGCCACCCCCGCCGAGCAGCAGCCACAGCGGCCACTTCCATTGCTGGCGTGCGTAATACAGGAACAGCAGGGTGGTGATCGTGATGGTGCCGCTGACCGCCATCCCGAACGCGTACGCCAAGGCCGCCGACGACCGGAACGCGAAGACCAATGTCAGCACCGCCACCATCAGTACCCAGTTGATCCACGGGACGTAGATCTGGCCGATGGACCGCGCCGAGGTGTGCGTGATCCGTAGCCGCGGCAGGTAACCCAGTTGCACGGCCTGCGACACCACCGAAAACGCCCCCGAGATCACCGCCTGGGACGCGATCACCGTGGCCGCCGTCGCCAGCAGCACCAGCGGTAGCCGCGCCCACTGCGGGGCCAGCAGGAAAAACGGTGCGGCGTGGGTGTTCTCATCCAAGAGCAACAGCGCACCCTGCCCGAAGTAGCTCAGCGTGCAGGCCGGCAAAACCAGACCCAGCCAGCCGACCACGATGGCGCGGCGGCCGAAATGGCCCATATCGGCGTAGAGCGCCTCGGCGCCGGTGACCGCCAGCACGATGGCGGCCAGCGCGAAGAACGCGATGTGGAAGTGCCCGGCCATGAAGGCGATCGCGTAGGTGGGGGACAGGGCGGCGAGAATGCCCGGGTTGGCGGCGATCCCACCGACGCCGCATGCGCCGATCGCGAGGAACCACAGGATCATCACCGGCCCGAAGAACCGGCCGACGACGGCAGTGCCTTGCCGTTGCACACAGAACAGCGCCACGATGATCACCGCGGTGATCGGCACCACCCAGTCCTTCAGACCCGGTTCGAGGGTCTTGAGGCCTTCCACGGCTGACAGCACCGAGATCGCCGGGGTGATCATGGAATCGCCGAAGAACAGTGCGGCGCCGAAGAGTCCGAGGAAGCCCAGCATGATGGACGTGCGGTGCCCGCGGGTGGCGGCCCCGCGCCGCAGCAGGGTGATCAGTGCCATGATGCCGCCCTCGCCGTGGTTGTCGGCGCGCATCACCAGCGTGACGTAGGTGAGGGTGACGATCAGCATGACCGACCAGAAGATCAGCGAGACGACGCCGTACAGGTTGGCCTCGGTGAGCGGCACCGGGTGCGGATCGGCGGGATTGAAGACCGTCTGCAGCGTGTAGATCGGGCTGGTGCCGATATCGCCGAACACCACGCCCAGAGCACCGACGATGATCGCCAGGCGCAGTGGCCGGACGGTCTGCGGTGCCTCGACCGGGTTGTCTTCGAGCATGCCCCCAATGATGCGGTGCGGCCGCTGATCCTCGGCGGTTTCCCGAAGATCACCGGGCTCTCATCAGTGGTTGCCGACGAGGTTGAGCGTCAAGACGCCGGTGACGACGAGTGCGATCCCGGCGATTTTGGCCGCCGAGATCGGTTCGCCCAGGAAAGCCACGCCGACCGCCACGATGGCGGTGGTGCCTACCGCAGACCACAGGGCGTAGGCGATGCCGACCTGCATGCCGTTGGTGATGGACTGCGCGAGGAAGAAGAACGCGATTCCGTATAGGAATAAACATCCCGCCGTCGGCCAGATTCGAGTGAAGCCTTCGGTGAACTTCAACAGGCTGGTGGCCACCACCTCGGCCAGAATCGCCCCGCCGAGGAGCAGATAGCTCACGGCTCAGCCGCCGGCGGCCGGTCGCGCCGCTCTCCCCGCGACGAACGCCTCGAGCGCGGCGGTGTTGGCCGGCCCGCCGATCAGTTCGTCGATCAAGGCATTCTCCCGCCTGAGCGCCGCCCAGATGTTGTCAAGGTGGGGTTCTCGCATCGTCTCCTTCACCGCGACGAGGCTTTCGATGGGCTGCTTGGCGAGGCGTTCGGCATGGTCGACCGCGGTGCGGATGAGGAGGTCGGGCTCGCAGAGCTTCCAGACCAGACCCATCTCCAGCGCCTCTTCGGCGCTCAGCCACTCCGAGGACATCAACACCCACGCCGCATTTTGCCGGCCGATGAGTTCGGGCAGCAGATAGGTGGAGGCGGCCTCCGGGGCGATGCCCAGGCTGGTGAACGGACACCGCAGGCGTGCGGACGTGGACATGAAGGCGAGGTCGGCGAAGCCGAGCAGCGTGGTGCCCAGGCCCACCCCGATCCCGTTGACGGCGCACACCAAGGGTTTCGGGAACTCGATCAGCACATCCATCAGGGCGGCGAAGCCACGCGCGCCCTCGCTGAACGGGATCGAGATGTCCCGGTCCAGCATCTCCTGCAGATCGGTACCCGCACAGAAGGCGCGTCCGCTCCCGGTGAGCAGGACGACCGCAATGTCGGGATCGGTCGCGGCGTCCCGCAGCGCGCTCTCGGTCGCGCGGTAGAGCGCCTCGTTGAAGGCATTCATGGCGTCCGGCCGGTTGAAGGTGATCGTCCGGACGCGGTTGTGGTCGTCGATGATCAGCATCAGTAGGACCTCGGAAGCGTGAGCGTGTGCTGGGCGATGTAGTTGAGGATCATCTCGCGGCTGACCGGCGTGATCCGCAGCAAGCGGGCCAGGCCCCACTGGGGGAGCAGCCCGAACTCGGCGGACAGTCCGTTGCCGCCATGGGTCTGGATGGCATGGTCGGCTGCCGCGACCGCGGCCTCGGCCGCGGCGTATTTCGCCATGTTCGATGCCTCGGCTGCAGCGTGCCCGTTGTCGTAGAGCCAGGCCGCTTTGGCGGTCATCATCGCCGCCAGTTCGAGTTCGATGCTGGACTGCGCGAGCGGATGTGAGATCGCCTGGTAGGAACCGATTGCCGGACCCCACACCGAGCGGGTGCGGGCGTAGTCGGCCGCCTTGCCGATGGCGTGCCGCCCCACGCCGACACATACCGCGGCGCCGGTGATGCGTTCCGGGTTGAGCCCGTCGAACACCTGCCGGAATCCCTCGTGTTCGGTGCCGACCAGCGCCGCGGCGGGTACCCGCACGTTGTCGAAATGCACGGTGAACTGCTTCTCCGGCAGGCTGATGCCGACCGGCAGGTGGTGCGCGATGAGTCCGGGGGCGTCGGTCGGCATCAGGAACAGCGACAGCTTGTCGGCTGCCGTCCGGGCGACGACGATCACGGCACCGGCCTCGTCGACCCCCGAGATGTAGTACTTGGTGCCGTTGAGCACGTAGTCGCTGCCGTCCCGGACGGCGGTGGTGCTGATCTTGTGGGTATTGGACCCGGCGTCGGGTTCGGTGATCGCGAACACCACCTTGGACTCACCGGATGTCATGCGGGGCAACCACTCACGGCGGTGCTCGTCGGTGCCATAGCGGGTGATCAGCTCACCGGAGATGGCCGCGGACACCAGCAACAGCAGCAGCGGGCAGCCGTGCGCGGCGGTCTCCTCACAGACGATGGCGAGTTCGGCCATCCCGGCGCCCCCGCCGCCGAACTCCTCGGGCAGGTTGATGCCGATGAATCCCTGATCGGCAAGCTTCTGCCACAACTCGGTGGTCGGTTCACCGGCGGCGGCCCGCTCGGCGAAGTAGCTGGCGCCGAACGCATCCGTCACCGCGCCGACCGCGGCACGCAGATCGCGATGTTCCGACGATTCCAGGAAGTCCACTACGTTGTCACCAATCTGTCTGGGATCTCGGTGTGCATCGCGCGGAGATACTCACCGAGACCCTTTGCTTGCGGGTCCGTTTTCGTGCAGGCGGCCACACCCTGACCGAGGTAGCCGACGATGACGAAGTTCAGGGCCTTCAGATTCGGGAACTCATATCGCCGCACCTGCAGGCCGTCGGCTTCGGGGATCAGGTCGTGGAAACGCTCGACCGTGAGGTGCGAACGCAGCCACTCCCAGCGCTGCGGGGTGTCCGTCCAGACCCCGACGTTGGCGTTACCGCCCTTGTCACCGGAGCGAGCCGCGACCACCGCGCCCAGCGGGCGCCGGGTACCGGGCTCGAGATCGATTCCCGAGGTGTCGATTTCGGGGCTCGCAGCGGGACTCTCCGGTGCGCCCGCCGGGGTGTGCGGGATCGCCTCCCGGGTGCCGTCGGCATGAACCACGATGTGCTCGACCAGCTCGGCAGGCACGAGAGTCGGCCAGTACACCCCGAATTCGCTCGCCGTGGTGGGCGGGGTGGTGGTGTGGAAGCCGGGATAGCCGGCGACAGCCAGCTCGATCACCGCGTTGGAGAACGCGCGGTCCACCTTCTTGAGGTTCTGGTCCTTGACGGTGATCCGCAGGTGTGCGGTGGCCTCGACCAGGTTGGCGGGGTCCGGCTTGTCGTAGCGCAGCAGCTGCACGTCGACGTCCTCGAACGAGTCCCGGCCCCCGAGCAGTTCGAACAGTTCGGCTTCGGCCCAGGCCGCCTTGTCCTCGATGTCGAGTCCGGTGAGCACCATGGTCATGGTGTTGCGGTACCCACCGAGGTAGTTCATTGCGACTTTGAGCGTCGGCGGGGGCGGGGTGCCCTTGGTGCCGCTCACCCGGACCCGGTCCGGACCGTCCTGCGTGATCGACAGCGAATCGAAATGGGCCACCACATCCGGGTTCGCGTAGGCCGGGGAGGACACCTCGTAGAGCAGCTGGGCGGTCACGGTCCCGACGGATACCAGCCCCCCGGTGCCGGCATGTTTGGTGATGACGAAGCTGCCGTCGGCATCCAGTTCGGCGATGGGGGAGCCGGGATACCGCCGGTCCCGGATCTCGGCCAACTGAGAGTAGTTGCCGCCGCAGGCCTGTGGGCCGCATTCGATGATGTGCCCGGCGGCCACGGCGCCGGCGAGCGCGTCGTAATCGCTGCGCTGCCAGTCGTGCCACCACGCACCCACACCGACGACCAGCGCGGCGTCGGTGACCCGTCCGGTGATGACCACATCGGCGCCGCCGCGCAGCGCCGCCGCGATACCCCAGCCGCCGAGATAGGCGTTCGCCGTCACCGGGGCGACCGCCGCCTCGGCGAGCAGCTGCCCGGTGTCCAGGTGGGCGAACGGGATTCCGTGTTCACGCAGGCCGTCGAGGGCCGGCATCAGGTCGTCGCCCTCGACATGCGCCACGGACAGGTTCGCCCCGGCCGCGTCGGCGATCTTGCGGACCTCCGCGGCCAGACCGGCGGGATTGAGGCCGCCGGCATTGACCACGATCTTGATGCTGCGCTGCGCACAGTCGGTGACGACGTCGGCGAACTGGGTCAGAAACGTTCGGGCATAGCCGGTCTCGGGGTTCTTGTTCCGCGCCTTCCACAAGATCAGCATGGTGAGCTCGGCCAGATAATCCCCGGTGATCACGTCGACATCGCCGCCGTCGACGAGCGCACGCATCGCAGTGAGCCGGTCGCCGTAGAAGCCGGACGCATTGCCGATCCGGACCGGACGGTTACTCACGAGCTCACCTTTCGTTCACGGCGGCTGGGTGCGCCGGCGAAGGCCTGCGCGATGGCCAGCCAGTTCTGCGCGACCTCGCCGACCGCGACGAGACCGGTCTCCGACCAATGCCGGCGCTGGGTGGCCACCAGGACGAAGTCCAAGGCAGCACCCGTCACCGTGTTCGCGCTGCCCAGCGGACCCCAGGTCCAGATGCCACCGTCGGGTGCCTCCAGCGTGACGTACACACTCTCGGTGGGTATTCCGACGCCGTGGAGGCGGTGGGTGAAGGAGAACGTCGCCACACCCAGATGCGCGATGCTGCGCAGGCCAGGGCATTCCGGGTGCTCGGTTCCGAGGGTGTCGTAGATGTCCTGGCCATGCGCCCAGGTCTCCATCAGCCGCGCCGTGGCCGACGAGGCGGCACTCATGTCGGGGCCGAACCACGGCAACCTCGCCTTGGGACCTGCTGTGGCCAGCGCGTCCAAGAGTTCGGCGCGCGACGTGGTCAGCCACTCGAGAGCCCTCGCAGGGCTCAGCGAGCGGTGTTCGCGGGCGATGCGGTCGGGAAAGTCCATGCCGCCCGCCATCAGCTCATCGGCGAACGTACGAAAGTCCGTGGGGCGCTGCAACGCCATCGTCGTCGCGTCATCGAAGTAGGCCAGATGGGTGATCTGGTCGTGGATCGTCCAGCCCTCGGCCGGGGTATCCAGACCCCACTGATCGTCGGACAGCGCACGAAGATGTGTGACGAGCTGTTCGGATTCGAATCGGAGATCGTCCAGTAGTTGCCGGTAGGCGTCGGTGTCCATGTTCAGATGCCTTTCCAGACCGGAGAACGCTTTTCCTTGAAGGCCTGCATGCCTTCTTGCGCATCGGAGCTCAAATAGACCGGTGCCCAGATCTTTTCCGCGATCTGGTATGCCTCGCTGAGTGGGTACTCGGCGGTCAGCCCCGCGGTCGCCTTACCCGCGGCGACCGACAGCGGTGCATTGCGGCCGATCTGCTCGGCGAACTCCTGGGTTACCCGCACGAGGTCCGCTGGTTCGGCGAGCCTATTGACGAACCCGATCTCGTAAGCCCGCCGCGCGTCCAGTGGTGCTCCGGTTAGGGCGAGTTCCATCGCGATCCGGCGGGGGATCATCAGCGGCAGCGGTGCCGCCCACGGCGAACCGCGGCCGACCTTCACCTCGGTGATGCCGAAGGTCGCGGTCGTACTGGCAATACACAGATCACAGGTCTGTGCGAGCAGGAAGCCGCCGGCCAGCGCCGCCCCGTTGACCGCGGCGATGGTGGGTTTGTCCACGGTGATGTTGCGGCCGAACTGCGGCACGAAGTCGACCGGGGGGATGGTCAGCTGGTTCTCGGACATCTCCTTGAGGTCACCGCCGGCGCAAAACGCCTTGTCGCCGGCCCCGGTCAGAACGAGCACCTTCGCGGCATCGTCACGATTGAATGTGCGTACGCCGTCGAACAATCCGTCCCGCACCGCCTTGTTCAGGCTGTTGCGGGCCTCGGGCCGATCGATGGTCAGCCAGGCGACGCCGTTTCGCACCTCGTAGGTGATGCTCATGCGTCGGGCTCCGTCACCAAGGCCAGGACCTGCCCGGACTCCACCTGATCGCCGACGGCGACCACGATCGAGGACACCAGGCCGTCAGCGGGGGCGCGCACGGTGTGCTCCATCTTCATGGCCTCCAGCACGATGATCGTGGTGCCCGCGGACACCGCGGTGCCCTCGTCGACCTCGACGCGTACCACCGCCCCGGGCATCGGGGCCAACAGCGACCCGGCCTCCTGCATGGCGCTCGGGTCGGGGAACCGGTCCACCTCATGCAGCGCAGAAGAGCCCAGCGCACTGTCGACGTAGGACACCGCACCGGAGACGGTGACGCGGTAGCGCCGCCGGATACCGTCGATCTCGGCATCGACGACGCCGTCACCCGCCGCGATGAGACGGGCCGCGGGGGACCAGTCGCCGATCGTCGCCGACAGCGTGCCGCGCTCGAAGCGGTATCGGACGTCGAACTCGGTCTCACCGCAGGTGAAGCTCACCTGCTGGGCCTGGCTCGGCAGCGTCCGCCAGCCCGACGGTAAACCGGGCAGCACCGAGGTGTGGGCGCGCCGTTCGGCCTGCGAGGCGAGCGCCGCCACCAGCGCGTGGGTGCGGTCGACCTCCTCATGGCCTGGCCTGCGCATCAGCTGCGCGGGATCGTGGCGTTCGAGGTAGCCGGTGTCGATCGCGCCGGCCGCGAACTCGGCCTCCCGCAGAATGCCGACCAGCAGATCGCGGTTGGTGGTCACACCGTGCACCCGGGTCTCGGTGAGGGCGCGCGCCACCCGGCCGCACGCCTCGGCGCGCGTCGCGCCGTAGCCGATGATCTTGGCGAGCATCGGGTCGTAGAACGTGCTGACCGTGGACCCGGAGGTGAAGCCCGCGTCGATCCGGATCCCTTCGACGTCGGGGAACTCCAGGGTGCTCAACGTGCCGGACACCGGGATGAAGCCCGCCGCAACATCTTCGGCGTACAGCCGCACCTCGATGGCATGTCCGACCGGGCTGGTTCCCAGCATGGCCGGCGGCAGCGGTTGGCCCTCGGCGACGGTCAGCTGGGCGCGGACCAGGTCGATGCCGGTGACCAGTTCGGTGACGGGATGTTCCACCTGCAGCCGGGTGTTGACCTCGAGGAAGTAGAACGAGCCGTCCGGCGCCATCACGAACTCGACGGTGCCGGCGCCCTCGTAGGAGAGCGCCTTGCCGGCGGCCACCGCGGCCCGACCGAGCTCGTCGCGCAGTTCCTCGGTTACCGCGGTCGACGGCGCCTCTTCGATGATCTTCTGGTAGCGGCGTTGGATGGAGCATTCGCGCTCGCCCAGGTGCACCACGGTGCCGTGTCGGTCCCCGAAGATCTGCACCTCGATGTGTCGCGGGGATTCGACGAACTTCTCCAGGAAGACGGCGCCGTCGCCGAAGGCGGAGGCCGCCTCCCGGCGGGCGCTGGCGACCGCGTCGAGCAGCTCGGCCTCGGAGTGCACGATGCGCATACCGCGACCACCGCCGCCGAATGCGGCCTTGACCAGGATGGGGAATCCGATGTCCGCGGCCGCGCTGCGCAACCGGTCGGGGTTCTCGTCCTGTTCGGATTCGACGGTGACGCCCGGCAGCACCGGGACACCGGCTGCCTGCATCAGTTCCTTGGCCGCGATCTTCGAGCCCATCGCAATGATGGCCTCCGGGCTGGGGCCGACGAAGATGATCCCGGCCTCGGCGCAGGCCCGCGCGAAATCGGCGTTCTCCGAGAGGAATCCGTAGCCGGGATGGACGGCCTGGGCGCCGGTGCGGGTTGCCGCGGCCAGCACCAGGTCGGCACGCAGGTAGGTATCGGCCGGCGCGGTGCCGGGCAGGTGGACCGACTCGTCGGCCTGCGATACGTACGGGGCATGCCGGTCGGCATCGGAGTAGAGCGCAACGATCGCGATGTCCATCGCGTGTGCGGTCCGGATGATGCGGGAGGCGATCTCGCCGCGGTTGGCGATGAGCAGTTTGCGGATCTTGGGGCTGTTCATTTACTGCGTCTCACATCCTGAATACGCCGAAGCCGCGGCGGCCTTCGACAACGTTGGAATGGGCTGCGGACAGGGCCATCCCGATCACCGAGCGGGTGTCGCGGGGATCGATGACACCGTCGTCGTAGATGCGGGCCGAGACGAAGAACGAGTGCGATTCGCGCTCGATCTGGGCCTCGATCTCAGTGGTGCGCTTGGCGTCGGCCTCGTGGTCGAACTCGCGGCCCGCGGCCTGCGCGGCGGCCTTGCCGACGATGGACAGCACACCGGCCAGCTGCGCGGCTCCCATCACCGCGAGCTTGGCGTTCACCCAGGTGAACATGAACCGGGGATCGTATGCGCGCCCGGACATCCCGTAATTCCCGGCGCCGAACGAGCCACCCATGTTGATGGTGATGTGCGGGACGGTGCTGTTGGTGACGGCGTTGATCATCTTCGCGCCGTCCTTGATGATGCCGCCTTGCTCGTACTCGGCGCCCACCATGAACCCGGTGACGTTCTGCAGGAAGATCAGCGGGGTGTCCGTCTGGTTGGCCAGGAGAATGAATTCCGTTGCCTTCTTGGATTCTTCGCTGAAGAGTACACCTCGGGTGTTGGCCAGGATGCCGACCGGGAAGCCGTGGATGGAGGCCCATCCGGTGGCCAGGCTGGTGCCCCAGCGCGGCTTGTACTCGGAGAACCGGGACCCGTCCGCGATGCGGGCGATGACCTCACGCGGGTCGAACGGGACGCGTGAGTCGCCCGAGGCGATACCGAGCAGTTCCTCGTCGTCGAACAGTGGCGCGTCCGCGGGTTGGGTGGGGCCGGGGCCGAGTTTGCGCCAGTTCAGGTGCGCGACGATATCGCGGCCGATGCGGATGGCGTCGACCTCGTCGACGGCGAAGTAGTCGCCGAGGCCGGACACCCGGGTGTGCATGTCGGCGCCGCCGAGCGACTCGTCGTCGGACTCTTCGCCGGTGGCCATCTTCACCAGCGGAGGCCCGCCGAGGAAGACCTTGGCCTGTTGGTCGACGAGCACCGCGTAGTCGCACATGCCGGGGACGTAGGCGCCGCCCGCCGTGGAGTTGCCGAAGACCAGGGAGATGGTCGGGATGCCCATCGACGACAGTTCGGTGAGGTTCTGGAAGATCTTGCCCGCGTGCACGAACAGTTCGGACTGGGTGGGCAGGTCGGCGCCGCCGGACTCCACGAGGTACACCACCGGCAACCGGTTCACCCGCGCGATCTCCAAGGCGCGCAGGTTCTTTCGCAGGGTGTACGGGTTCATGGTGCCGCCCCGGACGGTCGGGTCGTGCGCGATGATCATGCACTCGACGCCGGACACCACGCCGACGCCGGTGACGATCGCGGCGCCGACGTTGAACTCGGTGCCCCAGGCGGCCAGTGCGGACAGTTCCATGAACGGCGCATCGCGGTCGACGAGCAGTTCGATGCGCTCCCTGGCAAGCAGTCGGCCGCGGTCGTGGTGGCGCTTGACGTAGCGCTCACCGCCGCCTGCGGCCACCAGTTCCAGTTGCTCGTTGAGTGCGGCCACCGCCGCCGATTGGACGCTGTGGTTGTTGCGGAAGGTCTCGGAGGTGGTGTCCACATCCGATGTCAGGACAGTCATCGGGGTCCTTTTCGATACGTGCTGACGAACTGAACAGAGTTAGTGAATGCCCATACACTAAGTGGCGGATGAGCTGTGGAGGAGAGGTAAATCGAGGAACACCCCCAACTGGGGAGATAAGGAATACGTGCGGAGTAGTGCCCCGCGAGGCTTGGCGGGAAGCAACTCAGGATTCGCTGAAGCCGGCGGCATTCCGCGCCTGGCGGTACTGGGCGACCAGGGTGTCGATGACGTCCTGCACGGTGGCGACGGCATTCACGCCGGACACGCTGTGGCCGGCGCTCCATGCGGACCGGTTGGCCAGCAGCTGGTCTTGCGCAAACCCGCGTCGGGTGTCCTCCTCGTCGTCCTGCTGCTCGAGCCAGCAGCTCAGCAGACTGGCGGGAATGCCGCCGACCCGATCGGAGAGCCGCACATCATCGAGCGTGGAGGCGACCAGCGCGGCCCGGTAGTCGGGGCTCGCACCGCTCTGGTGTGTCGCGATGAACCTGGTGCCGAGGTAGGCCAGGTCGATGCCGAGCACCTCGGCGGCCAGGATGGCGTGTCCGTCGCTGATCCCGCCGGCCAGCACCAACGGTCCGGCGAACTGCTCGCGGACCGCGCGAACGAAGGCGAACGGGTTCGCCCATCCGGTCTGTCCGCCGGCGCCCGCGGTCAGCAGGACGAGGCCGTCGGCGCCGGCATCCAGCGCACGCCAGGCGTGCTGCAGGCTGGCGACGTCGGCGAACACCAGTGCGCCCGCGTCATGGAGCGGGCGCACGACGGGCGCGGGGGAGCCGACGCTGGTGATCACGAGTTCGGTGCCGTGCTGGATCAGGGTGCTCAGGTCGGCGTCGAGTCGGGCATTGCTGCGGTGGACGACCAGGTTCGGTGCGACGGGTGCGGCGTGCGTCTCCAGTTCCCCTTTCATCCGGCTCAACCACTCGTGTAACTCGCGATCGGTGGCGGCGTTGTGGGTGGGGAATGAACCGATCACGCCACCGCGGCAGGCCGAGATCACCAGTTCGGGGGTGGACACGCTGGTCATCGGCGCGGCGATCGCGGGTAGTCGCAGTCGATCCGACCATGGGAGGGAATTCGGGGAAACGGTTGCCACGGCGCACCTCGTATGGGAATCGTGAAGAAAGTCGAAAATTAGTGAATGGAAGATAACTAAGCGGTTGATCATGGTCAACCGACACCCTTTGTCGATGGCCCCCTCCGAGCGGTCAACCTGCTGGTAATCCGCCGCAGGGTGAGCGCCTTGACAAAGGTGATGCACGTCACCAATGATGTGCGCTAGTGAATCCGTGACAGCTTCTGGCTCATCGCCCCTGTTCGCGGTCATACGCCGTTCCGAGGAGGCCCGAGATAGATACGCGTGTCTCGACCGCAGTCAACGGGTTTGCGCACGTCGCGGACCAGTTGGCTGATGCGTGTGCTGTGCGGGCAGGCGTCGGTGGCGCCGCCCAGGAACCGAGTTCGGATCTTTCCGCGTTGTTGGACGCGTTGGGTCGGGTACGTGAGGTCGGGCAGTCGGCCGAGGTGCTCGACACCGCAGGTCGCGAACTCTGCGCCGCGCAGATCTTCGACCGGGTCATCGTGTCCAGGGTCGGCAACTCGATGTGGTTTCCGTTGACGCTCTACCGCACTGACGAGCGTGGCGCTGTCACGACGGAGATCGGCGAGGCCGGCATCATCGGCACCGAGATCCCGTTGGCGTCCCCGCTGGTGGAGGCGGAGGTGGTCAGGCGCCGGTTGCCCGCGCTGGTGCAGGATGCGCAGCACGAGCCCCGCGTACACCGGGCGTTGGCCGAAAGCGTCGGGACGACAGAGTATGTCGTCGCTCCGGTGATCGTCGGGAACGCGGTCATCGGGCTGTTGCATGCGGATACCCCGACGACGAAGCGGGCGCTCGGGACGGTGGACCGGGATCTGCTCCGGATGTTCGCCGACGGGGTGGGTCTGGTCTTTGATCGGGTGGGCCTGGCCGACCGCATGGAACGGCAACGCCGGAGCGTCACCGAGGCATGCCAGGCCGCTGTGCAGAGCCTCGACAACCTGGACCGGCCGGAGTTCTCGACATTCAGTGCCCGGCTGCCCGATGTCGACGCGGCGGACGACTGTGCACAGCCCCTCGAGCACCGCGAGGTGCGCGCTGCCCGCCCGCAGGGCCGACTGGCCCGATTGACCACCCGGGAACGTCAGGTGCTCGCGCTGCTGGCCAGCGGGGCGACGAACGCCCAGCTCGCCGACCAGCTCACCGTCGCCGAAAGCACGGTGAAATCCCACGTGAAGCACATTCTGCACAAGCTCGGGGCGGGCAACCGTGCCGGCGCGATCGCGTGCTACCTCCGAGAAACCCGAGACGACGAACGGCGGCCCAGATGAGCGTTTCGATGGTGAGCGACAACGTACGTGCTGGGGCGCCCGGCAAGTCTGGCAGTGACTGGTGGTCAAGGGAACTCGACCTCGTCGATCAACTGCGGACGCTGCGGGTGGCGGTGGAGACGCAGCTGGGTTGCAGCGTGGCGCTGCCGACCGTCGAGTGGGACATGTCAGCGCGCTCCACCGAGGTGATTTCGACACTCTCACATGCCTGTATCAACCGGCTGCGAGACCTCCCCGGAAGCGAAAACGAACGCGCACAACAACTCTGCCAGTTGGTGCTGCGCCTGCAACAGCTGGCGATGGACTGGTATCTGCACGACACCGCGATGCGCAGCCAGCGGCTCGCGGACTGCGCGGCGGGCCTG
The DNA here is from genome assembly GCA_900078775.1 of Mycolicibacterium aurum. Lineage (GTDB taxonomy): Bacteria > Actinomycetota > Actinomycetes > Mycobacteriales > Mycobacteriaceae > Mycobacterium > Mycobacterium aurum_A. The sequence goes on from LT549889.1 coordinate 623,177, forward strand.
AGCCGGCTACGCGGGGTACCGACGTCGGCCGCCCTGCTCGAGAACGCCTGCCAGGAACTGGTATTGCGCTGCGGATTCCATCGAGCGGTGCTGTCCAAGGTGGAGAACTCCGGCTGGAAGCCGATGATGCTGCACAATCGCTCGCAGGGCGAGGCGCAGTCGTGGTTCAGCGCCTGGATCGATCAGACCATCCCGCTGGTGACCGGCGCGCCGGAGGCCGAGATGCTGTCGCGCCGCCGCCCGTCGCTGGTCTATGACACCGCCGTTGCCCCGGTCTACCGCCCGCTGATCGTCCAGGCCGGGCGGTCACGGTCCTATGTGGTGGCGCCGGTGGTGCTCGGCTCCGATGTGCTGGGCTTCCTGCACACCGACCATCATCCACTGGCCAGGCGGGTCGACGAGGCCGATCGGGACGTACTGTGGGCGTTCTCCGACGGGTTCAGCCACCTCTACGAACGCGCGGTACTCGTGGAACGTCTCAAGACGCATCGAGACAGCGTGCGGGACTTGTTCTTCGGTGCCGTCGACCGGATCGACGAGCTCTGCGAGTCGGCCGGCGAACCTTCGCGGCACAGCGACGTCCAGTCGGTGGACCGGGGCGATCAGCCCGGCAAGCCGTCGGTGGAGTTGACCGAACGCGAGCAGGACGTATTCGATCTGATGGTGACCGGCGCCAGCAATCACGAGATCGCGGATAAGCTCGTCATCACCGAGGGCACGGTGAAATCGCACGTGAAGCACATCCTGCGCAAGTACGGTGCGGTCAACCGGGCCCAGGCCATCGCCTGGGCGCTCAGTGACGGCTGACGAGCGGGGTCGAAAGGGTTCTAAGCCGGCAGACCGGGCAGCGGCGTCGCCGCCCGGAATGTGCCGTCGTGATAGATCAACGGCGCGGGTGTCTCGCCCTCGCAATGGATCTCGCGGACCCCGCCGATGACCAGTGTCGAGTCACCGACCGGGATGAGCTGATCCACCCCGACTTTCAGCCACGTCGGGGTACCGGCCAGCAGTGGTTCCCCGCCGGGCAGTGGGGACCACGATCCGGGCTCGGCGAACCGATGCTCGGCGCTGCGGGCGAACCGCCGAGCCAGGTGTGCCTGATGCTCGCCGAGAACATGGACCACGACGGTCTCGGCTGCCCGCACGGCATCGATACTCGACGAGGTGTGGGTGATGTTGAAACACACCAGCGGAGGATCAAGAGAGAGCGACGCCAGCGAGGTCGCCGTGAACCCGACCGGACCCGAATCCGAGGTGAGCGTGATGATGGCGACGCCGCCCGGATGGCGTCGCAACGCGGCGCGGTAGGAAGCGGCATCCACCGTCATGCGGGCCTCGCCTCGGACGAGACCGGAGCGGGTGCCCCCATCGTGGCCAGTGCAATCGGCAGGTGCCGCCGAAGCTCCTCGGCCGCATCGCGAAGAAGTGGCCGCAGCACCGCGCCGTCGGCGATGCCGAGGGCGTGTATATCGGCCACCAGCCCGGCCAGACCGGCTGGGGTGCCGATATACACGAGCGTGTCACGCGGAGGCGTTATACCGCTGGCACGTAGGCGTTCCCGGGCCGCGGCCGCGTTCTCGTCGACCAGCACATCGATGTCGACGAGAACATCGACCGCGGGCTGCGCGGCACGTACCGCGGACGCCCGGTGCGCTACATCGCGCAGGTCGACACCGCGGATCCGCACCGACGGACCGGAGGAATCGGCCCAGGTTCCGTCCGCCGCACTGATGCCGACGCGTGCTGGGCCGTGCACGACGATGTCGTAGTCCGCCATGCTTCCTCCCGTCCGTTCTGTTTCTGAGTCAGTTCGCGGGGTCGATGACGATCGCGAACGCCTTGTTGGCGATACCGCCGGAACGGTCCACCGAGATGAACTTCTCCTCGACGTATTCATCGATGGCATGGGGGCCACCCTCGCGGCCGAGTCCGCTCTCCTTGAATCCACCGAACGGGTAGGCCGGGTGGATGACGTGCCAGTTGTTGACCCACACCATCCCCGCATCGAGTCGCCGTGCAACCTCGACGGCGCGCTCGTCGCTGCCCCAGACACCTGCGGAGAGACCGTAGTTCGTGTCGTTGGCGATCTTGATGGCCTCGTCCACCGAGTCGTAGGTCAACACCACCAGAACCGGTCCGAAGACCTCCTCGCGGGCCACCCGCATATCGTTGGTGACGTCGACGAAGATCGTCGGCTCGATCCAGTAGCCCTTCTCGTACTCGGCACCGACGGGCGAGCGCCCACCCAGCGCGACCTTTGCACCCTCGTCGGTGGCGATGCGGAAGTAGTCCAGGATGCGGTCGCGCTGATCCGCGGAGATGATCGGACCGATATGCGTGGTGGGTTGCAACGGATCACCGACGCGCAGCGTCGATGCCCGCGCGACCAGCTTGTCGACGATCTCGTCGCGCCGGGTGGCCGGGATGAGCAGGCGGGTACCCGCCTCACAGGCTTCGCCGTTGTTCGCCATGCAGGCGAACAACGCACCGTCTACGGCCATGTCGATATCCGCATCATCGAGGATGATGTTGGCGCCCTTGCCGCCGAGCTCCAGGGTGACGCGGCGGATCGAGTCGGCGGACTGCCGCAGAATGCTCTTACCCACCGCGGTCGACCCGGTGAAGGCGACCTTACGGACTCCGGGATGTCCGGACAGGTGAGCACCCACAGGTTCACCGTCACCGGTCACCACGTTGAGGACACCGGGAGGTAGGCCGGCGGCGTCGAACTCGCGGGCGAGTTCGAGCGGGAGCAGGGGTGCATGCTCGTCGGGCTTGAGGATGACGGAGTTCCCGGCCGCCAGTGCCGGGCCGATCTTCCACACGGTGGTCAGCAACGGGATGTTCCACGGCACGATCGCCGCGACCACACCGATCGGCTCGCGGACCACGATCCCGCTGGCCGGCACCGGCTCGATGGCCGGACCTTCGGTCTCCCACTCATAGGCCTCGGTGATGGCGGCCACGTACTGCAGCTGGGCGGCCGACAGGCCGACGTGCAGTGCGCCGGTGATCCGGATGGTGGCACCGTTCTCCCGGGACTGCAGCGCAGCCAGTTCGTCCAGGCGTTCGGTCAGCCGTGCGGCGACGGTGTTGATCAGCGCGGCCCGCTGTGCCGGGGGAGTGCGTCGCCAGGTGCCCTCGTCGAAGGCGCCCTGCGCAGCCGCCACCGCGGCGTCGACATGAGTGACATCGCCTTTGGCGACGGTGGCGACGATCTCTTCGGTTGCCGGACTGCGGATTTCGTAGCTCTCGTCGGTGTCGATCCACTTGCCGTCGATGTAGAGCGGGTAGTGCTGTGTCATTTCGTTGGACTCCTCTTACCCGACCTGTCGGGTGCTGTGCTGCCAGTACGGTTTCCGGATGGCCCTCTTGTCCACCTTCCCGGCCGGGTTGAGTGGCAACTCGTCGGTGAACAGGATGGTCTTGGGTGCGGGAACGCTGCCCAGTGCTTCTTTGACGTGTTTGATCAGTTCGTTTTCCAGCTCACGTCCGGTGATCTCGCCGGCTCGGGCGACCACCACGGCCATCACCGCCTCACCCCACTTCTCGTGCGGGATACCGATCACGGCGGCCTGAGCCACCGTCGGGTGGGCGGTCAGCACGTCCTCAACCTGGCGGGGGAAAACGTTGAATCCACCGCTGACCACCATGTCCTTCTTGCGGTCGACGAGGTAGAGATAACCGTCCTCATCGAGCCGGCCGATATCGCCGGTGTGTATCCACCCGTCCCGGACCGTCTCGGCATTGCGTTGCGGATCCAGATAACCCAGCATCTGGCCGAGTTGATGCGAACAGATCTCGCCGACCGCACCGACGGGCAGCGGATTGTCCTGCTCGTCCTGGATGCTGACCTGCACCGCGAACATCGGCCGCCCGGCAGAGGCAAGCCGGGAGACCCACTCCTGCTGTGTCTCATCCGATCCGGCAAGGTGTTCGTGCTTACGCATGCAGGATACGTAACCCTGCTCGGTGCCGGCGTAGGTCTGGATGAAGATCGGACCGAAGGTATCCAGCGCCTGCCGGAGCCGTTCGGGCGCCATCGGCGCCCCGGCGTAGATCACGGTCTGCAGGGACGTGATGTCGAACGCATCGCGAGCGGGATGGTCCAGTAGCAGATAGACGATGGTGGGTACCACCGCCGTGGCGGTGACTCGGTGCCGCTCGATGTTGCGCAGTAGCGTCTCGACCTCGAGACCTGGGAGCATGACGTTCGTGCCGCCACGGACGAAGGTCGGCATCACGAAGATCTGGCTGAAGTGGGTCAGCGGGGCACCGTGTGCGAAGACCTCGCCGAACCGGATGTCACCGATCTCCAGACCCGCCGAGATGGCGTAGTAGCTCCAGGTGAAGTGCGAGTTGACCACGCCCTTGGGTTCACCGGTGCTCCCCGAGGTGAACAGCACGTAGGCCTCGTCGTTCTCGTCGAGGTCGACCGCCGGCCGAGTCTCGGCGGCCGCCTCGACGATAGATGCGAAGTCGGCCGCCTCGACCTGCTTTCGCGCCGCCGGCCCGACCCGGATGACGTGCTGCAGCGTGGGCAGTTGGTCGTGGATCGTGGCTACGGCGTCCTCGAACTTGGCGTGGTAGAGCAACGTCGTGGCGTCCGTCTGCGCGAGGTTGCTCCGGAAGCCGTCGGTGGCGGCGCGGGTCGGCATCTGTACCAGCACCGCACCCGCCGCCCACACGGCCTGCTGAATGGGGATGAATTCCAGGCAGTTGGGCATCAGCAGGCCCACCCGGTCACCCTTGCGAACCCCGGCGGCGATCAATGCGTTGGCAATTCGATTACGCCACAGCAACAACTCCCGGTAGGTGATGCTGCGGTCACCGTCGATGATCGCTACCCGGTCGGGGTAGTAGGTGCATGCCCGGTCCAGTACATCGGGTAGCGGACCCCACATGCCGGCGTTCGAAGGCTTCACGGTGAGAGAGACTCCTTAATCGATTCTCGCGTTACTGCGCAAGCGATGCCGGGTCGAATCCCTCGACCCAGTACTCCGGTGTGACGATCGGTAGGCCGAGCTCCTGCAGCACCGGGGTGTCGTTCCAATAGGTGGTTTCGCGGGCGATCTTCCCCTCGGAATCCAGGTGATGCCAGGTGATTCCACGGGTGGTCAAGGTCTTGCCGCCGGTCGGGACCCCACGGAAGGTCTCCAGCCCCTCGCCGGTCCAGTCCCACAGGATGACCACGGCGGGCGCGCCGTTGACCCCGGCGAGCTGGAACGCCTCGTTCGCGGTGAAGGTGTGGACACCGGCGCCGTTGCGAGGATCCTTGTTGGCGAACGGTGCCAGACGGGGCCGGAGTTCGTCCTTGGTGATGGCGGTGTCGATCACATGATCGGAGTCGGCGTGGTCGTCGTAGACCATGTCGTCGGCATACAGGTCAACCGCCGCGTCGGTATCGGTGGTCAGCGAGTTCGCCCAGCGGGCGGCATGCTGCGCGGCCAAATTGGTGTCTAGGCTCATTGTCATCCCTTTCAGACCAGTGCCGATATCTTGGCCACCGCGGTCGGATCCACCGGCAGGCCGAGCTCGCTGACCGCGGTCGACACGTCCCAGAAGCTCTCCTCGCGCTTGATGAGGCCGTCGGCGTCGTAGATGTGGAAAGTGATCCCGCGAGCGCCGGGGACCTTGCCATTGGTGGGCACACCGACGAACGCGCCGGCCGTGGGGGCCTGCCAGGTCCACCGGTAGATCGCGGCGCGCTCGTCGCCGACGACCTCGTCGATGCGGAAGTTGTTGATACCGATGCCATTCCCGGTGTCGGCATTGGCATAGGGCGCGAACACCCGGAGCAATTCTTCTCTGGAGGTGATCGACTGTCCGAGGATCGGATCCTCGAAGAGAAAGTCGTCGGCATAGAGCGCGACGACAGCCTCGGGGCTTTCCCGGAAGGCTTTAAGCCATTTGACCGCAAATGTGTGACTCATGAACAGCTCCTCTCCGTCGCAGCTCGTGCACGACGGATCCGACGCTATGGAACTGTGGCGTGCGCCACGACTACCGCCGGGAGGAAACGGACTGCCCCATGGGGGGAGACCCCCACTGTGCTGGTCCGCCGAGGTGGCGTTGACCTGCACGGCTTTCCCCCGAAGCTGGACTCAGTTACCCCCTGCGAGGGGTGTGGCGCAGGGCATATCTGGAGCAGCATCGAAGGCGATTCGCGGCACCATCGAGGGAGTGACAATGCTGGAACAGGATTTGACCGACGACGAATTCGAGCCCTACTTCGCCAAGGCGCAGGAAGTTTCGCAGTTCTTCAGAGAGATCGGCCCGAAATACGACAAGGAGAACACCTTCGCCTATCCGTCGATCGAGGTATTCAAGAATTCGGGACTCGGCGCGCTGCCGGTGCCGAAGGCATTCGGCGGTGCGGGCGCCAACATCCTGCAGGTCTCCAAGGTGGTTTCCGAGCTGTCCAAGGGCGACTCGGCGATCACGCTGGCCTACAACATGCACTACATCATGGTCGGCATCGCCGGAAACCTGATGAGTGAGGAGCAGAACCGGTACTGGCTGGGGCGGATCGCCGACGGTGAGCTGATGTTCGGCCCGTTCTCCGAGCAGCGCGCCGGCTTCTCCGGCCTGGCCGATATGCAGGCTGTTCCGCAGCCCGGCGGCGGCTGGCGACTGTACGGCAAGAAGACATGGGGCACGCTGTGCGAGGCGGCCTCCATCATCACCACCAACGCCACCGAGACCGACGCCGACGGCAATCTGCCGGAGACCTTCGACGAACGCGTCGCCGCGGAGAAGCTGTTCATCGGTGATTTCACGGTGGACGAGAACGGTGTCGGTGACGGTATCCGGATCGAGAAGACCTGGAACGCGGTGGGCATGCATGCCACCGGAACCCAGACCATCGTCTTCGACGGGTACTTCGTCCCCGAGGACGGTTTCGTATCGCATTGGCGTTCCGGGGCATTCGGTGTCTTGGAGTGGGCATCGCTGATGTTCGCCTCCATCTACCTCGGCATGCAGCAGCGCATCCTCGAAGAATCCGTCGCCGCGCTCTCCAAGAAGCATCTGGGCGCGACGTTCGGCGCGATCGTCGCGGCCGACACCGAGGTCAAGAACGTCGGCCACATCATCGACGGCATCGGGGACATGGCTTCCCGCGTCGAATGGTCACGGCGGGTGCTCTACCAGACCTGCCAGGATCTCATCGACGGCAAGGACAAGCTGTGGGCGCCGGAACTTCGCTTCCCCTACCTCGGCCTGGCCAAGACCTTCATCGCCGACAACGTGATGCACATGTCACGGCACGCGATGAGCATGGCCGGGGGATCGTCCTTCCGCGCCGGCACCATCTTCGAGCGGCTCTACCGTGATTCGGCGGCCTCGATGTTCCAGCCGCTCAACGCCGATCAGACCCGCACCTACGTCGGCCAGTTCCTGCTGGAATCGGCTGCCGCACAACAGAGCTAACGACCGGCCACCTTCACCCCCTCGACGATGTCCGCACGGACGGCATCGTCGAGGGGGTAAGGCGTGTAGAGGGTGAAACGGTCGATGAGACCACCGAAGCGCGACACGATCTGAGCGCCGACCTTGTCCGGCTCGCCGACCACGGCGAAGGTGCCGAGCATCTCGTCGTCGATCAGCGACGTCATGTCCGCCCACTTTCCGGCCTTGGACAGGGTATGTAGCTCGGTGTGCAGGTCGCCCCAGCCATGCAGGTCCAGCACACCGCGGTAGGCCGGGGTGGCGCCGTAGAACGCGATCTGTCGGCGCACCTGGCCGGCGGCATCCTCGAACTCGCGCTCGGTACCGCCGGTGACGACCAGACCCGGATATACGGCGGTGAAATCGGCGCGGCCACGCCCCGAGCTCGCCAGACCGGCCTCGACCAGCGGCATCGTGGTTTCTTCCAGATAGCGCTGCGTGGTGAACCCGTGCACCAGGAGCCCGTCGGCCACCTCGGCGGCCACCGTGGTCATCCGCGGCCCGACCGCGGCCACCATCACCCGCGGTGTCCCGTGCGGGTTGGGCTCCGGACTGAACATGGGGGTCATCAGAGTGTGCCGGTAGTGCCTGCCCTCGAACTGCAGCTTCTCTCCGGTCTGCCAGGATCGCCAGATCGCCTGGAGGGCAAGGATGTACTCGCGCATCCGGTCGGCGGGGGCGGACCAGGGCATGCTGAACCGGCGCTCGATATGGGGTTGAATCTGCGAGCCCAGTCCGAGTACGAAACGTCCGCGACTGAAGGTGTTCAGATCGTTGGCCGCCGCGGCGGTGGTCATCGGGCTACGGGCGAACGCCACGGCCACCGCGGTGCCGATCTGCAAAGTCGACGTCTGCGCCGCGGCCATGACCAATGGCAGGAACGGGTCCCGGCTCACCTCGGTGGACCACACGCCGTCGAAGCCGAGTTGCTCGGCGAGACGTACCTGGTCGGCGAGAACTTCCAGGTCTGCGCCGCCGGTGCCGTCGATGGATCCGCCGATGTTGACATCAATCCTCATTCACACACCTTCGCAGGGCCGGCCGGATCGACAAACCGTTTCACCCCCGCGGGAGGACGCAGATCCCCCGAATGGCCATGTAGGCGCCGCGTCGCGGTGCGTACTGTGCGCTGGAGCACATGGTGTGCAATGGGGCCGCCTGGATCCGAGGAGGATGTCGTGGGACGTATGCCGGACGATGTGATGCAGCATGAGTTGGACTTGTTGTGGCAGAACATCTTCACCTGGGTGAGCTGGGGAATCGTCGCCGTGATGATCGTCATCGCGATTCAGATGGGCCGCACCCAGCGCACCCCGTTCTATCTCGTCGCGATACTCGCTGCCGGTGTGGCGGCCTACGCAGAGCCGATATATGACGTCGCGTTCGACCTGTGGTTCTACGACGCCCACGCCAACGGTGAGCCGGGTGCCGGATTCATGCACTTCTCCGCATTCGGTGTGGTGCAACCGGTTTGGACGCACAGCGGTTACATCATCCTCTACGCGACCGCATGCCTGTACGCCGGCCGTCGCATCTACGAGGGTCGACTGGGGCGGCGCGGCCTGTTCGTGATCTGGGGCGCCGAGGTAGCGGCATCCTGCCTGTTCGAGATCATCGGGACCGGCACGAACGTCTACACCTACTACGGTCCGTTCGTCCTGCGGATCTGGAACTACCCGTTGGTGATCGGTGTCCTGGAGGGGACCCAGGTCATCCTGTTCACCGTGGTCGCGGTGCTGGTCTGGCGCAAGGCTGCCACCGCCTGGGGTGTGCTCAGCCTGTTCGTCGTCTTCCCGATGACCTTCTTCGCCGCGAACTTCGGTATCGGGTTCCCGGTGATCATCGCCATGCATCTGGACAACGGCCACGCCACCGAATCGCTGATCTGGGCGGCGACCCTGTTCACGATCGGCCTGTGTGCGTTCGTGGTGTACGGGCTCAGCAGGTTCCTTCCGGAGCCGGCAACGCCGTCGGTGCGGCCGGTCGGTGGGGAGGCTGCGGCATCGGACGCCCGCGACGGTGTCCGGGCCGGCTGACTCAGCCGCGCTGATCGGCGACTGCGCTGCACTGAAAACCTCAGTGCAGCGCAGTCTGCGTTCCGGTCACCTTTGGAGGCCGAGGATCGCCCGGGCCGATTCGGTGAGCAGCGCCCGCAGCCGGTCCTCGGGGAGGCCTACATTGTGGAACAGCGGGGACTGGATGGCCCCGATCACGGCATGCACGACGGTACGGGCCTCGGTATCGGTCCAGTCCGCGTGTAGTTCATTGACGAGGTGCACCCATCCTTCGAGGTAGATCCGTTGTTTGCGGCGCAGCCGGCGACGGTCCTCCTCGGGCACATTGTTGATCTCGTTGTAGTAGACCTGGGCGAGCTCACGGTCGCCGACCACGAACTCCACCTGGCCGGCGATCAGCCGGTCGAGGGCGGTGCGCAGGTCGGCAACGGCATCGAGGGTGGTGGCTTCCTCCCGAAGCAGCTCGTCGATCACTCGGTCGAAAAGGGCGACCAGAATCGCCGATTTACTGTCGAAATGGCGGTATATACCGGAGCCCGTGATACCGGCTGCGGCGCCGATCTCGGCCATGGAAACAGCATGAAATCCCTTCCGGGCGACGAGATCTGCCGCAGCAGCCATGATTCGGCTCTTGCGTTCGGGGTCCCGGGTACGGGCGGGTGCGTCGGCGGTTCTGGGAATGTCCGGACCTCCAAGTGAATGGGCGTTAGCGAGCCGCGGCTGATCAACTGGCACTCTGATCTTGCTGCAGTGAACAGTGGATTGCTAGCGATCGGATGTAATAAGTCCCGACTGGGTGACCGGTGCTGCACGGATACCGGCACTGTGAACTGGATTACGGTCCGAAAGGGGGAGCTTTATACCTCTAAGTGGAGCAGTGTCGGGGGCACCCTGATCGTTACCTTCTAGCAATGTTGTCCGTAAGGGTGCGCGACGAGTCCGCAAATCGCGATGACCTCTCACTTAGGCCGTCTTACTTGATTTCTCGGCCATCCGGGCAACGGGAGGTCTAGAACGTGGGAATGACGCTGGCTACCAAGCCACTCGGCGCGCTCGGCGGCTTCTTCGCCATGTCGATCGACACCTTCGCCGCGATGTTCAGGCCGCCGTTCGCCTGGCACGAGTACGTACTGCAGACCTGGTTCGTGGCGCGGGTGTCCGTGCTGCCTGCGCTGATGCTGACCTTGCCCTATTCCGTGCTGCTGGTGTTCACCTTCAACATCCTGCTCACCGAGTTCGGTGCCTCCGACTTCGCGGGCACCGGGGCGGCGATCGGCACGGTCAATCAGATCGGACCGATTGTCACCGTGCTGGTGGTGTCCGGCGCGGGATCCACCGCGATGTGCGCAGACCTGGGGGCCCGCACCATCCGGGAGGAACTCGACGCGATGAGAGTGATGGGCATCAATCCCATCCAGGCCCTGGTGGTGCCTCGTGTGCTGGCCGCGACCACCGTCGCGCTGGCCCTGGCCTCGACGGTGATCATCTTCGGTCTCGCGGGCGCGTTCTTGTTCTGCGTCTTCATCCAGCACGTGTCGGCCGGTGCGTTCATTGCCGGACTGACCCTGCTCACCGGCATCGCCGACGTGGTCGTCGCGTTGATCAAGGCCGCCTTGTTCGGTCTGGCCGCCGGGCTGATCGCATGCTACAAGGGGACCTCGGTAGCGGGCGGCCCGGCCGGCGTCGGCAACGCCGTCAACGAGACCGTGGTGTTCACGTTCATGGTGTTGTTCGCCATCAATGTGATCGTCACCGCCGTCGGCATTCAGTTCACGGTGCAGTGACGTGGCGGCCACCATGACGGGAACGGCACCCACTCGGCTCCAGGCGCGGATGCGGCGCATGGCCGGCGGCACCGTCGCCGGCTGGAACAAGCTGGGCGATCAGGCGCGCTTCTTCGGGATGACCATCGGGTCGATCCCCGAGGCGGTCCGCCGCTATCCGGGTGAGCTGCTGCGGCTGATCGCCCAGATGGGTTTGGGCACAGGCGCACTCGCAGTGGTCGGCGGGACCGTGGCGATCGTGGGCTTCTTGACCATGACCACCGGTGCATTGGTCGCGGTGCAGGGCTACAACCAGCTCGCGTCGGTGGGTGTGGAGGCTCTCACCGGGTTCACGTCGGCGTTCTTCAATGTCCGGTTGATCGTGCCCGGGACCACCGCGATCGCGTTGTCGGCCACCATCGGCGCCGGAGCCACCGCGCAGCTGGGCGCGATGCGCATCAACGAAGAGATCGACGCGTTGGAGGTCATCGGTATCCGCGCTGTCGCCTACCTGGCCGCGACGCGGGTGCTCGCGGGTGTCATCGTGGTGATTCCGCTGTACTGCATCGCCGTCATGATGGCCTTCCTCGCTGCCCGGGTCGGCACCACGGTGATCTACGGCCAGGGTTCAGGGGTGTACGACCACTACTTCAACACCTTCCTGAACCCGACCGATCTGGTGTGGTCCTTCCTGCAGTCCGTGGCGATCACTGTGGTGATCATGCTGGTCCACACCTACTACGGCTTCCACGCCGGCGGTGGCCCCGCTGGCGTGGGGGAGGCCGTCGGGCGTGCGGTTCGTACATCCATGGTCGTTGCTGCGCTGGAGATCGTGATGATCTCGCTGGCGATCTACGGCCAGTCCGGCAACTTCAATCTGGCGGGATGATCGGTGAACAGGAAACCCGGTGACCACCGGCTGCACAGCGGGTGGTGGGCGTTGATCATGGTGAGCACCCTGGTGCTGTTCGTGGCGGCGACTGCCGCTGCCTTCAGTGGCACCTTCCGGTCCTTCGTGCCGGTGACCTTGACCGCGGATCGGGCGGGCCTGGTGATGGAGAACGGTGCCCGGGTCAAGATGCGTGGAGTTCAGGTCGGCCGCGTCGGCGGCATCGAAGGCGGTAACGGACCGGTCAAGCTCCGTCTGGAGATCGATCCGGGTCAGATCGCGCGTATCCCCGCGAACGTCGAGGCGCAGATATCGGTGACCACAGCGTTCGGCGCGAAATTCGTCGACCTCGTGCCGCCGGAGCTCCCGAGCGCCGAACGGCTCTCCGCCGGCGCCGTTTTGACGTCGCGAAACGTCACCACCGAGGTGAACACGGTGTTCGAGAACATCGTCGACCTGTTGGACATGGTGGACCCGGCCAAGGTGAACGCAGTCCTGTCGGCCATCGCGGACGCGGTTCGCGGCCAGGGGCCGCGGATGGGTGAGGCCACCACGGCGCTCAATGATGTGCTGACCGAGGTCAATGCCCGCAGCGAGACGATGCACCAGGATTGGCGTTCCTTCAAGGGTTTCAACGACGCCTACTCCGCCGTCGCCGATGACATCGTCTCGATCATCGACTCGGCCAGCACGACAGCATCCACCGTGGTCGGACACAGCGCCGCGCTGGATTCGTTGTTGCTCAACGTGACCGGGTTCGCGGAAACGGGCACCAACCTGTTGGCGACGAGCAAGGACAGCTTCATCGAGGCGGTCAACACCTTCGCGCCGACCACTGCGCTGCTGCACAAGTACAACCCGATCTACACCTGTACCCTGCAGGGCTCGACCTGGTTCCTGGAGCACGGCGGCTGGGACATCTGGGGAGGCGCCAACGGGAAGTCGATCCAACTCGACATCGCGCTGCTCGGCGGCAACGACCCCTACAAGTTCCCGCAGAACTTGCCCATCATCGCCGCCAAGGGCGGTCCGGGCGGACAACCGGGCTGCGGCTCACTACCCGACGCGACGAAGAACTTCCCCGTGCGTCAGCTCGTGACCAACACCGGTTGGGGAACCGGGGTCGACTTCCGGCCGAACCCCGGTATCGGAAATCCGTGCTGGGCCAACTTCTTCCCGGCCACCCGCGCAGTGCCCGAACAACCGAGCATCAGGCAGTGCCTGCCCGGACCCGCGATCGGCCCCGTCCCGTACCCCGGTGCGCCTCCGTACGGTGCGGCGCTGTACGGGCCCGGCGGGACTCCACTCTGGCCCGGGATCCCCCCGGCACCGGCACCGGAAGGAGTCCCGGCACCATGACCGAAAAGTTCAGCTCCGTCGTCTGGCGGTTGGCGGCCTTCCTTGCCGTGTGTGCGCTCGGAGCCTTCGTCCTGATGGCGGTCTTCGCCCAATTCAGGTTCGGGGAGAACAAGTCCTACCGCGCCGAGTTCACCAACGTATCGGGCCTCAAGGACGGTGATCTTGTGCGCATCGCCGGTGTCGAGGTCGGCAAGGTCGAGACCATCGAGGTTCGCGACGACGCCACGGTGTCCGTCGCCTTCGGCGCTGACGACTCCGTCGTTCTCACCGAGGGGTCGCGAGCGGCGATCCGCTACGACAACCTCTTCGGGGGGCGTTATCTGGCGCTGGAGGAGGGCGCCGGGGGAGTTCAACCCTTGCCGGCCGGCGCGACGATCCCGGTGGCGCGCACCGAACCGGCTCTCGACCTGGACGCGCTGATCGGCGGATTCCGCCCACTGTTCCGGGCGCTCAGCCCCGATCAGGTGAACGAGTTGAGCGGGCAGTTGATGCAGGCGCTGCAGGGGCAGGGCCCGACGATCGGGTCGTTCCTCGACCAGGCCGCGGCGGTCTCCAACACCCTGGCCGACCGCGATCAGCTCATCGGCGAGGTGATCGGCAACCTCAACGTGGTGTTGGGATCGCTCGGTTCCCAGAGCGACCGATTCGACACCGCGGTGAACTCGTTGTCCGAGTTGGTCAATGGCCTCGCCGAACGGCGCACCGACATCTCGGCGGCGGTCGCGCACACCAACGCGGCGTCGGCGTCGCTGGCCGAACTGCTCGCCGAGGTTCGGCCGCCGGTACGCAAGGTCGTGCAGGAAACCGACCGGGCCGCCGCCATCGCGGTCGCTGACCACGAATATCTGGACAACCTGTTGAAGACATTGCCGGACAAGTACCGGACGCTGGGCCGCCAAGGCCTGTACGGCGACTTCTTCAGCTTCTACCTGTGTGAGGTCGTGTTGAAACTCAACGGCAAGGGCGGGCAACCCGTCTACGTCAAGCTTGCCGGCCAGGACACCGGGCGGTGCACACCGCGATGAAGGAGATGAGCGAACGCAACCCGGTCATCATCGGCGCGATCGGGATCACGATCACCGCCGGCCTGGTAATCGGTGCCCTGCAGTACCAAAAGTTGCCGTTGTTGAATCAGGGCAAGGAATACACCGCCCACTTCGCAGACGCGGGTGGTCTGTTCAGCGGCTCAGGGGTCGAGGTGTCCGGGTACCCGGTCGGAAAGGTATCGAGCATCGCCCTGGACGGCCCGCGGGTGCTGGTGACGTTCAACATCGCCGGAAACATCCGGCTGGGCGAGCAGACCGAGGCCGCGATCAGGACCAAGAGCCTGTTGGGGACCAAGGTTCTCAACGTCACCCCGCGCGGCGGCGGCGGCCTGGAAGGGCCGATCCCGATGGAGCGGACGGTATCGCCGTATCAACTTCCGGATGCTCTGGGTGACTTGGCCAAAACGGTCAGTGGTATCGACACGAACCAACTGTCGGATTCGCTGTCCACGCTGTCGGATACGTTCGCCGACACCCCTCCGCATCTCAAGAATGCGGTCCAGGGTGTCGCCCGGTTCGCCGACACCATCAACGCGCACGACGACCAGATGCGTGCCCTGCTCAGCAATGCCGCAAAGGTGACCGGGGTGCTCGCCAAGCGCACCGACCAGGTGGTGCGACTGGTCGGTGACACGAACGCCCTGCTCGCTCAATTGCAGACGCAGAGCGCCGCGCTGGACCGGATCTGGGGGAACGTGTCGGCGATGTCCCGGGAGTTGAATGGCTTCTTCGATGAGAACCGGGTCGAGCTCAAGCCCGCCCTGGAGAAGCTAAACGGCGTGCTCACGATCGTCGACGATCGCAAGGAACAGTTGCAGGAGGCAGTGAAACTGCTCAACAGCTACGCCATGTCGCTGGGTGAGTCGGTGTCGTCGGGCCCGTTCTTCAAGGCCTACGTCTCGAATCTGTTGCCGGGCCAGTTCGTCCAGCCATTCATGGATGCCGCCTTCTCCGACCTCGGCCTGGACCCGAATGTGCTGGCGCCCAGTGAGTTGACGGATCCGCAAGTGGGACAGCCGGGCACACCTGCCTTGCCTGTGCCGTTCCCGCGTACCGGCCAGGGCGGTGCGCCGGCGCTGAACCTGCCCGACGCCATCACCGGTAAGCCCGGTGATCCACGCTATCCGTACCGCGAACCGCTCCCGGCGCCTCCGCCGGGGGCCCGCCGCCCGGACCGCCGGCTCTCAACCCACCCGGCGAGGTCGGGCCGGGGGGTGATCGGCCGTGAAGAAGTACTTCACTCCGAGGTCGATCCTGACCGCAGTCCTCGCGGTGCTGCTGGTGGCCGGCGCAGTGGTCGCCTACACCGTCAAGACACACGCGGACCGCAATGTGATCGTCGCCTATTTCGAGAACAGCAACGGATTGTTCCCGGGCGACGACGTCAGGGTTCTGGGCGTGCCGGTCGGCAAGGTGCTGACCATCGAGCCCGAGCCCGAGCGCGCCAAGGTGACGTTCGCCTTCGACCGGGACATCGAGGTTCCCGCGGATGCGAAGGCCGCCATCCTGTCCCCGCAACTGGTCACCGGGCGCGCCATCCAGCTGACCCCGGCCTACACCGGCGGGCCGGTGCTGGCCGACGGCGCCGTGATCGGCCAGGACCGCACCGTCGTCCCGGTGGAATGGGACGACTTCCGGGGCCAGCTCCAGCGACTGACCGACCTGCTGAAGCCCACCGAGCCTGGCGGCGTGAGCACCCTGGGCGGGTTCGTCGACACCGCCGCCGACAATATCCGCGGTCAGGGCGGATCGATTCGGGACACCGTGATCAAGTTGTCCCAAACCCTCTCTGCCCTCGGTGATCACAGCGACGACATCTTCTCGACCTTCACCAACCTGTCCACGGTCGTCTCGGCCCTGCACGACAGTTCGGGTGCCCTGGAGATGCTCAACGGCAACCTCGCCAATGTCAGTGCACTGCTGGCGAACAATCCCGACAAGGTCGCCGTCGCCGTCGAGGATCTCAACGCCGTGGCGATCGAGGTGAAGACCTTCGCGGAGGACAATCGCGAGGTTATCGGTACGACATCGGACAAACTGACTTCGATCTCGAACACCTTGGTGGGCAGCCTCGATGACATCAAGCAGACGCTGCACATCGCGCCGACGACGATCGGCAACTTCGACAACATCTACGAACCCGCGAACGGGGCGCTCACCGGTGCACTGGCGGTGAACAACTTCTCCAACCCGATCGAATTCCTCTGCGGGGCCGTGCAAGCCGCGTCACGACTGAACAGCGAGCAGTCCGCGAAGCTGTGTGCGCAGTACATGGCGCCCATCGTGAAGAACCGGCAGTACAACTTCCCGCCGATCGGGTTCAACCCCTTCGTCGGAGCACAGGCCCGCCCCAACGAGATCACCTACAGCGAGCCGTGGATGCGCCCCGACTTCGTGCCACCGACTGCTCCCGCCGCGACACCCCCCTCCCCGGCGGGCCCGGCGCCGCTCGCCGCGGAAGCCGGCCCCGCGCCCGTAGCCACCGATCCGGCCAGCGGCCTGCCGGGGCTGATGATCCCGGGTGGAGGTCAACCATGATGCGGCGCAGATTCGTTCGAACGGCCGCGGCGGCGGTGCTGGTGGGTAGTGCACTGCTGTCCAGCGGCTGTGCCAACTGGCGTGGGCTGAACTCGCTCCCGATGCCGGGCACCCAGGGACGCGGTGCGGACTCGTTCCTCATCCAGGTGCAGATGCCCGATGTGAGCAATCTGGAACCCAACTCTCGGGTCCGGGTCGCCGATGTCTCGGTGGGTACCGTCACCCGGATCGAACGCCAGAACTGGCATGCATTGCTGACCATCACCCTGGAGGGCGATGTGGATCTGCCCGCCAACTCGACGGCCAGACTGGGGCAGACCAGTCTGTTGGGTTCCCTGCACATGGAACTCGCGCCGCCCGTGGACGCGGCCCCCCGCGGCCGGTTGACGGAGGGGTCGGTGATCCCGTTGGCGCAGAGCGGCTCGTACCCGACGACCGAGGAGACGCTGGCGGCGCTGTCGTCGGTGCTCAACGGTGGCGGTCTGGGCCAACTCCAGGACATCACCGAGGCCTTCAGCGCCGCGTTCCGCGGCCGGGAGAAGGACCTGCGCAGCCTCGTCGGCCAGTTGGATACCTTCACCCGTGACCTCGACTACCAGACACCCGAGATCATCGCTGCCACCGAAAGTCTCAATCAGTTGGCGGCCAAGTTCGCCGCGCGGCAACCCGTCCTGGACCGGGCACTGGAGACGATCCCGGCTGCGCTGGCCGAGTTGGATCGGCAGAAGGACGACCTCATCAACGCCGCCGACCAGTTCGCGAAGTTCAGTGCCCTCACCGTCGACACCATCAACCAGACGAAGGAGAACCTGGTCGCCCAGCTCAAGCAGGTCGGGCCGGTGCTGGAGAGCCTGGCCAACGCCGGCCCGAGCCTCACCCGGGCACTCAGTCTCCTTCCGACCTATCCGTTCCCCAACGAGACCATCGAAAACTGGCAACGCGGCGACTACGCCAACCTCACCGCCATCATCGATCTGACTCTCAGCCGCATCGATGCCGGTCTGTTCACCGGAACGCGGTGGGAAGGCGATCTCACCGCACTCGAAATGCAATGGGGGAGAACGATCGGGCAATTCCCCAGCCCGTACACGTCGGGTAATCCGCTTGTCGCGCCGTACCGTTGGGATCAGGGGCCCTAGATGCACCTTCACCGAAGAATCAAGATCCAACTGGCCATCTTCGCGTTCATCGCGCTGACGGCGGTCTCCATCATGGCGCTTCATTTCATGAAGCTGCCGGCCCAGCTGTTCGGGGTGGGGCAGTACACGGTGACGGTGCAGCTGCCGACCGCCGGCGGCCTGTACAGCACCGGCAACGTCACCTATCGGGGCACCGAGGTCGGTCGGGTCAAGGAGGTACTGCTCATCGACGACGGGGTCGAGGCCGTCCTGACCCTGAAGTCCGGGGTCGACATCCCGTCGAACCTCGAGGCGCAGGTGCACAGCCAGTCGGCGATCGGCGAACAGTACATTGCGTTGTTGCCGCGGGACGCATCGTCGGAGCCGCTGCGCGACGGCGACGTCATCTCCGCCGCCGACACCACGGTGCCACCGGATATCAACGCGCTGCTGACAGCGGCGAACTCAGGTCTGAAGGCCATCCCGGGCGACAGCCTCACCACGCTCATCGACGAGTCCTACACGGCGTTCGGGGGATTGGGCCCGGAGCTGTCCCGCATCGTGCGCGGCGCATCCGATCTGTCCATCTCTGCTCGCGAGAACCTCGACCCGTTCCTTGCGCTCATCGACAAGGCGCAGCCGGTCCTCGATTCGCAGAGCAACACCTCAGCCGAGATCCGGACCTGGGCGAGTCACATCTCGAATGCCACCGCGGCGCTCAAGAAGCGGGACCCGTCGGTGGCCGGCTTCATCGACAACGGCGGCCCGGCCGCGGCGGCGGCGACCGCGGTGCTGGACCGGGTCCAGCCGACGGTGCCGATCCTGATGGCCAACCTGGTGAGTGTCGGGAAGGTGGCCGTGACCTACCACGACAACATCGAGCAACTGTTGGTGCTGGTGCCGCACGCGGTGGCCGCGAGTCAGGCAGGCATCGTCGCCAACGCCGACACCAAGCAGGCGTACAAGGGCCAGTATCTGAGCTTCAACCTCAACATCAATCTGCCCCCGCCCTGCACAACGGGTTTCCTTCCCGCTCAACAGCGGCGGGTGCCGACCGATGTCGACGCGCCGGAGCGGGTTCCGGGCGATCTGTACTGCCGGACGCCGCAGGACGCACAGTTCAACGTGCGTGGTGTGCGGAACACCCCGTGCGCCGGCAAGCCCGGCAAACGCGCACCGACGGTCAGACTATGCGAGAGCGATGAGCAGTTCGTCCCGCTGAACGACGGGTACAACTGGAAGGGCGACCCGAACGCGACACTGTCGGGTCAGGCGGTGCCCGACACCGGTCCCGCAGCGCAGCCGATGGCCGCGGCACCGGCGCCACCGCCGGTCGCGGTGGCTGGATATGACCCTGCGACAGGGATATACACAGGTCCCGATGGCCGGGAGTATCGGCAATCCGACCTCGCGCGGACCGCGCCCACCGAGCAGACCTGGCAGAACATGCTGGTTCCGGCACCGTGAAGATGATGTGAGGGAAGTGGCAATGGCTGTGGCGGCTTCTTCGGAGCACATATGAAAATCGGTCTCCAGCTGGGCTATTGGGGCGCCCAGCCACCGACGAACCACTGCGAGCTGGCGTCCGCGGCCGAGCAGGCCGGATTCGATACCGTGTTCACCGCCGAGGCCTGGGGGTCGGATGCGTACACGCCGCTGGCGTGGTGGGGCCGGCACACCAGCCGGATGCGGTTGGGCACGTCGGTGGTGCAACTGTCCGCGCGCACCCCGACCGCCTGCGCGATGGCGGCGCTGACGATCGATCATCTGTCGGGTGGCCGGCACATCCTCGGGCTGGGAGTGTCGGGGCCGCAGGTCGTCGAGGGTTGGTATGGCGCCGCGTTTCCGAAACCGTTGGCGCGCACCCGCGAGTACATCGACATCGTGCGGCAGGTGTGGGAGCGGAGTTCCCCGGTCAGCAGCGCCGGCCCGCACTACCCGTTGCCGATAGACGGCCCCGGCGCGACCGGTGCGGGGAAACCGCTGAAATCCATCGTGCATCCACTGCGCTCCGACATCCCGATCATGCTCGGTGCCGAAGGGCCCAAGAATGTCGCGCTGGCCGCGGAGATCTGCGACGGCTGGCTGCCCATCTTCTACAGTCCCCGGCTCGCACCGATGTACAACGCCTGGCTCGACGAGGGTTTCGGCCGGCCGGGAGCACGGCGCAGCAGGCAGGACTTCGAGATCTGCGCGACCGCCAACATCGTCATCACCGAAGATCGCGCGGCCGCCCTGGCCGCGATGAAGCCCTCGCTGGCACTGTATCTGGGCGGTATGGGCGCCGAAGACTCGAACTTTCACGCCGAGGTCTACCGCCGGATGGGCTATGCGCAGGTCGTGGATGACGTCACCCGCCTGTTCCGGGCCGGGCACAGGGATAGCGCCGCCCGGGTGATCCCGGATGAACTGGTCGACGATGCCGCGATCGTCGGTGACGAGGCGTACGTGCGGGAGCAGATCGGCGCGTGGGAAGCGGCCGGCGTGACGATGATGGTGGTCAACGCGCGCAGCGTCGAGCAGATACCGACCCTCGCGGACTTGTTCTCTTAGCGACAGAATGCCGAGGTTGCCCATGAATCATCCGATGCAGGCGGGTGCCGACGGCGCGGCGCACGCCGGCGCAACTCTCGTCGGTGTGGCCACGGCGTGCCTGATCGCCCTGATCGGTTTGTGCGCGGCGGTGGTCGGGATCATCGCCGATCAGGCTGCGGTGGCGGCCACAGGCCTGGTGGTGGGCCTGCTGGGATCATCGATCGGGAATCTCTGGGGCGTGCTGTCGAAGAGGGGATCCTCGCGCTCGGACGCGACGTAACCTACCGCTCAGCCGGCCAATGCCGGATGAAGCTGCACCTCCTGCGTTTTCACCACGAAGTACACACCCAGCCCGGGCACCAGGTCCAGGTCGGCGGCCGCGGACGCGGTGACGTCGGCGGCCAGCACGGTCCGGTCGTCGCGGGGATCGACACCCCGCACGCGCACCGTGGTGCCGTGCACGTCGAGTTCGGTGACCGTCACCGGGATGACGTTCCGGGGGCTGGCGTGCGGGACGCTCAGATGCACCGCCACCGCGGCGGGCCGGAACAACGCCACCGCGGGAGCGCCGACCGACAGCTCGGATAACCCGGAAAGGTCTGCACCCCAACCTGTCCGCAGCACACCGGGTTCGGTGATCACCCCCGATACCAGGTTGACCCCCGCGATCGTCGCGGCGAACTCGCTGCGTGGGGCGGTCAGCACCTCCCGGACCGGCCCGCTCTCGGCCACCCGGCCGCCGTCGACGACGATCACCGTATCGGCGATCGCCAGCGCGTCGAGCAGGTCGTGAGTGACGATGATCGCAGTGCGCCCGGCGTCGCGGAGAACCTCGCGCAACAGCCGGCGCATCGCCGGGGCGGCGGTGACGTCCAGGGCGGCCAGCGGTTCGTCGAGCAGCAGCAGCCGCGGTTCGGCGGCCAGCGCCCGGGCCAACGCGACCCGCTGGGCCTGCCCGCCGGAGAGTTGGGCGGGCCTGCGGTCGGCCAGATCCGTGGCGCCGACCGCGCCGAGCCAGTGCCGCGCTGCCGCCTTGGCCGCGCGGCGGGACAGCCCCCGGCAGCGCGGTGCGTAGCCGACATTGGCGAGCACGCTCAGGTGCGGGAACAGCATCGCCTGCTGTGACAGCATCGCCACGCCCCGGCCGTGGGTGGGCACAAACGTGCCGGCGGCGGTGTCGGTGAGCACGGTGTCGCCCACGGCGATGCGCCCGCTGTCGGGCCGCAGCAGCCCGGCGATCATCTGCAGCAAGGTCGACTTGCCGGCCCCGTTGGGGCCCAGCACGGCCAGCACCTCGCCGTCGGCCAGGGACACGTCGAACTCGACGTCGCGCTGCCGCAGGCGGGCGGATACCCGCACGCCGCTCACTCGTGTCGGATCGTTCGCTCCGCTCACAGCGGGCCCGCCAACCGGCGGGTGCCCGAGGCGATCACGATGGCCGCGGCCACCACGATCAACAGCAGGGAGAGCGCGACCGCGGCGTCGGCGTCGGTCTCCCGCTGCAGATAGATCTCCAGCGGCAACGTCCGGGTGACGCCCTGCAGGGATCCGGCGAATGTCAGTGTCGCGCCGAACTCGCCGAGCGCGCGGGCGAAGGCCAGCACCGCGCCGGAGATCAGGCCGGGCAGCACCAGCGGCAGCGTCACGGTCCGCAGCACGGTGCCGGGCCGGGCGCCGAGCGTCGCGGCGATGTGCTCGTATCCGGTGCCCGCCGAGCGCAACGCGCCCTCCAGGCTGACGACCAGGAAGGGCAGCGAGACGAAAGACTGCGCGAGCACCACGGCCGTGGTGGAGAAGGCGATCCGCACACCCCACAGCTCCAGGTACTGGCCGAGTAGGCCCTGCCGGCCGAAGGTGTAGAGCAGCGCGATGCCGCCGACCACCGGCGGTAGCACCAGGGGCAGCAGGACCAGCGCGCGCAGCACCCGCAGTCCGGGGAAGTCGCCACGGGCCAGCACCAGCGCCATCGGCACGCCGAGCAGCAGGCAGACCACGGTGCTCGCGGTGGCGGTCTGCACGCTCAACAGCAGTGCCGCGCGCGAGGATTCGGAGGTGACCAGCTCGATGAAGTTCGGCCAGTCGATCCGGCTCAGGATCGCGATCAGCGGGAGCAGCACGAAGAGCGCACCGGCCAGCGCGGGCAGGTAGATCCAGCCCGGCAGTCCGATTGCGGCCCTGGTGTTCACGGCGCCGCGAACCCCGCCGCGGACAGGATCTGCTGCCCGGCCGGACCGGTGACCAGGTCGAGGAACTGTTGGGCCGCGGTCGGATCGGCGGGGTCGGCGAGCGTGGCGATGGGATAGGTGGTCACGGCGTCGGCGGCCTCCGGGAACGCGACGGTGGCGACCTTGTCCCCGGCCGCGGTGGCGTCGGTGACATAGACCAGTCCGGCGTCGGCCTGTCCGGAGGTCACCTTGCCGAGCACATCGGTGACGGCGGATTCCTCGCTGACCGGGGACAATTCGACCCCGGTCGCCCGTTCGATCTGCGCGGCGGCCGCCCCGCACGGTACCTGCGGGGCGCACATCACCGATTGGACGTCGGGTGCGGCGAGATCGGCGAAAGCGGTGATGCCCTTCGGGTTTCCGGGCGCGGTGACGATGGTCAGGGTGTTGGCGGCGAAGTCGACGGGCGATCCGGACACCAGACCGGCGTCCACCGCCTTGGTCATGTTGGCGACGTCGGCGGAGGCGAACACGTCGGCGGGGGCGCCCTGGGCCAGCTGCGCGGCGAGATCCGCCGAGCCGGCGAAGCTGAAGGTGACCGTGGTTCCGGGGTGGTCGGTTTCGAACCGGTCGCCGAGTTCGGTGAAGGTCTGCTTCAGCGAAGCGGCCGCGAACACGGTCAGCGTGGTGTCGGTGGCGGGGGACGTGGAGCACCCGGCCGACAGCAGTGTGACACCCAGGAACGCGAGGAGCCGTTTCACGAGCTGCCCGCCGGGGTTTCCACGATGACGTTGGTGGCCTTGACCACGGCGACGGCCAGCGATCCGGGTGCCAGGCCGAGTTGGCGGACCGAGGCGGTGCTCATCAGCGACACCACCGTGAACGGGCCGCACTGCATCTGCACCTCACTCATCACCTGGTCGGAGGTCACCTGGGTGACCAGGCCGACGAGCCGGTTGCGGGCCGAGCTGCCGACCCCGAGCGGGTCGGCCGGTGGGGTGGCGTGCTCACGGGCGAACTCGGCGAGCACCTCACCGGCGATCACCTTGCGGCCGGCCTCGTCCTTGTAGGCGGCCAGCGCGCCACCGTCGATCCAGCGGCGCACGGTGTCGTCGCTGACGCCGAGCAGCGCCGCCGCGTCCCTGATTCGGATGGCCGGCATCTGCGCCCTCCAAGTCGCCATTCATCCGCAGGTGCGGACAAGTGACTTTATACCGACCGTGTTCACGGTTCAACGGCGCAGTGCTCTGCGGTGCGGGTGCGGTCTACTCGCACCCGTGCGCCGTCAGCGCGGAGTCAGCGGCGACTACCCGGTGCCCCGGTCCTGCTCCACCTCGGCCGCGACGGTCCGCGATGCAGAGCGCAGGGCGGCCCAGTCGCCGCGCCAGCCCAGCAGATGCAGGGCCAGGTCGGCGGTCCGGGACGGCTGATCCGGTGCGCCGAGGCCGTCGGCGCGCAGGTTCGGCAGGGTTTCCACGGTCCGGAAGACGATGTCCTCGTCGGCCTCGATGGGCAGCGTCGCCGGGTCGGTCGGCGGGAGATCGGCGAGTACCCGGTCCGACAGCGCACGGTAGGCCAGCCGCAATTCGGTTCGCTGGTCGTGGAATTCGTCGAAGCGGGGGTCGCGGACCTCCGGCAGCAGGTAGAGGATGCCCAGGTTCCACGGGCTGTCCCAGAGTAGCCGGCAGTCCAGGTAGCTCAGCGCGTGCAGCAGCACCACCGGGGACTCCGGGCGCTCGCCCAGCAGTTGCGCGGACCTGAGGGAGGACACCACCGTGCCGCTGAGCAGCGCGGCCAGGATGTCGTTCTTGGTGCGGAAGTGGTGATACAGCGAGGCCTGCCGGATCCCGACGGCGTCGGCGATCTGACGGGTGGAGGTCGCCGCGAAACCGAGCGTGGTGAACAGTTCCGCGGCCGCGTCGAGGACCTCGTCGCGGGCGGTGTCCCCGGGTCGCTTACGCCCTTCCAGGCGGGGCCGACCGGTCGCAGTGGTGCGCACGTGTCGATCCTGCCAGGACGGCAGGGCCGACACGTGCGCGGCCACGACTCGGTCGGTGCGGCTCAGGGCTGCACCGATGAGAGGGCAGGCGTGGGTTCGGCCCGTGGGGCCGGTTCGACGACCGGAGCGGGCTGCCGCGGGGCGAGCGCGGCGACCACCAGGTACGCGGCCAGCGAGACAGCACCGGCCAGCAGGGTGCTCCACCCGTCTGCGGCCGGGGTGACCCACTCGTTGGGGATGTAGAACAGCGTGTTGTCCACCCCGTAGATGGTCGGGGTGAGCACGAAGAATGTCAGCCGCACGCTGATACCGGCGAGGATGGCCGCCCAGGCCGCGGTGGCGGTGCCGCGGGACCAGTACAGCCCGAGGACGAACGGCACCACCAGGCTGGCCAGCAGCACGTCGAAGGCCAGCGTCAGCAGGATGCCGGTCTGCGGCACCCGTAGCGCGACGACGGCGGCCAGGATCGCCATCGGCACGGTCGCCCATCGGGTGGCGGTGAGCACCCGCGGGGTCATGATCACCGCGTCCGCGTCGATCTTGAGCACATTGCGGATCAACACCGCCGCGGTCGACAGCAGGATGCCGCTGATGGTGGTCAGCGTCGCCGCCAGCAGACCGGAGATGACGATGATGGCCAGCCAGGCCGGCGCGTACTGGCCCAGCAGGGTGTAGAGGATCGGCCCGTCGGCCGCGGCGTCACCGACGATGCCGACCGCGGCCAGTGCCACGAACGACAGCGGCAGGCACAGCAGCAGGATGCCCGCCGCCGCGGAGAAGCACGCCGTCTGCGCGCCGCCGGGGGTGCGTGCGGAGAACACCCGCTGCATCAGGTCGATGGCGACCAGGTTGCCCAGGCCGAGCGCGATGATGGTGGCCCAGTTGATCACCGCGCCGGACTCGCTGGAGGTCAGCTGGCTCAGGTCGCCGGCGCCCATGCCCGCAGGCGCGCTGAAGCCGTGCGTGGCGGCCACCCAGATCACCAGCGAGACAACGCCGATGATGTTGACGATGACACAGGTGACCCCGGTGTAGACGGAGGCGAACATGCCACCGGTGATGGTGTAGAGCAGCGCGAGCGGGACGGTGAGCAGGATGCCGAACCAGTAGGAGACGCCGAGGAAACGCTCCAGCAGGAAGCCGACCGCGACCAGGTTGCCGGCCAGCAGGATGATGAAGCTGGCGATGGTCAGCACCGAGGAGGCGACCTCGGTGGACCGGCCGAACCGGTTGCGGAAGTACTCCGGCAACGTCACCACATCGGCCGCCCGCATCCGCTTGGCGAAGAACAGCCCCATCAGCAGCAGGCACAGGGCCAGGCCGATCGGCAGGGCCGCGCCGGCCCAGAAGCCGAAAGCGGCTGACAGGTCGGCGTTTCCGATGGTGGCGTTCGAGTCGACGGGCTGGGCGATCAGCACCGCGGTGACCAGGACGGCGGGCAGCGCACGTCCGGCGACCAGATAGTTGGAACAGTCGCCGCGCACCCGGCGCGCGGAGACCACACCGCTGACGGTGAGGATGAGTAGGAAGACGGCTACGCCGGTGATGATCATGGCGGGACTCCATAGTGGGGGAGTAGGGGCTATCGGTGGCCCCGGCGCCGTTGCCGGAGAGTGCGGAGCGAAGGCAGAACTAGCGGTGCAGCAATGCGTCTCGCCCGAAGCTGTCCAGCGGCTGTGCGCCCTCGGGCATCGTCACCTCCCCTCGCGCAACCCGGTCCTGGAGATAGCGGAAACTCTGGGCGGTCTGGGCGAACAGGTGCTCGCCGGCGACGACCGTCGGCTTGACCGGGCCGTTGCCGCGGAATGACTCCAGCGGCGCGACAACGGTGTCGGCGTCGACGTTGACGAACAGCGGGAAGGAGTAGCGCTCCTGGGCGACCTTGCGGACCCGGTGGCTGGTGGCGACGAACTCGCCGTTGGTCCAGATCTCCAGCAGGTCACCGATGTTGAGTACGAAGGCCCCGTCGGTGAGCGGCACGTCGATCCAGTCCCCGGCGGGGTTGAGTACCTCCAGTCCGGGTGCGGTCGGGCGCAGCAGGGTGAAGCACTCGTAGTCGGTGTGCGCGCCGATGCCGGGCCGGTCGGCGGCGGCCGGGTCGTACGGGTAGTGGATCAGCCGCAGCTGTGACGGCGGGGCGGTGACGTGCCGGTCGAACCGGTCGGCCGGTTCGTCGAGGGCTGCCGCGAACGCCCGCAGCAGCACCCGCGACAGCGCGAAGACCGCGTGGTACCAGGCGGTCACGGCCTCCCGGAAGCCGGTCAGCTCCGGCCACTGATTGGGCCCCAGCAGCGGATGTCCGGACAGGCAGCGCGGATCGTCGGCGGGCAGCTCGAAGGACAGGTCGAAGGCCTCCTTGGTGTCCACGGTGCCCGCGGAGAACACCTCCTCACCGGGCGGCACGTAGCCGCGGTGGTTGGTGGAGTTACCGATGTGGACCTTCTGCTTCTCCGCCTCGGGCAGCGCGAAGAATGCTTCGGTGCGCTCCAGTAGTGCATCGAACAGCGCCGGGTCCACACCGTGCCCCACGATCTGGGCGAAGCCGATCTCCCGGGCGGACGCGCCGAGCGCGGCCACCGCATCGTGGTAACCGGGCCCGAACTCGTCGAGCAGCGCCGACACGTCGAGTACCGGGATGGCGGTGAAATCAATGGTCATCATCAGTCCTGGAGGGCCAGTTCGGATTCGGAATGGTCCCGCGCGACGGTCCATCGGCGGGTACCGCCGTCGTGGTCGGCGACGGTGATCTCGCCGTCCCCGAAGCCGGGGGCCAGGTCCGCACCGACCCGGAACGGCAGGGTGGACCGGGTGATCACCCAGCGCCCCTCGGTCACGGTGCCCAGCGAGATCTCCAGATCCAGCAGGGCACGCGCCGTGGCCAGCTCCGCACCGGCCACCGCCTCGTGCAGGGAGGTGCCCGGCGCCGGTGTCAGATCGGCGCGGCGTCCGCGCAGATAACCGAACTGGTCGCCGCCGCGCAGCAGCATGCCCGGCCGGCCGTCGTCCCCGGACAGCTCCAGCTCCAGCCGGTCCGGTGCCGGCTCGGTAGCCGTCCAATCCTCGAAATAGTCACGGCCGACGCCGGTTTCGACGAGGATGCCGTCGACGAAGTGCAGCCGCCCGCGGTCGGGCAGCGGATCGGCCGGGTGCAGATCCACCTCCCGCCACCAGGTCCACTCCCCGTCGCGCTCTTCGAGCCGACCGGCGAAGGCCTGCTGCTCACACATCGCGAGTAGATCCTCGCGGGAAAGGTCCTCCGTGCCGGCGGCGTCGATCGCCGGCATATCGGCCGGCGTCCGCAGATCCAGGTAGAGCTCACCGGCCTGCAGCCAGTCGACGACGGTCGTGGTGTCGAGGGTCATGCCGGGCACCGCCAGCGCCCGCCGGCGCCACCGCCGATCGCTGAGATCGGCGCGGGTAGCAGCGGTCCCGGCGCCGGTGCGACGCAGGTATGCGCGCCAGTCGCCGTGGAAGGTGATGTCCTGTCCGGCCTCGAAAGCCTCCGCGGTGCAGCCGAATCCGACCACTTCCGAGCCGTCGGCCAGGGTGGCCCGGCCCAGCGACATCGGGGCGGGCAGCGCGGCGAGGAAGTCGCCCAGCATCGCGGTGCCGATCAGCCACACCTCGCCGTAGATCGCGGCGCCGTCGCCGGGCGCGACCCGGGCCAGGCCGGGCTTGGGCGGTTCGGTGTCCAGCCGCGCCAGCCGGTACTGCGGTGCGGTGTGCACCGGTCCGATCCAGCGCGCCCCGCGGTCGTCGAGCTGCCAGGCCAACGGCTGACCGCGCAGGTGCGCGCCCACCACCAGCAGCGCGGTGCTGTCCAGTCCGGCCCGCGCCGGCCAGGGTGCGTCCGGCGCCGGGGTGGATGCCGCACCGGGTTGGGCAACCCCGTCGGTGGGCAGTGTGACCAGTCGGGCCAGATCGAGCGCCAGCGCGTCCGCCCCGGCGCGGGCCACCACGGTGACCCCGAATTGTGTTCCCTGCGAATCGATTCCGGACGGTACCGCGACGGCACACAGGTCCATCAGATTGCAGAAGTTGGTGTACACGCCCATCCGGGAGTTGGCGGCCACCGGGTCGGCGTTCACCTCCGCGATGGTCGGATGGCCGGTGGTGGTCGGGATCAGCAGCGCGGCGCAGTCGCCGAGTTCGCCCATCGCGGTGGCGGTCAGCTCGGCCAACCGAACCCGGTCGGCCAGCAGTCGGGTGGCCGACACCGCGCCGGCCGCGGAGACGATGCCCGCCACGGTCGGATCGAGTCCCGGTTCGTCGAGGTGCGCGTCGACGAATTCCCCGATCGCCTCGTGGCGTTCGGCGACCAACCCGCCGTCGTAGAGCAGCCGGGCCGCCGCCAGGAACGGGGTCAGGTCGATCTCGACGATCTCCGCGCCCCGGTCCGCCAACCGGTCGGCGGCGGCCCGGAACAACCGCTGCCATTCCGCGGACAGTCCGGGCAGCTCGCGGGGCACCGCGACGCGGGGCCGCGGCGGCGCGGCCAGCGGCGCGTCCGGCGGGAACGGCCGGGCACCCCCGGCCAGCACTCCCATCGCGGTGTCGGCGGTGTCGAGGTCGCGGGCGAACACCGTCACCACGTCGTAGGACCGGCAGGCCGGCACCACCCCGTCGGTGGGCACCACACCGACGGTCGGTTTGATCCCGACGATGCCCTGCAGCGCGGCGGGCACCCGGCCCGACCCGGCGGTGTCGGTGCCCAGGGCGATGTCCACCAGGCCGAGCGCGACCGCGACGGCCGAGCCCGAACTGGAGCCGCCCGAGATGCGGTCGGGGTGCCGCGCGTCGCGCACCGCGCCGTAGGGGCTGCGGGTGCCGACCAGACCGGTGGCGAACTGGTCCAGGTTGGTCGCCCCGATGATCACCGCGCCGGCCGCCCGCAGCCGGGCGACCACGGTCGCGTCACCGGCCGCCGGTTCGGTGCCGTAACTCGGGCAGCCGGCGGTGGTGGCGATGCCGGCGATGGCGATGTTGTTCTTCACCGCCGCGACCAGCCCGGCCAGCGGCGGGGGCGGGTCCAGCCGGTCGACCGCCTCGGCATCGGCCAGCGCATCGGCCATGGGCCGCAACGTGATCCAGATCTCCGGACGGTCCACCGCGGCGATGGCGGCGTATGCGGCGCGAACCCGCTCGGCCGCGCTCAACCGGGCGCTCACGAGGACGCCCCGGTGCCGACGACGACCAGCGGGGTACCCGGATCGACCAGATGCCCGGCCGAGACCAGCACGTGGGTAATGACCCCGTCCGACGGTGCGCGCAGCACGGTCTCCATCTTCATCGCCTCCAGCGCCAGCAGCGGCTGGCCGGACACCACCGGATCACCGACGGCCACATCGACCTTCCACACACTGGAGGAGAACGGTGCATCGACCCGGTGGTCACCGTCGGACAGCACGATCTCCGAGCTGTCGACGGGCGCGTTGCTCGCGGCCCGTTCGGCGCGGTCGAATTCGCCGGCCCGCTCCCAGGCGTCGCGTTCGGCGGAGAACGCCGCGGCCTGCCGGGCCCGGAACGCCGCGATGTCCTCGGCGTTCTCGGCCAGGAATCGGTCGTGCTCGGCGAGCGAGAAGGTGCCCTCGGTGATGTCCACCGAACCCCGCCCGGCGGCCATGTCGGCGCGCAGGTCCAGCAGTTCCTCCGCCGACACCGGGTACCAGGAGATCCGGTCGAAGAACCGCAGCAGCCACGGGCTGCCGGGCTCGAACGGCGCGGTGTGCCGGTAGCGGCTCCACACCTGGGTGGTGCGGCCGATGAACTGGTAGCCGCCCGGGCCCTCCATGCCGTAGATGCACAGATACGCGCCGCCGATGCCCACCGAGTTCTCCGCGGTCCAGGTGCGGGCCGGGTTGTACTTGGTGGTCACCAGCCGGTGGCGGGGATCCAGCGGGGTCGCGACCGGGGCGCCCAGATAGACGTCGCCCAGGCCCAGGGTCAGGTACTCCGCGGCGAACACCGTGTCGTAGACGTCGGCCTGGCCGGCCAAACCGTTGATGCGCCGGATGAATTCGATGTTCGACGGACACCACGGCGCGTCATCGCGTACCCCGGAGGTGTAGCGGGCGATGGCTTCCCGGGTGGCCGGGTCATCCCAGCTCAGCGGCAGCCGGACCCGGCGGCTGGGCACCACCAGCTCCGAGGAGGCCGGCAGGTCGTCCTCGATCTCGGCCAGCAGGTCCAGCAGCTTGGGCACCGGCAGCACATCGGGGTCGACGTGTACCTGCAGCGACCGGATACCGGGGGTCAGATCCAGGATTCCCCCGATGCCGGAGTCGAGCCGGGTGTGCAGCGCGTGCACCCGGGCCCGCAGCGCGAGATCCAGGACGATCTCCCCGTATTCGATGAGCACGTTGTCGTCGCCGCTGCGCCGGTAGGTGACCGCCGGTGCGCCGTCGGTCCCGGCGTGGCGGCGCAGCACCCCGTCGTCACCGTCGCCGCCGGCGCGGGTCAGGCCGGGTGCCGCGGCGCCTCGGCTCAGGCCGAGGTCGGTGCGGGAGCCGGCCTGCTCGGCGCGGATCGGGACGAACCGCACGGTATCGCCGGGACGCAACTGGCCCAACTTCCAGCGCTGCGCCGACACCACGGTGACAGGGCAGACGAACCCGCCCAGACTGGGTCCGTCGGGGCCCAGCAGGATCGGGGTGTCCCCGGTGAAGTCCAGGGCACCAACCGAATACGCATTGTCGTGGATGTTGGACGGGTGCAGTCCGGCCTCACCACCGTCGGGCCGGGCCCACTGCGGCTTCGGGCCTTCCAGGCGCACCCCGGTGCGGGCGGAGTTGAAGTGCACCCGGTAGGCGGCGCTGTACAGGGTGTCGATGTCCTCGCGGGTGAAGAACTCCGGTGCGCCGTGCGGACCCTCGGTGACCCCGAGCTCCCATTCGCTGCGCAACGCCGGCCGCAGTTCCTCGGCGATCGCGCCCGCAACCGACGAGACTTCGACGGTCTTGGTGCGCAACACATCTCCGAGCTGCAGCTCACGGCCGCCGTGCCCGCCGAACCGGCCGAGGGTGAAGGTGGAGGCGCTGCCCAGGTAGTCGGGCACGTCCAGGCCACCGGCCAGCAGCACATAGGTGCGCAGACCCATCGTCTCGGCCGCACCCACGTCGAGCACGCCGCCGGCCGGGATCTGCACCGGCTCCCACATCGGGGCCGGGAGTCCGTCGACGGTCACCAGGCATTCGGCGCCGGTGACGCACACCGTGCTGGCATGGCTGAACCGCAGCGCCGGACCCGAGGCGGTGCACTCCAGCCCGGCCGCGTTCTCCGGGTTGCCCAGGGCCTGGTTGCCCAGTCGGAAGGACAGGTCGTCCATCGGCCCGCTCGGCGGGACACCGACCTGCCACAGGCCGACGCGCCCAGGCACGTCCTGCACGGTGGTCAGCAGGCCGGGCCGCTCCACGCTGATGCGCGGCCGAGGGTCGCTGACCTGCGCCAGGGTGGCGGTGCTGTGCTGCGCGGCCCGGACGGCATGGTGTTCGATTGCGGCGCGCAGCATTCCGACGTTGACCTCGATGCCGTGCAGCACGGTGTCGGCCAGCGCGGCGTCGAGCCGGTCCAGGGCGGCGTCGCGGTCCGCGGCGTGGGTGATGACCTTGGCCAGCAGCGGGTCATACGAGGCGGTGACCTCGGTGCCGTCCTGCACCCAGCCGTCCACCCGGACGTCCGGGAAATCGGGGCCGGGGAAGCGGACCGCGGTGATGGTGCCGATGCTGGGCCGGTAGTCCCGCATCGGATCCTCGGCGTAGACGCGGGCCTCCACGGCGTGCCCGGTCAACGGGACGGTGGCGCAGGGGTATTCGTCGAACATGGCGGTGTCACCGACGGCCAGCCGCATCATCCAGGCGGCCAGGTCGACGCCGGTGACGGCCTCGGTGACCGGGTGTTCGACCTGCAGGCGGGCATTGACCTCGAGGAACGAGGCCTCTCGGCGGGCGGCGTCGTAGACGAATTCGACGGTGCCCGCCGAGCGGTAGCGCACCGCGGCGGCCAGCGCGCGCGAGGTGGCGTGCAGCTGCTCGCGGACCGCGTCGGGCAGCGCGGGGGCGGGGGCCTCCTCGATGACCTTCTGATGGCGGCGCTGCAGCGAGCAGTCCCGATCACCCAGGGAGAGCACGCGTCCCGCGCCGTCACCGAAGATCTGCACCTCGACGTGGCGGGCGTTTTCGACGTAGCGTTCGACGAACACCCCGGTGGAGCCGAAGCTGCGTTCGGCCTGGGAGACCACCCGCTGGTAGGCCGACCGCAGCTCGTCGGCGTCGCGGCAGACCTGCATGCCGATGCCGCCGCCGCCGCCGGTCGCCTTGAGCATCACCGGGTAGCCGATGTCTTCGGCCGCGGCCACCGCGGCGTCCGGGTCCTCGAGCAGATCGGAGCCGGCGAAGATCGGGACACCGGCCGCGCGGGCCGCCGCCCGCGCGGTGTGCTTGGTGCCGAACTCGCGCAGCTGCGCCGGGGTGGGGCCGGCGAACGCGATCCCGGCGGCCTGCACCGCGTCGGCGAAATCGGCGTCCTCGGAAAGGAATCCGTACCCGGGGTGCAGGATGGTCGCGCCGGTGGAGGCGGCAGCGGCCAGGATGGCGTCGACGCGCAGGTAGCTCTCCCGCGGTGCGGCGGGCCCGACCCGCACGGCCTCGTCGGCCAGCGTGACGTGTGGGGCGCCGCGGTCGGCGTCGGAGAACACCGCGACGGTGCCCATGCCCAGCGCGCGGGCGGCGCGCACCAGGCGGACCGCGATCTCGCCGCGGTTGGCGATCAGGACCTTGTGGTTGTTCATGCGCTCACTCCGTCCGGACGGGTGACGATCATCCGGACCGGGGTGGGGTCGAATGCGTTGCAGGGGTTGTTGATCTGCGGGCAGTTCGACACCAGCACCAGGGTGTCGATCTCGGCGCGCAACGCGACGCGTTTGCCGGGAGTCGACAGGCCGTCCACGATTCCCAGCGCCCCGTCGGTGTCGACCGGCACGTTCATGAACCAGTTGATGTTGCTGGCCATGTCCCGGGCCCCGAGTCCGTGCCGGGACCCTTCGAGCAGGAAGTTCTCCAGGCAGCCGTGCTGGGCGCGGGTGTGCTGCCCGTAGCGCAGCGTGTTCGATTCCTTGGAGCAGGCCCCACCCAGGGTGTCGTGCACGCCCACCTCGTCGGCGACCACGGTCATCAGGGCGTCGCCGGTGTCCGCGCGCAGTACCGATCCGGTGGTCAGCGTGATGCGGCCCTGCCGGCGGATGGTCTCGGGAGCGGAGTAGCGCACCCCGGTGTCGGCCGCGGAGTACAACAGGCAGTCGACGGCCTGGTTGCCGGCGAGGTCGACGATGGTCAGCACGTCACCGGCGGTCACCACGGCCGACCAGGCGGCGCGGGCCGGGACGTACTCGTCGAGGACGACGGTCCCGGGGATCAGCGGTGCGATGGCGGTCATAGGGTCCCCCTGGCGGCGAGGTCGGCGTCGGTGTTGGCGATGGCCTGGATGTGCTCAGGACCCAACGGCCCCAACAGCTCTCCGGAGGCGAGCTGATCCAGCTCCTCGCGGGCTCCCCAGGCGTGGATCAGCAGCGGTGAGCTGGTGAACTCCGGTCGCGGATCCAGCGGATGGGCGGTGTTGGCCACCAGCACGACGGTGTCGACGTGCAGCAGCAGGTCCACGGCGGCGCCCGGCCCGGCCGAGCCGAGCCAGCCGAACGTGCCGTCGGGCTGCACGCGGATCCCCTGGAAGAACGACACCGACGGCGGCAGATCGCGGCGGTCCAGACCGTGCTTGAGGCCGGCCAGGGTGAACAGTTCGCGTCCCGCAGGAGCGGCCGACTCCGGGGTGGCCGCGCCGTAGCGCTCCAGATTTCCTGCCCGCGTAGAGGTTCCGGTCAGTGCGTCATGCCGCCCGGAGGTGTCGGCCACGATGGTGGCCAGCACGCGACCGAAGCCGCTGAGCAGTGGGTGCCCGCTGCCCAGATAGGCCTGCCAGGGCACCTTGACGGTGTCGGCGACGTTGAGCCGCTCATGGGGCGCGTCGGCGCGGTGCAGCAGCAGGTGCGCGCACGCGTCACCGGCGGTGTCGGTGAACCGCAGCCGGGTGCCGCGGGCCAGTACCGCACTCGAATATCCGCCGGGGGCAACGGTTTCGGACCACACCAGCCGCCCGGCCGGGATTCCGGCCGGGGCGGTGGGGGAGGACGACGGCGGGATGTGGCGCATGTACTCCGCGGTGCGCCCGTGCTGGGCGCGGGCGTGGGCTCGGGCACCCGCGGTGGTGGCTGTTTCGGAGGCGGTGTCGGTGCTACTCACTGATCACTCTCGCGTCGCGCGGAGCCCGCCGAGTGGGCAGGCTTTCTGTCGAGTGACAGTTTTCGCGGCGCACGGGCCGCGGTGGTTGCCGTCAGGTAACCGATGGAATCGATGCGGTTAACAACGTGCGGCGAATGTTTCTGTCGGGTGACAGGTATCCGCCCCGACCCGGGCGGTCCGGTGACAGCACTGTCGCGCCGGGGGGCGGAAACGACGCGCAGAGCTGGGCAAACAGCGCGCGGGCGGCGTTGCGGAGCGGCCGCCCGGGATCGGGTCGTTGCTAGGATTGCCGGCGTGCCCGACGAAACGAAGCCCGAGGACTCCGCTCGGGAGGACGAGGCCCGCGAGGATTACGTCCGTGAGGGCGATGCCCCAGAGCTGAACGGCGGGAGCGATGCGCCCGCCGACGCGGGCGAGGACACCGAGGGCGCCGAGGCGCCCCGGGAGGGCTCGGGCCGCAGCCCGGTGGTGTTCGCCGTCAGCGCCATGCTGCTGGCCATCGCGACCCTGGGCGCGTCAGCCTATATGTGGCGCAACCCGATCACCCCGATCGACGCCCCGACGGCGCCGACAGCGGCGGCGGCCGAACCGACCTTCACCGACGCCCAACGTGAGGAGGCGAAGGCCAAGGTGTGCGACGCGTTCCTGGTCGTCAGCTCCGGGGTCGCCAACAGCAGCGGGCTGCAGGCCGAGGACGGTGACGCCGTCGGCGCGGTGGCCATCGCGGCCAATGCGCGGCTGGCCCTGCTGGGCGGCGGGCAGTACATGCTCGACCGGGTCGACCCGGCCACCGAACCCGGGCTCGCCGAGGCCGCCCGGGCCTTCGGCAACGCGCTGATGGATGTCGGGGCCGCCGCCATCGCCCAGATCCCGAACGACGACCCCGCCCACCAGGAACGTCTCAAGGACGCCGACGAGCAGAACGCCAAGCTGCAAGGAATGTGCGTTCCGCAGTAGCCGTCAGCCGGCCGCGGGATTGACCTCGCGGACGCCGTAGGGGGCCGCCTCCAGCAGCGTCACCGTCACCTTGGCGCCACTGGGCACCTGGTAGGTGCGCTGTTCCCCGGGACGTGCGCCCGAGATCGCACTGCCCAGCGGCGATTGCGCCGAGCACACCTCGAGGTCACCGAGTTCGGCGATCGGCGTGCCCAGCAGGAAGGTCTCGGTCTCGTCGGTGCCCTCGAATCGCACGGTGAGGATCATCCCCGGTTCGGCGACCCCGTCATCCGGCGGCACCTCGCCGACCGAGGCGTTCATCAGCAGGTCCTGGATCTGCCAGATCCGGGCCTTGCGGGCCTGATGCTGATCCCAGTCGGTGGAGTCGTCCTCGGCGCTCACCGCCAGCAGCTCGTGCAGTTCGGCTTCCATCCGGTCCCGGGCCTGCCGGCTGATCCACACCTGATGATTCGGGCGCATGAAAACTCCTTTGATCGCAAAAATCGATCGACCCGGCCGCGACGGCGGGGGTCGATCGATCCGTCCCCACGATGGTGGCCCGGACCGCGACTCAAGCGTTGATACGAACGGGACAATCGGCCGCCCACTTTTTGTCGGAATCCGACATTTGGCTACGGTGACTCCTCGGGGAGAGCGGCCAGTTCGATCGTCATCGCCAGCCGCTTGTACGGGTCGTCGAGGTCGAGGGCGGTGACCTCGACCATCTTCCGCAGCCGGTAGCGCACCGTGTTCTCGTGCACCCCGAGCGCCTCACCGGCCCGGGCCAGGTCACCCTGGGCGGTCAGCCAGGCCCGCAGGGTGGCGACGTACTGGGTGGAGTGCGATGCGTCGTGGCGGCGCAGTTCGGTCACCGGCCCGCGGGCCGGCACCCGGGTGGACCGGGCCGCGGTGCGCAGCCGGTGCAACAGGATGTCGTGCCAGGACTCGTCGTAGGCCGGGACGCTGTCCGGGGTCGACGGGCTCTCGTGCAGGGCCAGGCACTCGTCGGCCTCCTGCCGGGCCGAGGGCAGTTCGGCGATCTCGGCGGGCGCGCTGATCCCGGCGTGGATCGCGGTCTCGGCCGGCAGCGCCGCCCGCATCCAGTCGACCCACTGCCGGGCCGCCTCGGCGTCCTCACCGGGCAGCACCGTGTGGAGGGTGTTGCCGGCCAGGCTGCTGCGCCCGGGCCGGGACCAGCCGAACCCGGAGGTAGCGTACTCGAACGCCAGCAGCAGCGCGGCGTGCGGTTGACCGGCGATGCTGGCGTGTACGGCGATCACCCGCAGCCCGGTCTGGCGCAGTCCGAGCCGGCTGGCGGTGGTCGCCGCGTCAGCCGATCCGTCCAACAGCCGGGTCACCAGATCGGATTCCACCTGCCGTTCCAGATCGGCGCTCGCCCGCGACCGCAGCACGTGCATGGCCACCGTGCGCGCGCCGTCGGACAGCACCCGGGCCCGGGTCTCGTCCAGCGGTTCGGGGCTGGTCACCCACACCGAGCCCAGCAGCTCGCGGCCGGCCCGCACCGCCACCACGGTGCGCCCGGTCAACCCGTGCTCGGGGTCGGCCTGCACGAACACCGGGTCGTCGGAATGTGCGAGATGGGTGAAAACGCCGCGGGCACGCAGCGACTCGCGGATGTCCTCGGGGACCTGGCGGTGCAGGATGGTCGCGGCCCGGGCCGGATCGGCGTGCGCCTGCAGCCGCGAGTACCCGAGCAGGCGGGACTGGCCGTCCTCGATGATGACCGCGGCGCCGATCGAATCGGCGACGCTGTCGGCCAGCGCGAACAGATCGGTGGGACCCCGGCCCGCCGCGGTCTCGCGGCCCTCCAACACCAGGCCGTAGACCACCACGGCCAGCTCGCTCCAGGACACCGCCGGGTCCACCGCCAACACCGCGATATCGCCGGCGGCCTGCGGGTCCACCGTCGCGTCCTCATCGCGCACCAGCACCGCGATCGACTGACTGGACCGCGCCCACTGCAGGGCTTCGGCCACCGTGCCCGCACCCATGGCCAGCAGCAGATCGCCGATCGCCGGGCGGCCGGCGGGCAGCCGGGCGGGGGCTCGTGCAGCACCACGCCGCGCAGCACCGCGGCGCGCGACACCTGCGGTGTGCACAGTCGGACGCCGTAGCTGCCCAGCACATTCACCAGGCGGTCCAGGGTGACCATGAGCCGCTCCTACGTCGTGCCGAATGCTCAGCCTATCCAGTGCCGGTGAGTCTTATCCGCAACCGGTCCGGGCTGGGCTCGTGGCCGGCTTCCAGGTCGCCGGCCAGCGCATCCGCCTGCGCGATCAGCCCGGACGTATCGATGCCGTAGGGGGCCGGAGCCGCCTCGCTGAGTCGTGACGACGCCCGCCGCAGCAGGGCCGCGCCACCGGCGAGGTTGCCGCGCCGCACATGGGTGACGCCGACGGCCAACTGGGCCAGGCCCTGCCACAGGGGCCGCTCGGCCTCGGGGCCGGTCTTCCAGGCCGACTCCAGGACTTCGTGTGCATTGAACGGTTGGCCGCGGTCGAGCAGGTCCTGGGCGTACGCGAGGCTCTCCGCGGGTGCCAGCAGCAGGTCCTCGGGTACGCGCGGCACGCCTGCGGTGCCGTAGGGCAGCGGCCTGCCGAGGGCGTCTCGGGGCCGCGTGTTGTGCGGCCGTCCCGATTCGTCGCGGTCGCGTTCGGTTCCGGTGCCCACCGGTACAGCCTGGCAGAGCCCTGCACCCGAGATGAGGCCACCGGACGCGGTGGCACCCGTCATCGTTGCTGAGTGATTCCTCAGCGACCGACACTCGCCGGGCTGCGGTACGCGACGGGTCGCCGAATTGGGCACAACCACCGTTCGCATGTCAAATTGTCACCGGCGTTGAGCTGGGGAACCACCACGAGCATAGGTCCTATAGTTTCCACTCATGGTGAATCCTCTGGCGTCCGCGCTGGCCGAGTCATTGACTGCCAGTGGCAACGATCTGGTGTTGCTGGCTGACGGTCAGTGGACCCGCCACCCGTGGCCGGAGATCTACACCCGCGCCGAGAACGTGGCCGACCATCTGCTCAACGAGAACGTCCGCTGCCTCGGCCTGGTGGGCGAGCCGACCGCCGAACTCATCTCCGCGGTCATCGGCGCCTTCCTGGCCGGGTCGGCGGTGTCCATCCTGCCCGGACCCATCCGCGGCGCCGACACCGCGCAGTGGGCGCAGGCCACCGTGGCCCGGTTCCGCGGGATCGCGGCCGGCCGGATCGGCAGCCAGGGCGCCTACCTGGAGAAACTGGCTCTCGCCGAGCAGGATCCGGCGGTCGTCGACCTCGCCGCGGTGGCCCATCCGCAGCGCTCCAACAGCCTGCGCCTGCCCTGCCTGCCGGCACCGGTGGCCATCCTGCAGGGCACCGCCGGGTCGACCGGATCGCCCAAGACCGTGCAACTTCCGCCGCCCTCGGTGCTGGCCAACATCGGCGGGCTGAACCAGCGGATCGGCATCCGGCCCGGCGACATCGGATGTTCCTGGCTGCCGCTGTACCACGACATGGGGCTGAGTTTCCTGCTCGCCGGCGCGCTGGCCGGCAACGACGTCTGGCAGGCCCCCACCTCGGCGTTCCAGGCCTCCCCGTTCCGCTGGCTGAACTGGCTGAGCGAGAGCCGCACCTCGGTCACCGCCGCGCCGAACATGGCCTACGGCATGATCGGCAAGTACTCGCGTCGGGTCACCGACGTCGACCTGTCCGCGCTGCGCTTCGCCCTCAACGGCGGCGAACCGGTGGACTGCGAACTGACAGAACGCTTCGCCATCGAGATGGCCCGCTTCGGCTTCGATGCCGCAGCGCTGTCCCCGTCCTACGGCATGGCCGAATCCACTTGCGCGGTAACGGTTCCGACCCCCGGCGTCGGTATGCAGGTGGACGAGACGGTGTTCACCACCGAGGACGGCAGCGCACCGCGCCGGCACGCCGTCCTGGGCGAGGCGATCCCCGGCATGGAGGTGCGCATCGAGCCGGTGGAGAGCACCGAGGGCGTCACCGAGGTCGCCGGACGTGAACTCGGCGAGATCGCCATCCGCGGCACCTCGATGATGTCGGGATACCTCGGGCACACCCCGCTCGGCGCCGACGAATGGTTCCGCACAGGCGATCTCGGCTACTTCGTGGACGGCGGCCTGGTGGTCTGCGGTCGGGCCAAGGAGATCATCACCGTGGCCGGGCGCAACATCTTCCCGGCCGAGGTGGAGCGGATCGCCGCCCAGGTGCCCGGGGTGCGGGAGGGTGCGGTCGTGGCCGTCGGCGTCGGGGAGGGCTCCATCCGGCCCGGCCTGGTCGTCACCGCTGAATTCCGCGGGCCCGACGAGCCCGGAGCCCGCGCCGCGCTCATGCAGCAGGTCGCCTCGGGCTGCGGGGTGGTCCCCGCCGACGTGGTGTTCGTCAAACCCGGGTCGCTGCCCCGGACCTCCTCGGGCAAACTGCGTCGCCTCGAGGTCAAGCGCGGCCTGGAGGTCGGCGCGCGCTGACCGTTGGTCAGATGCTCGGGGCGGAACTCATCGAGTGCTCGGGGCAGAACGCGATCGTGGCGGTTCCCACGACGAACGACGCGACGTCCTCGGGCACCGAATCGGTGGCCATCACGGTGTCGACGACCGACAACTGGTCCACCCCGGTGTCCATCGTGGCGCACAGGTTGCCGGCGCTCTCCAGCGCGGTGGTCTCGGT
This sequence comes from Mycolicibacterium aurum, assembly GCA_900078775.1. Lineage (GTDB taxonomy): Bacteria > Actinomycetota > Actinomycetes > Mycobacteriales > Mycobacteriaceae > Mycobacterium > Mycobacterium aurum_A. The sequence continues at coordinate 663,969 of LT549889.1, forward strand.
GTAGAACTTCGGGATCAAGCCCGCCACGGTGAGCGCGTTCACATAGGCCCGCTCGCTGTTCGGGTCGGCTCCCGCCGGGCCCGGGTCGGCCCCCGCCGGTGCGGCCCCCAGCAGAGCGGCTGAGGACACGGCGAGGGCGGTCAGGCCGCCGAACACAGAACTGCGCATGACACGAAGGTAGGCCACCGGCGCCGGTGCGCGCCGCCGGTCCCGGCTTTCGTGCCCCTTCCGCAACAAAGCCTCGGTCACAATGGACGGCGATGCCGAGCACAGATGACACCAGACCCGGGCCGATCGTCCGCCTGGCCACCCGCGCGGTGTGCCGACGACTGAGGTTGTCCCCGCCGAGCACCGACTACCGGGTGACCCGTGATCTCCCGGTGCCGATGCGCGACGGTGTCCGGTTGCGCACCGATCTGCATGTGCCGGTCACCGACGCAGCCGGCACGGTCTTGATCCGCACCCCCTACGGGCGCGCCAATCTGCCGTCGTCGGTGATCGCCGGCATCTACGCCGAGCGTGGATACCGTGTCGTGATCCAGAGCGTCCGAGGGACATTCGGCTCCGAAGGAGAGTTCGACCCGGGACGCTCCGAAACCGAGGACGCCGCCGACACGGTGGCCTGGATGCGGGAACAGCCGTGGTTCGACGGGCGGTTCGCGACCGTCGGCTCGTCGTACCTGGGGTTCACCCAGTGGGCGCTGCTGGCCGACCCGCCACCGGAGCTGAGCACCTCGGTGATCGCCATGGCGCCGCATGATCTGGCGCAATCCGGTTGGGGCACCGGCACGTTCGTCCTCGCCGATCACCTGGCCTGGAGCTTCCAGCTGGCCCGCCAGGAGGACGGCGGCTCGGTGCGGGCGCTGATCCGGATGGCCGGCATGCCGCGGCGGCTGGCCCGGCCGCTGCGGATGGTGCCGCTGAGTGCGGCCGGCGCCCGCATGTTCGCCGACCGCGCCCCCTGGCACGAACCCTGGCTGCGCACCCCCGACCTGGCCGACCCGTACTGGCATCCGGTGCGGCTCGGGCATGCGCTGGACCGGGTCGACGTCCCGGTGCTGCTGATGTCCGGCTGGCAGGACGTCTTCCTGACCCAGACCCTGGACCAGTACCGGCAGTTGGCCGACCGTGGTCGCGAGCCGGCCCTGGTGGTCGGCCCGTGGACCCACGGCGACGGCGGCGGGGAGGTGCTGCGCGAGACGTTGCGCTGGTTGGACGGGGAGCGCCGGCCCGGTGTGCGGGTCTGCGTGACCGGCGGCGCGGGCTGGCGGGAGCTGCCCGCCTGGCCGCCCCCGGCAACGGAGCGGGTGCTGCACCTGCGGCCCCGGGCGCGACTCGGGGACGCACCCGTCAGCGGTGCGGAGGCCCTGGCCCGGTTCGTGTTCGACCCGCACGACCCGACCCCGACACTGGGCGGGCGGATGTTGTTCACGCCGAACGGCTACCACGACGACACCGGGCTGGCCGCCCGCGGCGACGTCGTCACCTTCACCGGCCCGGCGCTGCCCGAGGCGCTGGAGGTGATCGGGGTCCCGCGGATCGAATTGGTGCACAGCAGCGATACCGGCTGGGCCGATGTGTGGGTGCGGATCAGCGAGGTCGGCGCGGACGGCCGGTCCCGCAACGTCAGCGACGGCTACCTCAGCCGCGCGCCCGGCGATGCGCAACCGCTGACGTTGGAGCTCGACCCGATCGCGCACCGGTTCGGCGCCGGGGCCCGTATCCGGGTGGCGATCGCCGGGGGCTGTCACCCGCGGTATGCCCGCAATCCGGGCACCGGGGAACCGGTGTGGTCGGCCGACCGGCTGCTGCGCTCCACCCACACCATCGGGGCGGGTTCGCGGCTGATCCTGCCCGTCCCCGGGTGAAATCGCTAACGGACCTTGAGCACGACCTTGCCCTTGGCGGTCCGGTTCTCCAGCGACGCGATGGCCGCACCGGCGCGTTCCAGCGGATACACGATCGGCTCGGGGGCGCTGACCGCGCCGGAGGCCAGCAGCGGCGCCAGCTCGGCCCACTGCTCGGCCAGATAGCCCGGGTGGGTGCCCGCCCAGGCGCCCCAGCCCACGCCGATCGCGTCGACATTGTTGAGCAGCAACCGGTTCACCTTCACGGTGGGGATCTCGCCGCCGGTGAACCCGACCACCAGCAGCCGCCCGCCCGGGGCCAGCGAGCGCAGCGAATCGGTGAACCGGTCACCCCCGACCGGGTCCAGCACGATGTCCACCCCCCGGCCACCGGTGAGCTCGCCGACCGCATCCCGGAACCCGTCGGCGAGCACCACATCCGTTGCCCCGGCGGCCCGGGCGATCTCGCCCTTCTCCTCGGTGCTCACCACCGCGATCACCCGGCTCGCCCCGAACGCGGGGGCCAGTCGCAGCGTCGAGGTGCCGATGCCACCGGCGGCGCCGTGCACCAGCACCGTCTCGCCCTGGGCCAGCCGGCCGCGGGTGCGCAGCGCGAAGTGCACGGTCAGATCGTTGAACAACACCCCCGCGCCGGCCTCGAAGGACACATTGTCCGGCAGCGCGAACACCCGCTCCGGCGGCAGCGCCACCACCTCGGCCATCCCACCGGTCAACATGCACAGCCCGGCCACCCGGTCCCCGGCCGCGAACCCGGAATCGGCCGGCGCGCTGCGCACCACACCGGCGACCTCGGCGCCCGGGACGTAGGGCAGCGGGGCCTTGTACTGGTAGAGCCCCCGGGTCTGCAGGGCATCCGGGAAGGCCACCCCGGCGGCGTGCACATCGATGACCACGCCGTCGGCGGCGGGTTCGTCGATGTTCACCAGCTCCGCGGCGTCGGGACCGTCCAACCGGGGTATCTGAATGGCGCGCATGAGACACCATTTAACATCCGTCGATGATCAAGGCACGTGCCGCGGTGCTCCGCGAGGCCGGACAGGACCCGCAGCTCACCGACGTGGAACTGCGTGAGCCGGTCGGTGACGAGGTGCTGGTCCGCATCGACGCCGTCGGGATCTGCCATACCGATATCAGCGTGGCCGCCCGGTTCGCCAAGGTCCCGATGGTGTTCGGGCACGAAGGGGCGGGCACCGTGGTCGCGGTCGGGCCGCAGGCCACCCGGGCCGTCGGCGAGCCGGTGGTGCTCACCTTCGCCAGCTGCGGGAGCTGCGGATACTGCGCCACCGACCGGCCCGCGTACTGCGATCAGTCGACCAACCTGAACATGCGCGGCGGCCGCCGCGACGAGAGCAGCGCGCTGCGCCTGGACGGCGCGCCGATCGCGGGCGGATTCTTCGGGCAGTCCAGCTTCGCGACCCACGCGATCGCCGGCAGCCGCAACGCGGTCCCGCTGCCCGAGGGCATCGACCCGGCGCTGGCCGCGCCGCTGGGCTGCAGTGTGCAGACCGGGGTCGGCGCGGTGCTCAACGTGCTCGGCGCACCGGACAGCGTGGTGGTGTTCGGTGCCGGCGCGGTCGGCCTGTCCGCGGTGATGGGTGCCCGGATCGCCGGGGCGAGGACCATCATCGCCGTCGACCCGATCGCCGAACGCCGCTTGCTGGCAGCCGAATTGGGCGCCACAGCCACCATCGACCCGACCGCCACCGACGCCGCGGCCGGGGTCCTGGAGCTCACCGGGGGCGTCGCCGCCGCGGTGGACACCACCGCCCGCCCGGACGTCATCGCCGCCGCGGTCGGGGTGCTCGCCGCGCGCGGCACCCTGGCCCTGCTCGGGCTGGGGGCGATGACCGCCGAACTGCCGGTCGTGCTGATCATGGCCAAGGGGCTGACGGTGCGCGGGGTGGTCGAGGGCGACAGCGACCCGCACGTGTTCGTCCCGCAACTGGTGCAGTTGTTCGAGTCTGGGGAGCTGCCGCTGCAGAAGCTGGTGAGCACCTACACATTCGACGACTTCGACCGGGCGTGGACGGACGCCAGAAACGGCACGGTAATCAAACCGGTTCTGCTCACCGGGAGTTAAGCTCAGTTTCAGGCAATGACGCCGACGATTGGAGCGAGCAATGGCGCGGCCACCGCTACCCCCGGGCCGGGATGTCGAGGTCCGGTCCGCCGACGGCACCCGGCTGCACGCCCGGGTCTTCGGCCCCGAGAACGGCTATCCGATCGTCCTGGCGCACGGCATCACCTGCGCAATCGAGGTCTGGGCGCACCAGATCGCCGATCTGGCCGGTGACTACCGCGTCATCGCCTACGACCACCGTGGCCACGGCCGCAGCGAGACGCCGCGCGGTCGGCACCGCTACAGCCTCAACCATCTGGCCGCCGACCTGGACGCCGTGCTGGACACCACGCTGGCGCCGGGGGAGAAGGCTCTGATCGGCGGGCACTCGATGGGCGGCATCGCCATCACCTCGTGGTCGCAGCGTTACCCGCACCGGGTCAACCGGGTCGCCGATGCGGTCGCCCTGATCAACACCACCACCGGCGATCTGTTGCGCAACGTCAACGTGCTGCCGGTGCCGCAGCCGCTGTCGGGCCCGCGGGTCCTCGCGGCCGGCACCGCGATCCGGACCTTCGGTGGGCTCCCGCTGCCCGGGGCCGCCGGGGTGGCCAACAAGCGGTTGGTCAAGTATGTCGCGGTGGGCCCGGACGCCGATCCGTCGGTGTCGGAGTTCGTCTATCAGTTGTTCACCTCGACGCCGCGGGTGGGCCGCGGCGGCTGGGCCCGCGTGCTGGTGAGCAGCCTTGACCGCCAGCACATCTCGTTGGAGAACCTGACCGTCCCGACGCTGGTGATCGGCAGCCGCAAGGACCGTCTGCTGCCGCTCAACTCGGCCCGCCACATCGCTGACCACGCGCCGAATCTCGCCGAGTTCGCCGAGATGTCCGGCGGGCACTGCGCCATCCTGGAATGCCCGGACCAGGTGAACCAGAAGCTGCGCGCACTCGCCGAATCGATTGCGCCGCAGCGGCTCAGCTCTTGAGGTAGGCGGCCACCTCGAGGGCCACGCGCTGCCCGGACCGCACCGCGCCGTCCAGGAACCCGGTCCACCGGTCGGCTGTTTCGGTACCAGCCCAGAAGATCCCGTCGACCGGCGCCCGCAGGTGCTCGCCGTGGGCGACCCAGGAGCCGGGCGGGACGGCCGCGGTGGGGCCGCCCGGCGCGAACGCCTCGGTGCCCCAGCAGTGATCGAGATAGTCGATGGGGTGGGCGGCCTTGTCCCCGAACAACGTGGCGAACCCGGCCAGCGCCCGCTCGCGGCGCACCTCCGGGGCGAGGGCGTCGAAGTTGCGGGCGTCCACGAACCCGAGCAGGATGCCGGGCCCGTCCTGGATATCTTCGCCGGGGCTGACGTCGAAGGTGATGAACACCGGGCCTTCGTCGGACAGCGCCTCCCCTGAGCAGCCGTTGGCCCGCCAGAACGGGGTGTCGTAGACGGCGTAGGCCTTGCTGAGCATGCCCTGCGGCCAGTGCGCGGCCAGCTCCGTATACCCGGCGGGCAGCGGCGGGTCGAAGGTGATCGCGGCGCGGTGGGCCGGTGCGACGGCCAGCACCACCGCCGGGGCGGTGTGTCGGCCCTGCTCCGAATCGACGGTGTAGCCGGAGCCGTCCCGGGCGATCCGGCGGACCGGGGCGTCGGTGAGCACCCGGTCACCGAGCCGCTCGGCCATCCGCAGCGCGATCTGCTGGGTGCCGCCCGGGAAGCGGTCCTGCTGGGCGCCGCCCTCGACGTCGAGCATCCGGCCCAGCCCGCCGGCCGCCTTCACGTAGCGCACCGCGTGCAGCATGGACAGGTCCGCGGGTTCGCAGCCCCAGGTCACCCGCGCCATGATCGCCATCAGGTTGCGGGTCGAGGCGCTCGCGCTCGCATCCCGCAGCCAGTCCTCCAGGCTCTTCTGGTCCAGCCGGTGAGCGGCCGGGGCGGTCCACGGTTCGGTCACCGGGATCTGGCGGGACAGCCGGTCGAACCGCCACTGGATGCGGGACACGTCGAGCAACTCGATCAGCGACAGCTTGGGGATGGTGCTGCGGTAGGACCGGACCCGGCCGTGCCAGCGGATCAGGTTCTTGCCGCGACTGTAGGTCGGCACCGTCGGGCAGCCCAGTTCGGCGGCCAGTGCGATGACGGCGTCCTGGGTGGGGCCGACGAACGTCGCCCCGAGATCGACCGGGACACCGGCCACCGTCGCCGTGTACGAGCGGCCCCCGACCCGGTCGCGGCCCTCCAGCACCACGACCTGGTATCCGCGTTCGGTCAATTCCCGCGCCGCGGACAGCCCCGCGAAACCCGCCCCCACCACGATCACATCGGTCACAACGCCCAGTCTTCCGTGATTTGTGCAGTTATAACCGCAATTGGTCCGGTTTCCGCTGCGCAAGTCGCGTTAGGGTGTGGCGCTGTGAAGGTGATGACCGCATTGTTCGGACCCGTCGGCGCCATCGAGCGGGCCACCGCGCTCCGCGAGGCGGGTGCGAGCGGGGTGTTCACCTTCGAAGGCCCGCACGACGTGTTCACCCCACTGACCCTGGCCGCCACCGTCGGCGGCCTCGATCTGCTGACCAACGTGGCAATCGCCTTCCCGCGCAACCCGATTCACCTCGCCCATCAGGCGATCGACCATCAGATCCTGAGCCAGGGCCGGTTCACTCTCGGGTTGGGCACCCAGATCCGGACCCAGATCGAAAAACGCTTCGGCGCCGAGTTCGACCGCCCGGTGGCCCGGATGACCGAACTGGTCGCGGCGCTGCGGGCCATCTTCGACACCTGGTCCACCGGTGAGCGCCTGCAGTTCCGCGGCGAGTACTACCGGCACACCCTGATGACCCCGACGTTCACCCCGCGTGACAACCCGTACGGTCCGCCGCCGATCTACGTCGGGGCGCTCGGACCCCGGCTGACCAAGGCCACCGCCCAACACGCCGACGGTCTGCTGGTGATGCCGTTCGGGACCAAACGGTTCCTGCACGAGGTGACCATGGCCGCCGTGGACGACGGGCTGGCCGCCGGCGGGCGCACCCGCGCCGACCTCGCGGTGGTGCCGGAGATCATCGTCTCGGTCAGCTCGGACACCAACCCCGACCATGCCGCGACCCGGCGGCTGCTGGCGTTCTACGGGTCCACGCCGGCCTACCGCCCGGTGCTCGACATCCACGGCTGGGGCGACCTGCAGCCCGAGCTCAACGCCCTGTCCAAGCAGGGCCGGTGGGCCGAGATGGCGGACTTGATCGACGACGACGTGCTGCACACCATCGCGGCCTGCGGCAGCCCGGCCGAGGTGGCCGCCCGCATCCGCGACCGGGTCGACGGAATCTCCGACCAGATATGCATCTACCAGCCCGGACCCATCGAAGTGGAGCTACTCGCGCAGATCGTTGACGCGCTGCCCACCGGACGACCTAAGGTGGTTGGTACGGAGCAGGACCACAAGGAGGTTGTCCGATGACCTACCAGCACGACGCTGCCGATGCGGCGCCCAGCGCGCAGACCGACTACAGCGACGTCCTCATCATCGGGGCCGGTATCTCCGGGATCAACGCCGCCTACCGGATCCATCAGCGCAACCCGGGCCTGAGCTACACCATCCTGGAACGCCGGCAGCGCATCGGAGGCACCTGGGACCTGTTCCGCTATCCGGGTATTCGCTCCGACAGTGACATCTTCACGCTCAGCTACCCGTACGAGGAGTGGACCCGCAGGGAGTTCGTCGCCGACGGCGGCGACATCCGCGACTACCTCACCGCGACCGCCCGCAAACACGGCATCGACCGCCACATCCGCTTCGACACCAAGGTGTCCTCGGTGGACTGGGATTCGGGTACCGACACCTGGACCGTGCACGCCGAATCCGGCGGGCAGGCCCGCACGCATCGCTGCCGGTTCCTGTTCTTCGGCACCGGCTACTACAACTACGACGAGGCCTACACCCCGGAGTTCCCCGGTATCGAGTCCTTCGCCGGCACCGTCGTGCACCCGCAGTTCTGGCCCGAGGACCTCGACTACGCCGGCAAACGGGTCGCGGTGATCGGCAGCGGCGCGACCGCGATCAGCCTGGTCCCGGCGTTGGCCGAGAACGGCGCCACGGTGACGATGTTGCAGCGCTCACCGACCTACATGATGTCCATGCCCGCCGTCCCGATGGTGATGAACGCCATCCGAAAGGCACTGCCGCGCAAGATCGCCCACCCGGTGGTGCGGCTGCGCAACGCCTGGATGCACTACCTGTACTACGTGTTCTTCCGGGCCGCACCGAAGCTCGGCCGCAAGATGATCCGGGCGGCGAACAAGAAGGAACTGCCCGCCGGCTACCCGGTCGACGTCCACTTCAAGCCGCGCTACAACCCGTGGGATCAGCGGATGTGTCTGGTGCTCGACGGGGATCTGTTCACCCACATCAGCGCCGGGCGGGCCGAGGTGGTGACCGATCACATCGACCACTTCGACGCCGAGGGCATCGTGCTGCAATCCGGGAACCGGATCGACGCCGACATCATCGTCACCGCGACCGGGCTGCAGCTACAGGCCCTCGGTGGCATCGAACTGCACGTCGACGGGGAGCGGGTGGACCCCACCGACCGCTACGTCTACAAGGAGTACCTGCTCGAAGACGTGCCGAACATGGCGTGGTGCATCGGTTACACCAACGCCTCGTGGACGCTGCGGGCCGACATGACCGCCAAGGCAGTGGCAAAACTGCTGGCGTACATGGGGTCTCACGGCTACACCCACGCCTACCCGCACCTCGGCTCGACGGCCATCGCGGAGAAACCGGCCTGGGACATCAAGGCCAACTACGTCCGGCGCGCGTTGCACGCCCTGCCCAAGTCCGGGACCAAGCGGCCGTGGAACGTGCGGCACAACTGGGCCCTCGACGCGGTGGACCACCGCTTCGACCGGATCGAGGAGTCGATGGTCTTCGGGCGGGTACAGGCCGGTCGGCCCGGTGCGGCGGCGGATGAGGCGTCCACCCCGCTGCGCGCCGGGGCCTGAGTCACCTTCTCCCGCGAGCAGACGTGAAAGGCCGCAAAACACGCCGAAAATGCGGCCATTCGCGTCTGCTCGGCAGGTCGTCGACGCTCAGGGGGCGACGGTGAGCCAGTCGGCGAACCCGGACGGGTCGTGCCGGCCCAGCGCACCGTGTTCGAACAGTCCCCAGCCCTCGACCGGGGCGGCGTCGCCCTCGGTGCAGACCGCGCGGCCGACGTGGTCGATGACGCCGAACCCGGCGCGCCCGATGATCGCCGGATCGGTCATGTCGTAGCTGAGCCGTTCGGTGAACTTCTCGCCCTTCCACACCCCGTGGATCCAGTCGGCGTCCCCGCCGTAGCCGCCGCCGACGTGAATCGGCACGGCCAGTTTGGATTCCACCTCGAAGCGCAAGTCGGATCCGGTGGCTGTGGTTGCCGAGATGGTGGCGCCGGTGGGGATACGGGTCCCGGACCGGTAGTGGATCTTCACCCGCGGCCAGCCGAGCTGCTCGACGCGGCCGTCGGAGAAGATCCGGGTGCAGTCGTTGAGGGACCGGAACCCGTCGGGCGCCTCCTGGATGATCAGCACGATGGAGTAGTCGTCGAACGCCATCGGCACGTACAGCCACCACATGCCTTCGAACGGCGGGTCCGCGGGCCGGCCCGGCGGTTCGGGCTCACCGATCGGGCGGATACCCCAGGACCGGTCCCGGGACCCGATCCAGGTCGACGGGTCGACCGTGATGCGTTCCCCGTCGATCTCCAGATGGCCGCTCCAGGAGCCCAACTGGGCGAAGCGCTGTGCGTCCAGGGTGACCCGGTTGCCCTGGCGCATCAGGTGGCGCTGCTCCTGCACCGCGTCGAACAGCCCGGTCCAGGTGAGATCGGCGGCGATGCCGTCGGTCTCGTCGAGGGTGATCCGCAGCCGGTGCAGCGGTTCGTCGACCTGCACCCGGTATCCGTTGACGTGTTGGTTCAGCCGGTCCTGGTCGATGGCATCGGACAGGTGCACCGCGGTCTGCACATTGTCGCGGGAGACGAGGAAGAAGGCGTCCTTCACCCCGAGGTTGGGGTAGTACCCGATGCCGGTGATGACGAAGATGTCCCCGGTGCGGTCATGGGCGTTGAAGTACGAGCGATCGTAGAAGTTGCGGTCCGAGGACCCCGGCCAGGCGATCGGCTGCGGAACCTGGTGTACCGGAAACTCATCCATCGGTCCGAGCATCAGGACTCCTCCCTATCTCCCCGGGTCGCTTCGCTCCCGCCCGCCGTATCGAGTAGCCGGCGCAGCAGCGACGCGTGGTAGAACGCGGACTCCACGTCCTCGGGGGCCTCCATCTCGCCGAAGTGCACCCGCCGGGCCGTGGTGCGCATGAACACACAGCACCAGATCACCCCGGAGTAGATGTAGAACCAGTGCAGGTCGCCCAGCGTCACGCCGGTCAGCCGTTCGTAGGTGGCGCGGACATCCTCCTCGCGCAGCACCGCGGGCAGGCCTTCCAGTCCGGCCAGGCCGGCGAGCTCCCGGAACACCATGTGGGCGAAGATGATCCACGACACATCGAGCTCCCGCGGGCCGACGGTGGCCATCTCCCAGTCCAACACCGCGACTGGGGCGAAGTCCTCGTAGAGCACGTTGCCGATGCGCGAGTCGCCCCAGGCCAGCACCGGGGTGGTGGCCGCGGTCTCGGTGGGGAAGTGGTCCTCCAGCCAGGCCAGCGCCTGCTCGACCAGCGGCGAGCGGCCGATGTCGGGCACCGCGAACTCGTACCACTCCTTGAGCCAGCCGAAGTGCCGCCGCAGCGGGGTGTCACCGGGCGGGTCGACCTCGAGGAGGAAGGAGAACCGCTGTGCGGCATCGGGAATCGAGTGCAGCTGGGCCAGCACCTGAACGGTGGCGTCCTGCAGGCGGCGCTGGTCCTCGGGCGCGGCGTCGGCGAACCAGTTGTCACCGAAGGTGTAGGGCATGACGTCCGGGGGCACCACACCGTCGACGCGGTCCATCAGGAAGAACGGGGTGCCCAGCAGCTCGCCGGTGGCGTCGATCCAGCGGACCCGCGGCACCGGGACGTCGGTGAGTTCGTCGACCAGGCGCATCAGTTCGAACTGGTGGTCCAGTCGGTAGGAGGAGAACACCGGGACGTCCTGCGCGGTGGGGGCCACCCGGGCCACCAGGCGCTGCTCGTCGGTGCCCCAGCGGGCGGTCAGCAGGATGGTCTCCGAGGACATACCGTTGGCGTCGACACCGCTCTCGATGGTGACGACCGGGGGCTCGCGCTCGGGCAACTGGTTGGCCAGCCAGCCGGACAGCAGCTCCGGCAGGGCGTCGGTGTCTCGGCTGGAGTGCTGGAGTCGGCTGACGTCTTCGACCGCCGGTTGCTTCGCCACGATAGTTCCTTCCGGCCCCAATTACGATACGGTGGGTAGCGGTATGAAAGCAGAGTTGCCACCGGTTGACAAGGGCGCCGGGCGTCCGCGCGACCCGCGGATCGATGCCGCCATTCTGGCCGCGACCGCGGAACTGCTTGTCCAGATCGGCTATTCGAATCTGACCATGGCCGCGGTCGCCGAACGCGCGGGCACCACCAAGACGGCCCTGTACCGGCGCTGGTCCAGCAAGGCCGAACTGGTGCACGAGGCCGCGTTCCCCACCGCCCCGACCGGGCTCGCGCTGCCCGAGGGCGACATCGCCGGCGACGTGCGGGAGATGATCGCCGCCGCCGGTGCGGTGTTCACCAGCCCGGTGGTGCGCGCCGCCCTGCCCGGGGTGATCGCGGATATGGCCGCCGACCCCGATCTCAATGACCGGGTGATGAACCGGTTCACCGGCCTGTTCGAGGTGGTGCGCCTGCGCCTGGAACACGCGGTGCAGCGCGGCGAGGTGCACGCGGGCGTCGACCCGCAACGGCTCATCGAGCTGATCGGCGGGGCGACCCTGCTGCGGATGCTGCTGACCCCCGGCCGGGACCTCGACGACACCTGGGTCGATCAGACCACCGCGATCGTCGTCCATGGCGTCCTGTCTCCCGCCCAACCGGACGGACGGGCGTAGCAGGCCCGGGCAAACCCCACCGTCTCGTCAGTCTCGGCGCCCGCCGATCTGGGTCTTGTTGTGCGCGGTCACCGCCCGGAACCGGTCCCCGAGCCCGTCGAAGTCGCGTTGCTGGGCGTACGCGATGCGCTGCTCGGCCGCCAGCGCCGGATCGATCACCGCCGCGGCACCCTCGGTATAGATCTCTTTCAGGCCCAGCATCGTCGGCCCCGGCACGTCGGCCACCTGCCCGGCCAACTCCAGCGCGCGGGCCAGCAGCCGGTCATGCGCGACGACCTCGGTGACCAACCCGATCCGCTCGGCGCGCACGGCGTCGATCACCTCCCCGGTCATCGACATCCGCCGCGCCATCGCCAGCCCGACCACCTGCGGCAGCCGCGCGGTCATCCCGCCGCCGGGCAGGATGCCGACCCGCGCATGGGTGTCGGCGAAGACGGCCCGCTCGGAGGCGATCAGGAAGTCGCAGCCCAGGGCGATCTCCAGCCCGCCGGTGAAGGTGGCGCCGTTGACGGCCCCGATGACCGGGGTGCGCATCTCCCGCACCGCGGTGATGGGACTACGCGTCCGGAACTCCTCGAAGTACCCCATCCCGTCCCTCGCCGCGGCCTTGAGGTCCACGCCCGCGCAGAACGCCGGATCCGTCCCGGTCAGCACCACCGCACGCACCTCGGTATCGGTGTCGGCGGCCTGTAACGCGTCGTACAGGGCGCGCATCAGGTCGGGGCTCAACGCATTGCGGGCCTGCGGGCGGTTCAGCGTGATCACCCGTACGGCGCCGTGATCGGCGGCGAGTATGTCGCTCATACTGCGAACCTAACCGACGAACTGGTGGGCCTGGTCGACCAGATCCAGCAGCGGCTGCGGCAGCGCACCGAGGGCGAAGGTGACCGCTGCGGTGACGGTGATGGCCCCCGAGGTCAGCACGCTGGGCGCCACCACGGTCGGCGCGTCCTCGGGCGGATCGGTGAAGAACATCAGCACGATCACCCGCACATAGAAGTAGGCGGCCACCGCACTGGCGATCACCCCGATCACCACCAGGGCCGCCGCGCCACCCTCGGCCGCGGCCTTGAACACCGCGAACTTGCCGACGAAGCCACTGGTCAGCGGAATGCCGGCGAACGCCAGCAGATACAGCGAGAACACCACGCCCACCACCGGATGCCGACGCCCCAGACCCGCCCACCGGGCCAGGGTGGTCTCCTCCTCGCCGTCGGCGCGGCGCACCAGACCGGCCAGCGCGAACGCGCCCAGGGTGCTGAAACCGTAGGCGGACAGATAGAACAGCGTCGCGGACACCCCGGCGCCGTTGAGCGCGATGACCCCGGTGAGGATGAACCCGGTGTGCGCCACCGCCGAATAGGCCAGCATCCGCTTCACGTCGCTCTGCGACACCGCGGTGACGGTGCCGACCACCATGGTGGCGATCGCGACGATCCACAGCATCGGCTTCCAGTCGTCGGCCAGCCCGGGCAGTGCGACGTAGAAGATGCGCAGCATCGCCCCGAACGCGGCGATCTTGGTGGCGGCCGCCATGAACGCGGTGACCGGCGTGGGCGCCCCCTGGTAGACGTCCGGGATCCAGGAATGAAACGGCACCGCACCGACTTTGAACAGGATCCCGACGGCGACCAGCCCGGCCCCGACGAGCACCAGGGCGGTGTCCCCGCGGTCGGTACGCACCGCCTCGGCGATGTCGTCGAGGCCGAAACCGCCGGAATAGCCGTACAGCAGGGCGATCCCGTACAGGAAGAACGCCGAGGAGAACGCGCCGAGCAGGAAGTACTTGAGCGCCGCCTCCTGCGATACCAGCCGCCGCCGCCGCGCCAGCCCGCACATCAGGTACAGCGGCAGCGAGAGCACCTCCAGGGCGACGAACATGGTCAGCAGATCGTCGGCGGCCGGGAACAGCAGCATCCCGCCCAGGGCGAACATCGTCAGCGGGAAGATCTCGGTCTGCGCCACAACCGCTTTGGCGGCGACCTTCTCCGCGACGCTGCCCGGCACCGCGGAGGCCTGCGGGGTGAACCCGTCCAGGCCCGCCTCATCGCCGGCGCCGATCCGTCGTTCGGCGATCAGCGCCACCCCGAGGATGCCGATGAGCAGCAGCAACCCCTGCAGGAACAGGGCGGGCCGGTCCACCACCAGCGAACCCACCGCGGCGGGGTTACCGGCGGAGCCGCCGAGCCCGGTGTAGACCGCCACCACCGCCACCAGCGCCGCGAGCTGCCCGCCCAGCGCCAGCACCAGCTGGGCGGCGTAGCGGGCGGGCCGCGGCAGGAACGCCTCGACCAGCACACCGAGCACCGCGACACCGAGGACGATGAGAAACGGTGACAGCTGGCCGTATTCGATGACCGGTGCCGGGATGTTCATCGGGTCGGTCCTTCCGCCGTGGCCGGCACCGGGTCCTGGACGTCGATGGTGGTCAGCGTGTGCGTGACCGCCGGGTTGATCACGTCCAGTGCCGGTTTCGGATACACCCCGAGCACCAGCAGCAGCGCGATCAGCGGCGCCACCACCGCCAGCTCACGCGGGATCAGGTCGCGCACCGACTCGTTGCCGGGGGTGACCGGACCGGTCATCATCCGCTGATAGGCCCACAGGATGTAGACCGCCGAGAGCACCAGCGCGCTCGCCGCGATCACCGCCAGCACCGGGAACCGGGTGAATGTGCCGATCAGGACCAGGAACTCGCTGATGAACGGGGCCAGGCCGGGCAGCGACAGGGTGGCGAGCCCGGCCACCAGGAAGGTGCCGGCCAGTACCGGGGCGACCCGCTGGACACCCCCGAAGTCGGCGATGAGCCGGGTTCCCCTGCGCGACACCAGGAAACCGGCGATCAGGAACAGCGCCGCGGTGGATAGGCCGTGATTGACCATGTACAGGGTGGAGCCGGCCTGACCCTGGCTGGTCATCACGAAGATGCCCAGGATGATGAACCCGAAATGCGAGATCGAGGTGTAGGCGATCAACCGCATCACATCGGTCTGGCCGATCGCGACGACCGCGCCGTAGACGATGCCGATCACCGCGAGCGTGATGATCAACGGCTGGAAGGTCTTCGACGCGTCCGGGAACAGTTGTAGGCAGTAGCGCAGCATCCCGAAGGTGCCGACCTTGTCGACGACGGCCATCATCAGCACCGCGGTGGCCGGGGTGGATTCGACGGCCGCGTCGGGCAGCCAGCGGTGGAACGGCCACAGCGGTGCCTTCACCGCGAATGCGAACATGAAGCCGAGGAACAACGCGTTCAACAGCGCCGGGTCGACGTTGAGCTCACCGTTGGCCACCGCGGCGGCGATGGCACGGAAGTCGAACGTGCCGCCACCCGCGGGGTTGAGGTCGCTGCCCGCGGTCACCACGTACAGCCCGATGACTGCGGCCAGCATGATCAGGCCGCCGAACAGGTTGTACAGCAGGAACTTCACCGCCGCGGCCGAGCGGCCCGCCCCGCCGAACCCGCCGATCAGGAAGTACAGCGGGATGAGCATCGCCTCGAAGAACACGTAGAACAGCAGGACGTCCAGGGCCACCAGCGAGATCAGCACCATGCCCTCGACGGCCAGCGTCAACGCGAGATAGCTCTGCACCGACCGGGTGCCGAAGCTGCGGTTCTCGCCGTCGTGCCAACCGGCCACGATCAGCAGCGGCACCAGCACCGCGGTCAACACCACCAGCGCCAGCGCGATCCCGTCCAGGCCCAGGATGTAGCCGGTACCGAAACTCGGGATCCACGGATAGTCCTCGACGAACTGGAACTGCGGGCCGGCCGGATCGAATCGCACCGCCAGCGCCACGGCCATACCCAGCACCACGACCGAGACCCCCAGCGCGGTGTACTTCGCGGCGACCTTGCCGGGCAGCAGGATCACCACGACGGCACCCAGCAGCGGCACCGCCCACAGCGCTGTCAACCACCCGATGCCGTTCACCAGACCCTCACCGCCAGGATTGCGCCGATCACCAGAACGGTGCCGCCCAGCATGGACAGCGCGTAGGACCGGGCGAAGCCGTTCTGCCAGCGCCGCATCTGCTGCGAGGCGGCGGCGATACCGGCGGCCAGGCCGCGGCCCACACCGTCGACCGCATCGTCGTCGATCTCGACCAGGCCGGCGGTGAACTTTGCCCCGGGCCGCATGAACACCCGCTCGTTGAAGGCGTCGCCGTACAGGTCCCGGCGGGCGGCCACGGTCAGCGCGGAACCGGCCGGCGCGGTCTCGGGCACCGGCCGGGTGGCGTACATGCGGTAGGCGACGCCGATGCCGACGGCCACCACCGCCAGCGTGATGGTGGTCATCACCCACACCGGCACCGCGTGGTGCGCCTCGTGCGTTCCGACGACCGGCTCCAGCCAGTGCGCCAGCGCGCCGCCGACGGCGAGCAGGGCGCCGGCGCCGACGGACCCGAGGGCCAGGATCACCATGGGTGCGGTCATCACGGCGGGGGACTCGTGCGGGTGCGTGGCGTGTTGATTCCCCGTCGCTTCGCTCGCCCCCGATCCGGCCCAGCGTCGCTCACCGAAGAACGTCATCAGCATGACCCGGGTCATGTAGAACGCGGTGATCCCGGCCCCCAGCAGGGCCGCACCGCCCAGCAGCAGTCCCTTGACTCCGCCTGCGGCGAAGGCGGTCTCGATGATGGCGTCCTTGGAGAAGAACCCCGACAGCGGCGGCACCCCGATGATGGCCAGGTACCCCAGCCCGAAGGTGACGAACGTGATCGGCATGACGGTCCGCAGCCCGCCGAACCGGCGCATGTCGGTCTCGTCGTTCATGCCGTGCATCACCGAGCCGGCACCCAGGAACAGCCCGGCCTTGAAGAACCCGTGCGTGAGCAGATGCATGATGGCGATCGCGTAGCCGGCCGGGCCCAGCCCGGCGGCCAGCACCATGTAGCCGATCTGGCTCATCGTCGACGCGGCGAGTGCCTTCTTGATGTCGTCCTTCGCGCAGCCGATGACCGCCCCGTACAGCAGGGTGACCGCGCCGACGACGGTGACCGCGGTCTGCGCCTCGGGAGCCAGGTTGAACACCGGACCGGACCGCACGATCAGGTAGACACCGGCGGTGACCATGGTGGCGGCGTGGATGAGCGCGGACACCGGGGTGGGGCCCTCCATCGCGTCACCCAGCCAGGACTGCAGCGGCACCTGCGCGGATTTGCCGCACGCGGCCAGCAGCAGCAACAGCCCGATGGCGTTCAACGTGCCGTTCGACAGCTGCGGGGCGGCGGCGAACACCCCCTCGTAGGAGACGGTTCCGGCGGCGGCGAACATCACCATCAAGGCCACCGCGAGCCCCATGTCGCCGACCCGGTTGACGACGAACGCCTTCTTGGCCGCGGTCGCGGCACTCGGTTTGTGCGACCAGAACCCGATCAGCAGATAGGAGGCCAGGCCCACGCCCTCCCAGCCCACGTACAGGCCGAGGTAGTTGTCGGCCAGCACCAGCAGCAGCATGGCGGCCAGGAACAGGTTCAGGTACGCGAAAAACCGTCTGCGGTCCGGGTCGTGGCTCATATAGCCGATCGAGTACAGGTGGATCAGTGACCCGACCCCGGTGATCAGCAGCACGAAGCAGATCGACAACTGGTCGAGCTGCAACCCGAAGTCGACGCGCAGCTCACCGGCCGGCACCCAGGAGAACAGGTTCTGGTGCACCGTGCGGTCCTCGGCGCCGCGGCCCAGCAGATCGACGAACAGCACCGCGGCGACGACGAACGATGCTGCCGCGGCGGCCAATCCGAGCAGGTGCCCCCATGCGTCGGTGGCTCGGCCGCCGAGCAGCAGCACAACGGCGCCGGTCAACGGTAGGGCGATCAGCAGCCAGGTGAGGTTGTCCATCAGGGCTGTCTCTTCTTCGCGCAGGCGCTCATGTGTTGTCTCTTCTTCGCGCAGGCGCTCATCAGTGCCTCAGCAGACTGGCCGCATCGACCGACGCCGATCGCCGGGCCCGGAAGATCGCCATGATGATGGCCAGCCCGACCACCACCTCGCAGGCCGCGACGACCATGGTGAAGAAGGCCATCACCTGCCCGTCGAGGTGACCGTGCATCCGGGAGAACGTCACGAACGCGAGGTTCGCGGCGTTGAGCATCAGCTCCACGGACATGAACATGACGATGGCGTTGCGGCGCAGCAGGACGCCGGCGGCGCCGATGGTGAACAGCAGGGCGGACAGGAACAGGTAGTTCGCCGGGTTCATTGCACCTCCTCCGGTGCGCTGCCGCGGGGGACCAGCACCGAGCTCACCGAGGTGCGGGCGCCGGTCCCGTCGGGCAGCCGGGCCGGCACGTCGACCGCGTTGTGCCGGGCGTACACACCGGGATTGGGCATCGGGGTCGGGTGCCCGCCCGGGGCGAAGCGTTCGGCGGCCAGCTCCCGCTGGGTCTTGCGCCGGTCGAACCGCTCCCGGTGCGCCAGCACCATCGCCCCCAGCGTCGCGGTGATCAGCAGGGCGCTGGTCAACTCGAACGCCCACACGTAGCGGGTGAAGATCAGCACCGCCAGGCCCTCGACGTTGCCGGCGCCGTTCGCTTGCTCGAGCCCGACGAACCCGCTGACCGAGGCGTTGCCGATGGCACCGATCAGCAGGATGCCGAATCCGACACCGACACAGATCGCCGAGATCCGCTGCCCACGAATCGTTTCCACCAGCGACTCGGAGGAGTCGACGCCGATCAGCATCAGCACGAACAGGAACAGCATCATCACCGCGCCGGTGTAGACCACCACCTGCACCACGCCCAGGAACACCGCATCCTGCGCGATGTAGAGCACCGCCAGGTTGATCATGGTGATGGCCAGGAAGATCGCGGAGTACACCGCCTTCGGCGCGGACACCACTCCGATCGCGCTACCGAGGATCACCGCGCCCAGGATCCAGAACAACACCGCCTCACCGGTGGAGGTCCGGGCCAACGGTTCCCCGTCGATCGCGACGGCCAGCACGGTCAGGGTCATTGCGCGGCCTCCGGGTGCCGGAGCAGTCCGTCGGCGGTGATGTTCCCGCGGTAGTAGTCCTCGTCGGTGCTGCCCGCGGCCATGGCGTGCGGCGGCGGGGTCATCCCGTCGGCCAGCGGGGCCAACAACTTGTCCTTGCCGTAGATCAGGTCGGCCCGGTTGTCGTCGGCCATCTCGTAATCGTTGGTCATGGTCAGCGCCCGGGTCGGGCAGGCCTCGATGCACAGTCCGCAGCCGATGCAGCGTAGATAGTTGATCTGGTACACCTGCCCGTAGCGCTCACCGGGTGAGAAGCGTTGCTGCTCGGTGTTGTCCGCGCCCTCCACATAGATGGCGTCGGCGGGGCAGGCCCAGGCGCACAGCTCGCAGCCGATGCATTTCTCCAGCCCGTCGGCGTACCGGTTGAGTTGGTGGCGGCCGTGGTAGCGCTTGGCGACGGGACCGGGCTGCTCCGGGTACTGCTCGGTGATCGGCTTCTTGAACATCGTCTTGAACGTGACACCGAAGCCGGCCAGCGCATCGCGGATCCTAGACATCTGAGTGCTCCCTCGGTGCGGGTGCCGGAACCGGCCGGCGGGGTGGGCCCGGGATGGGCGGGACGGGATACACGCTGAGCGCAGCCGGGTCGGCGGGCAGGGTGAACTCCGGGATCGCGTTGCGCCGCACGGTCCGCCGGATCTGCAGCACCAGCACGACGGTCACCACCGCGGCGAGACTGATCAGTGTGCTGACCCACAGTGGCGAGTCCGCGCCGCGGACGGTGCGGGCGACGGCGACGACGACGATCCAGCCCAGCGACACCGGGATGAGCAGCTTCCAGCCCAACGCCATGAACTGGTCGTAGCGCAGCCGGGGCAGCGTGGCGCGCAGCCACATGTACAGGAACATGAACGTCCACACCTTGGCGACGAACCACAGCAGTGGCCACCACCCGGAGTTCGCGCCGTCGATCAGGTTGAACGGGAACGGGGCCTGCCAGCCGCCGAGGAACATGGTGGTGGCCAGCGCGGACACCGTCGTCATGTTGACGTACTCGGCGAGCATGAACATCGCGAACTTCAGCGAGGAGTACTCGGTGTGGAAGCCGCCGACCAGTTCGCCCTCGGCCTCGGGCAGATCGAACGGCGCCCGGTTGGTCTCACCGACCATGGAGATGACGTAGACCAGGAACGAGGGCAGCAGCAGGAACACGAACCAGATGCCGTCCTGGGCGGCGACGATGCCCGAGGTGGACATGGTGCCGGCGTAGAGGAACACCGCGACGAACGACAGCGCCATCGCGATCTCGTAGGAGATCACCTGAGCGCTGGACCGCAGCCCGCCGAGCAGGGGATAGGTGGACCCGGATGACCACCCGGCCAACACGATTCCGTACACCCCGACCGAGGTGACCGCCAGCACGTAGAGCACCGCCACCGGCAGGTCGGTGAGCTGCAGCGGGGTGGTGTGCCCGAACACCGACACCAGCGGACCCATCGGGATGACCGCGAACGCCATGATCGCCGGGATCACCGCGATCACCGGGGCCAGCAGATAGATGGGCTTGTCGACCCCGGCCGGGATGAGGCCCTCCTTGAGGGCGAGTTTGACGCCGTCGGCGAGGCTCTGCAACAGGCCGAACGGCCCGACCCGGTTGGGCCCGAACCGCATCTGCATGCGGCCCAGCACTTTCCGTTCGACCAGGATGGCCACCAGCACGGTCAACAGCAGGAAAGCGAAGATGGCCACGCACTTGCCGAGCATCAGCCACCACGGGTCCTGGCCGAACGAGCTCAGATCAGGCATATTCATGGGCGATCCCGCTCCGCTTCTCGCCGGTTCATGCCCAGATCCCGCTCCGCTTCTCGCCGGTTCATGCCCAGATCCCGCTCGGCTTCTCGCCGG
This sequence comes from Mycolicibacterium aurum, assembly GCA_900078775.1. Lineage (GTDB taxonomy): Bacteria > Actinomycetota > Actinomycetes > Mycobacteriales > Mycobacteriaceae > Mycobacterium > Mycobacterium aurum_A. Next base: position 684,764 of record LT549889.1, read on the forward strand.
TTCACGGCTTCGATCCCCACGATCGCACCCGGGGTCGCACCCAGCACGCGGTGCACCGGGCCCGCCGAGTTCAGCGGCACCCACACCACCCGGTCCGGCATCTCGGTCACCGCCACCGGCAGCCGCAACTCACCCCGCTCGGTCCAGATCCGCACCGGATCACCGTCGGCGCAGCCGATCTCCTCGGCCGTCGCCGCGGACAGCCGCGCCACCGCGGGGCGCGCCGTGCCGGCCAGATGGGGTTCACCGTCCTGCATCCGGCCGCCGTCGAGCAGCATCCGCCACCCGGTCAGCACCGCCTCGCCCGGCCCGGTGCGAGCCACCTGGTCGGCCGCGACGGTCGGGGCGGCGGCGCGCGGCCCCGGCCAACCGCCCAACCGGTCCAGATCGGCCCGCACGGTCGCCGCGTCGGTGAGGCCCAGATCCACCCCGACCTCGTCGGCCAGCGCGGCGAGCACCCGCATGTCGGCGGTGGCCGCGGGCGGCAGCGCCGCGCCGAAGGGTCGGTACCGGCCCTCCCAGTTCAGGAAGGTGCCGGCCTTCTCGGCGACCGATGCCACCGGGAACACCACATCGGCGCGGTCGGTGACGGCGCTGTGCCGCAGCTCAAGGCTGACCACGAACGGCGCGGCGTCCAGGGCCGCCAGCGCGGTCTCCGGGTCCGGCAGGTCGTCGACCTCCACGCCGCCGACGAGCAGGGCCTGTAGGTCTCCGGACGCCGCGGCGGCGAGGATGGCCGCGGTGTCGCGGCCCGGTCCGGGCGGCAGCTGCTCGACGTGCCAGGCCGCGGCGACCTCGGCGCGGGCGGTGGCGTCGGCGACCGGCCGCCCGCCCGGCAACAGATGTGGGACGGCCCCGGCCTCCAGCGCGCCCCGGTCCCCGGCCCGCCGGGGCACCCAGCCCAGCCGGGCACCCGTCGCCGCGGCCAACCGGACCGCGGCGGAGTAGGCGCCCGGCGAGCCGGCCAGCCGCTCGCCGACCAGAATCAGTGCGCCGGAGGGAATCTCGTCGCGCAGACCGTCCAGCGCGGCGGCCTCGCCGCCCGGGGCGGCCATGACGAGCCGGCCACCCAGCTTGTGCAGCCCGCGGCTGCGGAACGGGGCCACCGACAGCACCGGCAACCGGTGCTTGCGGACCGCCTTGCGCAGCCGCAGGAACACGATCGGGGATTCCTCTTCGGGCTCGAACCCGGCCAGCACCACCGCCGGGGCGGATTCGATGTCGGCGTAGCTGACCGATTGGGGCAGGCCGGCGACCGCGTGGGCCAGGAAATCGGCCTCCTCGGCGGAATGCACCCGGGCCCGGAAGTCGATGTCGTTGGTGTCCAGGATGATCCGGGCGAACTTCGCGTAGCCGTAGGCGTCCTCGACGGTGGCCCGCCCGCCGACCAGCACACCCGCGCGCCCGGCCGCGGCGGTCAGGCCACGCACCGCCACCGCGACCGCCTCCGACCAGGACGCCGGGCGCTGACTCCCGTCCGGGTCCCGGATCAGCGGAGTGGCGATCCGGTCGTGTGCGCGGGCGTAGGTGAAGGCCCACCGGCCCTTGTCGCAGTTCCATTCCTCGTTGACTTCCGGATCGTCACCGGCCAGTCGCCGCAACACCTTTCCGCGCCGGTGATCGGTGCGCTGCGCGCACCCCGAGGCGCAGTGCTCGCACACACTCGGCGTCGACACCAGATCGAAGGGGCGGGCCCGGAACCGGTAGGCGGTGCCGGTGAGCGCGCCGACCGGGCAGATCTGCACGGTGTTCCCGGAGAAGTACGAGTCGAACGCCTCACCTTCGGCGATGCCGACCTGTTGCAGCGCACCGCGTTCCAGCAGTTCGATGAACGGGTCCCCGGCGATCTGATTGGAGAACCGGGTGCAGCGCGCGCACAGCACACAGCGCTCCCGGTCGAGCAGGACCTGGGCGGACAGGCTGATCGGTTTCGGGTAGGTGCGTTTGACGTCGGTGAACCGGGAGTCGCTGCGGCCGTTGGACATCGCCTGGTTCTGCAGCGGGCATTCCCCGCCCTTGTCGCAGACCGGGCAGTCCAGCGGGTGGTTGATCAGCAGCAGTTCCATCACCCCGTGCTGCGCTTTGTCGGCGATCTCGGAGGTCAGCTGGGTGCGCACCACCATGTCCGGGGTGACCACCGCGGTGCACGAGGCCAGCGGTTTGCGCTGCCCCTCCACCTCGACCAGGCACTGTCGGCAGGCGCCGACCGGGTCCAGCAGCGGGTGGTCGCAGAACCGCGGGATCTGGATGCCCATCAGCTCGGCGGCCCGGATCAGCAGGGTGCCCTTGGGCACGCTGACCTGATGGCCGTCGATGGTCAGGGACACCATCTCGACGGGGGTGGTCTCCTTGGCCGGCCCGGCAAGCGTCATGCCTCCGCCCCTTCCACCGCGAACAGCGTCGACGCATACGGGTCGAACGGGCAACCACCGTCCAGATGCGCCAGGTACTCGTCGCGGAAGTACTTGATGGAGGAGATGATCGGGCTGGCCGCACCGTCACCGAGCGCGCAGAACGACTTACCCAGGATGGCGTCGGAGATGTCGAGCAGCTTGTCGATATCGCATCGGTCCGCTGCGCCCTGTTCCAGCCGTTGGTAGATCTGCGCCAGCCAGTAGGTGCCCTCCCGGCAGGGAGTGCACTTACCGCAGGACTCGTGCGCGTAGAACTGCGTCCAGCGTCGTACCGCCCGCACCACGCACGTGGTCTCGTCGAAGATCTGCAGCGCCTTGGTGCCCAGCATCGACCCGGCGCCGGCCACCCCCTCGTAATCGAGTGGGACGTCGAGGTGTTCGGCGGTCAGCAGCGGGGTCGACGAACCGCCCGGGGTCCAGAACTTCAGCTCATGCCCGGCCCGCACCCCGCCGGCGTAGTCGAGCAGTTCCCGCAGCGTGATGCCCAGCGGCGCCTCGTACTGCCCGGGCCGGGTGACGTGCCCGGACAGCGAGTACAGGGTGAAGCCCGGGGACTTGTCCGAACCCATCGACTTGAACCAGTCCACCCCACGGGACACGATGGCCGGCACGCTGGCGATCGACTCGACGTTGTTGACCACCGTCGGGCAGGCGTACAGTCCGGCGACCGCGGGGAACGGGGGACGCAACCGGGGCTGGCCGCGCCGGCCCTCCAGCGAGTCCAGCAGGGCGGTCTCCTCACCGCAGATGTAGGCACCGGCCCCGGCGTGCACCACCAGGTCCAGATCGAACCCGCTGCCGCGGATGTCGCGGCCCAGGTAGCCGGCCTCGTAGGCCTCGACGACGGCGGCCCGCAACCGGCGCAGCACCGGCACCACCTCACCGCGCACGTAGATGAAGGCGTGCCGGGCCCCGATCGCGTACGCGGCGATGATCGCCCCCTCGACCAGCACGTGCGGGGTGGCCATCATCAACGGAATGTCCTTGCACGTACCGGGTTCCGACTCGTCGGCGTTGACCACCAGATAGTGCGGTTTCGGGTCGTCGGCGTTTATGAACGACCATTTCTGCCCGGTCGGGAAGCCCGCCCCGCCGCGCCCGCGCAGACCGGACTCCTTGACCAGGCCGATGACCGCCGCCGGTGCCATCCCCAGCGCGGTGTCCAATGCCTGGTAACCGTCGTGGCGCAGATAGGTTTCCAGCGTCCAGGACTGCGGGTCATCCCAGTAGCGGCTGAGTACCGGTGCCAGGGCGGTCACTGTTCACCCCGGCTCACCCGCAGCCCGGCCAGGGTGGCCTCCCCGGCCGGGGAACTGTCCTCGGCACCAGGGTCGACACCGGCCAGGATGCGTGCGGTCTGGCGGAAGGTGCACAGGGTGGCGCCGCGGGTCGGGGTGACCGGCCGGCCCGCGCGCAGGTCGTCGACGAGATCGCGTGCGGCCGACGGCGTCTGGTTGTCGAAGAACTCCCAGTTCACCATCAGCACCGGTGCGTAGTCGCAGGCGGCGTTGCACTCGATGTGCTCCAGCGTGATGGATCCGTCCGCGGTGCTCTGCCCGGCGTGGATGCCGAGATGCTCCTGCAGGACGTCCAGGATGGCGTCCCCGCCCATCACCGCGCACAGCGTGTTGGTGCAGACGCCGATCAGGTAGTCCCCGGTGGGGGTGCGCCGGTACATCGAGTAGAAGGTGGCGACCGCGGTCACCTCGGCCGGGGTCAACCCGAGTTGCTCTGCGCAGAAGGCGATTCCGGCCGGCGTCAGGTAACCGTCCTCGGCCTGGGCCAGGTGCAGCAGCGGCAGCAGCGCGGACCGGGCCACCGGGTAGCGGGCGATGATCTGTTCGGCGTCGGCGGCCAGCCGCGCGGTCACCTCGTCGGGATAGTGCCGCGGCCCGGCGCCGATCGGCGGCCCCGCCTCGTCGGGACGCTGGCCGAGTTGCAGGTCGACGGCGGTCATCTGGCTATCACCTATCTACACCCCCCATGACCGGATCGATGGAGGCCACCGCCGAGATCGCGTCGGCCACCATGCCGCCCTCACACATCGCCGCCACCGCCTGCAGATTGGTGAACGACGGGTCGCGGTAGTGCACCCGGTACGGGCGGGTGCCCCCGTCGCTGACCATGTGCACGCCGAGTTCCCCGCGGGGCGACTCGACGGCGACGTACACCTGACCGGCCGGCACCCGGATGCCCTCGGTGACCAACTTGAAGTGGTGGATCAGCGCCTCCATCGAGGAGCCCATGATCTTGGCGATGTGCTCTCCGGAGTTGCCCAGCCCGTCCGGGCCGACCTTCAGGTCCGCCGGCCAGGCCAGCTTCTTGTCGGTCAGCATCACCGGGCCCGGCTTGAGCCGGGACACACACTGTTCGACGATCTTCAGCGACTCCTTCATCTCGTCGACGCGAATCAGGTAGCGGCCGTAGGCATCGCAGGCGGTGTCGGTACACACCTCGAAGTCGTAGGTCTCGTAGCCGCAGTACGGCTGCGCCCGGCGCAGGTCGTGCGGCAGTCCGGTGGAGCGCAGCACCGGCCCGGTGATGCCCAAAGCCATGCACCCGGTCAGGTCCAGGTAACCGATGCCCTGGGTGCGGGCCTTCCAGATGTAGTTCTCCCGCAGCAGCTTCTCCAGATCCTGCAGTCGGCCGGGCAGGATGTCGATCAGCTCGCGCAGTTGCGGCATCGCCTCCTCGGGCAGATCCGCGGCCAGACCGCCGGGCCGGATGTAGGCGTGGTTCATCCGCAGCCCGGTGATCGTCTCGAACATGCTCAGGATCAGCTCGCGTTCCCGGAACCCGAAGAACATCGCCGACATCGCGCCCAGTTCCATCCCGCCGGTGGCCAGCGCGACCAGATGGCTGGAGATGCGGTTGAGTTCCATCAGCAGCACCCGGATGACGCTGGCGCGTTCGGGGATGTCGTCGGTGACGCCGAGGAGTTTCTCCACCCCCAGGCAATAGGCGGTCTCGTTGAAAAACGGTGACAGGTAATCCATCCGGGTCACGAAGGTGACGCCCTGGGTCCAGGTGCGGTATTCCAGGTTCTTCTCGATCCCGGTGTGCAGGTAGCCGATCCCGCACCGGGCCTCGGTGATCGTCTCGCCCTCGATCTCCAGGATCAGCCGCAGCACACCGTGGGTGGAGGGGTGCTGGGGACCCATGTTCACCACGATGCGCTCGCCGGCGTGTTCCCGGGCCGCGGCCACCACGGCATCCCAGTCCTGGCCGCCGACCATCACGACGGGCGGATCGGTGTTGTTCGACATCAGTTGTAGGACCTCCGCTCATCGGGCGGCGGTATCTGCGCCCCGTGGTACTCCACCGGGATGCCGCCCAACGGGTAGTCCTTGCGTTGCGGATGCCCCACCCAGTCGTCGGGCATCTCGATGCGGGTCAGCGACGGATGCCCGTCGAAGATGACGCCGAAGAAGTCGTAGGTCTCGCGTTCATGCCAGTCGGTGGTCGGATACACCGAAAACAGCGACGGCACATGCGGATCGGCATCCGGCGCCGCGCACTCCAGCTGGATGCGGCGGTTGTGGGTGATCGACATCAGTGGGTACACCGTGTGCAGTTCGCGACCCGCCTCGTTCGGGTAGTGCACCCCGGACACCCCCAGGCACAGCTCGAAGCGCAGCGCGGGATCATCGCGCAGGGTCTGGGCGACCGCCACCAGGTGCTCGCGGCAGATGTCCATGGTGAGCTGATCGCGGAACACCACGACGCGTTCCACCGCGGCGGCATACTGGTCCGGTCCCAGCGCGGCGGCCAGGGCGTCGACGACGGTGTCGAAATAACCACCGTAGGGCCGGGGCGAGCCGCCGGGCAGTGCGACCTCACGGACCAGCCGCCCGTAGCCGGAGGTGTCGCCGGTGCCGGTCACCCCGAACATGCCGCGACGGACGTCGATGATCTCCTTGTCACTCATGAGATCCCCTCGCAGGCTCGGGTCTCCCATGGTGGCTGTTGATTCGTTCCGCAAGCGTCACTCATGAGATCCCCTCGCAGGCTCGGGTCTCCCATGGTGGTTGTCGATTCGTTCCGCAAGCGTCACTCATGAGATCCCCTCGCAGGCTCGGGTCTCCCATGGCGGCTGTCGATTCGTTCCGCAAGCGTCACTCATGACCGCAGCAACCCGGTCAGCTCGATGGTGGGCCGGCTGGCCAGCGCGGCCTGTTCGGCGGCGGCGATCGCCTCGGCCCGGTTCACCCCGAGCGGCATCTCGGCAATCTTGGCGTGCAGCTTGAGGATTGCGTTGAGCAGCATCTCCGGCCGGGGCGGGCAACCGGGCAGGTAGATGTCCACCGGCACCACATGGTCGACGCCCTGGACGACGGCGTAGTTGTTGAACATGCCGCCCGAGGAGGCGCACACCCCCATGGCCAGAACCCATTTCGGCTCGGCCATCTGGTCGTACACCTGACGCAGTACCGGGGCCATCTTCTGGCTGACCCGGCCGGCGACGATCATCAGGTCGGCCTGCCGCGGTGTCGCGGAGAACCGTTCCATCCCGAACCGGGAGATGTCGAAGCGGGGCCCGGCGGTGGCCATCATCTCGATGGCGCAGCACGCCAATCCGAAGGTGGCCGGCCACAGCGAGCCCTTGCGGACGTAACCGGCGACCTTCTCCACGGTGGACAGCAGGATCCCACCCGGTAGCTGTTCTTCTAGTCCCATGCCAGCCCTCCCCGGCGCCAGACGTAGGTGTAGGCCACGAACACGGTGAGCATGAACAGCAGCATCTCGATCACCGCGAACAGTCCCAGCGAGTCGAAGGCGACCGCCCACGGATAGAGGAACACGATCTCGATGTCGAAGATGATGAACAGCATCGCCGTCAGGTAGTACCTGATCGGGAAGCGCTGGCCGGTCGCGAGCTTGGCATCGGCGGCGGGCAGCAGCGGCTCGATGCCGCATTCGTAGGCTTCGAGTTTGGCACGGTTGTACCGGCGCGGCCCGATCAGCGTGGCAATGCCCACCGAGACGATCGCGAAAACGGCCGCGATCGCCCCCAGCACCAGGATGGGTGTGTAGACAGTCATGTCTGTGTCAACCTCTGTGCCGCTCTCTCGGTGGACTTTCGATGTGAGCTGGAACACAGCTTAGTCGCGTTAACGGTCGAGGCGGCGCATTTTGGTTAGGATCGGTGCCAACAGCCGGGCCGCCCCACCCTCATCGGCGAGAGTGGTGAAGATGCAACGGCCGCAGCGTTTTTCGTGCTGTGATCAAGCCCGCGTGCGCAGCAGACCCGCCACGGCCTCACCGAGGCGGATCGGGTCGATCGGGTGCGGCACGGCCGCCTCGGCGCGGGACCAGGACGCCAGCCAGGCGTCGTCGGGACGCCCGGTGAGCACCAGGATCGGCGGACACACCTCGATCTCGTCCTTGAGTTGCTTGGCCAGCCCCATCCCGCCCGTCGGCGTTGCCTCGCCATCCAAGATCAGCAGATCGAATCCGCCCTCGGCGACCTGGCTGACCACCATCGGGGCCGTCGCGACGTCGAGATAGGTCAGCTCGGGCAGGTCGGGGTGGATGCGCCGGCCCAGCGCCGTGCGCACCTGTTCCCGGGTGCGGTTGTTGGAGCTGTAGACCAGGATCCGTAGCTGCGCATCGGTGTCGGCCACATGGGCGATGCTACGACTGCTTGACGAAAACCGCGGCGGCTTCGATGTTGACCGCGTCGCCCATCATCCCGAACAGGTTGCCGCTGACCCCGAAATTCTGGCGGTTCAGCGTCGCGGTGGTTTCCAGCCGGACCTCGCCTCCGGGCAGGGCCCGGATGTGGGTGGGCAGCTCCAGATCCTGCTGCTTGCCCTTCACCGTCAACTGGACGCTCAGGGTCACCCAGGACGGCCCGGTGGCCTCGGCGGCCTCCACCGCCACCTCGATGGACGGGAACCGGCGGACGTCGAAGAAGTCATCGGAGCGCAGGTGATTGTCGCGGCGGCCGATACCGGTGCTCACCGACGCCGCGGCGATGCTCAGCCGGCCCGTCACATTTCCCTCCGCGACCGCCTCGGCACCGCCCTCCACCTCGGCGAACACGCCGTTGACGTGCGCCAGGCCCCAGAACGTGGGGCTGTGGAAGGCGATCTCGGTGCGGGCGGGATCCAGCCGCCAGGTGCCCAGCCAGTCCTGCAGATCCATCGCCGTCCTCCTCAGTTCGCGAGCAGGGGTGCCATATCGGCCGGGTCGAAGTACTCGTCGATCCGGGTGATCCGGCCGTCGGCGCCCACCTTGATCACGATGCATACCCGCAATTGGATCGACGCACCAGCGGTGGACTCGGCGTGCAGCACATGCTGCTGGACGAACCCGCCGTCGAAGAACTGCCGGTCCAGGATCTCGTAGCGCCGTGAGCTGGTGATCCGCATGAACCACCGGATCACCTTGAGGGCGGGACCGAGGTCGTTGTCGGCGGCGTCCCCGCTGTGCCAGACCTTGACGTCCTCGGCCCACATGGCGGCGACGGCGTCGTAGTCACCGCGCTCGATGGCGGTGAACAGTCGGTTCGCCACTTCGGCGGTCATACTTCCTCCAGGGGTCGGATTTCTCGTGCGATGGGCGTCGACCTGATTCAGACGCTGCTCGACGATCGCGGTCACCGGTCCTGATCCGCTACTCGTCGTCATAGCCCGGGTGCGCGGCGGCGAGCCGGTGCCGCACCAGCGCGCGCAGGGCGGGCAGCACGTCGGTGTCGCGGCCGTCGAAGTCCCCGGCGCGGATGGCGGCCGCCAGCGCGGACTCCTCGTCGAAGCCGAGTGCCGCCAGTTCGGCGCGGGGCTCGGCTTCGTCGGTGGCCAGCAGCTCGCGTTCCACGATGCGCAGCACATTGGCCGCGACCCGGGCGTGGAAGTTCACCGCGCCGGTGGTCTCGTCGCGTACCTCGCCCTCCAGGAACTCGGCCACCGCGGCGACCAGCTCTGCCGCGGTCGGCTTGTAGTGCAGGTCCGTCACGGGGCCTCCAGAAGATTGAGCAAGTCGTACTCGGTCTCGCACACCCGCCGCCCGATGGCCGCGAGTTCGACCGACCGGGACAGTCCCGAGCGGTGCCGTTCGTACTGGTAGCGGCAGATCACGCCCCAGCGCAGGGTGGCGGCCACCAGCCACCAGCGCAGCGCGGTCCGGTCCACGGTCCGCCCGGCCGCCGCCTCGTAGGCGGAGACGAACTCCTCGATGCTGCCCAGCCCACCCGCGCCGAGGGTGGCCGGCGCCCCGAACCGCCAGGCCCGGATGCAGAACCAGGCCAGGTCGTCGAGTGCCTCGCCGATGTGGGTCAGCTCCCAGTCCAGCACGGCGGCCAGCCCGGTGTCGTCGACGATCAGGTTGCCCATCCGGAAGTCGCCGTGCACCAGCACTTCCGGTGTGGCGGCCGGGCGGTTGTGGTCCAGCCAGCGGAACGCCCACTCGAATGTGGCGGTGGTGTCACCCATCTCGTCGAGCTGAGCGCGCCACTCGTCGAGCGGGTCCACGCTGGACAACCCGATCCCGGCCGGGTCGGCCCGGTGGATGGCGGCCAGCGCCTCGGCGCATTGGCGCAGCAACCGCGCCCGGGCTGTGTCGTCCAGGGTGCGTTGGATCTTGCGGACGATCGTCTCCCCGCCGATGAATTCGCAGACCAGGTACGGATTGCCCAGTGCGGCAGGGGAATTGTCGGCGGCGATGATCTGCGGGACCGGTGCGCCGGTGGCCGCGGCCCGGCGCAGTGCGGCGGCCTCCAACTCCATGCTGGCGTGCACATCGTCCGGCGGTCCGGTGCGCAGGATCAACGCCCGCACCCCGGATCCGGTCTGCGCGTCGAAAGCCCAGGTGGCGCGGCTCGCCCCGCCGGTGAGCACCCGCAGGTCGGACACCGTGACCTCGCCCAGCTCGGGGGTGAGCACATCGGCCAGGGCGGCGGCCAGCTGCGCCGTGTCGGTCACTTGCGCCCGAACTTCAGCATGCGCTGCGCGACCCGGCGGATCTGGATCTCCTCGGCGCCCTCGGTGATCCGGTAGCGCCGGTGGTGACGGTAGATGTGCTCGAACGGTTCGTGCCGGCTGTAGCCGACGCCGCCGTGGATCTGCATGGCCCGGTCGGCGGCCTCACACACCAGCCGGTTGGCCCGGTAGTTGGCCATCGACACCTTGTCCGAGACCTCCATGTGGTGGTCACGGTCGAGGTGCCAGGCGGCGTAGTAGACCAGCAGGCGCACCATCTGGGCCTCGGTCTGCAGTTCGGCCAGCGGCCACTGCACGGCCTGGTTCACCGACAGCGGCTTGCCGAAGACGATCCGGTCCCCGGCGTACTGCGCGGCCCGGTCGATGCAGTACTGCGCGGCGCCCAGGCTGCTGGCGGCCTGACGGATCCGGTTCTCGTGCAGGAAGGTCTGGCCCACCTCCAGGCCGTGGTCCACCTCGCCGAGCACCGCGTCGGCGGGCACCCGGACGTCGGAGAGTTCGACCTCACCGTGGTCGCTGGGCATGTTGAAGGTCCACCAGTAGTAGGGGACGGTGAAGCCCGGGGTGTCGGTGGGCACCAGGAAGGCGGTGATGCCGACGGCCGAGCCGTCCGCCCCGGAGGTCCGGGCGAAGACCAGGTCGTGGGTGGCCCGGTGCACACCGGTGTTCCAGCGCTTGGCGCCGTTGATGATCCAGTCGTCACCGTCGCGGACGGCGGTGGTCTCCATCCAGGTGGCGTCGCTGCCGTGGTTGGGCTCGGTCAGGCCGAAGGCCATCGACCTTTGCCCGGTCAGCATCGCCTCGACCCATTCCTTCTTCTGTGCCTCGGTGCCGAACCGGCTCATCATGATGACCTGCGGGAAGTTGCCGACGATGGAGGACTCGTCCTGCAGATCGTTGTGCAGGCCGAGACCCTTGTGCGCCAGGTGTTCCCGGATGACGGCCATGTCCAGGTTGGACCCGCCGCGGCCGCCGAACTCCTCGGGCAGGCCGTAGCGCAGCCAGCCGGCGGCGTCGGCGCGGCGGCGCATCTCGTCGAGCAGGTCCTCCCACTCCCGGGCCGGCACACCGCCGTTCTCCAGGTCGGTGCGGGCGAACTCGCGGCGCCGGTCGAAGTACTGCATGTGCTCGCGTTCCAGCGGCTTGATCTCGGCCTCGATGAAGGCGTCCATCTCGGCCAGCAGGCCCGGCAGATGTTCTGGTAGTGCGAAATCCACGTTGATCTCCTACTTTCTGATGACTCGGTGCCGGGTCAGCGGCCGTACAACGTCTTCTTCCAGATCGTCGACAGGGTCTTGATGGCGTCGGCGTCGCTGATCCGCAGCCCCGACCCGGGGCTGCCGACCACCACCACGGTGAAGTTCTCGAACAGCAGCGCGATCGCGGCCGCGATGTGTTCGGGCTCCAGGTCCTGCGCGTAGCCCTGTTCGCGGGCCCGGCGCACCGAGTCGGCCACCATGTCCATCCCGAACCGCCGGAACTCGTTCTGCACCTGGGCGAACCGGGGTTGGGTGGCCCCGAGCTGGGCGACCGCGATCATGATGCCGATGTTCTGTTTGAACAGGTTCCAGTAGCCGGTCACCACCATGGTGAAGTACTCGGTGTCCTCGGGGGAGTCCGGTAGCGGCACCCGGGTTCCGGACGGTTCGACGATGTCGTGCAGGAAGGACTCGGCCAGCGAGGCCAGCAGGTCCTCCTTGTCGTCGAAGTACCGGTAGAACACCGCCGAGGACTTACCGGCCGCCGAGGTGATGTCGGCCAGGGTGGTGCCGTGGAAACCGCGTTCGGCGAACAGTTTCCGGGCGGCGAGCTCGATGGCGCCACGGGTCTGGCGGCCCTTGGCGGTCAGCGATTCGGCGGGGGTCATATCAGCCCAGGATGCGATCCCCGGCGCGCAGCAGCGCGCTGGGCAGCTCGTGGCCGACGGCCTGTTGGGCGACCCGGGCCGCCGCGATGGCCGCGGTCAGGTCGACGTCGACCTCGATGTCGCTGTCGCGCAACAGGTACACCAGGTCCTCGGTGGCGATGTTGCCGCTGGCCCCCGGCGCGAACGGGCAACCGCCCAGCCCGCCGACCGAGGCGTCCAGCCGGGTGACCCCGGCCTGCACCGCGGCGTAGGCGCTGGCCAGTCCCGACCCGCGGGTGTTGTGGAAGTGCGCGCCCAGCGGCAGATCCCCGATCACCGGGCGGACCCGCTCGATGAGCGTGGTCACCCGGCGGGGGGTGGTGGTGCCGATGGTGTCCGCGATCGCGATCCGGTCCACCCCGAGTTCTGCTGCCGCCGAGGCGATCTCGATCACCCGCTGTGGATCGGTCGGGCCGTCGAACGGGCAGTCCCAGGCCGTGGCGATGATGACCTCGACGGTTGCGTCGTGGTCATGGGCGATGCGGGTGACGTCGGCGATCGCGGCCGTCGCCTCGGCGCTGTCGCGGCCGACGTTGGCCCGGCTGTGCGCATCCGATGCCGACACCACGTACTCGATGGAGTTCAGCCCGGCCGCGATCGCCCGCTTGGCGCCGTTCGGGCTGGCCACCAGCGCGGAGAACTCCACGCCCGGGAAGCGGGGCAGTTCGGCGGCCAGTTCGGCCGCGTCGGCCAGGGCGGGGACCTTGGACGGGGAGACGAAGGCGGTGGCCTCCACCTCCCGGACACCGGTGGCGACGATGGCCTCCAGGATGCCGATCTTGGCCTCCAACGGGATGGGCGCCTCGATCTGCAGCCCGTCGCGCAGGCAGACCTCGCGGATATCGACCTTCACAGCACTCATCACACGACCCCCTGCTCCCGCAGTGTCTCCAGTTCCTGGTCGCTCAGGCCCAGCAGACCCGAGTACACCTCGTCATTGTGCTGGCCCGGTCGCGCCGAACCGGCGTTGCGGATGGTGCCCGGCGATTCCGAGAGCACCGGAATGACGCCCGGTCCTTTGACGTTACGCCCTATCCGCTCATCCCAGTGGTCGGCGATCATGCCGCGTGCCTGCAGTTGGGGGTCCTCGACGACCTCGGCGACGGTGTTGATCGGGCCGCTGATCACGCCCGCCTCGGACAGGATCGCGATGATGTCGCCGGGCTCGCGCTGGGCCGCCCAGTCGCCGATGATCTTGTCCAGCTCGTCCTGGTTGCGCCCGCGCGCCACATGGTTGACGAACCGCTCATCGGTGGCCAGTTCGGGGGTGCCCATCGCCTCGCACAGCCGGCGGAACACGGTGTCCTGATTGGCCGCGATCACCACCCAGCTGCCGTTGGCGCTCTGGTAGATGTTCGACGGGGCGATGCCCTCCAGCCGGGTGCCCGACGGCCCGCGCACCACACCGCCGATGTCATAGTCGGGAATGGTGGATTCCTGGATGGCCAGGCAACTTTCGGTCAGCGCGGTGTCCACGACCTGGCCCTCGCCGGTGACGCTGCGCCGGTAGAGGGCGGCCAGTGCCCCCTGGGCGGCGAACATGCCGGCCAGGCTGTCGCCGAGCGACAGCGCCAGCCGCGGCGGCGGGCCGCCGGGGAAGCCGTTCATGTGCCGCAGCCCGCTGGCGGCCTCGGCCACCGAGGCGTAGCCGGCCTTACCGGCGTCCGGCCCGGTCTGCCCGTACCCGGACACCCGCACCAGGATGATGCCCCTGTTGCGTTCGCGCAGCACGTCGTAGCCCAGCTTCCACTTCTCCAGGGTGCCGGGCCGGAAGTTCTCCACGATGATGTCGGAGCGCGCCACCAGGTCCAGGAACAGCTCGCGGCCCCGGTCGGTGCGCAGGTCCAGGGTGGCGGCCTTCTTGTTGCGGGCGTGCACCGTCCAGAAGAAGTGATGCCCGTCGAGTTCGGCCTGCCCCCAGGTGCGCAACGGATCCGGGCTGCTGGGCAGCTCGATCTTGATGACCTCGGCGCCCATGTCGCCGAGCAGCCGGCCGGCGAACGGACCCGAGATCAGGGTGCCCAGTTCCAGCACCCGGATGCCGTCCAGCGGTCCGGTGGTTCCCGAGGGACCGGGCGTCACAGCGAGAACCCGTGCCGGTGCAGCCAATCCGTGCAGATCGCCACGGCCTGGCGCAGCGTGCCACGCTGATCCGGGCCCGAGTAGTAGTGGTTGGCGCCCGGGATCTCGTGCATCTCCTTGTCCGGATGCCCGATCGCCTCGAACAGCCGGCGGGTGTGGCTCGGCGTGCAGGCGTCGTCGGCGAGATTGCCGATCACCAGGGCGGGCACCGTGATATCGGGCCCGGCCTTGAGCGCGTCACCGTTGGCGTCGTCATAGCTCCACTGCGACAACCAGCTGCGCAGGGTGCAGAACCGGGCCAGGCCGACGGGGGAGTTGTTCACCACCTGCGGGTCACCCAGGTAACAGGTGCCGGGCTTGCGCTCGTTGGGGTCGACGGTGGGATCGAGCCAGCGCGGGTCGGCCATGGTGCCGTGCACGACGAAGGCGTACTCGTCATCGGGTCGGCCGGCCTCCTTGAGCTCGGCCAGCTTTTCCTTGACCCACTTGGTGATTCGCCGGTTGCGGGCGATCTGGGCCTGGTGGTAGCGCTCCAGGAACTCCGGGGTGTACGGCGGCTGGTTCGGGTTGTCCGGGTTGTACAGGTCGAGCTCCGGGTCCTTCTTGGACGGATCGTTCTCGTCCAGGATGGAGGCGTCCATCCATTCGGTCATGGTGCCGTGCCGGCTGATGTGCGCGGCCAGCAGCATGATGCCGTCGGCCGGGATCAGGCCCAGCTTGGTCAGATCGGGGCCGTCGCCGGACGGGCTTGCGGTCACCGTCGGGTTCTGGGCCTGCTGCTGGTAGAACGCCGACAGCGAACCGCCGCCGCTCCAGCCGGCCAGCACGATCTTCTCGTAGCCGAGCCGGTTCTTGGCGTCCTTGATGCACTCGCCGAGATCCTCGACCACCTTCTCCATCAGCAGCGCGGAGTCGGTGCCACGGAATCGGCTGTTGCAGTAGATGACATGGTGGCCGGCCCGGGCCAGCGCGTTGATCATCGGCAGATAGGCGCCGCCGCCGATCGGGTGCATGAACACCAGGACCGTATCCGACGGTTTCGTCTCACCATTCTCCAAGGGCTTGAGCAGATAGCTCTCCAGCACCACCAGCTCGGCGACGCCGCCGTACACGTCGCGCACCGACGAGGTGTTCTGGTAGGCAACGAGATACGGGATGCGCTCGTAGTCGTGCTTCACGGGTGTCTCGGTAACGGTGCTCACTAGTGCTGCCCCAGATCGTTGGCGAGGATTTCGGCGGACGGGATGAGTCGGCGGCGGGTGTCGATGGCGATCACCGACCAGTCCACCCGGTCGTAATCGTCGAACTTGCGGCGGGCGCGTTCCCGGGCCTTCTCCGGTGCGCCGTGGTGAACCCCTTGCGGCGCATGGGAAACCAGGCCGGGAGGCATCGGGATGCCGTACAGCGTCCCGCCGTGGAAGAAGGCGATCTCGTCGTAGTCGACATTGCGGTGATACCACGGGGTGCGTTCGGTGCCGGGCACGCTCTCGGCCGGCTTGGGCAGGAAGTTCATCACGTACACACCGGTCGCCTGCATGAACAGATGCACCGTCGGGGGCAGGTGCACGCTCTCGGAGGTGATGACGGTGTAGTCCTCGATGTTGAAGGTGAACGGGAAGTTGTCCCCGCGCCAGCCCTCGACGTCGAGCGGATTGTGTTTGTAGAACAGAGAAGTGGGTCCACCGTCATGGATCAACCGGACCTCGTACTCTCCGTCTTGCTGCGGCCCCTCGCCGTTTTCGATGGGCGCCGGCTCCGGGATGGTCACCTGTGCCGGGTCGAACGGGAAGTGCCGGCCCAGGGTGCCGGCCGGGGGCACCCGGAAGTCGTCGGTGGCCTGGATCATCAGCCAGGTGCTCTCGCTGTCGGGCACCTGGCGGAAGGTGCACGCCTTGGGGATGTACACCCAGTCGCCCTCGCGGTAGCGCAGCGGGCCGAATTCGGTCTCCAGCAGTCCGGCGCCCTTGTGCACGAAGATCAGCAGATCGCCGTCCACGTAGCGGACGAAGAACGGCATCTCCGCGCTGCGTCGACTCAGCAGCACCAGGCAGTCGGCGTTGGAGAACATCAGCAGCGGGCCGCCGTGGGCGTCGGTGGCGTCGCTGGGCTTGAGTTCGGAGGAGAGCACGTCGGTGGGGCGCAGCGGACCGACCGTGCGGTAGGCGGTCGGATCGTTTCGCCGGTACATGTTGGCGGTCCGTCCGACGAAGCCGCCGCGGCCGAGCTCGTCGTCTTTCAGGCCGTCCAGGTCGGCGTGCACGCGTTTGGGCGTCTTGCCTTTCCGCAGGTGGACGAAGGATTCCATGACGCTCCTCGAAAGTCTGGCAGCAAAACTGAAAGTGACTTTACTTTTTGTTATGGGTGTTGGCAAGGGTCGACGGTGGCCGGTCAGCCGAACAGGCGCTGCGCGTTATCCCGGGTCCGGGCAGCCAGATTCGGATCGACCTGGGCGGTGTTCTTCGCCACGAACGGGGCCGGTGCGAAGGGGATGTCGCTGCCGTAGAGCAGCCGGTCGGTGCCCACCACCTCGGCGGCCAGCTGCAGTGCCTCCGGGGAGGCCGACAGTGCGACGTCGTAGTAGAACCGGCGCAGCTGATCGTGCACCGGTTCGCGGCGGCCGCCGCCGGCGGACGGGAACTCGTCGAGCATGGACAGCCGCCACGCCGCCCACGGCAGGGTGCCGCCCAGATGGGAGAGCACCAGTTTGAGGTTCGGGTACCGGGCCGGGGTTTCGGTGAGGATGAGCTCGGCGACCATGCGGGTGGTGTCGAAGGTGAACTCCAGCACCGGAGCCGGCAGCAGTAGCCGGGCGTCGGCCATCGCCGGCGGCAGATTGGGGTGCACGTGCACCACCGCGTGTCGGCGGTCCAGCTCGGCCAGTACCGGTTCGAACCACCGGTCCCCGAGATAGCGGCCCTCGTAGTTGGTGAGCACCGCGACCCCGTCGAGGCGCAGAACATCCAGCGCATAAGTGATTTCGGCGAGTGCTGCGTCCACGTCGGGCAGCGGTAACAGCGCGAACCCGCCCAGCGTGCCGGGATGGCGGGCACTCAGATCGGCCATGGTCTGATTGCAGGACCGGGCCAGCGCCGGACGGTCGGCGGCCGGTACCGGGCCAGCGCCGGTGCGGACACCGACAGCACCGCCCGCTCGATGTGCAGCGTCTGCATCCGCTCCAGCATCGAGGTCTCGTCCCAGTCCGGTTGCGGGATGCCGCCGACCGAGCCGCCGGTGGCCGCGTCGACCGCCGCCCGGTAGTCCGGCGGGACGAGGTGCTGGTGGACGTCGATCAAACCCGACACCCGGCCACCGTACCTTAAGGTACGTTCTGGCCTGTGGGGAATGACGCGCACGTCCTGATCGGCGGCCGCACGGTCGAGAGCCCGATGCACCCGGTGCACAACCCGGCCCGCGCCCAGCAGGTCGTGGGGGAGTCCGCGCTCGCCGATGCCGCGCTGGTGGACCGCGCGGTGGCCGCGGCCGCCGACGCGGCCCCGGGCTGGGCGGCGTTGACGGTGACCGAGCGCCGCGATGCGCTCAAGGCCGCGGCCGGTGCGGCACTGGAGGACTTCGAGAACCGGGCCCGGCTGCTCACCAATGAGCAGGGCAAGGTGCTGTGGGAGTCCATGGTCGATCTGGCCGGGGCGCCCTATCTGCTGCGCGAATGCCGGCGACTGATCGAGCGGGTGGCCGAGGAACAGATCGTCGACGATGAGCGCGGCCGGTTCGTCCGGCGCCGCCGCCCGGTCGGGGTGGTCGCCGTCATCGTGCCGTGGAACTACCCGGTGTTGTTGGCGTTCAACAGCATTGCCCCGGCGCTGGCGGCCGGCGATACCGTCGTGGTCAAACCGTCCGAACTCGCGCCGCTGGCCCTGACGGCGGTGCTGCGGTCGGTGGCCGCCGCGCTCCCGGACGGGGTGATCAACGTCGTGCCCGGTGACGGCGCGCAGACCGGCCATGAGCTCGCGGCCCACCCGCTGGTGCGCCGGGTCATGTTCACCGGCGGCACCGCCGGCGGGCGCGAGGTGATGCGGGCCGCCGCCGACACCATCACCGGGGTCGGGCTAGAACTCGGTGGCAACGACCCGGCGCTGGTGCTGGAGTCGGCCGTCATCGACGAGAAGCTGGTCACCGCGCTGCGCAACTCGGCGTTCACCTGCTCCGGGCAGGTGTGCTTCGCCATCAAACGGATCTATGTGCACCGCAGCCACTTCCGCGAACTGGTCGACGCGTTGTCCGCGGTCACCGATCAGCTCGCCGTCGGTGACGGGCTGGACCCGGCCAGCTCCATCGGCCCGTTGATCAGCGCCGCCGCCCGCGACCGGGTGCAGGCCCTGATCCGGGACAGCGCCGAGATCGGCGGCACCGTCACCGAATTGGGCCGCAAGGTCGACCCGGCCGGCTGGGAACACGGGCACTTCGTGCTGCCGCACCTGGTCACCGGCATCCCGCAACGGTCCCGGCTGGTGGCCGCCGAGCAGTTCGGCCCGGTGCTGCCGATCCTGGCGTTCGACACCGAGACCGAGGCGGTGGCGCTGGCCAACGACTCCGAATACGGTCTGGCCGCGTCGGTCTGGTCCCGCGACGATGAGCACGCCTTCGAGGTGGCGCGCGGCATCGAGGCCGGCACGGTGTTCGTCAACGTGCACGCCGCCGGGGCGTCGGATCACACCACCCCGTTCGGCGGGGTCAAGCAGAGCGGCGTCGGCCGGATCAACGGCTGGGCCGGCATCGAGGAGCTGACCGAGACCCAGATGCTGATCCGCCGCGACGATGCGGCGAACCTGCCCGGGCCACCGGCCTGATCAGTCGGCCAACTCCACCCGCACGGTCAGCAGGTTCGTCCCGAAGGTGCGGACACCGAAGTTGTTGACCCGTGGCAGATTCTGCATTCGTGCCCACGGGTCGTCCTCGGGCATCAGATGCGCGGTGCCGCGGTGCCAGCGTCCGTGCAGCCGCAACCGGACGTTCGGGTCGGCCATGATGTTGCGGATGTACTGGGACCGGTCGCCGAACTCGGAGACGAACCAGAAGGTGTCGCCGACCCGCCGGCCGCCGATCGGTGTGCTGCGCGGCCGCCCGGACGTGCGGCCCGTCGTCTCCAGCAGGGTCTGGAACGGCAGCCGTCGGGTGACCTTGTTGTAGTGGTGCTGGAAGCGCAGCACCACGGCGTCCCGCACCGACGAGGCCATCAGATCATCGAGGTGAACGGGATCTTGAGCCCCAGCGCCAGCGCCCCGGCCAGTTCCCGGCTGGTGTCGTAGTCGAACACCACGTGCCCGGACAGCACGTCGACGTCGCGCTTGAACCGCTGCATGGGGCTGGACAGGAAGTGGATGCTGGCCCCGCCGGCGCCCATCAGTTCGCCGATCACGGCCCGCGATTCGGCCACGATGTGCGCGGCGGTCAGCCGGGCCTGCGCGCGGACCGGCTTGGCCACCGGGCTCCCGGCGGCGACGATTCCTTCTATCTCTGCGACGGTGTCGGCCAGCAGGGCGTTCAGCGCGCGCAGCCGGACCTGGGCGCCGGCCAGGTGCGCCTGCGCGATCGGCTTGTCCTTCTGCATGACGCCCTCGTACGCCAGCACCCGTTCGGCGAGCCGGTCGGCGTACATCGCGGTGACCCGTTCCGCACTGCCGAGGGCGGGCATCGCGGCCAGCAGCGCCAGCGCGGGCACCATCGGCCAGCGGTAGGTGGCGCTGTCGTGCAGCGCCGCACCCGGGGCGCTGCCGGAGTAGATGTCGAGCACGTTGACCAGGCGGTGCTGCGGCACGAAGACATCGGTGGCGACGACGTCGTTGGAGCCGGTGGCGCGCATGCCGTCGGTGTGCCAGACGTCCTCGACGGTGACGTCCTCGATGGGCAGCAGGGCCAGCGCGGGGTAGATACCGTTATCCGGGCCGCACAGCGCGGCGACGAACACCCAGTTGCCGTGCATCACGCCGGTGGCCCAGGACCAGCGCCCGGTGATCCGGACGCCGCCGTCGGCGGGCAGGCCGCGCCCGGTCGGGGCGAGCGGGGCCGGTGCCAGGAACGGGGTGCTGCCGAAGGCCTCCTGCTGGGCCTGCTCGCTGAACAGCGCCAGGAACCAGTTGTGCAGGGCGAGGAAGCCGATGGTCCAGGCGCTGGAGGTGCAGCCGTGGGCCATCCGGCGGACCGGGTCGAGCAGGGCGGGGAAGGGGGCCTCCAGGCCGCCGTAGCGGGCCGGCTTCAACAGGTCGGTGAACCCGGACGCGGTCAGGTCGGCGACGGTGGCGTCGGGCATGCGGCGCAGTTCCTCGGCCTCGGCGGCGCGCTGGGCCAGTGCGGCCACGAACTCATCGGTCACCAGGGTGGGGGCGTCGATCGTCGGCATGGCGCGAAGGTACCATACTTTTTAGTATGGAAGCTCAGCGGGCGAGCATCAGATCGAGGAAACGCTCGCTCTGGGCGGCCTGGCGCGGATCCGGGGTCCGGCCGGAGAGATGAAGGAATCCGATGCCCACCGCAAACGTCGCGTTCGCGCGCAGTTCGGCGTCCTCGGCGTCGAAGCCGTAGTCCTCGAACGCGGTGCGTACCGCGGCCAATACCTGCCGGTCAGCGGAGCGCACGCTCTCGGCGACGGTCTCGTCGGTGCGGGCCCATTCCCGCATGGCCCGCTCCAGCGTCCAGTGCCGGGGACTGACCAGGGAGGCCATCATCTGGGCCAGCCGCTCGCGCGGCGGCAGGTCGCCGACGGCCTCCAGCTGGCTGCGGTCCTCGTCGCGCAGATCCCGCCAGCCCTGCACCAGAGCGGCCCGATAGCTGGGCATCCCGTCGAAATGCCAATAAAAGCTGCCCTTGGTGACGTTCAGGCGGGCGCACAGCCGGTCGATTTTGAGTGTTTTCAGGCCCTCCTCAGCGAGGATCGTATAACCGGCCTGGAGCCAATCGTCAATGGTCAGGCGGTTGCCGGACGAGGATCGGGCGGGCGACATGAGGGGCAGCCTACGGCGACGCGCCCGCCCCCTGGACTTTCTGTAGCACCAGATTGCGTGTTTTACTGCAAGTCGCGACAACTGAATTTCTCGGTCCGCTCCAGAATCCGAATCGACGAGCGGACGCGGATACCGCAGTGCAAAGAGGCACTGCGGTATCTCTCGGTGTTGGGTCCACCAACACCGTGGGTCGGGCGGGACCGTGACGGATGAGAGTTGGGATTGAATTTGATGCAGAACGTTGTTGGCCGGTGGATACGCCGGATCGGGGCCGCCGCCGCGGCCGCGCTGGTCGTGCCAGGCGCGATCGCAGTTGCAGGTGAGACGGCCACCGCTGGTGCCTTCTCCCGCCCCGGCCTGCCGGTGGAGTACCTGATGGTGCCGTCCGCCGGGATGGGCCGCGATATCAAGATCCAGTTCCAGAGCGGCGGCGAGAACTCGCCGGCGGTCTACCTGCTGGACGGCCTGCGTGCGCAGGATGACTTCAATGGCTGGGACATCAACACCCAGGCCTTCGAGTGGTTCCTCGACAGTGGACTGTCGGTCGTCATGCCCGTCGGCGGCCAGTCGAGCTTCTACGCCGACTGGTACTCGCCGGCCCGCAACAAGGGCCCGACCGTGACCTACAAGTGGGAGACGTTCCTGACCCAGGAGCTGCCCGCCTACCTGCAGGCCAACCGGGCCGTCAAGCCCACCGGCAGCGCCGCCATCGGTCTGTCGATGGCCGGTTCGTCCGCGCTGACCCTGTCGATCTGGCACCCGGAGCAGTTCATCTACGCCGGTTCGATGTCGGGCTTCCTGAACCCCTCCGAGGGCTGGTGGCCGTTCCTGATCAACATCTCCATGGGTGACGCCGGCGGCTTCAAGGCCGACGACATGTGGGGCAAGACCGAGGACCCGAACAGCGGTTGGAAGCGCAACGATCCGATGGAGAACATCGATCGGCTGGTCGCCAACAACACCCGCATCTGGATCTACTGCGGTAACGGCACGCCCAACGAGCTCGGCGGCGGCGATCTGCCCGCCACCTTCCTGGAGGATCTGACGATCCGCACCAACATCACCTTCCGCGACAACTACCTGGCCGCGGGCGGTACCAACGGTGTCTTCAACTTCCCGGACAACGGCACGCACAACTGGGCGTACTGGGGCCGGGAGCTGCAGGCCATGCTGCCCGATCTGCAGCGCGTCCTGCTCTGATCCAGAACCACCTGAAAATCCCCCGGGGCCTCGGCCCCGGGGGATTTTTCGTGCGCGGTCCCGGATTCAGATGCGGCTGGCCCGCAGCTGCCTCGCACTGCTGTGGGACCGGGGTGGACGCGGGCCGGGATTCCCCTCATATCGCGGCCCGCGTCCGATCCCGTTGACCCGCGCCACACGGCCCACGAACGCGGGTCGGAGCAGGCGCAACGGGGAATCAAGCATTCCGGTCACCCGTAACAGCGCGAGCGCGGTCACGGGATCGGTCTCGGCGGCCCGCATCACCCGGTCCAGGTAGGCGTTGGACAGCCGCATCGACAACGGACGCGGTCCCGGCACCTCCGGCAGCGACAGATCCGAACCCACCGCGGTCTGCCAGGCCAGCCGCAGCTTGGCCGCCGAGGCGCGGAAGAACCGCTGCGGCAGGTCCCGGTCGCCGTAGCGCAGGCATTCGCGCAGCAGCGTCGACTCGACCGCCGCCACCGTCATGCCCTGCCCATAGATCGGGTTGAAGCTGCAGATCGCGTCCCCGAACACCAACAGGCCCTGCGGGAAACGCTTCATCTTGTCGTAGCGCCGCCACCGGTTCGACGGCACCCGATAGTGCTCGACCTCACCGAGCGGGGTGGCCGCCCGGACCGCCGTCAGCGCGTGCTCGGCAACGAATCCCTCACCCCAGGTGAGCATCTCGTCCCGGCTCGCGGGGGCCGGGCGGCCGGCGATCGAGCCCAGGGTCAGCATCCAGGTGTCGTTCTCGTAGCGGACCAGCACCCAGGTCTTCGGCCGGTCCGCGGTGGGGAAGTAGGCGAAGAACATCTCGGGCAGGGCGCCGTCCGGGATGTGCAGCTGCTGGCTGGCGTAGGCGAGTTTGACGACGAGTTCGTCCTCGGGCGGCCTGGTGTAACCCAACTCGTCGAGGAACACCGGGGTCCGCGAGCCGCGGCCGGTGGCGTCGACGACGAGGCTGGCCGGGATGGTGTGTTCGGTGCCCTGCGGGCGGTGGGTGACCCGCACCCCGGTGACGCGGTCGCCGCCGGGGGTGGCGGTCAGTGCGGTCACATCGTGCCCGTCGATCAGGGTCACGTTCGGCAGGGACTGGACCCGGCGCCGGATGGTGCGCTCCAGCAGAGGTCGGCTCGGGAAGTGCAGCGTGGACTCTTCGGTGGCCGGCGGATCGGTGCGGACGATCGGATGCCCGTTGAGCGACAGGCAGATGTTCGACAGCGTCCGGCCGGCGGACAGTGAGGGGACGCCGTCGGCGGCCAGATCGTCGGCGAAGCCGGGGAACAGGTCGGCCAGCACCTGGGAGCTGCGCGCCAGCAGGACGTGCCCGTGCCGGCCCTGCGGCACCCCGCGGCGCGCGGCTGCCAGGTCGGTGAGCTCATCGCGCTCCACCAGGGTGACGTCGCAGTAGTGGTCGGCCAGTACCCGGGCGGCCAGCAGGCCGCCGATGCCCGCTCCCAGCACCACCGCGCGTTCGCCGATCAACTCCATGATCGGAGTCTGTGGGCCGGTGGGGCGGGGCCATAGAGTAGGGCACTACTCGATTTTGTGTTCGCTACGCAGTTCGCTGGGTGGCGAGCCGGTGAGGTGGTGCCGGCCCCCCGTACGGCGCCACCTCACCGCGGTCTCATTTCAGCTGGGCCGACGACAGACCCAGCAGTCGGCGGGCCACCACCAGCAGCTGGATCTGCTGGGTGCCCTCGAAGATGTCCAGGATCTTGGAGTCGCGGGCCCACTTCTCCAGCAAGGTCTGCTCGGAGTAGCCGGCGGTGCCCGCCATCTCGACGGCCTTGAGGGTGATGTCGCTGGCCACCCGCGCGGCCTTGGCCTTGCCCATCGAGGCTTCCTTGGAGTTCGGGATCTTGTTGTCGGCCTGCCAGGCCGAGCGCAGTGTGAGCAGGTACCCGGACTCCCAGTCGGCCTCCATGCGCAGGAACTCCGCGGCCGGCGCGCTCTGCGCGTGCGCCGGCTTGTCGTAGGAGATCTCGATACCGGCCTCGGTGAGGATCACCCGCAACTCCTCCAAGGCGGCGCGGGCGACACCGACGGCCATCGCCGCCACGATCGGCCGGGTGTTGTCGAAGGTCTCCATGACCCCGCCGAACCCCTTGTCCACCTTGACTTCCGGATCGCCGAGCAGGTTCTCCTTGGGGATGCGCGCGTTCTCGAAGCGGATCACCGCGGTGTCGGAGGCCTTGATGCCCAGCTTGTGCTCGAGGCGTTCCACGGTGACGCCGGGGTGCTCGCGCGGGACGACGAACGACTTGATCGCCGCGCGGCCCAGCGACTTGTCCACCGTCGCCCACACCACGATGTGGGTGGCCCGGGAGCCGGCGGTGACGAAGATCTTCTCCCCGTTGATGACGTACTCGTCGCCGTCGAGGACCGCGGTGGTGGACACCGCCGCCGAGTCGGAGCCGAAGCTGGGCTCGGTGATCGCCATCGCGGCCCACACCTTGCCGAAGCGCTCCAGCTGCTCCTTGGTGGCCACGCTGGAGATGGCGGCGTTGCCGAGGCCCTGATACGGGATCGACAGCAGCAGGGCGATGTCGCCCCAGCTGACCTCGAGGGCGTTCAGCAGCGCGGACATGTTGGCGCCGTTGACGTTTGTCGACTTGGCGTCGCCCTCGCGCCCGCCGACCGCGTCCGCGCCGGCGAAGGAGATGGTGTTGGCCTCCTGCAGGCCTTCGAACAGCTGGGCCAGGGTGTCCAGCTCGACGGGATAGGCGTGCTCGGCGAGGTCGTACTTGCGCGAGATCGGCCGGAGCATCTCCGCGGCGCCCTGGTGGCCCTTCTCGACGACCGCCCGCAGCTTGCGAGGCAGTTCCAGATTGATTGCCATGACTGGGTTTTCCGTTTCTGTGAGGCTAGAGGACGCCGGTTAAAGGACCACGACACCCTCGGCGACGCCGAGGACCCGCAGATCGCGGTACCAGCGTTCGACCGGGTGTTCCTTGGTGTAACCGTGACCGCCGAGCAACTGCACCCCGTCCAGCCCGATCTGCATGCCCTTGTCGGCGGCGATCCGCTTGGCCAGGGCGGCTTCCCGGGCGAAGGTCAGGCCCTGGTCGGCGCGCGATGCGCCGCGCAGCGTGATCAGCCGCAGCCCGTCGAGCTCGATGGCGATGTTGGCGGTCATGAACGCGACGGCCTGCCGGTTGGCGATCGGCTCGCCGAACGCCTCGCGCTCCTTGATGTAGGGCATGACGTGGTCGAGCACCGCGTGCGAGGTGCCGACAGCCAGTGCGGCCCAACCCAATCGGGAATAGGCGATCGCTTCAGAGAAATCTTGGGCGTAGTCCTGGTCGGTGCGGTCCGGTTCGCCGAGGCGGTTGTGCAGCGGCACCGCGACGTTGTCGAGGGCGACCCTGCCGAGCGCGGCGGCGCGGATCCCCATCGACGGGTCGGCCTCGACGGTCAGGCCCTCGGCGGAGGCCTCCACCACGAAAAGTGCCGGCTTGCCGTTGAGTTGGGCTGCCACGATGAACAGTTCGGCGGCACCGGCGGCGGGCACCAGCGACTTCACGCCGGACAGCCGGTAGCCGCCCGGGGTGCGTACCGCGGTGGTCCTGCACGCGGTGGGGTCGAACAGCGCGTGCGGTTCGGCGATGAGAACGCTTGCCTGCGGGACGTTTTCGCCGGCGAACTCGGGCAGGTAGGTGGCCTGCTGCTCGGCGCTTCCCCAGTGCGTCAGCGCGGCGGCGACGCCGGCGGGGGCCAGGATCGGCAGCGCCAATCCCATGTCGCCGTAGGCGAGGGCCTCGGCGACCAGGGCGCCGGTGACGGTGCTGCGGTGTTCGGCGATCCCGTCGAAGTTCTCCGGGATGTTCAGTGCGGTGACGCCGATCTCGGCGGCCTTGGTGATCAGATCGTCCGGGTAGGTCGCGGCCGCGTCGGCGGCGTGGGCGGCCGGGCGCAGGATCTCGTCGGCGAATTCGCTGACCGTCTCGACGATCATCTTCTGGTCGTCGTCGGGGGTCAGGTCGAAGTAGTCGGATTCCCGGGGCGCGAGCCGGGTGGGTGCGCTGCCGCCCAGGTTCTGGATCCGCTTGAACTGGCGGGTGGTGGCCCCGGCCGCGGAGAACGCGGTCTTGACGCCGTACCGGATGCCCTTGTTGAGCGGGTCGCGCAGGCCGTAGCGGTCCAAAACCTCCTGGCCGACGATGGGAGTGATCAGCGCCAGGGCGATATCGGTCGCTGTCCGCTTGTGCTTGTGCAGTCCGACGGCGCTCTCGGGCCCTTTGCGCCGGGGACGGGATTCGATCTGAGTCATTGTCAGCAGCCTCTTTTGGTGGGGGCAATGCGCCCTGACCGTATCTTACTCCAGAGTAAGATAGCGCGAAGCTGTTACCAAGTTCACAGCGGTGCGAGGCGGGCGCGCACCTGGTCGTGCAGCCGCCCGTTGGTGGCCAGCGCACTGCCGCCGTGCGGGCCGGGTTCGCCGTCGATGCTGGTGAACGACCCGCCGGCCTCCCGGATCAGGATGTCGAGCGGGGCGATGTCCCAGACCTTGACCTCCGGTTCGCAGGCGATGTCCACCGCGCCCTCGGCCACCAGGCAGTAGGACCAGAAGTCGCCGTAGGCCCGCACCCGCCACACCGCGTCGGTGAGCGCGACGAACTGCTCGCGCCGGTCGTCCCATCCGGTGGTCAGATCGGAGTAGGACAGGCTGGCCGAGGCCAGATCGGCGACCCCGGACACCTGGATGCGCCGGGTGTTCCCGCCGAACGAGGTGTGCGCGCCCTGGCCGTGCCCGGCCCACCAGCGCCGGCCCAGGGCCGGCGCGCTGATCACGCCGACCACCGGAACACCGTCGGAGATGAGGGCGATGAGCGTGCACCACACCGGGACGCCGCGGACGAAGTTCTTGGTGCCGTCGATCGGGTCGAGCACCCACACCCGGCCGGCGTCGGCGCCCGTCAAAGGTTCGGTGCCGCCGAACTCCTCACCGAACACCGAATCGTCGGGGCGGGCCTCGGCGAGCGCGGCACGCAGGGTCTCCTCGGCGCCCTTGTCCGCATCGGTGACCGGGGTCAGGTCGGGTTTGGTCTCGATGCGAAGGTCCAATGCGCCGAAGCGGGCCATGGTCAGCTCGTCGGCCTGATCGGCCAGTCGCAGGGCCAGGGTCAGGTCATCAGAAACATCGCTCATGCCCGCAGTCCTACCATGGCAGCGTGATCGAATTCGTGATGGTGCTGGTGTTGGTGGGCGCGCTGCTGTTGATAGCGCTGCCCTGGATCCGCAAGCGCCAGGGCGGAGGTGGCGTGGGCGCGAACATGGCGCCCGGCACGCTGCTGGTGACCGGGGTGAGCCCGCGGCCCGAGGGGGAGATCGGCGAACAGTTCGTCACCATCAGCGGCGTGATCAACGGCCCGACGGTCAATGAGCATGTCATCTACCAGCGGATGGCCGTCGACGTGGACCAGTGGCCGACCATGGGTCAGCTGATCGACGTCGTCTACTCGCCGAAGAACCCGGACAAGTGGATGTTCGCCCCGGCGACGCCGCCGCCCCCGCCGGTGGTCCCCGACTACCCGCCCACCAGCTGAGGCGCGTCGGCCCTGGGACATTCCCGTTCGGGGACATGCCCCCAGAAACGCTGGGGCGAGATCGACGTCAGGGTCGTCGACTGCGCCCGCAAACCTGCTGAGGACCGCCCTGAGGTCGAACTCGCGCCGAGTTCGACCCGATGGTTGCGACGTCGTCCGAACCTCGGCGAATCACCAGCCCTCAGCTCGATCTCGGCCTAGGGGTTTGACGGGCATACCCGCCCGCTCAGCCGTGCGCGATCCCCAGCATGTCCTCGACATTGCTGAGCTTCACCCGGGGCCGGTGCTGGGCATCGCCGACGGCGCGTTCGTGCTCGTCGATGCGCTGCCAGTGCGCGGTGGTCACCAGCTTGGGCTGGCGCGCCAGCAGCCACTGGGCCAACTCCTCGGCGTGCTGCTCATCGAACCCGGGTTCGCCGAGATCGGCGAGCAGGGTGTCCACGGTGTCCGCGGAGTCCTTCTTGTTGCTGCCGATGACGCCGGACGGGCCACGTTTGATCCAGCCGACGACGTACTCGTTGCGGCTTCCGTCGACCCGGCCGGCGGTGTGCGGGATGGTGCCGGAGCGCTCGTCGAACGGCAGCCCCGGCGTCGCGACGCCCTTGTAGCCGACCGCGCGCACCACCAACTGCACGGGCAGTTCCTCGCGCTCACCGGTGTCCTTGGCGACCACCCGGCCGCCCTCGTCGACGAGTTCGTTGCGGCCCAACACGATCGACTCCACCCGGCCTTCGCCGCGGATCTCGATGGGGGAGGTCGCGAACCGGAACACCACCCGCCGCGTCGCCCCGGCCGGCTCGTTGTCCGCGTACCCGCGCAGCACCTTGATGTTCTGCCGGACGGTCTTGTCGGCCGCCTCCAGCTGCTCGTCGGTGATGGCGTCGAAGTCGGCACGCTCGACCACCACGTCCACCTCGGCCATCTGCTCCATGTGCCCGAGCTCGCGCAGTTCCAGGGTGGTGAACGGGGCCTGCAGGGGACCGCGCCGGCCCACCACGATCACCTCGCGCACCCCGCGCGGGCCCAGCAGGTCCAGCGCGTGATCGGCGATGTCGGTCTGCGCCAGGATCTCCGGATCGCTGATCAGGATCCGGGCCACGTCGAGGGCGACGTTGCCGTTGCCGATCACCACCGCGCGATCGGCGGTCAGGTTCGGCGCCATCGCCCCGAAGTGCGGGTGCGCGTTGTACCAGCCGACGAAGTCGACGGCCGACACGCTGCCGGGCAGATCCTCACCGGGAATGCCGAGCACCCGGTCGGCCTGCGCCCCGATCGCGTAGATCACCGCGTCGTAACGCTCGGCCAACTCGGCGGCCTGCACGTGCTCGCCGACGGTGACGTTGCCGAAGAACCGGAAGTTCGGGTCGGCGGCGATCTTCTCGAACTGCGCGCTGATCGACTTGATCTTCGGGTGGTCCGGCGCCACCCCGGAACGCACCAGCCCCCAGGGGGTGGGCAGCATCTCGATCATGTCGACCCGGAAGTCGCGGTCGTTCTTCAACAGCGATGCGGCGGCGAAGAACCCGGATGGGCCCGAGCCGACGATCGCCACGTGATACGGGCGCATGTACAAGCCTTTTCGTGAGGCTGACCGGCGGCGCGCAAGGGGCTGTCGCGACGTCGCCGGACCGGTTACCCGCCCGAGCCTAGTAGGCGGACCGCCGATCGAGGGCGGAGTCCGGAGAAGCGGCCGGTAACCTCAACAATCGTGGATCCAGACCGTCTTGCCGATATCGCCGCCCTCGACACCACGTTGACGACCGTGGAGCGGGTGCTCGATGTCGAGGGCCTGCGCGGCCGCATCGAGACGCTGGAGGCCGAGGCCGCGGACCCGAACCTGTGGAACGACCAGGCGCACGCGCAGAAGGTCACCAGCGAGTTGTCGCACGCCCAGAACGAGTTGCGCCGGGTGGAGGAACTGCGCCAGCGCATCGACGATCTGCCGGTGCTCTACGAACTCGCCGCCGAAGAGGGTGGTGCCGACGAGAGGGCCGAAGCGGACGCGGAGCTGGAGAAGCTGCGCGAGGACATCGCCGCCATGGAGGTGCGCACCCTGCTCTCCGGCGAGTACGACGAGCGCGAGGCGGTCGTCACCATCCGGTCCGGCGCCGGCGGGGTGGACGCCGCGGACTGGGCCGAGATGCTGATGCGGATGTACATCCGCTGGGCCGAGGCGCACAAGTACCCGGTCGAGGTGTTCGACACGTCCTACGCCGAAGAGGCCGGCATCAAGAGCGCCACCTTCGCCGTGCACGCCCCCTACGCCTACGGCACCCTGTCCGTCGAGCAGGGCACCCACCGGTTGGTGCGGATCAGCCCGTTCGACAACCAGAGCCGGCGTCAGACGTCGTTCGCCGACGTCGAGGTGCTGCCGGTCGTGGAAACGACGGACCACATAGACATTCCGGAAGGCGACCTGCGCGTCGACGTCTACCGCTCCAGCGGCCCGGGCGGGCAGTCGGTCAACACCACCGACTCCGCGGTGCGGCTCACGCACATCCCGACCGGCATCGTGGTGACCTGCCAGAACGAGAAGTCCCAGCTGCAGAACAAGGTGTCCGCGATGCGGGTGCTGCAGGCCAAGCTGCTGGAGCGCAAGCGCCTGGAGGAGCGCGCCGAGATGGACGCGCTCAAGGGCGACGGCGGCAGCTCGTGGGGCAACCAGATGCGTTCCTACGTGCTGCACCCGTACCAGATGGTCAAGGACCTGCGCACCGAATACGAGGTGGGCAGCCCGTCCGCGGTGCTCGACGGCGACATCGATGGTTTCCTGGAGGCGGGAATCCGATGGCGCAACCGCAAAGATGACGATATCTAACCCGATGACCAGCAGCGTCTACGCACTGTCAGCGGCCGACCGCTGGCACGGCTTCTGGCGCGGGGACATCGGCGAGTGGATCATCACGCGCGGGCTGCGCATCGTCATGCTCGTCATCGCGGCGATCCTGATCGCCCGGTTCGTCAACTGGGCGGCCCAGCTGATCACCCGGCGCATCGACGCCGACTTCCAGGAGAGCGACGCGCTGGTGCGCACCGAGACCGCCAAGCACCGGCAGGCGGTCGCCTCGGTGATCTCCTGGGTGACCGTCGCGCTGATCTGTGTGATCGTCGGTCTGCAGATCACCGAGATCCTGGCCATCCCGCTGGGCTCGCTGGTCGCGCCGGCCGCGGTGCTCGGTGCCGCGCTGGGTTTCGGCGCGCAGCGCATCGTGCAGGACCTGCTGTCCGGGTTCTTCATCATCACCGAGAAGCAGTACGGCTTCGGTGACCTGGTGACCCTGACGTTGGGCGCCTCCAACGAGGCGACCGGCACCGTCGAGGACGTCACCCTGCGGATCACCAAGCTGCGCACCAGCGACGGTGAGGTCTTCACCATCCCCAACGGGCAGATCATGAAGTCGCTGAACCTGTCCAAGGACTGGGCCCGCGCCGTGGTGGACATCCCGGTGCCGACGACGGCCGATCTCAACGCCGTCAACGAGCTGCTGCACTCGGTGTGCGAGAACGCCATGAAGAACCCGCAGATGAACGATCTGCTGCTGGACCAGCCGCAGCTGATGGGCGTGGAGAGCCTCGAGCTCGACACGGTGAATCTGCGGATGGTGGCCCGCACCCTGCCCGGTAAGCAGTTCGAGGTGGGCCGTCAGCTACGGCTGATGGTGATCGCGGCGCTGGCCCGGGCGGGCATCGTGTCCAAGGCCCAGTCCTCCTCGCTGGCGGCCAACGTCGAGGTCCGGGAATGAAGCTGATCTCGCGGCGCAGCGCCGACACCGAGAAACGCTGGCCGGTGTATCTGCCGGGCGGCCGGATGCGGACGTCGACGGTCGGGCTGATCATCGCGTTCTTCCTCACCGCCTGGCTGTACGACACCTACAAACCGCCGCCGCCGGAGCCGGTCCCGGCCAACCAGACGGTGCCGCCCGGTTTCGTGCCCGACCCGGAGTACACCTGGGTGCCGCGCACCCAGGTTCAGGAATGGCCGCGCACCACGACCACCACCCCGACGACGACCACCACCACCACCGAGTCGCCGACGCCGCCGACCACCACGCCGACGCTGCCGACTTCGCCGACCGAACCGACCGACACACCGGCGCCCGGGCAGGAGCCGCTCGCCCCCGAAGAGGTGACGCCGCCCACCACGACGGTGTTCGATCCGGACGGGCCGAACGGCTTGCTTCCCCCGATCACGCTGCCGGTTCTGCCCGGACCGGTGCCCGAGCCGGCACCCCCGCGCCCGCGACACCGCCACCGCCTGCACGCAGCGGGAACTGACACGCGTCTACACTGGCGTGCCGTGATGATCACCCTCGACAAAGTGAGCAAGCAGTACAAATCCTCTGCTCGTCCGGCGCTGGATGACGTCTCACTCAAGATCGACAAGGGTGAGTTCGTCTTCCTGATCGGCCCCTCGGGTTCGGGCAAGTCGACGTTCATGCGTCTGCTGCTGGGCGCCGAGCATCCCTCCAAGGGGGATATCCGGGTCTCGAAGTTCCACGTCAACAAGCTGTCCGGCCGGCACATCCCGCAGCTGCGGCAGGTCATCGGTTGCGTCTTCCAGGACTTCCGGCTGCTGCAGCAGAAGACTGTCTTCGAGAACGTCGCGTTCGCGCTGGAGGTCATCGGCAAGCGCGGCGACGTGATCAACCGGGTGGTGCCCGATGTGCTGGAGATGGTCGGCCTGTCCGGCAAGGCCAGCCGACTGCCCAGCGAGCTCTCCGGTGGCGAGCAGCAGCGGGTGGCGATCGCGCGGGCGTTCGTGAACCGGCCACTGGTGCTGCTGGCCGACGAGCCCACCGGCAACCTGGACCCCGAGACCAGTAAGGACATCATGGATCTGCTTGAGCGGATCAACCGCACCGGAACCACGGTTCTGATGGCGACGCACGACCACCACATCGTGGACTCCATGCGTCAGCGCGTCATCGAACTGGAATTGGGCCGGCTCATCCGCGACGAGCAGCGCGGCGTCTACGGAATGGATCGCTAGTGCGTTTTGGCTTCCTGATCAACGAGGTCGTCACCGGCCTGCGTCGCAACGTCACGATGACGGTGGCGATGATCCTGACGACCGCCATCTCCATCGGCCTGTTCGGCGGTGGTCTGCTGGTGATGCGCGTGGCCGACCAGTCCCGCGACATCTACCTGGACCGGGTGGAGAGCCAGGTCTTCCTCACCAACGACATCTCGGTCAACGACCCGAACTGCGATGCGGACCCGTGCAAGGCGTTGCGCGCGCAGATCGACGCGCGTGACGACGTGAAGTCGGTGCGCTTCCTCAACCAGGAAGCCGCCTACGAGGACGCCATCAAGAAGATCCCGGCCTTCAAGGACGTCGCGAGCAAGGATGCCTTCCCGGCCTCGTTCATCGTGAAGCTGGAAAACCCGGAACAGCACCTGGATTTCGACGCCGCCATGCAGGGCCAGCCCGGGGTGATGAACGTGCTGAACCAGAAGGACCTGATCGACCGGCTGTTCGCGCTGCTGGACGGCATGTCGAACGCGGCGTTCGCGGTGGCGCTGGTGCAGGCCATCGGCGCGGTGTTGTTGATCGCGAACATGGTTCAGGTGGCGGCCTACACCCGGCGCACCGAGATCGGCATCATGCGCCTGGTCGGCGCGACCCGCTGGTACACCCAGCTGCCGTTCCTGGTGGAGGCGATGCTGGCCGCGTTCATCGGTGTGATGCTGGCGCTGATCGGTCTGCTGTCGGTGCGCACGCTGTTCCTGGAGAAGGCGCTCAGCCAGTTCACCCAGGCTAATTTGATTGCGCCGCTGGACTTCGCCGATATCCTCTACATCGCCCCGATCCTGCTGTTCGTGGGCGTGGCGATGGCCGGTGTCACGGCGTATGTGACACTGCGCCTCTACGTTCGAAGATGACGATGGCAACCAAGAGCAAGAAACCCGACAAGGCCGCCGAAAAGGCGAACAACCATGTGGTGGCGACCAACCGGAAGGCCCGCCACAACTACACGATCCTGGACACCTACGAGGCCGGGATCGTGCTTGTCGGTACCGAGGTGAAAAGCCTGCGCGAGGGGCAGGCCTCCCTCGTGGACGCGTTCGCCACCGTCGACGACGGCGAGATCTGGCTGCGCAACCTGCACATCGCGGAGTACCACCACGGCACCTGGACCAACCACGCCCCGCGGCGCAACCGCAAACTGCTGTTGCACCGCAGCCAGATCGACAACCTGGTCGGCAAGATCCGCGACGGCAACCTCACCCTGGTGCCGCTGTCGCTGTACTTCAGCGACGGCAAGGTGAAGGTGGAACTGGCGCTGGCCCGCGGTAAGGAGGCCCGCGACAAGCGCCACGACCTGGCCAAGCGGGACGCCGACCGGGAGATCATCCGGGAACTGGGCCGGCGCGCCAAGGGCATGCGCTGATCGGCGTTCTGCTCGCACTGGTTTCGGCCGCGGGCTACGGCGTCAGCGATTTCGTCGGCGGTATCGCGTCGCGGCGGGTGGCCGCGCTGCGAGTGGTGCTGGTGTCCTACCCGGTGGCGCTGGTGCTGCTGACCGGGTTGTCTTTCGTTGTGGGCGGGCAGATCTCGAGCCCTGCCGTGCTGTGGGGTGTGTTGTGCGGGATCAGCCAGGCGTTCGGGGTGTGGTGGTTCTACGCCGCCCTGGGCTCCGGGCCGATCTCGGTGGTGTCACCGCTGACCGCGATCCTGGTGGCCGGGGTGCCCGTCGGCGTCGGGGTGGCGCTGGGGGAGCGGCCCGGCGCGCTGGCCCTGGTGGGGATCGCGGTGGCGCTGGTCGCCGTCGTGCTGGTGTCCCGCGGGGTGACCGATGAGGACCCGTCACCGCACCGGTTCACCACCAAGGTGGCCTGGCTGACGGTCGGGTCCGGGCTGGCGTTCGGGCTGAACTTCGTGCTCATCGACCAGGCCCCGGTGCAGGCCGGGCTGTGGCCGCTGGTGTTCGCCCGGGTCTCGGCCACCGCGCTGGTGGTGCTCATCGCGCTGGTCGGCCGCCAGCTCCGGCCGCCGACCGGGGTGCCGTTGAAGCTGGCGTTGGTCGCCGGGGTGCTGGACACCATCGCCAACGTGGCCATGCTGTTGGCCTTGCAGGCCTCGCTGCTGTCGCTGGCGGGGGTGCTCATTTCGCTGTATCCGGCCTCGACCGTCGCGTTGGCGCTGTTGGTGCTCAAGGAGAGGGTGACCCGCTGGCAGGTGGTGGGCATGGTGGCGGCGGGGGCCGCGGTGGCCATGATCGCCGCCGGATAGTTTCCTGAGTTTCGTCATGCGTGCAGTTCGTCGATCGGTCGCTCGGTAGCATCACGATCCACCGGCCGATGGCGCGAAGGGAGGCGTGTGTCGTTCAAGAGCCGCCTGCGCTTCTGGTTCTTCCCGCTCGTGGCGCTGCTGGTCGTCAACGCGATATCGCCCTGGTCCCACGAGGTGGCGCGCTATGTCTCGTTGACCGTCGGGTTGGGCACGGCGCTGGGTGGCGGGCTGTGCGGCTTGATCGTCGCGCACCGGGTGACCGGCTGGGCGCGCCGCTGGCGGCTGCTGCTGTCGACCGGGTTGCTGTTTCTGTTCGTCGGCGAGGCGCTGTGGTGGGCGCAGGGTTTCGGCGAGCCGGTGCCGGCGGTCAGTCTGTTCGCCTATCTGATGTGTCCAGTGCTTGCGCTGGCCGCGATCGGTGCGCTGGTCAAGGCCGGCGGCGGGCTGACAGGGTCCGACGACACCGAGGTCCGGCCCACCCCGATCACGACCGTCATCGACGGGGTGGTGGCCTGCCTGGCCTTCCTGATCCTGGTGGCGATGGGTGGTTTCGGCGTCGGGTCGAGTGTGTCGCTGCCGCGTTCGGACAACGTCACCTTCGAGTTCCTTTTCGCGCTGGCTGAGCTGTGCGTCGTGGTGCTCGCGGTGGTGGTGGCCATGACGTTTCAGGCGGACCGGCCGTGCCGGGCGAACCTGCTGATGCTGTGCACCGGCTTACTGGTCGCCATCACCTCCGACCGGGTCATCGCCTACTTCGATTCCATGGGCGCCGAGGGCGCCGGGCGGTGGGGCGGAATCGGTTTCACCGTGGGGCTGATGCTGATCGGCGTCTCGATGCTGGAGCAGACGCACGAGCAAGGACCCCGGCAGCGCACCGGCGGGGTGGACTGGGCGCAGCTGGTCCTGCCCTATGTCTCCTTCCTCGGTGTGGCGGTGCTGTTCGCCTATCACTTCGGCCACGGCTCGACCCTGGACTCGGCCATCCTCTGGGTGACGGTGCTGATGGTGCTGATGGTGGCGGTCCGGCAGGCGGTTGCC
The DNA here is from genome assembly GCA_900078775.1 of Mycolicibacterium aurum. Classification (GTDB taxonomy): domain Bacteria; phylum Actinomycetota; class Actinomycetes; order Mycobacteriales; family Mycobacteriaceae; genus Mycobacterium; species Mycobacterium aurum_A. The sequence goes on from LT549889.1 coordinate 721,086, forward strand.
ATCCGGTCCCAATATCAGCTGACCGAGCGTCTGCTGGCCACCCAGCGTCGGCTGGCGCATCAGGTGCACCACGACTCGTTGACCGGTCTGCCCAACCGGGTGCTGTTCGCGCGGCGGCTCGACGAGGCGATGCAGACCGGGCAGTTCGTGCTGATCTTCGTCGACCTCGACGACTTCAAAGAGGTCAACGATCGGTACGGGCACGCCGCCGGGGACGCGCTGCTGCGCGCGGTCGGGGAGCGGCTGGGCCGCTGTGTCGGGGAGGCCGACACGTTGGCCCGGATCGGCGGGGACGAGTTCGCGATCCTGATGGACGGCACGGTCGACGAACCCGAGGCCGTCGCCGAGCGGTTGCGGGTCGCGCTGCGGGAACCGTTCGCGGTCAACGGATCCTCGGTGCGGGTGCGCGCCAGCATGGGGCTGGTACGGCCAGGCGAGGACGGGATGCTGCAGTCGTCGGACGATCTGCTGCGTCAGGCCGACGTGTCGATGTACGCCGGCAAGCGGCTCGGCAAGGACACCGCCGTGGTGTACCGGCCGTCCTCGGGGGTGAACGTCGACTTCCCGACCGCGTTGCGCCGTGCGCACGGTGCGGCCCCGCCGGGGTTCCAGCTGGTGTACCAGCGCATCGTGCGGCTACCGAATCAGGAGCCGGTGGCAGTCGAGGCGTTGGCGCGATGGACCACGGCCGACGGGATCGCCATCTCACCGGAGACGTTCGTCGCGGTCGCCGAGGCCGCCGGGATGGGCGCCGACCTCGACGCGCTGGTGCTCGACCTGGCCTGCCGGGAGGTGTCGGGGGCCGGGCTGGACCTCGACATCCACGTCAACATCGGGGCCGCCCGGTTGGGCAATCCCACCTTCGAGCGGCGGGTGATGCGGACCCTGGAGCGCTACCGCATCGAGCCGCACCGGCTGGTGCTGGAGATCACCGAGACCGTGCCGATCGTCGATCTCGACGACGCTGCCGACCAGATCGCGCGGCTGGGCGCGCTGGGTATCAAGGTCGCGCTGGACGACTTCGGCGCCGGCTACAACTCGCTGACCTACCTGCACGTGCTGCCGGTGCAGATCGTCAAGCTGGATCGCAGCCTGGTCGCCGGGGCGGTGCGGGACCGCGATGTGGCGCTGTACCGGTCGGTGATCCGGCTGTGCGACGCGCTCGGACTGGCGGTGGTGGCCGAGGGGATCGAGGAGGCCTCCCAGGCCGAGACCGTTTACGACGCCGGCTGCGAGCTGGCCCAGGGGCACCTGTTCGCCAAACCGGTGCCGATCAACGCCCTGATGGACAGCGTCGCGAGCCGCTAGCGCCGTTATTCGGTTGCCGGTGTCGGGGCACCCGGTAGACTGGTCTTCTCGCTGAAAGTCGGCGGGGGTGCGAGGGGCTGAACGGTTTCGACTTCGCGCATCGAATCAAGGGAAGCGTGCCGGTGCAGGCAAGAGACCACCGTAAGCGTCGTTGCAACCAATTAAGCGCCGATTCCAATCAGCGCGACTACGCTCTCGCTGCCTAAGCGACTGCGTGTCTGTCAGACCGGGAGCGCCCTCGGCCCGGACCCTGGCATCAGCTAGAGGGACCCACCCACGGGTTCGGTCGCGGGACCCGTGGGGACATCAAACAGCGACTGGGATCGTCATCTCGGCTTGTTCGCGTGACCGGGAGATCCGAGTAGAGGCATAGCGAACTGCGCACGGAGAAGTCTTGAGGGAATGCCGTAGGACCCGGGTTCAATTCCCGGCAGCTCCACCAAGAGAAGGCCGCAGGTCAGACGACCTGCGGCCTTTCCTTTTGGCTCGACTCTCGCGATTCGACCCCGCAGGTCAGCCTTCCTCGGCCGGCGGCTCGGGGGTGACGGTCTCGGTTTCGGTCTGCGTCTCGGTGACCGTGCTGATGCTGGTGCTGGTGCTGACCTCGGTGGTGGTCTCGGGCGTCGTCGTGGTCGTGGTGGTCGACGGCGTCGTGGTGGTGGTCGTCGGTGCCACGGTGGTCGTGGTGGTGGTCTCCGGGGGCGCGGTCACCGTCTGCGTCGGGACCGGGGCCGGCGCGACCGCGCTGGTGGTCGGTGCCTCCGAGGAGGATGTCGTGGTCGTCGTCGTACCGGTCGACGGGGACGAGTCGTCGCTGAGCGCGGCGATGATGCCGTAGATCGCGGCGGCCAGCACCAGCGCCGCGATCGCGCCGATCGCCACCAGCGCGGCCGGCTTGCGGTACCAGGGCTGCGGCGGTTCCGGGGGTTCGCCGCCGCCCGCGTAGGGGTCGCTCGTCGGGTAGGGCTGGGTGTAGTCGCTGTAGTTCGCCGCGTACTGGGTGGGGTCGTCGTCGGAGTAGTAGCCGCCAGGTCCGTTGTTCGCCATAGTGCTTCGACGGTACGACGTCGCGGCACCGAAGTGGGGTAACCCGGCGGGGCTCAGCTCTGCTCGCGTCGCGCCTTGGCGCGCCGCTTGCCCTCGTGCATGGCGGCCACCCGGGCGACCGGGATGGTGTGGCCGTGTGCGATCAGGTCGGCGGGCAGACGCTGGGGTGCGGGCATGGTCTCGGCCCACGGGTCGCTGTCCCCGAGGCGGTCCAGCGCGGTGTGCACGGTGAAGTCCGACGGGCGCACCGCCGTCAGCTCCGACCAGGCCAGCGGGAACGACACGGGCGTGCCGGGTCGTAAGCGGGGGCTGTACACGGAAGCGACCGTCGCCCCACCGGAGCGGGTGGCGTCGACGAACACCTTGCCGTCGCGGTCCTCGACGATGAAAGCCGTTGTCGCAATGGACGGATCGAGCGCTGCCGCCCGTGCTGCCAGCGCCCGGGTCGCCGCGGCCACATCGTCGCCGGGGGCGCTGTCGTCGATCGGGACGAAGATGTGCAGCCCGCGTGAGCCGCTGGTCTTCACCGCGCCGGCCAGCCCGCAGTCGGCCAGCGCCTGCTGTACCAACTGCGCCACGGCCACCACCGCACCGAAGTCGTCGGCATCGGGCGGGTCGAGGTCCAGGATCAGATGGGTGGGGCGGTAGATGTCGTCGGCCAGGCCCAGGGCCGGGTGGTATTCGACGGCGCGCTGATTGGCCAGCCACAGCAGGGTGCGCCGGTCGTCGCACAGTGCATAGTGGATCTCTCGGTGCGAGGCCTCGGCCCAGATCGGCACCGTCTTCACCCAGTCCGGGGTGTACTTGGGCACGTTCTTCTGCATGAACGGCGCCCGCCCGCGCAGCACCCGCAGCACCGTCAGTGGGCGCCCGGACAGGCAGGGCAGGATCCGGTCGGCGACGGCGTCCAGGTAATCCACCAGGTCCCGCTTGGTGGCGCCGGCCTCCGGCGTGAGCGGCTGGTCCAGATTCGTCAGGTCGACTCCGGAGCGATGCTCGTCGGCGGGCATGAGCCCACCATAGGATCGGGGCATGACCGTTGTCCTCGCACTGCGGTGCGCCAATGGGATTGTGCTGGGCTCGGATTCCCAGATCACCGATCCCGGCCGCGGCCTGACCTTCCCGGCGCAGAAGCTGCACCCGCTGGGGCAGTCGGCGGCGTGGGGCGGCAGCGGATCCCGCGCGGTGCTCTACGACGTCGAGCAGGTCTTCACCGAGGAGGCCGACGCGATCGTGGAGGCCAAGGACATCGGGCACGCCATCCAGGCCCGGGTCCGGCCGATCATGATGCACCACTACGAGAACTTCATCGCCGACGTGCCCGGGCAGGAGAACGCCGGCACCCCGGCCACCTACATCCTGGCCGCCGGGTATGCGGGGGAGCGGCCGTTCATCATCGACCTCGACCCCAACGCGCTGCTCGGCCACCACGAGGAGACCGGTTTCCAGGCGGTCGGCAGCGGCGCCCCGATGGCCCAGCAGGCGCACGCGCTGCTCACCCATTTCCAGATGCCCGAACGCGACGTCGAGTACGGCCTGGTGGCGGCGCTGCGGGTGCTCGACGCGCTGGACGCCTCGTCGTCGAGTGTCGGCGGGCCGATGGACCTGTGCCGGATCACCCCCGAGGACGGCGCCCAGCACCTGACGCCCAAACAGGTCGACGCGGTCCGCAAGGACGTGGCGCGGTGGGTGAAGTTGGAGCGCAGCGCGCTCGACGGTCTGTTCGGTTGAGCTGTGAGGTTGCTGTCAATCACGCCGACCCACTGCTGATCGTTAAACGGGCTACGTAAGTTACGGCGGATACCGACTCTGTAACCCGATAGGCCCGATATGACCGCCGGCACCGGCCGATCCCCGATCGGACAATTCATCCGGGCATTCGCCGTGCCCATCGTGCTCGGCTGGTTGGCGCTCACGGTCGCCACCAACGTGCTGGTGCCCTCACTGGAGAAGGTCGGCGAGGAACACACCGTCGGGATGAGCGCCCAGAACGCGCCCTCGATGATCGCGATGAAGCGCATCGGCGCCAACTTCGCCGAGTTCGACTCGGACTCCACCGCCATGGTGGTGCTGGAGGGTGAGCAGCCCCTCGGCGCGCCGGCCCACCACTACTACGACGGGCTGATCGACAAGTTCGAGGCCGACCCCGCCCACATCCAGTACGTCGCCGACTTCTGGGGTGACACGTTGACCGCGGCGGGCGCGCAGAGCGCCGACGGCAAGGCCGCCTACGTGCAGTTGTACCTGCACGGCAACCAGGGCGAGACGCTGGCCAACGAGTCGGTGCAAGCCGTCCGCGACATCGTGGCGTCCACACCGACGCCACCGGGCCTGCAGGTGTTCGTCACCGGCGGGGCGCCGCTGATCTCCGATCAGCACCATGCCGGGGACAAGAGCATCGCCCGCGTCACGCTGATCACCCTCGGTGTCATCCTGCTGATGTTGCTGATCGTGTACCGGTCGATCGGTACCACGATCCTGATCCTGCTGATGGTGTTCGTCGAACTCGGCGCCGCCCGCGGGGTGGTGGCATTCCTCGCCGACGCCGGGATCATCGGGCTCTCGACATTCGCGGTGAATCTGCTGACCCTGATGATCATCGCCGCCGGCACCGACTACGCCATCTTTGCGGTCGGCCGCTACCAGGAGGGCCGCGGCGCCGGGGAAGACCGGGAAACCGCGTATCACAGCATGTTCGGGGGCACCGCCCACGTGGTGCTCGGCTCCGGACTGACCATCGCCGGCGCCATGCTGTGTCTGTCGGTCACCCGGCTGCCGTACTTCCAGACCATGGGTGTGCCGTGCGCGATCGGCACCTTGGTCGCCGTGCTGGCGGCGCTGACGCTGGCCCCGGCAGTGATCGTGATCGGCAGCCGGTTCGGCCGGTTCGAACCCAAACGGGCCATCCGGTCCCGGGGTTGGCGGCGCATCGGTGTGACCGTGGTGCGCTGGCCGGGCCCGGTGCTGGCGGCCACGCTGGTGCTGGCGGTCATCGGCCTGGTCACGCTGCCCGGCTACATGACCAACTACGACGCCCGCCGCTACCTACCTCAGGAGCTGTCCGCCAACGTCGGATATGCCGCCGCGGCACGGCATTTCAGCACCGCCCGGATGAATCCGGAACTGCTGATGGTGGAAAGCGATCGCGATCTGCGCAACCCGGCCGACTTCCTGGTCATCAACAAGATCACCAAGGGCATCCTCGCGGTGCCCGGGGTGGCGCGGGTGCAGACCATCACCCGGCCCAACGGGAAACCCATCGAGCACACCACGATCCCGTTCATGCTCAGCCAGCAGGGCGCCACCCAGATGATGAACGAGAAGTACCGCCAAGACCAGTTCGCCGACATGCTCCGCCAGGCCGACGATATGCAGACCAACATCGAGACGTTGGAGGCGATGTCCGCGATCACCGAGCAGATGGCGGCCACCACCCACCAGATGGTGCTCAAGACCACCGACATGACCGTCGACATCGTCGAACTGCGGGACCACATCGCCGATTTCGACGACTTCCTGCGGCCCATCCGAAACTACTTCTACTGGGAACCGCACTGCTACGACATCCCGGTCTGCGCGACCATGCGGTCGATCTTCGACACCCTCGACGGCATCGACACCATGACCACCGATGTGCAGAAACTGCTACCCGACCTGCAGCACCTGGACACCCTGATGCCGCAGATGGTCGCGTTGATGCCGGAGAACATCCGCGTGATGCGCAACATGCGCGAGTCGATGCTGACGATGTACCAGACCCAGAAGGGTATGCAGGACCAGGGTTCGGCGATGCAGGAGAACTCGACGGCCATGGGGGAGGCCTTCGACGCGTCGCGCAACGACGACTCGTTCTACCTGCCGCCGGAGGCCTTCGAGAACGACGACTTCAAACGGGGCATGGAGAACTTCATCTCCCCGGATGGAAAGTCCGTGCGGTTCATCATCAGTCACGACGGGGACCCGGCCACCCCGGAGGGCATCGCGCACGTCGACCCGATCAGGACGGCGGCCAAGGAGGCCATCAAGGGCACCCCGCTGGAGGGCTCGAAGATCTTACTGGCCGGCACCGCGGCCACCTACAAGGACATGCACGACGGCGCCCAGTGGGACCTGGTCATCGCCGGGATCGCGGCCGCCGCACTGATATTCGTCATCATGCTGCTGATCACCCGGGCGCTGGTGGCGGCCGCGGTGATCGTCGGCACGGTGCTGCTGTCCCTGGGCGCCTCGTTCGGCATGTCGGTGCTGCTGTGGCAACACCTGCTCGGGCTGGAACTGCACTGGATGGTGCTGCCGATGTCGGTGATCCTGCTGCTGGCCGTCGGCTCGGACTACAACCTGCTGCTGGTGTCGCGGTTCAAGGAGGAACTGCCCGGTGGGCTCAAGACCGGCATCATCCGGGCGATGGCCGGCACCGGCTCGGTGGTCACCTCGGCCGGGCTGGTGTTCGCGTTCACCATGGCCTCCTTCGCGTTCAGCGATCTGAAGGTGATGGCGCAGGTCGGTACCACCATCGCGCTGGGCCTGCTGTTCGACACCCTGGTGGTGCGCTCCTTCATGACACCGGCCATCGCCGCGCTGCTGGGCAAGTGGTTCTGGTGGCCGCAGATCGTGCGCACCGAGGCGTCCCGGCGCCGGCTGGCGGCGCGGGGAATCACGGTCGGCTGAGCTGTGCGGTCAGTGCGCGGCCGCGGTGCGGACGTGCTTGGCCACCGTCGCGTCCATGGTCTCGCGCAGCGCCGGGATCTGCACCAGCAGCCGGTCCAGGTCGTCGCGGGCGATGTGCAGCACCTCGGCGCTGCCGGTGGTGGTCACCGTCGCGTTGCGCAGCGTCCCGCGGCGCAGCGCCGATTCGCCGATCACCTCTCCCGGGCCCACCACGGCCACCTGTTCCCGGCCGACGTACACCGCGGCCTGCCCGCTGAGCAGGACGTAGCAGGAGTCCGAGGGGGTCTGTTCCAGGATCAGCGGCCACGGCCCGGCGGTGGAGGTGCGGTGCGCGGCGCGGACCATCAACTGCACTTCGGCGTCGGAGAACTTCGCGAAGCCGGGGAAATCGCGGAGTCGGGCGGCGTCGAACTCGATCTCCTGTTGCCGCGCCAGACCCGCGTCCCGGGCTTGCTTGTGCCTTGTCATGTCGGAACCCTTCCTCTGTATGTATCGAGGGTCTCCGACAGCCCAGGGGGGCGACAGAGTAGTGCGCTACCTGTTCTTCGCTTCGTGAGGTTTGGGCAGCACCATTGCCGGGCATAGAGGGCGGATGGCCGAGTCCCGGGCCGGTGCGCCCGCCGCGGATGCGTTCGCCCCGGAGGAAATCGCCCTGCGCCCACGCAACGTCCAATTCGACTGGTCAGATGCCCCGCTGCAGTGGATCCCGGGTGACCCGTACGCCTCGCATGGAGTCACCGCGCTGAATCTGTTCCTGCCGGTCGCCGAACGCTGGTTCAGCAAATTGCTGTCGGATTCTTTGGAATTCGTGCGTGATGAGCATCTGCGCGAGGAGATCGTCGGCTTCATCGGCCAGGAAGCGGTGCACGCCCGTATCCATGACCATGTGCTGGCGACGTACCTGCGCGGGCACGGCAACGACCCGGATCCGTTCACGACCCAGTTGGAGTGGGTGGTAGGCCAGTACGACCAGCGGGTGGCGCAGGCCAGCGGGGACCAGCGGCGCAAGGTCATCGCCTCGGGGACGCACGCGTTGAGCGCGGCCGAACACTACACCGGGGTGCTCGGGCACTGGGCACTCAACAACCGCTGGGATGAACTCGGTGCCGACCCGACGCTGACCGACCTGTACCGCTGGCACGGCGCGGAGGAGGTCGAGCACCGGCACGTCTCGTTCAATGTCGCGAAGTACTTCGGGATGGACTATTTCGCGCAGGCCGCGGCCGGGGTGATGGTCACCGTGGTGTTCTTCGCGTTGATGCTGCGCGGCACCAAGTATCTGGTGAACCAGGACCCCGACTTGCCGAGGACGGGCTATCCGCGGCTGCTGTGGAAGCTGCGCCATTCCGGGAAGACCGGTTCGCTGCCGTCGATGAAGTTCTATGTCCGGTCCGGGCTGGCGCTGTTGCGGCGCGACTACAACCCGCGTGATGAGGGCAGCACCGCGCAGGCGGTCGCCTACCTGGCCGGTTCGCCGGCGGCGCGCCGTGGGTGAGCGATGGGCGCGACTGGTCCGTCCCTATGTCGGTGACCCGCCGCCGGGTCTGTACGGCCGGCCGGCCGATGCGCTGATCCGTGCGGCCGGCACGGTGGTGCCGCATTTCCTGTCGGTGGTGATGCGTCTCGGCGGTGATCGGGAACTGCCCGAACTACCGCGGGTGCGCAATCGCCGCACGATGGTTGTGCAGGACCGCCGGCTGGTGGCCCGCGATCCGGACGTCGTGGCGCTCACCCTGGTCGCCGCGGACGGCGCGGAGTTGCGGCGCTGGCATCCCGGCGCGCACATCGACGTGCACCTGCCTTCGGGCCGGACCCGGCAGTACTCGCTGTGCGGCGACCCGGACCGCCTCGATCGGTACCGGATCGCGGTGCGCCAGATCCCCGGTCACGGCGGGGCGTCCATCGAGGTGCACGAGTTGCAGGTGGGGCAGCGGGTGGAGGTCAGCGACCCGCGCAACGCGTTCATGATGCCGCTGCCCGGGTCCGGGTCCGGCTCGCAGCGGCTGCGTTTCATCGCCGGCGGCATCGGGATCACCCCCATCCTGCCGATGGTGCGGTTGGCGGACAGGCTGGGCATGGACTGGTCGCTACGGTACGCCGGACGGCGCCGGGACAGCCTGCCGTTCCTGGCGGAGCTGGAGGCATTCGGCGACCGGGTGCGGGTGCTGACCGACGATGTTGCCGGGTTGCCCACGGCCGCTGATCTTCTCGACGGTGTGACGCCCTGGACCGCGGTGTATGCGTGTGGTCCGCCGCCGATGCTGGACCTGGTGCGTGCCGGGGCGCCGGAGCGCTGCGAGCTGCACATCGAACGGTTCTCTCCGGTGCAGGTGGTGGACGGGCGCCCATTCGAACTTGTGTTGTCGGGTTCGGGTGAGGTTGTTGCAGTCGGCGCCGGGCAGAGCGCACTCGCGGCGCTACGGCAGGCCCGGCCGGACGTGAGTTTCTCCTGCCAGCAAGGGTTTTGCGGGACATGTGTGCAGACGGTGGTGTCCGGTGAGGTGGAGCACCGCGATCACGCACTGACCGGTGAACAGCGGGCGTCGGGGCAGATGCTGGTGTGTGTGTCCTGGTCCGCGAACGGGCCGTTGGTGCTCGACCTCTAACCGGGCTCGGTGAGGATCGTCCACAGCTTGGCGATCCGGTCGTCGGCGATCAGCGCGACGTCGAAACCCGATGCGACGGCGACGTTGTCGGGGGTGTGCACCTCCCACGCCAGGAAGCCGAGATCGCCGGTCTGGCGGACCGGGCCGGACTTGACGAAATGCAGGCCCTGTAGTGCGCCGTTCTGGAGTGCGGCGGCCTTGGTGTCGAGGGCCTGGTGGCCGACGCTGACGCCGTCCTCGTCGGTCCACGCCACGTCGGGGGCATACGTCTCCGCGATGGCCGCGGTGCGGCGGCCCGGGTCGCGTTCGTCGAACACGGCCAGCAGGTTGGCTTCCATCAGCCGGGCGATGACGTCGCTCATGGAATACGAGTATGACGGCTCACGTGCCTGAGCGCGCGCGTTTGCGCAGGTCCCGGCGGCCGCACGGGTCACGGGGGCCTTTCGGCGGATCAGTTGGCCGCGGACGGCCCGGATCCGCGCGCCATCAGCAGCATCAGCAGCCGGTCCCGAGCCGCGGCATTCTCCGGGGCGTCGTACACCTCGTCGCAGGCGATCCGGACCAGCCGGTGCCAGTTCAGCGCGGGCTCGACGCCGGCCCGGTTGGTGGTGGCGGCGTTAAGCAGCCGCTGCAACCGTTCCGACGCGGCCGCATCGTCCGGGTCGCGGTACACATCGTCGCATGCGGCCTGAATCTGTTGGCGCAGCATCGATTCCATGTACTCACCCCAAACGGCCATCAGCACCCCCTACCGGTAGGCCAGGCGGTCTCGGACAGGGCCGCTCTCGTGAGATGTACCGGAGCACCGTGCCCCGCTTCGGCCAGACCATACACGCATATTGCGTTGCGTACGGTGCATATTGGCTTATTGGACACTTGTATGGGCATGGTGATTCGGATAGAGTCGCCGTGGTGTCCGACACCGTGTTTCTCCGCCCGTCGACTCCCGCCGAGCCGACCAGCCGGGAACGCATCGTTGACGCCGCAATCAAATCCTTTGCTCGGCAGGGCGTTTCCAATACGCCGTTGCGGGCGGTCGCCGAGGCTGCCGGGGTCAGCGTCGGCCTCGTGCAGCACTACTTCGGCAACAAGGCCGGACTGACCGCCGCCGTCGACGCCTACGTGCTGCAGGTGTTCGGCGAGGTGCTCGAGTCCGAGCCGCTGCCCGAACCGCCGGCGGACCACTCCGAAGCATTGCGCGGACGATTCGCCCGGCTTTTCCACACCTACCCGGAGGTCACCGACTACGTCGCGCACGCCTTGAGCGAGGGCGACGAGATCGGGGCCGTGATCTTCGACGGGCTGCTGCGCATCAGCACCGTGCAGGGGGAGAAGTACGCCGAGCACGGGCTGGTCCGGTCCGACCTCGACCTGCTGTGGGGCACCATCAACCCGCTGATCCTGCGGGTCGGGGCCGCCATGCTGCGCAGCCACATCGAGCGGCACATCCCCGGCCCGTTCTACTCCGCCGAGGAACTGCAGCGCTGGGATGCCGCCGTCACCTCGCTGATCCGCCGGGGCCAGTTCACCCCGGAGGCCGCCGATCTCTAGCAGCATGGCCCGCCCGCGCTCGAGGGGTGCGCCGGGTGGGTCGTGCTGCTGACGCGGCCCGTCGCTGAGAACTCCCTCAGCGGGGTTCGTGCTGGTCGTCGTCGGCGCCGATTGTTGCAGTGCTGGTAGGGCGTATTGTGATCCGCGCCACCGCGCGTGTTTCGATTGGCGGTCGCCGCGCCCGAGGCCATAGGCTTCGTCCCGATGCTCGCGGTGGCCCGGTTCGCCGCTCTCCACCGAACCACCCGAGGAACACCCTGATGGCGATCGCCGATGTCCCCAGCTACCTGCACCTGACCGACGCCGACGTCGACGAGATCGCCTACGAGCTGGACGTCATCCGCCGTGACATCGAGGACTCGCTGGGGGCCAAGGACGCCGCCTACATCCGCCGGGTGATCCACTTCCAGCGCGCGTTGGACGTGGCGGCCCGCCTGACGATCGCGTGCACCAAGTCCAAGACCGGTTGGCTGCTGGGCACCGGTGCGCTGGCGTACGCGAAGTCCATCGAGAACATGGAACTCGGCCACAACATCTCCCACGGCCAGTGGGACTGGATGAACGATCCGGAGATCCACTCCAACACCTGGGAGTGGGACATGGTCGGGGATTCTGCGCAGTGGCGCTACCAGCACAACTACCGCCATCACGTGTACAGCAATGTGCTCGGCATGGACGAGGACATCGGCTACCGCCTGCACCGGGTGACCACCGAACAGCAGTGGCGCCCGATCCATCTGGCGACGCCGTTGCGAAACCTGGTGCTGGCGGCCATGTTCGAGTGGGGCATCGCCCTGCATGGGCTGCACTCGGAACGGCTGCGCGAGGACGCGGAAGTTCTCGCCGTCGAGAAGCGCAAGTTCCGGGCCAAGATCGGCCGGCAGCTGGCCAAGGACTACGTGTTCTTCCCGGCGCTGAGCCTGCGCCGGTGGCGGCGCACGTTCGCGGCCAACTTCACCGCGAACACGGTCCGCAACCTGTGGGTGTACGTGAACATCATCTGCGGGCACATCCCCGACGGCGCCGAGACGTTCGACCCGGCCGTGGTGAAGGACGAGTCCAAGGGCGAGTGGTATCTGCGCCAGATGCTGGGCACCGCGAACTTCAACGCGAGCCGACCGCTGGCCATCTCGGGTGGGCACCTGTGCTACCAGATCGAGCACCACCTGTACCCGGACCTGCCGAGCAACCGGCTCCCCGAGATCAGCGTGCGGGTGCGGCAGCTGTGCGAGAAGTACGACCTGCCGTACAACACGGCTTCCCTTGGCCGCCAGTACTACCGGACCCAGCGGACCATCCACGGGTTGGCGTTCCCGGACTGGGTGGTGGCATTGGCGCGGCGAGGCCGCGGGTAGCGCTCAGCACTGCGGGGCGCGGAAAGTGACTATGTCGTTGCCCACCTCGGAGCGACAATCGAGCGACAACGGACGGCCGATCAGGCGGCGTCGACGACGTCGGTGACGCACCATGGTGGGGTGCCACTATCCGAGACGGGCCTGATTGCGGCGGCCGGTGACGTCATCTACGCCCGTGGCGAGGATTATGTGCGGTACGTCCGCGGCCTGCGCATCACCGCGTCCCAGGCCTACGCGTCCATTCAGGCCAAGCGGGTCTACACCGTAGAACTGGACTGGTCCGGTCCGGTACTGGACGGGTACTGCACCTGCCCCCACCACGCGGACGGCAACTTCTGCAAGCATCTGGTCGCGGTCGGACTCGCCGCGATGGATAGCGGCCGCGTCGCGGTGGAAGGCGACACAACCGGCCCGACCGACGACGCGCTGGACCGCGCGGTGCGGGCGATGGATGTCGAGGAACTGCGTGCGGTGGTGTTGGCGCTGGCGCAGCGCGACGATAACGTGCGTCGGATGCTCGAGATGCGGGTCATGACGGCATCGGGCGACACCGTTGTGGTCGGCGCGGAGCTGGACGGCTATGTGCGAGAAGCGCTCTCGTTCCGTGGGTACATCGACTACCGGCGTTCGTTCGAGGTCGCGGAGGTGGCCGCTGAGGTGCTCGACGAGCTCGAGAGCTACCTGGATGACGGGGCCGCCGATGCGGTACGGCCGGCGTTGCTGCGTGCGGTGACCCGGCTGCGCAAGATCGTGGGAGAGGCTGATGATTCGTCGGGCTCGATCGGTGATGAATGCCAGCGAGCGGCGGACCTCTACGCGCGTGCCTGCCGACTCGGCTCGCCCGATCCGGTCAAGCTGGCGACCTGGCTGGTGAAGTTCCGGGCCGACTCGCCGGGATGGCCCGATGTGGTGCTGTCGGACTTCGTCGACGCCTTCGACGAACGTGGGCTGGCAACCTACCGGCGGGCCGTCGAGGCGTTGGACCGGAAACGGACTGCTGACGGTGACCGGTGGGGGCGGCACGAGGTCGACCGAATGCTGCTCGAACTCGCCGATCACGACGGCGATGTCGACCGGGCCGTCGCGTTGTTGGATGAACCGGAGCGTCCGCAGTATGGGTCGATCGTCGCTCGACTACGGGCCGCCGGCCGGGCCGACGAGGCAGTGGCCTGGGTGGATCGCGCGGTCGCCGAGGGCCGACTGTCGAGCCGAGGTGTTGGTGACGCATTCTGGCTGAACCCGGACGATGTCGCGCAGACGTACGCGAATCTGGGCCGCATCGACGATGCGGTCGGGGTGCTGCGGGACGATTTCGTCAGGCAGCCCTCGATGGCCACCTACCGGGCGTTGCTCGATTTCGCCGCGGGTGTCGATCGCGCCGATGCCGAACGCGCGTGGGCGTTCGACCGGGCACGGCAGCTGGCCACCGATCGGTATGCCCAGGGGGCGGTGTTGGTGCAGTTGTCGCTTGCCGAGGGTGATTTCGATGCCGCATGGGAGGCTGCCGACCGCTACGGACCTGGCTGGGCGTGGCAGGAGTTGGCCCAGCGGGGCGCCGAGTCACGGCCCGTCGCCGCCGCCGACCTGTACCGTCCGCAGCTCGAAGCCGATCTGCGTCATCCCAACTCCAAGGTGTATCCCGATGTCGCGGCGCGGCTGGCGAGGATGGCCGAGCTCTACGAACGGGGCGGGCGGAGTGCGGATTTCGCGTCATTCATGGCGGAGATCCGGCAGAAGTACGGGCGGCGGCCGGCGCTGATGAAGGCCCTTGACGCCAAGAAGCTGCCGACCATGGTCGAGTAGGACGATCACGGGTTGTCCGGGTGTGCGTCGCGCCACGCCTGCCATAGCTCGGGCCGCAATCGTCCGCGGTCGGGCACCGCCAGCCCGGCCGAGCGCGCCCAGGCACGCACGTCGGCGGTGCTCGGACCGTCGGGTGCCGGCGCGGGGACGGCAATCTCGATACGGGCATCCGAGATTCGTTGCAGTGCTGCACTTTCGGTGGTCGCCCAGGAGTGCGCGGCAGCCAGGAATCGGTAGGTCCACTCCTCGGCCAACGAGCGGGTCTCGCAGAACACGATCGGCACGCTCGGCCAGCGGACCTGTAGTTCGGCCAGCCCGTCGGCAACGATCGCCGGGCGTACCCGGTCGAGTTTGAACAACTGTGAGTAGCGGTCCTCGACGACGACCGCCGCCCGCGGTAGCGCGGCCAGATCGGCGACCTGAAAGCGCAGCCGACCGTTGATCAGGCTGCTCACCAGATCGGCCAGCGATTTGCGTTCGACGCTGGCCACCAACTGCCCGTCGATGTTCAATCCGTAGTCGCCGCACGGTAATGCGCGAGTCTCGGTAATCACCTGCTGGCCGGTGAACCGATAGGCGTAGCGCTCGTGGCTGTCGACGAGGATGGGCAGCTGCTCGATGCCCCGAGCGCGTGCGGTCGGGGTGCGGACACCGGGTCGAGCCTGCCTGCGGGTGCGTGGCGATTGCCAGAAGACCACATCGCGACCGCGCGCGGTGGTGAACACCAATTGGGAACGGTTCTCGCGTCCCCGATGCAGGATCAGGTCGATGGACGCACCCCGACGCTGACAGGAACGCAGCGGCAGCCGCTCCACGACATCTGCGTCGTCCGGCCACTCGGCGAGGCTGACCGGGTGACAGTACAGGGCCTTGACCCGGGGCCAGGTTCCCGAAGTCCGGAACAACAGGTCACCATCCGGGTGAGGGATGCGCAGCAGATAGCCCAGCCGGGAGTCCTCGGCCGGGTTCACAGCGATCAGCAGCTCCGCCATCCGCTCAGTGTGCCCTGGAGAATGCGGCAACGGATGGCGACCTCATCGGATCAGTTCGGGACGACCGTGACGCGGACCCGAGGCCCGGCGCGGATCGCAAACCAGAGCACTTTGGCCCTGTCCTGCCGTCGACGCGCGCCCTAGATTCGACCTCGGGAGTATCGATGAGCCAATACATGCGAAGCACTGATGCGTTCACCTGGGCGATGGAGAGCGATCCACGCCTGCGGTCGACGGTGGTCACCGTGTTGCTGCTGGACAAATCGCCGGACTGGGACCATGTGCGCGACAGGATCGATCTGATCAGCCGCAAGCTGCCGATGTTCCGGCAACGGGTGGTGGAATCTCCGCTGCAGGGGGCCCCACGGTGGGAGGACGCCCCGGACTTCGACCTCGACTTCCACATCAGGCATGTCGCTTCGCCGGACCCGGGCACCCTCGACGGGGTGCTGGAGCTGGCGCGGGTCGCCGAGATGGAGGACTTCGACCGGGCCCGCCCGCTGTGGGAGGTCACGCTGATCGACGGGCTCGACGACGGCGGAGCGGCGGTGGTGTGCAAATTCCACCACGCCCTCACCGACGGTGTGGGCGGCGTGCAGATCGGGATGATCCTGTTCGACCTCTCCGAGCAGCCGGCAGAGACCGAACCGCTTCCGCCTGCCCGGGCGGTGCCGGCGCCGCCGTGGTGGGACGCGTACCGCAGCGTGCTGGGCCACGACGTGAAACTCACCGCAACGACGGTGGCGGGAGCGCTGGCCGCGACCCCGGGACTCTTGTTCAACAGCGTCCGCCGCCCGAAGTCGACCGTCGAATCCGCGGTGGCCACCGCCGCGTCGATCTACCGCACCGTCCGCCCGGTGACCCGCACCGGGTCGCCCCTGATGACGGGCCGCTCGCTGACCCGCCGTCTCGGGGTCCATCAGGTGCCCCGCGGTGCGCTGCGGGAGGCGGCGCACCGCAGCGGCGGGGCGCTCAACGACGCGTTCGTCGCCGGGTTGGCCGGTGGACTGCGGCGCTACCACGAGGCGCACGGCGTCGAGGTGGGCGACCTGCATCTGACCATGCCGATCAGCCTGCGGACCGAGGACGACGAGATGGGCGGTAACCGGATCACGCTGATGCGCTTCGACGTACCGGTGGGGGTCGTCGACCCGGCCGAGCGCATCGCCGCGATCCACCAGCAGACGGCCAAGGTGCGCCGGGAGAAGTCGCTGCCCTACACCGAGTGGATCGCCGGTGCGCTCAACCTGATGCCGCGCTGGTACATCGGCTCGATCCTGCGCAACGTCGACTTCCTGGCCAGCGACGTTCCCGGGATCCCGGTCCCGGTGTTCCTCGGCGGCGCCGCTCTGGTGATGCAGTACGCGTTCGGCCCGACCATCGGTGCGGCCGTCAACGTGACGCTGCTCAGCTACGTCGACACCTGCTCCCTGGGCATCGACGTGGACACCGGTGCGATACCGGATTTCGAGGTCTTCCACGACTGCCTCGTCGCGGGTTTCGACGAGGTGCTGGCGTTGGGTTCCTGACGGGCCAGACGTCGGTGGTGTCAGCCCTCGTCAACCCGGGAACCCGACGGTGGTGCCGGGCATCAGTTTGACCACCCGACCGCGGCACTCGACGTCGATTCCGGCCGCATGGCGCGGATCCACGCTGATGATCACGCCCTTACCGCTGACCCGTAGGTGCAGGTGCAGTCCGCGGTAGTGGATCGGAATCGCCAGCACACCAAGGGATTCCGGCCAGTACGGGGAGAGGATGAGGCGATCGGAGCGGGTCTCCAGGCCGGTGAAGCAACGCTGCATGAGATCCACGGTGCCCGCCATGGCCGCCAGGTGGACACCCTCGGACGTGGTGCCGCCCTGGATATCGGAGACATCTGATTTCAGCGCCTGCTGGAAGAACTGCAGGGCGCGATCGCGATTGGCCCTGGCCAGCACCCAGGTGTGCACGACGCCGCTGAGCGTGGACCCGTGCGAGGTGCGGGCCAGGTAATAGTCGACCATCGCCGGCACCTGCTCGGGGAGCAGACGGTAGCCGAGCCGGTCGAGCAGCTCGCGCAGCTCATCGGCCGAGAGCAGGTAGAGCAGCATGAGTACGTCGGCCTGCTTGGATGCCTTGTAGCGGTTGACATCGTCGTTTTCGGCCTCCAGGATGCGGTCCAGCCGCTGGATGTTGCCGTACTGCCGGCGGAGGCGGTCCCAATCCAGCTCGGCCAGATCGCCGTAGCCCTCGAACTGGCTGATGACCCCGTCGTGGAACGGGACGTACATCCGCCGGCTCACCTGCTCCCAGTGCGCCAGCTCGGCGCTGTGCAGCCCCAGTTTCTCCAGCAGGTCGAGGCGGTTGGGCAGGGGCAGCAGATTCAGTGCGTCGAGCGCACGCATGATCACCCAGACCGCCATGACGTTGGTGTAGGCGTTGTTGTCGATACCGTCGTAGGGGGCCTCGGGGTAGCCGGAGTGGAATTCGTCGGGCCCGATCACACCGTTGATGCCGAAGCGTTCCCGCTCGTCGTCGTGCTGGGCCAGGCTGACGAAGAACCGCGCGACCTCGACGATCAGCTCGGCGCCGTAGTCGATCAGATAGGCGAGGTCGCCGGTGACCTGATAGAACTTCCACGCGCTGTAGGCGACGGCGACCCCGATGTGATGTGCCCGGGCGCTGGCGTCCGGATTCCACCGGCCGCTGCGCGGATTCAGGTGCAGCCGTTGGCTTTCCTCGCGCCCGTCGCTGCCGGATTGCCAGGGAAACATCGCGCCCGCATGGCCGGCCGCCCGGGCGGCGTGCCGGGCCTCGGGCAGGCGCCGGTAGCGGTAGGCCAGCAGCGATCGGGTGATCATCGGGAACCGCAGGTTCAGGACGGGGAAGATGAACAGCTCATCCCAGAAGATGTGGCCGCGATAGGCCTCCCCGTGCAGTCCGCGGGCCGGCACCCCGACATCGAGGTCCGCGGTGTTCGGTGACACCGTCTGCAGCAGATGCAGCAGATGCAGGCGCAGGATCCGTACCTCGTCGGGGAAGTCGACGAACTCGATGGACAATCGCTCCCACAGGTGCGCCCATGCGGTCAGGTGCCCGTCCAGCACCTCGGCGAACCGGCCGAGCCGGGCCAGCCCGCGCTGGGCGTCGACCCCGGGTTCGGAGGTGGCGACATCGCGGCCGGTGTGGACGGTGACGAGCTTCTCGACCGTCACCGTCTCACCGGTCGACAGCTGCACCGCGATGTCGTGACCGATCTCGGCGCCCCGGTCGAACAGCGCGAAGGCCACGGGTACCGGCGCCCCGTCCCGCCGGACGGTGGTGCGCGCGGCCATCGCCACCTGGATGCGGGACTGGTTGGTCTGCACGCTCAGCAGCACTGAATCGTCGGCGATCTGGCGGGTTTGCACCGACCCGAGATGCTTGTTGGCCAGGTCCCGGTAGCGCTCCACCAGCGAGTTCGTCACGTTGCCGTCGAGGGTGGAGCGAAACTCGATGGTCCCCGACCAGTCCTCGGCGCGCACCGTGGTCTCCAGCGCCCCGACGTGCGGTAGGTGCATGGCCACGAAGCGGCGCTGTCGCAGCACACTGGTCCGGTCGGCGGCGTCACGGAAGCGCACCTCGCGGGTCAGCACCGCGGCGCGCAGGTCGAGGGTCTGGCGGTAGGACAGAACGGTGACCGCGTCGATGTCGAACCAGTCGCCCCCGTTGATACGGAACGTCAACGCAAGCCAATTCGGCAGGTTGACCAGACTCTCGTTGTCGATCTCGGTCCCCGACACGTTGTCGACGAGCCGGTTGAACACCCCGGCCGCGTAGGTGCCCGGATAGTGCACCTGCCCGGCCTTCGACTCGGGGGCGGCGCCCCGGGTGGCGAAGTAGCCGTTGCCCACCGTGCACAATGCCTCACGGAGTTTCTCGTTCTGCGGATCGTATCCGTCGAAGACGTAATCCCAGGCCTCACCGGCCATCTGGCGCTGGTAGGACAGCCACCGATACCCCCGCTCGATGAATTCGCACACCTGATCCGGGCTCTGCAGGGTGAAGTGTGCGGCGGTCTTGCGGTCGCCGTCCTCGTCGTGTCCGACGACGATCCCGACACCGTCGAATCGGATCGCATCGAAGGCGTCCTCGTCGGTCAGGTCGTCGCCGACATAGATCGGCAGCAGCGAGCCCGACGGGTCGATGCGTTCGCGGATCCAGGTCAGCGTGCTGCCCTTGTCCCAGTCGACGTCGGGCCGCAGTTCGACGAGCATCCGCCCGCTGGTCACACGTAGCCCCAACTGGGCACCGAGGTCTTTTGTGGCGGAGACGATCTCGTTGACACGCCCCGGATCCACCTCGCGGAAGTGCACCGCGACGGCGAAGCGTTTGTGCTCGATGCGCACCCCGGGGATCCCGGCCAGGGTATGCCCCAGGTCGGTGGCGGCCTGCTCGAGGATGGGGATGAACACGGCGGCGGCATCGTTGCAGTGGTAGGCACCGTCCGGCGCCGTCAACTCGAACCCGTGGCTGCCGGCGTACCAGATCCCGGAGACACCGACCCGGTCGCGGACATCCGCGAGGTCACGCCCGCTCACGATGGCCACCGGGCACAGCCCGGAAACGTGTTCCAGCGCCTCGGCAGCACCGTCGACGAGCCCGGCCGCGGCGGGGTCGGCGACGATGGGCGAGAGTGTTCCGTCGAAGTCCAGGAACAGCGCCGACTCGCGTGCGGTGGTGATGTTGATGAACTGGCCGTAGGACCCCACCGCGTTCGGCAGCTCCGAGCGGCGCCGGTCTCCGGTGCGGACGGCGATGTCGGCGAGGCGGTCGAGCACCACGTCGGCGCCGTGGCGGGTCAACTCGGCGGGACCGCCGGCCCCGTCGATACCGACGACGAGCGCGAACCCGCCCTGGCGGCCCGCCGCCACCCCGGCGGCCGAGTTCTCCACGACGACACACCGCTGCGGCCGCACCCCGAGGCGGCGGGCGGCCTCGAGAAGTACTGTGGGATCCGGTGTTTCGACGGTGCCGCGGTCGCCGTCGGTACCGTCGATGCAGACGTCGAACAGATCATCGACCCCGGCGGCCACCAGGGCCTTGCGGCACTGCGGGCTGGACGAGTAGACGGCCACCTCGACCCCGATGGCCTGTAGTTTCCGGGTCAGGTCGACGGTCGCCCCGAAGATCGGCACATCGCTGGTCAGCGCGCCGTCGAGGTCGAGCAGCACCGCGTCGTGATAGCGGGGATCGATCGTGACCGGCAGTTTCATGACGCCGGTGCGGACGCGAGTTGTTGTTCGGTTGCCAGCACTTGGCGGGTGGTCCGCACCACGGTGTCCGGATTCAGGCTCATCGAGTCGATGCCGATCCGGACCAGGAACTCGGCCATGTCCGGGTAATCCGACGGCGCCTGTCCGCAAAGGCCGGAGTGAATCCCGTTGCGGCGGCAGCCCTCGACGGCCAGCCGGATCATCTCCTTGACGCCGTCATCACGCTCGTCGTAGTCGAAGGCCACGATTTCACTGTCGCGGTCGACGCCGAGGGTGAGCTGGGTCAGGTCGTTGGAGCCGATGGAGAAGCCGTCGAAACGGCTGGCGAACTGGTCGATCAGGATCACGTTGTTCGGGATCTCGCACATCGCGTACACCTTGAGCCCGTTTTCGCCGCGGCGCAGACCGAGGTCGGCCATCGTCTGCAGGACCAGGTCCGCCTCACCGACCCGTCGGACGAACGGGAGCATCAGGATGACGTTCGTCAGGCCCATCTCGTCGCGCACCCGCCGCATGGCGCGGCATTCCAGCGCGAACCCCTCGGCGTAGGCCGGATGGGCATAGCGGGAGGCGCCGCGGAAGCCGAGCATCGGGTTGCTCTCGGCCGGTTCGAATCCGGCGCCGCCGAGCAGGCTGGCGTACTCGTTGGTCTTGAAGTCCGACATCCGCACCACGACCGGCTTCGGCCAGAAGGCGGCGGCGATGGTGCCGATGCCCTCGGAGAGGCGTTCCACGAAGTATGTGCCGCCGTCGGGGTAGCCCAGGGTGAGCCGGTCGATCCTCCGGCGCGCTTCGGGGTCGCCGACCTGGTCGGGATGCAGCAGGGCCAGCGGGTGCACCTTGATGTACTCGCCGATGATGAACTCCATCCGGGCGAGTCCGACCCCGTCGTTGGGCAGGAACGACGTCTTGAACGCGAGGTCGGGGTTGCCCAGGTTGAGCATGATCTGCCGCGGTTGGTGACGATCGCCGCGGCGGTCTTCATGACCGGCTCCCAGTCGGGCGTGGTGGTGTCGGAGACCAGCACCTCACCCGGTTGGAAATCCGAGAGCTGCGCCTGGTTCTCGATGCGTCGCACCGTGCCCGACGCGATCCGTTCGCCGACCGCACGCCCCTCGGCCAGAATGTCGCCGCGCCCGGTGAGCACGTAGGACTCCAGCGCGGTCGCGCTCTGCTGGGAGACCACGGTCTCCGGACGGGCCTGCACGATGTAGAGCTTGCCGTCGAGACCGTCCTTGGCCCACTCCATGTCCATCGGCCGTCCGTAGTGATCCTCGATGGTGCAGGCGTAGCCGGCGAGTTCCAGGACGTCGGAATCGGTCAGGCAGAACCGCGCCCGGTCGGACTTGGGGGTGGGGATGTTGCGGGTGGTGTTCTTGGTCTCGCCCTCGACGAGGATCATCTTCACCGCCTTGTCGCCGAGGTGGCGGCGCAGTACCGCGCGGTGACCGGCCGCATAGGTCGGCTTGTGGACATAGAACTCGTCGGGGTCGACGGCGCCCTGAACCACGTTCTCGCCCAATCCGTAGGCGCCGGTGATGAACACGGCGTCGCGGAAGCCCGATTCGGTGTCGATGGAAAACATCACCCCCGATGACGAGATGTCCGAGCGCACCATCTTCATGATGGCGATCGACAGCGAAACCCTGAACTGGTCGAAGCCCTGGTCGATTCGGTAGTGGATGGCGCGATCGGTGAACAGGCTGGCGAAACAACGGCGGCAGGTTTCGAGCAGGCTCTCGTCGCCCTTGATGTTGAGGAACGAATCCTGTTGCCCGGCGAAGCTGGCGGTCGGCAGGTCCTCCGCGGTGGCGGAACTGCGTACCGCGAGGCTGACCTCCTCGCCGTACTCCTGCTGCAGGGTGCGGTAGCCCTGCAGAATTTCGGCGGCCAGGTCATCGGGGAGGCCGGCGCCGTAGACGATTTCCCGGGCCCGCTTGGCCTTGCGGGCCAGCGCGGCGACGTCGTCGGGGTCGATGTCGTCGAGTTCGGCGTGCAGGCGGTCCCAGGCACCCGCCTCGTCCAACATGTGTCGATAGGCGGCGGCGGTGATGGCGAACCCGTGCGGCACCCGGACCCCGTGCTCGGAGAGCTTCCGGAACATCTCACCCAGCGAGGCGTTCTTGCCACCGACCAGCGGCACGTCCTCGATCCCGAAGTCCTCGAAAAAGCGGACGAACCCCCGTGGACTCATGATCTGGCCTTCCGTTACCCGTTCGCGAACGCCAACGTCCCATACGTGACACCGCGGGGACAGGGCCAAAGGTCATCTGAATGGACCCCGTTGGGGAGTGTCGGGTGGCTTCGGTGTGCGGATCGCCCTGAACGTGTCGGTGTCGCGCGATATCCTGAGGTCGGGTTTCAGGCTTGCCCGCCGGTGTCAACGGCGTGAGGCGATAGTCGGCAATCATCAACATGCGCTGCCTCCGCTGGGGCGGCTGAAGGGAGCACCCATGACGACGCTCAACGAGCCGGGCTACGACGTGATCGGCGATATTCACGGTTGCGCCGACGACCTCGAGGCCTTGCTGACTCGGATGGGCTACGACGTTCGCGGTGCCGCGTACCGGCACCCCAGCCGTACCGCGATCTTCGTCGGTGACCTCATCGACCGCGGGCCGCATCAGCTGCGGGTATTGCAGACGGTCAAAGCGATGGTCGACGCCGGCAGCGCGCGAATGGTGTTGGGAAACCACGAGTTCAACGCGCTCGCGTACGACACCGAGTGGCCGGCGGGCTCGGGGAAGTTCCTGCGGCCGCACGATGATCCTGACCACCCCTGGTCGGCGAAGAACGAGGCGCAGCACGCGGAGTTCCTGCGGCAGGTGGTGGGGGAGGAGCGTGCCGAGTACCTGGCCTGGTTCCGGAGGCAGCCGCTGTGGCTGGACCTCGGCGACATTCGCGTCGTGCACGCCTGCTGGCATGCGGAGTCGATCGCGGTGCTGACCGAGGCGCTGGGTGGTGACCGGATCGCTTCGGACGAGCAACTGGCCCGGGCGTCCACCGCGGGTGACCCGGTCTACGAGGCGGTGGAGACGCTGCTCAAGGGACCCGAGATCAGTCTGGTCGGGCACGGGCAGCCGGCTTACCTCGACAAGGACGGTCACTCCCGCAAGCAGGCCCGGCTGCGCTGGTGGGACCACACCGCGGCCACGCTGGCTGATCTCGCCGAGATCAGCGGTACGTTCACCACAGAGCACGGTGAGCCCTACCCGGCGCTGCCGGGGATCGAGGTGTCGCAGGACTACGTCTATGACGGGCGGGTGCCGGTGTTCTACGGGCACTACTGGCGGCAAGACGAGCCGCAGCATCTGCATGACTGGACGGACTATGCCGCGTGCGTGGACTTCAGCGCGGTCAAGGGTGGGTCGCTGACGGCGTACCGGTGGTCGGGGGAGACGCGGATCGTTGTGGATAACTACGTGCAGGTGCCCGCTTCGGCGCCATAGCTGTCGGGGCCCGGGCGTAGCTTCCGGCTCATGAACGACGGACGGAAACGGCGCCAGGCCAAACAGGCCCGCCGAGACGCGCGACGGCGGGCTCAGCGCCCAGCACCGGTACCCGAAATGGTCGCGTTTGTGCGAGGTGCTTTAGACGCAGGGCACCCATTGGAGATGCTCAGCCTGGTCGGCGTGATGGTCGAAACGTTGCTGCCGCACGAGTTCTCGTACCCGACGGACCGTGAGCGCATCGACCCGAACCCTGGCCTCGATCCCATCGCGAGCCTGCCGTTTCCTGAATACACCGCTGCACTGGCAATTTTCGCCGAGATCGCGGTGGCAGACGCGGATCTCCAACACCGATGCCGCAACGCACTCGGATTGCGGGCTGATACGCCGCCGCAGTGGATTGTCGACCTGCCGAGGTTGGAGATCTACCGCGCGGTCCGGGTAACGGAGGTGCTCGGGGACAGCGATCAGGTGATGTTCGGTGTGCGTCTTGCCGGGGGTCACGAACTGACGTGCGGCGTCGTGATCGATCACATGGGGGTATCGACGGTGCGTGATATCGGGCTGTGGCCGGATGCGCTCGATACGGTAGTCGCCCCGGTCGATTGTTCCTCTGGTGACGTCGATGTGGTGGACATGAGCCTGGCCGATGCGCGTGCCTGGATCGAGAAGGGGTTCGAGTTCGTCATCATCCCGCGGTTTGTCGAGAAGCGCCCGGGGTTCCACGCTCTGCTGCGGTGGCTGACTGGCCAGCTTCCAGACGGTGGGCAACCCTTCGACCGCAGGCGGCAGGATTGGCGGGAAACCGCAGAACTGGTGGACAGCTTCTTCGACTCACCGCAGGGGGCGCGGTTTGACCGCGCAGAGTTCGAGGAAGTGCTGGAGGAGCTGATGGATGAGGGCACCGGGGATCCACTGCGCTGGAGCGGGTACCGAATAAGGCACATGTTCAGAGGATTTCCGGACGACGACCGGGAGTGGTCGTTGGACACGGTCCTGCGGATACCGGCGCTGCTACGTGCATTCATTCCGTTCGCTCACGAGCGCAGCGGCATTCGAGATGAACTGACTGCACGAGCATTCGCGGCGCTCGATGATGTGCAGACGAGTATCGAGGAGCGGGTGCGTCGCGGGCTACAGGAGTATTGGGACCGGGCCGTCTGATGCGACCGGCCAGCTACGCGTCGGAGGCGGGGCCGCGTGCTCCGAGGTCGTTCAGCAGGGATTCAACCCGCTTCCAGCCCGGGTGCTGCCGTGCGAGGTCCTCCTCTTCGACGTTGACCAGATTCGCCAGCATCTCCCGTAAACGGGTCGCGGCCGGGTCTCCCACAAAGAGGTCGTCGTAGCTCGGATCGAGGAGGTGGGCGTGCGAACGTGCGTCCTCGCGCGCGGCTGCCCAGGCGACACGGTCGAGGAAGATCTCCAACAGGCGCGCCGCGGCCCGGGTGTCGGGTGTGTTGAGCATCGAGATTGTCTTCAGGCCCGCGTGGGGCTTCACAGATTCGGGATGCAACGCGAGCACGGTGGCGAACTCAGACTCGGTCGTTGTCTCGGCGAGCGCGCGAACGCGCCGGACACGTTCGGCTGCCGCGGTGAAGTCGTCGTCCTCCAAGCTGTAACCCACAAACATCAGATGACTTGTCAGAAGCATCGTTTCGACCACGGCGAGCATCGCGCTGTGCTCGGATTCCAGCCGCGCGTAGTCGTTGGTCGTCAGCACGATGCTGTCGGGGTGACTGGCATCGCCGTGCATCTTGAGCAGCCATGGCTTGGATTGGTCGGCGTTCTCGCGGGCAAGCGTTCGATGGCCGTCAGCACCAAGTGTGCCCGCCAACGCGGATTCGTAAGCCAGGTCGTAGTTCGTGGTGACGTTTTGCCGCACGCCGAGGCCGGCCAATAAGAGGTGCGCGGGAGAGACGTTCGAGATCGCTGTTCGTTCGGCGACCACGTCATGAACGTGCTCCGTACCGATTCTGTCGGCAATCGCTTGGGCGATTGCCGGAGCATCGGCAGGGGAGTAGTCCACCAGCGGAGCGCCGTTGAGGTCGGTCAGTAGGCCTTTCCAGTCCGGTAGTCCGAGCGGCACGCTGACTCCCGCACCGAGAAACAACGACAGTTCTCGATTGGCGGCACGCTTGCCAAGGGCGTCCGCGGTGGCGAGTTCGTCGGGTTTGAACTGGTTCCAGTCGGTATCCGCACGAAGGTTCTGGACCGCGGCGTGGTCGCGTTCATGAAACAGAACCAAGGCCACGTCGACGTCGGTGTCGCGCGCGACGCACTGCAGTGCGGGCAGCAGCGTGTTGATCAGGGCGCCGCGCCGGTGCCGGAAGCCGCCCGCGCCGGCGCCAACGATCGGCAACGCGACCAGCGGCTTGATCCGCCCAGGTGACGTCGGGAGGTTGCCTGCGAAGTCGGTGATCGCCTCCACGACGCCGCCGGCCACCCAATTCGGATCTGGCGTGTGCTCGCCGGCCGTGGCGACCAACCGGACCCGTCGGCCATTGCTCGATGCCACGTCTGTGAAGCGCGCAGGCCCAGGGTTCGTCTTGAGTCTGTGGCCGTAGAACGATTCCTCGAACTGATCGAGCTGCAACAGCTTGCCCCAGTGCTTGGTCACGACCTCCCAGTTCGTGTCACAGGGAAGGAGGATCGCGTCGCACACAAGCCGACTGAGATCGCCGCGAAGTACGAAAAGGTGTCCCGCCACGGCGCCATTCAACAGGCGTCAGAGATGTTCCGCTGGTACGACACGGGTTGGAAAGTACGCGAGGTGTCGGCGCTGCTCGCTAACATCCGGACAGAGTCTGGGAAGGAACCATGACGACCGACGCCGCACAGCCACAACTGGCCAATGCCGCCGAACGCCGGGTGTACCAACTGTTGGTCGAACAGCTCGGCGAGGACGGCGTGGTCATCGCCGGTAAACGGGTCACCGACCATCTCAAGGATCACGAGATCGACTTCCTGGTGGCCATCGAAGGCGCCGGCATCGTCTGTGTGGAGGTCAAGGGCGGCGGCGTCTGGCACAACGGACAGAGCTGGCGGCAGATCCGGGGCGGCCGGGAGTACGCGATCGAACCGGTCCGCCAAGCTCGCGAAGCCTGCTACGCAATCCGCAGCTTCGTGGAGAGCGATCCGCGGTGGAGCCAGGGTCGGCTGCGCTGGGACCACGTCATCGTGCTGCCCAACACCGAACTGCCCGAGGACTTCGGCCTGGCGGACTGCCCGCGCTGGAAAGCTTTCGATCGCAACGATCTTGGTGATCTGGTCGGGCGGCTGCGCAAGAACCTGCACGGTCAGGAACTCGACCGGCCGGTGCTGACCGCCGCCGGCATCGACCAGTTGGTGGTGTCACTCAGTGGCCGCGGTCTGCCACAGCGCGATGTGGTGGCCCGCGCACTGGAACACGAGGACGCCGCCGACGTGCTCACCGAGCACCAGTCGGTCATCCTGGATGCGATCCGGCTACTGAACCGGGTCGAGGTCCGCGGCGGCGCCGGCAGCGGCAAGACCTTCCTGGCCATGGAGCAGGCCCGCCGGCTGGCCCGCGACGGTCAACGGGTCGCGTTGGTCTGCTACTCGCACGGGCTGGCGTCCTATCTGGAACGCATCACCGGGGCCTGGCCGCGCCGTCAGCGACCGGCCTACGTCGGCGAGTTCCACGATCTCGGCAAGACCTGGGGCGCACCCGAGGGGCCGGACGAAGCGCTGCGCACCGAAGACACCGTGCAGTTCTGGGAGCACGACTTGCCGGCCCAGATGGCAGAGCTGGCAGCGCAATTGGCGCCGGGACATCGGTTCGATGCGATCGTGGTCGATGAGGCCCAGGACTTCGCCGACGCCTGGTGGGATCCGCTGCTCGGTGCGCTCAAGGACGACGAGACCGGCGGGCTCTACGTCTTCACCGATGAAGGACAGCGGGTGTTCAACCGGCAAGGCTCGCCGCCGGTGCCGCTGGTGCCGTTGGTGCTCGACCACAACCTGCGCAACACGCGGCAGATCGCGACGGCGTTTCAGCCGTTGGTGGATCACCCGATGCGGTTCCTCGGCGGGGATGGGCCCGCGGTGAAGTTCGTGGCGTGTGCGGCCGAGGACGCGATGTCAGTGGGTGACGACGAAGTGGAGCTGTTGCTGGACGAGGGCTGGCGACCCGAGGACGTGTGTCTGTTGACGACCGGTACCCGGCATCCCGAGCAGCGGGAACGCCAGGCCGCCGGCAACGCCGCGTACTGGGACAGCTTCTGGGATGCCGACCAGGTGTTCTACGGACATGTGCTCGGGTTCAAGGGGCTGGAGCGCCGCGCGGTGGTGCTGGTGGTCAATGAGCAGTCCGCGTTCGAGCGGTCCCGGGAACGGTTGTATGTCGGGTTGTCGCGGGCCCGGGATCAGTTGGTGGTGTGTGGGGATCCGGAATTCGTGCGGGAGGTCGGTGGGGCGGATCTGGCGCGGAGGCTGGGTGTCGACGTTGTAGTTCCGTCTTAGCAAGACCACTTGCTGGCCGTAGTTCAGTCGTGACTTGTCACTACGCGCCCTTGTGAAGGAAGTCAGCCAGTTCGGAGACCATGAGTGATGGGTCACGACTTTCAAGCGTGATTCTGATTCTCTTCTGACTGTTGCCGTAACTTCCGGGCTTTACATCGGATCGTCGTCCAATCGGCTTCTGGGCTCGCGAGCTATTCAAGCGAAGCTCAGTGAATTCGATATTCGGTTCGAGTGATAGCGGATAGACAAGGACAAGTTCTCGGTCCGCCGGACTCAGCTGCTGCGCGACGCTTGAGTCAACGGTGATGCTGCGAATCAGCAGCCGAAGTTGTGCCAACCGACCGAGTAATTCGAGACCCTTGGTGTAATCGTAGTTTACCGACTTCGGGCTGTCGCGCCCGCCAGTCTTTTGGTGATAGATAAGTTGAAACACCGAGCCAGTCTGTAGCTCGAAGGTTGCATCGATTTCAGATCCATCCTCAGCAACGGGCTGTAGCGGACCTATCAGACCAATTTCAGGATACTTCCTTCTGGCTGCCCATGGACTGTGCTGCCAAAGTTGGGCATTGCAGGAACATTAGGTCGTGACGGTTTCCGGGTCTGCTGACCGACGTAGGAAGCAGCTCGAATACACCAACTGGAATGGTCGAGGCGTGAGTCGATGAGGTCGAGGGTTTGGGAAGGCCCGGCGGCAACGCTTCTTGTCAGCGTTTGCCTCTGGGTTGGCTTGTTTAGTGGTTCTGGTCCTCTTGGACATCGGTAGCGCGATAACCAATGCCGCCGACGGTACGTTGCTGCCTGCACGGTCTGCCACAGACGCGTCCGAGGTTCATTTCGCTGTCGCACGCTACGCGTTCTTTGATGAGCAGCTAGCGCCGCACAGTCCAGCAGCTAGGCGATGCAGTGTTAACACTGTTCAGATGACTCCTAGGGAGTAGAGTCTCTGGCGCTCGCCGTGCTGCTGGCCGGTCGCCGACTGGGCGCAGAAGTCACTCCGCCTAGCCCGTGGATGAGCGTTGTCGGCGTGCTCATCGGTACGCAGCCGTGGTGCGAGTCTTTGCCTATTCAACTAAAGCGACGACCGGACCCGCGCGTTTGGGTGCATTTTCATGCACTACCCGTCAATATTTGCTGTGCTGAGGCGGGTTGCTGGTCGGTCTGTCGGTGACGGGGCCTACAGTGCACTCAAGAATGAGGGGAGGCGCGTTGTCGGATCGTCGAAGTTTGTCGGACTGGATGAGCGACGAAGAGCATCGCTGGCGTGCGCTCTTGCAGCGCGTTAGCCTCGTGATCGAGGCCGACTTCTCCGAGGAAGAGGTCCGCGAGGCCCAACGCAAGTTTGGCGCAGCAGTCCGTCAGCTCGAGAAACAGGACGTTCCACACCTCGAGATCATCAAGCGCTACCCGGCGCTGACGCTGTTGACTCTGGTGGGGCACGCCGCACTGGCCTACGACCACGGGGCATTTTGGGAGAGTTACTGGGAGGAACTCGGCCTCGTCCGCGATGCCGACTTTGAGAACGACATCCGGCGAAGCCTCGTCGACATTCTGGATAAATTCTCCCTCGCGCGGTTCCCGGATATCGAGCGCGACAGCAACCGCAAGTACGTCATGATGCTTGCCCTGCACGCCGGGATCCCCATTCATTCGTTACGGGATCTCTTGCTGGTCATAAATGACCACATCACGCAGGGTCGTCCTGCGACCGGGGCCGCGGTGATGGAATGGCTGCAAGAACCAGGGAAGGAACACCGAACGTCGACGCTCGACGCGCCGGTCTGCAATTTCCTGCTCAACGGTGCGGAGTTCGCAGCGGACATCCTGGACCGGATCATCGAGTTCATTCAGGAAGCGACGGTCGACCCGACCATCTTCGACCGTGAGCTGAACCCTGGGACGACAGGCTTGCCCAGCGTGCTGCTTTACGAACTAGTGCAACAACTTAAAGACGCACCGCTGCACATCAAGCGACGCCGAATCAGCGCCGGTGCTATCTCACGCCCCTCCGTGGTCTATCTGATCGACGATGACGAGATAGTGCTGGAACTGCCGACACCTTCGGGCCGGGTCGACTTGCCGTGGCGGGTGTCCCTCGACGGTGAGGTCAGAGAAGTGCATGCCAGTCGACGATGGGGCGAGGGGCTTCATTCCGCTACGGCCAGAGCCGCCGTGCCCGCACCAGTACGGGAAGCGATCGTTTCCCATCCAGCAGCCGCAGCGTCCTCGTTGCCGCTTGTCGTTCAGTCAGATCCACTACTGACATTCGATGAAAAGGGCAAGTGGATCGCCCGCCGCGACGGCTTGAAAGACACTGTGTGGGCGGTGTTTCCGCAGGACCACCAGTTGGTGGACGCCGCCACACAGAAACCTATCGAGTGCCACGACACAGGAAGCCCGGCCGGCTGGCACCGCTGGCAAAGTGCCTTCGTCGAGCTCGAGAACGTCAGCGCCCTGCAACTCCTGCGGGATGGCACACCGGTGGGGACACAGAGGTTGGTGCGTAAGGATGCCCGGCCCCGGTTTGTCCTAGGTGAATCAGTGACTGGCCTGCTCACGTCCGAGGGACGGACGGTCTACCGCACCCGACCTTGGGTCATGTTGCCACCTGCGCACACAACCCCGCCTCCTGAATGGAAGGTGCAGGTGCGCCGGCCTGGCGACACGGACTGGCTGATAAGTGAGACATGGCTTGGCGACCCCGAAGAAACGTGCGTCGATCCATTCGATGACGCTTCCGAGGCGCAGCTCGGGTACTTCGAGATACTGGTGACTGGGCCAATGGGCTCGGATGCCCGTTCAGTGCTGTTCTTGCTCGAGGGACTCGACATCAGCTTCGACCCCAGCATCCGCGTACCGCTGCCCGGCGGTTTATCTCCATGCACCGCTGTGATCGAGGCAGACGGAGTCGCAGGCATACCCGCCGACCCAATTCGGTTCGACACCTACACCATCGAGCAACAACTCGAGTTGCACAACGACTCAGAGCTAGTTTCGGTCTTGCTCCGACCTCCTCATGTCGAGATACGTAGTGGTGAAGCCGCGATTCCTACTGCATGGCGAATGACGCCCGACGCGACTGATCCTGAAGACTTCTCCCAAGACCGGTTTGTCGCGGTACGCGCACCAGGAGTCGGCAAGGTCGCCTTCGGATACTTCTCCGAACCGGGCGACCTAATCCAGACCGGCGTAAACCCCAGACGCAGACAAGGGGATGTCTTCGAGCTGCGGACTCAACAATTCGCCGATACAGCACGCCATCACCCGACCGGTCGTGTGGTGGCGACTTTGCACACCGACGCGGGGGCAGTAGACGTCACCGTCCTTTCGGCCCGCCCGCGTCTGTTGGCCGCGGGCGCGCGGCTAGTAGGTGACTCGCTCGAGTTCAGTGACATTGCGGCGATCGACGGTCTCGCGGTGCACGTCTGGACGATGACGGCACCGTGGCGACCGCCGGAAACGTTGTCGGTGGAGGACGGTCGTGCCGTGCTGCCCGACCACCTGATCGACCGTGGCGAGTTGCGATGCCAACTCTTTGTCGATGACCCATGGGTGTCCGTCGACCCGCCGGTAGTCCCGTCGGAACTGGCGTTCCGAGTCGAGCAGCCGGGGTGGTTCGAGAGCGGCACACCAGAACAGGTGATGCTCGCTCGGTACATCGCAACAGGCGAGATCACACTCAAGGATCTGACGGTACGTCCCGAGGTGTGGACCGCGCTGGCCCGCCTACACGCCGATGGCAAACGCGACCGATTCGCCGGTCTGATCGAAGTCTTGACCACCAATCCGCGTCCAGCATTGGAGTGCTTGGGAGACAGCACCATTTCCGCCAGCGACAAGATGGCCATGTTGATTCGGAGTGAACTGGTCAATCACGATTTCTCAGCCGAAGAGACCCACAACGAGCTGCACTCCCATCCGTGGTTCGGGTGCATGGTCGAACTGGCTGATCTGCCCTCTCTCTACCACCGGCGTCACAAGGTACCGGCAGAGCGCGCGGAAACGCTCGCGTACCTGCGCGATCGTGGTGGGGAGGTCTTGACAGAACTACTGAGCACAGGAAAGACCGCGCGGTTCCACGACACCTGTTTGGACTCGGCAGTATTAGAGCTGAGTTTCGTTCCGGGCAACCGCATCGAGGCGAAACTACGGGAGATACAGCAGGTACCCCGTGCCCAGCTGGACCACCAGAATCTGCGGGCCGGCGTGTACGAGGGACTGTGCCGGCGTGCCGAGTGGATGAGGTCCGGATGGTCCGCGAACTTCGAGCAGCAGCTATCGATGGTGCTGACTCCGATCAAGAGAGCCTCGATGTTGGCGCATGAGACGATTACGATGCGCATCGACCGGCTGCGCGGTATCGATCTCGCCGAGCACCCTTGGATGCTCATGTCTGTGCACTCATTGACACTTGCCTTTTTAGCTCGGCTCGAGGCGCACGGTCGGATCGCGGGACGTTACTTGAATTCTGGCTTGCTGCGGAACTGGGCACAGCTGGCACAGCTGTGCCCGACGATGAGTGCCAACGACCTGCTCATTGCGGAAGCAGCCGTGTTGTACGACCGACGCGGTGACCTTATTGGAGAAGATGAATGATCGACCGGCTCGACCCGCTGGAAACCGCCAAGTGCATCGAAGGAAGTTACAAACGATACCTCAAGACCCTCCTTGCGCCGCGCGATGAACAACTCGCTGAAGCATTCGATGCGGAGATCGACTCCAGCCTGCTGCTGACCAAGGGGCCCATCCTGGAGATGACGCCGCCCTACGAGACCGGCGCAACATGCCGCGAACTCATCGCTGAGGGTGTCCTCGACAGAGACTTCGAACGTCTCGAGTCGTCCTTCCCGCTGGACCAGAGTCTCTATGTGCATCAAGAGACGGCCATACGCAAGTTCGTTACCGGACGAAACCTCGTGGTGAGCACCGGAACCGGTTCCGGCAAGACCGAGAGCTTCCTCATTCCGATCATCAACTCTCTCATTGAGGACTCCCGTCGAGGCGCCTTGGGACCCGGGGTACGGGCATTGTTGCTGTATCCGATGAATGCTCTAGCCAACGATCAACTGAAGCGCCTTCGAAAGGTGTTGGCTTCGGTCCCGGATATAACTTTCGGCCGGTACACCGGGGAGACGAGCCAGCGATCCCGCGATGCCGAAGCCGAGTTCTACCAAGCTAATCCTGGGGTTCAACGTCTCCCGAACGAGTTGCTTAGCCGCGAGGAAATGCAAGAAACGCCACCGCATTTCCTGCTCACGAACTACGCGATGCTGGAGTACTTGTTGCTCCGGCCGGCCGACATGGTGCTGTTCGATGGCCCGAACGCGGGTACGTGGCGGTTCATCGTGATGGATGAGGCGCACGTGTACGACGGTGCGCAGGGCTCTGAAGTCGCACTACTGATTCGCCGACTCAAACAACGCGTCGCGCCCGGTACGAATCTTCAGTGCATTGCGACATCTGCCTCGTTGAATGGATCGGTTCGCAACGATCCGCGAGGCGAAGCGATGGAATTCGCCCAGAATCTCTTTGACGCCAAATTTGAATACGTTGAGGGCGATCCGTCCCGACAAGACCTGGTCGAACCGGTCCGCAAGAAACACACTCCGGCGCCGAACTGGCAGCTCACAGGCGACCAGCTGTTGGGTCTGCGCAGTGGTGCCTGCGCGCTGAGCGACGTTCTTCCTGCACAGCACGCCGCGCAAGCATTGTCCAGTGAACGATCGATGGTCGAGCTTAAAGAGGCGCTCAGCACGGGGCCGGTCGATGTTCGGACACTGCGTGACCGACTGTGGCCCGGCGATGAACAGGCCGCCGAAAAGCTTGATGCGTTAGTCGAACTGGGTAGCGCACTCCGAGACGACGGCGGCCACCCGGTGCTATCGGCGCGCTACCACCTGTTCGTGCGAGCGACAGAGGGTGCATTCGTCAGCTTCAATCAGGACGGACCGCGGATCTTCCTGGGCCGCCACGAGGTTGACCCGGATACCGGTCGCGCCGTCTTCGAGTTCGGGACGTGCCAGCGGTGCGGTGCCGTGCACCTTGCCGGTGACGTGGACACCCGCGGTAAGCAGGAGTACTTCGTTCCGGCCAAAGCGGCCGACCGTTCGGTGAATTGGCTGGTCCTTGCTGACGTCCAGGGGGATGTGCTTTTCGACGAGGACGAAATCACGCTCGCAGAGTACGAAGCCAAGTCCGCGAAGTGGGATCCCAGGACGCGGAGACTGTGTAGCGGGTGCGGCCTGCTGACTGACGCCGCCGCAACAGGGTGTGCCGGGACGAATTGTGTTGGTGCGCAACTGCTACTGGTGCGCGAACATCCACGCGCGACGCGGGTTATGAGCCGCTGCACCGAGTGCGGCACGCAATCCCGCCAAGGCGTGCGTCGGCTCCGCACCGACGTGAATGCTGCCCCGGCCGTCGTGACGACCGCGCTGTACCAGCAGCTGCCCGAAGCACGTGACGAATCGGCCGACCAAGTCGGCGGCGGGCGAAAGCTCCTGATGTTCTCAGATTCGCGCCAGTCGGCGGCGTTCGCTGCGCCCTACCTTGATCGCACATATACGCGGATGCTTGAGCGGCGCTACATTACACAGGCGTTGCGGGATCCCGCAGCGGCAGGCGGCAACCTTACCGTCAACGACCTCGCCACGTTGACGCGCGAGAAGGCCGACGCAGCCGGTCATTTTCCTCGTTCCATGGGCCGCATCGAAATCAGCCAGGCGGTAAATCAATGGGTGTCGGGCGAGCTGATGACGCTGGAAACCCGACAGTCCCTTGAGGGCCTTGGACTCATGCGTGTCGCACTCCGGCCGACGACCGCCATACCGATGCGCGGTTTCACGTCCCTCGGCCTGACTGAAGAGGAGTCATGGGCGTTACTCAACGAGCTGGTGAAGACCGTGCGCCTGCAAGGCGCCGTGACAGTTCTCGACCGCGTTGATGTCAAGGACGAGCGGTTCTCACCGCGGAATACTCGAGTCAGGATGCGCTCGACCGGATCCGACCGGGCGAAACAGATCATCAGTTGGAGTCCGAGCGGGACGGGTACGACGAACAGTCGCATCACATTCCTTCGCAAGGTGCTCGCAGACCTCTCCAACGACACTCCTGCGGAACGCATTCTCGAAGGCTGCTGGAAGCTGCTCGAGTCGAGCGGGCTCTTGGTGTCGGAATCTGACCGTGCAGTGGGTGGCTACGTATACCAGTTGAACGCGAACATGCTTTCCGTGTCTGACGCCGCCGATAGCAAGTGGTATGAATGCACGACCTGCCGACTGTTGACTGCGTTCTCGGTTCGCGATATCTGTCCCAATAGTCGGTGCACCGGGAAGCTGAAGCCATTCGAGCTGCCCGATCCCAGTGTCGATTCGAACCACTACCGCGTGGTCTACCAAACGATGGAAACTGCTCCGCTGACGGCGCGCGAACACACCGCTCAGTGGAGTGCTAAGGAAGCTGCGGACATCCAGCGGAACTTCATCAACGGCGCAGTGAATGTGTTGTCATGTTCCACCACATTCGAGCTGGGAGTTGATGTTGGGGACTTGCAGTCAGTCGTCATGCGCAACATGCCGCCGAAAACGGCCAACTACGTTCAGCGGGCCGGCCGTGCCGGCCGTAGGGCGGCGTCTGCGGCGCTGGTCGTCACCTACGCCAACAGGTCTGCACATGACCTCGCTCAGTATCAGAACCCAACAGCAATGATCGCCGGCCAGATGCGTATTCCGTGGGTACCGGTGGACAACGCTCGTATCGGCCGCAGGCACGCACACTCCATTGCATTGGCCGCGTACTTCCGGCACTGCTATGAAACAAAGGGTGATTGGTGGAGAACTGCGGGCCAGTTCTTCGCTCCGGCCGAAGATGGTGGGCCCTCGCCCTCGGATGGTGTACAAGAGTTCTTGACCCCGGTACCCAAGACGGTCCTGGACGCACTGACCGAGGCACTGCCGACTGGCGTGCAGTCTGAGATCGGTGTGCACGATGACAGTTGGGTTGAGCCTTTAATTGAGCTGCTCGACTTGGTGCGAAGAGAGCTCATTCAGGACGTTGCCGATATCGAAGAGCGGATCGTGGAGGCTCTGAAGGCGAGAAAGGGATTCCTTATCGAT
This sequence comes from Mycolicibacterium aurum, assembly GCA_900078775.1. Classification (GTDB taxonomy): domain Bacteria; phylum Actinomycetota; class Actinomycetes; order Mycobacteriales; family Mycobacteriaceae; genus Mycobacterium; species Mycobacterium aurum_A. The sequence continues at coordinate 757,695 of LT549889.1, forward strand.
CGTCTGGAAGCTACGAAACGTACGATCACGGGTCGTCCCCTGCTTGGTCACCTAGGCAGCCGGAACATCCTGCCCAAGTATGGCTTTCCAGTTGACACGGTGGAGCTCAACACGGTCAACTCGGCAGACCCCGTGGGCCGCAAGCTGGCTCTGGATCGTGACCTGTCGCTGGCCATCTACGACTATGCGCCCGGAAATCAGGTCGTTGCGGGTGGCAAGCTATGGACGTCCGCGGGCCTAAGAAAGCGCCCCGGCAAGGAACTGGTCCGCCACAAGTTCCGGGTGTGCTGTAGTTGCGGCCGTTTCGAGCGTGGTACTGAACTTGATTCAAACGATCCGTGCCCGAGTTGCTTAGAACCGTTCAAGTCGATAGGGACTCTGGTAATCCCCGAGTTCGGGTTTATGGCAGCGCCAGACTCTCGCGACGTCGGTAGTGCACCGCCGGAACGGTTTTGGCATGGTGGAAGTTACGTCGAGTCTCATGGAGACGAAATTGGTCTGCACCCTTGGGTCGGGTCGAGCGGAATGAAGGTAACCGCGCGCGCCGGGGTGCGTGCCTGGCTTGCTGTGGTCTCCGACGGTGCCGGGGATGGCTTCCAGTTGTGCCAGTGGTGCGGTTGGGCGGCATCGGTCGAACGGGGGAGTCGACGACGCAAGCACACTCGCCCGGAGAGTGGCCGCGACTGTGACGGGCCATTGGAGACTATTTCCCTCGGCCATCGGTATCAGTCCGACATTGCAGAGTTCACGTTCGACGGTGTGCCATTCCGGCGAGACCAAGAGGCCAGCTGGTGGTCCGCCCTGTACGCCATCTTGGAGGGGGCGTCGCACGCGCTAGAGATCACCCGTGACGATATCGACGGTGCGCTGTCGTGGAGTGCCGATCACAAACGCAGCATCGTGCTGTTCGACACCGTGCCCGGGGGCGCTGGATCCGCGAAGCGGATCGCGGAGAATATCGGTGTCGTGCTGGAGTCCGCCGTCAGGCGCGTAGAGAACTGTGACTGCGGTGAGGAGACATCGTGCTACGGCTGTCTGCGTTCGTACCGGAACGGGCGGTTGCACGAACAGCTTTCGCGCAAGGCTGCATTGTCGCTTCTGGGGGTCCAGCCCGCGACGAGTGCGGTTACTGGCCTTGCCTAGATATGGCAGATACGTTGCGCTGGACCAGCGGATTCAGGGTGGGGTGTGGCGGCCCAGTTAACGACCTCCGCGCGTCGAACGACCGAGGTGCCATAGTGCTTGCGCATCAATCAACCTACGAGAATGTGGCTAGATACTAGCCGGCGTGATCGGTCGAAGGGTATGTCGGCTCCAGTCAAGATGCCACGGTGCTGTGCGGAAAATAGTTGAAGCCCTACGCAGGTAGCGTGGAGCTGTTGCGGCCATCAGAGCCCGAAAGGCGATATACTGCGGCTTCGGTTAGTCGCAAACGAGCTGTCAAATGGCTAAGGGGCGAAGTTTGGCTACAGCACCCAAATGGCAGGTCTGTCGTGGCGCTGTCTTAGCGAGTGCTATCGAGTCGAATGAATCGCTAGCACCGTATATCGACGATGGGGGTGGGGTCTATTTCTGGAAGATGAGCTTTCGTCCGGAAGCATGGGAGTCGAGTGACGCGGTTAGCATGGTGGCCTGGCTCGAAGAACTTACATCTGGGCTTCGCGGTAAGTCGCCGGCAATGTCACTGTCACACATTTTGCAGGTCCCCAGCATCGAGCTTCGTGGGCGTGGGCTAACCAAGGATAAGTCACAGTACTTGCTAGAATTCTTAAAGAATCCACGGGCGCGACAATGGATGAAGCAGTATATTCAATCGCTCGAGGAATTTTCTCCAACGTTATATGTTGGAGAAACGGAGAACTTCAGGAAGCGTGCTGCCGATCACGTGCGCCATTTGACGGACTTCGGAATTACAGTGCAAGAGGCCCAAGACTTAGCTTGGGAACGTCTGGACTTTTACTATTTGGTCTTACATGGGTTTGAGTCTCAGCCAGAACGATTGCGCAAATCGGTTGAGTACATATCGGCTGCGCTTACCATTGCTGGTCTAACGAAAAGGCCGGGGTAGGGAGATAAGGTGACAAGAGCACTAGACGATGTCAGGCCATCAGCGCATATCGACTTCTTATACGGAAGATTTAGTCTCTCGCGCTGGAAAATTCCATATTTCGCGACCACGGTGTCACTTGAAGATGCCGCCAACGACCTGCATCTGACTTCGGAGATACCTGGCAGCGAGGATATTCGGTGGAGTTTGGATGAGCTCTACCAACGAGATATCGACTGGCGTCGAGTCGAGCAGCGAATAACACCATATCTTCGCGATCAGGATAACCCACAGTTCTTCAACGCTATAACTATTGCGCTGTTGCCCTATGATTCTGTGAATCGCCGCACGGTAGACAGTTTCGCTACCTCCGTGGAGTGGCGGCCACCAAAGCACGATTCGGACTCTTCCTACAAAAAGGAATTGAAAGTAGGGCCCATAAAGTTCGGTTACTGGGACGAATGGTCGGAAGTTACGGATGCTGCTTTCCGAAGTGGACGTATGCGATGGAACAAGGACCAAGTTTTTGGCGTCGCTATTGACGGGCAACATCGACTTGCGGCTATAAAAGCTTTAGTGGCCGCTGGCGGGCCGTCGGCCGAGACTGCGCAGACGCGCGTCCCCGTCATCCTTCTGGTCTTCGATGAGCGTGTGGGATTCGTAGCGCCTGATAACAACGGCACGGTTGAATTGCTGCGTAGGCTCTTTATTGACCTCAACAAACACGCTCAGACAGTGAGTCGCGGGCGTCAGATCCTTCTTGATGATCGGGATCCGCACTCACTATGTGTGAGGGCCCTTCTGCAGAACGAACTCTCCGAGAGCCTCGACTCTTTGATTGATTCCCCTCCGCGTATGCCCTTGTCGCTTGTGGACTGGCACTCCGAACAGGCGAAGTTCGATACAGGTCCATACATCACGACGGTTCTCGGGCTTGATTGGCTCGTCGGGAACGTCCTGGAGACAAAACCTATACGTGATTTTACTGATTACCCCGCTATTGCTAAACAGATAAAGAAGTTACAGGGCCGGCTAGGTATCGACCTTGCTGCTGCCCGCGAGAAGCTGGCCGAGCTGGAAAGCTTCCAGCAGAGCCCGTTCTCTTATTCGGATGAGGATCTTGACTTAATTGAGTCCGCGTTCGCGGACGTCTGGAACGGGCCGTTGACCACTATCCTGTCGAAATTCCAGCCGTATCAGGACCTAATCGCGAAGAGACTGCATGATGGCAGCCTATCGCTGGATCACCAGCAGTGGTTTCACCTATCGGAAAGAAAGAAGCAGGACCCTTATGAGGGCAAGGCGACCCAGGATTACAAGCAATTCCTGGGCCGAGTGACCACTCGGGCCGTTCACCCTGTAAGTGAGAAGCAGTTCAACGACGTCTTAATAAACTTGAATGGGCAAAAGAAAGACAATCTGGCCTATAATGTTGCGTTTCAACGTGCGCTAATTCTAGGTTTCTTGGAGTTTTCCAAGCTAACCGCCTCTGAAATCGACGAGGTGGCGGTCGCCGAAGAAGACGAAGATTTTCCTGATTTTGGCGAGCTCGAAATTCCTGAAAATGACGAGGCCGGCGCTGATTCGGTGGAGGAAGAATTCTCAGTCGCAGTGGCCGAAACTAAGCAATCCATCCTTAAGGCACAATACGCTGCGCGGGCGGAAGAGTATGTGCAGGCGCTAAACCGCGTAATCGATGCGTTTCCGGATTTTCTCCATATAGACGGCGTCTATACAAAATCTGATGGCGATGATGCCGAGTTTTGGGCAGGCACTCTACTAAAAAAGCCTGACGACACCATCGACTTCACCCAGGCCGCCTCGCTACGCGCGAGGGATCTAATTTTCTTGGCGGCAGCAATGGTGCTTTACGATGATAGGACTGAGCCTGGCCACACGTCTGATTTCGAGAGTTTTTGGCTCGCGTGCACGCAGCGCAACGATCTCGGATTTGCGGATAGTGTAAGGCGGGGAATTACTCGTTTCGCAAAAGGAGACAACAGCGCAGCCGGTCGAATTATAAGGGGGCGGGGAGACGAATATACCGAATATCTTGGGTTCGAAGAGGCTCGGGAACGTTTTCTCTTCATGTGGGAGGAGTTAGGGCTATAGGTGCTTCTTGGACGTCGAAGTACCAGCTGCTGCAGTCGCAGTTACCCTCCGAGTTGCAAGTTAGCGGACCTTTCGATAGCAGGCCCTTGGCCCTTGGTCTGGAGTATCAGGACTCTAGATTCGAGTTTCGTGAATTGATACGCGACAAGAGCAGGCCTAAGTTGTTTGACTATCAGAGGGATTTAGTCGAGCAGTTCACTGCCACAGCTGCGGCGTCTTCTGAGGCGTTGCTTTCACTGCCTACCGGCGGCGGCAAAACGAGAACAGCGGTCGTTGGTGTGTTGTCGCTGCTATCAGGTATGAGTCGGGGGAGAGTCGTATGGCTGGCTCCGACGATAGAATTGCTTGATCAGGCAGCTGAGACTTTCGTCATGGCGTGGAAAGAGTTTGGATCGGCCCCTGACATCGCAATAACAAAAACTCTCGACCGCCGGCGGGATAACTTGATCTGGTTAACAACGCCACAAGCTGTAAATGCGTTGTTGAATCGATCAAATCGACTTGGGGCTTGGGATCTGGTGGTTTTTGACGAAGCTCACCAAGTTGCTGCACGAACATATCGTCACGCGGTTGATGTATTGCGAGGAACGGGCCCTTCGAACGCGAAAGTGCCGATGATCGGTCTTTCGGCGACACCAGGGCGAAACGTAGAACATGAGATTGAGAGTTTGCTCACCATTTTTGGAGGCCGCCTACTTCGGAGTGCAAAGTTGGGTGCAAATCCAGTTGCAGCCCTACAACAACAGGGCGTGCTTGCGAAATTGAACTTCCGTAAGTTCACCAAACGTTCGGTATCAAAGGATCGCGAAGCGGAACGGCTTGTCATAGCGGCGCGCGCAGCAGAAGAGTTATTCCGGCGAGGACGACATATTATGGTGTTTTCTGCGTCCGTCGGCGGTGCCTATTTGCTGCAGGATGTCCTCCGGAAGCTTGACGTGCCAGCGCAAGCGGTAGACTCAAGCCTTTCGGCCAGCGAGAGGAGCGGCGCCCTCGAGGCATTCGCAAGACGCGAAACAGCGGTGCTTATAAATCAGAGATTGCTCGCTACAGGTTATGATTGTCCTGCAGTCACTGACATTTTTCTGCTGCCAGAAATAGGGAGTCCAATTCTATTTGAGCAAATGGTAGGTCGTGGAGCGCGCGGGCCCCGCACAGGGGGCGCGCATTCCGCGACAATTTGGGAGTTCGATGACCACTTGAGCCTGCACGGACTGCCTAGTTCCTATTACAGATACGCTGACTACGATTGGTCGTAGGCCACACGAAATACACCTACTTACTGCCTGTCGTGTTGGCGGGGGAGCCATTCCTTCGGCCGCCTTTGCGCGCTGTCACGTGTGCCACGTGTGATCGGATAACGAAGCGGGGCCGGGAGGTGTCGGGCCTACGCGTACGCAGGACTGTCGTACCTGTATGGGATGGTCTCGTTGTTGCGTGGCAACACGAAATCTTGCGCCGGACGAAATAGGATCTGAATGATGGTCTACCTCGACTACAACGCCTCTACGCCGGTTGACCAGCGTGTTCTGCCGGCGGTGGTAGATGCACATCAGGCGTATGCCAACCCTGCTAGCGTCCACCACGGTGCGGGGCAGGAAGCCGGTGAACTCGTCGAAGAGGCTCGAAGCCGTGTCGCGGCGCTCGTGTCCCGCCCGAGCCAGGACGTTGTTTTTTCCAGTGGGGCGACTGAGGCCGCGGCACTGGGGCTAGTAGGCGTTTTGGTGGGGGCCGTCACGCGGAAGAACGTGGTCGTCGGAGCTACCGAGCACAAGGCGATTCTCGCTGCGGCCGAGCTCGGTGCCCGTCTCAGCGGAGGAGAAGCTCGAATAGCTCCCGTCGACGAGAACGGTGTCGTGAACCTGGCGCGACTAAACGAACTTGTCGACGACTCGGTCGCTGTTGTTGCAGTGATGGCGGCGAACAACGAGACCGGGGTCCTTGGTCCGGTGTCAGAGGTGGTGGAGCTGACTCGCAACGCGGGAGCGCTCAGCTTCGTCGATGTAACTCAGCTTGCTGGTAAGGGGCAACTTGAGGAGACGGCACGTTGTGCAGATCTGATGGTGATGAGCAGTCACAAGGTGTACGGCCCGAAAGGTGCGGGAGCGCTTATCGCCAGTCGGTCGGTGCAGAAGGCTATCGTGCCTATCGCGTCAGGCGGGGGTCAGGAACGGGGCCTCCGTGGCGGGACGCACAACACACCGTCACTCGTTGGCTTCGGTCTCGCCGCGGAACTTGCAATGAAAGAGCAGGCCGACGACTCAGCAAGAATTGGCGAGTTGGCCACGGAACTTCTGCACGACCTCCAGACTCGTCTCGACGGCGTGTCCGTCAACGGCGGCCAGGTCGAGCGCCTGCCCAACACGCTCAACCTCCAGTTTGCGGGCGCCGACGCCGAAGCTGTGATGACCTCGATGCCGGCAATTCACGTGTCGGCGGGAAGCGCGTGCCAATCCGCGGTTCCGATGCCGTCGCACGTCCTGCTGGCAATGGGTCGGAGCGGTACAGCCGCGTCAGAGTCCCTGCGGATCTCCTTGGGTAGACCGACTACACGAGATGAGATCAAGCTCGCCGCAGACGCGATAGTGGACTCAGTTAACAGAGTGCGAGACCTGACGGCAGATGGGGAGAAGCGAGCATGACGCTGGAACAGGTCGCGACTCCGACGTTCGCGAACCACCAGACCTTCCATCCGAGGTTCGGCTGGATCAAGAAGGGGTACGACGCGGCCGCGCGTGACCCGAACATCTTCAACGAGAAGTCTGCCCCGGTCGAACTAGGCGTCGGGAAGAACATGGTTGAGGCCATTCGCTTCTGGGCCTTGGCCACAAAGGTAATAACCCGACGCCCCCACCCAGACCGCCCCCGGACCTCGGTCTATACACCCACTCGGATCGGGCTTGCTCTGCTCGACGACGGGGTCGGTCTCGACCCTTATCTTGAGGACACAGCGACCCTATGGATGTTGCATTGGCACGCCATGTCGGACAAAACAATCCTGCCGGTGTGGCGATTGGCTTTCAACGACTTCGGAGCGTTGGAATTCACTGACGAGGATCTGCTCAGCTATTGCGTCGAGGAGATTGCGGCAACCACTTGGTCGCCTCCGATGAAAACCAGTGTCCAAAAGGATGTCGACTGTTTGTTGCGCATGTACTCGCGGCGCGAAACCCAGGGGCGGCAGACCCTCGATGATCTGCTCGATTCGCCGTTTCGTGAGCTTGGGCTGATCCGGCCTTCTGCGGTCAGAAAAAAGAATTCCTACCGAATGATCAGAGGGGCGAAGCCTACCTTGCCTGCGGTGGCAGTTACGTACGCGTGCCTCGATTTCCTCAGCCGGGAAGTCGACGGCAGCAAGACGGTGAGCCTGACACGGCTGGCCGCAGACCCGGGTAGTCCGGGGCGCATCATGAAGCTGACTGAGCAGGACATCGCGGACGCAATCGAAGAATCGTCCACGGTGGTCGGCCACTTGCGGTTGGCACGGCCAGCGGGCTCGCGGCAGTTAGCAATTGGCGCGCCGCCGGGCGACGCTGCTTTCGAGCTGTTGGCCGCCCGGCACGCGCAGCGCAGTTCGGCGATACCCACCCTGCCCGACTTTGCGCTTGTCGGTGTTGACGCGACACTGCCGTACCGGTCGGACGACGACATCGAGCGTGTGGTTCGCAAGGCAGAGCGTGTTCGACAGCGCGAGAGTGGTGACGCAGCATGACAATGGTTCTCGCGGATTTCGTTAAGACGGTCAGCCGATTCAGCAGGTCGGCCAATGTTGAGCGTGATCACGGTGGCGCGGCGATCGACGGATATGTCCCGACTGGTCGCGCCCTCGACGTGATCTCTCGATTCGCGGCGGGCCTTCAGGACCCGGCGGCGGGTCGTGCGTTCTCCATCACGGGTCCGCACGGCGGTGGAAAGTCTTCGCTTGCTGTGTTCTTGGATGGTCTTATGGCAGCGCCCACAACTCCTGAATTCAAGACTGCCCATTCCATTCTTGAGTCCATCGATCCCGCGGTGGACGCGGCGGTGCGGGCCGGCACGCGATCGGTCAAGGCTGGACGGCAAGGGTTCATCCGCGCGTACGCCACTGCCCGAAACGAATCCGTGGCGTCCACCATTGCTCGCGCTCTGCATGCCGGAGTGACCCGTCAGCTCGGCAAGGACCAGGACCTTGTGCCCTCCGGCTTCTCGTCGATCAAGATGGCGCCAAGCACAACAGAGATCAGCGAGTGCATTCGTCGGGTGACGGACAGACAGCCAGTGCTACTCGTCATCGATGAGTTCGGCAAGAACCTCGAGTACTTCGCGACCAGCGGCTCGGAGGGGGATCCTTTTCTGCTCCAGGAACTCGCGGAAATGACCCAAGGGGCGGATGCCGTACCTCTGGTGATCATTACCATGCAGCATCTTTCGTTCGACGAGTACGTCCAGGACAGTTCAACGGCACGGCGCCGTGAATGGTCAAAGGTTCAGGGCCGTTTCCAGGACATCCCTTATGTCGAAACCCCAGCCCAGTCACGTCGATTGATCGCTAGAGCGTTGGACCAGGACGCGGTGTTGCGGCGCGCCGCAGACGACTGGCTGTCGGACAACCGCGCCGCTCTGGAAACGCACGGCTTGCGGGACATTGCAGATGACGCCGCACCGGCCATGCCGCTTCACCCGCTCGCGCTCGCGGTTCTCCCGGAGTTGTGTAGCCGCTACGGGCAGAACGAGCGCACTCTCTTCTCCTTTGTCACTGGAGCCGAGCCGACTGCGCTGCCACGTTACTTGGCGTCGACGGAATGGAATCGTGGGAAGCCGCTTCCTCTCGTCGGACTTGATCGCCTCTACGACTATTTCCTGGAGTCGTCGAGCAGCATGATCGGCGTTGCCGATGGTGTCAGCCGTTGGATGGAGATCGAAACCAGGATTCGGGACAGCGCCGGCCTAAATGCAGATCAGCTCAAGACACTGAAGACGATCGGCCTCCTCAACCTCATCTCGAGCGGCGGTCGGGTTAGAGCTTCTCGCCCGCTGATCGAGCTTGCGCTGACACCGGAAGTCGGTGGCAAGGACGAGGTCGAAAGGGTGCTTTCGTCCCTTGTCGAGTCTGGTCTCATTACATATCGAGCATTCTCCGACGAGTACCGGATCTGGCAAGGTTCCGATTACAACCTGCGCCGTGTCATCGACGGTTCGCGTCAGGAGTTCCAGCGTGCTTCGCTCGCGGACCTCCTGCGAGAAGCAGTCATTCTCGAACCGCTTGTTGCGGGACGCCACAGTCAGCGAACCGGTGTTCTACGGGTGTTCGGCAGGCGGTTCATCGATACGCCGACGCTCGAGGAGCTCGATGCCGTCGACCCGGCGTGGGACGGTGTCGTGTATTACGTCGCGGACCCGAACACAGATCTTGAGTCCCTGCCCACCCCAGACGATGGACGGCCCGCGGTCTACGTCGTGCCCGCAGACATCATAACGGCGCGCGACGCGGCGATTGAGGCCGCTGCACTCCAGTCAGCGCTGAAGCGTGCGGAAGTAGAGGGTGCTGACTGGGTGGCCCAGCGTGAGCTCGTGGAACGGGCATCGGATGCTCAACAACGTCTCCAGGCGGTCATCGGAGAGACCTGGGATTCAAAAGCCGAATGGGTCCTTGCGGGCTCAACCGCAATCTTGGATGCCCGGCTCGGGTTGTCGTCGCTGCTGTCGGATGTGTCGGACCAGGCCTACTCGCGTACTCCACGGGTAGCCAACGAGATGATTGCTCGTCGGGAGCTCACCAGCCAGGGAGCGAAAGCGCGCCGATTCCTCACCGATGCCCTGCTTGCACACCCAGATACTGAGGCATTCGGTATCGACGGGTACGGACCCGAGCGTGCTGTCTACGAGGCCGTGTTCCGCAAGACCGGGATCCACCGCCGTGACGAAAAAGGAATGTGGACTCTCCAGGCCCCGAACGACAGGATCTGGAAGCCCGCTTGGTCGGCAATGAACGCTGCGTTCGACAGCGCAAGTGATGGCCGGGTCAATCTGGTTGAGGTCCGTGACAGGCTGGTGCTACCACCCATCGGGTTGAAGGACGGCATCATTCCGTTGCTCCTCATCGCGAGCCTGACGCAGCGGAGCGACGAGATTGCGCTGTACGAACACGGCAGTCTCGTGCTTGCTCTTGACGATGCGGTTGCCGAGCGTCTGACGAAGAACCTGGGGCACTTCTCGATCAAGAACACCCAAACACGTGGGGCAAAGCGCGCAGTTGTCATCGAGAGCCTCGTGGAGAAACTGGGCATCAGCACTCGCGGGCACGCTGCCGCGCCAACATTTTTGAATGTGGCGACAGCCTTGTTCAGGGAACTCAGGGTCCTTCCGCCGTTCGCGCAGAAGACCATACATAACCTGTCATCGGAGGCTGTCGCCGTTCGCGCGGCGTTTCATCAGGCATCAGAACCCGACGTTCTGTTGTTCCAGACCCTGCCATCCATCTTCGGTATGGACCCGTTCCACGGCCGCGGCAAAGCAGATAGGCAGGCCGCAGACCAGTTCGCCGGCAGTCTGGCTAGCGCGATTCGAGAGCTCCGCAGTGCATACCCGGATCTGTTGAACAGCGTCCGTGAGCGGTTGGCGCAGGCCACCTCCACACGAGGAGATCTCGCTGGGGTTCGGAGCGCGTTGGCCGCCGACGCTATGCGGCTCGATGGCCACGTCTTGGAGCCGAGACTGCGAGCCTTCGTCGGCGCACTTGCTCGGCCCAACGATGTCGTTGACAATCAATCGTGGCTCGAGAATGTGGCGATGGTGGTCTGCGAAGGGCAGGCACCTCGCGTATGGACCGACGATATGGCCAACAGGTTCCCAATGCGGGTCGCAGAGCTCGGCGGGGCACTTCGTAGGACGCTTGCTCTGCTGCATGAGCGATTGGCTTCGAACGTGGAGTTCGGCTACTCAGTCAGCCGAATGACGCTTACCCGCCCGGACGGAACCGAATCGATAGAGCTGCTGTCTCTGACCGAGCATGAGAAGGCTGCAATCGACGGCCCCTTCGAGAAGCTGCTTGATGCGTTGGTGAAGTCCGGCGTCTCGCGCTCGGCGGCTTGTCGGATGCTCATGGCAAGGTTGGCTGCAGAGCAGGAGGTGGCCCAGGACAGCACCCGGGTCACAGAGATCCCTAGCAGGGAGGAACAACGTTATGGGTGAGGTCCGTCATATCTGCGGCATCAGCGGCGGTAAGGATTCGAGCGCACTAGCGGTATACATGCGTGATCGGGTGCCCGAGATGGAGTATTTCTTTTGCGACACCGGAGCCGAGCTACCGGAGACCTATGAATACCTGGACCGGCTTGAAACGGCCTTGGGCAAGCCCATCGCACGCCTGAACGCCAGGAAGGGTTTTGACCATTGGTTTGAGGTCTACCGGGGGACGCTTCCATCTCCGCAGATGCGGTGGTGCACCAAGAAAATGAAGATCGAACCCCTCGAAGAGTGGATCGGCGACGCTCACGCGGTCTCGTACGTCGCCATCCGGGCGGACGAGGCTGGGCGTAAAGGATATGTAAGCACTAAGCCGAATATCCGCACGGTCCTGCCGTTCGTGGAAGACAACATCGACCACGATGGAGTGCTCCGGATCCTTGACGAAGCCGGCATCGGGCTCCCAAAGTATTACGAGTGGCGGACTCGATCTGGTTGCTACTTCTGCTTTTATCAGCGCAAAGCCGAGTGGGTCGGCCTCGCGGACAAGCATCCCGACCTGCTCCAGCGTGCGATTGCCATCGAAGCGAAGGTACGTCAAGACGCTGGCGCAGACGGTGACGCCTCTTTCGGCGAGTATGCGATGAAGGGACGCCAGTACACCTGGTCGGGCGGCGAGTCTTTGCCTGAGCTCGTCGCACGTCGCGAGGAGATCTTGGTGCGCCACGCTGACGCGCAGGAGCAGGCGAAGAAGCGAAAGAAGAATCGGCCCGTTTGGGAGGTTCTCGGCGACGCGCTCGACGACGACGACGATTCGGTGCAGTGCACGGTCTGCGCGCTGTGATATTGGATTGCTTTCTGTGGTGATAGTTGATGCCCGGTTATCGCGCGGCACTGATTTCGTGTGTAACAAATGCACCGCCATTCGGCGGGCCGGCGAATGCCCACAGACTAGTGGTGGATCACTCAGCACTGACGGTAACAAGCGGTCGTGCGTCTCGCGCGGCCTTAAGTCAACCAGTCCGAGGATTTGACCGGCTGGGTGCAGGATTCCGATGATCGCTCACGCTGTCGCGGTAATCGTGCGGACCGGTTATGAGGAGCTGTGTTCTCCAGCGGCGCACGGTGACTCTGTGGACTCCGAAGGGTGCGTCGATGGGTGTCGATGAATGGCAGAGCGCCCGAGCACGTACCGCCATCGGTAGAGGCGATCTTTCGATGCCGTTACGCCATGCGCTCCGGGACCGGGTCATCGAAACGGCAAGCACCCTCCTTGACTACGGTTGTGGCCGTGGCCAAGACGTTGCGCGGCTGAGGAAGATGGGATTCAAAGTCCACGGCTGGGATCCGCATTTCGCGCCGGACGAGCCACTCGTGGAACGTGACATCGTCCTGTTGACGTACGTCCTGAACGTCATCGAAAATGCGGATGAGCGTCGCGAGACTCTGCGCAGGGCATGGCAGCTCGCGAAAAGGACGTTGGTGGTGTCGTGCCGGTTGGCCTGGGAACTGAGTTCCGTTAAAGGATCTGAATCAGCTGATGGAATAGTCACGAGCCGCAACACCTTTCAACGCTTCTTCAAACCGCGGGAGATACGCGAGCTTGTCGAAGAAGTTACAGGGCAACGGTGTGTGTCCCCGGTTCCCGGCATGGTCTACGTGTTCCGCCGCGACGAAGACCGATTCTCGTACTTGGCGCGGGATTCGATCGCTGATTTCGAATGGACCGAAAGCAGCGACTACGCGTCAGCTATTGCGGAGGTCGTCGCCTTCGCTGAGAAGCGTGGCCGTCCGCCTCTGTTTGAGGAGATACCCGACCAGCTGCTTCCTCAGCTCGGAACATTGTCCCGTCGCACCCTGTTGGACGTGATCAGCAAGGGAGCATCGCCGGAACGAGTGGCGGAAGGGCTCCGACGCTCAACGTTGGATACCTTGCTGTATCTCGGGACCTCGATTTTCAACGGCCGTGCTCCGTTGAACGCGCTGCCCATTGGTGTACAGGCGGATATCAAGCACTGCTTCAGCAGCTATCGCGAGGCGTGCGCAAGAGCGGATCGATTGCTTGCGAAGATCCGAGACGACACCTATATCCGTGGGGCGATGCAGAATTCGCCTGGCAAGCTGACGGCGACAGCGCTGTACGTGCACCGGCGTGCAGTGCCAAAAATACCCGTCGTACTTCGTCTATACGAATATTGTGGATTTGTGGCAGCCGGCCGCCCGGACGGGTGGAACATCCTTAGACTCGACCATCGGGGGCGCCGTGTGTCGTGGTCGTCCTATCCCGACTTCGATGCGAATCCACACCCGACGCTCGATTGGGCATACGGTGTCGAAATGTCCTCGCTAGAGGCCAACTACCAATCTTTCGGCAAGCGTGAGAACAGGCCGCTTCTGCACCGAAAAGAGGAGTTCCTCGACCCCGATGATCCCGATGTACCCAAGTACCGGCGCTTAACCCGCGCAGAGGTCCGTGCTGGCCTGTATCAGAACCCCACCTTGATTGGCCTTGAGAAAGGCTGGGAGGTAGAGCTTGAACGCTGCGGCGTGCAACTTCGGGGTCATCGCATAGTGAAGCGGAACCTGGCGTGACCGGGGCCTTTGCTCCGGGGCACACGTGTTCGGGTCCGTGCGGATCGTCAAGTTGAGGAAGAAATAAGGATGCGCTTCAAGCCGAATCTATCTGTCAAAGAAGGACTCGATCACCTTGCGAAGCGGCTCGACCCGGTCATTGCAAGCCGGCTGGCTGGTGACCTCGGCGGTAAGCCGTGGACGATCGTCTTGGAGATCCTCGATGAGAAAAAAGGTTTCGCCCGCGGGCGGCATTACGGGACTTACGACTTGCAGGCGCAACTCCGGATGATCACCGAGAGGCTTGGCGATTTCGGCTTCCCATTTGACGACAGGCAACGCACAGTCAGCACCCTCGGCAATGAACTCCGTATCGTGCGCAACCAGATGGCACACATGCATGAATTCACGGTGGAGGAAGCATACCGGGCGAACGACTTCGCGGTTCGCCTGCTCGAACATTTCGCGGATGACGATGGGTTGGACGCGGCCCGGCGCCTGCGCCATGAAGCACTAGTTGCGATGGCTGCCGAGGAAGGCCTGACCGAGGAGTCGGCTGCAGCAGCAGCGACTATTCCCACGGCTGGAGTTCAAGCATTACCTGAAGCTTCGGCTGAAGTCGGTGTTGAGGATTTTGAGGGTAAGTCTGATGTGGTCGTGCCTGACGTCAAGGTTTTCCGCCGTGAGACCACGGTGATCGGTGATCGACGGCTCGAGTACGATCCGTGGACTGTGGTGCGGGTCGGCGGGGTAGAGGTCCTAGACGATCTGCCGAGGAAGGCGGCAAAAGAGATGGTTCGTGCCGTTGCCGTCGAAATTGCAGCGTATGAAGGCCCAATCCATCTTGATCGCCTTGTGCAGATGACTGCGCAGTCGTTTGGACTAAGCCGTGTCAGTTCGTCTCGGGAGAAGCAGCTCGCTTACCAGGTCCGACAGACGGGACTTTTGGTGGACGCGGACAAGTTTGTCTGGCCACAAGAAATTGATCCGGGTGCATGGGCTGAGTTCCGGCCTAACGACAGCACGGTGGACCGCCCGTTTATTCACATCAGCCCGGTGGAGATCGCGAACGCAGCTCGGTTTATCCGGGCGCAGGAAGCGTCCATTGGTGATGAGGAGCTCTGGGTCGCAACGCTCCAAACATTCGGTCGCCGCCGGAGAACTAAACAGATTGCCGCTCAACTCGACAAGGCCGCGGCACATTTTGCGGATTCGGGCTATTCTGTCGCTCGTGGCACTTCCTGAGTAGGCGAGGCTTGCACAGCGCCGATACGACCATCGAGTTGACGGCATCACGATCTCGGCGTTGCGGGATCGCGCAGCATCAATGACGTCAGCCAGCATGGTCGGAAGCGTGTTCGAAATCGCCTGACTCGGCTTGCCATATCAGCTGAACATCATGCCTTGAGAAGAGCTCTTTGATACTCCGCGCCGGTTCGCGTCGGACTAGTACGCTGCGCTTGTCAGCACGTACCAAGTAGGCGTAGTCAAGAACCTGAGGGTCTGCTGCACGAACAGGTGACATCTGAGTTGGCTTGCCCAGCGTGGGCGGGCTGGAAGGATGTCCCCATGGCAAGGCCCTATCCCCGCGAGTTCCGCGACGACGTTGTCCGGGTGGCCCGCAACCGCGATGACGGTGTGACGATCGAGCAGATCGCCACCGATTTCGGGGTGCACCCGACGACGCTGCACAAGTGGTTGCGCCAGGCCGATATCGATGAGGGCGCCAAGCCCGGTAAGAGCACCAGCGAGTCCGGTGAGCTGCGCGAAGCCCGGCGGCGGATCAAACTGCTCGAGCAAGAGAACGAGGTGCTGCGCCGGGCCGCGGCGTATTTGTCGCAGGCCAATCTGCCGGGAAAAGGCTCTACCCGCTCGTGAAAGAGCTCGCCGTCGACGGAGTTCCCGTCGCGGTGACGTGCCGGGTACTCAAGCTCGCCCGCCAGCCGTATTACCGCTGGCTGGCCGATCCCATCACCGAGGCCGAAGTCACCGAGGCCTACCGCGCCAATGCGCTGTTCGACGCGCATCGCGAGGACCCGGAGTTCGGGTACCGCTACCTCGTCGAGGAGGCCCGCGATGCCGGCGAGCCGATGGCCGAGCGCACTGCCTGGCGGATCTGCTCGCAGAATCGACTGTGGAGCGTGTTCGGCAAGCGCAAACGGGGCAAGAACGGCAAAGTCGGGCCGCCGGTCCACGACGATCTTGTCGAGCGTGACTTTACCGCTGATGCCCCAAATCAGTTGTGGTTCAGTGATATCACCGAGCACCGTACCGGTGAGGGCAAGCTCTATCTCTGTGCGATCAAGGATGCCTTCTCAAACCGGATCGTCGGCTACAGCATCGACTCTCGGATGAAGTCGCGGCTGGCCACCCGGGGATTGCACAGTGCGGTGGCCCGGCGCGGGGATGTCGCCGGGTGCATTCTGCATCGGATCGTGGATCTCAGTTTCGATCAAGGAGATTCGTGCACGCGCTGCACCACTACGAGATGGTGGGCTCCATGGTGCCGACGGTCACGTAATTCCCCAGAGGTTGCCGTCACGTAATTCCTCATGTTCGGGCCCTGCTGTGGCGAGGGTAGCGGGCGGTGTGCAGGGTTGTCAGGTGGTGGCGGTCCGGGTCGTTTCCGGGGTCGGTAGGACGGTCCGTCCATCAGGACTTGGTGGCTGGTGTTGATCAACCGGTCGAGCAGGGATTCGGCGACGACGGGGTTCGGGAATAGTGGATACCAGTCCTTCGGGGCGCGGTTGCTGGTCAGGATCAGCGGTTTGCCGGCGATGGCCCGGTCGGAGACCAGGTCGTAGAGATCATCGCTTTGGGTGGGAGTGTGCTCGCGCATGGCGAAGTCGTCGACGATCAGCACCATAGGGCGGGTGTATTCGCGCATCCGTTGGCCGATGGTGCGGTCAGCGTGGCCGCCGGCCAGATCGGCGAGCATGCGGGAGCATTTAACGAACCGGATGTCGCCGCCGCGGCGGGCGACTTGATGGCCAAGTGCTTGTGCTACATGGGTTTTCCCGACACCAACCGGCCCGTAGAGAATGACCGACTCGCCGGCATCGAGCCACCGCAGGGCCGCCAGATCCCGCAGCATCGCTGCGGGGAGTTTCGGGCTGACGGTGAAGTCGAAGTCGTCGAAGGTGCTGGGTTGTTCGAAGCGTGCGCGGCGGACCCGCCGGGCCAGAGCGGCGGATTCGCGGCGGCCGATTTCGTCTTCGCAGAGCACCTGCAGGAACTCCAGATGCCCGAGTTTACCGTCGCGGGTTTGGGCCAGGCGGGCATCGAGGGTGTCGAGCATGCCGGTCAACTTCAGGGTCTTCAAGGCAGCCCGCAGGCTGGGATCATGAATGGTCACAACAGTGTCCTTCTCGAATGTGGTTGCAGTGGAGTGAAAATGCGGGGTGTATCGCCCGCAGTTAGGCGGTGCGTTCGGTGTTGAAGGCCTCGGGTCCGCGCAGCATCGCCGGCGGCGCTGGCAGGCCAACAGCGGGGGCGTCACCGGTTTCGGTGCCGGCGACCAAGATGCCTTTGACCGTGCGGTACCGCGGATCGCCGACCTCAAGGGCGCGGGCGCAGGCCGCATCCAGGCGTGCGGCGCCGTAGCGGTCACGCAGCGCGATGATGCCCTGGATGGCGCGCAACCGATGGATCGCATTGACTTGGGAGAGTTCGGCCACGATCGCCACCGCACCGGGTCCGATCAGCTCGGCCTGACTGCGGCACCAGGTCACCGTGCGCAGGGTGTGGGCGACCTTATGCGGTGGGTAGTGCTCGAAGTTAGTCGAGCGTCCCGACAGGTGCAGCACATGGGTGGCCACCACCGCGTCGGCGTGGAAAACCTGCACCACGTCCCCGGCGGTACGGACGGTAACTTTCTGGCCCAGCAGTCGCCAGGGCACCGAGTAAAACGCCTTGCCGGAGCGGACGTGGCAGTCCGGGGCGACCGTGCCGACGGTGTAAACCACAGGCTCAAACGGTCTGCGCGGCAACGACATCAACGCGTCACGCTCCACAGCATCGAACACCGCCGAGGGTGTGGCGCCGTTGAGCCCGCGATGCTTATGGGTGCCGTAGACCTCGGCGGCCCAGCGCAACCCCTCACGTTGCATCTGCGGGATCGATTCGAACTGCCGGCCTGCCCAGAACGAGTCCCGAATGTAGGGCATGGGCCGCTCGATGCGCGGTTTGTCTTTGGGCTTATTGGCCCGCGCGGGGTCGATCAAGGTGCCGTAGAACCCCGCCAGCTCACCGTAGGCGCGGTTGATCTGCGGGTCGTAGAGGTCCGGGCGGATCACACCAGTCTTGAGATTGTCGCAGACCAGCCGGGCCGGGACACCCCCGAAGAACTCGAACGCAGCGATATGCGAAGCGTTCCAGGATGTCTGGTCCATCCGCACGATCGGTTGGATGAACAATGCCCGTGAACACGACAGGATCATCGCGAACACCCACACCGCGACCCGGCGGCCCGTCGCGGGGTCGAGCCACATCCCCAACTTGCCGTAGTCGATCTGCGCTTCGCTACCCGGTTCGACCGCGCCGCGGGGCACGGTCACCTTGTCTTCGAGGCGCTGCTCGACGAATGCCGTTGCGATGTAACGTCGCACTGTTGATTCCGAGACCTCGACACCACGGTCATCACGTAGGCGTTGGGCGATGGTGGCCACCGTAACCGGCACGCTGAGCTGCTCGGCGATCCAGTCTCGGTGCTCCGCGATCCGATCCCAGCTCAGCGCCCGCACGCTCGGATCGGTCAGTTCGGGAAACCAGCGTTCAATCCGTTCCCGCCACAACTGCTCATCGAAGGGTTCGTCTGGTGCGGGCTGCAGTCCCTCGTCGACCGCCGGTGCCACGTATTTGCGGATGGTTTTGCGGTCGATGCCCAGTGCGTCATGAATTTGCACCTGGGATCGACCGGCATGCCAGTGCCGGAACATCTCCACGAAGTCGGTCACGTTCCACGATCTCCTCGCCAACTCAAGGCCCCTTCCAAGGCCCCTGGCGGGGCTCTTGAACGGAGCGAACCTGAGCAGCACCCCAACCCCGACCGGACACGCCCCAAAGGGTGGGGAATTACGTGACGGCGGGTGAGGAATTACGTGACGGACAACCCCTCAAACCTGGGGAAATATGTGACCGCTGACACCATGGGTCGAGTCGGCGCGGCCGGCGACAACGCCGCCATGGAGAGCTTCTTCAGCCTGCTGCAGAAGAACGTCCTGGACCGCCGCCGCTGGGACACCCGCGAACAACTGCGCATCGCGATCGTCACCTGGATCGAACGGACCTACCACCGACGCCGCCGCCAGGCCAGACTCGGCCGGTTGACCCCCATTGAATTCGAAGCCATCATGATCGCACCGGCCAGTCAGGCCGCGTGACCGAAACTGTCACCTGTTCGTGCAGCAGACCCTTTCGTGCAGGCCGTCACTTAGTCACCGAGTCTGGAAACCAAACTGTAGGTCAGGTCAAACTGTCGCCTGATCGTGCAGCAGACCCTTCGACATGATGTTTCCTTTCGATAATGACTAGCGTGGCTTGGTGTTTCGGCGCGGTTTGAAGCGCATCGGTTCGGTGGGCGTGGGTCGGCGGCAACGGATTGCCGGCGTGTTTGTCATTGCGGGCGCGTCGGACGTCTTCGGCGGTGATCCGTATCCCGTCCGTGGCGTATGAACTCAGACGAGGCGTGCTGGCCAGTCGGAGGCCGACCGTTTTCTGTGAGGCCGGCACTCTTGCCTGCCGCCGCGATCGACATCTCATCGTCGAGGACGGCACGGACCAACTGCTCGTCGAGGAGTTGGTGACTTCGGTGAGGACAGACCGGAGGTGTTGGACGGCTTTGTTGGCGGATGCCGCGGTCTCGGCGTGGGCGAGGTCTGCGTGGATGCGTCGTGCCAGTTGGACATGCACCCCAACGGCGCAGAACTGCGGTGGTCGCAATAACTGTGGATCATCGGTTGTGGTCAGGCTTTCGAGCTGTCCGCTTCAGTCTTGCGACTTTCTTCTTGAGTTCGTCGCGCGCCGCGATTAAACGATCGGGCTCCACTTTGGCCGATAGGTTCTCTCGCGGTTTACGTCCGAGAAAGAATGCGACCCGCTCGGCGTTCGCGCCGCTGGGATGTGGCAAGCCGGTCAACACACGAGCCTGATCGATTCCAACTTCTGCTGCCGCGAACGCGACGGCTTGGCCGACCTGGGCGCCCAACGGCACAAAAATGCTATGGCGGAGCGCTTCGACCTCCGGTACGAACCCAGTCTCAACTTGTTCCCGCAAGATCGGGGTAGTCAGCAATGGTGGCACGCCGGAGTAGTTCTTGCCGTCGACAAACACGGGGTCGGAACAGACCGAGGTGAAGTGCACCAAACTTGTATCGCCCTCCCACAGCACGGACGTTGAGTTGATCTTCAGGAGCTGGTGGACCCCAATGTGGTCCAACATGGCGACGAGTTTCGCGCGCATCGGACCAGAGAAGCTGGCGAGCGATTCGGCAGCGGCAAGTGCTTCGTCTTCGCTGAGACCCGCTCGAAGGCCGCGCCGGGCCTCGTGCAGCGCGTTACGCATCTGCTGCCTCCCCGGCGTGAGGCCTACGAGGACGAGGCGGGCGTCGACATTTGCGTCATCGAACGGGGCATAAACGATGTCGATGCGCCTTCGGCCGACCATTCCGGTTCTTAGAAGCAAGCGTTTGGGGTGCTCGATCTCCTCCTCAAGCTGTTTGTCGGTCAGTACTCGCAGCATGGGTGCAAACTGCGCGAACTTTTCACGCCGGGTATGGAGGGCGCGTGACATTGCGGCCATGCTTCATCACCCCTTCCGTTGGCATCGGTTGAGCGGCGCATTCGCGACGGTATGTGAGCGACGGACACTCCATATCGGGGTTCGGCCATTTCTTTCCTGGCCACGATTTATGTACAGGAGAGATATCTGGGCTGCGGGCGCATCTCGGCGGGTGAAGACGCAATAGCATTGTTTCGGTATCAGGAGTTACGCCGCTGGAAGGTCAGAAGTATTCATGATCTCGCTGAGGCGCCGGTGGGGTGTCTGCCGCCGGAGTGTCGACTACGCTGCCCAGATTTGGCCAGATGATCTTGATGTGGGATGTCCGGAAGAAAGCTATCGCAACTGCCATGGCGGTGCAGATGAAGATCAAGAATAGGCTGGATGGCCACTTGTCGAGGCTGGCAAGGAACAGCAGTATCAGCGCTGACGCGCGCCCGTTCCAGTAAGATCGCCGCTGAATCGATGAGGGTGAGAGCGTCCGCGATCTAGCAGCAGGGTGGACACCCCCGGCAATGCCGATGCCTGAAACAGGAGGCAGCACAGCCTAAAAGGATCTGGCTAGCCATTGTTCATCACCACCTGCGGTGCCTTGCCCGGTCGTGGGGTATGTGATTGCCAACTCTTCCCGCCGCCGAGCTAGGGAGTGTGGTGGGATCGAACAAACTTCGTCGTTGTATCACTCGTCCGCCAACCCCGACCGCTGCTCCTCACTGAACCCCGGCATCGCCGCGGGTGCGCCATCCAGTTTGGCGGTGCGGTAGGAGCGCACATTGTTCGACGCCGCCATCATCGCCTCCCGCGACTTGCCGCGTGCGTAGCTCACGGATTGTTCGGCCCGGACCCCCAGCCCGCGACCGACCTCCACCGCATCCTGATCGGCGCCCATATAGAGGAATTCCCAACCGAATTCGTTGGTCTGCTGCTCGACAAGCGACTTGATCGCGGGCCGGCTCCATTCGTGACTGGCGTTCTCCAGCCCGTCGGTCATGATCGCGACGATCACGGTGCCCGGCCTGTTCTCCTCGCTGAGCGCGTCGATCTCGGCGGCGGTGTCGGTGATCAGCTTGCCCATCGAGTCCAGCAGCGCGGTGCTGTTACGGGGATTGAGTACAAGGGGAGGCACTTCGGCGAGCGGCTTCGCGCGGTAGACGACCTCGTACTCGTTGTCGAACTGCGCCAGCGTTACCAGGCATTCACCGTCGCCGGTGCGCTGCTCGGTGAGGAACGCGTCGAACCCGCCGACCACGTCGGATTTGATCGACTGCATGGACCCGGACCGGTCCAGTAGAAACGCGATGAGGGTGAGATTGGGATTCGACATGATGTTTCCTTTCAATAATGACTAGCGTGGCTTGGTGTTTCGGCGTGGTTTGAACCGCATCGGTTCGGGGCTGGGTGCAGGCGGCAGGGGAGTGCGGGCGTGCCTGTCGTTGCGGGCGCGTTTGACGTCTTCGGCGGTAACCCGTTTCCCGTCAGTGGAATACGGACTCAGTCGGGGCGTGCTGGCCAGCCGGGGCCCGACCGCGTTCTCGGTGAGGCCGGCACTTTTCCCGGCCGCCGCGATCGACATCTCGTCGTCGACGACGGCACGGGCCAACTGCTCGTCGAGGAGTTGGCTGACTTCGGTGAGGACAGACCGGAGGTGTTGGAGGGCTTTGTCGGCGGATGCAGCGGTCTCGGCGTGGGCGAGGTCTGCGCGGATGCGGTCGTAACGGCTGGGCATGGACCACCATACCGCATAAAGTGCGGGGTCCGCAATAACTGCGGATAGCTGTCGAGGGCATGCGCTACCCGCCGATCAAGGCCACGAGGCCCGAATGATCGGTTTCGCCCGACAGTCGCGGCAGGTGGTCGAACTCGCACCATCGGATCCGCTCGGCAAGATCCGGGCAGGCATAGACGAAATCGAGTCGGAACCCGTTGTCACCGGGCCGGCTGAACCACGAGTACTCCCGCAGCTCGGGGTGCAGGGACCGCCACACATCGGTGTAGCCGGTGGCGACCAACCGGCCGGGCATCTCGGGACCGATGAACTTCGTGCCGCGTGGGTCCTTGTCCAAATCGTTGGTGCCGGTGTTGAAGTCGCCGACCAACAGATCCAGGTCGGCCCGACGGGCGCCGCTGATCAGCGCCTCCCAGTAGGGGAGTTTCGCAGCACCCTGCGGCATGTACACGCCGCACACGTACGCACCGTCGATCTCGGCGCACCACAGGTGCCGCGGGTCCAGCGACTCGTCGAACGCCCATGACCGCTCGATGCCGCCCCGCGCGGCGATGAGCACGGTGTTCTCCGTCGGCCCGACCGCCGGATGCGAGGTGTCGTAGCCGGCCTCCACGATCCGTGCCGTCAACCGCGCACCGACCACATTCGCACGGAACTCGGTGACCACCAGGATGTCGGCGCGGTAGCCGAGCAACCGGGCCGCCAGCGCGTCCGCGGACTTGCTGCCGCCGTGCCGGAGGTTGAGTGTCACGAGCCGGGTGCTCATCGAAGATCCTCTCGCTCGGCGTGGAATCTCCAGCGAGCCGCTCAGTATGAGGGCGGCCACCGACAAGTCGATGACGCCCGCCCGGGACCTTGGCGCAAGAGCCGAACCTGTCGGTGGCACCTGTCATTCTGTCCGGCTGGCCTGAGCACACCCGGTGCGGCCGCTAAGGATTGGGAGAACTGCGATGAGCGACCGCCAACCCAGCGTGGGCGCGGCCTTGTTTTGGCTGATCTTCGGCATCTTGTTTTTGATCTCGCTCATCCCGAAGCCGGTATGGATCGTGCTCGGCATCTGCGCGGGCGTCGCCGTCGTGGGGTGGATCGTCTACGCCATCGTCCAGGCTGCCGAACAGAGTCGTATCGAGGCCGAGAAGCGAGCGCACGAGCAGAACGTGGCCCGGGCCGCGGCCGCCAAGCGGGAACGGGAAGAGCTCGCCCGCAAGGAGAAGCAGCGCCGCATCGCCACGCTCGGGGAGGCGAACGCCTCCCTGGTCGAGGAGTCGCTCGCTGCGGTCAAACAGGTGGCCGCGTCCGAGGCGGCGCGGGCCGGCTGGTTGGGCGACGTCGACTTCAACGCGGATATTTACTGGATCACAGGCAGTTTCGCAAAGGTCCACTCGTTGCGCAGTGTGGCCGACAAACTATCGGCGTTGAGCAATCCCAGCGCCGACGATCGCAGGATTCTTGCTGAGGCGAAGGCCACCATCGCCGAACTGGAGGACGCCGCAAAGCAGCGGGTGGCGCTGATCAGTCGGTGTGCCGTCGAGGCCCGGCACATCGACGCGTCGCTGCGTGCCGAGCGTCAGGACGCCAAGGTCGCCGAACAACGCGCAGAACTTCACGCGAAGCTCAGTGCCATGCTCTACGGCATCGAGGCCGCCCCCCAGGCCACACCGACGGACTCAGCGGTCGACGCGGTCATCGCGCGCGTGCAGGCGTATCGCGAGATCAAACAGCAGATCGACACAGCCCGCTCCGGCGGAAACTGATATCTGGTGCCGCAAGGTCCCCGCCCGGCGTCGTACGGTGATCTCATGTCGAAATCCCGGCGACACCGTGGCGGCACGTCGGCCGAACCCGATCTGATGCTCGCGGTGCGCGCGGCGATGGCCGATCCGGATCCGCTGCACCTGCTCAGCTACGTCAGCACGCTGCTGACCGCGGTGGATCCCCGCGGCAAGGAGCACCCGCTGGCGCGGCCCGGCGCGGATCGGCCGAGCCGCGACGACCTGGTGGCGATGTTCGCCGACGTGGTGGCGCCGGAGACCACCGCCCTGCTCGCGGCCATCGCCGCGCTCACCGAGGACGAGGTGCTGCGGGCCCGCATCCGACGGGAACTGGCCACCCGGGATGCCGTCACACCGGATTGGCTGGGTCGGTTGAACCAGCCCGTGGCCCACCGCGCGGTGCGGATGAGCCACGTCCTCTGCGACGGCGACAACATCATCGTGGGGGTGCGGCTCGCGGACGGC
Source organism: Mycolicibacterium aurum (assembly GCA_900078775.1). Taxonomy (GTDB): domain Bacteria; phylum Actinomycetota; class Actinomycetes; order Mycobacteriales; family Mycobacteriaceae; genus Mycobacterium; species Mycobacterium aurum_A. The sequence continues at coordinate 782,327 of LT549889.1, forward strand.
CACGAGGCCACCTGCGTCGTCTACGTCGACCACAACCTCGGGCAACTCGTCAAGGACGCCTTTGTCATTCCCGAATCCATCGACGTCATCCTCGCCCATTACCGGAGCATCAACGACGACCCGGACACGACCTGGGAGGAGCTGACCCTCGCCGATGCGCGGGCCTGGATAGACTCGGCCGTCGAGATGGCCGCCATGACGTTCCCGCCGCTGGAGACCGAATCGTGGCCGGCGTGCCGTCCGCTGGTCGAGTGGATCGCCCGGAGCCTGCCGGTGGGCGGAACCGGATATCGACGCCCGCAATGGAATCCCACACAGGTCGATCGACTTGCCGATCGGTTCTTCAGCTCCGAGCAGGGTCGCGGATTCGACGACGCCGATCACCGCGGTCTGCTGGGCTCCGTGCTCTGGTTCGCCACCGACTATGGTTCCGGTGACCCGGTGCGGTGGAGCGACGTGCGCGTCGAGATGCTGCTCGCAGATTGGCTGCCGCGCAAGGTCATCGCGCCCTATGAGTACCTCGTGCTGGCGCCCGAGCTGCTGCGGTCCTTCATTCGGTTCGCTCACCACCAGTCGGGTGTGCGTGCAGATCTCACCGAGCAGACATTGAACGCGATCGACGCCTGGACTCCCGAGTATCTGCGGGCGATCCGTGCATCCCGGCCAGGACCGGCCACGTTCGGTGGCCTCGGCTACGGTGTGCACCTCGACGTACCGGGCTCCTGGGAACCGAATTGGTTCGAGGAGGGGGAATTAGACAGCCTGGCAGGGGAAGTCGGCGGACCCGAGCAATTGGACAACCTCGACACCCGGCCCGTGCCAGACGAGGCGTTCGACTGGTCAGGTATTGCCGAGGACGTGGCCGGGCGGGTGGCTGAGGTGCTGGCCTTGACCGATCGTTGTTGCGACGCACTGCTCGATGTCGAGTACCGCACCGTGTGCCGGCGGGTATTGGCACGCGTTGCCTCCCGCGCCCCGAAGGTGTTCCGGCGCAACGCCCGGGCCGAAACCGCCGCGGCCGGGGTGGTGTGGATCGCCGGCAAGGCGAACGACCTGTTCGACGGGCGATCCGGGGTGCGGGCCATGGACATCGCGAAGTTCCTCGGCGTCAGCAGTAGCCCGTCGGGGCGAGGTGAGGTCATGCGGCGGGCCGGCTTCTTCGGTGGTGGATACGACACCGACCTCGGCTCACCCGACTATCTGGTGGCGAAGCGGCGACAGTGGATCATTGAACGGCGCGATGAGATGCGGAAGCGGATCGCATCGGCGGACTGATGGAACTTCCTCCGAGCGTCGGATGGGATCTCGCCGGCAGCCTGATCCCATAGAAGCTGTGGTCGATATGACGTTCGCCCTCATCGACCATGGCCACCGTTGGCTCGGGTGGCTGTCACTGGAAACCGACTGGAGTGTCGCTTCAGTCGGTCATGTGCGTGTTCCCGGCCGCCGCAACGCCTCCCGGAACGCCGGGTTCGGGTTCGCCTCCGGCAGCACCGCCAACACATCGTGCAAGGCATCGTCAACGCCACGTCGCGCCCCGTATAGGGCGGCCACCGTCGGCGTGCGGCTGTAGGCCTCCACACAGTGCACCAGCACGGTGCGGCCTTGGGCGCGGAGGTCCTCGATGGTGCGCACCGTGTCGCGCAGCACAAAGTCGAGGTGCGGGTTCTCCTCGGGGTCGGCACTGTCGATCAGCCGGGCCTCCAGGTGCGGGATGCCTGCGGGCACATCGTCATCGGGCACCCGGCACAGCGACACCACCGCATCGACCCCGGCCGGCAATTCCCACAGCGCACCGATGCCGCCGAGCAGCACCCCCGGATCGTGCGGGTGGGGGACCAGTGCCCCGGTGCGATAGCCGGTGTAATCCGGCTGCGCGGGCGGCGTGCCCTTGCGCCCGATCGTCGCCGCGAGGTGCACCAGCCCGCGTGCGGTCAACCCGGGCCACCCGTGTAGGAGGTGGCGCCACCGCAGTGGCACCGCCGACGCGCCGTACGCGGCGCCGATCAACCCGCCGGCGATGGCGGCGACGGTGTCGGTGTCGAAACCGCCGCGCACCGCCGCGGCCAGGGCGCGGGCCAGGTGCTCGGGCCCGCCGTCACCGCGGGTGGTGGCGATCGCCGACCACGCCGCCTGCAGCGCCTGCACCACCCACCCGTTCTTGGGGAAGTCCGACGGTCGGGACCGGTCGGCGACCTCGATGCGGTCCAGCCACAGCCGGCGCCGCGCGGCATCGATGTGCCCCAACCCGACTCGCACATCGAGTTCGGTGCTCAACACCGCATGTCGGATCGCGGCGCACCACAACACGCAGGCGTCGCCGGCCTCCGGATCGAAATGGGTGAGGTCACTCATCGCCCGGGCGGCGGCGACCATCGCGTCCTCGTCATGCAGGTAGGCCAGCGCGACCGGGGCGGTGCGCATCAACGAGCCGTTGCCGCCCGAGCGTCCGGTCTGCCGGTGCACGGCGACGGCCGCCGCCCGAGCTTGTTCGGCGGAGGCGCCGCCGCCGCGGGTCAGCACGGAGCGGGTCTGGATGCCAACGTCTTTCGCGCGGCGCGACCACTCGTACCAGCGCTTGACTATGGTGTCCTGGGCGACCTCGTCCCGCAGATCGGCACCGGTCGCGGCGATCTCGGCGATGGCGAGGGCCATCGCGGTGTCATCGGTCCATTCGCCGGGCTCCCACGGCCCGCCACCGGTCATCTCGACCGGGAGTTCGGGCCCGCGCGGCGGCTGGAACTCATACGGCGCGCCGAGTGCGTCGCCCGCGGCGGTTCCCAGGAGCACGCCCTCGATTCGATCGTGCAGTGCGGTCATCGCAACCTCCCCACTAGTTTGCGCACTATTGCGCTAATTGCGGATGACTGTACGCTGAGGCACTGACATGGACGAGAACACGCATCGGGACAGCAGCGGGAAAAGCCTGACTGACTACCCGCGGCCCTCGGTCGCCGTCGACACCGCGGTGCTCACCATCAGCGCCGAGCGGGAGCTGCTGGTCCTGCAGGTGCCGCGTCCTGGCGCCCGGGGCTGGGCGCTGCCCGGCACGTTCCTGCGGCCGGGGGAGATCCTCGCCGATGCGGTCAACCGGTCCCTTGCCGAGAAGGCCGGCGTGCACGAACTGCATCCACGCCAACTGCAGGTGTTCGATGCCCTCGGCCGCGATGACCGAGGCTGGGTGCTGTCGGTGGCGCACGTCGCGGTCGTCGCACCCGAGGCCCTCGTCGACCGGTTCGACACCACCCGACTGGTGCTGGTGACCGCGCCGGGGAGACTGGCCTACGACCACCGCGAGATCATCGCGCTGGCCGTCGAGGAGGTGCGCGCGCGGTACGCCGCCACACCCGACCCCGACCGGCTGTTGGGGGAGAGTTTCACCCTGCGTGACCTCCGCCTGGTGCACGAGGCGATCCTGGGGCAGGAGTTGCAGCGCGACACCTTCCGACGCGCGATGGAACCGCATCTGGAGCCGACCGGGGAGCGGGTGGCCGCGGGCCGGGGGCGGCCGGCGGAGCTGTTCCGGCGCGCCTGAGAACAGGGGCGCTCAGCAACTCTGACGATCGCCGAATTGTCAGACCCTGCTGAGATAATTGCTGTATGCAGCGAACCATTCACCACCGTCTCCACGTCGTCGAAGCCGCCGATTGGAAGGACGGCATCATCACCCTGCTCGAGCCGAATTCGCCGTACCGGCCGTGGCGCTATGCATTCGGCGACTCCCGCCCCGGCGACCACGCGGTCATGGTGCTCGGCACCGATCCGGTGTCGGTGCTGACGCTGCTCGGGCGTATCGACCACGAGGGCGGACTGGGCGGCGCCGTCATCAACGACCACTGGGTATCCGGATCGAACCTCGTCGATCTGACCACCCTGGCGATGGTGCACGACCTGCGAGACCCCTTCACCACCTGGCGCTTCACCGACGACGACGCGGAGCGGATGATTCTCGCCCTGCACGAGAGTCGGGTGGGTGGCGGCCCGTTCCTGCGCTGGGGCCATTCGTCGGTGTCTGCGGCGCGAAATCTGCTGCACTTCAGCGGACGATGTGACTCCTGCCGGGAGGAAATCGATCTCAGTGGAGTCGACGCCCGGGATGAAATCCACATCCACACCGTGGGCCCCCTGCCGCGCCCGGCGCCGGAGCCGCCGATCCGACCGATCGATTACCGCGGCCGGTGGGATCCCTATCGCGCGTCGCTGCGCGACCAAGCCCGGGACTGGCCGGCGGTCCTGTGCCGACGCTGTCACACCCGCATGCGCAACGGCGGCTTCGGTTCGTTCGTTTCCTTCCAGTTCTCGGAGCACCCGACATGCGCGGAGTGTGGCAGTGGACGCACTCAGCGGATCATCTATGGGGAGCTCGTCCCGAATATTGTGGGGCCGTGGATGTATGCGGCGGGCTGCTGCGTGCGATCCGAGAAGTGGCACTGCGGCCACTGCGAGCACGAGTGGGCATGACGATACGACGGCGCGCTTCTCTGTCTGCAACGCGCGCCACGCGGCTACGCCCGGCCCTGACCGGTTTCTGAGCCACATCACGATCCTGGGCGGGGCGGCCGGCGGATCTTCGCTGGCGGGGCGCCCGTATGACGAGTCGAGTAGAAACTGGTGCGACTCTGCTCACCCGTCGTCGTCGATAATGGACATCGGCATATGCATTCGGGGGAGGTGGATGATGCTGGTCAACCCTGCCGTCCTGAGGGCTTTGGCGGGTCAGGCGGACGCTGCGAGTACGACGATCGCGTCTGCAGACGTTGGCAACAAGACCACGTCGGCGGCCGATGGCCTTCCCGGTTCCACTACGCAGTGGGCCGCAGGAACCGTCGGTGACCACTTCTCACAGATGGCCGCCAAGATGGCCGATAACGTGACCAAGATGGGGCAGGCGGTCCGCGGCGCAGGGGATGCCTTCGAGGTGACGGATGATGCACTCGCCGGCGACTTCGACGGATTGTTCTGACCGATGCTGCCTGCCCGCTCCACGTTGTTGAGTTGGAATCCGGAATCGTTGAGGACGTCGGCTGGGGCGATCGAGTCGGCTGCCGCGCAGGTTTCCAGTGCAGTGACAGGGATCAATGTTGCGTGTCAGGAGATGCCTGCCACGATGTCCTGGTCCGGCCGGTCCCATGAGGCGGCTGCGGCAATGTTCATCCGTGCCGAACGCGATGCTCTGACTTTTTCTGGTTATGCCAACGCGGTAGCCGCCGCGCTCAGCGGTGGCGCGGAATCAATAGGTAGTGCACGTCGAGCACTACTGGCGAAGGCCGATGAGGTTGATGCCGGCCCGCTGAACGTGACTGATCAGTGGGTGGTACTCGTCGACCCGGCATTCATGTCGGCGGAGGAGTTGGCCAGGTTGCAAGCGCTGGCGCTAGAGGAACAGGGGTCGATCAACCGTATGCTCATCGCGGTCGGCGACGCCGACGATGCAACCGCGAATGCTGTGGTGGCGGCGGGCCACGATCACGGATACATCGAGCCGGGCCTGGCGACTGACCTCGGTGGCTTACTGCTTCCGGTGTCGCAGCGTCCACCCGATCAGGTGCCTGACCCCACCACATCGATCGGTGTCGTTGGGCAGGAGGCGATCCGGTCGGCCGATGAGCAGATGAGCGTCCGGGAGGTGATCGAATCGACCAACAAATATGGCGAGGAGACGAAGACGGTCATCAAGCAGGACGGCAGTATGGCGGTGACTACTCGAATGGATCCTTTCGACTGGCCAAGCAAGCAGAACTTCTACCAGATCGAGGAGTTCGACAAGGACGGAGAGTTGGTGGCGACGACGAGTTCTTGGCGCAGCGCGGGTACCGGCACCGACTACACGTCGATCACCTATGCGAATCAATCGAACCTCTTGATGTCCAGAGATAGTTCCGGGCACAGGAGCGCTACCTTCACCCCGCCGGTAGGGCAACCAAGTGCCGTGCCCGTCGCACTGATAGACAGCATCTCAACGAGTACCACGGCCGGGATGTCGGGCCTGGAGAAGCACATCGCACACGGCAGTTCCTTGCCGATGGTTGGCGCGGAATCGGTTGAGAACATCGGTAAGACCATGAAGTACGGCGGCACCGCGCTGACAGCGGCGACCACGGTGTTCGACTATGTCATGGCCGATTCGGGTAAAGACCGGTGCATCGCACTGGTTGCAGGTGCTGCTGGTGGTGGAGGCGGTTGGGGTGGTGCAGAGTTGGGAGCGGGGCTTGGCGTGTTCGGTGGGCCATTCGCACCGGCCACTGTTCCAGCAGGAGCGGTGCTGTTAGGGCTCGTCGGCGGATTTGGTGGTGCAAAGCTGGGCAAGTTCGTCGGGGAGGCCTTGTGTCCGAACTGATGCTCCCCGAACCCACACGGTGGCGGGCCAGTCGGTGGAGTCAGCCGCTGGCTGGTGTGCTCGCGTTCGGTATTGCGGCCGTGTATGCCGCCCTGGGGGTGGCGGCAGCAACCCGCGGGAATTACCTGACGGCGATGGTGTCAGTGGGGTGGGTAGTTTTCCTGCTGGTCCTCCTTGCGGCCGTGCTGTTGGTCGGCAGCGGCCGGTGCGAAGCGCGGATTACCAGTGATGCAACGGGTTTCACCCTGAGTCCGGACAGACGGTTCGCTATTCTGATGCTCATCGGCATCAGCGCGTTGATACCGAGCGCCGCGCTTTTCGCGGTCTGTGCGCCACTAGGTCTCATCGAGTTCGCGAATACGTGGATGCTTCAGACGATCGGGGCGGGCGCTTCAGCTTTCGTGGCCGTTACCTCCGTCAGCGGTTTAGTCGTTGCTTGGCGGCGGCGCGGGGTAGGGCATGTAAAGCTGACACCGGCGATGATCGAGAACGCCGATATTCTCGCCACGAAGACGTTCGAATGGGCCGATGTGGTGGACGTGGCCGATCATGCGGAATCGCAGAAGTCGCGACGTGCAGTAGTGCTTCGACTCCGGGACGGCCACGAAGAGATCATCGGCTTCGCGAACATCTACGTACCCCGCGGTGTGGCCCTGTACTGGTTGGTCCGGCATTACTGGCGACATCCAGAGGACCGAATGGAATTAGTGGATTCACGAGCGGTCGAGCGATTGCGCGACGGTCGATTCGATCTCGGGTAGTGATCGGCGGGGCGGCCGGTGTGCGGAGCGCAGAGGTTTCGGTGGCACAAGGATGGGCGAGTTTGTAGAGGGGGCGTTGTGTCCCAATTGAGCCTTCCCGAACCGGAGAACTGGTCCAAAATTGGAAAGCAGGCTTTGTGGGCCGGACTCATCGTGTTAGTTGGGATGGCCTACTTCGTAGTCCGAGGGATACTCGCCGGACTACGGGGCAACTATTTGACGACGATTCTGATCTTCGGGTTCATCACTTTTCCGGTGCTGATGATGGCGGCGCTTCTGCTGGCGTTCGCCGGAGGGACACGGCCTCGGGCTTCGGGTGACGCAGCAGGGTTCACCGTGCTGCCGGACAAACGGTTCAACGCACTGTATTTGGCTGGACTGGTGGTGACTGGCCCGTCGGCACTGCTGCTCGCGTTCTTCATTGTGCGCGGGTCGATCGACATTCCCATGTCGCCAGGGCTCCAGATCTTCTCCCCCTTCCTGTTCCTGACAGTCGCCGTGTTCACGGTCATCGGGCTGATCAGCTGGGTTCGGCGCCGAGGAGTCGGATATATCAGGTTCAGTCCGGCGATGATCGAAATCTCTGATGTGATCAAGACCAGGGCGGTGGAGTGGGATGACATCGTCGACATCAAGGATCAGTCGGATACCAAGGACGGCAAGAGAGCCGGCAGATCGGCGGTGCTGTGCCTACGCGAAGGCAGCGAGATCGTCATCGGTGGACTCAATCTGTACGTTCCCCGCGGTGTCGCCCTGTACTGGCTGGTGCGCCATTATTGGCGACATCCGGAAGAACGTATGGAATTAGTGGATTCGCGGGTCGATGACCGGTTCCGCAAAGGGCGATTCGATCTCGGGTAGTGCTGGGGTGGAAAGTTTCATGTCACTCGACGGGCAGTGCCATCCGTGTCATTCAGGTGTTGTTAGCCGTCTCCTGCCTGGCGGTCATACTTGCAGCTTGCTCAACTGACGGGTCGCGGCCGGCTGTAGCTTCGACATCCACGGCAGTAGACGTGGAGGCCTCGAAGACGCCTTCGCCCCTCAAATCGCCGGACGGGTTGGTATGGCTGACCGCGGCCTGTGGCGGACCGGCGGTGGTCGACGCCTCCCCGAACTCGTGGTTGCACTTCCTGGCTTGGCCAGTCCTCCGCGGTGGAGGGAAAGACATCGAGGGAGATCGGTCTACACAGCCCGCTAACGCAGCTGCCCGCTCAAGGGCGGGGAAGGTTGTCACCCGGCAGGCCCCTCCAGCCACCTCGGCGTGAACGCCATATCCCACCGCACACTCGCCTTATAGCCCGCCCAGGTCGCCACCCCGGGCGGCTGCCCACGATAGATGCCGCGCGCGGCGGCCTGCACCCGCTGATACTCGGTGGGCCAACGGATCTGATCGGCGATCTGCTCGAGGGTGTCCCGATCGCGACCGAGCACCCGGTCCACGATGTCGACGGCCGGCAGCGCGTGCCGCTTGTCGGCGTTGCACCGCGCGCAGGCCAACACCAGATTCGCCAGCCCGTCGATCCCGACCAACGACCACGGCAGCACATGATCGATGGGGTTGTCCGCGGGCAGCCGAGCGCGACAGTAGAAGCAGTGCGGGCCGAACGCCTCCCTGAACGGTCCCCGCACCGCCGCCAGCGCGGTGCGGTCTCGACCGAACAGGTGGCCCGCGATATCGGGCACCTCGGCGTGCAGGAACTTGTTCATCCGGCGAACATCGTCGACCCACATGATCTCCAGCGCGGGCTTGAGCAGTCCGGCGAGCCGCGCCAAACCTGCGGCGACACCGGGCAACAGGTCGATCGCATCACCGTGGGCCCGCAGCGCCGAGCGAGAGATGCCCGAGTGCAGAAACGAATCGTCGTAGAGGAAACGGTCGCCGGTCTCCGCGCCTGGGACGCGCTGCAACCGGAAGAGCGGCTGCCGCGCCAGACACAACGTGATCTCGTCGATCGCTGTCTCGTATGCCGACGGTGCCGCGTTCATCGCGGCAGCTAGAGAGCGCGTCGGGCCGGCGACAGAGCGGAACTCCCGGACCGCGCGGGGGATTCGCGCGTGTTCGCCGGTGGACTGACGCAGCTCATGCCCTTCGAACGGCCGGACCTGACGCCAGTACAGTTCCAGCACCCGGTGAGCGAGATCGGGGATCGGCACCGCCAGTGCAGCGGCCGGATCCTCGGGGAGGCGCTCGATGCACTGGTCGATGAGCGCCATCAGCGTCGCCAGTTTGTAGGTCGCGGTCCGCAACCCGGTTTCCAGGACGGCAACCACCCGCTGACCCAACAGCAGCGGGTCGATGGCCTCGGACATGAGCCCTTGATACCAGTTACACGCAGTGCGGACCCGGACTTGTCGGTGGTCTCTGTCATTCTGTGCGGCTCGCCTGAGCACAGAGCAAAAGACGGAGGCCAGCATGAACACGACCCCAGGTCGGGCCCGGCGCGTCGACCCAGGCCCGACGCCCGCGGTCGCCCGCGCCACCACTCAGCGGGCACTCATCGGACTCGCGGTGTTCGGTGGACTCTTCCTTCTGGGGTTGTTCATCGACGACCCCTGGCCGCTGATCGTTCTCGCGCTGCTCGGGCTGCTGGTCGACATCGGCTTCTGGGCGCTGACCGAGGTGCACCAGCGGGCCGCACGGCAACACGGCCGGTACCCGACGGATGGTGCGTGATGGTCCCGCTGCCGCAGGCCCGGCCCAAGCCCGTCGACCTCGTCTTCGCCCGGCCTCGCCCGCCCGAGACGATCGCGATCGCCGTCGCCGCAGCGGATTTCGGGTACCGCTATGCCGGCGTCGGCGAGCTGCAGTGCTGGGACGGGTTCATCGCGACCACCCGCAAGGAGGCCGCGTTGTTGGATGCGATCGAGCGGATCCGGTCCGAGCACGGCAGACACCTGCGGATGCGGTTCCTCGTCAATCTGCCGCCCACCAGCCCGGTGTGGCGCCAGGCCCATCAGATCTGGTGGGTCGACCGTCCCGACACCGCCGACCAACACCTGCTCGACGCCGCCATGGAACGGCTGCGCCAGCCGCCGTCGCCCACGGTGCCGCTACCGATCGACCTGGAGCCGGTGACGGTGGCCACCGATGGCTCGGTGCGCGGCGAGAACGCGGGCTTCGCGTGGCTGGCCTGCACCGGGCACCACGGGATGGCCGGTTACCGCTCGGTGCCCAAAATCGTTGGGAAGCAACCGGTCCTCGTCGCCGAGCTGCTGGCCATCGCGGACGCGGTACGGGAACTGACCCGCCGGCACCTGACGATCGTGTCCGACAGCCGCGACGCAATCGCCCTGGCGGAGCGCTGGAAACGCGGCGACGACGTGATGCCGGCCGACTACCCCGCGGCCGGCCTGCTGCACTGCGCGTGCCGCCAGATCCGCACCGAGCGGGCCCGCGTCGATGTGCGGTGGGCGCCCGGTCACCGCGGCGAACCGCTGAACGAGGGCGCCGACGCGTTGGCGCGCCTCGCCTCCCGGTACCGGCGCGGCGACGCGGACCTCAGCGTCGGCGAGTACGGACGTCGCGCCCAGGGGATCGCCGAGGCGTTCGCGGCGGAGTTTCGGCGGGTGAGCGCCGCGGCGTAGGAGCACGACAATGTGGCCTCTTCTACCCGGTAGGGGTAGATTTCTACCATGAGTCTGAACATCAAGAATGAGCGGACAGTGGAACTCGTCCGCGAGCTCGCCAGACGAACCGGCCTGAGCCAGACGAGCGCCGTAGACGAAGCAGTGCGCGCAAAACTCGCCGATATCGACGCCGAACAGGGGCGTGATGCTCGCCGCGTCAAGGTGAACGCGATTATTTCTGACCTGGACCGGTCGGTCACGCGACAACAACGACACCAGATCCGTCGGGACCAGGACGAGCTGTATGACGAGAATGGGCTGCCAGTGTGATCGTCGATACCTCGGCGATCGTGGCCATCGCTCTCCACGAGCCGCAGAGGACAGAGTTGCTCGATGTCCTACTCGACGCCGCTCATCCGAAGATGTCAGCGGCAACTCTCGTCGAAGTCGGCGCGGTGTTGACCAGGCGGCTGGCGCCCGAGGACTTTCGCCGGGTCGAACGCTTGATCGCGCAACTCGGGATCGAAACGGTGCCCTTCGACGCAGCGCAGGCCGCGAGCGCAACGCGTGCCTACCGGGACTTCGGGCGCGGCAGCGGGCATCCCGCCGGATTGAATCTGGGCGACTGCTATTCGTACGCTTTGGCCGATGTCACCGGCGAGCCATTGCTGTTCGTGGGTGACGACTTCACCCACACCGGTATCACCGCGGCAATGCCCACGTGAGCATCGCGAACGACACTGTTGTCGCTCATTTGTCGCTCATAGCCGGGCACGGACCACCCCTCCTTCCGCTCTCTCCCGTTCGCGCCCGCACGAACCCCCGGCGAGCAAACGGCCCCAGATTGACCCCAAGCCCACATGGGTACCGTCGAAAACATGGATGTGTACAACGCTGCTTTCGAATGGACCGACACCAACAAGCACTGGCTGGTCGAGGTCCCGATCAGAGTCGCCGCGTACCTCGTCATCGCCCTGATCGCGCGCTACCTGATCCACCGGGCCATCGACCGCGCCACCACCGGCCGCAGGCCTGAGATCATCGACGAAGCCCAGCCCACCACCGACGCCTCCTCCACCAAGAAGGCCCCGCTGCTGCGTAACCTGCGCGAACGCGCCGGCACCAACACCGCCAAGATCGCCGCCCGCCGCCAGCAACGCGCCCAGACCATCGGCTCGGTGCTCAAATCCACCGTCTCGATCGTGCTGCTGATCTGGGTGGTGCTCACCGTCCTCAACGTCTTCGGCGTCAACATCGCCCCGTTCATCGCCTCGGCCGGCGTCGTCGGCCTGGCCATCGGCTTCGGTGCCCAGAACCTGGTCCGCGATTTCGTCACCGGCGTGTTCATGTTGCTCGAAGACCAGTACGGCGTCGGCGACACCGTCGACCTCGGCGAGGCCACCGGTGAGGTCGAGTCCGTCGGCCTGCGCATCACCACCGTCCGCGACATCGACGGCACCCTCTGGTACGTCCGCAACGGGGAGATCGCCCGCGTCGGCAACATGAGCCAGGACTACGCGGTCGCCCGCGTCGAGGTCCCCGTCGCCCTCACCGTCGACCTGGCCCGCGCCGAGAAGGTCGCCCTCGACGCCGCACACAAGGCCATCGAGGACCCCGCCGTCGCCGCGAAGGTGATCGGCGAACCGGAAATGCTCGGTGTGCAGGAACTTTCACCCGACCTGGTCACCCTGCGGATGACCATCAAGACCCGCCCCAACGCCCAATGGTCGGTGCAGCGCCGGCTGCGCCGCGAGATCCTGCAGGCCTACGACGAGCACGACATCGACCTGCCGTACCCGACCGGTCGGATCCCCGTTGCCGCCGGTGACCGGGCAGGGGAGTAGCACCCGGCGAGCGCATACTGACCCCATGCCGGCCATCACCGCCGTCCACGGCGACATCACCAGGCAGACCGTCGACGCCATCGTCAACGCCGCGAACACCCGGATGCGCGGCGGCGGGGGCGTCGACGGCGCCATCCACCGCGCCGGCGGGCCCGCGGTCCTGCAAGACTGCATCCGCCGCTTCCCCAACGGCCTGGCCACCGGCGACGCCGGCTGGACCACCGCCGGCAAGCTGCCCGCCCGCTGGGTCGTGCACACCGTCGGACCCAACTACACCGCCGGCCAGCGCGACCGCGCCCTGCTGGAATCCTGCTACCGCCGCGCCCTGCAGGTCGCCGACGAACTCGAGGCCGCCAGCATCGCGTTCCCGCTGATCAGCGCCGGGATCTACGGCTGGCCACGCCAGGACGCCATCGCCGCGGCCGTCGACACCATCGGCGCCGCCGACACCCGCGTCGAACAGGTCCGCATCGTCGCCTTCGACGCCTCCGCCTTCGAAGCCGTACGCAGCTACCTGGGCACGTGAGCTTCCCCGCTGGGTAGGCTCGACCGCAGAGTCAATGGATCGAGGGGGCAATCCATGAACCTCGTACTGGGTCTTTCGGTGACCTCGAAAGACATACACGGGGAACTGGTCGACGGGGTCACCGGCGAAGGTGAACACCTCGACCGTGCCGTGCTCGACGTCGACCACATCGAAGACTTTCTGGCCGACCTCCCGGCCGACGCCGACCTGCACGCCATCGGCCTGACCTGGTCACACGACGCCGAGACCGAGGCGATCAAGGTCCGCGAGGCGCTGGACGCCTACGTCGGCGGGGCACCGGTGGTCGCGGTTCGCGACGTCGACGCCGCCGAGGCCCTGGCCCGCGGCATCGCCGAGAAGGCCGGCCACGACTTCCTGATCGTGGTCGTCACCGAACCCGACAACGCCGTGGTCGCCACCGTCGACGGCTTCCACGTCGCGGTGGAGAGCATCGACCACGAGGACACCGCCACCCTCACCGACCGGGTCCGCGCCCTGGTCCGGGCCGCCCGGCCCAGCCCCGACGCCATCTACGTGCTCGGCTCGCAGAATCCCGACGCACTGATCGCCGCCATCGAGCAGGAAACCGACCGGCCCGTGCTCACCGCCGCCGAGGCCGACTTCGCGCTCACCCGCGGCGCGGTGCTGGCCTCCGCGCACACCGCCAACCTCCCGGCCGCGCCCACCCCACACCCGGGCATCTCCCGCGTCCGCATCCTGGCCACCGTGCTGGGCATCGCGGCGGCGGTGTTCGTCGCCTCGATCACCGTCGCCCTGACCGCCGCCGAGGCCACCCCCGAGCAGCCTCCGGCCCGGCCGATCGTCGCCGAGTCCGCGCCGGTGCCGCCACCCCGGGCGGCCGAGACCCCGCGCCCGAAAACCCCTCCGGTACAAGCCAAAACCATCCACATCAAGCCCGCCGCGCCGGCGCCGCCGCCGGCATCCGCGCCGCCGCCACGGCTGCGCGACCGCATCCTCGAGAAGGTCCCGTTCGGCGACCGGTTCCGCTGAACGGGTGGTTCCCCGAATCGACTCCGAGCAGAGCGCATGCCGTTACCAACCGGTAGCGACCGTGGGGCTACCATTGGCACAGCGATCGGAGTCCCGATCAAACCGGCTCTCGCCGAACCATATTGGAGTTGTGTTGACGTCTGTTCGTCGTGCCTGTTTGGCGATGGTTTTTGCGGTACTGGCGGTAGCGGGCGGGATCGTTCTGACGGTGCTGCCCGGCTGCACCGAGGGCTGCCAGACGCTGACCGCCACCAGCCACGAGCTGCCGCAGGCCTCACCGCTGGAACCGCCGCGCATCACCATCAACCCCGGCCCGCGCGCCGAGGTTGAACCCGTCGGACAGGTCTCGGTCACCGCCGAATCCGGCACGCTCGCCGCGGTCACCCTCGTCAACGACGCCGGTAAGGAGATCCCCGGCGTGCTCGCCGCGGGCGCCACCTCATGGACGCCGGCGGTGCCGCTGGGCTACGGCCGCCAGTACACCGTCACCGTGCACGGCCGCGGCCCCGGCGGCTTCCCGACCCGGGAGAGCTCCACCTTCACCACCGTCAACCCGACCTATCAGGCCCGGGTGTACCTCAACGGCACCTCCTACGCCCCGCTGCAGGACGGCGCCACCTACGGCGTCGGGATGGTGGTCGTCGCCCGCTTCGACCAGACCGTCACCGACAAGGCCAACGCCGAACGCCGCATGACGGTGCGCACCGAACCCAAGACCGTCGGCTCCTGGAACTGGATCGACGACCAGACCGCGCACTGGCGCCCGGAGAAGTACTACGCACCCGGCACCAAGGTCACCGTCGACGCCGGCCTCTACGGCGCCCGCCTCGGTGAGGACCTCTACGGCGCGCAGGACGAGAAGGTGTCCTTCACCATCGGCGACTCACACGTCTCCATCGTCGACGACACCGACAAGCAGGTCCGGGTCTACGAGAACGGCAAGCTGGTCCGCACCATGCCCACCTCGATGGGCAAGGGCGGCACCGAGACCTTCGGCGACACCACGCTGAGCTTCTGGACCCCACGCGGCGTCTACACCGTGATGGACAAGGCCGAATCGGTGGTCATGGATTCCTCCACCTACGGGATGCCGCTCAGCTCGGCGAGCGGCTACCGCCTGACCATCCCGTGGGCCACCCGGATCAGCCACAACGGCATCTACCTGCATCAGCTGAACGACACCATCTGGGCCCAGGGCAACACCAACGTCAGCCACGGCTGCCTGAACCTCAGCGGCGAGAACGCCGAATGGTTCTACAACTTCTCCCGGCCCGGCGACATCGTCGAGATCCGCAACACCGGCGGCGAACCGCTCCAGGCCGAGAACAACGGTGACTGGACCGTGCCCTGGGAGCAGTGGCGCAAGGGCAGCGCGCTGGCGAAGTAGCGCCTAATCCTCGGCGGTGGCCACCAGCGAACGCAGCGTGATCTCCGGGTTGTCGCGCTGGAAGCCCTGCAGCCGCCACGGCGTGGAGAACAGCACCAGCATCACCCCGTCGGAGCGGGTCAGCACCTCGGCGGACACCTGCTTGTCCATGAACTCGGCGTCCTCGGGGTCCACGATCCGCGCGATCTGATAGGGCAGCGGCTCCAAGGTGATCGCCGCGCCGATCTCGGTCTCCATCCGGTGCGCGGCCACCTCGAACTGCATCGGCCCGACGGCCGCGAACACCGGGGCCTGCTCGCCACGCTTGTCCGAGCGCAGCACCTGCACCACGCCCTCCTGGTCGAGCTGCTCGATGCCCTTGCGGAACTGCTTGTGCTTGCTGGGGTCCTTGCCGCGCACCACCGAGAAATACTCGGGGGAGAAGCTCGGGATCGGCGGAAACGTCACCGGCACATCGCGATACAAGGTGTCGCCGGGGCGCAGCGCGGCCGCGTTGGCCAGGCCGATCACATCGCCGGGCCAGGCGTCGTCCAGGGTGGAGCGCTCGCGGCCGAACACCGACTGGGCGTACTTGGTGACGAACGGTTTCCCGGTGCCGGCGTGGGTGAGCACGTCCCCGCGCTCGAAGGTGCCCGAGCACACCCGGGCGTAGGCGATCCGGTCCCGGTGCGAGCTGTCCATTCCGGCCTGCACCTTGAACACGAACGCACTGAACGGCGAATCGACCGACCGCGGGTTGCCGTCCACGTCGAGGATGGCACCCGGCGGCGGGGCCAGCTCCACCAGCACGTCGAGCAGCTGGTTGACGCCGAAGTTCAGCGCCGCCGAGGTGAACAGCACCGGGGAGGTCTCGCCGGTCAGGAAGGTCTGCGGGTCGAAGTCCGAGCCGTCGGCCGACAGCAGTTCGGATTCCTCGACGGCCGTCTCCCAGTCGATCCCCGCGGCGGCCTCGGCCTGGTCTGCGGGGATGTGTTCCTCGGGGGCGGCGGTGGCGCCACCGGCGGTGCGGGTGAACCGGATGTAGTGGCCCTTGCGGCGGTCCATCACCCCCTTGAAGTCGCCGGCGATGCCGACCGGCCAGGTCAGCGGGGTGGTGCGCAGCCCGATCCGCTCGTGGATCTCGTCCATCAGCTCCAGGGCGTGCCGGCCCGGGCGGTCCCACTTGTTGATCACCGTGATGATCGGGATGCCGCGGTGCTTACACACCTGGAACAGCTTGAGTGTCTGCGGCTCAAGGCCTTTCGCGGCGTCGATGAGCATCACCGCGGCGTCGACGGCGGTGAGCACCCGGTAGGTGTCCTCGGAGAAGTCGGCGTGGCCGGGGGTGTCGAGCAGGTTGATGACGCAGTCGCGGTACGGGAACTGCAGCGCGGTCGAGGTGATCGAGATGCCGCGCGCCTTCTCCATCTCCATCCAGTCCGACACCGTGGACTTGCGGCCCGCCTTGCCGTGGATGGCACCGGCCTCGTTGATCACCCGCGCGTGCAGCGCGAGCGCCTCGGTCAACGTCGACTTACCGGCGTCGGGGTGGCTGATCACGGCGAAGGTGCGGCGGCGGCGGGCCTCCGCGGCGACGCGCTCGGCGGTACGGGTATCCAGGGCATTCTCGGTCATCTCGCCCCCGATGGTATTTGCCCTGGCCGGGAATCAATAATCGCCAAGTGCGCGCCACGTTAGCTGCGTCACGGCAATGCGGCTCGGCGCCGGTCGGCTCTGTCAGGATGAGGCTCGTGAACTGGAAGCGTTGGCTGGTGGTGGTCGGGTTGCTGGCGGTGCTGAGCCTCGGCGCGGCGCCCTGGGCCTATACGAGATTCGTCGCCGACCCGCCGCGACCCGTGCTGGCGCTGCCGGCCGACCCGCGCCCCGCCGCCACCGATGTCGACGGGACGTGGACGGTGCAACCCGGCTCGCAGGCCGGCTACCGGGTGCAGCAGCAATTGCTGTGGGAGCGCGTCGATGTCAACGGCCGCACCGACACCGTCAGCGGTGCCGCCGAGATCACCGGCTCCGAGCTGAGGTTCGTCGAGTTCACCGTCGACCCCGCGACCATGACCTCGGGCAGCCCGGGCCGCGACGAGAAGTTCCGCAGCGCCGACGCGTTGGAGACCGCGACCTTCCCGACCGCCACGCTCACCGGCAACGGCCCGGTCGACGTCTCCGGCGTGCCCGCGGACGGCCGCCCGGTGCCACTCGCGATTCCGGTGACGTTGACGCTCAAGGGCGTCACCCAGCCCGTCACCGCGCAGGCCGAGATCCAGCGCAACGGCGACCGGGTGGACGTCGCCGGCACCATTGCGATCCGGCTGCCCGACTTCGACGTCGCCCCGCCGAAGCCGGCCGCCGGCCTGCTGGAGGTGCAGCCCGACGCCACCATCGAGTTCCTGGTGCACCTCGCCAAGGAGTGAGTCTCAGCGGCGCAGCAGGCCCCGCACCCGCGCGAGCAGCCCGCGTTCAGGCTCGGGGGCCCGGCGGCGCACATACGGCCACGGGTTGTTGCGCTCCGGCACCGCCGCCGCGCGCACCTGCTTGAGCTGAGTGCGCAGTTGCGCCCGCAGCTCGTGCAGCGACGGATCCTCCCAGCGGTTCACCGCCTCGGCCGGGTCACCGGTCAGGTCGTAGAGCTCCCACTGATCGTCGAGCACATCGCTGCGATATTGCTGCGCGCCGCGGCCGGTGTAGGCGAGCTGACGCACCCCCGGTTCGGTCCAGGTGCCCGGATCGTCGAAGGTGCGCACCAGCTTCCACAACCGGCCGTCGACCCGGGCCACCAGTCCCTCGAAGTTCCCGGCGACATGCGCGGGCACCCGGATCCGCAGCGGCGCGGGCGGATTGACATCGCGGCCCAACTGCCGGGCCAGCCCGGACGCGCCGGTGTCGCCTTCGAGCACATTGTCGCGGGTCAGCAGGTACACCGCCCGGTCCTCGTCGGCCGGGGCGCCGTCGACCACCGGCATCAGATCCACCCCGGGCAGCGGGTGCACCTCGGAGAACGACTGCGCCAACTGTGCGGCCACCGCGGGCACGTCGACCCCGGCCGCCCCGAGCAGCGTCGGCACCAGATCCACATGGCTGGTCGGCGCCGACACCGTGCGGGCCTCGGTGGCGCGGTCACCGATGCGGGCGATGACGAACGGCACCCGGGTCGCCTCGTCATACAGGTTGAACCACTTCTGGTGCAGCCCGCCGTGCGCGCCGAGCAGCTCCCCGTGATCGGAGGTGCGCACCAGCACCGCATCCGTCGATCCTTCGGTGACCGCGCGGCGTACCCGATCCAGCGGTCCATCCACCTCGGCGTGCAGCCGGTAGTACAGGTCGCGGTAGGCCTGCGCCTTGCGTCGGTAGGTGCGCGACACCGCCGCCGTCGGCCCGTACCCGGAGTAGTAGGCGTCCCGGAACGCGGCCTGGGCGGCCGGTTTGCTGCTCAGGTCCTCGTCCGCGGTGGGCGCGGCCGGCACCTGCGGGGGATCATGCGGTGACGCCGACAGCGGGTTGCGCCGCGACCACGCCGGAAACAGCACGATGTCATGCGGATTGACGAAGCTGGCCACCAGCAGGAACGGCCGCAGCGCCGCCGGATCCCCGGCGCGGCGGCGCGCATAGCGGTCCTGGAGCCAGGCCACGATCCGGTCGGCGAACAGCGGGTCCCGTCGAAAACCGCTGTTGGCCATGGCCGCTCCGTGCGGCTCGGGCCCGACCCAGCCGGAGAACCCGAACGGGCCCAGCGGGTCGGCGTCCAGATAGGCCTGCACCGCGGCCGGGTCGATCACCCCGGCGTCGTCATTGGTGGCCAGGATCTTCCCGGTCACCGGGTCCTCCAGGTCGGCGTGCGAGATGTGCCACTTGCCGTCGTAGTGGGTGTCGTAACCCGCTGCGCGGAACCAGTTTCCGAGGGTGGGCACCTCGCCGCGGCGCAGCCACCGCAGCCGGGAGTCGTCGTAGCGCTTGCCCAGGCCGTCGGTCTGGGTGACCCCGTGCAGATCCGGGTACTGACCGGTGAACAGCGTCGGGCGGCTCGGGACACAGGCCAGCGAGCCGGTGTAGTGCCGGGTGAAGTTGACGCCGTGCTCGTCGAACCAGCGCCGCCCACCGAGCGTCCGCTGCCGCCACGCCAGCACCTCGGGGGACTCGTAGGGCGGGATCGCGCGTTCCTCGTCGGTCATCAGGATGACGATGTCGGGCCTGTCCATGGCTGCTATCCAACACCGGATTGCCGGGATCGGTGGTGATTGCGCCCGGCTGTCGTTTTGGCACACTGGGCAGATGCCGATGCAGCCGCCAGAACCGCCGCGCGACCCGGCGACCCGGCGGATCCCGCGACAGGAACCTTCGACCAGGCGGATACCGCGCCCGGACCTGCCGACCGAACGGTTGCGGGCACCGGAGCCGGCCACCCAGCGGATCCCGGCGCGACCGCCGCAGATTCCACCGCCACCGCCGCCGATCCCACCGCCACCGCTGCGCAAGCCCGGCATGGACGTGCCCCCGCCGCCGCCCGCCCGCAACAGGCAGAGCCTCGTCCTGATCGCCGTCATCGTGGTGGCGGTGCTGGTCGGCGGCCTGGCCGGGGCCGAACTGTTCGCCCGCAACCGCGCCGCCGCCGTGCTGTCCGGCATCACCGACTGCCTGGTCGAGGACACCGCCGACGTCTCCTACTCGGTGAGCCCGCCGTTCCTGTGGCAGTACCTCACCGACCGCTACAGCGACATCTCGGTGATCACCACCGGCGACCGGGTGCAGGAAGCCAAGGGCATGACCGCCGACGTCACGCTCAGCGATATCCACCTGCAGGACTCGGCGGACGGCGTGGGCACCATCGGCTCGATCCGCGCCACCCTGACCTGGACCGCCGACGGCATCAAGAGCACCGTCGCCGACAACCTGCCCGTCGTCGGGGATCTCGTCACCGCGGTGCGCACCGACGCGAGCGCGGGCACCCTCATTCTGGAGGCCACCGGCGACACCACCATCACCGCCAGGCCGGTGGTCACCGACGGCGACCTGGAACTGCAGGTCCTCGACGTCACCGGTCCGTTCGGCAAGGACGCCGTGCAGACCGCGCTCAACGAGCTGACCACCACACTCAACGACAACTACCCGCTGGGCATCAAGGCCGACAGCATCGAGGTCACCGACACCGGGGTGATCGGCGAATTCTCCTCCACCGACGCGACCATCCCCACCGGCGACAGCGACCCCTGCTTCGCGGATCTCTAGCGTCTCCTGATCCGCGACCACACCGCTTCCCGGACCCGGTGGCTGATCGAGCCGGCCGGTTCCTTTGGCAGCACCGGGATGTACAGCCAGCCCTGGCTGCGCAGGAACTCCGATGTGGCGACGATGTACGCCGTGGGTTCACCGCTGAGATCGCAGTCGACCGCGACCTTCAGCGCCGGCCAGCCCATGGCCAGCAGGACGTCTTTGAAGCCGTCGGTGACCCGGATCTGGCTGTGGGTAGGCCGAAAACCATTGTCCGACAGCAGTAGCCGGATACGGGTCTGTTCCGGTGTCCGGGCGCCGGGATCGAGGTCCAGGATCGCAGCGTTCGCCGTCCTGACGTCCCGCATCCCCCGATAGCGCTTCGCGAGCTGCCAGATGTCCTCCCTGCTGATGCCGGTTGCCGCCACGAGCGGGTCCAGCAAGGTGACCGCCTCGTCGCGCGGCAGGTGCCGCGCCAGATCAAGGGCGGTGCGGACCGGCGAGGTGATCGGCAGCCCCTGCTCGTAGGTGATCTCGTCGACGCTGATCCGCTCGTTGTGCAGGACGATCCCCGGCGGATGCCGGCTGTGGCGGGCGATCAGGTCGACCGGGTCGGAACTGAGCTGCCACGGATTCCGGTAGAACCCCGCGGCGGTGCGCCCGGCGATGATTCCGGTCTTGCCGCTCCACAGCCAGGCCGCCTGTGCACGATCCAGCAGAGTGGGTTCGGCGCCCTTGCGCAGATAGATGTTGGGCAGGATGGCGGTATACCGCGCCCGCAGGACACCGCGGGTCATATCGCCGCGAGCCACGGCCTCGCTGCCGACGAAAGGTTCCATGACGCCATCGTGGAGTGGGTCGCCGACATATCCGGCGGGGCCGGTCACCGGGTTGTGGATAACCCGCGGAGTCTGTCTGGGTTGCGGCTGAAACCCCTAGGGCGAGATCGAGGTGAGGGCTGCCGATCCTGGCGAGGTGGGCTGGGTGAACCGCCCTAGGGTCGAAGTCGGGCCGAGTTCGAGCTGAGGGTCGCGGATATCGGTTGTAGGCCCGTAATGGGCGACCGTGTGATCGATCTGGTCCCTAGGGGTTCTGGCGGGGTGTCACGGACGGAGCCGACCCGCAGTGAACACTTTCCTGAAACTGCCTATCGGCTCGCGTCATCGTGTTAGACACGAACCACAGCCCGCCGGCCGAGGGAGTGCACATGTTCGATCTGTTGATCACCGGTGGCACCGTCGTCGACGGCACCGGGGCCGACCGCTTCACCGCGGATGTCGCGATCTCGGACGGCAAGATCGTCGAGGTCCGCCGACGCGGCCCGGGCGACCCGCCACTGAGCGCGCCGGCCGCCGAGACCCTCGACGCCACAGGCAAGATCGTCGCGCCCGGCTTCGTCGACATCCATACCCACTACGACGGGCAGGTCAGCTGGGACGACCTGCTGGAACCGTCGAGCAACCACGGCGTCACCACCATCGTCGCCGGCAACTGCGGGGTCGGCTTCGCCCCGGTGCGCCCCGGCCAGGAACAGTGGCTCATCGAGCTGATGGAGGGCGTGGAGGACATCCCGGGCACCGCGCTCACCGAGGGCATCACCTGGGGCTGGGAGACCTATGCCGACTACCTCGACGTGATCGGGCGCCGGGAACTCGCCGTCGACATGGGCAGCCAGATCGCGCACGGCACCGTGCGCGCCTACGCGATGGGGGAGCGCGGCGCCCGCAACGAACCCGCCACCGCCGAGGACATCGCCGCGATGAGCCGAATCGTGCAGGAGGCCATCGAGGCTGGGGCACTGGGCTTTTCGTCCTCCCGCACGCTGGCGCACCGGGCCATGGACGGCGAACCGGTGCCCGGCACCTTCGCCGCCGAGGACGAACTGTTCGCGCTCGGGCGGGCCACCGCGGCCGGTGGTGGCGCGGTCTTCGAACTCGCCCCGCAGGGCGCGGCCGGGGAGGACATCGTCGCGCCGCGAAAGGAATTGGAGTGGATGCGCCGCCTCGGCGAGGAGATCGACTGCGCGCTGAGCTTCGCCCTCATCCAGGTCGACGCCGACCCGAACCTGTGGCGCGATCAGCTTGAGCTGTCGGCGGCCGCACATCAGGCGGGCAGCCGGCTCTACCCGCAGGTGGCCGCCCGGCCGTTCGGCATGCTGCTCGGCTTCCCGGGTCATCACGCCTTCACCCACCGGCCCACCTACCGCCGGCTCAAGGCCGAGTGCAGCCGGGAGGAACTCGCCGCCCGGCTCGCCGAACCGGCTGTGCGTCAGGCGATCCTGTCCGAGCAGGATCTGCCCCTCGACCCGAACGTGCTGTTCGACGGGATGTTCGCGCTGGCGCAGTACTCCACCGAGCGGCTGTACTCGCTGGGGGAGCCGCCGGACTACGAACCCACCCCGGACCGCACGGTGGCCGCCATCGCGAAGGCCCGCAACCAGGATCCGCTGGCCACCATGTACGACCTGATGCTCGAATCCGACGCCGCCACCATGCTGATGCTGCCGATGTTCAACTACGCCGACGGCAATCACGACGCCATCCGGGAGATGATGACCCACCCCGCCGGTGTGCTGGGCCTGTCCGACGGCGGCGCGCACTGCAGCATGATCTGCGACGCCTCCTATCCGACGTTCCTGCTCACGCACTGGGCGCGCGACCGGCACCGCGGCGAGAAACTCCCGCTGGAATACGTGGTGCGCAAGCAATCCCACGACACCGCACAGCTGTTCGGGCTCACCGACCGTGGCGTCATCGCGGTCGGCAAGAAGGCCGACCTCAACGTCATCGACCTGGACGCGCTCACCCTGCACGCCCCGCGGATGGCCTACGACCTGCCCGCCGGCGGGCACCGGCTCGTGCAGGGCGCGTCCGGCTACACTGCGACCATCGTCAACGGGGTGATCACGCGACGCGACGGTATCGACACCGGTGCCCGCCCGGGCCGGCTGGTGCGGGGGCAACGGTGAGGACCCTCGCGATCGCTTTGACGGTATTGGCCGTCGGGGCGGCACCGGTCGCCCATGCGGATCCGGTCAACCCGCTGCAACCCCTGGTCGACGCCGCCGCGCAACGCCTGCTGACCGCCGATCCGGTGGCCGCCAACAAATATCTCAACGGCGGCCAGATCCAGGACCCGGCCCGCGAGCAGCAGGTGCTCGACACCGTCGCCGCAGCGGCCGCGACCATGGGCGCGGACCCGGCCTACACCCGCGAGGTGTTCCGCGACCAGATCGACGCGTCGGTTGCCGTGCAGTACAGCCTGTTTGCGCACTGGAAGCTGGACCCGGCCGCCGTCCCGGCCACCGCCCCGGATCTGACCGCGACCCGCGCCACCATCGACGGACTCAACCAGACGATCGTGTCCGAGATCGCCGCGCAGTGGCCGGCACTGACCGCCCCGTCGTGTGGCGCCGTCGTCAGCGCCGCCGTCGAGCAGGTCGCGACCCAGCGGGCGTTGGACCCGCTGCACCGGCGGGCGCTGGAGTTCGCCACCGGCGACTACTGCCGTTAGAGCGCGCCGAGGATGTCGTTCTTCAACGCCTCGGCCTCGGTGCCGAACACCGCCTGCACGCTGTTGCCGACCTCGATCACCCCGGCCGCGCCGAGCGTCTTGAGCCGGGCCTGATCGACCTTGGCCGGATCGGCCACCTCCATCCGCAGCCGGGTGATGCAGGCGTCCACGTTGACCAGGTTCTTCCGCCCGCCGAAGGCCGCGATCACCTGCTCGACGCGGCTGTCCTCGGTGGTCACCGCAGTGGTTCCGGCACCCTCACCCAGGTTTGCCGCCTCCTCGGCGTCAAACTCGGCCTCGGGTTCACGCCCCGGGGTGCGCATGTTCCACCGGGTGATGGCGAACCGGAACAGCAGGTAGTAGACGATGAAGAAGCCGACTCCCATGGCGATCAGCAGCGGGATGTTCTTGGCCGCCGGCGCGGTGCCGTACAGCAGCAGATCGATCAGGCCCGCCGAGAACGAGAAGCCCAGATGGATGTCGAGCAGATACGCGATCGCCAGCGACAACCCGGTCAGCACCGCGTGGATGATGTAGAGCGGGAACGCCACGAACATGAACGCGAATTCCAGCGGCTCGGTGACCCCGGTGAGGAACGCCGTCAGCCCCGCCGCGGCCAGGATGCCCATCGCGACCTTGCGCTGTTTCTTGTTCGCCACGTGGATCATCGCCAGCGCGGCGGCGGGCAGTCCGAACATCAGGATCGGGTAGAAGCCCGCCGTCAGATGCCCGCCGGTCGGGTCCCCGGCCGCAAACCGGGTCAGCTCACCGGTGACGATATTGCCGTCCGGGGTCTGATAGTCGCCGTACAGGAACCACACATAGGAGTTCGGGATGTGGTGCAGGCCGAACGGGATCAGCATCCGGTTGGCGAACCCGTACACGAACGCCCCGAATGCCCCAGCACCACCGATGAACTGGCCCAGGCTGGTCAACCCGGCGTCGAAGATCGGATAGAAGTAGCTCATCGCGAACGCCAGGAACAGCGAGGCCAGCGACACCACGATCGGCACGAACCGCCGGCCGCCGAAAAAGCCGAGATAGGACGGCAATTCGATGGTGTGGTACCGGTCGAACAACCACGCGGTGAGCAAACCCACCACGATGCCGGCGAATACGCTGTAGTTGATCAGCGCCTGATCGCCGTTCTTGTCGACCTCGCCGGCCAACACGATCGGCGACATCGTCTTGAACACGGCCTCGACGACCAGATAGCCGACCACGGCGGCCAGTGCGGTCGACCCGTCGGCCCTACGCGCAAAACCGATCGCCACACCGACGGCGAACAGCAGCGGCAGATTCGCGAACACCGCATCACCGGCCGCGCTCATCGCCTTGAAGAACGCGCCGATCACCGGCGCCTCGATGCGGCCCAGCAGATCGGGCTGGCCCAACCGCAGCAGGATGCCGGCGGCCGGCAGCACCGCGATCGGCAGCATCAAACTCTTGCCGAGGCGCTGTAACTGGGCGAATCCCGGAATGCGGGTACTGCTATGACGTTTCGTGGTCCCCTCCATTCGGGGCAGCCTAAACGAGAACACCCGAACCCGAGACCGTGTTCGGCAACGCTCGTACTGTGGACGAAATGACGACGAAGGTTCTTGCTCCGCTGTCCGGACGGGCGGTCGCACTGACCGAGGTGCCCGACCCGGTGTTCGCGCAGGGCATGGTCGGCCACGGCGCCGCGGTGGACCCGCCGCGCGAGGTACTCACCGCCGTGGCCCCGGTCGGTGGCACCCTGCTCAAGCTGATGCCGCACGCCTACGTCGTGCTCACCGAGGCCAAGGTGGGGGTGCTGGTGCACCTCGGGCTGGACACCGTCGCCCTGCAGGGGGAGGGCTTCACCACGCTGCTGCAGCAGGGCGATCAGGTCAGTGCCGGGCAGCCCGTCATCACCTATGACGTCCCGGCCATCGTCGCCAAGGGGCTCAACCCGATCGTGCCGGTGGTGGTGATGGACGAACGCGAGGCCGCCAACATCGCGGTGACCGCCGCGCCGAACGCCCCCATCACCGCCGGCGCCGAGCTGTTCGTGGCCAACCGCTGATGGAGGTCGTCATCACCGCGGGCCCGGCCGAGATCGGTACCCTGGCCGCCGACGCCATCGGCGCGCTGCTGCGCCGCAAACCCGAGGCCGTGCTGGGCCTGGCCACCGGCTCCTCCCCGCTGGCCATCTACGACGAACTGGCCAACCGCTATGCGGCGGGCCAGATCTCGTTCGCCGGCGTCCGCGGGTTCACCCTCGACGAGTACGTCGGGTTGCCCGCCGAACACCCCGAGCGCTACCGCAACGTCATCGACGAGGTGTTCGTCTCACGGGTGGACTTCGCCGAGGGGGCGGTGTCCGGCCCGGACGGGCTGGCCCCCGACATCCCGTCGGCCTGTGCCGCCTACGAGGACGCCATCCGCGCCGCGGGCGGCATCGACCTGCAGATCCTGGGCATCGGCACCGACGGGCACATCGGCTTCAACGAGCCCGGCTCCTCGCTGGCCTCGCGCACCCGGATCAAAACGCTGACCGCCCAGACCCGGTCCGACAACGCCCGGTTCTTCGGCGGGGACATCGATGCGGTGCCCACCCACTGCCTGACCCAGGGCCTGGGCACCATTCTGGAGGCCCGGCACGTCATCCTGGTGGCCACCGGCCGGCAGAAGGCCGAGGCGGTGCACCACCTGGTGGAGGGGCCGGTGACCGCCATGTGGCCGGGCAGCGTGCTGCAGCACCACCCGCACGTGACGGTGCTGCTCGACGAGTCCGCCGCCCGGCGGCTGCAACTCGTCGACTACTACCGCGAGACCTACCGGGCCAAACCGGGGTGGCAGGGGCTGTAGATGCTGCTGACCGCGGACACCCTGCTGACCGGCACGGACCTGTTGCGGCCCGGGTGGATCGAGGTCGACGGGCCCACGATCCGCGCCGTCGGCGACGGCCCGCCGACCGGGCGGGCGGATCTGGCGCTCGGCGCGGTGACCGTGGTGCCCGGCTTCGTGGACACCCACGTGCACGGCGGTGGCGGGGCCAACTTCTCGGCCGACTCTCCGCAGGAGACCGCCATCGCCGCGGCGCTGCACCGCCGGCACGGCAGCACCACCCTGATCGCCTCGCTGGTGACGGCCGGGCCCGACGAATTGCTGTCCCAGGTGCGCCGTTTGGCCACCGACGTCCGCTCCGGGGTGCTGGCCGGCATCCACCTGGAGGGGCCATGGCTGTCGGTGCACCGATGCGGTGCGCACGAGCCGGCGCTGATGCGCGACCCGGACCCGGCCGAGATCGACCGGGTGCTGGCCGCCGGCGACGGTGCGGTGCGGATGGTGACGCTGGCCCCCGAACGCGACGGCGCGCTCGCGGCCATCGGGCAGCTCACCGCCGCCGGGG
The DNA here is from genome assembly GCA_900078775.1 of Mycolicibacterium aurum. GTDB lineage: Bacteria > Actinomycetota > Actinomycetes > Mycobacteriales > Mycobacteriaceae > Mycobacterium > Mycobacterium aurum_A. The sequence goes on from LT549889.1 coordinate 809,845, forward strand.
TGGTGGCCGCGATCGGGCACACCGAGGCCGGGTACGCGCAGACCCGGGCGGCCATCGACGCCGGCGCCACCGTCGGCACCCACCTGTTCAACGCCATGCGCCCGATCAACCAGCGCGAACCCGGACCCGTCATCGCGCTGATGGAGGACACCCGGGTCACCGTCGAACTCATCACCGACGGCGTGCACATCGACCCGGCGATCTACCGGCACGTCACCCAAAGCGTTGGGCCGCAGCGGGTCTCACTGATCACCGACGCGATGGCGGCCACCGGCATGACCGACGGTCACTACCTGCTGGGCCCGCTCGGGGTGGACGTGGTCGACGGGGTGGCCCGCGTCGCGGGCACCGACACCATCGCCGGCAGTACCGCGACCATGGATCAGGTGTTCCGGTTCGCCGTCGAACACTGCGGGCGTCATCTCGACGACGACGATGCGCTGCTGTTGGCGGTCGCGCAGTCCTCGATCAACCCGGCCCGTGCGCTCGGGTTACCGGCGGCCGGCCTGAGCGCCGGGGCGCCCGCGGACCTGGTGGTGCTCGACGAGGACCTCGCGGTGGCCGGCGTCCTGCACCGCGGCGACTGGATCATCGACCCGGCCAACTGAGACCCGGCCGCTTGAGTCAGGGCCGGCAGGTGCCGCCCAGCGCGCACGGCAGCACCGCATCCAACAGACCGTGGTCGTTCTGCATGGTGGCCAACAGCCACGCCCCGCCCAGCACCACCGCGAACGTGCCGGCCGCGAACAGCAGAACCACCAGCACCAGCAGCGCGATACCGGCGGGGGAGCCGCCGGCCATCAGTCGGACGGCACGCACCACCACGTCGATGACCCGCACCACGAACATCAGCACCATCTGCGTCACTGTATCGGGGGAGCGCAACATAATCCGGCGAGTGGAGCATGATGGGCCCATGCCCGACCAACCCGAACTCAATGTGCTGGGCGGACCGCTGGAACCGTGCGGCACCGAACCGCTTACCGGTTTCTACCGCGACGGCTGCTGCTCCACCGGCCCCGAGGACACCGGTCTGCACACCATCTGCGCGGTGGTGACCGCCGAATTCCTGGAACACCAGCGCTCGATCGGCAACGACCTGAGCACCCCGATGCCGATGTACCGGTTCCCCGGTCTGGTTCCGGGGGACCGCTGGTGCGTGACGGCGGTGAACTGGCTGCGCGCGCACCAGGACGGGTACGCCGCCCCGGTGGTGATGGCGTCCACCCACGAGCGCACCCTGGCGGTGGTGCCGCTGGAGGTGCTGGCCGAGCATGCCGTCGACGTGCCGGACGACGCCAGCGACCTCTAGGTGATGTAGCGGTTGCGCCAGCGCTCGAACTTGTTGCGCGGCGGCGCAACCGCAGAGAGCACCTCGCTCATCGGGGAGGCCGCCGACGACACCGCCACCCGCGGGGGTGGGTCCGCCGTCGCCGCCTCGTCCCACCAGATCGGCTGCAGCAGAGCCGATGTGATCGGGATGGCCTTGTCGACGCGCTTGCGCCCCAGCTGCAGGCCCGGTCGATGGATGCCGACGACGGGGCCAGGTTCACCGGGGACAGCGTGGGGGAGAACCGCACGATGTGATCGGAGTAGGGCAGATTGCGCACCATCTGCAACTGGATGGCCTGCGCGATCGGGGCCAGCCACAGATGGCGCGGATCCCACTGCGGGTGGAAACTGTCGAACGCCAGATAGCAGGCGTTGCGGGTGCCCAGCCGGCCGTCGCGGATCCGTTTCCAGGCCAGCTCGACCGGCACATTGCTGGCGGTGCCGCCGTCCACGATGGCCGCCACATCGTTGGCCGCCATCAGCTCGTCGAGGATGGGCAGCATCGACGGATCCCGCGTCTCGTGGTGCAGCACGCCGGGGATGGCCGAGGAGAAGGACGCCGCGTCAACGACATTGACGTTGCGGGTCAGCTCGTCACCGCCGACGACGATGGCCTTGACCACCCGGGAGTCGATGAACGCCGCGGCCTGCCACAGCCGGGCGGCCACCTCGGGCCCGACCCCGATGGGCAGGAACGGCAGGGTGCGCAGCTTGAGCACCGCGAGTTCCTGATGGCGGAACTTGGCGGGCAGCGCGGCGAAGGACTGCCGGCGCACCCCGGCGACCACCGCGTCGAACGGGATCTCCAGATCGGTCATCCGCATCTGTTCACCGTCCGGGCGGGTGAACAGCGCCTCGGCGAACAGGTCGAAGCGCAGCGAGAACACCCCGGTCAGGCCGTGCTTGCGGCGCAACTGCTCGGGCCCCAGGATGGCCCGGTAGGACACCGTCTTGGCCCAGGCCACGTACTCCTCGACGGGCACCGGCAGCGCGCGGGCCATCACCGACCCGATGACCGACCCGATCGAGGAGCCGACCATGTAATCGGGCACCTGCCCGGCCTCCAGCAACCGCTGCATGCCGCCGATGTAGACGAACCCCGCGCCGCCGCCCCCGCCGAGCACCGTGACCAGCTTCTTGTACCCGACCTCCGCGTCCAGTTCGGTCGCGGAGAACTTGTCGGCGTGCCGCGCGGCCAGCGCGCGCCGCTGCACGTCCTGATCGTCGGCCAGCACGCCGAGCACCGCCGCGGCGGCCCGCAGCGCGGTCACCCCGTGCTTCTCCTCGCGCAGCGGCCCGTGCAGCGCGTCGGACACCCGGAGCTGCCAGGCGGCCTGCTCCGCGCCGACGGAGACGTCCCCGCGGCCGCGGCTGCCGCCGGGGCCGGCCGCCCCCGGTTCGAAGTCCGACAGCTTGGCGAAGTTGATCAGATACCGCAGCTTGCGCAGCTGCTCGGTGCTGAGCACGCCCGGGTGCGCCAGCGACAGCCGGACCAGCCGGTTCTCCATCTTCTGCAGGGGCAGCGCCGGGTCGGAGGAGGGCAGCTCGGCGTCGAGCGCCTCGGCGTTCTCCTGCTCCTCGGCGGTATCGGCCGGTTCGGCGTCATCGAACGGGGTCGGCAGCACAACGCCACTCTAGGTGGCCTCGTCCATCCTCGGCGCTCACTCGTCGGAGCGTTCCCGGGTCCCGATGAACGCCAGCAGCGCCGGGTCCGCGGAGGTGAACCGCTCGACCTCCTCGCCGCCGTCGCAGCGCAGCAGCGCGATGGTCAGCGCCCCGGCGCTGCGGGACACCACCTGCCAGTGCGCGCCGGAGTCCTCCCACCTGCGCAGTTCCTCGATCCGGTCGCGGGTCATGTACCCACCATCGCATCTGTGACGAAGTCCCACACCTGTAGGGACCGCTGCGATCGCCCGGTTAGGTAGGGTCGGGAGCAAATGATCGACACTGATACCGACGAGCTGCCGATTCTGCCTCGCGAGCTGACGAACATCCCCGATGAGGTACGTCGGGTCGGGCCGCCGCAGATCCCGGCGATCGAGGAGCCCTACGGTGCCCGGCTGGTCGACCCGGACGCGCACGCCGAGCTGATCTCGCAGTGGATGAACATGCCGCATCTGGTGGAGGCCTGGGAGTCGGACTGGCCGCCGGAACGGTGGCGCCGCTACCTCAAAGCCCAACTGGCCGGGACGTTCTCGCGGCCGTATCTGACCAGCCGCAAGGGTGAGGACATCGGCTACATCGAGCTGTACCGGGCGGCAAAGGATTCCATCGCCACCCGCTACGACGCGCACCCGCACGATCTGGGTATCCACGCCGCGATCGCGGACACCAAACTGGTGAACCGGGGCATCGCACCGCGGATGCTGCCCAAGCTGATGCGCGACCTGTTCGAACTCGAACCCGAGTGCCGGCGCATCATGTTCGACCCGGATCACCGCAACGCCGGTGCCCGCCGGCTCGTCGAATACGTGGGCTGCACCTTCCTCGGCGAGCACCAGATGTCGAACCGCAAGATGGCGCTCTACGTCTTCCCACGCACCCCGGAGGACATCCCGGCGCACAAGTAGTGCGTCAGGCCTTGAGGCCCATCATCTCCTCGTAGCCGTCGTGGTCCGGTTTCATCGCCGCGGCCACCAGCTCCCAGAGCACCTCATCGGTGCCGCCGCCGACGCGGGCCAGCTTCATATCCCGCCACCACTGGCCCAGCGGGGTCTCGTCCACCAGATAGCCTGTGCCGCCGAAGATGTGCATGCACTCCGAGACGACCTCTTCGCCGAGTCGGGCCGCGCACACCTTCATCGCGGCCGCGGTGCGCAGGTCCAGCTTGCCGCCCACCCCGATCCCGACCAGGGCGTGGCGCAGCATGTCGGCGCGGGCCTGCAGGTCGGCCATCCGCATCCGCAGCGCTTGATGCTCGTACAGGGTGTGCCCGAACTGGCGGCGGTTCATCATGCGGGCCAACGTGATTCCCAGGATTCGCTGGCAGCTGCCGGAGATCTGGCCGGCCACCGACATCCGCTCGTGGGCCAGGCCCCAGGAGATGGCGGCCAGCCCGATCCCGGCGCGGGCCACCAGCGCGTCGGCGGGCACCCAGGTGTCGATGTGCACGGCGGCGGTGTCCAGCGGGCCGTTGCCGACCTTGGTGTAGGGCTTCTGCACCTGCACCCCGGGATCGTTCAGCGGGACCGCGATGACGACGACGTTGCCGTGCTTGCTGTCCGGGTCGTTGTCCACATTGCGGGCCACCGCCAGCACGTAATCGGCGATCGGGGACAGCGAGACGAACTTCTTGATGCCCTTGACCTCGAAACCGTCGCGCACCGAACGGACCTTGGTCTCCACGATCTGCAGATCCGATCCGCCGGACTCCTCGGAGGCCCCGACGCACAGCACCGCCTCACCGCGGACGGCCCGCTCGGCGATGTCACGCAGGTGGTCGGTGCGGGCGAAGCGGCGCAGCAGCGCGATGGCCGAGTCGTGCAGGCTCACCCCGACGGCGATACCGCCGGAGCCCAACCGGCCCAGCCGCTCGGCCAGCGCGATCACCTTGGCCACATCGGGCTGGGTGTCCTGACCCCACTTGGCGGTGAAAACGCCTTCCTTGGCCAGGTATTCGAGCAGTTCGCGGGGGAACTTCTCGGTCCGTTCGGCCTCGGCGGTCCACTTCTTGACCCGGTCGTCGAAGACCCGGTCCAGCAAGGCGTTGAACTCCTCCAGCGAGGCCGACTGAGGTACTGCTGCGGTCACGTTCCGGTACCCTCCAGATTCCTTTTGACTTCCAGCCGGCGCAACTTGCCCGAGGAGGTACGGGGCAGCGAGCCGGGCCGCATGAACACGACTTCGGCCGGTACGACCCCGCAAACGGATGCGACCAGCTCGACCAGCGCGGTGCGGGCGGCGGGTTCGTCGGCGCCCTTGTACTCGGCGGCGATCACCAGACCCGGCCGGGTGGCGGGCCCGTCGGTGCCGACCGCGACGACCGCCCCGGCACGCACCCCGTCCACCTGGGCGGCCACCTTCTCGATCTCGGTCGGGAAGATGTTGCGCCCGGCTACGGTGATGATCTCCTTGGCGCGCCCGCAGATGACCAGGCTGCCGTCCAGAAGATAGCCGATATCCCCGGTGGGGAACCACTTTTGGGTATCGATGGGTTCCTCGCCGAGGTAGCCGGACATCATCGAGGTGCCGCGGATCTCGACCTCGCCGACCTCCCGGTCGGCGACATCGGAGCTGAACCGGTCGTGCGAGGCGATGCGGATCTCCATGCCGGGGACGGCCGGGCCGAGCACGGCGTGCTTGCGGGTATAGCCGCCCCGATCGGTGACGATGCGCAGCTCGTCGACCTGCAGACCCGCGCCGGGGCCGGGAACGGCCACCGCACAGTTGGATTCGGCCAGCCCGTAGGAGGGGGCCAGGGCACCCGGGCGCAGCCCGAATTTGGCCATCGCCTCGGCGAACAGGGCATTGCCCTCGCAGTCGACGGGTTCGCCGCCGTTGAGCGCGAAGCGCAGGTGCGCGAAGTCGGCGTCGCTGACCAGCCCGGCGTACTTGCCGATGATGTTGTAGGCCATGTTCGGGGCCGCGGTGATGGTGGCCCGACTCTCGGTGAGCCACCTGGTCCAGCCGAACGGCTGCGCGGAGAACGCCGCCGTCGGCGCCTGCCACAGCTCGGCGCCGGCCAGCGCCATGGTCAGCACGAAGGACAGCCCCATGTCGTGGTAGAGCGGCAGCCAGGAATGGCCGCAGTCGGCCTCGGTGACCTCGACCCGCTGCACCAGCGCGCCGATGTTGGCGAGCACGGCCTGCGGGGACAGCTGGGCGGTGCGCGGTGTCCCGGTCGACCCCGCGGTGCCCTGCAGCACGGCGGCTCCGTTGCCGGCCACGGTGCCGGTGTGAGTCCTTGAGCGCCGCGGGTGGGCGACCGTGCCGACGTTGTGCACGGTGAGGGAGGGTTCGGCGGCGGTCAGCTCCCGCAGATGCGCGCCGTGGCTGAAGACGGTACGCACCCCGATGCGGTCGAACCGCCCCAGGGTGGCGCGCGCCCAGCGCTTCGGGTCTGCGCCGCGCACCGGCCCGGGCAGGATCGAGACGGCGGCCCCGGCCAGGAAGGCGCCGGGGATGGCCGCGAGGAACTCGGCGATCGGATCGCCGACCAGCCCGATCGCGGGTGCCTCGTCGTCGCAGATGCGCGCGGCCACGTTCTCGGCGCGCGCGTGGATCTCCCCCCACGGGTGGCGGTTCCAGTTACCGGTGCCGGTATCGAGCACCGCCAGGGCCCGATCGGTGGATGTCATCGCATCCGTCAATGCCCGCGCCAGCCCCCATGGCGCGGCGGTCACGAGTTGGCCTGATCCACAGGCAGTTTGGCCAACACGATGGTCTCCAACTCGCCTACGGTCTCGCAGCTGAGCAGGTCTTCCTCCGACAGCGCCGCGCCCAGACGGTCCTCGATGGCCACCATGCCGACCGCGAAGGCGACCGAGTCCATGCCGACATCGTCGACCAGCCGGGAGTCGCGGGTGACCCGGCTGACGTCGATGTTGAGTTCGTCGCGCAGGATGGCCAGGAGCTCCGGATTGACCGCGTCGGGCTGTGACTGTTCCATGGTCGGCGACCCTACACCGGCGAATTTGGTGAGGCTAGCCTTACCCGAGGCGGCTGTCAGTGCGCCGGATCGGCGAGGGTGAGGCCGCCCTGGCGCACGCCGCCGTCCACGGTGACCATGGCGGGCACGACTTCACAGATGACCAGGCCATGTGCCCCGGTCAGCTCGTCGATCAGGTCGAAATGAGTGGCGATCCGGTCCGGGCCGTCCAGCACCACGGTTGTGACCGGAACCTCACGGCCGAGTTGCAGCAACCGGTCGCCGTGCGGTTCGCGCGCGTCGTGAAATCCCCAGATCCCGCGCAACACGGTGGCCCCGGCCGAGGCCCGCCCGGCGCGCAGCGCGTCCACCACCCGGCGGTGCACGGGCGCACCGTCGGCCCGCTCGGCCTCGGAGGTGTGGATGGTGAGCTTCTGCCACAGCGGCAGCCCGTGGGCGTCGATCACCGGCAGTGCAGCGGGACGCTCGATCAGCCGGCCCGCCCGCTTGCACACCCTGATGCGCTCCACGGTCAGCACGGCCGTCGGCACCAGCTCCCGCACCCGCGGCAGCGCCGCCGTCACCGCGGCGTTGTCCCCGACGGCCAGGATCATCACCGGCACCTCGGTGTTGGTGCCGAAGAACCGGGCCCGCCGCCGGACCCCGTGCTCGGTGCCGTCCACCCCGAGAAACGTTGTTGCGCCGGTGAATCCGAGCCGGTGCAGCAGCGCGCAGATCTCCCGGTAGGCGGGCCGGCCGGCGATGCGGGTCTGGCGCCCGACGTACACGGTGAGCTTGGCCGAGCCGGCACCGGCCGGGACGGTCGAGGCCCGCTCGAGTGTGACGACCCCGCGGGGCAGCGCCGCGGCCACCGGGCCGGCCAGCGCCTGGATGCGTGCGGCGGTGTCCACCGCGGCCAGCGCCACCGGCAGATCCTCCGACGTGGACAGCGTGCGGTCGGTGCGCAGCTGGTGACTCGGCCCGAATCCGCCGATGCCGCGCAGCACCACGCTGTCGGCCACCGCCTCCCGGCCGAACAGGTCCAGCAGCTCGTCGGCCAGGAAGCCGCGCTGCCCGCGCATCCGCTCCCCGAAGTAGGCGGTCAGCTTCAGCAGATCGGTGCTCACAGTGCCCGCCCAACCCACTGGCCCAGCCAGGCCGCCGCCAATCCGAGCGCCACGCTGGCGAGGATATTGACCGCGGCGGGCAACCGCCGGCGTTCCTCGGCCAGCCGGTGCGTCTCCAGCATCCAGGTCGAGAAGGTGGTGTACGAGCCGACGAACGCCGTCCCGGCCAACAGCGCGGCCTGCGGGCTCAACGCGAGCGCGCCCAGAAAGCCCAACAGCCAGGCGCCGCTGACGTTCACCACGAGCGTGCCGATCGGGAAACCCGTGGCGAACCGCCGCGACACCGTGCGGTCGACCAGATAGCGGCACACCGCGCCGAGCCCGCCCAGCACCATCACCGCGGCCCAGAGCGAGGCCGTCATCGCAGCGTCGCCCGTCGCACCAGTGCCGTGCTCAGTTGCACGGCCAGCAGACCCAGCACCAGGCTGGCCGCGGTGTAGCCGGCGGCCAGCAGGTAGTGGCCGTGCTCCAGCATCGCGATGGTCTCGACCTGCATGGTGGAGAAGGTGGTCAGCCCGCCACACAGTCCGGTGCCCAGCAGCGGGCGGCGGTAGGCCGACACCGGCAGCCGCTCCAGCAGCCGGGTGGTGAAGTAGCCCAGCAGCGCGGCCCCGAGGATGTTGACCACGAAGGTGGCCCACGGCCAGTGCCCGGGCGGCACCGCGAGCAGGTGGCTCAAGCCGGCGCGGGCCAGCGTGCCCAGCGCACCCCCGGCGAACACCGCAGCCAGTTCCCGCCGGTCCGTGAGCGCCACACCGCAAAGTATGTACGCCGGCGGGCCGACAAGTAAGGTCGGCTCACAATGATGGCGCACGATCAGCCCGCGGTGCGGATCTCCGTGCTCGGCCCGATCCGGGCGTGGGTGGACGGGCAACCGGTCGATCTGGCCGGGCCCAAACAGCGTTCGGTACTCCTGCGGCTGGTGCTCGCCCACGGCGACGTGGTGTCGGTGGACCGGCTCATCGAGGACCTGTGGGCCGGGGAGCCGCCGCCCAAGGCGCTGGCCGCGCTGCAGGCCTACATCTCGCATCTGCGCAAGGTGCTGGAACCGGGCCGGGAACGTCGTGCCGCCGCCCGGGTGATCGTCAGCGCCGCCCCCGGCTACTGCCTGCGGCTGCCCGAGGAGGCCGTTGATGCCTGGTCGCTGGAGTCCCGGATCGCCGCCGCCGAGCAGCACCCGACGCCGCGGCCCGGGCGGCCCTGCTGGAGCGGGTGGTCACCGACTGGACCGGCGACCCCTACGTCGAGGTCCGCGACGCGTTGTGGGCTGCCCCCGAGGTGGCCCGGCTGGCCGAGTTGCGGTTGTCGGTGATCGAGGCGCACGCCGCCGCGCAGTCCGCGCTGGGGCAGCACGCGGTGGTGGCCCGGGTGCTGGAGGCGCCGGTGCGCGATCACCCGGACCGGGAGACCGCGGCCTGCCTGTTGGCCGTCGCGCGGTACCGGCTGGGCCATCAGGCCGCCGCGCTGGAGGTGTTGCGGCGCACCAGCGATTACCTGGTCGACGAACTCGGCCTGGAACCCGGCCGGGCGCTGCGCGATCTGGAACGCGACATCCTGCGCCAGGCCGACCATCTCGACCCGATCGCCGCCGTACCCGCCCCGACCGCGGCCCCACCGCAACCGTCGGCTCCGGACAACCGCACCCGGGGCCGGGCCGACGAACTGGCCGCCATCGAGGCCGCGGCCGCCGCAGCGGTGCGCGGCGGGTTGCGGGTGGTGTGGGTCGGCGGTGAGGCCGGGGCCGGTAAGACCACCCTGGTGCAGACGGCGGCCGGCCGGCTGCAGGCCACCGGGTGGACGGTCGCCTCCGGGCGCAGCCCCGAGGTCGACGGCGCCCCGCCGGGCTGGGCCTGGACCGAGGTGCTGCAACCCTTCACCGGCGGCGAGACCGCACTGGCCGAGGCGCTGGCCCCGCTGCTGCACGACGGGCGTTCGGCCGGCCCGGCCGCCGACGGCACGGTGTTCTGGATCGCGCACGCCCTCGCCGAGGTGCTCGGCCGCGCCGCCGATGCGGCACCGCTGCTCATCCTGCTCGACGATCTGCACCGCACCGACGGCTTGACCCTGGAGTTGTTGCGGCTCACCGCCGATCGGCTCGGCGAGCGACGGGTGCTCGTCGTCGGCACCTACCGGCCCTCGGAGTCCGGTGCCGAACTCGGCCAGGCCCGGGCCGCGCTGGCCAACCACACCGCCGCCCACCTGCTGCTGACCGGCCTCGACGATGCCGCGCTCACCGCGCTGGCCACCGACTGCGGGCTGCCCGCGGTCACCCGGGAGACCCTGCGGCTGTTGCGCGAACGCACCGGCGGCAACCCGCTTTTCGTCCGCGAACTGGCCCGGCTGATGGTCGCCGAGGGGATCGGCGCCGCGCACGACGCGGTCCCGGCCGGGGTGGGCGATGTGCTGCGCCGCCGGCTGGCCCGGCTCCCACCGCACACCGCGACCGCGCTGCGCCAGGCCGCGGTGCTGGGCCGCGAGGTCGACATCACCCTGCTCGGCGAGCTGGGCCGCATCGACGACGAGGAGCTGCTGGACGCACTGGAACCCGCGGTGTTGGCCGGCCTGCTCGACGAGCCGGTCCCGGGCCGGATCCGATTCGCGCACAATCTGATCCGCGACACCCTCTACGACGACACCTCGGTGCTGCGGCGCTCCCGGCTGCACGCGGCGGCGCTCGAGCTGCTGCGCCGTCCCGGCGGCGGGCCGACGCCGCCGCACTGGCCTATCACGCCGTCGCCGCCGCCACCCCCGACACCGCTACCGAGGCCGCCGATCTCGCGCTGGCCGCGGCCGCCGACGCCGATGCGGTGGGCGCCCCGGTGGAGGCGGCCCGCCAGTACCGGTCCGCGGTGCGGATGTTCACCCTCGCCGATGCCGAGCCCGCGGCGACGGTGCCGGCCCGGTGCGGGTTGATCGCGGCGCTGGCCCGGGCCGGTGACGCGTTGGCCTCGCGGGAAGAGTTGCACGACACCTTGTTCGCGGTGGGTGAGCGCGATGCGTTGGCGGTGCAGGCGCTCACCGCCTCGGATGCCCCGCTGGTCTGGCGGGTCCGCGCCGGTGACCACATCGACCCCGTCATCGTCGACCCGCTGCGGCGGGTCCTGCGGCGTGAGCAGGCCCCGCACACCCGGGCCCGGCTGCTGATGACCCTGTTCGCCGAAACCGAAGGCGCCGAACACGACACCGCGCTGGCGGCCGGCGCCGAGGCGCTCGAGCTGGCCCGCGCGCTGTATGCCGAGAACCCCGCCGCGCATCAACGGCTGCTGTGTGCGGCGCTGAACATCCGGGCCTTCGCCTGCCTGGGGCCGGACCTGGCATCGCAGCGCGAAGCCGTTGTGGCCGAGCTGGTCTCGGTCGCCGAGGCCTGCGATGCGATCGACTACCAGGCCGTCGCGCACTGGTTCGCGTTCCTGGACGCGGCCGGTAGGTCGGATCTGGCCGGGGCCGTCCAGCACGTCGACGCCGCGGTGGCCCGGGCCGGCACCGGCCAGATCGGCTTCCTGCTCGGCGTGCTCGACGCGTTCGATGCGCAGCTGACCGTGCTGGCCGGGCACACCGACGAGGGGGAGCGGCGCTACCTCGCGGTCGCCGCCAGACTCGCCGAGTACGGCGTTGCCAACGGCGCGCTGGTCGGGCTGATCGGGCGCATCAACGCGAACCTGATCCGCGGCAGCCTCGCCCCGATGGCCGACGAACTCTCCGCCGTGCACCGCGAGATCTCGAAAACCATGGCCGAGGGTGCCGCGCTGGCGCTGCACCAGGCGGGCCGGGAGGCCGAGGCCCACCAGATCTGGGCGCAGCGGGTCCCGATCGAGCGGTCCTACTACTTCGTGGCGACCGCGACCCTGCGGGTGCACGCCGCCGTCGCGCTCGGCGACCTGGACACCGCCACCGCCACCGCCGCCGAGCTGCTGCCGTACTCGGGGCGGATGGCCGGACTGGACAACGGCACCCTGCTGACCGGTCCGGTGGACGCCGCGCTGGCGGCCGTCGCCGAGGCCACCGGCGACACCGAGGCGGCCGCACGTTACCGGCGGGCGGCCGCCGAGCTCACCGAGCGCCTCAGCCTGGCCGCCCGGGCCCTCATCTGAGCGTGGCGAAACTCGCGTACCGGCGGTGATTTTCCGCCCGGGAACGACGGGTACGCGAGTTTCGCCAGCAGGAGGTCAGCCGGCGGGGGGTCAGCCGAAGACCGCACGCTCCAACCCGCGGTGCCGCCACGCCATGTAGCGCAGCAGCATCATCAGCGGGGCGGGCACGCCGGCGGCCAGGGTGGCGCGTTCGGTGTCGGTGGCCACCGCGAGGATCCGCGGCCCCTCGAACGACAACCGGCCGGTGCGTTGGGCGGCCTTCTCCACCGCCCGCCAGTCCTGCTCCGACACGTAGCGGCGGATCACCGGGAACAGCTCGCGCTCCTCGTCGCCGATGTGCGCATCGAGCAGCCGGTGCAGATCGGCCAGGCCGGCGGCCAGCGGGCGGGCCATCTCGGGATCCCCGCTGCGCCCGAACGCCGCGGCGGCGGTCTTGAGCCGGTCCAGCCGCGGGTCCAGCGCGGCGTGGTCCTCGGTCAGCTCGCTGAGGTCGACGAAGTCACCGGCCGCGGTCTGGATCACCGGCCACAGCACGTCGTCCTCCATGGTGTGGTGGTGGTGGATCGACTCGCACATCAGCGCGACGTAGCGGGCGACGGCGCGGGCCCGCCGCGGCGGGCAGGGCAGCCGGCGCTGGGCCACCGCGGTGGTCAGATCCGCCAGCCGGGCGGTGTCGGTGATCATGGCCCGGTGGGTCAGGGTGATCCCGGTCAGGTCGAGTTCGGCATTCGCGATGCGGTCGGGCTGGGCTGAGCGTGAGGTATCGGTCATGGGGCAAGCCTGTCCCGGCCCACTTGCGACGAACTTGTGGTCGGCTTGGGGTACGACAAGACAGTGGCCCCGCGGGTAGGACAGGATGGAGCCATGGTGGCCAATCCGCGGGCCGGGCAGCCGGCAGAACCTGAAGATCTCATCGACCTCGCGCATCTGGTGACCGCGTATTACACGGTGCAACCCGATCCCGACGACGTCGCCCAGCAGGTGGTGTTCGGCACCTCCGGGCACCGCGGGTCGGCGCTGGACGGCGCGTTCAACGAGGCGCACATCCTGGCCACCACGCAGGCCATCGTCGAGTACCGGGCCTCCCAGGGCACCACCGGGCCGCTGTTCCTGGGCCGCGACACCCACGCGCTGAGTGAGCCGGCCTGGGTGTCGGCGCTGGAGGTGCTGGCCGCCAACGACGTGGTCGCGATGATCGACGCCGCCGACCGGTACACCCCGACCCCGGCGGTCAGCCACGCCATCCTGACCTTCAACCGCGGCCGCGACACCGACCTGGCCGACGGCATCGTGGTCACCCCGTCGCACAACCCGCCCCGGGACGGGGGCTTCAAGTACAACCCGCCCAACGGTGGGCCCGCCGACAGCGACGCCACCAGCGTCATCGCCAAACGCGCCAACGAGATTCTGCGCGAAGGCATCCGGGCGGTGAAGCGGGTGCCGCTGTCGCGGGCCCTGCAGATCGCCCAGCGCCACGACTACCTGAACGCCTACGTCGCCGATCTGCCCAATGTGGTCAACCTGCACGCCATCCGGGCGCAGGGGGTGCGCATCGGCGCCGACCCGCTGGGCGGGGCCAGCGTCGACTACTGGGGTGCGATCGCCGAAACCCACGGCCTGGACCTGACCGTGGTGAACCCGCTCGTCGACGCCACCTGGCGGTTCATGACGCTGGACACCGACGGCAAGATCCGGATGGACTGCAGCAGCCCGAACGCGATGGCCTCGCTCATCGCCAACCGCGACAGGTACCAGATCGCCACCGGCAACGACGCCGACTCCGACCGGCACGGCATCGTCACTCCCGACGGCGGGCTGATGAACCCCAACCACTACCTGGCCGTGGCGATCGACTATCTCTACACCCACCGGCCGGACTGGGCGCCGGGCACTGCCGTCGGCAAGACCGCGGTCAGCAGCTCCATCATCGACCGGGTGGTCGCCGGGCTGGGCCGCGAACTGGTCGAGGTGCCGGTCGGCTTCAAGTGGTTCGTGGACGGATTGGTGACCGGCACAATCGGTTTCGGCGGCGAGGAGAGCGCTGGGGCGTCCTTCCTGCGCACCGACGGCACCACCTGGACCACCGACAAGGACGGCATCATCCTGGCGCTGCTGGCCTCGGAGATCCTGGCCGTCACCGGCTCCACCCCCTCGCAGCGCTACGCCGAACTGGCCGGGCAGTACGGCGCCCCGACCTATGAGCGCATCGACGCCCCCGCCGACCGGGAGCAGAAGGCCCGGCTCGCCAAGCTGTCCGCCGAGCAGGTGAGCGCCACCGAACTGGCCGGCGAACCGATCACCGCCAAGCTCACCGCCGCCCCCGGTAACGGCGCCGGCCTGGGCGGGCTGAAGGTGACCACCGAGAGCGCCTGGTTCGCCGCCCGCCCGTCGGGCACCGAGGACGTCTACAAGATCTACGCCGAGTCCTTCAAGGGGCCGGAGCATCTGGCCGAGGTCCAGCAGGCCGCCAAGGATCTGGTGAATACAGTCATCGGGTGAGTTCTGCGCCCGAAGACAGCGACTGTCCGACCCCCACCAAGCGGAAACTTCCGCGCGAGGTCTGGGTGCTGGTCGCCGCCAACGTCGCCGTCGCGCTCGGATACGGCGTGGTGGCCCCGGTCCTGCCGCAGTACGCCCGCCACTTCGGGGTGAGCATCGCCGCGGCCACCTTCGTCATCACCGCCTTCGCCGTCATGCGGTTGATCGGGGCGCCGCCGGCCGGCTTCCTGGTCCAGCGGCTGGGGGAGCGCCGGGTCTACATCGGCGGACTGCTCATCGTGGCGGTCTCGACGGCGGCCTGCGCGCTGGCCGAAAGCTATTGGCAGCTGCTGCTGTTCCGCTCACTGGGCGGTATCGGCTCGGCCATGTTCACGGTGTCCTCGCTGGGCCTGATGATCCGCATCTCGCCGCCCGACGCCCGCGGGCGGGTGGCCGGCCTGTTCTCCTCGGGCTTCATGATCGGCTCGGTGGGCGGGCCGATCCTGGGCAGCCTGACCGCCGGGTTCGGGCTGTCCGCCCCGTTCCTGATCTACGGTGCCGCCCTGGTGGTCGCAGCCGCCGTGGTCTTCGTCAGCCTGCGCCATTCCCATCTGGCCGCGGCCGAGGAGAACGCGGAGCCGCCGGTGCCGTTCGCCACGGTGTTCCGGCACGGGGCCTACCGGGCGGCACTGCTGTCGAATTTCGCGACCGGCTGGGCCTCGTTCGGGCTTCGTATCGCGCTGGTCCCGCTGTTCGTGGTGGAGGTGCTGGGCCGCAGCCCGGGCGTGGCGGGTCTGGCGCTCACCGCCTTTGCGGTGGGCAACATCTCGGTGGTGGTGCCCAGCGGCTATCTGTCCGACCGGTTCGGCCGCCGCAAGCTGGTCATCTTCGGGCTGCTGTTGGCCGCCGTATCGACCGGTTTGGTGGGCTTCAGCGACTCGCTGACGGTGTTTCTGGTCGCCGGGTATGTGGCGGGTGCGGCCACCGGAATCTTCATCTCCCCGCAGCAGGCCGCGGTCGCCGATGTGGTGGGCAACAAGGCCCGCGGCGGCACCGCGGTGGCCACCTTCCAGATGATGGCCGACGTCGGTTCGATCGGCGGGTCGCTGTTGGTCGGCCTGATCGCGCAGTACCTGTCGTTCTCCTGGGCGTTCGTCATCAGCGGGGCGATCCTGCTGCTGGCCGCGGTGGGCTGGATGTTCGCCCCGGAGACCCACCGGGAGCCGCCCGCCGGGCACACCCCGGCCCGCTCGATCGGTCCGGAGGCCGGCGGAGAGGTGCCCTGACCAGCCGTTTTGAACCTTGGTGGGGCAGTGGTGTACCTTTCAACAGCACCACAAACGGGGCTATGGCGCAGTTGGTAGCGCACCACACTGGCAGTGTGGGGGTCAGGGGTTCGAATCCCCTTAGCTCCACGTTTTACAAAACCCGCTCCGGCTTCGGCCGGGGCGGGTTTTTTCGTGTGCGGGGCGGCGCAAGATCTGCGGATTGATCCGACCGTGAGCGGGTACACAATTCGCCGGGAAGCCGGATATGCGATGACCGCGACAATTGCGCAGACCATTTCCGGTAATGGCGCAACACACATTTTCGCAGGGGGCCGCTAAAGTATGGCTGATGTTTCCCCTCCGCCGCCTGTACCGTATCGGCGGGGATACGTAGGCGGTGACAGAAACTTGACCGGCAGCCTCAATGGCCTGGTGGATCTGACCGCCAAGCGGCTGATCACCGCCAACAGCGAGAACGCTGTCGAGGTCAGCGAACTGGTGTTGACCGACCTGGCCGCATACCTCGGCCTGGATGTCGCATTTCTGCGGCACAACGATCATGAGATTCACGCCACCCGACTGGTGGCGCAATGGCCGATTCGCACCTTTGTGCCAGATCCGGACCCGATCGGGGTCGTTTACTTCGCCGACGCGGACCCGGTGTTCGCAATGGCCGAATGGCTCAAAGAGCCGCTGGTGATCCGGCCCGAGCCGAAAACCGACGAATATCAGCAAACGATTCAGCAAGGCACCGAGGTGCCGCAGATATCGCTGGCCTGCGTTCCGCTGCTGTCGCACGACGTCACCACCGGGACGCTGGGATTCGTCAAATACGGCGACCGCGAGTGGCTGGAAGAAGAGCTCAACGCGCTGAAGACGATCGCCACCATGTTCGCCCAGCTGCAGGCCCGACTGATCGCGGACGAACGGCTGCAGTACCTCGCCGAGCACGACGACCTCACCGGGCTGTGCAACAACCGGGTGCTCACCCAGCATCTGGACCGCCGGTTGGAGGACGGGCAGGACGGCCCGGTGGCGGTGCTGTTCACCGATCTGGACCGGCTGAAGTCGGTGAACGACCTGTTCGGCCACACCGCCGGGGACGAACTGATCGCCCAGTTCGCCGAGCGGCTGCGCGAATCGGTGGGTGACACCGCGTTTCTGGCCCGCCAGGGCGGCGACGAGTTCGTCATCGTCCCGCACGGGCCGCTGGAACTGCGGGAGGCCGAGCTGCTGGCAGACCAGGTCCGGTTGCTGCTCAAGGAGCCGTTCACGGTGGGCCGCGAGTTCGTCCGGCGCACCGTAAGTATCGGTGTGGCGGTGGGGCTGCCCGGCCAGGATTCGACCTCCGATGTGCTGCGGCACGCGGACCTGGCGTTGGTCGCCGCCAAGGGGTCCGGCGGAAACGATGTGGCGGTTTTCACCGACGCCATCGCGCTGAAGTACCTGTTGCTCAACGATGTCGAGCTGCATCTGCGCGACGGGATCGAGAGCGACGCCTTCGTGGTGCACTACCAGCCGGAGGTGGACCTGCGCACGGGCGCGGTGGTCGCGGTGGAGGCGTTGGTGCGGTGGAACCATCCGACCCGCGGCTTGCTGCTGCCCAGTGCGTTCATGCCGGTCGCCGAATCCTCCAACCTGGCCGCCGTATTGGGACGCAAGGTGTTGCACGACTCCTGCGCCCAGCTGGCGCGGTGGCGGTCGATGGGTCTGGCCCGGGACGTGCGGCTGCGGGTCAACGTGTCACCGGTGCAACGGGTCGCCTACGGGTTCGCCGACCACGTCGCCCGGGTACTGCGCGAGTTCGAGTTGGAGCCGGCCTCGTTGAGCCTGGAGATCTCGGAGAGCTTCGTCACCGACGATGTCGAGGCCGACGGGGACACCCTCACCGAGTTGCGGTCGCTGGGGGTGAGCCTGGCGCTGGACGAGTTCGGGGCCGCCTACAGCGATCTCAGCCGGCTCAAGGCGCTGCCGATCGACACCCTCAAGATCGACCGGACCTTCGTGCAGGACCTGCAGGAGGGCTCCGACGATCTGGCCATCATCCGGGCCATCGTGTCCCTGGGCGAGGCGTTCGGCCTCGGTCTGGTCGCCGTCGGCCTGGAGACCGAGACGGCCGCGCACAGCCTGGTGCAGCTGGGTTGCTTTCAGGCGCAGGGCTTTCTGCTCTCACCGCCGGTGGATGCCGCCGCCATGGAGAAGATCCTGGCGGCCGGCACCATCGACTGGCGGCGCGGCTAGCCGGTCTTGCGCGCCGAGAGCAACAGCGCGGGCAGCTTGACCCGGCCCTTGTCATCGCTGTCGAAGTTGTGCTCGGGCAGGTTCGGCACGTCGGGCAACTGCACCGAGACGAACGCCGGCGCGACGTGCTCGATGGTCCACACCCGCGACACCACCTCGCGCAGTTCGGCCTCGGTGACCAGGTTCGGCACCGGGAAGGGGGAGTCCGGGGGCAGCGCGTCGGTGGTGAACACCAGCATGTGCAGCACCGCGCCGGGCGCGGACACCTGGTGCACGCCGCGCAGGTAGTCCTCCCGCGCCTCGACCGGCAGCGAATGGAACAGCGTGCAGTCGACGATGGTGTTGAACGGTTCCCCGTCGACGGCCAGCGTGCGCAGATCCCCTTGCACGAAGCGGACATTGGTGAGGTTGCGTTCCGCAGCGGCGCGGGTGGCCGCCTCGATGGCCACCGTGGAGATGTCGGCGCCCACCACGTCGTAACCCTTCTCGGCGAGCGCGAGCGCCACGTCGCCGACCCCACAGCCGGCGTCCAGCACCGGGCCGGTGATCTTGCCGGCGTCGATCAGCGCCGCGATCTCGGGCTGCGCCTCACCGATGTTCCACGGCGGCGGGCCCGCGAAAACGTTGTCGGAGTAAGCAGCATCCCAGTCCATCACCTCAGCCATAGCTGCTGAGCCTAGCGCCTTTCAGCGCAGATGTTCTCCGAAGAAGGTGAGGATCCGTCGCCAGGCGTCCTCGGCCTCGGGCTCGGAGTAGTTCATCGCGGCCAGCCGTTCGATGACGGTGAACGGCGCCGGGATGCCGAAGTCGTTCATGAAGGCGTGGCCGACGTTCTGGTATTCCTTGATGTCGCGGGTAACCCCGCCCCGGGCCAGCACGGCCTCCAGGTCCGCCGCCGACCCGGTGCGCGTGATGCGGTCCTTGGCCCCGTAACTCGCGACCACCGGACAGGACGCGGCCAGCGCGTCGATGTTCTTCGGGTTCAGCCCGTAGTTCGGTGCGCTCGCGTCGAATAGTCCACTGGGCGAAAGCTGTAGGACGAAACCCGCACCCATACAGAATCCGACCAGCCCGATCTTGCCGGTACAGCGCGGGTCGGCCATCAGATGGGTACGGGCCGCGATGATGTCGTCGAAGCTGTCTCCGGCCTCCGCGAAATGTGCGCGGACGGTCGAGATCATGCACTTGATCTTCAGCCCGCGGCTGTACAGGGCGGGCGCGAGGGTGAGGTAGCCGGCCGCGGCCAGCCGGTCACTGATGCGGCGCAGGTCGGCGGTCATGCCGCGCACATCCTGCACGACGATCACCCCAGGCCACGGGCCCTCGGTCGATGGGACGGCGAGATATCCGCTGAGCTCTCCGGCGGGGGCGCGGTACGTGACCTTGGGCATGCGATTCCATTGCTGTTCAGTTCATCTGGGGACGCAGCGGCCGCACGGTGCGCGCATACCGCCCGCCCAGCCTGTCATACCGCCGAGCGGTAGGCATGCACTGGTATGCAAGTTGCCTGTATTGTCGAGCCGGACGGTCTTCCTCGGGCCATGGGCCACCACTGACCGCATGGCCGGCGTTGATCCCCGGTGTGGGTGTTCGTGGGGTACGCCCCACCGGGGGTCAACGCGCTGACACCCGGGCCGGGATCGGGCCGCCGGGCACCATGGTGAAGGGCACCGCGAGCGGAAAATCGTCCTCCAGCGCGGTGATTCGCGACTTCCCGATGACGGTGGCGACCGCAAGGGTGGCCTCCAGCATGGCGAAGTGGTCGCCGATGCACGATCGTGGCCCACCGCCGAAGGGCAGATACTGCCAGCGGTCACGGTCTTTCGACCGCTCGGGACTGAACCGGTCGGGGTCGAACTCCAGCGGGTTCTCCCACAGCGACGGGTCCCGCTGCACCGACATCCGGCCGAACACCAGCATGGTGCCGGCCTCCACCCGGTAGCCGGCCACCTCGACGTCCCGGGTCGCCATCCGGGTACCGGTGGGCCCCGGCGGGCACAGTCGCAGCGCCTCCTTGACGACCTGCACCGTGTAGCCGAGCCGGTCGACGTCGGCGGTGGACAGCCGGCGGTCACCGATGGCCGCGACCTCGGCGGCGACCCGGTCCTGGATGTGCGGATGCCGGCCCAGCGACCACAGCGTGTAGGTCAGCGTGGTGGCGGTGGTGTCCTGTCCGGCGAACAGGAAGATGATCATCTCGTCGCGGATCTCGTTGTCCGACAGCGGCCGGCCGGTCTCCGGGTCGCGCGCGGCGATGAGCGCGTGCACCAGTGGCGCATCGAGATCCGGGTCGGCCCGGCAGGCCGCGATGATCTCGTCGGCCAGAGCGCGGATGGTCGCGGTGGCGGCGTGGGCACGCTTGCGGGCCGGGGTCGGCAGCCAGGACGGGGCGCGCAGCGGTCGCAGCGCGCGGCTGACGGCGTAACTGGTCGCCGCCCGCAGCGGCTCGGCCACCGCGTCGGCCCGCTCGTCGAGATCGAGGCCCAGCACCGAGCGGCCCAGCACCCGCATCGACAGCAGGCTCGCCTCGCCGGCCAGATCGACTGTGCGCCCGTCCGGCTCGCCACCGGCAAGCCAGCCGCCGACGAGCTTCTCGGCCGCCTCGGCCATGTGCCCGGCGAACGAGTCCACCCGCTGCTTGGTGAAAACCGGTTGCAGAGTGCGTCGCCGAGGTAGCCATTCCTCGTGTGGCAAGACGAAAAGGTTCCCGCCGATGAGGCTGCGTAACTGTGCGGCGACCGCGCTGGTCTTGTCCACCGAACCGTCGCGCACACTGTTGATGTCGCGGATTCCCTGAGGTGAGGTGGCCAACACGATGGGTGGCATGAGCCAGCGCGGGCCCAGCGTGAACCGGGTCACCGGGCCGCCCGCATCCCGCAGGACGTCGGTCCCGGTGTGGAAGTTGCGCAACGCATCCCGTCTTTGCCGGTAGGGCAGCGGGTTGAGCGGGGCCAGTGGCAGTTCGGCGACGGTGCGACCGTGCCTGGTCTCGGGCAAAGCGATACCTCCGTTGGGTCGATTACCCCGTCCCCGTTGAATCGGACCTAGTCTACGACCCAACGCCCTTGGCGTTCGGGTGACCGAGCCACCGCCCGACACGATGCCCACGACGTGAGGACAGCATGCCGATCGCTTATCGCGCACAGATTCTGGACCCGGCCGATCCCGCCGACAGTGCGGTGCTCGACCAACTCCGCAGCGACCCGGGCATCGAATTCCTGGACCACCACGGGCGGCAGCTGGCCAGCCTGCAGGCGCTGCGCCCGGCCCCGGACCCGGCTCTGGTGGCCGAACCCGGCCGCTGGGCCTACTACCCGTGGCGGCGCACCGTCATATCGGTGCTGGGGCCCCGCGCCTTTCGGGCGCTGCGGCTCGACCGCAACCGCAACAACATCACCGCCGCCGAGCAGGACCGGCTCGGCGAACTGGTCATCGGGGTGGCCGGGCTGAGCGTCGGGCACATCATCGCGCACACCCTGGCGATGCAGGGGGTGGGCGGCCGGCTGCGGCTGGCCGACTTCGACGAGATGGAACTGTCCAACCTGAACCGGGTACCGGCCACGGTTTTCGACCTCGGGGTGAACAAGGCCCACGTGGCCGCGCGCCGGATCGCCGAGCTCGACCCGTACCTGGATGTCGAGGTCTACGACGCCGGTTTGACCGTCGACAGTCTGGACGCCTTCATCGACGGCCTGGACATCGCGGTGGAGGAATGCGATTCGCTGCACATGAAGGCGGTGCTGCGGGTCGGCGCCCAGCAGCGCGGCATCCCGGTGCTGATGGCCACCAGTGACCGCGGCATCGTCGACGTGGAACGGTTCGACCTGGAACCGGGCCGGCCGATCCTGCACGGCCTGCTCGGGCAGCTCGACATCGACCTGTTGCCGGGCATGACGAACCGGGAGAAGATCCCGCACATCCTGCGCCATCTGGAGGCCGACCGGTTGTCCGCGCGCACCGCGGCCTCCCTGATCGAGATCGACAAGTCGCTGTCCACCTGGCCGCAGCTGGCCGCGGATGTCACCGTCGGTGCCTCGGCGGTCACCGAGGCCGCCCGCCGGATCGGGCTCGGGGAGGAACTGCGGTCGGGCCGCACCCGGCTGGACATCGGGGCGGCGCTGGACGAGATCTCCGAACCCGAGATGGGTCACCACGGTTCGGCGGAGGCCGGGCCGGTCGCGTCGGCGGCACCCAGCGCGGTTCCGGGCGATCTGCTCGACGATCTCGCCACCGCCGCGATGCGCGCCCCGTCGGGCGGCAACGTGCAGCCCTGGCGCATCGATGTCGGGGCCGAGGAGATCCGGGTCGGGATCGACCCGGCCTACACCGCGACCATGGACATGGGTTTCCGGGGCAGCGCGGTGGCCGTCGGCGCGGCGCTGCTGAACATCAGGATCGCCGCCGCGGCGCACGGCGCGCTGGGGGAGGCCGAGCTCGTCGAGGACGCCGACGGTGCACCGTTGCAGGCACGGCTGCGCCTCGGCGAGGGCAGCGATGCGGAACTGGCCGGGCTGTTCGCCGCGATGATGGCCCGCGAGAGCAACCGGCACCACGGCGAACCACAGCCTGTCGACGCCGATCTGGCCGCCGCGCTGCACGCCGCCGCCGCCCGCGAGGGCGGCCGGCTGCACCTGATCACCGACCGCGACGATATGGACAGGGTGGCAACGCTGTTCGCCGCCGCCGACCGGATCCGCTTCCTCACCCCGCACCTGCACCGGGAGATGATCTCCGAACTGCGCTGGC
This sequence comes from Mycolicibacterium aurum, assembly GCA_900078775.1. Classification (GTDB taxonomy): domain Bacteria; phylum Actinomycetota; class Actinomycetes; order Mycobacteriales; family Mycobacteriaceae; genus Mycobacterium; species Mycobacterium aurum_A. Next base: position 832,715 of record LT549889.1, read on the forward strand.
CCGGTGATCCCGATCCCGACGCCGGCATCGACGTGCGCAATCTGGAATTCGACGAGGGCGATATGGCCGTGCTCGGTGTGCTGCGCCGCCCCGATGTGATGGCGCAGCTGGCCCAGTGGAACGCGGGATCGGCGCTCGGCGAGGACATGCGCGACCGGATCCGGGCCAGCTCCGCGCTGGCGGTGATCAGCGTGCCGGGCGCCACCCTGCGCGACTATGCCGTCGGCGGCGCCGCGGTCGAGGCGGTGTGGATCGCGGCCGGACAGCGCGGTCTGGGCGCCCAGCCGGTGTCCCCGCCGTTCCTGTACGCCCGGACCGCCGCCGACCTGGTGCAGCTGTCCGCCGACCATGCCGACGAATTGGGCCGTCTGCAAAAGGAATTCGTATCGCTGGTCGCGGTCGACCCGGACGATTCGATCGCGCTGACGCTGCGGCTGGCGGCCACCCCGCCGACCTCGCTGCCCAGCCGGCGCGACAGCGGCCGGGTGACGATCGCGCGTTAGCCCGGCGCCGATGCCGTCATCGTCTGGCGCAGTGCCTGTTTGGCGACCTTGCCGTTGCTGGTGAGCGGCAGCGCGTCGACGAACTCCACCCGGCGGGGCCGTTTGAACGCGGCGAGATGGGCCCGCACGTGGGCGATCAGGTCCTCGGCGGAGGGCTGTGCGCCGGGCTGCGCGACGACGACCGCGCAGATCGCCTCACCCCAGTAGTCGTCGGGCACACCGATGACCGCGGCCTGCTCCACCCCGGGGTGCAGCGACAGCACGTCCTCCACCTCGCGGGAGGACACATTCTCCCCGCCGGTGATGATGACGTCCTTGAGCCGGTCGGTCACCACGAGTCGTCCGTCCTCGTCGAGGAACCCGGCGTCCCCGGTGTGCAGCCAACCGTCCACGGTGGCCGGTCCGTCGGGCCAGTACCGGGCCGCGACCTGCGCGCCGCGGACCAGGATCTCGCCGTCCGCGCCGATGCGGAGGTCGACCTCATCGTGCGGGCGGCCCGCGCTGCGCAGCACCCGCGGGTCACCGGACAGGTGGTCGGCGGGGCCGAGAAAGGTGATGTTGCCCCCGGTTTCGGTCATGCCGTAGCCCTGGTGGAAGCCGACGCCGAGCCGGTCGACGGCGCGGCGCAGCAGATCGGCCGGGATGGCCGCGGACCCGTAGGCGATATCGGCCAGGGTGGGCAGCACCGCGCCGGTGTCCTCCAGATGGGCCAGCAGGCTGTGCAGCATCGTCGGTGCCAGCGAGCACGACGTCACCCGGTGGGTGTTGACCGCGGCGACGAACTCGGCGGGCCGGAATGCGGCCACCGGCAACACCGTCGAGGCCACGCTGTGCTGCACCAGCATGTTGTATCCGGCGATATGACACATCGGGAACGGCAGCAGGTAGACCCCGCCGGAGCGCACCGCCCGTCCGGCGACGGTGCCGCGCACCGCGGTGGTGATGGACCGGTGGGTGTGCAGGACACCCTTGGGGGTGCCGGTGGATCCGCTGGTGAACAGCAGCCACGCCGGATCATCGGGCGCCACAGCGCCATCCGGCTCGGCGCCGGACTCGTCGTGCCACTGCGGGTCGTCGAAGGACACCACCTGGCCGGCCACCCGTGCGAGCGGATCGGTGTACCGGGCATCGCCCAGCACGAGTGACGGTCCGGCACGGCCTATCTGGTCGAGCTGCTCGGACACGCTGAGCCGCTGATTGATCAGCGTGAGGATGCGGCCACTGCGCGGCACCCCGTAGTACAGCCGGGCGTAGTCGGCGCTGTTGTCGGCCAGCACCGCGATTCGGTCCCCGGGCCGGCTGCGGGCGGTGATCCACGCCGCGGTGGCTTGCACCTGGGCGTCGAACTGCGCGAAGGTGGTCGCGCCGCCGCCGGCGGTGATGAGCGCCGCCCGGTCCGGCGCGCGGACAGCCGAGGCGGTCACCAGATCGTGGATCAGGGCAGCGGTCATCGGGTCGTACCCGTGTGCACAGGGCCTCCTAATGGGGGACCGGCGTCGCGGCGTCCTCCCGGTGATCGACCGGGCGGGGCAGCATCCACCGGTAGACGGTGACACCGGGCACCATGATCGGCCAGAGCATCCCGAACACCGCACTGACCAGAATCAGAGCGAAGTTTGCGGGCCGGCCGGCGGTACGGATCACCCGCCAGAACCACGCCGCACAGAATCCGCCTACGACGAGGTAGGCGACCACGGTGAGCGGCGACAGGTCCATCGGGAGACCAGCGTACCGTCCGCCGGCCGCGCTTCCCAGCGAAGTTTTGCAGCAACCCGGCTACGGTCGGGTCAACTCCGCGTAGCGGGTGCGGTGGTGGTCGGTGGACCCGAACTCGTACTGCACCGCGGTCAGCCGCTTGAAGTAGTGCCCGATCGCGAGTTCCTCGGTCATGCCCATGCCGCCGTGCAGTTGCACCGCGTTCTGGCCGACGAACCGGGCGGCCCGGCCGACGGTGGCCTTGGCCGCCGAGACGGCGCGGGCCCGCTGCTGCGGTTCGGCATCGAGATTGAGCACCGCCAGGTACACCGCGGCCACCGACTGCTCGAGCTCCATGTGCATGTCCACCATCCGGTGCTGCAGCGCCTGGAAGCTGCCGATCGGCGCGCCGAACTGCTGGCGCTGCTTGCAGTACTCGACGGTGTCGGCGACCACCTTGCGCATGTTGCCGACCGCCTCGGCGCACACCGCCGCGGCCCCCTCGTCGCGGGCACGGGACAGCGAATCCCACGCTCCGCCGTCGGTGCCGAGCAGGGTGGCGGGCACCCCGGCCAGCTCGATGTCGGCGGCCCACCGGTCGTCGACGGTGCGGTAGTGGTGGGCGGTCAGACCGGCCGGCGAATCGGCCAGGTCGACCAGGAACAGCGACAGCCCGGCCGGGGTGTTCGCGGTGACCAGCAGGTGGGTGGCCAGCCGAGCGTGCAGCACCACGATCTTGGCGCCGTCGAGCACCCAGCCGTCGCCCTCGGCGCGGGCGGTGGTGGTCGCGTCCTGCCAGCGGTCACCGGACTGAGCCTCGGCGGCGGCCAGCGCGAGCACGGCCGTACCGCCGGCGATCTTCTCCAGCAGCCCGTTGGCGAGTTCACCGCCGGCCCGCTGCAGCAGCCCGCCGGCCACCACGACGGTGTCCACATACGGTTCGACCACCAGCGCGTGGCCCAGCGCCTCGGCGATCACCATGATCTCCACCGGGCCACCGCCGATCCCGCCGAACTCCTCGGGCAGGGCGGCGCCCAGGATGCCGAGTTCGTCGGCGAAGGACCGCCAGATCTCGGGCTGCCAGCCCGCACCGAGTTTGATGGCGCGCCGGCTGGATTCCAGCCCGTAGCGCGAGGCCAGGAACTTGGTCAGGCCGTCCCGGAGTAGTTCCTGCTCATCGGTGAGCTTGAAGTCCATCTACAGTCCCAATTCTGCTTTGGCGAGGATGTTTCGCTGAATTTCGTTGCTACCGGCGTAGATCGAGCCGGCCCGGTCGTTGAAGTAGCGCAGCGGTGCGACGGCCTGCCAGGGCTCGCCGGACAGGTAGTCCTCCGCCGGGGGTTCGAAGTCGGCGATCGGACCGCCGGGGCAGGCGGCGTGCGGTTGATAGGCCCGTCCGCGCGGGCCGGCCGCCTCCATGGACAGTTCGGTCAGCGTCTGGCTCAGCTCGGTCGAGATGATCTTCAGCATCGAGGAGGCCGCACCCGGGTGCCCGCCGCCGGCCAGCGCGGCCAGCACCCGGTACTCCAGGATCTCCAGCACCTCGGTGCGGATGCGGGCGTCGGCCAGCTTGGCCGCGAACGCCGGATCGTCGATCAGCTTGCCGCCGCCCGGTCCCGGTTGCTCGGTGGCGACCTCGGCGATGTTCTCGGCCATCACCTGCAGCGCCGGTGCGGTGGCGCCGCCGCCGCGCTCGAACTCCAGCAGGTACTTGGCGACCGTCCAGCCCTCGTCGATGTTGCCGAGCACGTTGGCCTTGGGGATCCGCACCCCGTCGAAGAACACCTGGCTCTGGACCTCCTCGCCGGAGGTCATCACCAGCGGGCGGATCTCGATGCCGGGGGTGGTCATGTCCAGCAGCACGAAGGTGATGCCGTGCTGCTTCTTGCCGGTGCGGGAGGTGCGCACCAGGGCGAACATCCAGTTGGCCTCGGTGGCGTGGGTGGTCCAGATCTTGCTGCCGGTGCAGACCAGATCGTCACCGTCCTGCACGGCGGCCATGGAGAGCGCGGCCAGATCGGATCCGGCCTCCGGCTCGGAGTAGCCCTGGCAGAAGAACACCTCGCCGGTGAGGATGCGGGGCAGGAAGAAGTCCTTCTGCTCCTCGGTGCCGAACTTGACGATCGCGTGCGCCACCATCCGGATGCCCATCGGCGACAGCGACGGGGCGCCGGCCAGCTGGGACTCTCGGCTGAAGATGTAGTGCTGGGTCAGGCTCCAGTCACAGCCGCCGTACTGGACCGGCCAGGCCGGGGCGGCCCAGCCCCGCTCGTGCAGGATCGCCTGCCAGGCCAGGCTCGCCTCGTGGTCGCTGTACACGCTGGTCATCAGGCGTCCGGCGCGCTGGATCTCCGGGGTCATCTTCTCCGCCAGGAACTGGCGTACCTCGTCGCGGAACGCGATGTCCGCGTCTGACCAGCTCAAGTCCATTGAGTGCCTGCCTCTCCGAGTGCTGTCTAACTTAGATATATAAGTAGCAGTTCGATCGCGGGTTGTGAAATCTATCGCTTCCGTGGGTGCCTGTGACGTGGCCGGTCCACGCGGCGGTGCTATCGGGTAGGCCACGGCGTCATCGCAGGTGGCGACGGTTTCGGGTGCTAGGCTGTGGTCTTGCCGCGATTCGCGCTGGCAAAGTTTTTGACGTGTTCACACGCTGACCGGTCTTCTTCGCCAGTAGTGGGATTACTCGGAATCTTTCGATGTGAGCGGTCGACATCGGTGCGGACACCGGTTGCCTGTGTCGATATGTTTCGCACAGGTGCCGCTTCACAGCTATCAAAGGGTTGCTAACGCAGTATGTGGGACGAGATGGTCGACATGGTCGCGGTGGGCGCCGGGCCAGGAACGCTGGCGGCCGCGGTCGCCGCGGCCGACGCCGGGCTGGACGTCCTGGTGGTCCGTCCCGGTGCGGTCACCCCGGTCGACGACAGTGGCACGCGGGGTTGGCTGCCGGTGGTCGGCGATCCCGAGACGGCCGCGTACTTCGATGCGCTGGCCGAGGATCTGCCCACCGAAGCGCTGCCCGAGGGTGCCGCCGGTCTACAGGTCCGCGCCCTGCGCGAGGTCCAGGTCGACAAGTCCCGGCGCGCACACGTCGAGACGTTCGTCGGCTCCCGGCTCGGGGTGTGGGCGGCCACCTGCATCGCCTCCCCGTACGGCCTGTTGTTCACCCGCGTCGACGATTGGCCGACCACCACCATGCGCACCTCGGGGGAGACGTCGTTCGAGGTGCTGACCCTTGAGGAGACCGGGCCGGCCGACCGGACGTTCACCGAGCGGCTGGACGCGCTGGTGGCCGACCGCGACATCGATGTGGTGGAGGACAGCCCGCTGCAGCGTTTCGTGTTCGAGGAGGGCGAGATCGCCGGTGTGGTGGTCGATCTACCGAAGGGACCGTGGGCGGTGCAGGCCCGCGTCGGCATCGTGGTGACGTCCCCGAACCCGTGCCCGCCCGATGACCGGATCCTGCCCGCGGACAGCCGGATCGCCCTGGTCGGGCTGACGGCGAGCAGGTTCGGCCGGGTCGAGGTACTGACCGCGACTCACGCCTAGGCCGGCCTGGCCGATCAGGCGGAGAAGTCCACCGGTATCGCACCGCGGCGCAGCAGCGCCTCCATCTGATCGCCGGGAATCGGGCGCGAGAGCAGGAACCCCTGCGCCCGGTGGCAACCGTGCTGTAGCAGCGTGGTCGCGGCCGTCTCGGTCTCCACGCCCTCGGCCACCAGCTGCAGATCGAACGCCTCGGCCAGCGCGATGATCGCCCGCACGATGGCCAGATCTCCCGGGTCGGCACCGAGATCGCGGACGAAACTCTTGTCGATCTTGAGGGCGTCCACCGGAAGCGATTTCAGCAGGGACAGCACGCTGTAACCCGTTCCGAAGTCGTCGATCGCGACCTTTACCCCGGCCTCGTGCAGCTTGGCCAGCGTCACCCGGGTGACCTCAAGGTCTTGTACGACAATGCTTTCGGTGATCTCCAGGCACACCGAGCCGGCCGGCAGCCCGAACTCGGCGACGATCGCGGCCACCGATTCGGCGAAACCGTCCGCGACCAGCTGCACCGGGGACACGTTGACCCGCAGCACCGCATCGAGTCCGACGCCGTTGGCCCGCCAGCGGGCGAACTCGGCGCAGGCCGTGCGCATCACCCAGCGGCCCAGTTCGCCGGCCAGGTTGATGGATTCGGCGACCCCGATGAACGCGTCCGGGGCGAGCAGGCCGCGGGTGGGGTGCTGCCAGCGGACCAGCGCCTCGGTGGCCAGCACCTTGCCGGTGCGCATATCCACCTCGGGCAGATAACGCAGGAACAGCGCGCCGGTCTCGATGACGTTCTGCAGGTGCAACTCGATGTCGTTACGGAACTCGCTCTCCAAAGAGATCGCGTCCGAGTACAGGATGACCTGGTTGCCGCCGGAGTTCTTGGCGGTGAGCACGGCCTGATCGGCATGCCGCAGCAGATCCGAGGTGGAGTCCCGGCCGGGCACCCCGACGGCGACCCCGATGCTGACCGTGCGGGTGACCATCTCACCGTCGATCGGCACCTTCTGGGACAGCACCTGCTGCAGCCGGCCGGCGAGTGCCTCGGCCGCGGTGACATCGGTGGGGGAGTCCGGGATGACCACGAACTCGTCACCGCCGAGTCGGGCGATCATGCTGGGTCCGGCGGCCTCGGCCAGCCGCCCGGCCAGCACCCGGATGAAGTGATCGCCGGCGGAGTGGCCGAGATAATCGTTGATCGCCTTGAGCCGGTCCAGGTCGAAGAACAGCGCGCTGACCGGTCCGGTCTGGTCGGGCCGCAGCCGGGCGTCCAGATGGGCCATCAGGGCCCGGCGGTTGTGCAATCCGGTGAGGTCGTCGTGCTCGGCCAGGAAACGCAGCCGATCCTCGGCGTGCACCCGGGCCTGGACCTGCGCGAACAGGGTGGCGATCGCGGTCAGGGCATGCAGTTCCTCGGAGGTCCACTCGCGGTCCCCGGCCGACACGAAGCCCAGCAACCCGGTCGTCACCTCACCGGAGCGCAACGGCACGCAGGCCACGGTGCTCCCGGTGGACGCATCCGCCGGCCGCTGCACCAGCGGTTCGGCGAGCGTCTCACTCAGCGCATACAGCGGTTCGGCGTCGGCGAAGTGGATCAGCGCCCGCGAATCGGGCTGGGTGTCGAGCGGACGGGGCGGCCACTGTGCGATCAGGCGTGTGGCATGAACGGTGTGGTCGTGGTGGCGCAGGAAGCTGGAGTCGACACCGAAGTACGTCACCAGTTCGGCAAGAACCTGCTGGCTGACGCCGGTGACGGTGGCGGCGTCGACGGCGATCAGACGGGTGGCGACCGCGGTGACGACGAGTTCGAGGCTGCGGGGCACCTAGACCTCTCTGTGTGACGCACCTGGTCGGCGCCGCACGCGGTGCACGGCCCCGGCAATACGCAGTGTTGGGCGCGTCGCGGTATCGCTCCGGCACCTGGCCGCCGGCGGGTTCCGGTCAGCCCCGCAGAGTCTATTGCAGACACCGGCGCACATCGGTGACCTCCGGCGGTCGTGGCGCACCTGCTCGTCGGCGGTACCGGCGGTATCCGCCGCCGATCAGACTCCGGCCGGCAGGGCCTCCCCGTATGCGCCGACGTCGTCGAGCAGTGGCAGCAGCACGCGGTTCTCGGCGCGGGTGGCGGTGATCTGTTGCGGCTCTGCGGTTCTGGTGAACTCGGCCTGATCCCACCACATCATCTTGGTTTCGTAGCGTTCGTCGGGGTAGGGCGTGGCCGGGATGCGGGTGGCGACGACGCCGCCCGAGGAACGCCATTTGTCCAGGACGTGTGCCGCGGCGGTGGCCATGGCGAATTTCGCGCCGAGGATGAAGGTGGCGTGCAATGGCATACGCGCCAAGACCGGGGTGAGCGCGCGACTGTGGGGGAACCGGTCATCGGACCAGGCGGTCTTGATCTCCACCACGCCGAAGGGCAGGCGATCCTCGATCATCTTGCGCACCAGCGGAAGTGAAGTCTGTCCGGCCCACTCGACGATCGCATGGCTCTCCTCGGCCTCGCGATAGGGGCCCTGTGCGCGGACGCCGCCGACCACCTGGCCGGCGTCGTCGACCGCGGCGAGGAACAGTGACGTGGCGACGGGGTCGACGAGTGTGCCCGGATCGATGGCGCGTTCCACCCCGTGTTTGCGGTAACTGCGCAAAGCGCCCTCGATGAAGTCATCCCACAGCTCGGGTTCGGCCGCGGGGGTGGACAGCACGAGGGTGCATTGGGATGTTCGATCCCACCACTGTGCGGATGCATTGTCGGGCAGTCCGCGAAACGCGGTTTCGGCGACAGACACGCTCATTCCCGGACCCACCGATCAGTTGCAGGACCGTAGGCCCTTATCGGGGTACGTTCCTGGGAGTTATTCGAATAGTGGAGTTAAGTATCGCTATATCCAGGTCAGATACCAGCGGCAATTTCACACCGGGCCCGACAATTCATTGCTGGCCGAGCATAGGTGCAGATTTGGCAACGATACGAGTTAACTGCGCATAGTGGTTATCCGGTAAGAAATTGGCTAACTCGTTAGATTTGGCAAATATCATTTGCCGTGCGCGGAGTTTTCTATATCGATCGCGCATCCGGCGACTCGGTCGGCATTCCCGGCCATCCCGGCGGCGGGCCGGCTCGGCGTTGCCGGGACCCGGTGTCCGACCCGTCCGGATTACAGACTATGCATGAACCTTGAAAAGTCGACCGCGCTACCGGAGGAGGAGCAGTGCAGGTTTTCAAGAATCTCGACGAGTTGGTGGAAGCCCAGGGGGCCGAACTGGGGCCGACGGAGTGGCTGGAGATCAGCCAGGAGCGGGTCAACAAGTTTGCCGATGCGACCGAGGACCACCAGTGGATCCACGTCGACCCCGAGCGCGCCAAGGACGGGCCGTTCGGTGGGACCATCGCCCACGGTCTGCTGACCCTCTCGCTGTTGCCGCACTTCAACCATCAGCTGTATTCGGTGGAGGGCATCTCGCTGGCGGTCAACTACGGCTACAACAAGGTCCGGTTCATCACCCCGGTGAAGGTGGGCGCCCGGGTGCGCGCCCGCGGCGTGGTCAACGACGTCACCCAGCTCCAGGGTGCCGCGCAGTCCACGGTGACCATCACCGTCGAGATCGAGGGCTCGGAAAAGCCTGCGGCCGTTGCGGAGTCGATCATTCGCTACATCGCCTGACGTTCCGTCGGGTACGGCAGAAGGCCTCGGGTTCGCCCGAGGCCTTCGGTGTTTCACGGCCGCTGTCAGTGGGACGCCTTGGCGTTGCGCTGCGCGGCCTTCACCAGTCCGCCGCCGATGATGAGCCGCTGGATCTCGCTGGTGCCCTCGTAGAGACGCAGCAGTCGCACCTCGCGGTAGATCCGCTCGACCGCCACCTCACGCATGTAGCCGCTGCCGCCGTGGATCTGCACGGCCAGATCGGCGACCTTGCCGGCCATCTCGGTACAGAACAGCTTCGCCGAGGACGGTGCGATGCGCCGGTCCTCCTCGGTGACCCACAGCCGCGCCGCCTCCCGGACCAGGGCCCGGCCGGCCATCACGCCGGTCTGCTGGTCGGCGATCATGGCCTGCACCAACTGGAAGTCGCCGATCGGCGTACCGCCCTGGGTCGCGGTGGCGGCGTAGGCCACCGATTCGTCGAGGGCGCGCTGCGCGGCGCCCACGGCGAGCGCGGCGATGTGCACCCGGCCACGGGCCAGCGACGTCATCGCCGCCCGGTAGCCGACATCTTCGCTGCCGCCGACCAGCGCGTCGGGGCCGACACGGACCTCGTCGAAGCTGACGTCGGCGGTCCAGGCCCCCTCCTGGCCCATCTTGGCGTCCTTGGCGCCGATGGTGACGCCGGGGGAGTCGGCGGGCACCAGGAAGACCGCGATCCCGGCGCCGTCGGCGTCGGCCGGGCGGGTGCGGGCGAAGGTGACGAACAGATCGGCGTTGGGGGCGTTGGTGATGAACCGCTTCTGACCGGTGATCACCCAGCTGTCTTCGTCCTTGACGGCCTTGGTGCGCAGGCCCGCCGGATTGGAACCGGCGCCCGGCTCGGTCAGCGCGAAGGAGGCGACCACCGCGCCGGAGGCGATGCCTTCGAGCCACCGGGACTTCTGCTCATCGGTGCCGAAGCCGACGAGCACCTGCCCGGCGATGCCGTTGTTGGTGCCGAACATCGAACGCAGCGCCAGGCTGGTGTAGCCGAACTCCATGGCCAGCTCGACGTCCTGGGCCAGGTTGAGGCCCAGCCCACCCCACTCCTGCGGGATCGCGTAGCCGAACAGGCCCATCTCCTTGGTCTGCTCGCGGATGTCGTCGGGCACCCGGTCACCGGCCATGATCTCCAGCTCGCGCGGGACCACCTGATTGCGGACGAACTGCCGGGTGGCGGCGAGGATGTCGGCGAAGTCTTCGTCGGACACGGCGGTCGGATTGGCGGCCATCAGCGGCGACTCCTGGATTGATGCGACAAACGGTCGGGTGATTTGATACAACAAATATCATATTTTATGTTTGACGCCAGGCCCCAAGGCGGGGCCGTCAGGAAAGGGATGGGCTGGCATGGGTCTGCTTGACGGCCGCACCGCGGTGATCACCGGGGGTGCGCAGGGGATCGGGTTCGCGATCGCCGAACGGTTCGTGGCGGAGGGCGCCCGTGTGGTGCTCGGCGACCTGAATCTGGACGCCACCGAGGCCGCCGTCGCCAAGCTGGGCGGGCCGTCGGTCGCCAAGGCGGTGTCTTGCAACGTGGTCGAGGCCGCGGAGGTGGAGGCGCTCGTCGGGGCGGCCGTGGACACCTTCGGCAGCCTGGACATCATGGTCAACAACGCCGGTATCACCCGGGACGCCACCATGCGCAAGATGACCGAGGAACAGTTCGATCAGGTCGTCGCCGTGCACCTGAAGGGCTCCTGGAACGGCACCCGGTTGGCCGCCGGCATCATGCGGGAAGCCAAAAGCGGTGCCATCGTGAACATCTCGTCGATCTCCGGCAAGGTCGGCCTGGTCGGCCAGACCAACTACTCGGCCGCCAAGGCCGGCATCGTCGGCCTGACCAAGGCGGCCGCCAAAGAGGTTGCCCACCTCGGCGTGCGGGTCAACGCGATCCAGCCCGGCCTGATTCGCTCTGCCATGACCGAGGCCATGCCACAACGGATCTGGGACCAGAAGCTGGCCGAGATCCCGATGGGCCGCGCCGCCGAACCCAGCGAGGTCGCCTCGGTGGCCCTGTTCCTGGCCTCGGACCTGTCCTCCTACATGACGGGCACCGTGCTCGAAGTGACCGGCGGGCGGCACATCTAGATGACCGAGTTCACCAGGGAAGCCGTCATCTGCGAGCCGGTCCGCACCCCGATCGGCCGCTACGGCGGCATGTTCAAGTCCCTCACCGCCGTCGACCTCGGTGTCGCGGCACTGCAAGGCCTGCTGAAGCGCACCGGCGTGCCCGCCGACGCGATCGAGGACGTCATCCTCGGACACTGCTATCCCTCCAGCGAGGCACCGGCGATCGGCCGGGTGGTCGCTCTGGACGCCGGCCTGCCGATCACGGTGCCCGGCATGCAGATCGACCGCCGCTGCGGATCGGGCCTGCAGGCCGTCATCCAGGCCTGCCTGCAGGTGGCCAGTGGCAGCAATGATCTGGTGATCGCCGGTGGTGCCGAGTCGATGAGCAATGTGGCCTTCCACTCCACCGACATGCGCTGGGGCGGCGCCCGCACCGGCGTGCAGATCCATGACGGTCTGGCCCGCGGCCGGGTCACCGCCGGCGGCAAGAACTACCCGGTGCCCGGCGGCATGCTGGAGACCGCGGAGAACCTGCGCCGCCAGTACGGCATCTCCCGCGCCGAGCAGGACGAACTCGCGGTGCGCTCGCACCAGAAGGCGATCGCCGCGCAGACCAGCGGGGTGCTGGCCGAGGAGATCATCCCGGTCACGGTGTCCTCCCGGGCGGGCGAGCAGGTGATCTCCGTGGACGAACACCCGCGTGCGGACACCACCGTCGAAGCGCTGGCCAAGCTGCGTCCGGTGCTGGGCAAGAGCGATCCGGACGCCACCGTGACCGCCGGCAACTCCAGCGGCCAGAACGACGCCGCCTCCATGTGCATCGTCACCACCCGCGAACGCGCCACCGAACTGGGGCTCAAACCCCTTGTCCGGCTGGCCTCCTGGGGGCTGGCCGGGGTGGCCCCCAACGTCATGGGCATCGGGCCGGTGCCGGCCACCGCGAAGGCGCTGGATAACGCCGGGCTCAAGCTCGCCGATATCGACATCGTCGAACTCAACGAGGCGTTCGCCGCGCAGGCGTTGGCCTGCATGCGCGAATGGCAGTTCACCGACGCCGATCTGGAGCGCACCAACGTGCGCGGCTCGGGCATCTCGCTCGGGCATCCGGTCAGCGCGACCGGCGGGCGGATGCTCGCCACCCTGGCCCGCGAGCTGGAACTGCGCGATGCGCGATACGGGTTGGAGACCATGTGCATCGGTGGCGGCCAGGGCCTGGCCGCCGTATTCGAACGGATTGCTGAATGACCAAACTCGCCCAGACTCCCGGCCTGACCGACGTGCAGGCCGAGATCGTCGCCACCGTACGCCAGTTCGTGGACAAGGAGATCATCCCGAACGCCCAGGAGTTGGAGCATTCGGACACTTACCCGCAGCAGATCGTCGACCAGATGCGGGAGATGGGCCTGTTCGGGCTGATGATTCCCGAGGAGTACGGCGGTCTCGGCGAGTCGCTGCTGACCTACGCGCTGTGCGTGGAGGAGTTGGCGCGTGGCTGGATGAGCGTCTCCGGGGTGATCAACACCCACTTCATCGTCGCGTACATGATCCGCCAGCACGGCACCGACGAGCAGAAGCAGCACTACCTGCCGCGGATGGCCACCGGCGAGGTGCGCGGCGCGTTCTCGATGTCCGAGCCGGAGCTGGGGTCCGACGTCGCCGCGATCCGCACCAAGGGGGTCCGCGACGCGGACGGGAACTACACCATCACCGGCCAGAAGATGTGGCTGACCAACGGTGGCAGTTCGACGCTGGTGGCAGCACTGGTGAAAACCGATGAGGGAGCGGACAAGGCGCACCGCAACCTGACCGCGTTCCTGATCGAGAAGCCGGCCGGATTCGGTGAGGTGCTGCCCGGGCTGACCATCCCGGGCAAGCTGGACAAGCTGGGCTACAAGGGCATCGACACCACTGAGCTGATCTTCGACGGTTACCGGGCGTCGGCCGGTGATGTGCTCGGCGGGGTGCCCGGTAAGGGCTTCTTCCAGATGATGGACGGTGTCGAGGTCGGCCGGGTGAATGTCTCGGCGCGGGCCTGCGGGGTCGCACTGCGGGCGTTCGAGTTGGCGATTCGCTATGCGCAGCAACGGGAGACGTTCGGTAAGCCGATCGCCGGTCACCAGGCGATCGCCTTCCAGCTCGCCGAGATGGCCACCAAGGTCGAGGCCGCGCACCTGATGATGGTCAACGCGGCCCGGTTGAAGGACTCCGGTGATCGCAACGACGTGGCTTCCGGTATGGCGAAATACCTCGCCAGCGAGTACTGCGCGGAGGTCACCCAGCAGGCGTTCCGGATCCACGGCGGCTACGGCTACTCCAAGGAGTACGAGATCGAGCGGCTGATGCGGGATTCGCCGTTCCTGTTGATCGGTGAGGGCACCAGCGAGATCCAGAAGACGATCATCAGCAAGAACCTGCTCGATGAGTATCGGATCTAACTCGGAGTTCGCGGCCCGCCCGCAACTGTCCGATGACGTCGCCCGGGTGGTGCGCCGCCGGATCTTCGACGGCACCTACCGGGCGGGGGAGTATCTGCGGCTCGACCAGCTGGCCGCCGATCTCGGGATCAGCGTCACCCCGGTGCGGGAGGCGCTGCTGAACCTGCGCGCCGAGGGGCTGCTGGTACAGCACCCCCGGCGCGGGTTCATGGTGCTGGAGTTCACCGCCCGCGATCTGGCCGATGTCGCCCAGGTGCAGGCCTACGTCGGGGGGGAACTCGCCGCGCGGGCGGCCGAGAACATCACCGCCGAACAGCTTTCCGAGCTCAAGAGGATTCAGGACGAACTGGAGCGGGCCTACGGGGACTCCGATCCGGAGCGCACGGTGCGGCTCAATCACGAGTACCACCGGCTGATCAACGTCGCCGCGGACTCACCCAAGCTGACCCTGTTCATGTCCGGGATCACCCGCTATCAGCCGGAGTCGGTGTTCCCGACGCTGCCGGGCTGGCCGACGCAGTCGATCAAAGATCACCGGCGGGTGATCGCGGCGTTCGAGAACCGGGATCCGGATGAGGCCCGGGCGGCGATGGCGGAGCACTTCACCATCGGGGTGGCCCCACTGTGCGAGCACCTGACCTCGCTGGGGGTCATCGCACCGATTTGACGTGCGTCAGAAGTTGTTGACGTGTGTCAGCTGGTCTCGGTACTGTTCTGCGTCACAGCGACCCCGAGGAGTGACTGTGGTGCCAAGCCAGCCGCGGACGGCGATCATCGGTGCCGGGATCAGCGGGTTGACCGCGGGCAAGATGCTCAAGGACTACCGGATTCCCTACACCACCTTCGAGATGTCCGACCGGATCGGCGGCAACTGGGCATTCGGCAACCCCAACGGCCTGAGCAGCGCGTACCGGTCGCTGCACATCGACACCTCCAAGCATCGGTTGTCGTTCAAGGACTTTCCGATGCCCGAGCACTACCCGTCGTTCCCGCACCACAGTGATGTCAAGGCCTACCTGGACTCCTACGCCGAGGCGTTCGGCCTGCTGGAGAACATCGAGTTCAACAATGCGGTGCGGCACGCCCGTCCGCGCCCCGGCGGGGGATGGCTGATCGAGGACCAGGCCGGGACGACCCGCGAATTCGACCTGCTGGTGGTCGGCAATGGGCATCACTGGGATGCGCGATGGGCCGACTTCCCGGGCGAGTTCACCGGTGAGTCGATCCACTCGCACCACTACGTCGACCCGCAGACCCCGCTGGCGCTGACCGGGAAACGGATCCTGGTGGTCGGGATCGGCAACAGCGCCGCGGACATCACCGTCGAGCTGTCGTCGAAGACGTTGCAGAACAAGGTGACGCTGTCCACCCGGTCCAGCGCCTGGATCGTGCCGAAATACCTTGCCGGACAACCCGGGGACAAGATCTTCAAGACGACGCCGTATCTGCCGCTGTCCTGGCAGCGCAAAGCCGCACAGGCATTCGCCCCGCTGGTGGGCGCCGATCCGACCAAATACGGTCTGCCGCCGGCCAATCACAAACTGTTCGAGGCGCATCCGACCCAATCGGTGGAACTCCCGCTGCGGCTGGGCTCCGGTGACGTGATCCCGAAGCCGAACGTATCGCGGTTGGACGGGGACACCGTGCACTTCGACGACGGCACCTCCGATGTGTTCGACGTGATCATCTACGCCACCGGCTACAACATCACCTTCCCGTTCTTCGACCCCGACCTGATCAGCGCGCCGGAGAACCAGATCCGGTTGTACAAGCGGATGTTCAAGCCCGGGTTCGAGGACCTGGTGTTCATCGGTTTCGCGCAGGCCATCCCGACGCTGTTCCCGTTCGTGGAGTGCCAGTCCCGGTTGCTGGCGGCCTATGCCTCCGGCCGGTACGCGCTGCCACCGGTGGCCGAGATGGAGCGGGTGATCGACGCCGATCAGCAATTGCACGCCGGGCACTGCACCAACCGCGCCCGGCACACCCAGCAGGTCGACTACTTCTACTACGAACATGACATCCGCACCAAGGAGATCCCGGCCGGCATCAGGCGGGCCGCGGCGGCCCGGCCGGAACTCATCCCGGTATGAGATCGCCGACCGACCGCCGACCGACACTGCGCAGCGACGAGCGTCGGGAGGCCATCCTGGACGCCCTGGACAGCTGGCTGCAGGAATCCAGCCTCGACGCGGTCAATGTCGCCGAGATCACCGCGCAGGCCGGGGTCACGCGCTCGGCCTTCTATTTCTACTTCGAGAACAAGGCGGCCGCGGTGGCCGCACTGGTCGAGCGACTGGTGGCGGAGGTCTTCGTCGTCAGCGACGAATTCACGTCCGGCGGTGGGAATCCGCGTGATCGGGTTTACACCATGCTGGAGGGGTTGTTCGACAGCGCGGACCGGTACCGGCACGTGTTCAGCGCCATGCTGGAGGCGCGGGGTTCCAGTCTGACCATCCGGCGGATCTGGGACGACGGCCGCGACGCGTTCAAGCCGTCGGTGACGGAGCTGATCCGCGCCGAGCGGGCCGAGGATTCACCCGATCCGGAGGTGCTCGCAGCGGTGCTACTGGAATTCAACGACCGGATGGTGGAGCGGTTCCTCTTCGGTGGTCGGCTGACGCGAGATCAGCTGATCGACGGAGCGGCCGCGATATGGCTGAGTACGATCTACGGAGAGCGACGATGACTTACCGGGACATTTCCTTCGATTCGCACGGAACCCGCTGCAGTGGATGGCATTTCCGCTCGGATGGGGATCGCCCGCGGCCCGTCGTGGTGATCGCGCACGGCTTCGGCGGCACCAAGGATTCCGGGCTGGAGCCCTTCGCTGAACGGTTCGCCGAGGCCGGCATCGACGTGCTGGCCTTCGATTATCGGGGCTTCGGGGCCTCCGACGGTGAGCCACGGCAGACGATCTCGCTGGAGCGCCAGATCGCCGACTTCCACAGCGCCATCGCCGCGGCCCAGGACCTGCCGGGCGTCGACCGTGTCGCCTTGTGGGGTGCGTCCATGTCCGGTGGCCACGTGCTGCAGGTGGCCGCAGACCGGTCCGACATCGCCGCGGTGATCGCGTTGACGCCGTTGACCAGTGGGCTGGCCGCCGGCCGGGCCGCCATCGGGGAGCGGGACGTGCTCACCGCGGTGCGCTGGACCGCGACCGGGGTGCGCAGCAGGTTCTCGACGGCCCGCGGTGGTGCCGCGACGATGATGCCGATCGTCGGGCGCCCCGGTGAGCCCGGAGCGCTGACCCTTTCGGGCGCCTACGAGAGCTATCTGGCGATGGCGGGACCGACCTGGCGCAACGAGATCGACGCGTCGGTCGGGATGGAGCTGGGCCGGCTGCGCGTGAAGTCCGCGGCCAAGCGGCTGAGCTGCCCGGTACTGGTGCAGATCGGCGACTTCGACCGGTTCGTGCCCGCGGGTTCGGTGGCCAAGACCGCCGAGCTGGCCCGCGCCCAGGTGCACCGCTACGCCTGCGACCACTTCGACGTGTGGCCGGGCAATGAGTGGTTCGACAAGACCGTCAGCGATCAGGTGACGTTCCTGCGGAGGGTGCTCGCGCTCGGCTGAGTCTCCGGGGTGGCTATGTCAGTGCCCACCTAGTAGCGACATTCGAGCGACAAACCAGCCTCAGAAATTTCTTTGGACTCTTTGGTCTCTGGTGTCACATTCTGCCGTTTTCTGTCGGTAGTCGCACATACGTTCTAATCATGAAGAGCGGCGCGGTGGCGGGTCGGGAGACGGTGCAGCATGCACTGGCCGATCACGCTGCGTCGACCAAGGCGCTGTTGGATGCCGATTTCACCGCCTTCGACACGGCGGAGTTGTTGGCCATCCAGTCCGAACGCGAACGGCGTGCCCGCGCCGAGGAGATGGTCGGGCACCGGATCCAGGCCGCGCTGATGGCGCGCGCGTCCGTGCATGAGATCGGCGGGAAGTCGTGGGTGGATGTGTTGGCCACCCGGATGCGGCTGTCCCGCGCCGAGGCGGGGCGGCGGGTGCGGGATGCCGAGTTGTTGGGGCCGCGGCACGCCATCGGCGGGCAGCCGTTGGAGCCGGCGCTGCCGGCGTGTGCGGCGGCGTTGACCGAGGGCAGCATCAGCGTCGGGCATGTCGCGGTGATCCGGTCGCTGCTGAAATCGGTGTCGGGGCGCATGTCGGGGACGGGGATCGCGAGGTTGGAGGCCGCACTGGTCACCGCCGGCAAGACCACCTTCCCGGAAGCCTTGCGTGAAGCCGCCCAGCGGGTGCTCTACAAACTCAACCAGGACGGCGACGGCCCGGATGAGGCCCGGCATAAGCGGGGGATCACTTTGGGCCCGCAGGATCCAGACGGGCTGGTGCGCATCACCGGGTGGGTGGACGCGGAGTTGGCCGCCTATATCGCCACCGCACAACAGGTCTGGGCCCAACCCGGGGTCAACAACCCCGATGATCCAGAGCCCAAGCTCAACCCGGACCCGATCGACCACGAAGAGCCCTGCCCGCGGGAGTGCGACCCCGCAGATACCGAGACGGACGAGAGGGAAGAAGAGCCCCCGGCCGATGACACCACCACAGACGACGACGGCCTCGCGGCGTTGGCCGACGGCGAGCCTCCCATCGCGCCCGCCATGGACTCCTCCGACCCGAACCACCCCACCGACTTCGGCGCCCTGGCCGACCTCGCCGCCGGGGACACCCGCAGCCGCTCCCAACGCCTGCACGACGCGTTCAAGGCCATCTTCCGTGATGCCCTGATGGCCAAGAACCTCGGCCAACACAACGGCATCCCGATCACCGTCGTCGTCTCCACCACCCTGGCCGAACTCGAAGCCGGGGCGGGAATCGCGGTCACCGGGACCGGCACCCTGATGCCCATGCCGGATCTGATCCGGCTCGCCGAACAGGCCTACCACTACCTGGTGGTCTACCGGGAACACACCGCCGAACCGCTCTACCTGGGCCGCACCAAACGCCTCGCGTCCAAAGCCCAACGCCTACTGCTCTACAACCGCGACCGCGGCTGCACCCGGCCCGGCTGCACCAAAGCCGCCTGTCACTGCCAGGCCCATCACGCCGACCCGAGCTGGAAGAACGGCGGGCGCACCGACGCCCCGGACCTGGCGTTGGGCTGCGGACCCGACAACCGGCTGGCCGAAATGGGCTGGACCACCCGCATCGACAAACAAACCGGACGCACCCACTGGCACCCACCACCACTGATGGACACCGGCGGCGACACCCTCAACCACCACTTCCACCCGGAGGAACTGCTGGGACCGGACGGGGGAGCCGACCCGTGAGTCAGGCCGAGCCACCACCATACTGTAATACTTACAGTGCATTATTCGACGGCGATGGGTGCAGGCATGCCAGGCGTTCTCGACGGGATTCGGGTGCTCGACTACGGCCGGTTCATCGCCGCGCCATGGTGCAGCGCGATCCTGGCCGATATGGGCGCCGACGTCCTACGAGTGGAGAAACGCGAGGGCGGCGAGGACCGCTGGGTGCAGGCCGTCACCGAAGGCGGCGAGGGCGGCACCTTCCTGCAGTGCAACCGCAACAAGCGTTCGCTGACCCTGGACTCCACCACCCCCGAGGGCGCCGAGATCACCCGCAGGCTGGTCGCGGAAGCAGACATCGTCATCGCCAACATGCCGGCGGCCGGGATGCGAGCCAGCGGGCTGGATTACGAAACCCTCAGGGCGATCAAGCCGGACATCATCCTGGCCAGCGCCACCGCCTACGGGGAGGGCGGCCCGTACAGCGACAAAATCGGCTTCGACGGGGCCGGGCAGGTGATGTCGGGGGCGGTGTACCGGCAAGGCCTGCCGGATCAACCGATCCGAACCGTGGTCCCCTACGCCGATTTCGGCACCGCACTCACCCTGGCCATCGGCGTCATGATGGCGCTCTATCACCGCGACCGCACGGGCGAGGGGCAGCACGTCGAGGCGGCGCTGCTGCCCACCGCGCTGATGCTGTCCAACGCCTTCCTGATCGAACGCGAACTGCTGCAACGCGACAAGCCCCGAATGGGCAATCAGGGTGGCTCGGTGGCGCCGTGCGATCTGTACCGCACCGCCGACGACCAATGGGTGCTGCTGCAGGTCGCCGGTCAGCCGATGTTCAAACGCTGGTGTCGGCTCGTGGGGCGAGAAGACCTGTTCGACGACCTGCGGTTCGCCGACGACGACACCCGCTGGGTCAACGGCGACATCCTCAACGACATCATGGCCCAGTGGTGCGCCGACAAGACCAAGGCCGAGGTGCTCGAGCTGCTGGACAAGGCGAAAATGCCCGCCGCACCGCTGTATTCGACGCAGGAGGTGCTCGACGATCCGCACATCGCGGCGATGGGCTACCTGCAGCGGGTGCCGTTTCCCGGCGCCCCGCGCGATGTGCCGATCATCGAGACCCCGTTCCGGATGTCGGCCACCCCGGGCACCATCCGTTACCGGGCGCCGCTGCTCGGTGAGCACACCGCGGACGTGCTCACCGAGATCGGCTACAGCGCCGCCGAGATCGAGGATCTGCGGGCGGCCGGCATCGTCTAGTCCAGCGGCCCCGCGGTGAGCAGGGCGCGGGCGTCCAGGTCCCCGGTGAGGGCGCGGGTGACCCGGCGGGTGATCTGCCAGCGGCCGTCGGTCCGGCGCAGCGTGAAGTGGTTCGCCCCGGCCCGCGCCACCACCCAGCGTTCCTCACGCCGGCGCACCAGCAGCGACTCGCACACCGCATAGGCATCGTCACCCCGCACGTTCACCTGCGCCGGCCCGAGGAAATGCGCTGCGCCCCCGGCGATCAGGTTCTGGTGGGCGTCGGAGGCCACCATGGCGTGCACGTCGGCGCGGCTGCGCATGTGCCAACCCTCGACCTGATAGCTGCCGTCCTCGCTCCACAGCGCGGCGACCTCGTCGGGGGAGCCGGCGTCGACCAGCGGCCCGTAGGAGGCGATCAGCTGCGTGATGGCAACCTGATCGGCGAGAGCGCGGACCTGTTGTTCGAGTGCGCCCAGACGGGTCTCCAGGGTGGCGTCGTCGGGGGTCGCGTCGCGGGAAGTCATAGCGGATGTCCGATCTCGTAGAGGGCACTGAGCTGTTCGCGGTAATGGTCTGCATTGTCGGCGCGCAGCACACAGGTCGCCACGGTGGCGCCGGCATCGCGGAGCCGCTCCAGTTGGCGGCGGGTGCCGGCCGGGTCACCGAGCGGGTCGCAGGGCCGCCCGGTGGACAGCACCACGTCGAAGCCGGCCGGCGCCGGGTGCCGGGCGAGGTAGTCGGTGATGGTGTCGGGGGAGAGGCCGAACGGCATCCAGCCGTCACCGAGTTCGACCGCCCGGCGCAGCGAGCGCAGCGTGCGCCCGCCCACCCACACCGTCAGATCGGTTGTGCCGGCATGCGGTTCGATGGCCAAGCCCGCCACGACGGGTTGTCCCCAGGCCGCCCGCAGCCGGCGCAGCGCGGCGTCCGCCTCGGCGCCGCGGTCAGCCCACTCCGCGCCGAGCAGATCGAACTCCTCGCGCAGCGACCCGACCCCGACACCCAGGATGGTGCGGCCGCCACTGAGCCGGTCCAGCGTCCCGTACCGCTTCGCCAACGCGACCGGGTGGTGGTAGCCGAGCACCAGCACCGAGGTGACCAACCGGATGCGCCGGGTGTGCGCGGCCAGAAACGACAAGGTGGCCAGCGGATCCCAGTACACCGACCCGCGGGTGTCGGCGGCCTCGGCCGGGATGCCGACGTGTTCGGAACAGGTCAGGTACTCGAATCCGAGATCGTCGGCGGCCGCCGCGATCGCCGCCAGTTCCGCCGGTCCGGCGTCGCGCTCCCACGGCGAGGCGATACCCGGCTGCTGGATGACCACCGGGGTGGACAGGCCCAGCCTCACCGGCCCGCCTGCCCGATCAGTTTGCGCATCACCTCGTCGGTGCGCAGGATCGTCGCGGCGCGGTCCGGATTGCCATGGGCCAGCGCCACCTTCGCGTGCTTCTCGACCACGTGCACGGGCCCGTGGCCGAGCGCGGCGAGCCCCTCCCGGGCGACCTCCTCGGGTTCGGACACCGCCATCCCCGGGACGTCGAAGTTCAGGCCGACGCGCTCCATGGCCGGGGTCCGGGTGACACCGAGGACGAGTTCGAGGACGTCGACGTCATGCCCGCGCAATTCCAGCCACAGGCTTTCGGCGAAGATCCGGCCGAAGGCCTTCACCCCGCCGTACACGGTGTGCCGGTTGGAGCCCAGGTAGCCCGCCACCGAGCCGACCAACAGGATGCCGCCGCGGCGCCGCTCGCGCATCGGGGCGCCGAAATGGTGCACCAACGCCAGCGGGGTCGTCACGTTGAGGTCGATGACCTGTTGGAATGCGTCGAGGTCGCCGTCCAGGAACGGGGCGCTATGGGTGTTGGCGCCCGCGTTGTGGATCAGCAGGCCCACCTCGACGTCGGCCACCGCGTCGGCGACTGCCCGAACCGAGGCTGGGTCGGACAGGTCGGTGCTCAGGGTGCGGACCTGCACCCCGGACTCGCGGCAGCGTTGCGCGGTCTCCTCCAGCGGTCCGGGCTTGCGCGCCACCAGCAGTAGCTGCATCCCCGCGGCGGCCAGCAGCTGCGCGAACGCCGCCCCGACACCCTCGGAGCCGCCGGTGATCACGGCCCACGGTCCGTACTTGGTGGTGTCGAAGGCGGGGGCGGCGTCGGTGGTCATGGTTCCGTTGTAGCACCCCGAGACGGATTTATAGAATTAATTCTAGTTTTGTGTGAGGATCGGAGCCCATGCCCCGGATCGGAACGCCCCGCGACCCGGGCCACGCGTCGACACCTCGACAGCTGGCCCGCAACGCCGCGATCCTGCATGCGGCGCGCCGGTTGGGTGCGCTGCACGGGCTGGAGCGGGTCCAGATGTCCGATGTCGCCGTGGAGGCGGGCGTCGCGTTGGGCACGCTGTACCGGTACTACCCGTCCAAGCACCACCTGTTCGCCGCCACCCTGGCCTCCTCCGTCGCGGCTCTGCCGCCACCGGGCGGCATCCCGGCCGACCCGGTGGTCGCCGTCCGCGACTTCCTCGGCGCCGCGGCCGCCGACCTGCTCGCCGAGCCGCGGCTGGCCCGGGCAATGCTGGTGTCGGTCAACGTGATCCGCTCCGGCGCCGAGACCCGTGCCGATCCGGTGATGCCGCAGCGCATCCTGGCGATCGCCGGGATCGACGAACCCACCGCACAGGACCGCCGCCTGGTCCGGATGGTCGAGCAGTGCATGTACGGCATCCTGACCTGGGCGACCGCCGGGGAACTCGATACCGCCGCGGCGGTTGCCGACGTGCGCCTGGCGTGCGAACTACTCCTGGCGCCGTGGCGGGATCAGGGCTGAGCCGCCAGCAGCGCCCGCAACGCGACGTTGTCGACCTTGCCGGTGGCCCCGCGCGGGATTGCGTCGTCATCGTCGAGCAGCAACCAGACGGTGGGGATCTTGAACGCGCTCAGCACACCGCGCGCGGCGGCGCGCAGTTCCTCGACGCTCGACGAGCCGACGACCGCGGCCCCGACCCGATTACGTTGCCCGTCGGGCACATTGGTCACATGGGCGGCGCGCACGCCGGGGATGGTGCGCAGCGCGCGCTCCACCTCGCCCGGATACACGGTGGCACCGCTGACCTTGAACATGTCGTCGGCGCGGCCGCGGTAGAACAGGAACCCGTCCTCGTCCAGGTAGCCGAGATCGCCGGTGGGGTAGAAGCCGTCCGGGGTGAACACCTCCGCACGGCTGCGCCGACAGATGCCGCGCAGGATATGCGGCCCGCGGATGTGGATTTGGCCGACCTGCCCGGCGGGCACCGGGCGTCCGGTCTCCACATCGGCGATGCGTACGTCCATGCCGGGGAAGGGCTTTCCGCAGCTTCCGTATGCCGACTCCGGCAGGTCACGGCCGGCGGGATACCCGCTGTAGGGGCCGAACGATTCCGTCATCCCCAACAGGGCGGCGCGGGCTCCCGGAGCCGAGCGCAGGGCCTCGGGCAACAGCGCCTCCAGGCTGCCTATCCGGAGATCGGGCAGGGTCTGCCGGTCCAGGTGTTCGGCCAGGGCGACGGCCTGATCCGGCCATCCACGGAACAGCGTGACGCGTTCGCGGCGCAGCAGTTCCAGGGTGGACTGCGGGGAGGGGATCGGTTCGGTCACCAGGGTCGCCCCGGCCAGCAGCGCGGTGAGGATGCCGGTGCCGAATCCGCCGACCCAGAAGAAGGGCAGTGGGAGATACAGTCGGCTGTCCTCGGTGACGTGGCGGGAGGCCAGTCCGGAACGCGTCGCCGCCAGCGCGTTGCCATGGGAATGCAGGACGCCTTTGGGGGCGCCGCTGCTCCCGGAGGTGAACATGATGACCAGCGGATCGGCGGGCCGCACCGGTGGCGGCGCCGCGTCCCCGTGCAGGGCCAGGATCTCGGCCGGGGTCCAGATCCGCCGCAGCGACGGCACCGGATCCGGGACGTAGCGGCGGCCGCGGAACTCCTCGACCGCGATCAGGTGCTGAACCGATGCGGTACGCAATTGTGCGGTGAGTTCGGGTGTGGTGAGCAGCGTGCTCAGCGGGACCAGGATTGCTCCGATCCGGCCGGCGGCCAGGGCGATACGCACCCAGTCCGCGCAGTTCTGCATGATCAGGCCCACCCGGGTGCCCTTACCGATCCCGGCGTCGATCAGCCCGGAGGCCAATGCTGCTGTGGTGCGTTCCAGTTCGGCGTAGCTGATGCTGGTGTCCGGGTCGATGACCATCGGCCGGGGATCGTCGGACCGCGACCGCAGCAACGCGTCGATGGTGTCAGTCATCGAACAGTCCCCTCAGTGCCGGCATGTCGATCTTGCCGCTGGAGAGCAGCGGCACCTCGTCCGGCCGGCAGACCGCGAACCGGCGGGGCACCTTGTAGGCCGACAGTTCGGAGCGCAGCGCACGCCACAGCGCATCGGTGTCCACCGGTTCGTCGCTGACGATGACGGCGGCCACGATCTGCCCGCGTTCGGTGTCGGGCAGCCCCACCACGTGCGCGGTGAAACCCTGTGCGGCGATGGCCCTGACCACCTCGGCGGGCGTGACGTTCGCCCCGGCGGTCTTGATCATCGACCCGGCCCGGGCCAGGTAGTAGAAGTACCCGTCGGCGTCCA
The DNA here is from genome assembly GCA_900078775.1 of Mycolicibacterium aurum. Taxonomy (GTDB): domain Bacteria; phylum Actinomycetota; class Actinomycetes; order Mycobacteriales; family Mycobacteriaceae; genus Mycobacterium; species Mycobacterium aurum_A. Next base: position 857,771 of record LT549889.1, read on the forward strand.
CCCGGACTAGGTCGCCGGTGTGGAACCAGCCGTCGGCGTCGAAGCAGTCCTCCCAGGCGCGCCCGTAGTACCCCTGCATGACGTACGGGCCGCGGATGCACAGTTCCCCGGTGTCGAGCACCTTGGTCTCGAAACCCGGTGCGGGACGGCCGAAGCTGCCGCGCCGGTGCTCGGGCTGGTCGGACTCGTCCCCGTCGATCAGCAGTACGCCGCCCGCCTCGGTCATGCCGAGCATGTTGTGCCGCAACTCCGGATCGGCCGGGCGGGCATCCGGCGCCATCACCGGGTACAGGTTCCCGCGCCGCAGCGAGGATAGATCACGGTCGGCGAAGCCGGGGTGCCGCGGCAGATGCGCAATGCCGGCGGTGAAACCGTTGGTGACGTTGGGCCGCACGGCCTCCAACAGATCCAGGGTGGCGCCGGCGTCGGTGGCGTTGGAGCACACCAGCGTCGACCCGGCCGTCAGGGTGGCGAGCAGACCGAACGCGAATCCACCGATCCAGAAGAACGGTGAATTGCAGAACAACACGTCCGACGGACCGAGGCCGCGGATCTGGTTGAGGTTGCGCTGGTGCCCGAGCAGTCCGGCGTGGGTGTGCACCGCGCCCTTGGGTGCGCCGGTGGACCCGGAGGTGTAGATGATCGCCAGCACATCGCAGCCGTCCACATCGGCTTCCATGGCGGGCAGCGCATCGGTGACGCGGGCGGTGGGCGGCTCGAAGAACACGTGACGCAGGCACGGCAGGCCGGCGGTGTCCGCCAGCCGGGCCCGGTAGTCGTGGCTACGGTAGGAGCCGGCGGACAGCAGGATCGACACATCGCTGTCCAGCAGCTGGGTGCGCAGTTCGGCGGCGGTGGCGAAGGTGGAGAACGGCACCACCACCGCACCGATGCGGGCCGCGGCGAGCATGGCCACCACGAACTCGGGCCCGTTCGGATACAGCACGCCCACGTGAGTGCCCTTCCCGGCGCCCAGGGTGAGCAGGCCGGCGGCCAACTCGGCGGAACGGCGGTCCGCCTCGGCATAGGACAGCGTCCGATCGTCACAGATCAGCAGCGGGTGCCCGCCCCGGTGGGCGCGGGCGGCCAGCAGCGTTGCGACGGTGTCAGACACGACAGCCGAAGTGCTCGCGGACCGCACCCAGATCGGCCTTCCCCGAGGGCGTTCGCGGAATCGCGTCCACGATCGCGAGGTCGGTGGGGATCTCGTAGCGGGCCAGCCGGCCGGCCAGATAGTCCACCAGTTCCTCGCCGGTGGCCGCCGCGCCGGGACGCAGTTCCACCATGGCCACCGGGGTTTCCCCGAGCCGGTCGTCGGCCCGGCCGATCACCGCGGCACCCCGCACCGCCGGGTGGCTCTCCAGCGCGGCCCGCACATCGTCGGGCATCACCTTGAACCCACCCCGGATGATGGCCTGATCCGCCCGGCCCAGGATCCACACGAAGCCGTCGGCGTCGATCCGCGCGAGGTCGGTGGTGCGGATCCAGCCGGATCCCGGATCCATCTGTGCCGGTTTGACTTCCAGCAGCCCCTGCTGGTCTGGGCCGAGCACGGTGCCGTCCGCGTCGACCACGCGCAGCTGGGCGCCCGGGTTCGCGCGGCCCACGCTGCCGCGTTTGGCCTGCCAGTACCGTTGATGGTCGGCCAGTGTCCAGGAGGCCACGCCGCCGCCGAATTCGGTTGCGGCATAAGAGGTCAGCACCGGGATACCGAACTTCTCGGTGAAGGCGTCGGCGTCGTCGGCCGACAGCGGGGCGGTACCGGAGGTAACCGCGCGCACCCCGGCGAGGTCCTCGCGGGTCAGCTCGGAGTGCAGCACCATCCGCAGCGCCGCCGGCACCAGCGAGACCGCGCGCGGTCTGTGCTCGCGCACCGCGGCCGTCCACCGCTGCAGGTCGAACTTGGGCAGCAGCACGAACGGCCGGGCCTCGGCCAGGCACAGCAGCACCCGGAACACCCCGCCGACGTGCACCAGCGGGGAGTTGACGATGGCCACCCCGCGGCGCAGTTCGGTGGGCTCCTGCCACGGTTGCCGGCCCATGACGCTGCGGGCCAACATGTCGTAGGTGAGATCCACCCGCTTCGGGGGACCGGTGGTGCCGCTGGTCAACATCCAGACCGCGACGCCGGGGCGGGCCCCGCCATCCGTGTGGGTGTCGGCGCCGGTGCCCTCGACGATGGTCGGGTCGGTGTCCAGGTCGGCGATGGTGACCACGGTGCCCGCGAAGTCGGGCGGCAGCAGATTGGCGATATCGTCGGCCAACCCGACGATGACCGCCAACGCCAGGTTCGCGATATCGGTGCGGGTGCGGTCATCCCCACGCGACGGGTTGATCACCACGACGGTGCCGCCGGCCTCCAGCACCCCGAGCAGCGCCGCCACGTGCGGCGGGCTGTTGCGCAGCATGATGCCGACCCGGGCCCCGGCGGTGAGCGCACCGATCCGGCGGGCCAGGGTTGCGAGCTGTCCCCACGTCGACCACGCGCCGTCGAACTGCAGTGCCCGTGCAGCCGGGTCGAGATCCAGCACGGTGCCGATGCGGCGTGAAAGCGGATGCGTCATCAGCGGATCCGGTGCGGTGTCTTGGGTACCGGCCGGGCCGCGAGCTCCTTCTTGGCGATCGGGTTGCCCACTCGGGTGTAGATCAGCCCCTGATCCATGGCCGCGCGGTAGGGCTTGTCCAGTGACTCCCACACCGCCTTGACGGTGCCCTGGGTGGCGGTCGGGGGTTTGTTGGCGATCGTCGCGGCGATCTCCTGGGCGCGGGCCCACAGTTCTTCGCGGGCCACCACCTCGGTGACCAGACCGATCTGCAGGGCGGTCTCGGCGCCCACGCGCTCGTCGTTGCCCATCAGCGCCATCCGCAACGTGTGGGCCAGCCCGACTCGGCGCATCAGCCCGATCGGTTCCAGGGCCGACACCAACCCGGAGGTGACATGCGAGTCGAAGAAGGTGGCCTCCGGCGAGCAGATCACCACATCGGATTCGTTGACGAAGTACAGCGCGCCGGCGGTGCACATGCCCTGTACCGCGCAGACCACCGGCTTCCACATCTTCTGCCATTTGGGGCTGAGCAGTTCGCCGGGATCCTCGTGGTTCCAGACGATCTCGGGCTGTCCGTAGCTGGACTTGATGTCCAGGCCGGCACTGAACGCGCGGTCCCCGGCAGCGCGCAGCACCACCGCGTGCACGCCGTCGTCGTCCTTGATCGCATGCCACGCATCGCGCATCTCGTGGCACATCTGCCGGTTGAACGTGTTGAGCGCCTCGGGCCGGTTCAGCGTGACGGTGGCGACCCGGCTGTCGTGGTCGAAGTCCAGCAGGATGGTCTGCACTAGCGCGCCTGCCAGTTGGGGGCGCGCTTCTCCACGAACGCCCGCGGCCCTTCTAAAGCGTCCTCGGTGCGGGTGACGCGCTCGCGGAACGTCTCGGCCAGGATCTCGCCCTCGTGCAGCGGAAGGTCGAGGGTCTTGTGGATGGCCAGCCGGGTGCCGCGAACCGCCAGTGGCGCATTGAGATTCACGGTGTCGGCGATCTCGTGGGCGCGTTCCAGCAGCTTGTCGTGCTCCACGATCTCGGTGATCAGCCCGAGGTCGTAGGCGCGCTGCACGGTCATCCGTTCGTGCTTGCCCATCAGCGCCATCCGCAGTGCCACCGAGCGGGGCAGCGCCTTGGCCAGGCGCACCATCTCGCGGGCGGCGACCAGACCGATGCTGACGTGCGGGTCGAAGAAGGTGGCCTGATCGGAGGCGATGACGATATCGCCGGTGGTGACCCAGTCCAGCCCGGCGCCGCAGCAGATGCCGTTGACGGCCACGATGACCGGTTTGGTCATGCTGCGGAACGGCGGGGTGCCCTCCTGCGGGGCCTCCCACTGCTCATAGGTGGACAGATACGGCCGCTCGTTGATCACCTTGCCGTCGCCGGGGATCTCCTTGACGTCGGCCCCGGTGCAGAAGGCCCGCCCGGTGGCGGTGACGATCATCAGCCACACATTGTCGTCGTCCTCGGCCTGCTGGTAGGCGGTCCGCAACTCGGTGATCATGTGCGGGGACAGCGCATTGAGTGCATCGGGCCGATTCATCGTGATGGTGGCCTTGTGGCCGTCCACCTCGTATTTGATGGTCTCGTACATGCTCACCTTTCAGCGGCCGGTGAAGTTCGGGTCGCGGCGTTCCCGGAACGCCGCCAGTCCCTCTTTGAAATCTGCGGTGCGGCAGGATAGTTCCAGGTTGGACAGTTCCTGGCTCAGGGACTGCGCCAGGGTGGCGTGCTGGCCGTAGCCGATGGCCTGTTTGGCCAGGCCGATCGCGACGGTGGGCCCGCCGGCCAGCCGGGCCAACAGTGTGTCGACCGCCGTGTCCACTTCGTCGGCGGGCACCGCACTGTGGATCAGTCCCCAATCGGCGGCCTGTGCACCGCTGACCTTCTCGCCGAGCAGCAGCATCCGCTTGGCGCGGGCGACACCGGCGAGCCGGGGGAGCAGCCAGGTGGATCCGGTATCGGGGGTGAAGCCGCGGGACAGGAACGGCTCCCAGAAGGTGGCGTCGGTGTCGGCGATGGCGAAGTCGGCGGCCAGCGCGAGGTTGCAGCCCAGCCCGACGGCCCAGCCGCGCACCGCGACGACCACCGGCAGCTGGATGGTGGCGACGAGTTCGACGACCCGGTTCGCGCCGTGCGGGATGCGCCGGACCAGGTCTCCGGTGCGGGGCCGTTGTGTGGTGTTGTTGGTGGACACCCAGTCGGCCCCGGTGCAGAAGTGTTCACCGGCACCGGTTATGGCGACGGCGCGCAACGAGTCGTCGCTGGCGGCGGCGGTGAGGACCCGGACCAGCTCGTCGATCATCGGATGGCTCAACGAGTTTCGTCGCTCGGGGCGGTCGAGGGTGATGCGCAGGACGGAGTCCGCGCGGATGGTGGTCACCGAACCGTCGCTCACCTGGCACCCGGCCTTTCCAAATCCATACAGTTGCCCATACAGTAGGCGATCCGGTTACTATCTTGTACAAGTTAGCAAGGAAAGGTGGTCGATGGAAGGACGCACCCGGCGGATCCGGCAGCCTCGGGTTGCCGAGATCGTGGCGTCCAAGCTGCGTGACGACATCCTGTCCGGGCGACTGCGAGCCGGCGACATCCTGCCCACCCAGGAGAGCCTGTACTCCGAATTCGGTGTCAGTCCACCGGCGCTGCGGGAGGCCATCCACCTGTTGGAGACCGACGGACTGATCTCGGTGCGGCGCGGCAACGTGGGTGGCGCGGTGGTGCAGCTACCGTCGGCCGAGCGCACCGCGCACATGATCGGCATGGTGCTGCAGACCCGTTCGGCCACCCCGGCCGACGTCAGCGGGGCGCTGCTGCACCTGGAACCGATCTGCGCCGGGATGTGTGCCGGCCGCGAGGATCGGCATACCGAGGTGGTGCCCTATCTGCAGGACGAAATCGACCTCCAGACGGCACGATTCGATGACCCGGCCCAGTTCGTGCGCACCGCCCGCCGGTTCCACGAGGCGCTGGTGGCCCGGTGTGGCAACGAACCGATGATCCTGCTGATCGGCTCGCTGGAACTCATCTGGTCCAGCCACGAATCATCGGTGTGGGGCGACGAGGACACGATGGACGAGAAGACCATGCGGGCCGCCCTGCGCGACCATCAACGTCTGCTCGACGCCATCGCCGACGGCAACGCCGCCCGCGCGACCAAGCTCGCCACCGACCATCTCACCGCGGCACGACGGACCACCCTGGCCGCCGGTACCGACAAAACCATTGAAGCGAGGCTGATCTCACATGACCGATGACCGGGTGCTCTTCGAGGTCGATGCGGAGAACCGCATCGCCACCATCACGCTGAACAACCCCAAGCAGCGCAACTCCTATGACGCCGCGATGCGCGGGGAGATCGCCCGCTACCTCGACATCGTCGCCGAGGACGACGACATCACCGTGGTGCTGCTGCGCGGGGCGGAGGGCGTGTTCAGTACAGGTGCGGACATGAACAACGCCTACGGCTGGTATGGCCAGGGCAAGGAGCCGCCCAAGAAGTCCCGGCCCAGCCAGCGTCGCCGACTCACGGTGGACCGCAAGTCCTTTGACTTCTACCACAACTTCCTGGGTTTCCCGAAGGTCACCGTCGGTGAGATCGGCGGCTACGCGCTGGGCGGCGGATTCGAGATGGCATTGATGACCGACATCTCGGTGATCGCCCGCGACACCAAGATCGGCATGCCCGCCACCCGGTTCCTGGGCCCGGCGCTGGGCAGCCTGCACATGTTCTTCCACCGGCTCGGGCCGGTGCTGGCCCGCCGGATGCTGCTGACCGGCGACATCATCGAGGCCGGCTCGATCGAACACCTGGGCGTGTTCACCGACACCTGCGATGCGGGCCAGGTTCAGGCCCGGGCCATGTATTGGGCGCTCAAGGCGGCCAAGATGCCGGCCGACGGTGTGGTGATCGCCAAGGAGGCGTTCCGGCTGGTCGAGCAGAGCCAGGCCTACCAGGGCGAGGAGGTGGCCAGCTACCTGTTCCACGCCTACGGCACCAACCTGCAGTTCTCACCGGGCGAGTTCAACTTCGTCAAGACCCGCGCCGAACACGGCACCAAGGAGGCGTTCCGGCTGCGTGACGAGCATTTCCACGTCCCCGAGCCCAGCTGAGTTCACCCCGCCCAACCGATCGAACGGGTGCAAGGGTGCGGGGTGGATCGCGCCATTCCGGCAGTCTCGCTAACCAAGCGGGCATTACAAATGCTAGCGTTTCTGTAAGTACGATCGACAATCGAGAGATTCGAGGTTCCGCCCATGCCCAGCCCCGTCATCGTCGGTGCGGCCCGCACCGCCATCGGCCGGTCCTTCAAGGGGACGCTGGTCAACACTCCGCCGGAGGAACTGCTCACCCCGGTGCTGGCCGAGGTGGTGCGTCGGGCCGGTATCGACCCCTCGGTGATCGACGATCTGATCATCGCCGAGTCGAACTACGGTGGCGGCGATCTGGCCCGCTACTGCGCCGACATCCTGGGCTGGCAGGCGGTGCCCGGCCAGGCCGTCAACCGGCACTGCGCGGGCAGCCTGACCGCGATCGGCAACGCATCCGCGCACGTCGCCTCCGGGATGGAACGTGTCGTGATCGGCGGTGGTGTGCAGTCGCTGTCGATGACCCCGCTGACCAATTGGCGCATCCCGGGCCCCGAGCTCAAGTTCGAAGAGCGCTGGATGACACCCACCCACGTGGAGACCCCGGACGCACCCATGCGGGACATGTCCATCACGGTCGGCTGGAACACCGCCCAGTCCGCGGGCATCACCCGCGAGGACATGGACGCCTGGGCGGCGCGGTCGCACCAGCGTGCGGTGGCCGCGCAGGACGCGGGCAAGTTCCTCGACGAGATCGTGCCGATCAAGGTGACCCAGGCCGACGGGTCGGTTATCGAGTTCAGCGTCGACGAGCACCCGCGCCGCGGCACCACCGCCGAGAAGCTCGCCGAACTCAAGGTCCTGCATCCGGAGATCGAAGGATTCTCCATCACCGCGGGCAACAGCAGTGGCACCAATGACGCTGCCGCTGCTGTCGCGGTGGTCGGCGACGACTACGCGGCCGCGGAGAACCTCAAGGTGCTGGCCAAGGTGAAGGCCTGGGGTTCGGTCGGCGTGGCCGCCCGCGACACCGGTCTGGGTGGCGTGAAGGTCATCGGCCACGTGCTGGACCGGGCCGGCCTGAAGCCCTCCGATGTCGCGCTCTGGGAGATCAACGAGGCGTTCGCCTCGGTGCCGATCGCCGCGGTGCGCGAGTATGGCATCGACGAGGATCTGGTCAACTTCTCCGGTAGCGGTTGCAGCCTGGGACACCCGATCTCGGCTTCCGGGGCCCGGATGGTGACCACCCTGATCTACGAACTGCAGCGCCGTGGCGGCGGCATCGGTGTGGCCGCGATGTGCGCCGGCGGCGGCCAGGGTGGTGGGCTCGTGATCGAGGTCTGATCAACCCCCCAGGTCTGAGCTACCCGGCGGATTTACCCCGGCCCTTCTGGGCCGGGGTTTTCGCTTTACCGCCGCTTTCCAGTCGGCGGGCGGCGTGCTCGAGAATGCAGTCCAGCCCGAACTCGAAGTTGTTCTCGTCCGAGGCGCCGAAGCTGTGGCCCTCACCGGTCACCTTGGCCAGCAGCGGGGCGACGTCCGGATCGATCACCAGGGTCTGGTCGTAGGCGCCCGGGCCCTCGTCGCCGGCCTGGTTCTTCTCGGCGAGGCGTTGCAGCACCACCGAACCGCGCACGTGCAGCGTCACCGCCGAATACGTGTCGAAGGCGTCCTCGGGACTGAGCCCGGCCTCGACCAGTCCGGAGATCGCCTTCTCCATCTCCAGCACGCCGACCTTGGCGGCACGTGGGCTCAACGCGGCCCGAATCAGGATGAGATCGCACAGGATCGGGTTGCCGACGAACGTCTTGCGCATGGTGCGGGCGTGGTTGCGCAGCGTCTCGCGCCAGTCCCGCGCCTCGACATACGGTGTGGCGAAGACGTACTCGCTCAGCGCCCGGTCGGTCATCGCGTTCAGCAAGTCGTCCTTCTTGCGGAAATACCAGTAGATGCTGGTCACCCCGACGCCGAGATGCTTGCCCAGCAAGGGCATGCTGAGATTGTCGATGCCGACCTGCTCGGCGAGTTCGAAGGCGCCCTTGATGATGTCGTCGGGGTTGATCGATCCGCGCTCGCGTCGCTGTCGTTTCTCAGCGACCGGTTGCTTGGCCACGGGGCACCTCTCTCACATCGGATAGTGAACCGTCAAGCTTACCGGTAGCCCTACCGTCGTGCCGGTGCGCGCATTCTCGGCGGATTCCCGCTGGCTACCGTAATACCTATAGTAATGTTTTCCGGGATCTGATCTGACTTACTCAACGCCGATAAGCGAGGTTTTCCGAGTGGCCGACGAAATCCTGACCGAGCGCCGGGGTCGCACCCTGGTCATCACCATCAACCGGCCGGAGGCTCGCAACGCCTTCAATCTGCCGGTGGCACAAGGCCTTGCGGCCGCGATGGACGAGCTCGACGACAGCCCGGAACTGTCGGTCGGCGTGCTCACCGGTGCGGGTGGGAACTTCAGTGCCGGTATGGATCTCAAGGCCTTCGCCTCCGGTGAGCTGCCCTACGTGCCCGGCCGGGGCATCGGGTTCACCGAACGACCGCCGCGCAAACCGCTGATCGCGGCCGTGGAGGGTTACGCCCTGGCCGGTGGCACCGAGATGGTGCTGGCCACCGACCTCATCGTGGCGTCGCGGGAAGCCAAGTTCGGCATCCCCGAGGTCAAGCGCGGCCTGGTGGCCGGCGGCGGCGGGCTGCTGCGTCTGCCGCATCGCATCCCGTACCAGAAGGCCCTCGAGCTCGCGCTCACCGGTGAGAACTTCACCGCCGAACAGGCCGTGGAGTGGGGCTTCGTCAACAAGCTGACCGAGCCCGGCGAAGCGCTGGCCGGTGCGCTGGAACTGGCCGAGAAGATCACCGCCAACGGGCCACTCGCGGTCGCGGCGACCAAGGAGATCATCGTCAAGTCCGCCGAGTGGAGTCAGGCCGAGATGTGGGAGAAGCAGAACGCCATCATGGCCCCGGTGTTCGGCTCCAAGGACGCCATCGAGGGCGCCACCGCGTTCGCCGAGAAGCGCGCCCCGAACTGGACCGGCAGCTGATCGCCCGGGGGCGCTGAGCGACAATGGATCTCGGGTTCGCGGGGGCGGCCACCGTGGTGGTGGGCGGTGGCCGCGGGATGGGCTTCGCCACCGCGCAATGTCTGGCAGATGACGGCGCGCGGGTGGCCCTCGTCGGGCGGTCCGGTGCGGTACTCGACGCCGCCGCCGCGGATCTGGCCCGTCGGGGGAGTCCGGACGCGGTGGCGGTCGTCGCCGACATCGGTGATGACGACGCAGTGCGGCGGGCGTTCGCCGAACTCGGGCAGCGGTGGGACGGGCAGCTCAATGCCCTGATCAACACCGTCGGGCCGGATGCGGCCGGCAACTTCGAGGAGTTGACCGACGAGCAGTGGCGGGAGGCCTTCGACGCCGGCCTGATGGGCATGGTGCGCTGTGTCCGGGCGGCGTTGCCGTTGCTGCGCAAGGCCGAATGGGCACGCATCGTGAACTTCTCGGCGCACTCCACACAGCGGCAGAGCACCCGACTGCCCGCCTACACCGCGGCCAAGGCCGCGCTGACCAGCGTGTCGAAGAACCTGTCCCTGCAACTGGCGCCCGACGAGATCATGGTCAACGTGGTGTCGCCGGGCAGCATCTCGTCCGAGGCGCTGCGGGGCTGGGCGGCATCGGTCGGGGTGGACGGCGACGATCCGTACGCCCTGATGGCGGCCATCGACGAGCACTTCGGTCACCCCGCGCACCTGCCCCGGGCCGGACTACCCGGTGAGATCGGCCCGGTGGCCGCCTTTCTGGCGTCCAAACGGAACTCGTATATGACGGGCGCCAACATCAACGTCGACGGCGGCAGCGACTTCACCTGAACCGGTCGGGCGGAAAAGGAACTGGCAGCGGACCCGGAAATGCCAACGTCGCGCCACCGAAACGGTGACGCGACGCTGGGTCTCACTGTCAGTCCGCGGTGTTGCCGCCGGACCCGGACTCTGATCCGTCCGACTTGGCGCCGGCATCAGCCTTGGTCGGCGCGGAGTCGCTGTCCTTCGCGGCGCGTTCCTGGCCGAGGCTTCCCTTGCCGCTCGGCGACGTTGCGGACTCCTCCGACTCGCCTTCCTTGGCGGAGTCGTCGGACACGAGGTCCTCGTCGCGCTCGTCGGACGCCAGGTCCTCGGCGGGCTCGTCGGACGCCAGGTCTTCGGCGGGCTCGTCGGACGCGAGGTCTTCGGCGGGCTCGTCGGACGCGAGGTCTTCGGCGGGCTCCTCGGACGCGAGGTCTTCGGCGGGCTCCTCGGGCACCAGGTTCTCGGCGGGGGACTCCTCCCGGAGATCCTCCGATGCTTCCGCAACCTCGGGCACATCCCCGTCGGCAACCTGATCGGATGCGGCGGTGTCGGGCTCGGTCTCGTTCGAGGTGAGCACGAACGTCCGGCTGGTGGTGCCGGTCTGCACGGTGGTGTCAGCGACCGGCGGGGGAGTGATTCCACGGATGATCTCCGCGGGCAGCTGGTTGAACAGGAAATCGAAAGGTCCGGTCGGCGAGAAGATGCCGGGGAATGCCTGGCCTCGGCCCGCACCCAGCGAGAAGTCCAGCAGCGGACCCGGGACGTAGCCGCTGAGGAAGGCGTTGGCGATCTTGGCAGGCGCGTTGATCAGTTCGCTGATCGCCGTGTCGAACTGGCGGGTCTGCAACGCCTTCACAACGGCGTCGACGATCTCCACGGTCTGGAAGATCGCGGTGATCGGCGGGCCCAGCAGAGCCCGGCCGAAGTTGCCGATCACGGTGCGACCGAGGAGCCCGTCATTGCCGGTCTCCGAATTGCCGAGGATGCGGGACAGCGGGTGCAGGCCCAGATCCGCCAGGATGTCACCCGGAACCTTCAGGAGGTCGAGTTGCGACTGTCGACCGGCGGACAGGACGTCCACCAGGAACCAGTAGTTGATCTCACTGTAGGCCTTGAACACGTCGCCGGCTGCGAGGAACTGAACCGCCGTCTGCAGCACGGAGGGCACCCGCACGCCGTTCTCGACGCGGTGGGAGACCAGGGCCGTCAAGGCGTTCCGCAGGGCCACCGCTCCTTCGCCGGCGGCCGCGGCCAGGCGGTTGGCGTAATCCGGAACGGATGACAGCGCGCCGAGCAGATTCCGGGGGTCGGCGAGGTTTCCGACCATGCCGACGAGGCCGGCCTGGACGTCGGACCGGCCCAGGGTGGCCCCCAGGGTGCCCGCCGTGGTGGCCATCGTCTTGAGCAGCGCCGGCTGCCAGGTCTCGACCCACTGCGGGTTGGGGCCGGTGGCGCCTTCCAGCACCCACTGGTACCTGCCGGTCACGATCTCGCCGATCAGGTTCTGCGCAGTGTTCCCCCACACCGCCAGCGGATTCTCGAATGCCGAGAGGTCGACTGCCGCCGTCGACGAGGCGACCCGAACCTCGGGCAGCGTGGGCGTGACGACCACGGGGGCAAGGGCGAGCGCCCCTGCGCTGACCACCGCGACACCGGCGGCCGCGGCCTTGGCACGGCCGGAGCGGAAGGGGGTGGGTAGGGAGCAGTCGGCGGTGACTGCGCCAGTGGGTTTTTGCACGGATTTCTCCTGGTGTGGGGGGACACAGCTGTGAACCGGCTGAAGATTAGCCAAGCCTTACCTCAAAAGCAAGAGGGTTGGCTAACCTAAATCAATCCAAATGGGGAGCGCGCAATTCGGCCGCGAGATGCTCTAGGACGCCGGCCTCGTCGGGCGTCCACCCGCGCCCGCCCGGCCCGTATGGCGAGGCCCCGCCGTCGGACTTCTGCTCACCCGAAAAGTGTGCCTGAGCGGGCGATTGGGGAGCTGGCTCACGATGTCTGCGGATAGTTGCGGAACCCGTTACCGATAGGTATACAGTAAGAGCAAATCGATCGTGGGAATCCGACCCGAACACAACGATGGAGACCGTTTCGATGAGTGTCGCCGAAGGCCATGGGTTGGCTGCTTCGTCAGCACCGGAGGGTCCGGCCGTGCTCTACGAGGTGTCCGACGCCGGGGTCGCCGTCATCACGCTGAACCGGCCGGAGCGGCTGAACTCCTGGGGCGCGGACATCTCCAGCGGTGTCTACGGCGCCTTCGACCGGGCCGAAGCCGATCCCTCGGTGCGGTCCATCGTGCTGACCGGCACCGGCAAGGGCTTCTGCGCCGGCGCATACATGGGCGCCATGCAGGACCTGGGGGAGTCCATCGACGGCGACACCGACGTCAGCAAGATCGTCGGTGAGCGGCACCCGCACTTCCTCACCACGCTGCGCAAGCCCGTCATCGCCGCGATCAACGGCGCCTGCGTTGGCATCGGGCTCACCCACGCCCTGATGTGCGACGTCCGGTTCGCCGCCGCCGGCGCCAAATTCGCGACCGCCTTCCCACGTCGCGGACTGATCGGCGAATACGGCATCACCTGGATCCTGCCGCGGCTGGCCGGCTGGGGCGCGTCGGCGGACCTGCTGTTGTCCGGGCGGACCTTCCTGGCCGAGGAGGCTGCCCAGCTCGGGCTGGTGAAAGCGGTTGTGCCGCAGGAGGAGCTGCTGCCGACCGCGTTGGCCTATGCCGAAGACCTGGCGCGCAACTGCTCTCCGGTATCGATGGCGGTGATCAAGAGTCAGCTCTACGGCGACGCTCATGACCCGGTCACCGAGGTGAGCGGGCGCGCCGAGAAGCTGATGCACGAATCCCTGGTGCGGCCCGACCTCATCGAGGGCATCACCGCGTTCTTCGAGAAGCGGCCTCCGAATTTCCCGCCTTTACAAGAGCTTTGAAAGGTTGACCAGCATGTCCGACACACCAGAGCGCCTGCCCTACCTGGCCGTCGACGTCGACAACCACTACTACGAGCCGATCGACGCGTTCACCCGGCACCTGCCCAAGGAATTCCGCAGTCGCGGTGTGCAGATGGTGCAGGACGGTAAACGGACGCTGGCGGTGTTCGGCGGGGTGGTCAATCACTTCATCCCGAACCCGACCTTCGACCCGATCATCGAACCGGGCTGCCTGGATCTGCTGTTCCGGGGCGAGATTCCCGAAGGTGTCGACCCGGCCTCGTTGATGAAGGTGGACCGCCTCGCCGATCATCCCGAGTACCAGAACCGGGACGCCCGGCTCAAGGTGCTCGACCGGCAACGCCTGGAAACCGTGTTCATGCTGCCGACTTTCGCGTGCGGCGTGGAGGAGGGCCTCAAGCATGACATCGACGCCACCATGGCTTCGGTGCACGCGTTCAACCTGTGGCTGGACGAGGACTGGGGGTTCGACCGGCCCGACGGGCGCTTCATCTCGGCGCCGATCATCTCGCTGGCCGATCCGGTCAAGGCCGTCGAGGAGGTCGAGTTCGTGCTCGGCCGCGGTGCCAGACTGGTGTGCGTGCGCCCGGCCCCGGTGCCCGGGGAGGTCCGGCCGCGCTCCCTGGGTGACCCGTCCCATGACCCGGTGTGGGCGCGGCTGGCCGAGGCCGGCGTCCCGGTGGTGTTCCACCTGTCGGACTCCGGGTACATGGCGGTGCCGGCGCTATGGGGCGGCAGCGGCGTGTTCAAGGGCTTCGGCAAGCGCGACCCGCTCGACATGGTGATCATGGACGACCGCGCCATCCACGACACGATGGCCTCGATGATCGTGCACCAGGTGTTCACCCGGCATCCCAAGCTCAAGGTCGTCAGCATCGAGAATGGTTCCTACTTCGTCTACCGGCTGATCAAGCGGCTGAAGAAGGCCGCCAACAATGCGCCCTATCACTTCACCGAGGATCCGGTGGAGCAGCTGCGCAACAACGTCTGGATCGCGCCCTACTACGAGGACGACGTCAAGCTGCTCGCCGACACCATCGGCGTCGACAAGATCCTGTTCGGTTCGGACTGGCCGCACGGGGAAGGGCTGGCCGACCCGACCACCTTCACCGCCGACATCCCCCAGTTCCCGGAATTCTCGCTGGAGGACACCCGAAAGGTGATGCGCGACAACGCACTCGAATTGCTCGGCGACGTCAACCGCGTCGCGCCGGGCGCCCGTGACCTGGCCGCGACGGTCTGACGTCCGTGACCGAATGGACCATCGGCGCTGTCATCGACGCCATCGCCGATGCGGTGCCGGAGCGGGAGATGACGGTGTGCGGCACCCGGCGCACCAGCTTCGCCCAGGGCGCCGACCGGACCCGGCGGCTGGCCAACTTCCTGGCCCGCTACGGGCTCGGGACGCACACCGAACGGCACAAGCTGCACCGCTGGGAGTGCGGCCAGGACCGGGTCGCGCTGCTGATGCACAACGACCTGTACCCCGACGCGGTGATCGGCTGCCTGAAGGCACGCACGGTCCCGGTGAACGTCAACTACTACTACTCACCGGGCGAGGTCGCCGACCTGCTGGAGTATCTGCAGCCGCGGGCCATCATCTACCACCGCTCGCTGGGGGCCAAGTTCGCCTCGGTGCTCGACGCCGAACTGCTCATTTGCGTCGATGACGGCGACGGCGAGCAGATCCCGGGCGCGGTGCCGCTGGAGGAGGCGCTGCGCGAGGGGGACGCGGACTGCGCCCCGCCCGGATCTCCGGACGATCTGCTGATGATCTGCACCGGCGGCACCACCGGGCGGCCCAAGGGGGTGCTGTGGCGCCAAGGCGACATCTACGTCTCCTCCATGAACGGCGCCGACCACGAGGACGTCGGCGAGATCCACCAGAAGGTGGCCAACGCCGGGCCGCCCTGGTTCGCGGTCTCCCCGCTGATGCACGCCGCCGGGATGTGGACAGCGTTCTCGGGCCTGCTGTCCGGCCAGACCGTCGTCCTGCACGACACCAAGGCCCGCTTCGACCCGCGCACCGTGCTGGAAACCGCCGAGCGGGAGAAGATCGGGCTGATGACCATGGTCGGCGACGCCTATGCCGCACCGCTGGTCGAGGAACTCGGGCGGCACCACTACGACCTGTCCTCGATGTTCGCCATCGGTACCGGCGGAGCGGCGACCAACCCGAAACATCAACGGGCACTGCTGGAACACCTCCCGCAGATCACCGTCATCAACGGCTTCGGCTCCTCGGAGACCGGCAACATGGGCTTCGGGCACACTCAGCACAAGACCGAGACCGCCGACACCTTCCAACTCCGGGCCGGCGGGCTGGTGCTGGCCGAGGACTACTCCCGCTTCCTCGAACCCGGTGAGGCGCAGGTCGGCTGGGCGGCCCGCAACGGCCGGATCCCGCTGGGCTACTTCGACGACGCCGAGGCCACCGCCCGGACCTTCCCCGAGGTGGCCGGGCAGCGTGTGGTGGTCTCCGGGGACCGGGCGGCACTGGAATCCGATGGCACGCTGCGACTGTACGGACGCGACTCGCTGGTGGTGAACACCGGCGGGGAGAAGGTCTTCGTCGAAGAGGTCGAGGCGGTGCTGCGTGCGCATCCGGCGGTCGCCGACGCGCTGGTGGTCGGGCGGCCCAGCGAGCGCTGGGGCGAGGAGATCGTCGCGATCGTCGCCGCCCGTGCCGACGTCACCGCCGACACGTTGCGCGAGCACTGCGCCACCGGCCTGGCACGCTTCAAGATCCCCAAGGATGTGCTGTTCGTCGAACAGATCCGGCGACTGGGCAATGGCAAGGCCGACTACCGGTGGGCGAAAACCCATGCGGTGCAACAACTGGAGACGACGTCATGACACAGCGGGTCATCGATTGCCTGGCCAATGTGCATTTCGGCGAGACGGAGAACCAGCCCACCTTCATGAAGAAGGTGCGCGACGACTACTTCAAGGGCCCGAAGTCGCTCTACGACCCCATCGATCTGGGGCAGCTGCTCGCGGAGATGGACACCCACGGGGTGCAGCGGGCCGTGCTGATGGATTCGCTGGCCAAACCCTCGGTCACCGCCCGCAAGTTCGTCGAGGCGCATCCGGACCGGTTCTCGCTGGCGATGGGCGGGGTGAACCTGCTGCGCCCCATCCCGTCGCTGCGCGAACTCGAGGCCATCAGCAAGGACCTCCCGGTGGTGTACACCGTGGTGGGCCCCAGCTTCTGGGCTGACGGCCAATACCCGCCCAGTGATGCGGTGTACTACCCGCTCTACACCAAGTGCGCCGAACTGGAACTGCCGCTGTGCGTGAACACCGGACTGCCCGGACCGCCCATCCCCGGTGAGGTGCAGAACCCGATCCACCTGGACCGGGTGTGCGTGCGGTTCCCCGAACTGAAGTTGTGCATGATCCACGGTGCGGACCCGTGGTGGGATGTCGCGATCCGGATGCTGATCAAGTACCAGAACCTGCGCCTGATGACCTCGGCCTGGTCGCCGAAACGGCTGCCGGAGAGCCTGATCCACTTCATGCGCACCCGCGGTAAGAACAAGATCATCTTCGCCTCGGATTTCCCGGTGCTGCGGATGGAACGCGTGGTACCCGAGGCGCTGGCACTGGACCTGCCCGCCGACGTGATGGACAACTACCTCTACAACAACGCCCACGATTTCTTCTTTGGGGAAGGCAACTGATGGATCGTCACGAGCTGCGCAGGCTGGACTACAGCCTGACCGAGGATCACAAGGATCTGCAGGCGGCGTACCGGGATTTCTTCAAGACGCACTGCGATATCGAGGCGGTGCGCGCGGCCGAACCGTCCGGCTTCGACAAGAACCTGTGGGAACGGTTGTGCGGCATGGGCGCAACGACCATGGGACTGCCCGAGTCGGTCGGCGGTGACGGCGCCACCCTGGTGGACCTGACGCTGGTCGCCGAGGAGATCGGCCGCTCACTGGCCCCGGTGCCGTGGATCGACCACGTCGTCGCCGCCCGGCTGCTGGCCCGGCTCGGAGTGTTGGAGTCCGCCGGGATCGTGCAGGGCACCGCGCTGGTGGCCCTCGATCCCCAGCAGGTCGCACCCACCGGGGCGCGGCTGATCCCGGCCGGGTCGATCGCCGACCACATCCTCGTCCGCGACGGGCAGGACATCGTGCAGCTCGGATTCTCCACCCGGCCCGCCAAGGTGGACAACATCGGCAAGCTGCCGATGGCCTGGGTGGATCCCGCCACCGCCGACTCCCGGACGGTCGTGGCCGGTGGCGCGCAGGCACTCGCCGAATACCAACGGGCCCTGGACGAATGGCGGCTGCTCACCGCCTCGGCGCTGGTCGGTCTGGTCGAGGAGACGATGACCATCGCCGCCGAGTTCGCCAAGACCCGCTACACCCTGGGCGTGCCGATCGCCACGCTGCAGGGCATCTCGCATCCGTTGGCCAATATCGCCATCACCGTCCACGGCGGGCGCGGACTGGCCCGCCGGGCCGCGTGGTTCCTGGACAACGAGCCCGATGAACGACCCGAACTCGGGCCGTCGGCATTCGTGTTCATGGCCGAGGAGGCCGCCAAGGCCGCCACCATGGCCGTGCACGTGCAGGGTGGACTCGGCGTCTCGGCGGAGGCCGCCGCCACCGCCTACCTGGTCCGGGCCCGCGGCTGGGCCCTGGCCGGCGGTGACCCGGGCGCCGCCGCCGTCCGCGTCGCCCAGATCGTCTCGGCTCGCGAGAGCCAGGAGGGATAACCATGGACTTCTCACGTGTCGAACTGTCCGACGAGGACAAGGCGTTCCAGACCGAGCTCCGCGAGCTGTTGTCCCGGGTGGTCACCGAGGAGGTGATCCGCCGCGACCGGGAGACCGGTGACAACTTCGACGAGGGTGTGCACCTGGCCCTCGGCGCGGCCGGGTACCTGGAACGCGAGTTCAAATCCGAAGCCGACGGCGGCTTCACCCGGATCCAGCGCCGCATCTGGGCCCTGGAGCGGCGCCGTGCCGAGGTTCCGTGGGTGACCTGGGGGACCACCATCATGATCGCCCGGTCGGTGGCCAAGTTCAGCACCCCGGAGGTCCGCGACGAGGTGCTGCGCGGCGTCTTCGACGGCACCGTCCGGATGTGCCTGGGCTACACCGAACCCGAGGGCGGCTCCGACGTCGCCACCTGCAAGACCCGCGCGGTGCGCGACGGCGACCAGTGGGTGATAAACGGCTCCAAGATGTTCACCACCGGTGCGCACAACTGCCAGTACACCTTCCTGATCACCAACACCGACCCGGATGCGCCTAAACACAAGAGTCTCACCATGTTCCTGGTGCCGCTGGACACCCCGGGGGTGGAGATCCAGGGCATCCGGACCGTCGACGGCGACCGCACCAACATCGTCTACTACTCCGACGTCCGCGTCGACGACAAGTACCGGATGGGCGATGTGAACGGCGGCTGGACCGTGGTGCGCGAACCGCTGGACGCCGAGCACGGCGCGGTAGCCGCGGCCGACGACGGCCTCGACGACGTCGCGATCATGTCGCATCAGGCGATGTTCCTGGCCGAGGCCGCCGATAACGTCGCCGCCCTGGTGACCCGGACGGGCTCCATCTCCGACGGGTCGGTCGCCTACCGGTTGGGCCGCGCCCACGCCCGCCTGGAGGTGGCGCTGTCCAGCCCGAGCATCTTCGGCCGGGTCGCCATCGCGCAGACCATGCGCGACATCTCGCCGGACTTGATGGACATCGCGGGTTCGGTTGCGGCCCTCCCGATCGGCGTCGACGGCGGGGCCGATGACCGCAGCGAGTACGTGTACCGGTTCGCCCCGCTGGTCGGCATCTACGGCGGCACCCTGGAGGTGTTCCGCAACATGATCGCCCAGCATGTGCTGGGGATGGGCAAGCCGAACTACTCCCCGCCGGCCAAGGCTTCCTAGCGCGAGGCTAACGGGCGGCCAGCACCGGGGGCTGGGCCGCGGCCGGGTCCGGGTTGGCGATCGGCAGGCCCATGAACCGGCGCGCGTTGTCTCCCATGAAGTCGTAGCTGCGCCGCACGTCCATACCCTCGGCGTATTTCCAGAAGCCCCGCGGTTCGGGCAGACCCTCCGGGTGCGGGTAGTCCGAACCGAACATCACCTTGTCCCAGCCGACGGTGCTGACCACGTCGGACACGCAGCCCTCCCAGAACGGGCTGACCCAGATGTTGCGGCGGAACACGTCGTGCGGGTGCTCCGGGAAGTTCTGCGGCATCTTCTTCTGCAGATCCTCGAAGTCGTTGAACAACGGGAAGATCCAGCCGCTGCCGTTCTCCACGCTGGCGATCCGCAGCTTCGGGAACCGGGTCAGGGTGCCGTGGCAGATCAACGCGGTGATCATGTCGGCGATCTCGCGATGGCCCAGCACCATCCAGCGGAATGCGCTCTGGGTCATGAAGTTCTGGGTGTGCGCGGGCTCCCACTTGTTGACGTAGTCGTCCAGCGGCGGGTAGCTGGCGTGCAGCACGATGGGCAGGCCGGCGGCCTCCACGTCGCGCCAGAACGGGTCGAACTCACCCAGCGCGGGGGAGCGCCAGCCGTGCAGACCGTTCACCGGTCCGGGTTTGATCAGGGCGGCCTTGGCGCCGCGGTCCAGGATCCACTCCAACTCGCGCTGGGCGGCGTCGACCTCGGACAGGTTCAGGATCGGCGTGGTGAACAGCCGGTCGGCGTAGTTGAACGACCAGTGCTCACAGATCCACTCGTTGAGCGCGTGCACGATGGCCAGCGTCAGCGCGGGATCGTCGGCGCTGGAGTGCTCCACCAGGCTGCCCAGGGTCGGGTAGTTCAGCGCCTCGCGCACCCCCTGCCGGTCCAGTTCGGCGATCCGCGCCTCGGGATTGCGGGTGGCCTCGGGGCCTCGATGGCCCGGCCCTGCATCTCCCGCAGGGTCAGGCCGTCGGTGTTCTCGCCGGCGAAGAACTTCTCGTGCGCGCCGGGGGCGGCCACCCGCTCGAAGGTCGGGTTGGGGATGAAGTCGGTGACCCGGTTGTTGATCACCACCCGGGTCTGCTTGCCGAACTGGGCGTATTGCACGGCCCGGCTGTACTTCTCGGGTAGGAACTTGGTCAGCGCATCACCGGTCTCATACATGTGCTGGTCGGCATCGAAGATCGGTGCGTCCCGGAACTGCTCGGTCATCGGATGCTGCCTTTCTCAGGAGGCCGAGATCGACGAAATGGTGGGATCCACTCGCACTTTTTCACCCGTCTGTTCGTTTGGGCGTCATAGAGACAGCACCGTCGCGCCGGCGGTGCCGGGGGCGCCGTAGAGCTGGGCGAAGCCGACCCGCGGGTTGCCCGGGACCTGCCGGTCGCCGGCCTCGCCGCGCAACTGGCGGACCAGTTCGTGGATCTGGCGCAGCCCGGACGCGCCGATCGGCTCGCCGTTGGCGATCAGCCCGCCGTCGGTGTTGATCGGCAGCGACCCGCCGATCTCGGTGGCGCCCTCGGCCAGCAGCTTCTCCTGATCCCCGTCGGCGCAGAAACCGCACTCGGCCATGTGGATGATCTCCGCGCCGGCGTCGGTGTCCTGCAGTTGCACCACATCCACGTCTTCGGGTGCGACACCGGCCTTCTCGAATGCCGCCCGCGCCGCGTACACCGTCGGCGCGACGTCCTCGACGACCGGGGCGCAGGTGGTGTTCACCTCGTACGCCCCGTACCGGCGGGTACGGACCTCGACCGCGCGCAGGTACACCGGCTTGGAGGTGTACTTGTGCGCCAGGTCGGCCCGGCACATCACCACCGCGGCCGCGCCCTCGTCGGGTGCGCAGAACATGTACTGGGTCAGCGGGTAGTTCAGCATCGCCGAGTTGAGGATGTCGTCCTCGCTGATCGGCTTGCGTCGGAACGCATTGGGATTCAACGCCCCGTTGCGGAAGTTCTTGTTGGCCACCTTGGCCAGGGTGCGGTGAGAGATGTTGTGCTCGTGCAGGTACCGGTTGGCCTTCATCCCGAAGAACTGGGTGGTCAGGTACTGGCCGTTCTCGGCGTACCAGCTCGGCATGCCGACCAGCGCCGGATCCTCGGTGAAGGCGCCGCGCGGATGCTTGTCCAGGCCGACGGCGATGCCGATGTCGTAGTCACCCAGCCGGATACCGTCCGCGCAGGCCTTGGCCGCACTCGCCGCCGTCGCGCAGGCGTTGAAGACGTTGGTGAACGGAATGCCGGACAACCCGACCATGCCCACGATGGCGTCCGGGTTGGCGACCGTCCAGCTGCCGCCCGTCGCGGCCCCGATGTCCTTCCACTGGACGCCGGCGTCGGCGACCGCGGCGAAGATGGCATCCACACCCATCTCCATCGCCGACTTGCCCTCGAATCGGCCGAACGGGTGCAGGCCGACCCCGATGATGGCTACGTCATGCATGATCAGGCTCCTTTGACGGGTGCGAAGGCGAAGGTGACGATCTCGTCCCCGTCGGCATCGGTGGCGAACGGAATCACGCTGAGCTCGACCTCCATACCGAACTCCAGTGCGGCCGGGTCATTCTCGGTGAGCCGGCCCTCGACCCGGATGGTGTCACCGAGCTGCACCAGTCCGACGCCGAACGGCACGAAATCCTTACCGGTGGGTCCCTGGTACGGAGGGCCGGGCGGGAAACCCTGGGTGGTCCAGGCGACCAGGGTGCCGCGCCGGGGCAGGGGTTGCGGGCTCATCGCATCGCTGCTGCAGGCGGGACAGTGGCGCTGCACCGGGAATGTGGACGACCCGCACGCGCCGCACCGGGCACCGATCAGCTTGGGCTCGGCGTCCGGCCAGGTGAAAATGCCCTCTGCCAGTGCTTTCTGCATGCAAATCTCCTCGCCACCGATATTCCGCAGATGCCAACTGTAATTCTTACAGTATCGTAGCTTGATAACACCCGGAACTGGAGGTTGTGGTGAGCGAGATCGTGGCCGAAACGACGAGCGTGGAGATCGGCAGGCGCGCGGCCGGCCGCGCCGAGCCCCGGATGCTCATCGACGGCGAGCTGGTCTCTGCCGCCTCCGGTGCGGAGTTCGACAATGCCAGTCCGGCAACGGGTCTGGTGCTCGGGACCACCGCCGCCGCTGGCGCCGAGGACATGGACCGCGCCATCGGTGCGGCCCGGCGCGCCTTCGATGGCTCCGACTGGCCGACCAACCGGGCGCTGCGGCAACGGGTGCTGCTGCAGTTGCAGGACGCCCTCGAGTCCGACAAAGAGGAGCTGCGCGAGGAACTGATCGCCGAGGTCGGCTGCCCGGCGATGACGACGCAAAATGCGCAACTGGACTGGCCGCTGGCCGACGCGCTGCGCTACCCGGCCCGGTTGGTCGACGAGTTCGAATGGGAACGCCGCCTCGACGGTGGTGGGCTGTTCGGGGACCGCAACGCGCGCACTGTGGTCAAGGAGGCCGTCGGCGTCGTCGCGGCCATCACCCCGTCGAACTTCCCGATCGAGGTGATCCTCAACAAACTCGGCCCGGCGCTGGCCGCCGGGAACACCGTGGTGCTCAAGCCGGATCCGAACACCCCGTGGAACGCCACCCGGCTGGGACGGCTCATCGCGGAACGCACCGATATCCCGGCCGGCGTGGTCAACGTGGTCCCCACCGCGTCGAACGAGGTGGCCGGGCGGCTGGGCACCGACCCGCGGGTGGACATGGTGTCCTTCACCGGGTCCACCGCAGTGGGCAGGCACCTCATGCGGGTGGGTGCGGACACCATGAAACGCACCTTCCTCGAGCTCGGTGGCAAGTCGGCGATGATCGTGCTCGACGACGCCAACCCGGGTCATGTGATTCCCGGCGCCATCGGCGCCTGCGTGCACGCGGGCCAGGCCTGTGCGGCGAACACCCGGATGCTGGTGCACCGCAGCCTGTTCGACGAGGCACTTGCCAATGTGACGATGGCCTTCGGCGGGGTGCCGGTCGGGGATCCGGCGTTGCCGACCACCCTGGTCGGCCCGCTGATCAGCGCGGCGCAACAGCAACGGGTGCTCGACGCGATCGAGGGGGCGCGGCGGGACGGCGCGCAGATCGCGGTCGGTGGCGGGGTGCCCGACGGGCTGGCCGAGCACCTGCGCGGCGGGCATTTCGTGGCCCCCACGGTGATCGTGGGCGCCGACCCGAAGTCGTCCATCGCCCAGGACGAGGTGTTCGGGCCGGTGCTGGTGCTCATCCCGTTCGACGATGACGACGAGGCGGTGCGGATCGCCAACGACAGTGCCTTCGGGCTGGCCGGTGCGGTGGTGTCGAAGTCCCCGGAGCGGGCGATGGGCGTTGCGCGGCGCATCCGCACCGGCGCGATCGGCGTGAACGGCGGGATGTACTACGGCGCCGACGCACCGTTCGGCGGTTTCAAGAACAGCGGGGTCGGGCGGCAGTGCGGCATCGAGGGTTTCGCGCAGTACACCGAGACCAAGACCATCGGCTGGCGGCTGCCCCGTCAGGGCTGACGGGCCAGGCTCTCGGCGCGATCGAGGATGCAGGTGAGCACATACTCGAAGTTGATGTCGTCGGCCACGCCCATCCGGTGACCGCGGCCGGTCGCCTCGGCGATGTGCGGGGTGGCGGTGGCGTCGATGAGGCGGCGTTCCCCGTCCCGGCGCGGGGCGACGCCGGGCATCTTGTCCTGCAGGCGTTCCATGATGACGGTGCCGCGGACGTGGGTGGCGATCGCCGAGTAGGTGTCGAAGGCGTCCTCGGCGGACAGACCGGCGCGAACCAGGGCCGCCACCGGGGGCTCCAGCTTCCGGATCGCGCCCTGTACGGCCGCGCGCCCGTAGGATCCGCGGATCAGGACCAGGTCACACAGGATCGGCTTGGCGCGGAACGTCTTCCGCATGATCCGGGCGTGATGGGCCAGCGACTCGCGCCAGTTGTCGGCGTCGATGCTGGGTGCGGTGAAATCGTACTCGTCCAGCGCCCGGTCGGTCATGGCGTCGAGCAGATCGTCCTTGCGGCGGAAGTACCAGTAGATGCTGGTGACGCCGACATCGAGGTGCCTGGCCAACTGCGGCATGCTCAGGTTGTCGATGGACACCTCGGCGGCCACCTCGAACGCCCCGGTCACGATCTCCTCGACACTGATCGACCCGCGTTCGCGGCGTTGGCGTTTGGCGTCGGTGCGGGCGGTCATCGGTGCGCGGGTCTCAGGAGATCGGATCGAAGGTGACCGGCACCGCGGTGGGGGACCGGAACGGCTGACCGAAGATGTGCGGGTCGTCCGAGGTGTCGAGCGCGATGTTGGTCACCCGGCGGAGCAGGCATTCGAGCGCGACCCGGGTTTCCATCCGGGCCAGATGCAGACCCAGGCAGGTGTGCTCACCGGCCGCGAAGGTGATGTGCGGCACTCGTTTCCGGAAGATGTCGAACTCCCCGGCGCGTTCCCAGCGGTTCTCGTCGCGGTTGGCCGACCCGATGCAGACATCGATGACGGCCCCTGCCGGCAGCGGCACCCCGTCGAGTTCGGTGGCGACGCTGGCCGAGCGCTGCACCGTGGTCAGCGGTGTCTCATAACGCAGGCCCTCCTCGATGGCCTGCCCGATCAGTTCGTGATCGGCCTGCACCGCGGCGAACTGGTCGGGGTGGGTGAGCAGCAGGTACAGCAGATTCCCCGAGGACCGGTAGGTGGTCTCCAGGCCGGCGGGCAGCAGTAGGCGCAGGAAGGAGTAGATCTCCTCGTCGGTGAGCTTCTCGCCGTCGATGTCGGCGGTGACCAGATCGCCGATGATGTCCTCGGTCGGTTTGCAGCGCCGCAACTCGATCTGGTTGAGGAAGTAGTCCTTGAGCGCCGCCGACGCCTCGAACGCGCGCTTGTACTTCACGTGGTAGCTGATCAACTCCACGGCGCGCTGCCGGAACCAGGCCAGATCCTCCTCGGGCAGGCCGAGCAGCTTGGAGATCACCCGGGTGGGGAATTCGAAGGTGAAGTCGCGGACCAGGTCCGCGCGGCCGGTGTCGATGAACTCGTCGATGAGTTGTTCGCAGATGGGTCGGACGATCTCGGGTTCCCAGCGCGCCAGCGATTTGGCCTTGAAGGCGGTGGTCACCAGATTGCGGTGGGCCCGGTGCAGATGGCCCTCCATGGCCAGGATGGACGGGCCGATGAACAGGCCGATGGTGTCGTCATAGATCTTGGAGTTGAACGACTTTCCGTCCCGGAACACGGTGTTCACCGCGTCGTAGGAGACCGCGGCGTACTGGTGCTCGGGCCGGAATTCGTCGGGGGTCTTGGACCAGTCCATGACGCTGCCCTGGAACACCCCGTGCCGGGCCCGGTGCGCGTCGAAGTACGGGTAGGGGTCGCGGAGCAGGTTGAAGGAGTCACCCAGTTCCGCCAAGAGGTCGGTTTCGTCGTGCGTCTGGCTGCTCACCCGTCGCCCCCGTCATCGTCGCACTGATGAAGAACTACTGTAATGCTTACAGTAACAGATCCCGTCATATCGAAACATGGTCTTTCCTGTAGTGATCCGGTGCTGTTGGATGGGGGTGCGGCGGCAACCGTCAGCGTTACCGGAGGGAGTTCGGCAGATGAGCGCAACCGACGAGCGGGTCGAACCCCGGGTGAGTGCCCGAACGCTGCTGGAAGACCAGCGCCGGGCCTTCATCGCCGCCGGTCCGCCGAGCGTGGCGCTGCGACGAAACCGCATCGACCGGCTGCTGGCACTGGTGCTCGACAACACCGACGCCTTCGTCGACGCCATGGCCACCGACTTCGGCACCCGCTCGCGGGCGGCCACCCTGTTCACCGAGGTGGTCGGCATCATCCCGGTCATCGAACACACCAGAGCCCATGTGCCGCAGTGGATGAAGGCCACCAAACTGATGCGTGCGGCCCGGGCCGCCGGACTGCGCGCCGAGGTGGAACCCGCCCCGCTGGGCGTGGTCGGCATCATCGGGCCGTGGAACTTCCCGCTGAATCTGGTGGTGTTGCCGGCCTCGGCGGCGTTCGCCGCCGGCAACCGGGTGATGATCAAGATGTCCGAAGTCACCTCGCACACCGCCGATCTGATGGCCGAACTGGTGCCGCGGTACTTCGAGCAGACCGAACTCGCCGTCGTCACCGGTGGGCCCGAGGTGGCCGCCGAATTCTCCCGGCTGCCGTTCGATCACCTGTTCTTCACCGGGTCGCCGGCCGTCGGTTCGCTGGTGCAGCGCGCGGCAGCGGAGAACCTGGTGCCGGTCACCCTGGAACTGGGCGGCAAGAACCCCGTCGTGGTGGCCCCCGATGCCGACATCCGGCGCTCGGCCACCCGAATCGCCCAGGCGCGCATGGTCAACGGCGGGCAGGTCTGTGTCTGCCCGGACTACGTGTTCGTGCCCGACCGGCACGCCGACCGGTTCGTCGACACCGTGCGGCAGACCTGGCAGAACATGTTCGGCACCATCGTCGGCAACGACGACTACTGCTCGAGTGTCAACGAAGCCAACTTCGACCGGGTGGTCGGGCTGATCGAGGATGCCCGCGCGCGCGGGGCGACGGTGCAGACGGTGGCGCCGGCGGGGGAGCCACTGCCCGACCGGACCACCCGCAAGATCGCCCCGACCATCATCAGTGACGTCGACGACCGGATGGCCATCGCGTCGGAGGAGGTCTTCGGCCCGGTGCTGTCGGTGTTGCGCTACTCGGCGCTACCCGAGGTGATCGACTACATCAACGCGCGCCCGGCGCCGCTGGTGGCGTACTGGTTCGGGCCCGACGGGGACCGCTTCCGGACCTTCGTGCGCAACACCCGCAGCGGCGGCGTGGCCCGCAACGACTTTGCCGCACAGATGATCCCGTCCGCCGCCCCGTTCGGCGGGGTCGGCCGCAGCGGGATGGGCGCCTACCACGGCAAGGCCGGGTTCGACGCGTTCAGTCACCGGCGCACCGTGGTGGGCACCGACCTGCCGTTCAGCATGACCGGCTCGGCGGCCCCGCCGTTCGGGCGCGCGATGGTGCTCTACGCCGACGCGTCACTGGCCATGGCCCGCCGGCGCACCCGCCGCCGGCTCAGCTGATCTGTTCCCCGCCGCCCGCGGTGACCGCCTGCTCGTGGGCCCACCGGTAATCGGCCTTGCCGGCCGGGCTGCGTTCGATGACCGGGCGGAATACCACCGCCTTGGGCAGCTTGTAGCGGGCGATCGACTGCTCGGCGTGCGCGATCAGGTCCTCGGCGGTGGCGTGTGCCCCGTCGGCCAGCGCGACGACCGCGACGACCTCGGAACCCCACCGTTCGCTGGGCCGCCCGGCCACCACCACATCGGCCACCGCCGGATGTGAGGCGATGGCGGACTCGACCTCCTCGGCGAAGATCTTCTCCCCGCCGGAGTTGATGGTCACCGAATCCCGGCCGAGCAGTTCGATGGCGCCGCCCTCCAGGTGCCGGGCCCGGTCCCCGGGGATGGCGTACCGGACCCCATCGATCGTGACGAAGGTCGCCGCGGTCTTGGCGGCGTCGTTCTTGTAGCCCAGCGGCACGAACCCGCGCTGGGCCAGCCACCCCAGATCGTCGTGCCCGGGGGCGAGCACCGCGCTGAAATCCTCTGCCACCACACAGGTATCAGGTCCGGCGTTGAACGTGCCGGTGGACACCGCACCACCGGCGGACATGTGGTTGAGCTGGGCGCCGGTCTCCGAGGAGCCGACCCCGTCGATCACGATCAACCCGGGTTTGGCGTCGATCAGCTGCTGCTTCACATACGGGGTGAGCTGCGCGCCGCCGTTGGCCACCACCGCCAGCGAGGAGACGTCGGCGGACCCGCTCTGGATGGCGGCCAGCAGCGGCCGGGCCATCGCGTCGCCGACGACGGTGACCACCATGACCTGCTCGCGCTCGATGGTGCGCACCACGTCGTCGGCGTCGAACCGGTCCACGACGGACGGGAACACCAACGTCTGCCCGGTGCTCAGTGCCGTCATCGCCGCCCACTGCGCGGCGCCATGGATCAGCGGCGGCAGGATCAGCAGTTTGGTGCCCGGGTTCTCGGCGACCCGGGTCGCGACCTCCTCGACCGAGCCGACCAGGTCGCCGGTCATCATGTTGCGGCCACCGAACGAGGTCATGAAGATGTCGTGCTGACGCCACAGCACCCCCTTGGGCATGCCGGTGGTGCCCCCGGTGTAGAGCACATAGAGGTCGTCGGGGGAGTGCGCCACGGCCGGGGCCGGGGTCGGGGCGGCCACGATGGACTCGTAGTCGACCGCACCGTCGAGCAGCGCGTTACCCGAGTCGTCGGCGATCTGGATGAGCACCTTCAGATTCGGCAGCTCGTCGCGGATCTCGGCCACCCGCGGCGCGAACGCGGCGTGGTACAGCAGGGCCGACGCCGCCGAATCGGCCAGCAGATACTGCAATTCGTTCTTGACGTAGCGGTAGTTGACGTTGAACGGTGCGACCCGTGCGGCGAACGAGCCCAGCAGCCCCTCGATGAACTCCGGCCCGTTGTAGGCGTAGATGCCGAGCAGGTCCTGGCCCACCTCGTGACCGGCCAGCGCCGAGCGCTCGGTGTGGCAGCCCAGCCCGCGGGAGTGCAGGTAGGCGGCCAGTCGGTGGGACCGGTCCACCACCTCGCGGTAGCTGTAGCTGCGCTCGCCCTGGACGATCAGCGGGCGGTCCGGGGCGGCCGCGGCGACGGCCTCGGCAACGGCCGGGACGGTGAACTGCGGGGACGTCTCAACCATGGCGGCTCCATTCCTCGATGAGGTCGTCGGTGGTGGTCACGGTGGCCAGCAGAGCGAGGCTGTTGTCGATGACCGCCTGGCCGTAGTCGGCGGGGACACCGGCGACGGCGTCGCGGGGCAGCACCACACGGTAACCGGCATTGACCGCATCCATGACCAGATTCGGAATGGCGATGTTCAGCGAGACACCGACCGCGACGATGGTGTCCACCCCGAGATTGCGTAGCACCGCGTCCAGGTCGGTGCCGCCCATCGGGCCCACCCCGTGCCAGCGGTACAGCAGCAGATCGGTTGGCTGCGGGCCGAACTCGGGAAGCAGGGTGGCGCCCTCGGTGCCCGGGGTGATGTCCACCGACCGCTTGCCCGCCGCGAACAGTCGGGCATTGTGGTTGGAGCCCAGCCCGTCGGGCCGGCGCTGCACCAGGCAGTGCACGACGTGATGGCCCGCAGCCCGGGCCGCCGGCAGCAGTCGGGCGATGTTGGGCAGCGCCGCCCGGCGCGCCTCGGCGGCCAGCACCGCCAGTCCGGCGTCCGGGCCTACCACCGCACCCTGGAGCTCCTGGGTGACGATCGCAAGGGTCATGCGTTGATTTTCTCGACCGGCGGCACCTCGTAGAACTGCTCCGCCCACTTGCGCATGGCCATATAGGGTTTCGCGTCGATCTTGGACAGCGTCGGCCGCTCCACGTACTTCTGGTATCGCCAGATGTCGAGGTCGTCCCACACGGTCACCATGTACTGCTTCTCGACCCGCTTGCGCACCGCTTCGGGCGGGATGTCGCCGGTGTCCCCGGGTTCCTTGGGCCACCAGACCGAATAGAACATGTTCGAGTGGCCGTCATCGACCGGGGTGCACGCGAAGATCAGCCGGTGGTTGGCCGCACCCTCGAACGCGCTGATGGCGAAGCCCAGCCCGGAGAAGTGGCTGTGGATGTAGAGCGCCATCGTGTCCGGGTCGTCGCTGTCGGCGTCGGGCCAGCCGGTGAGGAACCGCCATTCGTTGTCCACCACCTTCCAGTCCAGGCAGACCGGGGTGACGGTGGCGCGGTGCACATAGCGGAAATGCGCACTGTCCGGGCCGTTCTCGGCGACGATCTGCGGGTGCACCGGCTCGTTCTCGGCGAACCGGGAGAACTCAGGATAGGGCCGGTAGTAGGCGTTCGGGTCGGTCTCGAACTGCGGGTGCTTGTCGAAGATGTCGGGCAGTTCCCACTTCGGTGGCTCGCCGTGCGGCTGGTACCACATGAACACCACACCGTGCTGTTCGACGACGGGGTACACCCGCAGCCGGACCCCTCGGTTCGGCTTGTCGGGCTGATACGGGATGAACCGGTTGGTGCCGTCGGCACCCCAGCGCCAGCCGTGGAACGGGCATTCGATGCAGTCGCCGACGATCTTGCCGCCATGGCCCAGATGGGCGCCGAGGTGTTTGCAGTGCGCCTCCAGCACGTGCAGCGTGCCGTCCTCGTCGCGCCAGGCCGCCAGATCCTCACCGAAGTACCTGAGCGCCTTGGACTCGCCGGCGGTGAACTCGGCGGACCAGCCGATGACGAACCAGCCGGTGACCTTCCAGGTGAACGGAACTTCCACAGGAATACCTTCCGAATCCGGACCAGATACTGAAGAGCTTACAGTAGTATCGTCCGGAACTGCCGCGAAAAGCAAAGGAGCACGATGCCGGGTCTGCTGACCGACAAGGTCGCCTTCATCACCGGAGCGGCCCGAGGGCAGGGCCGCGCGCACGCGGTCCGGATGGCCAACGAGGGTGCCGACATCATCGCCGTCGACATCGCCGGCCCGCTCCCGCCGAAGGTGCCCTACGACTCGGCCACCCCCGACCAGTTCGCCGAGACCGTCGATCTGGTCAAGGCCACCGGTCGGCGCATCTTTCACCGCGTCGTCGACGTGCGGGACTACGAGGGCCTGAAATCCGCGGTCACCGACGGGGTCGCCGAGCTCGGCAGACTCGATGTGATCGTGGCCAACGCGGGCATCACCATCGCCGAGGCCTGGCACGACATCACCCCGGAATCGTTCCGGGACGTCATGGACATCAATGTTACCGGCACCTGGAACACCGTGATGGCCGGCGCCCAACACATCATCGACGGTGGCCGCGGCGGTTCGGTGATTCTGGTGAGTTCCCTTGCCGGGGTGAAGATGCAGGCGTTCATGGTGCACTACACCGCCAGCAAGCACGCCGTCACCGGGATGGCGCGGGCGTTCGCCGCCGAACTCGGTCGCCACCACATCCGGGTCAACAGCATCCACCCCGGACCGGTGATCACCGACATGGGCACCGGCGATATGGTCGTCGCGCTGAACAAGGCCTTCGAGACCAATCCGACGCTGGTGCAGATGGGTACCCCGTTCACGCCCAACTGGATCGTCGAACCCGAGGACGTCGCGGCCTCGGCCGTCTGGCTGGCCTCCGACGAGGCCCGGCACATCACCGCCGTCGCGCTGTCCATCGACAACGGCATGGCGCAGTTCTGATGAGCGCCGAGGACACCCGCGAGGAGATCCGTCAACTCAAGGCCCGGTACTGCCGGCTACTGGACACCAAGGACTACGAGG
Source organism: Mycolicibacterium aurum (assembly GCA_900078775.1). Classification (GTDB taxonomy): domain Bacteria; phylum Actinomycetota; class Actinomycetes; order Mycobacteriales; family Mycobacteriaceae; genus Mycobacterium; species Mycobacterium aurum_A. Next base: position 889,415 of record LT549889.1, read on the forward strand.
CCTGGAAGAAGGTGTTCGCCCCCGACGTCGTGGTCGAGCTGGACATGGCCACCTCGGTCGGCGGCGCCGACGGGCAGACCGCGGCCCCGCTGAACGGGCTGGAGGAGTTCCTGCCGGTGGTGCTCGGCGGTGTGGAGCACGCCCAGACCAAGCACCATGTGCACACCCCGGAGATCACGCTGACCTCGGACACCAGCGCCTCGGCCATCTGGGCGATGGAGGACCTGCTGTTGTTCCCGGACGGCAGTGAGCTTTTCGGGGCCGGGCACTATCACGAGACCTACGAGAAGCGGGACGGCGCCTGGGTGATCACCAGCCTGCACCTGACCCGGACCATCATGCGATTCACCCAGGCGAAGTAACCGAGACCGTATGGAGCGCTACGACGTCATCGTCATCGGGGCCGGCTTCTCCGGTCTGTACGCGCTGCACAAGCTCCGCGAGCAGGGCCTACGGGTCCGGGTCCTGGAGCAGGCCGACGCCGTCGGCGGGACCTGGCTGGTCAACCGGTATCCCGGCGCGCGCTGCGATATCGAGAGCATCGAGTACTCCTACAGCTTCTCCGAGGAGATCGAGCAGGAGTGGGTGTGGACCGAATCCATGCCGGCCCAACCCGAGATCGAGGCCTACCTGAACTTCGTCGCCGACCGGCTCGACCTGCGCCGCGACATCGCCTTCGGCGCCGAGGTTTTCGCGCTGAGCTTCGACGAGGGGCAGGCGCAGTGGCGGCTGGAGACCAGCGCCGGGCAGTACGCGGCGCAGTTCGTGGTGGCCGCATCGGGCATCCTCTCGGTGCCGCTGGAGCCGGACATCCCCGGGATGGATTCCTTCGCCGGACGGTCGCTGTTCACCAGCCGCTGGCCCGACGAGCACGTCGACCTGACCGGTCAGCGGGTCGGGGTGATCGGCACCGGCTCGACCGGGGTTCAGCTCATCCCGGTGGTCGCCCGGGAAGCCGGTCAGCTCAGCGTGTTCCAGCGCTCCGCGGCGTTCACACTGCCCTGGACCGTGCAGGAGTTCGCGCCGGGGGAACTCGACGCCCTCAAGTCCGACTACGCCGGCATCCGCGCCGCCCAGCGCGCACACCCGGTCGGCGCCGCCCGGCTGTCGGCCTTCTCGGTGCTGCTCGACATGCTGGCCAGCCCGCCGATCAAGACCGCCACCCGCGAGGAGCAACTGCGGGCGATCGAGGAACGCGGTGTGCTGGGCGCCCTGAACTGGGGTGACGTGTTCTTCGATATCGAGGCCAACCGGATGGCCACCGCGCTGTACGGGGAGGCCATCGCCCGCATCGTGGACGACCCCGCGACTGCGGCTGCCCTGGTGCCCACCCATCCGTTCGCGTGTAAGCGGCCGATCATCGATCAGGGCTACTTCGAGACCTTCAACCGCGACAACGTGACGCTGATCGATCTGCGCGAGGGGCCGATCGTGTCAGTGACCCCGACCGGGATCAGCACCGAGCAGGGCGACGTCGACCTCGACGTCATCATCTACGCGACCGGCTTCGACGCCATGACCGGCGCGCTGAGCCGGATGAAGGTGCGCGGCCCGCACGGCCGCCTGCTGGGCGACTACTGGTCCGAGGAAGGGCCGCTGTCCTACCTCGGGCTGGCGGTCGCCGGGTTCCCCAACCTGTTCACCGTGCAGGGTCCGGGAAGTCCCTCGGCGGCAACCAATTTCGTCGCGGCGATGGAACAGCACATCGAGTGGATCGCGGAGTGCATCGGCTACCTGCGCGAACACGGGCACCGCAGCATCGACGCCCAACCCGACGCCCAACGGGAGTGGATCGAGCACGCCACCGCGCTGGTGGCGCCGACGGTGCTGGTGCATCCGTCCTGCAACTCCTGGTACAACGGTGCCAACGTGCCCGGCAAGAAGCGGATGTACATGGGCTACACCGCCGGGATACCCGAATACCGGCGCCGCTGCGACGAGATCGCCGCAAACGGCTACCAAGGATTCACCCTTGCATAGAGCCGCCCAGATCACTCGGCAACTCGCCCGCGTGCTGCCGCGCTCGATCGGCGCCCTGTGCGCGTCCGGCGACTGGAATGCGCTGTCCGGTGGTGGGTTACGTCAGCTCGGCGAGGTCGCCCTCGACGAACTGGTGGTCACCGGGATGACGCTGACCGGGCCGGCACCGCAGCTGCCGCGGCCACTGGCGGCCTACGCGGACGCCGCCGCGGAACTCGGGTCACTCAGCATCGACGGGGCGCACCGGGATCCGGCACCGGTGCGGTCCACCGATCTGCGCCCCCGACGGTTCGGGGCACTGAACTTCGAGGAACTCAGCTTCGAGCACGAACCGGGGATGCCCGCCTCGCTGCTGGCTGACGGTCACGGCGGCCCGGCGACCGCGCGGGTGCGGCTGTATCGGTCCGGGCGGGACCGGCCCTGGGTGGTGTGGGTTCACGGCGCCGGGCAGGGCGATCCGATGGATCTGTTGGTGGCGCGGGTGCGCCGACTGGATCGCCTGGGGTTCAACGTGGCCCTGCCGGTGCAACCCGGGCACGGGGCGCGCCGGCGGGCCTGGCCGGAATACCCGGCCCGCGATCCGCTGGCCAATGTCGCCGGCACGCTGCGGGTAGTGTCCGAGGTGCGCGCACTGCTGGGTTGGCTGGCGGCCCAGACGGATTCGATCACGGTCGCCGGACTGTCCCTGGGCAGCGCGGTCGCCGCGCTGGTCGCGCATCTGGATGCGCGGGCGACCGGGGTGGCACTGTACACCCCGATCCTGGGACTCAACGCCATGATCGGACTGCACCTGGGTCGCTGGGGTGCGCCCGGGCGGGACGCCGGGGCACTGCTGCTCTCGGACACCGTGTCGGCGATGACCTCGGTGATCGATCCGCTGGAGACGATGCCGGTGACCGAGCGGCGGCTGATCGTGGGGGCCTGGCACGACCAGATGGCCATGCGCAGTTCGGCGCTGGCCATGCATGAGCGTTGGGGAGGCGAGTTGCACTGGCACGACGGCAGTCACGTCGGGCAGCTGTTCTCCGGTGGGGTACAGACCGCCACCGAACGATTCCTGCTCGGAGGTCGATGATGACGTCAACCGGGGTTCCGTCGAGCATCGACGAGGTGACCGCACAGTGGCTGACCGGCGCCCTCGGGTCGCCGGTGACCGAGGTCCGCGCCGAGCGGATCGCCGAGGACACCGGATTCTCCGCGCGGCTGTACCGGCTGGCATTGACCGGTGACGGGGTGCCGGCCTCGGTGATCGTCAAACTGCCCGCCGAATCGGAGGCCCGCGGGGGGATGGAACTGCTCGGCGGCTACCGTCGGGAACTCGCGTTCTACCGGCACATCGCGCCCGCGGCGCCGCTGGCCACCGCACACTGCCACATCGCCCGCATCGAGGAGGACAGCTTCGTGCTGGTGCTGGAGGACCTGCGGGACTGGGACAACGCCGATCACCTGGCCGGGCTGTCCATGGACCGGGCCCGGAGATGCATTGCGGCGCTGGCCGATCTGCATTCCTGGTCGGTGCGAGACGCCGACCCGGCTGTGCTGCAGGACTTCCCGAGCCTGGACAACCCGTTGACCCGCAACCTGTTCCTGCCCGCCTTCACCCCCGGATGGCAGCTGTACCTGGACAAGACACGGCAACCGGTGCCGCCCGCGGTCGCCGAGTTCGCGGCAGGGTTCGCCGAGCTGGCCCCGCAGGCGTTGAGCGCGTTGGCCGCCCGACCGATGCTGTTGCACGGCGACATCCGCGCCGACAACCTGTTCTTCCGCGGTGACGAGGTCAAGGTGGTGGACTTCCAACTCGCGGTGCGCGGGGCCGGGGCCGCCGATATCGCCTACCTGGTCAGCCAGGGCCTGCCGAGTGCTGCGCGGCGAGGTCATGACCAGGCCCTGGTCCGCGAGTACCTGGGGGACCTGCGGCGGCGGGGCGTCACCGACTACGGATACGAGCAGGCCTGGCGGGATTACCGGTTCGCGGTGGCGCTGCTGCTGTACATGCCGGTGGTCGCCCTGCTCACCTGGGATGCGGTGCCCGAACGCGCACGGCAACTGTGCATCACGCTGATCGATCGCGCGGTGACGGCGACCGACGAGATCGGGGCCCTGGAGGAATTCGCATGACCCGCACCGCCCGGGAGGTCGTGGAGCTGTACAACCTGGTGGTGTGGAACGAGCGGGACTTCGCGCTGGCCGACGAGCTGCTGGGGGAGACGGTGACCCGGCACGACGTCGGGGAGGTCAAGGTGCTCACCCACGAGGAGGCCGTCAACCGGGTCGTCGAGCACTGCGCGATGTTCGAGAGCATCCGGTTCGACCTGAACCTGGTGGTCGCCGACGACGAACACGTCGCGATCGTGTACCAGTCGCCGATGCGCACCGCCGACGGCACCGAGCTGACCATCAGCAGTATGGAGATGTTCCGGGTGGTCGACGGGCGCATCACCGAGGTCTGGAATTGTGGCTACAAACAAGGAGTGTGGGCGTGATGCGGTGGGCAGGAGCGAAGCGACATGGGTGATGACAGGGCCGTGTTGGATGAATTGGGCTACTACCTGCTGGCCGGGGCCGGCGGTGAGGGCCCGGCCACGCTCGTGGACGAGGCGCGTCGCGGTGAGGAACTCGGCTTCGGCACCGGCTTCATCTCCGAGCGCTGGAACGTCAAGGAGGCGTCCTCGCTGACCGGGGCCGCGCTGGCGGTCACCAGCCGGATGCAGATCGCCACCGGGGCCACCAACCACAACACCCGCCACCCGTTGATCACCGGATCGTGGGCCACCACCATGCACCGGCTCTCCGGCGGGCGATTCACCCTCGGCCTGGGCCGGGGCATCGCCGCCATCTACGGGGCATTCGGGGTGCCCGCGGTGACCACCGCGCAGATGGAGGACTTCGCGCAGGTGATGCGCCGGCTCTGGCACGGGGAGCTGATCTTCAACCATGACGGGCCGATCGGTAAGTACCCGTTGCTGTTCCTGGATCCCGACTTCCGCGAGGACATCCGGCTCGCGATCGTGGCGTTCGGCCCGCAGACCCTGGCGCTGGGCGGCCGCGAGTTCGACGACGTCATCCTGCACACCTACTTCACCCCGGAGACCCTGCAGCGCGCGGTGAAGACCGTCAAGGACGCCGCCGAGCAGGCCGGCCGTGACCCGGCCAGCGTGCGGGTGTGGTCCTGCTTCGCCACCGTCGGTGACCACCTGCCCGAGGAGTTGCGGCTGAAGAAAACCGTGGCCCGGCTGGCCACCTATCTGCAGGGCTACGGGGATCTGATGGTCACGACCAACAACTGGGATCCCGCCGTGCTGGCCAGGTTCCGGGACGACACGGTGGTGCAGTCCATTGCGGGCGGCATCGACCACAAGGCCACCGCCGAGCAGATCGAGCACATCGCGACGCTGATCCCGGACGAGTGGCTGGAACCGTCGGCCACCGGGTCGGCGCAGCAGTGCGTGGACCGGATCCGCAAGGAGTTCGACTACGGCGCGGACGCGGTGATCCTGCACGGCGGGACGCCCGACGAGCTGGAACCGATCGTGACCACCTATCGCCAGTGATTTGTGGAGTCTTAACCGGACTCATTCCGGCTGAGACTCCACAAATCACAGGGGATGGAACCGATCGTGGGTGTACCGCGTCCAACTGGGCATGCTCGCGGATCTTTTGCGCAACCAAGACGGCGTCATCACCGTCGCCCAGGCCAAACATGTCGGCCTCACCCAGGACGACCTGGACTACCGGGTGCACACCGGTCAGTGGCGGCGCTGCTCCCGGGGTGTGTACTTCGCCGATGACCGCGAGTTCACCGACCGGGCGCGGATTCGTGCCGGGGTGTGGGCTTACGGCGGCCAGGCGGTCGCCAGCGGGTTGGCCGCGGCCTGGTGGCACCACCTCACTCAGTTCTCACCGGAGATCGTCGAGGTGACCGTGCCGAGAGACTGTCGACCGACGCTGCGGGACGGCACGAAACTGCGTCGGCGAGACCTCGATCCGGCCGAGGTCATCGAAAGGGATCAGCTGCGCGTCACGGCGCTGCCGCTCACCGTCATCGAAGCGGCCACTCGCCGCCGGGGCGGAGTCAAGCTGATGGATGCCGCGCTCCAGCGTCACGTCGATCTGGCCGCGCTGTGGAAGGCACACCTCAACAACACGGGCCGGCACGGATCGCCGGCCGCCCGGATCCTGCTCCGTGCGGCCGAGGACGGCACCCGATCTGCGGCCGAACGCCTGCTCGCCAAACTCCTTCGGGACGCGGGCATCACGGGATGGAAGACCAACTACCGCGTAGCCGGGTACACCGCCGATTTCGCGTTCCCCGGTCCGAAATTGATCCTGGAGACCGACGGCTACGCCTTCCACAGTGACGCGGAAGATTTTGTCAACGACCGGGTACGCCAGAATGCGCTCATCCTGGCCGGGTGGCAGGTCCTGCGCTTCACCTGGCTGGACCTCACCGAGTACCCCGACCGCGTCATCGCCCAGGTGCAGTACGCCCGCAACGCGTGATTTGTGGAGTCTTAACCGGACTCATTCCGGCCAAGACTCCACAAATCGCCTAGGGGAGGATGACGGTGCGCTGCACCGGTTCGGCCGCGGCCTGCCGGGCCCGCAGGCCGCGCTGCAGGGCGGACAGCAGCTGATCGCGGGTCTCGCGCGGATCGATGAGCTCGTCGAAGCCGAGGTGATCCGCCGAGCGGTAGGACGCCGTCAACTCGGCCTCGCGCAGCAGCGCCGACAGATCGGCCTCGGCATGCGAGGCCTTGGACAGCGCCGCGGCGCTCATCGCCCCCATCGTTGCCCCGGGGAATGCGAAGGTGGCCTCCTGCCCGTCGAATCCCAACAGCGACATCACCATTGAGCCGAAGCCGTACGCCTTTCGCAGCGTCACATGCAGCTTGAGCGTGGTGGCCGCGGTCTGGGCGGCGAACATCCGCGCCCCGGCGCGCAGCACCCCGGACTTCTCCGAGCGACTGCCCGGCAGCATGCCCGGATTGTCGGCCAGGAACACGATGGGCAGATGGAACGAGTCGGCGACCAAGATGAAATGCGCGGCCTTGTCGGCGGCGTCGGCGTCGATGGACCCGGCGATCACGTTGGGCTGATTGGCGACCACGGCGACCGGGTGACCGCCCAGATGGGCCAGCGCGCAGATGATCGCCTTGCCGAACTGCGGCTGCACCTCGAACCAGTCGGTGTTGTCGAAGACGACGTCGAGCACCGAGCGCATGTTGTACACCCGCCGGTTGTCGCGGGAGATGATCTCCAGCAGTTCTGGTGTGGGCCGCGGGGCGGCGTCCTCGTCGTAGGTCAGCGGCTCGGGATAGGACCAGGCGCTGGACGGGAAGTAGGACAGGTAGCGGCGGATGTCGTCGATGACGGCCTCGTCGGTCTCCGCGTGGTTGTGGATGACCCCGCTGTGCAGCGCCACGCTCGGCCCGCCGAGATCCTCCTTGCTGATCTCCTCGCCGGTGGACTCGCGCACCACCGGCGGCCCGGCGGTGAAGATGGCACCCTGACTGCTCATGATCCGGAAGTCGCTGACCGGGGCGACCAGCGCACCGTGACCGGCCGACGGGCCGAGCACCGCGGCGACGGTGGGCACCCGGCCCGAGCACTGCGCCTGCGCGATCAGATCGGTCGGGGTGCGCCCGTAATGTGCTCCGGTGGGCCGGAATCCGGCGCCCTCCAACAACATGACCAGCGGGATCTTGTCGCGTACCGCGAGTTCGGCCAGCCGGTAGCGTTTGGCGTTGCCGGTGGGGCCGATGCTGCCGGCCAGGGTGGTGAAGTCCTCGGCACCGACCATCACCGGACTGCCGTTGACCAAGCCTGAGCCGGTGACGATGCCGTCCGCGGCGATCTCCCCGCCGGCCAGCGTGCCGAACTCGCGGAAGGTGCCCGGGTCGAGCAGCCGACCGATGCGCGCCCGGACGTCGAGCTTGCCCTTGGCGTGATGTTTGGCAACGCGTTCGGCCCCGCCCATCTCCCGGGTTCGCCCACGGCGGGACTCGAGATCATCGAGGGTTTCCTGCCAGTCGGCGGCATTCGTCATAAACGGGTCCTGTTCTGCGTGTCCGGCATTGCAACGTTGACCATACTGAATTGCTTACTGTAGCGTCCCCGGCATGGGTAATGTCGCCCGGCTGAGCATCGATCGCGGGATCCCGAGCGACCTCAGAGCCGTTCCGGCGCGGGCACGCGAGATCGAGCAGCAGGGCTACGACGGGTGCTGGACCGGGGAGATCAATCACGACCCGTTCCTGCCGTTGCTGCTGGCCGCCGAACACACCTCGCGGCTGCAACTGGGCACCAGCATCGCGGTCGCCTTCGCCCGCAACCCGATGCTCGTCGCGCAACTGGGCTGGGATCTGAACAGTTACGCCGAGGGCCGGTTCATCCTCGGCCTGGGCACCCAGGTGCAGCCGCACATCGAGAAGCGCTTCTCCATGCCGTGGAGCCACCCGGCCCGGCGGATGCGGGAATTCGTCACCGCGGTGCACGCGATCTGGGACACCTGGCAGCACGGCACCCGATTGGCCTTCGAGGGTGAGTTCTACAGCCACAAGCTGATGACGCCGATGTTCACCCCGGAGCCGCAACCACATGGGGTGCCCAAGGTGTTCGTCTCGGCCGTCGGCGACCTGATGACCCGGGTGGCCGGTGAGGTCGCCGACGGGCTGATCGCGCACGCCTTCACCACCCGCCGCTACCTGGACGAGGTGACCGCCTCGGCGCTGCAGGCCGGTCTGGACGCCGCGGGCCGCGCCCGGGAGGACTTCGAACTGTCCTGCCCGGTGTTCGTGGTGACCGGGGAGACCGAGGAACAGTTCGCGGCCTCGGCGGCCGCACACCGCAAGCAGTTGGCGTTCTACGGATCCACCCCCGCCTATCGCAAGGTGCTCGACCTGCACGGCTGGGGCGACCTGCACGACGAGCTGCACCGGCTGTCCCGGCTGGGCGAGTGGGACACCATGGCCACCCTGCTCGACGACGAGGTGCTGCAGACGTTCGCGGTGGTCGCCGAATTGCCCGATGTGGCAGACGCTTTGGTACACCGCTGCGCGGGCGCCATCGACCGGGTGCTGCCCGGCTTCCCGGCCGGCATGTCCGAGCAGGCCATCGCCGCCGTTCTCGACGAGGTCCGGTCGCGTCGCGACCCAGTGAACGCCCATGGGTAAGCGGGACCGGATCAGCGGCAAGACGGTGGCGATCACCGGCGCCGCCCGCGGCATCGGGTACGCCACCGCCCAGGCGCTGCTCGAACGCGGCGCCCGGGTGATCATCGGTGACCGTGACGTCGAGGCGCTGCACACCGCGGTCGCCACCCTCGGCCGCGGCCGGGCCAGCGGTCACCCGCTCGACGTCACCGACCGGGAGTCGTTCACCGCCTTCGTCAAACAGGCCCGCGCGGACGGCGGCGGGCAGATCGACGTGCTGATCAACAACGCCGGCGTGATGCCGATCGGCGGATTCCTCGACCAGTCCGAACAGGCGCTGCGCTCGGCCGTCGAGGTGAACTTCTACGGGGTCATCACCGGCTGCCAGTTGGTGCTGCCCGAGATGATCGAGCGCGGGGCCGGGCACATCGTCAACGTCGCCTCGCTGGCCGGCCTGATGCCGGTTCCCGGCCAAACCGTTTACAGCGGAACGAAATCCGCGGTGATCAGCCTGTCCAGCGCGTTGGCCGACGAGTTCGCCGCGCGCGGCATCCAGGTCAGCGTGGTGATGCCGCCATTCACCCGCACCGAACTGATCTCGGGCACCGCGCAGACCCGCGCCAACCGGCCCGTCGAACCGCAAGCCATCGCGGCGGCCATCGTGCGCGCGCTCGACAGACCCAAGACGCATGTGACGGTGCCGGGCGGGATCCGGTTCGTGCTCGGCCCGCTGGGCCTGCTCGGGCCGCGCGGCCGGCGCTGGGTGAGCCGCCGGGTCGGCACCGACAAGGTCTTCCTGGAATTCGACACCGCCGCCCGGCAGAGCTACGAGCAACGTGCCCGATCCGCGCTGGGCGTGGTCAACGAGGAATGAGGAGCCGCCGATGAGCACACCGACGATGGACGAGGCCGCCAAGGTTCTGGCCGACCCGTTGGCCTACACCGATGAGGCCGGCCTGCACGCGGCGCTGACCCATCTGCGCGCCAACGCGCCGGTGTCCTGGGTCGAGGTCGAGGATTACGCGCCGTTCTGGGCGATCACCAAGCACGCCGACATCATGGAGATCGAGCGCGCCAACGACATCTTCACCAACTCGCCGCGCCCGGTGCTGGTCACCCGGCAGGGTGATGAGCAGCAGGCCGCGGTCGGCATCAAGACCCTGATCCACATGGACGATCCGCAGCACCGGGACTTCCGGGCGATCGGGGCGAACTGGTTCCGGCCCAAAGCCATGCGCGCACTCAAGGACCGGGCCGACGAACTGGCGGTGCAGTTCATCGACAAGATGGCCGCCGAGGGCCCGGAATGCGACTTCGTCCAGCAGGTGGCCGTCAACTATCCGCTGTACATGATCATGACGCTGCTCGGGGTGCCCGAATCGGACTTCGCCTCGATGCTGCGCTGGACGCAGGAACTGTTCGGCAGCGACGACGAAGAACTGCAGCGCGGCACCATGGAGGAGAGTATGGGCGCGCTGCTGGAGATGTTCCAGTACTTCACCGAGCTGACCGCGTCCCGGCGGGCCAACCCGACCGACGACCTGGCCTCCACCATCGCCAACGCCACCATCGACGGCAAACCGCTCGACGACATCGAAACCGTCTCGTACTACGCCATTCTCGCCGCCGCCGGGCACGACACCTCCAGTGCCAGCATCTCCGGCGGGATGGCCGCGCTGCTGCAGCACCCCGACCAGCTGGCCCGGCTGCAGGACGATATCGGCCTGATGCCGCTGGCGGTCGAGGAGATGATCCGCTGGACCACCCCGGTCAAGGAGTTCATGCGCACCGCCCAGCGCGACTACGAGCTGCGCGGCACCCGGATCAAGGCCGGCGAATCGGTGCTGTTGTCCTATGTTTCCGGGAACCGGGACGAGGACGTCTTCGACGACCCGTTCAGCTTCGACGTCGGCCGGGACCCCAACAAGCACATCGCCTTCGGGTACGGGGTGCACTTCTGTCTGGGGGCCGCGCTGGCCCGGCTGGAGATCAACAGCTTCTTCTCCGCGTTGCTGCCGCGGCTGGAATCGGCCGAGCTGGCCGGGGACCCGGCCTACATGGCGACGACGTTCGTCGGCGGGCTCAAGCACCTGCCGATCCGGTACCGGCTGCGGGCCTAGGGTTCAGCAGCAGCGCGCACCCGGATTCGCGTCCGCGGCGGCGTGCCGCATCCGCCAGTACTCCCGCTCGCTGGGCACCGGCGCCCCCGGATGCGTACGGGCCAGATGGTCGACGTAGCGTCGGTAGTGGTTGTCGCCCATCAATGACGCCCAGTACCAACCGATCTTGCCGATGACGGCGGCAACTCGTCCCATTGCTTTTGCACCTCCTTCTCGGTGGTGGTCGGCCGCAGGCCGGACGGGGCGAAGATCCGGGACGGCACCGGTTCATCGTCGGTGAGCGGCCGGCCGACCCCGCGGATCGACCGGATCGCCACCACCATCCCGGCGGTGAACACGATGAGCACGAGCACCGCGAACACGATCGACAGCGTGCCCTGGATGAACGTATTGCGGATCACCGCGTCGATCTGCTCGGGTGTCTTGGCGGCGCCGAACGACGACTCACCGGCCTCCTTGGCCGCCGCATACTGCGAATGCTGCTTCCAGTAGCCGACTTTCGGATCCGCGGAGAAGATCTTCTGCCAGGACGCGGTCATCGTCACCACCAGGTCCCAGGCCAGCGGCACCGCGGGTATCCAGACCCACTTCAGATAACCCTTCTTCACGATCACCACGGTGACCACCGTCAGCGCGATGGCCGCCAACAGCTGATTGGCGATACCGAACAGCGGGAAGAGCGTGTTGATGCCGCCCAGCGGATCGGTCACGCCCATCAGCAGAATCGAACCCCAGGCCGCCACCACGATGACGCTGCACGTCCAGGCGCCCACCCGCCAGCTCGGGTCGCGCAGCTTCTTCAACGGCCCACCGAGGTTGGCCAGCCCGTCGGAGAGCATGAACCGCGCAACCCGGGTACCGGCGTCGACGGTGGTCAGGATGAACAGCGCCTCGAACATGATCGCGAAGTGATACCAGAACGCCTTGAGGTTCGGGCCGCCGAACACCTGCAGCACCTCGGACATGCCGAACGCCAGCGTCGGCGCACCGCCGGTGCGCGACACGATCGAGGATTCGCCGACCCCCGCGGCGGCAGCATCGATCTCGGCCGCGGTGATGTCCGCCCCGGACAACCCGAGGCCGTTGACATACTCGGCGGCCGATTCGGCCGCCCCGCCGGTCGCCGCGGCCGGGGCGTTCATCACGAAGTACAGATGCTGGTTCAGGATGCACGCGGTGATCAGCGCCATGATGGCCACGAAGGATTCGGTCAGCATGCCGCCGTACCCGATCAGCCGCATCTGGCTTTCCTTCTCCAGCAGCTTCGGGGTGGTGCCCGAGGAGATCAGCGAGTGGAACCCGGACAGCGCGCCGCAGGCGATGGTGATGAACAGGAACGGGAACAGCGCGCCGGCGAACACCGGACCGTCTCCGCGGGTGGCGAATTGTGAGATGGCCGGGGCCTCCATCAGCGGGCGCGCCAGCACGATGCCGACGGCCAGCAGGGCGATGGTGCCGACCTTCATGAACGTCGACAGATAGTCCCGCGGGGCCAGCAGGAACCACACCGGCAGCACCGAGGCGGCCAGACCGTAGATGATGATGCACCAGGACAGCGTCACCTTCGACAGCGTGAACCAGTCCGCACCCCAGGCGGTTTCGGCGACCCAGCCGCCGGACACCACGGCTAGCAGCAGCAGTGCCACACCGATCAGCGACACCTCGGACACCCGGCCGGGGCGCAGGAACCGCAGATACAGGCCCATGAAGATGGCGATCGGGATGGTCATCGCGATGGAGAACACACCCCACGGGCTCTCGGCCAGGGCGTTGACCACCACCAGCGCCAGTACCGCGAGCAGGATCACCATGATGACCAGCACGCCGACGATCGCCGCGACACCGCCGACCGGGCCGAGTTCGTCGCGCGCCATCTGGCCCAGCGAACGGCCGCGCCGGCGCGTGGAGATGACCAGCACCAGGTAGTCCTGCACACAACCGGCGACCAGCGCGCCGACGATGATCCAGATGGTGCCGGGCAGGAAGCCCATCTGGGTGGCCAGCACCGGGCCGACCAGTGGTCCCGCGCCGGCGATCGCGGCGAAGTGATGCCCGAACAGCACCCGCCGGTCGGTGGGCATGTAGTCGGTGCCGTTCTCGAAGATCTCCGCCGGTGTCGCGTTGTCGTCGCGGGGTTTGACGATCTTCATCTCGATCAGGCGGGCGTAGAACCGGAACCCGATGACGTAGGTGCAGATCGCGGCGATGACGAACCACACCGCGTTGACCGTCTCCCCGCGGAAGAACGCGATGATCGCCCAGGCGACGGCGCCGAGGACGGCGATGATCCCGAAGATGATGCGGTGCCGCACGGTGATCGGGGACCGGTCGATGATCGCCACCGGGGGCAGGTCCTTGTCGGTGCGGACGAAGGTGATGTCGCCGCGATGTTCCTCAATGCGTTCTGGCGCGCTCGGAGATGCCATGCGTCGATCCTTGCACCGCACTCCCGCGACATTGGGACTTTCCGGTCATCCGTTGCGTTCGTAGTGTTCACGCACGGTGTCCACCGTGTCGGCCTCGGCCGCGGTCTTGTCGTCGCGGTAGCGCAGCACCCGGGCGAAGCGCAGCGCCATGCCCGCCGGGTAGCGGGTCGAGCCCTGCACACCGTCGAATGCGATCTCGACGACCTGCTCGGGCCGCACCGTCACCACGTACCCGTCGGTCGGGCCGTCGGCCAGTTCGGTGAAACGCCGGGTCTGCCAGTCCAGCACGGCGTCGGTCATACCCTTGAACGTCTTACCGAGCATGACGAAACCACCGGTCTGCGGGTCACGGGCGCCGAGGTGGATGTTGGACAGCTTGCCGGTGCGCCGCCCGGACCCCCACTCCACCGCGAGCACCACCAGATCCAGGGTGTGCACCGGTTTGACCTTCAGCCAGGCCGCGCCGCGCCGGCCCGCCGCGTATCCAGCGGCGGGGTCCTTGGCCATCACCCCTTCGTGCCCGGCAGCCAGCGTCTGCTGCAGAAACTGTTGTCCGGCAACAGGGTCGGCGGTGGACAGCCGGCGCATCCGCTGCGCGGACGGGACCACCTCGTCGAGTGCGGCGAGCCGCTCGGTCATCGGGGCGTCGAGCAGGTCGGTCCCGTCGCGGTGCAGCAGATCGAAGAAGAACACCGACAACGGCTCCCGGCCGACCCCACCGGAGCGGGTGCCGAACCGGGACGCGGTCACCTGGAACCGGTGTGGCCGGCCGTCCGGGCGCAGCGCGATCGCCTCGGCATCGGCGATCAGCGCGGACACCGGCAACGCCAGCGTCGCCGCCACCACCTCGGGCAGCCGGGCGGTGACGTCGTCGAGGCTGCGGGTGTAGACCGAGACGGTGTCCCCGGCGCGGTGCACCTGCACCCGGGCCCCGTCCAGCTTGGATTCGAACAGGGCGGTGCCGCCGAGCTTGTCGAGCGCGTCGCGCACCGAGGTCGCGGTCTGGGCCAGCATCGGCCCGACCGGGCGGCCCACCTGCAGGGTGAACCGGTCGAGGGCGGGCGCCCCGCCAGTCAGCGCGGCGGCCGCCACCACCGGCAGATCCCCGGCCAGCATGGCGGCGCGGCGCACGGCGGCGACCGGGACCGCGGCGGCCTTGGCGACGGCGTCCACCATCACCCCGGCCAGCGCGCCCTGACGCAGCTCCCCGCCCAGCAGCCGGCGCAGGAAATGTTGCTCCGCAGCGGTCGCGGCGCCGAACAGGGCGCCCAGCCGGTCGGCGCGCTGCGCTTGCGACCCGCGTCCGGCCAGTCCCTTGATCGCCGAGAACGCGGCATCCACGGACTCCACCGTCAGCGAGGGGGAGCCGGCGGGGGCGGGCAGGGTGCGCAGCGCCGCCCAGCCGACCCCGATCTGACGTTGCGGCAACTCCCCGGACAGCCACGCCACCACCACCGCGATCTCGGCCGGTGTGTCCAGCGCGGACAGCGTCGCGGCCACCCGGGTCACCTTGGCCAGCCGCGAGGACAGCGCGCCCACCTCGGTCGAGGTGGCGGTGATCTCGGCGAGCAGCATCCGTCCACCCTGCCATCGGGGACCGACACAACTGGAGGGAGAGCGTGTAACGGGCGGTGAATCGGGCTGCTGAAGATTTCGCTGGACCGAGATGCAGTAACCCGGTGTCATGCCATATTCTGCCGAGCCTCGATCTCCAGCAAATCCATCGGAATTTGCTCGTCTGGTACGCGCCGGAAAGATGCCCGAAAACCATACTGAACTGCCATTTCGGGGGGACGCTGGCAGATGTGAAAGCGGCGACCGAGCCGGCCACCCGCTCCGGGCGGGCGGTCAACCTCGGGCTCGCCACCTGGGTCTCGGCCATCAACTTCTGGGCCTGGAACATGATCGGGCCCCTGTCGACGACGTATGCCGGCGATATGCGGTTGTCCAGCACGCACGCCTCCATGCTGGTCGCCACGCCCATTCTGGTCGGGTCGTTGGGCCGTATCGTCATCGGATCGCTCACCGACCGGTTCGGTGGTCGGGTCATGTTCATCGCGGTCACCCTGGCCTCGATCCCGCCGGTACTCGCCGTCGGGGCTGCCGGTGCGGCCGGCTCCTACCCGATGCTGCTGGTCTGCGGATTCTTCCTGGGGATCGCCGGCACCATCTTCGCGGTCGGTATCCCGTTCGCCAACAACTGGTATGAGCCGAGCAGGCGTGGTTTCGCCACCGGTGTCTTCGGGATGGGCATGGTCGGTACCGCGTTGTCGGCGTTCTTCACACCGCGGTTCGTGGGGTGGTTCGGCCTGTTCACCACACACCTCGTCATCGCGGTGGCGCTCGGCCTGACCGCGGTGCTGTGTCTGGTGGTGATGCGCGATTCGGCGGCATTCCAGCCGAACACCGATCCGGTGCTGCCGAAACTCAAGGCCGCGGCCAAACTTCGGGTGACCTGGGAGATGGCGTTTCTGTATGCGGTGGTCTTCGGCGGGTTCGTCGCCTTCAGCAACTATCTGCCCACCTACATCAAGACCATCTACGAGTTCTCCGCCGTGGACGCGGGTGCCCGCACCGCGGGCTTCGCGCTGGCCGCCGTGCTGGCCAGGCCGGTGGGCGGGATGCTGTCCGACCGGTTCTCCCCGAAATACGTGGTGCTGGCCTCCTTCGCTGGCACCGCCGCGCTGGCGGGCGTCGCCATGCTCCAACCCCCGCCCGACCTCTGGTCCGCGCTGACCTTCGTCACCCTGGCGCTGTTCCTCGGTATCGGCACCGGCGGCGTCTTCGCCTGGGTGGCCCGCCGGTCACCGGCCGGATCGGTCGGCTCGATCACCGGGATCGTCTCCGCCGCAGGCGGTTTGGGTGGCTATTTTCCACCGCTGGTGATGGGCACGACCTATGACGCCGTCGACAACGACTACTCCATCGGTCTGGCCCTGCTGGTGATCACCGCGCTGATCGCCTTCGGCTACACGCTTCTGCGCCTGCACGCCCACGAACCCGTCAAGGAGGCGCCGTCGTGACCACGCCGCGCATCGGAGGTGCCGCCGAGGAACTGCTGGCACGCAGTGGCCGGTACTTCACGCCCGGAACAATCTCGGCGGACCTGCGCACCGTCAGCCGCCGTGGTGGACGTGAAGGCGACGTGTTCTACCGCGACCGGTGGAGCCACGACAAGGTCGTGCGCTCCACCCACGGGGTCAACTGCACCGGGTCGTGCTCGTGGAAGATCTACGTCAAGGACGGCATCATCACCTGGGAAACCCAGGAAACCGACTACCCGTCGGTGGGGGCGGACCGGCCCGAATACGAGCCGCGCGGGTGCCCGCGCGGGGCCGCGTTCTCCTGGTACACCTACTCGCCGACCCGGGTGCGCTATCCCTACGCCCGCGGCGTACTCGTCGAGATGTACCGGGAAGCCAAGGCGCGACTGAAGGATCCGGTGCTGGCATGGGCCGACCTGCAAGGCGACCCGGACCGCCGGCGCCGGTATCAGCAGGCCCGCGGCAAGGGTGGACTGGTGCGGGTGAGTTGGACCGAGGCCACCGAGATGATCGCCGCCGCTCACGTGCACACCATCAAGACCTACGGCCCGGACCGGGTGGCCGGGTTCTCGCCGATTCCGGCCATGTCCATGGTCAGCCATGCCTGCGGGTCCCGGTTCGTCGAACTCCTCGGCGGGGTGATGACCTCGTTCTACGACTGGTACGCCGACCTGCCGGTCGCCTCCCCGCAGGTGTTCGGTGACCAGACCGACGTGCCGGAATCGGGGGACTGGTGGGACGCATCGTATCTGTTGATGTGGGGCTCCAACGTCCCGGTCACCAGGACACCGGACGCACATTGGATGGCCGAGGTCCGGTACCGCGGAACGAAGGTGGTGACGGTAAGCCCCGACTACGCGGACAACACCAAGTTCGCCGATGAGTGGATGCCGTGTGCGGCCGGCACCGATGGCGCGATGGCGATGGCGATGGGTCAGGTGATCCTGTCGGAATGTTTTGTGCAGAAGCGTATCCCGTTCTTCGAGAACTACGTGCGCACCTTCACCGACCTGCCGTTCCTGATCAAGCTGGAATCCCGTGACGACGCTCTGGTGCCGGGCAAGAACCTGACCGCCGCCGACCTGGGCCAGCAGACCGAGAACGCCGCGTTCAAACCGGTGCTGTTGGACAGCGTCAGCGACAGTGTCGCAGTACCGCAGGGCTCGTTGGGTTTCCGGTTCGGTGACAGCGGCGCCGGCAGCTGGAACCTGGACCTGGAGAACCTGGTGCCCGCCCTCACCGTCGCGGTCGAGGAGGGTGAGACCGCCGAGATCCGGCTGCCGCGCTTCGACACCGTGGACGGGCGCGGCGAGACGATGCGGCGCGGCGTACCGGTGCGCCGGGTCGGTGCACATCTGGTGTGCACGGTGTTCGACCTGATGTTGGCCCAGTACGGGGTGGCCCGGCCCGGTCTGCCCGGTGACTGGCCGAGCGGTTACGCCGATGCCGAGCGCCCCTACACGCCGGCCTGGCAGGAACCGATCACCGGGGTGTCCGCGGCGCAGGTCATCCGGGTGGCGCGTGAATTCGCCCGCAACGCCGAGGAATCCAACGGCCGGTCGATGATCATCATGGGTGCCGGCATCTGCCAGTGGTTCCACGGGGACGCCACCTACCGGGCCGTGCTGGCCCTGCTGTTGCTGACCGGAGCGATGGGACGTAACGGCGGCGGCTGGGCCCACTACGTCGGTCAGGAAAAGTGCCGGCCCGTGACGGGCTGGGCCACCATGGCGATGGCCACCGACTGGTCGCGGCCACCCCGGCAGATGGCCGGCACCTCCTACTGGTACGCCCACACCGATCAGTGGCGCTACGACGGCTACCGGGCCGACGCCCTGGCCAGCCCGTTGGGCCGGGGCCGATTTGCCGGCAAGCACACCATGGACGTGCTGGCCGCGGCGACCGCGATGGGGTGGAGCCCGTTCTTCCCGCAGTTCGACCGGTCCAGCCTGGACGTCGCCGACGAGGCCACGTCGGCCGGGCAGGACATCCCGGAGTATGTTGCCCAGCAGTTGGCCTCGGGTGGACTCAAACTGGCCGTCACCGACCCGGACAACCCGGCCAACTGGCCGCGGGTGCTCAATGTGTGGCGGGCCAATCTGCTGGGTTCGTCGAGCAAAGGCAACGAATACTTCCTACGCCACCTGCTCGGCACCACCTCGAATGTGCAGGCCGAACCCGCCTCGGCCGAGTTGCGGCCCAACGATGTCCGCTGGGCTGAGGACATCCCGGAAGGCAAACTCGATCTGCTGATGTCGATCGACTTCCGGATGACCTCGACGACGCTGCTCTCCGACGTGGTGCTGCCCGCTGCGACCTGGTACGAGAAGGCGGACCTGTCCAGCACCGATATGCATCCGTATGTGCATGCGTTCAGCCCGGCCGTCGACCCGCCATGGGAAACCCGCTCGGATTTCGAGGCATTCGGTGCGGTGGCCCGGACGTTCAGCACGCTGGCCGGCAAGCATCTCGGGGTGCGCACCGACGTCGTGCTGGGCACGTTGCTGCACGACACCCCCGGTGCGATGGCCTATCCGTCGGGCACCGAGAGTGACTGGCGGGCCACCGGGGAGGTGCCGGTCCCGGGTAAGACGATGGGTCCGCTGGCGGTGGTGCAGCGCGACTACGGTGCCATCGCGCAGAAGTGGGCCACCCTGGGCCCATTGGTCGACACCCTGGGGGTGACCACCAAGGGCGTCACGACCCATCCCGACCGGGAGGTCGCCGAACTCGCCGCGAAGTTCGGTGTGATGGATTCGGGTGCCGGGCAGGGGCGTCCGGCGATCACCACGGCCGAGCGGATGGCCGATGTGATCCTGGCGCTGTCCGGCACCTCCAACGGGCGGTTGGCGGTGCAGGGGTTCCTCGAACTGGAGAAGCGGGTCGGCCGGAAACTGGCGCACCTGGCCGCCGGCAGCGAGGAGCGACGCATCGCCTACGCCGACACCCAGGCCAGACCGGTACCGGTGATCACCAGTGCCGAATGGTCGGGCAGCGAGACCGGCGGCCGGCGTTACGCGCCGTTCACGGTGAACATCGAGGAGCTCAAGCCCTTTCACACGCTCACCGGGCGGATGCACTTCTACGTCGACCATGACTGGCTGGAGGAACTCGGCGAGCAATTGCCGATCTACCGGCCACCCTTGGATATGGCCCGGCTGTTCGGGGAACCTCAGGTCGGGGAGCCCGGATCGGGCGGGGTGGGCCTGACCGTGCGGTACCTGACGCCGCACTCGAAATGGTCCATCCACTCCGAATACCAGGACAACCTGTTCATGCTGTCGCTGTCCCGAGGCGGCCCGACGATGTGGATGTCACCGGCCGACGCGGCGAAGATCGCGGTGAGCGACAACGATTGGGTCGAGGCGGTGAACCGCAATGGGGTGCTGGTCTGTCGGGCGATCGTCAGCCACCGGATGCCCGAGGGCGTGGTGTTCGTCTACCACGCTCAGGAACGCACCATCGACGTGCCGCTGACCGAGACCACCGGAACCCGCGGCGGCATCCACAATTCACTGACCCGGCTGCTCATCAAGCCCAGCCACCTGGCCGGCGGATATGCCCAGCACTCCTTCGCTTTCAACTATCTGGGTCCGACCGGGAACCAACGCGACGAAGTGACCGTGGTGCGGCGGCGGTCGCAGGAGGTGAGGTATCGATGAAGGTCATGGCCCAGCTGGCGATGGTGATGAATCTGGACAAGTGCATCGGCTGCCACACCTGCTCGGTGACCTGTAAACAGGCCTGGACCAACCGGGCCGGCACCGAGTACGTCTGGTTCAACAACGTGGAAACCCGCCCCGGGCAGGGGTATCCGCGCACCTATGAAGATCAGGATCGCTGGCGCGGCGGCTGGCGGCTGGACCGCCGAGGACGGCTGCGGCTGCGCGACGGCGGGCGGTTCGCCAAGCTGGCGCGCATCTTCGCGAATCCGAAACTGCCGTCCATCGACGACTACTACGAGCCGTGGACCTATGACTACGAGAATCTGACCACCGCGCCGCTGGGCGAGCACATCCCCGTCGCCCCGCCGCGCAGCCTGATCAGCGGTGAACCGATGAAGGTGTCCTGGTCGGCGGCCTGGGATGACGACCTCGGCGGCTCGCCGGAGATCGTGCCGGGGGATCCGGTCCTGCAGAAGGTGAGCGAGCAGGTCAAATTGGAACTCGAGCAGACGTTCATGTTCTACCTGCCCCGGATCTGCGAGCACTGCCTGAATCCGTCGTGCGTGGCGTCGTGCCCGTCCGGGGCGATGTACAAGCGATCCGAGGACGGCATCGTGCTGGTGGACCAGGACCGCTGTCGGGGCTGGCGGATGTGTGTGTCCGGATGTCCTTACAAGAAGGTGTATTTCAACCACAAGACCGGTAAGGCCGAGAAGTGCACGATGTGCTATCCGCGGATCGAGGTCGGGCTGCCGACGGTGTGCTCGGAGACCTGCGTGGGCCGGCTGCGGTACCTCGGACTGGTGCTCTACGACGTGGACAGGGTGCTCGAGGCGGCATCGGTGCCCGAGGACAAGGACCTCTATGAGGCGCATCGGCGGATTCTGTTGGATCCGACCGATCCGGCGGTGATCGCCGGTGCCCGCGCCGAGGGTATCTCCGACGAGTGGATCGAGGCCGCGCAGCGATCCCCGGTGTACAAGCTGATCCATACCTACGGTGTTGCGCTGCCGCTGCATCCGGAGTTCCGGACGGTCCCGATGGTCTGGTACATCCCGCCGCTGTCACCGGTGGTCGACGCGGTCAGCCGCGACGGGCATGACGGCGAGGACGTCGGCAACCTGTTCGGGGCGCTGGACGCGCTGCGCATCCCGGTCGAGTACCTGGCCGGCCTGTTCACCGCGGGGGACACCGCGGTGGTCGACGGGGTGCTGCGCCGACTGGCCGCGATGCGCGCGTATATGCGCGATATCAACCTGGGCCGGGAACCCCAGCCGCACATCCCGGAGGCGGTGGGCATGACCGAAGAGCAGATCTACGAGATGTATCGGCTGCTGGCCATCGCGAAATACGAAGAGCGCTACGTCATCCCGACCGCATACGATGCCGGCCAGGCATCGCTGGAGGAGCCGAGCTGCGCGCTGGACTTCGAAGGCGGCCCGGGCATGTACGAGTCCGGTCCGTTCGGTGAGGCCAGCGGCGGGCCGGTGCCGGTCGCGGTCGAGACCTTCCATGCGCTGCACCAACGGCAGACCACCGAGGGCATGGCAGCCAATGCCGACCGGCCGTCCCGGGTGAATCTGCTGAACTGGGACGGCCGGGGCGTCCCGTCCGGCATCTTCCCCGAGAGCCGATCATGAAGCGGCGCACGGACACTGCGCTGCAGGACCGGCTGGTGTGGCAGACGGCCTCGTTGTTGTTGGCCTACCCCGATGGCGGGCAACAGGCGCGGCTGGACACCGCCGAGGCGTTGATCGGCCATATCGACGGCGCGACAGCGCCGTTGCTGCGCGCCGCGGTGACCGGGCTGCGCAGCCTCGACGTGCTGACCGCGCAGGCCGAGTACGTACAGACCTTCGATCTGAGCCGGCGCCGCACCATGCTGCTGACCTACTGGACCGCCGGGGACACCCGCAACCGGGGTATGCACATGTTGGCCTTTGCCCGGGCCTATCGGGCGGTCGGCGCCGAACCGCCGGACCGGGAGGCCCCGGATCACCTGCCGGTCGTGCTGGAGTTCGCCGCGACCGTGAACCCGGCGGCCGGCCGCGCGCTGCTCACCGAGCACCGACTGCCGATCGAGGTGCTGCGTCACGCCCTCGAGGAAGCGGGTTCGCCGTACGCGCACGCCGTCGCGGCGGTGTGCGCGACGCTGCCGGTGACCGCCGCAGACCAGGTGCATCGGCTGCTGCACGCGGGCCCGCCCGCCGAAACCGTCGGGCTGCAACCATTTCAACTGTCCGTGCCGCCGCGTCGGGCAGCGGGAGGGGACTGACATGTCGGGCTGGGAGATCTTCTGGGACGTGGTGCCCTACGTCACGTTGGCGGTCGTCATCGTCGGGACCTGGTGGCGTTATCGGTACGACAAGTTCGGCTGGACCACCCGCTCCTCACAGCTCTACGAATCGCGGCTACTGCGGATCGGCAGTCCGCTGTTCCACTTCGGCATGCTGGTGGTGATCATCGGGCACGTGATCGGATTGATGATCCCGGAGTCCTGGATGGACCTGGTGATAAGCCAGCACGCCTACCACCTGCAGGCGGTCATCCTGGGCGGCATCGCCGGCATCGCCGCGCTGGTGGGTATCGCGCTGCTGATCTACCGCCGGCGCACCCGCGGCCCGGTGTTCATGGCCACCACCGTCAACGACAAGGTGATGTATCTGGCGTTGGTGGCCGCGATGGTGGCCGGGTTCGCCTGCACGTTGCTCGGTGCGACGCCGGCCGGCGCCGAGCATGACTACCGGGAGAGCGTGTCCCCGTGGTTCCGGTCCATCTGGATCCTGCAGCCCCGTGGTGATCTGATGGTCGAGGCGCCGCTGCAGTTCCATATCCACGTCATCATTGCGCTCGTGCTGTTCTGCCTGTGGCCGTTCACCCGGCTGGTGCACGTGTTCAGCGTT
Organism: Mycolicibacterium aurum; assembly: GCA_900078775.1. GTDB lineage: Bacteria > Actinomycetota > Actinomycetes > Mycobacteriales > Mycobacteriaceae > Mycobacterium > Mycobacterium aurum_A. The sequence goes on from LT549889.1 coordinate 912,704, forward strand.
CCGATCGGTTACCTCTTCCGGCCCTATATCGTCTACCGCAGCCGGGATGTCGCGGCCGACACGGAACTGGTGGGATCCCAGCCGCACCGGCGCGGCTGGTAAGACGGGTCGGGGACCTTCGGCCCTTCTCGCCGCCGCCGAGGTCGCGCAGACTGGAGGGTGGTCTCCAGAACAGGAAGGTGACGACGATGTCGCACGGCCAGCAGCTCGACGTACTCAACCGCCGGCAGTGCCTGGACCGGTTGGCCACCGTCCGGGTCGGCAGGCTGGTGTTCACCGAGGACGCCCAGCCGGCGATCCAGCCGGTCAACTTCCGGTTGTGGCGCGACGATGTGGTGATCCGGGTGGCCGGCGGACCCAAGCTGGAGGCGGCCACCGCCAATCAGATGGTGGCCTTCGAAGCCGACGAACTCGATCCCGATCTGCGCAACGGCTGGAGCGTCACCGTCGTCGGGAAGGCCGAATCCATATCCGGAATCGACGATCTGGTCGAGGTGGCCGGGACCTTCATCGAGCCGTGGGTGCAGGGGCGCCGCGACCACTTCATCCGGATCCGCACCGACCGGATCACCGGCCGCGAATTCCGCGAGGACGCCGGGCCGCAGTACCGATCGTGACCGGCACCAGAGATGATGGGGCAATGCCCGTGGTGAAGGTGTTCCTGGTCGACGATCACGAGGTCGTGCGGCGCGGACTTATCGATCTGCTCGGATCCGATCCCGAACTGGAGGTGGTCGGCGAGGCCGGCACGGTGGTCGAGGCGCTGGCCCGGATCCCGGCCGCCCGACCCGACGTGGCGGTGCTCGACGTCCGGCTGCCCGACGGCAACGGCATCGAACTGTGCCGCGACCTGCTCTCGGATCTGCCCGACCTGCGGTGCCTGATGCTGACGTCGTTCACCTCCGACGAGGCAATGCTGGATGCGATCCTGGCCGGCGCCAGCGGGTTCGTCATCAAGGACATCAAGGGCCTCGAACTGGCCCGGGCGATCAAGGATGTCGGCGCCGGCCGGTCACTGCTGGACAACCGGGCCGCGGCCGCGCTGATGGCCAATCTGCGCGGCGCCGCGGAGAAGGACGATCCGCTGACCGGGCTCACCGAGCAGGAGAAGACCCTGCTGCACCTGCTCGCCGAGGGACTCACCAACCGCCAGATCGCGGCGCGGATGTTCCTCGCCGAGAAGACGGTGAAGAACTACGTGTCCCGGCTGCTTGCCAAGCTGGGCATGCAGCGCCGCACGCAGGCAGCGGTTTTCGCGTCCAAGCTGGAGCAGTCAGACCAGCTCCGCGGGCCAGTCCACGACGGCTGACAGCGGCATCCGCGGGGTGGCCGGCAGCGGGTCGGCGTTGACCGGCGCCCAGCCCACCCGCAGCAGCATCTGCGGGTACCCGATGTCGCCGAACACGTCGTCGCGCACCGCGGCCCGGGTCTCGGCGATCTCCAGCGGCTCGGTGACCGGGCAGCTGGCCAACCCGAGGGTCGTCGCGGTGAGCAGCACCAGGCTGGTCGCCTCCCCGGCACGTAGCCGCGACAGCGCGCTGTCGTCCTTGGTGCCCAGCGCCAGTACCGCGGCACCGTCCTGCTCACCGGCGCTGCCCGCCGGTTGCGGCAGCACCGGTCCGGCGAACAGGCGGGCCGGGATGCGGGCCGCCGGGTCGGATTTGGGGGTGCTGTGTGCCGGGACCCCGGCCAGCGAGGCGTAACGCCCACTCCAGGTGGACAATTCGGACAGGTATTCCCGATCGGTGGCGTGCCGCCAGACGGCGTCGGTGACGATCTGGTGCAGTTCGGGCAGCCGCTGCGCCTGGCGCAGCATCACCCCGGCCCGGGCGGCGCGCGCCCCCATCAGGGCGATGTCGGCGTCCGGGACGGGCCAGGCGCCGTACACCCGGCGGTCGGTGCGCCGCCGCGGGATCGCCGCGGCCAGCGGTACATCCGAGCCGGCGGGCGCACAGCGCCGCACGCCGACGGTGGCCAGATGCCCCGGCCGGTCGGGGTCGGGCAGCCGCCGCACCTGGGCCTGCCAGCCGTGCGCGGCCAGCGCGATCACCGCGTGGTGTAGCGCCGCGCCGCAACTGAGCAGCAGGTCACGTGCGTCCGGATCGGTCCGGGGCAGAGCGCGTTCGGGATCGGCGTGCAGTTCCAGGTGGTCGGCGGCGACGCGCCATCGCCAGGGCTGCGTGTTGTGGATCGACGGTGCGCGGGTCGCCAACGACAGCACCGTCTCGACCGTGTGCCGGTCGGGAAAGGTCGCGTCCATGCCCCCAGCGTGCTCCGCCGGGCGGGCACCGAACTAGTGCCGAAAGTCCCTCACCCGCAGGTTCAGGTCACCGCGAAGTCCACCGAATGCCAACCGGTGGCGCCGTCGGGGATGACGCCGGCCCAGTCCGAGGTCTGCACGTAGCCGGTGTTGTCGGTGGCGCGCACCGTGATGGTGTGCGGGCCGGGGGTTTCGGCCCGCCAGTCGAAGCTCCACAGCCGCCAGGTGTCGTTCGAGTAGGCCGCGCCCAGGGTGGCCTGCTGCCACTGACCTTCTCCGGCGGGGGAGTCGATGCGCACCTCCACCGCGCGGACCCCGCGGGGCTGCGCCCAGGCCACCCCGCCGAACCGGACCGGGCCGGTGGGCACGTCCTGTCCGCTGCGCGGAACGTCGATGCGGGACTGGGTCTTGATCGGGCCACGCTCGGACCAGCCCAACGGGGTCCAATAGCCCTGGGCCTGATCGAATCTCGTCAGTTCCAGGTCCACCACCCACTTGGTGGCCGAGACGTAGCCGTACAGGCCGGGCACCACCAGCCGGGCCGGGTAACCGTGCTCGATGGGCAGCGGCTGCCCGTTCATCGTGATGGCCAGCAGCGAGTCCCGGTCGTCGGTCATCGCCTCGACCGGGGTGCCGGCGGTGAACCCGTCGCTGGACTCCGAGAGCACCATGTCGGCGTCGGGGGAGACTCCGGCCGCGGCCAGCAGGTCCCGCACCCGGTAGCCGCCCCACACCGCGTTGCCGACCAGGTCACCGCCGACCGGGTTGGAGACACAGGCCAGCGTCACCATCTGCTCGACGAACTCGAACTCCTCCAGATCGGCGAAGCTGAACGTCTTCTCGTTGTCCACCATGCCGTGGATGCGCAGCCGCCACGCGTCACGGGACAGTTGCGGCACGCTGAGCGCGGTGTCGATGCGGTAGAAGTCGGCGTTGTCGGTGACGAACGGGGTCACGTCCACCCCGGTCGGCTGCGCGCCCGGCGGCACCGGCGGTGCCGGCTTGGCCACCTGCGGCGGGGCGAACGCCTCCCGGTCGCCGGCCACCGAATGCACCCGCCGCGACCAGGCCGAGCCCACCGCCGCCCCGAGTACACCCAACCCGAGCAGGCCGAGTGCGGCCAGCGACAGCCGCCGGCCCGGATCGGCCTCGGCGGCCTCGTGGGCGGTGCCGTCGGTCAGCCGGCCCGAGGTCAGGAACCGCAGGGTGAGGATGCCGCCCAGACCGCCGACCGCGGTGGGGATCACGTCGACCGGGGCCGCACCGGGGCGGGCCAGCACCGCGACGCAACCGGCGATGGCTGCCGCGGCGAACAGCACCGACCCGATGGGCAGCCGGCGTCGCTCCAACAGCCCGGCGAGGCCGGCGAGCACGGCGATGACGACCAGCACCATCACCGTCAGGAACAGCTTGTCGGCGGTGCCGAAGGTCTGGATCGCCCACTCCTTGACCGGACCCGGTGTCAGATCGATGACGGTCGAGCCGATCGCGTTGCGGGCGTCGGCGGATGAGCCGAGCGGGACGGCCACCAGGGCGCTCAGCCCCAGGGTCACCGCGGCGGCCGCGATGCCGCTGAGGATCCGAGTCGCTGCGGGGATGACCGGGGATGTGCGAACCACCAGACCACGCTAGCCGAGGCAACGTGCCGAAAGCCTTACCGTAAAGTGACGATCCTGCCGTAACGTTACATTTCGACCGCTTTATGGAAAGGGAGCCAGATGGAGATTTCGGGCAAGAAGGCCGTGGTTGTCGGCGGGGCATCCGGTTTCGGCCGGGCGACCGTCGAGGCATTGGCCAAGCGGGGCGCCGGCGTCGCGATCCTCGACCGTCCGCAGTCCAAGGGCAAGGAAGTCGCCGATCAGGTCGGCGGTTCCTTCTACGAGGTCGACATCCTCGACTTCGAGGGCACCGAGCAGGTGCTGGCCAAGGTCGTCGAGGACCTGGGCGGACTGCACATCGCGGTGACCACCGCCGGTGGCGGCATCGCCGAGCGCACCGTCAAGAAGGACGGCCCGCACGACCTGGATTCGTTCCGTAAGAGCATCGACCTGAACCTGATCGGCACCTTCAATATCAGCCGGCTCGCGGCCTGGCACATGAGCAAGAACGATCCGGTCGACGAGGAGGCCGAGGAGCGCGGCGTCATCATCAACACCGCCTCCATCGCCGCCTTCGAGGGCCAGATCGGCCAGGTGGCCTACACCGCGTCCAAGGCCGCCATCGCCGGCATGAGCCTGACCATGGCCCGCGATCTGGGCGGCCTGGGCATCCGGGCGCTGGCCATCGCACCGAGCCTGTTCGCCACCGGCCTGACCGAGGGCATCCCGGACGAGTACGTCAGCGTGCTGACCAAGGACGCCGCCTTCCCGAAGCGTCTCGGCAAGCCCGAGGAGTACGCCAAGCTGGCCCTCGCGATCGTGGAGAACCCGATGCTCAACGGCCAGTGCCTGCGCCTGGACGCCGGCCAGCGGTTCGCCCCCAAGTAACCGGTGATTTCGGCGCGTTCACGGTTCGGCGGGCAGAGCGTGGCGACCCGGGGCCACGTTCGTCCGACGGACGTGAACGCGCCGAAATCGGTTCAGGCGTAGGTGTCGACGCCGAGCTTGACCGCCAGGGCCAGCCCGGCGAAGGCGACCAGCAACCGTAGCGGCGTGGCCGGGGCGTGCCGCACCACGATCGGCCCGAGCCGGGCCCCGATCAGGCAGCCCGCGCCCATCGCCGCGACGGCCGGCCAGTGCACCGAGGCTGCGATCGTGAACACCACGGCCGCAACGCCGTTGGCGACCCCGAGCACCACGTTCTTGGTGGCGTTCGCCTCGGCGAAGGTGACCATCTCGGTGCGGGTGAACACCGCCAGCATCAGCAAACCCGCTGCGGCGCCGAAGAATCCGCCGTAAACGCAGATCAGGCCGATCACCGCGGCCTGGGTGATCCGCGCGGCACGCGTGTGTCCCGGGTACCGGTCCGCGCCCTTGGGCAGCGCGATGGCCACCGAGGCCACCGCCAGCAGCACCGGCACCGCGTTCTCGAAACCGTCATCGGGGATGGACAGCAACAGCGCCGCCCCGGCCAGCCCGCCGAGCGCGCCCATCGGGATCAGCCGGCGCAGCCGCGGGCCCTGGCCGGCCAGTTCGGGCAGCGAGCCGCGCACCGACCCGACGCCGTTGAACACCAGCGCCACGGTGTTCGTCACGTTCGCGGTCACCGGCGGCAGACCCACCATGAGCAGCGCGGGATAGGTCGATACCGAGGCCAGGCCGGCGATGCTGCCGGTCAGCCCGCCGCCGATGCCGGCGACGAACAGCAGTGCGATCTCCCACCCGGTCACTGGGCCCATCCTTGCCTACCGGCGCGGGCCGCCCGGATCCGCGTCAGTCGGACAGGTGGCTGCGGGCATGGGCGATCGCCTCGTCGAGCGAGTCGATCAGGTGATTCTCGTGGCGCAGCGACTCGATGGCCCCGACGTTGGTCAGCAGCTCCAGGTGTTCAGGCTGCACACCCTTGATGATCACGGTGACCCCGCGCGCCTCGAGGTCGGCGGTGATCTGGGCCAGCGTGTGTGCGCCGGTGGCGTCCAGCATGCCCAGCTGGGACATCCGGATGATCACCACCGACACCTCGGGATGGTCGGCGTCGACGATGGCGCTGGAGATCCGTTCGGCCGCACCGAAGAACATCGCACCGTCCAGGCGCAGCAGCGCGATCCGCTCGTCGCCGGGCTGATAGGGCACGGGCAGCTTCTCGCGGGTGACGCTGCTGCGTCGGGCCACCGCGCGCAGGGCGTAGAACGCGGCCACCACGATGCCGATCACCACGGCGTCGATCAGGTCGAAGACGATGGTGACCGCCGCGGTGAGGACGAAGGTCAGCGCGTCCGAACGGCTCGCCCGCAGGATCTTGGCGACAGTCCGTGCGGAGATCATCCGGAACGAGGTCACCATCAGCACCGCCGACAGCGCGGACAGCGGAATGGTGGCCACCGGACCGCTGGCGAAGTAGACCACCGCGAGCAGCAGCAGGCAGTGCACGATCGCGGCGACCCGGGTGCGGGCCCCGGACCGGACGTTGACCGCGGTGCGGGCGATGGCCCCGGTCGCGGGCATTCCGCCGAACATGCCCGAGGCCACCGACGCCAGCCCCTGCCCGACGAGTTCGCGGTCCGGGTCATACGGGCCGGTCGGCGACATGGTGGCCGCCACCCGGGCCGACAGCAGGGACTCGATGGCGGCCAGCGCCGCGATGGCCAGCGCCGCGCCCAGCAGGGCCCGCAACGCACCCGGGTCGGCGTGCGGTAGCAGCGGCGCGGGCAGGTGGTCCGGGAGTTCACCGATCCGGGCCACCGAAAGCCCAAGGGCGGCAACCACTGCGGCGGCGACGACGATCGCGGCCAGCGATTCGGGGATGCCGCGGTGAATCCGGGGCAACAGCAGCATCAGGGCCGCGACGATGCCCACCACCAGCAGGGCCGGCAGCGCGGCCGACCAGTCCGCGTCGGTCAGCGCCGTCCAGGCGGCGAGCAGTGGACTCTTGCCGGCCGGGGCCGTGGTGTTGAGCGCGGCCGGCACCTGCTGCAGGAAGATGATCGCCGCGATCCCGAGGGTGAAGCCCTCGATCACCGGCCACGGGATGAAGGTGACCGCACGGCCCAGCCCCGTGACGCCCATCGCCAGCACCATCAGACCGGCCAGCAGCGTGACGAGTGCGACGCTGCCGAGCCCGTAGGCGGCCACGATGGGCGCGAGTACGACGGCCATCGCCCCGGTCGGGCCGGACACCTGCACATGCGAGCCGCCGAACACCGCGGCCACCAGGCCGGCGATGACCGCGGTGATCAGTCCCGCCGCCGCGCCGACACCGGAACTGATACCGAATGCCAAGGCCAACGGCAGCGCCACCACGCCGACGGTGATGCCGGCCAGTAGGTCCTGACGCCAGGAGCGGGGGAGTTCGGCGTAATCGGCGCGGCGGGGCAGCAGGCGCCGGACGTCAATCGACACCGGGACCGCCGATCGGGGGCAGTGCGGCCAGCGCGTCGAGCTGATCACGGCGGGCACTGAGCGTGTCGGCCAGGAAGGTGCGGGCGATGACCAGCAGCTCCGAGATCTTGGGATGGGCGAGCCGGTAGAAGACCGCATTGCCGACGCGTTCGGCGGTGACCACCTGATGACGTTTGAGGACGGCCAGATGCTGGGACAACAGCGTCGGCTCGATATCGCTCCGGGCGAGGATCGCGCTGACCGGGGTGGGTTCGTCGGCGGCCGACAGCATCTCCAGGATCCGGATGCGCGACGGGTGCGCCAGCGCTTTGAAGAGATTGGCCTTGATCTCGTAGAGGGGTTGCTCGGACCCGGGCGGGCGGCGGTGCGGCATGGGCGATCCTGCGACTTGATGGATTGAACAAACTCTCAATCAGCATAGCCGATGGCGCCGCGGGCTCCGAAAGGGAAGTTGCGCGCACACCGTCGGGAGGACTAACCTCGGCGATCGTGCATCGCATTCTCGTAGTAGCCAGTACCCGCAGCGGGGTCTGATCCAGACCGACCCCCCGCTGTGGGTCGGAAGCTACTACCCGTCGGTCGCTCCCTTTGAGCAGAGAAGACCGGCACATGAATTCGCACATCACCACCGACATCGCGACCAACCGTTTCGCGGACTTCTTCGACGCGCCACTGCCCCGCGGCCTGCGCGACCTGGCCGCCGAGATGTCCTGGGATGATGTCGCCGCCACGTTCGGATCCGCGAACGGCCCGGTGAGTCTGGAGCATTGGGTGCAGGACGGGCGCGGGCCGCACACCATCGGCGGGCGGCGCGGGATCACCTACCGGGCCACCATCACCATCGGTGAGCGCAGCGCCACGCGATCGGTCACCGCCGCGGGTCCGCTGGCCGCGCTCACCGCGATGCTGCACGAACACGGAATCGCGGTGGAAATGCTCAACTTTCACCAGTTGCGGGCCGGCGGGCAGACCGCGACGTTCATCCGCGGCACCGACGGTGTGCACACCGAATGGGCGATCGGCTGGTCGGAATGCCCGAACCGGTCGGCGCTGCGGGCTGTCATCGCCTGCGCGAACCGCCTGCACGGCTAGCCTTTTCCCCGCGAACAGACGTCAATGGCCGCGAAACCGTACGATTTCGCGGCCATTGACGTCTTCTCGCGCAAGCGGGTGCCCCCAGCTCGCGCAGCGAAGGTACCTACCGGATCGGGCGCAGGGTGACCGGCATGCCGTCCATCGGGACCGGCATACCCGCGTAGTCCAGCTTGGCCTGGTAGCCCGGGAAGGGGGGCTCGAGGCGGTACTTGCGCAGCAGCCGGTGCATGACGGTCTTGATCTCCAGCTGGCCGAAGACCATGCCGATGCACTTGTGCGCGCCGCCGCCGAACGGGGCGAAGGCGTAGCGGTGGCTCTTGTGCTCGTTGCGCGGCTCGGCGAAGCGGTCCGGGTCGAACTTCATCGGGTCGGTCCACAGCTCGGGCAGGTAGTGGTTGACCGACGGCCAGGTGACGATGTTGGTGTTCGCCGGGATGAAGTGGCCGAGCAGATCGGTGTCGCGCACCGTGGAGCGCACGTTGAACGGCAGCGGCGTGACCAGGCGCAGCGCCTCGTTGATCACCAGGTCGTAGGTTTCCAGCTTCTCCAGCGCCTCGATGTCGAGCGGGCCGTCACCGATGCGGTCGGACTCCTCGCGGCAGCGCTCCTGCCACTCCGGGTTGGCGGCCAGGTGGTAGGCCATCGTCGTCATTGTCGAGGTGGAAGTGTCGTGCGCGGCCATCATCAGGAAGATCATGTGGTTGACGATGTCCTGGTCGGTGAACGAGTTGCCGTCCTCGTCGGAGGTCTGGCACAGCACCGAGAGCATGTCGGTGCCGCCGGAGTTGCGCCGTTCCTTGACCCGCGCCTCGAAGTAGTTGTCGAGGACCTTGCGGGCCTCCAGCCCGCGCCACCATTTGAACGGCGGCACGCCGGTGCGGACGATGGCGCCGCCGGCCCGGGTGGTCATCGCGAACGCGTCGTTGACCTTGGTGACGAGTTCCTTGTCGCTGCCGGGCTCGTGGCCCATGAACACCACCGAGGCGATGTCCAGGGTCAGCTCCTTGACGGCCGGGTAGAACAGGAAACGGGGGTCGTTCTCCACCCAGTCATTGGCGATGACGGCCGAGGCCACCTTGTCGATGTGCTCGACGTAGCCGGTGAGCCGGCTGCGGGTGAAGGCTTCCTGCATGATCCGGCGGTGGAACATGTGTTCCTCGAAGTCCAGCATCATCAGGCCGCGATTGAAGAACGGGCCGATGACCGGGTGCCAGCCCTGCTGCGAGAAGTCCTTGTTGCGGTTGGAGAACACCGCCTGGGTGGCGTCCGGGCCCAGCGCCACGACCGCGGGCAGGGCGGGGGAGTGCGAGTAGTGCAGCGGACCGAACTTGCGGTACACCTCGAGCTGGTAGGCCGGACCGCTGCGGAACGTCTCGATCATGTGGCCGAGGATCGGCAGGCCCGAGTCGCCCATGACGGGCTTGAGGCCGCTGCCGGCGGGCGGCTCGGCCAGCACGAACTGCTTGAACTCGTGCTGGCGCAGGCGCTGCTCGACAGTGCCCATTCCCGGCATGTTGTTCAGCGTCGGGGTGAGTTTGCGCTTGGCCTGATCGAGCAGATACGCCGGTGTGCTGATGGCGGGCTTGGTATTGGTCGGCACGGTACAGAGCTCCTCAACTGGTCGTGCGGGACAGACCTGTGGTCGATGTCACTGGTGAGCACATCCTGTATGTGCGACTTGACGCCTGTCAAGTTTCTTGCGGCGCGTCGGGCCCACCCCAATTCGATTGGCCCGCACCGAGCCGTCAGCGGATGGGGCGCAGGATGATCGGCATCCCATCCATCGGCACCGGCATGCCGCCGTTGTCCCAGCGCGGTGTGTAACCCGGCTTGACCAGCTCCAGGCGGTACTTGCGCAGCATCCGGTGCACGATCGTCTTGACCTCCAGCTGGCCGAAGACCATGCCGATGCACTTGTGCGCGCCGCCGCCGAACGGGGCGAAGGCGTAGCGGTGCTTCTTGTGCTCGCTGCGCGGCTCGGCGAAGCGGTCCGGGTCGAACTTGTCCGGTTCGGTCCACAGTTCGGGCAGCCGGTGGTTCATCCCGGGCCAGGTCACCACGTTGGTGCCGGCGGGCACGTAGTAGCCCAGCAGGTCGGTGTCGCGCACGGCCTGGCGCATGTTGAACGGCAGCGGCGTCACCATCCGCAGCGACTCGTTCATCACCAGATCGAGGGTCTCCAGCTTCTCCAGCGCCTCGATGTCCAGTGGGCCGTCACCGAGCCGGTCGCACTCGTCGCGGCAACGGTCCTGCCACTCCGGGTTGGCGGCCAGGTTGTAGGCGATGGTCGTGGTGGTCGAGGTGGAGGTGTCGTGGGCGGCCATCATCAAAAAGATCATGTGGTTGACGATGTCCTCGTCGGAGAACGAGTTGCCGTCCTCGTCGCATGCGTGGCACAGCACCGTCAGCATGTCGGTGCCGCCGGAGTCGCGGCGTTCCTTGATGCGCTCCTCGAAGTACTCCTCGAGTACCTTGCGGGCGCGCAATCCCTGCCACCACTTGAACGGCGGTACGGCAAAGCGCAGGATCGCCCCGCCGGACCGGGTGGTGGTGGCGAACGCGTCGTTGACCCTGGTGACCAGCTCGTGGTCGTCGCCGGCGTGTTCGTGTCCCATGAACACCACCGACGCGATGTCCAGGGTGAGTTCCTTCATCGCCGGGTGGAACAGGAACCGGGCGTCGTCGGTCGGCCAGTCGGAGACCACCGCGGTGGCCACCTGGTCGATGTGCTCGACGTAGTTGGTCAGCCGGGTCCGGGTGAAGGCCTCCTGCATGATGCGGCGGTGGAACATGTGTTCCTCGAAATCGAGCATCATCAGCCCGCGGTTGAAGAACGGGCCGATGACCGGGTGCCAGCCCTTCTGCGAGTAGTCCTTGTTGCGGTTGGAGAAGATGGTCTGGGTGGCGTCCGGGCCCAGCGCCACGATGGACGGCAGGATCGGCGAGTCCGCGAAGGTGATCGGTCCGCGGGTGTTGTACAGGTGCAGCGGGAAATCCGCGCCCTCACGGAACATCTCGATGATGTGCCCGAGTAGCGGCAGTCCCGAGTCGCCCCTGATCGCCTTGAGGCCGCTGCCCGGCGGCGGCTCGGCCAGGATGTGTTCTTTCCACTGGTGAGCCAGCAGGCGCTTCTCGATCGCTCCCATGCCGGGGATGGTGTTCACCGTCGGGGTGAACCGGCGCTTGGCCTGGTCCAGCAGATAGGCCGGGGTGCTGATCGTCGCCATGTAGCGCTCCTCACAAAGTTCGGTACCTGTGTTGGAACTCACTCTCGAAACCCATCCTGTATGCCACACTTGACGCATGTCAAGTTTTGTTCTCGCGTGCCACGGTGCCAAGGTTTAATGCCATGAGCGCCGTCCCAGAATCGGAATCCGAGACTCGGCGTAGTCGCGGGGACCGCCAGCGCGATGCGATCGTCGCGGCGGTGCGTGAGCTGCTGGGCACGAAACCCTTCGCCGACCTGTCGGTCAGCATGATCAGCGAGCGGGCCGGCGTGGCCCGGTCGGGTTTCTACTTCTACTTCGACTCCAAGTACGACGTGCTGGCCTACATCGTCAAGGACGCGCTGACCGAACTGGACACCCTGACCCACAACTTCGCCCCGCGTGACCCGGGCGAGTCGCCGGCCACCTTCGCCAAGCGGATGGTCGGTAGCGCCGCCGCGGTGTTCACGACCAACGACCCGGTGATGGCGGCCTGCACCGCCGCGCGCAACTCCGATGCCCAGATCAACGACATCATGAACGACTTCGAGGACCTGGTCATCGCCAAGATCGTCGCCGTCGTCGAAGAAGAGGTGCGCAACGGTACCCGGCCGATCAGTGACGACATCCCCGCACTGGTCCGGATGCTCACCGCGACCAGCGCGTGGACGCTCTCGCAGGACGCCGGATTCGTCGGCCGCAACACCGATCCGCAACGCGCGGTGGACGTGCTAGAGCGGTTGTGGCTGCACGCGCTGTGGGGAACCGCCGCGTCCTGGGAAGGCTGACTCGGTAGGGTCGCCCCCATGGGCCAACCGAACAGCTATGCGGGAAAACGGATTCTGCTCACCGGCGCGGCCAGTGGCATCGGCCGGGCGACCGCGCTGAACCTGGCCCGTCAGGGCGCCGAGCTCTATCTCACCGACCGGGACGCCGACGGGCTGGCCGACACCGTCGCCGACGCCACCGCACTGGGCGCGCAGGTGCCGGCGCACCGGGCACTGGACATCGCCGACTACGACGCGGTCGCCGCGTTCGCCGCCGACGTCCACTCCGCGCACGGCGCGATGGACATCGTGATGAACATCGCCGGGATCTCGGCCTGGGGCACTGTATCCACGCTGACCCATCAGCACTGGAAATCGATGGTGGACGTCAACCTGATGGGCCCCATCCACGTCATCGAGACGTTCGTGCCGCCGATGGTGGCCGCGGGCCGCGGCGGACACCTGGTCAACGTGTCCTCGGCGGCCGGCATCGTGGCGCTGCCCTGGCACGCCGCCTACAGCGCCAGCAAGTACGGACTGCGCGGCCTGAGCGAGGTGCTGCGCTTCGACCTGGCGCGGCATCGCATCGGGGTGTCGGTGGTGGTGCCGGGCGCGGTGAAAACCGGTCTGGTGCAGACGGTTCAGATCGCCGGGGTGGACCGTGAGGACCCGCGGGTGGCCAAATGGGTGGACCGGTTCGCCGGGCACGCGGTGTCCCCGGAGCGGGCCGCGGAGAAGATCCTGACCGGGGTGCGCCGCAACCGCTTCCTGATCTACACCTCACCGGACATCCGCGCGCTGTACACGTTCAAACGGGTCGCGTGGTGGCCCTACAGTGTGGCCATGCGCCGGGTGAACGTGCTGTTCACCCGGGCGCTACGGCCCAAACAGCGCTGACGGTCAGCGTTTACCCCAGTCCCAGGCCGGCGCGGACAGCATGGTCTGGCCCGCCACCTTGGTCTCGCCCCACTCCTTGACCAGCTCGACGGTGGACTCCGGTGCCAGCCGCTCGACCAGGGCCGCCGAATGGGTGACCACCACGACCTGGGTGCCGGCGGCCGCGGAGCGGATCATCTGGGCCAGCGGCGCCACCAGGTCCGGGTGCAGCGAGGTCTCGGGTTCGTTGAGCACCATCAGCGAGGGCGGCCGCGGGCTCAGCAGCGCCGCGCCCCACAGCAGGAATCGCAATGTGCCGTCTGATAATTCGGCGGCCCGCAACGGGCGCAGCATCCCGCTCTGGTGCAGTTGTAGCTCGAAGATCCCGTCCCGCACCGCGACCGACAGCCGTGCCCCGTCGAAGGCGTCGGCCACCGCCCGGGGCAGGTCGTCGTGGCCGACCTCGATGATGGTCTGCACCGCCGCGGCCAGATCGGCCCCGTCGTCGGAGAGCACCGGGGTACGGGTACCGACCTGCGGGCGGCGTGCCGGGGCGTCGGCATCGGCCCGGAACCCGTCGTAGAAACGCCAGCCGCGCAACCGTTCCCGCACCGCGGCCAGTTCGGGGTGAGCGCCGGGGTGGGCGAACTCGGCCAGCACGCTGCGATAGCTGGGCAGCGACTGGGACAGCTTGTCGAAACCGCGGCCGGTATCGGAGCTGACCTCGGCGTAGTCGCGGGTGCGTTGCACCAGGGTGCTGGCCGGGCGCAGCACCGGGCCGGCGAAGACCGCCTCCCGTTTGACCTCCGGGTCCCGGGCGAAATACGAACCCGGGCCGGCGAACTGCGGCAGTCCGAGGTCGATGAGATAGCCGAAATCATCGGAGGCGAAACCCAGTTCGAGCGACACCGGGCGGGTGCGGGTGCTGCCCTCGGTGCGGCCGGTGCGCCGGGCCCCGGCGGTCTGTTCAGGCCCGGCCCACAGCACCGACTCCAGCCCGCCCTCGCGGGCCAGCGACCCGATGACCGCGCCGCTGCCGCAGTCGGCGAGCAGCCGCAGCGCGCGGTACACCGAGGACTTGCCGGTGCCGTTGGCCCCGGTCACCACCGTGAGTTCGCCCAGCGGCAGCACGATCTCACGCAGCGAGCGGTAGCCGCGGATGGCGATGGTGTTCAGCACGGGGTGCGCTCCTCCGGGGAGTCGTCGGGCATCTGCAGTTCCAGGCGCACCCCGAGCAGCCGGACCGGCCGGTCGAGGTCGAACTCGCCCAGCAGGGCCAGCGCCTGGCCGGTGATGGTGTCCAGGTCGGTGCCGGGCTCGGCCAGTTTACGGATCTTGGTGCGGGTGTAGAACGTGCTGGTGCGCACGGTCACCGCCACCCGGGTGACGATGCGGCCGTCGGCGACGATCTCGTCGAGTGTCTGCGCGGCGAGATCGGCGATGGCGCGCGCCATCTCGTCGAGGTCGGTGAGGTCGTGCGGGAATGTCACCACATGACTGCGCGAGCGGGGCACCCAGGGCTGCGAGCTGACCTCGGTGTCGCCACCGCCCTTGGCAAGCAGCAGGATGCCCAGACCGGTGCTGGGCCCGAAGGTCGCGGTCAGGGTGGTGGCGTCGGTGCCGGCCAGATCGGCGACGGTGTGAATCCCCATGACGGCGAGCCTCTTTGCGGTCTTGGGTCCGACGCCCCACAGCGCATCGACCGGCCGGTCGCCCATCAGCGTCATCCAGTTCTGCGCGGTCAGCACGAAGATCCCGGCGGGCTTGCCGAACCCGGTCGCCACCTTGGCGCGCTGCTTGTTGTCGCTGATCCCCACCGAGCAGGACAACCCGGTCTCGGCGGCGATGACGGTGCGGATCCGTTCGGCCAGGGCGACGGGGTCGGGCACGTCGGCGCCGAGATACGCCTCGTCCCAGCCCCACACCTCCAGTGGGTGGCCGAGATCGCGCAGCAACCCCATCACCGTTTCGGAGGCCTCGTCGTAGGCCGCCGGGTCCGAGGGCAGGAAGGTGGCGTCCGGGCACTTGCGGGCGGCGAGGCGCAGTGGCATCCCGGCGTGCACGCCGAATTCGCGTGCCTCATAGGACGCGCAGGTCACCACCTTGCGCGGTTCGGTCGGATCCCCGCTGCCGCCCACGATGACCGGAAGGCCGACCAGTTCGGGGTGGCGCTGCAACTCGACCGAGGCCAGGAACTGGTCCAGGTCGACGTGCAGGATCCAGTGGCTCACGTGCCGCAGAGCTTGCGGGCCACGGTCTCCCAGGCAACGCCGAGTTGTTCGAGGGTGCGCCCGCCCTCGGTCATCTCGTGGGCCACCCGGTCGGCGTCCAGCAGGGCGGTCAGGGCATCGGCCTGGGAGTCGAGATCGCCGGTGGTGCCGGCGGATTCGAGCAGCATCCGGACGTGGGTGTGGTGCAGGGTCGCCGGTGCGTTGAACCGGGTCTGCGGGTCGCGCAGCACGTCGGAGAGCAGGGCGCGATGGGTGTGGACGAAGCGCAGCCGGCTGCGCCCGTAGGCGAGCAGCCGCTCCAGCGGCGGGGCGCCCGGTCCCAGCGGTGGCGGACCGAACATGAACGCCTGCTGTTCGGTCTTCTCGTCCTCGTCGAGCAGCACGAGCATCAATCCGGACCGGCTGCCGAACCGACGGAACAGGGTGCCCTTGCCGACCCCGGCCGCGGCCGCCACGTCGTCCATGGACACCGCGTCGGCCCCGCGCTCGGTGATCAGGGTGCGGGCCGCGTCGAGCAGCAGGGCGCGATTGCGCGCCGCGTCGCCGCGCTCGGTCGGCGTGGCGGTGCTCAGCGACAGCTCGTTCAGCCGGTCAGGGGCGCCCACACCTGCACTTTAACTCAGCCGGAATTATTCGGACCGCAGTCCGGTTATCCTGTGCGAGGATCACGTAGACCATGAAAGGCAACATCACCATGACCGACACCCTGGACAGCTCCACCACCGACGTACTGGTGCTCGTCGGCAGCCTGCGCGCCGCCTCCATCAACAAGCAGCTGGCCGAACTCGCCGTCGAATCCGCCCCCGAGGGCGTGACCCTGCAGGTCTTCGACCGCCTCGGCGAGCTCCCGCACTACAACGAGGACATCGACACCGAGGACGCCCCCGAACCCGTCCAGGCGCTGCGCGCCGCCGCCGCGGTCGCCGGTGCCGCCCTGGTGGTCACCCCGGAGTACAACGGCTCCATCCCCGGCGTGCTCAAGAACGCCATCGACTGGCTGTCCCGGCCGTGGGGCAACGGCGCACTCAAGGACAAGCCGGTGGCCGTGATCGGCACCGCGCTCGGCGGCTACGGCGGCGTGTGGGCACACGACGAGACCCGCAAGTCCTTCGGAATCGCCGGGCCGCGGGTGATCGAGGACCTGAAGCTGTCCCTGCCGTCCAAGACCCTGGACGGCAAGCACCCGCGCGAGTCCGCAGAGGTGGCGGCGAACGTGCGCGAGGTGGTGGAGAAGCTGGCCGCCGAGGTCGGCTGACGCAGTTCGATCATCCGCGCGCGGCCGCCCGGGGCGCGGCCTAAACTCCGACTGTGAGTCGAGGCAACGGCTCAGCGGACGGGGGTTGACGTGCGACGATGTGCACAATCCTGGCGTATACCTCGCCGTCCCTAGGCAACCTGTATCCCATCGCCGCGCTGCTGGCCGAACTGCACCGGCGCGGCCACCGGATCGTGCTGCGGACCCACCGGGCGGGGTTGCCGGTGGGCCGCGGCGCCGGATTCGACGCGACGACGGTGGACCCTCGCATCGAAGAGATCGAGATGACCGACTGGCGGGCCCGGACCGGCTGGCAGGCCATCGAGACCGGATTCGGAGTCTTCGCCGAGCGGGCGGTGCTGGAGGTCGGGGACCTGCAGGCGAGCATCGTCTCGGAGCGTCCCGATGCGCTGCTCATCGACGCCAACTGCTGGGGCGCCACGGCGGCCGCGGAGGCCGCCGGTCTGCCGTGGGCGTCGTTCTGGCCGTACCCGCCCTTTCTGTCCTCGGCGGCGGTCCCGCCGTTCGGGCTGGGGCTGCGTCCGCGCGCCGACCCGGTCGGCCGGCTGCGCGACCGGGTGGTCTCCGCGGCGGTCGCCCGGCTGGTGGACCGGGCGATGCTGCGGCCGCTGGGCCGCGTCTACCGCGGGCTGGGCGTCCGGACGATCGGTTCGTCCGACGACTTCGTCCGGCGCGCGCCGCTGATGCTGGTCGGCACCGCCGAACCGTTCGAGTACCCGCGCCCGGACTGGGGCGACCGGGTGGCGTTGATCGGCCCGTGCGAACTGTCCGAACCGGCGGGTGCGGAGGGCCCCGACCCGGACGACGACCGGCCGGTGGTGCTGGTGACGACGTCCTCGGAACGCCAGCGCGACGACGTGCTGCCCACCACCGCACTGGCGTCGCTGGCCGCCGAACCGGTACACGTGGTGGCGACCTACCCGTGCGGCATCCCGGCGGGCCTCGACATCCCCGCCAACGCGACGGTGCGCGAGTTCGTCGCGCACGGCCCGTGGCTCGACCGTGCGGTCTGCGCGGTCACCCACGGCGGGATGGGAGTCACCCAGAAGGCGCTGGCCCGGGCGGTCCCGGTGTGCGTGGTGCCGTTCGGGCGCGACCAGTTCGAGGTCGCCCGCCGAATCGAGATGTCCCGCAGCGGAACCCGTCTGCCCAGCAGGAGACTGACGGCACCGAGGCTGCGGGCCGCGGTGACCGAGGCGATGACCATGACCGACGGCGCCCGCCGGGTGGCGGCCGGGTTCGCCGCCGCCGGTGGCGCTCACCGCGGCGCCGATACGCTGGAGCGCCGGTTGCTCGGGCTCACAGCGTCCGGCGGTTGACATGGAACCCGGATGCGCGAACTGCGGCACCGTCGGGCGTGCGGGCGCCCGGTTCTGCGACTTCTGCGGCACCCCACTGGTGCCTGCCGCCCCAGCCGCCGCCGGGCATCATGCCGAGTTCAAACAGGTCACCGTGCTGTTCGCCGATGTGGTCCGGTCGATGGACCTGGCCGCGGCTCTGGGCACCGAACGGCTGCGGGAGGTGATGAGCGAGCTGTACCGACGGTCCCGGGCGGTGGTGTCGCACTACGGCGGCACCGTCGAATTCACCGGTGACGGCGTGATGGCGGTGTTCGGTGCGCCGATCGCCTTGGAGGATCACGCGTTTCGGGCCTGCCTCGCGGCGCTGGACCTGCAACGCGAGGTGCAACGGTACGCGGTGCCGGTGTATCACCGCGACGGGGTCGGGCTGCGGTTGCGGGTCGGGCTGAACTCCGGCCAGGTCATCACCGGCGAGATCGGTACCGGCCCGGGCCGTTACACCGCCATCGGGTCACATGTCGGGATGGCCCAACGGATGGAGGCGGCAGCCCCGCCCGGTGCGGTGATGCTCACGGCGTCGACGGCGCGGCTGGTGGAGGGGCTCGTCGAGTTGGGGCCACCGGAAGCGGTGCGGATCAAGCACTCCGACACACCGGTACCGGCGCGGAGGCTGATCTCGGCGGCGGTGCACCCGGACCGGGCCGGCGGCAGAGCGCACTGGTGGGGCGCGACGCCGAGGTGCGGGCCCTGGCGCGGCAGATCGACGCCACCCTCGAGGGGGTGGGCGCGGTGGTCGGGGTGATCGGCCCGCCGGGAATCGGTAAGAGCCGGTTGGTGACCGAAGTGCTGCGGATGGGTCGGGCCAGGGGGATGGGCGTGGTGTCCACCTGCTGCGAGGCCCACGCCCGCGGCGTGCCCTATCACGCGGCGGCCCGGCTGTTCCGCAATCTGCTCGGTGTGGGCGACTTGGAGGGCCGGCAGGCACGGGACTGCGTCCGCGAGCAACTGTCCGGAACCGATCCCGCCGACCTGCTGCTGCTCGACGATCTGCTCGGCATCCGGGATCCCGAACTCCAGCCTGCCCCAATCGATCCCGATGCGCGCCGCCGGCGGCTGGGGTCCTGCTGACTGCCGTGGCGACCGCGCGCCGGGGTCCGTCGATCTACGTCGTCGAGGACGCGCACTGGATCGACGAGGCCAGTGAAGCGACGCTGGCCGACTTCCTGACCGTGCTGCAGGGCGGGCGGTCCATGACGGTGATCACCTACCGGCCCGAATACCGCGGCGCGCTCGCGCAGATCGCCGCACCGCACGCCATCTCCCTGGTGCCACTGGATGAACAGCAGTCGGCCAGGCTGATCGGGGAGCTGCTGGGGGGACACGCTTCGTTGGCGCAGGTCGCCGCACAGATCGCCGAGCATGCCGCCGGCAACCCGTTCTTCGCCGAGGAGATCATCCGTGACCTGGCCGAACGCGGTGTGCTGCAGGGGGATCCCGGCGGCTACGTGGCGGTCGACGGCGCCGGCGTGACCGGGGTGCCGGTCACGCTGCAGTCGACCATCGCCGCCCGCATCGACCGGCTCGGCGACGCGGCCAAGAACGCGCTCAACGCGGCCGCCGTCATCGGCACCCGGTTCACCGACGACCTGCTGCACAACCTGGTCGAGCCGGTCTGCATCGACGAACTCGTCGCCGCCGAAATGATCGACCGGGTGCCCGCCCACCCCGCCGAGTACTGCTTCCGGCATCCGTTGATCCGGGCCGTCGCCTATCAGTCCCAGTTGCGCTCCGAACGCGGTCGGCTGCATCGCCGCCTGGCGGCGATCATCGAGCAGGGCCCGGGCACCTGCGAGGCCGGTGCCGCGCTGATCGCCACCCATCTGGAGGCGGCCGGCGAGCTGAAGACCGCCTTCGATTGGCACATGCGAGCGGGCACCTGGCTGGCGGGTCGCAACATCGCGGCCGCGCGGGCGAGCTGGCGCCAGGCCGCCGAGGTGGCCCGGCGGCTGCCGGCCGACGATCCGGACCGGCGCCGGATGCACATCGCGGCCAGCGGCGCGCTGTGCGGCATCGCGTGGCGCGTCGCGGCCGACGAGGCCGAGACCGGATACGAGCAGCTGCGCCGGTTGTGCACCGCGGAGGACGACCAGCGGGCGCTGGCCACCGGCATGGCCGGTTATGTGATGGCACTGACCTTCCACAACCGCCCGCGCACCGCATCGGCGTACGCCTCCGAACTGGAGCGAATGCTGGTCCGGATCGGCGATGACGCCCTGACGGTGTCGGTGTCGTTCGGGGTGCTGGCCGCCAAATGGGAGACCGCCGAAGTGCTCGAGATGGACCGGGTGGCGCAGCGGGTCATCGACCTGGCCGGCGGGGACCCCAACCGGGGCGGCACCTTCTTCGGCTCCCCGCTGGCCCTGGCGCTGGCGATCCGCGGTGTCGCCGGGATGTCGCTGGGCCGGCCCGGGTGGAAGGACGACCTCGACAACGCCATCGAGATGGCCCGGTCCCTGGAACCGCTGATCCTGGTCGTCACCACCCTGCACAAGTACGCCCAGACCGGTCTGGGGGCGGTGCGGGCGGACGCCCGTGCGCTGCGCGACACGGCCGGGGCGCTGGCCGCCGCGCAGCGGTCCGGGGACGATTTCACGGTGGTGCACGCGCATCTGGCGCGCGGGCTGGTCTTGGTCTGCGGGGAGGGCGGTGACCGCGAAGCCGGCTATGAGCACCTGGTCCGGGCCCGCCGCAGTGCCCAGCAGGGCTGCGGTAACAGCTCCATCGTGCAGATCGCCGACATCCAGTTCGCGCGCCGCCGCCGCGAGCTCGGGGACGTCGACGGCGCGGTCGATCTGGCCGGTTCGGTGGTCGATGCGCTGTTCGATACCGGGGCGGTGGTCTGGCGCGGTCCGGCCACCGGTGCGCTGGTGGAGGCGTTGCTGACCCGCGGTCGCGAGGGCGACGTCCGGGCGGCTCGCGCGGCCATCGACCGGCTGGCCGGGACCCCCGTCGATCCGGGATTCATGTTGCACGAGGTGCCACTGTTACGGTTGCGAGCCCTGGTGGCGAGAGCGGAAGGCGATGTGGCGGCGCAGCGGTGCTTTGCCGACCGGTATCTCGCGACGGCGCGGGCCTGCGGTTTCGAGGGCCACGTGGCGGTTGCCCAGGCGCTGGCGGTCCCGGCTCCGGAACGCGTGGCACCGCTGCGGCGGCTTTGCTGACCGGCGTGTCGGGCGCCGTCGGGCGTGTCTCGGCGGGTGCCGCGTGCCCGGCCGGTGGTATGTAGTGCGACACGAACGCGTTTGTGATGTGCGACACGCCGAGTGCGTGCCCCGCGAAGTCATTACGACCTGGGAATTTCACAAATGTGGTTCAGAACATCTTGTATGTGTTCGCTTTGTCGGCCACTAGGTGTAGTGTCTGACGGACCGCAAGGCCCCATTGCTTCAGGAGCCCGACGGAGCAGGAAACCAGAGTGTGTCGGTGGTCCCGTCCACAATGGGTTCGGTTCTCGAGATCCGGAATTTCCGGGCCCCGCGGTCCGCTGAACATCAGAGGAAAGCAGTACCCGGTGAGTTGCCGGTCCGCACATAACCCCATTCGAGAACGACACACACTAGGAGCCGTACCGCCGATGACCGTCACCGTGTACACCAAGCCCGCGTGCGTGCAGTGCAACGCCACCTACAAGGCGCTGGACAAAGAAGGCGTCGCCTACGAGAAGGTCGACATCAGCGTGGACACCGAAGCGCGGGATTACGTGATGGCGCTCGGCTACCTGCAGGCTCCCGTCGTGGTGGCCGGCAACGAGCACTGGTCGGGCTTCCGTCCGGACCGGATCAAGGCGCTCGCCGGTACGGCCGCCGTCACCGCCTAGCGCGACCGATCTTCAGGGGCAGAGAGGAGAAGGCCACATGAGCCACCTCGTGTACTTCTCCAGCGTGTCGGAGAACACCCACCGCTTCGTGCAGAAGTTGGGCCATCCCGCCGACCAGGTCACCCGGATCCCGCTGCACGGCCGTATCGAGGTCGACCAGCCGTTCGTGCTGGTACTGCCCACCTACGGCGGCGGCAAGGCCAGCCCCGACATCAACAGCGGCGGCTATGTCCCCAAGCAGGTCATCGCCTTTCTCAACAACGAGCACAACCGGTCGTTGATCCGCGGCGTCATCGCCGCGGGCAACAACAACTTCGGTGAGGAATTCGCCTACGCGGGCAATGTGGTCTCGGCCAAGTGCCGGGTGCCCTACCTCTACCGCTTCGAACTCATGGGAACTCCGGACGACGTCGACGCCGTCCGTGCGGGATTGCAAGATTTCTGGAAGGAACAGACGTGCCACCAACCGTCACAGCTGCAGAGCCTTTAACCACCGGCGCTCATGCGCTCCCGGGGGAGACGGACTACCACGCGCTCAACGCGATGCTCAACCTGTACGACGCGGACGGCAAGATCCAGTTCGACAAGGATGTGCTGGCCGCCCGCGAGTACTTCCTGCAGCACGTCAACCAGAACACGGTGTTCTTCCACAGCCAGGACGAGAAGCTCGACTACCTGGTCGAGAAGGAGTACTACGAGCGCGAGGTGCTCGACCAGTACTCCCGCAACTTCGTCAAGTCGCTGATCGACCGCGCCTACGCCAAGAAGTTCCGGTTCCCGACCTTCCTGGGCGCGTTCAAGTACTACACCTCCTACACGCTGAAGACCTTCGACGGGAAGCGCTACCTGGAGCGCTTCGAGGACCGCGTGGTGATGGTGGCGCTGACGCTGGCCGCCGGTGACACCGACCTGGCCGAGAAACTGGTCGACGAGATCATCGACGGCCGCTTCCAGCCGGCCACCCCGACGTTCCTGAACTCGGGCAAGAAGCAGCGTGGCGAGCCGGTGTCGTGCTTCCTGCTGCGCATCGAGGACAACATGGAGTCCATCGGGCGCTCCATCAACTCCGCCCTGCAGCTGTCCAAGCGCGGCGGCGGTGTCGCCCTGCTGCTCACCAACATCCGTGAGCACGGCGCCCCGATCAAGAACATCGAGAACCAGTCCTCGGGCGTCATCCCGATCATGAAGCTGCTGGAGGACTCGTTCTCCTACGCCAACCAGCTCGGGGCCCGCCAGGGCGCCGGTGCGGTGTACCTGCACGCGCACCACCCCGACATCTACCGCTTCCTGGACACCAAGCGGGAGAACGCCGACGAGAAGATCCGGATCAAGACCCTGAGCCTCGGTGTGGTGATCCCGGACATCACCTTCGAGCTGGCCAAGAAGAACGAGGACATGTACCTGTTCTCGCCGTACGACGTCGAGCGTGTCTACGGGGTGCCGTTCGCCGACATCTCGGTCACCGAGAAGTACTACGAGATGGTCGACGACGCGCGCATCCGCAAGACCAAGATCAAGGCCCGCGAGTTCTTCCAGACGCTGGCCGAGCTGCAGTTCGAGTCGGGCTACCCGTACATCATGTACGAAGACACGGTCAACCGAGCCAACCCGATTGATGGCAAGATCACCCACTCCAACCTGTGCTCGGAGATCCTGCAGGTTTCCACGCCTTCGGAGTTCAACGAGGATCTTTCCTACGCCAAGGTCGGCAAGGACATCTCCTGCAACCTGGGGTCGCTGAACATCGCCAAGGCGATGGACTCACCGGACTTCGCCCGGACCATCGAGGTGTCGATCCGCGCGCTGACCGCGGTGAGCGATCAGACCCACATCTGGTCGGTGCCCTCGATCGAGCAGGGCAACAACAGCTCCCACGCCATCGGTCTGGGGCAGATGAACCTGCATGGGTACCTGGCCCGCGAGCGGATCCACTACGGGTCCGAAGAGGGTGTGGACTTCACCAACATCTATTTCTACACGGTGCTCTACCACGCGCTGCGGGCCTCGAATCTCATTGCGATCGAACGCGGTAAGGCGTTCGGTGGTTTCGAGAAGTCGAAGTACGCGTCGGGGGAGTTCTTCGACAAGTACACCGATCAGGTGTGGGAGCCGGCCACCGACAAGGTGCGAAAGCTGTTCTCCGACGCCGGGATTCACATCCCTACCCAGGATGACTGGAAGCTGCTGAAGGAGTCGGTGCAAAAGCACGGCATCTACAACCAGAACCTGCAGGCCGTCCCGCCGACCGGTTCGATCAGCTACATCAACCACTCGACGTCCTCGATCCACCCGGTCGCGTCCAAGATCGAGATCCGCAAGGAAGGCAAGATCGGCCGCGTCTACTACCCGGCGCCGTACCTGACCAACGACAACCTTGAGTTCTACAAGGACGCGTACGAGATCGGGTACGAGAAGATCATCGACACCTACGCCGCGGCCACCCAGCACGTGGACCAGGGCCTGTCGTTGACGTTGTTCTTCAAGGACACCGCCGACACCCGCGAGGTCAACAAGGCGCAGATCTACGCCTGGCGCAAGGGAATCAAGACGCTGTACTACATCCGGCTGCGTCAGATGGCCCTGGAGGGCACTGAGGTGGAAAATTGCGTCTCATGTATGTTGTGACGCGCTAGAGACGTTGCAGGCCAGGGAGATTACTCCCTGGCCTGCTTCTTTTGGATGGAGCAGCAGTTGTAGGTCAGGTGCGGAAGGCTGCTATGCGTTTCGCAGTCTCCACCAGGTGCTCGGCCGCTCGATTCATCTTCTTCAGCTCCGCTGAGGTCAGATCCTGATGCGTATAAGCAGCCTTGTTCTTCAAGTTCAGCAGCGTGTTCAGGTGCCTCTCGGATCCGTCGTCCGCCCGCTTCAGTAGTGCGACCGCCTCGCTGTGGTTACCGGTATTCGAGTGCACACCGAGTCGCACGCAGCAAATGACATCGGCGGCCGCGATGCCTGCGTCGACGTACAGGTCCCCGGCGGCGTTGGGCATCTCCTCTCCGAGATGATCGGCCGCACCAAAGAACTCGTTCGCCTTCGACAGGCGCCCGGCGGTAACTACGGAGCTGCAGTCACGTTGTCCAGCCATCACGACATCCTCGTCGTGGTCGGAGTTACCGCGCGCAGCTGCTTGTTCAGCCAGGCCGGCATCCCTGCAACGGTCAGGCCCTGCTTGGCGACGTCACGGAGTAGTGGTTCGCCCGCGACGATCGCATCACGGAGTTGGTCCTCGGCGTACTCGACGATGCGGCCATCATTGCCGGTCCACGCGGCGACCAGTCGGGCGAGTTCGGCCACCCGTGTCTCCCACGCGTCGTCGTCGCCGTCGGAGGCGGCGCGCACCAGGAATAGGTCGATGTCGCTGTCGAGCTTCATGCGCCCCGTCGCTGCCGAGCCGAACACCGCGGCGTACTTCAGTGTCTTGCCCCAGTCGTCCAGGTGCTCTTCGAGGCACTTCAGGAACGTGGAGTTCAACTGGGCGAGCGCCATAATCGGTTTGGCCGCAATATGTTCGGTGTTGAGTCGGTAAGTGTGTGTCCGGCCCACTCGATCGTGAAGAACCACGCCTTGGGCGGCGAGGCGGGTGAGCACCTTGCGGACGCCCTCACCCGACGCCGTGGTGATGATGCGCTGGATCTGGGAGATCGTGAACGTG
This sequence comes from Mycolicibacterium aurum, assembly GCA_900078775.1. GTDB lineage: Bacteria > Actinomycetota > Actinomycetes > Mycobacteriales > Mycobacteriaceae > Mycobacterium > Mycobacterium aurum_A. The sequence goes on from LT549889.1 coordinate 938,242, forward strand.
GCATCGGCGCTTGCAAGGACCGCGAGCACGTCGCCGTCCAGAGTCGGCGTCACCGTGGCGAACGGCTTGTTCAACTGCATCGGCGGCACCTCCTCATCTGCAACTATAATAAGAATATAACAACTATAGTTTGAATTACTGGGTAGGTCTCGGCAACCCCTGCCAGTTCCTTGACGTTCCGATTGTTCCCGGTACCGTCCAGGATTCCGTACTGGAAGCCGGGTAGGTTCGTGTCCCAACTGGACATTTCGTAGCAGAAAGCAGGGTGGCTCGTGGCACGCAAGTCGTGGAAGGACCTTCCCCCAGCGGGCAAGGCGGCGATCATCGTCCTGACGGCCCTGGATGCAGGTCTGCGGGCGTGGGCATTGCGTGACCTGGCCCATCGCAACGCCGCTCAGGTCAACGGTCCCCGCTGGCTGTGGCGCATCGCTCTGGGCGCGGTGACGTCCTCGGGCGTGCTGCCGGCGGCGTATCTGCTGCGCGGGCGGAAGGCCGATGTCGACCACGGTTGAGGTCGTCCTCATCACCGCACTGGTCTTCGGCATCGTCGGGGTCCTGTTCGGCTCGATCTATGCCTGGGAGAAGTGGGGTAAGGGCTCGCCGCTGGAGCGGCGCGTCGATGGGTTCTTCGACCGCCTGGGCGACCTGTTCGACCGGTGACTACTGGCCGTAGGTGTAGCGCAGATTCGCGTTGATCAGGACGTTGATCCGCTTGCGCAGATGCCCGGTCGTGCTGGCGTCGGGCGGATCGCCATCGACGGTGAGGGTCCAGCGCAGATCGGTCCCGTTGCTCCTCGCCGGCAGGTCGAAGCGAATGCGCGCATCGGGCAGTCGCGGCCATAGCGAGGACCACACCACGAGGTCCGGTTCGCGGGCCTCCAGCACCACCGGTGCGACCTCGTCGTCGAGCAGGTGCAACCAGGGCCGGATGGTGTTGCGGGTGGGCGCGACGAGATCCTCGAACACCACGTGCGGCGGCGCGGGCAGGTTCCGTCTCCGGGATCCGAGCTCCCGCGCCGCGCTCATCTCAGCTCTCGCGCGCCTTGTCGGCTTGGGTCGCCTTGATCCGGCGCTCCTCGCGCAGCACGTTCTGGAAGCTCTCCCGCTCGGCCACCAGCCAGTCCGGCATCTCTTCCAGCAGCGCCGTGATCTGCTCGGTGGTCAGCGCCTCGGTGACCCCGCCGCGGGCCAACCCGGCGATCGAGACACCCAGTTTGGCGGCCACCAGGTTCTTCGGATGCGGCCCGTTCTTGCGCAGGTCCTTCAGCCACTGCGGCGGGTCGGCTTGCAGGTCGGCGAGTTCACCGCGGGTGATCGGGTTCTCCTGGAACTGCGCCGGCGTCGCGGGCAAGTACACGTCCAGCTTCTTCGCCGCGGTCGCGGGTTTCATGGACTGCGTATTCGGCCTGCTCATGATGGTCAGCCTATCGGTAGCCTGAGCCGGTGACCCAGTCCTGTCTCACCCTCGGGTACGTCCCCGGCGGGACGCCCGCGAAGTGGGCTCGGATCTGGGCCGAGCGCCACCCGGACGTACCGCTGCAACTGCACGGCGTGACGGCCGCGGACGCGGCCGACGCCGTTCGGGCCGGCGCCGTCGACCTGGCCCTGTTGCGGCTGCCCGCGGACACCTCCGGTCTCGCGGTCATCAATCTCTACGAGGAGACCACGGTGGCCGTGGTGCCCACCGATCACCTGCTGGCCGCCGCGGACACCATCGCCGCGTCGGACCTGGCCGATGAACCCCGGCTGCGCCCACTCGACGACGTCATCGCCTGGGACGGTGCCCCCGGCACTGTGCTCGATCACCGGCCTGAGAACACCGAGGCGGCAACCGAACTCGTCGCCGCCGGGCTCGGTGTGCTCATCGTGCCGCAATCCCTGGCGCGGCTGCACCACCGCAAGGACCTGACTTACCGCCCGATCACGGATGCCCCGGGGTGCGTGGTGGCGCTGGCCTTCCCGGACGGCCCGCAGGCCGAGTGGGTGGAGGAGTTCATCGGGGTGGTGCGGGGCCGCAAGCCGGGATCCTCGCGCGGACGGACCGAACCGCCGCCCAAGCGCACCGCCCGGGAGAAGATGCTGGCCAAGCAGGCCGCCCGGGCCGCTGCGGGCAAGGTCGCCCGCAAGCCCGGGCCGACCAAACGCGGGCGGCGCTGAGGCACCGACGCCCACCCGTCAGCGTGCGCGTTCGACGTGCAGTGTCCGGCTCGGTGGTGGCGTCTGGTCATCGGTGCCCGCCGACGCCATCCCGGCCAGCGCCCGACGCCGCGCGATCTGCCACAGCACGAGGGTGCCGAGGGCGACGTAGGCCCACGCCGGCGCCGGATCGCTGACGATGACGATCACACCGCCGATCAGGGTGAGCGCGCTGAGAATCCCCGCGGCGGCCACGTCCGCCGCGAAGCCCCATCCGCCGCCCGAGCAGCCGGCTCGCACCCGACCGGGGTGCAGACGGCCACGACGAGTCTGCTGATCCAACACCGCGTGATCCCCTTTCCGTACCCCGAATGGCGTCTGCGTTAATTATCTGGGCGCAAAGGGTCACTTCCCCATGCCTGCGGGCGGATTTAGCCCGAACGACTGACAGTCCAGGTGCGCGGGGAACGCGGCGACGGCCGGCCGGGAGCACAGTCCGGAGATGGCGGCCCGCTGGTCGCAGGTGGACATCGACCCGGTGGAACTCACCAAGAGTCGACGCCCGCGGCCGCGGATAGCGCCGACCCGAAATTGACTGGCGTCGCGCCGACGTCGCCGCCACCCTGGAAACATGCGGGGGCAACTACATCGCTCGACGAACGACTTCCACGGTGGGGCGGTATCGGTCTATCACGCGGACCCGGTGCTGTTCACCCTGGAGCTGAGCACGCTGGCGACGTCCGGCCCGGGCGGGCGAGCCTTGCTGTCGGTGTGGGACGGCGATGTGGTGGTCGGTGCCGCGGTGCAGGGGCACAAGTCGGTGCTGCTGGTCAGCGGATTGCCACCCGACACCGCGCCGGTGGCGGCCGACACGCTCGCCGAGGCGGGGGTGCCGCTGGCCGGTGTGCGGGGAACACCCTCGACGGCAGCGGCTTTCGCGACGGGTTGGACTGCGGCGTCCGGATCGAACCTCGCCCCGGTGGACCGCGAGGTGCTCTACCGGTTGCGCGACCTGCGCCCGCCGACCGGGGTGCCCGGCGCCGCCCGGCTCTCCGAACGCCCGGATGCCCCGACCGTGGTGCGCTGGCTTGACGCGTTCTTCATCGAGGCCTTCGGGGAACTGTCCGATGTGAATACCAGTGCCGCGCTGTTGGATTCGATCACCGCGGCCGGACACCCGGTGGTGCTGTGGGTGGTGGCGGGGGAGCCGGTCAGCATGGCGCGGGTGCACACCCCGGTGCGCGGCGTCGGGCGGATCGGTCCGGTGTACACCCCGCCCGCGCACCGCGGGCACGGTTACGGCGCGGCGATCACCGCGGCGGCAGCCCGGGCCGCACAGCGTGGTGGTGCCGATGCGGTGATGCTGTTCGCCGACGGCGACAATCCGACCGCCAACCACATCTATCGCCGTATCGGCTTCGAACCGGTGGCCGAGAATGTGCGCTACGCCGTGCGGTCCGGTTGAGCGTTCACTTGCGGGGTCGAGCGCCCCGGCCGTAGGTGATGTCGGCGCGCTCGGCGTCCCAGTGATTGCGGAACACCACGTCGGTGAGCGGGCGGCGGCGCACCGGGCCGTGCCGGCCGCGCGGCCAGCCGACCACGACGTGACCGGCGAGCACCCATTCGTCGGGAACACCCACCGCGGCGCGCAACACCTGCTCGCCGTCGTAGGAAGCCCAGCTGGTGATGCAGGCGCCGAGCCCCTGCGCCCGGGCGGCCAGGTAGAAGTTCTGTAGCGCCGGGTAGATCGAGCCGCCCTGCAGGAACTCCGGGGCGAACTCGTTCTTGTAGGCGGTGAACAGCACGGACGTGTAATCGGCTGCGTGGTCGTGCAACTCGTAGGTGGCCCGGTTGTTGCGCGCGGCACGGCACTGGTCCGCGGGGTCTGGACGAGTCATGCCGTATACCGATTCGATTGTGCGCAAGGCGATCTGGGCGGCCTCGGCGACGGCGGCGCGCTGCGGCGGTGCGTCCAGGATGATGAATCGCCACAGCTGGGCGTTGGCGCCGTTGGGTGCCCAGGTCGCGGCCTGCAGGCAACGCTCGAGCGTCTCGGCATCGACCGGCTCATCGGTGAAGCGGCGGATCGAGCGGGCGGTGGACAGCACTTCCCAGACGTCGTCGGTCGGATGCGGCATGCCTTTGGTCTACTCGACGGGCGTGTCGATGTCGAGTACCGAAACTCTTTCCCCGCAACCGTGAACTGCTGTACAGTCGTATGGCAAACGTGAGGAAAAGGAGTCGACGCAGTGAGCGATAGGTTCTCGATGGAAGGGAAGGTCGCCGTCATCACCGGTGGCGGCACGGGCATCGGCCGGGCGTCGGCGCTGGTGCTGGCCGAACGCGGTGCGGATGTGGTGTTGGCCGGCCGCCGCCCGGACCCGTTGAAGTCCACCGCCGCCGAGATCGAGGCGCTGGGCCGGCGGGCGCTCGTGGTACCGACCGACGTGACCAAGGCCGAGGAGTGCAACGCGCTGGTCGACACCACTCTCGCCGAGTTCGGCCGCCTCGACGTGCTGCTGAACAATGCCGGTGGCGGCCAGACCAAGTCGCTGATGAAGTGGACCGACGACGAATGGCACGAGGTGCTGGACCTGAATCTGTCCAGCGCGTGGTACCTGTCGCGAGCGGCGGCCAAGCCGATGATCGCCCAGGGCAAGGGGTCCATCGTCAACATCTCCTCGGGCGCAAGCCTGCTGGCCATGCCACAGGCGCCGGTCTACGCGGCGGCCAAGGCCGGCCTGAACAACCTGACCGGATCGATGGCCGCGGCATGGACCCGAAAAGGGGTGCGGGTCAACTGCATCGCCTGTGGTGCCATTCGCACGCCCGGTCTGGAGGCCGATGCGGAGCGGCAGGGATTCGACATCAACATGATCGGCCAGACGAACGGCTCGGGCCGGATCGCCGAACCCGACGAGATCGGCTACGGCGTACTGTTCTTCGCCTCCGATGCCTCCAGCTACTGTTCCGGGCAGACGCTGTACATGCACGGCGGCCCCGGACCTGCGGGGGTCTGACATGGGGGTCAGTCACGTCGGGTTGCGGGTCCGCGATCTCGCAGGCGTCCAGAAGTTCTACGAGGCACTCGGTTTCGTCGAGGTGCAGCGCATGACCGTGCCGGACAAGATGGCGGCGGGCTTGCTCGCTCTGGCCGAACCGATCGGCTTCGAGGCCGTCTACCTGCGCAACGACGGTTTCGTCCTGCAGTTGCTGACCTTTTCCGGCCATCCGGCACCGGACGCACCCCAGCGGGACATGGTCGGCGCCGGCCTGACCCATCTGTCCCTGGTGGTGGACGATATGCCGGCGGCCCAAGCGGCCGTGGAGGCGGCCGGTGGCACGGTGATCGCCGACCCCGGAGGTGGTTTCGCGTGCATGGTGCGCGATCCCGAGGGGCAGTTGCTCGAACTCATCCACGCGAAGTTCCGGCCGGTCCCGGCCGGTTGATCACCGAAGCTCGTCGACCATCTCGGCGTAGCGGTCCAGGAACGCCCACGTACTCGACGAGTCGTGGGCGTTCTTGCGGCCGCCGCCCAGCACGACCCGGTTGAACCCCAGATCGCGGTAGCCGGCCAGGGTGTCCAGGGTCGGGGCGCCCCAGGCCATGATCGTCAGATCCAGGGTGGCGGGATCGCGGCCGGCGTCCTCCGCCTTCTGGCGGAAGTCCTCCAGCGCCGCGGCGAGGTCACGGAAGGCGGCGTCGCCGGGCAGCCAGCCGTCGGCCCAGGGCAGGCAGTCCCGGATGGCCTTGGGTCCGGTGGCCGCGGCCAGCAACGGAGGACGCGGCCGCTGGTGCGGCTTCGGGTAGGACCACACCGGGTCGAAATCGTAGAACTCGCCATGATGCTGGGGCTCCTCGTCATTCCACAGCGCGGTGAGCGCGGCGACCATATCGGCCAACGCGCGATAGCGATCGCCCCACGCCACCGAGCTCGCGACCTCCAGTTCGGCGCGCGCACCGACCCCGACTCCGAGCGTCACCCGGCCCTTACTCAGATGATCCAGGGTGGCGACTTCCTTTGCAAAGGTGAAGATCTCACGCTCCAATGGCAGGGCCACCGCGGTGCCGAGCCGCAGTTTCTCGGTTGCCTGCGCGGCCGACAGCAGAGACAGAAAGGGATCGAGGATCTGCTTCTGTGCGGCCAGCAGCACCGGATGGAACTGATCAGCGGCGGCCACCGGAATCTGCGGATGCTCACCGACCCAAAGCGATTCGAACCCACGGGCCTCCAACTCGGCGCCGAGCACGGCCGGCGCGAGGTCCTGTGGCGTGTTCAGCGAGACGAATCCCAGGTCCATGACTCTCCCTTGCGTCGACGATGATGCTGTACGATCGTACTGCACCCGCTGCCCGAGAGGAACGCATCTGCATGGTGACCACCGCCGAGCTCTACTACGACCCCTACGATGTCGACATCGATGCCGACCCGTACCCGGTGTATCGGCGGCTGCGCGACGAATCTCCGCTCTACCACAACGAAAAGATGGATTTCTGGGTGTTGTCGCGGATGGCGGACGTCGAGGACGCGCTGCGCGACACCGACAATCTCAGCTCCGCCAAAGGAGACATCCTGGAGGTGGTCAAGGCCGAACCGGAGATGCCGCTCGGCGTTTTCATCAACGAGGACGCCCCGCTGCACACCGTGCACCGGTTGCTGGTGTCACGGGCCTTCACCCCGCGCAAGATGAAAGCCATCGAGGAGCAGGTCCGCGACTTCTGCGCCAAGTGCCTGGATCCGCTGGTCGGCGGGGACCGGTTCGACTTCATGAGCGACCTCGGCGTCGAGATGCCGATGCGCGTCATCGGCATGTTGGTCGGCATGCCCGACGAACTACAGCGCAGTGTGCGCAAGGTCGCCGGCCGGCGACTGCGCAACAATCCCGGCGAACCGCTGCCGGTGAGCAAGAAGAATTACTTCAACGGCAACATGTTTCGGGAATACGTCGAGTGGCGCAAGGAGAATCCCTCCGACGATCTGGTCACCGAACTGCTGAACGTCGAGTTCACCGATGCCGACGGCGTGGAACGCAAACTCAGTTCCGAGGAACTGCTGGTGTTCCTCGGTGTGGTCGCCAACGCCGGGACCGAGACGGTGAGCCGACTGTTCGGGTGGCTGGGAAAGCTGCTGGGGGAGTACCCCGATCAGCGCCGCGAACTGGCAGCGGACCCCGCGTTGATCCCGGGTGCGATAGAGGAGGTGCTGCGCTACGAACCGCCGGTGCACGGCATCGCCCGCTATGTCGCCAAGGACGTGACCTACCACGACACCACGGTCCCCGCGGGTTCGGCGCTGTTGCTGGTCGCCGGTGCCGCCAACCGCGATGAGCGCAAATTCACCAACCCGGACCGCTTCGACATCCACCGCAACGGCAATCACGTGAGTTTCGGTAGGGGGGCGCACTTCTGCCTCGGCGCGTCACTGGCCCGGGTCGAGGGCCGGGTCGCACTCGAGGAGATCCTCAAGCGCTGGCCGGACTGGACCATCGACGAGCAGAACGCGCGCCGGGCGCCCACGGTGGCCGTTCGGGGCTGGGACGCCATGCCCGCGATCCTGGGCTAGTTCTCCCGGGTCAGCGCGCTCAGCAGGGCCCGGGTGCGGCGCACCGAGGCGGATCGCCGCGCCCGGTCGGCGCCCACGGGCACCGGCTGGGCCCAGATATCGGTGGCGCCCGCGTCCCGCAGCGCCCGAAGCTGCTGGGCCACGGCGGACTCGTCACCGAGGATCGCCACATCGGCCGCACCGGTGCCGCCGCCGGCGCGAATGATCTGCTGGTAGTTACGCATTCCCGCATAGGAGGCCGCGTTGGCCGCCACCGCGTCCCGGGCCTCGTCGAGATCGTCATGCACCGCGACCGGCAGGCCCGCCACGATCCGCGGGCGGGGGCGGCCGAAATCTGCTGCCGCAGTGCTGAGAATCGGGGTGATCCGGGACTCCAGGGCCTGCCGCGAGGCCATCCACAGCACCACCCCGTCGGCGAACTGTGCGGCGGTCCGCAGCATCCGGGGGGACAGCGCCGAGAGCAGCAGCGGGATGGGGTGTCCGGGGCGGGCGGCGCGTCCGGCGCTGTGCGCGGTCCACTCGGTCCCGTCGACATCGACGTCCACACCGCGCAGCAGCGGGCCCACGATCTGCAGATACTCGGCGGTGTTGGCGACCGGGTGGTCGTAGGACAGGCCGAGCACGTCTCGCACGATCGGCTCGTGCGACGGGCCGAGCCCGAGACACATGCCCGGACGCCCCATCGCGTTCGCGGCGGCGATCACCCGGTTGGCCTGCAGCAGCGGATGGCACGGATAGGTCTGCAGCACCGCGGTACCCAGCTCGATCGACGAGGTGGCGCGTCCGGCCATCGCCATCGCGACCAGCGGATCGCCGGCGACGCTGCCGGCGAACCACAACGAGGAGAACCCGTCGGCCTCGGCTTCGGTGGCCTGGGTGACGATCGCCTCAACCGTCGCGGCCCCGCCGGACAGTCCGATACGCATGGTGCTCCTTCCGGTGGCCGGCTAGCGCATGACGTGCGGATACTGTTCGTGCGGGTGCACGTCGAACAGCGTCCGATACGACGGCGGCCGACGGCCACCCTCGTCCACGATGCCGTACTTGTCCGCCAGTTCCGCGCCGATCAGCGTCTTCCCACTCACCTCCATGAGATCCGGGTCGTTGAACAGCGCCCAGATGACATGGCCGGTCAGTTCCGGGGTTTCGGCGGTGTCGAGGATATGGCCGAACTTGTCCGGTTTGGCGGCGATGATCGCGCGCACCCGTTCGGTCAGCAGTGAGCCCAACCAGATCGACACCGCGGCGATGCCGAACTCGCGAAAGTCCACCGCCATGTCGGCGGCCATCTTGTCCACCCCGGCCTTGGGGACACCGTAGGCGGGCCCGAAGGCGTAGTGCACCGACCCCGAGGACGAGGTGAACGCCACCAGGCCCTTGCGCTGCGGCAGCATCAGCGGCGCGCACAGGGCGGTCGCGACGTAGCTGCTGCGCACCCCGACATCGAGGGTGTCGAGCACGCTCAGCGGTTCTTCCCAGAACTTGGTGCGGCCCATCATCTCGTCGCGGATGATGGCGGCATTGTTCACCAGGATGTCGACCCGGCCCTGCTCCTCGGCGATCCGGTCGAACAGCGCTTTGACCTGATCGTCGTCGCCGTGGTCGACGCGCACCGCGATGCCCTGCCCGCCGGCCGCGGTGACCATGTCGGCGCTCTGTCCAATGGTGCCGGCCAGCGGGGAATCCCCGGCGGTCTCACTGCGCCCGGTGACGTACACAGTGCAGCCGTGACTGCCCAGCGCGTGTGCGATCCCTACGCCCGCACCGCGACTGGCCCCGGTGACGACCGCGACGGGCCTGTGTGAGCCCATCAGCGGTCGATCTCGGCGGCGGTCTTGAGTTCGGTGATCGGGCGGGCCAGGCCCTGCTCATCGCAGGCGCGCTGCAGCTTGTCCAGGGTCTCCTCGATGCCGGGGCCGAGCCGGGGCCCGGGGGTGAAGGTGGCGGGCAGGTGCCGCATGCCCTGGATCACCCCGATGCTGTCGTAGTGCACGGTCTGCTCGGCGATGCACCGATAGTCGGGCATCCGGTCCAGGACGGCGGTCAGCATCGACTTAAACACCGTGCGGGCCACGTTCGACCCGATGCAGCGGTGCACGCCGAGTCCGAAGCTGAAGTGCCGGTTGTTCTTTCGGTCCATCACCAATGCGTCCGGATCTTCGAACAGCGCCGGGTCGCGGTTGGCCATCGCCCAGGACAGCCACAACCGTTCGCCCTCACGGAGCCGGGTGCCGTCCAGATCGATATCCTCGGACACGGTCCGGGCATCTCCGGGTGCTGGGGTGAAGAAGCGCAGGAACTCCTCGGTCGCCCGGTCCAACAGCGCCTCCCGTTCGGTGCTCAACCGGCTGCGCTGCTCGGGGTGTTGGGACAACCATTCCAGGGCATGCGCGGTGAGCGCGGTGGTGGTGTCGAACCCGCCGCCGATCAGCAGGTTCAGCATGCCGATCAATTCGATGTCCGGCGGTGCGGCGCCGTCGATACGCAGTTTGGCCAGGGCGTCGATGATGCCGGGCCGCGGGTTCTCCCGGATCTCGGCCAGGTTGGTGAACAGATCGATGCCCATCGCCATGTAGAGCTCGCGCACCCGGGCTGCATCAGGGGACTCCGGTGGGGTGTAGACCGACGCGTGGGCCGGCTCGTTGTACATCTCCCACTTGTCCAGCCGCACCCCGAGCATGGCCAGGGTGAGGACCGCTGGGACGACGTTGGCCAGGTCGTCGACGAAATCGATGTGCCCGGTCTCGATGCGGTCATCGATGCAGGCCCGCACGATCTCGTCGACGAACGGCGTCCAGCGCCGGACCGCTGCCGGGGACAGATACGGGTTGAGTGCGGTGCGGTAGAAGCGGTGCTCGGGATCATCCATCTCCAGCATGCCGCCGCGAAATCCCTCCGCCTCCAACATCGTCGGAATGGAGATGCCCTTGTATCCGCGCCGCTCGTTGTTCACGTCGTGGTCATTGGAGACATGCGGGCAGCGGGCCAACTCGAACACCTGCTGACCACCCGCGGCCACCCAGTGCCCGTCGTAGGTGTCGGTCCAGGCGACGGGGCAGCGCCGCTGCATCTCATGGGTGATGTCGAGGAACTTCTCCCGGTAGTCGGGGCTGTGCCGGTCGAAGTGATAGGCGGTGTCCTTCATCGTGTCGCCTCCAGGCCGATGATGTGCACGGCCTGTTCCGGGCAGGAGTGCACCGCCTCCCGGACCTGTGCGTGCAGTTCGGCCCCGACGGAGTCGACGGCCACCTGTGCGTGGCCGTCGGTGTCGTCGAGAACGAAGACCTCCGGTGCGATCATCGCGCACAGTGTGTGGCCTTGGCAGCGAGTGGTGTCGACTTCTACTTTCACCATGAACTCCTCCGACGAAATCTGTTGAGGGGGTGGGGATCGGGGACAGTCAGGTGACGGCGCCGCCGTTGACGCCGATGATCTGGCCCGTCACGTAACCGGCGTCCTCGGCGGCCAGGAATGAGCACACCGCGGCGACGTCCTGTGGCCGGCCGAGTGCGCCGGCCGGGATCGCCTGGTTCAGGTACTTGTCCGGTGGCAGCTTCCCGGCGGCCTGCTGCTCGCGCAGCATCGGTGTCTCGATGGCGAATGGCGGGACGGTGTTGGCGGTGATGCCCTTGGCGGCGTAATCGAGGGCGACGGTCTTGGTCAGCGCGATGACTCCGCCCTTGCTCGCGGAGTAGTGGGCCTGACCCTGAGCGCCCTGCTGTCCGGCCGCCGAGGAGATGGTGATGATGCGTCCCCACTGTGCGGCGACCATGTCGGCCAGCGCCGCCCGGATGCACAGGAAGGTCCCGGTCAGGTTGACGGCCAGGTAGCGGTTCCATTCGTCCAGCGAGATCTTGTCCAGTCGGGTGAACCCCGAGATGGCCGCGCTGGTGACAAGGATTCCGGGCGGTCCCAGTTCGGAACGGACGGCGTCGAACGCCCGCGTGACGGCGTCCTCGTCGGAGACGTCGGTGCCGAGGGCGATCGCCCGGCCGCCGGCCGCCTCGATCTCGGCGCGGGCCTGCTCGGCGGCTCCGGTGTCGTGGTCAAGGACGGCAACGTGATTGCCATCGGAGGCGAGTCGGGTGGCGACCGACCTGCCCAGACCTGATCCGCCACCGGTCACCACGGCTACCCGGCTCATGTGTCGATCCTCCTGTGCGCCCAGTCACACTGCTGTACAGATGTATAGCGGATGGCGGTGGCCGACACAAGTGCCCCGCGAATATCCACAGAGGCTGTACGTTCGTATAGCGTCGGCCTTACACTCGTGCTGACTTCAGGAGGAGAACAGCTGTGAGCGACCTCTATTACGACCCGTGGGACGTCGACATCGATATCGACCCATATCCGACCTACCGCCGGCTGCGTGACGAGGCCCCGGTGTATTACAACGAGAAACACGGCTTCTGGGGCATCAGCCGCTACACCGACGTCGACGCCGCGTTGAAGGACACCAGCAGGCTCAGTTCGGCGAAGGGCGACATCCTCGAGGTCGTGCTGACCGACCCGGTGATGCCGCCGGGAATCTTCATCAACGAGGATCCGCCGCTGCACACGATTCACCGCGCGATCGTGGCCCGCGCCTTCACACCCAAGAAGATGCGGGCGATCGAGGACAAGATCCGTGCCTTCTGTGTGGCGTGCCTGGACCCGCTGGTCGGGGGTGAGCGTTTCGACTTCGTCTCCGACCTGGGCGCGGAACTGCCGATGCGCACGATCGGGATGCTGGCGGGCATCCCGGATTCCGAGCAACCCGCGGTGCGTGAGCACGCCAACCAGGTGCTGCGCAACGAGGCCGGCAAGCCCATGCACATCGACAAGGACCGCTACTTCACCGGTGAGATGTTCGGCGAGTATGTGCAATGGCGGGAGAAGAACCCGTCCGACGATCTGATCACCGAACTGCTCAATGTCGAGTTCGAGGACGAAACCGGTGCCACCCGCAAGCTGGCCAAGCAGGAACTCGTCGTCTTCCTGGCGGTGGTGGCCGGTGCGGGGGTGGAGACCACCGGTCGGTTGTTCGGGTGGATGGGCAAGGTGCTGGCCGAACATCCCGATCAGCGAAAGGAGTTGGCGGAGAATCACGCGCTGATCCCCACCGCCATCGAGGAATTGTTGCGCTTCGAACCGCCGGGACCGCATGTGGCCCGCTACGTCGCGACCGACGATGTGACGTTCCAGGGCCAGACGGTGCCCGCGGGTAGCGCGCTGCTGATGATGCTGGCCTCGGCCAACCGGGACGAACGGCACTTCACCGACCCCGACCGCTTCGACATCCACCGCAAGCCCGGCGGGCACCTGACTTTCGGCCGCGGTGCGCACTTCTGCGTCGGCTCGCCGCTGGCCCGACTGGAGGGCCGCGTCGCACTCGAAGAGGTGCTCAAGCGCTGGCCTGACTGGGAGGTCGACATGTCCGGGGCCCGCCGGTCCCGAACGTCTACAGTTCGGGGCTGGGACACCATGCCGGCCATCGTCGGCTGAGGCGAAAGGAACTGCCATGACTTCACCGGATCGTCAGGTCGCGGTCATCACCGGTGCGGCGCGCGGGCAGGGGCGCAGCCATGCGGTGGCCCTGGCCGAGGCCGGTGTCGACGTCATCGCCATCGACCGGTGCGCCGATATCGATTCCATCCCTTACCCGTTGGCCACCGAGGACGATCTGGCCGAAACCGCCCGGCTGGTGCGCGAGGCGGGCGGTCGCATCGAGACCGCGGTGGCCGACGTCCGTAATCTGGGCGATCTGCGCGCCGCGGTCGAGGCCGGGATCGCTGTGTTCGGCGATGTGGACGTGGTGGTGGCCAACGCCGGGGTGGTCGGCATGGGGCTGAGCGACCCCATGGATGAGCAGGTGTACTCCGACATCGTCGACACCAACCTACGGGGGGTATGGAACACCATCGCCGTCACGGCGCCGTCGATGATCCGGCGGGGTACCGGCGGATCGATGATCCTCATCTCCTCGATGCAGGGGCTGGTGGGGCGCGGCGGGGACGGCAGTGCAGCGACCTTCGCCTACGCCGCCTCCAAGCATGGCGTGGTGGGGTTGATGCGGTCGGCGGCCTACGCCTATGCCCAACACAACATCCGGGTGAACTCGGTGCACCCGACCGGGGTGGCCACCCCGATGATCTTCAATGAGCACATGGCGGCGGTCGCCGCGGCCCACCCCGAACCCAGCGCGATGGCCGGAAACCTGTTGCCGGTGCCCTTCGTGGAGGCGCTCGACGTCACCAACGTGGTGGTGTTTCTCGCCGGGGAGAAGGCCCGCTACATCACCGGCGTCGCGCTGCCCGTCGACGCCGGTTTCGCCGTCATGTGAGCTACCGATCCTCGCGGATGAAATCGGCTGCCCGCCAAGCCATTGCCATGATCGGCCCGTTCAGATTCCCGGCCACCATGGTCGGCATCACCGAGCAGTCGACCACCCGCAGGCCCGCCACGCCACGCACCCGCAGTCGGCCGTCCAGCACGGCTTGCTCATCGGGCCCCATGGCGCAGGTGCCGATCGCGTGATAGCCGCTGAATCCGCCGTCGAGCGCGGCGTCCACGAGTTCCTCGTCGCTGGTCGCGTCCGGTCCCGGGTAGGTCTCCGAGCGGACCCGGTCGACGATGGGTTCCTGGTCGAAGATCTCCCGCATCTTGCGGAGCAGAGCGGCCGTGGTCTGCCGGTCGTGTTCGGTACCCAGGTAGTTGGGATCGATGAGCAGCGGGGCGCTCGGGTCGGATCCGGTGATCTCGCAACGCCCTTCGGCCGTCGGGCGTAACGCCATGCCCAGGCAGGATGCGCCGGGTCGGCGCTCGATCTTGACTGCGGCCCCGGTGTTGTAGGCCGGGATGGTCCACGGACCCATCATCAGCTGGGCATCGACCCGCTCGGCGTCGGGCCGGGTCTTGGCGAAGGCGATGATGTCGAACGCGGGTGCGGCCAGGGGACCCTTGCGGGTGGCCAGGTACCGCATGCCGGTTCTCGCCTGGGCCACATTGCTCGACAGTTGCTTGTTGTAGCCGAGGTCGGCGTTGAGCCGGAAGCGCATCACCGCGCACCGATGCTCCCGCAGTCCGCGACCCACCCGCTCGCGGTCCAGGTACACGTCGACCCCGGCGGCCCGCAACACCTCACCGGGGCCGATGCCGGACAGCTGCAGCAGCTTCGGGCTGTTGAGGCTGCCCATCGACACGATCACCTCGCGGGCGGCTCGGATCTCGGTGCTGCCGTGTCGGTTTCGGGTCAGCACGCCTGTGGCCCGGACGGTGTCGAACAGGATCCGCTCGACCGAGGTGTTGGTCAACACGGTGAGATTGGGGCGTGCCAGGGCCGGTTTGAGGAATGCCCGCGCGGCGCTGACCCGGCGGCCGTCCTTGATCGTGGAGGTGGTGTAGCCGATGCGTTCGGTATCGGATTCGTTGATGTCGGCGACCTCGGTCAGGCCGGCCGCGACCCCGGCGGCCAGCATCTCCCGGCACAGCGGGTCGGGGTCGCGGGGCACCGAGATGTGCAGTGGCCCGCCCACGCCGCGGGTGGGGGACGGGCCGAATTCGTTGTCCTCGAACGATCTGAAGATCGGCAGGATGTCGGCCCAGCCCCAGCCGGGATTGCCGAGACGTTCCAGTTCGTCGTAGTCGGCGCGGTGGCCGCGGTTGTAGACCATGCCGTTGACCGAGCTGGAACCGCCGAGCAGCTTGCCGCGCATCCAGGTCTCGACATGCGATCGCGGCCCGAACGGGGTGGTCCGGTACTGCCAGGTGTACTTCTCGTTCTCGAACACCAGCCCGGCGCCCTTGGGGATGTGGAACATCGGGAGGCGATCACCGCCGCCGGCTTCGATGAGCAGCACCGAGATCGCGGGGTCGGCGGACAGCCGGTTGGCGAGCACGCAACCGGCCGAACCGGCGCCGGCAATGATGTAGTCGTAACTGGTCATGTCGTGGTCCTCGGCTGAGATCAGTTGGAGTGCGCGGTGACCGGCAGGTTCAGTCGCATATCGCGTCCGGTGAGGTCGGCGAACGTCATCGGCCAGGCGGGCTTTCCGTGCTGGACCACCCAGCAGGATCCGGTCTGCTCGGCCGGTGCGGTGACCGCGGTGAGCACCGCATCGGCGATCGTCTCGGGCTCCATCACCGGTACCCCGATGCGCTCGACGAGCGTGCGCCGGTCGCCCAGCACTCCGGTCTCGGTGATGCCCGGGCAGATGGTGTGCACCGAAATCCCTTCCGGGGCCAGATTCGGCGCGATGGATCGCATGAACCCGACCACCCCGTGCTTGCCCAGGCTGTACACGGGATCGGGGTGCCAGGGCACCAGGCCGGCCAGTGAGGCGGTCGCGAGGATCGCGCGGCCACCGAGACCGCCGCACGCCCGCATCGTCCGCACGGCGCTGACCGCCCCGTAGACCACCCCGTCGAGGTTGACGCCCACCGACCGGCGGTACTGATCGAGGTCGAGCGAGCCGATGTCCCCGGACCAGTGAATCGTGATGCCCGCGTTGAGGAAAGCGAGGTCGAGCCCGCCGAGTTCATTGGCGCAACGCGCGAACGTGGCCTCGACCTGGGCCGGATCGGACACATCGCAGGCCAGGCCGACGCCATCGACCGACTCGGCCACCGTCTGGGCGGCCGCACCGTCGACGTCCACCACACAGACCCGCATACCGGCTGCCGCCAGCCGCAGGGCCGAGGCTCGGCCGATGCCCGAGCCGCCACCGGTGACCAGCGCCAGCTTCCCGTCGAGCTCCATGGCGCGGCCTACCAGCGGTTGACCGGTGCGCCGTCCATGGACAGCGGCCGCTGATACGACACGTCGCTCTTGTCCCAGGTGCCCTTGATGAACCCGGCCACCGCGCCGGAGTTCAGCAATGAGGTGTCCCCGTTCATCATCCATTCGATGGTGCATCGGCGCAGCGCGATCTTCCAGACCCCGTCGCGACGTTCCAACCGGTCGATGTAGCGACCGCCCATCAACGAGACGATCTTGCCGCCCTTGGCGCGCATCGCGCCGATGACGTAGCTCTCGGCGTGCGCGGTGTCGCCGTCGATCTCGCAGGTGTGGGTGGTGACGTTGTGCAGGTGGTCCTCGAACACGGCGGTATGCGCCGCATTGGCCCAGTCCCCGTACTCCGGACCGGTTTTCACGGTCGGACCGTGCTCGTCGACGCCGTCGTCGAAGTACACACTGCGCATCAGTTCGGCGTCGTGGCGGTCGTGACCGCGGGACTGGTTCATCACCAGATCGAGGATCGCGAAGCGGTCCTCGACGTACTGCAGGCGGGTGCGGAGCTCGTCGAGGTCATGGGCGTCGGACATGGGCGGTCCTTCCGGGCGGTAGGGATGCGATGTGTTGTACAACTGTATAGCACGTGGGTGGGCGTGTGCGTGTGCCGATTCGCCCACGCAATACCGGAGCGATGCCATACGGTCGTACAGCGAAACGTCAGACGCCCAATGAGCGGAGCTGCCCGATGGCCAAACGAATGATCTTCACCCTGTTGCTGATGGATGCGATCGGACACAACTTCCACGGCGGCTGGCGCCATCCCCGCGCCCGCAACCGCGAATTCAAGGGATTCGACCTGTGGGTCGATCTGGCGAAGAAGGCGGAACAGGCCAAGGTCGATGCGTTTTTCTTCACCGATGTGATGGGCGTGCAGGGGCAGTACAACGGATCCAGCGACATCGTCTTCGAGATGGCGATGAACGTGCCGATCGGCGACTGCACGATGGTGATCCCGGCGATGGCCCAACAGACCGACAACCTCGGCTTCCTGTACACCAGTTCGGTGATCTCGCACCACCCCTTCGTCTTCGCCCGCGCGGTCAGTACGCTCGACAGCCTCAGCAACGGCCGGATCGGGTGGAATATCGTCACCTCGGCCAATGAGCGCGCATTCCGCAATCTCGGCCTGCCCGGCAATCTTTCGCATGACGAGCGCTACGCCTGGGCGCAGGAGTATGTCGACGTCACCTACAAGCTGTGGGAGGGGTCCTGGGACGTCGACGCCATCGTCGACGACGCCGAGCGGGGTGTCTATACGGATCCGGCGAAGGTGCACGACATCAACCACGCCGGCACCCGGTATCAGGTCGAAGGCTTCAACCTGATGGAGCCCTCACCGCAACGCACTCCGGTGCTGGCCCAGGCCGGTGGTTCGCCGGCCGGACTCGACTTCGCCGCCCGGCACGCGGAATTGATGTTCCTGTCCGCGTTTTCGCTGGAGACCATCACCCAGCAGGTGAACAGCGTGCGGGAGTTGGCACGGGCGCACGGTCGGCGCGACGGCGATATCCTCTTCCTACAGGGCATGATGTTCGTCATCGGCTCCACCGATGAAGAGGCCTACCGCAAATGGGGTGAGCTGGAGGCCTGGCGCAGCCCGGAGGCGCAGACCGCGTACTTCTCCAGCCTCAGCGGAACCGATCTCGGCCGCTACGACCCGGCGACCCCGCTTGAGGACATCCTCGACGAGATCCCCGGAATCCAAGGGGCGTTCCTGTCGATCATCAACGCCTGGCCCGAGGGCATCAAGCCGACGGTCAAGGACTTCCTGACCTCGCTGTCGCTGCCGCAGATGGTGGTCGGCTCACCGGAGACGATCGCCAACCGGCTGCTCGAATACCAGGGCGCGGGAGTGGACGGCGTCCAGGTGATGAATGCGCTGCTACCCGAGAGCTATCAGGAATTCTTCGACCACCTGGTGCCGGTGCTGCAGGACAAGGGTCTGATGCAAACGGAGTATCGGCCGGGAACCCTGCGGGAGAAGCTGTTCGACACCGCGACACCGGACATCAGCGCGCGTCACCCCGCCCGGGGGTACCGCGGCATGTTCGGCTAGCTGCCCGCCTTCTTGGTGCGCCGCCGGGCCGCGGGTGACTTCGTGGTCCGCGGCTCGACCAGGTCCAGATGATCCTCGAAGACCTTGGTGAGCTCGGCGTGCGCGGTCTGCACGCCGATGCCCTTCTCCAGGTTGAGGAACTTGGGCAGGCTGGAGATCAGCAACTGCAACGCCGGCAGCGACAGATCACCCACCGGGCGTGCGTCCTTGCCGAATTTCGCTGTCAGGGCATCCAACTGGATCTTGCGTGCGCTCTCGGTCACCTTGGCGATCTCGGCGCGGATCGACTTGCGGTGGTTACCGAGCGCCATGAACTCGGTCATCAACACGCCGGTGGCTTCGTCCCAGTTGTACTCCCACAGCGCCCGCAGCGGATCCTCGGTGCGCTTGTCGAGGATCTTGTTCAGGAAGGCCAGGTTTCGCTGCGAATACCGCGAGATCGCGGCAATGAAGATGTCATCGAGGGCGGGGAAGTAGTACTGCACGAGGCTGGGCGTGACGCCGGCCTTGGCCGCCAGCGCGCGGTAAGTGACGCTGGCATAGCCCTCTTCGATCATCATCGTCTCGACGCAGTCGAGGAGCGTATCGCGCGTCTTCGACGTCTCGGCACCGACGCGTCGGCTGGATGCTGCCATCCCGTCATTCTGACATCAGACGGGCGGCGGTGATCGCACTACACCGCGCTAGGTGTGCTGCGGGCTCTGCGCCTTCTTGTACAGCGACCTGAGTAGTAGGTCACGGAACGTGCGGTTGTCCAGTGCCTTCAGGCCCGCGCCCGCGATTGCGGGATTCCCGGCGAGTTTGTTGAAGAATCGGCCACGCCGGTATTCGCGACCCCAGGCTGCCCGCATGCGCTGTTCGTAATTGGTGAAGTCGTCGGGACCGCCGTTGACGAGCGCGGCGACCGCGCATTCACCGGCCGTCAGTCCCGATTCCAGCGCCTTGGAGATCCCGGCACCGGACACCGGCTTGCCGGCGCCCAGCGCGTCCCCGGCGAACAGCACGCCCGGCCGCCACGGCGGCCACGCGGTGAAGCCCATCGGCAGTCGCCACGCCCGAACGCTCTTGTTCTGCTTCAGTTCCTCGATCGGCGGGACTTCCCATTCGGCGGGCAGGGTCCGCAGAAAGTCACCCAGGAACTGGGTGGCATTGATGGACTGCCAGTTCTTGTAGCTGTTCACATAGCCCAGACCCACGTTGAAACGGCCGCCGCCCATCGGGAACACCCAGCCGTACCCGGGCAGCTGATCACCCTGGAACAACAGTTTCAGGTAGATGTCGAGGCTGTCGTTGTCCGCGCGGTTGAGGTGCATCTCCGAGCGGATCGCGATGGCCGAGTAGCCGTTGTACTGCGAATCGAGTTTCAACGCCCGCTTGATGGGGGAGTACGCACCGTCGGCGGCGATGACCGCGTCACCGAGCACCTTCTCACCGCTCTTGAGCACCATGCCCACCACGCGGCCGGCGGCGTCGAACTCGGGCCCGGCGACCTCGGCGCCCTGGTGCACCTCGGCACCGGCGGACTCGGCGTGCTTGAGCAGCACGGTGTCCAGGTGCGTGCGGCTGACGGTGTGCCCGTGGTCGGGCATTCCGGGCCGACGGGGAAACGACAACTCCCAAGCGCTCGGGCTGTAGACCGTCACCCGGTTCACCCGGTGATAGGTGGCGACCTCGTCGGCCAGGCCCATCTTCTGCAGATAGCTGACCGCGCGCGCGGTCAGCCCATCACCGCACGGCTTATCGCGCGGGAACTCGGCCTTGTCCAGCACCACCACCCGTGCCCCGCTCTGCGCGGCCTGCCACGCGGCGGCCGCGCCCGATGGCCCACCGCCCGCGATCACGACGTCGTATCGACCGGTCATGGTCTCCCGCCCCTGAGAGTTCTTCGACGTTTCGATGCTACAGAAAGCAACGCGGACACCGCCGATCATGAAATCTTTGCCAAGCCACTGCGGGCCCGGCAAAGTGGGCTGTGCCACGCCGGGCCCGTGCGGTCTGACCAGGCCAGTGACGCCCGGTACAGTGGATGAGTGCGTAGACCATCCATACCACTGCCGGGCCAGGCCGGCGTGAAGGTCGATGCGCGCAGCGAACGTTGGCGCGAGCACCGCAAAAAGGTCCGCGCGGAGATCGTCGAGGCCGCCTTCCGTGCCATCGACCGGCTTGGCCCCAATGTGAGTGTGCGCGAGATCGCCGAGGAGGCGGGAACCGCCAAGCCGAAGATCTACCGGCACTTCACCGACAAGTCCGACATGTTCGCCCAGATCGGCGAACGTATGCGAGACATGTTGTGGGCGGCCGTCATTCCGTCGATCAACATCGAGTCAGATTCGGCCCGCCAGGTCATCGGCCGGGCCGTCGAGCACTACGTGGAACTGGTGGACCAGCACCCCAACGTGGTGCGGTTCCTGCTGCAGGGCCGGTTCGCCGACCAGTCGGCGGCGGCCATGACCACCGTCAACCGCGGGCGTGACATCACCCTGGCCATCGCCGAGATGGTCAGCGGTGAGCTCAAGGAGATGGAACTCGACCCCGCGGTCTTCGAGCTGGCGGCGTTCGCGCTGTTCGGTACCGCGGCCTCGGCCACCGACTGGTGGCTCGGCGGCAGCGAGGAGACCCCGCGCCGGATGCCGGCCGACGAGTTCGTCGCGCACATGACCACGATCATGATGGGCGCGGTGAACGGCACCGCCGAACTGGTGGGCGTGCAGATCGACCCCGATCAGCCCATTCACAATGCGGTCAAACGCCAGGAATCGGTGCAGCAGCCCGGCGCCTGAGGCCGTCCGGAACTTCCCGCCCTACCTGGGGCGTTGACACCTGTTATCGGTGCCGCGACACTGAGAAGTATCCGGTACCGGCGTTCCCAGGAAAGGCTCACGCTGTGGCTGCAAACGCTATCTCGACCCGCGCACTGATCATCGGGTCCGGATTCTCCGGGCTGGGGATGGGCATCGCGCTCAAGAACCAGGGTGTGGACTTCCTGATCCTGGAAAAGGCCGACGAGATCGGCGGCACCTGGCGCGACAACACCTATCCCGGCTGCGCCTGCGACATCCCGTCGCACATGTACTCGTTCTCCTTCGAACCGAAGGCCGACTGGACCCACATGTGGTCCTTCCAACCCGAGATCTTCGACTACCTCAAGGGCGTCGCCGACAAACACGACCTGCGCCGCCGCATCCGCTTCGGCGCGCACGTCGACCGGGCGCACTGGGACGAGGCGGAGGCCCGCTGGCACGTCTTCGACACCACCGGGCAGGAGTACGTCGCGCAGTTCCTGATCTCCGGGGCCGGCGGGCTGCACATCCCGTCCATCCCCGACATCCCCGGACGTGACGAATTCGCCGGTGTGGCTTTCCATTCCGCGCAGTGGAACCACGACGTCGACCTCCGCGGCAAGCGGGTGGCGGTGATCGGCACCGGCGCCAGCGCCATCCAGATCGTGCCCGCCATCGTCGACGAGGTCGCCGAACTGCAGCTCTACCAGCGCACCCCGGCCTGGGTTATGCCGCGGCCCAACAACGCGATCCCGCAATGGATGCGCGACATCTTCACCCGGGTGCCGGGGGTGCGGGCGCTGCTGCGCGCCGGCATCTACTGGACCCACGAGGGCGTCGGCTTCGCCATGACCCAGCAACCCCGGCTGCTCAAGATCGGCGAGTTGATGGGCAAGTGGAACATCAACCGCAGCATCAAAGATCCCGAACTACGGCGCAAGCTGACCCCGGACTACCGGGCCGGGTGCAAGCGAATCCTCAACTCCGACACCTACTATCGGGGCATCGCGGACCCGAGGACCACTGTGATCACCGACCGGATCGAACGGATGACCCCGACCGGTCTCGTCACCGCCGACGGCACCGAGCATCCGGTCGACGTGGTGGTGTGGGCCACCGGATTCCACGTGACCGACTCCTACACCTACGTCGACATCAAGGGCGCCGACGGCGAGGACCTGGTGGACCGCTGGAACCGCGAGGGGATGGCCGCCCACCGCGGCATCACCGTCGCCGGGATGCCCAACCTGTTCTTCCTGCTCGGCCCGAACACCGCGCTCGGGCACAACTCGGTGGTGTTCATGATCGAATCGCAGATCCGCTATGTGGCGCAGGCCATCGCGGCGGTGGACCGGGCCGGGGCGGCCGCAATCGCCCCGACGCGGCGCGCGCAGGACGAGTTCAACGCCGAATTGCAGCGGCACCTGGCCGGCACCGTGTTCAGCACCGGCGGCTGCCAGAGCTGGTACATGGACGCCCACGGCGTCAACCGCGCTCTGTGGAGCGGCATGACCTGGCAGTACTGGTTGGCCACCCGCAAGTTCAAGGCATCGGAGTACGAGTTCACCCGCCGCCGGGCGGCGGTGCGTTCCTAGGAGCAGCACGCCCTGGAAGCGGCCCGGCTCGACGGTCCGATCCGCGCCGAGGTCCAGGAGCTGGTCGCCGAGGGGGACGTCGTCGTCGCGCGCTGGCGCGGCACCGCCAACGCGCGCGACGGGCAGCCCTACGTCAACGAGTACGCCTGGGTGATGACGCTGCGCGACGAGCGTGTGATCAAGGTGACGGCCTATCTGGACCTGATCGCGCTGCGGGAGCTGCTGGACAGGGTGAGCCCGGCGCCGACCGCCGCGGGGTGATCTCCTACGCTCTACGCTGGGGCAGCGCGACACGCGAGACACAACATCTCGTATAGCGCGGCGATGTCGCACACCAGTTGTAGTGTTGGTGTCGCCCGCGGGATATCTCTCGGCGACAGTAGAAAATGCCAGGTGAAATGGGGTCCAAGGTGTCCGATGGAATGAAGTTGATCGATCGCGTATCGGCCATCAACTGGAACCGTCTGCAGGATGACAAGGACGCCGAGGTCTGGGAGCGCCTCACCGGCAACTTCTGGCTGCCCGAGAAGGTGCCGGTGTCCAACGACATCCCGTCCTGGGGCACCCTCAACGAGCACGAAAAGCAGCTCACCATGCGCGTGTTCACCGGGCTGACGCTGCTGGACACCATCCAGGGCACCGTCGGCGCCGTCAGCCTGATCCCCGACGCGCTGACCCCGCACGAAGAGGCGGTCTACACCAACATCGCGTTCATGGAGTCCGTGCACGCGAAGAGCTACAGCAACATCTTCTCCACGCTGTGCTCGACCGCCGAGATCGACGAGGCGTTCCGCTGGTCGGAGGAGAACCCCAATCTGCAGCGCAAGGCGCAGATCGTGATGGACTTCTACAAGGGAGACGACCCGCTCAAGCGCAAGGTGGCGTCCACCCTGCTGGAGAGTTTCCTGTTCTACTCCGGCTTCTACCTGCCGATGTACTGGTCCAGCCGGGCCAAGCTGACCAACACCGCCGACATGATCCGGCTGATCATCCGCGACGAGGCCGTGCACGGCTACTACATCGGCTACAAGTTCCAGCGCGGCCTGGCCGCCGAGACCGAGGCCCGTAAGGAAGAGCTCAAGGAGTACACCTACGAGCTGCTCTTCGAGCTGTACGACAACGAGGTCGAGTACACCCAGGACCTCTACGACGGGGTCGGGCTCACCGAGGACGTCAAGAAGTTCCTGCGCTACAACGCCAACAAGGCCCTGATGAACCTGGGCTACGAGGCGCTGTTCCCGAAGGACGAGACCGACGTCAACCCGGCGATCCTGTCCGCGCTGAGCCCCAACGCCGACGAGAACCACGACTTCTTCTCCGGCTCGGGGTCGAGCTACGTGATCGGCAAGGCCGTGGTCACCGAGGACGAGGACTGGGACTTCTAGGCTCCGCAGCTCAGAATTCTGCACGCCGATGGCGGACCGGAAACGGTCCGCCATCGGCGTCCTCAAGGCGCCGCGTCCGGTGCAGGCATGAACCCGCACGGTAGGTTTGTTCCCGCTAGTCAGTGGGCATTCTTCTTACCAAGTTCACGGCTTCTGTTGAGGATCCTCGCGGGTCCGTCACGCAAGCTGGGATGCAGACGGTGTAAATGCCGGCCCAAGGAGGACATCATGGCGGCGATCGCGATGGCGGACGACAACGTCGTCGAACTCTCGGTGCGTCGTGCCCGGCGCAATCTGAGGGCACTCAACGAAGCCAAGCACCGGCACCCGTCTTACATCGCGCGCACCCCCGCGAAGTCGACCGAAGTGTGCCGGATCCTTCAGTTCAGGAGCTGACCGGGATCGACGCGGTGATCGTGGTGCCCACGTTCGGTGTGCTGGCCACCCCGAACTCACCGGACAACGCTTCCACCCGGTCCCGCAGACCGATCAACCCGGAACCGCCCCCGGCGACAGCCCCGCCGACTCCGTCATCGCTGACCGCCAGCTCGAGCACACCGTCGTGCACCGCGGCGATCACCGTCACCAGCTCCGCTTGCGCGTATTTCGCTGCGTTGGTGAGGGATTCGGCGACCAGGTAGTACGCGGCCACCTCGACCGATTCCGGTAGCCGGTCCTCGATCCGCACATCCAGCTCGACCGCCACCGGCGACCGGCGCGCCAGGGTGCGGATGGCCGGCACCAGCCCGCCCTTGGACAGGATGGCCGGGTGCAGACCGCGGGACAGTTCCTGCAGGTCGGCGTACAGCCCGGCCAGGCTGCCCACCGCCGCCGACAACTGCTCACGCACCGGCCCCTCGGCCGCGGCCTCGGTGGCCCGCAGCTGCAGGCTCAGCGCCACGATCCGCTGCTGCGCCCCGTCGTGCAGGTCGCGTTCGAAGCCGCGGCGTGCCTGGTCGGCGGCGGCCACGATCCGTGCCCGCGATGCGGTCAGTTCGGCCCGTGTCTCGGCGTTCGTGATCGCCGTCGACACCAGATCGGCGAAGTCGCCGATGTGATCCTGCAACTGGGGCGAAAACGTTTCCGGGCGACGGGATGCCACGATCATCGCGCCGCGGACCGCGCCGCCCACGATCAGCGGGGTACCGGCCCCCGAGCGCACCCCGAGGCCCTGCAGCCGCTCGGCGATCGGGCCGGAGGCGGTGCCGTAATCCTCGATGTGTTCGGGGGCGCCGGTCCGGCAGATGCGGGTGGCGATGCTGTCACCGGTCAGCGGAAAGCGTTCTCCGACAAGCAAGGCCGCCCGATGCGGATCCCGCTCCCGCGACGCCAGCACCACGCAGGTCTGGTCCGGGTCGAAGCGCATCAACGTCACATGGTCCGCGCCGAGGCTGTCACCGAGCTCCTCGACCGCCGCGCTGAACACCGTGGCCGGCTCCGCGGATCGGGCCACCAGGGTGGCGACCCGGCGCAACGCGGCCTGCTGGGCGGCCAGCCGGTCGGCGTGGCGCCGGCGCTCCTCGGCCTCCGCAGCACGCAGACGCGCCTGCCCGACAAGCACATTGGTCAACAGCGCCAGGGTCAGGAACACCGCCAACGCGGGCGCCAGACTGTCGCGCCCCTCCAGGTGCAGGTACGCATACACCACCGCACTGGCCAGCGATGTCGCGACCGCCAACCCGACATCCCAGCCGGCCGAGATCACCAGCACCCCGAGCAGCAGCAACGCGCCGAACGCGTTCTCCGGGGCGACCTGCTTGAGCGCGTGCACCGCCGCGACCTCGGCGACCAGGAAGACGATCGCGACGACGATGCCGACCCCGAGGGGACGCGCGGTCGGGCGCACCACCTGGGCCAGCAGTCGATTCGGCAGTGCGTGCCAGTTCACCGGCTGATGGTACGCAGAAGAAGCGCGCCCCGTCCGGGGAAGATTCCCGTTAACGGTAATGCCATTTCGACCCGGCCCTGCCACTGTAGGAGTCATGAGAGTTCCGCGCTGCTTGATCGTCGACGACAGCGCCGCCTTCCGTGACGCCGCGCGCGCCATGCTGGAGCGCGGCGGTTTCGCAGTCGTCGGCGCCGCCGCGGACGCTGCCGAGGCCGTGCGCCTGACCGAGGAACTGCACCCCGACGTCGCGTTGGTGGACGTCGATCTCGGGGCCGACAGCGGTTTCGACGTGGCGGGCCGGCTCGGCGCCGACCACAGCGGGGTCGCGGTGATCCTCACCTCCACCCATGACGAACAGGATTTCGCCGACATGGTGGCCGCCAGCCCGGCGCGCGGGTTCCTGCCCAAGCTCACCCTGTCCGCCGAGGCGGTCCGCGAGTTGCTCTGAGCGCTAGCGCGATTCCAGGTACATGATGACCGCCCGCACCCGGCGGTGATCGTCGCCGGTCTCGGGCAGGTTCAGTTTGGTCAGGATGCTGCGGACGTGCTTTTCCACGGTGCCTTCGGTCACCCACAGGCGGCGCCCGATGCCGCCGTTGGACAGGCCCTCGGCCATCAGGGTCAGCACCTCACGCTCGCGGGCGCTCAACGCGGCCAACGGGTCGTCGCGCCGGCGTGCCGACACCAGCTCGGCGACCAGCGCCGGATCGATCACCGACGCGCCGTTGCTGACCCGGCGCAGGGTGTCCACGAAATCGTTGACGTCGACCACCCGGCTCTTGAGCAGATACCCGATGCTCTGCCCGCCCGCCAGCAGCTCCATCGCGTGATCCACGTCGACGTGCGCCGAGAGCACCATGATCGCGACCTTCGGGGTGCGTTCGCGGATCACCTTCGCCGCGTCCAGGCCCTCGGTGTCGTGCCCGGGCGGCATCCGGATGTCGGTCAGGACCAGGTCGGGTTGCTGCCCGTCGACCAGCGCGAGTAGCTCCTCGGCGTCACCGGCCTGCCCGACGACCTCGAACTCCTCGCGCTGCAACAGGCTTGCCAGCCCCTCACGCAACAGCACGTCGTCGTCGGCGATGACCACCCGCAGGGCATCCATGCTGTCCTTCCGGCGCCGATCTTTTCAGCGCGGATGCATTGTCGCACCTGGTAGGCGGTCTGCGGGCGGTTGCGCGACGGATTGGGGGTTAGCCGGTAGCAGCCGGTCGGGAAATCCGGCCGCCCGGATTGCGGGCAACGCCGAAGACATCGTCGGGGCGGGGGAGATGTGCCACATCGATTCCGGTGCGCTGCACCACATCGAGAACATCGCCGAGGAGCCGGCCGAGGTCATCATCGCCGCGAGTACGGCTTGCGCGAGCCGCACTGGCATCCCGGCACCGCCGAAATGGGCTATCTACAGCCCGGTTCGGCGCGCATGACGGTGATGAACCCGGACCGGTCCCTGGACACCTGGCACCTGCGCGCGGGCGATGTGTACTTCGTGCCGCGGGCCTACCCGCACCACAATCGAGGTGATCGACGCACCCGACCTGCATGTCCTGATCTTCTTCGACCGGGACACCCCGGCCGACATCGGATTACGCGCATCCATGACCGCATACTCCCGCAAGGTGCGCGCCGAAATCCCGTCGACACCTACGCCGTCGGGCAGTGAACTCCGGCGGCGGTTTGGCAACACCCGGTCCGGACGCGACACTGGGGGTATGCCTGTCACGAACCTGATGGCGTCGATCCTGAACTGGTTGCGCGCCGGCTACCCGGACGGGGTGCCCGGCCCGGACCAGGTGCCGTTGCTGGCCCTGCTGCGGGCCACTCCGCTGACCGAGGAACAGGTCCAAGAGGTGGTGCGCAACATCGCCGAGGTCGCCGCGCCCGCCGACATCGAGGACCCCATCACCCGCGACGACATCGAGGCATCCATCTCCGAGGTCACCAACCACGATGCGGGCCCGGAGAACACCGCGCGGGTGGCCGCCCGGCTCGCCGCCGCGGGCTGGCCGCTGGCCGATCTGGCCGAGGAGTAGTTACCGGCCGTCCTCGATCCAGGGCCGCTCGTTGGCCTCCAGTCGCTGGCGTTCCTCGATCCGCTCCTGGGCCCACTGGTCTTCGAACCGTTTCCCGGGCTGCGCGCTGGGCACCCGGTTGAGCGCAGCGCTCAGCCACTTCGGCGGTTCGGCCGGCTGCCATTGCGGCAGTGCGGTACTCAGCGTCGCCATGGTCTTGAGGACGACGAACACCCCGAAAAACGAGCTCGGGGTATCGGTGATCGCGATGGCCAGGAAACCGATGAGCAGGGTGAGGTGCACGACCATCACCCGGCCCAGCGCCTGACTGGCGGTGCGCTCCAATTGCTGAAACGGCCACTGCCGCAGGCTGAACAGATCCACCACGAAGTCGACGGCCATGAAGGCCAGCACACTCAGGCACCCGAGACCGACGCTGCGCCAGTCGACTTCGACGAGGTGTCCGACGCCGTTGTGGTTGAGCAGGAACACGATGAGGCCCAAGAACACACCGTGCACGGCGCAGAAGCTCAGGCTGATGACACCGAAACTGGACAGGAACGTCGACAGCGGGCGGCGCCGGCGGGTGCCGTCGGACCTGCGGTAGGACAGCCGGGCACCGTCACCGCCGGGCCCGCTGTAGTTGAAATGCCCGCGCCGCGGCGACCAGCGTCGGTGCACGGCGATACGGGCCAATACGAACAGGCTCGCCGCCAGGGTCTCGAACCAGTACACCGCCAGGGTGGTGGCCCCGGACCAGTCCCGGCCGAACCAGCCGACCACCGGGACCGCGACGACCCCGAGGACGGACAGCACGTGAACGATCCGGTGCACGCGCAGATCGTCGCACGTCGCAACGAAAACACCGGGTATCACTGGCAGTGATACCCGGTGTCGACGGTGTCGGTCAGAGCGTGGCGATGTCGATGACGAAGCGGTAGCGCACATCCGAGGACAGCATCCGCTCGTAGGCCTCGTTGATGTAGGACGCCTCGATGACCTCGATCTCCGGGGTGACCCCGTGCTCGGCGCAGAAGTCGAGCATCTCCTGGGTCTCCGGGATGCCGCCGATCATCGAGCCGGACAGGCTGCGGCGCCCGCCGGCCAGCGGGAACACCGGCACCGGCATCGGGTGCTCGGGGATGCCCAGCTCGACCAGGGTGCCGTCCACGGCCAGCAGGTTCAGGTAGTCGGCCATGTTGATGTTGGCCGACACGGTGTTCAGGATCAGGTCGAACTTGCCGGCCAGCTTGGTGAAGGTGTCCGGGTCGCTGGTGGCGTGGTACTCGTCGGCGCCGAGGCGCAGGCCGTCCTCCATCTTCTTCAGCGACTGGCTCAGCACGGTGACGTGCGCGCCGAGGGCGTGCGCGAGCTTGACGCCCATGTGGCCCAGGCCGCCCAGGCCGACGATGGCGACCTTCTTGCCAGGGCCGGCGTTCCAGTGCCGCAGCGGGGAGTAGAGCGTGATGCCGGCGCACAGCAGGGGAGCGGCCTTGTCCAGCGGGATGCTGTCCGGGATGCGCAGCACGTAGCTCTCGTCGACGACGATGGCGGTGCTGTAGCCGCCGTAGGTGGGGCTGCCGTCGCGTTCGGTGGAGTTGTAGGTGCCGTGCATGCCGTACTTGCCGGTGCAGTACTGCTGCAGGCCGGCCCGGCAGTTGTCGCACTCGCGGCAGGAGTCGATGAAGCAGCCGACGCCGACGTGGTCGCCGACCTTGTACTTGGTGACCTCGGAGCCGACTTCGGTTACCACACCGGCGATTTCGTGGCCGGGAACCACCGGGTAGTTCGGCTTGCCCCATTCGGCCTTCACGGTGTGCAGGTCGCTGTGACAGATACCGGAGAACTTGATGTCGAAGGCGACGTCGTGCGGGCCGACGGCGCGGCGCTCGATGGTGGTCTTGATCAGCGGGGTGGTCGCCGACTCGGCGGCGTAAGCGGAAACAGTGGTGCTCATCGGATCAGTCCTTAATGCGTCATTACGTTCTACGTGCAGATACATGCATTCTCGCCCTGCATCAGGCAAAAAGCAGCCCGGGCGCAGCACCGCGCCCGTGTGAGAACAACAATCACACCCGGGCGGCTGATTCCGCCGGGTGACGAAGAACTCCGGTCAGAGGCCGGGCGCCCGGAAAGCGCCGTTGAAGCTGACCCGGTCGTAGCGGGCGGCACCGGCCGGGATGTAGGGATCGGTAGCGATGAGGCCGTCGGCCTCTTCGGCGCTCATGTCCGAGGTGATCAGCACCGCGCCCTGGCCGGACTCGACCCGTCCGGCCAGGATGATGCGACCGGCCTCGACCTGGCCGGTCACCCATTCCAGGTGGGCCGGGCGGGTCTGATCGACGACGTCCAGGGGCTGCAGGTAGGTGCTGGTGAATACGTGAAACACAGGGCCAAGGCTATCCGGTGACCGCGCGGATCAGTTGATCGGTGCGTTCAGCCAGCGCAGATCCTCGATGATGCCGCGCGCGGCCACCACCCCCTGCCCGGTCTGCCACACCTCGTTGTTCACCGTGAACACCCGGTCATCCCGGGTGGCGGACAGCTTGCGCCAGGCCGCGCTGCCCAGCACCTCGGTGCCGCGATCCTTGGCGGCCGGGCCGGTGAAGGACACGTAGACGATGTCGCCGTCGGCCGCGGACAGGTCGGTCTCCTCGGTGAGGTTGCTGATGCTCACCTCGATGAAGGGCACATCCGTGAACCGTTGCGCGGCAGGGCGATCCACGCCCACCGTGCGCAGCACCGAGGCCGGGAAGTTCGCTGCCCCGTACACCCGCATGCTGTCCTCGGTGAACTGCACCACCGAGGCCTGGAAGTGGGTGGCGTCGTTGCGTTCGCCGGCCTCGCGCGCCTCGCGTTCGAAACCGTCGAGCACCGGGTCGGCCGCCCCGGGCCGGCCGGTGGCCGCCGCGACGGCGCGCAGCGTGTTCTGCCAGTCGGCGCCCCCGCCGGTGAAGACGGTGGGGGCGATCTCGGCGAGCGCGGGATAGGCGCCGGGGCTCGCGGCCGCCGATCCGAGGATCAGGTCCGGTGCGGCATCGCCGATCGCGGCCAGGTCGGGGGCGCCGCGGTCGCCGAGGCCGGCCGCGTCGTGCAGCACCGTGCCCAGATACGACGGCTGCGGGACGGTTGTGCCGACCACCCGGTCCTGGAGCCCCAATGCGCACAGTGCGTCGAGGTCGGTAGGTGACAGCGCCACGATGCGCTGCGGATCGCCGCGCACCTCGGTGGCCGGCGGGATGTCGGCGCCGCCGGAGGCGTTGCGCACCTGGCGAGGCGCGTCCGGGTTGTCGGCGGGGGCCGGTTCGGGAGCGCACGACTCGTCGGGCTTGCGGTGATTACCCAGCACACCGGCCCCGGCGATGCGGGTGGTGCTGGTGATCGGAGTCTGCGGGGATCCGGCCGCGCCGGCGCCGGGATCGGTATCCGGCGCGCCGCAGGCGGTCAACACGGTGAACGAGGCGGTGACGCCCGCGACCAGCAGGCCCATCCGCGCGGTGGGAAACGGCACGCCGCCGACGGTATCAATCCGCGCGGCCGCCACCCCCGTACGCAGGTCGTTTCCCGCCGGTCACAAGTGTGTCCCGAGTCATTACGACACTTTGTAGGACACCGGTGCCAAAGCCACCGGGCAGGGGGATAAGATGCCCAAAGAGCATTGCCGGGATGGCCGGTCGACTTTTTATGGAGGATCTGTTGGTAGCCGAAGCGCCCCCAATCGGAGAACTCGAGGCACGGCGGCCTTTCCCGCAGCGGATGGGGCCCAAGGGCAACCTCATTTACAAGCTGATCACGACGACCGATCACAAGCTGATCGGCATCATGTACTGCGTCGTGTGCTTCTGCTTCTTCCTCGTCGGCGGCCTGATGGCCCTGCTGATGCGCACGGAGCTCGCGGTCCCGGGCCTGCAGTTCCTGTCCAATGAGCAGTTCAACCAGCTGTTCACCATGCACGGCACGGTGATGCTGCTGTTCTACGCGACCCCGATCTTCGCCGGGTTCGCCAACCTGGTGCTGCCGCTGCAGATCGGCGCGCCCGACGTGGCCTTCCCGCGGCTGAACGCACTGGCATTCTGGCTGTTCCTGTTCGGCGCGCTGGTCGCCATGGGTGGCTTCATCACCCCCGGTGGCGCCGCCGACTTCGGCTGGACCGCCTACTCGCCGCTGACCGACGCGATCCACTCCCCGGGCGCCGGTGGTGACCTGTGGATCATGGGTCTGGCCGTCGGTGGTCTGGGCACCATCCTCGGTGCGGTCAACTTCATCACCACCGTGGTCTGTATGCGTGCACCCGGCATGACCATGTTCCGGATGCCGATCTTCACCTGGAACGTGCTGGTGACCTCGATCCTGATCCTGATCGCCTTCCCGATCCTGACCGCCGCGCTGTTCGGCCTGGCCGCCGACCGCCACCTCGGTGCCCACATCTACGACCCGGCCAACGGCGGCGTGCTGCTGTGGCAGCACCTGTTCTGGTTCTTCGGCCACCCCGAGGTGTACATCATCGCGCTGCCGTTCTTCGGCATCGTCTCGGAGATCTTCCCGGTGTTCAGCCGTAAGCCGATCTTCGGTTACACCACCCTGATCTACGCGACCCTGGGTATCGCGGCGCTGTCGGTGGCGGTGTGGGCGCACCACATGTACGCCACCGGTGCCGTGCTGCTGCCGTTCTTCAGCTTCATGACGTTCCTGATCGCGGTGCCGACCGGTATCAAGTTCTTCAACTGGATCGGAACCATGTGGAAGGGGCAGTTGACCTTCGAGACGCCGATGCTGTTCTCGGTCGGCTTCCTGATCACCTTCCTGCTCGGTGGCCTGTCCGGTGTGCTGCTGGCCAGCCCGCCGCTGGACTTCCACGTCACCGACAGCTACTTCGTCATCGCGCACTTCCACTACGTGCTCTTCGGCACCATCGTGTTCGCCACCTACGCGGGCATCTACTTCTGGTTCCCGAAGATGACGGGCCGGCTGCTCGACGAGCGCCTGGGCAAGCTGCACTTCTGGCTGACCTTCATCGGCTTCCACACCACCTTCCTGGTGCAGCACTGGCTGGGTGACGAGGGCATGCCGCGCCGCTACGCCGACTACCTGGCCACCGACGGCTTCACCACGCTGAACGTGGTGTCCACCATCGGCTCGTTCATCCTGGGTGTCTCGACGCTGCCGTTCCTGTGGAACGTGTTCAAGAGCTGGCGTTACGGCGAGCCCGTCGTGGTCGACGACCCGTGGGGCTACGGCAACTCCCTGGAGTGGGCCACCAGCTGCCCGCCGCCGCGGCACAACTTCACCGAGCTGCCCCGGATCCGTTCGGAGCGTCCGGCGTTCGAGCTGCACTACCCGCACATGGTCGAGCGGATGCGCGCCGAGGCGCACATCGGGCGTGCACACGGCCCGTCCGACGGCGATGTGACCAGGCTCGACGACGAGAACGTCCGTACCTAGTCCGGCTCCCGCCGGGAGCTCAGCTGATACGAGGCATCAAACGGAGGTGAGTGTGCCGACGGCCTCGCAGTCAGTCGACTCCTCGCGGAAGCGGTCATCGCTGCTGATCACCGTCACCGGCGTGGACCAGCCCGGTGTCACGTCCGCACTGTTCGAGGTGCTGTCCCGGCACCGCGTGGAGCTGCTCAACGTCGAACAGGTCGTCGTCCGTGGCCGGCTCACCCTCGGTGTGCTGGTCTCGGTCGAGACCGAGGTGGCCGACGGTGACGAGTTCGCCGACGAGGTCCGCGCCGCCATCCACGGGGTGGGCCTGGAGGTGTCGATCGAGCGCAGCGACGACAAGCCGGTGATGCGGGAGCCCTCCACCCACACCATCGTGGTGCTGGGCCGCCCCATCACCGCCGAGGCGTTCGGGGTGGTGGCCCACGAGGTCGCCGGGCTCGGGGTGAACATCGATTTCATCCGTGGGGTGTCGGACTACCCGGTGACCGGCCTGGAGTTGCGGGTGTCGGTGCCGCCGGGTGGCGTATACGCCCAGCTGCAGGCCACCATGGCGCGCACCGCGGTGTCGCTGGGAGTGGACATCGCGCTGGAGGACTACAGCCTGTCGCGGCGGACCAAGCGGCTCATCGTGTTCGACGTCGACTCCACCCTCATCCAGGGTGAGGTCATCGAGATGCTGGCCTCGCACGCCGGCGCGGAGGCCGCCGTCGCCGAGGTCACCGAGGCCGCCATGCGCGGTGAACTGGACTTCGCCGAGTCGCTGCACAAGCGGGTCGCCACCCTGGCCGGTCTGCCCGCCGAGGTGGTCGACGAGGTGGCCGAGCAGATTCAGCTGACCCCGGGCGCCCGGACCACCATCCGGACCCTGCGCCGGCTGGGCTATCACTGCGGCATCGTCTCCGGCGGCTTCCGCCAGGTGATCGAGCCGCTCGCGCACGAGCTGATGATGGACTTCGTGGCCGCCAACGAGCTGGAGATCGTGGACGGGAAGCTGACCGGGCGGGTCATCGGTCAGGTCGTGGACCGGCCGGGCAAGGCCAAGGCGCTGCGCGATTTCGCCCAGCAGGCGGGCGTGCCGATGGAGCAGACCGTCGCCGTCGGGGACGGCGCCAACGACATCGACATGCTGTCCGCGGCCGGGCTGGGGGTGGCATTCAACGCCAAACCGGCGCTGCGCGAGGTCGCCGACGCCTCATTGAGCCACCCGTACCTGGACACCGTGCTGTTCCTGCTCGGGGTGACCCGCGCCGAGATCGAGGCCGCCGACGCGGTCGACGGCACCGTGCGCCGGGTCGACATCCCGGATTAGACCACCACGGCGTGGCTCTCCGGTGCCACCGCGACACCGGTGATGGACTCCCAGGCGCGGACCATCAGGTCCACCGCCGCCTCCAGTTGCGGTTCCGGCAGCGCGTAGGGCACCCGGATGAACCGTTCCAAGGTGCCATCCACCCCGAACCGCGGACCGGCGGGCAGATCCAGCCCGAGCCGGGACGCCGCGGCCGACAGCGCGGTGCTCATCGGTGCGGGCAACTGCACCCACAGTGACATTCCGCCGCGGCCCGGGCCCGGCCGCCAATCCGGCAGCCGGCGGGCCAGCAGGTCGACCAGGAACGCCCGCCGGGTGGCCAGCAGTTCCCGGCGCTCGGGCAGCACCACCTCGCGGGTCGCCAGCAGCCGTGCGGCGGTGAGCTGTTCGAGGATCGGGGTGCCCAGATCCACCGAGCGCCGGATCGCCGAGACGGTGGCCAGCACCGCCGGATCGGCGCGGATCCAGCCGATGCGCAGCCCACCCCAGAACGATTTGGACATCGACCCGATGGTGAGCACCAGGTCGGGGCGGGACGCGACGGCGGCGGCCAGCGGGGCGGGCGGCGGTGCGTCCAGCCACATGTCCATGATCGACTCGTCGACGATGGTTCGGGTCCGGGTCTCGGAGATGATGCGGCCCAGCCGGTTTCGCTGATCCGGCGGCATGGTGAAGCCGGTCGGGTTGTGACTGTCCGGGATCAGGTAGGCCAGCGCGGGGGAGAGTTGCCGGATCGCGGCGTGCAGATCGTCGAGCTGCCAACCGTCGTCGTGCAGCGGGACCGGCACGGCGCGCGCCCCGGCGGTCGAGATCGCCGACAGGGCACCGTGATACGTGGGTTGCTCGACGAGCACCCGGTCGCCGGGCTGGGTGAAGGCGGCCAGAATGAGGCCGATCGCGTGCTGTGCCCCGGTGGTGATCATGATCTGCTCGGGATCGGTGGGAAGCCCGCGCTCGGTGTACCTGTGGGCCACCGCGACGCGCAGCGCGCACACCCCGGACAGTTCGTGGCCGACCTCGGCCAGATACGGGGTGACGTCGCGGGCGGCGTCGGCGAAGGCGTCCAGCACCGCCGCGCTGGGCGCGGACAGTGCGGCCGCGGCCAGGTTGACCGTCGTGGTCTCGGAGACGGCCGGCAGCTCCGGTCGCGGTGGGAGGGAGGCGGTGCTGCGGGCACCGCGCCGGGCGTGGAGGTAGCCGTCCTCACGTAGCGCGGTGAAGGCCGCGGTGACCGTGGTGCGCGACACCCGCAGGGCATCGGCCAGGGCGCGTTCGCTGGGCAACCGGGACCCCACCGGCACCCGACCGTCGACGATGAGCAGCCGGATGGCGTCGGCCAGCCCGAGATAGGCGGGGCCGGACGAACTGGATGTGCGCCAGTTACCGAGCTCACGGGCCAAAAGGTCCACATCAAGCGCTCTGGTTCCCACCTCGATAGACATTGAGGCCAGTATTCGCCAACTGGCTATTGAATCGCAAGCCACTTGGCCATGATCATCGGTGCATGCGTAAGAACTGGATGTCCCGCGTCGCGGGCAAGTACCGGCGGACCGGCACCTACCGGCCGGCCGGATCCCGCAACACCGAGAGCGCCGACGCCCGGCGGATCCGCACCGAACTGGACGCCATCCGCGCCCGCTTCCCCGATCACGCGTGAGGGCCGAGACACGGGCAGAATCGACTTCCCGGGTCGCTTCGCTCTCCCCCGCAAGCGGGAGGTGCCCCCAGCGCGCCGGCCTGCTGCTGCTCGGGCTGGCCGGCTACGGCTTCTCGATGGCCCTGATGGTGCAGGCCAGTTTGGGACTGGACCCCTGGGACGTGTTCCACCAAGGGGTGAGCCGGCTCACCGGCATGACCATCGGCACCGCCTCGGCGGTGGTCGGGGTCGCAGTGCTGCTGGCCTGGATCCCGCTGCGCAACCGGCCCGGCATCGGCACCCTCGCCAACGTCATCGTCATCGCGGTCACCGTCGACATCGGGGTGGCGGTACTACCCGCCCCGCAGGAGCTTGCGCTGCGGGTGCCGATGATGCTGGGCGCGGTGCTGCTCAACGCCGTCAGCACGGTGCTCTACATCGGCGCGGGCCTGGGCCCCGGACCCCGCGACGGCCTGATGACCGGCCTGGTGGCGCGCACCGGCCGGTCGGTGCGGCTGATCCGCACCCTGATCGAGGCGACCGTGCTGACCGCCGGCTGGCTGCTCGGCGGCACCGTCGGCGTCGGCACCGTCATCTATGCGTTCGGTATCGGCCCCCTGGTGCAACTGATCCTGCGGCACCTGCCGCGTCGGCTGCTGTTCCACGACTTCGGCGCGCCCGGGCACGGTGGGCGGCGCCACAGCGGGCCGGGCGCCGACACTACGATGAGCGAGTGCCGGCAGACGAGCCCCTCGCAGACCCCGATCTGCTGATCGATTTCGCCAACGTCACGCTGCGCCGCGGCGGCAAAACCCTCGTCGGGCCCATCGACTGGGCCGTCGAACTCGACGAGCGCTGGGTGGTGATCGGGCCCAACGGCGCCGGCAAGACCTCGCTGCTGCGGATCGCGGCCGCCATCGACCACCCGTCCTCGGGGACCGCGTTCGTGCTCGGCGAGCAACTCGGCCGCACCGACATGTCCGAGTTGCGGGCCCGGGTGGGGCTGAGCAGTTCGGCCCTGAGTCAACGGATCCCCGACGACGAGATCGTCCGCGACCTGGTGGTCTCGGCCGGGTACGCGGTGCTGGGCCGGTGGCGCGAGCGGTACGACGACGTCGACTATGAGCGGGCCATCGACATGCTGGAGAGTCTGGGCGCCGAGCATCTGGCCGACCGGGTCTACGGCACCCTGTCGGAGGGGGAGCGCAAGCGGGTGCTGATCGCCCGCTCACTGATGACCGACCCGGAACTGCTGCTGCTCGACGAGCCCGCCGCCGGACTGGATCTCGGCGGCCGCGAGGAACTGGTGGCCCGGCTGGCCGATCTGGCCGCCGATCCCGATGCACCGGCCATCGTGCTGGTGACCCACCACGTCGAGGAGATCCCGCCCGGGTTCAGCCACTGCCTGCTGCTTTCGGAGGGCAGCGTGGTCGGCGCCGGGCTGCTGTCCGACGTGCTGACCTCGGAGAACCTGTCGACCGCCTTCGGCCAGTCGATCACCCTGGAGTACATCGACGGGCGTTACTTCGCCCGCCGCACCCGCACCCGCGCCGCGCACAGGAGGCGAGCATGAGCGAGGCTTGCATGAGTCAGCAGTCGGATCCGCTGGTTCCCCGGCCGGCCTCCACGGTGATGCTGCTCCGCGATGCGGGCACCCCGGAGTCCCTGGAGATCTTCCTGATGCGCCGGCATTCGGCGATGGACTTCGTCGCCGGCGTGATGGTGTTCCCCGGTGGCGGCGTCGATGAACGTGATCGGGCTGCCGGCACCAACATCGCCTGGTACGGCCCCGAGCCCGCGTGGTGGGCCGAGCGGCTCAACGTCGACGTCGACCTCGCCGAGGCCCTGGTGTGCGCCGCGGCCCGGGAGACCTTCGAGGAGTCCGGGGTGCTGTTCGCCGGTGCGGCCGACGACTCCGACGTCCTCGTCGATGATGCCGCGGTGTACCGCGAGCAGCGGGCGGCGCTGGCCAACAATACGCTGTCCTTCGCGGACTTCTTGCGCGATGAGAAGCTGGTGCTGCGCGCGGACCTGCTGCGGCCCTGGGCCAACTGGGTGACCCCCAAGGAGGAGCGCACCCGTCGCTACGACACCTACTTCTTCGTCGGCGCCATCCCGCAGGGCCAGCGCGCCGATGGGGAGAACACCGAGAGCGACCGCGCGTTCTGGTCCACCCCGCAGGCCGCGCTCGACGAGTTCGCCGAAGGAAAGTCCTTCCTGCTGCCGCCCACCTGGTCACAGCTGGACTCGGTGAACGGGCGCACCGTGGCCGAGGTGCTGGCCACCGAGCGTCGGATCGTCGCGATGGAGCCGAGCCTGTCCGCGGACAAGGCCACCGGCGACTGGGACATCGAGTTCTTCGACGGCGAGCGCTACAACGCCGCCCGTAACCGGCGCGGCCCGCAGGGCTACACCGACGGCGGTGTGAAGCAGGCATGAGCGAATTCGTCTCCACCGTCGTGGCCGACGGCGTCGGCACCCTGGTGCTGTCCCGCCCGCCCAGCAACGCCCTGACCCGGCAGATGTACCGGGAGATCACCGCGGCGGCCGCCGAACTGGGCGACCGCAGCGATATCGCCAACGTCATCGTGTTCGGTGGGCACGAGGTGTTCTCCGCCGGGGACGACGTCGCCGAACTGCGCCGGCTCGGCCGGGCCGACGCCGAGAGCGTGACCGCGGCCTGCCGGGCCGCCCTGGACGCGGTGGCCGCCATCCCCAAACCCACCGTCGCCGCCGTCACCGGCTATGCGCTGGGCTCCGGGCTGGCGCTGGCGCTGGCCGCGGACTGGCGGATCGCGGGCGACAACGTCAAGGTCGGCGTCACCGAGTCGCTGGCCGGGCTGCTGCCCGCCGCCGGCACCGAACGCCTCGTCGGCGTGGTCGGGGCCGGCCGCGCCAAGGAGCTGGTGTTCAGCGGCCGGTTCGTCGGCGCCGAGGAGGCGCTGGGCCTGAACCTGGTCGACGAACTGGTGGCCCCGGACGGGGTCTACGACGCCGCGCTGGCCTGGGCCCGTCGGCACGCCGAGGCGCCCCGCACGTGCTGGCCGGGGCCAAGGCGATGATCGACAGCCCTGGTGACGGGGTGCGGCGCTACGTCGAGGTCTTCGGGATGTTCACCGGCAGTTAGGCTGCCCATATGACGAGTACGGACCACACGCCCGCCGAGACTTCCGTCGTAGCCGACGACGAGCTGAAACCGAACCCGCATGCCACCGCGGAACAGGTCGAAGCGGCCCTCAAGGACACCAAGCTGGCCCAGATTCTGTACCACGACTGGGAGGCCGAGACCTACGACGACAAGTGGTCGATCTCGTATGACCAGCGCTGCATCGACTACGCGCGCGGCCGCTTCGATGCGATCGTCCCCGAAGAGGTGCAGCGCGAGCTGCCCTACGACCGGGCCCTGGAACTGGGCTGCGGCACCGGCTTCTTCCTGCTCAACCTGATCCAGGCCGGCGTGGCCCGCCGCGGCTCGGTCACCGACCTGTCCCCGGGCATGGTCAAGGTGGCCACCCGCAACGGGCAGAGCCTGGGCCTGGACATCGACGGCAAGGTCGCCGACGCCGAGGGTATCCCGTACGAGGACAACACCTTCGACCTGGTGGTCGGGCACGCCGTGCTGCACCACATCCCCGATGTGGAGAAGTCGCTGCGCGAGGTGGTGCGCATCCTGAAGCCGGGCGGCCGCTTCGTGTTCGCCGGCGAACCCACCAGCGCCGGCAACGTCTACGCCCGCAACCTGTCCACGCTGACCTGGCACCTTTCCACCAACATCACCAAGCTGCCGGGCCTGGAGAGCTGGCGCCGCCCGCAGGAGGAGCTCGACGAGTCCTCGCGGGCCGCCGCCCTGGAGGCCGTGGTGGACCTGCACACCTTCGATCCCGAGGATCTGGAGCGGATGGCCACCAACGCCGGTGCGATCGAGGTCGCCACGGCCAGCGAGGAATTCACCGCGGCCATGCTCGGCTGGCCGATCCGGACCTTCGAAGCCTCGGTGCCTCCGGGCCGGTTGGGTTGGGGCTGGGCAAAATTCGCCTTCAACAGCTGGACGACGCTGAGCTGGGTGGACGCCAACGTTTGGCGCCGGGTCGTGCCGAAGGGCTGGTTCTACAACGTGATGGTCACCGGGGTCAAGCCGTCCTGACCGTTGGTCGACTTCACTCTCGACGACGTCGCCTACCTGTGCGGTGACGACGGTCGTCGGGCGCTGGCGGAGGTGGCCGGTCTCGCGCTGAGCGATGCCGGCCGGGTCGCCGACATCGCCACGGTGAGAACACGTTTCGGTGACCGCACCGCGGTGCTCGTGGAAACCACCCTGCTGCGCCGACGGGCGGCGGCCAAGTTCGCCGACCCGTCCTGGTGGCTGTTCACCGACGACGCGCTGCAGCAGGCCACCACCGAGACGGTCGCCGCGCACCGTGCGAACCGGTTGGCCGGTGCCCGGATTCACGACGTCACCTGCTCGGTGGGTGCCGAACTCGCCGCCCTGCGCCCGGTCGCCGAGCTGGTGCTGGGCAGCGACCTCGATCCGGTGCGATTGGCCATGGCGCGCAACAACGTTCCCGACGTCGAGGTGTTCCGGGCCGACGCGCTGCGCCCGGTCACCCGCGACACCGTGGTGCTGGCCGACCCGGGCCGGCGCACCGGCGGGCGGCGCCGGTTCGACCCGCGGGCCTATGCACCGCCGCTGGACGAACTGTTCGCCGCGTACCGCGGCCGTGATCTGGTGGTGAAGTGTGCTCCCGGAATACCTTTCGACCAGTTGGGTGATCTGGGCTTCGAGGGGGAGATCGAGTTGTGCTCGGCGGGCGGCAGTGTGCGCGAGGC
Organism: Mycolicibacterium aurum; assembly: GCA_900078775.1. Lineage (GTDB taxonomy): Bacteria > Actinomycetota > Actinomycetes > Mycobacteriales > Mycobacteriaceae > Mycobacterium > Mycobacterium aurum_A. The sequence continues at coordinate 979,648 of LT549889.1, forward strand.
CTGCCTGTGGTCGGCGGGGCTGGCCGGGCCCGGGGTGCGCCGGCGGGCCACCGTGCTGGACCGCGGTGAACAGTTCACCGATGCCGACCCCGACGAGTGTGCGGTGCGCCCGGCCGGGCGGTGGATCGTCGACCCGGACGGGGCGGTGGTGCGCGCGGGGCTGGTGCGCCAGTACGCCGCCCGGTACGGGCTGTGGCAGCTCGACCCCGACATCGCCTACCTGTCCGGGGACCAACTGCCGGACGGGGTGCGCGGATTCGAGGTGCTCGGCGAGGTCGCGTTCGACGAGAAGAAACTGCGCCGGGAACTGGCCGCCCGGGACGCCGGGGCGCTGGAGATCCTGGTCCGCGGGGTGGACGTGGACCCCGACGTGCTGCGCCGCCGGCTCAAGCTTCGTGGCTCCCAGGCGTTGTCGGTCGTCATCACCCGGATCGGCACCGGGGCGGCCGGTCGCGCGGTGGCGTTCATTTGTCGATCTTCGCGATAGCGCCACAGGTACCCTGTCGGCAGCGGCGCCTGTGCCGACCCTGTTCCTCGGAGGATCTCCCAGATGCGCGTATCCATGCTGGCCGCCTCGGCACTGACCGCCTCGGTGGTGGCCGGAACCGCCCTCGCGGCCCCGGCATTCGCCGCCCCGCCCAAATGCGAGGACCTCGGCGCGACCGTCGGCGTCGGCGCCACCTGCCAGATCCAGCAGATCGATCCGGCCTACATGCTCAACATCACCTTCCCGTCCGACTACCCGGACCAGAAGGCGGTGTTCGACTACGTCAAGCAGACCCGGGACGGTTTCCTGAATGTGGCCAAGCGCCCGGACTTCCGGGGCATGCCGTACGAGCTGGACACCACCTCGGCGCAGTACAGCTCGGCGGTGCCGCCGCGCGGCACCCAGTCGGTGGTGTTCACCACCTACCAGAACATCGGCGGGGCGCACCCGCAGACCTTCTACAAGTCGTTCAGCTGGGATCAGGCCTACCGCAAGCCGATCACCTTCGAGAACCTGTTCCGCGAGGGTGTCGACCCGCTGCCGGTCATCCTGCCGGTGGTGCAGGCCGAATTGACCAAACAGTCCGGGATTCCCGATCCGGTGCTGCCCGAGGCCGGCCTGGATCCGGCCAACTACCAGAACTTCGCCATCACCGATGAGGCGGTGATCTTCTTCTTCGGCCAGGGGGAGCTGCTGCCCGAATCGGCGGGCGCCGTGCAGGTGTCGGTGCCGCGGCAGACGATCGCCCCGCTGCTGGCCTGACCGGCGACCCGGCTCAGGCCGGGGCGAACCCGTACACCCGGCCGTCGCTGGTCGCGGTGACCACCCGGCCGTCATGGCCGACGGACACCCCGACCGGCCACCCGGTGGCCCCGGGCAGCGGATAGCGGTTCAGTGTGCCGCCCTCGGCCAGGTCGAACACCAGCAGCGCCTGGCCGTCGGCCCCGTCGCGCACCACGGTGTAGCCGACGTTGCCGGCGGCCTGGCTGGACGTCGACAGCGGTTCGACATCATCGCGCGTCCAGACGATCTCGGCGTCCTCGCCGTTGTCGGCGAGCCCGGTCAGTCGGGCGCCCGGACCGCCGCCGGCCACGATGACGCCGTCCGGTGACACCGACGGCGGGGTCTGCGACCGGTAACCCAGCTCGACCGACCACTTCGCGGTGCCGTCGGCGGTGTTGACCGCCCACAGCCGGCCGTCGCGGCCGTTGACGTAGGCGGTGGCACCGTCGGCGGACAGCGCCGGGCTGGCGATGGGGCCGCCCTCGACGGCATCGCTGGTCCACACCTTGTTCAGGATCGGGGTCTGGCCGGGCCGGTACTGCAGCCCGATCAGCACCGGTGCCGGGGCGTCGGGTTCCCACAGCCCGACGACCAGCATCCCGGTCTCGGCGGCGAACGCCGGCGCGGCCGAGACGGGGCAGTCCGGGCCGCCGGTCGCACAGTCGGCCAGTCCGCGTTCGGAATCGGTGGGATCCACACCGGACACCAGATCCAGCGAGGTGCCGACCACGGTGCCGCGGTGCGCGTCGTAGATCAGCACCTGACCGAGGTGGGTGAGCACCAGCAGGTGCCCGGGGGCGAGCAGCCGTGGCGTGGTGGGCATCCCGATCACCGGCTGCCGCCAGCGGATCCACTGGGTCGGCGGGAAGGACATGATGGCGCCGGGCTGGCCGACGTACAGGTTGTCGAAGCCATCGAAAAGGGCACTGGAGCGCGGGCCGCCCTGCCACAGCCGGGTGCACCACCGCTGGCGGGCGTTGTTGTCGTTCTCCCAGACCATCAGTGAGCAGCCGGCCGGGGTCTGCGCGTTGACCGCCAGGTAGTTACCCGAGCCGAGCGCCACCTGGGCGCCCAGTTCACCCTTGACCGAGCGTTCCCAGTCCGGGGCGAGGTCGCGCGCGCCGTCGACCGGGACATAGCTGGTGTTCGCGGCGTCGGCGTACTGGGCGGCCCAACCGTCCGCGGCGTGGGCCTGGACCCACGAATCGGTGTTCGCGCAGGAGCTGACGGTCAGCGCCGCGATTCCCAGCACGGCAGCAAGCCGGCGCACAGTTCCTCCTCGAGCAGGCATCGAGTCCCGAGACTATCCCGTCTGGGGGTCGCGTAAGGTGACCGGCCATGACGACGATGTGGGGCGCGCCGTTGCACAAGAGGTGGCGCGGTTCGCGGTTGCGCGATCCGCGCCAGGCGCAATTTCTCACCCGCGATTCGCTGCGCTGGGTGTTGGCGAACAAGGCGTACACGCCGTGGTACCTGGTGCGGTACTGGCGGTTGCTGAAGTTCAAGCTGCGTAACCCGCACATCATCACCCGCGGCATGGTGTTTCTGGGCAAGGGCGTGGAGATCGAGGCCACCCCGCAGCTGTCCACCATGGAGATCGGCCGGTGGGTGCACATCGGGGACAAGAACACCATCCGCTGTCACGAGGGTTCGCTGCGCATCGGTGACAAGGTGGTGCTGGGCCGCGACAACGTGATCAACACCTACATCGACATCGAGCTCGGCGACTCGGTGCTGATGGCCGACTGGTGCTACGTCTGCGATTTCGATCACAAGATGGACAGCCTGGAGCTGCCGATCAAGGATCAGGGCATCATCAAGAGCCCGGTGCGGATCGGCCCGGACACCTGGGTCGCGGCCAAGGTCACCGTGCTGCGCGGCACCTCCGTCGGCCGCGGCTGCGTGCTGGGCGCGCACGCGGTGGTCAAGGGCGAGATCCCGGACTACTCCATCGCGGTCGGTTCGCCGGCAAAGGTGGTCAAGAACCGCAAGGTCGCCTGGGACGCCTCGGCCGCCGAGCGGGCTCAGCTGGCCGCGAACCTGGCCGACATCGAGCGCAAGAAGGCCGCCCGCTAAACCCCGTCATACTCTGGCCAAACACGCATACCGGTTGTGATTTCCGCCGGGGAACGACGGGTACGCGAGTTTCGCCACGGGCGTCAGCCGTAGTCAGGTAGCGGGCGTTCCTCGATCAATCGGCGTGGCTGCGGCTGCCGTTCGGCCCGTTTGGCGGCCAGGTAGACCTGGCTGGTGTTGTCGGCCACGGTCGGCCAGGCGAACTCCGAGGTGAGCCGGTCCCGGGCGGTGATGGCGCGCTGCTGGGCGGCGGCCGGGTCGTCGAGCACCCGGCGCACCGCCGCGGCCAGACCCGCCACACTTCGCGGCGCGCAGGACACCCCGGTCACGCCGTCGATCACGGCCTCACCGAGTCCGCCGGCGGTCGAGGTGACCAGTGGGGTGCCGGTGGCGGCCGCTTCCAGGGCGACGATGCCGAATGGTTCGTAATGCGAGGGCAGCACCGCGGCGTCGGCCCGGTGCAACAGCTCCACCAATCCCGAATGGTCGATGCGGCCAAGGAATCTGGTGGCCTTGAGCACCTTGTGCTTGCGGGCCTGCTCGACCAGGAAATCCTGCTGGGTGCCGTCGCCGGCGATGGTCAGCGTGGTGCCCGGATGGGTCTTGCGGATGCGGGGCAGTGCGGCGATCGCGTCGTGCACGCCCTTCTCGTACTCCAGCCGGCCGAAGTACAGCAGTTCGGCGGGTCCGTCGTGTGCCCGACGCGGCGCGAAAGGCCAACCGTCGGTGTCGATCCCGTTGGGGATGACGGTGGTCTCGGCCAGCCCGGGGCCGAACAGTGCGTCGATCTCCTCACGCATGGAGGCCGAACACGTGATGAGCGAATCGGATTCGTGCACCAGCCAGGACTCCAGCGCGTGCACCTGGCGGCTCACCGGTCCGGACAGCCAGCCCGAGTGTCGGCCCGCCTCGGTGGCGTGGATGGTGGAAACCAGCGGCACATCGAAGTATTCGGCCAGGGCGATGGCGGGGTGCGCGACCAGCCAGTCGTGCGCGTGCACCAGATCGGGCTGCCAATCGCGCAGCGTCAATCCGCACCGGACCATGGAGTGGCCCATGGCCAGCGTCCAGGCCATCATGTCGGTGCCGAAGGTGAACTCGTGCGGATCCTGTGCGGCGGCGATCACCCGCACCCCCTCGGTCACCTCGTCGGTGGTGGGGTGGCTACACGGGTCGGTGCCGGTCGGGCGCCGGGACAGCACGACGACCTCGTGCCCGGCGAGCACCAGTTCGGTGGCCAGATGATGCACGTGGCGGCCGAGGCCGCCGATGATCACCGGCGGGTACTCCCAGGACACCATCAGGATTTTCACGTGTATGCACCTTCGACGGCGCACGAGCGTGCGCAAACTGCGGGGGAGGGGCGGCGTGTCGCGCAGCAGACACGCACGGTCGCGGCAGAGGGGGTCATCGGGGCAGCCGCCGGGCGTCCAAGGCGCCGAACAGACTGTCGGCCCGGTTCCAGTCGGCGGCGAGTCGCTCGGCCTGCTCGCGGCGGCCCGCGGCCAACGCCGCGGAGATCTCCCGGGTGGCGTGGGCATGCAGATGGGCGCGGTAGCGCGCGTATTCCGCGGCGGAGTCCTTGCTGACCATGAACGGCCAGTCACTGGACACCGTCAGCAGCGTCTCGCGCAGGATCTGATCGGCCACCACGTCGCGACCCGCGGCCGGGCCGCGGTGGGCCAGCGCCTTGTCCACCGCCGCCAGTGCGGTGTCGACGACCTCCGCGTTCAGCTGCACCAGATCGGTGACCTTCTCGCCGTTCCACACCTGCCAGTCCTTGCCCGAACCCCAAGAGCTGGGCGGCAATTCGACCGGAGTGCCGATGTAGCCATCGGCGATCGCATCGGACAGCGTGCCGACCCGGATGCCGGCCTCGGGCAGGGCGCGCAGCAGTCGCTCCAGCCAGCGCGGGCCCTCGTACCACCAGTGCCCGAACAGTTCGGTGTCGAAGGCGGCCACCACGTGCGCGGGCCGTCCGATCCGCTCGGACTCCTCGCGCAGCCGGCGCCGCACCACCCCGACGAAGTCGGCGACGTGTTTGTCGATGGCCGCGTCGGCGCGTTCGGGTTCGTACGGCGCCTTGGCTTCTGAGGGCACATTGCGTCCGGTCACCCGGGCCGGTTTGAGTCCGGTGCGGTGATCGTAGGTGTGGAAGTCGCGGTAGGCGGCGTGCCCGGGGTAACCGGACTTCGGCGACCACACCCGGTAGCTGACCTGCAGATCGCGGCCGAACGCCACCACGTCGGTGTCGCCCACCGGGCGGCCCAGCGCGGTGTCCCCGTGCAGCGACGGTCCGTCGACCATGAAGTGGCCGACACCGGCTGCGGCATAACCGATCTCCATGCCCGGGGCGTACGCGCATTCGGGGGCCCAGATCCCGGTCGGGGTGTGCGCGAAACGCTGCTGGGCGTCGGCGAGACCCTCGCGCAGCGCGAACTCGCGCAGCCGCGGATTGAGCAGCGGCTGAAACGGATGCGACAGTGGGCCGCCGAGCAGTTCGATGGTGCCTGCATCGACGAGCTGGCGCAGCAGTGGGCTGCCGCCGTGCCGCCACAGCGTGGTGAAATCCTCCAGCGCCTCGGTGGCTGCGGCGTACTCACGAATGCCGAACCGGCGCATGGCCTCCGGCGCGTTGAAGGTGCCCTCGGGGCCGGCTTGCTCCGGGCCGGCGGCGGTGCTCGCCTCCAGTGCGCGCAGCTGCCAGTTGGCCAGCCAGTGGTGCATGCCGTCCAGGCAGTAGGGATCGTCGAGTTGGGCGGTGACCACCGGGGTCATGCCGAGGCTGACCAGGTGGCGGCGGTCCTCCGCGGCCAGGGTGCGCAGCACCCGCATCAGCGGCAGGTAGGCCGCCGCCCAGGACTGGTACAGCCACTCCTCACCGACCGGCCAGCGGCCGTGGTGGGCCAGCCACGGCAGGTGCGTGTGCAGCACCAGCGTGAACATCCCCGGGACGGGGGTGGGTGCCTCCGGCGGGCAGGAGCGTAGCGACCCGGGAATTGACTCCGTCACGGCCGCACCGCAATCGCCACCAGGTCGAGACTGGCATCGATATCGGAGTCCAACGCGTCGAGCAGATCGAAGTCCTCGGCGCGCACGGCGGCCACATCGGCCAGCAACTCCGGCGACCACGGGGCGTCGGCCACGGCGCGGGCGATCTGGGCGTCGATGATCGAACCGCCGTGGCGGGCATCCATCTCGGCCAGCCCGGCGCCATGGAAAACCCCGTAGACGCCTTCGATTTCGAAGCCGCCCTGCTCCAGCAGTTCGGTCAGCTCCGCGGCGTTGAGCTCGCGGGTGTGGAACGGGTTGAGCGGGGTGTCCCGGCCGGGGGAGAAGGTGATCCGGTTGGGGGTGGACATCAGCAGCAGACCGCCCGGGCGCAGCACCCGGGCGCACTCGCCGACGAACTGACCCTGATCCCACAGGTGCTCGATCACCTGGAAGTTGACCACCACGTCGACCGAGCCGTCGGCCAGCGGCAGCTCGGCGAGATTGCCCAGGTGCATCTGCACCCGCGGATACTTCGCCCGGATGTGCGCGACGGCCTGCTCGTCGTAGTCGACCCCGACCACGCCGCGGGCAACGCCGGCGATCAGATCGGCGCCGTAGCCCTCACCCGGCCCGGCCTCGAGCACGTCGCGCCCGGCGCAGCGGTCGGCGAGCCGCTGGTAGACCACCTCGTGGCGGCGGAACCAGTAGTTCTCCTCGGCCAGACCGGGGATGGTGCGTTCGCCGGTCAGGGGCAGGGAAGCGTCAACTCCCTCATTGGAGCCGGTGCTGTCGATGGAACCGATTGTGCTCATTGGAAGGCAGGCTAACCCGTAACGGCCGGTTCGCGAACGGATGCCCTAGTGACCGTCAGGTCTGAGCGAACCGAATGACCAGTTATGGTGTCCTTGCGTGCCGTCAAAGTTACTCGCGGGTAACCTGGGGGCCGATACGTAAATCGTGATATGCCCAGGCCGGCTGCCGGCCTCATCGAGGAGGACGAACCACAGTCATGACGAACATCGTGGTCCTGATCAAGCAGGTCCCTGACACCTGGTCGGAGCGCAAGCTCAGCGACGGCGACTACACGCTCGATCGCGAGGCGGCCGACGCCGTGCTCGACGAGATCAACGAGCGTGCTGTCGAAGAAGCGCTGCTCATCAAGGAGCGCGAGGGTGGCGACAGCACGGTGACCGTGCTCACCGCCGGCCCGGAGCGCGCCACCGAAGCCATCCGTAAGGCGCTGTCCATGGGCGCCGACAAGGCTGTGCACCTCAAGGACGACGGCCTGCACGGCTCCGATCTGATCCAGACCGGCTGGGCCCTGGCCCGCGCGCTGGGCACCATCGAGGGCACCGAGCTGGTCATCGCCGGCAACGAGGCCACCGACGGCGTCGGCGGCGCCGTGCCGGCCGTCATCGCCGAGTACCTGGGTCTGCCGCAGCTCACCCACGTGCGCAAGCTGAACGTGGAGGGCGGCAAGGTCACCGCCGAGCGTGAGACCGACGAGGGCGTGTTCGGCCTGGAGGCCGCCCTGCCCGCCGTGGTCAGCGTCAACGAGAAGATCAACGAGCCCCGCTTCCCGTCCTTCAAGGGCATCATGGCCGCCAAGAAGAAGGAAGTCACCGTCCTGACCCTGGCCGAGATCGGCGTGGAGGCCGACGAGGTGGGTGTCGCCCACGCCGGCTCCAAGGTGCTGTCCTCGACCCCGAAGCCGCCGAAGACGGCCGGCGAGAAGGTCACCGACGAGGGCGACGGCGGCACCAAGGTCGCCGAGTACCTGGTTGCTCAAAAGCTCATCTAGCAGCTGATCCCTCTTCCCAGACACTCACGAAGGACATAAGACATGGCTGAAGTACTTGTGCTCGTCGAGCACGCCGAAGGTGCGCTGAAGAAGGTCAGCACCGAACTCATCACCGCCGCCCGTGTGCTGGGCGAGCCGTCCGCCGTCGTGGTGGGCGCTCCTGGCACCGCCGCGGGCCTGACCGACGGCCTGAAGGCCGCCGGTGCGGCCAAGATCTACGTCGCCGAGTCGGCGGATGTGGATAACTACCTGGTGACCCCGAAGGTCGACGTGCTCGCCGCACTGGCCGAGACGGCCGCCCCGGCCGCCGTGGTGATCGCCGCCGGCGCCGAGGGCAAAGAGGTTGCCGGCCGGCTGGCCGCGCGCCTGGGCTCCGGCCTGCTGGTCGACGTCGTCGAGGTGAAGGAAGGCGGCATCGGGGTGCACAGCATCTTCGGTGGCGCGTTCACCGTGGAGGCCCAGGCCACCGGCGAACTGCCGGTGATCACCGTGCGCCCGGGTGCCGTCGAGGCCGCGCCCGCCGCCGGTGCGGGCGAGGTCGTCAACGTCGAGGTTCCGGCCCAGGCCGAGAACGCCACCAAGATCACCTCCCGCGAGCCGGTCGTCGCCGGTGACCGTCCGGAGCTCACCGAGGCCAGCGTCGTCGTCGCCGGCGGCCGTGGTGTCGGCAGCGAGGAGAACTTCAAGATCGTCGAGGAGCTCGCCGATTCGCTGGGTGCCGCCGTCGGCGCCTCGCGTGCCGCGGTCGACTCCGGCTACTACGGCGGTCAGTTCCAGGTCGGCCAGACCGGTAAGACCGTGTCGCCGCAGCTGTACATCGCGCTGGGCATCTCCGGCGCCATCCAGCACCGCGCCGGCATGCAGACCAGCAAGACCATCATCGCGGTCAACAAGGACGAAGAGGCCCCGATCTTCGAGATCGCCGATCTCGGCATCGTCGGCGACCTGTTCAAGGTCACCCCGCAGCTGACCGAGGCGGTCAAGGCCCGCAAGGGTTAAGCAGTCTCAGTGAGAAGCCCCCGGACACGGTGTGTCCGGGGGCTTTTTCGTGCGGCCACGGACTCTCCAGGGCTCGGCGCGCGTCCTCGTGGTGCCGCGCGATCCGGTCGCCGCGCACGTGACCTACGTCGCGGACCGACGGCCGCCACAACTGGTCACCCAGCGTGCACGGACACGTCACGCAGTCGTCGCGGCCCGGCCGCCCGAGCCCGCGACGGTGCTCGGTATGAGCACCGCATCCGTCCTCATCCCCGCCGCGGACCTCGACCGGGCGGCCCGCGCTACACCCTGCTGCTGTCCACCGACCCGGCGCACATCGACGCCGCCCAGCGCCTGCGCCACGACGTGTTCAGCACCGAACCCGGCTTCGCGCTGGACGCCGGCGACGGCCGCGACGCCGACCACTTCGACCAGTTCTGCGATCACCTGCTGGTCCGCGACGACACCTCCGGCGAGCTCGTCGGCTGCTACCGGATGCTGCCGCCGCCAGGGGCGATCGCCGCGGGCGGGCTCTACACCGCCACCGAATTCGACATCCGCGCGTTGGACGCGCTGCGGCCCTCGCTGGTGGAGATGGGCCGCGCCGTGGTGCGCACCGAGCACCGCCACGGCGGCGTGGTGCTGCTGATGTGGGCCGGCATCCTGGCCTACCTGGAGCGCTGCGGCTACGAGTACGTCACCGGCTGCGTGTCCGTGCCGACGCACCCCGCCGGCGGGCTGGAGCGAAGCGACTCGGGGAATGTCTCCGGGGAGGCGCCCGGCAGCCTGCTGCGCGGGGTGCGTGACGTCGTGCGGCGGCGGCACAGCGCGCCCACCGAGCTGACCGTGCGGCCGTACCGCCCGGTGGTCATCGGCGGCCGCAGCCTCGACCAGATCGCGCCCCCGGACCGGGTCGTGCTGCCCGCCCTGATGCGGGGATACCTGCGCCTCGGGGCGCAGGTATGCGGCGAACCCGCCCACGACCCGGACTTCGGGGTCGGCGACTTCCCGGCCCTGCTGGACAAGAGCCGCGCCGACGTCCGCTACCTCAAGCGGCTGCGATCGGTATCGCAGGCCGCCGACCTGACGGCCGGTCAGTGACGGTCGCCCCGCACCCGTGGCTGCCCAAGGCGTCCTGCGACGCCGGCTGCATGCGCGCCGGTGCCGCGCCCCGGGGCTCCCGGCCCGCGATCTGGACCCGCAGCACCCTGCGTATCACCGGCGCGGTGCTGCTGCTGCTCGCGGTGCCCCTGCTGGCGGTGCCGCTACCGGGGCGCTCCCACCTGCAGCGCGGCTACTGCCGGCTGATGCTGCGCTGCGTCGGGGTGCGGATCACGGTCTCCGGCGGACCGATCCGCAACCTGCGCGGGGTCCTGGTGGTCAGCGGGCACGTCTCCTGGCTGGACGTCTTCACCATCGGGGCGGTGCTGCCCGGATCGTTCGTCGCCCGGGCCGACCTGATCGACTGGCCGGCGTTCGGCGTCATCGCCCGCCTCATGAAGGTCATCCCGATCGAGCGGGAGAACCTGCGACGGCTGCCCGCCGTGGTCGGCGCGGTGGCCGCCCGGCTGCGCGCTGGCCAGACCGTGGTGGCCTTCCCGGAGGGCACCACCTGGTGCGGACTGGGTTACGGGCGGTTCCGGCCGGCCATGTTCCAGGCGGCGGTCGACGCCGGCCGCCCAGTGCAGCCGCTGCGGCTGACCTACCACCACCGCGACGGTCGCCCCTCGACCGTGCCCGCCTATATCGGCGACGACACCCTGCTCGAATCGGTGCGGCGGATCGTCACCGCACGCCGCACGGTGGCGCACGTGCAGGTGCAGTCCCTGGAGCTGCCCGGCACGGACCGGCGCGACCTCACCGCCCGCTGCGAGGCGGCCGTGCGGGGCGCCGCCGGAGGTGACGTGGCCCACGCCGCGGCGCGCCCCGTGCTGGTGGCCTGACCTCGACGGACGGGACGCAGCCGGTCGGCGGCTATCCTGGACAGGCCATGACCGCCGCATACCTGGATCACGCCGCCACCACCCCGATGCACCCGGCTGCCATCGAGGCGATGACCGCTGCGCTGGCCCTGGTGGGCAACGCGTCCTCGCTGCACACCTCCGGGCGCGCCGCGCGGCGCCGGATGGAGGAGGCGCGCGAGACGCTGGCCGGTCTGCTGGGCGCCCGCCCCTCCGAGGTGATCTTCACCGCCGGCGGCACCGAGTCCGACAATCTGGCCATCAAGGGCATCTACTGGGCCCGCCGCGACGCCGCACCGCAGCGCCGCCGCATCGTGACCACCCCTGTCGAACACCACGCCGTGCTCGACGCCGTGGAATGGCTGGTCGAACACGAGGACGCCGAGGTGACCTGGCTGCCGGTCGACGCGCACGGCGCGGTGTCGGCCGCCGACCTTCGAGACGTGGTCCAGAACCACGACGACATCGCCCTGATCTCGGTGATGTGGGCCAACAATGAGGTCGGCACCATCCTGCCGATCGCCGAATTGGCCGCAGTGGCAGCAGAATTCGACATCCCCATGCACAGCGACGCGATCCAGGCGTTCGGGCACATCCCGGTGGAGTTCGCGGGCAGCGGGCTCTCGGCGATGAGCGTGGCGGCGCACAAGTTCGGCGGCCCCGCCGGTGTGGGCGCGCTGGTGCTGCGTCGCAACACCGCCTGCGTGCCGATCCTGCACGGTGGCGGTCAGGAACGTGACGTGCGTTCGGGCACACCGGATGTCGCCGCCGCGGTGGCGATGGCCGCTGCGGCCGAGGTGGCCGTCGGCGGGCTGGCCGAGACCGGCGCGCGGGTGCGCGCCCTGCGGGACCGGCTGATCGCCGGTGTGCAGACGCTGATCGAGGACGTCGACGTCAACGGCGCAGCCGGGGACGCCCGACTCCCGGGCAACGCCCACTTCACCTTCCGTGGCTGCGAGGGCGACGCCCTGCTGATGCTGCTGGACGCCAACGGAGTCGAATGCTCGACGGGCTCGGCGTGCACGGCCGGGGTCGCCCAGCCCTCCCACGTGCTCATCGCGATGGGCGCCGACCCGGCCACCGCACGCGGATCGCTGCGACTGTCCTTGGGGCACACCAGCACCGACGCCGATGTGGATGCCGCCCTGGACGTGCTGCCCGCCGCCGTCGAGCGGGCCCGGCAGGCCGCCCTGGCCAGCGCGGGGACGCGACGATGAAGGTTCTGGTCGCGATGAGCGGCGGCGTCGACTCCTCGGTGGCCGCCGCCCGGATGGTCGACGCCGGCCACGACGTCGTCGGGGTGCACCTGGCGCTGTCGGCGGCCCGGGCACCCTGCGCACCGGATCGCGCGGATGCTGCTCCAAGGAGGACGCCGGCGATGCCCGACGGGTCGCCGATATCCTCGACATCCCGTTCTACGTCTGGGATTTCGCGGAACGGTTCAAGGAAGAGGTGATCGACGACTTCGTCGAGTCCTACGCCCGCGGCGAAACCCCCAACCCGTGCGTGAAGTGCAACGAGACCATCAAGTTCTCCGCGCTGTCCGCGCGGGCGCTGGCGCTGGGCTTCGACGCCGTCGCCACCGGCCACTACGCCCGGCTCGCCGACGGCCGACTGCGCCGCGCGGTCGACCACGACAAGGACCAGTCCTACGTGCTCGGCGTGCTGACCGCCGAACAGCTGCGCCACGCCCTGTTCCCGATCGGGGACACCCCCAAGTCGGAGATCCGCGCCGAGGCCGCCCGCCGGGGCCTGTCCGTGGCCGACAAGCCCGACAGCCATGACATCTGCTTCATCCCGTCCGGGGACACCCGGGCGTTCCTCGGCGCCAAGATCGGGGTGCGCCGCGGCGCGGTCGTCGACTCGGCCGGCGCCGTGCTCGCCGAACACGACGGGGTGCACGGGTTCACCATCGGCCAGCGCAAGGGGCTGGGCATCGCGGGACCGGGCCGCGACGGGCAGCCCCGCTATGTCACCGGCATCGACGCCGAGACCGGACAGGTGCGGGTCGGTCCCGCCGAGGAGCTGGACGTGTCGACGCTGACCGGGCTGGACCCGGTGTTCACCGGCGGCACCCCGCTGACCGGGCCGGTCGAGGGTGTGGTGCAGGTGCGCGCGCACGGCGGCCTGGCCGAGGCGGTCGTCGAACTGCGCGACGGCAAGCTGGTCGCCGACCTGCGCACGCCGCTGCGCGGCGTGGCGCCCGGGCAGACCATGGTGCTCTACCGGCCGGATCCGGCCGGCGACGAGGTCCTCGCCAGCGCCACCGTCACCCGTTGACCGGGCATCGAATACGGTTGGCCGCGTGAGTCATTTCGCTGCCGCCACCGGTATCGGTTCCTGGCCGGGTACTTCCGTGCGGGAGGCCGCCGAGATCATCGTGGGGGAGCTGCACACGCTGCCGCATCTGGTCGAGCTGCCGGCCCGCGGGGTGGGCGCGGATCTGATCGGGCGGGCCGGGGCGCTGTTGGTGGACATCGGCATCGACACCGTGGCGCGGTCCTACCGGATCGCGCCGGGGCGCAGCTCGGTGTTGCGGCGCGCGGTGAGCATGCTCAACGAGGACCTGGACGCGCTGGAGGAGGCCTGGGAGAAGGCCGGCCTGCCCGGCTCCGGTCGGGTGGTCAAGGTACAGGCGGCCGGACCGATCACACTGGCCGCGCAGCTGGAGTTGGCCAACGGTCACCGCGCCATCAGCGACCGCGGCGCGCTGCGGGATCTGGCGGGCTCGCTGGCCGAGGGCTGAGCGCACACCGGGCCGAGGTGGCCCGGCGGTTGGGCACCGAGGTCGTGGTGCAGCTGGACGAGCCGTCCCTGCCGGACGCGCTGGCCGGCCGGCTCGCCGGGGTGACCGGCCTGTCGCCGGTGGCGCCGCTGGACGAGCAGGTGGCAGCGCCCCTGCTCGACAGCTTCGTCGACGCCGTCGGTGGCGAGGTCGCCTTGCATTGCTGTGCTCCCGGCCTGCCGTGGAAGCTGTTGCAGCGCAGCGGGTTGCGGGCGTTGTCGGTGGACGTGGCGACGCTGCAGCCCGCCGATCTGGACGGGGTGGGGGAGTTCGTGGAGTCCGGGCGGACGGTGTTGCTCGGGGTGCTGCCGGGCACCGCCCAGCAACAGCGTTGGGAGCCCGAACACGTCGCCGAGGCGGCCGCCGCGGTCACCGATCGGCTGGGGTTTGCGCGCTCGGTGTTGCGCGAGCGGATTGGTATCACGCCTGCCTGCGGGTTGGCCGGCGGGACCGAACGGTGGGCCCGCACCGCGGTCGGTCTGGTGCAGAAGGCAGCCGACGGATTGGCCGTCGATCCGGAGGGAATCTGACCGGCAAACACGACCGAGGCGTAAGCTGTGCCGAGCGGTGAGGGGGCTCGTGGTTCTGTGGAAGCGGTTGATGACGACCGGCGCTGGGGCGACGGTTGCATTGACGCTGTTCATCGGGCCGGTCCCGGTCACCGCCGCCGATCCGGGGTCGCGCGGATCGCATTCCGGGCAGTCCAGTTCCCGGGATGACTCCAGGGGCCGCGGCACCGACACTCCCCGCGGCCGTGGGTCCAGCAATGATCCGCGCGGCGGCAAGGCCCCCGCTCCCAAGGCTGCTGCCCCCGAGGCCCCGCTCCCAAGGCTGCTGCTCCCGAGCGGGACGCACCCAGCTCCGACACCCCCAAGGGTGAGTTGCCGGCGACCGAATGGATCGACGCGGGCCCGTCGCTGACCGTGACAGCCACCCAGAACACGCTGCGCAGCACCGGGACCGACGCGGCCGCGCGCACCGGTGCGCCGGCGACATCCGGGACCGCCGCGGTCGAGACCGAACGGCCGTCGGTGAGTACGCCCGAGGGCCCCCGCACCGTGCGCGAGACCCGATCCGCCCGGGGCACCGGCACCGGCGGTTCGGGCCGGCAAGCCGTTCCAGCACCCGCGATCGCGGGGCCGGGACGGCCGGCGCCGGTGGGCCTCCAGGACCCGGTCCCCGATCCCGCCCCGGAGCCGCCCGGCCCGCAGTCGACGGCCGATGCGCCGGGCAGCGTCCCCGCCGCAGTCCCGGTCGCAGCGCCGGAACCGGCGCCCGTGCCGTTGTCGCCGTGGCGCGTCTCGGTGCCCCGCGTCGTCGAGGTGGCCCTGACCGCGCCGCCGCGGGCAGCGGACCGCCGCCCCGGACAACCCATGACATCCCTGTTCGGTGTGCTCGGGCTGCTGCTGATCCCGGTGGCCGGGGCGGCGCTGGGCTACCGGCAGGCCCGGGCCGCGCGCGCGGCCGGGGTCCAGCCGCACGTTTAGCCGACTGTAGGTCGAGTCAAGTGGGTTGGGAGCAGGTGTTGCCGGTCGGAGCGTCCACCCGAGAACGCCCATACGGTACCGGCGGTACTGGATAACGTACATTGGCGTCATGGACAACCCGCCCGACCTTCCCGGCGTCACGCATCGCTATGTCGATCTCGGTGCCGGTGTGACCATCCACGTCGCCGACGCCGGACCGGCCGAGGGCCCGCCGGTCATGCTGGTGCACGGCTTCCCGCAGAACTGGTGGGAATGGCATGAGCTGATCGGCCCGCTCGCCGCGGACGGGTACCGGGTGCTGTGCCCGGACCTGCGCGGGGCGGGCTGGAGTTCGGCGCCCGACGACCGCTACCGCAAGAACGACATGGCCGACGACCTCGCCGCGGTCTGCGACCGGCTCGGGATCGGCCCGGTCAAGCTGGTGGCCCACGACTGGGGCGGGCCGGTCGCCACCATCTTCATGCTCCGCCACCCGGAGAAGGTGGCCGCGTTCATGGGTCTCAACACCGCCGTGCCCTGGCTCAAGCACGACCGGACGGCGCTGCTCAACCTGTGGCGGATGTGGTACCAGATCCCGATGCTGCTGCCGGTGATCGGTCCGAAGGTGATCGCCGACCCCAAGGCGCGGTTCTTCAAACTGCTCGGCTCCTGGGTGGGCGGCGATTTCCGGACCCCGGCCGAGGACATCGACTTCTACGTCGCCTGCATGCGCCGTCCGGGATACGCCGAGGCGGGCTCGCGTTGGTATCGCACCTTCCAGACCCGCGAGGCCGCCCGCTGGATGCGCGGCGAGTACGACGACCACCATGTCGCGGTGCCGGTGCGCTGGCTGCACGGCACCGACGACTCCGTGCTCACCCCGGACCTGCTGCGGGTGCTACCCGAGCACTGCTCGGACTTCGAGGTCGAACTCGTGCCCGGAGTGGGGCACTGGATCGTCGAACAACGCCCCGAGTTGGTGCTGGACCGGCTGCGCGGATTCCTGAAATCCACCTAGGGAGGCGGTGCCGGTCAGGCGGCGTTGTCCGTCTTCCCGGTCGTGTCGGCGGGCTTCGTCTCGGGGGAGGCCGCCGACGAATCCTCATCGGAGGTGTCCCGGCGTGCGGTCGTCCCGGCGGGCTCGTCGCTGCGCGCCGCCTCGGCCGGCTCGTCCTCCTTGGTGGTGGACGCCAGATCCTCGGCGGCCTCGGCGCCGCGGTTGCGCTGCCGGGTGGTGATCGAGGTGGGCTCGGGAAGTTCGGATTCGAGTTCGATGGCTTCCGGCTGCTCCACGGCCGGACCGCTCTCGACGGCGGTCTGGACCGGTTCGACAGCCTCGGCGGGCTCGATCACCTCGACGGCCTCGTCGGCGGCACCGGTGCTTTCGGGTCCGGCGGCCGCCTCGTTCGCCTCGGCGTCGTTCGCCTCCGCCGCCGCGTCGACGATCTCGTCGGTCCCCAGCGCCGCATCACCGGAGGCCAGCCGCGCCGCCGCCATCAGGGCGCCCTCGACCTCCGGATCCGGAGTTGTGACCTTGTCCCAGCCCGGGTTCAGTGCGCGCCGGATCCCGAGGCCGATGGCGTCGAGCAGCTCGAACGGCAGCGCGAGCAACCGCTGCGGCGTCGGCAGCAGCGAGGCCGGGGTGGGGGTGCCCGGGTTGATCGCCCGGTTGTAACCCAGATCGACGAGTACCTTCAGGGCCGGTTCGACCAGGTCGATCAGCTGCTTGGGCACGCCCAGCAGTCGCAGCGGCAGCAGCAGCGGCAGGTACGGCGCGGCGAGCGTGACGTAGGTGGTGTTGCTCTCGGGATCGAAATAGTCCGGGCGGGCTCGCGGGCCACTCAGGTCGGCCGCCAGGTAGTTGATGTGCAGGGTGAAGCCCATCAGCGCGTTCAGCGTCGCCAACAGATTGAGCGGGTAGTTGGGGAAATCCGCGATGGTGTCGTATTCCCAGCTGACGTCCAGGGTCTCGTAGGCATTGTCCGACGGCGCGGAGCCGTCCAGCTTGACGCCGAAGAACGGGATGAACAATCCCGGGAAGCGTTGCGCCAGGCCGCCGTTGGGCCGGTTCATGCCGGCCACCATGATGAAGCTCAGCAGGTCGGCGTTCGGTGAGCCGATCGACTTCAGGTGCCGCAACTCCCGGACGACGACGTTGGCGCTCGATGAGTAACCCACCGCCGTCACCGGCTCGCCGTTCTGCAGCGCGGCGTCGATCGCGGTCTGCAGTGCGGTGAGGCCGCCGCGCTGGGACTGCTCGAAGGTGGTCTTGCCGTCCCACCCGGTGGAGAGCGGGAATTGTGACGGCCACGGCACCGGCTGATAGGTGTAGCCGAAGTACGGCGAGTCCGAATTGTTCGGGTCGAAGTAGCCCTTGCCGGGCACCCCGGACGGGAATCCGGTGTTGTTGGGGGTGCCGGGCGGCAGCGGGCTACCGCCCAGACCGTGTTCCATGCCCGTACTGTTGGGATTGCTGTTCCCGCCCATCACCAGCACCGTTCCCGCCATCAGTCGCACCCCGGCGCCGATGCTGGACAAGAACACCAACACCGCGATGGCGACGAAGACCACCGCGATATTGGCCGTGCGTGACAGGTACGGCATGAACCGCAGAGCCGAGAACGTGCGCATCCCAATTCCTCCCCAACCGAGTGCGACTGCCGATCACCCCGGGTGACCGGCCTGTGCCCGAAAACTGTCTATCACGTAAACACGGTGCTCAACGGGATATTCGGAAACGTCGGGAGTTTCCTGTGCCGCTAGCGGGCGTCGAGCTCCTTGATCAGCCGCTTCTGGGCCACCATCCGGTAGGACGCGTCGAGGAGCTCGGTCACCTCGTCCCAGTCCACCTTCGCCGCGCTCAGGTCCAGGCCCAACCAGCCGAACGGGCCCAGATAGGCCGGGAAATAGAACCGGCCGTCCTGCTCCAGGGCCCGCCGGTCGGATTCGTCGACCTTGACCAGCAGCGAGTAGGGGTAGGGCACCATCCCGTCCGGGCTCTTGAGGTTGCCGCCGTAGATGGCGAACATCTTCGTCGCGCAGAACACCGGCCGGCCCCAGGCGATCTTCTCGAACGCCCCCGGGAAATCCAGCGCCTGCGCGCGCACCTCGGCCAGGCCGAAATCGTCGTCGGAGAACATCACCGGATGCGGCACAGGTCGCAGTTTATCCGTGTCGGCGGGCTGCACTAGCCTGACCAGAGTGAGCTCACCGGACGCCGATACACGTGGTCGCTGGCAGGAACTTGCCGAGGAAGTGCGTGACCATCAGTTCCGGTACTACGTCAAGGACGCGCCGGTCATCTCGGACGCCGAGTTCGACACCCTGCTGCGCGAGCTGCAGGCCATCGAGGACCAGTACCCGGAGCTGCGCACCCCGGACTCGCCGACCCAGCTGGTCGGCGGCGCCGGTTTCGCCACCGACTTCGGTGCGGCCGACCACCTGGAACGGATGCTGTCGCTGGACAACGTCTTCGACACCGACGAGCTGTCCGCCTGGTCGGCACGAATCAGCGCCGAGACCGGAGCCGACACCGAGTTCCTTTGCGAGCTGAAGATCGACGGCGTCGCGCTCGCCCTCGTCTACCGCGACGGGGTGCTGGTGCGCGGCGCCACCCGCGGTGACGGCCGCAGCGGTGAGGACGTCACCCTCAACGCCCGCACCATCGCAGACGTTCCGGAAAGGCTCACCGGCACAGACGAATTCCCGGTGCCCTCGGTGCTCGAGGTGCGCGGCGAGGTGTTCTTCCGGCTCGCCGACTTCGAGGAACTCAACGCCGGCCTGGTGGCCGAGGGCAAACCGCCGTTCGCCAACCCCCGTAACAGTGCGGCCGGCTCGCTGCGGCAGAAGAACCCGGCGGTCACCGCGCGGCGCCGGCTGCGGATGATCTGCCACGGGCTGGGCAAGGTGGAGGGATTCACCCCCGCCTCCCTGCACGACGCGTACCGGGCGCTGGGCGCCTGGGGCCTGCCGGTGTCCACGCACACCGCGAAGGTGCAGGGCATCGCCGCCGTCGCGGAACGCATCGCCTACTGGGGTGAGCACCGCCACGACGTCGAGCACGAGATCGACGGAGTGGTGGTCAAGGTCGACGAGGTGTCCCTGCAGCGCCGCCTCGGCGCAACCTCGCGGGCGCCGCGTTGGGCGGTGGCCTACAAGTACCCGCCCGAGGAGGTCACCACCAAGCTGCTGGACATCCGGGTCAGCGTGGGACGTACCGGCCGGGTCACCCCGTTCGCCTACATGGAGCCGGTGAAGGTGGCCGGGTCCACCGTCGGGCTGGCGACCCTGCACAACGCCACCGAGGTCAAGCGCAAGGGCGTGCTGATCGGCGACACCGTGGTGTTGCGCAAGGCCGGTGACGTCATCCCCGAGGTGCTGGCGCCGGTGGTCGACCTCCGGGACGGCACCGAACGCGAATTCGTCATGCCCACAACATGTCCGGAGTGCGGCACCACGCTGGCCCCGGCCAAGGAGGGCGACGCCGACATCCGCTGCCCGAACACCCGCAGCTGCCCGGCGCAGCTGCGCGAGCGAGTCTTCCATGCCGCCGGCCGCGGCGCCTTCGACATCGAGGGTCTGGGCTACGAGGCGGCCACCGCCCTGCTGCAGGCCGGTGTGATAGCCGACGAGGGCGACCTGTTCGCGCTCACCGCCGAGGATCTGCTGCGCACCGAGCTGTTCACCACCAAGAAGGGTGAGCTGTCCGCCAACGGCAAACGGCTGCTGGCCAATTTGGGCAAGGCGAAGTCCCAGCCGTTGTGGCGCGTGCTGGTCGCACTGTCCATCCGGCACGTCGGGCCGACCGCCGCGCGTGCCCTGGCCGGTGAACTCGGCAGCCTGGACGCCGTCATCGAAGCCTCCGAGGACAAGCTGGCCGCCGTCGAGGGGGTCGGGCCGACCATCGCCGCGGCGGTGATCGAATGGTTCGGGGTGGACTGGCACCGCGCCATCGTGGACAAGTGGCGTGCCGCCGGGGTCCGGATGGTCGACGAGCGCGATGCCGGCATCGAACGCACCCTGGAGGGTCTGTCGATCGTGGTGACCGGATCGCTGACCGGGTTCTCCCGCGACGAGGCCAAGGAGGCCATCCTGGCCCGCGGCGGCAAGGCCGCCGGCTCGGTGTCGAAGAAGACCTCCTACGTCGTCGCCGGGGACGCCCCGGGTTCCAAGTACGACAAGGCGATCGAACTCGGGGTGCCGGTGCTCGACGAGGACGGGTTCCGCAGGCTGCTGGACGAGGGGCCCGAACCGGAATCGGAGTCGGAGTCGGAGGAGAGTTAGCGGTAACCCGTCCGGATATCCTCCACGATGCGTGGGTTGTCCAGCGTCGAGGGCTCCAGCTCGAGGCGAGCGTTGTCCGGCGGGAACACCGTCGCCGCGTCGAGCACCGGTTGGGTCAAGAACCGCAGCGGGGGAGCGTCGGCGGGCACCGTCGGCTCGGGTGCCGAGCCGCCCCGGCGTGCCAGCGCGAAACCCCAGTCCCCGAACGTCGGCACGTGCACGTGGTACGGGGTGACCGCGAACCCGGCCGAGCCGAGCGTGGACACCGTGCGCCAGAACGCATTCGGGGTGGAGAACGGGCTGCCGGCCTGCACCACCACCAGCGCGTCGGGGGACAGCACCCGCGACACCAGCAGGTAGAACTCGGTCGAGTACAGCCGCCCCAGTACCGGATTGTCCGGGTCGGGCAGGTCGATGATCACCGCGTCGAATCCACCGTCGGGCAGCTCGGCGGGGGCCCGCAGCCAGGTCAGCGCGTCATCGACGACCACCTGGACCCGCGGGTCGTCCAGCGCGCCGGCGTTGGTGTCCCGCAGCGGCCCGCGGGCCAGCTCGATCACCGCCGGATCCAGTTCCACCTGCACGACGCGCTGCACCCGCGGCATGCGCAGCAGTTCCCGGGCGGCCAGGCCGTCCCCGCCGCCGAGAATCAGCACCGACCGGACGTCCTCGGCGAGCGCCGGGTACACCAGGCTCTCGGTGTAGCGGTATTCGTCCCGGGTCGAGAACTGCAGTCCGCCATCCAGATACAGCCGGGTGTCGGCGCCGCGGCGGGTCACCACGATCTCCTGATAGGCCGACCGCTGATAGGCGATGATCGGGTCGGCGTAGAGGCGTTGGCGGGTGGTGCTCTGAATCCCGTCGGCGGCCACGATCAGCGTGGTCAGGGTCAGCGCCGCGACGGTGAGCACGGCCAGCGCCGCCGCCAGCTGACGGCGGCCGATGATGCTGCGTAACAGGAAGATCGACACGATCGCCGCGGCGGCCAGATTGATCATCCCGGTCACCGCGGCCCCGCGGATCATCCCGAGTTGCGGCAGTACCAGAAACGGCCAGGCCAGCCCGCCGAGCAACGCGCCCAGGTAATCGGCGGCGTTCAGATTCGCCAGTACCCGGCCGGCGTCGGCGGCCCCGGCGGTGCGGCCGCGCTGCAGCAGGGTCATCAGCAGCGGTACCTCGGCGCCGACCAGGGCGCCGATCAGCGCGGTGCCCAGTACCAGCACCCACAGCGAACCGCCGATGAATGCGAACGCCACATACATTGCGGCAGCGGATAATCCGCCGATCAGGCCGAGCAGGGTCTCGACCGCGATGAAGGTGATGGCGGCATGCCCGAGGAACGGTTTGACCAGCAGCGCGCCGGCCCCGAGGGCGGCCACATAGCCGGCCACGATCAGCGAGGTCGCCACGATGCCGCCGCCGTGCAGGCTGGTCGACAGCGTCAGCAGGGCCAGTTCGTAGATCAGCCCGCACGCCGCGCAGGCCGCCACCGCGGCCAGCAGCAGGGCCCGCCAGCGCGTCGTCACCGTCATGACAGCGCGGCTGCGTTCACCCCTCCGACGCAGAGCAGGACCACCGCGGTGGCGATCGCCGCCGGGTGCAGCTTCTCATCGCTGAGCAGGTCACGGAAACGCCCGGGCACCAGCACTTCCAGCACCACCAGCGCCGCGCCCTGCAGCAGCACCCCGACCAGTCCGTACACCAGCGCGTCGACCAGGCCCTGGCCGAGTTCGGCGGAGCTGGCGATGATGGCGGTGGCGGTGACCAACGCCAACGCGGCGTACATACCCGAGGCGACGGCCACCGCGTTGGGCCGGCGCTCGACGAACACCAGATCACGCAGGCTGCCCGGGGTGAGCAGATCCGCCAGCAGGAAACCGGCGCCGAGCACCACGATACCGACGATGAAGTACAGGATGGCCGCGACCGCGTTCTGGGCCAGGGCGCCACCATCGACGGTGCCGAACTCTACTGCCATCAACATCGGCTGCTCCTTGTCCTCGGGGTCGTCATCGGGTTCATTACTTCGTGCCGCCGGGTCCGCCGGGACTGCCGCCCGCGCCACCCGCAGGCGAGCCCGGCGTGAACCCCGGACCCAGAAAGATGAATCCGCCACCGCTGTAGCGGGAATTGATGTCCTCGACCCGAATGCTGCAGGGGTAGCCGCCCTCCGGCCCGACGATGACGATGTCGTCGGGGTAGCGCAGATACTCGCTGCCCCGGTCGGTGGCCCGCGACTCGGGCTCGTCATAGCCGGCCAGGTCGTCGGCCACCGCTGCGGGGCTGCCGGCGCATTCGTAGCGTCCGTCACCGCCGTCGGCCGAGTACTGCCGGTAGTTCTCGCTGACGTGCCCGCGGATGTCCTTGCTCAGCATCGCCATCCCGGCGAACAGCAGCACCGCGCCGAGCGCCACCAGCATCCCGGACAGCGCGAACAGCGCATTGCGGCTCACGGCCGCCACCGGCTCTCGGTGTGCACGACCGTCCCGCCGCCGTTCTCGACATCCGGGTACAGATGCCAGGTCTGCCAGTACCAGCCGGGACCGTCCGGGGCGGCGCACAGGGCGGTCAGTGCCGCCTCGTCGCCGGGGAAACTGCCGCCCAGCCAACCGGGTTCGCGTTCACAGCGGTGCCGCAGATCGGCGGCGATATCGCGGAAGGCGGCCTCGCTGTGGCGGCGGGTGTCCGAGCTCAGCCGGTACCCGGGCGCCTCGGCGGAGTCCGGCAGCGCCGTGCCGGTGGCGTGGACGGTGCACGAAACCTGTTCGGAGAACGGTCGAGCCGGGTCGGCGACGGTAATGACGTGGGACGCGCCGAGCACCCCGAGGACGAGGTCGGCGCCGTCGGGGTGGGGCAGCGTGCAGGCCGCCAGCGGTGCCGGCGCGGGGGCGTTGAGCGTCAGACGCAGACCGGACCCGCTGACATCGGCGGGCAGGACGTGCAGTCGGTGCAGCGGCAACGCGGTACCTAGGAGCCGGCCGGCGGGGCCGGATAGACGGTCAGTTCGCCCGGACGTACGGGCGTGCCGTGCGAGGCCTCCCACCCCATGGTCGGCGCCCACCGCTCGTAGCCGAGGCGGGCCGTGCCGTCGGCGGTGCTGTAGTCGATGTAGTCCATCTCGCCACCGGCGGGCAGACCGGTGGTGCCCTCGGTGGTGTAGGACGCCCGGCCGTTCTCGTCGACCGAGTAGCTGACCCCGTCGACCTCGATGCTGCTGCCCGGCTCGGCGGGCAATCCGGGGCGCTTGACCCACCACACCAACTCGAGCCGGCCCTCGTCCTCCTCGACGCTGAACCACACCGGTTCCGGGCCGCCCTCCAGCAGGTGCTCCCACCACACGAACGGACCTTCGCGCAGGGTCACCGAGCCGCGCACCACGTAATCGATGCCGCCGTAGCTGACGATCGCGCCCGGCCCCAACTGGCGCGGGCCGAAAGTCTCTGTCTGGGAAGCGAACCGGAGCGGATCCTGACGCGCGGCAGGCTGGGCGGGCTGCTTGGGCCGGTTGCGTGCGACGAGAAAGACGATGACGCCCGCGGCGAGCAGTGCGATGGCCAGGACGACCAGTAGTTCCCCCACGCAACACCTTTCATCGGGTCCGGTAGCGGATGCGTGCTCTCCACCGTACCCGGTCGTTCACAGCAACCGCACAGCTGCGCTCAGCGCACGATGGTCGCCACGATGCCGGCCAGGTAGCCGAGCCGGGCCACCTCCGACGGTCGGAACTCCGGGCCACCCGCGCGGCCCAGGATCACCGCGGTGTGCGGATCGCCCAGCGGCGCGGCGGCCAGCGCGATGTCCATATCGCGCCACACCCGCGGCACCCAGTCGGCGCCGCCGTCCAAGACGGTGGCGTGCTCCAGCGGCAGCCACGGCGCCGTCTCGGCCGGGGTCTCCGGGGCGCCACTGCTGGCGGCGATGCGCTGCACACCGGCTCCCGCCGACCGCACCACGGTGCACCAGCCAACCCGCAGCACCCGGGGCGCCTCCTCGGTCAGCACCCGCAGCCGCTCGGCGCGGCCGTGGGCGGCGGCGACGTGGTCGATCAGTTCGAGTTCGCGGTGCGCCTCCAGCAGCCCGGTGTGCGGACGCACGCTGTCGACCCGGACCCCCTTGATGTGTTCGGCGGCGGTGATCAGCGAATCCGGCATCGCGCCCTGGGGGAGTTCGACGACCAGATCGTCGATGGCATATCCCGTTCCACGCTCGACGACGTCGAGGGACAGGATGTCGGCGCCCACCGAGCCGAGCGCGACGGCCAGGGAGCCGAGGCTGCCCGGTCGGTCCTCGAGCTGGACCCGCAGCAGATAAGACGGCACGGCCATCACCCTGTCACAGGCTCAGGGGCGGGGCACCCGGGGGGATTCGCCCCGGCGGGCCGGAGCGCAGCGACCCGGGGGACCGGGTCACGTCACGGCGACTAGGCTCTTTTGTCGTGTCACAGATTTCTCGGGACGAGGTAGCGCACCTGGCGCGACTGGCCCGGCTCGCCCTCACCGAGGACGAGCTGGTCGGTTTCGCAGGCCAACTCGACGCCATCCTGGCCCACGTCGGCCAGATCCAGTCCGTCGACGTCACCGGCGTCGAACCGACCGACAACCCGCTCAAGAGCGTCAACGTGACCCGGCCGGACACCGTCGTGCCCGGGCTCGCGCAGGACGAGGCGCTGGCCGCCGCCCCGCGCGCCGAAGACGGCCGGTTCGCCGTGCCCAGGATCCTGGGGGAACCCGAATGAGCAGCACCCGAAGGCGAGCCCGAGTGAGGATCGCAGCGCAGCGAGGACCGGAGCGAGGGGGAGTCGAGGCATGAGCAACGACCTGATTCGCGCGGACGCCGCGAGCCTGGGCGCCCGGATCGCCGCCAAGGAGGTGTCCTCGACCGAGGTCACCCAGGCGCACCTGGACCAGATCGCCGGCACCGACGAGCGCTACCACGCGTTCCTGCACGTGGCCGCCGACCGGGCGCTCGCCGCGGCCGCCGAGGTGGATGCCAAGGTGGCCGCCGGTGAGCAGCTGCCGTCCCCGCTGGCCGGCGTGCCGCTGGCGCTCAAGGACGTGTTCACCACCACGGACATGCCGACCACCTGCGGGTCGAAGATCCTGGAGGGCTGGAACCCGCCGTACGACGCGACGGTCACCGCGCGGTTGCGCGCGGCCGGTATCCCGATCCTGGGCAAGACCAACATGGACGAGTTCGCCATGGGCAGCTCGACCGAGAATTCGGCGTACGGGCCGACCCGCAACCCGTGGGACACCGACCGGGTGCCCGGCGGCTCCGGCGGCGGTAGCGCCGCGGCGCTGGCCGCCTTCCAGGCACCGCTGGCGATCGGCACCGACACCGGCGGTTCGATCCGGCAGCCGGCGGCGCTGACCTCCACGGTCGGGGTGAAGCCCACCTACGGCACGGTGAGCCGGTTCGGTCTGGTCGCGTGCGCGTCCTCGCTGGATCAGGGCGGGCCGTGCGCGCGCACCGTGCTCGACACCGCGCTGCTGCACGAGGTGATCGCCGGGCACGACGCGCGGGACTCCACCTCGGTGGACGTCGCGGTGCCCGATGTGGTGGCTGCCGCCCGCGCCGGTGCCCAGGGTGATCTCAAGGGTGTCCGGGTCGGCGTGGTCAAGCAGCTGCGCGGGGAGGGTTACCAGCCCGGTGTGCTCGCCGCGTTCAACACCGCCGTCGAGCAGCTCACCGCGCTGGGCGCGGAGGTCAGCGAGGTGGACTGCCCGCACTTCGACCACGCGATGGCCGCCTACTACCTGATCCTGCCGTCGGAGGTGTCGAGCAACCTGGCGCGCTTCGACGCCATGCGGTTCGGGTTGCGCGTCGGCGACGACGGCACGCACAGCGCCGAAGAGGTGATGGCCCTGACCCGGGCCGCCGGATTCGGCCCGGAAGTCAAGCGCCGCATCATGATCGGCACCTACGCGCTGTCGGCCGGCTACTACGACGCCTACTACAACCAGGCGCAGAAGGTCCGGACCCTGATCGCCCGCGACCTGGACGAGGCCTACCAGAAGGTCGACGTGCTGGTCTCGCCCGCGACCCCGACCACCGCGTTCCGGCTGGGGGAGAAGGTCGACGATCCGCTGGCGATGTACCTGTTCGACCTGTGCACGCTGCCGCTGAACCTGGCCGGGCACTGCGGTATGTCGGTGCCGGCCGGGCTGGCGTCGGAGGACAATCTGCCCGTCGGCCTGCAGATCATGGCCCCGGCTCATGCCGACGACCGGCTGTACCGCGTCGGTGCGGCCTACGAGACGGCGCGGGGAGCGCTGCCCACCGCGGTGTAGGTCAGTCCAGGATCCGGCGCGCCACGTTGGTGCTGACCAGATCCAGCAACTCGTCGGCACGGCCTGCCAATATGGTCCGGATCGCGTACAGCGAGAAGCCCTTCGCCTGCTCGACGGTGATCGCCGGGGGAATGGACAGTTCCTGGCGTGCGGTCACCACATCGACCAGGGCGGGACCGTCGTGCGCGAAGGCGTCGACGAGCGCCGATTCCAGGTCCCCGGGCTGCTCCACCCGTCGACCGAACAGCCCGAGCGATTCGGCGACGGCTGCGAAGTTCGGGTTGTGCAGATCGGTGCCGAAGGTGACGATCCCGGCGGCCTTCATCTCCAGTTCGACGAAGTTCAGCGACGAGTTGTTGAACACGACGATCTTCACCGGCAACCGGTTCTGCGTGAGGGTGATCAGCTCGCCGAACAGCATGGTCAGGCCGCCGTCGCCGGCGAAGGCCACCACCTGACGCCCGCGGTCGACGGTCTGGGCGCCGATGGCCAGCGGCAGCGCGCACGCCATGGTGCCGTGGTTGAACGAGCCGAGCAGCCGCCGACGGCCGTTCATGGTGAGATAGCGCGCCGCCCACACCACGGGGGAGCCGACGTCGACGGTGAACACCGCATCGTCGGCGGCGAGCCGGTCCGTCACGGCGGCAAGGTGTTCCGGGCGGATGGGAGCGCGGTCGCGGTCGTTGACCGCGAGCTGGTCGAGTCGGCGCCGGGTCTTGCGGTAGTGGTTCAGCGACCGGTCCAGATGAGTTCGGTCGGCCTTGGTGTGCAGCAGTGGGTGCAGCACCGGCAGGGTGTCCGCGACGGAGCCGACCAGGCCCAGATCGATTCGGGTTCGCCGGCCCAGATTCCGTCCGCGGATATCGAGCTGGATGACGACGGCGTTCTCGGGATAGAACTGGCGGTACGGGAAGTCGGTGCCCAGCATGAGCAGAACCTCGGCCTCTTTGATGGCCTTGTACCCGGACGCAAAGCCCAGCAGACCGGTCATCCCGACGTCGTAGGGGTTGTCGTATTCGATGAACTCCTTGCCGCGCAGCGCATGTACCACCGGGGCTGCCAACGTGGCCGCCAACCTCACCACATCGTCGTGGGCGCCTTGGACCCCGGCGCCCGCGAGAATGGTCACCTTGTCGGATGCATTGAGAATCGTTGCAGTACGCGCTAGTTCGTCGTCGGCGGGCCGGATGACCGGGCGGGTGGGTAGCACCGCGCCGGCGGGGGCGTCGGTCTTGTGCAGGAATACCTCGCCGGGAATCACGACGACGGCCACCCCGTTCTCCTCGACGGCGGCCCGCATCGCCATCTGCACGATCCGCGGCGCGGACTCGGCGGTGGTGACCATCTCGCAGTAGACGCTGCACTCCTGGAACAGTTCCCGGGGGTGTGTCTCCTGGAAGTACTCCGAGCCGATCTCGGACTGTGGAATGTGCGCGGCGATCGCAAGGACCGGAACCCGGCTGCGCTGGGCGTCGAACAGGCCGTTGATCAGATGCAGATTGCCGGGTCCGCAGCTACCCGCACAGACTGCCAGTCGGCCGGTGAGCGCCGCGTCGGCGGCGGCGGCGAAGCCCGCGGCCTCCTCGTGGCGGACATGCTCCCAGCTGAAGCTCCCGGCGCGCCGGATGGCATCGGTGAGCCCGTTCAGGCTGTCCCCGGGAAGCCCATACATACGAGTGATTCCGCTGGCTTGCAGTGTGGCGATGACGTGCTCGGCAACAGTCATGGGCACCACAGTTACATATCGGGCAGCAAACCGACGGCAGTCGCGATGAACAAACTCAGGAACAAGGCCGGCGCGATCAGCGGGTCGGGCTCGCGCGGTAAGGCTGTCATGGCGCCGGAATCGCACCCGTGGCCCGGTGACCGCGCCGCGCGGCGCCGAAGCTGGCAAGATTGTCCGCATGCGGATCGGAATCCTGACCGGGGGCGGTGACTGTCCGGGCCTGAACGCGGTGATCCGGGCGATCGTGCGCACCAGTGATGTGCGGTACGGCTCGACGGTGGTCGGGTTCCAGGACGGCTGGCGCGGTCTGCTGGAGGACCGCCGGATCCAGCTGCGCAACGACGATCGCAATGACCGGCTGTTGGCCAAGGGTGGCACCATGCTGGGCACCGCGCGGGTCAATCCGGACAAGCTGCGTGCCGGGCTGGACCAGATCAAGCAGACCCTTGAGGACAACGGCATCGACGTGCTGATCCCGATCGGCGGCGAGGGCACGCTGACCGCGGCGCACTGGCTGGCCGAGGAGAACGTCCCGGTGGTCGGGGTTCCCAAGACCATCGACAACGACATCGACTGCACCGACGTGACTTTCGGTCATGACACCGCCCTGCAGGTCGCCACCGAGGCGATCGACCGGCTGCACAGCACCGCGGAATCCCATCAGCGGGTGATGCTGGTGGAGGTGATGGGTCGGCACGCCGGTTGGATCGCGCTGAACGCCGGGCTGGCCTCCGGCGCGCACATGACGCTGATCCCCGAACAACCCTTCGACGTCGAGGAGGTCTGCCGGTTGATCAAAGCACGCTTCGTGCGCGGGGATTCACATTTCATCTGTGTGGTCGCCGAGGGCGCCAAACCGGCCGAGGGCTCGATGCAGTTGCGCGATGGCGGCATCGACGAGTTCGGGCACGTCCGGTTCACCGGGGTGGCCCACCAACTCGGTGTCGAGATCGAGAAGCGGATCAACAAGGAAGTCCGCACCACGGTGCTCGGCCATGTGCAACGCGGCGGCACTCCGACCGCCTACGACCGGGTGCTGGCCACCCGCTTCGGCGTCAACGCCGCCGACGCCGCGCACGCCGGCGAGTACGGGATGATGGTGTCGCTGCGCGGCCAGCACATCGGCCGGGTGTCGCTGGCCGATGCCACCCGCCGGCTCAAGCTGGTGCCGCAGAGCCGCTACGACGACGCCGCGGAGTTTTTCGGCTGATAGGGCCGTCTTCGGCCCGGGGGCGCCCCATTAGGATCGGTGTCATGTCTGTCGATACCGCCGAACTTCTGGACTACGACGAGGTCATCGCCGAGTTCGATCCCGTGATGGGCATGGAAGTGCACGTCGAGCTGTCCACCGCCACCAAGATGTTCTGCCCGTGCGCGAACAATTTCGGCGCCGAGCCCAACACCCAGGTGTGCCCGGTATGCCTCGGCCTGCCCGGATCGCTGCCGGTGCTGAACCAGGCCGCGGTGGAATCGGCGATCCGCATCGGGCTGGCGCTCAACTGCGACATCGCGCCGTGGGGCCGGTTCGCCCGGAAGAACTACTTCTACCCGGACCAGCCGAAGAACTACCAGATCAGCCAGTACGACGAGCCGATCGCGGTCAACGGCTACCTGGACGTGCCGCTCGAGGACGGCAGCACCTGGCGCATCGAGATCGAACGCGCGCACATGGAAGAGGACACCGGCAAGCTCACCCACCTGGGCAGCGACACCGGCCGGATCGCCGGCGCGACCACCTCGCTGGCCGACTTCAACCGGGCCGGCGTGCCGCTCATCGAGATCGTCACCAAGCCGATCGAGGGCGCCGGGGAACGCGCCCCGGAGATCGCCCGCGCCTACGTGACCGCGCTGCGCGACCTGCTGCGCGGACTGGGCGTGTCCGATGTGCGGATGGATCAGGGCTCGATGCGCTGTGACTCCAATGTGTCGCTGAAGCCGAAGGGCACAACCGAATTCGGCACCCGCACCGAGACCAAGAACGTGAACTCGCTCAAGAGCGTCGAGGTCGCGGTGCGCTACGAGATGCGCCGGCAGGCGGCGGTGCTGCGCGCCGGTGGCACCGTCACCCAGGAGACCCGGCACTTCCACGAGGACGGGCACACCACCGCGGGCCGCAGCAAGGAGACCGCGCAGGACTACCGGTACTTCCCGGAGCCCGACCTGGAACCGGTGGCGCCGTCGGCCGAACTCGTCGAGCAGTTGCGCGCCACCATCCCCGAGCTTCCGTGGTTGTCGCGCAAGCGCGTTCAGCAGGAGTGGGGGATCTCCGACGAGGTGATGCGCGACCTGGTCAACAACGGGGCGATCGACCTGGTCGCCGCCACGGTGGCCGAGGGCGCCTCCAGCGAGGCCGCCCGGGCCTGGTGGGGCAACTTCCTGGTGCAGAAGGCGAATGAACAACAGGTCGATCTGGAGGCGCTGCCGATCACGCCCGCGCAGGTGGCCGCGGTGGTCAAGCTGGTCGACGACGGCAAGCTGTCCAACAAGCTGGCCCGCCAGGTCATCGAGGGTGTGCTCGCCGGTGAGGGCGAGCCCGAGCAGGTGATGAACGACCGCGGTCTGGTTGTGGTGCGCGATGATTCGCTGATCCAGGCGGCCATCGACGAGGCGCTCGCGGCCAGCCCGGACATCGCCGAGAAGATCCGCGGCGGCAAGGTGCAGGCGGCCGGCGCGATCGTCGGCGCGGTGATGAAGGCCACCAAGGGCCAGGCCGACGCCGCCCGGGTCCGAGAACTGGTGCTCGCCGCCTGCAGCTGATCCTTCGACGTCGGCGCGTTCGCGTTCGCTACGTGAACGCGAACGCGCCGAATCGCTAGGTCTTGTCGGCGTCGCTGCGCGGGAACCCGCCGCCGGACGGGAACAACGGGAACACCACATCGTCGAGCCTTTCGGCGTCCCCGGAGGTCTTGTTCACGGTGCCGCCCCAGATGTTGCCGTCCGGGGACACCGCCAGCGCCCACGCGTGACCGTGCTTGTCCTGGCGGACCACCTCCGGTTCGCCGGTGACCGCACCGGTGTCGGCGGCCAGCCGCAGCGCCACCGTCTGCTTGGTGTCCACCAGGTTCACCAGCACGGTGCCGTCCAGCGCGGCGCATCCGGCCACCCCGGGACGGTCCGGCCACGTCCACACCGTGGAGATGACGGACTCCTTGGTGATGCGCTGGATCCGGTCCGCGGTGGGGCCCCGGTCGGTGATGTACAGCGACCCGTCGGACGGGTCGACGCACATGCTGCCGCCGGCGCCCATCCCGGACAGCGCGGTGGTGTGCGGCGCCTGGTCGACGGTGGTGGGCTGCTCGATGCGCAGCACCTTGCCCGCCAGCGATCCCGGGTCTGCTGCCAGCCCCGGGTCCCCGGCGTCACCGGTGAGCACCACCAGCGTCGTCGGGCTGGTGAACACCAGCGCCCCGGCATTGCCGGTAGCGCCCTTGGGGATGCCGGTGAGGATCGGCTTCGGCGGATCACCGTCGGCGATACGCACCACCCGGTTGTCGGTCGGGGTGCTGATGTAGGCGTACATCAGCCGGTCCTGCTGGTAGGTGGGGGACTTGACGATGTCCAGCAGCCCGCCGTCGCCGGATCCGTCGACCGGGATGACCAGCTTGACCACCGGCTCGGCCTTCGTCGACACCTGCTTGACCACGCCCGTGGTCCGCTCGGCGACCAGCGCCGACTGGCTGTCGCCGCCCATGATGAGCCCGCTGGTGCTCTCCAGGCAGCCCTGCATGACGCCCGGCGCCGGGCACTCCTTGGGGAACGGGGTGCCGGGCAGCGGCGGCGGCGGTTCGGGCTTGCTGGACGGCGGGGGCGCCATCCGCGGCTCGGTGGTGAACGGTTGGGACTGGGTGTCGTCGAAGCGCGCGCATCCCGATCCGACCAGCAATGCCGCACACAGCAGCGCGCCCACTCGCGCCGGCATGCTCCGCGTCGGTCCGCCCAGACTCATGCGGCCAGATTACGGATCGTCACGGAGTCCGCGCCACGAAGGGGCGCCGTGTCCGGTCGTCCGGCCGCCTGGTCACAACTCGGCAACAGTGCGGATACGCTGCGCAAAGCGCCGCGCCAATCCGTAGTTCTGCACGTACTTGCACTTACCCTGGCATTCGTGACCGCTGAATCTCAGAACCTGACCGACTGGCAACGGCCGGCGTCGGCGCAGTTGGTCGACCCTGAAGAGGATCTGCCCTCGTCGAACTACGGGGGAGACTTCGAAACCACCGCCATCCCGCGCTACGACACCACCGGCGCGGCCAAGCAGCCCGAGCAGTCCGCCTTCGGATTGCTCAACGATCCGGAACCGCTGCCCTACGTCTCACCGGCGCAGCCCAACCCGTACGGGGCGCCGCCCGTGGTGCCGACTGAGATCGGCCCGCACGACGCTGACCAGCAGATCCGCGCCGCCGGGCGGCGCGGCACCACCGATCTGGGGCTGCTGCTGCTGCGCGTCGGCCTCGGCGTGCTGCTCATCGTGCACGGCCTGCAGAAGATCTTCGGCTGGTTCGGCGGGACGGGTCTGAGCGGTTTCGAGAGCTCGCTGTCCGAACTCGGCTACCAGCACGCCGGACTGCTCACCTATGTCGGCGCCGGCGCGCAGATCGGCGCCGGCCTGCTGCTGGTGCTGGGGCTGTTCACCCCGCTGGCCGCGGCCGCCGCGCTGGCCTACCTGGTCAACGCGCTGCTGGCGTCCATCGCCGCCGAACCCGGGGTCGGCTTCGTCGACTTCGTCATCCCGACCGGACATGAACACCAGGTCACCCTGGTGCTGATCGCGGCCGCGCTGACCCTGACCGGACCGGGCCGTTACGGCCTGGACGCCGGCCGCGGCTGGGCCCGCCGGCCGTTCGTCGGCTCGTTCCTGGCGCTGCTGCTCGGCGTCGGGATCGGCATCGGGATGTGGGTGCTGCTCAACGGCGCCAACCCGCTGGGCTGAGGCCCGACACACATCTCGCGTTCTTATTCGTATGGGTTGGGAACCCGGCCGTTGCTGGCCGCGGTGAGCAACGGCAGTGTCGCGAAAGTCACTGCGGGCAACGTAATCTCGCTGCCGTCGGTGAGCCGGGCCCGAGCCCAGGCCGACCGGGTGAAGCGCAGGCCCTCGATCCGCGTCCACGGCACGGTCCGGCTGCGCAGCAAGGTGCGCGCGGTCACCTGATCGCGATCGGCCACCGTGCGGTACCGGACGATGGCCACCGAGAGCAGGATCGGGATCAGGAACAGGATCTGGCTCCAGCTGGGCCACACGAACACCAGCGCCGCGATGCCGAGGAAGAAGAAGAACACCGCGATGTGTGCCATCGGGGAGATGCGGATGACAAGTGGGGAGGGGGCACTCACCCCGTCATCCTCTCATCGCCGGTGTGACCGGCTTTTCCGCGAGGGGCCGCGACCGGGGGCAATTTGACCTTTGACCAGTGCGACGGCTACCGTCAGGGACTATGTACACCCCGGACACGCTCGTAGTAATTGGTTGGCGCGTTGATGCCGCGCTAGCTCTCTGCCGGGCTTAGCCAACAGCATCGACGCGCCAACCCTCGTACAGCGGACTCCGCTGACGGGGGTTTTTTGCTGTCACCGAACATCACAAGATCATCGCAACAACCCGATAACGAGGAAAAAGTGAGCGCACCCACCACGCGACCGCCGGAACCCACCCAGCGCGCGAACGGCGTCCAGGCCCCCGCCAAGGCGGAGCCGAAGGCCAATGTTGTTGCACCGGAACAGATGACGGGCGCGCAGTCGGTGGTCCGCTCGCTCGAGGAGATCGGCGTCGAGGTGATCTTCGGCATCCCCGGTGGGGCCGTGCTGCCGGTCTACGACCCGCTGTACGACTCCGAGAAGCTGCGCCACGTGCTGGTGCGCCACGAGCAGGGCGCCGGCCACGCCGCCAGCGGCTACGCCCACGCCACCGGCAAGGTCGGTGTGATGATGGCGACATCCGGCCCGGGTGCGACCAACCTGATCACCCCGCTGGCCGACGCCCAGATGGACTCCATCCCGGTGGTCGCCATCACCGGCCAGGTCGGCCGGGCGCTGATCGGCACCGACGCCTTCCAGGAGGCCGACATCACCGGCATGACCATGCCGGTCACCAAGCACAACTTCCTGGTGCGCAGCGGCGACGACATCCCGCGGGTGATCGCCGAGGCCTTCCACATCGCCCAGTCCGGCCGTCCCGGCGCGGTGCTCGTCGACGTCCCCAAGGACATCCTGCAGGGCCAGTGCACCTTCGCCTGGCCGCCGGTGATGGACCTGCCCGGGTACAAGCCGAACACGAAGCCGCACAGCCGCCAGGTGCGCGAGGCCGCCAAGCTGATCGCCGAGGCCCGCAAGCCGGTGCTCTATGTGGGCGGCGGCGTCATCCGCGGTGAGGCCAGCGCCGAACTGCTGGAGCTGGCCGAGCTGACCGGTATCCCGGTGGTCACCACGCTGATGGCCCGCGGCGCGTTCCCGGACAGCCACCCCCAGCACATGGGCATGCCCGGAATGCACGGCACCGTGTCGGCGGTGGCCGCGCTGCAGAAGAGCGATCTGCTGATCGCGCTGGGCACCCGCTTCGACGACCGCGTCACCGGCCAGCTGGATTCCTTCGCCCCGGACGCCAAGGTCATCCACGCCGACATCGACCCGGCCGAGATCGGCAAGAACCGGCACGCCGACGTCCCGATCGTCGGTGACGTGAAGTACGTGCTGGCCGATCTGCTGGAGGTGCTGCGCCGCGCCGGCACCATTCGCGACGCACTGGACCTGGGCCCCTGGTGGGAGTACCTGAACAGCATCAAGGCGACCTACCCGCTGAGCTACGGCCCGCAGAGCGACGGCAGCCTGAGCCCCGAGTTCGTCATCGAGAAGCTGGGCCAGATCGCCGGCCCCGACGCGCTCTACGTCGCCGGCGTCGGCCAGCACCAGATGTGGGCCGCGCAGTTCGTGAAGTACGAGAACCCCAAGACCTGGCTGAACTCCGGCGGTCTGGGCACCATGGGCTACGCCGTCCCCGCGGCGATGGGTGCCAAGTTCGGCCGCCCCGAGGCCGAGGTGTGGGCCATCGACGGTGACGGCTGCTTCCAGATGACCAATCAGGAACTGGCCACCTGCGCGCTGGAGGGTGCCCCGATCAAGGTTGCCCTGATCAACAACGGCAACCTGGGCATGGTGCGGCAGTGGCAGACGCTGTTCTACGAAGAGCGCTACAGCCAGACCAACCTGTCCACGCACAGCCACCGGATCCCGGATTTCCTGAAGCTGGCCGAGGCGCTGGGTTGTGTCGGATTGCGTTGTGAGCGTGCCGAAGACGTCGAGGACGTGATCAACCAGGCGCGTGCCATCAACGACCGTCCGGTGGTCATCGACTTCATCGTCGGCGCCGACGCGCAGGTGTGGCCGATGGTCGCCGCCGGCACCAGCAACGACGAGATCCAGGCCGCGCGCGGCATCCGTCCGCTGTTCGATTCGGAAGAAGGGCACGCGTGACCATTTCAACCCATACCCTGTCGGTGCTCGTCGAGGACAAGCCCGGCGTGCTGGCGCGCGTCGCGTCGCTGTTCTCCCGGCGCGGCTTCAACATCCAGAGCCTCGCCGTCGGCGCCACCGAGCAGAAGCACCTGTCCCGGATGACGATCGTCGTCGAGGTCGAGGACTTCCCGCTGGAGCAGGTCACCAAGCAGCTCAACAAGCTGGTCAACGTGATCAAGATCGTCGAGCAAGACGAGAATCAGTCGGTCTCGCGGGAGCTCGCGCTGATCAAGGTGCGCACCGATGCGAGCACCCGCAGCCAGGTGATTGAAGCGGTCAACCTGTTCCGTGCCAAGGTTGTGGACGTGTCCACTGAGTCGCTGACGATCGAGGCCACCGGGACCCAGGAGAAGCTCGAGGCATTCCTGCGAGTGCTCGAGCCGTACGGTATTCGGGAGATCGTGCAGTCCGGCATCGTCTCGTTGTCGCGCGGGCCGCGCGGTATCGGCACCGCCAAATAGCTTCAGAGAACGAATCAAGAGACAGAAGAGAAGGAAAATCAGTGGCAATCGAACTGTTCTACGACGCCGACGCGGACCTGTCGATCATCCAGGGCCGCAAGGTCGCGGTGATCGGCTACGGCAGCCAGGGCCATGCCCACTCGCTGTCGCTGCGCGACTCGGGTGTGCAGGTCAAGGTCGGCCTGAAGGAGGGCTCGAAGTCCCGCGTCAAGGTCGAGGAGCAGGGCCTGGAGGTCGGAACCCCGGCCGAGGTGGCCAAGTGGGCCGACGTGATCATGGTCCTGGCGCCGGACACCGCGCAGGCCGAGATCTTCACCAACGACATCGAGCCCAACCTGGAGGACGGTAACGCGCTGTTCTTCGGGCACGGCCTGAACATCCACTTCGGCCTGATCAAG
Source organism: Mycolicibacterium aurum (assembly GCA_900078775.1). Lineage (GTDB taxonomy): Bacteria > Actinomycetota > Actinomycetes > Mycobacteriales > Mycobacteriaceae > Mycobacterium > Mycobacterium aurum_A. The sequence continues at coordinate 1,016,646 of LT549889.1, forward strand.
CCGGCCGAGAACATCACCGTCGGCATGGTCGCCCCCAAGGGCCCCGGCCACCTGGTCCGCCGCCAGTTCGTCGACGGCAAGGGTGTGCCCTGCCTGATCGCCATCGCCCAGGACCCCAAGGGTGAGGGCCAGGCGCTGGCGCTGTCGTACGCCTCCGCCATCGGCGGTGGCCGCGCCGGCGTCATCAAGACCACCTTCAAGGAAGAGACCGAGACCGACCTGTTCGGCGAGCAGGCCGTGCTGTGCGGTGGCACCGAAGAGCTCATCAAGACCGGCTTCGAGGTCATGGTCGAGGCCGGCTACGCCCCGAGATGGCGTACTTCGAGGTGCTGCACGAGCTCAAGCTCATCGTGGACCTGATCTACGAGGGTGGCATCGCCCGGATGAACTACTCGGTGTCCGATACCGCCGAATTCGGTGGCTACCTGTCGGGCCCGCGTGTCATCGATGCCGACACCAAGAAGCGCATGCAGGACATCCTCAAGGACATCCAGGACGGCACCTTCGTCAAGCGCCTCGTCGCCAACGTCGAGAACGGCAACACCGAGCTCGAAGGCCTGCGCAAGGCCAACGCCGAGCACCCGATCGAGGTCACCGGCAAGAAGCTGCGCGACCTGATGAGCTGGGTCGACCGGCCGATCACCGAAACCGCCTAGGTTTCTCTCGCGATTTGTGGAGTCTTACCCGTAACCATTACGGGTAAGACTCCACAAATCTTTCTACGGTGTGGCCTCGTGGCCCGGCCGGCCGTGGGTGCGCCGACGCTCCTTCATCTCGGCCTCGAAGACGTGCCGACGCCCACCCATGAGTTCCTCGCGCACCTGCTTGTCGTGGTCGCGGAACCGGGACCAGTAGCAGTCGTCGAACTCCTCGACGACCTGGAACGTCCACCGGCCCTGCAGCACATTGCGGCCGACCATGTCCTCTTCCAGCCGCTCGGCGATGGCCTGGTGGCCGGCGTCGCGCAGCTTGTCACACGTCTCGCCCAGCAACAGGTCGGCATGCCCCATCAGCTGATGGAAGGTGTACAGATGCCCACGGGCGCGCTCGACGTACTCCAACGCCTCCGACAGCGAACCGACCGCGTCGACGGTGTCGTCGTCGACGCCGTCGGGCCGGGCGTGCGCGTCGTCGACGGAGCTCATGACCGCCGCCTCGTGGTCTTCTCCTGCACGGTGCCGGGCACCGTCCGGCGGTGGCCGTGCCACGACACCTTGTCGTCTTTACTCGAACCTTCGCCCATGCGCCCTGGTGTACCCGGGCCGCGGTGGTTTCAGACCCTCAGCCCAGTCGCTTCGCGACGCCGACCACCCGGCGGGCCAGATGGTCGAGGGCATCGCGGGTCGGCTCGTCGAAGTCGGTGATGTTCTCCCGGTTCGCGATCAGCCCCACCCCGTACGGGTTGCCGTCGACGAACTTCACCGGGTCGGTGTAGCCGGGTGGCACGATGATCCCGCCGAAATGCATCAGCGTGACATACAGATTCAGCAGGGTGGATTCCTGGCCGCCGTGCGCGGTCTGGGTCGAGGTGAACCCGGCATAGACCTTGTCGGCGAGCTGGCCCTTTGCCCACAAACCGCCGAGCGAATCCAGGAACACCCGCATCGGTGCGGCGGGGGAGCCGAACCGGGTGGGGGAGCCGAAGACCACCGCATCGGCCCACCCGATGTCTTCGCCCGTCGCGGCCGGTTTGTCAAGGTGCGCTTCGTAATTCGCGGTCCAGGCGGGGTTGTGCGCGAAGGACTCCGGGTCGGCGGTCTCGGCGACATGGCGCAGCCGCACCTGCGCGCCGGCGGCCTCGGCGGTACCGGCCACCCGGGCGGCCATCGAGGTGCCGTGCCCGGTGGCCGAGTAGTAGATGACAGCGAGTTTCGGTTCGGTCGAGGTGATGGCGGTCATGGCGCCAGCCTAGGCAGATCACGGATGCCGAACTCGCGTTTGAGCACGGTGCGGGCCGCGTAGAAACCGGCCATGCCGTGCACCCCGCCGCCCGGCGGGGCCGCCGAGGAACACAGGTAAGCCTTCGGGATCGGGGTGGACCACGGGTTGAGTCGCGGGGTGGGGCCGGCGATCGCGCTGCGCATGTTGTTGCCGCCGACGCCGATGTCCCCGCCGACCAGATTGGCGTTGTGCTCGGACAGTCCGGCGGCGGGCACGCTGCGCACCGCGACCACCACGTCCCGGAAGCCGGGGGCGAACCGTTCGAAGATCCCGGTGACGGTCTCGGCCATGTCCACCGTCGATCCGGCCGGCACGTGCGCGTAGCTCCACAGCGGCCGTCGGCCCGCGCTGTCGATGCGGCCCGGGTCGGCGAGGTGCGGCAGCGCGGCCAGCACCATCGGCCACTCGGGGTGCCGGCCGGCGGCGATCTCGGCCTCGGCCAACGCCATCTGCGACCGGCTGCCGCCGAGGTGCAGCGTCGGAGCCAGCGCCAACCGTTCGTCGCGCCACGGGATCTCACCGGACAGCACGAAGTCGACCTTGGCCACCCCGGGCCCATACCGATAGCCGCGCAACGCCTTTGCGTAGCGCGGGGGCAGCGATGCACCGTAGATGGACAGCAGGGCGGTCGGCGCGGTGTCGTACAGCACCACGCCGCCCGGCGGTGTGGTGACCTCCTCGCCGAGCACGAGTTCCCCGCCGTGCGCCCGCAGATCGGCGATCAGGGCGTCCGGGATGGCCTGCGAACCGCCGATCGGGATCGGCCAGCCGACCGCGTGCCCGAGGGTGGCCAACATCAGACCCGCCCCGGAGGCGACCAGCGACGGCATCCGCGAAATCGTGTGTGCGGCAACACCGGTGAACAGCGCGCGGGCATCCTCGCCCTTCAGCGTCCCCCACAGCGGGGTGCCCTGGGCCAGCAGTCGCGGGGCCACCTTCAGCGCGGCCGGGATGGACGGCGGGATGGACCGCTTGTCGCCGAGCAGCAAGCCGACCACACCGTCGCAGTCGTCCGACAGCGGGCCGAGCAACCGGCGCCACGAATCGCCGTCGGCCAGTTCGGCACTGGTGCGCGCGATGTCGCGGTAGCCGATGGCGGCGGGCCGGTCGGGCAACGGGTTGGCGTACGAGATGTCGGGCACCGACAGTTGCACCCCCGGGCGGGCAGGTCGTAGTCGGCGAAGAACGGCGAGGCCAAGGCCAGCGGGTGCACCGCCGAGCAGATGTCATGCGTCACCCCGGGGAACTCCGGGTCGGGCAGGGTGCGCGCACCCCCGCCCGCGGTGTCCTGCGCCTCGATGACGCGCACGGACAGGCCCGCGCGGGCCAGGATGACGGCTGCGGTCAGGCCGTTGGGCCCACTTCCGACGACGGTGACGTCCACCACTCCAGTAGACAGCATCGGCGGGAGTGTCTGCTCGTTTCGGGAGCCGAATGCACGCGGCCTGTGGTATCGCCGACGTCACACACTAGGCTGTAGCCCCGTGAGTCTTCCCGTAGTGCTGATAGCCGACAAGCTTGCCGAGTCGACCGTTGCCGCCCTCGGCGACCAGGTCGAGGTCCGCTGGGTAGACGGCCCCGACCGTCCGAAACTGCTGGCCGCCGTCGCCGACGCCGATGCCCTCCTGGTGCGTTCGGCGACCACGGTGGACGCGGAGGTCATCGCCGCCGCGCCCAAACTCAAGATCGTGGCCCGCGCCGGCGTCGGTCTGGACAACGTCGACGTGGATGCGGCCACCGCACGCGGTGTGCTGGTCGTCAACGCCCCGACCTCCAACATCCACAGCGCCGCCGAGCACGCCCTGGCGCTGCTGCTGTCGGCGGCGCGGCAGGTTCCGGCCGCGGACGCCACGCTGCGCGAGCGCACCTGGAAGCGGTCGTCGTTCAACGGCACCGAGATCTTCGGCAAGACCGTCGGCGTGGTCGGGCTCGGGCGCATCGGCCAGCTGGTGGCCGCGCGGCTGGCCGCGTTCGGCACCCACGTGATCGCCTACGACCCCTACGTGTCCACGGCACGGGCCGCGCAGATCGGCATCGAGCTGGTCGACCTGGACGAGCTGTTGGCCCGCGCGGACTTCATCTCGGTGCATCTGCCCAAGACCAAGGAGACCGCGGGTCTGCTGGGCAAGGAGAACCTCGCCAAGACCAAGCCCGGCGTCATCATCGTCAACGCCGCCCGTGGCGGCCTGATCGACGAGCAGGCCCTGGCCGACGCGATCAACAGCGGCCACGTCCGGGCCGCCGGCCTCGACGTGTTCGCCACCGAGCCGTGCACCGACAGCCCGCTGTTCGACCTGCCCCAGGTCGTCGTCACCCCGCACCTGGGCGCCTCCACCGCCGAGGCGCAGGACCGGGCCGGCACCGACGTGGCCGCCAGCGTGAAGCTGGCGCTGGCCGGTGAATTCGTGCCTGATGCCGTCAACGTCGGCGGCGGCGTCGTCGGCGAGGAAGTGGCGCCCTGGCTGGACCTGGTGCGCAAGCTCGGTCTGCTGGTCGGCGCACTCTCCGATGCCGCCCCGGTGTCGCTGGCCGTCCAGGTCCGCGGCGAGCTGGCGTCCGAGGACGTCGAGATCCTGCGGCTGTCGGCGTTGCGCGGGCTGTTCTCCGCGGTCGTCGACGAACAGGTCACCTTCGTCAACGCGCCCTCGCTGGCCAAGGACCGCGGCGTCACCGCCGAGATCAGCACCGCCAGCGAGAGCCCGAACCACCGCAGCGTGGTCGACGTGCGCGCGGTGCACGCCGACGGCAGCTCGATCAACGTGGCGGGCACCCTGTCGGGCCCGCAGCTGGTGGAGAAGATCGTTCAGATCAACGGCCGCAGCCTCGATCTGCGCGCCGAGGGCCACAACCTGATCGTCAACTACACCGACCAGCCAGGCGCGCTCGGCAAGATCGGTACCTTGCTCGGTGGCGCGAACGTCAACATCCTGGCCGCGCAGATGAGCCAGGATGTCGACGGTGACAGCGCCACCGTGATGCTGCGCCTGGATACCGATGTGCCCGAGGATGTGCGCGCCGCGATCGCTTCGGCGGTCGGCGCCACCACACTGGAAGTGGTCGACCTGTCATGACATCTCTGAACAAGCTCGCCGTCATCGCCGGTGACGGCATCGGCCCCGAGGTCATCGACCAGGCCCTGCGGGTGCTGGACGTGGTGCTGCCCGGGGTGAACCGGACCGAGTACGACCTGGGTGCGCGGCGCTACCACGCGTCGGGGGAACTGCTCACCGAGGAGACCATCGAGGAGTTGCGCGGCTACGACGCCATCCTGCTCGGTGCGATCGGCGATCCGTCGGTGCCCAGCGGTGTGCTGGAGCGCGGGCTGCTGCTGAAGCTGCGCTTCGCCCTCGACCATCATGTCAACCTGCGGCCCGGCCGGCTGTATCCCGGTGTGACCAGCCCGCTCTCGGGTGTCACCGGCATCGACTTCGTGGTGGTCCGTGAGGGCACCGAGGGGCCCTACACCGGCAACGGCGGCGCGCTGCGCGTGGGCACCCCGCACGAGGTGGCCACCGAGGTCAGCGTCAACACCGCCTTCGGTGTGGAGCGCGTGGTGCGGGACGCGTTCGCCCGCGCACAGGTCCGCCGCAAGCATCTGACGTTGGTACACAAGACCAATGTGCTGACCTTCGCCGGCAGCCTGTGGTCGCGGGTGGTGGCCGAGGTGGGTGCGGAGTACCCCGACGTCGAGGTCGCCTACCAGCACATCGACGCCGCGACCATCCACATGGTCACCGACCCGGGCCGGTTCGACGTCATCGTCACTGACAACCTGTTCGGCGACATCATCACCGATCTGTCGGCGGCGGTGTGCGGCGGGATCGGGCTGGCCGCCAGCGGCAATATCGATGCGACGCGCAAGAATCCGTCGATGTTCGAGCCGGTGCACGGCAGTGCGCCGGACATCGCCGGGCAGGGCATCGCCGATCCGACGGCCGCGGTGATGAGTGTGGCGCTGCTGCTCTCGCACGTCGGCGAGGACGCCGCGGCGGCCCGGGTGGACAAGGCGGTGGCCGAGCATCTGGCCACCCGCGGCGAGGCCGAGCTGTCGACAAGCGAGGTCGGCGACCGCATCCTGTCGCTGCTCTAGATTTTCCCGCGAACAGTCGCGAATGGCCGCCAAAACCGCCCTGGTTTTGGCGGCCATTCACGTCTGTTCACCGGGGTCAGTGGGGTCGCTCGTGCACCGAACGCACGGTGTACAGGTGCGGGTCGAAACTCGTCGCCAGGGCCGCGGCGGCGCCCATGTGCTCGCGGGCGACGGGATCTTCGAGCATCGCGCGGTAGCACTGCTCGTCGCGCCACTGGGCGTAGTTGGTGACGCGGGTGCGGTCGGCGCTGATGTGGATGTTCGCGCTGCGGAAACCAGGTTTATGCTGCATCACCCGTTCGGTGGCGGCGGTGAGCAGATCGGCGAGTTCGGTCGCCCGGGCGGGTTCGACGGTGAACACGTTGATCAGGGTGGCGCAGTCGTTTCCGGTGGCTATGGTCGTCACGATTTCCTCCGTGTGTCAGGTTCCTTACATGAGTCACCATAGTCGAATGTAAGGTTCCTGTCATGGATCCGTTCGATCTGGACACCTCGCCCGGATATCTCGTCAAACGCGTGCAACAGGCGCTGCGCCGTCGTTCGGACGCCGCGCTGCGGGGCACCGGGGTGTCGATGGCGCAGTACGCCGTGCTGCGGGCGCTGGCCGATCAACCCGACGCCTCGGCGGCCGAACTGTCACGGCGGTGCTTCATCACCCGTCAGTCACTGCAGGACCTGCTGGCGGCCCTGCGGTCCGCGGGTCTGGTGGAGTCCGCGGGTCCGCCGCGCGGGCGCAGTCAAGCGCTGCGCTTGACCGCCGACGGGCGGATCCGGTTACGCAGCGCCGACAATGCGGTGTTCGCGATCGAAGAACTCATGCTCGATGGTGTGGACGATCGGGCCCGGGCGCAGCTCGCGCAACTGCTGCTGCGGTGTGCAGAGAACCTGGAAGCCGGCTGATGCAGGCGTTCGCGACGCTCGGCCGGCAGTGCACGCTGTTCGCCGTCGGGTCGGCATTCTTCGCGGTCGCGACGGCGCCCGGGGTCGCCACGGTGGCCGGGGCCGGTGCGGCGAATGCGCTGTGTTTCATCGGCTCGTGGTTCTTCACCACGGCCGCGTGGATCCAGCTGAGGCTGTCGGACCGGGGAGTCGGTTGGTGGTCGTCGGCCGTCCAGTTCGCCGGCACCGTCTTGTTCAACGTGAGTACCGCGGCGTCGGTGTGGGCGCACACGATTCACGCCGAGCGGGACGATGTGTGGGCGCCGGACGCCACCGGATCCCTGGCGTTTCTCGTCAGCGCAGTGCTGGCGGTGGCAGCTCTCGGCCGGTCGGCAGGCAGCGCCGCCGACCGGCAAGCCGGCTGGATCAATCTGCTCGGCTCTGTCGCTTTCGGGGTCTCGGCGGTGTCGGCATTCGTGAACACGTCCGGTGCGACCCTGGACGAGCCGCTGGCCAACCTGGGCACCTTCATCGGGGCGCTGTGCTTCCTGATCGCCGCGCTGCTGGTTCTGCCGCGGCGATGAGTCCGGCGACCCCGGTGGGTCTACCCGTCATGGGACTCATCGATATCGAACTTTTCGCGACGCTGGACCTGGTCGGGCAGGCGCCCGGCGGACCGGATGAGGATCCGATCGGATTCCCGTTCGGCGGCTGGCAGGCCCCACTGATGAACGACGATGCCGGCGCCCAGGTGGCGGCGGCCTATGCGGGCACCGACGCGCTGCTGCTGGGCCGGCGCACCTACGACATCTTCGCCGCATACTGGCCGCACCAGGACGACGAATTCGGCACGCTGTTCAACCGGATCCCGAAATACGTGGCCTCGCGCGGCAAACCCGACCTGTCCTGGGCGGGCACCAGCCTGCTCGGCGCAGACCTGCCCTCGGCGGTGCGCGAGATCCGGGAACGGCACGCACAGGTGAAGGTCGTCGGGAGCCTCAACCTGGTGCAGACCCTGTTGCGGGAGAGGCTCTTCGACCGCATCGACCTGTGGCTGCACCCGATCATGCTGGGGGTGGGCAAGAAGGTGTTCGACGACGGTGTGGTGCCTGCCAATCTCGCGCTGCTGCAACCGCCGGCGCCCAGTCCGGCGGGCACCGTCCATCTGCGCTACGGGCTCGTCGACGGCGTCCCGGAGACCGGGGACATGGCCGACGTGTCCTGAAAGCCGGTGTGGGAAGCCCTAGTCGGCGGCTTCAAGTGGTGCTGGATCGGCGGGCACCAGTGGGAAGGCGGCCAGCGGGAACAGTGCGCACACCGCGAAGGCGACCGGGAACCCGGCCGCGGCGATGAGCGTGCCGAACACCGGCGCCCCGACGGCGGTGGCCAGATGCTGGCTGGTGTTCTGGGTGCCCAGCGCGCGCCCGCTCCAGAACGGCCCGGCGATCTCGGCGATCGCGGTGAACGCCAAACCGTTGTCGGACACCGTGACCACCGAGGCGATGATCATCAACGCGATGGCGATCGGGGAGTCCAGCGCATCGGTGACCGCCAGCAGCGCCATGGTCACCGATGCGGCGGCCGCGATGGAACGGATGGGCCGCAGTCGGGACCCGGCGACGTCCGACCACCGGCCCGCGGCGATGCGGCCGCCGGCGCCGAGGACCTGGGCGAGGGTGACCAGTGCGCCCGCCGACGCCGCCGACCATCCGCGTTCGGTCATCAACCAGACCAGGGTGAAGGTCCAGATGAATCCCTGCGGGACCACCAGCAGCACCGAGACGGCGTGGATGCGCCAGAGCATCGACGATCCGCGGTAGGGGTTGGCCAGATGTTCGGCCGGTGCGTCGGCGCGGTGCGGCCGTGGGGGATCCAGCACCCCGATCGCGCAGATGACGGCGGACAGCACGCACACCACCGCCGGGAACAGCAGCGCGGTGGCGACCCCGTGGCTCTCGGCCAGGCGGGGGATCACCAGCGCGCCCAGGCCGACGCCCAACGGGGTGGCGGTCTGGCGGATGCCCATGGCCAGCCCGCGCTGCTCGGGCGGGAACCAGCCGACGACCACCCGGCCGCTGGCCGAATTGCTGCTGGCCGCGGCCATCCCGCCCAGTAACAGGAACGCGCCGACCGCGAACAGCGAGTCCATCGAGGCCGCGCCGAAGGCGAAGGCGGCCGTCAGCGCCGAGCCGACGGTCAGCACGATCCGTTCACCGACCCGGTCGACCAGCCACCCCCAGGCGATCAGGGTCAGCACCAGCCCGAAACTCGGCATGGCCGCGAGCAATCCGGCCGTGGCGAGATCCACCCCACGCTCGGAGTGCAGGGTCGGGATCAGGAAGGCGGCGCCGTTGATGAAGACGTTGGCGCACGTGGTCGCGGTGAGCGCGATCACCAGCATCGACCACCGTCGCGCGGTGCCGATCGATGCGGTGCCCATGACCGCCATCGTGCCACGGGAATCTCAAGATATTGAACCTGCATCTCATAATATGGAATCAGAGTGGGCGGTGGCGGGACGGGCCGACGCCGCGCGCCGAAACGTTGCGGGACCTCATTAGGCTGGACGAATGCGCCTCGGTCGAATTGCCAGTCCAGACGGGGTCGCCTTCGTGGTCATCGAGGGCGACTCGAACTCCGATGCGGTGTGCCGCGAGATCGCCGAACAGTATCTGTCGCGCAATCCCACGTTCACCGGCCGCAGTTGGCCGCTGGCCGACGTGCGCCTGTTGGCGCCGATCCTGGCCAGCAAGGTGATCTGCATGGGCAAGAACTACGCCGCGCACGCCCTGGAGATGGGTGGCGAGGCGCCGGAGGATCCGGTGATCTTCCTCAAACCCAACACCGCCATCATCGGGCCCAACGTCCCCATCCAGCTGCCGGCCGACGCCAACCCGGTGCACCACGAGGGGGAGTTGGTGGCCGTCATCGAACGCCCCTGCAAGGACGTGCCCGCCGCCAAGGCCGCCGACTACATCCTCGGCTACACGATCGCCAACGACGTGTCCGCGCGGGATCAGCAGCAGAAGGACGGTCAGTGGATGCGGGCCAAGGGGCATGACACCTTCTGCCCGGTCGGGCCCTGGATCGAGACCGCGGTGGATCCGTCCGGGCTCGATCTGCGGACCGAGGTCATGCGCCAGGGTGAGGACTCCAAGCCCGAGGTCGAGGTCCGCCAGCAGTCCAACACCTCGCTGCTGCTGCACGATGTGGGCGCCATCGTCGAATGGGTGTCGGCGGTCATGACGCTGCTGCCCGGTGACCTCATCCTCACCGGCACGCCCGAGGGCGTCGGCCCGATCGAGGACGGCGACACCGTCAGCATCACCATCGAGGGGATCGGCACCCTCTCCAATCCCGTTGTGCGCAAGCAGAAATAAAAGGACCAAGGAACACAATGACAACCGCCAATGATGCTGTCCGGGTACGGTTCTGCCCCTCTCCCACGGGCACCCCGCACGTCGGGTTGGTGCGCACCGCGCTGTTCAACTGGGCCTACGCCCGGCACACCGGCGGCACCTTCGTGTTCCGCATCGAGGACACCGACGCCGCCCGCGACACCCAGGAGAGCTACGACGCCATCCTGGACGCGCTGCGCTGGCTCGGGCTGGACTGGGACGAGGGACCCGAGATCGGCGGCCCGCACGAGCCCTACCGGCAGTCGCAGCGCAAGGATCTCTACCGCGACGTCATCGCCAAGCTGCTGGCCGCCGGCGAGGTGTACGAGGCCTACTCCACCCCCGAAGAGGTGGAGGCTCGGCACCTCGCCGCCGGCCGCAATCCCAAACTGGGCTATGACAACTACGACCGCGACCTCACCGATGAGCAGCGGGCGGCGTTCGCGGCCGAGGGGCGCAAGCCCGTGTTGCGGCTGCGGATGCCCGACGCGGACATCACCTGGACCGACCTGGTGCGCGGCGAGACCACCTTCGCCGCCGGGGTGGTGCCCGATTTCGCCATCACCCGCGCCAACGGTGATCCGCTCTACACGCTGGTGAACCCGGTCGACGACGCATTGATGAAGATCACACACGTGCTGCGCGGTGAGGACCTGCTGCCGTCCACACCGCGCCAGATCGCGCTGTACCAGGCGCTGATCCGTGTCGGTGTGGCCGACCGGATCCCCGAATTCGCGCACCTGCCAAGTGTTCTGGGCGAGGGCAACAAGAAGCTGTCCAAGCGGGACCCGCAGTCGAATCTGTTCCTGCACCGCGACCGGGGTTTCATCCCGGAGGGCCTGCTCAACTACCTGGCGCTGCTGGGCTGGGGGATCGCCGACGACCGCGATCTGTTCAGCCTCGACGAGATGGTGGCCGCCTTCGACGTCGTCAACGTCAACTCCAACCCGGCCCGCTTCGACCAGAAGAAGGCCGACGCGATCAATGCCGAGCACATCCGCCTGCTCAGCCCGGAGGACTTCACCGCGCGGCTGCGCGCCTATCTGGACGCCCACGGGCACGACACCGGGCTGGACGAGGCCGGCTTCGCCGAGGCGGCGGCGCTGGTGCAGACCCGCATCGTGGTGCTCGGCGATGCGTGGGATCTGTTGAAGTTCTTCGACGATGGCTCCTACCTGCTCGACGAGAAGGCGGCGGCCAAGGAACTCAAGCCCGAGGCAGCGCCGGTGCTGGACGCCGCGCTGACGGCCCTGGAGGCCGCGCCGCAGTGGACCACCGCAGCCATCGAGGAAGCGCTCAAGACGGCGCTGCTGGACGGGCTGGAGCTCAAACCGCGTAAGGCCTTCGGCCCGATCCGGGTCGCGGTCACCGGTTCGACGATCAGCCCGCCGCTGTTCGAGTCCCTGGAACTGCTCGGTCGCGAGCGCAGTCTGGCCCGGTTGCGCGCCGCAAGGGTGGGGGTGTGAAAAGTGGTCCGAAATCTTTGGTAGTCTGCTCGTCGGCCCGGAAAGCACAGCGGAGCGATCCTCCGCTAGGCTGAAAGAGTCAAAAGGATGCCTTGAGCTGCAGCGATAGGCATCAAATGGGGTATGGTGTAATTGGCAACACAGCGGTTTCTGGTACCGCCATTCTAGGTTCGAGTCCTGGTACCCCAGCTGTTCCGGTCTTCAGCAGCGGATTAGGTGAGAACGACCGCCTGAGCTATGCTTTCCGACCGGAAGATGTTCTAGCCCCCGTCGTCTAGCGGCCTAGGACGCCGCCCTCTCACGGCGGTAGCGTGGGTTCGAATCCCATCGGGGGTACGCGATAGAGGCCCAGGAGAAATCCTGGGCCTCTTCTCGTTTCCGCCGGTGTTGCGGCCCGCCGGATCGCGGTGCCCGACCGTGATTTATCCCACGTATCGATCACCCTGGCGGCGAGTCAGAGGCGGCGGGTCAGTGCCTCGGAGGCCGCGACCAGATCCGCGGCCCAGCGGGCCCCCGGTCGGCGGCCCATCCGGTCGATCGGTCCCGACACCGACACCGCCGCGATGACGGCGCCGCGTCCGTCGCGCACCGGGGCCGCCACGCTGGCGACGCCGGACTCCCGCTCTGCCGCGCTCTGCGCCCAGCCCCGGCGGCGTACCTCGGCCAGGGTCCGTTCGGTGAACTTGGCCCCCGGCAGTACCGCCTGCTGGGTGGCGGGATCGCTGTAGGCCAGTAGCACTTTGGCGCCGGAGCCGGCGGTCATCGGCAGCCGGGTGCCGACCGGGACGGTGTCGCGCAGGCCGACCGGCGGCTCCAGGGAGGCCACACACACCCGGGAGGTGCCCTCCCGGCGGTAGAGCTGCACGCTCTCGCCGGTGAGCTCACGCAGGCGGGGCAGTACGACGGCGCCGGCGGCCAGCAGCGGATCGTTGACGTGTCCGGCCAACTCGGTCAGCGCCGGTCCGAGCCGCCATCGTCCCTCGTTGTCGCGGGCCAGCAGCCGGTGTACCTCCAGCCCGGCGGCCAGCCGGTGCGCGGTCGCCCGCGGCAGCCCGGTGCGTTCGCAGAGTTCGGCCAGGCCGCAAGGTGACTCGGCCACCGTGTGCAGTACGCCCACCGCTTTGTCGAGGACGCCGATACCGCTATCCTGTCTCACAGGGAGATACTAGCGTCCCGCATCGTGAGATAGCCAGCCCGTCACGGCAGGACGCCCGAGTCGAAGTGAGATACCCATGGAGCAGAACAAGCCCAGGACCCTGGCCGAGAAGGTGTGGGACGACCACGTCGTGTCCCGCGGACCGGGGGAGGGCGCGGCCAAAGAGCCCGACCTGATCTACATCGATCTGCACCTCGTGCACGAGGTCACCAGCCCGCAGGCATTCGACGGTCTGCGCTTGGCCGGCCGTCCCGTCCGCCGGCCCGATCTGACGATCGCGACCGAGGACCACAACGTGCCGACGATCGACATCGACAAGCCGATCGCCGATCCGGTTTCGCGCACCCAGGTGGAGACCCTGCGCCGCAACTGCGAGGAGTTCGGCATCCGGTTGCACCCGATGGGTGACGCGGAGCAGGGCATCGTGCACATCATCGGCCCGCAGTTGGGTCTGACCCAGCCGGGCATGACGGTGGTCTGCGGCGACAGTCACACCTCCACCCACGGTGCTTTCGGTGCGATCGCCATGGGTATCGGCACTTCTGAGGTCGAACACGTGATGGCCACGCAGACCCTGCCGCTCAAGCCGTTCAAGACGATGGCGGTCAACGTCGACGGGGAACTGCCCGCCGGAGTGAGCGCCAAGGACATCATCCTGGCGGTGATCGCCAAGATCGGGACCGGCGGCGGACAGGGGCACGTCATCGAATACCGGGGCAGCGCCATCGAATCGTTGTCGATGGAAGGCCGGATGACGATCTGCAACATGAGCATCGAGGCCGGCGCCCGGGCCGGAATGGTGGCACCCGATGCCACAACCTTCGAGTTCCTCAAGGGGCGTCCGCACGCGCCGACCGGCGCGGACTGGGATGCCGCGGTGCAGGCCTGGAGCCAGTTGCGCACCGACGAGGGCGCCGAATTCGACACCGAGGTCCACATCGACGCCTCCACCCTGAGCCCGTTCGTGACCTGGGGCACCAACCCGGGACAGGGCGTTCCGCTGTCGGCGACGGTGCCCGACCCCGAGATGATGCTCGACGACGCCGCCAAACAGGCTGCCGAGAAAGCCTTGGCTTATATGGATCTTCAGGCGGGTACCCCGATGCGGGACGTCGCCGTGGACACGGTGTTCGTCGGCTCATGCACCAACGGGCGCATCGAAGATCTGCGGGTGGTGGCCGAGATCCTGGACGGCCGCAAGGTCGCCGACGGCGTCCGGATGCTCGTGGTGCCCGGGTCCATGCGGGTCCGTGAGCAAGCCGAATCCGAAGGTCTGGGCGCGATCTTCACCGCCGCGGGCGCCGAGTGGCGCCAGGCCGGCTGCTCGATGTGTCTGGGAATGAACCCCGATCAGCTCGCCCCGGGGGAGCGTTGCGCGTCGACTTCCAACCGCAATTTCGAAGGACGGCAGGGCAAGGGTGGCCGCACCCACCTGGTGTCACCGGCTGTGGCGGCCGCCACAGCGGTCCGCGGCACCCTGTCTTCCCCTGCCGATCTGGCCCCCGCCGGCCGATAGGCCGAACCCCCGGCTCAGCCCCAAACTGCTAGGAGTACCAGGACATGCAAGCTTTTGACACCCACACCGGGATCGGCGTTCCGCTGCGCCGGTCCAACGTCGACACCGACCAGATCATCCCGGCGGTGTATTTGAAGCGGGTCACCCGAACGGGTTTCGAGGACGGCCTGTTCGCGGCTTGGCGCAATGATCCGTCCTTCATTCTGAATTTGGCGCCGTTCGACAAAGGAACGGTTTTGGTGGCCGGCCCCGATTTCGGCACCGGTTCGTCTCGGGAACACGCCGTCTGGGCGCTCATGGATTACGGCTTCCGGGTCGTCATCTCACCGCGGTTCGCCGATATTTTCCGGGGCAATGCCGGCAAGGCGGGCCTTTTGGCGGCCGAAGTCTCACAAGATGATGTCGAACTTCTTTGGAAGCTGATCGAGCAGAATCCAGGGCTGGAAATCACTGTCAATCTTCAAGATCGAACGATCGCCGCCGGAACGGTCGTGGTGCCGTTCAAGATTGATGACTACACCGCCTGGCGGCTGCTGGAAGGTCTCGACGATATAGGCCTTACGCTGCGGAAACAGGACGAAATCCAGGAGTTCGAGCGGCGTCGTCCGAGCTGGAAACCCAGAACTCTGCAGGCCTGAATTCGCCGGTTCCGGGCCCCCAAATATGGCCCGGCAACCCCTTTCTCGGACGCCGGTACCACTGTCCAAGTGGGCCAACCGGATTGCAGAAATGTCCGCTAGCTACGTTTGAAACCGCGCGTGGCTCTTGGAAATATGTGCCCAATGGGTTTACCGTGTCCTCTAGTCGGTCCAAGGTGGACCACTGGACTTCGGAGGGTTTGCATGAACAAAGCAGAGCTCATCGACGCACTCACAACCAAGTTGGGCACCGATCGTCGACAGGCTACTGCCGCGGTTGAGAACATCGTCGACACGATCGTGCGCGCGGTGCACAAGGGCGAGAGCGTCACCATCACCGGCTTCGGCGTTTTCGAGCAGCGCCGCCGCGCCGCCCGGGTGGCCCGCAACCCGCGCACCGGTGAGACCGTGAAGGTCAAGCCGACGTCGGTTCCGGCCTTCCGCCCCGGCGCTCAGTTCAAGGCGGTTGTCTCTGGCGCGCAGCGTCTCCCGGCAGACGGCCCGGCCGTCAAGCGCGGTGTGGCCGCGGCCCCCGCCAAGCGTGGTGCCGCCAAGAAGGCCGCTCCGGCCAAGAAGGCCACCGCGGCCAAGAAGGCTGCTCCGGCGAAGAAGGCCACCGCGGCCAAGAAGGCTGCTCCGGCCAAGAAGGCCACCGCGGCCAAGAAGGCTGCTCCGGCGAAGAAGGCCACCGCGGCCAAGAAGGCTGCTCCGGCCAAGAAGGCCACCGCGGCCAAGAAGGCTGCTCCGGCGAAGAAGGCCACCGTCGCCAAGAAGGCTGCTCCGGCGAAGAAGGCCACCGCGGCCAAGAAGGCTGCTCCGGCGAAGAAGGCTCCGGCCAAGAAGGCTCCGGCCAAGCGCGGCGGCCGCAAGTAATTTCGGCAGTACTGCAAAAGCACCCCAGAACTTCGGTTCTGGGGTGCTCTTGCGTTCAGGCCTTGACGGCCAGCGGGCTGCCGATGTGGTCGGCGGCGACCAACCGGCCACTCACCGAGGACAGCACCCAGGTGCTGCCCTTGCGGTTGCGCGACTTGTCCGGACGCACCCCGTCACGCTCACACCACCAGGCGATGAGGTCGGGAATCACCTTGCCCTGGGTGCAGATCACCGGTGTCTTGCCGGTAGCCGCGATCTCCAGGATCCTGGCCCGGGCGGTCTTGTGATCCTCGGCGTAGGCCTCGTCGGTCAGCGCCGATTCGACCTCGATCTCGGCACCGAGTTCCTGGGCCAGCGGCGTCAGGGTCTGCTGGCAGCGGACCCGTGGCGCGGCGTGCAACTCGGTGGCGCCGAAGGCGAGTAGTTGCCCCACCAGGGATTCGGCCTGGGCGCGGCCCAGCTTGTCCAGCGGCCGTTTCCAGTCCTCGCCCTTGTACTTCTTGCGCGACCCGGCCCGGCCATGGCGCACGATGATCGTCGTCTGGGTATCGGCCGGCACTTTGGTGAAGCGTCGCAGCACCTTCCGGTCGTGGGGGTACTGCAGCCGTTTCATCGCCTCCTCGGGCGCGAGCCAGAGCAGCTCATCGACCTCCTCGTTGGCGAGAAACTCGCCGGCATGCGCGCCCGCGGCCCAGTACACGACCCGTTTGACGGTGTCCTCCACCGGGTAACTGATGACGGCGAGCCGACGGCCCAGCCGGCTGTGAAAGCCGGTCTCCTCCCGGATCTCCCGCACAGC
Source organism: Mycolicibacterium aurum (assembly GCA_900078775.1). Classification (GTDB taxonomy): domain Bacteria; phylum Actinomycetota; class Actinomycetes; order Mycobacteriales; family Mycobacteriaceae; genus Mycobacterium; species Mycobacterium aurum_A. The sequence goes on from LT549889.1 coordinate 1,033,402, forward strand.
GGTGACCGGATGGGCCTCACCCGGATCCACCTTGCCCTTGGGCAGGGACCAGTCGTCGTAGCGAGGCCGGTGCACGATGGCGACCTCGGTACGTCCCGCGTGCTCGCGCCACAGCACCGCACCGGCGGCGTGCACCACCTTCACGTCCTTGCGGGTCGAGCTGTCCGACACATCAACTCCCATACGTTGTCAGTGGTCGACAGGTCGTCAGGCTAGGGCGATCGGTGTTTCGCCATCAGCGCGACCTGGTGGTCACGCACCGTATGGCCGGGCAGCGGCAGCGCGGTCCATCGGCCGTCGGACTGCAGCTCCCAGCATCGGGTCGCGGGATCCATGGTGGATTCGAACATCTCGTCCAGTTGCGCGGTGAGCCGCGGATCCTTGACCTGAGCCATCACTTCCACCCGACGGTCGAGATTGCGGTGCATCATGTCCGCACTGCCGATCCAGAATTCGTTGATGGCGTTGAAATGGATGATCCGGGAATGTTCCAGAAAACGGCCGAGGATCGAGCGCACCACGATGCTCTCGGACAGCCCGGGGTGGCCGGGGCGCAGCGCGCAGATTCCGCGCACCACCACCTCCACGCGCACTCCGGCGGCCGAGGCCCGGTACAGCGCGTCGATCACCTGCTCGTCGACCAGAGCGTTGGCCTTCAGCCGGATTCGCCCGTTGCCGCGCTCCCGGTGCGCCGCGGCCTCCCGCTCGATGCGCTCGATGATGCCGCGACGCACACCGAGCGGGGCGACCAGCAGGTTGCGGTAGGACTCCTTGCGGGAGTACCCGGTCAGCGAGTTGAACAGGTCGGTCAGGTCCGCTCCGATGTCGGGTGAGGTGGTCAGCAGGCCGACATCCTCATACAGCCGAGCGGTTTTCGGGTTGTAGTTGCCGGTACCGATATGGCAGTACCGCCGTATGGCCGATCCCTCGCGGCGCACCACCAGCGCGGTCTTGCAGTGCGTCTTCAATCCGATGAGCCCGTACACCACGTGTACACCGGCCTGCTCCAGTTTGCGGGCCCACTTGATGTTGGCCTGCTCGTCGAAGCGCGCTTTGATCTCCACGAGCGCCACCACCTGCTTACCGGCCTCGGCGGCGTCGATCAGCGCATTGACAATGGGGGAGTCACCGGAGGTGCGGTACAGAGTCTGCTTGATCGCCAGCACGTTCGGGTCCGCGGCGGCCTGCTCGATGAACCGCTGCACCGTGGTGGAGAACGAGTCGTACGGGTGGTGCACCAGCACATCGCCGTCACGCAGGGTGGCGAAAATACTCTTCGGGGTCTCGCGCTCACCGAACGCGGCCGGGGTGGCGGGCACGAACGGCCGGTCCTTCAGATCGGGCCGGTCCACCCCGTAGATCTGCCACAGTGACGAAAGGTCGAGCAGGCCGGGCACCTCGATCACATCACCGGGGTGCACGTCGAGTTCGCGCAACAGCAGCTCGAGCATGTTCTCGGTCATGTCGTCGGCGACCTCGAGGCGCACCGGTGACCCGAAGCGCCGCCGCGCCAGTTCCCGCTCCAACGCCTGCAGCAGATCCTCGTCGCGGTCCTCGGCGACTTCGAAGTCCGCATTGCGGGTGATGCGGAATGCGTGCTGCTCCACGATCTCCAGACCGGGGAACAGCACCGACAGGTAGGCGCCGATCAGCTCCTCCAGCGGCAGGAAGCGCACCGGGCCCGGGCTGCCGTCCGCGGTCGCCCGCCGCGGCAGCTCCACGAACCGGTCCACGTTGTCGGGCACCTTGACTCGGGCGAAGTGCTGGGTGCCGTCGTCGGGGTGGCGCACCGTGATGGCCAGGTTCAGGCTCAGGCCGCTGACGAACGGGAACGGGTGCGCCGGGTCCACCGCCAACGGCGTCAGCACCGGGAACACCTGCTCATTGAAATAGGTGGCCAGCGCCGCGTGCTCGTCCTGTTCCAACTCGGACCAGCTGACGATGAGGATGCCCTTCTCGGCCAGCGCGGGGCGCACCGATTCCCGGAACACCTGCGCATGCCGACTGGAGATCTGCTGGGTGCGCTCGCCGATGCGGCGCAACTGTTCCCGCGGCGACAGGTCGTCGGCCGACCGCACCGACAGGCCCATCTCGTCACGGCGTTTCAGGCCGGCCACCCGCACCATGTAGAACTCATCGAGATTGGAAGAGAAGATGGCCAGGAACTTGGCCCGCTCCAGCAGCGGCAGCGAGGTGTCGGCGGCCAGCGCGAGCACCCGGGCGTTGAAGTCCAGCCAGCTCAGCTCGCGGTTGAGATAACGATCTTCGGGAAGGGCGTCCTCGACGGCGGCGGCGGTGGCCGCCGGCGGCGCATCGGGTGCCGGGTGGTCGGCAGCGTCCACACCGTTCTTCGCCGTCCGGTCGGCGTCGGTAGTCGTCGTCTCGGCGTCCGTCATGAGTTGATCATTGCGTATCGGCAGCGTGCTTACCAGTGCTCAGCCATCGCTGCCGGTGCACGGCAGCGCGCCCACCACCCGTTGGGTGGCCGGGCCGAGCCCCAGCGTCAGCGCGGCCGTCAGGTCGTCGGGGGTGTCGATGTCGCAGCGCAACCCCGGCCAGTCCCCGGCCAGCGCCACCGCCCCCGAATCCGCGTGCCGCTGTGTGGATTCCGCGCCGAAAAGCGGGTCCAGCGGCACCCCGAAAGCGAACAGTGCCGAGGTCCCGGTGCCGTGCCGGTCCCCGACGAAACTGCGCTCGTGCCGCTCGGCGGCGGCCAGCGCCTCGGCCAGTTCGACCGATTTGAGGGCCGGCAGGTCGCCTTGCAGGACAACGGTGTTGGCGGCCGTTGCGGCGGCTTCGGCCACCCGCAACGCGTTGTTCAGCGGATCGGGATGGTCCGCCGGTGTCGGATCCAGCAGGGCGTGCGCGCCGAGGTCGCGGGCCGCCGCGGCGGCATCCGGATCGGGGGTCACCACGGTGATCGAACTCACGGCCGGCACCGCGGCCGCGGCCGAGACGGTGTCCATCAACATGGCCAGCACCAGATGCTCCCGTGCGGACGCCGACAACACCGGCGCCAGCCGTGTCTTGGCCGCGGTCAATCGCTTCACCGCGATCAGCAAACCGACCCCCGGCCGCGCGCTGCTGCCCGTCATATCCGCCATCCTGCCAGTCTGCCCGGTGCGGCTAGGGTGAAGCCGTGGTCGAAGCCGCAGTAATGGGAGCCGGTGCGTGGGGCACAGCGCTGGCGAAGGTGCTCGCCGATGCCGGGAACAACGTGACGTTGTGGACCCGCCGGCCGGAGCTCGCCGACGAGATCAATGCCACCCACCGCAACCCGGATTACCTCGGGGACATCGTGCTACCGGTCGGCATCCGCGCCACCGGTGACCCGGCCGAGGCGCTCGACGGTGCCTGCACGGTCCTGCTGGGTGTGCCCTCGCAGACGTTGCGCCCCAATCTGGAGTCCTGGAAACACCTGATCAGCCCGGACGCCACCTTGGTCAGTCTGGCCAAGGGGATCGAACTGGAAACCCTGATGCGGATGAGCCAGGTCGTCACCCAGGTCACCGGTGCCGATCCGGCGCGGGTCGCGGTGGTGTCGGGCCCGAACCTGGCCAAGGAGGTCGCCGACGAGCAACCCGCCGCGACCGTCATCGCCTGTACCGACTCCGGTCGCGCCGTGACCCTGCAGCGGGCCTTCTCCACCGCCTACTTCCGGCCCTACACCAACTCCGATGTGATCGGCGCCGAGATCGGCGGGGCCTGCAAGAACGTCGTCGCGCTGGCCTGCGGGATGGCCGCAGGCGTCGGCCTGGGTGAGAACACCTCGGCCGCGCTCATCACCCGCGGTCTGGCGGAGATCATGCGGCTGGGAATCGCTTTGGGAGCCAAGGGGGCAACGCTGGCAGGTTTGGCCGGGGTCGGCGACCTGGTGGCCACCTGCACCTCACCGCAGAGTCGCAACCGGTCCTTCGGGGAGCGGCTCGGCCGGGGCGGATCGATGGAGTCGGCGCTGCGGGCCGCCCAGGGTCATGTCGCCGAGGGGGCCACCTCGTGCCAGTCGGTGCTCGCGCTGGCGTCCAGTTACGACGTCGAGATGCCGCTCACCGACGCCGTGCATCAGGTCTGCCACCGCGGGCTGTCCGTAGAACAGGCCGTCATGTTGCTTCTCGGGCGCAGCACCAAACCGGAATGACCGCAAAGGGGGTACCCCATGGACGGCTACGGCGACTCCACCCGCACCGTGAACGCTGTTGGTGCGCATAGCATTCCGGGAACGCCGGTGTCCCCGGTGCCGATCCCGGCCTCGGCGTATCACCTGTCCCCGGACGAGTCCGAACCGCTGGACACTTACGGCCGCGCCTCGAATCCGACGTGGCGGCAGCTGGAATCCGCGCTCGCCGAACTGGAGGGCGCTGCCTCGGCGCTGACCTTCGGCTCCGGCATGGGGGCGATCAGTGCCGCGCTGCGGGTGCTCACCAAGCCGGGCAGCACACTGGTGGTCCCCGCCGACGGCTACTACCAGGTGCGCCGCTACGCCGCCGAATACCTGGCCCCACTGGGCGTCACCGTGATGGAGGCCACCGCCGCGCAGATGTGCGAGGCCGCCGCGCATGCCGATGTGGTGCTCGCCGAGACGCCGGTCAACCCGACCCTGGACGTGGTGGATCTGCACCGGCTGGCCACCATCTGCCGGTCGCGGCGGTCCACCCTGATCGTGGACAACACCGCGGCCACCCCGCTGGGTCTGCAACCGCTGTCACTGGGCGCCGACCTGGTGGTCGCCAGCGCCACGAAATCGCTGGCCGGGCACAGCGATCTGCTGGCCGGGTACGTGGCGGGCAGCCACCCGGAGTTGATGGCCGCCATCGAGCGGGACCGGCTGCTCACCGGTCCGGTGCTGGGCGCGTTCGAGGCCTGGTTGGTGCTGCGCAGTCTGGGCAGCGCCGGCCTGCGCATCGACCGGCAGTGCCGCAACGCGCACGCCGTCGCACTGATGCTGCGTGATCACCCGGTGGTGCGCTCGGTGCGCTACCCGGGACTGCCGCAGGATCCGTCGTATCCGGTGGCGGTGGAGCAGATGCGCCGCTTCGGTGGTCTGGTCGCGGTCGAACTCGCCGACGCCGACGCCGTGCACCGGCTGGTCGAGCGCAGCACCCTGTTGGTCGCGGCGACCAGCTTCGGCGGGATCCACACCTGCGTCGACCGCCGCGCGCGCTGGGGTGACCCGGTGCCGGACGGGTTTGCCAGGATCTCGTTGGGCATCGAGGACACCGACGACATCGTCGCCGACATCGAGCGCGCCCTCACCTGACAAGCCGGGCCGCGGCCGCAGCCGGTAGCCTCTGCAGGTTGTGAATGCGCGTACCCGAGTCGCCGTCGTTTACGGCGGACGCAGCTCCGAGCACGGGATTTCGTGCGTTTCCGCAGGGAGCATCCTGCGCAATCTGGACCCGCAGCGGTTCGAAGTCGTCCCCGTCGGCATCACCCCGGACGGCTCCTGGGTGCTCACCGACGGCCGTCCCGAGACGCTGGCGATCGCGGCCGGTGAGCTGCCCAACGTGACCGAGGACGCGGGCACCGCGCTTGCGCTGGCCGCCGACCCCGTGCGCCGCGGTGAACTGCTGTCGCTGGGGGAGGGCGCCGGGCAGGTGCTGGCCACCGTCGACGTGGTGTTCCCGGTACTGCACGGCCCGTACGGCGAGGACGGCACCATCCAGGGGCTGCTGGAACTGGCCGGGGTGCCCTATGTGGGGGCCGGCGTGCTGGCCAGCGCGACCGGCATGGACAAGGAGTTCACCAAGAAGCTGCTGGCGGCCGACGGGTTGCCGATCGGCGACCACGTGGTGCTGCGCGCCCGGCAGGAGACGCTGACGCTGGACGACCGGGAACGCCTGGGTCTTCCGGTGTTCGTCAAACCCGCCCGCGGCGGCTCCTCGATCGGGGTCAGCCGGGTCACCGCCTGGGATCAGCTCGACGCCGCCATCGCCGACGCCCGCCGGCACGACCCGAAGGTGATCGTGGAGGCCGCGGTGATCGGTCGTGAGCTGGAATGCGGGGTGTTGGAATTCCCGGACGGCCGCGTCGAGGCCAGCGAGATCGGTGAGATCCGGGTCGCCGGCGTGCGCGACCGCGAAGACAACTTCTACGACTTCGCCACCAAATACCTCGACGACGCCGCCGAACTCGACGTGCCCGCCAAGGTGGACGACGACATCGCCGACGAACTGCGGGCGCTGGCGGTACGCGCGTTCCGCGCCATCGACTGCCAGGGTCTGGCCCGGGTGGACTTCTTCCTCACCGAGGACGGGCCGGTGATCAACGAGATCAACACCATGCCCGGGTTCACCACCATCTCGATGTACCCGCGGATGTGGGCGGCCAGCGGGGTGGATTACCCGACGCTGCTGGCGACGATGGTCGACACCGCCCTCGCCCGCGGCATCGGCCTGCGCTGACCCGCACGCAACGTCAGCGCGGCGGCCCGGGATCGAGCGGCTGGGCTCCGATGGTGCGTTCCAGCACCTTGGAGATCAGCTGGATCGGGGTGGGGCCCGACCCGGTGGGCAGCGTCAGCGCCACATAGACACCCCGGTCCACGGCATACCAGGTGCTGGCGCCCTGCGCGCTGACCTGGAACCACTGCACCGCGTCGACGACCTGCAGCGGGGTGCCCACAACGAAGTCGGCAGGCCGTTCCAGCCCGCAGCGCAGGATGACCGGATCGGCCTCCGGCTCGGCCCGCCAGGCGGCGGCACCGGCGGGCACCGGGTCCACGGCCTCGGCGCGGCGGTAATCGCCCAGCTGTTCGGGAAGCGCCGCCATCAGCGCCTGGCACTGCGGGCCCTCGGCGTCGGGGGCGGGTGCCGCGGCGATGGCCACCGGCCGGTCCGGTGGGGCGGCCTGGCGGGTGGCGGCGAAGGTCAGCACTACGATCACCGCGGCGACGGCCACTCCGACCGCGGCGATGATCAACGACCGGGGCGGTCCGTCGTGCTCGTCGGGCGTCACACCGGTCACTCTAGGTGTGCTGGGCCCCGGCGATCGGGCAGGTCGCGATGGGACACGTCAGGGTCCGGGTGATACCGGCGGCGCGCTGCACCGCGGGCACCACCTCACCGTGCAACCGGTCCGGGGTCTCGGCGCCGACGCGGGCCACCACGTCATAGGGGCCGGTCACGTATTCCGCCGAGTGCACTCCAGGCAGTTCGGCCAGCTGCTTCGCGACGACCTCGGCGCGGCCCACCTCGGTCTGAATCAGCATGAATGCCTCTACCACTGCCAGTGCCTCCATTTCTGCTGCATAGACTCGGCGCCGCAGGGATCAAACGTACCGCAGGTCGCACCGGTGTTCAGGCCGGCTCCTGCCAGACAGGACGGTGAGATGGCCGACAGTGAGCCGACGCTGGCACAGGTCGGGGAGTTCGGCGTCATCGACCGGATCGTGGCCGGGCGCCGGCAGCCGCCCGCGGTGACGCTCGGCCCGGGAGACGACGCCGCCGTCGTCACCGCCGCCGACGGCCGCACCGTGGTGTCCACCGACATGCTGGTCCAGGACCGGCATTTCCGGCTGGACTGGTCCAGCCCGTACGACATCGGGCGTAAGGCGATCGCCCAGAACGCCGCGGACATCGAGGCGATGGGTGCCACCCCGACGGCCTTCGTGGTGGCCTTCGGGGCGCCGCCGGAAACTCCGGCCGCGGCGGCTCAGGCCCTCTCGGACGGCATGTGGGACGAGGCGGCGCGCTGCGGCGCGGGCATCGCCGGCGGGGATATGGTCAGCGCCCCGCTGTGGGTGGTGTCGGTGACGGTGCTCGGTGACCTCGGTGGGCGCGCCCCGGTCCGCAGGGACGGTGCGCGCCCGGGGGACCAGCTGGCGGTGGCCGGCGACCTGGGGCGCTCGGGCGCCGGATACTCGTTGTGGCGCAATGGAATCGACGCCTACCCGGAGTTGCGGCAACAACATCTGGTGCCCAGATCGCCGTACGGGCAGGGCCGGGTCGCCGCCGACGCCGCAGCCACCGCGATGACCGATGTGTCCGACGGGCTGCTGGCCGATCTGGGGCACCTCGCCGCGGCTTCCGGGGTGCTGGTCGACGTGTCCAGGCAGGCCCTGCGCCGCGATCACGAAGCGCTGGCCGGCGCGGCCGCCGCCACCGGCACGGACGCCTGGGACTGGGTGTTCGGCGGTGGGGAGGATCACGCTCTGGTCGCGACGTTCCCGGCCGCGGTGCCGGCCGGCTGGCGGGTGATCGGCCGGGTCCGCGACGGCGCCGCCGGGGTGGTGGTGGACGGCCGGGCGTGGCAGGGAAATCCGGGCTGGCAGTCCTACTGACCCGGGGACGCGCTAGTTTTGGCGCTCGTGACACGACGCTCCCTGACCGACCTCATCGAACCCGGCTGGGCGCGCGCGCTCGAACCCGTCGCCACCCAGGTGGCCGAGATGGGGGAGTTCCTGCGCGCCGAACTGGCCGCCGGGCACCAGTATCTGCCGTCCGGGGAGAACGTCCTGCGGGCGTTCACCTTTCCGTTCGAGGAGGTGCGGGTGCTGATCGTCGGCCAGGATCCGTACCCGACGCCGGGGCATGCGGTCGGCCTGAGCTTCTCGGTGGCCCCGGATGTACGGCCGATCCCGCGCAGCCTGTCCAACATCTTCACCGAATACGGTGACGATCTCGGCCACCCGACGCCGTCCACCGGGGACCTGAGCCCGTGGGCCGACCGCGGGGTGATGCTGCTCAACAGGGTGCTCACGGTGCGGCCGGGCACCCCGGCCTCGCACCGCCGCAAGGGCTGGGAGGCGGTCACCGAATGCGCGATCCGGGCACTGGTGGCGCGCCCGCAACCGTTGGTGGCGGTGCTGTGGGGACGCGATGCGCAGACGCTGAAGCCAATGCTGGCCGAGGGGGGATGCGCCGTCATCGAATCGGTGCATCCTTCGCCGTTGTCGGCGTCGCGGGGATTCTTCGGGTCAAAGCCGTTCAGCCGCGCCAACGAGTTGTTGACGCGGCTGGGGGCCGAACCGATCGATTGGCGCCTGCCCTGATCGGGCGGGGCGGCGGGCGACCGCCACGCGGGCGCGGGGCGGAACTAGCCGCGGCTGACCTTGCCGGCCTTTAGGCAGGAGGTGCACACGTTCATCCGCTGCTTGTTGCCGCCGGGGCGGGTCACGGCGTTGACGCTCTGGATGTTCGGGTTCCAGCGACGGCTGGTCCGACGGTGGGAATGCGACACCGACTTGCCGAAGCCGGGGCCCTTAGCGCAGATATCGCACACGGCAGCCATGTCAGAACTCCTCGTTAATCAGTACTTGGGGGTCAACGACCACATGACGGGTGACCCGACAACCTGATCAGGATACCGGCCCGGGCAGTCGTTCTCCAAAACGGTGCCGTTGGTTCGCTCGCTGCGCTCGCTCATCTGTCCACAACCTGTGCAGCTGTGGCCGTTCTGTCGGCAGCGATGACTATTCTTGCGCGCACGGGCTGGTCCGAGCTGGAAGGGTGAATTGATGTCGGCTGCGCGGCTCGATGCACCCGCGTTCCGGCGTTGGGCCCACACCGCCGTCGGCCAGCTCATCATCCACACCGACGAGATCAACCGGCTCAATGTCTTCCCCGTCGCGGATTCGGACACCGGCACCAACATGCTGTTCACCATGCGCTCGGCGGTGGCCGCGCTGGACGGCCGCGAGGATCTGGACCTGCCCGCGCTGACGGCCTGCCTGGCCGACGGTGCGCTGCGCGGGGCGCGCGGCAACTCCGGGGTGATCCTGTCCCAGATCCTGCGCGGGTTCGCCGACCTCGTCGCGGACCGGCGGACCACCGAGATCGACGGGCCGGCCTTCGCCGCCGCGCTGCACCGCGCCGAGGGTCTGGTGGTGGCCTCGATGGGGGAGCCGGTGCCGGGCACGATCATCTCGGTGCTGGGCGCGGCCGCCGAAGCGGCCGACAAGATCTCCGACGGCGCCGACATCGCGACCGTCACCGAGTCGGCGGCGACCGCGGCGGTGGCCGCCTTGGAGCGCACCCCCGATCAGCTCGAGGTCCTGGCCGAGGCCGGGGTGGTGGATGCGGGCGGGCGCGGGCTGCTGGTCCTGCTGGACGCGCTGACCGCGACGCTGGTCGGCACCGCGCCGCGGCGCGAGACCTACGAACGCGCCGGCCAGCCCGTCGAGCCGATGGTCACCGCTTCCGCACCCCCGCAGTTCGAGGTGATGTATCTGCTGAGCGGCTGCCGGCCCGACGCCATCGACGGGCTGCGTACCGCACTGGACGCGCTGGGCGACTCGGTGGCGATCACCGCCGGCTGCGGCGGCACCCACTCGGTGCACGTGCACACCGACAACGCCGGCGGTGCCGTGGAGGCGGGCCTGGCGCGCGGCACCCTCGGCGGCATCCAGATCACGGTGCTCACCGGTGCCCGCCCGGCGGCCCAGGCCGGCCGGGACCGGGCGGTGCTTGCGGTGGTCGACGGGGACGGTGCGGCAACGTTGTTCGCCGGTGAGGGCGCGCACGTGCTGCGCCCCGCGGACGGGTCCCCGATCAGTGCCCAGCAGCTGCTGCGCGCCCTGGTGGAGGCCGACGCCGCGCAGATCATGGTGTTGCCCAACGGTTTCATCGCCGCCGAGGAGTTGGTCGCCGGTTGCACCGCGGCCACCGGCTGGGGTATCGACGTGGTGCCGGTGCCCGCCGGGTCGATGGTGCAGGGCCTGGCCGCACTGGCCGTACACGATCCGGCCCGCCAGGGCGTCGACGACGGCTACACCATGGCGCGCGCCGCCGCGGCCGCCCGGCACGGCTCGGTGCGGGTGGCCACCGAGGAGGCGCTGACCTGGGCGGGTTCCTGCAAACCCGGTGACGGACTGGGCATCGCGGGCGACGAGGTGTTGATCGTGGGCCGCGATGTGGCCGCCGCCGGGGCCGGTCTGATCGATCTGTTGCTCGCCGCCGGCGGTGAACTGGTCACCGTGCTGATCGGCGCCGGTATCGATGAGAAAGTGGGCGAACGTTTGCGAGACCATGTGCGGCAACGGCATCTGGGTGCCGAACTGGTCAGTTACCGCACCGACCACCGTGGTGACGCCCTGCTGATCGGGGTGGAGTAGCCGTGGTCGCGCTCAACGATCTGCTCGCGCCCATCATCGGGTCCAAGGCCGCCGACAAGCTCGAAGAGGCCTTCGGCATCCGCACCGTCAACGATCTGCTGCGCCACTACCCGCGCAAGTACAGCGACGGGATCAACGTGCGCGAAGAGGGTGAGGCGCTCGAACTCGAAGAGGGCACCCACGTCACCTTCGTCGACGTCATCACCGATACCGATGTGCGGCAGATGAAACCGCAGCCCGGCCGGCGGCCCCGCCAGATGCTGCGGGTCACGCTCGGGGAGCGCAACCCCAAGATCACGGCGACCTTCTTCAACGCCGACTATCTGATCAAGAGCCTGACCGAGGGCACCCGGGTGATGCTGTCGGGGGAGGTCGGTTACTTCCGGAACACCGTGCAGCTCTCGCATCCGGCGTTCCTCGTCATCGGTGAGCCCGGCGGACGCATCATCGGCACCCGGTCGTTCAAGAAGATCGCCGACGCATCCGGGGAATCGGGTTCCGATGTGCTGGCCGCGTTCGACCGGGAGTTCTTCCCGATCTATCCGGCGACGAAGAAGCTGCAGAGCTGGGACATCTACGCCTGCGTGCAGCAGGTGCTGGCCGTGCTCGACCCGATCCCCGAACTGCTTCCGGAATCCGTGCTGCGGCAATGGGATCTGGTGTCCGAGGACAAGGCACTGCGCGGCGTGCACATGTCGGAGAACGCCATCGAGCGGGCTGCGGCACAGGAGCGGCTGACCTACGACGAGGCCATCGGACTGCAGTGGGCGCTGGTGTCGCGGCGCTACGACGAACTCGGGGAGACCGGCCCGCCGGCTCCGCGCCGCGACGACGGGCTGGCGGCTGCCCTGCTCAAGCAGTTGCCGTTCGAGCTGACCAACGGCCAGCGCGAGGTGCTGGAGGTGATCTCCGGCGAGATGGCCGGCACCCGGCCGATGAACCGGATGCTGCAGGGTGAGGTCGGCTCCGGTAAGACCATCGTCTCGATCCTGGCCATGCTGCAGATGGTGGACGCGGGTATGCAGTGCGCGCTGCTGGCGCCCACCGAGGTGCTCGCGGCCCAGCATTACCGTTCCATCCGGCAGGTGTTGGGTCCGCTGGCGATGGCCGGTGAACTCGGCGCCGCGGACGGTGCCACCGCCATCACCCTGCTCACCGGATCGATGTCGGCGCAGCAGAAACGTCAGGCACGTGACGAGATCTATTCCGGCACAGCGGGAATCGTGGTCGGTACGCACGCCATCATCCAGGAGTCGGTGGAGTTCCGGCAGCTGGGCATGGTGGTCGTCGACGAGCAGCACCGGTTCGGTGTGGAGCAGCGGGACCGGTTGCGTGCCAAGGCCACCGGAGGTATCACCCCGCATCTGCTGGTGATGACCGCGACGCCGATTCCGCGGACCATCGCGCTGACGGTGTTCGGCGATCTGGAGACCTCGACTCTGCGCGAGTTGCCGCGCGGGCGCCAACCCATCGTCAGCAATGTGGTGTTCACCAAGGACAAGCCGTCCTGGCTGGACCGGGCGTGGGCGCGGATCATCGAGGAGGTCGAGGCGGGCCGGCAGGCCTACGTGGTGGCTTCCCGCATCGACGAGGAACCGGACAAGAAGAACGCCTATGAGCACGGTCCGCCACCGGTGACCGTGCTGCAGGTGCTGCAACGTTTGAGCACCGGTCCGCTGAAGGGGCTGCGGCTCGGCCTGATGCACGGACGACTGGCGCCCGAGGAGAAGGATGCGGTGATGTCCGCGTTCCGGGCCGGCGAGATCGACGTGCTGATCTGCACCACCGTCATCGAGGTCGGTGTGGACGTCCCCAACGCCACCATGATGGTGGTGATGGACGCCGACCGGTTCGGCATCAGCCAGCTGCACCAGCTGCGCGGGCGGATCGGCCGCGGCCAGCACCCGAGCCTGTGTCTGCTGGTCACCCGGATGCCGGAGAGCTCCAAGGCCGGCGAGCGGTTGCGCGCGGTGGCGGGCACACTGGACGGCTTCGCGCTGGCCGATCTCGACCTGCAGGAGCGACAGGAGGGAGATGTGCTGGGCTACAACCAGTCCGGGCGTCTCACCACCCTGCGGTTCCTGTCCCTGGCCGACCACCTCGGGGTCATCCAGGACGCCCGCAGCTTCTGTGAATCGGCGTATGCGGACAACCCGTACCAGCCCGGGCTGGACGTGCTGGCCGCGCCGTTCCGCAACTCAGACCGTGTGCAGTACCTGGACAAATCGTGAAGCGGATCGGCCTGCTGGCGGCGGGGGCCGCCTTGGCGGTGCTGGTCGCGGTTCAGGTCACCACGCAACCCGGTGCGGACTCGGTGCGCTACGTCGCCGAGGCCGAGACCCCCACCGTGGCCCCGGGTGTCGACGCGCTGGCCGGCATCCCCGAGATCCCGCTGCGCATCCGCGGATACGACTACCGGCGCGCGGCGTTCGGGGAATCCTGGGACGACGACAACGACGCCCCGGGCGGGCGCAACGGCTGCGACACCCGCAACGACATCCTGGACCGCGATCTGATCGAGAAGTCCTATGTATCCATCAAACGGTGCCCGACGGCGGTGGCGACCGGCACCCTGATCGACCCGTACACCGACGCCACCGTCGCCTTCGTGCGCGGCAATCAGACCGGCGCAGCCGTGCAGATCGACCACATCGTGCCGCTGGCGCTGGCCTGGGATCTGGGCGCGCGCAACTGGTCTGACCAGATGCGGCTGCGGTTCGCCAACGACCCGGCCAACCTGCTGGCGGTGTCCGGCGCGGCCAACCAGGACAAGGGCGATGGTGAGCCGGCGGTGTGGATGCCGCAGAACCGGGCGTTCTGGTGCCAGTACGCGGTGCAGTTCGCCGAGGTGCTGCGCGGCTACGGGCTGCCGGTCGATGCCCCGTCGGCGCAGGTGTTGCGCGAGGCGGCCGGGACCTGCCCGACCGGCTGAGGCGGCGCCTCGTCGCCCGGCGGCGGGTGCGCGGGCGGGGCCGGTTGGCTCACGGTGACGGTGATGGCCGAGACCACCACGATGAGCATGGCGAGCACGTGCACCCAGGTGAGGGTCTGGCCGAGCAGCAGCCAGCCGGCGGTGCCGGCGACCACCGGTTCCAGACACAACAGCACACCGAAAACATGCGGGCTCAATCGCCGGATGGCCATGAACTCCAGGGAATACGGGATGAACGAGGACAGCAGGGCCACGCACAGCAGAGGCAACAGGGCGGCCGGAGCGGACGCCAACGCGCCGACGGATCCGGCGCCGAAGGGGGCGACCACGAAGGCACTGACGAGGATGCCGACGGCGAGCGTGCCCTGACCCGGCATCTGCCCGGTCACCCGTTTTCCCGCCGCGATGTAGAAGGCCCAGAAAGCGCCGGCGATCAACGCATACCCGACACCGACGGGGTCGAGGTCGCCGCCGTGGTCGCCGAAGCCGAGCACTGCGATGGCCGCCGCCGCCGCGAGCACGCCGCACAGATCTCGGCGGCGCCGGGACAATGCCGCCGAGAGCAGCAGCGGCCCGGCGAATTCGATGGTGACCGCAATGCCCAGTGGGATGCGCGCGATGGCGGCGTAGAAGAACCCGTTCATGCCGGCCATCGCGAAGCCGAAGAGCAGCACGGCTTTCCAGGTGTCCCGATCCCAGCCGAAGGCGCGCGGGCGGTGCAGTGCGAGCAGCAGCAGAGCGGAGAACAGCAGGCGAGCGGTGGTCGTCAGGCCCGCACCGAGCTCGGCGAGCAGTGGGATGGCGATCGCGGCGCCCACCTGCAGTGACACGCACGACCCCAGGATCATGAGGATGCTGGACGGGGCACGCGCGGACATGCTGCCATCTTCGGGTCCGTTGACAGGTCAGTCCAGCGATTCTTTTTGCACTATATTGATGAGTAATCCTGATGAATGCAGGATCGGCTCCGGGAGGCGCGACGTGCTGAATCTGCAGCGCCTCATCGTTCTTCACGAACTGGAGCGACGTGGCTCGCTCGCGGCGGTCGCGCAGTCGCTGAACTACAGCCCCTCCGCGGTGTCCCAGCAGCTCGCGACGCTGGAGCGCGAGGTGGGCACGGCACTGACCGAGCCGATCGGCCGAGGTGTCCGGCTGACCGATGCGGCGCGGATCCTGGTCGAGCACACCCGGGTCGCGATCGCCGCCATCGAATCGGCGGAAGCCGCATTGGCGGCCTCGGTGGGCGCGGTGGCCGGCAGCCTGCACATCGCTTCCCTGCAGACCGCGCTGCTGTCCCTGTTGCCGGCGGTTCTGCAGACGCTGGAGCGGGAGCATCCCGAGTTGCATGTGGACGTCTCCCAGCGCGACGTGTCCGAGGCGGTGTCGGGTCTGTTGGCGGGAACGTTCGACGTCGTGGTCGGGGAGGAGTACCCGGGCGGATCGCTGCCGTCGCACGCCGGGCTCCACCGCAGGGATCTGGGGGCCGACGAGATGCTGCTCGCCGTGCCTTCCTCCGGTCCATGGAGTGCGGTGCATTCGTTGTCGGAGGTCGCGACGGCGCCGTGGGCGCTGGACCCGGCAAACTCGGCGCCCGGACGGTGGGCTCGGGCGACCTGCCGGGACAGCGGATTCGAACCCGATGTCCGGTTCGACGGGGTCGACCTGCTGGTGCACCTGCAGATGGTGCGGGCCGGGCGGGCCGTGTCGTTGGTGCCCTCGCTGCTGCGCGCGGAATGGGCGCACGGCGTGCGACTCGTCGAATTGCGTGGTGCGCCGAGTCGGCGGCTGTTCACCCTGACCCGCAGCGCGCGGGTGTCACATCCCGCGGTGAACGCGTTCCGGGATGCACTGGCAACGGCATTCGACGCTCAGCAGTCTCTCGCCGCCGGGCGCGCGCGCTGAGTGGTGCGGCGCCGGGCCACTCAACCGGCGAGACTGCGCACCAGTGTCCAGTGGTTACCGTTGGCGTCACGCCGGTAGGACAGTTCATCGAGCACCCGATAGGCGATCGCCAAACCTCTTCCGCGCTCGGACATTTCGCCGGGCATCTGGGGGCGGCTCAGGTCCACGGGCGCCGGTTTCCCGTTATCGGTGAATACCGCGCGCACGGTGTCGTCGGTCAGCTCGACGGTCATCCGAAGGTGGACGGGTTGTCCCGCGCCGGAGTACTCGACGATGTTGGCGCCGATCTCACCGGCGGCCAGATCCATGTGCAGGCGCACAATCTCGGGAACAGCCCGGCCCGCCCACAGGGTGTCGAGGGTCTGCTGGATCGCCGTCAGGGTGTCCGGGCCGGTGACGGTGTCCAGGACCAGCGGCTCAGGACTGCTCATCGAAGGCGTCCTCGGCGGAGTCGTGCGCGCGCAGGACCCGGTTGAGATTGGTCAGCTCGAGAACGGTGACGACCTGGCGGGTGGGTGCGGCGATGCGCAGGTCGCCGCCGGCCTGGCGGGCGACCTTGAGCCCCGAGATCAGTGCTCCCAGGCCGGAGGAATCGATGAAGTCGACCGCAGCCAAGTCGACGACAATCCGGGTGTGACCGGCCTCGACCAGTGTGTGTAATTCCTGGCGCAGCACGGGCGCGGCAACCATGTTGAGCCGTCCGGCCGGCTGGAGCACGACTACTCCGGGGGAGACGGTACGGAAGGGGAATTGGCTCATGGAACTCCTCAGTGTGCGGGTGGTTCGGGCTCGTGGCCCCGGTAACGAACGGCCTGGAAGACCACGCTCAGAATGACGATGTCGAAGAGCACCCAGAACAGATTGACCCCGACACCGAGAACCGAGATCGCGCCGAAATACAACTGCACGATGCCGATCACTGAAGCCACCAGCAGCAGCACCATCGCTGCCAACTGCCACTTCACCAGGTGCCAGGGCACAGAATCGACGGACTGCTTGGTCTTCGGTGTGACCGCGAATCCCAGTGGCCGGTTGAAATACACGTTCCAGAAGGCGGTTACACAGGCCCGGATCCACACCGGGAACAATGCGAGGCTGTACTGCTGTCCGCGCCAGGTCGGGGTGCCCCGGCTGATGATGATGAACATCAACTGGTTCAGGATGAGGAAAGGGATCAGCCTGCCGAAGAAATCCCAGCTGTAGGCCTGCACCGGCATGATACCGAAGATCAGGTAGACCGCCGGCGCGGCGATGTAGGCCAGCGCGGCGAAACCCGCCAGATAGCTCCACATGGTGGCCCAGTACATCAGCCGCTGACCGATGCTCAATCCCTGCTGCACCAGCGGGTTTTCCTTGAGCATCACTTGGATCGTGCCCTGGGCCCAGCGCAGCCGCTGGGTCATCATGGTCCGCACGTCGTCGGGAGCCAGCCCGCGGGCCAGCACCTCGTGGTGGTACGCAGTTTTCCAGCCCTGCGCATGCAGACGCATGCAGGTCGCCATGTCCTCGGTCACCGATATGGTGGCCATCGGCAGCACGGGCTGCGCCTCGTCGTCACGGCCGATGTCGACCGCGCGCACCATGGCGCTGATGGATTCGATGGCGCCCAACGGTGACCACTCCCGTCCCGCCAGCGAGGCCAGCGCCTCGTCATCGAAGATGACTGAGGTGGAGACGTATTCGGGATCCTCGTGGAGCGCCGTGATCACCTCCAGATCGGCTCGCATCGCCGTGACATCGGCGTTCACCACCGAGCGGGCCGCAGCGTCCACCCGTTGCTGGAAGTCGAAGGTGATGTCGGCCAGTTCGCGCCCCTCACGTAATTCCCTGCGTGCCACGGAGGTGGCCTCCTGCACCGACTGCAGGGCCGCCCGGACCGCGGGCAGTTCCGCATCGGACTGTTTGGCGGCGGTCTTGAGCATCTTGCCGGCGGCGTACAAGGTGCGTTTCACGCCCTCTTCGACGGCCCGAACGTAGCCGCGGATTCCTAGTTGCATCAGCGCTTCTCGGCGCAACACTGCATTTGACCCGCAGAAGTAGGCGGCATTCCAGCCGTCCTTGCCCTGCTGGATGGGGCCGTAGAACAGCGGTGCCTGACTGCCGAGCGGATCGCTGAACGGCACATTGTGGAAGTACTGCGGTGTCTGCACCAGCGCCATGTGCGGGTCCCGGAAGTAGCCCAGGGTATGGTCCAGAATCCGCGGGTCGGGTACCTGGTCGGCGTCCAGGATGAGCAAAAACTCGCCCTCGGTCTCCATCAGGGCGTTGTTGAGGTTGCCGGCCTTCGCGTGCCGCGGCTTGTCATCCCAACTCGCCGACCGGGTCACGTAGCCGATGCCGGCTTCCCGTGCGGCAGCTGCGAGTTCGGCGCGGTCACCGTCGTCGAGGATCCAGGTGGTGTGCGGGTAGCGGATGGCCTGCGCGGCACGTGCAGTCTCGAGCACCATGGAGATGGGTTCGTTGTAGGTGGTGATCAGCACATCCACCGTGGCGCCGTCCGGCGGGGGCGGCGGCGCGTGACGGCGCAGCACCCGCCACATGGTGAGCGCGAAGAGCAGCGAGTCGATGACGCTGTAGGTCTCGGCGATTACCAGCGGTATTGCGATCCACCATGCCGACCAGTTCAACGATGACGTCCAGCGCCACACGATGTAGTTGATCCCGAGCAGGGCGGTACACAGGATCAGCAGGCGCAGCCAGGGTGATGGGAGCCGGCCGGCGGCGCTGCTCGGGAGCCGGTGGGTCATGCGGTCGGCTCACGGCGAATGGCGACCAGGGTCACGTCGTCCAGCCCGGGATTCCTGGCGGCGAGCGCGCGGATCCGGGCACATAGATCGGACGGGTCGGGATGGTCGGCAACGAACCTCAGTGCCGGCCGGACGTCGCAGCCGTCGCTCACCAGATCCAGCACACCGTCCGAGGCCAGGACGATCGTGTCGCCCGGCGCCAACGTGACCCGGTGCGATTTCCAGATCTCGTCGGGCAGCACGCCCAAAGGCAGGCCGTCGCCTCGCATGGGCGTCACCGTCGATTCCGGGCCGATGTGCACCGCGAAGCCATGCCCCGCGTCGACGAAGTCCACGACGCCATCGGCGGTCCGCAGTTTGAGATGGGTCAGGGTCACAAATGACTCGGTACTACTCAGGTCATCGGAGATCTGAGCGGACACCGAATTCACCGCGTCGGCGATATCGGCGTCCGCGCCTCCGCGCTGGATGGCCCAGGATGCGCCGCGCAGCGCGGAACGCACCGTCGCGGTGAGGATCGCGGCCGCCAGACCCTTTCCCATCACATCGGCGATGGTGAAGACCACGCCGTCGGGAACCGGATAGTGGTCGTAGAAGTCGCCGCCGACGGCGAACGCGGGCAGACACAGCGCCGAAACCGTATAGCCGGGCAGGTCGGCCAGCGGTGCCGGTAGCAGCTGGCGCTGAACAGCGGCCGCCCGTCCCAGGTCGTCGGAACTCTGCAGTTCACGCTGAGCCCAGCCCGCGAGTTCGACGAATGTCTGCCGCTGTGCGGCGGTCAGGGACCGTGGCTCGGTGTCGTACACGCAGAAAGTCCCGACCGCGTGGCCGCCGGGACCCAGCAACGGATATCCGGCGTAGAACCGGATCCCGCCCGGACTGCGGATCGCAGGCAGGTCGGCGAACTCGGACTGCCAGGTGTCCTCGATGATCAGCAGGGGATCGACGTTGGGTTCGTAGGCTCGCGAAACGGTCGCCTGACATACAGTCTGTTCGCGCGGGACGCTGCCGTCGAGCTCGAGTCCGTCGCACTGCTTGAACCATTGCCGATCGTCGGCCAGCAAAGATATCGCGGCCATCGGTACGCCCAACGCGCAGCGCGCCATACTGGTGACCCGCGCGAAACGGTCTTCGGGCGCGGTGTCGAGTTGGTAGAGCTGCTGAACTGCGTGCAGGCGGTCGGCTTCCACTTCGGGGGCCAATGCGTAGCGGGTCTGCAGAGATGATCCCGTCATCCGCTCGACCTCAAGGCCTCGGCCATGGCCAGTGCCGACTCTGGTGTGCTCGCGATGCGCCAGTCGGTTTCCTTGTCGTGCTCGAACCAGACGAATCCGGTCACCTTCGTATGCCGGATCAGGTAGTGGATCAGGGTGGTGATCCAATCAGCTTTGTTACCACCGGATTCGGCGCAGCCGACCTCGGCGATGATGACGGGGCGGCCGTCTGCCAGCAGTACGGCATCGGCCAGTGCGGGCCCGAAGATCTCCGCGGGCTCTCGCCATACGGTGCCCGCGCCGCTGGTGCCCCAGTTGTAGCCGTCGAGTCCGATGCAGTCGACATATTCGTCGCCCGGGTACCAAACGGTGATCGGATCCTGCTGTGCGTTTACTGCGTCGGGGCACCACAACCACCGCACGTTGGTGGCGCCGTGAGCAGTGAAGGTTCGGTGGATGCGGCGCCAGGCCGCGACATAAGTATCGGCGGGTGTGCCGCCCGCTGGACTCCAGGGATACCAGTCTCCGTTGAATTCGTGCGCAAATCGCAAATAAACCGGGTGTTGCCATTCATGCAGTCCAGCAACCCATCCGTGCACGTACTCATCCAGTGCCCCGGACATCAGCCGGCGGATGGTGCCCGGCCCGCGATCCGCTCGTGTCCAGGGTTCCCAGGTGATCACCGGGGTGGCCTCGGCACGTTGCACGGCGCGCAGTTCATCCATGGGCGGTGCGGAGGTGAAATCCTGGTACCAGAGGAGGTATTGGGGCTTCTGGCCGAGCGATTCGGCGGCGGAAGCGATCTGGTCGGTCGCGCACGGGCCGCCGGGGGTGGTGACTCCGACTGCCATCCGCCGATTCCCGATCTCCACCACTGAAGGCTAGGTCAAGGATCGCAGGTGCGCAGCAAACCTGCGCCGAATGTGGGCCGACAATCCAGGATAGATTGGTCAGGCATGCCGGATCTCACGGGACCGGCACCGATATACGGGCGTGGAGGTGCGGATGCAGCAGCGGGGGTTCGGAGATCTCGAAGCCACGGTGATGGATCGGGTCTGGGGCCGGGAAGACGGTGTGACCGTGCGCGAGGTGTTCGAAGAACTCCGCGACGCGCGGCAGATCGCCTACACGACCGTGCTGTCCACGCTGGACAACCTGCACCGCAAGGGTTGGGTGCGGCGCGAGCGCGAGGGTAAGGCCTACCGGTACTGGGCCACCATGACCCGTGAGGAGCGTTCGGCCAACCTGATGCGGGCGGCGTTGCAGACCGGCGGCCGACCCGAGGCCGTCCTCGCCTTCTTCGTCGAGCAGATGTCGGATGAGGAGTCAGCGCAGTTGAAGGCGGCGCTGCGGTCATCCATTACCCAGAAGCGACGCCGATGACGGCCGCTGTCTATCTGCTGCTCTACGGGATCCTGGTGACCTGGCTGGCGCCGCCGCTGCTGTCGCGGTTGACTCGGGGCGGCCTGAATCCGCGACTGGGGGTGGCGGTCTGGCTCACCGCGATCCTCGGGGTGCTGGCAGCCTGGTCGGTCGCGGTCGTGCTGACCGTCGTGCACGGTGTGCGTGGGCTGCCGGAATCCCCGGTGACCGTGGTGTGTCTGGAGCTGCTCGGTATCCCCGAACAAGTGGCCACGCCGAGTGCGGAGGGCACCGTGGTGCTCATCGCGGCAGCCATGCTGCTGTGGACCGTGGTCGGCGTGCGCGCGGGCCGTGCCGTGCGCGGTCTGTGGGTGAGCAGTCGTGAGCACGCACAGGCGGCCCGGCTGATCGGTGCGCCCACCGACCGCTCGGATGTCTTTGTGCTGAACGCCGAACGGCCGGCCGCGTACTGTGTGGCGGGCCGCCCGAACGCCATCGTGGTGACCACCGCCGCCCTCGAGCGCCTCACCGGGTCACAGCTGGATGCGGTGCTGGCACACGAGAACGCTCATATCGCCGGTCGTCATCATCAGCTGTTGATGGTGCTGCGGGCGCTGGCCGCGACCCTGCCCCGGTTGCCGTTGTTCACGCGGGGCGCGGCCGCCGTGGGCGAACTGCTGGAGATGTGCGCCGACGACCTCGCCGCGCGCCGGTACGGCGGTCGAACCCTGGTGGCCGGGATGGTCAAGCTGGCCGGGCCGGTCGCGCCGGCGGGGCTCGGCGCGGCCGCGACCGCGATCACCCGGCGGGCCAACCGGCTGCTGACGCCGGCCCACCCCGGCAGCCTGCGACGTCACCGGGTCACCGCCTGGGCCACCATCGCGGTGACCGTGGCGGCGCCGGTGGTGGTCAACCTGATCTGTCATCACTAGCTCCCGCCGGCCCGTCAGGTGACGGCGTTACCGGCCTTCCACTGCGCCCAGGGGATGTTCCAGTCGCCGAGGCCGTCGGTGCCCGGCAGCGTCGACCCGACGGTATTGACCACTTCGACGATGTCGCCACGTTTGGTGTTGTCGTAGAACCACTTCGCGTTCTCGGTGCTGGCGTTCAGGCATCCGTGGCTGACATTGGCCCGGCCCTGACTGCCCACCGACCACGGCGCGGCGTGCACGAAGATCCCGCTGTAGGACATCCGGGTGGCCCACTTGACCTCGGTGCGGTACCCGTCCGGGGAGTTCACCGGGACGCCGTAGGTCGACGAGTCCATCACCAGGTCGGCGAGGCGCTCGGCGATGATGTAGGTGCCGTTGTCGGTGGGTGTCTTGTCCTTACCCATCGAGATCGGCATCGTCTTGGCCACTTTGCCGTTGATGCGCACGGTGAGAGTCTTGGTGGTGTCGTCGGCGGTGGCGATCACCTCGTCGCCGATGGTGAACCGGCTGGTGGCGTCGTCCTGGCCGAAGATCCCGTCGCCCAGGTCGACTCCGTAAGTCTTCACCTGGACCTCGACGGTGGTGCCGGGCTTCCAGTATTCGGCTGGGCGCCAGCGGACTTCGCGACCACTGATCCAGTAGAAGGCGCCCTCGGCCGCGGGTTCGGTGGTGACGGTGATGGCGCGTTGGGCGGCCAGCCGGTTGGGGATGACCTCGTCGAAGGTCACCGAGATGGGCTGCCCGACGCCGACCACCGCGCCGTCGCCGGGCATCAGGTACGGCATGGTCAGATACTGCGGGGAGTGGGTTTCGAAGGTGGCGCTGGTGTGGGTCACCCCACCGAGGCCGAAAGCGGCTGCGGTGAGGGTGTATTCCTTGTTGTAGCCCAGCGGCTCGGCCGAACGCCATGACACGCCGTCGGGGCTCAGCTCACCGTCGACCACCCGGCCTTGGGCGTTGACCAGAGTCACCTCGTCGAGGACGCCGGCCTCGACGCTCACCGTCACCGGTTGCTCGACCGACACCCCGATGTCGCCCTCGGAGACCGAGGCCTTCAGTTTCGGTACGAGCAGATCGCCGTACGGCGTGCCCTTGTCGATGACGGTCTGAGCCGTCGGGGGTGCGGGTGCGGTGCTGCAGGCGGTCAACCCGAGGGCGAGGGCGAGCACGGGGAGAAGTGTCAGTACGACATTCAGAAAGTTCCGTCGCCTGACGGCTGCCGATGTCATCCGCCGCATCACCGTTGTCCTGCCGTGTGTCGAAGTGCCGTTGCGCTAACATCCTACGTAGCGACTACGTAGATGCACGTCAGTGCCGGTGCCTGGTGCCGATAGCCGCGGATCGGGGGAGGACTCCAGTGCTCAGGACTCGGGCCGGGCGGGCGGTGGTGACCGCCGTCGGCGTCCTGGTCATCGCGGCCGTGGCGATCTTCGTGTTGATCAACGACCGCGACCGCGACCGCGACCGCGATCGCAGCGCCGAGTCGACGCTGAGCGGAGCGGCGCAGGTGGTGCGCGAGGGCAGCCATCGACTCAGCGACCCGCCCGACGCGCAGGCGACCTTCGTGGAGTTCCTCGACTTCGAATGCGAAGGCTGCCGCGCCGCCTATCCCATCGTGGAACAACTGCGCGCGGAGTACGGCGACCGGGTCGAGTTCGTGCTGCGCTACTTCCCGTTGTCCGGGCACTTCAACGGCGAGCGTGCCGCCCGGGCCGTGGAAGCGGCCGCGCAGCAGGGCCGGCTGGAGGCGATGTACCGAAAGATGTTCGAAACACAGGCTGAATGGGGCGAGCAGCGAGTGCCCGCCGACGACGTGTTCCGCGGCTTTGCCGCGGACCTGGGGCTGGACCTGGCGGCCTTCGACAAGATCTACAACGACCCGGCGACCCTGGAACGCATCCGCGTCGACCAGCGAGACGGTGAGATGTTGGGTGTGCAGGGCACCCCAACCTTCTTCGTCGACGGTGAGCAGATCGCGGTGCGCAGCGTGGACGATCTGCGAAACGCCATCGAGGGTGCCTTGCGGTGACCCGGATCCGTGGGCTGGTCGGGGTCCTGCTGCTGTGCGTCGCCGTCGTCTCGGCGGCACCGGCCGCGGCGACCTGCGGGGCAGGCGATGCGCAATGCGTGCTGCGGCAGCGCATCGCTGCCGCCGAGGCGTACGTCGCAACCCGGCCGGGCACGATCGGGTTCGTGCTGCGCGACCGGGTGACCGGCGCCCGGTATCGCAGCGTCGCGGCCGGAACCCCGACTTGGACCGCGTCGACGATCAAACTGGCGATGGTCGCCGATCTGCTCACCCGCGAGCAGTCCGGGGCGCTGCGTCTGAGTGCGGCGGACCGCAATCAGATGGCGGCGATGCTGCGCAGTTCGGACAACGCGGCCGCCGACGCCCTGTGGTCGCGCTACGGCGGACCGGCGAATGCGTTCAACGCCGGCTTTCCCCGTTACGGCATGAAGAATGTACGGCCGCAACCCGGATTCGGGGAGGTCTACCCGTACTGGGGATTTCAGAAGGGCACCGCCGACGATTTCGATGCCCTGATGAACTATGTGCTGACCGGCCTCACCCCGGCCAACGCCAACGCGGTGATCGCCGAGATGCAACAGGTCGACCGTTCGCAACGGTGGGGTGTGTGGGGCGCCGGCGCCGCGATGACGCCGGGGAACAAGAACGGCTGGTCGCAGGAGGAGGGCGGCTGGGTCGTCAACTCGGTCGGTTTCGCCGGGCCGGGGCAGCGTTACACGCTGGCCATCATGAACGCGCTGGGCGGGCAGGGTGGATACGACGACGGCGTGCAGACGACCACCGAGGTGGCGCGAATCCTGCTGGGGCCCGGCGGTGGTTAGCCCGCCGGTTGCCAGCCGTGCATCGCGGTGTCCATCTGATCGTCGTCGAGTGCATCGACGGGCAGCGGCGCCTGACCGTCCCGGTGCCGCAGGCCGTCGAGCAGCAGGGTGATGTAGCGGCGCCACAGCTCGGGTTCGACGTGGCCGGCCCATTCGCTCACGGTGCCGGCCAGCAGGCTCAGGATCGGCATGTCGGTGTGCGTGGCGTCGGGGCGCAGGTAGCCGTCGGCGCGGGCCCGGTCGAACAGCCGGGACACCGGCGGGACCAGTCGCTGCCGGGCACAGGCGACCGGATGTCCGCCGTAGGCGGTACTGAACACCATCTCGCGCAGGCCGCGGTCGGTCGCCGTCAGCTCGCACAGCCGCTCGACGAACCACACGAATGCGTCCCACGAGTCAGCCTGTGCCAGAGCCGATTCCGCCAGCGCCACGATCTGGTCGATGCCGCTCTCGAAGACCGCGTCGAGCAGCTCCTGCTTGGTGGCGAAGCGGCGGTACACCGTCCCGACACCGAGCCCGGCGTGGTGGGCCACATCGTTGAGGGTGGCCTCCAGGCCGCGCTGGGCGAACAGATCCCGGGCGGCGGTGAGGACGCGCTGCCGGTTGCGCTGGGCGTCCCGGCGCAGGGCGCGGGGCTCGTCGACCGATGTCACGGCTGTTCCCGCTGCGCGGACACCGCGCCACCGAGCCAGCGGCGCAGGAACTTCCGCAGCTCCCCCGGAGAGCGCCGGTCGTCGTTGGGGGCAACGAAGAACGACAGCATGATTCGCAGGGTGAATTCGACGAGTTCCTCCAGGCTGGCCTCATCGTAGCCGTGTGTGGCCCAGTCCACGTCGAAGCGGTCGATCATCCGCATGCCGATGGCGCGCGCCTCGTCCGACGTGAGGTCCTCGGTGTGGTTGTGCGGGTAGGACTCCGAGAGCAGGATGCCCAGATGCGGGGTGCGGGCGACCTCGGCGAGGGTGAACAGGGTGCCCTCGGTGAGGGCCTCGGCCGGATCGTGGATGCCGCGCACGCTGTCGGCAAGACGGTCCAGGAAGGCGTCCACCGATCCCATCGCGACCGCCCGCATCAACGCGTCGGAGGTGGGGAAGTAGCGATAGACGGTCTGGCGGATGATGCCGAGCGAGTTGGCGACGTCGGCCAACGAGATGGCCTTGCCGGTCGCGCTGACGAGATCGACGGCCGCGGTGACGATGCGCTGGGTGGCCTCTTCATCGGTCTGGGGTGGATCTCCGCCCCAACCGCGCCTGCGTGCCATCGTCGTCTTTCGCTCGGGAGTCGGAGACCGCGACGGTAGCACGCGCACGTAATCATACGAGTCGACATCGAAGCGTATGATCGTGTGATAGTTTCCGGCCATGACCAACCTGCAAGTTCGCAAGATGCGGTTCGGCTTCGCCGATCACGACGTCCCATTTCTGTGGAACGAGGCCAACCCGGCGTTCTCCGCCATGGCCAACGCGGTGTCCTTCCTGGCCATCGCGTTCGAGAAGATGATCGTCACCACCATGACCGAGGCCAAGCCGCTGCTCACGGACCCGGTCGTCGCCGAGGAGGCGGACGCCTTCACCCGGCAGGAGGGCCAGCACTCGATGGCCCACCGGCAGCACGCCAAGGGCCTCATCAAGGCGTACCCGGCGCTGAAGGAGACCCTGGACGAGGTGATCCAGGCGTTCGACGATCTGGTGGCCACCACGCCGCTGAAGTACCGGCTGGCCTACACCGCCGATCTGGAGGCCACCTTCACGCCGGTGTTCAAGCTGATGCTCGACAACGACCACCGGTTGTTCGCGCCCGGCGACGACCGGGTGGCGTCACTGTTCCTGTGGCACTTCGTCGAAGAGGTCGAACACCGCAGCTCCGCGCTGATCATCTACGACGGACTCGTCGACGATCCGTGGTACCGGATGCGGGTGGCGCCCTCGGTCTTCAAACATGTGCTCGACGTGGTCCGGATGGCCTGCGAGGGCTTCAACAAGCACCTCCCGCTGGAGGTGCGCAAGGTCGACGCCATGTCCGCGTTCGCGCTGGAAGGCCGAAAGAACAAGCTGCTGAAGCTGATCGGGCGCCGTCCCGACTACGGCCCACTGGAGAACGCGTTCGCCGGCCTGTCCAAGCGGGAGATGGCCGCCGCACTGGTCGGCATCGTGCGCAGCCAGATCCCCGGGCACAACCCGGAACACGAAAAGCTCCCCGCGCTGGCCGGAGAATGGTTCGATCGCTTCGACGCCGGTTACGACGTCACCCAGTGGTACACGGGAAAGAAAGCGGCCGATGTCTGATCTGTGTGCGCCCACGTTCGAGCAACTCGCCGAACGGATGGGCTTCTCCTGCGCCGAGGCCGGCGGGCTGGTCGAACTGCGCAGCCCCTTCGCACTGGAGAACTGGACGCTGCCGGTGCTGGAGCTGACGGTGGTCGTCGGAGCGGTCCTGGCGCTGGTCTACGCGATCACCCGGTACCGCCGCCACGGCGACGCCACCAACCTGGTGCTGTGGTTCGGCGCCATCGCCTATCTGGCGATCATCGAACCGCCGCTGTACTTCCCGGCGCAGTTCGGCATCGCCGAGTACGTCGACACGATGTTCGCGCACAACGTGTTCACCGTCGACTTCCTGTGGGGACGCCTGCCGCTCTACATCATCGCGATCTACCCGATGATGGCCACCATCGCCTTCGAGATCGTGCGCACGCTGGGGGTGTTCCGCCGGTACGGCACCCTCGTCGGCGCGGTGTGCGTCGGCTTCGTGCACCACGCGTTCTACGAGATCTTCGATCATCTCGGCCCGCAATTGCGTTGGTGGGAATGGACTCTGGACCATCCGATGGCCCAGCCGTTCCTGGATTCGGTGCCGCTGCCCAGCATCGTGGTCTTCGCCACCCTGTGGCCGATGTCGCTGGCGTTCTGCGTGCAGTTCTTCGTCGGCCGCCACGTCGACCGGGGACAGCGGTTCACCGGGTGGGCGATCATCTGGCGCACCGTCGTCGTCGGCCTGCTCGCATCCATCGGCACCGTGCTGCTGCCGGCGCCGGCCACCATCATCGGATCGTTCACCAACTTCACCGTGATGGGTGTGGTGTACGCGCTGGAACTGGTCGTGATCGCCGTCGTCGCGGTGCCGGTGCTGGTCAAACAGTGGCAGCGGTTGCGCAATACCCCGGCCGGGGCCACCGAGTCGCGACACACCAGCCCTCTGATGGTGCGCTTCGGGGTGGGCTACCTGGTGGTGATGGCGGTGCTGTGGGTGACCGCGCTGCCGGCCTACTTCGGCGCCGTCGACGGCGTCACCGACAACGGCGACCCGATCGGCAGCCTGTGGTACACGTTGCTGTGCTTCGTGATCGCCGGGCTGAGCGCCTTCGCGGCGCTGACGGCCGGGGCCACCAAGACCGAAAAGGTGCCCGCCCCGGTCGCCTGACCCCCGCGAACTGGGGGCACCTCCCGCTTGCGGGGGAACGTGAATGGCCGCCAAAACCACGGTTTTGGCGGCCATTCACGTCTTCTCGCGAGGGGAAACTTAGGTCCCCGTGTAGGTGGTGGGGTCCGGACGGTAGCGGGTGCCGTCGTCGAGGGCGGTCAGCGCAGCCAGGTGTTCGGCGGCCAGCTCGAAGCCGAACACGTCGAAGTTCTCCGCGATGCGCTCCGGGGACTTCGACCGCGGGATCACCACGTTGCCCTGCTGCAGGTTCCAGCGGATCAGCACCTGGGCCGGGGTCTTACCGTATTCGGCGGCGATGGAGGTCACCGTCGGGTTCTCCAGCAGCTTGCCGACACCGAGCGGGCTGTAGGCCTCGGTCACGATGCCGCGCTCGGCGTGGTCGGCGCGCAGTTCGGTCTGCACCAGCTGCGGGTGCAGTTCGATCTGGTTGACCGTCGGCACCACGTAGGACAGGTCGATGATGGTGGACAGGTCCTCGGAGGTGAAGTTCGCCACGCCGATGGACTTGGTCAGCCCGTCACCCTGGATGCGCAGCAGGCCACCCCAGCTGTCCACGTATTTGCCGGTGTCGCCGCCGGGCCAGTGGATCAGGTACAGGTCGACGTACTCCTGGCCGAGCCGCTCCAGGCTGGCCTTCGCGGCGTCCTGGGAGGCCTGGAAGCCCTGATCCGGGGTGGCCAGCTTGGTGGTCAGGAAGATCTCCGAGCGGGGCACGCCCGAGGCCGCGATGGCGCGGCCGACGCCCGCCTCGTTGCCGTAGGCGGCCGCGGTATCGATCAGGCGCACACCGATTTCCAGTGCGGCCGCGACGGCGCGCTCGGCCTCGGTGTCGGAAAGCTCACCCACTCCGATACCGAGGGTCGGGATGGTGTTCTCGTCGCTCAAGCTGATGCTTGGCGCCGCAGCTGCCGATGTCATGTTCTGCCTAACCTGTGAAATTGAATGTCCGTGGATCGGGGCCCAGTCGAGTGCCGTTGTCGAGCGAGGCGATGGACGCCATGTCCTGTTCGCTGAGCTCGAAATCGAACACGTCGAAATTACTTGCGATCCGGTCGGGGTTCACCGACTTCGGAATGACGATATTACCCAGCTGGAGATGCCACCTAATCAGCACCTGCGCTGGCGTTTTGCCGTGCGCCTCGGCCACCGCGAGCACGGCGGGATCGCTGAGCAGCGAGCCCTGGCCGAGCGGGCTCCACGCCTCGGTCGCGATACCGAGCTCGGCGTGCACCTCGCGCAATTCCTGCTGCGGGAAGCGCGGATGCAGCTCGACCTGGTTGACCGCGGGCACGATCCCGGTGCCGTCGATCAGGGTGCGCAGGTGCTCGGGGGCGAAGTTGCTGACGCCGATGGACCGGATCCGGCCCTCGTCGCGCAGGGTGGCGAACGCCTTGAAGGTCTCCACGAACGCGTTGACCTCGGGCATCGGCCAGTGGATCAGGTACAGGTCGACGTAGTCGACGTCCAGGCGCTTGACGCTGTCGTCGAACGCCTTGAGGGTCTTGTCGTACCCGTGCTCGCTGTTCCACAGCTTGGTGACGAGGAACACATCCTCGCGGGCGACCCCGTTGTCGGCCGCGCTCTTGAGCGCCTGCCCGACCTCGCGTTCATTGCGGTAGGCCGCGGCGGTGTCGATGTGCCGGTAGCCGGTCGACAACGCGGCTTCGACGGCCTGTCGGGTCTCCTCGGGCGGGGTCTGCCAAACTCCCAACCCGACCGTGGGAATGGAATTACCGTCGTTCAGCGACAGCGTGGGATTCGAAAGGCCAGTCATGACGCAGAGTCTGCCAGTCCGGCAGAAGCCCAGCCCGGCTCGCCTCAAGATGTCGGCGGTCGCCAGCAAGCTTTCGTTGCCGGTGCTGGCGCGGATCCCCGACCGGGTGAAACGGGTGATGCTGGGCCGCCGGTCGGTCACCATCGACGGCAACACCCTGGACACCACGTTGCAACTGATGCTCACCGCGCAGCGCGCCTCGGGCATCGGTGGGCTCGTCGCCAGCGACGATGTCGCCGCCTCGCGTAAGCAGCTGAATGAGGTGGCCGGTGCCTTCAGCACCCCGGTCGTCGTCCCGACCCGCGACTTCACCGTCCCGGGACCGGCGGGGGAGCTGCCGGTCCGGCACTACCGCGCCACCGCTTCCGGCGCGCCGCTGCTGGTCTTCCTGCACGGTGGTGGTTTTGTGCTCGGCGGCATCAACACCCACGACGCGCTGTGCCGACGGATCTGCCACGACGCCGGGGTGCACGTGCTGTCCGTGGACTACCGGCTCGCCCCCGAACACAAAGCGCCCGCGGCCGTCGAGGACAGCATGGCCGCCTACCTCTGGGCAGTGCAGCACGCCGACGAACTGGGCGCCGATCCGCAGCGGGTGGCTGTGGGCGGGGACAGCGCGGGCGGAAATCTGGCCGCGGTGGTCGCCAGGACCGCCCGTGACACCGGCGCGCCGCTGCCCGCGCTGCAGCTGCTCATCTACCCGATGACCGACATGGTCGGGGAGACCGTCTCCAAGACGCTGTTCGCCGACGGCTTCTTCCTGACCAAGGCCGACGTCGAATGGTTCGACCGGCACTACCTGGCGGACTCGGGTGTCGCCGGCAGCGACCCCCGGGTCTCGCCGCTGCTCGCCGGTGATCTGTCCGGGCTGTCCCCGGCGCTGGTGCTGACTGCCGGGTTCGATCCGCTGCGGGATGAGGGGCGCGCCTATGCCGCCGCGCTGGCCGCGGCGGGTGTGCCGGTGGATGCGCGGGAGTACGGGTCGTTGACGCACGGTTTCGTCAACTTCTTCCCGCTCGGCGGGGGCAGCGAGGTCGCGCTGACCGATCTGACCTCGGCGCTGCGTGCTCATCTCAGCCGGTAGGCTGCACCTCGTGGCGAACAAACCGAAGAAGCAGGCCAAATACGACTTGAAGGCCGCCGACCGCAAGCGCAACCTCCTCGTCCAGATCGGGCTCACCTCGATCGTGGTGCTGTTCGCGGTGGCGCTTGTGCTCTACATCGTGCTGTCGGGGGAGACCCGGCCCGAGGCCGGCGAGGCCCGCGCGGTGCGCGTCGAGTCGAGCGAGGTCGTCAAGAAGGACGACGGTATCGAGCCCAAGCTGGTGCTGTCGGTCTACGAGGACCCGCTGTGCCCGCACTGCGGTGCCTTCGAGAAGGCCTTCGGCCCCACCCTCAGCAAGCTGATCGACGGCGGCGCGATCGCGGTCGACTACTACATGGTCGGCATCCTGAACAGCGCCGGAAACCAGAACTACTCGTCGCGGGCCAGCAGCGCCGCGTACTGCGTCGCCGATGAGTCGGTCGAGGCCTTCCGCCGCTTCCACGAAGCCCTGTTCGTCCAGCAGCCCAGCGAGGCCGGCGGCGTCTACCCGACCAACGCTCAGCTCGCGGAGACCGCGCGGCAGGCCGGCGCGGGCGGCAAGGTGCCCGAGTGCATCGACAAGGGTCGATACGTGGACATGGCCTCCGGCATGGCCAAGGCCACCGAGATCAACGCCACCCCCACCGTGCGGATCAACGGCGAGGACTACCAGTACAGCACTCCGGAAGCCCTGGTCAGCAAGGTCAAGGAGATCGTCGGCGACGTCCCCGGGATGCCTGAATCATCGTGACCGTCGCCGCTGATATCGACTCGACCGACACCTCGGCCGACGGCAGCGGCGTGCGCCGCCCCAGCGCGATCGGTGTGCTGATCGCCGGGGTGCTGGGGCTGGCCGCCGCCGCCACGCTGACCGTCGAGAAGATCGAGATCCTCATCGATCCGAGCTACATCCCGTCGTGCAGCCTGAACCCGGTGCTGTCCTGCGGGTCGGTGATGACGACCCCGCAGGCCTCGGTGTTCGGCTTCCCCAACTCGTTGATCGGCATCATCTCCTTCACCGTGGTGCTGGTGACCGGGGTGCTGGCCGTCGCGCGGGTGAGCCTGCCGCGCTGGTACTGGACGGGATTGGCGATCGGCAGCGCCCTGGGCACGGTGTTCGTGCACTGGCTGATCTTCCAGAGCCTCTACCGGATCGGGGCGCTGTGCCCGTACTGCATGGTGGTCTGGGCGGTGACCGTTCCGTTGTTGGTGATCGCGGCGTCGATCGCGCTGCGCGCCGAGGCCGCGACCGGGGTGGCGGGCGTGCTGTACCAGTGGCGCTGGTCGCTGGTGGCGCTCTGGTTCACCGCGGTGCTGCTGATGATTCTGGTTCGTTTCTGGAGCTACTGGTCCACACTGCTGTAGGGGCGCTGATGGCCGGGATGTTTCCCGGACTTCACAGCCGGGGGCGGTGGCGCGGTGAGTTATCCGCAGGTCAGTATCCTCATACCACCGCTTCATCAGGGGGTGACGGAGCGAAGGCCGGGGCCATCGTAATCCGAACATGAAGGAGACGAGTTCGATGATTTCGAAACTCTTAGTGGCCAATCGCGGCGAGATCGCCATCCGTGCGTTCCGCGCGGCGACCGAGATGAACATCTCGACGGTGGCGGTGTACCCGTTCGAGGATCGCAACTCGTTGCACCGGCTCAAGGCCGATGAGTCCTATCAGATCGGTGACGCCGGCCATCCGGTCCGGGCGTATCTGTCGGTCGACGAGATCATCCGGGTCGCCAAGCACGCCGGCGCGGACGCGGTCTACCCCGGATACGGCTTCCTGTCGGAGAACCCGGAACTGGCCTCGGCGTGCGCGCGTGAGGGCATCACCTTCGTCGGGCCGTCGGCGGACGTCCTGGAGTTGACCGGGAACAAGGCCCGCGCCATCGCCGCGGCCAAGGCGGCCGGGCTGCCGGTGCTGTCCTCCTCGGACCCCTCGGCCTCGGTCTCCGAACTCGTGCGGGTCGCCGAGACGATGGAGTTCCCGCTGTTCGTGAAGGCGGTCTCCGGGGGCGGTGGGCGCGGTATGCGCCGGGTCGCCGATCCCGCGTCGCTGCCCGAGGCCATCGAGGCGGCCAGCCGGGAGGCCGAATCGGCGTTCGGCGACGGACGCGTCTATCTCGAGCAGGCGGTGATCAACCCGCGCCACATCGAGGTGCAGATCCTGGCCGACGGTGCGGGCAACGTGATCCATCTGTTCGAGCGGGACTGCAGTCTGCAGCGGCGCCATCAGAAGGTCATCGAGCTCGCCCCGGCACCGAATCTGGATCCGGCGCTGCGCGAGAAGATCTGCGCCGACGCGGTCGCTCTGGCCCGGCACATCGGCTACTTCTGTGCCGGCACCATCGAGTTCCTGCTGGATGAGCGCGGCCACCATGTCTTCATCGAGTGCAATCCGCGAATCCAGGTGGAGCACACGGTGACCGAGGAGATCACCGATGTGGACCTGGTGTCCTCGCAGCTGCGTATCGCGGCGGGGGAGACGCTGGCCGACCTCGGGCTGAGTCAGGAGTCGATCCAGATCCGTGGGGCGGCGATGCAGTGCCGCATCACCACCGAGGACCCGGCAAACGGTTTCCGCCCCGACACCGGGCGCATCACCGGGTACCGGTCGCCGGGCGGGGCGGGCATCCGGCTGGACGGTGGTACCCACACCGGTGCGGAGATCAGCGCGCACTTCGATTCCATGCTGGTCAAGTTGACCTGTCGCGGTAGGGATTTCGGCATGGCCGTGGCCCGCGCCCGACGTGCCCTGGCCGAGTTCCGGGTGCGCGGGGTGAGCACGAACATCCCGTTCCTGCTGTCGGTGATCGACGACCCGGACTTCCGGGCCGGGCGGGTGACGACGTCGTTCATCGACGAGCGTCCGCAGTTGCTGACCGCGCACACCCCGGCCGACCGCGGCACCAAGATCCTGAACTACCTGGCCGACGTGACGGTCAACAAGCCGCACGGGGACCGCACCGCGGCGGTGTACCCGCAGGACAAGCTGCCGCCGCTGGACCTGAGCACCGCGCCGCCGGCGGGCTCCAAGCAGAAGCTCGAGGAGCTCGGCCCGGCGGGATTCGCTGCCTGGCTGCGGGATTCACCGGCGCTGGGCGTCACCGACACGACATTCCGGGATGCGCATCAGTCGCTGCTGGCGACCCGGGTGCGCACCAACGGGCTGCTGCTGGTGGCGCCCTACGTCGCCCGGCTCACCCCGCAGCTGTTGTCGGTGGAGTGCTGGGGTGGGGCGACCTACGATGTGGCGCTGCGCTTTCTGAAGGAAGACCCGTGGGAGCGCCTCGCCGCGCTGCGCGAGGCGATGCCCAACATCTGTCTGCAGATGTTGTTGCGGGGCCGCAACACTGTGGGCTACACCCCGTATCCGGAGAGCGTGACCAAGGCCTTCGTGGACGAGGCAACCGCGACCGGGGTGGACATCTTCCGGATCTTCGACGCGCTCAACAACGTCGAGTCGATGCGCCCGGCGATCGACGCGGTGCGCGACACCGGGACCGCGGTGGCCGAGGTCGCGATGTCCTACACCGGGGATCTGAGCAACCCGGCCGAGGACCTCTATACCCTCGACTACTACCTGCGGCTGGCCGAGCAGATCGTGGATGCCGGTGCGCATGTGCTGGCGATCAAGGACATGGCCGGGTTGCTGCGCCCGCAGGCCGCCACCAAACTTGTTGGCGCCCTGCGGGAACGGTTCGATCTGCCGATCCACGTGCACACCCACGACACCCCGGGCGGGCAGCTGGCCACCTATCTGGCGGCCTGGACCGCCGGCGCCTCGGCGGTGGACGGGGCGTCCTCACCGCTGGCCGGCACCACCAGTCAGCCGGCGCTGTCGGCGATCGTCGCGGCGACCGCGCACACCGAGTTCGACACCGGCCTGGACCTGGCCGCGGTCTGTGATCTGGAGCCCTACTGGGAGGCGCTGCGCAAGGTGTACGCGCCGTTCGAGGCGGGGTTGCCGGCCCCGACCGGCCGGGTCTACACCCACGAGATCCCGGGCGGGCAGCTTTCCAACCTGCGCACCCAGGCGGTCGCGCTCGGGCTGGGGGACCGGTTCGAGGAGGTCGAGAACGCCTACGCCGGCGCGGATCGGGTGCTGGGCCGACTGATCAAGGTGACCCCGTCCAGCAAGGTCGTCGGCGACTTGGCGCTGGCGCTGGTGGGCGCCGGTGCGGATGCAAGCGAGTTCGCCGCCGACCCGGACCGCTACGACATCCCCGACAGTGTGATCGGTTTCCTGCGCGGCGAACTGGGTGACCCGGCCGGTGGCTGGCCGGAACCGTTGCGCAGCAAGGCGCTTGCGGGCCGTGGGCCGGCCAAGCCCGAGGTGGAACTGTCCGCCGAGGACGAGGCGGTGCTGGCCCAGCCGGGCACCAAACGCCAGGCAGTGCTCAACCGGCTGCTGTTCCCTGGACCCACCAAGGAATTCGAGGTGCACCGCGATCAGTTCGGCGACACCTCGATGCTCAGCGCCAATCAGTTCTTCTACGGCCTGCGCCAGGGCGAGGAGCATCGCGTGCTGCTCGAGCGCGGGGTGGAACTGCTGATCGGCCTGGAGGCGGTGTCGGAGGCCGACGAGCGCGGGATGCGCACGGTGCTGTGCATCCTCAACGGGCAACTGCGCCCGGTGCTGGTGCGCGACCGCAGCATCGCCAGTGACGTCGCGGCCGCCGAGAAGGCCGATAGGACCAACCCCGATCACGTCGCCGCGCCGTTCGCCGGCGTGGTCACCGTCGGGGTCGAGTCCGGCGACAAGGTGGACGCCGGGCAGACCATCGCCACCATCGAGGCGATGAAGATGGAGGCCGCCATCACCGCGCCCAAGGCCGGCACCGTGGCCCGGATCGCCGTCACCGGCACCGCCCAGGTGGAGGGCGGGGATCTGCTGGTGGTCGTCGAGGCCGGAGGGCTAGGTACGGCGGGCAGGAGCGAAGCGACCGGGGAAACGAACTGACCCGCATCATCGCCGGGGCGTACGGCGGACGGCGAATCTCGGTGCCCGCCAGCGGTACCCGGCCCACCACGGACCGGGTCCGGGAGTCGCTGTTCAACGTGCTGGCCGCACGGCTGGACTTCGACGGGATCGCCGTGCTCGACCTGTACGCCGGATCGGGTGCGCTCGGTCTGGAGGCGTTGTCGCGGGGCGCGTCCTCGGTGCTGCTGGTCGAATCCGACCGCCGGGCGGCCGGCGTTATCGAGGCCAACATCGCCGCGTTGGGCGCCAGGGGCGCGGTGGTCCGCCGCAGCCCGGTCGACAAAGTGGTGCAGGGCAACGCGACCCGTCCGGTCGACCTGGTGTTCGCGGACCCGCCTTACGAGGTGAAGGGCGCCGCCGTCGAGAGCGTGCTGGCGGCGCTGCTCGCGCACGGCTGGGTACGCCCGGGCGCACTCGCGGTGATCGAGCGCCCGGCGGCGGGTCCGGAGCTGGCCTGGCCGACGGGCTGGCAGGCCGACGAGGAACGCCGCTACGGCGACACCCGACTGGAGTTCGGCGTCATCGCGTAGCGTCTTGCCCCATGAGTGGCGCCGTATGTCCTGGTTCGTTCGATCCGGTCACCCTTGGTCATGTCGACGTCTTCGAGCGGGCGGCCGCCCAGTTCGACGAGGTCGTCGTCGCCGTCTTGGTGAACCCGAACAAGTCGGGGATGTTCAGTCCCGAGGAACGCATCGAGCTGATCCGGGCCTCGACGACGCATCTGCCGAACCTGCGGGTGGAGGCCGGGTCCGGGCTGGTGGTCGACTTCGTAAAGGAGCGCGGGCTGACCGCGATCGTCAAGGGTCTGCGCACCGGCACCGACTTCGAGTACGAGCTGCAGATGGCGCAGATGAACAAGCACGTCGCCGGCGTCGACACGTTCTTCGTGGCCACCACCCCGCAGTACTCGTTCGTGTCGTCCTCGCTGGCCAAGGAGGTCGCCCAGCTCGGTGGCGATGTCACCGATCTGCTCCCGGCGCCGGTCAACGCTCGGCTCAAGGAGAAGCTCGGGCGCTGATCCGCGACACACCGGGCCGGAAAGCCGAGTCACACGCGTAACACCAGGCACACTGGTCACTAACAACTACGCCTGGAGGGTGTTGCCGTGTATCGAGTGTTCGAGGCGCTGGACGAACTCAGTGCAATCGTGGAAGAAGCCCGTGGCGTGCCGATGACCGCCGGCTGCATGGTGCCGCGCGGCGATGTCCTGGAGTTGCTCGACGACATCAAGGACGCCATCCCCGGTGAGCTCGACGACGCCCAGGACGTGTTGGACGCCCGCGACGCGATGCTCAACGAGGCCAAGGAGCATTCCCAGTCCATGGTGGCCACCGCGTCGGCCGAGGCCGATTCCATGGTCAACCACGCCCGTGGGGAGGCCGACCGACTGCTCTCCGACGCCAAGTCCCAGGCCGACCGGATGGTCGCCGAGGCGCGTGCGCACAGCGAGCGGATGGTGGCCGAGGCCCGCGAGGAGGCCGGCCGCATCGCCGCGACCGCCAAGCGCGAGTACGAGGCCGCCACCGGCCGGGCCAAGGCCGAGGCCGACCGCCTGATCGAGAACGGCAACATCTCCTACGAGAAGGCCGTCCAGGAGGGCATCAAGGAGCAGCAGCGCCTGGTGTCGCAGACCGAGATCGTGCAGACGGCGACCGCCGAGGCCACCCGCCTGGTCGACACCGCGCACGCCGAGGCCGACCGGCTGCGCGGCGAGTGCGACATCTACGTCGACAGCAAGCTCGCCGAGTTCGAGGACTACCTCAACGGCACCCTGCGCTCGGTGAGCCGCGGCCGCCACCAGCTGCGCACCGCGGCCGGCACGCACGACTACGCCACCCGGTAACGTCTCCCAGAACGACGAAATGGTCGCCACCCCAGCCGGGTTGGCGACCATTTCGCGTATCTTGGCGTGACCGTCAGATCTGGCCGTGCCGCGGCGGCGGCGTCCCGGACAGGGTGTGGCGCCCGATGTGCTGCAGCTTCCAACGGGTCGGGTCGTGCAGGGTGTGGGTGCGGGCGTCGCGCCAGTACCGGGACAGGTTGGCCGCCCCGGAGGCGCTGCGGGTGCCGCCCAGCTCGAACAGCGTGCTCGACGCCTCCAGGCAGGCCCGGGTGGCGGCCACCTTGGCCACCGCCACCGCGATCGACGCCTGCGCGGCGGTGTCGGTATCCAGATCGGCCTGTGCCGCGTCGACGGTGCGGCCCGCCTCTGCCAGCAGGGCCTGGGCCCCGCGCACCGTCACGGTGAGCTCGCCGGCCAGGTTGACCACCGTCGGGTCCTCGGCCGCGGAGTCCACCGCCGCCTCGAAGTGCGGGCGGGCCTTGGCGGCCTGGCGCACCCCCTCATCCAGGGCGGCGGTCGCGATGCCGACGTCCAGCGCGGTATGCAACAGCTGCGCCCGGGCGCCATAGACGGTGGGCCGCTTGAAGATCGGGGTGAAGTCGACCACCTGGGCGGCGGGCACCCGCACCGCGTCCAGCGTGACGGTGCCCGAGGCGGTGGTGCGCTGTCCCATCCCGTCCCAGTCGTCGACGACCTGCACACCGGCGGTGTCGGCCGAGATGTAGGCCAGCGCCTTGGGCGTCGAGGAGGTCGGTGTCTCGTCCGGATGATCGGGCAGCGAAGCGCGCACCACGAGCCAGTCGGCGAACAGCGCACCGGTGGAGTAGAACTTGCGGCCCTGCAGCACATAGTCGCCGGACTCGGCGCGCAGCAGGGTGGTGGTGTCCACGTCGATCGGGTGCGGGCCGCGTTCGGATTGCGCGTTGGCGAACAGTGCTCCGCTGAGCACCTTGTCGTAGAAGAACGCCTGCTGCTCGGCGGTGGCCTGCAGCCGCAGCGCCTCCAGGAAGGTGAAGTGCGAGTGTGGGATCTGGCCCAGCGACGGATCGCCGTGCGCGAGCAGTCGGAACACCTCGGCCAGCACGGTCGCCGGCGCGTCGATGCCGCCATGCTCAGCGGGCACTGAAAGTGCCAGCAGGCCGGACTCTTTCAGTGCCCGGACCTGCTCGTGCGGCAGGTCACGGCCCGCGTCACGGGCGGCCGCGTGCTCGGCGAACCGGGCAGACAATTCGGCGGCCACCGATAGGGCCTGTGCCGAATCGGTGATGCGGGTCGTACCGGAAACCCGGGCGTCGGTGCTGACGGAGTGAAGACGTGGAGTCACCGGAAGATCATGCTCGTAGCACCGGGCATGCACACCCGTTCGCCTCAGCGAGATTTCAGGTACGGGCTCCCGGCGGACCGGTCCGTGGGTCAGAGGTTGCCGGAGAGTCCGAGCACCGTGACGGTGCCGCCGTCTTCATCGGTGATGTAGAGCCTGCTGCCGTCGGGACTCACCGCCACGCCTCTGGCGGTGACGCCGACCTCGACGTCGGCGAGGACCGTGTAGGTGGCGGTGTCGATGATGCTGACGGTCTTGGCGCCGCCGTTGGCGGCATAGGCGCGGGTGCCGTCCGGGCTGAGCGCCAGACCCCTGCTGCCGACACCGACGAGGATGTTCTGACTGTCGGGTTGATCGGGGTCGACGTCGATGACCGTGTTGGTGACCAGATCGATGACCCCCACCATGCTGGTGCCCAGGCTGTACAAGAGGATGTAGGCGCGAGTGCCGTCCGGGCTGATCGCCACCGAGACGGGGACTGCCGACGCCCTGCCGATCCGGATGTCGGTGATGTGCTCGGCGGTCTGGGCGTCGAAGACGCTGAGGTAGCGCTGGCCGTTGCTCACGTAGACGCGGCTGCCGTCGGGGCTGACCGCCACGCCGGTGACTACACCACCGATCTCGTGCGAGCTGATGACGGTGTCGGTCGCGGTGTCGACGAAGGAGATGCCGGACCAGAAGCCGCTCTGGCCGACATACGCGCGGGTGCCGTCGGGGCTGAAAGCCACGCTACCGGCGCGGTCGACAACTCCGATGCTGCCGATGACGGTGTTGGTGGCGGTGTCGATGACGGTGACGCTATTGCTGCGGTCGATGGCGACGTAGACGAGTTCGCCGTCGGGACTGATTGCCACGCCCTCCGGCGCGAGACCGACCGAGATGGTCGCGACGACGGCATTGGTGGCGGCGTCGATGACGGTGACGGTATCGCTGCCGAAGTTGGAGATGTAGGCGCGGGTGCCGTCGGGACTGACAGCGACATGATATGGCGATGAGCCGGTGGTGACGACGGCGAGGACCAAGGTCTCCGCGGCGGCGATCGGTATGTCCTCGACGGTCACGGTCACCGGGATGTGGCGGCCGTCGCTGACCGCCACGCTGAAGCTGTCGACGTCGGGGCCGGGGGTGGTGTAGGCGTCCAGCCGAGATTGCGGAGCCGGTGTGTAGGTGAAGGTTCCGTCGGCGTGGATCACGACCGTGCCCTTGGCCGGTGGTGTGGTGAGGGTGTAGGTGAGCGTGTCGATGTCGGAGACATTGAGATTGCCGTCCACCGCGCCGGTGTCCGGGGCGGCGGTGCCGACCGTGGGTGGTGCGGTGACCACGGGTGCTCGGTTGGCCAGTCCGAGCACCGTGACGGTGTCGCCCCCGCCGTCGGTGACGTAGAGCTTGCTGCCGTCGGGGCTCACCGCCACTGCTGTGGCAGAGACGGCGACGTCGACGTTGGCCAGGACGGTGTAGGTGGCGGTGTCGATGATGCTGATGCTTCTGCTGTTGAGGTTGGCGACATACGCGCGGGTGCCGTCGGGGCTGAACGCGACACCGCGTGGGCCGGTACCCACGACGATGTTCTGACTGCCGGGTTGATCGGGGTCGGTGTCGATGACCGTGTTGGTGGCGGTGTCGATGACGGCCACCATGCCGGTGCCCCAGGTGTTTAGGGTGACGTAGGCACGGGTGCCGTCGGGGCTGACCGCCACCGAGATTGGGGTGATGTTCGAGCTGTTGCCGACAGTAAGGTGAGTGATCAGCGCGTTGGTCGTGGTGTCGAAGATGCTGACGTAGCCGTAGCCGTTGCTCACGTAGACGCGGGTGCCGTCGGGGCTGACCGCCACGGACTTGGGGTTGCCACCGGTCGAGTGGGTGGTGATGACGGTGTTGGTGGCGGTATCGACGATGCTGACGCCGGTGTAATAGCCGCCGTAGCTGATGTAGGCGCGGGTGCCGTCGGGGCTGAACGCCACGCCGCTGGCGTTCGAAGGAGTCTCGATGCTGCCGATGACGGTGTTGGTGCTGGTATCGATGACGGCGACGTTGTTGCTGCTGAAGTTGGCGATGTAGGCGCGGGTGCCGTCCGGGCTGATCGCCACGGCGTTCGGGCCGGTCTCGACGGCGACGGTGGCGATGACGGTGCCGGTGGCGGTGTCGATGACGGTGACGCTGTTGCCCTGCCAGTTGGCGACATAGGCGCGGGTGCCGTCCGGGCTGATCGCCACGGCTTGGGGCCGTGCGCCGGTGGTGATGACGGCGAGAACAGCGGTCTCGGCGGGGGCGATCGGCACATCGCGGACGGTGACGGTCACCGGTGTGTTGTTGTCGCTGATGGTGATCTGGAAGGTGTCGACGTCCGCGCCGGGGGTGACGTAGGCATCCAGTCGCGCCTGAGGGTTCGGGGTGTAGGTGACGGTGTAGGTCCCCGGAACGGTGCTGACCGGTTGGGAGAGTGTGCCGTTGGCGGGCTCGCTGAGATCGATGGCGAGCTGTCCGGAGGGCGTGTCGGCGTCGGTGACGACGATGATGTAGGTCACCGCGCCGGTGGCGGGGTTCGGCGTGGAGGCGGTCACCGAGACGATGGCCGGCGCATCGTCGACCGGGGTGATGGTGATGGTGACGGTGGCGGGCGCAGACGTCGCGCCGGTGGTGTCGTCGACGGTGTAGGTGATTGTGTCCGTGAGGGTTTCGGATCCGTCGTGGGTGTAGGTGATGACGCCGGTGGTGGGGTTGATGGTGGTGGTGCCGTGGGCCGGTCCGGTCACGATGGTGACGGTGGTGGGGTCGATGGTGTTGTCGCCGTCGGGGTCGGTGGCGCCGACGAGGACGTCGATGGTGGTGGTGCCGCCTTCGGTGACGGTGGCGGTGCTGTCCACGGTGGCCGGTGGGCCGTCGTTGGCGGGGGTGATGGTGATGGTGATGGTGGCGGGCGCAGACGTCGCGCCGGTGGTGTCGTCGATGGTGTAGGTGATTGTGTCCGTGAGGGTTTCGGATCCGTCGTGAGTGTAGGTGATGACGCCGGTGGTGGGGTTGATGGTGGTGGTGCCGTGGGCCGGTGCGGTCACGATGGTGACGGTGGTGGGGTCGATGGTGTTGTCGCCGTCGGGGTCGGTGGCGCCGACGAGGACGTCGATGGTGGCGGTGCCGCCTTCGGTGACGGTGGCGGTGCTGTCCAGCGGGATCGGCGCGCCGTCGTCTACGGGGGTGACGGTGATGGTGATGGTGGCGGGCGCAGACGTCGCGCCGGTGGTGTCCTCGATGGTGTAGGTGATTGTGTCCGTGAGGGTTTCGGATCCGTCGTGGGTGTAGGTGATTACGCCGGTGGTGGGGTTGATGGTGGTGGTGCCGTGGGCCGGTGCGGTCACGATGGTGACGGTGGTGGGGTCGATGGTGTTGTCGCCGTCGGGGTCGGTGGCGCCGACGAGGACGTCGATGGTGGCGGTGCCGCCTTCGGTGACGGTGGCGGTGCTGTCCACGGTGGCCGGTGGGCCGTCGTTGACGGGGGTGACGGTGATGGTGACGGTCGCGGTGTCCCGGTGTCCGGTGTCGAGTAGGCCGCCCAGGAATCCGTGCCAGTGCGGGAAACCCGCCTGGTCGGATACCGAATAGGTGAAGGTGTCGGTGCCGTGGAAGTCCGCGTCGGGGGTGTAGCTGAACTGCTTGGTGGCGGCGTCATAGCTGACCGTGCCGTGGGCCGGCTGGGTGTAGTCGGTGACGGTCACGCGGTCAGCGTCGGGGTCGGCGTCGTTGGCCACCGGCGAGAAGGTGACGGGCGTGTCCTCGGCGGTACTGACAGAGGTGTCGTCGATGGCCTGCGGAGTCTTGTTGAACAGCGTCCGCTCGAACTCGCGGCGGACCCAGCCGAGCAGCGCCCACAACGACAGGGGTTGGGCGGGGGCGGAGGGCCCGATGGCCAGGAACGGGGACAGTAGCGCCACAGCGACGGTGGCGACCAGTCGGAGGGCGATACCGGGAATGACGAGCAGCCCGGCGATCAGATTGGGCCGCTCGGGTTCGATGACGTTCGGCCGGGTTGCGAGCAAAGGTGAGACCTGCTGCGCCGCACTGGTATTCATGGTCATGATGGTGTTCGGCGGATTGTCGGCGCTATTGTTTGCGTCGTTGCTGTCCGCACTGTCGACGGCTGAGTGGGTGTCGATTGCTGCGCTGCCGGGCACTGCGCCACTGCCACTGATCAGCGGGCCGTCCGTGCTCGGCGTCGGATCGTCCTGCGCCGCAGGCGGGTTACCGCCGGTGTCCGCGCCGGGCTCCGAGCCGGTCGTCGGTACGGGGGCGGCGGATTCATCCGGTGTGAGCGGCGGTGTCGTGGTCGGCTCAGTACTGATGTCGTCGGTGTCGTACTCGGAATCGCCGCCGGTCTCGGTTTCGGCCTCCTGGGCGTCGAGATCCGACTCGGCCACGGTGTGGCCGGCCTCGGACCCGAAGACGTCCTCGGGTTCGTCGTCCGCGGAACCCCGGCCTATGCCGGCCGAAGGCTCGTCGTCGCGGCCGTCCTTGCCCTCGTCGTCCCCGAGATCATGGTCGTCCTCGGAGGCCTTGTCCTTGCCGGGGAGGCCGCTGCTGGTCGTGCCGCCGGAGGTCCGTCCGGTGTCGGAGGGGTCGTCGTCGGATCGATCTGCCGCCCGTGCGGTGTCGTCGGCGTGCGCGGCGGGCATCCCGTAGGTCGTGGCGACGGCGACCCCGACGCCGAGAGCGACGGCCAACGCCCCGACCCTGCCCACGAAGCGGGCGTAGCGACCCGGGGTCGGCCGGATAGGCGGCGGCAGCGGTGACTCGGCGCCGGTGCAACCGGGCGCGCGATTTCGGGCAGCATCCATGAACGTTTTCCCACGCTTCCTTCGCCCACCCCATCGGCACCCAGGTGGCTGTCAGCGAACTATAAGGTTGCGGAGTTCGCTGCCGCCGGACATTTCGCAAACCTATTTTGGGCGTGTTTCCGCACGGTGTGAGCCGATTCGGCAACAAGTGCTTGACGCTGACGTTATTTTGCTGCTGTTTGCAAACAGTAGATAGTTGCTGGCACTCTCGGCGTGGCGCAATGCGGCCCGGCGTTCAGCAGGCGTCTCGAATCGCAGTTGGTTTTCGGCCGGGCGGGTTATCCGCAGGCGACGTGCTGGTTACGAGTCTGCGCACACCGGTGCATGCTGATGGCGCCGATAATTTATATGCATGCGGAGCAATACGGATGGCCGGTGTCTCCGGTGGCGGCCGCGTTGTCGGCCTGTTTGCTGATCG
Organism: Mycolicibacterium aurum; assembly: GCA_900078775.1. Classification (GTDB taxonomy): domain Bacteria; phylum Actinomycetota; class Actinomycetes; order Mycobacteriales; family Mycobacteriaceae; genus Mycobacterium; species Mycobacterium aurum_A. The sequence goes on from LT549889.1 coordinate 1,078,076, forward strand.
TCTTCAGTGTGGGATTGGGGGATTCGGCAGCGGCGCTTCGGAATCGCGAAGCGCCGCTGCCGACATCGGACCTCAGCGCCGACTCAGCGTGCGGCCCCCACGAACGGGATCGACACGTTGGACGGCTCGGAGGAACCGGCGTTGAACAGGCCGCGCTCACGCAGGATCGGCACCACGCCCTCACCGAACCAGAACAGTTCCTCCAGATGCGGGTAGCCGGAGAAGATGAACTCGTCGATACCGATCTCGGCGTACTCGGCGATGCGGTCGGCGACCTCGGTGTGGCTGCCCACCAGCGCGGTGCCCGCACCGCCGCGGACCAGGCCCACGCCCGACCACAGGTTCGGCGAGATCTCCAGACTGCGTGCGTCCGACCAGGTTCCGTCGGTGCGGTTGGCCTCGTGCAGCGCCAGCATCCGCTGCTGGCCCTCGGACTGGCTGCGGGCCAGGCCTGCCTGCGCGGCCGCCACGGTCTCCTCGTCGAGCGCGGCGACCAGCTTGTCGGCCTGCGCCCAGGCCTCGGCGGAGGTGTCGCGGGAGATGGTGTGCAGGCGGATGCCGAAGCGCAGCTTGCGGCCCTCCTTCGCGGCCTCCTCGCGGATCCAGGCGATCTTCTCGGCGACCGCGGCCGGCGGCTCGCCCCAGGTCAGGTAGACGTCGGAGTGCCGCGCGGCGACCGGGCCGGCGGCCTTGCTGCTACCGCCGAAGTACAGCGGGGGCACCGGGCTCGGCGGCACCGCCAGAGCGGCCTCCTCGACCTTGACGTACTCGCCGTCGAGGCTGACCGTCTCGCCGGCCCACAGCCGGCGCACGACCTCGAGGAACTCGTCGGCACGCGCGTAGCGGGCGTCCTTGTCCAGGTGATCGCCGAACGCGCGCTGCTCGTGGGCCTCGCCACCGACCACCACGTTGAGCAGGATGCGGCCCGGGGCATGTCGGGCGAAGGTGGCGGCCATCTGCGCCGACAGCGTCGGGCTGACCAGACCGGGGCGGAAGGCAACCAGGAACGCCAGCGAGGTGGTCTCGCGGGCCAGCAGCGCCGCGGTGATGAAGGCGTCCTCACACCACGCGCCGGTGGGGATGAGTGCACCGGTGAAGCCGAACCGCTCGGCGGAACGCACGATCGACGCCAGATAGTCGATGGTGGCTTCGCGGTCACCTCCGGCCGCACCGGCCGGGGTGCCGTGCCCACCGCCGACGATCAGGCGGCTGTCGCCGTAGGTGGGCAGAAACCAGTGCAACTTCACCGTCACGGAGTCATCCTTTTCGCAGCTAGTAAAACTTCGAACTCGATTATCGACCCTCGCGGACTCTTTCCCCGCCACCGGGGACGTCGACCCATTACGCCACCGATCTCACCGGCCACAGCGCACCCGCCGACTTAAAATCTCGCTGATCCGGTATCGGGTGTGAACGGTGCGCCACCCTCGTCGCAGTAGGATCGGCGTCATGGCTGGCAAGAATCCCCTCGCGATCGACATCTCGCGGCTGGGTCGTCGGCCGGGTTCGATGATCGAGGTACACGAGACGGTGCCGTCGCCGTCGCGCATCGGTCTGGACCTGATCTACATCGACGTGGGCGCTCCGCTGGAGCTGGACCTACGCATCGAATCGGTGTCCGAGGGCGCGCTGGTGACCGGGACGGTGTCCGGCCCCACCGCCGGTGAGTGCGTGCGCTGCCTGGAACCGGTGTCCGACGAGGTGACCATCGACATCACCGAACTGTTCGCCTATCCGGGCAGCGCCACGGAGGCGACCACCGAAGAGGACGAGGTCGGTCACGTCGTCGATGACCGGGTGCACATCGAGCAGTCCATCGTGGACGCCGTCGGCCTCGTGCTGCCGTTCACGCCGCTGTGCCGGCCGGACTGCGCCGGACTGTGCCCGGACTGCGGGGTCGCGCTGGCCGACGCCGGACCGGAGCACTCGCACGAGAAGATCGATCCCCGCTGGGCCAAGCTGGCCGCGTTGCGGGACCAGGCCGGAGACCACAGAAGTGGCGACTGACCATGAGTCGTTGCTCGACGCGCTGGGCGTCGCGCTGCCCGCGGAGCTGCTCACCATCGCGCTGACGCATCGCAGCTACTCCTACGAGAACGGCGGGCTGCCCACCAACGAGCGTCTGGAATTCCTCGGCGACGCGGTGCTGGGCCTGACCATCACCGAGGAGCTCTACCACCGCCATCCCGACCGCCCGGAGGGCGATCTGGCCAAGCTGCGCGCCAGCATCGTCAACACCCAGGCGCTCGCCGACGTCGGACGCAAACTCGGACTCGGCGAGCATCTGCTGCTGGGCAAGGGCGAGGAGAGCTCCGGCGGCGCGGACAAATCCAGCATCCTCGCCGACGGCGTCGAATCACTGCTGGGCGCAATCTATCTGGACAAGGGCAATGTGGTCGCCCGGGAGGCGATCCTGCGGCTGTTCAGTGAACTACTGGACACCGCACCGACCTTGGGTGCGGGCCTGGACTGGAAGAGCAGCCTGCAGGAGCTGTCGGTGGCCAAGGGGCTGGGCCCGCCCGCCTACACGGTGACCTCGCAGGGCCCGGATCACGACAAGGAATTCACCGCCCTGGTCATCGTGGCCGAGCGCGAGTACGGGCGCGGGATCGGCCGGACCAAGAAAGAGGCCGAACTCAAGGCGGCCGCGGCCGCATGGAGCACCATCAGCGAGTCCGACGGCAACGAGACCGGGGATGCCGGAACTTCCTGAGGTCGAGGTCGTACGACGCGGTTTGGCCGCACACGTCCTGGGCCGCACCATCACCGAGGCGCAGGTGCTGCATCCGCGTGCCGCGCGCCGGCACCTGGCCGGCTCCGAGGATCTGGTCACCCGGCTGCGCGGCGACACCATCACCGGTACCGGGCGGCGCGGTAAGTACCTGTGGCTCACCCTGGGCAGCGGGGACGCGCTCGTCGTGCACCTGGGCATGAGCGGGCAGATGCTGCTGGGTCCGGTACCGAATCCGTCGCATCTGCGCATCGCCACCACCCTGGACAACGGTGTCACGATGAACTTCGTCGACCAGCGCACCTTCGGCGGATGGATGCTGACCGATGTGGTGACCATCGACGGCACCGAGGTCCCCGAACCCGTCGCGCACATCGCCCGCGACCCCCTGGACCCCGCATTCGATCGCGACGGCGTGGTGACGGTGTTGCGCCGCAAGCATTCCGAGATCAAACGCCAGCTGCTGGACCAGACCGTGGTGTCCGGGATCGGCAACATCTACGCCGACGAGGCGCTGTGGCGGGCCAAGATCAACGGGGCCCGGATGGCCTCGGCACTGACCCGGCGCCAGCTCGCCGAGCTGCTCGACGCGGCCGCCGAGGTGATGACCGGTGCGCTGAAGCAGGGTGGGACGTCATTCGATTCGCTGTATGTGAACGTCAACGGCGAGTCGGGCTATTTCGAGCGGTCGCTGGAGGCCTACGGCCGCGTCGATCAGGCCTGCCGGCGCTGCGGCGCGGTGATGCAACGCGAGAAGTTCATGAACCGGTCGTCGTACTACTGCCCGAGATGTCAACCGCGCCCGCGGATCCGCCGGCCCGCTAGCGCTGGCTGAACTCCACCGCGGCGGACATGCAGACCTTCCACTCGCCGGACTCCTTGCGGAAGTAGGCGGTGTCGAACGGCCCGGCGTCACTCATCCGCGCCGAGGCGACGTCACCCTTGACGGTGATGTCGCTCGCGGTCACCGCGGTGGTCGGGATGCCAGGAGGCATGTCGATGCCCTGCAGGATCTGGCTGAGTTCGCCCAGGGCACTGAACATTCCGGCCTCGGCGGCGCAGAAGTACTGGCCGAGCTCGGCGAAGTTGCCGGTGTTGCCGGCCTCGCCGAAGTCCTCGACCAGTTGCGCGATCTCGGCCTCGTCGGTGGACACCAGGAGCTCGTCGCCGGTACGGAACAGGAAGATCCCGCCGACCACCAGCGCCGCGATGGCCAGCACGCCGGCGAGGCCACCGAGAATCCACCAGGTGGTGTTGTTCTTCTTCGGTGGTTGTGCGGGATAGGAGTACGGATAGCCCGGGGGCACCGCGCCATAACCGTAGGGCGGCTGGGCGTACGGCTGTTGGGGGTGAGGCGGTTGGGGGTAGGACGGCTGGCCGTAGGGCTGGCCCGGCGCCACCTCGTAGGCCGGATACTCATAGGTCGGGGGCGGCTGTTGCTCGGGACCCTGCTCCGGACCCCAGGGGCCCTGCGGGCCCGGCTGTTGCGGGGGGTAATAGGTCACGGCAATGGCTCCTCAGCTGGTCTGGTTCAACACTAACCCGCGACGCAACCGGCGCCGGAGCAATGCCGGGCGTGGCGAAACCGGGACGGCGGGCCTCCGTAGACTCGCCGGAATGACAGAACTGTGGGTCGAGCGGACCGGCGTGCGCCGCTACACCGGGCGGAGCACGCGCGGCGCTGAAGTGTTGGTGGGATCCGAGGACGTCGAGGGCGTGTTCACCCCCGGCGAGCTGATGAAGATCGCGCTGGCGGCCTGCAGCGGGATGAGCAGCGATGCGCCGCTGCGCCGCCGTCTCGGCGACGACTACGCCACCACCATCCGGGTGAGCGGTCCGGCCGACCGTGAGCAGGAGCGCTACCCGCTGCTGGCCGAGACCCTGGAGATCGACCTGGCCGGCCTGTCCGAGGACGAGCGCAAACGGCTGCTGGTGGTCGTCGAACGCGCCGTCGACCAGGTCTGCACCGTGGGGCGCACCCTCAAGTCCGGAACCGAGGTCACCTTCGAGGTGAAGGTCGATGAGCGCTCGCACGAAGAGAAGTAAGCACAGATGGCTGACGATCTGATCCGCCTGGTCGCCTGGGTGCACGGAGACGTGCAGGGCGTCGGTTTCCGCTGGTGGACTCGCTCGCGCGCGCTGGAACTCGGGTTGACCGGGTACGCGCAGAACAAGGCCGACGGGCGTGTCCACGTCGTCGCGCAGGGCCCGCGGCCGGACTGTGAGCGGCTGCTGGACCTGCTGAAATCCGGTCGGACGCCCGGAACGGTGGACTCGGTGATGTCGGATTGGGTGGCCCCCGGCGACCCGATCGACGGCTTCACCGAACGCTGACCGCGGCGACGGTAGGGTAACTCGGCATGCATCTCAAGAGTCTGACGCTGAAGGGCTTCAAGTCCTTCGCTGCGCCGACGACTCTGCGCTTCGAACCCGGCATCACCTGCGTCGTCGGGCCCAACGGCTCCGGTAAGTCCAACGTCGTCGACGCCCTGACCTGGGTGATGGGCGAGCAGGGCGCCAAGACCCTGCGCGGCGGCAAGATGGAGGACGTCATCTTCGCCGGCACCTCCTCGCGGGCACCGCTGGGGCGCGCCGAGGTGACGCTGACCATCGACAATTCCGACAACGCGCTGCCCATCGAATACTCCGAGGTGTCGATCACCCGCCGGATGTTCCGCGACGGGGCCGGTGAGTACGAGATCAACGGCAGCAGCTGCCGGCTGATGGATGTGCAGGAGCTGCTGAGCGACTCCGGCATCGGCCGCGAGATGCACGTCATCGTCGGGCAGGGCAAGCTCTCCGAGATCCTGGAGTCCCGCCCCGAGGACCGCCGCGCCTACATCGAGGAAGCCGCCGGGGTGCTCAAGCACCGCAAGCGGCGCGAGAAGGCGGTCCGCAAGCTCGACTCGATGCAGGCCAATCTGGCCCGGTTGACCGACCTGACCACCGAGCTGCGCCGCCAGCTCAAGCCGCTGGGCCGGCAGGCCGAGATGGCGCGCCGGGCCCAGACCATCCAGGCCGACCTGCGCGATGCCCGGCTGCGGCTGGCCGCCGATGACCTGCTGGCCCGCCAGACCGAGTTCAACAGCACCAATCAGACCGAGGCGATGCTGCGCCGCGAGTACGACGAGGTGACCACCCGGCTGGAGCTGGCCTCCGCCGAGCTGGCCGAGCACGAGTCCGCGGTCGCTGAGCTGACCGAACGGGCCGAGGCCGCCCAGCAGTCCTGGTTCCGGCTGTCGGCGTTGGCCGAGCGGGTCAGTGCGACGGTGCGCATCGCCACCGACCGCACCCAGCTGCTCGACGCCGAACCCGAGGTGGATTCCGGCCGCGACCCCGACGCCCTGGAGGCCGAGGCCGACGAGGTCGCCGCGCGGGAGCAGGAGCTGCTCGCCGAGTTGGAGGCGTCCCGGGAGACCCTGGAGTACGCCCGCGCCGAACTGGCCGAACGTGAACGCCTCGCCGCCGACGCCGAACGTGCGCACCGCGAGGCCGCCCGCGCCGAAGCCGACCGGCGTGAGGGCCTGGCCCGGCTGTCCGGTCAGGTCGACACCATGCGCACCCGGGTGGAATCCACCGACGAGGAAGTGGCGCGGCTGTCGGTGCGTATCGAGGAGGCCGCGGCACGTGTTCAGCACGCGCAGGCCGAATTCGAGATGGTGCAGGAGCGTGTCGGTGAACTCGACGAGGGCGAGGTCGGCCTCGACGATCAGCACGACCGGTCGGTGGCCGCGCTGCGCGTCGCCGACGAACGGGTCTCCGAACTGCAGGCCGCCGAACGGGCCGCCGAGAAGCAGGCGGTGTCGTTGCAGGCGCGCATCGATGCGCTGTCGGTGGGGCTGGCGCGCAAGGACGGCGCCGCCTGGCTGATCGACAACCACGGTGAGACAGGGCTTTTCGGTTCGGTCGCCAAACTCATCCGGGTCCGTCCGGGCTATGAGGTGGCGGTCGCGACGGTGCTCGGCCCGGCCGCCGACGCGCTGGCCGCCGAGGACGTCGGCGCCGCCCGCGCCGCGGTCGCCGCGCTGAAGGAGGCCGACGGTGGACGCGCGGCGCTGCTGTTGGGCGACTGGCCGGTGCACGCGGCGCACAACGGCGAGGCGCTGCCGGCCGGCGGGCAGTGGGCCGTCGACCTGGTCGAGGCGCCGGACCGGCTGCGCGGCGCGATCTCCGCGCTGCTGTCCGGGGTGGCGGTGGTGTCGGATCTGTCCGCGGCACTGGACCTGGTGGCCGAGAAACCGCATCTGCGGGTGGCCACCCTCGAGGGTGACCTGGTCGGGGCGGGTTGGATCAGTGGCGGTTCGGACCGCAAAGTGTCCACCTTGGAGATCACGTCCGAAATCGACAAGGCCCGAACCGAACTCGAGCATGTGGAGCGCCAGGCCGGGGAGTTGACCGCGGCGCTGGCCGGTGCGAAGGCCGAGCAGGCGGCCCGCCAGGATGCGGCCGAGCAGGCGCTGGCCGCACTGAACGAGTCCGATGCGGCGATCTCGTCGATCTACGAGCAGCTGGGCCGGCTGGGGCAGGAAGCGCGCAATGCCGACGCCGAATACCAGCGGCTGATCAAGCAGCGCGGCGAGCTGGAGGCCGGCCGCAACGCCACCGTCGAGGAACTCACCGAACTGGAGTCGCGGCTGCACAATGCGCAGCAGACGCCGATGTTCGAGGTCGACGACACCGACGACCGCCAGGAGTTCACCCTGGCCGCCGAGACCGCACGGGCCACCGAGGTGGAGGCCCGGCTGGCGGTGCGTACCGCCGAGGAACGCGCGAATGCCGTTCGGGGACGCGCAGAGTCGTTGCGTCGGTCGGCCGCCGCCGAACGTGAGGCACGGGTGCGGGCGGCCCGGGCGCGCGAGGCCCGTGAGAATGCGGCCACCGTGGCGGCCGCCGTCGTGGACGCCGGCAAGCTGGTCGCCGCCAAGTTGGCCGCCGCGGTCGCCTCGGCCGCCTACACCCGCGACCGGCTGGCCGTGGAACGCACCCAGCGCGCCGAGTCGTTGAACCGGGCCCGCGCCGAGGTCAACGACCTGGGATCGCGGATCACCGCGCTGACCGACTCACTGCACCGCGACGAGGTTGCGAAAGCCCAAGCGGCACTGCGCATCGAGCAGCTGGAGCAACAGGCCCTGGAGCAGTTCGGGTTGGCAGCCGGGGATCTGATCGCCGAGTACGGCCCTCATATTCCGCTGCCGCCGACCGAGCTGGAGATCGCCGAATACGAGCAGGCGCGTGAGCGCGGCGAGCAGGTGGTCGCGCCCGCGCCGATGCCGTATGACCGGGACACTCAGGAGCGGCGGGCCAAGAAGGCCGAACGGGAACTCAAGGAACTCGGCCGGGTCAACCCGCTGGCGCTGGAGGAGTTCGCGGCGCTGGAGGAGCGCTACAACTTCCTGTCCACCCAGCTGGAGGATGTGAAGGCGGCGCGGAAGGACCTGATGGACGTCATCGAGGACGTCGACGCGCGCATCCTGACCGTCTTCGCCGAGGCCTACGCCGATGTGGAGCGCGAGTTCACCCAGGTGTTCTCCTCGCTGTTCCCCGGCGGTGAGGGTCGGCTGCTGCTGACCAATCCCGACGACATGCTCACGACGGGTATCGAGGTGGAGGCGCGTCCGCCGGGCAAGAAGGTCAAGCGGCTGTCGCTACTGTCCGGTGGGGAGAAATCACTGACCGCGGTCGCGATGCTGGTGGCGATCTTCCGGGCGCGGCCTTCGCCGTTCTACATCATGGACGAGGTCGAGGCCGCGCTGGACGATGTGAACCTGCGCCGCCTGCTGGGGCTGTTCGAGCAGCTGCGGGAGAAGTCGCAGTTGATCGTCATCACGCACCAGAAGCCGACGATGGAGATCGCCGATGCGCTGTACGGCGTCACTATGCAGGGCGACGGCATCACCCAGGTGATCTCCCAGCGGATGCGGGGACAGGATCTAGCCACCACCGGCTGATTTGGTGCGGTCCGCGGGTGCCGCGCTCCGGTAGGGTTTCTGCCGGGGAGTGTGTTGCGGGAGGGGCCTCATGACGCTGGAACCGTTGAAGGTGGACGCCGAACTACTCGGGGCGGCGGGGGACCGGCTGTTGACCGCGGCCCAGGGGCTGCCGGATGCGCCGGAGCCGTTCACCGTTCCCGCCGGGTCCGACGCGTTGTCGCAGGCGCTGTCGACGGAGATCCCGAAGGCCGAAACCCCGATCATCGAGGGTCTGCCGCCGATGAAGCAGAACGCGATTTCCACGGCGGAGTCCGTGATCGAGGCGGCGCGGCGGTATGCCAGCACCGATTCACAGCTGAAGAGCAGGATCGACGAGGCCGTGCGTCTGCCGGGCTCGGGTTCGGGGGGCGGGTCCACCGGTGGTGCTCCTGCTTCGGGTGCTGCTGTCACTGGTGCTCCGGTTGGCGCGGCTTCGGCGGTGCCGGCGAGCGCCGCCGGTGGGCAGTTGGGTTCGATGATGGGTATGCCGATGCAGATGGCGCAGCAGGCCGCCCAGATCCCCTCGCAGGCCGCGGGCATGGCCGGGGCGCTGCCGCAGAGCGCGATGCAGGGTGTGCAGCAGGTCGGCGAGCAGGTTACCCAGACGGTCTCGCAGTTCGGTGAAAAGAACGGCCAGGAAACGGAATCCGAGCCGGTTGAGCGCGGTGGGCGGCACCGGGCCGAGGAGTCCGAGGAGTCCGAGGGTGCGGCGTCGGGCGAGATGGTGGCCGAACGTGCACCGACTGTCCCGGCCCGGGCGGCTCAGACCGATTCCGGGTTCAATCTTTGAGTTCTGCCCACCGGGACGGCAGTTTCCGGGGCGATATGGCCCTGCTGAATGCAGTACTACCCGCAGTACTAGCCCATTTTTGGTACTACCCGTAGTACTAAATGATCGGCGGTGTCAGCTCACCATTGCCGACAGTGCGTCGGAGGTGAGCACGCTGATGTGTTGCCAATAAATCCATTCCGCGATCGCAGCGCGTTGCAGGTCGGGGTCCTGCGCGTTGTGCGCGCGGTGCAGTGCCACTTCCTGCAGATGGTCGGCATAGGCGACCATCGCTTTCAGGTGGGCGCCCGCGCGGTCGGGGTTGGCGCTCAGCAGCGGCTTACAGACCTCGAGCAGCAGGTTGATCCTGTTGTTGGCCGGAGGGGTGTTATCCGCGGGCGCCGGGGGAAGAAGTTCGGTGAGACCGGCGGCCGGGACGGCGGCAAGTTTGGTGGCGACCTCGGGGGCGATGACCTCGAGTCTGTTGCGGCCCTGCATCGTTCCGCTGTCAGGCAGGTCCTCGGGGGTGAGCACGTCGCACGCGGCACCGAGATCGAAACCGCGCAGGTTCTCTTCGGTACCGCAAACCGCTTGCACGGTGGCGTCGTGGTGACGGGCCCATTCCTGTACGGCGAGTAGGGGGTAGGTGGCCCAGGTGCCGCGGGTTTGGGCGGGGATGGACTCGTCGGCGGTGACCATGTGGACCTGTTCGGGCAGGTGCACATGCTCGGGGATGTAGGCCAGTCCGTAGTTGTTGGCGGCCAGGATACGGCCGTCGTTGGTGACGGCGGTGATCCAGACCAGGCTGGGGTCGGTGATGCCCACGTTGAGGGCGGCGCCGATGTGGCGGGCGAGGGATCGGGGGTTGGTGCCCTTCCGGCGGATGGCCCCGGCGGTGGAGGCGGCGGCGATGGCGTCCCGTTCGGCGCGTGCGGCCGAGATCGGTACCGGCGCAGCGGCACCGGCGGCGGAGCCCTGGTTGGTCGAGGCAGGGGAGACGCCGGGGCCGACGGGGCCGCCGGCCGAAGGCACCGGTGCGGCGGGTGCCGGGGTGGACGGGTTGCCCAGTGGCATCGGCGGGGCGGCGGTAGGTGGCGGCGCCGGTGCCGGGGCCGGTGGTGGCGCGCTCGCCGCGGGAGCGCTGTGGCCGGTGGCCGCAGCCGGCGTGGTCGGAGCGGCCGTGTCGGGCTGTTGGTACACCGGCGCGACGGGTTGGGGCGGAGGTGCGGCTGGGCCGAGTGGGGCTTGCGTCAGCGATCCGGTGTTGCTGCTCGCCGCCTTGGTGGCGTCGGTGAAACCCTTTTGGAAGTCCTGTTGCGGAGTGCTGACCGGTGCCGCGCCGGATCCGTTGCCAGGACCCATTGTGGCGGTGGGGGTTTGGGGACCGCCTCCGCCGCTCGTTGCGCCGGTGGGGGTTTGAGGGGTGCTGAGGGTGGGGCCGCCGCTGTGGGTGCCTTTGCTGCCGGATACCACGGTCGTGGACGGCGAACCTGGGGCCGTCGGCGCGCTCGGCATTTTTCCGGGGGTTCCCGAGATCGGTGACAAAGGAGCATTAGGTGGCTGACTCGGTTGCAACGCAACAGTGTTTGGCCGGCCCGCTGGTTGACTTGGAATCGGACTTGGTGATGTCGGTTGGGGCTCAGGTGCCATCGGTATTTGCGGAACTGTGTCCTGTTTGCCGACGGGTACAGACCGTACTGTCTCATCCTTAGGTGGCGCGCTCGGTGCCTCCGTTGTGGTGGTTTCTTGCTTACCCGTCGGTTGGGTCACAGTTTGGCGAGGAGAATCTGGCTGCATCAAGTTGTTCGTGCTGTTCGGTGCCGTCTGCGGACTGACTTCTGGTGTCTGGCTTCGAGAGTTCTGCCGCGCACCGGGTGGGGCAGTCGGTCTGTCGGCGCTTGGGGGCCGGGTTATTCCATCAAGAGCTCTTGCGAGTTGCTCCGGAGTAGGGTTCCAATTCCTAAACTCAACAGCAGTGCTGGCAGCTTTGACGTCAGCCACGTTCGCTTGATGGGCATCGGCAACAAGCTTCTCGATCTCAATGGCCCTTTCGTCGGGATCCGGGATCGTGGATTGGAGCGCGGCAATCTCCGAGTGATACGCGACCACACGGTTAAAAATGTTGACTTTTGTAGTAAGCACTGAACTAAACGCGAAATTTAGCCACGTAATTGCCCTCAGGAGGTGGTCCTGCTGGCTGGACATGAACGTCGCTGCCGCCGTGACTGCGTTTGAACCAGCCTTAGCGCCTACGCCGGACCAGATGGATCCTGAAGATATTTCAGCTTTCTCGCGAAGCCACGATTCGTGCTGCTGGGTCAGGTTTTGCAGCGCGAGGGCGAGGTCCGTGGCGCGGTCAAGTAAGTTGTGCTCATCGGCGTTCGGCCAACCGCCGGGCTCGAGCATTGCGTCGGCATATGCGCCCGCTGGCCTTCCGACGCTCATTTGAAACTAACCTTGAATCGCTAAGCATGCTTGAAGTGGTATGTAAGCGAGGAAGGCAGCGGCTACTGAAAGATCGTTATCTGACGCCCTATAGGTTGGAACAGATTCTACGTACGCTTGCCAATATTGAGATGATAAATGCGCGAAGTCTATCCACGTGGGATTGTCGGTTTGTTCGCTGAGTTCGACCATTTCCTGGGCAAATCGAGAGATCCGCGATGCCGCCTGGTCAATGACGGCTTGGTGTATCGGATTCCTCTGGGACGCATCGACGCTGTGGTCGGATTCCCGCCACTGCGCGGTGTCGGCGTCGAAACTGTCTGTCATCGCTTCCCACTCTGGGCATATTGATGAGTTAGAGGCCTCGATGAATCGAAATGGAGTGTTGGGATAAGTTGGGGCGCTGACAGAATTTGGTGTTGGACCAGGTCCCACGGCAGGCCCACGTTCGTGCGCAGTGCGGGAAAGGATGGCATTGCAAATTGATACGATCGCGTTTGACGAATTGCCCGCTGCATTCGCGAGGTGATTATCTCGCGCGGTGTAGGTGGGGATGCTGTCTGCGTACGCTCTCCAGTAGGCAATCGACTGTTCAAAAAGTTCCCTCATGACGCGATTTGGTGTTGCCCTTGTAAGGGAGTTTGTTTGATCTGCAGCCGCACGCATCGCATCGGCGACAGTTTCGTGCTGCTGCCGGATCTTAGGTGTCCACTGGCCAGCCGGCACGGAAGGATCTCGGTCGTTCCATCCCTGATTTTCGACATTTGCGAGCTTGGTAGCAATCGGTCTCCACGGATCACACGTTGGATCTTCGGTGATGATGCCCACCGGCCCAGTGTCATCAGCGCTCGCGATATCCCCGGCGGCAGAAGAACTTCCGGTTGCAGTCGGCGGATCGCCACCGTCATCCCGTGTGAAAAGCAGTGTGGCACCTACCGTTATCGCGATCACCAGCAGAATGGCGACACCGATCAGTAACCACTTCAGGCTGTTGTTCTTCGGCGGCTGGGGCGGCGGCCCCCAGCCTGGCTGCGCCGGCCACTGCCCGGGTGGACCGTACTGCGGCTGGCCCTGGCCGTATGGCGGCTGCGGACCAGGCTGCGGGGGACCCCAATTGCCGGGCGGTGGTGGATTCGTCACTGGCGCCACCTGTGATCATCGCGCGCAGTCATCCACCCACCCCCGTTGTTGTCGACCACTCAGTCGATGCTAACCACAAGCCCCGAATGTCATCGTAGGTGAACACCCACCACCTCCAGTGCACTTCTTTCACACGCAACCGCCAGCGTTATGTCAAAAGTGTCAAAACGTCACCGGTTGATCGGTAACGTCCCCGAGGTGGAGCTGACCCTGCAACGCATCGGCGCCTGGTGCGGCACGATCATGATCCTGCTGTACGGCGCCAGCTTTTCCGGTATCGCGCAACTGTTCCCGCCGCTCTCGCCCGCCGCCTCGGCCGACGAGATCGCCGCCTTCTTCGTCGACCACAAACTCTGGATCCGGTTCGGCGTCTCGGGCGCACTGCTCAGCGCCGTCCTGGCCCTGCCCTTCCTCGCCGTGATCATCCTGCGCATCCGCCGCGCCGAAGGCCGCTGGGGCATGCTGTCGATGACCCAACTGATGGCCGCCACGGTCTTCGTCCCCGCACTGTTGTTCCCGCAGTTCTTCCTCGGCGTCGCCGCCTACCGCCCCGAACAGCGCTCCGCCGAACTCACCCAGGCCCTCAACGACGTGTTCTGGCTGTGGTTCATCGGCATCGTCGGCACCATCATCATCCAGAACCTCACCCTGGCCGCCGCCGCCTTCACCGACACGGCCGACCCACCGACCTTCCCGCGGTGGTACGGCTATCTGAACCTGTGGGTCGCCACACTGTCGCTGCCGGGCTGCGTCGTGGTCGTCTTCAACGACGGCCCACTGGCCTGGAACGGCGTCTTCGCCTTCTACATCCCGGGCCTGGTCCTGGTGGTCTGGCTGTTCTGCACCACCGCGGTGCTACTCAAGTCGATCAAGGCCGAACAGCAGGCCGAGACCGTCCTGCAGTCAGCGTGACCGCACCAGCGCCACCGCGACACAAGCGGATACCGGGGGAGGGCGGCACCTGGGTCTTCCTGTTCGGCGACATGCTGATCTTCGGCGCGTTCTTCGTGACCTTCCTCGTCGAGCGCGCCACCGCACCGGACACCTTCGACGCCGCCCGCGCCACCCTGCACACGGGCATCGGCGTCATCAATACCCTTGTGCTGCTGACCAGTTCGCTGTGCGTGGTACTCGCCCTGAACGCCCTGCGCGCCGCCTTACCGCAACTCGCCAGCAGAGCCACCACCGCCGCAATCGCCTTCGGCGCGCTGTTCATCGCGCTGAAGGTCTACGAGTACGTCGCCCTGGGCACCGCCGGCCACGGGCCCGGTGCCAACGACTTCTACCTCTACTACTTCATCCTCACCGGACTGCACCTGTTCCACGTCTGCCTGGGCCTGGGCGCGCTGACCTTCATCCTGACCCAGACCCGCAGCCCCGAGCTGACCCCGACCCGCACCGCGCTCGTCGAAGGAGCCGCCTGCTTCTGGCACCTGGTCGACCTGCTGTGGATCTTCCTGTTCGCCCTGCTCTACCTGGTGAGTTGATGGTCGTCGTGGACCTGCTGAGGAACCGCGCCGGCGCCAGCTGGCTGTTCCTGGTCGCCGCGACGATCCTGTCCTGGGCCGTCGGCGCCGAACACGGCACCGGCTCGATGGTGGCCGTAGCCGTTCTGGGCATCGCCGCGATCAAGGTGCGCCTGGTCGGCCTGGACTTCATGGAACTGCGGCACGCCCCGACCCCGCTGCGCGCCGCCTTCGAGGCCTACTGCCTCGGCATATGGGCCCTGCTGACGGCGCTCTACCTCTGGCTGTAGCTCAGACCGCGTCGACGCCCACCGCGCGCAGCGCCGCCAGATCCGGCGTCCCGCACCCGTGCAGGCACACCCGCAACTCGGCGATGAACCGCTCCAGCCACTCCTGCGCCGCCGCGGCCGACTCGATGGCCGGCATCAACAGCGGATGCGCCACCGCCACCACATCGGCCCCCAGTGCGATCGCCTTTGCGGCGTCCATCCCGGTGCGGATCCCGCCGGAGGCCACCAACGGCATCGACGGCAACGCGGCCCGCACCTCCACCAACGCCTGCGCGGTCGGGATGCCCCACTCGGCTAACCCGAGATCGTCGATGCCCCCGTACCGCACGAACTGCTCGACCCGCGCCCACGACGTCCCACCGGCCCCGGCCACATCCACCGCCGCCAACCCGATATCGGCCACCGACGCCGCGGCCGCGCCGCCGATGCCGTGCCCGACCTCCTTGAGCAGCACCGGATAGTCGATCGCGTCCACCAGCTGCCGCAGCCGGGTCAGCGACCCGGTGAAGTCGGTGTCCCCGAACCGCTGCACCGCCTCCTGCAGCGGATTGGTGTGCACCGCCAGCGCATCGACCCCGATCGAGCCGAGCGCGTCGCGCAGATCCGGCACCACCTCCGGGCGCAGCTGGCCCATCCCGATGTTGCCGACCAACAGCACATCGGGCGCCACGTCGCGGACATGGAACGTCGTCGGCCCGTCCTCGCCGAGCATGACCCGCTGCGAGCCCAGCATCATCCCGATGCCCAGCTCCTGCGCCGTGATGGCCAGATTGCGGTTGATGGTGCCCGACAGCTGCGAGCCGCCGGTCATCGCGCCGATCAACACCGGGGCCTGCAACCGCTTGCCCAGGAACTCGGTCCCGAGGTCGATCGTGGCCAGATTGGTCTGCGTCAGCGCGTTGTAGGGCAGCCGGTACCGCTCCAACCCGGTGGTCAGCGTCTGGTACTGGACGGCCTCGGACAGACACACGTCGATATGACGGCGCTTGCGCGTCTGGATGCCGTCGTCGAAATCGGGGCCGATGGTCACCCTGTCGACATTGCCACAGACCCGGCGGGCACAGCCTCGCTAGCCTCCGCGACACCGGCCCCTGAGACAATGGCGGAGTGTCAGATGCCTTATGGATCGCGCTTGCGGTCGTAGCAGTCCTGGTCGTCATCGCCCTCGTGGTCGGGTTGGTGCGCTATCGCAAACGGCGGATCAGCCTGTCCGCACCGGACACCCCCACCGCGATCGACAAATCCGGCGGCTATAAGGCCTCCGCGGGCATCACCTTCAGCGGGCCGAGCACCGCGCCACCGGCCGAGAAGGTGGACAGGCCCGACAAGGTCGACACCACCGGCCTGCCCGGCGTCGGGGACGACGCCGTCGTCCCCCGGGACGCCCGAAACGCACCATCTCCGACGTCAAGCTGCCCGAACCGCCGGTCGTCCAACCCACCCCCAAGCCGGTCACCGAGCCCGCGCCCAAGCCCGAGCCGACACCCGAACCCGAGCCCGAGCCCACCCCGGAACCGGCGCCTGCACCCGAGCCGACACCCGAACCGGCACCCGAGCCCACCCCGGCGCTGCCGGAGATCGCGCCCACCGAGGGCCGGCTCGAACGGCTGCGTGGGCGGCTCGCGAAATCCCAGAGCACCCTGGGCCGCGGCATGCTCGGCCTGCTCGGCGGCGGCGACCTCGACGAGGAGTCCTGGGAGGAGATCGAGGACACCCTGCTGATCGCCGACCTCGGCCCCGTGGTCACCGAGAGCGTCATCGCCGCCCTGCGCACCAAGATGGCCAGCGCCTCGGTGCGCACCGAGGCCGACGCCCGCGCCGTCCTCAAGGAGGTGTTGGTCTCCGAACTGCGCCCAGATCTGGACCGCTCCATCCGGGCGCTGCCGCACGCCGACAAGCCGTCGGTGCTGCTGGTCGTCGGCGTCAACGGCACCGGTAAGACCACCACGGTCGGCAAGCTGGCCCGCGTCCTGGTCGCCGACGGGCGCCGCGTCGTGCTCGGCGCCGCCGACACCTTCCGCGCCGCCGCCGCCGATCAGCTGCAGAGCTGGGGCTCCCGGGTGGGCGCCGAGACCGTGCGCGGACCCGAGGGTGCCGACCCGGCCTCGGTCGCCTTCGACGCCGTCGACAAGGGCATCGCCTCCGGTGCGGACGTCGTGGTGGTCGACACCGCCGGCCGCCTGCATACCAAGACCGGCCTGATGGACGAACTGGGCAAGGTCAAGCGCGTGGTGGAGAAGCGCACCAAGGTCGACGAGGTGCTGCTCGTCCTGGACGCCACCATCGGACAGAACAGCCTGCCGCAGGCCAAGGTCTTCGCCGAAGTCGTCGACATCACCGGCGTGGTGCTGACCAAGCTGGACGGCACCGCAAAGGGTGGCATCGTGTTCCGCGTCCAGCAGGAACTGGGCGTGCCGGTGAAGCTTGTCGGGCTCGGCGAAGGACCCGACGATCTGGCGCCGTTCGAGCCCGCCGCGTTCGTCGATGCGCTCCTCGGATAGCTGTTTCGGAACCCAGCAACACACGCGTAACAGACAACGCCAATCCGTTCACCCCAGCGAAACATCTGTGAACCACGGATGAAACGAGGGCAAAAGAGTCTCTTCGGGAGGCCGATTAGTCGGCGAAATCCCGAGGAGGTTCACACAAAGTGGTCTTTGCCTTAAGCGACGTCGTCACGGCTCTGCCGGACGACGCTTTCCTGCCGTTCGGCCCGGACGGATTGAACACAGGCGACACCGCCTGGGTCCTGATCTCCGCGGCCCTGGTGTTGCTCATGACGCCCGGCCTCGCGTTCTTCTACGGCGGCCTGTCCCGGCAGAAGTCCGTCCTCAACATGATGATGATGTCGTTCGGCTCGCTGGGTCTGGTCAGCGTCATCTACGTGCTGTGGGGCTACTCGATGTCCTTCTCGGCCGGCCACACCGGCGAGACCCCCGGCCTGTTCTTCGACAACCCGTTCGCGTTGTTCGGGGTGAACCAGCTGGCCGAGGTCCGCGAGATCGACGGGGTCGAGACCTTCGTCTCGGGCGGGTTCGGCACGGTGCCGGCCATCGTCTGGGTCGGTTTCCAGCTGACCTTCGCCGTCATCACCGTCGCGCTGATCAGCGGTGCGGTCGCCGAGCGGATGAAGTTCGGCACCTGGCTGGTCTTCGGCGGCCTGTGGGTCACCTTCGTCTACTTCCCGCTGGCGCACATGGTCTGGGGCGGCGGCCTGCTGTCGGGCAGCGAGCAGGGCCTGGCGGCCAAGATCTTCGGCGTCGACGAGGAAGGCGCGGCCAATGTCGCGCCGATCGACTTCGCCGGTGGCACAGTCGTTCACATCAACGCCGGTATGGCCGCGCTGGTGCTGGCCGTGCTGCTGGGCAAGCGGGCCGGCTTCGGCAAGACCGCGTTCCGTCCGCACAACATCCCGTTCGTGATGCTCGGCGCCGCGCTGCTGTGGTTCGGCTGGTTCGGCTTCAACGTGGGCTCCGAGGGCGGCGCCGACATGCTCGCCGGCCTGGTGTGGGTCAACACCACCGCCGCCACCGCCGCCGCGATGCTCGGCTGGCTGCTGGTGGAGCGTCTGCGTGACGGCCACGCCACCAGCGTGGGCGCCGCCTCCGGTGTGGTCGCCGGTCTGGTAGCCATCACCCCGGCGTGTGGCAACCTGACCCCGATCTGGTCGCTGGTCGTCGGTGCGATCGCGGGCGTGTTGTCGGCCTTGGCAATCGGGCTGAAGTACAAGTTCGGCTACGACGACTCGCTCGACGTCGTCGGCGTGCACCTGGTGGCCGGCCTGTGGGGCACCATCGCGCTGGGCTTCTTCGCCACCGACACCGGTCTGTTCGTGGGTGGTGACTTCAAGCAGCTCGTCATCCAGATCGTGATCGCGGTCGTGGCACTGGTGTTCACCGCCGTCCTCACGGCCATCATCGCCTTCGCGGTCAAGCCACTAGGCTGGCGAGTCAGCAAGGAAGACGAGGCCACCGGCATCGATGAGACCGAGCACGCAGAAACCGCTTATGAACTCGCATGATCGGGAACAATTGACTTCAGTCCTGGAAGGATCGACCAAATGAAACTGATCACCGCGATCGTCAAGCCGTTCACTCTCGAAGACGTCAAGACCGGCCTGGAGCAGACGGGCATCCTCGGTATGACCGTCAGCGAGGTGCAGGGCTACGGCCGCCAGAAGGGCCACACCGAGGTCTACCGAGGTGCGGAGTACTCGGTGGACTTCGTGCCGAAGGTGCGCGTCGAGGTCGTCGTCGACGACTCCGCCGTGGACAAGGTGGTGGACGTCATCGTGCAGGCGGCCCGTACCGGCAAGATCGGTGACGGCAAGGTGTGGGTCAGCCCCGTGGACACCGTTGTGCGGGTGCGCACCGGTGAGCGGGGAGTCGACGCACTGTAATCAGCTCTGCAGGGTCGTTTCCCGGCCAGATATGTGACAGTAAGAGTGTTGGGCCGGGGGAGGAACCGAAATGACTGATCAGACACCAGATCCCGCTGTCGGAGCTGCCCAATGGGTGGCCCCGGCGGCGGGATCGCCGCGTCCGGCGACCGATCTGGCCGCGGCATCCAAACAGTTGCTCGAGGCCGGCGGTCGGCAACTCGACTCGGCCGCACTGCGCGACGCGCTGCTCGACCTCAACGAATTCTGGTTGACCGCCAAGGCCACCGAGATCGGCATCACCGCCACCAGCGGATTCGCCATCGTGGCCACCGGTGGACTCGGCCGCGGGGAACTGCTGCCGTACTCCGACCTCGATCTGATGCTCCTGCACGACAACATGCCCGCCGACGTCGTCTCCCACGTCGCCGAACAGCTGTGGTATCCGTTGTGGGACGCCAATATCCACATCGACCACAGCGTGCGCACGGTGCCCGAGGCGCTCAAGGTGGCCGGTGAGGACATCTCCGCGGGCATGGCCATGCTCGACGCCCGCCACATCGCCGGCGACGCCGAACTGTCGGCGCTGCTGACCGGCGGTGCACGGCGTCAGTGGCGGATCGGAATCGCTTCCCGCTACGAGGAACTCGTCGAACACACCCGAGCCCGCTGGGACCGCAGCGGGCAGATCGCGCACCGCGCCGAACCCGACCTGAAGAACGGCCGCGGCGGCCTGCGCGACGTCCAACTGCTCAACGGGCTGGCCATCGCCCAGCTCGCCGACGTCTACCCGAGCCGGCTGCTGGCCTCACCGACCGGCACCCTGGGCGAGGCGCACCTGGCCCTGCTCAATGTGCGCACCGAACTGCACCGGATCTCCCGGCGCGGTCGCGAGCAGGTGCTGGCCCAGTACGCCGACGAGATCGGCGCCGCACTGCGCATCGGGGACCGCTTTGATCTGGCCCGCACCATCTCCGACGCCGCCCGCACCATCAGCTACTACGTCGACGCCGGCATCCGCACCGCCGGGAATGCGCTGCCGCGCCGCGGATTCGCCGCGCTGCGCCGCCCGACCCGCCGGCCGCTGGACGAGGGTGTCATCGAATACGGCGGCGAGGTCATCCTGGCCCGCGACGCCAAACCCGAACGCGATCCCGGACTGATCCTCCGCGTCGCCGCGGCCTCGGCGACCACCGCGCTGCCGATCGCCTCGTCCACCCTGAGCCGGCTGGCCGGGGCGGCCCCCGAACTGCGCACCCCCTGGCCGCGCGAGGCGCTCAAGGACCTGCTGGTGCTGCTGTCGGCCGGGCCGGCCGCGGTCAACACCATCGAGGCGCTCGACCGCACCGGCCTGTGGGGCCGGCTGTTCCCGGAATGGGGCGCGGTGCGCGACCTGCCCCCGCGCGACGTGGTGCACATCTGGACCGTCGACCGCCATCTGGTCGAAACGGTCTCGCGGGCAAGCGCATTCACCACCCGGGTGGCACGCCCGGACCTGCTGGTGCTGGGCGCGCTGGTACACGACATCGGCAAGGGCCGCGGCGGCGACCACAGCGTCATCGGCGCCGAACTGGCCGCCCAGATCGGCACCCGGCTGGGACTGTGGCCCTCCGACGTCGAGCTGCTGTCCAAGATGGTGCGCTACCACCTCCTGTTGCCCGACACCGCCACCCGGCGGGATCTGCAGGACCCCAAGACCATCGCCGGTGTGGTGCACGCCCTGGGCGGGGACTACCAGCTGCTGGATCTGCTGCACGTGCTGGCCGAGGCGGACTCGCTGGCCACCGGGCCCGGGGTGTGGGGGGACTGGAAGGCCTCGCTGATCGGTGATCTGGTGCGGCGCTGCCGGCTGGTGATGGCCGGGGAGCCGCTGCCCACCCCGGACCCCATCGAGCCGCGCTACCTGGAGCTGGCCGCCGACGGTGCCGTGCACGTGGAGATGGTGGCCGGCGAGGGCCCGCACATCCACAACGTCACGATGATCGCCCCGGACCGGCGTGGCCTGCTGTCCAAGGCCGCCGGGGTGCTGGCGCTCAACGCCCTGCGGGTGCACTCGGCCTCGGTCAACAGCCGAGACGGGGTGGCCATCAACACCTTTGCGGTGTCACCGCACTTCGGCGCCCCGCCGGCCGCCGAGCTGCTGCGCCAGCAGTTCATCCTGGCGCTGGACGGGCAGCTCGACGTCATCGACACCCTGGAGCGCCGGGATTCCGAAGCGGCCGCGACGCCGCACCGGGCGGGGGAGACGCCGGCCTCGGTGCCGGTCACCCAGGCCATCGCCCCGCCACGCATCCTGTGGGCCGAGGGCGGCGCACCCGAGGAGTTCATCGTCCAGGTGCGGGCCACCGACCGGCCGGGCCTGCTGGCGCGGCTCACCGCCGTCATCGAGCGCGACGGACTCGACATCAACTGGGCCAAGGTCACCACGCTGGGATCGGTGGTGATCGACGTGTTCAACGTCGCGGTGCCGGCCGTCAGCGCCGATATGGACCCCGACCGGATCTCCGCGGCACGCGCGGCCCTCGAACGCGACCTGCTGGCGGTGCTGCCCGCCCCGCCGCCGAAACCGGTCGCAGCAGCGAGTTAACCGGCGGCGGCGATGCTCACCCAGGTGTTGTTCAGCGCCGCGGTCCCGGTGAAGGTGTCCACCAGCTCCGGGTCGTGCAGATCGTTGACGTTCGCCCCGGGCAGTGAATTAGCGTGCTGCCAACCGGTATTGCGGTGACCCCAGCCGTGCGGCACGGCGACGGTGCCGACCCGCATCTCGTCGCTGACTTCCAGCGCCACGTCGATGTGGCCGACGTCGGAGGTCAGCCGCACCGTCTGCCCGTCTGCGAGCCCGCGCGCGGCGGCGTCGTCGGGATGCATCCGCGCGGTGCACCGGTTGTTGCCGCCGGTCATCGTCGGCACATTGTGCAGCCAGGAATTGTTGCTGCGCAGGTTCCGTCGCCCGATCAGCTGCAGCCGGCCGTCCCCCGGATCCTCGGTGCCGGCGGCCAGCCGGGCCGCCGCATCGGCGACGAACTCGTAGGGCGCCAGGTGCACCCGCCGGTCGGCGGTGGCCAGCACCTTGCCCAGCCGGGGCTGTAGCGGGCCCAGGTCGATGCCGCCGGCACTGTCGCGCACCGCCCGCAGCGTGATGCCCTTGCGGCCGCGCCGCAGCCAGCCGTATGGGCCGGTGGCCAGCGCGGCGGCCGTGACGCGCAGCGGGTCGGCGAATGCGATCATCTTCTCCCGCACCGGTGCGGTCAGTTGACGCAGCGGGGCGGGCAGCAACTCGAAGGTCAACCGGCTCAGGATCTGCCAGTCCTCCAGCGCGCCGGCCGGCGGCTCGAAGGAGCGGTGCTGGTAGCGAATGTTGTTGCGCACGCTGAAGATCGTGGTCAGCAGGGCGACGTCCTCGCGTTCCAGCGGGGACACCGGCGGCAGGATGAAGTCCGCGTGCCGGGTGGTCTCGGTGATGTACATGTCCACGGCCACAAACAGATCCAGCTGGGCCAGTGCCTCGGCCAGGCGGCCCTTCTGCGGGATGGAGGACACCGGGTTACCGGCATAGGTGATCATCGCCCGGATCCGGCCCGGGCCGTCGGTGAGCATCTCGTCGGCCATCGTCACCGCGGGCAGCTCGGTGCGGAAAGACTTGAACCGGCCGGAGCGGTCGGTCCACCATCCGTGCCCGACCGGGATGTGGCGGGCGAGCCTGGGCAGGTCGACGATCGGGGTGGAGAACATGGTGCCGCCCGGGCGGTCCAGGTTGCCGGTGACGGTGTTGAGCACCATCACCAGCCAGCTGACCAGGGTGGCGGTCTGCTGATGGCAGATGCCGATGCGGGCGTAGATGGCCGCCGACTCGGCGGCGGCGTGCTCGCGGGCCAGGGCACGGATCTCCTCGGCGCTCACCCCGGCCCGGGGCGCCATCGCCTCCGGGGTGGCCCCGGCGACCAGATCGGCCAGCTCCGCCCAGCCCGATGTCAGCTCCTGCACCGCGGCGGCGTCGCACAGGTCCTCGGTGATCAGCACGTGCAGCATGCCGAGCAGGAGATAGAGGTCCCCGCCGGGACGGACGGCGACGTGCTGATCGGCCAGCCGGGTGGTCTCGGTGCGACGCGGGTCGATCACGACGACGGTGCCGCCGCGGTCCCGCACGGCTTTGATGCGCCGTTTGGCACCGGGCATGATCGACAGCGACCCGTTGGACACCGCCGGGTTCGCGCCCAGGATCACCAGCCGATCGGTGCGGTCGATGTCGGTGATCGGCACCAGCACGTTGGAGCCGAACACCCGCCACGCCGCGTACTCGTGCGGCAACTGGTCGATCGAGGACGCCGAGTAGAAGTTCGGCGTGAGCAGCGCCAGGCGCAGGGCCAGCCCGTACAGCGCACCGGAACTGTGCGCGGCCGGGTTGCCGAGGTACATGCCCAGCGACCGGAAGCCGTGCTGGTGGCGGACACGGCGCAACCGGGCGCCGATCTCGGCGAACGCCTCGTCCCAGCCGACCGGTTCGAAGGAGTCCCCGACCCGGCGCATCGGTGTGCGCAGCCGGTCCGGGTCGTGATGCAGGCCGCCCATCGCGGTGGCCTTCGGGCAGATGTAGCCCTTGGACAACACGTCGTCGGGATTGCCGGCGATCCGGCTGACCTGGCCGTCGGTGACGGTGACCTGGATGCCGCAGTGCGCCTCACACAGCGTGCACTGACTGCGGTGGGTGGTGCTCGCCGCTTCCTCGGCCCGGCCGCGCACCTGGGGCAGGGGGACGTCGATGGCTGTCATGAGGGCCTCCCGCCGATCAGTCATCGTGCGTTGACAGATTAGCGTCACCGGCTCGGCTGAGACCAGAGTTCGGCGCGACCGTTAGGCTTGTCAGGTGTTTGAATCGCTGTCTGACCGGTTGACCGGTGCACTGCAGGGGCTGCGCGCCCGAGGTCGGCTGACCGACGCCGATATCGACGCCACCGCGCGGGAGATCCGGCTGGCCCTGCTCGAAGCCGACGTGTCGCTGCCCGTGGTGCGCGCGTTCGTCGGCCGCATCAAGGAGCGGGCCAAGGGTGCGGAGGTCTCCGCGGCGCTCAACCCGGCCCAGCAGGTCGTCAAGATCGTCAACGAGGAGCTCATCGGCATCCTCGGCGGCGAGACCCGGCAGCTGGCGTTCGCCAAGACCCCGCCGACGGTCATCATGCTCGCCGGTCTGCAGGGCTCCGGTAAGACCACGCTGGCCGGCAAGCTGGCCCGGTTCCTCAAGGGCCAGGGCCACACACCGCTGCTGGTCGCCTGTGACCTGCAGCGCCCCGGCGCCGTGCACCAGCTGCAGATCGTCGGCGAGCGCGCCGGCGTCGCGGTGTTCGCACCGCACCCGGGGGTGTCGCCCGACGGGGTCACCATCGACCAGATGACCACCGGCGACCCGGTCTCGGTGGCCGCCGCCGGTCTGGCCGAGGCCAAGGCCAAGCTCTACGACGTCGTCATCGTCGACACCGCCGGCCGCCTCGGCATCGACGAAGAGCTGATGAAGCAGGCCGCGGCGATCCGGGACGCCGTGCAGCCCGACGAGACGCTGTTCGTCCTGGACGCCATGATCGGTCAGGACGCGGTCACCACCGCCGAGGCCTTCGGCTCCGGCGTCGGCTTCACCGGTGTCGTGCTGACCAAACTCGACGGTGACGCCCGCGGTGGTGCCGCGCTGTCGGTCCGCGAGATCACCGGCGTGCCGATCCTTTTCGCATCCGCCGGCGAGAAGCTGGAGGACTTCGACGTCTTCCACCCCGACCGGATGGCCAGCCGGATCCTGGGCATGGGCGACGTCCTCACCCTCATCGAGCAGGCCGAGCAGGTCTTCGATGCCGAGCAGGCCGAGGCCACCGCCGCCAAGATCGGCTCCGGCGAGCTGACCCTGGAGGACTTCCTCGAGCAGATGCTCGCGATCCGCAAGATGGGCCCGATCGGCAACCTGCTGGGCATGCTGCCCGGCGCCGGCCAGATGAAGGACGCGCTGGCCGCCGTCGACGACAGCCAGCTGGACCGCGTGCAGGCCATCATCCGCGGCATGACCCCGGCCGAGCGGGCCGACCCGAAGATCATCAACGCTTCCCGCCGGCTGCGTATCGCCAACGGGTCCGGGGTGTCGGTCGCCGAGGTCAACCAGCTCGTCGACCGGTTCTTCGAGGCCCGCAAGATGATGTCCCAGATGGCCGGCCAGATGGGTATGCCGTTCGGGCGCAAGACCGCTGCGCGCAAGGCCGCCAAGGGTAAGAACAAGCAGGCCGGTAAGAAGAAGGGCAAAGCGGGCAAGGGCCCGACCCAGCCGAAGAACCCGCTGGGCGCAGGCATGCCCGCCGGCTTCCCGGACCTGACCGGCATGCCCAAGGGCCTCGACGAGCTGCCGCCGGGCCTGGCCAACTTCGACCTGTCCAAGCTGAAGTTCCCGGGCCAGAAGTAGCCGTGGCCGCACTGCATCTGCGCGGTCGGGGGCTGCCAGACGGTGAGCAGGTGCAATGGTGGGTGCACCACGGTGTGCTCTCGGCCGAGCCGATCGCCAACGCCGACACCGTGTTCGACGGCGGCTGGATCATCCCCGGCCTGGTCGACGCGCACTGCCACGTCGGGCTCGGTCCGGGTGGGGCGACGAGTTTCGACGAGGCGATCGAGCAGGCCGAGACCGAACGTGACGTCGGCGCGCTGCTGCTGCGCGACGCCGGATCGCCGGTGGACACCCGCAGCCTCGACGATCGTGACGACCTGCCGCGCATCATCCGGGCCGGCCGGCACCTGGCCCGGCCCAAACGCTATATGCCGGGCCTGCCCATCGACATCGAGGACGAGACCCAGCTGCCCGAGTACGTGGCGCAGCAGGCCCGCTTCGGCGACGGCTGGGTGAAGCTGGTCGGGGACTGGATCGACCGCGGCGTCGGCGACCTGGCCCCGCTGTGGTCCGACGACGTGCTGGTCGAGGCGATCGCGGCCGCGCACGCCAACGGTGCCCGCGTCACCGCGCACGTATTCGGCGAGGACGCGCTGCCCGGGCTGATCAAGGCCGGTATCGACTGCATCGAACACGGCACCGGCATCACCGACGACACCATCGAATTGATGCTCGAGCACGGCACCGCGCTGGTGCCGACGCTGATCAACATCGACAACTTCCCGGGCATCGCCGAGCAGGCGGCCAAGTATCCGACCTACGCCAAGCACATGCGTGACCTGTACGCGTCCTGCCGTCAGCGGGTCGGGGCCGCGCATGACGCCGGGATCCCGATCTACGCCGGGACCGACGCCGGCGGCATGATCGCCCACGGCCGCATCGGCGACGAGATCACCGCGCTGCACGGGGTCGGGATGAGCCCAACCGAGGCGCTCGGCGCGGCGAGCTGGAACGCCCGGGCCTGGCTGGGCCGCCCGGCTCTGGAGCACGGCGCCTCGGCGGACCTGTTGTGTTTCACCGAGGATCCGCGCGAGGTCGGGGTGAGCAACCCGGACCTGGTGATGCTGCGCGGCCGGGTCTGGAGCTGAGGGCGTCGGGGCTGACGTTGGGGCTGACATAGCCTCCGATGAAGCAGTACTACCGGCAGTACCACGCTCGGCGTAGTACTGCCGGTGGTACTACTTTGTGCAACGCCACATGGCGGCGGAGACAGCGGCGGGCCCGGTGCCGCATGGGCGGCAAGGGACGCGGCGCACCCTAGCGGGGCTGGCTGAAGCCCCAGTCCAGCAGGCTGATGGCCTGCCCGTACAGATCGCCGGTGCCGTACATCTGCACCACCACCAGCCGGCGGTCGCCGCGCTGGGCCGCCCCGACGTAGGTCTTGCGGGCCAGATTCGTGAACCCGGTCTTACCGCCCAGATCCCCGGGATAGCGGCGCAGCAACTCGTTCTGATTGGACAGCGTCTTGCCCGGGAACGGCGCCGAGGGGGACCGCATGATCTGCGCGATCAGCGGATAGCGCAGTGCGGCCCGGAAGATGACCGCCAAATCGTGTGGGGTGGTCACCGACTCCCACCCGGGCCCGTCGAGGCCGGACGGCGAAGAGGCCCTGGTGCTGCGCGCCCCGACGGCGGCGGCCTTGCGGTTCATCGCCGCGACCGCGGCCCGCTGGCCGCCGAGCATATCGGCCAGCATGTTCGCAGCATCGTTGCCCGACACCATCAGTAGCGCGCTCAGCAACTGGGTCACGGTGTAGGGCTGGCCGGGTTTCAGCCCCACACAGGAACATTCGACCTTGGTGTGCGAGTCATTGGCGCGGGCGAAGTTGTCCGGGCGCAGGTGATCGAGCACCACCATCGCCAGCAGCACCTTGATGGTGCTGGCCGGCGCGTACGACCCGTGCGGGTCCGCTGCGGCCAGCACCGCGCCGGTGTCCAGGTCGGCGAGCAGATAAGCCTTGGCCGGTCCGTTCGCAAAGGATTGCGCGCCAGCGGGTTCCACATTGGGCGCGGCCACCGCGGGCGCCGCCATGACCGTGCTGAGGGCGAGCGCGGTCGCCGCGAACAGATGCCGCACCGGCTAGAAGCTACGGCGCGCAGGACACGTCGAGCACCCGGAACGGTCTCCGTCCGGTCTCGACTACAAGACCCCGACGCCCGCCGACCGGTCCTGGGCGAACCCCCAGTCCAGCAGGGCCGAGGCCTGATCCCAGTAGGTCGGGCCGCCCTCGCGGACCAACCCGTACATCAAGGCGATCACCAACCGGCGGCCGTCGCGCTCCGCGGCGCCGACGTAGGTCTTGCGCGCCAGATCGGTGAACCCGGTCTTGCCGCCCAGCGTGCCGGGGTAGCGGCCCAGCAGCTCGTTCTGGTTGACCAGCACGCGGTCGCGGGTCCGGCCCGGGAACACCGCCGTCGGCTGCGCGGTGATCTGGGCGAACACCGGGTTGGCCAGCGCGGCCCGGAACAGCACCACCAGGTCGTGCGGCGAGGACCACATCTCGATACCGGGCCCGTCCAGGCCCGAGGGGCTGCCCGCGACGGTGGCCTGCGCCCCAGCTGCGCGGCCTTGGCGTTCATCTTGGCCAGCGCCGCCTCCCGGCCGCCCAGCGCGGTGGCCAAGGTGTTTGCTGCGTCATTGCCCGACACCAGCAGCAGACCCTCCAGCAGCTGGCGCACCGTGTAGGTCCGGCCCGGCGCGACACCCGCGCAGTTGCACTCGACCCGGGTGTCGGCCTCCTCGGCCACCACGGTGGACTCCAGCGCGAGCTCTTCGAGCGCCACGGTGGCCAGCAGCACCTTGATCGTGCTGGCCGGCGCGTAGCGGCCGTACCCGTCGCGGGACGCCAGCACCGCGCCGCTGTCCATGTCCGCGATCACCCAGGCCTGTGCAGGTCCGTCCGGTATCGGCACCGATCCCAGCGGCTGATCGACCGCGGGAACGGCGCCCGCCATGGCGGTGCTGGCGGTGAACACACAGAACACGGAAAGGAGACCGGCGGCGAGCCTACGCATGGCGTGTGAGCTTAACGACCTTTCCCTGTCTCAGGTTTGGCAAGCGTCTTCAGCGGTAACGTTGAACGGGCGTGAACCAGAGTGGCCGAAAACCATCGAGGGGACGAAAATAATGTGCGGCATCGCCGGCGAGGTTGCTCGCGGCCGATCAGCAGATCTGTCAGCCATCGCGAAAATGGCTGACTCCATGGTGCCGAGAGGCCCCGACAGTGGCGGGTACTGGTCCCAGGGCAACGTCGCCCTCGGGCACCGCAGGTTGGCGGTCATCGACCTGTCCAGTCACGGGCAGCAGCCCATGCACGATCCGGAACTCGGCCTCACCGTCGCGTTCAACGGCTGCATCTACAACTATCCGCAGCTGCGCCAGGAGCTGATCGGCAAGGGCTACCGGTTCTTCTCGCACAGCGACACCGAGGTGGTGCTCAAGGGCTACCGCGAGTGGGGTGAACAGGTCGTCGACCACCTCTACGGCATGTTCGCGTTCGCGGTCACCGAGGTCGACTCCGGCCGGGTATTGCTGGCCCGCGACCGGCTCGGCGTGAAACCGCTGTACTGGACCGAGGTTTCGGGTGCCTTCCGGTTCGCATCCTCGCTGCCGGCCCTGGTCGCCGCGGGCGGGGTGGACACCGACATCGACCCCGTCGCCCTGCACCACTACCTGAGCTTCCACTCGGTGGTGCCGCCGCCGCACACCATCCTCAAGGGCGTGCGCAAACTGCCACCGGGCACCGTCATGCGCATCGAGCCCGACGGCACCCGAACCGAACGTACTTACTGGGAGCCGATTTTCGAGCGGTCCGCCGAACGCGCCTCCTGGTCGGCCAACGACTGGGAAGACGCCATCCTGGCCTCTCTGCGCACCGCGGTGGAACGCCGTCTGGTCGCCGATGTCCCGGTCGGCTGCCTGCTGTCGGGCGGGCTGGACTCCAGCCTCATCGTCGGCCTGCTCGCCGAGGCCGGCCAGCACGGCCTGGCCACCTTCTCCATCGGCTTCGAAGCCGCCGGTGGGGAAGAGGGGGACGAGTTCAAGTACTCCGACATCATCGCCCGGCACTACGGCACCGACCACCACCAGATCCGCATCGACACCGCCCGCATGCTGCCCGCCCTGTCCGGGGCGATCGGCGCGATGAGCGAGCCGATGATGAGCCATGACTGCGTGGCCTTCTATCTGCTGTCCCAGGAGGTCAGCAAGCACGTCAAGGTGGTGCAGTCCGGACAGGGCGCCGACGAGATCTTCGCCGGCTACCACTGGTACCCGCCGATGGCCTACGCCGCCGACAACGACGTCGACGATGCGCTGGGCCGGTACCGGCAGGCCTTCTTCGACCGCGACCACACCGCACTGAACACGCTGCTGCAGCCGGACTGGCGGCTCGACACCGACATCGCCGGTGAGTTCGTGCGCAGCCACTTCGCGCACCCGGGAGCGGCGACGGCCACCGACCGGGCACTGCGGCTGGACACCACCGTGATGCTGGTCGACGACCCGGTCAAGCGGGTGGACAACATGACCATGGCCTGGGGCCTGGAGGGTCGGGTGCCGTTCCTGGATCACGAGCTCGTCGAACTCGCGGCCACCTGCCCGCCCGAACTCAAGACCGCCTACGACGGCAAGGGTGTGCTGAAAGAGGCAGCGCGGCGGGTCATCCCGCACGAGGTGATCGACCGGCCCAAGGGTTACTTCCCGGTGCCCGCGCTCAAACACCTGGCCGGGCCCTATCTCGATCTCGTCCGCGACGCCCTGCACGGCGAGGGCGCGCGCAGCAGGGGGCTGTTCAACCCGACGGAGGTGGACCGCCTGCTCGCCGAGCCCAACGGTTATCTGACCCCGCTTCGGGGTAACCCCCTTTGGCAGCTCGGGCTGCTGGAACTGTGGCTGGCGCATCATGTGGATGGGGTAACGACGAGATGACCCTGGAGAAGCCGACCTCCCGCGGTCACGCCTCACCCGAGGACAATCCTCACAAAGAGGTGGTGCAGGACCTCGGCTGGGGCCGGCTGGTCTTCGGCCAGACCTTCGACGATCCGGGTGGGCTGGGCACCGCGCTGCGCGCCGAGGCCAGCGGGCGCCGCGACATCGGCATGTACCTGGAGGCGCCGCACGTCTTCGTCGCGCTGAACCCGCAGGAATTCTTCATCGATCCGAGCTTCACCTACCGACTGGACCTGACGGCGCCGCTGGCCTACCGGCCAACGGATCTGCCCGGCGTGACGGTGCGGCGGGTGCAGTCCCCGGCCGACTGCACGGCGATCAACGAGATCTACCTGCAGTGCCGGATGGTGCCCGCCGACGTCGACCTGATGTGGCACAACAGCCAGCACGAACACCACATGATCTACCTGGTGGCCGTCGACGACGGCACCGGCGCCGTGGTCGGCACCGTCACCGGGATCGACCACACCGAACTGTTCGAGGATCCGGAGAACGGGTCCTCGCTGTGGTGCCTGGCGGTCAGCCCGACACTGTGCCGGCCCGGCGCCGGCGGCCTGCTGGTGCGCTCGCTGGTCGAGGAGTTCATCGACCGCGGCCGCGCCCAGATGGACCTGTCTGTGCTGCACGACAATTCGGGTGCCATCGCGCTGTACGAGCGGATGGGCTTCGAACGGGTCCCCGAACTCGGGGTGAAACGCAAGAATGCGATCAACGAGAAGCTGTTCGCCCCCGCCCAGCCCGAGGAGGAGCTCGCCCAGCTCAACCCGTACGCCCGGATCATCGCCGACGAGGCGATCCTGCGCGGCATCGCGGTCCAGGTGCTCGACGCCCAGGCCGGCTACCTGCAGCTCACCCACGGCGGTACCACGGTGACCACCCGGGAATCGCTGTCCGAGTTGACCAACGCAGTCGCGATGAGCCGGTGCGACGACAAGCGGGTCGCGCGCAAAGTGGTCAGTGAAGCCGGAGTCATTGTGCCCCAGGGTATTACGGCGACCTTTGGCGAGGAGGATCACCGTTTCCTGGCCCGGGTGGGTTCGGTGGTGGTCAAGCCCGCGCGCGGCGAACAGGGTGCCGGCATCACCGTCGGGGTGACCCGGCACGACGAACTCGACCGCGCCCTGCAGGTGGCCAGCAAGCACTGCCCCGATGTGCTGATCGAGGAACGTTGCGCGGGTGAGGATCTGCGCATCGTGGTCATCGGCGGCAAGGTCATCGCGGCCGCCGTCCGCCGGCCGCCGGAGATCATCGGCACCGGCCAGCACACCATTCGTCAGCTCATCGAGGCGCAGAGCCGGCGTCGATCGGCCGCCACCGGCGGCGAGTCGAAGATCCCGCTGGACTCGGTCACCGAGGACACCGTCGGCGATGCCGGCTGGGACCTTGACGACGTGTTGCCGGCCAACGAGCACCTGGTGGTGCGTCGCACCGCGAACCTGCACACCGGTGGCACCATCATCGACGTCACCGACGACCTGAACCCCACGCTGGCGAAGGTGGCCGTCGACGCCGCCGATGCGATCGGCATCCCGGTCACCGGTATCGACCTGATGGTGCCGGCGGTCGACGGTGAGGAATACGTGTTCATCGAGGCCAACGAACGTCCCGGATTGGCCAATCACGAGCCGCGCCCGACGGCGCAGGCCTTCGTGGATCTACTCTTTCCACGAACAGCTGCTACGCCGTGGGCCTGGCAGCCCGATCCGGTAGATCAGGGTTAGGGGCCGGTGGTCCCCCTCGGGGAACCACAAACATGTGGACGCGACGCGTCCTGTGCGACTTTGATGCGACTTTGACGCAATGCTTGAGAAGGAGGCATTTTGTCCGAACGTGCGGTGATGCCGGAACAGACCAGAGCGTGGATGATCGACACGCTGCTGCACCTGCTGCAGACGCCGAGCCCGTCGGGACGCACCGACGCGGTGATGCAGCTGATCGGCGACACCCTCAACGACCTCGGGGTGCCGTTCACGCTTACCCGGCGCGGGGCGCTGACCGCGGTGCTGCCGGGGGAATCGAAGACCACCGACCGTGCCGTGGTGGTGCACGCCGACACCATCGGCTGCATGGTGCGGGCGCTCAAGGACAACGGTCGCCTGGAGGTCATCCCGGTCGGCACCTTCTCGGCCCGCTTCGCGACCGGCGCCCGGGTCCGGATCTTCACCGACGACGCCGACGAGTTCTTCACCGGCACGGTCATGCCGCTGAAGGCCTCCGGTCACGCCTACGGCGACGAAATCGACACCCAGCCAACGGAATGGGAACACGTCGAGGTCCGCATCGACCGCAAGGTCACCAGCCGGGACGATCTTCAACGGCTTGGCTTCCACGTCGGTGACTTCGTCGCGCTGATCGCCGCCCCGGAGCTCACCTCCGACGGCTACATCGTGTCCCGGCACCTGGACGGCAAGGCCGGTGTGGCCGTCGCGCTGGCGCTGGCCAAAACCGTGGCCGAAGAGAAGATCGTGCTGCCGCACACCACCTCGATCATGGTGACCATCACCGAGGAGGTCGGGCACGGCGCCAGCCACGGCCTGGACCCCGACGTCGCCGAGCTGATCTCGGTGGACAACGCGGTGTGCGCGCCCGGCCAGCAGTCCATCGAGGACGGGGTCACCATCCCGATGGCAGACCTGCATGGCCCGTTCGACTACCACCTCACCCGCAAACTGTGCCGGCTGGCCGAGCAACGCGGCATCCCGCACGCCCGCGACGTCTTCCGCTACTACCGCTCCGACGCGGCGGCGGCAATCGAGGCCGGCGCCAACACCCGCGCCGCGCTGGTCGGCTTCGGTCTGGATGGCAGCCACGGGTGGGAACGCACCCACCTCGACTCCCTGGAGGGCGTCTACAACCTGCTCTACGCCTGGATGCAGACGCCGCTGACGTTCGAGAAATGGGACGCCAAGCCGTCGGGCAAGCTCCGGGACTTCCCGTCCTCGAAGCAGCCGGCCCCGACCGAGCAGTGGGTGCCGCTCTCGCGCGGGGAGCACGCCGAGCCCGGTGAGTGGGAGGGCGAGCACTGGCCGCCGCCCGAAGGGCCGGTCGGACCGCAGGCTTGATGGTTCAATCGGGACGTGTTGAGCCTCGAAGAGATCTCCGATCGCCTGGAGATCCAAGACCTGCTGGTGGCCTACTCGACGGCCATTGACACCCGCCGCTTCGATGACCTGGATCGGGTCTTCACCCCGGATGCCTACATCGACTACCGCGCCATGGGTGGGGTGGACGGGACGTATCCCGAGGTGAAGGCCTGGCTGGCCCAGGTGCTGCCGAACTTCCCGGCGTACGCGCACATGCTCGGCAACGTCGACGTCCGGGTCGCCGGGGACACCGCCACGGCCCGCACGCTGTGTTTCAACCCGATGGTGCTGCCCGGGCAGGAACCACCGCAGGTGCTGTTCTGCGGGCTCTGGTACGCCGATGAATTCGTGCGCACCGCCGACGGCTGGCGGATGAGCCGCCGCGTCGAGGAGAAGTGCTACGACCGGGTGGTCTGAGCGCCGGGGGAGCGCGGGCGTGGGATTTGGGGCCGTCCGCCCTGCTCTGGCACAATGGGCGGCTGTCCCGCGCGCGACACGTTAGATGCGCCGCACGCCGGTCACACGCGCAGATGCAAAACCGGACCGGGTAATCCGCCCGAGTCGCTGAATTGCAGGCGCGGCAATCAACAGGAGATTCGTTTCACATGGCTGTCAAGATCAAGCTCGCCCGTTTCGGCAAGATCCGTAACCCCCAGTACCGCATCGCCGTCGCCGATGCGCGCAACCGTCGCGATGGCCGCGCCATCGAGGTCATCGGCAAGTACCACCCGAAGGAAGAGCCGAGCCTGATCGAGATCGATTCGGAGCGTGCGCAGTACTGGCTGAGCGTCGGCGCGCAGCCCACCGAGCCGGTCCTCGCGCTGCTGAAGATCACCGGTGACTGGCAGAAGTTCAAGGGCCTGCCGGGCGCCGAGGGCACCCTGAAGGTCAAGGAGCCCAAGCCGTCCAAGCTGGACCTGTTCAACGCCGCCCTGGCCGCCGCCGACGGCGCGCCGACCGGCGAGGCCGTGCAGGCCAAGAAGAAGAAGGCTCCGGCCAAGAAGGAAGAAGCCCCGCTGAGGCCGAAGCCCCCGCCGCTGAGGCCGAGGCGCCCGCCGAAGAGTCCGCCGCAGAATGAGCACCGTCGTCGTCGACGCCGTCGAGCACCTCGTTCGCGGGATCGTCGACAACCCTGACGACGTCCGGGTCGACCTGGTGACCAACCGCCGCGGGCGCACCGTCGAGGTGCACGTCCACCCCGACGACCTGGGCAAGGTCATCGGGCGCGGTGGCCGCACCGCCACCGCGCTGCGCACCCTGGTCGCCGGCATCGGTGGCCGTGGTATCCGCGTCGACGTGGTGGACACCGACCAGTAGCAATGGAGCTGGTCATCGGGCGCGTCGCCAAGGCACACGGTGTCACCGGCGAGGTGGTCGTGGAGGTCCGCACCGACGACCCGGAGGCGCGGTTCACCCCGGGTGCGGCGCTGCGTGGGCGTAAGCCGCGCGGCGGACCCGAACGCGATTACGTCATCGAATCGGTGCGTGAGCACGCCGGTCGGCTGCTGGTGCGGCTGACCGGCGTGACCGACCGCAACGCCGCCGACGAGATGCGCGGCACGCTGTTCCTCATCGAATCGGCGGAGTTGCCTCCCATCGACGATCCCGACGAGTTCTACGACCACGAACTCGAGGGTCTGGCCGTGCGGACCGTCGACGGCACCCCGGTGGGCACGGTCGCCGAGGTGCTGCACACCGCGGCCGGGGAGCTGCTCTCGGTCAAGACCGCCGAGGGCCGCGAGGTGCTGGTGCCGTTCGTCAGCGCCATCGTCACCGCGGTGTCGCGCACCGACGGTGTGCAGATCGACCCGCCCGACGGCCTGCTCAACATCGAAGACCTCTAGGGTCCGACGTGCGCATCGACGTCGTCACGATCTTCCCTGCCTATCTGGATGCCCTGCGGCAGGCCTTGCCCGGCAAGGCCATTGCGTCCGGCATCGTCGAACTCGGCGTGCATGATCTGCGCGAGTGGACCCACGATGTGCACCGGTCGGTGGACGACTCGCCCTACGGCGGGGGCCCCGGCATGGTGATGAAGGCCCCGGTCTGGGGTGCCGCGCTGGACGACATCTGTTCTCCCGACACGCTTCTGGTGGTTCCCACGCCCGCCGGACGACCATTCACCCAGAGCACCGCCCAGCGGTGGAGCACCGAGACGCACCTGGTGTTCGCCTGCGGCCGCTACGAGGGCATCGATCAGCGCGTCGTCGATGACGCCGCCCGCCGGATGCGGGTGGAAGAGGTGTCCATCGGCGACTACGTGCTGGCCGGGGGAGAGTCGGCGGTACTGGTGATGGCCGAGGCCGTGATCCGGCTGCTGCCCGAGGTGCTCGGCAATCCCGCCTCCCACCAAGACGATTCAC
Source organism: Mycolicibacterium aurum (assembly GCA_900078775.1). Lineage (GTDB taxonomy): Bacteria > Actinomycetota > Actinomycetes > Mycobacteriales > Mycobacteriaceae > Mycobacterium > Mycobacterium aurum_A. Next base: position 1,114,075 of record LT549889.1, read on the forward strand.
ACTCCGAACACGTCGGCGGGCTGCTGGAGGGCCCCAGCTACACCCGCCCGCCGGTCTGGCGCGACCTGGAGGTGCCGCCGGTGCTGCTGTCCGGGGACCACGCCAAGATCGAGGCGTGGCGGCACGAGCAGTCGCTGCAGCGCACCCGGGAACGCCGGCCCGATCTACTCGGGGCGAGCGACAGCGACGGGGAATGATGAAGCCTAGATCCGCCCGCCGGGGAAGATCGTCTTCACCGCGTCGGTGATGGCCTCGCGGGCGGTCTCGGCGCCGGCCGGCTGCATCGAGCTGATGGCCATCACATAGCGGCGGTCCGGGCCGACCACACCGGTGGACAGGTGCATCCAGTCCGAGCCGACACAGCACATCCAACCCTGTTTGACCGCAACCGGTTCGGCGTACAGACCCTCCGGGATACCGAACCGCTGCGGGTACACCCCGCCGGGCACCATGCCGTCGGGCGCGGTCGGGGTGGACTGCGCCAGATTCGACATGATGATGGCGGCCCGCTCCGACGGCAGGCCGCCGGTGCCGGCCAGCAGCATGTCGTAGTAGCGCACCAGATCGGTCACCGTGCTGGTGGTGTTGAACCAGCGGCCGTTGCCCGGCGCGCGCGTGGAGGTCAGCCCGTAGCGTTGCACCACCCGGTCGATGATCGCGCCGCCGCCGCTGCGATTCCAGAACACCTCGGCGGCACTGTCATCGGAGGACCGCAGCATCACGTCGAGCATCGCGCGGTCCTCGGGGCTCAGCGTGGTCTCGCCGTCGGCCTCCTGTAGCAGCAGGTCGTCGGCGATGAACAGCTTGACCACCGAGGCGATCGCGATGGTGCGGTTCGCGCCGTTGGTGACCAGCTCACCGGTCAGCCGGTCCAACACCGCCACCGTGACGTCCGCGCCGGACTCGGCGGCCTCGTCGGTGGCCTGAATCTCGCGGGCCTTCAGGCCCTCGAGCGCGGCCACCGGTCGCTCCGGTGGGGCCTCGGGCAGCGGGGCGGAGGTGCCCAGCGGGGCGACGACGGTGAGTTGGGGGGCGGCCGGCGACGGCGGCGGAGAGCCGTACACCTTGGCCTCGCAGCCGGAGATCATGACGGTCGAACAGAGGGCCGTGACGGCCACCGCCAGAAACCTCGACGGGCGCGGCATGAACTCCTCCAGATGCTGAAACGGGGCTCGCCCCGGAGCGGTGCGACGGGGGGACCCGGCCACGCTGTCGGTTCGTCTACCCCGGTAGCGGGTAGCCTAATCGCCGACTGCAGGTGGTGCGCACAGCGGACCGGTATGGCGTTTCGGGGCAGGGTTCCAGCCGCGATTTCGCCTGCTGCGCCTCGTCTGGCACAATTGAGCAGTTGTCTGCGCAGGGTGATTCCTGCTGCGGGGACAAACACAGTCAGATCCGCCCGAATACGTCGGCTCGGCTGCGCGAACTCAGCGCCGCCCGTGAAGAGCCGCCAACAGCAAGGAAGAGTCACCGATGAACACGCTTGACTTCGTCGACAAGGCGTCGCTGCGCGACGACATCCCGGCCTTCGGCCCCGGCGATACCGTCAACGTGCACGTGAAGGTCATCGAGGGCTCCAAGGAGCGCATCCAGGTCTTCAAGGGTGTCGTGCTGCGCCGTCAGAACGGTGGGGTCAGCGAGACCTTCACCGTCCGCAAGGAGAGCTACGGCGTCGGCGTCGAGCGCACCTTCCCGGTGCACTCGCCCAACATCGACCACATCGATGTGGTGACCCGTGGCGACGTGCGTCGCGCCAAGCTGTACTACCTGCGCGAGCTCCGTGGCAAGAAGGCCAAGATCAAGGAGAAGCGCTGACGCCGGTGACAGGTGTGTCGATCCCGACACGCTTGTTCAGGCCGTCAGGTCGGTATTCAGCCACGCTGACTACCCTGATGCCGTGACCGACGAAGCCGAGGATTCCGCCCCCGCCGTCCAGTCCGATTCGGACACCGAACCCGGCGGGGAGCAGGAACCGAAGAAGAAGCACGGCGCGCTGCGTGAAGGCGCCATCCTGGTCACCATCGCGTTGGTTCTCTACTACGTGATGCTGACCTTCATCGCGCGGCCGTACCTGATCCCGTCGGAATCGATGGAGCCCACGCTGCACGGCTGCCCGGGCTGCGTCGGCGACCGGATCATGGTCGACAAGCTGACGTATCGGTTCAGTGAGCCCGAGCCCGGGGACGTCGTGGTCTTCAAGGGCCCGCCGAACTGGAACATCGGCTACAAGTCGATCCGCTCGGACAATCCCGCGATCAAGTTCGTGCAGGACGCGCTGTCCTTCGTGGGCTTCGTCCCGCCCGACGAGAACGATCTGGTCAAGCGGATCATCGCGGTCGGCGGCCAGACCGTGCAGTGCCGGGCGGACACCGGGCTGACCGTCGACGGCAGGAAACTCGTCGAGCCGTATCTGGATCCGGTGACGATGAACGCCGATCCCGAGGTCTACCCGTGTCTGGGCAATGAGTTCGGCCCGGTGAAGGTTCCCGAGGACAAGCTGTGGGTGATGGGCGACAACCGCACGCACTCCGCCGACTCGCGGTCGCGCTGCACGAATCAGCCCGGCGACGCCCAGCGGGGCCTGCTGTGCACCGGTGACCCCGAGGCGGGCACCGTGCCGGTGGACAACGTGATCGGCAAGGCCCGGTTCATCGCCTGGCCGCCGTCGCGCTGGGGCGGTGTGAGCAGCGTGAACCCGCAGACGGCGACGGCCGATTAGGAGTTCCGGCGTTGCCGGCGAGTTGGCCCCCCAGAACAGTGATCCGCAGGTCGGGCCTGCGCACCCTGGAGTCCGCGCTGTACCGCAGCGGCCTCGGCCCGGTGGCCGGGGTCGACGAGGTCGGTCGCGGGGCGTGCGCCGGCCCACTGGTGGTGGCCGCCTGCGTGCTCGGCCCGAACAGGCTGACAAGCCTTGCGGCCCTGGATGATTCGAAGAAGCTCAGCGCAGTCGAACGGGAGCGGCTGTTCCCGTTGATCCGCCGCTACGCGCTGGCCTATCACGTTGTGTTCATCTCCTCGGAGGAGGTGGACCGCCGCGGCGTGCACCACGCCAACATCGAGGGCATGCGCCGCGCGGTGGCCGGGCTGTCGGTGCGGCCGGGCTACGTACTCTCCGACGGGTTCCGGGTCCCGGGACTGCCGATGCCCTCGCTGCCGGTCATCGGCGGTGACGCCGCGGCGGCCTGTATCGCCGCGGCCAGCGTGCTGGCCAAGGTGAGCCGGGACCGGCTGATGGTGGAGATGGACCGTGAATACCCCGGCTACCGTTTCGCCGAGCACAAGGGGTACATCACCCCGGTGCACACCGCGGCGCTGACCGAACTCGGGCCGTGCCAACAGCACCGGTATTCGTTCGTGAACGTGCGCCGGGTCGCGGGCCTGGCTGTGCCGCGGTTGGATGGCGAAGCGCTGTGCGGAATGATGGAGCACAACCTAGACGAAGGACAGCAGAGCAGATGAGTGCCGAAGATCTCGAGAAGTACGAAACCGAGATGGAGCTCTCGCTGTATCGGGAGTACAAGGACATCGTCGGGCAGTTCAGCTACGTGGTGGAGACCGAACGCCGGTTCTACCTGGCCAACAGCGTGGAGATGGTGCCCCGTAACGCCGACGGCGAGGTGTACTTCGAGCTGCGGCTGGCCGACGCCTGGGTGTGGGACATGTACCGACCGGCCCGCTTCGTCAAGCAGGTCCGGGTGATCACCTTCAAGGACGTCAACATCGAAGAGGTCGAGAAGCCCGAGCTGCGGCTGCCGGACTAACCGTCGCGCAGGTGTTCGTCGAAGAACGCGAACACCCGCTGCCAGGCGTCCTCGGCGACCGCCTCGTTGTACCCGAATCCGGTGACCCGCAGCAGTGACTGGGCGGGCAGCTGATTGGCGAAGCTGTGCCCGGCCCCCGGGTACACCTTGATGTCGGCGGCGATCCCGTGCGCCTCGACGGCCCTGTTCAACTTCGCCGGGGCACCGCGGCCGGCCGGGTCGCGGGCGCCGAAGCTGGCCACGATGGGGCAGGCACCGCGCAGCGTCTGCTCCAGATTCCTCGGCAGCGGCGTCCCGTAGAACGGTGCGGCCGCGCCGAAACCCGCCGGCGACATGACGAGCGCGAACTGTCCGCCCATGCAGAACCCGGCGATGCCGACCGCGCCGGTGCAGTCCGGTCGGTCGCGCAGATGGTCGCGGGCCGCCGAGATGTCGTCGATGGCCGGCCCATGTTTGGTCAGCGCTGCCCGCATCACCTTGGTGACGCAGCGGGCCCACCCACCACGGGCGAACAGGTTCGGGGTGAGGGCCAGGAACCCGGCGCCGGCGATGCGCTCGGAGATGGCCTCCTTGTCCGGCTGGTAGCCGAAGGCGTCGTGCACCACCACCACCCCCGGCCACGGGCCGCTGCCCTCCGGGATGTCGAGCAGCGCGTCGATGGGCCCGGCCGGGGTCTCGAGTTCGATCGAGGGCATCTTTCAAATCTAGAGGCCGTAAGGTCACCTGTCGTGTCCGAATCCGTCGAACTGGCACCTCAGGTCGTCACCGCGCTGCGGGAGCTGCGCGACGCCGGTGAGGTTCCGCTGCGCTGCAACAAGGGCCCGATCCGCACCGCCGTCGCCGCCGCCGTGCGGGCCCTCAACCAGGACAGTCTCGGGTCCACGGTTCGGCCGTGGCATCTGTCGGCGCTGCGCCGGCGCGCCGCCGAACTCGGCGCGTCAACCGGTGCGGTCGCGGTGCACCTCGACGAGGACGTGCTGGTCGCCGAGCTGGCGCCCAGCGGGGAGCGCATCGTGCTGTGCGGAGACGGCGACCACTGGCGGTTGGTGCGTTTCCTGGATCCGGGCGAGGCCGCCGAGGAGGTGCGCCTGGTCCCGGAGACCACCCGCGAGATCACCCTGGACGACTTCTCACCCGACGCGGTGCTGGCCGCGCTGGGCATCACCCGGCCCGACGATGTGGAACTCGACGTCGAGTCCGCGAACCTGGGCCCGGGTGAGACCCGGACGGTGATGCGCTACCTGTTCACCGATGCGGGCCGATCGGTACTGGCCGAGCAGATCACCGAGGGCGCGACGCCGTTATGGCGGCAGCTGCGTGGTGTGTTGATCGACGGCGGGCGCGGCGCGCTGGTCACCGCGAACCGGGACGGCGCCCAGCTGATCATGGGTTGATAGCTTGACCCGGTGACTGGTGAGGCGCAGGGGCCCCTGGCGGGCGTACGGATCATCGAGATATCGAGCTTCGTGGCGGTGCCCCTGGCGGGGATGACGCTGGCTCAACTGGGTGCGGACGTGATCCGCGTCGACCCGGTCGGCGGCGCCGCCGACTACAAACGCTGGCCGGTCACCGAGGACGGCGACAGCATCTACTGGGCCGGGCTCAACAAGGGCAAGCGGTCGGTGGCGGTGGACATGCGGGCCCCCGACGGCCAGGAATTGATCCGCGGGCTGATCGCCGACGCCGGGGTGCTGATCACCAATGTGGCCGGCCGGGCGTGGCACTCCTATGACGAGCTGGTCGGACTGCGCCCGGACCTGATCCACGTCGAGATCTCCGGCCGCGCGGACGGTTCCACCGGCGTGGACTACACCGTCAACGCGGCGGTCGGGTTCCCGCTGGTGACCGGGCCCGCCAATCTGTCCACCCCGGTCAACCACGTGCTGCCGGCCTGGGATGTGGCGTGCGGGCTGTACGCGGCGCTGGCGGTGTCCACCGCGGTCCGCCACCGCGAGCTCACCGGCACCGGCCAGCGAATCGCCATCCCACTGGAGAACGTCGCCCTGGCCACTGCGGGCAATCTGAGCTTCCTGACCGAGGTGATGGTCGGCGGCACCGAGCGCCAGCGCATCGGGAACTCGCTGTACGGCCAGTACGGGCAGAACTTCACCAGCCGCGACGGGGTGGTGTTCATGCTGGTCGCCCTCACCGGCCGGCACTTCCGCGATCTCACCGAGCTGACCGGCACCGCCAAAGCCGTTGCCGCCCTGGGCGAGGCGCTGGGCGCGGACTTCACCGACGAGGGCGACCGGTACCGGCACCGCGACGCCCTCACCGGCCTGTTCACCCTGTGGTTTTCCGAACGCGACGCCGAGGAGGTGAGCGCCGCACTGGCGCAGACCTCGGTGCTGTGGGAGCGCTACCGCAGCTTCGCCGAGGTGGCCGCGGACGCGCGGGTGACCGCCAACCCGCTGTTCACCGAGCTGGACCAGCCGCGGATCGGGCAGTACCTGGCGCCCGGGCTGCCGATCTCGATCGACGGCGATTATCCGGCGGCGGTCCCGGCACCCGCACTCGGCGACCACACCGCGCAGGTGCTGGCCGACCGGCTGGGCCTCAGCGCCGACGAGATCGACCGGCTGACCGGGTCCGGCACCGTAGCATGAGCGAGCTGCTGGACCTGCTGACCCTGACCCCCGACGGTGCGGACGCCTGGGTGGGGCCCGGCGCCGGACCGGTCGGCAAGCGCTCCTTCGGTGGGCTGTTCGCCGCCCAGAGCCTGGCCGCGGCCTGCCGCACCGTCGACGCCGACAAGCGGCCCACCAACATGCATCTGCAGTTCCTGCGTGGCGGGGAGGCCGGGGACAGCGCCGACTACCGGGTGCAGCGTGTCTACGACGGGCGTACCGCGGCCGTGCGCCGGGTGGAGACCCGCCAGCACGGGCGGCTGCTCAACACCGCCACGGTGTCGTTCTCCGCGCCGCTGGCCGGGCCCGAACACGGCACCCGGCCCTCGATGCCGGCCCATCCGGACACCCTGGAACAGACCGGCCCGCCGGGCCCGGCGCCGTCACTGCCGCTGGGCGAACTCGACATCCGCATCGAGGACGACCGCGGCGGCGGGGAGTTCGTGCGCCGGATGTGGTGGCGCACCCGATTCGATCTGCCCGCGGACCCGTTGCTGCACACCGTGGTGGCGGTGTACGTCACCGACCTGTACGGCATCGATCCGATCCTGCAGGTGCACGGCCACGCGATGGCCGCCCGCACGCACCGCGGCGGGACCACCGACTCGTCGATCTGGTTTCACCAGCCGCTGCGGGCCGATCAGTGGAATCTGCTGGAGTCGCGCTCCCCGGCGGCGGCCGGCGGCCGCGGCGTGGTCACCGCGTCGCTGGTCCGCGAAGACGGGGTGATCGCCGCGACTCTCGTCCAGGAGGGCCTGGCCGCCGACCGTTGACGGATCCGGCGGCGCAGCGCCGTCATCAGGTAGGTCAGCGCGATGCCGACCAGCAGGGCGGCGGTCACCCCGGCGACGCGGTGCTCCCCGAACAGCGGGTACACCTGGTAGTGGGTCAGGTAGGTGTACAGCGAGGCCTCCGCCAGCACGGCCGCGGCCGCGCTCACCGGTGCGGGGCAGCGGATCGCCGGCACCCAGATCAGCAGGGCGAGCCCGCCGAACACCAGCATCTCGCGGACCGTGTTGTGGCCGAAGTAGCCGTGCAGGGCGACCGCCAGCACGCACGTGATCGCGGCGCGCTGCCAGAACGTGGTGGCCTTGGATACCGCCCAGCCCGCCGCGAAGAACCAGAACGCCAGCATGGTGAACATGGCGTCGCGCACCGGGTACGGGCCGAAAACCTGGTAGCGCAGCGCCAGTCCGAGCACCAGGAAGGCGATCGCGAAGGTGAACGGGTGACGGCGCTCGGTGCGGTCCATCCCGGGCAGCCACAACAGGCAGGCCAGCGCCACCAGGATCCACACCAGCACCTCGATGAACCACAGCCGGCCCGAGGTCATGCTGTCCGGGGGCCCGAGGAACTTGTCGGCCAGCAGCAGGTTGGTCAGGTGGTAGTGGTCGGTGAACAACAACGTCCACGCCACCCATGCCACGGTGGGCGCCGCGATCCAGCCGATCGTGGTGCGCAGGTGCCGGATCCGTTCCCGGCGGGGGACGGCGGTCAGGCAGAACCGGCCGAAGTTGTAGCCGGCGACACCGAGCAGGATGTGCGCCCCGCCCCACATCTGGAACAGTTCGGCATGCGAGCCGACGATGAGCACGATCGCCGCGGCCCGCAACGCGACGCTGGTCTCCAGGGTGGTGCCCCAGCGTCGCATCGGGGCGCCGAGGCCCTCCAACTCGCGCAGCGAGAGCTGCTGCCACTGGGAAGGGAGTGTTCCCAACGCCTTCTCCAGCCGCACCGACATGGACACATAGGTCAGCGAGTTGCCGCCCAGGTCGACGAAACTGGCATCGGGGTCGATGGTGTCGGGGTCCAGGTGCAGCACGTCGGCGAACACCTCCCGCAACTGGATCCCGGCCTGGACCTGTGGGGCCAGCGCCCGCACCGCCGGGTAGTCCGGCTTGCCCGACGGCAGCATCGGCAACTCGTCGACGGTCACCGCCCGCACCGACCCGCCGGGTACCCCGGTGATGTCGGTGACCGCATCGCGTACCGCGGCGGCCGGGTGCGTGGCGGCGACGACCAGGGTCTCCTCATCGGCCGCGCACAGGGCGGCGATGCCGCGGCTGCGCAGTTCGGTCTCCACCCGGGCCAGGTCGATGCGCAGGCCGAACATCTTGACGAACCGGTTGGCCCGGCCGACCACCTCGAAGAGTCCGTCCGGACCGCGCCGGGCCAGATCCCCGGTGCGCAGTTCGCCGGCCGCGGCCGGCAGTGCCAGGTCGGCGAGGTTGTGGGCGTAGCCCATCATCACGTTCGGTCCGCTGTAGACGAGTTCACCGACATCGCCCTCACCGTCGTGCTGATCTCCCGTCGCTTCGCTCGCCCAGGAAAGATCGATGCGCAGTTCACCGCCGGGGATGGCGCGCCCGATCGCGTTGGGCCGGGTCGCGGCCAGTTCCGGCGGCAGGTACGCCATCCGGGCGGTTGCCTCGGTGGCGCCGTACATGACGAAAAGCCGCCATCCGCGTTGTCGTCCCAACGTGGCGTACTGCTGCACCCGCTGTGGCGCCAGCTTGCCGCCGGCCTGGGTGACGTAGCGCAGATGCGGCAGCGACATCTCGGCGAAGCCGATCCGGTCCAGCAGATCGAATGTGTAGGGCACCCCGGCGAACGAGGTACCGCGGTGCCGGCGGAACAGCTCCCAGAAGTCCTCGTCGATGACCGACAGGTCGGTGAGGATCAGCGCCGCGCCGGACAGCAGGTGGCTGTGGATCACCGACAGTCCGTAGCAGTAGGACATGGGTAATGTGGTTGCTGCGCAGTCGGTTTCGTCGATGCCCAGATACTCGGCGATGGAGCGGGCGTTGGCCAGCAGATTGGCCGCCGACAGCCGGACCAGTTTGGGTGAACCGGTGCTGCCAGAGGTGGACATCAGCAGCGCGAGGTCGGGATGCAACTGGTGCCCGCCCGGCCCGCGGTGCTCGATCCCGGCCGCGTCGATCACCACATCGGGACGGTAGGTGCCCAGCAGATCGGTGTGGTCGCTGCCCGGGGGTGCGGGCAGCACGACGTGCCCGGCGGCCAGCGCACCGAGATAGTGCACCAGCGTGCTGACGTCGTTGCGGGTTTCCAGCAGCACCAGTCGCCGGTCGCCGCCGAGATCCTCGGTGGCGACACGATGCACCCGGTCGGCCAGCTCACGGTAGGTCAGGGTCGCCTCGGCGGTGTGCACCGCCGGGCGGGCACCGAAACGGCGCAGGTGAGCGACGAGATCGCGGCGGAGCGGATTCACTGCGGCCCCGGCCGCGCGGTCACGGACCCGGAGGCCCTGCCGCGGATCGCGGATACCGCGGGGGAGTCAACCGGCTGAAACATGCTGTTCGGCAGTCTATCGGAGTCGGCGATCCTCCATCTTCCGCACCGTCGGCGCGGGTGGTCAGGACGCCACGCGCGCCTGCACCGACCGGCACAGCAGCTCGCGGTGGTGCGCGGAGTCCCCGGCCAGCAGCGCGTTCACCCGCGCCCGGCGGATGTAGAGGTGCAGGTCGTGCTCCCAGGTGAAGCCGATGCCGCCGTGCAGCTGCAGCGCATTGCCGGCGATGCGGCCGATCGCGTCGGACACGTAGACCTTGGCCACGCTGGTCGCGTGCGCGGCGTCGGCCTGATCGCTGTCCAGGGCCATCGCCGCGTAGTAGGTCGCCGCGGTGCAGGCCTGCACCCAGATCCGGATATCCGCGCACTGATGCTTGACGGCCTGAAAGCTGCCCACCGGGCGGCCGAACTGGACGCGGTCCTTGACGTAGTCCACGGTCATCGCCAGCATGCGCTCGCCGATGCCGACCAGCTCGGCGCACAGCAGCACGGTGTGCAACCGCATCGTCGCGGCCAGTGAGTCCCGGGCGGACCGGCCGGTGGCGAAGGCCGCATCGGCGCCCACGGCGACCTCGTCGAAGGTGACATCGCAGTAGCTGCGGGTCACATCAAGCGTCTGCTGCCGGTTGATGTGCACGCCGGCGGCGTCGGTGGGCACCACGAACCGGGCCGGTTCGTCGTCCAGCAGCGCGTCGACGATCATGAACCCGGCCGTATCCGCGTCCTGCACAGTCACTTTGGATCCGCTGATCCGGTAACCGGTACCGTCGAACCGGGCCCGGGTGCCGATGCCGCTGACCGACCACGGCTGCCCGTACTCGGCGAACGCCCAGGTCGCGGTGACCGTTCCCGCGGCGATGGCTGCCACCAGTTCCGAGTTCCGTTCCCCGGTGCCGTGGCCGAGCGCAGCGGCGGCGACCACGGTCGGGATGAACGGAGTGGCCGCCAGGCTGCGGCCGAGTTCGACGGCGACCAGCGCCAGGTCCACGCAGAGCTGGCCCAGGCCGCCGTTCTCCTCGGCGATGGCCAGGGCCGGCCAGCCGAGTTCGGTGCCGCGCCGCCACAACTCGGCGTCCACCCGGGTGCCGCCGTCGATCAGAGTCCGCGCGTTGCCGGTCGCCGATCTGCTCGTGAGCAGTGCGCGGGTGGAGTCGACGAGGCCGCGCTGTTCGTCGGTGAGCTCGAAATTCACCAGCTGCTCCTTTTGCCGGAATCCGGTCTTCGGGGACGGGCATTGCAATATCCGCCCCCAAGATACAGGATACTGATTAAGGTAAATCTGGTTCCGTCGACGTGGATAGGGGAGGGTGCCGTGCACCTCGGGCAAGACGCAGAACTCGACGTCCTGCGCAAGCGTGTCCGCGAACTCGCCGCTCGGCACGCACCGCCCCGGCACGGGCGCACCGGCGTGCGGGCGCCGGAGCCCGAGCAGATCCCCGCGCTGCGGAAATGGACCGGCATGCTGTTTGCCGAAAACCTGCTCGGCGTGCACTGGCCGGTGGCGTACGGGGGCCTCGACAACCCGCACCCGCTGCACGAATCGGTGGTGACCGACGAGTTGATCCGAGCGGGCGCGGCCGGGCCGGTCGGCGGTGGTCTGCTCGCGGCCGCGGCGATCATCTCCTCGGGCAGCACCGAGCAGAAGGACTACTTCCTGCCCAGAATCCGCTCCGGTGAGGACATCTGGTGCCAGCTGTTCAGTGAACCGGAGGCGGGCAGTGACCTGGCCGGACTGCGGACCAAGGCCCGCCTGGACGGCGATTCCTATGTGGTCGACGGACAGAAGGTGTGGACCACCAACGGTCAGCACGCAGACTGGGGTTATCTGCTGGCCCGCACCGATCCGGATGCGCCCAAACACGCCGGGATCACCGCCTTTGCTCTGGACATGAACGCCCCGGGTGTGACGGTGCGCCCGCTGCGCGAGATCACCGGTACCTCGGACTTCAACGAGGTGTTCCTCGACGGGGTCCGGATCCCGGCCGACCGGGTGATCGGGGAGGTCAACCACGGCTGGGCCGTCACCACCGCCAGCCTGGCCCACGAACGGTCCAGTGCCGGCAGCGGCGCCTCGTTGTTCGGTGCACTGGATAGGTTGGGGCGCTTGGCCACTGAGGTCACCCGAAATGGTTGCCGGGCCATCGACCGCGACGACGTGCGGCAGGCCATCGGCGGCTTCGTCGCCGACGTGCAGGTGAACTCCCTGGTCTCCGCGTTCGGCGACAGCCGGGCCCTGCACGGCAGCGGTGACGTCGCCGACGCGCCGGTGTCGAAGATCCTGTTCAGCGAGATCAACCTGGCGTTGCACGAATACGGCATGCAACTGCAGGGCCACGACGGGGTGCGGGTGGAGGGCGACCCGCTGGTGCGCGACGACGGCTGGTGGCAGGACGCATTCCTCTACGGGCGGGCGTTCACCATCGCCGGTGGCACCAACGAGGTGCTGCGCAATGTGATCGCCGAGCGGGCACTGCAACTGCCCAGGTGACTTTTGGCGTCGACGTTCGAAATGGGGGAGGGGCGAATTGGCGGACACACCGCGACCGCCGTCGCCGGTCGGTGACATCACCCGGTGGTCGAAGGGTTACGTCGACCGGCACCCGGTCGCCTCGTTGGAAACCGTTGGCCTGCAGTGCATTCTCGGGATGCGCGCGCTGCAGTACCTGGTCCTCGACATCGTCAGGTGGCGTTTCTCATTCCCCGAGTTCGTGCATCAGGCGGCATTCATGGCCTCTACCGCCATGCTGCCCACCATGTGCGTGGCCATCCCCATCGGGGTCACCCTGCAGATCCAGTTCGCCCTGCTGGCCGGGCAGGTCGGCGCCACGTCGCTGGCCGGCGCCGCCAGCGGCCTCGCGGTCATCAAACAGGGCGCGCCGCTGGTCGCGGCGCTGCTGATGGCCTCCGCGGTGGGCTCGGCCATCTGCGCCGACCTCGGCTCACGCACCATCCGCGAAGAGGTGGATGCCCTTGAGGTGCTGGGTATCTCGGCCATCCGACGACTGGTGGTGCCCCGGCTGGCGGCCGCCATCGTGGTCAGCGTCGCGCTGACCGGGCTGGTCTGTTTCATCGGATTCCTGGCCGGCTACCTGTTCAACACCTTCGTGCAGGAGGGCGCACCGGGCAGCTTCGTCACCACGTTCGCCTCCTTCGCGACCGTCGGGGACCTGGTGCTCACCCTGATCAAGTCGGTGGTGTTCGGAGCAATCGTCGCCATCGTCGCGTGCCAGAAAGGGTTGAGCACCAAGGGTGGTCCGGCCGGTGTCGCCAATTCCGTCAACGCCACGGTGGTGGCCTCGATCCTGTTGCTGATGATCACCAACGTCATGTTCACCCAGATGTACGTCCTGCTCTTTCCGAAGGCGGCCCTGTAGTGGCGGCGCCGTACTACCCCCGCGGCGTCCGGCCGATCGTCGCCGCGACCACCGCGGTCGGCGACGTCGGGATCCGGCTCGGCCACATGCTCACCTTCTTCATCCACGCGGTGGCGGCGATCCCGGTGGCGCTGACCCGGTACCGCAAGGCCTTTCTCACCGTGCTGTCCGACGTCACCTGGGGCAACGGCTCGATCGTGGTCGGCGGCGGCACCGCCGGGGTGATCATCGTGCTCGGCGCCACCGCCGGGGCGATCGTCGGTATCGAGGGTTATCAGGCGCTGCACCTGCTGGGCATGGAACCCGCAGCCGGGCTGCTGTCCTCCACGGTGTCCACTCGCGAACTGGCCCCGATCATGGCGGCGCTGGCGTTCGCCGCGCAGGCCGGTTGCCGGTTCACCGCCCAGCTCGGCTCCATGCGCATCTCCGAGGAGATCGACGCGATGGAATCGCTTGCCATCCGCCCGATCCCGTACCTGGTGACCACCCGGCTGCTGGCCTCGGTGCTGGCCATCATTCCGCTCTACATCCTGTGCCTGGTGGTGAATTACGCGGCGGTGCAAACCATCGTGACGTTCGCCGGCGGCCTGTCCGGGGGCACCTTCGACCACTACTTCCGGCTGGTGCTGACCGGCACCGACATCGTGTACTCGGTGATCAAGGCGATCGTGTTCGTCACCATCACCTCGACCATCCAGTGCTACTACGGATATTTCGCCAGCGGCGGTCCCCAGGGCGTCGGCGTCGCCGCGGGCCGGGCCATGCGGGCCAGCATCTCGGTGATGATCATCGCCAACCTGCTGCTCACCATCGGGTTGTGGGGCATCGGCTCCGGCGCGCGGTTGGGTGGTTGAGCGATGACCCAACGCCTCGAATCCGCCGAACGGGCCTACTCCAAGGGCCAACTGCTGCTGCGTGGGCTGGCCCTGATCACCGTCACCCTGGTGCTGTCCGCGGTCGCCGTCGCCAAGTCCGAGGGCGTGTTCTCCGACCGCGTAGCGGTCGTCGCCATGCTCGGCAACGTCGGTGATGGACTGCCGTCGGGATCGGACGTCAAGTTCCGCGGCGCGCTGGTCGGCACCGTCGAGGACGTGTCACCCGCTATCGACGGACGCCCCAACGAGGTCCTACTGAGCCTGGATCCGCACTTCGCACCGGCGATCCCGGCCAACGTCACCGCCCGGGTGGTGCCCAGCAACGTGTTCGCGGTGTCCTCCATCCAGCTCGTCGACAACGGCCCCGCCCCCGCGCTGCGCGCCGGATCGCAGATAACCCAGGACGAGAGCCTGGCCACCGTGCAGTTCCAGACCGCGCTGACCAAACTGCGCGATGTGATGGCCGCGGCCGGCCGGCCCGGATCCGACAACACGGTCGGCGTGCTGGCAGCGGTGGCCGAGGCCACCAGCGGCCGCGGCGACGAACTGACCCAGGCCGGCAGCGGCGCCAATCGGATCGTCAAGGAACTCAACGCCCAAATGGCCCCCGGCGGAGACGAACAGACCCTGATGGTGCTGTCGGATGCGCTCGACGGGCTGCAGCACTCCTCCCCGGATCTGGTGGAGGCGGTGCACAACGCGGTCGTCCCGATGCGCACGGTCGCCGAGAAGCGCCAGGAACTGGCCAGATTCCTGTCCGCCGGGCACACCACCTTCGCGACCGTCGCCGAGGCCTTCGAGAACAACACCGACACCCTCATCGTGATCACCACCGGGTTGTCCCCGGTGCTCGGTGTGCTCGCCGACGGCGAGAAGGAGTACGCGCCGATGGTGACCCGCATCCACGATGTGGTGAACCGGTTCTTCACCCACGTGTGGAAGGCCGACCGCAATACCGCCGTCGGCAAGTTCCTGTTGGTCTTCACCCCGAACAAGATGTACACCCGGGCGGACTGCCCGCGGTACGGACACCTGGAGGGGCCGAGCTGCCAAACCGCGCCATTGACCGCGGACCCGCCGATCCTGCCGCGGGTGGCCGATCCGCGCAATTACCCACCGCCACCGCCGATGTCGGGCGGCAACGTCGGCTCGGTGGGCGGCCCCGCCGAACGCGCCCAACTGGCCGAGATCCTCGGCCCGGAACCCAACGCCGCCTCCGAACTGCTGCTCGGCCCGGTGGCCCGGGGTAACACCGTGCAGGTGATCCCGGACCCGGCCGGCACCGCCGCCGGGCCGGCGTTGGCCGCCGAGGCCACACCACCGGCAGGGGAGGGGCCGTGAGCTACCGTCGCCCGCTGATCTTGCTGGGTGTCTTCCTGGCCGTGTGTTTCGCGCTGATCTGGACGGTGTTCGTCACCCTGCAACGCAACGTCAGCGGCCGCACCGACTCCTACACCGCACTGTTCACCGACGTCTCCGGGCTCAAGGTCGGCGACGAGGTGCGGATGGCCGGGGTCAAGGTGGGCCGGGTGGACACCGTCGGCCTCGACGGCGACCTGGCCCGTGTCGGCTTCCGGGTGGAATCCGATCAGTCGCTCTACGGCAACACCCGGGTGTCCATCGACTACCAGAACATCATCGGGCAGCGTTACGTCGGGCTGTCCCTGGCGGAGTTCGGAGATCCGCGGGTGCTCGAGCCCGGCACCGTGATCCCGGTGTACCGCACCCAGCCGTCCTTCGACATCTCCAAGCTGCTCAACGGGTTCGAGCCGCTGTTCGCGCTGCTCAACCCGCAACAGGTGGACAATCTGACCACCGCCATCGTGCGGGCCATGCAGGGCGACGCCGGCTCGGTCACCACCCTGATCGCCGAGACCACGCGCCTGGCCGAATCGTATTCGGGGACCGACCAGATCCTCGACGGGGTGCTGGCCAACCTCGACACCGTCCTGGACTCGGTGGCCGAACGCGGCGGCGACCTGGACTCCACCATCGTCTCGGCCAAGACCCTGTTCGACGGATTCGCCGTCCGCCGAGAGGAATTCGTCACCTCCCTGGATCAGACCTCGATCGTCGCGCAGCGGCTGTCGACGGTGATCGGCGATGTGCAACCCGACCTGCAGGAGTGGCTGTCTCGCGAACCCGGCTTCGCCAAACACTTCATGGACGACAAGCAGGGCTTCGCCTACATGGCGTTCAACACCCCGCTGATGCTCAAGGGCCTGGCCCGGATGAGCCAGACCGGTTCGTATCTGGACGTCTATGCCTGCGACCTCACGGTCAGTCAGTTCCCGCGGATCGACAGCCTCATCGCCCAGATCGTCGCGTCCGGGACACCCGGCGGTGTGTCGCAACGGAGTTCGAAGTGCCGGTGAGGACACCATGAGAATCAGAGCAGTGCTGCGTCGGCCGGTGGAGAGCCACGGCGCGCTCCGGGTCGGGGTGATCACCGTGTCGGTCCTGGCCGTGATGCTGGGCACCGCGCTCGGCCTGGGTCGGCTGGGCCTGGGCAAGACCCTCTACACCGCTGAGTTCGCACAGGCCGCCGGCATCTCGGCCGGCGATCAGGTGACCGTCGCCGGGGTGCGGGTCGGGTCGGTCAAGGGCCTGCGACTGGAGGACGACCATGTCGCGGTGACGCTGGAGGTCGGCAACGAGGTGCAGCTGGGAGCCGCCACCCGGGCCGAGGTCAAGCTGACCACCCTGCTGGGCGCCCGCTACGTCGACCTGCGGCCCGGCGGCTCCGGTGAGCTGAGCGGCGGCCGAATCCCGTTGTCGCACACCGAAGTGCCCTACGATCTACAGGCCGCCCTTCAGGACGCGACCACCACCTTCGAGGCCGTCGACGCGGAGAAGATAGCCGAGTCGATGACCAGCCTGTCCGAGCAGTTGCAGGGTGCCCCGGAGATCCTGCCGCAGGCCCTGGACAACATCGAGCACCTGTCCTCGGTGATGTCGGCCCGGCGCAACGAGATCGGCGATCTGCTGCGCAGCACACAGCGGGTCGCCGAACTGCTGGGCAACCAGCAGCGCAGCCTCGGACTGCTGATCACCCAGGGCCACGAGGTGCTGACCGACCTGGCGGCCCGGCGGCAGATGATCGTGCGGTTGATCGGCGCCACCACCAGGCTGGTCGACGAACTGCAACCGGTGCTGATCGACAGCCGCCCACAGGTGGACGAACTGCTGAAGAACCTGGAGGGCATGCTCTCGGCGGTCGGCCGCAACGATGCGCTGCTGCGCAACACCCTGCAGATCCTGCCGGTCCCGATCCGCAACTTCGCCAACGCCACCGGCAACGGCAACGAATTCGACTTCACCTCCTCCGGCGGCACCATGATCGACTCCTGGATGTGCGCCATCAGCGGCCGCGCCATCCAGTTCAACCTGCCGCACTACTTCGAGGACTGCGGATGAGCCGCGGCGCGGTCGCCAAGCTGCTTGCCGTCGTCGCCATCACGCTGGCGGCGTGCGGATGCTCCAGCGGTCCGCTGGCGGCGTTGGACCGGGGCATGACGATCACCGCGCAGTTCGACAACGCCAGCGGCCTGTACGAGGGCAATGCGGTGGCCGTCCTGGGCATGCCCGTCGGCAAGATCGAAAAAATCGTGCCCAAGGGGCAGTACGTCGATGTCACCATGCGCATCGACGGCGGCGTGCAGATCCCGGCCGACGCCCAGGCCGTGACCCTGTCGACCTCGATCCTCACCGACCGGCACATCGAGTTCACCCCGGTGTACCGCGGCGGGCCGACCCTCGCCGACCACGACCACCTCGGCCTGTCCCGCACCCGCACGCCGGTCGAGTTCGACCGGGTGCTGGCCATGGTGGACAAGCTCGCCGTCGAGATGCAGGGCGACGGTGGTGGAGCGGGCCCGATCGCCGACCTGCTCAACATCAGCTCGGCCATGACCGGCGGCAACGGGCCCGAGATCCGGTCGGCGCTCGGCGAGCTGTCCACCGCGCTGAAGATGAGCGAGGACCGCGGCAAGCCCACCGGTGACGCCATCACCACCATCGTCACCAACCTGGAGCGGCTGACCAAGGCGGCCTCCGACAACGACCGCACCATCCGCGAATTCGGCACCGCCATGCGGCAACTGACCGCCGTGCTGGCCAGTGAGCGGCTGGGCAGCGGATCGACCGGAGCTCAGATCAACCAGGTGCTCACCGCGACCACCGACCTGCTGGAGGTCAACCGGAAGAACCTGGAGTCGACGGTCGGCGGCACCCAGGCCGTGACCCGGGCCATCGCCGACTACCGCCGGGAGATGGCCGAGGTGCTCGACCTGGCGCCGATGGTGCTCGACAACGTCTACAACATGATCGACCACGAGAAGGACGCCATCCGGGCGCACCCGACGCTGGACAAGATCGAGCTGAACGGCCAGTTCACCAAGGAGGTGTGCAATCTGCTGGGGTTGCGCCAACTCGGTTGCGCGACCGGTACGGTCGCCGACTTCGGACCGGACTTCGGGGTGACGAGCATGCTTGAGGGATTGGCAGGGCTGGGGCCGTGAGGTACACACTGATTCGGCGACTCGCGGCCGGGGCCACCGTGCTCGCGCTGACCTCCTGTTCGGTGGGTCTGGACGGCCTGCCGCTGCCCGCGCCCTCGGCCGGGCAGCAGACCTACCCGATCGGCGCCACCTTCACCGACGCGCTCAACCTGCCCGCCAAGGCCAAGGTGCGACTGTCCGGCGCCGACGTGGGCGAGGTGGAATCCATGCAGGCGCGCGATTACACGGCCGTGGTGACCCTGCGGATCGCCGCCGACGTGCAGATCCCGGCGGGCACCAAGGCCGAATTGCGTTCGGCCACCCCGCTCGGCGACGTCTTCGTATCCCTCTCGCCCCCGCCCGGTCTGGTGCCCGGTGCGCCGATGATGCGGCCCGGTGACACGATCGGATTGGCGTCCACCGCCTCCGCGGCCTCGGTGGAAGAGGTGCTCAGCACGGCGGCGCTGCTGGTCAACGGCGGCGCGATCCGAAATCTCACCAAGGTGATCAACGGCATGGGCGAGGCCGTCGGCGGCAAGGGCGAGGACCTCGGCCGATTCATCGACGAGTCCACCCAACTGATCGACAGCCTGTCGCAGCGGTCGGTGCTGATCAAACAGGCGCTCACCCAGACCGGGGACGTGGCCGCGGTGCTGGCGCAGCGGCAGGAGTCGATCAATGAGGCGATCGAGGCCGCCGGCCCGGCCCTGGGCACGCTGGCCGACAACACCGACCGGATGGTCGACCTGGTCGCCCAGGTCAACCGGATCATGCTGCAGCTGGCCAAGTTCCCGTCGATACGCGGGGAGGAGACCCGCAGCATGATGGCCGACCTGAACCGGCTCTCGGCCGGGATGAACGAGGCCTCGATCGCCCCCGGCGCCTCGTTGGCCAGGTTCAACACGCTGTTCGGCCCGATCCTGAAACTCACCAATTCCACGTCCGCGCACGTCGACATCGACCTGGCCGACCTGGCGGTCGGCGCCTTCGCCGACCCGTACCATCCCGCCGACCCGGGCAGTCGCGCCCCAACCCGGGAGGACTTCCGCAACATGGTCGGCAGCATCACCTACGAGCTGATCAAGGTCCGCGACAAGTTCTGGGGTGCACCCACCCCGCCGCCGGGGAATGTGCCGCCACCCAACCTGATCGGACCCGCCCCGCATGCGCTCACCCCGGCCCCGCCGCCCCCGGGCCTGCCCGCACCGCCGGAAGGCACACCGTGATCCGCGGCCTGCTGAACGCATTGGGCTACGCCCGGGAGCGTCGACTGGGGCTCTCGGCGCTGGCCCTGTTGATGATGTTCGTCATCGGCGTGGTGTACCTGCTGTTCGGCACCCTCAAGCTGGACCCGGCGCGCTCGGACAAGCTGGTACGCGTGCATCTTGCCGAGACCGGCGGACTGCTGCCCGGACAGGACGTGACGCTGCGCGGTGTCCCGGTGGGCCGGGTCCGGTCGATCGATCTGGCCGGTGACGGGGTGGTCGCCATCGCCGCATTGCACCCGGACGCCGAGATCCCGACCGACAGCGCGCTGCGGGTGTCCGCGCTGTCCCCGGCCGGCGAGCAGTACCTCGATTTCCGTGCCGACCGCAACGACGGCCCGTATCTCCATGACGGCAGTGAGATCGACCGCGACGCAACGAGTACGCCGGTCACCCTGGGCACCCTGCTGGGCAACCTGGACGGCACCTTGGCGCAGATCGAGACCGCGAAACTCAGTGCGGTACTCGACGAACTGCGGGTCGGGCCCGACGGCGGCGAGAAGCTGGCCGCCATCCTCGACGGTGGCGCATTCCTGGTCTCGACGCTGGATTCGGTGCTGCCGCAGACGGTGAGCCTGTTCAACACCAGCCGGGTGGTGCTGGCCACCGTCCGTGACGTCAATCCCGGTCTGGCCTCCACCTCCACTGACCTGTCCGCGGTCCTGGACGGGGTGCAGCGGATGGACGGTGGCTATCGGACCCTGCTGGACCGCGGACCCGGCACGATGGCGGGACTCGACGACATCATCGCCGACAACTCGCCGACCATGGTGCAGCTGCTCGGAAACCTGACCACCGTCTCCCAGTTGGCCTACCTGCGGGTGCCCGCCCTGGAGGAGTTCCTGTTCCCGCAGTACCGGGCCGGGTCGGCGCTGGAGGCCCTCGGCAGCAGCTTCCGGGACGGCGGCGTGTGGGGCGCGGTCAGCCTGTACCAACGGTATTCGTGCGACTACAACCTGCCGCACGCTCCGCCGACGCTCGCCGATCACCCGGAACCCTATCTGTACACCTACTGCCCGAACCCGGATCCCAAGTACCTGGTGCGCGGTGCGCGCAACGCCCCCCGGCCTCCGGGGGACGACACCGCCGGGCCGCCGCCGGGCGCGGACCCGTTGCGGCGCGCCGATCCGACCCCGACCGGGCCGCTGACCATCCAGACCCCGTACGCGGGGCCGATCCTGCCGGTGCCGCCGGCGCCGAGCGGGCCGTGACGGCCGGACAGGGAGGAACAGCCATGTCGAGCGAGGACGTGCTGACACTGGACGAGACGGAAGCCGAAGTGGCCCAGCCGAACTCGACCCCCCGGTCCCGCCGGTGGTGGCCGGCGGCCGGGGCGGTGCTGCTGGTGGCCGCGGTGGTAACCGCCGGGGTGCTGGGTTGGCAGCTGCGCGAGCAGCGGGCGATCGCCGAAGCCGGTCAGCAGGCGCTGGCCGCGGCCCAGGAGTACGCGTTGGTGCTCACCAGCGTGGACGCCGCGGCGCTGGACCAGAAGTTCGCCGCCGCGGTCGACGGTGCCACCGGCGAGTTCAAGGACATGTACCGCGAGTCCAGCGCCCAGCTCAAGCAGGTACTGATCGACAGCAAGGCCAAGGCCGACGGCACCGTGATCGCGGCGGCCGTCAGTTCGGCGACCACCGACAAGGTGGAGGTCATGCTGTTCGTGGATCAGGCGGTGACCAATGCGCTCAACCCCGAACCCCGGGTGGACCGCAACCGGATCATCATCACCATGGAGAAGGTCGACGGACGCTGGCTGGCGTCCAACGTCGACCTGCCCTGACCGGGGGAGCGCACACCGTGAACATCCGCCAACTGGCCCGGTGGGCCGCGGCGTTGACCGTGGCGATGCTGGGCGCCGGGGTGCCGGCCGCCGTCGCCGAACCGGGCTACACCGCGGTCCCGGCCCTGTTGGACGCGGAAAGCCCCGGCGGGCTGGGGCATTGGACGGTCGAGTACGAGAAGGTGGCCGGCGGTGACCCTGCGGTGGCCGGGGCGATCAACCGCATCCTGGACGACGAGGCGCACGGCCAGGTGTGGCTGTACGGTGCCAGCGCCAGCAAGACCTCACCCTGGACCTTGAACACCCAGGGGCGGCTGCTGTTCCGGCCGCCGACCATCTCGGCGTTGTTCACCGGGCGGTACGACGCCGTCGAGTTGCCCAACATGCCGGTCGACACCGTCGCGACCCGGGTGTTCGACTCGCGCAGCGGGATCCAGATCGTGTGGAGCAATCTGTTCGTCGACGAGCGGGCCGGGCTGGCCCGGCTCTCGGAACTGACCCGGCAGATCCTGCCGGCCACCTACCCGACGCCACCGCTGGGCGGCTGGGACGAGTACCGCGGCGCGATGGCGCCGGTGGAACGCAACTACAAGTACTGGATCCCGACCGACGCCGGGATCGAACTGCATTTCCCGGACCGCCAATTCGGCCGGGGCGTACGTGCCATCACCGTTCCGTGGGCGGCGGTCAGCGATCTGATCGCACCCGAATTCGCCGTGCTCACCAGTTGAACACGTCGTCCGGGCCACCCGGATTGCAGCCCGAGTGCAGCAGGATGGTGTTGGACACCACCTGCCGCCACGGCTCCAGATTCCAGGTGCCCACCTTGCCCGGATTGGTGAACGTCGCCGACTGCCAGTAACAGAAGAACTGCTGCTGCATGGACAGCGTGTTGGCGTCGGGGGCGTGTTCGAGCAGTTCGGCCCAGGCATCGTAACTCTGGGCGCCGTTGGTGAACGGTCCGGCTGCCGCCCAGCCCCACGCGGTCGGGTGGATCCGCAGGGTGGCCCGGTCGCCGTGATACTCCCATACCGCGCGCTCGATGTACTGCGGGGAGCCGGGCGGGCGTTGCGGCAGCGGTGCCGCCGCGGCCGGAGCGACCGTCGCCGCCGCCGCGGCAATGACGGCCGCCGCAAAGGAAATCGAGCGCATCATGGTCCCCTCGTCAGCCGGTCTGTCTGGCTACCGGACCGGCCACTGCAGCGCCTTGTGCTGCAGGTACTCGGCCAGGCCGTACTCGCCGAATTCGCGGCCGATGCCGCTGTCCTTGTATCCGCCGAACGGGGCGGCCGGGTTCAGGCCGCCCCCGCCACCGTTGATCACCACCATGCCGGTTCGCAGTCGGCGGGCGACCGCGGCCGCGCGCAGCGGATCCGCCGACCACACGCCGCCGGCCAGGCCGTACCGGCTGTCGTTGGCGATCCGCACCGCATCGTCGTCATCGTCGAACGGGATGACCACCGCCACCGGGCCGAAGAACTCGTCCTGCGCGATGCGCATGCTGTTGTCGACCCCGACGAACAAGGTCGGCTCCAGGAAGAACCCGCGGTCCAGATGCGCGGGACGCTTGCCGCCGTAGGCGATCTCGGCGCCCTCCTCGACGCCGACGGAGATCAGCCGCTCCACCCGCTCGCGCTGCACCTCCCGAATCAGCGGGCCCACCATGTTGGCCGGATCGGCGGGGTCACCGACCGGGAGGAAGCCGAGCACACCGGTGATCCGGGCCACCAGATCGTCGTGCAGCGAGCGGTGCACCAGGATCCGGGTCTGCAACGCACAGCCCTGCCCGGCATGCGTGATGAACCCGCCCAGAACGCCTTCCAGCACATTGTCGAGGTCGGTGTCGTCGAGGATGATGTTCGCCGACTTGCCGCCCAACTCCAGGACGACCTTCTTGATGCTCTCCGCGCCCTGGACGTACACCTTCCGGCCCACGGCGTCGGAGCCGGTGAAGCTGACGAGGTCGACACCGGGGTGGCGGGTGAGCCGCTCGCCGGCCGGGATGTCACCGGTGACGACGTTGAGGACGCCCTGCGGCAGTCCCGCCGCCTCGGCGATCTCGCCCAGGATCAGCGCCTCCAACGGGGTGTAGGGGGAGGACTTGAGCACCGCGGTGCACCCGGCCGCCAGCGCCGGACCGAGCTTGGCCAGATTCAGCAGGAAGGGGAAGTTGAAGGCGGTGATCAGCGCGGCGACACCGTAGGGCTCGCGGACCACCATGCCCTGACCGATGCCGTTGCCCATGATGGGGGCGACCGGATACTCGAACGGGAACTGCGGGATCACCCGGTCCACCAGATCCCGGAAGTGGTCGATCGGGGTGCCGACCTGCAGCATCTCGGCCAGCATCCGGGTGGACCCGGCCTCGGTGATGTTCAACTCGACCAATTCGGCTCGGCGGCGGTCGAGTTCGTCGGCCATCGCCGAGAGGATGCGGGCCCGCTCCGCGGGCTTCATCGCCGGCCACGGGCCCTCGTCGAAGGCCCGCCGGGCCGCGCCGACCGCCGCGTCGATATCGGCCGGAGTGGCCTGGGGCACTTCGGCGATGGTCTCCTCGGTGGCCGGGTTCAACACCGTGATGGACTCGTCGCCGGCACCGTCGGTCCAGGAGCCGTCGATGAACAGACCGCGCACAGCCGGCGTTGTCGAGGTCGTCGAGGTCATTCGCATTCTCCTTGATTCCGGATACTGAGTAAGATCATTTGGGTAATGGGGAGAGTTCAGCTGATCGTCTCAGCTGACCGGCCGTGCGTGTTGAGGATTGGACGATCGGATGAACTCGGTGAACCGCCCGAACGGTACGAAGTTGGTGCGGGCGCCGAAAACCGCTGAGCTCATTGCCGATCAACTGCGCAGCAGCATCGTGCGCGGGGTGCTGAAGAAGGGCGATGCGCTGCCCACCGAGGTGGAGCTGGTCAAGCAGTTCGGGGTGTCGCGGCCCACCCTGCGCGAGGCGTTCCGCATCCTGGAGAGCGAGTCCCTGATCGTGGTGCGCCGCGGGTCGCGGGGCGGTGTGCTGGTGTCCGCGCCGGAAACCTCGGTCGCGGCACGCGATTTCGGCCTGCTGCTGCAGATGTCGGGGACCACGCTGGCCGATGTGTACACGGCGCGGCGGGTGTTCGAGCCGGCGGCCGCGGAGATGCTGGCGCGCCGAGCGTCCGCGGAGGACGTGGCCGAACTGCGCGCTGCGGTAGGAACTTTGGCGGTGCTGGTCAACGAGGGCACCGAGCAGGCCGATTTCGACGAATGGTCGGCGGCGGTGTTCCGGTTCCACGACGTGATCCTGGAGCGGGCCGGAAACACCACCATGATGTTGTTCGGCGCCGTGCTGCGCGAGGTCGTGACCCGGCACATGGCGCAGGCCGTCGCCCGGTCCACCGATCGCGCCGAGATCGAGAAGCAGTTCAAACACACCATCCGGACCTTCACCAAGTTCATCACCCTGGTCGAGACCGGTGACGCCGACGGGGCCCGGGATCTGTGGGCCGGACACATGGACCGGGCCGGCCGCAGCATGCTCTGGGGTGAACTGGCCACCGAGACGGTCATCGACCTCTACACCTGAGACCACCGGGGCCGGCATGGCGCTCACCCCAGCGCGCCGCTGTCCCGCAGGGCGCTGATGTCGTCCCAACTCCAGCCGCTCTCCAGCAGCACCTCCTCGGTGTGCTGGCCGACTTCGGGGGCCGGCCCGACCGGGGTGCCCGGGATGCCGTCGAACTGGTACGGCGGGGACACCAACCGGAACGGGCGGCCGTCGGCCCCGGTGACGGTGGGCAGGTAGCCGTTGTCGCCGACCTGCGGGTTGTCACAGAGTTCCTCGAATGTGGCTGCGGCCGACCAGACTCCGGAGAACCCCTCCAGGGCCTGCTTCCACTCGCCCAGGGTGCGGACGGCGAAGGCCTTGTCCAGTTCGGCGACGCAGGCCTCGCGATTGACGAACCGCTGGACGGCATCGACGAAGCGTTCATCGAAGGTCAGGTCCGGACGGTCGATCAGTTCGCATAACTCGGCCCAGTACCGGTCGGCCTGCAGGCAGACCAGGTTCAGCCACCGATCATCGGAGGTGCGGTAGGCGTTGACGATCGGATTGGGTGCGTCGTGGCGTTGCGGGCGGGGTATCTCGCCGCCGCCGGCCGCGGCCGCCGCGATATCCGGGCCCATGGTCCACATTCCGGTGTTGAGCAGTGACACGTCGACCACGCCGCCCTGGCCGGTGCGCTCGCGCCGGAACAGCGCCATGGCCACCGCGCCGGCCAGTGCGCTGGAGCCCTGCAGGTCGAAGAACGCCGCGGGCTGCGACGCCGGTGCCGCGGCGCCGGGGGAGGTGAGCTTGTTCTGCACCCCGGCCGCCGACCAGGCGGCGGCGGCATCGAATCCGCCGACGTCGGCCTTGGCTCCGGCACTGCCCCATCCGGTGCCGCGCACGTAGATCAGCCGTTCGTTGCCGGCACGCAGATCGTCGACGTCGATGCCGAGTTTGGTGCGCACCTTGGGCAGGTAACTGGTCAGGAAGACATCGGCGGACTTCGCCAACTGCAGCAGGGTGGCCCGCCCGTCGGGCGAGGTCAGGTCCAGGGTGATGCTCCGCTTGCCCCGATTGGGCACCTGCAGAAAGGGATTGGGCGCCGAGTCGTCGGCGTTGATGGCGTTGCGCAGGGCCCGCTGCGGGTCCCCGGTGGGGGGTTCGACCTTGATCACATCGGCGCCGAGGTCGGCCATGATGGCGCCGGCCCCGGGCACGAATGTCCAGGCCGCGACCTCGACGACACGCACCCCTTCGAACGGTCCGGTCACTGGTTGCTCCTCATCGATGGGCCTGTAGTGCCTCGCGCATCCGGGCGAAATGCTTCGGATGCCAGATGTCCTGATCCTCACCCCAGCCGATCCGGCCGTCGAACTCCCACCGCATCAGCGCGGTGCTGCCACCGCCGTGCTCGCAGATGTGGCTGACGGTGAACCCCTCGGCGTCCATGCTGCGCCCGGTCACGTCGGTCAATCGCACCTGCATGTGCGCGCTCCACCCGGTCAGCGGGTCGCGGTAGTTCTTCATCCGGCTGGTGGTCTTGTCCAGCAGTTCGAAGCGTCCGTCGCGCAGCAGCCAGCCGTGATTGAGCGGTGACCAGCCCGCCGCGTCCCCGTCGGCGACCCGGGCGAACGCGAGGAAGCCGGCGTCTGGACCGGCGTGGCCGAAGATGTACTGGATACGGCCACGTCCGCGCTCACGTTCGATCTCGCGCCAGCGGGGTCCGCCGGGACGGCGCACCCGGTCGGTGTCGCGGCCGCCGGCGGGGTGGCGCCGGCCGGGCGCGGGGCGCCGCGCGGTGCCCAGGACCGGTCCCGGATCGAATAGCAGTCGATCGGGATACGCTGCCCGCCCAGCACCAGCTCACCGGTGACGTGCCCGAGCTGGTCGAGGTGCGCATGCTCCATGAACGGTGGTTCACCGGGGGTGTAGCGGCGCGGATCGTGCACCCCGTCGAAATGCAGTCGGACCGCGAAATCTGCTTCCGGATCACTGAATTCGATTCGGTACTCGCGCAGTGGCCGGAGCATCCGGACGCTGAACCCGCCTCCCGGGATGGCGATGTCACGCAGATCCGGGGCCGGATCGTTCAGTGGCACATCGGTGACCATCCGGAAGTAGCGCAGATCCTGCGGGGTGGCGCCGCTGGGATCCCAGACGTACACCCGCCAGGTGACGGTGCCGCGGGTGGTGTGGAAGGTGGCGTGCAACCAACCGCCGATCTTGTGCTCCGGGATGTTGAACGACCACCAGGTGGTCTCGGCCCAGTACGGGTTGTCGTCCGGTGCTGGATGGAACTGGTCGTCGGCCGGCAGAAAGGGGGTGTCGGCGGTGACCACCGTGCCCGGTGCGGCTGCGCGAACCATGGAAGCCATCGTATCGTAAAGGATACTTATTTAGTTGATAGTTGGTGAGATCATCCCAGCGGCCGCTGCGCCGGGAAGTCGAACAGCGACTCCTGGGCGAGGCTGGCCAGCAGGGTGCCGTCCCGGTGGAACATCTGGCCCGAGTACACACCGCGACCGCCGGCCGCCGACAGCGGGTTCAGGTCGATCAGCAGCCAGTCGTTGGGATCGCCGGCGCGGTGCAGCCACACCGCGTGGTCGATGCTGGGCAGCAGGCCCACCTGCTCGATCTGCGGGTGCCGGGACAGCCCGGTACACAGATCGGACAGGAAGACCAGGCCGCAGGCCCGCACGTTGGGATCGTCGTCCAGGGGTTCGCGGATGCGCAGCCACAGCCGGGCCGGCCAGCGATACCAGGGATCGGGGTCCTCGGGTACCCGGGCCTCGACATCGAAGGCGCGCGATGCGTTGAGCAGGTGGGTGGCCGAGTTCTCGGGTGGGTCCACGGGTGGTATGGCGGCGGCCTGGAACCCGGCGGTGGTCTCCTGGGGCCGGACGAACGAGCAGACCATCGAGAAGATGACCGATCCGTGTTGCACCGCCGAGACCCGGCGACCCGAGTAGCGGCCCCCGTCCCGGTCGCGTTCCACCTTCAGCTCGATCGGTGCGCCGGCGTCCCCGGCGGCGAGGAAGTACGCGTGCAGTGAGTGGGCGATCCGCCCCTCGGGCACCGTCAGGGCCGCGGCCCGCAGCGCCTGCGCGGCCACCTGCCCGCCGTAGCTGGTGCGCCGCCCGGTCACGTTGACCGGGTCTGCCTGAAAGCGGTCGTGCGGCAAGGATTTGAGCCGCAGCACCTCGGCCACCGCGACGGGCGCGGACTGGCCGCTGTCGAACACCTCTCGCGAGGTGACGCTCACAGCAATTCCAGGATGGTGGCATTCGCCATGCCGCCCCCCTCGCACATCGACTGCAGGCCGTAGCGGATCCCTTCCCGGCGCATCCGGTGCACCAGGGTGGTCATGATGCGCGCACCCGAACCTCCGAGCGGGTGACCCAGCGCGATCGCCCCGCCGTCCGGGTTGGTGACGGCTTCACCGGCGCCGGTCTCCTTGAGCCAGGCCAGCACCACCGGCGCGAAGGCCTCGTTGATCTCGAAGGTGCCGACATCGGCCACCGAGAGGCCACTGCGGGCAAGGGCTTTGGCCGTGGCCGGGATCGGCGCGGTCAGCATCATCACCGGGTCGGCGCCGGCCAGCACGGTGGTGTGGATACGGGCCCAGGGCTGCAGGCCCAGCTGGGCGGCACGTTCGGAGGTGGTGATCAGCAGGGCCGCGGTGCCGTCGCTGATCTGCGATGAGGTGCCCGCGGTGACCACGCCGTCCTCGGCGAACGCGGGCTTGAGCCCGGCCAGTTTCTCGACGGTGGTGTCGGGCCGCACCCCGCCGTCGGCGTCCACCGGGCCGTCCGGGGTGTCGACGGTGAAGATCTCCTCGGCGAAGGCGCCGGCGGAGATCGCGGCCGCGGCCCGATGATGGGACTGGGCGCCGTACTCGTCGAGTTGGGTGCGGGTCAGTGACCAGTGTGCGGCGATCATCTCGGCGCCGACGCCCTGGTGGAAGTACTTGACGCCGTAGCGTTCCCGCTCCGCATCGGTCATCGGGTCGCCGACGTCCACCCCGCGGGAGGCACCCATCGGCACCCGGCTCATCGACTCCACGCCACCGGCGACCGCCACGTCGTACTGACCGGAGATCACCCCGGCCGCGGCGAAATGCACGGCCTGCTGGCTGGATCCGCACTGCCGGTCCACGGTGGTGGCCGGCACCTCCTCGGGCCACCCGGCCGACAGCACGGCATGCCGGCCGATATTGCCGGTCTGTTCACCGACCTGCCCGACGCAGCCTCAGATCACATCATCGACGATGCCCGGGTCGATACCGGTGCGCGCCGCCAGTGCGGTCAGGGCCTGCGCCGACAGCTCGCCGGCGTGCACACCGGACAATGCGCCATTGCGCCGGCCGACCGGGCTGCGGACGGCGCCGACGATGACTGCGTCGCGGGTTGACGATGCCACAGGAGACTCCTCATTCAGGATACTGTTTGAGATGATTAGATATCAGCGGGGCGTGTAGGGCAAGTGTGCACGCACCGTGCACCGCCGCACTCGCGAGATTCCTCCGACAGCGTCGGCGGCGAGAAGGGAAAATCATGCGTATCAACGGAATTTCGGCTCTGGTGACGGGTGCGTCCTCCGGGCTGGGGCGAGCCACCGCAACCCGGCTGATCGACGAGGGCGCCGCAGTCGTGCTGGTCGATCTGCCCACCTCCGATGGGGCGAAGGTGGCCGCCGAACTCGGTGAGCGGGCCACGTTCGCTCCCGCCGACGTCACCGACTCCACTTCGCTGGAGGCCGCCCTGGCCACCGCGGAGGCGAACGGGCCGTTGCGTGCGGTGGTGCACTGCGCCGGCCGGGGAGGCGACCGGCTGCGCATCCTGGACAAGGAGGGCAACCCGGCCGACCCCGATTCGTTCGCGGAAGTGTTGCGGGTCAACCTGATCGGTACCTACAACGTGTTACGGCTGGCGGCGGCCCGGATGGCCCGCAACGAGCTGCTGGACGGCGACCGGGGCACCGTCGTGATGACGGCGTCGGTGGCGGCCTTCGACGGACAGATCGGGCAGACGTCCTACACCGCATCCAAGGCCGGCGTGCACGGCATCACCCTGGTGGCCGCCCGCGATCTGGCGTCCTATCAGATCCGGGTCAACTCCATCGCTCCCGGTACGTTCGACACCGCCATGCTGGCCCGGTTGCGCGACGACATCCGCCAAGGCCTGGCGGATGCGATCCCGCATCCGAAACGCCTCGGCGACGCCGACGACTATGCACACCTCGCGGTCAGCCTCATCGAGAACGAGTTCGTCAACGGCGAAACCATCCGGCTGGACGGGGCGCTGCGGATGGCGCCCCGCTAGACCTGGCGACCGGATCCGGCCCAGTAGGAATCCCGGATCTGCCGCTTGATCAACTTGCCGGTCTCGGTGCGGGGCAACGCGGAATCGAAGTCGACGCTGCGGGGGCATTTGAATCCGGACAGCCGGGCCCGGCAGAACGCGATGATGTCCTCGGCGAGCGCGTCGGAGGGTTCGACGCCGTCGACCGGTTCGACCACGGCCTTGACCTGCTCACCCCACTCCGGGTCGGGGATGCCGATCACCGCGACGTCACCGATCGCCGGATGGCTGGCCAGCACCCCCTCCACCTCGGCAGGGTAGATGTTGACCCCGCCGCTGATGATCATGTCCTTGGCGCGGTCACAGATGAACAGGTAGCCGTCATCGTCGAGATAACCGACATCGCCGATGGTGAAGGCCGATCCGCGGTGCACCGATGCGGTGAGTTCGGCGTCGTTGCGGTACTCGAAGCTCTGGCCGTCGGTGCGGTCGATGTAGACGTCGCCGATGGCGTTGGGCGGCAACGGCCGGCCCTCGTCGTCGAGAATGAGCACCCGCACCCCGCGCACGGTGCGCCCGACGGTGCCCGGCTTCTCCAGCCAGCGATGGGGTTTGGCGATCGTCGCCGCGCCCTCGGTACCGCCGTAGGTCTCCCAGATCACCGGGCCCCACCAGGCCATCATGTCCTTCTTGACCTCCAGCGGGCAGGGCGCCGCGGAGTGCACGATGCTGCGCAGGCTGGACACGTCGTAACGGTCGCGGACCTCTTGGGGGAGTTTGAGCATCCGGACGAACTGGGTGGGCACCATGTACGCGGTGCTCACCGCGTACCGCTCGATGGCGGCCAGGGTCCGCTCGGCGTCGAATTTGCCCAGGATGGCCAGCGCCTGACCGACGTTCAGCGCACCCAGATAGAAGCTCTGGCAGCCCGCGTGATGCATACCGGTGGACACCAGGTGCACGCCGTGCAGTGGCTGGAAGTCGAATGCGCGCCCGAAGATCGCCATCGCGTGGGCGGCTTCGGAGGGGTCGCGCCCGTCCAGTGCGCGGACGATGCCCTTGGGCTTGCCGGTGGTCCCCGACGAGTACCGGATGGAGTCGCCCTGCCGGCGGTCGGCGGGCGGGGTGTCGGGGTGCCCGGCCAGGAAGTCGGCCTCGGTGACGAACCCGCCCGGCGCGCCGGCGTCACCGCCGAGGACGATCCGCAGGCCGGCCCCGGCGGTGCCGGCGGTCGCGAAGCTGTTCAGGTGCTCGACATGGGTGACCAGGACCGTGGCCCCCGAATGGTCCAGGATCGAGGCGAATTCATCCCCGGCCAGCGCGGTGTTCAGGGCCAGGTAGCGCAACCCGATCTCGGTGGTCGCGAGCTGCCAGATCACCGCATCGACGTCATTGGGTAGCGCGTAGGCCACCACATCCCCGTCGCTCAGGCCGTGCGCGCGCAGCGCATTGGCCACCCGGTGCGCCGCGGCGGCCAGTTCGCCGAAGGTCAGGGTGCGTCCGCTGGGGGATGCGACGATGGCCGGGGCGGCCGGGTGATCCTCGGCGATCCACCACACGCCGAGGCGCTGATCCCACGGATGCTGCATCAAACCTCCCGCTGTCCAATTAGATAGAACAGTATCCTCAATTGAGGTTTCGGGGAAGTCTGCACCGCCGTTCGGTCGGGTTCGGTGTCAGATGGTTTCGGGTGCGGTCTCGGTCATGTGGGCACGCATGCGCATGACCGCGAGTTCGGAGTCGCCCGCCAGCAGCGCGTCGGCGATACCGCGGTGCGCCGGTCCCACCACCGCGGGCAGGGATTCGGACATGGCGCTCAGTCGCGGATCCCCGCCGGCGACCTGTTCGAAGAACTGCCAGCCCAGCCGCATGGTGACCCGATGCAGCAGTTCGATCGCGTTGTTGCCGGTGAGCGCGCCGAGCATGGAGTGAAAGTCCTCATCGCTGCCGAACGCCTGGGCCACACCATGTTCGGTCTCGGCGCGCAGGGCGGCCTCGATCTGCTCGGCGTACCCGGCCGGGTCGGCCGCGGTGCGGATCCGGTCGGCCGCCCGGACCACCACGGCCAGCTCTAGGCCGGTGCGCAGTTCCAGAATGTGCCGCAGCGAGACCCCGCGGCGGCGCAGATAGATCGCGATGATGTCGGTCAGCGCGGCCATGTCGGGCTCGGCGACGAACAGCCCGCCGCCCGGGCCGCGCCGGGTCACCGCGATCTGGTGATACTCCAGGATGCGGATCGCCTCACGCACCACGGCCCGGCTCGCCTGGTGCTGTTCCATCAGGCCGGCCTCGGAGCCGACGAACGTGCCCGGGCTGGCCCCCGAATGTGCGATCCAGGTGAAGATCTCGCGGGCCAGCGCCTCGCCGCGCTTGTCCCCGATCGCCCCGGTCAACGCGACGGTCGGGTCCAGGCGCTGCACCGTGCCGGGCTGATTGCGGATGTACTCGGCCTCGGCGCTCAGGTGCCGCTTCATCCGCTCGCGGGCCAGGCCCGCATTGTTGGTCAGGATGGCCCGGGCGATCGCGTCGTGGGCATGGCGCACACCGTCGGCCAGACCGTCGGGGCGGGTGACGTGCTCGTCGAAGTACAGGTTGCTGACCCGGCTGAACGTCTCGACGAACAGCTCCAGCAGCGGGTTGGCCGTCAGCTCGGCGAGTTGGCGGTGCAGCAGCCGGGCGTTGGTGGCGGTGCCGGCCGCCTCGCGTTCCAGGGTGTCGCGCACCGCGGCGATGTCGGCCTCCCCGGCCCGCCGGGACGCGATCTCGGCGACCAGTTCCTCCAACAGGATTCGGGAATCGAAGATCTCGTCGAGGGTGGCGCCCACCCGTAGCAGATAGATCACCGCGGGCCCGATCACGGCGTCGATATCGGGTTCGCTGATGACCAGTCCACCGCCGGTACCGCGCCGCATCCGCGCCACATGCTGGTGCTCGACCAGCCGGATCGCCTCGCGTAGCACGGCGCGGCTGACCCCGTAGCGTTCCAGCAGTTCGGTCTCCGAACCGAGCACCTGCCCGACCGGCCAGCCCAGCTCGATGACGTCGGCGACGATCTGCTCGGCGGCCCGGCCGGCCAGCTTGGCCCGGCGCGAATCGACCCGGGGCGCGATCAGTTCAGGGCTCACGGCATCACCGGTAGACCGGCGCTCCGTTGCGGCGGGGCGTGGCCCGGCGCTCGTCCAGGGGCGGGTTGCCGATATGGGTATAGGCCATCCCGTTCTGCAGCGCGGTCGACCTCGTCATATCCAAAGACTCCCATATCGCCCGGACGCTGCCTTGGATGGCCGTCGGGCTGCGGGTGGCGATGGAGGCCGCGATGGCCTGCGCGCGGTCCCACAGGGCGTCGTGGGCGACCACCTCGGACACCAGGCCGATGCGCAGCGCGGTGGCCGCCGAGATGCGCTCCTCGGTGCCCATCAGGGCCCAGCGCAGCACCTCGCCGAGTGGAACGCCACGGTGCAGCATCCCGATCGGTTCCAGCGCCGAGACGATGGAGGCGTTGGCGTGTGGGTCGAAGAACGAGGCCTCCTCCGAGCAGATGATGATGTCGGATTCGTTGAGCAGGTACTGGGCGCCGCCGGCGGCGAATCCGTGGACCGCGGTGACGACCGGCTTCCAGCATCGGTGATGCAGCTTCGGCGAGATGACCGTGCCCGGGTCGAAGGTGTTCCAGATGTTGGTCCGGAAGAACCAGCTGCCATCACCTTTGACGTCCACGCCGGTGCAGAAGGCCTTGTCCCCGGCGGCCCGTAGCACCACCGCGTGGATGTTGTCGGTGTCGCGCACCGTCTGCCACGCCCAGGCCAGCTCGCGGGCCATCTGCCCGGATATCGCATTCATGGCGTCCGGCCGATTCAGGGTGATCGTCGCGACGTGGTCGTCACCGACGGCGAACTCGATGTGCTCCAAGGTGACCGGATCGATTCCCTGGGTTTGCAGATCGTCATGGGGGGTAGCGAAAATCATAGAAATCAGTGTACTAATGAAGCCGGATCGACGATGTGTAACGGAGAAGTTGGCCGGGCGGGTCCGCGGGCCGGGGTTTGTGCCCGGGCCAGTGAGCGGGACACCGATGGGAGAGATCATGTCCAAGGCGATCGGCACTTTGGAGCGCACGGCACTGGGTAGCCGGCAGATGCTCGACCACCCGTTCGAGCGGTTCGCATACCTGCGTGCACAGGCGCCGCTGTCCTGGGCCACCGCCCCGCAGTTGCTGCCCGGCAAGGGTGGCTTCCTGCTCACCCGGTTCGACGACGTGATGGCCATGCACAGCGACGACCGATTCTCCACCGACGTCATGAAGTACACCTCGATCGGCCGGTACGCCTGGGCGCTGCCGGCCACCGGCCGGATGCTGATGCAGACCATGGTGTTCAAGGACGATCCCGACCACAAGCGGCTGCGCGCCCTGGTGCACAAGGCGTTCACGCCGAAGCTGGTGGCCACCATGGAATCCGACATCGTCAAGATCGCCGAACAACTGGCCGACGAGGTGCAGGCCAAACGCGATGTGGATCTGGCCCACGAGTATGCGGTCCGGCTGCCGCTGGCCGTGATCGCCACCATGCTGGGGGTCGCCGACAAGGACCGCGATGAGTTTCACCGCCTGGTGGAGGCCCTCGGCGCCGGGGGTGGCAAGGTGCGCTCGCTGATCAACGCGCACCGGCTCGCCAAACTCTTCGAGCGGCTGATCGAGGAGCGCCGCGTCAACCCCGACGATGGGCTGATCTCGCAACTGGTGGCCGCCGAGGAGGGCGGCGATCGGCTCGACCACACCGAGACCGTGGCCATGGTTTTCCTGCTGCTGCTGGCCGGCCACGACACCACGGCCAGCCTGATCGGCAGCAGCGTGCTGGCCCTGATCCAGCATCCCGAGCAGCTCGAGCTGCTGCGCGCGCAACCGGAACTGCTGGGCGGCACCGGGATAGAGGAGCTGCTGCGATTCACCTCGCCGGTCGCCTCCGGTGCGGCGCGGCTGGCCACCGAGGACGTCGAACTGCACGGCGTCACCGTGCCGCGCGGGGCCTACATCCTCGGCATGATCTCCGCGGCCAACCGGGACGACACCGTCTTCGAGAACCCCGAGTCCCTCGACCTCACCCGTAAGCCCAACCGGCACTTGGCCTTCAACTTCGGCATGCACTACTGCCTGGGCCACCAACTGGCCAGGCTGGAGGGCCGCATCGCGTTGACCACACTGCTGCAACGCTTTTCGAACTGGGAGCTGACGGTGCCACCGGAACGGTTGCACTACAAACCCACGGTCTCGCTTCGCGGGCTGACGAAACTACCGACACGGATGTACTGACAGAGGGGAACTCCACGATGACCCAGACCGAACCGGCCCGCGATTTCGACCACGCCATCAAGGACGAGGACATCGAGCGGGCCCAGCTGCTGCTCGGTATCGATGCCCCGGCCAGCATCGACGAACACCATCGCGAGCTCAGTGTGGACGCGATCCGGCAGTTCGCCATCGGCTACGGCGACGACAACCCGCTCTACGTCGACCCCGACTATGCCGCCACCACCCGGTGGGGCGGACCCATCGCGCCGCCGATGATCCACTCCTCGCTGTCGAAGAAGATGCTCGGCGACCCGATCCCCGAGGAGATCCGCAAGGCCACCAAGGGCCTGTTCTCCGGCATCCACATCTTCGTCTCCGGGCAGGACACCGAATGGTTCCAGCCGGTGCGGCCGGGCGATCAGCTGTTCGGGTTCGGCGGCCTGGAATCCATCGAGGAGAAGCACAGTGAGTTCGCCGAACGCTCGGTGATCCGGGTGCGCCGGGTGGTCCGGATCAACCAGCGGGCGGAGGTGGTGGCCATCGAGCGCACCATCCTGATCGCCACCGAGCGCAAGAAGTCCCGCGAGCGCGGCAAGAACATGACCATCGAACCGGCCAGCTACACCGATGAGCAGATCGCCGAGATCGACGCGATCTACGCGGCCGAGGGGCCGCGCGGCGCCGAACCGCGCTACTACGAGGACGTCCAGGTCGGCGATGTGCTGCCGAAGATGGTCAAGGGCCCGCTGACGCTCACCGACATGATCTGCTTCCACGCCGGCGGTTACGGTTTCGGGCCATACGGCACCAGTGCCTCCCGGGTCGGGTACAAGAACCGGCAGCGTGCCGGGAAGTTCTACATCAAGAACGCGGCCGGGATCCCCGACGTGGCGCAGCGGTTGCACTGGGAGAACGAATGGTCCCAGTCGATCGGCAATCCGATGGCCTACGACTACGGCATCATGCGCGAATGCTGGCTGACGCACTACGTCACCGACTGGATGGGTGACGACGGCTGGTTGCTGCGCCAGCACGACGAGATGCGCAAGTTCAACTTCATCGGTGACACCCAGTTCATCACCGGTGAGGTGGTCGGCAAGAAGATCGAGAATGGTACCGCCACTGTGGATCTCGCGTTTCGGGCGACAAACCAGCGCGGTGAGGTCACCGCGCCGGCCACCGCCACGGTCGCGCTGCCCAGCCGCGAACTCGGCCCCGTCGTGCTGCCCGAACCCGAGCCGGAACTGCGCCGCAGGGCAGCGGTGTTCATGGCGCGGCACAACGAACTCGCCGGGACATCACGGCGGTGAGCGGGGCCGGCGTGCAGACCGGCACCGACACCGTGCTGGCCGAGGTCGTCGACGGGGTCGGTGTCATCACCCTCAACCGGCCCGACCGGCGCAACGCGCTGCACGCCGAGATGTACGAGGCGGTGCCACGACTGCTCGAGCGGTTCGCCACCGACGACGGCATCGGTGCGGTGCTGCTCACCGGCTCCGGCAACGCGTTCTGCGCCGGCGGTGACGTCCGCGACGGCGGCTCGGGAAAAGAGGTTCCGGACGGAGATCGGGAGTCCCGGATTCTCGCCCGCAGTGCGATTCTCGCCGACAACGCCCGGATGGTGACGCTGCTGCACGAGATGCCGAAGATCACCGTCGCCGCGCTGCCCGGCGCGGCGGTCGGTGCCGGGATGAGCATCGCGCTGGCCGCCGATCTGCGCATCGCGGCCCGGTCGGCGCGGCTGATCCCGGGCTGGTCGAAGCTGGCCTTCTCCGGTGACTTCGGCGGGGCCTGGCTGCTGACCCATCTGGTCGGCCCGGCCAAGGCGCTGGAACTGCTGATCACCGACGAGCCGATCGACGCCGGGAGTGCGCAGCAATTGGGATTGTTCAACCGGGTCGTCTCCGACGCCGAGCTGCCCGCCGCGGCGCTGCGCTGGGCGGCGCAGATCGCCGCCGGGCCCAGCTACGCGTTCGCCGGCACCAAGGCCAACGTGCTCGACGCCGGGCGGCTGCCACTGGCCGCGGCGATCCGGGCCGAAAGCGAGCGGATGGTGCGCAGCGGATCGACCGCCGAGCACCGCGACGCGGTCAAGGCCTGGCTGGCCCAGGCCGCCCAGAAGGCGCAGGTCCGGTCATGACCGGTGGGCGTACCCGGATCCCGGCCGACCTGCAGGCCTGGATCGCCGAGGTGACCGGCGCCGGACAGATTGCGCTGAAACAGGTTTCCGGTGGTGCGAGCCGG
Source organism: Mycolicibacterium aurum (assembly GCA_900078775.1). Lineage (GTDB taxonomy): Bacteria > Actinomycetota > Actinomycetes > Mycobacteriales > Mycobacteriaceae > Mycobacterium > Mycobacterium aurum_A. The sequence continues at coordinate 1,151,925 of LT549889.1, forward strand.
CAGGCCTGGTTCGTCGACCTCGACGCCGGTACGGAGGACGCACAGCAGCTGTTCCTGCGTTACGACCCGCGCGAACCACGGCCCGGCAGCGCCTTCCACTCGCTGCAGGTGGAGGCCCAGATCATCGCCGAGCTGCACCGGCACGGCGTCCAGGTGCCGCGGGTGATCGCCGCGCACCCGTCGGCCCAGGCGGTGCTGATGGACCGGATCGCGGGGGAGACCTGGTTCCGGCTGATCAAGGATCCGGGCGAACAGGTGCGCACCGCGCAGGATTTCATCGCCAAGCTGGCCGCCATGCACCGCATCGACGCGCGCGAGCTGCGGATCGCCGGCCTCGGTCCGGCCGGTCCGGTCGCCGAGCATGTCCGCGCCGAGATCGCCGCGATGCGCTCCCGGGTGGACCGGTACGGCAGACCGGCGCCGCTGCTGGGCTTCTGCATCGACTGGCTGGACCGCAACGTGCCCGAGTACGCCGGGCCTACCGTGCTGGTGCAGGGCGATACCGGACCCGGCAATTTCATGTACGCCGACGGGGTCGTCACCGCAATCGTGGACTGGGAACTGGCGCACTTCGGTGACCCGATGGACGACATCGCCTGGCTGTCCCTGCGCACGGTGCAGGACACCTTCACCGATTTCCCGGCCCGGCTCGCCGAGTACGAACAGCTGTCCGGGCACCGCATCGACGAAAACCGGGTCTGGTACTACCGGCTGTTCGCCGAGACCCGGCTGGCCTCCATGAACCCGGGCAGCGTGGACACCCGGGCCTCGGCCCCGGCCGGCTCGCCCGATGCGGGCAACGGTCTCATCTACGGCATGCTGCACCGGCGGCTGCTCATCGAGGCGCTGGCGCACGCCGTCGGTATCCCCGAGGTGGTGGTGGATCTGCCCGGCGAGGACCGGGTTTCGGAGAACGCCCCGGTCTACGAGGCGGCCGCCGCGGCGCTGTCCGGTGCCGCCGAGCGCTCCGGCGACGCGCTGGCGACCCGCTATGTGAAGGGTGCCGCCCGGCTGGTCAAGTACCTTGCCGAGGTCGACCGGATCGGCGGACTCGTCGAGGCCGCCGAGATCGCCGAGATCGCCGCACTGCTCGGCCGGACGCCGTCCTCGGTGACCGTGGGCCGCGCGGGCCTGGCCGCGGCTGCCGGGCGCGGCGAGATCGGCGAACGCGACTACGTCGCCCAACTGTGGCGCGGCATCAAACGTGACGACCATCTGACCCGCACTGCCTCCGGCGCGCTGAGCCGCAGGACGTGGCCACCCCTGACCCATTCCGTGGAACCCCACTTGCACAAGGAGACCGAGACCGTTGGGCATCGCAATCACTGAAGATCATCGCGAACTGGCCGGCGTCGCCCGTGCCTTTCTGCAGGCCCGGGGCGCTCGGGCGGCCGCTCGCTCGCTGCTCGACGCCGATGACGAAGCGCGGCCGGCATTCTGGGCCGAGTTGAGCGGTCTGGGGTGGCTCGGTCTGCACGTCGCCGAGGAATATGGCGGCGCCGGCTTCGGGCTGCCCGAACTCGTGGTGGTGGTGGAGGAATTCGGCCGCGCCGTCGCCCCCGGACCGTTCGTGCCCACGGTGACCGCCTCGGCGATCATCTCCGCCGCGGGCAGCGCTGAGCAGCGGGCCCACCGGCTGCCCGGCCTCGTCGACGGCAGCACCACCGCGGCGGTCGGTATAGACACCGCCATCACCGCCGACGGCAACCGCTTCTCCGGTGCAGCCGGGGTGGTCCTGGGTGCGGCACTGGCCGACCTGCTGGTGCTGACCGTCGGGGAAGACGTGGTGATCGTCGACCGCGCGGCGGACGGCGTCACCGTCGAGGTGCCGGCCAACCTCGATCCCACCCGACGGTCGGGACGGGTCACGCTGACCGATGTGGAGTTGTCGGCGGCGGACATCCTGCCCGGCCGGGCAGGGACCGCAGTGGCCTTGGCGCAGACCATCGCCGCGGCCGAAGCCGTTGGTGGATGCCAGGATTGCGTTGAGGCAGCGGTCGACTACGCGAAGGTGCGTGAACAGTTCGGCCGCACGATCGGCACCTTCCAGGCGATCAAACACCACCTGGCCAACATGCTGGTGGCCGCCGAATCGGCGACCGCGACCGTGTGGGACGCCGCCCGCGCCGCCGAGTCGGCCAGCGAGGACGAGTTCGCGCTGATGGCCGCCTGCGCGGCGACCCTGACCTTCCCGGCCTACGTGCACAACGCCGAACTCAACATCCAGGTGCACGGCGGTATCGGGTTCACCTGGGAGCACGACGCCCATCTGCACCTGCGCCGCGCGCTGACGGTGCGCGGGCTGTTCGGTGGCCGGGAGGGGCCGACGTCGGTCTACGAGCTGACCGCCAAGGGCGTGGTTCGGGAGAACTCCATCGACCTGCCCCCGGAGGCCGAGCAGCTGCGTGCCGAGATCAGCCGGGAGTTCGCCAGCTGGCCGGATCTGGACGAGAAGGCCCTGCGGGAGCGGATGATCGAGACCGGCTATCTGATGCCGCACTGGCCCAAGCCGTGGGGCCGGGCGGCCGACGCGGTGGAGCAGCTCGTCATCGAGCAGGAGATGGCGGCCGCGGGGATCAAGCGCCCCGACTTCGGCATCACCGGGTGGGTGGTGCTGACCCTGATCCAGCACGGCACCGCCGAGCAGATCGAGCGGCTGGTCGCCAAGGCACTGCGCGGTGACCAGGTGTGGTGCCAGCTGTTCTCAGAACCGGGCGCCGGATCCGATGCCGCGGCGGTCAGCACCAAGGCGGTGCGCACCGACGGCGGCTGGATCATCAACGGGCAGAAGGTCTGGACCAGTGGAGCGCAGTACTGCCAGCTCGGTCTGGCCACCGTGCGCACCGATCCGGAGGCGTCCAAGCACGCCGGCATCACCACGGTGATCATCGACATGACCGCGCCCGGCGTCGAGGTGCGGCCGCTGCGGCAGATCACCGGGCAGTCGGAGTTCAACGAGGTGTTCTTCACCGACGTGTTCGTGCCCGACCACGATGTCGTCGGTGCACCGAACAACGGCTGGACGGTCGCGCGGGCCACGCTGGGCAACGAACGGGTGAGCATCGGCGGTGGCGGGGTGGCGGCCAGCCGCAATGCGGCGGCGGCGATAGTGGATGTGACGCAACGGTTCGCCGAGCGCGTCGCCGGCGCGCCCGAGCGGGCCGGCCGGTTCCTCGCCGACGAGCACGCGCTGCGGCTGCTGAACCTGCGCCGGGTGGCGCGCAGTGTGGCCGGGGCGGAGCCCGGTCCCGAGGGCAATGTGACCAAACTGCTGATCGCCGAACATGTGGTGGACCGGGCCGGTCTGACCGCGGAGTTGTTCGGCCCCGATGTCGCGCTGCTGGCGGCGCCGGCCAAGGGGGCCGGGCTGATGGTGCTCGGATCGCGGGGGATGACGATCGCGGGCGGCACCTCGGAGGTGACCCGCAATCAGATCGCCGAGCGCATCCTGGGCCTGCCCCGCGACCCGCTGATCAAGTGAGCGCGGCCGGAGCGAACACCGGGACGTACACCGTCCCGGTGTCCTGCGGGTGCGCCTCGAACCGCACGGTCAGCGGCATTCCGGTGACCAGGTCCCCGGGATCGCAGTCGACGATGTTGGTCACCATGCGCAGCTCGGCCTGTTCGGCCAGTTCCACCACCGCGATGATGAAAGGCGTTGGCACGCTGGGATGGAACTGCTGATGGGCGACCGTGTAGGTGAACAACGTGGCGGCGCCGGAGACCGCGACGAACTCACAGGCGCCGTCGCAGTCGGGGCAACCCGCACGGGGCGGGAGGACGAATCGTCCGCACGGCGCGCAGTGCTGCACTCGCAGCACCCCGTCGGCGCCAGAGGTCCAGAACGGGCGGGTGGCCTCGTCGAGTGCGGGCAGGATCCGGGGCGCGTTCGCCGAAACCGGTGATGTCGTCACACAGAGAACAGTACACTGATTAAGCTTATTCACGTGAGGAAGGACGGATGGTCCTGACCAGCACAGCCGCCCCGGTGATCTCGGGCACCGGCATCTCCCAGATCGGGCGCCGCACCGGCGTCCCGGCGTTGGATCTCACCGCCCAGGCCGCCGTCGCGGCCATCGCCGATGCCGGGCTCACCGCCGCCGATATCGACGGCGTCATCACCCTGGGCGACACCCCGGCCGAGGAGGCGGCCGCCCACCTAGGCATCCCGGAGGCCGGTGATTTCGGGCCCGTGATGGGATCTGCCGGGCTGCTCACCCCAGTGGTGCAGGCCCACGACGCGGTGGCCGAGGGTCGGGCCCGACACGTGTTGGTCTACCGCACGGTGCAGATGATGGGCGGCACCGCCGACGCCGGGCCCAAGAAGGCCCGGCCCGCCACACGCACCGCGATGGATCGAGAGTTCGAATATCTCGTTGCCGCGCACGCCTATTCGGCCGCGAACTGGCTGGCCATGCATTGCCGGCGGCACATGGATCTGTACGGCACCACCCGTGAACAGCTCGGCTGGATCGCCATCAACGCCCGCCGCAACGCGGCCCGCAACCCACTGGCCGTCTACCGCGACCCGATCACCATGGCCGACTACCTGAACGCGCGACCGATCTCGTCGCCGTTCGGGCTGCTGGACTGCGATGTACCGGTCGACGGCTCGATCGCCTTCGTGGTGTCGACCGCGGCGCACCGCGCCGACAGCCCGCACGGCGCGGTGACCATCGAAGCCACCGGCGGAGCGTCGGGCCGCGGCGGCTGGTTCGGTCGCTCGGACTACCCGAAGATGGCCGCCACCGACGCCGCCGCGGACCTGTGGTCCAAGACCGCCCTGAAGCCCGCCGACGTCGACATCGCGGAACTGTATGACGGATTCAGCTTCCTCACCCTGGCTTGGCTGGAGGCGCTGGGATTCTGCGCGGACGGGGAGGGCGGCGCCTTCGTCGACGGCGGAACCCGCATCGCCCCGGACGGGCAGTTGCCGCTGAACACCTATGGCGGTCAACTCTCCGCCGGCCGGATGCACGGCTACTGGGTGCTGCATGAGGCCTGTCAACAACTGCGCGGCGTCGCGGGACCCACCGCGATCCCCACCCGTCCCGAGGTGGCCGTGGTGTCCGCCGGCGGCGGCCCGATCGCCGGATGCGTGTTGCTGACATGCTGACCCACGCCGTCACCACCATCGGCGACGCCATCATCGAGGGCGCGCGGCAGTACCCGGACAAATTGGTCAAGGTGCACAGCACCATTCGCCCCGACACCACCACCCGGGCCGATCTCTACGCCGAGAGCCGGCGGCTGGCCACCGGACTGATCGGACTCGGGGTGCGCCCCGGTGACGTGGTGGCGGTACAACTGCCGAACTGGCGGGAGTGCCTGACAGCGCACGCCGGCATCTGGCTGGCCGGGGCGGTGGTGCTGCCGATCGTGCCGATCTACGGCCCGGCCGAGGTAGCCTTCATCGCCCGCCAATCCGGCGCGCGGGCGCTGATCCTGGCCCGCGAGATCCGCAACCGGGACGCGGCGGCCACCCTGGACGCGGTGGCCGACCTGCCCGGACTGGCGCATCGCATCCTGGTGGGCGACCCGCTACCGGGAACCACGCCCTACACCGACCTGGCCGCCACACCGGCCGGGGCGATCGCGCCCACCGCGGGCGGGGGCGGGCGCGCGCTGCTGGTATACACCTCGGGGACCACCGCCGAACCCAAGGGTGTGCAACACAGCCACGCCGGCCTGCTCGGCGAGATCCGCGCCATGGACGAGATGCGCGGCGGCGGTGACGATATGACCACGCTGTCGGTGTTCCCGTCCGGCCACATCGCCGGCACCCTGGGCATCCTGCGGGTGTTCTGCGGCAGCAGCGCCACCATCGCGATGGACGCCTGGGACCCGGTCGCCGCGGCACGGCTGATCGACGAGTACTCGGTCACCGCGTCCGGGGGCGCCCCGATCCATCTGAGCGGCATCCTCGACGTCGCCGAACGCGAGGGCCTGGACCTGTCCAGCCTGACCGAGTACGTCACCGGCGCGGCCGGGGTGGCCGGCAGCCTGATCCGCCGCGCCGACGGATTCGGTGTGGGCGCATTCCGCTGCTACGGCTCCTCCGAACACCCCACCATCAGCTCCGGGCTGCCCGTCGATCCGCTGGACAAACGTGCCGACACCGACGGCCGGGTCTGTCCGGGCACCGAGGTCAGGATCGTCGACGAGGATGACCGCGACGTCGAAACCGGTTACCCGGGCGAGATCCTGACCCGCGGGCCGGAACTGTTCAGCGGCTATACCGACACCGCCCACACCCGGGCCAGCATGCTCGACGGCTGGTTCCGCACCGGCGACATCGGTCGCCTCGACGCCGAGGGTTTCCTGACCATCACCGACCGCAAGAAGGACATCATCGTGCGCGGCGGGGAGAACATCTCCTCCAAGGAGGTCGAAGACGTCCTGAGCAGTCACCCGGCCATCGCCGAGGCTGCCGCGATCGGCGCCGCCGACGACCGCTACGGCGAACGGGTCTGCGCATTCGTCGTGGTGACCCCCGGAAGCCACTTCGGGATCCCTGATGCAGCAGCGCATTTCGCGGCATGCGGACTGGCCCGCCAGAAGACCCCGGAACACATCGTGGTGGTCGACGAACTACCCCGTACCGCCAGCGGCAAGGTGCAGAAGCATCTGCTGCGGGCACAGCTGAAAGCAACCTGAGATCCCCAACTGAAAGGCGCACGAACATGGGCAGAGTTGAGAACAAGGTCGTCCTCGTCACCGGCGGCGCCCGCGGGCAGGGCCGCCGGCACGCCGTCCGGCTGGCCGAAGAGGGTGCCGATGTCATCCTGTTCGACATCTGCGCCGACATCGAGCACAACGACTATCCGCTGGCCAGCAGCCTCGACCTGGAGGAGGCCTGCCGGGAGGTCGAGAAGTCCGGGCACCGGGTGGTATCGGCCGCGGTGGACGTCCGGGATCGGGCCGCGCTGGAAACCGCACTCGCGGCCGCCGTCGCCGAATTGGGTCGCCTCGACGTGGTGGTGGCCAACGCCGGCATCTGTCCGCTCGGCGGCAACCAGCCGATCGGCGCCTTCGCCAACGCCTTCGACGTCGACTTCGTCGGCGTGGTCAACACCGTGCACACCGCGCTGCAATACCTTTCGGCCGGCGCCTCGATCATCACGGTGGGATCGGTGGCCGGGCTGCTGGCCGAGAAGGCCGGTCCCGGAGCCAGTATGGGCCCCACCGGCGCCGGCGGCGCCGGGTACAACCTGGCCAAGCAGTTCATCGACAAGTACACCCTGTCGCTGGCCGGACAGCTTGCGCCGCTGTCGATTCGGGCGAACGTGGTGCACCCCACCAACGTCAACACCGCGATGCTGCACAACGAGGCCATGTACAAGATGTTCCGGCCCGATCTGGAGCATCCCGGCCTCGACGACGCGCTGCTGACCTTCCCGATGATGCAGGGCATGCCGATTCCGTTCGTGGAACCCGAGGACATCTCGCACGCGGTCACCTACCTGGCCTCCGACGAGTCCCGCTACGTGACCGGCGTGCAGCTCAAGGTCGACGCCGGCGCGAGCCTGAAGTTCTGAGCGGCGCCATGAAGTGGGGCATGCCCTGGCCGGGAGCCGAACTCGCCCAGCGTTGTGAGCAGGCCGGCGCGCAGGCGTTCTGCGCCGGCGAGTTCGCCGACGCCAGCGCCTACGTCACGGCGACCGAGATGGCACACGGCACGCAGCGGGCGGTCACCGGGCCCGGGATCGCCTACGCGTTCGCCCGGTCCCCGTTCGTGCACGCCGCGGCGGTCCGACATCTGAACAAGATCGCGCCCGACCGGATCTTCCTCGGCCTGGGGGCCGGCACCGGCCGGATGAACCGGGACTGGTTCGGGGTGGACTCCGCACACCCGGCGCCGCGAATGGCCGAGTTGGTCGACTGCATCCGGGCCTTCCTGCAGGCCGAGAACGATCAGAAGATCACCTTCAGCGGGAACTACTATTCGATCGACACCCACATCCGGGCGCCTGTGATGGGCCCGATCGAGGTGCCGATCCTGCTGGGCGCGTTCAATATTCACATGTTGCGTACCGCCGGGCGGGTCGCCGACGGGGTGTTGGGGCACGGCCTGTTCACCGACCGCTGGTGGTCCGAGGTGGTCGACCCGCAGTTGCGGACCGGCGCCGAGCAGGCCGGCCGCGACGCTGCGGCGCTGCTGCGCTGGGGCTGGGTCATCACCGCCATCGATGACGAGGACCCGGCGCGGGCCGTCGAGGACGCCCGCCGGCAGATCGCCTTCTACCTGACCGTCAAGACCTATGACTCACTGGTGGCGCTGCACGGATGGCAGGACGAGGTCGCCGCCATCCGCGCCGAGTTCGCCGGGGGAGACCCCCGCAAGATCGGCAGCCACGTCACCGACGACATGTTGTGGTCGATGGCGGCCTGTGGTGACACCGCGCAGGCAACCGAGATGCTGGCCGGTCGCAAGAACCTTCCCGACCTCGGATTCCTCTCCCCGCCCGGGTTTCTGGTGAGCCCACGGCGTCGCAAGCACTACGGCAACAACACTGTCGAGAGTGTCCATCAGATTGGAGTGGCACAGTGACCGCAGATCAGACCACCCGGCCGGAATCGGAGAATTTCGACCGGCTGTGGACCGGGGTGAAGGACTCGCCGCCGATCGTCTGGTTGGCTCGACTGGGCGCGGTATTCGTCGTCTTCCAGACCTACGTGTACCTGCGCTGGATCTTCTCCGACAGCTTCGCGCCCTCGCCCAACGGGCCCGACGAGATCCCGGGCGCCACGATGGCGTGGATTCGGTTCTGGGAGATCGGCTGCCTCGTGCTCGGGGTGGGACTGTTCTGGTTCATCGTCGCCAAGATGCGCCGGGAACGGCAGTTCCCCACGCTCGGCGTATTCGTTCTGGCCTGGCTGCTGGCGGCCTGGCAGGACGTCGGCGTCAACGCGGTGCGGCCGGTGTTCGGCTACAACGGCGGCTTCTTCAACATGGGCACCTGGGGCGAGTTCATCCCCGGCTGGGTGGAGAAGGGCGCGGAGAATCCACAGCCGCTCATCTACTTCCTGGCCAGCTACATCGTGCTGACACCGCTGGCGATCATGGGCATCGACAAGCTCATCGAGACGGTCCGCAAACGCTTCCCGCGGATCAACCGGGCGGGCGTGATCGTGTTCATGATCGCGCTGTTCACCTTCCTGTGCATCACGCTGGAGCAGTTCTTCCACCGCATCGGCGCCTGGCACTACCTGCGCGTCAACGAGGACTGGGCGGTCTTCCCCGGCACCCTGCACCAATTCCCGCTGTATGAGGGCATCTTCTTCGGTGGGGTGGTGACCGTGCTGTCCATCGGCATCTACTGCTTCCGGGACAACGACGGGCTGATGATCACCGACCGGGGTATCGACCAGTTGCGTCCCACCCGGTGGCTCCCGGTAGTCCGCATCCTGGCGCTGACTGCGGTGTTCAACCTGATCATGATGGTGTTCATGCTGGGGTTCAACTTCATCAACATGCATGCCGACGTCCAGCCCGCCGAGGATGTGCCCAGCTACGTGCACCACGGCATGTGCGGGATCGATCCGAATCCGCCGTGCCCGGCCCTGCCCTGAGCACAGCTGGTTGAATCGCCGTATGAAACGGCTGGGTACGGTGCTCGTGGCGGGTGCGGTTGCGCTGACCGGTTGTTCCGGCCCGCCCAATGATGCGGAGGCGGCGGGGGATTCGGGACCGGCGGCCCTGCCGGTCACGACGCCGCTGCTGGTGTCCGCGGTGGGAGCGCCGACGAGGCTGTTCGGCAGTGACGGCAAGGTGCACCTCGACTACGACCTGATCTTCCAGAGCGTGTTCGACGCGCCGGTGACGATCACCTCCATCGAGGTACTCGATCCGGACGGGACGGCACTGCTGGGCCTGCACGGCGACCGGGTCGCCGCTGCCACGATGCCGGTGTTTCCCGGGCCGAGCACCGCGGTGGTGCCGCCGGGCGGGGCGCTGGGCACGGTGCTCGACGTCGTGTTGCCCACCGAGGTGGTACCGGCCCGGCTCGGGCATCGGATCCGCTACACCACAGGCGATTCGGCGGCGCGCTCGGCGATGGGTGCCACCGAGATCGTGGGCCCCGAACTGGACGTCGACCCGGGGTCGCCCAGGGTGATCAAGCCGCCGGTGCGGGGTGCGGACTGGGTGAACGGCAATGCCTGCTGTGCCGCCGAGGCGCCGCACCGGCAGACCCGATTCGCGGTGGGCGGCAGCACCGTCAAGAACATCGAGGAGTTCGCGGTGGATCTGATGCAGATGCCCGGGGGGCGCGCGCTCTCCGGTGACGGCGGCCGGCTGGAGGACTTCTACACCTATGGCGCCGAGGTGCTCGCGGTGGCTGACGGCGAGGTCGGCGTCGCCGTCGACGACATGCCCGACCAGCGTCCGGGCGGGCCCCGCGCCGGAATCGAAACGCCCGCCGACTACGCAGGAAATACGGTGTCGCTGCAGATTTCCCCGGGGGTTTGGGCGATCTACGGACATCTGCAGCCGGGCAGTGTCACCGTCGAACCCGGCGACGAGGTTCGTGCGGGGCAGGTGATCGGCCGACTGGGCAACAGCGGCAACTCTTCCGCGCCGCACCTGCACTTCCAGCTCTCCGACGGCCCGGACATCATGACCTCCAACAGCTTGGCGTTCGCGCTGGACTCCTACCGGCTCGTCGGGACCATCGATCCCGCCCAGCTGTCCGGTGAGGTCCCGGAGATCACGATCCGCGGACCCGGCTCCGACCAGACCGACAGCTATCCGCTCGCCTACACGGTGTCGGACTTCGGGCAATAGCGGAAGGTTCACCAACGATGCAGATCCGGCAATGGGCGGCCTCGGACCGGCCCGCCCTGATCATGTACCCGTCCGGCCTCGAGGTCGGATTCGCCGAACTGGAGGCCCGGGCCAACCGGCTGGCCCAGCACTTCCGGGCCGCCGGGCTGCGTACCGGAGACACCGTGGCGGTGGTGATGGACAACAGCGCGCACATGTTCGCCGTCATGTGGGCGGCCCGGCGGGCCGGGCTGTACTACGCGACGGTGAACACCCATCTGACCGTGCAGGAGGCCGCCTACATCGTCGCCGACAGCGGCGCCCGGGCGGTCGTCGGCGCGGCCGCCACCGTGGACGTGTGCGCGGGCCTGGCAGCGCATCTGCCGGGTGGCCTACCGGCGTTGCGGTTGCTGGCCGACGCGCATCTGGACGGCTGGCAGCGCTATCCCGAATGCGTGGCGGGCCAACCGGATACCCCGATCGATGACGAGTCCGAAGGGGATCTGCTGCAGTACTCCTCGGGCACCACCGGGAAACCCAAGGGGATCCGCCGGGAGTTGCCCGGGGCGTCCCCGGCTCGGGCCGGGGTGATGCTCGCCCCACTGCTGAATGCGGCCGGAATCGACGGTGACGCGGTGTATCTGAGCCCGGCGCCGCTGTATCACACCGCGCCGTCGTACTGGTCGATGTCGGTGCAGGCGCTCGGGGCCACCGCGGTGGTGCTGGAGCGCTTCGACCCGGTCGTCGCGCTGGAGGCGATCGAACGTCACCGGGTCACGCACGGCCAATTCGTGCCGACCATGTTCGTCCGTATGCTGAAACTCCCTGCCGCCGTACGGGATCGGTATGACGTGTCCAGTCTGCGCCGGGTGGTGCACGCGGCCGCGCCGTGCCCGCCGGAGATCAAGCGGCAGATGATCGACTGGTGGGGCCCGATCGTGGATGAACTGTACGGTGCCTCCGAGGGCGTGGGCGCGTCGTTCATCCGCGCCGAGGAGTGGCTGCGCCGCCCCGGATCGGTGGGGCGGCCGATGGGTGCGACCGTGCACATCGTCGGCGAGGACGGTATCGAGCTGCCGGCCGGGCAGCCCGGGGAGATCTTCTTCGAGGGCGGGCTGGGATTCTCCTATCTCAACGACGCGGCCAAGACGGCCGCATCCCGCAACGAACACGGCTGGGTGAGCGTGGGGGACATCGGCTATCTGGACGAGGACGGCTACCTATACCTGACCGATCGCCGCCACCACATGATCATCTCCGGCGGGGTCAACATCTATCCGCAGGAAGCCGAGGACCTGTTGATCAGCCACCCCCGGGTGCTCGACGCGGCGGTGTTCGGGATACCGGACCCGTCGATGGGGCAGGCCGTGAAAGCCGTTGTGCAGACCGTAGATCCGGCCGATGCCACCGAGGCCTTCGGTGACGGACTGCTGGACTGGTTGCGGGACCGGCTGGCCCACTACAAATGCCCCAGATCGATCTCGTTCGAGTCCGAACTGCCGCGCTCGGACACCGGCAAGATCTATAAGAACGTGCTCGCGCAGCGGTACAGCGTGGTCAGCGCAGGCTGATCACCTCAGCGCAGCACCAGGCCGCTGCCGACCACCGCGATACGCACCTTGGTGTGTACCTCGGGCGGATCGATGCTGTGCTGGCGCACGGTGATCGGCGCGGTGTCCCCACCGATGTCGATGGTGAGCAACACGTCGTGGCCCAGGAACTCGGTACCCAGCACCGTCCCGATGCCGGGTTCGGCTCCGCTGGCGGTATCGGTGTTCTCGGTGGCGACCAACTGCTCGGGGCGCAGCATCAGCGTGCCGGGACCGTCCGCGGCGGGGGCGGTCAGCCCGATCCGGCCGAGTGCGGTGTCGGCCGTCCCGGACCGCACGGTGCACGCCAAGAACACACAGTCGCCCAGGAATTCGGCGGTGAACCGGTCCGCGGGCCGGCGGTACACCTGATGCGGGGTGCCGACACAGGTGAACCGGCCGTCGCGCATGACGGCGACCTGATCGGCGATCGACAGGGCCTCGCCCTGATCGTGGGTGACCAGCAGGGTGGTCACCCCGGCGTCGGTGAGCACCTTGGTCACCGCCTTGCGGGTGGCCGCCCGCAGCCCGGTATCGAGCGCGGAGAAGGGTTCGTCGAGCAACATCAGGGCCGGTTGGCGGGCCATCGCCCGGGCCAGTGCGACCCGCTGCTGCTGGCCACCGGACAGTTCGTGCGGGCGGCGATCCGCGAAAGACGGCTCCAGAGAGACGGTTTCGAGCAGTTCGGCGACCCGGGACCGGACCGCGGCGCTGCGGGCCCGGCCGGGTAACCCGTAGGCGATGTTGGCGCCGACACTCAGATGCGGGAACAGCGCACCGTCCTGGGCGACATACCCGACGGAGCGTCGGTGCGGGGCCACGAAGGTGTCGGCGGAGGCCACCGGGCGGCCGTCGATCTCGACGGTGCCGGAATCCGGGGCCTCGAATCCGGCGACCAGTCGCAGCAGGGTGGTCTTGCCGCATCCCGAGGCGCCGACCACGGCGGTGATGCTGCCGGCTGCCAGGGCCAGGTCCACTCCGTCGAGCACCGGGTGGTCGGTGAAGGTCTTGGTCAGCCCCAGGACCGTGAGGGTGTCGGTCACGACGCGCCCCCGCGGGTGACTTCGCGGAACAGCGCCACCGTGACCGGGATCGACAACGCGACCAGCAGCAATGCGTATGGCGCCGCCGCGGCGTAGTCGAGTTCGCTCGACAGCGACCAGAACCGCATCGCCAGCGTCCGGGTGCCGGTCGGAGCGAGCAGCAGGGTCGCGGTCAGTTCGGTGGCCACCGCGACGAACACCAGGGCCGCGCCGGCACCGGCGGCGGGGGCGGTCAACCGCAGAGTCACCCGCACGAAGCTACGCGCCGGGGACACACCCAGAGACCGGGAGGCCTCCTCCAGACCGGGGGGCACCTGGGCCAGCCCGGACCGCAAACTGACCAGCGCGCGGGGCAGAAACATCAGGACGTAAGCGCACAACACCAGGGCCGCGGTCTGATAGAGCGGGGGAACGAACCGGATCGCGACGGTGACCAGGGCCAGCGCGGTCACGATGCCGGGCATGGAACTGGTGACGAAGTTGGCGCCCTCGACGGTGCGGGCGAAGGCACCGCTGTAGCGGACCGCCAACCAGGCGAACGGGAACGCGGCCACGGTGGTGACGGCGGCGGCCACCGCGGCCAGCGCCGCGGTCTGCCCGAGGGCCGCACCGAGATCGGCCAACTCCCACACCTGCCCGCCACCGATCCGCAACCAGCGCAGCAGCGTCCACACCGGCACGCCCAGCGCCAGCACGGTCAATCCGGCGAGCCCCGCCGCGGCCGGAATGGTCCACCCACGCAGCCGAATCGGGGTGGCCGCCCGCGGCGCACCGGACCCGATCCGGGCGAACCGGGCGTTGCCGCGCAGCAGCGCCTCGCCGAGCAGCAGCACCAGGCACAGCAGCACCAGCACTGCGGCCAGGGTGGCGCCGGCAGCCCCGTCGAACGTGGCCTGGAACTGTTCGAAGATCGCGGTGGTGAAGGTGGAGAACCGCAGCATCGCGAACGCACCGTACTCGGCGAGCAGGTGCACACCGATGAGCAGCCCGCCGCCCAGTACGGCCAGCCGCAGCTGCGGCAGCACCACCCGGAAGAACACCCCGGCCGTGCCCGAGCCGAGCGCGCGTGCCGATTCCTCGATGGCCGGGTCGAGCCGGCGCAGGGTGGCCGCGGCGGGCAGGAACACGAACGGGAAGTACGACAGTGTGGTGACCAGCACGCCGGCCCAGAAGCCGTGCAGGGTCGGCCACACGCTGACCCAGGCGTAACTGTTGATGAAGGCGGGCACGGCCAGCGGCGCGACCAGCAGCGGGCGCCACACCGTGGCGCCGAGCACGTCGGTGCGCTCCACCAGCCACGCCGCCCCGACACCGAGGGCCACGCACAATGGCACGGTCACCACCACCAGACCGACGGTGTTGACTAGCAGTTCGCCGACCCGGGGCCGCACCACCAGGTCGTAGATGCGGGTCGGGCCGGTGCTCACCACGGCCCACGCCACATAGCCGAGCGGCACGAAGGTCAGCGCGACCAACAGACCGATGCCGGTGCTGAGCAGCGGTCCGGGCCGGGCGGGTGGCCGCGGTCCGGCGGGGGGTCGTCGGGTCTGGGTGGCGGCCACCTAGAGCAGGCCGGCCCTGGTCATCAGGTCGGTGACCTTGCCGGCGTCCAGGGTGGACGGATCCACCTTGGGTGCCTGCAAGGTGTCCAACGGGGGCAGCGCCGGATTGGCCGGGACCCCGCTGGCGACCGGGTATTCGAACGAGGTGCCCTTCTGCAGGACTTCCTGGCCGGCTTGGGAGGTGATGAACTTGAGGAACTGCTGGGCCTGGTCCTTCTTCTTGCTGGACTCCAGCACGCCGGCACCGGAGATGCTGATGAACGCACCCGGGTCCTCGTTGCGGAAGTAGTGCAGCGTGGTGTTGCCGCTGATCTCCTCGGTCTTGGCCTGATCGCGGAACCAGTAGTAGTGGTAGATGATCCCGCCGTCGATCTCACCGTCGTTGACCGCGCGCAGGGTGGCGATGTTGTCCTGCAGCAGCGTCGCGTTGGTCTTCATCCCGGCCAGCCAGGCATCGGTGGCCTGTTCACCGGTCAGCTGCAGGATGGCCGCGACGATGGCCTGGAAGTCGGCCTTCGACGGCGGGGCGCCCCAGCGGCCCTTCCATTCGGGTTTCTCCAGATCCATGATCGAGCGGGGCAGTTCGCCCAGCTGCAGCTTGCCGGTGTTGTAGACGAATACCGTGGTCCGGGCGGCGACACCGGTCCACTTGTTGGTCGACGGCCGGTATTCGGCGGGCACCTGCTCGACGGTGGCCGCGTCCACGTCGGCGAACAGTCCGGCGTCCTCGACGGCGGCCATGGCCGGCGAGTTCTCGGTGAGGAACACGTCGGCCGGGGACGAGGTGCCCTCGGCGATGAGTTGATTGCCGAGTTCGGTGTCCCCGCCCTGGCGGTAGGTGACCTTGATACCGGTCTCCGCGGTGAACGCGTCGATCCACTCTTTGGTCAGGGATTCGTGCTGGGCGTTGTAGATCAGCAGTTCGTCGCTCTCACCGGACGAACACGCCGTGGCCGACGCGATCACCGTCACGACGGACAGCACTGCGGCCAGCCGGCCGCATCGGATTCTCATCCGGCAATCCTGTCACCTCAAGGTAGGTAAGCGTAACCTTCGCAGGGTATTCACAGGCAGCGCAGCACGGGCCGCTGGTCGTTCACCTCGGTCCCGTGTAGGAAGTAGCGTCCGGTCCCGTCGGACCATTCGACGGCGGGCCGCCCGGTGTCGCAGTGCAGCACCTGGTTTCGGCTGTCGGCGTAGCGGGTGATCGGCATCGGGACCAGCAGGACTTCGCGGTGCACCGGCAGAATCCAGCCCAGGCCGAGGTGCTCGGCTGCGGCCATCGCCGGGGAGAACCGGGCCCACCGGCTCACCGAGACCACCGTGTTCGGCGGCAGCCAGTCCGCGTCGGGCAGCGCGGCGACGAAGCGGTTGTAGAGCTTGTCGCGTTCATCGGTGAGCAGGATGGTCTCCGGCAGTCCGTCAACCTCGTTGTTGCCGGACCAGCGGGCCATCCGCCGCCAGCGCCGGTCCGGGCCGATCTGCGCGGCCATGCGCAGGGCGCGGTCCAACTGCGGCACCACCGAGTATCGGGTGTGCCGGTCCACGTCGTGCGCGGCGCAGAAATCGGACACCAGTGCGATCGCCGTCTCGGCGTCAAAAGTCCCGGTGCTGGCCGGGAAATCGAGGTCGGGAGCGAGGGTGGGAATCGACATGGCATGAGGGTAAGGACGGGTACCGACATCCAGCCGGGGTGTGGGTCAGCCGGCGGAGCTCGTCACGGCGCTGATTGCGGCGGTTTGATGCTGGAAATGACCAGCTGCATGTAGGGCCGGTAGAGGCTCTGGCCGTCGATGTGGCTGTCCAGCGTGATGCCGTTGTTGGCAGCCAGGATCACCCGGGCCAGGGTATCGGCCTCGATGGTGAGTGTGCCGCCGATGCGTGCGACGTTCTTGCTGATGAATTCGCCGAGCGCACGGACGGTTTCGGCGCGTTGGGCCGCCACGCGTTCGCGCGCCTCGGGATTGCGCAACAGGAACAAGGTGAGCTCGCAGCCCAGCGCGGCCCGGTCGGTGCCGCTGCTGAGTTGGTCCCACCGATCGGCGAGTTCGTCCAGATCGACGTCGTCGAGTCGATGGAAGGACGCCATCACCTCGGTGAAGCCGTTCAGGAATCTCTCGCGTTGCCGGTCGACGACGGCGAGGAACAGGGTCTCCTTCGCGCCGAACTGTGAATAGATGGCGCCCCGGGTGAAGCCGGCGGCCTCGGCGATCTCCTCCAGGGCTGCCCCGCTCAATCCCTTTCGGGCGAAGACCTCCTCGGCGGCATCGAGCAGTAACTCGCGGATGTGCTCGGCCCGGCGCTCCTTGGTCCAACGTTCAGCCACGAGGGCCATCATCCCACCACCGCGGTGGACAGGTGACACCCCGCGAAGGGGTAGCCGTCGGTGCTGCCGTCAGCCCAGAACGTCTCGCGCTCGTCGACGTGCCGGGCCGGCCCGGCGCAGAGCAGCGCCTGCGCCTTGAACATCTGTGCCGCGGTGGACAGCCGGAACTCCATCGGGTGCAGCGCAGCGGCCGGTTCCGGTGCGCCCCAGTGCAGATGTAGCTCGTGCGGTGCGGGTGGGGTGCCTGCAGGGATGGGCGGCGCCGACGTCCGCACCACCCGATCCGGTGCGGGGGGCACCGGGACGTCGAGCCCGGGAACGACGGAGTAGGTCCCGAGAATTCGCAGGGCCCGGTCATGTGTCGGGGCAGCGGTGAGGACGCGAACATGCCACCCCGCGCGCCCGAGGTCGAACATCAAACCGCCGATATGGGCGATCGCGTCGGCGACGTCCTCGGTCACGACGTCCAACAGATAACTCATGATCGGGCTCCTTGCCTCGTTCACCGGGTGTTGCGGCATTTCGATTCACGCTTGTATCGGCGATACATCAATGTATCGTGAGTCGGGTCACGCCACGGGCTGAAATGTCGGCCCGGTTACACAACGGTGGTACGGGCAGCCCGCGAACTCATCCGGTTCGCGAACCCCGTCCCCGCGCTCGTCGACGAGGAGGATTTGGGTGATGTCAACGCCGAGGCCCGGAGAATGGGCCGAACTGGATTCCGGTACGGGGCTGGGCCTCGAGGATGTCGCGCCGGGAACGTTCAACATGACGATCCAGACCGACCGCTACACCAGCCGGGAGTACGCGGACCGGGAGCGGGAGTCCATCTGGCTGCGGGTCTGGCAGGTCGTGGGCCGCGCCGAGGACCTGCCGAATGCCGGCGACTGGAAGAAGCACGAGATCGGCGACCAGTCGTTCATCGTGGTGCGCGGCAAGGACGACAAGCTGCGCGGCTTCGTCAACGCCTGCCGACATCGCGGAAATGCGCTGTGCATCACCGAAACCGGAAACGCCAAGCGCGGGTTCCTGTGTCAGTATCACCTGTGGTCCTACAACCTGGAGGGCAAGCTGCGCGGGGTGCTCCGCGAGGAACTCGCCGGCCAGATCGACAAGAGTGACAACTCGCTGCTGGAGGTCCCCGTCGACACCTTCGCGGGGTTCATCTTCCTCAACCCCGATCCGCAGGCCGTGCCGCTGCGTGAGTATTTGGGCGAGGAGGTGTACCAACTCCTCGAGCCCTACAACATCGACCAGTTCACCACGGTGATGGACGTCAAGGAGGCC
Source organism: Mycolicibacterium aurum (assembly GCA_900078775.1). GTDB lineage: Bacteria > Actinomycetota > Actinomycetes > Mycobacteriales > Mycobacteriaceae > Mycobacterium > Mycobacterium aurum_A. The sequence continues at coordinate 1,170,500 of LT549889.1, forward strand.
ATCGACTGCAACTGGAAGGTCGTGATGGATGCCTTCGAAGAGGGCTACCACATCAACGGCATTCACCCCCAGTTGCTGGCGGTGCTGAACATCAATCCGAAGACCGCGCGCTACCAGTTCTTCGAGAACCACAGCGTCGCCGTGGCGCCCTTCGAGGTGCAGGGCGCCGGCCCGCAGAAGCAGGTGGAAGGAATCCTGGCGCTGCCGGAGACCTTCCCCGGCACGGTGGCGGTGATTCCCCGATTCCAGGAGTTGATCGCGCCGTATCAAGCCGAGAACGGTGACGTGAACTTCCCCGACGGCGTCACCGCGCGGGCGCTGCTGCAGGAGGCCACCCGCGATGTCCTGACCGGGATGGGCCTGGATGTCGGCGGTTTGACCGACAACCAGATGAGCGACAATCAGGGGTGGGTGCTGTTCCCCAACTACTTCATGACGGTGCGCGCCGGGGAATGCCACGTCGTGATGTCCGCGCCCCACCCCGACGGCGATCCCCACCACTGCATCTGGCACGTCGCCAGCTACATGTACCTGCCCGAGGAGTTCCGCTCCGCCGTGCGGGCCGAACCGATCGTGGTCGAGGAGCCGGGTAGCTACAAGTATTTCGAAGCGCTGCACCAGGATTACGTCCAGATGCCGCGCCAGCAGAAGGGCCTGCGCAACAACCGCCTGGACCATATGTCACTGGTCAAAGAGGAAGTCGTGATCGCGCACTTCCACTCCGTGATCGACCGCCACATGAACAAGGCTCAGGTGACCGCATGACCACGCTGGACGACGTTCTCGCCACCGCTACCGGCCGGCGCCGGGCCGTGCTGGAGTACAGCAGAATCACCAAGAACCTGGTGGACGCCGCCAAACAGCCCGGGTTCAGCACCGACAGCTGGGCGCCGCTGGCCGAGCTGATCGAGGTCGACGAGTTCGTCCGGGTCGGGCCGTTCAAAGAGGTGATGAACTGGCAGCAGTACGCCGAGTTCCTGACCGGTTGGGCGATGTCCTCGGAGTGGGACTGCTCGTTCCGACGCTTGACCGAGGCCGGTGACATCGCGTTCCTGGAACTGGAGGAGCGCAGTCGCATCGGTGACTTCTCCAGTGTGGTGAACACCGTGTCGGTCTATGAGTTCAACGCCGAGAACAAGATTCGGCGCATCGCGGTATACCTGCAGATGGAATACCCGGCGGCGACCTCGATTCCCGACTACGCCGGGGATGGCCAGTGACCGCATCGCAGTCCACCGGCCGGCCCATCGACGTGGACGCCGTCGACTTCTTCAGCGATAAAGCGGTGCTCCACGATCCGTACCCCTATCTGACGGCGCTGCGCGAGGAGAGCCCGTTGCGGCGGGAGCCGCACCACGACGTCGTGATGGTGACCGGGTACGACGAAGGGGTGTCGATCTACAACGACAGCAAGCGGTTCTCGTCGTGCATCTCGGTCACCGGTCCGTTCCCGGGATTCCCGGTTTCCCTGCAGGGCAGAGAAAACGAGGACATTTCGGACCTGATCGCGGCGCACCGTGATGATGTTCCGTTCAGCGACCAGCTGCCCACCTTCGACCCTCCGATCCACAGCGCGCACCGGGCGTTGCTGTCGCGGATGATCACCCCGAAGCGCCTCCAGGAGAACGAGGATTTCATGTGGCGGTTGGCCGACCGCCAGTTCGACGAGGCCTTGACCGGTGACCGGTGTGAGTTCATCGCCGACTTCGCCTCGCCGTTCGCGATGCTCGTCATCGCCGATCTGCTCGGGGTTCCGGAGTCCGACCACGACGAGTTCCGGGACGCCCTGCTCACCGAGGCCGGGACCATCGGCAGCAGCGATGGCGAGCAGATGCACCATTCGCCGCTGGAGTACCTGTACGGCAAGTTCAGTCGTTACATCGAGGACCGGCGGGCCGAGCCCCGGGCCGATGTGCTCAACGGGATCGCCGCCGCCACCTTCCCGGACGGCAGCGTTCCCGAGGTAATCGACGCGGTGCGGGTGGCGGCCAACCTGTTCGCCGCGGGCCAGGAGACCACCGTCCGACTGCTCAGCGCCGCCGTCATGCTGATCGCCGAAGATGCTGAGCTGCAGTCGAGGTTGCGTGCCGACCGGGACCTGATTCCCAACTTCATCGAGGAGACGCTGCGCTACGAAAGCCCCGTCCGCGGGGACTTCCGGCTGTCCAAGTGCCCGGTCACCGTCGGCGGCGTAGGACTGCCCGCCGGCACCACCGTGATGCTGCTCAACGCTGCGATCAATCGCGACCCGCGCCGGTTCCCGGAGCCGGACACCTTCGACATAGCCCGCAGCAATGCCCGCAGCCACGTGGCGTTCGGCCGGGGACCGCACGCCTGCCCGGGCGCCCCGCTGGCCCGCGCCGAGGCACGAATCAGCCTGGAGCGACTGTTGGACCGCACCACCGACATTCGCATCGATGCCGAGAAGCACGGGCCGCCCGACGATCGGCGCTACTCCTACCTGCCGACCTTCATCCTGCGTGGGCTCACCCGCCTGCACATCGAGTTCTCCTAGGACAGTTGCTTTATGCCGTTCACTGACACCACCGCCATCGTCACCGGTGGCGCCGCCGGGCTGGGCCTGGCGATCACCGAGGCACTGGCTGCCCGCGGGACCAAGGTGGCCATCTTCGATATCGCCAACGCCGCGATCTTCCTGTGCCAGGACGAATCCTCTTACATCACCGGTCAGGTGATCCCCGTCAACGGTGGCCGCCGGACATGACGGCCGGGGCGGACGGCATCGACGGCCTGTTCGGGTTGGCCGAGAAAGTCGCGGTGGTGACCGGGGCAGCCGGAGGTATCGGCCTGGGGATCGCGCGGGTGCTCGCGCAGGCCGGTGCCACCGTGGTCTTCGCCGACCGCAACCGTGCCGAGGCGCAACGCCAGGTCGATGCGCTCACCGCGGACGGGCATCGTGTGTTCACGGTGCCCGTCGATCTGGCCGACGAGCCATCGATCGTGCAGGCGGTCGGTCAGATCGTCGACACCGTCGGCACGCCCTGGCTTCTGGTGAACAACGCGGCGGTCCAGGACCGCGAGCCGCTGCTGGAGGCCACCGCCTCGGGGTGGGACCGCATCCATGAGGTCAATGCGCGCGGCGCTTTTCTCATGACCCGCGAGGCCGCCAAGGCGATGGTGGCGGGGCAACAAGGCGGCCGGATCGTGAACGTCGCGTCGAACGCACTGCGCGGTGGCTTGATCACCGGGCTGGCGTCCTACGCCTCGTCGAAAGGTGCTCTCGCCGCGCTGAGTTCGTCCTCGGCCTTCGAACTGGCAGAGCACGGGATCACGGTGAACACCGTGCTGCCCGCGGCGGTCATCACGCCCGGGGCGAGGAGATCTGCCGGGCCGGGCAGCAACGGTCCGGCGACCCGTGCGGTGCCCTTCGGGTTCCAGCAGCCCGAGGAGATCGGTGCCGCGGTGCTGTTCTTCGCCTCGCCGGCGGCGCGTCCGATCACCAATCAGGTCCTGGCGGTGGACGGCGGGTTCTCGATCAGCTGACGCTCACAGCCGGCCATAGCGGCTGCGCACGAAGCTGTAGGCACCGAAGGCTGCGATGCCGAGACCGGCGATCACCAGCAGGAACTTACCGAACGGCGCCTCGCCGAGCGTCTTGACCGCGGCGTCGAGCCCGGAGGCCTTGGCCGGGTCGGCCTGCAGGGTGGCGACGACGACGAGGATCCCGGCGCCGGTGAGCACCAGGCCCTTGGCCGCGTAGCCGGTGATGCCGACTGCGGTGATCGCGGTGCCGCCCGAGACCCGCAGATCCTTGAAGAAGCGTTTCGAGACACCCTTGTAGACGTGATAGCCACCCACGCCGACGATGCCGAGACCGACGACGATGAGCAGTGCCTTACCCCAGCCCGACTGCATCAGCTGGGCCGACAGTCCGGCGTTCTGCTGTCCGCTGGACTGCCCGGAGCCGGCCGCGAACCGCAGCGCGGAGAACGCGATTGCGAAGTTGGTCAGGGCCAGGCCGACCGACTTGGCGCGTTTCCAGGCCGGGGAGTCGTCGTTGCCGGAGCGTTCGCTGGGTTTGGAGCCGAGGATGGATTCGGCCAGGTGCCACAGCCCGAGGGCGAACAGGCCCAGGGCGACGATCCACAGCATGATCTGGCCGCCGGTCTGCCCGGCCAGGGCTGCCAGGGCGCCGGACTGATCGGCGTTGCCGCCACTGCCGAAGGCCAACCGCACGACGATGTAGCCCAGCAGCAGGTGCAACACGCCGCTGGTGGCGAACCCGATGCGGGCGGCGTATTGGAAGGTGTCGCTGTCGGTGGCGCGGTCCACGGCGCCGTGGACATGGCCGGCACTCATGCTCATCTCAAACTCCTCCACGCGCGGATCGATGGCTGCGGGTACCCGGGCTTTGACGCGGGTGAAACATCGGGCCCCGGGAAATGGTTGTGCACCCGAGTTCGGATGGCGATAATCCCGGCCATGACCGCTGCCGAGCCCTTCGCCACCGATTCCACCTCCGCGCTGTCGGCGCTGAAACCGCAACTGGACGAGCTGGCTGCCCGGCTGGGCGTCAAGTCGGTTCTGGTGATGCGCTCGGAACCGGACTCCATGGTGGTGGCGGCGACGGCGGGGGAGGCGACCCAGCACTACACCGTCGGTGCGGCGGGGGAGAAGGCCGGCCACAGCGACCGGATCCCACTGTACTGCGAACGGGTGGTCAACACCGATGCGCCTCTCTACGTTCAGGATTCGCGGGTGCACGACACGTTCGCGGGCAACGAGGATGAGACGGAGTTCGGGTTGTTCAACTACCTGGGTGTGGCCGTGCACGACGAGTCGGGCCGCCCGGTCGGGACCGTCTGCGTATTGGATGACACCGCACGTGAGTACTCCGAGCAGGAGCGCGCCGAACTGGACCGGGTGCGGGCCGAGGTGGAGAAGATCGTCGCCGAGGATCCCGGCGCACTGGGCTGACCTGTTTGTGGATGAATCCGTGATTGTGGATAACTAGCTCGTTCCTGGTGCGGCGGCCCGGCCTCTGTCGGAGGTCGTGAGGACGGTGGGTGCATGGAAGCCCACAAGGAAACCTGGACCCGCGCCGAGATCGGTGCGCTCGGTGAGCGGTTGGCGGTGCAGCACCTGGAGTCGCTGGGTTTGACTGTGCTGGACCGTAATTGGCGGTGCCGGTACGGCGAGCTGGATGTGATCGCACTGGACCCGGCCGGGCGCACCGTGGTGTTCGTCGAGGTCAAGGCGCGCACCAGCGACCGGTATGGGGGTGTGGCCTATGCGGTGACGCCGGACAAGGTGCGCCGGCTGCGCCGGCTGGCCGGGCTGTGGTTGGCCGCGCAGGCGGGCCGCTTCTCGGCGGTGCGGATCGATGTGATCGGGGTGCGGTTCGGCCGCGCCCGGGAACCCGAGCTCACGCACGTGCAGGCGGTCGGCTGATGCCGCTCGGGCGGGCCTACGCGGTGGCCATCCGCGGGCTGGACGGCATCACGGTGGAGATCGAGGCCGATATCAGCGGCGGGCTGCCCGGTGTGCACCTGGTCGGGCTGCCCGATACCGCGCTGCAGGAGTCCCGGGACCGGGTGCGGGCGGCGATCACCAACTGCGGCAACAGTTGGCCCGACACCCGGCTCACCCTGGCGCTGTCCCCGGCGACGCTGCCCAAGAACGGTTCGATGTACGACCTGGCGTTGGCCTCGGCCGTGCTGTCGGCGCAGCTGAAGAAAGCGTGGCCGCGGTTGGAGAAGACGGTGCTGCTCGGCGAGCTGGCGCTCGACGGCCGGGTGCGGCCGGTCCACGGGGTGCTGCCGGCGGTGCTGGCGGCCAAGGGCGACGGGTGGCCGACGGTGGTGGTGCCGTTGGAGAACCTGGCCGAGGCGAGCCTGGTCGACGGTATCGAGGTGTGGGGGGTGCAAGATCTGAAGCAGTTGCAGGGGTGGTTCCGCGGGAAGCAACAGCTGGCCCCGCGCATCGAGGATGCCGGTGCCGGTGCCGCCTCGCAATGTCTGGACCTTGCCGATCTGATCGGGCAGACCGAGGCGCGGGTGGCGGTCGAGATCGCTGCGGCAGGGGCGCATCACCTGTTGTTGACCGGGCCGCCGGGGATCGGGAAAACCATGCTGGCACAGCGGCTACCCGGCCTGCTGCCGGAGTTGACGGAAGAGGAGGCGATCGAGGTGACGGCCATCCATTCGATCGCCGGCACCCTGGCGCCGGAGACTCCGCTGATCACCCGGCCCACCTTCATCGCCCCGCATCACTCCTCGACCGTGGCCGCGATGGTGGGTGGCGGATCGGGGATGGCCCGGCCCGGAGCGGTGAGCCGAGCGCATCGCGGAGTCTTGTTTCTCGACGAATGCGCCGAGATCGGCACCCACGTGCTGGAGGCGTTGCGAACACCGTTGGAGGAGGGCGAGATCCGGCTTGCCCGCCGGGACGGGGTGGCCCGGTACCCGGCCCGGTTCCAGCTGGTGATGGCGGCCAATCCGTGTCCGTGTGCGCCCACCGACCCGAAGGACTGTCTCTGCAACGCGGGCGCCAAACGCCGGTATCTGGGCAAGTTGTCGGGACCGTTGATGGACCGGGTCGATCTCAAGGTCGAGATGCATCCGATCCGGGCGGGTGCCTTCACCCACGAGGTCGGGGAGCCCACCGCGGCGGTGCGGGCGAGGGTCGCTGCGGCCCGCGAAGCCGCGGCGGCCCGGTGGCGACCCTTGGGGGTACGCACCAACGCCGAGGTGCCGGGCCCGGCGCTGCGCCAGGAGTTTCGGCCCGGCGCGACGACGATGGCGCTGCTGCGGACGGCGGTCGACCGGGGCAAGCTCAACCTGCGCGGTGCCGATCGCACGTTGCGGATCGCGTGGTCCATTGCGGATCTGGCCGGACTCGGCTCGCCGACACCCGATCATGTCGCCATGGCGCTGAGCTTCCGGCAAGGGGGTGCGAGATGAGTGACGAACTGCGACGGGCCTGGGCGTACCTGTCCCGGGTGGCCGAATCCCCGTGCCAAGACCTCAATGCGTTCGTCGCGAAGTACGGCCCGATCGAGGCGGCGGCCAGGATCAAGGCCGGGCTGGCGCCGCCCGAGTTGCGGGCTCGAGTGCTGGCGCGCCACGAAGTAGACACCGCGGCAGAGGATCTCGATATCCTGGACCGCCGCGGAGGCCGGCTGATCACCCCCGACGATGTGGAGTGGCCGCACCTGGCCTTCACCGTGTTCGGGTCGGACCCGGTGACCAAAAAGGAATCCGGGCGGGCACCGCTGGTGCTGTGGGCGATCGGCCCGGCCCCGCTGGACCGGGTGGCCGCGCGTGCGGCGGCGGTCGTCGGGACCCGTGCGGCCACCGCCTACGGCGAACACGTCGCCGCCGATCTGGCCGCCGGCCTGGCCGAACGCGATGTCGCGGTGGTGTCCGGCGCGGCCTACGGCATCGACGGTGCCGCACATCGCGCCGCCCTCGGCGTGGAGGGCATCACCGTGGCCGTGCTCGCCTGCGGTGTCGACGTGCCTTATCCGGCAGGGCATTCCGCGCTGCTGCACCGGATCGGCGGCAGTGGGCTGGTGGTCACCGAGTACCCACCCGGTGTCCGGCCGGCCAGGCACCGCTTCCTGACCCGAAACCGGTTGGTGGCTGCGTTCTCCCGGGCGACGGTGGTGGTGGAGGCCGGGCTGCGCAGCGGTGCGGCGAACACCGTGGCCTGGGCCGACGCGATGGGCCGGGTGATCGGGGCCGTGCCCGGGCCGGTCACCTCGGCAGCCTCGGCGGGCTGTCACGTGCTGCTGCGCCGAAAGGATGTGCAACTGATCACCCGCCCCGAGGAGGTGGTGGAGATCGTCGGGAACATCGGTGAGCTGGCCGAGGACCCGCAACACCCGCAGACCCCGCTGGACGGTCTGTCCCGGGAGGAGGTGCTGGTGTACGAGGCGCTGCCCGGGCGGGGCGCCCGCAGTGTGGAGGAGATCGCCGTGGCCGCCGGCATCCCCGCCGATCAGGTGCTCGGCCCGCTGGCGTTACTGGAGATCGCCGGGCGGGTACACCGACGGGACGGCGGGTGGCGGATCACGCCGTATTGAACAGTGCCCACTGCGTAGCCGACCGTGCGGGTATCCCGGCTCGTAGAGTGGTCCGCGAGATGCTGAAACGACTGCGAAGGAAGATTGTGGCGGGACGTCCGATTCACACATTCGAGGTGATCAGCACCGAGCAGCTGGCACCGCACATGATCCGGCTGGTCCTCGGCGGGGTCGGGTTCGACACCTTCAAACCGGGTGAGTTCACCGACTCCTACGTCAAGATCGTGATCGTCGATCCGGACGTCGACATCGTCGCGCTGCCGCATCCGCTCACCCTGGACAGCTTCGACGAACTGCCCGAGCACAAGCGGCCCACCGTGCGCACCTACACGGTGCGCTCGGTCGACGACTCGCTGCGCCAGATCGCCATCGACTTCGTCGTGCACGGTGAACTCGGCGTCGCCGGGCCGTGGGCCGCCGCCGCCAAGCCCGGTGACCCGGCCTACCTGATGGGCCCGAACGGCGCGTACGCCCCCAACCCGGACGCGGACTGGTACCTGTTCGCCGGCGACGAGGCGGGCCTGCCCGCCATCAGTGCGAGCCTGGAGGCGTTGCCGCCCAACGCGATCGGTAAGGCCTTCATCGAGGTGAGCGGACCGGACGACGAGATCGCGCTCAAGGCGCCCGAGGGTGTCGACGTGCACTGGATCTACCGCGGCGGACGCGCCGACCTGGTCAGCGACGCCATCGCCGGGGACAACGCGCCACTGGTCGCCGCGGTCAAGGAGATGGCTTGGCTGCCCGGGCAGGCGCAGGTGTTCGTGCACGGCGAGGCCCAGGCCGTCATGCACAACCTGCGACCCTACCTGCGCAAGGAACGCGGGGTGGAGGCCAAGTGGGCGTCCATCTCCGGGTACTGGCGCCGCGGCCGCACCGAGGAGACCTTCCGGGAGTGGAAGAAGGAGCTAGCCAAAGCGGAGGCGGGCCAGCAAGACTGACGCCATGGCATACGGCGATTACCAGCTGGAGATCTACCTGCAGGGCCTGGCCGGGGTGGTGCCGTCGCTACCGATGGCCTTCGCCGAACTGGAGGCCCGGGCGCAGTCGGCGATGTCGCCGTCGGTGTGGTCCTACGTGGCCGGCGGGGCCGGTGACGAACGCACCCAGCAGGTCAACGTCACCGCCTTCGAGCGCTGGGGGTTGATGCCCCGGATGGGGGTGGGGGCCACCGAACGCGACCTGAGCGTCGAGTTGTTCGGGATGACGCTGCCCGCGCCGGTCTTCATGGCGCCGATCGGCGTCACCGGTATCTGCAGCCGCGACGGACACGGCGACCTCGCCGTCGCCCGCGCCGCCGCCCGCACCGGGGTGCCGATGACCGTGTCCACCCTCACCGCCGACCCGATGGAGGACGTGGCCGCCGAATTCGGTGACACCCCAGGCATTTTCCAGCTGTACACCCCCAAGGACCGTGATCTGGCGGCCAGCTTCGTCGCGCGCGCCGAGGCCGCCGGGTACAAGGCGATCGCGGTCACCCTGGACACCTGGGTGCCGGGCTGGCGTCCCCGCGACCTGAGCACCTCGAACTTCCCGCAACTGCGCGGGCACTGCCTGTCGAACTACACCAGCGACCCGGTGTTCCGGGCCGCGCTGGCCCAACCGCCCGAGCAGAACCCGCAGGGCGCGGTCCTGCAGTGGGTGTCCACCTTCGGGCAACCCGTCACCTGGGACGACCTGGCCTGGCTGCGCACCCTGACCAGCCTGCCGCTACTGGCCAAGGGCATCTGCCACCCCGACGATGTCCGCCGGGCCCGCGACGCCGGGGTCGACGGCATCTACTGCTCCAATCACGGCGGCCGCCAGGCCAACGGGGGAGTCCCGGCCCTGGACTGCCTGCCCGACGTGGTGGCCGCCGCCGACGGTATGCCGGTGCTCTTCGACTCCGGGGTGCGCAGCGGCGCAGACATCGTCAAGGCCCTCGCCCTGGGCGCCACCGCCGTCGGCATCGGACGGCCCTACGTCTACGGGCTGGCCCTCGGCGGCACCGACGGCGTCGTGCACGTGTTGCGGTCCCTGCTGGCCGAGACCGACCTGATCATGGCCATCGACGGCTACCCGGCGCGCTCCGATCTCACCCCGGACACGCTGCGGCGCGTCCACTAGACAGCGCGGCACCATCTGCGACGGTAGGGGAGTGCAAGCCATTCTCGAGGAGTTCGACGAGTACCTGGCGCTGCAGCGGGGCCGCTCGGCGCACACCCGGCGGGCCTATCTCAGCGATCTGCGCTCGTTGTTCGAATTCACCGGCGGCGGATGCGAGACGCTGACCCTGCCGCGGCTGCGGTCCTGGCTGGCCGCGCAGGCCGGCGCGGGCGCGGCGCGCACCACGCTGGCCCGGCGTACCTCGGCGATCAAGACGTTCACCGCCTGGGCGGTGGGCCGCGGGCTGCTCACCACCGATCCGGCGGCCCGGCTGCAGACCCCCAAAGTGCACCGCACGCTGCCCTCGGTGTTGCGCCAGGACCAGGCCCTTGACGCCATGGATGCGCTCAATTCTGGTGCGCAGCAAGGTGATCCGATCGCCCTGCGGGACAGGCTGATCGTCGAGCTGCTGTACGCCACCGGAATCCGGGTCAGCGAACTCTGCGGCCTGGACATCGACGACGTGGACCGCTCGCGCCGGGTGCTGCAGGTCCTCGGCAAGGGCAACAAGCAGCGCACCGTTCCGTACGGCGAGCCCGCCGAGGATGCGTTGACGGCCTGGCTGGACACCGGGCGGCCCGCGCTGGCCATCCCGGCCTCGGGCCCGGCGCTGCTGCTGGGCGCCCGCGGCGGACGGGTCGACCAGCGTCAGGTGCGCACCGTCGTGCACCAGACGATGTCGGCCGTCGACGGCGCCCCCGACATCGGCCCGCACGGCCTGCGGCACAGCGCGGCGACCCACCTGCTGGAGGGCGGGGCGGATCTGCGCGTGGTGCAGGAACTGCTCGGGCACTCCACACTGGCCACCACTCAGCTCTACACCCACGTGACCGTGGCCCGGCTGCGCGCCGTGCACGACCAGGCCCACCCGCGCGCCTGACATGGTCGACGCCGTCCGGGCCACCGTCGACCTCGTCTCCGGGTCGGTTTCCTATCTGAGCTGGACGCCCGCGCGGCCGGGACCGACGGTGTTGCTGCTGCACGGCGGCGGGGTGGACAACGCCTCGCTGTCCTGGGGCGTGCTCGGCGGGCGGCTCGGGCAGGCCGGTTACCGCGTGCTCGCCCCGGATCACCCCGGCTACGGGCACAGCCCGCCGGCCTCGCAGCCGGTCACCCAGGAACGCCTGGTCGGCTACGTCGGCGCTTTCGCCGACGCGCTCGGCCTGGACCGCTACACCGTCGGCGGGCTGTCCCTGGGCGGCGGCATGACGATCGGGCACCTGCTGGACCGCGGCGACCGGGTCAGCGGGGCGATGCTGCTGGGCAGTTACGGCCTGATGCCCCGGCTGTCCGCGGGCCCGCTGTCGCTGCCCCGCCAGATCCTGACCTGGGCGATGCTGCGCACCGGTGTGCTCGCCGCGACGACCCGATGGGTCGGCACCAACCGGACCGCGATGGTCGCGAGCCTGCGTCAGCTGGTCAGGGACCCGGCCCAGCTGACCGACGACCTGATCGACGAGGTCATCGCCGCCGCCGCGCAACCGGGCGCGTTCACCGCATTCGCGCAGTGGCAGCGCGACCAGGTCCGGTGGAACCGGCTGCGCACCGACTACACACCGCGGCTGCCGTCGATCACGGTGCCGGTGCTGCTCATCCACGGCGACCGTGACACCGGGGTCCCGATCGCCTGCGCCGAGGCCGCGGCCCGCGCCATCCCCGATGCCCGTCTCACCGCAGTCCCGGGCGCCGGGCACTGGGTGCAGCGCGACGCCCCGGAAGTGGTGCTCGAGGCGATGGTGACGTTTCTGGGCGGGCCCACGGTCAGCCGGGACGCACCGGTTTGAGCCGGATCGGCGTCACCGCCAGTAGGCTCAGCGGGTCCACATAGTCCGCCCGCGCCGCCGGGCCCCACATCGCACCCCAGTGCAGGCAGGCGCTCACCGGGCAGCCGACGTGCCCGTCCAGCAGCACACCGATCACCGAGCCGGCCGGCACCACTTGACCCGGCCGCACCGCCGCGCGTACCGGCTCATAACTGGTCCGCAGCCCGCCCGGATGCTGCACCGATACCAGCGGCCGCCCGGCCAGCTCGCCGGCGAACACCACCGTCCCGGCCGCCCCCGCGTACACCGGCTGACCGGCGACGCCGGCCAGATCCACCCCGCGGTGCCCGCGGGTCCAGTCCGGCCGGGGCGCGTCGAATGCCCGGGTCACCGCCGGGTCGGGCTGCAGCGGCCAACGCATCCGGGCATTCTCGGCCGACGCCGGCGCGGCACCCAGCAGCACCGCCGCGAACACCGCGAGAAACCGCATCACCCCAGTTCACCGCGCCGCCGGCGGCAGTGGAAGGGGAGCGGGCCAGGATTGTGGACGAACCGGGGACTGTGCATTCCTCGGGTGGTAAAGGCACAGGTTCCAACGGTGTAAACTTCTTCCCGCAGCTCACACCCGTGGGCTGACTTCGCGCGTCTGCAGGCAATTGCCTTTACGGGTTGCCACCAGCATGCCGGGCGGTCCCGACCGGGTTACACCGGGCGGGTCCGGCAGCAGCAGGCGCCAGGGTTCGACACCACCCCGGTGCCGAACGACAACCGACAACAAGAGGACAAGGCGATATGCCTGTTGTAACCATGCGGCAGCTGCTCGACAGCGGCGCACACTTCGGTCATCAGACCCGACGCTGGAACCCCAAGATGAAGCGGTTCATCTTCACCGACCGCAACGGCATCTACATCATCGATCTGCAGCAGACGCTGACCTACATCGACTCGGCCTACGAGTTCGTCAAGGAAACCGTCGCGCACGGCGGCAGCATCATGTTCGTCGGCACCAAGAAGCAGGCGCAGGAATCGATCGCCGAAGAGGCGACCCGCGTGGGCATGCCCTACGTGAACCAGCGCTGGCTCGGCGGCATGCTCACCAACTTCCAGACCGTGCACAAGCGCCTTCAGCGGATGAAGGAGCTGGAGGCCATGGAGCAGACCGGCGGCTTCGAGGGGCGCACCAAGAAGGAAATCCTCATGCTCACGCGTGAGAAGAACAAGCTGGAGCGCTCGCTCGGCGGTATCCGCGACATGGCCAAGGTTCCCTCGGCCGTCTGGGTCGTCGACACCAACAAGGAGCACTTGGCGGTCGCCGAGGCTCGCAAGCTGAACATCCCGGTCATCGCGATCCTGGACACCAACTGCGATCCCGATGTCGTCGACTACCCGATCCCGGGCAACGACGACGCGATCCGTTCGGCCGCGCTGCTGACCAAGGTGATCGCCTCCGCGGTCGCCGAGGGCCTGCAGGCGCGTTCCGGTGGCAAGGCCGAGGCCGGCCAGGATGCCCCCGCCGAGCCGCTCGCCGAGTGGGAGCAGGAGCTGCTGGCCGGTGCGACCACCAGCCCCGCCGAAGGCGCTGCCGCAGCCGGCGAAACCCCCACCGACGCTTCCTAGATCTCCAGGAGATAGCTGTAATGGCGAACTACACCGCTGCGGACGTCAAGCGCCTTCGGGAGCTGACCGGCGCAGGAATGATGGACTGCAAGAACGCGCTGGCCGATAGCGACGGCGACTTCGACAAGGCCGTCGAACTGCTGCGTATCAAGGGTGCCAAGGACGTCGGCAAGCGCGCCGAGCGTGCCACCGCCGAGGGTCTGGTGGCAGCCAAGGACGGCGCGCTCATCGAGCTGAACTCGGAGACCGACTTCGTCGCGAAGAACGCCGAGTTCCAGGCGCTGGCCGAGAAGGTCGTCACCGCCGCCGCGGCCGCCAAGGCTGCCGACGTGGACGCCCTCAAGGCGGTCGAGGTCGACGGCACCACCGTCGAGCAGCTGATCGCCGACCTGTCGGCCAAGATCGGCGAGAAGCTCGAACTGCGTCGCGTCGCGTACTTCGACGGCCAGGTCGAGACCTACCTGCACAAGCGCGCGGCCGACCTGCCGCCCGCCGTGGGTGTGCTCGTCGAGTTCACCGGTGACTCGCAGGACGCCGCGCACTCGGCCGCCCTGCAGATCGCCGCGCTGAAGGCCAAGTACCTCACCCGTGCGGACGTGCCCGAGGACATCGTCGCCAACGAGCGTCGTATCGCCGAGGAGACCGCCAAGGAGGAGGGCAAGCCCGAGCAGGCGCTGCCCAAGATCGTGGAGGGTCGCGTGACCGGCTTCTACAAGGACGTCGTGCTGCTGGACCAGCCGTCGGTGTCCGACAACAAGAAGACCGTCAAGGCGCTGCTCGACGAGGCCGGCGTGACCGTGTCGCGGTTCGTCCGCTTCGAGGTCGGCCAGGCCTGATCCAGACCGGAAGAACCCCGCGTCACCTCGGTGTGACGCGGGGTTCTCTGTTTTTCGGGAGAGGCGCTGGTACGTGCTGGTACCGTCGGTTCATGGCTCGCATCCACGCCTTCGGCTATGACGCCCTCGCAGACCTCGACGCGGTCGGCCTGGCCGCCGCCCTGCGCGCCGGCACGGTGTCCCGCCACGACCTGATCGAGGCCGCCATCGCCCGCGCCGAGACCGTCGACCCGACCCTGAACGGGCTGGCCTACCGGGCCTTCGACTCGGCCCGCACGGCCGCCCCGCACGGCGGCTACTTCTCCGGCGTGCCCACCTTCGTCAAGGACAACGCCGACGTGGCCGGCATGCCGACGATGGAGGGCGCCGACGCCTGGGCGCCGCGCCCCGCCCCCCGCGACGGCGACTGGGCCCGCACCTATCTGGGCACCGGACTGGTCGCCCTGGGCAAGACCCAGCTGTCGGAATTCGGGTTCAGCGCCTCGGCCGAGCACCCCCGCCTCGGCCCGGTGCGCAACCCGTGGAACCCCGACCACACCGCCGGCGCGTCCTCGTCCGGGTCCGGGGCCTTCGTCGCCGCCGGCGTCGTGCCCATCGCGCACGCCAACGACGGCGGCGGGTCCATCCGGATCCCGGCCGCCTGCAACGGGTTGGTCGGCCTCAAACCCTCCCGCGGCCGGCTGCCGCTGGACAAGCAGATGCGCCAGATGCCGATCCGTATCGTCGCCAACGGCGTGCTCACCCGCACGGTGCGCGACACCGCGGCCTTCTACCGGGAGGCCGAGTTGCTCTGGCGCAATCCGAAACTGCCCGCGATCGGCGACGTCACCGCCGCCGGCAGTGCCCGGCTGAACATCGCCATGTGTACCGAATCGATTGTGCGCCAAGCCAGTCCGGAAGTCAGTGAGGTCGCCGAGAAGACCGCGGCACTGCTGGAAGGGCTCGGCCACCGGGTAACCCAGATCGGCAACCCGGTGCCGGACACCTTCAAGGACGACTTCCTGCTCTACTGGGCACTGCTGTCCTACGCGCTGGTCCGCGGCGGCAAGCGGACGTTCGGCCCGAGCTTCGACCGAAGCCGCCTGGACAACCTCACCCTCGGGCTGGAAGAACACGCGGCCCGGAATCTGCGCAAGCTCCCGTTGACGATGACCCGGCTGGCCCGCACCCGGCGGGCCACCGCGCGCGTCACCGGACGCTACGACGTCGTGCTCACCCCGACACTGGCCGACACCACCCCTCCGATCGGACACCTCGACCCCACCGCCGACTACCGCCGGATCATCGACCGGCTCATCGACTGGGTGGCGTTCACCCCGCTGCAGAACGTCACCGGCGAACCGGCGATATCCCTGCCGCTCGGGCAGACCGCGTCCGGGCTGCCGATCGGCATGATGTTCGGCGCGCCCCTCGGCCAGGACCGGCGGCTGCTGGAATTGGCCTACGAGATCGAGGAAGCCGCGCCGTTCCGGCGGATCCAGGACTGACGGCGACGAATTCCGTTGCGGGCAGGACATCTCGTCTTAATCGCGGAGGTAACGGCGTAACCCCGTCGATACCGCAGGGCTCGTTGCACGAAACACGGCGGGCCCACCATCGTCTCCGTGGAGCCCCTCGCACCCACAATCGTTCGGTCACCGGAGATCGCCCGCACATCGGGGAACACCTTCGGGTGCCTGGTCCGATTCGCGGTCGCGAACATCCGGCGACGCCCGGAACGCTTTGTGCTCGCCGTCCTCGGCATCGCCCTGGCGATCGCCTGCGTCACCGTCGTGCGCACCATCTCGACGAGCTTCGCCATCACCGGCGCCGACTCGGTCACCGATGTGCTTGGCGCAGAACAACTCTGGGTGGTCCCCGCCGACGGCGTGCGCTATGACCCGGACGCCCGGGCGCTGATCGCCGACGGTCCCGCGCCGGAGATCACCGCCCCCGCCGGCTGGGCGGCCACCCGCACCCTGTCGGGGACCACCACCGTAGACGGCGCCACCGTGTCACTGCGCGGATCCGACGCCGTCGCCGCCGGACACGCCGCGGTGGGGGCCGCCGCCGCGCAACGACTCGGCATCGCCCCCGGGGACACCGTGCAGATCGGCGGCCGGGCGTTGACCGCAGATATCACCGGCACCGGTGAATCCGTGACGGTGCCAACCGATCTCGCGCGCACCATGGTGGGGGAGAACGGCTGGTGGACGATCGCCGCACCGGCCGGGCAGGAACACCGCCGTGACCTGGCCAAGGAATTCGGTGCGGCCACCGGACTCCCGTCGACCGCCGACCCGTCGGTGCAACCCGACCCGGGCGGGCCCGGCCTGATCTACGACACGGTGGGCGGCTCCGGGCCGCTGACCTTCGAACAGAAGTACTCCGCCCTGTTCTCCGGCAAGGTCACCAGCTCCACCCTCGGGGTCATCTCCACCATCGGGCTGATCCTCGGCTTCATCATCGCGGTGTCCTCCTTCCTGGCCGCGGTGTCCGAACGCAAACGCGAGTTCGGCATCATGAGCAGCATCGGGCTCGCCGACGAGGTGCTGTACTTTTTCCTCGTCGAATCCGGCATCGTCTTCCTGACCGCGTACGTCGTCGGCGTCGCTGGCGCCGGAATCGCTGTCGCCCTGGTCATCCCGCAGATCGCCACGCTGACCGCATGGGCCCAGGCGGCCGGCATGGTGGCAGCCTTCATCCCGGCCATGGCCATCGTCGGGGCGCTGGTCCCGGTGCACCGGCTGCTGCAGCAGCGGCCCGTCGACCTGCTGGGGGGCCGATGAGCGCTTGCGCGAAGAGGAGAAGGCACCGCTGATGAGATACGGGCTGAGTTACGGCTGGCTGTCCGCGCGGCGGCGACTGCGCGAGATGGTGCTGCCCGCCGTCACCACGGCCACCGGCGCATTCCTGGTCGTCATCGTGTTCGGTATGTCCGCGGGCATCAGCGCCCAGGCCGCCGCGCTCGGCAACGCCGGGGAGATCACCGCGGCGGTGGTGCTGATCGCGGTCACCGTGCTGCTCGTCGGGGTCGTCGAGGTCGCGGTGGCGACCACCCGCACGGTGGCCAACCGCACCCGCGAACTCGGTGTCCTGGGCGCCAACGGGATCCGGCGCCTACCGGTGGTGGCGGCCCTGCTGGTCGAGCCGGTGCTGGCGGCGGTGGCGGGGCCGCCGGCGGCGCCGTGCTGGCCGTGCTCACCGGGATCGCGCTGCGGCTCACCGGGTTCGCGCCCGGCGGGGTCGACGCCGCCGGCCTGGTGCTGGGGGCGGGCATCGCGGTGGCCGTCAGCATCGTGGCGGCCCTGGCCACCAGCGTCGTCCCGACCTGGAACGCCGCATCGCGGCCACCGATCCGATCACTGAGCAGCGGAGGATAGCCATGACCGCCATCGACGAAACCGCCGTACAGGTTGGTCCCGAGACGACGCCGACTCCCGTCGTCGACGTCACCGACCTGTGGAAACTCCACAAGCTCGGCGATGAGGTGGTCAAGGCCCTCATCGCCGTCGAACTCAAGGTCATGCCAGGAGAATTCGTCTGCCTGATGGGACCTTCCGGCAGCGGCAAATCCACCCTGCTGAACATCATCGGCGGCCTCGACCGGCCCACCAAGGGCACCGTGTCCATCGCCGGCCGCGACACCGCGACGCTGACCGAGAGCCAGTTCGCCGCGCTGCGGCACGACACCGTCGGGTTCATCTTCCAGAGCTACAACCTGATCCCGTTCCTGTCGGCGGTCGAAAATGTGGAACTGCCACTGATGTTCGAGCCCTACGACCGCAAGGCGCTGCGCCGACGCGCGGTCGAACTACTGGAGATCGTCGGGCTCGGGCACCGCATCCATCACCAGCCCACCAAGATGTCCGGCGGCGAACAGCAGCGCACCGCGATCGCCCGATCACTGATCAGCGATCCGACCCTGGTACTGGCCGACGAACCGACGGCCAACCTGGACCACCGGACGGGGGAAACGGTGGTCCGCATGCTGCGTGATCTCTGCTCGACACTAGGCGTCACCGTCGTCGCCAGCACCCATGACCCCACGGTGGCCGACGAAGCGAGCCGTGTCGTTCGAATGAAGGACGGACAGATCGTATGACAGCTGAAGCAGACGCCGTAACAGACCGTGACAAGCTCATGACCACCGAGCTTGTCCCAGAACAGATCCTGCCCAAGGTCATGACCACCTTCGGTCTGACCGCCGCCTACGTGTTCATCATCTGCTGGATCACCGGATCCTCGGTGATGGCCGGCGGCGGCTGGACCGCGATCCCGATGTGGGTGCTGGGCATCCTGACCTTCCTGGTCCCGGCCGGGATGGCCGTCGTCGAACTCGGCAACCTGTGGCCGGGGCAGGGTGGCGTGTACATCTGGGCCACCCGCACCATGGGGGAAACCTGGGGGTTCATCGGCGGCTACCTGTCCTGGGTACCGGTGATCCTCAACGCCGCATCCTCGCCGGCGGTGGTGCTGCAGTTGCTGCTGCTGGCCTTCCACGCCGAACTCGGCCTGACCACCAGCATCATCCTGCAGCTGGTCATCCTGTGGACGGTCATCGGGCTGGCGCTGGCCAAACTGGCGGCCAACCAGAAGATCATGAACATCGTCTTCGTCGTCTACGGCATCCTGACCCTGACGATCTTCATCTCCGGGCTGTTGTTCGCCGTCAACAACGGTTCGGCCACCCCGTTCAGCTGGGCCGAGGCCACCATCCCCAACTTCGCCGTGGCCGGCTTCCTGTACGGCACCGTGCTGCTGTACCTGCTCGGGGTGGAGACCCCCTACAACATGGGTGCGGAATTCCTGTCGGTCCGCCGCAGCGGCCCACGGATGATCCTGTGGGGTTCGGTCGCGCTGGTGGCGATCTACCTGCTCACCACGTTGGGCACCATGATGGCGCTGCCCGGCGATGAGATCGATCCGGTGACCGGGGTGATCGGCATGCTCGACGTGGCCGGATTCCCCGGCCTGATGGAGATCGGCGCCATCGTGTTGGCCTTCATCGTCATCGTGGCCCTGATGACCTACCAGGTCGCCTACTCCCGGCTGATCTTCGTCTCCGGTCTGGAGCGGCATCTGCCGCGCATCTTCACCCACCTCAACCCGCGCACCCGTAACCCGGTGAGCGCCATCCTGATCCAGGGCGTCATCTCCTCGCTGATCCTGGTCGGGCTGTACTCACAGAGCAGCATGGCCAACGTCACCGTGTACCTGCAGGGCGGGTTGTCCACGGTGTGGCTGCTGTCCGGGTTCTTCTTCCTGATCCCGGTCATCGTGGCCCGCAAGAAGTACGCCGACCGCTACGAGAACGAGACGTTCTGGCGGATTCCCGGCGGCATGGCCGGGGTGTGGGCCACCGTCATCGTCGGCTCGCTGGCCACCGCCGGGGGCATCTACTACTCGTTCGTCACCCCGTGGATCGATGTGCCGCAGGCGACCTGGATGACCTGGGTGGGTCTGATCAGCCTCGGCATGTTCGGCCTCGGCCTGACGGTCTACATCTTCGGCCGACGGTCGGCGCACAAGGTCTCCCAGGACGACGCACTGGCCCACCTGGCCGTTTTCGACCTCACCAAGACAGAAGCGGAGGACACCACCAAATGACGATGGACAGCACCGTGCTGGGCACCGAACTCACCGAGGGCGCCACCCGGTACCCGCTCGACCCGTTGACCGGCGCCGAGATCGAGGCGGCCGCCGGCGTCATCACGGGATCGGAATACGCCACTCCGACCCTGAAGTTCGTGATGATCCAGTTGGCCGAGCCGGCCAAGGCCGCTGACCTGACATTCGAAGGAAAGGACGTTCCGCGCCAGGCGTTCGTCACGATGTACGACGCCCCGGCCAAGCTGATCTACGAGGCCGTCGTCGACATCGACGCCCGGGTCATCGACTCCTGGACGCCGATCCCGGGCCGGTTCCCGTCGTATCTGGTGGAGCACATGACCGGGGTCGAGGAGAAGGTGCGGGAGGACCCGCGCTGGCAGGAGGCGGTCCGCAAGCGCGGCGTCACCGATTTCGGCCTGGCCATGATCGATCCCTGGCCGGCCGGGTACTACGGCGCCCAGGACGATCACGAGAACTCACCGCTGATCTGCCGGCCGCTGACCTTCATCCGGGCCGCGGCCTCGGAGAACGGCTACGCCCGCCCGGTCGAGGGCCTGATCGTCACCTTCGACCTGGACAAGATGGAGGTCCTCGACATCGAGGACCACGGAGTGGTGGAACTGCCGGGTAAGGGTGGCAACTACACCGAACAGTTCATGTTCTCACCCGAGAACCGGCCGGCCTTCACCGGATTCCGCGACGATGTGTTGCCCATCGAGATCACCCAACCCGAGGGCCCGAGCTTCACCGTCGACGGCTGGAATGTGAAGTGGCAGAAGTGGTCCCTGCGCATCGGGTTCAACCCGCGGGAGGGCCTGACCCTGCACGAGATCACCTACACCGACCGCGGCACGGTGCGGCCCATCATGTACCGGGCCGCGCTGTCGGAGATGGTGGTGCCCTACGGGGATTCCTCGCCGACGCACTGGAACAAGAACGTCTTCGACATGGGCGAGGTGGGCATGGGCTTCTCGGCCAACCCGCTCACCCTGGGCTGTGACTGTCTGGGTGAGATCTTCTACTTCGACGGCACGGTCAACGACTCCGACGGCAACGCCGTCACCATCCCGAACGCCATCTGCATGCACGAGGAGGACTACGGGATCTCCTGGAAGCACACCGATTTCCGCACCGGCGAGGTCGAGGTGCGGCGCTCCCGCCGGCTGGTGATCTCGATGATCTGCACCGTCGGCAACTACGAGTACGGCTTCTTCTGGTACCTGTACAACGACGCCTCCATCGAGATGGAGGTCAAGCTGACCGGCGTGCTGACCACCGGTGCGATCGCCGAGGGGGAGACGCCGCGGTGGGGGAAGATGGTGGCACCGGGGATGTACGGCCCGAACCATCAGCACTTCTTCAACTTCCGGATGGACATGTGCGTCGACGGTCCGGGAAACAGTGTCTACGAGGTCGATTCGATCCCGGAGCCCGATCCCGCACTCAACCCGCACCACAACGCCTGGATCACCAGGGACACCCTGGTCGCCTCGGAGGCCGAGGGGGCGCGGGACTGGGAGTACTCCACCGGGCGGTACTGGAAGGTGGTCAACCCGTCCAAGCTCAACGAGTTCGGGGCGCCGGTGGGCTACAAGCTGATGCCCAAGGACATCGTGCCGGTGATGGTGCAGGAGGGCTCGGTGATCTACGACCGGGCGCGGTTCGTGCAGCACAACCTGTGGGTGACCAAGTTCGACCCGAAGGAGCTCTACGCCGCCGGGGACTACATGTATCAGTGCGCCGAAGCGCAGGGCCTGCCGCAGTACGTGGCCGACGACGCACCGCTGGAGGACACCGACGTGGTGCTCTGGTACACGGTCGGGGCCCACCATGTGGTGTGCCCGGAGGACTGGCCGGTGATGCCGTGCCACTACACCGGATTCAAACTGAAGCCGGTGGGCTTCTTCGACGGCAACCCGGCGCTGGACCTGCCACCGTCTCCGCCGAAGGCCTGTCACGCCAAGTAGGCGTTCGGAGTCCGACCCCGACCCGCCCCGACCACCTCATTCGGCGCGTCCCGGCCACCCCGACGTGGCCGGGACGTCGCCATGAGGCAGGATTGGAGAGCTGTCCGCGCGGGAATCGCCTGGACGGCGATTCGGTGTGTCGGGACAGCTAGGAGTCTGATGACGGAGCCAGACAACGCCGGCCCGGGAGTCATCCGGCCTGCGTACAGGCGGGTATTGCTGAAGCTCGGCGGCGAGATGTTCGGCGGCGGGCAGGTCGGGTTGGACCCCGACGTGGTGGCCCTGGTGGCCCGCCAGATCGCCGATGTCGTCCGCGCCGGCGCCCAGGTCGCCGTGGTCATCGGCGGCGGCAACTTCTTCCGCGGCGCCCAGCTGCAGCAGCGCGGTATGGAACGCACCCGCAGCGACTACATGGGCATGCTCGGCACCGTGATGAACAGCCTTGCCCTGCAGGATTTCCTGCAGAAGGAGGGCATCGACACCCGCGTGCAGACCGCCATCACCATGGGTCAGGTCGCCGAACCGTACATCCCGCTGCGCGCGCGCCGGCACCTGGAGAAGGGCCGCGTCGTCATCTTCGGCGCCGGTATGGGCCTGCCGTACTTCTCCACCGACACCACCGCCGCGCAGCGTGCCCTGGAGATCGGTGCCGAGGTGGTGCTGATGGCCAAGGCCGTCGACGGCGTCTTCACCGACGACCCACGCAAGAACCCGGACGCCGAGCTGCTGACCACCATCACCCACCGCGAGGTCATCGACCGCGGCCTGCAGGTCGCCGACTCCACCGCCTTCAGCCTCTGCATGGACAACGGCATGCCGATCCTGGTGTTCAATCTCCTCACCGACGGAAATATCGCGCGAGCGGTCGCAGGTGAGAAGATCGGAACACTGGTCACCACCTGAGCAGCTGCGCATCTAAGGAGAACCCGTGATCGACGAGACCCTCTTCGACGCCGAAGAGAAGATGGAGAAGGCCGTAGCGGTGGCCCGCGACGATCTGGCGTCGATCCGCACCGGCCGCGCCAACCCGGGCATGTTCTCCCGGTTGAACATCGACTACTACGGTTCTCCGACCCCGGTCACCCAGCTGTCCAGCATCAACGTGCCCGAGGCGCGGCTGGTGGTCATCAAGCCCTACGAGGCCAACCAGCTCAAACCCATCGAGGACGCCATCCGCAACTCGGACCTGGGCGTCAACCCGTCCAACGACGGCAACGTCATCCGCATCTCGATCCCGCAGCTCACCGAGGAACGGCGCCGCGAGCTGGTCAAGCAGGCGAAGTCCAAGGGCGAGGACGCCAAGGTGTCGGTGCGCAACATCCGCCGCAAGGCGATGGACGAGCTGGCCCGGATCAAGAAGGACGGCGAGGCCGGCGAGGACGAGGTCGGCCGCGCCGAGAAGGATCTGGACAAGACCACCGGCACCTATGTCGCCCAGATCGACGAGCTGGTGAAACACAAAGAAGGCGAGCTGTTGGAGGTCTGATGACCTTTCAGCAGGGCAACCCCGTGGTAGAACCCGAACCACCCAAGAAAACATCGCGCGCAGGTCGTGACCTGCCGGCCGCCATCGCCGTCGGCGCCGTCCTCGGCGCCCTGGCGATCGGCACTCTGCTGTTCGCGCCGCTGTGGTGGCTGCCGCTGCTGGCGGTCGCGATCGCCATCGCCACCCACGAGGTGATCCGCCGGCTGCGCGAGCACGGCTACCTGCTGCCCACCGTGCCGCTGCTGCTCGGCGGGCAGGCCATGATCTGGCTGACCTGGCCGTTCGGTGTGGCCGGCCTGTTGGGCGCCTACGGCGGCACCATCGTCGTGTGCATGGTGTGGCGGCTCATCGGCCAGGGCCTGCACCGACAACCGATCAACTACCTGCGCGACATCGCCGCCACCGTGCTGCTGGCCACCTGGGTGCCCATGTTCGCCGCCTTCACCGCGCTGATGATCTTCGCCGAGGACGGCGGGGCCCGGGTGTTCACCGTGATCGCCACCGTCGTGTTCGCCGATATCGGTGGCTACGTCGCCGGTGTGCTGTTCGGCAGGCATCTGATGGCCCCGGCGATCAGCCCGAAGAAGTCCTGGGAAGGTCTGGGTGGCTCGCTGGTGTTCGGCACCGCCGCTGCCGTGCTGTCGGTGACGTTCCTGATGGACAAGCCGGCCTGGGTGGGCGTCCCGCTCGGCGTGCTGCTGGTGATCACCGGCGTCCTCGGGGACCTGGTCGAATCGCAGGTCAAGCGGGATCTGTCGATCAAGGACATGGGTACGCTGCTGCCCGGGCACGGCGGCATC
The DNA here is from genome assembly GCA_900078775.1 of Mycolicibacterium aurum. GTDB lineage: Bacteria > Actinomycetota > Actinomycetes > Mycobacteriales > Mycobacteriaceae > Mycobacterium > Mycobacterium aurum_A. The sequence continues at coordinate 1,194,750 of LT549889.1, forward strand.
ATGGACCGCATCGACGCCATGCTGCCCGCCGCGGTCGTCGGCTGGATCGTGCTGACGCTGCTGGTGTAGGCCTCAGGCCGCCAGGCTGTCGCCGCCGTCGGCCCAGCGGGACGCCGGCCGGCAGAGCCGCCTCCCGCTCGGATCCGGCCGGGCCGCGCTGTCCGGCGATCATCCATACTGGGAGGGTCATGAAACAAGAACTGATCTTCGAAGCGCCGCGCCGTGCGATGCCGCCCCGGCATCTCGCCGACCTCGATGCAGCGGGGCGCGCCGAAGCCGTGGCCGAGCTCGGGCTGCCGAAATTCCGCGCCAAACAGCTGGCCAACCAGTATTACGGGCGGCTGATCGCCGACCCGCACCAGATGACCGACCTGCCCGCCGCGGTGCGCGATCAGGTGTCCGAGGCGTTGTTCCCGGCGTTGATCAAACCGGCCCGCCAGATCCAGTGCGATGCGGGGGAGACCCGAAAAACGTTGTGGCGGGCGGTCGACGGCACCACTTTCGAATCGGTGCTGATGCGCTATCCGCAGCGCAACACCGTGTGTATCTCGTCACAGGCCGGCTGCGGTATGGCCTGCCCGTTCTGCGCCACCGGTCAGGGCGGGCTGCAGCGCAACCTGTCCACCGCCGAGATCCTGGAACAGGTGCGCGCGGCCTCCTTCGCGATGCGCGAGGAGCACGACGGCCGGCTGTCCAACATCGTCTTCATGGGCATGGGTGAGCCGCTGGCCAACTACAACCGGGTGGTTGCCGCCGTAAAGCGCATCATCGCCCCGCCGCCGGAAGGGTTCGGTATCAGCGCCCGCTCGGTGACGGTGTCCACCGTCGGCCTGGCGCCCGCCATCCGCAAGCTGGCCGACGAGAAGCTGGGTGTGACGCTGGCATTGTCATTGCACACTCCGGACGACGAACTGCGCGACACCCTGGTGCCGGTGAACAACCGGTGGAAGGTCGACGAGGTGCTCGACGCCGCCCGCTACTACGCCGATGTGACCGGGCGCCGGGTCTCGGTGGAGTACGCGTTGATCCGGGATGTGAACGACCAGCCCTGGCGCGCTGACCTGCTCGGCAAGTTGCTGCACAGCAAGCTCGGCCCGCTGGTGCACGTCAACCTCATCCCGCTGAACCCCACTCCGGGTAGCGAGTGGGACGCCAGCCCCAAGCCGGTCGAGCGCGAGTTCGTGAAGCGCGTGTTGGCCAAGGGTGTTTCCTGCACGGTGCGCGACACCCGCGGCCGGGAGATCGCCGCGGCCTGCGGGCAGCTCGCCGCCGAGGGCTGAGCCCTCACCCGGGTGGGTTGCTGAACCAGACATTCTCCTCGCGCAGGCTGCGGCTGCGCCAGCCGTCGGCGGTGCGCACCAGTTCGTGGTGGTAGTAACCGCCGCAGGCGCTCTGGGTGTCCATGCCCGGCAGCTGCATCGGGTTGTAGAACATGGCCCGCACCGTCGCCCGGTCGCCGTCGACGTCGGCCTCGACATTGGTGATGTAGTGCATGCTCCACGGGATTATCCCGAAGTTGGCGGCGAACCAGTCGACGACTTCGTCGCGACCGCCGACGATGGCACCTGCCGAGGAGTAGTCGATATGGGCGTCCTCGGTGAACACCGAGCGGTAGGTCTCCCAGTCCTTGGTGTCCACCCCGCGCGCATACCGGGCCAGCAGCGCGCGGATTTCCAGCTGATCCTCGACCTCGCTCATCCCAGCACCTCCAAAATCAGATTGCTTATGCGCCAGCCGGACTCGGTGCGCACCAGATCGTCACGCCAACGGCCGTGGAAGAACCGGACGTCCGCGGAGCCGGGCAGCGTGACGGCGTTGAACCACATGGCGACCACCTGGGCGGTGTCGTCGACGACGGTGGCCTCGATGTTGGTCACGTAGTGCATGCCCACCGAGATCGCCTCCTGATGCCGGCCCAGATACGTCACCGCGTCCTCGACCGTGCCCACCACCAACCCGGCTGCCGAATAGTCCACCCGCGCACCGTCGGTGAACATCGCCCGGTAGGCCGCCCAGTCCTTGGTGTCGACGGCCCGGCAGTACCGGGTGAGCAGGCTCTCGATCTCCAGGTGGTCGGTGACCGTCACTGGTCGGGCATGCCGATGGTCTTGGCGTCCAGGTACTCCTTGTAGCCCTCTTCGCCGTTGCGGTAGCCCAGACCGCTCTGCTTGGTGCCACCGAACGGGCTGTTGATGCCGAAGTGGCTCTTGCCGTTGATGGTGACGTTGCCGGTGCGCATCCGGGTGGCCACTGCGAAGGCCCGGTCGACGTCGGCGCTGCTGACCTCACCGGACAGGCCGTAGATGGAGTTGTTGGCGATGGCGATCGCCTCCTCGTCGGTGTCGTACGGGGTGACGGTCAGCACCGGGCCGAAGATCTCCTCCTGGGCCACCTGCGAGTTCGGATCCACGTCGGCCAGCAGGGTGGGCTGGGTGTAGTAGCCGACCGGCAGGCTCTCCGGGACACCGCCGCCGGTGATCAGTCGCGCTCCGGAGTCGATGCCGCTGCGGATCAGGCCGAGCACCTTGTCGCGTTGGCCGGCGCTGATCTGCGGGCCCTGCATGTTGCCCGGGGTCCACGGGTCACCGACCGGGAAACCCTCCATCATGGACTTGAGGATCTCCAGGCCCTCGTCATAGCGGCTGCGGGGCAACAGGATCCGGGACGGCAGGATGCAGGACTGCCCGCTCATCACGCACGCCATCATGGCGGCCAGCGGCAGCGAGGCGGACAGATCGGCGTCGTCGAGCACGATGTGCGCGGACTTACCGCCGAGCTCGAGCAGGGTCTTCTTCACCGTCGGCGCGCCCGCGGCCAGGATCGCCCGCCCGGTCGCCGTCGATCCGGTGAAGGTGATCATGTCCACCCGTGGGTCCGCGGACAGCGCGGCGCCGACCTCATTGGCGTTGGAGGCCACCACGTTGAACACCCCGGCCGGGATGTCGGTCTCCTCGGCGACGATGCGGCCGTACTCGGTGCCCGACCACGGGGTGAGCTGGGCCGGCTTGAGGACCACGGTGTTGCCGGCCATCAGCGCCGGCACCGTCTCGGCGATGTTCAGGTAGAACGGCACGTTCCACGGGGTGATCGCGCCGACCACCCCGACCGCCTCGTAGTGGATCTTGCGCCGGGCCGGGCCCAGCGGTGTCTCGTGCACCCCGTTGTCGACCAGGTACTCGAAGTTCTTGCCGTGCTCGGCCCAGTGCTTGACCTCGTCGATCGGGCTCTCGATCTGGCTGCCGCTGACGGTGACCGGGCAGCCCACCTCGGTGATGAGGATCCGGCGCAGCCGCTCCTTGTTGCGTTCCAGCGCCTCGTGCAACTGGATCATGCAGTGGTAGCGGAAATCGAGGTCGCGGCTCCAGTCGGTCTCGTCGAAGGCGCGCCGGGCCGCGCCGACCGCCCGCGCCATGTCCTCGACGGTGCCGTCGGTGGCCTGGCCGGCGACCTCCTCGCTGGCGGGGTGGATGACGTCGAAGGTCGCCCCGCTGCCGGTGAACTGCAGTTCACCGTCGATCAGCATCCGTTGTTCGCCGGCCAGCACGCCGCTTTCTGTCTGCACCTCGGTCATGGGACACAGCTTTACAAATCTGAGCCGAGATGTCAGCAAGATAGAAAGTTTTCCCGGTTCCGATCTCTACGGCCGTAGAGTGGCGTTCCCACTCCCGGGTCCGGTTAGTCGGCGACGAGCACCCCGGCCGCTTCGGCGTTTTCGGCCTCTACCGCTTCGTCGGCCGGAACATGCCCGCGGGTGAGCAGGAACAGCGCCGCGGCCGCGCCCAGCGCGGCACCGAACATCGTCCACCCCATCGGGGCGGCGCTGTGCTGCCCGGCCAGTCCGACCAGTGGTGCGGCTAGCGCACCGGTGCCGTACTGCAGGAATCCCAGCACCGCCGAACCGGTGCCGGCCGCGTGCCGCACCTCGGTCGTGGCGAGCATCGCTGCATTGGAGTAGATGAACCCCATGCAGCCCATGAAGCAGGCCATCAGGGCCACCGTCGGCCAGTGCGGCACGCCACCGACGGTGACGGCGATGAGCAGCAGCGCGCTGACCACCACCATGGCGGCCACCCCGCCCGTCAGCACCTGGCGCGGCGAATGGGACTTCACCAGCCGGGCGGCCGCCGCGGTGCCGGCCCCGACGGTCAGCGAGCAGGCGCCGAAGGTCAGCGAGTAGTGGCCGGGGGACAGGCCCATGATGTTCTGCAGCACGAACGGCGAGGCGGAGATATAGCCGAACATGGCCGCGGCGGTGAACGCCATCACCAGCGTGTAGCCGATGTAGTACCGGTTGGTCAGGACGCTGCGGGTGCTTGAGGCCAGCGCCTTGAGCCCGCCGGGTCGGCGCAACTCCACCGGCAGGGATTCCTCGACCGCGAACAGCACACCCAGCAGCATCAGCAGGCACAGCAGGGCGAGCGCACCGAAGACGGCGCGCCAGCCGAGATAGGTGACGATGGCGCCGCCGATCATGGGCGCGGTCAACGGGGCGAGTACGCCGATCAACATCATCACCGCGAACAGTCGCGCGGCCTCGATCCGTGGGCGCGGTCGGCGATGACGGCGCGGGCGATGACGACCCCGGCCGCGCCGCCGACCCCCTGGATGAACCGCAGGACGATCAGGATCTCGATGGTCGGGGCGAAGGCGCACAGGATGCTGGCGACCAGGCAGGCCGCGGTGCCGATGAGGAGCGGTTTGCGCCGGCCGTAGCGGTCCGACAGCGAGCCGATGAGCAACTGGCCGACGGCCAGGCCGACCAGGAAGGTGGTCAGGGTCAGCTGGATCGAGGTGGCCGGGGTGTCCAGGTCGGTGGCCATCCTCGGGAAGGCCGACAGGTACATGTCGATGGCGAACGGGGTGACCGCGTTGAGCAGTGCCAGGACCGCGATCAGCGCCATCGAGGGCGCGCTGGACTCCTTGGCGGAACTCATGAACACCTTCCGGTCGTCGACTCGGCTCGGGCGGCGCCCAGCTCGAATATGTATTTCAGAATATGTATGTCTGAAAACGTATGTCAAAATAGGGTATGGCTGACGTGACGGACGACACCGCGCGCATCCGCGATCTGGCGGTGACGCTGCACGACCTGTCCTGGCGGATCTCGCGTTTCGCGCCGGACCAGGTCGGCCTGGACCCGCTGCCGGCCTCCGAACTGCTGGTGCTGCGGGCGGCGATGGACGATCCCGGCCGCAGTGTGTCGGAGGTGGCAGCCGCGGTGGCGATGCAGCCGAGCAACGTCAGTGCCGCGGTGCGTGGGCTCTGTGGTCGCGGGCTACTGGAGAAGCGGGCCGACCCGGCCGACCGGCGGGTGTCGCTCCTGTATCCGACCGCGCAGGCGGCCGAGAAGCGGGACGCGATCGAGGACGTGGTGGTCCGGACCGTGGCCACCGCGCTGGCCGAACTGCCGAGCGGCGACATCGATGTGCTGCTGACCGCGACTCCCACGCTGCGGGAGCTGGCCGTTCAGGTCACCGCGACCCAGTCCGGGCGGCGGGCTAACTCTGCTTGAGCCCCACCGCGTGTCGCAGTTGAGCCAGGAACTGGCCCTCGTCATCGCTGCGGACGATGTAGTGCGACACCGCAACCCGGATCGCGGTGGACGCCTTCACCTGCGCGTTGGAACCGCTGAGCAGTTTGAGTAGGCGGGCTCGCATCACCGGCAATACGTGGCTCAGCTGGGCGATGACGACCTCGGGTTCGATGTCGATGATCCGCACCCCGGAATAAGACTGCTGGTACTCGACGATGAATCGCAGTGCCGCATCGAGCTTTTCGGTACCCCGTAGACCCGCGGTCGCGGTGCTGATGCCGGTATCGAACATCTCGCGCTCGTAATCACCGAAGGCCGCCAGCAGTTCCTCCTTGGAGGCGAACCACCGGTAGAGCGTCGGCCGGGACACGCCGGCCTGCAGGGCGACCTCGGACAGGCTGAGCTTGGTCTGCCCGTTGCGCCCGAGCACTTCGGCCGTCGCGGCGAGAATCCGGCGTCGCGTCGAGGTGTCCTCGGCGGCGTCGGGGTGCCCGGACAGCGGCTTGTTCACGGTACCGATGGTAGAGGGTGCGTCTTCACATCGAAGCCTTCAGTGCAGAAACCGTGTCGAGATCTTCCAGCCCGGCCACCGCCCGGGCCAACCCCTCCAGCGCGATGTCCGCGTCCTGCATCCCACCCATCCCGGCGGTGATCAGCGCGGCGATATAGGCGTACAACGCGGCCTCGCGGAACCGTTGCCAGAGGTCCTCGCGGTCGAGTTCGGGACCCCCGGCGGCGCACAGTTCGGCGCGGTAGACGTCGAGCAGATCGCGCTGATGCTGCGTCCGTGCCGCGGTGGTCATGCCGGTGATCAAGGTGTAGGACAACTCGCGCGACGGGTGGCCGCGGCGCACCGCCTGCCAGTCCAGCAGACCCGCTCTTCCGTTGCGGAAGTACACATTTCCCGGATGTGCGTCCCCGTGCATGACGGTGGTGGGGCCACGGTCGATCAGGGCGGCGACCGCGCGGTAGTTGTCGATGATGAACTGGCCGGCCCGCACCGGGATCTCGGTGCCACCCGCCAGCCTGCGGGCCGCGGTATTGGCCAGCGGGCCGGTCAGCAGCGAGGTGGCATCCGCCGACGCGGAGTACACCCACCGGTGGGCGTCCGGTCGCTGCCAGAAGGTGGCGTGCACCCGGGCCAGCAGTTCCACGATCAGTGCCGCCCGGTCCGGGTCCAGCGGGTGCAGGGTGTCGGGGAATTCACATCGGCCCCCGAGAGTGAGGTCTTCCAGTACCAGTACGAACCGTCCGGTGACCGGATCGAATGTCGCGCCGTGACAGGCCGGTACATCAATCAACTGACCGGACAGCTCCCGGTAGAACCGGACCTCGGTGTCGGCGAGGCGTCCCAGTTCGCCCATCAGTCGGGTGGCCACCGTTTCGGCGGGCATCTTGACGAACACCGATTCGGGCACATCGTCTCCGGTCAGGGCCAGCCGGGCCCGCGAGGAGGTGCCGGCGTCGCCGTCGAGCAGGGCGACGGAGGTGACGCGGCGCCCCAGCAGTCCGGACAGAAAGGCCGGGTCCAGGTCGGCGATGTGGCGGGGGAGGGCGCGGGCTCGCCCGAAGACGGCGTCGGTTGCGATACGTTGCAGTCCGCGTCCGAGATGTGCGGCCAGACCGAACACCGGGGTGACGCTGCTGACCTGCGGAGGCATCGTGCAAGCTTACAAATCAAAACCAAGTTGTAAAGCACTCTGATGGGAATTCCGATGACTGGTCCGATGGACGGTTTCCGGGTGGTCGAACTCGGGGTCTGGGTGGCGGCCCCGGCCGCGGGCGCCATCCTGGCCGACTGGGGCGCCGACGTCGTCAAGATCGAACCGCCCGGCGGCGACCCGGCCCGGTCCTTCGGCCGGATGATGGGTCTGGACGCCGACCTGGGCAGCGCGTCGAACCCGCCGTTCCAGATGGACAACCGGTCCAAACGCAGCGTCGTGCTCGACCTGACCACCCCGCGGGGCCGCGACACGGCCATCGAATTGATCGCCGGCGCAGACGTTTTCCTGACCAACGTGCGTCCGCCCGCGCTGGCCCGGCTGGGCCTGGACTTCGAGACGGTGGCCACCCGGAACCCGCGGCTGGTGTACGGGCTGATCACCGGATACGGCACCGAGGGGCCGGACGCCGGGCGCGCGGCCTACGACGTGGCCGCGTTCTGGGCCCGCGCCGGCATCGCCGACCTGCTGACCCGACCCGGCGACACCCCGCCGTTTCAGCGCGGCGGCATGGGTGACCACTCGGCGGGCATGACCCTGGCGGCCGCGGTGTGCGCGGCCCTGCTGGCCCGGACCCGCACCGGCACCGGCCAATTGGTGACCACCTCGCTCTACCGTCAGGGCGCCTACACGGTGAGCTTCGACCTCAACACCCTGCTGATGTCCGGCCAGCAGGTAGCCATCGGGCAACGCGAGACGATGGCGAACCCGTGCATGAACAACTACACCGCCGCCGACGGCAAGCGGTTCTGGATCGTCGGCCTCGACGTCGCCCGGCACTGGCCACCGCTGTGCCGGGCGGTGCGGCGTACCGAGTGGCTGGAGCGTTACCCGGCACCCCGGGACCGCTTCACTCACGCCCGCGAGATCATCGCCGAACTCGACACCATCTTCGCCACCAAGACGCTCGCCGAATGGGAAGAGGTGTTCGCCGGTGAACCGGACTTCTTCTGGTCGCCGATCAACTCCCTCGACGATGTGGTCGCCGACGAACAGTTCCACGCCGCGGGCGGCATCGTCTATGTGCCCGAGGGGGATTCGGCCACGCCGATGGTGGCCAGCCCGGCCGACTTCTCCGATACGCCGTGGCGGCCGCGCGGGCCGGCCCCTGAACTCGGCGAGCACACCGACGAGATCCTCGCCGAACTGGAGCGCAGTCAGGACCGCTGACGGTTGACCGTCTCCAGCAGCGCGGCGAGCTGATCCCGGCTGAACGCGCCACCACTGAAGGACACCAGCCGGCCGATCGGGATCGAGCCGAGCATCCGCATCATGTCGGTACCGAGCGCCGAGGATGTCTGCTGCCCGCCGGCGGCCAGCACGTCGGCCACCGCCGGGCCCGCCGCCGGGTCGCCGAGCAGCTCGGCCAGGGTGGAGTCCGGGGTGAACGGGAACGCCGGCACGGGGTCACCATCCACCGCGACCACACTGTGCAGCCGCAGATCCCGGCTCGACGCCCCGACCGCGACCGTATAGTCACCCGCCTCGACGAGGCGTCGCCCGGCCCGCACGTCCCAGTATCCGAGTTCATCACGGGCCACGGAGATCTCGACCTCGCGCAGTTCCCCGGGCTGCAGGGTCACGCCGGTGAAGCCGGCCAGCCAGCGGGGCGGGCGCGCGACCCGGGACGTCGGCAACCCGGTGTAGACCTGCACCACCTCGCGGCCGGCCCGGGTTCCGGTGTTCACCACCGACACCCGCACCGTCAGGCCCCCGGCGTCCGCGGTCACCGACAGATCGCTGCACTCGAACGTGGTGTAGGACAGTCCGTGCCCGAACGGGAACGTCACCGCCGCAGAGCGGGCGTCATACCAGCGGTAGCCGACGAATATCCGTTCCCCGTACCGGATATGGCCGTTCTCTGCGGTGAAGTCGAGATAGCCGGGGGAGTCCTGCAGGCGCACCGGCACGGTCTCGGCGAGCCGCCCGGACGGGTTGACCGCCCCGAACAACACCTCGGCGATCGCGCCGCCGCCACCCTGGCCGAGTAGCGCGCCGTCCAGGATGGCCGGGGCCAGGCCGGCCACCTCGTGCAGGTCGAGCACCCCGCCGTGGGACAGCACCACGACGGTGCGCGGTTGCACCTGCACCACCGCCGACAACAGGTGCAGTTGGTCGGCGGGCAGGTCGATGTGGGTGCGGTCGAAGCCCTCGGACTCCTCCGCGGCGGCCAGGCCGAGGAACACCACCGCGGTGTCGGCATCGGCGGCCGCGGCCAGCGTCTCGGCGGTCAGACCCTCGGCGTAGCCGACCGGATGTCCGTGGGCGTGGCGGCGGATCTCCTCCAGCGGCACATCGACCCGGGTCGGGTTCACGTGCGAGCTACCGCCGCCCTGGAACCGCGGGGACACCGCGAACCCGCCGATGACCGCGATCGAGGACGGTGCCAGCGGCAACAGGTCGCCGTCGTTCTTCAACAGCACGATCGAGCGGGCCGCGGCTTCGCGGGCCAACCGGTGATGCGCCTCGATGTCGAACGTGGTTGTGCCGTGGTCGGTTCCGGTGACGCTGTCGGCCAGTTCGGCGACCCGGGCGGCGGCGCGGGCCACCGCCTCCCGGTCGAGGGTCCCCGACTGCACCGCCGCGACGACGTCGGCATCGGTGACCCCGTTGCTCGACGGCATCTCCAGGTCCAGACCGGCGGCCACCGCGGCGACCCGGTCGGCGACCGCGCCCCAATCGCTGACCACCGCCCCCTCGAAACCCCACTCGCCGCGCAGCACATCGGTGAGCAGCCAGCGGTTCTCCGCGGCGTACACCCCGTTGATCCGGTTGTAGGAACACATCACCGTGGCCGGCCGGGCCCGTTTGACGATGTATTCGAAGGCACGCAGATACACCTCGCGCAGCGTGCGCTCGTCGACATCCGAGCTGGTGCGCATCCGGTCGTCCTCGGCGTTGTTCACCGCGAAATGCTTGAGCGACGCGCCCACACCGCGGCTCTGCACCCCGCGCACCCACGCCGCGCCAAGGACCCCGGCCAGCAGCGGGTCCTCGGAGAAGTACTCGAAGTTTCGGCCGCAGCGCGGATCCCGCTTGATGTTCACCCCCGGGCCGAGCAGCACGTGCACTCCCAGGGCCCGGCTCTCGGTGCCCAACGCCACGCCGACCCGCTCGACCAGATCGGGATCCCAACTCTGGCTCAGGCCGACCGCGGGCGGGAAGCAGGTCGCCGGCTCGCTGCCGGCCAGACCGAGGTGGTCGGCGGCCCCGGCCTGCCTGCGCACCCCGTGCGGCCCGTCGGTCAGCACGATCGCCGGGACGTCACCCACCGCCTTGGTGGTCCAGAATGTCGCGCCGCTGCCCAGCGCGGCCTGCTCGGCGAGGGTGAGGTGCTCAGTCACCGTTCCTATTCTTCACCCTCGCGGCATACCGCAGCTGTTTCAGGAACTCGTCTTCGTCATCGCTGCGTACCAGATAGTGCGAGATGGCCACCCGGATGACGGTGGCCGCCGCCAGCGCGGCGTCACTGCCGGGGGTGAGGCGCTCGAGGCGCTCGCGCATCAGCGGGATGAACTGGGCCAGCCGGCCGATGACGTGTGCGGGTTCGATGTCGACCATCCGCAGGCCAGGATAGGAGCGCTGGTAGTCCACGATGATCTGCAGGGTGGCGTCCAGCCGTTCGTCGGGGCTGAGCTCGGCGGGCACCTCGGCCACGGCGCGGTCGTAGTGCTTGCGTTCCCAGACCACGAAGGCGTCCAGCAGCTCGGTCTTGGAGGCGAACCAGCGGTACAGCGTCGGGCGGGACACGCCGGCCTGGGTGGCGACCTCCGAGAGGCTGAGCTTGGTCATCCCGTGGTTGCCCAGCACCTGTGCGGTGGCGGCGAGAATCCGCTCGCGGGTGCTGTTCTCCGCGTCCGCGGGGGTTGCCTCCAGCATCGCTATACCTTTACAAATTATCTGTCGACTGTCACGCTAAATGACCGCAACACCGTCGTTGCACGCCCGTAGGAGGGAACCGCCGTGACAGTTGCCAGCGCACCGCAGGCACGCGAATACAGCCCATTCGACATCACGTCACACCAGTTCTGGAGCCAGCCGTTCGACGTCCGGGACCGGACCTTCGCGCAGCTGCGCGCCCTGGACGGGCTCAGCTGGCACCAGCCGATGCCCTCGCTGTTCGACGTGGAGGAGCCCGGATTCTGGGCGTTGACCCGGCGCGCCGACATCCAGTTCGCCAGCCAGCACCCGGAGATCTTCACCTCGACGCTCGGTATCGCGCTGGATCCGATGCCCGCCGATGTGCAGCGCTTCGCGTCCTTCTTCCTGACCATGGACCCGCCCGAGCACACCACCTACCGCAAGCTGATCAGCTCGGTGTTCACCCCGCGCAATGTGCGCCGCATCGAGGAACAGATCCACGACAACGCGGTCGCCGTCGTCGATGAGCTGATCGGAGCCGGCGATATCGACTTCGTGCACGACTGCGCGGCGAAGCTGCCGATCGTGACGATCATGGACATGCTCGGGGTGCCCACCGCCGATCAGCCGGCGCTGGCCGCCGCGGCGGAGAAGCTGTTCGGGATGAGCGACGACGAGTACTCCAGCCTGGAGGAACGCGCCGCCGACACCATCAACGAGATCATGCTGCTGTCCGGTACCGGGGTGGAGCTGGCCAAGTTCCGCCGCGCCAATCCGGGTGACGACCTGATGACCAGTATCGTCAATGCCGAGGTGGACGGACAACGGCTCACCGACGAGGAGATCGGGGCATTCCTGATCCTGCTGGCCTCGGCGGGCAGCGACACCACCCGCCAGGCCACCACGCACGCCATGATGGCGCTGGTGGCCAACCCGGACCAGAAGGATTGGCTGCTGGAGGATTTCGACGGCCGGATCGGGCTGGCCACCGAGGAGTTCGTGCGCTGGTCCACCCCGGTGCTGCAGTTCGCACGGTTCGCCACCCAGGACGTCGAGGTGGCCGGTCAACAGATCAGCGCGGGGGACAAGGTGGGCCTGTTCTACTGTTCGGCCAACCGGGACGAGAGCGTGTTCGCCGACGCGCACCGGTTCGACCTGAGCCGCGCGCCGAACCCGCAGGTCGGCTTCGGGGGCGGGGGCCCGCATTTCTGCCTGGGCAATCAGCTGGCCAAGAGCGAGCTGCGAAATATCTTCCGCGAGTTGCTGACCCGGCTCAAGACCGTCGAGTTCGGTGAGCCGGACATGCTGTACAGCAGCTTTGTGCACGGCATCAAGCGGCTGCCCGCGCACGTGCGGTGACGGAACCGACGATGACCGCGCGTCACCTCGCCACGCATTCCATCGTCGGCGTCGACGACGCCACCATCGCCGATGCTCTGGAGCAGCTGTCGGTGTCTGCGTTGACCGCGACGGTGGTGCAGATCACCGGAGACCCGTCGTTCATCCGCGGGCCGATCCGCCCGGTCCAGTTCGTGCAGAACGAGTTTCAGGGCATGCTCGACGAGGACAGCAGGGCGGAGTTGCGGCGCGTCGCGCTGCACGAGATCTGTTCCTGGCGCGACGCCGGATGCCCGGACACCCCATCGCTGAGTGTCGAAGTCATCCGTGAGGTCATGGACTGGATCGCCTGCGAACCGGTGCCCGACGACAACGCCGCGCTCTATCTGGAGGAGATGGACCTGGGCGGGCGCAACCCGCGCGCCATCTCCGCACCGGACGAGTTGCAGCCGCCGGTGGGATTCTCGGTGCTCATCATCGGGCTGGGCGCGTCGGGCCTGCTCGCCGCGATCCGGTTGAAAGAGGCCGGGATCCCGTTCGAAGTGGTGGAGAAGAACCCCGACGTCGGCGGCACCTGGTACGAGAACAGCTATCCCGGTTGCCGGGTCGACGTGGCCAGTCACTACTACTCGTACTCGTTCGAGCACGTCGGGGACTTCACCGCCTACTACACCCGCCAGCCCGAGTTGCACCACTACTTCCGCTCGGTGATGGCCCAGCACGACATCGGCGCCCACGTGAAGTGGGGGCGCGAGGCGGTCCGCGCGCAATGGGACGAGGCGGCCGGGCGGTGGACGGTGACGCTGCGTGGCGCCGACGGTGGCACCGAGCAGCGTAGTGCGGCGGCCGTCATCTCCGGCGTCGGCTTCCTGAACCGGCCGATGATCCCGGATTTTCCCGGGCTGCAACGGTTTCAGGGCCCGGCGTTCCATGCGGCCCGCTGGGACCACGAGGTGGACCTGCGGGGCAAACGGGTCGCCCTGATCGGGGCCGGCGCCAGCGGATTCCAGATCGGGCCCGCCATCGTCGACGACGTCGCGGAACTGGTGGTGTTCCAACGCACCCCGCAGTGGATGGCGCCCAATCCGCGTTACCACGCCGAGGTCACCGACGGTGAACGCTGGGCGATGCGACACCTACCCGGCTACTCCCGTTGGTACCGGTTCATGCTGATGTGGCAGTCCAGCGACAAGATGCTGGAACTCGTCCGCGCAGACCCGGCTTGGCATGATTTTCCGCGCACGGCCAACGCGGCCAGCGCCGCGCGCCGGGAGATCTTCGCCAATTGGATCGACGACCAGGTCGGCGACATTCCCGAGCTCGCCGCCAAAGTCACCCCGCAGTACCCGCCGATGGCCAAACGCATGCTGCAGGACAACGGAAGCTGGTTGCGCTGCCTCCGGCGTGAGCACGTGACCTTCTGTAACGAGCAGATCATCGGTATCGACGAGAAGTCGATCCGCACCGCCACCGACCAGTTCGAGGTCGACGTCATCGTGCTCGCCACCGGCTTCCGGGCCTCCGAGGTGCTGTGTCCGATGGAGGTCATCGGACGTGACGGGATTCCGATCTCACAGGTATGGGACGGAAAACCTGAAGCCTTCAACGGCATTTCGGTACCCGGATTCCCGAACTTCTTCATGATGGCGGGGCCGGGCACCGCGCTGGCCCACGCCGGCAGTGTGATCTTCATGCTGGAATGCCAGATGAACTACATCGGTGCGGCGCTGCGGACCGTGATCGAAGGGGGCAAGCGCAGCATCGAACCCACCGCGCACGCCTATACCCGGTACAACCGGGAGCTGCAGGACGAGGTCGCCACCCTGATGTGGGGCCATCCGTCCATCGAGCACTCCTGGTACAAGTCGCCCGACGGCGGTGTCTACGTGCTCAACCCGTTCGGGACGGTGGAGTACTGGAAGCGCACCCGCACGCTGGACGAGTCGGATCACGTGCTGGGCTGAGCCTACGTCGGGAGGTTGGCCGTCAATGAACCCATCGTCCCCGACCGCGCCGTCCAGATCGGCCACGACGATCATGTCGTTCGTCGCCGACAACCAGAACCTGTTGGAAGGCGCGTTGTGCGCAAACGTCGAGACCGTCCCGCGCGGCGCGTCGTCGGACCACTGGGAGATCGCCAGGCGGGCACGAGGATCGATGGGTTCATTGACAGCCACCACCTGAGCTTTGAGGCAGAAGTGTCACCACCAAGACCGCTCAAAGTGTCACCGATGTCCTGATGCAGAACTGTCACCGATGTCTTGAGACATAACACTTGCGGAGCCCTCCCGGGCGGCGTAGAGTCGAACATAAGTTCGAATGCGATGTTGCTCCCACTGCTTCACGGTGAGCTTCAGACCGCGACTCCGGTCGCCGAGAGGTTCTTCTGTCCCGCGGGACTGGTCGAACCATGCTGCCTGATCGTGCCTTTGGGCACCTTCTGTGAAAGTCGGTATCCATCATGGACACCACCTATCTCGACATGTTCGTCACAGCGCTCATCGATGACCTCGCCGCGGCGGCGGTCCCCGACGATGATGCCGCGCGCACGTTGTTCCACCTTCTCGACAGTCCCCGCCGCGTAATCGATGAACCCGCGCTGCTGGCGGTGCTGGCCGCCGCGGTGACGGCCCGCAATCTGTGCGATCACGTGATCGCCTCGGCGACCGCGGCCGCCGAGCGGCTGGGCATTCCGGCCCGCCGGCACCTGCGCTCGGGATCCGATCTGCTGACCATGCTCGGCATGGCGCCGGCCGCGGCACTGCGGGCTGCGCGGGTGGGGCGGGCGGCGCCCACCCTGCCGGCGCTGACCTGCCAGCAGCGCCTCGGGGGTGTGGGGATCGAGTTCGCCGACGCGGTCGGGCGGGGTGTCGCGCACGTTGACGGCAGGAGTGCGTTGTCCGAGGAGGACCGCGCAGCGGTGGTGCGCAAATTGATGATTCAGACCACGCCCGCGGAGGTCGCCGAGAAGGCCCGGGCGATCGCCATCGAGCGCGCCGCCACGCAACCGGTCGGGGAGGGCGCGGTGCCGGTAGCGGAGAACACCGACCTCAACGACATGCCCCTTGTCCAGACCGACGACGGACGAATCAGCGCCACCCTGGACCTGGATGCGCTGACCGGGGAGGAACTGTTCGCCGCACTGGATCCGTTGTGCCGGCCGGTGCCGCTACCGGACGGATCCCCGGACCCACGCCCACCGGGTCGGCGGCGCGCCGATGCGTTCGGACAGATCATGCGCACCTACCTATCCAGCTCCGGGCGGCCGACCTCCGGTGGGGTGCTCCCGCACGTCACCTTGATCCGGCCGGCTGGTGCACCCGGTGTGGACACGCTCGGGTTCACCGGGCCGGTCAGTGCGGTCACCGCCGATCTGGTGGCCTGTGACAGCACCCTCACCGCGGTGATCGTCGATGGTTCGGGTGCGCCGCTGGATGTCGGGCGGGCCGAGCGGTTGTTCACCCCCGCGATCCGTAAAGGGCTCGCGGTGCGCGATGGGGGTTGCGCGTACCCCGGGTGTGGGCGGCCGGTGTCCTGGTGCGACGCCCACCACATCCGACCGTGGAGCGAGGGTGGGGTGACCAGTGTCGACAATGGGGTGCTGTTGTGCCGGTGTCATCACACGCTGATCCATCACGGCGGCTGGCAGGTCTACCTCGGTCCCGACCGCCACCCCTGGTTCATCCCACCCCACGACCCGGCCAGACCCGAACCGGCACACCTGCGCTCCCACGCACGCCGCACCATGACCGACCTACCCACCGCCGCATAACCCAGACCTCAAGCGCACCTTGACAACTACACAGTGAACCGGAATTACGGAGCCGGACGGCTAACGCTTCTCGCGGCGGCGCACCAGTACCGACTGCTGGATCGCGCCGATCGCGCCCTGCTCGTCGAACAGGGTGCCCAGGGTGGTGCCGATGCCGTCCGGCCCGTAGTTCGTCTCGGCCCGGATACCGATCCACTCACCGTCGGGTACCCGATGGATGTGCACCACCAGATCGGTGTTCATGAACGTCCACTGTCGGACGTCGAGCTTGGTGCCGATCCCGTTGGCGTCGTCGGCGACCGAGAACAACCGCTGCAGCGGGGTCATCGCCTCACCCTTGACCACGTCCACCGTCGGGCTGATCCAGGACTCGCCCGGTCCGTCGGCCAACGGCGTTGTCAGCCAACGCCAGTCGACGCTGTGCACGTAATTGCGGTCCCAGTCCTTGGCCATGTCGCGGCTACGCGCCTGGGCCAGTGGGGCCAACGGCGGGGCAGGGGCGTGCAGCACCGCGGTGGTGTCCTGCTGCTGCAACCGCCAGCCGCTGGCCCGCGCCACCGGTCGCGGGGTGCCGTCCGGCCCGGGGGCCAGCAACTCGGCGGTGATCAACTCGATCTGCTTGCCGGAGCGTTCCCGTTGCGCCCGCACCCACAGATCGCCCTCGGCCGGCACCGGGCCCAACAGATCGATCAGCACCCGGCTGAGCCGGGTGTCGGTGCGCTGCTCGCAACGCTCCAGCGCCCGGGCCAACAACGCCGACACCGGCGCTCCGTGCTGGATGGCCGCCGACCAGGTACTGCGGACCAGATCGGTGGCCGCGAACTTCTCACCGACCGGATCATCGGCGTCGACGAGCTCGTAATAGGAATCCGACACGGCGGCCTCTCATTCGGGGGCGGGAACATCGACGCTGACCGCGTCGAGGGTGGACAGCCTGGTCCCGATCAACCGCTCCGGGTAGGCGTCCGTACTGGACAGCAGGAACAGGGTGCGGCCCTCGGGACCACCCAGCGCGCAGGCGATCGCGGTGCGCCCGTCCATGTCGATCCGGTCGGTCACCCCCGCGCCGGTGATCCGCTCGAACCGGTGGGCCAGCGTCATGGCTGCCCACACCCCGCCCTCGGCGTCCACCGCCAGACCGTCCGGCGGGCCGTCCAGACCGTCGGCGAACACCCGGCGGTCCTGCAGGGCACCGGAGTCGGCGACGGTGAACGCAGTCAGCCGCCGCGCGGTGGACTCGGCCACCACGAAGGTGCCGTCGGGGCAGATGACCATGCCGTTGGGGAAACAGAGGTCCCTTGCCACCACCGACGCCCGGCCGTCCGGGTCCAGCGCGACGATCACCCCACCCTCGCGGGCCTGGGAACCGACGTAGGCGCGTCCGTGCGCATCGACGACCATATCGCCGAGATCCGCCGGCACCAGATCGGCGAGATCGGCCAGCACCGAGACGGTTTCACCGTCGTAGGCCAGGATCTGGCGGGCCTTGGTGGAGACGATCAACAGCGTGCCGTCGGGGCGGAAACCCAGGCCCGACGGCGCGTGGCCGGGCAGCGCCAGGGTGGACATCTCACCGTGCAGCGTGACGGTGTGCACCGCCTCGCCGAGCATGTCGGAGAACCACACCAGCCCCTCGAACCAGCGCGCGCCCTCGCCGAAGCAGAACCCGTTGGCCAGCGACTGCACTGTCATGCGGTCACGATAGCCGACACGGCGCCCATACCTTTACAAAACACGGCTCGAATGTCACGCTCCCTGGGTGCGAAAATATCACCGCCACACGCTGCTGTATCTACACGAGACGATCGAGCTCGGCCACGGCGACAGCGCGGAGTTCACCGAGCGCTTCGCCGGGATCTACCAGCCCATGATGGAGCAGCTCGGGGCCCGGTTGTTCGCACTCTGGGAGACCACGCCCTACAACGGGAACTGGCCGCAGGCCACCGTCATCTGGGAGATCGACGCCTTCGCCGACTACGCGCGGATCGGCCGGGCGCAGGCCCGCCGCGGCAGCCACGCCGATGCCGCGGCACAGTGGGCGGCCTACCTGTCCGGTATCGGCGCACACGGCGAGGGCCGCATCATGTACGCCGCCCCGCAGAACCGGAATCTGGCGCAACTGCAGGAGGAAGGCTTCAAGGCCGAGCTGGTGATCCAGGAGATCATGCAGACCAAACCCGGCCGGCAGGACGACTACATCCGCGAACTGGAGCGGCTCTACGTGCCGTGGTCGGAGAGCACCGGCAAGCGCTGGCTCGGCTCGTTCACCACCACCTTCCGGTTCAACGAGGTCATCCACTACTGGGCGCTCGACGGCGGCTGGGACTGCTTCGAGAACCACTACCCGTCCTGGAAGGACTCGCCACCGGCCGAGATCGTCACCTGGATGTCGGTCGCCCCCGCCCTACGCGACGGCTGGGAGGACTCCATCCTTGCCGCCCTGCCCCCGTCACCGCTGCAGTAGCCATCATGGAAACCGCAGCCGCGCAGGACTTCTCCTACGATCCGTTCGATCCGGCGGTGATGGCCGACCCGCTGCCGTACTACCGGGTGCTGCGCGACGAACATCCGGTGTACTACCTGCCGAAGTGGGACACCTACGCGCTGTCCCGGTTCGACGACATCTGGGCGGCGCTGCGCCTGACCGACGGCACCTTCGTGGCCTCCGAGGGCACCCTGCCCTCGGCGGCAGTGCTGGAGCAGCACAACAGCGGGCCGGTCGGCGATCCACCCCTGCACCCCATGCCGTTTCACGCAAACTTCGACTCGCCGATCTACGAGAACGTGCGCCGCTGCACCTCGGCGCAGTTCCGGCCCCGCTCGGCGGCCACCCTGGCCGACCGCATCCGCGCCGTGGCCAACGAGCGGCTCGACGAGCTGCTGCCGCGCGGCACCTTCGACCTCACCCAGGACTACGGCGGCCATGTCGCGGCCACCATGGTGTG
The DNA here is from genome assembly GCA_900078775.1 of Mycolicibacterium aurum. GTDB lineage: Bacteria > Actinomycetota > Actinomycetes > Mycobacteriales > Mycobacteriaceae > Mycobacterium > Mycobacterium aurum_A. The sequence continues at coordinate 1,213,920 of LT549889.1, forward strand.
CGAATTCGTGGGCCTGCCGGTCGAACTGGCGCCCCAGGTGCTCGCCACGGTCAACGCCGGCAGCCTCGCCCAGCCGGGGGAGGGCGTCGAGGTCGCCAACTCGCGGCCCGGCTACCTGTCCTACCTGACCCCGATCATCGAACGGCGCCGCGCCGAAGGGGCGGACGGCAGCGTGCCGATCGCCGACAGCCTGATCAACTTCGTGCTGCCGGACGGATCCACGTTCAGCGACACCGAGGCCGCCACCCAGATGCTCGGGGTGTTCATCGGCGGCACCGAGACCGTCCCCAAGATCACCGCGGCCGGGCTGTGGCAGCTCGACGAGCACCCCGATCAGCTCGCCGCCGTGCGCGCCGACCTGGACACCAACGTGCCGATCGCGCGGGAGGAGATCCTGCGCTACACCGCGCCCGCCCAATGGTTCGCCCGAACGGTGCGCCGCCCCTACACGATTCACGGCACCACCATCAACCCGGGACAACGCATAATCACCCTGCTGGCCTCGGCGGCCCGCGACGAACGCGAATACCCGGACCCGGACGCCTTCATCTGGAACCGGCCCATCGAACGGCTGCTGGCCTTCGGGCACGGGCAGCACTTCTGCCTGGGCGTGCACGTCGCACGGCTGGAAGTGACCATCATGATGCAGGAATGGTTCAAACGGGTGCGCGACTACCGGATCGTCACCGAGGCCGCCTCCCGGCCACCGTCGAGCTTCCAGTGGGGCTGGAACAACGTCCCCGTCGAGGTGGAGGTCTGACATGTGGGGCTACCGACTGATCGCGCCGTTCACCTTCGAGCGCATCGACCGCCCCGTTCCCGATCCGGGCGCACTGGCCGACGGTCAGGTGCTGCTGCGGTTCCTGGCCGCCGGCATCTGCGGTAGCGATCTGCCCGGCTTCCGCGGCACCCAGGGAAGACTGCCCGGGGACACCGGGTGTTGCGCGGCCGAGATGGACGGCTTCCCGATCCACGAGATCGCCGGGGAGGTCCTGGCCAGCGCCCACCCCGACCACGCGGTGGGGGACCGGGTGGTCGGCTGGGCATCCGGCTTCGACGGACTGCAGGCCCAGGTCATCGCCGACGGTGACGGACTGTTCTGTTACGCAGCCGATCTCGGTCCCGCCCACGCCATCGGCCTGCAACCGCTGGCCTGTGTGCTCTACGCCGTCGAACAGCTCGGCGAGGTGGCCGGCAAACGCGTCGCGGTGATCGGTCAGGGCTCCATCGGGCTGCTGTTCTCCTACCTGCTCAAGGCCGCCGGTGCCGCGCACGTCACCGGGGTCGATCCCGTGGACCGGGCGGCGCTCGGGCCGGTGTTCGGCGTCGACGAGGTGGTGCGCGCGACCAGCGACCGGTGGGTGCGACATCTGGGCGAAAAGTTCGACGTCGTGGTGGAGACCGTCGGACATCAGGTGGCCACCCTGAACCACGCGCTGGAGGCCGCCGCGTTCGGCGCCACGGTGTTCTATTTCGGCGTCCCCGACGACGACAGCTACCCGATCAGCATGCGCACCATGCTGCGCAACAACCTCACCCTGAAATCCGGTGTGACGCTGGAGCGCCGGCGGGTGCTGGCCGCCGCCGACACCTTCGCCCGCGAGCATCCGGACCTGCTGCCCGCCTACCTCACCCACACCTTCGGCGCCGAGCAGGCCCAGCTGGCCTTCGAACAGGCCTGCCGGCCCGACCCGGCCCGGGTCAAGATCGCGATCCTGAGCGACGCTTGCGAGCGAATCGAGGGCACAGCATGAGCCGCCTGCAGGAAGCCTTGGCCGCCAGCGACCAGATCTGGGGCGGCTGGGTGGTCGGACCGACCATCATCGGCCCCGAGGAATTCGCCCAGGCCGGTTACGACTACGTCGGATTCGACGTGCAGCACGGTTATCTCGACGACGCCGACGTCGCCCTGCTGCTGCGCCGTCTCGAGCATGTGCCCATCGCCACGGCGGTGCGGCTGCCCTCGTCCGACCCGGCCCCGATCGGCCGGGTGCTCGACGCCGGCGCCGACGCCGTCATCATCGCCATGGTGGAGACCGCGCAGCAGGCCGCCGCCGCGGTCGCCGCGACCCGCTATGCCCCGGCCGGGGTGCGCAGCTTCGGGCCGCTGCGGGCCTCGCTGGGCCACGACACCGCCGCGCTGGAGGCCGGGGTCAGCGTCTACGTGATGATCGAAACCGCCGACGGACTGGCCGCACTCGACGAGATCTGCGCCGTACCCGGTCTGACCGGCATCTATCTGGGACCCGCCGACCTGGCCATCTCGATGGGCCACCGGCCCTCTGACGCCTGGACGCACCCGGACCTGCTCGCGACGATGGCCGAGATCCAGTCCACCGCGGCCGCCGCCGGACTGGTCACCGGGATCCACGCCGGGACCGGACAGCTCGGAAAAGCCGCGGCCGATATGGGATTCCGGATGATCACCCTGGCCTCGGAATCCCAGGCGCTGCGCCGCGGCGCCGGGGCACACCTGGCCGAGGCCACCGCCGAAAGCGCCGAGCCGGCCGGACAGGACGGATACCTGCAATGACCACAGCACCGGTGGCGCTGGTGACCGGCGCCGCACGCGGCCAAGGTGCGGCGATCGTCGCACGCCTGCACGCCGACGGGTTCCGGGTCGCGGCCTGCGATCTGCCGACAAGCGAAATACGCTCCAGCACAGCCGGATACGACGACGACGTGCTCGCCGTCGAACTCGACGTGACCTCGCAGGGGCAGTGGTGTGCCGCGGTGGACGCGACCGTCGAACGATTCGGCGGGCTGAGCGCGCTGGTGAACAATGCGGGTGTGCTGCACCGGGCCGCCATCGCCGAGGAGACCGCGGGCGGGTTCGAGGGCAGTTGGCGGGTGAACTGTCTGGGCCCGTTCCTGGGTATCCAGGCCGCGCTGGCGCACCTGAAGGCCGCCGACGGCGCGTCGATCGTGAACACCTGCAGCACCAGCGCCATCCGGCCGTTCCCCGACCATGCCGCCTACGGCTCCTCGAAATGGGCGTTGCGTGGACTCACCCAGGCCGTCGCCGCCGAACTGGCCCCGACCGGCATCCGGGTCAACGCGGTCTTTCCGGGACCGATCGCCACCCCCATGCTCGACGACCGCACCCAGGCCCGGCTGGCCGAGACGTCCACCGCGGGCCGGCTGGGCAGCCCGGCCGAGGTGGCCGATGCGGTGGCCTTCCTGGTGTCGCCGAACGCCTCCTTCATCACCGGCTCCGAACTGGTCATCGACGGCGGCCAGATGCTGCGGATCGGGTGATCCGGTGCCCGACGACGTAGCCGCCCGGCTCGATCCCGCGCTGCGCCATCTGGCCGCGGCCCGCACCGATCTGTCCGCCGACACCCTGCCCGCGGTGCGCGCCTTCCTGGACCAGCGCCGCGCCGAGGGTGCCGCGCTCATCGACACCACCGGCGTCGAGGTGCAGGACGTCGAGGTACCGCACACGGCGGCCGGCGGCATCGGCGTGCGCATCTACCGCGGCGGCACCGTGGGCGCCGTCCTGTACTGCCACAGCGGCGCGTTCGTGCTGGGCAACCTGGACACCGATCACCGGCAATGCGTCGAACTCGCCCTCCGGGCCGGGGTCACCGTGGTGTCGGTGGACTACCGGTTGGCCCCGGATCACCCGTACCCGGCCGGTCTGGACGACGCCGCGGCGGCACTGCACTGGACGGCCGGGCAGATGCCGGGGTGGGGGATCGACGCGGAGCGGCTGGCGGTCGCGGGCAGCAGTGCCGGCGGGGCGTTGGCCGCCCGGCTGGCCCAGTGCGCCGCCGAGGGCAGCGCACCGCCGATCCGTTTCCAGCTGCTGCACCAACCGGTGCTCGACGACCGGCCCACCCCGGCCAAACGGGAGTTCCAAGCCACCCCCGGATTCGACGGGCCCGCAGCGGAATTGATGTGGCGGTACTACCTGCCCGACGCCGAGCCGGGGTCCGGCGCGGCGCCCGCCCGCGCCACGGACCTGACGGGCCTGGCCCCGGCGTTCATCAGCTGCTCGGAACTCGACCCGCTGCGCGACGAGGCCGTCGACTACGCGATGCGGCTGCTGCGCGCCGGTGTGCCGACCGATCTGCACGTCTTCGCCGGCACCTGCCACGGCTTCGACTCGCTGGTGCCGGACTGGGAGGTCAGCACCCAGCTGTTCGCCCTGCAGGGCGCCGCCGTGCGCCGCGCCCTCACGCCCGGTTGAGCGCGTCGAGTTCGCGGGCCACCGCGGCGTGATAGGCGTCGATGTGGGACGGATTGACGATCCGGAAGAACCCGTCGCCCATCGGCGCGTCCCGGTAGGCCTCGATGGTCATCGTGCGCTTGAACAGCGTGACACCGGGATCGGGCCGGCTGAAGTGGTATTCGACGGTCATCCGGCCCTCGAAGCCGCCGTTGCCCTCGTAGTCGGTGCCGAGCCGGCCCACCGAACTGAACACCCACATCCGCGGCCGGGTGGCGATGGCCAACTGCCAGGTGAAGACCCGATCCTCGGTCGGGTGGGCCTCCTGCCAGCTGTCGCCCACCCGCAGCGGCAGCGTGTCGCGTACGCCGGTGATCCGCGGGCCACCCGGGTAGGTCTTGGCCCAGTTCACCGGATTGGTGACGAAATCGTAGATCGTCTCCGCGGATTGGCTGAACGCGGTCTCGGAGCTGGTGGTGACGATGCCCAACGGGGTGCCTTCCTGGACGGAGGTGAATCTCAGCAACCGCAGTCGCCGCTGCCGCCGGGCAGCTCGGCGATCATATCCACGCGGGTGCCGTCGAAACTCAGGAATCCTTGGATCGCAGCGGATTCCGGCAGCGTCTCCGGATAACTCCAGGCCACGTCGGGCAGCACCGCGCCGTCGATCACCGCCGACCAGTAGGTGGCGTGGCCCTTGTAGTTGCAGTAGCTGGTGGTCTCGCTGCGGCGCAACAGATCGGTGCGCACCACCGCCGGGTCGACGTAGAGCCTTGGGGCCAAGGAGGTCTCGAAGACGATCACGGTGTCCACGGTGTCGACCAGCACCGTGTCGCCGATGCTGACGCGCAGGCCCCGGTCGGTCGGCAGACAGTCCACCCGGTGATACGGATTGGGCGGATAGTGCACCAGCAGCCGGCCCTCCTCGAACCAGCTGTCCACCGCATCCCAGGGCACCCGCAGGTAGCCGGGTTTCTCCGGGACGGGCTCGGTGGGCAGCCCGTCGACCTCGGCGGCCGGGAACGCGTAGCTCAGCGGATGGTCGCGGCGATGCACCATCCACGCCGACTCGGTGTCGATCACGTTGCGGCCGTTGCGGACTGCCTTGATCCGGCGCGGGTGGGGCTCGATGAACACCACGTCGTCGGGCACGGCCGGGATGAAGCGGCCGGCCGGATCCCGGCTGAGCGGCCCCCGCCCGGCGTAGAGAGTCATCCGCAGAGCTTTACAGATTGTCGAATAAATGTCACGCTGGAAGTGCGGTTCGTCGCCTCCGCCCAGATCGGATCGCGAAGGAGACAGCCAGCGTGAAACCCAGGGGAGTGCGCGCCTCGATGGATGCCCTGCTGTCCTATGACCTCACGGTGTTGGCCACCGACATCGGGGACGTGGTCGCCGGGGCCGGTGGTTGGCTCTACGACCGGGTCCGCGCCGGATGGAAGATCACCGTGGTAATCCCGGCCGGCGGTGACGCCCGCCCGCTGGAGATCCTCGGCGTCCGGACCGTCGCCGCGGGCCGAGACGCCCACGCCCTGCCTGCCGAACCCGCCGCGCTGGCGGTGCCGGCCGGCCTGCTCGGAGCCGATGCGACCGTGCGGCGTCACGTCGTCGACGCGCTGAAGCGGGGCACCGCCGAGGTGACCATCTGGGGGGACTGCGCGAATCTGGATGTCGGCTTCGCCGTCCGCCCCGCCCAATACCGGCTCAGCCCCGCCGCCCGGGTGTTCAAGGCCCACGCGCTGGCCGCCGCGGGATTGGGTGCGGCGGCGGCCCCCGTCGAGCACTTCCACAGCCGCGCCCTCTGGTACCCGGCGGACGGACCCGACCTCACCGCCATCCGCTGACGCGAAGACGAGAACGCGCACACGAAAACGCCCCGGAAGCCAGGCCTCCGGGGCGTTCGCGTCGAGTGTTTAGCGGTACCAGCCGCGGCTGCGGGCGATCCAGTCGCGCGCCACGACGCCGAGGATCGTCACGGCGAACAGGATGAGGAACACGTCCTCCACGCGGCCGACGTGGTTGCCATGGGTCATGGCGACCAGGAACAGCGCGGAGAAGATGCCGATGAAGTGCAGGACGCGCGGGTTCTCAGCGGACCAGCCCCATTTGGCCGACGGCACCTCTACTTCGTCGACGCCGATGTAGCGCTCGACCTCGGTCTTGCCCACGGATACTCCTCACACGTATGCCTGGATTACTGCCGTCATTCTGGCATACCGCGGGGATATCACCCGATGGGGCATCACCAGTCGGTACGTTGCGTACGTGACAGATCGCCTGCGCAGGAAATCGGTCGAGCAGTCGATCGCCGATACCGACGAACCCGACACCCGGCTCCGTAAGGATCTGACGTGGTGGGACCTCACCGTGTTCGGGGTGTCGGTGGTGGTGGGCGCCGGCATCTTCACCGTGACCGCATCGACGGCCGCCAACATCACCGGCCCGGCGATCTCGTTGTCGTTCATCCTGGCCGCGGTCACCTGCGGGCTGGCCGCGCTCTGCTACGCCGAGTTCGCCTCCACGGTGCCGGTGGCGGGCAGCGCCTACACGTTCTCCTACGCCACCTTCGGTGAGTTCATCGCCTGGATCATCGGCTGGGACCTGATCCTGGAGTTCTCCATCGGCGCGGCCGTGGTCGCCAAGGGCTGGTCCAGCTATCTGGGCACGGTGTTCGGCTTCTCGGGCAACGTCGTCGCGGTCGGCCCGGTGGACCTGGACTGGGGCGCCCTGCTCATCGTCGGGGTGGTGGCCGTGCTGCTCGCGATGGGCACCAAGCTGTCCTCACACTTCAGTCTGGTCATCACCGCGATCAAGGTGTCGGTGGTGCTGCTGGTGGTGATCGTCGGCGCCTTCTACATCAAGATCGCCAACTACACCCCGTACATCCCGCCCGCCGAGACCGGCGCCGAGGCCACCGGCGGTTCGGGCCTGGACCAGTCGCTGTTCTCGCTGCTGACCGGGGCGACCGGTAGCCACTACGGCGTCTACGGTCTGCTGGCCGGCGCCTCGATCGTGTTCTTCGCCTTCATCGGCTTCGACGTCGTGGCGACCACCGCCGAGGAGACCAGGAACCCGCAGCGCGATGTGGCCAAGGGCATCCTGGCGTCGCTGGCCATCGTCACCGTGCTCTACGTGTCGGTCGCGGTGGTGTTGGCCGGGATGGCGCCCTACCTGGACCTCAAGGAGGCCGGCGCCGGGCACCCGAACCTGGCCACCGCCTTCGAACTCAACGGGGTGGACTGGGCCGCCAAGGTCATCTCCATCGGCGCGCTGGCCGGGCTCACCACGGTGGTGATGGTGCTGATGCTCGGGCTGTCGCGGGTGCTGTTCGCGATGTCGCGCGATCACCTGCTGCCGCGGTCGATGGCGCACACCGGCACGCACGGCACCCCGGTCCGCATCACCGTGCTGGTCGCAGTGCTGATCGCCATCGCGGCGTCGGTGTTCCCGGTCGGCAAGCTCGAAGAGATGGTCAACGTCGGCACCCTGTTCGCGTTCATCCTGGTCTCGGCCGGGGTCATCGTGCTGCGCCGCAGCCGGCCGGACCTCAAGCGCGGTTTCCGGGTGCCGCTGGTGCCGTGGCTGCCGATCGCCTCGATCATCGCCTGTCTGTGGCTGATGCTGAATCTGACCGGGCTGACCTGGGTCCGGTTCGCGGTCTGGATGGCCATCGGCGTGGCGATCTATCTGCTCTACGGCCGCCGGCACTCACTGCTGGGCAAGCGTCAGTCCGGGCTGGCGCCGGGGGTCGACTGAATGCAGTTCTGGAGCGGCACCCCGTTCCTGCCCACCGGAGCGGCGCTGCAGATCGCCCAGATCCTGGACGAGGCCGGCTTCGACGGTGTCATCTGCGCCGACCACATGATCTATCCGAAGGACCTGAGGTCGCGGTATCCCTCGGAGAGCGGTAAACCGGGCTGGGCACCGGACACGGCGTGGCCGGACTCCTGGGTGATGATCGGGGCGATGGCGGCGCTGACCACCAACCTGCGGTTCTCCAACGCGGTGTACGTCGCCCCGTCCCGGCCGCTGCTGGAGGTCGCCAAGGTGGTCGCCACCGCCGCCGAGGTGTCGCAGGGCCGGGTGTCCCTCGGCGTCGGCGTCGGCTGGATGCGCGAGGAATACGAGCTGATGGGCCAGGATTTCGCGACCCGCGGGAAGCGGCTGGACGAGATGATCCCCGCGTTGCGCGCGCTGTGGCGGGGCGGTTGGGTGTCCTGGAGCGGGGAGTACTACCGGGTTCCGGAGCTGATGCTGGAGCCGCATCCGCCCGCCCCGGTACCGATCCTGTGCGGCGGTGAGTCCGAGGTCGCGCTGCGCCGGGCCGCGAAGCTGTGCGACGGCTGGGTCGGTACGGCCTATGTGCTCGAGGAGGCGGTGCGCTACGTGGACCGGCTGAGGACGCTGCGCCGCGAATACGGCCGGGCCGACGAGCCTTTCGAGGTGCTGCTGGCACTGCTGGACCGGCCCTCGGTGGAGCTGTATCAACGGGCCGAGGAGGCCGGGATCACCGCGGTGCTGTGTGCCCCGTGGGCCGGCGGTGCGGATCAGCGCGGCGCGACCATGCGGTTCGCCGAGAAGATCATCAGCCGGTTCCGGTGATCCCGGCCGCTCATCAGGCCGGCGGCAGCAGCACCGAGTCGATCAGGTAGACGGTGGCGTTGGCGGTCTGCACACCACCGCACACCACGTTGGCGTCATTGACCTTCAGCACGCCCATGTCGTCGGTGACCGCCAGATCCGCGCCCTGCAGCGTGGTGTGAGTGCCGACGGCCTGCGCGGGTGCGGCCTGCCCTTCGACGACGTGGTAGGTCAGCACGCTGGTCAGCAGGTCCGCATCGGTCTTGAGCGCCTCGATGGTCGCCGGGTCGACCTTGGCGAACGCCTCGTCGGTCGGCGCGAACACGGTCAGCGCGGGCGAGTTGTTGAGCGTGTCGACGAGGTTCACCTGCGGGTTCAGCTGACCGGACAGCGCCGCGGTCAGGGTGGTCAGCAGCGGGTTGTTCGCCGCCGCGACGGCCACCGGGTCATGGGCCATGCCGGCGACCGAGGCCGGGCCCTCCGGGTTCTGCGCGGCGTAACCGGCGCAGCCCGGGCCGACGAGTTCGGCGCTGGCCACTCCGGTCGAGGCGAACAGGAGCCCGGCGGTGGCCGCCGCGGCACCGGCGACGCCGGCGATCTTCTTGCTGTTCATCGAGAGCTTCATCGGGTCTTCCTTCTGGGTTGATGGGTTGAGTGGGCGAAAAGGACGGTGTGGGGGCGAGGCAGCCCGGTCGGGGGAAAGGGCTGCCTCGCCGGTCTCATATCGGGCGCGCCGGTCAGTTGGTCGGCGGCATCAGCACCGTGTCGATCAGGTAGACGGTGGCGTTGGCGGTCTGCACGCCGCCGCAGACCAGACCGGCCTCGCCGATCCGCAGGTCGTCACCGGCGCCGGTCACGGTGACCGCTTCGCCCTGCACGGTGGTGTGCTCCCCGGCCACCTGATCGGGGGAAAGCTGGCCGGGCACAACGTGATACGTCAGGATCGAGGTGAGCAGATCGGAGTCGGTCTTCAGCGTCTCCAGGGTGGCGGGGTCGATCTTGGCGAACGCGTCGTCGGTGGGGGCGAATACGGTGAATTCGCCGCCGTCGAGGGTGGAGACCAGGTTGACGTCCGGGTTGAGCTGACCGGACAGCGCCGCGGTGAGGGTGGTCAGCAGCGGGTTGTTCGACGCGGCGACGGTGACCGGGTCCGCGGCCATGCCCTCGACCGAACCGGGCCCGGTGGGCACCTGCTCGGCGTAGGCGGCGCACCCGGTGCCGACCAGCGCACCCGCCGGTGCGGCCATGGTGGTGGACGTCATGGTGGAGGTCATCGAGGACGTCATCGCCTCGGTGGAACTCGCGCTCTCACTGTTCTCGGTGGAGGAACTGCCACCCGAACAGGCGGACAAACCGAGCGCCGCCACCGCGGCCACTCCGGCGAAGGCGATCCGATGGTGTGTCAGTCTCATAAGGCTCAACTTCCTTGTTGGCGGGCCGGCCGGTGCCGTACCCGTGTGCACCTACATCCGCTATTCGGCGCCGCGTGCCGGTTGGATGGGTTCGGATCGAAGACGGGGCACAATGGGTGCGTGACTTCACCCGCCTCCCGCTGCCGCGTCCTGATCCTGGGCAGCACCGGATCGATCGGTACCCAGGCGCTGGAGGTGATCGCGGCCAACCCGGACCGTTTCGAACTCGTCGGGTTGGCGGCCGGCGGGGGCAACCCCGACCTACTGGCCGCCCAGGCCGCCCAGACCGGGGTGCACAACGTCGCGGTCGCCGACCCGAACTCCGGTGTCGAGGCCCGCTACCGCGGCCCGGAGGCGGCCACCCGCATCGTCGAGGAGACCGAGGCCGACGTCGTGCTCAACGCCCTGGTCGGGGCGCTCGGGCTGAAGCCCACCCTGGCCGCCCTGCACAGCGGGGCCCGGCTCGCGTTGGCCAATAAGGAATCCCTGGTCGCGGGCGGGCCGCTGGTCCTCAAGGCCGCCGCGCCCGGGCAGATCGTGCCGGTGGACTCCGAACATTCGGCGTTGGCCCAGTGCCTGCGCTCGGGCAGCGCCGACGAGGTGGCCCGGCTGGTGTTGACCGCCTCCGGTGGTCCGTTCCGCGGCTGGGCGGCCGCCGACCTGGAATCGGTCACCCCCGAGCAGGCCGGCGCGCACCCCACCTGGTCGATGGGCCCGATGAACACCCTGAATTCGGCGTCACTGGTGAACAAGGGCCTGGAACTCATCGAGACGCACCTGCTGTTCGGCATCGACTACGACCGCATCGACGTGGTGGTGCACCCGCAGTCCATCGTGCATTCGATGGTGACCTTCACCGACGGTTCCACCATCGCCCAGGCCAGCCCGCCCGATATGAAACTGCCGATCGCGCTGGCCCTGGGCTGGCCGGCACGGGTGCCCGGGGCGGCCGCGGCCTGCGACTGGACGACGGCGTCGACCTGGACCTTCGAGCCGCTCGACGATGCGGTGTTCCCGGCGGTGCGGCTGGCCCGCGAGGCCGGGCAGCGCGGCGGAAGCCTGACCGCGGTGTACAACGCCGCCAACGAGGAGGCCGCCGAGGCCTTCCTGGCGGGCCGGATCCGGTTCCCGGCGATCGTGCGGACGGTGGCCGATGTGCTGCACGCCGCAGATCAGTGGGCCGCCGAACCCGCTACCGTGGAGGAGATACTCGATGCGCAGGACTGGGCCCGTGACCGGGCCCGCCGCGCGGTCAGCCAGGAGGTAACAGCAAGCCGATGATGTTGTACGTATTGGGCATCGCGGCGATGGCGCTGGGCATCCTGCTGTCGGTGGCGTGGCATGAATGCGGCCACATGTGGGTGGCCCGCGCCACCGGAATGAAGGTGCGCCGCTACTTCGTGGGCTTCGGGCCCACCCTGTGGTCGACGAAGAAGGCCAACAAACTCGGGCACACCGAGTACGGCGTCAAGGCCATCCCGCTGGGCGGGTTCTGCGATATCGCGGGCATGACCACCCACGACGAGATCGCGCCCGAGGACGAGAAGTACGCGATGTACCGGCAGAAGGTGTGGAAGCGCGTCGCCGTGCTGTTCGCCGGGCCAGGGATGAACTTCGTGCTCGGCCTGGTCATCATCTACGGCATCGCCAACATCTGGGGCCTACCGGACCTGAACCCGCCGACCACCGCGATCGTCGGTGAAACCTCCTGTGTGGCACCGCAGGTCGCCAAGAGCGGGGAAGACCCCTACGGTCCCTGCCCGCAGCCCGGCCCGGGCCCGGCCGCGCTGGCCGGCATCCAGAGCGGGGACACCATCGTCAAGGTCGGCGACACCGAGGTGGCCACCTTCGCCGATATGGCCGCCGCCATCCGCCAGCTCGACGGCCCGGTCCAGGTGGTCTACGAACGCGACGGCCAGCGGGTACACACCGTGGTCGACGTCGCGCGGACCCAGCGCTTCACCTCCAAGGACGCCGAGACCCCGGAGACCGTCGGGGCGATCGGCGTCAGCGCCGCGCTGCCGCCGGGGCCGACGCAGTACAACCCGCTGTCGGCGATCCCGGCCACCTTCGCCTTCACCGGAGAACTCTCGGTGAAACTGGGGGAGGCGCTGCTCAAGATCCCGACCAAGGTCGGCGCCCTGGTGGAGTCCATCGGCGGCGGTGAGCGGGATCCGGAGACCCCGATGAGCGTCGTCGGTGCCAGCCGGCTCGGCGGCGAGGCGATCGAGAACGACCTGTGGGTGCTGTTCTGGTTCCTGCTGGCGCAACTGAACTTCGTGCTCGGTGCGATCAACCTGTTACCGCTGCTGCCGTTCGACGGTGGGCACATCGCCGTCGCCACCTACGAGAAGATCCGCAACATGTTCCGCAAGGCGCGTGGGCTGGTGCCCGGCGGCCCGGTGGACTACATGAAGTTGATGCCCGCCACCTACATCGTCCTGGCCGTGGTCGGCGTCTATATGTTGTTGACCGTCACCGCCGACGTGGTCAACCCCATCAGCCTTTTCCAATAGGAGACAAGCAATGACGAACATCGGGTTGGGCATCCCGGCACCACCACCGCCGGTGCTCGCGCCGCGCCGCAAGACCCGCCAACTCAAGGTGGGCAGCGTCGGGGTCGGCAGTGAGTCACCGATCTCGGTGCAGTCGATGTGCACCACCAAGACCCACGACATCAACGCCACGCTGCAGCAGATCGCCGAGCTGACCGCGTCGGGCTGTGACATCGTGCGGGTGGCCTGCCCGCGGCAGGAGGACGCCGACGCGCTGCCGATCATCGCGAAGAAGGCCAACATCCCGGTCATCGCCGACATCCACTTCCAGCCCAAGTACATCTTCGCGGCCATCGACGCCGGCTGCGCGGCGGTGCGGGTGAACCCGGGCAACATCAAGGAGTTCGACGGTCGGGTCAAGGAGGTCGCGAAAGCGGCTGCCGCAGCGAACATCCCGATCCGGATCGGGGTGAACGCCGGCTCGCTGGACAAGCGGATGCTGGAGAAGTACGGCAAGGCCACTCCGGAGGCGCTGGTCGAGTCGGCGCTGTGGGAGGCCTCGCTGTTCGAGGAGCACGGCTTCGGCGACATCAAGATCAGCGTCAAGCACAACGACCCGGTGGTCATGGTCGAGGCCTACGAACAGCTGGCCGCGCAGTGCGACTACCCGCTGCACCTCGGCGTGACCGAGGCCGGCCCGGCGTTCCAGGGCACCATCAAGTCGGCGGTGGCGTTCGGCGCCCTGCTCTCGCGCGGCATCGGCGACACCATCCGGGTGTCGCTGTCCGCCCCGCCGGCCGAGGAGATCAAGGTCGGCAACCAGATCCTGGAATCGCTGAACCTGCGCCCGCGCGGCCTGGAGATCGTGTCCTGCCCGTCCTGCGGGCGCGCCCAGGTCGACGTGTACACGCTGGCCAACGAGGTGTCCGCGGGCCTGGAAGGGATGGACATCCCGTTGCGCGTGGCGGTGATGGGCTGTGTGGTCAACGGACCCGGCGAGGCCCGTGAGGCCGACCTGGGTGTGGCCTCCGGTAACGGCAAGGGCCAGATCTTCGTCAAGGGCGAGGTCGTCAAGACGGTGCCCGAGGCGATGATCGTGGAGACGCTGATCGAGGAAGCGATGCGGATCGCGGCCGAATCCGACGCCAGTGGATCTGCCTCCGGCCCGCCGGTTGTCACCGTAAGCTGAACTTTGGCCCTGTGATCGGGCTCACCAGAAGCAGGTTGGCCAGAAAGAGTCCCGAATGTCGGCTCCACCACTGTCACGAGTCACCGGCGACCGACAGGTTTCGGTGGTCCGCGACGTGGGTCAGGTGCGAGCCGTCCTGGAAGCCGATGCGGTCGCGTCCTGCATGGTGGCCTGCCGGGTGCTGGAGTTCGGGGTCGACCCGCACGCCATCGGCGGTGAGTTGTGGACGCGGGGAAGCCCGGCGGACTCGCTCTGTTACGCCGGGGCCAATCTGATCCCGCTGCGCGGCGACGCCGCCGACCTGAAAGCGTTCGCGGACAAGGCACTGCGCGTACCGCGGCGGTGTTCATCGCTGGTCGGCCGGGCCGAACTGGTGCTGCCGCTGTGGCGGCGCCTCGAATCGGGCTGGGGCCCCGCCCGCGACGTGCGGGCCGATCAACCGCTGATGGCGCTGAACGGCCCGGCGCGGTGCCTGGCCGATCCGGCGGTCCGGCCGGTGCGGATGGAGGAACTGGACGCCTACCTGGTGGCCGCGATCGACATGTTCATCGGCGAGGTGGGCATCGACCCGCGCCTGGGCGACGGCGGCCGCAGCTACCGGCGCCGGGTGGCCGGGCTGATCGCGGCGGGCCGGGCCTGGGCCCGTTTCGAACGTGGTGAGGTGGTCTTCAAGGCCGAGGTCGGTTCGCAGTCTCCGACGGTCGGCCAGATCCAGGGCGTCTGGGTGCACCCGGACTGGCGGGGCCGCGGCCTGGGCGCGGCCGGCACCGCGGCGGTGTCCGATGCCGTGCTGCGCGGTGGCCGGATCGCCAGCCTGTACGTCAACGGGTTCAACGAGGTCGCCCGGGCCACCTACGCCAAGATCGGCTTCGCCCAGGTGGGTACGTTCGCCACCATCCTGTTGGACTGACGCGCTCGTCGGACTGAACGCGCGCCGGTCTCGGCGCCGTCACGGTTCCGTCTCGGTGCGCCTCCCGAGCTATGCGTCGTCACACTCTTAACATCAGTCACAATGACATCGTCAACCTCATCAGTATCGCGATGGTCACGGCTGACCGCGGGCATCGCCGTCGTTGCCGTCGTCGGCGCGCTGAGCGCCTGCACACCCAAGCCCGACGGACCCGAACCCGTTGCCGCGCAGTTCTTCGAGTCGCTGGTGCACGGGGACACCGCCGCCGCGGCGCAGCTGTCCGACAAGCCCGCCGAGGCGCAGGCCGCGTTGAACGAGGCCTGGGCCGGGTTGCAGGCCGAGCGGCTGGACACCCAGATCACCGGGTCGAAGTACACCCTGGACACCGGCACGGTGAAGTTCCGCTACACCTGGTACCTGCCCAAGGAACGCACCTGGGCCTACGACGGTGAGCTGAACATGGTGCGCAACGAGGGGCAGTGGCAGGTGCGCTGGAGCGCCACCGGCCTGCACCCGGGACTGGGCGCCAACCAAACCCTGGCCCTGCGCTCCGACCCGCCCGGGCGGGCCTCGGTCAACGAGCGCGGCGGCAGCAACGTGCTGGTGCCCGGGTACCGCTATCACTTCGCGCTGGACGCCAAGGCCGCCGGCGCCGAACTGATGCCGACCGCCCGCGCGGTGGTCGATGCACTGCGGCCGTTCGACGACACCCTGGAACCGCAGCGGCTCGCCGAGGAGGCCAGCTCGCGCACCACCCCGCGCGGTCTGATCACCCTGCGCAAGTCCGACCACGACGCGGTGTTCCCCGCGATCGGCAACCGGCCCGGCGTGGTGATCACCCCGCAGCCCGAAATGCTGCCCACCGACGAGAAATTCGCGCCGGCCATCGTCGCGGAGGTCAAGAAGGCGGTCAGCGACGACCTGGTCGGTGAGCCCGGCTGGCGGATCGTCAGCGTCAACCAGAACGGCGTCGACGTCGCCGTGCTGAACGAGGAGCCCGGCACCCCGGCGCCCTCGGTGACCATCAGCCTGGACCGGACCGTGCAGGACGCCGCGCAGGACGCGGTGAACATGGTCGGCAAGAAGGCCATGATCGTGGCGATCAAACCGTCGTCTGGCGAGATCCTGGCCGTCGCGCAGAACGCCGCCGCCGACGCCGACGGGCCGACCGCCACG
Organism: Mycolicibacterium aurum; assembly: GCA_900078775.1. Taxonomy (GTDB): domain Bacteria; phylum Actinomycetota; class Actinomycetes; order Mycobacteriales; family Mycobacteriaceae; genus Mycobacterium; species Mycobacterium aurum_A. The sequence goes on from LT549889.1 coordinate 1,229,854, forward strand.
ATGGGCCTGTACCCGCCCGGATCGACGTTCAAGATCGTCACCGCCGCGGCGGCGCTGGAACGCGATATGGCCACCCCGAACACGCTGCTGGGCTGCCCCGGCCAGCTGGACATCGGGCACCGCACGGTGACCAACTACAACGCCTTCGACCTCGGCACGGTGCCGCTGTCGCGGGCCTTCGCGAACTCCTGCAACACCACCTTCGCCGAACTCGCCTCCACCATGCCGCCGCGCGGGCTGACCACCGCCGCCGCCCGCTACGGCCTGGGCCCGGACTTCATGGTCGACGGCATCCCGACGGTCACCGGATCGGTGCCCCCGACGGTGGACCTGACCGAGCGGGTCGAGGACGGCTTCGGCCAGGGCAAGGTGCTGGCCAGCCCGTTCGGCATGGCCCTGGTGGCCGCGACGGTGGCGGCCGGCAAGACCCCGGTACCGCATCTGATCGAGGGCCGCCAGACCGAGGTGGACGAACCGGTCGGCGAGCCGCTGAGCCCGGAGATCATCGACGGCCTGCGCCCGATGATGCGACTGGTGGTCACCAACGGCACCGCCAAGGAACTCGACGGACTCGGCGATGTGCGCGGGAAGACCGGCGAGGCCGAATTCAACGGTGGTTCGCACGCCTGGTTCACCGGCTACCGCGGCGATCTGGCCTTCGCGGCGCTCATCGTCGGCGGCGGCAGTTCGGAGTACGCGGTGCGGATGTGCCGCGACATGCTCAACGGGCTGCCGCCGGACTACCTCGCCTAACCTGGTCGGTGGAGGGCGACGACATGACTGACGATCCGGGAACCTGGCGCATCGCCGATTCCGCGATCCCGCGTATCCCCGAGGTGGGGATGCGGGTCTCCGACGCCGATCGGCACGGCACCCTGCGGCGGCTGCACAATGCGGTGGCCCTGGGGCTGATCGACATCGGCGAGTTCGAGGAGCGTTCCGCCCTGGTGGCGCAGGCCCGGCTGCACACCGACCTCACCGCGCTGGTCGAGGATCTGCCGGGGCCGGGCGCGATCGTCACCTCGGCCGCCGACCGGGTCGAGCTGCGCGGGGTGCTGGGCTCGCTGAAACGTCAGGGGGAGTGGCTGGTCCCCACCCGGCTGGCGCTGACCCGGCGGATGGGTTCGGTGGATCTGGACCTGACCCGGGCCCGGTTCGCCGGCCCGATGGTGGTGATGGAGCTCGACCTGAAGCTCGGCGGTCTGGAACTGCGGCTGCCCGCCGGCGCCAGCGCCTCGATCGACGATGTCGAGGTGGTGGTCGGCAGCGCCCGCGACCACCGCGGCGATGCGCCGGCCGAGGGCAATCCGCACATCGTGCTCACCGGCAAGGTGGTGTGCGGTTCGGTGGACATCCGCGGGCCGCGCCGTAATTGGAAGCCGACGCTGAGACGCTCCTAACGGGGTTCGAGCACCGCGAAGGTGAGGGTGGACTTGGCGGCCAGCCGACCGCGATCCACGTCGAACACGTCGACCTCGGTGACGATGAGCCGTTTACCGGCTCGCACCACCGACGCCTCGGCGCGGGCCTTGCCCATGATCGGGGCGAGGAAGTGGATGTTGAGGTCGGCGGTGGTGACGTCGTATCCCGCACCGGTGGCCCGGCCGGCCAGCATCCCGGCCGCGATGTCGATCAGGGTGGCCACCAGACCGCCCTGCAGCGCGCCCCGGACGTTGGCCAGATCGGGGCGGTTCTCCATTTCCAGCACCAGCCGGTCATCGGCCGACTCGACCTCCCGGTAGTCCAGCCGGGTCAGGATGTGCGTTTCACTCACCGCCGTACGGTAACACCATTACCGTCTCGCGAGAGCTTCGCTCTCCGGACGCCTCGACGCGACTATTAGGCTGTCCGGTATGCCAGTTCGTGCCCCACTTCGCTCCGGTGAGTTGTCCCCGACGCTGACGGTGCCCAAGTCCATCCCGCGGCCGGAGTACGCGTGGAAGCCGACCGCGGTCGAAGGCCACGAGCCGTGGGTGCAGACCCCCGAGGTGATCGAGAAGATGCGCGTCGCCGGGCGCATCGCGGCCGGCGCGCTCGCCGAGGCCGGTAAGGCCGTCGCCCCCGGCGTCACCACCGACCACCTCGATCGGGTCGCCCACGAGTACATGCTCGACCACGGCGCGTACCCGTCCACGCTGGGCTACAAGGGCTTCCCCAAATCCTGCTGCACCTCGCTGAACGAGGTGATCTGCCACGGCATCCCGGACTCCACCGTGATCGAGGACGGCGACATCGTCAACATCGACGTCACCGCCTACAAGGACGGCGTGCACGGCGACACCAACGCCACCTTCCTGGCCGGTGACGTGTCCGAGGAACACCGGCTGCTGGTGGAACGCACCCACGAGGCCACCATGCGGGCCATCAAGGCGGTCAAGCCGGGCCGCCAGCTGTCCATCGTCGGCCGGGTCATCGAGGCCTACGCGAACCGCTTCGGCTACAACGTCGTCCGCGACTTCACCGGCCACGGCATCGGGGAGACCTTCCACAACGGCCTGGTGGTGCTGCACTACGACCAGCCCGCGGTGCAGACCGTGCTGGAGCCGGGCATGACGTTCACCATCGAGCCGATGATCAACCTCGGCTCGCTGGACTACGAGATCTGGGACGACGGCTGGACGGTGGCCACCAAGGACCTCAAGTGGACCGCCCAGTTCGAGCACACCCTGGTGGTGACCGAGGACGGTGCCGACATCCTGACCCTGGTGTGAGCGCCCTGCTGATCGCCGGCACCACCTCCGACGCCGGCAAGTCCATGGTGGTCGCGGGGCTGTGTCGACTGTTGGCGCGCAAGGGGATTCGGGTCGCGCCGTTCAAGGCGCAGAATATGAGCAACAACTCCGCGGTCACCGTGGACGGCGGCGAGATCGGCCGGGCCCAGGCCATGCAGGCCCGGGCGGCCGGGCTGGCGCCCAGCGTGCGGTTCAACCCGGTACTGCTCAAACCGGGCAGCGACCGCACCTCGCAGCTGGTGGTGCGCGGGCAGGTTGCCGGCACCATGGCCGCCGCGGACTACCTGACCCGGCGACGCCAACTCGCCGAGGTCGTGCACGCCGAATTGGCCGCGCTGCGTGCCGAATTCGACGTCGTCATCTGTGAGGGCGCCGGGTCCCCCGCCGAGATCAACCTGCGCGCGACCGACCTGGCCAACATGGGGCTGGCCCGCGCGGCCGGCCTGCCGGTCGTGGTGGTCGGCGACATCGACCGCGGCGGGCTGCTGGCCCATCTGTTCGGGACCGTCGCCGTGCTCGAACCCGAGGACCAGAAACTCATCAGCGGATTCCTGGTCAACAAGTTCCGCGGCGACCCGGCCCTGCTGGAGCCCGGGCTGCGCCGACTGCAGGAGCTGACCGGGCGGCCCACCTACGGCGTGATCCCGTACCTGGACGGGCTGTGGCTGGACACCGAGGACTCGCTGTCGGTGCGGGCCGGGCATGCCCTGGGCCGGCCGATCCCGCCGCGCGGCACCCAGTGGCTGACCGTCGCCGCGGTGCGGTTGCCGCGCATCTCCAACTCCACCGATGTGGAGGCGCTGGCCTGTGAGCCCGGGGTGGCGGTGCGCTGGGTCGCCGAGGCGGCGGATATCGCCGGGGCCGATGTGGTGGTGCTGCCCGGCAGCAAGGCCACCGTGTCCGATCTGGCCTGGCTACGCGAGCGCGGGCTGGCCGACGCGGTGCACGCGCACGCCGCCGCGGGCCGGCCGGTGCTGGGGGTGTGCGGCGGCTTCCAGATGCTGTGCCGGTCCATCGAGGACACCGTGGAGTCCGGTTCCGGCCGGGTCGACGGTCTGGGCCTGCTCGACGCCGACATCGTGTTCGAGCGGGAGAAGACGTTGCGGCACTGGGAGACTCCGCTGCATGGCTACGAGATCCATCACGGCCGGGTGGCCCGCGGCGCCGAGGACGACTGGCTGGGCGTGGGCATCCGCCGGGGCGCGGTCTACGGCACGCACTGGCACGGCCTGTTCGACAACGACGAGGTCCGGCGGCACTGGCTCAGCGAGGCGGCCGCCGCGGCCGGGCGGTCCGGCTTCGAGGTGGCCGGTGACGTCAGCGTCCGCGCCCGCCGGGATGCCCAACTGGACCTGATGGCCGACGCGCTGGCCGACCATGTGCACCTCGATGCGCTGTTCGGCCTGCTCGACGGCGTCCCGCACCGGCCGGTGATCACCAGTTCAATCGGTAGCGTGGGGACATGACACGCGTGCTGCCGGTGCTGCTCACCGCGCTGGTGACGCTGACCGCCTGCACCAGCGCCGTGTCGGGCAGCGCGACCTGGCCCGGGGAACGGCTGGAACGGGTCCTGCTGACCGCCGACGACTTCCCGGCCGGGGTGCAGTTCGACCGGGTCATCGAGAATCCCGGGCAGCCCGACGGGGCCGGCGCACCACCGGCGATGCTGTCCGACCCGCCCGGCTGCAGCGAGGGGTTCACCAAGGTCATCGCCGCGACCGCCGAGCGCGGACCGGGCAGCGCGGCCAAGTACACCGTCGGCTACGACGGCGCCCGGATGCTGATCACCGTGCTGAGCTGGCCGCTGGACACCGCGGCGCTGCAGGCCACCGCCGAACGCTGCGCGCGCTTTGCGACCTTCTTCGACCGCGGGTCGCCGGCCATCCCGATGACCACCGCCGCGCTGGACACCGACCGGCCCGGAGCCCTGGTCTACGAGCAGACGATGGACCTGTCCGGCGCCCGCAGCAGCGTCTACTTCTCCTTCGAGAACGTGAACTCGATGGCGGTGTTCGCCGTCGCGTTCCCCACCCCGAACCCCGCCATCGGAGTCAAAGCCACGCTGCCGCAGACGTTTCTGGAGGCCACCGGCAGGCAGGCGCAGCGCCTGGAGGCGTCCTGACCGGCGGTGCAGACCGGCAAAGCGCTGCGCGCGACCCCGGGATGTCCTAGCGTGACCCAAATGCCCGCCACCACCGTCACCGTGGACGACGCCGCCTTCACGGTCGACGTCGCGGGTCCGGAGAACGCCGGTGTGGTGGTGCTGCTCGGCTCGGTCAAGCAGGCCCCCGCCGCCTACGACCCGGTGTGCCACCGGCTGCACACCGCCAATCTGCGCACCGTCGTCATCCCGCCGGCCGCGCAGCTGACCGCGACCGCGGTGATCGCCATCATGGATGCCCTGGACGTGCGGTGGGGCACCCTGGTCGGGGACCGGGTCGGCGCCGAACTCGCCTGGGAACTCGCCGCCACCCGGCTGGACCGGTTCACCGGGCTGGTGGTGGTCGACCGCGGGCATCCGCGGGTCCCCGATGAGTCCGGGAACGTCCGCGACCAGACCTGCCCGCCGGTCGAGGTGGCGACCACCGCACTGGTGAGCACCCTCGCGGCGGCGAAGATCGTGCGGGCCAGCCAGCAGTTCGTCTACGGCGACTTCCGGGTGGTCGAGTTGCTCGGCCGGCGCAACGCCGGCGAGTCCACGGCGCAGCTGGCCGCCGAGATCGTGATGCGCACCAGCACCTGGTGACTGTATTGGTCTGATGGCCTACCTTTAGAGGTGGCGTCGGTCACTGTCGACCGCGCCGAGCCGACGAGGGGGACACGCCCGATGGTTGCAACCGGTTTGCTGTCGCAACGCGCCCTGGAAGAACTCGTCGCGGCCGGTGCGGTGGACACCGTCATCGTCGCGTTCCCCGACATGCAGGGCCGGCTCACCGGGAAACGGGTGTCGGCCCGGCTGTTCGTCGAGGAGGTCGCCGCGCACGGCGCCGAATGCTGCAACTACCTGCTGGCCGTCGACGTCGACATGAACACCGTCGACGGGTACGCCATGTCGAGCTGGGAGACCGGCTACGGCGACATGGTGATGACCCCGGACTTCAGCACGCTGCGGCGGGTGCCGTGGCTGCCCGCCACCGCGCTGGTGATGGCCGACCTCTCCTTCACCGACGGTCGCCCGGTGGCCGTCGCCCCGCGCAGCATCCTGCGCGCCCAGCTGGACCGGCTGGCCGAGCGCGGCCTGCAGGCGTTCGTCGGCACCGAACTGGAGTTCATGGTGTTCGACGACACCTATCGCGAGGCCTGGCGCGCCGGCTACCGCGACCTGACACCGGCCACCGACTACAACGTCGACTACAACATGCTGGCCTCCACCCGGATGGAGCCGCTGCTGCGCGACATCCGGCTCGGGATGGACGGCGCCGGAATGTACTGCGAGGGCGTCAAGGGGGAATGCAACCTGGGCCAGCAGGAGATCGCATTCCGTTTCGACGAGGCGCTGGTCACCTGCGACAACCACACCATCTACAAGAACGGCGCCAAGGAGATCGCCGACCAGCACGGCAAGTCGATCACCTTCATGGCCAAATTCGATGAGCACGAAGGCAACAGCTGCCACATCCACATCTCCTTCCGCGGGACCGACGGGTCGGCGGTGTTCTCCGACGAGTCCGAGCCGGACGGCATGTCGGCGATGTTCCGCAGCTTCGTGGCCGGCCAGCTCGCCACGCTGCGCGAGATGACGTTGTTCTACGCGCCGAACATCAACTCCTACAAGCGTTTCGCCGACGGCAGTTTCGCGCCGACCGCGGTGGCCTGGGGGATGGACAACCGGACCTGCGCGCTGCGGGTGGTCGGGCACCGGCACGGGATGCGGATGGAATGCCGCGCACCCGGCGGTGACGTGAACCAGTACCTGGCCGTCGCGGCGCTCATCGCCGGCGGGCTGCACGGCATCGACGAAGGCCTGCCGCTGGAGCAGGCCTGCGCCGGCAACGCGTACGCCGGCGGGGCGGAGCGCCTACCGCACACCCTGACCGATGCGGCCGCACTGTTCGAGGCCTCCGCGGTGGCGCGCAACGCGTTCGGGGACGAGGTCGTCGCGCACTACCTGAACAACGCGCAGGTCGAGGTGGCCGCGTTCAACGCCGCGGTCACCGACTGGGAGAGGGTGCGCGGCTTTGAACGACTGTGAATCAGTTCCTGTCCTGGGGCTCACCACCTACCTGCAGCGCGCCCAGACCGGCGTCTGGGACGTCGACGCCGCCTTCCTGCCGGCCGTCTACATCGAGGGCGTCAACCGCGGCGGCGGCACCGCGGTGCTGCTGCCCCCGCAGCCCGGCGGCACCGAGGTGGCCGACCGGGTGCTGGACGGCATCGACGGTCTGATCATCACCGGCGGCCGCGACGTCAACCCGGAAAGCTATGGCCAGCAGCGTCATCCGACCACCGACGAGCCGATGGGCGAACGCGACGCCTGGGAGTTCGCCCTGCTCAACGCCGCGCTGCGACGGCAGATGCCGGTGCTCGGCATCTGCCGCGGCGCCCAGGTGCTCAACGTCGCCCTCGGCGGCACCCTGCACCAGCACCTGCCCGATGTGCTCGGCCACACCCGCCATCAGCGGGGCAATGCGGTGTTCTCCACCTCCACGGTGCGCACCGTGGCGGGCACCCGGTTGGCCGCCCTGATCGGCGAGGCCTCCGACGGGCAGTGCTACCACCATCAGGGCATCGACCGGCTCGGCGACGGGCTGATCGTCAGTGCCCGGGACATCGCCGACGGGGTCGTCGAGGCGGTCGAACTCGGAGCCGGTGGCCAGGGGGGCGCGCACTTCGTGCTCGGCGTGCAGTGGCACCCCGAGGAACGACTGGACGACGTCCGGTTGTTCAGCGCGGTCGTCGAGGCCGCCGCCGACTACGCGAAAGGCAGAGTCGCCACATGAGCACCTGCACGGTGATCAACCCGGCCACCGAGGAAGCGCTGTGCGAGGTGGAACTGCTCGATGCCGCCGCGGTCGACGACGCGGTGGCCCGCGCGGCGGCCGCACAGCGTCGCTGGGCGCGGCTGGCACCGGCGGACCGGGCCGCGGCACTGCGCGCCTTCGCCGCCGTGGTGGACGCCCACGTCGACGAGCTCGCCGCCCTGGAGGTGGCCAACTCCGGGCATCCGATCGGGCAGGCCGAATGGGAGGCCGGGCACGTCCGCGACGTGCTGACCTACTACGCCGCCAGCCCGGAACGGCTTGCCGGCCAGCAGATCCCGGTGGCCGGCGGCCTGGACGTCACATTCCACGAACCGCTCGGCGTGGTCGGGGTGATCACCCCGTGGAACTTCCCGATGACCATCGCCTCCTGGGGCTTCGCCCCGGCGCTGGCGGCCGGGAACGCGGTGCTGGTCAAACCCGCCGAATGGACCCCGCTGACCACCGTGCGCCTGGGTGAACTCGCCGTGGCCGCCGGGCTGGACCCGGACCTGTTCCAGGTGCTGCCCGGGGCCGGGACCGTGGTGGGGGAGCGCTTCGTCACCCATCCGGGCGTACCCAAGATCGTGTTCACCGGATCGACCGAGGTCGGTACCCGGGTGATGGCCCTTGCCGCGGCACAGGTCAAGCGGGTCACCCTGGAACTCGGCGGCAAGAGCGCCAACATCGTGTTCGAGGACTGCGATCTGGAAACCGCCGCCGCCACCGCGCCCTACGGTGTCTTCGACAACGCCGGTCAGGACTGCTGCGCGCGCAGCCGGATCCTGGTGCAGCGCAGCGTGTACGACCGCTTCATGGAGTTGCTCGAGCCCGCCGTCGCCGGCGTGGTGGTCGGCGACCCGGCCGCCCGGGACACCGAGATGGGGCCGCTGGTATCCCGGCGGCACTGGGAGTCGGTGCGCGACTACGTGCCCGACGACGCCCCGGTCGCGTTCCGCGGATCCGCCCCGGACGGGCCCGGATTCTGGTTCCCACCAACGGTATTGACCCCGCAGCGCACCGACCGCACCGTCACCGAGGAGATCTTCGGACCGGTGGTCACGGTGTTGCCGTTCGAGGATGAGGCCGATGCGATCGCGCTGGCCAACGACACCAGCTATGGTCTGTCCGGGTCGATCTGGACCGACAACGTGTCCCGCGCGTTGCGGGTCAGCCGGGCCGTCGAGGCGGGCAACCTGAGCGTCAACTCGCACTCCTCGGTGCGCTACAGCACCCCGTTCGGTGGTTTCAAGCAATCCGGTCTGGGCCGTGAACTGGGGCCGGGGGCCCCGCTGTCGTTCACCGAGACCAAGAACGTCTTCATCGCCGTCCCGGACGAGCAGTAAGGAGCCCGCGCCATGGATCTGACCCAGCGACTCAAGGACAAGGTAGCCGTCATCACCGGCGGCGCCAGCGGGATCGGGCTGGCGGCCGCCAAACGGATGCAGGCCGAGGGCGCCATCGTCGTCATCGGCGATATCGACGCGCGCGCCGGGCAGACCGTCGCCGACGAGCTGAACGTCGGCTTCGTGCCGGTCGACGTCGCCGATCAGGCGGCGGTGGACAACCTTTTCGACACCGCCTTCGAGGTGCACGGCGGCGTCGACATCGCGTTCAACAACGCCGGGATCAGCCCGCCCGAGGACGACCTGATCGAGCACACCGGCATCGACGCCTGGCAGCGGGTGCAGGACATCAACCTCAAATCGGTGTTCTTCTGCTGCAAGGCCGCGCTGCGGCACATGGTGCCGGCGCAGAAGGGCTCGATCATCAACACCGCATCCTTCGTCGCGGTGATGGGCTCGGCCACCTCGCAGATCTCCTACACCGCCTCCAAGGGCGGTGTGCTGGCCATGTCGCGCGAACTCGGGGTGCAGTACGCCCGCCAGGGCATCCGGGTCAACGCGCTGTGCCCGGGACCGGTGAACACCCCGCTGCTGCAGGAACTGTTCGCCAAGGATCCCGAGCGGGCTGCGCGGCGGCTGGTGCACGTCCCGGTCGGCCGGTTCGCCGAACCCGAGGAACTGGCCGCCGCGGTGGCGTTCCTGGCTAGCGAGGACGCCTCCTTCATCACCGCATCGAGCTTCCTCGTCGACGGCGGCATCAGCGGCCACTACGTCACGCCGCTGTGAGCCGATGATGGAGTCCGTGCCCGCACCCGCGCCGACCGCCGACACCCTGCTGCGCCCGGTCCGGCTCGGCAACGCCTTCGAGGACACCGTGGCCCGGCTGCTGGAGACGATCCGGCTCGGTGTGCTGGCGCCGGGGGAGTCGCTGCCGCCGGAACGCGAACTCGCGGTCCGGCTCGGCGTCAGCCGCGACACCGTGCGTGAGGCGATCAAATCGCTGGCCGACGCCGGTTACCTGCAGTCCCGCCGCGGGCGCTACGGGGGCACCTTCCTGGCCGAGCCACTGCCCACACCGGCCGCCGATGTGGTCCGGCTGGACCGCGCCATGATCGACGATGCGCTGCGGCTGCGGGAGATCCTGGAGGTCGGCGCCGCACGGATGGCGGCCGGGCGCACCCTGAGCGCGGCCGAGGACGAGACCCTGCGCAGCCGGCTCGCCGACGTCACCGGGGCGGCGTCGGAGGACTACCGCCGGCTGGACTCGCGGCTGCATCTGGCCATCGCCGAGGCGGCCGGCTCACCCTCGCTGGTGCCGCTGGTGGCCGAGAACCGGATGCGGGTCAACGCCCTGCTCGACCAGATCCCGCTGCTGGCACGCAATATCGCGCATTCGGACGAGCAGCACGAGGCCATCGTGGCGGCCATCCTGGCCGGCGACGAACAGGCGGCCGCCGACGCGATGTGCGCCCACCTGGCCGGCTCGGCGGCGCTGCTGCACGGATTCCTGGACTGAGGCTAGATTTGCAGCCATGACCGATCCCTCGGTGGTGGCGCGGGCCTCGTCGGCGCTGGCCGACGTCGACACCGCCGGCTGGGCGCAGCGGTTCGACCTGCTGTCGGATCCGCACCGCCTGGAGATCCTGCTGAGCCTGCACCGGGCGCCGGGCATCTGCGTCGGCGACCTGGCCGCGGCGCTGGGCCGCTCCGAGAACGCGGTGTCCCAGGCCCTGCGCATCCTGCGTCAGCAGGGCTGGGTGAGCAGTGTGCGGGTGGGCCGGACGGTCAGCTACCGGCTCGACGACGAGATCGTGCACGATCTGCTGCACTGGATCGGCGCCGGGCACAGCTGACCGGGAGCAATTCGGTCAAACCGGTATCAACACCGCCGGCGGGGATCACCATCGGTGTATGAGTACCGACGCCGATCGCGCGGTGAAGGCGAAGCACCGCGCCCTGTGGGCCTCCGGCGACTACGTCGCGGTGGCCCGCGAGCTCATCCCCGAACTCGGCGCCGAACTGGTGCGCGCCTGCCGCGTCCGGACCGGGGACCGGGTACTCGACGTCGCCGCCGGGGCCGGGAACGCCGCGATCCCGGCGGCCCTGGCCGGCGCAGCGGTGACCGCCAGTGACCTCACCCCGGAACTGTTCGAGGCCGGGCGCGCCCACGCGGCGCAGCAAGGTGCCGAACTGGAATGGGTGCAGGCCGACGCCGAGGCGATGCCGTTCCCGGACAACTCCTTCGATGTCGTGATGTCGTGTGTCGGGGTGATGTTCGCGCCGCGCCATCAGCTGGCCGCCGACGAGCTGGTGCGGGTCTGCCGCCCCGGTGGCACCATCGGCCTGATCAACTGGACACCAACGGGTTTCGTCGGCCGGCTGTTCGCCACCATGAAACCCTATGCGCCGCCGCCCCCGCCCGGGGCCAGTCCGGCACCGCTGTGGGGGGACGAGGCGCATGTCTTGGAGTTGTTCGCCGACCGGGTCGCCGATGTCGCCTTCCGGCACCAGAGCGTGGCATTCGAGCACTGCGCCGATCCGCTGGAGTTCCGGGAGTACTGGAAACGCAACTACGGGCCCACCATCGCGACCTACGCGTTCAACGCCGACCAACCCGATCGGCTCGCCGCGCTGGACGAGGCGTTCCTGGGCTTCCTGGTCGACACCCAGCGCGACGGTCACTGGGACGCCGAGTACCTGCTGGTGACCGGGACGGTCGGATAGCTGATCGTCTGTTCATCTGGACAGATATAGGCAGGGGTCTTAGGCTCGATGGATGACCGAGCGGCTCGTCGCCATGCACCTGAGCGACGGCATCATCAGTGCCCCCATCTCACTGTTGTTCGCGGCGATAGCCGTTGCCGCCCTTGGCTTCTGCGGCTGGCGCGCGCAGCGTGAACTCGATGAGCGCACGGTGCCGCTGGCCGGGCTGGTGGCCGCGTTCATCTTCGCTGTGCAGATGGTGAACTTCCCGATCCTGCCCGGGGTGAGCGGTCATCTGATCGGTGGCGCACTGGCCGCGATCCTGGTCGGCCCGTACACCGGGGCGCTGTGCGTGTCGATCGTGCTGGTGGTGCAGAGCCTGTTGTTCGCCGACGGTGGTGTCAGTGCGCTGGGTGCCAACATCACCAACATGTCGCTGATCGGCGTCGCGGCGGGTTACGGCACCGCGGTGCTGGCCTACCGGCTCACCCGGCGTCTGGGCCCTTCGGCGTTCATCGCGGCCGTCGTCGGGACCGTCTGCGCGGCAATGGGCTTCGTCGTCGAGTATGCGCTCGGCGGGGCCGCCCCGGCCTCGCTGAGCACCGTCGCCGGCTACATGTTCGGCACCCACCTGCTGATCGGGATCGGTGAGGGGGTGATCACCGCGCTCACCGTCGTCGCGGTCGCCCGCACCCGCCCGGACCTGGTGTACCTGCTGCGCGGCAGCCGGTGGGCGGTGCCGGCATGAAGCCCTGGGCCGCAGCGCTGATCCTCACCCTGCTGATCGCCGGCGGAATCTCCTACCTGGCCAGCCCCAGCCCGGACGGCTTGGACTCGGCGACGCTGCAGGGCTGCCAGGTCGTCGAGGTCGACGGCGCCGAGGAACTCACCGGCAGCTGCATCGCCCAGCACGCCGAGGAACACGCACTGGCCGGCTCACCGCTGGCCGACTACACGCTGTCCGGGCACGACGGCACCGGCGGCCTGGCCGGGGTGATCGGCGTACTGGTCACGCTGGTCCTGGCCGGGGGACTGTTCCGGATCCTGGCGTGAGCGCCGGGCACGCGCACCCGCTGTACCGGGACGGGAACTCGGCCGTGCACCGGGCTCCCGCCGAGGTGAAGATCGTCTGCCTGCTGCTGGTGGTGCTGGCCGTGGTCGCCACCCCACGGGAGATGGTCTGGCCGTACGCGATCTACGCGGTGGGGATCCTCGCGGTCTGGCGCTGGGCCCGCATCCCGCTGCGCTGGGTGCTGCCGCGGATGCTGATCGAGGCGCCGTTCGTGGTGCTCGCGGTGCTGCTGCCGTTCGCCGAGGGCGGTGCACGGATCACCGTCGCCGGGGTCGAGCTTTCGGTCGGTGGGTTGTGGGCCGCGTGGGGCATCGTGGTGAAGGGCACCCTGGGTGTGGCCGCCTCGCTGACGGTGGCGGCCACCACCTCGGCGCGGGAACTGCCCGTCGCGCTGAGCCGGCTCGGGGTACCCGCCCTGGTGACCTCGATGCTGGTGCTGATGATCCGCTACATCGACGTGCTCGGTGACGAAGCGCGCCGGATGCGGATGGCCCGGCTGTCCCGTGGGGACTCGCCGCGGCTGTTGCACCAGGCCGGCGCCGTCGCGCGCGGCATCGGGGTGCTCTTCCTGCGGTCCTATGAGCGCGGCGAACGGGTCTATCTGGCCATGCTGTCGCGCGGATTCGACGGCCGGGTACCCGAACTGGCGCTCGGCACGGCCCGGGCCCGGGCCGCGGACTGGTCGGTGGCCCTGCTGCCCGCGGCGGCCGCGCTCACGGTGTCCGCATCGGCGTGGGTGCTGCGGTGAGCCACGCCGCCGTCCGGGTGGCCGGGCTCGAGCACGTCTATCCCGACGGGCACCGGGCCCTGGCCGGCGTCGACCTCGAGGTGGCGGCGGGGGAGCGGGTCGCCGTGCTCGGGCCGAACGGGGCCGGCAAGACCACGCTCATGCTCGCGCTCAACGGTGTGCTCACCCCGACCCGGGGCACCGTGACCATCGGCGAGACCACGGTGGGGCGCAAGACGCTGCGGGAGATCCGCCGCCGTGTCGGGCTGGTCTTCCAGGATCCCGACGATCAGTTGTTCATGCCGACGGTCGCCCAGGATGTGGCGTTCGGGCCGGCGAACTTCGGGGTCGGCGGGGCCGAGTTGACCCGCCGGGTGGCCGAGGCGCTGGCCGCGGTCTCGATGACCGAGCACGCCGAGCGCAGCCCCGCGCACCTGTCGCTGGGGCAGCGCCGCCGCGCCGCGCTGGCCACCGTGCTGGCCTGCGATCCCGACATCCTGGTGCTCGACGAACCGTCGGCCAATCTCGATCCGCAGGCGCGACGTGTTCTCGCCGAGACCCTGTCCGGGTTGGCTGCCACCCTGCTGGTGGTCACCCACGACCTGCCGTATGCCGCCCAGTTGTGTTCCCGCGCAGTGATTCTGGATGGGGGGCGGGTGGTCGGCGACGGGCCGATGGCCGAGATCCTCGGCGATGCCGCGCTGCTGGCCGCGCACCGGCTCGAACTGCCCTGGGGTTTCACCGTCACCGGCTGAGGTCTATTCGGTGAGACCGAGCAACGCGTTCTCGACCACCTCCGGCAGTGCCGGGTGGATCCAATACTGGCCGGTGGCAACCTCTTTGGCGGTCTGGCCGAAGCTGATCGCCTGGATCAGCGGTTGGATGATCGAGGAGGCCTGATAGCCCATGATGTGCGCGCCGAGCAACTTGCCGGTGGTACGGTCGCCGATCAACTTGGCGATCCCGGTCTTGTCCTCCATCGCCCAGCCGTAGGCGGTGGCGCTGTAGTCCTGAACCTTCACCACGATGTCATGGCCGGCCTCGCGGGCCTGCGCTTCGGTGAGCCCGACGGTGGCCAACTGCGGGTCGGTGAACACCGCCGACGGCACGTACCGGTGATCGCTGGGCACCATGGCCGCGGTGTCGTCCCAGTCGCACAGCAGATTGTGCCGCACCACCCGCATCTCGTGGTTGGCCACATGTTTGAGCTGGAACTTCGAGGACACATCGCCCAGCGCCCACACGCCGCGCGCGGAGGTGCGCTGGTACTCGTCGACCACCACCTGCCCGTCGTCCACCCGGACCCCGGCCAGTTCGGCGTCGAGCAGATCGCCGTTGGGTTGGCGCCCGGTGGCCACCAGCAGCGCGTCGCCGGCCAGCTCGGTGCCGTCGTCGAGGCGCAGCAGCACCCCGTCGCCCTCGCACGGGCTGGAGCCGATCACGTTGACGTGCGTGCGCAGATCCCATTTGGCGGCGGCCAGTTCGGTGAACCGGTGCCAGAGCGTGTCATCGCAGTGCGTCAGCAGGCCGGGGCCGCGCACCACCATGGTCACCTTCACCCCGAGGGAGGAGAACACGTGCGCGAACTCGGCGGCCACGAACCCGCCGCCGACGATCACCATGTGCTCGGGCAGCTCGTCGATCCGCATCACGTTGTCGCTGGTGTAGTACTTGACCCCGCACTCGGTGATGGCCGGCGGCACCACCGCGCGGGCACCCGCGGCGAGCACCACCTGATCGCTGCTGAACTCCGCGCCGTCCTCGGTGCGCAGCGTGTACCGGCCGTCGGCGATGCCGGTGAACCGGGTGTGGCTGCCGTAGACGTCGATGTTGGGCAGGCTGCGCTTGTAGGCCTCGCCGCCTTGGGCGATCGGGTCGATGCGGCCGAACACCCGGGACACGATGTCGGGCCAGCGCACCTTGTCGATGTGCGCGTCGATCCCGAACCGGGAACTCTCCCGCACCGTGTGGGCGACCTCGGCGGCGTAGACGAACATCTTCGTCGGGATGCAGCCGACGTTCAGGCAGGTGCCGCCGAAGGTGCCCTGCTCGCAGATCGCGATGCGCATATCGGCGTAGCGGGAATCGAAGTCCGTATCCGGGATGCTGTTCCCCGAACCCGTGCCGATGATGGTCAGGTCGTAGTGCTCCACGCGGGCCGTCCTCTATCCGGTCTGGGGGTTGGTCGTGCTGCGGCTGCGGAGGTACCCGTCCAGCCAGGCGTCTAGTTCGCGGTAGGCCACCGCCCGCGGTTCGGGCAGCGACAGGAAGACATCGTGTTTGGCGTCGGCGACGGGCACCACGGTCAGCCGGTTGCCCACGCACCCGGTCCAGCGGGCGATCTGGGTGACGTCGAGGACCGCGTCGCCGCGCTGGATCCGCGCGGGATCGCCGGACTCGGCGACGCTGTGGTCCGAACGCAGGATCAGGCTGGGCACCCCGACGTCCAGGCCGCGGTGCAGCATCCGCTGCCCGCGCCGGATCGCGTTGATCCAGCCGAAGGTGACCGGGAACCCGCCGACCGGTTTCCACTCCAGGTTGTACTCGAACTCACCGAAGTAGTCGCGATGCAGGCTGGTGCCGTACCCGTTCGGGGTCGGCTTGCGTACCACCTGGGTGCCCCGGAACCGGGCCAGCGCCCGCAGCGCCGCCGAGGTCGGCGGGGTGCGCAGGATGGCCGGCCCGTGCAGATCGAAGAACGGGCTGTTGAGCACCAGGCCGCTGACCGGGCCGAGTTCACCGCACCGGCGCAGCCGGTCCAGCCACAGCGAGACGATCAGCCCGCCGGCGGAATGCCCGTAGACCAGGGTGTCGTCGGCGCCGATGACCTCCAGCGCCGCCCGCAGCGCCGGGTCGTAGTGGGCCAGGTCGGAGGTGAAGTGCGGGGTCTGGCCGGCGCGCCGGGACCGGCCACACTTGGGCAGGTCCAGGGCGTACACGGTGAAACCGCGGCCGGCCAGGTGATCGGCCAGTTCGGTGTGGAAGAAGTAGTCGGTGTAACCGTGCACCAGCAACATCGCACGCTCGCCCCGTGCCGGCGGCGCACCCCGGCGCACCAGGGTGGCGACCAGTTCACCCTCCCCGTCGGGGTCGGTGCCCAGAGCCAGCGGCCGCTGCCGATAGCCGGGTAAGACGTCAGGCTCCCAGCCGGTCACGCCAGCCACTCTAGTGACCCGCACAGCCCGGCCGCTTGCCATGCCGGCGGCGGGATAACCTTATTGGGTGTCTGACACGAAAGTAGCTAAGACGGACGTGGTGCTCGTCGGCGCGGGAATCATGAGCGCCACCCTCGGCGCCCTGCTGCGGCTGGTGGAGCCCGACTGGTCGATCACGTTGATCGAGCGACTCGACGGTGCCGCCGCCGAGAGCAGCGATCCGTGGAACAACGCCGGCACCGGGCATTCCGCGCTCTGTGAGCTGAACTACACGCCGCAGAAGTCCGACGGCACGATCGACACCGCCAAGGCCATCACGGTCAACGAGCAGTTCCAGGTCTCCCGGCAGTTCTGGGCCTACGCCGTGGAGAACGGTGTGCTGCCCGACGTGCGCAACTTCCTCAACCCGATCCCGCACGTGAGCTTCGTGCAGGGCGCGGCCAACGTGGAGTACCTGCGCGCCCGCTACGACGCGCTGGTGAGCAACCCGCTGTTCTCGACGATGGAGTTCATCGACGACCGCGACGAGTTCACCCGCCGGCTGCCGTTCATGGCGGCCAAGCGCGACTTCCGCGATCCGGTCGCGCTGAACTGGACCCAGGCCGGCACCGACGTGGACTTCGGTTCGCTGTCGCGCCAGCTGCTCGGCTACTCGGCGAGCCAGGGGATGACCACGCTGTTCGGCCACGATGTGCGCGATCTGCGCCAGGGCTCGGACGGCACCTGGACGGTCAAGGTCACCAACCGCCGCACCGGGGCCAAGAGCACCATCAACGCCAAGTTCGTGTTCGTCGGCGCCGGCGGCGGTGCGCTGCCGCTGCTGCAGAAGGCGGGCATCAAGGAGGCCAAGGGCTTCGGCGGCTTCCCGGTCGGCGGCGCGTTCCTGCGCACCGGCAACCAGGAGCTGACCGCCGGGCACCAGGCCAAGGTGTACGGCCTGCCGCCGCTGGGCGCCCCGCCGATGTCGGTGCCGCACCTGGACACCCGGGTGATCAACGGCAAGTCCTGGCTGCTGTTCGGCCCGTTCGCCGGCTGGTCCCCGAAGTTCCTCAAGCAGGGCAAGGTCACCGATCTGCCGCTATCGGTCAAGCCGGACAACCTGGCCTCGATGCTGGGCGTCGGCCTGACCGAGACCGGCCTGCTGAAGTACCTGATCGGTCAGCTGCTGCTCAGCGAAAGCGCCCGGGTCGACACGCTGCGTGAATTCGCGCCCAGCGCAGTCGATTCGGACTGGGAGCTGGATGTGGCCGGGCAGCGGGTGCAGGTCATCCGGCGCAAGGGCGCCGGCGGGGTGCTGGAGTTCGGCACCACCGTGCTGTCCGCGGCCGACGGCAGCATCGCCGGTCTGCTGGGTGCCTCCCCGGGCGCCTCCACCGCGGTGCCGGCCATGCTCGAGGTGATGGAGCGCTGCTTCGCCGACCAGTACCAGGGCTGGGTTCCCAAGCTGAAGGAGATGATCCCGTCGTTGGGCACCAAGCTGTCCGGGGAACCCGCGCTGTTCCGCGAGGTATGGGACTGGGGTACCAAGGTGCTCAAGCTGGACGAACCCGCAACCGTGTGACGGAGGCCGCGCCATGACGGTTGCGTTGCGCCGCAGCTGGGCCAAGGACCTGGACGCCGCCACCCTCTACCAGCTGCTCAGGCTGCGGGTCGAGGTGTTCGTCGTCGAGCAGGCCTGCCCGTACCCCGAGCTCGACGGCCGCGACCTGCTGGCCGAAACCCGCCACTTCTGGCTGGAAGGTGCTGACGGCCAAGTGATCTCGACGTTGCGCTTGATGGAGGAACACCCCGGCGGGGAGAAGGTCTTCCGGATCGGCCGGGTGTGCACCAAGCGCGCCGACCGTGGCCACGGGCACACCACCCGGCTGATCCAGGCCGCCGTCGCCGAGGTGGGTAACCACCCGTGCCGCATCGACGCGCAGACCTATCTGGTGGACCTGTACGCCGCGCACGGGTTCGTCCGGGACGGCGATGAGTATGTGGAGGACGGCATCCCGCATGTGCCGATGATCCGGCCGGGAGCGGTGGTCCTGTGACCGTGGTGCACTATCCGTTCAGTGCGCTGGTCGGCCATGAGCGGTTGCGGCTGGCGCTGGTGCTGTGCGCGGTGCGCCCCGATATCGGCGGCGTGCTGATCCGCGGGGAGAAGGGGACCGCCAAGTCCACCGCGGTGCGCGCGCTGGCCGCGGTGCTGGCCCGGGTCGACGACGACGCCCGGCTCGTCGAGTTGCCGATCGGCGCGACCGAGGACCGGGTGGTCGGTTCGCTGGATCTGCAGAAGGTGCTGCGCGACGGTGAGCACGCGTTCTCCCCGGGTCTGCTGGCCCGTGCGCACGGCGGGGTGCTCTACGTCGACGAGGTCAACCTGCTGCACGATCACCTGGTCGACGTGTTGCTCGACGCGGCCGCGATGGGCCGGGTGCACATCGAACGGGACGGCGTATCGCATTCGCACGATGCCCGTTTCGTGTTGATCGGCACCATGAATCCCGAAGAGGGCGAACTGCGTCCGCAGCTGCTGGACCGGTTCGGGCTGACCGTGGACGTGGCCGCCTCCCGCGATGTCGACGTCCGCGTCGAGGTCATCCGGTCACGGATGGCGTTCGAGGCGGACCCGGCCGGTTTCGCGGCCCGCTACGCCGACGACGATGCCGAACTGGCCGGCCGGATCGCCGCCGCGCGCGCCGCCGTCGGCGATGTGATGTTGGGCGACAACGAGTTACGCCGCATCGCGGCGTTGTGTGCGGCCTTCGACGTGGACGGGATGCGGGCCGACCTGGTGCTGGCGCGCACCGCGGTGGCGCACGCCGCTTGGCGCGGAGCGGCCACGGTGGCCGAGGAGGACATCCGGGTGGCCGCCGAACTGGCGCTGCCGCACCGGCGGCGCCGCGACCCGTTCGACGACCCGGGCCTGGACCCCGACCGCCTCGACGAGGCGCTGTCGCAGACCCAGGACGATCCCGACCCCGATCCCGATCCGGAACCGCCCGGCGGCGGCGCGGACGCGCCCGGGGAGGCTCCGCAGACCGACGGGCAGGCCGGCGAGACGGGGCAGGCGCCGGACAGGAAACCGGCCGCCGCGCCGCAGACCCGTTCCAGCGCACCGCCGTCGGCGACCTTCCGGACCCGGCCGCTGGTGGTGCCCGGTGTCGGTGAGGGCGCCCCGGGCCGGCGATCCCGGGCCCGCAACCGCACCGGCAGCACCGTCGGCGCCACCGACGTGCCCGGTGCGGGCCACGGCACCCACCTGTTCGCGACCGTGCTGGCCGCGGTGCACAACCAGCGCCGGGCCGGCCGGCCCCGGGTGCGCCCCGACGATGTGCGGCGCGCGGTGCGGGAGGGCCGGGAAGGCAACCTGGTCATCTTCGTCGTCGACGCCTCCGGGTCGATGGCCGCGCGGGACCGGATGTCCGCGGTCGGCGGGGCCGCGTTGTCGCTGCTGCGCGATGCCTATCAGCGCCGCGACAAGGTCGCGGTGATCACCTTCCGCGGGCAGCGCGCCGATGTGCTGCTGCCGCCGACCTCCTCGGTGTACATCGCCGGGCGCCGATTGGCCCGCTTCGACACCGGCGGCAAAACCCCACTGGCGCAAGGGCTGCTGGCCGCCCGCGATGTGGTGCTGCGGGAGAAGGCGCGCGACCGCGCCCGGCGCCCGCTGGTGGTGGTGCTCACCGACGGGCGGGCCACCGGTGGCCCGGACCCGCTGGGCCGCACCCGTGCCGCGGCCCGGCTGCTGGTCGCGGAGGGCGCCGCCGCGGTGGTGGTGGATTGCGAGACCTCTTTTGTGCGTTTGGGTCTGGCCGAGGAACTGGCCCGGCAGCTGCACGCTCCGGCGGTGCGGCTGGCCCATCTGCAGGCCGGTGAGCTGACCTCGCTGGTCAAGACCGCTGCATAGGAGACACCCATGCCACAGGGACAACCGCTGACCGTGCCGAACGACGGGCTGACCACCAAGGCCCGCCGCAACGCGCCGCTGCTGGCCGTGCACACCGGGCCCGGCAAGGGCAAGTCGACCGCCGCGTTCGGGATGGCGCTGCGCGCCTGGAACCAGGGCTTCGACGTCGCGGTGTTCCAGTTCGTCAAGAGCGCCAAGTGGAAGGTCGGCGAGGAGAGCGCGTTCCGCGAACTCGGCAAGCTGCACGAAGAGCACGGGGTCGGTGGCCCGGTGCAGTGGCACAAGATGGGCTCGGGCTGGTCGTGGACCCGCAAGCACGGGAGCGAAATCGACCACGCCGAGACCGCCCGCGACGGCTGGGCCGAGATCAGCCGCCGGATCGCCGAAGAGCGTCACGACTTCTACGTGCTCGACGAGTTCACCTATCCGCTGAAGTGGGGCTGGATCTCCGTCGACGAGGTGATCGCCACGCTGGCCGACCGGCCCGGCAACCAGCATGTGGTGATCACCGGCCGGGACGCCCCGCAGGCGCTGATCGATGCCGCCGACCTGGTGACCGAGATGACCAAGGTCAAGCATCCGATGGACGCCGGCCGCAAGGGCCAGCGCGGCATCGAGTGGTGAGGACCCCGGCGGTCGTCATCGCCGCCCCCGCATCCGGGAGCGGGAAGACCACGGTGGCAACGGGTTTGATGGGTGCCCTGCGCCGCGCCGGGCACCGGGTCGCACCGTTCAAGGTCGGCCCCGACTTCATCGACCCCGGCTACCACGCGCTGGCGACCGGGCTGCCGGGGCGCAACCTGGACCCGGTGCTGGTCGGCGAACCGCTGATCGGGCCGCTGTACCGGCACGGCACCGCGGGCTGCGACATCGCCGTCGTCGAAGGCGTGATGGGGCTGTTCGACGGCCGGATCGCCCCGGACGGGATGGGGCCGGCCCAGGGCTCCACCGCACAGGTGGCCGGCCTGCTCGGCGCCCCGGTGCTGCTGGTCGTCGATGCCCGTGGCCAAAGTCACAGCATCGCGGCTCTGCTGCATGGGTTTTCGACCTTCGACACCTCGATCCGGATGGCCGGGGTGATCCTCAACCGGGTCGGTACGCCGCGGCACGAGGCGGTGCTGCGCCAGGCCTGCGAACAGGTTGGGGTGCCGGTGCTGGGCGCGATCCCGCGGGCCGCGGAACTGGAGGTGCCGTCGCGGCACCTGGGTCTGGTGACCGCCGTCGAGTACGGCGCACTGGCGCAGCGCGCGGTGATCGCCATGACCGAACTGGTGGCCGCCCACGTGGACGTCGCTGCGGTGGCGGCGGCCGCCACCGCCTCGGTGAGCGCGTCGGCCTGGTCCCCGCAGTCCGCCGAGGCGCATCCCGGTGTGACGGTCGCGCTGGCCGCCGGCCGGGCGTTCAGCTTCGGGTACGCCGAGCACCGGGAGCTGCTGGTCGCCGCCGGCGCGGACGTCGTCGACTTCGACCCGCTGGTCGACCCGCTGCCCGCCGGTACCGCGGCGCTGGTCGTCCCGGGCGGCTTCCCCGAACAGTTCACCGCCGAGCTGTCGGCCAATGAGCCGGTGCGCACCCAGATCCGGGCGCTGGCCGGGGCCGGCGCCCCGGTGCACGCCGAATGCGCCGGGCTGACGTATCTGGTCGACGACCTGGACGGGGTGCCGATGTGCGGCGCGCTGGCCGGGTCGGCGCGGTTCACCGAACGGCTCACGCTGGGCTACCGGGACGCGGTGGCGGTCACCGACTCGAGTCTGCACACCGTCGGCGAGCGGGTCAGCGGTCACGAATTCCATCGCACCGCAGTCACTTTCGCCCACGACTATCCGAGCGCGTGGGCGTTCCGCTCGGCCGCCGGCCAGCAGGTCGGCGACGGTGTGGTGCACGGCGGGGTGCACGCCGGTTACCTGCATACACACCCGGCCGCACATCCACACGCCATCTCCCGCTTCGTCGCCGCGGGCGCAACCTTTAAGCTCGGCGGGTGACAGAGAACGCCTACCTGGTCGGCCTGCGTCTGGACGGCCGGAAGGTCGTCGTGGTGGGTGGCGGCACGGTGGCCCAACGACGGTTGCCCCTGCTGATCGCCGCCGGCGCCGACGTGCACGTCATCGCCCGCGAAGCCAGCCCCGCGGTGGAGGCCTTCGCGCCGATCACCCTGTCACTGCGGGAATTCCGTGACGAGGATCTCGACGGCGCCTGGTATGTGCTGGCCGCCACCGACGATCCGGAGGTCAACGCCGCCATCGTGGCCGGCGCCGAACGGCGGCGCATCTTCTGCGTGCGCGCCGATGTGGCCCGCGAGGGCACCGCGGTCACCCCGGCCACCTTCGAGTACGAGGGCCTGTCGGTCGGTGTGCTGGCCGGCGGTGAGCACCGCCGCTCGGCGGCCATCCGCTCGGCCATTCACGACGCGCTGCAGCGCGGGGTGATCACCGACCGCAGCGCCGATGACGATGTCGTGCGCGAGGGCGTCGCGCTGGTCGGCGGGGGACCGGGCGACCCGGAACTGATCACGGTGCGCGGCCGGCGGTTGCTGGCCCACGCCGACGTGGTGGTCGCCGACCGGCTCGCCCCGCCGGAGCTGCTCGCCGAGCTGCCCCCGCACGTCGAGGTGATCGACGCCGCGAAGATCCCGTACGGCCGGGCGATGGCGCAGGAGGCGATCAACAACGTCCTGATCGAGCGGGCCAAGGAAGGCAAGTTCGTGGTCCGGCTCAAGGGCGGGGACCCGTTCGTGTTCGCCCGCGGCTACGAAGAGGTCATCGCGTGCGCCGAGGCCGGCGTGCCGGTCACCGTGGTGCCGGGTGTGACCAGCGCCATAGCCGTGCCCGCGCTGGCCGGTGTTCCGGTCACGCATCGGCACGTCACACACGAGTTCGTGGTGGTCAGCGGGCATGTTGCGCCCGACCATCCCGAATCGTTAGTGAATTGGGATGCACTGGCCGCGATGTCCGGAACGATCGTTTTGCTGATGGCCGTGGAACGAATCGAGCTTTTCGCCCAGGTGCTGCTGGCGGGCGGTCGACCTGCGGATACGCCGGTGATGGTGGTGCAGCACGGGACGACGGCCGCACAACGAACATTGCGTGCCACGCTGTCGGACGTGGGGGAGCGGGTACGTTCGGAGGGTATTCGGCCCCCGGCGATCATCGTGATCGGCGCCGTGGCGGGCTTCAGTAACTAAAGGATTTCTAAGATTACTGTAAAGTAGCCCGGTATGACTGCTCTCAACGACGCCGGACGCAAATCCGGCCGCCGGGACGACGCAGACGGCAGCAACCGGGCCTTGCCAGTACCTGTAGGCCGGGGAGATATGCGACAAAACAGCAGGTTACCCGCATGGTTGCCGCCCTGGAACTTCATCGCGGCCGTGATTGCCATCGGTGGTATGCAGTTGCTTGCGACCATGGACAGCACCGTCGCGATCGTCGCGCTTCCTAAGATCCAGGATGAGCTGGGCCTTTCCGACGCCGGTCGCAGCTGGGTGATCACCGCCTATGTGCTGACCTTCGGTGGCCTGATGCTGCTGGGTGGCCGCCTCGGCGACACCATCGGCCGCAAGCGCACCTTCATCGTCGGCGTCACGCTGTTCACCATCGCCTCCGTGCTGTGCGGTGTGGCCTGGGACGAGGCCACCCTGGTCATCGCCCGCCTGTTGCAGGGCGTCGGCGCGGCCATCGCCTCGCCGACCGGCCTGGCGCTGATCGCGACCACCTTTCCCAAGGGCCCGGCCCGCAACTCGGCCACCGCCGTCTTCGCCGCCATGACCGGCGTCGGCTCGGTGATGGGCCTGGTCGTCGGCGGCGCCCTCACCGAGGTGTCCTGGCGCTGGGCGTTCCTGGTCAACGTGCCGATCGGCCTGGTGATGCTGTACCTGGCCCGCACCCACCTGACCGAGACCACCAAGGCGCGGATGAAGCTCGACGCCGCGGGCGCCATCCTGGCCACCCTGACCTGCACCGCCGCGGTGTTCGGTTTCTCGATGGGCCCGGAGAAGGGCTGGATGTCCCCGCTGACGCTGGCCTCGCTGGCCGCGGCCGGCATCTTCGGTCTGGCGTTCCTGTACGCCGAGCGCACCGCGGAGAACCCGGTGGTGCCGTTCTCCCTGTTCCGCGACCGTAATCGGGTGGCCACCTTCGCGGCGGTCTTCCTGGCCGGCGGCGTGATGTTCACGCTGACCGTGCTGATCGGCCTGTACGTGCAGGACATCATGGGCTACAGCGCACTGCGCGCCGGGATCGGCTTCATCCCGTTCGTGATCGCGCTGGGCATCGGCCTCGGGGTGTCCTCGCAGCTGGTGAGCCGGTTCGCGCCGCGCTGGCTGGTGATCTCCGGCGGCGTGCTGGTGCTGGCCGCCATGATCTACGGTTCCACGCTGCACGGCGACATCCCGTACTTCCCGAACCTGGTGCTGCCCATCACCGTGGGCGGTTTCGGCATCGGCATGATCGTGGTGCCGCTGACGGTGTCGGCGATCGCCGGGGTGGGCTTCGACGAGATCGGTCCGGTCTCGGCGATCGCGCTGATGCTGCAGAACCTCGGCGGCCCGGTGGTGTTGGCCATCGTCCAGGCCGTCATCACCTCCCGGACGCTGTACCTCGGGGGTACCACCGGCCCGGTGAAGAACATGAACCCCGAGCAGTTGCACGCCCTGGACCAGGGCTACACCTATGGCCTGCTGTGGGTGGCCGCGGTCGCCGTCGTGGTGGGTGCGGTCGCGCTGTTCATCCGGTACTCGGCCGAAGAGGTCGCGCACGCCCAAGAGGTCAAGGACGCTATCGACGCCGGAGAGCTCGAGCACTGAGGACGGCCCGCGCCGGCCGGTTCGGGTCAAACACATTCGGGAATGCAGGTTTGGGTTCGCGCGTTACCGGGTAATGGCTGGTCATTGCGATTTCGGCCCGGCGCGCGCCCACGATAGAGCGCCTCTGAGCGTCATGCCCGAAAAATCACAAGCATGTTATTTCTCCACACTTGTGGATGATTCCTGTGGATAAACCCGCTGATACGCGACCCACCCGGCAGCAGTGCTCGGTGGCGGTCGACCCGATCGGCTGGCGTCTCGTGCTGGGCGAGCTGGTCACCCACGTTCCCGTCGACACGCTGGATGCGGCGGTGCGCGCCGCGGCCGCCGCGGCCGCCGCCACGGGCGCCGACGGGGCCGGCCACCTGCGCGTGGACCTGACCGACCGGCGCGTCGTCCTCGGCCTGCAGGACCGGGCCACCGCCGCGGTGACCGCACTCGACCTGGGCCTGGCCCGGCGGATCAGCGCGGCGCTGGACGCCATCGACCTGCCCACCACCCCGGGCGAGGGCACCGCCGCGCCGCAGACCATCGAGATCGCCATCGACGCGCTCGACATTCCCGCCGTGCGCCCGTTCTGGCGGGCCGTCACCGGGTACGCGGCCGACCCGCAGCCGCCGGACCTGCCGCCCGGCGCCCTGGTCGACCCGCTGCACCGCGGGCCGGTGATCTGGTTCCAGCAGATGGACCGGCCCGCCACGAGCACCGCAACCGGATCCACATCGACGTCGACGTCCCGCCCGAACACGCCCGGGCCCGCATCGACGCGGCCCTGGCCGCCGGCGGCCGGCTGGTGTCCGCAGCGGCGGCGCCGGCGTTCTGGGTGCTCGCCGACCCCGAAGGCAACGAGGTGTGCGTCTGCACCTGGGAGGGCCGGGACTAGGCTGATCGCTCGTGATCACCCGTATGTCCGAGCTGTTCCTGCGAACCCTGCGTGACGATCCCGCAGACGCCGAAGTCCCCAGTCACAAGCTGCTGATCCGCGCCGGCTACGTCCGCGCCGTCGGCCCGGGGATCTACAGCTGGTTACCGCTGGGCCTGCGGGTGCTGCGCAAGATCGAGAACATCGTCCGCGAGGAGATGAACGCCATCGGCGGCCAGGAGATCCTGCTGCCCGCGCTGCTGCCGCGCGCCCCGTACGAGACCACCAACCGCTGGACCGAGTACGGCGACACCCTGTTCCGGCTGCAGGACCGGCGCAACAACGACTACCTGCTCGGGCCCACCCACGAGGAACTGTTCACCCTGACCGTCAAGGGGGAGTACTCCTCCTACAAGGACTTCCCGGTGATCCTGTACCAGGTGCAGACCAAGTACCGGGACGAGGCGCGTCCGCGGGCCGGGATCCTGCGCGGCCGCGAGTTCGTCATGAAGGACTCCTACTCCTTCGACGTCGACGACGACGGCCTCAAGACCGCCTACCACAAGCACCGCGAGGCCTACCAGCGCATCTTCGACCGGCTCGGCGTCAAGTACGTCATCGTCTCGGCGACGTCCGGGGCGATGGGCGGCAGCGCGTCGGAGGAGTTCCTGGCCGAGAGCGAGGTCGGTGAGGACACCTTCGTGCGCTGCCTGCAGTCCGGGTACGCCGCCAACGTCGAGGCCGTGATCACCCGGGCGCCCGAGCCGCTGCCGATCGAGGGCCGGCCCGCGGCCACCGTGTACGACACGCCGGACGCCCCGACCATCGCCACCCTGGTGGACTGGGCCAACTCCGCCGCGCTACCGCAGTTCGAGGGCCGCCAGGTCACCGCCGCCGACACGTTGAAAAACGTGCTGCTCAAGACCCGGCTGCCGGGCGGGGAGTGGGAACTGCTCGGCATCGGGGTGCCCGGTGACCGGGAGGTCGACGAGAAGCGGCTCGACGCGGCGCTGGAGCCGGCCGAGTTCGCGCTGCTCGACGACGCCGACTTCGCCGCCAACCCGTTCCTGGTAAAGGGCTACGTCGGCCCGAAGGCGTTGCAGGACAACGGGGTCCGCTACCTGGTGGATCCTCGGGTGGTGTCCGGTACGTCCTGGATCACCGGCGCCGACGCGCCCAACAAGCATGTGGTGGGTCTGGTCGCGGGCCGCGACTTCACCCCGGACGGCACCATCGAGGCCGCCGAGGTCCGCGACGGCGATCCGTCCCCGGATGGTGCCGGCCCGCTCGCCTCGGCGCGCGGTATCGAGATCGGCCACATCTTCCAGCTGGGCCGCAAGTACACCGAGGCGTTCAGCGCCGACGTGCTCGCCGAGAACGGCAAACCGGTGCGCCTGACCATGGGCTCCTACGGCATCGGGGTGTCCCGGATGGTCGCCGTCATCGCCGAACAGCAGCACGACGAGATCGGCCTGCGCTGGCCGAGTGCGGTCGCGCCATTCGACGTGCACGTGGTGATCGCCAACAAGGACGCCGGGGCCCGCGAGGGTGCGACCGAACTGGCCGGCGAGCTGTCCCGGCTGGGCTTCGAGGTGCTCTTCGACGACCGCACGGCCTCGCCGGGGGTGAAGTTCAAGGACGCCGAGCTGCTCGGTATGCCCTGGATCGTGGTGGTCGGGCGGGGCTGGGCCGACGGCGTGGTCGAGCTGCGCAACCGGTTCACCGGCGAGGCCCGCGAACTCGCGGTCGACGGGGCGGCCGCCGAGGTGGCCGCCGCGCTCCGCGGCTAGCGAATCAGCCGGTGGTCTCCGGGCCGCCCGGGAAGGCGACGGTGACCGGGGTGGTCCCGAGCACCTGATTCCACCGGGCGGCCAGCACCGCGGCCTGCGTCATCGCGGTCACCGCGAACTCGCGGTCCTGCTCGTCGGTGGCCTGTTCCAGCACGGCCCGCCAGGCGGTCGCGGTATCGGACTCCATCCGCACCGCCAGCTCGGCGGCATCGCTGGGATCGGTGACCTCCATCGGCAGCTGATAGCCGGCGGCCGGCAGCGGGGCGGTCACCGAGCGGTCGGCGAGCAGCTCCAGAGCCGCCTCGCGGCGGGCCCGGTGCTGGGCCATCGCCTCGGCGACCAGTGCGTTGTCCTCGGGTGTGGAGTGTGCCGACACCACGCCGTAGCCGTAGATGACGCCGTGCTCGGCGGCCACCGCGTCGAACAGGGCGGCGTGCGCGGCATCCTCGGGCCGGTTCGGGTCCGGGGTTGGTTCGGCCGAGGTCATGACTTGTTCTCCGGATCGCCGAGGGCCACCTGGTAGGACGCGGTGCAGGACGCGGCGATGGAGCCGAGCAGCCCGGCCCGGTAGCCCGCCAGCCGGGCGGCCAGCCGGGCGGCCTCGTCGGCGGACTCGCGCAGCGCCCGGGCCACCGCGGTGACCGTCGGCCTGGCCGCCGGCGTCGACCCGGCGGTGGTGGTCGGGGTGGCGCTGGTGGCCGTGGTCGGGTCGTCCCCGCCGGTGAGCCGGGTGATCTCGGCGGCCAGCGCGCGGGCGTGCGCGGTGCGTTCGGCGGCGATGGCGGTCAGCGTGGCGACCAGCGGGGCCGGGCCGCCAGGGCGGCCTCGCCGGCGAGCAGGCTGTCGGCGTTGGCCCGGTCGAACTGGGTGCGCAGGTCGGCGAGATCGGCCGGGGGCGGCGGCGGGGCGCAGGCTGTGCTGCCGGCGAGCAGTCCCAGGGCCAGGGTCGCCGGGACCGCGGAGATCAACAGGCTGCGCCGGGTCAGGGTGGGTGGGGCGCTCGGCACGTCGAACATCCTGCCATGGTGGCCTGCGCCGATCGCCCGGCTGAGGTCCGTTTGGCCAAAGCAGTGTCTCGGCTGGCGTATCGTTTGGTAGTCGATTCCCCGGTCCGTTGGCCCGGGAGAAGTGCCCGCATGACATCAGCACAACTCAAGATGAGGAGCTCGCCGTGGCATCGGATGACCCGCTGCGGTCCGCGCGACTCCCGACCCGGGAGCAGGTGATCGAGCTCCTCGACGGTGAGTTCGCGCGCGCGGGTTACGAAGTCGAGGACGTGACGATCGGGGGCGGACGCCCGCCGCGGATCACCGTCATCGCAGATTCTGAAACCGGTCTCGACCTCGACGCGGTCGCGACGCTGTCCCGGCTGGCGTCCGCGGCCCTCGATGTCGTCGACACCGATTTCGCCCCCTACGTCCTGGAGGTCACCTCCCGCGGCGTCGACCGCCCGCTGACGTCGGAGAAGCATTTCCGGCGGGCCCGCGGCCGCAAGGTCGAGGCGGCGCTGGCCGACGGTACGAGCGTGACCGGTCGTGTCGGGCAGGCCGCCGACGGGGCGGTGGACCTGGTGGTCCAAGCCGGCAAGGACTTCGAGGTGCGCCGGCTGAGCGTCGGCGAGATCACCAAAGCAGTTGTGCAAGTGGAATTCTCACCGCCGAACAAGCGTGAGCTGGAATTGATCGAGCAGATTGGAAAGGGGGACGGCGAGTGAACATCGACATGGCGGCATTGCATGCCATCGAGGCGGACAAGGGCATCTCGGTCGACATCGTCGTGGAGACCATCAAATCCGCGTTGTTGACCGCGTACCGGCACACCGAGGGCCACGAGGCCGACGCGCGCATCGACGTGGACCGCAAGTCCGGCGTGGTCAGGGTGATGGCTCGGGAGACCGACGCCGACGGCAACCTGATCAACGAATGGGACGACACTCCAGAGGGATTCGGCCGCATCGCGGCGACCACCGCGCGTCAGGTGATCCTGCAGCGGCTGCGTGACGCCGAGAACGAGAAGATGTACGGCGAGTTCGCCGCGCACGAGGGCGACATCGTCGCCGGCGTCGTGCAGCGCGACGCCCGGGAGAACACCCGCGGCAACGTGGTGGTCCGGGTGGGCACCGAGGCCAAGGGCTCCGACGGCATGATCCGGCCCGCCGAGCAGGTGCCCGGCGAGGCCTACGAGCACGGCGACCGGCTGCGCTGCTACGTCATCGGCGTGTCCCGCGGGGCGCGCGAACCCAAGATCGAGTTGTCCCGCACGCACCCGAACCTGGTGCGCAAACTGTTCGCGCTGGAGGTCCCCGAGATCGCCGACGGGTCCGTCGACATCGTCGCGGTGGCGCGCGAGGCCGGGCACCGGTCCAAGATCGCCGTCGTGTCGCGGGTGGCCGGCCTGAACGCCAAGGGCGCCTGCATCGGCCCGATGGGGCAGCGGGTCCGCAACGTGATGAGCGAACTGTCCGGCGAGAAGATCGACATCATCGACTTCGACGAGGATCCGGCCCGGTTCGTCGCCAACGCGCTTTCCCCGGCCAAGGTGGTGTCGGTGACCGTCATCGATGAGGCCACCCGGGCCGCCCGGGTGGTGGTGCCGGACTTCCAGCTGTCGCTGGCCATCGGCAAGGAGGGGCAGAACGCCAGGTTGGCGGCCCGCCTCACCGGTTGGCGCATCGATATCCGCAGCGATGCGTCGCCCGAACCCGGTGCCGGGTGACCCGTCCCGACACGCGATTCTGTCTGCGCGAACTCCTGACGGTAGACTGACAAATGATCCAGCGCGAGACTCCGGTCATCCCGACTCGTGCGCACCGGAGCCCCGACGGTCCGGTGCGGACGTGCGTGGGGTGCCGGAAGCGAGAACTGGCCGTCGATCTGCTTCGAGTGGCCGCTGTACCCGACAGCCCCGGCAATTGCGCCGTGATTGTCGATTCAGCGGGTAATCTGCCTGGGCGGGGTGCTTGGTTGCATCCCACTCAGCAGTGTCTGGAGGCGGCGATCCGTCGGCGAGCGTTCGCTCGAGCGTTGCGCATCACCGGTTCGCCGGACACATCCGCGGTGGTCGAGTACGTCAACGCCCGTCAGGGCGTCGAGGAATCCGCCCACCGGTCAGAGAACAGGTAGCGAAGAACATGAGCACACCGTGAAGTCCCGATGACCATGCGTCATAGCTGAAACCGAGGCGCGGCCCAACCACCGCTGACGCCTCCAGATGAGGAGAAGTAGTGGCAGGTAAGGCCCGCGTGCACGAGTTGGCTAAGGAACTCGGTGTCACAAGTAAGGAAGTTCTCGCCCGGCTGAGTGATCAGGGTGAGTTCGTGAAGTCCGCGTCATCGACGGTGGAGGCCCCGGTGGCCCGCCGTCTGCGCGAATCGTTCGGTGGCGGCAAGTCCGCCGCGCCCGCCGACGCGCCCGCTCCGAAGGCGCCCGGCAAGTCGGCCACCCCGTCGGGTGGCCCCAAGCCCGGCCCGAAGCCGGCACCCCAGGCACCCCAGGCACAGCCGGCACCCCCGGCTCCGGCCGCCCCGGCGCCCACGCCGGCCGCCCCCGAGGCTCCGGCGGCCGAGGCTCCGGCCCAGACCCCTGGCCCGAAGCCGTCGACCCCCGGTCCGGCGCCGACTCCCGGCCCCGCCCCGGCGGCTCCCGCCGCCTCGGCCGGTACCCAGACCCCCGGTCCGCGTCCCGGCCCGACTCCGGGTCCCAAGCCCGCTCCGCGTGCCCCGCGGGTCGGCAACAACCCGTTCTCTTCGCAGCAGCCGGCCGAGCGTCCGGCGCCGCGTCCGGCCGCTGGTCCCGGCGGTCCCCGTCCCGGTGCCCGCGCCCCGGCGGCGGCCCGCGCCCGGGCCCGACGCCCGGCAACATGCCGCCGCGTCCGCCCGGCGCCCGTCCCGGCGCGGTCGGCCGTCCCGGCGGTCCGCGTCCCGGTCCCGGCGGTCGTCCCGCGCCCGGTGGTCGTCCCGGCGGTGCCGGTGGCGGCGGCGGTAACTACCGCGGCGGTGGCGCCGGCGGCGGTGCCGGTGCCGGCGCAGGTGCGGGTGGAGCGGCTGCCGGAGGTTTCCGCGGTCGTCCCGGCGGCGGTGGCGGCGGTGGCCGTCCCGGTCAGCGTGGTGGTGCCGCGGGTGCCTTCGGTCGTCCCGGCGGCGCGGTCCGTCGTGGCCGCAAGTCGAAGCGGGCAAAACGCGCCGAATACGAGAACATGCAGGCCCCGGTCGTCGGTGGCGTGCGGTTGCCGCACGGCAACGGCGAGACCATCCGGCTGGCCCGCGGCGCGTCGCTGAGTGACTTCGCCGACAAGATCAACGCCAACCCGGCCTCGCTGGTGCAGGCGCTGTTCAACCTCGGTGAGATGGTCACCGCCACCCAGTCGGTGGACGACTCCACGCTGGAGTTGCTCGGCAGCGAGATGAACTACGTCGTACAGGTCGTGTCCCCGGAGGACGAGGACCGCGAGCTGCTGGAGTCCTTCGACCTCACCTACGGCGAGGACGAGGGCGGCGAAGAGGACCTGGAGTTCCGTCCGCCGGTCGTCACCGTCATGGGTCACGTCGACCACGGCAAGACCCGACTGCTGGACACCATCCGCAAGGCCAACGTCCGCGAGGGCGAGGCCGGCGGTATCACCCAGCACATCGGCGCCTACCAGGTCGCCGTCGAGCATGAGGGCACCGAGCGTCTCATCACCTTCATCGACACCCCCGGTCATGAGGCGTTCACCGCCATGCGTGCCCGCGGTGCGAAGGCCACCGATATCGCGATCCTGGTGGTCGCCGCCGACGACGGTGTCATGCCGCAGACGGTGGAGGCCATCAACCACGCCCAGGCGGCCGACGTGCCGATCGTGGTCGCGGTCAACAAGATCGACAAGGAAGGCGCGGACCCGCAGAAGATCCGGGCCCAGCTCACCGAGTACAACCTGGTGGCCGAGGACTACGGCGGCGACACCATGTTCGTCGACATCTCGGCGAAGAACGGCGTCAACATCCAGGCGCTGGAGGAGGCGGTCCTGCTGACCGCGGACGCCTCGCTGGATCTGCGGGCCAACCCCGACATGGAGGCCCAGGGTGTGGCCATCGAAGCGCACCTGGACCGTGGCCGCGGCCCGGTGGCGACCGTGCTGATCCAGCGCGGCACGCTGCGGGTCGGTGACTCGATCGTCGCCGGTGATGCCTACGGACGTGTCCGGCGCATGGTCGACGAGCACGGCGAGGACGTCACCGAGGCACTGCCCTCGCGTCCGGTGCAGGTCATCGGTTTCACCTCGGTGCCCGGTGCCGGCGACAACCTGCTGGTCGTCGACGAGGACCGGATCGCCCGCCAGATCGCCGACCGGCGCAGCGCGCGCAAGCGCAACGCGCTGGCCGCGCGCAGCCGTAAGCGGATCAGCCTGGAAGACCTGGATTCGGCGCTGAAGGAAACCAGCCAGCTGAACCTGATCCTCAAGGGCGACAACGCCGGTACCGTCGAGGCGCTGGAAGAGGCCTTGATGAACATCGAGATTGACGACGAGGTGCAGCTGCGCGTCATCGACCGTGGTGTCGGTGGCGTCACCGAGACCAACGTCAACCTGGCGTCGGCCTCGGATGCGATCATCATCGGCTTCAACGTCCGCGCCGAGGGCAAGGCCACCGAGCTGGCCAACCGCGACGGGGTGGAGATCCGCTACTACTCGATCATCTACCAGGCGATCGACGAGATCGAGGCCGCGCTCAAGGGCATGCTCAAGCCGGTCTACGAGGAGAAGGAGCTCGGCCGCGCCGAGATCCGGGCGATCTTCCGGTCGTCCAAGATCGGCAACATCGCCGGTTGCCTCGTGCAGTCGGGCATCATGCGGCGTAATGCCAAGGCCCGTCTGCTGCGTGACAACGTGGTGGTCGCCGAGAACCTCACGGTCTCCTCGCTCAAGCGCGAGAAGGACGACGCCACCGAGGTGCGCGAGGGCTACGAATGTGGTCTGACCTTGACGTACAACGACATCAAGGAAGGCGACGTCATCGAGACCTACGAGCTGGTCGAGAAGGCGCGTACCTGATGGCCGATCCGGCACGGGCACGCCGGCTGGCCAAGCGGATCTCCACGATCGTGGCCTCGGCCATCGAGTACGAGATCAAGGATCCGCGGCTGGCCGGTGTGACCATCACCGACGCGAAGGTGACCGCAGACCTGCACGACGCCACCCTGTACTACACGGTGCTGGGAGCGACGCTGGAGGACGAGCCGGACTATCCCGGCGCGGCGGCGGCACTGGAGAGCGCCAAGGGTGTGTTGCGTTCCAAGGTGGGCGCCGGCACCGGGGTGCGCTTCACCCCGACGCTGGCGTTCGTCCGCGACACCGTCCCGGATGCGGCCAACCGCATGGAAGAGCTGCTGTCGAAGGTGCGGGCGGCCGACGCCGACCTGGCGCGTGCCCGAGAGGGCGCCACCCCGGCCGGCGACGCCGACCCCTACCGGGTCCCCGTGGAAAAAGAGGACGAGCAGGACTGATTTCGACCTAGGGTCATCCTGAATTAGCCACGCCTGCGTGCATCGCTCGGTGACAGCTCCGCTGTCCCGGGCCTGTACGCGGCGTGGCTGATTACTTCAAGGGGCTCGGCGCCGGCCAGGTGACAGATGGCCAGGTCTGGACCGGCACCAACGGCGCGGACGTGTCGTGACCGTCCCAACCCGACGTGATGTCAGGTTGCGCGACGCCACCCGGGGCCGACCCGGCGGGGCCCGTGAGCGCGCCGTCGAATGTCGACCCGGCGAGTCTGACGAAGCTTCACCGGCCGCGCGCCGAATTTGCTCTATCTGCCGTCCGGGTCCTTTTCGCGCTGTTCACGGCGACGTGACCCGTCGCAGCGGCCCACCCGACACGTGCCAGCCGCCCTCGTCGATTGTTGAAAAGTCACAGTTCAATCGGTTTATCCGGGGGCGGGTCCACGGGGCACGGCCAAAATTGTTCGGTGCGAACGTTAATTTTTGCTGACTTTGGTCGGACGGGGTGTTACCTTTGCCACGCTTAGCGAGATCTGTAACGTTGCTCACACTGTGGCGATGTGCGGCGCTGGCGGGCCAGGGCACTCACGGACGGGGACATTTGTCGATGAACGCTGCGCGGAAACCGAAGCACTCCAGGTCAAAGCTGTCTTCGGCGAAGTACTCGCCCAGACATGCCATGGTGAAACCGAGTGCCGCCTCGAGGTATGTCGGCCGGGTCGGCGCGCTGGCGGTGGCACTGGGCGTGGGCGCAGCGGTCACCGCGTTCATGCCGGCAGCGTTAGCGGATGCGACGGGTACGGCGGGTACGACGGACACGACGGGTCCTTCGGACAAGCAGGACGCACCATCGTCGGCGAAGAGCCCGGGATCGCCCGCGGCGGGGTCGGGATCACCCTCGGGTATCGGTTCCGAGGACTCCGAATCCGGAGACGACGGCGCCGAGTCGGGCGATGACGATGCCGATGATGACGACGATTTCGACGGTGACGACGACAGCGAGCCGGTAAGCGAAGCGCCCGTCGACCCGTCGGATGACCAAGATCCCCTTGCGGACGGTGATCAGTCGACCGCCGGTGCCCCGACGGCCGAGGGTGACCCAACCGAGCCCCGCGACGCACGGTCGAAGGGGTCACGCGCCCAACACCATTCGCCGGGATCAAGGTTGCGGACGCAGGCGACCACGGCGCCGACGAGCGGCGCCACCACGACCTCGAACAACGATGCGACCGACGCGGCGCCCGCCGAACAGTCCGCGGGGGTCGTGCTGCCGGTGGTGACCGTACCGCTGACAGACGCTGTGGCACAGGTCATTCCGAAGGGCGCAGTACCGATCGTGGCCGTCGTGGTCAGCGCCGACTCAGACCTGCCCGACGGCACCCCGGCTGATTCCCCGGGCGCACAGTCGCTGCTGCTGGGCGCGACGATGGGCGCAGCCCGCCGCGAGGTCGAAGAACCGGGCTCCGATACCGCATCGCAGGCACTGGTCGGCGCATTCTCGACGGCCGCGGCGGCCACGCCGC
Organism: Mycolicibacterium aurum; assembly: GCA_900078775.1. GTDB lineage: Bacteria > Actinomycetota > Actinomycetes > Mycobacteriales > Mycobacteriaceae > Mycobacterium > Mycobacterium aurum_A. Next base: position 1,265,894 of record LT549889.1, read on the forward strand.
CCGCCGCGGCGGCTCCGCCCTTCCGAATCTGGATCGGCTACCTGCTGCTCATCGGGGACGGCACCGCCAGCCACCCTGACGGGGGCATCCTGTTCGGTAACGGATACAGCTGGACCGCCGAGACCTGCAACGCCGGTCTGGCGTGTGTCGGCGGCCGGGGCGGGTTCATCGGCAACGGTGGCGGCGGCTTCAACGGCGGTGACGGTGGCGCAGCCGGCTGGTTTGGCAATGGTGGCGCCGGTGGGGTCGGAGTGCTCTGGATCAACGACGGGGCCGGTGGTAACGGCGGTCGGGGTGGTCTGATCATCGGCGTGGGCGGTGCCGGCGGCGTCGGCGCGAACGGCCAGGACGGCCAGGACGGCACCTCCACGCTCGCGGCCACCGCGGGTGGTAAGGGCGGCAGCGGTGGCGACGGCGGCGACGGCGGGTGGATCCTGGGCCAAGCCGGGGCCGGCGGCGCCGGTGGCGTCGGAGGCAAGGGCGGTGACGGCTACGACGGCGCCACCGGCACGGCCGGCGGTGGGCACGGCGAAAACGGTGGAAACGGTGCCGCGGGCGGCGAAGGTGGTGACGGCGGGAACGCTGGTCAGGGCCGGCTCTTCTTGTTCATCCCCACCACCGCAGCGCGCGGCGACGGCGGCGACGGCGGTGTCGGCGGTGCCGGTGGCGATGCGGGCAACGGTGGCGTAGGCGTCGCAGGCACGATGGTGAATCCGGATGGCGGCCACGGCGGGGACGGTGGCAACAGGGGGCTTGCCGGGCTCGGCGGCGCACCCGGTGTGCGGGGCACTCGTGGCACCGATGGCACCGACGGTGACTGGGGCCTGCTCGGTGCGGAGGCCAGCGGTGGTCACGGCGGTGCCGGTGGCGACGGCTGGGACAGCGACGACCCGACCCGTCCCGGCGGTAGCGGCGGCGACGGTGGCAACGCCGGCGAAAAAGGCAACGGCGGCGTCGGCGGCCAGGGCGGCGACGGTGCCGAAGGCGTGTTCAGTGGCTCGACCTCCGGCAACGGAAGCGCAGGCGGAGCCGGCGGCACGGGCGGCCTGGGCGGACTCCTCGCCGGCCTGCACGGCGCTGGTGGCGCCGGCGGCACCGGTGGCTCCGGCGCCGGCCTGGGCACCGGGGCGACCGGCGGTGCGGGCGGTGCCGGCGGCGCGGGCGGTGCCGGCACGAGCGCCGGCGGATTCGGCGGCGGTGGCGGCGGCGGTGGCGGCGGTGCCCTCGTCGAAGAGCTCAACGGCGGCACCGCGACCGGCACCGCGACCGGTGGTGCGGGTGGCGCCGGCGGTGCGGGTACCGGGACATCCGCCGGCGGTGCGGGCGGAACCGGCGGCGGTGCGGTTGTCCAGGCAGACGGTGCCGGCAGCACCGCCGACGGTGACGCGACCGGCGGTACCGGCGGGGCCGGTGGCAGCAACGGTGGGACCGGTGGCGCGGGCGGTGTCGGCGGTGTGCAGGCCGTCGGTGCCGGTAGCTGGGCCAGTGGCAGCGGCGTCGGCGGCGCCGGCGGCGCCGGTATCGACGGTGGGACCGGCGGTGCCGGTGGCGAGGGCGTCACCAATTCCAGTGCCGGCGGCCACGCCGAGGGTGACAGCACCGGCGGTGCCGGCGGTTCGGCTACCGGGCTCGGAAGCACCGGCGGCCAAGGTGCCGGTGCCTGGGTGCAGGCCTCCGGTGGCACGTCGGAGGGCACGGCGGCCGGTGGCCACGGCGGTGCGGGCAGCAACGGTGGAACCGGTGGTGCCGGCGGTTACGGCCTGATCCTGACCGTCGGGGCCGGCAGCAGTTCCGACGGTGAGGCCACCGGCGGTGCCGGCGGTGCGGCCATTGCCGACGGCGCCACCGGTGGTGTCGGTGGTTCGGCTCAGGTCACCGGGTTCGCCGGTTCGACGTCCGGGGGTATCGCGACCGGTGGTGCCGGTGGTGTCGGTAAGGGCGGTGACGGCGGTGCCGGCGGCCAGGGTTGGGTCGGTGTCTACGACTACGGGGGCGCGGCCGGAAGCACGGTCACCGACAGCGCTGCGACGGGTGGCGCCGGTGGTGATGGCGGCAGCAACGATGCGGTGAGCGGCAACCGCGGCGGTACCGGTGGCGCCGGCGGGCAGGCGCTGGTCGGCGCCGATCGCGGCGGTTCGGTCGAGGACGCGACGGCTGAGGGTGCTGCCGGTGGCCTCGGCGGTGACGGCACGGCGGCCGGAGTGGGCGGTACCGGTGGTGCCGGTGGCAAGGGCGAGGTCTGGGCGGCCGATCCGGGTGGCTATGCAACGGGTACTGCGACCGGTGGTGTCGGAGGAAACTCGGTCGGCACGGGTACCGGTGGTGCCGGTGGCCGCGGCTATGTGCTGGTCCAGGCCGGCGGACACGTCGAAGCGACCGGTGCCGGCGCAGTCGGTGGCGCGGGTGGCGCCGGTATCGACGGCGGCACCGGTGGCGCCGGTGGCCAAGGCCGGATCTCGGCCACGGTATCGGGTGCCGAGGCCACTGGCACGGCTGTCGGTGGTGCCGGTGGCGCCGGTATCGACGGCGGTACCGGAGGCACCGGGGCAATCGGCCAGATCGCGGCTCAGCGCGCGGGCAGCCACGCCGGCGGCACCGCGCTCGGCGGGGCCGGTGGTTTCGGCGACGGTTCCGGCAGTATCGGTGGCAATGGCGCCGGCGGCTATATCAACACCGGTCTGTATTCCGGCCGCGGCGACGGCAGCACCTCCACCGGTTACGCGCGCGGTGGCGCCGGTGGCAATGCGACCGGCGGAGGCAGGGGTGGTGTCGGCGGCGTGGGCACCTTGATCTCCTCCGGCACGGGTTCGTCAGCCAGCGGCTCCAGCTACGGCGGTGCCGGTGGCGCGGGTTCCAGCAGCGGAATCGGCGGGGCGGGGGGCCGGGCGCAGATCACCTCGGGCGGCAACTCCTCGGGCAGCCTGAACTCGACGGCCGGTGGAACCGCCACCGCCGGTGCCGGCGGCAGCGGTACGGGTTCCGGCGTCAGCGGTGGAGTCGGCGGCCAGGCGACCATCGGATCCGGTCAGTTGGGCAGCGGCGTGGGCTTCAACAGCCACTCCAGTGGCACCGTGACCGGCGGTGACGGCGGTGCGGGCCAGAACGGCGTCGCCGGCGGTGCCGGTGGTGGAGCCTCCATCAACTCCCGGGGCAACAACGATTCGGTCACCGACGGCACCGTGCTCGGTGGTCACGGCGGGACCGGCGCGGCCGGCGGCGCAGCCACCATCAACATCACCGGTGGCGCCGGAAGCTCGGCGGTCGGCGCGACGGCCGAGGGCGGCAACGCGGGCGCGGGAGACGAATTCGGCGGCCGCGGCGGTGCCGGCGGCGCCGCCACCGTCAGCGCGTCGGGCGGCGGCAAGGTCAGCGGCGGTGGAGCTTTCGGCGGCGACGGCGGGGTCGGCGTCACCGGCGGCAAGGGCGGCGCCGGCGCTGCCGCCACCGTCAACTCGACGGCGGTGGCATCGGTGGTCACGGACTCGTCGGCCACCGGCGGCACGGGCGGCCTCGGCGGCAACGGAAACACCGGCGGCGCCGCCGCGGCCGTCACCCTGAACGGGCCGGCGACCGGCCAGCAGGTGACCGGAGCGGACGGAACCGACAATCCGTAGCTGCCGGCCTCGTGCTCTCACACGACCCGTAAACCGTTGGGGATTCTGGCCTCGTCGCGCCAGAACGCATCGTCGACAAAGCGATCGAACAGATCGGGGGGAAGCACGGTCTCGCGCGGGACGGCCTTCACCTCACCGTGCACGGTGTGCAGCCCGGGTGTTCCCGCGCGCTCGTCGAACTCGGTGACGTCATAGGCGACCGCGGTGAAATCATGGTCGAAGGCCGGCTCGCCGATGAACTCGTAGATGGCGTGCATGACCTTGGCGGGCTCGGTGGTCAGGGTCTCGTACTGCACCACCAGCAGCCGGTCACGTTGAGCGCCGTAACACGCCTGTTTGAGAGCGTCGTAGGGCCCGCCGACCATGCCGTCCTGCCCGGCGACCTGGCTTGCCCGGGTATAGACGGTGCCGCCGGGGCTGTAGTCGAAGATCGATGACGGGCTGAAGACGTTGCGCTGTACCAACCGCTCGATGCTGTCGATGACCCAGGGCAGTTCCCGCACGCAGGCAATGACCTTGGCCTCCGGGAAAAGCTGAGCGAGCGCCGGCATCCGTGCGCACCAACTCCGATTGGTGTCGAAGATGACACCTTCGAGGGAATCGGCGTAGTAGCTGTCGAACAGTCCGTACAGGATGCGCCTGCGTTTGGTGTCGTCCAGGAACACCGAGAACTCGTTTCGGGCGCTCATGTTGGCGAGCAGGGCGTCGAACAGACCGGCCAGCGGTCCTGACATCCCAGCATGGACGTTCGGGTTCTGCCGCAGCAACGCCGCCAGCAGGGTGGAGCCCGACCGTGGTAGTCCAGAGATGAAGTGCAACGCCGACACCGCGTCGAGTCTGCAACCAGATCACCACAACCGCAACCAGGCCATCGGCGCGTCGTTCGTGGTCAGGAGGGTGCGGCATCGGCCTGCGCCCTCGCCCCGTACCGTGTTCACTGGGGCGGAGGAAAAGGGGGCCCGAAGCACACCGACTCCTGAGGACACCGATGACGACGATCGAACCGACGGCCGACACGGCGCTGGTCGGCACCCGCGTGGACGCGGGCGGTGCGGCCGCCCTGCTGGGCCGCGCCGACACCGTCGTCATCGTCGCGCATGTCTTCCCGGACGCCGATACCATCGGCGCCGGGCTCGGGCTGGCGCTGGTCCTGGAGCGGCTCGGCAAATCCGTCCAGGTCAGCTTCGCCGAACCGGCGCAGCTACCCGAATCCCTGCAGTCACTGCCCGGCGGGCACCTGCTGGTGGCGCCGCAGCACGTGCGCCGCGACGCGGATCTGGTGGTCACGGTCGACATCCCCAGCGTCAACCGGCTCGGCGCGCTGCGCGAACTGGCCGGTCCCGGTCGCCCGGTGCTGGTCATCGACCACCACGCATCCAATCAGCTGTTCGGCACCGCCAACTTCGTCGACCCGGCGGCCGACTCGACCACCATGCAGGTCGCCGACCTGCTCGACGCGTGGGGCGAGTCCATCGACGGCCCGGTCGCGCACTGCCTATACGCCGGGCTGGCGACCGACACCGGATCGTTCCGGTGGGCCAGCGCCCGGGCGCACCGGCTGGCCGCCCGTCTGGTGGAGACCGGGCTGGACAACGCCGAGATCAGCCGCACCCTGATGGACACCCACCCGTTCGCGTGGCTGCCCATGCTGTCGCGGGTGCTGGCCTCGGCGCGGCTGGTGGAGTCCGCCGCCGACGGTGGGGGACTGGTGTATGCGGTTGTGCCGCACCAGGAATGGGCCGCGGCGCGATCCGAGGAAGTGGAGAGCATCGTCGACATCGTGCGCACCACGGCCCAGGCCGAGGTCGCCGCGGTGTTCAAGGAGATCGCCCCGCAGCACTGGTCGGTCTCGATGCGGTCCAAGACGCTCGACGTGTCCGCCGTCGCGAGCGGGTTCGGCGGTGGCGGACACCGCAAGGCCGCCGGATACACCATCGACGGCCCGGCCGACCGGGTCGTGGCCGCGTTGCAGGACGCTCTTGGCTGACGACACCGTCACCGCTCGACGCATCGCGGCGCTGGCGCTGCCCGCCCTGGGAGTCCTTGCCGCCGAACCGATCTACCTGCTCTTCGATCTGGCGATCGTGGGGCGGCTCGGCGCGCTGAGCCTGGCCGGGCTGGCGATCGGCGGCCTGGTGCTGGCGCTGGTCAGCTCGCAGCTGACCTTCCTGTCCTACGGGACCACCGCCCGCTCGGCCCGCCTCTACGGCGCCGGGGACCGCCGCGCCGCGGTCCGGGAAGGCGTGCAGGCCAGCTGGTTGGCGCTGGGCCTGGGCATCGTCGTGGTGCTGGCCGTGCAGGCCGCCGCGGTCCCCGTGCTCGACGCCATCGCCGGCGGGGGAGACATCGCCGCCGCCGCACTGCCCTGGCTGCGGGTCGCCATCCTCGGCGCCCCGGCCATCATGATCTCGATGGCCGGCAACGGCTGGATGCGCGGCGTACAGGACACCGTCCGCCCGCTGCGCTATGTGCTGGTCGGGTTCGGTGTCTCGGCGATCCTGTGTCCCACCCTGGTGTTCGGCTGGCTGGGTGCCCCGCAGCTGGGGCTGACCGGGTCGGCGGTGGCCAATGTCGTCGGCCAGTGGCTGGCGGCCCTGCTGTTCTGCCGGGCGCTGCTGGTGGAGCAGGTGGGGCTGCGGGTGCAGCCCGCGGTGCTGCGGGCCCAGCTGGTGATGGGCCGCGACCTGGCGCTGCGGACGCTCGCCTTCCAGGCCTGCTTCGTCTCGGCGGGCGCGGTCGCGGCCCGGTTCGGCGCCGCGGCGGTGGCCGCCCACCAGGTGGTGCTGCAGCTGTGGAACTTCCTGGCCCTGGTGCTGGACTCGCTGGCCATCGCCGCCCAGTCGCTGGTCGGGGCGGCGCTGGGGGCCGGGCAGCTGCAGCACGCCAAGTCGGTGGCCGCCCGGGTCACCATCTTCTCCACCGCGGCCGCCGCGGTGTTCGCGCTGCTGTTCGCGCTCGGCGCACCGGTGCTGCCGGGCCTGTTCACCTCCGACGCCGCGGTACTCGACGAGATCGCGGTGCCCTGGTGGTTCCTGGTCGGGCAGCTCACCGTGGCCGGGATCGTCTTCGCCCTCGACGGTGTGCTGCTCGGCGCCGGGGACGCCACCTTCATGCGCAACGCCACCCTGGCCAGCGCCCTGATCGGGTTCCTGCCGCTGATCTGGCTGTCGCTGGCCTACGGCTGGGGACTGATCGGCATCTGGTCCGGGCTGTCCCTGTTCATGGTCCTGCGACTGGCCTTCGTCGGCTGGCGGGCCCTCTCCGGGCGCTGGCTGGTGGCCGGTACCGGTTAAACCCCCAGCGTGCGCTGGATGTCACCCTTCATGGCGTTGAGCTGACCGCCCCAGTAACCCCAGCCGTGGGTGCCGTTGGGCGGGAAGTTGAAGGTGCCGTTGGTGCCGCCGGCGCTCTGGTACTTCTGCGCGAAGTTGCGGTTGCTGTCCAGCGTGATGGTCTCCAGCACCTGACCGGCGACATCCCCGCCGCCACCCAGTTCGCCGGGGCGCCCGGTGCCGCAGTACACCCAGATCCGGGTGCCGTTGGCGACCAGTTTGCCGACGTTGAGGGTGGGATCGTTGCGTCGCCAGGCCGGGCCGCCACCCAGACCCCACATGGCCACCGAGTTGAACCCACCCGCGTCGCCCATCGCGATGGTGACCAGCAGCGGCCAGAGGCCCTGGGAGAGGTTCAGGTAGCCCGACAGCGAGGCCGCATAGCTGAATTGGCCGGGATGGTAGGCGGCCAGCGTCAGGGCCGCACTGCCCGACATCGACAACCCGACCACGGCGTTGCCGGTGGGGGAGATGCCCTTGTTGGCGGCCAGATAAGCCGGCAGCTCCGAGGTCAGGAAGGTTTCCCACTTGTAGTTGTAGGTCTGGCCGTTGCCGACCGCCGGGCCCTGCCAGTCGGTGTAGAAGCTCGACATGCCGCCGACGGGCATCACCACCGAGACACCGGACTCGAAGAACGTCTCGAACGCCGCGGTCTCGATGTCCCAGCCGTTGTTGTCGTCGCGGGCGCGCAGCCCGTCGAGCAGATACACCGCCCGCGGCCCGCCGCCCTGGAATCGCACCGGGATATCGCGGCCCATGGCCGCCGAGGGCACCATCAGCGTCTCGACCGGCAGGCCGGGCCGCGAATACGCCCCCGCGGTCGCCGACTGGCCGGCGACGCCGATCAGTCCGGGCAGCAGCAGGGCTGCGAGCATGCCGGCCAGCAGCCGACGTTTGAGGTCGTGCAGAAATGTCATTAGGCAACCGCCGTCCTGTCGGGCGAGCCCCCCGAGGCGCGCTGATTTTTCTCTCCCGATACTTCGGCGCGGGCGCGGGTTTCGTTACCGCAGCGGTGAATTCAAGATCAGTCGTGAGCCCGAGCGCGGCCCTCAGCGCACCTGGGTGCGGCCCCGCTCGATGACCGCGGTACGGCTCTCGGCGATGTCGTCCCCGGAGGTGCTCGCCATCCAGGCGCGCGCCGATTCCGCCTCGATCCACAGCCCGGCCTGGGTCTGTTCGGCGTCGATGCGGTGATAGGAGTTCAGCAGGGCGCCGACGGCCTTCTGGTTGTTGCCGACGATCGAGGCGGCGATCCGGCGGGCGGCCGCCAGTAGTTCCTCGTGCGGGACGACCTCGGTGACCAGACCGGTGCGCAGCGCGTCGGCGGCCGACAGGTAGTCCCCGGTGAGGCTCATCCGCCGGGCCATCCCGACGCCGACCTTCTGCGGCAGCCGCACCGACAGCCCCCAGGTGGGCAGCAGACCCACCCGGGCATGCGTATCGGCGAACCGGGCCTGCTCGGAGGCGATCAGCACATCGCAGTACAGCGCGAGCTCCAGCCCGCCGGTGACCGCGGCCCCGTTGATCGCACCGATCACAGGTTTGCGCATGGCCGGCCACTTCGGCGAGATGTCCGGCAGCTCGGTGGTGTCGCCGAGTTCCTTGAGGTCCAGCCCCGCACAGAACACCGGGTCGGCACCGGTCAGGATCACCACGTCGACGTCCGCGTCGGCCTCGGCGGCGCGCAGCGCGGCGAACAGTTCGGTGCGCAACTGCGCGGACAGCGCGTTGCGGGCCTGCGGACGGTTCAGCGTCAGGGTACGAACCCGGTCGGTGGTCTCGACGTTCAGCACGGATGTCATTGGCACACCGTATCCGCCATCAGGATCAGGCATATCGTGGGTTCCATGTGCCGGAACATCACCGAACTGCGAGGTCTGGAACCCGCGGCCACCCCGGAGGAGATCGAGGCCGCCGCGCGCCAGTACATCCGCAAGATCAGCGGCGTCACCCGACCCACCGCGGCCAATGTGGACGCCTTCGAGACCGCGGTCGCCGAGGTCACCGAGACCACCCGCCGGCTGCTCGCCCAGTTGCCGCCGCGCCGGCAACCCCCGAAGACGGTGCCGCCGCTGCGCCGCCCCGAGGTCCGGGCCCGGCTCGGCCTGTGAGCACCCCCGCGCTCAAGGAGTGGAGTGCGGCGGTCGGGGCGCTGCTCGACGGGCGCCAGAGCTTGCTGCTGCGCAAGGGCGGCATCCACGAGAAGCGCTTCGAGGTAAGTGCAGGGCAGTTTCTGCTGTTCCCGACGGTCGCGCACAGCCACGCCGAGCGGCTGCGCCCCGAACACCGGGATCTGCTCAGCCATGCCGCCGACAGCACCGAGGACGCGTTGGTGCTGCGCGCCGGGGCGACGGTGATCGACGCGATCGAGGTGAACCGTCCCGAGCGCATCGACGAGATCGCCGATCTGCACATCTGGACCGCCGCGTCGGTGCGCGCGGACCGGCTGGATTTCCGCCCCAGGCACCGGCTCACCGTGCTGGTGGTACAGGCCCGTCCGCTGCTCGAACCGCAGCGGTTGGCGCGCCTGCCCGAGTACGCCGGATGCACCAGCTGGGTGCAGCTGCCGGATCCCGAAAGCCGTTACGGCGCACCGGTGTACGACGTGGATCAGTTGTCCGCGGTGGCCCGGCGGGTACGCGACTCAGTGGGCTGACGGCGGGCCGTCGGCAGCGGGCAGGATGAGCCGGGAGCCGCCGTCATGGGTGATGGTGTGGGTGGCGCCGCGCAGCGTCTGCCCGGACAGCGCGGGCTCGCCGGTACCGAGGTTGCGCGCGAAGCGCGGATGCGAGCCGCCGGCCACCAGCACCCGGATCCGGGACCCCGCCGCGAACCGGTGCGCGACCGCGTCGAGTTCGATGCGCACCGGGCCGGATCCCGCGGTGTCGTCCGGGTACCGGCGGTAGCCGTCGGTGACATTGTGGGACCGGCCGTGCGCATCCACCTCGCTGATCCGGACGAACACGTCGTGGTGCGGGTTGTCGGCGCAGTGGGTCAACTCCAGCACCGGGGTGCCCACGGTGTAGACGTCGCTCGCCAGCGGTTCACCGGTGAAGGAGAGCACATCCGCGCGGCGGGCCAGCGCCGAATCGTCGCGGTATCCGCCCTTGGCGGACAACAGCCGGCCACCGATGGTCGGGGTCGGGTGCGCCGGGTCGTAGGTGAAGCGGGAGACGGCCGCCTCCCCGGGGGTGCCGCCGAGCCGACCGCCGGGCAGCAGATACAGATCGCGGTGCGGTCCGCCGGACGGCAGGTCCGGCAGTTCGACCCAGCCGTCGTTGTGGATGTGCAGCCGCACCGGGTTGCGCCGGGTGTCGGGCTGCCCGGTCAGGTGCGTGCCGAGCCAGTCCAGCGTCTCCCGGATCACCGTGGCGCCGCCCTTGGTCATCATCTGGGTGTGCGTCCACGACCCGACGGTCAGCGCGGTCGGGACGCCGCGGTCGTGCAGCTGCCGGTACTGGGCCAGCGTCTGGTCCAGGAACAGGTCCTGCCAGCCGGACAGCAGCAGCACCGGGACCTCGACCCGGTCCAGCGCCTCGACGGCGCCGAGGCGGCGCCAGTGCTCGGGATCGTCTCGCGGGGGCCGCAGCCAGGATTCGTACCACGGTGCGCCGTCACCGAGCAGGGCGCGCCCGCCCTCGCCGAGCGGCAGATCGAGTGCCGCGGCCTCGACCCGGCGCCCGGCCAGCGCCTGCCGCATGATCGCCTGCGCCACACCGGGATCCTCCTGGTGGGAGACCATATCGCTCCAGCCCAGGAAGTCGTTGAGCGAGAACGCCCCGGTGCCCCAGGAGGATTGGGCGAAGTCGTGCGGGCCGACAGTGATCACCGCGGCGGCCAGCTCCGGCGGCGGGTCGGTGAGCAGCGCCCACTGGGTGAACCCCAGATAGGACAGCCCGATGGTGGCGAACGTCCCGGTGAACCAGGGCTGGTCGCGCAGCCAGGCGACGGTGTCGGCGCCGTCGGCGACCTCGTTGACCATCGGGGTGAACTCGCCCCCGGAGCCGAAGGTGCCGCGCACGCTCTGGAACACCACGTGATAGCCGCGGGTGGCGTAGATGCTGCCGAACAGCACGGTGAACGGGAACCGGCGGCCGTACGGGGCGCGCACCAGGATGGTGCCCGCCGGGTGCGCGGTCCGCGGCCGATAGTGATCGGCGAGCAACTCGACACCGTCGCGCATCGGGATGCGCAGCCGGTGGTGCACCAGGTAGTCGTTGGTCGGGGCGGGCAGCCGCAGCGCGCGGCTCACCGCGTGCCGGCCGAGATGCGAGATCACCCGGTCACCCTAGAACTTGTAGTACGGCACCAGTTCGTGTGCGCGCTGCAGGTTGATCTGCAGGCAGTCGGGCCGGTCCGGCGAGTGGATCGGGGAGTAGAACAGCGACTGCTGCAGCACGCCGTAACTGGTCTTGAAGGCGATCATGCAGGTCACCCACCAGCGGTCGTTCCAGTCGGTGGGCTTCATGATCCAGAACTGGGCGGCGCGGTGGCCGGCGATGTCGAGTTCGACGGCATCGGCGGGCAGGGTGGCCTCATACGTCCGCCAGACGAACGCCTCGACCGCCATCTGGTAGTTGCCGGCGTCGTACTTGCAGCGCAGGCTGTCTTCGGGGGTTGGCGGGGTGTACGCCAGCCCGATGCGTTGCACCACGTCGAGCGGGATCTCCTCGCACGGCACGAACGGGCGCGGGTCGGTGGTCTCGATGACCGGCCACTTGATCGTGGTCGACACATTGGTCATCGGCAGGTCACTGGCCCGGACCTGGGTCGGGGCCCCGGTCGGGCTGCTCTGCCACACCACGATCACCGCGGCGACGAGCGCACACAGCGCTGACAGCAGCCGCAGTTTGGCAGCCATCACACCCCCATCACATGTCGACGAGCTCTTCGAGCCTTGTCGGGAGTGTACAAGCCCCAAACAGGAACAGGTTCTAGTTGCTCGGATCAACGCGGTCCGGCCACGCCAGTAGGCTGATCTGTTGTGACCTTGCCGCCACGAGATCAACGACGTCCGGTGCTGTGGGCGATCAGCGACCTGCACACCGGTCATACCGGCAACAAGCCGGTCACCGAATCGCTGTACCCGTCGAGCCCGGACGACTGGCTGATCGTCGCCGGCGACGTGGGGGAGCGCACCGACGAGATCCGCTGGGCCCTGGATTTGCTGCGGAAACGCTTCGCCAAGGTGATCTGGGTGCCGGGCAATCACGAGCTGTGGACCACCAACAAGGACCCGATGCAGATCTTCGGGCGGGCACGCTACGACTACCTGGTCGACATGTGCGATCAGATGGGCATCGTCACCCCCGAGCATCCCTTCCCGGTGTGGAACGAGCAGGGCGGCCCGGCCACCATCGTGCCGATGTTCCTGCTCTACGACTATTCGTTCCTGCCGGCCGGCACCGCCACCAAGGCCGAGGGCCTGGCGCTGGCGCGGGAACGCAACATCGTCGGCACCGACGAGTACCTGCTGTCGGCCGAGCCGTACGCCACCCGCGACGCCTGGTGCCGGGCCCGGGTGACCGAGACCCGCAAGCGGCTCGAAGACCTGGACTGGATGACGCCGACGGTGCTGGTGAACCACTTCCCGCTGGTGCGCGAACCCTGCGACGCGATGTTCTACCCGGAGTTCGCGCTCTGGTGCGGGACGACGGCCACCGCGGACTGGCACACCCGGTACAACGCGATCTGCTCGGTCTACGGGCATCTGCACATCCCGCGCACCACCTGGTATGACGGGGTGCGCTTCGAGGAGGTGTCGGTCGGTTACCCGCGAGAATGGCGGCGCCGCAAGCCCTATCGGTGGTTGCGCCAGATCCTGCCCGACCCGAAATACGCACCGGGCTACCTCAACGATTTCGGTGGTCATTTCGAGATCACCGAGGAGATGCGGGAGAACGCGCAGAAGATGCAGAACCGGGTCAACTCGCGGCGGGGGGTCTAGTGCTGCTTCGATCCGTCGTCCCCGACTCGGTGATCGCCGCCGAACTCTACGAGGACCCGCCCGGCCTGACCCCGCTGCCGGAGGAGGAGCCGCTGGTGGCGCGGTCGGTGGCCAAGCGCCGCAACGAGTTCGTCACCGTGCGGCACTGCGCCCGCATCGCCCTCGGCGAGATCGGCGTGGCGCCGGTGCCGATCCTCAAGGGCGACAAGGGCGAACCCTGCTGGCCCGAGGGAGTGGTCGGCAGCCTCACCCACTGCGAGGGATTCCGCGGCGCGGTCGTCGGGCGACGCGGCGAGGTCCGGTCGCTGGGCATCGACGCCGAACCGCACGATGTACTGCCCAAGGGGGTGCTGGACGCGATCAGCCTGCCCGCCGAGCGCGTCGAGCTGTCCCGGATGCCGGTGGACCTGCATTGGGATCGAATCCTGTTCTGCGCCAAGGAGGCCACCTACAAGGCGTGGTTCCCGCTGACGCACCGCTGGCTCGGGTTCGAGGATGCGCACATCACCTTCACCCTGGACGGTTCCGGCAGCGCGGGGACCTTCCGCTCGCGCATCCTGATCGATCCGGCCGCCGAACACGGCCCGCCGCTGACCGCGCTGGACGGCCGCTGGTCGGTGGCCGGCGGCATCGCACTGACGGCGATCACGCTGTGAGCGCGGGCGGTAAACCACCGGTAGCGCCCGGACTGGTCGTCGTGGACAAACCGGCCGGGATGACCAGCCACGACGTGGTGGGCAAGTGCCGGCGGCTGTTCGGGACCCGCAAGGTCGGGCACGCCGGCACCCTGGATCCGATGGCCACCGGTGTGCTGGTGATCGGTATCGAACGGGCCACCAAGATCCTCGGGCTCATCACCGGCACCGACAAGTCCTATGCCGCCACCATCCGGCTCGGCCAGACCACCAGCACCGAGGATGCCGAAGGCGAAGTGCTGCAGACCGTTCCGGCCGAGCATGTGACCGACGAGCAGATCGAGCAGGCCGTCGCCGGGCTGCGCGGAGACATCGAGCAGGTGCCCTCGGCGGTCAGCGCGATCAAGGTGGACGGGGAGCGCTCCTACAAGCTGGCCCGCGAGGGCCGGGCGGTGGAACTGGCGGCCCGTCCGGTGCGCATCGCCCGGTTCGAGGTGCTGGCCACCCGCCGGGGCGGCGGGTTCGTCGACGTGGACGTCGAGGTGGACTGCTCATCGGGTACCTACATCCGGGCGCTGGCCCGCGACGTCGGCGCGACGCTCGGGGTGGGCGGGCACCTGACCGCGTTGCGGCGCACCGCGGTCGGGCGGTACGGGCTGGACGAGGCCCGCACCCTAGACGAGCTCGCCGAGGCCGCCCGGCTGTCCTACAGCCTGGACGAGGCCTGCCTGCTCGGGTTTCCGCGCCGGGATCTGACCGACGCCGAGGTGGTCGACACCGGGCACGGGCGGGCGCTCGAACCCGCGGGCATCGCGGGCGTCTATGCCGCCGCCGGCCCGGACGGCCGGGTGATCGCGCTGCTGGAGGACGGCCCCTCGCGCACCAAGTCGGTGGTCGTCATCCGTCCCGCGACGCTGGCCTGAGGTTTGCGCAAAACAAGACATATGTCCCATCTGCCCGCCGGTCATGCGCGTTGACCCCCTTTATCAGGTAATCGTCAGATACGTGGGCGTTTTATTAGCCAAATCCCAGGCTTTGGGCGAACTTTTGCCCGGTCCGGGGCGTTGTAACAGACATGAGCGAACACGCCCCGGTCTGCGACCACCCGCTGTTCAACTACCAGCCCGCGTGGGCGAGTAGCCGGGCGGCGACCGTCGGGCACGTGACCCGGCACGCCGATCTGGCCCTGGACCCGACCGCGCTGTGGTCGGTGCTGGCCGACCCGCGCACCTGGGCTGACTGGTTGACGGTGCATCGCCGCTGGACGGCCGAACCGCGGACGCAGTTCGTCCCGGGCGCCCGGATGACCGCCGAGACGGTGATGCTCGGCGTCACCAACACCGTCGAGTGGACGGTGGAGTCGGCGATCGGCCCCGGCACGCTGGTGCTGATCGGGACCGGCGAGGCCGGTATGCGCACCCGGCTGACGTTCTGGATCAGCCCGGCCGAGGAGGGTTCCCGGCTGACGATCACCTGCGAGGTCGCCGGGGACCGGCTCAACGACATCATTGTCGGGGCCATCGAAACCGATGGCGCCGAACAACTCGACCGCAGCATCGCGCTGCTGGAAGACCTGGCCTCCGCCGCGCCCGAGCTGTCCGCCCGCCCGGCACTGCGGCTGGTGCACTCGGCGCCGGCCGCCCCTAGGCGCGCACCCCGCTGGAGCGGCGACGCGCACCTCAAGATGGTGCGCTAGACCACCCAGATCGCTTCCGCGGCAGGGCTTCCCAAGTCCACCGTGGTGACCGAACCGTCCTCGCCGGGGACGGCGGGCCCCTGCACGGCGACCGAGATCATGCCGGCGAAATCGCGGCGGGCCACCACCCGCAGGTGCGAATCCAGCGCGATGCCGACGCTGTCGAAGTAGCGCAGCATCTCCGGGTCGGCATCCGAGATCCGGGCCACCGTGCCATCCTCACCGTCGGCGCAGACCGACAGCTGCCGCGCCGGGGGCGTGGGCACCCGGCCGTCCGGCGCCGGGATCGGGTCGCCGTGCGGGTCCCGGGTCGGAAAGCCCAGCTTCGCGTCGATCCGGTCGAGCATCCGGTCCGACACCGCGTGCTCGAGGATCTCGGCCTCGTCGTGCACCTCGTCCCAGCCGTAGCCGAGCTCGCGCACCAGGAACGTCTCCATCAGGCGGTGCCGGCGCACCATCGCCAGCGCGGCCTGGCGGCCGGCCTCGGTGAGCGTCACCGCGCCGTATTTGGCGTGGTCCACCAGGCCCTGATCGGCCAGCTTGCGGATGGACTCCGACGCGGTACTCGCCGAAACACCGATCCGTTCGGCCAGCAGTTTGGTGCTCACCTTGTCCGGGGACCACTCCTGGGCGGTCCAGATCACCTTCAGGTAGTCCTGTGCAACCGTCGTCAAGTCCTGCGGGTTGCTGTTGGAATCCACGACTACCGAGTTTAGGCAATCGTTGCCTGATCCGGGTATCCAAGGCAGACGGCCGCGAGTCCGCGCCGTACGCTTGCCGATGTGCAACGGTGGCGGGGCCGGGAGGACATCCCCACAGACTGGGGTCGGTGTGTCTTGACCATCGGCGTGTTCGACGGTGTTCACCGTGGACACGCCGAGTTGATCAGTCATGCGGTGAAATCGGGTCGATCGCGCGGGGTTCCCACCGTGCTGATGACCTTCGATCCCCATCCGATGGAAGTGGTGTTCCCGGGCAATCACCCGGCGCAGCTGACCACGCTGACCCGGCGCGCCGAACTGGTCGAGGAGACCGGGATCGACGTGTTCCTGGTGATGCCGTTCACCGCAGACTTCATGAAGCTCACCCCGGAGCGCTACATCCACGAATTGCTGGTCGAGAGCCTGCACGTGGTGGAGGTGGTGGTGGGGGAGAACTTCACCTTCGGCAAGAAGGCCGCCGGCAACGTGGATCTGCTACGCAAGGCCGGTGAACGATTCGGGTTCGCAGTGGAGGGCATGTCACTGGTGACGGAGCACAACCGGGACGAGACGGTCACCTTCTCGTCCACCTACATCCGGTCCTGCGTGGACGCCGGTGACGTGGTGACCGCGGCCGAGGCGCTCGGCCGCCCGCACCGCGTCGAGGGCGTGGTGGTGCGCGGCGACGGGCGCGGGCGCCACCTCGGCTTCCCGACCGCGAATGTGGCCCCGCCCATGCATTCGGCGATCCCGGCCGACGGCGTGTACGCGGCCTGGTTCACCGTCCTCGGACACGGCCCGGTGGTCGGCACCGTCACCCCGGGCGAGCGCTATCTGGCCGCCGTCTCGGTGGGCACCAACCCGACCTTCTCCGGGCGCACCCGCACCGTCGAGGCGTTCGTGCTGGACGCCGAGGCCGACCTGTACGGCCAGCACGTCGCGGTGGACTTCGTGGCCCGGATCCGCGGCCAGGAGAAGTTCGATTCCGTCGACGATCTGGTGGTGGCGATGCGCCGCGACACCGAGAAGGCCCGCACGATTCTGTCCTCGTAGGGCGGCGCTGATACACTTCCCGGCGACCCAGCGCGCGCTGCAGTTCGCGGCGGCCGCGCCGAACGTTTTCCTTCGCGGACCTATTTGATGGAGTTGTTTCGTGGCGCTCACTGCCGACCAGAAAAAAGAGATCCTCGGCCAGTACGGCCTGCATGACACCGACACTGGTTCGCCGGAGGCTCAGGTGGCCCTGCTGACCAAGCGGATCGTCGATCTGACCGAACACCTCAAGCAGCACAAGCACGATCACCACTCGCGGCGGGGGCTGCTGCTGCTGGTCGGTCGCCGGCGCCGGTTGCTCAAGTACGTCGCCGCGGTCGACGTCGAGCGCTACCGGTCGCTGATCGAGCGCCTCGGTCTGCGCCGCTGACCCACCGATCTGCGGCGCTCTGCGCCGCGATCGTTCTCTCGGGGGGACTCACCGGTTGTTCGTCGGCCGCTGCCACCGCCTTTCAGGTCGGAGACTGCCTGCAGGTGGTGGGCACGCCGGACCGGCCGGACGTGATCAGGGCCGCCTGCGGCGGCCCCGATTCGACGTTCAAGGTGATCGCGACGGTCACCGACAGCGACGAATGCCCGTCAGACGTGGACTCCTACTACGCCACGCGTAACACCTTGAGCGACACCAGCAGCACTCTGTGCATGGATGTCGACTGGGTGTTGGGCCAGTGCATGAGTGTGGATCCCGACGGCGTCCGGGACCCGGCGCGTGTCGACTGCAAGGACGACTCGCAACCGAACCGGAAGCGGGCGACCCAGATCCTGCAGGGCATCGTCGACGCCGATCAGTGCCGCAGTGGAATGGGCTACTCCTACACCGCACGCGGGTTCACCGTGTGTGTCGACGACGTCGCCTGAGGGCCGCCCACCTGCTCCGGTGTAACATGAAGATGTTTTGGGCCACCCGGTGACCATTCACCCGGCCGAAACAGGGTGCGGTTCGCGCAGTACCGCGCGCCCCGTTCCCGCGCGTCACAGCAGTACCCGCCTGATCGGGCGGTCTTCGGTAGTGGCTGCCGGGGTTTCGAACCCCGGCCGCTTCGATCGACGGCCGTAGCCGACTTCAGGGAATCGCTGACGCGTGACGACGCAAAACAGCTGAATACCCAGAAAGGCTGCCTATGTCTGCAGTTCAAATCGACGAAGGCGTTTTCGAGACCACCGCCGTCATCGACAACGGGAGCTTCGGCACCCGTACCATCCGCTTCGAGACCGGCCGGCTGGCCCAGCAGGCCGCGGGTTCCGTGGTCGCCTACCTCGACGACGACACCATGCTGCTGAGCGCCACCACCGCCAGCAAGAGCCCGAAGGACCACTTCGACTTCTTCCCGCTTACCATCGACGTCGAGGAGCGGATGTACGCCGCGGGTCGCATCCCCGGCTCGTTCTTCCGTCGTGAGGGCCGTCCCTCCACCGACGCGATCCTGACCTGCCGCCTGATCGACCGCCCGCTGCGCCCGACCTTCGTGTCCGGCCTGCGCAACGAGATCCAGGTCGTGGTCACCGTGCTGAGCCTGGATCCCAAGGACCTCTACGACGTGTTGGCGATCAACGCCGCGTCGGCCTCCACCCAGATCTCCGGCCTGCCGTTCGCCGGCCCGGTCGGCGGCGTGCGGGTGGCCCTCATCAACGGCCAGTGGGTCGCGTTCCCGACCGTCGAGCAGCTCGAAGACGCCGTGTTCGACATGGTGGTCGCCGGCCGCAAGGTCGGCGAGGGAGACTCCGCTGACGTCGCGATCATGATGGTCGAGGCCGAGGCGACCGAGAAGGTCATCGACCTGGTCGCCGGTGGCGCCGGTGCGCCGACCGAGGCCGTCGTGGCCGAGGGCCTGGAGGCCGCCAAGCCGTTCATCGCCGCGCTGTGCACCGCGCAGGAGGAACTGCACGCCGCCGCCGGTAAGGCGACCGTGGAGTACCCGCTGTTCCCGGAATACCAGGACGACGTCTACGCCGAGGTGGCCGCGGTGGCCACCGACGCGCTGTCGCAGGCGCTGACCATCGCCGGCAAGGCCGAGCGTGACGAGCGCACCGACGAGATCAAGGGCGAGGTGCTCGAGCGCCTGGCCGGCCAGTTCGAGGGTCGCGAGAAGGAGATCGGCGCCGCCTACCGGTCGCTGACCAAGAAGCTTGTGCGCCAGCGCATCCTGACCGACCACTTCCGCATCGACGGCCGTGGCGTCACCGACATCCGGGCGCTCTCCGCCGAGGTCGCGATCATCCCGCGGGCGCACGGCAGCGCGCTGTTCGAGCGCGGCGAGACCCAGATCATGGGTGTCACCACCCTCGACATGGTCAAGATGGCCCAGCAGATCGACTCGCTCGGGCCCGAGACCTCCAAGCGCTACATGCACCACTACAACTTCCCGCCGTTCTCCACCGGTGAGACCGGCCGTGTCGGTTCGCCCAAGCGCCGCGAGATCGGCCACGGCGCGCTCGCCGAGCGTGCGCTGGTGCCGGTGCTGCCCAGCGTCGAGGAGTTCCCGTACGCCATCCGTCAGGTCTCGGAGGCGTTGGGCTCCAACGGTTCCACCTCGATGGGCTCGGTGTGTGCCTCGACCCTGTCGCTGCTGAACGCCGGTGTGCCGCTGAAGGCGCCGGTGGCCGGCATCGCGATGGGTCTGGTCTCCGATCAGGTCGACGGTGAGACCCGCTACGTCACCCTCACCGACATCCTCGGCGCCGAGGATGCGTTCGGCGACATGGACTTCAAGTGCGCGGGCACCAAGGACTTCGTCACCGCCCTGCAGTTGGACACCAAGCTCGACGGCATCCCGTCGAAGGTGCTGGCCGGCGCCCTGGCCCAGGCCAAGGACGCCCGCATCACCATCCTGGAGGTGATGGCCGAGGCCATCGACGCCCCGGATGAGATGAGCCCGTTCGCACCGCGGATCACCACCATCAAGGTGCCGGTCGACAAGATCGGCGAGGTGATCGGGCCCAAGGGCAAGATGATCAACTCGATCACCGAGGAGACCGGCGCGTCGATCTCCATCGAGGACGACGGCACCGTGTTCGTCGGCGCCAGCAATGGCGAGGCCGCCCAGGCCGCGATCGACAAGATCAACGCGATCGCCAACCCGCAGCTGCCCAAGGTCGGTGAGCGGTTCCTCGGCACCGTGGTCAAGACCACCGACTTCGGTGCGTTCGTTTCGCTGCTGCCCGGCCGTGACGGCCTGGTGCACATCTCGAAGCTGGGCCGCGGCAAGCGGGTGGCCAAGGTCGAGGATGTGGCCAAGGTGGGCGACAAGCTGCGCGTCGAGATCGCCGACATCGACAACCGCGGCAAGATCTCGCTGGTCCTCGTCGATGAGGAGGCCGCCGAGGCCCCCGCGGCGGACACCGCTCCGGCCGACGCCGAGGCGTAAGTCAGCACCGGAGATGCCCGGCACCCGATCGGGTGCCGGGCATCTTCCGCATAGCGGCCCACCGGGGGATACACCCGGTGTGGGTCGCCGCAGAGAGGAGTGCCATGCCCACGGCAGTGCGCCGAACGGACCTGCCCGGAGGACTTCGGGTGGTCACCGAACATCTCCCGTCCGTGCACTCGGCCTCGGTCGGGGTGTGGGTGGGTGTCGGGTCGCGCGATGAGGGCGCCACGGTGGCCGGTGCGGCCCACTTCCTGGAACATCTGCTGTTCAAGTCGACCCCGACCCGCAGCGCGGTCGAGATCGCGCAGGCCGTCGACGCCGTCGGCGGTGAGCTGAACGCCTTCACCGCCCGTGAGCACACCTGCTACTACGCCCACGTGCTGGACTCGGATCTGGAGCTGGCCGTCGATCTGGTCGCCGATGTGGTGCTGCGCGGCCGGTGCGCCGCCGAGGACGTCGAGGTCGAGCGTGATGTGGTGCTCGAAGAGATCGCCATGCGCGACGACGACCCGGAGGACACCCTCGGCGACGTGTTCCTGTCCGCGATGTTCGGCTCGCATCCGGTCGGGCGGCCGGTGATCGGCAGCGTGGAGTCCATCGAGGCGATGACCCGCAGTCAGCTGCACTCGTTCCACGTGCGGCGCTACACGCCGGAGCGGATGATCCTGGCGGTGGCCGGCAACGTCGACCACAAGCAGGTCGTCGCGCTCGCCAAGGAGTATTTCGGCCCGCATCTGGTGCGCGGCCGCACCGCGGTGCCGCACCGCAAGGGCACCGGCCGGGTGACCGGCACACCGGGCCTGGAACTGATCAGCCGGGATTCCGAGCAGACCCACCTGATGGCCGGGGTGCGCACCCCGGGCCGCTACTGGGAGCACCGCTGGGCCCTGTCGGTACTCAACTCCGCACTCGGCGGCGGGCTGAGTTCGCGTCTGTTCCAACAGATCCGGGAAACCCGCGGGCTGGCCTACTCGGTGTACTCCACGGTGGACACGTTCTCCGACTCCGGTGCGTTCTCGGTGTACGCGGCCTGCCTGCCCGAGCGTTTCGACGAGGTGGTCCGGGTGGCCACCGACGTGCTGGCCGATGTGGCGCGCGACGGCATCACCGAATCGGAGTGCCGGATCGCCAAGGGATCACTGCGCGGCGGGTTGGTGCTCGGCCTGGAGGACTCCGGGTCGCGGATGCACCGGATCGGACGCAATGAGCTGAACTACGGCAAGCATCGCACCATCGCGCAGACCCTCAAGCAGATCGACGCGGTGACGTTGGCGGAGGTCAACGGCGTCGCCAAGAGTCTGCTGACCAAACCGATGGGCGCGGCGGTGCTGGGGCCGCACAAGACGAAAAGGTCATTGCCGCAGAGACTTCGGGTGCTGGCCGGCTGAGTCGGTACAGTCGGGGTCATGCTCCTGTCTAGACGAAGAATTCTGTTCGGCGGCCTGACACTGGTGGCAGCGGGGGCGGTGATCGGTTGCACCGACGAATCCGCGGTGGCCTCGCCGGCGCTGACCTGGGAGGAGCAGGTCCGTGAACTCGAGGCCCGGTACAACGCCTTCATCGGTGTGTACGCGGCGAATCTGGATTCCGGCGTGACCCTGGAGAACCGGGCCGACGAGACCTTCGCGCTGTGCTCGACCTTCAAGGCCTACGCGGCCGCGGCGGTGCTGCAGCGGGTCGCCGCGGGTGAATTGTCGCTGGAGCAGCGGGTTTTCGTGGACCCCGCGGCCCTGCTGCCGAACTCGCCGGTGACCGGTGAGCACGCCGGAGCGGAGATGACGCTGGCCGAGCTGTCCCAGGCGGCGCTGCAGCGCAGCGATAATCTGGCGGCCAACCTGCTGCTGGAGACCCTGGGCGGGCCGTCGGCCATCACCGCGTTCGCCCGCAGCATCGGTGACGACCGGACCCGGCTGGACCGCTGGGAGATCGAGCTGAACTCGGCGATCCCGGGGGACCCGCGCGACACCGGCACGCCCCGGGCGCTCGCGGCCGGCTACCGCAATCTGTTGGTGGGCCAGGCTTTACCGGCAGAGCAGCGAGAACTGCTGGACGGCTGGATGCGGGCGAACCAGACGTCGAGCATGCGGGCCGGCCTGCCGCCGGACTGGACCACCGCGGACAAGACCGGCAGCGGTGACTACGGCACCACCAACGATGCCGGGGTGGCCTACGGACCCGACGGCACCCGGCTGCTGCTGACGATCATGACCCGGACGCAGTCGGCCGATGCCGACGCCGAGGGGCTGCGCCCGCTGATCGGGGAGGTCGCCGCGGCGGCGCTGCCGCATCTGCTCGGCCGGCGATGAATTTCCGGTGGCGGCGGTGTCTGTATCGGTGACACCCGGACTCTTGGAGAGGACACCGATGACCGAGTACGCCGCCCCGGTGGGGGCGCCCATCTGGTTCGACCTGATGAGCAGCGATCCGGTGCGGTCCGCCGGGTTCTATCGCGCGATCTTCGGCTGGGAACTGCAGGAGCCGGCCCATCCGGAGTTCGGCGGCTACCGGAACTTCACCCGCGACGGGAAGCGGGTGGCCGGGCTGGTGCCGCACATGGGTGAGGCCACCGACCCGTCCGACATCTGGTCGGTCTACCTGCACACCGCGGACGCCGCCGCGACCGTCACCGCCGTCGAGGCGGCCGGCGGGTCGGTGATGGTGCCGCCGATGCCGGTCGGCGACCTGGGTTCGATGATGGTCGCCACCGACACCGCGGGTGCGGTCATCGGCTTCTGGCAGCCCGGCACGCACACCGGGTTCAGCGCGTGGGGTGAGCACGGTGCACCGTACTGGTTCGAATGCCAGAGCAAGGACTACCGGAAATCCCTGGCGTTCTACCCCGAGGTCCTCGGGGCCCGGGTGCATGAGATCGGCACCGGCGGCGCCCCGGCGGCCGTCGGCCCAGACCGGTACGCACAGGTGTTCATCGGGGACAGCGCGTATTCCGGAATCATGGACTCCGCCACCCTGTTTCCCGCCGAGGTGCCCTCCTTCTGGCAGGTCTACATCACGGTCGACGACGTCGCCGCGACCGTCGAGCTGGCCGGATCGCTGGGGGCGGAGATCCTGATGGCGGGGGAGGACACCCCGTACGGGACGTTGGCCGCCATCAAGGACCCGCTGGGCGCCCTGATCTGTCTGGGCCACCCACCCGCCGGGATGTGAACGCCCGCCCCGGTCAGGCCAGCAGGCCCGCCGGATCGGTGAACGGCAGGTCCAGGTCGGTGGCCACCTGCTCGGACAACAGGGCGCCCTGGTGGGTGGACAGGCCCTTGGCCAGTGCGGCATCGGTGCGGCAGGCCTGCTGCCAGCCCTGCTCGGCGAGCTTGATCACGTAGGGCATGGTGGCGTTGGTGAGCGCGAAGGTGGAGGTCCGCGGCACCGCGCCCGGCATGTTCGCGACACAGTAGAAGACGGTGTCGTGCACGGCGAAGGTCGGGTCGTCGTGGGTGGTGGGCCGGGAATCCTCGAAGCAGCCGCCCTGGTCGATGGCGATATCCACCAGCACCGCGCCCGACTTCATGTGCGAGACAGTGGAATTGGTGACCAGCTTGGGGGCCTTGGCGCCGGGTACCAGCACCGCGCCGATGACCAGGTCGGCCTTCTTGACCGCCTCTTCCAGTTCCAGCATGGACGAGTAGCGGGTCTCGATGCCGCCGCCGAACTCGCCGTCGATCTTGCGCAGGGTGTTGATGTTGAGATCGAACACGGTGACGTGGGCGCCCATGCCCTTGGCGACGCGGGCGGCGTTGTAGCCGGCCACCCCGCCGCCGATGACGACGACCTCGGCCGGGGCCACGCCCGGGACGCCGCCCATCAGCACGCCGCGGCCACCGTGGGCCTTCATCAGGTGGTAGGAGCCGACCTGCGCGGACAGTCGACCGGCGACCTCACTCATCGGGGCCAGCAGTGGCAGCGACCCGTCGGCGGCCTGCACGGTCTCATACGCGATCGAGGTGGTGCCCGACGCCATCAGCGCATCGGTGCACGGCTTGGAGGCGGCCAGGTGCAGGTAGGTGAACAGGGTCTGGCCCGCGCGCATCAGCGGGTACTCGGACTCGATGGGTTCCTTGACCTTGAGCAGCAGATCGGCGTCGGCCCACACCTGCTTGGCGGTGGCGACGATCTCCGCGCCCGCGGCCTTGAAGTCGTTGTCCGAGATGGCCGATCCGTCACCGGCGCCGGCCTGGATGACGACGTCATGGCCCCGGCGGGTGAGTTCGGCAACGCCGGCCGGGGTGATGGCGACGCGGAATTCGTTGTTCTTGATCTCGGTCGGGATGCCGACGAGCATGATCGCTCCTTGTTCTCGATGGGGTGGTTCAAGTGTGAAGAACCTTCGCTGGACTGGCAATATTTGTGTTGATATTTCGATAGGGTCGAAATATGGACGAACGATCTGCGAACTCGAAGCCTCGCGGGGTCGCCACGCCGAAGGATGTTCGGCCCACCGACCTCGATGACGTCGACCGGCGGATACTGCTGGCCCTGCACGCGGACGCCCGCATCTCCAACAGCGCACTGGCCGAGGCGGTCGGGATCGCACCGTCGACCTGTCACGGGCGGCTGCGGCGACTGCAGGACCTCGGGGTGATCCGCGGGTTCTACACCGATATCGATCCGGCGGCGGTCGGGCTGACCCTGCAGGCGATGATCTCGGTGAGCCTCAATTCCAATGCGCGCGGCCGGATCCGGGACTTCATCCAGCAGATCCGGCGACGCCCGCAGGTGATGGACGTGTACTTCCTGGCCGGTGGGGACGACTTCCTCCTGCACGTCGCGGCGCGGGACACCGAGGACCTGCGGGCCTTCGTGGTGGAGAACCTCAACGCCGACGCCGATGTGGCCGGCACCCAGACCTCGCTGATCTTCGAGCATCTGCGCGGGGCGTCCCCGTTGTGAGCGTCGAGGAGGACCTGGACCGGCTGTACGGCGTCGCGCCCGAGGATTTCACCGCGCTGCGCAAGGAACTGGTGGCCGCGGCCAGGAAGCGCGGCGACGACGAGGCCGCGCGCACTGTCGCCGCATCGCGGCGCCCGACCGTGGCGGCCTGGGTGGTCAATCGGCTGGTACGCGCCGACGACACCGTGCGCACCCGGCTGTCCGATCTGACCGCGCAGCTGCGTGCGGCGCACGCAGCGATGGACGGCCCGCGGATCCGCGAGCTGACCCGCACCCAGCGCACCGTGGTCGCCGAGTTGGTGCGGGCCGCGTTCGAGGAGGCCGAACTGTCCGACCCGTCCGCGGCGCTGCGCGAGGACGTCACCGGCACGCTGCAGGCGGCGGTCGCCGATGCCGAGGTGGCCGGCCGACTCGGCCGGTTGGAGAAGGCCGAACAGTTCTCCGGGTTCGGGGATTTCGGGGAGGTGGCCGAGGCTTCTCGGCCACCGACCCCGCCGAAGACCCGGACCCGACCGAAACCGCCTGCCAAGGAGCTGCGGGCGGCCCGAGGCCGCCGGGACGCCGCCGCCAAGGCGGACGCGGCGGCGCGCCGGGCCGTCGAGCAGGCCGAGACCGCGGCCGAGGAACTGCGCACGCGGTCCGCGGCCGCACTGCGCCGCTATCAGAAGATCCTGGACACCCTCAGTGCCGCCGAACGTGAGATGAACACCGCCACCGAGGAACTCGATGCCGCGGAACGCCGGGCGGACAAGGCCGGAGAGGCGGCCGCGCAGGCCGCCGCCGATCTCGCCGAGGCCGAGCGGGCAGTGGCCGACCTCGACGGCGACTAATCGGCGCGCAGCACCAACCCGTTGCCGTCGGCTCCGGTCAGGGTCAGCCGGTCGGCCTGGATCGAGGTCTCGACCGGGCCGTTCAGCACCGCCACGATCGCGCGTTCGACATCGCCGACCTCACCCGGGCAGGCCGGGCCGCTGGTGTTGACCGGCGCGAACGTCACGGTCTGCCCGGTGACCTCGGCGCGCCCGTAGAAGGTGTTGCAGCCGGTCCACCCGGTGACCGTCTGATCGGCGCCGATGGTCAGGGTCGGACGGGCCTGCTCCAGGGCCACCGACGTCATCGCCGACTGCGCCGACACCAGGGTGTCCACCCGCCAGGTGGTGCCGACCAGGGGCCGGTCCGGGTCGACGACCTCGCGGTCGCGCAGTGTCACGGTGGTGGTGTCGGTGCTCAGGGTGAGCTCGGCACCGGTCAGCGTCCAGGCCGGCCCGGCCGCCAGGAACCGCGCCATCCAGCCGTCCGCGTCCCCCAGTGGGGGAGGGCAGCCGATCATCGTGGTGGCCAGCTGGTGGGCGCGCAGGTGCCCGCCGCTGAGGTCAACGGGGCCGAAGCCGCGGTTACAGCCGGCGAAGGCCGCGATCTGGTCGTCGGTGAACTTGAGCGTCAGCGGCCCGCCACCGGGGATCTGCTCACCGGTGACCTGCACCGAGACGAACTCACGGCCCTGCAGTGTCGGGTCGTCGGCCGCGGCGGTGCCGGCGGAGCCGAGAAACATCAGGCCGGTGAGAACAAGCAGGAGCAGGCGCACTCACCCAAGGTACGCCGCAGTAGGCTGCCAGCCATGCGAGTTGCGGTGCTGGGTGCCAAGGGCAAGGTCGGCGCGACCATGGTCGACGCGGTGGTGCACGCCGCCGACCTGGAGCTGTCGGCGCAGGTCGATGCGGGGGATCCGCTGTCGCTGCTGACCGACGGCGGAACCGAGGTCGTCATCGACTTCACCCATCCCGGTGTGGTGATGGACAACCTGAAGTTCCTCATCGACAACGGTATTCACGCCGTCGTCGGCACCACCGGCTTCACCGACGAACGCATCGCCCAGGTGCGGGAGTGGCTTGCTGCCAAGCCGGACGTCGCGGTGCTGATCGCCCCCAACTTCGCGATCGGGGCCGTGCTGAGCATGCACTTCGCCAAACAGGCCGCCCGGCACTTCGAGTCGGTCGAGGTCATCGAGCTGCACCATCCGCACAAGGCGGACGCGCCCTCGGGCACCGCCACCCGCACCGCTGAACTGATCGCCGAGGCGCGAAAAGGGTTGCCGCCCAGTCCCGACGCCACCAGCACCGGACTCGAGGGTGCCCGCGGCGCCGACGTCGACGGGGTGCGGGTGCATTCGGTGCGCCTGGCCGGCCTGGTCGCACACCAGGAGGTGCTGTTCGGCACCCAGGGCGAGACGCTGACCATCCGGCACGACAGCCTGGACCGCACCTCGTTCGTCCCGGGGGTGTTGCTCGGTGTGCGCAAGGTGGCGCAGCGCCCCGGTCTGACCATCGGGATTGAGCCGCTGCTCGACCTGTCATGAACGAGGGCCGGCGCGCACTGCGCATCCAGCTGCTGATCGGTTTCATGTGCATCGCGCTGCTGGTCTACTTCGTGATGCTGGGCCGAAGCGCGCTGGCGTTCATGGCTTCCGGGGAACCCGCCGCGATCGGCCTGGGCGTGGCGCTGCTGGCGTTGCCGATCATCGGGCTGTGGGCGATGATCGCCACCCTGCGGGCCGGGCTGGCCCATCAGCGTCTGGTGCGGCTGGCCCGCGAGTCGGGGATGGACCTCGACGTCAGCGACCTGCCGCGCCGGGCGTCCGGCCGGATCGAACGGGATGCGGCCGACGCGCTGTTCGAGCGGACCCGGGCAGAACTGGAAGCCGACCGGGACAACTGGGTGCGCTGGTACCGGCTGGCCCGGGCGTATGACTACGCGGGGGACCGCAGCCGGGCCCGTGAGACCATGCGCACCGCCGTGGATATGGAGCGCGCGGGACGCCGATGAAGCTGCTGATCGTGCACCACACCCCGTCACCGCACTGCCAGGAGATGTTCGAGGCGGTGCTGGCCGGGGCGACCGATCCGGAGATCGAGGGCGTGCAGGTGGTGCGCAGGCCCGCGCTGACCTGCTCGGCCGCCGACATGCTGGACGCCGACGGCTATCTGCTCGGCAGCCCGGCCAACCTCGGCTACATCTCCGGGGCGCTCAAGCATGCCTTCGACGGCGCCTACTACCAGATCCTGGACTCGACCCGGGGCCGGCCGTTCGGGCTGTACCTGCACGGCAACGAGGGCACCGAGGGCGCCGAACGGGCGGTGGACGGTATCACCACCGGACTCGGCTGGGTGAAAGCCGCTGAGACCGTGGTGGTGTCGGGTAAACCTGGCAAGGACGATCTGCAGGCGTGCTGGAATCTCGGCGCGACCGTCGCCGCACAGTTGATGGAATGAGGTAGGCCATGGCCGGTTTGGCGGAAATCGCCCTCGCGGGAGCCCCGGTGGCCGGGGAGCGCTGCTGGCCCTGGCGGCCGGCAACTTCAAGGGGCCCGACGTCCGCGGCTCCATCAAGGCGGACATGGAACTGCTGGCCGCGTTGCCGCCCGAGCAGGTCGAACGCCGCGCCGCGCTGCAGCGCTCCATCGACATGCGCATCGACGATATCGTCGCCGCCGTCGAGAAGAACCGGGAGATCCGCCAGCTCGCCGCCTCCTACAGCGGCAACTGGCGCGACCTTGTGGTGTTCATCTGCGCGGTGCTGTTCACCATCGTGTGGTGGAACGTCAGCCACGATCGCACCAACTGGCTGATCGTGTTCATCGTGCTGATCGTGCTGTCGGTGATCGTGGGTATCTACGCCGCGCGCGGTATCTTCCGCGCCCTGGCCACCTTCCGGCACGGCCGGCACACCAGATAGTTCAGCTCAGCTTGTCGCCGAACACCCGGGCCATCGCCTCCCAGTGCCGCTGCGCGGCCGCCTCGTCGTAGGGGCCGTTGTCCGGGACGGCGAAACCGTGCCCGGCCGGGTAGATCTCGATGGTGTGCTCGACACCGGCGGCGGTGAGCGCCGCGTCCAGCGTCTCGGCGTTCGCCGCGGTGAACGAGGCGTCCGCCTCGGCGCCGCCCACGTATACCGCTGCCTGGATCTGGTCGGCCAGCAGATGCGGGCTGCCCGGATCCTCGGCCACCAGCCCACCGCCGTGGAAGGACATCGCCGCCGCGACCCGGTCGGGCACCCGCCCGGCGACGATCAGCGAGGTGCGCCCACCCATGCAGTAGCCGGTGGTGCCGAACCGGGTGCCGCTGACATCCGGGCGGGCCTGCAGGTAATCGAAGAACGCTGCCGCGTCGGCGGCCATGATGTCCGGGGTGACGGTGGAGATCATGCCGAACAGTCGGGCCCGCTCCTTGGCGTCCCCGAACACATTGGCCATGTCGAACGGGGCCCAACCGGGGCTGCGGTAGTACACGTCGGGCACCAGCACGACATAGCCGAGGCCGGCAAGTCGGGTGGCCATCTGGTCGAAGGTGTCCCGGGCGCCGCCGGCGTCGGGATACATCAGCACCGCGGGCCAGGGCCCGTTCCCGTCCGGGGTGGCGACGCTGACCCGGCAGTCGCCGTCGGCCGTGGTGATGGTGTCGGTGGTGATCGGCATGATGAAGAAATCTCCCGTCGCTTCGCTCGCCCCTACGTTCTACTCCACGGCGGGGGTCGTAAGCTGGCGACGTGCCCATAGCGACCCCGTACGAGGATCTGCTGCGCCTGGTGATGGAGCAGGGGACACCGAAGTCAGACCGGACCGGTACCGGCACCCGCAGCCTGTTCGGGCACCAGATGCGCTACGACCTGGCCGCCGGGTTCCCACTGATCACCACCAAGAAGGTGCACACCAAGTCGATCGTGTACGAACTGCTGTGGTTCCTGCGCGGTGACTCCAATGTGCGCTGGCTGCAGGAGCGCGGCGTTACGATCTGGGACGAATGGGCTTCCGACACAGGTGAACTGGGTCCGGTCTACGGCGTGCAGTGGCGGTCCTGGCCGACCCCGTCGGGTGAGCACATCGACCAGATCGCGCAGGCCCTGGAACTGCTCAAGAGCGACCCGGACTCGCGCCGCAACATCGTCTCGGCCTGGAACGTCGGTGAGATCCCGCAGATGGCCCTGCCGCCGTGCCACGCGTTCTTCCAGTTCTACGTCGCCGACGGCAAGCTGTCCTGCCAGCTGTACCAGCGCAGCGCGGACCTGTTCCTCGGCGTGCCCTTCAACATCGCCAGCTACGCGCTGCTCACGCACATGATGGCCGCCCAGGCCGGCCTGGGCGTGGGAGAGTTCATCTGGACCGGCGGGGACTGCCACATCTACGACAACCACGTCGAACAGGTGGCCCTGCAGCTGTCCCGGGAGCCGCGGCCCTACCCCGAACTGGTCCTGGCGCAGCGGGATTCGATCTTCGACTACAGCTACGAGGACATCACCGTGCGCAACTACGATCCGCACCCGGGCATCAAGGCCCCGGTCGCGGTATGACGGTCCGGCTGGTCTGGGCGCAGTCCACCTCCGGGGTGATCGGGCGCGACAACGCCATTCCGTGGCGGGTGCCCGAGGACATGGCCCGCTTCAAGGAGCTGACCATGGGCCACCCCGTGCTGATGGGGCGGCTCACCTGGGAGTCGCTGCCCGCGAAGTTCCGGCCGCTGCCGGGCCGGCACAATATCGTGCTCAGCCGCGACCCGGACTACCCGGCCGAGGGGGCCGAGGTCGTCACCGCGGTACCCGCCGATTTCGACGGCTGGATCATCGGCGGCGCCCAGATCTACGCGGCCACCCTGGCGCTGGCCGAGCGGTGTGAGGTCACCGAGATCGACGTCGATCTGCGCCGTGACGACCACGATGCGGTCGCGCCGCTGCTCGACGAATCCTGGACCGGCACCGAAGGGGAGTGGCTGACCAGTAGTTCAGGGCTGAGGTATCGCTTCACCAGCTATGTGAGGACCTGAGGCGCGGCGTGCCCACTCTGACCGCCGCGCAGGCCCGCCGGGTCGCCGTCGCCGCCCAAGGATTCCACGAGCCCAAACCGGCCGGCGGCCTCACCCGCGCGCACCTGAAGCGGTTGATCTCCAGAATTCAGGTGCTGCAGCTGGATTCGGTGTCGGTCTCGGTGCGGGCCCACTATGCGCCGGTGTTCAGCAGGATCGGACCCTACGACCGCGAGGTGCTGGACCGGGCGGCCTGGGCGCACAGCGCCCGCTCGCCGCGGCTGCTGGTGGAGTACTGGGCGCACGAGGCGGCGCTGATGTCGGTGCAGGACTGGCCGCTGCTGCGCTGGCGGATGGCCGAGTACCGGCACGGCCGCTGGGGCACCGAGATCGTCAAGAAGAACGCCGAGCTCGCCGACGACATCGTCGGGGCGGTCGCCGAACTGGGACCGTGCACCGCCGGGCAGATCGAGGCGCATCTGGAAGCCGAACCGCGCGGCCGCAAAGGTCCCTGGTGGGACCGCACCGACACCAAATGGGTGGCCGAGGCGCTGTGGTCGGCCGGGGTGCTGACCACCGCGACGCGGGTCGGCTTCGCGCGGCACTACGACCTCGCCGAACGGGTGCTGCCGCCCGAGGTGCTGGCCCGCGAGGTCTCCGACGAGGAGGCGGTGCGGGAGTTGATCCTGCGGGCGGCCGGCGCGCTCGGGGTGGCCACCGAACCGGACCTGCGCGACTACTTCCGGCTCAACCCCAAGCAGAGCAAGCCGGCGGTGGCCGCGCTGGTCGCCGCGGGCGAGTTGGAACCGGTGGACGTGGCGGGCTGGAACGCACCGGCCTATCTGCGGGCCGGGCAGAGGATTCCGCGCCGGGACCGCGGCACCGCGCTGCTGTGCCCGTTCGACCCGCTGATCTTCTTCCGGCCCCGGATGGAGCGGCTGTTCGACGGCTTCCACTACCGCATCGAGATCTACACCCCGGCCAGCAAGCGGCAGTACGGCTACTACGTGTGGCCGTTCCTACTGGACGGGGAACTCGTCGGCCGGGTCGACCTCAAGGCCGACCGGGCTGCCGGTGCCCTGCAGGTCGTCGGTGCGTTCACCGAGGACGGCCGCGATCCGGCACTGGTCGCCGACGCCCTGGCCCCGCAGCTGCGGTCGATGGCCGGCTGGCTCGGCCTCGACGACGTCGCGATCGGGCAGCGCGGGGATCTGATCCGCCCGCTGCGCGCCGCCCTCACGCACTGATCTGTCTCACGTCTCCGGCTCGCCGCTGTCGGTCTCGGCCTCCATGGCGGCCAGCCGCCGGACGATGATCGCGACGGCGCCGAGACCGGCCGCGATGACCAAAGCGAACGCACCGATTGCCCAGAGCATCGGTCTTCCTCTCGTTTGTTGGGCGAGCGGCGGCTGGGTGATGTCACGGCCCGGTTCCGGGGAACTGGACAGTAAAGATCAAGGGTCCGACAACTCGCCCCCAGATAAGAGGTGACGGATGCGTAAATAAGGTGCACACTGTTGCTGATGTCTGGGGGACGGGTCGGCCGAATACTGCGCAATGCCGATCAGTTCCACTGGTTCAGCGCCTACCTGCACGACCGGCGCCTCGATCAGCCCTGGCGGTTGGCCGCCTTCGGCTTCACCGCCTTCTTCACCGCGATTCCGCTGCTGATGCTGGCCAGCCCTTACGGGCCGACCAGCACGTCCAGCCGGGCGGTGGCCGTCGGGGCGGTGGTGTGCGGTCTGGCCGCCGGCTCGCTTTGGTTGATGGGCTGGCCCACCCGCAGGCAATCGCTGCTGTTCTACTCGGTGTGCTCGGCCTCGATCGCGGCGAGCTGTCTGGTGATCTCCACGTCCTACGGCGCGCTGATGGGCTGCACGATGTTCGCCGCGGTGGGCGGTCTGCTCGCCTTCTTCCACAATCTGGTGCATGTGCTGACCAATTTCGCGGTGGGCCTGTTCTGCGCGCTGGTCGCATCGTTCCGGCTGTACGCCGACACCGGGGACCATGCGCTGGTGATCGCCTCGCTGCTGCTGGTGGTCGGGCTGAACATCGGTGTGCCACTCGGGGTACACGCGCTGGTGTACTCGCTGCGCCGCGAGTTGCGGTCATCTGACCGTGACCCGTTGACCGGGCTGCGCAACCGGCGGTCGTTCTACCGGTTCGTGCACCAGATGATGCTGGAACACCGCGGTGGACGGGCCGTGGTGAACGTGACCATGATCGACGTCGACGACTTCAAGAAGCTCAACGACACCCGCGGGCACGCCGCCGGTGACGAGGCGCTGGTGCGGATCGCCGGCGTGCTGCGGCACAACAGCGGGCCCGGTGTCGTGGTGGGCCGGCTGGGCGGGGAGGAGTTCGTCGTCGCCGACCTGCTCGATCCGGCCCGACACGCCCAGATGGTCGAGCGGATTCGGGTGGGTATCGCCGAGTTGCCGGTGCGGCTCACCGCGAGTCTGGGCACCTGCGCAGCCGAGATCGACGCGGACGTCGAGGCCGAGCATCCACAGTTCCTGGACCAGCTCATCGGGGCCGCGGACGCCGCGATGTACCGGTCCAAGCGGGCCGGCGGGAACCGGGTGCAGCACCGCACACTGCGCTCGACCTCTACCTCACCGTGACCTTAAATATCTCTTATTTTTCTTAAATTGGGTGTACCGTGGCCGAATACGCGGCGAAAGGACCCCCGACATGCGCGAACCCAATATCGCCCTGGTGACCAGTGCTTCCCGCGGGATCGGAGCGGAGGTCGCCCACCAGCTCGCCCACCCCGGTACGCACGTGATCGTGAACTACCGGGAGAAGGCCAGTCGCGCGCACGCCGTCGCCGACGCCATCCGCGATGCCGGCGGGCACGCCTCGGCCGTGGCTGCCGACATCTCCGACGAGGCCGCCGCGGAGACCATGATCGCCGGGATCCGTCAGCGCTTCGGCCGGCTGGACACCCTGGTGCTCAACGCCTCCGGGGGACTGGACAGCGGTGCGGATCCGGCCTACGCCATGCGGCTGAACCGCGACGCGCAGCGTCGGCTGGTCGAACTGGCGCTGCCGATGATGCCCGCCGGTTCCCGCGTTGTGTTCGTGACCAGCCATCAGGCGCATTTCTATCCGAACAAGGCGGTCCCGCTGGGCTACGCGCCGATCGCGGCCAGCATGCGGGCCGGCGAGACCGCGATGTACGGCATGCGCCACGAATTCCACCGGCGCGGAATCCATTTCACCGTGGTGTCCGGCGACATGATCGACGGGACGAGCGAGCTCACCCGGCTGCACGGCCCGGCGCTGGAACCCCGCCGGCGCGCCCCGCTGCCGTCGGCCGACGAGTTCGCCGCGGCCATCGCCGGTGCGGCGCAGTCACAGTTCCACCCCGGCATCGTCTACGTCGGCGGCTCGGAGTACCTGCGCACCGCCTGACGGATCCGGCCAGACCGGCGCCGGCCGCAGGCCGGCCAGCGCGAGGCTGCTGACTCCCATCAAAACCATTGTCAGCACCAGGAATTCGGAGTACCCGCCGAAACGGTCGTAACTCAGGCCCGCCGCCAGCGGCCCGAAGGCGGTACCCAGCGACAGGGCTGCGACCAGTCCGCCGAACAGTCCGCCGAAGTTGCGCAGCCCGAAGTAGCGGGAGGCGAGGTAGGCGATGACGTCCACTTCGGCGCCCAGTGTGAGCCCGAACAAAGCCGCGGCGATCGTCTGGCTCACCGGATTGGTGCCGTCGACCAGCAGCAGCGCCGCGCCCGCGATCGGCACCAGATAGGCGCACGCCCCGACGGCCCGGCCCGGGAAGCGGTCCAGCAGCACGCCCACGCCGAGCCGGCCGACGATCGAGAACAGCCCGACCAGCGCCGCGGTGCCCGCCGCGGCCAGCGGTTCGGCTCCGGCGTCGCGCAGGATCGGCACCAGGTGCACCACCACGCCCAACGTGGTGAACGCGAACAGTCCGGCCGCCAGCAGCAGTCGGAAGAACG
Organism: Mycolicibacterium aurum; assembly: GCA_900078775.1. GTDB lineage: Bacteria > Actinomycetota > Actinomycetes > Mycobacteriales > Mycobacteriaceae > Mycobacterium > Mycobacterium aurum_A. Next base: position 1,300,905 of record LT549889.1, read on the forward strand.
TCGCCGAGCGTAGACCGTCGCGCAGCGTGACACCGGGGAGCTCGACGGCGACCGGTTCGTCGGCCGGTCCGGTAGGCACGGCCTTCGTGTCCTGGGCGCCCCGGAAGAACAGCACGACGGCCGCCACCACGAGCGCACCCCAGGCCGCGCCGAGTCCGACGAACGCGCCGCGCCAACCCCATTCACCGATGAAGGCGGTGGCCAGCGCCGGGAACGCGGCGGCGCCCAGCGAACCGCCGGACAACGTCACCGCGAAAGCCAGCCCGCGGGAAGTCTCGAAGCGGCTGGCGACCGCGCTGGTCCAGACCGTGGTCTGCACCCAGAAGCTGGCGAAGGCGAGCACCGACCACAGCAGGATCCAGTTGGCCATCGTCCCGGTGGCCGTGCTGAACAATCCGAATGCGAGCGCCATCAGCACGGCCCCGACCAGCCCCACCCGCCGCGGACCCAGCCGGTCCACCATCAGCCCGATCGGCAGTGCGGCGACGGCGGCCGCGACACCGACGATGGTCAGGCCCACCGAGGCCTGCGCCCGCGTCCAGCCGAACTCGTCTTGCAGCGGCTGCATGAACACGCCCAGGGAGTAGACGTGAATCACCCCGAGCGAGTAGCCGAGTGCGGCGGCGACGGGAACGGTGCCGTAGCGCCGCCATTCCAGGAGAGCTGAGCGCTCGGTACCGGGCATCCCGGAAGATTACAAGATCGTGATCATTTGTAACCTGCGCTCGGCGTGGTGGGAATGCTGACCAGGCTCCCCGGCCCGGTAACCCCACGGCGATGCATAAATCGCTCGTAGCAACGGGTAATCTGACCCGCGTGAGCACCAGTGGAATCGATGTCGGCGCACGTTTGGGCACCGTGCTGACTGCGATGGTGACGCCGTTCGGCCCGGACGGCTCGCTTGATCTGGCTGCCGCCAAGAAGGTAGCGAACCACCTCGTCGATTCCGGCTGTGACGGTCTGGTGGTCTCCGGGACCACCGGTGAGTCGCCGACGACCACCGACGACGAGAAGATCGCGCTGCTGGAGACGGTCCTGGAGGCCGTCGGTGACCGGGCCCGCATCATCGCCGGCGCCGGCAGCTACGACACCGCGCACAGCGTGCACCTGGCCGAGGCCAGCGCCGCCGCCGGCGCGCACGGTCTGCTGGTCGTCACCCCGTACTACTCGCGCCCGTCGCAGCGTGGCCTGGTCGCGCACTTCACCGCCGTCGCCGACGCCACCGACCTGCCGGTGGTGCTCTACGACATCCCGCCGCGCTCGGTGGTGCCGATCGACTGGGACACCCTGCGCACGCTGGCCGCGCACCCCAACATCGTCGCGGTCAAGGACGCCAAGGGTGACCTGCACGGAGCCGGCCAGATCATGGCCGAGACCGGGATCGCCTACTACTCCGGAGATGACGCGCTGAACCTGCCCTGGCTGGCGATGGGCGCCATCGGGTTCATCAGCGTGTGGGGACATGTCGCGGCAGGCGAACTGCGAGAGATGTTGTCCGCGTTCAACTCCGGTGACATCTCCACCGCCCGCAAGATCAGCACCACGCTGGGACCGCTGTTCTACGCGCAGTGCCGCATGGGCGGGGTGACGATGTCCAAGGAAGGGCTGCGACTGCTCGGCGTCGACGCCGGTGAACCGCGGCTGCCGCAGCTGCCGGCCACCCCGTCGGAGATCGACGACCTCGCCGCCGATATGCGTTCGGCCGGCGTCCTGCGATGAGTGGCTCCGCCGGCGGACCGGCTCCCGTGAGCACCGATCTGGCGCCTCCCGGACCGCTGGCCCCCGGCGGCCTGCGCGTGACCGCGCTGGGCGGCATCAGCGAAATCGGCCGCAACATGACCGTTTTCGAGCATCTGGGCCGACTGCTCATCATCGACTGCGGGGTGTTGTTCCCCGGTCACGACGAGCCCGGGGTGGACCTGATCCTGCCCGACCTGCGGCATATCGAGAACCGCCTCGACGACATCGAGGCGTTGGTGCTCACCCACGCCCACGAGGACCACATCGGCGCCATCCCGCATCTGCTCAAGCTGCGCGCCGACATCCCGGTGGTCGGGTCGCGCTTCACCCTGGCGCTGGTGGCCGAGAAGTGCCGGGAACACCGCATCAAACCCAAGATGTTCATCGTCGCCGAGGGGCAGCGCAGCACCCACGGGGTGTTCGAGTGTGAGTACTTCGCGGTCAACCACTCGATCCCGGACGCGCTGGCGATCGCCGTGCACACCGGCGCCGGGACGGTGCTGCACACCGGCGACATCAAACTCGATCAGCTGCCGCCCGACGGCCGTCCCACCGACCTGCCGGGCATGTCACGCCTCGGCGATGCCGGTGTGGACCTGTTCCTGTGCGATTCGACCAATGCCGAGCATCCCGGCGTCAGCCCGTCCGAGAGTGAGGTCGGGCCGACCCTGCACCGGCTGATCCGGGGTGCCGACGGCCGGGTCATCGTGGCCTGCTTCGCCTCCAATGTCGATCGCGTGCAACAGATCATCGACGCCGCGGTGGCCCTCGGGCGCAAGGTGTCCTTCGTCGGGCGTTCCATGGTCCGCAATATGGGCATCGCCCGGGAACTCGGTTTCCTCACCGTCGCCGACGAGGATGTCCTCGACATCGCCGCCGCGGAGATGATGCCCGCCGATCGGGTCGTGCTGATCACTACCGGCACCCAGGGCGAGCCGATGGCCGCGCTGTCGCGGATGTCGCGCGGGGAGCACCGCAGCATCACGCTGACCGCCGGCGATCTGATCATCCTGTCCTCCTCGCTGATCCCCGGTAACGAGGAGGCGGTCTTCGGGGTCATCGACGCGCTGTCCAAGGTCGGCGCCCGGGTGGTCACCAATGCCCAAGCGCGCGTGCATGTGTCGGGCCACGCCTACGCCGGTGAGTTGCTGTTCCTCTACAACGGGGTGCGCCCGCGCAATGTGATGCCGGTGCACGGCACCTGGCGGCATCTGCGCGCCAACGCGGCGCTGGCCGTGCGCACCGGTGTGCCGCCGGAGAACGTGGTGCTGGCCGAGAACGGGGTCAGCGTCGACCTGGTGAACGGGGTGGCGTCCATTGCCGGTGCCGTCCCGGTCGGCAAGATGTTCGTGGACGGGTTGATCACCGGTGACGTCGGCGAGTCGACCCTCGGCGAGCGGCTCACGCTGTCATCGGGTTTCATCGCCGTCACCGTGGTGGTGCACCGGGGCACCGGCCGCCCGGCGGGCCCGGCGCACCTGCACTCGCGCGGCTTCTCCGAGGACCCCAAGGCCCTCGAGCCGGTGGCCGCCAAGGTGGCCGCCGAACTCGAGCGTCTGGCCAACGACCAGGTGGTCGATCCGGGCCGCATCGCCCAGGCGGTGCGCCGCACGGTCGGCAAGTGGGTGGGGGAGACCTACCGCCGCCAGCCGATGATCGTGCCGACCGTCATCGAGATCTGACGCACCTCAGCGCTTGTTCACGTAGCCCGCGTCCAGCGGCAGCGTCACCCCGGTGACGTAGCGGGCCGCGTCGGACACCAACCAGAGCACCGCATTGGCGATGTCCTCGACGTCCAGGGTCTGCACCGGCAGGGCATTGGACATGTCCGGCCCGTTCTGCGACTCCTGGGCGAGCCCGGCCAGCCAGCTGCGGGTGAAGTCGTTGTCGATCATCGGGGTGTCCACACCGGCCGGGTGGATCGAGTTGACCCGGATGCTGAACTGGGCCAGCACATTCGCATACACCCGCATCAGGCCGACGATGCCGTGCTTGGCGGCCGCATAGCCGACCGAGCCGGCGATCGGCGACCCCAGACCGACCAGCCCGGCCACCGAACTGGTCAGCACGATGGACCCGCCGTTGCCGAACTTGACCATCGGTTTCATCGCCACGTCGACGGTGTTGTAGACCCCGGTGAGGTTCACGTCGATGACGTCCTGCCAGGCGTCCGCACCCGCCATCGGGGCGATCCCGGCGTTGGCGACGACGATGTCCAACCGGTCACCGAGCGCCTCGGTGCCGGCGCGCAGTGCGGTCTTGAGTGAATCGCGTTCGCGGACATCGGCTGCGGCGGCATAGATCCGGGCGCCGGTCTCCTCCACGAGTTTGACGGTGGCGGCCAGGTCATCGGGGGTGGCCAGCGGATAGGGCACCGAGGCGATCTGATCGCACAGGTCGACGGCGATGATATCGGCGCCCTCGGCGGCCAGCTTGACCGCGTGCGCGCGGCCCTGTCCGCGTGCCGCGCCGGTGATGAAGGCGACCTTGCCGGACAGTGATCCCATCTCGTCGTGCCTAACCGCGCAGCTGACCCTTGGCGGGGTCCCCAGCCACCACGGGGTTCAGCATCTTGATGTCGGGGGCGCCGTCGAGGTGCCCGTCGACCGCGCCGAACAGCTTGCCGATCGCGGGTGCGGTGCTGTGCGTCGTGAGTGCGTCGGCGTCGGCCCACTGCTCGATGAACACGAAGGTGCGGTCGGTCTCGTGCAGCGAGTACAGCTCGCAGCCGGGCTCACCGTGCACCTCGGCGATGGCCGCGGTGCAGGCCGCGCGGACGATGTCCACCGATTCGGGCTTGGCGGTCATGGTGGCGACGACGACTACGGGCATGCAACGCTCCTCGCTGAGAGTGACAAGAGATGAGTTTGACCGGACAGGTGTCCAGCTTAGTCAGACGGCCGTCGCGGGTCGGTCGGGACACGTCCGGGCGATCCGCAACTCCCGGGCGATGAGGAACAGTGGGAACGTCACGCTGATCGCGATCAGCATGCCGCCGATGATGTAGGCCCATACGTGCGGGATGCCGTGCCGGCGCGCCTCCACCACCATCAGCACCAGCACGGCCGCGGTCAGCAGCAGCAGGTCGAAGGTGAACGACCGGGTGGCCGCGTTGACCATCAGGTCGGTCACGAAATCGGGCAGGAACGACGCCCCGGAGCCCAGGTAGGCGATGTTCTGCGACCAGGTGGCGACCAGGGCGACGGCGGCGATGACGGCATACAGGGCGCAGCGGACCTTGCTGGAAGTGGTCATGCCGGAACGGTAGGGCCGTTCCGGCTTTTCGTGACCACTTTGTGACAGGTGTGGCAGATGGTGAAAATGGGACGGAAGCGACTAGGCTGGCAGCCATGGCCAACAAGACCGCCGCCCGGTCCGGAGCCCGTTCGAGCAGCTCAAAGGGCAGTTCCAGCTCGCGGACCGGATCGAAATCGGCGCGCCCGGCTGCCCCGCGCAAGCCGGCCTCCCGTAAGCCGGCTGCGCGCAAGCCCGCGGCCCGCAAGCCCGCACCCCGACGCGGCCCGTCCCGCTTCGCCGCCGCCGGCGCGGCAGTCGGACGCGGTACCCGGGCCGGCTGGCTGATGGTCGCCAAGGGCGCCGGGTCCACCGCCCGCTCGGTGGGCCGGGCCCGCGATCTCGAGCCCGGCCACCGTCGCGACGGCATCGCGCTGGCACTGCTCGGTGTCGCCGTCGTCGTCGCGGCCAGTTCCTGGTTCGACGCGGCACGCCCGGTCGGCGGCTGGATCGACACCGTCGTGCGCAGCGTCATCGGCGGTGCGGTGGTGCTGGTGCCGGTCATCCTCGGCGTCATCGCCATCGTCCTGATGCGCACCGAACCCGATCCCGAATCCCGGCCCCGGCTGATCCTCGGCTCGGCGATGATCGGGCTGCCGGTGCTCGGCCTGTGGCACATCTGGGCGGGTGCGCCGGTGGACCCGGTGGCGCGCCGACAGGCCGCCGGCTTCGTCGGCTTCGTGCTCGGCGGCCCGCTCTCGGACGGGCTCACCGTCTGGATCGCCACGCCGCTGCTCGTCATCGGGGTGATGTTCGGTCTGCTGCTGCTGACCGGGACCACCATCCGGGAACTGCCCGACACGCTGCGCTCGATGTTCGGCACCCGCGAGTTCGATGACTACGACGACGAGTACTACGACGAAGACGCCGAGTACGACGACGATCACGGCGACGCCGACACCGAGGACTTCTCCGACGGCTACTACGACGACGACTACGGCGACGCGCAGAAGTGGCCGGCCCCGGCCGCGACCCCGGCCCCGGCCCAGGCGGCGCTGCCCGCCGGATCGCCGATGGACAACTACCCGTTGCCCGACGAGGTCGCCGAGCCGGAGCCGCCGACCGCCCCGGAACCCGTTGCGGTCAAACCCCGTAGGCCCAAGCCCGAGCCGAAGAAGCCGAAGCCCGAAGAGACTCTGGTGATCGACCGGGTGGTCGAGGGTCCGTACACGCTGCCGTCGCTGGACCTGTTGATCGCCGGTGACCCGCCGAAGCTGCGCACCGCGGCCAACGATCAGATGGAAGACTCCATCACCTCGGTGCTGCAGCAGTTCAAGGTGGATGCCGCGGTCACCGGCTGCACCCGCGGTCCGACCGTCACCCGCTACGAGGTCGAACTCGGTCCCGGTGTGAAGGTCGAGAAAATCACTGCGCTGCACCGCAATATCGCCTACGCGGTGGCCACCGAGAGTGTCCGCATGCTGGCGCCCATCCCGGGCAAGTCGGCAGTCGGCATCGAGGTGCCCAACACCGACCGGGAGATGGTCCGGCTCGCGGACGTGCTGACCGCGCCGAGCACCCGCCGTGATCACCACCCGCTGGTGATCGGTCTGGGCAAGGACATCGAGGGCGACTTCGTCTCGGCGAACCTGGCCAAGATGCCGCACCTGCTGGTGGCCGGTTCCACCGGTTCGGGTAAGTCCAGCTTCGTCAACTCGATGCTGGTCTCGCTGCTGGCGCGGGCCACCCCCGAGGAGGTCAGGATGATCCTGATCGACCCGAAGATGGTGGAACTCACGCCGTACGAAGGTATTCCGCACCTGATCACGCCGATCATCACCGAGCCCAAGAAGGCCGCCGCCGCGCTGGCCTGGCTGGTCGAGGAGATGGAACAGCGCTACCAGGACATGAAGTCCTCCCGGGTGCGCCACATCGACGTGTTCAACGAGAAGGTGCGCTCCGGAGAAATCTCCACACCGTTGGGCAGCGAGCGGGTCTACAAGCCCTACCCGTACATCCTGGCCATCGTCGACGAGCTCGCCGACCTGATGATGACCGCACCGCGCGACGTCGAAGAGGCGATCGTGCGCATTACCCAGAAGGCCCGCGCCGCCGGTATCCATCTGGTCCTGGCCACCCAGCGGCCGTCGGTGGACGTCGTCACCGGTCTGATCAAGACCAACGTGCCGTCCCGGTTGGCGTTCGCCACCTCGTCGCTGACCGACAGCCGGGTCATCCTGGACCAGCCGGGGGCGGAGAAGCTGATCGGCATGGGCGACGGCCTGTTCCTGCCGATGGGCGCGAACAAGCCGCTGCGCATGCAGGGCGCGTTCATCACCGACGAGGAGATCCACGCCGTCGTCGAGGCCACCAAGGCCCAGGCCGAGCCCGAGTTCATCGAGGGCGTCACCGCGGTCAAGGCGGGCGAGCGCAAGGACGTCGACCCCGACATCGGCGACGATATGGACGTCTTCCTGCAGGCCGTCGAGCTGGTGGTGTCCTCGCAGTTCGGTTCCACCTCGATGCTGCAGCGCAAGCTGCGGGTCGGGTTCGCCAAGGCCGGCCGGTTGATGGACCTGATGGAGACCCGCGGCATCGTCGGGCCGTCCGAGGGCTCCAAGGCGCGCGAGGTGCTGGTCAAGCCCGACGAGCTGGCCGGCACGCTGATGCTGATCCGGGGCGGCTCGGACGCCAACGGCGCCGACACCGAGGACGACGAGGACGACGAGTTCTAGAGCGTCAGCAGCATCCGGGTGTTGCCGAGGGTGTTGGGCTTGACGTAGGACAGGTCCAGGAACTCGGCGACACCGGTGTCGTAGGAGCGGCACATCTCCTCGTAGACCTCGGCGGTGACCGGGGTGCCCTCGATCTCGGTGAACCCGTGCCTGCTGAAGAACTCGGTCTCGAAGGTGAGCACGAAGATGCGCTGCAGGTGCAGCGTGCGCGCGACGTCCAGCAGTTGGCCGACCACCCGGTGCCCGACGCCCCTCCCGCGGACCTTGGGGTGCACCGCGACGGTGCGCACCTCGCCGAGGTCGGCCCACAGCACGTGCAGGGCACCGCAGGCGACGACCTCGCCGTCCAGTTCGGCGACCCAGAACTCCTGCACCGCCTCGTACAGCGTGACCAGGTTCTTCTCCAGCAGGATGCGGCCGGCGTAGATGTCGACGAGCCCCTTGATGGCGGGCACATCGGTGGTATTGGCTCGCCGCACGGTCAATCCATCGGGGTCGTCACTCACAGCAGGGAGAGTATCGGTTTGGGCAACCGATATTCTGTTGCGGTGCCGGGGCAATCAGACATCGATCCAGTCGTGCCCCGTGCATCCGTCGCGAACGTCGCCAACCTGCTCACCGGCCTGCGTCTGGTGCTCGTGCCGGTGTTCCTGGCCGCGCTGTTCGTCGGCGACGGCCATGAGTCGTTCTGGCGAACAATCGCTTTCACCATCTTCGCGGTGGCGGTCATCACAGACCACTTCGACGGGGCGCTGGCCCGGGCCTACGGCATGGTCACCGAGTTCGGGAAGATGCTCGACCCGATCGCGGACAAACTGCTGATCGGCTCCGCGCTGATCGGGTTGTCGATGCTCGGCGACCTGCCCTGGTGGATCACCATCGTCATCATGGTCCGCGAGGTCGGGGTCACCCTGCTGCGCCTGGCGGTGTTGCGGCACGGGGTCATCCCGGCCAGCCGCGGCGGAAAGTTGAAAACCCTGGTCCAGGCGGTGGCGATCGGGTTGTTCATCCTGCCGATCGCGGCCTGGTCGCCGTTCTGGCTGACCATGGCGACCGGTCTGATGTGGCTGGCGGTCCTGCTGACGGTGCTCACCGGTTTCGATTACGTGCTCTCCGCGGTCCGCGATTCGCGTACCCGGCCGACAACCTGAGCCCGCCGGGAACCACCGGCCGCCCGATGGCGTTGACCGTTGTATGACGGCACTGATGCGCGAAGTGATCGGCGAGGTTCTGCGCGAGGCCCGGACCGGGCAGGGACGCACCCTGCGCGAGGTGTCCGACGCGGCGCGGGTCAGCCTGGGCTATCTGTCGGAGGTGGAACGCGGCCGCAAGGAGGCCTCCAGCGAGTTGCTGAGCTCGATCTGCGAGGCATTGGACATCCCGATGTCGCGGGTGCTGTTCGACGCGGGGGAGCAGATGGCCCGCGAGGAGGGCGCCGTCACCGGGATCGACGCCGCCACCAAGGTCGTCATCCCGCAGGTGGTGTCCATGGCGGTGGCCTGACCCGGTGTCGAACCGATAAGTTGGCACCGAGAAGTCCCCGTGCGCACACTCGAAGATACGAAGGCGGAAACGTTCCCATGGCCAATCCGTTCGTCAAGGCGTGGAAGTACCTCATGGCCCTGTTCAGCTCCAAGGTCGACGAATACGCCGACCCGAAGGTGCAGATCCAGCAGGCCATCGAGGACGCCCAGCGCCAGCACCAGGCGCTGACCCAGCAGGCCGCCCAGGTGATCGGCAACCAGCGTCAGCTGGAGATGCGGCTGAACCGCCAGCTCGCCGACATCGAGAAGCTGCAGGCCAACGTCCGCCAGGCGCTCACCCTGGCCGATCAGGCCACCGCGGCCGGTGACGCCGGCAAGGCCACCGAGTACACCAACGCCGCCGAGGCTTTCGCCGCCCAGCTGGTCACCGCCGAGCAGAGCGTCGAGGACCTCAAGGCCCTGCACGACCAGTCCCTGCAGGCCGCGGGTCAGGCCAAGAAGGCCGTCGAGCAGAACGCGATGGTGCTGCAGACCAAGATCGCCGAGCGCACCAAGCTGCTGTCCCAGCTCGAGCAGGCCAAGATGCAGGAGCAGGTCAGCAAGTCGCTGCAGTCCATGAGCGAGATCGCCGCCCCGGGTACCACCCCGAACCTCGACGAGGTTCGGGAGAAGATCGAGCGACGCTACGCCAACGCGATGGGCGCCACCGAGCTAGCGCAGAACTCGGTGCAGGGCCGCATGATGGAGGTCCAGCAGGCCAGCGTGCAGATGGCCGGCCACTCCCGCCTCGAGCAGATCCGTGCCTCCATGCGCGGTGAGTCGCTGCCGGCCGGCGGCACCGCCACACCGGCCACCCCCGCCGCCAACCCGCCCGCGGCGAACCCGGAAAACCCACTGCCCCAATAGGATTGGTTGATATGGCGAGCGGCTACAAGACGGACCGGCAACGCGGCTGGCGGGCAATGCTGGCCCGCGGCGTGCAGGGCGGCATCGACACCGCCGCCGAGTACTCCGGTCTGCTGGCCGAGAGGCTCGCCATGATGTCCGATCCGCGCGCCAAGCTGCTGCGCAAGCGGCGCTGGGCGCTGCGGCTGGCGGTTTTCTTCGGCGTCAGCAGCGTGTTCTGGGTGCTGGTGACCGCGCTGCTGGCGTCCTGGAGCACCCCGGTGTGGGCGCTCATCGTGACCGGGGTGATCGCCGCCGGCGCCGCCTTCCCGGCCACGTTGCTGTTCCTGCGCTACCGCTGGCTGCGCGCCGAACCGTTGCCCGCCGGCCCGACCGCCCGCCGGATGCCGCCGTACGGGTCCGCGGCGCGCAAGCCGATGGCGGCGCTGGCGGCCTCGGAGCGTGGGCTCTACTCGCTGCTCGGCGTGCTGCAGCGCGGCCGGATGCTGCCGGCCGAGGATCTCAGGGACATCGCCGAGGCGGCCGGACAGACCGCGACCAGGATGGCCGCCACCGCCGCGGAGGTGGTCGCCATGGAGCGCGCCGGGTCGTCCTCACCGCGCACCCGGGCCCACCTGGCGCCGACCATCGCGGCCCATACCGCCCAGCTGCAGCACGGTGCCCGCCAGTACGACGAGATGGTCACCGCGGCCGCCCAATTGGTGTCCTCGGTGAATGCCGGCCCGCAGCTGCCCGGTGCCCGGCGCTACCGCGACGAGCTGGTCAACGCGACCGACCGGCTGCAGGGCTGGGCGCAGGCCTACACCGAGCTGGGCCACCTGCGCGGCGCCTGACGATCAGATGTCGTGGGTGCCCAGTTCCGCCGACTCGGGGCGGGCCCCGTAGCGGTCGATGTAGGACTGGTGCTTGGCGGCGTCGCGCCGCCGGGCCAGCGCATCCACCAGGGACGGGTCCAGCCCGTGCACCCGCAGCATGTGCCGGCGCCAGATCTTGTTCAGCGCATGCGAGAAGTAGATGAACGGGATGAGGATCGGCACCGTCATCGACAGGTGCACGTACAGGGTCGTCGGGATCAGCCAGAACGGCGCCAGGACCAGCACCGCGGGCACCAGCACCCGCCGCATAACCCGGCGCGTCGCGCCCGGGCCGGCCAGGTCGTTGCGCACCCAGTCCAGCATCGAGTCAGGCAGCGGTTTGCCGAGGCAGTACCTGATCAGCTGGAACAGATTGGGTTTGCTCTTGCTCATGAGGTACGGATCATAGGCCGCTCTACAGGCGTGGGCGCAGCGCGGGAACCACCGCGCCGATCAGCCCGCGCACCAGCGCTTTGGCCATGTCGAACTGATCGAAGTAGTCCCGCCACAGGGTGATGCGGCCGTCGTGCACCTCGAACACCCCGCACACCCAGAACTTCAGCACCACCGGCCCGATCCGGATCACATCGGTGCGCTCGTTGAGCACGCTGACCCCGTCGGCGGCGCTGCGGTGGATCGCCACGTCGAAGCTCATGCTGGGCCGCCGCTCCATGCCCTTGAACAGCTTGATGGCGCGGGCCCGGCCGTGGATCGTCGGCAGTCCGACGTTCTGGTAGACGAGGTGCTCGTCGAGCAGTGCGGCCGCGGTGTCCAGGTCGGGATCGCGCAGCGAGAACAAGAAGCGCTCCACCGTCGCGATGTTGTCGGTGTCTGTGCCGGTCGGTGCCACCTGGTCGGTCATGCCCCTCAGGGTAGAGGTTTCCCGCTGTGACAGGGTGATCTTGTGAAGGTAGCCGTGGTCGCCGGACCCGATCCCGGACATGCATTCCCGGCCATTGCGCTGTGCCTGCGGTTGCTGGCCGCCGGGGATTCTCCGACGCTGTTCACCGGTCAGCAGTGGCTCGACACCGCCCGCGCGGCGGGCGTCGACGCGCAGCTGCTGGCCGGCCTGGACCCCGACGAGGATGACGACGATCAGGACGCCGGGGCCAAGATCCACCACCGGGCGGCCCGGATGGCGGTGCTCAACCTGCCCGCACTGCGCGCGCTGGCCCCGGATCTGGTGTGTTCGGACGTGATCACCGCGTGCGGCGGGATGGCCGCCGAGCTGCTCGGCCTGCCCTGGGTCGAGGTCGACCCGCACCCGCTCTACCTGCCCTCGAAGGGGCTGCCGCCGGTGGGCAGCGGGCTGGCCCCGGGCGTCGGCCTGCGCGGCCGGGCCCGGGACACGGTGTTGCGGGCGCTGACCGCGCGCTCGATCCGGGCCGGGAACCGGGACCGGTCCGCGGCCCGGGTGGGCATCGGCCTGCCCGCCCGCGATCCGGGCCCGCTGCGCCGGCTGATCGCGACGCTGCCGGCGCTGGAGGTCGCCCGGCCGGACTGGCCGGCTGAGGCCGTCGTCGTCGGGCCGCTGCACTTCGAGCCGACCGAGGCGGTGCTGAGCCCGCCGCCGGGGCCGGGTCCGCTGGTGATGGTCGCGCCGTCGACGGCCAGCACCGGCACCACCGGCCTGGCCGAACTCGCGCTGAGTGCGCTGGCGCCCGGGCGGGGGCTGCCCGCGGGCCTACGGGTGGCGGTGTCCCGGCTGGGCGGTGCGCCGCTGGAGGTGCCGGACTGGGCGGTGGTCGGCCTCGGGCGCCAGGACGAACTGCTCGCCCACGCCGATGTGCTGGTGTGCGGGGGAGGCCACGGCATCGTGGCCAAGTCCCTGTTGCACGGCGTGCCGCTGGTGACCGTGCCCGGCGGTGGGGACCAGTGGGAGCTCGCCAATCGTGTTGCGCGCCAAGGTAGTGGCCGGTTGATCCGGCCGCTGACCGCGGCGGCGCTGACCGCCGCCGTCGCCGAGGTGCTGGCCGACCCGTCCTACCGGAGCGCGGCCGAACGGGCCCGGGTCGGGGCGGGTGCGGTGGCCGATCCGGTACGGGTGTGCCATGACGCGCTGGCGGCGAGTCGGTAGGTTGGCCGGGTGCGTCTGACCGAGTTCAACGAACGTGTCACCGGTCTGTTCGGTGCCGCCTACGGGGCGTCGGTGCTCGTCGACCACGTACTGGGTGCGTTGGGCGGGCGTACCGCGGCCCAGGCCATCGAGGCCGGCGTCGAGCCCCGTGACGTGTGGCGGGCGCTGTGCGCGGACTACGACGTCCCGCGCGAGGATTGGTGAGATCCGGTCCTGTTGCTGCCGCTGATTTCGGCGTATACCGGAGCTATGGGTCTGGGCGAGCATCCGATGCGGACACCGTTCTACGGTGTGCTGCTGGTGATCGCCGCGCTGGCGCTGTGCTGGTTGGCGGCATCGGTGCTGACCGGGTGGCCGGTGGGGGTGGGTTATGCCGCGGCCGTCGTGGTGGGCGCGGTCGGCTTCGTCATGACGCTGCGGGATCTCGACAACTTCCCGAACTGGCGGCGCTGATCCGCGCACGGGTCGAGTTCACCAGCTCCAACGTCGCCGTCGTCGCCGCGGTCAGCGCTGCGCATTCGCCGGCGGTGAGCGTCCCGCACACCCAGTCCCAGTGCGCGGTCACCGTGTCGCCGGGCCGCGGCGCCGCCGACAGCGCGACGCCGTCACGGCTCCAGCGCACCCGATCTGCGGCCGGCGCCCCGAGTGCGAGCACACCGTCCGCGTAGACCAACGGTCGCGATCTGATCACCGCGTGCTCGCCGGTGACGGATTCGACGACGCCCCAGCGGATGCGGCAGTTCTGCATGATCCGCACCGGCGTCACCGGATCGCGATCCAGGAACCGCACCCACGGATAGACCACGCACACATGGAAGCTGTGGTGTGCCAGCACGCCGCGCGGCTCGGCAACGTCCGCCAGCAGACCGGTCGCCTGGCCGCCGAACGCGGTGCGCAGCCGGTGCAGCAACACGCCGGGGTCGACCCGGTCCAGCAGACCACCGCCGATCCAGTAGGCACCCACCACGTCCTCGTCGAGCGGATCGGCTCCGCCGGCGGTCGCGATCGCCTGCAGATAGGGCCAGGCGCCGTCGAACGCCTGCGCGTGGGCGCGGACGTCGTCGACGCGGTCGGCGCGCAACAGCACCGTCGGATCCGTCGGCCCGCAGTAGCCGAGTTCGTTCGGCGGGTAGGCGTACCGGGCGAACGACGTATGTCCGGTCATTCAGCAGATCCGCGGGAGTTGCTCGCCGAGCGGCAGATCCACCACCCGGGTGCCACCGAGCGCGGTCCGGGCGACCACCATTCCCGGATGCTCGGCGACACAGCGGCCGATCACCTCGGCATGCACCCCGAGCGGATGGTCCCGCATCGCTGCCAGCACCCGTTCGGCATCCCCGGGTGAGACGAACGCCAGCAGTTTGCCCTCGTTGGCGACCTGCAGCGGGTCCAGCCCGAGCAGCCCGCACGCGTCGCGCACCTCGGGCGGGATCGGGAAGGCCCGCTCATCCAGTGCCACGCCCACCTGCGCGGCCTTCGCGATCTCATTCAGCGTCGCGGCCACCCCGCCGCGGGTCGGATCGCGCAGCACGTGCACGTCCGCGCCGGTGTCCAGCAAGGCCGCCACCAGACCGTGCAGCGGTGCGGTATCGCTGGTCACGGTGGTCGCGAACTCCAGTCCGTCGCGACAGCTCAGCACCGCTATCCCGTGCACACCGATCTCGCCGCTGACGATCACGAGGTCGCCCGGCGCCGCCCGTTCCGGCCGGATATCGGCACGCGGGTCGACGATGCCGATGCCGGCCGTGTTGATGAACACCCCGTCCCCGTGCCCGGCGTCGACCACCTTGGTGTCCCCGGTGACCAGCTTCACGCCCGCGGCCAACGCGGCCGTGCCGACCGCCTGCGCGACGTGTGCGATGTTTTCCAGCGCGGTGCCCTCCTCCAGGATGAACGCCGTCGACAGCACCAGTGGGCGCGCGCCCGCCATCGCCAGATCGTTCACGGTGCCGTTCACCGCCAGATCGCCGATGCTCCCGCCGGGAAACGTCAGGGGCTTGACCACGAACGAGTCGGTGGAGAACGCCAACCGGGCGTCGCCGATCGCGATCACCGCCGCGTCACCCAGGCCGGCCTCGGCCGCCGGCCCGAACGCCGGCAGGAAGAGGTGCTCGATGAGTTCGGCCGACATCGCCCCGCCGCCGCCGTGCCCCATCACGATGTTCGGGGCGTCGCGCAGCGGTGCCGGACACACCCACGACTCCAGGTCGATGGCCGGGGTCTCAGACATGGCTCACCTCCAGTCGCCGGTAGAGGTAATAGGCGGCGCACGCGCCCTCGGAGGAGACCATCGTCGCGCCCAGCGGGTTGCGCGGGGTGCATTCGCGGCCGAAGGCGGCGCACTCGTGCGGCTTGATCAGACCTTGCAGCACCTCGCCGGAACGGCAGATCGCCGACTCGGGGGTGCGGATTCCGGTGACCGAGAAGCGTTGCTCGGCGTCGAATTCGCGGTAGTTCGCGGACAGCCGCCAGCCGCTGCGCCCAATCATGCCGATGCCGCGCCAGATCCGGTCGGTCACCTCGAACACGTCGGCCAACATGGCCTTGGCGGCGATGTTGCCCTGTGCCTGCACGGCGCGCGGATAGGCGTTCTCCAGCTCGTGGCGACCCGATTCCAGTTGGATTACCGTGCGCCGGATGCCCTCCAGGATGTCGAGTGGTTCGAATCCGGTGACCACGATCGGGACCCGGTACTTCGCGGTGAGCGGGGGATACTCGTCGGTGCCCATCACGCAGCAGACATGGCCGGCCGCGAGGAACGCCTGCACCCGGCAGGTCGGCGACTCCATGATGGCGGCGATCGCCGGGGGGACCAGCACGTGTGAGACCAGCAGCGAGAAGTTCTCGATACCAAGGCGTTTGGCCTGGTACACCGTCATCGCGTTGGCCGGTGCGGTGGTCTCGAATCCGATACCGAAGAACACCACCTGCCGTTGCGGGTTCTCCCGGGCGATGGTCAGCGCGTCCAGCGGTGAGTAGACCACCCGGACATCGCCGCCTTCGCTCTTGATCCGCAGCAGATCCTTGGAACTGCCCGGGACTCGCAGCATGTCGCCGAACGAGCAGAAGATCACCTCCGGCCGGGCGGCGATGTCGAGGGCCTTGTCGATCATCTCCAGCGGCGTCACGCAGACCGGGCAGCCGGGGCCGTGGATCATCTCGATCTGGTCGGGAAGTAGCTGGTCGATACCGTGCCGGATGATGGAATGGGTTTGTCCGCCACAGACTTCCATGATCGACCAGCGTCGGCTGGTGGCGGCGCGGATCTGGTCGACGAGCCTGCCTGCCAGCTCGGGATCGCTGAACTCATCCAGATACTTCATGACTTCACCTCGGTTGTCGTGTCCCCGAATTCCTGTTCGAGCACCCCGAGGTGGGCGAACTCGGCCAGCGTCCTGATCGCCGATTCCTCGTCGAGACGCTGGATCGCGAACCCCACGTGCACGATCACGTAGTCACCGACCGCAGCGTCGGGAATGTACTGCAGGCAGACGTCCTTCTGGATGCCGCCGAAGTCGACGAGCGACATCAGGGTGCCGTCCCGGTCGGCCAGACTCAGGATCTTCCCCGGAACCGCCAGGCACATGGCAGTCCTCCTTTCACATCGAATTCCCCACCAGCAGCTGGCCGAGCGCGATACCGCCGTCGTTCGGCGGAACCCGGCGGTGCGTGATGACCTGGAAACCCCGGACGGTCAGCGCAGCGAGGGTGAGCCGCAGCAGCAGCGCGTTCTGGAAGACCCCACCGGACAGCGCGATGGTGGGCGCCCCGTCCTCGGCCTGCTCGGCGAGGCGGGTGATCAGGTCGGCGACCGCCCGGTGGAACCGCGCCCCGATCAGCTCCGGCCCGGCACCCGCCCGCGCATCGGCGACGACGGCGGCCAGCACCGGGCCGGGGTCGATGATGGCCGGCTCGCCGGCGTCGACGGCGAAGGCGTAATCCGTGCTGCCGCAGTCGACACCACGCGAGCATGCCTCCAGTTCGATCGCGGCCTGCGCCTCGTAGTCGACCGTCTGGCGCACCCCGGCCAGGGCGGACACCGCGTCGAACAGCCGGCCCATGCTGGAGGTGGGCACGCAACCGAGCCCGGACCGGAGCTGATGGGCCAGCACGCTGCGTTCATCGTCCGGGCAGGCCCGTACCGGTGCCAGATCCGCATCCCAAGCCAGGCCCGCGGCCCACAGGTGCGCGAGCGCCATCCGGTACGGGCGCAGGACGCTGACGTCCCCGCCGGCCAGCGGTACGTACTTCAGCTGCGCCAGTCGCCGGTAACCCTTGTAGTCGGCGAGCAGCACCTCGCCGCCCCAGATCGCGCCGTCGGGCCCGAAACCGGTGCCGTCGAAGGCGAATCCGAGTACCGGTGCGGTGCCGTCCAACCCGTGCTCGGCCATCACCGCCGCGATATGGGCGTGATGGTGCTGGGCGGTGCGCACCGGCCGGCCCGCGGCGTGACCGCGGGCCCAGGCCGCGGACCGGTAGCCGGGGTGCGCGTCGGCGACGAGGGTTCCGGGGCACACGCCGGTCAACGCCCGGAGGTGGTGCTGCGCGGCGTCGAAGGCGGACAGCGTGGCCAGATCGTCCATATCGCCGATGTGCTGGCTCAGCCAGGCGTACTTCCCGTCGGCGACGGCCAGGGTGTTCTTCAGATCGGCCCCCACCGCCAGGGTGGGCCCGACGGCACGGGGCAGCGCGACCGGAAGGGGTGCGTAGCCCCGGGATCGACGCAGCGGGATGTGCTCGTCCCCGAACGCCCGGACCACCGAGTCGTCGCAGGGGACCAGGATCGCCCGGTCGTGGGTCAGCCGGCCGTCGGCGAGCCCGGTGAGCCGGTCCGCGGCGTCGGCATCGGTGTAGCAGATCGGCTCGCCGCCCAGGTTGCCCGAGGTCATCACCAGCACCGTCGGGCCCGGTTCGTCCCCGGGCAGACCGAACAACAAGGCGTGCAACGGCGTGTACGCCAGCATCACCCCGAGATCGGGCAGCCGCGGTGCCACCGCGTCGGCCACCGCGGCTCCGTCCCGGCGGCCCAGCAGCACGATCGGGCGTTGCGGCCCGGTCAGCAGCCGCGCTGCGGCGCTGTCCACCTCGACGATGGCGCGCGCGGCAGCGAGGTCGGCGACCATCACCGCGAACGGTTTGTCGCCTCGGCGTTTCCGGGCGCGCAGCGCACGCACTGCCGCCTCGTCCGCGGCATCGCAGGCCAGGTGGTAACCGCCGATGCCCTTGACGGCGAGGATCCCGCCGGCACGCAACAGTTGTCGGGCGCGCCCCAGGCCCTGCTCGCCGTCGGCCCGGTCACCGGACGGGCCCCAAAAGCTCAGCGTCGGACCGCAGTCGGGGCAGCAGACGGGTTGCGCGTGGAAGCGGCGGTCGGCCGGGTCGGCATACTCGCGGGCACATGCGGCACACATCGGGAAGTACGCCATGGTGGTCGATGCCCGGTCATAGGGCAGTGCCGCGATGATGGTGAACCGCGGGCCGCAGTTGGTGCAGTTGACGAAGGCGTGCCGGTACCGCCGGTCGGTGGGATCGCGCTGCTCGGCGGCGCAGTCGGCGCACATCGCGACGTCGGGGGAGGCCAGGGTGCGGCCGCCGTCCGAGTGGGAGGTGTCGGCGATGACGAAGCCGGTGCCGCCGCGCAGCGGAAGATCCACTGTCCGAACCGTTTCGATGACCGCCAGCGGTGGCGGCCGGTCGCGCAGCCGGTCCAGGAAGTCCGCGATGGCGGCCGGATCGCCCTCCACCTCGATCACCGCGCCGGCACTGTCGTTGCGTACCGATCCGGATAGGCCCAGCGCGGCCGCGGAGGTGTAGGCGAACGGCCGGAAGCCGACACCCTGCACCACCCCGTGCACGCAGATCCGTACCCGGCGGCGGGTCATGGACCGCTGCCCATCATCTTCAAACCGTTCAACGCGGCCTCGGCCCCTGCGGCGTCGGTCTTCTCGACGGCGAAGCCCATGTGGATGAGCACCCAGTCGCCGGGGCCGAAGGTCTCCTCGGGCAGCATGCCGATGTTCACCTTGCGCGGCTCACCGGCCACGTCGACGAGTGCGAGCTGGTCGCCGTAACCGTCGAGCATTCTTATGACCTGCCCCGGGATCCCCAGACACATCGTTCAGCCCTCCCGGCTCGGGACGCCGGACAGCAGGTCGGTGATGACGCGTTCGACGGCACCCACGGCGCGCGGCACGGCGGCGGCCACCGGTGCGGTCAGCCCGATACCGTCGGCGGTGCTGCCGACCTCGCAGCCGACGACGACGGTGTGCGGCGCCGTGCCGCCGAGCGCTCTGAGGCTGGCGAACACGGTGCCGGGATCCATCGCGTGCGCATCCAGACCCGGGGTCGCCGAGCGGGATTCGTGGTCGGCCGCGAAGATGTGCACGGCGCCCGGTGTGCCCCGGTCGGGTAGCGCGTCGACGAGGATCAGCGCGTCCCACCCGTCGAGCAGGTCGTAGGCCAGATGCATCCCGGCGATGCCGTAGTCGACCGCGCGCACCTCCGGGCGGTCCGGGTGGACATGGCGCAGCACCTCGGGGCCGAACCCGTCGTCACCGAGGAAGATGTTGCCGATCCCGGCCACCAGAATCTTCTGCGTGATCGCGCCTTCCGTCACATCCGGCGCATGCGCATATAGCGCCGCGCGTCCGGGATGGAACGCACTGCGAGGACTGCTCCGGCGATCAGTACCGCCGTGGCGGCCACCACCGCCGCCCAGCCGACTGCTTCCATGTCAGGTTCCCTTCTCGACCAGCGGTTCGACTTCGTCGGGTGCGAAGTACAGATAGCGGCCGTACCAGTCGTGCAGGTCGGCGGCCGGGTCGTCGTCGAGGACCACGCCGATCTGCCGGTCCCCGTCGACCGTCTCGTGCACCGAGGTGACCCGTGCGGTCCGCCCGGCGAAGAAGATGTCCTGCGCGTCGGCGCGCCGTGACGGGCGCAACCGGACCCGGCTGTCGCGACCGACCCGTACCCCGTCGACCAGGACCACATCGCTGCCGGGGTCGACGGCGCTGTCCCAGAACGGATCGCGAAGCACCCCGTGCAGGTTCAGCAGGGCCTCCGGCGACATCGTGTCGCAGCGGTCGATGAGTTGTGCCGCGCGCGGATCGGTGGCGCGGGCCTGGGTCTTCTCCTCGTCGGTCAGTGTCATCACCCGCAGCGTGAGGATCTCGTCGATTTCGGTCGAGTCGTAGAGCATCGCCGCGCTCTGCTCGGCGATCTCGGGGTGGTCGTAGAGGATG
Organism: Mycolicibacterium aurum; assembly: GCA_900078775.1. Lineage (GTDB taxonomy): Bacteria > Actinomycetota > Actinomycetes > Mycobacteriales > Mycobacteriaceae > Mycobacterium > Mycobacterium aurum_A. The sequence continues at coordinate 1,321,179 of LT549889.1, forward strand.
ATCGGTGACACCAGCATCACCGAGCGGTCCCCGGGCGGACCGGCCAGCACCGGAAAGCAACGGTGCCGCTCGCACCGCCCGACCGCGTCGACGGCCTCGGTGGGTGGTTCCAGCAGTGACACGAAGCTGCCGCCGGACACCTGCGCGATGAGGTGGGTGCCGATCAGTGAGGTGATGGCGGCGTGCCGCGCGTCGGTCGGTGGGGCACCGGTATTGCGTACCGACAATCGGATTCGCCACCGGCGATCCTCGGCGAGGATCTGCACCGCCAGTTCGGCGCGCAGTTCCGCGCGGCTGCGGACCAGCCGGCCGCCGTCGATGCGCTCGATCTCGCCGCCGCCGGCGACGGTGAACGGATAGCGGTGCGATCCGGGCCGGACGGCGAGCGGGCCGAACGGCACCTCGCATTCCACGGCCTCGTCCCAGCTGAGGTGCGTCGTGCCGGCCACGCTCAGTTCGCCGACGGGTTCGAACCTGTCGCCGGTCTGACGTTCGACGGCGCGGTGCTGCAGCTGCAGGAACCGCACCACGATGTGCAGTGCGGCATCGGGAGCGGCGTCCAGCAGCAGGTCGGCGCCGAGCGCCTCGTCTTCGCCGAGACCGCGTTCGGCGGCGCCGGCCGGCCCCAGAACGCCGAACTGCCACCGGCACTGGTTTTTTCCCGCCGTCGCGCGGTACGGGTAGAGCAGGTATCCCTCGTAGAGCACCGCGTCCGCGACGGCCCTGACCCGATCCGCGACGCCGTTCATCGGGCGTCCAGCAGCGCAGCGACGGTGGCGTCGATACCGAGCATGCCGTGCGCGGCCTTGTGGGCGACCAGCGCATCGATGGTGTCGTGGCTCAACCGGACCCAGCCGGTGTTCGGGAAGTGCAGGTCGATGAGATTCCGCCACACCGAGACCGGCATGTCGTGATGGTCCTCGCGGTCCCAGGGGATCTGCTGTACCGCGAAACCGTTGTGCCCCCGGGTGAAGACCGTCCCGCTGAACAGGAACTGCAGTGGGACGACACCGTCGGCCAGGGCGTGCAGGTACTTGGCCGCGGTGACCTCGACGTCATAGGTGCACACCAGCGGCAGATCCACTTCGGTGGTGTCGGCGAATCCCGGCACCACCGCGCTGGTGTGCTGCCACAGGAAGGTGTGTTGGGTGGCGGCCCACCGGTCGCGGGTACCGAACAGGTCGGCCACGGCGGCCGCTTCCGCGTCGGTATAGCCCCGGTGCAGCGGCGCGATGCGCACCTGGCAGCGCAGTGCGATGGCGTGCACGGGTTCGTCGCCGACGGCTGTGATCCCCACCCGTGCCGTCAGCATCGGTGTCAGTGCGTACGGCTCGGGTGCCACCTCGAGGACCGTGAACCTCACGTCGTTCATCCCTGGACCGCCTTGCTGCGGGCGGACAGCCGGCCGAAGAAGTCGTCGACGAACCGGTGCACCTGTCCGCCGCCGTCGAAGCCGTGCCACAGCAGCCGCAGCCGGCCGACGAATTCGTAGCAGGTGTCGATGGGCACCAGGAAGCATTCGGGCCGCCGTCCGTCGCGCATCCGGAGGATGAGGGCCTCGGTGTCGTCGGCGAGCAGATCGACCCGCGGGTCGGCGGTGCGGATCTGTTCCCAGGCCGACAGGTCGAGCTCCGATTCGGTGGCGCCGGCCGGGCCGGGGTAGAACCCGGCCACCCGGCCGAGGGTGGAGTTGCGGAAGAAGAACGCCAACCCCACCGGGATCTGCAGCAGATCCCACTCGCGGCGGCCGAGTGCGAGGTCCGGCAAGCTCAGGTATCGGTCCGGCACCGCGCGGTAGCGCAGCCTGGCGTCGGTGTCGGTGAACAGCAGATAGCACCCCCGGCAGACGCACATGAGTTGGCGGCCTTCGACATCGACCACGTGCTGGTGTTCGTCGGCGATGTGTTCGGCGCACATCTCGCAGCGTTCGCCGGCCGGTGCGGGCGCGGACCGGTTGGCGCGCACCCGCGCCAGCACATCGAAGGTCCCGGTCACGGCACACCGGCCGGGGTCGGTTCGGCGGGCACCGCAACCGACAGCACGCCGTCGCGCATCAGCAGCGGGACCGGGTCCAGGTGCGCGGACGGGTCGGCGTCGTCGAGGCAGGCGCCCGCGTGCACCACGTCGAAATGCGCAGCGCAGCGGGGGCAGCGCAATACCGGCCGGGCGTCGGTCGCCCGGCGGTGCAGCGCGGCGCCGGCCAGGGAGCCGCCACAGCGCCCGCACCGGTCCCGGTAGGCGAACAGGTCGTCCCCGACCCGGCAGGCCAGCAGGACGGCGCCGGCGACCCGGAATCCGCCGACCTCACCGGCACGCAGATCGGTGAGTTCGGGGGCCGGATGCCAGGCCGGCGAGCTGTGGCCGTTGCGGTGCACCCGGCTCAGCAGGGACTCCGCCGGAATCATCCCCGGGCCGGCGTCGGCCGGCTGGACGTCGATCGCGCCGACTTCCGGGGCCGCCGCCCGGATGGCCTCCTCGACGGCGAGTTCCAGGGTCACCGCCGAGGACGGGCAACTCTGGCAGCTGCCGGCGAACCGCAGCCGGACCCGGGTGTCCTCGACGTCGATCAGGGTGATGTCCCCGCCGTGCGAGCCCAGGTAGGGCCGGACCTTGTCCAGGGCGTCCTCGATGCGCCTTCTGGTGTCGTGTGGATGCAGGCCGTGGACCAGCAGCAGACTGGCGATCAGGTCGTCGGCGGCGAACCGCTCGGTCAGCGTGGCACCGGCCAACCGGATGATCCGTTGCAGCGCAGCGCCGTACAGATCGGTGACCTCGCCGACCAGCGATTCGGCGCGGTCCCGGGCGGCGGTGCCGCCGGTGGAGCTGGCGTCGAGCAGGGTCTGGATCCGGTCGCCGGCCGTGCGCCAGTGCGCGTCGTCCCGGGACGCCGCGGGCGGTGACGGTCCGGGCGCGACCACGCCACTATTCCCCGGCGGCCGACTGGGTGGGTGAATGCAACCGCTCCAAGGTTTTTCCGTTGCCCAGATACATGTGCACCCCGCACGGCAGGCAGGGATCAAAGCTGCGGACCGTGCGCATGATGTCGATGCCCTTGAAATTCTCCCGGTCGTTCTCCTCGAAGATGGGCTGCCCCTGCACCGCATCCTCGTACGGCCCGGGCGTGCCGTAACTGTCCCGGGGATTGGCGTTCCACGGGGTCGGGGGATAGGGATGGTAGTTGGCGATCTTGCCGTCCCGGATCACCATGTGGTGGCTGAGCACCCCGCGGACGGCCTCGGTGAACCCGCAGCCGATGCCCTCCTCGGGCACCTCGAACGATTCCCAGGTCCTGGTGCGGCCGGCCCGGATCTCGGCCAGCGCCTTCTCGGCGAAATGCAGTGCGCAGGCGGCCGCGTAGGCCTGGAAATAGGTGCGGGCCCGGTCGCGTTCGATGGTGTTGCTGCCGTATTCGGGAATCTTCCATTCCAGCTCGACCGGTCCCTTGAGGATGGTCTTGGGCAGGTTGATCTGAACGCTGTGCCCGGTGGACTTGACGTAGCCGATGTCGACGAGCCCGGCCAGCGCGGTGGACCACAACCGGGCCAGTGGGCCGCCGCCGGTGTCCAGGGCGAGGTGGTCCTTGCCGTCGAACCAGCGCGGCGACATCACCCAGCTGTACTTGTCCTCCAGGTCCCGTTTCTGCGGATGCGGGTTGGTGTGCTGGTTCCACGGGTGCCGGCGATCGACCGGGTTGCCGAGCGGGTCCGCCGACACGAACATTTCCTGATCGGTCCAGTCGTCGTAATACGAACTGCCCAGCAGGATCCGGATGCCCAGATTGATGTCGACGAGCGAGTGGGTGACCAGTTTCCCGTCCACCACCACCCCGGGGGTGACGAACATGGCGTCGCCCCAGCGCTCCATGTCCCGGTAGGAGAAGTTGCACACCTCGGGATCCTGGAAGGAACCCCAGCAGCCGAGCAGGGTGCGGCGCAGCCCGACCTTCTCGTAGCCGGGGATGGCCGTGTAGAAGAAGTCGAACAGGTCGTCGTGCATGGGCACGACCTTCTTCATGAACTCGACGTAGCGCATCAGCCGGGTCATGTAGTCGGTCATCAGCTGGACGGTGGCGACGGTGCCCACACCGCCGGGGTACAGCGTGGAGGGATGCACATGCCGGCCCTCCATCAGGCAGAACATCTCCCGCGTCCAGCGGCTGACCTGCAGCGCCTCCCGGTAGAACTCGCCGGTGAACGGGTTGAGGCTGCGCATGATGTCGGCGATGGTGCGGTAGCCGTGCGCGTCGGAGTTCGGCGCAGGTGTGTTCTCGGCCTTGGCGAGCACGCTCGGGTTCGTCTCGGCGACCATCTTCTCGCAGAAGTCGACGCCGACCAGGTTCTCCTGAAAGATGTTGTGGTCGAACATGTATTCGGCGGCCTCGCCGAGGTTTACGATCCATTCGCCGAGATCGGGCGGCTTCACCCCGTAGGCCATGTTCTGGCAGTAGCAGGAGCAGGTGGCGTGGTTGTCACCGCAGATACCGCAGATGCGGCTGGTGATGAAATGCGCGTCGCGTGGGTCCTTGCCCTTCATGAAGATCGAGTAGCCGCGGAAGATCGACGAGGTGCTCCTGCACTCCACCACTTCGCGGTTCTCGAAGTCGATCTTGGTGTAGATACCCAGGCTGCCGACGATGCGGGTGATCGGATCCCAGGCCATCTCCACGAGTTGGCCGGGTTCGCGCTTGACGTGTGACGGTTCCCCGATGGTCGTCGTGGGCTTTGGTGTCATGGACGTCGCTCCCTTGCTGAACCATTGCGCCTACCAGGTGCGAGTCGCTCCCGTTTCCAGTTTCGTGCCCCGGTGCCGCCATTGCGGTTCCCGGTCGACGGTGTGCCCGGTGATGCTGCGCAGGCTGCGGATGACCGTGCCGTACAGCCCGGACGCGGCGGTGGAGACCTTGCCGCCGGGCGGTTCGTCCATAAACGGCATGAACTTGTCCGGGAATCCCGGCATCGTGCACCCGATGCAGATGCCACCGACGTTCGGGCAGCCGCCGATACCGTTGATCCAGCCGCGCTTGGGTACGTTGCATTTCACCACCGGGCCCCAACAGCCCAGCTTGACAATGCATTTCGGTGAACCGTACTCGCGGGCGAAGTCACCCTGCTCGTAGTACCCGGCCCGGTCACACCCTTCGTGCACGGTGGCGCCGAACAGCCAGGTGGGCCGCAAGGCGTCGTCGAGGGGGATCATCGGCGCCTGATCGGTGGCCATGTACAGCAGGTAGGTCAGCGTCTCCGCCAGATTGTCCGGGTGGATGGGGCAACCCGGAACACAGACGATCGGAACGCCCGCCTTGCTCTTCCAGTCCCAGCCGAGGTAGTCGGGCACCCCCATCGCGCCGGTCGGATTGCCGGCCATCGCGTGGATGCCGCCGTAGGTGGCGCAGGTGCCGACGGCCACCACCGCAGTCGCCTTGGGCGCCAACCGATCCAGCCATTCGCTGGTGGTCATCGGTTGTCCGGTGGCCGGATCGTTGCCGAAGCCGCACCAGTAGCCTTCGTCGTGCAGTTGCTCATTGGGGATGGACCCCTCGACGACCAGGACGAACGGTTCGAGTTCGCCCCGGTCGGCGCGGAAGAACCATTCCAGGAAGTCGTCGGCGCCGCCGTTGGGGCCGCACTCGAAGTCGATCAGGGGCCAGTGCACGGCGATCCTGGGCAGTCCGGGAAGCGCGCCGAGTGCGATCTCCTCGATGCTGGGCTGGGTGGCGGCAGTCAGCGCCACGGAATCGCCGTCACAACTCAGTCCGGCGTTGATCCAGAGCACGTGGATCAACGTCTCTTCTGCTTTGACTGCGGCCGAAGTGGGCATAACGCAGTTCTTTCCGGGACGCGCTGCGTCCCTGCCGGATCTATTCAGACGATCTGTTCAGGGCGGGCTGAACCCCCCGCCGCCGAGTCGACGTGCGGCCCGAAATGCGGCGCTGTTACTGGGTTTACTCCCGGTGATCGGACTTGTCAACGGGTGGTCGCGGTGGCCGGCGATCGGTCGGTGATCCAGGCCTGCCAGGCCGCGGTGCCCTCGCCGGTGACCGCCGACAGCGCCAAGATCTCGGCGCCGTGGTTCACCGACCGGACGGCCCGGCCGAAGCCGTCGAGATCGAAGTCCACATAGGGCAGTAGGTCGAGCTTGTTGACGATGACCAGATCCGCCGCGGCGAACATGTGCGGATACTTCAGCGGCTTGTCGGCGCCTTCGGTGACCGAGATGACCACCACCATGGCCTGCTCACCGAGGTCGAACAACGCCGGGCAGACCAGATTGCCGACGTTCTCGATGAACAACAACGAATCGGGTTCGGGGTCCAGTGCGTGCAGCGCCCGATGGACCATCTGGGCGTCGAGGTGACAGCCCGCGCCGGTGTTGATCTGCACCGCCCGGGCGCCGGTGGCCCGCACCCGCTCGGCGTCGAGCAGGGTTTCCTGATCGCCCTCGATGACGGCCACCGGGCGGTCGCCGATCAGGGCACCGATGGTGTGTTCGAGCAGGGTGGTCTTGCCGGCCCCCGGCGAGCTGGTGAGGTTGAGTGCCACGATGCGGCGGTCCGCCAGCCAGGCCCGGTTCTGCTCGGCCTGCCGGTCGTTGCGCGCCAGCACCTTCTGTTCGAGCGAGACGGTCTCGGTGTGCGGGTGCGGATGCTCATGGGGATGCTCGTGGGGGTGTGCGTGATCGGGCAGGGTGACGGTGGCCGTTTCGTCGCCGCAGCCGCAGGTGGTGCACATGTCAACTCACTTCCATCGACAGGATCTTGAGTTCGCGCCCGGTCAACAGCTCGACGTCGGCGCTGCCGCACCGACACAGCAGGATGGGGTCGACGACCGCGAACTGCAGACCGCAGTCGCGGCACCGGGCGGAGCCGGGTGGGATGTCGAGATCCAGGCGGGCGCCGTCGGCGACGGTGCCCTCGGTGGCCAGGTCGAAACAGAACTGGATCGAGTCGGGAACCACCGCGCACAGCGCGCCGATCTCGATCCGGACGCTGAGCACCCGGCGCCCGGCGGCGTGCTCGCACACCGCCTCGACGACACTCTGGGTGATGGCCATCTCGTGCATATCGTCCCGATTCGGACCGGTGGCCTCACGATAGGTCCACATCTGTCGGTACACAACGGCGTGTCTTTCTTGCATTCGAACACCTGTTCGCTAATCTGGTGAACGTTCGGCCGGAGTTACTTGTCGGTGGTGCCGCCTAGGGTCACTGCCAACCGACCGGAACACCGGTCAACCGCACGACTACCGGAGAGGTACTCCCATGGCGCCACAGGCTCCCGATCGCGAAAAAGCACTCGAACTGGCGATGGCCCAGATCGAGAAGAACTACGGCAAGGGCTCGGTGATGCGCCTCGGTGAAGAGGTGCGCCAGCCCATCTCGGTCATCCCGACGGGATCGATCTCACTCGACGTGGCGCTGGGTATCGGCGGTCTGCCGCGGGGCCGCGTCGTCGAGATCTACGGTCCGGAATCCTCGGGTAAGACCACCGTCGCGCTGCATGCGGTGGCAAATGCGCAGGCGGCCGGCGGCATCGCGGCGTTCATCGACGCCGAGCACGCGTTGGATCCCGAATACGCGAAGAAGCTCGGTGTGGACACCGATGCGCTGCTGGTGTCCCAGCCCGATACCGGTGAGCAGGCCCTGGAGATCGCCGACATGCTGGTGCGCTCCGGCGCCATCGACCTGATCGTCATCGACTCGGTGGCCGCCCTGGTGCCGCGCGCCGAGATCGAGGGTGAGATGGGCGACAGCCACGTCGGTCTGCAGGCCCGGCTGATGAGCCAGGCACTGCGCAAGATGACCGGTGCCCTGAACAACTCGGGCACCACCGCGATCTTCATCAACCAGCTGCGCGAGAAGATCGGCGTGATGTTCGGTTCGCCGGAGACCACCACCGGCGGCAAGGCGCTGAAGTTCTACGCCTCGGTGCGTCTGGACGTCCGGCGCATCGAGACCCTCAAGGACGGCACCGACGCGGTCGGTAACCGCACCCGCGTCAAGGTCGTCAAGAACAAGGTCTCGCCGCCGTTCAAGCAGGCCGAGTTCGACATCCTGTACGGCCACGGCATCAGCCGGGAGGGCTCGCTCATCGACATGGGTGTCGAGCACGGCTTCATCCGCAAGTCCGGCTCCTGGTTCACCTACGAGGGCGAGCAGCTGGGGCAGGGCAAGGAGAACGCCCGAAAGTACTTGCTGGAGAACCGCGATGTCGCCAACGAGATCGAGAAGAAGATCAAGGAGAAGCTCGGTATCGGTGCCGTGCTGACCGACGATGACGTCCTTCCCGCACCCGTCGACTTCTGAGCCGGTAAAGCGCGAGGAGCAGGCGCGGGACTTGTGTCTGCGCCTGCTCACCGTGCGGGCGCGTACCCGGGCCGAACTCGAGACCCGGCTGACCGATAAGGGTTTCCCCGACGACGTCGGCACCCGGGTGCTCGACCGGCTGGCAGAGGTCGGCCTGCTCGACGACGCCGCCTTCGCCCAGGAGTGGGTCCGCACCCGGCGGGCCAACGCCGGAAAAGGCAAGCGTGCGTTGGCCGCCGAGCTGCGGACCAAGGGTGTCGACGCCGACGTCATCGCCGAGACCCTGGACAGCGTGGATGCGGGGGAGTGGCGGGGCAGGGCCGAGGAACTCGTCGCCGCCAAACTGCGCCGGGAGAACCTCGACGACGAGGTGAAGGTCACCCGCCGGCTGGTGGGCCTGCTGGCCCGCCGCGGCTACAACCAGGGAATGGCCTTCGACGTGGTCAAGACCCAGCTAGCCCAGGAGCGCGAACGGCGCGCCGTCTAGACCAGGAATCCGCCGTCGACATTGAGGGCCGTGCCGGTGACGTAGCCCGCCTCGGGAGAGGCCAGATAGGCCACCGCACTGGCGACGTCGCTGGTGTGCCCGTAATGACCGAGCGCCAATAGCGGGGTCATTTGTTCGGCCAACGGTCCGTCAGCCGGGTTCATGTCGGTGGCGATGGGCCCGGGCTGGATGTTGTTCACGGTGATGCCGCGCGGTCCGAGCTCCTGGGCCAGGCCGCGGGTGAATCCGGCGACCGCGGCCTTGGACAGCGCATATACCGAAAAGCCCGGTACCGGAACGCGTTCGGCGTTCACACTGCCGATGTTGATGATGCGGCCACCACTGCTCAGATGCGGCACGGCAGCCTTGCTGGCGACGAACACCCCGCGCACGTTGATGTTCACGATGCGGTCGAACTCCTCGAGGTCGAAGTCCTCGATCGGTGCGACGGTTCCGACGCCGGCGTTGTTGACCAGGATGTCCAAACCACCCAGCGCCTGCACCGCCTGCTCGACGGCGGCGGAGGTCGCGGTGGCATCGGCGCTGTCGGCCTGGATGGCCACCACCTGCGCGCCGGACGCGGATACCTCGGCGACCAGTTTCTCCGCGGGTTCCGGGGACGCGTTGTAGGTGAAGGCCACCGCGGCGCCGTCGGCGGCCAGGCGGCGCACGATCTCGGCCCCGATGCCGCGGGAGGCGCCGGTGACCAGGGCGCGACGGCCGGCCAGTGCGGTGGTGTGTGAGTTGTCGGACATGGCGTGCCTCCGGGGAAGGTTGTTTCGAACCGATCGGTTACTTATTACGATCAGGTAGAACAGCCACGGCCGAACTTCGTTCCCCGCTGTGGCACACATCACAGCCGGGAGGGGTTATGGCGGTCGGTCGGCCCAGGCAGTTCGACCCCGACGAGGTGCTGGACACCGCGATGCGCTTGTTCTGGCGGCACGGCTACGAGGCGGTCGGTATCGCCGACCTGACCGCGGCCACCGGCGTCAATCGGCGCAGCCTTTACGCCACCTTCGGGTCCAAGGAGCAACTGTTCCGCCGGGCCGTGCAGCGCTACGCCGCGGGCCCGGCCGGCTATGTGGACGAGGCGCTGACGGCGCCCACCGCACGCGAGGTCGCCCACGCCCTGTTGCACGGGGCCGCGACCGCCACCACCCGTCCCGATTGCCCGCGCGGCTGCCTGATCGTGCAGGGCGCGGTGGCGACCACCGCGGCCACCGCGCCGGTGCACGAGGAACTGGTGCGCTATCGCGAGGACCTCGTCCGTCGGCTGGCCGACCGGTTCGCCGCGGCCCGGGACGCCGGTGAGATCCCCGGCGCGGACCCGATGGTGCTGGCCCGGTGGATCACCGCCGTCGGCCACGGCATCGCGGTCGCGGCCAACGGTGGTGTGGAATCCGCCGACCTGCACGCGCTGGCCGACCAGGCGCTGACCGGCTGGCCCGCCCGGGATCAGACGACCGGGGTGTCCTGAACCGCCGATTTGGACACCGGCTCCGGCCCCTTCTTGGACCGCCGCAGCCGGGCCTCCAACCGGGTCGCGAACGCCGAGAGCCCGAAGTTCAGCGCGATCATCAACGCCGCGATGACGATCAGCGCCGGGATGTAGTTGCCGTAGGCCGACCCGATGCTCTGGCCCTGACGCACCATCTCCACGAAGGTGATCTGGTAGCCGATGGCGGTGTCCTTGAGAACCACCACCATCTGCGACACCAGTACCGGCAGCATCGAGGTGATCGCCTGCGGCAGCTGGATCGAGCGCATGGACTGGCCCCAGGTCAGGCCGAGCGACGCGGCGGCCTCGGCCTGGCCCCGCGGCAGCGCGTGCACTCCGGTGCGGACGATCTCGGCGATCACCGCCGAGTTGTACAGCGTCAGCCCGGTGATCACCCCGGCCAGCGCCAGGTACTGCGAGGCGAACACGTTGTACTGCGCGAACAACGCGTACGAGAACAGCATCATGATCAGCACCGGCACGGCGCGGAAGAACTCCACGAACACCGCGCACGCCCAGCTGATCGGGCGTACCGGCGACAGCCGGCCGATGCCCAGCACGCAACCCAGCACCACCGCCAGCACGATGGACACCGCGGCCGCGGTCAGCGTGCCCTCGATACCGGGCAGCACATAGGTGGTCCACAGATTGCCGGTGAGGAACGGCTCCCACTTCGCCGCGGCGAACTGGTCGGCGGCGGCGAACTTCCAGATCACCCAGCCGAGGATCGCGGCGAACGCCAGCACCGTCGCCACGGCCAGCGCCGCGTTGCGGCGACGCGCCCGGGGCCCGGGCGCGTCGAACAGGACGGAAGCGCCGGTCACCTCAATACCGCCATCCGTTTGCCCATCCACCCGAACAGCAGCCCCATCGGCAGCGTCAGTATGACGAAGCCGACCGCGAAGATGCCGCCGACCAACAGGAGCGCCGAGGTGTTCTCCACCATCTCCTTCATCAACAGCGCCGCCTCGGCCACCCCGATCGCCGAGGCGATGGTGGTGTTCTTGGTCAACGCGATCAGCACCGAGCCCAGCGGGATGATCACCGCGCGAAAGGCCTGCGGCAGCAGGATGATCCGCAGATTCTGGGAGAAGCTCAGGCCCAGGGATCGGGCCGCCTCGGCCTGCCCGAGCGGCACCGTGTTCACCCCGGAGCGGATCGCCTCACACACGAATGCCGCTGTGTAGACGGCCAATCCGAGGATCGCCAAGCGGAAATTGCTGTCCACGATGGACGTCGGCGACATCGGATCGGTCAACGTGATGTGCAGCGTGTTGGCCAGACCCAGCGAGCAGAACACCAGGATCAGGGTCAGCGGGGTGTTGCGCACCACGTTGACATACGTGGTGCCCAACCACCGCATCACCGGTACCGGCGACAAGCGCATCGCCGCCAGCACGGTGCCCAGCACCAGTGCGCCGATCGCGGCATACACCGTCAGCTGGATGGTGATCCAGAACGCGGCGTAGATCCGGTCCTGGTACTCGCTGAAGATCTCCACGCAACCGCCCGTCGGTTACTTGTCGACGGTGGGGGGCTCGGGTGCGGTGATGCCTGCCGGCCCGAGGTTCTTGTCGAAGGCTTCCTTCCAGGCGCCCTCGGACACCATCTTGGTGATCGCGTCGTTGATCTTGGTGCGCAGCTCGGTGTCGTCCTTCTTCAGGCCGATCCCGTAGCGCTCCTCGGAGAACGGCTCCCCGACGATCTTGAAGGTGCCCGGCGACTGCGCGGCGTACCCGGCCAGGATGACCTCGTCGGTGGTCACCGCGTCGATCGCGCCGGTCTTGAGTGCCTCCACGCACGCCGAGTAGGTGTCGTACTGCTGCAGCTGCACGCCCGGGTACTTGTCCTTGATCCGCTGCGCCGGGGTGGAACCGGTGACCGAGCACAGCTTCTTGTTGTTCTCCAGCGACTCGGCGCCGGTGATGTCGGTGTTGTCCGCGCGCACCAGCAGGCTCTGCCCGGTGATCAGGTACGGCCCGGCGAAGTCGACCTTCTCCTTGCGGGCGTCGGTGATGGAGTAGGTGGCGACGATGTAATCCACCTGGCCGTTCTGGATCAGCGTCTCGCGCTGCCCGGACGGGGATTCCTTCCACTCGATCTGGTCGGGCGTGTAGCCGAGCTGCTCGGCCACATAGGTCGCCACGTCGACGTCGAATCCGCTCACGGTGCCGTCGGGGTTCTTCAGTCCCAGACCGGGCTGGTCGAACTTGGTGCCGATGGTCAGCTTGTCGCTGTCACCGTCCCCACCGCCGCAGGCGGCGAGGGACAACGGCAGCGCCGCAGCCAGAATGGCGGCAGCGGCCACCCGAACGCGAAATGACATCACGTGCTCCTTCGATTCAGTGGTTGAGAATCTTGCCCAGGAAGTCCTTGGCGCGATCGGACTTCGGATTGTTGAAGAACTCCTCGGGTGCGGCGTCCTCGACGATCGCACCGTCGGACATGAACACCACCCGGTGGGACGCGCGACGGGCGAAACCCATCTCGTGGGTGACCACCAGCATGGTCATCCCGTCGCGGGCCAGATCGGTCATCACGGCCAGGACTTCCTTGATCATCTCCGGGTCGAGCGCGCTGGTCGGCTCGTCGAAGAGCATCACCTTGGGGTTCATCGCCAGCGACCGGGCGATCGCGACCCGCTGCTGCTGCCCGCCGGACAGCTGTGCGGGGTACTTGTCGGCCTGATTGGCCACCCCCACCCGCTCCAGCAGCGACATCGCCTCGGCGCGGGCCTTGTCCTTGGCCAGCTTGCGCACCTTGATTGGGGCGAGCATCACATTCTCGACGATCGTCTTGTGCGCGAACAGGTTGAACGACTGGAACACCATGCCCACATCGGAGCGCAGCTGGGCGAGCTTGCGGCCCTCCTCGGGGAGCTGTTCGCCGTCGATGGAAATCGTGCCGGTATCGATCGGCTCGAGCCGATTGATGGTGCGGCACAACGTTGATTTACCCGAACCCGACGGGCCGAGCACCACCACGACCTGACCGCGCGGGACATCGAGATCGATATCCCGGAGCACGTGCAGATCACCGAAGTGCTTGTTGACAGCCTGAAGCGAGATCATCGGGACCGAGGCCGCGGTGGTCATGTGCAAAGACCCTACCCACCCGACGCTCGGCATGGGGCGTATCCATCTCCCCGTAACATGAACGTCGTGACTTCGATAGTGGCCGACGGTGCGTTGGGGGCCGAGCAGGGGACCCCCGGCCAGCCGCAACGCACCTATCAGGTCCGCACTTACGGCTGCCAGATGAACGTGCACGACTCCGAGCGGCTGTCCGGCCTGCTCGACGCGGCCGGCTACCGGCGCGCCCCCGAGGGCGCCGACGCCGACATCGTGGTGTTCAACACCTGCGCGGTCCGGGAGAACGCGGACAACAAGCTCTACGGCAACCTGAGCCACCTGGCTCCGCGCAAGAGCGCCGACCCGAACATGCAGATCGCCGTCGGCGGCTGCCTGGCGCAGAAGGACCGCGACACGGTGCTCCAGAAGGCGCCGTGGGTCGACGTGGTGTTCGGGACCCACAACATCGGTTCGCTGCCGGTGCTGCTGGAACGGGCGCGGCATCAGCGCGAGGCTCAGGTCGAGATCGTCGAGGCGCTGCAGGAATTCCCGTCCGCACTCCCGGCCTCTCGCGAATCTGCTTACGCCGCATGGGTTTCCATCTCGGTCGGCTGTAACAACACCTGTACGTTCTGCATTGTGCCCGCGCTGCGCGGCAAAGAGGTGGACCGCCGCCCCGGCGATGTGCTGGCCGAGGTGGCGACCCTGGTGGAGCAGGGCGTGCTGGAGATCACGCTGCTGGGCCAGAACGTCAACGCCTACGGGGTGTCTTTCGCCGACCCCGAGATCCCGCGCAACCGCGGCGCATTCGCCGATCTGCTGCGCGCCTGCGGGACCATCGAGGGCCTGGAGCGGGTCCGGTTCACCTCGCCGCACCCCGCCGAGTTCACCGACGACGTCATCGAAGCCATGGCGCAGACCCCGAACGTCTGCCCGACGCTGCACATGCCGCTGCAGTCCGGTTCGGACCGCATCCTCAAGGCCATGCGGCGCTCCTACCGGGCCGAGAAGTTCCTGGGCATCATCGACCGGGTGCGCGCCGCGATCCCGGAGGCGGCCATCACCACCGACATCATCGTCGGCTTCCCCGGCGAGACCGAGGAGGACTTCCAGGCCACCCTGGATGTGGTCCGGTCCGCCCGCTTCTCCAGTGCCTTCACCTTCCAGTACTCCATCCGGCCCGGCACCCCGGCCGCGACACTGCCCGATCAGCTGCCCAAAGAGGTCGTCACCGAGCGGTACCAGCGGCTCATCGCGTTGCAGGAGCAGATCTCGTTGCAGGAGAACCAAGCTCAGGTCGGCCGGCAGGTCGAACTGCTGGTCGCCGCGGGGGAGGGCCGCAAGGATGCCGCCACGGCGCGGATGTCCGGGCGGGCCCGCGACGGCCGGCTGGTGCACTTCGCCGCGGGCGACGCCGACATCCGCCCCGGCGACATCGTCACCACCACGGTGACCAGGGCGGCCCCGCACTTCCTGGTCGCCGACGGCCCGGTGGCCACCCACCGGCGCACCCGCGCCGGGGACGCGCATGCGGCCGGCACCCGTCCGGTCACCGGAGTGGGGCTGGGCATGCCGGGCGTCGGCGCACCGCCGGTCGCCCCCGTAACACAAGGATGTGGACTGTGAGCGTTACCGGCTCGAACGGCTTCGACGAGTACAAGAGCGACATCGATTCGGTCGAACGTCGCGTCGCCTCCGAGATCGACCCCGGCGCGCGCGCCCTGGTGGTGGCGATCATGGTGTTCGTGGTGCTGGTGTCGTTCCTGCTGCCGCACACCGGTTCCAGCCGCGGGATCGACGTCCTGGTGGGCAGCGAGGCCGCACTCGCGGACGGCATCTCGCTGCCGTCACGGGTGTTCGTCTGGCTCTCGCTGGTGTTCAGCGTCGGGTTCTCGATCCTGGCGCTGCTGACCCGGCGCTGGACGCTGGCCTGGATCGCGCTGGCCGGCACCATGGTGGCCTGCCCGGCGGGCATGCTTGCGGTCTGGTCCCGTCAGACCGCCGGTGCGGGCATGCCCGGCCCCGGCATCGGGCTGATGATCGGCTGGTTCGCGGTGCTGGTGCTGGCGTTCCACTGGGCCCGGGTGGTGTGGTCGCGCACCGCGCTGCAGATGGCGGCCGAGGCCGAACGGCGGCAGGCCATCGCCGACCGCCAGCCCAAGACGCTGCTGGAGAACACGTTCCCCGAGGACCCCGACACCAAGCGCGGCTAGCGTTTCTTGGTGACCGCCTCCGCGGCGGTCTCCGCCCACTCCCGCCACTGCGCGGCACTGGCCCGGGCCGCCTCGGCGTCCTTGGTCTTGCCGGCCGCCTCGGCCTTCTCGGCCTGGCGTTCGAACTGCTCGGCGCGCTCCCGGAACTGGTCGGCGCGGGCCTGGGCCTCGGCGTCGTGCTGGTTCGCGGTCCCGGCCTCGCGGACCTTCTTCTCCACCACGCGCAGCCGGCGTTCCAGATCCGCGGACTTCTCCCGCGGCACCTTGCCGATCGCATCCCACTTGTCGCCGATGGTGCGCAGCGCGGCCTGGGCGGCCTTCGGATCGGAGATGTCGATGCGCTCGGCCTCGGCCAGCAGCTTCTCCTTGGCCACGGCGTTGGCCTCGAACTCGGCGTCACGTTCGGCGTTGACGGCGTTACGCGCCTCGAAGAACCTGTCCTGAGCCGCCTTGAACCGCGCCCACAGCGCGTCGTCGACGTCCTTGGCGGCCCGGCCGGCCGCCTTCCACTGCGCCAGCAGTTCGCGGAACGTGGCCGCGGTGCCCGACCAGTCGGTGGAATCGCTGAGTGCCTCGGCCTTCTCGCACAGCGACTCCTTGGCCTGCCGGGCCCCGACCCGCTCGCGGTCCAGCTCGGCGAAATGCGAGCCGCGGCGCCGGTTGAACGTCTCCCGGGCGGCCGAGTACCGCTTCCACAGCGCGTCGTCGGTCTTGCGGTCCAGGCCGGTGATGGTGCGCCATTCGTCCAGGATCGCGCGCAACCGGTCACCCGCGGCCTTCCACTGGCCGGTGACCTGGGCGATCTCCTCGGCCTCGGCGGCCAGCGCCTCCTTGCGGGCGGTCTGCTCGGCGCGGTGCGCGTCGCGGCGAGCCCGTTCCTCGGCCGCGGCGCCGTCGGCGTGCTCCAGGATCGAGGTCAGCCGCGCCTCGACGGCGTCGACATCGCCGAGCACCGCGGCGGCCGGCAGCGTCTCCAACAGCGCCGAGGCGGCCGACTTGATCTTGCGGGCGTCACCGCTGCCCGAGGCCAGCCGGGTCTCCAGCAGCGCCACCTCGGTGGCCAGATCGTCGTAGCGGCGGCCGAAGTGCGCGAACGCGGCCTCGGCGTCGCCGGCCTGCCAGGACCCGATGACCCGTTCACCGGCCGAGGTGATCAGCACGACGGTGCCGTCCTCCTCGACCCGGCCGAACCGGTGCGGGTCCACCGAGGGCGGGGCCACCACGGCCGGAGCGGCGGCGGTCGCCGGGCGGGGATGAGGTGCCGGGCGCGGGCCCGGCCGGGGCACCGGACCGGGGGTGGGTTTGGGTGCCGCCGGGGCGTGTTGTGCCGACTCCGCGGTGGTCTCGCCGGAACCCGATTCGCTGCTGGTCATATTCGTTCCTCACCCCTCCGCGTGGGCTGACCCACGCACCTGCCGCGCGACGCGGCGCCCAATAGCTTCCGTCGCTATTCAAGCAGGTCGCCTCGCGTCGTGCGCACAGCTTGGCCATGCATGGTGTGCCGCGGTTGCGATCGGCGCCCGTTTACCGGCACCCTCAGGGCCCGGACCAGATGCGAACCTTCCAGGAGGACGGGTTGGACAAGGCGGATATCGCCGCGCTGTTGGCGCTCGGCGCTGCGCTGTTCGTCGCCATGGGCGACGTCATCCATCAGCGCACCGCGCACGAGGTGACCGACGAACCGGTCGGGCATCTGCAGCTGTTCGCCCAGCTGCTGCGCGACCGCAAGTGGTGGATCGGCAGCCTGGTCTCGGCCGTCGGGTTCGGCCTGCAGGCCGCCGCGCTCGGGCTGGGATCGGTGCTGCTGGTGCAGGCGCTACTGGTCACCTCGCTGCTGTTCGCGCTGCCGCTGAACGCTCGGGCCAACCACCACCGGGTGAGCCGCTTCGAGTGGGTCTGGGCGGTGCTGCTGGCCGCCTCGGTGATCGTCATCGTGACCGTCGGCAACCCGACCGCCGGGCAGGCCCGGGCCGGCTCCGAGATCTGGCTGGCGGTCGCGGCGGTGCTGGGCCCGCTGATGGTGCTGTGCGTGCTCGGTGCGCGGATGCTGACCGGCACCAAGGCCAGCGCGATTCTGCTGGCCTGCGTCTCCGGTGCGCTGTGGGGCCTGTTCGCGATTCTCACCAAGGGCGTGGTGGACCGGCTGGGCGACGGGGTGTGGGCGGTGCTCAGCGCCCCCGAGCTGTACGCCTGGGCGCTGGTCGCGGTGGCCGGCACGGCCTATCAGCAGGCCGCGTTCCGGGCCGGTTCGATGACCGCGTCGCTGCCGACGATGACGGTCGTGGAGCCGGTGGTGGCCTCGGTACTGGGCGTGGTGGTGCTCGGCGAGACGCTGCGCCCCGGCGAGTCCGGCTGGATCACCCTGGCGGTGGCGTTCGCGGTGATGGTGATGGCCACCCTGGCCCTGGCCCGCGGTGAGGCGGGCTGGGCCGCGAAGCCCGATGTGGACAAGGCGATAGCGTGAAGACGTGTTGGCGGCCATTGCACTGATTCCCTCCGCGCCGCTGCTGGTGCCCGAACTCGCCGGAGCGGCGGCCGCCGAGGTGGCGGATCTGCGGGCGGC
This sequence comes from Mycolicibacterium aurum, assembly GCA_900078775.1. Taxonomy (GTDB): domain Bacteria; phylum Actinomycetota; class Actinomycetes; order Mycobacteriales; family Mycobacteriaceae; genus Mycobacterium; species Mycobacterium aurum_A. The sequence goes on from LT549889.1 coordinate 1,339,316, forward strand.
GATGCTGGCCGCGGCTGCGGTGCTGCCGGCCCGCTGGATCGCGGTCGGAGCCGCTGCCGAGGACGCGAACATCCGGCCGGAGGCGGTCGGGACGTTCGCCGGCTACGGCGTCGACGTCCCGGTCACGCTGTCGCCCGAGGCGAGCGGCCCGGCCGACGAACTGCCGCTGTGCGCCTTGCTGGCCGGCTGGGTGCGCGCCCAGGTGGCGCCGGGCGCCGTCGTCGACGTCTGCGCCTACCGGGCCGGGCACAGCGCCGAGACCGCGCTGGCCTGCGGGCGGGCGCTGCGCGCCGAGATCGACGCCCGTGCCGAACCGATCGGGGTGCTGGTGGTCGCCGACGGCTGCAACACGCTGACCGCTTCGGCGCCCGGCGGATTCGATCCCGACGCCGAGGCCGTGCAGACCGCGCTGGACGATGCGCTGGCCGGCGGGGACACCGCGGCGCTGGCGCAGCTGCCCGCGCAGGTGGTGGGCCGGGTGGCCTATCAGGTGCTGGCCGGGCTCGGAAGCCCCGCCGCGGCCGACGAGCTGTACCGCGGCGCCCCCTACGGCGTCGGCTACTTCGCGGGTACCTGGCGCCCGTGACCGATCAGATTCGCCCCGTCGCCATCATCGGCCCGACGGGGACCGGGAAGTCGGCGCTGGCGCTGGACCTGGCCGAACACCTGGGCGGGGAGATCGTCAACGCCGACGCCATGCAGTTCTACCGCGGCATGGACATCGGGACCGCCAAACTGCCGGCCCCGCAGCGGCGCGGCATCCCGCACCATCAGCTCGACGTCCTCGACGTCACCGAGAACGCCTCGGTCGCCCGGTACCAGGAGAACGCGGCCGCCGACATCGAGTCGATCATGGCCCGCGGCGCGGTCCCGCTGATCGTCGGCGGATCCATGCTCTACATCCAGTCGCTGCTGGACCAGTGGTCGTTTCCGGCCACCGATCCGGCGGTGCGGGCGCGCTGGGAGGCCCGCCTCGCCGAGGTCGGGGTGGCCGCCCTGCACGCCGAACTGGCCCGGGTCGACCCCGCGGCCGGGGCGGCGATCCTGGACACCGACGGCCGGCGCATCGTGCGCGCGCTGGAGGTCGTGGAGATCACCGGCCAACCGTTCGCCGCCTCCGCGCCCCGGATCGGCACCCCGCGCTGGGACACCGTCATCATCGGATTGGATTGGGACACCGCAGTTCTCGACGAACGGCTGCAGCGGCGCACCGACGGCATGTTCGACGACGGGCTGGTCGCGGAGGTCACCGGACTGATCGGGCGCGGCCTGCGCGACGGGGTGACCGCCTCCCGGGCGCTGGGGTACGCCCAGGTGCTGGCCGCCCTCGACGCCGGTGACGACCCGGACAATGCGGCGGCCCGGGCCGCGACGTTCATCGGCACCCGCCGGTATGTGCGCCGGCAGCGGTCCTGGTTCCGGCGCGACCACCGGGTGCACTGGCTGGACGGTTCGGCGCCGGACCTGGCCGCCGCCGCGCTGCGTATCCTGGACAGGTGAACCCTGCCATTGCATTCGCGAAGGGGCACGGCACGCAGAACGACTTCGTCGTGCTGCCCGACCCCGACGCCGCGCTCGCGCTGACCCCGGACTGGGTGGCCGCGCTGTGCGATCGCCGCCGTGGCCTGGGCGCCGACGGTGTGCTGCGGGTGACCACGGCCGGTGCCGCCGCCGCGGCCGGGGTGTTCGCCGCGCTGCCCGAGGGGGTGGCCGACACGGACTGGTACATGGACTACCGCAACGCCGACGGGTCGATCGCGCAGATGTGCGGCAACGGCGTCCGGGTGTTCGCGCACTATCTACGGGCGTCCGGGTTGGAGAGCCGCGACGAATTCGTGGTCGGCTCGCCGGCCGGGCCGCGGCCGGTGGTGGTGCATGGCTTCACCGCCGAGGACCCCACCCACGCCGAGGTCACCGTCGACATGGGTAAGGCCAACCGGCTGGGCACCGGATCGGCGGTGGTCGGCGGGCAGCGGTTCACCGGCCTGGGCGTCGACGTCGGCAACCCGCACCTGGCCTGTGTCACCGATCTGACCGCTGCGCAGCTGGCGGCCCTCGACGTCGCCGCGCCGGTGTCCTTCGACACCGCGCAGTTCCCCGAGGGGGTCAATGTCGAGGTGTCGACCATCCCGGCGGGCGGCGCGATCGACATGCGCGTGCACGAACGTGGTGTCGGCGAAACCCGTTCCTGCGGAACGGGAACCGTGGCCGCGGCGCTGGCCGCGCTGGCACACGCCGGGCAGGACACCGGCACCCTGGCGGTGCGGATCCCGGGCGGCGAGGTCACCGTCACCATCACCGAGGCGACCAGCTACCTGCGCGGGCCGTCGGTGCTCGTCGCGCGCGGCGAACTGGCAGGAAATTATTCGGGTGCATGACCGCGGGTCGGCATGCCACCATCGAAAGTACATATGACTGAACCTGATTACATACCGAGCACCGGCGAACTGGCTCTGGAGGACCGCGCGGCACTGCGCCGCGTGGCCGGGCTGTCCACCGAACTCACCGATATCTCCGAGGTCGAATACCGCCAGCTCCGCCTGGAGCGGGTGGTGCTCGTCGGGGTGTGGACCGAGGGCACCGCGGCCGATGTCGACGCCAGCATGGCCGAACTGGCCGCGCTCGCCGAGACCGCGGGCTCGGAGGTGCTCGAAGGCCTCGTGCAGCGCCGTGACAAACCGGATGCCTCCACCTACATCGGCTCCGGCAAGGCCATCGAACTGCGCGACATCGTGACCGCCACCGGCGCGGACACCGTCATCTGCGACGGTGAACTCAGCCCGGCCCAGCTCAACTCGCTGGAGAAGGTGGTCAAGGTCAAGGTCATCGACCGGACCGCGCTGATCCTGGACATCTTCGCCCAGCACGCCACCTCGGCCGAGGGCAAGGCCCAGGTGGCCTATGCGCAGATGGAGTACATGCTGCCCCGGCTGCGCGGCTGGGGTGAGTCGATGTCCCGGCAGGGCGGCGGTGCCGGTGGCGGCGCGGGCGGCGGTGTGGGTACCCGCGGCCCCGGTGAGACCAAGATCGAGACCGACCGCCGCCGGATCCGCGAGCGGATGGCCAAGCTGCGCCGCGAGATCAAGGAGATGAAGAAGATCCGCGACACCCAGCGGGGCAGCCGGCGGCGCAGCGACGTCGCCCAACTGGCCATCGTCGGGTACACCAACGCGGGCAAGTCGAGTCTGCTCAACGCGCTCACCGGTGCCGGGGTGCTGGTGGAGAACGCGCTGTTCGCCACCCTGGAGCCGACCACCCGGCGCGGGCAGTTCGAGGACGGCCGGCCGTTCGTGCTCACCGACACCGTGGGTTTCGTGCGGCATCTGCCCACCCAGTTGGTGGAGGCCTTCCGCTCGACGCTGGAAGAGGTCGCCGACGCCGAGCTTCTCATCCACGTGGTGGACGGCTCCGATGTGAATCCGCTGGCCCAGATCACCGCGGTCCGCAAGGTCGTCAACGAGGTGGTCGACGAGTACGGAATCGCGCCGCCGCCGGAACTGTTGGTGGTCAACAAGATCGACGCGGCCGGCGATCTGGCACTGGCCCAGTTGCGCCGGGCGCTACCGGATGCGGTCTTCGTGTCCGCGCACACCGGCGAGGGGCTCGATCAGCTGCGCACCCGGTTGATGGAACTGGTGGAGCCGACCGACGCCTTCGTCGACGTGACGCTGCCCTATGACCGCGGGGACCTGGTGGCCCGGGTGCACGCCGAGGGCCGTATCGAGGACACCGAGCACACCGAGCAGGGCACCAAGATCACCGCGCGGGTGCCGGTCCCGCTGGCCGCGAGTCTGCGCGAGTTCAGCAACTGGTGATCAGGCAGCCGCCTGATCCGAGGAGTCCGAGCTGTCCGTGGAGTCCGAGGAATCCGAGGTCTCGGTCTCGGTGTCCTCGCTGACCGCGGGCCGGTCCTGGTCCTCGTCCTCGACCCCGGCTTCAGCCTCGGCTTCCTCCTCGGTGACCACGGTCAGCGCGGGCGCCGACGCGGACCGCGCGTCGGTACGCGCGCCGACCGCGCCGCGCGGCGTGCTGCGGGCCTCGGTGAGCGCGGCGCGCTTCTCGGCGCGGGTCAGCGGGGCGGCCGGGGGAGCCTCCTCTGCCGACTCTGCCGACTCTGCCGAAACGGAAACCTCCGACACGTCGGGCGCCTCGTCCCGGCGCTGCCGCTGCTGCAGCGGCGCCTCCGGATCCTGTTGCACCACTGAGGGTTTGCCGAATGCGTCCCGGAACCCCTGGCCCAGCGCCTCGATGACATCGCGGGCCAGGGTGATCGGATTGATCCGGGGGATGAGCCGGAACGGTGCGGGCACACCGAAACTGAGGGTGCGGTCATACCCGGTCTCGATCAGCACCTCCAGCACCGGGCTGAGCAGCTTGACCAGCGGCTTGATCAGGAAGCCGGTGCCGGTGGCGTTCGCGAACTCCAGGAACGGGCGCATGATCGGCAGTGTCTTGGTGGGGATGGTGATGTAGCGGGTGTCCCCGTGGTCCTGCCAGTTGTCCTCGTCGGCCAGTTGTTCGGCCAACTCCTCGGGCGTGTAGTCATCCGGTAGCTCGCCCGGATCGCTGTTCGCATTGGGGGCCAGGTAGGTGCCGTGCACGTACCAGAATCCGGCGATGGCGTTGGCCACCGCCAGCAGATTCAGTGGGTAGAGCGGGAAGTCGGCCACACCGTCGTAGCGGAAGGCGATATCGGTGGCGCAGATGTGGCCACAGGTGTCCGTCGGCGCGGGCAGGCCGAAGGTGGCGTCCAGGATCGGCACGTGGCCCAGGAAGGCCAGTCGCTCGAACAGGCCGCCGTTGGGGCGATTGGCATTGCCGATCATCACGAAGGACAGATAGGTCTGATCCTTGGGCAGGTAGGACAGATTGCGCTTCTGTCGGCTGACGATGTTGCCGCCCTGGGAGTAGCCGAACATCACGACCGGCTCGCCGGGCTTCTGCACCAAGGTGTTCACCAGCGTGGAGTTCAGGTTGGCCAGGCCCTCGCCGGTGGACACATCCCATTTGGCGCCGCTCAGCCCGCCCCACCCGGGCAGCGGGATCGGCCAGAACTGAGCCGGATAGTCGATGCCCTGCAGTGCGCAGTCGGTTGCCTCGGTGCAGGCCGGGTTGAACGGCGATATGTAGTAATCGCGGGCGTTCTCCCGGTAGTCGCCGACGATGTTGGCGTTCGGTGTGCCGGTGCCCGGCACGATCAGCGCGGTGGCGGCCAGCGCCACGGCCAGCGACAGCGCCGTGGCGACGGTGACGATGACGGCGACCAGCAGGGCCAGCACGGTGGTCAGAGTTGTGCGTGCGATTCCGGCGATACGCATTCTTCGGATGGTTGCACCGCGCCGCCTGGCCAGGTAGAAGAACGGCAGAATTGAAAATTAGAATCTGATTCTAATATTGTCGGTGGATCGACGGAGGGAGCGCCACATGGGCTTGCGGGGTGAAGCCGCGATCGTCGGTTTCCACGAACTGCCCGCCACGCGGAAGCCGACCGGCACACCGGAGTTCATCATCGAACAGTGGGCCCGGCTCGCCGCCGCCGCGGTGGCCGACGCCGGGCTGTCGGTGGACCAGGTCGACGGCCTGGTGACCACCGGGGTGTTCGAATCCGAACTGTTCGTGCCCTCCACCGTGGTGGAGTACCTGGGGCTGGCCGTCAACTTCGCCGAGTACGTCGACCTCGGCGGCGCCAGCGGAGCGGCCATGGTGTGGCGCGCGGCGGCCGCCGTCGAACTGGGCATCTGCCAGGCCGTGCTGTGCGCGATTCCGGCCAACTACCTGATCCCCATGCACGAACAGCGCCCGCCCAACATGGGTGACGCGGTGTACTTCGGCGCCTCCAGTAACCGGTTCGGCTCGCCGCAGGCCGAATTCGAGATCCCCTACGGCTATCTCGGGCAGAACGGCCCCTACGCGCAGGTCGCCCAGATGTACGCCGCCGCATACGGATACGACGAAGCCGCGATGGCCAAGATCGTCGTCGACCAGCGTGTCAACGCCAACCACACCCCGGGTGCGGTGTTCGCCGACAAACCGCTGACCATCGCCGACGTGCTGGACAGCCCCATCATCGCCGCACCGCTGCGCATGCTGGAGATCGTGATGCCGTGCATGGGCGGTTCGGCCGTGCTCGTCACCAATGCCGAGCTGGCCCGCAAGAGCCGTAACCGGCCGGTGTGGATCAGGGGCTTCGGCGAGCGGGTGCCCTACAAGTCACCGGTGTACGCGGCCGACCCGCTGCGGACCCCGATGGCCACCATCGCCGATGCGGCCTTCACCATGGCCGGCACCCGCCCCGCGGAGATGGACATGGTGTCGATCTACGACTGCTACACCATCACCGCGCTGCTCACCCTGGAGGACGCCGGCTTCTGTGCGAAGGGCAAGGGCATGCAGTTCGTCACCGACCACGACCTGACGTTCCGCGGCGACTTCCCGATGAACACCGCGGGTGGCCAGCTCGGGTACGGCCAGCCCGGCAACGCCGGCGGTATGCACCACGTCTGCGACGCCACCCGCCAGCTGATGGGCCGCGCCGGGGCCACCCAGATCGCCGACTGCAACCGGGCTTTCGTCTCCGGCAACGGCGGCGTGCTGAGCGAACAAGAAGCACTCGTGCTGGAGGGGGATTAGCCATGGATCGCCCACTGCCGCTGCCCACCCCGACCTCGGCGCCCTACTGGGACGGGCTGCGCCGCCACGAGGTGTGGGTGCAGTTCTCCCCGTCCCTGGACGCCTACGTGTTCTACCCGCGGGTGCTCGCCCCGGGCACCCTGGCCGACGATCTGGAATGGCGCCAGATCTCCGGCGCGGCCACCCTGGTCAGCTTCGCCGTCGCACAGCGCCCGGTGGCCCCGCAGTTCGCCGATGCGGTGCCGCACCTGCTCGGCGTGGTGCAGTGGCAGGAGGGCCCGCGGTTGGCCACCGAACTCGTCGACGTCGACCCCGACGAACTACGGATCGGCATGCCGCTGTCGCCGGTGTTCGTCGACCACCCGGACATCACCCTGCTGCACTACACCGCGGACCGATAGGAGACCGGCACGTGGTTGTCGCGCTGACCGACGAACAGATCCAGCTCACCGACTCGATGGCCGGCTTCGTGAAACGCCACGGCGGCCCCGAGCGCACCCGCGCCCGGTTCGACGCGATCGCTGCCGGGCACCGCCCCGACTTCTGGGACGCGCTGGTCGCCCACGGTCTGCACGCGGTGCACCTGCCCGAGCACCTCGGCGGACAGGGCGGCAGCCTGGCCGAGGCCGCCTGCGTCATCGACGCCGCCGGGTACGGGCTGCTGCCCGGGCCGCTGCTGCCCACCGTCATCGCCGGTGCGGTGCTGGCCACCGCCGCCGGACAACCCGCGGTGGCCGCCGTGCTGGCGGCCCTCGGCGCGGGCCGCACCGCGACGCTGGTGCTGCCGGCCGCCGGCGAGATCACCGCCACCGGCACCGAGACGGGATGGCGCCTCGACGGGACCACCGGCCCGCAGCTCGGGCTGTGTTCGGCCGACATCATCGTGCTCGGCGCCAGAACCGAAGCGGGCGAACCGATCTGGTTCGCGCTGGACGCCGACGCGGACGGCCTCACGGTGCACGCCCAGACCTCCACCGACCTCACCCGCGACGTCGGCACCCTGGACTGCCGCGCCGTGCCCGGCGGCCGGCTGCTCCCCGGCATCGACGAGGGCACCGCCGTCGGCACCGCGACCGGACTGATGGCCGCCGAGGCGGCCGGGATCGCGCGCTGGTGCGTCGAGCGGGTGGTCGATCACCTGAAGGTGCGCGAACAGTTCGGCCGCCCGATCGGATCGTTTCAGGCGCTGCAGCACAAGGCCGCCATGCTCTACATCCACAGCGAACTGGCCTCGGCAGCGGCGTGGGACGCGGTGCGCGAGGCGGACCGCGCGCCGGTGCAGCAGCACATCGCCGCGGCCGGTGCGGCGATCACCGCGATCGGCCGACTGCCGGAACTCGCGGTCGACGCGCTGACCATGTTCGGCGCCATCGGCTACACCTGGGAACACGACCTGCACCTGTACTGGAAGCGGGCCATCAGCCTGGCCGCCGCCATCGGGCCGGTCGCGAACTGGGCTCGGGCCCTGGGGGATCCGGATCTGCCCGGGAGGGACTTCAGCATCGAACTGGCCGGGGTCGAACCGAACTTCCGGGCCCGCATCGCGGCCGCCCTCGACACCGCCGCCGGGCTCCGCAACGACACCCCGGGCCGGCAGAACCCGGAGTACGACGAATACCGGACCGGCCCGCAGCGCACCGCACTCGCCGACGCCGGTCTCGTCGCCCCGCACCTGCCCGCCCCGTGGGGGCTCTCGGCGACACCGGCCCAACAGCTGATCATCGACGAGGAGTTCGACAAGCGGCCCTATCTGGTGCGGCCCTCACTGGGCATCGCCGAATGGATCCTGCCCACGGTGCTGACCGCCGGCACCGACGCCCAGCGCGACCGGTTCGCGCTGCCGACGATGCGCGGCAAGATCGGTTGGTGCCAGCTGTTCTCCGAGCCGGGCGCCGGATCGGATCTGGCCGGGCTGGCGACCCGAGCGACGAAGGTCGACGGCGGCTGGCGGATCAACGGGCAGAAGGTCTGGACCTCCTCGGCGCAGCGCGCCGACTGGGGTGCCCTGCTGGCCCGCACCGATCCGGAGGCCAAGAAACACCAGGGAATCGGGTACTTCCTGGTCGACATGACCACACCCGGTATCACGGTGTCCCCGCTGCGCACCGCCGGCGGCGAGGCGCATTTCAACGAGGTCTTCTTCGACGACGTGTTCGTGCCCGACGACATGCTGGTGGGTACGCCCACCGACGGCTGGTCCCACGCACTGGCCACGATGGCCAACGAGCGGGTGGCGATCGGCGCCTACGTCAAGCAGGACAAGGAAAGTGAGCTGCGCGCACTCGCCCAGCGGGCCCCGCAGGACACCCAGGTCCGGGTCGCGCTCGGCGAGGTCCGGGCGGCCACCAACGCCATCGGTGCGCTGGCGGTACGGGATACCCTGGGCCGGCTGGCCGGGCACGGGCCCGGGCCGGCCTCCAGCATCGGCAAGGTCGGCACCGCGTTGCTGGTCCGCCGGGTCACCGCCGACGCGCTGGCCTTCAGTGGGCGCGCGGCGATGATGGGCGGCGGCGCGCAGCCCGCGGTGGCGCGCAGCCTGATGATGCCCGCCGAGGTGATCGGCGGCGGCACCGTCGAGATCCAGCTCAACATCATCGCGACGATGATCCTCGGCCTGCCGAGGGGGTGAGCCGGCCATGACCGAACTGCCCGGTTACAAGCAGGCCCGCCGGTCGCAGATCGTGGCCGCGGCCCAGCGGCTGCTCAAGGCCCAGGACTACGACCAGATCCAGATGCGCGACGTGGCCGACGCCGCCGACGTCGCACTGGGCACGCTGTACCGCTACTTCACCTCCAAGGAGCACGTCTACGCCGCGGTGCTGATGGACTGGGCCCAGCCCGCCTTCTCGACCGGCGCCGCCGACACCGCCGGTGCCGACACCCGGCCCGCCGAACCGCGGGTGCGGGAGAAGGTCCGCGGCATCATCGCCAGCTTCGAACGCCGCCCCGCCTTCTTCAAGGTGTGCATGCTGCTGCAGAACTCCACCGACGCCAACGCCGAGGCGCTGATGGAGCAGTTCGCCGCCGTCGCGCAGCGGACCCTGGCCGCGGACTTCGCCGCGCTGGGGGAGCAGGAGTCCGCGGACACCGCGATGATGGCCTGGGGCATCATCAGCACCATGCTGTCCGGGGCGATCCTGCACGGGCACCCGATCGCCGACGCCTACCGGGTGATGGACGCCTTCGTCGATCTGGTGGCGCCACGGCTGCGTTAGCGGATCACCGGTGGTTCGTGTGCGCGCACCGGCGGCACCGGGCCGGTGAACTTCTCCAGCTGCACCAGCACATGCGCCCCGGTGCAGCCGCGGGCCAGCGCCGAGGTGCCCACATCGGCGGTCAACACATTCGGATTGCCGTGCACGCACATCGAATCCGGGTCGGCGGGATCCAACGGGTCGAACCAGGCCCCGGTGGACAGCTGCACGACCTGCGGGCGTAACCGGTCGTCGAGCACCACCCCGGCCAGGCACGCGCCGCGGTCGTTGAACACCCGCACCACATCACCGTCGGCCAGCCCGCGCGGCGCCGCGTCGACCGGGTGCACCCGGATCGGTTCGCGGCCGGCCACTTTGGACTGGGCGCTGACCGCGCCGGCGTCGAGCTGGCTGTGCAGCCTGCTGGCCGGCTGATTGGCGATCAGATGCAGGGGATAGGCCTGCGCGCGCTGGGAGCCCAGCCATTCGGCGGGTTCGAACCAGGCCGGGTGGCCCAGACAGTCGTCGTAGCCGAACCCGTCGATATCGGCGGAGAAGATCTCGATGCGCCCGCTCGGGGTGTTCAGCCGGTGCGTGTACGGGTCGGCGCGGAACTCGGCGAGCAGCGTCAACCCGGGCTCGGTGGGCAGCCGCAGTGCGCCGTCGGCCCAGAACTGGTCGAACGACGGCACCGCGAAATCCATACCGGCCGCCCACTTCTCGTACAGGTGCACCAACCACTGCCGGGCGGTGCGGCCCTCGGTGAACTGCTCGCCCACACCGAGCCGTTCGGCCAGCGCGGCGAAGGTGGTGTAGTCGTCGCGGGACTGCGCGTACGGCGGCGCCAGCGCCGGCATGGCCGTCAGCATCGGGTCGTTGCGCGACCCGGAGTAGTCGTCACGTTCGTAGGCGGTGGTGGAGGGCACCACGATATCAGCGTGCTTGGCCATCGCCGTCCAGTACGGATCGTGCACGACGACGGTGTCCGGCCGGGCCAGCGCACGGCGCAGCCGGGGCAGGTTCTGGTGGTGGTGGAACGGGTTGCCGCCGGCCCAGTACACCAGCCGGATGTCCGGGAACCTCAGCCGCAGACCGTTGTAGTCGTACTCCCGGCCCGGCTGCAGCAGCATGTCGGACACCGCGGCCACCGGGATGAACGTCGAGACCGGGTTGGGGCCCTGCGGCAGCACCGGCAGCCGATGCCGCAGCGGCGCCAGCCCGGGCTCGTTCATGGACCCGTACCCGTGCCCGAAGCCGCCGCCGGGCAGCCCGATCTGCCCGAGCATGGCGGCCAGCGTCAGCCCCATCCACGGGGCCTGCTCACCGTGCCGGGTGCGCTGCAGGGACCAGCTGATGGTGACCAGGGTGCGCCCGGCGGCCATCCGGCGGGCCAGGGCGGTGATGTCCGCGGCCGCCATCCCGCTGATCGCGGCCGCCCACTGCGCCGACTTGGGCACCCCGTCGTCGGTACCGAGCAGATAGCGCTCGAAGCGGTGGTAGCCGATGCAATAGGTGTCCAGGAACGCGCGGTCGGCCAAGCCCTCGGTGGCCAGCACGTGGGCCAGCCCGAGCATGATCGCCACATCGGTGCCGGGCACAGGGGCGTGCCATTCGCAGTCGCCGTCTACATCGTCGCGCAGCGGAGAGAAGGACACGATGGTGCCGCCGCGCTCCCGGAACCGGTTCAGCGCCGCGCGGGCCGGGTGCGCGGTGGTGCCGCCGTGATTGATCCCGGTGTTCTTCAGCGCGATCCCGCCGAAGGCGACGAGCAGATCGGTGTGCTCGACGATGACGTCCCACGCGGTGGACCGTTTGAACAGATCGTCGTGGGTGCCGACCACCCGCGGCATGATCGCGCCGGTGGCGCCCAGGCTGTAGGAGTGCCGCGACGAGGTGTAGCCGCCGAGCAGCTTGAGAAATCGGTGCACCTGGCTCTGGGCGTGGTGGAACCGACCGGCGCTGGCCCAGCCGTAGGAGCCGCCGTAGACGGCCTCGTTGCCGTGCGTCTCGATCACCCGGCGCAGTTCGGTGGCCAGCAGTTCGGTCAGCTCGTCCCAGGTCACCGCCACGAACTCGTCGGCGCCACGCCGGTCGCTGGGTCCGGGCCCGTCCTGCAGCCAGCCCCGGCGCACCGCGGGACCGGCGATCCGGCTGCGGTGGCGCAGCGAACCGGGCAGGTTACCGAGCAGCGGGGAGGGGTCGGTGTCGGCGGCGATCGGGGCCACCGAGGCGATGTCACCGTCGCGCACCTCGGCGCTGAAAGCACCCCAGTGGGCGAGGCTGCTGCGGGACATCCACCGAATCCTAGGGTGCTCGCCCGGTGGTCCGGCAGCTACGGTTACCCGCGGGAATCAACTCCGACACGCTTAACCGCAGGTGGCGGATATCCCACGAGTTAGACGTCAACTGAAGCACAGTTGACGAACACGCTACTTTCGTGTGGTTTTGTCCGACTTCGGGAGGGACCGAATGACCAGGCAGCGAACCCGGCTGGGCAGGATCGCCGGGCGGGCAGCAACAGGGCTGGTGAGCGCTGGGCTCATCGCGGCTACGGTGCTGTTCGCACCATCCGCTGTGGCGACTCCGGAAGCCGACGCCGATGCCGCGATCACCGCGGCGTGGGAGACCGGCGGTGGCGAGGGCGGCCCGCTGGGGCCCCGTGACGGTGGTGTCTATCCCGCCGGTGCGGGCTTCGGCCAGAAGTTCGCCGGCGGCCAGATCTTCTTCACCCCGGAGACCGGGGCTCACATCGTCACCGGCGCCATCCTGGAGAAGTACGAGTCCCTGGGCGGTCCGGCCGATAGTGACCTGGGCTTCCCGACCATCGACGAGGGGCCCGGCCGTGCGGCCAACAGCCGCAACTCCACCTTCAGCGCCCCGGACAACCCGGTGATCTTCTGGACCCCGGAGACCGGCGCCCGGGTGGTGCGCGGAGCCATCAACTCGGCCTGGGATGCCCTCGGCGGCTCGGCCGGTGTGCTCGGCGTGCCCAGCGAGGACGAGACCACCAACGGTGACGTGCTGACCCAGAAGTTCACCGGCGGCGAGATCTCCTGGAACCGCAAGACCCGCACCTTCGCCACGGTGCCCCCGGAGCTGGCCGGTCAGCTCGGCGCCATCGACGTACCCTCCGACGCCACCTCGGCGATCAACGCGGCGCGCCGCGCGGCCGGCGGGGCGCTCGGCCCGCTGGGTGCCGAGGAGGGTGCCCAGTACGCGATCGGCGCCGACGGCGTCGGGCAGAACTACGCGGGCGGCAAGATCTTCTACAGCCCCGAAACCGGCGCGAACGTGGTGACCGGCCAGGTGCTCGCCAAGTACGAGAGCCTCGGCGGCCCGACCGGCGATCTCGGCTTCCCGACGGCCAGCGAGGCCGACGGCGGCCTGGCCCCGCAGAGCCGGGTGGTCCCGTTCGCGGCCGAGGACAACCCGGTCATCTTCTGGACCCCGGACTTCGGTGCGGTGGTGGTGCGCGGGGCGATGAACGCCGCGTGGCAGAAGCTCGGCGGCGCCACCGGTGAGCTCGGTGCCCCCAAGTCCGATCAGACCGACCACGGCAACGTGGTCACCCAGCAGTTCAACGGCGGCTCGATCTCCTGGGACCGCACCAGCGGCAAGTTCAGCACCGACCCGTCGGGTCTGCAGTCCCAGCTGATCGGCCTGGAGGTGCCCGGGGCGGACGCGCCCGCCGCACCGGCGCCGGAGGCCGCGGGCGACGGCGACAGCGGCGGCAAGTGGTACTCGTGGTGGTGGCTGCTCGGCCTGATCCCGCTGATAGGTGTGATCGCCCTGGTCGGCGTGGCGGTGCTGCGCAACCGGCGGTCGCACGAGGATGACGGCTTGGACGATGCGTACGGGGATGATCACGAAGACGACTCCTACGATCGCCGATACCACGAGCCCGAGTACAAGCAGCCCGAATACGGGGATCAGGAACCGTCCGGGTACGGCTCGCAGAACATGTGGGCCTCGGCACCGCCGGTCGGCGAGGTACCGGCCTTCGGCAGCATCGCATCGGGTCCGGATCCCGAGGACAACGCCGACAACGCCGAGTTCGACGAGTTCGATGCCGAGCCCGGCGAATACGACACCGATGAGGGGTTCGCCGACGAGGGTGGCGAGCTCGGGAACGAGGACGACGACCCGGACGCGGTGGACACCGCTCCGACCCGGATCGAAACCCTGCCCGAGGAGCCGACTGTCGAGCCGAGCTACGCCGAGACGTTCGAGGACGGCTTCGAGGAGCCGAGCAGCTACGAACCGGAAGAGCGCAGTTACGAACCGCCCACCACCGCGGTACCGCTGGGGGGTGTCGATTTCCCCAGCGGCCGGCACGCCGCCATCGCCGACGACGAACCCGAGGATCCGGGCTGGACGTCGATGCGGCTGGCCACCGGTGACCGCTACCGGGCGCCCGAGGGCTACCCGATCAAGGCGGACACCAAGACCGGTCTGTACTGGGCCCCGGGCAGCCCGGGCTACCGGGACACCGAGGCCGAGATCTGGTTCGCCAGTGAGGAGTTCGCCCGGACGAACGGGTTCGTCCGGGCCGACTGAGCCTCCCCGGGCGAACCCGTCAGACCTTGCGCAGGACGGTGACGACCTTGCCCAGGATCTGGGCGTCGTTACCGTCGATCGGCTCGAAGGCCGGGTTGTGCGGCATCAGCCAAACCTGACCCTTGGTGCGCTTGAAGGTCTTCACGGTGGCCTCGCCGTCGATCATCGCCGCGACGATGTCGCCGTTCTCGGCGACGTTCTGCTGCCGGATGACCACCCAGTCGCCGTCGCAGATCGCCGCGTCGATCATGGACTCGCCGACGACCTTCAGCATGAACAGCGAACCGTCGCCGACCAGCTCGCGGGGGAGCGGGAAGACCTCTTCGACGGCCTGTTCGGCCAGGATCGGCCCGCCGGCGGCGATCCGGCCCAGAACCGGAACGAAGGTCGGCTCGGGTAGGGCGTCGGAACCCGCGACATCCGTGGCCACGATCGGGGTGACGTTGTGCGGGGTGACGTTGTCGTCCGCGCCGCGCACGTCCACGGCGCGCGGACGGTTCGGGTCCCGGCGCAGGTAGCCCTTGCGTTCCAGGGTGCGGAGCTGATGGGCCACCGACGAGGTCGAGGTCAGACCGACGGCGTCGCCGATCTCCCGGATACTCGGCGGGTAGCCGCGCTCGGTCACGGAGGCGCGGATGACCTCCAGAATGGTGCGCTGACGCTCGGTCAGACTGGAGCGTGCCTCAGGTTTTTCAGTGCTCTCGCTCATATGGCCGAATGTAGTCGCAGCCGACGACATAATCAAACATGTGTTCGAGGCGTGTCGGGCAGGTGGTACGCGAACGACTTCTCCTGGCGTTCTTCCATCTTCTGTAGGCACTCGTGGTGCTTACGCGCGTGATAGGCCAGCGGGAAGTAGGTGAGCCGGTCCGGTAGCACCCGGTATGCCGTCCGGATCCCGGCGTAGATGAGCTGCAGTTGGATCTCCTCCTGACGGCTCCAGGTCACCCCGAGCTTGGCGCGCAGCCGCGGATCGAGCAGACCGACGATGGACAGGTAATTGAGCCGCAGCGCCGGCCGCAGCGCCGTCCGGAGCAGTGGTTCGAGGGCCTTGGGTATCGACGTCGACAGTTCCAGCTTGCCGGCCTTCAGATCCGCGATCAGCTGCAGTGCCTGTGGCGTGCCCTGCAGGGTGTCGATCATCTTCTCGTAGTACGCGGTCATTTCCGTGAGCGTCTGCGGGTAACCGCGCATCGGCACGTGCAGCAGTTCGGCCAGCCGACGGTTGTCGCGCAGCAGTTCGGCCTTCTCCGCGTCGGTGAAATCCCGCCCGATCAGCAACCGTCCGCCGCCCTGGGCGTTGACGAGGAAGCCGGTCGCGATCACCCACTGGTAGGCCTCGGTGTTCAGCGCGCTGATCTGCTTGCCGGTCGTCTCGCTCGTCATCGTGAGTGGCTTGTGCAGTGCCCGCACTCGATCGCCTTCCGCGGCAGCGGCGGTGCCTCCGTAGGTCCAGCGCAGGACGGAGTCGACCGAGCGGATCGCGCGACCGCCGGCGTCACCGCGGAACCCGGCGGAGTAGCGGCCGGTCACCTCGGCGATGACGGGGTGCATGGCCTGCATCATGAAGGCCGCGCCCTCGACGATCAGGAAGGTCCATCGCCCGGTGTGTTCGGCGGTCAGGGAGTCCATCGGGACGAGCCCGGGCTCGTCGTCGTGGGTCTCCTGGGCGGGCCGATCCGTTGTGGCGGTCATGGCTGCGCGCACCTCCTCGTGCTGAGGAGCCCGACGCTAATATGACCCAAAGGTCGCATTCAAGTCGTGTCAGGGGGCTTCTGTGGGTGTAGAAAAGCGCAGTTCAGCGCGTAGAAAGCTGCCGCAACAAGAACGGTCTAGAGGAATGGTCGCAAAAATCGTGACCACGGCAGCGGACTTGCTGCACACCACCGAACCGGATCGGTTGACCACGAACGCGATCGCCGAGAAGGCCGGCATCAGCAAGGGGTCCATATATCAGTACTTCTCGAACAAAGAGGAGATCATCGATGCGGCCGTCGAACGGCTCGCGGCCGAGCAGGCGCCGGCGATCGAGGAGATGCTGCGGTCGGTGACCATGCACGAGCCCGCGGCGGCGATGCAGGACTCCATCGACATCCTCATCGAGTTCACGCTCGCCAATCGCACCCTGATCCGCTATATGGCTCATCGGCCCGATCACGTCCGTGCGTTCGACATCGTCTCCGGGCTGAACGCGACCCTGCTGGCGATGACGACCCTGCACATGGGCCACTACCGGGACCAGTACCGCAACGAACTCAGCCCGCATGCGCTGGCCTGGCTGTTCTTCAACATGGCCGTCGCCACCACCCTGCGCTACATCGAGAGCGACGACCCGATCAGCCTGGAGGAACTCCGCAGCGGTCTGAAGTTCGCCTCCAGCGGGTTGCTCGCGGGGCGCCGCGACTGATTCGGTCCGGATCTACTTGTCGGTGGTCCGGTTTATCGTTTAGCAACAGTTCGATCACGTGTTCTATTCATCGAACACATGATCGACTAGCATTCGAACACAGAAGCGAAAGCAGCCAAGCGACACCGACCGAGAGGCAGCACTGCGATGACAATCCTCGAAGCCCGTACCAGCGCCCGGGACAGCCGGCAGTTCGAAGCGGGTCCCCGGCCCTCGGCAGCACCGGAGGTGTGGCCGCTGCCCCGCGACGTGGTGGTCCGCCGCCGCCGCGTGCAGTCCCGCCGCCCGGGCGGGGCCCGCTGGGCTACCGCAGCACCGGGGTGCTGATGTCGCGCGCCTCGCACCGTCGCCGGCCGATCACCCCGGTCGCCACCGTGCTGCTGGCCCTGCTGGCCGGCGGGTTCACCCTGTGGCTCGGCATGGTCGCTCAGCTGGGCGGTCCCACCGAGGAGCCGATGCAGCTGCCCACCCGGTTGTCGGTGGTGTACGTGGAGGCCGGTGAGACGCTGCAGCACATCGCCGCGCGGGTTGCCCCCGACGCCCCGGCGGGCTCGGTGGTGGAGCGCATCCGCGAACTGAACAAGCTGGAGACCAGTACGGTGCAGGCCGGTCAGACCCTCATTGCTCCGATCGGGTGATCACCCAGGTACGCTCGAAGACATTCGAGTTGGTTGACCTGCGGTCGGGCGAAGGAGCGGTGATGCACTGTCCGTTCTGTCGCCATCCCGATTCGCGTGTGGTCGATTCCCGCGAGGCCGATGAGGGCCAGGCCATTCGGCGCCGCCGGTCCTGCCCGGAATGCGGACGCCGGTTCACCACCGTGGAAACCGCGGTGCTGGCGGTCGTCAAGCGCAGCGGGGTCACCGAACCGTTCAGCAGAGAAAAAGTCATCCGGGGCGTGCGACGCGCATGCCAGGGCCGCCAGGTCGATGACGACGCACTGAACCTCCTCGCCCAGCAGGTCGAGGACGCGGTGCGCGCCGCGGGATCACCGGAGATCCCCAGCAACGAAGTGGGTCTGGCCATACTGGGCCCGCTGCGCGACCTCGACGAGGTCGCCTACCTGAGGTTCGCCTCGGTGTACCGGTCGTTCACCTCGGCCGACGATTTCGAGCGCGAGATCCAGGCGCTGCGCGCCCATCGCGTCTCCTCGTCCGGCTAGTCGAGTCGCGCGCTGTCGTCCTGCACCACGCGGCCCCCGATCCTCACCCATCCCGCGGGATCCCACCAGGTCCGGATCTCCGAGCCCCTGCCCTGCGTGATGTGCAGGTCCCGGCTCAGATAGTCGGTCATCCGCACCGCCGCCGAGCCGGTGGCCTCGTCCTCGACGATGCCGAGCAGTGGGGCGAAGGTGCGCGACCGCAACGCCCCGCGGTCACGGTCCAGCCAGGCCCACAGGTAGTGCTCGGAATTGTCGTCGTAGTCGGCCGGATCGGCGGCCAGGACCTCCTCGGGCGAGTCCATGTCGTAGATGACCAGTTCGGGGGCCCAGTCCGAGCGGGCGCTGATCGTGGTCAGCTCACCGTCGGGCTCGGACACGTAGCCCACCTGCAGCAGTCCGGCCGGCACCCGCAGGGTCCGGACCGGGGTGCCTCGCTGTTTGAGCCACCACGACGTGCCCACCGTGGGGTGCCCGGCGAACGGGATCTCGGTGGCCGGGGTGAAGATGCGGACGTGCGCGCTGGCCGCGCCCGGCTCCGGTAGATCGACGAATACAGTTTCGCTGTAACCCAATTCGGCGGCGATGCGCTGCCGGTCGGCGGGGTCGACGGTCGCGGCGTCGATCACGCCGAGTGGATTGCCGAACTCGCCCTGGGAATTGGTGAACACCCGCAGAACAGTCACATCGACGGCCATACCCCGATGGTAGGCGCCGTCCGGATCAGGTGGCGCTACGTTCGTCGGCTTCCATCGCATCGAGTACCGCGACCCGGGTATTGAGCGAGCCGGTGATGGCCTGCTCGGTGGTGCCGGTGCGCAGCAGTCCGCGCAGCAGTTCGTGGTCGTACTCGGCGGGCGTCGTGTTGTCGATGAACTGCTGCACCACCTCGACGAACCGGTCCGGATCGTCGTGGAACGGGAAATGCCCGGAGCCCTCGAAGATTTCGAGTGCCGAACCGGGCATCGCCGAATGTGCCAGCCAGGCATGGCTGACCGGGATCACCGAATCGTGGGTGCCCCAGATGAGTTGCACGGGAACGGATTCGGTCAGATAACAGCGGTCCAGCATGGTGACCACCTGGCCGCGCCAGTCCACCACCGCGCGCAGTGTCCGGGAGAACGCCGAGGATGCGGTGGGCTCGGGCAGATCGGCGAGCACCCGCAGCACGTCGGGCAGGTCGCGGCCCAGGCCCGTCGACCCGAACAGCGCCCCGCCGATCCGCCCGACGGTCTGCAGCGCGGGCAGCACCAGCGGTAACCGCAGTAGGGCGAGCGCCTCGGCGGCGCCGGGCAGCGCGGCGAACCGTAGCGCCACATTGACGTCCTTGGTGACGCCGCCGGCCCCGACCAGCACCAGTCGGTCCACCAATTGCGGGAACTGATAGGCGAACTGCATCGCCACCCCGCCGCCCAGCGAATGCCCGACGACGGTCACCCGGTCGATGTCCAGCACACTCAGCAGATCCCGCATGCCGTTGGCATAGGCGGCCACCGAGTAGTCCGCGCGCGGCTTGTCCGATTGGCCGTGCCCCAGCAGGTCCGGCGCAATCACGGTGAACCGCCGGGCCAGCATCGTCTGCACCGTGTGCCAGGTCGTCGAGTTGTCACCGATCCCGTGGATCAACAGGACGGCCGGACCCGAACCGGCGATCCGGTAGGCACGGCGATATCCGTGGATGGTGCGGAACCGCAGCGTGGGGGAGATTTCGGTCATATCCGCCATTCCTCGCGATCAGTCGGCGGACATCACCGTAGATCAGGTCTCGTCGCCGTCGGAGAAACCCTCGCTGAAGCCCTCACCGAACTTGCCGTCCGCCTGCTGGGCAAGGAACCGCTCGAATTCCGCGCCCAGTTCGTCACCGCTGGGCAGCTCGTCGTCCCGGGCGAGCAACGAACGATTTTCCTGAGCGGCGACGAACGCATCGTACTGACGCTCCAGCGCGGTCACCACCTGAGCGACCTCGGCACTGGCCTCGACCTGCTCGTTGATCTTGGTGTGCACCTCGGCGGCCGCCTCACCCAGGGCGTTCAGCGGGATCTGCAACGACGCGGCCCGGGCCGCCTCGGCCAGCAGGGTCTCCGCGGCCGGCGGATAGGCGGTCTGCGCCAGATAATGCGGCACGTGCACGGTGAACCCGATCGCGTCGTGCCCGTGCTGGCTCATCCGGAACTCCAGCAGACTCGACACGCTGGCCGGCACCTGCACCTCGCCGACCCAGGGCGTGTACTCGGCGATCAGCTCGGAGTTGGACGAGTGCGCGGTCAACGTGACAGGCCGGGTGTGCGGCACCGCCATCGGGATGGTGCCCAGCCCGATGACCTGACGCACGCCGAGGCGTTCGGACAGCAGCCGCACCGCGGTCACGAACCGCTCCCAGCGCAGGTCCGGCTCCAGGCCGGCCAGCAGCAGGAACGGGGTGCCGACGCTGTCGTGCATCGCGTACAGGTTCAGCTCGGGCTGGTCGTAGCTGCTGAAGTGGTCGGTCTTGAACGTCATCATCGGCCGGCGGGACCGGTAGTCGAGCAGTTCGTCGACGGCGAAGGAGGCCACCAACTCGGTGTCGAGGGTGTCCTTCAGGTGCTGGGCGGCCAGCCGGATCGCGTGCCCGGCATCCGAGAATCCCTCCAGCGCATGGATCAAAACGGGTCCACGCCCGTCCGTCGCGGACAGCTGCGGTGCAGGGAACTCCAGCTCGTACATGCCGTTCTGCTCGGGCTGGTAATGCTGCTCCTGGTGATCGGCCATGAAATTCACCTCCTGTCACTAGTGTCTCGCACTTTGCCGGACGCGCGTTTCCCGGGCCCACATTCGTGCAACACCGGTGCGGCCTCGGGAACTTCCGCGTCGGCCCGTTCGTCTTTACCGGTGATGAGACGACCCAGACGAAAGCGCAAACGAAAACCTCGACGGCTCCGCGGTAACCCGCCGTGCTGACCGCCCTCGGAATCCTTGCCGGAATCCTGGTGGTGTGCGCCATCACGGCGTTGACCGGCTATTTCGTGGCCCAGGAGTTCGCCTTCATGGCGGTGGACCGGTCCCGGCTGAAGGCGCGAGCCGAGGCCGGCGATGCCGGCGCCGTCCGCGCACTGACCGTCACCCGGCGCACCTCGTTCATGCTCTCGGGTGCGCAACTCGGGATCACGGTGACCGGCCTGCTGGTCGGATATGTCGCGGAACCGCTGATCGGTGCCGGCTTCGGTGAGCTGCTCGGCGGTGTCGGCGTGCCCATCGCCCTCGGTGTCGCGATCGGCACTGTCCTCGCGGTGGTGTTCTCCACGGTGGTGCAGATGGTCTTCGGTGAGCTTTTCCCGAAGAACCTCGCCATCGCCCGGCCCGAGGCGGTCGCACACAAACTGGCCTGGTCGACCACCGCCTACCTTGCGGTGTTCGGCTGGCTGATCAAGCTCTTCGATGCCTCCTCGAACCTGTTGTTGCGGGTGCTGCGGATCGAGCCGGTCCACGATGTCGAGCATTCGGCGACGGTGCGTGACCTGGAGCACATCGTCGCGGATTCCCGGGATGCGGGGGAACTGCCCGAGGACCTGTCCACCCTGTTGGACCGCATTCTCGACTTCCCGACCCGCAATGCCCAGCACGCGATGATCCCGCGCGCCCGGGTCGACATGGTGGCGGCCGACGATCCGGTGCGCGAGGTGCTCGACAAGATGGCCACCGGGCACACCCGGTACCCGGTCCTCGGATCGGGACCCGATGAGGTGCTGGGAGTGGTGCACCTGCACGACCTGTTGGGGGAGACCGATCCGGGCGCCACCGTCGGGTCGCGGTGCCGACCCGCGGTGATCGTGCCGGAGACGCTGCCGCTGCCGGCCGCGCTGCGGGCGCTGACCGACGCGGATGACGAGATGGCCCTGGTGATCGATGAGTACGGCGGGTTCGCCGGCGTGCTCACGATGGAGGATCTCGCCGAGGAACTCGTCGGCGAGATCGACGACGAGCACGACGCCGCCGGTGCCGGTACCGAGGTCGTGGTGACCGAACAGGGATGGATCGTGCGCGGTGACCTCGCCCTGGACGAACTCGGCCGGGTGATCGGTCATGACCTTCCGGAGGGGGATTACGAGACATTGGCCGGTCTGGTCATCGCCGAATTCGGCGGGCTGCCCGCCGTCGGTGACAGCGTCACCGTGGATCTCGGGGTCGATCCCGCGGACCTGATCGCCGAGCAGCCGCCGGCTGAGCGGACCCTGAGTGCGACCGTGCGCAGTATCGAAAAGCATGTTCCGGCAAGCATTCTGGTGGTGCTGCAGTGAGCAATCCGTGGGTGGTCGCACTCGTGACCGTGCTGTTGATCGGGGCGAGCGCGTTCTTCGTCGCGGTGGAGTTCGCGCTCATCGCGGCGCGGCGGCACCGATTGGAGGATGCGGCGCCGCGCAGTCGCTCCGCGCGTGCCGCGCTGCGTTCGGCTTCGGAACTTTCGGTGCTGCTGGCCGGATCCCAACTCGGTATCACCGTGTGCACGCTGGCCCTGGGCGCGGTGACCAAACCCGCTGTGCACCACTGGCTCACCCCGACCATCGCCGGGTGGGGCGCACCGGCCTGGTTCGCCGATGCGGGTGGGTTCGTCCTGGCCCTGATCATCGTCACCTTCCTGCACCTGGTGGTCGGCGAGATGGCCCCGAAGTCTTGGGCCATTGCGCATCCGGAGCGGTCGGCGACCATGCTGGCCATCCCGATGCGGGCGTTCATGTGGGTGACCCGCCCACTG
The DNA here is from genome assembly GCA_900078775.1 of Mycolicibacterium aurum. Taxonomy (GTDB): domain Bacteria; phylum Actinomycetota; class Actinomycetes; order Mycobacteriales; family Mycobacteriaceae; genus Mycobacterium; species Mycobacterium aurum_A. The sequence goes on from LT549889.1 coordinate 1,361,992, forward strand.
ATCGTGGCCCTGAACCGGCTGGCCAACTGGTGTCTGCGCAAGGTCGGCGTGGAGCCGGTGGATCAGGTTGCCACCGGCCAGGATCCGGCCGCGCTGCGCCACCTGGTGGAGCATTCCGCCACGGTCGGCACGCTCGACGAGCGCTATCACGGGCACCTGGTCAGCGCGCTGGAACTGCAGACGCTGACCGTCGGCGACATGGTTCGGGCGGACTCCGAGCCGAGCAGCGTGCCCCCGCAGGCCGGCGTCGAGGAGATCCAGGCCGAATCGCGGGCCACCGGTCATCTGCGTCTGCTGGTCGGCAAGGACGGTGTGGTGCACGTGCGAGACACGGTGAACGCGCCGGCCGGCGCGACCGCGGTGGACCTGATGCGTCCGGCCTTGCAGTTGACCGCCGACACACCGGTCTATGCCGCACTGCGGACCATGCGAGAGACCCGCAGTCACCTTGTCGTCGTCACCGACGGAGTTCGGGTGCGTGGGCTGATCACCCTGGCCGACGTGCTCTCCCGGCTGCTGCCGGCCGGCTGATCATCCACAGTCACCGGTCCATCCACAGCGCGGCGGGTGCGCGATGCCGACGGGCCGGGCCTGACGGTGCCGGCTGTCACCGTCGACCCATGACCAGACAACCTCGCGGCCTCGACATCGGCCGCCCCGCCGCCCTGATCGCCGCGCTGCCCGCCGTGCTCGGTTTCGTCCCGGAACATTCGCTGGCGGTGGTGACCGTCGACGACGTCGGGGGCGGTCCCGAATTGGGCTGTGTCATGCGGGTCGACCTGTCCGTCGGCCTGGCCGACAACACCGACCACCTGGCCGAGGTGGTCGGCGCCGCCGGGCCCGAGGGCGCCATCGCGGTGATCATCGACGAGTTCGGCTCCGAGTGCGACGCCTGCGGCACCGACCACCTGGAGCTGGCCGATGCGCTGGGCCGGTCGCTGGCGCTGGAGGGGGTGCAGCTGATGGCCGTCCTGGTGGTGGACCGGGTCGCCGCCGGCGGGCGCTGGTTCTGCGCCGACGGCTGCGGGGCCCACGGTGTGATCGACGATCCGGAGGCATCACCGCTGGCCGCGGCCGCGGTGCTCGACGGCCGCCGGCTGTATCGGCGTCGGGCCGATCTGCAGGAGGTCATCGCGGTCACCGACGCCGCCCGCAGCGCCCGGCTGGCCGACGCCATGGCAGACCGCGAGTTCTTCGACCCGAGTGCGGCCCAGGTGCGCGAGACCACGCAGCTGGCCATGGCGATCGCCGTCCGACTGTCCGAGGGCACCGAGCCGGACGACGCGGAACTGGTCATGCTGGCCTGCGCCCTGAGCGACCCGCGGGTCCGCGACATCCTCTATGCACTGGCGATCGGCGGCGGGGCGGCCGAAGCCGAGGCGCTGTGGGCGCTGATGGCCCGGGTGCTGCCGGACGCGGCACGCCCGGATGCGTTGGCGCTGTTGGCATTTTCGGCCTACGCGCGCGGTGACGGACCGCTGGCCGGTATCGCCCTGGAGGCGGCCGTGCGGCTGGACCCGCGGCACCGGATGGCCGTGATGCTGGACAGCGCGCTGCAGTCGGGGATGCGCCCGGAGCAGATCCGGGGGATGGCGCTGTCGGGTTACCGGACCGCGGAGAAACTCGGGGTCCGGTTACCGCCGCGCCTCGCCTTCGGTCAGCGCGCCGGTTGAGGCTAGACCTTCTCGACCTTGACGGCGTGCGCCATCTGGTGCGGCAGTTCGACGTCCTGATGGCCCGGCATCAGGATCAGCACGCCGCCCTGATCGCCGTGGTCGTCGCTGACCTGCACGGTGACGCGCGCGTTGGGCACCACGCCGGCCTCCTTGAGCCGGCCGATGAGCTCGACATCGCCCTGGACGTGTTCGGTGAGCTGGCGCACCACCACCGCGACCGGAGAGCCGGCCGGCAGTTCGGTGAGCCGCACCAGGTTGGCGTCCTCGCCCTGACCGGGGCCGCCGAAACCGAGTTCGGACAGGCCCGGGATCGGGTTGCCGAACGGGGAGGTGGTCGGGTTGTCCAGCACCTGCACCAGGCGGCGCTCGACGTCCTCGCTCATGACGTGCTCCCAGCGGCAGGCCTCGGCGTGGACCTCTTCCCAAGGCAGCCCGATCACGTCGACGAGCAGCCGCTCGGCGAGCCGGTGCTTGCGCATCACGGAGACCGCGAGATAGCGGCCCTTCTCGGTGAGTTCGAGATGACGGTCGCCGGCGACGTGCAGCAGGCCGTCCCGCTCCATCCGGGACACGGTCTGGCTCACCGTCGGACCGCTCTGCTCGAGTCGTTCGGCGATCCGTGCACGCAGCGGCACCACTCCCTCTTCTTCGAGGTCGTAGATGGTCCGCAGGTACATCTCGGTGGTATCGATGAGATCGTTCATGCCCTACCTTCCAGGCCCTGCTGTCAGTCTCCGAGTCTAGCTGTCTGGCGCCCTGAACAGGGGCTCAACATCCCCGTGACAATGTGATGCCCGCCGCGCGAGGCGACGGGCATCACTGGTGGTGCGGGTTTTTGCTGGTACGCCTAGCTGGCGTAGGAACGCAGCCGTTCGGCGCGGTCCCCGTTGCGCAGCTTGGACATCACCTCACGCTCGATCTGGCGGACCCGCTCGCGGGACAGCCCGAACAGCTTGCCGATCTGGTCGAGGGTGCGCGGCTGACCGTCGTCGAGGCCGAAACGCAGTCGGATGACCTGCTGCTCGCGCTCGTCCAGAGTGGCCAGCACGTAGCGGATGTCGGTGTGCAGCAACTCGGAGATGACCGCATTCTCGGCGGACATCGCCTCGGAGTCCTCGATGAAGTCACCCAGCGGGGCCTCTTCGTCGCTGCCGACCGGCATGTCCAGGCTCACCGGGTCGCGGCTGTGCTCCAGCAGGTCGGCGATCTTCTCGGCGGGGATGCCCGACTCTTCGGCGAGCTCCTCGTCGGTGGCCTCGCGGCCCAGGTTCTGGTGCATCTCCCGCTTGATCCGGGCCAGCTTGTTGACCTGCTCGACCAGATGGACGGGCAGCCGGATGGTGCGGCTCTGGTCGGCCATGCCACGGGTGATGGCCTGCCGGATCCACCACGTGGCGTAGGTCGAGAACTTGAATCCCTTGGCGTAGTCGAACTTCTCCATCGCGCGGATGAGTCCGAGGTTGCCCTCCTGGATCAGGTCCAGCAGCGGCATGCCGCGGCCGGTGTAGCGCTTGGCCAGCGACACCACCAGGCGGAGGTTGGCCTCCAGCAGGTGGCGGCGAGCGGCATCACCATCGCGGACGACGGCGGCGAGGTCACGCTTGCGGGCGTCCCCGAGTCGTTTCTTGGTGTTCAGCAGATGCTGGGCGTACAGGCCGGCCTCGATGCGCTTGGCGAGCTCGACTTCATCGGCGGCCGTCAGCAGCGCGGTCTTACCGATGCCGTTGAGGTACACACGGACGAGGTCGGCAGCTGGGCTCTGGGCGTCCAGATCGGAATCGAAGCGGCTTGCGGTGGCGATCGCCATTTACGGCCTCCTGCTCGGTTGCACTGTCATGACGTACAACGCCGAGGGGTGCCTCAGAGTTCCCGTCACGTCCCAGTGGCGTACCACCTGACCTGCAGTTTCAAACCCGAGACCTGAGAATGTGCTGAGAAGTGCCGAAGTGGGTGCTCAGTCGGGAACGCCGGGTTCGCCGCCGGGCCCGGGAGTGGGGCGGACCGGGGGCTGCAGCGCCGGACGTTCGGCGGTGGGGAACAGTGGGGTGCGCCGCGCGCGGCCGTCGTCGTAGCGACGCGGTTCGGTGGCGCTGCGCGGCGGGCGGTCGTTGGCGATCAGCACGGCGATCCAGGGCAGCGGGATTGAGACCACGATGATCGCCAGCGAGATCAGACCGTTCTGCCAGACGCCGTAGGCGACCGCGGCCAGGATCAGGGCAGGGATTCGGAAGGCCATCAATGTCAGGTACTTGCGTACTCGTTCGCGGTGCTGCTCATCCTGGGGGGGAGCTGCACGCGTGATGAGGACCGGCCGACCTTCGTCGTCGAAACTCAGCTCGGGGCCGTGTTTCATACCCTCCACTGTCCCACACCGCGGGCGCGCGCGGCACAATGGATCCATGCAGACCCAGACCATCGAGCGGCCCGATACCGATGAACGCGTCGACGACGGGACCGGTGACGACACCCCCAAGGTCTTCCACTACGTGAAGAAGGACAAGATCGCCGAGAGCGCCGTGATGGGAAACCATGTGGTGGCGTTGTGCGGTGAGGTCTTTCCGGTGACCAAGGCGGCCAAGCCCGGGTCGCCGGTGTGCCCGGACTGCAAGCGGATCTACGAGTCGCTCAAGAAGTAGGGGCCTCGGGCGCGCCGTCCGACTTCGCCCGGTCCGATCTTCCGGAGATCCACGTGCGCAGCCGGCGCGCGTGGGTGTCCGGGGCGGGCCACTCCTCCTGGATCGCGGCGTTGAGTTCGGCGCCGATCATCACTGCGAAGCCGGCCAGGAACGCGAAGAGCAGGAACGCGATCGGGGTGGCCAGCGCCCCATAGGTGTAGCCGGTCGCGGTGATCCAGCTCAGGTAGAAGCGCAGGCTGAACGTCGCGATCAGGAACACCGCGGTGGCCAGCACGGCACCCACCACCAGCCGATGTGTCGGCAGCGGCTCGGGCAGGGACACCCGATAGAGGACCGTCACCACCAGGATCAGGGCGATGACGAGCACCGGGTAGTAGCCGTTCTGCAGCACGTGGAACCAGCTGTCCGGGATGTACTCGGCGATCTTGCGCGGACCGAGCGCGATGAACGGCGCGGTCACCACCGCGCACACCAACATGATCACGTACAGCCCGAGAGCGAAGAAACGCTGCCGCACCGGGTGCCGCAGCGGCGTCTGATCGTGGGCCTCCACCACCGAGTCCACGAACGCCGACACCGCCGAGGATCCGGCCCACAGTGAGATCACGAAGCCCAGCGACACCACCTCACCGCGCGCGGCGCGCACGATGTCGTAGATGGTCGGCGCGATGATCTCGTTGACGACGTTCTGCGAGAAGAACCGCTCGGAGGTGCCTATGAGCTGGTTCTCGATGGTCGGCAGAGTGTCCGGACCGAACAGCGGCGCCAGATAGGCCAGGCTGCCGAGCATCCCCAGCAGCAGCGGGGGCAGCGACAGCGCGCACCAGAAGGCGGCTTGGGCCGACTCCGAGAAGATGGAGTCGTCCCAGGCTTTACCGAGAGTGCGCTTGGTGATCGGCCAGACGTGGTGACGTGATGGCTTCGCCGGGAGCTGGTCGGTCATCACCGTTCCAGCATTCCCGACGATGGACGCCGCCGCCGGTAATCACCGGGCGGGCGGGTCGTTACGCGTCGACCGCACTGACCTCGATCACGGCGGCCAGCTCGACGAGCTTGGCTTCGTGTTCGTTGGCGTGGTGCTGGCAGAACAACAGTTCCGCGCCCGACGGCAGCTTCGCGCGTACACGCGCGGCGGCACCACAGCGGTCGCAGCGATCGGCCCGGGTCAGTTCCGGACTGGTCAAGGTTGCGTTCACGGCACATCCTCCGTTCAGCTTTGGTGCGTATGTCTACTGTGTCAGACGTTTTGGGTTCTGGCCTTGTTCCCTTGCGCTTCACCGGTGTGTCGTGTCTCACTGCGTAGCCGTTACCGAGCGGGCAGCCTGGACAGAGTGGGTACCCAAACTTCCGTCCTTGTGCACCTGTGCGCTGAAGCTGAATGGCGGCACGCCGCGGCGACCGTCGATTACCGGCCGGCGTCGCTGGCCGAAGTCGGCTTCATTCATCTTTCGACTCCTGAGCAGGTGCATCTGCCGGCCAACCGGCTGTACGCGGGACGGACCGATCTCGTGCTGCTGCGTATCGACCCGCAGCGCCTCGTCGATCCCGTTCGCTGGGAGCCCGGTGTGCCGACCGACCCGGAGTCGATGTTGTTCCCACATCTGTACGGCCCGTTGCCGACTGACGCTGTGACAAGTGTCACGCGCTATCTGCCCGCCGCCGACGGCGCATTCGCTGAGTTGCCGCCGTCCGGCGAATGATCAACGGCCGCCATGAATTCCACGCCGCCATCGTAGACGGGGCGGCCGGAACGTAGGTTGGGGGAGTGCGAGCAACGGATCAAGTGGCCGTCCCGAAAGTGGCCGTCCCGAAAGTGGCCGTCGTCACCGGCGCGAGCCGCGGGGCGGGACGCGGGATCGCCGCGGCCCTGGGTGCACACGGTTGGCGGGTGTACGTCACCGGCCGCTCCATCGCCGGATCCGGGACCGCCGAACTGGTCGACGCGGCCGGCGGTGAGGGCATCGCGGTCCCGGTGGACCACGCCGACGACCGGGCCGTCGCCGACCTGTTCGCCCGGGTCGCCGCGGACGGCTCCGGACTCGATCTGCTCGTCAACAACGCGGCGGTGATCCACGACGAACTGACCGGCGCCAGACCGTTCTGGGAGAAGCCGCTCGGGTTGGCCGATGTGCTCGACGTCGGACTGCGCTCGTCATATGTGGCGTCCTGGCACGCCGCCCCGCTGCTGACCGCGCGCGGCGGCGGGCTGATCGCGTTCACCTCCTCGCCGGGGTCGGTCTGCTACATGCACGGCCCGGCCTACGGCGCCCAGAAGGCCGGGATCGACAAGATGGCCGCCGATATGGCCGTGGACTTCGCCGGGACCGGGGTCGCGTGCGTGTCGATCTGGATGGGCATCCTGCTGACCGAACGGCTGCGCGCGGCGTTCGACGGCAATCCGGAGGCGCTGGCCGCGACCGCCGAGCACGCCGAGACCCCGGAGTTCACCGGCCATCTCATCGATGCGGTGTTCGCCGACCCGCAGCGCGGCGAACTCACCGGGCGCAGCCTGATCGGCGCCGAACTGGCCCTGCGCTACGGCATCGCCGACGAGGGCGGGCGCCGTCCGCCGTCGCATCGCGAAATGCTCGGATCGCCAAGGGAACCCAGCACCGTGGTGTTGCGCTGAGCATCGGCGCCCGGCAATGCGGCGTGACAAAAGCGCCACGTTTCGTAAACTGACTGACCATGTCGATACTATCCGGCTTCGCGCCGTGGATCGTGTACTGGGTGCTGGTCGGGAACGTTCCGTTCAGCGCCGCCGTGCTGGTGGCCCTGGCCGTCGCGGTGGCGACCTTCACCATCGGGCGGGTCCGCGGCAGCGCGGGGCGCACGCTGGAGATCGGCGCCATCGCCACCTTCACGGTGCTCGCGGTGCTGACCTTCACGCTGCACCAGGAGTTCATGGAGCGCTGGATCCAGCCGCTGAGCAGCCTGGGCATCTTCCTGGCCGCGCTGACCAGCGTGCTGGTGGGACGACCGTTCGTGCGGGAGTTCGCCGAGGCCGACCAGGCACCCGAGGTGATCAAGAGCGAACTGTTCGGCCGCGTCACCACGCTGGTGACCTGGATCTGGGTGGCGGCCTTCGCCGGAATGACGGTGTCCTCGGCGATCCCGCCGATCGTCTACCGGGAGGCCACCGTCCTGGACACCCGGACCCCGCTGTCGTTCATCTGCTACTGGGTGGTGCCCTTCGTGCTGCTCGGCGCCGCGGTGCTGGGCGGGCGGGTGCTGGTCGACCGGATGGTCGCCGAGGCCACCAGCCCGCACGCCGTCCGCAAATCGACCTTCGTCGCGTTCAAGGAGCTGGAGATCGATCAGCTCTACTATCTGGCCCGGGAGCGTGCGGAGCGCGAGGCCGGCCCCGATCTTGAGGCATACGACGTCAAGCTAGGTAGCCAGGGCGTGCCGCTGACCGGCGACGAGTCCCGGGAATCCTGGCCGATGAGCTACAAGCTCCGCGAGCGCCGGGTCAAGCGTTAGCCAGCGGTCCGGCGTTGCTTTCCTCGGCAAACGTCGTCCGCATCGTGCCTGTACAGAGGGTGTTTTGCGGGCGTAGATTCCGATCAGGGGTGGGGGTCGGATCGCTCGGAGGGAGCAGCTGATGTCTGAGCAGCAGGACAACATCGCACTGATCAAGAAGGGTTACGAGGCGTTCTCCAGCGGCGACATGGAGACCATCATGTCGCTGTTCGACGACGACGTCGAATGGGTACAGCCGGGGAACAGCACCATCAGCGGTACGTATCACGGCAAGGGTGAGGTCATGCAGTACCTGGCAAACCTCGGTGCCAAGAGCCCGACGGTGAAACTGAACCGGCTACTGGCCGACGGGGACACCGTGGTCGCGCTGACCGAGGTCACGGTCGGGCAGGACAGGGGCAGCAATGCCGACGTGTTCACCGTCCGGGACGGTAAGACGACCCGGGTGGAGATCCACACCGACACCGCACTGATGGAACGCATCTACGGCGCCAAGCAGCACGCCGCGCACTGACCGTCGACAAACGAAATGGCCGCTCCCGCAGTGCGGGAGCGGCCATCTGCGTGGTGTCTAGTCCAGGTAGTCGCGCAGCACCTGAGACCGGCTCGGGTGGCGCAGCTTGCTCATGGTCTTGGACTCGATCTGGCGGATCCGCTCGCGGGTGACGCCGTAGACCTGGCCGATCTCGTCGAGGGTGCGCGGCTGACCGTCGGTCAGGCCGAAGCGCAGGCGCACGACACCGGCCTCGCGCTCGGACAGCGTCTCCAGCACCGACTGCAGCTGATCCTGCAGCAGGGTGAAGGAGACGGCGTCGACGGCCACCACGGCCTCGGAGTCCTCGATGAAGTCACCGAGCTGGCTGTCGCCCTCGTCGCCGATGGTCTGGTCCAGCGAGATCGGCTCACGCGCGTACTGCTGGATCTCCAGCACCTTCTCCGGCGTGATGTCCATCTCCTTGGCCAGCTCTTCGGGCGTGGGCTCGCGGCCCAGGTCCTGCAGCAGCTCGCGCTGGATACGGCCCAGCTTGTTGATGACCTCGACCATGTGCACCGGGATACGGATGGTGCGGGCCTGGTCGGCCATCGCGCGGGTGATGGCCTGCCGGATCCACCAGGTGGCGTACGTGGAGAACTTGTAGCCCTTGGTGTAGTCGAACTTCTCGACCGCGCGGATCAGACCCAGGTTGCCCTCCTGGATGAGATCCAGGAACGCCATGCCGCGGCCGGTGTAGCGCTTGGCCAGCGACACCACCAGGCGCAGGTTGGCCTCCAGCAGGTGGTTCTTGGCGCGGTCGCCGTCACGGCAGATCCACTGCATGTCGCGGCGCTGCGCGGCCGGCAGCTTCTCGCCCTTCTCGGCGAGTTCGGACATCAGCTGGGTGGCGTACAGCCCGGCCTCGATGCGCTTGGCGAGCTCGACCTCTTCTTCGGCGTTGAGCAGCGCGACCTTGCCGATCTGCTTCAGGTAGGCGCGCACCGAGTCGGCCGAGGCGGTGAGCTCGGCGTCCTTGCGGGCCTGCCGCAGGGCCTCGGACTCCTCCTCGTCCCAGACGAAGTCGCCGGAGGCCTTGTCCTTCTCGGACGGCTCGGCGATCTCGTCGTCGCCCTTGGCGGCCTTGGTCTTGGCGTCGCCGGCGTCCTCGGCGTCATCCGCCTCGTCCTCGGTGTCGAGATCGTCGATCTCGACTTCTTCGAGGTCGTCGCCGGGCTCTACTTCGAGGTCTTCGGTCTCGACATCGTCACCGATGGTGACGTCTTCGGCGGCCTCGTCCTTCTTGGCGCGGGAGGCGGCCTTCTTGGCGGGGGCCTTCTTCGCGGCGCGCTTGGCCGGTGCCTTGCTGGCAGCCTTGGCCGGCGCCTTCTTGGCAGGCGTCTTGGTGGCGGCGGTGGGCTTGGTCAGCTCTTCGGTTGCCGGGCTCTTTGTCGCTGCCACGTACACCCTCTCGGTCTTGCGGTCGGTGGCGCGCGCAGGCGCCACCGAAAAGTTGTCGGCTGTCTCGAATATTGGCGTTTGATCTCTGCTTGGGATATCCGCCGGCTATGTCGGTAGGCGGCCGCCATCGACCATTGTAACGACACTGTGGGGGTGCGCCGCGCCGAGCGGCTATTTTCATTCGACGTGGATGCCCTGGGAGGCCATCGCGGCGCCCACGATGCCCGCGCTGTTGAGTAGCGCGGCCGGCACCACCGGGGTGCGGTTCTTCAGCAGCGGTATCCATTTGTCGGCCTTGCGGCTGATACCGCCACCGGCGATGAAAAGGTCGGGCCAGATCGCGTTCTCGATGGCGACCAGCACCTTGGTGACCTCCTCGGTCCAGCGCTGGTAGCTCCAGTCCTTGCGTTCCTTGACCGAGGACGCCGCCCGGTGCTCGGCCTCCTTGCCGCCCACCTCCAGGTGGCCGAACTCGGTGTTGGGCAGCAACACGCCGTTGTGGATGACGGCCGAGCCGATGCCGGTGCCGAAGGTGAGCAGCACGATCACGCCGGTGTTGTCCTTGCCGGCGCCGTAGTGTTCCTCGGCCAGCCCGGCGGCGTCGGCATCGTTGAGCACCGTGACCGGCTGCCCGTCGAGCTCGGCGCTGATCACCTGCGCGGCGTCGGTGCCGATCCAGCCCTTGTCGACGTTGGCGGCGGTGCGCACGACGCCCCCGGTCACCACGCCCGGATAGGTGACGCCGAGCTTGCCGGTCCAGCCGAACTCACGCACCACCGCGGCCACCGTCTTGGCCACATCGGCCGGGGTGGCCGGCTGGGGGGTGTCCAGCTTGAAGCGATCACCGATGAGCCGGCCGGTGTCGAGGTCGACGAGGCCACCCTTGATGCCGCTGCCGCCGACGTCGACGCCGAATCCGGTGTTGGTCGATTCGGTCACGGGAAACGCTCCTAAGCAGGGGGCGGACAACAGAATTCGACACCACAGTAGTGGGTTGTGGTGCGATGTACCGATGAACGATCCAGTCGCCCTGCGGGCAGTGGCCGTCCGGCTGGCCGAGCAGGCCGCAACCTTCGTGCGCACCCGGCGGGCGGAGGTGTTCGGCGCCGGCGCCCAGCCCGTCGACGCGATCCGCGCCAAGAGCACCCCGACCGATCCGGTGACGGTGGTCGACACCGAGACCGAGCGGCTGCTGCGCGAGCTGCTGGCCGAGGAGCGTCCCGACGATCAGGTACTGGGGGAGGAGGAGGGCGGCCCGGAGCAGATCGCGCCCGGTATCCCGGTCTGGGTGATCGACCCGATCGACGGCACGGTCAACTTCGTCTACGGCATCGAGGCCTATGCGGTGTCGGTGGGCGTGCAGATCGACGGCGTCGCGGTGGCCGGTGCGGTGGCCAACGCCGCGACCGGCGAGATCTATTCGGCCGCGCTCGGGCACGGGGCCACGGTGACCCGGGACGGGGTGTCAACGACGTTGCGGGCCAACGCCATCGACGACCTGTCCATGGCCCTGTTGGGTACCGGGTTCTCCTATGAGGCGCAGCGGCGCAGGCGCCAGGCCGCGGTGCTGGCGGCGCTGCTGCCCGCGGTGCGCGACGTGCGCCGGATCGGGTCCTGCGCGCTGGATCTGTGCATGGTCGCGTCCGGCCGCCTGGACGCCTACTTCGAGGACGACGTGCACGTGTGGGACTGGGCGGCCGGGGCCCTGATCGCCGCCGAGGCCGGTGCCGTGGTGCGGCTGCCCGCCGACGACACCGAACCGCTGGTGGCCGCCGCTCCCGGCATCGCCGCCCGGCTGAACGAGGCGCTGCACCGGGCGGGCTGACTCAGCAGGTCTGGCTGTGGATCTTGGTCAGCAGCGAGGCGTCGGCCGGCTGGGTGGCGTCCGGGCGCAGCCCGGCCAGCATGGCGTCGATGTCGTCGCTGCGGCTGAACTCGGTGAACTCGGTGCCCACCGCGAGGTCCACCGCATCGTCGGGGCGGCCGTCGAGGAACAGTTCGGTGCACGGCGCGACCAGCCACACCGCCGCGGCGGCGGCCTTTCCGGCCTCGCCGAACCGGATCTGGCCCTGGCACTGCAGCCGGCCGTTGGCGTACACCGGGTCATTGGCCGCGGTGGGCTGGGCGAAGCCGAGGTCACGCAGCGCGCCGGAGACCTCCGCGGCCTGGCCGCCCTGACCGCTGGCGTTGAGCACCTGCACCCTGGTGTCGGCGAGGCGGGCGGGCATCACATCGGCCAACTCCGCGGGCGGGACCTGCCGGCCCAGCGTCGGCGCGGGGCCGGTGCTGTCCGGGGCGGGCGGCGGCGGCGGATTGCATGCCACGGCCTCCTGCACCTCGGTGGACTGGTTGAGCGCGACCACCCACACCACACCGGTCACCAGGGCCAGGGCCACGAACAGGCATAGCGCGGGAACATGGTTGCGGCGGCGGAACGGACGACCGTGTTTGTCGAACGCCGTGCCCTCGGTGATGGATGCGACCACCCCTGCACCTTAAGGGCAGGCGGGCGGGCCAATCGCCACGGGCGACGAACTCGCTGTGATATAAATCACAGTCAATCTGGGTGGATTCCGGGCACGAATTATTTGGTGTAGGCGTTCGACGCTGGTACAAAGCACTGCTGCAAGGGTGCTGCAACCGGTACCGGAGGGGATGAAAATGGCTACCGACTACGACGCTCCACGGCGAACCGAGACCGACGATGTGTCCGAGGATTCGCTGGAAGAGCTCAAAGCGCGACGTAACGAGGCCCAGTCGGCCGTCGTCGACGTCGATGAATCAGAGTCCGCGGAATCGTTCGAACTCCCCGGCGCCGATCTTTCCGGTGAGGAACTGTCGGTTCGTGTCGTGCCGAAGCAGGCCGACGAATTCACCTGCTCGAGCTGCTTCCTGGTGCACCACCGCAGCCGACTGGCCAGCGAGAAGAACGGCCAGCTGATCTGCACCGACTGCGCGGCCTGACCCGCGGGTCAGCTGCGCAGCGCGGCCAGCACCCGGTCGGGGTGTCGGCAGCTGACCAACCAGTACGGGGTGGGGTCGTCGGGGTCGTCGAGCACGATGAGCACCATCGGTCCCACCCAGGCCTTGTGCAGGACGTAGGCGGCCGGGTCGAGTTGTCGACCCAGTGCCGCCGATTTCGCCGATTTCGGCACCTCCGCAGACCGGGCGATGACGCTCACCGGCAGGTGGGCATGACCGGCCCACAATTCGACCGTGGGCTTGGCGCCGCCGTCGGTCTCGTCGGCGACCACGCGAATCTCCACCCGGCCGGCCCAGGCCAGGATCGCCGCCGCCGCGGGCAGCAGCACCGCGAACGGCAGCCACTGGGGTACGCCCTGCACGCCCATGTTCACTTCGGTGGCGATCAGGGCGGCGAGGCCCAGACCGGGCAGCCAGAACCACAGCGGCAGCCGGAGGCGTTCGCGGTAGCGCACGGTTTGGGTGGTAGCACGCGTGTCGGACACGTGCCCAAGAGTAATCTTTGTCGTCGTGCCTACTTCTCTGGCGGTCGTGAGATTGGATCGCGAACTCCCGATGCCCAGCCGCGCCCACGACGGTGACGCCGGCGTCGACCTGTTCAGCGCCGTCGACCTGGAACTCGCCCCCGGCCGGCGCAGCCTGGTTCCGACCGGGATCGCGGTGGCGATTCCGCACGGAATGGTCGGGTTGATCCATCCGCGGTCGGGATTGGCGACCCGCGTTGGGCTTTCGATCGTGAACACGCCCGGCACCGTCGACGCCGGTTACCGTGGTGAGATCAAGGTGACACTGATCAACCTCGACCCCGAGGAGCCGATCGTGGTGCGGCGCGGTGACCGCATCGCACAGCTGCTGGTCCAGCGCGTCGAGCTCCCGGAGCTGGTCGAGGTGACATCATTCGATGAGGCCGGACTGGCCGAGACCACCCGTGGCGCAGGTGGTCACGGTTCTTCTGGCGGACATTCGAGTTTGTGAAAGAGGACGATCAACGTGAGTGACGAAGCCGAAGACTTCGACGGACCGTTCGACATCGAGGACTTCGATGACCCGGAGGCGGCGAAGCATGCCCGGCTCGATCTCGGATCGGTCCTGGTCCCGATGCCCGCGGCCGGTCAGGTGCAGGTCGAACTGACCGACCAGGGTGTGCCCAGTTCGGTGTGGATCGTCACCCCCAACGGGCGGTTCACCATCGCGGCCTACGCGGCACCCAAGACGGCCGGGCTGTGGCGTGAGGTGGCCTCCGAGCTCGCCGACTCGCTGCGCAAGGACGGTGCCAAGGTCCGGATCGAGGACGGTCAGTGGGGCCGCGAGGTGGTCGGTGCGAGCACCAGCGCCCCGCAGGGCCAGCAGCCCGGCGTGGTCCGGTTCATCGGCGTCGACGGATACCGGTGGATGATCCGCTGCGTGGTCAACGGTCTGCCGGAGAATATCGACGCGCTGGCGGCCGAGGCTCGGGAAGCGTTGCAGGACACCGTGGTTCGCCGTGGCGACACCCCGCTGCCGGTCCGCACCCCGCTGACCGTGCAGCTGCCCGAGGCGATGGCCGCCCAGCTGCGTGCCGCCGCCGAGCAGGCGCAAGCCCAGGCGCTGGCCCAAGCGCAGGCGCAGGCGCAGGCTCAGGGGCAGGTGCCGCCGGAGCCCGCGGCGCGCCGCAGCGTCGAGGGTTCGGCGATGCAGCAGATGCGCAGCACCATCACCGGCGGTTAGAGCTCCAACAGGGCGGCGACGCACTGCGCGCCGAGCCGGGCCGGGTCGGCCCCCATCTCGTCGAGCGTGACGGTGCGTAACGCCGCCCGCGGGGCGGCGGCCACCCATTCCAGCGCGACGTCGATCGGGTGCACCGGGTCGTCGACCGCACCCACCACCCCCATCGGGGTGGTCAGCGCGGTCAGCTGCGCCACGGTGGGCGCCACATAGGCGGCGGCCTCGTCCATCGCATCGGGCAGCGCCGGCCACTGCGCCAGCCAGGACCGGGTCAACTCGGCCGCCAACCAGGCCGGGGTGGACGCCTGCATCTCGGCGACGGTGACCGACAATCCGTTCGCACGCAGCTGGTGGGCCGAGTGGCGGGCGGTCAGCGCGGCCGGGGCGTCGGCCGGCTCACCGGACCAGGCGGGCAGCGCGATCAACAGGGCCGCGGCCCGGCTGGGGTGGGCCAACGCCCAGGACACCGCCACCGCCGCACCGATGGACACCCCGCCGGCCACGATCGGCCCGTCGCTGCGGGCGGCCTCGTCGAGCGCCGCGAGATAGCCGGCCACCAGCCGGTTCGGGTCCGGCACCGGTGTGATGAGGCTCGCACCGACCTCGTGCAGGGCGCCGGAGAAGGCCCGGTAGACGTAGTCGTCATCGGATCCGGTCCCGGCCAGCAGAACCGTTGTCGCGCCGCGTAAGTTGACCGCCATCACACGATGGTGACACCCCCGCCGCGACACCCGCGCATGACGTGGCGAATAGCAACCAACAGGTCTACGGTGGCGTTGGTCAGGTAGTGCATCCACGATGGATCACGGCAGGGAGAGGTATGGCTACGGCCGAAGGGTATCTGCGCCGGCTCACTCGCCGGTTGACCGAGGCCCCCGAACAACTCGACGTCGAGGAACTCAGCGACGACGCCGCCGCCACCGGCGCGCAGAAGGCGATCGACTGCCGGCGCGGCCAGGAAGTCACCATGGTCGGCACGCTGCGCAGCGTCGAGTGCAACGCCAAGAACTGTGCCGGCGGGGTGCGCGCGGAACTGTTCGACGGCACCGATGCGGTCACCCTGGTGTGGCTGGGCCAGCGGCGCATCCCCGGGATCGAGTCCGGACGCACCCTCCGGGTGAGCGGCCGGCTGGGCAGGCTGGACAGCGGTGCCAAGGCGATCTACAACCCGGTCTACGAGATTCAGAAGTGACGGAACCAGACACCACACCCGCGACCGAAGAAGATCCACCCAAGAAGACCGAAGAAGATCCACCCAAGAAGGGCGCGCAGGCCGTCCTGGAGCAGATGGGCGGCGTCAGCGGCCTGATCTACTCCTCGCTGCCGGTGCTGGTGTTCGTGCCGGTCTCCACCAACGTGGGCCTGATGCCGGCCATCTACGCCGCGCTCGGCACCGCCGCCCTGGTCATGGTGTGGCGGCTGATCCGCAAGGAATCGCTGCAGCCGGCGGTGTCGGGGTTCATGGGGGTGGGCATCAGCGCGCTGATCGCCTACCTGGTCGGCGAATCCAAGGGCTACTTCCTGCTGGGCATCTGGTCGTCGCTGGTGTGGGCGTCGGTGTTCGCGCTGTCGGTGCTGATCCGGCGGCCGGTGGTCGGCTACATCTGGGGCTGGGTCAACAACCACGACCGGGGCTGGCGGCAGGTGCGCCGCGCGGTGGTGGCCTTCGACATCGCCACCCTGACCTGGGTCGCGGTGTTCGCGTCACGCTTCGTGGTGCAGCACCACCTGTACGACGCCGACGAGACCGGCCTGCTGGGCGTGGCCCGCATCGCGATGGGCTGGCCGCTCACCGGGGTGGCCGCGGTCATCACCTACTTCGCCATCCGCACCGCGCAGAAGGCGCTGCACGCCCAGGCTCCGGCCTAGCGCGGCTGGGGGCGCAGCAGCAGCTCGCGCAGTTCGTCCTCGGATTCCACGGTCGCCACGAAGACCAACTCGTCGCCGCCTTCGAGCGGCTCATCGCCCTCGGGCACGATCACCCGTTGTCCGCGCAGGATGGTCACCAGCGAGGCGTCCCGGGGCAGGCTCAGCCGCTTGACGGCCTTACCGCCCCACGGGGTGTCGTCCGGCAGCGTGATCTCGACCAGGTTGGCCTGTCCCTTGCGGAAGCTCAGCAGCCGCACCAGATCGCCGACCGCGACGGCCTCCTCGACCAGGGAGGCCAGCATCCGCGGGGTGGACACGGCGACGTCGACGCCCCAGTTCTCGTCGAACAGCCACTCGTTGCGCGGATCGTTCACCCGGGCCACCACCCGGGGCACCGCGAACTCGGTCTTGGCCAGCAGGCTGAGCACGACGTTGGCCTTGTCGTCACCGGTCGCGGCGATCACCACGTCGAACTCCTCGAGCTTCACCGATTCCAGCAGGGTGATCTCGCAGGCGTCCCCGAGGCGCCAGTGCGCCGCCGGGATGTCGTCCACGTCGATGTGTTCGGGATCGCGTTCGAGCAGGGTGACCTCGTGGTTGGCGACGAGCTCTCGGGCGATCGAGCGGCCCACGGCGCCGGCTCCGGCGATGGCGACTTTCATCAGCGCTCGTCGTCCTCACTCGGGGGCAGGGCGGAGATGGCCAGGGCCTCGGCGATGTGCCCGGAGATCGCGGCGATGTACACCTGATCGCCGGCCTGGATGATGGTCTTGGAGTCCGGCAGCAGCCCTGAGCCCAGACGCAGGATGAACGCCACCCGGCCGCCGGTGGCGGATTCCAGTTCGGTCACCGGGTGCCCGGCCCAGGTCTCGTGCAGCGGAAGCTCGGCGACGCCGACGTTGCCGGACGGGTCCCGCCATTTGGTGGTCTCGGATTCCCGGGTGAGCACGTTGAGCAGCCGGTCGGTGGTCCATGGCACGGTGGCCACGGTCGGGATGCCCAGGCGCTCGTAGACGGCGGCCCGTTTGGCGTCGTAGATGCGCGCGACCACGCGTTCCACACCGAAGGTCTCCCGGGCCACCCGGGCCGAGATGATGTTGGAGTTGTCGCCGGAGGACACCGCGGCGAAGGCGCCCGCCTCTTGGATCCCGGCGCGCAGCAGCACATCCCGGTCGAAGCCCATCCCGAGGACCCGCTCCCCGGGGAATTCGGGGGAGAGCCGGTTGAACGCGGTGGACTCCCGATCTATCACGGCCACCTCATGGCCGATTCTGGCCAGTCCATCGGCCAGCGACGCGCCGACGCGGCCGCATCCCATCACCACTACCCGCACTCTCGGTCCTCTCTGGCCTGCCCAGGAATACCGGCATTACCCACCCGGAACGCTACAGCCAAACCGCTTCGGGCCTAGTGTGGGCACTCGTGTCCAAGCTTTCGACCGCTACCCGGCGGTTGGTCCTGGGGAGACCGTTTCGCAGCGACAAGCTGTCGCACACGCTGCTGCCGAAGCGGATCGCCTTGCCGGTGTTCGCATCCGACGCCCTGTCCTCGGTCGCCTACGCGCCCGAGGAGATCTTCCTGGTCCTGTCGGTGGCCGGGCTGGCGTCGTACTCGTTCGCGCCGTGGATCGGTCTGGCGGTGGCCGCGGTCATGATGATCGTGATCGCCAGCTACCGGCAGAACGTGCACGCCTACCCATCCGGTGGCGGGGACTACGAGGTGGTGACCACCAACCTGGGCGGGACCGCCGGGCTGACGGTGGCCAGCGCATTGCTGGTCGACTACGTGCTCACCGTCGCGGTGTCGATGTCCTCGGCGATGGCCAACATCGGGTCGGCCGTGCCGTACATCAACCAGCACAAGGTGCTGTTCGCGGTGCTCGCCATCCTGCTGCTGGCCGCGCTGAACCTGCGCGGCATCCGGGAATCGGGCACCGCCTTCGCCATCCCGACCTACCTGTTCATGGTCGGCGTGGTCATCATGCTGGGCTGGGGGCTGTTCCAGATCCATGTGCTCGGGGTCCCGTTGCAGGCCGAGTCCGCGGCGTTCGAGATGCACGCCGACAACGAGCACGAGGATGTGGCGGCGCTGGCCATGATCTTCCTGGTGGCCCGCGCCTTCTCCTCGGGGTGTGCGGCGCTGACCGGTGTGGAGGCGATCAGCAACGGGGTGCCGGCGTTCAAGAAGCCCAAGGCGCGCAACGCGGCCACCACCCTGCTGATGCTCGGTGTGATCGCCACCACGTTGTTCATCGGAATCATCATGCTGGCCAAGGAAACCGGGGTGAAGATCGCCGAGCGTCCGCAGGAGCAGCTGGTCGGCGCGCCGGAGAACTACCACCAGAAGACGCTGATCGCCCAGCTGGCCGATGCGGTGTTCCACGGCTTCCCGCTGGGCTTGTACCTCATCGCCGGGGTCACCGCGCTGATCCTGGTGCTGGCCGCCAACACCGCGTTCAACGGCTTCCCGGTGCTGGGATCGATTCTGGCCCAGGACCGCTTCCTGCCCCGCCAACTGCACACCCGCGGTGACCGGCTGGCGTTCTCCAACGGCATCCTCTTCCTGGCGCTGGCCGCCATCGCGTTCGTGGTCGCCTTCCAGGCCGAGGTCACCCATCTGATCCAGCTCTACATCGTCGGGGTGTTCGTGTCGTTCACGCTCAGCCAGATCGGCATGGTGCGGCACTGGACCCGGTATCTGCGGATCGAGACCGATCCCGCCACCCGGCGCAATATGCACCGGTCCCGGGTGATCAACGCTGTCGGCGGTCTGTGCACCGGCACCGTGCTGCTGGTGGTGGTGGTCACCAAGTTCGTGGCCGGGGCGTGGATCGCGATCCTGGCGATGGGCGCGCTGTTCGTCATCATGAAGCTGATCCGGCGGCACTACGACACGGTGGCGCGCGAACTCGAGGAGCAGGAAGCCGAGTTGGAGGACATCGTGCTGCCCAGCCGCAATCACGCGGTGGTGCTGGTGTCCAAGCTGCATCTGCCGACCCGCCGCGCGCTGGCCTATGCGCGGGCCACCCGGCCGGACGTGCTGGAGGCGATCACGGTCAGCGTCGACGACGCCGAGACCCGGGAGCTCGTGCACACCTGGGAGGAGAGCGACGTCAGCACCCCGCTGAAGGTCATCGCCTCGCCGTACCGCGAGATCACCCGGCCGGTACTGGAGTACGTCAAGCGGGTGACCAAGGAGTCCCCGCGCACGGTGGTCACCGTGTTCATCCCCGAATACGTGGTCGGGCACTGGTGGGAACAGGTGCTGCACAATCAGAGCGCGCTGCGGCTCAAGGGCAGGCTGCTCTTCGAGCCGAACGTGATGGTGACTTCGGTACCCTGGCAGCTCAACTCGTCGGAGCGGCTCAAGACACTGCAGCCGCAGTCCGCGCCCGGCGATGCACGAAGAGGATTTTTGGAGTGACCGGATCGGACCTGATTCTCACCACGGGCCCGGCCGCCAACGGCGGTAGTTGCGTGGCGCGCCACGACGGGCGGGTGGTGTTCGTCCGCTACGCGCTGCCCGGCGAGGTGGTCCGGGCGCAGGTGGTGGCCGAGCGTGGATCGTATTGGCACGCTGATGTTGTCGAGGTGATCGAGCCCGGACCGGACCGGATCGAGTCACTGTGCGGCATCGCCGGCCGTGCCGGGGCCGGGTGCTGCGACCTGGCGTTCGCCGAGCCCGCTGCCGCGCGTCGGATCAAGGGCGAGGTGGTGGCCAATCAGCTGAGTCGGCTCGGCGGCTACGAGTGGTCGGGGGTGGCCGAACCGGTCGGCGACGGCGACGCGACCGGCTGGCGCACCCGGGTCCGCCTGGACGTGTCCGACGGTGGCCGGGCGGGTTTCCACCGCTATCACAGCGCGGAGCTGGCGGAGGACCTGAACTGCGCGCAGCTGCCGGACGGGATGCTCGACGGGCTGGACGGGTCGCGTTGGCCGCCCGGCGCGCAACTGCACGTCGCCCTGGACGACGACGGACGCCGGCACGTCGTGCAGGCCGGTCCCCGCAACGGCCGCAAGAAGGCCACCACGCAGGTCGTGGAGGGCGAGTACGAGGCGGTGCAGCGGATCGGCGGGCGGCAGTGGCGGATCCCGGTGACCGCGTTCTGGCAGGCGCACCGTGACGCGCCGCGGGTGTACAGCGAGCTGGTGGCCGAGGCCGCCGGGCTGCAGCCGGGCATGACGGCGTGGGATCTCTACGGTGGCGCGGGGGTTTTCGCGGCCGTGCTGGCCGAGGGTGTCGGCGAGTCGGGCCGGGTGCTCACCGTGGACACTTCGCGCGGGGCGGCGCGCGCCGCCCGGGCCGCGCTCGCGGATCTGCCGCAGGTGACGGTGCAGACCGAATCGGTGCGCCGCGCCGTCTCGGGGCAGTCCGAGCGCCCGCAGGTGGCTGTGCTGGACCCGCCGCGCGCGGGTGCGGGCCGGGAGATCATCGAGCAGCTCGCCGGCATCCCGCGCATAATCCACATCGGTTGTGAGGCAGCATCGTTCGCGCGGGACGTGGGGGAGTACCTGCGGCACGGCTACACCGTCGAGCAGTTGCGGGTGTTCGATTCGTTCCCGCTCACCCATCACGTCGAATGCGTGGCCGTGCTCACGCGCTGACTCAGGCCGCGCGGTGGATCGTGACCAGGTGGACGTCACGGGTCAGGATGCGCATTCCGCCGGCGATCGGTGGCGCGGTGGAGCGGTAGGTCGCCCCGGTGGGGGTGGTGTGTTCGGCGACGTGACGTCCGCCGGGATCGAACAGGGTGCGGACTTTCCAGCCCGGCTGTTCCTTGACGTAGTTGCAGCGTTCGCAGCGGCCGTTGCCGTTCAGCGCGTTTGTCGGGCCGCGCCGGGCGTGTGGCTCGGCATGATCGATGTGGCGGATCGGCGCATCGCAGTACGGCGTCCGGCAGGTCTGATCGCGGAGTCGGATGAATTGGGCCAGCCCGGTCGGGAACGCCCGGGCCCGGGACTCCATGGCAATCAGCGCCCCGCTGTCCGGTGCGGCGTAGAGGCGGCGCAGTTCGACCCGGCCCTGCTCGTCGATCGCATCGGTGATCATCTGGCGCGCCACTGCAGCGGGGATCGGTTCGTAGTCCTGGATCGCCGCAGCGGCGTCGCTCTGCCCGAGCAGGGCCTCCTCGGGGAGCACCACGTTGACGGTGATCGGCACCGGCTCGGCGGCGGAGCGTCCGGTGACGCGTTCGTACATGGTGTCGGACATCGTCTGCCCGCGCGACCGCCCGTCGGGGTTGATATCGGCCTCGCGTTTGAGGCTGGCGTAGACCGAGACGCCCTGCGCCAATGGCATCAGTGCGGTCACATAGACCATGTTGTCGGGCGCGGGCCGGGTGGAGACGTTGCGGTCCTTGGGTGCTTTGGCCGCGCGCTCCACGATGGCCTGCGGATCGAGCTCGTAGGCGATCTGTTTGGCCTTGGCGGTGATGCGCTTGTTGCCCAGACCGTCGAGTGCGGCCGGGTCGCCGCACATCCGATGGTCCAATCGCCGACGATCCTCGACGGTCAGGCAGGCCGACTCCCGGACGATGATGGTGGCTCGCCATTCCGAGAGCACGCCGGCCTCCAGGGCGGCCAGGGTGTGCGGCATCTCGTTGACCAGGGACTTGGCGAAACCGAGGTGTTGATCGCCCTTCTTGGTCGAATCGCGGCGAGCCAAACCGATTTCCGAGGAGAGCCCGCGGCCGCGGTTCCTGGCCGGTACCCCGGCCCGCGCCTCCAGCTGACGGCGGATGACGTCCCACTCGGCGGTGCTGCGGGCCTGCTCGGCGGCGGCGGCCGACTTCTGCCGTTCCAGGTCGGCGATGTGATCCCGCAGCGCCGCTTCCCGGGCCTGCAGATCGTCCGTCGCCATCGGTTCGAACATGTGTTCGATGCTACACCGATCCGTCCCCGTTGAAAAGGGTGAATCTCTCAGGTCTGCACTGCCGACCAGAGCACCGTGAACAGTCTCGCTTCCCAGTCCTGCCGGATTTTTCCGGTACGGGCGCGCTCGGCGATGTAGGCGCCCACGATGGCGTCGATCAGGGTGTCGGCGTCGATCGCCGGGTTCATCTCCTTGATCACCGTCACCAGCGCGGCACGTTGTTCGACCAGCATCTCCCGGAACAGCGCGTTGAATTCCGGATCCTGCTGGGCCAGCAGGGCGGCGAACCCGCCGAAGCCGATCCCGTCGCCCACCGCGGCGACCGCATGCCGGATCACCCACCGCAGTCGTTCGGCCGGATCCCCCTGTGGCGGGGCCGGAGTGGCGGCGATCAGGCGTGCCAATGCTGCGCGCAGCATGTCCCGCCGGTCGCTGTGGCGACGGTAGATCGTCGTCTTGGCAACCCCGGACTGGGCCTGGACTGCCTGCACGGTGACCGAGAGGGGCCCGCTGGTGCGCAGGAGGTGCAGCGCGGATTCGGCGATGCGGTCCTCGACATTTGTTGCCGCTGTCATGAGCTACAGTGTACGTATCGATACGCTGCGCGTAGCGTAGCGGGTTGGAGAGGATGAAGAGATGAAGAAGATGTCCGGCGGGGCCGCGGTCTACCTCGGCTATGTGCTGATTCTGTTGGGCTTCGTGTCGTTGGGGTTGTTCGTGGCGGCGTTGGCTTTCGGTAGTTCCGCACTGGCAATGGTCGCCGGGTCCGCGCTCATCGCCGCATTGGGCGGTGGCGTCATCGCGATCCGGCGGGGTCTGCGGATCAAGGGTGGTGTCTGGGAGAAGCCGGAGTCCGGCGACCGTGCCGAGAACTATCTGGCGACCTACCGGAGCGCCGCTGCCGATCAGCCTGCCGACGTCGGAGAGCTCCGCCACGCGGCGTGAAGGCTGCGATCAGAGATGGTCACGCGAGAGGCGAAGTGTCTCGGCGATCTGGCCGACGGGAAGCCGCACACATCGAATGCGGGCGATATATCCGCGGGGTCGCCCCCGACGCCGAACCCGAAGAGGTGCACTAAAGTCGGACCCGGTGTGCCGGGAAGTCTGGTCGGCGACAACTGAACGCCGACCAGAGGAGCCCGATGAACCGTCCCCGCCTACTCTCGCTGGGGTCCTGGACCGAGACGCGCAGGGTCACCGAGATCCTGCGCAAGGAAACCGTCGGCGGTGTCATCCTGCTCATCGCCGCCTCGGCGGCGATCGTCTGGGCCAATTCTCCTTGGGCGGACAGCTATTTCGCGCTGCGGGATTTCACGGTAGGGGCCGAACCCTTCGGCCTGCACCTGAGTCTGAGCATCGGGCACTGGGCCTCCGACGGGCTGCTCGCGGTGTTCTTCTTCGTCGTCGGCCTGGAGCTCAAACGGGAGTTCGTCGCCGGCGACCTGCGCGACCCGGGCAAGGCGGTGCTGCCGATCGCCGCGGCGGTCGGCGGCATGGTGGTCCCCGCGCTGATCTTCGTCGCGGTCGCCACCCGCGAGGGCGGCGACGCCGTGCACGGCTGGGCGATCCCGACGGCCACTGACATCGCGTTCGCGGTGGCCGTGCTAGCGGTGATCTCCACCCATCTGCCGTCCGCGCTGCGGATGTTCCTGCTCACCCTGGCGGTGGTGGACGATCTGCTGGCGATCACCGTCATCGCCATCTTCTACACCGACACCCTGAACATCACCGCGCTGGCGCTTACCGCGATCCCGTTGGGGATCTTCGCCGTCTGCGTGCAGCGCGGGGTGCAGGCCTGGTGGATCCTGATCCCGCTGTCGATCGCGACCTGGGTGCTGATGCACGAGTCCGGGGTGCACGCGACGGTCGCCGGGGTACTGCTCGGCTTCATGGTTCCGGTGCGCAAGAAGGCCCGCACGAACGCCCGCGAGGTCGACGCCGGGATGGCCGAATACTTCGAGCACCGGTCCCGGCCCATCTCGGCGGGCATCGCGATCCCGGTGTTCGCCTTCTTCGCCGCCGGGGTCAGCCTGGGTGGTTTCGGGGGTCTGGCCGGAGCGCTGGGGCACCCGATCACCCTGGGCATCGTGCTCGGGTTGGTGCTGGGCAAACCGATCGGGATCTTCCTGACCACCTGGACGCTGGCCAAGGTGACGCGGGCCGAACTGGACTCCTCGCTGCGCTGGGTGGACGTGCTCGGTGTCTCGATGCTGGCCGGCATCGGGTTCACGGTGTCCCTGTTGATCGGTGATCTGGCCTACAGCGATCCGGCCCGTGAGGAATTCGTCAAAGTCGGGGTGCTGACCGGTTCGGTGGTGGCCGCCATCCTGGCGTCGGTGCTGCTGACAGCCAGGAACGCGGCATACCGCCGAATCCACGAAATCGAGACCACCGACCAAGATCACGATGGTGTGCCCGACATCTACCAGGCTCGACAGGACTGATGGGTGTTACGTGGGTAAACTAACGGGATGCTTAAACAGATCCGCGGTCCCGCTGATCTGCAGCACCTGTCCCAGTCACAGCTCGAAGAGCTGGCCGGTGAAATCCGTGAATTCCTGATTCACAAGGTTGCTGCAACCGGGGGACATCTGGGCCCGAATCTCGGCGTCGTCGAACTGACTCTCGCGCTGCACCGGGTCTTCGATTCGCCGCACGATCCGATCATCTTCGACACCGGGCATCAGTCCTACGTGCACAAGATCCTGACCGGACGGGCCGCGGACTTCGACCAGCTGCGCATGAAGGACGGACTGTCCGGTTATCCGGCGCGCGACGAGAGCGAGCATGACTGGGTCGAGTCCAGCCACGCCAGCACCGCGCTGTCCTACGCCGACGGCCTGGCCAAGGCCTTCGAGCTGTCCGGCCACCGCAACCGGCACGTCGTCGCCGTGGTCGGTGACGGTGCGCTGACCGGCGGGATGTGCTGGGAGGCGCTCAACAACATCGCCGGTTCGAACCGGCCGGTGGTCATCGTGGTCAACGACAACGGCCGTAGCTACGCACCCACGATCGGCGGGCTCGCCGACCATCTGGCCGCCCTGCAGCTGCAGCCCGGCTACGAGAAGGTCCTGGAGAAGGGCCGCGACGTGGTGCGCGGCGTGCCCTTCATCGGCGAGATCTGCTACCAGTGCATGCACAGCGTGAAGGCCGGCCTCAAGGACGCACTGCAACCGCAGGCCATGTTCACCGACCTGGGCCTGAAGTACGTCGGCCCGATCGACGGTCATGACGAGCACGCCGTCGAGGCCGCGCTGCGGCACGCGCGGGGTTTCAATGCCCCAGTGATCGTGCACGTCGTCACCCGCAAGGGCATGGGCTACGCACCCGCCGAGGCCGACGAGGCCGAGCAGATGCACGCCTGCGGCGTCATCGACCCGCTGACCGGGCTGGCTACCTCGGAGTCCGCGCCCGGTTGGACCGGCACCTTCTCCGACGAACTGATCAAGATCGCCAAGCGCCGGCGCGACATCGTCGCCATCACCGCGGCGATGCCCGGCCCCACCGGCCTGGCCGCGTTCGGCCAGCAGTTCCCGGACCGGCTCTTCGACGTCGGCATCGCCGAGCAGCACGCCATGACCTCGGCCGCCGGACTGGCGATGGGCGGTATGCACCCGGTCGTCGCGATCTACTCGACGTTCCTCAACCGTGCCTTCGACCAGATGATGATGGACGTCGCCCTGCACAAGCTGCCGGTCACGATCGTGCTCGACCGTGCCGGCGTCACCGGCCCGGACGGCGCCAGCCACCACGGCGTGTGGGACCTGTCCATCCTCGGCGTCGTTCCCGGTATGCGGGTCGCCGCTCCGCGCGACGCCTCCCGGTTGCGCGAGGAGTTGGGTGAGGCCCTTGAGGTCAAGGACGGCCCGACGGCCATCCGGTTCCCGAAGGGCGCTGTCGGCGAAGACATTCCGGCGCTCGAGCGACGCAACGGGCTGGACATCCTGGCCAAACCGGGGCCCGAGGCCTCCGAGGATGTCCTGCTGATCGCGGTCGGCTCCTTCGCCCAGATGGGTCTGGCCGTCGCACAACGCCTACAGCAGCACGGCATCGGAGTGACCGTCGTCGACCCGCGTTGGGTGCTGCCGGTTCCCGAGGCGCTGCACGCGCTGGCAGCCGCGCACAAGCTCGTCGTCACCCTGGAGGACAACGGGCTGCACGGCGGCATCGGCTCTGCGGTGTCCGCTTCGCTGCGGGCCGCCGAGATCGACGTGCCGTGCCGCGATGTCGGTGTGCCGCAGGAGTTCCAGACCTACGCCTCGCGCGGTGAGGTGCTCACCGACATCGGTCTGACCGATCAGCACGTCGCGCGTCAGATCACCGGATGGGTTGCTGCGCTGAACAATTCCGAACTCGACGCCGACGCTGACATGTCGGTGCGGAAGTCCGACTAGGAATACTCCGGAGCTGCCAGACTGCGCTGCCTCAGCACCCACGCGGAGACCGCCAGTACCAGTACCAGTGCGCCGAGCACCCCGGTCTGGACGATGGTCCTGGCGAACTCCGGACCCTGGCCCACGAGTTTGGCCGCTTCCACCGACTGGACGACAATCTCTTTGATACAAGCCAGGATGCCGACGATCAAGAACGGCTCGACGGCGATCTCGTGGGACCGCAGGCTGGTCCGCACGGCGTAGAGCAATTCGACGAAGATGAAGATCAGCAGGACGCCGTCCAGAAGTTCCAGCATGACGTTGGAGGTGGGCGTGTCCAGTAACGACATCATGGTTTTGACCTGGGCCACCAGCAGGGCCGCCGCTCCGGCCACCAGAATGACCGCGATCGCCCAGTACACGGCGTCCTCGGCGATGCTGAGGACGCGGTCGGCGAACCGCTGGCGGTCTTTTTCGTCGTTCGTCGCGTCTTTTTCGGCCATGTCGAGCGCCCTTCAGCTCGCAGGTGGGTGAGGGTTCCCGCCGGTCAATCCGACGACACGTCGGTCGACGTTGTCAATGCTGCCACGAGCACCGGCAGCGTCAGCTCGCGCTGCCACGGACGGGCCTTGGCGGCGACCAGGAACTCGTCGACCGCCGCCGCCGCATCGGGCACCGGTTGCCAGTCCCAGCACAGCCGTCGCACCGTATCCGGAGTCAACAGGTTCTCAGTGGGTACCGAAACCCGTTCGGACAGCGTCGATAACGCCGCGCGAACAGCCTCCAGCCGTTCGGCGGCCTCCGGCTTGCGCCGCGACCAACGCGCCGGTGGCGGCGGTCCGTTCAAGGGTTCGGTAGCCGCCGGCGGATTCGGATCGGCCCGGGCCCGGGCCAACGCGTCCAGCCAGACCTTGGCGCTGCGGCGCTGCTTGCTGCCGCCGAACACCGGTAGCGCGGTGAGCTTTTCGATCGTGTCGGGATCGGCGGTGGCGGCGTTGATGATCGCAGCGTCGGGCAGGATCCGGCCCGGCGCGATATCGCGGCGCTGGGCGATCTGGTCGCGGGTGGTCCACAGCTCGCGCACCGCGGCCAGCGTCCGTGGGTCACGCACCTTGTGGATCCCCGACGTGCGGCGCCACTTGTCCCGCCGGGTGACCGTCGGCTCGGCGGTCCGCAAGAACTCGAATTCTTGTGCCGCCCAATCCGTCTTACCCTGTTCCTCGAGGACGGCGGCGAGCGCCGCCCGAAGCTCCAGTAGCACCTCGACGTCGAGGGCGGCGTAGTTCAGCCAGTCGGCCGGCAGCGGCCGCTTGGACCAGTCGGCGGCGCCGTGTCCCTTGACCAGACCCAGCCCGAGTAGTCGGCGCACCATCTCGGCGAGGTTCACCCGCTCGAATCCGGCCAGCCGGGCGCCCAATTCGGTGTCATACAGCCGCGGCGGGACCATCCCCAGTTCGGCAAGGCAGGGCAGATCCTGGTCGGCGGCGTGCAGCACCCACTCGTCGGTGCTCAGCACCTCGGCCAGCGGAGCCATCACCTTCAGCGAGTCGCCGCCGTGGTTCACCGGGTCGATGAGCACCGATCCGGCGCCGCCGCGGCGGATCTGCACCAGATAGGCGCGGTTGGAGTAGCGGAAGCCCGATGCACGCTCGGCGTCGATCGCGAACGGTCCGGACCCGCCGGCCAACAGCTCGGCGGCCCGGGCGATATCGCTGGGGTAGAGCGCGACCGGTGGCACACCGTCGGCAGGGGCGAGTAGGGGAGTCGCCTCGGGCTCGGGCGCGGTCCCGGTGTCTTCGGGTTCGGTCATGTCAGGCGCGGGTGCGGGAACCCAAGGTGGTGACCCCGGCGGGCGGCAGACCGGCCGCATGCTCGAGCACCTCGCAGAACGCCTGGACGTGCGGACCCAACTCCAGGTTGGTCGCCGTCCAGGACGCCCGCAGTTCCAGTTGATGGGCGCGGGGCGGGCCGGAGATGTCGCCGTAGCGCACCGAGGTGGTCGCGGTGACCGTGCCACCCAGCGCGGTGACGGCGTCCCCGTGCTGTCCCAGCGCGTCCTGCAGCCAACTCCACGCCACCTCCGGCAGCAGCGGGTCGACGGCCTCGCTGGAGTCCAGGTCGGCCTGGATGTAGGCGACCAGGCGCATGGTCCCGTCCCACGCCTCGGCGCCGTCGGGATCGTGCAGCAGGATCAGGCGGCCGAAGGCATCGCCCTCGGACCGTTCCGGCACGACGGCGGCGTCCGGATGGCGGACCTCGGCGCCCAGCGCGTAGCTGAAGGGCGCCAGCCGCTGCGGCGGGCGGATCGGCCCGAGCTCGATCTCCGGCCGAACGGTGGCGGCATTCATGGCAGCAACCGCAGTGCGGAACTGAGCCGGTTCGGCGGACGTCACAAATCTGGACCGTAGCCCCAACTGGACTCCACCGTGCGCAGGCGCGCCGATCATCGGGCACATGGCACGATAGGGCCCGATGAACACCCGTCGTGACCTGCCCGAGTCGCCCTATCTCGCCGCCGCCTCCGGCCGCACCCCGAATCACACCCCGGTGTGGTTCATGCGGCAGGCCGGGCGCTCGCTGCCCGAGTACCGTGCGCTGCGCGCCAACCACAAGATGCTCCAGGCCTGCTTCGACCCGGAGCTGGTCTGCGAGATCACGCTGCAACCGGTGCGCCGGCACGGCGTGGACGCCGCCATCCTGTTCTCCGACATCGTGGTGCCGCTGAAGGCGGCCGGGGTGGCGCTGGACATCGTTCCCGACGTCGGACCCGTCATCGAGCACCCGATCCGGTCCCGCGCCGACGTGGACGGCCTGCCGCGACTGGAACGCGACCAGGTCGCCCCCGTCACCGACGCGGTGTCCATGCTGGTGGCCGCCCTGGGTGAGGTTCCGTTGATCGGGTTCGCCGGTGCGCCGTTCACCCTGGCGTCCTACCTGGTGGAGGGCGGTCCCAGCCGCAACCACGAGAAGACCAAGGCGATGATGTTCGGCGAGACCGAGACCTGGCACGCGCTGATGACCGCGCTGACCGATCTCACCATCGAGTTCCTGGCGGCCCAGCTCGACGCCGGTGTGGACGCCATCCAGCTGTTCGACTCGTGGGCCGGCACGCTGTCGCTGGCCGACTACCGCACCCACGTGCTGCCGCACAGCTCGCGGATCTTCGCGGCCCTGGCCGACCGCGGCGTGCCGATGACGCACTTCGGGGTCGGCACGGCCGAACTGCTCGGCGCGATGGGTGAGGCCGGGGCCACCATGGTCGGTGTGGACTGGCGCACCTCGTTGACCGCCGCCGCCGGCCGGGTCCCGGCGGGTATCGCGCTGCAGGGCAACCTCGACCCGGTCGTGCTGCTGGCGGGCTGGCCGGTGGTCGAGCGCGCCGCCCGCGCGGTCGTCGAGGACGGCCGCGCCGCCATCGCCGCCGGAGCCGCCGGGCACGTCTTCAACCTCGGACACGGTGTGCTGCCGGCCACCGATCCCGGGGTGGTGACCGATCTGGTGAGCCTGGTGCACTCGTTGTGAGTGCCACCTACTGCGTTGTCGGGGGAGGCGTTTCGGGTCTCACCGCGGCCTTCCGGCTGCGTGTCGCGGCCGGACCGGACGCCAGCATCACGTTGTTCGACCCGGCCGACCGCCTCGGCGGGGTGCTGCGTACCGAGACCGTCGGCGGGATGTCGATGGATGTGGGGGCCGAGGCGTTCATCACCCGCCGCCCCGAGGTGCCCGCCCTGCTGGCCGAACTCGGCCTGACCGGCCGCCAGGTCGCCAGCGCCGGTGCCCGGCCGCTGATCTACAGCCAGGGCCGGCTGCATCCGCTGCCCACCGGCACCCTGCAGGGCATCCCGGCACACGCCGACTCGGTCGCCGGCCTGGTGGACCCCCAGACGGTGGCCCAAATCGCCGACGAGCCCCGCCGCGGCTTCAGCTGGCGACCCGGCGCCGACCCGTCGGTCGCCGAACTGGTCGGGGACCGGTTCGGGGCGCAGGTGGTGACCCGCTCGGTGGAGCCGCTGCTGACCGGTGTGTACGCCGGGTCGGCCGGCACCATCGGGGTGCGTTCGGCGCTGCCCGGGCTGGCGGCCGCATTGGACGACGGCGCGCGCAGCCTCACCGAAGCCGTACGCAACGCGCTGCCGGCGCCGCAGCCCGGCCCGGTCTTCGGCGCGTTGGACGGCGGCTACACCGTCCTGATCGAGGAACTGGCCCGGCGCGCGGGGGTGCGGTGGGCGCAGGCCGGTATCACCGGGTTGCTGCGCTCGGCGCACGGCTGGGAACTCGTGGACGACGAGGGGGAGCACTGGACCGCCGATGCGGTGGTGCTCGCCGTCCCGGCCCCGCGGCTGGCCACGCTGGTCGAGACCGTCGCCCCGCGCAGCGCCGCGGCGGCCCGGCGCATCGGGGTGGCCTCGACGGCGCTGGTGGCGCTCGCCCTGCCCGGCGGCACTCCGCTGCCGGATCAGTCCGGGGTGCTGATGGCCACCGGAGAACAGTTGCACACCAAGGCGATAACGCTGACCTCCCGGAAGTGGGGACGGCGCGGCAACGTCGAACTGGTGCGGCTGTCCTACGGCCGCTACGGCGACAATCTGGCCCGCAGCGTCGGTGACGACGAGCTGCTGAACTGGTCGCTGGAAGACCTGCAGAACGTGTTCGGCGTCGCCGCGGACCCGGTCGACTACCGGGTGCAGCGCTGGATCGACGCGATGCCCCAGTACGGGCCCGGGCACGGCGATCTGATCGCCGAGTTGCGGGCCGGGCTGCCGCCCACCCTGGCGGTCGCGGGCGGCTACCTCGACGGCATCGGGGTTCCGGCCTGTGTGGGATCCGGGGCGAAGGCGGCCGCACGGCTGGTGGCAGGATAGGGGCTATGGCCAAGCTCGACTACGACAAGCTCAACTCGATGACCAGGTACATGATGATCTCGGTCTTCGCGGTGCAGCCCGAGGCTCTCGACGCGGACCGGTCCGCGGTCATCGATGAGACGGCGACCTTCCTCAAACAGCAGGAGGACAACGGCGTCGTCGTCCGTGGTCTCTACGACGTCACCGGCTTCCGCGCCGACGCCGACTTCATGATCTGGACGCACGCCGAGCGTGTCGAGGACCTGCAGGCCACCTACTCGTCGTTCCGCCGGACCACGCTCGGCCTGGCCAGCGACCCGGTGTGGAGCGTGGTTGCCCTGCACCGGCCCGCCGAGTTCAACAAGAGCCATGTCCCGGCGTTCATCGCCGGCGAGGATCCCGGCGACTACGTCTGCGTGTATCCCTTTGTCCGGTCCCTGGATTGGTATCTGCTGCCCGACGACGAGCGTCGCAAGATGCTCGTCGACCACGGGATGGCCGGCCGCGAGTACCCGGATGTGCGGGCCAACACGGTGCCCGCCTTCGCCCTCGGTGACTACGAGTGGATCCTGGCCTTCGAGGGCCCCGACCTGGGCCGCATCGTCGAACTGATGTGGAAGCTGCGCTACACCGAGGCGCGCAGGCACGTCCGCGAGGAGACCCCGTTCTTCACCGGGCCGCGGGTGAGCGTCGAGCACCTGCTGTCCAAGCTGCCCTGAGTCCCACCAGAACCGACACCGCCTGCCGGAGGTTTGCTAGCGTTCCAGGATGCCGAGAGTCGGCCGAACTGAGACGGTGGCTACGGCTGCGACCCTGGCGTTCTGCGTCCTGCTGCTGAGCGGGTGGGGTTCGCCGACCACCCAGATCGTCGTCGAGGACATCGGTTACTTCGTGCTCGGCCTGTTCGTAACGGGCTGCTGTGTAGGTGCGGTCGGGCGGCACAGCGGCCGTGAGCGCACCGTCTGGATCTGGATCAGCGTCGGCATGCTCGGCTACACGGTCGGGTCGTTGATCTGGGCCCATCACGAATTGTGGCGCGGTGAGAAGCCGTTTCCGTCCGAGGCCGACGCCGCCTATCTGATGCTCCCGATTGCGGTCTGCATCGCTTTGCTGCTGATGCCGGTGGGGATATCGAGTTACCTCCACACCCGGGTGGCGCTGGACGGGTTCATCGTGGCCGTGGCGTTTTTCCAGATCGGCTGGTGGACGCTGCTGGGCCAACTGTTCGACTCCGGTCTGAGCAGGTTCGCGGTCGGGATCGCGTTGGCCTATCCGGTCCTGGATCTCGGCGTGCTGACGGTCGGCCTGCTGGTGCTGGGGCGGGTTCGGGAGTCGCAGCGGCGATCGCTGTCCCTATTGGTCGGCGGTATGGCGCTGACCACGGTGGCCGACGGCATCTTCGTGTACTCCAACATCTCCGATGACTTCACCGTGGCGCGGTTCGGCAGCGCGGCCTGGGCGGCCGGGCTGCTGTTGATCGCTCTGGCGGCGCTGCGCTCCGATGCCTCCGAGGACGAGTACACCGGCGGGGAGCTGGCGATCAGTCGTACCGCGATGTGGCTGCCCTACCTGCCGCTCGTGCTGGCCATGATCGCGGCATTGGTGCGGTTCGCGGCAGCCCCCGACCTGGCGCCGGCGCTCATCGCCTCGGTCCTGCTGATCGTGCTGGTGCTGCTGCGACAGTTCATCATGGTGGGGGAGAACCGCAGGCTGCTCGCCGCCGTCGAGGCGCAGGCCATGACCGACCCGCTGACCGGACTGGCCAACCGGGCGTTGTTCCAGGACAGGCTGACCCACGCCATGGTGCTGCACCAGCGCGACCAGCGGACGGTGTCGGTGCTGTCCCTGGACCTCGACGACTTCAAGCTCGTCAACGACGGCCTGGGTCATCCGGCCGGTGACCGGTTGCTGGTCCAGGTGGCCGGGCGGCTGCTGAATTCCGCGCGCTCCAGCGACACGGTCGCCCGGGTCGGCGGCGACGAGTTCGTGGTGCTGATGGAGGGCGACCGCGACGAGGCACGTGGCGTGATCCAGCGGGTGTTGCGGGCCTTCGACGCGCCGTTCCACGTCGACGGGCACGACCTGCTGCTGCGCCCCAGCGCCGGGCTGGCGGTCGCGGCCGCCGAGGACCCCGAGCTGTCTCCCGAGGTGCTGCTCAAACAGGCCGATGTGGCGATGTACTCGGCGAAGAGATCCCGCGCGGGCGGGGTGCACACCTACAGCGCGGCCGATGTGCGGGATCTGGACGAGCCCGCCGGCGCCGTGGCGTACCAGCTGCTCGGTCAACTCCGCCGGGCCATCGACAACCGCGAACTGACACTGGCCTATCAGCCGAAATTCGATCTGTACGACGGCTCCATCGTCGGCGTCGAGGCCCTGGTGCGCTGGCCCCATCCCGACCGTGGCCTGCTCGGCCCGGACCAGTTCCTGCAATTGGTCCGCGATCACGGGCTGATGCGGCCGATCAACGACCTGGTGCTCACCGAGGCACTCGATCAGATCGCGCGCTGGCGCGACGCCGGGGTGCTGGTCCCGGTGGCGGTCAATGTGTTCGCGCCGTCGCTCAGTGACCAGGCGCTGCCGGAGGGCGTCGTGCGGGAGTTGGACAAGCGCGGATTGCCGTGCGAGATCCTGACCGTGGAGATCACCGAGGACCTGCTGCTGGGCAACCACGAACGCACCCGCGCGGTGATCGAGCGGCTGCGCGAACATGGGGTGCGGGTGGCCATCGACGACTTCGGCAGCGGCTACTCGGCGCTGTCCTATCTGCGGGAACTACACGTCGACGAGCTCAAACTGGACCGCGGGTTCGTCACCGCGGTGCTCGACGACAGGCGCGCGGCCGCGATCGTCCGCGCGGTGGTCGACCTGGCCCGTGAGCTCGGCCTGACCACGGTTGCCGAGGGTGTCGAGAACTCCGAAACAGCTACCCTGCTAAGGGATTACGGCTGCCAGGTGGCGCAGGGCTATCTCTACAGCCCGCCGCTGTCCCCGCCGGACATGCTCAGTCTGCTGAATTCGCGCCGCTCGGCACCAGACGCAACGATATCGAGTTGATGCAGTAGCGCTGATCGGTGGGCGTCGGGTAGCCCTCGCCCTCGAAGACGTGGCCGAGGTGGCTGTGGCAACTGGCGCAGATGACCTCGACCCGGGTCATGCCCAGCGAATCGTCGCGGCGCAGGATCACCGCGTCCGAGTCGGCCGGGTCGTAGAAAGACGGCCAACCGCAGTGCGATTCGAACTTCTCGGTGCTGCGGAACAGCTCCGCCCCGCAGGCCCGGCACTCGTAGACCCCGGCGGTCTTGGTGTCGGTGTACTCGCCGGTGAACGGTCGCTCGGTGCCGGCGCGGCGCAGCACCTGGAACTCGGCGGGGTTGAGCTTCGCACGCCACTGATCGTCGGTCAGCTCGATCTTGGGCCCCGCTGAGCCGTTTCCCGGGTCGCTGCGCTCCTGCGCTCCGCTTGTCATGATTTCACGCTAGCGCGCCGATTCTCATCCGTCATCCACGGCGGATCGATGCCGGAGTCCAGTCGGCCCTCGGATTTGGCGTCCAGGTAGCGGAAGTACAGCACACAGAACACCACGATCAACATCAGCGACCAGCCGTAGGTGATCTTCATGTACTCCAGGAAGCGTCCGGTGGTCGGCCAGTGCACCAGCAGCCAGCGGTCCATCGTCATGAACCCGTAGACCGCCAGCCAGGCCGGCCAGTTGTGCAGCACCGAGTTGCGCAGCACCACCGTCATCAGGAACGGGAACAGCATCGTCGAGTAGTAGCCCTGGCCCAGCGAGAGCACCAGGAACGACGCGGTCAGCAGCACACCCGAGGAGGTGAGCAGCCAGAACCGCGGGTCGCGCTCGCGGTAGTACTTGTACAACAGATACAGGCTGCCGACGGCCAGCAGCAGGAAGACGATGCGCAGCGACAGGATGAGCCACATCGGCAGGCCGTAGTAGATGCCGTTGCCCAGGATCGAGGAGTTGAAGTAGTCGCGGGTCTCCAGGATGTAGGGGACCGTGCGGTACACGAAGTTCATCGGGTCCGAGACCAACGGCCAGGCGGCGACGTTGAACACCAGCGGCACACCGAAAGCGGTGACCAGTGTGTAGAACTGGCGGTTGAGCACCGGCAGCAACAGCAGCGGTGCCAGCGACGGTTTGACCACCAGCGTCAGCCCGATGGCCGCGCCGGCCAACAGTTCGGCGTTTCGTCCGCCCTTGAGCAGCCACCGGAAGAACAACACCGCCCCCAGCAGCATGCAGCCGTTGATGTTGGTGAACACCAGTGTGTTGGTGACGGATTCGGTGCAGAACATGGCCAACACCAGCGCCGGGGCGGCCACCGAGGACAACGTGTAGTCGAACATCCGCAGCAGCAGGTACGCCGCGATCAGGAACGCCAGCACGTTGAAGGTGATGTACCAGTAGCGCGCCGCATCCACCGGCAGATACCCGAACGGGGCGAGCAGCAGGGTGCCGCCGGGCGGGTACAGGTAGTGCGGGTCGACGTGGTCGAAATTCTCGTTGTAGATGTCCCAGCCCAGTTTGAAATTGATCACCGCGCGGTAGACCGGGCCGAAATCGTCGGTGATGTATCCGTTGGTGCCGAGCACGTAGCTGCGGTGGATCACCGACAGGATGGCGAACGGCCACAGGATGGACCGCAGAATCGTTGCGGTGCTGGGCGGCGTGGTGCTGGGGCGGAAGGCGTTCAGCACACCGGAGGGCAGGAACGACACCTGCGAACCCTACATCGCAGCTCGTCGTGCCTTGATCAGGCGGGGCAGAACGTGTCGGTCTCGGGCAGCTTGCCGCTCTCCAGATAACCGAGCACCGGCGGCAGCGCGCACGGCGAGTAGATGCTGGCGCCGTGGCCGATGCCCTGCCAGATGACCCGCTTGCTGTTGGCGCCGGCGTTGATGATGGTGGCGGCCACCGCGGCCACCCCCTCGTTGCCGACGATCGGGTCGTTCTGCACGCCGAGCAGCATCACCGGGATCTTGAGGTCCTTGGGATCCTCCGACGCGGTACCGCTGGGCCAGCTCAGGCAGTTGACCATGCGCAGTGCGCCGACGGTGCCGAACTGCGGGTACAGCCGGTCCCAGGCGACGACGAGTTCGCGCACCCGGTCCGGGGTGGGCCGGTTCAAGGCATCGCTGCATCCGTTGACGAACTGGCCGTCGGTCTGGCGGGTCTCCTCGGCGCGGGAGATCAGCTCGGACATCGCCCCGGTGTCACCGCCGCGGGCCGAGGCGATGGCACCGGCCAGTGCGTTGGTGGCGGCGACCCGGTCGCCGCGCGGGAAGGCCAGTGCGGTGGTGATGGCGTCGACCACCGCGGCCACCGAGGCGCCATTGGGCCCGTCGCCGTTGCGGGCCGCGGCCAGCAATGCGTCGACGGCCGCCCTGGGATCCGGGCCCAGCGGGCAGTTGGCCGCCGCGCACTGGGCGGCGAAGGCGTCCAGCGCCGCCTGCTGCCCCTTGACTTTCTGTTCGGCGGCGGCCTCCGCGCTGATGGCCAGCGGAAGCGGGGAGTCCAGCACCAGCCGGGACACCTTGTCCGGATGGGAACCGGCGTAGGCGAGGGCCACCTGGGCGCCGTTGCCGATGCCCCACAGCGCCAGCGTCGGGACGTCCCAGGTGCTGCGCAGGCGTTCGATGTCCTCAGCGGCGTGGGCGTTGTCGTAGGCCGAGTCGCCGGGAGCGATCTGGTCGGTGCAGGTGGTGGTGGCGGTCTGCACGATCGCGCCGAGCTTGGCCACCGGGTCGTCACCGGGTTCGAACTGGGTCTGGTCGATCATCTCCTGCCGGTCGAACAGGTCCCGGCAGTCGATGTTCTCGCTCAATCCGGTGCCGCGCCGGTCCACCGCGACGATCGGATTCGTCTTGAGGACGTCGGCCCCGGAGCGGGCCAGCCACACCGGTAGCTGCGCCGAGGAGGGCAGGTCGGTGCCGGTGGTCATGACCACCGGTCCGGCGTCGGACGGGGTGTCCGCCGAGGTGGCCCGCACCACGCCGATGGTGATGTTGCCGCCGGCGCCCTTGATGGAGTCCAGGTCGGCGTCGTACACCGCGCAGTCCAGGGTGATGCCGCTGGGCGCCGGGACCGCGGCGTCGGCGAACATCCGGCCGGTGCAGTCCTGCCAGGACAGGTCGTTCTTGGGGGCCTCCAGGGCGGGTGGCCCGTCGGCGACGGCGGTCTCCTGGGGCGCGCCCTGCGGTCCGGCGCCGGAGTCGGTGGCGAACTGCGGATTGGCGGCCAGCAGCGGAGCGCACGAGGTCAGCAGCAGCGTGACCGACGACAAGGCCAGCGCTTGGCCCCAACGAACTCGCATGCCGACCACAGTAGCGATCAACCGCGCTGTTCCTCGCGGCTGTAGCGGGTGTAGAGGTAGCCGTCGTCGTCGGTGAGGACATGCCGGCGCTGCAGCCGGGTGATCAGCTCGGCGTGCCCGTCGGCGATCCGCTTGGATCGACCCCCGACGATCGTCGGGGCGATGGTCAGGCACAGCTCGTCGAGCAGGTCCGCGGCGATGACCGCGCCGAGCAGGTTGGGGCCGCCCTCGGTGAGTACCCGGGTCAGGCCCAGCTCGGCGAGCGTGCGCAGCAGTGCGGACAGGTCGACGTCGCCGGGGTCGGTGCCCGAGCAGTCGTATACCTGCGCCAGCCCGGCGAACCGGGCGCGCGCGTCGGCGACGGTGTCGTGGGCGGTCAGCAGCAGCGGGGGCACCTCGGTCTGGGTGAACACCGGCAGGTCATGGTCGAGCTCCCCGGCGCGGGTGACGATGGCGATCGGCGGCACCTCGGCCTGACCGCGGGCGTGCCGGTGCTGGCGCTGGGCGACGCCGAGCTGGGCGCCGGAGTAGGTCTCCACCCGCACCGTGCCGGCCCCGACCACGACCACGTCGGCCAGTTCCCGCAGCAGCCGGAACACCGCCCGGTCACCCGGGCCGCCCAGCGCGCCGGACCGCCCGTCGGCCGTCGCGGCGCCGTCGAGGCTGGTGATGAAATTGGCCCGTACCCAGCAGGACTCCAGGTTGTCCGGATAGGCGTAGAGCTGTTCGAGGTCACCGTCGTCGGCGGGGCGGACCGGTTCGAGTGCTGTGAGTTCCGTCCCAGCGGCGCTATCCGGCATGGGGATCATTGCAGCACGTCGATAGGGTGCACGACATGCAAAGTGCGGGTGAGGTCGCGGGTCTGACGGATCGGCACCCCAGAGTTACCCCCGAGCGGTTGGTCGCGCAGCTGGTGCCGCCGCCCACCTTCGCCGACGTCAGCTTCGACAGCTACCGGCCCGATCCGGGGGAGCCGTCGCAGGCCGCCGCGGTCGGGCACTGCCGGACGTTCTGCGAGCAGGCCGCCGAGCGGCGGGCCGGGAAGAAGAAGCTGTTCGGCAAGCGCGAGGTGCTGCCCGGGGTCGGGGTCTACCTCGACGGCGGGTTCGGTGTGGGCAAGACCCACCTGCTGGCCTCGACGTACTACACGCTGTCCGGCGGGGAGGCCAAGACCGCGTTCGCGACGTTCGGTGAGCTGACCCAGCTGGCCGGGGTGTTCGGGTTCACCGAGTGCATCGACCTGCTCGGCGAGTACACGGTGCTGTGCATCGACGAGTTCGAGCTCGACGATCCGGGCAACACCACGCTTATCTCCCGGTTGCTCTCGGCGTTGGTGGAGCGTGGCGTGTCCATCGCGGCCACCTCGAACACGCTGCCCGAGCAGCTCGGTGAGGGCCGGTTCGCCGCGCAGGACTTCATGCGCGAGATCCACACGCTGTCCGCGATCTTCACCACCATCCGGATCGAGGGCCCCGACTACCGGCATCGC
Organism: Mycolicibacterium aurum; assembly: GCA_900078775.1. Classification (GTDB taxonomy): domain Bacteria; phylum Actinomycetota; class Actinomycetes; order Mycobacteriales; family Mycobacteriaceae; genus Mycobacterium; species Mycobacterium aurum_A. The sequence goes on from LT549889.1 coordinate 1,401,184, forward strand.
GGGCTGCCGCCGGCGCCGGAGCCGTTGAGCGACGAACAGGTCCGCACCGCGGCCGCAGCCGCGAAACCCGGTGCCACGCTGGACGATTTCGATGCGCTGTGCGCGCATCTGGCGACCATGCACCCGTCGCGCTATCACGCGCTGATCGACGACGTCACCCAGGTGTTCATCACCGGCGTGCACCCGATCGAGGATCAGAGCGTGGCGCTGCGGCTGGTGGCGCTGACCGACCGGCTGTACGACGCGGGTGTTCCGGTGCTGGCCTCGGGCACCAAGCTCGACACCATCTTCAGCGACGAGATGGTCGCCGGCGGGTTCCGCAAGAAGTACCTGCGGGCCACCTCCCGGCTGCTGGCCCTGACCGCGGCCGCGCAGAGCGCCTAGCTGTTTCGCACCATCACATAGTCGTTCTCGATCCGGTCCCCGAGCCGGAAGGTCTTGGTGCCGCCGACCCGGAACCCGAACTTGGTGTAGAACCGTTGCGCGCGTTCGTTGTTCTGATTGACGCCGAGCCACACGCAGGCCGCGCCGGATCGCGCGCCGCGCTCCAGCGACTCGGTCATCAGCGCCGCGGACACCCCGGTGCCGTGCACCTCGGGCAGCGCGTACATCTTGGAGATCTCCAGGGCCGGGCGCAGCGGCACCGCCTGCTGCACATCCGGGTCGTCGGGCACGCCGTGAATCAGCATGGCGTAGCCGGTGATTCGGTCGTCATCGCGGGCGATCAGCAGGATCCGCTGCGGGTCGGCGAGGTAGTCGGCGAAGCTGTCGGCGGTCAGATTCTCCGCGATGAACACGGCCGCGTTGGCCGGGGTGACACTCGGCGGGCAGGCCAGCGGGAAGGTGACCGCGGCGACGGCGGCGAGTTCGCTCAGGTCGGCGGGGCCGGGTTCCTCGATGCGCACCCGGTCAGGGTAGCGGGGTGCCCGGCTGCCAGATGTTCCACTGCGCCAGGTGGGTTCCGGTCTGCGGGTTGATCATCACCACGTTGGTGACCAGGGCGCGGTAGACGTCCCAGTAGACGCCGCCGGTGACGGTCGACCCTGGAGGCGCGTTGAGCAACACCTTCTCCAGCGCGTCGGGGGCGTCGGTGTGCTTGGAGGCGTACGCGTCGGCGTAGGGGGTCACCCCGTTGAACGTGGTGGACAGCGCCAGCTTGTACGGGTTGGGCGCGGAGATGACGTGCACCGTGACGTTGGCGCGCCACGGGCCGCCCTGGGCGCGCCAGCGCGGGGAGCCGTTCCAGCCCCAGCCCGGGGGAACCTCGGCGGGCAGCACGTCGTGCACGGTGACGTCGGCGACGAAGTCTCCGAACTCGACGCGCAGCGTCTCACCGAGGTTGCCGATCGGGGTGACGGCGGCCGTCGCGGGCGGGGCGATGCCGATCGCCACCGCGGCCGTGAGGCTCGTCAGGAGAACTGCGAACCAGGACCGCGTCTTTGCCAATCGCATGCAACGCATGATGGCACATGCTTGTCCGACCGGTGTCCTACAGCGGCGGATCCGGTTTCATTCCCGCGACGGAGGCGAGCATCTTGATCAGCGAGGCGGTGACGACCTCCTTGTCGACGCCCGATCCGTATAGCGGGCCGTCGCCGTCCTCGGACTCCAGCAGCGCCAGCAGGATGTGCTCGGTCCCGATGTAGTTGTGCCCCAGTCGAAGAGCCTCCCGGAAGGTCAGCTCCAGCACCTTCTTGGCCGGTCCGCTGAAGGGCACCAGGTCCAGCTCCTGGCCGGTGGAGGCCGGCAGAGTGACCGCCGCGCGGATCTGCTCGGGCTCGGCGCCATGGGCTCTCAGCAGGGCCGCAGCCAGCGAGTCGGTATCAGCGAGCAGGCCCAGGATCAGGTGCTCGGGGGTGATCTCGGTGTTGCCGGCGTCGCGGGCCGCGGTCTGGGCGGCCACCACGGCGGTGCGGGCCCGCGGGGTGAAGCGGGCGAAGCCCTCGTTGGGATCGATGGTGTCGCTCTTGGGGACGAAGCGTTTCTGGGCGGCCTGTTTGGTGACGCCCATGCTGTTGCCGATGTCGGTCCAGGAGGCGCCGGAGCGGCGGGCCTGATCGACGAAATGGCCGATCAGGTGGTCGGCGACCTCGCCGAGGTGTTCGGCGGCGAGGACGGCGTCGGAGAGTTGGTCCAGGGCATCGGCGTGCACGGACTTGATCGCGCGGATCAGGGTGTCCAGGCTGACGGACTCGGTCATACGTCAACCGTAGGTTGACTATGAAGGATCGTCAACCGTGAGTTGACTTCAGGGCCGGGGGTAGCCGCGGTGCACGGTGCGGTCGAGGATGCCCAGGGTGGCGCGCAGCGCGGTCTCCGGGATCACCGGGAAGATGCCGGTCTCCCGCCAGGTGTCGCCGATGGCCGACCAGTCGTAGAACGAGGTGACCACCGTGGCGTCGGCGGCCGGTTCCAGCCGGTAGCCGTAGACGTGGCCGATCGGCGGGTCGATGTTGCCGAGGATGGTCCAGGCGATCAGCCGGTCCTGCTCGAACTCGGTGATGTCGACCGTCACGTCGTAGCGGCCCATCGGAAAGTCGTTCAGCGCTTCACGATCCATGTGCACCACGAACCGGTCGCCGGCCTTGCGGGCAGGCTCGCCGGTGGCGGCCTGCAGCATTCCGGAGGCGTCGATGGCCACGTGGCCCTGCGGGTCGCTCAGCACCGCGAAGATGTCGGCGGCCGGTGCGGCGATGGTGCGCTGCACTTCGATGCGGTCGGTCATGATCCGAGGCTACTGTCGCAGGCATGCGTATCGCAGTGCTGATCATCGGAATCGTCGTCGCCCTGTTCGGGACGTTGTTCGCGCTGCAAGGCTTCGGGGCGGTCGGCGGCAGCCCGATGAGCAACACCACGACCTGGTCGGTGCTCGGGCCGATCATCGCGCTGATCGGGATCGGGATCGCCGGGTACGCGTGGCGGTCGAAGGCCTGACTTTTGACTCATCCCGCCCGCCGTGTAACGTGGCCGGGGTGAACATCCGTGTGTGCGCCGGCTATTGGCGCTTTATCGAGGCTCCGGGCGGAGCCGATAAAGCGCAGCACTAAGCGACGCATCCACCCGGAGCCCGAGGCAGTGACCCACGCGGTCGCTGCCTTTCGTCATTAAAGGGCGCCCGGGAATGTGGCTCAGGTGCCCACCACCAGGAAGGTACCTCCCATGAATCTGGCGCAGACCGCCACCGCACCAGCGACATCGGACCGTCGGATACGCAGCTTCAGCGAGATCCCCAGCCCGCACGATGTGCTCAGCGAGTTCCCGCTGGGCGCCCGGCGGGCCGAGCGGGTCGCCCGCGACCGTGACGAGATCGCCGATATCCTGGCCGGCCGTGACGACCGCCTGCTCGTGGTCGTCGGCCCCTGCTCGGTGCACGACACGGAGGCCGCGCTGGATTACGCCAGCCGGCTGGTCAAGATCGCCGACGAACTCGGCGACCGGCTCAAGATCGTGATGCGGGTCTACTTCGAGAAGCCGCGCACCACCATCGGCTGGAAGGGCCTGATCAACGATCCCGGCATGGACGGCACCTTCGACGTGGCGCGGGGTCTGCGCACGGCGCGGCAACTGCTGCTCGACATCATCGACATCGGTCTGCCGGTCGGCTGCGAGTTCCTCGAACCCACCAGCCCGCAGTACATCGCGGATGCGGTCGCCTGGGGTGCCATCGGTGCCCGCACCACCGAATCGCAGGTGCACCGCCAGCTCGCGTCGGGCCTGTCGATGCCGGTCGGGTTCAAGAACGGCACCGACGGCAACATCCAGGTCGCCGTGGACGGGGTCAAAGCCGCCGCCGCCGAGCATGTCTTCTTCGGCATGGACGATATGGGCCGCGGCGCGCTGGTCACCACCGCCGGCAACGAGGACTGCCACGTCATCCTGCGCGGCGGCACCACCGGACCCAACTGTGACGCCGAGGCCGTGCAGGCCACCGCGGACAAGCTGATCGCCGCCGGCCTGCCGGGCCGGGTCGTGATCGACTGCAGCCACGCCAATTCGGGCAAGGACCACATCCGCCAGGCCGGGGTGGCCGCCGAGGTCGCCCAGCTGGTCCGGGACGGACTGCCGGTCAGCGGTGTCATGCTGGAGAGCTTCCTGGTCGCCGGGGCCCAGGCCCCGAGGCCCGCCCGCTCACCTACGGACAGTCGGTCACCGACAAGTGCATGGATTGGGCGGCAACCGATCTGGTACTGCGTGAGCTCGCTTCCCGCTGACGGGTAGGTCGCCGAGCCCGATCACGAGCCCGCGGCCACTAGCATTCGGCCATGGCCAAACTCGAACTGTCCCGCGAACTGTCACTCACCCCGCAGACAGCGTGGGATCACGCGTCGAATCTCGGTGCGCTGGGGGACTGGATGGTCATGCACGAGGGGTGGCGCAGTGACATTCCAGATGAGCTGAGCGTGGGCACCACCCTGATCGGGGTGGCGGGGGCCAAGGGCATGCGTAACCGCGTCACGTGGACGGTGCGCCGGATGGACCCGCCACATCTGCTCGAGGTCACCGGTAAGGGCGTGGGCGGCACGAAGTACGGGATGACGCTGGAGGTGAGGCCCACCGGCGCGGGGTGCACCTTCTTCGTCACCCTCGAGTTGGGCGGCGCGCCGCTGTTCGGCCCGATCGGGTCGGTCGCGGCCCGCACCGTCAAGGGCGACATCGAGCGTTCGATCGAGAGGTTCGAGACGCTCTACGCCTGATCAGCGTAGCGTCGTTGGTATCAGCGTTTTTCCCGCGCGACTACATGGAGCGTGTCCTCGCTGATGCGAATATCGGCCCTCTCGCGGCCGAGATAGGAGCGTCGTCATGGCGCCTCAGCAGACACGCAAAACCGATCAGGACACCACGGTGCCGGCGCATACACCGCGGCTGCGGCTGAAAGCCAAGGCCGCCCAGAGCGGATTCGTCGACGGGGCATGGTGGCCGCACACCGATGACCTTGCCGCCGAACTACCGGATCTACTCGCGGTGCTGTCGGTACGGCTGGGCCGCATCGACCGCGTGTTGTACCGCCTGGGTGCCTGGGCGGCGGCACCGCGCAGACTCAGCACCGGAGGCCGGGTGGTGCATCTGGATGGATACCGGCTTCAGCCGCTCAACACCATTGAAGTTGTCGGCTTGGACGGCAACCACAACCGGGTCACCCTTCTGGTGGTTCCGCCCCATACCGACGCCGACGACGCTCATGACGCGATGATGACCGCAGCCGAGGCCGGTAACGCGGCCACTGTCGACGGGCTGCTCACGATCAGCTCAGATGGCCGCGACAGGCGCACGGAGGCCGCCGGTGCTCGACAGCGCTGGGAAGCAGAAGGCGGAGTACCAGCGCCACTGCTGACGTGAGTGCCGGCGTGACCAGGTTGGCTGCTCCGCGGCGGTGTGCACGACCGGTGCGGGTGCTGTTGGCGCAGCGGTTGGGTGGCGGCGTCGATGGCGGCTGGTGGCCGGCATCTGAGGCGTTGGCAGATGAACTCGTCGATGTGGTCGCGATCTTGCAGCAGCAGTTGGGTGGGATCGTCGATATTCGGCTGAACTGGTCGGAAACCGACGGGCAGCTCGATCTGGCGAGCATGGCCGTCGGCAGCCGCCGATGGCCGGTAAGTGCCCGACTCGGCGGCCGTCCACGCCTGATCAAGATCGTTGGAAAGGCCGGTGCCGCCACGCTGTTGGTGGTGCCGCCCAGAACGTCGCCGGCGTTGGGGGTTTTGGTGATGCGCTGCGCCGCGGGGAGACCCGTCGATGACGAAGGTCGTCAGACTCCGGCATTCGATACCGCCCGCAGGGTCCTTGATGCCGCAGTCCTGGAGTCGGGCCGCTGGGGTCAACTCACATGTACGGGTGCCCGGTAGCGCGCGTGGACCCCGTTGGCGGGGGACAGGAGGTCAGATGATGATGATGATGCGTGCGGTGTTCCGACGCTTCTTCGTGGCGGGTGAACCGGCGGCCAGTCGCGCCGCCGAGGACCGCAGGACCACCGACGGGATACGTCGTCGCGCGCGATTCGCGGACTGTTGCCGTGACAACCGGTTGGCACATCAGCGCCGATGCGATCGGCGCCGGTGACGGTTTCCCATCGAGACTGTTCGAACATATGATCGAACCATGGGTGAGCTGCAGAGCCTCGGACACGGTGGCCAGCCCGTGCGCGAGGTGTTCCGCCGGGTGGACCCGCCGCGCCCCGTGCTGGTCGATCTAGCCGCCCTGTTCCCGCGTCGGCCGCACTGCCGGTGGGGTCGCTACCACCCGTTCGGGCTGCAGATGCACAAGGTCGTCGAGGGGAAGCTGACCTGCTGGGGGCTCTGCGAGCAGGGCGCCTGGTGGGGCCTGGTTACCTATCCGATCGCCTTCGGGGCGTCGGAAAGGCCGGTGACGCACTGGATCCCGGCATGGATGCTGGCGACGCGGGACTGAGGCTCGCCGGTTCAGTTCGGGTGAATGGTCATGACCAGGCGGGCGCCCAACAGAAAAGGCCCGGCGGAAGCCGGGCCTGAGCTGTGTGAATCTTGGTGCGCGATACTGGGATTGAAGTTGATTTGGCGTGTTTTCTGCCCACGTGCCTGACGTGCAGATATGCCGTCTGAACAGGCCACACGCGAAACAGTATCGTTGCGCTACGCGGAGCCATGTGGAAGGTTTGGTAGCTTCATTGGGCACGTATTGGGCACGCAGCCGCGATACTGACCACCACGGAGAGTCATGCCACGCACCCGCGACAAGCGGTCATTTGCGACCATCCGCAAGCTGCCGTCTGGCCGATTTCAGGTTCGCTACACCGGCCCTGATGGAATCCGGCACACGGCGCCGTCGACGTTCGGCGCGCGCATCGACGCGGAGGCTTTCGTTGTCGCGAAGCGCCGTGAGATAGATCGCGGAGTATGGGACGCGACCGCCGAAGTTAAGCGGGAGGTGATCACGTTCGGCGCCTACGCTGCCGCATGGGTTGAGGGCCGGCAGGTCGCCGGACGGCCAATTAAAGACCGCACCCGCGAGCACTACTACGCGATTCTCGAGGACCACCTGCTGCCGCTGTTCGGCGGCCGCCAGATCGCCGCGATCACGCCGAAGGACGTTCGCGAATGGCACGCCGACGCGCTCGTCGACCGGCCGACAATGCGCAGCCACGCTTACAGCCTGCTCCGAACAATCATGACGAGCGCCGTCAACGACGAGCTCATCGACTCGAACCCCTGCCGGATCACCGGCGCAGGTCGCGCGAAACGCGTCCACAAGATCCGGCCGGCGTCGATCGACGAACTTGCGACCGTCACGGCCGCGATGCCAGAGCGGCTGCAACTGATGGTGATCTTCGCGTCGTGGTGTGCGATGCGCTTCGGCGAGACTGTCGAGTTGCGCCGCGAGGACATCGACCTAGGCGACGAAGTGATCCGAATTCGCCGCGCCGCGGTCCGCACGCAAGGCGGCACCTTCGCGATCACGACCCCGAAGTCCGACGCTGGCATCCGCGACGTCGCGATCCCGCCGCACATCATTCCGCAGATCGAAGATCACCTGGCGAAATACGTAGGAGTTAAACGTAATTCGCTTGTGTTCCCGAATGATTCCGGTGAGCACTTGCAGCCATCAACGCTTTATCGGCACTGGTACAAGGCCCGCGCAGAGGCGGGCCGCGACGATCTCCGTTGGCACGACCTGCGGCATTCCGGCGCGGTCTTGGCAGCCGCGACCGGCGCGAGCCTCGCCGAACTGATGGCGCGACTGGGACATTCAACGCCGCAGGCCGCTATGCGCTATCAGCACGCCGCTCAAGGGCGCGATCGCGAGATCGCGGCGCTGCTGTCGAAGTTGGCGGCGAACGGATGACGGGCTCGGCGTGGTGGCGGCAGCGTTACGGCGGACCTCCGCCCGCACCGCTCGCGGTGGTCTGTACCGGCCGCGGCGCGCACCGGCGGACAGTGCTGCCCGGGGTTCACGTCTTTACGCATAGCGGGCATGTCGAATTGAGTGCCGAGCACTTCGGGATCCGTGTGACAGGATCCGGCCGGCTGGACGTCGGCGAGCCGGCCGGCACGTCCGCACGCGTGCGTGTCCCGAGAACGGGGGAGTGCACGCGCGAAGCGCTCGACGCCGCCGACGCGTGGGAGTTCTCCTGCCCGCGATGCGCGAGAACGCCGAGAGTGCGGAAGGCCGCGCTTACGGCTGCTGCGCACCTAGGTTGGATTGAGGTCGACGTGTCATTCGTCGACTAGTCCTTGGCTCGGGTTATCCTGGCCTAGTTCCGCAAGGAGCCGATTGGCAATGTCCGCAGGGATTGCCTAGTTAGCACGACAAATGGCCTGCGGTTCTTGACCCGCTCCAACCCGGTGGGTGTCTTCATTGACCCCGGAGTTGGACCATGGGAAACCCCCGCAGTTACGCGACCCTCAAGCAGGCTGCCGAGTATCTCGGCGTCACTGATCGCACCATCCGTCAGATGATTGCCGACGGCCGACTGACCGGCTATCGGAACGGCCCTCGGCTGATCCGCGTCGACCTGAACGAGATCGACGCCGTAATGGAGCCATTCGGTGGCGCCGCATGACCTCTGAACGAAGAAGCCGCCGACCCGGGCAGGATTCGGCGGCCTCGAAGTCCCTGGTGATGGACTCCAATCAGCATAACGGTTCGCCATGAAGTCGCCTGAATTCCTCAAGGTGATGCCCGGAGACATCGGCCGTGTTGGCGCGCTCGGCGCCCTCATTCTGGCGCTGATCCGTTACGTCACGGCACTGCCTGGCGAGGCGAATGGCCGCAGAGTCGTTGACGGCGAGACGTGGTGGCGCGGGAGCCACGACGACATCGGGCGCATGCTAGGCGGCACCCATCGGAAGGCTGTTGGGCGAGCACTGGTGAAGCTCGAAGCTGCCGGCGAGCTACTTGCTCGCCCGTCGAAGCACTACGACGACCGAGCGAAAGAGTACCGGATTCCTGGCCAGCCATTGGACGAAAGTGGCCAAAGGCCCTACCAGCCATTGGACGAAAGCAGCCAATCAAGCGGCCGGAATCGGCCACTCTCATTGGCCAGTTCTGGCCAATCAGATAGCCCGAAAGCGGCCAATCTTCCTATCCCCTTGGAGAACCTAGAAGAACACTCCGTGGGGAAGAAGGGTGCGAGCGAAGGCGGCACACGTCTCCCCGAGGGATGGATGCCCAGTCAGTCCGTGATCGAGACGATGCGAGCTGAGTGCCCGCACGTCGCCCTCCAAGCCGAGCACACCAAGTTCGTCGACTACTGGATCGCGAAAGCCGGCAAGGACGCCTGCAAAGTCGATTGGAACGCCACGTGGCGGAACTGGATTCGCCGAGCAGGTGAATCGGCACATCCATCAGGTGCGGCTAGAGGACAGGCCACTGCCTACGAAATCAAGAAAGCCCGCAACGCAGCCGTTTTCAACGAGCTCGCCAATGCTCCCGCCGCGAAGGAAGTGGCCCGATGACTGAACCGAACTACGCCCAAATCGCCGCCGTCGTCTACCAGGCGTGCAACCATTTCGACCCGTACTTGCCCGCTTTATCAGCGGATCTCGCGCGAGCCTGGGGCCGACTCTTCGAGAATGGAAAGTTCTCCGTTGAGGATCTTCTCGCGGCCGTCGATCGGGTCTACAGCGAGCACGGATCGGGATACCGGCCGCTTCCAAAGGACATCACCGACGCCGCCCGACTCATCCGGGACAAGCGGGTCAAAGATCGCGTGGCCGACACTTCGCGCCAGATCAGCGGTCCGCCGCCGGCGAGCGAAGAAGCTCGACGTCGAGCGAAGGAAGAGTTCGCGCGGCTCCGCACCCGTCGTCCGCAGCAGACCAGTTCCACGACGCCGGCAACCGCCGCCGAGGCATCGTGACCCGCGGCAATCAGGCCGACGAGCAGACCGCGCGGCGGGAACGGTTCGCAGCGATCCGCCGCTGCTCGTCGTGCGATCCCTGCGGATGGGCGCTCGGGACCGACGGCGTGCCCATCGACCCGGCCGTCCGCTGCACCCACAACAGCCCGCCGCCAGACCGGGACGACGCCGCTCCGGACCCCGAACCCGATCTGTTTTCCGAACCCAGGCACGGCCGAACTGAGACCGAGGACTGATCCCATATGCCCGATTGGCAGACCATGCGCGCGCTCCTGGCCGGCGTCCCCGACCTACCGGGTGCCCGTTGCAAAGGATCGGCGGACCTATTCGAAGCCACCGTCGCCGAACACGACAAGACCGCCACCAGAAGCGAAGTCCAACAGTCCCGCGCCGTCGCTCTACGCATCTGCGCGGCCTGTCCGGCACGGACGGCGTGTGGCGACTGGCTTGCATCCCTGCCGCTGTCACGCCGGCCGCGCGGCGTAGTGGCCGGCGAGGTCATCACAGCGAACGGTCTGCCGGCCGCGACCGGCGGTGACAGCCAATGAGCCAACCCGACCGCGCCGCCGACACATTCACGGCCGCAGAAGTCCAGATGCTGCACTACGCCGTTCGTGACCTCGTCGCCCGCGCCGACCTCGGCATCAGACCGCCCCTGCCGGTCGGATTCAGCGACCTGAATGTCCGGCTCGCCAGTTCCGTGCGCGGAACCAAAACTTGTGCGCCGCAGCCACAATCGCCACCCTCGAAAGCGGAAGAACTCATCGACTCGGCCCAGGCGGCTGCGATCCTGTGCTGTTCCGACAGATGGGTCCGAGATCCCCGCTTCCGAGACAGGCTCGGTGGACGCGAAATCGGCGGTCGGTGGCTCTACCCGCGACAGACCGTCGTCGACCACGCACAACGAAAGGCAGGTCAACACCAGTGAACCCGACCGACTACCTCCGACTCGGCACCGAGCAATACCTCCGAGAACTGCCCGACGACGAGTTCGACGAGCTGATCGAGCGGGTACGCCCACCCAAGCCGAGCCCTCACGAAACCGAGCAGGTCGCCTTCATCAAGTCATTCGTTGGCGGTCGTGACCATTGAGCAGGGCCGGCGGCTGACTCTTGTCGAGCGGGCAGCGCGCAACGTCGACCACGCAGCAGTCGAAGCCAGGTGTCGAGCCGAAGCTGAACACGCGACCGTCGAACGCATCAAGACCTTGCGCCGCATCCTGTTTCACGACGCACCCCGTAGCGACCGCCTGATCGATGACCTCACGACCGAGGCGTCCGCCGTCCAGCTGCTCCGCCAAGCCCACGACCAGGCCCACGACCGTCTGGTCCTCGGAATCGTCGAAGTGGCGATCGACGAACGCTGGGGCGATGTCGTAAAGGCCGGCACCCGCCACTTCGGATCCGACCGCACCGCAGCCCTCGTCGAAGAACTCTGGACCCTCACCACAGGCCGCGACGCGGACTGAACCACCCCGAAAGGAAAAACACGCAATGTCACTCGCAACGCTCGACTCCCAGGTCGAAGGCCTCCGTAAGCAAGCCGCGACGATCATCGAGCGCGGACGCAGCTTCCACGCCACCGTGACCGCCGACCGCGCGCTTACCGACATCGGCAAGCGAGAGAAGCTCGATGGGGAGCGAGCACGAATCAAGACCCAGCTCAGCGACTTGAAAGAGCGAGAGCGCGAACTCGTCAACAGCAAGCGCGAATCAATAGAGCGTCAGCTATTCGGGCTATCGGCCGCAGCCAGCACCGACCCCCAACAACTGATCGCCTTTCGCGACGCAACCGAACGCGCAACCAAGCTCGGCAAGGACAGCGCCGCTGCCGCAGCACTACTCGCATCCGCCACCCGATCCGGCGACCAAACACTCGCAGCAGCCATCGCCGCCCACGCACTGCCGCTCACCGAGCCGCTCGGAGTCGTGGGCCCCAAGGGCTGGCGAGACATCGTCAACGACTACGCCGAGCACTACCCATCCGACGGCGACAAGCTCACCGACCTCTTGGCGCTACACAAGCGTCAAACCGTGAACGCCGTCTTCGCGTACATGCCACCGTTCTGACCAACCTCGCGGCCGGCGCGAACGGTGTTCCCGCACCGCGCACGCGCCGGCCGCGAGCCACCCAGGGGGAGTGACCCCACCCCCGCCCCCACGGCGCACCCCATGGCATAGGTGACGCCCCCCCTGCTAGAAGTTTTTTCAACGAACAGAAGGGCTCGTCCGTGACTGAGCGTAGATTGCGCGCTGTGGGTTCGGGGGAGAAGGCGCCGACGAAGCGGGCTCCGCGCAAAGCGGCGCCGAAGTCGGTTGCAAATGCCGCGCGAAGTGGTGATCGCCGGCAGTTGCTCGTCGCGTTGGAGTATCGGATCGCCAAGGCGATCGACGACCCGAGGGCCGCTGGGCCAGCGTTGGCGGCGTTGGTCAAGCATCAGCGCGAGATCGCGGCTGAGATTCATGGAATTGATCTGGCCATCGGTGCCGGTGCGGGGATGGCGAATGCGGGCCAAAGATCCGCAATCGCAGACACGCCGAACGAGGTGTGGAACGAGTCGATGATTTGAACGCCGGCGCGCCAGTCGGCGTTTGCGGCTTCGGCAGCGGCCGTTGTTGGGCAGGAAAGCCCGAAGTTCGATGGTGGCGCGCAACGCAGTGGGCACGGCCGGCTTAGTCGAAGCACCGTGACCGGCATAGTCATGGAGTCGGCTGTGCAGGTATAGGCGGTCCGAGGTGCGCTGGGTTTAGCTCTGCGTGATCCGTTCATCGGGGCTTTCGAGCTGCCAGCGCGTTGCTGCAGCGCACACGGACAAGCGAAGGAGAGGATTCGGGTATGACGTTAATACTCGGCATGAGCAAACCAGAGGGCATCTACATGTCGGTTGATTACCGCACAAGCGCTCCAGAGACGCAGAAACTCCTGGACGATTCGACCGTGAAGTTCCTGACGCTTCATTACCCCCCGGCTAATCTCGGCCCAAAGGCTCTTATCGCCTACTGCGGGGTCGCGACAGCGCAGGACAATAAGACTCCGCTCGGCGACTGGTTGCGTACGACCATGCGCGGCGAGACCGAGTCATTTGCGGATTCAATGAAGCACCTTGGCGCGAGGCTTGACCGCGACCTCTCGCGCTGGCTGCACAGGTTTCAAACCCCGCTAGTCGTTAACGTCCTCGCGATCGATAGTCAGCGCAAGCGATACTTCGGGGGCTTCTCCAATTTGAAGTCAGGCGGAGCCTCGGTTTCGCGCAATTTCGAATACCGCATGGAGGCGCTGACACACCCGCTTTTCGGTAACGGGTCGGCTGCCATGCGTGTTCTGATAAGCGGTGAAGGCGCGAAGCTGTCCCATGCCCTCTCCGTTCCAATACGGCATCCGCGTGAGCACATGCAGTTGCTGGCGGAGGTGAACGGACGTGTTGCTAGGGTCGAGAAGACTGTCAGCCCGCATTGTCACGTGTCTTTTGTCAGCGCGGACAATCAGTTTCGGTCCAGGTCCGAGGTGTTCGATCAACGTCCGAGACAAGTGCCGTTGAAATTGCGACTGCCGACAATCGTGCTGGGCGCTGATCTGTCTGAATCGCCCGAGCAGTTCGTGCAGGACGTTGAACATGACAATGCTCGTTTAACTGCATCGGAAGTAGCCGCGATCAACCAGAGCTTGCCCCGTCGGCGGTAGGCGCATAGCGAATACGAAGCGCCTCAACGCTTGGCATCTGTGTGATCTTGTGCCCACTCAACGATGAATATGGCTGGTACTGCGCAAGATTTGGGTCTATCTCAACCAACATAGTGTCAGGGTTGATCGCGATATGCCCAGCATCGAAGAGACGATGAATGTCGGTTCTAAGGAGGAGGCCGTGCTCCAAATTATGTGATTCGTTCGTCGCGTAAGGCAGGATGTGCGCAGCCTCTAGGGCTTCCGCAGGACACGGCCCCGTCACTGCACACGAGAGGCCGTAGGCGCGCAGCAGGCCAGTGCGAAATTGGCCTTGATTGATGCGCGCGAGAACTTGCGTCTGTCGGCGCCCCCCGTGGATCGGAACGTGGACCGGCGTCTTCGACTGCGGAATCGAAACGCTCAGGCTGCTGAGGAGGTGTTCGAGACCGTCATCGTCAATGGGGCGGATGGAATTCTGAACACTTTGGTCGAGCAGGTGTGGCTCGACTTGCGCGAGAGTCAACGCACCGTCGAGTGCTTGCCATCTGGCTTGGTACTCGGCGACATACCGAGTTATCGGATCGTCAGTTGACAGAGCCGTGGGCGAGCGGTGCTTGCATCCGTTATGGGGGCAAGCGTAGTCGTTTGTTCTTTTACGGAACTCCACTCCCGCTCGCTGGCAATTCACGCAGCGTCGGCGGGACTTGACGCCTGGGCTCGACGCGATTTCGTCAATTCGAGATACGCCGAGAATGGAATCGTCCTCGCGGAGGACAACAACGTGACCTTTCGAGACTTGCTTGTGGTACGAAACCGAGTCGTCGTATACGTAGGATGATCCGAGCACGTCCTCGTAGGGGTCAATGCTGTCGTAACTTCTGTCGCCCGTGACCGATGTGAACAACCATGCCACCATAGCGTTTAGCCTAGCGGCCACTCTTTGTGGGGAGTTCGCGCCTCCGGTGCAAATGCGAACCGCTGCAAACTAGATCGGTCGGTGATCGAACGCATACGCGCGACCGTCGAGTCGACTGTGTCCGGCGGTGCCGCAGCACTCGCCGTCCGCATCATGGGCCTGGTCGGCCACTCAGTTCCAGTGAGTCAGGTTAAGGCCCCCATCCTCTGTAATTTCGATATGCTCACGGCCCGCGACACGGACGGTGACATTGTCGGCGACCGCACACACGCCGTCGTGCATGCCCGTTGGCCACGACAGCGATGGGGTCCAGTAAAACGCTGGTAACCACCACGCAGCCAACGACGGACCCATCTGGTCCTCATGGCTCAGACCCCGTGACGTAATGCCGATGACGTGGCCGTTGACGTCAATCACTGCGCCGCCGCTCATCCCTCCGAGCGTGCCACTGAGCACTTCGATCGTTGGATACGGCGCCAGAACGGAATCGTGGATGGGGAAGCTGAATTGTCCTGCGGCGCCTTGGGATACGTACATTGAACCGATGAGCGGAACTGGATCGTTCACCGCGTCGTCCAAAATTTCATCAAAGCGGAAGCCGACGATGGTGACGCTTTCACCAGGGGGCGGGATTCGTGTCGTCAGCGGAATCGTGGGGAAGTCGCGGTCTGCGGGCAAATCTGACACCAGGCGAAGTGACAGTAGTATCAGATCGCTTCCGCTGGGAACCCCTGCCATTGAGTAGCAGTGCCAAGCAGTAACAGCGCCGTCGCCGCGGATACCCATGCAGAGAACCACCGCATCACCGCTCGTGAGGGCTTCCCGATGACCATCGACCACATGCTTGGCTGACAACGCTAGACCCAGCCCAATCATGACGGCGGTTCCCTCGACTTTATAAGAGTCGCCGAATCGGACGCAGACAGCGAGCAGCGCACCGTCGAAATACTCGTAGTTCTCGACCGTAAGCGGCGCAGCCTCAGCCTGTACTGGGTTGATCTTCAGCGACGAGCACGTGAACTTCGTTCCGGGTGCAGGCGTTGCAAGAGGGTCGGTGATGACGGTGAACTCATGGTCAGCCACCAAACGAGTTTAATTCCAGGCTCCGGTCGTCGCGCTCAGTCGATCGCTCACCGTGGAGATCGTCGCGGCCCGCGGCTCGCCGTCGTCGACCGCGGTGGACCGTTTAGTCGTCGCAACCCTGCAGTTCGCGGGCAGGGTTTGTACGGCACGCAGATGCCGCCTACTGGCGCATTCCGTCCGGGACAGACGCGCGCTTCCGGTGGATCGTAGGCAACGTGCTGTCGGCTGGGACGCAGGCCCGCGCGGCGGTGCCAGGTACGGAGCATGTCGCGCGACCCAACTGAGCGTCGTCGGCGTGGGATCGGTACCTGAGGCTCGGGCGCTGCATGCTTGCGGGATGACACTCCGGGAGGACGCAGAGCGCGCGCTGCGCGCCGGCCACAATGCCGAGCCGGGCGCGCCGAACCCGTACAACCCGGATAACCCGCTACTCGCGCGCGTCTGGATGAAGGGCTATCAGACGATGCTCACGATCCGGTCCGCGTCGACGCCGGCCATGCAGCAGTACCTACAGAGCCGCCTCGAGAAGTAACAGGCATAAGGGGTCTCGCAGTATTGCCGCTAGTCGTAGTGTTCTCGACGATGACCAGCAACGTATCGCTTGATGACCCTTTCCTTCCGCTTGCCTTCTCGCTCTACTCGAACCCTGGTGCTTACGCTGTCCTGGCCGGCGCCGGTGTTTCTCGGGGTGCTGGCCTGCCGACCGCCTGGGACATAGTGGTCGATCTGATCGCTCAGATGGCGGACGACGGGGCGGAAGTTGACGCTAATTCCGCGAGCGATTGGTACGAGAGGCGCTACGGGACGCCCCCGACATACAGCGACGTGGTTCACAAGCTCGCTCTGACCCAAACTGAACGTCAGGCATTGCTGCGCAAATACTTCGAGACGGCGGACGGTGCCGCCGAGCAGATTAGCCCTTCAGTTGCTCATCGCGCTGTCGCGCGGCTCATGCAAGCGGGCACGATCCACGTCGTGCTCACGATCAACTTCGACCGCTTGTTTGAGCAGGCGCTACAAGAACTCGGCATCGAGCCGACCGTCGTCGCAACAGAGGCAGACGCTCAGGGGCTGGCGCCACTGCACACGCTGCGGAACTGCATCATTCACCTTCATGGTGACTACTTGAATGCCCGTTCAATGCGAAACACCACGGCCGAACTCGCCGGATACCCAAGGCACATGAAGAGCTTGGTTCGGCGGGTGGTGACCGACTATGGCCTCCTTGTGGCCGGTTGGTCCGCGGTATATGACCCGGCGCTGCGCGAAGAAGTTGCCGCACACTACCCGTCACGTTTCACGATGGGTTGGGTCAGTCCCGGCGAACTCGATGCCGATGTGCGATCTCTTGTAGAAAGCAAAAAGGCACTCGTGTTTCAGACCACCGCGGACGACGCTTTCGGCCACCTGGCCGATGAAGTCGAGGCGATGAGCGACAGGCATGCTCGCCACCCCCTGACCCTGGACGTCGCAGTCGGGCGAATCAAGCGGCAGTTGGCTGGCAAGCGGCCGGCGATCGCCGCGCACGACATGCTGGTATCCGAGTTCGCACGGCTCAGAGACATACCCGCGCTCCGTCGAAACCGCCGGCTTGATTCTGACGAAGCACACTATGAGTCGTCCCTAAACCAAGTCGTAGAGGCGTGTCGCATACCCGTTGGTTGTTCCGCCGCGCTGGCCTACTGGGGCGACGACAAGACCGACCGGTGGTGGCTGTCCGAGATCGAACGGTTCGGACGCATCGACATTGCTAGCGGCACCGTTCGCCTCATTCATCTTCCTCTAGTTGCCGCGACCCTATTGTTTTACTGCGCTGGTGTCGCAGCCGTCGCGGGTGGGCGGTTCGAGCTAGTACGGAGGCTATTTCAGCTACGGGTGAACACGGTCGGCCACACCCCACAGGCAGCGCCGGCAATCCTCACTCCTGCGTCGGTCGTGGAAGCCCGATACCCGCAGTTGTATGACACCGTGCTCTCAGTCGTGTCAAGTGCCACGGGGCTTGACGCTCACCCCGTTGACGAGGCACTGCAGTTGTTCGAAATCCTCAGACTTGCCACACAACTGGTCGAATCGGAGGATCACGACGCGAGCGTTCGACAGATTGCCGCAGCGGACAAAGCGATCGACGAAGCTCAGAATGTCGCTGCCCAGTTGCAAACGTTGGTCGCGCGGCAAAGAGTGATTGACGAAGTAGCAGCAAACTGCAATGCGTATCACACACATCTTTTCGCAGCGGAGCGCCAATATGAGACCGAGCGCGGCCGGCGATGGAGTAGTCCCATCGCGGAACGGTTGGCCGACGAGATTGCTCGACTACGAGATTCGCACCCAGTCATCGCCGGCCTCCAGTTTGGCGTCACCGGTGCCCATTTGGCCGTGCAAGCGGTGGGAACAGCCGTCGGAACGGTTGCCAGAACGCTGGAGTGGCAAGCTATTCCGGTGGGTTCGGCTGGATTCATACCGTCTGAGTTCTGGCTCGATGGTCGGCCGACGCACTGAATCGTTCGGGCTCGACGATTTTCGCGGTCACACCCTCGTCGGCGGCGACCCCGGTTCCTACTTTGCTTCCGGCTCGGTGTCATTGTCCTCGATGATCTCGACCAGTTCGACGTCGTCGGTGAACCGGATCCGCCTGCGGTCGACGCGCGGCTGTTGTCCTGGAAGCGCCGCCCAGTGGACGGTGGCTAGCCATGAGCCCGCCGCGTCCGTGATGACCGGCGTCAAATCGAGGATTCGCCCCATGATGTTGTAGCCGTTGCGTCCTTCGGTCAACAGCCGGCCGACGTGCTGCCGCGTCAGCTGCTCACCCTTGATCAGCTCGCTTCGGATCCGTGTCCGGGCGCCTGGCTCCCCGACGACTTCGACTTCTCGCTCGTCGGACTGCGACGTTGCGTCCGGTTCTGCTTGTGCGACCGGGGTCAGTTCATCCTCGCGCGGTGCGCCGCCGTCGACCTGCGCTGGCTCGTCCCTCTTCGGCCGACGAAGCCTTAGCCGCCGGCTATTTGGTTGTGACCGTGCCTTGTTGCTTGCCACTTTGACCTTCGGCCGGCGTGATAGAAGTGGCCGCGCTGGCGACAACCGTCGCTCGGCGAGGTCGACCAGCTCGGCGAGCAGGGTGTCGAGAGCGTTGGACGTGGCGTTCATCTGCCGCACGAACTCGCCGAAGCCCGCCGGCGTAGCGACCGCCGGTTCGTTGGCGAGCGTCCGTAGCTCGGAAAACCGGACGTATGCGGTCAGCATCTTGTCCCGGCATGGTCCGTCGACCACCGATAGCCGGCCGATCGAGAACTGCTCATCGAGTGCCAGCAGCCGGCGCAGGAAAGTGTTCAGGCTCGCGACCGCTGCGTCGTCTGTCGTCTGCCGGCCGGTAAGTCCCATGTGTTCGAGCGCATCGGACAGGCTGACTTTCATGTCATTGGCCGCGGCGATGATCGCGCCGATCGTCTCGCGTTGTGGTGCACGATACGCGTCGCGATTGCGTCTACGCTCTGCGAGCCACGTCAGCAGCCGCGCCGTCACTGCGCCGGCAAACGCACCCCAGATGCCCGCCGGAATGGTTCCGAGCCATTCCGTGAACGCCGTCATGCGCCGAAAGATAGCAGCGGATTGATCCGGCTCTCAGCAACCGTCGAAGCGTGTTCGCGTCCGACTGCGGCCTTGGCGCTTTCTCAGCGCGGACATCATCGCAGCCCGTATCTCGCCGTCGTCGACCGCGGTGTACCGCTCGGGTCGGGACGCAGGAATGTCCGAGCAGCGTTTGCTCCGCCCGCAGGTTCAGGGACTGGCTGTACGCCTGGTAGCGAACCGGTGGCGCAGGGTGTGCGCCGTCCTGTGGTCAGACAGTGCGTCGGCCTGGTGCCTGGTAATTCTGACCGGACTCAGCGAGACTGCCTGGATGGCTCCCACATTGAAGGCCGTCGAGGACTGTCCGATCGCGCGCGCAGCCGGCGAAGGCTTGGCAACCGAAACCGTCACGGCCATCAGGTTCTGCGTCTGTACCAGCAGCGACGATTTGTCCGAGCCCTTCGCTCTCGCCGCCGAGTATCTCCACCGTCACCCACAGGTGACTGTGGTCACTACCAGTTGGACCGAGGGACCATGCGACTCGGGGCAGGGGTGCCATCTCACGCTAGAGCTCATCGTTCGCGAATTGAACGAACCCGACATTCAAGCGAGTGAGCTCGAGGACGTCGAGGCCCATTCCGCGCGGGGACAAATCGACGCCGCGGCGACGGCCAACGGGTGGTCAGAAACCCTCCCTGGGTCCACAGGTGAACGCTTCTACCATCGGGCGGGCGTGCACATCCTAGTTTCCTACACTCCGGCCGGCGTAGTGCGGCAGGCCAACCGTGGCTTAGAGGGAAACGGTCGGGTGTTGCCAGGCGGGCCAAACCGCTTGTCAAGAGAAGACCACGACAAGGCTGCGACGGTGCTGCGCTGGATCAGAGAGCGTCCTGTTGCGGGTCCCTGAGGGTGCGGAGGAGATCGTCACTTCGGTTGGCGATGGCGCCGAAGTAATGAAGGTTTTGTGGGTTTGCTGACCACATAGGGAGCTGTCCCAGCCGTCGCGATTGCCTGCTGGCCCGCGGGCGAGCTCGCGGCGATGGACGCGCGGTATCTCGGCTCGGCCAAGACCGGCTTCGGCCGCAAGCCTCAGCTATGAGCCGAACTCGACGATCGGCAGCATCCAGCGCGGCGAACCATGCCGAGTTGGGCGCCGGTGCTGCGGCGCGCATCACCGGAAGCTCAACGGCAGGATCCGTCGGCAGGTGGCTGGCACGGTGGGCTCGCCGGAAGAACGACACGGCCGTGCTGCGATGACTTCGCCGCGTCTCAACACTCCATGTCTTCCCGCCGTACCAGGCGAGTACGCCGGCCGTCGCGGCGCGCGCCAGCCCACAGCCCAGCCCGCGGGAACGGTCGCGGCGCCGGCCCGCTCGGCCGCTGGCTACAAATCGTCGGAGTTGAACGCTGACCCTTCGTATCCGTTCTCACATTAGATCCAGAACGGTCGCGGCGCCGTCGAGCGCTCGGGCCAGACCCTGGCGGTCTGCGCAATCCCAGCAGCCGGCCCGCACCGCCGCGGCCCGGATCCGCAATGTGCCGACAGGATCGTCGGACGCGCATGCAGCGTCGGTGATCGTGGCCGCGGCGATGCGCGCGTCTCCTATCGTGGCGAGTCCGGCCAGCGCGCCGTCGACGTGCAGCGCGCCGGCGAAGTCATGGAGCGCGGTATGCAGCGCAGCGGCCCCGAGTACAGCTTCGCCGATCGCGTCGATGAGGTCGAGTGCCGCGGTTTCAGGTGTTTCGAGTGTGGTCGTCATGTACCGACGCTAACCCGCTGAGTATCGAATTGCCTAGTGCTACAGGGAAAGTCGTACATATGCCGTGAACTGCGCAAATATGTCTATACGACATATGTCGGCTCACGTGCATATGTCGACGCGGATCACCGCGGTTGCCGGCAGAAGGTTGGCAACAAGCCGACGAGACGCGAGCTATGTCCGGGACTTGTTGGCGAGCAAGTGACTCAACGAGGCGCCAATGTCGGGTGCATCCGTGTCGGCCAGGGCGACGACGGTGTGAATCCATTCCTGCACGTCAGCTGAAACCAACATCGCAGCGATGCCGTAGGACACGACCCGAGTGATCTTGCCCCGCGACTTCGTCCCGTTGCGTTCCTCCTCTTCGTAAGAGTCGATGACCAGCGAAGAGTCATGATTGGCCGTGACGATTCCGTCAAGCACCTGCGGCCTATACGCATTCGACACGGGACCGCCGCTTAAGCCGGCGGGCGCTGGGGCGCTCAACTCAGCCGCGAGATAGGTTCTGCCGTCTGGGGCCTGGTAGTCGAAATGCCGCTGGTAGTGCCCTTTGAAGAGCCTTGGTACTTGCGTGTCTTCTTCGGCTGGGTAGCCGAATGCAATGAAGTCGCCACCATCAACCAGGGTATGACTGATCTCGTTGTAGACGCCGTTCGGATGTGCCTTCGTATCCTTCGCGATGACGAGCGCGGCAAGGTCAATTGTGGGGTGTCGGATGACCTGTTCGACCACCCGGCCGAATCCCTCCATCGGCGATCGGAACGCAAATCTGACATCGGCGACGTCAGGAACACAGTGTGCCGCGGTCAAGATCACGTATGGCCGGTCGTACATCGCACCTGTCCCGCTGAACTCCCATGCTCCGCCCGCCGCAGCGACGTAGACAGGCCCGGTGGCAAAGCGTGGGAAGAAATCAAGGGACATGTCGCAACGTTATCCAGAGGTCCGTGCAACCGCGATGGAACTAGCGGGCCATTGGGCACGTATTGGGCACACAAACACCAAAGGCCCAGGACTACCGGGCCTGACCTGCAAAGACTGTGGTGCGCGATACTGGGATTGAACCAGTGACCTCTTCCGTGTCAGGGAAGCGCTCTCCCGCTGAGCTAATCGCGCCGGGACGAAACTTTTGGAGGTGGAGACGGGAATCGAACCCGTGTGCACGGCTTTGCAGGCCGTTGCCTCACCACTCGGCCACTCCACCGTAGGGTTGATGCCCATTCACTGCACCTTCGAGCGGATGACGGGATTCGAACCCGCGACCCTCACCTTGGCAAGGTGATGCGCTACCAACTGCGCTACATCCGCGTGCCTCGGGTGAGATCGTCACCCGGTGCGATCAGGAACATTAGTCCACCGGTGCGACGAACTACAAATCACCTGGAACATCGGGGCCACCGGACCTAAAACAGCTGGTAAACCCCTCGCGTAAACCTCTCGCGCGATGAAGCGGCGGTGACCAGAGTTGCGATCGGGGCAGGTGATGCTTGTCTCAGCGCTGTCGCGCGGGCTCTCGGCGCGTCACGAGGCGATCCGCAGCACCATCCGGTAGCGAGCCCGGCCGCTGTCCATCGCCGCATAGGCCTCCGCGGCCTGTGCCAGGGGCAGCTCCTGCACCCGCGCTCGCACCCCGGACTGCACCGCGAACTTCATGGTGTCCTCGACGTCGCGGGCGGTGCCCGACGGGTGCCCCGTGACGCTCACCCCGGGCGTGATCAGCTGCAGCGGGCTGATCGGCAGGGGATCGGGTGTCACTCCCACCACGATCAGCTCACCGCGCGGCAGCAGGCCGCCCACGGTGTCGCCCATGGCCTGCGAATTCGCGGCGGTCGCCAGCACGACCGACACACCGCCGAGGGCCTGCAGCGCCGCCCCGACGTCACCGGCGGTCGAGTCGACGTAGTGGTGCGCCCCGAGATCCAGGGCGTCCTGCGCCTTGTCCGCACCGCGGGCGATGGCGACGGTCTCGAACCCCATCGCGCGGGCGAACTGGACGCCGAGGTGTCCCAGGCCGCCGATGCCCAGCACCGCCACCCGGTCGCCCGGCTTGGCCTTGGTCTCGCGCAGACCGTGGAACACCGTGACACCCGCGCAGCTCATTGGGGCGGCCTCGACGAAGGACAGCTCGTCGGGGATCCGGGCCAGCGCGTTGGCCGGCACGGTCGCCGACTCGGCGTACCCGCCCGGGTAGTGCCAGCTCGGGATCTGGCCGTTGGCGCAGTGGATGAAATCTCCTTGGCGGCACGGCACGCAGTGCCCGCAGTGCCCGCCGAACCAACCGACGGCCACCCGGTCGCCGACGGCGTACTCCTGTACGCCCGCACCGACCTCGGCGATGGTGCCGGCGATCTCGTGT
This sequence comes from Mycolicibacterium aurum, assembly GCA_900078775.1. Taxonomy (GTDB): domain Bacteria; phylum Actinomycetota; class Actinomycetes; order Mycobacteriales; family Mycobacteriaceae; genus Mycobacterium; species Mycobacterium aurum_A. The sequence continues at coordinate 1,424,358 of LT549889.1, forward strand.
CCGGGCGTCAGCGGCCAGGACAGGCCGGGGAAGGCGCCGTTGACGAACGCGTGGTCGGTGCCGCACACGCCGCAGGCCTCGACGGCGATGCGGACGTGGTCGCGGCCCGGCGGGGTGGTGTCGACTTCGGCGAGCTCTAGGGCGGCGCCTGCCGATGCGACCTGAACTGCGTGATGACGTGCCATATTCGTCCTCGAGGTCGATGCTGGGTGATCTCTCCTGTCTACTCGCGCAGGCGGCCGACAGCAGCGGAGTTGGCCCAAATTGCGGGCGACGTGACCAGGCGATTCCAGCTGCCCGGTAAAGGCGTGCTAGTCTTCCTCCTCGTTCCCCGGTCTCGTAGCTCAGGGGGAGAGCGTCCGCCTCACACGCGGAAGGTCACTGGTTCGATCCCAGTCGGGACCACAAGAAAAGCCGCCCATCCGGGCGGCTTTTTTGGTTCAGGCGGCGGAGGGTTCGACGACTTCCGGCGGGCCGGCTCGTTCGGTCCCACGGATCGCGCGCTGTACCCGCACCGCTGCCTCCAGCGCCCTACTCGTGCGGTGGGGACGACCGACCTGCAGGACGAGGGTCGCGCGGACCTCGCCCGGGGTGCACGGCAGGTTCGCGTGCAGCGTGCGGTAGCCCCAGAACAGACAGATATCGCCGGGGTGCAGATCCACGATGCGGATCCGGTCGTCGCTCAGCAACCCGCGCCGGAGCCAGCGGCGGTAGAAGCCGCTCTGCACGATCATCTTCTCGACGATATTGACCAGGACAGAGCGCCGGAACGGGCGATTATTAGCCAGTGTGATAAGTTCGCCGGAAAGGCCCCGCCCGGACTGGGGTATGCAGATGGGAACGACCACTGTCAATACGCTCGGGTCGTAATGGAACCACCACGCTCCGCCTTCCGCGGTGGGCCCGGCGACGACGCGCAGGGCGACGTCGTCGATGCCGGCATCCTCGGACGATTCCGGGAACCGGGAGCGAACCGTTTCCGCGAGAAATGTCCGCAGCGTCGGATCGTTCACGAATTCCACTGCTGTTGAGTGCTGTTCGAGATCTGAGGATCGAACGAAGTGGTCTTGCCGACCCCGCGTGGCGAGCAGACGTTCGATGTCGATGCGGGCACGGTTCACCCACTGCTCGTCGACTGCCCGGGGGAGTCGCACGATGCCGTCGGTGTCTAATTCCGCCGCGATGTCACGTCCGCCGCGGTAGCTCAATATTGGTCTTTCCATTTCGTGCTAATCATACGAATCGGTTTGCTGGGTGCGTTCTTGGGTGCCGTATTCCGGCCACGTCCCGGGTGGTGGGGCGACGCCGTTCGCCAAAGGTCGGTGGCCGGTTCATCGCATCTGGGTCGATAGCGGAAACCTGCTCACAAACCTAAAGCCATGAGGTATTGACGCCACAGTTGCGGCGTGCCTAGGCTGGCCGAGTCCCGCTGGGGGACAACGATTGATCGCGGCATACGAGGGAGCGTCAGTGGCGGAGTCGGCGACGGAAAAACGTCTGTACATCGGCGGCGAGTTCCGCCCCGCCACCGAAACCGTCCCGATGGTCGAGGCCGCCACCGGCGAGGTCTTCGCCGAGGCGCCCTGTGCCGCCGAAGCCGATATCGACGACGCCGTCGCCGCCGCCCACGGCGCCCCCGCCGTCGCGTGGCGCACCGCCGCACCGACCGAGCGGGTCGCCGGCCTGAAACGGTTCGCCGCCGCGCTGCGTGCCCGGGCCGAGGACACCGCCGTCCTGGTCAGCCGGGAGAACGGCACGCCGATCACCCTGTCGCGCACCGTCAACGGCATCTTCCCGGCCGCCCTGGTCGGCTACTACGCCAAGCTGATCGCCACCTGGCAGGCCGAAGAGACCCGCCCCGCGTTGATCGGGCACACCGTGGTGCGCCGCGAACCCGTCGGCGTCGTCGGCGCCATCACCCCGTGGAACTACCCGCAGGCGCTGGCCATCATGAAGATCGCACCCGCACTGGCCGCCGGCTGCGCGGTGATCCTCAAGGCGGCCCCGGAAACCGCCCTGGACGCCCTGGTGTTCGCCGAAGCGGCCCACGAGGCCGGCTTACCCGCGGGCGTGCTCAGCGTCGTCCCGGGGGGCATGGCGGCGGGCGCGCACCTGGTCAGCCATCCCGGCGTCGACAAGATCGCCTTCACCGGATCCACCGCCGCCGGCCGGGCCATCGGCGCGACCTGCGGACAGCTGATCCGCCCGGTCACCCTGGAACTCGGCGGCAAGTCCGCCGCGATCATCCTCGACGACGCCGACCTGCCCACCACCATCGCCGGGCTGCGCACCGCCTCCTTCGTCAACAACGGGCAGACCTGTCACCTGAGCTCGCGGATCCTGGTCCCGGAATCCCGCTACGACGAATTCGTCACCGCCATCGCGGGATTGGCCGACAGCCTCGTCGTGGGCGACCCGCTGGACGACAAGACCGACATCGGCCCGCTGGTCAGCGAGCGCCAGCGTGAGCGGGTGCTGGAGTACATCGAGATCGGCCGCGCCTCGAATGCCCGGCTGGTCGCCGGCGGCAACATTCCCAAGGAACGCGGCTGGTACGTCGCACCCACGGTGTTCGCCGACGTCGACAACCGGGATCGGCTGGCCCAGGAGGAGATCTTCGGCCCGGTCATCACCGTCACGGCCTACCGCGACCAGGCCGAGGCCGTCGCGCTGGCGAACGACACCGAATTCGGCCTGGCCGGCACGGTGTGGTCGCAGGACAGCGCCCGCGCCGCCGACATCGCCCGCGCCATGCACACCGGCTCGGTGGGTGTGAATCACTATCAGCTGGACATCAATTCACCGTTCGGTGGCATCAAGTCCAGCGGGCTCGGACGTGAGCTCGGGCCCGAGGGACTCGATGCCTACCACACCACCAAGTCGATCTACTGCCTCTAGCGGACCTTGGCGAACCGGCTGGGCACGTCGCCGTACTCGGCGCGGATCGAGACCTTGTCGAGCTTGCCGCTGGGCAGCCGGGGCAGCGCCTCGGCCCGCAGCACCACATAGCGGGGCACCTTGTAGTCCGACAGCTGTTCGGCGCAGTGCGCGATCACGGTGGCCTCGTCCACGCTGTCGTCGGCGGGCGTGATGATCGCGGCGGGTGTCTCGCCGAACCGCTCGTCGGGCACGGCGATGACGGCGACCTCGGCGACGCCGGCCAGCTTGGCGATCACCGCCTCCAACTCCACCGGGGAGATGTTGATGCCGCCGGAGATGATCAGGTCCTTCTTGCGGTCGACGAATTTCACCCGGCCGTCGTCGTCGCAGACGCCCAGGTCGCCGCTGTGCAACCAGCCGCCGTAGATGGCGGCCGCCGTGGTCTCGGGGTCGTTCCAGTACCCCGGCGTCACCAGCGGCCCGCGCACCACGATCTCACCGGGCACCCCGGCGTCGGCCAGCGTGCCATCGGCGTTCATCACCCGCACCTCGGTGAAGATCGACCCGCTGCCACAGGAATCCGGATGCGCCAATGCCTCGGACTTCAGGGTGGCCGTCGCGACGCCGCCCGCCTCGGTCATGCCGTAGATCTGCCGCAGCAGTACATCCTTCTCGGCCCAGCGGTGCAGCAGATCCACCGGCACCGCCGCGCCGCCGACGATCGCGGTCTGCAGCGACCGCAGGTCCGCGTCGGCGAATTCCGGTGCCCGCGAGATCGCTTCGAAGATCAGCGGCACCCCGAACAAGGTCTGCACGCCATGCTTCTCGATCAGGGTGACCGCCCGGGACGGGTTGAGCTCCGGTTCGATCACCAGCGTCCCGCCCAGGATGGTCGTCATCAACAACCCGAAGACCAGGCCTGGGGTGAAGGCCAGCGGCAGCACCAACAGCGACACCGATCCGGGCCGGAAGCCCTCCTCGGTGAGGGTGTTCTCCAACACGATGTTCAGCAGCGTCTGGGTGGTCAGGATGACGCCCTTGGACAGGCCGGTGGAACCGCTGGTGAAGATCACCGCGATGGGTTCGTCCACGGCTCGCTCGACACCGAAGTCGTCTGGCTCACCGGCGCGCACGGCATCGACCACACCGAAGTCCAGCACCCCGAAGGCGTCGCCCAGGGCGGCCGCTTGGACGGCGGTATCGCGATGCTCCGGCCCGGCCAACACCAGGCTGATACCCGAGTCGTCGGCGACCTTACGGATCTCGGCCGGCTTGAGGCGGGCGTTCAGCGGTACCAGCACCGCGCCGGCCTTGACGACGGCCAGGGCGGCGGCCGGCCACTGGATGGCGTTGGGGGACAGTAGGCCCACCCGGTCACCGGGTTGCACACCGTCGGCGGTGAGCCTGCGGGCCAGCCGACTCGACCAGTGCGCCAGATCGCGATAGGTCACCGAGTCCTCACTCAGGACCATCGCGGTCTGATCACCCTTGGTGCGGGCCCACCAGTTCAGTGCGGACCCCACGGTGGCGGCCATGTTTCTCCTTCGGCGTCGACGTTCGGCATCGGTGGTTCGGGACCGAACCTAGCGGGGGAATCAGATGGTGGCAGGGGATCCGAAGACCGTCGAGCTCACCAGCGGAGCCATCGGCCCGCCGATCAGTAGCGAGATCTCCGCGCCGGGCACCGGGTTGGCCGAGCCGCCCCGGATCTGCCGGACGGCCTCCAGGGCCAGCCCGATCCCGTGCACGAACCCCTCGGCGAGGTTGCCGCCGGAGGTGTTGATCGGCAGTACCCCGTTCGGCGCGATCAGATTCTCCAGGGTGAGGAACTCCCCGGCCTCCGGGCCGGGCGGGCACAGCCCGTGGTCGATCATCGCGGCCACCGCCGGGCCGGTGAAGTTCTCGTACACCTGCGCGACGTCGACGTCACCGGCCGTGATGCCCGCGCCTTCCCACAGCCGGACGACCAGTTCCGGGTGGAACCCGGCCGAGCTGTAGCGCTCCTCGTTCTCGGTGGACTCCGTCCAGCCGGCGCCGGAGCCCTGCACACCGGACAGGATGACCGCCGGTATGCCCCGGTAGTCCCCGGCGCGTTCGGTGCTGACCACCAGAATGGCTGCGGCGCCATCGTTCTCGCGGGAGCAGTCGAACAGGTGCAGCGGTTCGGAGATATAGCGGCTGCGGTGATACCGCTCGTGGTCGAGCGGATTGCCGTAGCCCACCGCCGCCGGATTGTTCTGGGCGTGGTGATAGCTGGCCATCGCGATCGCCTCGAGCGCCGAGCGCGGCACCCCGTCGACCTCCATCAGCCGCTGGGTGCGCAGCGCGCAGATCTGCGGGGGCGCCAGCACGCCGTGCGCCGAATACAGCGAGCCGAGGTGACCCTTGGCGAACGCCCGGCGTCCGTTATCGGCCTCGCTGAGCCCGCGGTACACCGCCACGCAGGTGGCCTGCCCGCTGTACAACGCGGCCGCGGCCGCGTTCACCGCGGCGGCCAGGCCACCACCGCCGCCGCCCCACACCATGGTGGACCAGCGCAGTTCACGGATGCCCAGGGCCGCGGCCATGGCGGTGCCCTCGGTTTCGTCGTCGCCGTAGGACACGAACCCGTCCACCGAGCGGGGATCGGCGCCGGCGTCCTCGCAGGCCCGCAGGATGGCCTGAGCCACCAGCTGCGAGGAACCCAGCGGGCTGGTGCCGCGCTTGTAGTACTCGGTGGTACCGACCCCGACAACCGAAGTGGCGCCGCGGAATCCGCTCACGAGCTGTGTCCTTCCGGATGCCAGCGGACCAACGGCCAGTGCTCGTCGTTCGGTGGCTGTTCGATGTGGCCGCGCACCGTGGCGCCGATCTGCGGGGTGACGCCATCGGCGGGGGTCAGCACGCCCAGCACCCGGCGGCCGCCGGCGCCGGGCAGCTCGACCAGCACCACCGTGTAGGGCAGATGCCCGGTGGCTTCCTTGGTGAACGGCTGCCAGGTGCGGGTCCAGGAATAGACGGTGCCGACGGGCTCCACCTGCTCCCAGTCCATGTCGAAGTTGTGGCAGTTCGGGCAGAGCGGCCGGGGGGACCAAACCCAGGACCGGCAGGACCCGCAACGCTGTAGCAGGAGCTCGTTGCGGCGCAACCCTTCCCAGTGCGGGGCGTCCAGCCCGTCGTGGGCAGGCCCGGTGGCATTCATCCACGGGGGAGTGTCGGGGATGTTGCGGACGCTGAACACCCGCCAGCTGCCGTCGAACTTCTGCCAACGGCCGCGCAGTTCGAACCAGGTGCCATCGGGCTTGGTGTAGCGGATGACGGCGTCGAAGAAGCCGTCCCCGACGTCGCGGATGGACTGCACCTCGGCGCCACGTAGATCCCTGGGCACGTCCGCCGCCGCGATCAACTGGCCGACCCGATCCGGCAGGAAGTCGGCCAGCACCGTCGAATGATCCGCGGCGGCAACGGCTTTGCCGTGCGCCTCGACCGTGCCGGCCAGGTCCGGGGGCACCGTTGAATCGGTGCGTGTCGTCATCTGCAGATCACCTAACTTCAAAGCGCACATCGGTGCGGTCATGTTGAAAGCCCGCCAGACGGCAGGTGTTCACCCAATCGGCATCGCCGGAGTCGACGTGCATGATCACCCCGGTGAGTCCGGCATCGCGGGCATCAGCCGCCGCCGTCTCGATCAGTTGCCGCCGGACCTCGGGGCCGGCGCCGGGATCGACCCGGTAGTCGGTGACGGTGGCGCAGGCGCCGAACTCCTCGGAGGACACCGGGGTGAGGTCGAGGGTGAACACTCCGGCCAGGTCCGCAGTCCGGCCCGGCCCGGCTGTGCCCCCGGTAGAGCGGATCAGCTTCCACACCCGCCGGGTACGCGGGATGAGGAAGCGGTCGGCCAGTCGGCCGGCGGCCGGGTGGTTGCCCTGTGCCCACGCGCTGATGCTGTGCGCACCGGTGCCCAGCCACCCCTCGGGGGAAGCGGTGTCCAGGCCGGCCCGCTCCAGGAACAGTGTGGTGATCCCGATGGAGCGCAGGTCCGGGTCGATCACGATGGCCGCCTCGGCGGCGTCGCCCCCGCGGTCGACCAGGCGCAGCAGCCCGGCGATCCGCTCGGGCCGATCGGGCTCATCCAACGTAGTGCCGTACGGCAGCATCCAGATGATCAGATGATGCGCATGCGGTTGCGAGATAGACTGCAGCACATCGGCGAACCGGATCGTGGTGTACTCGGGTTCGGCGTCGTACTGTGCGGCCCGCTCCAGAAGATCTGTCAGTTCGGCGATCTCACTGCTGTCCAGCTCGCGTCGCCATTCGTATTTGATCATCAGCTGGGCGTGCGGTCGCCTTCGGCGAGCAGCTTCTTGATCTCGCGCCGAAACAGCTGGTTGGCGGTTTCATTGCGGCCCAGCAGCATGTCCCCGGCGTCCGCGCTGGCCATACCCCGCTGGGAGTTCCGCAGCAACGGGAAGTCCTCCTGATGCAGCACGGCCAGCAGGATCTGCCAGTTCTTGTCCCACCGCTTGGCCCAGTGCTCGGGATCCATGCCGGATTCCTCCACCGGGGGCACCATCAGCCGCTGCTCCATCCGCGACTTCGTCGGATCCTTCTGATCGGGCCGGAAGGTCAACAGCTGGAAGTGATCCGGCTGACGCAGCAGGGTGCTGTTGGGCAGCAGGAAGTGGGTCTCGGTGACATACGGATCCAGCGGGGTGTCACCGGGATCCTCTTCGAGCCAGCGGTCGATCGTCTTGCGGGGCGCGATGAACCGGAGATGCCGGCCGAAGTCCTCGAACGCCATCACGTTGGTGTGGATGACCTTGCCGGCGGTGTTCGGGTGCGCGTACTGGATGTGGTAACCATCCAGGAACGCGTCCTGCATGAGCTTCCAGTTGGTCGGCTCATCGAAGCCGGCGGCCCGGTAACACACCAGCTTGTCCAGGTTGTAGCCGGCCATGATGGTGTCCATCTCGGGGCCCAGCCAGGCGGCGACGTCGATGCTCTCCTGGGCGTTGTCCACCACCCAGATGAAGCCGTGCCGTTCCTCGCACGGGATCTCGATGAGACCCTGCCGCTCGCGCTCGACATCGCCGAACGTGTTGTCCCGGGTGATGGTGCGCAGCGACCCGTCCGGATCGTAGGACCACCGGTGATACGGGCAGGAGAAGACCCGGCAGCGGCCCTTCTCGGCCTCCTCCAACAACGCGCCACGGTGCCGGCACAGGTTGACGAACGCCTTTACGCTGCCGTCCTTCTGACGGACCACGATGATGTTGTTGCGCGGCATCGCCACGGTGACGAAGTCGTAGGTCTTGGCGATCTCGGACCCGTGCGCCACGATCGAGGGCACCTTGCCGAACACCCGGTCGCGTTCCTGTTGGGCGAGCACCGGATCGGTGAACTCGTCGGCAGAGAAACCGACCACGTCGTCGAACTTGTCGGTGGTGTCGTTGCGCAGCAGTTCGATGGCGCGCCGGATCCGGTCCTGACGAGGCAGGGAAGTGGTCATGGCGACCTCACTTCTCCGGGGTGAAGGTGATCGGCATCCGGGCGCAGCCGCGGACCTGGGTGGAGTGCCACACCGGCGGATCGCTCTCCACCAGTGCGTAATCCGGGATACGGCGGTGCAGTTCCTCGAGTGCGATGGTCAGCTCGATGCGGCCCAGATGCGAACCGAGACAACGGTGCACACCCGCACCGAAGGACAGGTGCCGGTTCGGGCTACGCGTGATCTCCAGCGTGGCCGGATCGGTGAACTGCTTGGGATCGCGGTTCGCGCCGCACAGCAGCAGGATCAGCATGTCGTCCTTGGCGATCCGCACCCCGCCGATCTCGACGTCCTTGGTGGCACGACGGCCGGGAATGACGGCGGCCTCGATGCGCAGGATCTCCTCGACCGCCTTGGGGACCAGGGTCGGGTCGGCGACCAGCGCGGCGCGCTGCTCGGGGTTGCGCGACAGGTGCGCCACGGTCCAGGCCAGCGAACCCTGCACGGTGTGCAACCCGCCCATCAGCAGCAGGAAGAACATCCGGAACAGCTCTTCGTCGTTGAGCAGCCGCTTGCCGTCGTCGAATTCGACCTCGGTGTTGATCAGCTTGGAGGTGGCGTCCTCACCCGGGTTGGCGCGCCGCTCGGCGATGATGTTGTTGAAGTAGCCGGCGACCGTCATCGCGGCCATCATCATGACCTGATCGGACTCTTCCTTGGTGCCGCCCGGCTTGCCGAACAGCACCGCGTCGGTGGCCTCGGTGAACATCGGGGCGTCCGCGATCGGCCAGTCCATCAGCGACAGGAAGACCCGGGCGGGCAGTTCGTGGGCGAAGGCGGAGATGAACTCGGCCTCACCCTTCGACGCGAACGCGTCGATGAGTTCGTTGACCTGAACCCGGATGTCGTCGGCCAGCTTCTTCATCCGCTGCGGGCTGAACAGCGGCTGCAGCGCATGCCGGTAGGCGGTGTGCTCCGGCGGATCGAGCTCCAGCGGGATGAAGCGGCCGAAGTCGGCCGGCGTCACCAGGTTGTTCGGGTAGCTGGAGAAGGTCTCCGCATCGGTGAGGATCTTGTGGATTTCGTCGTAATGCGTGACGACCCAGTGCCCGCCGTGCGCGGTCGAGTAGACGATCGGGCCTTTGGCCGCGAGTTCGGCGACGCGGTCCTGCATGACGTCGACGGGGGAGGCCAGCGCGGCGTCATAGACGTCGAAGTCGACGGTCAGGGCGGCCAGCCCAGGATCGGTGGAAGCCGGTTCAGTGGTGGTCATCGGATGCTCCTCACGGCTCTTTAGTTGACGGCTTCGGGGTTGAGGTCCTCTTCGAACCACATGCCGACCCGGGACAGGGTGCCGCCATCGGTGGAGCCGATCGTGGCACCGGAGATGTAAGCCGAGTCGTCGCTCACCAGGAACAGTGCGACCTTGGCGTTGTCGGCCAGTGACGGCGGACGGTTGAGCTTGAGCGGGATGGGGGAGACCGTCGGGTTCCACGGGCCGGCCACCTCTTCGTAGGAGGCTCCGACCACCGGGCTGCCCGGAGGCATCAGGAAGTTGGGCGACATACCGTGCGTCGGGGCGATGGCGTTGACCCGAATCCCGAAGCGGCCCAGATCAAGTGCGAGCCCGCGCACCAGACCGTTCACGCCGGCCTTGGTGGCCGAGTACATGGCGATGTTGTGGTAGGCGACCATCGAGGCTGCCGAGGAGGTGGCCAGGATGGTGCCGCCGCCATTGGCCTTCAGATGCGGGACCGCGGCCTGGGCGGTGTACACGACGCCGGACAGGTTGACCCCGAGGACGTCCTGCCAGTCCGCCTCGGTGAGGTCTTCGAAGGCCACGAACTCGCCACCGGCCACGGTGGGCACGCCGCCGCGGGACACGATGCCGGCGTTGGCCCAGGCGATGTCGAGCTTGCCGTAGTGGGCGACGGTCTGGTCCACGGCGGCGGTGATCTGCGCGCGGTCGGCCACATCGGCGGTGATGGCGATGGCGTCGCCGCCCGCCTCGGTGACCAGCTTGAGGGTCTGCTCGGCGCGGTCGCTGTCGATGTCGACGATGGCGACCCGGGCGCCCTCGCTGGTGAACAGCTGTGCGCAGTGCCGGCCCAGACCGGAACCGGCGCCGGTGATCAACGCAACCTTGCCCTGCAGTCTCATGACCCTCCTTTGGGTGAATACGGCCGACGCCGCGCGAGTGCGAATGCGGTGTGTCACCGGGGCTGACCGGGGATCCGGGTAGTTCTCTGTGACCCGCACCACTGACGACGCAAACCTTACGACAATAGGTAATCGGCGTCAATGAAGGGTCTGAAAATGTCGCAGAAAGTTCCCTCTGAACTGGCGGTTATTCGGCATGGCGAAGCGGCCCGCTGCAAAGCGGGCTAGCCGAAATAGGGAAAAGCCGGTCAGTCCTCGTCGAGGATCAGTGCCAACTCGGGGCAGGAGTTCACGCCGTCACGGGTGGCCTGCTCATCGCCGGGTGCCACCGTGTGCTCTTCGAGCACGGAGTAGCCCTCGTCGTCGATGGGGAAGAGGTCGGCATCGACGGCGTAGCACTGAGCGTGCCCGGCGCACTTGGGGCGATCGAGTCGAATCTTCATCGATATCCTCTTCGGGATTGCGGGCCAATCGATTCCGTCGGGCTAAAACTATAGGCGTTAGATGAATTGGCGTCTAGGCTGAGGTGATCGGCGCTCGGTGCGCCGCGAGATTCGAGGAGTGCGGTGGTGGCTGAAATTACGGTCCGCTGCCCGGCTACCGGAGGCGTGGTCGGGTCGGTGCGCGATATGACGGCGAACGAGGTCGCAGACGTCTGCACCGAGTTGCGGGAGGCGCAACCGGCCTGGGAATTGCTCGGGCCCGCCGGTCGCAGCGCGCACCTGCTGCGTTGGCTGGATTGGCTGCTCGACAACGAGCGGCGACTACTGGAGCTCGTCCAGCAGGAGACCGGCAAGTCCTGGGCGGATGCCGCACTGGAGATGTCGGTCGCCGTCGACGTGATCAACTACTTCACCTCCAACGCCGAGCGGTTCCTGGCCGACCGTCAGGTGCGCTCGGCCGGGCCGGCCAACGCGGTCCGGCGACTGCGGGTGCAGGCGCGCCCGCACCAGCTGGTCGGCCTGATCACCCCGTGGAACGGTCCGCTGGCGGGTCCGATGATGGACGTGGTCGGCGCCCTGGTCGCGGGTGCGGCGGTGGTGTCCAAGCCGTCTGAGGTGACGCCGCTGTCCTGGAGCGAGGCTGTCCGCGGCTGGCGCGAGGAGATCGGCGCACCACCGGTGCTCGCGGTCGCCACCGGCGCCGGTGCCGCGGGCGCGGCGGTCGTCGACGAGGTCGACATGGTGATGTTCACTGGGTCGGTGCGCACCGGCCGGGCCATCGCGGTGCGCTGCGCCGAACGCCTCATCCCGTGCAGCCTGGAACTCGGCGGCAAGGACGCACTCATCGTGCTGGCCGACGCCGATCTGGAACGGGCCGCCGGCGCGGCGGTGTGGGGCGGCATGACCAACTCCGGGCAGGCATGTGTCGGCGTGGAGCGGGTGTACGTCGAGGCTCCGGTGTACGACGAGTTTTTGGAATTGCTCACCGAGAAGGTGACGGCGTTGCGCCAGGGCATGGATGCCCCCGGCAGCTACAGCACCGACATCGGGGCCATGGTCACCACGACCCAGGTCGACATCGTCGCCGACCACGTCGCCGACGCGGTGGCCAAGGGCGCCCGGGTATTGGTCGGTGGCGAGCGGGCCGCCGGAAACTGTTTCCGGCCCACGATATTGGTCGATGTGGACCACTCGATGAAGTGCATGCGCGAGGAGACGTTCGGGCCGACGCTGGCGGTCATGCGGGTCGCCGACGAGGACGAGGCCATCACCCTGGCCAACGATTCCGACTACGGGTTGAGTTCGAGCCTGTGGACGCGAGATCCCCGCCGCGCCGATCGGTTGTCCCGGCGGATCGAGGCCGGTTCGGTGTCGGTGAACAACGCGCTGGTGGCCACCTTCCAGTTGCCGGTGCCGATGGGTGGATGGAAGAACTCAGGGTTGGGCACCAGATTCGGTGGCGCCCAAGGTGTGCTGAAGTACTGCCGACAGCAGTCGGTGGTGGTGGAGCGGTTCTCGCTGAAGTCCGAACCTCTGTGGTATCCGGTCAACCCGGCCCGTTCCCGATTCATGGCACGCGCGGTGCGGATGCTGGGTGCGCACGACTGGCGACGCCGACTCGGGCTGCGCGGCAGGCGCTGACGTGCATCTTCCGTCGGTCGCCGGTCGTATAGTGTCGAAACGCCACGGGCACGCCCGCACACGCGAACAGGGGGACCTTTGACATGGCCCGGCCGTCAAAACCACTGATCAGCAAGGCTGCCGCCGTAGAGGCCTCGATCGAGATCATCGATGCCGAGGGCATCAGCGCGTTCAGTCTGCCGCGGCTGGCCGCACACCTGGGGGTGCGTGCGCCCTCGCTATATCACCACTTCGCGGACAAGAACGAGATCATGACCGCGATAGCCCGCCACATCGCGGGCAAATCGGTGATCCGGCCGCGTCGTTCGCCCGGCCCGGACTGGCCCGAGTACTTCGTGAGTCTGGCACTGAACTTCCGGCAATCGGTGCTGCGGCACCGCAATGCGGCCACCGTGCTCATCGAGCATCTGCCGCGCGAGACCCTGGTCGGCAGCTTCGAAGACGCCGCCCGTTTCCTGGAGGACTCGGGTGTTCCCGCGCATCTGCACGTGCCGATCCTGGACGGCATGGAAACCCTGTGCATCGGTGCCGTCCTGGCCGAAGCGGCCCGCAAGCCCCGCAGCCGGCACGCACTGTTCCCGCCGGTGGATCCGGCGGACTTCCCGCACCTGGCCAACGCGATCGCGGCCAACGACCTGACCGCCAAGGAACTGTTCGCCGAGCGTCTGCGCAGCTTCCTCTACGGTGTGACGACCAACCCGAATTACGAGGCGGCCGGCGCGGAGTCCACCGCCTGATCACGGCGCGGGCGGCACCAGCATGCCCTCCCAGGTCTTGGGCCCGGCAGCCGGTGCCAGATCGGCCTGGGTGTGTACCTGGCCATCGGGCCCCAGATAGCTACCGGTGGCCGGGTCGTAATGCGCGGTCGCGATCGGCGGCACCGGCGCAGCGGCCGACGCCGGCGGGCCCTGCGGCACGTCCTGCCCGGACATCGTGGCGTTCGGGTCGCCCTTCCAGTTGAACCCGTCGTTGAGCGGCACGTACTCCTCGTCGCTGTTGCACAGCCGCGCGGTCGGCGCCCGCTTCCCGGGTTTGGTCATGCACGGCAGGTTTCGCGCGCCGCGGACCGCCATCCACGAGTTCTGCGGGATGCGGCAGTACAGGTCATCGGCCGGCCGGTCCGGGGTGTCCACCATGGACGGGATGCGCTGCTGCTGGGCCGGCAGATAGCCGGTGGTGCACGGCGGCGGCAGGTTCAGGTTCAGGTTGAACGACAGGATCAGGCCGGGGTGCTTGGTGTCCTGATTGGCCACGGTGCCTGCCTGCATGACCTGTACGCCCATCGGCAGCAGCACCAGTAGCTGCTCCACACCGGGGTGGTAGGTCAGTGCGAGATTCCCGATACCGGCCAGATTCGACATCAGCACCGGCAGGCTCGGCGCGAGCCGGTCCATGAGATCGCGGGCCTGGTCCGCGGCCGCCGCACCGTCGCGGATGATCCCGGCGACCGCGGTGTCGTGATCGGCCACTTGACGGGTGACGCCGGCGAGCTGCGCCGCCCAGGTGTGGATCGAATCGGCGGTCTCGGCCTGGGAGTCCATCAACGGGCCGGACTTCTCGATCAGATCGATGATCGGGCCCAGGTTCTCCCGGGCATCCACCGCGAGGCTGGTGGTGCCGTCGACGAGCCGGGACAGTTCCGGGCCCAAACCGCCCACCGCCGTGTAACTCTCGTCGATGACGGTGCGCAGGCTGTCCCGCGGGATGGCCTGCAGGCCACGGTCGGTCGCGTCGAGTAGCCCGCCGATCTCGGCCGGGACGCTGGTGTCGGCCAGGGCGATGACGTCGCCGTCGCGCAGGGCCGGTGCGTCGGCGCTGCGCGGCAGCAGGGCCACATACTGCTCGCCGATCGCCGACACGCTGTGCACCTCGGCCACCAGGTCGCTGGGGATCGGCACATCCGAACGCAGCGACAACTCGGCCTGGACGCCGGTTTCGGTCAGCCGCACCGCGGTGACCCGGCCGACCTCGGTGCCGCGGTAGGTCACGTTCGCCGATTCGTACAGCCCGCCGCCCTGGGCCAGTTCCATCGTGACGGTGTACCGGCCGATGCCGAGCATCGCGGGAATCCTGATGTAGCCCAACGCCATGATCGAGCCGGCGACCACGGCGACGGTGGTGAAGATCGTCAGCTGGATCTTGATCCATTTGGTGAGACGCATATCAGGGCCCCTGATCGAATCGGTACGGTGCGACGAGCGGGTTGCCGCCCGTGTACGGGCTGGGCAGCTGGCCGATGGTGCGGCCCCACTGCATCTCCAGCTCGGTCAGGTCGCCCTCCCATCGGGTCCCGGTGAACAAGGTGTTGTCGATGCGGCTCAACGTCAGATCCAGGATCGCGGTGATGTTGGCGTAGTCGCCGCGAATCCAGTTGTCCAGCGGCCCCTTCGGCCACGGGAAGGTCCCGATGAAGTCCAGCGACCGGGTCAGGTCCGGGCCGGCGTCGGCCAGCGACCGCAGCACCGGTGCGATCTGCTGCAACTCGGTGACCAGGTTCTGCTTGCTACCTTTGACCGTGTCGGTGGCCAGCGCGCTGAACTTGCCGAAGGAATCGGCGACCTCGACGAGGTTGCCGCGCTGCTCGGCCAGCACCGCAAGAGCATCCGGGATGGAGCCGATCGCCCGGTCCAGCACCGGCTTCTGCTCGGCCACCTCACCGACCAGACCGTTGAAACTCTCGGTCGCGGCGAGGATGTCGTCGGTCTGCGCGTTCACCTTGCCGGCGAACTCGTTGAGTTGCTCGATGAGGCTGCGCACCTCACCCTCGCGTTGCGCGAAGGCCGTCGCGAACGCGACGGTGATGTCCTGGATCTCGCCGATGCCGCCGCCGTTGAGGACCAGCGACAGTGCCGACAGGGTCTGATCGGTGCCCGGATAACTGCGCGCGTTCTCCAGCGTGATCAGCGATCCCTCGTGCAGGCGCCCCATCGGCGGCACATCGGTCGGCGCCGCGAGTTCGATGTGCAGCGAGCCGAGCAG
Source organism: Mycolicibacterium aurum (assembly GCA_900078775.1). Lineage (GTDB taxonomy): Bacteria > Actinomycetota > Actinomycetes > Mycobacteriales > Mycobacteriaceae > Mycobacterium > Mycobacterium aurum_A. The sequence goes on from LT549889.1 coordinate 1,439,928, forward strand.
ACTGGTCTGGCCGACCTTGGCCGTCGCGTTGGCAGGCAGGTCGACGTCGCCGTTGAGCGTCATGGTCACCAGCGCGTGCCAGCCCTGGCGCTCGATCTTGGTGATTGTCCCGACATTCGCGTCGCCGACCCGGACCCGCGAATTCTGTTGGATATAGCCGACATCGGGCAGCTGGGCCTGGACGACGAACGATCCCGGGCCGCCGCCCTCGGTGCCGGGCATCGGCAGCGAGTTCAGGCCCTGCCATTCACACCCGGTCACGGCCAGCGCGAGGGTCAGCAGTGCCGCGGTGAGCCAGTGGCGCCTCATGAGCCGCCCCCGGGAACCATCATGCCGGTCAGGCCGGCGGCGGGATCGGGCGATTGCACCGGGGTGGGCCGGAAGTCCGGCCGCAGCCAGTCCTCGGAATAGGTCAACTCGTTGGGCCGTGCGGTCTCACCGACGAAATAGTTCGCGCCCAACGGCACGAAGTTGTACTGCCGGTTCTTGATGATCGGTGCCAGGTACTGGACGCAGAGTTTCGCGGATTGCTCGGCGTTGAGCCGGGAGGCGGCCTGGATACCGCCGCACAGGAACGAGATCGGGTTGGCGAAGTTCTGCAGGGTCAGCGCGCCGGTGATGCCCTGCTGCGTCGGTTGGTAGATGTTGATGAAGTTCTGCAGGGTGTTGGGGAACAGGTGCAGTGCCTGCTCGACATCGTCGAGACTGCCGGTCACGGCGGTGGTGATGGAGGCCAGCTGGTCGGTGGTGGTGCCCAGGGTCTCCTTGTTCTCGGTGATGAAGGCGGTGGTGTCCGCGACGACATCGTCGATGTCGCGCAGTGCATTTCCCACCGCGCCCGGCGAACTGTTCAGCGCCGCGGTGGCGGCCGCGAAGTTCCCGTTGAGCTGGCGCAGCAGTCCGGAGCTGTCCTGCAGCGCGTTCACCACGACGGACAGATTCTTCACGGTGGAGAACATGTCCTTGCTGCGGTCACCGAGCGCGGAGAACGCCTCGGACATCGCGATGACCGTCTGGCGCAGATCGGCGCCCTGCCCACGCAGGTTGTCCGCGGCGGTGTCGATGAAGGCACCGAGGGTGCTCACCCCGCCGGTCTCGGTGGGCTGCAGGGCATCGGTGAGCTTGCCCAGCTGCTGGCGCAGGTCGTCCCACTCCATCGGGACGGCGGTGCGGTCCTGGTCGATGACCGCACCGTCGGCCAGCGTCGGCCCGCCCGTGTAGGCGGGGGTGAGCTGGATGGCACGTGCGGTGACCAACTGCGGTGCGATGATCGCGGCCCGGGCGTCGGCGGGTACCTGGTATTTGTCGTCGATCCAGAACGTGACCTTGGCCCGGGTCGGCTCCGGGACGATGCGTTCGATCCGGCCGACGCGTACCCCGAGGATCCGCACCTCGTCGCCCTCGAACAGCCCGTTGCTGTTGTCGAAGTAGGCGACCACCTGCATCCGGTTCAGGGCGCCGATCAGCCGGCCCTGCACGGCGATTCCACCCGCGAGCAGGAGCACCAGTGCGATAGCGGTGGCCCAGCGCAGCTTTCGTGAGGTCATCACTGTCCTGTCTCGATGACGGCGGGCGGGCCCGGCGGCGGACCGCCCGGCGGCGGTGCGGGCAGCGGTTCGCGGTACGGGTAGCGCGGATCGCCGGGCTTGCCGGTGATCGCGTCGGGCACGGTGAGCCGGGGCTCACCGCCCTGTCCGGTGCGCGGGAAGGGCACCGGCAGCGCCGGTGTCGCCTGCTGGCCGGTCTGCGGGTCGGTGCGTTCCGAGGGCAGCAGCACGTTCGGGTCCAGCCCGAGATCGGAGAACGCCGCATCCACGAAGGGCTGGATGAACTGGCCGGGAAGCAGATTGGCGATGTAGGCCTTGAAGAACGGCCCGGACGCCACCGATTCACCCAGCGACATCGCGTACTGGTTGAGGTACTTGATGGCCTGCTGCAGGCCCTCCTTGTGCTTGTCGACGATCGACAGGGCGACGTTGAGCTTGTCCAGGGTGGGCTTGAGCTGGGTGCGGTTGTCGGCGATGAAGCCCTTCAACTGCACCGCGAGTGCGGACAGATTGCCCGAAATGGCCGCCAGCGCATCGTTTTGGGTGCGCAGTTCGGCCAGCAGCGCATTGCTGTCGGCGACCAGTTCGGTGATGTCCGCGGCGCGTTCGGAGAGCACCGTGCTGGCGGTGTTCGCATTGGCGAGCAGGCTGCGCAGCGCCTCGTCGCGGGTGCTGAGCGTCTTGGAGAAGTCGCCCACCCCCTGCACGGCGGCCCGCAGTTCGGCCGGGGTGTCCTTGAATGTCTCGGCCAGCGTGGCCAACGAGCCGGAGACCGTCTCGGTGTCGAGCCCGTCGATGGTGGCGGACAGATCGCCGAGGGCGTCCGGCAACTGGTACGGGGCGCGGGTGCGTTCGACGGGGATGGCCTCGGACAGCCGGCCGTCACCGCGCGGCGAGATCTCCAGGACCTTCGCGCCCAGCAGGCTCTTGGTGCGGATGTTGGCTTCGGTCTGCTCACCGAGCCGGATGCCCTTGTCCACCTCGAATTCGACGAGTACCCGGTCGCCCACGAGATCCACCGATCCGACCTCGCCGACCTGGTAGCCCGCTACCTGCACCGCGGCCCCGGACTGCAGGCCACCTGCCTCGACGAAGTACGCCTGGTAGTCCGCCCGCCCGTTGAGGAACGGCAGGTTGTTGTATTGCAGTGCGCCCACGGTGATTCCGATCAGCGCGAGGCTGCCGATACCGCCGATCAGGACGTGATTGCGCTCGGAGAAGGGTTTCATTTCGGTTCACACCGCCCGGTGTCCTGGCCGGCCATCTTCACATAGACCGGTTGCCCGCCCTTGCCGTTGACCTTGAGCACGAGATCGCAGAGGTAAAAAGTGAAGAAGTCGCCCATGATGCCGAGCCGGCTGAGCACCTTGTAGGAGTGCGGGATGGTCTCCAGGTAGTGGTCCACCCATTCGTGATCGGCGGCCACGATGGAGGCCACCCGGTCGGTCTCGGCCACGGTGTCCTTCAGCGGCGGCCTTGCCTGGGTCATCAGGTCGGCGATGGTCGCGGCGGCGGCATTGGTGTGCGCGAGGGTGTTGGCCATATCGGTGCGTCGTTCGGACAATCCGTCGATGAGGTCCGACATCGCGTCCACGGCCTTGCCGAACTGCTTGTTCTGGGTACCGAACGTCGACATCACCGTGTTCAGGTTGCCGATCACCTGACCGATCAGTTCGTCGCGGTCGGTCAGCGTGCTGGTGACCAGCGCCGCCTGGCCGAGGAAGGAGTCGATGGTGGCGCCCTCACCCTGGAACGCGCCGATCAGCTGGCTGGACAACGCGTTGACCTGCTCGGGATCCAATGCGCGGAACAGCGGGCGGAACCCGCCGAGCAGGGTGTCGAGGTCCAGGGCGGCAACGGTATTGGCGACATCGATGGTGCCGCCGGGTTCCAGCCGGTGGGCTCTGCGGTCGTCCGCGCCGTCCATCAGGGCCAGGTAGCGGTCGCCGATCGGGTTCTCCCAGCGCACCGCGGCCTGGCTGGCGGTGGTGAGTTCGACCGATGGATCGGTGGTGAACTCGACAACGGCCACCGAATCGTCGGTGACGGCGATGCTCTTCACCTTGCCGACCTCGACGCCGGCGATCCGGACGAAGTCTCCCTCGGCCAGTCCGCTCACATCGGTGAACACGGCGCGGTAGGGCTGCTCATCGGAGAACCGGAACTGGGCGAATACCGCCAGCAGGGCGAATGTCCCGATGAGACAGACGATCACGAACACCGTGAAGCTGATCGCAGCGCGACGCAGGTTGTCAGACACGGTCTTGGGTCCTTGAGGTCATGGTGCCGGGACTTCCGGAAGCCCGGGGAACAGCGGTGTGCCGTCGGCGGCGTACCAGGGTGCGCCGTACGGCGGCCCGCCCGGATATGGGGGAGGCGGGCCGGGGGCAGGGCCGGGCATGCAGGTCCCCAGGTGGACCTGCTCGGGTACGGCGCGGGTGACCGGGAAGTAGTCGGCGGCGCAGGTCTGCGCGATGCCCGGGTTGGGCCGCCAGTCCAGTCCTCTACCGAATCCGGTGTTCGTGATCAGCTGTCGCACCGGGAAGTTCTTGGCGACGTCGGGCAGTGATCCGCAGCCCGGCTTGCCGCCCGGGCCGCCCTTGGCCGCGACGATCGGCAGGTGTTCCGGGTACTTGTAGAGGTCGTCGCCCAGCGCGATACCGGCGTCGAGGTAGACGGTGCGGCCGTTGCCGCCGAACCATTCATTGCCCGCCTTGTCCAGGAACAGCTTGGCGCCCTGCAGGGTGCAGGTGTAAGACGGGCTGTACTTGAGCAGCAGGGCGGTGGTCGGCTCCAGCACGTTGACGGTTTCGACGAAATCGTCCTTGGTGTTCACCAGCAGATCGGTCCCGCTGTGCGCGAAGCCGAGTGCGCTCAGCAGCAGTGCGTCGAGACTGCTCGCGTTGGAGGAGATCGTCTCGCTGGTGACCGATGCCGCGTCCATCGCGGCCAGAATGTCCTGGGCCGCAGCGCTGTAGGCGTCGCTGAACCCCTTGGCCGAACGCCAGTCCGCGGCGATCGTGTCCATCCGGGGGTTGAGGGCCAGCAACGTCTCGTTGGCGGCGGACGTGGCGGCACCGATCCGCTCGCCCTTGCCGCGCACCCCGTCGGCCAGCGCCGTCAGCACCGACTTGACCTTCGGCACGTCGACCTGGTCGAGAATGCTGACCAGGCTGTCGAAGACGGTGTTCACCTCGGTGCCCACGTTGCGGGAGTGCAGCACGGCGCCGGCCTGTAGCCGGGCCGCGCTGGGGTCCTCGGGGACGACAAGGTCGATGTACTTGGCCCCGAATGCGGTGCTGGCCTTGATCTCCGGCTCGATGTTGGCCGGGATCGCCCCGGCCTGATCGGGGTCGATCTCCAGCTGCAGACTGACCGGGGTGCGGCCGCCGGTGATTCCGGAGACCCGGCCCACCTGGACGCCGCGCATCTTCACCTTCGCGCCGGTCTCCATCACCAGGCCGGTGCGCTCGGAGGTCACGGTCACCGGCAGGTACTGCCGGAAGGTGCCGGTGAAGGCTGCCGCGCACACCGCCACCAGCGCGGCGATGGTGGTGAACATACCTGCGGTCCACCACAGCGGGTGGATGTCATCGGCGCTGAGCTTCATGACCTAACCCGCCAGGTTGAAGTTGCCGGACTGGCCGTAGACGGCCAGCGAGACACCGAGGACCACCAGCACCGCCGAGATCATCGAGGTGCGCACCGCGCGGCCGACCGCCTCGCCGACGCCCGCGGGCCCGCCGGAGGCGGTGAACCCGTAATAGGTGTGCACCAGCATGATGACCACGGCCATCAGCACCGCCTGGAAGAAGGACCAGATGATGTCGGTCGGGTTGAGGAAGGTGTTGAAGTAGTGGTCGTAGACGCCCTTGGACTGCCCGTAGATCACGGTGGTCCCGACCCGGGCGGCGGTGAACGCGGTCAGCATCGCGACGCAGTACAGCGGCATCACCACGATGACGCCGGCCACTACACGGTTGGACGCCAGGTAGGCCACCGCCCGCACACCCATCACCTCGAGCGCATCGATCTCCTCGTTGATCCGCATCGCGCCGAGCTGCGCGGTGGCCCCGGCACCGATGGTGGCCGCCAGTGCGATGCCGGCGATCACCGGTGCGATGAGCCGCACGTTGAAGAACGCCGAGGCGAACCCGGTCAGCGCTTCGACGCCGACGTTGGCGAACTGGTTGTAGCCCTGCACGGCGACCAGCGCGCCGGTGGACAGCGTCAGGAAGCCGACGATCACCACGGTGCCGCCGATGATCGCCAACGCGCCTGTACCCATGCTCATCTGGGCGATCAACCGGACCATCTCGCCGGGGTAGTGCACCAGTGCGGCGCGGATCGAGGTGAGCGTCTGGAAGTAGAACTTGGCCTGGTGGCCGATGCGGGTCAGGGCGGCGATCTGGTCGGCGAACATGTGCTGCAGCTTCGGGTGCAGCCCGCTCGGGGCGCTGATGCTCACAGCGTGGCCTGCACGCCGACGGCGGTGGCGATGATGTTGATCGCGAACAGGGCCATGAAGGTGTAGACGACGGTCTCGTTCACGGCATTGCCCACGCCGGCCGGACCGCCCTGTACGGTCACGCCCTTGTAGCAGGCGATCAATCCGGCGGCCAGGCCGAACAGGCTGGACTTGATCAGCGAGATGATGACGTCCGGTGCCTTGGTGATGACGGTCAGCCCGCCGATGAAGGACCCGGGCGTGACGTGCTGGATGAACACCGCGAAGGCGAAGCTGCCGATGAGGCCGACCATGATGACCACCGAGGACAGCAGGGTGGCGACCACGGTCGCCGCGAGTACCCGCGGAACCACCAGTGCCTGAATCGGATTGACACCCATCACGCGCAGCGCGTCGAGTTCCTCGCGGATGGTCCGGGCGCCGAGGTCGGCGCACATCGCGGTGGCGCCGGCGCCGGCGACCACCAACACCGTGACCACCGGCCCGATCTGGGTGACGGTCCCGTAGGCGGCCCCGGTGCCGGAGTAGTCCGCGGCGCCGAATTCCACCAACAGGATGTTGAAGGTGAACACCATCAGCACCGTGAACGGGATGGCCAGCATCAGCGTGGGCATCATCGAGACCCGGGCCACGAACCAGGCCTGCAGCAGGAACTCCCGCCAGGCGAACGGGCGGCGCGGGATCAGGACCAGCACATCGAGGGCCATCGCGAAGAAGCCGCCCAGGGCGCGCATGGGCCTGGCCGGCAAGGTCGTGGAGAACCGTTCCAGGCCGTTGGTCAGACCACGCATCGAGGTGTCACTCCTGCTGTGGATGTGGACTTCGGCGAGGAACTGTGATCCACGCCACCGGGCGCCGCAAACCTTACCGCTATAGGTATTGCTGGTCAATCGGCGGGGCTGAATTCGGTGTCTGGTGGCACCAAAAGGCCAGGGAGATAGGCCTACTGGGGGTTGCCTGTGCAGCGCGCCCGAGCGTTGCGTCAAAGCGTTTTGCGCTGTCCTGGCTTGGGCTGGGCCGATCCGGCCCCGACGGGGTTCCGCCGCCTCGCACGTTTCCGGCACAACCAACCCTCGTCTGCGGTTTACTGGCTCGGTGACACCCGTCCGCGCACGCGTATGTCGGCCCCAGTCGCGGCGATCGTGCTCGGCGTGCTGCTCCTGCTCGGTATCGTCCCCGCGGCACATCTGGCCGCGGCGCGGCTGCCCATTCCGGTAACCGATCCCACCCCGGTCGTGGACCGCGATCCCGCCCCGGAGCTGACCGGACTGCGCGCACTGCCTGTCGGGCTGCCCGGATCCACCTCGGGCATCGACTTCGGCTATCCCTACCGCTACCCGATGCTCGACGCCGAGAATCGGGCGGCGGATGCCGCGTGCCCGGGCGACCCGACTCCGCTGTGGATACTGGGGCAGACGCACTCGGGCTGACCGGATACGGCTTCGAAACCGAGAACTACGGTGTCGCGATCTGACCATCGACGGTGCCGTCTACCCAACGCACCCGCGGCGAGCATCGGGTTACTGGCCATCGCGATGGCGGGTCTGGGTCTGGGGCGGGCGTCCGGGGCCAGGAGCGACGATCTCGCAAGCAGTGGCTGGACCCGATAGCCGATCGGTTCAAGAACTTTCGTGGGACGGCATGGATGTCCCTGGCCGTCGTGGCCCGGCGGAACGTGGAGCTCAGCCAGAGCTCGTGGCCGCCGGTTCGGCCCGGCAGGTGCACCTGGCCGGGCCGCTGACGCCGGCGGTACTGAGCCTCGCCCTCTTCGTCGAGGTTGCCTGGTTCGACGTTCCGTTGGCCGGTGCGTTGGCCATCGCCGCGCTCATCATGACCACGTCGATGCTGTTGCCGATCAAGCCGTTGGATGGGGCGAACCTCGGTGGCGCCGAGGTGATCGCTGCCGTGGGGGTGGGCGCCGGCGCGGTGCTGGTGGCTCTCGGAGTCGCGTGACCCGGTCAGTGCGCGGGTGTCTCGCGCACCGGCATCGCGGCCACCAGTGGGGTGTCCACGCCGACCCGCCCGATCCCGCGTGCGCCACCGGGGGTGCCCAGCGGGGTGTCCCGGCCCGGCAGCACCGTCTCGAAGAACGCCGCATTGTCGGCCAGGTGTAGGAGATCCGCGCCCTCGAGGTCGGACTCGTACTCGATAGCGTCGAGCCGGCAGGCGATCTTGCACGCACCGCAATCCACGCATTCGTCCGGATTGATGTAGAGGGTGCGTCCGCCTTCGTAGATGCAGTCCGCGGGGCACTCCGCCACACAGGACTTGTCCATCACGTCAACGCAGGCCGAGGTGATCACGTAGGTCATGTGCTCACGGTAGGAAACCGGCCCCCACGCGCGCGCGAGGCGAAGGGCCCGAGGGGTAGGGACTTTGGTCCCTAATCGAGCTCCAGCGCCAGGCTGGTCGGTCCGCTCATGCCGAGGATGGGTTTCCAGGGGGTGGGCCGCGTCCTGGTAGCTTTCCGGATCGCGGTTGGCTGCGAAGGTGTTCACATACAGGAAAGTGCCTGCCGGGAAGGTGAACCCGCCGAGCTCGGTGTCCGCGGTCACGGTGCGGGTGGCCCGGATCCGCGGGTACACCTGTGCCGGGCTCTCGGTGTGCTCGTAACTCAGGACCGGTAGGACGGCGGAGAAGACATCGGGCGCGACGGTCGGACTAGTCATCGAGGAACCGTTCGGCATAGCCGGCAAACCGTGCCCGCACCGCATCCGGGTCCAGGCCGAACATCTCCGGCGACGTCGCCACCCGGCCGAGCCGGCCGCGCCGGTGCTCGGCGAGGTAGTCGGTGATCGCGCCGCGCGCGGAGTCGTCGAACGGCTCGCCGGCCAAGGCATAGAGCCGTTCGGCGGCGCCCAGCTCGTCGGCCAGGAAGTCGTCGAAGCGGATGTCCACCGATCGCTCCGGGCCGATCACGTGCCGGTCGCGCACACAGCCTTCGAGCAGCTGCCCCAGCCGGTCCACCCAGCGGTTGGCGATGCTCGCGACGTCGACGGTGTCGCGGTGCATCCGCTCGCTGTAGGCGATCATCGCGATCATGGACAGCGCCACCGGCACCGGATCGCGATGGGTGAACGCCACCACGACGCCGGGAAACACCTTGTCCAACACCGGAAGCTGACCCAGGTGCTGTGGGGACTTGAGTATCCAGCGGCGCCCGCCGCGCAGGAACTGCAGGGCCTTGAGCTGGGTGGCCAGATACTCATACGACGAGGTCTGATCGCGGGACCAGTAGTAGTCGCTCCAGCGCGGAACGTCGGCGAGTGTGTCCATCAGCATCGTGGAGAAGTCGTTGGCCAGCAGCTGGATCTCTTCGTGCGCGTGCTCGGTGGTCATCTCGTGCATCAACGCGAAATGCGGCATCAGGGTGTTCATCACCTGCACGGCCACATCCATCCGCCCGATCCGCGGATCGGGCACGAGGCCCACCTCGGTGGGCAGCGGGAACGGCTCGACCGACTCCCAGTACGGCAGGCTGCGGAAAGTGGGTGCGGCGGCCAGCAGATTGTGCAGATGGGTGGTGCCGGACCGGGGGAGACCGGCGATCACCACCGGAGGCAGCAACTCGATGTCGTGGATCTCCGGGTGCCGCTTGAGCAGGTCGGTGAGCAGCAGCCGGTTCTTCAACCACTGCACCAACTGTGCGTGAAAGTTGACGATTCCCGGCCCGTGCATGTCGATCTCACGCAGTCCGGCGACGTAGAGGTCGAGGCGCTCCCGGTAGTCCTCGGGTCCGAAATCGTCCAGGCCGGTGTCGGCGCGGGCCCGGTCGTGCAGCACGTCGGCGTCGAGGGGGAAGTCTGCGGCGACGGTGCCCATCATGTCCCGGATCGCCTGGGCCTGGAGGCTGTAGCGAGGGGTGGCCAGGTCATCGAGGTGCACGGTATCTGCTGTGGTCTCGGTCACGCCACTTATGTTACTGTCAGTTTCGTAATGGCGACGGAAATTGGGCGACCGCGTAACCGGGGCATCGACGAGGCGGTGCTGCGCGCCACCGTCGAGCTGCTCGGTCAGGCGTCATACGCCGAGTTGTCCGTCGACGCCATCGCCGCGCGGGCCGGCACCTCCAAGCCCGCCATCTACCGGCGCTGGCCCAGTAAAGCGGCGCTGGTGCACGAGGCCGTCTTCCCGCTCGACGCCACCACCGAATTGGTCTTCACCGGAACGCTTCTCGGGGACATCCGGGAGATGGTGCGGCGCACGGCGGCGGTGTTCGGCACCCCCGCCGCGCGGACCGCGCTGCCCGGTCTGGTGGGCGAGATGGCGGCCGACCCGGTGCTGCACACCGCCCTGCTGCAACGGTTCGCCGGGATCCTCGAGCACGGACTCGGGGACTATCTCGCCGAGGCGGTGCGCCGCGGCGAGGTCCGGGCCGGCGTGACCGCCGCCGACCTCGCCGAATCCATCGCCGGCATCACGTTTCTCGCACTGCTCACCCGCGGCGTCCCCGAGGACGAGTGGATCGATCGCACCGCCACCCTCATCACGAAAGGAATCAGCGCATGAGCCACGTTTCCAGGACGGCCTGGCGCGAACTGCTGGACACGTTGCGCGATCTGGACCGCTCATTCCTGGAGGGGGACAAGGCCGTCACCGACGACCGTCATATCGCCGACGGCTACCGGATGTTGGCGACCACCCTGGGCGTCGCGCTGGACACCTACCTGTTCGCCGACCCGACCCGGCCGCAGTGGCTGGAGGTCAATTCACCTTGGCGACCGGACCGGCGCTGGGGCGGGGACAACACCGACGCCATCTACTACATCTGCCCGGTCGATCCCACCCGCCGCTACCGGATCAGCGGCAATCGCGGTGACAGCGTGTACTTCTCGGTCACCGCCTACAACGAGCCGTCCCCGGGGGCCTGGTCGGACCGCATCGTGGCGCACCTGCGCGACGACCAGTTGGACTACGACGCCGACGGTAGCTTCTCGTTCGACTTCGGGCCGACACCGGACGCCGCGGTCCTGATGACCCGCGACTACCAGGCCGACCCGCATACGGGCCGGCCGGTGACCTGGCACATCGAGGCACTCGACGAACCCGCACCGTTCCGCCACGGCGAGGACGAGACCGCGGCGGCGCTGCGGGCCAGCGCGGCCTGGCTGCGCACCATGTTCGCCATCCTCCCGCTGGCAGTCGGGGTGCGCAACGACGACACCCACAACCGCGGGCACGAAACCGTCATGGCGGGCAATGATTTCGCGGCGCCATACCAGGTGCCCGACTTCAACTTCGGCTGGTCCGCCCGGGATGCCTGCTACTCCTACGGCAGCTTCGATCTCGCCGAGGACGAGGCGCTGGTGATCACCCACCGGGCACCGGCCTGCCGGTTCTGGAACCTGGTGGTGTGGAACCCGTTCATGGCCGTCCCCGGCGTCCAGGATGCCCGCAGCTCGGTCAACGGACACACCGCGGTGCCCAACAGTGACGGCACGGTGACCGTGGTGCTGTCCCGCGGCATGACCAGGCACCCCAATTCGCTGACCACGCTGGACTATCCGCGCGGCAACCTGGCGTTCCGTTGGTTCCTGGCCGACCGGGTCCCCGATCAACCACAGGTCGAGCTGGTCAAGCTGGCCGATGCCCCGGATCGGGTGAGCTAGCCGCCAATCCGAGATGCTCGCGCAGCGTGCTGCCGGTGTAGTCGGCGCGGAACACCCCGCGCTCCTGCAGCAGCGGCACCACCCTGTCCACGAACGGATCCAGCCCGGTCGGGGTGACGTGCGGGACCAGGATGAACCCGTCGGCGGCGTCGGCCTGCACCAGGGTGTTGATCTGCTCGGCGACGGACTCGGGAGCACCGATGAAGTTCTGTCGGCCGGTGACCTCGACGATGAGCTCCCGGGTGGTCAGCCCCTCGGCTTCGGCCTTGGCGCGCCACTCGTGCGCGACCGCGATCGGGTCGCGGTGCATCCGCACACTGGCCCGCCCGCGGGCGATGGTGTTCTCCCCGACCACCGGGTCCACCGTGGGTAGCGGCCCGTCCGGATCATGGTCGGACAGCTCGCGATTCCACAGTTGTTCCAGGAACTTGATCGCGGTGGCGGGGGAGACCTGGGCCAGCCGCACCTCGTGCGCGATATCGGCGGCCTCGGCGTCGGTGTCGCCCAGCACGAACGTGGCCGCGGGCAGGATCAGCAGATCCTCGGGGCGGCGGCCGTACTTGTCCAGCCGACCCTTCACATCCGCGTAGAACGCCTGCCCCTCGGTCAGGGTGCCGTGCCGGGAGAAGATGGCGTCGGCGGCGCGCGCGGCGAACTCGCGGCCGTGATCGGAGTCCCCGGCCTGGAACACGACCGGGCGGCCCTGCGGGCTGCGCGGCACGTTGAACCGGCCGCAGATGTCGAAATGCTCGTCGCGATAGGAGAATTCGCCGGGGTTGCCGGTGGACAGGAACTGTCCGGCCTGCTTGTCGGCGAGGATCTCGTCGCCGTGCCACGCGTCGAACAGGGTGTGTGCGGCGGCCAGGAAGCTCTCGGCCCGGCTGTAGCGCTGGTCCTCGGCCAGGAACCCGCCGCGGCGGAAGTTCTCCCCGGTGAACGCATCCCAGGAGGTGACCACGTTCCAGGCGGCGCGGCCGTCGGACAGGTGATCCAAGCTCGCGAACTGCCGGGCCACCTCGTAGGGCTCGTTGAAGGTGGAGTTGATGGTGCCGGTCAGTCCGAGCCGCTCGGTCACCGCGGCCAGTGCGGCCAGCACCGTGAACGTGTCCGGGCGCCCGACCACGTCCAGGTCGTAGATCTGGCCGCCTTGTTCACGCAGCCGCAAACCCTCGGCCAGGAACAGGAAGTCGAACTTGCCGCGTTCCGCGGTCTGCGCGAAATGCACGAAGGATTCGAACTCGATGTGGCTGCCCGAGTTCGGGTCACTCCACACCGTGGTGTTGTTGACGCCGGGGAAGTGCGCGGCGAGGTGAATCTGCTTGACGGGCTTGCTCATGAGTTCACATATCGGTTGGCGGGGCGGGCCAGACCGAACAACCCCCGCAGGGTGGACTGCCCGTAGGCGGTGCGGAAAGCACCGCGGCGCTGCAATTCGGGCACCAGGGCGTCGGTGATCTGGGTCAGATCGTGCGGTACGGCGGCCGGGCGCAACCGGAAACCGTCCGCACCTGCGGCCTGCCAGCGGATCAGCTGATCGGCCAGATCCGCCGCGGGCCCGACGAAAACCGGCGCGTCGCTGATGTATTCACGGCCCAGCAGGGTGTCCAGCCGGGCGCGGTGCGCGGCTGCGGCCGATGCGGTGTCGCCGAGGAAGACCACCAGGTCGACGATGATCCGCGCCCGGCCGGCGCCGGCCGGGCGCAGTCCGGAGATGGTGTCGGTGATCGTCGCGATGTCCTGCTCGCTGCGCGGGGTGATGAACCCGAGATCGGCACCGGCGGCGATCAGCCGGTAGGCGGGTTCACCGTGGCCCAGCGCGGCGACCAGCGGTTGGCCCTGCGGCGGGCGCGGGGTGATCGACGGGCCCTTCACCGAGAACCAGCGTCCCTCGAAATCGATGTAGTGCAGCTTGTCCCGGTCGATGAAGCGCCCGGTGGCGGCGTCGCGGATCACGGCGTCGTCCTCCCAGCTGTCCCACAGTCGGCGCAGCACCTCGACGTAGTCGGCCGCCTCGGCCATGGTGTCCTCGGCGACGGGGCGCCCGAAATGCCCCGCGGATTCCGGGTTCGACGACACCTGCACCCGCACCCCGGCCCGCCCGGCGCTCACGTAGTCCAGCGTCGCGATGGCCTTGGACAGGTGGAAGGGTTCGGTGTGGGTGCTGATCGCGGTGGGGATCAGGCCGATGTGCCGGGTGCGTGGCGCCACCCGGGCGGCGATCTGCACGGCGTCGAGGCGACCGCGCACCCGGTCGGTGCGGGCGTCGGGCCGGAACGGGTGGTCGGACTGCAGCGCCAGTCCGTCCTCGATGGTGACGAAGTCCAGCAGCCCCCGCTCGGCGGTGACCGTCAGGTCGGTCCAGTACCCGGCGGTGAGCAGGTCCTCGGGCCGGGCATCGGACAGCCGCCACGAGGACGGGTGCCACCCGGTGCCGTCGAGTGCGACGCCGAGGTGGAGCGGTGCTGTCGGCTCGACGATCACGCCAGCCCCGCCAGCGCCCTTTCCGGGTCGTAACCACGGAAGTCGTCAATTGTGCCGTCGCGCAGGCGGTTCACCCAGGACGGGTCGGCCAGTAGCGCACGCCCTAGCGCCGCGATATCGAACTCACCGGCACTGAACTGGGCGACCAGCCGATCGGCCGACTCGGGCTCGATCAGCTGGCCCGGCTTCTCGCTGCGGAACTGCGTCCGCAAGCCGACCGAACCGACGGCGATGACCGGTGCGCCGGTCACCTTCTTGGTCCAGCCCGCCAGGCTCAGTTCACTGTCCGCTTCGGGGAACGCGGGCACGTAGTGCCTGCGGGTCGACGGGTGGAAGACGTCCACACCGGCGGCCACCAGCGGGGCCAGCAGATCGGTGAGCTGATCGGGATTGTCGGCGATGGACGCCGCGTAGTCGGCACCCTTCCACTGCGAGAACCGGAAGATGATCGGGTAGTCCGGGCCGACCGCAGCACGCACCCCGGCCACCACTTCCGCGGGGAAGCGGGTTCTCGCTGCCAGCGACCCGCCGTAATCGTCGGTCCGCAGATTGGTTTTCTCCCAGAGGAACTCGTCGAGCAGGTAGCCGTGCGCGCCGTGCAGCTCGACCGCGTCGAAGCCGAGTTCACGCGCCGTGGCGGCCGCCCGGGCGAAGTGCTCGACCACCTGGCCCAGCTCATCGCGTTCCAGCGCACGGCCTTTCGGTTCGCCGAGACCGTCGATCCCGGACGGACTGACCGGCACCGCTCCGTCGGAGTCCTTGCGCTCGGCACCCTGGTGCCACAGTTGCGCGGCGATCGTCGAGCCCTCCCGGTGCACCGCGTCGACGACGCGTGTCCAGCCGGCCAGCACGTCATCGCCCGCGATGGTCGGAATCGACGCGGGATAACCAGCGGCAGGGTCGGCGAGCCTGACTCCCTCGGTGATGATCAAACCGACACCGCCGGCGGCGCGTCGACGGTAGTACTCCGCCACGTCGACGCCGGGCACCCCACCCGGGGATGCCTGCCGGGTCATCGGTGCCATCGCGAAGCGGTTCGGCACCGTGAGCGAACGCACGGTCAACGGTCGGAAGAGGTCGTCGATGGACACGGACCAATACAACCCGACGGACGGTCAGAAAAGTCCCGATGTCGGATAGCAGGTGTACCGTTGTCACCATGTTCGAAAGTTTGTTCGACGTCGATCCCGGTGCATCCGAGCAGGAGCTCCGGGTTCTGGTCGAGCGCTGTGAACAGTTGAAGTCCAAGGCTGCGGCGGCACAGGCCCGGGCGACCGCGCTGTGGGCCGAGAAGCGGGCCTGCGCTGAACGCGAGCGTGGAGTCTCCCGGGCGCGGCGGGGGAAGGGCTTGGTCACCGAGATCGCTTTGGCCCGCCATGATGCGCCGGTCAAGGGCAACACCCCCCTCGGGGTGGCCAACGCCCTGGTGCACGAGATGCCGCACACCCTGGCCGCATTGGAGTCCGGCGTGCTGTCCGAGTATCGGGCCACGCTGATCGTGCGGGAGTCGGCCTGCCTGAGTGTGAGAGACCGCCGCGAGTTGGATGCAGAACTATGCGCCGAGTCGGCGCGGTTGGTCGGCTGGGGCAACAGCCGAATCGAAGCCGGAGCCAAGAAGATCACCGCTCGCCTGGACGCCGCTGCGGTGGTGGAGCGCAACAACAAGGCCGCCGCCAGTCGCTGCGTCACGACCCGGCCGGCACCCAACGGCATGGTCTATGTGACCTTCCTGATGCCGCTTGCGCAGGGCATCGGCATGTACGCCGCACTCAAGCGGGAGGCCGACATCACTGGCGACGGACGGTCCCGAGGTCAGGTGATGGCCGACATCGCCTACGAACGCGTCACCGGCCGATCCGTCGCGGAGCCTGTCTCGGTGGCGCTGAACCTGGTGATGTCTGACATCACCCTTTTCGGTGGCGATGACTGCCCCGGCGCCATCGCCGGCTACGGGCCGGTTCCCGCGAACGTCGTTCGGCACCTGCTCGACGCAGCGATCGCCGACGAGAACGCCAAGACCACCCTGCGCCGGCTGTACCGGCATCCGATCAGTGGGCAGTTGGTGGCGATGGAATCCCGGGCCCGAACGTTTCCGAAAGGCCTCGCGAACTTCATCGGGCTGCGCGACCAGACGTGTCGTACCCCGTACTGCAATGCCCCGATCCGCCATCGCGACCACGCCACACCGGACCGTGGCGGTGGAAAAACCAGTGCCCGCAACGGACTCGGGCTCTGCGAAGCGTGCAATTACGCCAAAGAAGCCGAGGGGTGGACGGTCACCACCAGTGACCACGACGGGGTGCACACCGCGCAATTTGTCACACCCACCCACGCGCGGTACTACTCGATCGCCCCACCGACGCCGGGTACGCCCATCACCCGGCGCAGTATCACCGAAGACCAGCTCAGCATCGACCTGGCCACCTTCCGGGCTGCCTAGAGAGCCGACGCCGCTCAGTGTGCCAGCAGCAGGATGAGCTGGAGTTGCAGCTCACCGCAGAGGAAGCCGAGCGCGGAGCCGAGCACCACGATGATCCACTCGTCGTCCTTGAAGGCCGGCCGGAGCAGATTCTCGTAGGAGGCCGAGTCCAGTTCGTCCATCTTGGAGACCATCACGTTCTCCAGGTCGAGCCGGCTCGCCGCGTACTCCTCGATGTAGGAGGAGGTCTCGGGCAGCTTCTCGATGATGGAGTTGGCGATCTGGGCCTTCATCTCCTGGTATTGCCGCCCGCCGAGGACGTTGATGACCCGGCCCGCAAAACCCATCTGATCGTCGATGGTGCGGCCGATCTCGGCCTGGATGATGTCGAAGAACTTGTCCGACATGGGCCCGGTGAGCAGGCTCTCCATGATCGCCTTGGGAGTGAAGATCTCCCGCGCCATCAGCGCGGCGTACCCGCGGATGACCTCCTTGCGGTGCGCCTGGAACACGCCCTGCCACTTGATGCCGAGGAAGACGTTCTTGCGTTCCAGCGGCCGGAAGATCATCTGCAGCGCCACCCAGTCGGTGAGGCCACCGGTGATCAGGCCGAACAGTGGCAGCGCCAGATGCCAACCGGTGACGCCGAAGACCAGCATCTGGACCAGGCCGATGATGAACCCGAAGTACAGCCCGGACTTGATCAGGAACTTGAACGCGGGCCGGCCGATGTCCTGGAATACCGCGTTGAGGGTGTGCTTGTCGCGGACCAGGTTGGTCACGACCATGTGCTTGATGTCGAAGATCTGGTCGACCTGCCCGCGGAACTCCTCGAACATGCCACGGGCCGCGGCCGGGATGCGGCCCTCGACATTGTCGACGATCAGCTTCTTCACCGGGTCGGGGGTGGCCCGCCACACCTGCGGCTGGAACGCCATCATGATGGTGTCGACGAGTTCCTCGGACGCCTCGCGCAGCGGTTCGCCGAGTTCCTTGACCAGCTCGTCCGGGTCGATCTTGTCGAACAACTCCTCGGGTTTGAGGATGCCCGAGGTCAACGAATCGACCGCCACCGCAGCCATTTTCGGTGCCCGCTTCGGGATCTGTCCCTGCCAGCCCAGATAGGGCTTGATGCCCTTGAACTCGACGGGATGGAACATCATCTTCAGCGCCAGGATCTTGGTGATCCAGCCGACGAAGGCCGCCCCGAACGGGATGGTGATGTATACCCACAGTGGGTAGGAGAACGCGTTCTCCCAGAACTCGCTCACTTGGCCGCCTCCCACAGTTCCTGCCCGAGGTCACTCATGCGCACGGTGCGCCGGACGACCCGTGCCGACCGGACGCCGCGCCGCGCGGTGGCCAGGGCGATGTTCACCACCGAGTCGGTCAGCAACATCTCGTATTCGTCGTACATGGATGTGGCCTCCGGCCCGATCCGGACCAGGCCCAGCCGCAGCATCCGGGTCAGATACAGCGGGGTGTAGCGGGGCAGGGACACCCCGGCCGACCGGCCCACCGTGGAGGCGTTCTTCAGTGCGTATACGGTCGCCCCGCCGGCTCCCGGTTCGGCCACGTGGATGACGGGGTAGGCCGACCCGTCCGACAGTGCGGCCAGAATCCGCGCCTCATCGGGCACCAGCGACCCGAGCAGGTCCAGGTACAGCGCATCACGGCTCTTGTCCGGGCTGGAGTACATCGACCGGTCCAGCAGCTCGCGCAGCACCTGGCTGGGCGGGGCGGGCTGTCCGTCGCCGTCCTCGGCGGTCACCGCCGGGGGCGGGTCCAGGTCGGTCAGGTGCTTGCGCATCACCCGCACCACCGCGCGTTCGGCGTCGGCCAGCAGCGGCAGCACATCCGCGGCGAGCGGCGCGCGCTTGGCGACGCCGCCGAGAAGGGTCAGCCCCCCGCCGATCAAACCCTCCAGATCCACACGGCCCCTCGCTGTTCGGCAGCAACAACTGGTAGCACCCTAGTGG
The DNA here is from genome assembly GCA_900078775.1 of Mycolicibacterium aurum. Classification (GTDB taxonomy): domain Bacteria; phylum Actinomycetota; class Actinomycetes; order Mycobacteriales; family Mycobacteriaceae; genus Mycobacterium; species Mycobacterium aurum_A. The sequence continues at coordinate 1,458,431 of LT549889.1, forward strand.
TCGGTGGTTCCGGACCTGCCTCGATCCCCGAGAAACGGCACTGTGTGCGCATTGCGCACCAGCCGTTTCGTTGCTGGGCAGCAGCGCAGACACGGGCACCGTTGACCGGGTCTGCGCGGCCTTCGTGATGTCGCCGGGCTGAACCCCTCGTTTCGGCCGGGCGCCCCCAACCAGTACCCGGGTACCGGAACCGTGAAACTCTCAGGCGAGACGTTCCCAGGTCCAGCCGCTGATGGCCGGGTCGTCCTCGCCGTGCTCGCGGGTGTACCGGCGGGCGGCCAGCCGCGCGTCGATCATCTCCTGACGCAGGCCCGCGGCATTGCTGCCCAGCCCGGGCACCCGGTCGATGACGTCGAGGACCAGATGGAACCGGTCCAGGTCGTTGAGCATCACCATGTCGAACGGTGTGGTGGTGGTGCCGCGCTCCTTGAAACCGCGGACGTGCAACTGACTGTGGTTGGCATGCCGGTAGGCCAGCCGGTGGATCAGCCACGGATAACCGTGATAGGCGAAGATGATCGGGGTATCGGTGGTGAACAGCGCGTCGAACTCGTGATCGCCCATCCCGTGCGGGTGCTCGGATTGCGGTTGCAGCCGCATGATGTCCACCACATTGACCACCCGCACCGCCAGCCCGGGCAGCCGGCGCCGCAGGATGTCGGCCGCGGCAAGGGTTTCCAGCGTCGGGATGTCCCCGGCGCAGGCCAACACCACATCGGGCGCCCGGACGCCATCCTCGGTGCCCGCCCATTCCCAGATGCCCGCACCTCGCGCGCAGTGCGCGATCGCCTCGTCCATGGTCAGGTAGTTCAAGCCAGGCTGCTTACCGGCGACGATCACGTTGATGTACTGCTTGCTGCGCAGGCAGTGGTCGGCCACCGACAGCAGGCTGTTGGCGTCCGGGGGTAGGTACACCCGGACCACCTCGGGCCGCTTGTTGGCGATGTGGTCGATGAAGCCGGGATCCTGGTGCGAGGCCCCGTTGTGGTCCTGGCGCCAGACATGGGATGTCAGAAGGTAGTTCAGCGAGGCGATCGGGCGGCGCCAGGGCAGCTCGTTGGTGGTGGCCAACCATTTCGCGTGCTGATTGGCCATCGAGTCGACGATGTGCACGAACGCCTCGTAGCAGCTGAACAATCCGTGCCGACCGGTCAGCAGGTACCCCTCCAGCCAACCCTGGCACAGGTGTTCGGACAGCACCTCCATCACCCGGCCGTCGGGGGACAGGTGTTCGTCGTCGGGGGACCGCTCGGCCTGCCAGACCTTGTCGGTGGCGTCGAACACCGCCGAAAGCCGGTTGGACGCGGTCTCGTCGGGGCCCATCAGCCTGAAGTTGTCGATGTTGCGGGTGATGACGTCGCGCAGGAAGGTACCCAGCACCCTGGTGGCCTCACCGGTGCCGACGGCCGGCTCCGTCACCTCGACGGCGTAGGCGGCGATCGGGGGGAGATCCAGTTCCCGCAGCAACAGCCCGCCGTTGGCGTGCGGATTGGCGCTCATCCGGCGATCGCCCTGCGGGGCCAGCGCCCGCAATTCGGGGCGCAGGGCGCCATCCTCGTCGAACAGCTCCTCGGGACGGTAGCTCTGTAACCAGTCCTGGAGCTGACCGAGATGCTGCGCATCGGTGCGGGTTTCGGACAGCGGCACCTGATGCGCCCGCCAGGTGCCCTCGACCTTCTTACCGTCCACCTCACGCGGGCCGGTCCAGCCCTTGGGGGTGCGCAGGATGATCATCGGCCACAGCGGCCTGCCGGTCTGGCCGTCGACGCGGGCCGCCCGCTGGATCGCGCCGATCTGGTCGAACGCGTCGTCCAGCGCGGTGGCCAGCCGGCGGTGCACATCGGCCGGGTCGTCGCCGGCCACGGTGATCGGGACGTACCCGTAGCCGCGCATCAGCGAGTCCAGCTCCTCGGCCGGAATCCGGTCCAGAACCGTCGGATTGGCGATCTTGTAGCCGTTGAGGTGCAGGATCGGCAGCACCGCGCCGTCGCGTACCGGGTCGAGGAACTTGTTGGAATGCCAACTGGTGGCCAGCGGGCCGGTCTCGGCCTCGCCGTCGCCGATGACCGCGGCCACCACCAGGTCCGGGTTGTCGAACGCGGCGCCGTACGCGTGCACCAGCGCGTAGCCCAACTCGCCACCCTCATGGATGGAGCCCGGGGTCTCCGGTGCGACGTGACTCGGGATGCCGCCGGGGAAGGAGAACTGGCGGAACAGCTTGCGCAGCCCCTCGACGTCCTCGCCGATCCCGGTGTAGACCTCCGAGTAGGTGCCCTCCAGATAGGCGTTGGCCACCAGCCCGGGACCGCCGTGGCCGGGGCCGGTGATGTAGATGACGTCGGCGTTGCGCTCCCGGATCACCCGGTTCAGATGCACGTAGAGCAGGTTGAGCCCGGGGGTGGTGCCCCAGTGGCCCAGCAAACGGGGTTTGACGTGTTCGGGGCTGAGCGATTGGCGCAGCAGCGGATTGTCCAGCAGGTAGATCTGACCCACCGACAGGTAGTTCGCCGCCCGCCAGTACGCGTCGAGCAGGTCGAGTTCATCGTCGGAAAGCGTCACGGCTGCCGTCGGTGTATCCATGCTTACCCCTCTACCCATTATTCAAGGACTGCACCTGCACCGGTCGAACTCCCCAGATCTCATCGCAGTACTCCGCGATCGCCCGGTCGGAGGAGAACTTGCCGCTGCGGGCGGCGTTGCGGATGGACATCCGCGACCACGAGTCGCGGTCCTGCCAGGCCGCGCTGACCCGGTCCTGGCACTCGACGTAGGACGCGTAGTCCGCGAGCACCAGAAACGGGTCGTGGTGGATCAGATTGTCGATCAGCGGGCGGAACACCTCGGTGTCCCCGCGCGAGAAATGGCCGCCGGCAATCAGATCCAGCACCGCGCGCAGTTCCGGATTCTTCGCGACGACATCGGCCGGGCGGTACCCGTCCCGCTTGAGCGCCTCCACCTCGTCGACCGTGAGGCCGAACAGGAAGAAATTCTCCGGTCCGGCCTCCTCGCGGATCTCCACGTTGGCGCCGTCCAGGGTGCCGATGGTCAGGGCGCCGTTCATCATGAACTTCATGTTCCCGGTGCCGGAGGCCTCCTTGCCGGCGGTCGAGATCTGCTCGGAGAGGTTGGCGGCGGGGTAGATCAGGTGCGCGTTCTGCACGTTGAAATTCGGCAGGAACACCACCTTCATCAGGCCGTTGACCTCGGTGTCGAAGTTGACCATCGCCCCGACCGCGGTGATCAGCTTGATGATGCGCTTGGCCAGGAAGTAGCCGGGCGCGGCCTTGCCGCCGAAAATGTAGGCCCGCGGCGCCATCTCGATGCCCGGATTGTTCTTGATCCGCAGGTACTGGGTGATGATGTTGAGCACGTTGAGGTGTTGGCGTTTGTACTCGTGGATCCGCTTGACCTGGATGTCGAACAACCAGCTCGGGTCGAGGACCACGCCGGTCTCGTCGCGCACGAAGGCGGCCAACCGCGCCTTGTTGGCCCGCTTCACCGCCCGCCATTCCTCGCGGAACCCGTCGTCGTCGATGAACGCCTCCAGACCGCGCAACCGGTCCAGGTGGGTGAGCCAGCCGTCACCGACGGTGCGGTCCAGTAGCCGGCGCAGACCCGGGTTGGACAGCGCCACGAACCGGCGTGGGGTCACCCCGTTGGTCTTGTTCGAGAAGCGTTCCGGCCACATCTCGTAGAAGTCCCGCAGCACGCTTTCCTTCAGCAGCTCCGAGTGCAGCGCGGCGACGCCGTTGATGGCGTGGCTGCCCACGGTGGCCAGGTGCGCCATCCGCACGGTTTTGCCGCCGTTCTCGCCGATCAACGACATCCGCCGGATCCGGTCCTCGTCGCCGGGGAACTTTGCCCGCACCTCGTCCAGGAAACGGCCGTTGATCTCGTAGATGATCTCCAGGTGCCGGGGCAGGCTCTCGCCGAACATCTCCAGCGGCCACTTCTCCAGCGCCTCGGGCAGCAGCGTGTGGTTGGTGTAGCCGAAGGTGGCCACCGTGATGTCCCAGGCGTGCTCCCAGTCCAGCCGCCGTTCGTCGACCAGCAGCCGCATCAGCTCGGCGACGCCGATCGAGGGGTGAGTGTCGTTGAGCTGGATGGCGAATCGGTCCGGCAGGTCGTAGACGGACAGGTCGGCCAAATCATCGACGATGTGCAGCACGTGCTGCAGGGAGCAGGACACGAAGAAGAACTGCTGCAGCAGCCGCAGCCGCTTACCGGCCTCGGGTTCGTCGTTGGGGTAGAGCACCTTGGTGACGGTCTCGGAGGTGACCTCCTCCTCGACCGCCTTGTAGTAGTCGCCGGTGTGGAAGGCATCCAGAGCGAAGGACTGCACCGCGCGGGCGCTCCAGAGGGTGAGCGTGTTGCAGGTCTTGACGCCGTACCCCTGGATCGGGGTGTCGTAGGCGACGCCCTGGATGACCCGGTGCGGGATCCAGCGCACCCGGTGCACACCGGCGTCGTCGGCGTAACGTTCGGTGTGCCCGCCCCACAGCACCGGATAGTGCACATCGGGTTTGGCGATCTCCCAGGGATTTCCGTTCAGCAGCCAGTTGTCGGTCTTCTCGACCTGCCAGCCGTCGTGGATCTCCTGGTCGAAGATGCCGAACTCGTAGCGGATGCCGTAGCCGATGGCCGGCCGCTCCAGGGTGGCCAGGGAATCCAGGTAGCAGGCCGCCAGCCGGCCCAGGCCGCCGTTGCCCAGCCCGGGTTCCTCCTCGCAGGCCAGCACCTCGTCGATGTCCTGGCCGAGCTCGGCCAGCGCCGCGCGGGCGGCGTCCTCGATGCCCAGGTTGAGCAGGTTGGCCCCCAGTTGCGGCCCCATCAGGAACTCCGCGGACAGATAACAGGTGACCTTGCTGCCCTGGTCCAGGGATGTCTGGGTGGAGTCAGTCCGGTTGTCCTGCATGCGGTCCCGCACCGCGAGCGCCAGCGCCCGGTAGTAGTGCTCGGGGCGCAGGGCCGCGGCGGGCCGACCGACCGTGTAGCGGATGTGATCGATGATGGCCCGACGCAACGCGTCCGCGGACAGACCGGTGCGGGTGCGTTCGACGGCCGGGATGTTCGCAACAAGATCGGTCATGGCCGCAAGTCTGTCAGGGGTTAGCGCAGATCGCGCGCGCAGATGAGCGTCGGTCCGGTGAACGGATGTGAGACGCTGCCGGGATGGCCGGTGTCCCCGAACTCGTCGACGTCCTCCCGCAGCACCGCTTCGACGAAGCGGCCCTGACCCGTTATCTGGGCGGTCACGGCATCGAAGGCCCGTTGCTGATCCGGCAGTTCCAGGGCGGACAGAGCAACCCGACCTATCATTTACAAAGCCCGACAGGAGAATTCGTCCTGCGCAAAAAGCCGCCCGGTACGTTGCTGCCGCGGGCGCACGATGTGGGCCGGGAATACCGGGTGATGTCCGCGCTGGCCGACAGTGATGTGCCGGTGCCGCGGATGCGCACCATGTGCGAGGACGACGCGGTGCTCGGTACGCCGTTCTTCGTCATGGATCACGTACCGGGCAGGATCTTCCCCGACCGGGTACTTCGCGAGGGGACGCCCGAGGACCGGGCCGCGGTGTACCGGGACATGGCCCGGGTGCTGGCCCGTCTGCATTCGGTGGACTGGCGCGCGGCCGGACTGTCGGATTTCGGCCGGCCGGACGGGTACCTGGCCCGCCAGGTGGCGCTGTGGACCCGGCAGTGGGAGGCCGCCAAGGTCGAGGAGTGCGCCGATATGGACCGGCTGGCCGACTGGCTGCCGCGGCATCTGCCGGACGGGGACGAGGCCTGCATCGCGCACGGGGATTACCGGCTGGGCAATGTGCTGCTGCATCCCACCGAACCGCGCATCGTGGCGGTGCTGGACTGGGAGTTGTCCACCATCGGGCACCCGCTGGCCGATCTGGGCTATGCCGCGATGACGTACCACCTGCCCGGGGACACCGATCCGTTGATGGGGGTGGCCGGGGAGGACCTGAGTGGCACCGGGATCCCGGACGAGGCCGCGTTCGTCGCCGAATACTGCCGGGAGGCCGGCCGCGAGGTACCCGACGAGCTGCCCAGCTATGTGGTGTTCTCGATGTTCCGGCTGGCGTCCATCGTGGCCGGGGTGTGGCGGCGCGGGCTGGACGGCAACGCCTCGGACGCGCGGGCGGGCACCGACCTTTTCCGGGACCGCTACCGCGGACTCGCCGAACGAGCGTGGGAGCTGGCCGGCGGGCTGTGACAAACGCCGGTCTGGTAGTAAAGTTCTGGGCTGATGAGAATCGGATTCTCCAGAAAGGATAGGCTCCTCTCATGGATGTTCGGCTGACCAGTGAGCAGCAACAACTGCGGGACGCGGCCGCCAAGCTCGCCGACGATCTCGGTCCCGGTGCGGTGGGTGAGCTCGAGGACGGCGACCGGGTCGCCCGGCTGGAGAAGACCGTCGCGGCAACCGGTTGGCGCACGCTGCGCTCCGACGGTGCGTCCGGTGTCGAAGTCGCGCTGGTCGCCGAGGAATTCGGGCGCGGACTGATCGACGTGCCGTTCCTCGGCCCGGTGCTGGCCGACGACCTCGGACACGCCGACGCCACCGTCGTGGCCGGCGGCATCGCCCCCGACGCCCGCGGGTTCGGCCGGGGAGTCTGGCTCGACGGTGGCAGCGTCACGGTCGCCGATCTGGGCGAAGCGAGCCCCGGGGTCGACCTGACCCGGTGGGCCGCACCGGTATCCGGCGCGGCCACCGTGGTGGGCGAGATCGATCCGCGGCGGGCCCAGGCACTGGCCCACGTGGTCACCGCCGCCGACATCCTCGGCGCCGCCCGCGGCGCCTTCGATCTGGCCTGCGACTACGCCAAGATGCGCGAACAGTACGGCAAGGCGATCGGCTCATACCAGGCCATCGCACACCTGCTGGCCGAGAGCCTGGTGCTCATCGAGGGATCGATCAGCATCCTGCGGTACGCCGCCTGGGCCGTCGACGAGGAGGAGCCCGGCGTCGCGGCCGAAGCCGCCCGGGTCGCCAAGGTGTACTGCGCGAAATCCGCGCACACCATCTGTGAGACGTCCATCCAGGTGCACGGCGGCATCGGCAACACCTGGGAGTGCGCGGCGCACGTCTACCTGCGCCGGGTATTGGTGTCCACCGGCTTGTGGCCGGTCTCGTTGAAGGAGATCTCCGTTGGACTTTCGTGACTCCGAAGCCGAACTGGTCTTCAGGCAGCGGCTGCGGGAGTGGCTGGCCGAACAGGCGCCGAACTTCCCGAAGTCGACCGAAGAGTACTGGGCCCGACAGGGGGAGTGGCACCAATCCCTGCACGCCGCAGGGTTTTTCGGTGCCACCTGGCCCAAGGAGTTCGGCGGGTTGGAGCTGCCGCCGGTCTACGACGTGATCGTGGACGAAGAGTTGGCCCGCGCCGGCGCCCCGCCGCGGCCCAGTCTGGGGTATCTGGTCACCGGTCTGGGGCGGCACGCCGGCAAGGAACTGCAGCAGCGCTTCCTGCCCGGCATGATCGACGGCACCGAGCGCTGGTGCCAGGGCTTCTCCGAGCCCGGAGCCGGATCCGATCTCGCCTCGCTGACCACCACCGCCACCCTCGACGGTGACGAGTACGTCATCAACGGGCACAAGATCTGGACCAGCTACTCCGATGTCGCCGACTGGTGTCTGCTGCTGGCCCGCACCGACAAGGATGTGCCCAAGCACAAAGGCATCTCGGCCTTCCTGATCAACATGCACCAGCCCGGCATCGAACAGCGGCCGCTGAAGATGATCAACGGGGTCAGCAACGAATTCGGTCAGGTGCTCTTCGACGGTGCCCGGGTGCCCGCCGCCAATATGGTCGGCAACCCCGGCGACGGCTGGGCGCTGGCCATGACCGTGGTGGGCCACGAACGCGAGCCCTCCACCCTCGGCTACGCGGCCCGTTACGAGAAGACGGTCAACCAGCTGGCCCGCAAGAGCGAACCCAGCGACGAATTGGCTTGGGCCACCGTGCAGGTGCAGGTGCTGCGCCAGCATGTGCGCCGCCGGCTCTCCGAACAGCTCGACGGCATCTCGCACGGCCCGGAGGGCTCCATCGACAAGCTGCTGATGACCTGGGTCGAACAATCCGTCGGGCACGCGGTGCTGGCGCAGACCGGGACCACCGATCTCGACCTGTTCAACACCTACCTCTACAGCCGCTCGCAGAGCGTCATGGGCGGCACCTCGCAGATCCAGAAGAACATCATTGCCGGCCGAATCTTGAGAATGGCGGTTTGACATGTACGACATGCCCGAGGAAATCCAGGTCGAGGCCGACGGCCCGCTGCGCATCATCACGCTGAACCGGCCCGAGGACCTCAACGCCGTCAACGACGATCTGCACGTCGGGCTGGCCCGCATCTGGAGCCGGCTCAGCCAGGACCGCACCGCGCGCGCAGCGGTGATCACCGGTGCGGGCAAGGCGTTTTCGGCCGGTGGCGATTTCAACTACATCCAGCAGATCAGCCAGGACGCCGATCTGCGGGCCAAGACCATCGCCGACGGCCGCGAGATCGTGATGGGTATGGTGCGCTGCCGGATCCCGGTGATCGCCGCGGTCAACGGTCCGGCCGTCGGGCTGGGCTGCAGCGTGGTGGCTTTGAGCGACATCGTCTACATGGCGGAGAAGGCGTTTCTGGCCGATCCCCACGTGCAGGTGGGTCTGGTGGCCGCCGACGGCGGCCCGCTGGTGTGGCCGATGCAGATGAGCATTCTGCAGGCCAAGGAGTACGCGTTGACCGGCGCCCGGATCCCGGCGGCCAAGGCCGTCGAACTCGGGCTGGCCAACCACGTCGTCGCCGACCCGCTGGCCGAGGCGATCACCGCGGCCAAGAAGATCCTCGAACTGCCGCAGAAGGCCGTGGAATCCACCAAGCGGATCCTGAACATGCAGCTGGAGCGTCAGGTGCAGATCACCCTCGACTACGCCACCACCGCAGAGGAACTCACCTTCGGCACCGACGAGCTGAAGAACAACGTCGCCAAGCTCTTGCAGGGCGGCAAGTAGGCGTCAGGGCAGTCGACTGGCCGGCACATCATCGGTGCCGGCCAGGAACTCCCGCAGGTGGGTGAAGCCGTCCAGGCGCCACGCGCTGAACGCCCAGATCGTCGCGATACCCGGTAGCGGGCCGAAGGCCGCCCACCAGCGGGCGTGCGGCGGCAGCACATCGGCGATCACCTCGGCCCGGGGAACCCCGTCCACGGTCGCCGGCAGCCACTCGTTGAGCAGGATCGTCAACAGCCGGACCGTCTCGAACGGCCCGACGACCGAGGCCAATGACCAACTCGCACAGGCGATCAGCAGCGCCCACGGCCAGGCCAGCATCAGCGACTGATCGTCGACGATATCGGCCGCGCAACGCACCGACTCGGCCAGGAACGCCAGCCCCAGGACCGCGAACAACACCGCCACCTGGGCGGCCAGCAGATCGTCGAGCACCGAGTTGGCCAACTCGTCGGCGCTGCGGGTGGGCAGCCCGATGGCCAGCGAGACCAGCCCGGCGACCAGGGCCAGCAGGGTGATGTGTGAGGTCCAGTCGCTGACCCGGCCGAACGAGGCGGTCAGCGTGCGCACCACCAGATGTGAGGACGCGGCCGGGCCGGTGCGGTAGAGCAGCATCACCACCAGCGCGGAGATCACCACCGAGGTCAGCCACGCCACCACCGCGGTGCAGATGATCACCAGTGCCACCGAACCGACCAGTGGGACCAGCAGCGAATCGGTGTCCGAGCTGCTGCGGATCACGATCAGCGGCACCACCCCGACGGACAGCACCCCGATCAGCCCGACCAGCAGGGGCAGCGTGAACACGGTGATGGCGCCGGGATCCAGATCGGGGTCGCGCCGCCGGATCGCATTCACCTCGGCGGTCAGCACCGAGCGGGCATTCCGCCACGAATAGCGTGCCGCCACCTAGACGGCCTTGAGGTAACGCCGGGTGATCAGCCGCTGGGCCAGCCGGGTGACCGGGCCGCCCAGCTTGCTCCACCACGTCGCGTGCCGGGCGAAGGCCGTCACCTCGGCATGCACGGAGCCGTCGGCCCGGTCGTAGCGCACCGCGAACAGTTCCTCGCCGGACTCCGGGTGGCCGGGCAGGGTGCCGTAGGCGAAGCCGCGGCGGTCGGCCTCGTCGAGCAGGTAGACCACCCGGCACGGGGCCCGTAACCCGCAGAGGCCGACGGTCACCTCGGTCCCGACGGCGGCGGTGTCCGCGTCGGCGCGCACCAGCACCCCCGCGCCGCGTTGCATCCCCCAGTGCAGGACCGCGTCGGCGGCGTCCTGGAAACGGGTGCGGCCGTGGCCGATCACCGCGTGCGCGTGCACGTGCTGATAGCCCGCGGGCAGCGGGCCCCGGGTCGCGCCCACTTCCGGGTAGGTGAGATCCACCCGATCACGGTATATCGCCGGCGTGCAATACCGTTGCTGGTGTGACGACCGGCGTAGCGCACTCAGGGGGCGGGTTCAATCCGCCGGATCCCACCGACCGTGGCGGGCCCGATTACGGGCGCTTCATCGAGGCGGTCCGCACCCTGCAGGACCATGCCCGCGCCGCGGACGCCCCCGACGAGGTGATCACCGAGGCCGCCGGCCTGATCGAGAAGGTGTCGGCGTTGCTGGCCCCCTACGAGGCCGACGAATGGCACGCGCCGTCGGGCCGGCGGCTGGATCTGCCCAACCGCGGCAACGTCAGCTCGGTGCCGCTGCGGGTGCACACCACCGAGGACGGCCGGGTCGCGGGCACCGTCCGCTTCCGCCGGTTCCACCTGGGCCGCAACGGCGCCGTGCACGGCGGGATGCTCGGGCTGATGTTCGATTCGCTGCTGGGTTACACCACCGCGGTGCTGACCCAGAGCCCCTACCAGCGCACCGCGCATCTCGGCGTCGACTACCGCAAGATCGTGCCCATCGAGAAGGAGCTGCAGGTCGAGGCCGGTATCGACCGGATCGAGGGCCGCAAGATCAACGTGTCCGGCCGGATCCTCGACGACGGCACGGTGCTCACCCAGGGCGACGCCCTGTTCATCCGGCTGAAGCCGGGGCAGCCTTGACCGATCCCGGACAGCGCAGACGGGCCTGGGCGAGGTGGCGCGACAAGATCCGCGACCGCCCGGTGCTCGACTTCGGCTACCGGATCACCGTGGGTGTCGTCGGCTCCATCGTGCTGATCGTCGGCATCATCGCCATCCCGTATCCGGGACCGGGCTGGGCCATCGTCTTCCTGGGCCTGGCCATCCTGGCCACCGAATTCCGGTTGGCGCAGGTGGCGCTGCACTGGGTGCGGGCGCGCTACGACACGCTGATGGCCTGGTTCACCCGCCAGCACATCGCCGTACAAGCGCTGGGGGCGCTGTTCACCACCGCGGTGGTGCTCGCCACGCTGTGGCTGTTCGGGGCCGTCGGTCTGGTCGCCGGGTGGGCCGGCATCGATTGGCCCTGGCTGAGGAGTCCGATCGGGATCGGGTCCTAGCCGGTACGCCCGCCCGTCCCCGATAGCATGGGCCCGATCGTTTCATTGCCTGCACTCCTAGGAGACATTCCGATGACCGCCGCCGCCAGTTCCGCCCCCGCAGCCCTGCTCAGGGTCGCTGCCGGGACCACCGCAGGGGCTGCGGTGCGCGCGGCGGGGCTGCCCGAGCGCGGCGCCCCGGACGCCATCGTGGTGGTACGCGACGCCGACGGCCGGCTGCGCGACCTGAGTTGGACCCCCGAGGTCGACGTCGAGGTCGAGGCCGTCGCCGCCGACACCGAGGACGGCCGCAGCGTCATCCGGCACTCCTGCGCACACGTGCTGGCCCAGGCCGTGCAGGAACTCTTCCCGCAGGCCAAGCTCGGTATCGGCCCGCCGATCACCGACGGCTTCTACTACGACTTCGACGTCGCCGAGCCGTTCACCCCGGAGGACCTGGCCAAGCTGGAGAAGCGGATGGCCAAGATCGTCAAGGACGGTCAGCTCTTCTCCCGACGGGTGTACGAGTCCAAAGAGCAGGCCCGCGAAGAACTTGCCGGCGAGCCCTACAAGCTCGAACTGGTCGACGACAAGTCCGGCGACCCGGATGTGATGGAGGTGGGCGGCGACGAACTGACCGCCTACGACAACCTGAACCCGCGCACCAAGGAACGGGTGTGGGGCGATCTGTGCCGCGGCCCGCACATCCCGACCACCCGGTTCATCCCGGCGTTCAAGCTGACCCGCAGCAGCGCCGCGTACTGGCGCGGCAACCAGAACAACGCCAGCCTGCAGCGCGTCTACGGCACCGCCTGGGAATCCCAGGAGGCACTTGAGCGCCACCTGGAGTTGATCGAGGAGGCGCAGCGCCGCGACCACCGCAAGCTGGGCGTGGAGCTGGACCTGTTCAGCTTTCCCGACGAGCTCGGCTCCGGCCTGCCGGTGTTCCACCCCAAGGGCGGCATCATCCGCAAGGAGCTGGAGGACTACTCGCGGGCCAAGCACGAACAGGCCGGCTACCAGTTCGTCAACACCCCGCACATCACCAAGGAACAGCTCTACATCACGTCGGGGCACCTGGAGTGGTACGCCGACGGCATGTTCCCGCCGATGCACATCGACGCGGAGCACAACGAGGACGGCACCGTCCGCAAGCCCGGCCAGGACTACTACCTGAAGCCGATGAACTGCCCGATGCACCATCTGATCTACCGCTCCCGCGGCCGGTCCTACCGCGAACTTCCCTTGCGGCTCTTCGAATTCGGGTCGGTGTACCGGTACGAGAAGTCCGGTGTGGTGCACGGCCTGACCCGGGTGCGCGGGATGACCCAGGACGATGCGCACATCTACACCACCCGCGAGCAGATGCGCGAGGAGCTCAGCTCGCTGCTGGGATTCGTGCTCGACCTGCTGAGCGACTACGGCCTCGACGACTTCTACCTGGAACTGTCCACCAAGGACCCGGAGAAGTACGTCGGCTCCGACGAGGTGTGGGAGGAGGCCACCGAGACGCTGCGCCAGGTGGCCGAGGCCTCCGGGCTGGACCTGGTGCCGGATCCGGGCGGCGCCGCGTTCTACGGCCCGAAGATCTCGGTGCAGGTCAAGGACGCGCTGGGGCGTAACTGGCAGATGTCGACGATCCAGCTCGACTTCAACATGCCGGACCGGTTCGAGCTGGAGTACACCGCCGCCGACGGGACCCGTCAGCGGCCGGTACTGATCCACCGGGCCCTGTTCGGCTCCATCGAACGTTTCTTCGGCGTGCTCACCGAGCACTACGCGGGCGCCTTCCCGGCCTGGCTGGCCCCGGTGCAGGTGGTCGGGGTGCCGGTCGCCGACGCGCACGTCCCCTACCTGGAAGACGTTGCCGCCCAACTGCGCAGCCGCGGGGTGCGGGTCGACGTGGACACCAGCGACGACCGGATGGCCAAGAAGATCGTGAACCACACCAACCAGAAGGTGCCGTTCATGCTGCTCGCGGGCGATAAGGACATCGAGGCCGGCGCCATCTCGTTCCGCTTCGGGGACCGCGGTCAGGTCAACGCGGTGCCGCGGGAGGCGGCCGTCGACGCCATCGTCGACTGGATCGCCCGCCGGGAGAACGCCACCCCGAACGCGGAACTGTTCGGGGCCGGTATCGAGGGGGCAGGAGCCTGACAACGTGACCGATCGGGACGCGAAGGATGACGCCATCGTCGACCAGGGCGTCGGCGAACCCGACCACCTGCAGCGGCTGTGGACTCCGCACCGGATGAGCTATATCGCCGAGTCGCCGATGAAGAAGGGGGCCGGCTCGGCGCAGTCCAAGGAGCCGTTCACCGACATCCCCACGATGTCGGATGAGGACGGCCTCATGGTGGCGCGCGGCGATCTCGTCTACGCCGTCCTGAATCTGTACCCGTACAACCCGGGCCACCTCATGGTGGTGCCCTACCGGCGGGTGTCCGAACTCGAAGACCTGACTGTCGAGGAGACCGCCGAGCTGATGGCCTTCACCCAGAAGGCGATCCGGGTTATCAAGGCGGTATCGCGGCCGCACGGCTTCAACGTCGGGCTCAACCTCGGCACCTCGGCGGGCGGTTCGCTGGCCGAGCATCTGCACATGCATGTCGTCCCGCGCTGGGGCGGGGACGCCAACTTCATCACCATCATCGGCGGGTCGAAGGTGATCCCGCAGCTGCTCGGGGAGACCCGCAGGCTGCTGGCCGACGAGTGGGCTCGGACCGGGGACGCGGGCGGGGCGAGCGCAGCGACGGGGCATCCGACACAGTGAGCAACTTCTATCTGATGACCCGGGCCGCCTACACCAAGGTGTCCGGCCCGGTGGCCCGGGCCGCGCTGCGCGCCGGCCTCACCCCGGACAGCATCACCATCCTGGGCACCGCGGGTTCGGTGGTCGCCGCGCTGACGCTGTACCCGATCGGGCAGCTGTGGTGGGGTTCGGTCGCGGTCTTCTTCTTCGTGCTCGCCGACATGCTGGACGGGGCGATGGCCCGCGAGCGCGGCGGCGGGACCCGTTTCGGCGCGGTGCTGGACGCCACCTGCGACCGCCTCGGGGACGGTGCGATCTTCTGCGGGCTGGCCTGGTGGGCCGCGTTCTCCGCACACAACACCGCCCTGGTGGTCGCGATCCTGATCTGCCTGGTCACCTCGCAGGTCATCTCCTACATCAAGGCCCGGGCCGAGGCCAGCGGGCTGCGCGGCGACGGCGGCATCATCGAACGGCCCGAACGGCTGGTGATCGCCCTGTCCGGGGCCGGCCTTTCCGGGCTCTTCGGGTGGCCGCTGCTGCTGGACATCGCCATGTGGGGACTGGCGGCGGCCAGCGTCGTGACGCTGGCACAGCGGCTGCACGCCGTGCGCACCTCCGAGGGCGCGATGGACCCGTTGCCGAAGGCCGACGCACCGCCGCCGGAAGGAAATCCCACGTGAGCACACCCACCTCGGGGCTGCCGAACGTCGGCGGCCTCCGCGTCCCGCTGGGCGGGCAACTCTCCGACCTCGGCTACGCCACCGGCTGGCGGCTGGTGCGGGCCATGCCGGAGTTCGCCGCCCGCAACGTGTTCGACGCCGGGGCGCTGTACGCCGCGCGCGGCGGCGGGCCCGCACAGCTGCGCAAGAACCTGAGCCGGGTGCTCGGGGTGCCGCCCGAACAGGTGCCCGCCGGCCTGATCCGGGCCTCGCTGGCCTCCTACGGCCGGTACTGGCGGGAGGCCTTCCGGCTGCCGACGATGAACCACGCCGCGGTGACGGCCTCGGTCCAGGAAGTGGTCGAGGGCGATCAGCACATCCGCGCGGCACTCGAGCGGGGCCGCGGCGCGGTGATGGCGCTGCCGCACAGCGGCAACTGGGATATCGCCGGGGTGTGGCTGGTGAACACCTTCGGGCAGTTCGCCACGGTGGCCGAGCGGCTCAAACCGGAGTCGCTGTACAACCGGTTCGTCGCCTACCGGGAGAGCCTGGGCTTCGAGGTGCTGCCGCTGACCGGTGGGCCGCGCCCGCCGACGGAGGTGCTGGTCGAGAGGTTGGCCGACAACGGGCTGGTGTGCCTGATGGCCGACCGCGACCTGACCCGCTCCGGGGTGCCGGTGGACTTCTTCGGTGAGCCGACCCGGCTGCCCTCGGGCCCGGCCAAGCTGGCCGTGCAGACCGGGGCGACGCTGATCCCGGCGCACACCTGGTTCACCGAGGACGGCTGGGGTCTGCGGCTGCACCCGCCGGTGGACACCTCCTCCGGCGACATCGGCGCGATCACCCAGGTGCTGGCCGACCACTTCGCCGCCGGCATCGCCGAGTACCCGGCGGACTGGCACATGCTGCAACCGCAGTGGCTGGCCGACCTGTCCGCCGAGCGGCGCGCCCGGCTCGAACGCAGCTAGGGGCCCGAATGCGCATCGGGATGGTGTGCCCGTACTCGTTCGATGTGCACGGTGGTGTGCAGGCACACGTACTGCAACTGGCCGAGGTGTTCCGGGCGGACGGCCATTACGTCAGCGTGCTGGCCCCGGCCTCGCCGCACGTGACGCTGCCCGACTACGTGGTCTCCGGTGGCAAGGCCGTGCCCATCCCGTACAACGGGTCGGTCGCCCGGCTGCGGTTCGGTCCGGCGACCCACCGCAAGGTGAAACAGTGGCTCATACAGGGCCAGTTCGACGTACTGCACCTGCATGAGCCCAATGCGCCCAGCCTGTCCATGCTGGCGCTGCAGGCCGCCGAGGGCCCGATCGTCGCGACGTTTCACACCTCGACCACGAAATCGTTGACGCTCAGCGTCTTTCAGGGAATGTTGCGCCCGCTGCACGAAAAGATCGTCGGCCGCATCGCGGTGTCGGATCTGGCCCGGCGCTGGCAGATGGAGGCGCTGGGCTCCGACGCGGTGGAGATCCCGAACGGGGTGCCGGTCGCCGAGTTCGCCGACGCGCCGCTGCTGGACGGCTATCCGCGCCCCGGCCGTTCGGTGTTGTTCCTGGGCCGGTTCGACGAACCCCGCAAGGGGATGTCGGTGCTGCTCGGCGCCCTGCCGCGGTTGGTCGCGGCCTTCCCCGACGTCGAGGTACTGGTGGTGGGCCGCGGGGACGAGGAGGAACTGGCCGAAGAGGCCGGGCAGTACGCGGGCAATCTGCGCTTCCTCGGCGCCGTCGACGACGCCACCAAGGCCTCGGCACTGCGCAGCGTCGACATCTACTGCGCGCCCAACACCGGCGGGGAGAGCTTCGGCATCGTGCTGGTGGAGGCGATGGCCGCGGGCACCGCGGTGGTGGCCAGCGATCTGGACGCCTTCCGGCGCGTCCTCGAACAGGGCGAGGCCGGCCGGCTGGTGCCGGTCGAGGACGCAGATGCGTTGGCCGACAGCCTGATCGAGCTGCTACGGGACGACGCGGCCCGGCAGCGCTACGTCACCGCGGCGGCCGAGGCGGTGCGCCGTTACGACTGGTCGGTGGTGGCCGGCGAGATCATGCGGGTGTACGAGACGGTGAGCGGTAGCGGGGCCAAGGTTCAGGTGTCCTCGTGAGTTGGCTGCTGATCGTCGCGCTGGTGCTGCTGGGCATCGTGCTGGTGCTGTTGGCCAGCTGGGCCTATCTGACCGCCAACCGGCTGGACCGGCTGCATGTGCGCTACGACCTGTCCTGGCAGGCGCTCGACGCCGCGCTGGCCCGTCGCGCGGTGGTGGCGCGGGCGGTCGCCGTGGACGCCTACGGCAGCGGGCCGGAGGGCAGACGGCTCGCCGCGCTGGCCGCCGCCGCCGAACGCGCCGAACGACCGGCCCGCGAGGGTGCCGAGAACGCCCTGTCGGCGGCGCTGGAGCTGGTCGACCCGGCCGCGCTGCCGACCGCGCTGGTCGCCGAACTCGCCGACGCCGAGGCCCGGGTGCTGCTGGCCCGCCGGTTTCACAACGACGCCGTCCGGGACACCCTGTCGCTGCGCGAGCGCCCGATGGTGCGGCTGCTGCACCTGGGCGGCACGGCGGCGTTGCCCGGCTATTTCGAGATCGCCGAGCGGGCGGGGTCCGCGGGCCACCCGGTCAGCCGCCGGGTGTCGGCGCGTATCGCCCTGCTCGACGAGCAGGGCCGCATCCTGCTGTTCTGCGGTTCGGATCCGGCTGTGACCTCGGCCGCAGGCGCGGATGGCCGCGCACCGCGCTGGTGGTTCACCGTCGGCGGCGCGGCCCAGCCGGGGGAGTCGTTGGTGCAGACCGCGGTGCGGGAACTGGTCGAGGAGACCGGCCTGGTCGTCCCGGTCGAGGACATGATCGGCCCGGTGTGGCGGCGCGAGGCGACCATCGACTTCAACGGGTCGGTGATGCGCAGCGAGGAGTACTTCTTCGTGCACCGCACCCGCCATTTCGAGCCGGCCACCGCCGGGCACTCGGCCCTGGAGCGTAGCTACATTCACGGTCACCGCTGGTGCGATGCGACAATGGTCCGCGAGCTGGTCGCGACAGGTGAGCCGGTCTACCCGGTACAACTCGCCGAGCTGCTGGTCGAGGCGAACCGGATGGCCGACGGCCGCAGCCGTGAAGCCGGTGGTCGAGACGAGTCGCAGCCCCGCCCCATCCGGTGAGGCTACGAATTCAATTGATTTGGCAGCAGCTTTAGACTGGATCAGTAGTGGACCGGAGGAGATAGATATGGATACCGCAGCGCAGAACGGCAGTCAGACCGGTACCGCGCGGGTGAAGCGCGGTATGGCCGAGATGCTCAAGGGCGGCGTCATCATGGATGTCGTCACGCCGGAGCAGGCCCGCATCGCCGAGGCCGCCGGTGCGGTGGCGGTGATGGCGCTGGAGCGGGTGCCCGCCGATATCCGTGCCCAGGGCGGGGTGTCGCGGATGAGCGATCCGGACATGATCGAGGGCATCATCGCCGCGGTCACCATCCCGGTGATGGCCAAGGTCCGGATCGGGCATTTCGTCGAGGCACAGATCCTGCAATCGCTCGGTGTCGATTACATCGACGAGTCCGAGGTTCTCACCCCGGCCGATTACGCCAACCACATCGACAAGTGGCGCTTCACCGTGCCGTTCGTGTGCGGTGCGACCAACCTCGGCGAGGCGCTGCGCCGGATCACCGAGGGCGCGGCGATGATCCGCTCCAAGGGGGAGGCCGGCACCGGGGACGTCTCCAACGCGACCACGCACATGCGCAAGATCGGCGGCGAGATCCGCCGGCTGACCTCGCTGAGCGAGGACGAGCTGTTCGTGGCGGCCAAGGAACTGCAGGCCCCGTACGAGCTGGTGGCCGAGGTGGCTCGGGCCGGCAAGCTGCCGGTCACGCTGTTCACCGCGGGCGGCATCGCGACGCCTGCCGATGCGGCGATGATGATGCAGCTCGGTGCCGAGGGCGTGTTCGTCGGCTCGGGCATCTTCAAGTCCGGGGATCCGGCGGCCCGTGCGGCGGCGATCGTGAAGGCCACCACCTTCTACGACGACCCGGACGTGCTGGCCAAGGTGTCGCGCGGGCTGGGCGAGGCGATGGTCGGCATCAACGTCGACGACATCCCGGCACCGCATCGGTTGGCCGAGCGCGGCTGGTAATCGGCGTCTATGGCGATCGAAGAGATCCTCGACCTGGAGCAACTCGAGGTCAACATCTACCGCGGGCGGGTGTTCAGCCCCGAATCCGGTTTCCTGCAGCGAACTTTCGGCGGACATGTGGCCGGACAGTCGCTGGTGTCCGCGGTGCGCACGGTGGCCCCCGAGTTCCAGGTGCACTCACTGCACGGGTACTTCCTGCGCCCCGGGGACGCCCGCGCGCCCGCGGTGTACACCGTGGAGCGCATCCGCGACGGTGGCTCGTTCTGCACCCGCCGGGTCAGCGCCATCCAGCACGGCGAGACCATCTTCTCGATGTCGGCCTCCTTCCAGACCGACCAGAGCGGCATCGAGCACCAGGACGCCATGCCGGTGGCCCCGCCGCCCGACGACCTGCCCGGATTCCGGTCCGGCGGGGCGTTCGACGACGCCGGGTTCGCCCAGTTCGCCGAATGGGATGTGCGCATCGTTCCCCGCGACCAGTTGCAGTTGGTGCCCGGCAAGGCATCCCAGCAGCAGGTGTGGTTCCGGCACCGTGACCCGCTGCCCGACGATCCGGTGCTGCACATCTGCGCGTTGGCCTATCTGAGCGATCTGACCCTGCTCGGCTCGGCCTCGGTCACCCATCTCGAGGATCGCAAGCACCTGATGGTGGCCTCCCTCGACCATGCGATGTGGTTCATGCGCCCGTTCCGGGCCGACGAATGGCTGCTGTATGACCAGTCCTCGCCGTCGGCGTGCGGCGGTCGGGCACTGTGCGAGGGCAAGCTGTACAACGCCTACGGCGAGATGGTCGCCTCGGTGATGCAGGAGGGCCTGACCCGCTATCAGCGCGACTTCACCCCGTCGGCCAAGTGAGCCCCCGGGTAGGGGTGCTCGCCCTGCAGGGTGACACCCGTGAGCATCTGGCGGCGTTGACCGCGGCGGGTGCCCAGGCGTGCACGGTGCGCCGGCTGGCCGAGTTGGAATCCGTTGACGCGCTGGTCATCCCGGGCGGGGAATCGACCGCGATGAGCCATCTGCTGCGGGAGTTCGAGCTGCTCGAGCCGCTGCGGGCCCGACTGCGTGACGGCATGCCGGCCTACGGGTCCTGCGCCGGGATGATCCTGCTGGCCACCGAGATCCAGGACGCCGGTGTACCAGGCCGCGAAGCGCTGCCGCTGGGCGGGATCGACATGACGGTGCGCCGCAACGCTTTCGGGCGCCAGGTCGACTCCTTCGAGGCGGACCTGGAGTTCGCCGGGATCGACGGCCCGGTGCACGCGGTGTTCATCCGGGCGCCCTGGGTGGAACGCGTCGGCTCCGACGTCGAGGTGCTGGCCACCGCGGCCGGGCACCCGGTCGCGGTCCGGCAGGGCCGCAACCTGGCCACCTCGTTCCATCCGGAGATGACCGGGGACCGCCGGGTGCACCGGATGTTCGTCGACTCGCTGACCTGAGTTCACGCCCCGCGCGGCGCGCGCAGCCCGAGGGTGCGCCGCCCCGCGGTCACCAACTCGTCCTGCAGGCGGGTGAGATCGTCGCCGGCCTCGGGGTAGTCGACGCCGACGGCCGCGGAGACGCCGGCCATCACGACGGCGGCCTTGACCTGACCACCCATGCCCGGTTCGACGCCGGCCAGTAGCGCCAGCTGGCGTTGTACGACCGCGCTCCAGTCGGGCCGACTACGCAGGAAGTCGCCGACGCCGGGATCCCCGGTGAGGACCGGTATCAGGGCGCGGTGCGCGACGGCCAGCGTGGCGAATCCGGTCAGCATGGCATCGGCCTGGGCGCGGGGGCCGCGCGCCGACTCGGCGGCGGCCACAAGCTGTTCGAGCTGGCCCATCACCGGTTCCAGAATGGCTTCGAGCAGCTCGTCTCGGGTCCGGAAGTGGTGGTAGATGGCGGATTTCGTGAGGCCGAGTTCATCGGAGATCATCTGCAGCGAGGTGCCGGCGACGCTGTGCCGACGGAACGACTCGACAGCGGCGGCCAAGAGTCGCTGCCGGGTGCTCTCGGCGGGCGCGCTCACAGTTCCGCCGCAGATGTCGTGCTGCTGACAATCCTCGGCGCTCTGACCATTCGTACAGTATAGAGCTGTACGATTGGTCAGTATCTGGCTGTACGGTTGGTCAGGTTCCAGCCCAATCTGAGGAGAACTCCTTGACCGCTTCGGACGTGCTCGACGACGTCGACTTCTTCCAAGATCCGGCGTTGGTCGCCGATCCCTACGAGTTGTACCGACGCATGCGGTCCGTCAGTCCCGTGCTGCGCGAACCCACCCAGGGTGTCTACCTCGTGACCGGATACGAGGAGGCCCAGGCGATCCTGGGTGACCACGAGACGTTCTCCTCCTGCACCAGTGTGACCGGGCCCTTCCCTGGATTTCTGGTGCCGCTGGAGGGGCGCGACGAGGCCGAGGTCCGGGCGTTGATCGACAAGCACCGCGACGAGCTGCCCTTCAGCGACCAGTTGCCGACCTTCGACCCGCCGACGCACACCGCGCACCGGGCGCTGCTGTCGCGCCTGATCACGCCCAAACGGCTGAAGGAGAACGAGGAGTTCCTCGTGCGCCTGGCCGATCGGGTGCTCGCGCCCTACCTGGCCCGAGGTGGGGGCGAGTTCATCCGGGAGGTGGCCAACCCGGTCGCCCTGCTGGTCATCGCCGATCTGCTGGGCGTTCCGGAGGCCGACCGTGCCGAGCTCACCGCGCACCTGGTCGGGGACAGCTCGCTGGGCAGCACCGAGGGCGCGGAGATGGCGCACGCGCCACTGGAATACCTCTACCACCGCTTCGGTGAGTACATCTCCGACCGGCGTGCCCACCCGCGCGCCGACGTGCTGACCGATATGGCTGAGGCGACCTTCCCGGACGGATCGGTCCCGGAGGTCATCGATGTGGTGCGGGTGGCGGCCAACCTGTTCTCGGCAGGACAGGAAACCACGGTTCGACTGCTGTCCTCGGCGTTGCTGGTGCTCGCCGAGCGTCCCGAGCTACAAGACCGGTTGCGCGCCCATCCCGAGCAGATTCCCGGCTTCATCGAGGAGGCGCTGCGATTCGAGAGCCCGATCCGCGGTGACTTCCGGCTGGCCCGGGCCACCACCGAGATCGGTGGCACCACAATTCCGGCGGGCGCCACGGTGATGGTGAACCTCGGTGCCGCCAACCGGGATCCGCGCCAGTTCGAGGACCCGGACACCTTCGACCTCGACCGGCCCAATGCCCGCCGGCACATCGCGTTCGGCCGCGGCATCCACAGCTGTATCGGGGCGCCGCTGGCACGTGCGGAGGGGCGGGTCGTCATCGAGCGACTGCTGCGGAGCGCCGCCGGCATCCGCATCGATGAGAGCCGCCACGGTGGCGCCGACGCACGCAGCTATGACTACGTGCCGACCTTCATCCTGCGTGGTCTGACCGAACTGCATCTGCGGGTGGCCTCGTGAAGGTCACCGTCGACGACGACGCCTGCGCCGGGCACGGCGTGTGCGTCGCGCTGTGCCCCGAGGTGTTCACCCTGACCGACGACGGCTACGCGCAGGCGATCAACACCCCGATACCCGCAGAACTCACCGAAGCGGTCACCGCGGCCGCCGCCAGCTGCCCGGAACGGGCCATCCACCTGAAAGAGGAATCATGACAACCGATTTCGCCCGTCGCGACCGCACCGCCTTCGACCTGACCGGCAAGGTGGTGGTCATCGTCGGTGGCGGTCAGATGGCCGGTGACACCGTCGGCAACGGCCGCGCCACCGCGCTGCTGGCAGCCCGGCACGGAGCCGAAGTGGTGGCCGTCGACATCAACCTGGAGTCTGCCCAGGAGACGGTCGACCTGATCGTCGCAGCAGGCGGCAAGTCCTACGCCGTGCCCGCCGATGTGTCGAAAAAGCAAGACTGCCAACGCATTTTCGACGAGGTGATGGAGCGCAGCGGCAAGGTGGACGGCATGGTCTACAGCGTGGCGACCAACCCGCCGTTCGACTTCGAGAACAACTCGATGGAGACCGAGGCCTTCAACTACGGCATCAACGTCAACATGCTCGGGGCCTACTACTGCAACCTCTACGCCGCGGCCTGTATGGAGAAGAATCCGGGACGCAGCACCGGCAGCATCGTCAACTTCTCCTCGATCGCCAGCCTGAAGAACGAGATCGGGCTGAACATCGGGATCATGCCCTACGCGCTGGGCAAGTGCGGGCTCAACTACATCACCGAACTGACCGCGGTCCAGTTCGCCGCGTCCGGGGTGCGGGCCAACACGCTGATGCTCGGCCCGATCGACTCCACGCTGGGCAACCACGACTCGAAGGAACTGTTCGGTCTGGACGAGGACGGTGTCGACGAGGCCTACGGCGAGGTCGTCAAACTCAAGATGGGCCGGGCCAGCACCTGGGACACGGCCTATGCCGCGCTGTTCCTGCTCTCCGACGAATCCCGGTTCATGACCGGCCAGCAGATCCGCCTGGACGGGGGAGCGGCGCTGGTGCGCTGAGCCCCGGTCAGCGGATCGGCAACCCGGTGATGGCGCGGCTCATCACCAGGCGCTGGATCTCGCTGGTGCCCTCGAAGATGGTGAAGATCTTCGCGTCGCGGTGCATGCGCTCGACCGGGTAGTCGCGGGTGTAGCCGTTGCCGCCGAGGATCTGGATGGCCTCGTCGGTCACGTACACCGCGGTCTCGCTGGCCACCAGCTTGGCCATCGACCCCTCGGCGTTGTCGAAGGGCTTGCCGTTGCGGGCCATCCAGGCCGCCCGGTACACCAGCAGGCGGGCGGCGTCGATGCGGGCGTTCATATCGGCCAGCTTGAACGCCACCGCCTGGAAGTCACCGATCTTGCGGCCGAACTGCTCACGCTCACGGGCGTAGTCGAGGGCGTATTCGTAGGCGGCCCGGGCCACCCCGACCGCCATCGCGCCGACGGTGGGCCGGGTGCGCTCGAAGGTGGCCATCGCGGCCTGTCCGGCGGTCCGCTTGCCTTCGCGCGCTTTGGCGATCCGGGCGTCGAACTTGTCCTTGCCGCCGAGGATCAGCCGGCCCGGGATCCGCACCTCGTCGAGCACCACCTCGGCGGTGTGCGAGGCGCGGATGCCGTGCTTGCGGAACTTCTGGCCCTGACTGAACCCGGGGGTGCGGGGCGGGATGATGAACGAGGCCTGCCCGCGGCTGCCCAGTTCCGGGTGCACCGACGCGACGACGATGTGCACCTCGGCGATACCGCCGTTGGTGGCCCAGGTCTTGGTGCCGTTGAGCACCCACTCGTCGGTGGCCTCGTCATAGCGGGCCCGGGTCAGGATGGAACCGACGTCGGAACCGGCGCCGGGTTCCGAGGAACAGAAGGCCGCGACCTTGGGATCGTCGACGGTGCCGAACATCTGCGGCAGCCATTCCCCGACCTGCTCGGGCGTGCCGCTGCCGGCCAGCGACGCCGCCGCGAGTCCGGTGCCCAGGATGGACAGCGCGATGCCGGCGTCGCCCCAGAACAGCTCCTCGAACACCGTGACCATGCCCAGTCCGGACGGCTCGGCGGCCTGCTCGGCGAACATCTCCATCGAGTACAGACCGATCTTGGCGGCCTCGGCGATGATCGGCCACGGGGTCTCTTCGCGCTCATCCCACTCCGCCGCGGCGGGGCGGATCACGTCGGCGGCGAACTCGTGGACCCATTTCTGCACGTCGAGCAGGTCCGAGGGCAACTCCAGCGAGAAGGTCATGGTGGCTATCTTACTTTGGAGTAAGTTGGTCGGCCAGGGGGGTGGCGTCGGGTGTACCCGTAGACTGGGCAACCGACGTTTTGACCGGAAAGAGGGCGGAATCTGAATGAGCGGCCATTCCAAGTGGGCCACCACCAAGCACAAGAAGGCCGTTGTCGATGCCAAGCGCGGCAAGATGTTCGCCAAGCTCATCAAGAACATCGAGGTCGCGGCGCGTACCGGCGGGGGTGACCCGTCCGGTAACCCGACGCTCTACGACGCGATCCAGAAGGCCAAAAAGTCGTCGGTGCCCAACGACAACATCGAGCGGGCCCGCAAGCGTGGTGGCGGTGAAGAGGCCGGCGGTGCGGACTGGCAGAACATCACCTATGAGGGTTACGGGCCCAATGGTGTTGCGGTGCTTATTGAATGCCTCACCGACAACCGCAACCGTGCAGCCGGCGAGGTGCGGGTCGCGATGACCCGCAACGGTGGCAATATGGCCGACCCCGGTTCGGTGTCCTACCTGTTCTCCCGCAAGGGTGTGATCACTCTGGACAAGAACGGGCTGACCGAGGACGACGTGCTCGGTGCGGTGCTGGAGGCCGGTGCCGAGGAGATCAACGACCTGGGCGAGGGCTTCGAGATCATCTGCGAGCCCACCGACCTGGTCGCGGTGCGCACCGCGCTGCAGGACGCCGGCATCGACTACGACTCCGCCGAATCGGGTTTTCAGCCCTCGGTCAGCGTGCCGGTCGACCTGGAGGGCGCCCGCAAGGTGCTCAAGCTGGTCGACGCGCTGGAGGACAGCGACGACGTGCAAGAGGTCTACACCAACATCGACATCCCGGACGACGTCGCCGCCCAGCTCGACGAGGACTAGCTCGACTCCCCGTCGCCGCGCTCGCCCCGGACGGCCTCGCCGATCGCCGTCTGGCCCGAGATGACCTCGAAGGTGCGGCCGGCCGTGCCGGGGGAGTCCAGCACCGCCAGCAGCACCGAGGCCACATCGGCGCGCGGGATGGTGCCGCGCCCGGTGGATTCGGCGATGCGCACCCGGCCGGTGCCGGGCTCATCGGTCAGCCCGCCGGGCCGCACGATGGTGGTCTGCAGGCCGGCGCGGGCCCGCACGTCCGCGTCGGCCTCGGACTTGGCGTGCATGTAGGCGCGGAACACCTCGTCGTAGCCGGCGTCGAGGCTGCGGTCATCGGCGGCCAGCGCCGACACCATGACATAGCGGCCCACCCCCGCGGCTTCGGCGGCGTCGGCGAGCAGGATCGCGGCGTCGCGGTCCACCGTCTGCTTGCGGGCCACCCCGCTGCCCGGCCCGGCACCGGCGGCGAACACCACCGCGTCGGCGCCCGCCAGGGCGTCGGCGACCTGCTGCACCGGGCTGTTCTCCAGATCCAGCACCACGGCCTGCGCCCCGGCGGCCTCCAGATCGGCGGCGTGCGACGGGTTCCGGATCAAGCCGAGGACGGTGTCACCCCGGTTCGCCAGCAGCCGCTCCAGTGACAGGGCGATCTTCCCGTGCCCACCCGCAATGACGACTCGCATCGAACCAGCCTACGGAGGACGGGGAGAGCGCGTGTCCCTGTCGGGTTGTGTCGGCGTCGGCGGCTAGGCTATCGAACACGTGTTCTTATCTGAAGGGGCTGGCGTGCGGATTATGGGAGTCGATCCCGGGTTGACGCGCTGCGGTTTGTCGGTGGTCGAGAGCGGCCGCGGCCGGCAGGTCACCGCACTCGACGTCGACGTCGTACGGACGCCGGCGGACGCGCCGCTGCAGCAGCGGCTGCTGACCATCAGCGACACCGTCGAGCACTGGATGGACACCCACGTGCCGGACGTGATCGCCATCGAGCGGGTATTCGCCAACCACAACGCCAACACCGCCATGGGCACCGCACAGGCCGGCGGTGTGATCGCGCTGGCCGCGGCGCGGCGAAACATCGACGTGTACTTCCATACCCCGTCCGAGGTCAAGGCCGCGGTCACCGGCAACGGCCGGGCCGACAAGGCGCAGATCACCACGATGGTCACCAAGATTCTCGGGCTGCAACAAAAGCCGACACCCGCGGACGCCGCCGACGCGCTGGCGTTGGCAATCTGTCACTGCTGGCGGGCCCCGATGATCGCCCGGATGGCCGAGGCGCAGGCCAAGGCCGAGGCGCAGAAGAAGCTCTACCAGGCCCGACTGAAGGCGGCCCGCGCATGATCGCCTCGGTCCGCGGCGAGATCATCGACATCGCCCTCGATCACGCCGTCGTCGAGGCCGCCGGCGTCGGCTACAAGGTGATGGCCACCCCGTCCACGCTGTCCACGCTGCGGCGCGGGGAAGAGGCCCGGCTGATCACCGCGATGATCGTGCGCGAGGACTCGATGACGCTGTACGGCTTCGCCGACGGTGACTCCCGGGACCTGTTCAACACCCTGCTCGGCGTCTCCGGCGTCGGCCCCAAGATCGCGCTGGCCACCCTGGCGGTCTACGACGCCGCCTCGCTGCGCCAGGCCCTGGCCGACGGTGACGTCACGGCCCTGACCCGGGTGCCCGGCATCGGCAAACGCGGCGCCGAGCGGATGGTGCTGGAACTGCGCGACAAGATCGGCGCGGTACCCGGTGCCGGCGGGGTGGCCGGTGCCAGTGGGCACGCTATCCGCACCCCCGTGGTGGAAGCGCTTGTCGGCCTTGGCTTCGCGGCCAAACAGGCCGAGGAGGCCACCGACAAGGTGCTGGCCGACGACCCGAACGCCACCACCTCCAGTGCGCTGCGGGCGGCGCTGTCCATGCTCGGTAAGAAGTAGCCATGGGCCGTTTCGAAGGCGAGGAAGCCGAGGACCGGGACGTCTCGCCCGCGCTGACCGTCGGCGAAGGCGATATCGACGCCAGCCTGCGGCCGCGCACGCTGGGTGAGTTCATCGGTCAGCACCGGGTGCGCGAGCAGCTGCAACTGGTTCTCGAAGGCGCCAAGAACCGCGGCGGCACCCCGGACCACATCCTGCTGTCCGGCCCGCCCGGCCTGGGCAAGACCTCACTGGCGATGATCATCGCCGCCGAACTGAACTCCGCGCTGCGGGTCACCTCGGGCCCGGCGCTGGAGCGGGCCGGCGACCTGGCGGCCATGCTGTCGAATCTGGTCGAGGGCGATGTGCTGTTCATCGACGAGATCCACCGCATCGCCCGGCCGGCCGAGGAGATGCTGTACCTGGCCATGGAGGACTTCCGGGTGGACGTGGTGGTCGGCAAGGGCCCCGGGGCGACCTCGATTCCGCTGGACGTCGCGCCGTTCACGCTGGTGGGCGCCACCACACGGTCGGGTGCGCTGACCGGGCCGCTGCGCGACCGGTTCGGTTTCACCGCCCACATGGACTTCTACGAGCCGGCCGACCTGGAACGGGTGCTGGCCCGCTCCGCCGGCATCCTCGGCATCGAACTCGAGGCCACCGCCGGCGCGGAGGTCGCCCGGCGCTCACGCGGCACCCCGCGGATTGCCAACCGGCTGCTGCGCCGGGTCCGCGACTACGCCGAGGTACGCGCCGACGGCGTCATCACCCGCGATATCGCCAAGGCCGCCCTGGAGGTCTACGACGTCGACGAACTCGGCCTGGACCGGCTCGACCGTGCGGTGCTCTCCGCCCTGACCCGCAGCTTCGGCGGTGGGCCGGTGGGGGTCTCCACGCTGGCCGTGGCGGTGGGGGAGGAAGCCACCACCGTCGAGGAGGTGTGCGAGCCGTTCCTGGTGCGGGCCGGGATGATCGCGCGGACCCCGCGCGGTCGGGTCGCCACCCCGCTGGCGTGGACGCATCTGGGCCTGCAGCCGCCGGTCGCCGGGTTCGGGCAGACCGGACTGTTTGAATAATCGATACCCCGGCTGGGTAGTCCCTCGGTTATGACCGAGGAGGCCACCATGACCAAGACAAGCGAGCGGACCGAGACAAGCGAGCGACGTACCGGCGGCAGGCTGCACATGCCGCGTAGCCGCGGCGCCCTGAGCGGGCTGCTGCTGATCCTGGCCGGCGTCTGGGGTGCCCTCATCCCGTTCGTCGGGCCCTATTTCGACTTCGCCTTCACCCCGGACGCGCCGTGGACCTGGACCATCGGCCGCGGCTGGCTCGAGGTGCTACCCGGTGCCGTCGCGGTGCTGGGTGGCCTGCTGCTGCTCATCTCGGGTAACCGCGCGACGGCCATGCTGGGCGGCTGGCTGGCCGTGGCGGCCGGGGCCTGGTTCGTGGTCGGGCGTGCCCTGGCCGCGCCGCTGGCGCTGGGCAACGTGGGCAGCCCGGTCGCCGTCACCGAGGCCAAGCGGGTGGTGCTGGAGCTGGCCTACTTCTCCGGGCTGGGCGCGCTGATCGTCTTCCTGGGCGCCGCCGCGGTCGGCCGACTGTCGGTGCGCAGCGTCCGCGATGTCCGGCACGTCGAGACCGTTTCCCGGCCGGTGGATACCGGCGCGCATCCGGTGACGCCGGAGCCCGTCGCGATGCGTGATCAGAAGACAGAGATCATCGGCCCGACCGCCGACGCCCGCGGCCGCAAGCGCAGCTGGCGGGACATGTTCCGCGGCGGCCGCAACAGCAACCTGGCCCATCGCTAGCCGGCTGCGGGGTGTTGCTCGGGCAGGTCCGTGGCGTGGCGGACCCGGTTGCCCCCGGCCCGCTTGGCCGCGTACATGGCCTGATCGGCGGCGCCGAGCAGCCCGTCGAGGGCCTCTTGGGAGGCCGGGTGGCGAGGCGATGACGCGGTGCCGACGCTCGCGGTGACCGAGTGCGGCAGCGCCGCGATCGCGGCGCACACCCGGTCCGCGAGCCGGTACAGATGGGGCTCGCTCATTGTGCCGGCGATGCAGAACTCCTCACCGCCGATTCGGGCCACCACCACGTCTGGGCCGGACACCCGGCGCAGCACGGCGGCCACCGCGGCCAGCACCTGATCCCCGGCGGCGTGCCCCTGGGTGTCGTTGACCTGCTTGAAGTCGTCCAGATCGACCATCATCACGCCGAGCGCGCCCCGACGGCGCAGCCCGGCGCGGTCGCCGAGGGCGCGGTGGAATCCGCGGCGGTTGTGCAGTCCGGTCAGGGCGTCCACATCGGAGTTCACCGCGTCCGCGCCCAGCAGCTGGATCAGCACCTGCCCGATCATCGGCACGGTCAGGATGCTGACCAGCACGAGCAGCGTCTCACTGGCGGCCAGCATGGCGTCGCCCTCGGCCGCCACCCGCAGCCCGCAGATCACCGTGGTGCTCACGGCGATGCCGAGGATCAACGTCAGGAACGGGCTGGTGTGGGTGAATGCCACCAACCCGGCGATCACCACGAACACCACGCACGCGGTCAGGCCGTGCTTGGGTTGCAGGGCGATCAGACAGGCCGCCGATACGCACAGCGCCGACAGCACCGCGAACGTCCGGGAGCTGTTGCGGGACGGCCATCGGTTCAGCCAGACGAACGTCATCGTCCAGCACAGCAGGGAGGCGGGGATCGCGATGGCGGCCTTGGCGATCACCGGGGACACCGCCGGACTCCACAGCAGCAGGATCGGTACGAATCCCAGCGTCGTCACCGAGATCGCCATGATGACCTGCAACGGCCAGCGCAGGTGCTGTGACTCCAGGTACTCGGACAGCCAGTCATAGCGGTCGGGCTGCCGCCACCACCGGCCAATCGCTTCCATCGCATCAGTTCGTTCGGAGATCAGGGGCACTAGAGGTCGGGATCACTGTACGGGGTTTCCCTCGCAGCAGATGCTTCGCCGACGGTCAGTCGCGTGCCTGATCTGGGGCGAACTCGTCGAGCAATCGCTGCATGGTCCGACACATCTCGGTGAACCGATGCTCGCCGACGGCCGAGGACCAGCGCCGCTCCAGATCGCGGACGCGGAGGCCGGCGGCCGTCATCAGCTCTGCTCCGCGGTCGGTGAGGTCGATGAGTTTGGCCCTGCCGTCGGCTGGGTCGGGTCGGCGGTTGAGATAGCCCAGATTGACGAGGTCATTGACCAGTTCGGAGGTGGCGGCCAGGCTCAGCTGCGCGCGATCGGCCAGTTCGGTCAGGCGGATGCCGCCCATCCGGATATTGCCGAAGATCTGCAGATGGGGTTCGCGCAGGTCACCGAAGCCGGCCGCTGCGCGAGGTTCGGCGAGGTCGTCACGGAACACCCGCAGGAGTCGGACCAGAAGCTGTCCGATGGCCAGCTCATCGTCGGGGTCCCTTGACGCCGCCATGGCTGGGCAGCATAGTACGGTTTCCGAAGTTTCGGTTTCCGAAGTATGTGGGGTGGCTGTGATGACCGTTGCGCGAATCGCCACGGACCTGGGCAGGTTGCATGTGCAGATTCAGGGCGCCGGACCTCCGGTAATGCTGTGGCACAGCCTGTTTCTCGATTCGCGCTCGTGGTGCGGGTTGGCCGAGGGATTGGCCGGGGACCGCATGGTCGTCGCCGTCGACGGGCCGTCCCACGGTCGCAGTGAACCGATCACCCGTGACTTCACCTTCGCCGACTGCGTCACCGCCGCTGAACAGGTACTCGACCACCTCGAAGTGACCGCGCCGGTGGACTGGGTGGGAAATGCCTGGGGCGGACATGTCGGTGTCCAGTTCGCGCTGCGTCGGCCCGACCGGGTGCGCACACTGACCACCATCGGGACGCCCGCACATCCGTTGCGACCCCAGGAGCGGTGGACGAAGGCCTGGCCCCTGGTGCAGATGTATCGATTAGCCGGACCGAATGCGCTACTGATGAAACCCCTTTCGAAGGCCCTCGTCGGCGCGGAGACCATCGCGGCGGTGCCCGATCTGGCGGCGACGGTGATGAGTGCGTTCACCGAGGCCCACCGGGCGGCGATGTTCCATGCCATCAGGTCGATGATGCTGAACCGCCCGGGCATGGCGGCTGACATGGGGCGGCTCAGCATCCCGACGCTGCTGATCGCAGCCCGCGATGACATCACCGGATGGCAGCCCGCCGATGCCCGCAAGGTGGCCGACACGATGGCCGATGCGACCGTGGTGGGCGCAGCGGGATCAGGTCACTCCTCGCCACTGCTGATCGCGCGGGACGAGGTGACCGCCGCGGTACGGGAATTCTGGGGCCGTGACGCCGTCGACCCGCCAGGTCCTACCCCGTGTACACCATGACGTGCTTGATGCGGGTGTAGTCCTCCAGCCCGTACATCGACAGGTCCTTGCCGTGCCCGGAGGACTTGTAGCCGCCATGCGGCATCTCGGCCACCAGCGGGATGTGGGTGTTGATCCACACGCAGCCGAAGTCCAGCGCATTGGACATCCGGACGGCCCGGGACACGTCCTTGGTCCACACCGAGGAGGCCAGCCCGTACTCCACGCCGTTGGCCCAGCTGAGCGCCTGCTCCTCATCGTCGAAGGACTGGACGGTGATGACCGGGCCGAAGATCTCGTTCTGCACCATCCGGTCGTCCTGGCGCAACCCGCCGACCACGGTGGGTTCCACGTAGAAACCCTTGTCGCCCTGCCGGGTTCCGCCGGTCGCGACGCTGGCATGGGCGGGAACGTCGGAGAAGAAGCTCAGCACCCGTTCCATCTGGTTGGCGTTGTTGACCGGCGGCACCCAGGCGTCCTCGTCGCCGGCGGGCCGGCCGAAGGTGGTGGTGGCGGCCTTGGCCTGCTCGGCGAGCGCGGCGGTCAGGTCCGCGGCGATCGACGCCGGGGCGAGCACTCGGGTGGCCGCCGTGCAGTCCTGCCCGGCGTTGAAATAGCCGGCCGTGGCGATGCCCTCGGCCGCGGCGGCGATGTCGGCGTCCTCGAACACGATCACCGGAGCCTTACCGCCCAGTTCCAGGTGGGTGCGCTTCAGGTTGCCGCCGGCGCTGATGGCCACGGCCCGCCCGGCGGCCACCGATCCGGTGATGGACACCATCTCCGGGGTCGGGTGGGCCACCACGGCCGCGCCGGTGTCCCGGTCGCCGGTGACGACGTTGAGCACGCCGGCCGGGAAGTGCCGGCCGGCGATCTCGGCCAGCATCACGGTGCTCACCGGGGTGGTGTCGCTCGGCTTGAGGACGACGGTGTTACCCGCGGCGATGGCCGGGCAGAACTTCCAGATCGCCATCATCATCGGGTAGTTCCACGGTGCGACCTGCCCGATGACGCCGACCGGTTCGCGACGGATCCAGGAGGTGTGGTTCTCCATGTATTCGCCGGCGGACTTGCCCTCCAGCACCCGGGCCGCCCCGGCGAAGAACCGGATCTGGTCGAGCATCGGCGGAATCTCTTCGGCGGCGGTGACGTGATTGGGCTTGCCGGTGTTGCGGCCCTCGGCCTCGACCAGCGCCTGGGCATTCCGCTCGACGTCATCGGCGAAGTCGAGCAGCGCCTTCTGCCGGTGCGAGGGGGTGGTGCGCTTCCAGTCCTTGAAGGCGGCCGCCGCGGCGGCGTAGGCGCGGTCGACGTCGGCCTCGTCGGACACCGGTGCGGTGCCGTACTGCTCACCGGTGGACGGGTCGACCAGCGGCATGGTCGCACCGCTGTCCGAGTCGACCAGCTCGCCGCCGATGAAGTTCTGCACAGTGGTCACGGATGGTGCTCCTGTTCGATTATCGGGGGACGTCGGCGAGTGCGGCGGCCAGGATGTCCAGGCCCTCGTTGAGCAGATCGTCGCCGATGGCCAGGGGTGGCAGGAAGCGCAGCACGTTTCCGTATGTGCCGCAGGACAATACGATGACGCCCTGGGCATGGGCGGCGGCGCACAGCGCCTTGGTCAGATCGGCGTCGGGTTCGGTGGTGCCCGGTTTGACGAGCTCGACGGCGATCATCGCGCCGCGGCCGCGGACATCGCCGATACGGTCGTCGTCGGCCTGCATCTGGTTCAGCCGGGCCAACATCAGCGCCTCGATCTGGCGGGCCCGCGCCACCATGCCCTCGGACTCGATGGTCTCGATGGTGGCCAGGGCCGCCGCGCAGGCCACCGGGTTACCGCCGTAGGTACCGCCCAGCCCGGACACGTGCGGGGCGTCCATGATCTCGGCGCGCCCGGTGACCGCGGACAGCGGCAGGCCGCCGGCGATGCCCTTGGCCGTCACGATCAGATCGGGCTCGATGCCCTCGTGTTCGCAGGCGAACATGGCGCCGGTCCGGGCGAAGCCGGTCTGCACCTCGTCGGCGATGAACACCACGCTGTTGGCCCGGCACCAGTTCAGCAGCGCCTGCAGGAAACCGGGGGCGGGCACGATGAAACCGCCCTCACCCTGGATGGGTTCGATGATGACCGCCGCGAGGTTGTCCGCGCCCACCTGCTTGTCGATGATGCTGATGGCCCGCTTGGCGGCCAGCTCCCCGTCGGTGGCCAGGTCCTTGCCGAATTCGGCGTCGCGGAACGGATAGGACAGCGGGGCCCGGTACACCTCCGGTGCGAACGGGCCGAAGCCGTGCTTGTAGGGCATAGCCTTCGCGGTCAGCGCCATGGTCAGGTTGGTCCGCCCGTGATAAGCGTGGTCGAAGGACACCACGGCCTGTTTGCGGGTGTAGGCGCGGGCGATCTTGACGGCGTTCTCGACGGCCTCGGAGCCGGAGTTGAACAGTGCGGACCGTTTCTCGCCGCTGCCCGGGGTCAGCCGGTTGAGCTGTTCGGCCACCGCGACGTAACCCTCGTACGGGGTGACCATGAAGCAGGTGTGGGTGAAGTCGGCGGCCTGCGCGGCCACCGCCTCGACCACCCTGGGGGAGGCATTGCCGATGGTGGTGACGGCGATCCCGGAACCCAGGTCGATCAACCGGTTCCCGTCGACGTCCTCGACGATGCCGCCGGCGGCGCGGGCGGCGTAGACCGGCATCGTGGTCCCGACGCCGCGGGCGACCGCGGCGGACTTGCGGCTGATCAGGTCCGATGACCTCGGTCCCGGAATGGCGGTTACTAACTGGCGGGTCTGTTCGACGGCAGTCACGGCTGACTCCTGCTCGGGGGTGGCACGCGCAGCCCCAACCCTAATCCGCTGTCCGCGGATGCGGGTGAAAACGGCAGCTGTCGTGCGCTGGGCCTTCGGATTACGTGGATTCTCTTTGATTGTGGCACGAATTCAGTTGAGAAGAGGGGGGATGGTCAAGGGGTTACACCGCCCCCCGGTCAGGTCCCGCCCGCCCGGACCGAGCAGGGCTAATGGCACACTGGTGACCCGTACCCCGCTGAACAACCCGCGAAGGACAGCAGTTTCATGGATCTCGTCGTATTCCTGCCCCTGATCATCATCATGGGCGCCTTCATGTTCTTCGCGTCGCGCCGGCAGAAGAAGGCCATGCAGGCCACCATCGATCTGCACGAGTCGCTCACCGTCGGGGACCGCGTGCACACCACCTCCGGCATGCAGGGCACCATCACCGGTATCAACGATGACTACGTGGACCTGGAGATCGCGCCCGGGGTCGTCACCACCTGGATGAAGCTGGCGATCCGGGACCGCATCGAGGCCACCGACGAGGCCGACGACGATTACGAGGCCGACGACTCCGACGGATACGAAGAAGAGTCCGGCGCCGTCGAATTGGACAAGAACTCCAGCCCCAAGACTGACGGCAACTGATTCAGCTTCAGCGCGTACCCTCCCGGTAGCGCTGTGCAGTTCAGCCTCCCCCGTCCCTGATCGCCTCAAGGAGACCCAAGAACCGTGGCTTCGTCTTCGGCGCCGGTCCACCCTGCCCGCTACCTGTCGCTCTTCCTGGCCCTCCTCATCGGCGTCTACCTGCTGGTCTTCCTGACCGGTGACAAGAAGGCCGAACCGAAGCTGGGCATCGACCTGCAGGGCGGCACCCGTGTCACCCTCACCGCGCGCACCCCGGACGGCTCCCGCCCCACCCGGGAATCGCTGCTGCAGGCCCAGGAGATCATCAGCTCCCGCGTCGACGGTCTCGGCGTGTCCGGCTCGGAAGTCATCATCGACGGCGACAACCTGGTGATCACGGTCCCCGGGGACGACGGCTCCGAGGCCCGCAGCCTCGGACAGACCGCGCGGCTCTACATCCGCCCGGTCATCCACGCCATGCCGGCCCAGGCGCTCGATCCCGAGCAGGAGGCGCCGGAGGGCATGCCACCGCTGGGGGACCCGGGCCTGCCGGCGTTGGCACCCGCCGAGCCCGAGGCGCCGATCCGCACACCGGGTGACCCGGCCGCGCCGCCCGCTCCGGGGGCACCGCCGGCCCAGCCCCGTCCGTACCCGCTGGAACCGCCGCCGTCCCCGACCCCCGCGCCCACCCCGGCTCCCGAGGAGTCCCCGGCGCCGGGCGGCCAGGACGATCCCAAGGCCGACCTCGCCCAGCGCATCGCCGACGAGAAGCAGCTGCGTCAGAGCACCGACCAGAGCATCCAGCTGCTGGCCCTGCAGTTCCAGGCCACCCGCTGCAATGAAGAGGATGTGCTGGCCGGCAACGACGATCCCAACCTGCCGCTGGTGACCTGCTCGGTCGACCACAACACGGTGTACCTGCTGGACAAGTCGATCATGAGCGGCGAGGAGATCAAGACCGCCGGATCCGGCCTGGACCAGCAGCGCGGCGACTACGTCGTCGACGTCGAGTTCAAGAGCGCCGGCTCCAAGATCTGGGCGGACTTCACCGCCGCCAACGTCGGCACCCAGACCGCGTTCACCCTGGACTCCCAGGTGGTCAGCGCGCCCGAGATCCAGGAGGCGATCCCCGGCGGTCGCACCCAGATCACCGGGCAGTTCACCGACGCCACCGCCCGCGAACTGGCCAACGTGCTCAAGTACGGGTCCCTGCCGCTGTCCTTCGAATCCTCGGAGGCCGAGACGGTTTCGGCGACCCTGGGGCTGACCTCGCTCAAGGCCGGCCTGATCGCCGGTGCCGTCGGTCTGGCCCTGGTGTTGGTCTACTCGCTGCTGTACTATCGGGTGCTCGGCCTGCTGACCGCACTGTCGCTGGTGCTGGCCGGAGCCATGGTGTACGCGCTGCTGGTGCTGCTCGGCAGATACATCAACTACACGCTCGACCTGGCGGGTATCGCCGGTCTGATCATCGGTATCGGCACCACGGCCGACTCCTTCGTGGTGTTCTTCGAGCGCATCAAGGACGAGATCCGTGAGGGCCGCTCGTTCCGTTCGGCGGTGCCGCGTGGTTGGGCCCGTGCCCGCAAGACCATTCTGTCCGGCAACGCGGTGACCTTCCTGGCCGCCGCGGTGCTGTACTTCCTGGCGGTCGGCCAGGTGAAGGGCTTCGCCTTCACCCTGGGCCTGACCACCATCCTGGACGTGCTGGTGGTGTTCCTGGTGACCTGGCCGCTGGTGTACCTGTGCTCGAAGTCCACGTTGCTGGCCAAGCCGGCGTTCAACGGGCTCGGGGCGGTTCAGCAGATCGCCCGCGAACGGCGCACGGTGTCCACGACGGGACGGGGTTAGTCACATGTCGGCCAAACATTCGCCCGAGACCACCGCGGCCGCATCGGCCCCGGCACAGCACGGGTTCTTCGTCCGCCTCTACACCGGCACCGGTGCGTTCGAGGTCATCGGTAAGCGCAAGCTCTGGTACATCGTCAGCGGTGTCATCGTCGGCATCTCGCTGCTGGCGATGCTGGTGCGCGGCTTCACCTTCGGTATCGACTTCGAGGGCGGCACCAAGGTCTCGATGCCGGTGGACGGCGCCAAGGGGCAGGCCACCACCGAGCAGGTCGAGACGGTCTTCAGCGACGCCCTGGGCACCCCGCCGGAGACCGTGGTCATCGTCGGCAGCGGCCCGTCGGCCACCGTGCAGATCCGCACCGAGACGCTGGACAACGAGCAGACCGAGAAGCTGCGCGTCGCGCTGTTCGACGCGTTCGAGCCCAAGGGCGCCGACGGCCAGCCGAGCAAGCTCGCCATCAGTGACTCGGCGGTGTCCTCGACGTGGGGCGGCCAGATCACCCAGAAGGCGCTCATCGCGCTGGTGGTGTTCCTGGTGCTCGTCTCGATCTACATCACGGTGCGCTACGAGCGGTACATGGCGATCGCGGCGCTGGCCGCCATGTTCTTCGACCTGATCGTCACCGCGGGCATCTACGCGCTGGTCGGTTTCGAGGTCACCCCGGCCACCGTGATCGGTCTGCTCACCATCCTCGGCTTCTCCATCTACGACACCGTCATCGTGTTCGACAAGGTGGAGGAGAACACCGACGGCTTCGAGCACACCACCCGGCGAACCTTCGCCGAACAGGCCAACCTCGCCGTCAACCAGACCTTCATGCGGTCGATCAACACCAGCCTCATCTCGGCGCTGCCGATCATCGCGCTGATGGTCATCGCGGTGTGGCTGCTGGGTGTGGGCACCCTGCAGGACCTGGCCCTGGTGCAGCTGGTCGGTGTCCTGGTCGGTACCTACTCCTCGATCTACTTCGCGACCCCGCTGCTGGTCAGCCTGCGCGAGCGCACCGAGCTGGTGAGCAAGCACACCAAGCGGGTGCTGCGCCGCCGGGCCGCGGCCGCCGCCAAGGCCGGGACGGACGCCGATCTCGACGAGACCGCCGACGACCACATCGAGGACGTGGACGCCACCGGCACCGGGTCCGAGGAGACCGTCAGCACCGCCGCACCCGCGGGCCCGGCGGCCGACAAGCCGGCCCCGGTGCGCGCCCCATCCGGCCCAACCGACCGTCGGGCAAACGGCGGCCGTAGTGCCCAGCGCGCGAGTCACCCGCCGGGCCGGCACCGTCGCGGCCGGGCTGTCGCTGTCGGCGGCGCTGGCACTGACGGGTTGCTCGCCGGGAGCGGACGACGTCGTCGACTACGCCGTCGACGGCACCCTGATCTCCTACAACACCAACACGGTGGCCGGGGCGGCCTCCGGCGGGCCGCAGGCCTTCGCCCGGGTGCTCACCGGTTTCACCTACCGCGGACCGGACGGCCAGATCGTCAGCGACCGCGACTACGGCACCGTCTCGGTGGTCGGGCGCGCACCGCTGGTGCTCGACTACGAGATCAACGCCGATGCCGTCTACTCCGACGGCAAGCCGATCACCTGCGATGACATGGTGCTCAGCTGGGCGGCCCAGTCCGGCCGGTTCCCGGCCTTCGACGCGGCCAGCTCCGCCGGGTACCGCGACATCGCGGCCGTGGACTGCGTACCCGGCCAGAAGAAGGCGCGGGTGTCCTTCGCCCAGGACCGCAACGTGGTCGACTACGGCCAGCTGTTCGGGGCCACCTCGCTGCTGCCCTCGCATGTGCTGGCCGACGAACTCGACCTCGGCGAGGGCGGCGTCACCGCCGCGATCCAGAACAGCGATGTGGGCAACCTGGACCGCATCGCGCGGGCCTGGAACTCCAGCTGGGACCTGAACCCGGACACCGACGTCAAACGGCTGCCGTCCTCCGGCCCGTACAAGGTCGACTCGGTGACCGAGGACGGTGCGGTGGTGCTGGTCGCCAACGACAAGTGGTGGGGCGCCGCACCGCTCACCCCGCGGGTCACGGTGTGGGCCCGCGGCGCCGATATCCAGGACCGGATCAACACCGGGGACTTCGACGTCGTCGACATCGCGACCGGCTCCTCGGGCACCCTGAACCTGCCGGCCGGCTACACCCGCACCGACAACCCGTCGGCCGGGATCGAGCAGCTGATCTACGCCGCGCGGGGACCGATGGCCGACCCGCCGGCCCGCCGCGCCCTGTCGCTGTGCACCCCGCGGGACAGCATCGCGCGCAACGCACAGCTGCCGGTGGCCAACGCCCGGCTCAGCCCGACCACCGAGGACGCCCTGTCGGCCGCCGAAAGCGCCGGGGAGGCAGGCCAGTTCACCGTCTCCGACGTCGAGGGTGCCCGCGCGGCGCTGGAGAACCGGCCGCTGACCGTACGGATCGGCTACCAGAGCCCGAACCCGCGGCTGGCCGCCACCGTCGGTGCCATCGCCCAGGCCTGCGCGCCGGCCGGGATCACCGTGACCGAGGCGGCCGGCGAGGACGTCGGCCCCCTGAGCCTGCGCGACAACTCGATCGACGTGCTGATCGCCAGCACCGGCGGGGCCCCGGGCAGCGGGTCGACCGGCTCGTCGGCGCTGGATGCCTACGACCTGCACACCGGCAACGGCAACAACCTCTCCGGCTACAGCAACGAGCGCATCGACGGCATCATCGACGCGCTGGTGGTCACCGCGGATCCCAAGGAGCTGGCCCGGTTGCTCGGGGAGAGCGGGCCGATCCTGTGGGCCGACAACCCGACGCTGCCGCTGTACCGCCAGCAGCGCACCTTGCTGACCTCCAAGCGGGTGACCGCGGTGAGCGCCAACCCGACCCGATGGGGAGCAGGATGGAACATGGACCGTTGGACCTTCTCGTGAAGCCGGGTGCGCGGTGAGCGCCGTGGCGGCCGAGGCCGCGGAACTGATCACCGCGCTGACCCGGCACGTGGACGACTTCCCGATCCCGGGCGTCGGCTTCAAGGACCTCACCCCGGTGCTCGCCGACCCGCGCGGGCTGGCCGTCATCACCGACGCGCTGGCCGAGGCGGCCGACGGTGTCGACCTGATCGCCGGCCTGGACGCCCGCGGCTTCCTGCTCGGCGCCGCGGTCGCACTGAAGCTGCGCACCGGCGTGCTCGCGGTGCGCAAGGGCGGAAAACTGCCGCCGCCGGTGCACGCCGTGCGGTACGAACTGGAATACGGCTCGGCGACCCTGGAGATCCCGGCCGACGGAATCAACCTGTCCGGCCGCAGCGTTCTGGTGATCGACGATGTGCTGGCGACCGGCGGGACGCTGTCCGCGGCGGCGCAGCTGCTGGGCAAGGCCGGCGCCCGGGTGGTGGGTGCGGCCGTGGTGCTGGAGCTGCCCGAGCTCAACGGCCGCACCGCGGTGCAGCCTCTGCAGGTCACCAGCCTGATCACCGGCTGAGGGGGATATCCTCGAAGTCCAACAGGCTAGGAGGTGGGCATGGCTGACGAATCCGGCAGTGGCCAGACCGTCGCGTCCCCGAGCACGGGCGAGAACGCAGCGCCGGACACCTCGAAGATCAGCGCATCCCGCCGGGTCCGAGCCCGGCTGGCTCGGCGGATGACCTCGCAGCGCAGCCTGGTCAACCCGGTGCTGGAACCGCTCGTCGCGGTGCACCGGCAGTTCCACCCCAAGGCCGATCTGGCCATCCTGCAGCGCGCCTACGACGTCGCCGAGCAGCGGCACGCCGACCAGCTGCGCCGCTCCGGGGACCCGTACATCACCCATCCGCTCGCGGTGGCCAACATCCTGGCGGAACTCGGCATGGACACCACCACGCTGGTGGCCGCGCTGCTGCACGACACCGTCGAGGACACCGGCTACTCGTTGGAGGCGCTGACCGAGGACTTCGGCAGTGAGGTCGGGCATCTGGTCGACGGTGTCACCAAGCTGGACAAGGTCGCGCTCGGCAGCGCGGCCGAGGGCGAGACCATCCGCAAGATGATCATCGCGATGGCCCGCGACCCGCGGGTACTGGTGATCAAGGTCGCCGACCGGCTGCACAACATGCGCACCATGCGGTTCCTGCCGCCGGAGAAGCAGGCCCGCAAGGCCCGCGAGACGCTGGAAGTCATTGCGCCGCTTGCGCACCGGCTCGGCATGGCGACGGTGAAGTGGGAGCTCGAAGATCTGTCGTTCGCGATCCTGCACCCCAAACGCTATGAGGAGATCGTGCGGTTGGTGGCCGACCGGGCCCCGTCCCGGGACACCTACCTGGCCCGGGTGCGGGCCGAGATCGGCGCCTCGCTGGCCGCCATGAAGATCAACGCCTCGGTGGAGGGCCGGCCCAAGCACTACTGGTCGATCTATCAGAAGATGATCGTCAAGGGCCGCGACTTCGACGACATCCACGACCTGGTCGGGGTGCGCATCCTGTGCCACGACATGCGGGACTGTTACGCCGCTGTGGGCGTGGTGCATTCGCTGTGGCAGCCGATGGCGGGCCGGTTCAAGGACTACATCGCTCAGCCGCGCTACGGGGTGTACCAGTCGCTGCACACCACGGTGATCGGACCGGAGGGCAAGCCGCTGGAGGTGCAGATCCGCACCAACGAGATGCACGACACCGCCGAGTTCGGTATCGCCGCGCACTGGCGGTACAAGGAGGCCAAGGGCCGTAACGGGGTCCCGGCCGGGCACACCTCCGCCGAGATCGACGAGATGGCCTGGATGCGGCAACTCCTGGACTGGCAGCGGGAGGCCGCGGACCCGGGGGAGTTCCTGGAGTCGCTGCGCTACGACCTTGCCGTACAGGAGATCTTCGTCTTCACCCCGAAGGGCGACGTGATCACCCTGCCCACCGGATCCACCCCGGTGGACTTCGCCTATGCGGTGCACACCGAGGTCGGGCACCGCTGCATCGGGGCCCGGGTCAACCACCGGCTGGTGGCGTTGGAGCGCAAGCTCGAAAACGGGGACCAGGTAGAGGTTTTCACCTCAAAGGCGCCCAACGCCGGCCCGTCGAGGGACTGGCAGACCTTCGTGGTGTCCCCGCGCGCCAAAGCCAAGATCCGGCAGTGGTTCGCCAAGGAGCGTCGCGAGGAGGCGCTGGAGGCCGGCAAGGAGGCCATCGTCCGCGAGGTGCGCCGCGGCGGACTTCCGTTGCAGCGGTTGATGAACGCCGAGTCCATCACCGCGTTGGCGCGCGAACTGCACTACGCCGACGTGTCCGCGCTCTACACCGCGGTGGGGGAGGGGCACACCTCGGCCCGGCACGTCGTGCAGCGGTTGCTGGCCCAGCTCGGCGGGGACGACGAGGCCGAGGACGAGATCGCCGAACGGTCCACCCCGGCGACGATGCCGGTACGGCAACGCACCAACGACGATGTCGGCGTATCGGTTCCGGGTGCGGTCGGGGTATTGACCAAACTCGCCAAGTGCTGCACCCCGGTACCCGGGGACGCGATCATGGGTTTCGTCACCCGCGGCGGCGGGGTCAGCGTGCACCGCACTGACTGCACCAACGCCGAGTCCCTGCAGGAACAGTCCGAACGCATCATCGAGGTGCACTGGTCGCCCTCGCC
Organism: Mycolicibacterium aurum; assembly: GCA_900078775.1. Classification (GTDB taxonomy): domain Bacteria; phylum Actinomycetota; class Actinomycetes; order Mycobacteriales; family Mycobacteriaceae; genus Mycobacterium; species Mycobacterium aurum_A. The sequence goes on from LT549889.1 coordinate 1,501,028, forward strand.
GTCGTCGGTGTTCCTGGTGGCCATCCAGGTCGAGGCGCTGGACCGGCACCGGTTGCTCTCCGACGTCACCCGGGTGCTCGCCGACGAGAAGGTGAATATCCTGTCGGCCTCGGTGACCACGTCCAATGACCGGGTTGCGATCAGCCGGTTCACCTTCGAGATGGGCGACCCGAAACATCTCGGCCACGTGCTGAACGTGGTGCGCAACGTCGAGGGCGTCTACGACGTGTACCGGGTGACGTCCGCGGCGTAGCCGCCGGAGCCCGGGTGGGATAATTCGCCAATGCGTAAAGCGTTCCTGGTCGCCGTCGCGGCGCTCGCCCTGTCCGTCGCCGGATGCGGATCCACCATCAAGCCCGAGGGTGCGGCCCAGGCGGTGACCGACCTGGTCTCCAAGCAGACCGGGTTCACCCCGACCGACACCACCTGCCCGGACGGGATCAAGGCCGAGATCGGCGCCGAATTCGACTGCAAATTCACCGGTCCCGACGGCAACTATGTCGCGCATGTGCGGGTGGTCAAGGTCGACGGCGAGGACCTGGATTTCTACATCCAGTCCCAGCTGGAGGGCTAGATACCCGTGACGTCCACTGAATCGACCACCTGCGCGATCGTCGGGGGTGGGCCGGCGGGGATGGTGCTGGGCTTGTTGCTCGCCCGGGCCGGGGTCGAGGTGACCGTGTTCGAGAAACACCCGGACTTCTTCCGGGACTTCCGCGGTGACACCGTGCACCCGGTGACGTTGACGTTGCTTGAGGACCTCGGGCTGTACCCGAAGTTCGAGGCGCTGCCGCACAGCGAAATGGAGACCGCCGAGTTCGAACTCGGCGGTCGTATGGTGACCGTCGTCGACTTCCGGCGCCTCAACCTGCCGCATCCGCTGCTCGCGCTGGTGCCGCAATGGGATCTGCTCAACCTGATCGCCGAGGCGGGCAAAGAAGAATCCACCTTCACGTTGCGGATGAACACGCCCGTCACCGGTCTGCTTCGCGACGGTGAAGTGGTGACCGGGGTGCGATATCAGGGCAAAAAGGGGCCTGCGGAGTTGCGTGCCGACCTCACCGTGGCGTGTGACGGTCGGACCTCGTCACTGCGTGCGGCGGCCGGTTTGATCCCCAAAGAGTTCCCGGTGCCCTTCGACGTTGCATGGTTCCGTCTCGACGCCATCGCGGACATCAAATACCAACTGACGCCCCGTATCTCGGCGGACATGCCACTGGTGTTGATCCCGCGTGAAGGCTACTTCCAGGCCGGATGCTTCCTGCCCAAGGGTGGTGAGGCGCAGCTGCACGCACGCGGGCTGGACGCCTTCCGTGCCCGGGTCGCCCAACTCGTCCCGGAAGCGACGGTGCAGTCCGTAACGTCCTGGGACGACGTCAAGGTGCTCGACGTGTTGGTGAACCGGCTGTCCACCTGGTACCGGCCGGGTCTGCTGTGTATCGGCGACGCCGCGCATGCGATGTCTCCGGTCGGGGGTGTCGGGATCAACCTCGCGGTCGCCGACGCGGTGGCCGCCGCGGGGATCCTCGCGCAGCCACTGCTGAACCGGAATGTCACCGAGTCGGATCTGGCGGCGGTGCAGAAGCGCCGGGAGCTGCCCGCCGTCGTCACCCAGAGTGTGCAGCGTGTCGCCCATCGGGCGATGCGGCGGGTCCTGCTCAGCGGCCGGGTACCGGCCCCGCCGGCGTGGCTCGTCGGCGCCGTCGGTGCGGTACTGAGCAGGGTGCCGGCGCTCACCGTGATTCCGGCCTACGTCATCGGAGTCGGTGTGCGGCCCGAGCGCGCACCGGAATTCGCCCGTCGGCCGGCACCGGTGACGGATCGCTAGCGGCTAGCGCACCCGCACCGATTCGATGGTGACCGGCTCTGCCGGCTCGCCGTCATCGCCGCCGTCGCGCACGCCGCCGTCGGCGATCCTGTCCAGCACCTTCAGGCCGGCGTCATCGATGGTGCCGAAAACCGTATACGTGGGTGGCAATTCGGAGTCCTCGTAGATCAGGAAGAACTGACTGCCGTTGGTGCCCGGGCCGGCGTTGGCCATCGCCAGGGTGCCGCGCGGGTAGCGCACCGGGGACTTCATCGCCGGATCGGTGAGCCGGTACTGATTGGTCGGGTACTCGTTGGGGAACTGGTAGCCCGGGCCGCCCTTACCGGTGCCCGTCGGGTCACCGCACTGCAGCACCCGCATGTCGTCGGCGGTGGTCAGACGGTGGCAGGCGGTGTCGTCGTAGAAGCCCTGCGCGGCCAGGCCGGCGAAGTTGTTCACCGTGCACGGCGCCTGCTCATTGTTCAACTGCACGCCGATGGGCCCGCGATCGGTGGCGATCACCGCGCGCACGGTCTCCGGTGTGGTCGGCACCTTGCCCATCCGCGGCGGCTTCACCGGTTTGGCGGCCTTCTCCGGGGTGGTCAGGTACTGGCAGTTGGAGCCCAGGGTGGCCGGTGGCTTGAACACGGGCAGATCGGGCACCACCCCGCCGGGCTGGGCGGTGTACCCCGGCCGCGACGGTGGCAGCTGGCGCACCTCCTCGACGATCGCGCGGGTCAGCACGAACGTGAAGATGAGCACCAGCGTGCCCAGCACCGTGAGCAGATACCCGATGACCAGGCCGGCGACCGCCAGCCCGCGGCCGTCCTCACCGGAGCGTTTGATCTGGTAGAGCGAGATGTGCCCGAACACCACGCCCAGCGGTGCGATCAGGAAGGCACAGATCAGCGACGCGATGGCCAGCGGGTTGGTGGGCTTGGGCGGGGGCGGATAGCTGTACGGGTAACCCGGCGGGTAGTACCCGTAGGGCGGGACGCTCATCGGCTCAGTCCAGCTGGATCTTCTTCACCAGCACCTTGTTGGCGGGAGCCCCGTCCTGGCCGCCGCCCTGCACCCCGGCGCCGGCGATCTTGTCCAGGGTCGCCAGACCGGTGTCGTCGATCGTGCCGAACACGGTGTAGTTCGGCGGCAGCATCGAATCCTTGTAGACCAGGAAGAACTGGCTGCCGTTGGTGTTCGGGCCGGCGTTGGCCATGGCCAGGGTGCCGCGCGGGTAGATCACCGGCTGCTGCAGCGCCGGGTTGTCCGGCTGGTACTGGTTGGTCGGGTACTCGTTGGGGAACTGGTAGCCCGGGCCGCCGGTGCCCTTGCCGGTCGGATCGCCGCACTGCAGCACCGACAGGCTCTCGCTGGTGGTCAGCCGGTGGCATTCGGTGTCGTTGAAGTAGCCCTGGCCGGCCAGGCTGGCGAAGCTGTTGGTGGTGCAGGGCGCCTTCGCGTTGTCCAGCATCAGGCCGATGTTGCCCTGATCGGTCTCCATGCTGACGCTGATCTCGGTCTCGTCCATCGGGATCTTGCCGGTGCGCGGTGGGTTGACCTTCTTGCTGGCCTGGCCCGCGGCCGGGTACTGGCAGTCCTGGCCGAGCCCGGCCGGAGCCACGAATGCGGGCAGCTGACCGTCGGTCGCGGGCTGCTCGGCGCCGGGATCGGCGCTGGTCGTGGTGGATGCCAGTTCGGTCTCGCTGGAGTCCTTGTCCGTCATGATCACGGTGGTCACCACGGCCGCGACGACCACGAGTACGCCGACGACCGAGGCGATGATGGTGATCAGGCGTTGCCGCTTGGCCCGCTCGGCGCGGCGCTGCAGTTGCCGCTCGAGCTTGCGTTTGGCCGCTTCGCGTCGCTGTTCGTTGGTCGGCACCGCCGCTGTCCTCCTCAGATCTGCGCAGCCCCGCTGCGCGTTCGCGTCGGCAACGAGTGTGCCAGGCGTTACTGAGTACCGGCCGTGCGACCCGCGGGGCCGGAACCGGGCGTGGGAAACTTGACCGGTGTTGATCACCGGATTCCCGGCGGGGGTGCTGGCGTGCAACTGCTACGTGCTGGCACCACGTGCAGGGGCCGACGCCGTCATCGTCGATCCGGGACAGTCGGCGTTCGGCCGGTTGCGCAAGATCCTCGACCAGCACCGGCTCACCCCGGCCGCGGTGCTGCTCACCCACGGACACCTCGACCACATGTGGTCGGCGCAGAAGGTGGCCGACACCTACGGCTGCCCGGTGTACATCCACCCGCAGGACCGGATGATGCTCACCGACCCGATCAAGGGCATCGGCCCCCGGATGGGGCAGTTGGCTCTGGGCGCGCTGTTCCGGGAGCCGCGCCAGGTCGTCGAGCTCGAGCAGGACGGACAGCTGCTGGATGTCGGGGTTCCGGTGATCGTCGATCACACCCCGGGCCACACGCTGGGGTCGGTCTGCTTCCGGGTGCCGGATTCCGGGCTGACGCTCACCGGTGACACCCTGTTCAAGGGCTCGGTGGGCCGCACCGACCTGTTCGGTGGCAGCGGCCGGGATCTGATGAACTCGCTTCTGACAAAACTGTTGGTGCTCGACGACGACACCGTGGTCCTGCCGGGACACGGTGCTCAATCCACCATCGGCGTCGAACGCCGCACCAACCCGTTCCTCGAAGGATTGACATTGTGAGTGAATACCGTGGCTGAATCCTTCAAGGCGCCCAAGGGTGTGCCGGACTACTTCCCGCCGGATAGCGCCGCGTTCGTCGCGGTGCGCGACGGTCTGCTGGCCGCCGCCCGGCGTGCCGGCTACGGCGATATCGAACTGCCGATCTTCGAGGACACCGCGCTCTTCGCGCGCGGGGTCGGCGAGTCCACCGACGTGGTCAGCAAGGAGATGTACACCTTCGCCGACCGCGGGGAGCGTTCGGTCACGCTGCGCCCCGAGGGCACCGCCGGGGTGATGCGCGCGGTCATCGAGCACGGCCTGGACCGCGGTGCGCTGCCGGTCAAGCTCTGCTACGCCGGCCCGTTCTTCCGCTACGAGCGCCCGCAGGCCGGCCGCTACCGCCAGCTGCAGCAGGTCGGCGTGGAGGCCATCGGGGTGGACGACCCCGCATTGGACGCCGAGGTGATCGCCGTCGCCGACGCCGGCTTCCGGTCGCTGGGCCTGGATGGTTTCCGCCTGGAGATCACCTCCCTCGGTGACGACACCTGCCGCCCGCAGTACCGGGAGTTGTTGCAGGAGTTCCTGTTCAAGCTCGACCTCGACGAAGAGACGCGGCGCCGCGCGGAGATCAACCCGCTGCGGGTGCTCGACGACAAGCGGCCCGCGGTGCGGGAGATGACCGCCGCTGCACCGCTGATGCTCGATCACCTCTCCGATGTGGCCAAGGCGCACTTCGACACTGTGCTGGCCCACCTGGACGCGCTCAAGGTGCCCTATGTGGTCAACCCGCGGATGGTGCGCGGGCTGGACTACTACACCAAGACGACCTTCGAATTCGTGCACGACGGCCTCGGCGCGCAGTCCGGCATCGGCGGCGGTGGTCGCTACGACGGGCTGATGGGTCAGCTCGGCGGCCAGGACCTGTCGGGCATCGGATTCGGGCTCGGCGTGGACCGCACCCTGCTCGCGCTGCGGGCCGAGGGTAAGGCCGTGGGCCCGACGAGCCGGGTGGACGTGTACGGCGTGCCGCTGGGGGAGTCGGCCAAGCTGGAACTGGCCAAGCTGGCAACGGCGTTGCGCGCCAACGGTGTCCGGGTGGACCTGGCCTACGGCGATCGCAGCCTGAAGGCATCGATGCGCGGCGCGGACCGGTCCGGGGCGGCGCTGGCGCTGGTGGCCGGTGACCGGGACGTGGACGCGGGCACCGTCGGCGTGAAGAACCTCGGCACCGGGGAGCAGGTCGACGTGCCGATCGACGCCGTCGTCGCCGAGGTGCTGTCCCGGCTGGCCTGAGGTGGTCAGGACTCGGTATCGCCGAACACCGCGGTGGACAGCACCGCGTCCATCCCGTGGATGCGTCCGCCGAACGGGTTGCCGCGCTTGAGCACATAGGTGCCCTTCGGGGTGACGGCGACCAGTTTGCGGGAGCTGGAGCCGATCTGCACCCGTCGCTCGAAGCGCACCTGCTCAAGTTCGCCGACGACCTCGCCGAGGTGATCGCGGTAGGTGCCGTCCTTGCGGTCGAACACGGCCACCGGCACGAAGTCGCTCAACGGCGCCGAGCGGATCCGGCGCAGGGAACGCAGCGTGTACAGCAGGGCGGCCGCCGCGCCGAGACCGACGGCGAGGATCACCAGGCCCAGCAGCAGCGGCGGGCTGTCGTCGGTGCTGCGGGCCGACATCACGATGGTCACGATGCCGAAGACGCCGAACACGACGGTGAACACCATCAGGACGAATGCGGTGACCTGGGTGAGTCCGCTGCCGCGGTCGATCACCAGGATGTGCGGGCCGTCCTCGGCCACCACCAGGCCGCCCTGCTCGGCGATGACCCGCGGCGGCTGCCCCGATGACGTCATGACAACACTCTAGGGTCTGATGGCATGCGAGTTCTGGTCCAACGGGTGAAGTCTGCGCGGGTGGTGGTCGACGGCGAGACCGTCGGTGAGATCGGCGGGTCCGGTCAGGGCCTGTTGGCGCTGGTCGGCATCACCCACACCGACGATGCCGAGCTCGCCGCGAGGATGGCCGAAAAGTTGTGGCGGCTGCGGATTCTGGATGACGAGTCGGCCGCCGCCGACACCGGGGCGCCGATCCTGGTGGTCAGTCAGTTCACCCTGTACGCCAACACCGTCAAGGGCCGGCGCCCGTCCTGGAACGCCGCCGCGCCCCGCCCGGTCGCCGAACCGCTGGTCGACGCGTTCGCCGACGCGCTCCGCGCGCTCGGCGCCGCGGTGGCCACCGGTGTGTTCGGCGCCCACATGGCCGTCGAACTCGTCAACGACGGCCCGGTGACGCTGATGCTCGAACTGGAGAACCGGTCCTAGATGGCCATCGCGGCGCGCACCTCGGCCTCCGAGGCCGAGCCGCCGGTCCCGCTGGAGGTCACCCGACCGGCCTCCAGGATGTAGTAGCGCTGCGCGGATTCCAGCGCGAAACCGATGTGCTGCTCGACCAGCAGCACCCCGAGGTCCCCGCGCGCGGTCAGCGCGGTGATCGCCTCTTCGATCTCGGCGACCACCGACGGCTGGATACCCTCGGTGGGTTCGTCGAGGATCAGGCACTTCGGCGTGGTGATCAGGGCCCGGGCGATGGCCAGCTGCTGGCGCTGACCGCCGGAGAGCAGACCGGCGCGCCGGGTCAGCAGCTCCTTGAGCGCGGGGAACAGGTCGAGCTGCTCATCGATCAGCTTCCTGCCACCTCTGCGCCCGTCGGCGACCACCTGCAGGTTCTCTGCCGTGGTGAGCTGGCCGAAGGACTGCTGGCCCTGCGGCACATAGGCCAGCCCGCGGGCCACCCGGGCGCTGGGACGCAGCTTGGTGATGTCCTCACCGTCGAAAAGTACCTTGCCGGCAGTACATTTCAGCAACCCGACCGCGGCCCGCAGCAGGGTGGTCTTACCCGCACCGTTGTGCCCCATCACCGCGGCCACCCCGTCGGTGGGCACCTGCAGATCGACACCGTGGATGACCTCGGAGCGGCCGTAACCGGTCCGGACGTCGACGAGTTCGAGCATCAGGACTCCTCTTCCATGATTCCGGCCGCTGCGGTGCCGAGGTAGACCTCCTGCACGCGGGGGTTGGCCTGCACCTCGGCCACCGAACCCTCGGCGATCACCTGACCGCGGGCCAGCACGGTCACCGAGGTCGCGAATGCGCGCATGAAGTCCATATCGTGTTCGACGACCACTACGGTGCGTTCACCACCGATGCGGCGCAACAGGTTTCCGGTTTCCTCGCGCTCCTCGTGGCTCATCCCGGCGACGGGCTCGTCGAGCAGCAGCACGTCGGCGTTCTGCACCAGCAGCATCCCGATCTCCAGCCACTGCTTCTGGCCGTGCGCCAGCACCCCGGCCGGCTTATCGGCCAGCGCGGTCAGGCCGGTGGTCTCCAGCGCCTCCTCGATGGAGGGCAGGATCCCGGAGCGTCGCCGCAGCAGCGTCCACGGGGACCGTCCGGCGCCCGCGGCGATGTCCAGGTTCTGCAGCACGGTGAGCTGCTCGAACACCGTGGCGGTCTGGAAGGTGCGGCCCACCCCGCGGCGGGCGATCTGGTGCACCTTCCTGCCCAGCAGTTCCTGACCGGACTTGCTCACCGAACCGGTCGCCGGTACCAGTCCGGTGATGGCGTCGATGACGGTGGTCTTACCGGCGCCGTTGGGGCCGATGAGGAACCGCAGATCGCCCTGGAACAGGGTTAGATCCACATTGCTGACCGCCTTGAACCCGTCGAAATCGACGGTCAGCCCCCGCACTTCGAGGTACTGGGTGCTCATGCCGACGTTGCCGCCGGCCGCGGGTTCGGGGTGTACTTCGGTCTCGACGTCGGTCATGCGTGGGCTCCGGCCTTCTCGGGTTCCGGGTCGGGATCGGGCTGGGAGGGTGGCTCGTCGGCCTCCGGTGCGTGCTTCTTGCGACGGCGCAGGAACACGCCGAGGCCGGCCAGGCCGGCCGGGAAGAACCCGACCACCACGATGAACAGCAGGCCCTGCGCGTAGGTCCACTCCGACGGAAAGCGTTCCGACAGCAGGGTTTGCGCCCAGGCCACCCCGATCGCACCGAGCACCGGGCCCAGCAGGGTGGTGCGGCCGCCGATGGCCACGCCGATCAGGAAGGCGATCGAGGGCAGGATGCCCACCTGCGACGGGGCGATGAAGCCCACGATCGGGGCGAACAGCGCGCCGGCGATGCTGGCGAACAGCGCGGCCACCACGTAGGCGACCACCTTGATGTTGGCCGGGTCGTACCCGAGGAAGCGGACCCGCTCCTCACCGTCACGCACCGCGACGAGCAGTTCCCCGTAGCGGCTCTGCATCAGCTGCCGGGCCACCGCCACCGATGCCAGCAGCACCGCCGCGGCGATGAAGTACAGCATCTGCTTGTTCACCGGGTCCTTGAGCGAGAACCCGAAGAATGTGCGGAAGTTGGTGAGCCCGTTGCTGCCGCCGACGCTGGTCTGCCCGATCAGCAGAATCGCCAGCGCGGCGGCGAGGGCCTGCGACAGGATGGCGAAGTAGGCGCCCTTGACCCGGCGCTTGAACACACCGAACCCGAGCAGGGCCGCGATGCCGGCGGGCAGCACCAGGATGGCCGCGCACGTGACCACCGGGGAGGCGAACGGCTGCCAGTATCCGGGCAGTTCCCGGACACCGGCGATCTGCATGAAGTCCGGCACCTTCTGGTCGCTCAGTGCCGCATCCGAGATCTTCAGGTGCATGCCCATGATGTAGCCGCCGAGCCCGAAGAACACGCCCTGGCCCAGTACCAGCATTCCGCCACGGCCCCAAGCCAATCCGATGCCGACCGCCACGATGGCGAAGCACAGGAACTTGGCGAACAGGCCGAGCCGGAAATCGGACAGGACGGCCGGTGCCACCCCGAACAGGACGAGGGCGCCGACACCGAAGCCGGCCCACGTCTGCCAACGGCCGATGAGTTGCTTCACACCAGACTCCTTGTCCGCACCGTGAACAGGCCCTGCGGGCGCACCTGCAGGAAGAACACGATGATCACGAACAGAATCACCTTGGCCAGCGATGCCGTGGTGTTGTACTCGATGAACGAGTTCAAGAACCCGAGGCCGAGCGCGGCGATGACGGTGCCCTTGATCTGCCCGAGGCCGCCGACGACCACCACCAAAAACGCGTCGATCAGATAGCTCTGCCCGGTGGTCGGGCTCGTCGAGCCGATCAGCGTCAGTGCCACACCGGCGACCCCGGCCAGGCCGGAACCGATGAAGAACGTGGTGATGTCCGTCTTTCGGGACGAGATGCCGCTGGTCTCGGCGAGATCCCGGTTCTGCACCACCGCGCGGATCCGTCGGCCCATCGGGCTGGCCTTGAGCGCGCTGGCCAGGGCCACCACCGCCACCGCGGCGAGTACCAGGATGAAGATGCGGGTCTTGGGAACGACCGCGCCGAAGATCTCTATGCCGCCGGAAAGCCATTCCGGTGCAACCACGTTCACCGCAGGTGCACCGAAGATGTCGCGGGCGATCTGCTGCAGGATGAGGCCGACACCGAAGGTGACCAGCAGGGTGTCCAGCGGGCGGTCGTACATCCGCTGGATCAGCGTGACCTCCAGCAGTACGCCCATCGCGCCGCCGACGAAGAAGCCGACGACCAGTGAGATCAACAGGGAGGCACCGGTGCTCGAGACCACCTGCTGCACCACGTAGGCGGTGTAACAGCCGGCCATGATGAACTCGCCGTGCGCCATGTTGATCACGCCCATCTGACCGAAGGTCAGAGACAGGCCGAGTGCGGCCAGCAACAGGATTGAGCCGAGGCTCAATCCTGTTGCCAGCTGTCCGATCAGGACATCCATGCGTTAACCCGAGAGCCCGTCGGCCCACGGGTAGGACTTCAGGTACGGGTCCGGCTCGATCGGGCCGGGAGACTCCCAGACCGTGTAGATCAGGCCGTCGGGCTTGATCTCACCGATCCGTGCGGTCTTGGTGATGTGGTTGTTCTCGCCGTCGATGGTCACCTTGCCCTCGGGGGCGTCGAAGCTGACCCCGCCGGCGTTCTCCTGGATGGCCGCCACGTCGAACGAGCCGGCCTTCTCCACGGTGTTCTTCCACAGGTAAACCGATACGTAGGCGGCCTCCATCGGGTCCGAGGTGGGCTTGTTCGCGCCGTAGGCCTTCTTGTAGGCGGCGACGAACGCGTTGTTCACCGGGGTGTCGATGGTCTGGTAGTAGTTCCACGCGGTCAGCTGATCGGTGACGTTCTGCACGCCGATGCCGCCGACCTCTTCCTCGGCGATGGAGACCGAGACCACCGGCATCGTCTGCGGGGTCAGGCCCACGTTCTTGTACTCGCGGAAGAACGCCACGTTGGAGTCGCCGTTGAGGGTGTTGAACACCGCGTCGGCCCCGGCGGTGCGGACCTTGTTGACGATGGTGGAGAAGTCGGTCGAGCCCAGCGGGGTGTAGTCCTCACCCAAGATCGCGATGCCGTTGGCCTCCGCGTAGGCCTTGATGATGCGGTTGGCGGTCTGCGGGAAGACGTAGTCGCTACCGACCAGGTACAGCGACTTGGTGCCCTTCTCCTTCAGGTAGTCCAGGGCCGGCACGATCTGCTGGTTGGTGGTGGCGCCGGTGTAGAAGATGTTCGGGCTGGATTCCAGGCCCTCGTACTGCACCGGGTAGTAGAGCAGCGCGTTGTTGCTCTCGAAGACCGGCAGCATTGCCTTGCGGCTGGAGGAGGTCCAGCCACCGAAAACCGCTGCGACACAGTCGCTGCTGATCAGCTTCTCGGCCTTCTCGGCGAAGACGGTGGGCTCGGACGCGCCGTCCTCGCCGACGATCTCGATCTGCTTGTCCAGTACGCCGCCCGCGGCGTTGATCTCTTCGACAGCCAACTTGATGGCGTCGCGCACGGTGACCTCGGAGATGGCCATGGTGCCCGACAGCGAGTTCAGTGAGCCGACCTTGACGGTGTCACCGGAGGTGTCGACGCAGGATTCCGCGCCGGTCGCCTCGGTTTCGCTGGCCTTGCTACCGCAGGCGGAGACCAACATCGAGGCGGTGACCACGACACTCCCCGCTATCAGTGCTGACCTGTTGGACATCGGGCGGGGGAGTCTCATCTGGTGCCTTTCCTTCGATTTCGGTGCATCGTCAGAACTTTGGAGAACCCGAGTGGGTGTCGAATCGGCACGTTAGGACGCCTAGGTTTCTATGAAATTTCTCAATGTGACGAACAAATTAACCTGTTGCTGGCAGTGCATTCGCCGGTGATTCGGCCCTGTCCGGCTGGTTTCGCGCCCGTCTGCGTAACGGTGCTGAGGCGGTCGTTGTAACGATCCGGTAGCGTCCGGCGATGTGATGGGCATGCGAAAAGCAACGAACAAGGTCGGGGCAATCATTGGGGCGGCAGCGATGGCGGCCGGGGCGTTGACGTTCGGTGCCGCCACTGCCAACGCCGAGCCGGAGCAGACCGGTCAGCTGGTCCGGTACACGCTGACCTCGGGAGCGCCGTACCAGTTCCAGGTGTTCTACCTGACCGCGCAGCCGCCGAGCCTGGAGGCCTACAACGACGACGCCTACGCGTACGCCAAGCGCGAGACGATCACCGTCGGCCCCGAGGCCCCGTGGGTGGTCGAGACCACGCTGGACGATCCGCAGTGGGCGATCCTGCAGGTCAGCAGCACCACCAAGGGTGGCGTCGGCGCGCCGAACGCGCACTGCGAGATCCTCGCCGGCGACCAGGTGATCGCTGCCAACGACAACCCGTACAGCCCGTGGTGCCAGGGTACCCAGTGGTAGCTGCCGCTTGACCTGAACGCTTGACAACCCCTATCGAACAGGTGTTCGATGGGGGTCATGCGATGGGACGGGCAGAGTGTGCGCGCGGACGACGGCGCGCTGCCGGGCCTGGCGCGCCTGGGCTTCGTCCGCAGCGTGCGCACCCCCGAATTCGACGGGATCACGTTCCACGAGATCCTGTGTAAGTCCGCGCTGAACAAGGTGCCCAGCGCGGCCATGCTGCCGTTCCGGTACACCGTGAACGGCTACCGCGGGTGCAGCCACGCCTGCCGGTACTGCTTTGCCCGGCCCACCCACGAGTACCTGGATTTCGATCCCGGCGCCGATTTCGACTCCCAGGTCGTGGTGAAGACGAACGTGGCCGAGGTGCTGTCCCGGGAACTGCGCCGCCGCTCGTGGACCCGCGAAACGGTGGCGCTCGGCACCAACACCGACCCGTACCAGCGTGCCGAGGGCCGCTACCGGCTGATGCCGGGCATCCTGACCGCGCTGGCCGAATCCGGCACGCCGTACTCGATCCTGACCAAGGGCACGCTGCTGCGCCGCGATCTCCCGCTGATCGCCGAGGCCGCCCAGCACGGCGCCGGGGCGAGTGTGTCCATCTCGCTGGCGGTCGGGGACCCGGATCTGCAGCGCGACCTCGAGCCCGGCACCCCGTCGCCACCGGCCCGGCTGGCGCTGATCTCGGCGATCCGCGACGCCGGGCTGGACTGCCATGTGATGGTCGCGCCGGTGCTGCCGGGGCTGACCGACTCGGTCGAGCATCTCGACGCGCTGCTGGGCCAGATCGCCGAGGCCGGCGCCACCGGCGCGACGGTGTTCGGGCTGCATCTGCGTGGCTCGACCCGGGGCTGGTTCATGCAGTGGCTGCAGCGCACCCATCCTGAACTGGTCTTTCAGTATCGAAGCCTGTACCGGCGCGGAGCCTATCTGCCGCCGGAGTACCGTGCTGAGTTGCGTGCCCGGGTGGCACCGCTGCTCGCGCGGTACCGATTGACTGGGCATGCGCCCATGGCGCGCGCCGGTGCCGTTTCCTCCGAAGTCGCGGCACCGGCGCACCCCACCTTGTTCTGAGGGGCGGACTGTCAGCGCAGACCGTTGAGCACCGCGCGGGCCACCGGGCTCGGATGCTCGACCTGTAGGTCGAGGTCGCCGGTGGGCTCCAGCGGAGGCTGCGCCATGAACCGGGGGGCCGCGCCCCGGTGCGCGGTACCGCTGTGCACGACGAACGGGTGGCACAGGTAGACATCCCCGATTCGTCCCGTCGCCGAGACCACCCGGCAGTGCTCGGTGGCCGGTACCGCCTTCTCGCACAACGACATCCACCCGGATCCCTGGTCGCCGTGCGCGGCCAGCAGTGGCGGCACCGCCAGGTGCGAGCCCACCCGGATCGCGGTGGGCGCATCATCGGGGCCCACGTCGGAGAACAGGAACAGCATCAGCAATGCCCGTCCCCGCGACCGCAGGTTCAGCCGCATCCCGTCCTCGGCGTAGAACGAGGCCTCCACATGCCAGCCCACCTCCCGCGGCGGGTCGGCACTGGGGAAGCGCAGGGGAAAGGTTCCCAGGCCGAGTCGAGGCCGCCACCGGCCGACGCCCACCAGCGCGTCGTACGCCGCTGTGAGGGCCGCGGAGTTCGCGGCCGCGGTGAACTCGGGGGTGGACATCGCGGTCACCCGCACCAGCGACTCGGTCCAGGTCGATGGGTCGGCCGGGTCCTGGCCGATGGCCGACCAGAGCTGACCCTGGCAGCGCAGGCCGAGATCGCGGTCGAAGGCGGACTCGATCTTGAGAAAGCCCTCGTCGATGAACCGGTCCACATCGAGCACGCCACCATCCTGTTGACGGCCGGCCGACGACGCAAACGATTAAATGCGCTCAGCTCTTGTTGCGCTTGACCTGATTGAACGGCACCCCGCGGTCGGCGGCCGCCTCGCGGGGGAAGCCGAGCACCCGCTCGCTGATCACATTGCGGGCCATCTCCGAGCTGCCGCCGCCCAGCGAGCCGGTCTGCCGGGACAGATAGCGCACCCCGATGTCGAGCAGGCCGTCCCCGCCGTCGATCACCCCGGCGGTCGCCGCGATGGCCAGCGCGGTGTCCACCTCGAGCTCGGTGGTCTCGGCGTGGAACAACCGGATCAGGGTGCCGGCATTCGGCGGCAGCGACCCGTCGGCGATGGACCGGGACACGTGATCGATCAACTGCTCCTTGACGATCCGGCGGGCGTACGCCCGACCGGCGAGGTCCTGCACCCGCGGATCGGCGTCCTGGCCGGTGGCCACGGCCAGGCCGACGTGATCCGGCGGCATCTCGCTGGCGTTCTCCGCACCGGTGCCGCTGGCGAACTCGGAGCCGCCGCCCACCGCCCGCCGCTCATGGTGCAGTTGGCGCGAGGCCACCGTCCAACCGTCGTTGACCGCGCCGACCACCGCGTCGTCACCGAGCTCGAGGCCGTCGAAGAACTCCTCGCAGAACTCCTCGTTGCCGTTGACCTCCTTGATCCGGCGCATGGTGATGCCCGGCGCGGCCAGCGGCACCAGGAACATGGTCAGGCCCTCGTGCTTGGGCACGGTCCAGTCGGTGCGGGCCAGCATGAGGCCGTAGTCGGCGGCGAAGGCGCTGGTGCTCCAGGTCTTGGCGCCGTTGATGATCCACTTGTCGCCGACCTTCTCGGCGCGGGTGATCACCCCGGCCAGGTCGGAGCCGCCGCTGGGCTCGGACAGCAGCTGGCACAGGATCTCGTCACCGCGGATGGCGGCCGAGATCCGGTCCCGCTTCTGCTCCTCGCTGCCCACGTCCAGCAGGGTCGCCCCGCAGATGGTGAACGACGGGGTGTTCAGGATCAGCGGCATCTCGTAGCTGCGGCATTCGGCGTTGAACGCCTTCTGGTAGGCGAGGTCCAGGCCCAGCCCGCCGTACTCGCGGGGGAAGCAGATGCCGGCGAATCCCCCCTCGTACAGCCTCTTCTGCAGTTCCTTGGCGCGGTCCCAGGACTGCTGCTCGGCGCGCACCATGAACGGCGGGTTGTCCGGGTCGATCGGCGGCATGTTCTGCGCCAGCCAGGCCCGGGCGCGGACGGCGAAGTCGGCGACCGATTCGTCTGTCCCGGTGGCGATCGCGGTGTCGGTCATGCGGGAACCTTCCGGCTCAGTTCGAAGATGATGCGGTGGTGGTCCTCGGGGGACCCGAACATCGCGCGGTTCAGCGCGGCCCGGCGCAGATACAGGTGCAGATCGTGCTCCCAGGTGACACCGATACCGCCGTGCAACTGCACACAGTCCTGCAGCATCACCGGGGCGCGTTCCCCGACATAGGCTTTCGCGACGCTGACCAGCTTGCGGGCATCGGGGGAGCGCTGCCCGACGGCCTCGGCCGCGCCGATGGTGGTGGCCCGGGCCGCCTCGAACCACATCTTCATATCGGCGAAGCGGTGCTTGAGGGCCTGATAGGAAGCCAGCGGGCGGCCGAAGCTGTGCCGGTCCAGCAGCCACTGATTGGTCATCGTCAGTACCGCGTCCAGGATCCCGACGGTCTCGGCGCACTGCAGCACCAGCGCCACCTGGCGTTGCCGCTCGATCACGTCGGGGGTCTGCTCGGCCGAACCCAGCACCGCCTCGGCGCCGATCTCGACGCCGTCGAAAGTGACACGGGCATAACGGCGCACCATGTCCAGCGAGCCCTGCGCCCCGACACTCACCCCGGCGGTGTCGGTCGGCACCACGAACTGGCGTACCACACCGTCGAGCCGCGCGGTGACCAGCAGGATGTCGGCGGCGTCGCCGGCCTCCACCCGGTCCTTGGCCCCGTCGAGGCGGAAACCGCCGTCGGTCGCGGTCGCGGTGAGCTGCGGGTCCAACGGGGAGAACGGCCGGCCCGGCTCGTAGACCGCCCAACTCGCCACCGCCTCGCCGGCGACCAGGGATTCGATCGTCGCCTCGTGGTTGTCCGGGGCCTCGACCAGCCCGGCCAGCGCCACACTGACCGGATGCAACGGCCCGGGAGCCACCGAGCGGCCGGCCTGTTCGGCGAGCAGTGCCAGGTCGGCGACCCCGTCACCGGAGACGCTGCCACCGCCGAGATCCTCGGGCACCAGCAGGCTGGCCCAGCCCAGCTCGGCGGCGCGCTGCCACCAGCCGGCATCGAACGAGACACCGGTGTCCTGCATTTCGCGCACCCGGGTCAGGGGCGCCTCCTTCTCCAGGAAGGCCTGGGCGGTGGAGGCGAACAGCATCTGCTCGGGATTGGCGGCGGCGGTCATAGTGATCTCCTGATCACGCGAAGGTCATGGCGGGGACGCCGGGCTTGTGCACGATCTGGTCGGGCACCTTGAACAGGTCGACCAGGTTGCCGCCCATCACCTTTCGCACGCCCTCGGCGTCGAGTCCGTGCTGCTGAAGGTCGTCGACCAGATTGATCGGGTCGGCCAGGCCTTCCGGGTGCGGCCAGTCCGAGCCGAAGATGACCCGGTCGATCCCGCACAGGTCGGCCATCTCCTTGAAGTTGTCCTCCCAGAACGGGGCCACGTAGACGCCGCGCTTGAACGCCTGGATCGGGTCCTCGGGGAACTCGCCGGGCATCTTGGCGTAGACGTCGGCGAACTGGTGGAACAGATAGGGCACCCAGGAGGCGCCGTTCTCCACCGACAGGATGCGCAGGTCCGGGTTGCGGGTGAGCGCACCGTGGCAGACCAGCGCGGCCATGGTGTCCTCGATGGGGCGCTTGCCCATCGCCACCATCCGGAAGGCGGTCGGCTTGAACGGCAGGTACTCGTCGGCGGGTTCCCAGTCGTTGAGGTACTGGGCGTAGCCGCTGTCGGAGGCGTGCATGCAGACCGGGATGCCGGCCTGCACGCAGGCCTGCCAGAACGGGTCGAACTCCGCCAGGCCCATCGACCGGGTGCCGCGGTAGCCGGGTACCGGGGCGGGGCGCACCAGCACCGTCTTCGCCCCGCGCGCCAGGCACCATTCGAGTTCCTCGAGGGCGCGGTCCACGTTGGGCAGGGTGATCACCGGGGTGGAGAAGATCCGGTCGGAGTGGTTGAACTGCCAGGTCTCATACATCCACTGGTTCAGCGCGTGGATGATGTCGTGGATCAGGTCCGGATCGTCCTTGAGGCGCTCCTCCACCAGGCTGGCCAGGGTCGGGAACATGATCGTGTAGTCCAGGCCCAGGCTGTCCATCACCTCCAGGCGCGCTTCCGGATTGCGGAAGGCCGGAATCGCTTTCATGGGCTTGCCCATCACCTCGCGGTAGCTCTTGCCGCCACTGCCGTGCCGGAAGTACTCCTCCTGCGCACCCGGGCGGGCGACGACCTCGAAGGTCGGATTGGGGATGTAATCGCTGATGTGGTTGCGGACCATGATCTTGGTCCGGCCACGCACATCGATGTAGTCGATGACGCCCTTGCGGTGCTCCGGCAGGAACTGCGTCAACGCCTCTTTGGGCTCATAGAAGTGATTGTCGGCGTCGAACACCGGGAACGACAACGTCCGTGATGGCATTTCCGTCTCCTGAAAGGCTGATTTCCGTGGAGTGGTAATGACGTTACCACGGCTAACGGATCGGATGGCCGGGGTCGCGCAGCAGGCTGCGCACGCAGAATTCGTAGATGTGGGAGCCCTCCACCGGGGCGCCGTTGAGCTCGGCCCCGAGCACCCGCAGCCGCAGGGCGCCGAGCACGGTCTGCATGATCAGCGCTGCCGCGGTGTCGGTCTCGGGGCCATCCGCCTTGCGGAAGACGCCCTCGGCGATGCCCGCGTCGATGATGTCCACGATGAGTTCGTGCAGCGGGGAGAGCACCCGGGCGTACTCCCGGGGCAGTGTCTCGGCCAGGTGGTCGTTGTAGAAGGTCAGGCCGCGATTGATGCTGTCCTGCTTGCTGGACGCGGCCGGCGCGCTGATCCGCTCGACCAGGGTGCGCAGCGCGGTGACGGCGTCCAGGCCCTGCAGATCGGTACGCCAGCGGGCCGACGACTCGGTCATGATCCTGTCGACCAGCGCCAACAGCAGCTCGTCCTTGGTGGAGTAGTGCTGGTAGAAGGATCGCAGTGAGGTCTTGGAGCGCTCCACGACCGCGAGCACGGTGAAATCGGTGCGCCCCGTCTCGCCGAGGATCTCCAGCGCCGACTTCATGAACCGGGCCGGTCGTGACTCGGCCTCCTCGAGGGCCGCCACCGGGCGTGACGGAGATCTGGTCATCTGTGGACTCCTCAAGATCGGAACCATTGTGCAACCGATGAGAATGACGTTACCGTTTCCGGAGAGCCGCTAGGAAGGGACACGATGACGACTTCGGAGACGACCTCGGAACAGGCGCAGGACCACGTGCTGTGGACGCTGGAGGGACTGCTCGAACTCTTCGAGCCCCGGCCCGACGGGGACAACCGGTTCATCGCGCAGACCGGACTCGCCGGAGACGACGACCGCCAGGTGGTGGAGGGGACCCAGGTCCTCGCCCAGGCCATCGTGGCCGCCGCCAAGCGGTTCCCGGACAAGTCGGTGCGTTCGGCCTACGCGGTCTTCGCCCGCGTCGTGCTGGTCGGCCCGCCGGTGGAACTCGATATCGACGTGGTGTCCGAGGGGCGCTCCACGGCCACCGCGGTGATCACCGCCTCGCAGAACGGCAAGCGCTGCATCACCGTCACGGTGCTGGCCGATGTGCCTTCCGGCGACGTCATCCGGCACCAGCTGCCGCGCGCCGACGTGGCCGGCCCGGCCGACGCGCAGCCACCGATCATGGAGATGACCGGGCGGCAGGTACGCCTGGTCGATGTGGTCGACGTGAACAGTCCCGACGAAGTCGGCCCGCCGGAGATCCATGCGTGGCTACACTATGACCCGATCCCGGCTCGGGATGATCTTGCCAAGGCCCTGATCGCGTATTTCGCTGGACACCTGGGGATTTCGACGACGATGCGCGCACACGAAGGTATCGGTACGGCCCAAGCCCACCTCACGGTCTCGACCGCCCCGATGACCGTGTCGGTGAGCTTCCACGAGCCCGTGCAGTGGAACGGCTGGCTGCTCTACGGGCATGAGAGCACCCAGGTGGGTGCCGGGATGTCCTATGTGCGGGGCACCGTGCACACCGAGGAGGGTGAGCTGCTGGCGTCGTTCAGCCAGGACGGGCTGATCCGGCCGCTGCGCAACACCGACACCGACATCAAGCACCAGTCCCGGCTCTGAGGGTTACATCGCGCCGGGGGCGAAGGTGTCGCACTTGTTCGCGTCACCGGTCTGGTATCCGACGGTGAACCACTTCTGGCGTTGTTCGGATGACCCGTGCGTCCAAGCCTCCGGGTTGACCCGGCCGGTGGTCTGCTTCTGGATCCGGTCGTCTCCGACGGACGCCGCAGCCGACAGCGCGTCGGCGATGTCCTTGTCGCTCAACGGCTCCAGGAACGGCTGGCCGGTGCTCTCCTGTTTGGTGACGGCCGCGTAGTGCGCCCACACCCCGGCGTAGCAGTCGGCCTGCAGTTCGGTGCGAACGCCGCCGCCCTTGGGGCCCTGCGGGTCCTGCTGGGCTCGGCCGAGCACACCGAGCAGGTTCTGCACGTGGTGGCCGAACTCGTGGGCGACCACGTACTCCTGGGCCAACGGCCCACCGCTGGAACCGAATTCGGTACGCAGCAGATCGAAGAAGTCGGTGTCGAAGTAGGCGGTGCGGTCGGCCGGGCAGTAGAACGGGCCCACCGCGCTGTCGGCCGGGCCGCACCCGGTGCTGACCTGGCCGGTGAACAGGCGCACATTGGGGCGCTGGTAGCCCTGCAGCTGCTGCGCCCAGACGGCGTCCAGCGAGTTCCCGGTGGCGACCACCCGGCACTGCACGATCTCGTTGGCGTCCGCGCCGGTCTTGCACTGGCTGAGGTCGAAGCCGGGATCGGAGTAGCCCTCCTCGGCGTACTCGCCGCCCTGGGTCTGCGGCATCACGCTGCCCGGATCCACGCCGAGGAACAGCGCCACCACGATCAGTAACAGGCCGCCGAGCCCGCCGCCGACCGCGATCCGTCGCCCGCCTCCGCCGCCGCGACCGCCGCTGCTCGACGTGGTGCTCGTGTCGATCTGCATACCCTCGTTGAAGGTCATCGTCCCCACCACCTCCATCTGCCGGCGCTGTCGCGCGGTTAAGCCGGGGTTCAGCTTTCCACACTACGATTCGGGCGTGTCTCCAGTCGCCGAACTGTCGACGATCGTGCGGACGTCGCACGGTCTGCTCCGCGGCACCACCGAGGGGCGGGTGGCGGTGTGGCGCGGTGTCGCCTACGCCGAACAGCCCGTCGGCGAGCTGCGCTTTCTGGCGCCGCAGCCGCTGCGGCCCTGGACCGGGGTGCGTGACGCCATCGACCACGGACCGCTGCCGCCGCAGGGCCGCTCCTTCGTCGGCGGCGGGCGGGACGACCCCAAGATGCGCGACGAGGCCTGCCTGACGGTCACCGTCTGGTCCCCGGACGTATCGGCTTCGCTGCCGGTGATGGTGTGGATCCCCGGCGGCGCCTTCGTCTACGGCGCCGGCCAGTTGCAGCTCTACAACGGGTCGCGGCTGGCCGGCAACGGGAACGTGGTGGTGGTCAACGTGACCTACCGGCTGGGGGTGTTCGGCGGTTTCGAACTCGGCGACCTCGGTCCGGGCTTCGACGACAACCTTTGTCTGCGTGACCAACTCGCCGCGCTGGGCTGGATCCGGGAAAACATCGCGGCGTTCGGCGGTGACCCGGAGCAGGTGACGGTGTTCGGGGAGTCCGCGGGCGCCACCTCGGTGCTGGCGCTGCTGGCCAGCCCGGCCGCCGAGGGCCTGTTCCGGCGGGCCATCGCGCAGAGTCCGGCGCTGCCGCTGATCGCCGACCGGGAGACCCGGGCCCGGCAGGCCGAGGCATTCCTGGCCGAACTCGGGGTCGAGGCCGACGAGGTCAAGGCGCTGCCGCAGCGCCGGCTGCGCCGCGCCGCCGGCGCCATCCAGTTGCAGAGCGCGGCCCGGACACCGGTGCTGGCGTACGGGCTGACCCATGGCGTCGACCTGCTCCCGCAGCACCCGATCGAGGCGGCGCGCGCGGGCCGGGTGCTGCCGGTGCCGCTGATCATCGGCACCAACAGCCACGAGGCGTCCATGTTCGCGTGGGGCAAGCCGCCGATGCTGCCGACCACCGCCGCCGCGGTGGACGGCTTCTTCGCCCGCACGGCACCGGACGCCCGGGACCGGGTGCTGGCCGCCTATCCGGGGTTCCCGCGCCGGCGCGCGCTGGTCGACTTCGGCTCCGATGCCATGTTCGGCGCACCCACCTGGGCGTTCATCGACGCCTACAGCGCCGACGCGCCCACCCACGTCTACCGCTTCGACCACACCACCTGGACGCTGAAGGCGCTGGGGCTGGGGGCGACGCACGGCAGCGAGATCGTGCACATCCAGCACAGCTACGGGTCGTATCTGGGGCGCCGGCTGCACCCGCTGGGGCGCCGCGTTCAGCCCTCGGTGGGCAGGCGGATGCAGCGGACCTGGCTGGACTTCGCCGCCGACGGGCGCAGCGTCTGGCCGCGTTATGACACCGAGCACCGTCGGACCCGGGTGATCCGCTCGACCCGCGATGTCACGCTCGCCGACCCCGACCGGATCCGCCGGGTGGCCTGGGCGGGCGTGTACTGATCAGCGGTAGTGCTGGTCGGTGTACCGGCGCAGGTTGTGCAGGAAGCGCTGGAACAACCACGCCATCACGGGCCTGCCCGCGCGCATGCCCAGCCGGGCCGCCGCACCGTTGGGCTGCATGGCCATCACCCAGGTCAGGTGACAGCCCTGCTCGGTGGGCACGATCCAGTAGTCCTCGGCGAACGCGGCGATGCTCTTGGTCGAGGCCTCGTTGAACCGAAAAGCCATGTGGCTGTGCGGTTCCCAGGCCAGGAACTCCTCGTCGCCGACGATGCCGCCGCGCATGTGCACGGTGCGGGTGGTGCCGACGTCATAGGGCGCCGGGCTGGTCCAGGTCACCTTGGTGATGACGCCGGCCCACTGCGGCCACGATCCGGCGTCGGAGAGCACCTCGAACAGCTGCTCGGGCGTGATGGCCAGGTCCACGGTGCTGACGAACCGGAACGGGGCGTCGGAGATGAAGTCCAGGTCCACGCGCTCACAGGGATACATGGTCGGCACCCGCCGACCATATATGCCGCCGAACCCCGCGGCTGGACCCACTCTCTAGACTGAACAACCGTCCCGACAGTTCTTCACGAGGAGTTTTTGTGCTGCGCACCCATGCCGCCGGTTCGTTGCGGTCCACCGACGCCGGTCAGACGGTGACCCTGGCGGGTTGGGTGGCGCGCCGGCGCGACCACGGCGGCGTCATCTTCATCGACCTGCGGGATAGTTCCGGCACGTCCCAGGTGGTGTTCCGCGATGCGACCGTGCTGGAGCAGGCCCACCGGCTGCGCGCCGAATTCTGTGTGGCCATCACCGGCGTGGTCGAGGTGCGCCCCGAGGGCAACGCCAACGCCGAGATCGCCACCGGCGAGATCGAGGTCAACGCCACCGAGCTGACCGTGCTGGGGGAGAGCGCGCCGCTGCCCTTCCAGCTGGACGAGACCGCCGGTGAGGAAGCCCGCCTGCGGTACCGCTACCTGGACCTGCGCCGGGAGGGCCCGGGTAACGCAATCCGGTTGCGCTCCAAGGTGAATGCGGCCGCCCGCGGTGTGCTCGCCGAGCACGACTTCGTCGAGATCGAGACCCCCACACTGACCCGGTCCACCCCCGAGGGAGCGCGGGACTTCCTGGTGCCCGCCCGGCTGCAGCCGGGCAGCTTCTACGCGCTGCCGCAGAGCCCGCAGCTGTTCAAGCAGTTGCTGATGGTCGCCGGCATGGAGCGCTACTACCAGATCGCCCGCTGTTACCGGGACGAGGATTTCCGCGCCGACCGCCAGCCCGAGTTCACCCAGCTCGACATGGAGATGAGCTTCGTCGACGCCGACGACGTCATCGCCATCTCGGAAGAGGTGCTCCGGGCGGTCTGGTCGACGATCGGTTACGACCTGCCCCTGCCGTTGCCGCGGATCAGCTACGAAGAGGCCATGCGCCGGTTCGGCTCCGACAAGCCCGATCTGCGCTTCGGGGTGGAATTGGTGGAGTGCACCGAGTACTTCAAGGACACCACCTTCCGGGTGTTCCAGGCGCCCTACGTCGGAGCCGTGGTCATGGCGGGCGGCGCCTCGCAGCCCCGCCGCACCCTGGACGGATGGCAGGAGTTCGCCAAGCAGCGTGGGCACAAGGGCCTGGCCTACGTGCTGGTCGGCGACGACGGTGAGTTGAGCGGCCCGGTCGCCAAGAACCTCACCGACGCCGAGCGCGCGGGCCTGGCGGCGCACGTCGGCGCCAACCCCGGTGACTGCATCTTCTTCGCGGCCGGCACCGCCAAGGGCGCCCGCGCCCTGCTCGGCGCGACCCGCATCGAGATCGCCAAGCGCCTGGACCTGATCGACCCGAACGCCTGGGCGTTCACCTGGGTGGTGGACTGGCCGATGTTCGAGTCCGCCGAGGAGGCGACCGCCTCCGGTGACGTCGCGGTGGGCTCGGGAGCCTGGACCGCCATGCACCACGCGTTCACCTCGCCCAAGCCGGAGTCCGAGGCCACCTTCGACAGCGATCCCGGCAGCGCGCTGTCCAACGCCTACGACATCGTCTGCAACGGCAACGAGATCGGTGGCGGCTCGATCCGTATCCACCGCGGCGACGTGCAGGAGCGGGTGTTCGCGATGATGGGCATCGACCACGACGAGGCCCGCGACAAGTTCGGCTTCCTGCTGGACGCCTTCAACTACGGCGCACCGCCGCACGGTGGCATCGCCTTCGGCTGGGACCGCATCACCGCCCTGCTGGCCGGCGTCGATTCCATCCGCGAGGTCATCGCGTTCCCGAAGTCCGGCGGCGGTGTGGACCCGCTGACCGATGCGCCCGCGCCGATCACCGCGCAGCAGCGCAAGGAATCGGGAATAGACGCCAAGCCGGAGAAGCTGGAAAAGGCGTGACCGAACCCCGGAACGACTTCGACAAGGACAAGCTCGTCGCCGACACCGCGGCCTTGGACGACTTCAACCGCGCCATCGTGGAGGAGTTCCGAGCCAACGCCGGCACGGTCGGCGGCCCCTTCGAGGGGGCGACGTTGGTGTTGTTGCACACCGTCGGCGCCAAATCGGGGGAGCCCCGACTCTCGCCGTTGGCGTATCTGGACATCGACGGCAAGGTGCTGATCGTCGGGTCCTATGCCGGGGCGCCGACCAACCCGGCCTGGGTCTACAACCTGCGGGCCAACCCGAAGGCTCGCATCGAGCTCGGCGCCGAGCACTTCGAGGTCGTCGCCCGGGAACTGCCCGCCGAGGAGCGCGACGCGACCTACCCGAAGATCGTCGAGAAGGCTCCGGTGTTTGCCGAGTACCAGGCCAAGACGACGCGGGCGATCCCGTTGTTCGAGTTGACGCGCACGTAAGCTGTGTGAACGCTGTGCGTTGGCTCAGCGTTCCGTATGCTCACCCCGTTCACATTTTGGGGCGGGGGTAATTGGTGGGTAACTCGGTCGCGCGCGATCCGGCGCCGAACACGGTCGACTACATGGATCACGCGTCCTATGTCGCGCTGCGGGCGCTGCGTCGCGGCCCGGTCGGGCAGTCGGTCTGGATCTATGAGCGCGGCGTCGACCTGGACGGCCTGCGCCGGTTCCAGCGAAATCTGGAACACACCCTGCTAGGGCGCCGCATCGAGCCTTCGCCGCTGCCGTTCGGCCGGCACCGCTGGGTGACCTGCGCCGGCCCGGACAGCCTCGCGGTGGCCACCCGCGAGCGCGCCCGTGCCGAGGTGTGGCAGTGGGCCGATGAGCGGGCCAAGATCCCGGTCGATCCGGAGTTCGGCCCGCCATGGCATCTGGCGGTGCAACCGCTGATCGGCGGGGGCGCCGCGGTATCGCTGGTGTTCTCGCACACCGTGGCCGACGGGGCCGCCTCGACGCTGTCGATCGTGTCCGCGGTCGAGGGCCACACCTGGGAACTGGGCTACCCGCCGCCGGGGTCACGGCCCTACGGCAAGGCGTTGCGGGAGGATCTGGCGGGCACCGCCCGCGCGCTGCGCGCGATCCCGTCTTCGCTGGTGGGCACCGTGCGTTTGCAGCATCAGCAGGCTGGCAAGACCAACCCCAAGGCGAAGAAGGCCGGCAAGCCCGCGCCGGCGGTATCGCGGTCCAAGGAACCCGTCACCGTGCCGATGGTCGCGGTGAGCCTCGATGCGACGGCCTTCGACGCGAAGGTCGCCGAACTCGGCGGCACCCGTAACGCATTCGTGGCCGCGTTGGCGGCCCGCCTCGGTCACGTCCTGGGCCGGGTCGACGGTGACGGCAACGTCATGCTGACGTTCCCGGTCAGCGAGCGCACCGAGGGCGACACCCGCGGCAACGCCCTCAACGTCATCACCGTGACGGTGGACCCGGCCACCGTACTCACCGATCTCGGCCCGCTGCGCAAGGCCGTCAAGGACGCGCTGGTGCAGATGCAGGCCACCCGGGACGCCATGATGGCCCCGCTGCCGCTGATCCCGTTCGTGCCCAAATCGCTGATGGCCACCGTCGAGAAGGCGGTGTTGCAGGACGGGCTGCCGATCGGGTGCTCCAACGCCGGTGACATGCCGCCGGCGCTGAACCGGATCGACGGCACCGAGGCGGATTTCTTCATCGGCCGGATGATCGAGAACGGGGTCACCGAGGCCGCGTTCGCCCGCCGCGGCGGGCACCTGGCACTCGGCGTCACCATCACCGGTGGCACCGTCGCCATCAGCATCGCGTCCTGGAAGGTCGGCGGCCCGAACTCGGCGCCGGACCTCGGCGAGGCCGTCGGGAAGGCCTTCGCCGATTTCGGGCTGGCGCCGACGATCGAGTGGTGAGGTCACGGTGGTGCCGGGGCGGCGACCTCGGCGCGACTGTCCGAGCTGGTGGCTGTGGGTTTGCTGGAGAAGCGGCCGTATCGCCACCCCGGGCAGCGGGAGCGGTCGGGGTATGTGCTCACCCGGGCCGGTGTGGACTTCATGCCGGTGATCCGGTCGATGTTCGATTGGGGGAGTAGGCACCTGCCCCACGCCGGCCGCCTCAAGCTCACCCACCTCGCCTGTGGCGCCGATGCTCATGTCGAAATCGCCTGTGCCGAAGGGCATTCGGTGCCCCTGAGCGAGCTCGGCCTGCGACTGGCCGAGAAACCGGAGAGACAGTAGGGGCGGATGGGGTAGCGCTCCGCGGACCGCGGATCGCTCGTATGCTGATGCCGATCGCAGATTTTGCCCACGGGACTATTTACCGACCTGTTAAAATCTGCCCTCGGGTATGCTGACCGTCGAATTTCAGCAGTCCCGTAGCAAAGTCGACCGCGTGCTGGGGGGCCCGTACGCGCCGGCCGAGTCGTCGCGGCACGAAAGGGCCCTCAAGACATGAATGACGCCGCGAGCAACACGCTGGCCTATATGGACCAAGGCTCCTATCTCGGGCTGCGTGCCCTGGGCCGCGGACCGGTCATCCAGTACGTGTGGATCTACGAGCGTGACGTCGACATGGACGGGCTGCGGCGGTTCCAGCGCAACCTGTCCGGTGGGCTGCTCGGCAGGCTGGTCGAGAAGTCCTCGATCCCGTTCGGCCGCCACCACTGGGTGCACGCCGGTGAGCCGGCCGGCATCGACATCTCGGCCGTCGAGCGGCGCCGCGACGAGCTGTTCGACTTCGTCGACGAACGCGGCAACGTGCCCGTCGACCCCGAATTCGGGCCGCCCTGGCATATCGGGGTGCAGCCGCTCGTCGAAGGTGGCGCGGTCGTCACCCTGGTGGTCTCGCACACCGTGGCCGACGCCGGCGCCCTGATCGAATCCATCACGCACGCTGTCGACGGCACCGGCCGGAACCTGAATTATCCCGCCCGCGGAGCCCGCACCCGCCGCCAGGCGCTGCGCGCGGACGTCCGCACCACACTGCGGGCGCTCGGTGAGGTGCCCGCCGCGGTGATCGGCGCGGCCCGCATCGCCCGCGAGCAGTCCGGCGACCTGTCCGAATCGGCGAAGGCCGCCGCCCCCGCCTCCGCGGTCCGGCACCCGCAGCAGCCGATCAGCCTGCCCACCGTCGCGGTGCGCGTCCCCGAGGCCGAATGGGACGCCCGGGCCAAGGCGCTCGGCGGGTCCAGCAACGCGCTGCTCGCCGGTATCGCCGCTCGCATCGGCGTTCTCGTCGGCCGGGTGGACGCCGACGGGAAGGCGATGCTGTCGCTGCCGGTCAGTGAACGCGTCGCCGAGGACACCCGCGGCAATGCGCTCAATACCATCACCGTGATGGCCGACGG
Organism: Mycolicibacterium aurum; assembly: GCA_900078775.1. Lineage (GTDB taxonomy): Bacteria > Actinomycetota > Actinomycetes > Mycobacteriales > Mycobacteriaceae > Mycobacterium > Mycobacterium aurum_A. Next base: position 1,528,583 of record LT549889.1, read on the forward strand.
GCATACCGCCCACGGCGACCTCAAGCCGATCCGGGCCGATATCAAGTCCGCGCTCATCGAGTGCGCCGAGAAGCGCGACCAACTCCTGGCGCCGCTGCCGCTCGCGCCCTACACGCCGGCGTTCCTGCTGCGCCGGCTGGAGAAGCTGGTTCTCAAGGTCGGCAAGCCGATCGGTTCGTCGAACTCCGGTCCGCTGCCCGAACAGGTGAACCGGCCCGACGGCACCCCGGCGGATTTCTTCTTCGCGACCTCCCCGGAGCCCGGGCTCACCGCCGGTGACCTGGAGCGGATGGGCGGGCGCATGCTGCTGGCGGCCGGGTCCGTCGGCGGCGCGGTGTGCATCTCGGTCGCCTCCTGGGAACCCGGGGCCCCGAATACCAAAGAGGCCCTTATGCAATCGGTGAAGGAAGCCTTCTACGATTTCGAGCTCACCGCGGTGATGGAGTAATCACACCCAGCGCTGCGCGCGGTGCGATCCCGACCGACCTGTGATGGGATCGGACGCATGGGAATCAAAGTGGCGCTGGAGCACCGCACCACCTACAGCTTCGACAGGTTGGTCGACGTGCACCCGCACGTCGTGCGGCTGCGCCCGGCCCCGCACTCGCGTACCCCGATCGAGGCCTACGCACTGCACGTCGAACCGGCCGAGCATTTCGTCAACTGGCAGCAGGATGCCTTCGGCAACTTCGTGGCGCGCCTGGTGTTCCCGAACCGCGCACGCAGCCTGTCGATCACCGTCGGGTTGATCGCCGATATGAAGGTGATCAACCCGTTCGACTTCTTCATCGAGGAATGGGCCGAGACCTTCCCGTTCCGCTATCCCGAGGAACTGCTCGCCGACCTCGAACCGTTCCTGCGCCCGGTCGACGAGGACGGCCCCGGCTCCGGCCCGGGCCCGCTGGTGACCGAGTGGGTGCGCAACTTCCACATCGCCGAGCAGACCCCGACCATCGACTTCCTGGTCAAGCTCAACGCGGCGGTGCGGGCCGACGTCGGCTACAGCGTGCGGATGGAAGCCGGTGTGCAGACACCCGATTTCACCCTGCGCAGCGGGATCGGCTCCTGCCGGGACTCGGCCTGGCTGCTGGTCTCCATCCTGCGCCGGCTCGGGTTGGCGGCCCGCTTCGTCTCCGGCTATCTGGTCCAGCTGACCTCCGATGTGCCCGCCCTCGACGGCCCCTCCGGGCCGGCGGCCGACTTCACCGATCTGCACGCCTGGACCGAGGTGTACATCCCCGGCGCCGGCTGGATCGGGATGGACCCCACCTCCGCGCTGTTCGCCGGCGAGGGGCACATCCCGCTGTCGGCCACCCCGCACCCCTCTTCGGCGGCCCCCATCACCGGCGCCACCGGGCCGTGCGAATCCACCCTGGACTTCAGCAACATCGTCACCCGCATCCATGAGGACCCGAGGGTCACCCTGCCCTACACCGACGGGGCGTGGGCGGCGATCAACGCGCTCGGTGAGCAGCTCGATCAACGGCTGGCCGAGGCCGATGTGCGCCTCACCGTCGGCGGCGAACCGACCTTCGTCTCGATCGACAACCAGACCGACCCGGAGTGGACCACCGCGGCGGACGGGCCGCACAAACGCGAACGTGCCTCCGCGCTGGCGGAGCGGCTGCGCGCGCTGTGGGCCCCGACCGGTCTGGTGCAACGCAGCCAGGGCAAGTGGTACCCGGGAGAACCCTTGCCGCGCTGGCAGATCGGACTGCACTGGCGCACCGACGGGGCGCCGCTGTGGAACGACCCGGCGCTGCTGGCCGACCCCTGGGCCGACGCCAGACCGGATGCCGCCCCCGCCGGGTCCGGCGCCGACCTGCTCGCCGCGATCGCCGGCGCGCTGGGACTGCCCGGCACCCAGGTGCGCCCCGCCTACGAGGACCCGCTGGCCCGGCTGGCCGCCGCGGTCCGCCGGCCGGACGGCGATCCGGTGCACCCGGCCGACGACCCCGCCGACGATGACGCGGGCGCCCGCGCCGCGCTGCTGGCCCGGCTCGACGACTCGGTGGCCGGGCCCAGCGCCCACGTGCTGCCGCTGCACCGCCGCGAGGACGACACCGGCTGGGCCAGCGCGGACTGGCGGCTGCGGCGCGGCCGCATCGTGCTGCTGCCCGGGGATTCGCCGGCGGGCCTGCGGCTGCCGCTGGACTCGATCAGCTGGCGTCCGCCCCGCCCGGAGTTCGAGGCGGACCCGACCGCACCCCGCGACAAGCTGAAAACCGCTGCGGCCGAACAGCCTCCGGCCAAGATCGAGGATGCTGAAGCCGTACCCACCACGGCGCTGGTGGCCGAGGTGCGCGACGGGCTGCTCTACGTCTTCCTGCCGCCCACCACCGATCTGGAGCACTTCGTAGACCTGGTGTCCCGGGTGGAGCGGGCCGCCGCCACGGTCGGTGTGCCGGTGGTGATCGAAGGCTACGGACCCCCGCGCGATGCCCGGATCAGCTCGATGAGCGTCACCCCGGACCCGGGTGTCATCGAGGTGAACGTCGCGCCCACAGCGAGTTTCGCCGAACAGCGGGCACAGCTGGAGTCGCTCTACGAGCAGGCCCGGCTGGCCCGGCTGTCCACCGAGTCCTTCGAGATCGACGGCACCCACGGCGGCACCGGCGGCGGCAACCACATCACCCTGGGCGGCGTGACCCCGGCCGATTCGCCGCTGCTGCGGCGGCCGGACCTGCTGGTCTCCATGTTGACCTACTGGCAGCGGCACCCGGCGCTGTCCTATCTGTTCGCCGGCCGGTTCATCGGCACCACCTCACAGGCGCCCCGGGTGGACGAGGGCCGGTCCGAGGCGCTGTACGAGTTGGAGATCGCGTTCGCCGAGATCGCCCGGCTCTCGGAGGAAGGGGAACCTCCAGCCTGGACAACCGACCGGGCCCTGCGCCACCTGCTGACCGACATCACCGGCAACACCCACCGCGCCGAGTTCTGCATCGACAAGCTCTACAGCCCGGACAGCCCGACCGGCCGACTCGGCCTGCTGGAACTGCGCGGCTTCGAGATGCCGCCGCACTATCAGATGGCGATGGTGCAGTCGCTGTTGGTGCGTGCGCTGATCTCCTGGTTCTGGGAGCAACCGCTGCGCGCCCCGCTGATCCGGCACGGGGCCAACCTGCACGGCCGATACCTGTTGCCGCACTTCCTCATTCAGGACATCGCCGATGTGGCCGCCGATCTGCGGGCGCACGGGGTCAACTTCGAGACCAGCTGGCTGGACCCGTTCACCGAGTTCCGCTTCCCGCGGATCGGCACCGCGGTGTTCGACGGCGTCGAGATCGAATTGCGCGGCGCCATCGAGCCATGGAACGTGCTGGGGGAGGAGTCCACCGGCAGCGGCACCGCCCGCTACGTGGACTCCTCGGTGGAACGCCTGCAGGTGCGCCTCGTCGGCGCCGACCGGCACCGTCACCTCGTCACCGTCAACGGACACCCGATCCCGCTGCTGGCCACCGACAGCGCGGACATCCAGGTCGGCGGAGTCCGGTACCGCGCCTGGCAACCGCCCAGCGCGCTGCACCCCAGCATCACCGTCGACGGGCCGCTGCGCTTCGAGCTCATCGACTCCTCGACCGGTATGTCCCGCGGCGGGTGCACCTATCACGTGGCCCACCCGGGCGGCCGGAGTTACCAGACCCCGCCGGTCAACGCGGTCGAGGCTGAGTCCCGGCGCGGGCGCCGCTTCGAGGCCACCGGATTCACCCCGGGACGTGTGGATATGTCCGATCTCCGGGAGAAGCAGGCGCGCCAGTCCACCGATAGGGGTGCGCCGGGGATCCTGGACCTACGCCGGGTGCGTACCGTTCTGCGTTGATGGTTGTCCGTACGCACTCCGCATCCGAGCCCGAAACCGGGACCTCGGGCGCGCCCACACGCGCTTCCGACGTGCTCGCCGCCTACCGGGCGCGTCGGGTCCAGCAACCGCTGTTCGACGTCCGGGACACGGCCGGCACCGGGTACGACGAGTTCATCGACGTCGCCGGCGACATCCGGTCCGGATGGCAGGAACTGGCCGAGTGCATCGCCGAGCGTGGCCGCGGCGGGCTGGACCGGCTGCGCAGCACCGTGCGCAATCTGGTTGACGACGACGGCATCACCTACCTGCGGGTCGACCAGGACGCGCCGACCGAGGACGCGGTCGCCGAACCGTGGCGGCTGGACGCCCTGCCGCTGCTGATCTCCACCGCCGACTGGGACACCCTGGAAGCCGGGCTGGTGCAGCGCTCCCGGCTGTTGGACGCGGTGCTGACCGACCTCTACGGGGCACGCCGCTCGCTCACCAGCGGTGTGCTGCCCCCGCAGCTGCTGTTCGCGCATCCGGCCTACGTCCGCGCCGCACACGGCATCCAGGTGCCCGGCCGGCACCAGCTGTTCATGCACGGCTGCGATGTCAGCCGCAACGCCGCCGGGTCGTTCGTCGTCAACGCGGACTGGACGCAGGCGCCGTCGGGCGCCGGCTACGCCCTGGCCGGCCGGCGGGTCATCGCCCACGCCGCCTCGGACATGTACGAGCGGATCACCCCGCGCCCGGCGTCCCCGTGGGCGCAGGCACTGCGGCTGGCGCTGATCGACGCCGCCCCCGAATCCGCGGACGAACCGATGGTGGTGGTGCTCAGCCCGGGCACCCAGTCCGAGACCGCCTTCGACCAGGCCTATCTGGCCAACGTGCTGGGTTTCCCGCTGGTGGAGAGCGCCGACCTGGTGGTGCGCGACGGCCGGCTGTGGATGCGCTCGCTGGGCACCCTCAAACGCGTCGACGTGGTGCTGCGCCGGGTGGACGCCGACTACGTCGACCCGTTGGATCTGCGGCCGGACTCCCGCCTCGGCGTGGTCGGACTGGTCGAGGTGATGCGCCGGGGCGCCGTCACGGTGGTCAACACCCTGGGCAGCGGGATCCTGGAAAGCCCTGGGCTGCGCCACTTCCTGCCCCAACTCGCCGAGCTGCTGACCGGGGAGACCCCGCTGCTGGCTTCCCCGCAGACCTACTGGGGCGGTGTCGACGTGGAACGGTCGCACCTGTTGTCTCATCTGTCCGCGCTGCTGATCAAACCGGCCACCGGGGGCGCCACCATCGTCGGCCCCGCACTGACGGCGGCCCGCCGCGAGGAGTTGGCCGCCCGGATCGCGGCCGAACCGTGGCGCTGGATCGGTCAGGAACTCCCGCAGTTCTCCTCGGCGCCGACGGACTACCAATCCGGCGGAGTTTCCGCCGCCGAGGTGGGGGTGCGCCTGTTCACCGTCGCGCAGCGCGGCGGATACGCACCGATGAGCGGCGGTCTGGGCTACCTCCCGGCCCCGGGTCTGAGCGCCTACATGATGGATACCGTTGCGGCCAAGGATGTCTGGGTACGCACCCCGGACCGGGCCAGGGCGGTGCCGAGCCCGGCGGTGGAGCTGCCGGTGATGACGCCCAGCCCGACCCGGACGGTCTCCTCGCCCCGCGTGCTGTCGGACCTGTTCTGGCTGGGTCGCTACGCCGAACGCGCGGAGCAGACCGCACGGCTGCTCACCGTCACCCGCGAGCGGTACCACGAATACCGCTACCGCCAGGACATGGCGGAGAGCCAGTGCGTGCCGGTGCTGCTCGGCGCCATCGGGGCGCTCACCGGAACCGACACCGGCGCAGGCGATGACGATCACGAGGCGATCGCGGTGGTCCCCAGCACGCTGTGGTCGCTGACCGCCGACCGGCGCCGCCCGGGATCGTTGGCGCAGTCGGTGGAGCGACTGGGCCAGGCGGCCCGCGGCGTGCGGGATCAGATGTCCAACGACACCTGGATGGTGCTGGCCGCGGTGGAACGCGCGGTGGGCGGCCGGACCGGGGTGCCGCCGGAGTCCAAGGGGTCAGCCGACGCCTATCTGCTGACCGCGCACACCCAGACCCTGGCCGGCATGCTGGCGCTGTCCGGGATGGCCGCCGAGTCGGTGGTCCAGGACGTCGGCTGGACCATGATGGACATCGGCAAGCGCATCGAGCGCGGCCTCGGGCTGACCACGCTGCTGCGTGCCACGCTGGGCACCGTGCGGCCGCCCGCCGCCGAACAGGCCGTCACCGAGTCGATGCTGGTGGCCTGCGAGTCGTCGGTGATCTACCGGCGCCGGACCCTGGGCAAGATCAGCGTGGCCGCGGTGGCGGACCTGATGCTCTTCGACAGCGAGAACCCGAGATCGCTGGTGTTCCAGTTCGACCGGCTGCGGGCCGATCTCAAGCGGCTGCCGTCGGCGTCGGGTACCTCCCGGCCGGAACGGCTGGCCGAGGAGATCGCCGCCACGCTGCGCCGGTTCGACCCCGACGATCTGGAGACCGTCGCCGAGGACGGCACCCGCGCCGAGCTGGTGGACCTGCTCACCGGCTTGCACACCGAACTGCGGGAGCTGTCGAACCGGATCACCGCGGCCCATCTCTGTCTGCCGACCGGCATCCAGCCGCTGTGGGGTCCCGACGAGCGGAGGCGACTGCCGTGACCCGGCCCGGAACGCGGAGTTACCAGATCACCCACCGGACCACCTACCGGTACTCCGACGATGTCACCAGTTCCTACGGCCGCGGGTTCCTCACCCCGCGCGGGACCGGCAACCAGCGCTGTCTGTCCCACGAACTGGTCATCGAACCGGAGACCGCGGATGCCACCACCAGCCGGGACGTGTTCGGCAACGTCAGCTCCTACTTCCACGTCACCGAACCGCACCGGGTGCTGTCGGTGACCAGCCATTCGATCGTGGAGGTGGACCCGCCGTCGGCGGATCTGTACGGCGCGGGATCGGCCCGCGCCCCGTGGGAGATCGCCCGGCCGGTCGGGCCGGACGGCGCGCTGGCCTGCGAGTTCACCCTGGATCTGGCGTCGGCCGAGATCACCGACGAGGTACGCGCTTACGCTGCACCGAGTTTCATCCCCGGGCGGCCTCTGATCGATGTGCTGCGCGATCTGAACTCACGTATCTACACCGATTTCACCTACCGGTCCGGGTCGACCACGGTGTCCACCCGGGTGTCCGAGGTGCTGGCCGCCCGTGAAGGCGTCTGTCAGGACTTCGCCCGGCTGGCGATCGCCTGTCTGCGGGCCAACGGCCTGGCGGCCAGCTATGTGTCGGGCTATCTGGCCACCGATCCGCCGCCGGGACGGGAACGGATGGTCGGGGTGGACGCCACCCACGCCTGGGCTTCGGTATGGACCCCGCAGAACCAGTGGCTGGGCCTGGACCCGACCAACGACCAGATGGTCGACGAACGCTATGTGGTGGTCGGTTTCGGCCGGGACTACGCCGACATCCCGCCGTTGCGCGGCATCATCTACACCGAATCCGAGCGCAGCGTGATCGAAGTCTCGGTCGACGTGGCGCCACGCGAGACGAATCCGGTTTAGCGACCGGCCCGAATGGGCACGTTGTAGCGGGCGCGGACCGACCGCGCCCCCCAGGAAGGGTCGGTCCAGTGCGGGATTTCCATTGCCCCAATTGCGGTCAGCGGTTGGCGTTCGAGAATTCGAAGTGCCTGTCGTGCAATGCCAGATTGGGGTTCTCGCTCGACGATATGGCCCTGTTGGTGATCGCCCCGGAGGAGGAGAGCGAACACGCCGGCGCCGTCGACGAGGGTAAGTACCGGCTGTGCGCGAATCTGCATCTGGCGGAGTGCAACTGGCTGGTCGAGAAGGGCCCGGTGATCAAGCTGTGCCAATCCTGCACGCTGACCCGGACCCGGCCCAACGACGCCGACACCCAAGCGCTCGCGGCGTTCGCCACCGCCGAGCGGGCCAAGCGCCGGATGATCGCCGAACTGCATGAGCTCGGGCTGCCGATCGTCGACCGCGACGAGGACCCGGACTACGGCCTGGCCTTCGACCTGCTCTCCAGCAAGCAGGAGAAGGTGTTCACCGGGCACGCCAACGGCGTCATCACCCTCGATCTCGCCGAGGGCGACGATGTGCACCGCGAGCAGCTGCGGGTGGCGATGGACGAGCCCTACCGCACCCTGCTCGGGCACTTCCGGCACGAGATCGGGCACTACTACTTCTACCGGCTGGTCAGCGGATCGCCGGTGTATCTACAACAGTTCAACGACCTGTTCGGTGATCCGGACCTCGACTATCAGGCCGCGCTGGACCGGCACTACAGCGAGGGCGCGCCGGCGGGCTGGGAGGCCCAACACGTCTCCTCGTACGCCACCATGCACCCGGCCGAGGACTGGGCCGAGACGTTCGCGCACTACCTGCACATCCGCGACACCCTGGACACCGCGGCCGCCTTCGGGTTCGCCCCGGCCGGCGCCACCTTCGACCGGCGGGTGCTGGGGCCCAGCGGATTCGACACCATCATCGACCTGTGGCTGCCGCTGGCCTGGTCGCTGAACATGGTCAACCGGTCCATGGGGCACCCCGACCTGTACCCGTTCGTGCTGCCCGCGGCGGTGCTGGAGAAGATGCGCTTCGTGCACACCGTGATCGAAGAGGTCACCGGTTAACAACACGGTCTCAGTGCCGTGACGGCCGCATGTCGCAACCGGTGATCGGCGGCGCGCGTTCCTAGTATCGCCGCGTGACTGATCGCTACGGCTCCGACATCCTGTCCCGTAATCCGCACAAGCCGAAGGGCGTTCGTTCCGTCGAGCATCCCGCCGACAAGGGACTGGTGGTCGAGGATCCGACGAGCGGTTTCGTCGGTGCGGTGGTGCGCATCGAGAACGGCCGGGTCGAGCTGGAGGACCGCAAGGGCCGGGTGCGCTCCTTCCCGCTGGGGCCCGGGTTCCTGGTGGAGGGCAAGCCGGTGATCCTCACCGTGCCGAAGTCGGCACCCAGGGCCCCGGCCCGCACGGCCTCCGGGTCGGTGGCGGTGCCCGGCGCCAAGGCCCGGGTCGCGCTGGCCAGCCGCATCTACGTCGAGGGCCGCCACGACGCCGAACTCGTCGAACAGGTGTGGGGCGCGGACCTGCGGATCGAGGGCGTCGTCGTCGAATACCTGGGCGGTGTCGACGATCTGAGCGCCATCGTCGCCGACTTCGAGCCGGGACCGGGCCGGCAGCTCGGTGTGCTGGTCGACCATCTGGTGGCCGGGTCCAAGGAGTCCCGGATCGCCGAGGCGGTGCGCCGCGGCCCCGGCGGGGAGCACACCCTGGTTGTCGGGCACCCGTTCGTCGACATCTGGCAGGCGGTCAAGCCGGCCCGGCTCGGCATGAAGGAATGGCCGGTGATCCCGCGCAACGTGGAATGGAAGCACGGGATCTGCGCGGCGCTGGGCTGGCCGCACGCCGACCAGGCCGATATCGCCGGTGCCTGGCAGCGCATCCGCGGGCGGGTGCGGGACTGGACCGACCTGGAACCGGAGCTGATCGGCCGGGTCGAGGAATTGATCGACTTCGTGACGGCCCCGGCCTGACTTCACCGGCGAGCAGACACAGAATCGCGTCCATCCGACCCGAACGTGCGACTCTGTGTCTGCTCGTGATGGACTTGAGGTGTGGCAGACAGTCTGTTCGATACGCCCGGCGACGCCCTGCCCGCGGCCGCCAGCCCGCTGGCCGTCCGGATGCGCCCGGCAACCCTCGACGACGTCGTGGGCCAGCAGCATCTGCTCAAACCGGGGTCGCCGCTGCGCCGCCTCGTCGAGGGCTCCGGCGCGGCCAGCGTCATCCTCTACGGCCCGCCCGGCACCGGGAAGACCACGCTCGCCTCGCTGATCTCCGGGGCGACCGGGCGGCGGTTCGAGGCGCTGTCCGCGCTGAGCGCCGGGGTCAAGGAGGTCCGCGCCGTCATCGAGGAGGCCCGGCACGCCGCCATCCGCGGCCAGCAGACCGTGCTGTTCATCGACGAGGTGCACCGGTTCTCCAAAACCCAGCAGGACGCCCTGCTCGCGGCGGTGGAGAACCGGGTGGTGCTGCTGGTCGCGGCCACCACCGAGAACCCGTCCTTCTCGGTGGTCGCACCGCTGCTGTCCCGGTCCCTGATCCTGCAGCTGCAACCGCTCGGGCCCGAGGAGGTGCGCACCGTCCTGGCGCGGGCGGCCGCCGATGAGCGTGGGCTGGGCGGCAAGGTGCCGATCGCCGAGGACGCCCTCGACCTGCTGGTGAAGCTGTCGGCCGGGGACGCCCGCCGCGCGCTGACCGCGTTGGAGGTGGCGGCCGAGACCGCCGGGGCGGGCGGCACCGTCACCGTCGAGGTGGTCGAGCAGTCACTGGATCAGGCCGCCGTCCGCTACGACCGGGACGGCGATCAGCACTACGACGTGGTGAGCGCGTTCATCAAATCGGTGCGCGGCTCGGACGTCGACGCCGCCCTGCACTACCTGGCCCGGATGCTCAGCGCGGGGGAGGATCCCCGGTTCATCGCGCGCCGGCTGATGATCCTGGCCAGCGAGGACATCGGCCTGGCCGACCCGACGGCGCTGCCGACCGCGGTGGCCGCCGCGCAGACCGTGCAGCTGATCGGCATGCCGGAGGCCCAGTTGACGCTGGCGCACGCGACGGTGCATCTGGCGACGGCGGCGAAGTCCAACGCGGTGACCACCGCGCTGGCGGCGGCCATGGCCGACATCCGGGCCGGTAAGGCCGGGATGGTGCCACCGCATCTGCGCGACGGGCACTACGCGGGCGCGCAGAAACTGGGCAATGCGGTGGGCTACAAATACGCCCACGACGCGCCGGGTGGTGTTGCCTCCCAACAGTATCCGCCCGACGAACTGGTCGGCGTGGACTACTACCACCCGACCGGCTACGGCGCCGAACGGGAGATCTCGACGCGGCTGGAGAAGCTGCGCGCGATCGTCCGCCGGCGCCGCTGATCAGACCAGTTCGGGCACCCGCAGGTGGGCGATGACGAGTTCGAACTCACCCTCGTCCACCTCGCTGGCTCCGGCCGCGCGCATCGAGTCGGCCTTCAGCGTGGTGACCAGGTCCCGGTTGCTGTCCAGCGCATCGCGGCTGCCGAACGACGCACAGGCCACCCCGTGCCCGGTGCGGCGGTCCACCAGCAGGCTGGCGCTGCAGAACCCGGGCAGGTGCTCCATCTGGGGCAGCACGGAGCCGCGGAAGTACTCGATGCCGGCATCCAGCAGATCCGGTGGCACCGTCATCCAGGTCGCCCGCACACACGCGCCCGGGTCGGAGCTGTGCTCGCGGTGCAGGGCCGCGATCTCCCAATGTTCTGCGCGGGACGTCGCGCCGAAGATCTCCGCGGCCCGGTCCCGCAGCCGCGTCGCCGCGTCGGCGCTGTCGTGCATTGCCTCCTCGGATTCCCAGGAGCTGGTCGTGATGCACCGCCCGGTTTCCCGGTCCACCATCGTGGACAGACCGATCCAGCCCGGCAGTTCCTGAAGAGCCGGCATGACCACATCGCGAATGTGGGTGATGCCGGCGTCGATGCGATCGGGACGCGCCATCACCGTGGTAGAACGTGCGAACACGATCCACCCCCTTTACAAACGGGGCAGCGCCCCGGCGGCGCCACCGGTCGAGACCAACTCTCCTCCGTTGCGGGCCTCGTAGGCTGGAAACGGTGAACACCGAAGTACTCGATCTCGACACCTCGAGGCGCCGCATCGTCGACCTGACCTCGTCGGTGCGGGACTTCTGCGCGGGCCAGGGGGACGGTCTGTGCAACGTCTTCGTCCCGCACGCCACCGCGGGCGTGGCCGTCATCGAGACCGGCGCCGGTTCCGACGAGGACCTGCTCGACGCCCTGGAACGGCTGCTGCCGCGCGACGACCGGTACCGGCACGCACATGGTTCGCCCGGTCACGGCGCCGACCATGTGCTGCCCGGTCTGGTGTCCCCGTCGGTTACCGTGCCGGTCGGGGACGGACAGCCGTTGCTGGGCACTTGGCAGAGCATCGTGCTGGTCGATCTCAACGAGGACAACCCGCGCCGGTCGGTGCGGCTGAGCTTCCTGTCGGGCTGACGGTCCGGGCTGGTCGGCGACCGGTACTGTGGTGCGGTCGAAGTTCGCAGGTTAACCGAAGGAACAGCACGTGCAGACACACGAGATCAGGAAACGCTTCCTCGATCATTTCGTGAAAGCGGGACACACCGAGGTACCCAGCGCCTCGGTCATTCTCGACGACCCGAACCTGCTGTTCGTCAATGCCGGCATGGTGCAGTTCGTGCCGTACTTCCTCGGCGCCCGCACCCCGCCGTACGAGACCGCGACCAGCGTGCAGAAGTGCATCCGCACTCCTGACATCGAAGAGGTGGGCATCACCACCCGGCACAACACCTTCTTTCAGATGGCCGGCAACTTCAGCTTCGGCAACTACTTCAAGAAGGGCGCCATCGAGCTGGCCTGGTCGCTGCTGACCAACCCGGTCTCCGAGGGCGGCTACGGGTTCGACCCGCAGCGGCTGTGGGCCACCGTCTACCTCGACGACGACGAGGCCATCGCGCTGTGGCAGGAGGTCGCCGGCCTGCCGGCCGAGCGCATCCAGCGCCGCGGCATGGCGGACAACTACTGGTCGATGGGCATCCCCGGGCCGTGCGGCCCGTGTTCGGAGATCTATTACGACCGCGGCCCCGCGTACGGCATCGACGGCGGGCCGGAAGCCAACGAGGACCGCTACATCGAGATCTGGAATCTCGTGTTCATGCAGAACGAGCGCGGTGAGGGCACCGGCAAGGACAACTTCGAGATCCTCGGCCCGCTGCCGCGCAAGAACATCGACACCGGCATGGGTGTCGAGCGCATCGCCTGCCTGCTGCAGGGTGTGGACAACGTCTACGAGACCGACCTGGTGCGTCCGGTCATCGACCTGGTCGCCGGGATCGCTCCGCGCGGGTATGGACAGGGCAATCACACCGACGACGTGCGCTACCGCATCATCGGCGACCACAGCCGCACCGCGGCCATCATCATCGGCGACGGTGTCACCCCGGGTAACGAGGGCCGTGGGTACGTGCTGCGCCGGCTGCTGCGCCGGATCATCCGGGCGGCCCGACTGCTCGGTGTGGAGCGCCCGATCATGGCCGATCTGATGGCGACCGTGCGCGACGAGATGGGCCCGTCCTACCCGGAACTGGTGGCCGACTTCGACCGGATCAACCGGATCGCGGTGGCCGAGGAGACGGCATTCAACCGCACGCTGGCCTCCGGGTCGAAGCTGTTCGAGGAGGCTGCGCGCACCACGAAGGCGTCGGGGTCCGACAAGCTGTCCGGCCGCGACGCATTCACCCTGCACGACACCTACGGATTCCCGATCGAGCTGACCCTGGAGATGGCCGCCGAAGCGGACCTCGCGGTGGACGAAGAGGGCTTCCGCGGTCTGATGGCCGAGCAGCGTCAACGTGCCAAGGCCGATGCGGCCGCCCGCAAGCAGGCGCACGCCGACCTGTCCGCCTACCGCGAACTCGTCGACAGCGGCCCCACCGAGTTCACCGGATTCGACGAGTTGAGTTCGCAGGCACGCATTCTCGGCATCTTCGTCGACGGTAAGCGGGTCCCGGTGGTGTCTCACGAGACCGCCATCGGCCAGCAGGTCGAACTGATCCTGGACCGTACGCCGTTCTACGCCGAATCCGGCGGCCAGATCGCCGATGAGGGCGCCATCTCCGGCACCGGCTCGTCCGAGACCGCCAAGGCAGCCGTCACCGACGTACAAAAGATCGCAAAAACCCTTTGGGCACACCGTATCTCGGTGGAATCCGGGGAGTTCGTCGAAGGTGACACCGTCATCGCCGAGGTCGACCCGAAGTGGCGCCAGGGCGCGACCCAGGGGCATTCCGGCACGCACATGGTGCACGCCGCGCTGCGTGAGGTGCTGGGCCCCAACGCCGTGCAGGCGGGCTCGCTGAACCGGCCCGGCTACCTGCGTTTCGACTTCAACTGGCAGGGCTCGCTGTCCGACGAACAACGAGCGCGGATCGAAGCCGTGGCCAACGAGGCGGTGCAGGCCGACTTCGCGGTGAACACCTTCAACACCGGCCTCGAAGAGGCCAAGGCGATGGGCGCCATGGCGCTGTTCGGCGAGAACTACCCCGACGAGGTCCGGGTGGTCGAGATCGGCGGGCCGTTCTCCCTGGAACTCTGCGGTGGCACGCACGTGCGCAGCTCCGCCCAGATCGGCCCGGTCACCGTGCTCGGCGAATCCTCGGTCGGTTCGGGTGTGCGCCGCGTGGAGGCCTTCGTCGGGCTGGAATCGTTCCGGCACCTGTCCAAGGAACGCGCGCTGATGGCCGGCCTGGCCTCCTCACTGAAGGTGCCGTCGGAGGAGGTCCCGGCCCGGGTGGCAAACCTGGTCGACCGGCTGAAGGCCGCCGAGAAGGAACTCGACCGGGTGCGGCTGGCGAACGCGCGCGCCGCGGCAGCAAATGCCGCCGCCGGCGCGGAGCTTGTCGGTAAGGTGCGTCTCGTGGCTCAGCGGATGGCCGGAGGGATCTCCGGCGGGGACCTGCGCAGCCTCGTCGGCGACATCAAGGGCAAGCTCGGTTCGGACCCGGCGGTCATCGCACTGATCAGTGAGGGCGAGGACGACGCCGTGCCGTTCGTGGTAGCGGTGAACGCGAGCGCCCAGGATCTCGGGCTCAGCGCGAACGACCTGGTGAAGACGTTGGGGGCGGCCGTCAACGGCCGCGGGGGTGGCAAGGCCGATCTGGCCCAGGGGTCCGGTAAGGGGGCGGCGGGTATCGACGCGGCATTGGCCGCGCTGCACGCCGAGATCGCCCGGAGCTAGCCGGTGGCCGACGATGCCGAACGCCGGCCGGACCGGCCCGGTCCCGATGACCCGGGACGGGGCCGCCGGATCGGTATCGATGTCGGCACCGTCCGGATCGGGGTCGCGCTCAGCGACCCCGACGGGATACTGGCCACCCCGTTGGAGACCGTGCAGCGGGACAAGACGGGACGGCACCTGCGCAAGCTGGTGAAGCTCGTCGAGGAGAACGAAGCGGTCGAGGTCGTCGTCGGCCTGCCGCGCACATTGGCGAACCGTTCCGGTTCGTCAGCTCAGGACGCCGTCGAACTGGCCGATACCCTGGCGGACCGGATCGCACCCACCCCGGTGCGACTGGCCGACGAACGGCTGACCACGGTGACCGCGCAGCGGTCGCTACGGGAAGCGGGGGTACGCGCCAAGAACCAGCGGGCCATGGTCGATCAGGTTGCGGCAGTGGGGATTCTGCAGAACTGGTTGGACCAGCGCCGGTCCGCATTAAGGGATGTTGATGAGTGACCACTGGAATGCCGAGCGCAGCGAGCAATGGAGCTCGGAGCGCAGCGAACCCGTGGCCGTCGGGCCGCCACGGCGCCGGTTGAGCCGCGCCGAGCGGGCCCTGGAGCGCCGCAGCGCGCGCCGCCGGCGGGTGTTCTCGATCGCCGCGCTGGCCACCCTGATCGTCGTGGTGATCGGCGTGGTCTTCCTGGGGTCCCGGTTGTGGCACGGGATGTTCGGCGGCACCAGCGATTTCGCCGGCGAGGGCGTCGCCGACATCGTCGTCGAGGTGCACAGCGGCGACTCGACCACCGCGATCGGGCAGACGCTGGCCGAACAGAACGTGGTGTCCTCGTCGAAGGCGTTCGTGGAGGCCGCGGCCAGCAACCCGGCGATCGCCGCTATCCAGCCCGGCTTCTACAAGCTGCGCACCGAGATCCCGGCCTCCAGCGCGGTGGAGAAGCTGGCCGACCCGCAGAGCCGGGTCGGGCAGATGGTCATCCCGGAGGGCCGCCAGCTCGACGACGTCGCCGACGTCAAGACCGATGCGGTGACCAAGGGCATCCTGTCGCTGATCTCGGATGCCTCCTGCATCGACCTCGACGGGGACCGGGCCTGCGTGTCCGCCGAGGATCTGAAGGAGGCCGCCGGTAACGCGGACCTGAGCGCACTGTCGGTGCCCGCGTGGGCGAGCGCACCGGTGATCGCGATGGGCAGTGACCACCGGAGGCTGGAAGGCCTCATCGCACCGGGCAGCTGGAACGTCAACCCGTCGGGTTCGGCCGAGGAGATCCTCGGCTCGCTGATCGGCGCGAGCACGGCGCTCTACGAGGCGAACGGACTGCTCGCCGCGGCCGAGACGGCCGCGTTGACGCCCTACGAGATCCTGGTCGTGGCATCCCTTGTGCAGCGGGAGTCGCTGCCGCAGGACTTCACCAAGGTGGCCCGGGTGATCTTCAACCGGCTCGACGTGGGCCAGAAACTCGAGTTCGACTCGACGGTGAACTACTCGCTGGACCGCACCGAGGTGGCCACCACCGACGCCGACCGTGCCAGGGTCACCCCGTGGAACACCTACGCCTCACCGGGGCTGCCCAAGACGCCGATCTGCTCGCCCGGCGGGCCCGCGCTGACCGCCGCGGAGAACCCGGAACCGGGGGACTGGCTGTACTTCGTCACCATCGACCTGCAGGGCACCACGCTGTTCACCCGCGACTACGAGCAGCACCTCGCAAGCATCGAACTGGCCCGGAAAAACGGTGTCCTCGACAGTGCCAGGTAGCGACCAGGCCAGGAAAGCCGCTGTCCTGGGCTCGCCGATCTCGCACTCCCGCTCACCGGACATCCACCTGGCCGCCTACCGGGCGCTGGGGTTGACGTCGTGGACCTATGACCGCATCGAGTGCAGCGCCGAGGCGCTGCCCGGGCTGGTCGCCGGTCTCGGACCGGAATGGGTCGGGCTGTCGGTCACCAAGCCGGGCAAGTTCGCCGCACTCGCCGTCGCCACCGAACGCACCGAACGGGCGACGCTGGTCGGCTCGGCCAACACCCTGGTGCGCACCGAAACCGGTTGGCGCGCCGACAACACCGATATCGACGGGGTGATCGGCGCGCTGGCCGACGAGGTCAGCGCGCCCGTGCGCGGTGCGGTCCTCGGCTCCGGGGGGACCGCGCCGGCGGCGGTCGTCGCCCTGGCCGCCCTCGGGGTGCGCGACCTCGCGGTGCTCGCGCGCAACCCGGACAAGTCCGCGCCGCTGCTGCGGATGGCCGAACCGCTCGGCATGACGATCCGCTGGGTCGAACTCGGCACACCGGTCCCGGATCTGGACGTCGCGGTCAACACGTTGCCCGCCGATGTCGCGGGCGGCTACGCCGGCACCATCGCCGGGGTGCCGGTGCTGCTGGACGCCATCTACGACCCGTGGCCCACCCCGCTGGCCGCCGCGGTGCAGGCCGACGGCGGCCGGGTCGTCAACGGGCTGCAGATGCTGCTGCACCAGGCGGTCGCCCAGGTGGAACAGTTCACCGGGATGCCGGCACCCGAAGAGGTGATGAGGGCGGCGCTGGAGCGGTCCTAGCCTGGATGGGTGGGGGTGCTGGCGGTCGGTCTGTGGCTGGCCGCGCTGACCGGGTACGACATCGCGGCGCGCCGGTTGCCGAACCTGCTGACCGTGCCGGGCGCGGCGCTGATCCTGGTCTGGGCCGCGGCCGGCGGGCGCGGGTGGCCGGCAGTGGCCGGGGCGGCCGCACTGTTCGGTGTGTACCTGCTGATCCATCTCGCGGCGCCCGCCGATCTGGGTGCCGGTGACGTGAAGCTGGCGCTGGGCCTCGGCGCACTCACCGGGGCGTTCGGCGTCGATGTGTGGACGCTGGCCGCGCTCGGCGCGCCGCTGCTGACCGCGGTGTGGGCGTTGGCCGCGCGGGCGTGCGGGCGGCGCGACCCGGTGCCGCACGGGCCCGCGATGTGCGCCAGCACGGCCGCAGCGCTCGCGCTGGTGCTGGTCTAGCAGCGGGCCGCGAGCCGGGGCAGGTGTTCGGCGGCGATGGTGGCGCCGATCCGGTGCAGCAGGGTGCGGGCGTCGCGCATGCTGGTCGGCTGGTCGGGTTCCAGATCGGACAGGGTGTAGACGGCGTCGAGCCCCGCTGCCCGCAGGTCGGCCGCAGCCACCGTGCAGCAGCCCGCGACCGCCAGCACCGGAATGCCCTGTGCACGTGCCGTTCTGGCGACCCCGATCGGGCCCTTGCCGCGCAGGGACTGTCCGTCGAGGGATCCCTCGCCGACGAGCACCAGCGCGGCACCCTCGATTACCTCGGCGAAGCCGCCGACGTCCAGCAGCAGATCGATGCCCGAGGTGAGCCGGGCGCCCAGCACCGCGGCCATGGTGAAGGCCAGCCCGCCGGCCGCGCCCACACCCGGCCGGTCACGCAGGTCACGCTCGGTGTGTCGGGCGACGATGTCGGCCCACCGGCGTAGCGCGGCGTCCAGGGCGCGCGCGGTGGCCGGGTCCGCGCCCTTCTGCGGGCCGTAGACGTGGGCGGCCCCGGACGGGCCGGTGAGCGGGTTGTCCACATCGCAGGCGACGACGAGTTCGGCGCCGGACAGCCGCGGGTCGAGCCGGTCCAGGTCCAGGCTGTGCGCGTGGGCCAGATCGTCCCCGCTGGGGTAGAGCGGGTCGCCGTGCGCATCGAGCAGTCGGGCACCCAGGCCGACGAGCAGGCCCGCCCCGCCGTCGGTGGTGGCACTGCCGCCCACCCCGAGCACGATCCGGCGGGCACCGCGGTCCAGGGCGTCGCGGACCAGCGCGCCGACCCCGAGGGTGCACGCTGTGCGTGCCGACGTCGCGGTGGGCCCCGTCCGGCCCAGCAGGGCGAGTCCGTTGGCCGCGGCCGCTTCGATGACGGCGGTGCGTCCGCGCAACGCGTAGCCGGCCGACACCGGCCGCTGCAGCGGCCCGGGCACGGTGCAGTGCACCGGGGTGAAGCCGCGGCCGGTCACCATGGCGACCGTGCCCTCGCCGCCGTCGGCGACGGGGAACTCGACGATCCGGCGCCGCGAGCGCTCCCGCAGCCCGGCGGACAGCGCCGCGGCCACCTCCGTCGCGGTCGCCGAACCCTTGAATTTGTCCGGTGCCACCACCACGTGGCCGCCAAAGTCGTTGTCGTGCATGGGTTTCACGGGGCGACGGTAAGCCCCGGGCGCGGCGGTAAGCAACGTTAAGCCCCGCTGAAGGCGCGCGTCCGGCGCGGGTAACGTGGAAAGCTACTTAACGTTGCTTAACGCCGGGCGGCCCGGCTGTAATGGGGACCACAGCGGTCGAGAGGAGGGGGCTATGAACGATATCGCCGTACCGGACGCCCCCGCCAAGGCGGTTTCGGCGGCCGCGGTGGCCCGGGCCTGCGGTGTCTCGAAGGCGACCGTCAGCTATGTGATGAACGGGCAGGGCGGGGTGTCGGCGGAGACGCGCAGGCGGGTCATCAAGACCGCCAGTGAACTCGGTTACCGGCCCGCCGCGGGTCCACGCCGCGATCCGCTGCTGACCCGGGTCGTCGGCCTGATCCTGCCCAACATCGGCAACCCGATGTACACCGGGTGGGCCGAACGCATCATCTCGATCACCCGCGAGCAGGGTTTCGACGTCTTCGTCGCCACCACCGACGACGATCCCGACACGCTGGCCCAGGTCGCCGGCACGCTGGCCGCCCGCAATGTGGACGGCGTCATCATCGCCGCCCTGATGCGCGAGGACCTGCGCGCACTCCGGGTGTTGCGGCAGAAGAAGATTCCGTTCGTCTGCCTGTCCCGAAGCGCCGACCAGTTGCACGGTGACTTCGTCGGCATCGACTTCGACGCGGCGGCCACCCTGCTGATGGAGCATGTGCTCTCGCACGGCTACCGCGACATCGCCACCGTGATCGGCCCGCGGTTCTCTACCGCCTCGTCGATCCGGGAAGAGGCCTTCGTGCGCACCGCGGCCGCCGCGGGCATCGCCGTGCAGGGCGCCCGTAAGATCAGCACCCGACTGGACAGCGCCGGCGGGCGCGCCGCCGCGAAATCACTGCTGAGCGGCGCCAAACCGCCGCGCGCCGTGGTGTGCGGATCGGACGAGATCGCCATCGGCGTCATGGAACACGCGATGTCCATCGGCCTGCGGATCCCGGAGGATCTCGCGGTGGTCGGCGGTGACGGGTTACCGCACAGCCGATCGGCGTTGATCAACCTGACCACCGTGATCCAGCCGATCAATGTGATGGCCGAGCGCTCCTTCGAACTGCTGCTGGACCAGATCACCGCGCCCCGCAGCAGCTATCACCACGTGATCTGCGAGCACCGTCTGCACATCGGACGAACCTGCGGCTGCCCGCCGGTCCGCCAAGACAACACCGACTGACACCAGCTGTCACCCGACGACGCATGGCCGGCCCGGCCATGGGTCTATTCACCCTGCCCAAAAGGAGTATGAACGTGCACGATCTCGACTTCACCGGACGGCGGGTGCTGGTCACCGCCGGCGCCGCCGGCATCGGCCGGGCCATCGCCGCCGCCATGAAGGACCGCGGCGCCGAGGTGGTCGTCACCGACGTCGACCAGGCGGCGGTCGAGGCCGCCCAGCAGTCGGGTCTGCACGCCGTGGTCAGCGACGTGTCTCGCGAAGCCGATGTGGCACAGCTGATGTCGCTGATCGCCGAGCGGCTCGGCGGGCTGGACGTGCTGGTCAACAACGCGGGGGTGGCCGGTCCCACCGGCCCGGTGGAAACCCTGGACACCGACGCCTGGAGGTTCACCTTCGATGTCAACGTGCACGGGCAGTTCCTCTGCGTCAAGCACGCCCTGCCCATGCTGAAGGCCTCGGCCGACGGATCGATCATCAACATGTCCTCGGCCGCCGGACGACTCGGCATGGCCGGGCGCAGCCCGTACTCGGCCTCCAAGTGGGCCGTCATCGGCTTCACCAAGTCCCTGGCGATCGAGCTGGGGGAGCACGGCATCCGGGTCAACGCCATCTGCCCGGGCGCGGTCGACGGGCCCCGGATCGAGGCCGTCATCGAGGCGAAGGCGGCAATGCTCGACAAACCGGTCGACGAGGTCGCCGCGCTCTACCGCGGTCAGTCCTCGCTGGGGCGCCTGGCCACCGCCTCCGACATCGCCGGCATGGCGGTCTTCCTGGCCAGTGGGCTGGCCCGCACCGTCAACGGCCAGGCGATGGCCGTGGACGGCAACACCGAAAAGCTCTACTGAGCGATCAAAGGAGAAACGAAAGCATGTCCCGCGCAGGTAAAGTCATCATCACCAGTGCCGTCACCGGCGCCATCCACACACCGAGCATGTCCCCGCATCTGCCGGTCACCGCCGAGGAGATCGCCGATGCCGCGATCGGGGCCGCCGAGGCCGGGGCGGCCATCGTGCACATGCACGCCCGCTCACCCGAGGACGGCCGGCCCTCCCAGGATCCCAAGGATTTCGAGCCGATCCTGGCCAAGCTCAAGGCCAACACCGACGCCGTCATCAACATCACCACCGGCGGATCGCCGCATATGACGGTGCAGGAGCGGATGCGCCCGGTCGCCACCTTCGCACCCGAACTGGCCTCGCTGAACATGGGGTCGATGAACTTCGGCCTGTACCCGATGCTGGAGCGGTTCACCGAGTTCCGGCACCCCTGGGAACGTGAGGGTCTGGAGAAGTCGCGGGACCTGGTCTTCAAGAACACCTTCGCCGATATCGAGACCATCCTGGAGATCGGCAACAGGAACGACACCCGCTTCGAATTCGAGTGCTACGACATCTCGCATCTGAACAACCTTGCGCACTTCCACGCCCGCGGCCTGGCCCGCGGGCCGCTGTTCGTGCAGTCGGTGTTCGGTCTGCTCGGCGGAATCGGCGGTCACCCCGAGGATCTCATGCACATGCGGCGCACCGCGGACCGGTTGCTCGGGGACGCCTACGAATGGTCCATCCTCGGCGCGGGCCGCAACCAGATGCCGCTGGCCACCATCGGCGCGGCCATGGGCTCGCACGTGCGGGTCGGGCTGGAGGACTCGCTGTGGATCGGCCCCGGACAGCTCGCCGCCTCGAATGCCGAGCAGGTCAGCCGGATCCGCACCATCCTGGAGGCCCTCAACTTCGAGGTCGCCACCCCCGACGAGGCCCGCGAGATGCTCAACCTGAAAGGCGCCGACAAGGTCGGCTTCTGAGCCGATCCGGTCACGAAAAATCCCCCAGTCCGATCGGGCTGGGGGATTTCTCGTTGTCGGTTTACTTCCCGGCCGGGACCGGATCCGGTTGCGCGTCAGCCGGAGTCGTCGTCGAGCCGGTGAAGAACTACAGCAGCACACCGAGCAACGCGCAACCGGCCATGGCGAAGAAGCAGACGATATAGCCGCTCGCCTCGGTCCAGCCGCCGCTCATCGAGATGAGCCGGCCCATGAACAGCGGGGCGATGCCGCCGCCGATGAACATGGCGGTGGTGATGATGCCGTTGGCGGTGGAGATGGCGCCCTCCGGGGCGGCGTCCGAGGCGGCGGCGTAGTAGATCGGCCAGACCGCGTTCGCGACCACACCGAACACCAGCTGCACGACGACCACCAGCAGCGAGGAGGTCGCCACGTAGAACGCGGCCACGCTGAGCGCCATCCAGATACCGCAGATGATGATGGTCTTCTTGCGCCCGATGATGTCGGACAGGCTCGGCCAGAGGATCTGGCCCAGCACACCGGTCAGCGCGAACACCACACTGAGGCCGGCCGATTCGGCCAGCGACAGCCCGACGACGTTGTACAGGTAGGCCGGCAGGACCATGTTGATGCCCATGTAGACGATCTGGGTGAGCAGCGTGGTCAGTGCGGTCATCGAGATGGTGCGGTTGCGCAGGCAGGCCTTCACCAGGCCACGGCCGCCGCCGGCCCGCAACGCCGGGTCGTCGCGGTCCGGCGGGGTCAGGCCCTGGGCGGTGATGTCGTCGTAGAGTTCGTCGATCTTCTGCGCGGTGGAGTACCTGCCCCAGAACAGCATCAGCGGGACGGCGACGATCAGACCGAGGAACAGCGCGTAGGACCAGTTCGCCGGGCCGAATGCGGCGATCACCGCGGCCGCGATCAGGCCGCTGAGCAGCGAGCCGATCGGATAACCGGTGTGGTGCGCGCCCAGGGCGAAGCCGCGGCGCTCCTTGGGCCACCACTCGGCGGTGTTGCTGACACCGACCGGTTCACCCCAGCCCGCGCCCAGGTTCACCCCGATGCGCAGCGCGACGAAGGCGATCAGGTTGGAGCTGACGGCCTTGAATCCGGAGATGAACGACAGCGCGGTGTACCCGATGACCAGTGGCACCTGGAACCGGGCGCGCTTCCAGCCGCCCCCGTAGCGGTCGCTCATGCTGGAGCCCGGAATCGCCAGCACGGCAAGAGAGATCATGATCAGCGAGACGATGGCGCCCCAGGCGTCCGCGCTCAGGTCGAAGGTTTCCGAGATGGTCGGCCCGAGCCGCAGGATGATCTCGCGGTCATAGGCGTTGAGCACCCAGATCAGCCAGCACACGCCCAGCGAGATCCAGGAGTACTTGTGGGTTTTGCGCAGCGAACCGCGCCGGGATTTCACCCGGGATGAAGACATGATGTCGTTTTCCTTGTGGTCGAGGGGTTATGCGCCGAAGCGGAGTTCTGGGATGCCGCGCACGCCGAGGCCGCGGATGGCGAACAGCGAGCCGCGCAGTTGGCCGTCGCCGGGGAAGCGGGGCAGCGGCGGCTTGGCCATCGAGGTGACATAGAGGGTGTCGAGGTCCGGTCCGCCGAACATCACGCTGGTGGGCTTGCGGACCGGGAAGTCGATGACCCGGTCCACCGAGCCGTCCGGGGCGTAGCGGATGATCTTGCCGCCGTACACCAAGGCCTGCCACAGGTAGCCGTCGGCGTCGACGGTGGCCCCGTCGGCCGCCCCGCCGCCGCTGGTGTCCACGGTGGCGAAGGTCCGCCGGTCGGACACCGCCCCGGTGCCCAGGTCGTAGTCGTAGGCCCAGATCTCGCCGGTCCAGGTGTCGGCGAAGTACAGGATGGACCCGTCGGGGCTGAAGCACGGTCCGTTGGAGACGGTGATGTTCTCGTCCAGGACGGTCAGGGTGCCGTCGGGGGAGTAGCTGTAGAGCTTGCCGCTGGGTGAGTCCTCCAGGGTGTCCATCGAGCCGAACACGAACCGGCCGGCCCGGTCCACCTTCCCGTCGTTGAGACGGTTGTGCGGCAGATCGGCCTCGATCTCGGCCAGCAGGGTGAGCTCACCGGTGCCGAAATCCAGCCGCCACAGTCCGTCCTGCAGGGCGGTGATCGCTCCGGCGCCGTCCTGGGTGAGCGCCATCGAACCGATCTTCTGACCGACCTCCCAGGCACGGATCCGTTCGCCGTCGGCGGTCGACCGGAAGATCCGGCCGTCGGCGCTGTCGATCCAGTACAGCGACTGCTGGGCCACGTCCCAGAGCGGGCCCTCGCCGAGGGTGGTCTTGAGATCCACCACCACATCGATGCTGTGCTGCCGGGTGTCTCGGGTGCTGTCCGCCATGGGACTCCATTCTCTTTGTCCTTGCGCGTCGCCTCGGAACGCTAGGAGCCCGCCAGGACGTTCAGCAACGTTAAGTTGTGACCTGGGTCATGGGAATTGCGGACACCAGCACGGATTTCCTCGCCCAAATCCGGACGTGGGAGAATGGCGCCCGTGTTGCGATGGACTACTGCAGGTGAATCTCACGGCCGCGCCCTGGTGGCGATGCTCGAAGGCATGGTCGCGGGTGTGTCGGTGACGTCCGACGACATCGCGGTCCAGCTGCAGCGACGCCGGCTCGGCTACGGCCGCGGCGCCCGGATGAAGTTCGAGAAAGACCAGGTCACCATCCTGGGCGGGGTGCGCCACGGCCTCACCCTGGGCGGCCCGATCGCCGTCGAGATCGGCAACACCGAATGGCCCAAGTGGGAATCGGTGATGTCCGCGGACCCGGTGGCCCCCGAACAGCTCGACGCCGACGCGGCCCGCAACGCCCCGCTGACCCGGCCGCGGCCCGGCCACGCCGACTACGCCGGCATGCTCAAGTACGGGTTCGACGACGCCCGTCCGGTACTGGAGCGCGCCAGCGCCCGCGAGACCGCCGCCCGCACCGCAGCCGGCACCATCGCCCGGGCCTTCCTGCAGCAGGCGCTCGGTGTCGAGGTCATCTCGCACGTCATCTCCATCGGCGCATCCAAGCCCTACCAGGGCCCGTCCCCGCTGCCGCGGGACCTGGCCACGATCGACGAGAGCCCGGTGCGCGCCTTCGACGCCGAGACCGCTCAGCTGATGATCGACGAGATCGAGGCCGCCAAGAAGGACGGCGACACCCTCGGCGGCGTGGTCGAGGTCGTGGTCAGCGGCCTGCCCATCGGACTCGGCTCGTTCATCAGCGGTGACGACCGGCTCGACAGCCAGCTGGCGGCCGCGGTGATGGGCATCCAGGCCATCAAGGGTGTCGAGATCGGCGACGGGTTCGAGACCGCGCGCCGCCGCGGCAGCGTCGCCCACGACGAGATCTACCCCGGCCCCGACGGAGTCGTGCGCTCCACCAACCGGGCCGGCGGCCTGGAGGGCGGCATGACCAACGGGCAGCCGCTGCGGGTGCGCGCGGCGATGAAGCCGATCTCCACCGTGCCGCGCGCGCTGGCCACCGTGGACATGGCCACCGGCGACGAGGCCGTCGCCATCCACCAGCGCTCCGACGTGTGCGCGGTCCCGGCCGCCGGCGTGGTGGTCGAGAACATGGTCGCCCTGGTGCTGGCCCGGGCGGTGCTGAAGAAGTTCGGCGGCGACTCGCTGGCCGAGACGAAGGCGAACGTGCAGAGCTACCTGCGCACCGTGGCCGACCGGGAACCAGCCCAGGCGTCGGGTTAGCCGATGGCACCCAAAGCAGTTCTGGTGGGCATGCCGGGATCCGGCAAGTCCACCATCGGACGCCGCCTGGCCAAGGCGCTGGGGGTGCCGCTGCTGGACACCGACGTGCAGATCGTCGAAACCACCGGACGCACCATCGAGGACATCTTCACCGACGGGGAGCAGGAGTTCCGCCGGATCGAGGCCGAGGTGGTGCGCGCCGCACTGAACGAGCACGAGGGTGTGGTGTCCCTCGGCGGTGGTGCGGTCACCACCCCCGAGGTGCGGGAGGCTCTCAAGGGTCACACCGTGATCTATCTGGAAATCAGTGCGGCAGAAGGTGTCCGGCGGACCGCGGGTAGCGCGCGACCGCTGCTCGCCGGTGACGACCCGGGCGCCAAGTACCGCGAACTGATGGAGCAGCGCGTCCCGCTGTTCCGCGAGGTGGCCACCATGCGGGTGAACACCAACCGGCGCAACCCCGGCGCGGTGGTGCGCCATATCGTCACCCGGCTGTCCGGCTGCGGGCCGGCCCGGACGCGACGCCGCCGTCGGGCGGCCTGGCGCCGCGGCCCCACCGTCCTGAACCCCGAACCGACCACCGAGGCCCCGCCGACCCCGGCGGCGCTGGCCCGACGAGCAGAGGCACGCAATGAGTGAACCCGTAACCGTGGACGTTCTGGTCGACCGGCCGTACCCGGTGATCATCGGCACCGGCCTGTTGTCCGATCTGGGCCGCACCCTGACCGGGCGGCACAAGGTGGCGATCCTGCATCAGCCGACCCTGGTCCAGACCGCCGAGGTGATCCGTGATCACCTGGCCGGCCTCGGCGTCGACGCGCACCGCATCGAGATCCCCGACGCCGAGTCGGGTAAGGAGCTGCCGGTCGTCGGGTTCATCTGGGAAGTGCTGGGCCGCATCGGGATCGGCCGCAAGGACGCCGTCGTAAGCCTCGGCGGCGGGGCCGCCACCGATGTCGCCGGATTCGCCGCCGCCACCTGGCTGCGCGGCGTCGACATCGTGCACGTGCCGACCACCCTGCTGGGCATGGTCGACGCCGCCGTCGGCGGCAAGACCGGGATCAACACCGACGCCGGCAAGAACCTGGTCGGCGCCTTCCACCAGCCGCTGGCGGTGCTGGTCGACCTGGCGACCCTGGAGTCCTTGCCGCGCAACGAGATCATCGCCGGGATGGCCGAGATCGTGAAGGCCGGCTTCATCGCCGACCCGGTGATCCTCGACCTCATCGAGGCGGATCCGGAGGCCGCGCTGGACCCCGCGGGCAGCGTGCTGCCCGAGCTGATCCGCCGGGCCATCGCGGTGAAGGCCGAAGTGGTGGCCGCCGACGAGAAGGAATCGGCGCTGCGCGAGATCCTCAACTACGGCCACACCCTGGCCCACGCCATCGAGCGCCGCGAGCGCTACAAGTGGCGCCACGGCGCCGCGGTATCGGTGGGCCTGGTGTTCGCCGCCGAGCTCGGCCGGCTGGCCGGGCGCCTGGATGACGACACCGCCGACCGGCACGCCCGGGTGCTGAGCGCGCTGGGGCTGCCGGTCAGCTACGACGCCGACGCGCTGCCGCAGTTACTGGAGTACATGGCCGGGGACAAGAAGAACCGGTCCGGGGTGCTGCGTTTCGTGGTCCTCGACGGCCTGGCCAAGCCGGGCCGGCTGGAGGGGCCGGACCCGACGCTGCTGGCCGCGGCCTACTCCGTGGTGGGGACGCGCTAGCGAGTTACTTGGACGTTTCGGCAGTTTCGTCTGCGCCCGGCTGCACCGCGGCGAAGACGTCGGTGTCGGTCCGCTCCTCATCGCCCTCGCGGCGACGGACGAACGGCGGGGCCTTGCGGTCGACGGTCCAGCGGCCGATGCTCACCGCGACCACACCGGTCACGAAGATCAGCAGCGCGGTGAACGCCGCGAACGAGGTGAGCTCGCTGATCAGGTTGCCGGTGTAGAGCACCGGGTAGAACAGCCCGATGAACCAGCACACCAGGTCGCCCAGGAGTCCCGCGATCAGGCCGGCGATCATCCAGACCATGGCCAGGTCCTGGCGGCGGTCCGGGTCCATCTGCGCGCGGGCGTCGGCGCGACCGTCGAGGTAAGCCCACAGGATCGCCGGGATCGCCAGGAAGAGGCCCAGCACCGGACTGATCCATCCGGCCTGTGTCGGAAAGGCATCCACCAGCGCCCCCTGGATCAACCGGAGGACGACAACGACCGCCGCGAACACGAGTCCGCGCAGCAACCACTTGCTCATGAGGGGACAGCCTAGCGAGTAGCGTCACAGCCTGTGACGATTTCTCAGCGGCGGGACCGGCTGCGGCGCCGGCTGGCGACCGCCGGACTGGACGCCATGTTGGTAACTGACCTGGTCAACGTCCGATACCTGTCCGGATTCACCGGGTCCAACGCGGCCCTGTTGGTGCGGGTCGACGACGACACGCCGGTATTGGCAACCGACGGCCGGTATGTAACGCAGGCCGCGGCGCAGGCGCCGGACGCCGAACTGGCCATCGAGCGGGCCTGTGCGCCCCATCTGGCCGGCCGGGCGGCGGGTTGCGGCGTGCGCAAACTCGGCTTCGAGAGTCATGTCGTCACCGTCGACGGGTTCACCCAGTTGCAGCGGGTCGCCGACGGTGTGGAGTTGGTGCGCGCCGCCGGCATGGTGGAGCGGCTGCGCGAGGTCAAGGACGCGGGGGAGATCGCCATCCTCCGGTTGGCCTGCGAGGCGGCCGACGCGGCCCTGCACGACCTGCTGGACCGGGGCGGTCTGCGGCCGGGCCGCACCGAGAAAGAGGTGCGCCGCGACCTGGAGTCGCTGATGCTGGATCACGGTGCCGACGGGGTGTCCTTCGAGACGATCGTGGCCACCGGCGCCAATTCGGCCGTCCCGCACCACCGTCCCACCGACGCGGTTCTGGCCGACGGGGACTTCGTGAAGATCGACTTCGGGGCGCTGGTGGCCGGCTATCACTCCGATATGACCCGCACCTTCGTGCTGGGCCGGGCCGCGCAATGGCAGCTGGACGTGTATCAGCTGGTGGCCGACGCGCAGCGGGCCGGCCGGGAGGCCCTGGCCGCGGGCGTCGCGCTCAAGGATGTGGACGCGGCTGCACGGCAGGTGATCGCCGACGCGGGGTTCGCCGAGAACTTCGGGCACGGACTGGGACACGGGGTCGGACTGCAGATCCACGAAGCGCCGGGGATCAGCGCTTCCGCCGCCGGTACACTGCTTGCTGGCGCTGCGGTCACCGTGGAGCCCGGCGTGTATCTGCCCGGTCGGGGTGGTGTCCGGATCGAGGACACCCTGGTTGTCGGCAGCGAGAGCGCACCCATACCCGAGTTACTCACCCGGTTCCCCAAGGAACTGGCTGTGATCACCTGATCTAGGAGCTGTACAAACCGTGGCATCAACCGCCGACTTCAAGAATGGGCTCGTTCTTCAGATCGATGGCCAGTTGTGGCAGATCATCGAATTCCAGCACGTCAAGCCCGGCAAGGGCCCGGCTTTCGTACGCACCAAGCTGAAGAACGTGGTGTCCGGCAAGGTCGTCGACAAGACCTACAACGCCGGCGTGAAGGTGGAGACCGCCACCGTCGACCGCCGCGACGCCACCTACCTGTACCGCGACGGCAGCGACTTCGTCTTCATGGACTCCGAGGACTTCGAACAGAATCCGCTGCCCGAGGCGCTGGTCGGCCGGCTGGCCGGCTTCCTGCTGGAGAACATGCCCGTGCAGATCGCCTTCCACGACGGCGTGCCGCTGTACCTGGAACTGCCGGTGACCGTCGAACTCGTCGTCGCGCACACCGAGCCCGGCCTGCAGGGTGACCGCTCGAACGCCGGCACCAAGCCGGCCACCCTGGAGACCGGTGCCGAGATCCAGGTGCCGCTGTTCATCAACACCGGCGACAAGCTGAAGGTCGATTCGCGCGACGGCAACTACCTCGGACGGGTGAATGGCTAGGACGGGCGAGCGGAGCGACGGGAATGTCTGATCGTCGCGGCGACCGCGGTCGGCATCA
Source organism: Mycolicibacterium aurum (assembly GCA_900078775.1). Lineage (GTDB taxonomy): Bacteria > Actinomycetota > Actinomycetes > Mycobacteriales > Mycobacteriaceae > Mycobacterium > Mycobacterium aurum_A. The sequence continues at coordinate 1,558,120 of LT549889.1, forward strand.
GGCCCGCAAGCGGGCCGTCGACCTGCTGTTCGAGGCCGAGGCGCGCGGGATCACCGCCGCCGAGGCCGCGGACGGGCGAAACAAGCTCTCCCACACCCAGGCCGATATCAGCCCGCTGAACCCGTACACCGTCACGGTGGCGCGTGGGGTCACCGACCAGGGCGCGCACGTCGACGACCTGATCTCCTCGCATCTGCAGGGCTGGACCCTGGAGCGGCTGCCCGCGGTGGACCGGGCGATCCTGCGGGTCGCGGTGTGGGAACTGCTCCACGCCGAGGACGTGCCCGAGCCCGTCGCGGTCGACGAGGCCGTCGAGCTGGCCAAGGAACTGTCCACCGATGAGTCGCCGGCGTTCGTCAACGGTGTGCTCGGGCAGGTCATGTTGGTGACGCCGCAGATCCGCGCCGCTGCGGCGGCGCTGCGTCCCGCCGACGCACCGGACAGCGCGACGTAGGCACGCCGCACGACTGGGCGCCCTGAGCTGGCTCTGGAGCAGCTCCGGTCGGTCATCGAGTTCCCCGGGATCGCCGCGTTCATCATGTCGCGCGGCGAGACCGAGGAGCATCGGGGCACCGTCGCGCTCGATGATGTAGCGACGCGATCTCCCGGTGGGTATGTCATTGCCCACCTGGTAGCGACATTCGAGCGACAAAACAGCCTCAGAAATTTCTTTGGACTCTTTGGTCTCTGGTGTCACATTCTGCCGTTTTCTGTCGGTGGGTCGAACTACTGTTCGAATCATGAAGATGGACGCGGCGGCAAGTCGGGACACGGTGCAACACGCACTGTCCGACCGCACCGCGTCGATCAAAGCGCTGCTGGACGCGGATTTCACCGTCTTCGACACCGCGGAGTTGCTGGCCATCCAATCCGAACGCGAGGAACGGGCCCGCGCCGACGCGGCGATCGATCACCGCCTGCAGGCCGCCCTGATGGCGCAGGCCACCCCGCGCGAGATCGGCGGCAAATCCTGGATCGACGTGTTGGCCACCCGGATGCGGCTGACCACCGCCGAGGCCGGCCGCCGGGTGGCAGCGGCCCGCGATCTGGGGCCCCGCCAAGCCCTCGACGGCCAAGCGTTGGGGCCGGTGTTGCCGGCGTGCGCGGCCGCGTTGGCCGAGGGTGCGATCAACGCCGGGCATGTCGCGGTGATCCGAGCAGCGATGCGCCGAGCCGCCCCGTATCTGGATGCCGCGGACCGGGCGTTGATGGAAGAAGCGCTCGTCGCGGTGGCGCGCTGCGATATCCCGGAATCGTTGGCCGAGATGGCCGAGCAGATGGTGTACGTGCTCAATCAGGACGGTGACGGCCCCGATCTCGCGCGGGCGAAGGTGGGGATCACGATCGGCAAACCCGACGCCGACGGGCTGTCCAAGATCTCCGGGCGGGTGGACTCCGAGTTCGCCGCCTACCTGCGCACCATCCTCGACACATGGGCCCGGCCCGGGCTCAACAACCCCGATGACGAGCAGCCCCAACACAATCCGACGCCGAACCCGCTGCAGGAACCCGACGCCGGCAAGGCCGAGGCGCGGGATCCTGAGGCTGAAGCCGAGCCCGACCCTGAGGCCGAGGCCGAATGTGAGGCTGAGCCCGCGCCGGAGTTGCCGTTCCCGCGCGACTTCGCCGAACTGGCCGACCTCCCCGAAGGGCTACCCCCGCCACCGGCCCGCGACTTCGAACCCGACACCGGGGACCTGCGCACCCAACCGCAGCGCAACCATGACGCACTCAAGGCTGTGATGCGCGAGATCCTGATGTCGGGGCGCCTGGGCCAACACAACGGACTGCCGGTCACGGTCGTCGTCTCCACCACCCTGGCCGAACTCGAAGCCGGCGCCGGAATCGCCATCACCGGATCCGGGGTCCGAATGCCGATGCCCGACCTCATCCGCCTGGCCGAACACGCCCACCACTACCTCGTGGTCTACCGACAACACACCGCCGAACCGCTCTACCTCGGGCGCACCAAACGACTGGCCTCCAAAGCCCAACGGCTGGTGCTCTACAACCGCGACCGCGGCTGCACCCGGCCCGGCTGCACCCGCGGAGCGTGTCGCTGCCAGGCCCACCACGCCGACCCCAGCTGGAACAACGGCGGACTCACCGATGTCGACACCCTCGGGCTGGGCTGCGGCCCCGACAACCAACTCGCCGAACTCGGCTGGACCACCAAAATCGACCCCACCACCGGCCGCGTGCACTGGTACCCACCACCACTCATGGACACCGGGCAAGACACCCTCAACCACCACTTCCACCCCGAAAAACTCCTCCCACCGGCAGACCGTCGGGGCGGCGCGGACATTTGATTCAGCACGATCGAAATGTCCACCGGCACAACTCTGGTGGCGCAATACCACAAAGCTCCGGCTTTTCGGCTGGTCCCTCGCCCGCGGTGGCGGCGCAATCGGATCGCGTGCGGCGGTCCGCGCGAACGACCGCCGGACGGGACGCCGAACCGGTTTTACGGTGATCGGGTGCCTGGAACCGAGCCCACCCCGCTGCGCAGACCGCGCGCGGACCAGGCACGTCAGGTCGCCGATCTGCTGCGCCACCAGATCCATGCCGGCGGGTTCCCAGACGGACTGCCCAGCGAGGCGGAGCTGGTCGAGGAATTCGCGGTCTCCCGGAACACGATCCGGGAGGCGCTGGCGGTCCTCAAGACCGAGGGGCTGATCGACCGGGGCACCCGGGTGGGCACCCACGTCGCGGTCCGCAAGTACGACCATGGTCTGGACGCCCTGGTCGGGCTGAAGGAGACCTTCAAGGACTACGGTGAGGTCCGCAATGAGGTCCGGGCCGTACTGCGGATGGCGGCCCCGCCCGCGGTGGCCCGCAAGCTCGAACTCGGACCGGGCACCCAGGTCGTCTACATCGAGCGCCTGCGCTACCTGGGTGACCTGCCGCTGTCGCTGGACCTGACCTATCTGGCCCCCGACATCGGCGAGCAGGTGATCGCCCACCCGCTGGAGACCAACGACGTGTTCGCGCTCATCGAACAGGTCAGCGGTCAGCGGCTGGGCTCGGCCGCCCTGGCGCTGGAGGCGATTGCCGCCGACCCGCATTCCGCGGCCACCCTGCAGGTCCCCGACGGCGCCGCCCTGCTGATGCTGGAACGGCTGACCAGCCTCGGAGACGGGCGGCCCGTAGACCTCGAATACATCCGCATGCGTGGTGACCGAATCACCATGCGCGGCAACCTTTCCCGAAACTGACATATTCAGGAGCTGATATGGCACTGGTGAACAACCGCGTTGACGTCCCGGTGACCATCGATGAGTCGCTGTGCATCGAGGGTTGCACGCTGTGCGTGGAGATCTGCCCGCTGGATTCGTTGGCCATCAACCCGGAGAACGGCAAGGCGTTCATGCACGTCGACGAGTGTTGGTACTGCGGACCGTGCGCCGCCCGGTGTCCCACCGGAGCCGTCACCGTCAACATGCCCTACTTGATCCGCTGATCCCCGAAGGACCCTGCCGTGAAGAAACCTCTCGTTGCGCTGCTTGCTGCCCTGACCGCCTCCGTCACCGCCTGTTCCCTGGATTCCACCGGCGGCTCCGATGACGTGGTCGACGTCGTCGTCGGCTATCAGTCCAAGACCATCAACACCGTCACCGCTGGCACACTGTTGCGCGCCAAGGGGTTCCTGGAGCAGAGACTGGCCGATATCGGCGAGGACAACGGCATGGAATACCGGGTGACCTGGCAGGACTACGACACCGGTGCCCCGATCACCGCGCAGATGGTCGCCGAGAAGATCGACATCGGTTCGATGGGGGATTACCCGCTACTGATCAACGGTTCCAAGACCCAATCGAACGACCGGGCCCGCACCGATCTGGTCTCGGTCACCGGGTACCACCCCAAGGGCGCGCTGAACATGGTGGTCGTCGAACCCGATTCGGCTGCCCAGACCATTGCCGACTTGGCTGGTCAGAAGGTCTCGGCCAGCGTCGGCTCCGCCGGACACGGCACCCTGGTACGCGCGCTGTCAGCTGCCGGCCTCGACCCCAAGACCGGTGTCGAAGTGGTCAACCAGCAACCACAGGTCGGTGCCTCCGCCCTGGAATCGGGTCAGGTGCAGGCACTCTCACAGTTCGTGGCGTGGCCCGGGCTGCTGGTGTTCCAGGACAAGGCGCGGCTGCTCTACGACGGCGCCGAGGGCGACTATCCGACATTGCACGGCGTGGTGGTCCGCGAGGACTACGCCGTGCAGCACCCGGAGGTGCTCGACGCCTTCCTGCAGTCCCAACTCGACGCCACCGACTTCCTCAACGAACAACCCTTGGAAGCCTCCCGCATCGTGGCCGAGGGCAGCGGCCTGCCGCAGGAAGTGGTGTACCTGTACAACGGCCCCGGTGGCACCTCCTTCGACACCACCCTCAAACCGTCGCTGATCGAGGCGCTCGAAGGTGATGTGCCCTACCTGAAGTCTATCGGTGACTTCGCCGACCTCGACGTTGCCGGTTTCGTCGACGACGCCCCGCTGCGCAAGGCCTTCGCGGAACGCGGACTGAACTACGACGAGGTGCTCGCCACGACCAGCACCCCGGCAGCCGGCGAACTGTGGCTGCAGGGCTCAGATGTCACCGAGCCCGTGGCCGGCCCGACCGAGCTGCTGCGTGCGGTGCGCGATGCCGAGGCCCGCGGGGCGACGGTGCGGGCCGCCTATGTCCCCGACGCCGAGCTCGGCACCCGGTGGTTCGCCGACAAGGCCGTCTGGGTCAAGGACGGGCCGGACTACCTGCCCTTCGGCACCGCCGCCGGGGCCGGCCGGTACACCGCCGCCCACCCGGGCGCCGAGGTCGTCGGGTACCGCGAAGCGCTGGTGGGTGTGCAATGACCGCCCTGCTCGATCCGCCGCAGACCGCCGGTGAGCAGGTACGGCCCGAGCGGCAGTCGGTGGGGGTCTGGCGGCACCGGTTGATCCGGGTGGCCTCGGTGCTCGCCGCGATCGGGCTGTGGGAGTTGTTGACCGCCAACGGGGTCCGGCTGTGGCTGCGTTTCGACACGCTGCCGACGGTCACCGAGATCGCGGCGGCCCTGGCCACCCGGATCGGCACCGGCGAGTACTGGCTGGATCTGGGGCAATCGCTCCTGCGGATCCTGACCGGGTTCGGGCTGGCCGCGCTCATCGGTGTGGTCACCGGCATCATGCTGGGCAGGTCCCGGCTGTTCGGCGATGTGTTCGGCCCACTCACCGAGCTGGTCCGGCCCATCCCGGCGATCGCGGTGGTCCCGGTCGCCATCCTGCTGTTTCCCTCCGACGAGGCCGGCATCGTCTCGATCACTTTCCTGGCCGCGTATTTCCCGATCATGGTGAGCACCCGGCACGCGGTGCGGGCACTGCCCACCATCTGGGAGGACTCGGTGCGCACCCTCGGCGGCGGACGTCTCGATGTGCTGCGTCAGGTTGTGCTGCCCGGCATCCTGCCGGGCCTGTTCGGCGGCCTGTCTGTCGGCATGGGCGTGGCCTGGATCTGTGTGATCTCGGCCGAGATGATTTCCGGCCGGCTCGGTGTCGGCTACAGCACCTGGCAGGCCTACACGGTCCTGGATTACCCGGGGGTGTTCGTCGGCATCATCACCATCGGTGTGCTCGGGTTCAGCACCGCCGCGGCCATCGAACTCATCGGCCGACGGGCCACCCGGTGGCTGCCGCGCGGCGAGGAGACGAACCGGTGACGACGACCCGCAATGCGGCCATGGCGCTGGAGCTCGAGGACATCACGCTGTCCTACCGCGGACCTGCGGTGGTGACGGGGCTGAATCTCACGGTGCAGCCGGGGGAGATCCTGGTGCTCACCGGGCCGTCCGGGTGCGGGAAGTCCACCGTGTTGCGCGCCCTGGCCGGGCTGCTGGCGCCGGATGCCGGCCGGGTACTGGCCGACGGCAACCCGGTCACCACCACGTCCCGGGACCGCGGCATGGTGTTCCAGGACAGCGCGCTGCTGCCGTGGCGCAGCGTGCGCTCCAATATCGAACTGGCACTGCAACTTCGCGGTGAACCGCGAGCCGGCCGCCGGGCGCGCGCCGAACGCTGGATCGACGAGGTGAACCTCACCGGCTACGCCGACTATCTGCCCAAGAGCCTGTCCGGCGGGATGCGGCAGCGGGTGCAACTGGCCCGCGGGCTCGCCGGCGCACCCCGGGCGGTGATGATGGACGAGCCGTTCGGCGCCTTGGACGCCCAGACCCGCGCGGCCATGCAACGCCTGCTCATCGAGACCTGGCGGGCCCATCCCACCACCATCGTGTTCGTCACCCACGATGTCGACGAGGCGCTGACCCTCGGTGACCGGGTGGCCGTGCTGGGCCGTTCCCGACCCGCGCTGCGTGCGCTGGTCGAGGTGCCCGCACCCCGCACCGAAACCACACATCCCGACCGTGCCGCGCTCCGCGCCGAAATCCTTGCAGCATTGGACAACTCATGACAGAAATTCCCAACCTCGCCGACACCGCCCGCCTCGACTGCGACGTCCTGGTGATCGGCGGGGGCACCGCCGGCACCATGGCCGCCCTCACCGCCGCCGAGAACGGCGCCCGGGTGCTGCTGTTGGAGAAGGCGCACGTCCGGCATTCCGGTGCCCTGGCGATGGGCATGGACGGTGTCAATAACGCCGTCATCCCCGGTAAGGCCGAACCCGAGGACTACGTCGCCGAGATCACCCGCGCCAACGACGGAATCGTCAACCAGCGCACCATCTATCAGACCGCCACCCGCGGTTTCGCCATGGTGCAGCGGCTGGAACGGTACGGCGTCAAGTTCGAGAAGGATGAGCACGGCGAGTACGCGGTGCGCCGGGTCCACCGGTCCGGGTCCTACGTGCTGCCGATGCCGGAGGGTAAGGACGTCAAGAAGGCGCTGTACCGGGTGATGCGGCAGCGGTCCATGCGGGAGAAGATCCAGATCGAGAATCGGCTGATGCCGGTCCGGGTGCTGGTCTCCGAGGGCCGTGCGGTGGGGGCTGCCGCGCTGAACACCCGCACCGGGGAATTCGTCGCGGTCGCCGCCAAGGCCGTCATCCTGGCCACCGGCCCATGCGGGCGGCTGGGCCTGCCCGCCTCGGGCTACCTGTACGGCACCTACGAGAACCCCACCAATGCCGGTGACGGCTACTCGATGGCGTACCACGCCGGGGCCGAACTGTCCGGGATCGAGTGTTTCCAGGTCAATCCGTTGATCAAGGACTACAACGGCCCGGCGTGTGCCTATGTGGCCAACCCGTTCGGCGGCTACCAGGTCAATGCGCGCGGGGAACGGTTCGTCGACTCCGACTACTGGTCCGGGCAGATGATGTCGGAGGTGCACAGCGAGATCGAGTCCGCCCGCGGGCCGATCTACCTGAAGGTGTCGCACCTGCCGGACGAGACGCTGACCGCGCTGGAGAATATCCTGCACACCACCGAGCGGCCCACCCGCGGCACCTTCCACGCCAACCGCGGCCACGACTACCGCACCCACGACATCGAGATGCACATCTCCGAGATCGGTTTGTGCAGTGGTCATTCGGCATCCGGGGTGTGGGTCGACGAACACGCCCGCACCACCGTGCCGGGCCTGTACGCGGCCGGGGACCTGGCCTGCGTCCCGCACAACTACATGATCGGTGCCTTCGTCTACGGCGACCTGGCCGGGGAGCACGCCGCCGGCAACCTGGCCGACACCCCGGCGCCCGGCGAGCTGCCCGCCGACCAGCTGGCGCAGGCACACGAACTCATTTACCGGCCGCTGCGCCAGCCGGACGGGCCGCCGCAACCGCAGGTGGAATACAAGTTGCGCCGCTTCGTCAACGACTATGTGGCACCGCCCAAGACGGCCGCGAAACTGTCCATCGCGGTGCAGACCTTCGACCGGATGCGCGAGGAGGTCGACGGTATCGGCGCCCGCACCCCGCACGAGTTGATGCGTGCGGTCGAGGTGTCCTTCATCCGGGACTGCGCCGAGATGGCGGCCCGCTCCTCGCTGACCCGCACCGAATCCCGTTGGGGTCTCTACCACGAACGCGCCGATGTGCCGTTGCGTGACGACAGCGAATGGGGCTTCCATCTGAACCTGCATAAGGGCGCGGACGGCAGCATGCAGTTCCGCAAGCGCCCTGTCGCCCCGTACATCGTGCCGGTGCCGGGCCTGGATCACGTGCCGTCGGACGCGCCGGTCGTGGACGTCGAACAACCGGAGTTGTTCGGCGGCAAGGCCCCGGCCACCGTCGTCTCCCGGGTAGCCGGGCCCGCCGCCCAGCCGCCGTCCCCGCGGATCGCGGCGGTGCTGGCGCTGGCCGAACCCACCCTGCAACAACTGAACGGGTACCTCACCGACGGTGATCCGGGTGTGCGCCGCACCGCGGTGGCGACCCTGGTGGAGAACCTGCCCGACGGCTACCCCGAGCCGCTGAGCGCCGCGCTGGCCGACGCCGACCGCGAGGTGCGCCTACAGGCCGCCGAGTCGGTCCGCGAACTCGTCGAGGTGCTGCCCGGCCCGGAAACCCTTGCCGCGCATCTGGAGTCGGCGGACCCGGTGGTCCGTGCCGCGGTGGTGTACGTGCTCAGCGCGCGGCGGGCCGGAACGGCCGAGGGGTACCGGCGTGCTCTGGCCGACACCGACCAACGGGTCCGCATCGAGGCGGTGCGGGCGCTGGTGTCCGTGGACGACGTCGACGGGGTCGCTGCGGCCGCCGCCGATGAGAGCCGCGAGGTGCGGATTGCGGTCGCGAACGCGCTGGCCACCCTCGGGGGTGGTACCGCCACGGTGCGCGCGCTGCTTACCGACCGGGACCCGCTGGTGCGGGCCGCCGCATTGGCCGCGCTCGGCTCCCTCGGGCCGGCGCCCGGCGATCTGACCTCCATCGAGCAGGCCCTGGGGGAGCCGGCCTGGCAGGTCCGGGTCGGCGCGGCCAGGGCGCTGTCCGGTGCACCGGCCGCCGCCGCGGTGCCGTCGCTGTCCCGGGCGCTCGCCGATACCCACCTCGACGTGCGCAAGGCGGCGGTGCTGAGCCTGACCCGCTGGGCGGCATCGGAGACCGCGGCCCGGGACGCCTTGGGTCTGGCGCTCAAGGACGCCGACGCCGATGTGCGGGCGTATGCGCGCCGGGCCCTGGAACCGGCCTAGAGGCCCAGCCCCTGGTAGGTGCGGCGGACGAACTTCGGTTGGGCCATCCGCAGTTTGGCCATCGAGGTGTTGCCCGCGACCTGTGCGATGTCGGCGCTGAGGTCCGGGAAGTTCTGGATCAGGTACATCACGATGACGTCATTGGCCGGGTCGGCCTGCCACCAGGTGCCGTAGGCGCCGGGCCAGCCGAAGGTGCCCAGCCCGCCAGGGCCGAAGAACCGCTCGGACTGGGCCGGGTCGGTCACCACCGACATGCTCAGCCCGAACCCGCGGCCGATCCAGAACGGCACCCCGAGGAAGTTGTGCTCCTTCTGATCGGGGTGCAGCCGGTCGGTGCGCATCAACTGGGTGGACTCCTCGGAGAGCACCCGGACACCGTCGACCGTGCCGCCGCCCAGCAGCATCCGGGCGAACTTCAGATAGTCGTCGGCGGTGGACATCAGACCGCCGCCGCCGGCGCAGAACTCGGGCGGGGTGAGCGGCGGGGGACCCATCACATCGTCCCTCAAAGACCCATCCGCGGTCAGGCCGTACATGGTGGCCATCCGGCGGCGCTGGACCAGACTCAGCGCGAAACCGGTGTCCGACATGCCCAGCGGCTCGAAGATCCGTTCGGTGAGCAGTTCGTGCAGCGGCAGGCCGGCCATCCGGGCGATCGCGATGCCCAGCACATCGGTGCCGTGGCTGTAGGTGATGCGGGCCCCGGGCTGGTGCACCAGCGGCAGCCCGGCCAACTCGGCCAGCCAGCGCTCCTCGTTCTGCCGGTAGGACAACCGGCCGTAGGCCTTGGCCAGCGGGCCGGTGATGGAGAACGGGTAGGCCAGCCCGGCGCGGTGGGTCATCAGATCGTCGAAAGTGATGGGCCGGCGCAGCGGCTCGGTGAAATCGAGTTCACCGGTCGGCTGGGTCAGCACCCGCAGCCGGGCGATCTCGGGGACCCAGCGGGCCACCGGGTCGTCGAGGGTGAACCGTCCCTCGTCCAACAGCGTCATCGCCGCGGCCACCGTGACCGGTTTGCTCATCGAGGCGATCCGGAACACGGTGTCGCGCTGCATCGGCAACCCGGCCGCGATGTCCCGGTGGCCGAGTTCGTTGACCTGGACCACCTTGCCGGCGTGCCAGACCAGGGTGACCGCACCGGCCAGCAGGCCGGCATCGATGGCCTCGGTGATCGAGGCGGCGTTGTTGTCGAGGTTCACCCGGCAGACGTTATCGGGCGCGCGCACAGCTGGGCTCGCTGGCCGAGACGAAGGGCACATCGTCACCGGCCGGGGCGAGGACACCGGCCTGATAAGCTGACCCGCAGTTCGACGTCCTTTAACGATCCGTCCAGAGAGGCGGAGAAGGAGGTCCTGGATTACTCGTGGCTGCTGCAGATCCTGCCGGTCCCGACCGGGAATTGATGTCCGCCGCCGATGTGAGCCGGACGATCTCGCGCATCGCGCACCAGATCATCGAGAAGACCGCGCTCGACGCGCCGAACGCCCCGCGGGTGGTGCTGCTGGGCATCCCGACCCGCGGCGTGACGCTCGCGGCCCGGCTGGCCGAGAAGGTCGGTGAGTTCGCCGGGGTCGATCTGCCGCACGGCGGTTTGGACATCACGCTCTACCGCGACGACCTGAACTTCAAGCCGCCCCGCCCGCTGGAATCGACCTCGATCCCGGCCGGCGGTATCGACGGCGCACTGGTCATCCTCGTCGACGACGTCCTCTACTCCGGGCGGTCGGTGCGCTCGGCGCTGGACGCGCTGCGCGACATCGGGCGGCCCCGGATCGTGCAACTGGCGGTGCTCGTCGACCGCGGCCACCGGGAACTGCCGATCCGGGCGGACTATGTCGGCAAGAACGTGCCCACCTCGCGGAGCGAGAACGTGAAGGTGCGGCTGCAGGAACCCGATGGGGAGGACAGCGTGCGCATCGCACCGTATGGAGGACCGACCCGATGAGCGCTTGCGCGAAGAGGAAACAGAACGGATGAAGCACCTTCTGACCGCCGGGGACCTGTCGCGCGATCAGGCCGTCGCCATCCTCGACGACGCCGACCGCTTCCGGGAGGCGCTGCTGGGCCGCGAGGTCAAGAAGCTGCCCACCCTGCGCGGGCGCACCATCATCACGATGTTCTACGAGAACTCCACCCGCACCCGGGTGTCCTTCGAGGTGGCCGGCAAGTGGATGAGCGCCGACGTCATCAACGTCAGCTCCTCCGGGTCCTCGGTCGCCAAGGGCGAATCGCTGCGCGACACCGCGCTGACCCTGCGGGCCGCCGGTGCCGACGCGTTGATCATCCGGCACCCGGCCTCCGGTGCGGCCCAGCAGCTCGCGGCGTGGACTGTCGAACCCGAGGGTGCCGGCCCCGCCGTGATCAATGCCGGCGACGGTACCCACGAGCACCCCACCCAGGCGCTGCTCGACGCGCTCACCCTGCGCCAGCGGCTCGGCTCCGTCGAGGGTCGCCGGGTCGTCATCGTCGGCGATGTGCTGCACAGCCGGGTCGCCCGCTCCAACGTCGAACTGCTGGCCACCCTCGGCGCGGAGGTGGTGCTGGTCGCGCCGCCGACCCTGCTGCCGGTCGGGGTCTCCGGCTGGCCGGTCACGGTGTCGCACGATCTGGATGCCGAGCTGCCCGCCGCCGACGCGGTGCTGATGCTGCGGGTGCAGGCCGAGCGGATGAACGGCGGGTTCTTCCCGTCCGAGCGCGAGTACTCGGTGCTCTACGGCCTGTCCGAGAAGCGCCGCGCCAAGCTCTCCGACGATGCCGTCGTGCTGCACCCCGGCCCGATGCTGCGCGGTATGGAGATCGGGTTCTCGGTGGCCGACTCCCCGCAGTCGGCTGTGCTGCAACAGGTTTCCAACGGGGTACATGTACGGATGGCGGTGCTGTTCCACCTGTTGGTCGGCGCCGGGGAACGGGAGGCGATCACCGCATGAGCGGACAGGTGTTGATCCGGGGCGTGCGGCTCTACGGTGAGGGTGATCAGGTCGACGTGCTCATCGCCGACGGTCAGATCGCCGAGATCTCCTCGGCGATCACGTCCGACGCGGACACCGTGATCGAAGCCGACGGCCAGATCCTGCTGCCCGGGTTCGTCGATCTGCACACCCATCTGCGTGAGCCCGGCCGCGAATACGCCGAGGACATCGAAACCGGTTCGGCGGCCGCCGCGGCGGGCGGCTACACCGCGGTGTTCGCGATGGCCAACACCGACCCGGTCGCCGACAGCCCGGTGGTCACCGACCACGTGTGGCACCGCGGCCAGCAGGTCGGCCTGGTCGACGTGCACCCCGTCGGCGCGGTCACCGTGGGCCTGAAGGGCAAGCAGCTCACCGAGATGGGCCTGATGGCCGCCGGTGCCGGCCAAGTCCGGATGTTCTCCGACGACGGTGTCTGCGTGGACGACCCGCTGGTCATGCGCCGTGCACTGGAGTACGCCAGCGGCCTTGGCGTGCTGATCGCCCAGCACGCCGAGGAGCCGCGGCTGACCGTCGGCGCCGTCGCGCACGAGGGACCCAACGCCGCCAAACTCGGCCTGGCCGGCTGGCCGCGATCGGCCGAGGAGTCCATCGTCGCGCGTGATGCGATCCTGGCCCGCGACGCCGGCGCCCGGGTGCACATCTGCCACGCCTCCACCGCGGGCACCGTGGAACTGCTGAAATGGGCCAAGGCGCAAGGCATCTCGATCACCGCCGAGGTCACCCCGCACCACCTGCTGCTCGATGACACCCGGCTGGCCGGCTACGACGGCCGCAACCGGGTGAACCCGCCGCTGCGCGAGGCCTCCGATGTGGCGGCCCTGCGCCGGGCGCTGGCCGACGGCGTCATCGACTGCGTGGCCACCGACCACGCGCCGCACGCCGAGCAGGAGAAGTGCTGCGAGTTCGCCAACGCGCGCCCCGGCATGCTCGGGCTGGAGACCGCGCTGTCGGTGGTCGTCGAGACCATGGTCAAGCCCGGCCTGCTCAGCTGGCGGGACGTGGCCCGGGTGATGAGCGAGGCACCCGCCGCCATCGTCGGGCTGCCCGATCAGGGCCGCCCGCTGGCGGTCGGGGAGCCGGCCAACATCACCGTCGTCGACCCCGAGGTCACCTGGACGGTCACCGGCTCGGAGCTGGCCAGCCGCTCGGACAACACCCCGTTCGAGACGATGACGCTGCCGGCCGCGGTGACGCTGACGCTGTTGCGCGGCAAGGTGACCGCACGCCGGGAAACGATCGAGCCATGAACGACCAGACCCTGATCGCCTCGCTGGTACTGGCCGCGGTGGTGGTCGTGCTCATCGGCTTCTTCATCCGGCAGATCCTGCGCGGCTGGCGCCACCGGATGGAACGCCAAGTCGAACTGATCGGCAACCTGCCGTCGCTGCCGGACACCGTCGGTCCGGTGCTGACCGGCCCCACCAAGGGGCTCTACGTCGGCAGCACGGTGGCGCCGAACTGGAACGACCGGATCGCGGCCGCCGGGCTGGGATTCCGGTCCAAGGGAGTGCTCACGCGCTATCCCGAGGGAATCATGGTGCAGCGCAGTGGGATCGGTCCGATCTGGATTCCGGACGAACTGATCCAGGCAATACGCAGCGAACGGGCCATCACCGGTAAGGCACTCACCCACGACGGCATCATCGCCGTGCGGTGGCGACTGCCGTCGGGCACCGAGATCGACACCGGATTTCGGGCCGACGACCGGGGCGAAGTCAAGAATTGGGTCAAGGAGGATGCGTGACACGCAGCGCTGAAAAAGCAGTCCTGGTACTGGAGGACGGCCGGGTCTACACCGGCACGCCGTTCGGTGCGATCGGACAGACACTCGGTGAGGCGGTGTTCTCCACCGGGATGTCCGGCTACCAGGAGACGCTGACCGACCCGAGCTACCACCGGCAGATCGTCGTGGCCACGGCGCCGCAGATCGGCAATACCGGCTGGAACGGCGAGGACGGCGAGAGCCGCGAGGACAAGATCTGGGTGGCCGGCTACGTCGTGCGCGATCCGTCGCCGCGCGCCTCGAACTGGCGCTCGACCGGCACCCTGGAGGACGAGCTGGTGCGCCAGGGCATCGTCGGCATCGCCGGGATCGACACCCGCGCGGTCGTGCGACACCTGCGTACCGCCGGGTCGATGAAGGCCGGGGTGTTCTCCGGCGACGCGCTGGACGATGTGGACACCCTGGTCGACCGGGTGCGTAGCCAGCCCTCCATGCTGGGCGCCGACCTGGCCGGCGAGGTGTCCACCGCCGAGCGTTACACGGTGGAAGCCGTTGGGCAGCAGCGGTTCACCGTCGCCGCCATCGACCTCGGCATCAAGACCAACACGCCGCGCAACTTCGCCCGCCGCGGCATCCTCAGCCATGTGCTGCCGGCCGCGGCGACCTTCGACGAGATCACCGAGATCAACCCGGATGGGGTGTTCCTGTCCAACGGTCCCGGGGATCCGGCCACCGCCGACCACATCGTGGAGGTCACCCGAGCGGTGCTGGGCGCCGGGATCCCGCTGTTCGGGATCTGCTTCGGCAACCAGATCCTGGGCCGGGCGCTGGGCCGGTCCACCTACAAGATGACCTTCGGTCACCGCGGCATCAACATCCCGGTGATGGACCACGCCACCGGCCGGGTGGCGGTCACCGCGCAGAACCACGGTTTCGCGCTGGAGGGCGAGGCGGGCGAGGAGTTCGACACCCCGTTCGGTCGCGCCGTGGTCAGCCACACCTGCGCCAACGACGGTGTGGTGGAAGGCATCAAGCTCGTCGACGGGCGAGCATTCTCGGTGCAGTACCACCCGGAGTCGGCCGCCGGTCCGCGCGACGCCGAGTACCTGTTCGACCAGTTCATCGACCTTCTGTCGGAACGCAAGTCAGGGGAGAAGTAAATGCCACGCCGTTCTGACCTCAAGCACATCCTGGTGATCGGGTCCGGCCCGATCGTGATCGGCCAGGCCTGCGAGTTCGACTACTCGGGCACCCAGGCCTGCCGCGTGCTGCGTGCCGAGGGTCTGCAGGTCAGCCTGATCAACTCCAACCCGGCCACCATCATGACCGACCCGGAGTACGCCGACCACACCTACGTGGAGCCCATCACCGCGTCCTTCGTGGAGAAGATCTTCGCCCAGCAGGCCGAGCGCGGGAACAAGATCGACGCCGTGCTGGCCACTCTGGGTGGGCAGACCGCGCTGAACACCGCCGTCGCCCTGCACGACGCCGGCATCCTGGAGCGCTACGGCGTGGAGATGATCGGCGCCGACTTCGACGCCATCCAGCGCGGTGAGGACCGGCAGAAGTTCAAGGACATCGTCGCCAAAGTCGGTGGCGAATCCGCCCGCAGTCGGGTCTGTTACACCATGGAAGAGGTCCGCGAGACCGTCGCCGACCTGGGTCTGCCGGTGGTCGTGCGGCCGTCGTTCACCATGGGCGGGCTCGGTTCGGGTATGGCCTACACGGCCGAGGACGTCGAGCGGATGGCCGGTGACGGACTGTCCGCCTCGCCGACGGCCAACGTGCTCATCGAGGAATCCATCTACGGCTGGAAGGAATTCGAGCTCGAGCTGATGCGCGATCACCACGACAACGTGGTGGTGGTCTGCTCGATCGAGAACTTCGACCCGATGGGCGTGCACACCGGCGACTCGGTGACCGTCGCCCCGGCGATGACCCTGACCGACCGCGAATACCAGACCATGCGTGACCTCGGCATCGCGATCCTGCGCGAGGTCGGGGTGGACACCGGCGGCTGCAACATCCAGTTCGCGATCAACCCCCGCGACGGGCGTCTGATCGTCATCGAGATGAACCCGCGGGTGTCCCGGTCCTCGGCCCTGGCCTCGAAGGCGACCGGTTTCCCGATCGCCAAGATCGCCGCCAAGCTGGCCATCGGCTACACCCTGGACGAGATCGTCAACGACATCACCAAGGAGACCCCGGCCTGCTTCGAGCCGACCCTGGACTACGTCGTGGTCAAGGCCCCGCGGTTCGCCTTCGAGAAGTTCCCCGGCGCCGACGACACCCTGACCACCACCATGAAATCGGTGGGCGAGGCGATGTCGTTGGGCCGCAACTTCATCGAGGCGCTCGGCAAGGTGATGCGCTCGCTGGAGACCAAGCGCACCGGTTTCTGGACCCGCCCGGACCGCGAGGCCACCCTCGCCGAACTGCTGACCGATCTGCGCACCGCCAAGGACGGCCGGATCTACGACATCGAACAGGCCCTGCGCCTGGGCGGCACCGTCGAGCAGGTCGCCGAGGCCTCCGGCGTGGACCCCTGGTTCGTCGAGCAGATCGCCACCCTGGTGGACCTGCGCGCCGAACTGGTCGACGCCCCGGTGCTGGACGAGACGCTGCTGCGGCGCGCCAAGCACTGCGGCCTGTCCGATGGTCAGATCGCCGCACTGCGGCCCGAACTGGCCGGCGAGACCGGGGTGCGGGCGCTGCGTGAGCGGCTCGGCATCCACCCGGTGTACAAGACGGTGGACACCTGCGCGGCCGAATTCGAGGCTCGCACGCCGTACCACTACAGCAGCTACGAGTTGGATCCGGCCGCCGAGACCGAGGTCGCCCCGCAGACCGACAAGCCCAAGGTGCTGATCCTGGGCTCCGGCCCCAACCGGATCGGTCAGGGCATCGAATTCGACTACAGCTGTGTGCATGCCGCCACCACGCTGAGTGCGGCCGGGTTCGAGACCATCATGGTCAACTGCAACCCGGAGACCGTGTCGACCGACTACGACACCGCCGACCGGCTGTACTTCGAGCCGCTGACCTTCGAGGACGTGCTGGAGGTCTATCACGCCGAGCAGGCCTCCGGCGCGGGCGGACCGGGCGTGGTGGGCGTCATCGTGCAGCTCGGCGGGCAGACCCCGCTGGGGCTGGCCGACAAGCTGGAGCGCGCCGGGGTGCCGATCGTGGGCACCAAGCCGGAGGCCATCGACCTGGCCGAGGACCGTGGGTTGTTCGGCGAGGTGCTGATGAGCGCCGGGTTGCCCGCACCCCGGTTCGGCACCGCCACCAGCTTCGAGCAGGCCCGCCGGATCGCCGCCGACATCGGCTACCCGGTGCTGGTCCGCCCGTCCTACGTGCTCGGCGGGCGCGGCATGGAGATCGTCTACGACGAGGAGACCCTGCAGGGCTACATCACCCGGGCCACCGAGCTGTCCCCGGAGCACCCGGTGCTGGTGGACCGGTTCCTGGAGGACGCCATCGAGATCGACGTCGACGCCCTGTGCGATGGCAGTGAGGTCTACATCGGCGGCGTGATGGAGCACATCGAGGAGGCCGGTATCCACTCCGGTGACTCGGCGTGCGCGCTGCCGCCGGTCACGTTGGGCCGCACCGACATCGAAAAGGTGCGTTCGGCAACCGAGGCGTTGGCGCACGGCATCGGCGTGGTCGGGCTGCTCAATGTGCAGTACGCGCTCAAGGACGACGTCCTCTACGTGCTGGAGGCGAACCCGCGGGCCAGCCGCACCGTGCCGTTCGTCTCCAAGGCCACCGCGATCCCGCTGGCCAAGGCGTGCTCCCGGATCATGCTGGGCGCCACCATCGCCCAACTCCGTGAGGAAGGTGTGCTGGCCACCGAGGGGGACGGTGCGACCGTCTCGCCGGACGCCCCGATCGCGGTGAAGGAAGCGGTGCTGCCCTTCCATCGGTTCCGCAAGGCCGATGGCTCCCAGGTGGATTCGCTGCTCGGGCCGGAGATGAAGTCCACCGGTGAGGTGATGGGTATCGACCGCGACTTCGGTACCGCGTTCGCCAAGAGCCAGACCGCCGCCTACGGGTCGCTGCCGGCTTCGGGCACCGTGTTCGTCTCGGTGGCCAACCGGGACAAGCGGTCGCTGGTGTTCCCGGTCAAGCGGCTGGCCGATCTCGGGTTCCGGGTGCTGGCCACCGAGGGCACCGCGGAGATGCTGCGCCGCAACGGTATTCCGTGCGAGGTGGTACGCAAGAACTTCGAGGAGCCCGGCGACGGGCGGCCGGAGATGTCGGCCGTGGACGCGATCCGGGCCGGCCAGGTGGACATGGTGATCAACACCCCGTACGGCAATTCCGGTCCGCGCGTGGACGGCTACGAGATCCGTTCGGCCGCAGTGTCGGTGAACATCCCGTGCGTGACGACCGTGCAGGGTGCGTCGGCCGCGGTGCAGGGCATCGAGGCCCACATCCGCGGGGATATCGGTGTGCGGTCGCTGCAGGAACTGCACAGCCAGCTGGCCGAGAAGTGAGCAGCTTCGGGGCGCGGCTGGCCGAGGCCGTCGCCGCCAGGGGGCCGCTGTGCCCGGGCATCGACCCGCACCCCGAGCTGCTGACCTCCTGGGGCCTGACTGTCGACGTGGCGGGCCTGCGCCGGTTCACCGAGATCTGCGTTGCGGCCTTCGCCGACTTCGCGATCGTCAAACCGCAGGTGGCCTTCTTCGAGGCGTACGGTTCGGCCGGCTTCGCGGTGCTGGAGGAGACCACGGCGGCCCTGCGGGATGCGGGCGTGCTGGTGCTCGCCGACGCCAAACGCGGCGATATCGGCACCACCATGGCCGCCTATGCGCAGGCCTGGGCGGGGGAGTCGCCGTTGGCCGCGGACGCGGTCACCGCCTCGCCCTACCTGGGCTTCGAATCGCTGCGCCCGCTGCTCGATGTGGCCGCCGCGCACGGGCGCGGGGTGTTCGTGCTGGCCGCCACCTCGAATCCGGAGGGTGCGAGCGTGCAGCGTGCCGAGGTGGGTGGGCGCACGGTCGCCCAGAGCATCGTGGACGCGGCCGGGATGGAGAATCAGGCGAACCGGGCGGCCGGAAATGGTCCGGGCTCGATCGGGGTGGTGATCGGGGCGACCCTGACCGAACTGCCCGACCTCGACGCCCTGGACGGGCCGGTACTGGCCCCGGGCGTCGGCGCCCAGGGGGGCCGCCCTGCGGACCTGGGTCGGTTGGGCTCACGGGTGCTGCCCGCGGTGTCCCGGGAGATCCTGCGCGCCGGCCCGGATGTGGCCGCGCTGCGGGCCGCCGCGGAGCGGCTTCGCGAGCAGGTCGCCTACCTGGCCTGACCGGGCGTCCTGGTGAGCCGTCAGCGGGCCGGACGGGGCCGGTTGGGTAGCTCCCGGCCGATCCGTTGGCAGCGGGCGCTGACGCGCTGCCAGCGCCCCGATGTGCCGTGAATTCGGTTCTCGGTCGGCCGTGGATCGGCGCATCATACGCCTCGTTTCGGGCGCTTTTGTTTAGGTTTGCTATGCGTCGTCAGAGCGGGCTGAGGTGACGGATGTCTCGACGGTCTCCGACACGCCCGACACGCCGTGACCAGCGAAAATTTCTCATTCCAGTGCCAGGAATCGCGATTCAGCGAACTGGTGACGGCCGTGCCCAAGCCCCCACCGATCTGCAAATGAGCTGAAAACCCTTGCTGTGCAGGGGGATCAGCGGAACATGCCGTGGCAAACCCCGACCCGGCCGGACGAACGGTGCGGCGCACGCACGCCGTACACGCTGGACTTTTGACCCGGAAACGCGGGGGTGGGGTTAGCTTTCGTCAGGTTGCGTGGGTACGGTCGTCGTCGCTGGCTGGTTACGTGATCCAGCCGTGATGAAACAACAGATGGCGAGAGACGGAGGAACCCCGTGGCCCTTCCCCAGTTGACCGACGAACAGCGCGCGGCAGCGTTGGAGAAGGCTGCTGCCGCACGTCGAGCGCGAGCCGAGCTCAAAGATCGGCTGAAGCGTGGCGGCACCAACCTCAAGCAGGTTCTCAAGGACGCTGAGACCGACGAGGTCTTGGGCAAGATGAAGGTCTCCGCACTGCTGGAGGCGCTGCCCAAGGTCGGCAAGGTCAAGGCTCAGGAGATCATGACCGAACTGGAGATCGCTCCGACCCGCCGCCTGCGCGGCCTCGGCGATCGTCAGCGCAAGGCCCTGCTGGAGAAGTTCGACTTCACCAGCGACTAATCAGTACCCAATTGAAGACTGGTGGTGGGCCGGACAAGGCTGCGGTCGTAGTCCTGTCCGGCCCTTCCGCTGTCGGGAAGTCCACGGTGGTGCGTTGTCTGCGCGACCGGATTCCCGACCTGCATTTCAGCGTGTCGGTCACGACACGTGCGCCGCGGCCCGGTGAGGTCGACGGCGTGGACTACACGTTCGTCTCGGCCGACGAGTTCCAGCGTCTGATCGACGATGGGGAGCTCCTCGAATGGGCCGAGATCCACGGCGGTCTGCAACGGTCCGGAACCCCGGCCGCACCGATCCGCGCGGCCACCGCCGCCGGCGTCCCGGTGCTGATCGAGGTCGATCTGGCCGGTGCCCGCGCCGTGAAGGCGGCAATGCCCGAGGTGACGACGGTCTTCCTGGCGCCACCCAGCTGGGAGGTGCTGCAGGAGCGGCTGGTGGGCCGCGGGACCGAAAGTCCCGAGGTCCAGGCCCGGCGGCTGAACACCGCGCGCGAGGAACTGGCCGCACAGGGCGACTTCGATGTGGTGGTCGTCAACACGCAATTGGAGTCGGCGTGCGCGGAATTGGTATCCTTGCTGGTGGCCCGCTAGTCGGATTGCCTCAATCGCACCAACTGCACCGTCTTTAACACCGAAAACTTTTTACAGCCGGGAGAATCTTCGTGAGCACGCCTGTCGAGAACATCGACGCCGCCAACGCCTACGACACGCCGCTGGGCATCACCAACCCGCCCATCGACGAGTTGCTCGACCGTGCGTCGAGCAAGTACGCACTGGTGATCTACGCCGCCAAGCGTGCGCGCCAGATCAACGACTACTACAACCAGCTCGGCGACGGCATCCTCGAGTACGTCGGCCCGCTGGTCGAGCCGGGCCTGCAGGAGAAGCCGCTCTCGATCGCGATGCGCGAGATCCACTCCGATCTGCTCGAGCATTCCGAGGGCGAGTAACAGCCCGGGGCTGCCGATATGACCGACCGCAAACGGATCGTCGTCGGCGTCGCAGGCGGGATCGCCGCCTATAAGGCGTGCACCGTCGTCCGGCAGCTCACCGAGGCCGGCCATGAGGTCCGGGTGATCCCGACCGAGTCGGCGCTGAAGTTCGTCGGCGCCGCCACGTTCGAGGCGCTGTCCGGTCAGCCGGTGCACACCGGTGTCTTCGAATCCGTCCATGAGGTCCCGCACGTCCGGATCGGTCAGCAGGCCGATCTGGTGGTGGTGGCCCCCGCGACCGCGGACCTGCTGGCCCGCGCGGTCGCCGGCCGCGCCGACGATCTGCTGACCGGCACCCTGCTCACCGCGCGCTGTCCGGTGCTGTTCGCCCCCGCCATGCACACCGAGATGTGGTTCCACCCGGCCACCGTGGACAACGTCGCAATGTTGCGGTCTCGCGGCGCGGTCGTCCTGGAGCCCGCCTCCGGACGGCTGACCGGTGCTGACACCGGCCCGGGCCGGCTGCCCGAGGCCGAGGAGATCACCACGCTGGCGGGGCTGCTGCTGGAGCGTGGTGACGCCCTCCCGTACGACCTGTCCGGAGTCAAGGCGCTGGTGACCGCCGGCGGTACCCGTGAACCCCTGGACCCGGTGCGTTTCATCGGCAACCGCAGTTCCGGTAAGCAGGGTTACGCGGTGGCGCGGGTGATGGCCCAGCGCGGCGCCGAGGTCACCCTGGTCGCCGGCAACACCTCGGGCCTGGTCGACCCGGCCGGGGTCAACGTGGTGCACATCGGCTCGGCCACCCAACTCCAGGACGCCGTCACCAAGCTCGCACCGGAGGCGAACGTCCTGGTGATGGCGGCCGCCGTCGCGGACTTCAGGCCCGCGCAGGTGGCCACCGCGAAGATCAAGAAGGGTGCATCCGAGCCCTCCTCGATCGACCTGGTCCGAAACGACGATGTGCTCGCCGGTGCGGTCCGGGCCCGGGCCGAGGGTCAGCTGCCCAACATGCGGGCGATCGTCGGATTCGCGGCCGAGACCGGCGATGCCAACGGCGATGTGCTGTTCCACGCACGGGCCAAGCTGCAGCGCAAGGGCTGCGAGATGTTGGTGGTCAACGCGGTCGGCGAGGGCAAGGCCTTCGAGGTGGACCACAACGACGGATGGATCCTGGCGGCCGACGGAACCGAAACCGTGCTGGAGCACGGTTCGAAGACGTTGATGGCCAGTCGTATCGTGGACGCCATCGGGGCGCTGCTGAACGGGTGAACGTCACTGCGGGTAACGGTTGCGTCAAGCGGCTTTACAGGGTTGGCTGCCAGTGAGCAGGATTAAGCTTTGCCTATCTAACTATTTGGAGGATGTCACGTGAGCACAGGTCGGCTGTTTACCAGCGAGTCGGTGACCGAAGGACACCCCGACAAGATCTGTGACGCCATCAGCGATTCGATCCTCGACTCCTTGCTGGCCGTCGATCCCAAGTCGCGTGTCGCGGTCGAGACCGCCGTCACCACCGGCCAGGTGCACGTCATCGGCGAGGTGACCACCTCGGCCAAGGAGGCGTTCGCCGACATCAACGAGACCGTGCGCAAGCGCATCCTGGAGATCGGCTACGACTCCTCGGAGAAGGGCTTCGACGGGGAGACCTGCGGCGTCAACATCGGTATCGGCCGCCAGTCGCCCGACATCGCCCAGGGTGTGGACACCGCGCACGAGACCCGCGTCGAGGGCGGCGCGGATCCGCTGGACCTGCAGGGCGCCGGTGACCAGGGGCTGATGTTCGGCTACGCCATCAAGGACACCCCGGAACTGATGCCGCTGCCGATCGCGCTGGCGCACCGGCTGGCCCGACGGCTGACCGAGGTGCGCAAGAACGGCAAGCTGGACTACCTGCGCCCGGACGGCAAGACCCAGGTCACCGTGCAGTACGACGGCACCACCCCGGTCCGGCTGGACACCGTCGTGCTGTCCACCCAGCATGCCGCGGGCATCGACCTGGACGGCCAGCTGGCGCCCGACATCCGCGAGCAGGTCGTCAACACCGTGCTCGACGACCTGAACCACGACACCCTGGACACCTCCGACTTCCGGCTGCTGGTCAACCCGACCGGCACGTTCGTGCTCGGTGGCCCGATGGGTGACGCCGGCCTGACCGGCCGCAAGATCATCGTCGACACCTACGGGGGCTGGGCCCGCCACGGTGGCGGCGCCTTCTCCGGCAAGGACCCGTCGAAGGTGGACCGGTCCGCCGCGTACGCGATGCGCTGGGTGGCCAAGAACGTCGTCGCCGCCGGTCTGGCCGAGCGGGTCGAGGTGCAGGTCGCCTACGCGATCGGCAAGGCCGCCCCGGTGGGCCTGTTCGTCGAGACCTTCGGCTCCGAGACCGTCGACCCGGCCCGGATCGAGAAGGCCATCACCGCGGTGTTCGACCTGCGTCCCGGCGCCATCGTGCGGGACCTGGACCTGCTGCGCCCGATCTACGCGCCGACCGCCGCGTACGGCCACTTCGGCCGCACCGACATCGAGCTGCCCTGGGAGCAGACCAACAAGGTCGAGGAGCTCAAGGCCTCGGTCTGACCCCGTTTCCCCGCGAACAGACGCGAAGGGCCGCTATTTCCCCCGAAATAGCGGCCCTTGGCGTCTTCTCGCGCGGCCTTTCGCGCGCCGGCGGAACTCTCATGGGTGCAACGCGGCCCGCAGAGCGGTGATCCCGCGTGCGGTGGCCTCGGTCGCGGCGGGGGAGGCCAATGCCAGGCTGACGTAGCCGTGCACCATCGTCGGCTCATTGCTGTGTTGCACCGCAACCCCTGCCGCACTGAGCAGTTCGGCGTACCGGCCGCCGTCGTCACGCAGCGGATCGTGCTCGGCGGTGCCGATGAACGCCGGCGGCAGCCCACTCAGCGACTCCGCATTGGCCGGGGCCACATCGGTCGGCAGCGCCGCCGGGTCGCTGAGGTCCACGCCGGGCAGATACCAGGTCAGGAAGGCGGCGGTGACGTCCTCGTTCAGGATGTAGGCATCGGCGTTCTCCGCGAACGACGGGGCGGACGTATCGCCCACTGCCACCGGGTACCACAACAGCTGGAACACCAGCGGCGGGCCACCGGCGTCGCGGGCCCGCAGCGCCATCACCGCGGACAGATTGCCGCCGGCCGAATCCCCGGCCACCGCAATACGACTCGGGTCCCCACCCAATTCGGCGGCGTGTTCGCCCACCCAGCGCAGCGCCGCCCAGGCGTCCTGCACCCCGGCCGGGAACGGATGTTCGGGGGCGAGCCGGTAGTCCACCGACACCACGATGGCCTCGGCGCCCACCGCGTGCGCGCGGGCCACGTGGTCGTGGGTGTCCAGATCCCCGATGGCCCAACCACCGCCGTGGTAGAAGACCACCACCGGCAGGTTGTCGTGCTGCGCGACCGGTGGCCAGTAGATCCGCACCGGGATGTCGGTCAGTTCGCCGTACCCGACGGTGCGTTCCTCGATCCGCAACTGCGGCAGCATCTCCGGCGGCGGTTTCACCGCACGGAACTTCTCCCGGGCCGCATCCACACCGTCGGCGATGGTGAACTCCAGCGGCACCGCGTCCAGCAACGCCTTGAGGTTGGGGTCGACGTCGGGTCGGGTCTGCGAGGCGGCCATGCCCGTCAGGCTAACGCGCCCCGCAGCGCGGCAAGGGCGAGATCGGTCGCCTCGGTGGCTGTCGGCACCACGCCGTAGTAGCCCAGATACCCGTGGACCAGGGTCTCGGCGAGGTGCACCTGCGCCAGCACCCCGGCCGCAGCCAGCAGTTCGGCGTAATGGATCCCGTCGTCGCGCAGCGGGTCGTACCCGGCCACCGCGATATAGGCGGGCGCCACCCCGGCATGCGACTCGGCCCGGGCCGGCACCAGGGTGGCCGGCGGATTCCGCAGGTCCACGCCGACGGCGTACAGCTTGGAGAAGGCGCCCACCGCGCTACGGCCCAGGACCGGGGCGTCGGCGTTCTCGGTGAAGGAGGGCAGGCTGGTATCCCAGGTGGCGGCCGGGTACCAGAGCAGCTGCAACCGCAGGGCCAGCCCGGCGTCGCGGGCCAGCAGGGCCACGGCGGCGGCCAGGTTGCCGCCCGCGGAATCCCCGGCCACCGCGATCCGGGCCGGGTCGGCGCCCAGTTCCTCGGCGTGCGCGGCCACCCACTGCGTCACTGCCCAGACGTCGTCCACGGCCGCCGGGTAGGGATGTTCGGGGGCGAGCCGGTAGTCCACCGACACCACCACCGCGCCCGCCCCGGCGGCGTGCGCACGGGCCGTCCCGTCGTAGGTCTCCACATCGCCGACGACCCAGCCGCCGCCGTGGAAGAACAGCACCACCGGCGGGCTGCACTCCGCGGCGTCAGGCCAGTAGACGCGCACCGGCACCCCGGCGATGGTGCGGTCCTCGGTGCGCAGCCCCGGGTGCACCTCCCGGCGCGGCAGCGCCGCGAAGCGGGCCCGCGCGGCCTCGGGACCGCCCTCCATCGTCAATTGGAACGGCACCGCTTCCAGTACCTTCTCCAGAATGGCATCCAAGGCGGGTCTGTCGGCACCGGATTCAGGCATGGCTTCACCGTACGCAGCGCGCTGGGTCCGGACGTTCTGGGTCCTGGCGGTGCTGTGCGGGCTGGCCTACGGCATCTTCCTGATCACCGTCGCGCTGCGGGTACCGTCCGGCGCCGAGCTCACCGGCCAGTTCGCGCTGCAGCCTGCCGCGAAAGCGGCCGCGGCGGTGCTGCTGGCGGTGGCCGCGCTGCGTCATCCCGATGCCCGGGAACGGCGCTGGCTGGTCGCGGCGCTGCTCGGCTCGGCCGCCGGTGACTATCTGCTGGCCATGCCGTGGTGGGAGCCGTCCTTCGTGCTCGGGCTGGCCTCGTTCCTGGTCGCGCACCTGTGCTTCCTGGCCGCGCTCATCCCGCTGGTGCGCCGCCACCCGTCCCGGCTGGCGGCCGCCGCGATCGTGGTGCTGGCCTGCGTGGTGCTGCTGGTGCTGTTCTGGCCGGCGCTGCTGGAACAGGGCATGGCGCTGCCGGTCACCGTGTACATGGGTGTGCTCGTCGCGATGGTGTGCGCGGCATTGCTGGCCGCGCTGCCGACACCGTGGACCGCGCTGGGCGCGGTGTGCTTCGCGGTCTCGGACTCGATGATCGGGATCAGCAAGTTCATCCTCGGTTCGGAGGCCCTGGCGGTCCCCATCTGGTGGGCCTACGCCGCGTCACTGATGCTGATCACGGCCGGGTTCTTCTTCGGTCGGGGCCGGTGACCCAGACCCGCCGCGCCGCCGAGCACGAGCCGATCGCGCGGGTCCTGCCGATGCTGTCGGTACCGCACCTGGACCGCGAATTCGACTACCTGGTGGCGGCCGATCAGTCCGATGACGCCCAGCCCGGGGTACGGGTACGGGTCCGCTTCCACGGCCGGCTGGTGGACGCCTTCATCCTGGAAAGGCGTTCGGACACCGACCATCCGGGCAAGCTGGGCTGGCTGGACCGGGTGGTCTCCGCCGAACCGGTGCTGACCCCCGAGATCCGCAGGCTCACCGACGCGGTGGCCGCCCGCTACGTCGGCACCCGGCCGGACGTGCTGCGGCTGGCCATCCCGCCGAGGCACGCCAGCGTCGAGAAACAGGCCCCGCCGGAACTTCCGCCGCTGGCGCACGCCCCGGTCGACGAATCCGGCTGGGCCCGGTACCAGCGTGCTGAGAAGTTCCTGCAGGCCATCCGGGAAGGCCGGGCCGCCCGGGCGGTCTGGCAGGCGCTGCCGGGGGAGCAGTGGCCGCTGCGGCTGGCCGAGGCCGCCGCGGCGACGGTGCACGCCGGGCGCAGCGCGCTGATCGTGGTGCCCGACCAGCGCGACGTCGACGCCGTGCACGCGGCGGCGGTCGGCTGCGTGGACGAATCCCGGGTGGTCGCGCTGTCGGCGGGTCTGGGCCCCTCCCAGCGTTACCGGCGCTGGCTGTCGGTGCTGCGCGGGCAGGCACGGCTGGTGATCGGCACCCGCAGCGCGGTGTTCGCGCCCGTCGCCGACCTCGGGCTGGTGATCATCTGGGACGACGGGGACGACTCGCTGTCCGAGCCGCGGGCCCCGTATCCGCACGCGCGAGAGGTCGCGATGCTGCGTGCGCACCAATTGCGCTGTGCGGCAATGATCGGCGGCTTCGCCCGCACCGCCGAGGCACACGCCCTGGTGCGCAGCCGCTGGGCACACGATCTGGTGGCGGCCCGGGCCGAGGTACGGGCGCACGCCCCCCGGGTGGTGGCCCTGGACGACAACGCCTTCGATCAGGAACGCGACCCGGCCGCGCACACCGCCCGGCTGCCGTCGATGGCGCTACGCACCGCCCGGGCGGCGCTGGCCGCCGGGCAACCGGTGCTGGTGCAGGTGCCGCGCCGCGGATACGTGCCCGCGCTGGCCTGCGCCCGCTGCCGCACGGTGGCCCGCTGTCGGCACTGCACCGGCCCGATGTCGCTACCGGACCGCGACACCCACGGCGCGGTGTGCCGCTGGTGCGCCCGCGCCGAGCTGACGCTGCGGTGCGTGAGTTGCGGTTCGGATGCGGTGCGCGCGGTGGTGGTCGGTGCCCGGCGCACCGCCGAGGAACTCGGCCGTGCCCTGCCCGGGGCCAGCGTGATCACCTCCGGCGGGGACACCGTGGTGTCCACCGTCAGCGCCAAACCCGCCATCGTGGTCGCCACCCCGGGGGCCGAACCGGTCGCCGAGGGCGGCTACGGGGCCGCGCTGCTGTTGGACAGCTGGGCGCTGCTCGGCCGCCAGGACCTCCGGGCGACCGAGGACACGCTGCGGCGCTGGATGGCGGCGTCGGCGTTGGTGCGCAGCCGCGCCGACGGCGGCACGGTGGCGGTGATCGCCGAATCCGCGATCCCGACGGTGCAGTCGTTGATCCGGTGGGATCCGCTGGGCCACGCCGAATTCGAACTGGACGCCCGCGACGAGGTGGCGCTGCCGCCCGCGGTGCACCTCGCGGTGCTCGATGGGGTGCCCGAGGCGGTGGCCGCGCTGCTGGAGGCGGCCGACCTGCCCGCCGAGGCCGAACCGCTGGGCCCGGTCGACCTGCCGCCCGGGGCGCGCCGGCCGCCGGGTGTCGCGGTGGACAGCCCGGTCAGCCGGATGCTGGTGCGGGTACCGCGCGCGGGCGGACTGGAACTCGCGGCCGCGCTGCGCCGTGCGGTCAACGGGCTCAGTGCCCGCCACGAGCAACAGCCGGTTCGCGTCCAAATGGACCCGTTGCACATAGGGTAAGCGGCAACTACCGGCAGGAGGTGGGTGTGGGGCGGCTGCTGCGGCTACTGATACCGCTGGTGCTCATCGGCTTTGGGGTGTTGTGGCCGGTGCTCTTCAGCGCCGGAGCCGGCACGACCGGTGGCACCGACGGTGCCGTCGAGGACCCGGTGGTGATCAGCGACTACTCCGCGCACTACACCGTCACCGCGGCCGGTGACCTACACGCCGTCGAGACCATCACCGGGCGGTTCCCGTCCGGTCGGCACGGCATCTTCCGGCACTGGGACGTGACCAATCAGAACGACCCGAAGATCCGTCAGGTGCCGCGCATCCAGTCGATTCTGCTCGACGGTGAACAGGTGCCCTACCAACTACTCTGGGAAGGCCGGGACCGCTTCCGGGTGGCCAAGATCGGCAGCCCCGACTACACGCTCGACCCCGGTACCCACGTCTACGAGATCCGCTACACCATCGGTGGGGTGCTGGACCCCGGAACCACCGGCGCCGACCGGCAGTTCGCCGACACGGCCGGAAACCCGCAGGCCCGCACCGTCTTCTACTGGAACGTCATCGCACCGGCCTGGAACAACCGGATCGAGCACGTCGACGTCACGGTGACCCTGCCCGAACCGGCGCGCGGCGCGCAATGCTCGGTCGGCCACGGCCGCGGAGCCCCGTGCGCGGACCTCGACATCACCGGCAGCACGGTGCGGCTGTCGGCCGCCGACCTCGCCCCGCACACCCCGGTGACCCTGCGCGCGGGCCTGGACATGCCCACCCCGCCGCGCGCCGAACTGCCGTGGAACCAGCACTGGGACCGGGTGCTCGGACAGTCCACCACCCGGGTCGCGGTGCTGTGCGGTCTCACGCTGGCGGCCGCCCTGGCCGCGATCGGTTGGCTGCGCAGCACCTTCGAACGGCCGCCCGGCTTCCCGATCCAGTACGAGCCGCCGCCCGGGCTGGGCCCGGTGCAGTGTGAGTACATCCGCACCGAGTCGGTACCCGGGCACGGGTTGACCGCCACCCTGTTCCATCTGGCCGAACGCAAGCTGGTGGCACTGCGTCAGGTCAACAAGAACGACTGGAACGTGACCGGCACGGCGCGCAAGGACGCCTGGGCGGACGTCGACCCGGTCGCCGTCGCGGTCGGTTCGGCGCTGAAGGTGGTAGGCCCCGGCGCCGAGTTCAAGGCCCGCAAGTCGGCGAGCTCCGGGGAGAAGCTGACCAAGGCCAAAACCGATATGGCCGCCGCCGTGCAGCGCTGGGCGATCGACGACGGCCTGATCGTCAAACGCCGCCGCGAGCTGTGGCTGCGGGTGGCCAATGCGGTCGCGGCGATCCTGATGGTGTGCGGGTTCTTCCGCTGGGGATTCCCGATCACGCTGTGGGCGTTACCGTTCGCGGCGTTCTTCCTGTTCTCCTTGCCCTCCTGGGGGGACGGTGTGGGCACCCGACGCACCGCGGCAGGCCGCGAATTGTGGTCGCGGGCCGGGGGATTCCATCGGTTGCTGTCCACCGATTCGGCCGAGAGCCGGTTCGACTTCGCGGCCCGCAAGGATCTCTACGCCGCCTACGTGCCCTTCGCGGTGGCCGCCGGCACCGCGGCGCTGTGGGCGCAGAAGTACCGGGAGGCGACCGGCGCCGACGCACCGCAACCGGAGTGGTACGACTCCTCGGACAACTCGTCCGCGGGCTTCGGTTCGAGCTCAGGCGGGGCGGATTTCGACAGTTTCGAGTCGGCACTGTCCTCATCGATCGGCGCGTACACCGCCTCGCAGGCCTCGTCCTCCAGCAGCGGGGGCGGCAGCAGCAGCGGTGGCGGCGGCGGTGGGGGCGGCGGAGGCGGAGGTGGATCATGGTGAGATTGCTGCTGATTGTGGTGTTGGCGATCGCGGTGGCGGCGCTGATCGGTCTGGTGGTCGGCTACAACAAGCTCAAGACCGCCGATGTCCGGGTGGCCGAGGCGCTGTCCGGCATCGACGTCGAACTCACCCGCCGCGCCGCGCTGATCCCGAGTCTGGTGTACACCGTCGGGACGTTCGCCGCACACGAGAAGTCCGTCCTGGAGCACGTCAGCCAGGCGCGGGCCCGCCTCGACGCGGCCACCGGCGGTGAGTCGGTGGCCCGCCGCAGCGCCGCCGAGGGCGAACTCGACAGCGCGCTGGGCGCGGTGCTGGCGCTCGGCCGGAGCTACCCGCAGCTGAACTCGTCGCACAACTTCCTGAACCTGCAGCAGAACCTGACCGACACGGAGAACAAGCTGGCCTTCGCCCGGCAGTACTACAACGACGCGGTCGCCACACTGAACCGGCTGGTCACCACCATGCCGGGGATGTTCGTCGCCCCGATCGCCGATGTGCGAGAGCGCGAGTTCTATCAGACGCCCCGCCTTCCCTAGACTGACTCGGTGCGTCTCGTCTTTGCCGGAACCCCCGAACCCGCGTTGCCTTCGCTGCGCCGACTCGTCGAGTCGGACAATCACGACGTCGTCGCGGTCCTGACCCGCCCCGATGCGGCGGCCGGACGGCGCGGTAAACCAGCCCCGTCGCCGGTGGCGCAGGTGGCCGCCGAGTACGGGATCCCGGTGCTCAAGCCGGCCCGGCCGAACACCGCGGAGTTCGTCGCCGAACTGCGCGAGCTGGCCCCGGACGCCTGCGCGGTGGTCGCCTACGGGGCGCTGCTGCGCGAGGAACTGCTCGCGGTGCCCGGCCACGGCTGGGTGAACCTGCACTTCTCCCTGCTGCCGGCCTGGCGCGGAGCGGCCCCGGTACAGGCGGCGATCGCCGCGGGCGACGAGGTGACCGGCGCGACCACCTTCCAGATCGAGCTCGAGCTGGATTCCGGTCCCATCTACGGTGTGGTCACCGAGACGGTTCGCCCGACCGACACCGCCGGGGATCTGCTTGAGCGACTGTCGGTTTCGGGTGCCGGCCTGTTGGAGGCGACCATGGACGGCATCGCGGACGGATCGCTGCGCCCGGTGCCGCAACCGGCCGAGGGCGTCACCATCGCCCCGAAGATCACCGTCGAACAGGCCCGGGTGCGCTGGGACCTGCCCGCCCACGCCGTCGACCGCCGGATCCGGGCGGTGACCCCCAATCCCGGTGCCTGGACCCTGATCGGCGACACCCGGGTCAAGGTGGGACCGGTGCGACCGGACGAGGACAAGACCCTGGCCGCCGGCGAGTTCGAGGTCGGGCGGCGCGGTGTGTGGGTCGGCACCGGTTCGCAGGCGGTCGCGCTGAGTTGGGTGCAACCACCCGGCAAGAAACCGATGAACGCCGCCGACTGGGCCCGCGGGGCCCGCCTGGACGCATCGGTGCGTGCGCTGTGAACCGGCCCGGCCG
Source organism: Mycolicibacterium aurum (assembly GCA_900078775.1). Lineage (GTDB taxonomy): Bacteria > Actinomycetota > Actinomycetes > Mycobacteriales > Mycobacteriaceae > Mycobacterium > Mycobacterium aurum_A. Next base: position 1,589,664 of record LT549889.1, read on the forward strand.
TCCCGCGCGGCAGCCCTCGAACCGCCCCCCGCAGCGCAAGGGTCCGCGGCGCAAGCCGCTGGATCCGGCCCGCCGGGCCGCATTCGACGTGCTGCGTGCGGTCAGCGAACGCGACGCCTACGCCAACCTCACCCTGCCGGTGCTGCTGCGCGAGCGCGGGATCAGCGGCCGCGACGCGGCGTTCGCCACCGAACTGGCCTACGGCACCTGCCGCACCCGCGGCATGCTGGACGCCGTCATCGCGGCCGCGGCCGGCCGCCCGGTCGACCAGATCGATGCGGTGCTGCTGGATCTGCTGCGCCTGGGCGCCTACCAGTTGTTGCGCACCCGGGTGGACGCGCACGCCGCACTGGACACCACGGTGGACCAGGCCGGTATCGAATTCGATTCGGCACGAGCAGGTTTCGTCAACGGTGTGCTACGCACCATCTCCACCAAGGACGAGCAGGGCTGGATCGACGAACTGGCGCCGGCGGCGGCCACCGATCCGCTCGGGCATGCCGCCTTCGTGCATGCGCATCCCCGCTGGGTCGCCCAGGCCTTCGTCGACGCGCTCGGCGCCCGGGCCGGGCAACTCCCGGAGTTGCTGGCCAGCGACGACGAACGCCCGGTGGTGCACCTGGTCGCCCGCCCCGGCGTGCTGACCGCGGAGCAGCTGGCCGCCCAGACCGGGGGCACCGTGGGCCGCTACTCGCCGTACGCGGTGTACCTGCCCGGCGGTGACCCGGGCGAGCTGACGGCCGTGCGCGAGGGTGCGGCCCTGGTCCAGGACGAGGGCTCCCAGCTGGTGGCCCGCGCCCTCACCCTGGCCGAGGTCGACGGCGTCGACGGCGGCCGCTGGCTGGACCTGTGCTCGGGCCCGGGCGGTAAGACCGCGCTGATCGCCGCGCTGGCGCCCGAGGGCGCCCGGGTCACCGCGGTGGAGCCGGCCGAGCACCGGGCGGACTTCGTCGAGCAGAACACCGCGGGCCTGCCCGTCGACGTGCTGCGGGTCGACGGGCGGGAGTCCGGGCTGGCCCCGGGCAGCTTCGACCGGGTGCTGGTCGACGCGCCCTGCACCGGCCTGGGCGCGCTGCGCCGCCGACCGGAGGCCCGCTGGCGGCGCCAACCCGGCGATGTGCCCCCGCTGGCGAAGCTGCAGAAGGAACTGCTGGCCGCGGCCATCGCGCTGACCCGGCCCGGTGGGGTGGTGCTGTATGCGACCTGTTCGCCGCACCTGGCCGAGACGGTCGGTGTGGTGGCCGATGCGCTGCGCCGCCACCCGGTCACCGCCCTGGACACCCGGGAGTTCTTCCCCGGGGTGGATGAACTCGGCGACGGCCCGCATGTGCAGCTGTGGCCGCATCAGCACGGCACCGATGCGATGTTCGCCGCGGCACTGAAAGTAGGCTGACCGGCATGGCAGGTCCTCTCATCGCTCCGTCCATCCTCTCCGCCGACTTCGCTCGGCTCTCCGACGAGGTCGCCGCCGTGGCCGGTGCGGACTGGTTGCACGTCGACGTGATGGATAACCATTTCGTGCCCAATCTGACGCTCGGCCTGCCGGTGGTGGAGAGCCTGCTCAAGGCCACCGACATCCCGATGGACTGCCATCTGATGATCGAGCAGCCGGAGAAGTGGGCCCCGCCGTACGCGGAGGCCGGCGCCTACAACGTCACCTTCCACGCCGAGGCCACCGACAACCCGGTGGGCGTGGCCCGCGATATCCGGGCGGCCGGCGCCAAGGCCGGACTGTCGCTGAAGCCCGGCACCGCCCTGGAGCCGTACCTGGAGATTCTGCACGAGTTCGACACGCTGCTGGTGATGTCGGTGGAACCCGGCTTCGGCGGGCAGAAGTTCATGCCGGAGGTGCTCGCCAAGGTCAGCACCGTGCGTCGGCTGGTGGACGCCGGTGAGCTGACGATCCTGGTGGAGATCGACGGCGGCATCAACGCCGACACCATCGAGGCGGCCGCCGAGGCCGGTGTGGACTGCTTCGTGGCGGGTTCGGCGGTGTACAGCGCGGCCGATCCGGCCGAGGCGGTACGCCAGCTCCGCCGTCAGGCCGGGGCCGCGTCGCCGCACCTGACCTTGTGAATCAGGACGTGAACCTCGACGCCGCCATGCGGCTGGCCGTCGAACAGGCCGAACGCGTCAAAGGTGCGACCTATCCCAATCCGCCCGTCGGCGCGGTCATCCTGGATGCCGCCGGTGAGGTGGTCGGTGTCGGGGCCACCGAACCGACCGGCGGGGCGCACGCCGAAGTGGTCGCGCTGCGCCGGGCCGGTGAGCTGGCCCGCGGCGGGACCGCCGTGGTCACCCTGGAACCGTGCAACCATCACGGCCGCACCCCGCCGTGCGTCGACGCGCTGCTGACCGCCGGGGTGTCCCGGGTGGTGTACTCCGTGGCGGACCCCAACCCGGTGGCGGCCGGCGGGTCCTCCCGGCTGGGCCAGGCCGGGGTCGAGGTGCGGTCCGGTGTGCTGGCCACCGAGGTGGCGGGCGGGCCGCTGCGCGAATGGCTGCACAAGCAGCGCACCGGATTGCCGCATGTGACATGGAAATTCGCGACCAGCGTGGACGGCCGCAGTGCCGCCGCAGACGGCAGCAGCCAGTGGATCACCAGTGAGGCCGCCCGCGCCGATGTGCATCGCCGGCGCGCCGTGGTGGAGGCGATCCTGGTGGGTACCGGCACCGTGTTCGTCGACGATCCGACGCTGACCGCGCGGCGGTCCGACGGCAGCCTCGCCGACCGGCAGCCGCTGCGCGTGGTGGTGGGGGAGCGCGAGATCTCCTCGGAAGCCAATGTGCTCAACGACGACTCCCGCACCATGGTGATCCGGACCCGCGATCCGCACGAGGTGATCCGGGCGCTGTCGGATCGGACCGCGGTGCTGCTGGAGGGTGGGCCGACGCTGGCCGGGGCCTTCCTGCGGGCCGGGGTGATCGACCGGATCCTCGCCTACGTCGCGCCGATCCTGCTCGGCGGCCCGATCACCGCGGTCGACGACGTCGGTGTGCTCAGCATCGCCGGCGCCCAGCGCTGGCGCTTCGACGGCATCGAGGCGATCGGACCGGATGTGCGGCTCAGCCTAGTGCCGAACTGATCACCGCGGTGTGACCCTGGACACATCCGGGATGGGATGTGATGTCGAGATCGGTTGGAGTGGAACGAATCACCGGGTGCTGTAGCCCTGTGCGGTGGCGGGTGCGCCGGTAGACTTCGGCCAAGCGCCTTCACCGACGAGCCGCTCTCGGGAAAGCACTAACAAAGGACAACGAGCATGACTGCACTGCAGGACTGGCTCAGCAGCGGGCCGGTCACCCCGCAACAGGTCAAATCCCTGGTCTTCGGCGTGCTCCGGGTGGGGCCGCAGCCCACCGAGTACCGACGCGCCCCAAGATCATGGCACCGGGCCTGGAGCGCTGCTGACGCTGCCGATTTGCTGAATCCGCAGATCGGGTTGCGTAATCTTCGTCACCGTCCGGCGGTCACCGGCGGACGTAGACCCCTGAAAAATGCCTCGATGGGCGATCATTGCTGTCGTACGGCGATTCCCGTGACGATGACCGAGCCGCGAGGAGATGGTGATGAGCGCGTTGGGTCCGCCGCGGGGCAGTGGCGGGCAGCACCCGATTTCGCTGGCGCCGCTCACGGTGCTGGAACTGGATCCCGCCGAGTTGGTGTCCTGCGCCGCCGAGGCGGGTTTCGACGCCGTCGGGTTGCGGCTCATCCGCGCCACCCCGCAGGAGCCGGTGCGGCCCACCCTCGGAATCACCCCGCTGATCCGGGAAACCAAACGCCGACTGGATGATTCGGGGCTGCGGCTGATCGACATCGAGGTGCTGCGGCTGCGCCCGGAGACCCGGGTGCGTGCCGACTTCGAGGCCGTCCTGGCGACCGGCGCCTTCCTGGGGGCCACCGAGATCCTGGTCACCGGCAACGACGAGGACCACCGCAGGACCGCGGATAACCTCACCGAATTGTCCTTGCTGGCAGCGGAATACGGTCTGACCCCGAACCTGGAACCGATGCCGTGGACCCAGGTGCGGGATCTGCGCGAGGGCGCCGGGATCGTCACCGCCTGCCAGGCGCGGGTGGGTCTGCTCGTCGACGCCATCCACTACGAGCGGGCCGGCAACACGCCGGACGACCTGGCCGCACTGCCACGCGAGTGGATCCGCTATGCCCAGATCTGCGATGCGCCGGCGCGGCGGCCCGCCACCGTGCACGAGATGATGCACCAAGGCCGTTGTGCCCGTTTGTTGCCCGGTGCCGGCGGCATCGATCTGATGTCGATGCTGCAGGCCCTGCCCGCCGGGATTCCGATCAGCGTGGAGGCGCCGCTGGACAGCGACGCACCCGCCGCGGTGCGGGCTGCCGCGGCGGCACGGGCGGCCCGCGAGGTGCTGGCATCGGTCGACCGATCGAACGGGTCGCCGCTGATCCGCACGGCCTGATTCAGGCCGGTGGGGGAGTCGGGAAGGCCGAGCTGTCGGAGTCCTTGCGCTGCCGGTCATCGGCGCCGTCCTGCTCCTCCGGGGTTCCGCGGTCGCTGATCAGCACGGAGGCCAACGCGCCGACCACGCACACCACCGCGGTGATGGCGAAGATCTCGCCGTACTGCATGGTGTAGGCGATCCGGGTGTTCTCCATCAGTTGCCGTCCGGCGTCCATCATGTTGCCGGTCTCGACCACCGGCAGCGACGCCAGGATCTGGTTGAACCGGTACAGCCCCCACGCCGACAGCGCGGCCATGCCGATCAGCATGCCGATCATCCGCGCGACGACCACCGCGGCCGAGGCGATCCCGTGCTCGGCGGCCGGCACCACGCGCAGCGCCGCCGAGGTCAGCGGGCCGATGACCAGCCCCAGACCGAAGCCGGCCAGCGCCAGGTCGGTGTCGAACGTCGGCAGGGTGAACAGCCCGAAGTCGTGGCGGGCCGACAACACATCGACCGTCCAGTGCGAGATGAGCCAGTAGGCGAAGGCGCCGATCAGCAGACCGGCGACCGCGATCGGGCGGTCGCCGAGGCGGGTGGCCAGCCAGCCGCCCAGCAGCGCACCGATCGGCAGGGCGATCAGGAAGCGCAGCAGCAGACCGGCCGCGCCGATCTGGTCCATGCCGAGCACACCCTGGCCGAACAGTTCGACGTTGACCAGCGTCACCATCAGGGCGGCGCCGGCGGTCAGGGAGGCGGCCAGCGCGGCCAGGAATGGCCGGAACTGCACACCCGCCGGTTCGAGCAGACGGGTGGTGGCCTTCTTCTCCCAGACGAAGAACCCGGCGAAGGTCAGCGCCGCCACGACCAACAGTGGGATGCCGTAGCTGGGCAGCAGGTTCTTACCGTCGGGTGACGGGTTGTACAGCGCCACGACCGCCAGCCCGAGGGCGATGGCCAGCAGGACACCGCCGACTACGTCGACCTTCTGCTTCGGCTCGTCGGGATCCCGCGAGGGCAGGCTGAAGTGGATCATCACCATCGCGACGACGGCCATCGGCACGTTGATCCAGAACACGTCGCGCCAGGTGTTCAGCGCCCACACCACCGCGATGCCGTACAGCGGACCGAGCACGCTGCCGAGTTCCTGGGCGGCGCCGATGCCGCCGAGCACGGCGGCCCGGTTGCGTGCGGCCCACAGATCGGCGGCTAGGGCGAGAGTGACCGGGAGCAGCGCACCGCTGGCGATGCCCTGGATGACGCGCCCGATGACCAGGGTGGTCAGGTCGCCCGACAGTGCGGTGACGACCGAGCCGACCGCGAAGCCGACCAGGCTGGCCTGCAGCACCAGCTTGCGGCCGAACCGGTCGGAGGCCTTACCCAGCAGCGGCATGGCCGCGATGTACCCCAGCAGGTAACTCGTCACGATGGGCGTGACCTGTTGGATCTGATTGATCGGGATACCGACGTCGCGCATGATGTCGGTCATGATCGTCACCACGACATAGGTGTCGAGGGCGCCGAGCATGACCGCCAGGCTGCCCGCGCTGATGGCGATGCGGCGGCTCGAAGCCGCCGAACCCGCGGCCCGGTGGCTGTTCGCCGCCGACATCAGCTACCGGGCTTCGTGACGGTGACGGCCTTGCCCCAGTCGGTGAGGGTCATCGTGATGGTGTTGCCGGCCGAAGGCTCCAGCATGACCTGGGCCAGCTGGTGATCGCCGTCCTCACGGATCCACGCGGTGGCCGGCGCCGGGGCGCTCGCCTTGAGCTGCGGGGCGATCCTGTTGACCGCCTCGGCGGGCACGGTGCCGGTGATCTTCACCGCGTCGGATCCGCCGACGGCTTCGCGGCCGACGGCCTGGGCGTCGGTGAAGCTGGACAGCACGTTGGCCAGGCCGTTGTCCGGGTTGAGGATCGCCGAGACGTCGTAGATGTCAACGGCGGGGCCGAAGTTCTGCATGTTGCCGCCCTTGGTGATGGCGCCGTACAGGTCGCCGTCGACGACGACGAAGCCGACGTCGGTCAGCTTCTGGCCCAGGAAGATGAGGTCGGCGGTGCCCTGGGCCGCGACGGCCGGGGCGTTGGTCAGGTCACCGCTCAGGGTGGCGATGGGCAGTTCCTTGATCTCACCGTTGACGGTCAGCTGCAGGTGCACGCTCTGCTCGCCGCGGGTGGTCTCGGCGGAGTCGGTGAGCAACGTGGCCGCGTCGGGTAGCGGCGCGTCGTTGGTCTTCGACCCGCAGCCGACGAGGGCCGCGGAGCCGAACAGGAGGGCCATCAAGGTGGCGGAGAAGGTCAGGAGGAACCGGACTGCACGGGGGCGCGTCTGCATGCTGTGCATCGTAGTAGGTCTAACCGAGTGAACCCGGGCTACGTGTCCTGCGGGGTCCCGGACGACGCCCGCTAACCTTGCCACCATGTTCACCGGAATCGTGGAGGAGCTCGGCGAAGTCGTCGGCAAAGAGGATCTCGCGGATGCCGCGCGTTTCGAGATCCGCGGGCCCGTGGTCACCTCCGATGCCGGCCACGGCGACTCCATCGCAGTCAACGGGGTATGCCTGACGGTGGTCGAGGTGCTGCCCGGCGGCGCGTTCACCGCCGATGTGATGGCCGAGACCCTCAACCGGTCCAGCCTGCGTGCGGTCGGCGTCGGCAGCCAGGTGAACCTGGAGCGCGCCGCCGCGGTGAACAGCCGGCTCGGCGGGCACATCGTGCAGGGTCACGTGGACGGTACCGGTGAGGTCATCGGTCGCACCCCGTCGGAGAACTGGGAGGTCGTGCGGATCTCGCTGCCCGCCGAGTTGTCCCGTTACGTCGTGGAGAAGGGATCGATCACCGTCGACGGGATCTCCCTGACGGTCTCCGGGCTCGGCGACGACTGGTTCGAGGTGTCGCTGATCCCCACCACGCTGTCGCTCACCACCCTCGGCAACGCCTCCGTCGGGACTCCGGTGAATCTCGAAGTGGATGTCATCGCGAAGTACGTCGAGCGGCTGATCGCTCAGCGCGACCGCTGATTCTTTGCTCCGTGCACCGATAGCAACACGGCGGGGTCCGGACGCGACACTCGCGCGGCGAAAAAATTCTCGGAGATTTTTGTCCGGTGCTCAGCACGGCGCCGCCTCGTGGCGATGCGTCGGTTGCGCTTTTTGGCCGATTCCGCCACCTGCTTGCTTAAGCTAACTGATTTCTGGTACCGACGTCCCGATCGGTCGGCACTGTTCTGATCGTGCAATCGGGGCGCGGATTCACGGCCGATTCTCCGCACGACTCACCTGTGGGTGTTTTGCCTGTTGGTGGCCACTTCGGTGGGCCGCGGCGGGAGGGCCTGAGAATACCGTCGGCGATGGTGTCGGCAACGTTCCTCCGCTTCCGGGCCGGGGGCCGGCTCGGGCCAGGTTTTGCTAGCCGCAAATTTATTCCTCGCACATAAGCGCGCTGACTGCGGTGCTGTTCGGGGGAGGTCGCGGAACTGTCCGTCGAATGGGGGACAGTTCGCGAATTCTGTGCTCAGGACTTTCTCAGAATGCGCTTTCCAGTTATTGACGGACGTGTTAACTTACCGCGCAGTTAATAACATCTGTGGGCTGGGTCTCAGACCACGGATGTTAGGCGGAGCGGTCTGAGCCTCAAGGAGCGACATGGCGACACATCGGAAGAAGCCGGCGAAGAAGCGGGTGCGCACCAGCGAACTCGCCGTCGCCGCGTTCCTCGGGCTGACGATCACGGCCGCGCCGGCCGTCGCGGCAGCCGAGGGCTCCGATTCGTCGTCCTCCGGGGGCACCTCCTCGGACTCGGGTTCCTCGGAGACCGGCTCCAACGATTCCGGCAGCGGCTCCGGTGGGGTGAACGCCGGCCCGCGCGCGGGCGGCACCCTGGGCACGGGCCCCTCGTCGGTGAACGACGATGACGGCGATGACGGCGATGACGATGACGATGACGGTGGCCTCGGTGGCAGCGGCCTCGGCGGCGGTCTCGGTGATCGAGACCTCGACGAGGACCCCGACGCGGACCCCGAGGCCGACCTCGACGACGATCTCGGCACCGACCTCGGCGCCGACGGCGACGGCGGTCAGGGCGCCGGGGACGGCCTCGGCGCCGAGAACGGCGGTGACGCCGGCACCGGTCTGACCGGCGGCGAGCCGGCCGACGGCACCGAACCTGGCGCGGGCGCCGGCGATCCCGGCGAGGACACCGCCGGCGGCGAGATCGTCGACGGCACCGGTGACGGAACGGATGTGGCCGGCGGGACCACCGAGCCCCCAGCACCCGAAACCACCGCCCCGGAAACCGACGCATCCGGCGAGCCGCCGGCCGGGACCGATCCGGGCACCATCGAGATCCCCGAGGCCGACGGCGCATCCGGGCTGATCGCCGGCAACGACCCGGCGCCCACCCCGACGGCGCTCGCCTCGGCGCTGATCGACGTCGAGGACATCGTCCCGCCGCCCCCGTCCATCCCGGAATTCGATCCGTTCATGGGTGCGGTCAAGGCCATCGCGAGCTGGCTCGACGCGGTGCTGCCGGCCTACGACCCGAACCCGATCCTCAATCCCACCCAGGTCGCGGCCGGTTTCGTGATGACGCTGCAGGCGGTGATGCAGGGGACGTACTGGAACGGCCAACCGACGCTGTTCACCTTCGGGGCGTACATCCTGCTGTCCGCGGCGTATCAGCGCTACGAGCGGCTGGCCACCAATCATCTGCCGGGCGCTCCCACGCTCGCGGCCGGCCCGCTGCCGTTCACCTGGAAGCTGACCAGCGTCGATCCCGATGGTGATCCGCTGGTCTACACGGTCAGCGATCAGCCCTCCAACGGCCTGATCACCATGCTGCCGGACGGGTCGTTCACCTTCTTGCCCACCTCGTTGGACGACCTCAACAACGGTGCCGACGTCACCTTCACCGTGCGGATCAACGACTCGCTGGGCTTCCTTGAGCACCCGCTCACCCCGGAAGGCAACAACGCCGAGTTCACGGTGACCTTCCGCTACCCGGGCCTGGGCGTCAACAACCTGCCGGTCTTCGAGGACGACGGCAAGGCCCAGGTGACCGGTTCGGATGGGTCGACCGGCAAGGTGACCATCGTCGCGAACGCCACCGACCCCGACGGCGACGCGCTGACGTACACCGCCACGGCCCTCTTCGGCACCGTCGTGCGCAACGAGGACGGCACCTTCACCTACACGCCGTCCGACACCGCGCGGCATCTGGCGGCGACGCTGCTCGGCGCGAAGTCCGACATCGTGAGCATCTGGGCCAACGACGGTCGCGGCGGGATCACCCTGCTGCCCACCACGGTCACCGTGGACATCATCAGCTCCAACGGGGCCCCGACCGTCACCGTCAACCCCGACACGTTCACCGACCCGGTCCTGGGCACCATCACCGGCACTCTGGACATCGACGATCCGGACGGCGACCTCCCGATCGTCCTGCCGACCGGGTTGAGCACCCGGGGTGGTCTGGTGACCGTGCTCGGCAACATCTACACCTACACGCCGTCGCTCTCGATCCGCGCCGCGGGCGGAACCGACACCTTCACGCTGTCTGTGGACGACCTGCACGGCGGGGTCACCGAGGTCACCATCACCGTGACCGTCGCCCAGATCAACGTGGCGCCGGTCTTCGAGTCGACCCCGACCATCACCCACACCAATCACACCACCGGTGTGCTGACCGGCACGTTCAAGGTCCGTGACGACAACGGGGACCCCCTGACGTTCACCAGCGCGGCGCTGCTGGGCACCATCGCGGTGAACCCGACGCCGGCCGCCGACGGGGTGACCTACACGTTCACCTACACGCCCTACAACCCGCATGCCGCCTCGCTGCCGCTGGCCATCACCACCGACCTGGTCACCATCACCGCCTGGGACGGCGGGCTGCTCTCGGCGGACAGTGCGACCTTCACCGTGCAGCTGTCGACCCAGGTCAACCAGACCCCCACGGCGACCTACCAGAACACCGGCAGCAGTTCCGTCCTCGGCACGGTGTCGGGCCGGATCGTCGTCGACGACGACGACCTCGTGCACACCTACACGCCGCTGATCATCGACACCGCGAAGGGCGCGGTGCTGGTCAACGGGCTCACCGGTGACTACACCTACACCGCCTCGGTCGCGGCGCGCAACGCCGCCAGCGCGAGCGGCGCGACGGCCGCCGACAAGATCGACACCTTCACCATCACCGTCACCGATCCGGCCGGCAAGAGTGTGGATGTGCTTGTCACGGTGAACATTCCGCAGTGGAACCTGGCGCCGACCGGCGGCGTTCCCAGCAACGTCGTCCCCGATTCCAATGGTGTGGTGCGCGGCCGGATCACCGGGGTGATCAACCTCGACAACGATCCGCTGACCTACTACATCGCCGGTTCCAACGGTGCCGGCGCGGTGTACACCGAGGGCGGCGGCATCGCGCACGTCGACGCCGAAGGCAACTACACCTACATCCCGCGGACCGGCGGGGTGCTGGGCTACTACGACTCGTTCAGCGTCACCGTGGACGACGGCCGTGGCGGCCTCACCACCGTGCTCGTCGTCCCGAACGGCATCGTGCCGGCCACCCCGTTGAACGACGTCAATGTGACGAAGACCAATGGCGCGCCTGGCATCACGACCGGTTCGGTCAGCCTCGCAAATGCGGCCAACACCGGATTGTTCAGCTCGTTCAGCGCCACCGGCGCGGGCTTCGGCACCGTCACGTTCGACGGTGTGAACTACACCTACACCCGGACCGCGACCGGCCACACCGGCGGAACCAGCGACACCTTCGACATCATCGGCACGGCCTTCGGTCTGACCATGAAGATCGCCACCGTTACCGTGACCCCGGTCATCCCGAACACGGCGCCCGCCCCCGGTCCGCTCATCGTCACCGAGTCCGACGCGACCAACGTGCTGGGCGTGATCTGGCAGGAGACCAAGGGCAAGATCAATGCGGTCGACGCGGACGGCGATGCGCTGAGCTACGAAACGACGCCCTTGGGTCGAGCGACGGACAACGGTGGCCTGGTGTACGTGTCCTCGGACGGGTCGTTCACCTACCGCATCGGTAAGGTGCGGGCCTACTACCACAACGCTTCCCAGGTCGGGGCCACCGGCAACCAGGTCGCCGACTCCTTCAGCATCACGGTCACCGACTCGTTCGGCGCCAGCTCCACCATCGTGGTGTCCATCCCGATCGAGAAGCTGAACGCCGCACCGTCCTCCAACGTGTCGGTTGGTGGCAAGACCACCGACGCACTGGGTGTGGTGCGCGGCACCCTCAACGGCTCCGATGATGACGGGGATTCGCTGACCTACAGCCTGATCGGCGGGACGGGCGGCACCGCGGCCACCGCCAACGGCGGCATCGTCCGGTTCAGCGGCAACTCGTTCACCTACATCCCGACCGCAGGTAAGACCACGGACTCGTTCCAGGTGCAGGTCAACGACGGCCACGGCGGCGTCACCACGGCGACGATCAACTTGACCGGGCTCACCACCCCGTCCCCGGTCACCGGCGTCAACACCTCGACCGCCAATGTGGTCACCGGAGCGTTGAACACGGCCGGCAACACCGGATTGACCTACACGGTGGGCAGTCAGGGCACCAAGGGCACCGTGACGGTGACCTCCACCGGGGCCTTCACCTACACCCGCAATGGCGCCCTGGGGCACACCCAGACACCGGGTGACACCTTCACCATCAGGGCGACCGATGCCAACGGCAACTCGGTGATCATCGCGACGGTGAACGTCACCCCGACGGTGGCCAACGCCGCCCCGGTGGCCGGCTCGACAGTCTTCAACCCGTCCACGATCGATGACAACAGGATCATCGGCCTCGGCACCCTGAAACAGACCACCACCGGCACGCTCAAGGCCACCGACGCCGACGGTGACAACGTCACCTTCACCGCCGGGTCGTTCTCCACCGGCAACGGCGGCACCGTGGTGATCAATGCCAACGGCACCTTCACCTACACCATCGAGAAGGGGTACTCCTACTTCCACGAGGCGGCGCGGATCGGCGCCTCCGGCAGTACGATCGCGGATACCTTCTCGGCCACCGCGCTGGACGGATTCGGCGGCAGCACAACCTATTCGGTGTCGGTGGCCATCTATGCCATGAACAAGGCCCCGACCATCTCCGGCGGCACCCGGTTGGCCGGCACCGTGAGCGGGGTCAACGTCGATGAGGATGACGGCGACAGCCTGACCTTCAGTCACAACGGGTCGAGCTTCACCTTCGGCGGGCGGAATGTGTACACCAGCACGCTCTGGAGCGGAAGTCGTCTCACCGTCACCGAGAACTACTACGTGACCGTCAACGGTGTGGTCACCGGCGTGCAGGCCAGCGCGACCAAGACCTGGTAGGCCCGATACCCGAGACTCCTACCCAACCAGGGAGATTCGCATATGACGATCGACGACCTGCCGCGCACCTATGACGTGTCCGGGATCATCCGCGGGCCGGTCAGCGGTGTCGGCATCACCGCGGTACCCGGGTTCGGCACGGACACCGCGATTCTGGAGGCGAGGATCCCGGTTCCGGCCGCGCCGCCGCTGGATCCGTATGTCTCCCTGGGTGATCCGGACCCGCTCACCGGCATGGTCCGCGGCTCGGTGCGGATCGTGGGGGAGGACGGCCGGGAGGTGCGGTTCGAACCGGAATTCGCCACCACCGCCCGGGGCGGCCTTGTCGCGGTCGATCCGGGCACCGGGCGGTTCACCTACACCCCGTCGGTACCGGCCCGGCAGATCGCCCGCACCAGCACCGATTTCCGGGACAAAGTCGACACCTTCACCGTCGAGGTCGTCGACGCCCACGACACCCGGGCCCAGGCGCACGTCGTCGTCGCGATCCTGCCCGCAGACGTACTGCTGTCCGGGGCCGCTCTCGGCGGCCGACCCACCCCCAACGGTGTGCTGACCGGTCGCATCGACGCGGCGGCCTGGGACGGTGCGCGGGTGACCTACAGCCTGGCCAATCCGTCGAATCCGGCGGATTCCACCGAGGAATCGGCGCTCTCCGAGAAGGGCGGACTGGTCCAGCTCGACCCGGACACCGGAGAGTTCCTCTTCGTCCCGCCGGTCGGTGACGCCGCGGCGACTCCGGAGGTCGACCGGTTCGTCGTCAGGGCGATCGATCCGGATGGTGCGACCGCCGACATCACCGTGGTGGCGCAGGCCCACCTCACGATCGAAGCGCAAACTCGCAGCACGGCACCCGGCGTGCAGCGCGGCCGGCTGCTGGTCGACGACGATATCCCGCTGACCTTCGGCCTGGGCGTCGCCCCGAGCAAAGGCATCGCGCGGGTCGACCAGTTCGGCGGCTACCTCTACACCCGGGTGCCGGGGGCGCACGGGTCCGCGGAGGACAGCTTCACCATCCTGGGCACCGACGGCTACGGCCGCTCGCTCACGGTCGCCACCGTCACCGTGTGCCCACCGCTGGACGGCGCCTGGAGCGACGATGCGGCGCACCGCACGGTCGGTGCCAGCGGCCGCGGGCAGGGGCTGTCGACCGGGGACTGGACCACCACCATCGCGGGGGTGGGCCCCGGCGCCAGGTATTCGGTGCACCAGACCGACCCGCACGGTTTCGTCATGATCGCGAGCACGGCGCCGGGGAAATGGGCGGTGCACTACGAGTCGATGGCACCGAAGGCCCAAGGCCGCCATCCCGGCGAGACGTTCACCGTCCGGTATCGGGACTCGCAGGCCGGGGCCGATGACGCCCCGGCTGTGACGGAAGTGACATACGTGTTCTGACCAGCGTATCCAGGCTCACATTGCCCGTCGGTCCGGTATTGGACCGGCGGGCAATAACTGTTGATAGAGCGTGGTTCATACTGGTGAAGCCGTTCGGTGTGTGCCGATGCGCCGAATGGGTCGCTCACGAATCAGATGAAGGTGGCTAAAGATGACGAGGCTGGATTCCGTCGAACGGGCGGTGGCCGACATCGCGGCGGGCAAGGCCGTCGTCGTCATCGACGACGAAGACCGCGAGAATGAGGGAGACCTGATCTTCGCGGCCGAGAAGGCCACGCCGGAACTGGTCGCCTTCATGGTTCGCTACACCTCGGGTTACCTGTGTGTGCCGCTGGACGGTTCGGTCTGCGACCGGCTCGGGCTGCTGCCCATGTACGCGGTGAACCAGGACAAGCACGGCACCGCCTACACCGTGACCGTCGATGCCAAGCAGGGCGTCGGCACCGGGATCTCCGCCTCCGACCGGGCCACCACCATGCGCGCGCTGGCCGACCCGAACGCCGTCGCCGACGACTTCACCAAGCCCGGCCACGTGGTGCCGCTGCGCGCCAAGGACGGCGGCGTGCTGCGCCGGCCCGGTCACACCGAGGCCGCCGTCGACCTGGCACGGCTGGCCGGGCTGCAGCCCGCCGGGGCGATCTGCGAGATCGTCAGCCAGAAGGACGAGGGCGCCATGGCCCAGACCGACGAGCTGCGCATCTTCGCCGACGAGCACGATCTGGCCCTGATCTCCATCGCCGATCTCATCGAGTGGCGCCGCAAGCACGAGAAGCACATCGAGCGCATCGCCGAGGCCCGCATCCCGACCCGGCACGGCGAGTTCCGGGCCGTCGGCTACACCTCGATCTACGAGGATGTCGAGCACGTGGCGCTGGTGCGAGGCGACATCACCGGCCCCGAGTTCGACGGGCACGATGTGCTGGTCCGAGTGCATTCTGAATGCCTCACCGGTGACGTGTTCGGCTCTCGGCGCTGCGACTGCGGCCCGCAGCTGGACGCCGCGATGGCGATGGTGGCCCAGGAGGGCCGCGGCATCGTGCTGTACATGCGCGGCCACGAGGGCCGCGGTATCGGCCTGCTGCACAAGCTGCAGGCCTACCAGCTGCAGGACGCCGGCGCCGACACCGTGGACGCCAATCTGGAGCTCGGCCTGCCCGCCGACTCACGGGACTACGGCATCGGCGCGCAGATCCTGGTAGACCTGGGTGTGCGCTCCATGCGGCTGCTCACCAACAACCCGGCCAAGCGGGTCGGGCTGGACGGCTACGGCCTGCACATCACCGAGCGGGTGCCGCTGCCGGTGCGCGCCAACGCCGAGAACATCCGCTACCTGATGACCAAACGCGACCGGATGGGCCACGACCTGATCGGTCTCGAGGACTACGACGAGGCCACCCCCGGCGAGTTCGGCGGTGCCCGATGAGCGGCCACAGCGGCGCGATCCCCGATCTGCCCGACGTCGACGCCTCCTCGGTGTCGCTGGGCATCGTGGTCAGCACCTGGCATCCCAAGATCTGTGACGCCCTGCTCGAGGGTGCGCGGCGTGCGGCCAAACAGCTCGGCGTCACCGATCCGGCGGTGGTCCGCGTGCACGGGGCGATCGAGATCCCGGTCGTCGCACAGGCACTGGCCGCCAAGTACGACGCCGTGGTGGCGCTCGGCGTGGTGATCCGTGGCGAGACACCGCATTTCGACTATGTCTGCGATGCGGTCACCCAGGGCCTGACCCGGGTCTCGCTGGATCAGCGCACCCCGGTCGCCAACGGCGTGCTGACCACCAACACCGAACAGCAGGCGCTGGCCCGGGCCGGCCTGCCCAACTCCAGCGAGGACAAGGGCGCCCAGGCGGCCGCGGCGGCGCTGTCCACGGCGCTGGTCCTACGCGACCTGGCGTCATGAGCGATTCGCCAGACGCGGGCTGGGAGCTCGAGGTCAAACCACACCTGACGCCGTACTTCGTCTACGGAATCGCGTTCGTGATCGCGGCCACGCACATCGGGGTGGGGTTCCTGCTCAAGATCGGGTCCAGTGGCGTGCTGTTCCGGACCGCCGACCAGGTCGGTATCGCGCTCGTCGGCATCACGCTCGCCTCGGTCGTGCTGCTGCTCGCCCGGCCGCGGTTGCGCGCCGGGGCCGCTGGAATCTCGGTGCGGAACGCATTGGGTTACAAGCTGATTCCGTGGTCCGACGTGGTGGACGTATCGTTCCCGCGCGGCGCCCGGTGGGCCCGGGTCGATCTGGCCGACGACGAATACACCCCCGTGCTGGCGATCCAGGCGGTCGACAAGGACCGCGCCGTGCAGGCGATGGACCGGCTGCGCGCCGTCATGTACCGCTACCGGCCGGACATCAACTCACCGTCAGCGTCATCATGACCTCGCCGGCGGCGCCGGTCTCCGGGGCCATCAGCGTGAACCCCAGGCTCTCGTAGACGGCCCGCGCGGTCGCGTTCTGCACATGGACCCGCAACGTCACGCGCTGGGCCCGCTGCGCCCGCGCCCAGTTCACCGCCTCGGCCACCAGGGTGCGGCCCAGACCGAGCCCGCGTGCGGCGGGGTCCAGCCACAGCGAGTACAGATACACCGATTCGGAGCTCTGCCGTTGCGCACCGATCAGTCCGACCGGCCGGTTGTCGATCACGGCCGCGAATTGGGCGTGCGCCCGCAACCGGCGGCGCCACTGTGCCGCGGTGAAGGTCGATTCCAGCCGGTACTGCGGATCCTCGGTACCCAGCGAATCGGTCAGCGCGCGCAGCCGCATCCCGGCGAACACCCGCCAGTCGGCCTCGGTCAGCCGGGTGATCCGGGCCTGCGCCATCCTCATCGCCCCAGTATCGCCGCTGTTGGCTGCGGTAGGATCGGCGAGTCGATGAGTACCTTGGAGTTCGTCTCAGCCTCCGCTCTGGTCGCCGGTCTGGGCGCCCATCCCACACTCACCGCCCCGCTGAGGTGCGGCCGCACCGCCGACGTCGCCCCGCTCTGGCGGCGGCTCGATGAGGCCGCCCGCTTCTTCGGCACCGCGATCCCACCGGTCACCGTGCTGCACGACGCAGTGCACGGATTCCTCGCCGAGACCGCCATCCGGTACGGGGAGGTCACGGTGGCCGCCCGGATCCAGCTGCTCGAGGTGGGCGGTCACGCCGGGTTCGTGGTGTCCGGCACGGTGATCGAACCCGTCCGGGCCGAGCCAGTGGCGGTGGCCGTGCGGCCGGGACCGGTCGAGGACCGCACCCCGCACTGGCGCCGGATGGCGGCCCGCACCAGCAGCGCCGCCGAGGCCGACCTGCACGAGCGCGAGTTGCGCGGTGCCGGGTACGCCGACGAGGTGTACGGGGACGGTGCGCTGATCGGTGGCCCGCGGTTGGGCGCCCTGATCGTCGAGACCAGCGCCGGGATGACCGGTCTCGGTACCGACCGGCTGATGCTGCTACAGCCCGCCGGACTGCTCGACACCGAGGTGTCCGGGGCGGAGTCCGTCGTGCTGGCGGAGACGAAACGCGCGTGGTGGGTGTCGCCGCGGTTCGAGACCCACCCGGTCCGCGTCATCGGCACCCACCATTTCGAGCCGGAGGTGCCGGGCCATGAGTGAGACGTTCCCCCGAGAGTCCTTCGACGCGTTCGTGATCGACGGCCATGACTGGGACGGCGACGCGCTGTGCCTGCACTACACGCTGCGCGGCCCGGAGCCGATCGGCTTCACCGAGGTGATCGACTTCGGCGGTATCCTCGCCGGTGCGCGACCGGACCCGCTGCTGTGCCGGCTGCTGACGCTGACCTGCTCGCTGAGCTACTACAAGGCCGCCGCCCCCGGAAACATCGAGATCGCCTTCCCCACCACCGATTTCGAGCGCCGTTATCTGGCCACTCTGATCGAGGGCGGGCTCGGCGAATTCGCCTACACCAACCAGCTGCCGGACGCGCTGACGCCCCGGATCACCGGGCCGGCGGCCGACGACCGCCCGCGGGACGCCGACGGCTGGGATCCGGCCGCGACCCCGCTGGTGCCGGTCGGCGGCGGTAAGGATTCGGTGGTCACCATCGAGGCGTTCCGCCGGCACGGCATCGCCCCGATGCTGTTCAGCGTCAACCGCTACGACCCGATCGACCGCTGCATCGAGGTCAGCGGGCTGGACAGCGTGCACGTGCGGCGCAGCATCGACCGCAAACTGATCGAGGCCAACGCCGCCGGGGCCTACAACGGCCACGTCCCGGTCACCGCGATCAACAGCGTGATCGGGCTGATGGTCGCCGACGCCCGCGGGTTCGGGCCGGTGGTGCTGTCCAACGAACGATCCTCGAACATCGGCAATGTGGAGTGGTTGGGTCGCGACATCAACCACCAGTGGTCCAAGTCCCTGGCATACGAGAGCCTGCTGCGAGACACGCTGGCACGACACGGATTCAATCCGGACCGCTACTTCTCGCTGCTGCGCGGGCTGTCCGAGTCGCAGATCGCCGACCGGTTCGCCACCGCGGACGAATACTTCGGCGTGTTCACCAGCTGCAACCGGCTGTTCGCCCTGGACCCGAGTCGGCGCGCCAGCTCATGGTGCGGGCAGTGCCCGAAGTGCCAGTTCGTGTTCGTGCTGCTGGCGCCGCGGCTGGGCCGGGCGACC
Organism: Mycolicibacterium aurum; assembly: GCA_900078775.1. Taxonomy (GTDB): domain Bacteria; phylum Actinomycetota; class Actinomycetes; order Mycobacteriales; family Mycobacteriaceae; genus Mycobacterium; species Mycobacterium aurum_A. Next base: position 1,608,461 of record LT549889.1, read on the forward strand.
TGCGAGAAGATCTTCGGCCGCAATCTGTTCGCCGACACCGGCAATCGGGACGGCATGGCCGACATCCTGGGTCTCGGAGTGCACAAACCGTTCGAATGCGTGGGGGAGTACTACGAGGCCGCCGAGGCGATGCTCGCGGTGATCGACGACCCGCAATGGCAGGGACTGGAGTTGGTCGACGAATTCGCCGGGCGGCGAACGCAACTGGCGGCCGTCGCGGTGAACCCGGATCCCGGGCCCGCCGCACACCATGTGCCGGACCGGTATGCGAAGTTGCTCGATGACTGAGCTGGCCGGCCGGGTCGTCGGCATCTGGGGGCTGGGCAAGGAGGGGCTGTCGATGGCCCGCACGGCCGCCGCGCACGGCGCTGCCCGCATCATCGCGGTCGACGACCGCGCCGCCACCGAGGCGCCCGAGATCGAAAACCTGGCAGTCCATTTGGGCCCCGACGCGCCGGCCGTGCTGCGGCGGGCCGACGTCGTGTTCGTCAGCCCCGGCGTGCCCTGGCGGCATCCGGTCTTCGAGGACCTGCGCCGCGGCGCGGCATCGGGCACCGGCCCGGAGGTGTCCAACGCCGCGGACTGGTACATGAGCCGGCACGGCGCCCGCACCGTCGGCGTCACCGGCACCAAGGGCAAGAGCACCACCGCCGCCTTCCTGGCGCATCTGCTGACCACACTGGGCGTCCCGGCGGTCGCCGCCGGGAACATCGGGACCCCGCTGTCGGATCTGGAACCCGGCGCGCACGAATGGGTGGTCGCCGAACTGTCCAGCCAGCAGTGCGCACTGCTGCGCACCCCGCCCGCGTTCGCGGTCATCACCAACCTGTACCAGGACCATCTCGACTTCCACGGCGATGTGACGGCCTACTACCAGGCCAAATCGCACATTTTTGGGCCGTCCACCCGTGCCCTGGTGACCACCCGGGCGGTGCTGGAATCCCTTGCTGCGATCGGGATCTCGCAGTTCCCCGCGCGGTGCGAGGTGGATCCGTCCGCGGTCCGGGTACCGGCCGGGGAGTCGGTGCTGTCGTATTCGCACAACACCGTGAACGCCGCACTCGCCGCCTCCGCCGCCGCCCAGGTGCTCGGCCGGGCGGTGACCGACGCCGAGGTGGACGCGGCCGCCGCCTCGTTCACCGGGCTGCCGCACCGGCTGCAGACCGTCCGCCGCACCGGGGCCACCCGCTGGATCGACGACACGCTGGCCACCACCGGCGAGGCGGTGGTGGCCGCGCTGCACGCGATGCGCCCGGACGAGGAGATCGCCCTGATCGTCGGCGGCATGGACCGGTCCCTGGACTACCGCCAACTCGACGACTACCTGTGCAGCGGGCAGCGCCGGGTGCGGCTGATCCAGGGGCCGAGCAACGGTACCCGGATCGGTGTGCGCTTCGCCGCTGCGCACCCCGAACACACCCATCCGGTCGGCGACCTGCAGGAGGCGGTCCGGGTCGCCGCGGCGGCCGGTGTCGATGTGGTGCTGCTGTCCCCTGGTGCGGCCAGCTACGACATCTTTCGCAACTACGAAGAAAAAGCGGCGATGTACTGCAGTTATATCGACGTCGTAGACACGCTCTAACCTGGACCCGTGCCCGATCCAGCGACTTACCGGCCCGCGCCGGGTTCGATTCCCGTCGAGCCCGGTGTCTATCGGTTCCGCGATCCGCACGGCCGGGTGATCTACGTCGGCAAGGCCAAGAGCCTGCGCAGCCGACTGAATTCCTACTTCGCCGACATCTCCGGGCTGGCACCGCGTACCCGGCAGATGGTGATGACCGCGGGCAGCGTCGAGTGGACCGTGGTGACCACCGAGGTCGAGGCGCTACAGCTGGAATACAACTGGATCAAGGAGTTCGACCCGCGGTTCAACATCCGTTACCGCGACGACAAGTCCTATCCGGTGCTGGCGGTCACCCTGAACGAGGAGTACCCGCGGCTGTTCGTCTACCGCGGGCCACGCCGCAAGGGGGTGCGCTACTTCGGGCCGTACTCGCACGCCTGGGCCATCCGCGAGACCCTCGACCTGCTGACCCGGGTGTTCCCGGCGCGCACCTGTTCGGCCGGTGTGTTCAAGCGGCACAGGCAGATCGACCGTCCGTGCCTGCTCGGCTACATCGACAAGTGCTCGGCGCCGTGCATCAACCGGGTCAGCGCCGAACAGCACCGGCAGATCGTGCTGGACTTCTGCGACTTCCTGGCCGGCAAGACGGACCGGTTGGTCCGCGACATGGAACGGCAGATGAACGCCGCGGCCGAGGAACTCGACTTCGAGCGGGCGGCCCGGCTGCGCGACGACATCGGTGCGCTCAAGCGCGCGCTGGAGAAGCAGACCGTGGTGTTCGGCGACGGGACCGACGCCGATGTGGTGGCCTTCGCCGACGACGATCTGGAGGCGGCGGTCCAGGTGTTCCATGTCCGCGGCGGCCGGGTGCGCGGCCAGCGCGGATGGGTCGTGGAGAAGACTGGTGAGCCCGGGGACGAGGGGGAGGCGCCGCTCGTCGAGCAGTTCCTCACCCAGTTCTACGGGGACCAGGCCGAACTCAGCGTCGGCGGCTCCGACGAGGCCACCAACCCGGTGCCCAAAGAGGTTCTGGTGCCGGTACTTCCGGACAACGCCGGAGAACTGGCGGACTGGCTGTCGGGGCTGCGCGGGTCGCGGGTCTCGCTGCGGGTGCCCCAGCGCGGGGACAAGCGGGCGCTGGCCGAGACGGTGCAGCGCAACGCCCAGGAGGCGCTGGCCCAGCACAAGCTCAAGCGGGCCGGCGACTTCAACGCCAGATCCGAAGCGCTGCAAAGCATTCAGGAGAACCTCGGGCTGGCGGAGGCGCCGCTGCGCATCGAATGTGTGGACATCAGCCACGTGCAGGGCACCGATGTGGTGGCCTCGCTGGTGGTGTTCGAGGACGGCCTGCCGCGCAAATCCGACTACCGGCACTACGCGATCCGCGAGGCCGCCGGTGACGGCCGCTCCGACGATGTGGCGTCCATCGCCGAGGTCACCCGGCGCCGGTTCGCCCGCCACGTCGCCGACTCCGAACAGCCGATGGCCGCCGAGGGCAAATCCCGCCGGTTCGCCTACCCGCCGAACCTGTTCGTCGTCGACGGCGGTGCGCCGCAGGTCAACGCGGCGGCCGCGGTACTCAAGGACCTCGGCGTCACCGACGTCGCGGTGATCGGCCTGGCCAAACGGCTGGAGGAGGTCTGGGTGCCCGGACCGGCGGAAGACCCGGTCATCTTCCCGCGCACCAGCGAGGGGCTGTACCTGCTGCAGCGGGTCCGCGACGAGGCCCACCGCTTCGCGATCACCTTCCACCGCAGCAAGCGGTCCAAGCGGATGACGGCCTCGGCGCTGGACTCGGTGCGCGGTCTCGGCGAGCACCGGCGCAAGGCGCTGGTGACGCACTTCGGGTCGGTGTCGCGGCTGCGCGCGGCCAGCGTCGAGGAGATCACCGCGGTACCCGGCATCGGGGTGACGACGGCCAAGGCGGTGCTGGAAGCGCTGGGGGTGTCCCAGGACGCAACCCCCGAGCCGGCACCCGACGCGCCGAACGATTCCGACACGCCGAAGCCGGTTTTGCACGATGATCGTTCCCTGACCGATCTTCCCCCCACCGACGAGCAACCCGTCCCGGACCGACCCAGAGAACAGATATCGGAGTGGCAGACCAGCGAATGAGCGAGGAATCAGGCATTGAGGTCGTGCTGGTCACCGGATTGTCAGGCGCAGGCCGCGGCACCGCCGCCAAAGTCCTGGAGGACCTCGGCTGGTACGTGGCGGACAATCTGCCACCCGAACTGATCGCCCGGATGGTCGATCTCGGGTTGGACGCGGGATCGCGGATCACCCAGCTGGCGCTGGTGATGGACGTCCGGTCACGCGGGTTCACTGGCGACCTGGACTCGGTACGCAACGAGCTGGCCACCCGCAGCATCCGCCCCCGGGTGCTGTTCATGGAGGCCGCCGACGAGATCCTGGTCCGGCGCTACGAACAGAACCGGCGCAGCCACCCGCTGCAGGGCAAGGGCACCCTGGGCGAGGGCATCGCCGCCGAGCGCGCCATGCTGGCCCCGGTGCGGGCGGCCGCGGACCTGGTGATCGACACCTCGACGTTGGCGGTGCCGGCGCTGCGGGAGAGCATCGAGCGCTCCTTCGGGGGCGAGACGGTCGCCTCCACCAATGTGACGGTGGAGTCGTTCGGCTACAAGTACGGGCTGCCGATGGACGCCGACACGGTGATGGACGTCCGCTTCATCCCCAACCCGCACTGGGTGGACGAACTGCGGCCGCACACCGGCCAGCACCCGGCCGTCCGGGACTTCGTGCTCGGACAGGAGGGCGCCGCGGAGTTCCTCGATACCTATCATCGGCTGCTGGGGGTGGTGATCGATGGTTACCGCCGGGAGGGAAAGCGGTACATGACGGTGGCCATCGGCTGCACCGGGGGCAAGCACCGCAGCGTCGCGATCGCCGAGGCGCTCACGGAACGGTTGCGCAACGACGACCATCTGACGGTCCGGGCGCTGCACCGGGATCTGGGCCGCGAATGAGGGGCCCGCTGTGAGCACCATGGCCCCCCGCATCGTCGCACTCGGCGGCGGCCACGGCCTGTACGCGACGCTGTCCGCGGCCCGGCGGCTCACCCCGCACATCACCGCGGTGGTGACCGTCGCCGACGACGGCGGATCCTCGGGACGACTGCGCAGCGAACTCGACGTGGTGCCGCCCGGTGATCTGCGAATGGCATTGGCCGCATTGGCCTCCGACTCACCGCACGGCCGGCTGTGGGCCACCATCATCCAGCACCGGTTCGGCGGCAGCGGCGCGCTGGCCGGTCACCCCATCGGCAACCTGATGCTGGCCGGGATCAGCGAGGTGCTGGCCGATCCGGTGGCCGCGCTCGACGAGCTGGGCCGCATCCTGGACCTCAAGGGCCGGGTGCTGCCGATGTGCCCGCTGGCCTTGCAGATCGAGGCCGATGTGGCCGGTCTGGAATCGGACCCGCGGATGTTCCGGGTGATCCGCGGGCAGGTGGCGGTCGCCACCACCGTCGGTCAGGTCCGCCGCGTCCGGCTGCTGCCCGGGGACCCGCCCGCCACCCGGCAGGCCGTCGACGCCATCATGGCCGCCGATCTGGTGGTGCTGGGCCCCGGCTCGTGGTTCACCAGCGTGATCCCGCACGTCCTGGTGCCCGGTCTGGCCGCGGCGCTACGGGAGACCACCGCGCGGCGTGCGCTGGTGCTCAACCTGGCGGCCGAGCCGGGGGAGACCGCCGGCTTCTCCGCCGAACGGCACATCCACGTGCTGGCTCAGCACGCCCCGGGATTTCAGGTCGACCACATCATCGTCGACGCGTCGCGGGTGCCCAGCGACCGGGAGCGCGAACAGCTGGCCCGGACGGCTACGCTGCTCGGCGCCGACGTCGAATTTGCCGCCGTATCGCGACCTGGTACACAGTTACATGACCCGTCGCTGCTGGCAGCAACTCTTGAAGAAGTGCGCCTGCGCGGCCGGGAATCCGGCTCGCCCGGCGGCCAGGAGGATCCCGGCGCGGCACACAGCGGGCAACGACCATTCGAGGCACCAAGGGGGGACCAGTCGTGGCAATGACGGCCGAGGTCAAGGACGAGCTGAGCCGCCTGGTCGTGAACTCGGTGAGCGCGCGTCGCGCCGAGGTGTCGGCCCTGTTGCGCTTCGCCGGCGGCCTGCACATCGTCGGCGGCCGGGTGGTCGTGGAGGCCGAGGTGGACCTCGGCATCATCGCGCGCCGGCTGCGTAAGGACATCTACGACCTGTACGGCTACAACGCGGTGGTGCACGTGCTCTCGGCCAGTGGGATCCGCAAGAGCACCCGCTACGTGGTCCGGGTCGCCAAGGACGGGGAGGCGCTGGCCCGCCAGACCGGTCTGCTCGACCTACGCGGCCGGCCGGTGCGCGGGCTGCCCGCCCAGGTGGTCGGCGGCAGCGTTGCCGATGCCGAAGCCGCCTGGCGGGGCGCGTTTTTGGCGCACGGTTCACTCACCGAACCGGGCCGGTCCTCGGCGCTGGAGGTCAGCTGCCCGGGCCCGGAGGCGGCGCTGGCGCTGGTCGGTGCGGCGCGGCGACTCGGGATCAGTGCCAAGGCCCGCGAGGTGCGCGGTAGCGACCGGGTGGTGGTGCGCGACGGTGAGGCCATCGGCGCGCTGCTGACCCGGATGGGCGCCCAGGACACCAGGCTGACCTGGGAGGAGCGCCGGATGCGGCGCGAGGTGCGGGCCACCGCCAACCGACTGGCCAACTTCGACGATGCGAACCTGCGCCGCTCGGCGCGGGCCGCGGTGGCCGCCGCCGCCCGGGTGGAGCGCGCCCTGCACATCCTCGGCGACACCGTCCCCGATCACCTGGCCCAGGCCGGCCGGCTGCGGGTCGAGCACCGGCAGGCCTCGCTGGAGGAGCTGGGCCGGCTGGCCGATCCGCCGATGACCAAAGACGCAGTCGCAGGCCGGATTCGGCGCCTGCTGTCGATGGCCGACCGCAAGGCCAAGCAGGACGGCATCCCCGACACCGAGTCGGCCGTCACCCCGGATCTGCTCGAGGACGCCTGACCGCTACGCCGCGACCGGCTGCTGGTGCGTCAGCGGGTTGGCGGCCGGGTTGGCGGCCAGCGCCTCCAGCACCACCGTCCAGGTGCGCGGGCTGGTGACGACGTTCAGGTGGCCCAGGATCTGGCCGGGGTAGCGGTCCTGCAGGATGATGTTGGTGACGTTGTCGCCGTGTAGCGCGTTGTTGGTGTACGGGGTGGCGACCTCGTCGTAGATGGTGCTGATGGTGGTGTACAGCACCCCGGGCCGGGTGTCGCCGTTGCCGTAGATCTCGTCCTGGAACGGCGATCCCGCGGACTGCTGGTAGATGGCCGGCGCCAGTGCACGGAAGACCGAGATGAACAGCTGGCGCAGGATCGGGGTGCGCAGCACCCCGGAGACCAGGCCGTTGAAATCGGATCCGTCGTGGCCCGGTGAGATGCCGATGAGCTGTGACACCTTTGTGTGGCCGTCCATGTTGTTGATGTAGTACGAGGGCAGATTGCCCCCGCCCTGTGAGTGCCCGATCAGGATCACCTTCTCCGCACCGGTCTCGGCCAGCACCCGGTCGATCTCGGCCTCGAGTTCGAGGGCGGACTTGCGGATGTCACCGATGGACTGGATCGGGAAGTTCGGGTTGGTGGTGTTGTTGCCGTAGTTGAAGGTGTAGACCTTGTAGCCCGCGTTGGCCAGCACCGGTGCCCCCACCGCCCAGTTCAGGCCCTGGGTCAGCGCGGTCGGATTGAGCAGGATGACCGGCAGCGGATGCTCGGGGGTGACCGTGATGGTCGGGTCGTTGGCGCCCGCCGGTGGCTTCTGCGGATTGAAGAACCCCAGCCCGTCGAGCAGGCCGTAGTTGACGGTGAACCGGCCGCCGGCGGGAGCGTGCAGCGACCCGCCGACCAGGGTGCGGCCGACCGCCGCCGCGGCGTTGGCGACCGAGGTGGCCAGCAGATAGGGCACGCCCAGCAGACGGTTCGGGCCGAAGGCCTGCGCGACGGCGGTGGCCGCGGAGTGCACCACCGACACCACGATCGTCCCGACATCGGAAAGCCCGCCGGTCAATTGGCGGCCGAGCTGGGCCACCTTGGCGATCGGCAGCGGGGTGCGGGCGGCGGCGGGGGCTTCGGCCGAGGCCGCCGCGGGTGCGGCCGGGGTGATGACCGGGGCGGCCGCTGCCAGCGGGTTCTCGGCCACCGCTTCCAGCGCGGCCGGGGCGCTGCGCTGCAGGGCCGGCCGGGTGGTCGCGGTCCGGTCGACCGCGGCCGGCGCATCGGTGTGCGAGCGGACCCGCTTCATGGCCCGCGGTGCGGTGGCGGGGGAGCCGGCAGTGTTCTCGGTCTCCGGTGCCTCGCTGTCAGGGGTCTCGGTGTCGGGGTCTCGGTGTCGGGGGTCTCGGTGTCGGGGGTCTGGGCCGCATCCTCTGCCTCGGGAGCCCTGGTGTCGACGGTTGCCCTGCGCGGCGGCCGGACGGCCGAGCGGGGCGCCTTCGTCTCCGCGTCCCGGGCCGACCGCGGGCCCCGGTTCGGTAGCGCGGAGCCGGCGTCGGCGCGGGTCGATGTCGCGGCCCGGTCCGGCTCACCGCCGGTGGATCCGGTGTCGTCCGCGTGCGCGACGGCGCCGGCCGCGCCGAACGTGCTGGTCAACGTCACCACCAGGACGGCGAGCAGAAACCGCAGGCCAACCACGAGATTCGGCGTTCGGATCGCAGACATTCGGACGGATGTCTCGGACAACAGCAGGCCTTCCCTCGGGTGCCTGGACGATAACGGCAGGCCACCCCGGGTGTAGGCAACTTCGCCGATCTGTCTTTGGTGTCGGGCCTGGCGAACCGACCGGTCAGACCGCCGGAAGCGACCCGGCTGACCAGCGTGCACGGACCGGAACCGGCACCATTAGGCTGGCCTGCGAGCAGTTCACCGCGATTTCCCCACAATTAGGAGAGACACGTGACCATCCGGGTAGGCGTTAACGGCTTCGGTCGAATCGGACGTAACTTCTTCCGCGCCCTCGATGCGCAGAAGGCAGCCGGCAAGAACACCGACATCGAGATCGTCGCGGTCAATGACCTGACCTCGAACGCGACGCTGGCGCACCTGCTGAAGTTCGACTCGATCCTCGGCCGGCTGCCCTACGACGTGAGCCTCGAGGGCGAGGACACCATCGTCGTCGGCGATCAGAAGATCAAGGCGCTGTCGGTCAAGGAGGGCCCGTCGGCGCTGCCCTGGGGCGACCTTGGCGTCGACGTCGTCGTCGAGTCGACCGGCATCTTCACCAAGCGTGACAAGGCCCAGGGCCACCTCGACGCGGGTGCCAAGAAGGTCATCATCTCCGCGCCCGCCAGCGATGAGGACATCACCATCGTGCTCGGCGTGAACGAGGACAAGTACGACGGCAGCCAGAACATCATCTCCAACGCCTCGTGCACCACGAACTGCCTGGGCCCGCTGGCCAAGGTCCTCAACGACGAGTTCGGCATCGTCAAGGGCCTGATGACCACCATCCACGCCTACACCCAGGACCAGAACCTGCAGGACGGCCCGCACAGCGACCTGCGTCGCGCCCGCGCCGCCGCCATCAACATCGTGCCCACCTCGACCGGTGCCGCCAAGGCCATCGGCCTGGTGCTGCCCGAGCTGAAGGGCAAGCTGGACGGCTACGCACTGCGGGTGCCGATCCCCACCGGCTCGGTCACCGACCTGACCGCGGAGCTGAAGAAGTCGGCCACCGCCGACGAGATCAACGCCGCCATGAAGGCCGCCGCCGAGGGCAAGCTCAAGGGCATCCTGAAGTACTACGACGCCCCGATCGTCTCCAGCGACATCGTCACCGACCCGCACAGCTCGCTGTTCGACGCCGGCCTGACCAAGGTCATCGACAACCAGGCCAAGGTCGTCTCCTGGTACGACAACGAGTGGGGCTACTCCAACCGCCTCGCGGACCTGGTCGCCCTGGTCGGTAAGTCGCTGTAACTCGCGATCATGGCGATCAATTCACTGTCTGACCTGCTCGCCGAAGGTGTTGAAGGTCGGGGCGTCCTGGTGCGCTCCGACCTCAACGTCCCGCTCGACGACAACGGGAACATCACCGACCCGGGCCGCATCATCGCCTCGGTGCCCACCCTCAAGGCGCTCGCCGAGGCGGGGGCCAAGGTCGTGGTCACCGCGCACCTGGGCCGCCCCAAGGGCGAGCCCGATGCGAAGTTCTCGCTGGCACCGGTGGCCGCGGCGCTGTCCGAGCAGCTGGGCCGGCACGTCCAGCTGGCCGGTGACGTCGTCGGCACCGACGCGCTCGCCCGCGCCGAGGGCCTGACCGACGGCGATGTGCTGCTGCTGGAGAACATCCGCTTCGACGCGCGGGAGACCAGCAAGGACGACGCCGAGCGGCTGGCGCTGGCCAAGGCGCTGGCCGGTCTGGTCGAAGGGGCCGACGGTACGCCCGGCGCCTTCGTCTCCGACGGGTTCGGTGTGGTGCACCGCAAGCAGGCATCGGTCTATGACGTCGCCACCCTGCTGCCGCACTACGCGGGCACGCTGGTGGCCACCGAGGTCAAGGTGCTCGAGCAGCTGACCAGCTCGACCGAGCGTCCGTACGCGGTGGTGCTCGGCGGTTCCAAGGTGTCCGACAAACTCGCGGTCATCGAGAACCTCGCCAACAGGTGCGACAGCATCGTCATCGGCGGCGGTATGTGTTTCACCTTCCTTGCCGCCCAAGGGGTTTCGGTCGGTTCCTCGCTGCTGCAGGAAGAGATGATCGACACCTGTAGGAAGCTGCTGGAAACCTATGGTGACGTGATCCACCTGCCGGTCGACATCGTGGTCGCGGACAAGTTCGCCGCCGACGCGAACGCCGAAACCGTGGCCGCCGACCGGATCCCGGACGGGAAGATGGGCCTGGACATCGGCCCGGAGTCGGTGAAGCGGTTCACCGCGCTGCTGTCCAACGCCAAGACGGTGTTCTGGAACGGCCCGATGGGTGTGTTCGAGTTCGAGGCGTTCTCGGCGGGCACCAAGGGTGTCGCCGAGGCGATCATCGGGGCCACCGGCAAGGGCGCGTTCAGTGTGGTCGGCGGCGGCGATTCGGCCGCCGCGGTGCGCCTGCTCGGCCTGCCCGAGGACGGCTTCTCGCACATCTCCACCGGCGGTGGCGCATCGCTGGAGTACCTGGAGGGCAAGACCCTTCCCGGCATCGACGTACTGGAGTCCTGACACATGGCACGCAAGCCGCTCATCGCCGGCAACTGGAAGATGAACCTCAATCACTTCGAGGCCATCGCGCTGGTGCAGAAGATCGCATTCGCCTTGCCGGACAAGTACTTCGACAAGGTCGACGTGACCGTCATCCCGCCGTTCACCGATCTGCGCAGCGTGCAGACGCTGGTCGACGGGGACAAGCTGCGCCTCACCTACGGGGCGCAGGATGTGTCCCAGCACGATTCGGGCGCCTACACCGGCGAGATCAGCGGTGCCTTCCTGGCCAAGCTGGGTGTCACCTTCGCCGTCGTCGGGCACTCCGAGCGCCGCACCTACCACGGCGAGACCGACGAACTGGTCGCCGCCAAGGCGAAGGCCGCGCTCAAGCACGGGCTGACCCCCATCGTGTGCATCGGTGAGGCGCTGGAGGTCCGCGAGGCGGGCAACCACGTCGAGTTCAACGTGACCTCGCTGCGTGGCTCGCTGGCCGGGCTGACGGCCGAGCAGATCGGTCAGACGGTCATCGCCTACGAGCCGGTGTGGGCCATCGGCACCGGCCGGGTGGCCAGCGCCGCCGACGCCCAGGAGGTGTGTGCCGCCATCCGCGCCGAGTTGGCCGAGCTGGCGAACAAGGACGTGGCGGCCTCGGTGCGGGTGCTCTACGGCGGTTCGGTCAACGCCAAGAACGTCGGCGAGATCGTCGGTCAGAGCGATGTGGACGGCGCCCTGGTCGGTGGCGCGTCGCTCGACGGGGAGCAGTTCGCCACCCTGTCGGCGATCGCCGCGGGCGGGCCGCTGCCGTAAGACGCGGGTGATTTCGGCGCGATCACGTACTCCTGGAGCACGTTTTCGCGCCGAAATCACGCCCGTGTAGGCTGTCCGCCATGGAACTCGCTCTGCAGATCGTGCTGATCATCACCAGTCTCTTGACGGTGTTGCTCGTGCTGCTGCATCGGGCCAAGGGCGGCGGCCTGTCCACCCTGTTCGGTGGCGGCGTGCAGTCCAGCCTGTCCGGCTCGACCGTGGTGGAGAAGAACCTGGACCGCCTGACGCTGTTCGTCGTCGGCATCTGGCTGGTGTCCATCATCGGTATGGCACTGCGCATCAAGTACAACGCCTAGGCCGGTCCCTCGTCCTGCGCAGCATGTGCGCGGGACGGATAATCGACTGATGGCTGACGCACCGGATTCTGTCCTCGCCCCCGTCGGATCGGTGCGTCGAACGCAGGTCGGCCGGGAGGCCACCGAGCCGATGCGTGAGGACATCCGGTTGCTCGGGTCCATTCTCGGTGACACCGTCCGGGACCAGAACGGCGACGCCGTCTTCGACCTGGTGGAACGTGCCCGGGTCGAGTCGTTCCGGGTACGCCGCTCCGAGATCGACCGGGGCGAGCTGGCCGACCTGTTCCGCGATGTCGATGTGCACCAGGCGATTCCGGTCATCCGGGCGTTCACCCACTTCGCGCTGCTGGCCAACGTGGCCGAGGACATCCACCGGGAGCGGCGCCGGGCGATCCACGAAGCGGCCGGCGAGCCGCCCCAAGACAGCACCCTGGCCGCCACCTACCGCAAACTCGACGCCGCACGGCTGGACGCCGCGGAGGTCGCGAACGCGCTGACCGGCGCGCTGGTGTCCCCGGTGATCACCGCGCACCCCACCGAAACCCGGCGTCGCACCGTCTTCGACACTCAGCACCAGATCACCGAGCTGATGCGGGCACGGCTGCACGGCCACACCCGCACCGAGGCCGGCCGCGATATCGAGACCGAGCTGCGCCGGCACATCCTCACCCTGTGGCAGACCGCCCTGGTGCGGCTGTCCCGGCTGAAGATCTCCGACGAGATCGAGACCGGGCTGCGCTATTACCCGGCGGCCTTCCTCGACGTCATCCCACGGGTCAACGCCGAAGTGCGCGCGGCCCTGCAGGACCGGTTTCCGGACGCCGAGCTGCCGGCCGAGCCGATCCTGCGCCCGGGATCCTGGATCGGCGGTGACCGCGACGGCAACCCCAACGTCACCGCCGAGGTGGTGCGGCTGGCCACCGGCCGGGCCGCGTTCACCGCCTTCGACCACTACTTCGGTGAGATCACCGCGCTGGAGGAGGAGCTGTCCATGTCGGCGCGGCTGGTGCGGGTCAGCGCTGCGCTGACCGCGCTGGCCGACGTGTGCGACGAGCCCGCCCGCAGCGATGAGCCCTACCGCCGGGCGCTGCGCGTCATCCACGCCCGGCTCACCAGCACCGCCGCCGCGATCCTGGACCGCCAGCCCGAACACGAACTCGACCTGGGACTGCCGGCCTACGAGACACCGGTCCAGCTGCTGCAGGATCTGGACATCGTCGACGAATCGTTGCGCGCCAACGGTTCTGCGGTACTCGCCGACGACCGGCTGGCGCGGCTGCGGGAAGCGGTGCGGGTCTTCGGGTTCCACCTGTCCGGGCTGGACATGCGGCAGAACTCCGAGGTGCACGAGAACGTCATCGCCGAGCTGCTGGCCTGGGCCGGGGTGCACGAGGACTACCTGTCGCTGCCCGAGCCGGACCGGGTGGCCCTGCTGGCAACCGAGATCGGCACCCGCCGGCCGCTGATCGGCCCGGGTGCGCAGCTGTCGGAGCTGGCCGCCAAGGAACTCGGCATCGTGAAGGCCGCCGCGCGGGCGGTGAAAGTGTTCGGCCCGCAGGCGATCCAGAACTACATCATCTCGATGTGCCAGTCGGTGTCCGACATGCTGGAGGCCGCGGTGCTGCTCAAGGAGGCCGGCCTGTTCGACACCACCGGCGACGAGCCGTACGTGCCGGTGGGCATCGTGCCGCTGTTCGAGACCATCGACGACCTGCAACGCGGCTCCGCGATCCTGGAAGCGGCGCTGGACGTTCCGGTGTACGCGGCGGCGGTCGCCGCGCGCGGCGGACAGCAGGAGGTCATGCTCGGCTACTCGGACTCCAACAAGGACGGCGGCTATCTGGCCGCCAACTGGGCGCTCTACCGCGCCGAACTCGACCTCGTCGAGACCGCGGAGAAGACCGGGATCCGGTTGCGGCTGTTCCACGGTCGCGGCGGCACCGTGGGACGCGGTGGCGGCCCCAGCTATGACGCCATCCTGGCGCAGCCGCCCGGGGCGGTGCGCGGCTCGCTGCGCATCACCGAACAGGGCGAGGTGATCGCCGCCAAGTATGCCGAGCCGCGGATCGCACACCGCAACCTGGAGACCCTGCTGGCGGCGACGCTGGAATCCACCCTGCTCGACATCGAGGGGCTGGGGGATTCGGCGGAGGAGGCCTACGCGGTGCTCGACGACCTCGCCGCCCGCGCCCAGCGCGCGTACGCCGAACTCGTGCACGAGACACCGGGATTCGTGGAGTACTTCAAGGAATCCACCCCGGTCAGCGAGATCGGTGCGCTCAACATCGGCAGCCGGCCGACCTCGCGTAAGCCGACGACGGCCATCTCCGATCTGCGGGCCATCCCTTGGGTGCTGGCGTGGAGCCAGTCCCGGGTGATGCTGCCCGGCTGGTACGGCACCGGCACGGCGTTCGAGGAGTTCGTCGCCGGCGGCGACGGCCGGCTCGAGGTGCTGCAGGACCTGTACCGGCGGTGGCCGTTCTTCCGGACGGTGCTGTCCAACATGGCCCAGGTGCTCGCCAAATCGGATCTCGGTCTGGCGGCACGGTATTCGGAGCTGGTGGCCGACGAGGACCTGCGGGCCCGGGTGTTCGACAAGATCGTCGCCGAGCACGAGCGCACGGTCCGGATGCACGGACTGATCACCGGCCAGGACGATCTGCTGGCCGACAACCCGGCGCTGGCCCGCTCGGTGTTCAACCGGTTCCCGTACCTGGAACCGCTGAACCACCTGCAGGTGGAACTGCTGCGCCGGTACCGGTCCGGCGACGAGGACGAACTGGTGCAGCGTGGCATCCTGCTGACGATGAGCGGGCTGGCCAGCGCGCTGCGGAACTCCGGGTAGCGATGTCCTGATACATCACCTTGCGGGCCTTGCCTTTGTGGAGCCGAAGAAGAAGCCCCGCTCGGCGTGGCGGCGGTTTGTCTGTTCCGCTATCTCGACAAGCAGCCACTGGCCGAAACACTGGCCGAGCTCCAAGCCCAGGTCGATGCGTTCGACCACATCTACAACACCGAGCGCCCCCACCAAGGACTGCCCGGACGCGTCACACCGCTGACGGCATGGGAAGCGACCCCCAGGGCAGATTCACCCCGCCCCACATTCGACCGGCCGACCTATGTGTCGACGACAAGATCATCATGGCCGACCTGGACGGCGAAGTCCTCATCGAACACACCAAACCCGCAACGGGTGTGAAGTACGTCGGCAACGGACAACCACGCGGCCCACGCCCCAAAACCCGACAACCGTCACCGATGTCCTGATGCAGAACTGTCACCGATGTCCTGATACATCACACTTGCGGAGCCCTCCTGGGCGGCGTAGAGTCGAATATAAGTTCGAATGCGATGTTGCTCCCACTGCTTCACGGTGAGCTTCAGACCGCGACTTCGGTCGCCGAGAGGTTCTTCTGTCCCGCGGGACTGGTCGAACCATGCTGCCTGATCGTGCCGGTGTGCACCTTCTGCGAAAGCGGTATCCATCATGGACGCCACCCATCTCGACATGTTCGTCACAGCGCTCATCGATGACCTCGCCGCGGCGGCGGTCCCCGACGACGATGCCGCGCGCACGTTGTTCCACCTTCTCGACAGTCCCCGCCGCGTAGTCGATGAACCCGCGCTGCTGGCGGTGCTGGCCGCCGCGGTGACGGCCCGCAATCTGTGCGATCACGTGATCGCCTCGGCGACCGCGGCCGCCGAGCGGCTGGGCATTCCGGCCCGCCGGCACCTGCGCTCGGGATCCGATCTGCTGACCATGCTCGGGATGGCGCCGGCCGCGGCGCAGCGGGCGGTGCGGGTGGGGTGGGCGGCGCACGCCCTGGCGGCGCTGACCTGCCGGCAGCGTCTCGGGGGTGTGGGGATCGAGTTCGCCGACGCGGTCGGGCGGGGTGTCGCCCATGTCGGTGCCCGGGTTGCGTTGTCGGAGGAGGACACGGCAGCGGTGGTGCGCAAATTGATGATTCAGACCACGCCGGCGGAGGTCGCCGAGAAGGCCCGGGCGATCGCCATCGAGCGCGCCGCCACGCAACCGGTCGGGGAGGGCGCGGTGCCGGTAGCGGAGAACACCGACCTCAACGAGATGACCCTGGCGCAAACCGACGAAGGACGGGTCAGCGCCACTCTCGATCTGGATGTGCTGACCGGGGAGGAACTGTTCGCCGCACTGGATCCGTTGTGCCGGCCGGTGCCGCTGCCGGACGGATCCCCGGACCCGCGCCCACCGGGTCGGCGGCGCGCGGATGCGTTCGGACAGGTCATGCGCACCTATCTGTCCAGCTCCGGGCGGCCGACCTCTGGTGGGGTGCTGCCGCACGTCACCTTGATTCGCCCGGCCGGTGCACCCGGTGTGGACATGCTCGGTTTTACCGGGCCGGTCAGTGCGGTCACCGCCGAGCTGGTGGGCTGTGACAGCACCCTCACTTCGGTGATCGTGGATGGTGCTGGTGCGCCGCTGGATGTCGGGCGTGCCGAGCGGTTGTTCACCTCCGCGATCCGTATAGGGCTCGCGGTGCGCGATGGGGGTTGCGCGTACCCCGGGTGTGGGCGGCCGGTGTCGTGGTGCGACGCCCACCACATCCGACCGTGGAACTGCGGAGGCACCACCTGTGTCGATAACGGAGTGCTGCTGTGCCGGGCACACCACACCCTGATCCACCGCGGCGGCTGGCAGGTCTACCTCGGCCCCGACCGCCACCCCTGGTTCATCCCACCCCACGACCCGGCCGGGCCCGAACCGGCACACCTACGCTCCCACGCCCGCCGCACCATGACCGCCCTACCCACCGCCGCCTAAACCCAGCCTTCAGGCACCTTGAAAACTGAACAGAGAACCCGTCTTTTCCGGGTTGGGCATTCGCGGCCGTCGGCGGCGGGCACTGCCGTCACCGACTCGGGACACTAGATCCGGGCCGCCCGGCGCAGCTGGGTGATCGCGCCCCGCACGGCGCTCTCGACCGAGGCCAACGGGGCGGCGATCGCCTCGCCGATCTCCACCATTGCCTCCACCCGCGCCACGATCGACTCGAGCCGTTCCACCATGGCGATCAACCGCGGCGCGAGTTCGTCGATGCTGGTGATGGTGGCGTTGAACCGGTCCAGGGTGACGTCGAGGTCGCCGATCGAGTTGTTCAGCGTGACGACGGTCCGGTCCAGATCTACCAGCAGCGCCTCCACCTGCACGACGGTGGCGTCGGCGTTGAGCGCAGCCTGGGTCAGCGTCTTGATCCGCCGGCTCGCCGGACGGGTGCGACCGTCGCCCTTGTCTGCCGTCGCCCTGGTTGCCATAGCGCCAGTATGTCGTCGCCCGGTACGGCACGGAACCGAAACGCCCGGACCTGCGTCTGAACTGTATGGCGAACTTCTGCTGCGGGAGCCCGCGATCAGATACGGACACGGGTTCGGCCCGCGCGGTGGCCGACTATCTCGCCGGTTACGGGGAGGCGCTGGCCGACCGCGGCGCGGACCGTCGGCCCGAGCGGCTGGCCGACGACTGACCTCGTCGGGCACGACGCAGTTCGGTACTGTCCGTGTGATGCTGGACATCGAGACTCCGGCGCTGGTGGTCGACCGCGCACGGTTGAGGTCCAATGTGGCGGCGATGGCGGACACCGCCCGGAGCAAGGGTATGGCACTGCGGCCACACGCCAAGACGCACAAGAGCATTCACATCGCGAACCTCCAGATCGGTGCCGGCGCGGACGGTCTCACCGTGGCCACCGTGTCCGAGGCCGCGGCCTTCGCCGAGCACGGTGTCGACGACCTGCTGATCGCGTATCCCATCGTGCCGATCGGTGCGAAGGCCGGCCGATTCCGCGACCTCCTCGACCGCGTCACGCTGCGGGTCGGGGTGGACAGTGCCGCGGGCGCCGCGGCGATCGCCGCGGCCGCCGCCGGCCGAGCGGTGTCGGTGCTGATCGAGATCGACAGTGGGCAGCACCGGACCGGGGTCCCCGCTTCGGAGGCGGCGGCACTGGCCGCCGAATGTGACCGCCTCGGCCTGACGGTGGACGGGGTGTTCACCCACGGCGGGCACGCGTACGCCGGCCCGGAGGCGCCCACCGGGGCCGGGATCGATGAGGGAGATCAGCTTTCGCTGGCCGCGCACGCGTTGCGGGATGCGGGGCACGTCATCTCGGTGGTGAGCGCCGGATCGACCCCGACCTGGCGGTCACCCCGTCCGCCCGCGGTCACCGAGGAACGTCCCGGCACCTATGTGTTCGGGGACCGGCAACAGGTCGCCCTCGGCGCCCAGGACCCGGGTGACTGCGCTGCGTGGATCGCGGCCACAGTGGTCGGCGTCCGCGACGGCCGGATCGTTCTGGACGCCGGATCGAAGGCACTCACCGCCGAACGACCGGAGTGGCTCGCCGGGTACGGCACCGTACCCGAACTCGGTGGTGCCCTGATCACCCGGATTTCCGAGCACCACGGCGTCCTCGACGATGTGCCGACCGCGGGGGTGTGCGTCGGCGATCAGGTGTCGGTGATCCCCAACCACATCTGTACCGCGGTCAACCTTTTCGACGAATACGTGGTGGTCGAGGCAGACCGGGTGGTCGACCGGTGGCCGCTGATCGCCCGCGGCCGGAACTGCTAGCCGGGCAGTTTGGCGGCGGCGGCCCGGTCCAGCAGCCAGACGGTGGCCTCCTTGCCGATGGCGCCGGCCGCTGGGATGTCCACCGGGTCCGCGCCGCCGATCGCCGCGGCCACCGCATCGGCCTTCTCCGCCCCGGCCACCACCAGCCACACCTCGCGGGCGCGGCGCACCGCCGGCAGGGTCAGCGTGATACGCCGCGGCGGCGGCTTGGGGGAGTCGGTCACCGCGACCACCAACCGGCTGCGCTCGCGCACCGCGTCGGTGTCCGGGAACAGCGAGTTGATGTGACCCTCGCCGCCCATCCCGAGCAGGTGCACGTCGAACTCGTCGGGTAGTAGCTTCTCGTAGGCGGCCGCGGCCTCGTCGATGGCATCCCCGAACTCCCCGTCGCTGGGCGCCATCGCGTGCACGTTGGCCGCCGGGATGGAGATCGACTCCAGCAGTGCCTCATAGGCCTGGCGGTGATTGCGCTCGTCATCCCGGGCGGGCACGAAACGGTCGTCGCCCCAGAAGAACTGCACCTTCGACCAGTCGATATCGGGTGCGTAGGCGGCCACGTGGCGCAGCAGCGCGATACCGACGGTGCCACCGGTCAGCACCACGACCGCCCGCCCGCGGGTCGCGATCGCCGAGGTGATGCTGCCCACCAGTCGGGCACCCGCGGCCGCGGCGAGCTCCTTCGCGTCGAGGTAGGTCTCCAGTACGCGCTCAGACATATGTCACCCTGTCGATTCCCTGTAGTGCTTCGAAGTAGATCTCGTCGGCGTCGAGGCGCCGCATGTCCTCGGCCAGGCAGTCGCGGGTCTCCCTGCGGGCCAACGGGATCTGGGCGTCCGGCTTCCCGGTGCGGGTCAGGGTCGCGGTGACGCCGTCCTGCGGGCGGCTCAGCGTGATGACCTCACTGGGCCGGGTCATCTCGACCTTGAGGTCACCGACCTGCCGGGTGACCGGGCAGTCGAGCCGACCGGCCAGCCAGCCGGCCAGCATGTCGAGGGCCGGTTCGTCCTTGAGGCCGGAGACCACCACCGAGGTGATCGGTTCGTGCGGGGGCTGGTCGACGGCGGCGGTCAGCAGCGCCCGCCAATAGGTGATCCGGCTCCACGCCAGATCGGTGTCCCCGGCGCTGTACCCGGCCAGCCGGCTCTTGATGCAGTCCAGCGGGTTCGCCCCATTGGTGGCGTCGGTGATGCGCCGGATCGCCAAGCGGCCCAGCGGATCCTCGGCCGGGACCGGCGGTGCGAGCTCCGGCCACCAGGTCACCACCGGGGTATCGGGCAGCAGGAACGGGATCACCACGCTGCTGGCGTGATCGGCCAGCGGCCCGGACAGCCGCAGCACCACCACCTCATTGGCGCCGGCGTCGCTGCCGACCCGCAGTTGGGCGTCCAGCCGGGCGTCGGCGGCCTCGCGATCGGCGGGGATCACCACGACGACCCGGCAGGGGTGCTCCCGGCTGGCCGCGTTCGCGGCCTCGATCGACTCCTCCAGCGTCATCTCGGAGCTGGGCGCGACGACCAGGGTCAGCACCCGGCCCAGGGTGATGGCGCCGCCCTCTTCGCGCAGCGCGATGATCTTCTTGTTGATGGCACCGGTATTGGTGTCGGGCAGATCGATGATCATCGGAGTCCTCGGTTCTTCGCGGGAGCGCTCATCACGGCCGCCGCCATTCCCGGCCGGTGCGGTGCAGCATCTCGAACGCCGACTCCGGCCCCCAGGTCCCCGATGCGTAGCTGTCCGGTTTGCCGTGCGAGGCCCAGTACTGCAGCGCGGGATCCAGGATCTTCCAGGACAATTCGACCTCGTCGTTGACCGGGAACAGGGACGGCTCACCGAGCAGCACGTCCAGGATCAGCCGCTCGTAGGCCTCCGGGGACTCCTCGGCGAACGCCGAACCGTAGGAGAAGTCCATGCTGACGTCGCGGACCTCCATGGCGTTGCCGGGCACCTTGGAGCCGAAGCGCAGGGTGATGCCCTCGTCCGGTTGCACCCGGATCACCAGCGCGTTCTTGCCCAGCTCCTCGGTCATGGTGGCGTCGAACGGCAGATGCGGCGCCCGCTTGAACACCAGTGCGATCTCGGTCACCCTGCGGCCCAACCGTTTTCCGGTCCGCAGATAGAACGGCACACCGGCCCAGCGTCGGGTGTCGACGTCGACGGTGATGGCGGCGAACGTCTCGGTGGTCGAGGTCTTGGAGAAGCCCTCCTCGTCGAGCAGGCCGACCACCTCCTCGCCGCCCTGCCAGCCGGCCGCGTACTGGCCGCGCGAGGTGGTCTGGTCCAGCGGTTCGGCCAGCCGGCTCGCGGCGAGCACCTTGATCTTCTCGGCCTGCAACTCGGCGGGGGAGAAGCTGACCGGTTCCTCCATCGCGGTCAACGCCAACAACTGGATCAGGTGATTCTGGATGACGTCGCGGGCCGCGCCGACCCCGTCGTAGTACCCGCCGCGGCCCCCGAGCCCGATGTCCTCGGCCATGGTGATCTGCACGTGGTCCACGTAGTTCGCGTTCCAGACCGGTTCGAACATCTCGTTGGCGAAGCGCAGCGCCAGGATGTTCTGCACCGTCTCCTTGCCGAGGTAGTGGTCGATGCGGAACACCGACGACTCCGGGAACACGCTGTTGACCAGGGCGTTGAGCTCCTCGGCGCTGGCCAGGTCGTGCCCGAACGGCTTCTCGATGACGACCCGGCTCCAGCTGCCGTCGACCTTCTCGGCCAGCCCGGTGCGGGACAGCTGCTGCAACACCTGCGGGAACGCCTTCGGCGGGATCGACAGGTAGAAGGCGTGATTGCCGCCGGTGCCGCGTTCGACGTCCAGGGTGTGCAGGGTCTCGGCGAGCCGGCCGAACGCGTCGTCATCGTCGAAAGAGCCCTGCACGAACCGGAATCCCTCGGCGAGGCGGTCCCACACCTCCTGCCGGAACGGGGTGCGGGCGTACTGCTTGACCGCCTCGTAGACCACCTGGCCGAAGTCCTCGTCCGCCCAGTCCCGCCGGGCGAACCCGACCAGGGCGAAACTGGGAGGCAGCAGGCCGCGATTGGCCAGATCGTAGATCGCCGGCATCAGCTTCTTGCGGGCGAGATCGCCCGTGACGCCGAAGATCACCACCGCGCACGGCCCGGCGATGCGGGGCATGCGCTTATCGCGTTTGTCCCGCAGCGGGTTTCGCCAGGCAGGAGCGTCGGTCGTGCGCATCGCGGTTCCTCTGCTCGTCGTCGCGGCTGCTGAGCTGCCTCGAGAGGCGGGCTACTTGTTGGCGGCGTCCAGCTGGCCCTGGGTGGCCTCCAGCAGTTCGGCCCAGGACTTCTCGAACTTCTCCACGCCCTCCTCTTCGAGGGCGATGAACACGTCGTCCTTGTCGATGCCGACCGCGACCAGCGCATCGAACACGCCCTGGGCCGCCTCGGCGGTGCCGCTGACGGTGTCGCCGGTGACCACGCCGTGGTCGGCGACGGCCTCCAGCGTCTTCTCCGGCATGGTGTTGACGGTGTTCGGGGCGACCAGCTCGGTGACGTACAGGGTGTCCGAGTAGTCCGGGTTCTTCACCCCGGTCGACGCCCACAGCGGACGCTGGGCACGCGCACCCGCGGCCGCCAAGGCGGCGAACCGCTCGCCACCGAAGAGCTCCTCATAGGCGGCGTAGGCGAGCCGCGCATTGGCCACGCCGGCCTGGCCGCGCAGGTCCAGCGCCTCCGGTGAGCCGATCTTCTCCAGCCGGGCGTCGATCTCGGTGTCCACCCGGGACACGAAGA
The DNA here is from genome assembly GCA_900078775.1 of Mycolicibacterium aurum. GTDB lineage: Bacteria > Actinomycetota > Actinomycetes > Mycobacteriales > Mycobacteriaceae > Mycobacterium > Mycobacterium aurum_A. Next base: position 1,630,687 of record LT549889.1, read on the forward strand.
ACGAAGCGACGGAATGGATCTTGGACAGATCGTGGCCGGCCTGCTTGGCCTTCTCCAGCCCGGCCAGGTACGCGTCGATGACGGCGCGGTGGCGCTCCACCGAGAAGATCAGCGTCACGTTCACCGAGATGCCCTCGGCGATCACCGCGGTGATGGCGGGCAGCCCGGCCAGCGTCGCGGGGATCTTGATCAGCAGGTTGGGGCGATCGACGATCTTCCACAGCTCGATGGCCTGCAGGACGGTCTTGTCGGTGTCGTGCGCCAGGCGCGGGTCGACCTCGATGGACACCCGGCCGTCCACACCGTCGGTCGCCTCGTAGACCTTGGCCAGCACATCGCAGGCGTTTCGGACGTCGTCGGTGGTGACGGTGCGGATGGTGGCATCCACATCGGCGCCCCGGGCGGCCAACTCGTTGACCTGATCGTCGTAGGCGTGGCCCTTGGACAGGGCGGCCTGGAAGATCGACGGGTTGGTGGTGACGCCCACGACGCTCTTGGTGGCGATCAGATCGGCGAGGTTGCCGGTCTGCAGCCGCTCACGGGACAGGTCGTCGAGCCACACCGATACGCCTGCGGCGGACAGTGCTGCGAGATTTGCGTTCTGGGACATAACTTTTCGCCTTACTCCTAGTTATCGAGAGTGCGTTCGGCGGCAGCGACGACGGCTTCAGCGGTGAAACCGAACTCACGGAACAGCGTCTTGTCATCGGCGGATTCGCCGTAGTGCTCGATCGAGATGATCTCGCCGGTGTCGCCGACCAGCTTGTGCCACGGCTGTGCGATACCGGCCTCCACCGCGACACGGGCCGAGACGTCCGGCGGCAGCACCGAATCGCGGTACTCCTTGGGTTGCGACTCGAACCACTCCACACACGGCATCGAGACCACCGCGGCGACGATGTCCTTGTCGGCCAGCAGCTTCTTGGCCTCGACGGCCAGCTGCAGTTCCGAGCCGGTGGCGATGATGATCACGTCGGCGTCGGTCGCGTCGTCCCCGCCCAGGACGTAGCCGCCCTTGGCGACCCCGTCGGAGTCGGTGCCGTCGAGCACCGGGACGCCCTGCCGGGTCAGGATGAAACCGACCGGGCCGCTGCCGTTTCCGCGGGCGATGATGCTGCGCCAGGCGTACGCGGTCTCGTTCGGGTCGCCGGGGCGCACCACCGAGAGGTTCGGGATGGCGCGCAGCGCGGCGAGGTGCTCGATGGGCTGGTGGGTGGGGCCGTCCTCGCCCAGACCGATGGAATCATGGGTCCAGATGTAGATGGTGTCGATGTCCATCAGCGAGGCCAACCGCACCGCGGGGCGCATGTAGTCGGAGAACTGCAGGAAGGTTCCGCCGAAGGCACGGGTCGGACCGTGCAGCACGATGCCGGACAGGATCGATCCCATCGCGTGCTCGCGGATGCCGAAGTGCAGCACCCGGCCGTAGGGGTCCGCGGTGAAGTCGTCGGTGGAGATGCTCGGCGGGCCGAACGACTTCACACCCTTGATGGTGGTGTTGTTGCTGCCGGCGAGATCGGCCGAGCCGCCCCACAGTTCGGGCAGCTTCGGGGCGACGTCGTTGAGCACCTGGCCGAAGGCGGCGCGGGTGGCGACGGCCTTGGAGCCGGGCTCCCAGTAGGTCAGGTCGGCGTCCCAGCCGTCGGGCAGCTCCTCGGCGGTCAGCCGGTCGAGCAGCTTCTTGCGCTCGGGCTCGCGCTCGGCCCACGCGTCGAACTCGGTCTGCCACTTCTGGTGCGCCTCGCGGCCGCGGTCGACCAGCTTGCGGGTGTGCTCGATGACCTCGTCGCGGACCTCGAAGTTCTTCTCGGGGTCGAAGCCGAGGATCTTCTTGGTGGCCGCGACCTCGTCGGCGCCGAGCGCCGAGCCGTGCACGCCGCCGGTGTTCATCTTGGTGGGGGCCGGATAGCCGATGATGGTGCGGATCGAGATGAACGACGGCCTGTCGGTCACCTTCTTGGCCTCGGCGATCGCCTCCTCGATGCCGACGACGTTCTCGCCGCCGACGATCTCCTGGACGTGCCAGCCGTAGGCGCGGTAGCGGTCGGCGACGTTCTCGCTGAGCGCGATGTCGGTGTCGTGCTCGATGGAGATGTGGTTCTTGTCATAGAAGACGATGAGATTGCCCAGCTGCTGGGTGCCGGCCAGCGAGGACGCCTCACCGGTGACGCCCTCTTCGATGTCGCCGTCGGAGGCGATCACGTAGATGTAGTGGTCGAACGGGCTCTCACCGGCGGGGGCGTCCGGGTCGAACAGGCCGCGCTCGTAGCGGGCGGCCATCGCCATGCCGACGGCCGACGCCAGGCCCTGACCCAGCGGGCCGGTGGTGATCTCGACGCCCTTGGTGTGCCGGAACTCGGGGTGCCCGGGGGTCTTGGACTTGAAGGTGCGCAGCGCCTCGATGTCTTCGAGCTCGAGCCCGAAGCCGCCCAAGTACAGCTGCAGGTAGATGGTCAGGCTGGAATGTCCACAGGACAGGATGAACCGGTCGCGCCCGAGCCAGTGGGTGTCGGACGGGTCGTGCCGGAGCTGACGCTGGAACAGCGTGTAGGCCAGCGGCGCCAGGCTCATCGCGGTACCGGGATGGCCGTTGCCCACCTTCTGGACCGCATCGGCGGCCAGCACGCGCACGGTATCCACCGCGACGGTATCCAGGTCGGTCCAGTCATCGGGATGGTTCGGTTGCGTGAGGGCAGTTATCTCTTCGGCGGTGGTCACTACCGTCACTCCTAAATTTTCTCTGCACTGCGGACTTCACTACGACAAACACCCTAGTGCCGCGGAGTCATCCGCTGCAGACCGGTTCCTGCAGGTTCGGGTACCCGCAACTCCACGTTTTCCACGAACCCACCCTGCGGTGTCGGGTCCGGTCCGGGTGCGGTCTACCATCGTCTGTAGTAGAAGCCCGCGTGACCGCTGCCCGAGGAGTTATTTGCGTGAGCATTAGCGAGCGCCGGCATGTCAGTGGCGCCCCCCACCGGATCCGATCCACGTTCCTGGCGTACGTGGCGCTGACAAAGCCGCGTGTGATCGAGTTGTTGCTGGTCACGACGATTCCGGCGATGTTGCTGGCCGACCGTGGCATCGTCGATCCACTGCTCATCCTGAACACGCTGATCGGCGGCATGATGGCCGCCGCCGGCGCCAACACGCTCAACTGCGTGGCCGACGCCGACATCGACAAGGTGATGAAGCGGACCGCGCTGCGGCCGCTGGCCCGGGCCTCGGTGCCGACCCGGCACGCGCTGATCTTCGGCCTGCTGCTCACCGTCGGCTCGTTCGCCTGGCTGTGGTGGACCACCAACCTGCTCTCCGGCGTGCTCGCCGTCGCGACCATCGCGTTCTACGTGTTCATCTACACGCTGCTGCTCAAGCGCCGCACCTCACAGAACGTGGTGTGGGGCGGAGCGGCCGGCTGTATGCCGGTGATGATCGGCTGGTCCGCGGTGACCGGGACGATCGGGTGGCAGGCGCTGGTGATGTTCCTGATCATCTTCTTCTGGACACCGCCGCACACCTGGGCGCTGGCCATGCGCTACAAGGAAGACTACAAAGCCGCCGGTGTCCCGATGCTGCCCGTGGTGGCCACCGAACGCGAGGTCACCAAGCAGATCCTGATCTACACCTGGGCGACCGTGCTGGCCACGCTGGCGCTCGTGCTGGCCACCGGATGGCTGTACGCCGCGGTCGCGGTGCTCGCCGGTGTCTGGTTCCTGGTGATGGCGCATCAGCTGTATTCCGGGGTGAAGAAGGGCCGGCCGGTGAAGCCGCTGCGGCTGTTCCTGCAGTCCAACAACTACCTCGCGGTGGTGTTCTGCGCGCTGGCCGTCGACTCGGCCCTGGCGCTGCCGCAGCTGTTCTAGCACCCGTTAGGGTTCGGGGATGCCCCTCCCCGTGAGTCCCGACAACTTCGCCCGCGCCGAATCCGACCTGTACTTCGGCGGCATCGTGGCCGACGGCGGTTTCGGAGCGCTGAACCATTTCCGAGAACTCAGCCCGATCGACAATCAACTGGTGATCCGGCAGAACCGGGACACGCTGTATTCGCCCGGGGTGTTCGACCTGGATGCCGGGCCGGTGACCATCGTCCTGCCCGACGGCGCCGGTCGGTTCCTGTCGGCGCAGATCGTCAACCAGGATCACTACACGACCGAGGTCGCCTACGCCCCGGCCACGCTGACGCTGACCCGCGAGACCGTCGGGACCCGGTACGTGATGGCGGCCATCCGGATCCTGGTGGACCCGAACGATCCGGCCGATCTGGCGGCGGTGCACGCGCTGCAGGACGCGATCACGGTGACTCAGCCCGGTGGTCCCGGCAGCTTCGCGGTGCCGGACTGGGATCCGGCGAGCCAGAAGACGGTGCGCGATGCACTGATCACGCTGTCGACGACGCTGGCGGACACCAAGAACACCTTCGGCCCGCGGGACGAGGTCGACCCGGTGCGCCACCTCATCGGATCGGCCTACGCCTGGGGCGGCAATCCGGAACGCGATGCGCTGTATCTGACCGTGGTGCCCGACGCCAACGACGGTGCCACCGTGCACCGGCTCGTCGTCGGGGACGTCCCGGTGGACGGATTCTGGTCGATCACGGTGTACAACGAGGACGGTTACTTCGAGCCGAACCCGCGGAACGCCTACTCGGTGAACAACATCACCGCGGCCGCGGAACCGGACGGCAGCACGGTGATCCAATTCGGCGGCACCGGCGCGGCGAACCTGCTGCCGGTCACCCCGGGCTGGAACTACCTGGTGCGGTTGTACCGGCCGCGCCCGGAGATCCTGGACGGCAGCTGGGTCTTCCCGGCGGCCCGGCCGGTGTAGGGGAACACGACCGAAACCCTGAGTCGCCCGGTTTGCGGCAGCCGTGTCGCTACCATGCGTTATGACCTTGGGGTGGGTGGTCCGGGCGCTGGCGGGCCTCATCGTGTTGGCTGCTCTGGTCGGCTCGGCCGCGTGTTCGACGGGTTCGCCACCGGGAGCCACCGACAGCGTCGAGCAGCCCCGGTCCGGCGGCGGATCGGGTTCGGGCCCGCACGAGATGCCCCTGACCGGCCCGGTGCCGCAGGACGCCCCGAAGGCCCCGCCCACCGTGCAGCGCGACGTGGTCAAGACCGCGAGCATCACGGTGACCGCCGAGGATCCACCGGCGGCCGCCGACCGCGCCGAGACCGTGGCCACCGATGCGGGCGGGCGGATCGACGGGCGCACCGAGTACGGCGGTTCGGTGCTCGACCGGGCCCGGATCACGCTCACCCTGCGGGTGCCGGCCGACAAGCTCGACGGTGTCATCGACGAACTCAAACACCTGGGCACCGTGGAATCGCTGGATATGCGCGCCGAGGACGTCACCAGCCAGCGGGTCGACCTCGATGCCCGCATCACGGCGTTGCAGACCTCGGTGGACCGGCTGCTGGCGATCATGCGCGACGCCGAGGACCCGAGCGCGCTGATCGAGGCCGAGAACGCGCTGTCGCAGCGCCAGGCCGACCTGGACAGCCTGCGGGCGCAGCGCGCCGCACTGGGGGAGCAGATCTCCTATAGCACCGTCACCGTCGAGCTCATCGCCCCGGTCGCCGGTGGCCCGGCGCCCGAGCGCTATCAGGGTTTCCTCGGCCAGGTCGAACGCGGTTGGGATGCCCTGGTGGACACCGGGTCTCACGTGCTGCTGTTGTTCGGCCTGCTGCTGCCCTGGATGGCCGCGGCGGTGCTGGGGCTGGCGCTGCTGTACGGGGTCTACCGGTTGGTGCGGGCGCGCCGTTAGGGCACCAGCACCACCGAGCCGACGGTGCGGCGGCCCTGCAGGTCGGTGTGGGCACGGGCGGCCTCGGCCAGCGGGTAGCGCTCGCTGACCGTGATGGTGATCGACCCGTCGGCGATCGCGTTGATCAATTCCCCAGCCCGCCAAGAGAATTCATCGGCGGTGCTGGTGTGGTGCCCGAGGTTGGGCCGGGTGAGGAACACCGACCCGGCGGTGTTGAGGCGCTGTGGGTCCACCGGCGGCACCGGGCCGCTGGCCGCCCCGAACAGCGCCAGCGTGCCGCGCACCCGCAGACTGGCCAGGCTGGCGTCGAAGGTGGAGGCGCCCACACCGTCGTACACCGCGGCCACCCCGCCGTTGCTCAGCCGCTTGACCGTGGCGCCGAACTCCTCGGCGTCCTGTGGGTATTCCAGCACCTCGACCGCCCCGGCCTGCCGGGACAGTTCGGCCTTCTCCGGCGTCGAGGCGGTGGTGATCACCTGGGTACCCAGGCTGGTGGCCCACTGGGTCAGGATCAGCCCGACGCCGCCGGCCCCGGCGTGCACCAGGATGGTGTCACCCGGTTGTACCGGGTACGTCGACTTCAGCAGATAGTGCGCCGTCATGCCCTTGAGCAGCGCCGAGGCGATCGCGTCCGGGGCCACGGTCTCGGGCACATAGGCCACGAAGTCCGCCGGTGCGACGCTGTACTCGGCGTACGCGCCGACCGCATTGGCGGTGACCACCCGGTCGCCGACCGACAGCGCGGCGACCTCGTCGCCGACGGCGGCCACCGTCCCGCACACCTCGCTGCCCACCACGAACGGCACCTCACGCGGATACAGCCCGGAGCGGAAATAGGTGTCGATGAAGTTGACGCCGATCGCCTCGGCCTTGATCAGCACCTCACCGGGGCCGGGTGTGGGCACCTCCTTGTCCACGGAGGTCAGAACTTCGGGTCCGCCGGTGCGGGCGATTTCGATGGCATGCATGTACCTATCATCCATGTGTGAAGCTGGCCCGTCCCGACCTGTTCCATCCGCGCATCGTGTTCGCCAGTTGCGCCGCCCTTCCGGCGGGCGACAGCGACGACGACGGCCTGGTCGAGGCGCTGCGGGCCCGCGGGCTGCACGTGCAGTGGAAGTCCTGGGACGATCCGGCCACCCTGCAGGCCGATCTGGTGGTGCTGCGCGCGACCTGGGACTACACCGAACGCCTCGAGGAGTTCCTGACCTGGACCCGGGCGGTGCGCAATCTGCTGAACCCAGCGGACCTGGTGGCCTGGAACACCGACAAGCACTATCTGCTCGACCTGGCCGAGGACGGTCTGCCGATCGTGCCCACCCGGTACTTCCCGGTGGGCGCCACGGTGCGCATCCCGGAGGGTGAGGTCGTGGTCAAACCCGCCGTCGGCGCGGGATCGGTCGGCGCACAGCGCTTCGTCGACCGGGCGGCGGCGACCGCGCACGCGAAAGCGCTGCAGGGCAACGGCCGCGCGGTGCTGGTGCAGCCATACGATCCGCGCATCGCGGCGGGGGAGACCGCGCTGGTGTTCCTCAACGGGCAACCCTCGCACGCGTTCACCAAGGGCCCGATCCTGCCGCCGGCCGGGTCGGCACCCGAATTCGAGGAGACCGGGACGTTCGCGGCGGAGAAACTCGGCGCCGCCGATCCCGACGACGAGATATGGGAGGTCGGGCGGGCCGCGGTGGCCGCCGCGACCGAGCGCTTCGGCATCCCGACCCGCGATCTGCTCTACGCCCGCGTCGACGTCATCGGGGGGGTGGAGAATCCGCGGCTGCTCGAACTGGAACTGGTGGAGCCCTCACTGGGGTTCCGGCAGTTGCGTCCGGCCGAGAAGCGGCGCGCCGAAAGGGATTACGCGCGTGGCGTCGAGTCCGCGCTGGAGCGGCTGGGGCTCGGGCCGCTGTCGCATCGCACGCCGTAGCCGGCTCAGCCCTCGATACGGACTCCGCTGCGCACGTCGAACCGGTGGGCGTCGCGGGCGGACAATGTGACGGTGGTGCCGGTACTCATGGTGCTCAGCGCCGCGGCCTCCACCACACTGGTCAGCTGCTGATCGGCGGCCCGCACGGTGATGATGGCGCGGGGCCCGAGCAGCTCCACCAGTTCGACGGTCGCGGCACCGTCGGCGGCGGGAGTGAGGATCAGGTCGTCGGCGCGTACACCGACGGTCACCGACGCAGCGTCGGGGCCGCCGACGGTCATCCGAACCCCGGACTCGGTGCGCAGTTCGCCTGCGCTGACCGCCCCGTCGATCAGGTTCATCTTCGGGCTTCCGACGAAGGTGGCGACGAAGGTGTCGGCCGGCCGGCGGTAGACCTCCTCGGGTGGGCCGGCCTGGGCGATGTGGCCGTCGCGCATCACCACGATCCGGTCCGACAGCGTCATCGCCTCCTCCTGGTCGTGCGTGACGTAGAGCGAGGTGATGCCGAGCTTGCGCTGCAGGCGCAGCAATTCGGTGCGGGTCTCCACCCGCAGCTTGGCGTCCAGGTTGGACAACGGCTCGTCGAACAGGAACACCGCGGGTTCCCGGATGATGGCCCGGCCGATCGCGACGCGCTGCTGCTGACCGCCGGACAGGTCCTTGGGTTTGCGTTCCATGAGCTTGCCCAGACCCAGCGACTCGCCGATCTCGTCCGCCCGCCGGTGCGCCTCGGCACGACCGACCTTCTTGGCCCGCAACGGGAATGCGATGTTCTCCCGGACCGTCAGGTGTGGGTAGAGGGCGTAGTTCTGGAACACCATGGCGATGTCGCGGTCCTTGGGTTCCAACGCGGTGACGTCACGATCCCCGATGTGGATGCTGCCGGAGGTGACGTCCTCCAGACCGGCCAGCATGCGCAGGGAGGTGGTCTTACCGCACCCGGACGGACCGACCAGCACCGTGAGGGCGCCGTCGGCCAGTTCCAGGTCCAGATCCGCGACCACAGTCGTTGCCCCGTAGGACTTTCCGACCTGGGAGAATTTCACCGATGCCATAACTGTGTCCTCGTTCCTAGTACTTGACCGCGCCGCCGCTGATCCCCTGGACCAGGCGTCGCTGGATGAAGAAGCTGGCGATCACGACGGGGATGATCGCGATCATGATCGCCGCGCTCATGGTGCCGATCTGCACACCGCGGAAGGTGTTGAAGTTGGCGATCGCGACCGGCAGGATCGCGGCGTTGCCGGGGGCCAGGATCAACCCGTAGAACAGGTCGTTCCAGGACAACGTGAAGCCGAAGATGCCAGCCGCGCCGATCCCCGGGTACACCTGCGGCAGCACCACCATCCGGAAGGCCTGCCAGCGGGTCAGCCCGTCGACTCGGGCCTGCTCCTCCAGGGAGGCGGGCACCGCTTCGAAGAAGCCGATCAGAAACCAGGTCACCAGCGGCAGCACGAAGGACAGATGGGCGAAGATCACCGGCACGATGGTGTCGGTCATCCGCAGCGCGTGCGCCATGGTCAGGAACGGGAACACCATCACCGCGGGCGGCACCACCTGGGCGGCCAGCATGCCGAACCGGGTCAGCGACCCGCCGGCCCGGTACTTGGCGATGACGTAGGCACCCATGCTGCCGACCACCAGGCTGATGGCCACCGTGATGACGCCGACCAGTGCGCTGCGACCGGCGGCGGCGAACACCCCGGAGTCCAACACATTTCGCCAGTTGTCCAGGTTGGGGGAGAACAGCAGCAGGAACGGTTCCGACATCTGTTCGGGCGTCTTGAAGCTCGCCAGTGCCACCCAGACGATGGGGAAGAGCACGAAGACGAAGGCGGCGGCCAGCACCGCGATGCGCAGCGCCTCCAGACCGCGGCCGGAGGAGGTGGGTCGGCTCATCGGGCGGTCCCTTCGGCGACGCGGCTGCGTTCCATGGCGCGGAACGCGATCACGATCACCGCCAGTACCACCGCGAGCACCACGAACGCCATCGCACTGGCCTGTGCGAGCCGGAAGAATTGAATGCCCTCGAGATACATGTAGTACTGCAGGGTCTGGGTCTCGGTGCCCGGCCCGCCGCGGGTGGTGGCGTAGACGTATTCGAACACCCGCAGGGCATCCAGTCCGCGCAGCACCACCGCCACCGTGAGCACCGGCGCGAGCATCGGGATCAGCACCCGGCGCAACCGGTACACCGGCCCGGCACCGTCGACCCTGGCCGCCTCCATGGGCGAGGTGGGCAGCGACTCCAGGCCGGCCAGGATCAGCAGCACCATGAACGGAGTCCACTGCCAGACGTCGATGAAGGCCAGCGTCAGCAGCGCCTTGCCGGCACCGAAGAAGTCGTAATCGGCGCCCACCGCGTGCAGCAGGGCGGGCACCGCACCGATCTGATCGTTGAGCAGGAACCGGAAGATCAACCCGACCGCGATGGGGGTGATGAACATCGGCGCCAGCACGATGGCGCGAGACAGGTCCTTGGCCCAGCGCTGCTTGTGCAGTGCCAGCGCCAAGCTGAAACCGAGCACCAGTTCCAGCGTCACCGCGATCACCACGTAGGTGGCGGTGGTGGCAAAAGCCTCCCAGAATGCCGGGTTCGACAGCGCCGAGACGAAGTTGTCCGCGCCGACGAAACCGGGTTGCTTGCGGTCGGTGAGTTTGTAATCGGTCACTGAGAGATATGCCGCGTAGCAGAGCGGGAATCCGACGGCCACCGCGAAGAGGGCGAGCAGCGGCGCGAGCATGCCGTATCTGAACTTCATCGCCGGTGCCCTCGCCGTCCCGATGTGCTGGCGGTGGCCGCCGGATTCCCTACCCTCACTGCTGGATCCGCTCCACGGCTGCCTGCGCATCGCGCAGCGCGTCGGCGACGCTCTTGTTGCCGGCGGCGGCATCGTTGAGCTCGGTGCCGACGGCCTGGATCATCTCCTCGCCGCCCTTGCCCTGGGTCAGCGGCGCGGCGTCGGCCAGGATCTCACCGACGGTCTTGTAGTAGTCGGCGCCGTAGCCGTCGGCGAGCACCTTCGGGTCGGTCAGCGAGCTCTGCCGGATCACCGCGCCACCGTCGGCGACGCGCAGCGCGTCGATCTCCGGGGAGGTCACCCAGGAGGCGAAGGCCCACGCGGCGTCGGCGGCACCGGAGTTGGCCGGGATGGCCCAGCTCCACGAACCGAGAGCCGACTTCCCGCCGGGGATCGGAGCCAGGGCGAACTGGCCGGCACGCTGCCCGGAGGCGCCCTCGGGATCGTTGAGGGCGGGCAGGTTCCAGTTGTAGCCGATCATCGAGGCCGACTTCCCGCTGGAGACCGAACGGAAGGCCTCATCGAAGCCCCACGACAGGCTGTTGGCCGGTGCGGCGGTCTTGTAGGTCTCGATGTACGCCTCCAGGGCCCGGGCGGCCTCCGGGGTGTCCAGGGTGGGCTTGCCGTCCTCGTCGTAGATGGAACCACCGGCGGCGAACAGCCAGTTGGCCCATTCCTCGAAGATCTTGTAGCCGCGCTGGGGCTGCATGGCGATACCGGCCCGGTCGGCGGTCTTGAGCCTCTGCGAGGTGGAGACCAGGGCGTCCAGATCGCCGGGCGCGGCCAGTCCGGCCGCGGTGAGGTCGGCGGTGTTGTAGATGTAGCCCAGGGCGTAGTTGTAGAACGGGACCCCGTAGGTGCTGCCGTCGACTTCGGTGATGTCGGTCAGCGACTCGAAGAAGTCCTCGGGCCGATAGTCGGTGGTCGAGGCGATCCGGTCGTCCAGCGGCTCCAGGAAGCCGGCGTCGGCGAAGTCGTCCATCCAGGGGTTGTCCACCACGATGAGGTCGTAGGCGGGCGAGGAGGCCTGGAACGAGGACACCAGACGGTCGCGCATCTGGTCGAAGGTCATGGTCTCGATCTGGACGTCGACGTCGGGATACTTCTGGTTGAACTGTCCGACAAGACCTTTGACGATATCGGTGTCGGGCACGTTCTCCATCAGCACCCGCACGGTGGCGGCGGTGTCGGTGGGGACGTCACCAAGACCGGAGGACGTCTGCTCACCGGAGCCACCGGAGCCGGCACATCCGGACAGGGTCAGGCCGGCGGCGGCGACGATCGCAGGCAACCAACGGGTTGCTTTCGACCGACCCGCGGGCCGGCTCGACATCGGAATTTTCATACGTGCTCACTTTTCTGGGGTGGGGTGGGGTGAATCTTCCATGAACCGAGTTGGGGTCAGTCCATGTAGGCACCGCCGTTGACGGACAGCGCCTCTCCGGTGATGAAGCGGGCATCTTCGGAGACCAGGAACGCCACGGCGCGCGCGACGTCATCGGGGGTCTGCAGCCGGCCCAGCGGGGTGGCGTCGATCCAGGACTGCCGCACCCCCTCCGGCGTGGAACCGCTCAGCTTCGCCTCCCATTCGAGTTCCCGGCTCTGCATCGGCGTGGCGACGAAGCCGGGACACACGCTGTTGACCGTGATGTGGTGTGCGGCAAGTTCGAAGGCCATCGCCTGGGTCAGTCCCAGGACGCCGAACTTGGAGGCCACATAGTCCGCCAGGAACGGCACCCGGCCCTGTTTGGCGGCCATCGACGCGGTGTTGACGATGGTGCCGCGCACGCCGGTGCGGATCATCGCGCGGGCAGCGGCCTGCCCGCACAGGAACACACCCTTGAGGTTGATGTCGAGGCTGCGATCCAGCTGTTCGACGGAGACGTCGACGAAGCTGGCCATCGCGGAGATCCCGGCGTTGCTCACCCAGGCGTGCAGTCCGGTGCGGTCGGCCACGTCATCGGCCAGCCGGCTCGCGCCGGCGGCGTCGGTGACATCGAGTTGGGCGGATTCGTGCCCGGTCCCGGTGAGCCCCGCGCGGGTCTGTTCGGCGGCCGTGGCGTCGATATCGGAGACCACCACCCGCCAGCCGCGTTCGGCGAGCGTGGTGGCGATGGCCCGGCCGATGCCTGATCCCGCGCCGGTGACGACGACCGTCTGGGTGGAGGGGGTGTTCGGGGAGGTCATGTCCGGGCCTTTCGGGCGATGCGATGGGAGATGGGGGTGAGGACGTCGCCGAGCTCGCGCCACTGGGCGTAGGACTCGGCGTAGCGCTCGACGTTTCCGGGGTTGGGCAGGACGGCTTCACCGATGGTCTGGAAACTCTCGGTGCTGTCCCAGCCGTCGAGCAGTCCGGTGCCGACCGCGGCGATCACCGCGGCACCCAGCGAGGCGCCGGGGTGCCCGACGATCGGCGACAGGGGGGTGCCGAGCACGTCGGCGAGGATCTGCTTCCACAGCACCGAACGGCTGCCACCGTTGGTGACCAGCGCCCGGCGCAGCGGCACGCCCATGGAGGCGAACACCTCGGTGTGGTGTTTGAAACCGTAGGCGATGGCCTCCAGTACCGAGCGGTACATGTCGGCCCGGTTGTGCGCCAGATCGAGGCCGACGAACGCACCCCGCAGGTCGGGGTCGTGCAGCGGACTCTTCTCGCCGAGAAAGTAGGGCAGGCACAGAATTTCGGCGGGCCGGCGGGTCTGCGCCTCATCGTCGAGCGCGACCAGATCGTGACCCCCGGACAGGGTCTGGAACCACCGGATCAGGCTCCCGCTGGTGGCCATGCAGCCGTTGGGCAGCCAGCGGCCCGGCACCGGGTGCGCGTCGAGGTAGAGCCGGGCGTCGATCACCGGGGTGTCGGCGGCGGCCAGGATGTCCCCGGCCCCACCGAGTTTCACCAGCCAGTCGCCCTCGGCGTTGATCCCGGCCGCGTAGGCCGACAGTACGTGGTCGGCACCACCCACGATCAGTGGCAGGCCGGCGGGCAGGCCGGTGGCGGCAGCCGCGGCGGCACTCAACTCACCGGCCCGGGTGCCCGGCGCCAGCACCGGGGGCACCAGCGCGGGGTCCAGTCCGGCCGCGGTGTACATCGGCTCGAAGCGCTGCCCGTCCACGGTGCCCAGCCCGGACTCCAGCGCCCAGTTCAGTTCCACGTGGGCGGGTGCGCCGAGTGCCATCAGCACCCAGTCATAGGAGCCGACCAATGCGGCGGTGGCACGCCAGTTCTCGGGTTCGTGGCGTTGCAGCCACAGTGCCGTGGGGCCGACCGACTGCTGGGTGACCGCGGAACCGGTGGCACGCAGCACCGTGTCGGCGTCGAGGGACTCCTTGAGCTCGATGATCTCCGCCGTCGCGCGGGCATCGTTCTGCAGCATGGCGCGCCGGACCGGGATGCCGTTGGCGTCGACCGGGACGACGGCCGGGACCATACCGGTGGTCGACAGCGCCCCGATCCGGTCGGGGGAGACCCCGGATTCGGCGAGCACGGCGCGGATACCGGCGTGCACATTGTCCAGCCACTGGGCGGGATCGGCCTCGGCCCGGCCCGGCGCGTCGGAGTACAGGCGCGCCTCGCCGGTGGCCTGGGCGACGATACGTGCGCGGCCGATGTCGACGAGCACGGTCTTGGTCCCCGTGGTGCCGATGTCGATGCCGATGGTGAACTCCGGCATACCGTCCCTTCTGTGCGTTTCGGCGGCGAGCGGAGGTGCGCTCGCCAAGTCCGACTAGATTAACCGACGATGTTAGATTCTCACATCTTATGTGGGATAGTCACGGTATCTCACGAAAATGTGTACGATGGCTGTGATTTAGTAACAGTCGTTGATCGAGTGATTCGAAGAACGAGAGCGGAGAGGCGCCCATGACCAACTGGCTTGACGAAGTATTTGCGGTACAGAAGCCCGTGATCGCGATGCTGCATCTGTCGGCGCTGCCGGGTGATCCCGGGTTCGACTCCACCGCCGGGATCCGCGCGGTCGTGGATCGGGCCCGCGGCGAACTCGCCGCCCTGCAGGAGGGCGGCGTGGACGGGGTGATGATCTCCAACGAGTTCAGCCTGCCGTACCTGACCAAGACCGAACCGATCACCGCGATCACCATGGCCCGGATCATCGGTGAACTGCTGCCCGACTTCTCCGTGCCCTACGGCGTGAACGTGCTGTGGGACGGCCGCGCCTCGATCGATCTCGCGGTCGCCACCGGCGCGCGGTGGGTCCGGGAGATCTTCACCGGTGTGTACGCCAGCGATTTCGGCCTGTGGAACACCAACGTCGGCGAGGTCGCCCGGCACCGGCACCGGATCGGCGGCGGTGCCGTCAAGCTGCTGTTCAACATCGTCCCGGAGTCCGCGGTCTACCTGGCCGAGCGTGATCTCGCCTCGATCGCGGCGACCACGGTGTTCGCCACCAAGCCCGACGGCATCTGCGTGTCGGGGCTGACCGCCGGTGCGCCCACCGACGCCCAGGCGCTGCGGGTGGTCAAGGACCACGCCGGCTCGGTGCCGGTGTTCGTCAACACCGGTGTGCGGGCACACAATGCGGCCGAGCAGTTGGCGGTCGCCGACGGCGCCATCGTCGGCACCTACTTCAAGGAGGACGGCGTGTTCGAGAACCGCGCGGTGGCCTCGCGGGCGGCTGAACTCATGGACGCCGTCAAGGAATTCCGCAAGACACTGTGAACGAATCACTGCGTCAGCTGGCGGTCGAGGCGGCCCGGGCCGGCGCGGCGGTCTGTCTGCGGCACTGGGGTGAACAGGTCCAGGTGGCCACCAAGAGCGCGGCCGGCGATGTGGTGACCGCGGTGGACCGGGCCGCCGAGGACACCGTGCGCGCGGTGCTGTTGGCGGCCAGGCCCGACGACGGTGTGCTCGGCGAGGAACTGGCCGAGCACATCGGTAGCGGGGCGGTGCAGTGGGTGGTCGACCCGCTGGACGGCACCACCAACTACACCCGGCGGCTCCCACACTTCGCCACCTCGGTGGCGGCGCGGTCGGTGGCCGACGGCAGCTGGCTGGCCGGCGCGGTGTGTGCGCCGGCCCTCGGGCAGACCTGGAGTGCGGCCGAAGGGCTTGGCGCCCAAGTTGATTCGGGGACAGGCGGCCAGGTCCTGCCGCTGGCGATGGTGGAGTCCTCGGCCCGGCTGGTAGGTACCGGCCTGTCCTACGATGCCGCGCACCGGCGCGGGCAACTGGATCGACTGCCCGCCCTGCTGGCCGGCTACACCGACATGCGGCGCTTCGGCGCGGCGGCGGTGGATCTGTGCCTGGTGGCACAGGGCAGTCTCGACGCCTTCACCGAGGACGATCTGGCCGTCCACGATTGGGCCGCCGGGGCGCTCATCGCGGAAGAGGCGGGCGCGCTCGTCATCCGTCCGGGCGAGCACGGCGGCGCGATGTCAGCGCGCCGACGCTGACCGGTCGGCGTTCACACACACCACCGAGACCCCGGCCGCGCGCAGCGACTCGACCGTCGGGTGGGAGCTCGGACCGTCGGTGACCAGAATCGAGATCGCCGATACCGGAGCGACATTGATCAACTGCACGCGTCCGAGCTTGGTGGCGTCGGCGGCCACGATCACCCGGTCGGCGGACCGCATGGCCGCCTGTTTCACATTGCCTTCCTCACGGTGGTACTCCGAGGCACCGCGTTTCCCGTCGATGCCGGCGATACCCATCACATAGGTGTCGCAGTTGTAGCGAAGGTAGAAGTCCTCGGCCTCGGCGCCGATCAGGCTGAGTTCACCGGGCCGGATCTTCCCGCCGGTCAGCAGGATGGTGGTGTCGGGCTCGTCCGCCAATTCGACGGCCACCAGCACGCTCGGGGTGATCACGGTCAGGCCCAGATTACGGCCCTTGATGGCCCGCGCCACCGCGAGCACCGTGCTCCCGCTGTCCAAAATCACGGTCTCCCGCGGCGTGAGCAGATCGGCGACCCCGCGGGCGATGTGCAGCTTCTCGTCCGCGGCGTCGGCGGCCCGTGCCGCGAAGGAGGGTTCGGTGGACTTACCTCCGAAGGCGATGGCACCGCCGAGGACCCGGCGGGCGATACCCTGTTCCTCCAGCCGCTCGATATCCCGGCGGATGGTCATCTCGGAAACGCCGAACTCGTCGGCCAGATTGGCGAAGTCCACTTCGCGATCGGTGTGGATGCGTGCGGCGATCGCCGTCCGACGGGTACTGGCGTTCATGCCGGGAGCCATCCGGCCAGCCTAAACGAGATGTGAGTGATTCACACTGGTCACAGCGTGCTGTCGCGGGATTGTGATCAGTGCACACGTTCCCGCATCGATGCCCACAGCGCGGCGGTGGCCGCGGTGCAGGCGCCGGCCCCGGCCACGTGCAGGGCCACCAGGGCCTCGGGGACGCCGGTGAAGAACTGCACCGCGCCGAGCACACCCTGGGCGGCCACCAGCACCACGAGCACACCGAGGCGGGTCAGCACCGGACGCGGTGCGGCCACGGCCAGCAGCGCGAAGCCGAGCGCCACCAGCAGCGACAGATAGCCGATCAGCAGCGACGAGTGCATGTGCACCAGCGTGGTGATCTCGAGCTCGAGGCGGGGGACCGGCCGGTCCAGGCTCTTGTCACCGGCGTGCGGGCCGGCGCCGGTGACCATGGTCCCGGTGACCAGCACCGCCGACAGCGCCACGCCGCTCAGGATGGTCAGCTGGCGCAGCGGTTTCGGCACCACCGGGGTGGGGACGCCATCGTCGGGTTCGCCGATCTTGACGTACAGCAGCACCGCCAGCCACACCATGGCCATCGACACCAGCAGGTGGATGGCGACGGTCCACCAGAGCAGGCCGGTCAGCACGGTGATGCCGCCGATGACGGCCTGGACCACCGTGGAGGCCGGCATCAGCCAGGCGTACCCGAGTACTTCCCGTCGGCGCCGGGCCCGGGTGACGGCGATGACGGCGGCCGCCGCGGTCAGCACGACCAGGAAGGTCAGCATCCGGTTGCCGAACTCGACGGCCTGATGGATGCCGGCGACCTCGGGATGCGGCACCGGGGTGAAGCTGCCCGGGAAGCACTGCGGCCAGGTGGGGCAGCCCAGTCCGGAGGCGGTGACGCGGACGATGGCGCCGGTCACGGCGATGCCGCCCTGGGTGAGGATCACGAAGGCGGCGATGATGCGCTGGGTGCGCAGGCTGGGCACGGGCAACGTGTCGACCAGTCGCAGGAAAAGTCGTCCGACAGCCACGGCCCCGATCGTAGAGCAGTGCGAACTACGTTCCGTAGTAGGGCCGCCTCAGCACCAGATCGCCAGCCGCTGACCCCGCGCGTTGACCTGCGGCGGATCCGGTAGGCAGAACGCCGCGCCGGTGGCGATGCGGTGTGCGCTCCAGGCCGCGGCCCCGGCGTCGAGCACATCGTCGGCGGCGACCGCGGCCACCGCGGCGCCCAGATCCTCGGGCAGCTCGATGCCGTGTTCGGCCAGGACACGCAGCCGGGCACGCTGCCCGCGCCAGCTCTTCTTCCTGCCGTCGGAGCCGAGCAGACCCATCTCGCGGAAGGACAGTTCCGGATGCACCTCGCACATCAGGCCCGGCGACTCGACGTGCACCCGCTCGGCCTCCAGGAACTTCGCCCGCAGATTCCAGGTCTGGATGCTGATGCCCGCGCCGGTCAGGTCCCGGGCCACGGCGGTGGCCGAGGCGTGGTCGGCGGCGTCGAAAACCGGGCGCGGCGGCATCACGAACAGGCTCGAGGACCGGGCGCCGAGGCGGCGCCTGGCCGCCCGGTCGCTCGCGCGCACCTCGTAGTCCAGCAGGCCCAGTGGGATGTCCACCCCCGCGACGACGGCGTCGGGCACCGCGTCGAGCAGGTCGCGCAATCCGGCGTGTGCATGCGCCGCGGCGAACCGACCGTCCCGCAGTTCGACGCCGACCCAGCCGAGCTTGCAGCCGTCGACGCCGAGCACGGTGCTCATCGCGACGGCGCGCTCAGGTGAACCGGAACCAGCGCAGCGCGGCCAGCGCCGACAGCACACCCCAGACCGCCAGCACCGCGAGGCCGAACCAGTCCACCGACAGCGTCATGGCCTGGGTCAGCGATTCGGTCAGCGCGCCCGACGGGGTCAGCCGCGCCACCCAACGCAGCGCGGCGGGCACCGGCCCGCCCTCCAGCGTCAGCGCACCGAGGGCGGCGAAGACGAACCACAGCAGGTTGGCCAGCGCCAGCACGATCTCCGAGCGCAGCGTGCCGCCGAGCAGCAGGCCCAGGGCGGCGAATGTGGCGGTACCGATCGCGATCACCACCGCACCCAACAGCAGGCCGAGCAGAGCGGGGCGCCAGCCCAGCGCAAAACCGATGGCGCCCAACAGGATCGCCTGCAGGAACACCACGGTGACCACGGCCAGCGCCTTGCCGGCGATGATGCCCCACACCGGAAGTGCGGTGGCGCCCAACCGTTTCAATGCCCCGTAGCGCCGGTCGAAGGCCACCGCTATGGCCTGGCCGGTGAAGGCGGTCGAGATGACCGCCAGCGCCATGATCGCCGGGACGAAGGTGCCGACCCGGTCCTCCCCGAAGTCGCCGAGGGGCAGCAGGGTCAGCCCGACCAGCAGCGTGATCGGGATGAACATGGTGAGCAGCAACTGCTCGCCGTTGCGCAGCAGCAGCCGCAGCTCCAGTCCGTACTGGGCGGTGAGCATCTGGCGGACCCCGGCGGGGCGCGGGTCGGGGGAGAAGGTGCCCGCGGCGAAACGATTGGTCACGAACGAAGCTCCCGGCCGGTGAGATCGAGGAACACGTCCTCGAGGCTGCGTTGCTCGACGCGCATGTCGGTGGCCAGCACGTTCACCCGGGCGCACCAGGCGGTCACGGTGGCCAGCACCTGCGGATCGATCTGCCCCTCGACCAGGTACTCGCCCGGGGCGGCCTCGCCGGCCCGGTAGTTCTCCGGCAGCGCCGAGATCAGCAGGGACAGGTCCAGTTTCGGCGGGGCGGTGAAGCGCAGCTGATTCTCCGCGCCGCTGCGCATCAGCTCGGCCGGGGTGCCCGCGGCCACGGTCGTGCCGTGGTCGATGATCATCAACCGGTCGGCCAGCTCCTCGGCCTCGGACAGCTGATGGGTGGTCAGCACCACCGTCACCCCGTCCCGGCGCAGCGCGTCGATGAGTTCCCACACCACGATCCGGGCGTGCGCGTCCATACCGGCCGTCGGCTCGTCGAGGAAAACCAGCTCGGGGCGGCCGACGACGGCGCAGGCCAGCGCGAGGCGCTGCTGCTGACCGCCGGAGAGCCGGCGGTAGGTGGTCTTGGCGGCGTCGGCCAGCCCCAGGATGTCCAGCAACCACTGCGGGTCCAGCGGATCGGCCGCGTAGGCGGCCACCAGGTTGAGCATCTCGCCGGCACGGGCCGCCGGGTAACCGCCGCCGCCCTGCAGCATCACCCCGATCCGCTCGCGCAGCCGGGCGTAGTCGGTGGTCGGGTCCAGGCCGAGGATCTCGATGCTGCCCGAGTCGGGGCGCAGGAAGCCCTCGCACATCTCGATGGTGGTGGTCTTACCGGCGCCGTTGGGGCCGAGCAGCGCGAACACCTCGGCGCGGTGCACGTCGAGATCGAGGTTGTCCACCGCCGCGGGCGCCGAAGCGGGCCCGTATCTCTTGGTCACGCCGCGCAGGCGTACGACGGCTTCCCCCGAGGAAGCTCCAGAACCGGTGGTCACGGGGATTCAGCGTAGGCGTCGGGTTTGGCCGCCGGTGGCTCTGGTCCGGGTCTGTGGCCGTCCGGGCCGGGATCGGGCCCGCCCGCGGGCAGTCCGCGCCACGGCAACCGGCGGTAGGTGATCGCGATCAGCAACAACACGATGACGGCACTGGCCACGGTCGCGTCGACGATCTGGAACAGGGCGAACCGGTCACCGTTCGCCGTCGGCCCGAATATGCCCACCACCAGCGTCATCGCGATGGCCGAACCGCGGAATCCGGGGCGGGTCGCCCAGGCGGCCAGCGGGATGATCGCCCACAGCAGGTACCAGGGCTGTACCACCGGGAACAGCAACACGGTGGCGCCCAGCGCGACGCCCAGACCGCCGACCGGGTGCAGACGACCCCGGAACACCGCCAGCAGCAGCCAGCTGACCAGGATTGCGATGATGATCACACCGATGCCGCGGGTCAGGCCCAGCACCGAGGTGGTGTGGTCGCCCAGGCCGAGCAGGATGCCGACCTGACCGGTGCCCAGCGCGACCAGCGTCGGCGGCGACATCCAGGACCGCACCACGTTGGCGGTGCCCAGGGTGAACAGCCAGCCGAACCCGAGGCCGGAGGCCCAGCCGATCACCGCCATCACCGCCAGCGACAGCGTCCCCAACGACAGGCTCGCCGCCAGGAATGCCTTGACGGTGCCGCCCCAGCGCCACGCCAGCGCCATCCCGATGAACCCGAGCGCCAGCAGCGAGGGCAGCTTGACCTGCGAGGACATCGTCACCAGCACGGTGCCCACGGCCAGCATCCCGGCGGCCTGGGCCGGCAGCCGCCAGCTGCCGTCGCGAACCCCGTCGACCCCGCGCAGCGCGAACTCGGTGCCGGCCAGCATCAGACCCAGCATCAGGGCCTCGTTGTGGATGCCGGCCACCAGGTGCATGAACAGCAACGGATTGCACGGGCCCAGCCACAGCGCGCTGACCTCGTGCACGCCGCACCGCTGGGCCAGCCGCGGAGTGGCCCACACGATCAGCCCGACGCCGACCAACACCACCAACCGGTGGCACAGTACGGCGGCGACGATGTTCTCCCCGGTCAACGCCGAGATGCCCTCACCGATCCACAGGAACAGCGGCCCGTAGGGGGCCGGCGTCTCCCGCCACAGGCTGGGCACCGACAGGGTGAATACGTGGTCCAGGCCGAGTCCGGGGGCCGGGCCGACCTGGTACGGGTCCAGGCCCAACCGGGCGATCTGGCTCTGCGCCAGGTAGGAGTAGACGTCCTTGCTGTACATCGGCGGGGCGAGCAGCAGCGGTAGCAGCCACAGCATCAGGGTGCGGTCGAGCTGGCTGCGCGACATCCGGTGCGGACCGAGCGCAAATCGGCCGAGCATCAGCCAGGCCAGCGCCATCATCACGGCGCCGGTGGTGGTCATGGTCAGCGATACCGTCTGGATGCGCGACGGCAGGTTGAGCAGCCGGACCCCGAAGGTGGGGTCCTGGACGACCGGGCGCGCACCGGCGCCCAGGGCGCCGATGGCCATGAGTACGGTTCCGGTCGCACCGAACACCCGGGTGCGGCGCATCGAGATGATCTCGGCGCCGTTCAGCGGGGAGCCGACCGACCGTTCGTCGGCGTGCCATCGGGCGACCGCCGAGCTGAAGGACCCGAGGGCGGTCATGCGAGCAGCGTAGCCGCCGCCGTTCAGCGGCCCGACGCGGTTAGGGTTGCCTTGCTGGAACCGCTGAACGAATTCCGTCACAATGGTGTTGTGAAATTCGGCTCGGAGGCTTCGGGCGCGGCGACCGCCGCGCTCGCTTCTTCTGTGCCCGCCGAAGGTCACACCCGCGGTGCCATCGTCCAGCTGCTGCTGGAAGGGCCCGTCACCGCCGGGGACATCGGCCATCGTCTCGGCATCTCCGCCGCGGGCGTCCGCCGTCACCTCGACGCGCTGATCGACGCCGGGGACGCCGAGGCCAGCGCCGCGGCCGCCTGGCAGCATCACGGCCGGGGCAGGCCGGCCAAGCGCTACCGGCTGACCGCCGCCGGCCGGGCCAAGCTGTCGCACGCCTACGACGATCTGGCCGTTGCCGCGATGCGCCAGCTCCGCGAGATCGGCGGGGACGAGGCGGTGCGCACCTTCGCGCGGCGCCGCATCGACAGCATCCTGGCCGGGGTTGCGCAGGTCGGGGACGCCGAGGCGGTCGAACAGGCGACCGATCGGGTCGCCGCCGCACTGACCGACGCCGGTTACGCGACCACCACCGCTCCGGTGGCCGGCCCGCTGCCCGGAGTGCAGATCTGTCAGCATCACTGTCCGGTGTCACACGTCGCCGAGGAATTTCCCGAGCTCTGTGACGCTGAACAAGAGGCGTTCGTCGAGATCCTGGGCACCCACGTCCAGCGGCTGGCCACCATCGTCAACGGCGACTTCGCCTGCACCACCCACGTTCCACTGGGCATCACTCCGGCCGAGCCGGGCAAGCCCACCACCGTTCGGCACGCAGCCCGCGCCGAATCCACCACCACACAAGGAGTGTCGCGATGACCCTCACCCCGGAGACCCCGCTGACTCAGGAAGAGACCATTGCGTCCCTGGGGAAGTACGGCTACGGCTGGTCGGATTCCGATGTCGCCGGCGCCAGCGCCCAGCGCGGCCTGAACGAGGCGGTGGTCCGCGATATCTCGGCGAAGAAGAGCGAGCCCGAATGGATGCTCGACATCCGCCTCAAGGCGCTGCGCACCTTCGACAAGAAGCCGATGCCGAACTGGGGTTCGGACCTCGACGGCATCTTCTTCGACAACATCAAGTACTTCGTGCGCTCCAGCGAGAAGCAGGCCGCCACCTGGGACGACCTGCCCGCAGACATCAAGAACACCTACGACAAGCTGGGCATCCCGGAGGCCGAGAAGCAGCGCCTGGTCTCCGGCGTCGCCGCCCAGTACGAGTCCGAGGTGGTCTACCACTCGATCCGTGAGGATCTGGAGGCCCAGGGTGTCATCTTCCTGGACACCGACTCCGGCCTGCGCGAGCATCCCGAACTGTTCCGCAAGTACTTCGGCACCGTCATCCCGGCCGGGGACAACAAGTTCTCCGCGCTGAACACCGCGGTGTGGTCGGGTGGCTCGTTCATCTACGTGCCGCCGGGCGTGCACGTCGACATCCCGTTGCAGGCCTATTTCCGGATCAACACCGAGAACATGGGCCAGTTCGAGCGCACCCTGATCATCGTCGACGAGGGCGCCTACGTGCACTACGTCGAGGGCTGCACCGCGCCGATCTACAAGTCCGACTCGCTGCACTCCGCGGTCGTCGAGATCATCGTCAAGCCCGGTGGCCGGTGCCGCTACACGACCATTCAGAACTGGTCGAACAACGTCTACAACCTGGTGACCAAGCGTGCCCGCGCCGAGGCCGGCGCCACCATGGAGTGGGTCGACGGCAACATCGGGTCCAAGGTCACCATGAAGTACCCGGCGGTCTGGATGACCGGTGAGTACGCCAAGGGCGAGGTGCTCTCGGTGGCATTCGCCGGTGAGGGCCAGCACCAGGACACCGGTGCCAAGATGCTGCATCTGGCGCCGCACACGTCGAGCAACATCGTGTCCAAGTCGGTGGCCCGCGGTGGTGGCCGCGCCTCCTACCGCGGCCTGGTCCAGGTGAACAAGGGCGCGCACGGGTCGCGCTCTAGCGTGAAATGCGATGCGCTGCTGGTGGATACCATCAGCCGCAGCGACACCTACCCGTACGTCGACATCCGCGAGGACGACGTCACGATGGGCCACGAGGCCACCGTGTCGAAGGTCAGCGAGGATCAGCTGTTCTACCTGATGAGCCGCGGCCTCACCGAGGACGAGGCGATGGCGATGGTGGTGCGCGGCTTCGTCGAACCGATCGCCAAGGAACTGCCGATGGAATACGCGCTTGAGCTCAACCGGCTCATCGAACTGCAGATGGAAGGGGCCGTGGGTTAGTGGCTTCGCAACTCACTCAGGCGTCCGAAGGCGCCGCCAAGCCCGGCTCGGTGCTCAACCTGAACAAGGGCGAACTGTTCGCCTCCTACGACGTCAACGCCTTCGAGGTGCCCGGCGGCCGTGATGAGCTGTGGCGGTTCACCCCGCTCAAGCGGCTGCGCGGCCTGCACGACGGGTCTGCCGTCGCGACAGGTTCCGCGCTGATCGAGGTGACCGAGCGTCCCGGCGTCACGGTGGAGACCGTCGGTCGCGACGACGAGCGCCTCGGTAAGGCCGGCGTACCCACCGATCGTGTTGCCGCCCAGGCCTATTCGTCCTTCGGTAACGCGACCGTGGTGACCGTGGCCCGCGACACCGAGGTGGCCGAGCCGATCGAGATCGTGGTCAACGGTCCCGGCGAGGGGAACGTCGCCTACGGGCATCTGCAGATCCGGGTCGAGGAACTGTCCCGCGCCATCGTGGTGGTGGACCTGCGGGGCAGCGGAACCTACGCCGACAACGTCGAGATCATTGTCGGCGACTCCGCCGGTCTCGGGGTCATCTGGATCGCCGACTGGGCCGACGACGCCGTGCATGTCAGCGCGCACCACGCCAAGCTGGGCAAGGATGCCACCCTCGGGCACGTCAACGTCACCCTCGGTGGCGATGTGGTGCGTACCTCGGCCACCGTGCGGTTCACCGCCCCCGGCGGTGACGCCAAGATGCTGGGCACCTACTTCGCCGACGCCGGCCAGCATTTCGAGTCGCGACTGCTCGTCGACCACGCGGTGCCCAACTGCAAGTCCGACGTGCTGTACAAGGGTGCGCTGCAAGGGGATCCGGACTCCGACAAGCCCGATGCACACACCGTGTGGATCGGCGACGTGCTGATCCGGGCCGAGGCCACCGGCACCGACACCTACGAGGCGAACCGCAACCTGGTGCTCACCGACGGGGCCCGCGCCGACTCGGTTCCCAACCTGGAGATCGAGACCGGCGAGATCGTGGGCGCCGGGCACGCCAGCGCGACGGGGCGTTTCGACGATGAGCAGCTGTTCTACCTGCGTGCCCGCGGTATCCCCGAGGACCAGGCCCGCCGGCTGGTGGTGCGCGGTTTCTTCAACGAGATCATCGCGAAGATCGCCGTGCCCGCCGTGCGCGAACGCCTCACCGAAGCCATCGAACGAGAACTAGAAATCACGGAATCGAGAACCGCTTAATCATGACCACGCTGGAAATCAAGGATCTGCACGCATCGGTCTTCACCCCGGAAGGTGAAGAGGTTCCGATCCTCAAGGGTGTCGACCTGACCGTGAAGTCGGGGGAGACCCATGCGGTCATGGGCCCCAACGGATCCGGCAAGTCCACGCTGTCCTACGCCATCGCCGGGCACCCCAAGTACACCGTCACCTCCGGGTCGATCACCCTGGACGGGCAGGACGTGCTGGAGATGAGCATCGACGAGCGGGCGCGGGCCGGGCTGTTCCTGGCCATGCAGTACCCGGTCGAGGTGCCCGGGGTGTCGATGTCGAACTTCCTGCGCACCGCGGCCACCGCCGTGCGCGGCGAGGCCCCCAAGCTGCGACACTGGGTCAAAGAGGTCAAGGGCGCCATGGCCGACCTGGATATCGACGCCACCTTCGGTGAGCGCAGCGTCAACGAAGGCTTCTCCGGCGGCGAGAAGAAGCGCCACGAGATCCTGCAGCTGTCGCTGCTGAAGCCCAAGATCGCGATCCTCGACGAGACCGACTCCGGCCTGGATGTCGACGCGCTGCGCATCGTCAGCGAGGGCGTCAACCGGTACGCCGAGGCGGAGAACGGCGGCCTGCTGCTGATCACGCACTACACCCGGATCCTGCGCTACATCCGCCCGCAGTTCGTGCACGTGTTCTACGACGGCCGGATCATCGAGTCCGGCGGGCCCGAACTGGCCGACCAGCTCGAAGAGAACGGTTACGAGCGCTTCACCCAGGCAGCATCGAACTCCTAGGAGGAACTGGTACATGACCACTGCATCCGTCGACCGCGCACTGGATCTGGAGGGGATCGCCCGTATTCGGGCCGACTTCCCCATCCTGAACCGGGTGATGCGCGGCGGATGTCAGCTGGCATACCTGGACTCCGGTGCGACCTCGCAGAAACCGCTGCAGGTGCTGGACGCCGAGCGCGCGTTCCTGACCACCTCCAACGGTGCGGTGCACCGCGGAGCGCATCAGTTGATGGAGGAATCCACCGACGCCTACGAGCAGGGCCGCGCGGACATCGCGGCCTTCGTCGGCGCCGACGAGGACGAGCTGGTGTTCACCAAGAACGCCACCGAGGCCATCAACCTGGTCGCATACGCATTGGGCGACAACCGGTTCGACCGCGCCGTCGGTCCCGGTGACGTCATCGTCACCACCGAGCTGGAGCATCACGCGAACCTGGTGCCGTGGCAGGAGCTGGCCCGGCGTACCGGGGCGACCCTGCGCTGGTATGGGGTCACCGACGACGGGCGCATCGACCTGGACTCGCTGGAACTCGACGAGCGGGTGAAGGTGGTGGCGTTCACCCACCACTCGAACGTCACCGGTGCGCTGGCCCCGGTGCAGGAGATCGTCCGTCGCGCCAAGGCCGTCGGCGCGCTGACCCTACTGGACGCCTGCCAGTCGGTGCCGCACCAGCCGGTCGATTTCCACGCCCTCGACGTCGATTTCGCGGCCTTCTCCGGTCACAAGATGCTCGGCCCGACCGGGATCGGCGCCCTGTACGGACGCCGTGAACTGCTGAATGCGTTGCCGCCGTTCATCACCGGCGGATCCATGATCGAGACGGTGACGATGGAGGAGACCACCTTCGCGCCCGCACCGCAGCGGTTCGAAGCCGGCACCCCGATGACCTCACAGGTGGTCGGGTTGGCGGCCGCGGCCCGCTACCTGGGGGCGATCGGCATGCCCGCGGTGCAGGCGCACGAGGAGACGCTGGTAACCGCCGCGCTGGCCGGCCTGGCGGGGGTGCCCGGGGTGCGGATCATCGGCCCGCAGACCACCGAACGCCGGTCCTCGCCGGTGAGTTTCGTGCTCGACGGGGTGCATGCCCACGATGTCGGGCAGGTGCTCGACGACGAGGGTGTCGCCGTGCGGGTGGGCCATCACTGCGCGGCGCCGCTGCACCGCCGGTTCGGGATCAGCGCGACGGCGCGGGCCTCGTTCGCGGTGTACAACACCCTCGACGAGGTGGACCGGCTGGTGGCCGGGGTGAAACGCGCGGTGGAGTTCTTCGGGCGCTGATCTGATGAGACTGGAACAGATGTACCAGGAAGTGATCCTGGACCACTACAAGCACCCGCACCACCGCGGGTTGCGCGAACCGTTCGGCGCCGAGGTGCACCACGTCAACCCCACTTGCGGGGACGAGGTGACGCTGCGGGTCGCGCTGTCGGCGGACGGCGAGAGTGTCGAGGACGTCTCCTACGACGGCCAGGGCTGTTCGATCAGCCAGGCCGCGACCTCGGTGCTCACCGATCAGGTGATCGGGCAGACCGTCGGCGACGCGCTCAAGACCGTCGCCGCCTTCACCGAGATGATCTCCTCGCGCGGCAACGTCGAGGGCGACGAAGATGTGATCGGGGACGGGATCGCCTTCGCGGGCGTCTCCAAGTACCCCGCCCGGGTGAAATGCGCCCTACTGGGCTGGTTGGCGTTCAAGGCTGCCCTGGCCGAGGCCAGGCCATTGACCGAAGCGCTGGTCGAGGCCAGCCACGATGTGGAGGACAAACGATGAGTGACGCCGCCGAAGGAACCCAGCCCGCCCCTGCGGCCGACCAGGCCTTCCTGGCCGACGTCGAAGAGGCCATGCGCGATGTGGTCGACCCCGAACTCGGGATCAACGTCGTGGACCTCGGTCTGGTGTACGGACTCGACGTCGAGGAGGGGGAGAGCGGCCCGGTGGCGCGCATCGATATGACCCTCACCTCGGCGGCCTGCCCGCTCACCGATGTCATCGAGGATCAGACCCGCACCGCGCTGGTGGGTGCCGGCCTGGTCAACGACATCAAACTCAACTGGGTGTGGAACCCGCCGTGGGGCCCGGACAAGATCACCGACGACGGCCGCGAGCAGCTGCGTGCCCTCGGCTTCACCGTCTGATCGAATCCGACGTTACGGTCCGGCGTGTTCGGGCAATACTGGGAATTGGCAGCATCGCCCCAACGTTAGGAAAAGCGTGAGTACAAAGGACATCACCGCAGCCGAGTTCCAGGCACTCGTCGAGGAGAACGAGATCGTTCTGCTCGACTTCTGGGCGTCGTGGTGCGGTCCGTGCCGCGCCTTCGCCCCGACGTTCGGTGCGTCGGCCGAGAAGCATCCCGATGTGGTGCACGCGAAGGTCGACACCGAGGCCGAGCCCGAACTCGCCCAGGCCGCCGAGATCCAGGCGATCCCGACGCTGATGGCGTTCAAGAAGGGCAAGCAGGTGTTCCGGCAGTCCGGTGCGCTGGGTCCGGCCCAGCTCGAAGAGCTGATCACCAAGATCAAGGAATTCGACATCGACGCCGCGATCGCGGCGCAGGAGAACTGAGCCGCTCCGCTCACAGGGCGGCAAGTGCGGCCCGCAAGCGCCCCTCGAGATCTCCGCGGCCGGTCAGGTAGAGCGGGCCGGCGCCGTCGGCCAGCAGTCTGCGCAGCCGGGCGACTCCTCTGGCACCGACGGCCCGGGGTGAATGCAGCCGTTCGATGAGCTCGTCGATGGCGCCCTCGGATGCCCGGATGTTCGCCTCGTGGACGGGTATCGGTGCGATCCGCCGGACCCGTCCGCGGCGTACATCGGTGACCACTCCGCTCAGTGCCCGCGCGATGCACCGACGTTCCCGATCGGACTCCAGCCGCGCGGCGTGCACGGCCGAGGCACTACCGGGTTCACCGAAGAAGCCGAGCGACAGTTGGCCGTCGAGCCGGGAAGCGCGCAGCCGCGCGGTGATCCGGGCGGCTACCGGACGCATCGCCACCGCGACACCCGTTCGGCGCTTCACTTCATCACCGCCCCGGTGCGTCTGGCCGCGTACAACTCCTCGATCTGCCCGGCATACTTCTCCACGATCTTGGCGCGCCGGAGTTTCATGGTCGGGGTGAGCTCGTCGGATCCGGGGCGCCAGGGCCCGGGCAGCACGGTGAACCGCTTGACCTGTTCGACTCTGGCCAACCGTTGATTCGCGCGGTCGATATGCGCCCACAATGCCACGGTCAGTTCGTCCAGTCCCGGGAAGGTCTCTGCCGCAACCGGATCGACGACGATGAGTGCCACATTGTAGGGACGGCCATCTCCGATCACGCAGGCGTGATCGATGAGATGGCCACTCTCGCGCAGTCGCGCTTCGATGTTGGCTGGGGACATGTTCTTACCGCTGGAGTTGATGATGA
The DNA here is from genome assembly GCA_900078775.1 of Mycolicibacterium aurum. GTDB lineage: Bacteria > Actinomycetota > Actinomycetes > Mycobacteriales > Mycobacteriaceae > Mycobacterium > Mycobacterium aurum_A. The sequence continues at coordinate 1,660,180 of LT549889.1, forward strand.
GATCTTTCTTGCGGTCGACGATCCGGATCCTCCCGTCGCCGTCGATCTGCCCGACATCGCCGGTGTGCAGCCAGCCGGCACCGTCGAGTGCGGCCGCCGTCGCGTCCGGGCGGTCGCGGTACCCGACCATCACCGACGGGCCGCGCACCAGCAGTTCGCCGTCGTCGGCGAGGCGAACCTCGGTGCCCGGAAACGGTTTTCCGACGGATCCGATATCGCCGACCTCGCTCAGCGAGATGACGCCGGATGTTTCGGACATTCCGTAGATCTCGCGTAGCGGGACACCGATGCCATGGAAGTACTCGATGACGCCGGGCGGGCAGGGAGCCGCGCCGGTGAGGGCGACCTCGGAGCGGGCCAGGCCGATGCCACGACGGATGTGTACATGGTCGGTCCCGGCCGCACGCTCACCCGCGGTGAGTGCTTGCAGCTTCTCCCAGATGCGTGGCGGGGCGAAGAAGATCTCCGGTTGCACGTCTTTGAGAACCGGAATCAGCCGGGCCTGATCCGGGCAGCAGACCACGGTGGAGCCGACCAGGATGTGCGAATAATGAGTGGAGATCCGCTCGGCGATATGGGCCATCGGCAGGTAGGAGACCGACCAGTTGTCGCGGCGCATCCCGAGGCGCTCCGCCAGCACGGTGGTGGTACTCATGATGCTCTGGTGGGTCAGGACAACGCCTTTGGGCGCACCCGTCGTTCCGGAGGTGTAGATCACCGTCGCAGCGTCGGTCGGGCAGGGCGGGGTTCGGGATGTGCCTGAGGCGGCGAGAAGGCCGGTGCCGGTGTCGGACAACAGTCGGCCCCAGGACTCGGTTCCGACGGTGACGACGTGCTGCACCGGTACGTCGTCGAGATCGAGGGCCGCGTCGAGTGCGCGGGCCAGACCGGCTTCGGTGATCACGACGCGGCAGTTCGCGTTTCGCAGGATCTCCGCCAGTTGTTCCGGTGCGCAGGTTTGATACAGCGAGAACGGGGTGGCGCCGGCCAGCAGGGCAGCGACGTCGGCGACGTGGAATTCGGGTCGATTGCTCAACAGCAGGCCGACCGTGTCACCCGGGACCACGCCCGCGGCCCGCAGTCCCGCGGCGGCGCGGTGTGCCATCGCTCCGTACTCCCGCCAGGTCAGGGCGGGGTCGAGGTGTTGATCCCGAATGGCGACCGCGTCGCCGAGGTCGCGGACTCGGGAAACGAAGGCCTCCACCACCGTGGCGGGAGTGACTTCGTCGCATTCGTTGTACGAAATATCCTGATCCAGCACTGGATTCGGGTCGGGTCGACAATGTGACGATGGCATCGGTTCACGCTCCTGATGTGATGGGGTGGAAGTCTGGGTGCGCGCTGAGCGCTTGGGCCCCGGTGGCCGCGACTGCGTCAGATCATGACCAACGTGACCGCCGCCACGGCGGTGATCAGTACGAGGGTCGACAGGATCGACACGAGGGTGCGCTTGACCAGGTCGAGGTCTGGGATCGGATCTCTTGTCACCAGACGATCGTCTGGCCATCTCGATGTCCCAACCAGGCCGAACTTCTCCTGGCCCTGGAAGGGCCACACTCACGCGCGGGGCGATAACCTGCTTCTCGTGTCTGAGAACAGCGAATTCATCCGCGTCGAGAGCCCCGAACCCGGCGTGGCGTTGGTCACCCTCAACCGGCCGGAGCGGATGAATTCGATGGCGTTCGACGTCATGGTCCCGCTGCGCGCGGTGATCGCCGACCTGCACCACGACACCTCGGTGCGGGTGGTGATCCTCACAGGCGCGGGCCGCGGATTCTCCTCGGGAGCCGACCACAAGTCGGCCGGATCGGTGCCGCACGTCGACGGTCTGACCCGCCCGTCGTATGCGCTGCGATCCATGGAAGTGCTCGACGAGGTCATCCTGGGCCTGCGCCGGTTGCACCAGCCGGTGATCGCCGAAATCCGTTGAGAAATCCCGGACGCCGTGGGAGTAACCGCTTCACACCGCACCGCCACCCGGCCCGCGGAAGCACACCGGTTCCGTCGACTCCGGCATCTGACGGCGCCGGTACCGACCAAACCGGGCGGGCTCAGGCGTGGGCCAACGCCCGGTCGATCAAGGCGCCCAAGGCCGGCCCCAGCGCTGTGGCGTACTGCTTCGTCATGTGGCTCGCGTCGTAGAACACCATGGTGTCCTCGACCACCGGAGGGCACCGATCACCTGAACAGAACAGATCGACGGTGCTCGCATACTGCCCACCGTTCTTTTCGACGATCGCGGACTCGGCCTCGATGCCGGGATTGTTGGACGGACGCCACTGCGCCTCGCATACCTTTGCGTCGTCCAGGTGTGCCGACAGGCAGTTGGTGGCCACCGAGGCGAGCTTCGGTTCGGGTCCCAGGATCAGTACCTGCGAACCGTAACTGCGGAGCTCACGTACCAACTCACCCAATCCGTCGATCCACGCCGAGTTGAACGGGTCGAATCCTGCCTTGCCCAGACCGTGACGCCGTCCGCACCGTAGCTCCGCACCGCGGAGAGAACTACCAGTTGCGGTGGCTCGGCACGCATCCTCGACATGATTCCGGTTCGCCACTCCGCACAGCGCTGGAACTTCTCGGACATGCCGTTCAGGTGGGTGGTCAGCGGGAGGTCGACAATCGGGCAGGACGCCTTGGCCATCAGCAGCATCCGCCAATTCCGCTCGTCGACCGCCCGCTGCAGTGCCGGGTGCCACATCGCGGCGTGTGAGTCACCGATCAGGGCGATCGTCGTATCCGACCCGCGGTTACCGGTGATGCAATCGGGATGACTGCTGTCGAACGGCATTGACCGCAGACATCCGTTGGCGATTATCGACTTGACTTGTTCGACGGTGCCGGTGAGCGGCGGCGTCAGATTCGACGGAACTGCCATCAGCCCGATCGAGGCCGCGACATCGGCATTCACCTGGGCGAAGACATCGTCCACCGCGGCGTCGTACTCCTGCAGGGGCCGACCCTGCGGGGTGGGCTCCGCGGTGATGATCAACGGACGGGCGGCCGGTCCGGTACCGACCGGCGCTGGCCCCGCCCCCATCGTGGCAGCTCCGGCAGCCACCGCCACCGCGGTGACCGCGGCGCCGAGCAGCAGGCTGTTGCGCGGCGAGTCGCGGAAGCGTGGGGAGAATCGCACGGGATTCTCGACAAACCGCAGCGTCAACGCAGCAAGACCGGCAGACAGTGTCATCAGGGCCAGCCTCCCGACCAGGCCGACCTGATGTCCCAGGGCTGCCGGGATCAGCACCAGCACCGGCCAGTGCCATAGGTACCACGAGTAGGAGATCCGGCCGATCGCGCGCATCGGTGCCGTCCCCAAGAACTGACCGCATCCCCGGTCCCCGTTCGAGCACCCTGCGGCGATGACCATGGCGGTGGCCAGCGTGGGAAGCAGCGCCGTCACACCGGGGTAGTCGGCGCGGCCGTTCACCCAGAAGCACGCGAACACCAAGGCGCCCAGTCCGGCCCACCCGAGCACCGTGGCCAGCCCTCGCCCGAGCCGCTGCCAGTACACGACGGTGAGCGCCACCAGACCACCGACGGCCATTTGCCAGGCGCGGGTGGGCAGTGACAGGTAGGCCGCCGGCGGCATGATCAAGGTCAGCACCAGCGACAGCGAGAAGGACACCACCACGATCAGCGCGAGAACGACCACGTAGGGCGTCACCGACGGCGCAGATCCGCTCAGGTCGGTAAACATACGTCGGGCCCGGAGTATGCACCAGGCCGTCGCGATCATCAGCACCGGCCACAGCAGGTAGAACTGTTCCTCGACGCCCAGCGACCAGTAGTGCTGGAACGGTGACGGGGTGGTCAGGCTGTCCTTGCCGAAATAGTTCATCCCCGAGGCGATGAACCAGAAGTTGCTCACGTAGAGCGCGCTGGTGATGGCGTCCATGGAGACGGTCTTCACCTGCAACGGGGACAGGATGAACGCCGAGGCAATCATCGTGACGACACCCACCAGGGCCGAGGCCGGCAGCAGTCGACGCGCCCGGGCCGCCCAGAATTTGCGCAGGCTGACCGTTCCCGATGTGCCGACCTGGCGCCACAGCAGGCCGGTGATCAGGAACCCCGAGATGACGAAGAAGACGTCGACGCCGATGAACCCACCCTGAATCCCGGGTATACCGGCGTGGAAGAGGACGACGGCCATCACGGCAACGGCGCGCAGTCCCTCGATGTCGGGACGAAAACCACTCGGCACCGTCGTAGCGGTGTGCAGAGAGGCTCCGCGCTCCCGGACCGGTGAGCTCACCGGACGTCCAGTCTCTTGACCGGTTCGGTGCCCGGCAGGAAATCTTTGGTCACCATGAAATCGTCTTGTCTTCTCGGCGGCCCAACCAGGCCGCGCTTCTCATGGCCCCGGCAGGACCACGCACCGGCTGCGGCCATCGCGCCGCCGTGGTCGCCGGTCGCGCGATAACGTGCCTCACGTGTCTGAGCGCAGCGAGTTCGTCCTCGTCGATCACCCCGAGCCCGGCGTGGCGTTGGTCACCCTGAACCGTCCCGAACGGATGAACTCGATGGCGTTCGACGTCATGGTTCCGTTGCGTGCGGTGATCGACGACCTGCACAACGACAACTCGGTGCGGGTGGTGATCCTCACAGGCGCGGGCCGCGGGTTCTCCTCCGGAGCCGACCACAAGTCGGCCGGGTCGGTCCCGCACGTCGAGGGTCTGACCCGCCCGTCGTACGCGCTGCGCTCCATGGAGGTGCTCGACGAGGTGATCCTGGGGCTGCGCCGGCTACACCAGCCGGTGATCGCCGCGGTCAACGGTGCGGCCATCGGCGGGGGCCTGTGCCTGGCACTGGCCTGCGATATCAGGCTTGCCGCCGACGGCGCGTACTTCCGGGCCGCCGGCATCAACAACGGCCTGACGGCGAGCGAACTGGGCCTGTCGTATCTGCTGCCCCGAGCGATCGGGGCGTCGCGGGCCTTCGAGATCATGCTCACCGGTCGCGACGTCGCCGCCGCCGAGGCCGAACGGATCGGTCTGGTGTCCAGCGTCACCCCCGGGGATGAGCTGCTGGCGCGCTGTCTGGAGATGGCCCGCGGCATCGCGGCGTTCTCCCGGCCGGGAATCGAATTGACCAAGCGGACTCTTTGGAGTGGACTAGACGCCGGTAGCCTGGAAGGCCACATGCAGGCCGAGGGCCTGGGCCAGCTCTACGTGCGTCTACTCACCGCCAATTTCGAGGAAGCGGTTGCCGCGCGCGCGGAGAACCGGCCCCCGGCCTTCACCGACGACAAGTAGTTCACGACAGACATGAGGAGGTAGTTGCGTGATCACCGCAACGGACCTGGAGGTCCGCGCCGGGGCGCGCACACTGCTGTCCATCGAGGGATCGGCGCTGCGGATCCAGCCCGGCGACCGGATCGGCCTGGTCGGCCGCAACGGCGCAGGCAAGACCACCACGATGCGCATCCTGGCCGGTGAGGGTGAGCCCTACGCCGGGAAGGTCGAGTCCACCGGGGAGATCGGCTACCTGCCCCAGGATCCGCGCGAGGGCGACCTGAGCGTGCTCGCCCGCGACCGGGTGCTCTCCGCGCGCGGCCTGGACACCCTGCTGGCGGATCTGGAGAAGCAGCAGGCGCTGATGGCCGAGGTCGCCGACGACGCCGCCCGGGACAAGGCGGTCCGGCGCTACGGCCAGTTGGAGGAACGATTCTCCGCGCTCGGCGGCTACGCGGCCGAGAGTGAGGCCGGGCGGATCTGCGCGAGCCTGGGCCTGCCCGACCGGGTGCTCACTCAGCAGCTGCGCACGCTGTCCGGTGGTCAGCGCCGCCGGGTGGAGCTGGCCCGGATCCTGTTCGCGGCGTCGGATACCGGTTCCGGGTCGGCGACTACGCTATTGCTCGACGAGCCCACCAACCACCTCGATGCCGACTCGATCGGGTGGCTGCGCGGCTTCCTGCAGAACCACTCCGGCGGCCTCGTGGTGATCAGCCACGATGTGGACCTGCTGGCCGATGTGGTGAACCGGGTGTGGTTCCTGGACGCGGTGCGCGGTGAGGCCGACGTCTACAACATGGGCTGGCAGAAGTACCTGGATGCCCGCGCCACCGACGAGCAGCGGCGGCGCCGGGAACGCGCCAACGCCGAGAAGAAGGCGGGCGCCCTGCGCGCCCAGGCCGCCAAGATGGGCGCCAAAGCCACCAAAGCCGTTGCCGCCCAGAACATGTTGCGCCGTGCCGAGCGGATGATCGCTGAGCTCGATGATGAGCGGGTGGCCGACAAGGTGGCCCGGATCAAGTTCCCGACCCCGGCCCCGTGCGGTAAGACGCCGCTGGTGGCCAAGGGTTTGACCAAGACCTACGGCTCGCTGGAGATCTTCACCGGGGTGGACCTGGCCATCGACCGCGGCTCGCGGGTCGTGGTGCTCGGGCTCAACGGCGCCGGCAAGACCACGTTGCTGCGCCTGCTGGCCGGCACCGAATCGGCCGACGCGGGCGCCATCGAACCCGGGCACGGCCTCAAGATCGGGTACTTCGCCCAGGAGCACGACACTCTCGACAACGAGGCGACGGTCTGGGAGAACATCCGGCACGCCGCCCCGGACACCGGGGAACAGGATCTGCGAGGTCTGTTGGGCGCGTTCATGTTCACCGGCCCGCAGCTCGAGCAGCCGGCCGGCACCCTGTCCGGCGGCGAGAAGACCCGCCTTGCCCTGGCCGGTCTGGTCGCCTCCACCGCCAACGTGTTGCTGCTCGACGAGCCGACCAACAACCTGGACCCCGCATCGCGCGAGCAGGTGCTCGACGCGCTGCGCAGCTACCAGGGTGCGGTGGTGCTGGTGACCCACGATCCGGGGGCGGCCGAGGCGCTGGACCCGCAGCGGGTGGTATTGCTGCCCGACGGCACCGAGGACTTCTGGTCCACCGAGTACCGGGATCTCATCGAACTGGCATAGCCCTGTTCGCAAGACAATTCGTTCGTTCCCACCCGGTCTGTTTGTGGGCTTCCTAGTGTGGGTATGCGCACACCTGCATCGCGAAGTGGGGAGATGTCGATGAAGGAAACGAACAAGTCGCGTGAACAACTTCTGACCGACCTGCGCAGCGCGTACGAGCGTGGAGCGAGTATCAGGTCGCTGGTAGCAGAGACCGGGCGATCGTACGGATCCGTGCACAGCATGCTGCGTGAGTCCGGCGCCCGAATGCGCAGCCGGGGTGGGCCGAACCACCGGAAGGCCAGCTAGCTGCCGACCTCTCCAGGGTGGCGCCACATCACTGGGCCCCACCGGGGTGGCGCACGGAATCCTCGACGAGGTCCAGGACCGCGCGCAGCGATTCGGTGTCCTCCCCGGATGCCATCCGGGCCACCAACCCGTCCAGCACCAGATCCAGGTAGGTCTGCAGCACCGCGCCGGGCACATCGTCGCGCAACCGGCCGGCCTGCTTCTGCTGACGTAACCGTTCGGTGGTGGCGGCCGACAACTCTGCCGACCGTTCGGCCCAACCTCGTTGGAACGCAGGGTCGTTACGCAGTTTGCGGGCGATCTCCAGACGCGTGACCAACCAGTCGAACTGATCGGGCGCGGCCAGCAGATCCCGCATCACCTGAATCAAGCCCTCGCGCGCCGCCACTTCGGCCATCCGTTCGGCGTCCTCGCGGGCGAGTTCGAAGAACAGGGTGTCCTTGTCGCGGAAGTGATGGAAGATGGCGCCGCGCGACAGCCCGATGGTTTCTTCGAGCCGCCGCACGGTCGCCTTCTCATATCCGTATTCGGCGAAGCAACGCCGCGCGCCGTCGAGGATCTGACGGCGGCGGGCCGCCAGATGATCCTCGGTGACCCGAGGCATGGGTCAGGACTTCAGCATGTTGCGCAGGACGTACTGCAGGATGCCGCCGTTGCGGTAGTAGTCGGCCTCGCCGGGCGTGTCGATGCGGACCACTGCGTCGAACTCCACCTTCGAGCCGTCCTCCTTGGTGGCGGTCACCTTGACCGTCTTGGGCGTCTTGCCGTTGTTCAGCTCGGTGATCCCCGCGATGTCATAGGTCTCGGTGCCGTCCAGCTTGAGGCTGGCAGCCGACTCACCGGCCGGGAACTGCAGCGGGATGACGCCCATGCCGATCAGGTTGGACCGGTGGATGCGCTCGAAGGACTCGGTGATGACGGCCTTCACACCCAGCAGCGCGGTGCCCTTGGCGGCCCAGTCCCGCGACGAGCCCGACCCGTATTCCTTACCGCCCAGCACGACCAGCGGGATGCCGGCCTCCTTGTAGTTCACCGAGGCGTCGTAGATGAACGCCTGCGGGCCGCCATCCTGGGTGAAGTCGCGGGTGTAGCCACCCGAGACGTCGTCGAGGAGCTGGTTCTTGAGCCGGATGTTGGCGAAGGTGCCGCGGATCATCACCTCGTGGTTGCCGCGGCGGCTCCCCAGCGAGTTGTAATCCTTGCGCTGCACGCCGTTGGCGTCGAGGTACTGCGCGGCCGGGGTGCCCGGCTTGATCGCGCCGGCCGGGCTGATGTGGTCGGTGGTCACCGAATCGCCCAGCAGGGCAAGCACTCTGGCGCCGGTGATGTCGGCGACCGGCTCCGGATCGGCGGGCATGCCGTCGAAGTAGGGCGCCTTGCGCACGTAGGTGGAGTCCTCGGCCCAGGCGAAAGTGTTGCCCTCCGGGGTGGGCAGCGAACGCCAGCGGTCGTCGCCCTTGAAGACGTCGGCGTAGGACTCGGTGAACATGTCCCGGTTGATCGAGGAGGCGATGGTCTCCTGGATTTCTTGGGCAGATGGCCAAATGTCCTTGAGGAACACGTCGTTGCCGTCGGTGTCCTGGCCCAGCGGATCGGACTCGAAGTCGAAGTCCATGGTGCCCGCGATGCCGTAGGCGATGACCAGCGGCGGGGAGGCCAGGTAGTTCATCTTGACGTCGGGGGAGATGCGGCCCTCGAAGTTGCGGTTACCGGAGAGCACCGCGGTCACCGACAGGTCGTTCTCGTTGATCGCGGCCGAGATCTCGTCGGGCAGCGGACCGGTGTTGCCAATGCAGGTGGTGCAGCCGTAGCCGCCCAGGTAGTAGCCCAGCTTCTCCAGGTACGGCCACAGGCCGGCCTTGTTGTAGTAGTCGGTGACGACCTGGCTGCCCGGCGCCATGTTGGTCTTGACCCACGGCTTGGAGGTCAGGCCCTTCTCGACGGCCTTCTTGGCCAGCAGCGCGGCACCGATCATCACCGACGGGTTTGAGGTGTTGGTGCAGGAGGTGATGCCCGCGACCACGACCGCACCGTGGTCGAGCACGAACTCACCGCGCTCCTCGGAGCGCACCGTGACCGGCTTGGACGGGCGGCCCTCGGCGCCGTTGGCGGCGTTCGGGATGACCGCACCGTCGTCGGCGAAGGACAGCACGGCCGGGTCGCTGGCCGGGAAGGACTCCTCCACGGCCTCGTCGAGCTGGGTGTGCTGGGTCGGGTGGTTCTCCTCGACGTAGTTGTGGATGTCCTTGCGGAACGCGTTCTTGGCATCGGTGAGCTCGATGCGGTCCTGCGGGCGCTTCGGGCCGGAGATCGAGGGCACCACGGTGGACAAGTCCAGCTCCATGTACTCGGAGAAGGCCGGCTCGGCGTCCGGGTTGTGCCACATGCCCTGCGTCTTGGCGTAGGCCTCGACCAGCGCCAGCTGCTCTTCGGAGCGCCCGGTCAGCCGCAGGTAGTTGATGGTCTCCTCGTCGATCGGGAACATCGCTGCGGTGGAACCGAATTCGGGGCTCATATTGCCCAGGGTGGCGCGGTTGGCCAGCGGCACCTCGGCCACGCCCTTGCCGTAGAACTCGACGAACTTGCCGACCACGCCGTGCTTGCGCAGCATGTCGGTGACGGTGAGCACCACGTCGGTGGCGGTCACGCCGGGCTTGATCTCACCGGTCAGCTTGAAGCCGACGACGCGGGGGATGAGCATCGAGACGGGCTGGCCCAGCATGGCCGCCTCGGCCTCGATACCGCCGACGCCCCAGCCCAGCACGCCGAGGCCGTTCTCCATCGTGGTGTGACTGTCGGTGCCCACGCAGGTGTCCGGGTAGGCGACACCGTCGCGGGTCATCACGACGCGCGCCAGGTATTCGATGTTGACCTGGTGCACGATGCCGGTGCCCGGGGGGACGACCTTGAAGTCGTCGAACGCGCCCTGGCCCCAGCGCAGGAACTGGTAGCGCTCGCCATTTCGTTCGTATTCGAGTTCGACGTTGCGCTCGAAGGCGCCGGCGTTGCCGAAGACGTCCAGGATGACCGAGTGGTCGATGACCATCTCGGCGGGCGAGAGCGGGTTGACCTTGTTCGGGTCGCCGCCGAGGGTCGCCACGGCCTCTCGCATGGTGGCCAGGTCGACGATGCACGGCACACCGGTGAAGTCCTGCATCAGCACGCGGGCCGGGGTGAACTGGATCTCGATGCTCGGCTCGGCCGAGGGATCCCAGTTGGCGATGGCCTCGATGTGCTCCTTGGTGATGTTGGCGCCGTCCTCGGTGCGCAACAGGTTCTCGGCGAGCACCTTCAGGCTGTAGGGCAGCTTCTCGGTTCCGGGTACCGCGTCCAGGCGGTAGAACTCGTAGCTGTTGTCCCCGACGGTCAGGGTGTCACGGGCCCCAAATGAGTTCAAAGATGAATTGGCCGTATTTTCGCTGCTCACATCAACTCCCGGCTAGATCTCGCCGCGACGGGCTGTGTCGACGGCGGTGGTGATCCTAACAGTACGCTTGTCCTGCAATGTGCTGTGGGTCGGGTCCAGTCTTCCCTTGTTCGGCCCTGGGTGCGACCCCGTTGGCCAGATCGTGGGATCACGGCGCCGTCACGCGGTCATGACGACCCGTGCGTCGGTTTCGGTCGTGACCAGGGCGCGGCGGTACGGTGCCTGTGTGACCGGACCGCACGTACTCCCGCACATCCCCGGCTATATCCCGCCCGATGTGGACATCGACCTGGTCAAGGCGGAGGTGGCCGACGGCGGTGTCAGCGCACCCGCCGGCGCGGATGTCGAGGGGCTGCGCCAGGTCGTCGCCGACGCCAACCGGGACGGGATCGACCTCAAGATCGTCGTCATCGAGACCAACCCGCCGATCGACACCCCGCTGCGCGACATCGCCACCGAGGTCGGCGCCGCCTACCCGGGATCGACGGTGCTGGCCATCAGCCCGTTCTACGCCGGCACCTACAGTCCGGTGTTCGACCGGGTCACTCTGGAGGCCGGTCAGGACCTCGCTAAAACCGGTGATCCGGTGCAATCTTCCAAGAATTTCGTGGCCGAGTTGCAGACGCCGGACTTTCCCTGGATGCCGTTTACCATCCTCCTCGTTCTCGGCGTTGCGGTGGCCGCGGTTTTCACCCGTGTCCTGCAGGTTCGTGCCAAGTGCACGGTTGCTGAAGGAGAGTCCGCAGCTCCTGCGGAGTAATCCCCGAACCGTTATTGGCGAATTCGAATATCACTATTCGATAACGCCGGATTCAATTACATTCGTGTAATTTGTGACTAAAGTTTCTTTAGCGCGTGATGTGACGTACGGTGCAAACAGTGCTCGTGTTGCAGGTGTGATTCCTGTGGCCCGAGACACGTATGTGATGTGCCAACACGTTGGCGTTGAGCCCTAGGAGACCTGAGTCGAATGAGACGCACCCCTGGCGCCTCCGCTACCCGGACGTACGGGCGAATCTGCGCGGTCCCGGTCACGTTGGGCGTGCTGTTCGCCGCCGCTCTGCCCAACGGCGCGATTTCGATCGCCGACCCGGTGGGCCCGGAGGGCGTGGCCGCCCTCGTCGCCGCGGTCGCCGAGGCCAATCAAAAGCTGCAGGACCTCGGCGCGGCCGTGCAGACCGAGCAGGAGAGCGTCAACAAGGCGCTCGTCGAGGTGGCGGACGCGCGCGATGCCGCCGTGACCGCGGCGCAACAGGTCGAGGCCAGCCACCGCGCGGTGGCCGACGCCAACGCCGCGATCTCCGACGCGCAGCAGCGGTTCGACACCTACGCGGTGGCCGCCTACGTCAACGGCCCCGCCGCCTCCTACCTCAGCGCCACCGACCCCGCCGAGGCGCTCAAGACCGCCGCCGCCGGCCAGGCGATGGCGATCAGTTCCCAGCGCGTGATGGACGATCTGCAGCGCGCGCGCACCGAGCAGGTGAACCGGGAGTCCGCTGCGCGACTGGCCAAGGAGAACGCCGACAAGGCGGCCGCCGACGCCCAGGCCAGCCAGGACGCCGCGGTCGCCAGCCTCACCGAGGCGCAGCAGGTCTTCAAATCCCAGCAGTCCGAACTGGACCGGCTCAGCGCGGAACGCACTGCGGCGCAGGCGAAGCTGGACGCCGCCCGCCCTGTCGCGGCGCCGGTGACCAAGCAGGCCGCATCGGTGCCCGGCGCCGCCCCGAGCCCGGGAGCCGCGACCGCCCCGGCCGCGGACTGGGACCGCAAGCCCGGCGCCGTGCCGGCCGGCGCCCAGGCCAGCCAGTGGGACCTGACCCTGCCCGCCATCCCGAGCGCCTTCGTCAGCGGCGACCCGATAGCGATCATCAACGCCATCCTCGGGATCGCGCAGACCTCGGCGCAGCTCACCGCGGACATGGGCAAGAAGTTCCTGCAGAAGCTCGGCATCCTGCCCACGCCCACCGGCTACACCAACAACGGGGCGATCCCGCGGGTGCACGGCTACCAGGCCTCCGAGTACGTCATCAAGCGCGCCATGGCCGAGATCGGCGTGCCCTACTCGTGGGGCGGCGGCAACGCCGCGGGCAAGAGCCGCGGTATCGACTCCGGCGCCGGCACAGTCGGATTCGACTGCTCGGGCCTGGTGCTCTACGCGTTCGCCGGCGTCGGCATCAAGCTGCCGCACTACTCGGGCTCGCAGTACGACATGGGGCGCAAGATCCCGACCGCGCAGATGCGTCGCGGTGACGTCCTGTTCTGGGGTCCGGGCGGCAGCCAGCACGTCGCCATCTACCTGGGTAACAACCAGATGATCGAAGCCCCCTACACCGGCTCGCACGTGAAGATCTCGCCCGTGCGCACCAGCGGCATGACGCCGTTCGCCGTCCGTTACATCGAGTACTGACCGTTGGGAACTCCTTGAACTCCAATCGCTTTCGCAGCCTCACCCGCATCCTGGCCGCCATCGCCGTGGCCGGGGCGATGGCCGTCGGCACCGCTTCACCGGCGGCCGCGGCCCCGGAATGGGATCCGACGCTGCCCGCGCGGCCGAGTTCGGGTGCGCCCGGGGACCCGGTGGCCATCGCCAACGCGTCCTTCGAGGTGAGCAAGATCGCGTTGGAGACCACTCAGAGCCTGGGGTCGAAGTTCCTGCAGTCCATCGGGCTGGCGCCCGCCCCGGCGGCATCCACCGGCGGGTTGCCGATGGGTGCCAGGGTGCGCGGACCGCAGGCCATCGAGTACGTCATCCGGCGCGGCGGGTCCCAGCTGGGCGTGCCCTACTCCTGGGGTGGCGGCACGCTGACCGGTCCCGGCCCGGGCGTCGACTACGACCACGGCAAGATCGGCTACGACTGCTCGGGCTTCACCCGCTACGCCTTCGCCGGTGTGGGCGTTCAGATCCCGAAGTACTCCGGCGACCAGTACAAGGCCGGCCGGGCCATCTCGCCGTCCCAGGCCAAGCGCGGCGACCTCATCTTCTGGGGTCCCGGCGGCAGCCAGCACGTCGCCATCTATCTGGGCGGCGGCAAGATGCTGGAGGCCTCCGGCAGCGCGGACAAGGTGACCGTCAGCCCGCTGCGCACGGCGGGGATGTCACCGCACCTGGTTCGTATCATCGAGTCCTGACGGCCCGGCGCGCGGGCGGGCAACGTCGACGGATTCCGAACTGCCTGGAATAGTTGACGGCGGACGCCCCACCGCTGCGGTGGACGACCGCGAGTACCAGCGAGTTTGGACAAAGCAACCGTGGGAGGAAGCTAGATGACGTCACCGAGTGGGCCGCCGCAGGGCGCCGGAGGCTTTCCAGGCCCCGCCCCGACGCAGGGATACCCGCCCGGCACGCAGAGCACGCCGCCCGTCAGCTCGAACCTGCAGAACGAAGTGCACACCCTGGAACGGGCGATCTTCGAGGTCAAGCGCATCATCGTCGGGCAGGACCAGCTCGTCGAGCGGATGCTCGTCGGCCTGCTCGCCAAGGGGCACGTGCTCCTCGAAGGTGTGCCCGGCGTCGCCAAGACGCTGGCGGTGGAGACCTTCGCCAAGGTGGTCGGCGGTACCTTCGCGCGCATCCAGTTCACCCCCGACCTGGTGCCCACCGACATCGTCGGTACCCGCATCTACCGGCAGGGCAAGGAGGAGTTCGACATCGAACTCGGCCCCGTGGTGGTCAACTTCCTGCTCGCCGACGAGATCAACCGCGCGCCGGCCAAGGTGCAGTCCGCGCTGCTCGAGGTGATGGCCGAGCGCAAGATCTCCGTCGGCGGTAAGACCTTCCCGCTGCCCAATCCGTTCCTGGTGATGGCCACCCAGAACCCGATCGAGCAGGAGGGCGTCTACCAGCTGCCCGAGGCGCAGCGCGACCGCTTCCTGTTCAAGCTCAACGTCGACTACCCGTCGCCGGAGGAAGAGCGCGAGATCATCTACCGGATGGGTGTGAAACCGCCGGAGGCCAAGCAGATCCTGAACACCGGTGATCTGCTGCGGCTGCAGGACGTGGCGGCCAACAACTTCGTGCACCACGCGCTGGTGGACTACGTGGTGCGCATCGTCAGCGCGACCCGCGAGCCGGAGAAGTTCGGCATGCCCGACGCCAAGTCGTGGATCGCCTACGGCGCCTCGCCGCGTGCCTCGCTGGGCATCATCTCGGCCTCCCGCGCGCTGGCGCTGGTGCGTGGCCGTGACTACGTCGTCCCGCAGGACGTCGTCGAGGTGATCCCGGACGTGCTGCGGCACCGCCTGGTGCTCACCTACGACGCGCTGGCCGATGAGATCTCCGCCGAGACGGTGATCAACCGGATCATGCAGACCGTCGGGCTGCCGCAGGTGAATGCGATTCCGCAGCAAGGCCATTCGGCGCCTCCCGGGGTGCCCGCCGCCGCGGCGGCCGGCGGTCGGTGACCGGCACCGGCGGCCGCGCGGTCGATCTGCCCTCGCTCAAGCGCGGCGAGATCCGTGACCCGGCGCTGTCCGCCGCGCTGCGCAAGCTCGAGCTGACGGTCCGCCGCAAGCTCGACGGTGTGCTGCACGGCGACCACCTCGGCCTGATCCCCGGCCCGGGCTCCGAGCCGGGGGAGTCGCGGATCTACCAGCCCGGCGACGATGTGCGCCGGATGGACTGGTCGGTGACCGCGCGGACCACCCAGCCGCACGTGCGGCAGATGATCGCCGACCGCGAGTTGGAGACCTGGCTGGTGGTCGACGTGTCGGCCAGTCTGGACTTCGGCACCGCCGGCTGCGAGAAGCGCGACCTCGCGGTGGCGGCGGCCGCGGCCATCGCCTTCCTCAACAGCGGCGGCGGCAACCGGATCGGCGCGATCATCTCCAACGGCGACACCATGCGCCGGGTGCCGGCACTGTCCGGCCGGCTGCACGAGCAGGAACTGCTGAGGGCCATCGCGACCACTCCGCAGGCCCCGATGGGGGTGCGCGGTGACCTGGCCGCGGCGATCGACGCGCTGCGCCGCCCGGAACGGCGCCGCGGCATGGCGGTGATCATCAGCGACTTCCTCGGGCCGATCGACTGGATGCGCCCGCTTCGGGCGATCGCCGGCCGGCACGAGGTGCTCGGCATCGAGATCATCGACCCGCGCGATGTGGAACTGCCCGACGTCGGTGACGTGGTGCTGCAGGACACCGAGACCGGGGTGACCCGCGAATTCACCATCGACGAGAAGTTGCGCGACGACTTCGCCCGGGCCGCGGCCGCGCACCGGGAAGAGGTGGCCCGCACGCTGCGGCGCTGCGATGCACCGCTGCTGACCCTGCGCACCGACCGGGACTGGATCGCCGACGTGGTCCGCTTCGTGGCCAACCGCCGCCGCGGGGCACTCGCCGGTGGCCGGTAGGTGCCGCATGCCAATCGAGACTGAAATGACTGTGCGCCCATGACTTTGCCGTTGCTCGGACCGATGACGCTGTCGGGATTCGAACACAAATGGTTCTTCCTGTTCCTGCTGGTGGTGCTCGGGCTGGTCGGCCTGTACGTCATCGTCCAGACGGCCCGGCACAAGCGGATCCTGCGGTTCGCCAACATGGAACTGCTGGAGAAGGTGGCGCCCAGACAGCCCACCCGCTGGCGGCATCTGCCGGCCATCCTGCTGGTGACCGCGCTGGTGCTGTTGACGATCGCCATGGCCGGCCCCACCAATGACGTCCGGATCCCGCGCAACCGCGCGGTGGTGATGCTCGTCATCGACGTCTCGCAGTCCATGCGGGCCACCGACGTCGCGCCCAGCCGGCTGGTCGCCGCCCAGGAGGCCGCCAAGCAGTTCGCCGACCAGCTGACCCCGGGCATCAACCTCGGGTTGATCGCCTACGCCGGCACCGCCACCGTGCTGGTGTCGCCGACGACCAACCGCGAGGCCACCAAGAACGGCATCGACAAGCTGCAGCTGGCCGACCGCACCGCCACCGGTGAGGGCATCTTCACCGCGCTGCAGGCGATCGCCACCGTCGGCGCGGTGATCGGCGGCGGCGACGAGCCCCCGCCGGCCCGGATCGTGCTGATGTCCGACGGCAAGGAGACCGTGCCGTCCAATCCGGACAATCCCAAGGGCGCCTACACCGCGGCGCGCACCGCCAAGGACCAGGGCGTGCCGATCTCCACGGTGTCCTTCGGTACCCCGTACGGCTATGTCGAGATCAACGACCAGCGCCAGCCGGTGCCCGTCGACGACGAGATGCTCAAGAAGATCGCCGACCTGTCCGGCGGCGAGGCCTTCACCGCGTCCAGCCTGGAACAGCTCAAGGAGGTCTTCAGCTCGCTGCAGCAGCAGATCGGCTACGAGACCGTCAAGGGTGACGCCAGCGTCGGCTGGTTGCGGCTGGGTGCGCTGGTGCTCGCGCTGGCCGCGCTGGCGTCGCTGCTGATCAACCGGCGGCTGCCGGGTTAGCCCTCTAGTACCGCGCGGTGCCCGCCCTCAGCGGTGGGTACTCGCCGGTCGCCGTGCCGTCCACGGTGGTCCCGGCGAACTGCAGCGCCAGCCGCAGGCCGTCGTCGACGGCGGGGCGGTGCGCGTTGCGGGACACCGACGCCTCATCGAGCCGGCGCAGCTGATCGGCGTCGAGCGCCACGTCCAGGCCGGCCAGGTTGCTCTCCAGGTGCGCGGGCCGTCGGGCCCCCAGGATGGGCACCACGGTGCCCGGGCGGGACCGCAGCCAGGCCAGCGACACCGCGGCGGCGGTGCTGCCGAGTTCGTCGGCGATCGCGGTGACCACGTCGATCACCCGGAATTCCTCCTCATCGGGAGCGCCGACGAAGGCGGCCCGTGCGGAATCGTCGACGTCGAGGCCACGCCGGTACTTCCCGGACAGGAACCCGTTGCGCAGCGGGCTCCAGGTCACCAGCGCGAGATCCTGATCGAGTGCCAGCGGCACCGTCTCACCCTCCACGTCCCGGGCCAGCAGTGAGTATTCGACCTGCAGCGCGATCAGCGGTGTCCAAGACCGCAGCAGGGCCACGGTCTGCGCCTGCGCGGTGACCCAGGCCGGCACGTTGGAGAACCCGATGTAGCGGATCTTCCCGGCGCGGACCAGATCGTCGAGGGCGCGCATGGTCTCCTCGATGGGCGTGTGCCGGTCCCAGTTGTGCAGCCAGTACAGATCGAGGTGGTCGGTGCCCAGGCGGCGCAGGCTCCGCTCGAGCTGGTGTTGGATGGACCGCCGGCCGGCGCCCCCGCCGTTCGGATCGCCCGGGGTCATATTGGTGAAGAATTTCGACGCCACGACGACACGATCACGCCAGTGCGGATGCTTGGCGAGGTAGTCGCCGAGGATCTTCTCGGAGTGCCCGTTGGTGTAGAAGTTGGCGGTGTCGATGAAGTTGCCGCCGCGCCCGAGGTAGCCGTCGAGGATGGTCTCGGAGTCCTCGGGGCCGCACCCCGCACCTCCGAAATCCTCCCCGAATGTCATGGCCCCCAGGGCGAATGGGCTGACGCGCAGCCCGGATCGACCGAGCGTGAGGTAGTGGTCGAGTGGCATCTGTACTACTCCTTGTTGAGGTGGATCCGACTCCTCCATTGCACCCGGCCACCCCGGCCGCCGGGTAGCCGAATCCGCGCCGACTCTTGCCTGATCCTGCTCAATTGGGCAGGATCAGAGTCCTATGCAAGATCTGCTGGACCCGCTGGCCGCGCTGATCACCGCGCACGCCCGCCCGGACCTGTCGACCGCCGTCGACGGTCTGCTGCTGTCCAGCGTCACCGACACCGCGCCGGACTACTCACTGACCGAACCCCTGCTGGTGGTGATGGCACGCGGGGGAAAGCGGCTGCTGCTGGGCGAGCAGGTGTACGAGTACCGCGCGGGGGAGATGCTGATCGTCACCACCGAGGTGCCGGTCAGCGGGTACTTCTTCGACTGTGGCCGGGCCAGTCCCGCGCTCGGGGTGGGCTGGGTGCTGCGGCCCCCGGTGATCACCGAACTGCTGCTGCGCGGGCCCGGCGGGCCGGTCCGTCCGGCCGCGCATCCGGCGGTGTCGACCGGCCCGGCCGACCGCGATCTGCTCGACGCGGTGCTGCGGATGGTCCGCCTGCTGGAGCGCCCCGAGGACATCGAGGTGCTCGCCCCGCTGATCGAACGGGAGATCCTGTGGCGGCTGCTGCGCGGCCCGCACGCGGCGGCGCTGGCCCAGATCGGCACGGCCGGTAGCGGACTCGTCCACGTCAACCGCACCATCCGGTGGATCCGGGAGAACTACGCCGAACCGCTGCGCATCGCCGATCTCGCCGCGATGGCCGGGATGAGCGCCTCGGCGTATCACCGGCACTTCCGCAGCATCACCCGGATGAGCCCGCTGCAGTTCCAGAAACGCCTCCGGCTACAGGAGGCCCGGGCGCTGCTGGTGGCCGCCGGCGGCGGGGACATCGCCCGCGTCGGGCACCTGGTGGGTTACGACAGCCCGACCCAGTTCAGCCGGGAGTACCGGCGGCTGTTCGGCGCCCCACCGGGCCGGGATGCGGCCCGCCTGGTGAACCGGCCCGTGCCGGCGGCCGCCCACCTGCCGTGACGACGAACACGTCGGGGCCGCCGACACGGCGGCGATGCGATTTCGGGCCTGTGCCGGTCAGACGATAAGTTGGCGGGCATGAGTGACACTGACGCCGCTGCAGCCGCACCCGCCGGCCGTCCGGCCTTCGTCCCGCGTTCGGTCCTGGTCACCGGTGGTAACCGGGGCATCGGTCTGGCCATCGCGCAGCGCCTGGCCGCCGACGGCCACAAGGTGGCGGTGACCCACCGCGGTTCCGGCGCCCCCGAGGGGCTGTTCGGCGTGGTGTGTGACGTCACCGACAATGCGGCCGTGGACCGGGCCTTCAAGGAGGTCGAGGAACACCAGGGCCCGGTCGAGGTGCTGGTGTCCAACGCCGGCATCTCCAAGGACGCGTTCCTGATGCGGATGACCGAGGACCGGTTCGAAGAGGTCATCAACGCCAACCTCACCGGCGCGTTCCGGGTCGCCCAGCGGGCCTGCCGCAGCATGCAGCGCAAGCGCTTCGGCCGGATCATCTTCATCGGTTCGGTGTCGGGTATGTGGGGGATCGGCAACCAGGCCAACTACGCCGCCGCCAAGGCCGGCCTGATCGGTATGGCGCGCTCCATCTCCCGCGAACTGTCCAAGGCCGGCGTCACCGCCAATGTGGTGGCCCCGGGCTACATCGACACCGAGATGACCCGGTCCCTGGACGAGCGGATCCAGGAGGGTGCCCTGGAATTCATCCCGGCCAAGCGGGTCGGTACCGCCGCGGAGGTGGCCGGTGCGGTCAGCTTCCTGGCCTCCGAGGACGCCAGCTACATCGCCGGGGCGGTCATCCCGGTCGATGGCGGCATGGGCATGGGCCACTAGAAAGCATAAGGAAGGGCTTCACATGACACTTCTGCAAGGCAAGCGGATCCTGGTCACCGGGATCATCACCGACAGCTCGATCGCGTTCCACATCGCCAAGCAGGCCCAGGAGGCCGGCGCCGAGCTGGTGCTGACCGGGTTCGACCGGCTCAAGCTGATCCAGCGGATCGCTGACAGACTGCCGAATCCGGCTCCCCTGTTGGAGCTGGACGTGCAGAACTCCGAGCACCTGGACTCGCTGGCCGGGCGCATCACCGAGGTGATCGGCGAGGGCAACAAGCTCGACGGTGTGGTGCACTCCATCGGCTTCATGCCGCAGACCGGGATGGGCGTGAACCCGTTCTTCGATGCCCCCTACGAGGACATCGCCAAGGGCATCCACATCTCGGCCTACTCGTACGCCTCGCTGGCCAAGGCCACCCTGCCGGTGCTCAACAGCGGCGGCAGCATCGTCGGCATGGACTTCGACCCGACCCGCGCGATGCCGGCCTACAACTGGATGACGGTCGCCAAGAGCGCCCTGGAATCGGTGAACCGGTTTGTCGCCCGGGAGGCCGGACCGTTCGGCGTGCGCTCCAATCTCGTTGCGGCGGGCCCGATCCGGACCCTGGCCATGAGCGCCATCGTGGGCGGTGCGCTGGGCGCCGAGGCCGGCGACCAGATGCGCCTGCTCGAAGAGGGCTGGGATCAGCGCGCACCGGTGGGCTGGAACATGAAGGATCCGACCCCGGTGGCCAAGACGGTCTGCGCGCTGCTGTCGGATTGGCTGCCCGCCACCACCGGCACCATCATCTACGCCGACGGCGGCGCCAGCACCCAGCTGCTCTAGACATGACCGCCGGCTTCGACGCGCTGCTCCTGCTGTCCTTCGGTGGGCCGGAGGGGCCCGAACAGGTGATGCCGTTCCTGGAGAACGTCACCCGCGGCCGCGGTATCCCGCGCGAGCGCCTCGAATCGGTCGCCGAGCACTACCACCACTTCGGCGGGGTGTCGCCGATCAACGCGATCAATCGCGCATTGATCCAACAGATCGAGGCAGTGCTGGCCGACCGCGGGTCCGACATACCGGTCTACTTCGGCAACCGGAACTGGGAGCCCTACGCCGAGGACACCGTCACCGCCATGCGGGACAACGGGATTCGGCGGGCCGCGGTGTTCGCGACCTCCGCGTGGGGCGGCTACTCCGGGTGCGCGCAGTACCAGGAGGACATCACCCGGGCGCGTTCGGCCGCCGGCGAGTCCGCGCCCGAACTGGTGAAGCTGCGCCAGTTCTTCGACCATCCGCTGTTCGTGCAGATGTTCGCCGACGCGGTGGCCGACGCCGCCGCCACGCTGCCCGAGCAATTGCGCGCTCAGGCCCGGCTGGTGTTCACCGCGCATTCGATCCCGCTGCGCGCGGCCTCGCGCTGCGGCACCGATCTCTACGAGCGGCAGGTCGGCTACGCGTCCCGGTTGGTGGCCGCCGCTGCCGGGTTCGCGGACTTCGACCTGGTCTGGCAGTCCCGGTCCGGCCCACCCCAGGTGCCCTGGCTGGAACCCGATGTCGGTGACCATCTCACCGACCTCGTCGGGCGCGGGACCGGCGCCGTGATCGTATGCCCGATCGGCTTCGTCGCCGACCACATTGAGGTGGTGTGGGACCTCGACAATGAACTCGCCGAACAGGCCGAGGCCGCCGGTGTCGCACTGGCCCGTGCCATCACCCCGAATGCGCAGCGCCGCTTCGCCGAACTGGTGGTGGCGCTGATGGACGAACAGCGCCTCGGGCTCGAACCGGCCAGAGTGGTTGGACCGCAACCGGTCCCGGGTTACGGCAGCAGTGTCAACGGGGCTTTCTGCACGCCGGCCTGCGAACCGGTCAGCGCCGCCAGGCCGAATACAGAATCGCGCTGATCGCGGCCAGCCGCGCGGAGCGCACCACCGAGGCCAACGGGCGCAGGGTGTCCGAGGCGATCGCGATCTCCGAGCTGGTCTGCAGACCGATCGGCATCAGCCCGGAACTGGCGGTGATGATGGCGTCCACGTGAGCGGCGTTCTCCAGCACCCGGATCGCCCGCTCGGGGGCGTGATCGGGGATGCGGTGCAGCCGGGTGGCCTCCATCAGTTGTTCGACCATGCCGCGCGGATCGTCGATGTCGGCGGCGCCGATGCCGGCGCTCAACGCACCGAGCGCGTCGGCCGCCGACCGGACCGCCGAGCGCAGCGTGTACTCGGCCTCACCCAGGTCGCCGTGGTCGATGACGGCCGGGCGGGACACCGAGTAGACCGTCCAGGCCAGCGATACCGGATCCGGTTCGTAATCGGGGTCGTCGACGTCCTCGTAGTCGAACTCGGGCACCATACCGACCGACCGGTGCGGATCCTGCCCGACGATGATGGCCTCACCGATGGTGACGGCGTCGCGCTGGAACTGGCTGTCCGCCGGCAGCCCGCGGACGTCACCGGGCACCGGCAGCACCAGGGCCAGCGCCGGCCCGCCGGTGGGCGCACCGGCGGCGGTGCGCATGGTCTGCAGCAGCGACATGGTGCCGGCGTGATCGAGATCGGGCCACGGCAGACCCGTCGAGCCGGCCGCCACCGAGTCGTAGGCCGTCACGGAATGCTTTGGCGCCCATTGGGATAGGGCGTCGAGCACATCGTCGGGGGCGGCGGCACCGGCGAGCCAGGCGTTGGCCCACACCGTCAGCGAAGCACTCGGACACCACATAGTTTCCGCATTCTAGTTGTCGGGCGCTGATACGGCCGTATTCGCTAGGGTGGCAACTATGCCCGCATGGATCTGGCTGGTCGCAGCACTGGGGCTGGCAGGCGCAGAGGCCCTGACCGGTGACCTGTTCCTGCTCATGCTCAGTGGCGGGGCGTTGGCGGCGGCGGGCACCGGTTTCCTGTTCGACTGGCCGATCTGGGCCGACGGCGCCGTCTTCCTGGTCGTCTCGGTGTTGCTACTGGTGCTGGTCCGGCCCGCACTGCGGCGCCGGATGGAATCCGGGAGGGGACTGCCGGAACCGGCCAAGGCGCTGGAGGGCAAGCCCGCACTGGTGCTGGCGCAGGTGTCCCGGCACGACGGGCAGGTCAAATTGGACGGCGAAGTCTGGACGGCGCGTCCGCTGAACGACGACGATGTGTTCGAGCCGGGCGATAACGTCACCGTCATGCACATCGACGGGGCCACGGCGGTGGTGTACCGAACTATCTGAGCCGATCGAGCAATCGAGATGGATGTGGGAGGGGAGTCTTCATGGATGGTGCCGTCGTAGGCCTCGTGCTGTTCGTGGTCCTGGTCATCTTCGCGGTGGTGGTGGTCGCCAAGTCGGTGGCGCTCATCCCGCAGGCGGAGGCCGCTGTCATCGAGCGACTCGGCCGGTACAGCAAGACCGTGTCCGGACAGCTGACCCTGCTGGTGCCGTTCATCGACAAGATCCGGGCGAGGGTGGACCTGCGCGAACGGGTGGTGTCCTTCCCGCCGCAGCCGGTGATCACCGAGGACAACCTGACGGTGAACATCGACACCGTCGTGTACTTCCAGGTGACCAACCCGCAGGCCGCCGTCTACCAGATCAGCAATTACATTGTCGGCGTCGAACAGCTCGCCACCACCACGCTGCGCAACGTGGTGGGCGGTATGACGCTGGAGCAGACGCTGACCTCCCGCGACTCCATCAACGGTCAGCTGCGCGGAGTACTGGACGAGGCCACCGGACGGTGGGGGCTGCGGGTGGCCCGGGTGGAGCTGCGCAGCATCGACCCGCCGCCGTCGATCCAGGACTCGATGGAGAAGCAGATGCGTGCCGACCGGGAGAAGCGCGCCATGATCCTGACCGCCGAGGGCAGCCGGGAGGCCGCGATCAAGCAGGCCGAGGGGCAGAAGCAGGCGCAGATCCTGTCCGCCGAGGGCGCCAAGCAGGCGGCCATCCTGGCGGCCGAGGCCGATCGGCAGTCCCGGATGCTACGGGCCCAGGGTGAGCGCGCCGCCCAGTACCTGAAGGCCCAGGGTGAGGCCAAGGCGATCGAGAAGACGTTCGCCGCGATCAAGGCCGGCCGACCCACCCCGGAGATGCTGGCCTACCAGTACCTGCAGACGCTGCCCGAGATGGCCAAGGGGGAGGCCAACAAGGTGTGGCTGGTGCCGTCGGATTTCGGTGCGGCGTTGGAGGGATTCACCAGGATGCTGGGGGCGCCCGGCTCCGACGGCGTGTTCCGTTACACGCCGACCCCGGTCGAGGAGGACCTGCCCAAACCCGAGGACGACTCCGACGAGGTCGCCGACTGGTTCAGCACCGAGACCGATCCGCAGATCGCCCAGGCCGTGGCCCGGGCCGAGGCGGAGGCGCGCGCGACCACGCCGCCGATCGGGTCGGTGCCGCCGGTTCCGCTGGACCCCGGAACCCCGCCTCAGGAGCTGGGCGGCGGGGCCGAGGTGCCGCCGCCGGGCGGGTCGCACCGCGCCCCGTAACGTCCGGCGGCCGGTCTGCGATACCACCAACGGTGGAGCCACCGGCAATCGAGATCGTCACATTGTTTGACGGTGTCGCACATTAAATCTGTCGTTGACCCCTCCTACGTGGTCTAATGGCGTATTGACAAATGGCTGATGCGGACAGGGTTTTTGCCGTGGTGGGACGGAATGGCGACGTTATGACAGGGACGCTGTGACTGCCGCATGCGTGCGCTGCGCGGTCGGCGCCGGCGTGCTTTCGGCCGCGCTGCTGATCGGCGGTGCACCCGTCGCGTTCGCCGACCCGGATTCCGACGGCGGTTCGACCACGTCGACCGGCCAGAGCACGGATTCCAGCCCGGCCGCCGGCAGCGATTCCACCGATGGTTCGGACGCGGCCGGTCCCGGCACCGCCACCCGCCCCAAGTTCGATCTGCGCACCTCGATCCGCAACTCGCTGCGCGAGGTCCGCGGCGTGCGGGGCACCGTGAAGGCCCGCACCGCGCAGACCGGTGCGGATCTGGCCGCCGAGTTGGTGCCGCCGCGCGGGGCCGAGTCGCCCGACGCGATCGTCGCCGAACCCGGGGACGCCGGCACCGCGCCGGGCGGGTCCACCAAACCGTCGGACTCCGGTTCGGCCACCCCGGTCTCGCAGCCGACCGCGCCCACCCCGAAACAGTCGCCGAAGGCGCCGCTGTCCTACGACAAGCTGCCCGAGGTCGCCGCCACCGTCGGCAATACCGTCGCCGCGGTGCTCAATTCGACCCAACAGTCGGTGTCGGCGGTCCCGGCCCTGCTGCTCGGGCTACCCACTTCCACCACCCCGGTCACCGACGTCATCAGCACCCTGGAGTTCGTGCTCACCTCGGTGAACAGCTCGATGAGCACCATCGCGGCACTGCCCGGTGAGCTCAGCGCCCTGATGGACGTCACCGCGGCTCCCGGCCCGGTCGCCGGGTCCGTCCCCGAGACCCGGACCGCGGTGCCGCTCGCCGCGGCCGACCTGCCCGCGCTGATGGTGCCGCAGCCGCTCACCGAGGCGCCGCTGTGGAGCGCGCCGTCGCTGACCACGGCCGAGGCCCCGACGCTGCCCGCCGTCACCGCCCCAATGTCGCACCGGACCGCCCCGCTGCCCGAGGCGCCGCTCGGCGTCAGCGGTCTGACCGCCTCCGGAGCCCCGGAATCCTTCCTCGACCGCGCGGTGAGCACCCTGCTGGTGCCCGTCTCGATCGCCGCCCTGGCGGCGGTGGCGCTGCCCGGCGTCGGCGGCCTGCTGATCATCTGCGCGCTCGGCATCCGGATCGGCTACCGGCAGGCCAAGGCCGGCTGGGCCGTGCACGTCGCGGGCATCGGCCGGTTCGCCGGTTCCGGCCCGCTGGGCGTGGTGCGTTCGGGCTCGATGGTGGCTCTGCACGTGTCCCGCGGCACCCGCGCCGAGAAGAAGAAACCCGCGCTGCGGGTGATCGACGGCTCGCTGGAGCGGGCCGCCTGAGTCAGCCGTTGACGGCCGGCTTCCCCTCCGACATCTGCTGCGCATCGCTGCGGCGGTGCGCCCGGATCTCGTAGATCAGGCCGGCCAGGCCGATGCTCGCGGTGCCCGCCGACACCAGCAGCAGCAGCGGGTTGACGTTGCCGGTGAGTGCGTCACCGAGGATGACCACCGCGGCGGTGCCCGGGAGGACGCCGATCAGCGTGGCGACCGTGTAGGGCAGCACCCGCACCGCCGACGCGCCGGCCGCATAGTTGAGCACGGCGAACGGCACCGCCGGAATCATCCGCATCGACAACACCGTCACCCAGCCGCGCTCCCGCAGCCGACTGTCCAGCGACTCCACCCGGGGATGCAGGGTCAACCGGCTGAGCTGCCACCCGACCGCCCGCACCAGCAGCACGGCCAGCACCGCACTGACGGTGCTCGCCACGACGGCGATGCTCACCCCCAGCAGCGGCCCGAACAGCAGACCGGCGGCGAGGGTGAACGCGGTGCGCGGAAACGGGAAGATCGTCATCACGGTGTGGGCGGCGAAGAACGCCAGCGGGAACCACGGACCCGCGGCGGTGGCCCAGTCCCGCAACTGCATCGCGCTCGGCAGCGGGACCAGCAGGGCGACTGCGACAAGAATCACAATCGTGGTGAGGATGCCCAGCGCCCGGCGCGGGGGGAGTTGGGCGGCTGTCGACGTCACTGCGGCCCAGACCGTGCGCAACGTGGTGACGACGGGTTTCACGTCTCCCAACCCTACGGTGCGCCGCGCGGGTGTGCCGACAACGCTACTGCTCAGTAGCTTCCGACCGCCGTACGCTGCCCCGATGCCGATCCTTTAGCCTGTGGTGAAAGCGGCCTCGCACAGGTGGCTAATCTAACTAAGTCAGACAACGCTTCAGACCCCAGGAGTCGCGAGTGTCCCCGAGCGTCATTGAATCGGATCGCGAGCGCTGGCGCTCCGGTGTGGCCGGCGTGTTGGCGAAGAGCCTGCGCCGCGAGATCGCGGATCTGCCCGCCGATCCGGAACGTCTGCTCGACACACCGACCTACGAGGGCTTCCCGGTGCGCCCGCTCTACACCGCATTGGACGCGGTGCCGGAGTCGCCGCTGCCCGGGCAGTGGCCCTTCGCCCGCGGCGGTGACGCTCGCCGCGACGTACTGAGCGGATGGAAGGTCGCCGAGCAGTTCCCGCTCGCCGCATCCGGCACCGCCGAGGCGAACGGCGCCCTGCTGCTGGCGCTCACCGAGGGCACCAGCGCGCTCGTCCTGCGCATCGGTGATTCAGCCGACGCGGTCCCGGCCGCCGAGATCGACCGACTGCTCGACGGTGTGTACCTCGACCTCGTCCCGGTGATCCTCGACGCCGGCACCGCCTACGTCGCGGCCGCCGACGCGCTGCTGCCGCTGATCGCCGACTTCGACGACGACCAGCGGGCCCGGCTGTCACTGGACCTGGGCGCCGACCCGCTGACCGCTGCGCTGAGTGGCCGGGCGGCCCCGTCGGCCGACGAGGTCACCGCGGTCGCCACCCGCACCGCCGGGCAGGCCGGGGTGCGGGCCGTCACCGTCGACGGACCGGCGCTGCACAACCTGGGCGCCAGCGCCTCCTGGGAACTGGCCGGTGCCATCGCGGCCGGCGTGACCTACCTGCGCCAGCTGACCGCGGCCGGGCTGTCTGTGTCGGATGCGTTGGGCCAGATCAGCTTCCGGTTCGCCGCCGACGACGACCAGTTCATGACCATCGCCAAGCTGCGAGCCGCCCGCAAGGTGTGGGCCCGGGTGGCCGAGGTCGCCGGTGACCCGGCGGCCGGTGCCGCGGTGCTGCACGCCGTCACCTCGGCGCCGATGATGTCCCAGCGCGACCCGTGGGTGAACATGCTGCGCACCACGCTGGCGGCGTTCGCGGCCGGTGTCGGTGGCGCCGACACCGTGCAGGTGCAGCCCTTCGACGCCGCCATCCCCGGCGGATTGCCCGGCACCGCAACCACTTTCAGCCGCCGCATCGCGCGCAACACCCAGTTGCTGCTGCTCGAGGAGTCGCATCTGGGCCGCGTGCTGGACCCGGCGGCCGGGTCCTGGTTCGTCGAGGACCTCACCGCACAGTTGGCCGAGCAGGCCTGGGCGCACTTCCAGGATCTGGAGTCCCGCGGCGGGTTCGTCGCGGCCCGGGATCACCTGGTCGAGCAGATCGCCGCGGTGCGCGCGCAGCGCGCCGACGACATCGCGCACCGCAGGACCTCGCTGACCGGTGTGAACGAGTTCCCGAACCTGGCCGAGAAGCAGCTGCAGCGGGCCGAGGAGGCCGAGGCCGGCGGGGGAGAGCGCAGCGACTCGGGGAATGCGGTGGTCTACCGCTACGCGGCCGGCTTCGAGGCGCTGCGCGACCGCTCGGACGCCTACCTGGCCGAGCACGGCACCCGCCCACAGGCCGTGCTGCTGCCGCTGGGCCCGCTGGCCGAGCACAACATCCGCACCACGTTCGCGTCGAACCTGCTGGCCTCCGGCGGCATCGAGGCCGTCAACCCGGGCACCGTGGACGCGGCCGGGGTGGCCGCCGCCGTCAAGGGACACAAGGTGGCCGTCATCTGCGGCACCGACGCCCGCTACGGCACCGAGGCCGAGGCAGTGGTGGCCGCCGCGCGGGACGCCGGTGCTGCCCACGTCTACCTGGCCGGCCCGGCGAAGGCGGTCACCGAGGCGACCCACAAACCCGACGAGTACCTGACCGCAAAGATCGACGCCGTCGAGGCGCTGGCGATCCTGCTCACCCGATTGGGGGCCTAGGAAATGACTGTGTCCAATGACGCCGCCGGAGCGGCTACCGCTACAACAGGGCTCCCAAGCTTTGCCGACGTCCCGCTGAACGGGAACAGCACGCCGGCCGCACCCACCGCGGAGGCCGCCGCCGAACTGGCCGCCGTCGCCGCCGAGGCGCACGGCTACACCCCCGAGCAACTGGTCTGGTCCACGCCCGAGGGCATCGACGTCAAACCGGTGTACATCGCCGCCGACCGCGACGAGGCCGTCGCCGCGGGCTACCCGCTGGACAGCTTCCCCGGTGAGGCGCCGTTCATCCGCGGGCCCTACCCGACGATGTACGTCAACCAGCCGTGGACCATCCGGCAGTACGCCGGGTTCTCCACCGCCGCCGAGTCCAACGCGTTCTACCGCCGCAACCTGGCCGCCGGCCAGAAGGGCCTGTCGGTGGCCTTCGACCTGGCCACCCACCGCGGGTACGACTCCGACCATCCGCGGGTGGCCGGCGACGTCGGCATGGCCGGTGTGGCCATCGACTCGATCCTGGACATGCGCGAGCTGTTCGACGGGATCGACCTGGGCAACGTCTCGGTGTCGATGACCATGAACGGTGCGGTGCTGCCGATCCTGGCGCTGTACGTGGTGGCCGCCGAGGAGCAGGGGGTGCCGCCGGAGAAGCTGGCCGGGACCATCCAGAACGACATCCTCAAAGAGTTCATGGTCCGCAACACCTACATCTATCCGCCCAAGCCCTCGATGCGGATCATCTCCGACATCTTCGGCTACACCAGCGCGAAGATGCCGAAGTTCAACTCGATCTCGATCTCGGGTTACCACATCCAGGAGGCCGGGGCGACGGCCGATCTGGAGCTCGGCTACACGCTGGCCGACGGTGTCGAGTACATCAAGGCCGGCCTGGACGCCGGGCTGGACATCGATAAGTTCGCGCCCCGGCTGAGCTTCTTCTGGGGCATCGGCATGAACTTCTTCATGGAGGTCGCCAAGCTGCGCGCCGGCCGCCTGCTGTGGAGTGAGCTGGTCTCCCAGTTCGACCCGAAGAGTTCCAAATCGCTGTCGCTGCGCACCCATTCGCAGACCTCGGGCTGGTCGCTGACCGCCCAGGACGTGTTCAACAACGTCGCGCGGACCTGTGTGGAGGCGATGGCCGCCACCCAGGGCCACACCCAGTCGCTGCACACCAACGCCCTCGACGAGGCGCTGGCGCTGCCGACCGATTTCTCCGCGCGCATCGCCCGCAACACCCAGCTGGTGCTGCAGCAGGAGTCGGGCACCACCCGGCCGATCGACCCGTGGGGCGGCTCCTACTACGTGGAGTGGCTGACCCACCAGCTGGCCGAGAAGGCCCGCGGCCACATCCGTGAGATCGCCGAGCACGGCGGTATGGCGCAGGCCATCAACGAGGGCATCCCGAAGATGCGCATCGAGGAGGCCGCCGCGCGCACCCAGGCCCGCATCGACTCCGGTGTGCAGGCGCTGATCGGCGTGAACAAGT
Source organism: Mycolicibacterium aurum (assembly GCA_900078775.1). Taxonomy (GTDB): domain Bacteria; phylum Actinomycetota; class Actinomycetes; order Mycobacteriales; family Mycobacteriaceae; genus Mycobacterium; species Mycobacterium aurum_A. The sequence continues at coordinate 1,690,344 of LT549889.1, forward strand.
ACCAGGTGGCCGAGGACCAGGAGATCGAGGTCCTCAAGGTCGAGAACAGCCGGGTGCGCGCCGAGCAGCTGGGCAAGCTGGAACGGCTGCGTGCCGAGCGGGACGAGGACGCCACCCAGGCCGCGCTGGCCGAGCTGACCCGCGCCGCCGGGGAGAACACCTCGGCGGGTCCGGACGGACTGGGCAACAACCTGATGGCGCTGGCCATCAACGCCGCCCGGGCGCACGCCACGGTCGGTGAGATCTCCGATGCGCTGGAGAAGGTGTACGGCCGGCACGTGGCCGAGATCCGCACCATCTCCGGGGTGTACCGCGACGAGGTCGGGAAGGCTGGAAACGTGGGTACCGCAACGGATCTGGTGGAACGTTTTGCCGAGGCCGACGGCCGTCGCCCGCGCATCCTGGTCGCCAAGATGGGCCAGGACGGCCATGACCGCGGCCAGAAGGTGATCGCCACCGCGTTCGCCGACATCGGCTTCGACGTGGACGTCGGTTCGCTGTTCTCCACGCCCGACGAGGTGGCCCGCCAGGCGGCCGACAACGACGTGCACGTGGTCGGGGTGTCCTCGCTGGCGGCCGGGCACCTGACCCTGGTGCCCGCGCTGCGCGATGCGCTCGCCGAGGTGGGGCGCCCGGACATCATGGTCGTCGTCGGCGGCGTCATCCCGCCGGGTGATTTCGACGAGCTGTACGAGGCCGGGGCGACCGCGATCTTCCCGCCCGGCACCGTGATCGCCGATGCCGCCGTCGGATTGCTGAACAAGCTGGCCGAACGCCTCGGTTACGACCTGACCTGATGAGCCGCCCGGACCTCGTGCCCGCGGAACTGGCGTCGGCGCTGCGCAACGGCGACCGCTCCGCGCTGGCCCGGGCCATCACCCTGGTCGAGTCGACCCGGCCGGATCACCGGCAGCGGGCCCAGGAACTGCTCCTGGAACTGATGCCGGAGGCCGGCAGCGCCCGGCACGTCGGCATCACCGGGGTGCCCGGGGTCGGCAAGTCCACCACGATCGAGGCGCTCGGCATGCACCTCATCGAGCGCGGGCACCGGGTCGCGGTGCTCGCGGTGGATCCGTCCTCGACGCGCACCGGCGGATCGATCCTGGGCGACAAGACCCGGATGGCCCGGCTCGCCGTGCACCCGGACGCCTTCGTCCGGCCGTCCCCGACCTCGGGCACCCTCGGCGGGGTGGCCCGCGCGACGCGCGAGACGATCGTGCTGCTGGAGGCCGCCGGCTTCGACGTCATCCTGGTCGAGACGGTGGGCGTCGGCCAGTCCGAGGTGACGGTGTCGGACATGGTGGACACCTTCGTCTTCCTGACCCTGGCGCGCACCGGGGATCAGCTGCAGGGCATCAAGAAGGGCGTCCTGGAACTGGCCGACATCGTGGTGGTCAACAAGGCCGACGGTGAGCACGCCGTCGAGGCCAAGGCCGCCGCCCGGGAACTGTCCGGCGCGCTGCGGCTGATCTACCCGCGGGAGACGCTGTGGCGGCCGCCGGTTCTCACCATGAGCGCGCTGACCGGCGACGGGCTGGCCGAGTTATGGGAGACCGTCGAAAAGCACGGTGAAACACTCAAAGCCGCGGGGGAGTTCGAGGCCCGCAGGCGTACCCAACAGGTCAACTGGACCTGGGCGATGGTCCGCGACGCCGTGCTGGACCGGGTGCTCAGCAATCCGGAGGTGAAGAGCATCCGCGCTGAGGTGGAGCGTCAGGTCCGCGACGGTGAGTTGACCCCGGCGCTGGCGGCCCAGGCGATCCTGGACGCGGCGGACCGGCCGCCCGCCTGATCGAGGCTTTGCCAGACCGGCCGATCCACGCGGAAGTCCAGAAAACGAAGTTTCGGCGCTTTTACCGGACACCGCCGTTGGGCTGGGAAGACGTCGGGACTTCCCGGCGCGGGCACCTGCACAGCTTGAAATCGGAAATGATTGCTGCAGGCTGTGGGCACTTTTCCGGTCCCGGACGGGATTGTGCACGCGCCGAACGGGTGCGGCAAGATGACGTTTGCTGGACTTCGCGCACCATTCGACTCGGCTGACCGCCCGGGAGGTTTCAGGGGTGACCCGCATCTTTCTCTCCACGTGGGGGCAGAACGACAACATCGGGGATTCGATACTGCGACGCGGCCTGCTGCGCACCTTCCAGGGGCTCGACGGGGTCGACCTGCACGTGCACGTGGGACGGCGGGAACCGGGCGAACACAACGACGAGGGCTACCTGTCGGCGCTGCGTCTGCGCGGTGAGGAGACCCAGTACGACCGCACCATCGACTGGCTGAAGGCGGCGTCGACGAGCGTGTTCACCGAACGCACGATCATGGTGCTGCCGGCCGGGGAGATCGTCTACCCGAAGGTCGGGCGCTCGCTGACCGGCGTGGGCAATCTGGCTTTGGCCTGGGCGCCGCGACTGCGCGGCGGCACCGCGCTGCAGGTCGGCGCCGGCGTGCGGCTCTCCCCGGCGGGCGCCAAGGCCCGGCGCGGCGGCGGGGATGTCACCGTCCCGTTGACCGAGCGGCTGTCCCGGCGATCGATGGCGATGGTGGCCTGGCGCGATCCGGCCACCCGCGCCGCCTTCGGGGTCGGCGACCTGTTGCCGGACTGGGCGTTCGGCGAGGGCGAGGATCCGCTGGCCGGCGGTCTGGGGCCGGCACCGGCCGAGCGCGAGCTACTGTCCGTCACCACCCGCTGGGACCGCGGCATGCTCGGCACCGAGAAGCTCGACCTGCTCCGGCGGCTGGCCGACCGGCACGGTCTGCGGCTGCAGGTCTACAGCCAGGTACGCCGCGACCGGGAGCATTGCGTGCGACTGGCCGAGGCGCTGCACCCCGGCACCGCGCCGCTGCTGTTCGAGAACCAGACGCACGCCGAGTGGGAGCGGGAGGTGCGCGCCCTGCACCGGCGGTCGGCGCTGGTGGCCAGCGACCGGGCGCACGCACTCATCATCGGCGCGACCGAGGGGGCGATTCCCGTCGCCGTCTCGAACTGGACCGCGGTGAAGCCGATCCAGACGCTGTGCGCCGGTGGTTTCGATGTGCCCTCGGATGCGCCGGCCGGGGGCAGGCTCGTCGAGGAGTACGTGGCCGCCCGGCTGGCCGATGCCACGGTGGTCGAGCGGGCCGTCATCGAGGCCCGCCGCCAGATTAGCGACGCCCGGACCCGGCTCCGGGCACTCGTCGGAGCGAATGACTCCGCACCGGTTTCCAGCAACGCGATTTGACGCCATCGCCACATCGGAATGCGCGTGCCTCCCCGTGTTTCCGCACGTAGACAAGGATGCCCCGGCAACGGTCAGGACCGCGTGGCGCGGGATCGGTTCACAGATAGGTAACGCCCCTCGCTAGTTAGCCTCGCGGAGGAGTAACTTGGTCTGACTGTGACCTACGCAATAGATGGTGAGCGCAGCGCGGCGCCCACCGGCTCCACCAATCGCGCGGCGTCGACCGAAGGTGCGGTGTTGCCGCGCGGGGTCAGCGGTGCGGCGGACCCCAACTTCGCCTGTGCCGTCTCGGCGTTCTCCAAACTGTTCGGTCACCGCCGGTTCGGCGGCGGAGCCCTGTCGGTGTACCTGGACGGCGTGCCGGTGGTCGATGTGTGGACCGGCTGGGCCGACCGGGCCGGGCGTCGGCCCTGGACCGCGGACACCGGGGCCATGGTCTTCTCCGCCACCAAGGGCATGGCCTCCACCGTCATCCACCGCCTGGTGGACCGCGGGCTGATCGACTACGACGCACCGATGGCCGAGTACTGGCCGGAGTTCGGGGCCAACGGCAAGGCGGACATCACCGTCAGCGATGTGCTGCGGCATCGCGCCGGGATGTCCCAGCTGAACGGGGTGTCGAGCCGGGACCTGCTCGACCACGTCAAGATGGAGGAGCGCATCGCGGCCGCACCGGCCGGGGTGTTCCGGGGACGTCCGGCCTATCACGCGCTGACCTACGGCTGGCTGGTCTCCGGGTTGGCCCGGTCGGTCACCGGGCTCGGGATGCGCGAGCTGTTCCGCGCCGAGCTGGCCGCCCCGCTCGACGTCGACGGCGCCCATCTGGGCCGTCCGCCGGTGACCGCGCCGACGCAGCCCGCCCAGATCATCCACCCGCAGAGTGCGTTGCAGAATCCGCTCTTCAACGCGGTGGCGCCATTGATGGCGGCGCTGCCCGGCGGGTTCGGGTCGCTGTACTTCCCGGGTATGAAGGCCACGGTGCAGGGCGACATACCGCTACTGGACAGTGAGATCGCCGCGGCCAACGGGGTGGCGACGGCACGCGCCCTGGCGCGGATGTACGGCGCGATCGCCAACGGCGGCGCGATCGACGGCACCCGGTTCCTGTCCCGCGAACTCGTGGCGGGCCTCACCGGGCCGCGCAGCCTGCATCCGGACGGCTCCATCGGGATGCCGATGTCCTTCCATCTGGGCTACCACTCGCTGCCGTTCCCCGGCATCCTGCCGGGATTCGGTCATGTCGGGCTCGGCGGCTCGCTCGGCTGGGCCGATCCGGCCACCGGGCTGGCGTTCGGCTATGTGCACAACCGACTGTTGACCCCGTTCGTGGTGGCGGATCAGGCCGGTTTCGTGGCCACCGCCGCGCTGATCCGGCATGGCGCGGCGCGGGCCCGGGAGCGCGGCTTCGCCGGTGTCGCGCGGCTCGGAGCGGGCTTCGAGGGACCCGCGACGGTGGCCGGCTGAGCCATCCGGCGAGGTTCGTTATCTGGACCGCCAGTTTTGCTTGGCCCGGCAAAATCGCAGGTGGTACCGCCGGTCGCAGTACATTGCTGCAGGTCCCGAATGGCGCTTAGGTCAGCTATCCGGAGCGGATAGGCCAACCCCACTCGCTCAGACCGTGACTACAATCTCCCCGCGACCTCGCCGTGCTGTTTCCGTTATATGGCCAAGCGTTGCCAAGAGTGGACATCGGCGACAGGCCGAGCGAGGGCCGGGCCCGTATCACTGGGGTGGATGGTGCAGCTGTTTACCGTGTTCAGCCCAGCTGAGAACCCTCTCAGATAGCCTCATGTGGGGGCGAGGTCGAGGCCTGATATTTCCCTTGGCAATCAAAAGTCGTTAGCAGGACTTGTTTGCTGATCTATGACGTGGCTAATCCTTGACTTGACAAAGTGAAGCGCATCACATTTACTCAAACGTCAATAAGACAATGGATCCGCAGGTTGCGGCATTATCGGAAAGTTGGTGGAAGATCTTGTTGTAGCTGGTGTAGCCTCCGCGTCGCGGCTCTTGAGCCTGTAGAGTGCCCTATGGATTTGCTCAGTTTTTAACGACCTCGTCAACGGAGACGACTACGCTACCGGCTTACGGGCGAGCCACGGCAAGGTGCGGGAAGGGAAATTGGGCGGCGCGCACTGGCACCACAGCTAGGTCCACTGCCGCAGTCCTGTTCAACTCGGTCTGCAGTACCCGTCTGGAAGAGGTTAGAAGTACGTGGTTGATACACCTGTCACAGCGGTCGCCATCATCGGGATGGCGTGCCGATTGCCTGGCGGAATCGACTCCCCTGACCGAATGTGGCAGGCGTTGCTAGCCGGTCAGGACTTCGTCACCACGATCCCGGAGAACCGCTGGGATGCCGATGAGTACTACGACCCGGAGCCCGGCGTGCCCGGCCGCTCGGTGTCCAAGTGGGGCGCCTTCCTCGACGACGTAGCCGGCTTCGACGCCGACTTCTTCGGTATCAGCGAGCGCGAGGCGACCGCCGTGGACCCGCAGCATCGCCTGCTGCTGGAGACCGCGTGGGAGGCCATCGAACACGCCGGCATCGACCCCGCCTCGCTGAAGGATTCGCGCACCGGCGTCTTCATGGGCATGACCGCCGGTGACTACCAGTTGGTCGCCGCGGACGCGCACGCCATCGAGGGGCCCTACGGCTTCACCGGCAACAACTTCAGCCTGGCCTCCGGGCGCATCTCCTACCACCTCGGCGCCCGCGGTCCCGCCTACTCCGTCGACTCCGCCTGCTCCTCGGGCCTGCTCGCCCTGCACATCGGCGCGCGCAGCCTGCACGAGGGGGAGAGCGACCTGGTGCTCGCCGGCGGCGTCAACATCGTGCTGGAGCCGCGCAAGCTGTCCTCCGGTTCGGCGCAGGGCATGCTGTCGCCCACCGGACACTGCCACGCCTTCGACGAGGCCGCCGACGGCTTCGTGCCCGGCGAGGCCACCGGCGTCGTGCTGCTCAAGCGCCTCACCGACGCCGAGCGCGACGGCGACCGCATCCTCGCGGTGGTCCGCGGTACCGCGGCCAACCAGGACGGCCGCACCGTCAACATCGCCACCCCGTCCCGGGACGCCCAGGTCGCCGTCTACCAGCAGGCGCTGGCCGTGGGCGCGGTCGACCCGTCGACCGTCGGCTTGATCGAGGCGCACGGCACCGGCACCCCGGTCGGGGACCCGATCGAGTTCACCAGCCTCGCCGAGGTCTACGGCAGCGACCGGCCGGTGGCGCTGGGCTCCTCGAAGACCAACTTCGGCCACTCCCAGTCCGCGTCGGGCACCATCGGCCTGATCAAGAGCGTGCTCGCGCTGCAGCACGCCACCGTCCCGCCGAACCTCCACTTCAACCGGCTGCCCGAGGAACTGGCCAAGGTCAAGACCGAGCTGTACGTCCCGACCGAGGCCGCCCCGTGGCCGGCCGGCGAGCATCCGCGCCGCGCCGCCGTCTCGGCCTACGGCCTGTCCGGCACGAACGTGCACGCGGTCATCGAAGAGGCCCCGGCGCCCGCCGCGGCGCCCGCCACCTCGGCCGCCGAGGGGCCGCACGTCTTCACCTTGTCCTCGACCTCTGCCGAGGGCCTGCGCGCCACCGCCGGCAAGCTGGCCGACTGGGTGGCCGACCGCGTCGACACCCTCGATCTACACGACTTGGCCTACACGCTGACCCGCCGCCGGGCGCACCGCCCGGTGCGCACCACCGTGGTGGCGCACGACCACGAGTCCCTCGTCGCGGCACTGCGCGAGGTCGCCGACGGGGAGACCCCGTACCAGGGTGCGGTCGGCAAGGACGACCGCGGCCCGGTGTTCGTCTTCTCCGGGCAGGGCTCGCAGTGGGCGGCCATGGGTGCCGGCCTGCTGGCAGGTGAACCCGCGTTCGCGGCCGCGGTCGCCGAGATCGAGCCGCTGATCGCCGCCGAGTCCGGGTTCTCGGTCACCGAGGAACTGCAGTCCTCGGTCACCGTCACCGGCATCAACAAGGTGCAGCCGACCGTCTTCACCGTGCAGGTCGCTCTCGCCGCGACGCTGAAGGCCTATGGGGTCACCCCCGGCGCGGTCATCGGCCACTCGATGGGTGAGGTGGCCGCCGCGGTGGTCTCCGGCGTGCTGACGCTGGAGGACGGCGTCAAGGTGATCTGCCGCCGCTCCAACCTGATGGCCACCATCGCCGGTTCCGGCGCCATGGCCGCGGTCGAGCTGCCCGCCCAGCAGGTGCTCTCCGAACTGGCCGCCCGCGGTATCAACGATGTGGTGCTGTCGGTGGTCGCCTCGCCGAAGTCGACCGTCGTCGGCGGCGCCAAGGAATCGATCCGCGAACTGATCGCCGATTGGGAGAGCCGCGACGTGATGGCCCGCGAGGTCGCTGTGGACGTGGCCTCGCACTCCCCGCAGGTGGATCCGATCCTGGACGATCTGGCCGATGCGCTGGAGGACCTCGAACCCGCCGAGCCGAATGTCGACTACTACTCGGCCACCCTGTACGACCCGCGCGACATCGCCGACTACGACGCCGACTACTGGGTGGACAACCTGCGCCACGCGGTGCGCTTCGCCGCCGCCGTGCAGGCCGCCCTGGAGGACGGCTACCGGGTGTTCGCCGAGCTGTCCCCGCATCCGCTGCTGACCCACGCCGTCGACCAGACGGCGAGCAGCCTGGACATCAACCACGCCGCGCTGGCCAGCGTGCGCCGCGAACAGGAACTGCCATACGGCCTGCGCGCCGTGCTGGCCGATCTGCACAACGCCGGCGCCCGGATCGACTTCTCGGTGCTCTACCCGTCCGGCAACCTGGTCGACGCCCCGCTGCCGGCCTGGACGCACCGCGAGCTCATGCTGGTCCGCGACCCGCACGAGCTGGCCCCCGGTGGCGCCACCATCGCCGTGCACCCGCTGCTCGGCGCGCACGTACGGCTGCCCGAGGAGCCCGAGCGGCACGCCTGGCAGGCCGACGTCGGCACCGACACCCAGCCCTGGCTGGGCGATCACCAGGTGCACAACGTGGCCGCGCTGCCCGGCGCCGCCTACTGCGAGATGGCGCTGGCCGCCGCCCGCACCGTGCACGGTGACGCCGGCGAGGTGCACGACATCAGCTTCGACCAACTGCTGCTGCTCGAGGAGAGCACCGAGGTCTCGGCGACCGCGACCGTGCTGGGCGCCGGATCCGCGGACTTCGCGGTGGAGACCTACCAGCAGGGTGAGCAGATCAAGCGGGCCACCGCCACCCTGCGCGCCGACGAGGGTGCCGCGGCCGTCGTGCCCGCACCGGTCGACATCGACGCGGTCTTCGCCGCCCACCCGGTCCGGGTGGACGGTGCCGAGATGCGCGGCTGGTACAACCAGCGCGGCGTCCAGTACGGCCCGGCGTTCGCCGGCCTGGTGGCCGTCCACGTCAGCGAGGACTCCGGGACCCCGTCGGACTCGGTGCTTGCCGAGGTGGCGCTGCCCGGCTCGATCCGCTCCCAACAGGGCGCCTACGGGGTGCACCCGGCGCTGCTGGACGCCTGCTTCCAGGCCGTCGGCGCGCACCCGGTGCTGCGCAGCGACGCCACCGGCACGCTGATGCTGCCGCTCGGCGTCCGCCGGTTGCGGGCCTACGGATCCACCCGTAACGCGCACTACTGCCACGCCCGGATCGTCAGCGTGTCCGCGGCCGCCGTCGAGGTGGACCTCGACCTGCTGGACGAGAACGGCGCGGTACTGCTCGCGGTCAGCGGACTGCGGGTCGGCACCGGTGTCTCGGACAGCGGTCAGCGCGACCGCACCTTCAACGACCGGCTGCTGACCATCGAGTGGCGCCAGCAGGAGCTGCCCGAGGTCGACTACCACGACGCCGGCCGCTGGCTGCTGATCAGCACCTCCGACGCCACCGATCTGCTGGCCACCAAGCTGGCCGACGCACTCAAGAGCCACGAGGTCGACGTCACCACCATGGTGTGGCCGCAGCACTCCGACCACGAGGCCCACGCGGCGCGGCTGCGGGACCAACTGGCCGCCCAGCCGTTCAGCGATGTTCTGGTGGTCACCCCGCCCCGGCACGGCGTCACCGACGAGCAGTCCGGGGTACGCGGCGGCGACAACGTCCGTCTGCTGGTGAAGATCGCCCGCGAGCTGCCCGAGACGCCGGGGGAGTCCCCGCATCTGCACGTGCTGACCCGCAACGCCCAGACGGTGCTGCCGGAGGATTCGGCGAACCTCGACGAGGCCGGCCTGCGCGGTCTGGTGCGGGTGATCGCCACCGAGTACCCGCAGCTGGCGGCCAGCCAGATCGATGTGGACGACTACACCGACCCGGCGCAGATCGCGGCCCACCTGGTGTCCGGTTCGGACGAGGACGAGACCGCCTGGCGGTCCAGCCTCTGGTACGTCGCCCGCCTGGTGCCCGGACCGCTGCGTCCCGAGGAACGGCGCACCGCCGTGGTCAACCCGGCCCGGGAGGGCATGCGGCTGCAGATCCGCACACCCGGTGACATCCAGTCCCTGGAACTGGCTGCCTTCGAGCGGGTCGCCCCCGGCCCCGGCCAGATCGAGGTGTCGGTCACCGCGTCCAACCTGAACTTCGCCGATGTGCTGGTGGCGTTCGGCCGGTACCCGAGCTTCGAGGGCCGGATGCCCAAGCTGGGTGCCGATTTCGCCGGTGTCGTCACCGCGGTCGGACCGGGCGTGACCAACCACAAGATCGGCGACCGGGTCGGCGGCATCTCCGCCGACGGCGCCTGGGCGACGTTTGTGACCTGCGACGCCAACCTGGCCGTGACGCTGCCGCCGGGGCTGCCCACCAACCGGGCCGCCGCAGTGCCCAGCGCCCATGCCACCGCCTGGTACAGCCTGCACGATCTGGCCCGCATCGCGGCCGGTGACAAGGTGCTCATCCACTCCGCCACCGGCGGTGTGGGGCAGGCGGCGGTGGCCATCGCGCGAGCCGCCGGTGCCGAGATCTACGCCACCGCGGGTAGCGAGGCTCGTCGAGAGCTGTTGCGTGGCATGGGAATCGAGCACGTCTACGATTCGCGCAGCACCCAGTTCGCCGAGCAGATCCGCCGGGACACCGACGGCTACGGCGTGGACATCGTGCTGAACTCGCTGACCGGTGCCGCCCAGCGGGCCGGCCTGGAACTGCTGTCCTTCGGCGGCCGGTTCGTCGAGATCGGCAAGCGCGACATCTACGGGGACACCCGGATGGGCCTGTTCCCGTTCCGGCGCAACCTGTCCTTCTACGCTGTCGACCTCGCGCTGCTGTCGCTGACCGACTCCGACACCCTGCGGCGCCTGCTGGAGGTCTGCTACCAGCAGATCGCCGACGGCGTGCTGCCGCTGCCGGAGACCACGCACTACCCGTTGCAGGACGGTGCCACCGCCATCCGGGTGATGGGCGCGGCCGAGCACACCGGCAAGCTGGTGCTCGACATCCCGCACGGCGGGCAGATCAACGCGGTGGTGCCGCCCGCCGAAGCGCGGGTGGCACGGTCCGATTCCGCCTACGTCGTCACCGGCGGTCTGGGCGGGCTGGGCCTGTTCCTGGCCGAGAAGCTCGCCGGGTCCGGCGCCGGCCGGATCATCCTCAACGGCCGGTCTGCCCCGTCGGCCGCGGCCAAGGACGTCATCGAGCGGATCCGCCGGTCCGGCACCGAGGTCGAGGTCGAGCTGGGCGATATCGCCGAGCCCGAAACCGCCGACCGGCTGGTGGTCGCGGCCTGCGCGACCGGGCTGCCGCTGCGCGGTGTGCTGCACGGCGCCGCCGTGGTCGAGGACGCCGCACTGCCCAACATCACCGACGAACTCGTCGAGCGGGACTGGGCGCCCAAGGTCTACGGCGCGCTGAACCTGCACCGGGCCACCGCCCGACAGACGCTGGACTGGTTCTGCGTGTTCTCCTCGGCGGCCGCGCTGGTCGGTTCACCGGGGCAGGGCGCCTACGCGGCGGCCAACAGCTGGCTGGACGCGTTCACGCACTGGCGCCGCAGCCAGGGCCTTCCCAGCACGGCGATGGCCTGGGGCCCGTGGGCCGAGATCGGTGCGGGCGCGGCGATGGCCGAGAACAGCGATGCGGCCATCGAGCCCGAAGAGGGCGCCTTTGCATTCGAGATGCTGCTGCGGCACGATCGTGCCTACAGCGGTTACGCGCCCGTGGTGGGAACACCGTGGCTGGCGGCTTTCGCCCAGACGAGCAAGTTCGCCGAGGCGTTCCAGTCGTCGGGGCAGCGCAACACCGGCAGCGCGTTCCTCGCCGAGCTGAACGAGCTGCCGCGGGACGAGTGGCCGGCACGGATGCGCAGGATGATCTCCGAGCAGATCAGCATGATCCTGCGCCGGGCGGTCGATCCGGACCGTCCGCTCGCCGAGTACGGTCTGGACTCGCTGGGCACGCTGGAAGTACGCACCCGCATCGAAGCGGAGACAGGTATTCGTATCGGATCGACAGATATTTCCACCATCAGGGCGCTCGCCGATCGCTTGTGCGATGTGCTGGACCCTTCCGAAGTATCGGTTCCGTCATGATCACGGGTTGCGCAACGGCGCACAATCCAGGGTCGGGCGTCGTCGAAGCAGGAGATGAATAGTGGTTGCGATGAAACCGATCCATGACTGGGTCGGCGAACCGGGTACGGTGATTTCCTGGCATCCCTCGCGGGCCACCCTCGCCAAGGTCAAGGAAGCGCCGGTCAGCGATGTCCCGGTGAGTTACCAGCAGGCTCAGCACCTGCTGGCCTACCGCAAGCACGAGTCGTCCGGCACCGACATGGCCCGGCTCAACATCCCGTCCTGGGACATCCCGGGACGCTGCGATGTGCGCGCGATGACCCACGTCATCAACGCGTACCTGCGTCGCCACGACACCTTCCACAGCTGGTTCGAGTACGTCGGTGACGAGGCCGGCCCCGGCCTGGCCGACAAGATCGTCCGGCACACCGTGGCCAATCCGCGCGATATCAAGTTCACCGCCACCGAGCACGGTGAGATGACCGCCGACGAGTGGCGCGACCACATCCTGGCCACCGCGAGCCCCTGGGTGTGGGACTGCTTCCACATCGGGATCATCCAGCGCGAAGACCACTTCACGGTGTACATCAGCGTCGACCACGTGCACACCGACGCCATGTTCATGGGCTTGGCGTTCGTCGAGATCCACATGATGTACAACACGCTGGTCGAGGGCGCGGCCCCGCTGAAGCTGCCGGAGCCCGGCAGCTACGACACCTACTGCCGCGAGCAGCACGAGTACGTGTCCGGGCTGACCGCCGAATCCCCCGAGGTCAGCGGCTGGATCGACTTCCTGCAGCACAACGGTGGCACGCTGCCGACCTTCCCGCTGCCGCTCGGTGACCCGTCGGTGCCCTACTCCGGTGACGTCATCACCCTCCAGCTGCTGGACAAGGAGCAGGGCGACCGCTTCGAGCAGCTGTGCATCGCGGCCGGGGCCCGGTTCAGCGGCGGGGTGTTCGCCTGCGGTGCCCTCGCGCACGCCGCCATCACCGGCGACTCGACCTACCGGGTGATCACCCCGACCACCACCCGCCGCACCCCGGCGGAGTTCATGACCACCGGTTGGTTCACCGGCCTGGTGCCGATCACCGTGCCGGTCGACGAGGACGAGTTCGGCGATATCGCGCGCGCCGCCCAGGAGTCGTTCGACGGCGGACTGGACCTGGCGCATGTGCCGGTCGAGCGGGTGCTCGAGCTGGGCGCCGAATCGCACGGCCTGCGGCCGCCGGACGCCGGTGTGCCGATGCTGTCCTACCTGGACGTCGGCCTGCTCTCACCCGGTGTGATCGCCGAGTGGCAGCGGCTCAACGGCACCATCTACAGCGATTCCCGTTCGGCCTATCAGGTCGGCATGTGGGTCAACCGGGTCGAGCAGGAGACCACCGTCACCGCGGCCTTCCCGAGCAACCCGATCGCCCGGGAGTCGGTGATGCGCTTCCTGCTGGCCATGAAGGCCGTGTACGTGGGAGTCGTCGAGGGACGCGACGTTGCCGCCGCGGCCATCGCCGCCGACACCGTCGGCCTGGACCTGAAGACGGCCTGACCGCTGACGTTGGCAACGGAGGTACCGCCGCGATGACGCGTGCCGTCACACACCCCGCGCGGTTCGATGACCGGCTCGAATTCACCGATCAGGCGATGTTCCTGGGACTCCGGGCGACCGGCCAGGAAGCCGTCATGCAGGTCGTGTGGATCTACGAGCGCCCAGTCGACATGGATGCCGTCCGACGGTTCCACGACGGCCTCGGTTACGGCCTGTTCGGCCGCCGGATCGAGCGCTCGGCGCTGCCCTTCGGCCGGCACCGCTGGGTCTCGGCGCTGGGCCCGCAGCAGCCGTTGGACTTCGACGAACCACGGGACCGCACCGAACTGGGCCGCTGGATCGACGAACGCGCGTCCATGCCCCTGGACCCCGAGTACGGTCCGGCCTGGCACGTCGGCGTGTTGGCGATGAAGGACGGATCCACCGCGGTCAGCCTGGTGATCTCGCACTGCATCAGTGACGGTGGGGGCGCGCTGCTGAGCATGGTGAACGCCATCAAGGGCCGCCGCATCGACTACGGCTACCCGGCGCCGGGTTCGCGCACCCGCGGTCAGGCGCTGCGTCAGGACCTGCGGGCCACCGTGCGCGGGCTGCCCGAGGTGGGCCGCACCCTGGTCGAAGCCGCCCGCCAGCTGACCCGCCGCCGCGACGAACTCACCGGGTCCGGCGCGGGCCTGCCGCCGGTGAGCGGCCCGGACCACCAGGTCTTCACCCCGTCGGCGACGGTCTGCGTGAACCTCGCGGACTGGGACCGTCGGGCCGCCGAACTCGGCGGCAACGGCCATTCGCTGGTCGCCGGCTTCGTGGCCAGGCTCGCCCAGCACATCGGTCGGGTCGGCCCGGACGGCATGGTCACCCTCAATGTGCCCCAGGGTGATCGTGACCCGGGCGATGACGACACCCGTGCCAATGCGGTGGTGCTGGTGAACCTGGCCATCGACCCGGTCAAGGTGACCACCGACCTGAGCGAGGCCCGCGCGGCGTTGCGGGAGGGGCTGCGCGCCGCCCGCGAGGTGCCCGACGAGAACCTGAAACTGCTGCCGTTGACGCCGTTCACCCCGAAAAAGGCGGTGCGCAAGATGGCCGATGTGGCCTTCGGTTTCTCCACCGAACTGCCGGTGTCGTGCTCCAACATGGGTGACGTCCCGCCGGAGTTGCCCTACATCGACGGCGAGGCGGCCGATCTGGTGTTCCTGCGCGGTATCGACCGGGTCGCCACCCGGCACGCCCTGGAACAGCGGTGCGGCCTGCTGACCGTGGTCGCCGGCCGGATCAACGGCACCGAGACACTGACTTTCGCCGCGTACGCGCCGGGTGCGGAGAACAGCACGGCCTGGCTGCGCGGTGAACTGGACAAGACGCTGGCGGACTTCGGTCTGTCCGGCGTGATCGAGTAGCAAGGGGACGGGCTTTGACGATCGACGATGTCGGAGTGGACAACCGGCTCACCCTGTGGGATGAAGCGCTGGTGCGGGCGAACCGGGCCACCGGCCGGGTCCAGCTCATCCAGTGCGTGTGGGTCTACGAACACCCGGTGAACATGGACGCGGTGCAGGAGTTCTACCGCAGCTTCGGCTACGGGATGGCCGGGCGTCGGGTGGAACGCTCCCCGCTGCCGTTCGGCCGTTACCGCTGGGTGTCCGCGCTCGGGCCGGCCGCGCCGCTGCAGGTCGACAACGACCCGTTGCCGCGGGCACAGATCAGCGACTGGGCCGACCGGTTCGCCCAGATGCCGGTGGACCCGGAAACCGGGCCCGGCTGGCACATGGCGGTGCAGGCCGTCGAGGGCGGTGCCACCGCGATCTCGCTGGTGGGTTCGCACTGTCTGGGCGACGGGGTGGCCGCGCTGCTGGCGGTCGGTACCGCCGCGGCCGGGGCCAGGATCGACATCGGCTACCCGCCGCCGCTGTCGCGGCGCCGGCGCCGGGCCATCGTGGAGGATCTGCGCGAGACCGTGCGCGGGCTGCCCGAGATCGGCCGTGCGGCTCGCAAGGCGGTCAAGGTGCTGCGCGGCGGGGGTGATCAGGCCCCCCCGGTGCAGCCCAAAGCCGTTCGCGCCGTTGATAATCCAGACGAGCTCATCATCGTGCCGGCCATCACCGCCTACGTGGACCTGGCGGAATGGGACGCCCGTGCCGAAGCGCTGGGCGGTAACGGCTACTCCATGCTGGCCGGGTTCAGCGCCAAGCTGGGGGAGAAGATGGGCCGGCGCAACCCGGACGGCAACATCTCCCTGCTGGTCGCCATCAGCGACCGCACCTCGGAGACCGACGTCCGCGCCAACGCCATGAAGCTGGTCAACGCGAAGGTCGATCCGTCCCGCATGACCGAGGATCTGGCGACCACGCGCGGCATCCTGCGGGACGCGCTGAAGTCGGCCAAGGACCAGCCCAACGAGATCCTCGAGCTGATGCCGCTGACCCCGCTGGTGCCCAAGCGACTGGTCAAGAAGGTCGCCGACATGATGATCGCCTCCGACGACATGCCGGTGGTGTGCTCCAACATGGGCGATCTGCCGCCCGTGCTGACCTGCGTGGACGGCACCGAGGCCGAATACACCGCGTTCTACGGCGTGGACCAGGCCACCCCGCGGGGTGAACTCGAGCACGGCGACGGTCAACTGGTCGTGGTTTCCGGCCGCCTCAGTGGCAAAATCATCATCGGCATCGTCGCCTACCAGTCGGGTGCTGAGAACTCGAAGTCGCGACTGCGCGACCTCACCGCTGACACCTTGGCGGAATTCGACCTGACCGCTGTCTTCGTTTAATACTGCTTACCGATTGAGCGTGTTCTTGCAGAAGAACTGCTGAGAAAGGCACACCACCCGATGTCCGATACCTCCCTTGTCGGCGTGCTCCGCGAACGCGCGAGCCTGCAGCCCGAGGACATTGCCTACACCTTCATGGACTACGACCACGAGTGGGACGGTGTCGCCACCACCCTGACCTGGTCGCAGCTGAACCGCCGGGTGCGCAACCTGGCCGTGGAGATGCGCGCGCACGGCCAGCTCGGTGACCGCGCGGTCATCCTGGCCCCGCAGGGCCTGGAGTACGTCATCGGCTTCCTGGCCTCGCTGGAGGCGGGCATCATCGCGGTGCCGCTGTCGGTGCCCATGGTCGGCCAGCACGACGAGCGGGTGTCCGCGGTGATCAGGGACTCGGCGCCGTCGATCATCCTGACCACCTCCGCGGTGGCCGGCACCGTGGCCGAGTACGCGGCCGGGTCCGACGACGCCGCGTCGGCGGCCAAGGTCATCGAGGTCGACGCCCTCGACCTGGACGCCCGGCGCAAGGCGCTGTCCAGCCGTGAGACCAAGCCCGATACCGCCTACCTGCAGTACACCTCCGGGTCCACCCGCACCCCGGCCGGCGTGATGGTCACCAACCGGAACCTGACCTCGAACTTCGAGCAGATGATGTGCGACTTCTTCCCGCACTTCGGCAAGGTCCCGCCGGCCGGTGCGCACGTGGTGTCCTGGCTGCCCTTCTACCACGACATGGGCCTGATGCTCGGCATCGTCGCGCCGATCCTGGGCGGCTGGCGCACCGTGTTCACCACCCCACTGTCCTTCCTGGCCCGGCCCGCCCGCTGGATCCAGCTGATGGGCAGCTACCCGCGGGTGGTCACCGCCGGACCGAACTTCGCCTTCGAACTGGCCGCCGGCCGCACCACCGAAGAGGATCTGGCCGGGGTCGACCTCAGCGATGTGATCGCGGTGTGGAGCGGTGCGGAGCGGGTGCACGAGGCCACCCTGAAGCGTTTCGCGCAGCGGTTCGCCAAGGCCAAGTTCTCCGAGACCGTGCTGCGCCCGTCCTACGGGCTGGCCGAGGCCACCCTGTACGTGGCCACCGGCGCGCCCGGCGCGCCGAGCGTGGTGTCCTTCGATCCGGAGAAGCTGTCCGCCGGAGTCGCCGAGCGCACGTCCGACAGCGGCGGCACCCAGCTTGTCGGCTACGGCCACCCGGTGGAACCGGTGGTGCGGATCGTCGACCCGGAGACCCGCCTGGAGGTACCGGCCGGGCAAATCGGCGAGATCTGGTCCTACGGCGAGAACAACTGCCTGGGCTACTGGGAGAAGCCCGAGCAGACCGAGCACACCTTCGGCGGCCACATCGAGAACCCGTCCGAGGGCACCCCGGCCGGGCCGTGGCTGCGCACCGGCGATCTCGGCTTCCTGTCTGACGGTGAGCTGTTCATCATCGGCCGGATCAAGGATCTGCTGATCGTGCGCGGGCGCAACCACTATCCCGACGACATCGAGGCCACCATCCAGGAGATCACCGGCGGCCGTGTCGCGGCGATCGCGGTCGAGGAGGACCGCACCGAGCAGCTCGTCGCGATCATCGAGGTGAAGAAGCGCGGCGATACCGAAGCGGACATCGTCGAGAACCTCACCACCATCAAGCGTGACGTGGCGTCGGCGGTATCCCAGATCCACGGCATCAGCGCCGCTGATCTGGTGCTGGTGCCGCGCGGATCCATCCCGATCACCACCAGCGGCAAGATCCGCCGGCAGTCCTGCGTGGAGAAGTACGGCAAGCAGGAGTTCGACCGGCTCGACGACAAGGTGCCCACCGCCTGATCAGCAGCCGGCTGCCCGAGCGCAACTAGCATGTGGGAGTGGACAACACCCTTGCCTACATAGATCAAGGGTCCTTCCTGGGCCTGCGAGCGCTCGGGCGCGGCCCGATCATCCAGGCCGTCTGGATCTACGACAACGGCGTGAACCTGGACGGGCTCCGCCGGTTCCGCCGCAATCTGGGCAGGGGGCTGTTCGGGCGCCGCATCGAGCGTTCGGCGCTGCCGTTCGGCCGGCACCACTGGGTGGCCGACCCGGCCCCGCAGACCCTGGATCTGTCGGCACGTGAACGCCCCCGCGACGAACTGTGGGACTGGGCCGACGACTGCCTGTGCGCACCCATCGATCCCGAGCGCGGACCGGGCTGGCGCCTGGCGGTGCAGCCGCTGACCGATGGCGCGGCGGCGGTCAGCCTGGCCGTGTCACATTCCATCGCCGACGGGCACGGCCTGGTCACCGCGGTGCTGGACGCGGTCGACGGGGTGGACCGCGAACTGGGGTATCCGCGGCCCGGGTCACGCAGCCGGGGCCAGGCGCTGCTGCAGGACAGCCGGCAGATGGTGGCCGCGGTACCGGACATCGCCCGCGCGGTGCTGGCCTCGGCCCGGTTGGCCCGGGCCGAACGGGCCGACCTGGCCACCTCGTTTCGGGCGGCCGCCGACATCCCACCCGGCGACGACGTACCGATGGTGCCGCCGGCGGTGGTGGCCTTCGTGGACACCGAGCAGTGGGATCAGTGCGCCCGGCGGCTCGGCGGCACCAGCAACTCACTGTTCTCCGGGGTGGCGGCGCGGCTGGGTCAGCTGCTCGGCCGGGTGGACGGCACCGGGCAGGTGCATCTGTCCTGGCCGGTCAGCGAGCGCACCGAGGGCGACACCCGGGCGAACGCGCTGGTGTCGGCGGAGATGACGGCCGACCCGGACGAGATGCTCACCGATCTCAGCGGCGTCCGCGCGGCCATGAAGAAGGCCCTCTCCGAGTCGGCCGAGACCTCCCGGCGGATGACCGGCCCGCTGCCGCTGACCCCGCTGACCCCGCGGGTCGTGCTGCGCCGCCTGGAGGGCATGGTGCTGGCGGTGAACAACCCGATCGCCTGCTCCAACATCGGGGAGCCGGACCCGGCGTTCAGCCGGGTGGACGGCACCGACGCCGACTACGTGGTGATGCGCGGGGTGGAACCCAACATCACCAGCCGGGTACTCAACCGGATCGGCGGGCAGCTCCTGCTCGGCGGAGTGCGGGCGCACGGGCGGATGGCGCTGTCGGTGACATCGTGGAGCGTACAGCCGGAGCCGCTGGGTCAGCCCAACACCAAGGAGGCCCTCCGCGAGGTGGTGCTCAAGGCGCTGGCCGACTTCGGGCTCACCGGGACAGTCGAGGGGCCGTGCGCTCCTGGGCCTTCTTCTCGATGAGGTCGGCGGCGGCCTGCACACTCTGATCCGGGGTGGCCATCCGGGCCGCGAAATCGCGGGCACGCGCCACCACGGCCGGGTCCAGCACGGTGCGCAGCGCCTCGCCCAGTGACTTTTTGGTCATCCGGGTGAAGCGTTGTGAGGTACCGATTCTCAGCTTCTTGACCTGACGCGCCCAGACCGGCTGGTCGGCCGACACCCACAGAATCAGGGTGGGTACCCCGGCCCGGGCGCCGGCGGCGGTGGTGCCGGCGCCACCGTGGTGCACGACCGCGCGGCAGGTGGGGAACACCGCGGCGTGGTTGACCGCGCCGACGAGTTTGACGTGCTCGGCCTCCGGGATCTCGTCGAGTTCCCACACCCCGGAGCTGATCAGCGCCCGCTCACCGAGCTCGGCGCACACCTCGGTGATCATTGCGACGGCGGCGGCGGGGGACTCGACCGGCATGCTGCCGAACCCGAAGTAGACCGGCGGCTTGCCCGCGGCGATCCAGGAGGTGACCTCCTCGTCGGTGTCGGTGTGCAGGCCGAGGGTGATCGCCCCGGTGAACGGGCGGCTGCCCTTCCACTCCTCGGTCAGCCCCGGGTAGAACAGCTCGTCGTAGGCCTGGATCTCCAGGGTGCCGCTGTCGACGACCCGCTTGGCCGAGCGCACCGTGGCCGCCGGCAGGCCGAGGGTGCGTCGCTGTTCGTCCTCGGCCTTCTTCGAGACCCGCCACAGTCCCCATTCGATGACGGCGAAACCGGATTGCGCCACCCAGTGCGGGGCGGGGACCGGGATGAGCTGGCTGTTGGGCCGGTTCGGGAAGTAGTGCAGCGCCGCCAGCGGGATGCCGTAGCGCTCGGCGACGTTGGCGGCCACCTCCTGATAGGTGGTGCCGGTGAGGATCAGGTCGGCGTCGGCGGCGAGCTCGGTGAGCGCCGCGTTCATGTCCATCCAGCCCGCGGTGTAGTAGTCGATGGCCTTGCGCGCCACCGTCAACGGGTTGTGGAACTGCCAGTAGTTCTGGAAGGCGTCGCTCTCGACCTGCTTCTGGGAGTCGACGCCGTAGGGCAGCGAATCGGTGAAACCGATCGAGGCGACGAAGCCGATCAGGTTCGGCGGGACGGCCATCCGCACATCGTGACCGCGCCGGCGCAGTTCACGGGCCACCGCGGCACAGGGTTCCACATCGCCACGGGTGCCGTGGACTGCCACAACGATTTTCATCAGCTCGCAGTGTAGGCGGGGCGGCAGCGGCTCAGTTGTCGACCTTGGAGAACCACCGGGTCTTGATCCGCCAGGAGTGCGCCGAGGACAGCGCGAAACCGGCGCCGCAGGCGCAGGCGAAGATCCATACGAAGACGCCGCGTTCCCATTCCAGCAGGGCGGGGAACACCGCGGTGGCGATCCGGATGATGCAGGCGATGATGCCGGCGCCGCAGGCGCCCAAATAGATGTTGGCGATCCGCCGCGACCGCGGGTCCTTGCGCAGCACCAGCAGCGCCCGGCCGCCGTAGCCGAGCAGATAGATCAGCATGGCGCAGAGCATCACCCAGTACAGGGTCAGCCAGCCGTCGGTGGGGGCGGCGAACAGGTCCCGGGCGTAGGTGGAGTGCGCGCCGCTCATCGAGAAGGTGGCCAGCAGCAGCGGGATGCACAGCGTGGCGGGCAGCTCGACGTACTGCTTGAAGGCCCGCTGCATCTGATGGTCGTCCTGCAGCCGGCCCAGCGCGTTGTAGACGATGGCCGAGGCGGCGACGATGTACATGTCGTGGCCGAGGAAATCCTCCAGATTCCACATTCCGGTGAGGGAGTGCAGAGCCTTGCCGATGGTGTCGGAGGCCAGCGGGGACATCAGCAGAATTGCGCCGCCCTGCAAAGCAATATTGAGAGTCGCGGCGACTTCCCAGCGACATGACCAAGTGACACGACGGATCCAGAGACTCCACGCGATACACGCCAGCGTGATCACGATCAGTGCGGTTAGTTCCATCGTGCGTCGCCTTCGAGGGCTGTGAGCTGAATTCCTGTCAGCAAATGGTAATGCCTACAGCGGCGGCGCGTCGCTCCGTGGCGTCAAATCGGAGAGCCGCGTTCGTCTCATTTGTTGCCGGGGTTCCGCCTCGACGCGAACAGAATCCCGCACAGCCGTCACGGTGAACGGCGTCGACTCGATGTAGTTCCACACTTCTTGCCTGCTCATGAGGCCGAAGCGGACTTGAAGATCAGGGTAACTCAGGGCAAACCGGTCGGCGACTCGGCGGAGTTCCTCCGCGTCGGGGTAGCTGGTCTCCTTGATTCGCCGGTAGTAGGTGCTGCTGGAGATGTCGAGCGCGTCGTAGATGTCCTTGGCCTCGACATCTCCGTCCAAGAGGTAGTCGAGCAGGGCTTTCAGCTGTCTGCCGTTCTCATCTGTACGTGGCACCCACCAACAATAGCCATATCCCGTAGCTGGTGGCCAGCAACCGAGCAAAGGACAAAGACTTCTTTATTGACAGGGTTGTAAGACTTTAGGGATGGATGTCCCAGATTTGGGACACCACATGTAGTCTCTGTCACATGGCCGCACCTGCTATGCACGACGAGCGAATCTTCACCTCGGTCCCGCCGAGGAATGTCGGCTACACCCTCGATCACGGATTGCGCGACATCGGCCGGTGGCGGGTGCCGTTGCTGCTTCGGCTCGATCCGCACGTGACGCCGGACCATGTCCGGGCCGCGCTGACCGCCGTCGTCAACCACCACATCGCGCTGCGGACCTCCTATGCCGTCGAGAACGGCGCCTGGGTGCAGCGGATCGCCGAGCCCGCCGTATTCGACGAGTTGTCGACCGTGACGCTGGGTGACGGCGTCGCGGCAGGCAGCCAGGCCGAACAGGACGCCGTGGCCACGGTGACCTCGGCGCTGATGAGCGAGTCCTCGGCGGCCGGCCCGCTGAGCGCCACCTACATCGCGCCGGTCGACGGCGGACCTGCCCGACTGCTGATCGCCCTGCACCGGCTGGTCTGCGACGAATCCTCGGTGGGCATCGTCGCCAGCGACACCATCATCGCCATCAGCCAGGCGGTGGTCGGTGAGCCGATCGTCCTGGCCCCGGTCAGCACGCTGTGGACCGAATGCACCACCGGACTGGACGACCAGCCGACCGTCGATCTGCAGCCGACCCTGCAGGTCACCGACTTCGACGCCGACGGCGCGCCCGCCTTCGACGATCTCCGCCGCTTCACGGCACCGCTGTCCGGCGTGCTCAGCCGCGAACTCGACGGCGCGGCGCGGGAACTCGGGGTGCCGGTCGAGCATCTGCTGCTGGCCGCGCTCGGCCGGGCGCTGCGGCGGACCATCGGCGGCGGTGTGATCGGCGTCGACGTCACCCGGCCCGGACGCGCCGAGTTCGGCGCCGACCTCGGCCGCACGGTCGGCCCGCTGCCGACCGCCCGCACCGTGGCGCTGGGCTGCGTCGGCCCCGACGAGGCGGATGCCACCCAGATGATCCTGGATGTCCGCGAGGCGGTCGCCGTGGCGGTGCCCCGCGAGGCCGCCCTGGTCCCCAGTGAGATCGCCCTGACCTACGTCGGCCCGGTGCCCGACCCGATCCCCTGCGACCTGCCCGCGCAGATCGACGGTGACTGGGCCGCCCCGGTCCGTGAGGTGGTGGCCGGGTTCGGTCACGCCCTGGAACTGCGGGCCTGCCGCAGTGCCGGAGTGATGCATCTGGACTGGTGGTACGACGCGCGGCGCTGCGCGGAGTACACCATCGAGGAGTTGGCCGAGCAGTTCCCGCTGGCGTTGGTGGAGATCACCTCGGAGTCCATCCCCGAATTCGTCGGCGCTGCCTGAGCGTTAGACTGCTAGCCACAAGCGTCGATCCGGCCATCACCGGGGAGCTTCCGGAAGAACGGGCTTGCGCTTCGCATGTGCAAGCCCTGGTAGAACCGGACGGTCTGGCCCGTCATCGCCTGTAGTTGAGCGGCGCACCATGACGACCGGTGCGCAAGCGGGGTGGTACCGCGGGCTCGCGCACCGGCGCGATGTTCGTCCCCGTGCCTGATATCTCTGGGCACACAGGAGACGACGAGCAGTGACCGCTTACCCGAAGCCGGCCGCCGGAGCACCGAACTTCCCGGCGCTGGAAACCGAGGTCCTCGAATACTGGGGCGTCGACGACACCTTCCGCGCCAGCATCGAGCGCCGCGACGGCGCCGAGGAGTACGTCTTCTACGACGGACCGCCGTTCGCCAACGGTCTGCCGCACTACGGCCATCTGCTCACCGGCTACGTCAAGGACATCGTCCCGCGCTACCGCACCATGCGCGGCTACAAGGTGGAGCGCCGGTTCGGCTGGGACACCCACGGCCTGCCCGCCGAACTCGAGGTGCAGCGCCAGCTCGGCATCACCGACAAGAGCCAGATCGAGGAACTCGGCATCGAGAAGTTCAATGATGCCTGCCGCGCCTCCGTGATGAAGTACGCCGACGAGTGGCGCGCCTACGTGACCCGCCAAGCCCGCTGGGTGGACTTCGAAAACGATTACAAGACACTGGATCTGGGCTTCATGGAGTCCACCATCTGGGCGTTCAAGCAGCTGTGGGACAAGGGCCTGGCCTATGAGGGCAACCGGGTGCTGCCGTACTGCTGGAACGACGAGACCCCGCTGTCCAACCACGAACTGCGGATGGACGACGACGTCTACCAGAGTCGGCAGGACCCGGCCCTGACGGTCGGTTTCAAGGCCACCGACGGTCCGGTCGCCGGCGCCTACCTGCTGGTCTGGACGACGACACCGTGGACGCTGCCGTCCAATCAGGCCGTCGCGGTCAACCCCGAGGTCACCTATGTGGTGGTGGAGGGCCCGGACGGGCACCGGTTCGTGCTCGCCGAGGCCCGGCTGGCCGCCTACGCCCGCGAGGTCGGCGAGGAACCCGTCGTCGACGAGACGTACCTGGGTGAGCAACTGCTCGGCACGCATTACCTGCCGCCGTTCGCCTTCTTCACGGAGTCCGAGAAGGCACGCAACGCCTTCCAGGTGCTGGGCGCGGAGTTCGTCAGCACCGAGGACGGCACCGGCATCGTGCACCTGGCCCCGGCCTACGGTGAGGACGACAAGGCCACCGCCGACACCGCCGGCATCGTCGCGGTCACCCCGGTGGATTCCAAGGGCCGCTTCGATGTGACCGTGCCGGACTACGCCGGCCAGCACGTCTTCGAGGCCAATCCGCAGATCATCCGCGATCTGAAGAACGGCACCGGCCCGGCCGCGGTGAACGCACCCGTCCTGCTGCGCCACGAGACCTACGAGCACTCCTACCCGCACTGCTGGCGCTGCCGCAATCCACTGATCTACCGGGCGGTGTCGTCCTGGTTCGTCAAGGTCACCGAGTTCCGGGACCGGATGGTGGAGCTCAACCAGCAGATCACCTGGTATCCCGAGCACGTCAAGGACGGGCAGTTCGGCAAGTGGCTGGCAGGCGCGCGCGACTGGTCGATCTCGCGGAACCGCTACTGGGGCACCCCGATCCCGGTCTGGGTCTCCGACGATCCGGCGTACCCGCGCACCGACGTGTACGGCAGCCTCGACGAGCTGGAACGTGATTTCGGGGTGCGCCCCACCAACCTGCACCGGCCCTACATCGACGAGCTGACCCGGCCCAATCCCGATGACCCGACCGGAAAGTCGACCATGCGCCGCATCGAGGACGTGCTCGACGTCTGGTTCGACTCGGGCTCGATGCCCTATGCCCAGGTGCACTACCCGTTCGAGAACAAGGACTGGTTCGACGGCTCCGCGGGCGCCGAGGCGCATTTCCCGGGCGATTTCATCGTCGAGTACATCGGCCAGACCCGCGGCTGGTTCTACACCATGCACGTGCTGGCCACCGCGCTGTTCGACCGGCCGGCCTTCAAGACCTGTGTGTCGCACGGCATCGTGCTGGGCAACGACGGCCAGAAGATGAGCAAGTCGCTGCGCAACTACCCGGACGTGACCGAGGTGTTCGACCGGGACGGTTCCGATGCGATGCGCTGGTTCCTGATGGCCTCGCCGATCCTGCGCGGCGGCAACCTGATCGTCACCGAGCAGGGCATCCGCGAGGGTGTGCGGCAGGTGCAGTTGCCGTTCTGGAACGCCTACACCTTCCTCACCCTGTACGCCTCGAAGAAGGGCACCTGGCGCACCGACTCGACCCATGTGCTGGACCGCTACATCCTGGCCAAGCTGGCGGCACTGCGCGACGATCTGACCGCATCGCTGGACACCTGCGACATCTCCGGCGCGTGCGACCAGCTGCGGCAGTTCACCGAGGCGTTGACGAACTGGTATGTGCGCCGGTCCCGTTCGCGGTTCTGGGACGAGGACGCCGAGGCAATCGACACCCTGCACACCGTGCTCGAGGTGACCGGCCGGCTGGCCGCTCCGCTGCTGCCGCTGGTCTCGGAGGTGATCTGGCGCGGGGTCACCGGGGAACGCTCGGTGCACCTGACCGACTGGCCGGAGGCCGGCGAGCTGCCCGCCGACCCGGAACTGGTCGCCGCCATGGACCAGGTGCGTGAGGTCTGCTCCACCGGTTCCTCGCTGCGTAAGGCCAAGAAGCTGCGGGTACGGTTGCCGCTGCCGAAACTGACTGTGGCGGTGGAGAACCCGGAGAGCCTACGGCCGTTCGTCGACCTGATCGCCGATGAGCTGAATGTCAAGGCCGTCGAGTTGTCCGACGACGTCGACGCCTACGGCCGGTTCGAGCTGGCGGTGAACGCGCGCGCGGCAGGCCCGCGCATCGGCAAGGACGTGCAGGCGGCGATCAAAGCGGTCAAGGCCGGGGCGGGCGTACTCAACGCCGACGGCACCCTCACCGCGGGGCCGGCCACCCTGCTGCCGACCGAGTTCACCTCCAAACTCGTTGCCGCCGACCCGGAATGGACGGCCGCGCTGGACGACGGCGCCGGGCTGGTGGTGCTGGACGGCACGGTCACCCCCGAGCTGGAGGCCGAGGGCTGGGCCAAGGACCGCATCCGCGAGTTGCAGGAGCTGCGCAAGACCACCGGTCTGGAGGTGTCCGACCGGATCAACGTGGTCATCGAGGTGCCCGCCGAGAAGCTGGACTGGGCCCGCACGCACGCCGAGCTGATCGCGGGGGAGGTGCTGGCCACCTCGTTCGAGTTCGGCAGCAGCCCGGAGGCCACCGAGATCGGTGACGGTGTGCGGGTGGTGATCGCCAAGGCGTGACCTGGCCGGGCAGGCTCAGGTCTTGGCCAGCACGAACGCCTGCGGTAGGACGGGGTAGCCGCCCTCGATGTAGCTACTGCGTGCGGCCAGGATCCGTTGCGCGTCGAACTCGGGGAAGCCGAACAGTTCCGACCGGTCGCCCTCGACGAGGTCCAGCGAGGTGCTCGCGACCAGCTCGGCGACATCGGCGTTCGAGCCGTACTCATTGGACAGTGCGGTCGCGAACGGCTGGATGTCGAGGAACAGGTCGACGGTGAACACGGCCCGGCCGCCGGGTGCCAGCACGTCGTAGATGGACTTCATCAGACCGAGCCGGATGTCGGGGTCGAGGTGCTCGATGACGCTGATGCACAGCACGGTGTCGACGGTGTTCGACGGCAGTCCGGAGCCGTCCAGCGTGCTGGCGATCACCGAGACGTCGGTGCCGAAGGCGCGGTTCATGGTCGCGACCACGTCGAGGGGGCCGGGTCCGCGGTACCTGTTGGTCGGCCCGTAGTCCACGAAGGGGTCGACGATGGTGGCGTCCGCACCCTCCGCGGACAGCACGAAGGGCAGGCCCGAGAAGCGCCCGCCGATGTCGATGATTCTCGAACCCCGGATCGGCGCGCAGCGTGCGTAGGCCCACGGGTACTCGAACCGCCGGGTGGTGCTGGTGGGCTGGAACGCGAACGGTCCGGCCTTCTTCGGGAACCACCGCCGCAGTTCCCGGTACCCCGGGCGGCCCTTGGGCGCGCCCCATTTGTGATTCCAATCCCGTTGTTCCGCGGTCAGCGGTTCTCGCCCGATCACGGTCACCCCCGTTCATGCCTGCCCCAGACCGACTGGGCCAAGGTAGCTGGAAGCGCGGGCGCAGAGCGCGGAAACCGGCGAAATTCTTTGTCTCCGAGTTGAGTTGATTGACTCGTGCGTGTCGCGGGTTACCCCGTATCGGTTGCTGAACGCAACGCATGATGCGCGGTCGACGCAGCGGTCGACGTGGCGATGCAGGTCTGGCAACAACCCGCGCAGCACCGGCCGGGGCAAACGGGGCAGTCGGCAACATCCAGACGCCGCCGGCGTCGCGTGCCGGATCACCGGTCAATCGGTTGCTGAGATCACTCCCGGACGATCCGGGCGCTGTGCCCGGCGAAACTCACCACATCGCCGGGGTGCAACTGGCGGCCCCGGCGCAGATCGGTTTCCCCGTTGACGTGCACCAGGCCGTCGGCGATGACCGCCTTGGCGTCGGCACCGGAGTCGATCAGCCCGGCCAGTTTGAGAAACTGCCCGAGCCGGATCGACTCGTCACGGATGGGCACGTCGACAGGTCCTTCCACCCGCTCAGGTTAGTACCCCCTAGCATTTCCACCCGTGGAGCGCTGGGTGCTGCATCTGGACATGGACGCGTTCTTCGCCTCCGTGGAACAGCTGACCCGTCCCACGCTGCGCGGCCGCCCGGTGCTGGTGGGCGGTCTGGGTGGGCGCGGGGTGGTGGCCGGCGCCAGCTACGAGGCGCGGGTCTTCGGTGCCCGCTCGGCGATGCCCATGCACCAGGCCCGGCGGATGGTCGGGGCCTCCGCGGTGGTGCTGCCCCCGCGCGGGGCGGTGTACAGCGCGGCCAGCGGCCGGGTCTTCGAGACCATCCGCACCGTGGTCCCGGTGCTGGAACAACTGTCCTTCGACGAGGCGTTCGGCGAGCCCGCCGAGATCGCCGGCGCCGATGCGGCCGCGGTGGAGCGCTTCTGTGAAGCCCTGCGCGCGAAGGTGTTCGCCGAGACCGGGCTGGTGTCCTCAGTGGGCGCCGGGTCGGGCAAGCAGGTCGCCAAGATCGCGTCGGGGCTGGCCAAGCCGGACGGGGTGCGGGTGGTCCGCCGCGACGAGGAACGGGCGCTGCTGGCCGGACTGCCGGTGCGCAGCCTGTGGGGGATCGGCCCGGTGGCCGAGGAGAAGCTGCGGCGCCTGGGCATCGAGACCATCGGCGCGCTGGCGGCGCTCACCGACGGGGAGGTCGCCGACGTGCTCGGTGGCACCATCGGGCCGGCGCTGCACCGGCTGGCCCGCGGTATCGACGACCGCCCGGTCGCCGAACGCGCCGACGCCAAGCAGATCAGCGCCGAGTCCACCTTCGCCGAGGATCTGCGCACGCTGGCCGAACTGCGCGGCGCCGTCGACCGGATCGGCCGGCACGCGCACCGCCGGCTGCTCAAGGACGGCCGGGGCGCGCGGACCGTGACGGTGAAACTCAAGCGCACCGATATGAGCACGCTGACCCGCTCGGCGACCCTGCCGTACGCCTCCACCGATGTCGCGCTGCTGGTTTCCACGGCCCGCCGGCTACTGCTCGACCCGGTCGAGATCGGCCCGATACGCCTTGTCGGCGTGGGCTTTTCGGGGCTGTCCGATATCCAGCAGGAGTCGCTGTTCCCGGATCTCGAGCAGGCGGACGAGGACGTCGCCGCCGACGGGGTCGAGGGCGGCGGACCCGCGGAGGCCGCCGGCGGGCCCACGCCCTGGCGCATCGGCGACGATGTGTCCCATCCCGACCACGGGCACGGCTGGGTACAGGGCGCCGGCCACGGGGTGATGACCATCCGGTTCGAGACCCGCTCCACGGGGCCCGGTTTCGCCAAGACGTTCAGGGCCGACCTGCCCGAGATCACCCGCGCCAATCCGGTCGACAGCCTGGACTGGGCCGACTACCTGGACACCGTCTACCAGGGCACCGAGTAGCTTCCGGACCGGATGAAGCCGCGGCCGATGTCAGCCCCACTCGGCGAAGATCCCGGACACCGAGGCGCCGGCGGCCAGCGCGGCCATCAGCAGCACCCGGGCCTGCGGGGGACGCAACGTCGGCGCCACCACGGCCCCGGCGTCGACCAGCTCCCGGCCCGGGCCGTAGGCCGGGCGCACCCGGCCACCCGGCACCCGGCTGGACACCACGACCGCGACCCCGGACGCGCAGGCCCGCCGGACCCCGTCGACCACCGCGGCCCCGGCGTTGCCCGCCCCGAGTGCCTCCAGCACCAGGCCGCGCGCACCGGCGGCCACGCAGGCATCCAGCGCGACGGCGTCGGCACCCGGATAGGCGGCGACGATGTCGACCCGGGGTGCGTCGGCCGCGCGCAGGACCCCGAGCCGGGGCCGGCGGGGCGCCGTGTCCAGGCGCACCGCACCGTCGCGCACCGACCCCACCGGCGAGCCGGCGAAACCGCGCAGCTCATCGGTGACCGACTTGTACAGGCCCAGCGGCTGCCACAGCACCCCGGCGAAACTCAGCAGCACCCCGGCGCCGGCCACCGCGGGACTCGCGGCCACGGTCAGCGCATCCCGCAGATTGGCCGGGCCGTCGGCGTCGGGGGCGTCGGCGCTGCGCTGCGCGCCCGTCAGCACGACCGGCGCCGGACCGTCGTAGGTCAGCTGCAGCCACAGGGCGGTCTCTTCCATCGAGTCGGTGCCGTGGGTGATGACGATCCCGGTGGCGCCGGTGGCGACCTCGGCGGCGACCGCGGCGGCGATCCGGTCCCATTCGGCGGGGCCGAGGGCAGAGCTGTCCACGGCCATCAACTCGACCACCCGGACGTCGACCTCGAGGCCCAGCGCGCCGGTCAGGTCGGCGCCGCTGCGGGTCGGGCGGGCCACCCCGTCGGCGCCGGAACTGGTGGCGATGGTGCCGCCGGTGCTGATCACGACGAGCCGCTGCATGACGGCAATTGTTGCCCGAGTCGGGCGGCGGCGCGGCATCCGCCCGACAGTTTGGGATGATGGGCTGGTGACTGATGATTCGACGGGCTCGACCGAGCCGGTGACCGCGGGCCCAGCTGAGCAGCCGCGGCCCCGCAAGCGGCTGCGTCTGCTGCTGTCGATCGCCGCCGTGGTGCTGGTGCTCGACATCGTCACCAAGGTGCTCGCGGTGCGACTACTGGTGCCGGGCCAACCGGTGTCCATCATCGGGGACACCGTCACCTGGACGCTGGTCCGCAACTCCGGTGCCGCGTTCTCGATGGCCACCGGCTACACCTGGGTGCTGACCCTGGTCGCGACCGGTGTGGTGATCGGCATCATCTGGATGGGACGGCGATTGGTGTCGCCGTGGTGGGCGCTGGGCCTGGGCATGATCCTCGGCGGTGCGCTGGGCAACCTGGTCGACCGGTTCTTCCGCTCACCGGGCCCGCTGCGCGGGCACGTGGTGGACTTCCTGTCGGTCGGCTGGTGGCCGGTGTTCAACGTGGCAGACCCGGCCGTGGTCGGCGGGGCGATCCTGCTGGTCGTGCTGTCGCTGTTCGGGTTCGATTTCGATACCGCGGGACGACGCCGCCCCGAGACCGAGAGCGACGCCGCACCCGAGGCGGCCGAGAGCAGCCCCGAGTCCGCGGAGAGCACTTCGGAGCGGATCGACGAGCAGCCGGATATGAAGAACTGATGAGCACTCGCTCGATGCCCGTCCCGGAGGGATTGGCCGGTATGCGGGTGGACGCGGGTCTGGCCCGGCTGCTCGGGGTGTCCCGGACCGCGGCCGCCGCGATCGCCGAGGAGGGTGGCGTCGAACTCGACGGGGCGGCCGCCGGCAAGTCCGACAAGCTCGTCGCCGGCGCCTGGCTGGAGGTGCGGCTGCCCGAACCGCCGGCGCCGGTGGAGAACACGCCCGTCGACATCGAGGGCATGTCCATTCTGTACTCCGACGCCGACATCGTGGCCGTGGACAAACCGGCCGGGGTGGCCGCGCACGCCTCGGTCGGCTGGACCGGTCCGACGGTGCTCGGCGGGCTGGCCGCGGCGGGTTACCGCATCACCACCTCCGGGGTGCACGAGCGGCAGGGCATCGTGCACCGCCTCGACGTCGGGACCTCGGGTGTGATGGTGGTGGCCATCTCGGAGCGTGCCTACACGGTGATGAAGCGGGCGTTCAAGCAGCGCACCGTGGACAAGCGGTACCACGCCCTGGTGCAGGGCCACCCGGATCCGTCGAGCGGCACCATCGATGCGCCGATCGGGCGGCACCGCGGCCACGACTGGAAGTTCGCGGTCACCGAGGACGGCCGGCACAGCATCACGCACTACGACACGGTCGAGGCGCACGTCGCGGCCAGCCTGCTCGACGTGCACCTGGAGACCGGTCGGACACACCAGATCCGGGTGCACTTCTCGGCGCTGCACCATCCCTGCTGTGGGGACCTCACCTACGGCGCCGATCCGACGCTGGCCCGCAAGCTCGGGTTGGAACGACAGTGGCTGCACGCCCGGTCGCTGGCCTTCGCCCATCCCGCGGACGGCCGCTGGATCGAGATCACCAGCCCGTACCCCGCGGACCTGCAGCACGCCCTGGACGTCTTGCGCAGCCAGGACCGGTGACCGATACCGCCACCCGGCGCGCCGGCCTGCTCTTCGGGGTGGGCGCGTACGGCACGTGGGGGATGTTCCCCTCGTTCTTCCCGCTGCTCAAGCCGGCGGGCGCGGTGGAGATCCTGGCGCACCGGATCGTGTGGGGTTTCCTCTTTCTCTTCGTGGTGGTCGCCGCGGTCCGGCGGCTGAAGGACCTGCGGGCGATCAGCGGCCGGACCTGGCTGCTGCTGGCGGCCGCCTCGGTGTTGATCTCGATCAACTGGCTGATCTACGTGTACGCGGTCAACAACGGCCACGTGGTCGACGCCGCCCTCGGGTACTTCATCAGTCCGCTGGTCACGGTGCTGCTGGGGCTTTTGCTGTTCCGGGAGCGGCTCAACCGGGCGCAGGCGGCGGCGCTGGTCATCGCCATCGTCGCGGTGCTGGTGCTGACCGTCCAGCTCGGCGCGCCGCCCTATATCGGGCTGGCGCTGGCGCTGACCTTCGGCCTGTACGGCGCGGTGAAGAAGGTGGTGCCGGTCGATCCCCGGGTCAGTGTCGGGATCGAGACGGCGCTGGTGACGCCCGCGGCCCTGCTCTATCTGATCGTGCTGCAGGCGCAGGGAGGCGGCGCGTTCGGTGCGCACGGGCCCGGGCATCTCGTGCTGATGGTGCTGGCCGGGGTGCTGACTGCGTTGCCGCTGCTGTTGTTCGCCGGGGCCGCGCACCGGCTGCCGCTGGTGACGATGGGGCTGCTGTTCTACATGACGCCGGTCATGCAGATGTCCTGGGGGATCCTGGTCGGCCATGAACCGATGCCCGCGGCCCGGTGGGCCGGGTTCGTGCTGATCTGGCTGGCGTTGGCGGTGTTCACCGTCGACGCGGTGGCCCGGACGCGGTCGGCCCGGCTGGAGCGTTCCCGCGCCGCGGCGGGCGGCGGACAGGTGTGAGACCGGTAACACTCCGTGCACCAAGGTCGTTCGTGGCACACGGAGTTAACAGCAACACCATGTAGCCTTGTCGCCAATGTCCAGACGTTCGAAGGTGACCGCGCGCGGCCTTCTCGCCTCCAACGGTCACATGATCGTTCGTCATCCCGTGCTGGTCATCGCCGCGTGGCTGGTCATTGCCGGTTCACTGTTCGCGGCCCTGCCGCCGTTGATCACCGTGGCCCAGCGCAACCCTCCCGGGTTCCTGCCCGAGCAGTCCCCGGTGCTGGCGACCAGCCAGCAAATGAAAGACGCCTTCAACGAGGCGGGCGCCACCAACCTCATCGCTGTGATCCTCGTCAACGAGGACGGTCTCACCGACGCGGACGAGGCGACGTACCGGCAACTGGTCGACAATCTGCGCGCTCGCAACGACATCGTGGTCTCGATGCAGGATTTCGTCAGCATCAAGGAAATCCGCCCCGCGATGTCGAGCAAGGACGGTAAGGCCTGGAACCTGCCGGTCAGCCTGAACGGCACGATGGGCACGGGCACCGGTCAGGCCGCCTATCGCGACGCCGTCAAGATCATCGAGGAGACGACCGACGGCACGACGCTGAGACCGAGCGTCGTCGGTGGTGCGGCGACGATGGAGGACGTCACCGGTATCGCGCTGCGCGATCAGGTGCTCATCGAGGTCTCCACGGTCGTCACCGTGCTGCTGATCTTGATCATCGTCTACCGAAATCTGGTCGCGATGGTCATACCGCTGCTGAGTATCGGTATCTCCCTGGCGGTGGCACAGCAGGTGGTGGCGGGCCTCGGTCTGCTCGGGCTGGGGCTGGCCCCGCAGACGATCGTGTTGATCACCGGCATGATGCTCGGCGCGGGCGTCGACTATGCGGTGTTCTTCTTCAGTCGATATCAGGAGTGTCTCCGCGAGGGGATGAAATCCGACGACGCCATCATCAAGTCGATGGTCACCATCGGGGAGGTGATCGCGGGCTCCGCGGGCACGGTGGCGTTGACCTTCCTCGGGTTGTCCTTCGCCACGCTGAGCGTGTTCTCCACGGTGGGCCCGGCGCTGGCGGCGACGATCTTCATCGGGTTCCTCGGCTCGATCACGCTGTTGCCGGCCTTCATCACCCTGGCCGGCCGGCGCGGCTGGGTGAACCCGCGCAAGGACATCACCGGCCCGATGTGGCGCCGGATGGGCGTCAGCATCGTGCGCAAGCCGAAGCTGAACCTGGTCGCCAGCCTGGTGGTGCTGGTCGCACTGGCCGGGTGCGCACTGCTGGTCGACTTCAACTACGACGACCGCAAGAACCTGCCCCGGGACTCGGAGAGCAACCAGTCCTACGAGACCATGAACGCGCACTTCCCGGCGAGTGCCTCGGTGCAGCAGTTCATCGTGGTGCACTCCGAGACCCAGGATCTGCGATCGCCCCGCGCGCTGGCCGACATGGAGCAGATGGCCCAGCGGATCAGCCAGCTCCCCGATATCGCCGCGGTGCGTGGTATCACTCGCCCCAACGGCGAGATGCTGACCGAGGCCCGGGCCACCCATCAGGCCGGTGAGGTGGGCGGCAAGCTCGGCGAGGCCACCGATCTGATCGACGAGAACGACTCCCGGCTGACTCAGCTCTCCGAGGGCGCCCACGCCCTGGCCCTGGCCCTGGACAAGATCCGCGATCAGGTGGTCGGTTCTTCCGAAGCGGTGCGCACCATCCTCAAGTCGCTCGTCGAGATCGAGCAGGAGTACGGCGGGGACGAGACCCTCAAGGACATCAACGTCGGCGCGCAGTTGGTGACGACGATGCGCACGCTCGGCAAGACCATGGGGGTCGGCCTGGAGCAGGTCGTCCTGAACTACACCTGGATGGCGCCGATGGTCGCGCTGCTCAAGTCCAGCCCGATGTGCACCCTGGATCCCGCGTGCAACGCGGTGCGCATCGACATGGAGCGCATCGTCATCGC
Source organism: Mycolicibacterium aurum (assembly GCA_900078775.1). Classification (GTDB taxonomy): domain Bacteria; phylum Actinomycetota; class Actinomycetes; order Mycobacteriales; family Mycobacteriaceae; genus Mycobacterium; species Mycobacterium aurum_A. Next base: position 1,724,980 of record LT549889.1, read on the forward strand.
CTACGACGACGGCACCATCCAGCAGCTCTACGAACTTGCCAAGCAGATGGAGACCACGCAGGAGGGCGACGGCCTGCAGCGCTCGGTCACCGGCGTCACCGACAATCTGGGTCAGGCACTCGGCGCGGCCGGCAGGCTGGGACTGGACAGCCCGGAGGCCGTCGAATCGCAGATGGACGAACTGCTCAAGGGCGTCAACATGCTCGCCGACTCCAGCGAGGCGCTGGCCCAGGGCGTGCAGCTGCTGGTGGACCAGACCCGGCAGATGGGCGGCGGCCTGAGCCAGGCCTCGGACTTCCTGCTGGCCATGAAACGCGACGCCGCGGACCCGTCGATGTCCGGCTTCTACATCCCGCCGCAGATTCTGACCCGGCCGGAGTTCGAGAAGGCTGCCAAGCTGTTCATCTCCCCGGACGGCCACACCGCCCGGTACATGGTGCAGACCGCGCTGGACCCGTTCGGCGCCGAAGCGATGGACCAGGTCGACGACATCGTCGAAGCCGCCCTGAGTGCCCGCCCCAACACCACGTTGGAGGACGCGGACATCGCCATGGTCGGCACCAGCGTGTTCCAGAACGAGATCCGCGGTTACTACAACGGCGATATCCAGTACATCGTGCTGGTCACCCTGATCGTGGTGTTCCTCATCCTGGCCGCGCTGCTGAAGGCGATCGTCGCGCCGATCTACCTGGTGCTCTCGGTGGTGCTGTCTTATATGTCGGCACTGGGTATCGCGGTGGTGTTCTTCCAGATCATCCTCGATCAGCCCATCTTCTGGAACACGCCGGGCATGACCTTTTTGGTGTTGGTAGCCGTCGGCGCGGACTACAACCTGCTGCTGATATCCCGAATACGCGAGGAGGCGCATCGCGGCACCCAGGTGGCGGTGATCCGCACCATCGGCGCCACCGGCGGCGTCATCACCTCCGCCGGCCTGATCTTCGCGGCCTCCATGCTTGCCATGACGGTCAGTAGCATCGCGGCGATCGTGCAGCTCGGCTTCATCATCGGCGTCGGCCTGCTGCTGGACACCTTCCTGGTGCGCACCATCACGGTGCCGGCGATCGCGGTGATGCTGGGTGAGAAGAACTGGTGGCCCTCGACCGTCCCCAGTGAGCTGAAGCGCCGCATCCCGTTCCTGCGGGGCAAGTCCGAGCCCGCCGAACGGACCGCGCCGCTCACTTTCCCGGTCGACGACGACCCCTACGACGACGACACCGACGTCGGGTACGGCGTGGCGGTGGCCAAGGCGTCGATGGTCAACGCCGCCTGGCGGGACCGCTAGCCGGCCGTCCCGAGGCTCAAAGTTGTTGTCTTGTACTGAACCTGGCTCGCGCGGACGGCCACGCAACGGTTACATCGATCCCCGGTGGGTTAATCGGAACCGACGCCGCGGGGTCGTTCGGACGAAGCCGGGTGGAGCCGACGCGTCGAGCGGTGTCCGATGTGATGTACTGGCACCGACGATCGGCCGCCGCCGGCGGGCCTGCCATCGGTGCGCTCGTCGGGAACGTGCACAGACACTGTCAGGCGAGGAGAGGTTGTTGGCGGGCAGACTCGATCCAGCCGCAGGTGACAGCGCCGTCACACCAATTCCGTCCTCTGAACGTCGCCCTGAAGCCTGGAGTGCAGTCCTATGAAACTCAGCGTGATTGGAACGGGCTATCTGGGCGCCGTTCACGCCGCCTGTATGGCGCAGATCGGCCACGAGGTCGTCGCCTACGACACCGACGCCGCCAAGATCGCCGCGCTGTCGACCGGTACTTCACCGTTCTACGAGCCAGGGTTCGACGAACTGCTCACCGAGGTGCTGGCCACCGGCCGGCTCCGGTTCACCCAGTCTGTGCAGGAGGCGGTGTCCGGGGCGTCGGTGCACTTCGTCTGCGTCGGCACCCCGCAGTTGGCCGGCTCGGACGCGGCGAACATCGAGTACGTCGACAGCGCTTTCCGGTCGGTGGCCGAGAACGCCGACTGCGACGGCCTGATCATCGGTAAGTCCACCGTCCCGGTCGGCACCGCGCAGCGGCTGTCCGGCGAGGTCGCGCAGATCGAGTCGCCGCACCGCCTCGAGGTCGCCTGGAACCCGGAGTTCCTCCGGGAGGGCAAGGCCATCGAGGACACCCTCAAGCCCGACCGGCTGGTCTTCGGTGTCACCTCCGAGCACGCCGAGAAGACCCTGCTGGAGGTGTACGCCGGCATCATCGAGGCCGGAACCCCGTACCTGACCGCGGATCTGCCGACCTCGGAGCTGGTCAAGGTGTCGGCCAATGCCTTTTTGGCGACCAAGATCTCGTTCATCAACGCGATGGCCGAGGTGTGCGAGATCGTCGATGCCGACGTCGTGACGCTGAGCCGTGCGCTGGGCTTCGACGACCGGATCGGTAAGCGATTCCTCAACGCGGGCTTGGGTTTCGGTGGCGGCTGCCTACCCAAGGACATCCGTGCGTTCAGCGCCCGGGCCGGCGAGCTGGGTGCCTCGGATGCGCTGCGCTTCCTGCACGAGGTCGACAAGATCAACCTGCGCCGGCGGGAGAAGGCCGTCTCGGTGGCGCGCGCCCTGGTGGGCGGGGAGTTCCTGGGCAAGAGCATCGCCGTGCTGGGGGCCGCGTTCAAACCCAACAGCGACGACGTGCGCGATTCGCCGGCCCTGAACGTGGCCGCCGCGATGCATCTCAAGGGCGCCGATGTGCGGGTGCACGACCCGAAGGCCATCGACAACGCGAAGGCGCGGTTCCCCACGCTGGGATACTTCGACAGTGTCGAAGATGCCTGCCGCAACGCGGATCTCATCGTGCTGGCCACCGAGTGGGACGAGTACACCGCGCTCGATCCGGTCGCGTTCCGCTCGGTCGTCAAGCAGCCCGTCCTGCTCGACACCCGCAACGTGATCGACCGGGAGTACTGGTCGGGCGCCGGGTGGCAGGTGTACGCGCTGGGCAGGGCCGGACTGAACGTCTGAGTCATGACCAAACAGACGATCGAGGTGATCATCCCGGTCCGGGACATGGCCGAGCATCTGCCCAAGCTGCTCGCACCGATACTCGACCAGCTCGCCGACGGTGACCGCATCACGGTGGTCAATGACGCGTCCACCGACAACACCGAGGAGGTCGCGCGCTCGCTGGGCGCCAATGTCGTGACGCTGACCGACAGCCGTGGCCCCTACTACGCGCGCCAGATCGCCGCGAGTAGGTCGCGCGCCGACATCCTGCTGTTCATCGACGGGCGGTGTCGGCCGCTACCCGGACTGCTCGACGCGCACCGCGCATTGCAGCAACAGCCGGGAGTCGCGCTGTCCTGCACCAATGTCCGAACCGTGTCCGGGCCCACGCTGGCCGCCCGGATGGCCGCCAAGATGCAGCCCTTCATGCTGCCCCGCTCGGGCGGGGCGATGAAGGCGACGATCGGTATGGTGCCGCCCAAGCCGGATTACTATCCGACCGCCAACCTCGGAATCGACCGGATCGCCTTCGCCAAGGTGGCTGGGTTCCGGGAGATGCGCGGCGGTGGCGACCTCGATATCTGCTGGCGGATCCAGGAGCAGGGGCACGGCACCATCGCGACCGACACCCGGGTGTTGATGGAGTGGGAGCCGCGTGCGGCGATGCGCGACATGGGCAGCCAGTGGAAGCGGTACGGGCACAGTAATGCCTATCTGCGCTGGGCACACCGCAACGACGCCGCGGCCGTGGCCGGTGACCACCCCGCACCCAAGCTCTCACCGGTCGAGGCGTGGACGACGCTGCGCGCCGAATTGCAGCGCCCGGTCGGTGAACTGGCGGCCAATGCCATCGTCGGGCTGGCGTTCCAGTACGGGTTCCTCACCGCATGGCTGAAGCGCTCGGAGTTCGTGATGCCCAAGCATTTCGAAGTCGTCCCGGAGTTGGACGCCACGTAAAAACGCCCCGTTCGCCGACAATTCTCGGTGCCGGAATTCCCGACAGCAATATTGAATTCGCGAATCTTGCTGAATCAAATATATGTGCCTGCGATATCAGACCTTATGGTGGGGTCTTATTTACGTTGTCCCATGCGCATATCCGCGTATCTGCGGGCCGCGTGACCTGACGCGTAGAGGGATAATGCAGCCGACCGGAAAACGTGCGGTACGAATTATTTTCATAGTCACGTTTTTGTGGATTGCCATTCTGCAGTACGTAGTTCTGGTCATTGCCCGCGCGGAACCATATCCCGCGATAATTCTGCCCGGATTTCCGGCGCACTGCCCGGGCTGTCTGCTGGAAACCGGTGTCGCGGCGACGAAGAGCCCCGAATTGCGCGTTCGGTTCGCCGACGGGCACACCGAGCAGGTCTCCATCCGCAGTATCCTGCCGCCCGGGCCCTCGGTGAGCCTGATGGCGTTCTCGTCCGCGTTCTCGGATGACGATGTCAAGGGCAATCCCGAGTCCGTCGCATTCCTCAAGGCCAGAACTGAGCGGCTGTTCCCGGGCCAGGACGTGGCGGGCCTGGACATCGTGTGGCGGTCGACCACCTATCGGGGACCCTATGAATCCGATCGCGAGCACGTGGAGCTGTACACGATCAACGTCGATTTCAGTGATGCCCAATGAAATTGGGGGAGAGATTCGACCGCTGGGTCGCAAGTGGACCGTTCACGCCGGCCGATCTGGGCATTTATCGCATTATCTACGCGGTGGCCGCGTTGCTGACCGCGCCCGATATCCGTTGGATCAGTCAATATCCGGACGTCATCTTCAATCCGCCGCCCGGGCCGATCGCATTGTTCACCGGATTCCCGTCCCTGACCGTGCTGATCGTGCTGGAGATGCTTCGCACCGTCACGTTGCTGATGTTGGGTCTGGGTATCTGGACGAAATACGTGTCCATTGCGGCGTGGGTGATGATGACCGTCACCGCCGGGCTGACCTATTGCTTCGGCAAGATCGATCACTCGATTCTGATGGTCGTCGTGCCGTTGGTCTTCGCGTTCTCCGGCTGGGGCAACCGCTTTTCGATCGATGCGCTACGGCGGAGCGGTGACTGCCCGCCGCAGCAGCAGTGGCCGCTGCGGCTTTTGGCTCTGTTGATCGCCTGGGCGTTCGCGGCGGCGGCGATGACGAAGCTGTTGACCGGGTGGCTGTCGTTCTCCAGCCAGGGCGCGCGGGGCTACTTCGTCCTCGGCTTCCTGACCGAGGACAACGTCTATCTGTTGGCGCCGTGGGTCGCCGCCCACGATGTGACAGCGGTCTGGGAGTTCGTCGACTGGGCAACCGTCATCTTCGAGTTCGCGCTGCTGCTCGCCCTGCCGTGGTGGCGGGCGTTCCGGACGGCGCTCGCGGTCGCGACGACCTTCCACCTCGGCGTGCTGTTCGTCATGAACATCGACTTCAGCCACGCGGTGGTCGCCTACGCTGCGTTCGTGTCCTGGGGTGCGATCGCTGCGCGGCTGGGCCGCTACCGGCCGCTGCGCACGCTGGCCCGGCTCTTCGATCCTGGCACCGAGCCACTGGCCGGCAGGCCCGCATACGTACTCCTGGGGCTGGCCACACTCGCCGTCGGCGCCGGAACCTGGTATTTGATGGTCAATCCGCTCGGGGATCTGCCCACCGGGTCGCTGCTGGGCAACGTGTTCATCGTGGTGGCCGGTCTCGGCGGCCTGACCTACCTCGCGCTGGAACTGCGCAACGTGGTGCGGGGACGCCGCGACGGTGACACCCCCGACGACGATCGGCCTCAGGCCTCGAGCTTTCCGCCCTCGACCGCCACCCGGTAGCCGCGGATGGTGGCAGGCACGAACAGCGCGGCCAGCACCACGGCCCACCCCAGGGTCAGCGCCATGGGCAGCCACACGTCCCCACCCGAGGACAACGCGCGCATGGCCGCCGCCGGCGGCGCGATCGGCTGGTATTCGGCCAGCGGGCGCAGCACCGCGGGGATTCGGTCGACCGGGATCAGCGTCGCGAATGCCAGGCCCATGCAGCCACTTTGGGTCCAGGTGAGGATGAGCCGGCCCTGCGGGCGCAGCGCGAGCGTGATGACGATGGTGGCGAAGACCAGGACGATGATGACCGGGATCAACAGGTACAGGACGAGCATCAGCCAGTTGCCCTCGAACCGGAAACCCATCAGGTAGGCGGTCGCCACGACGAATGCCGTTCCGATGAAGGTGCGTACCGCCTCGGCCAACAGGGCACCGGTCAGCGGGGCGGTGCGGTGCACCGGCATCATCCACATCCGGGTCAGCAGCCCGCTGTCCCGGTCGTAGGGCACCGAGAGACCGGCCCCGACGGCTGCCGACATGGCGCCGGCGAGGGCACAGACCGGGATCAGCAGATCCAGCCCGCTGTTACCGGTGATTCGGGTCATCGATTTTCCGACCAGCAGGCCGTAGATGACCAGCAGACCGGTGGGGAAGAGCAGCGCCTGCAGCGGGACCATGGGGTAGCGGCGCCACTGGATGAACAGCCGGCCGGCGAAGATCCAGCTCTCGGTCCAGAGCGACTGGTGCACCGGGTTGGTGGTCATGACCGTCGCCCCTGGAGTCGCATGGCGATGGCGCCGAAGAGCACCAGCAGACCGATGCACCAGGCCAGGCTGGCGGTCAGATTGCCGGGGGCGACCTGGCCGCTGGTGAATCCGCGCAGCGTCTCGGTGATCTGCGAGATGGGCTGATACTGCACGAAGGGCTGCAGCCACGACGGGAACGCGTCCAGCGGGGCGATGCCCGTGGACAACAGCACCAGCAGCAACTGGGGGACCAGCAGCAACTGGCTGGCCACCTCGGTGCGGCCGGCCTTGCTGCCGGTCGCATCGGCACCCAGCGACAGCGCCAGGGTCAGCACCAGCGAGATCAGCACGAAGGCGGTCAGATAGCCGAAGCCGGTGGACGGCCGGAACCCGAACAGCGCGGCGGCCAGGAAGGAGGCCACCAGCGCCAGGGCACCGCGGATGAGGCAGTAGGCCATCCGGGCCATCAGTGGGGCATAGGGCGAAATGGGCAGCGTGCGCATCCGGGCGCCCAGGCCGCTGATCTTCTCCCAGGCGGCGCGGTCGGTGGTGGTCAGCGCGCCGAACAGCATCGCCTGGACCACCACGGCCGGCAGCACATACTGGGCATAGCTCATCTCGCCGACTGCGATGATGTCGCGCAGCAGGAACGTCAGCCCGATCAGTCCGGCGATCGGTACCAGCGTGGCGAAGACCAAGTCCACCCGGCCCTTGCGCAGGATGCGCGCCGTGAGGATCGCGACCGCCGTCACGGCGTGGAGACCGGGCTGGTGAGGTGCAGGAACACCTCATCGAGCGAGGGCCGGCGCAGCGAGATGTCGATCAGTTCGATGCCGAGTTCGTCCATCCGCCGGAACACCTCGGTCAGGGTGGCCACACCGGACGGTGCGGGCACCGACACCGTGTTGGCGTCGGTGTCGACCTCGACCTCGGCGAAATCGGACAGCGCGGCGGCGATCCGCGGCAGGTCGTCCGGCTTCAGCGGCGTCATCTCGCAGTAACTCGACCCGGTCTGGCGCTTGAGCTCATCGGCGGTGCCCTTGGCGACGATCTGGCCGGCGTTGAGAATCACGATGGAGTCGCTGAGGATGTCGGCTTCCTCCAGATACTGCGTCGTCAGCAGCACGGTGATGTCCTGAGCCTTCAACGAAGCCACCAGATTCCACACGTCGCGGCGGCTGCGCGGGTCCAGGCCGGTGGTCGGCTCGTCCAGGAAGAGCACCTTGGGCAGCACGACCAGCGAGACGGCGATGTCGATGCGCCGCCGCATACCGCCGGAGTAGCCGACGACCTGGCGGTCGGCCGCGTGGCCCATGTCGAACTGGTTGATGAGCTCGTCGGCACGCGCGCGGGCCTGCGCCTTGCGCAGGCCGCGCAGCCGGCCGAACAGCACCAGATTCTCCCGGCCGGTCAGCCGTGGATCGAGGGCGGCGTCCTGCCCGGTGACGCCGATGTTCTGGCGCACCTTGGCGGGCTCGCGGGCCACGTCGTACCCGGCGACGACGGCGGTTCCCGAACTCGGGGTCAGCAAGGTCGAGAGGATCTTGACCGTCGTCGTCTTGCCGGCACCGTTGTGTCCCAGCAACGCACAGACCGACCCGGTGGGAACGGAAAAGCTCACGTCGCGCAGGGCGGGCACGCTGCCGCCGAATGTCTTGGCGACGTTATTGAGCTCGATCACGGAGTCATACGATACAGCCGCGGCGCGGTACGTGAGACCTTCGGTCGCGGGTCGGACCGTGCCCCTCACCGTGTGGGGGACGACACGTCCCGCGACACGCCCGGAACTGTCGGAGCGCACCAATAGACTGGCCACCCTATGAGCGCTTCGTTTGTGCACCTGCATAACCACACTGAGTATTCGATGCTCGACGGTGCCGCGAAGGTCAAGCCGATGGTGGCCGAGGCCCAGCGCCTGGAGATGCCTGCGATCGGCATGACCGACCACGGGAACATGTTCGGGGCCAGCGAGTTCTACAACATCGCCACCAGCGCCGGCATCAAACCGATCATCGGTATCGAGGCGTACATCGCCCCCGGGTCGCGATTCGACACCAAGCGCGTGCAGTGGGGTGACCGCAGCCAGAAGTCGGACGACGTGTCGGGCAGCGGCGCCTACACCCACATGACGATGGTCGCCGAGAACGCGACCGGGCTGCGCAATCTGTTCAAGCTGTCCTCGCTGGCCTCGTTCGAGGGCCAGCTGGGCAAGTGGTCCCGCATGGACGCCGAGCTGATCGCCGAGCACGCCGAGGGCATCATCGCGACGACGGGCTGCCCGTCCGGCGAGGTGCAGACCCGGCTGCGGCTCGGCCAGGTCGACGAGGCGCTGGCCGCCGCCGGCAAGTGGCAGGAGATCTTCGGCAAGGACAACTTCTTCCTGGAGTTGATGGACCACGGCATCGAGATCGAGCGCCGGGTCCGCGACGGGCTGCTGGAGGTGGGCCGCAAGCTCGGCATCCGGCCGCTGGCCACCAACGACTGCCACTACGTGACCAGGGAGGCGTCGCACAGCCACGAGGCGCTGCTGTGTGTGCAGACCGGCAAGACGCTGTCCGATCCGACCCGGTTCAAGTTCGACGGGGACGGTTACTACCTGAAGTCGGCGGCCGATATGCGTGCGCTGTGGGACGGCCAGGTGCCCGGCGCCTGCGACTCCACCCTGCTGATCGCCGAGCGGGTGCAGTCCTACGCCGACGTGTGGACCCCGCGGGACCGGATGCCGGTCTTCCCGGTGCCCGAGGGCCACGACCAGCAGTCCTGGCTGCGCCACGAGGTCAACGAGGGTCTGGCGCGCCGCTTCCCGGACGGGGTGGCCCAGGAGTACCTGGACCGCGCCGACTACGAGATCAAGGTCATCTGCGACAAGGGCTTCCCGGCCTACTTCCTCATCGTCGCCGACCTGATCAACTACGCCCGCTCGGTCGACATCCGGGTGGGCCCGGGCCGTGGTTCGGCGGCCGGTTCGCTGGTGGCCTACGCGATGGGCATCACCAACATCGACCCGATCCCGCACGGCCTGCTGTTCGAGCGCTTCCTCAACCCCGAGCGGCCGTCCGCCCCCGATATCGATATCGACTTCGACGACCGCCGCCGCGGCGAGATGGTGCGCTACGCCTCCGAGAAGTGGGGCAGCGACCGGGTGGCCCAGGTCATCACCTTCGGCACCATCAAGACCAAGGCCGCGCTGAAGGACTCGGCCCGGGTCAACTACGGCCAGCCCGGTTTCGCGATCGCCGACCGGATCACCAAGGCGCTGCCGCCGCCGATCATGGCCAAGGACATCCCGCTGTCCGGGATCACCGATCCCACCCATGAGCGGTACAAGGAGGCCGCCGAGGTTCGCGGGCTGCTGGAGACCGATCCCGATGTGCGCACCATCTACGAGACGGCGCGCGGTCTGGAAGGCCTGGTCCGCAACGCCGGCGTGCACGCCTGCGCGGTGATCATGAGCTCCGAGCCGCTGGTCGACGCGATCCCGCTGTGGAAGCGGCCGCAGGACGGCGCCATCATCACCGGCTGGGACTACCCGTCCTGTGAGGCCATCGGCCTGCTGAAGATGGACTTCCTGGGTCTGCGCAACCTCACCGTGATCGGTGACGCGCTGGAGAACATCAAGGCCAACCGCGGCATCGACCTGGACATGGATCATCTGCCGCTGGATGACCCGGCCACCTATGAGCTGCTGTCCCGCGGTGACACCCTGGGCGTGTTCCAGCTCGACGGTGGGCCGATGCGCGATCTGCTGCGCCGCATGCAGCCCACCGGGTTCAACGACATCGTGGCCGTGCTGGCGCTGTACCGGCCCGGCCCGATGGGCATGAACGCGCACAACGACTACGCCGACCGCAAGAACGGCCGGCAGCCGATCAAGCCGATCCATCCCGAGCTCGAGGAACCGCTCAAGGACATCCTGGCCGAGACCTACGGCCTGATCGTCTACCAAGAGCAGATCATGTTCATCGCCCAGAAGGTCGCGTCCTACACCATGGGCAAGGCCGATGCGCTGCGAAAGGCCATGGGCAAGAAAAAGCTTGAGGTCCTGGAGGCCGAGTACAAGGGCTTCAAGGAGGGTATGACCGCCAACGGGTTCTCCGAGGGGGCGGTCAAGGCGCTGTGGGACACCATCCTTCCGTTCGCCGGGTACGCGTTCAACAAGTCGCACGCCGCCGGCTACGGGCTGGTGTCGTTCTGGACCGCCTACCTCAAGGCCAACTTCCAGGCCGAGTACATGGCCGGTCTGCTCACCTCGGTCGGTGACGACAAGGACAAGGCCGCGGTCTACCTGTCGGACTGCCGCCGGCTCGGCATCACGGTGCTGCCCCCGGACGTGAACGAGTCGGTGCACAACTTCGCCTCGGTCGGCAAGGACATCCGGTACGGTCTCGGCGGCGTACGCAACGTCGGGGCCAACGTGGTGCAGTCGATCATCAAGGCACGCTCCGAGAAGGGGAAGTACACCGACTTCTCCGACTACCTGAACAAGATCGACATCGCGGCCTGCAACAAGAAGGTCACCGAGTCGTTGATCAAGGCCGGTGCCTTTGATTCGCTCGGCCACCCGCGCAAGGGGCTGTTCCTGGTGCACGCCGACGCGGTCGACTCGGTGCTGGGCACCAAGAAGGCCGAGGCCATCGGCCAGTTCGATCTGTTCGGCGGCGGGGACGCCGATTCCGGTATGGAATCGGTGTTCACCATCCCGGTGCCCGAAGGGGAGTGGGAAGACAAGCACAAGCTCGCTCTGGAGCGGGAGATGCTCGGGCTCTACGTGTCCGGGCATCCACTGGACGGGGTGGCGCATCTGCTGGCCGCCCAGGTGGACACCCAGATCCCGGCGATTCTGGAAGGCGATATCGGCAACGATGCCCAGGTGCGCATCGGCGGCATCCTGGCCTCGGTGAACCGCCGGGTGAACAAGAACGGATTGCCTTGGGCCTCAGCACAAGTGGAGGACCTCACCGGCGGCATCGAGGTGCTGTTCTTCCCGCAGACCTATTCGGCGTTCGGTGCCGACATCGCCGACGACGCGGTGGTGATCGTCGGGGCCAAGGTCGCGATCCGCGATGACCGGATCTCGCTGATCGCCAACGATCTGATCGTGCCGGACTTCTCGAACGCCCAGGGCGATCGCCCGGTCGCGGTGAGCCTGCCGACCCGGCAGTGCACGGTGGACAAGGTGACCGCGCTCAAGCAGGTGCTGACCCGGCATCCCGGGACCTCACAGGTGCATCTGCGGCTGATCAGCGGGGAGCGGATCACCACCCTGGAACTAGATCAGTCACTGCGCGTGACACCGTCCTCGGCGCTGATGGGCGATCTGAAGGCGCTACTCGGACCGGGCTGCCTGGGCGGTTGAGCGACCGCCACCACCAGAAGTCGCTGCACCGCAGGGTGGCGGCGGTGGGGTGTCTACCGGGCCCCGGGGCAGGAAAGTCCGCTGCACGAGCCTGGCGAGTCGCTGCCGCGGGGGCCGGGCGGAGATGAGCCGCGCTGACTCCGACAAGAGTCCGAGGTTGAACGCGAAGGCCCGCACCGTGGTGCGGCGCGCGATGCTGGTGGCCCACACCAGACCCCAGGCGCTCGAATTGATGCCGGCAAGTGGGATGACGATCGACAGCCACCCGGGCCGGACTTTGTTGATCAGCAGAGCCTCCCCTTTGCCGTAGTTGAAGTACTGGGTGAAGGCGTTGTGCAACCCGGTGTGCTGGACCTTCGACACGACGGCGCCCTCGACGAAGATCACCCGGTAGCCCGCGTCGGCGAGGCGCCAGAAGAAGTCGACCTCGTCGGCGCCGCCCATGAACTCTTCGTCAAAGCCGCCGACGCGATCGAAGGCCTCCCGGGTGAACCCGCAATTTGTTCCATTAGCAAATAGATTCCGTCGATATAGTGCCGGGAACAAATGGCGGGAACTCGTGAGAAGAGTTCCATTTTCAAGTATGCGATCCAGGCCTCCGCCAACTGCATGTGCTCCCCCCGTGAACGCGCGGTAGTGGGCCTCGATCCAGCCGTCGTGGACGATGTCGTCGCAGTCGGTCAGGAGGATGAAGCGACCCCTCGACGCCTCGGTGCCGACGTTGCGCGCCACATTCACTCCTGGCGCTCTACCTGCATCGACGATACGGACGCGCGCGTCCGGCCAGGTGCGGATCAGCGCCGCCGTGTCATCCGTAGAACCGTTGTCGGCGACGATCACCTCGAACTCCGCGCCGGTCGACTGACCGAGCAGGGCGTCGAGTTGCCGACCGATTGTGTGTGCGCCATTTCGACATGGAATGACCACAGAAATGTCAATCACTCCGTCAGTGTATGGGTAATGAGTTGTCGCGTCGAGCCGACGCCAGCAAATTTAAAGGCTTGACGCAAACGTTAAAATACACACCGCGTTCCGGCCGTGAAGGGGGAGTGGGTCTGTGGTCAGCCGATGTCGGTCAGCTTGGCGATCGCCGAGGAGGTCGTCACCCGAGATGCGGACTCTGACGCGGGCCGGCGCTGCTCGAGGCACCGGGGCGAAGCCATGTCGGCATGATCGTTGGGGGGTGCGCTGCACCCGGGGTGGTTCGTCCGTCGCCCCGGAAACTACCGCCGCGCGGACAGGCCCCCGGCCAGCCACACCGCAGTCGCCACGGCGGCCGCGGTCAGTACGGCCGGGCCGGGGCTGGCGGCGATGACGCCGACCGCGACGAGCACCAAAGCGCCCAGGATCAGCGCCGCCACCTTGTACACCGGCCACGGGACCCCGGCGATGTTGATTTCGGTATGGGTGCTCACTGGTCCACGATAGCTCGCAACCCAGAGTTCGGGCAACCGAAACCTCACGCGTGTGCTGCGTCTCGTCGCTGTGTTGTCCCAGCACGATCGGGGTATCCCGTTTCTCCTGACGGGCCTATGAGTGGCACCATTGAACGGTGACTGCAGATTTGAGCCGAGTCCCACGGGTTTCGCCGCTGTCCGCGGCCGACATCGACGAGGCCGCAGCACGAATTGCCGACGTCGTCACCCTCAGCCCGCTGCAATTCAGCGACCGGTTGTCGGCGGCGACCGGAGCCCAGGTCTACCTGAAGCGTGAGGACCTGCAGGCGGTGCGGTCCTACAAGCTGCGCGGCGCCTACAACGTGCTCATGCAGCTCACGCCGGAGGAACTCGCGGCCGGCGTGGTCTGCTCGTCGGCGGGCAACCATGCCCAGGGCTTCGCGCTGGCCTGCCGCTCGATGGGCGTGCACGGCCGGGTGTACGCGCCGGCCAAGACGCCGAAGCAGAAGCGTGACCGCATCCGGTACCACGGCGGTGAGTTCATCGAGCTGATCGTCGGCGGCAAGACCTACGATATGGCCGCGGAAGCCGCGCTGCAGGATGTCGCGCGCACCGGCGCCACCCTCGTCCCGCCCTACGACGACCCCCGGACCATGGCCGGGCAGGGCACCATCGCCGTCGAACTGCTCGAGCAGTTGGCCGCCGAGCCGGACCTGGTCATCGTCCCGGTCGGCGGCGGCGGCTGCATCGCAGGCATCACCACCTACCTGTCCGAGCGCACCACGACCTCCTCGGTGCTGGGCGTCGAGCCGGCCGGTGCGGCGTCGATGATGGCCGCGCTGGCCGCCGGGGAACCGGTGACCCTCGATCACGTCGACCAGTTCGTCGACGGGGCCGCGGTGGCCCGGGCCGGCACCCACACCCACGCCGCGCTCGCCGCGGCGGGGGACATGCTGTCCATCACCTCGGTGGACGAGGGTGCGGTGTGCTCAGCGATGCTCGACCTGTACCAGAACGAGGGCATCATCGCCGAACCCGCCGGCGCGCTGTCGGTGGCCGCGCTGCTGGAGGCCGACATCACCCCCGGCTCCACCGTGGTGTGCATCATCTCCGGTGGCAACAACGACGTGTCCCGCTACGGCGAGGTGCTGGAACGCTCGCTGGTACACCGCGGCCTCAAGCACTACTTCCTGGTGGACTTCCCGCAGGAACCCGGTGCCCTGCGCGGCTTCCTGGACACGGTGCTGGGCCCCAACGACGACATCACCCTGTTCGAGTACGTCAAGCGCAACAACCGTGAGACCGGTGAGGCGCTGGTCGGCATCGAGTTGGGCTCGGCCGCGGACCTGGAGGGGCTGCTGCAGCGGATGCAGGAGTCCGAGGCGCATGTCGAGCTGCTGGAGCCCGGATCACCGACCTACCGCTACCTGACCTGAGTTCGCAGCACCGCGAACGAATGCCCGGGGATGACGGTCCCGTCGGCCGAACTGCCGGGCTCCGCCCAGGCCAGCACCACCTCACCGGTCACCGGAACGGCCACCGCATCGGCCCGAGATTGCACACCACGGCCAGCGCACCGCGGTGCAGCACGATCCAGCGGTGCTCCTCGTCGTACTGCACCCGCAGATGGGTCAGCCACGGATCGGCGAAATCTGGTTCGCTGCGCCGCAATTCGAGCAGACCGCGGTAGGTCTGCAGCAGCCGGGCGTGCTCACCCTCGGTGACCTCGTCCCAGTCCAGCTTCGAGCGCAGGAACGTCTCGGGGTCCTGCGGGTCGGGGATCTCGTCGGCGTCCCAGCCGTGCGCGGCGAACTCGGCCTTTCGCCCCTCGGCGGTGGCGCGGCCCAGTTCCGGCTCGGGATGCGAGGTGAAGAACTGGAACGGGCTGCTCGAGCCCCATTCCTCGCCCATGAACAGCATTGCGGTGTAGGGGGATCCGAGAGCCAGGGCGGCCTTGACCGCCAGTTGGCCGGTGCTCAGGTTCTGTGAGGGCCGGTCCCCGGTGGCACGGTTGCCGACCTGATCGTGGGTCAGGGTGTAGGCCAGCAGTCGGGTGGCCGGGATGGTCTCGATGTCCAGCGGGCGGCCGT
Source organism: Mycolicibacterium aurum (assembly GCA_900078775.1). Lineage (GTDB taxonomy): Bacteria > Actinomycetota > Actinomycetes > Mycobacteriales > Mycobacteriaceae > Mycobacterium > Mycobacterium aurum_A. The sequence continues at coordinate 1,740,291 of LT549889.1, forward strand.
GCCGGCGGGCCCGGAACGAGGAATAGGTGCCGGCGTGGAAATAGCCGTGCTGCAGCGTCTGCGCCAGGGTCGCCAACGTCCCGAAATCGCCGTAGTAGCCCTGCCTTTCACCCGATACCGCGGTGTGGATGGCGTGGTGGATATCGTCATCCCACTGCGCGGTGAGGCCCAGGCCGCCCGCCTCGCGCGGGGTGATCAGCCGCGGATCGTTCATGTCGCTCTCGGCGATCAGGGACAGCGGGCGGCCCAATTCGGCGGCGAGCGCATCCGTCTCGGCCGAAAGCTCTTCCAGGATGTGGATGGCGGTGGTGTCCACCAGTGCGTGCACGGCGTCCAGGCGCAGGCCGTCGGCACCGAAATCGCGCATCCAGCGCAGCGCGCAGTCGATGATGTAGCGGCGCACCTCGTCGGCGCCGGCATCGGCGATGTTGACCGACTCACCCCACGGGTTGGAGCCGGTGGACAGATACGGTCCGAACCTCGGCAGGTAGTTGCCGGACGGGCCGAGGTGGTTGAACACCGCGTCGATGAGCACGCCGAGGCCGTGGGCGTGGCAGGCCTCGACGAAGCGCAGCAACGCATCCGGGCCGCCGTAGGGCTCGTGCACGGCATACCAGAGCACCCCGTCGTACCCCCAGCCGTGCGTGCCGCTGAACGCGTTCACCGGCATCAGTTCGACGAAGTCGACACCGAGATCGACCAGATACGACAGCTTTTCGATCGCCGAGTCCAGGGTGCCGGTCGGGGTGAAGGTACCGATGTGCAGTTCGTAGATGGCCGCACCCTCGATGGAGCGCCCGGACCAGCCGGGGGCCGGAGCGGCCGGGCTCCACAGTTGGGACGGCGCATGCACCCCGTCGGGTTGGCGCGCCGAGCGCGGATCGGGAAGCAGGGTGTCGTCGTCGTCCAGCACGAACCCGTAGCGGCTGTCCGCGGCGGCCGGCGCCGTGGCGCGCCACCAGTCGTCGGGGCCGCGCTCCATCGGGTACACGGTGCCGTCCACATGCAGCCGGACACGTTCGGGCCGCGGTGCCCACACCGCGAATTCACGTTCAGTCATCGGCTCGCTCCAGCAGGGCCACGGGCAGGTCGGTGAACAGTTCGCCGGCCGCCGGGCAGCCGGCATGGGTGCGGCCGGTCAACCGGTCGGTCCACAACCCCTCGGGTAGCGTCAGCGTCGTGTCGCCCCAACCGGTTTCGGCGAGTTTCGCCGTCCATCGGGATACTGCCACCAGCACATCCTGCTCGCGCAGGAAGGCGATCAGATGGGCCGCCGCGGACCCCGCGGCCGGCACCGGCCGGTAGCTGCCGTCCAGGAAGACGTCCGGACGGTCCCGGCGCAGCCGCAACGCGGCGTTGACCACCCGCATCTTCGGGTCCTTGCGGGCCTGCAGCGCGGCTCGGCGCACCGCGTAATCCACCGGGCGCCGGTTGTCCGGGTCGACCAGGCTGTCATCGAACAACTCGGTGCCCTGGTAGATGTCCGGGACGCCGGGGACGGTCAGCGCCAACAGCTTCTGGGCCAGGCTGTCGTTGTGGGCGTGCGGTTCGGCGCGGGCCACCAGCGCGGTCAGCTCCTTGGATACCGGGCCGTCGATGACGGCATCGAGCCAGTCATGCACGCCGGCTTCGAATTCGGTGTCGGGGTCGTTCCAGCTGGTGTGCGTCGCCGCCTCCCGGATCGCCTTCTCGGCATAACCGTGCAGTCGGGTCCGCAGCTCCTCGGTCACCTCACCGTCGGCCGGCCACACCCCGAAGATGTTCTGCCACAGGAACAGTGCGGTGGCCGGGTCGGGGGTGAGCACGATCTTCGACCAGCGCTGCACCCGCTCGGCCCATTCCGTGGCCAGCTGGGACAGCACCCCGATGCGGGCCCGGACATCTTCGCTGCGTTTGGTGTCGTGGGTGGACAGCGTCACCATCGCATGCGGCCACAGCCGGGACCGGGTGGCGCAGCGCTCGTGGAACTCGGCGGCACTGACACCGAAGAGTTCGGGTTCGCCTCCGACCTCGTTGAGCGAGACCAGCCGGGCGTCGCGGTAGAACAGGCAGTCCTCGACCGATTTGGCGGTCACCGCGCCGCACAGCTGTTGGATCCGCGCGGCGGCCTCACCGTCGACGGCCAGGGCGGCGGCCACCAGCTGTAGCGGTGCGTCCAGATCGGGTCGGGCGCGCACCGTCTCGGCGATGGCGGTGGGGGCCAGCCAGGCCAGGTCCAGGTAGTCGAACCGGTACACATGCACGTGGGTCAACAACGCGGTGACGGCCTCGGACAGCAGCGGGTGATCGGACCCGGCGTCGGCCGCGACGGCGCGCCGCACCCGGGCCAGTTCGCTGGCCAGGGTCTCGGTAGCCGCCTTGGTCTTGAGCTCGGTGATGCGGTCCCCGGCGGCTCCGTAGTCGACGCCGGTGGACTCGTAGAGCGCGGTGAGGGTGGGCTCGGCGGTGGGATCGATGAACAGGCCCCCGATCTCGCGCAGCGCGTCGTAGCCGGTGGTGCCGTCCACCGGCAGCCCGGTGTCCAGGGATTCCTGCGGCGACAGGATCTTCTCGACGACGATCCACGCCGACGGGCCGACCAGCTCGCGCAGGTCGGTGACGTACCCGGCCGGTTCGGCCAGCCCGTCCGGATGATCGATGCGCAACCCGTCCACGAGTTCCTCGGTGAACCAGCGCCGGACCTCGGCATGGGTGGCCTCGAACACCTCGGGGTCCTCCTGGCGCAGGCCGGCCAGGGAGGTGATGGAGAAGAATCGTCGGTACCCGCACAGGTTGTTACGCCAGCCGATCAGCTTGTAGTGCTGGCGCTCGTGTACCTCCCGGCCGGATCCACCGGCGGTGCCCGGGGCGATGGGCCACACCCGGTCGCCCAGCCTCAGGGTGTCGCCGTCGACCTCCAGATCCTGCACGTCATCGTCGGATCCCAGTACCGGCAACACGATTCGGCCCGCCGATCCGTCCGCGTCGAGGTCCCAGTCGATGTCGAAGTAGGTGGCGTAGGCGGAGTCGCGGCCGTGCGTGAGCACATCCCACCACCACGCGTTCTGCCGTGGGTCGTCGACGCCGACGTGGTTGGGCACGATGTCCACGATCAGGCCCATGCCGCGCGCGCGGGCTTGCGCGGACAACTCTGCCAGCCCCGCGGGCCCGCCCAGCGCGTCGGACACCGTCAGCGGGTCGGTGACGTCGTACCCGTGGGTGGAACCGTGCGCCGCGGTCAGAATGGGGGACAGGTACAGGTGCGAGACGCCGAGGTCATCCAGATAGTCCAGCAGCTCGACCGCATCGGAGAGGGTGAACGCATCGCCGCGCATCTGAAGGCGATATGTGGAGAGCGGGACACCCATCAGCCGTTACCGCCTAGGTCGTTTTCCGGAGCACCCGAAGCGATCGTGCCTGCAGGGAGATCTTCTCGCCGGCAGATATCGTCACCTCGTCGGCACCGGCGGGATCGCCGGTGTCCAACGCGGTTACCCAATTTTCGGCGTAATCATCCGGCGGCAGCACGAAATCCAGCGGTTCGTCGTGTGCGTTGAAGCACAGCAGGAACGAATCGTCGCGGACCCGCTGGCCACGGGCGTCCGGCTCGGGGATGGCCTCGCCGTTGAGGAACACCGCGATGCTCTTGCCGAAGCCGGAATCCCAGTCCTCGGGGGTCATCTCCACCCCGGCCGGGGTGAGCCACGCGATGTCGCGGACCTGCCCGCTGCTGCGGATCGGGTTGCCGGCCAGGAACCGGCGCCGCCGGAAGACCGGATGTTTCTTGCGCAGCGCAACGGCCTTACGGGTGAAGTCCAGCAGCTCCGCGTTGTCCTCGAGTTTGGACCAGTCCACCCAGGCGACCGGGGAATCCTGGCAGTAGGCGTTGTTGTTGCCGCCCTGGGTGCGCCCGATCTCGTCGCCGTGGCTGATCATCGGGGTGCCCTGGGACACCATCAGGGTGCCGACCACGTTGCGCATCTGCCGGGCCCGCAGGGCCAGGATCTTCGGGTCGTCGGTCGGGCCCTCGACCCCGCAGTTCCAGGACCGGTTGTGACTCTCGCCGTCGCGGTTGTCCTCACCGTTGGCCTCGTTGTGCTTCTCGTTGTAGGACACCAGGTCGGCCAGGGTGAATCCGTCGTGGCAGGTGACGAAGTTGATGCTGGCGCCGGGCCGGCGGCCGGTGTTCTCGTAGAGGTCCGAGGAGCCGGTCAGCCGGGAGGCGAACTCGCCGAGCGTGGCGGGCTCACCGCGCCAGTAGTCGCGCACGGTGTCGCGGTACTTACCGTTCCACTCGGTCCACAGGCCGGGGAAGTTGCCGACCTGATAGCCACCCTCGCCGACGTCCCACGGTTCGGCTATCAGCTTGACCTGACTGATCACCGGATCCTGTTGCACCAGATCGAAGAACGCGCTCAGCCGGTCCACGTCGTAGAACTCGCGGGCCAGGGTGGAGGCCAGGTCGAACCGGAACCCGTCGACGTGCATCTCCAGCACCCAGTAGCGCAGCGAGTCCATGATCAGCTGCAGGGTGTGCGGGTGCCGGGCGTTGAGGCTGTTGCCAGTGCCGGTGAAGTCCTTGTAGTACTGCTCCTCGCCGTCGAGCAGGCGGTAGTACGCCGCGTTGTCGATCCCGCGGAAGTTCAGCGTCGGGCCCAGGTGGTTGCCCTCGGCGGTGTGGTTGTAGACCACGTCGAGGATCACCTCGATACCGGCCTCGTGGAAGGACCGCACCATCGCCTTGAACTCGGCGACCGCGCCGCCGGCGTGCTTGGTGGCGGCGTACCCGGCGTGCGGGGCGAGGAACCCGAAGGTGTTGTAGCCCCAGTAGTTTCGCAGACCCAAGTCGAGCAGCCGGTGGTCGTGCAGGAACTGGTGCACCGGCATCAGTTCGATGGCCGTGACGTTCAGCGACTTGAGGTGCTCGATGATCACCGGGTGGGCCAGGCCGGCGTAGGTGCCGCGCAGCTGTTCGGGGATGTCGGGGTGCAGCTGGGTCAGGCCCTTGACGTGCGCCTCGTAGATGACCGTCTCGTGGTACGGGGTGCGCGGCGCGCGGTCGGAGCCCCAGTCGAAGAACGGGTTGATCACCACGCTGGTCATGGTGCTGCCCAGGGAGTCGACCGGCGGGTCGGCGCGGGTGAGCGCCGGATGCTCGGACTCCATGTCGTAGGAGTACAGCGCCTGGGAGAAGACGAAGTCGCCGTGGAAGGACTTGCCGTACGGGTCGAGCAGCAGCTTGCTGGGGTCGCACCGGTGGCCGGCGGCCGGATCCCACGGCCCGTGCACCCGGAACCCGTACCGCTGGCCGGGGCTCACCGTCGGTAGGTAGGCGTGCCAGACGTAGCCGTCCACCTCGTCCAGCGTCACGCGCTGTTCGGTGCCGTCCTTGGCGATCAGGCAGAGCTCGACCTTCTCGGCCGCCTCGGAGAACAAGGAGAAGTTCGTCCCGGCGCCGTCATAGGTCGCGCCGAGTGGATAGGGCGTGCCCGGCCAGACCGTGATGTCCACGTCACCACCAGCCGGTGGCAGCTGCCAGTTGACGGCCCAGTTCGTTGGTCATGGTGCGCATGTAGGTCGCGGACAGGTGGTGAGAGTCGTGATACATCAACACATTTCCCTCCACTACGCGACAGAAGTCGGGACGGCACACCGCATCGGTCATATCGAGTGGCTTCAGGTTCGGGAACCGTTTCACGAAGGCCAAGGTCGGGTTGTCGTCGGACAGTACCGCAGCACGCTTGACCCCGCACGACACGGAATCGCCGCCGTCGGCCAGGCAGTCGGCGGGGAAGAACGGCTTGTTGTTGCCGCGCACCAGCCAGGGGGTGTCGCGCATGGCGAGCACATCGATGCCGGCGTCCCGGAACGCCTCCCAGATCCCGGCATAGAACCCGGGCATCACGTCGCCGGGCTTGATGTTCCACGGCCGCGTCGAGGTGGTGAACACGTAGTCGGGCTTGTCGGCCAGCAACTTGGGCATCACCTTGTCGTTCCACTCCCGGCACTTGGGGTAGGGCTTGTTGTCGCCCATGATGCGCGGCTTCTCCTCGGTGGTCAGCGGACAACCCATCTTGAGATAGGTGACCACCTTGAAGTCGTGCATCCGGCCCAGCAGATCCAGTGCGGTGAGCCAGTGCTCGGCGTGCGAACCGCCGGCCAGCGCGATGGTGCGCTGGGAGTCCTTGTTGCCGTACGTGCAGTTGATGACGTCGACGTTCTTGAAGTCGCTGATGCACCCGGAGTGGGTGGACTCCGGGACGTCGTCCTTGGCCTCCAGGACGGTCGGCCGCATCGGCAGCTTAGGCACCTTGGCGTCGTTGAGCAGGGCCCGCGCGCCGGGGTAGTCGCGCGCCGACAGCCCGGACAGTTCCTTGCCGCTGGCCCGCTCGATGGTGAGGTGCTCCCGCCAGGTGAACGAGGTGGCGGTCAGGGTGACGCCGAGCAGGGTCACGACCGAACCCAGCACGATGGTGGGCCGACGAAGCCGGGTACGCCACGGCATCACGACGGCGTCGATGCGCGGGGCCGGTGCCTTGTAGCGCAGCGGCGTCTCGACGTAGCGCGTCGTCAGCCAGGCCAGCACCCCGGACACCAGCAGCACGACCGCACCGTCCAGGAAGCCGGCGTGGTCCCGCCCGCTGTAGGCCAGCCAGAAGATGAGCAGCGGCCAGTGCCACAGGTACAGCGAGTAGGCCATCGACCCGAGCGCGACGAACGGCTTGCTCGCCAGCATCCGGTTGGGCAGCGGCAGCTTGCCGCCGGTGCGCGGATCGGCGGCGCGATTGGCCGCGGACAGGATGAACAGCACGGTCGCGCCGACGGGCACCAGCGTCCACGGCCCGGGGAATTCGTTCACCCCGTCGATGAACCAACCGCACAGCAGGATGGCCAGCAACGAGACGGTGGCCACGACCGTGCGCACCCACATCGGCCAGCGCACGTAGGGGACCAGCGCGCCGATCAGCGCGCCGAGGGTGAGCTCCCAGGCACGGGCGAAGCTGTTGTAGTAGGCGACGGCCTGATCGGTGTTGTGCGCGTGGATCGCGTAGATGAACGAGGCGACGGTCAGCGCGGTCAGCAGCACGATGAAGACCCAGCGCAGGTGCCGGCCGAGCGGTTTGCGCAGCAGACAGGCGAGGGCGAAGACGATGGCCAGCAGGGCTATGTAGAACTGGCCCTGCACCGACATCGACCAGATGTGCTGCAGCGGGCTGACGGTCTCCCCGGCGCGCAGATAGTCGGCGGCGGTACTGGCCAACTCCCAGTTCTGGTAGTAGCCGAGGCTGGCCAGGCTCTGGTCGGCGAAGGTCTCCCAGCGCGTCTCGGGCTGGATCAGGATGGTGAGCACCGCTGCGGCCGCGAGCACCACGATCAGTGCGGGCAGCAGGCGGCGGACCAGGCGCACGACCTCCTGGACCGGGTGCAGCGCGACCGAGGTGTCCAACGCCGAGCGCAGCAGCCGGCCGCCGAAGAAGAAGCCGGACAGCGCGAGAAAGACGTCGACGCCGCCGGAGACCCGACCGAACCAGACGTGGAAGACGGCCACCAACGCGATCGCGACCCCGCGCAGTCCGTCGAGGTCGTGTCGGTAGAAGCCCGACTCACGGGTGCCCAGTTTGGGTTTGGTGTCCGGTGTGGCCCCGGTACGGGCCGCAGGTCGGGGGGGAGCGAGCGTCATCATGGTCGGGGAGTCAATCTACCGAAGAATGTCGGGCACCTCAGGTCGCGGGCGTGAGGTCACACCTGTTGAGGGAAGCGATAGGGTCCGGTGCCATGCCTGCGTTGACGCCGTCGGAGATCAGCGCGATCGACGCCGCGCACATCTGGCACCCCTACAGCACCATCGGTACCGGGGCGTTGTCCCCGGTGGTGGCCCTCGGCGCGAAGGGCGCCTGGCTCACCGTCGAACACGACGGCAAACCGGTCGAGGTGCTCGATGCGATGAGTTCGTGGTGGACCGCGGTGCACGGCCACGGACATCCCCGGCTGGATGCCGCGATCACCGCGCAACTGGCCACCATGAATCACGTCATGTTCGGCGGGCTGACCCATGAGCCGGCGGCCCGGCTGGCGCAACTGTTGGTGCAGATCACCCCGGACGGCCTGGACACCGTGTTCTTCAGCGACTCCGGCTCGGTGTCGGTGGAGGTCGCGGTGAAGATGGCGCTGCAGTACTGGCGCAGCCGGGGCCTGCCCGCCAAGCACCGGTTGATGACCTGGCGCGGGGGCTACCACGGCGACACGTTCACCCCGATGAGCGTGTGCGATCCAGCCGGTGGCATGCACTCGATCTGGACCGACGTGCTGGTGCACCAGGTGTTCGCCCCTCAGGTGCCCGGCGACTACGACGCGGACTATGTGTCGGCTTTCGAGCGGCAGCTGGCCGAGCACGCCGACGAACTGGCCGCGGTGATCGTCGAACCCGTGGTCCAGGGCGCCGGCGGTATGCGCTTCCACGACCCGCGTTACCTGAACGACCTGCGCCGGATCTGCGACGAGCATCAGGTGCTGCTGATCTTCGACGAGATCGCCACCGGGTTCGGGCGCACCGGGGAACTGTTCGCCGCCGATCACGCCGGCGTCACCCCGGACATCATGTGCGTCGGCAAGGCGCTCACCGGCGGGTACGTCACGCTGGCCGCCACCTTGTGCACGGCCGGCATCGCACAGACCATCAGCGCGGGGGAGCCCGGCGCCCTGATGCACGGGCCGACCTTCATGGCCAATGCGCTGGCCTGCGCGGTGTCGGTGGCCGCGGTCGAGCTGCTGTTGGAGGGGGACTGGCGGGCCCGGGTGCGGGACATCGAGGCGGGCCTGCGGGACGGGCTGGAACCGGCCCGGACGCTGCCCGGCGTGGCCGATGTGCGGGTGCTCGGGGCGATCGGCGTCATCGAGATGCGCGAGCCGGTCGATATGGCGGTCGCCACCGAGGCGGCGCTGCTGCACGGGCTGTGGCTGCGACCGTTCGGCAGGCTCGTCTACGCGATGCCGCCGTTCATCTGCACCGCCGAGGAGATCGCCCAGATCGGTGCGGGCATGGTCGGGGTCGCGCGTGCATTAACCTGAACGGTGACTTGAACACCGTTCAGGAGGAGAGGCGGCACCCGTGACCCGAACCGGTCTGTCCCCGCTGGCCTGGCTCGCCGACATCGAGAAGCGGCGTCGGGCCGAGGGATTGCGCCGCACGCTGCGGGTCCGTCCGCCGGTCGGCACCGAACTCGATCTGGCGTCCAACGACTACCTGGGGCTGTCCCAGCACCCGGCCGTGCTCGACGGTGGCGTCCAGGCGTTGCGCACCTGGGGTGCCGGGGCCGGGGGCTCACGCCTGGTCACCGGAAACACCGAACTGCACGAGGAGTTCGAGACGGCACTGGCCGGCTTCGTCGGCGCCGAATCCGCGCTGGTCTTCTCCTCCGGGTACACCGCCAACCTCGGCGCGGTCACCGCGCTGACCGGCCCGGGCGCGCTGCTGGTCTCCGATGCGCTGACCCACGCGTCCATCGTCGACGCCTGCCGGCTGTCCCGGGCCCGGGTCGAGGTGACGCCGCACCTCGATGTCGTGGCCGTGGACAAGGTGTTGGCCGGGCGTTCCGAGGAGCGGGCCGTGGTGGTCACCGAATCGGTGTTCAGCACCGACGGGGCGCTGGCCCCGCTGCGGGACCTGCACGAGGTGTGCCGCCGGCACGGCGCGCTGCTGATGGTCGACGAGGCGCACGGGCTCGGGGTGCGTGGGACCTGCGGGCAGGGGCTGCTGCATGAGGTCGGTCTGGCCGGTGCGCCCGACGTGATCATGACGACGACGCTGTCCAAGGCGCTGGGCAGCCAGGGTGGCGCGGTGCTGGGCCCGGCCGCGGTGCGCGCGCATCTGATCGACACCGCCCGCTCGTTCATCTTCGACACCGGCCTGGCCCCGGCCGCGGTCGGCGCCGCGTTGGCCGCGCTGCGAGTCCTCATCGATCGGCCCGAGCTCGCGGCCGCGGTGCTGGCGCGGGCCGCCGAGTTGGCGCAGATCTGCGGGGTCGAGGAGGTGCCGACCTCGGCGGTGGTGTCGGTGGTCCTCGGGGATCCCGAGGTGTCCGTCGGCGCGGCCGCCTCCTGCCTGGCTGCCGGTGTGCGGGTGGGCTGCTTCCGGCCGCCGACGGTGCCGGCCGGTACGTCGCGGCTGCGGCTGACCGCGCGCGCCTCGCTGAGCGATGACGAGATGGTGCTGGCCCGGCAGGTGCTCACCGATGTGCTCGGTGCCGTGCGCTCATGACCTTTCTGGTGGTGACCGGCACGGATACGGGTGTCGGGAAGACGGTGACGACGGCCGCGCTGGCATGTGCGGCGCGAGCGGCGGGCCTGGATGTGGCGGTGTGCAAGCCGGTGCAGACCGGTTCCGCCGACGGCGACGACGATCTCGGTGAGGTCGGCCGGCTGTCCGGGGTGAGCGCGCTGCACGGCGGCTGGCGGTATCCCGAACCGTTGGCCCCGGTGGCGGCCGCCGAGCGCGCGGGATTGCCGTTGCCGACCCGCGCCGAGTTGGTGGATGCCCTTCGGGCGGCGGACGCGCCGGATAGGTTGACCATCGTGGAGGGTGCCGGCGGGCTGCTGGTGCAGCTGGGGGTCGACGGCGTCACACTGCGTGACCTGGCCGTCGAGCTGTCCGCCCCGGTCCTGGTGGTGGTGTCCCCGGGTCTCGGAACCCTCAATCACACCGCGTTGACGCTGGAATCGCTTGCCGGGCAGCGTATTTCCGTGGCCGGTCTGGTGATCGGGGCGTGGCCGGAACGACCGGGCGAGGCAGAGCAGGGCAACCGGGTGGCGTTGGCGGCGCTGGGAGAGCTACGTGCGGTGTTGCCCGCCGGGGCCGCACCGTTGAGCCCGGAGGGGTTCGAATTGCTCAGCACCGAGGCGTTCGACGAGAAGTGGATCGCGAGCCTGGTGTAGCCATGGTGCACTCGGTCGAACTGCTACTGGACGACGAGGCCGATGCCGCCGTTCGACGGGTGTGGGACGAGCTCACCGGGGCTGGGGTGCGCAGTCAAGCCTCGCATCGTTCGCCGACCAATCGCCCGCATGTCACCATGACGGTCACCTCCGGCTTGGCCGCGCCGGTGGACGAGGCGTTGGTCGAGGCGCTGGACCGGCTGCCGGTACCGTGCCGGCTCGGTGCCCCGACGCTGTTCGGGCGTGGCCCGTTCACCCTGGTGCTGCTGGTGGTGCCGTCCGCGGAGCTACTGGACCTGCACGCCGACGTTTATCGGATCTGCTTGCCGCACATGGCCTCTGGGCCGCTGCCGCACGCCGCGCCCGGCCAGTGGAGCCCGCATGTCACCTTGGCCCGGCGGATGGATGCCGGCCACCTGCCGGCCGCGATGGCGGTGGCCGCAGCCGCCACCCCGATCATCGGTGAGTTCGTGGGTATCCGGCACTGGGATGGCGACGCCCGCCACGAGCACCCCATCACACGGTTGGATCAGACCGGTCAGAACGGCGGGGGATCGCTGTCGGTGTAGACCCCGCTGATAGCGGTTGGCGCGAAAGGGTCATCGGCTGCACTGTCGGCTCCCGGAATCTCCCCGGATTCCCGCGTACGTGCTGAGCGTGCGAGGGCGAGTTCGGTTGCGTTGCGTGCGCGTTCGGCGTTGATGCGGTATTCGCGGTCTTGGGCGCGGGTGCGTTGCCGGGTGGGCATCCGGGCGTCCCGGTGATCGTCGTGGATCAGGCTGATCGGTCGCGGCGGGGGGACGTCTGTGTGGATGTTCCAGTGTGGGAACAGGATCGCCGCGCCCGCGGTGGTGAGGTAGGTGTGTCCGGTCGGGGCTGTCCATTCTGTGCGGCCGTCGGGGTGGGCTTTCATGGTCCAGCCGTTGGGTCCGGTGCGGAATGTTTTGAGTAGGTGGTGTTCTCGACACAGCGGGCGCAGGTTGCCCGGGTGGGTGGCCCCGGCCGGCCAGGGGGTGACGTGGTCCAGATCGCAGCGGTGTGCGGGTTTGGTGCAGCCGGGGAAGCTGCAGGTCATCGATGTCATGCGGATGTATGCGGTCAGTGCGGTCGAGGGCCGGTATTGGCGTTCGGTGGGTAGGTCGGCGACCTCGTGCAGGGGGCGGACTGTGGCGCCGGTGGCGATGAGTTCGGCGAGCATGGCGGCGGGGATGATGCCGCCGTCGAGCAGCACCCCGGTGCCCGCGCCCGGGATGGTGGCCGCGGGCGAGGTTTGGGGGCGGGCTGGGGTCGTATTTGCGCTGCGGGGGTCTGGGCAGCGGGGTCTGCCGCAGGCTCTGAGCCCGGCTCAGGTTCAGCCGGTGCCGGAGTGGGCTCGGTGTCGGTCTGCGCGGGGCGCGGTTCCGGCGCCTCAGGTGCATCGGGCGTGGGCTGCGGCCCGGTCTCGGTGGCGGGCCGTGCCTGGGCGCCGGGCACCTGATCGGTCAGCGCGTAGATGATCACCGCGGTGGCGCGGGGGTCCTTGCCGCTGCCCTCGCAGTCGGGGTTCCCGCATTGGCAGGTCAGCCGCTGCAACGAGGGGCCCACGATGCCGAGGGCGCCCATGGCAGCCGAGAGACGCTCCTTCAGCGGGCGGGGATCGTTGGCACACACGGTGTCGGCCAGATCGGTGAGGCGTTGTTCGACGGCCTTCCTGTCGGTGGCGCGCAACCGGCCCCAGAACGACGACACCCCGTTGGGGTCGTTGCGGTCGTCGAATTCGATGTAGAGGTCCTTGGCAGCGGCCTTGGAGCGGATCACCGCGATGGGGTCGTATTTCTCCACCCAGAAGTCGACCGCCCGGATCAGGGCCGCCTCGGACAGCACCCCGTACGTGGTGGCTTCCCCGGCGATCCCGGCATCGATCAACGCCAACGCCTCGCCGTCGGTGACCAGGTGGGTGCGCCAGGTGATCTCCCCGATCACCTTCGCCGATAGAGCACCGGTGCCGAACACCGCCGCGGTCTGCGGCAGCCGTTCGCGCAGCGCGACCGCGATGTACATCTGGGTGTTCGCCGCGTACGGGCTCAGGTTGCAGGCGGCACTGACCTGGGCTTTGGCGAACGCCCAGCCATCGATCACGGCGTGGGCGGACGCCTCGTCCTCGTCCTGGCACTGCCGGGCAGTCACCTCGGCGACCAACGCCAACCGCTCCGCGGCGGCCATCGCTTCGGACCGGGTCGCGGCCGTCAGCGCGCAGATGAGCTCCTCATCGCTCATCCCCGCCGCCCTATCGAACATACTTTCGATTGTACTCGCGACACCGACCGCGTTGACTCACCAAAAATGCGCGCGAACGGGGGATTCGTTGCCTCATTGAAAATGCGCGCGTAAGCCCGATTGATGGGGTTGACGTTGGCCGAGCGCAAAGCCGTGGCGGAGACGATCGCGGTCCGGTACATCCTGGCGAGCAAGCGGGATAAGAGCCGGATTCTGGACGAGTTGTGCGCCACGACGGGGTGGCATCGCAACCATGCCCGCAAGGCGCTGAAATCGGCGTTGGCGCCCAAGATCGTGACTCCACGCAGTCCGCGGCCGGTGACCTACGGCGAGGATGTCATCGCCGCTCTGGTGCTGTGCTGGACGGTGCTGGGGATGCCAGCCGGGAAACGGCTGGCGCCGATGCTTGGTGAACTGGTCGCGGTGTTGCGCCACTTCGGGGAGCTGACCATCGACGAGGACACCGCCGAACTATTGGTATCGATGTCAGCGGCCACCATCGATCGTCGACTAGCTCCAGAACGGGCCAAACGCCAACTCAGGGGACGTTGCGGTACGAAGCCGGGATCGCTGCTCAAAAGTCAGATCCCGGTGCGCACCTGGGCCGAGTGGGACGATGCGGTGCCCGGCTTCGTGGAGATCGACACGGTCTTCCACGACGGTGGCATCCGGGGCGGAGGCCATGCGTTCACGCTGACGGTCACCGATATCGCCACGGGCTGGACCGAGAACCGCTCCGTGCCCGACAGGAACGCCAAATGTGTGCTCGCCGCGCTCAACGAGATCGCCCGCATGATGCCGTTTCCGATCTTGGGTGTGGATTCCGACAACGGGTCGGAGTTCATCAACGAGGACTTGTTCGCCTGGTGCCAAGGACGCCAGATCACCTTCACCAGGTCGCGGCTGGGCAACAAGAACGACGGTTGCCACGTGGAGCAGAAGAACTGGTCAGTGGTACGCACCGTGGTGGGCTACTACCGCTATGACACCGCTTCAGAACTGTTGTTACTCAACGAGATCTGGCGACTGCAATCCATGCTGACCAACTATTTCTACCCGCAGCAGAAACTCATATCGAAGGTCCGCAGAGGCGCCAAAGTATCCAAGAAACACGACAAAGCCACCACCCCTTTCCATCGCGCGATCGATCACCCCACCATGACCGTGCAACGCATCGTGTCGTTAACCCGAGCTCACTCGCTGATCAATCCCGCCGCCACCCAGCGCCAAGTCCAAGCACTGACCACCCGACTGTTCACCCTTGCCATCGCCAAGGCCGGCCCCACCGCCCAGCCTCAAATCACCAAGCGCGCACGAGTACGTGAGGCAACGAAGACCCCTACGCGCGCATCTTGACATGAGGCAACAGGCCGACACGTTGGCTCGGGCGATTCCGGGTCAGGAGACCGGCGCGTCCCGGTGTGCCGCCATCCCATCGACCAGCAGGCCCAAACCGAACTCGAACCGATCGCCGGCGTCTTCGGTCAGGGCCGATTGGCTCTCCGGGAGTTCGGCTCCCGCGGCGTCCCACTGCAGGCGGGACTGCTCATCGACCGTGAATCCCAGTACGTAGTACACAACGGTCCGCGCCGCCAGCTCGGCGTGGGCGGAATCGACCCCGGACTCGGCGGCCGCCTCGGCGAGCCGTTGCACCACCTGTGTCATGGCCTCGGACTGACCCGCGGCGAAGCTGGCCGATACCAGCTCCGCGCCGTCGGTATGCGACAACAACGCGTCGCGCAGACGTCGGCAGTCCGCGCCGACGCGCTCACGCCATCCACTGGCAGTTTCCGGAGTTCGCAACGCGGGCTGCAGGATTCGGTCGGCTACCGCCCCGAGTAGCTCCTGTTTGTTGGCGAAATGCCAGTACAGGGCGCCCGGGCTGACGCTGAGTTCGCGGGCCAGCCGGCGCATGGTGAGGTCGGCGATCCCGAAGTTGTCCAGGATCGTCGTGGCGGCATCGACGAGGTCATGTTTGTGCAGCTGCACACCGTTACTCTAACCTGAACGGTGTTCAAGTCGAGACCGTAGGGACTGATTTAGGGAGAAGCACCGGTGACGGACATTCTGGTTCAGGCGCGCGAGCAGGTACTCGAGCGCGGCGTCGGCCTCGATCAGGACCAGACCCTGCAGGTGCTGCAACTTCCGGACGATCAGCTCGACGCGCTCCTGGAACTCGCCCACGAGGTACGGATGAAGTGGTGCGGTCCGGACGTCGAGGTCGAGGGCATCATCAGCCTCAAGACCGGCGGCTGCCCCGAGGACTGCCATTTCTGTTCGCAGTCCGGCCTTTTCGCCTCTCCGGTGCGCAGCGCCTGGCTCGACATCCCGAGCCTGGTGGAGGCCGCCAAGCAGACCGCCAAGACCGGCGCCACCGAGTTCTGCATCGTGGCCGCCGTCCGCGGCCCCGATGAGCGGCTGCTGTCGCAGGTCGCCGCCGGGATCGAGGCGATCCGCAACGAGGTCGACATCCAGATCGCCTGCTCGCTGGGCATGCTCACCGAGGAACAGGTGCAGCGCCTGGCGGAGATGGGTGTGCACCGCTACAACCACAACCTGGAGACCGCCCGCTCCTTCTTCACCAATGTGGTCACCACCCACACCTGGGAAGAGCGCTGGGACACCCTGCGCATGGTGCGCGAGGCCGGCATGGAGGTCTGCTGCGGAGGAATCCTGGGCATGGGCGAAACCCTTGAGCAGCGAGCCGAATTCGCCGCCAACCTCGCCGAGTTGAATCCGCACGAGGTGCCGTTGAACTTCCTGAACCCGCGCCCGGGGACTCCCTTCGGTGACCTCGAGGTGCTGCCTGCCTCCGAGGCGCTCAAGGCCGTCGCCGCGTTCCGCCTCGCGCTGCCGCGCACCATGCTGCGGTTCGCCGGTGGCCGTGAGATCACCCTCGGCGACCTCGGCGCCAAGCAGGGCATCCTGGGCGGCATCAACGCCGTCATCGTGGGCAACTACCTCACCACGCTGGGCCGCCCCGCCGAGGCTGACCTGGAACTGCTCGACGATCTGCAGATGCCGATCAAGGCACTGAACGCCACGCTGTAGAAATTAGTGGTGATGCTCGACATGAGTGAGAGCCCCGCGCTGCCCGCACCCGTCGGCGCTGGTGTCTACAACGTCTACACCGGTGTCGCCACCGACGGCGCCGCCGGCGCTGTCATCCCGACCGCCGCTCAGCTGGGCCTGGAACCCCCGCGGTTCTGCGCCGAGTGCGGCCGCCGGATGATCGTCCAGGTGCGGCCGACGGGTTGGTGGGCCAAGTGTTCACGGCATGGCCAGGTGGACTCCACCGACCTGGACACCCGCCGATGAGCGCTTGCGCGAAGAGGAGACCGTCCCGATGAGCGCTTGCGCGAAGAGGAGACCGTCCCGATGAATCTCCCCGCACCTCCCCGCCTCACCCACCGGGCCGCGGCCCTGCGGCTCGTACCCGGCCTCACGCTCGCCGGTGCCGTGCTCGGCGCGGTGTGGGCGTTTCTGGCGCCTCCGGTGCAGGGTGTGGTGGCATTGACCCGCACCGGCGACCGGGTCCGGGCCTATCTGGGCAACGATTCCGACCACTTCTTCCTGGGTGGGTTCCTGTTCGTCGGTCTGCTCAGCGTCCTGGCCGTGGTGGCGGCGGTGGCCGTCTGGCAGTGGCGGGACCACCGCGGCCCCGCTCAGGTGCTGGGTCTGACCGCCGGCATGGCGGCGGCCGCCGGTGCCGCGGCCGGAGTGGGTGTGGCCCTTGCCCATTGGCGCTTCGGCAGCATCGACGTGGACGCCGCACCGGTCAGCGAGGCGAACCGGGTGCACTACGTTTTCGAGGCGCCCGCGGTGTTCTTCGGGCACGCACCGCTGGTCGTCGCGGCCAGCATCGTGGTACCGGCCGCGGTGGCGGCCCTGACCTACGCGTTGCTGACGGTGTCCACCTCCCGCGATGACCTGGGCGCGTGGCCGCCGGTCCAGTACGCCGGTGTGTACCCGCCCAAGGTCACCCCGGTCACGGTGGCCGACCAGCCCGCCCCGCATCCGGCGCCTTAGCTGAGATTGCATCCGCGCCGGAAAACATAGCCCCCACAAAGCCGGCTCACAGCGTTATATTTCGGGCGCATACCCCGGGGTCCAGTCGTGCGTAAGCAGGAATCCCCGTTCGACTCGATGGAACCCGTGGAGAACCGCCATGCCGCTGCTGGAGTACAAGACGACGCCGTCGTGGTTGCTGGAGCCGCGCCGACGGGCGGTCTCGCTGATCCCGGTTTCGTTCATGCGCAAGGCGCTGTACCTGATGATGATCCGCAAGCGGGGCAACTTCACCGATCCGCAGACCTTCAACGAGAAGGTCAACTGGCGCATCTTCAACGATCGGCGGGACCGGATCATCAAGGCCTGCGACAAGATGTGGATGAAGGTTATGGCCCGCGAGGCGTACCCGGGCGCGGATCTGCGCATCCCCGAGACGCTGTGGTCGGGAACGGATCTGCGCAACGCCCCGGACCTCACGACGCTGCCGCCGTGGGTGCTCAAGCCCAACGCCAGCAGCGGGCACGCGCTGTTCGGCCCGGATGCGGACACCGATCTGGACGCGCTGATGCGCAAGACCAGGATCTGGTTCGAGGAGACTCCGCTGGAGCTCGGTGAGTGGGGTTACAGCGAGGCCCGCCGGCTGCTGTTGCTCGAGGAACGCATCCCGACCCCGGACGGCTTGGCGCCCGTCGACTACAAGTTCTTCGTGTTCGACGGCCGCGTCGAACTGGTCCAGGTGAACCGCGGCCGGTTCGGCACCCGGCAGACCGCGACCTTCATGGACGCCGACTGGAACCGGATCCCGGTGCGCTGGCGCATCCAGCCGGTCGCCGACGAACCGCGGCCCGCCGAGCTGGACAAGATGCTGGAGATCGCGTCAACCCTCGGTGCGGACTGGGATTTTATCCGGATCGATCTCTACGCCGTCGACGGCGAGGTCTGGTTCGGCGAGTACACCCCGTACCCCGGCAGCGGTCTGCTGCGCTACAAGCCGATGAGCTTCGATGTCGAGCAAGGCAGACACTGGCAGCTGCCGGCCCTGCAGGACGTGCAGCGCGGCTGCCCTTAGGACCGCGTCAGCGGTCGAGCACCGACATCGGCAGCCGGTGCACCTGACGCCCGGTCAGCACCTTGGCGGTGATGACGGCCAGCCGGGCCATGCCCCTGTAGGTCGACGGGTTGAACAATGTCGGCCACTTGGTGCGCAGCAGGTGCTCTTCGAGTGGGCGTTGGGCGAACCGGTCGGACAGCCAGCGCAGGGCCATCGGGGCCGACATCGGGTGCAACAGCAGATGCTCGCTGAACATGTCCCGGTGATAGGTCACGTTGGCGCCGCCGGAGGAGTAGGCGTCGGCGAGTTCGTCGATGCCTACCACCGAGATGATCTCGTCGTGCACCGCCTGGATGATCAGCACAGGCGGGGTGGGCACGGCCGCGCCGAGCTTGATGTCGGCGAAGACGTGCTGCACCTCCGGGGTGGACAGGATGTGCTCCAGCGGCTGGTCCAGCAGGTCACCCATGTCGGTGCGCCACAGCCGCAGGATGGCCTCGACCGTGGTCATGTGGTGCAGTTTGTCCAGCAGCGCCCGGCCCCTCTCGCTGGCGTGCTCGGCGATGATCTTCTGCAGGCCGGGGTAGACGTCGGCCAGGGCCGCGACGACGAGCGCGGGCAGTGCCGCGGCGAACGTGCCGTTGAGCTTGCGGAAGGTGCGGCCCAGGTCGCCGACCGGGGAGCCCAGGACCGCGCCGACGATGTTGAGTTCGGGGGCGTAGGTGCCGCTCATCTCGGCGGCCCAGGCGCTGGCCAGTCCGCCGCCGGAGTAGCCCCACAGGCCGATCGGCGCGTCGGGGGACAGCGGCAGCTGCTCGGAGCTCACCGCGGCCCGCAGGCCGTCGAGCACCCGGTAGCCGGGTTCGTACGGGGTGCCCCAGGAGCCGTTGACGCCCTCGTGGTCGGGCACCGACACCGCCCAGCCCTCGGCGATCGCCGCGGCCACCAGCAGCATCTCGAACTGCGGCACCGAACCGGGGGCCACCGCGTGCCGGCGCAGCGCGTAGGACGGGAAGCAACGCGAGGAGATCGCGTCGATGGCGCACTGGTAGGACACCAGCGGGCAAACCGGCTCGGGTCCGCGGTCGGCCGGGATGACCACCGTGGTGGCCGCGGCCTCCGGATCGCCGTTCATATCGGTGGTCCGGTACAGCAACTGGACCGCGCGGACCTGCTGCGGGATCAGACCGAGAAAGGCCAGTTCGACGTCGCGGCTGCGCAGCACGGTGCCCGGCGTGGCGTGCTGGAAACCCGAGGGTGCGACGTAAAACGGGTCGTCCTTGGGCAGTTGTGGACGCGCAGAGCGGTCCAGCTGCTCGTGCGGGACGGCGCCGATCCACTCAGCGCCGGCGGGAGCGGTGGATCCGGCGAAGTCCATTCGCGCATTCTTACTTAAGAAGGGTCTAAGAAGCCAGTCCGACTCACGCTGGCGGCCGCAATGCCGCGAATTCGTCGGTAACTCGATAGCTGGCCTCGGTGAAGCGGTACAGCGCCGCCGGTCGGCCACCGCTGCGGCCCGAGCGTGCCGTGGTCCCGGTCCGGGTGATGACGTTGCGACGTTCCAGCACGCGTTGCAGGTTGGTCGCGTCCACCGGGTGCCCGAGTGCCACGCTGTAGATGTCCCGCAGTGTGGAGAGTGCGAATTCCTTTGGTGCCAGCGCGAATCCGATGTTGGTGTAGGACAGCTTGGCGATCAGCCGGGCGTGCGCATTGGTCACCATGGTGCGGTGGTCGAAGGCCATCGGGGGCAGGTCCGACACCGGGTGCCAGTGGGTGTCCGGCGGCAGTTCTGGATTGGCGGGGGAGGGCACCAGCCCCAGGAACGTCGACGCGATGATGCGCGGCCCGGGAACCCGGTTCGGGTCGGAGAACACCGCCAACTGTTCCAGGTGGGCCAGTTCACGCAAGTCGACCTTCTCGGCCAGTTGTCTGCGCACCGAATCGGTCATGTCTTCGTCGTCGCGCAGTTGCCCGCCGGGCAGGGACCAGGCGCCGCGCTGCGGATCCATCGCGCGTTCCCACAGCAGGACGCTGAGCTCGGGTTTCCTGGTGGCCAGTTGCCGAACCTGGAACACGACTGCAAGCACTTCGTGGTGGGTGCTAGCATGTGGCATGTTTTCGATTGTAAGTCGAAAACCTGGATTGGCCAAAAGGAGACCATCATGACCGTCCTTGACCAGACCGCGCAGCTGCGAAGCGCACTGGCCTCGCGCATCGTCGATGGCCCTGGTGGCTATGACGGAGTCGTCCCCGACGAGCAGTGGGCGGCCGAGATCCGCCGCCTCGCCGATCTGCGTGGGGCGACCCTGCTGGCGCACAACTACCAGCTGCCGGCCATCCAGGACGTCGCCGACCATGTCGGGGACTCGCTGGCCCTGTCCCGGATCGCCGCGGAGGCCCCGGAGGACACCATCGTGTTCTGCGGTGTGCACTTCATGGCCGAGACGGCCAAGATCCTGTCCCCGGAGAAGACGGTGCTGATCCCGGATCAGCGGGCGGGCTGCTCACTGGCCGACTCCATCACCGCCGACGAACTGCGGGCCTGGAAGGACGAGTTCCCGGACGCCGTGGTGGTCTCCTACGTGAACACCACCGCCGCGGTGAAGGCGCTCACCGACATCTGCTGCACCTCGTCGAACGCCGTCGAGGTGGTGGCCTCCATCCCCGAGGACCGCACCGTGCTGTTCTGCCCGGACCAGTTCCTGGGCGCCCACGTCCGGCGGGTCACCGGCCGCAAGAACCTGCACATCTGGGCCGGTGAATGCCACGTGCACGCCGGGATCAACGGCGACGAACTTGCCGATCAGGCCCGCTCACACCCGGACGCCGAACTGTTCGTGCACCCCGAATGCGGTTGTGCCACCTCCGCGCTGTACCTGGCGGGGGAGGGTGCGGTGCCCGAGGAGCGGGTCAAGATCCTGTCCACCGGCGGCATGCTCGACGCGGCCCGCGAGACCAAGGCCCGCCAGGTGCTGGTGGCCACCGAGGTCGGCATGCTGCACCAGTTGCGCCGTGCCGCACCCGAGGTCGACTTCCGCGCCGTGAACGACCGGGCGTCGTGCACGTACATGAAGATGATCACCCCGGCCGCGCTGCTGCGCTGCCTGGTCGACGGCGCCGATGAGGTGCACGTGGACGCCGAGGTTGCCGCCGCCGGACGACGCAGCGTGCAGCGCATGATCGAGATCGGACAGCCCGGCGGCGGGGAATGACGAGCCCGTCCTGCGGGGGCGCCGGGTACTGGCAGCAGCGCGCCGATGTCGTCGTCATCGGTACCGGGGTGGCCGGTCTGGTGGCGGCGCTGGCCGCCGCCCGGCGGGGTCAAAAGGTCGTGGTACTCAGCAAGTTCGCCGAGACCGCGACATTCTATGCCCAGGGTGGCATCGCGGTGGTGCTGCCCGACTCCTTCCGCGAGGACGGGGATTCGGTCGACGCCCACGTGGCCGACACCCTGGCCGCCGGCGGCGGGCTGTGTGACGCCGAGGCGGTCCGGTCCATCGTCGCCGGCGGATACGACGCGGTGGCCGAACTGGTTTCCGACGGCGCACACTTCGACGAGTCGACCCCCGGGCATTGGTCGTTGACCCGGGAGGGCGGGCACAGCCGGCGACGGATCATCCATGCCGGCGGCGACGCCACCGGCGCCGAGGTGCAGCGCGCGCTGAACGTGGCCGCCACCCATCTGGACATCCGGCGCAATCACGCCGCCCTGCAGATCTGTCACGACGGTGATCAGGTGACCGGGGTGTTGGTGCACAGCGAGGACGGTCCGGGCGTGGTGCACGCACCGTCGGTCGTGCTGGCCACCGGCGGTCTTGGGCACCTGTATTCGGCGACGACGAACCCGGACGGCTCCACCGGTGACGGGGTCGCGCTGGCCCTGCAGGCCGGGGTGAGCATCACCGACATCGAGTTCATCCAGTTCCACCCGACCATGTTGTACACCGGCCCGGCCGGCGGGCGGCGCCCGCTGATCTCCGAGGCGCTGCGCGGCGAAGGTGCGATTCTCGTTGACCGGCAAGGGGATTCTGTCACCGCCGGGGTGCATCCGCTCGGTGACCTGGCGCCTCGCGATGTGGTCGCCGCGGCGATCGACGCGCGGCTGCGCGACACCGGTGCGGACTGCGTGTATCTCGATGCCACCGGCATCCCCGCGGTGGCCGAGCGCTTCCCGACCGTGACCGCGGCCTGCCTGGCCGCCGGTATCGACCCGGCCGTGCAGCCGATCCCGGTGGTGCCCGGCGCGCACTACAGCTGCGGCGGTGTCCGCACCGATGTGCACGGCCGTACCGACCTACCCGGGCTGTTCGCCGCCGGCGAGGTGGCCCGGACCGGGATGCACGGGGCGAACCGGTTGGCGTCCAACAGCTTGCTGGAAGGCCTGGTCGTGGGTGGCCGGGCCGGCCGCGCCGCGGCGGCGCACGCGCACACCGCGGGCGCGGTCCGGGCCGGTGTGCCACGCACCCTGACGCTGCCGGTCATGGCGCGCACGACGTTGCAGCGCACCATGACCGAGCACGCCTCGGTGGTGCGGGACGCCGACGGCCTGCACCGGCTCGCCGATCTGGTCGCCGCGGCCCCACAGCGGGCCGTCACCGACCGGGCCGGCGCCGAGGATGCCGCGCTGACCATGACGGCCCGCGCGATCGCGGCGGCCGCCCTCGAGCGCACCGAATCCCGAGGCTGCCATCACCGCGGTGACTTCCCGCAATCTGATGCCGCACAAGCGATCAGCACTTCGCTGCGCATCGATGACACCGGTGCGCCGGCCGTCATCACGCCGGTCGCCGCCCGCTGATGACAACGACGACACAAGGAGTGCAGGTGACCCCTGACCTGATTGGACTGTCCGCCGCCGAACTCGAGGAGGCCCGGGTCCTGATCGCCCGCGCCCTCGATGAGGATCTGCGCTACGGGCCGGACGTCACCACCCTGGCCACCGTGCCCGCCGATGCGACGGTCACCGTGTCGATGGCCACCCGCGAACCCGGCGTTGCCGCCGGTGTGGACCTCGCCCTACTGGTGCTCGACCAGGTGCTCGGCGCCGACGGCTACACCGTGCTGGACCGGGTCGCCGACGGCACCCGGCTGGAGGCCGGGCAGTCACTGCTGCGCCTCACCGGACCGACACAGGGTCTGCTGACCGCCGAGCGCACCATGTTGAACCTGGTCTGCCATCTGTCCGGCATCGCCACCGCGACCGCACGCTGGGTGGACGCGGTCGAGGGTACTCACGCACAGATCCGGGACACTCGTAAGACATTGGCGGGCTTGCGTTTTCTGCAGAAGTACGCGGTGCGGGTCGGTGGCGGGGTGAACCATCGGATGGGCCTCGGCGACGCCGCGCTGATCAAGGACAACCACGTCGCCGCGGCGGGTTCGGTGCTGGCCGCCTTGGAGGCCGTGCGCGCCGCCGCACCGGATCTGCCCTGCGAGGTCGAGGTCGACTCCCTCGAGCAACTCGACGATGTGCTCGGGGCCGGGGTGGAGTTGATCCTGCTGGACAACTTCCCGGTATGGCAGACCCAGATCGCCGTGCAGCGCCGCGACACCCGCGCCCCCGCGACCAAACTCGAATCATCGGGCGGGCTGTCGCTGGAGTCCGCGGCGGACTACGCGGCCACCGGGGTGGATTACCTGGCCGTCGGCGCGCTCACGCACTCGGTGCGGGTGCTCGACGTCGGCCTGGACACCTAACCGTCCCGACCGTCGGCGCCGTTGCCGCTGGCCGAGGTGGACCCGGTGCCCGTTCCGCCGGTGCCGCCGCTGCCGCCAGGGGCACCCAGGCCGCCCCGACCGCCGTTACCGCCCGGTCCGCCGCGGCCGGTACCTGTTGCGGTGGAGGCGTTTCCGCCCTTGCCCCCGTTGCCGCCCCGCTGAAACAGGCTGCCCCGGCTGGACCCACCGCCGGCGCCGGTGCCGCCGACCGCGTTGCCGGTGTCCGTTTCGGCGTCGCCGCCGGTGCCGCCCGTGCCGCCGCGCCCGATGCCGGCTCCGCGACCGCCGAGGCCGCCGTTGCCGCCCGTTGCGTTGCCGGTCCCGGCTTGGGCATCGCCACCGGCCCCGCCGCGGCCGCCGGTGCCGACGAGCGCGGCGTCTCCGCCGGTGCCGCCACGACCGGCGTACGCCCGCGTGGCGCCATTCGCGGAGCCGCCCGACCCGCCGCGACCTGCGTTGCCGATGGTGCTGGCGCCGCCGCTTCCGCCGTGGCCGCCCTCGGCGTCACCGGAGTCCGATGTCCCGTTGCCGCCGCTGCCGCCCGCACCGCCGGAGCCGATCAACCCGGAGCGCCCGCCGTTGCCCCCGTTGGAACCGATGGCGGTGCGGTCCGTGGCGATTCCGTCGCCTCCCTGGCCGCCCGCGCCGCCGGACCCGATCAGCCGGCCGCCGTTGCCGCCGGCGCCACCGGCGCCACCGGTGTTGTTCTCGCGGCCGGGCAGGCCGGTGTTGGTGCCCCCGGTGCCGCCCCGTCCACCGGTGCCGATCACACCGGCGTGGCCACCGTCACCGCCCTTGCCTCCCAGAACTCCGTTTCCCCCGGCACCACCGTTACCGATCAGTCCGGCGTTTCCGCCGGCACCGCCCGTATCGCTACCAGGACTACCGGTGATGCCGTCGCCGCCCTTGCCGCCGTTGCCGATCAGCCAGCCGCCGTTGCCGCCCTTCTGGCCGGGCGCACCGGTGGCACCGTTACCGATCAACCAGCCGCCGTTCTGGCCGGGTTCGATGCCGTTGCCGATCAGCCAGCCGCCGTTGCCGATCATCGGCCGGATGTCCTCGCCGACCACGAAGGCGACCGCATGACCGCTGCCGGTGGTGGCCAGGGTGGCGGCCGGCGCTGCGAAAGTGCCGGTGCTCAGGCTCCGGCCGGTGACCGGGGTGTCGTCGAACGCGGTGGCGGCGTCCTCAACGGCGTCTACGACGCGTTCGGTGCCCGCCGGGCTAGATGGGGTCGTTGCGGCCTGCGCGGCCGGACCGCCGGGGTGGTACAGGGCGTTGGGTGTGGCCACCGCCCCGGGCTGCGGCACCGGTCTGAGGGTGGGAGCCGGCGCCGCCGCCAGGGCGACGGGAGCCGCCACGGTGTGGACCACCGGGTCCGGCCGAGCAGGGGTCTCCACGACGGCGGTACCGGTCGCGGCGAGTACGCCGACGCTCAGTACCGAGGTCAGCAAGGTGCGGTTGACGGGCTTCATCGCGGCGGTTCCCCTTGGTCCACGTCCGAAAATCATTGTGTTGGGAAACATCTATACACGGCGGTGGGACAGCTCCGCAGGATTGTCGAAATGCCTTTGAGCTGGGCTGATGCGCTTATGCAGCGACGTCGCGGAACCAGCAACGGGCCGTGTGGCGGGCGGCGAGTGGCGCACCCGGCGTTTACTCGGGCGTAATTTACTTCAGTTAACTAACCAGCGTTTCCGGCGTCAGGCCGTTGCGCCGCGCCGCACCAGGGACAGCACCACGGCCGCCGCGGCGAACATGGTCGCGACCACCCGGTTCAGGATCGTCTGCTGCCGCACGTTGTGCATCCAATTGACCAGCCGTCCGGCCAGCCCGGTGTACAGGCCCATCACCACGATGTCCACCACGATCATCGTCACGCCGATGGCCAGATACTGCGGCAGCAGCGGCGCGGTCGGCACCACGAACTGGGGCAGCGCCGCCAGGAAGAACACCAGGCCCTTCGGGTTGGTGGCGTTCACCAGGAACCCGCGCAACAGCAGCCCGCCCCGGCTGCTGCTCACGGTGACGTCGACCTGCGCACGCAGATCACGCGGGGCGGTACGCCACTGCCGGACGGCCAGATACGCCAGGTAGGCCACCCCGAGCCATTTGATCACCGTGAAGGCGATCGCGGAGGCCGCCACCAGGGCACCGACCCCGGCCGCCACCAGGACGAGTTGCAGCATCAACCCGATCTGCAGCCCCAGTACGCTCCACCAGCCGCGCCGCAGGCCCTCGGTCATGCCGGTGGCCATGGACTGCACCGCGCCGGGACCGGGCGCCACGCTGATCGCGATCGCCGCACCCAGGAACGCCAGCCACATCTGCCAAGACATGCGGTCAGTGTCGCAGAGCCCGGCAAGTGAATATCAGGCGATATCGGCCACGAACACCCCGGTCTTGCGGGCGCCGATGCGCGCGATCAGTGGCAGCGACGGGTCCGAGGTGCCCGCCGGCAGCACCCGCGGATTCACCAGGTGCAGATCCTTGCGGAAGACGTGGATATCGGCCTGGCCGGCGGCCAGCACGTTCTTCACCCAGTTCGTCTTGCCGTGCGCCAGTAGGATCGCCAACGTGTCGCCCCTGCGGTACGAGGTGACCGGGGTTTCGTAGGCTTTTCCGGAGCTGCGGCCCGTGTGTTTGATCACGCTGAACCCGGGCAGTTTCCTGCTGATCGGGGTCATCACCGGGTTGATGTATTTGATCTGGAAACTCTCCAGCCAGGGCGGAAAGATCATCGGAACGCCCGCGACGTTGTTCGGATGCTCGCTTCTGCTCGGACGACTGGACCCTGATGGCGACGCGGACATGACGGCTCCCGAATTCGATTTGGCCTGCTCTGGGACAATGGGTGCGTGACATCCCCTCGATCCCTCATGTCCCGCATCGACCTGCGCGGCGCGGATCTGTCCGCAGCCCGGTTGCGGACTGCGCTGCCGCGCGGCGGCGTCGATGTGGACACGGTGGTACCAAAGGTCCGTCCAATCGTCGACGATATCGCCGAGCGGGGTGCAACGGCAGCCCTTGAGTACGGCGCATCCTTCGACGGCGTCCGGCCGGAGACCGTCCGGGTGCCCGCCGCGAAGCTGCAGGCCGCGCTGGCCGAGCTGGACCCGGCCGTCCGCGCCGCCCTCGAGGTCGCCATCGAGCGGACCCGGGTGGTGCACGCCGATCAGCGCCGCACCGACACCACCACCACGCTCGCACCCGGCGCCACCGTCACCGAACGCTGGGTTCCCGTCGAGCGGGTCGGGCTCTACGTGCCCGGCGGCAACGCCGTCTACCCGTCCAGCGTCGTGATGAACGTGGTGCCCGCCCAGACCGCCGGCGTCGACTCACTGGTGATCGCCAGCCCGCCGC
This sequence comes from Mycolicibacterium aurum, assembly GCA_900078775.1. Lineage (GTDB taxonomy): Bacteria > Actinomycetota > Actinomycetes > Mycobacteriales > Mycobacteriaceae > Mycobacterium > Mycobacterium aurum_A. The sequence goes on from LT549889.1 coordinate 1,767,601, forward strand.
AGGCCCATCTGCAGGGCCCTTTCCAGGGACTGCCGCACCCGACCATCCTGGCCGCCGCCGCCCTGCTCGGCGTGCAGGATGTCTGGGCCGTCGGCGGCGCCCAGGCGATCGCGCTGCTGGCCTACGGCGGTACCGACACCGACGGCGCCGAACTCGCGCCGGTCGACATGATCACCGGCCCCGGCAACATCTATGTCACCGCCGCCAAGCGCATCTGCCGCTCCCAGGTGGGTATCGACGCGGAGGCCGGCCCCACCGAGATCGCCATCCTGGCCGACCACAGCGCCGATCCGCGGCACATCGCCGCCGACCTGATCAGCCAGGCCGAGCACGACGAGATGGCCGCCAGCGTCCTGGTCACCGACAGTGTCGCGCTGGCCGACGCCGCCGACGTAGAGGTGCAGGCGCAGCTGGAGACCACCAAGCACCGCGAGCGGGTGACCGCGGCGCTGACCGGTAAGCAGTCCGCCATCGTGCTGGTCGACGATATCGACGCCGGCCTGCGCGTGGTGAACGCCTACGCCGCCGAACATCTTGAGGTACAGACCGAGGACTCCGCGGCCGTCGCCGCCCGGGTCCGCTCAGCCGGCGCGATCTTCGTCGGTGCCTGGTCGCCGGTCAGCCTCGGCGACTACTGCGCCGGGTCCAATCACGTGCTGCCCACCGCCGGTTGTGCACGGCACTCCAGCGGCCTGTCGGTGCAGACGTTCCTGCGCGGCATCCACGTCGTCGAGTACGACGAGGCCGCGCTCAAGGACGTCTCCGGACACGTGATCACGCTGTCGAAGGCCGAGGATCTCCCTGCCCACGGTGAAGCGGTGCGCCGGAGATTCGAAAGGTGAGCATGTCCAAGATCACTCTGGCAGACCTACCGCTGCGGGAGAATCTGCGCGGCAAGTCTCCGTACGGGGCGCCGCAGCTGTCGGTTCCGGTGCGGCTGAACACCAACGAGAATCCGCATCCGCCGACCGCGGCGCTCGTCGAGGATGTGGCGGCGTCGGTGCGCGACGCGGCGGCCGAGTTGCATCGCTATCCCGACCGGGATGCCGTCGCGCTGCGTACCGATCTGGCCGCCTATCTGACCGGCCAGACCGGCGTCGAGGTGACCGTCGAGAACGTCTGGGCCGCAAACGGATCCAACGAGATCCTGCAGCAGCTGCTGCAGGCGTTCGGTGGGCCGGGCCGCAGCGCCATCGGTTTCGTGCCGTCGTATTCGATGCACCCGATCATCTCCGACGGCACCCAGACCGAATGGCTGCAGGCCGCCCGGGCCGAGGACTTCTCGCTGGACGTCGATGCTGCGATCGCCGCCGTCGCCGCCAAGACACCCGATGTGGTGTTCCTGGCCAGCCCGAACAACCCGTCCGGCCAGAGCATCTCGCTGCAGGATCTGCGCCGGGTGCTCGACGCGGCCACCGGCGTGGTGATCGTGGACGAGGCCTACGGCGAGTTCTCCTCACAGCCCAGCGCGGTGACGCTGATCGCCGAGTATCCGGCCAAGCTCATCGTCACCCGCACCATGAGCAAGGCGTTCGCGTTCGCCGGCGGCCGGCTCGGCTACCTGATCGCCGATCCGGCCGTGATCGACGCGCTGCTGCTGGTCCGGTTGCCTTATCACCTGTCCTCGCTGACCCAGGCCGCCGCCCGAGCCGCGCTGCGGCACGCCGACGACACGCTGGGCAGCGTCGCGACGCTGATCGCCGAACGCGAGCGCATCACCGCGGCGCTGACCGAGATGGGTTTCCGGGTGATCCCCAGCGACGCCAACTTCGTGCTGTTCGGCGGGTTCGCCGACGCCCCCGCGGTCTGGCAGAGCTACCTGGACAACGGGGTGCTCATCCGCGACGTCGGCATCCCCGGATTCCTGCGCACCACCGTCGGACTGGCCGACGAGAACGATGTACTGCTCGACGTGAGCGCCAATATCGCCGCCTCGGGTGTCCTCACCGAAGCCTCGGAACAACAAGCCCCACAAGGAGCCTCGTCATGACGCGCCGCGCGAGAGTGGAACGCAAGACCCGTGAATCCGACATCGTCGTCGAGATCGACCTGGACGGCACCGGGCGGGTCGACATCGACACCGGCGTGCCGTTCTTCGACCACATGCTGACCGCCCTGGGCAGCCACGCCAGTTTCGACCTGACCGTGCACGCCAAGGGTGATGTCGACATCGAGGGCCACCACACCGTGGAGGACACCGCGATCGTGCTCGGCCAGGCCCTCGGCGAGGCGCTGGGGGACAAGCAAGGCATCCGCCGGTTCGGCGACGCCTTCATCCCGATGGACGAGACGCTCGCGCACGCCGCCGTCGACGTGTCGGGCCGGCCGTACTTCGTGCACACCGGCGAGCCGGACTACATGGTGGAGTTCACCATCGCGGGTTCCACGGTGCCGTACCACACCGTGATCAACCGGCACGTCTTCGAATCGCTGGCGTTCAACGCCCGCATCTCGCTGCATGTGCGCACGCTGTACGGCCGCGATCCGCACCACATCACCGAGGCCGAGTACAAGGCGGTGGCCCGTGCACTGCGCCAGGCCGTCGAACTCGATCCCCGGGTCTCCGGCGTCCCGTCCACCAAAGGCGTTCTGTGAGGGCGCCGGGCGAGCGGAGCGACCGGAAATGAAACGCGTCGTCGTCCTGGACTACGGGTCGGGCAATCTGCGCTCGGCGCAGCGGGCCGTGGAACGGGTCGGCGCCGAGGTCACCGTCACCGCCGACCCGACAGCGGCCTTCGAGGCGGACGGCCTGCTGGTGCCCGGCGTCGGCGCGTATCAGGCCTGCATGGACGGGTTGCGCGCCATCGACGGTGAACAGATCATCGCCAAGCGCCTCGAGGCGGGCCGCCCGGTGCTCGGCGTCTGCGTGGGCATGCAGATCATGTTCAGCCAGGGCGTCGAGTTCGGTGTGCAGACCGACGGCTGCGGTCAGTGGCCGGGCGCGGTGACGCGACTGGATGCGCCGGTGATCCCGCACATGGGCTGGAACGTCGTCGACGCACCCAGCGGCAGCACCCTGTTCCGCGGCCTCGACCCCGACACCCGGTTCTACTTCGTGCATTCCTACGCCGCCCAGAAGTGGGAGGGCGACCCGGATGCGCTGCTGACCTGGGCGACGCACGAGGTGCCGTTCCTGGCTGCCGTGGAGAACGGGCCGCTGTCGGCCACTCAATTCCATCCCGAGAAGAGCGGCGACGCCGGTGCGACGCTGCTGCGCAATTGGGTCGAGAGCCTCGGCTGACGAGGCAAGTAAGGTAACCGCACGTGTCTCTGATTCTTCTTCCCGCAGTCGATGTCGTCGAGGGCCGCGCCGTGCGCCTGGTTCAGGGTGTGGCAGGCAGTGAAACCGAGTACGGCTCGGCGCTGGATGCGGCCCTGGGCTGGCAGCGCGACGGCGCCGAATGGATCCATCTGGTGGACCTGGATGCGGCGTTCGGCCGTGGCTCCAACCGTGAACTGCTCGCCGAGGTGGTCGGCCAGCTCGACGTCGCGGTGGAACTGTCCGGCGGTATCCGCGACGACGAGTCGCTGCGCGCCGCACTGGCCACCGGCTGCCGCCGGGTGAACCTCGGTACCGCGGCGCTGGAGAACCCGCAGTGGTGCGCCGCCGCGATTGCCGAGCACGGCGACAAGGTGGCCGTCGGCCTGGACGTGAAGCTGGAGAACGGAGACTACCGGCTGCGTGGGCGCGGCTGGGAGACCGACGGCGGCGACCTGTGGCCGGTGCTGGATCGGCTTGTCGGCGAAGGCTGTTCGCGCTTCGTGGTCACCGACGTCAGCAAGGACGGCACCCTGAACGGCCCGAACCTGGAACTGCTCGGCGCGGTCACCGACCGCACCTCGGCCCCGGTGATCGCTTCCGGCGGCGTGTCCAGCCTGGACGACCTGCGCGCCATCGCCTCCCTCACCGATCGTGGTGTCGAGGGTGCGATCGTCGGGAAGGCGCTCTACGCCGGGCGTTTCACGCTGCCCGAGGCGCTCAGCGCGGTCGCCGGCTGATGCTCGAGCCCGGGAAGCTCGCGGCGCTGCTGGCGACCGCCGCAGACGTTCTCGACGATGCATCGGGTGCCTTCGTCGCCGGCCATCGGGCCGAATCAGCAGTCCGCAAGCAGGGCAACGACTTCGCCACCGAGGTGGACCTGGCCATCGAACGTCAGGTGGTGGCCGCGCTCACCGAGCAGACCGGCATCGGGGTGCACGGTGAGGAGTTCGGCGGTGCCCCCCTCGATTCGGAGCTGGTCTGGGTGCTCGACCCGATCGACGGCACCTTCAACTATGCGGCCGGTTCGCCGATGGCGGCGATCCTGCTCGGGCTGCTGGCCGACGGGGAGCCGGTCGGTGGGCTGACCTGGCTGCCGTTCACCGGTAACCGTTACCTCGCCGCGGTCGACGGCCCGGTGCGGGACAACGGCATCGAACTGCCCCGGTTGCAGCGCAGCGTGCTCGCCGATTCCATCGTCGGTATCCAGACGTTCAACATCGACTCGCGCGGCCGGTTTCCGGGGCGCTACCGCTACGAGGTGCTGGCCAACCTGAGCCGGGTGTCCTCCCGCATCCGCATGCACGGTGCAACTGGGGTGGACCTGGCGTACGTGGCCGCCGGAATTCTCGGTGGCGCCATCAGTTTCGGTCACCTCATCTGGGATCACGCGGCGGGCGTGGCGCTGGTGCGCGCCGCCGGCGGTATCGTCACCGACCTGGCCGGCGAGCCGTGGACGGCGGAGTCGACGTCGGCGCTGGCGGCGGCGCCCGGCATCCACGAGCAACTGCTCGAACTGGTGGCCGCCGCGGGATCCCCGGAGGATTACTGACATGGGAGTAGCGGTTCGGGTCATCCCGTGCCTGGACGTCGACGACGGCCGGGTGGTCAAGGGCGTCAACTTCGAGAACTTGCGGGACGCCGGTGACCCCGTCGAACTGGCGGCCGCCTATGACGCCGCCGGCGCCGATGAGCTGACCTTCCTGGACGTGACCGCATCCTCGTCGGGCCGCAGCACCATGCTGGAGGTGGTGCGCCGCACCGCCGAGCAGGTGTTCATCCCGCTGACCGTCGGGGGCGGGGTGCGTTCGGTCGCCGATGTGGACGTGCTGCTGCGCGCCGGGGCCGACAAGGTCTCGGTCAACACCGCGGCGATCGCCCGCCCGGAACTGCTGGCCGAGCTGTCCCGCCAATTCGGTTCGCAGTGCATCGTGTTGAGCGTGGACGCCCGGACGGTGCCGGACGGCTCGACCCCGACTCCGTCGGGCTGGGAGGTCACCACCCACGGTGGCCGCCGCGGCACCGGCATCGACGCGGTCGAATGGGCCCGCCGCGGAGCCGAACTCGGGGTGGGGGAGATTCTGCTGAACTCGATGGACGCCGACGGCACCAAGGCCGGTTTCGACCTGCCGATGCTGCACGCGGTGCGCGAGGCGGTGACGGTGCCGGTGATCGCCAGCGGCGGTGCGGGTGCGGTCGGCGATTTCGCCCCGGCGGTGAAGGCCGGAGCCGACGCGGTGCTGGCCGCCAGCGTGTTCCACTTCGGCGAGCTGACCATCGGCGAGGTGAAGGCCGCCATGGCGGCGGAAGGCATAGAGGTCCGATGAGCGCAGCGAAAAGGACAAATCGAGGAGAGGTCCGATGAGCCTCGACCCCGCCATCGCTGCGCGGCTCAAGCGCAATGAAGCCGGCCTGTTCACCGCCGTCGTGCAGGAGCACGGCACCGGCGACGTGCTGATGGTCGCCTGGATGGACGACGACGCGCTGGCCCGCACCCTGGAAACCCGTGAGGCCACCTACTTCTCGCGGTCCCGCGGGGAGCAGTGGATCAAAGGCGCGACCTCCGGGCATACCCAGCGTGTGCGTTCGGTGCGGCTGGACTGCGACGGCGACTGTGTGCTGCTGGTGGTCGATCAGGTCGGTGGGGCGTGCCATACCGGCGATCACACCTGCTTCGACGCGGGTCTGCTGCTCGGCGAGGACTGACCGTGTCGCGCTGCCGGGACTTGTCGGTGCCGTCGGCGACAATGGCCGGGTGACGAACGCCCCGGTGACCGATGCCGCCGCCCGCAAGGCGCGCGGCGCGTTCTTCACCCCACCTCAGATCACCCGCTATCTCGCCGACTGGGCGGTCCGCAGCGGGGAGGACAGGGTGCTCGAACCGTCCGCCGGCGATGCCGCCTTCCTGATCGCCGCCACCGACCGACTGCGCGAACTCGGGGCCGCGACACCCACTCTCGACGGGGTGGAGATCCACCCGGCCAGTGCCGCCACCGCGCGGCGCCGGGTCGCCCAGGCCGGCGGCAGGGCGCGGATCCGCACCGCCGACTTCTTCGACATCACTCCCGAGCCCGGCTACACCGCGGTGCTGGGCAACCCGCCCTACATCCGCTACCAGGAGTTCCGCGGTAAGCAGCGGGCACAGTCCCGGCGGGCGGCGCTGCACGCCGGGGTCACCCTGTCCGCGCTGGCGTCGAGCTGGGCGGCGTTCACCGTGCACGCCGCGCTGTTCCTGCGCCCCGGTGGCCGGATGGCGCTGGTGCTGCCGGCAGAGCTGCTCAGCGTCAACTACGCCGCTGCGGTCCGCAAGTTCCTGTTCGACCGGTTCGGCAGCGTCGAACTGGTGATGTTCGACGAGCAGGTGTTCCCCGGCGCCGAGGCCGATGTGGTGCTGCTGCTGGCCGACGGCTTCGGCGCGGGACCCTCCGGGCACGCCGTCATCCATCGCGCCCGCAATGCCGAGTCCCTGACTTCCGAACTGGTGCAACGCCATTGGTCTCCGGTGGATCCGGCCGACAAATGGATCAGCGGGCTGATCGGCCATCGCGCGGTCGAGGAGCTACAGACCCTGCACGACGGCGGCCGGTTCGCCACCCTGGAGCACTGGGGTGACACCACCTTGGGCATGGTGACCGGCAACAACGGGTTCTTCGCGTTGTCCCCGGCCCGGGTGGCCGAACTCGGGTTGCGCCCGGCGGACCTGCTGACGCTGTCCCCGCCCGGCAGCGGGCACCTGCGCGGGCTGACGCTGTCGCCCGGGCAGTTGGCCAACCTCGGTGCCGACGGGAAGTCGGTGCACCTCTTTCGGCCCGCTGGGCGCCCGTCGGCGGCCGCCCAGCGCTACATCGAGGCCGGCCACGCCGCCGGGGTACATCTGGCCTACAAGTGCCGTGTCCGCACACCGTGGTACCTGGTGCCGCTGGTACCGCCCGCCGACCTGCTATTGACCTGCATGAACGCCGACACGCCACGGCTGGTCACCAACCGGGCCGGGGCGCATCACCTGAACTCGGTGCACGGGGTGTACCTGCGCGATGAGTTCGCCACCCTGGGCCGGGACCTGTTGCCGCTGGCCTCGCTGAACTCGGTGACGCTGCTGCACGCCGAGATGGTGGGGCGGGCCTATGGCGGCGGGGTACTGAAAATCGAACCGCGCGAAGCGGATCGCTGGCTGGTGCCGAGCCCAGAGCTGATCGCCGCGCGGGCCGGTGAACTGCGGGCGGTGCGACGCACCGTGGCCGGGCTGCTGGGCAAGGGCAGGCTGCTGGACGCGGTCGACGTCATCGACGACGCCCTGGCCCTGAACGCCGACCTGGAATCGGTTCAGGCCGCGCGTCATTCATTGGCCACCAGAAGGGCGGTAAGGTCTCGGCGTGCCCGCTGAGCCCTCCACGAAAGCCACTGCGTGGGCCATCTTCGACCGCATCGTCGCCGACGCCGCGCCCGGCGGGGTGCACACCAACCCGTGGGTGCGGATCGGCGACAGGCTGAACTTCGTGCCCGACTTCCGGGTGCTGCGCAAGCTGCTGGGGGTGCCGCTGTATCTGGACGCACCCTCGACCACCGGGGTGCCGGCGCTCGCGCTGGATGTGTGGATGTCCTATGAGCTGCGCCGCGCCGGTTTCGACGCCGACGCCGTGTGGCCGCGGCCCACCGACCCGCGGATCATGCCGAGTGCCATCGCCGCACTGCTCGAGGCGCTGCCGCAGAAGGAGCGACTGCTCATCGAGCAGCGGCTGCGCCGGTCGATGAAGGGCGTGGCCGCCTCCAGCGCCAGCGTGCTCGGCAAGCACTACATGAAACAGGTCGACGTGGTCATGTCGGACTGGGACACCGGGCCCGAGCTGTTGATCAGCACGAAGCGGATGGACTCCAGCTTCGGCAAGAACGCCGCCAACCGCGTCGAGGAGAGCTACGGCGACGCCAAGAATCTGCGGCTGCGCCATCCGCTGGCCGCGCTCGGCTTCGTCTACGGCCTGCGCTCGACGATCCTGTCCACCGAACCCGACAAGGCCGAATGGCTGATCGACCTGCTCGGCAAGCTGGGCACCGAGGACGACGCCTATCACGCGGTCGCGCTGGTGATGATCGACTACGACGCCGACGTCCTCGAGGCGCCCGAGGAGGCCGTCGACAGCATCGAAAAGGCCGAGCCCGACACGCTTTTCGAGATCGTCGACGTGGCCACCGCCGCAGTCGACGAGGCGTTGGCCACGCTGCCGCACGTCGTCATCCGCCACGACGTGGTGCCCCCGCAACTGCAGCCCGCCCGGTTCCTGGAGATCATGGTCAAGCGGGTCATCGACACCACCCCGGTCACCCGGCACCGTGAGGCGCGCCGCCGGCGCCAGACCGCACCAGCGCAATAGGCAGAGGTACCCGAGGGTTAGATCACCCGCGAGCCGGCCTTGGCCCGGGCGCTCCAGCGACCGTCTTCGAAGCCCACCGTCACCGGATGCCGGAACGCCTCGGACACATGCTCGGTGGTCACCGTCTGCAGCGCCGGACCGCTGGCCACGGTGCGGCCCGCACCGATCAGCAGCGCGTGTGTGGTGCTGGTGGGCAACTCCTCGAGGTGATGGGTCACCAGGATCGACGCCATCTCCGGATGCGTATCGTCCAGCGTGTCAATGGTTTCCAAAAGCTGCTCGCGGGCGGCCACGTCGAGCCCGGTGCTGGGCTCGTCGAGCAGCAGCAGTTTCGGCTCGGCGATCAGCGCCCGGGCGATCAGCGCCCGGCCCCGCTCACCGTGTGACAGCGTCGGCCAGACCGCGTCCGCGCGGGCCGACAGCCCGACGGTGTCGATCAGCTCGTCGGCGCGGCGGCGCTGCTCGGGGCTCGGCGCCCAATGCGCCGCGGTGTCGACGGTGGCGGTGAACCCGGTCAGCACCACCTCCCGGACCGTCAGCGGGTACTGCAGCCGGTGTCGGGGATTGACGTGTCCGATGGACCGGCGCAGCACCGTAAGGTCGGTGCGGCCCATCTGCGCGCCCAGGATGTGCACGGTGCCGCTGCTGGGAAACGTCACCGCCGCACAGAATCCCAGCAGGGTGCTCTTGCCGGCACCGTTGGGTCCCAGTAGCGCCCAGTGCTCGCCGGGCTGCACCGTCAGGGAGATGCCTTCGATGATCTGCTTGCCGTTGCGGCGGAAGGTGACGTCGCAGATCTGCAGGACCGGGGTCACCGGGCGCGGGCCCGCAGCACCTCGAGCGCCTTGTCGGCGTGGGTGTCCATGCTGAACTCGCTGGAGATCACCTTGAGGACGGTGCGGTCGGTGTCGATGACGAACGTCGTCCGCTTCACCGGCAGGAACTTGCCGAGCAGCCCGCGCTTGACCCCGAACGCGGTGGCCACCGCGCCGTCGACGTCCGAGAGCAACGGGTAGTCGAAGCCCTGCTGATCGGCGAACTCAGCCTGCTTGTCCACCGCATCGGTGCTGATCCCCACCCGGGAGGCGCCGACGGCGGCGAACTCGGCGGCCAGATCGCGGAAGTGGCAGGCCTCCTTGGTGCACCCGGGCGTCATCGCGGCTGGGTAGAAGAACAGCACCACCGGACCGTCGGCGAGCAGCGCGCCGAGGTTGCGCCGGGCGCCGGTCTGATCGGGCAGTTCGAAGTCGGCCACACGGTCACCGGTCTTGATAAGCGTCACGGCTGCCCACGCTACGCCGAACAGTTGACGGTCGTCTGGGAAGATTGACCCCGTGCAACAACCTTCGCCGGCCGAGACGCTGGCCGTCACCACGACTCGTGAGGTCTTTCGGGAACTCGCCGCCGGCCATCGGGTGGTCCCGGTCACCCGCAAGGTGCTCGCCGACAGCGAGACACCGCTGTCGGCGTACCGCAAGCTGGCCGCCAACCGCCCCGGCACCTTCCTGCTGGAGTCCGCGGAGAACGGCCGGTCCTGGTCGCGCTGGTCCTTCATCGGCGCGGGCGCACCGTCGGCGTTGACCGTCCGCAACGGGCAGGCCGTGTGGCTGGGCAGCACCCCGCAGGACGCGCCGTCCGGCGGCGACCCGCTGGACGCGCTACGCAGCACGCTGGATCTGCTGGCCACCGCCGCGCTGCCCGGGCTGCCGCCGCTGTCCTCGGGGCTGGTCGGCTTCTTCGCCTACGACATGGTGCGCCGGCTGGAGCGCCTACCCGAGCTGGCCGTCGACGATCTGGGCCTGCCGGACATGCTGCTGCTGCTGGCCACCGACATCGCCGCGGTGGATCACCACGAGGGCACCATCACGCTGATCGCCAACGCGGTGAACTGGAACGGCACCGACGACCGGGTGGACGAGGCCTACGACGACGCGGTGGCCCGCCTCGATGTGATGACCGCCGCGCTCGGCGAGCCGCTGCCGTCGGCGGTGGCCACCTTCAGCCGTCCGCAGCCGCAGTTCCGGGCGCAGCGCACCGTCGAGGAGTACAGCGCCATCGTGGACAAGCTGGTCGGTGACATCGAGGCCGGCGAGGCGTTCCAGGTGGTGCCGTCGCAGCGGTTCGAGGTGAGCACCACCGCGGACCCGCTGGAGGTCTACCGGATGCTGCGCGCCACCAACCCGAGCCCGTACATGTACCTGCTCAACGTTCCGGACGGCGAAGGCGGACTGGACTTCTCGGTCGTCGGCTCCAGCCCGGAGGCGTTGGTCACGGTCAAGGACGGCAAGGCCACCACGCACCCGATCGCCGGCACCCGCTGGCGCGGGGACACCGAGGAGGAGGATCAGCTCCTGGAGAAGGAGCTGCTGGCCGACGAGAAGGAACGCGCCGAGCATCTGATGCTCGTCGACCTCGGCCGCAACGATCTGGGCCGGGTCTGCGAGCCGGGCACCGTGCGGGTGGAGGATTACAGCCACATCGAGCGCTACAGCCACGTCATGCACCTGGTGTCCACGGTGACCGGCCAGCTGGCCGACGACCGGACCGCACTGGACGCCGTCACGGCCTGCTTCCCGGCCGGCACGCTGTCGGGGGCCCCCAAGGTCCGGGCCATGGAGCTCATCGAAGAGGTCGAACTGACCCGGCGCGGCCTCTATGGCGGCGTGCTGGGCTACCTGGACTTCGCCGGCAACGCCGACTTCGCCATCGCCATCCGGACCGCGCTGATGCGCAACGGCACCGCCTACGTGCAGGCCGGCGGGGGAGTCGTGGCCGATTCGCAGGGGCCCTACGAGTACAACGAGTCCTCCAACAAGGCCAAGGCGGTGCTGAGCGCGATCGCGGCCGCCGAGACGCTCACCCAACCGCAGTCCGGGACGCCGTGATGAGGATCGCGCAGGCCCTCCTCGTGCTCGGCGCACTGGCGCTGTGGCTGGCCTCGCGGCTGCCCTGGGTCGAGGTCAGCACGTTCGACGGTCTGGGAGAGCCCAAGACCACCACCCTCTCGGGGGCGCAGTGGTCCACGGCGCTGGTCCCGCTGGCGCTGGTGTTGCTGGCCGCCGCGGTCGCGGCCCTGGCCGTCCGCGGTCTGCTGCTGCGCGCGGTGGCCGTCCTGGTGGCGGTCACCGCGGCCGGCATCGGCTATCTGGGCATCAGCCAGTGGGTACTGCATGACGTCGCGGTGCGCGCAGCGACGCTGGCCGAGGAGCCGGTCTCCGCGTTGGTCGGGTCCCAACGGTTCTACGCCGGTGCCGCCGTCGCGGTCGCGGCCGCGGTGACCGCGCTGGTCGCGGCCGGTTTCCTGATGCGCGCGGCGGCTACGGCCCGGGCCGGGACGGCCCGCTACGCCACCCCGGCGGCCCGTCGTGACGCGGTGCGTTCGGAGACCGCCGACGGCGCCGACGCGGCGGGCATGACCGAGCGGATGATGTGGGATGCGCTGGACGAGGGCAGCGATCCCACCAGGGAAGCGGGCACACCCGACACCGGTACCGATCCGGACATCAAGGGTCGGTGACGGCTGGTGTGGCGCAGCCGACTAACCTCAAGGCATCAGCGGGGTTGATGAAACCCCTCCGGGGGGATCCCGGCCGACGGTAAAGGACGATGGCCAATGAGTTCGGCAACCGTGCTCGACTCCATCATCGAGGGAGTCCGTGCCGACGTTGCCACCCGTGAAGCTGCCGTGAGCTTCGCCGATATCAAGCAGCGGGCCAAGGACGCACGCCCACCACTTGACGTGTTGGCTGCGCTCCGGGCGCCCGGCATCGCTGTGATCGCCGAAGTCAAGCGTGCCAGCCCGTCGCGTGGTGAGCTGGCGTCGATTGCAGATCCGGCAGAGCTGGCGCGTGCATATGAGGCAGGCGGCGCGCGTGTCATCAGCGTGCTGACCGAGGAACGCCGCTTCCAAGGATCGCTTGACGATCTGGACAGCGTGCGCGCCACGGTGTCGATCCCGGTTCTGCGCAAGGACTTCATCATCGGCCCGTATCAGATCCACGAGGCTCGCGCGCACGGCGCGGACATGCTGCTGCTGATCGTGGCGGCGCTGGAGCAGAAGGCCCTGGAGTCGATGCTCGACCGCACCGAGTCCCTCGGGATGACCGCCCTGGTGGAGGTGCACACCGAGGAGGAGGCCGACCGGGCGTTGCAGGCCGGGGCCACCGTCATCGGCGTGAACGCGCGTGACCTCAAGACCCTCGAAGTCGACCGGGACTGCTTCGCCCGGATCGCGCCGGGGCTGCCGTCGAACGTGATCCGGGTCGCCGAGTCCGGCGTCCGCGGCACCGCCGATCTGCTCGCCTACGCCGGTGCCGGCGCCGATGCGGTGCTGGTCGGGGAGGGGCTGGTCACCAGCGGTGACCCGCGCAGCGCCGTGTCCGATCTGGTCACCGCCGGGGCTCACCCGTCGTGCCCGAAACCCGCCCGCTGATCCGCACCGATGAGCTCGTACGAAAAGAACCTGTAGACATGGGCGATATCGCCGGCCCCGAGCTGCCGCATACCAGCGCCGCACTCGCCGAACCCACCAGCCACGACCCGGATGCCAAGGGGCACTTCGGGCCCTACGGCGGACGACTGGTCCCCGAGGCGCTGATGGCCGTCATCGAGGAGGTCACCGCGGCCTACGAGAAGGCCCGCAGTGATCAGACCTTCCTCGACGAACTGGACCGGCTGCAGCGCCACTACAGCGGGCGCCCGTCGCCGCTGTACGAGGCGGAGCGGCTGACCGCGCACGTCGGCGGTGCGCGGATCTTCCTGAAGCGAGAAGACCTCAACCACACCGGGTCCCACAAGATCAACAACGTGCTGGGACAGGCGCTGCTGGCCCGACAGATGGGCAAGACCCGGGTCATCGCCGAGACCGGCGCCGGTCAGCACGGGGTGGCCACCGCGACCGCGTGCGCGCTGCTCGGGCTGGAGTGCGTCATCTACATGGGTGCCGTGGACACCGCTCGCCAAGCGCTCAACGTGGCCCGGATGCGGTTGCTCGGCGCCACCGTGGTGTCGGTCGAATCCGGGTCCAAGACCCTCAAGGACGCCATCAACGAGACGTTCCGCGACTGGGTTGCCAACGCCGACAACACCTTTTACTGCTTCGGGACCGCGGCCGGACCGCATCCCTTCCCGTTGATGGTCCGCGATTTCCAGCGCATCATCGGCATGGAGGCCCGGGTACAGATCCGCGAGCAGGCCGGCCGACTGCCCGATGCCGTGGCCGCATGCGTCGGCGGCGGGTCCAATGCGATCGGCATCTTCCACGCCTTCATCGACGACCCCGAGGTCCGCCTGGTCGGCTTCGAGGCCGCCGGTGACGGGGTGGAGACCGGACGGCACGCCGCGACCTTCACCGGCGGGTCGCCGGGGGCGTTCCAGGGTTCGTTCTCCTACCTGCTGCAGGACGAGGACGGGCAGACTCTCGAATCCCATTCCATCTCAGCCGGTCTGGACTACCCGGGCGTGGGCCCCGAGCATGCGCTGCTCAAGGACTCCGGCCGCGCCGAGTACCGGCCGATCACCGACACCGAAGCGATGGACGCGTTCCTGCTGCTGTGCCGCACCGAGGGCATCATCCCGGCCATCGAGTCGGCGCACGCGGTGGCCGGCGGGGTGAAGCTGGCCACCGAACTCGGTCCCGGGGCGATCGTCGTGGTGAACCTGTCCGGCCGCGGCGACAAGGACGTGGAGACCGCCGGCAAGTGGTTCGGAATCATGGAGGACGCGTGAGTCGGCTCTCGAAGGTCTTCGACAGCTGCCGGGCCGAGGGTCGCTCCGCGCTCATCGGGTACCTGCCGACCGGCTACCCCGATGTCCAGACCTCCATCTCGGCGATGACGGCGATGGTCGAGGCCGGCGCCGACATCATCGAGGTGGGCATCGCCTACTCCGACCCCGGCATGGACGGACCCACCATCGCCCGCGCCACCGAGGCCGCCCTGGCCGGTGGTGTGCGGGTGTACGACGCGCTGCGCGCGGTCGAGGCGATCAGCAACGCCGGCGGTAGCGCGGTGGTGATGAGCTACTGGAACCCGGTGCTGCGCAAGGGCGTCGACACCTTCGCCCGCGACCTGGCCGCGGCCGGCGGGCTCGGGCTGATCACCCCCGATCTGATCCCCGATGAGGCCGACGAGTGGTTGGAGGTCTCCGACCGGCACAACCTCGACCGGATCTTCCTGGTGGCCCCGTCCTCCACCCCGGAGCGGCTCGCCGCGACCGTGCAGGCCTCCCGCGGGTTCGTCTACGCGGCGTCCACGATGGGCGTGACCGGCGCCCGTGACGCGGTGTCCAACGCCGCGCCGGAACTGGTGAACCGGGTCCGGCAGATCTCCGACATCCCGGTCGGCGTCGGGCTCGGGGTGCGCTCGCGAGCGCAGGCCGCCGAGATCGGCGCCTACGCCGACGGGGTGATCGTCGGGTCCGCGCTGGTGTCCGCACTCGACGACGGTCTACCCGCGCTGCGGGCGCTGACCGCCGAACTGGCCGAAGGCGTTCGGCAGGCGGTACGCGCATGACGGTGACGACCCTGGCCTACATCCCGAGCCCCGCTCAGGGTGTCTGGTACCTCGGCCCCGTCCCGCTGCGCGCCTACGCGGTGTGCATCATCGTCGGCATCGTCGCCGCGCTCGTCATCGGCGATCGCCGGTGGGAGGCGCGCGGCGGTGAACGCGGCGTCATCTACGACATCGCCTTGTGGGCGGTGCCGTTCGGGCTCGTCGGTGGCCGGCTGTATCACGTCCTGACCGACTGGCCGACCTATTTCGGTGCCGGTGGCGCCGGACTCGGGGCGGCCTTCCGGATCTGGGACGGTGGTCTGGGCATCTGGGGCGCGGTGGCGCTCGGCGCCCTCGGCGCGTGGATCGCCTGCCGACGCCGCGGAATCCCGCTGCCCGCGTTCGGCGATGCGATCGCGCCGGGAATCATTCTGGCGCAGGCGATCGGCCGGCTCGGTAACTACTTCAACCAGGAACTCTACGGTCGCGCCACGGATCTGCCGTGGGGGCTGGAAATCTACGAGCGGGTGGATGCCGCCGGGTTCCGCGACACCCTCAACGGGGTGTCCACCGGTGAGTTGCTGGCCGTGGTGCACCCGACGTTCCTGTACGAACTGCTGTGGAATCTGCTGATCTTCGCGCTGCTCATCTGGGCGGACCGCCGCTTCAAGCTCGGCCACGGCAAGGTGTTCGCGCTGTATGTGGCGGGGTACTGCCTGGGCCGGTTCTGGATCGAACTGATGCGCAGCGACACCGCGACGCTGATCGCCGGTATCCGGGTGAACTCGTTCACCGCGACGTTCGTGTTCATCGCCGCCGTCGTGTACATCATGGCCGCACCCAAGGGCCGCGAGGACCCGGCGTCCTTGCGGGGCAATGCTCTTGAAGAGGCCGAGGAGCCGGCCACCGAGGTGATCGCGGTGGGCGCGATGACCGGTGTCGTGGCAGCGGCCAAGGCCGCCGGTGACGTCGAGGATGAGGGCACCGCGAGTGCGCACGAGCCCGATACCGCCGTCGCGGAGGCCGCCGAGGAGGCGGACGAGGTCGAAGAGGGCGTCGCGGCCG
The DNA here is from genome assembly GCA_900078775.1 of Mycolicibacterium aurum. GTDB lineage: Bacteria > Actinomycetota > Actinomycetes > Mycobacteriales > Mycobacteriaceae > Mycobacterium > Mycobacterium aurum_A. The sequence goes on from LT549889.1 coordinate 1,783,785, forward strand.
AAGTGCTCGTGGTGGCCGAGGTCGACCAGGAGGCCGACCAGGAGGCCGATGGGTCGGCAGAAGCGGAGCTGGCCGACGAACTCGACGCCGAGGAGGAGGCCGCGGCCGAAGAGGCCGAGGCCGCGAAGTCGGTGGCGGGAGTGGAGCCCGAAGCCGAAGCGAGCACGCCGGTCACCGTCGAGGCCGAGATCGTCGTCGACGAGGAGTCGGCCGACGTCGAAGAGTCGGCGGCCGAGGCCGAGGCCGAGGATGAAGCCGAGGCGCTCGAGGCCGAGGCAGAGATCGAAGCTGAGGCCGAACCAGAGGCGGAGCTGGCCGACGCACTCGACGCCGAGGAGGAGGCCGCAGCCGAAGAGGCCGAGGCCGCGAAGTCGGTGGCGGGAGTGCAGCCCGAAGCCGAAGCGAGCACGCCGGTCACCGTCGAGGCCGAGATCGTCGTCGACGAGGAGTCGGCCGACGTCGAAGAGTCGGCGGCCGAGGCCGAGGCCGAGGCCGAGGATGAAGCCGAGGCGCTCGAGGCCGAGGCAGAGATCGAAGCTGAGGCCGAACCAGAGGCGGAGCTGGCCGACGCACTCGACGCTGAAGATCAAGCCACCGAAGAAGCCGAACTCGAAGAGGCCGAAGCCGACGAGGCCGAAGCCGAAGAACTCGAGTCCGAAGCCGACCTCGCCGACGGAACCGGCGACAGCGACGCGCTGGCCGAAGACACCGAGGCAGAGGCAGAGGCAGAGGCGATCGTCGCCGAGGTGCTCGAGTCGGTCGATGCTGCCACCGCCGAAGCCGAAGCCGAAGACGTCGACGGTGATGAAGTCGAGGCCGAAGAGGCTACGGCTGAAGTGAGCGACGCCGAGACGTCCGCAGCCGAAGAAGGCGAACAAGCCGAAGAGCCCGCGATCGCAGAGCCCGCGGCTGGAGAGCCCGAAGCGCCCGAGGCCGAATCCGGTTCGGCCACTGAAGAGTCCGAGCCACCGGCTGCTCCGGAAGCGCCCGCTGCCGCCCCCGCTGTAGCCGGCAAGACGTCTCGTCGTCCGCGGTGGTTCCGGCGTAAAGGCTGACCAACCGAGCATTGCCACCGGCGGATCCAGGCTGCGCCGAACTTTGTTTCGGCGATATTTCCGCGGTGCTTCCACCGTGAGTACCGCTGCGCACCACCGCGCACTCCATCGTGGTGAGTAGGTGTTGACAAACACGACACCGCGGGGCAACGGATGCGGCATTGCCGACACATAGCTTTCCTCTCAACCGTTTCCGCTGCTGGGAGGACCTCGTGCTCAAAACAAGCCGCAATCGAGACATCGCGCATTGGGATGCCGAAGATGTCGATGCCTGGGAGGGCGCCGACGGCCAGACCCCCGGGAAGGTGATCGCCAAGCGCAACCTGCTCTGGTCGATCTTCGCCGAGCACGTCGGCTTCTCGGTGTGGTCCATCTGGTCGGTCATGGTGCTGTTCATGCCGCAGGACGTGTACGGCATCGACGCCGCGGGCAAGTTCTACCTGGTGGCCATGCCCACCCTGATCGGCGCATTCATGCGCATCCCGTACACCATCGCCCCCGCTCGCTTCGGCGGCCGCAACTGGACCGTCGTCAGCGCGCTGCTGCTGCTCATCCCGATGGTGATGACGCTGTGGGTGATGGCTCAGCCGGGCGCCTCCTACACCACCTTCATGATCGTCGCCGCCTTCGCCGGCTTGGGCGGCGGCAACTTCGCTTCCTCGATGACCAACATCAACGCTTTCTACCCACAGCGGCTCAAGGGGTGGGCGCTGGGGCTCAACGCCGGTGGCGGCAACATCGGCGTACCGTTCATCCAGCTGATCGGCCTGCTGGTGATCGCCACCGTCGGCAACACCGCGCCCTACATCGTGTGCGCCATCTACCTGGTGCTGGTCGGGCTGGCCGCGGTCGGCGCCGCGCTGTCGATGAACAACCTCGGCAACCAGCGCTCGAACCTCGGGGCCATGGCAGAAGCCCTGCGCTACAGCCACTCCTGGGTGATGAGCTTCCTGTACATCGGCACCTTCGGCTCGTTCATCGGCTTCTCCTTCGCCTTCGGTCAGGTGCTGCAGATCAACTTCCTGGCCGGCGGCGACACCCCCGCCCAGGCCTCGCTGCACGCCGCCCAGATCGCGTTCCTGGGTCCGCTGCTCGGGTCGATCTCGCGGCCGTTCGGCGGCAAGCTGGCCGACCGCATCGGCGGCGGCAAGATCACCCTCTACGTGTTCGTCGCGATGATCTTCTCCGCGGGCATCCTGGTCGCCGCCGGCGTGCTGGACGATTCGATGTCGGGTGCGCCCACCGGCGCCCAGATGGCCGCCTACGTGGCCGGATTCATCCTGCTGTTCATCCTGTCCGGGCTGGGCAACGGCTCGACCTACAAGATGATCCCGTCGATCTTCGAGGCCAAGGCACAAGGCCACGATGAGTGGAGCAAGGACGAGAAGGCCGCCTGGTCGCGCAGCATGTCCGGCGCCCTGATCGGTTTCGCCGGCGCCATCGGCGCGCTGGGTGGGGTGGCCATCAACATCGTGCTGCGGATGTCCTACGTCAGCGACGCGAAGTCGGCCACCAACGCGTTCTGGGTGTTCCTGGGCTTCTACGTGGTCTGCGCGTTCGTCACCTGGTTCGTCTTCCTGCGGATGGGCGCGGCCCGGCGGCCCGCCACCGAAGACCGGCTGCCCGAGCAGGCAGTCACCGCTTGACCTGCATCAACAACACGGACAGGCTGCCCTCACAGCGAGCTCACCGCGGGGTGGGGCTCGTTGTGAGGCGCAGTTTTCGTCGCGCTAACGTCGCCTCAAAGGAACCGGAACAGTGCCCGCTGACGATGGTCGCATGACGCCTCCCGGCACCACCCGCACCGCCTGCTCCTACTGCGGAGTGGGCTGCGGCATGGAGGTGACCACCGCCCCGGATCCGGGTACCGGGCTGCCCGTCATCGCGAAGGTCGGCGGGGACAGGCTGCATCCCACCAATTTCGGCCGGTTGTGCACCAAGGGGGCCACCCACGCCGAGCTGATGGCCGCGACGGACAACCGGCTGGACACTGCCCTGGTCCGCGGGGCACGCGGCGAGCAGCCCGAACCGATGCCGGTGGACGAGGCCGTCGCCGAGGCCGGCCGCCGGCTGCGCGCCATCGTCGACACCCACGGACCCGATGCCGTCGCGCTGTACGTGTCGGGGCAGATGTCGCTGGAGGCCCAGTACCTGGCGACCAAACTGGCCAAGGGCTATCTGCGCACGGTGCACATCGAATCCAACTCCCGGCTGTGCATGGCCAGTGCGGGCACCGGATACAAGCAGTCCCTGGGCGCCGACGGCCCACCGGGTTCCTACACCGACTTCGACTCCGCCGACCTGTTTTTCGTCATCGGCGCCAACATGGCCGACTGCCATCCCATCCTGTTCCTGCGAATGGCCGACCGGCTCAAGGCGGGCGCCAAACTCATCGTGGTGGACCCGCGCCGCACCGCCACCGCCGACCGGGCCGACCTGTACCTGGCGATCAACCCGGGCACCGATCTGGCGCTGCTGAACGGGCTGCTGCATCTGCTGGTCGAGAACGGGGACATCGACGCCGAATTCATCGCCGCGCACACCGAGGGCTGGGAGGACATGCCGGCGTTCCTGGCCGACTACCCGCCGGAACGGGTCGCCGAGATCACCGGCATCCCGGAGGCCGACATCCGCACCGCCGCGGCGATGATCGCCGAGTCGGGGGAGTGGATGACCTGCTGGACGATGGGCCTGAACCAGAGTACGCACGGCACCTGGAACACCAACGCGATCTGCAACCTGCACCTGGCCACCGGCGCCATCTGCCGGCCCGGCAGCGGGCCGATGTCGCTCACCGGGCAGCCCAATGCCATGGGCGGGCGCGAAATGGGTTACATGGGGCCCGGATTGCCCGGCCAGCGGACGGTGCTCTCGGCGGAGGACCGGGCCTTCTGCGAAGAGCAGTGGGGTCTGGAACCGGGCACCATCCGACCCGACGTCGGCCCGGGCACCGTCGCGATGTTCGAGCAGGCCGCCGCCGGCGACATCAAGGCGTGCTGGATCATCTGCACCAATCCCGTTGCCAGCGTGCCGAATCGGGACACCGTCATCCGTGGCCTGGAGAACGCCGAACTGGTGATCACCCAGGACGCCTACCGCGACACCGCCACCAACCGGTACGCCGACATCATGCTGCCGGCCGCACTGTGGGCCGAGGCCGACGCGGTGATGATCAACTCGGAGCGCAACCTGACCCTGCTACCGCAGTCCGTGCCGCCAGTCGGGGAGGCCCGGGCGGACTGGGAACTGATCTGCGGGGTCGCCGAATACCTGGGTTTCGGTGACGATTTCGCCTACAAGTCCAGCGCCGAGATCTTCGACGAGATCCGCCGGTTCGCCAATCCGCGCACCGGATACGACCTGCGTGGCGCCAGCTACGAACGGCTGCGTGAGGCGCCGCTGCAGTGGCCCTGCCCGCCCGGGGACGGGCGGGACCGCCATCCCATCAGGTACCTGAACGACGGGGTGTCCCAGACCCTGCACCTCGACGAGCACGGGCGCCGGCCCCGGTTGGCGTTCGCCACCGGATCGCGGCGCGCCAAGTTCTTCGCCCGGCCGCACATGGACGCCCGTGAACTTCCCGACGACGAGTACCCGATGGTGCTCAACACCGGTCGCCTGCAGCATCAGTGGCACACCATGACCAAGACCGGGCGGGTGGACAAACTCAACAAGCTCAACGGCGCCCCGTTCGTCGAGATCCACCCCGAAGACGCGGCGGCGCAGGGCATCACCGCACGGCACCGCGTCGAGCTCACCTCGAGGCGCGGTTCGGCGGTACTGCCGGTCGTCATCACCGACCGGGTACAGCCGGGCAACGTGTGGGCGCCGTTCCACTGGAACGACGAACACGGTGAGCGCCTCACGGTGAACGCCTTGACCAACGACGCCGTCGACGCCGACTCCCTGCAGCCCGAACTGAAGGTCTGCGCGGTCCGGCTGCGTCCCGTCGCACCCGAGCGGCCGGACCCGCTCGGACTGGGCGGCGCCGCACCGGAGTTCACCGATGACGAGCGGTTCTATCTGGCCGGGTTCTTCACCGGCCTGAAAACCCCGCCGACGGGTGTGCCGGTGCTCCCGGCTTCGGCGCCGGTGCGCACCCAGGTCCGGCTGTGGGTCGACGGACTGCTCGCCGGAACGTATTCGCGGGCCATCCCCGAACCCGCCGGAGAGACCGGTCCGATGGTGTTGTGGGCCTCCCAGACCGGCAACGCCGAGGAGTTCGCCGCCCAGCTCGCCGGGCGGTTGCCCGGCGCCCGGTTGGTGAGCATGAACGAGGCGGACCTGGCGGACGTCGCCGCCGCCGCGCAGGTCGTGTTCGTGACCAGTACCTTCGGTGACGGCGGGCCACCGGACAACGGCGCGGAGTTCTGGGAACGCCTCACCGCCCCGGACGCCCCCACCCTGGACGGGGTGCGGTACGCGGTGCTGGGCATCGGCGACAAGGCCTACGGCAACTTCTGCGGGCACGCCAAGTCACTGGACGCCCGGTTGGCCGACCTCGGCGCGAGCCGGACCCTGGACCGGGTGGACTGTGAGATCTACGACGAGGTCCCGATGGCCGCCTGGGCCGACGAACTGGTCGCCGGCCTGGGGACCACCGGCATCGCGGCGGCCGCACCGACGCCGGCCGCGCCGGCCCCGCTGACCCGCAATGCCCCGCTGCTCGCACCGGTGTGCCGCAACACCCGGCTGACCCCGCTGTCGGCCCGGAAGGAGGTGCGCCAGTTCGGTTTCGACATCTCCGAACACGTCGCCGAGCACGGGGCCGGATATTCGGTGGGAGACTCGCTCGGGGTGTTCGTCACCAACTCGGCGGAGTCGGTGACCGCCTGGCTGACCGCGACCGGGCTGTCCGGCAACGAGATCATCGAGGTCGACGGCGCCGACACCGATCTGCGCAGCGCGCTCACCTGCTCCTACGACATCTGCCGGATCACCCCCAACCTGTTGAGCTTCGTCGCCGAGCACTGCCGTGAGGCCAAACAGTCAGGCAAGCGCCGGGACAACCTCGACCGCTGGCTGGACGGCCGCAACGGCCTCGACATCGTCGAGGAGTTCGCGGTGCGTGCCGATGCGGTGCAGTGGCAGGACGCCCTGGTGCGGCTGACCCCGCGGCAGTACTCGATCAGCTCCAGCCCGCTGGTCAGCCCCAACGAAGTTCAGCTGACGGTGTCCGTGGTGCGCTACCGCAGCGCCCGCGGCGCCAACCGGGGCGGGGTGGCCTCCACCCACCTGGCCGACCGGGCCGCCGCGGTACCGGTGTTCGTGCAGCGCTCACCCAATTTCCGGCCGCCCGCCGAATCGTCGACCCCGATGATCATGGTCGGCCCGGGAACCGGGATCGCGCCCTTCCGTGGCTTCCTGCAGGAACGCCGAGCGCTCGGGCACACCGGGCGCAACTGGCTGTTCTTCGGCGACCAGCACCGCGCCGAGAACTTCTACTACCGCGACGATCTGGAGCAGTGGGTGGCCGACGGGCTGCTCAACCATCTCGATCTGGCCTTCTCGAGGGACCAGGCCAGCCGGATCTACGTGCAGCACAAGATGCTTGACGCCGGCGCCGAGCTGTGGCGGTGGATGGAGGACGGAGCGCACTTCTACGTGTGCGGGGACGCCAGCCGGATGGCCGGCGACGTCGATGACACCCTGACGACCATCATCCGCAAGCACGGGTCGATGTCGGCCGAGGCCGCCCACGACTACAAGAAGGAACTCGTGGCCACCAAACGCTACGTGCGCGACGTGTACTGAGCCGACCTGCAGGCGGCCGAGCACAATGGAACGGTGAGCGACGAAACAGACCCCTACGTCCGGGTGTACGCCTCCCGCGTGCACAACCTGCGGGCCGTGGACGTCGCCGCTCCACGCGACGCGTTCGTGGTGTTCACCGGCGTTTCCGGATCGGGGAAGTCCTCGCTGGCTTTCGGCACCATCTACGCCGAGGCACAACGGCGCTACTTCGAATCAGTGGCCCCCTACGCGCGCCGGCTGCTGTTGCCCAACGACGCACCCAAGGTCGACGACATCACCGGACTGCCGCCCGCGGTCGCGCTGCAGCAGCGGCGTGGGGCCACCAGCAGCCGCTCCACCGTCGGCACCGTCACCACACTGTCGAATCTGCTGCGGATGCTCATGTCGCGCGCCGGGACCTACCCGCCCGGCGCCACCGAACGGCTGGACTCCGATGCCTTCTCCTCGAACACCGTCGTCGGTGCCTGTCCGGACTGCCACGGCCTCGGCCGCATCCACCGGGTCACCGAACAGACGCTGGTGCACGACCCGTCGCTGACCATCCGCGAGGGAGCGGTATCGGCCTGGCCGGGCGCCTGGCAGGGCCAGAACCTGCGTGACATCCTCATCACGCTCGGCTACGACATTGACAAGCCGTGGCGCAAACTACCCAAGCGGCAACGCGATTGGATCCTGTTCACCGAGGAGCAGCCCACCGTCGAGATCGACCCGAGCCGGCACCCGGTCACCGCGGACTACTACTACAACGGCACCTTCTCCAGCGCCGAACGCCACATCCGGCACACCCTGGCCAATTCGCAGAGCGCCATGATGCGTCGCCGCGCCCTGCAATATGTGGACAGCATCGACTGCCCGGCCTGTGCCGGTGCGGGCCTGCGCCCCGAGGCGCTGGCGGTGACCTTTGCCGGGCACAACATCGCCGAACTGGTGGCACTGCCGCTGCAGGCGCTCGCCGAGGTGCTCGAACCGGCCGCCACCCGAACGGAATTCGAGGCCGCCTACGAGTCCACCGAATCCGGTGAGCACACCGAGGTCGCCACCATGATCGCCGCCGATCTGGTGGCCCGGATCGGCGTCCTGGTCGACCTCGGGCTCGGCTACCTGAGCCTGAACCGGCGCACCCCCTCGGTGTCGCCCGGTGAGCTGCAGCGTCTGCGACTGGCCAGCCAGTTGCGCGCCGGGTTGTTCGGCGTGCTCTACGTCCTGGACGAGCCGTCGGCCGGCCTGCACCCGGCCGACGCCGAGACCCTGCTCGAGGTGCTCGACCGGCTGCGGCGCGCCGGGAACTCGCTGTTCGTCGTCGAACACGATATGGATGTGGTGCGCCGCGCCGACTGGGTCGTCGACGTCGGGCCGGGGGCCGGCGAGCGCGGCGGTGACGTGCTCTACAGCGGGCCGGTGGCCGGTCTCGCCGATGTGGAGTGCTCGGTCACCCGGTCCTATCTGTTCGAGTCGCGGCCCACGGCCGGCACCACGGCCCGGACCCCGGTGGGCACACTGAGGCTGCGCGGCATCGCCTTTCACAATCTGCGTGGGGTCGACGTCGACATCCCGCTGGGTACGTTCGTCGCGGTCACCGGGGTATCCGGATCGGGCAAGTCGACGCTGGTCTGCAAGGTGCTCGGCGACGTCATCGCCCGCGAATTGGGTATCTCCGAACCGGTCGAGGACACCGGCGACGGGGACACCGAACTGCTCGACATCGACCAGGACGCCAGCATCGGGGTGAGCGTGGACGGGGCCGAGGTCATCGGCCGGTTGGTGACCGTGGACCAGAAGCCGATCGGGCGGACCCCGCGTTCCAATCTGGCGACCTACACCGGGCTGTTCGACGCGGTGCGAAAGGCATTCGCCGACACCGAGGAAGCCCGCCGGCGGGGCTGGACCGCGGGCCGGTTCTCGTTCAACGTCGCCGCGGGCCGCTGCGACACCTGCCAGGGCGAGGGCTTCGTGGCGGTCGAGTTGCTGTTCCTGCCCGGCACCTACGCGCGATGCCCGGCGTGTGGCGGTGCCCGCTACTCGGACGAGACGCTGCAGGTCACCTACCGGGACCGCACCGTCGCCGACGTGCTGGCCATGACGGTGGACGAGGCCGCCGAGTTCCTGGCCGATCTGCCCAGCGCGGCAAGGAGTCTGGCCACCCTGCGCGATGTCGGGCTGGGTTATCTGCGGCTCGGGCAACCGGCCACCGAACTGTCCGGCGGTGAGGCGCAACGCATCAAGCTGGCCACCGAGCTGCAGCGCGCCCAGCGCGGGCACACCGTCTACGTGCTCGACGAACCCACCACCGGCCTGCATCCCGCCGATGTCGAACTGCTGGAGGCCCAGCTGCACCGCCTGGTCGACGCGGGGAACACCGTGGTGGTGGCCGAGCACGATATGACCGTGGTGGCCGGCGCCGATCACGTCATCGACCTGGGACCCGGGGGCGGTGACGCGGGCGGCACCGTGGTGGTGGCCGGCACCCCGCAGCGGGTGGCCGCGCACAAGCGCAGCCGCACCGCACCGTATCTGGCTGCGGCGCTGGCCTAGACGGCGTCGATGTCGCGGACGGCACCCTTGTCGGCCGACAGCGCCAGGGCCGCGTAGGCACGCAGCGCGGCCGAGACGGTGCGCTGACGGTTCCTGGGCCGGTAGCCGCCGGAGGCCTCCAGCGCCGCGCGGCGGCGGTCGAGTTCCTCGTCGGGCACGTCGACCTGGATGCTGCGGTGCGGGATGTCGATGGTGATCAGGTCACCGTCGGCCACAAGCGCGATGGTGCCGCCGGCGGCGGCCTCGGGGGAGACGTGCCCGATCGACAGACCCGAGGTGCCGCCGGAGAACCGGCCGTCGGTGATCAGCGCGCACTGGGCGCCCAGTCCGCGGCCCTTCAAATAGGCCGTCGGATAGAGCATTTCCTGCATACCGGGGCCGCCCTTGGGGCCCTCGTAACGGATCACCACCACGTCACCGGGCTGCACCCGCTTGTTGAGGATGGCGTCCACCGCGTCCTCCTGGGACTCCAGCACCACGGCCGGGCCGGAGAACTTCCAGATGGATTCGTCGACACCGGCGGTCTTGACGATGCAGCCGTCCACCGACAGATTGCCGCGCAGCACCGCCAGCCCGCCGTCGGCCGAGTAGGCGTTGGCCATATTGCGGATGCAACCGCCCTCGGCGTCGGTGTCCAGGCTCTCCCAGCGCTCGGACTGCGAGAAAGCCGAGGCCGAACGGACACAGCCCGGTGCGGCGTGGAACAGCTCGACGGCTTCATCGGTGGCGGAGCCGCCGCGAATGTCCCAGTCGCGCAGCCACTCCGCCAGCGAGCCGGTGTGCACGGTGTGCACCGTCTCGTGCAGGTGCCCGCCGCGCCACAGCTCACCGAGGATGGCCGGGATGCCGCCGGCGCGGTGCACGTCCTCCATCAGGTAGTGGCCGTTGGGGGCGACCTTGCACAGGCAGGGCACCATCTGGCTGCGCTTCTCGATGTCCTCGAGGGTGTAGTCGAGTTCGGCCTCGCGGGCGGCGGCCAGCAGGTGCAGCACGGTGTTGGTGGATCCGCCCATCGCGATGTCGAGTGCCATCGCGTTGTCGAATGCCTCGCGGGTGGCGATGGCGCGCGGCAGCACGCTCGGGTCGTCGTGGTCGTAGTAGCGGCGCACGATGTCCATCACGGTGGCGCCGGCCTTCTCGTAGAGGGCGCGCCGCGCGGTGTGGGTGGCCAGCACCGAGCCGTTGCCGGGCAGGGCCAGGCCGAGCGCCTCGGTGAGGCAGTTCATCGAGTTCGCGGTGAACATGCCCGAGCAGGACCCGCAGGTGGGACAGGCGGCCTCTTCGATGCGGTTGATGTCGTCGTCGGAGACCTCGGTGTTGACCGCGTCGGCGATCGCGGAGACCAGGTTCAGCCGGGTCTTCACGGTGCCGTCGACCAGCACGGCGGTGCCGCCCTCCATCGGCCCGCCGGAGACGAACACGGTGGGGATGTTCAGCCGCAGCGCGGCCATCAGCATGCCGGGGGTGATCTTGTCGCAGTTGGAGATACACACCAGCGCGTCGGCGCAGTGCGCGTTGACCATGTACTCCACCGAGTCGGCGATCAGCTCACGGCTGGGCAGCGAGTACAGCATGCCGCCGTGGCCCATGGCGATGCCGTCGTCGACGGCGATGGTGTTGAACTCGCGCGGCACCCCGCCGGCGGCGCTGATGGCCTCGGACACGATGCGGCCGACCGGTTGCAGGTGGGTGTGCCCCGGGACGAACTCGGTGAAGCTGTTGGCCACCGCCACGATGGGCTTGCCGATGTCGGAGCCGGCGACGCCGGCGGCACGTAGCAACGAGCGCGCCCCCGCCATGTTGCGACCGTGGGTGACCGTGCGAGACCTGAGTTCAGCCATAACAGAAAGCCTGCCGTTCCGGGCACCTACGTGGGAAGACGGTGTTGATACTAGTACTGGCACTACTACCCTGAACCCATGGACAAACGCAGTCGGCAGCGGATGGCGCTGGGGGAGTTCCTGCGGGCCCGGCGTGAGGCCGCCCCGCGGGCCGAACTCGGCTTCCCCGCCGTGCCGCGGATGCGGACCACCGGCCTGCGCCGCGAGGAGGTCGCGGTGCTGTCCGGGGTGAGCGCCACCTGGTACACCTGGCTGGAGCAGGGCCGCGACATCAACCCGTCCAAACAGGTGCTCGACGCGGTCGGGCACGCACTGCGGCTCTCGCCCGCCGAACACGACTATGTGCTGGCCCTCGGCGGCTACACCGCCGATACCGCACCCACCGTGCACGCCGGACCGCCGCCCCCGCACATCCAGCGCTTCCTGGACGCACTGGCCGGCTATCCGGCGTTCGCCATCGGCCCGACCTGGACCATCGTCGCCTGGAACCGGGCGTATGCGGCGCTGTACCCGAATGTGGAGACCACCGCGCCCGGCGACCGCAATCTGTTGGCGCTGGTGTTCCTGGATCCGGCCATCCGGGAGTTGTTGCCGGACTGGGAGGTCGACAGCCAACGGTTCCTGGCCGAGTTCCGGGCCGAGGCCGGGCCGCGGGTGGGGGAGCCGTCCTACACCGCGCTCATTGACCGGTTGTTCGCCGACAGTGAGCACTTCCGGGTGGGTTGGCAGGCCAGCGGCGTCGAGCGATTCGCCTCCCGGGAGCGCCGGTTCTTCCACCCTCGGGTCGGGGAGTTGCGCCTCGAGCATCATCAGCTGACGCCCGCAGACGCACCCGATGTACAGATCGTGGCGTACCTGCCGGTTCCGGGCAGTGGGGCCGCGGAACGACTGTCGGAGTTGATCACTGGATGATCCAAAAAGAGTGTGCGCCCGAGGGGGGACCTGACCCCTCCCAGACGGCGCAGGTTAATGGAAAGCGGACCTGACCGGCATCGATGTGGGTTGCTCCGGCGATCAAGCCGGTAAACGTCGGTTCATCAACTGGTCACTTGCACCTTGATTCGATCTCTGTCAATATCGACTCATGTCGAAGCAAGGGGCTCAGTCCTGCCCGGTGGTCCCGTTGGTGGCCGAGCCGTTGAGCATGGCCGCGGCGGTGGACCTGGCGACGAAGTTCAAAGCTCTGGCAGATCCGGTGCGGCTGCAGTTGCTCAGTTCGGTGGCCAGCCATGCCGGCGGTGAGGCCTGCGTGTGTGACATCTCCGCCGGGGTGGACGTCTCGCAGCCGACGGTGTCCCATCACTTGAAGGTGTTGCGGGATGCCGGCTTGCTGACGTCGCAGCGCCGGGCATCGTGGGTGTACTACGCGGTGGTGCCCGAGGCGCTGGCAATGCTGTCGACGTTGCTCAAGGCGGGCACTGATTCGACTGCCGCGGTGGGGGTTTCGGTGTGACCGACACCGTGAACACCGACGCGCAGGTGACCGACAGGCTCTCCACGCTGGATCGCTACCTGCCGGTGTGGATCGGCTTGGCGATGGTCGCCGGCCTGCTGCTCGGCCGCTGGACCCCGGGCCTGAACACCGCTTTGGAAAGCGTTCAGCTCGACGGCATTTCGCTGCCCATCGCCCTGGGACTGCTGATCATGATGTACCCGGTGCTGGCCAAGGTGCGCTATGACCGCCTCGACACCGTCACCGGGGACCGCAAGCTGCTGTTGAGCTCGCTGTTCCTGAATTGGGTGCTCGGCCCGGCCTTGATGTTCGCCCTGGCCTGGCTGCTGCTGCCCGACCTGCCCGAGTACCGCACCGGCCTGATCATCGTCGGCCTGGCCCGCTGCATCGCCATGGTCATCATCTGGAACGACCTGGCCTGCGGCGACCGCGAGGCCGCCGCGGTACTGGTCGCGCTGAACTCGATCTTCCAGGTCTTCATGTTCGCCGTCCTGGGCTGGTTCTACCTGTCGGTGCTGCCCGGCTGGCTGGGCCTGGAACAGACCACCATCAGCGCCTCACCCTGGCAGATCGCCAAATCGGTGCTGATCTTCCTCGGCATCCCGCTGTTGGCCGGGTACCTCTCCCGGCGATTCGGGGAGAAGGCCAAGGGCCGCGACTGGTACGAATCCAGGTTCCTTCCCCGCATCGGGCCGTGGGCGCTGTACGGGCTGCTGTTCACCATCGTGATTCTCTTTGCGCTGCAGGGTGATCAGATCACCAGTCGCCCGCTGGACGTGGTGCGCATCGCGCTGCCGCTGCTGGCCTATTTCGCCATCATGTGGGGTGGGGGCTATCTGCTCGGCGCGGCGATCGGCCTGGGCTACCAGCGCACCACCACCCTGGCGTTCACCGCCGCCGGAAACAACTTCGAACTCGCCATCGCGGTGGCGATCGCCACCTACGGCGCCACCTCCGGCCAGGCCCTGGCCGGGGTGGTCGGCCCGCTGATCGAGGTTCCGGTCCTGGTCGCCCTGGTCTACGTATCACTGGCCCTGCGTCAACGATTCCCCGCAACCGCTCAGAACTGATTCTCCCAGCTCCACCCCTACGGAAAGGTTCTCTCCGACATGGTTTCTCGTCCGAGTGTTCTGTTCGTCTGCATCCACAACGCCGGCCGTTCCCAGATGGCCGCCGGTTTCCTGCGCGAGATGGCCGGCGATGCCGTCGAGGTTCGCTCGGCGGGCAGCGACCCGGCCGAGCGGGTCAACCCGGCGGCGGTGGAGGCCATGGCCGAGGTGGGGATCGACATCTCCGATCAGAGGCCCAAACTGCTCACCTTCTAGGCTGTCGAGACCGCCGATGTGGTCATCACGATGGGCTGCGGGGACGCCTGCCCAGTCCTGCCGGGGACCAGCTACCGGGACTGGAAATTGGAGGACCCGGCCGGTAAGGGCATCGAGGCGGTGCGCCCGATCCGGGACGAGATCAGGACCCGTGTGGAGGCGTTGGTCGCCGAACTCCTGCCCGCCGGGGCATCCACCTGATCGCGGTCATGACCAAACCCAACGGCGCTGTTCGTCCACAAATCTGACAAGGAGAGGCCGATGAGCAAGATCGAGGTATTCGAGCCCGCCCTGTGCTGTGCCACCGGTGTCTGCGGGGAGGACGTCGACCAGCAGTTGGTCACCTTCTCCGCCGACATGGACTTCATCCGCACCCAAGGCGGTGACATCACCCGCTACAACCTCGCCGGCGAGCCTCAAGCCTTCGCCGACAACGAGGCCGCCAGGGCTTTCCTGCATCTGTCCGGCTCGGCCGGGCTGCCGTTGGTTCTTGTCGACGGCGTCACCGCGATGACGGGCCGCTACCCCGACCGCGCCCAACTGAGCACCTGGGCCGGATTGCGAGAGGTTGCGGTCCCCGTCGGCGGCGGCCTGGGCATCACCGGCACCGGCCCTGAAGACGGCTGCTGCGGCGGTGCGGCCTCAAGCTGCTGCTGACCCGGCGACGATCCCTCCAAAACACCCGAAAGACTGGCTATGAGCTCACAACCCGTGCACGACGTCATCATCATCGGATCCGGCCCGGCCGGCTACACCGCGGCGATCTACACCGCCCGTGCGGAGTTGAATCCACTTGTCTTCGAAGGGACCTCGTTCGGCGGGGCACTGATGACGACCACAGAGGTGGAGAACTATCCCGGCTTCCGCACCGGCATCCAAGGCCCGGACCTGATGGGCGAGATGCGTGAGCAGGCCCTGCGGTTCGGTGCGGACCTGCAGATGGAAGACGTCGAATCGGTGGCACTGAACCGCCCGATCAAAGAGGTCGTGACCGCCGACGGTGAGACGCACCGGGCACGTGCGGTAATCCTGGCCATGGGTGCCGCGGCCCGCTACCTGGGTGTCCCCGGGGAGCAGGAACTACTCGGCCGCGGGGTCAGCGCGTGCGCCACCTGCGACGGGTTCTTCTTCAAGGAACAGGACATCGCCGTGGTCGGCGGCGGCGACTCAGCCATGGAGGAAGCCACGTTCCTGACCAAGTTCGCCCGCAGCGTCACCATCGTGCACCGGCGCGAGGAGTTCCGGGCCTCCAAGATCATGCTGGAACGGGCCCGCGCCAATGACAAGATCGGCTTCCTGACCAACACCACCGTCGTGGCGGTGGAAGGCGACACCACCGTGGCCGGCCTGCGGGTGCGCAACGCGCTCACGGGTGAGGAGTCCGTCCTGGCGGTTACCGGGGTATTCGTCGCCGTGGGCCATGATCCCCGCTCGGAGCTCGTCCGCGACACCGTCGAGGTGGACGCCGAGGGCTACGTGGCGGTGCGCGGCCGTACCACCGCGACCTCGGTCGACGGTGTTTTCGCCGCAGGGGATCTCGTCGACCGCTCCTACCGCCAGGCCATCACCGCCGCGGGCAGTGGCTGCGCGGCGGCGATCGACGCCGAACGCTGGCTGGCCGACACCCACCACGCCACCGAGATGATCGGAGCACACCCATGAGCACCTCACCGCTGACCGTCACCGACGACTCCTTCGCCGCTGACGTGCTGGCCAGCGAAACACCTGTGCTGGTGGACTTCTGGGCACCCTGGTGTGGACCGTGCAAGATGGTCGCCCCCGTCCTGGAGGAGATCGCCAAGGAGAAGGCCGGGGTGCTGACGGTTGCCAAGATCGACATCGACGCCAACCCGACCAGTGCCCGAGACTTCCAGGTGATCTCGATTCCCACGCTGATCCTGTTCAAGGACGGCAAGCCCGTCACCCGCATCGTCGGTGCCAAAGGCAAAGCCGCCCTACTCGGTGAGATCGCCGACGTCCTCTAACCCATCGTCTTTTCACCGCAGGCCCGCTGCTGCCGCGCCATCACCACCAAACAGAGGAGTCGCACCCCCGATGAAGTTCCTTGATGATCCGCCGCGCTTCCTGTTCTTCACCGGCAAGGGTGGGGTGGGCAAGACTTCGATCGCCTGTGCCACCGCGATCACCCTGGCCCGGCAGGGCCGCACCGTGCTGCTGGTCAGCACCGATCCCGCCTCCAACGTCGGGCAGGTGTTCGGGCTGACGATCGGCAACACCATCACCGCCATCCCCGCGGTGGACGGGCTGGCGGCGTTGGAGATCGACCCCGACCAGGCCGCCGCGGCTTATCGGGAGCGCATCGTCGGACCGGTCCGTGGTCTGCTGCCCGAGGCGGAGGTGGCCTCGATCACCGAACAGCTCTCCGGCTCCTGCACCACCGAGATCGCCTCGTTCAACGAGTTCACCGAGCTACTCACCGACTCCGAGGCCCGCACCGGCCAGTTCGATCATGTCCTGTTCGACACCGCCCCCACCGGCCACACCATCCGGCTCCTGCAGTTGCCCGGATCCTGGACGGACTTCCTCAACGAGGGCAAGGGCGACGCCTCCTGCCTGGGCCCGCTGGCCGGACTGGAGAAACGGCGCGCCGTCTACGCCGCCGCCGTGCAGGCGCTGGCCGATCCGACGCGTACCCGCCTGGTGCTGGTGGCCCGCGCTCAGAGCTCGACGCTGGCTGAGATCACCCGCACCCACCGGGAACTGGCCGCCATCGGCCTCAACCACCAGTACGTGGTGATCAACGGTGTGCTCCCCGAGCCCGCGGACGACACCGATCCGTTGGCTTCGGCGATCTACCGCCGCGAACAGCAGGCCATCGCCGCCCTTCCCGGGGAACTGCGGGTGCTGCCGTTGGATGCGGTGGAACTGAAGTCCACCAACATCGTCGGAATCGACGCGCTGGCAACACTGTTCACCCCCGATGCCGCGACCGGACAGCTCGACCAGCCTGCGGTCGAGGTGCCCGATGCGCCGCTGGCCGCGCTGATCGACCAGATCGCCACCGGCGACAAGGGCTTGATCATGTGTATGGGCAAGGGCGGAGTGGGCAAGACCACTGTCGCCGCTGCGATCGCCGTCGCCTTGGCACAGCGCGGCCACCCGGTGCACCTGACCACCACCGACCCCGCCGGGCATCTCACCGACACCCTGCACGGCTCACTGGAACATCTGACCGTCTCCAGCATCGACCCGGTCGAGGCCACCCGCGTCTACCGCGAGCATGTGCTGGCCACCAAGGGCGCGAACCTCGACGAGCAGGGCAGGCTGATGCTCGCCGAAGACCTGCGGTCCCCGTGCACCGAGGAAGTCGCTGTCTTCCAAGCATTCTCGAAGGTCATCGCCGAGTCGCGCCGCCAGTTCGTCGTCGTCGACACCGCACCGACCGGGCACACTCTGCTGCTGCTGGATGCCACCGGCTCCTATCACCGGGAAGTCGCCCGCCAACTCGGTGACCGCCACTTCACCACACCGCTGATGCGGCTGCAGGACCCCGAACTCACCAAGGTCATCATCGTCGCCCTCGCCGAGACCACCCCGGTCCTGGAAGCTGCCGCCCTCTGCGGCGAGCTCGAACGCGCCGGCATTCACCCGTGGGCCTGGGTGATCAACAACTCGCTGGCCGCCGCCGAACCCACCTCGACGCTGCTGCGCCGCCGCGCCGCCGCCGAAATTCCCCAGATCTCGACAGTGCGAGACGATTACGCCGACCGCATAGCCGTCATCCCACTGCTCGCCACCGAACCCGTCGGCATCCCCGCACTGCGGGCCCTCGCCGATGCCCGCAACACCGACTCGACAGCGGTCAGCAGGTGAGCAGCGTCGCCGGCCCCGACGGCCTCTCGATGCGCGCACGGACCTCGGGCGTTCTTGTCCTTGCCGCACTCGGGTGGGCTGTCCTCTACACGCTCAACGAGCACATCTGGGACGCGATCGTCGGCTGGCTGGGGCTTGATCTGCACACTCGTGCCGTCGGCGCGGTGCACTTCTTCCTCTACGACACGGTGAAGATCTTCCTGTTGCTCACCGGACTGATGTTCGTGGTCGGGATGCTGCGGGCGAGCCTCGATCTGGACAAGGCCAGGGACTACCTGCAAGGCCGCGGACTTTTCGTCGGGTTGGTGCTCGCCGTCGTTCTCGGCGTCGTGACGCCGTTCTGCTCGTGCAGTTCGATCCCGCTGTTCATCGGGTTCGTTGCCGCCGGTATCCCGCTGTCGATCACCCTGACGTTCCTCATCGCCTCGCCGCTGATCAGCGAGATCGCCGCGATCATGATCGGCGACCAGTTCGGCTGGCATATCGCCGCGGTCTACGTTGGCGCAGGCAGTGTGCTGTCGCTGCTGATCGGCTGGATCTTCTCCCGCTTCGACCTCAGTCGGTGGGTCGAGCCCATGGTGTTCGCGACGAAGGTGGGGGCACTGCGCGCCGACGGGCACGTACCCACGCTGGCCGAACGGGTCGATGCCGCACTCGGGGAGGCCAAGGACATCTTCCGCAGCGTGTGGCTGTGGGTTCTGGTGGGGGTCGGCATCGGGGCTGTCATCCACGGATGGGTTCCCGCCGACTTCTTCGTCCGCTTCGCCGGACCGGACAACCCCTTCGCGGTCGTGGTCGCGACACTGGCCGGATTGCCCCTCTACGTCAACGGCGCCGGTGTCGTGCCGATCGCAGAAGCGCTGTGGGCCAAGGGGATGTCGCTGGGGACGGTGATGGCGTTCACGATGAGTGCGATCGCCTTGTCGATTCCGCAGGCGGTCATGCTGCGCCGAGTGCTGAAGCCGCCACTGCTGACGCTGTTCTTCGGCACCGTGGCGATGGGAATCATGATCATCGGGTTCCTGTTCAACCTCGTCGGCCGATAACCCAACCACTACCACCGAACGGAGTTCTGCTCATGATCGTCAAAATCCTCGGACCCGGCTGCCGCAACTGCCACGCCCTTGAGGAACGTACTCGGGAGGCGCTCACCCAGTTGGGTCTGGACGCCGAGATCCAGGCGGTCACCGACTACGCCGAGATCGCCGGCTACGGCGTGATGAAAACCCCCGGACTGGTAGTCGACGAGGAAGTCCTCGTCGCCGGAAAGGTCCCGAGCGCCAAAGAACTCGCCCAACTCCTCGCCGCACGCTGAGGAGTTGGGTGCGAAACGCAGTCGGCGCGTCGATGCCACCACAGGTGAAATGGTGGACAGCGACGACAACGCCCTCGGCGACATCGTCATGATTCCGCCGGTGTTGGCCGCCCGGGAACGCGGCGTGCTGCAATCGCTTCCGATGCCCGAGGGACCGACCCGCGACGGCATCTGTTGGCCCGACCACGAACCATGCGCCGACGTCATCGTCTGGGCGACGGGCTTCCGCCCGGCCCTGGCGCATCTGCGGCCGCTGCGACTTCGCGAGCCCGATGGCGATTGGACGGGTCCGGGGATCGGCGACCCTCATCGGTGTCGGGCTGTTGACCGGAGGAGCAGCCGGAGGAAGCCGCGATCTAGCTGCGGCGCAGCGGTTTCCCAAGTTGTGTCCGAGGGGGGACTTGAACCCCCACGCCCGTTAATAGGGCACTAGCACCTCAAGCTAGCGCGTCTGCCATTCCGCCACTCGGACATTTCTCCGCGCTGTCCGCGAGGAGCGACTAAGGCTAACGGATGGGGGCGCTCAGTCCCAAACCAGCCCCGCAAAGAGGTGCGTCACCGCACCCGACGGTGCCCCCACGGTGGTACGAATGTGACTGTGACCGTGCCTTCCGCCAGCGCCGCTGACGAGGTCGTCGACCTCGTCAGCAAGCTGATCCGTTTCGACACCTCCAACACCGGTGATCCGGCGACCACCAAGGTGGAGGCCGACTGTGCGCAGTGGGTGGGGGACCGGCTCCGCGAGGTCGGCTACACCACCGAGTACGTCGAGGCCGGGGCGCCCGGGCGGGGCAACCTGTTCGCCCGGCTGGCCGGGGCCGACCCGAACCGCGGCGCACTGCTGATCCACGGCCACCTCGACGTGGTCCCGGCCGAACCGGCCGACTGGAGCGTGCACCCGTTCTCCGGGGCGATCAAGGACGGCTACGTGTGGGGCCGCGGCGCGGTCGACATGAAGGACATGGTCGGGATGATGCTCGCCGTCGCCCGGCACCTCAAACGCCACAACATCGTGCCGCCGCGTGACCTGGTATTCGCCTTCGTCTCCGATGAGGAGCACGGCGGCACCTACGGGGCGCAGTGGCTGGTCGACAACCGGCCCGACCTGTTCCACGGGGTCACCGAGGCCATCGGCGAGGTCGGCGGCTTCTCGCTGACGGTGCCGCGCCGCGACGGCGGCGAGCGCCGGCTGTACCTGATCGAGACCGCCGAGAAGGGCCTGGCCTGGATGCGGCTGACCGCGCGCGGGCGGGCCGGGCACGGATCGATGGTGCACGACGACAACGCCGTCACCGAGGTGGCCGAGGCGGTGGCCCGGCTGGGCCGGCACCAGTTCCCGCTGATCCTGACCGACCCGGTCGCGCAGTTCCTCGCCGCCGTCGCCGAGGAGACCGGCTACGAGTTCGACGTGAACTCCCCGGATCTGGAGGGCACCATCGCCAAGCTGGGCGGGATCGCCCGCATCGTGGGCGCCACGCTGCGCGACACCGCGAACCCGACCATGCTCAAGGCCGGCTACAAGGCCAACGTCATCCCCGCGGTCGCCGAGGCGGTGCTGGACTGCCGGGTGCTGCCGGGCCGCCGGGCGGCCTTCGAACGCGAGGTCGACGAACTGATCGGCCCGAAGGTCGAGCGCAGCTGGGAACGCGATCTGCCGTCCTATGAGACCTCGTTCGACGGGGATCTGGTGGACCAGATGAACGCCTCGCTGCTGGCACTGGACCCCGAAGCCCGCACCGTGCCGTACATGATGTCCGGCGGTACCGACGCGAAGTCGTTCCAGCGGTTGGGAATTCGCTGCTTCGGCTTCGCCCCGCTGCGGCTGCCGCCGGAGCTGGATTTCGCCTCGCTGTTCCACGGCGTCGACGAGCGGGTACCTGTCGACGCACTAGAGTTCGGGGCCAAGGTCCTCGAACACTTCCTCACCCACTGCTGAAAGGGCGCGATGAGCACGTCACCGTACGACAACCTTCCGCAACTGCCGACCTTCACGCTGACCTCGGAGTCCGTCGCCGACGGCCAACCGCTGGCCAACGATCAGGTCAGCGGGATCATGGGCGCCGGCGGCAAGGACGTCTCGCCGCAGCTGAGCTGGTCGGGCTTCCCGGCGGAGACCCGCAGCTTCGCGGTCACCGTGTACGACCCGGACGCCCCGACCCTGTCCGGCTTCTGGCACTGGGCGGTCGCGGACCTGCCGGTCAGCGTGACCTCGCTGGCCGCCGATGCCGGCAACGGGGACCCGCTGCCCGGGGGTGCGGTGACGTTGAGCAACGACGCCTCGCTCAAGCGCTTCATCGGCGCGGCCCCGCCGGCCGGTCACGGCCCGCACCGGTACTACATCGCGGTGCACGCGCTGCCGGTGGAGAGCCTGGGGCTGCCCGACGGCGCCACCCCGGCCTATCTCGGGTTCAACCTGTTCGGCCAGGCGATCGCCCGCGCGGTCATCCACGGGACCTACGAGCAGAAGTAGCTTTCGTCCTGCCGCGAGCGTGCGTGGACTCGGTCAAGCACGCGGCGTGTCTGCCGCAGACACGCACTCTCGCGGCAAGAGGGTCTAGCGCGGGGGTCAGCGCGTCGCGGCGCCGACCGCCTCGGACAGCGACGCGTAGCCGCCCTCACGCAGCCGGCGGGACAGCCCGTCGTGGATGCGCTTGGCCCACAGGCCGCCGCCGTAGATGAACCCGGTGTAGCCCTGCAGCAGGGTCGCCCCGGAGATGATCCGCTCCCAGGCGTCGTCGGCGGTCTCGATGCCGCCGACGCTGATCAGCACCAGCTTGTCGCCGACCCGGGCGTAGAGTCGGCGCAGCACCTCCAGCGACCGCTCGGCGACCGGCGCGCCGGACACACCACCGGCTCCCAGCTCCGCCACCCCGGGGGTGCGCAGCCCCTCCCGGGAGATCGTGGTGTTGGTGGCGACGATGCCGGCGAGATCCAATTCGACTGCCAGATCCGCGATCTCGTCGATATCCGAATCGGACAGGTCGGGGGCGATCTTGACCAGCACCGGGGTGGACGTCGCGGCGCGGACCGCCGCCAGGATGGGCCGCAGCGAGGCCACCGCCTGCAGGTCGCGCAGTCCCGGGGTGTTCGGCGAACTGACGTTGACCACCAGGTAGGAGGCCAGCGGGCCGACCAGCCGGGCGCTCTCGGCGTAGTCCTCGACCGCGCGTTCGGCCGGGGTGACCTTGGTCTTGCCGATGTTCACCCCGATCGGCACGTCGGGGGTGTGCCGGGTCAGCTGCACGGCCAGCGCGCCGGCGCCGTGGTTGTTGAAGCCCATCCGG
Organism: Mycolicibacterium aurum; assembly: GCA_900078775.1. Lineage (GTDB taxonomy): Bacteria > Actinomycetota > Actinomycetes > Mycobacteriales > Mycobacteriaceae > Mycobacterium > Mycobacterium aurum_A. Next base: position 1,806,178 of record LT549889.1, read on the forward strand.
TTGAGCAGCGCGCGGTCCTCGGGCAGCCGGAACAACCGGGGTGCCGGATTGCCGGGCTGGGCCTGCGCGGTGACCGTGCCGACCTCGGCGTAGCCGAACCCGAGTGCACCCCAGGCGCCCAGGCCGTTGCCGTCCTTGTCGAAGCCGGCCGCCAGGCCGAGCGGGCCGGGGAAACGCACCCCCCACACGGTGCTGGCCAGTGCCGGGTCCCGCGGTGCCAGCCGGGCGCGCAGCAGCCGGCGGGCGACGGCGGTGCCGGTGACCAGGCGCAGCACGGCGAACACCAGGCCGTGAATGCGTTCGGGATCGACCAGGAAGAAGGCCTGGCGAAGATAGCGGTAGATCACAGCACGGGCTGCTCGCCGAGGGCCGACTTCTTGCGGCGCAACAGCACCCGACGGCTGCCGTCGGTGTAGGCCCGCACCCGGGTCAGCTCCCATCCCCGGTACTGCGCCTCGATCGACAACCGCACCGAGGCCGACAGCCGGGTGACATCCGGTGGCAGCCGCAGCGGCACCCAGTCGTATTCGTCGGACAGGTCACCGGCCCACCCGGTGGGCATCCGTCCCCGCTGCACCGAAGTCATGTCCGCCTCCTCATCGCGCCGGCGCCGCGTCGCTGATCACCTGCACCCCGGCACCGGACCCGGACACCACGTACAGCGTGTTCGTGGCGTCGTCGAAGGCCAGGGTGTTGGGCTGCTGCACGGTCCGATAGCGCACCTTCTCGACGGGTATTCCGGTAGCGAGATCGTATCCAACGACGGTATTGGTCGCCGTCTGTGACACCCAGGCCAGATCCGCCGACCCGGTCACCCCGTACGGGGCCTCGTGCACCGGGAAGCGCTGGCGCAGGATGAGCGGGTCGGTGCCGTACACCAGCAGCGCCCCGCCGCGGGTGTCGGTGACCAGCACCCGGCCCGCCGGATCGGTGGCCATGTTGGTCGCGCCCTCGCCGGCCCGCAGGGCCTGCTCGGTGCCGGTGCCCGCACCGTCGATCTCGGTGACCGAGGTCTGTCCACGGTCCAGCACCACCATCGAGTCGTCCTGCGCGACAAGGACGTCCACCCGGGCGAACTTCTTCAGCTCCGCGGACACCGCGGTGTCCGAACCCAGCGTGTACAGCGCGCCGTCGGCGCTGCCGAGTACCAGGCGGCCGTCGGTGTGTCGGGCGATGGCGGTGAAGTCGGTGTCCGCGTGCCCCTCGACCTCCACCGGGGTGGCGGCCGCGGCGGCCACGTTCACCCGCAGGTAGCCGCCCCGCGAGGAGAGCCACACCTCACCGTCGCCGGCACCTGTCAGCGCGGTGGCCTCGGCGGGCAGCGCGATGGGGTAGGACGCGCCGGTCCTCGGCAGCACGGTGAGTTTGTCCGCGGGGCCGAGCACGACCAGCGAAGCGGTACGGATATCGAAGACGGCGGCGGTGCCGGGTCCGGGCAGCGCCTGTACCGCGCCGTCCAATACGCCGGTGACCGGCGGTGACACGGCCGGCAACGCCACCGGAATCGTCGGTGGTGGCGAATCGACAGGGTTGGAGGAGCACCCCGAAATCACGGCGGCGACCACGGCGAATACCCCCGTCATCCGATGGCGGAATGCGGTTTTCGTGTCCAATGGCCCCGATATCTCCTGATTTCTTAGCAGCGGTGGTTCCGCGTGCAAATTCTAGGCAAACGACGCTCAATCAGACGATGACGTCAATTCAGCGGTAGGGTGCGGTTATGACTGTCGCGCCCGGAACCCATCTGATGGCTGACGACTTCACCATCGAGGACATCTCCACGGGCGTACACGCGAGCGGGTTCGGGTCGCTCGGCGACGGGCGCAGTTTCTCCTTTCGCGTCGAAGAACGGCAGGTCCTGCTCGTCGAGGTGTACCGGCCCCGGCTGAGCGGCCCGGTACCGCAGCACGAGGACATCGTGGCCACCGCGAGCCGCAGCCTGACCGACATCGACGTCACCGACGAGCGCAGCGTAGCCGCTGCCGTCCGGGACGCGGTCGCCGGAGCCGAGCCGGTGCGCACAGCACGCTGACACCCACCCCACGGTACGGTCGTCCGCGTGATTGACGTATCCGCGATGTCCTGGCTGCAGGTCATCGTGCTGGCCGTGGTCCAGGGGCTGACAGAGTTCCTGCCGATCTCCTCCTCCGGGCATCTCGCGATCGTGTCCGAGGCCTTCTTCGGCGCTGACGCGGGCGCCTCCTTCACCGCGGTCGTGCAGATCGGCACCGAGGTGGCGGTGCTGCTGTACTTCGCCAAGGACATCGCCCGCATCCTGACCGCCTGGTTCGGCGGTCTCACCCACCCCGAACGGCGCACCCCGGACTACTGGCTGGGCTGGTGGGTGATCATCGGCACCGTCCCGATCGGGGTGTTCGGTTTCACGCTGCAGCACTTCATCCGCGACGACATCCGCAATCTGTGGATCATCGCCACCGCGCTGATCGTCTTCTCGTTCGTCATCGCCGCCGCCGAATACTTCGGTAAGCAGACCCGCACCATCGAGCAGTTCACCTGGCGGGACAGCCTCATCGTCGGCTCGGCGCAGGCGCTCGCGCTGATCCCGGGCGTCTCCCGCTCCGGGGTCACCATCAGCACCGGCCTGTTCCTGGGTCAGAAGCGTGAGGCCGCAGCCCGATTCGGCTTCCTGCTGGCCATCCCGGCGGTGCTGGGTTCGGGCCTCTACGAACTGCGCCACGTGTTCGAGCCCGGGACGACGGGGATGAGCGCCACCGTGCCGCAGATCGTCGTCGGCACCGTGATCGCCTTCGTCGTCGGCTACGCGGCGGTGGCCTGGTTCCTACGGTTCCTGGTGCGCCACAGCATGTACTGGTTCGTCGGCTACCGGTTGATCCTCGGGGTGACCGTGCTGGTGCTGCTGTCCACCGGCGTGCTGGCCGCGCAGTGATGGAAAGGACCCCATGACCGTCATCCTGCTGCGGCACGGCCGCTCGACCTCGAACACCGCGCACACCCTGGCCGGGCGTTCCGAGGGCGTGGACCTCGACCCCGTGGGCCGCGATCAGGCGCAGGCGGTGGTGGACCGGATCGGCGACCTGCCGGTGAAGGCCATCGTGCGCTCGCCGCTGCTGCGCTGCGAACGCACCGTGGAACCGCTCGCCGCGGCGCTGGGCCTGCAACCGGTCGTCGACGAACGCATCTCCGAGGTCGACTACGGCACCTGGACCGGGCGCAAGATCGGCGACTTGTTCAAGGAACCGCTGTGGAAGGTGGTCCAGCAGCAGCCCAGCGCGGCGATCTTCCCGGAGGGGGAGAGCCTGGCCGCCGTCCAGGCCCGCGCCGTGGCCGCGGTCCGCGAACACGACCGGCGGCTGGCTGCCGAACACGGTGCCGACGTGCTGTGGCTGGCGTGCACCCACGGCGACGTCATCAAGGCCGTACTGGCCGACGCGCTGGGCAGCCACCTGGATTCCTTCCAGCGCATCACCGCCGACCCGGCCTCGATGAGCGTCGTCCGCTACACCGAGACCCGACCGTTCGTATTGCACGTCAACCACACCGGTAACGGGCTGACCGCCGGATTGGCCGCCAAACCCGACCCCGACGCCGCGGCCGCCCCGGCCGGCGACGCGGTGGTCGGCGGCTCCACCGACTGAGGTAGACCCGCTACCGGTATTTTGAAAGGTGCCATGGCACGCGCAATTCACGTCTTCCGCACTCCCGACCGCTTTGTGGCCGGGACCGTCGGGCAGCCCGGCAACCGCACGTTCTATCTGCAGGCGGTGCACGACAAGCGGGTGGTATCGGTCATGCTGGAGAAACAGCAGGTGGCCGTCCTCGCCGAACGAATCTCCGCGCTGCTGGTGGAGATCAACCGGCGCTTCGGCACGCCGATCCCGCCCGAGACCGGTGAGATCGGCGATCTGAGCCCGCTGGTGATGCCGGTGGACTCCGAGTTCCGGGTCGGCACCATGGGTTTGGGCTGGGACGCCGAAGCCCAGACGGTCGTCGTCGAACTGCTCGCCGTATCGGACACCGAATTCGACGCGTCGGTGGTGCTCGACGATGCCGAGGACGGACCGGACGCGGTCCGGGTGTTCCTCACCCCGGAATCCGCCCGCGAATTCGCCACCCGCTCCAATCGGGTGATCTCGGCCGGCCGGCCGCCGTGCCCGCTCTGCGACGAACCGCTGGACCCCGAGGGGCACATCTGCGTACGCCTCAACGGCTACCGGCGCAGCGACATCAGCGGGGCGGCAGACGATGAACCTCCCTTCTGAGCAGCAGGTACTGACCGCGGGCGAACTCACCGTCATCGGCCGTATCCGCTCCGCGAGCAACGCCACGTTCCTGTGCGAGGCGCAGCTGGGGGAGCAAACCGTGCACTGCGTCTACAAGCCGATCGCCGGTGAGGCCCCGCTGTGGGACTTCCCGGACGGCACGCTGGCCGGCCGGGAGCGCGCCGCCTACCTGGTCTCCGCCGCGCTCGGCTGGGACATCGTGCCCTACACCATCATTCGTGACGGACCGGCGGGCCCGGGCATGGTGCAGCGCTGGGTGGACCAACCCAGTGACGCGCTCGCCGGAGACGCTGCGGACACCGACGCCGCGGATCCCGAGGATGCCGATGCCGGCCCGGATCTGGTCGACCTGCTGCCCGCGGGCCGGCTACCGAGCGGATACCTGGCGATCCTGCAGGCCTACGACTACGCCGGGGACCCGGTCACCCTGGTGCACGCCGACGACGAGCGGCTGCGCCGGATGGCCGTGTTCGACGTGCTGATCAACAACGCCGACCGCAAGGGCGGGCACATCCTCACCGGTGTGGACGGACGGGTCCGCGGCGTCGACCACGGGGTCACCCTGCACAGCGAGGACAAGCTGCGCACCGTGCTGTGGGGCTGGGCCGGCAAACCCGTCGACGACGAGACGCTGGCCGCGGTGACGGCCCTGCGCGAGCAGCTCGACGGTGAGTTGGCCGAGCAACTCGGTGAGCACCTCACCGCGCGTGAGGTGGCGGCGCTGAAGGCCAGGGTCGGCGATCTGCTGGAGCATCCGGTGATGCCCACCCCGGACCGGCACCGGCCGATCCCGTGGCCGGCGTTCTAGGACGTCACGCCGCGGTGCGGGGCCCGAACCCCTCGAACGGATTCCACGACTGGCTACCCCGCACGTGCAGGTAGTAGGCGTAGTTGGCGGTGGTCATGACCGCGCCGGCGAAGGCGAACGTCAGCACCTGGGTCAGGAACTGCGAGGCATGCAGCAGCGACAGCACCACCCCCAGCCCGAAGCCGATGCCCAGCAGCGTGCTGCCCTTGCGCCACATGCCCTTGACGTAGAAGTAGATGAATCCGAACAGCAGCGCCCACACATTCGAGGTCAGGCGGACCTTGTCCCAGAACGGCAGGGTGCGATAGGCCGCCTTGGCCGCCGGTGACGAATTCGGCAGACCGTAGAGATCGAAGAAGGCGAACCGGCGCTGCCAGGTGGGGGCGAGTTCGCCGCCGGCGGCGGGTGCGGTCATCGGTGGGCGGCCTTTCGCGGAGACGATTCGATCGAGCCCATCCTGGGCCATCGGGCCGTTGGGTGGGGCGTTTCCGGGCACGTGCCCTGCGACCCGGCCGCGCGGCCACGCAATACTGGGTCGGTGAACCCCGCTGAGCAGACCGACGCCGATGTGGCCGCCACGGTGGCCGCCGAGGCCGGCGAACTGCTGTTGGCGTTGCGCGAGGAGGTCGGTTTCTACGACTCCTATGAGCTCGGTGACGCCGGTGACCGCCACGCCAACGTGCTGATCCTCAAACGGCTCGCCGAACTGCGCCCCGGCGACGCGGTGCTCTCCGAGGAGGCCGCCGACGACCTGTCCCGGGTGCACGCCGACCGGGTGTGGATCGTCGACCCGGTGGACGGCACCCGGGAGTTCTCGATGCGCGGGCACGCCGACTGGGCCGTGCACATCGCGCTGTGGCAGCGCAATGGGACCGGGCGCGCTGCGGCGCCGACCGATGAGGCCGAGACCGGCGCCATCACCGACGCCGCGGTCGCCCTGCCCGCCGTCGGCGAGGTCTACCGCACCGACACCGTGACCGCGCCGCCGCCGCGACGCGAGGGCCCGATCCGCATCACCGCCAGCACCTACCGCCCGCCCGCGGTGCTGTGGTGGCTGCGCGAGCATCTGGATATCGAGGTGGTGCGCATCGGCTCGGCCGGCGCCAAGGCGATGGCCGTGGTGCGCGGCGACGTCGACGCCTACATCCACGCCGGCGGGCAGTGGGAATGGGACTCCGCGGCGCCGGCCGGCGTGGTGCAGGCAGCCGGGCTGCACGCTTCCCGGCTGGGTGGGGCGCCGCTGATCTACAACCGCCGCGATCCCTACCTGCCGGACCTGCTGATGTGCCGCTCCGAGCTGGCCGGCCCGCTGCTGCAGACCATCCGCTCCGCGTTTTGACCCGGATCGGCGATTCCGGGAATGTATTCGGCGCCGAACTTGTCGGTTCCCGATGAGCGAGACCCGGCACGACCACACCATCGAAAGGCATCGGTGACCGAACACCTTAGAGTCGAGGCCATGCAGTCCTGGCCGGCGCCGACCGTTCCCACATTGCCCGGCACGGGAGTACCGCTGCGGCTGTACGACACCGCCGACCGGCAGGTGCGGCCGGTGTCCCCGGGGCAGACCGCCACCATGTATGTGTGCGGTATCACCCCGTACGACGCGACCCACCTCGGGCACGCCGCGACCTACCTGGCCTTCGACCTGATCAACCGGGTGTGGCGGGACGGCGGGCACGATGTGCACTACGTGCAGAACATCACCGACGTGGACGATCCGCTGTTCGAGCGGGCCGCCCGGGACGGCATCGACTGGCGTGAACTCGGCGACCGGGAGACGCAGTTGTTCCGTGAGGACATGACCGCGCTGCGGGTGCTGCCCCCACGCGACTACGTGGCGGCCACCGACGCGATCGCCGAGGTGATCACGCTGGTGGAGAAGATGCTGGCCGCCGGGGCCGCCTACGTCGTCGACGACGCCGAGTACCCGGACGTGTACTTCCGGGCCGGGGCCACCGCGCAATTCGGCTACGAGTCGGGCTACGACCACGAGACGATGGCCCGGCTGTTCGCCGAACGCGGCGGCGACCCGGACCGGCCCGGCAAGGCCGACCCGCTGGATGCCCTGCTGTGGCGCGCGCAGCGGCCGGGCGAACCCGCCTGGCCGTCCCCGTTCGGCGACGGCCGCCCGGGCTGGCACGTGGAGTGCGCGGCCATCGCGCTGGACCGCATCGGAACCGGCCTGGACATCCAGGGCGGCGGATCGGATCTGATCTTCCCGCACCACGAGTTCTCCGCCGCGCACGCCGAATGTGTCACGGGGGAGCGCCGTTTCGCCAGGCACTACGTGCACGCCGGGATGATCGGCTGGGACGGGCACAAGATGAGCAAGAGCCGCGGCAACCTGGTGCTGGTGTCCCGGCTGCGGGCCGACGGGGTGGATCCCGGCGCGGTGCGGCTGGGCCTGTTCGCCGGGCATTACCGCGAGGACCGGTACTGGAGCCCGGCCGTCCTGGAGCAGGCCGAGGCCCGGCTGCAGCAGTGGCGCGCCGCGACGGCGCTGCCGTCCGGGCCCGACGCCACCGATGTGCTCGCCCGGGTGCGCGGCTATCTGGCCGATGACCTGGACACCCCGAAAGCGCTTGCCGCCCTTGATGGTTGGTGTACCGACGCGGTGACCTACGGCGGCGCCGACCCGACCGCCCCCAAACTGGTCACCGACCTCGTGGATAGTTTGCTGGGTATAGACCTGTAGAAGCGGCGGCGGGTACGTTGACCGCCATGAGCTCACTGCGCGGCAAGGTCGTCTTCATCACCGGGGGAGCCCGCGGGGTGGGCGCGGAGGTGGCCCGCCGGCTGCGCCGCAAGGGCGCGAAACTCGTCCTCACCGACCTGGACGCCGCGCCGCTGGCCGAGCTGGCCGCCGAACTCGGCGGGGACGAGCACGTGCTGACCGCGCTCGCCGACGTGCGGGACCTGCCGGCCATGCAACGCGCCGCCGACGCCGCGGTGGCCCGGTTCGGCGGCATCGACGTGGTGCTGGCCAATGCGGGCATCGCCAGCTTCGGCTCCGTCCTGCAGGTGGATCCGGCGGCCTTCAAGCGGGTCCAGGAGGTCAACGTCGTCGGTGTCTTCAACACCGTGCGTGCCACCCTGCCCGCGGTCATCGAGCGCCGCGGCTACGTGCTGGTGGTGTCCTCGCTGGCCGCGTTCACCTCCGCGCCCGGACTGGCGGCCTATCACGCCTCCAAGGCCGGCGCCGAGTACTTCGCCAACACCCTGCGCCTGGAGGTCGCCCACCTCGGGGTGGACGTCGGCTCGGCGCACATGAGTTGGATCGACACGCCCCTGGTGCAGGACGCCAAGGCCGATCTGGCCGCGTTCCGTGAGATGCTCACCCGGATGCCCGGCCCGCTGAAGCGCACCACCACGGTCACCGAATGCGGTGCCGCATTCGTCAAGGGCATCGAAAACCGCAGGAAGCGGATCTACTGCCCGCGCTGGGTCGGGGTGTTCCGTTGGATCCGACCGCTGGTGTCGACGCCGCTGGCCGAGCGCGACATCCGGCGGTTCACCCCGGAGCTGCTGCCCGCACTCGACGCGGAGGTGACCGCCCTGGGCCGCAACACCAGCGCCCGCACCGAAGCATTGGAGAATCCGTGACCCGTCTGCTCTGGGTGCTGGCCCTGCTCGCCGCGCTTGTCGGCTGCAGTCCCGCTGCCGAGGACCCGGAGCCGAGCCCGACGCAGACCGGATCCGCCGACGGCCCGGTCCCGCTGGATGAGGTCCGTGCGATCGCGAAAGAGGCCTATGTCTACGGGTTTCCGATGGTCGACAACTATCGGGTGCAGTACGCCTACTTCGTCGACAAGGCCAATCCGGAGTACAAAGGCGGCTGGAACGCCATCCACAACTTCGCGCGGGTGTACACCCCGGAGGACACCGCGATCCAGACGCCGAACTCGGACACCCCGTACTCCTTCGTCGGCGCGGATCTGCGCGCCGAACCGTTGGTGCTGACGGTGCCGCCGATCGAGCAGGACCGCTACTACTCCCTGCAGTTCGTCGACGGCTACACCTACAACGTCGGGTATGTGGGCAGCCGCACCACCGGCAACAACGGCGGGCGTTACCTGCTGGCCGGGCCGAATTGGCAGGGCGAGAAGCCCGAGGGCATCGACGAGGTCATCCGCTCCGGCACCGATCTGGCATTCGTGCTGTACCGCACCCAGCTGTTCGGACCGTCCGATCTCGACAACGTCGAGAAGATCCAGGCGGGCTATCAGGTGGCGCCGCTGTCGGTGGTGTTCAACCAGCCGTCCCCTCCGGCCGCCCCGCCGATCGACTTCACCCCGCCGCTGACCGCGGAGGCGCAGAAGACCTCACCGCGGTTCTTCGAGGTGCTCAACGCCGCACTCCGGTTCGCGCCGGTGGCCCCCGGCGAGCAGGACCTGCGGGACCGGTTCGCGCGCATCGGCATCGGCCCGGACGGCGACTTCGACGCCGACAAGCTGAGCCCGGAGATGCGCACGGCCGTCGAGGACGGGACGGCGGACGCCTGGGCGGAGTTCGACGCGTTCAAGAAGGACAAGGTCGACACCGGTGAGATCGGCTCGGCGCAGTTCTTCGGCACCCCCGAGGAACTCGACGGCAACTACCTCTACCGGATGGCCGGCGCCGTGCTGGGCATCTACGGCAACACCGCGGCCGAGGCGCTGTACCCGAGCGCGATGAACGACGCCGACGGGGCGCCGCTGACCGGGGCGCAGCGCTACACCTACCGGTTCGCGCCGGGGCAGCTGCCGCCGGTCAACGCGTTCTGGTCGCTGACCATGTACGAGCTGCCGTCGAGCCTGCTGGTGGACAACCCGATCAACCGCTATCTGATCAACTCCGAGATGCTGCCGCAGCTGGTGCCCGACGCCGACGGCGGCTACACGCTGCTGATCCAGCACGACTCGCCCGGGGCCGACAAGGAACCGAACTGGCTGCCGGCACCCGAAGGCCCGTTCGCCCTGGTGTTGCGGCTGTACTGGCCCAAGCCCGATGCGCTGAACGGCAGCTGGCAGGCGCCGCAGCCGGAGAAGGTCTAGCGGTTCAGGCCCGATCGGCCGCTCAGCGGCCGCGCCGGCGCAGGTAGCGCTCGAACTCGGCGGCCAGCGCGTCGCCGTCGATCTTGCCGAGCGCCTCGTTCATGTCCACCTCGGCGTCGCCGCGTTCCTCCAGCGACTGCACGTACTCGGCGATCTCGTCGTCCTCGGCGGTCATCTCGGTGACGGCCAGCTCCCACTCCTCGGCGGCGCTGGGCAGATCGGCCAGCGGCACCTCGATATCCAGGACGTCCTCGACACGGCGCAGCAGCGCCACGGTGGCCTTCGGGTTCGGCGGCTGCGACACGTAGTGGGGGACCGCCGCCCAGAACGTCACCGCCGGGATCCCGGCCTGCACGCAGGCGTCCTGGAACACCCCGGCGATGCCGGTGGGCCCCTCGTAGCGGGTCTCCTCCAGGCCGAACAGCTTGGCCGAATCCGCCGAGTACGCCGCGCCCGACACCGGGACCGGGCGGGTGTGCGGGGTGTCGGCCAGTAGCGCGCCCAGGATGACGACGGTGTCGACGTTCAGCTTGTCGGCGATGGCCAGCAGCTCCGCGCAGAACGTGCGCCAGCGCATGTTCGGTTCGACGCCGTGCATCAGCACGATGTCGCGGTCGCTGCCGGGCGGGCGGCAGTGCGAGATCCGCATCGACGGCCAGACCAACTCACGTGTGACACCATCGATCTGGCGGATCACCGGGCGATTGACCTGGTAGTCGTAGTAGCTCTCGTCGTCGATCTCGACGATGGTCTCGGCTTCCCAGATCGAGTCCAGGTGCTCCAGGGCCCCGCTGGCCGCATCGCCGGCGTCGTTCCAGCCCTCGAAGGCCGCCACCACGATGGTGTTCTGCAGTTCCGGCAGGCCGGGCACGCTCGCATCCGACGGTGTCACACTGCCAGCGTAAGCCCTGGATCCCGGTCATGAGCCACGGCGGGCCGCACGGCGATTTGCGAACCGGATCACCGTGGTCAGCGTGCTGCGAAAACCCGTTTGGCCAGCGGGACTACTCTGTCGGTGTGACCGGTGACCTCCGACACCCCCGCGACACCCGCCGACCGGACCTGCTCGTCCGGCGTGTCATGCCCGGTGCCGGTGTGCAGGCCGGTTCCCGCTTGGTCGTGACCAAATGCGTTGGGCGCCAATCCGTCCAACCGAACTGTCGCTGACCTGCCCACCAGTTCCGCGAGCTGGGCGCGCGGAGAGGACTCGGGCGTCCGGACGCCGAACAGGTGACAACGTAGACTTTCCAGGGTCGAGAGGCGTTGCAACGGCTATCGGGGACCGTTTCCCCTGGTATCCGCCACGCTCGGCAGAGTCAAGGACGCCTTCCGCCACGGAAGGAGTGCACGTGACCGTCGCCGAGACGAACATCCGCCCCGACTGCACCGATGAGCTGACCGCCGCTCTGAAGCAGCGGATCGTGGTGATCGACGGCGCCATGGGCACGGCGATCCAGCGCGACCGCCCCGACGAGGCCGGGTACCGCGGCGACCGGTTCACCGAGTGGCCGACCGCGCTGCAGGGCAACAACGACCTGCTCAACCTGACGCAGCCGCAGATCATCGAAGGCATCCACCGCGAATACCTCGAGGCGGGCGCCGACATCCTGGAGACCAACACGTTCAACGCGAACGCGATCTCCCTGGCCGACTACGACATGGCCGATCTGGCCTACGAGCTCAACTACGCCGGCGCCGCGCTGGCGCGGGCGGCCGCCGACGAGTTCAGCACGCCGGAAAAGCCCCGCTACGTTGCCGGCGCGATCGGCCCGACCACCCGCACCGCGTCGATCTCCCCGGACGTCAACGACCCGGGTGCGCGCAACGTGTCCTACGACCAGCTGGTCGCCGCCTATCTGGAGGCCGCGAACGGCCTCGTCGACGGCGGTTCCGACCTGCTGATCATCGAGACGATCTTCGACTCCCTGAACGCCAAGGCCGCGGTGTTCGCGGTCGAGACGCTGTTCGAGGAGCGCGGCCGCCGGTGGCCGGTCATCATCTCCGGCACCATCACCGACGCGTCCGGGCGCACACTGTCCGGCCAGGTCACCGAGGCGTTCTGGAACGCGATCCGGCACGCGAGACCGATCGCGGTCGGCCTCAACTGCGCCCTGGGCGCCCCGGAGATGCGGCCCTACATCGCCGAGCTGGCGCGCATCGCCGACACCTACGTGTCCTGCTACCCGAACGCCGGCCTGCCCAACGCCTTCGGCGAGTACGACGAGTCCCCGGAGCGCCAGGCCTCCTACATCGCCGAGTTCGCCGAGGCGGGCCTGGTCAACCTCGTCGGCGGGTGCTGCGGCACCGCACCGTCGCACATCGCCGAGATCGCCAAGGTCGTCGAGGGCAAGTCGCCGCGCGAGCTGCCCGAGATCCCCGTCGCGACCCGGCTGTCCGGCCTGGAGCCGCTCAACATCGACGACAACTCGCTGTTCGTCAACATCGGGGAGCGCACCAACATCACCGGCTCGGCCCGGTTCCGCAATCTGATCAAGGCCGAGGACTACGACACCGCGTTGTCGGTGGCCCTGCAGCAGGTCGAGGTCGGTGCGCAGGTCATCGACATCAACATGGACGAGGGCATGATCGACGGCGTCGCCGCGATGGACCGGTTCACCAAGCTGATCGCCGCCGAACCCGATATCAGCCGCGTCCCGGTGATGATCGACTCCTCCAAGTGGGAGGTCATCGAGGCCGGCCTGAAGAACGTGCAGGGCAAGCCGATCGTCAACTCGATCTCCCTGAAGGAGGGCGAGGAGAAGTTCATCCGCGAGGCCCGGCTGTGCCGTAAGTACGGTGCCGCCGTGGTGGTGATGGCCTTCGACGAGCAGGGCCAGGCCGACAACCTGGAGCGCCGTAAGGAGATCTGCGGGCGGGCCTACCGGATTCTGACCGAGGAGGTCGGCTTCCCGGCCGAGGACATCATCTTCGACCCGAACTGCTTCGCGCTGGCCACCGGCATCGAGGAGCACGCCAGCTACGGCATCGACTTCATCGAGGCCTGCGCCTGGATCAAGGAGAACCTGCCCGGGGTGCACATCTCCGGCGGCATCTCCAACGTCTCGTTCTCCTTCCGCGGCAACAACCCGGTCCGCGAGGCGATCCACGCGGTGTTCCTGTTCCACGCCATCAAGGCCGGCCTGGACATGGGCATCGTCAACGCCGGCGCACTGGTGCCCTACGACTCGATCGACGCGGAACTGCGGGACCGCATCGAGGACGTGGTGCTCAACCGGCGCGAGGACGCGGCCGAGCGGCTGCTGGAGGTTGCCGAGCGGTTCAACACCAAGAACTCCGGAGACGGCGACGAGAAGTCCGCCGCCGAATGGCGCAGCCTGCCGGTGCGGGAGCGGATCACGCACGCGCTGGTGAAGGGCATCGACGCGCACGTCGACGAGGACACCGAGCAGTTGCGCGCCGAGATCGAGACCGCCGGCGGGCGTCCCATCGAGGTGATCGAGGGACCGCTGATGGACGGGATGAACGTCGTCGGCGACCTGTTCGGCTCCGGCAAGATGTTCCTGCCGCAGGTGGTGAAGTCGGCCCGGGTGATGAAGAAGGCCGTCGCCTACCTGTTGCCGTTCATCGAGGCGGAGAAGGAGGCCAACGGCACGTCCTCGACGAAGGACACCAACGGCACTATCATCATGGCGACGGTCAAGGGCGACGTCCACGACATCGGCAAGAACATCGTCGGGGTCGTGTTGCAGTGCAACAACTTCGAGGTGATCGACCTCGGGGTGATGGTGCCCGCGCAGAAGATCCTGGACGCGGCCAAGGAGCATCAGGCCGACATCATCGGGCTGAGCGGTCTGATCACCCCGTCGCTGGACGAGATGGTCAACTTCGCCGCCGAGATGGAGCGCGAGGGTCTGGAGATCCCGCTGCTGATCGGCGGGGCGACCACCTCGCGCGCGCACACCGCGGTGAAGGTGGCGCCGCGCCGCAGCGGCCCGGTGGTCTGGGTCAAGGACGCGTCGCGCTCGGTGCCGGTCGCAGCGGCCCTGCTGGACGACAAGCAGCGCCCGGCGCTGCTGGAGGCCACCGAGAAGGACTACGCCGCGCTGCGCGAACGGCACGCCCAGAAGAACGAGCGGCCGATGCTGACGCTGGAGAAAGCCCGGGCCAACCGGACCCCGATCGACTGGGACGGCTACACCCCGCCGGTGCCCGCGCAGGGCCTCGGGGTGCGCGAATTCCTCGATTACGACCTGGCCGAACTGCGTGAGTACATCGACTGGCAGCCGTTCTTCAACGCCTGGGAGATGAAGGGCCGCTTCCCGGACATCCTGAACAACCCGGCGTCGGGCGAGGCCGCCCGCAAGTTGTACGACGACGCCCAGGAGATGCTGGACACCCTGATCAAGGAGAAGTGGTTGACCGCCAACGGGGTGATCGGCTTCTTCCCGGCGAATGCCGTCGGCTCAGGTCACCGGGACGACATCGAGGTGTACACCGACGAGACCCGCACCGAGGTGCTGACGACGTTGCACAACCTGCGCCAGCAGGGCGAGCACCGCGACGGCATCCCGAACCGGTCCCTGGGCGACTTCATCGCGCCCCGAGAGACCGGTCTGGCCGACTACGTCGGGGCGTTCGCCGTCACCGCGGGCCTGGGTAGCCAGGACAAGATCATGGAGTTCAAGGCCGACAACGACGACTACAGCGCGATCCTGCTGGAGTCGCTGGCCGACCGGCTGGCCGAGGCATTCGCCGAGCGGATGCACCAGCGGGTGCGCCAGGAGTTCTGGGGCTACCAGCCCGATGAGCAGCTCGACAACGAGGCGCTGATCGGGGAGCGCTACGTCGGGATCCGACCGGCGCCGGGCTACCCGGCCTGCCCGGAGCACACCGAGAAGACCACCCTGTTCGACCTGCTGGACGTGACGGAGCGGGCCGGGATCGAGTTGACCGAGTCGATGGCGATGTGGCCCGGTGCCGCGGTCAGCGGCTGGTACTTCTCGCACCCGCAGTCGCAGTACTTCGTCATCGGCCGGTTGGCCCAGGACCAGGTCGCCGACTACGCGCGGCGCAAGGGCTGGACCCTGGCCGAAGCCGAGCGCTGGCTGGCGCCGAACCTCGGCTACAACCCGGAGGACTGACCGGCAAAGCCGCTGTCTTGCAGTGGCTTTGCTGCGGCGGCTAGCCGAACAGGCCGGCGTTGCGGCGGGCCCACTGGGCCATCGAGACCGCCGGGGTGCCGGTCAGCTCGGCGACCAGGGTGTTGGCCTGCTGCGGTCGCTGCAGACCGGCCGCCAGCAGGTCGAGGTACCAGTCGACCTGCTCACCCATGGACGGTGCGAGCACGGCGCGCGCCTCCGCACGGCTGCACGTCTCGAACCGGACCGGGCGGCCGAGGCCCGCCCCGATCTGTTCGGCGATCCGGGCCCGGGTCAGCGCCTCGGGACCGGTGAGTTCGTACATCCGGCCCAGGTGCGCGTCGTCGGGCACGGCGAGCAAGGCGGCAGCGACGCGGGCGATGTCGTCCATCGCGATCGGCGCCTCGACCAGATCGGGATAAGGCTCCCGGACGGTGCCGGTGGCCGCGATCTGCGGGGCCCACATGGCGAAGTTCTCGCAGAACTCGCCGGGCCCGAGCTGGATGGCCGGCACCTCGGCCGCGGCGACCGCATCGGCGTGCTGCTGCCAGTGCTCGCCGCCGGAGAGCGCCACCACGTAGGACACCCGGGCCGCGGCGATCATCTCCAAGGTGATGCCGAGGGTGGGCGGGTAGGGCGCCAGATAGAGCCGGTCCACATCGGCCAGCGCCACGCTCAACGTCTCCGGTCTGCCCAGGAAACCGGTGACCACCTCCACACCGTCGGGCAGTTGCGCCTTGGCCGGGTTGGTTGTCAGCGCCCTTATCTCCGGCACCCCCAACTCGATCAGTCGATCCACGACCTTGCGGCCGATGTTCCCGGTGGCGCCCGTCACAAGAACCGTCATGGCTCCCACGTTACGGCTTTCGATTTCCGTGCCCGGTGACGTCGATGAGAGGATGGAGTTCATGCGTGCTGTGTTGTGGGATATGGACGGCACCATCGTGGACTCCGAAAAGCTCTGGGATTTCGGCATTCACGAGCTCTACCGCCGGCACGGGCGACAGCTGAGGGCCTCGGTACGGACCGCCACGATCGGTGGCTCCAGCGAGACGGTCATGGAGATCGTCTACGCCGATCTGGGCCTGGATCCGGATCCGGCGGACATGGCCCGCACCTCGGACTGGTTGCACGAGTACGTCGGTGGCCTCTTCGCGACCGGCCTGCCGTGGTGCCCCGGCGCCCGGGAGATGCTCGACGGCCTGACCGCCGCCGGCGTCCCGATGGCGTTGGTCACCAACACCCGCCGCGATCTGGCCGATCAGGCCCTGGAATCGATCGGCGCACACTACTTCTCGGTATCGGTGTGCGGGGACGAGGTGCCCGCGGGTAAGCCGTCACCGGACCCGTATCTGCGGGCCGCCGAACTGCTCGGCCTGGAACCGGCGGACTGCCTGGCCATCGAGGACTCGGTGACCGGATCGGCCTCGGCGGAGTCCGCCGGGTGCGCGGTTCTGGTCGTCCCCAATGAGATCGAGGTGCCCGCCGGCCCGCGCCGGCGACACGCCGAATCGCTGGCCGGGCTGACGGTGTCCGACCTGCGTGCGGTGCACATCGAACTCGGCGCCGAACCCGACGAGCGCAGCGCCTGATTTCCTCCCCGGGTAACGGTCCATTACCCCCCGCGACTGTGCGATTATGATGTGGAGCACATCACAGCACGATGCGGAAGGACGGCCCGATGACACATGGTCCGGTCGGCGGAGACGACGCCTCGTACCTCGATGAAGGTGATGCCGGATTCCACTCCGGTCGCACCGCGGTAAGGATCGCCGCGGTTGCCGCGCTCGGCGGACTGCTGTTCGGCTACGACAGCGCGGTGATCAACGGTGCGGTGGACTCGATCCAGGAGGACTTCGGGATCGGCAACTACGCCCTCGGATTGGCCGTCGCCTCGGCCCTGCTGGGCGCTGCGGCCGGCGCCCTGTCCGCGGGCCGCATCGCCGACCGCATCGGGCGTATCGCGGTGATGAAGATCGCCGCGGTGCTGTTCCTCATCAGCGCCTTCGGCACCGGCTTCGCCCCCGAGACCATCACCCTGGTGGTCTTCCGCATCGTAGGTGGCATCGGTGTCGGCGTGGCCTCCGTCATCGCACCGGCCTACATCGCCGAGACCTCGCCGCCGGGGATCCGGGGGCGCCTGGGCTCGCTGCAGCAACTCGCCATCGTGCTGGGCATCTTCGCCTCGTTCGCGGTGAACTGGGTGCTGCAGTGGATCGCAGGCGGGCCCAACGAGGTGTTGTGGCTGGGCCTGGACGCCTGGCGGTGGATGTTCCTGGCGATGGCGCTACCCGCGGTGGTGTACGGCACGCTGGCCTACACGATTCCCGAGTCTCCGCGTTATCTCGTTGCGAGCCATAGGATTCCGGAAGCACGTCGGGTGCTGAGCATGCTGCTCGGGCAGAAGAATCTGGAGATCACCATCACCCGCATCCGGGACACCCTGGAACGCGAGGACAAGCCGTCCTGGAGTGATCTCAAGAAGCCGACCGGCGGTGTCTACGGCATCGTCTGGGTCGGCCTGGGCCTGTCCATCTTCCAGCAGTTCGTCGGCATCAACGTCATCTTCTACTACTCGAATGTGCTCTGGCAGGCCGTCGGTTACAGCGCCGACGACTCGGCGAAGTACACCGTGATCACCTCGGTGGTGAACGTGCTGACGACGCTGATCGCCATCGCGCTGATCGACAAGGTCGGCCGCAAACCGCTGCTGCTGATCGGCTCGGCCGGGATGGCGGTCACCCTGGCCACCATGGCCGCCATCTTCGCCAACGCCACGGTCAACCCGGACGGCACGCCGAGCCTGCCCGGGGCGTCCGGCGTCATCGCATTGGTCGCCGCGAACCTGTTCGTGGTCGCGTTCGGCATGTCCTGGGGTCCGGTGGTCTGGGTGCTGCTGGGCGAGATGTTCCCCAACCGCATCCGCGCGGCCGCGCTGGGGCTGGCCGCGGCCGGGCAGTGGGCGGCCAACTGGCTGATCACCGTGACCTTCCCGGAACTGCGCAATCAGCTGGGCTTGGCCTACGGCTTCTACGCGCTGTGCGCCGTGCTGTCGTTCCTGTTCGTGATGAGGTGGGTGCGCGAAACCAAGGGGGTCTCCCTGGAGGACATGCACGCCGAAGTGCTGCACGAGGGCGGCCGTTCCGGCTCGAGGTGAAACCCGCGTGACCGCGGGAACGGGCACGTGAAAGAATTGCGGTCCGTGAAGACCTTCGACGGCCTGTTCGCCGAGCTCAGCGAGAAAGCACAGACCCGACCCGCCGGTAGCGGGACGGTCGCGGCGCTGGACGGCGGTGTGCACGGGCTGGGCAAGAAGATTCTCGAGGAGGCCGGCGAGGTGTGGCTGGCCGCCGAGCACGAGAGCGATGAGGCCCTCGCCGAGGAGATCAGCCAGCTGCTGTATTGGACTCAGGTGCTGATGGTCAAGCGCGGGCTGAGCCTCGACGACGTGTACCGGAACCTGTGATGTCCGACGCTGCACGCAACGGGGTACTGCGGGTCGCGGTGCCCAACAAGGGTGCCCTGAGCGAATCCGCCGCCGAGATCCTGTCCGAGGCCGGCTATCGCCGCCGCACCGACTCCAAGGATCTGACCGTCGTCGACCCGGCCAACAATGTCGAGTTCTTCTTCCTGCGGCCGAAGGACATCGCGATCTACGTCGGGTCCGGACAACTCGACCTCGGCATCACCGGCCGAGATCTGGCCGCCGAGTCCGGCGCACCGGTCCGCGAGCGGCTGGCGCTGGGCTTCGGGTCCTCGACGTTCCGCTACGCCGCACCGGCCGGGCAGAGCTGGACCGTCGAAAAGTTGGCGGGCAAGCGGATCGCCACCGCGTACCCGAACCTGGTCCGGAAGAACCTGGCGGACAAGGGGATCGAAGCGACGGTCATCCGCCTGGACGGTGCGGTGGAGATCTCCATCCAGCTCGGGGTGGCCGATGTGATCGCCGATATCGTCGGATCCGGGCGCACCCTGGGGCTGCACAACCTGGTGGCCTTCGGTAACTCACTGTGCGATTCCGAGGCCGTCCTGATCGAGCGGGCCGACGCCGAACCGGATCCGGCCCGCGACCAATTGGCCGCTCGCGTACAGGGTGTGGTGTTCGGTCAGCAGTACCTGATGCTCGACTACGACTGCCCGCGCAGCGTGCTGGAGGCCGCCAGCGCCGTCACGCCCGGGCTCGAGTCGCCGACCATCGCCCCGCTGGCCGATCCGGACTGGGTTGCGGTGCGGGCACTGGTGCCGCGCCGCGACGTCAACTCGATCATGGACGAGCTCGCCGCGATCGGCGCCAAGGCGATCCTGGCGTCCGACATCCGGTTCTGCCGCTTCTGAGCCCACATCATTAGCAGGGCCCGCCGCCGTCCTGCGTGTTAGCGTCCGGGAATCATCGGTGTGCCCGGAGGTGGTCATGACGATCGTTCTCGTTCTGCTGCTGGCTCTGCTCATCGGCGTGGTGGCCGGCCTGCGGGCGCTGACACCACCGGCCGTGGTCGCCTGGGGCGGCGCGCTGGGGTGGCTCGATCTGGACGGCACCTGGGCCGAGTGGGTCACCCACCCGATCACGGTGACGGTGCTGACCATCCTGCTGGTGGTGGAACTGGTCACCGATCAGCTGCCCAACACCCCGGCCCGGACGGTCGCCGTACAGTTCTCGGCCCGGCTACTGACCGGCGGATTCGCCGGCGCGGTGCTGGTGACCGGGGCGTTGATGACCGTCAAGACCGGGACCGTGGTGTCCGGGATCGGGGCCGGGATGATCGGCGCGGTGCTGGGCACCATGGGCGGCTACCGCGCCCGCAAGGCCCTCGTGGAACGCAACGGCGGCAATGACCTTCCGGTCGCACTCATCGAGGACGTGGTCGCCGTCGTCGGCGGATTCGCCGTCGTCGCATTGGCGATGGCGATCTGATGCCCGCCGGCACCGACGAGTTCGACGCGATCATCGTCGGCGCCGGGCAGGCCGGCCCGCCGCTGGCCCGGCGGCTGACCGCGGCGGGGCAACGGGTGGCGGTGATCGAACGCAAACTCGTCGGCGGCACCTGCGTGAACTACGGGTGCATCCCGACCAAGACCCTGGTGGCCAGTGCACATGCCGCGCACATCGCCCGCCGCGGTGCCGATTTCGGCATCGGCACCGGCGAGGTGACGGTGGACATGGCAAAGGTGAAGGCGCGCAAGGACACAATCGTCGAGGGCGACCGGCGCGGAGTGGAGAGCTGGATCGAGGGGATGGACGGCGCGACCCTGCTGCGCGGGCACGCCCGGTTCACCGATCCGCACACCGTCGATCTCGACGGCCGGGCGTTGCGCGCCGAGCGGTTCTTCCTCAATGTCGGGGGCCGCGCGGTGGTTCCCGACCTGCCGGGACTCGACCAGATCGACTATCTGACGAATGTGTCGGTGCTGGAACTCAATACGGTGCCCGAGCATCTCGTCATCGTCGGTGGCAGTTACATCGCCCTGGAGTTCGCCCAGATGTACCGCCGGTTCGGCGCCCGGGTGAGCGTGCTCGAGCGTGGGCCGCGGCTGACCTCCCGTGAGGATGAGGACGTCTCGCAGGCTATCCGCTCCATCCTGGAGAACGAGGGCATCGAGGTCCACACCGGCGCCGACGACATCCGGTTCAGCAAGCTGGAGAACAGATTTCAGGTGACTCCGCGCGCCGGCGCCGACCCGATCGTGGGCAGCCACGCGCTGATCGCGGTCGGGCGGGTGCCCAACACCGACGACCTCGGACTGGCGCACGCCGGGGTGCGGACCGACCGGCGCGGCTATATCGAGGTCGACGACGCCCTGCGCACCAGCGCCGAGCACATCTGGGCGATGGGAGACTGCAACGGCCGCGGCGCGTTCACCCACACCTCGTACAACGATTTCGAGATCGTGGCCGCGAATCTGCTCGACGACGACCCGCGCCGGGTCAGCGACCGGGTCCCCGTCTATGCGCTCTACATCGACCCGCCGCTGGGCCGGGCCGGGATGACCGCCGACGAGGTGCGCCGCTCGGGCCGCAAGGCGTTGGTGGGCAAGCGCCCCATGACCCGGGTCGGGCGGGCGGTCGAGAAGGGCGAGACCCAGGGTTTCATGAAGGTGGTGGTCGACGCCGAGACGCAGGAGATCCTGGGCGCCGCCATTCTCGGGGTCGGCGGTGACGAGGTGGTGCACGCCATCATCGACGTGATGACGGCAAAGCTGCCCTACACCGCGATATCCCGGACCATGCACATCCATCCCACCGTCAGCGAGCTGGTGCCCACGCTGCTGCAGGATCTGCGGCCGCTGGATTAACGGGCGGCGCGCAGCATCCGCAGCTGCCCGATCTCCGAGCCGTTCTTGGTCAGTTCGACATTGAGCCACAGCACGGTGTCGGCCACGGTCCGGCCCGCATCGGGCCCCCACGGGAAGCCGCACGGAGCCGCCAGGTCATCCGGGGTCAGGGTGGCCAGGACCTGCTCCCACCGATCGTGCAACGCTCCGATCGCCGGTATCGCCGCGGCGGGGCCGGGCCAGCGGATCTCGCCGGGTGCGCGTGCCGGGCGGCCGCTCAGCTCGTCGAGCGCGGCGGTCCACCAGAAGAGGATGTGCCAGGTCAGCCAGCCGACGGTCGGCACCGGCAGCGGGTCCGGTTCGGTCTCGGCCCAGTCCGGGGACCAGGCCCCGGCGTCGTCACGGTGCATCGTCCACACCACGGCGGCCGGCTCCCACAGCACATCGTCGGGGGTCAGCGCGCTCAGGTGCAGGTCGGCGAGCGCCCAGGCCAGGTCGAACTGCCGGCGCAGCGCGTCGATCACGGCGCCCGCTGCACCAGCAGGGTCTGCGCCGAGGTGCCGATGAAGCCGTCCCGGTCGAAGATCTCGGCCGTCGTCACCCCGATACCGTCCGGACCGATCGACCCGCGGGCCCGCAGCGCGAAGTCGTTGCCGCGCGGCGCCCGGTGCAGGTGCACCGCGGTGTCGGTGTTCATGAACACGAACCGGGTCGGGTCCAGGGCCGCGCCCACCCCGTTGGCCGAGTCGACCACCATAGCCAGCCGCTGCAGATCGCTGAGCGGTTCGGAATCGACCAGCGGCACAAGGGGACTCATCCAGGACACCGCGGGCTCACCGGGTGCGGTCTGCTGGCGTCGCCAACTCACGGTCTCCAGGTAGCCCGGCGCGCCCATCCAGCCGTGCGCCTCGGTCACGGCATCGCCCTCGACCAGTGGCGGGTACCGGTCGGTGGCCGCGTCGGCGGTGTCGCTGGCGGCCAGCAGCCAGGCGCTGACCCGGGCCAGCGGCCGGTCCGGCCCGTCCGCCGCGCGCATCTCGGCGACCGCCATGGTGATCCGGGCGCCGGGCCGCTCCACCCAGGCCCGGACCTTCACCGGGGCCACCGGGATGGCGCCCAGGATGTCCAGCAACAGCCGGCCGACCCGCAGTTCCGGGCGGTCGGAGTAGAGCTCTTCGATCGCCTTGGTCAGCAACGCCAGCGGCGGTGACCCGTGCTGGATCGAGGAGTCCCAGTTGCTGGCGGTGCCGATGGTGGAGTCGAAGACCTCGAAGCCGTCGGAGTCGGGCAGCCGGTGGTAGTGGGCCTCACTCACGGCGCGCTCCGGCCGCGGGGTTCGGGGTCTTCGGGCCAGCCCGGGTACTCCGGGGGCGTGCCGCCGAACTCCGGGCAGAACTGCTGATGTGCGCACCATCCGCACAGCTTGGACCGGCTGGCCCGGAAATCGCCTGTGCTGCCCGCGGATTGGATGGCCCGCCAGATCGCGGTCAGGGTCCGTTCGAAGCGCAGCAGCTCGTCGAGGTCGGGGGAGTAGTCCAGCACCTGGCCGTCGGCGAGGTAGAGCAGTCGCAGCTTCGCCGGCAGCACATCACGCGAGCGCCACAGTGCGACGGCGTAGAACTTCATCTGGAACAGCGCCTTGGCCTCGGCCAGCGCCCACAGCTCCGACGGTGACTTGCCGGTCTTGTAGTCGACCACCCGCATCTCCCCGGTCGGGGCGATGTCGATGCGGTCGACGAAGCCGCGCAGCAGCGTGCCGTCGGCCAGCTCGACCTCGACCCGCTGTTCGCAACTGTGCGGGTCGAACCGGGTCGGATCCTCCAGCCGGTAGTAGCCGGACAGCAGCTTGCGCGCATCGCGCAGCAGTTCGGCGCGCAGCGCGGCGTCGAGTTCCAGCCCGGACTCGCCGGCCTCGGCGGCCACCCGGTCCAGCGCCGGGTCGATCAGGGTCAGCGCGGTGTCGTGCTGGCGTTCGATCGCGGGCAGCGCGTAGAGGTTCTCCAGCGCGGCGTGCACCACCGACCCGCGCAACTGGGCGGCCGACACCGGCTCGGGCAGCCGGTCGATGGCCCGGAAGCGGTACAGCAGCGGGCACTGTTTGAAGTCGCCGGCCCGGGACGGGGACAGCGCCGGGCGCCAACCGGTGCGTGACGGTGCTGGCGCGCTCATACGAGCAGCCTAAGCCCGGCCACCGACAACGATTCGGAGCGGTGGCGGCGCGTCTGGCAGGCTGACCCCGTGCAAATCACTGGTCCGTTCGTCGTCGGCGATCGCGTTCAACTCACCGATGCCAAGGGACGGCACTACACCATGGTGCTGTCGCCCGGTGCCGAGTTCCACACCCACCGCGGCGCCATCCCGCATGACAACGTGATCGGGCAGCCCGAGGGCAGCGTGGTCAAGTCCACCAACGGCGACCCGTTCCTGGTGCTGCGGCCGCTGCTCATCGACTATGTGCTGTCCATGCCGCGCGGCGCGCAGGTGATCTATCCCAAGGACGCCGCGCAGATCGTGCACGAGGGTGACATCTTCCCGGGCGCCCGGGTGCTGGAGGCCGGCGCCGGATCCGGCGCGCTGACCTGCTCGCTGCTGCGCGCGGTGGGGCCGACCGGCCAGGTCATCTCCTACGAGGTCCGCGACGACCACGCCGTGCACGCCATCCGGAACGTGGAGACGTTCTTCGGGGAGCGCCCGGACAACTGGGACCTGCGGATCGCCGACCTGAACGAGTACCCGGCCGGCGGTCGTGCCGGGGCGAGCATAGCGACGGGAAGCGAGGCCGGGGCGAGCGAAGCGACGGGAAGCGAGGAAGTGGATCGCGTGGTGCTGGACATGCTGGCCCCGTGGGACGTGCTGGGCACGGTGTCCACGGCGCTGGTGGCCGGCGGGGTGCTGATCGTGTACGTCGCGACCGTCACCCAGCTGTCCAAGGTCGTGGAGGCGCTGCGCGAACAGCAGTGCTGGACCGAACCGCGGGCCTGGGAGACGCTGCAGCGCGGCTGGGACGTGGTCGGGCTGGCGGTCCGGCCGCAGCACAACATGCGCGGGCATACGGCGTTCCTGGTCAGCGCCCGCAAGCTGGCGCCGGGCACCGTGACGCCCACTCCGCTGCGCCGGAAGCGCCCGCAGGTCTGATCGGCTATTCGTCGGTGCTGCGGTGCAGGCCGCGCCGGGTGGACAGCAGGTCCATCTCCGGCCGAGCCGCGACCAGGCGCTCGGCGGCGTCGAGCACGTCCACCACGTGGGCGCGGTCGCCGGCCACCATCGCGATCCCGATCCCGGCACGGCGGTGCAGATCCTGATCCCCGGTCTCGGCCGCCGACACCGCGAACCGGCGGCGCAGTTCGGCGATCACCGGGCGGATCACCGAGCGCTTGGCCTTGAGCGAGTGCACATCGCCGAGCAGCACGTCACACTCCAGCCAGCCGATCCACATGCCGCTATCGTGGCGGATCGGGCGGCGGCTGCGGTCCCAGTTCCAGCAACTGATCGGCGGTGTCGCGGGTCAGCTGCCAGGCCCCCTCGTGCAGGGTGAACTGCATCGGGAAGGTGAACGGCGGGGACGGGTTCGCCGACTCGGCGGTCACGGTGGCCAGTACATCGCCGTAGTCGGTGGACGACCAGGCCAGGTCGGTGGCCCGGAAGGTCAGCGGGGCCAGACCGCCGTCGACGGTGGCCTTGGCAAAGCGATCCAGCGCGGCGCCGTCCTCGGCGGTGGCGTGCTGCACCAGCGGGACCTTCTGCGCACCGGGAATCGAGGGATCGGCGAGCTTCTGCAGAACCGCGGTGAGGTCCTCCGGCGCCGGCAACGGCGCCTGCGGGGCCGCCTCCGGACCAGGGGTGGACGTCGAGAATGGTGACGGCTCGGGCATCGGCGGCACCGGCTCGTCCCCGCAGCCCGACACTCCGAGCGCCACCACCACGATGGTGGCGCTCAGCACCGTTGCGGGCAGCGCGGCGAGGCGGCGCATCTCCGGTGGGGGTCAGCCGACCGCCGAGAGCAGCGCCATGGCGGACTGCTTGGAGACCTGCCAGCCGGTAGGGCTCGGGCCGGCGACGAAGGTGACGCCCTGGGTGGCGGTGCCGCCGGTGGCCGCGGTGGCGGTCACGTTCGCGGTGGCGATCGGGCCGTTGACGTCGATGTCGGCGACGTTGAAGGTCAGCGGGAACTGCCCCTTGGCGGCCGCGTTGCTGTAGGCGCGGTCGGCGGCGATGGTCTCGATGCGGCCCATCCCACCCTCGATGAACACCTTCTTGCCGGCGAATCCACCGGGGCCGGCGAGCCCGGCCAGGGTCTGCACCAGCGGGGCCTGCAGATCCGGCGCGGGGGCCTGCGGCAGCGGGGCGTCCCATACGACCGGTGTGATGGCCGGGGCGGCGCCGGACGCAACGGACGTCACACCCGCGGTCGCTGCGGTAACGAGGCCGGCGGCTGCCGCGCTGGTTACGAAGCCGATTGCGAGGGTTTTGAAGATCACGGTGGGCCTTTCAATGGGGCAAACTCATCAAGGAGGTTAACAGCGTTGCGGGTGTGTCGAATTCCTAGAGCACACACAAACGTTGAATCGCCGGTAGCGTTGATGGTGTTACTGCACCAACATTCGGTGCGGGAGGGAGCGCAACATGAGTGAGTCCGAGCGTTCTGGAAGTTTCGGAACACCCCACGAATCGAACATGTCCGCCGAGGACGCCGCCGAGCTGGAGCGGTTGCGCCGGGAAGCCGCCGCGCTGCGTGAACAGCTCGAGGGGGCCGTCGGGCAGTCCAGTGGGTTGCGAACCGCCCGCGACATCCAGCAACTCGAGGCTCGGATCGACTCCTTGGCGGCCCGCAACGCCAAGCTGATGGACACCCTCAAGGAGGCCCGCCAGCAGCTGCTCGCACTGCGGGAGGAAGTGGACCGGCTGGGTCAGCCGCCGAGCGGTTACGGCGTGCTGCTCGCGACCTACGAGGACGAGACGGTCGACGTCTTCACCTCGGGCCGCAAGATGCGGCTGACGCTGTCCCCGAACATCGACGCCGCGGTCCTCAAGCAGGGCCAGACCGTACGCCTCAACGAGGCGCTGACCGTGGTGGAGGCGGGCGCCTTCGAAGCGGTCGGTGAGATCAGTACGCTGCGCGAGATCCTGGACGACGGGCACCGCGCGCTGGTGGTCGGGCACGCCGACGAGGAACGCATCGTGTGGCTGGCCGAACCGCTCATTGCCGAGGGCTTCCTGCCCAAGGGCGCCGAGGTGGAGCCGACCGTCGACGGGGAGCCGCCCCGCAAGCTGCGCCCGGGTGACTCACTGCTGGTCGACACCAAGGCCGGGTACGCCTTCGAACGGATCCCCAAGGCCGAGGTCGAGGACTTGGTGCTGGAGGAGGTGCCCGACGTCAGCTACGGCGACATCGGCGGCCTGACCCGCCAGATCGAACAGATCCGCGACGCCGTGGAGCTGCCCTTCCTGCACAAGGACCTGTACCGGGAGTACGCGCTGCGCCCACCCAAGGGTGTGCTGCTCTACGGTCCGCCCGGCTGCGGTAAGACGCTGATCGCCAAGGCGGTGGCCAACTCGCTGGCCAAGAAGATGGCCGAGTTGCGCGGCGAGGATTCCCGCGAGGCGAAGTCGTACTTCCTGAACATCAAGGGCCCCGAGCTGCTGAACAAGTTCGTCGGCGAGACCGAGCGGCACATCCGGCTGATCTTCCAGCGGGCCCGGGAAAAGGCCTCCGAGGGCACCCCGGTGATCGTGTTCTTCGACGAGATGGACTCGATCTTCCGGACCCGCGGTACGGGTGTGAGCTCGGATGTGGAGACCACCGTGGTGCCGCAGTTGCTGTCGGAGATCGACGGCGTCGAGGGCCTGGAGAACGTCATCGTCATCGGCGCCTCCAACCGCGAGGACATGATCGACCCGGCCATCCTGCGGCCCGGCCGGCTGGACGTGAAGATCAAGATCGAGCGTCCCGACGCGGAGGCTGCCCAGGACATCTTCAGCAAGTACCTCACTGAGGATCTGCCGATCAATGACGACGATCTGGCCGAGTTCGTGGGTGACCGCGCGCTGACGATCAAGACGATGATCGAGAAGGTCGTGGACCGGATGTACGCCGAGATCGACGACAACCGGTTCCTGGAGGTCACCTACGCCAACGGTGACAAGGAAGTCATGTACTTCAAGGACTTCAACTCCGGCGCGATGATCCAGAACGTGGTGGACCGGGCGAAGAAGTACGCGATCAAGTCGGTGCTGGAGACCGGGCAGAAGGGTCTGCGCATCCAGCACCTGCTCGACTCGATCGTCGACGAGTTCGCCGAGAACGAGGATCTGCCGAACACCACGAATCCCGATGACTGGGCCCGCATCTCGGGCAAGAAGGGGGAGCGGATCGTCTACATCCGCACCCTGGTCACCGGGAAGAGCTCGTCGGCCAGCCGGGCCATCGACACCGAGTCGAACCTGGGGCAGTACCTCTAACCGTCAGCGACCCCGGCGGCGAGCGCGCGGAGCTCATCGAGCACCAGCGCGCTCGCTGGCGGGTGTCGGCTCAGGCCGCGGCTTCGAGCTCGAGGTAGGCGTCCCGGCCGGCCAGGCTGACGGCCACATCGGCGATCAGCGGCTCGAAGAAGCGTTGCCGGTACAACGGGTCGACGCTGGTGCTGACGGTGAAGTACAGCCCGGACAGCACCGCCACGAACAGCGAGGTGTGTACCACCGTCTGCGGGATGGGCAGATGCACCCCGAACCACGTTCCCGCACAGGGTGGTTGGCCGAACTGGCAGGCCTGTTCACTGGACCACAGCACGGTCACCTCATACGGGATGGCGATGATGCCCAGTGCCAGGAAGAACGCGAACAGCCCGGCGGTGAACAGCACCACCTGGATCGCCTGGGACACCACCATGACCGCGACCACGTTGATCTGCTCGGCCCGGGACAGCGGTGTGCGCGCCGCCGGGACACCGGCGAACGGGGTGCCGGCCAGCAGCCGGGCCGGATCGGCCCCGCCCGCACGGTCCTCCCGCAGCGCCTGCACCTCGTCGCGGATCGTGGTGACCATGAAGACCAGGGCCACAAGCGCCAGGAAACCCACTGTCTCCCAGAGCCGTTGGCGGGTCATCCGAGCCGACAGCTGCCACAGCTCACCGGTGAAATAGACCACCACCGTCAGCATCAGCAGCGGCAGCGCCCGGCTCATCAGCGCGCCGAGCGCACCCAACTGCACCCAGGCGAACCGGAAGGCCCAGGCTGCGATCGACCCGAACCCCAGATACGTCAGCCAGATCGCCAGCGCCGAGATCAGCACGAACAGCGGCACTTCCGCGGCCGCCGCGGCCGACCAGCCGCTGACCGTCACCGGCATCACCACCACGAAGACGGCCATCACCGACCAGGCGCCCCATCGCCGGGCCGCCTCGCCGAGCGCGGTGGACCGCCGGTGCAATGCGTAGAGCACGAACGGGGCAGCCAGCAGGGCCGCCACGATGACACCCAGGCGCAGCACGTAGCCGTAGTCGGTGTGCTGTCCGGTGAGTTCGGCCAGCAGCATCGTCAGGGCCGTCAGGGCGCCGACCGAACTGATCATCGGCGCCGACCGTTGAATCAGGCTGCGCGAGCGCACCCGACGGGTGAGCACCAACGGCAGCCCGCGCTGCAGGAACCATTCCTGCACGTGCACGTGCACGTGCTCGTTCTCGGCGCGGGGTGTGGAGTCGGGCACCGCCACATTGTGCGGGATGTACGCCCGTTCGGTGCGGTACATCGATGATCACGTCGCGCAGCCATGAGGCACAGTGGACGCATGCGACGTGGACTGGCCCGCCCCGGCAGTTGGGGTATCTCGGCGCGTTCGGCGTTCGTCGCGGCCAGTGTGGTGTTCGTCGCGCTCGGTGTGACGGGCATCGTGTTGGCCGGTGTGCTGTACCGGTCGATGCTCAGCGAGGTCGACAATGCCGCCGCCGAACGGGTGGCCCGGGCCGCCGCGGTCATCACCACACACGGTCCGGCCGGGCTCGACGACCAACTGCTCAGCACCGATTCGCGGATCCTGGCGGTCCAGGTGATCGGCACCGACGGGACGGTGCTGCGCCGGTCCCCGGGGGCACCGGCCGCACCGTTGATCCCGGTCGGCGAGCTCGGGGCCGGCCCGCGGATCGGGATGCCCGAACATGATTCACCGTTCGGCCCGATCCGGTTCAGCGCGCAGACGGTGACCGGCCCGGACGACTCGCCCTACACGGTGGTGGTCGGGGAGGGCAGCCCGCTGGTGCTGTCCACGGTCGGCACGGTGGTGACCGCGCTGGTGGTGGCCGCGCCGGTGGTGATCGCGGTATCGGCCGCCGCGACATACCTGTTGGTGCGTCGGTCGATGCGTTCGGTCGACGAGATCCGGTCCCGGGTCGCCGCCATCACCACCTCCGATCTGACCGAACGGGTTCCGGTGCCCGACCGCCGCGACGAGATCGCGGCGCTGGCGGTGACGATGAACGAGATGCTGGCCCGCGTGGAGGCCGGGCACGCCGCCCAGCAGCGGTTCGTCGGTGACGCCTCCCACGAACTGCGCAGCCCGCTGGCGACCATCATCTCGGCACTGGAGGTGGTCCAGGCGCACCCCGATCTGCTCAACGCCGATCTGGCCGAGCACACCCTGATGCCCGAGGCGCAGCGGATGCGCTCGCTGATCGACGATCTGCTGCTGCTGGCCCGCGCCGACGAACAGGGCTGGAACATCCGGCACGTGGACGTGGACCTCGACGACCTGGCCGCCGGCCAGATCGAGCGGACCCGCCGTGAGCACCCCCTGAAGGTGACCGCCACCCTCACCCCGGCCCGGGTGACCGGGGATCCCGGGGCGCTGGCGCGGGTGCTGCGCAATCTGCTGGATAACGCTGCGCGGCACGCGACCTCGGTGGTCGAGGTCGACCTGCGCCGGGACGGCTCCGAGGTGCTGCTCACCATCGGCGACGATGGTCCGGGGATTCCCGAACCCGACCGGCTGCGCGTATTCGACCGGTTCGTGCGTCTCGACGAGGGCCGATCGCGCGGCGCCGGCGGCACCGGGCTGGGGTTGGCGATCGTCTCGGAGATCGTTGCCGCGCATCTGGGGCAGGTCCGAATCGAGGATCGACCGGGCGGCGGGACGCGGGCGGTGGTGCAGCTGGCGTCCGTCGAGGCGGGGACCGATCAGTGGTCGGCGGTCAACCGGTAACCGACGCCGCGGATGGTCTCGATGGTATTGGTACCGAACGGAATATCGATCTTGCGGCGCACATAGCCGACATAGACCTCGACGACGTTGTCCGGCCCGTCGTGATGCGCATCCCAGACGTTGTGCAGGATGTCGGCCTTGGTCACCGCGATGTTCTTGTTGCGCATCAGGTACTCCAGCACCCCGTACTCGCGCGGGGTCAGTGACAGCACCTTGTCCCCGCGGGCCACCGTGCGCCGCCCGGGGTCCAGCGTCAGGTCGCCCGCGGTGAGCACCGGCGGGGTGTGTGGGGCGGCCCGCCGGACCAGGGCCCGCAGCCGGGCCAGCAGCACGATGAACGAAAACGGTTTGGTCAGATAGTCATCCGCCCCGAGATCGAAGGCGTCGGTCTGGTCGTACTCGCCGTCCTTGGCGGTCAGCATCAGCACCGGCGTCCAGACCTCCCGGGCCCGCATCCGGCGCAGCACCTCGTAGCCGTTGAGACCCGGCAGCATGATGTCGAGCACGATGACGTCGAAGTCGTTCTCGGTGGCCTGCCACAGGCCTTCGATACCGTTGGCCGCCTCGACCACCGAGAATCCTTCGGCACGCAGTCCGATGGCAAGGGTGGAACTCAGCCGGGGTTCGTCCTCGACGATCAGCACTCTCATAACGTCTCCATGTCTACCGCGTCCAGGCACCGCTCGGCACGCCACGGGTCCGTGCCGCGGACGTCACTCGGGGCGGATCGCGGTCCGTTCGGACAGCCGGTACCGGTCGCGGGCGTCCAGGGTGACCCGCAGATCCCGGATCAACGGGTCGAGGAACTGGGCGCGGTAGTCGCCGTCGCCGACGGCCCGGGCGCTGATGTACATGAAGGTCAGGGCGGCCAGGAACATCGAGATCTGGATTAGCGCCTCCGGCACCGGCAGGGTCATCCCGAACAGGGTGCCCTCGCTCGATCCGTGGCGCGTCCACTCCGCCAGCAGTGCGGGATTCAGCAGGATGAGGCCGAGCACGAAGAAGATGAGGCCGGTGACGAAGGCCACCATCAGCACCTGCAGCACCTGGGAGGCGACCAGCACGAAGACCACGTTGAGGCGCTCGATGCGGGTGATGGGAACCCGGCGATCGGGCGCGGGCAACCCCTCGAACGGAGTGCCCCGCAGCCCCGGGTCGTCCCCGCTGGGGCGCTCGGTGGTGGTCAGCATCGGGCGGACCCGCTCGACGCTGGCCGATGTGACGAATGCCACCGCGATCAGGCCGAGAAACACGAGGGCCAGAATCAGCCGGGTGCGGCTGACCAGGCTGGCCATCAGCCACATATAGGTGTTGAAGAAGGCCAGCACGGTCAGCAGCATGACCGGCAGCGCCCGCACGAACAGGTTGCCCGCGGAGGCCAGGTTGTGCGCGGTGGCGTCCAGCGCCCAACCCAGGATGGCGCCCACTCCCGAGGCGGTGAGCGCCAGGATCACCGCGATGACCACGCCGACGTAGACGAGGTCGATCACGATCCGCGGAGTGGGCCCACCGAACACCGCCCCGAGCACCGAGGCGAGCACTGCGATCCCGGCCGCGACCGTCCGGTGCCGCGAGCTGGTCGACCGGGACACCCACCAGCCCACCGCGGCCGCCACCGGCAGCACCAGGACCAGCAGCGCGAGGATGAACCATTCGTCACGGGTCGGCCGGCCGGCGATGTCGATGGTGTGTTCGTCGGTGAGCGCGACCACCGCGATCGAGTTGACCATGAACACCGCGAACGCGGCGAGCGCCGGGGCCGACCGGGGCCACAGCCGGCTGGCCAGCGCGCCCGGCGGGAGCACCGCGGGCAGTCCCCGGCGCAGGAACCATGCGTGTGCCTCGATGCGTTGCACGACACCTCCGATGAACTCTGGTGGGCCTCGAATGGTAGTCACTTTCGCGGCCGAAGTAGCGGTGTCGGAGCCGGTGAATTTTCTCGACCGGGGACGGATTAAGAGTGTGATCCGAATCATGTTTAGATAACGTTTCGATAACGTTCAAGATTAATCGGCGCGACCGTCAATCCTGGCGTTCTCGCAGGTGATCACGGAAGAAGCTGCGGTAGCCACAGCCAGATCCGGCGTGTCCCACCTTGATTCGTGATCCCCGGTGTGGATACGTTCGACAACACCGAAGACCTGAAACGCAATGTGATCGATGACTGCTCGGTGGTGACTTTTACTGAATATGAACGGCATACAAAACGCTCCGGATGATCGAATTCGGGCATATAAATCCGCGGCAACCGCCGTGCAGGACCGGCCGATCGTGTTACGGCGTCCGCGCGGATCCGATGCCATCGCAATTCGCGATCTGGTGGCCGAGACCGGGGTCCTGGACCTCAATTCCACGTACGCATATCTGCTGCTGGCGACCGACTTCGCCGATACCTCCGTCGTCGCCGAAAGCGACGGTGACCTGCGCGGATTCATCACCGGATTCCAGCCACCGACCCGGCCGGACGTGCTGTTCGTCTGGCAGGTCGCGGTCGCCCCGGGCGCGCAGCGCGGTGGGCTCGCCGCGGCGATGCTGGACAGCCTGGTCGAGCATGTCCGAACCCAGCGCGGCCAGGCGCCGGTCACGGTCGAGGCCACCGTATCGCCGGGTAATGCGAGCTCGCGGGCCTTCTTCGGTGCGTTCGCCCGCCGGCACGGCGTCGCGCTGTCCGAGCATCCGCACTTCACCGCCGCGCAACTCGATCCCGATCAGGCGCACGAGGACGAACCGCTGCTGCGGATCGGCCCGATCGGCACCGCGCCCGCCTGATCCTGCGCACTTCACCCTTTTCCTGAAACCCCTTGGAGGACAAACTTGTTGCTCGACACGCCCCTGACCACGACGGCCACCGGCCCGACCGAGGCCGACCTGCCGGCGGTGTTCTCCACGGTGGAGTCCGAGGTCCGCAGCTACTGCCGCGGCTGGCCGACCATCCTGACCACCGCCAAGGACTCCTGGGTCACCGACACCGAGGGCCGCCGTTACCTCGACTTCTTTGCCGGCGCGGGAGCGCTTAACTACGGACACAACAACGATCAGCTCAAGGGAGCCCTGCTGGACTACCTCGGCGGAGACGGCATCGTGCACTCGCTGGACATCGCGACCACGGCCAAGCAGAACTTCCTGGAGACCTTCGACCGGCTGATCCTCAAGCCCCGCGGGCTCGATTACAAGGTGCAGTTTCCCGGGCCGACCGGGACGAACGCGGTGGAGGCCGCGCTCAAACTGGCCCGCAAGGTCACCGGCCGTGAGTCGATCATCAGCTTCACCAACGCTTTTCACGGTATGACGCTGGGTTCGCTTTCGGTGACCGGCAATTCGATGAAGCGCGCCGGTGCCGGCATCCCACTGGTGCATGCCACCCCGATGCCGTACGACAACTACTTCGGCGGGGTCACCGAGGACTTCCACTGGTTCGAGCGAGTTCTCGACGATTCGGGCAGTGGGCTGAACCGCCCCGCCGCGGTGATCGTGGAGACCGTGCAGGGTGAGGGCGGGCTCAACGTCGCCCGCCTCGAATGGCTGCAGGAACTGGCGAATCTGTGCCGCAAACGCGACATCCTGCTGATCGTCGACGACGTCCAGATGGGCTGCGGGCGCACCGGCGAGTTTTTCAGCTTCGAGGCCGCCGGCATCGTGCCCGACATCGTGACGCTGTCCAAGTCGATCAGCGGATACGGCCTGCCGATGGCGCTGACCCTGTTCCGCTCGGATCTCGACGTCTGGGCGCCGGGGGAGCACAACGGGACGTTCCGCGGTCACAACCCGGCCTTCATCACCGCCACCAAGGCGCTCGAAACCTATTGGCACGATCCGGCGTTCGCGGCCGAGACGGCCGACAAGGGGGTGCTGCTGCGGGACGGCCTGGACAAGATCGCCGCCACCCACGACGGGGTGTCGGCACGCGGCCGGGGGATGGCCCAGGGCCTGATGTTCGACGACGCCGACCTCGCCTCCGACGTGTGCCGGGCCGCATTCGAGCGCGGCGCGCTGATGGAGACCAGCGGGCCGTCCGATGAGGTCGTCAAGCTGCTACCTCCGCTGACCACGTCGCGGGCCGATCTGGAAGCCGGCCTGGACATCCTGGCCGACTCCGTCGCCGCGACCGTCTGAACGAAAGGTGAACACTGATATGATCGTCCGTACCACTTCCGAGATCACCGGAACCGACCGTGATGTGAGCGCCGGCGCGTGGCGGTCCAAGCGGATCATCCTGGCCGGCGACGGCGTCGGCTTCTCCTTCCACGAGACCACCATCGAGGCCGACTCGGTGAGCGAGTTCCACTACCAGCACCACGTCGAGGCCGTGTGGGTGGTCGAGGGCTCGGGCACCCTGACCAACCTGGAGACCGGTGCGGTGCATCCCCTCGGGCCCGGCACCATGTATCTGCTCAACGGCCATGAGCGCCACCGGGTCACCGTCGCTGAACAGATGCGCATGCTGTGCGTGTTCAATCCGCCGGTGACCGGGACCGAGGTGCACGACGAGACCGGCGCTTACCCGGCCCCGCAGGTGGTTGCATGAGCGACGCTTGCGGAACGAGTATGAGCGTCTTGCAGGAACAGGTCCCCGATCCGTACCCGACCCGCCTCGATCACGCCATCACCCCGATCGAACGTGTCGAGCCGACGGTGTGGGGCGATGAGAGCGGCGGCCCGCTCGGCGCGGCCGAGCTGAACGACTTTGCCGCACAGGGATATCTGATCCGCCCCGAGACGGTCCGCACCGATTCGCTGGCGCCGCTGGGCAACGAACTCGAGCGTCTGGCAGCCGAACTCGACGGTGCCGACCCCCGGGTCATCCGGGAGCCCGGCGGCTCCATCCGGTCGCTCTTCCAGCCCCATCTGCTGAGCACTCTGATCTCCGGGGTGATCCAGCTGGACACCGTGCTGCCGGTCGCGCGCCAACTCCTCGGTGGCGACGTCTACATCCACCAGGCCCGGATCAACCTGATGCCGGCGTTCACCGGCACCGGGTTCTACTGGCACTCCGATTTCGAGACCTGGCACGCCGAGGACGGGATGCCCGAGATGCGGGCGGTGTCCTGTTCTGTCGCGCTCACCGAGAACTACCCGTACAACGGCTCGCTGATGGTGATCCCGGGATCGCACCGCACCTTCTACCCGTGTGTGGGCGCCACCCCGGACAACCACCACAGCTCCTCGCTGGTGTCCCAGCGGTTCGGGGTGCCCGACCAGAACACGCTGGCCAAGGCCGTCGACGCCGACGGGATCGACCAGTTCACCGGGCCGGCCGGGTCGGCATTGTGGTTCGACTGCAATCTGCTGCACGGCTCGGGGTCCAACATCACCCCGCTGCCGCGGTCGAACATCTTCCTGGTGTTCAATTCGGTGGACAATCAGCTCGGCGCGCCGTACGCCGCAGCCGGCATCCGCCCGGAGTATCTGGCGGCCCGCGAAACCCGTTCCCTCGGGTTGCCCGCGCTGTCCATCTAGTGCTACTGATCACTGCCTTTACCACGTCCCCTAGGCTGGCCCCATGCAACGGATCATCGGTACCGAGGTCGAATACGGCATCTCCTCGCCGTCGGACCCCACGGCCAATCCGATCCTGACGTCCACTCAGGCGGTGCTGGCCTACGCGGCGGCGGCCGGGCTGCAGCGCGCCAAGCGCACCCGGTGGGACTACGAGGTGGAATCCCCGCTGCGCGACGCCCGCGGTTTCGACCTGTCCCGGTCCTCGGGCCCGGCACCGATCATCGACGCCGACGAGGTCGGCGCGGCGAACATGATCCTCACCAACGGGGCCCGGCTGTACGTCGACCACGCGCACCCGGAGTACTCGGCGCCCGAGGTCACCGACCCGCTGGACGCGGTGATCTGGGACAAGGCCGGCGAGCGGGTCATGGAGGCCGCCGCCCGGCACGTGGCCAGCGTGCCCGGCGCGGTGAAGCTGCAGCTGTACAAGAACAACGTGGACGGCAAGGGCGCGTCCTACGGCACCCACGAGAACTACCTGATGAGCCGGCAGACCCCGTTCTCCTCGGTCATCGCCGGGTTCACCCCGTTCCTGGTGTCCCGGCAGGTGTTCACCGGGTCCGGGCGCGTCGGCATCGGGCCCTCCGGCGACGAACCGGGTTTCCAGCTGTCCCAGCGCGCCGACTACATCGAGGTCGAGGTCGGCCTGGAGACCACCCTCAAGCGCGGCATCATCAACACCCGCGACGAGCCGCACGCCGACGCCGACAAGTACCGCCGGCTGCACGTCATCATCGGCGACGCGAACCTGGCCGAGACGTCGACCTACCTCAAGGTCGGCACCAGTTCGCTGGTGCTGGACCTGATCGAGGAGGGCCCGTCGCTGGGCCTGGACCTGTCCGATCTGGCGCTGGCCCGGCCGGTGCACGCCGTACACGTGATCAGCCGTGACCCGTCGCTGCGGGCCACCGTGGCGCTGGCCGACGGCCGCGAACTGACCGCGCTTGCGCTGCAACGGATCTACCTGGACCGGGTGTCCAAGCTGGTGGACGCCCGCGATCCCGATCCGCGCGCCAGCCACGTGCTGGAGACCTGGGCGCACGTGCTGGATCTGCTGGAGCGCGATCCGATGGAGTGCGCCGAGATCCTGGACTGGCCGGCCAAGCTGCGGCTGCTCGACGGCTTCCGGCAGCGGGAGAACCTGTCCTGGAACGCCCCGCGCCTGCATCTGGTGGATCTGCAGTACTCGGACGTACGCCTGGACAAGGGCCTGTACAACCGGCTGGTGGCGCGCGGTTCCATGCAGCGCCTGGTGACCGAGCAGCAGGTGCTCGACGCCGTGGACAACCCGCCGACCGACACCCGCGCCTACTTCCGCGGCGAGTGCCTGCGCCGCTTCGGCGCCGACATCGCCGCGGCCAGCTGGGACTCGGTGATCTTCGACCTGGGCGGGGATTCGCTCGTCCGGATTCCGACCCTGGAGCCGCTGCGGGGCAGCAAAGCGCACGTCGGTGCGCTGCTGGATTCGGTGGACAGTGCGGTCGAACTCGTGGAACAGCTGACCACATAAGCTTCGCTATCCCCGGTATTGACGGTGTTGACCGGTAGTGTGAAAGAACTGGACGAGCAATCAGGAGGCAGCGATGGCTCAGGAGCAGACCAAGCGCGGCGGTGGCGGCGGCGAGGACGACGACGCCAGCGGCCCGACGGCGGCCGGGCAGGAGCGTCGCGAGAAGCTCGCCGAGGAGACCGACGACCTGCTCGATGAGATTGACGATGTGCTCGAGGAGAACGCCGAGGACTTCGTGCGCGCCTATGTTCAAAAGGGTGGCCAGTGACGGCCTGGTCGAACAAGCCTTTCGCCGATTCGCTCGATCTCAACTCACCCCATCTCAACCTCTCCTCCTTCTCGGATTTCCTGAGCAGGCAGGCCCCGGAGTTGCTGCCGGGCGGCGTCTCGCACGCCACCCCGGGCGGCGGTGTGGAGTTGGCGCACGGCACCACCATCGTGGCGCTGAAGTACCCCGGCGGGGTGCTGATCGCCGGTGACCGGCGGGCCACGCAGGGCAACATGATCGCGAGTCGCGATGTTCAGAAGGTGCACATCGCCGACGATTACGCGGCCACCGGCATCGCCGGCACCGCCGCGATCGCGGTCGAGTTCGCCCGGCTCTACGCCGTGGAACTCGAGCACTACGAGAAGGTCGAGGGTGTTCCACTGACCTTCCGCGGCAAGGTGAACCGGCTCGCCACCATGGTGCGCGGCAATCTCGGTGCCGCACTGCAGGGTTTCGTCGCGCTGCCGCTGCTGGTCGCCTTCGACGTCGACGCCCCCGACCCGGTCAGCGCGGGGCGCATCGTGTCGTTCGACGCGGCCGGCGGCTGGAACATCGAGGAGGAGGGCTACCAGTCGGTGGGTTCCGGATCGCTGTTCGCGAAGTCGTCCATCAAGAAGCTCTACCCACAGGTCACCGACGCAGACACCGCGTTGAAGGCGGCCATCGAGGCGCTCTACGACGCCGCCGATGACGATTCGGCCACCGGCGGACCGGATCTGGTCCGTGGCATCTACCCGACCGCGGTGCTGATCGGTGCCGACGGTGCCGAGGAAGTGACCGAGGCGCGGATCGCCGAGCTGGCCCGCGAGGTCATCGAGCGCCGCACCCGCGCGGACGGGAACGGCTGATGAGCTTTCCTTACTTCATCTCGCCCGAGCAGGCGATGCGTGAGCGTTCCGAGCTTGCGCGCAAAGGCATCTCGCGTGGCCGCAGCGTGGTTGTGCTGGCCTACGACAGCGGTGTGCTGTTCGTGGCGGAGAACCCGTCGCGGTCTTTGCAGAAGGTCAGCGAGCTCTACGACCGGGTGGGCTTCGCCGCCGTCGGCCGGTTCAACGAGTTCGACAAGCTGCGGGTCGCCGGCATCCAGTTCGCCGATACCCGCGGCTACGCCTATGACCGCCGCGACGTCACCGGCAGGCAGCTGGCCAATGTGTACGCCCAGGCGCTCGGCACCATCTTCACCGAGCAGGCAAAACCGTTCGAGGTCGAGCTGTGCGTCGCCGAGGTGGCGCACTACGGGGAGACGAAAGCCCCTGAGCTGTACCGCATCACCTACGACGGCTCGATCGCCGACGAGCCGCACTTCGTGGTGATGGGTGGCACCACCGAGCCGATCGCCGCCGCGCTGCAGGAGTCCTTCACCGAGAACGCCAGTCTGGCGGATGCGGTGACGATCGCGGTCAACGCGCTACGGGCCGCCGGCAACGGGGAGCCCCGGGTGCTGGAGCCGTCCACCATGGAGGTGGCGATCCTGGACGCGAACCGGCCCCGCCGGGCGTTCCGCCGGATCACCGGTGCCGCACTGGAGGCGTTGGTGCCGGCGGCCGAGACGGACAAGCCCGCCGCCGAATAGGCCCCGCGGGTCCTGACCAGGTCCCGACCGACCTGGCTTCCGGTCGGCCCATCGGGGTGTTCAGCTACCCGGCTGCAGTCCGGGCGGACGCCGCCCGGCCGGCCTGGAACCGCGAGCCGGAAGCGAATACCGGCGAGCTTGCCCACCGATACCGAGACCCACCCCGTAAGCTCGACTGTGTGCAGCGACGGATCATGGGAATCGAGACTGAATTCGGTGTGACCTGCACGTTCCACGGTCACCGCCGACTCAGTCCGGACGAGGTTGCCCGCTATCTGTTCCGGCGGGTGGTGTCCTGGGGCCGCAGCTCCAACGTCTTCCTCCGCAACGGGGCCCGGTTGTACCTCGATGTGGGGTCGCATCCGGAGTACGCCACCGCCGAGTGCGACAACCTGCACCAACTGGTCACCCACGACCGGGCCGGGGAGCGGGTCCTGGAGGACCTGCTGATCGACGCCGAGCAGCGACTCGCCGACGAGGGCATCGGCGGCGACATCTACCTGTTCAAGAACAACACCGACTCGGCAGGCAACTCCTACGGCTGCCACGAGAACTACCTGATCGTGCGGGCCGGGGAGTTCTCCCGGATCTCCGACGTCCTGCTGCCGTTCTTGGTGACCCGCCAGCTGATCTGCGGGGCCGGCAAGGTGCTGCAGACCCCGAAGTCGGCCACCTTCTGCCTGTCCCAGCGCGCCGAGCACATCTGGGAGGGCGTCTCCTCGGCGACCACCCGGTCGCGCCCGATCATCAACACCCGCGACGAACCGCACGCCGACGCCGAGAAGTACCGCCGGTTGCACGTCATCGTCGGCGACTCGAACATGAGCGAGTCGACCACGATGCTCAAGGTCGGCACCGCCTCGCTGGTGCTGGAGATGATCGAGGCCGGCGTCGCGTTCCGGGACTTCTCGCTGGACAACCCGATCCGGGCGATCCGCGAGGTCAGCCACGATCTGACCGGCCGCCGCGCGGTCCGGCTGGCCGGTGGCCGGCAGGCCAGCGCCCTGGACATCCAGCGCGAGTACCACGGGCGCGCGGTCGAGTACCTGCAGACCCGGGAGCCGAACACCCAGATCGAGCAGGTCGTCGACCTGTGGGGGCGTCAGCTCGACGCCGTGGAGAGCCAGGACTTCGCCAAGGTCGACACCGAGATCGACTGGGTGATCAAGCGCAAGCTGTTCCAGCGTTACCAGGACCGGTACAACATGGAGCTCTCCGATCCCAAGATCGCCCAGCTGGACCTGGCCTATCACGACATCAAACGAGGCCGCGGCGTGTTCGACCTGCTGCAGCGCAAGGGCCTGGCGGCCCGGATCACCACCGACGAGGAGATCGAGGCCGCGGTCAACACCCCGCCGCAGACCACCCGGGCCAAGCTGCGCGGTGAATTCATCAGCGCCGCACAGGAAGCGGGCCGCGATTTCACGGTGGACTGGGTGCACCTGAAGCTGAACGACCAGGCCCAGCGCACGGTGCTGTGCAAGGACCCGTTCCGCTCCGTCGACGAGCGGGTGAAACGGCTCATCGCGAGCATGTGAGCGCATTCTTCGGCCCGTCGCGCACGGGTGTGGCGGTGCGGACGCCCTAAGCTTCTCGGGGTGGCGACATCCAAGGTCGAAAGACTGATGAATCTGGTGATCGCGCTGCTGTCCACC
Organism: Mycolicibacterium aurum; assembly: GCA_900078775.1. Taxonomy (GTDB): domain Bacteria; phylum Actinomycetota; class Actinomycetes; order Mycobacteriales; family Mycobacteriaceae; genus Mycobacterium; species Mycobacterium aurum_A. The sequence continues at coordinate 1,847,348 of LT549889.1, forward strand.
AACTCCTATCTGACGGCCGAGAAGATCCGCAACAGCGTCGCCGGCTACGCCGACAGCGCCAGCGATGAGGCGTTCTCGCGGATGTTCGAGCGGGACAAGAACGAGCTGCGCGACCTGGGTATCCCGTTGGAGACCGGCAAGCTGTCCTCGTTCGACGCGACCGAGGGCTACCGGATCAACCAGAAGGCCTATGCACTGCCGCCGGTGGAGCTGACCCCCGAGGAGTCCGCGTCGGTGGCGGTCGCGACCCAGCTGTGGCAGTCCCCGGAGATGGTGACCGTCACCCAGAGCGCCCTGCTGAAATTGCGTGCCGCCGGCGTCGACGTCGATTCCGAGGATGCCGGGGTGGCCTTCACCTCGACCGCGACGCTGCCCGGGCTGCGCGGTTCCGAGGAGGTGCTGCGGGTGCTGTTGGCCGCCACCAACTCCGGGCAGGTGGTCCAGTTCGAGCACCGGCCGTCGCGCAACGAGCCCTACCGGACCCGCACCGTGGAGCCGTGGGGTGTGGTGACCCACCGCGGCCGCTGGTATCTGGTCGGGCACGACCGCGACCGTGACGACACCCGTACCTTCCGGCTGTCGCGCATCGCCCCCGGCGCCAAGACCATCGGTAAGCCCGGTGAGGTGCGGGTGCCCGAGGGCACCGATCTGCGCCAGATCGTGCAGCGGGTGGTCGCCGATGTGCCCACCGGCGAACAGGCCCGGGTGTGGATCGCGCAGGGCCGGGCCACCGCGCTGCGCCGGCAGGCCACCTCGGCCGTCGCGCGGCAGTGGCGGGGCCGGGCAGGGGAGGAGATCACCGTCGACATCGGCATGTATGACCGGCTGGCCCGCGAGATCGCCAGCTACGGCACCGACGCGGTCGCGCTGGAACCCGCCTCACTGCGCGAGGATGTGCTGGCCCGGCTGCGAGCACAGGCCGAGCCGAAGGCGGATCGCACATGAGTCAAGTCTCGAACCGGCTGGTCCGGCTGCTGAACATGGTGCCGTACTTCCAGGCCAATCCGCGGGTCACCCGCGACGAGGCGGCCGCCGCGCTGGGGGTGACCCGCAAACAGCTCGACGCCGATCTGGACCAGCTGTGGATGTGCGGGCTGCCCGGGTACGGTCCCGGCGACCTGATCGACTTCGATTTCACCGGGGACACCATCGAGGTGACGTTCGCCGCCGGGGTGGAGCATCCGCTGCGGCTGACCTCGACCGAGGCCACCGGCATCCTGGTGGCGCTGCGGGCGCTGCTGGACGTGCCGGGCATGGTCGATCCGCAGGCGGCGCGCAGCGCCATCGCCAAGATCGAATCGGCGGCCGGCACCGCGGCCGCGCCGGACACCCCGGCGCCGGAGGACCCCGAGGAACCGGAGAGCGCGTCGGCGGCGGCCGTGCGTGACGCCACCCGGGCCGGTAAGGCATTGGCACTGGAGTACCACTCGGCATCGCACGACACGGTGTCCAGCCGGGTGGTGGACCCGATCCGGGTGGTGCTGGTCAGCGACCACAGCTACCTGGAGGCCTGGTGCCGCAGCGCGGAGGGGGTGCGGCTGTTCCGGTTCGACCGCATCGTCGGCGCCCGGGTGCTCGACGAGCCCGCCGACCCGCCGGCCCCGGCCGTGCAGGCCGGCCCGGACACCGCACTCTTCGACGCCGACCCGTCGCTGCCGTCGGCGACCCTGCTGATCGACCGGTCGGCGGAATGGATGTTTGATTATTACCCGTTGCGGGTGCTCACCGAGTTGCCGGACGGTGCGTGCGAGGCCGCGATGACCTACGCTTCCGATGAGTGGATGGCCAGGTTCGTGCTGGGCTTCGGCTCGGCGGTACGGGTTCTGAGTCCGCAGTCCCTGGCCGACAAGGTTCGGGAGACTGCCGCGGCGGCGGTGCACGCGTACGAGGACGAGTAGACTCGTCCACAATCTCTGGAGGTGTTTGAATTGGGCGGTCTTCAACCGTGGCACTGGCTGATCGTTATCGCGGCCTTCATCATTCTTTTCGGTGCCAAGAAGCTCCCGGACGCAGCGCGTTCGCTGGGTAAGTCGATGCGCATCTTCAAGTCCGAGATCAAGGAGATGCAGTCCGACGGCGCAGAGAAGCCGGACACCTCGTTGCCCGCCACTCCGGTCACCTCGGAGCGCGTGGACACCCCGGCGCCCGAGCAGTCCGGCGACAAGCGATCGGCCTGAGCGCTGCCCCGTCCGACCCCTCGCGGTGTGACGTCGCGCCGCTAGAGCGCGCCGGCCTGCGTCGACGTTGAAGGCTGTCCGTGCACACCCCTGGAATCATCAAGAAACTCGATCCGCGCCGGCGTCGCGCGCGGATAAATCCCGACGGCACCATGTCGTTGGTCGACCACCTCGCCGAGCTGCGCAACCGGCTGCTGATCGCCACCGCCGCGGTGCTGTTGACCACGATCCTCGGCTTCATCTGGTACACCCACGGCTTCCTGGGCGTGCCCAGCCTCGGCGAGTGGCTGCGCGGCCCGTACTGTGCGCTGCCCGAGTCGGCCCGGGCCACCATCGCCCCGGACGGCCAGTGCCGCTTGCTGGCCACCGGGCCGTTCGACCAGTTCATGCTGCGCCTGAAGGTGGCGCTGATGGCCGGCATCGTGATGGCCTGCCCGGTGTGGCTGCATCAGCTGTGGGCGTTCATCACACCCGGGCTCTACAACAAGGAACGCCGGTTCGCGATGGCGTTCGTCGGGTTCGGGGCCGTGCTGTTCATCGGTGGTGCCGTGCTCGCCTACGTGGTGCTCTCCACCGCGTTGGGCTTCCTGCTCACCGTGGGCAGCGACGTCCAGGTGACCGCGCTGTCCGGCGAGCAGTACTTCGGCTTCCTGATCAACCTGCTGCTGGTGTTCGGGATCAGCTTCGAGTTCCCGCTGTTGATCATCATGCTGAATCTGACCGGGGTACTCAGCTACGCCAAGCTCAAGGAGTGGCGCCGCGGCCTGATCTTCGCGCTGTTCGTGTTCGCCGCGTTCGCCACCCCCGGCTCGGACCCGTTCTCGATGCTGGCGCTGGCCCTGGCGTTGACCCTGCTGCTGGAGTTCGCCATCCAGATCGCCCGCGTGCACGACAAACGCAAGGCCCGGCGGGAGGCCCTGGCCGAGGTGCCCGAAGATCAGGCCGCACCGATCCCGGCCGCCGAACCGATCGCCCCGCCCACCGCGGTGACCCCTCAGGCCCTGTTCGATGACGACGCCACCTGAGTCCGGGCCGGAGCTGGCCGCGTTCGCCGCCCAGCTGCCCTTCGGACTCGACCCGTTCCAGATCCGGGCCTGCGCGGCGCTGGAATCCGGGCACGGGGTGCTGGTGTGCGCGCCTACCGGTGCCGGCAAGACGGTGGTCGGCGAGTTCGCCGTGCACCTGGCCCTGGCCGCCGGCCGCAAATGCTTCTACACCACCCCGATCAAGGCGCTGAGCAACCAGAAGCACCTCGATCTGACGCACCGCTACGGCGCCGACCAGGTCGGCCTGCTGACCGGGGATCAGTCGATCAACGCCGACGCGCCGGTGGTCGTGATGACCACCGAGGTGCTGCGCAACATGCTCTACGCCGACTCGCCCGCCCTGCAGGGGCTGTCGCACGTGGTGATGGACGAGGTGCACTTCCTGGCCGACCGGATGCGCGGCGCGGTCTGGGAGGAGGTCATCCTGCACCTGCCCGAGGAGGTCCGGCTGGTCAGCCTGTCGGCGACGGTGAGCAACGCCGAGGAGTTCGGCGGCTGGATCCAGACCGTCCGCGGGGACACCACCGTGGTGGTCGACGAGCACCGGCCGGTGCCGCTGTCCCAGCACATGATGGTCGGCAAGCGGTTGTTCGACCTGTTCCAGTCCGGCGGCAACAAGACGCTCGTCGACCCGAGCCTGCTGCGCCATATCGCGCACCGGCGCGAGGCCGACCGGCTCGCCGACTGGCAGCCGCGCGGGCGCGGCCGGGGACGGCAGGGCCGGCCCGGGCTCAACCGCGGCCCGTCCCGGCCCGACGTCCTCGCCACCCTGGACGCCGAAGGGCTGCTGCCGGCGATCACCTTCGTGTTCTCCCGGGCCGGGTGTGATGCCGCGGTCAAGCAGTGTCTGCGGGCGCCGCTGCGGCTCACCGACGACGACGAGCGCGACCGCATCGCCGAGGTGATCGACCGGCGCTGCGCGGATCTCGCGCAGACCGATCTGGCGGTGCTCGGCTACTACGAGTGGCGCGAGGGCCTGCTGCGCGGGCTGGCCGCCCATCACGCCGGCATGCTGCCGGTGTTCCGGCACACCGTCGAGGAGCTGTTCACCGCCGGGCTGGTGAAGGCGGTCTTCGCCACCGAGACACTGGCTTTGGGCATCAACATGCCGGCCCGCACCGTGGTGCTGGAACGGCTGGTCAAGTACAACGGTGAGCAGCACGCGCCGCTCACGCCGGGGGAGTACACCCAGCTGACCGGGCGGGCCGGGCGGCGCGGCATCGACGTCGAGGGCCACGCGGTGGTGCTGTGGCACGCCGATGACAACGCCGCCGAACCGGCCGAGGTGGCCGGGCTGGCCTCCACCCGGACCTTCCCGCTGAAGAGTTCGTTCTCGCCGTCCTACAACATGACCATCAACCTGGTGCAGCAGATGGGCCCGGATCAGGCCCGCGCCCTACTGGAGCGGTCCTTCGCCCAGTACCAGGCCGACCGCTCGGTGGTCGGCCTGGTGCGCGGCATCTCCCGCGGCGAGAAGATGCTCGACGAACTCGCCGCCGAACTCGGCGGTCGCGACTCCGCCGTGCTCGACTACAGCCGGCTGCGGGCCACCATCAACGCCCGGGAACGGGCCCAGTCCCGCGCCTCGCGGTTGCACCGGCGCCGCGCCGCCGACGAGGCGCTGGCCGCGCTGCGCCGCGGGGACATCATCACCATCACGCACGGCCGCCGCGGCGGGCTGGCCGTGGTGCTGGAGCCGGCCCGCGACCCCGATGACCCGCGGCCGCTGATCCTGACCGAACACCACTGGGCGGGCCGGATCTCCTCGGCCGACTACTCCGGGGCGTCCGCCCCGCTGGGCGCGATGTCGCTGCCCAAACGCGTCGAACACCGGCAGCCCCGGGTCCGCCGCGATCTGGCCTCCGCACTGCGCTCGGCGGCCGCCGGCCTGGACGTGCCGTCGCGGCGGCGCGACAAGGCCGTCGAACGGGACACCGATGCCGAACTGGCGGGACTGCGTGAGCAATTGCGCCGCCACCCCGCGCACAGTGTGCCCGACCGGGAGGCCCAGGTCCGGATCGCCGAGCGGTATCTGCGCCTGGAACGGGACAACGAGCAGATCCGGCAGAAGGTGGCGGCCGCGACGAACTCGCTGGCCCGCACCTTCGACCGGATCCTGGTGCTGCTCACCGAGCGCGGTTTCATCGACGGTGGCGGCGACACTCCGAAGGTCACCGAGGACGGCCGGCTGCTGGCCCGGATCTACAGCGAGAGCGACCTTTTGGTCGCCGAATGCCTGCGCCAGGGGGCCTGGGAGGGGCTCTCCCCGGCCGAGTTGGCCGCGGTGGTCTCGGCAGTGCAGTACGAGTCCCGCGGTGACGGCGCGAGCCCGCAGGGGATGCGGACGCCCACCGACGGCATCCGCCGGGCGCTGACGGCGACCCGCCGGTTGTCGGCGCAGATTCGCAGCGACGAACAACGGCATCGGATCACGCAGAGCCGGGAACCCGACGACGGTTTCGTCGCCGCCGTGCACCAGTGGGCCAGCACCGGTGACCTGGCATCGTCGTTGGCGGCCTCGGACGTCAACGGCAACGGATCGCCGCTGTCCGCGGGTGATTTCGTGCGCTGGTGCCGCCAGGTGCTCGATCTGCTCGACCAGGTGCGGATCGCGGCGCCGACCCCGGCGCTGCGCACGGCCGCGAAACGCGCCATCAACGACATTCGACGCGGCGTCGTAGCTGTTGACGCAGGGTAATGTGGCGGCGTAGATCCGCGGCGGCGGGTCTCGATGATGCACGACGAGCCCGGATCAAGGAGAAACGATGAGCGGACCGCAGGGATCTGACCCCACGCAGGGGTGGTCGGGTCAGCCGCCGCAGTCCGGCGGTACCCCGCCGTCGGGGGACCAGCCCGCATGGCAGCAGCCGTCCGGTGATCAGCCCGCGTGGCAGCAGCCCTCGGGCGAGCAGCCCGCATGGCAGCAGCCGTCCTCGGGGGACCAACCCGCATGGCAGCCGCCCGCGCAACCCGAGCAGCCGGCGGGCGACGCCCCGGCCTGGGGGCAGCCGGCCTACCAGCAGCCGCAGGCCCCGCAGGGCTACCCGCAGTACCAGCAGCCCGCCTACAACCAGCCGCCCCAGCAGGCCTACCCGCAGCCCGACCAGTACGGTCAGCAGCCCACCGGCTATGCCCCGCAGGGCTATCCGCAGTACGGCCAGCCCCCGGGCCAGCCGCCCTACGGTCAACCGCAGTACGGGCAGCAGCCGGGCCAGTACGACCCGCAGTATGGGCAGTTCAACGCGCCCGGCGGCGAGGAGAGCTCGAAGAAGTCGCTGGCGGTCGTCGGCACCGTGATCGGCGTGCTGGTCGGTGTGATCGTCGCGGTGGTGCTGGTGCTCGGCTTCTGGAAGCCCGGATTCTTCGTCACCACCACGCTGGACGTGGATGCCGCGCAGACCGGGGTGCAGCAGATCCTGACCGACGAGGCCAACGGTTACGGCGCCAAGAACGTCCGGGATGTGCGCTGCAACGACGGTGTCAGCCCGGAGGTCAAGAAGGGTGACACCTTCACCTGCCAGGTGAGCATCGACGGCACCAAGCGTCAGGTCACCGTGACGTTCCAGGACGACAAGGGCACCTACGAGGTCGGCCGCCCCAAGTAGATCCAGCTCTCCGCGAATGCCCCGTGACATCCGGTGTCACGGGGCATTCGTGCGTCAGGGCAGTTTATCGAGTGCCTTCTGCAGTCGCCCTATCGAGGACAGCACCCCGTACTTCTCGGCCAGCGCCGCCACCCGGCCCGGGTCCGCGGCGGCCAGCGGCAACGCATCGGAGGAGGTCGACAGGGCGACTGGAGCATCCAGGGCGACCCGCACCACCGGCTCGGCGGCCCGAATGTAGTCGTCCGCCGCCAGCAGCTTTTTGCGTTGTGCGGCAGGCATTTTCGACGACGGGTCCGCGGCGGCGGCAACGATCGCATCCAGCGAGCCGTGCTGGGCCAGCAGGGTGGCCGCGGTCTTCTCCCCGATGCCGGCGACACCGGGCAGCCCGTCGGACGGGTCACCGCGCAGCAGCGCCAGTTCGGCGTAGGCGGCGCCGGCCCGGTCCGGCGGCACCCCGTAGATGTCGGCGACCTCGGCGGGCCCGAACAGCACCGCCTTGGCCAGGCCCCGCCCGATGTAGAGCACCCGGACACCGGGGCCCTCATCGCTGACCAGCTGCAGCAGGTCCCGGTCACCGCTGACCACGACCGCCAGATCGCGCTGCTCGGCGGCGGCCAGGGTGCCCAGCACATCGTCGGCCTCATAGCCGGGCGCACCGGCGGTGGCGATCCCGAAGGCCTCCAGGATCTCCATGATCATCTCGACTTGCGGGGTCAGGTCGTCGGGCACCTCTTCGATATCGGGCAGCCCGTCGGGTCGAGCCTCCTCGACCCGGTGCGCCTTGTAGGACGGGATCCGGTCCACCCGCCACTGCGGGCGCCAATCGTCGTCGCGGCACACCACCAGGCGAGCGGGCCGGTGCTGGGTGACCAGCGTGGAGATGGCGTCCAGGAATCCGCGCAGCGCGTTGACCGGGCGTCCGTCCGGGGCCGTGATGGACGACGGCACCCCGAAGAAGGAGCGAAACCACATGCTCGCACCGTCGAGCAGCAGCACCGGGCCACTCATGACGCGCTGCCGAACACATAGGAGCCCACGGTCACCAATCTGTCCTCATTCCCCTCGTCGTACAGCTGCACCCGCACCGCGACGGTGCCGGCGGCGCCGTCGAATCGTTCGGTCTGCACCCGGAACGGGCCGGCTTTGCCGCGGGCCAGGAACATCACGTGCGCGGAGATGCCCTGCACGTTCTGCCCCGCCGCCTCGGCCGCGGCGGTCTCCAGGATGACGAACTGGGGGCCGATGTGCAGCGCCGCGTCCGGGGAGGCCACCTCGGCGGACAGTTCGGGCAGCCCCCAGCGGCCGTCGTCGCGCCGGTAGCCGCCGAACACCTGCCACAGCGGCGGCAGGTCGGGGGAGTCGACGACCTCGATGTTGTCGACCTCCATCTTCTGCAGCCCCTCGGGCGGCACCCCGATGCTCACGCCCTGGCCCTCGATCAGCGCGAGCACCCGCTCCGGGCGGTCGGCGTCGACGATCTTGGCGCGGCTGTAACCGAATTGGCGGCCCCGCTTGAGCGGTTCGGAGACGATCTCGATGCGCCGCACATCGCGGCCCGGGTCGAGGATCTGGCAGGAGTGGATGACCGGATTGGGCACCGCCTCCAGATCGGACATGTGCCCGCTCTCCGGTGCGCAGATGCCGAGCACCGCGAACAGCAGGCCACCGCTGGGGTTGCGCATGTCGTGGCGCACCGTGACGGTGTCGGTGACGTCGCGCGGATCCATCGTGGCGTACATCCGGCCGATGTAGCGGTAGCTGAGCAGACCGCCCCAGCGCCGACGCAGTTCCTCGGCGTAGGCCTCCTGCTGGTCGGTCAGTTCACGGATATCGCGCAGCATCGCACTAGCCTATGGGCATGGCTACCGCCGGCGACGTCAATCTGTTCAGTACCGAGGTCTACGCCCAGCGCATCCGGGCGGCCGCGGCCGGCGCGGCGCGCGCCGGCCTGGCCGGCCTGGTCATCACCCCGGGCTACGACCTGCGCTATCTGGTCGGCTCGCGGGCGCAGACCTTCGAGCGGCTGACCGCGCTGGTGCTGCCGGCCGACGGGTCGGCGCCCACCGTGGTGGTGCCGCGCCTGGAACTGGCCGCGCTGCGCGAGTCCGCGGTGGCCGAACTCGGTGCCACGGTGGCCGATTGGGTGGACGGTCAGAACCCGTACGAACTGGTGGCCCGCGCCCTGCGCGGGGCCGGGACCGACCCGGTGCGCATCGCGGTCACCGATTCGATGACCGCGCTGCATCTGCTGCCGCTGGCCGAGGTGCTCGGCGCGGTGCCGGTGCTGGCCACCGATGTGCTGCGCCAGCTGCGGATGATCAAGGACGTGAGCGAGGTCGACGCGCTGCGCAAGGCCGGCGCGGCCATCGACCGGGTGCACGCCCGGGTGCCGGAGTTCCTCAAGCCCGGGCGCACCGAGGCAGAGGTCGCCGCCGACATCGCCGAAGCCATTGTCGCCGAAGGGCACTCGGAGGTCGCGTTCATCATCGTGGGGTCCGGCCCCAACGGCGCCGACCCGCATCACGAATGCTCGGACCGCGAACTGCAGGCCGGTGACATCGTCGTCGTCGACATCGGCGGTCCGTACGCGCCCGGTTACAACTCCGATTCCACCCGCACCTACAGCTTGGGCGAGCCCGACGTCGAGGTGGCCCGCCGGTACGCGGTGCTGCAGCGCGCCCAGGCCGAGGCGGTAGCGGCGGTGCGCCCTGGCATCAGCGCCGAGTCGGTCGACGCCGCCGCCCGTGACGTGCTGGCCGCCGAGGGACTGGCCGAGTGGTTCGTGCACCGCACCGGGCACGGCATCGGGCTGTCGGTGCACGAGGAGCCCTACATCGTGGCCGGCAACGACATCACCCTGGAGCCCGGGATGGCGTTCTCGGTGGAGCCGGGCATCTACTTCCCGGGCAACTGGGGCGCCCGGATCGAGGACATCGTCATCGTCACCGAGGACGGGGTGGAGTCGGTGAACCGGCGCCCGCACGAACTGGTCGTGGTGCCGGTCTAAGCCTCGCCGCGGTCCAGCAGGGTGGAGGAGCCCAGGACGCGTTCCACCTTGACCTCGATGACCACCCGGCGGGGGTTCACCCGCGGGGTGCGGTAACGCTGGGCGTAACGCAGTTCGGCGTCCCGCACGGACTCCGGGTCGGCGCTCACCGTGGAGGTGCCCTCCAGCGACAGCCAGCGGGCGCCGTCGACCTGGCTGAGCACCGCGATGCCGCGTTCCTTGGCGTTGACGGCCTTCTGCGACCCGCCGGTGGTGATGACCCGGGCGATGTGGGTGGTCGGGTCGAAGGTGAAGCCGACCGCGACGACGTGCGGCGAATTGTCGCCGCGCAGGGTCGTCAGCATCGCGAGGTGACGCTCTGTCAGAAATGCCAGCGCGTCATTGGTCAGTCGGGTGGTTGCCTTGCCCATCGGGGTCCACGCTAGCGCAGGTCATAATCTGAGCCATGAAAGACACGGGCCTGGTCGTGATTTTCGGCGGGCGCAGCGAGATCGGTGTGGAAGTGGCGGTGCGCATCGCCGCGGGACGGCCGGTCGTGCTGGCGGCGCGCCGGGCCCACGACCTGGCCGCCGAGGTGGCGGCCATCCGCGCGGCCGGCGCCACGGCCGTGCAGGTGCGGGAGTTCGACGCCGACGACACCGCCGCGCACCGGGGCCTGGTCGAGGCGATCGTCACCGAACACGGGCCGATCGCCACCGCGGTGCTGACCTTCGGGGTGCTCGGCGACCAGACCCGGGCCGAGACCGACGCCGCCCACGCGGTCGCCGTCGCGCACACCGACTATGTGGCGCAGGTGAGTCTGCTGACGGTGCTGGCCGATTCGATGCGCCGGGCCGGCGGCGGGGACCTGGTCACGTTCTCCTCGATCGCCGGGGTGCGGGTCCGCCGCGCCAACTACGTGTACGGGTCGGCCAAGGCCGGCCTGGACGGCTTCTGCAGCGGGCTGGCCGACGCCCTGCACGGCTCCGGGGTGCGGCTGCTGGTGGTCCGGCCCGGTTTCGTGATCGGCCGGATGACCGAGGGCATGGCGCCGGCCCCGTTCTCCAGCACGCCCGCACAGGTCGCCGGCGCCACCGTACGTGCGCTGCACGGGAAGCGGCGCAGCGTCTGGGTGCCCTGGCAGGTCGCGATGATCGCGGCGGTGTTCCGCATCCTGCCCGGCCCGATCTGGCGGCGGTTGCCGCGATGAGCAGCAGGATCGTCGTGGTCGGCATCGGCGCCGACGGGATGCCCGGTCTGGCTCGCAGCTCGGCCGACGCACTCCGCGGCGCCACCGTGATCTACGGTGCGCCCCGGCAGCTCGAGCTGCTGGACGGGACCGTCACCGGGCAACGCCGGGAATGGCCGTCCCCGTTGCTGTCCGCGCTGCCCACCCTGTTCGACGGCCTGGACACCGTGCACGTGGTGGCCTCCGGTGACCCGATGCTGCACGGGATCGGCGCCACACTGATCCGGGTGCACGGCGCGGACCGGGTGCGGGTGCTGCCGCATGTGTCCTCGGTGACGCTGGCCTGCGCCCGGCTCGGCTGGAACGTGCAGGACACCGAGATCATCAGCCTGGTCACCGCGCCGGTGCACACCGCGGTGCGCCGCGGCGGGCAGGCGGTGATCCTGAGCCGGGACGGGTCCAGCCCGGCCAAGCTGGCCCGGCTGCTCACCGAACACGGCCGGGGCGACTCGGAATTCGTTGTGCTCGAACAGCTCGGCGGCCCGGCCGAGCGGGTTCGCCGGTCGGTGGCCCGAGACTTCTCCGGCACGGTCGCCGACCTGAATGTGATCGGTATCCGGTATCTGCCCGACCAGCGGCGCGCATACGCCCTGCCCGACGAGGTGTTCGCCCATGACGGGCAGATCACCAAGCAGTCGATGCGGGCGGTCACCCTGGCCGCGCTGGGCCCGCGTCCGGGGGAGCTGCTCTGGGATGTGGGCTCCGGATCGGGCAGTGTGGCGATCGAGTGGTGCCGCAGCGCGCCCGGGTGCACGGCCGTCGCGTTCGAGCGGGCCGAGGCGCGCCGGGAACGCCTCACCGGCAACGCGATATCGTTCGGCGTGCGAGTCGACGTCCGCGGCCCCGCGCCCGAGGCATTCGCGGACACCGACGGCGCACCGGCGGCGATCTTCGTCGGCGGCGGCGCGACCACGCCCGGCCTGCTCGAGGCCTGCCTGCACCGGCTGGCCCCCGGTGGCCGGCTGGTCGCCAATGCGGTCACCGCGGAGTCCGAAGCCGTTGTCACACAGTGGTACTCGAAGATCGGGGGAGATTTGCGCCGGTTCCAGCACTACCAGGGTGAAGCGATCGGCGGGTTCACCGGCTTCCGGCCGGCCTTCCCGGTCACCCAGTGGTCGGTGGTGAAATGACCGTCTTCTTCATCGGCGCCGGCCCGGGTGCCGCCGATCTGATCACGGTGCGCGGGCAGCGGCTGCTCGGCCGTTGCCAGGTGTGCCTGTACGCGGGCTCGATCATGCCCCGGGATCTGCTGGAGTTCTGTCCGCCCGAGGCCCGGATCGTCGACACCGGCCCGCTGACGCTGGAGCAGATCATCGATGAGCTGGCCACCGCCGACGCGGCCGGGCTGGACGTGGCGCGGCTGCACAGCGGGGATCCGTCCATCTACAGCGCGCTGGCCGAGCAGTGCCGCCGGCTGGACGCGCGGGGGATCGGCTGGGAGGTGGTGCCCGGGGTGCCGGCGTTCGCGGCGGCCGCCGCCGCACTGGGCCGTGAGCTGACGGTGCCCGGCGTGGCGCAGACGGTCACCCTCAGCCGGGTCGCCACGCTGTCGACCGCGATGCCGGAGAAGGAGTCGCTGGCCGCGCTGTCCGCGCCGGGCGCCACCCTGGTGCTGCATCTGGCCGCGGCGCAGGCCGAGACCATCGTCGCCGAGCTGACCTCCGGCGGTTACACCCGCGAAACCCCTTGTGCGGTGGTGGCCTACGCGAGCTGGCCCACCGAACAGGTGGTGCGCTGTGCGCTCGGGGATCTGGTGGAGCAGCTGCGCGCGGCCGGGATCACCAAGACCGCGGTGATCATCGTCGGCGATGTGCTGGCCGCCGAGGGGTTCACCGACAGCTATCTGTACTCGTCGGGCCGGCGGCGCGGAAGCCGGCATTGAGCACCGGGACGCGGGTCCTGCTGCTGGGCGGCACCGGGGAGGCCCGGGCGCTGGCCGCCCGCCTGCATCCGCACCTCGAGGTGATCAGCTCGCTGGCCGGACGGGTGCCCGACCCGGCGCTACCGGTCGGCGAGGTGCGCATCGGCGGGTTCGGCGGCCCGGACGGACTGGCGCAGTGGTTGCGCGCCAACGACATCACCGCGGTGGTGGACGCCACCCATCCGTTCGCCGCGACCATCACGGCCAATGCCGCGGTCGCCGCGACGCAGGTCGGTCTGCCGCATCTGGTGCTGGCCCGGCCGGCCTGGCCGGACGGGGACGCCATCGTGGTGGCCTCCGACGTCGAGGCCGCCGCCGTGGTCGCCCGCGACGGCTACCGCCGGGTGTTTCTGACCACCGGGCGTTCGGGCACCGCGGCGTTCCGGGACACCGATGCGTGGTTCCTGATCCGGGCGGTCACCGCGCCGAGCCCCGACCTGTTGCCGGCCCGGCACGAGATCCTGCTGTCCCGCGGCCCGTACCGGGTGGACGGTGAGCGGGAACTGATGCGCGAGCACGGTATCGACGCGCTGGTGACCAAGAACAGCGGCGGAGACATGACCCGGGCCAAGCTCGATGCCGCCGCCGAACTGGGGGTACCGGTGATCATGGTGCGCCGGCCCGCACTGCCCGCCGGGGTGCGGGTGGTACACAGCGTGGACGCCGCGCTTGCCTGGCTGAGGCCCTAGATCAGCGCCAGGCTGTCGAGTTCGCGGATGGCCCGGCAGGATCGCTGCGCCATGGCCAGCATCATGTCGTCGCCACGGTCGGTGGAGTTGGCGAACGCGACGCCGAACACGATGATCAGCGGGGCCTGCAGCATGCCGAGGCGGTAGTCGCGCCAGCAGGTTTCCAGGTCGTAGTCCGCCACCCCGAGCGCGCCCAGTTCGCGGTGGTACTCGCCCACCAGTTGGCGTTCCGCGGCGGCACGCGTCTGCGGGTCCAGGCTGGTGCCGGTGAAGTAGGCGAGATCCCTTGTCGGCAGCCCGGATCCGAGGGTCTGCCAGTCCACGATGGTAACCCGGGTGCGGTCCGGGTCGAACAGCATGTTGTCCAGCCGGTAGTCGCCGTGCAGCAGGGCGAACCGGTCGGATTCGGCCAGGAGCCACGGCGTCACCATCGCCATCGCGGCGGCCAGCGTGGCGCGGTCCTCGGCGCTCATCCGGTCGCCGAGTTTCTCCAGCGTCATCTCGGTGGCCATCTTGGCCACATCGCCCATGCCCGAGGCCATCCCGTCGTCGGGCTTGGGCATGGCGATACCGGGGAAGTCGGTCAGCTTCGGGTCGCACCAGCTCGGCGCGTGCAGCCCGGCCAGCGCCCGCACCGCCAGCTCGGCTTCGGCGACGCCGCACCCGGCGATCTGATCACCCTGCTCGGCGGGTGCCATATCGGCCAGCAGCAGCACGAATTCGGCGCCCTCCCCGGCGATCTCGCAGTGGTAGTGGTGCGGGACGGGCACCTGCAACCGGTCGGCGACATTGGTGTAGAAGGCGTGCTCGGAGCGGTATCCGATGGCCACCCGGTCCCGGACGGTGTCGTCCTGGGAGGGCAGTTTGACCGCGAACGTGGCGGGCAGCCCGTCGGTTTCGCCGCCGTAGCGCACGGTCAGCCGGTAGGTCGCCCCGGTCTGCCCGGTCCCGATCGGGGTGACATCGACGGCGCCGACGTCGGCGCCCAGCACGCCGCCGAGCCAGGCCGGGGTCACATCGTCGGGACTGCGGGGGATGGCGTTGCTCATGGTGTCTGCTCTCCGATCACCGTGCCGTAGATGGTGTGCAGCCAGATGGTCTCGGCACCGACGACGAGTTCGTCGCCGGACCGCGGGCCGCCCAGGACGAGGCGTTCCAGCAGCCGGTCGTTGAGTTCGAGCAGCACCCCGGCGAGCACCTCGGCGGCGGGCCCGTCGGGTGCCCGACCGGCGGCGCGTTCGGCCTCGATCATCGCCGCGATGGCCGGCACGAAGGCCTCCCGCGCGGTGTCCCAGATCTCGCGCACCGCATTGCTGGTGGCGCGGGCGTCCAGCATGGCCGCGACCAGGTAGCGATGCGCGGTCCCGGTGTCCATGAGCGCGCTCAGCATGGAGCGGATCCGGCCGCGTGGGGTTCCGGTGGTCGAGGTGACCACGTCGCCGGCGGCGAAGACGTCGTCGTACATGGTCTCGAGCAGGCCGGCGACGGCCGCGGCCTTGTTCTCGAAATAGAAGTAGAACGCCGAGCGGCCGACCCCGGCCCGGGCCGCCACCTCGGCGATGTTGACCGCCTCGAAACTGGTGGCGCGCAACGCCTCGTCGAAGGCGGCCAGGATCGCGGCGCGGCGTTGATCGCTGCGCTGGGCCGCCCGCCGGTCGGTCGGCGAGCGGCGCAGCGATCCCGGTTGCCCGGCGACATCGTTGCCCGGCTGCACGAGCCGGACATTATCGGCGTCGCTGACAACTGTCAACGATTCTCGACAGTTGTCAGCCGGGGTAGGTGCGGGGGGTGAACACCCGATCCCCGTAGCGCTGGGTCTGCGAGGACCCGATGATCAGCAGGCAGCGCATGTCGATCTCGGCCGGGTCCAGCTCACCCAGCGCCACCACCCGTACGGACTCGTTCGGGCCGGCCACATCCCGCCCGATCACCACCGGGGTGGCGGGATCACGATGCTCCAGCAGCAGCTTCTTCATCTCGCCCACCTGCCAGGTGCGCGTCTTCGACGCCGGGTTGTACACCGCGATGGCCAGGTCCGCGGCGGCGGCCGCGCTGACCCGCTGGGCGATGATCTTCCAGGGCTTGAGCCGGTCCGACAGCGAGATGACGGCGTAGTCGTGGCCGAGCGGGGCGCCGACCCGGCTGGCCACCGCCTGCGCGGCGGTCATCGCCGGGATCACCCGGACCGGCACGTCCGGCCAGGCCTTGGCCTCCTCGAGGACCGCGGCGGCCATCGCGAACACCCCGGGATCACCCGAGGACACCACCACCACGGCCTTGCCCTGCTGGGCGAGTTCGCAGGCCAGCCGGGCGCGGGCCATCTCGTCGGTGTTGTCGCTGGCGTGCCGGGTCTGCCCGGCACGGGCCCCGACCCGGTCCAGGTAGGGGAAGTAGCCGATCAGATCGGTGGCGGCGGCCAATTCGCGGCGCGCCTGCGGGGTGATCCAGTCCAGGTCGCCGGGCCCGAGCCCGACCACCGCCACGCTGCCGCCGGGCCGGGGCGCGGACGCCTCACCCGGCAGCATCACGATAGAGAAGTACGGCACCTTGGTCTCGTCGACCTCGGCGGCGGTCAGCACCCGCTGCTGCTCGGTACTGGCCCGCTCCACGTAGCGCGCCCGCTCCAGCCGATTGGTCGCCGAAAGCGCCTCCCGCACATCGGGATAGGACTTGCCCAGCTTCATGATGACGGCCGCGTCGGTGTCGGCGAGGCGACGGGTGAGCTCGGCGGCGGGCAGCGTGCCGGGCAGGATGGTGAGCACCTCGTCGCCCTGCACCAGGGGGGTGCCGGTGGCCGCCGAGGCCGCACTGACCGAGGTCACCCCCGGGACGATGACAGCGTGGAAGCGCTCGGTGAGCCGGGTGTGCATGTGCATATAGGAGCTGTAGAACAGCGGATCGCCCTCGGCGAGCAGCGCGACATCGCGGCCGGCGTCCAGGTGCACCGCGATCCGCTCGGCGGCCTCGGTGTAGAACTCCTCCATCGCGCCGGCGTATCCGCCCGGGTGATCGGTGGTCTCGGTGGTCACCGGGTAGACCAGGTGTTCCTCCACCTGACCGTCGCGCAGGTACGGTTCGGCGATGCGGCGCGCGATGCTGCGGCCGTGCCGCGCACTGTGATAGGCCACCACATCGACCGCGCCGATCAGGCGGGCCGCCTTGACAGTCACCAACTCCGGATCGCCGGGACCCAGCCCGACGCCGTACAGCGTGCCCTTACGCTCTGCGCTCATTCCTTCTCACTCGCAATCGCATTCACCGCGGCGGCGGCCATCGCACTGCCGCCGCGCCGTCCGGTCACCACCAGATAGGACATCCCGCGCGGCCGCGCGATCAGCTCGTCCTTGGACTGCGCGGATCCGACGAACCCGACCGGGCCGCCCAGTACCGCGGCCGGCACCGGCGCGCCCTCGTCGATGAGCTCGAGCAGCCGGAACAGCGCCGTCGGGGCGTTGCCGATCGCCAGCACCGCGCCGTCGAGCCGGTCGGCCCACAGGTCGACGGCGGCCGCCGAGCGGGTGCTGCCCAGCTTGGCCGCGAGTTCCGGGGCGCGCGGGTCGGCGACCAAGGAGACGACCTCGTTGTCGGCGGGCAGCCGGTTGCGGGTGATGCCGGCGGCGACCATCGACGAGTCGCACAGCACCGGGGCGCCGGCGGCCAGCGCCGCGTGCGTCCGGGTCACCACGTCGGCGGTGAAGGCGACGTGCTCGGTGACGTCGACCTGACCGCAGGTGTGGATGAGCCGGACCACCACGCGGGACACGTCCTCCGGGAACCGGGTCAGATCGGCTTCGTCCCGGATGGTCGCAAACGATTGGCGGTAGATCTCCGCAGCGTCGCGGGTGTAGTCGAGCACGCGATCACCCTACGGGTGGCGCTCCTCATAGCCGTTGCCGGTGGCCACCAACACCTCGGCGCCGATCGGACTGCCGCAGGCCCGCGGACAGCCGACGAAATGCCGGTGCACCCCCGGGGTGCCCAGCGCCAGGGCCGAGTGCGCATCGGCCCGCACATCGGCCAGCGATTTGTCGCAGCCCGGGCTGCCGGTGCAGGCGCTCACCGACAGCCACGGCGAATTCTCGTCGAACACCAGTCCCAGCGGGGCCAGCACCCGAAGGGAGGCGTCGGCGACGTCCTCGGTCAGATCGCAGACCAGGACCGATCGCCACGGCGTCACCACCACCGGGGACTCGATGGCGGCCAGGAACTCCGCGGTGCGGGCCGGCAGCACACCCAGCGGGACCGCGGCGCCCAGCGCCACCCGGTCCCCGGCCGGTTTCGCCGACTGCGGGATCCAGCCCACCGGCGGCGGGCCGGTGTGGTGCGGATAGATATGTCCCGCCGCGGCGGTGGTCTCGAACCCGTCCAGCAGCACCCTGGGATCGTCGAGCTCGGCGACGCGCCAGCGCGTTCCCCGGATCGCCTGGAAGCGGCGCGCGATCTCGACCATCGTGGGCACCACCTCGTGGGGGCCCAGCCGGATACCGGTGTCCACGCCGGCCAGCAGCAACACGGCCTGCTCGGCACCGGCGACCACACCGACGTCGGTGCGCAGCCCGGCCACGTCGGCCCGGCCGTCGTCCAGCGAGAACCAGAACCGGCCGGGCAGCGCGGCCAGCCCGGGATCCGCCTGCAGGGCGGCATCGAGTTCGCCCACCCAGCCGCGGACGTCGCGCAGCCCCCCGCTGCGCCCGGACAACGGGGAGGACACGATGTTGCGGACCCGTTCATGGGTGGCCGACGGCAGCAGACCGGCGGCGGCCAGCCCGTCGGCCACCAGCGCGGCATCGGTGATGCCGCGGATCTGCAGACTGCCGCGCGAGGTCAGCTCCAGTGCCCCGCCGCCGTGCCGGGAAGCCAGGTGTGCCAGGGACTCCAGGGCCGCCGGCGAGATCACGCCGCCGGGCAGGCGCACCCGGATCAGCCCGCCGTCGGCGGCCTGATGCACCTGCAGCGCGCCGGGGCAGGCGTCCTGATCACGGGTCCGGCTCACCCGTCCACGGTACTGCCGACCGGCCGGTCCGCCTCGCGCGCGGGCGGCAGAAAACGAGTAGTGCGCTACCCGGTTCCCGGTCCGGACCGGGTCCTAGTGTTGCCCGGCATGGAGGCGCCCGTCGGCGCCGGGTGGGTCCGCAAAGTATGTAGGAGGACTCGAAATGTCCAATCTCACAGCACATCTGGTTCACCGACCACATATGCCACACCCTGACCTGCACCGCATCACCGAAGCGATGCAGCACGCCACGGAGAAGGCCCAGGCGATCTTCGAGTACGAGGAAAAACACGAGTGCAAGCGGTACCCGTTCATCGAGGACGCGCTGATGTCTCGGGAGATGGGCCGCCTGTAGTGCCGCCCGGATTCACCCGGCAGGACTCGCCTGAACGATGGTCGCAGGGGGCGACCGGGTGGTGCCGTTTTATGACATCGGTCACACTGGCGATCATGATGTCTGCTCACGCACAGAATGCGGTTCGCGAGGGGGCGCCGGGCTAGTTTCATGAAACCCGGTACCGCCGGTACCCCCAAGAGAGGAGCCGACGTCATGGCTTCATTGGTCGCAATCGGACTCGGCGTGGCCCTGGTGACCGCCGCCATCTGCACCCCCTACCGGGACTCCTGGTACGGACGCTGGAGCGGCTCGCAACGCTGACCGGGAGGCCGCGGGAAGCGGCTGGTGGGGTAGAAATGGGCAGTGCCGAGTGTGCTGCTGCTGTCGACGTCCGATACCGATCTGATCACCGCCCGCGCCAGCGGCGCGGACTACCGGTGGGCCAACCCTTCGCGTCTGGTCGACGATGACCTGACCCGCGAAATCACCGAACTGCTCGTCGGCGTCGACATCGCCGTGGTGCGAATCCTCGGCGGCTACCGTGCCTGGCAGGACGGCATCGACGCGCTGGTGGCCAGCGGTGTTCCCACCGTGGTGCTGTCCGGCGAGCAGACCCCCGACGCCGAACTGATGCGGCACTCCACGGTGCCCGCTGGTGTGGCCCTGCAGGCCCACATCTACCTGGCCCAGGGCGGCACCACGAATCTGCGTGGCCTGCATGCCTTCCTGAGCGACACCCTGCTGATGACCGGTGAGGGTTTCGACCCGCCGGTGGCCATCCCGACCTGGGGTGTACTGGAACGCCCGGATGCCGAGACCGGCACCGGCCCGACGGTGGCGGTGCTGTACTACCGTGCCCAGCACCTGGCCGGTAATACCGGCTACGTCAGCGCCCTGTGCGACGCCATCGTGGCGGCGGGCGGGCGCCCGCTGCCGGTGTACTGCGCCTCGCTGCGCACCGCCGAACCCGAACTGCTGGAGCTGCTGGGTACCGCCGACGCGCTGGTCACCACGGTGCTGGCTGCCGGCGGCGCCACCCCGGCGGCGGTGGGCGCCGGCGGCACCGACGACAGCTGGAACGTCGCACACCTGGCCGCCCTGGATGTGCCGATCCTGCAAGGGCTGTGCCTCACCAGTTCGCGGGCCAAGTGGTCGGAGAACGACGACGGTCTGTCCCCGCTGGACGTGGCCACCCAGGTCGCGGTGCCCGAGTTCGACGGCCGCATCATCACGGTCCCGTTCTCGTTCAAGGAGATCGACGACGAGGGCCTGATCACCTACACCGCCGACCCGGAGCGCTGTGCCCGGGTGGCCGGCCTGGCCGTCCGGCACGCCCGGTTGCGGCACGTGCGCCCGGCCGATAAGCGGATCGCGCTGGTGTTCTCGGCGTATCCGACCAAGCACGCCCGCATCGGCAACGCCGTCGGCCTGGACACCCCGGCCAGCGCGGTGGCGTTGTTGCGAGCCATGGCCGAGCACGGCATCGACATCGGCGAATTCCCCGGTGTCGACGCACAAGATGGTGACGCACTGATCCACGCGCTCATCGAGCGTGGGGGACAGGACCCCGACTGGCTGACCGAGGAGGCGTTGGCGCTCAACCCGATCCGGGTCGCCGCCGCCGACTACCGGCGCTGGTTCGCCGGCCTGCCGTCCGAGCTCGCCGATGCGGTGGTGGCCCACTGGGGCCCGCCGCCCGGTGAGCTGTTCGTCGACCGCAGTCGCGACCCCGAGGGCGAGATCGTCATCGCCGCAATGCAATCGGGCAATGTGGTGATCCTGGTGCAGCCGCCGCGCGGGTTCGGGGAGAACCCGGTGGCCATCTACCACGACCCCGATCTGCCGCCCAGCCACCACTATCTGGCCGCCTACCGCTGGCTGGACGGCGAGTTCGGCGGCGACTTCAAGGCCGACGCCGTCATCCACCTCGGCAAGCACGGCAACCTGGAGTGGCTGCCCGGCAAGACGCTGGGCATGAGCGCCGGCTGCGGCACCGACGCCGCCCTGGGCGAGTTGCCGTTGATCTACCCGTTCCTGGTCAACGATCCGGGTGAGGGCACCCAGGCCAAGCGCCGCGCGCACGCCACCCTGGTGGACCACCTCATCCCGCCGATGGCCCGTGCCGAGACCTACGGCGATATCGCCCGCCTGGAGCAGCTGCTCGACGAGCACGCCAACGTCTCCGCGCTGGACCCCGCCAAGCTGCCGGCCATCCGCCAGCAGATCTGGACGTTGATGCGGGCGGCCAAGATGGACCACGATCTGGGCCTGGAGGACCGCCCCGACGAGGACTCCTTCGACGACATGCTGCTGCATGTGGACGGCTGGCTGTGTGAGATCAAGGACGTCCAGATCCGCGACGGCCTGCACATCCTGGGGCAGGCCCCCGACGGCGAGGCCGAACTCGATCTGGTGCTGGCCATCCTGCGGGCACGCCAACTGTTCGGCGGCGAGCAGACGGTGCCCGGCCTGCGCCAGGCCCTGGGGCTGGCCGAGGACGGCACCGATGAACGCACGAGCGTCGACGCCGCCGAGGAGGCGGCCCGCGGCCTGGTCGCCGGGTTGCAGGGGGCCGGCTGGGACCCCGCGGCGGTGGACGGGCTGACCGACGACCCGGTGATCGCCGACATCCTGCGGTTCGCCGCCACCGAGGTGGTGCCGCGGCTGCGCGGCACGGCCGGCGAGATCCCGGCGGTGCTGCGTGCGGTGGACGGGCACTACATTGCGGCCGGACCGTCCGGTTCGCCGCTGCGCGGGCTGGTCAACGTGCTGCCCACCGGGCGCAACTTCTACTCGGTGGACCCCAAGGCGGTGCCGTCCCGACTGGCCTGGGAAACCGGTGTGGCGATGGCCGATTCGCTGCTGGAGCGCTACCGCGCCGACTACGGGGACTGGCCGTCCTCGGTCGGCCTGTCGGTCTGGGGAACCTCGGCGATGCGCACCGCCGGCGACGATATCGCCGAGGTGCTGGCGCTGCTCGGGGTCCGTCCGCGCTGGGATGACGCGTCCCGGCGGGTGGTGGACCTGGAGGCCATTCCGCTGGCCGAACTGGGCCGGCCGCGCATCGACGTCACGGTCCGTATCTCCGGCTTCTTCCGGGACGCGTTCCCGCACGTGGTGACCATGCTCGACGACGCCGTCGCCCTGGTGGCCGGCCTCGACGAGAGCCCGCAGGACAACTTCGTGCGCGCCCACACCCAGGCCGACCTGGCCGAGCACGGCGATCAGCGACGCAGCACCACAAGGATTTTCGGCTCCAAGCCGGGTACCTACGGGGCGGGCCTGCTCCAGCTCATCGACAGCCGCAACTGGCGCGACGACGCCGACCTGGCCCAGGTGTACACCGCGTGGGGCGGCTTCGCGTACGGGCGCGACCTGGACGGGGCGCCGGCCGCCGACGATATGAGCCGCCAGTACCGGCGGATCGCGGTGGCGGCCAAGAACACCGACACCCGCGAGCACGACATCGCCGACTCCGACGACTACTTCCAGTACCACGGCGGCATGATCGCCACCGTGCGCGCGCTGACCGGTAAGGACCCGGCCGCCTACATCGGGGACAACACCCGCCCGGACGCGGTGCGCACCCGCACCCTGAGCGAGGAGACCACCCGGGTGTTCCGGGCCCGGGTGGTGAACCCGCGCTGGATCAACGCCATGCGCAGGCACGGCTACAAGGGCGCCTTCGAGATGGCGGCCACCGTCGACTACCTGTTCGGCTACGACGCCACCGCGCATGTCATGTCGGACTGGATGTACGAGCAGCTCAGCCAGAGCTATGTGCTCGACGACGAGAACCGCAAGTTCATGAACGAGTCGAACCCGTGGGCGCTGCACGGGATGGCCGAGCGCCTGCTGGAAGCCGCCGGCCGCGGGATGTGGGCGGCACCGGAACCGGCCACCCTGGACGGGTTGAAGCAGGTGCTGCTGGAGACCGAGGGTGAGCTCGAGGGCTGAGCACACCGGTGATCGACATAGGATTCACAGCATGGCTCTCACCTTCTCCGATGTCGCCAAGGCCGACTACGTCCTGCTGACCACGTTCACCAAGGACGGCAAGCCCAAGCCGACCGCCATCTGGGCCGTCCCGGACGGTGACCGGCTGCTGGCCATCACCCAGGCGAAGTCCTGGAAGGTCAAGCGGATTCGCAACACCTCCCGGGTGACGCTGGCCGTCTGCGACCGCCGCGGCAACCCCAAGAGCGAGGCGGTGGAGGCCAGCGCCGCGATCCTGGACCAGTCCCAGGTGGCCCGCGTCTACGACGGCATCGGCCGCCGGTACGGACTGTTCGGCAAGGTGTTCAGTCTGTTCTCCAAACTCCGCGGCGGCATGACGAACAATGTCGCCCTGGAGCTGCGCGCGGCCGCCTGACATGACCGGAAGCTATCCCGCGCAGACACCCCAGCAGGCCCGGCACAAGGACATCGGTCGGCTGCTGCTGCGCTGTCCGGACCGGTCCGGCGTCATCGCCGCGGTCTCCACGTTCCTGACCGAGGCCGGCGCCAACATCATCTCCCTCGATCAGCACTCGACGGAGCCCGAGGGCGGGGTTTTCCTGCAGCGCACCGTGTTTCATCTTCCGGGTCTGGCCGCGGCCGGGCCCGAGCTGGAACGTGAGTTCGCCGCCCGTATCGCACCGGCCTTCGACATCGAATACCGGTTCACCGACGCCGCCAAGCCCAAGCGGGTCGCGATCCTGGCCTCCAAGGCCGACCACTGCCTGCTGGACCTGTTGTGGCGCAACCGCCGCGGCGAACTGGACATGACGGTGGTGATGGTGATCGCCAACCACGCCGAACTGGCCGATCAGGTGCGCCCCTTCGGCGTCCCGTTCGTGCACATTCCGGCCACCCGGGAGAACCGGGCCGAGGCCGAGGCGCGTCAGCTCGAACTGTTGCGCGGCAACGTCGATCTGGTGGTGCTGGCCCGGTACATGCAGATCGTCACCCCGGAGTTCCTGGACGCCGTCGGCGCCCCGCTGATCAACATCCACCATTCCTTCCTGCCCGCCTTCATCGGCGCGAACACCTACCGGCGCGCCAAGGAGCGCGGGGTGAAGCTGGTCGGGGCGACCGCGCACTACGTGACCGAGAACCTGGACGAGGGCCCGATCATCGAGCAGGACGTGGTGCGCATCGACCACACCCACACAGTCGAGGATCTGGTGCGCCTGGGCGCCGATGTGGAGCGCGCTGTGTTGTCCCGGGCGGTGTTGTGGCACTGCCAGGACCGGATCGTCCGGCACGATAACGAGACCGTGGTTTTCTAGGCCCGTGCAGGTGGTATCCGGTCGCCATGGCACCGACCTTCGAGGACGTCTACCGCGAGAAGTACCTGCTGCTCACCACGTTCACCAAGGACGGCAGACCCAAACCGACCCCGGTGTGGGGTGTGCCGCACGAGGGCAGGCTGTTGATCAGTACCGACGACGGGTCCTGGAAGACCAAGCGGATCAACAACACTGCGCGGGTGACCATCCAGAAGTGCGGCGTGCTGGGCAAGGTGCAGGGGGAGCCGGTTGAAGCGCTGGCCCGGAACCTACCGAAATCCGAGACCCGGCGGGTGTTCGACATGGTCACCCGCCGCTACTGGTGGCACGCGTGGTGGTGGATCCCGCAGGCACTGCTGCGCGGCGGCGTCGACAAGGTGCACGCCGCCATCGAGGTCCGGCCCGCCGATCCGGCGTGAGCCTGTGTCAGGAACCCGCCGCGGGTCCCGGACGTTGACCTGACATGGCAAAGCGGTTGTTCCTGGTCTACCTGCTGGTCGAACTGGCGGTGCTGGTCGCCCTGGTGTCCACCATCGGGTTCGGCTGGACGGTGCTGGCGGTGCTCGCGACGTTCGTGACCGGCCTGGTGCTGGCCGGTTCGCAGATCACCCGCCATCTGCGGCTGCTGCAGTCGGCTCTGAACTCCCGGTCCTCGTCGAGCGAGCTGGCGACCGACAGCGCGCTGGTCGCCCTCGGCGCGATTCTGGTCGTGATCCCGGGCCTGGCCAGTTCGGTGCTCGGCGCCCTGCTGCTGATGCCACCCACCCGCCGCATCGCCCGCCCGGTCGCCGTCGCGCTGGTCGGTAGAGGACTGGCCAACGCCGCACCGCTGCGGGTGACCTACATGAGCGCCGAGACGGCCGGTCCGATACGCCCGCAGGGTGACTATGTGGACGGCGAGGTCATCGACGTTGTGGATGTCCGGGCCAGTGAAGCGACCGCGAACGGGCTCGAAGCACCGGTGCCGGAACACCGCCCGGGCCCGGCCGATTAACCTGTCACCTTCGTGACCACTCTGCTGCTCAACGGTCGGGTCCACAGCCCGGCCGCCCCCGACGCCACCGCCATCGCGTTCAGCGACGGCCCCGAGGCCGCGGTGGTCTGGCTGGGCGCCGATGACACCGCCCGCGCGGAGTTCCCGGACGCCGAGATCATCGACCTCGACGGCGCGTTCGTCGCACCGGCGTTCGTGGACAGCCATGTCCACCTGACCGCCACCGGACTCAGCCTGACCGGGCTGGACCTGCGGCACGCAACCTCACGCGAACACTGCCTGGCGTTGGTCGCCGAGTACGCCCGCAGCCATCCCGACGGCATCGTCTGGGGCGCGAGCTGGGACGAGTCGGGCTGGCCCGAGCCGACCCCGCCGTCGACCGCCGACCTGGATCGCGTGCTCGGCGGTCGGCCCGCCTATCTGACCCGGATCGACGTGCACTCGGCGGCGGCGTCGGCCGCGCTGCGCGCCGCGGTGCCCGGTCTCGCGGACGCGGCCGGGTTCGATCCGCAGCGCCCGCTGACCGCCGCGGCCCATCACCTCGCCCGTGCGGCGGCCCGCGATCTGCTCTCCGCCGAGCAGCGCCGGGCCGCGCAGCGGGCGGCCCTCGACGCCGCGGCCGGGCACGGCATCGTCGCCGTGCACGAGTGCGCAGGCCCCGACATCGGTGGCCGCGACGACTGGCAGGCGCTGCGCTCCCTGCAGCACGGGGTCGAGCGCATCGGTTACTGGGGCGAGGCCGTGCAGACCGCCGAGCAGGCCCGCGCCCTGATCGACGCGACCGGGGCGGCCGGGCTGGCCGGGGATCTGTTCGTCGACGGGGCGCTCGGATCCCGCACCGCCTGGCTGCACGAGCCCTACGCCGACGCCCCGCACACCTGCGGTAACAGCTACCTCGACGCCGAGCAGATCACCGCCCACCTGCTGGCCTGCACCGAGGCCGGCATCACCGCCGGTTTCCACGTGATCGGCGATGCCGCCGTCGCCGCGGTGACCGGGGCGCTGCAGGTGGCGGTCGACCGATTCGGCGGCCCCGCGGTGGCCCGCTGCGGGCACCGTCTGGAGCATCTGGAGATGGTCTCGCCCGAGCAGGCCGCCCGCCTGGGCAGCTGGGGGATCATCGGCAGTGTGCAGCCCAATTTCGACGCCCTCTGGGGCGGCCCGGACGGGATGTACGCCCAGCGTCTCGGGGTTTCCCGAGCCGCGCCGCTCAATCCGTTCGCGCTGTTAGCATCCCAAGGCGTGCCCCTCGCCTTCGGCTCGGACAGCCCGGTCACCGGGCTGAACCCCTGGGCGGCTGTGCGCGCCGCGGTGAACCACCGCACCCCGGGCAGTGGGGTTTCGGCGCGGGCCGCGTTCTCGGCGGCCACCCGCGGCGCCTGGCGGGCCGGCGGCAAGCGGGACGGGATGACCGGCACGCTGGTGCCCGGGGCGCCCGCCTCGTACGCGATCTGGGACGCCGGCGAACTCGCCGTGGCCACCCCGGCCACCGAGAAGGCCGAACGCTGGTCCACCGACCCACGCTCTCGGGTGCCCGCGCTGCCGCAACTGACCGACGATGCTCAGTTGCCGCGCTGTCTGCGCACGGTGCACCGCGGCACCGTCCTGTTCGAGGACCGGTGAGCCGTGGCTGACGTGCCCGCTCCGGCGCCGGCCCCCGACGCCGACGCCGACGTCTCCGACAGCGATAGCCCGGACGGCGACCTCCCCGACAGCGAAGCCGCAGACCCCGCCCCGGCGGGCCGGGCCGTCCGCTTTCTGCGCGCCGCCGGGCCGGCGCTGACCGCGCGGCTGCCCCGGCTGGCCGCCGCACTGGCCGGCGGCGCCCTGATGTACCTGAGCTTTCCGCCGATCGGCTGGTGGTGGGCGGCGTTGCTGTCGCTGGCGCTGCTGGGCTGGGTGCTGACCCGCCCGCAGACCACCCGGGCCGGCGGGTTCGGATACGGCCTGCTGTTCGGGCTGGCCTTCTATCTCCCGCTGTTGCCCTGGATCGGCGGTCTGGTCGGGACCGGGCCGTGGGTGGCGCTGTCGCTGCTGCAGGCGCTGTTCCCGGCGCTGTTCGGGCTGCTGGCGGTGTTGGTCCGCGGGCTGCCCGGCTGGCCGGTCTGGTTCGCCGCGGAGTGGGCCGTGCAGGAGTGGCTGAAGTCCAGCGTGCCGTTCGGCGGGTTCCCGTGGGGTGTGGTGGCCTTCGGGCAGGCCCAGGGACCGCTGCTGCCGCTGGCCCAGATCGGTGGCGCGCCGCTGGTATCGACCGCGGTGGCGCTGATCGGGTTCAGCCTGACCGCACTGGTGCTGGAAATAGTGCAATGGTGGCGGCGCACCCGGCCGGGGACCGGGCCGGAGAGCAGCCCGGCGGCCGCCGTGCTGCCCGGGGTGTGCATCTGCGTCGTGCTGCTCGCCACCACGGTGGCCTGGCCTGGGGTGCGCCAGGCCGGGGTGGGCGCCGGGGAGCATCCCTCGGTGACGGTGGCCGCCGTCCAGGGCAATGTGCCGCGGCTGGGGCTGGACTTCAACGCCCAGCGCCGGGCGGTGCTGGACAACCACGTCACCGAGACCCTGAAGCTCGCGCAGGACGTGCGGGCCGGGCGGGTCCCGCAGCCGATGGTGGTGATCTGGCCGGAGAACAGTTCCGACATCGACCCGCTGCGCAACACCGATGCGGCCGCCCGCATCTCGGAGGCGGCGCGCGCCATCCGGGCACCGATCCTGGTGGGCACCGTGCTGGCCGCGCCGGGCTACACCCGGTCCTCCCCGGTCGCGACGAACACCGTGCTGGTCTGGGATCCGGAGACCGGCCCGCAGGACCGCCACGACAAACGCATCGTGCAACCGTTCGGCGAGTACCTGCCGTGGCGCAGCTTCTTCAAACGCTTCTCCTCCTACGCCGACCGGGCCGGCTACTTCCAGCCCGGCGACGGCAGCGGGGTGGTGCAGGCGGCCGGCATCCCGATCGGGGTGGCCACCTGCTGGGAGGTCATCTTCGACCGGGCGCTGCGGGACTCGGTGCGCAACGGCGCCCAGCTGCTGGCGGTGCCGACCAACAACGCCACCTTCGACGCCGCGATGAGCGCCCAGCAGCTGGCGTTCGCCCGGCTGCGGGCGGTCGAGCACGACCGGTATGTGGTGGTCGCCGGCACCACCGGGATCAGTGCGGTGCTCGCGCCGGACGGAAGGGCGCTGTCGCGCACCGAGTTCTTCGAGCCCGCCTACCTCGACAACGCGGTCCGGCTGAAATCGAACATCACCTTCGCCACGGACTGGGGTCCGGTGGTGCAGTGGGTCCTGGTGGCTCTCGGCCTCGGCGCTGTGATCGCCGCCATGCTGCACAATGGGAGGTTCGTGCGCGTCCGCGGAAAGGCCGCGACGCGCACCGCAGACGGCTCGCACGGCGAGCACATCGAACAGGATCAGCCCGCCGCGGGCAGTGAGGACGAGGGAACAGCATGAGCGATCAGGTGTCGCCCAGCGGGCGCACGCTGGTGATCATCCCTACCTACAACGAACGGGAAAACCTGCCGCTGATCGTGGGCCGGGTCCATGCTGCGCTGCCGGACGTGCACATCCTCGTCGTCGACGACGGCAGCCCGGACGGCACAGGTCAGTTGGCCGACGAGCTGTCGCTGGCCGATCCGGACCGCATCCACGTCATGCATCGGGTCAGCAAGGACGGCCTGGGGGCGGCCTATCTGGCCGGGTTCGACTGGGGTCTCAGCCGCGAATACACCGTGCTGGTCGAGATGGATGCCGACGGCAGCCACGCCCCGGAGGAACTGCCCCGGCTGCTGGCGGCCGTGGACGGCGGCGCGGATCTGGCGATCGGGTCCCGCTATGTGCCCGGCGGCACCGTGCGCAACTGGCCGTGGCGCCGGCTGGCCCTGTCCCGGACCGCCAACACCTACTCCCGCGTGCTGCTCGGCGTCGACATCAACGACATCACCGCCGGCTACCGCGCCTACCGGCGCGAGGTGCTGGAGAAGATCGACCTGTCGGCGGTGGACTCCAAGGGCTACTGCTTCCAGATCGACCTGACCTGGCGGGCGATCAACGCCGGCTTCAAGGTCGTCGAGGTGCCGATCACGTTCTCCGAACGCGAACTCGGTGTGTCCAAGATGAGCGGGTCGAACATCCGTGAGGCGATGTTCAAGGTCGCCGAGTGGGGTCTGCGCGGCCGGCTGGACCGGGCCAGGGGAGTCAGCAGCCGCCCCGCCTCGCTATAGGCACCGGGTAAAACAAACGAGCGTGCGGGTCCGGATACCGGACACGCACGCTCGACTGGTTTCGGTCGGGGCGGGTCAGCCGCGCCGACGGGTCTTGATGATGTCGAGGCGCTCCTTGAGCAACTCCTCGAGCTCTTCCACTGAACGCCGCTCCAGCAGCATGTCCCAGTGCGTACGCGGCGGCTTCACCTTCTTGGGCTCGGGGACGTCGCCGTCGATCAGCGTGCCCTCCATGCCGTTGCGGCACGGCCAGGTGCCGGGGATCTCGGCATCGTCGGCGAACGGCACCTCGAATTCTTCGCCGTTGTCGGTGCGGTAGCGCGCCACCTGGCGGGGTGCCAGATCATGGTTGCGGTCGGTCTCGTAGCTCACGGCGCCGAGCCGGCTGCCCCTCAGTACACGATCAGCCATCGTCAACTTCCCTTCAAACGCGCATTTGGAGTCCGGATTGTCAACGCGGCGGACCTACACCGAGTTCCCGACTCAATCCACCAGGATACGGCAGATGCTGGGCACCTTCGGCCCGGCGGTCTACAGTCGGCGCGTGACTTCCGCAACGCCAGGTACATCCACCGCGCCGGGGTCGTCCACCACGCGGCGCCGCGGGCGGCCCCAGCCGTGCCGCTGGTGCGGCCGCGAGGTACCCGACGCCGGATTGGGCCGGCGGCGCCAGTACTGCCGGCAGTCCTGTCGTCAGCGCGCCTACGAACAGCGCGCGCAGGTCAAGGGCACCTCGGTGGCCCCGGACTCGGTGGTGCTCACCGCCGAGGAGGCCGCCGACCTGTCCGATCGGCTCTATCAGGTGCGGTGCGCGGCCGAGGATGTGTCGATCGCCGCCGAGGAGGGCGTCGTCGGCGCCGAACTGCGGCAGCTGTGCGAGGCGCTGCTGGCGGCCGCGAAGGCCGCCGACGGCTGGCGCTGACCGCTCAGCAGGACAGCCGCACCCCGATGCCGGGCGGGGCCGTCGACTCGGTCAGGCAGCCGAATCCGTCCACCCCGTCGGCGTCCATCCGCACCGCCGATCGGTGGGCGTAGTTGACGCACAGCACCGCATCGGTGTCGGCCCGGCACCGGAAGTCCCCGAATGCCACGGTCGCGTCCCCGGCCAGGGCAGCCCCGGCGCCCTCCCCGAACGGGCCGGGATCGCCGCGCTGGGAACCGATTTCGACGGCGCTGCCGTCGAAATCGACCCAGTTGCCCTTCCATTCGGTGACCGCATCGGCCGGCCGCGGCGGCGGATCGTCGAGATCCACCAGACAGGCCAGCGCGCCGTCCCGGTACGCCGGGGTGCTGATGCAGTTGACGGTGTCGGTGGTGAACGCGACGCCGCCGTCGAGGTCGGTGCCGGCGCCGTCACGGGTGACGGTGCCGAAGTCCTCGGGGGCGGCCGGGGCGCCGTCCTCGATCCAGGAGATGACGGTGCCGATGTCGGTGCCGGCCTTGAGCTCACCGGACGGTTTCGTCGAGGAACCGGTGGTCGTGGGTGCGGCGGTGGCCGTCGTGGTGGTGGTCGGCGGTTTCACCGACAGCGGGGTGCGCGCGGTGGACTGGCCGGAATCCAGTGTCTGCGAACAGCCCGCAACCAGCGCAGATGTCATCACCAACAGCAGCAACCGCATTCGGCCAGGGTAGCGGTCACCCGACGCGGCGCGGCCAAGGCGCGGCAAACGGCCCGATCTTCGCTAACGTCGGCGCTATGCACGAACACACCGTCCGGGTCCGCATCAACACCGGAACCATCGAGGGATTCACCCGCAACGGCGTGCACCGCTGGCGGTCCGTCCCGTACGCCAAGCCGCCGGTGGGCGCGCTGCGCTACCGGGCGCCGCTGCCGGCCGAGCCGTGGCCCGGGGTCCGGTACTGCCACGGATTCACCTACTGCGCACCGCAGGACAAGATGTACACCCTGCTCGGCGTCGGCAAGTACCAGCCGATGAGCGAGGACTGTCTGACGCTCAACGTGGTGGCCCCGGAACACCCCGAGGACGACGGCCCGCTGCCGGTGATGTTCTTCATCCACGGCGGCGGCTACATCCTGGGCAGTTCGGCCACCCCGGTGTACGACGGGGTGGCGCTGGCCCGGCGCGGTTGCGTGTTCGTCTCGGTGAACTACCGGCTCGGTGCGCTGGGCTGCCTGGATCTGTCGGCGTTGTCCACCCCCGAGCACCCGATCGACGACAACCTCTACCTGCACGACCTGGTGCTGGCCCTGAAGTGGGTGCGCGACAACATCGCGGTGTTCGGCGGCGACCCGGACAACGTCACCATCTTCGGGGAGAGCGCCGGCGCGCACGCGGTGGCCACCCTGCTGGCGGTGCCCGCCGCGGGTGGCCTCTTCGCGCGGGCGATCTCGCAGAGCCCGGCCAGCGGTATGCAGAGCGGCCCGGACACCGCCGCGGCGTTCGCCGAACAGTTCGCCGGGGTGCTCGGCGCGTCCAAGCGCGATGGTGCGGCGGCCGTGATGGCCGCGCGCCCGGCCGTACTGGTCGCGGCGCTGCGCGAGTTGATCATCCGCGGCGGACAGGACATGCCCGGCGCGTTTCCGGTCGGCCCGACCTGGGGTACCGAGATGCTGCCGCAGGATCCGGTGCAGGCCATGCGCGCCGGTAACGCGCACCGGGTGCCGCTGATCGTGGGCACCAACGCCGACGAGGGCAAACTGTTCACCCGGTTCCTGAAGCTGCTGCCCACCAACGAGCCGGCCATCGAGGCGCTGCTGGCCGCGGCCGGGCCGCAGACCCGGGACCGGATCGTGTCCGCCTACCCGGACTATCCGAGCAAGGCCGCCTGTATCCGGCTGGGCGGGGACTTCACCTTCGGCACCGCGGCATGGGACATCTCGCACGCGCACAGCGCGCACGCCCCGACCTTCACCTACCGCTACGACTACGCGCCGCGGATCCTGGACATGTCCGGTATGGGCGCCACGCACGCGACCGAACTGCTCGCGGTCTTCGGCATCTACCGCACCCGGGTGGGCGGTCTGCTCGCCGCCGCCGGTGACCGGGCCTCGGCGCGCCGCGTCAGCCGGGAGGTGCAGACCCGCTGGGGCGAGTTCAGCCGGTACGGCAGCCCCGGCGAGGGCTGGCCACGCTACGACGAGGGCATGCGCGCGGTGCTGGTGTTCGACCGGCAGACCCGCCTGCAGTACGACCCCGACGCCGACCGGCGCCGGGCCTGGGAGGGGTTCACGCTGACCGCGCAGTAGCGGCTTGACCGAACCGCTGCGCCACCGCGCGCGGTGTGGTTGTTTGGTCCGATGGTGCACCCGCTGGATCCCCTCGGCCCCGACGAATTCACCGCTGTCGCCGCGATCCTGGGCCGTGAGCACGGCGTCGGGGACGGCTGGCGCTACGCGTCGGTCGAGCTGGCCGAACCGGACAAGTCCGCACTGGCGGCCTTCGAGTCTGCGGGGCACGCCCCGCCGCGCCGGGCCGTCGTGGTGTGCCTGGACCGGGCGGCCAATGCCACCTACAAGGCGGTGGTGTCGCTGACCGAGGGCCGCACCGAGGCGTTCGACCATCTGCCCGGTGTGCAACCCAATTTCACGGTCGACGAGTTCCTCGAGTGCGACGCGATGCTGCGCACCCACCCCGACTTCCTGGCTGCGCTGGCGGCCCGCGGCATCACCGATATCGACCTGGTCTTCGTGGACACCTGGACCTACGGCGACGCCGTCATCCCCGACGAGTTCCGGGGCCGGCGCCTCGGCTGGTCGGACACCTGGCTCAAGGACGGGCCCGGGATGAACCCGTACGCGCACCTGGTCAGCGGGCTGCACTGCGTGATCGACCTCAACAGCATGGAACTGCTCCGGGTCGAGGACACCGGCGCCATCGAAACACCGCCCGTGATGGGCGAATACGTACCCCGGCACATCCCCGAGCAGATCCGGGCGGCGTCGCGCCGGGAGCCGCTCAAACCGCTGCACATCACCCAGCCCGAGGGCCCGTCCTTCACGCTGGACGGCAACCTGTTGCGCTGGCAGAACTGGTCGCTGCGGGTCGGGTTCAACTACCGCGAGGGGATGACGCTGCACACCGTCCGCTATCAGGACGGGGACCGGGACCGCTCGATCGCGCACCGGTTGTCGTTCGCGGAAATGGTGGTGCCCTACCGCGATTCGTCGGTGGATCACTACCGGCGCACCGCGTTCGACATCGGGGAGTGGGGGCTGGGTTTCATGACCCAGTCACTGGAACTGGGCTGCGACTGCCTGGGCGAGATCCGGTATCTGGACGCGGTGCTGCACAACAGCAAGGGCGAGCCGTACACCATCACCAACGCGATCTGCATCCACGAGGAGGACGCGGCGGTGCTGTGGAAGCACGTCGACCACGACGAAGGCGCCGAGGTACGCCGGATCCGCAGGCTCACCGTGTCGTTTCACGTCACCGTCGCCAACTACGAATACCTGGTGTACTGGCGGCTGTACCAGGACGGCAACATCGAATGCGAGGTGCGGGCCACCGGCATCATGGTGACCACGCCGCTGGCGGCCGGGCAGCCCAGCCCCAACGGCACCCTGGTCGACGAGCGCACCTACGCCCCGTTCCACCAGCACTTCCTGGTGGCGCGCCTGGACATGGATGTCGACGGCACCGACAACACGGTCTACATGTCCGAGTCCTATGCCGAACCGACCGGCCCGGACAACCCGCACGGGTTGTCGCTGGTGACCCGCAATGTCGCGCTGCGCACCGAAGAGGAGGGCATCCAGGATGTCGAGTTCTCCACCCAGCGGGGCTGGAAGGTGGTGAACACCAACGTCGTCAACGGTCTGGGCACCCACCCGTCCTACAAGCTGGTGCCCACCGGTGCGCTGCCGGCCATGTTCGACGCCGATTCCCCGGTGCTGCGCCGCGCCAACGTCATCGGTCATGCGTTGTGGGTGACGCCGAACCATCCCGAGGAACGCTGGCCGGCGGGGGAATTCGTCAATCAGTCGGTAGCCGACACCGGACTCGGCGAATGGACGAAGGCCAATCGGTCGATCGAGAACACCGATGTGGTGCTGTGGTACGTGTTCGGGATCCACCACATCACCCGGCCGGAGGATTGGCCGGTGATGCCGGTGGATGTGGTGTCCTTCTGGCTGAAACCGTTCGGGTTCTTCGACCGCAATCCGGCGCTGGACGTGCCGCCCACACCCCGCGAGTGTCACACCTAGTTGACACCTGTCATGTGTGATTGGCGCCACTGCTAGGTTGCCTCTGTGGACCTCACCCTCATCGAACGCCCCACAGACCTCACCAACGACTGGCTGACCGCCGCGCTCGGCGCGGGCACCGTGACCGGACACGAGTTCGTGCGCATCGGCACCGGCCAGATGAGCGAGTGCTACCGCGTCACGCTGACCTACGCCGACGGCCAGAGCGGACCCCCGTCGGTGGTGCTCAAGGTCGCCGCCGCCGACCCGAACAGCCGCGGCACCGGCCTGGCGATGGGCCTCTACGAACGCGAGGTGAAGTTCTACGCGGAGATCGCGCCCAGGCTCTCGGGCCCGTTCGCGCCCTGCTATCACCACGCCTACGACCCGGAGACCGGCGCCTTCGACCTGTTGCTCGGTGATGCCGCGCCAGCGATGGTGGGCGACGAGATCCGCGGCGCCACACCGCAACAGGCACTGCTGGCGCTGTCGGAGTTGGGCCGGGTACACGGCCCGTTGCTCGGCGACGCGACCCTGGCCGATGCGGCCTGGCTGAACCGGGAGGCGCCGATCGACCAGGCGTTGCTGTCCGCACTGTGGGCGGGCTTCGCCGCGCGGTTCGGTGATCGGATCTCCCCGGAGCAGCGATACGTGTGCGAGCGGCTGGTCGCCGGCTACGACGGATACCTGGCCGACGATGCCGCGTCGGTGCAGGGTCTGGTGCACGGCGACTACCGCCTGGACAACATGCTGTTCGGGGAACCGGGCGCGGATCGGGCGCTGACGGTGGTGGACTGGCAGACCGTCACCTGGGGCCCCGCGCTGACCGACGTCGCCTACTTCATCGGGTGCGCGCTGCCCGACGACCTGCGCCGCGCCCACTACGACGATCTGCTGCGCGCCTATCACACGGCGCTGGGAGGGGACTCCCCGCTGTCGCTGGATGACGTCCGGGCCGGCGTCCGCAGGGCCGGCTTCTTCGGCGTGTTGATGGCCATCGTGTCCGCGATGCTGGTGGAGCAGACCGAACGCGGCGACCAGATGTTCATGACGATGCTGGCCCGGCACTGTGCCCATGTCCTGGACACCGATGCACTGGCGGTGCTGCCCGAGCCGGCGGGGTCCGAGCCGTTGACCCCGTCCCCGGCCGACGAGGGCCCGCACGCGCACACCGACGAGGAACTCTGGAACGAGAGCTGGTACTTCGACTTCGTCGACGCCGCACAGGGTCTCGGCGGCTGGGTCCGTCTCGGGCTGATCCCGAACCAGCAGAAATCCTGGATCAACGCGCTGCTGTGCGGGCCCGGGACGCCGACGATCGCGGTCAACGATCTGGCCGCCCCGTTGCCGGCCGACCCGGCCCGGGTGCGTACCGAACAGATCGATCTGGGTCTGTCCGCCATGGTGCCGTTGCAGCGCTACCGGGTGACCCTGCGCGCCAACGGGCAGGCCTACGACGATCCGGCCGGACTGCTGCGCGGTGAGTCCGGGCGCAGCGTGGAGGTCGGTCTCGACCTGGAGTTCAGCTCGGTGAGCACGCCGTACCAGTACCGGATCGCCGCGCGTTACGAGATCGCCTGTGCGGTGACGGGTACCGCGACGATCGACGGCCGGCAGTACCCACTGAACGCGGTGCCCGGCCAGCGCGATCACTCCTGGGGCGTGCGGGACTGGTGGGCGATGGACTGGACCTGGAGTGCGCTGCACCTCGAGGACGGCACCCATCTGCACGGGGTGGACATCCGGGTGCCGGGCATACCGCCGATCGGTGTCGGCTATCTGCAGCAGGAGGGACAGCCGTTGGTCGAACTCACCGCGGTCACCGCCGAGAACGCCTTTGCCACCGACGATCTGCCCGCCTCGGCCACGCTGATGCTGGAGCCGGTCGGGGTCCGGGTGGACGCCGACATCCAGGGCCACGCACCGGTGCTGCTGACCGCGGTCGACGGCCGGGTCTGCCAGTTCCCGCGGGCCTGGGCGAAGGTCACCACCGCCGACGGCCGCACCGGCGTCGGTTGGCTGGAGTGGAACCGCAACTAGCTGGGGCCTCCCTTTCCCGCGACCGTGCGAGTCTGCGGGGGACACGCCGCACGCATACCCGATTTCACGCACGCTCACGGCAGGCTGGTGACCGTGATGGTGCTCAAGTCGACGTTGCTGTTCGTGCTCGCCGCGATCCTGGAGATCGGGGGAGCGTGGCTGGTCTGGCAGGGGGTGCGCGAGCACCGAGGCTGGCTGTGGGCGGGGGTTGGCGTGATCGCCCTGGGCGCTTACGGTTTCGTGGCCGCGTTCCAGCCGGACGCCAACTTCGGCCGGGTGCTGGCCGCCTACGGCGGGGTTTTCGTCGCGGGCTCGCTGATCTGGGGCATGGTCGCCGACGGGTTCCGGCCGGACCGCTGGGACATCTCCGGCGCGCTGGTGTGCCTGCTCGGGGTCGGGCTGATCATGTACGCACCCCGGTGAGGGTCAGCGGTGGTCGGTCACAAAAGGTCGTTGTCCAGGTCGCTGCGGTCCAGCCCCATCGGGGTGGCCGCGGGCACATCGCCGGCCGCGACCACCAGTCGGGTCAGCGGTGTCAGGGCGGCGAACAGGGTGTCCAGCCGGGTCTCGTCGAGTGTGTCGAACGCGGTGAGCGCCAATCGGTCCGTGGTGTCCTCGATCTCGGCCTTGAGCTCGGCTCCGGCCGGGGTGAGCGCACCGGCGCCGTCGAGCAGGCCCCGGTCGGCGAGTTCGGTCACGTGCAGCTCCCACTGGTCCTCGTCGTAGTCACGGCTGCGCATGATCATCTCCCGCGGCACCCGGTCCGCGGCGGCGTGCAGGACGTTGGACTGCCGGCCGCTGATGCCGAAGACGTTGAGCGCGGCGACGTGTCCGTCGCCGCGGTGCTCACGCAGCAGGGTGGTGGCGTGCCACAACCGGGTCACCGGTTCGTCGGGCCAGGACAGGGCGAGGTTGGCCGCGAACAGCGGGCGGCCCTCGGCCGGGGCGTGCGCAGCCGCCTCGGCCAGCAGGTCGGCCGCGGCGCCCACCGACTCGGACTCCGCGAGGCCGCAGCGGCGCAGGGCGGCCACCGCGGCGTCGGATCGGGCCCGCAGCACCGCCTCCGGAGTGGCGATCTCCCAGGCCGCCGGCAACGCCGTGGCGACCCGGAAGTGCGCGAAGTTGTAGAACACCGCCGTCACCACCTCCGGTGCCACCGGCCCGAGCGGCGCGGACCGCGCAGCGAAGTACCCCGACCAGAATCCCCGGTAGCCCAGGTCGTCGAGGGCGCTACGGGCTTCCGGAGCGAAGTAGGTCACCGCGTGCACCGGCTCGATCCGGTCGAAGAGGCGACGGGCAACGGAGGTGGGTCGGCTCATACCGACAGTCAATCATTGCCGCCGTCGTCGTCGGCGACCGCCGAGGCGGCCTCGTCGATGATGGCCCGCATGGCCCGTTCGGCACCCTCGGGGTCGCGCAGGCGGATCGCCCGTGCCACCTCGTCGTGCAGGGCGATGGCCGCCGGATTGGGCGCGGCGGGCATCATGCCGTGATGAGTGCGACCGGCGAGCACCTCGGCGACCACCGCGTTGAGCGCCCGGAACATCTCGTTGCCGCTGGCTTCCAGCAAGGTGCGGTGAAAGATCTTGTCCGCCTCCAGATACCGCTGCAGATCGCCGGACCGCCCGTGCATCACCATGTCCGAGACGGCGGCGGCCATGATTCGACACTGATGCGGGTCGGCGCGCCGGGCCGCGAGCGCCGCCGCGGCAGGTTCGAAACCGCGGCGCAGTTCGGACAGCGACATCAGCTGGGCGGCACGGTCGCCGGAGTCCAGCCGCCACCGGATCAGCCTGGGATCGAAGACATTCCACCGCTCGGGCGGTTGAATGGTGATGCCGACCCGGCGCCGCGAGGCCACCATGCCCATCGACTCCAGCACCCGCACCGCCTCGCGGGCAACGCTGCGGGACACATCATGCTCGGCGCTGACGTGTTCCAGGTTTATCACCTGCCCGGCGGGGTACCTGCCGGACACCACGGCGGTGCCCAGCGCGGTCAGCACGTTGTCGTGCAGCGCGCCGACGTTGGGCGTAGAGGACACAGATACATCCTGTCATAGGTAGTCATGACCATCTATAAACATATTTTTTCGTGATCTGCTTGAAATAATATGACGATTGATGCACGCTATGTGAGGTCAGACACATGAAGGCGGTAGCAAGATGACGGCACCAATCGTGGTGATGGGCGTATCGGGATCCGGCAAATCGACGGTCGGGGCCGCACTGGCCCAGCGGATCCGTGTTCCGTTCGCCGATGCGGACGACTTCCATCCGGAGGCGAACATCGCCAAGATGACCGCCGGGGAGGCGCTGAACGACGAGGACCGGCACCCCTGGCTGGAGTCGATCGGCCGGTGGCTGGCCGCACACGGCGCCGGCGGCGGGGTGATGAGTTGTTCGGCACTCAAACACCGCTACCGCGAACAGTTGCGCAGCCATTGCCCGTCCGTGCGGTTCCTGCATCTCAGCGGTACCCCCGAGGTCATCGGTGCCCGACAGGCGAGCCGGCCCGGGCACTTCATGCCCGCCTCGCTGCTCGCCTCGCAGTTCGAAACCCTGGAGCCACTGACCTCCGATGAGGTCGGGCTGACGATCGACGTCGGCCAGAGCATCGACGCCATCATCGACGAGTACGTCTCCCGCGCCGGCCTGGAATCCTGACGACGAACCCCGCACTCCGTGGCGGCGTCAGGCCTTGCGCACCTGGGTGCCGCCCGCGAGTTCATCGTGCTTGCCCTGCTTGGTCGCACTGCCGCTGATGGTCACCGCGATCACCAGAATCGCGATCACCCCGAGCAGGCCGCCGATCAACGGCACGATCGGCAGCAGCGTGAACGCATTGCGGATGGCCGACTGCCGCAGGGTGGGTTTGGCGCCGGCCGGGCCGTACACGGACAGCCCGAGGATCTTCTTGCCCGGTGTCCAACCCTGGGCCACCTCGAAGGCGACGAAGTAGACGAAGGTGAGCAGACCGGTGAACAGTCCGGTCACCCAGATGTTGGACAACGAGTCGGTGAAGAACGCCAACACGAAGGCGGCGATGCCGACCAGGATGCCGTCGATGAAGCGCGCGAAGAAGCGAATGAGCAGGCCGCCGGGTTTTCCGTCGGGGGTGCTGTAGGTGCTGGGGTAGGGGTCGAATCCACCGGTGCTCATGCCTGCGAACCTACCCGTCGCGGTGCCGGCGGGCGATACCACGCAGCACGGTGTCGCGGGCCAGTGTCAGTGCCGCGGAGGTGCCGATGCCGGCGATGATGTTGCCGGGCACCCACAGCACGTCCATCACGCAGCGCGCCAGCACATCCAGCGGGGCGGCGTCGATCCGTAGATCACCTGCCCGGCCGCCGGCAGCCAGCAGATCCTCCAGCTGTTCCATCCGGCTGGCGAAGGCGTAGCCCGGATTCGGGCTGTCCGGCGGTGACTGGCGCATCCAGGCCAACTGGATCTTCCACTCGTCCGGGAACTGGTCGACGGCGTTGATGAAGATCCAGCTGATCGCATCGAGCTTCTGCGCCGCGGTGGACTCCGAGCCCATCACCGCGACCGACGCGGTGACCGTCTTCTCTCCGAAGTCGCGCATGATCGACGCCAGCAGTTGGTCTTTCGACCCGATGATCCGGTAGACGGTGGCCGGGTTGAGCTCGGCCTCGGTGGCGATATCGCGAATGGTGGCGACCTCGAACCCCTTGCGGCCGAATACGGTACGCGCCGCATTGCGGATGTGGGTGGCCTTGTCGCTGCGATCGGCACCGTCGTCGGCACCCCACCGGGCGATCACCGCCTCGGCCGCGGCGAGCGCCGGTGAATCGTCGAAGTCACCGGCTTTGTCGGTGTCGGTTGTCAACCCGGTCAGCATGATCCGGCAGAGCGCGCCGGCCACCTCATCGGCGCCGGCGTCACGTCGGATCACGTCGAGCCCGACGTGCAGCATCGACTGGCAGATCCGGTCGGCCACCACGGCCAGATCCAGATCGGGTCGCACGTATCCGCTCCACCGCCCGGCCCGCAGGGTCTGAACCATCGCGTCCTGCAACGACTTCGGCGGGTGGCGCAGCAACTCGACCAGAACCGGGCTCTCGGTCGGCGCCTCGTAGAAGGACATCTGCAGCGCGGCCCGATTGCGTACCGCGCAGCGGGCGATGTCAGCGCCGAGCTCGACGACGCGGTCCTCGACGGTGGCGGCGTCCTGCGCATCGAGTCGGGTCAGGCCGAGTTCACCCGCGCGGGCCAGGTCGGCGTGGTACCGGCGCACGAGTTCCAGCAGCAGGTCATCCCGGGATTCGAAGTGGTGGTACAGACTGCCGGTGAGAATGCCTGCGGCACCAGCGATCTCCTGTAGTGAGGTACGCAGGCCCGAGGTGGCGATCAGTGTCTCGGCGGTCTGCAGTATCTCGGCGCGCCGGGAACCCTCGGTGGGCTGGGCATTGGTGGTCATTCGAATACGTGCCGGGGCAGTGTGTTGGGCAGGTCCAGCGAGGTGAGCAGTCCCGCCTTCGCCTCGACGACGTAGGGGACGGCGTTGACCACCCGCATGGCGGTCGCGGCCATGGCGGCCCGCCCCGCGCCGTGTCCCTCGGCATCGCCGAGGGTCATCTCACAGTGGATGTCGGGATCGCCGTCGATGTCGACCCGGTAGGTGGCATCGGTCTGTGTGGCCGGCCAGTCCGGTGCCACATCGCGGGACATCCGGATGATGTGCACCAGCACGATGGCCTCCCGGCCGTCGATCACCCCGGCCGCCCGGGTCCGCACCGCACCGCAGGTGCCCGCCGCGATGGTGCCGAACGCGACCTCGATGTCGCGGTCGGTCGGCTCGCGGTCCAGGGTGCCGCGGATCTCGGACACCTCGGTGCCCAATCCCTCGGCGATCAGCCGGATGGGTGCGTTCCAGGCCAGTTCGATGAAGCCGGGGGTTTTGAGCATGGGTTCGAAGTCCAGCGGCCGCCCGAAGCCCATCCCGTCCATCATCACGTCGGCCACCGGGTAGTGGTCGTTGAGCGAGATCTCGGTCGCGGTGACGGTGCGGATCTTCTTGGATTGTGTGGTCAGCAGCAGCGCCAACTGGTCGGACCCGAAACCGGGGAACACACCGGATACGTAGAGCGAGGCGTCGCCTGTCCGGGCGGCGGCGTTCAGCCGAGCACGCCACTCGGGCAGGAAGTACGACGGCGGGTACAACAGGCTCGTCGAGGTGGTCGTCACCACGTTGATGCCCGCGGCGAGCAGCCGCTCGTAGTCCGGCAGGGCACCGGCGTCGCGTTCGGGCCCACTCGCGGCGTAGACGACGCAGTGCGGCTGCAGCGCGATCAGGGCGTCGGCGTCCCGTGTCGCGGCGAGTCCGACCGGCGGCCCGCCGGCCAGCTCGCCCACGTCGCGGCCGTCCTTCTCCGGGTTGTGCA
This sequence comes from Mycolicibacterium aurum, assembly GCA_900078775.1. GTDB lineage: Bacteria > Actinomycetota > Actinomycetes > Mycobacteriales > Mycobacteriaceae > Mycobacterium > Mycobacterium aurum_A. Next base: position 1,889,425 of record LT549889.1, read on the forward strand.
CCCACACGCCGACCAGCTCGAGGTCAGGTCGCCGCAGCACTGCGTCGACGGCGATGGCGCCGACCCCGCCGGTGGACCACACCACAACCCGCTGCGGCACCTTTCCCACGGGCGTCCTGGCCACGGCATCTCCTCAACGGTCGATTCGGGGAGTCTCGGCGACCATAACCTAACTTTTGTTGCAATGGGTCTAAACGACGGCAGCCACCCGCACCTCGGTCGACCTGCGCGAAAGTTGTTGACACTGTGGTCAAAACTGTTCTGGACCACGCCCGACCCTTGACCGCCCGACAATTCGGGCTGTAGCTTCCGAATCAAACATTAGGTTGCCAGCCACGAATCACCCTGTAAAAACGGGCGGACGGGGATCTTTGTGCTCGGTACACGGTCGCGCCGTGACCGGGACGCTGGCCTGAGGTGGTTCGCCGGGAGGGGTGGTCGTGCCGAACCTGACGACGCGATCGCTCTCCGGGGTGGGCACGATCATCGCGTTGTCAGCGGTCGTCACGCTGGCGGTCGTCGCCTTCCGGGGCGACCTCGAGGACTCGGTGCCGGTCACCGTGCTGTCTCCGCGCGCCGGCCTGGTGATGAATCCCGACGCCAAGGTGCAGTTCCACGGTGTACAGGTGGGCACGGTCGCCGCCATCGAGGACCGCGCCGACGGACAGGCGGCGCTGCGGCTGGCGATGGATCCGGCCCGGCTGCCGGCCATCCCCGCCAACGCGATCGCCGACATCGCCGCGACCACGGTGTTCGGCGCCAAATCGGTACAACTGCGGCTGCCGCCCGACCCGTCGGAACAGCCCATGTACGCCGGGCAGGTGCTCGACGCGCAGCAGGTGATGATCGAGATCAACACCGTGTTCGAGCGGTTGGTGTCGGTGCTCTCGACCATTCAGCCCCAGAAGCTGAACCAGACCCTCGGCGCGATCGCGGCGGCCACCGGTGGCAACGGCAGCCAGGTCGGCGAGATGCTGGTGGACCTCAATTCCTTCCTGCGCCAGATGAATCCGCACATCGACACGATCAACCACCACTTGGAGGCCATGCCGGAGGTGCTGAGTTCCTACGCCGACGCGGCCCCGGCTCTGCTGGCCACCGCCGATGACGGGACCGAGATCGGCCGGACCCTGGTGGAGGAGGAACCCAATCTGGACGCCATGCTGCTCGGCGCCATCGGACTGGCCGATGTCGGCGACGAGGTGCTGCGGGAGAACCGCCGAACCCTGACCGACACCCTGAAGTTCTTGGCGCCCACCACCGATCTGACCAATGAGTACAACGAGGCGCTGCGCTGCGCTCTCAAGGGCATGACGCTGATGTCGACCAACCCGCCGCTGAACGAACCGGGGGTGGACATCCTGGCCGGATTCATGTGGAGCCAAGAGCGCTACCGGTACCCCGAGAACATCCCGAAGGTGGCGGCCACCGGCGGGCCGCAGTGCACCGATATGCCGGACGTGCCGTATCAGAAGGTGCCGCCGTTCGTGATCGCCGACGTCGGGGCCAATCCGTGGAAGTACAACAATCCGGGCATCGTGCTCAATGCCGATGGCCTCAAACGGATCCTGTTCGGCCCCAAGGACGGACCGCCCCGTAACAGTGCGCAGATCGGTCAGCCCGGATGACGCGGCTGGGCCTCAAGTTCGCGGCGTTCGCGGTGGTGATGACGCTGCTGACCGCCGCGCTGTTCTTCATCTTCGGTCAGTACCGGACGGGCTCCACCAACACCTACACCGCCGTGTTCACCGACGTGTCCCACCTGGAACCCGGTGAGTCCGTGCGGTTTGCGGGTGTCCGGGTCGGCACCGTCGCCGATGTGCGCATGCAGGCCGACAAGACGGTACTGGTGTCGTTCTCCGCGGACCGCGACGTGGCGCTGACCGACGGGACCCGCGCCGAAGTGCGCTACCTCAACCTGGTCGGTGACCGGTTTCTGGAAATCGTCGACGAACCCGGATCGACCAGGCTGCTGCCGCCCGGAGCGCGCATCCCGGTGCAGCGCACCGCACCGGCACTGGACCTGGATCTGCTGCTGGGTGGACTCAAACCGGTCGTGCAGGGCCTCAACCCCGAGGACGTCAACGCGCTCACCGGCTCGCTCATCCAGGTGGTCCAGGGCCAGGGCCCGACCATGGAGTCCTTGATGAGCAACTCCTCGACGTTCGTCAACACGATGGCCGACCGCAGCGCGACGATCCAGCAACTCATCGACAGCCTGCGCCGCACCCTGGGCACCCTCACCGACCAGGGCGCGGACTTCACCACGGCCATCGACCGGCTGGAGCGCTTCATCAGCGGGGTGGCCGCCGAGCGCGAACCGGTCGGGGCCGCCATCGACGCCCTCGACGCCGGGACCGCCTCGCTGGCCGATCTGCTCGGCCGGGCGCGCGGACCGCTGGCCGGGACCGTCGACCAGATCAACCGGCTGGCTCCCGCCCTCGAAGGCCAGAAGAACCTACTCGACGACGCCCTGCAGAAGGCACCGGAGAACTACCGCAAGCTGGTCCGGATCGGCTCGTACGGAAGCTTCGTCAACTACTACATCTGCTCGATGGCGGTCCGGGTCACCGACCTGCAGGGCCGGACCGCGGTATTCCCGGTGTTCAAACAGGAACAGGGCAGGTGCGTGGAGCCCTGATGCTGAAATATCGAGGTCCCAAGCTGATCCGCGCCGGAATCATGGGCGCGGTCCTGATCGCGCTGGTGGTGGCCGTCGGGCTGCAGCCACAGCTGCTCATCAACTGGGCGACCACGGTCCGCTATCAGGCGGTCTTCGCCGACGCCGCGGGCCTGGTGGTCGGCAACAAGGTGGCGGTGTCCGGGATGGACGTCGGCACGGTCTCCGATATCGAGTTGGGCGCCGAGGGTGCGCTGGTCACCTTCACCGCCGATGCCACACTGCAATTCGGCTCCGACACCACCGCCCACATCCGGACCGGGACGCTGCTCGGACAGCGTGAGCTCACCCTGGAGTCCGCCGGGTCGGGCACCCTGCGGCCGATGTCGGTCATCCCGCGCTCACGGACGTTCACCCCGTACGCGCTCACCGACGCGGTCGGGCAGTTGACCAGCAACACCGCGGGCACCGACACCACGGCGGTCAACCAGTCCCTGGATACCCTGTCGGCCACCATCGATCAGATCGCCCCCCAACTAGGGCCAACCTTCGACGGTCTGACCCGTATCTCGCAGACGATGAATCAACGCGATGAAGCGCTGGGGGATCTGCTGCGCAGCAGCAACGCGGTCACCGAAATCCTCGCCGAGCGCAGCCAGCAGGTGAACACCCTGATCCTCAACGCCGACGACCTCGTCGAGGTGCTGGCCGAACGACGTTGGGCGATCGTGGAGTTGCTCTCGCACGTGTCGGCGGTGTCACGGGAGATGGCCGGCGTGATCGCCGACAACGAACAGGAACTCGCCCCGTCACTGGCCAAACTCAACGCGGTCTCGGCGGTGCTGGAGAAGAACCGGGACAACATCGCGTTGGCGCTGCCCCGGCTGGCGAAGTTCCAGATCACGCTGGGGGAGACCGTCGCCAACGGCCCGTACTACAGCGCCTACATCCCCAACCTCGATCTGCCGCCGCTGCTGCAGCCGTTCCTGGACTATGCGTTCGGTTTTCGCCGCGGGGTGAACGCCGGCCAGCCGCCGGACAACGCCGGGCCGCGCGCGGAATTCCCCTTTCCCTACAACGGCATACCGGAGAAGCCGCACCCATGACCGATCAGCGACGCAGACGCCTCACCGGGGCCGCCGCCGCGGTGCTGGCCGCGGTGCTGGTGGCCGCGGGCTATCTCGTCTCGCAGAGCCTCTTCGGCTCCAAGACCATCAGCGCGGTGTTCGAGACCGCCACCGGGATCTATCCCGGTGACCAGGTGCGGGTGGCCGGCGTCCCGGTCGGCACCATCACCTCGATGGAGGCCGAGGGAACGCAGGTCCGGCTGGTGCTGGCCGTCGACGACGATGTGGCGATCCCAGCGGATGCGCAGGCCATCGTGGTCGCCGAGAACCTGGTCTCGGCCCGCTTCGTGCAGCTCGCGCCGCTGTACAGCTCCGGCCCGACGCTGCCCGACGGGGCCACCATCCCACGCAGCCGCACCGCAGTACCGGTGGAGTGGGACGAGGTCAAGACCCAGTTGAACCGGCTGGCCGAGGATCTGGGTCCGCAGACCGACGTGTCCTCCACCTCGGTCGGCCGGTTCATCGACAGCGCGGCCGACGCGCTGGACGGCAACGGGGCCAAACTGCGCCAGACCATATCCGAGCTGTCCGGGACGGCGAAGATCTTCGCCGACAGCAGCGGGGATCTGGTGGGCACGGTGAAGAACCTGCAGACCTTCGTCTCCGCACTGCGCAACAGCAGCGAGCAGATCGTCGCCTTCGAGGACCGGCTGGCGACGCTGACCGCCGCCGTCGACGGCAGCCGCGGCGACCTCGACGCGGCCCTGACGGACCTGTCCGAGGTGATCGACGATGTGCAGCGTTTCGTCCGGGACAGCAGCGACGAAACCACCGAGCAGGTACAACGATTGGCCAATGTCACGCAGAACTTCGTCGATCACCGGATGGACCTGGAACAGGTGCTGCACGTGACACCCACCGCGCTGGCCAACAGCTACAACATGTTCGACCCGCGCACCGGCGGGGCCAGCGGTGTGTTCGTGTTGAACAACATGTCCGATCCGGTCGGGTTCATCTGCGGTATGACCGGTGTGCTGGAGAACGTCACCGCCCCCGAGACCGCCAAGTTGTGCTCGCAGACCCTGGGGCCCGCGCTGCGGACGATGAACTTCAACTACCTGCCGTTCCCGTTCAGTCCGTTCCTGACCGCGGTGCCCTCGCCGGGCAGGCTGATCTACACCGAGCCCGAACTCGCCCCGGGCGGCGAACTCGGCGCGCCAGCCGCGCCGGTGCCCTCGGTGTCGGCCTACACCGGTGCGCCGGGGGATCCGCCGGCCACGTTGGAGGACCTGTTGTTCCCGGGAGCGCCGACACCATGAGACGAGTGTGGGCCGTCGCGGCTGCGGTGATGGTGATGGTGTCGGGCTGTGCGTTCAACGGGGTGAACTCGCTGCCGCTGCCGGGCACCGTGGGGCGTGGCACCGATGCGCTGCGGTACTCGGTCGACCTGGCCAATGTCGGTACCCTGGAATCCAATTCGCCGGTGATGATCGACGATGTGGTGGTCGGCACGGTCGACCGGATCCGGGTGCAGGGCCGGCATGCCCGGGCCGATATCTCGGTGCGGCCCGATGTCCTCGTGCCGGCCAATACCGTGGTGAGCGTGGGCCAGACCAGCCTGCTGGGTTCGATGCACCTGCAACTGGGCGCACCCGCCGGCCAGACCCCGCAGGGACGGCTGCCCGGCGGCGCGGTGATCCCACTGGATCGGTCCACCAGCTACCCGAGCACCGAGCAGACCCTGGCGGCGCTGTCGGCGGTGGTCAACCCGGGCGGGCTGGGCCAGATCGGCTCCATCATCCACGACGTGAACAACCTGTTCGCCAATCGGCAGGGCGAGATCCGGGAGCTCGTCGGACAGATGGACACCTTCGTCACCAATCTGAATGTGCAGCGGGACAACATCATCGCGACCATCACCGAACTCGACCGGTTCGCCGCGACGTTGGCCGGCAACGATGAGGTCATCCGCCGGGCGCTGCGCGAGATTCCGGTCGCGCTCGAGGTGTTGGACCGGCAACGCCCGAATCTGGTGGGCGCCCTGACCCGACTCGGGGTTTTCAGCGACACCGCCACCGCGGTCATCGCCGACACCCGGGACTATCTGGTGCGCAACCTGGAGAACCTCGGGCCGACCCTGGCGGCCATCGCCGATGTCGGGCCCGAACTGGGCCGCACGATCGCGTTCGCGACCGTCTTCCCGCTGGGCCAGAACCTCATCGACCGCGGCATCCACGGTGACTACATGAACCTGTTCGTCACCGTCGACCTCACCCACAACCGGCTCAAGCGAGGGTTGTTCGCCGGCACCCGGTTCGGCGACGAGAACGCGCCACTGGTCCCGGCCCCCGGTGATCCTGGCTACGAGGCGTTCTACTCCAACAATCCGATGGGCCACCCGGTCGGGCAGCCACCCAATCCGTCGCCGTGGCCGACCGCGGAAGGCGGTGGCTGATGCTGACCCGGTTCGTGCGCACCCAGCTGATCATCTTCACCATCGCCTCGGTGGTCGGGTTGTCGGTGATGCTGGTGCAGTATCTGCAGGCTCCGATGTTGCTGGGGCTCAACCGCATCACGGTGACGCTCAAGTTGCCCAGTGCGGGTGGGCTGTACCGGTTCTCGAACGTCACCTACCGCGGCATCCAGGTCGGCAAGGTGACCGAGATGAGCGTCGACCGGCACGGCGCGATCGCCACCCTCTCGTTGGACCGCAATCCGCCGATCCCGGCCGACGTCCAGGTGCAGGTCCGCAGTGTGTCCGCCGTCGGCGAGCAGTACGTGGAGCTGCGGCCGCTGACCGATCAGAGCCCGTACCTGCAGGACGGTTCGGTCATCGACCGCCCGGACACCACGGTGCCGCAGCAGGTGGCGCCGATGATGGAACGGCTCGACGCGCTGGTCGGCAGCATCCCCAAGGACAAACTCGCCGGGCTGCTGGACGAATCGTTCCTGGCGTTCGACGGTGCCGGACCGCAGCTGCGGTCCCTGCTGGACTCCTCGGCCCGGCTCACCGGGGACCTGGGCGACACCGCGGCCAGCGCGGCCACCCTGGTCGATGACGCGGTACCGCTGCTGGACAGCCAGCTGCGCAGCACCGACGCGTTGCGCACCTGGTCGCGCAGCCTGGCCGGGGTCACCGACGAGCTGGTGGCCAACGATGCCGAGTTTCGCCGCATCGCGGCCGTGGCGCCGCCGACCACCCGCGAGGTCACGCAGCTGCTCGAACAGGTCAAACCGACATTGCCGGTGCTGCTGGCGAACCTGTCCACGATCGGCCAGATCGGCGTGACATACCGGCCCAGCCTGGAGCAGGTACTGGTGCTGCTGCCGCCGCTGGTCGCCTACTACCAGGCCTCCGCACCCGGGCAGAACCCGACCGGTATCGCGATCGGCGATTTCCGGATCTCGGTCAGCGACCCGCCGGCCTGCACGGTGGGCTTCCTGCCGCCGACGGCGTGGCGCAGCCCCGCGGAGACCACCACGATCGACACCCCGGACGGTATGTACTGCAAGCTGCCGCAGGATTCGCCGATCGCGGTGCGCGGAGCGCGCAACACCCCGTGTATGGGGGTGCCCGGGAAGTACGCTCCGACGGTGCAGGAGTGCTACAGCGACAAGCCGTACACACCGCTGGCCATGCGCCAGCACGCGCTCGGCCCGTATCCGTTCGACCCGAATCTGGTGGCCCAGGGCATCCCGCCGGATGACCGGGTAACCGCCGATGAGCGGCTCTTCGCCCCACCACCGGCGCCACCCGCCCCGCCACCACCGGTGGCGTTCGCGCACTACGATCCGGCCACCGGGCGGTTCGCCACCCCCGACGGTCAGGTTTCCGCCCAGACCGATCTGGTGGCCCCGGTACCGGCCGGGGACTGGAAACAGCTGATCCTGCCCGGCGGAGGAGCGCCATGAGATACCTGATCTGTGTGGCCACAGCGCTTTTCGTGGCGACCACGTCCGCGCCGGTGAGTGCGGCGGACTATGAGGGCACCGCCGTCAACGGTCGGTTCACCGCGGTGTCCGACGGGCAGTGGTCCAAAACCAACGAGACCTACCGCGATCAGAGCACCGTGACCGAGACGTGGACCATCACGTCCACCTGCCAGACCGCCTACGACTGTGCCGGGCAGATCGTCAGCGATAAGGGCTGGACGGCGGAACTGCGGTATCTGAGCGGTCATTGGCGGGCCCGGCACACCGTACCGAACTGGGTGCCGTGCGCCGATGGCACGTTCGCACCGGGCCGCCAGGACCTGTCCTTCTGGCCGGCCCGCGCCAACGACTACGACGCGTCGGTGCTGACCGGCTGGAATGAGACCGTCGGCCCGAGCGGGGCGTGCGGTATCAACAGGTCGGTGACGATCCGGATGCCGTTGACGCTGACCAGGATCTGACTCGGCGGGTGGAGCGCAGCGACCGGGGGATTGGTTCGGCGGGCTGGAGCGCAGCGACCGGGGGCCCGGTTCAGGTGCGTATCGCAACGCCGCGGATCACGGTGTCCCGGGAGTGGATGAGCGCGCGGTCGGGACCCAGCTCCTGCAGGATGTTCTCCGGGATCCACTGCACCCCGATGACGCCGCGGGCCAGCAGTTCGGCATTCGGGCTGTCGACCCGGATCTCCCCGGACCGGATGCCTTCGGACAGCATCGTCTTCATCTGCCGGACCCGGGTCGAGAATGACCAGCCCGGGTCGGCGACGTCGGGCGGTGACTGCCGCATCCACGCCAGCTGGATCCGGAACTCGTCCGGGAACTGGTCCAGCGCATTGATATTGAGCCAGCTCAACGCGTCCAGCTTCTCCAGCGGCGTGGAGTCGGTGCGCAGCACCTCGCTCCAGCCACCGCCGACCTTGCGCCCGAAGGCCAGCATGATCGACATCAACAGTTCGTCCTTGGACCCGATGATCCGGTACACGGTCCCGGTGCCCATCCCGGCCGCCGAGGCGATGTCGCGGATGGTGGTCATTTCGTAGCCGCGCCTGCCGAACTCGCTGCGCGCGACGGCGCGCACGTGCGCGGCCTTGTCGCCCTCGGTGGGCTCGGCGTTCTCCGTCCAGCTCTTCACCACCGCATCGGCGGCGGCATACGCGGCGGAGCGATCCAACTGTGCGTCGGTGAGTTCGTGACTGGCCAGCCCGTGCAAATGGATCCGGCACAGCAGGCCGGCCACCTGGTCGCTGCTGCCCTTGTGCCGGATCACGTCGAGCCCGACATGCAGCATGCTCTGGCAGATCCGGTCAGCCAGCGTGGGCAGATCCATCTCGGGCCGGATGAAGCCGCTCCAGCGGCCCGCGCGCAGCAGCTGCAGCATGGCCGACTGGATACCGACCGGGCGGCGCTTGGTCAGTTCGATCAGCTCGGGGTCGGAACTTGGGCCCTCGTAGAACGACATCTGCAGCGCGGCCCGATGCGCCACCGCGCACCGGGCGATGGCGCGGCCCAGGCTGACGATCTGCTCCTCGATGGGACGCGGGTCGGGGGAGTCGAGGCCGCGCAACGCCTGCTCGCCGACGAGGTCCAGGTCAGCGTGATAGCGCCGGATCAGCTCGACGAGGATGGCTTCCTTGGATTCGAAGTGGTGATACAGGCTGCCGGCCAGGATTCCTGCCGCGTCGGCGATCTGCTGCAGGGACGTCCGCAGGCCCGATTCGGCGATCACATCGTTGGCGGTCTGCAGGATCTCGATCCGGCGGGTATCCGGGGAGTCCGACGATCGGTCGGTCATCAGCTCCCTCTGCTCTCGTGTCCGGTCCTGCTAGGAAGCACCGATTCTACGACCTCGCCTCCCGGCGGCGAGGTATTGCGTATCCGGGCGCGCTCAAGCGAGGGGATTGACCCCAAGCCGGTCGCACATGGCGAACACCTCGTCGAAGATCGATCCCGGGACGGTGAACCGTTCCGTCGCCGAGATCTCCAACAGGTGTGCGGCGATGTCCTCGGCACGGACCGCACCGCCGGCAGGTGCACTCCAGCCCTCGGCCAGACCGATGAAAACCCGGGCGAAATGACCTGTACCCGCCGAGTAGTTGTGGTGGGACACCGCGCAGTCCCTGCTGGCCAGGTAGGTGACCACGGGAACCACCAGGTCCGGGTCGATCAGTTTCAGGAAGCCGGTCTCCTCGAGCGCCTTCGGGTCGCCGAGGGTCTCGGTCACCATCCGTGAGAAGCCGAATGGCAGAACCGTATTCGCCTTGATCCCGTGCTCGGCACCTTCGAGTGCGATGACGTTGGTCAAGCCGACCAGTCCGGTCTTCGCGGCGGCGTAGTGCGATTCCCACGGCTGACCGAACAGCCCGGCTGAGGAGGAGATGAAGACGAACCGGCCGTACCCCTGCTGTTTCATCGCCCGGTAGGCGGGCTGTGCCAGGTGGAAACCACCGTCGAGGTGGACCGACAGCATGTTCCGCCAATCGGCCTCGGTGAGTTCGTCGAAGGCGACGCTGCTGAAGATCCCGGCGTTGCTCACCGCCGCGTCGATGCGGCCGAACTCCTCGAGCGCGGTCGCCACGATCGCCGCGCCGCCGTCCGCGGAGGCCACCGAATCGTGGGAGGCCACCGCCGTGCCGCCGGCCGCGCGGATCTCTGCGACCACCTCGTCGGCGATGCTGGGGTCGGCGCCGTCCCCGCGCATGGAACCGCCAAGGTCGTTGACGACGACGGCCGCGCCGCGGGCCGCCAGGTCGCGCGCATAGAGCCGGCCCAACCCGCGGCCGGCACCGGTGACGATGGCCACCTGACCGGTGAAGTCGATGCTGTCGTTCACGCGATTCCGCTCCGTCCCGCCCGGCAGTCGGCCACCAGTGCGGCACCGACCTGTTCGGCGTAGTGGTCGCTGCCGCCCAGGAACCCGGAGAAGCCGAGCAGCCGCCTGAGGTAGAGGTGGGCGTCGTGCTCCCAGGTGTAGCCGATGCCGCCGAACACCTGGATCGCGGTGTCGCCGACGCCGGCCAGTCGGGCTCCGAACGCCTTGACCCGGGCCGCGGCCCGGTGGTGTTCGGCGTCATCGGCCTCGTCGGCGGCCCACAGTGCCCGCAGCACACCGCCGCGGCCGAGTTCCACGGTCTGGAACATCTGCACGCAGAGCTGCTGGACGGCCTGGAAACTGCCGATGGGCTGGCCGAACTGGCGGCGATTCTTGGCGTAGGCGATGGTCAGGTCCAGCAGGGCCTGTGCTGCGCCGAGCGCATCCGCGACGGCCAGCGCGAGCACATCGTCGCGCAGCGCGGCGACGGCCGCGTCCCCTGCACTGCCCAGCCGCCGGCCCGGCACGTCGTCGAAGCCGACTTGGAATGTCCTGCGGGTCTTGTCGATTCCGGGGATCGGCACCACCTGCAGCCGGGCTGCCGGGACGGAATGCAGTGCCCAGTCCGAGGTTTCGCGGGTGAGCACGAGAACGACGTCCGCGGCGGCCGCATCGGGGAGCTGATCGATCTCACCGCGCAGCAGCACCTCCGGGCCCGGTCCGGCGGCCGTCGGCCCGGGCCCGGTCAGCGGCCCGACGGTCGCGATGGTCGATCCGTCGGCGATCCCGGTCAATAGTTCGGCGGCCGCATCCTCCAGCCCGAACCGGGCCAGGGCGCGCGCCGCGACCGCACAGGACAGCCAGGGCCCGGGGTGGAGGGCGGCGCCGAGCACCTCGGCGACGATGCCGGCGTCGACCATCGTGGCGCCGGTCCCGCCGTATTCGGGTGCCACCAGCAGCCCGGTCGCTCCGAGCCCGGCGAGTCCCCGCCAAACCGTGTCCGTGCTGCCGCGCGGGTCGTCGAGATGGCCTCGGACGTGGTCGATACCGGCCTTGTCGGCGAGGTAGCGGCGGACCGTGTCGGCCAGCGCCGTCTGTTCGGCGCTGTATTCCAGGTTCACGGGCGCTCCGGGGTCATCGGCGGGGGAGTCCGAGCAGTCGCGCGGTGATGTTGGTGTTGATCTGGGTGGTGCCGCCGGCGATGCTCAGCGCGTGCGAGGTGAGCCGGTAGTCGGCCCATCGTCCGCCGGCGCCGGTGTCGCCGAGCAGTTCGTAGCCGACGGCGGCCAGGTCCTGCCCGATCTCCGCCCATACCGTCTTGGCCAGGCTGGCGGTACCGAACCCGTCGCGGCCGTGCATGGTGGCCGATATCGAGCGTTGGCACAGGGTTTCCAGGTAGCTGATCCGCATCTCGAGGTCGCCGAGACGGCGCAGCAGCGTGCGGTCACCGAGGTCATGTCCGGCGGCGTCGAGGTCGGCGACCAGATCGGTGAGTCTGGTCTGCATCTCCGCGTACAGCCTTGCCGCGCCGGCACGTTCGTGCGAAAGCGTGGTGGTGGCGACCTGCCAGCCCTCGTTGAGCCCGCCGAGCAGCGCGGTGGCCGGGACCCGCACGTCGGTGAAGAAGATCTCGGCGAAGTCGGCGTCCCCGTTGAGGGTGACCAGCGGTCGGGCCTCGACGCCGGGCAGTGACAGGTCGACGATCAGGCACGAGATGCCCTGGTGTTTGGGCGCATCCGGGTCGGTACGCACATACAGCTGGCACCAGTCCGCCCGGTGTCCCAGCGATGTCCAGATCTTCTGCCCGTTGATGACGAAGTCGTCGCCGTCGGCCACGGCGCGGGTGCGCAGGGACGCCAGGTCCGAGCCCGCCTCCGGTTCCGACATGCCCTGGCACCAGATGTCGTCGGCACGCAGCATGCGGGGGAGCAGGTCGCGCTTCTGCTGTTCGGTGCCGTACTGCATGAGCGCGGGCGCGATGTTGTTGATACCGATCACGTTGAGCGGGTGCGGAACCCGCGCCCAGGTCGTCTCCTCGGCGAAGACCAGTTGCTCCAGGATCCCCGCGCCGCGGCCGCCGTAGTCGGTGGGCCAGGAGACGGCCGCCCAGCGGGCGTCGGCCATCTCGGCATTCCACCGGCGCATCGTCTCGAACGCATCCTCGGAGCGGCCGTAGCAGCGTGCGGCGGCCAGGATCTCATCGGTCAGGTGTTCGGCCAGCCACGCCCGCAGTTCCTTACGGAACTGCTCGGTGTGCGCCGGGTAGGTGAAACCGAATGACTCCAAGGGGCTTCCGTCTCGAACGTAGCTTCGCTTCCGGCAGGACTCTACGACGGAACAGATATTTGGTCAACCGGTCGGGGTGGCGGCCGTCCGGGACGTCATCGGCGGCTATCGTGAGCCCCGATCTTCTCCCGAAGCGAACGGAGACCCTCGATGACGGATCCCGACCTGCGCGACCGCACCGACATCACCGACACGCTGCTGCGCTACGCCACCGGTATCGACCGCCGGGACTGGGCGACGTTCCGCACCGCGTTCACCGAGGACTGCGTGCTCGACTACGGCGAGATCGGCAGCCTCACCGGCGTCGACGCCGTCACCGAGTTCATGGACGCCTCGCACGCGATGGCGGGCCACACCATGCACCGGCTGACCAACATCGTCATCACCCTCGACGGCGACCAAGCCACCGCACGCACCTACATCGACGGGCTGATCATGGCCGCCGACAATGCATCCGGAGTCAATGCGGTCGGGTTCTACGACGACGATCTGGTGCGCACCGAGCAGGGCTGGCGAATCGCCCGGCGCACCTTCACCGCGGTGCGGATCACCACCATCGGCGGGTGAGGCGTAACCCGGGGCACCGCGCACAGCGACGGGCGTCGCCACGACGGGATGAGCGCACGCTAGGGTGCCGACATGGCGAGTGCGAGCAGTGACATCTGGGAGGTGCTGTCGACGGCGCGGACGATCCGTCGCTTCACCGACCAGCCTGTCGACGACATCACCCTGGCCCGCTGTCTGGAGGCCGCCACCTGGGCGCCGTCCGGCGCGAACGCGCAGGCCTGGCGCTTCGTCGTGCTGCGTTCCCCCGAAATGCGCAAAGTGGTCGCCGACGCCGCCCGGCTGGCGCTGGAGACCATCGAACCGGTTTACGGCATGAGCAGGCCGACCGACCAGGAAACCGACCTGATCGCGCGCAACAACCGCGCCACCTATGAGCTGCATGACCGGGCCGAGGAGTTCACCTCGGTGCTGTTCGTCCAGAAGCGCTTCCCGACGGCCTCGGATCTGCTGCTGGGTGCCTCGATCTTCCCGGCCATGCAGAACTTCCTGCTGGCCGCCCGCGCGCAGGGCCTGGGCGCGTGCCTGACGAGTTGGGCCTCCTACGGCGGGGAGGCGCTGCTGCGCGAGGCGGTGGGTGTCCCGGAGGACTGGATGCTCGGCGGGCATATCGTCATCGGCTGGCCCAAGGGACGGCACGGCAAGTTGCGACGCCGCCCGCTCACCCACGCGGTCAGCCTGGACCACTGGGACCAGCCCGCCGACGAGCTGATCGCCGGGGTGCGCTGAACCGTCCTGCGCCAACGCAATTGGCGGATCCGACGGTCCGGGTGCCCGCCCAGGCGTCTCCTACCGTGGTAGGAGCACGAATCCGCCCCCGGCACGATGGCCATGCGTCGGCCGCGGACATACGATCAACCGATGCGCATGGCCGTACCCGAGTACCTGCGTAGCCGTTTCGCGCGCCACGCCGAGCTCAACGAGCTGGGCTGGAGCTGGACCTTCATCATCACCACCGACACCGCGTTCACCGTGATCGCGGTGGTCTCCACGCTGCAGCGCCCACCGTCGGACTACCTGGTGGCGGTCCCGATCGGGGTCATGGTGGCGATGTGCCCGATGGTCGTGTTCTTCGCCCGCGGAGCATCGTTCAACCCGCTGTTGATCTGGGCGGCCTGGTCGGGGTCGGCGGCGATCTTCCTGTTCGCCACCTCCACACCGGTACCGTTCGACTTCGCGCCGCTGATCCTGGTGCTGATGGCCGGGGCGGTGACGGCGATGACCCCGCTGGCCGGCGGTCTGGCGGCAACGGCCTCGGCGGCGGCGATGCTGGTCGCCGCGGCGGCGGCGCACCGACTCGAAGGTGTATGGCTGTACCTGAGTGTGCTGGCGATGGGATGGCTCGTCGGCTACCTGATGCGGATCCAGCAGCAGCTGATCGTGGCGCAGCGAGCCGCGCAGCAGGCCCTGGCCGAACATGCCGCGGCCGATGAACGCCGCCGGATCGCCCGCGAGGTCCACGATGTCATCGCCCATTCCCTGTCGGTGACCCTGCTGCATCTCACCGGGGCGCGGCGGGCACTGCAGGAGGACCGCGACATCGAGGACGCCGTCGATGCCCTCGAGGATGCCGAGAAGCTGGGCCGGGAGGCGATGGCCGACATCCGCCGCACCGTCGGCCTGCTCGATCAGTCCCCGATGCGGATCGCCCCGGAACCGGGCATCGGCGACATACCGCGGCTCATCGATGATTTCGCCCGGGCCGGGCTACCGGTCACACTGCACACCGATGGCCCCACCGCGCCGGTGTCCCCGGCGGTCGGGCTGGCGCTGTACCGGATCGCCCAGGAATCGCTGGCCAACATCGCCAAGCACGCCCCGGATTCCCGGTCGACGGTCGGTCTGAGCGTCACCGCGGACCGTGCCGAACTCACCGTCGTCAACGAGACGCCGGTGACAGTGGCCGCGCGCGGCCGTCGGGCCCCGGACGGCCGCGGTGTCCGCGGGATGCGTCAGCGGGTCGAATTGCTCGGCGGCGTCATCGATATCGGGCCGACGCCGCAGGGCTGGTCGGTGCGTGCGGAGGTGCCGCTGGGGGAGACCGGGAAGACGGCGTTGGGCAGGTGCGCGGGATGACGGTGGACTTCAAAGGCGGCGACGGGAATTGGATCGACATCGCCGTGCTGCTCGTCGACGACCAGGAGCTGGTGCGCTCCGGGCTGCGCCGGATCCTGCGCCGCAAGGACGGTTTCGTGATCGTCGGGGAATGTTCGGACGGTGACGAGGTGCTCGATGCGCTGGCCGAGCAGCCCGTCGATGTGGTCGTGATGGACCTGCGGATGAAGCGGGTCGACGGCATCGAGGCGACCCGGCGGCTCGCCGAAGCGGGCGGGCCGCCGGTGCTGGCGCTGACCACCTTCAACGAGGACGAGTTGCTCTCCGCTGTGTTGCGCGCCGGTGCCGCCGGGTTCGTCCTCAAGGACTCGTCGGCCGAGGAGCTCATCCGCGCGGTGCGCGCGGTGGCGCACGGCGACAGCTACCTGGATCCGGCGGTGACCGCCCGGGTGCTCAGCACCTACCGCAAGGCCGCCGCGGCACCGCCGCAGGTGCAGGTCAGCGAACTCACCGAACGGGAGCTCGATGTGCTCACCCTGATCGGCAAGGGGCACACGAACGCCGAGATCGCCGAGCAGCTGTTCATCTCCGGGGTGACGGTGAAGAGCCACATCGGGCGCATCTTCGACAAGCTGCGGCTGCGCGACCGCGCGGCCGCCATCGTGTACGCCTACGACCACGGCATCGTCGTCCCGCAATAAGTGGCGGCCACCAGGCCAAGATGGGACTGTGCGACGATGCGCAAATGAGTGCGCGCCCGTTCCACTTCACCCAGACCGACCAGGACACCTTCCTGCCCAGCGCCTACGCGCAGAGCCACTGGGGTCCCGACCACCTCAACGGCCCGGCCCTGGTGGGCCTGGTGGCGCGCACGCTGGAGGAGAGTTTCGGCGATCCGGAGTTCCTGCCGTCCCGGCTGACGGTGGACCTGTTCAAGGCGGCCCGCGGGGTCGAGACGCACACCAAGCTGGCGCTGGTGCGCGACGGCCGACGGGTGCGCAACGCCGAGTGCGAGCTGGTCCAGGACGGGGTGACCGTGGTGCGGGCCACCCTGGTGCAGTACCGGCTCTCCGAGCCGCCCCGCGGGCGGGAATGGGTGGCCCCGATGACCTTCGACGGGCCGACCGAGCGGGACGAGAGCCGGGGGATCGGCATCGGCAGTGACGACGTCGGCTGGACCGACGCCATCGCCGATCACCAGAACGCCTCCCGCAAACGCTTCATCAACCGCACCATCGACGTGGTCGACGGGCAGCGCAACTCACCGTTCGTGCGGGCCGCGATGGCGGCCGAGGGCACCAGCCTGGTCACCAATCTGGGCACCGACGGGGTCGGCTACATCAACGGTGATCTCACCGTCGCGCTCGCCCGGTTGCCCCGCGACGAGTGGATCGGGGTGCAGGCCGATTCGCATTGGGCGGCCGACGGTATCGCGGTGGGCACCGCCACCCTCTTCGACAGCGCGGGCGCCATCGGATCGGGGATGGTCACCGCGGTCGCCAACCCGGCCGCCCAGATCGACTTCAGCGATGACCCGTTCCCGGACCGCACCCGCTGAGGACGGCGCCGGCGGGTAAACCCGTGGACAATCGTCGGCGATCCGCAGTTTGATACAGGGATGCTGACCGGCGTGGCACGCAGCGGTGCGGCGATGGCCGTCGCGGCGATGTGCTCGGTGCAGGTCGGCGCTGCCATCGCGGTCGGGTTGATCGACGATATCGGCGCCACCGGGGCGGCCTGGCTGCGGTTGTTCTGGGCCGCGATCATGCTGCTGGCGATCGTCCGGCCGCGCCCGTCCTCGTTCACCCGGTCCTCGTTTCTGGCCGCGGTGCTGCTGGGCGTGGTCACCGCCGGTATCACGGTGCTGTTCATGATGGCCGTGGCGCGTATCCCACTGGGGACGGCCAGCGCCCTGGAGTTCCTCGGGCCGCTCGGTGTCGCGGTGCTGCACGGGTCCGGTCGCAATCGCTTCATCTGGCCGGGGCTGGCCGCGGTCGGGGTGCTACTGCTGACCGAGCCGTGGTCGGGCTCCTTCGACCCGGTCGGCGTGGGCTGCGCGCTGGGCGCCGGGTTCTGCTGGGGCGCCTACATCCTGCTGACCCAGCGGGTGGGCGATCAGATCAGCGGACTCAGCGGTCTGGCGGTGTCGATGCCGGTCGCCGCGCTGGTCGCCTCGGTGGCCGCCGGCCCGGCGGTGTTCAGCCGGATGACACCGCAGCTGTGGCTGATCGGCGTCGGTCTGGCCATCCTGCTGCCGGTCGTCCCGTTCGCCCTCGAGTTGCTCGCGTTACGCCGGCTCACCGCTGCCGCGTTCGGCACCCTGATGAGCCTGGAACCGGGCTTCGCGATGCTGATGGGGTGGCTGATCCTGGGTCAGGTTCCCGACCTGTTCGGCCTGTTCGGCCTGGGTCTGGTCATCGTCGCCGGGATCGGGGCGGCACGCCGCGGGGCACGAGAGCCGGCCGGCGCGCCGACCCCGCCCTAGACGTCGATCTTCTTGCGCCGGTACAGCGTTCCGAGCGCCAGCAGCAGCAGACTTGCCACCAGGATCGCGGTGGCCAGCACGTTGATCTGCGGGGGCACCGCCGCCTTGACCGCAGCGTTCACATACAGCGGGTAGGTGACCGTGGAACCGCTGACGAAGTAGGTGACGATGAAGTCGTCGAGGCTCAGCGCGAAGGACAGCATGCCGGCGGCGATGATGCCGGGCACGATCAGCGGCAGCGTCACCTTGAAGAAGGTCCGGGTCGGGCTGGCGCCCAGATCCAGCGACGCGTCCTCCAGGGTCCAGTCGAAACCGCGGACCCGGGCCCGCACCGTCATCGCGATGAAGCTGACCTCGAACGCCACGTGGGCGATCAGGATGGTGACGTACCCGGTGTTCCAGGACAGGTCCAGGAACAGGGTGAGCAGCGAGGCACCCATCACCACCTCGGGTGCGGTCAGCGGCAGCACCATGAAGGTGTCCACCGCCCGGTAACCCCGGAACCGTTGGCGCACCAGTGCGATGGCCAGCAGGGTGCCGAGCACCAGGGCGATGGCGGTGGATACGAAGGCGACGTTGAGGCTGAGCTTGAGCGCCTCGGTGAGCGCCGGGTACTTGAACGGGTCCGCCCAGTTGTCCAGGGTGAAGCCCTGCCAGGTGTAGTTGAACTTGCCTGCGGGCTTGTTGAACGAGAACATCACGATGACGAAGATCGGGACGAACAGGTACAGCAGTACCAATCCGGCCACGATCCGCAGCGAGAAATCGCCCCACTTGGGCCGGGGTTTCACCGGTTTGGCCGCGGCCGAGCGGGCGGCCGGGCGGGCTTCGGTGGTCGTCATACCAGGTCCTCCGTGCCGAGCGCGCGGGTGTACATCAGCACGCCGACCAGGATCAGGCCCATCAAGCCGAGGCTGAGCGCGGCCGCGGCGGGATAGTCCTTGACCACCAGGAATTGTTTCTGGATCACGTTGCCGATCATGGTGGTCTGGGTGCTGCCCAGATAGTCGGCATTGATGAAATCACCGACCGCCGGGATGAACACCAGCAGGCTGCCCGCCAGGGCTCCGGGCATCGCCAGCGGCAGGATCACCTTCCGAAAGCTGCGTCCGCCACCGGAATACAGATCGCGGGACGCCTCCAGCAGCCGCGGATCGATCTTCTCCAAGCTGACGTACAGCGGCAGGATCATGAAGATGATCCAGTTGTAGGTCAGCCCGCCGATCACCGCCCAACTCGTCGAGAGCAGCCGTCCCTCATCGGGGAGCAGGCCGATGCTGCCCAACGCGGTGACCACCCAGCCCTCGTCGGCGAGGATCGTCTTCCAGGCGATGGTCCGGATCAGGAACGTGACGAAGAACGGCAGGATCACCAAACCGAGGATCAGGTTCTTGAAGCGGCCGGCCTTGAAGGCGATGACATAGGCCAGCGGGAAGGCCAGCAGCAGGCAGAGCACGGTGGCCGCCAGGGCATACCCGAAGGACCGCAGAATCTGATCCTGGTAGAGCACGAAAGCGTCTACGAAGTTCGAGAACTTCCAGCCGAAGGTCAGCGTCGGCAGGTACACCGACCCGCCCGACGTCGACAGTGAGGTGCGTGCCAGCGAGAAGAACGGCACCACGAAGAAAATCGCCAGGTACGCCAGCGCGGGCAAGATCATCAAGTACGGTGCGATCTTGCTCCGCTGCCGGCTGCTGGTTGCGACTCCGGCCATCTATGCTCCCTGCGTTCGCTGTGCCACCGACCTAGCCACCGGTGACTGCGGCGAACATGGTGTTGAACTCCTGCGTCTGCTCGTCGGTCAGCGGTGCCCACGACTTGAGCTGCGCCTGCACCTCCGGCGTCGGGTTGATCAACGGGTTCGCGGCGGCGGCCGGATCGACCTTGGCCAGTTCGTCGGTCATGTCCGAGAGCACCCCGACGAACTGGGTGTAGGCGACCAGCTTGGCGTAGTTGGCGCGGTCGTAGATGTAGTCGATCCAGGCCTCGGCGCCCTTCTGGTTGCGGGAGGTGTACGGGATCACCATGGTGTCGATGAACCAGTCGCCGCCGGACTCCGGGATGATGAACTGCAGGTCCGGGTTGTCGGCCTGCAGCTGCACCACGTCGCCCGAATAGGCCTGTGCCACAGCGATGTTCCCGGCCGCCAGGTCGTCGGCGTAGTCGTTGCCGGTGAAGCGGCGGATCTGTCCCTTCTCCTTCTGCTCCCGGACCAGATCCACGGCCTTCTGCACCGACTCGGTGGTCGGGTCCTCCGGGGAGTTGCCCTGGGACTGCATGATCATGCCGAGCCCGTCCTGGACGTCGGAGAGCAGGCTGACCCGGCCCTTGAAGGCGGGATCCCACAGATCGTCGATGGTCCTGATGTCACGACCGGTCGCGGCCCGGTTGTAGGCCAGGCCGACCATGCCGGTCATGTAGGGGGCGGTGAACTTACGGCCCGGGTCGACCTTCGAATCGAGCAGATCGGAGCGCAGGTTCTTGCGGTTGGGCACACCGGCTTCGCTGATCTCGCTGAGCCAGCCCAGACCCTTGACCCGAGCGGCCATGAACTCGGTGGGCACCACCAGGTCGGCGCCGATGTCCTGCTTGCGGGACAGCGGCTCCTTGACCTTGGCGAACCACTGCTCGTTGTCGTTGAAGTCCTCCTTGTAGTCCACGGTGATGCCGGACGCCGTCTGGAAGGCTGCGACGAATCCGTCGGCCATGTACAGCGGCCAGTTCGAAACCCGCAGCAGGCCCTCGTCCTGGGCCGGGGCGGCGGAATCGGAGGAACTGCCGCTGTCGGATCCGCAGGCGGCCAGGAACGACGAGCCCAGCACCGCGGCCGCGGCGGCCGCGGCGCTGCCGCCGATGAACCGTCGCCGGCTGGTGCGGTTGGCGGCCAGGCGGGACAGCAGGCGGGGGTCGATCTCGTTGGACATTCGGGGCCTTTCGTGAAGTGTTGGCGGAGAAGCAGAAGCGCGGGATGCGGGTCGGTCAGGACTCGTCGAGCATCTCCTCGAGATCCTCGGTGGTCGGGATGTCGGCGGCGGGCAGCACCAGGGAGGCCTCCGGCGACCAGTGCGTGTACACCTCGTCGCCGGGCCGCAGCAGCGGCAGGTTCTGTTCCGGGCCGACGTGCGCGACGATCGTCGAGCCGTCCGGGGCGGCAACCGACAACCGCACCACCGGCCCCTGAAAGGTGAGGTCGCGCACGGTGCCGTGGACCACGGCCAGATCTCCGGTCGGGGCGTCGGTGGACACCCGGACCCGTTCCGGCCGGATCATCAGGGTGGCGTGTCCACCCGGTTCGATGGTGGTCTCGCCCGGGCGGGACTTGAGCTTGGTGCCGAGCACCTCGATCTCGACGAAATCCCGGTTGGTGCGGCCGGTCTGCCGGCCGGGCCACAGGTTGGCCTGGCCGATGAAGCCCGCGACGAACACCGTGGCGGGCCGGTCGTAGATGTCGGTGGGGCTGCCGATCTGCTCGACGTTGCCGGCGTTCATGACCGCGATGCGGTCACTCATCGTCAGCGCCTCTTCCTGATCGTGGGTCACGTAGATGAAGGTGATGCCCACCTCGCGCTGGATGCGCTTGAGTTCGAACTGCATGGCGTGGCGCAGCTTGAGGTCGAGTGCGCCCAGCGGTTCGTCGAGCAGCAGGGCGCTGGGGTAGTTGACCAGGGCGCGGGCCAGGGCGACGCGCTGCTGCTGGCCGCCGGAGAGTTGGCCGGGCTTGCGCTTGGCGAAGTCGGTGAGCCGGACGATCTCGATGATCTCGTCGACCCGGCGCTTGACCTCGCCCTTGCCCTTGGTCTTGTCGATCTTCATGCTGCGCGGGCCGTAGGCGATGTTGTCCCACACCGTCATGTGCGGGAACAGCGCGTAGTGCTGGAAAACGGTGTTGACGTTGCGCTTGTGCGGCGATACCCGGGACACGTCGACGCCCTCCAGGCGGATGGCGCCCTCGGTCGGGGTCTCGAACCCGGCGATCATCCGCAGCGTCGTGGTCTTGCCACATCCCGAAGGGCCCAGCATCGAGAAGAACTCGCCCTGCGCAATGGTGAAGTCGGCGTCGGCCACCGCGACGTAGTCGTCGAAGCGCTTGACCACATGGTCGATCTCGATCACGGGGGCACCCTTGCGGATGGTGCTCCCGTCCTCGCCGGTGGTGTGGTCTGCGGCGGTGGTGTTGGTGCCGGTCAGGGTCGGGCCTTCCTCGAGATTGCGGTCCGTGTGTGTAAACAATCGCGGATTGAAGCGCCCCGCGCAAGCGATTCCGCAACGAATTTACATTCCGACAATGGAATCCATAGGTTTCTCTGTCCTCGGGGACAGAATCCGCTGCGCCGATGGTGATGAGCACGGCATCGGAAGGCGGCAGCCGGGCCCCACCCGGCGGGTCATGATCGAATACTCGCATGACCGGCGGCGCGACAAGGGCCTCTCAGCCATCCGATTCCAACCCGACGAACAACCCGTTGACGTCGCCGTCCTTCACCGGCCGGTCGCCGTCGGGGGCCGGGGACCTGTCGGTGGAGACGCACGGCATCGCGCCGGTCGGCCGGGACAACCGGTACGGCTCGCCGGCCCGGCTGTTCACCGTCTGGTTCGCCCCACAGGTCAACATGACCGGCGTCTTCACCGGCACCCTGGCCATCCTGCTCGGCCTCGGGTTCTGGCTGGGGCTGGTGGCCATGGTGATCGGCACCGTGCTCGGCGCGCTGGTGGTCGCGTATCTGTCCACCTGGGGTCCGCGCACCGGCACCGCCCAGCTGCCCGGCGCGCGAATGGCGTTCGGGTCCGGGGTCGCCCTGCCCGCGGCCCTGCAGTGGCTGTCCTCTATAGCCTGGGACGCCCTGGTCGGCCTGTTCGGCGGGCAGGCGCTGGCGCTGCTGCTCGGCATCCCGTTCTGGGTGGCGGTACTGATCGTGCTGGCCGTGCAGGGCGCGGTCGGTTTCATCGGCTACGAGCTCATCCACCGGCTGCAGGCGGTGCTGACCGTGGTGCTGTTCGCCACCTTCGTGGTGTTCGCGGTCAAGCTCGTCTCCGGCGGCGGTCATCCCGTCATCACGCCGGCCCAGTTGACCGGTGCGGACCTGGTGGGCGCCTTCGTCCTCGAGGTGACCGTCGCGCTCAGCCTCACCATCTCCTGGGCGAGCTACGCCGCGGACTTCAGCCGCTACCTGCCGGTCGATGCGGGCAGCGGCCGGGTCTTCGGCTACACCTTCGGCGGCATCGTGACCGCCTACATCTTCGTGCAGGGCATCGGCATCGCCGCCGCCGAGGCGATCGGTGAGCACACCGCCGAAGGGGTGCGCGACGTGATGGGCGGCGGGGTGCTGGGGGCGGTGGCCCTGCTGGTCATCGCGCTGGCCTCGGTGGGCTCCGGTGTCATGAACGACTACAGCGGATCGCTGGCCCTGCAGACGTTGGGGGTGCGGGTGCGCCGTCCGGTATCGGCCGTCCTGGTCACCGTGCTGGCCTTCTTCCTCATCCTGTGGCTGCACAGTGCCGACACCGCCACCCGGTTCCTCGACGTGCTGCTGCTCATCGGGTACTGGATTCCGGCATTCGTCGCGATCATCGTCATCGACTGGCTGCTGCGGACCCGGGGCGCGACAGACCCGTTCGTCGACGTGGCGGCCGCCGTCACGCCACGCCGGCATGCCGGTGCCGCGCTGGTGGTCTTCGTGCTCTCCTACGCGGCGGCGATGCCGTTCATGAACACCTCGCTCATCCAGGGGCCGGTGGCCACCGCCTGGCACGGCGCCGATATCGCCTACTTCGTGAACTTCGTTGTCGCCGCGGTGCTTTACGGGGGATACCGGGTCAGCAGGGACCGTCGGGCGGGTTAGTCCCGGACGGTGGCGAAGAACGCCCGGACGTCCTCGACGAACAGTTCGGGTTGTTCGAACGCGGCGAAGTGCCCGCCGCGCGGCATCGTCGTCCACCGGGTGATGTTGTAGTTGGGTTCGCACCACGGCCGCGGGGACCGCAGGATCTCCTTGGGGAAGGCCGCGACGCCGGTCGGCACGGCCACCGGTTCGCCCTGCCCGAAGGCGCGGAAACTCTCCCAGTACAGCCGGGCCGAGGACGCACCCGATCCGGTCAGCCAGTACAGCATCACGTTGTCCAGCAACTCGTCCCGGCTGAGCACGTTCTCCGGATCACCGTCGCAGTCGGTCCAGGACCAGAACTTCTCCACGATCCAGGCCAGCTGGGCGACCGGGGAATCGACCAGTCCGTAGCCGAGGGTCTGCGGACGGGTGGACTGTTGTTTGGAGTAGCCCGAGTCCCACTTGTCGTAGAGCTTCATCGCCGCGAAGGCCTGCAGGTCCTCCTCGGTGGGGTTCTTCAGGCTCTCCTCGGTGGGCCGGCCGAGCGGCATGTTGGTGTGGATGGCGATGCAGCCGTTGCCGCTGCCGTCGGCGCCGGCGTTGCGCCCGATCTGGGTGGTGATCGCCGCGCCCCAGTCCCCGCCCTGCGCGCCGTACCGGGCGTAGCCCAGACGGCCCATCAGCGTGGCCCAGGCCGTCGCGATCCGTTCGATGCCCCAGCCGATGCCGGTGGGTTTGCCGGAGAATCCGTACCCGGGCAGGGACGGGCAGACCACGTGGAACGCGTCCTCGGCCCGGCCGCCGTGGGCGGTCGGGTCGGTCAGCGGCCCGACCACCTTCTGGAACTCGACGATCGATCCGGGCCACCCGTGCGTGATGATCAGCGGCAGGGCGTCCGGGTGCGGTGAGCGCTGGTGGATGAAGTGAATGCTCAGATCGTCTATGTCGGTAATGAATTGGGAGAAGCGGTTCAGCTCGGCTTCCCGGGCCCGCCAGTCGTAGTCCTCGGCCCAGTACCGGGCGAGCTCGCGGGTGTAGGCCAGCGGGATGCCCTGGCTCCAGTCGTCGACGCATTCGGGGTCCGGCCACCGGGTGCGCGCCAGCCGGTCGGTCAGATCGGTGAGCGCATCGTCGGCGATGGCGATGCGGAACGGGCGGACGTCTTCCGGGGCGAGCGCAGCGACGGGGCGAACATCTTCGGCCATGGGCTCATCGTGGCACGTGGAGGTACGTCGGTTCGGAACGTCCGCGCAGTGTCACCGAGCCGTGTCCGACCCAGTGCCCGGCCTCGTCCTCGGCGCGCGCCAGTGCCGCACCGGAGGCTGCGATCCGTTCCGGCAGCGCCTTGGCGACGTCGGCGAGGCGGGCCGCCTCGTTCACCGGGTCGCCGATGACCGTGTACTCGTAGCGGTTCTCGGAGCCGATGTTGCCCGCGAACACCGGCCCGGCGGAGACCCCGACGCCGAAGTCCAGCGCCAGCTGCGCCACGGTCCCGCCCAGCCGGCGGGCGGTGGCCAGCGCGTCGGCGGCCGCGTGCTCGGCGGCCATCGGCGCCCCGAACACCGCCAGCGCGGCGTCGCCCTGGAACTTGTTGATCAGCCCGTGGTGTTCGTCGACCGCGGCGACGACGAGCCGGAAGAACTCGTTGAGCACCTCGGCCAGCTCACGCGGGCCGTGGTTCATCGCCAGCTCGGTGGAGCCGGTCACGTCGATGAAGAGCACCGCCACCTCGCGGACCTCACCGGTGAGCGCCTTCTCGGCGTCCAACGATTCGAAGGCGACGCGTGCCACCGCGTCACCGACGTGCCGGCCGAACAGGTCACGCAGCCGATCGCGTTCCTGCAGCCCGGTGACCATCCGGTTGAAACCGCTTTGCAGGCGCCCGATCTCGGATTGTTCGTAGACATCGACCTGCTGGTCGATGCGGCCCTGCTCGACCAGGGCCATGGCGTCGACGATGTCGCGCAGCGGGTCCGAGATCGACAGCGAGACCAGGATCAGCGACCGCAATCCGAGGAACACCGCGACCAGCGACAGCAGGATCACCGGGATGTCGATCGAGGCGGTGGTGGGGATGAACCAGCCGTTGGCCCGGCACAGCACCAGGATGACGATGGTCACGCTGGGCAACGCCGTGGTCAACGTCCACATCAGCAGCAGCCGCGCAGTCACCCCGGGCGCGGTGACCCGGCTCTCGAACTGCCGGTTGGCGGCGGCCACGATCGGCCGGATGATGCGCTGGGTGAACAGCAGGCTGCTGCTCACCGTCGCAGTGCCGCCGAACAGCACCGACACCGCCAGCAGCACCGTCAGGGCGACGCCGTGGTCGCGGTTGACCGCCAGGAAGACGATGCCGGCCCCGAGCCACACCGCCATCAGCAGGAAGGACTGGCGCCGGACGATGTTGATGGCGGCCCGGCGCTGGGCGATGTTCGGCCGGGCACCGGCGGCGAACCAGCGCAGCGACGGCGCGATGTTGAGGTGCGCCCCGTAGGCGGTGACGGCGGTGCTGACCACCATCACCACGATCAGCGCCACCAGGTTGGTGTGGTTGAGCAGCGCCTGGGTGCCGACGATGGTCTGCCGACTCAGCGACACCAGCACACCGACCACCTCGGCCGCAGTCAACAGGTGCGCGAACACCAGACCCGCCGCATACCGCAGCGCCGGGCGGCTGGGCTGGGCCGACCGCGGCCGCGGGTCACCCGGGGACATCGGTGTAGACCCGGGTGTAGCCGTCGGCCGAGAAGGTGAACCCCTTCCCGCTGGCCTCGCTGCCGCAGGACACCCCGCTGGCCTCCTGCACATTGCACCGGAAACCGGCGACGGCGAGCACCGCGCCGAACGGCAGGGTGGCGATCGGGATGGGGGACTCCGGCACCCCGTCGGTGACGGCGAACCGGACCTCGGAGGTCTGGTCGATCAGGATGGTGTCCGGGGTGGCGGGCCCGTCGGGTCCCGGCACCGCGGTCGGGACACCCGTGATCGGCAGCCGTGCCGCGGACACCGCCCGACAGCCCGCCCAGTCGTGCGGGACGATGACGCAGTGCCAGCGGCCGCTGGGGCTCGCGAAGTGATAGGCCAGGCCGGTGCCGGCATGGAAGTCGGCCGCGTTCGCCAACTGGGCGTTGCTCCGGTACGGCGGCAATCGCGGTGCCGGAACGGAGGTTTCGGCCGGCGTCCAGGGCTCACCGGTGTTCACGATGGTGGGGGAGCCGCAGCCGGCGAGCAGCAGTGCCGCCGCGGCGCCGGATGCCAGGCGCGCCCGTGCGTCGTGGCCTCGTTTCACCGCCTCAGGGTAGAGCCCGGTCCGGCCATCGGAGGCTGTCCGCGCTCCGCGGCGAATCGGCGCGCCGCGAGAAGTGTGAACGTGCGCCGTCCCGGGCCGAGCGCCGTCCCGGCCGCCGCGACCGTATTCAGATCCCGCTGAGCACAACCGGTGACGATCGGGCAGGCGCCGCGAAGACTTGCCGGGTGAGCCGAGTGATCCGTTTCAACGCCTTCGACATGAACTGCGTCGCCCACCAGTCGCCCGGACTGTGGAAGCACCCCGAGGACCAGTCGTGGCGGTATAAGGACATCCGCTACTGGACCGAGCTCGCCCAGCTGCTGGAGCGCGGCCGCTTCGACGGGTTGTTCATCGCCGACGTGCTCGGCACCTACGACGTGTACGGCGCCGGCGACGAGGCCGCCATCCGGCAGGGCGCACAGATCCCGGTGAACGACCCGATGCTGCTGGTCTCGGCGATGGCACTGGTCACCGATCATCTGGGCTTCGGCATCACCACCGGCACCGGGTTCGAGCATCCCTATCCGTTCGCCCGGCGGATGTCCACGCTGGACCACCTGACCAACGGCCGGGTCGGCTGGAACGTGGTCACCGGCTACCTGCCGTCGGCCGCCCGCAACATGGGGCAGACCGATCAGCCCGCGCACGACGCCCGCTACGACCACGCCGATGAGTACCTGGAGGTGCTGTACAAGCTCTGGGAGGGCTCCTGGGAGGACGACGCCGTCGTCCGCGACCGGGAGAACGGGATCTTCACCGATCCGGACAAGGTGCACCACATCGGCCACTCCGGCACGCACTTCTCGGTGCCCGGGGTCCATCTGTCCGAACCTTCAGTGCAGCGCACCCCGGTGATCTACCAGGCCGGCGCCTCGCCGCGCGGGGTCCGCTTCGCCGCCGAGAACGCCGAGGCGATCTTCACCGGCGCCCCCACCAAAGAGATTCTGCGCGAAACGGTTTCGACGATCCGACGGGAGCTCGAGCTGGCCGGCCGGGACCCGTACTCGGCGAAGATCTTCAACATGACCACGATCATCACCGGCGCGACCGACGACGAGGCGCACAACAAGCATCTGGAGTACCTAGCCTACGGCGACCCAGAGGGTGCGCTGGTCTTCATGTCCGGGTGGATGGGCATCGACCTGGCCCAGTACGGGCTGGACGAGCCGATCGGCAACGTCGACTCCAACGCCATCCTGTCCGCGGTCAAGGCCTTCCAGTCCGCCGACCCCAAGGGCGGGGAGTGGCTGGTCCGCGACATCGCCGAATGGGGTGAGATCGGCGGCATGGGTCCGCGGATCATCGGCTCGGCCGAACGGGTCGCCGACACCCTGCAGGAGTGGGTCGAGGAGACCGACGTGGACGGGTTCAACCTGGCCTACGCCATCACACCGGGCTCGTTCGCCGATTTCGTCGAGTACGTGGTGCCGGTGCTGACCGAGCGGGGCGCCTACCAGAAGGAATACACACCGGGGTCGCTGCGCAACAAGCTGACCGGGGTCGGGGACCGACTGCCCGCCGAGCACCGCGGTGCGAGTTACCGGGTGGGCGGGCCCAACTCGACGATCATCGATCGCCCGTCCACCCTGCCGTCCTCATCGACGTCGTCGGCGGCCCAACCGGCCCGGGGCCGCTGAGGCCGGTATAACCCGCCGCGCGGTTCGATGGGGCGATACGGCGTTGTGGCGGAACCACTCTCGTTCGGCGGCGAAACTCGCCGGCGGCGGGATCGGAGGACCTCCAGATCCGCTACCACGGCTGATCGCCGGGCCCGCGGTTAAGCTGCGTCCATGGCGCAGGTGAGCGGAAGGCACGGTACTGCGCCGAGCCCGTTCTCCATCTTCGCGGTGCTCTACACCGTCGCGATCGCGGTGGAACTCGGTGAGCAGTGGCTCGATCCCTGGTTCGCCGGAGGGTTCATCCTGGCCGCCGGGGTGGCCGTCGGCACCGGTATGACCCGGACCAAGTTCCTGGCCCTGCTGGTCGCGGCGACCGGCTACTTCGCGGTGTTCCGGTTCCCGGAAGTGGCCAACCACGTCAACCTCATCCTGTGCCTGAACCTCGCGATGATCGCGGTGCTCGGGTGGTCGGTGATCCGGCGCCGTGGCGACGCCGAGGCCGATTACGCCGTGCTGCTGCCGGTGCTGCGCCTGGGCTTGATCCTGGTCTACGTCATCGCCGGTTTCGACAAGCTCAACTCGGACTTCTTCGCCACCGATGCATCCTGTGCGACAGGGATGCTCACGTCGATCGTGGCCGCCCTGCAGACCCGCATCCTCGGTATGCCGGTGGTGCTGCCCGTCGCGGTGGGCGTGGGGCTGGCCGGCGCGCGGCTGCTGCGGCGCGGGCGGTTCGGTGCGCCGGGGCAGCGGGTGTTCACCGTGGCGGTGGCCGGGCTCGGTGTGGCCGCACTCGTCGGGGTGGTGTCGATCCTGCTCGCCGATGCGCCGGACGGATCCAATCTGCCCGCGGCGATCGGGATGATCGCCGCGGTGTCGGTGATCGGCTGGGAGCTCGGCGGCGGGCTGCTGCTCGGCGTCCCCCGGTTGCAGGCCGGTATCCTGGCCTTCTCGCTGATGATGCACGCGGCACTGGCCCTGGTCGGGTTCGTCGACTTCGGCGCACTGGCCCTGGCGTTGCTGT
Source organism: Mycolicibacterium aurum (assembly GCA_900078775.1). Classification (GTDB taxonomy): domain Bacteria; phylum Actinomycetota; class Actinomycetes; order Mycobacteriales; family Mycobacteriaceae; genus Mycobacterium; species Mycobacterium aurum_A. Next base: position 1,918,997 of record LT549889.1, read on the forward strand.
TCACCTTCGTGCCCGCCGACCATCTGCAACGCCTGTCCATGCCGCGGGTGTACGGCTATGCCGGGATCTGCCTGGCGGTGACGGTGTTGAGCGGCTGGAGTGCCCACGTACACCCGGTTCCGCAGCACATCCTGCTGGCCGGGCTGCTGTTCGACATCGGCATCCTGGTCCTGCTGTGGCCGCAACTGGCGGCGCTGTTCTCCCCGGACCGGGACCCCCGCTGGCGCGGTGTGCGCATCCTGGACAGCCGGACGCCGGTGTGGCTGTACGCCGTGCCGGTGCTGCTGCTGATCATCGGTATGACGCCCTACCTGGGGCTGCGCACCGCGGGCAACTTCTCCATGTTCAGCAATCTGCGCACCGAGGGGGAGAGTTCCAATCACCTTCTGATGGGCAGCAATCCGCTCAAGATGTGGGGCTACCAGGACGACGTGGTGTGGGTTCTCGACCTCGATGACCGGTTCGGGGAGGCGATCTACCACTACGACGGGTCCCCGCGCGGATACGCCTTGCCGGTGGTGGAGTTCCGCAAGTGGATCTACGACTGGGGCCGGGCCGGCTACCGCGTGCCGATGACCTACGCCTACGACGGATACCGGCACACCACCGAGGACATCGTCACCGACCCGGTGTGGCGAACCGACACTCGCAGCCCCGAAATGGTGCTGCTGGACTTCCGCTACATCCAGCCCGGGCAGCCGAACTACTGTCGGTGGTGAGCTACGTGCGCACCACCACGACCGGCGCATTCGACAGCTGTGCGACGGTGGAGGCCACCGAGCCGAGCAGCAGGCCCGCGAACCCGCCGCGGCCCCGGCTGCCGACCACGACCAGCTGCGCCTGCCCGGACTCCTCGACCAGCCAGTGCGCCGGCCGGTCCCTCACGAGCCGGCGCTGCACCGTGACGCCGGGGAACTCCTCCTGCCAGCCGGCCAGCCGCTCGGCGAGCGCCACCTGGGCTTCCTCCTCGTAGATCCGCCAATCCATGCCGAACATCTGCACCCCGCCGACATCGCTCCAGGCGTGCACCGCGACCAGGTCGACCCCGCGCAGCTCGGCCTCCTCGAACGCGAACCGGGTGGCCGCCTCCGCGGACGGGGAACCGTCGACGCCCAGCACGACCGGGGCCGACGAGTCGGCGACGTCGTTCTGGTGGATCACCACCACCGGGCAGTGCGCGTGGTGGAGCAGGCCCGCGGCCACCGAGCCGAGCGGCAGCCGCTTGTGTCCGCCGGTTCCCCGGTTGCCGACCACCAGCATCGTCGCCGACCGCGAGGCCTCGGCCAGCGTGCCCACCACCGGCGAGGGCCGCGATTCGGTGCGTACCTCGACGGTATCGCCGTCCCCGAGCGCGGCGTGGAATGCCTTCTCCGCGTTCGCCAGCACAGTATTCGACGAATCTTCCTGCTGCTCAACGATGATCGGTTCGGCAGGCAGTGCCGACCAGGTGGTGATCAGCGGCGCCTCGACATGCAGCAACGTCACCGACGTCTTGCGGCGCAGGCCCTCCTTGGCCGCCCACGCCACGGCGGCGTCAGAACCCGGTGAGCCGTCGACGGCGACGACGATTCCGAGCTGCTCTGCTGGGGATGACATGGCTGCTCCTCTTGTGACGGTTACCGCTGACGCTAGTCGACCACGACCGGGCCCGGCAGGGCCCAAAGTCCTTCGTTGCCAACTGTAGTCCAGGCTAACCGCGGCCCCGGCACGTTGGCGGGATCATCTGCACCGCAACGGCTATGGTAGTGGCACCGACCAGTGCAGCGCCGTTCCGCCGGAACCCCCGGGGCCCAGCGTAAACGTCCCGCCACATTGTTCGGCACGGCTGCGCAGGTTCTTCAGCCCGCTCTCGGCGACGTCCGTGCCGACGCCGCAGCCGTTGTCGGTGACCGTGATGGCCAGATCGTCGTCGACCTTCACCAGCACCGTGAGTTCGGTTGCGCCGGAATGGCGTACCGCATTGCTGACCGCCTCGCGCACCACGGCCTCGGCGTGATCGGCCAGGGCCGGTTCGATCACCGACAGCGGTCCGACGAATTGAACGCCGGTACGCAACCCGGCCGAGGAGAACTGATCCACCGCCCCCTGCAGGCGCTGCCGCAGCCGCACCGCCCCCGACGCGCCGCCGTGCAGGTCGAAGATCGTGGTGCGGATCTCCTGGATCACCTCCTGCAGGTCGTCGACCGATGCCGACAGCCGGTCCTGGACCTCGGTGGACCGGGCCCGCGCGACGGTGCCCTGCAGTGACAGCCCGACCGCGAACAGCCGCTGGATGACATGGTCGTGCAGATCCCGGGCGATGCGGTCCCGGTCGGTCAGGACGTCGAGTTCACGCATCTGGCGTTGGGTGAGCGCCAGCTGCCAGGCCAGCGCGGCCTGGTCGGTGAACGAGGCCGCCATCTGCAGCTGGTCCTCGGTGAAACCGCGGCCGCCGGGCGGCCGCAGCGCCACCAGCACCCCGGCCACCGAATCGGTGGCACGCAGCGGTACGACCAGCGCCGGCCCGGCGGCGTCGAGCACACCGGTGGGAACGTCGAAGACGTCGCGGCGCTGGGCGAGTTTTCGGTCCAGGGCGGCGCCGAGGCTGTTGCCGGTCACCGGCAGCGGAGGCACCGCGTGCACCGAAACCGGGCTGTCCCCGGCGATTTCGGTGATGAGCAGCTCGGAGACCTCGGCGGTGTCGTCGGCGGGCACCGCGACGAACGACACCCGCGCGCCGGTGAGTTTGAGGACCTCCTCGGCGATCAGCCGGAACACCCGGCCCGGGTCGGTGCCGGCGAGCAGTTCGGTGGCGATGTCGCGGGTGGCCTCGATCCAGGACTGCCGGGCGCGGGACTGCGCGTAGAGCCGCGCATTGTCGATGGCGATACCGGCCGCCGCGGCGAGCGCCTGCGCCAGCACCTCGTCGTCCTCGCTGAACGGCTGCCCGGTGTTCTTCTCGGTCAGGTAGAGGTTGCCGTACACCTCGTCCCGGATGCGCACCGGGACACCGAGGAAGGTGCGCATCGGCGGGTGGTTCGGGGGGAACCCGACCGAGGCCGGATGGTCGGTGATGTTGTCCAGCCGGATCGGGGTCGGTTCGTCGATGAGCAGGCCGAGTACGCCGCGGCCCTGGGGCAGCGGTCCGATCGCGGCGCGGGTCTCGGCGTCGATGCCCTCGTAGATGAACTCCACGAGTTCGTGGCCGTGTTCGTCGCCGCGCACCCCGAGGGCGCCGTAGCGGGCGTCGAGCAGCTCGATGGCGGTGTGCACGATGGTCCTGAGAGTGACCTCCAGGTCGAGTCCGGAGGTGACCGCCAGCATGGCCTCCACGAGCCCGTTGACCCGATTGCCACCCTCGACGATCTGCTCGACCCGGTCCTGGACCTCGCTGAGCAGTTCACGCAGCCGCAGCTGCGACAGCGTCTCGCGGAGGGGCCGGACGCCGCCGTCACCGTCTGCTGCGAGTCCGTCGGACTCCGGGCCACTCACATCGAGCATTGTGACACCGGAGCCGGGGTCGGGGCCAACGTGCATACGGCAGGATGGGCGGTGGGTGGGACCGCACGAAAGGACGTCATCGATATGACCGAGACCGCACAACCCGTCGTGGTCGGCGTGGACGGCTCCGCGAGCGCCGTGACGGCGGCCGTCTGGGCCGCCGGGGTCGCGGCCCGGTTGGGCGCGCCCCTGCAGATCGTGTACGCGATGCCCTATCTCGGGCACAACTTCACCGATGCCGCGGCCGCGGTGCGGGCGGCCGCGATCGCCGGGCAACAGGAGGCCGCCGAGCAGATCCTCGGCGCGGCGGTCGAGGCGGTGCGACGCGGCGAACCCGGCGTCGAGGTCACCACCAGCGCGCCGGCCGAGGCCGCCGACGAGGCGCTGCACGCCCTGAGCGAGCGGTCGCGGCTGATCGTGCTCGGCTCGCAGGAGGTGTCGGCGGCGGCAGCGTTGCTGGTCGGGTCGCTGACGCTCAAGACGATCGGCCGGGCGGCCTGCCCGGTGGTGGCCTGGCGCGGCGGGATCACCACGCCGACAACCCAACCCATCCTGGTCGGGGTGGACGGCCAGAGCAGCGATGCCGCGTTGGCGCTGGCCTTCGAGCTCGCGGCCGCGTTGCAGGTTCCGTTGCGCGCGGTGCGGTCCTGGTCGTCGCGCCGGCCGCCCGGTGATGTCACGATCCCGTTCCTGATCGACTGGGATGCGCTGGAAGCCATGGAGTGGACGGCGCTGACCAGCGCGATCGAACCCTGGACGCAGCGCTACCCGGATGTCGAGGTCGGTCTGTTCGTCGAGCCCGTCAAGCCCAGCCAGGCGCTGCTCAAGCATCTGGACGGCGCCCAACTGGCCGTCGTGGGCACCCGCGGGCACGGCGTGCTGACCAGCACCCTGATCGGGTCGACGAGCCTCAATCTGCTGCACCACTCGCCGGTGCCGGTCGCGGTGTGCCGTCCGGCCGCTGACTAACCCGGACCGGGGGACTGGGCCGCCGGCTCGGCGGTCTGGTCCACCGCGGTCTGGCGCCCGAGCGCCAGGAACAGCGCGCCGCCGACGAATGCCGCAAAGCCGGCGAACACCAGGAAGCCGTTGAAGCTGTCACTGAATTGCAGGGTGCGGCTCAGGATGAAGGCGCCCAGCGCCGACGAGACACCGATGACCGCGGACAGAATGCTCAGCACGGTGCTGTACAGGGTCAGGTCGAACCGGCGCGCCACCAGATAGGCGATGACATCACCTTCGGCACCCCAGGCCGCGCCCAGACAGCACACCGCCACCACCAACACCGCGAAGCTGTCCCAGGACGAAGCGACGAGCAGACAGCCCAGCCCGGGCAGCGCCATCGCGACGGCGGCCACCAGGTGCGCCGGCAGCCGGTCCAGCGCGATACCGCAGACGAAGCGCCCGACGATCACCGCGGTGGCGAACACCGATATCAGCGCGGCGATCAGGGCACCGTTCGTGCCGGGCCCGGGTAGCGAATCACCCAACACGACGCCGAGCTGGCTGGTGGTGACGGTGTGGTACAGATTGCACAGCAGCACCCCGGCGAGCAGGATCCAGAACACCCGGGTGCGGCCGATCATCCGGTAGTCGTTGCCGGTCTTGCCTTCTCCGCGGGCGCGGCGCACCGACGGGTCCTCGGCGGGCAACAGCATCAGCGCCAGCGCTCCGACCACCCCGATGGTGCCGGCGATCGCCAGGCAACCGATCCGCCACCCGTGCGCGTTGTTGATCAGCTCCAGTGCTGGAGCGCCCAGCGCCCCGAGCAACGGCGGGCCCGAGATGGCGATGGCCAAGGCCAGCCCGCGTGCCCTGTCGAAACAGGTGGCCACGATCCGGCTGTAGATGGCCGGGGTGGTGGCGACGCCCAGTCCGATCAGCACGACGTTGATGGCGAAGTACTGCCAGATCGGCCCGGACATCAGCGCGTAGGCGATCCAGCACAACGGCAGACCGACCACGCCGACCACCGCGACGCGGCGTACCCCGAACAGATCGGTGAGCCGGCCGTAGACCGGCAGGAAGACGAAGGTCAGCAGGGTGATCGTGCCGGTGAGCACGAAATCCGCGCGGTCCCAGCCGAACTCTGCGAGAAACCGCGGTCCCATGGCGGCGTTGGTGTACGCGCTGAGGCTCAGCCCGGCGCTCAGGCCCGCGGTGGCCGCCGCCAGCGGCCGCCAGTTCGTCCTGAGCTCACCGAAGTAACCCATGGTGGCCTTTCGCGGGAGGGCAAGGAGTTACGAATCTACCGTGCGGTGTTGCCCTCGCCGCGGTGCCGTCATGGGTACCGTAAGTGTTTCGGCGGACGGGCGAGGGAGCGGCGAATGCGCAGAGTGGTCCAGATCTCGACCGGCAACGTCGGCCGGCACGCGTTGCGCGCACTGATCGGGCGCCCCGACCTGAAACTGGTCGGTGTGCATGCGTCCGGGCCCGACAAGATCGGGCGCGATGCCGCCGAACTGTGCGGACTGAACCGGCCCACCGGGGTCGTCGCGACCGGCGACCTCGACGCACTGATCGAGCTGGCGCCGGACTGCGTGGTCTACACCGCGTTGGCCGAGACCCGACCGATGGAGGCCATCGAGCAGCTCTGTGCCATCCTGCGGGCCGGGATCAACGTGGTGGGCACCTCGCTGGTCTGGATGGCCGCGCCCCGGTTCGCCGACAACTGGGTGCGGGAACCGTTGGCGGCAGCCTGTGCGGCCGGCGGCTCCTCGCTCTACATCAACGGCATCGATCCCGGCTATTCCGGGGACACGCTGGTGCACAGCGCGGCGAGCCTGGTGACCCGCGTCGACTCGATCACGGTGCAGGAGATCTTCGACTACGGCAACTATGACGACGCGGAGTTCACCGGTGCATCAATGGGTTTCGGCACTGAGGCCAGCGACGAGCTGCCGCCGCTGTACCTGCCGGGGGTGGTCGAGTCACTGTGGGGCCCGCAGGTACGCACGCTGGCAGCGCAGCTCGGGGTCACCCTCGACGAGGTCCGCCAGCGCACCGATCGTTGGTATACCCCGGAGCCCATCGACTGCACCATGATGGCGCTGGCCCCGGGGCAGTTGGCCGCGGTGCGGTTCGCCACCGAGGGGGTGCTCGACGGTCGTGTGGTCATCACCCTCGAACACGTCAACCGGCTGACCGCCGCCGCCGCGCCGGATTGGGACTTCCCGCCCGACGGGCATGTCGGGGTGCACCGGGTGGTGATCGAGGGGGAGCCACGGGTCGAGGTCAACACCCATCTGTCGCATCCCGTCCTGGATCCCACCGACGCGGGCTGCATCTCCACGGCCGCCCGGGTGGTCAACGCGATCGACTGGGTGTGTGCGGCGCCGTCCGGTCTGGTCGCCGTCGAGGACATCCCGCCGTCGGCGCTGCTGCGCGGGCTGTTGTGGGCCGCGAACTGACTGCGGCGAAAACCCGATGTTTGGTCACGGCGCACCGAGTACGCGGTGCTGAGCGCGAGAAACCTCTCCGTTGACTACCAGGCGGAACAACCTTTAGGGTGGCGTGCAACAAACATTAGGTTTCAGATTCAGCTGGCGCTGACGACTCAGGAGCGTGCGGTGACCGACTTCGAGACAGTGGACTACTTCACCGATGAATCCCTCGTCCCGGACCCTTATCCATACTTCGACCACCTGCGTGGCAAATGCCCGGTCACCTCGGCGACCCCGTTCAACGTGCTGGCGGTCACCGGCTACGAGGAAGCACTCGCGGTCTACAAGAATCCGGCGTTCTCCTCGTGCAACTCGGTCGCGGGTCCGTTCTCCGGGCTGCCGTTCGGCCCCGGGGAGAGCGATGACGTCTCCGATCTGATCGAGCAGCACCGCGGTCAGGTCCCGATGGCCGAGCACATCACGTCGCAGGACGCACCGCTGCACACCCAGACCCGCAGTCTGCTGAGTCGCCTCATCACTCCGAAGCGACTCAAGGAGAACGAGGACTTCATGTGGCGGCTGGCCGACCGGCAGCTGGACACCTTCATCGACAGGGGCCGAGCCGAATTCCTTTCCGACTACGCAAAACCGTTCTCACTGCTGGTCATTGCCGACCTGCTCGGTGTCCCGGCCGAGGACCATGAGGAGTTCAAGTCGGTGTTCGCCCTGGAGACGGTGGGGGAGTTGGGCAAGGAGGCACCCACCACGCACAACCCGCTGCAATGGCTCAACGAGAAGTTCTACGCCTACATCGAGGACCGCAGACGCGCACCGCGTGAGGATGTGTTGACCGAACTCGCGCTGGCCAAACACGAGGACGGTTCGACGCCCGACATCGAGGACGTCATGAATCTGTCGACGTTCCTGTTCGCTGCCGGCACCGACACCACGACCAAGCTGGTGAGCTCGGCAGTCCGCTTCATCGGCGACAATCCCGGGTTCGAGCAGATGCTGCGTGCGGATCGCAGCAAGATCCCGGCCTTCCTGGAGGAAACGCTGCGGCTGGAGAGCCCGGTCAAGTCCCACTTCCGGTTGGCGAGCAAGAACACCGCTATCGGCGATGTCGCGGTTCCGGCCGGCACCACCGTGATGCTACTGCCCGGTGCGTGCAACCGGGACGAGCGAAAGTTTGCCGACCCGAACGATTTCCGGGTCGACCGGCCGAACGTCCGGGAGCAGATCGCCTTCATCCGCGGGGCGCACTCCTGCCCGGGAGCACCGCTGGCCCGTGCCGAGGGCCGCATCTCACTGGAACGCATTCTCGACCGCATGCAGGACATCACCATCTCCGAGGAGCATCACGGGCCGGCCGGGCAGCGCCGGTACGGCTATGAGCCGACGTTCATCATGCGCGGCCTGGCCGAACTACACATCACCTTCACGAGCAGGGAGAGCCAATGACCGGGAAGCTGGCGGGCAAGGTCGCGTTCATCACCGGGGCCGCACGCGGCCAGGGACGTGCCCACGCCATCGCGATGGCCCGGGAGGGCGCCGACATCATCGCCGTCGATATCTGCCGCGACATACCGTCCAACCCTTACCCGTTGGCCACCCCCGACGACCTCGCCGAGACCGAGCGGGCCGTCAAGGGCCTGGGCCGCCGGGTGCTGGCCCGGATCGCCGATGTCCGCGAGCGGCACGAACTGCGGGACGCCGTCGAGGCCGGGGTCGCCGACTTCGGGAAGGTCGACATCGTCGTCGCCAACGCCGGCATCCTGCCGATGGCGATGGGGAACCCGGACCCGATGGGCTTCGTCGACGCCTCCGACGTCGACCTGCTGGGCGTGATGAACACCGTCGCCGTGGCGCTGCCACATCTGCCCGACGGCGCGTCCGTCATCGTCACCGGTTCCACCGCGGGCATGATCCGGGGCACCACCACCAGCCCGGACATGGGACCCGGCGGGGCCGGCTACGGGTGGAGCAAGCGTATCGTCATCGAATACGTCAACGAGATGTGTCTGCTGTTGGCGCCGAGGATGATTCGCATCAACGCCATCCACCCGACCAACTGCAACACCCATCTGTTGCAGAACGACGGCATGTACGGGGTGTTCCGGCCCGACCTCAAGGCCGAGGGCAAGGTGCCCACCCGGGAGGACGCCGAACCGCTGTTCAACCTGTTCCAGGCCATGCCGATCCCGTACATCGAGCCCGAGGACATGGCCAATCTCGGGGTGTTCCTCGCCAGCGCGGACAGTCGCTACATCACCGGCCAACACATCCGGGTCGATGCCGGGTCACTTCTCAAGTGGCCCAACGGTCCCGGCGGCTAGACACCGCCGTCGCCCGGCCGGTGCAGGAAGCCGTGCAGGACCGCCTGGACCAGTTCTTCGACGATCGCCTCCCGCGACGGCGGGCGATCACCGAAGAAGCTGGAACGCAGTGCGACCATGCCCACGATCATGGCCACCGTGGAGTGCGCGGGCAGATCCGGTTGCGCGGACTGGATCCCGCGCAGGCTCATCCCCTCGGCGCTGATCTGTCCGAGCACATTCAGCGCCCGCCGGATGTCGGCGATACCCGATGCTTCGATGTCCTGCTCGCTGAGACCTTCGGACGCCACCAGGGTGAGCAACAGCCCGCGGTGTTCGACGAGCACATCGTAGAGCCGGCCGACGAACTGACGGGTCAACTCCTCTTCGTCGGTCTGCTCGGGCACCACCGCCTGCCAGGTCTGCCGGAACTGGTCCAGGAAGCTCGTGAAGGGCACCACCAGTGCCTCCCGGAAAAGCCCTGCCTTGGAACCGAAATGCCGAAACAGCAGATACTCGGTGACCCCGGCGGCTTCGGCGATCTCGCGGGTGGTGGTGCTGCGGTAGTCACGGCGAGCGAACAGGTTGCGGGCCGCTTCGAGCAGGAGCCGACGCGCTTCGCCCGGGGGCCGTCGCACGCCGGAACCGGCTTTTTTCGACGAATCGCGCTGGGACACAGAAATTCACGATAGCGGTCCCTTGACCGCCACGCACATAATAGTGTCCACTATTACTGTTCTGCCAAGGCTCGGAAAGGACTGGTCGTGGGCCAACTCATCATGCTCGGAACGTTGTCTGGGCTGATCATCCTGATAGTCGGTCTGGTCTTGTACTTCGATCCCGAAGCGCGCGGGCCCAGAACGTCCGACGCCGCGGCCGAGGAGCTCGATCGATGAACGCCGAGCTGACTCCGGCCCTGATCGTCGGCCAGTCCTTCGCCTATATCGGGGGCGTCCTGTTCCTGGCCTACGGCATATACCTCAGTGTCCGCAGAGGCCGCCTACATCCGCTGCTGTTGGTGTCGATCTCGGCGATCTCGATCTCCTGGATCGAGGCACCCTACGACTGGGCCGTCTACGCGCAATTCCCGCCGGCACTCCCGCGGATGCCGTCGTGGTGGCCGATGAACATGACCTGGGGTGGCGGGCTCCCGTCGGCCGTACCGGCCGGCTACATCGCCTACTTCGTGTTGCCCGCGGTGATCGGTGCCGCACTCGGCCGCCGCGTGATCAAGCGATCCGGGTGGCGTAGGCCGCAGACCCTGCTGGGAATCGGATTCCTGGTCGGGTTCTGCTGGGCACTGTTCTTCAATGCCTTCTTCGGACCCCGGTTCGGAGTCTTCTACTACGGCTATGTCATCGAGGGTCTGGCGATCTTCGAGGGCAGCAAGTACCAGTACCCGCTCTACGACGCGGTCGCGATGGGCATACAGATGATGGTGTTCACGTATCTGCTGGGACGCACTGACAGCCAGGGACGCAACGTCATCGAGGTGTGGGCGGACAAGCGGGCCACATCCCGCACGGGTTCGGCACTGCTGTCGATCGCCGCCATCGTCGCCGCCGGTCATCTGGTGTACGGAGCGGTCTTCGCACCGCACCTCGTCACCAAACTCGGCGGATATGTGAACGTGGGACCGACGGAGCAGTTGTTCCCCGGGGTGCCCAACCAGCCCCAATGACCACGCCCGAGAAGAGGAACCCGCAGTGACCGTCGACCCCACCACAGACCTGTACTACGACCCGTTCGACAACGACATCGACGACAACCCGTATCCGATCTGGAAACGGATGCGCGAAGAGGCGCCGCTGTACTACAACGACAAGTACAACTTCTACGCGCTGACCCGCTATGCGGACGTCGCGGCCGCGATACCCGACTGGCAGACCTACCGATCGGGACACGGCACGACCGCCGACATCCTGTTCAGCGGCGTCGAGGTGCCGCCGGGCATCCTGCTCTTCGAGGACCCGCCCATTCACGATCTGCACCGCAAACTGCTGTCCCGGGTGTTCACCCCGCGGCGAATGCTGGCCGTCGAAGACCTGGTCCGTGAATTCTGTTCGCGTGCATTGGATCCGCTGGTGGGGTCTGATCAGTTCGACCTCGTCGTCGACCTGGGCGCCATGATGCCGATGCGCACGATCGGCTATCTGCTGGGCATCCCGGAGGACGAGCAGCAGCGCATCCGGGACCGCAACGACACCCTGATCACAGTGGACTCGGCCCTCGACGGCGACGTCGGCCCGGCCATCTTCCAGGAAGCCATCGCGATGTTCATCGAGTACATCGAGTGGCGGGCCGACAACCCCTCCGATGACCTGATGACCGAGCTGCTCAACGCCGAGGTCGAGGAGCCCGACGGCACCCGCCGGAAGCTGGACCGCGGCGAGGTGCTCGCCTACACGGCGATGATCGCGGGCGCCGGCAACGAAACCACAACCCGGCTGATCGGCGGCATGGGGCAGTTGCTCGCCGAGCATCCCGAGCAACGCCACGAACTGGTCGCCGACCCCTCGTTGATCCCGGGCGCGGTCGAGGAGGCGTTGCGGTATGAGCCGCCGTCACCGGTACAGGCGCGGTACGTGGCCCGGGACGTCGAACACTACGGGCACACCGTGAAGGAGGGCTCGTACATGTTGTTGGTCAACGGCGCGGCCGATCGTGACCCCGCCCGGCACACCGACCCCGATCGTTTCGACATCCACCGTAAGGGCGCACATCTCAGCTTCGGGCAGGGCATCCACTTCTGTCTCGGCTCGGCGCTGGCCCGGCTGGAGGCCCGGGTCGCGTTCGAGGAAGTACTCAAGCGGTGGGCGGACTGGGACGTCGACTACGAGCGCGCACGCCGGGCGCACACGGCGAGTGTGCGCGGTTGGGCGCAACTACCGATTCGGGTCCGCTGAGCCGTTCTCCACGTAGTCCTTGACGCGCTGCAGGGTCTTGGTCATGTCCCGGATGTTGCGACGCTTGCGAAGGAACATCGCGACGTCCAACAGCTTGGGCCCGGGCATGTGGAACGACTCGGTGACCGCGGTGGATTGCCCGCGGGATTCGAAGCGGTAGTGCCAGTTGTTGACGGCCCGGTTGCCGACGAGCACCGCGAAACCGAACTCCGCACCCGGGGTACAGGCCGTCACCCGGCAGGTGGTCCAGTAGATCGGCCCGATCTCGTTGCGCTTGACGTGCCCGCGGAACGTCGCGCCGAGCGCGGGTCCGGTCGCACCGTCGAGCCATTCGGCCTCGAACGTCTCCGGGGAGAACTTGCCGGTATTGCGGATATCGGCCACGACGTTCCACACGTCGATCGCCGGGGCGTCGATGACGACGGTGGCAGCACCATCCATTCCGCGACGGTAGCAGCCCGGGTCGCACCGCGACAGAAACAAACTAGGTCGCACTCATCGACTGATACCGACGTAACGCCTCGGTGCGTTCTTGACCGTGGTCGACGATCGGTGCCGGATAGCCGGCCGGGCGTGCGCCCTTCCTCAGATGCGGATCGTCGGCCGCGGCGAGTTCGGGTATCCAGCGCCGCACGTAATCGCCTGCCGGATCGAACTTCTGGCCCTGCGTGGTGGGGTTGAACACCCGAAAGTAGGGTGCGGCATCGGTGCCGCTGCCTGCACACCACTGCCAGCCGTGCTGATTGCTGGCCATATCGCCGTCGACCAACTGTTCCAGGAACCAACGCGCTCCCCACTGCCACGGCAGGTGCAGATCCTTGACCAGGAACGAGGCGGCGATCATCCGCACCCGGTTGTGCATGAAACCGGTCTGGGCGAGTTGACGCATCCCGGCGTCCACGATCGGGAAGCCCGTCTCGCCGCGCTTCCACGCGTCGAACAGCTTGTCCGCGTCGGCGCCGCTGTCGGTCTCGATCGCGTCGAAAGCCGAGTTCCAGTTCCACCATGCGCTGCGTGGCCAGTGGTTGAGCACGTCGGCGTAGAAGTCACGGAAGGCGAGCTCGCGCAGATAGGCGGCATCGCCCTTGCGCCGGGTGTTCAGATCCGCGGCCAGCGTGCGCGGGTGGATGGTGCCGAATTTCAGCGGGCCGGACATCCGGCTGGTGCCGGGCAGGTCGGGACGGTTCCGGTCCTCGTCGTAGGAGTGCAGATCGTGCTCGACGAAGTGCTTCCACTGCCGCTGTGCGGCGGTCTCGCCGGCGATGACGTCCATCTCGGCGCCCGGATCGGGCGGCTGCACCGGGCGCAGTGACCGGTGCGTCAGGTCCGCGGGGTCCAGCCAGGTCGCCGATTTCCTCGACGACGTCGCCGGGGACCGCCAGCCGTGTTCCTGCCACCGCCGGAAAAACGGTGTGAACACCTTGTACGGGTTGCCGTCGTCCTTGGCGACGCGGCCGGGGGAAACCAGGTAGGGCGAGCCGGTCGCCACCAGCGGGATGTTTCCGAGCGCCTCCTCGACCCGCTCGTCGCGGCGCCGTCCGTACGGCGTGAAGTCGGCCGAGATGTGCACCGAATCCGCTTCGATCTGCTTGGCGATCAACGGGATTCTGCTCTCGGCCCGGCCCTGGACCACCAGCAGCCGGCCGTCCAGTTGGTTCTGGAGATCGCGCAGGCTGTCGCCGAGGAACTGCAGTCGCCGCAGGCCCGCGGACGCCACCAGACGCGGATCCAGGACGAAGCAGGCAAGCACCTCGCCGTCGCCCTCGGTGGCCGCCAGCAAGGCAGGCAGGTCGGTCAACCGGAGATCACGACGGAACCACAGCACGCTCGGCATCCGTCCATTCTGCCTTGCCCCCGCGGGTGACCCGTGTACAGCTTGAAGTCCTTGTCGTCCAGGTCTTTTCGGGACAGCACCCAGAACGGGACTACTCAAGCAGGGGTTCAGCCCGCCAGGGACGTGAGGATCGCGGTCGTCGACTCGTCGCGGGCCTGGCGGTAGCCCGTACCCGCCCACAGATGCACCAGATCCGCTTCGCCGGCCGCGGCGGCGGCCTTGCGCAGCGGGCTGGTCAGGTGATGGATGGCCGGGTACCCCAGCGGGGCGATCGGCTCGAAGCGCTCGATGAAGCTGTTGCGCAGACCGCGCGCCGGGCGGCCGGTGAAGGCGCGGGTCAGCACGGTCTCGGTGCGGGCCGGGTCGGCCAGGGCGGCCTTGTGGGTCGCCGAGGCGGCGCTTTCGTCGGCGCGCAGCAGGACGGTGCCGACGGCGGCCGCAATCGCACCGGCAGCCAGGACACCGGCCACCGCCTCGGCCGTGGCCAACCCGCCCGCCGCGATCACGGGCAGACCCACCTCGGCGCCGACGCCGGCCACGAGATCGGTGATCGGTACCGTCGCGGGCAACCGGTCCGGGGTGAACGTCCCGGAGTGACCGCCGGCCACACTGGCCTGCACGACCAGCAGGTCCGCGCCGGCGTCGGCGGCGGCCCGGGCCTCCGGCAGCGCGGTCACCGTCTGCGCCACGATCGTCCCGGCCCGTCGCAGATCGGCGATCACCGGTGCCGGCGGCAGGCCGAAGGTGAAGCTGACCACGGGCACCGGATCGGCCAGCAGCACGTCGATCTTGTCGCCGAACGCGTCATCCTCGTCGACCGGGTCGGCAGGCAACGTGAGTCCGAAGCGGTCCGCCTCCTCGCGCAGCGCGTCGGCATAGCGGCGGTAATCCGGGACCGAGATCGGTACCGGATTGGGCACGAACACGTTGACCCCGAACGGAATCACGGCCTCCCGGACCGCGGCGATCTCGGCGGCCAGGGCCTGCGGGGTCTTGTACCCGGCGGCGACGAAACCCATGCCGCCGGCGCGCGCGGCGGCGATCACCATCGCCGGGGTGGTGGCGCCGCCGGCCATGGGGGCGGCCAGCACCGGCAGGCTCACCCCGAGGCCGGTCAGGGCGGAGCTCTTCGGTGACGTCATGGTTGCTCCCTCGAAGTCGTCGTCCTCCGGTAAAGCGATTCTGGCCGCACGGCCATCCCGCGGGATAGGACGAGTGTCCTCCTTCGCCGGAGACGCAGCCTCCCAGCCGCCCGCCTACATCAACCGGCCGACGGTGAACGCCGCCGCTTGCTCGACCATCCCGTTGACGGCGTACTGCTGGTGTGGACCGCTCGACCCGGTCGGTACGGTGCCGGAGCAAACCGCATCGCCGGGCGCGCAGAACTCCAGCGCCTTGCCCAGGTAGGCGGGGCCCACATCGATACCCGCCGCGCCGTACTTCTCCGCCGACCAGCCCGCCGGGGTCCCGAACAGCACCACGGCCGCCACGTTGTCGGCGACGTCGGCAGGCAACGGCAGCGGAGCGGTCCCGGGATCGATTCCGGCCGGTACCACGCCGGAGGTGGCCAGTGCGGTCACCACCGCCCCCTGCGAGTAGCCGCCCAGCACCAGCTGCGTACTGGGGCACACCGACGCGACACCCTGTACGTGCATGGATTCGTCGCGCACACCTTCGACGACGTTCATCCTGAACACCGGGCCGCCGGCGAAGTTGC
Source organism: Mycolicibacterium aurum (assembly GCA_900078775.1). Classification (GTDB taxonomy): domain Bacteria; phylum Actinomycetota; class Actinomycetes; order Mycobacteriales; family Mycobacteriaceae; genus Mycobacterium; species Mycobacterium aurum_A. The sequence goes on from LT549889.1 coordinate 1,934,632, forward strand.
TGCTCGCCGGATAGTTGACTCCGTGCACACCCACGGTCCGCGGGAAGGCCTGCGCCCGTAGCGAATCGACGAATCGTTGGCCGACGTGGCCCACCCCGGGCGGCTCGGCGGTACCCCGGGCGAACACGATGCCGATGTCGGGGCACGATTGCGAACCGGCGGCCGGGACGATGACGGGCAACGCCGCCACGGCCAACGCGGTCGCGGCGACGAGCCGGCCCACGATTCGCATACCAACGGTCACTGGTTTCCCCCCGATATCCTGCTGGAACTATGACAGAGCCGGACGCCGCCGGCGGCGTTTCTCCGCACTGAAACGCCGGTCCGTCAGCGGACCCGCGACCATTCATCGCGCCGCCCGGCAACCGCGTTACACCGCTGTTTTCCCTCCCGATAGCGCCGAGTTCGCCCCCGGCACGCCCGAGCTGATCATTGACGGGACAAGCCGCCGGACTCTACGGTGGAACAGATATTTGGTTTAGCGCGGAGATCGCCTCGGCAACGCAGGGAAGAGGACGGTATGGCAGTGCAAGCCCCATCCGAACCGGCGGCGGGACTGGACATGTTGGCCTCGGTACTGGCGGGGCGCCCACTGTCCGTCACCCCGAGCGAGTCGGGAGTACCGGCCTGGTCGGATGGCCAGCTGATTCATGTCGACGGGGCATTGCCGCCGGCTCAGCGGCTGGCCGAGGTGGCGGTGCAGGCCTCGCTGATCGGCGCGGGCAGTCTGGATCCCGACATCGTGCGCAAACTGGTTCGCCACCCCAAGTTGGCGCGGCGGTACCTCGCCCTGGAGGGCCATCGCGCACTGGCCGCCAACGCCTACCTGCTGCCGGATTCGCTGCGCACCCTGATCGACGACGTCACCGCGAGTCGTACCGACTCTGCGGCGGACAGTCTGCGGCTCGCCGGGGGCAAGACCGTGCTGAGCGATCCGCCCGAGGTATTCGGCGTTGTCCGCACCAAGGAACTCCTGGCGGCCGCGCGCCGCGCCGCCAACACCGTCGAGCACGGCACCCCCGGGCACGTCCCGCGGCGGCCGGCCAAAGCCGAACTCGAGGAACTCGACGACGGTGAGGTCGACGACACCGACGATCCGGACCTGTTCGTCAGCCCGGTCGGCGGGGGAGGCACCATCGGTAAGTGGCTCAAGAAGCTGCTGTCCTCGGCCCGCAAGACCGGCGGCAACGGCGGCGGGCCGCCCGGCGCCGATTCCCCGACCCACCGCACCAACACCGCGAACCGGGGCGCGGCAGCGGTGTCGTCGACCGCCTCCACCTCGAGCGAACAGGTGATCGACTTCAAACCCGGCGGGTACACGTACCCGGAATGGGATCTCGCCCGCAAGAGCTACCGCCCCGACTGGTGCACCGTCCACGAGGTCGAGGCAACGGTGAAAGCCGATGCCGCCCAGCAGATCAGCGACTCCATCGGAGTACGCAGGCCACTGGCCCGGCTGGGTATGGGATTGGACCGACGGCACCGGCAGGCCCAGGGTGACGACATCGACGTGGACGCCGCCGTCGAAGCCCGCGTCGAGGCGATGGCCGGATCGGTTCCCGACGAAGCGGTCTACATCGACAGCCTCCGCTACCGCAGGGATCTGTCCGTTCTGCTGCTCCTGGACGTGTCGGGTTCAGCGGCCGAACCGGGCAGCCTCGGCCGCACCGTGCACGAGCAGCAGCGCGAGGTGGCCGAGGCGCTGACCGTGGCGCTGCACGATCTCGGTGACCGGGTGGCGCTGTACGGCTACTACTCACAGGGACGCGATTCGGTGAACCTGGTGCCGGTCAAGAGATTCGACGACCACCTCGACACCATGGTGGTCAGGCGGTTGCACAGCCTGGAGCCGGGCGCCTATTCCCGCTTGGGTGCGGCCGTCCGACATGGTTCCACGACGCTGGAGGCGCACGGTGGAACCTCGCGCCGACTGCTGGTGGTGCTGTCCGACGGACTCGCCTACGACCACGGCTACGAACGCGAGTACGGCGCCGCCGACGCCCGTCGCGCCCTGACCGAGGCGCGCCGACGCGGCGTTGGCTGCGTCTGCCTGACCGTCGGTGCCACCACCCAGGCGCACGAACTCGTCAAGGTGTTCGGCAGCACCGCCCATGCCGCCATCGGCCGGCCCGATCAGCTCACCTCGGTGGTCGGCCCGTTGTTCCGGTCGGCCATCCGATCCGGTGAGGCCCGCCGCCGCGTGTCCTGACCCACATCGCTGTCCAACCAGTCAAACCACCTGATGTCGACGAAAGGGAATGCAATGTCCGCTGTATCTGCAATCCAACATGGAGGTCTGCCCTAATGCCCGCGGTGTCCGAAGTCGACTTCCAGAACCATGGCACGACTCCCAGGTCCGAACCCCGGCCGTACTACGAGCCGGTCGGCAACGAGGAGACGGTCTTCAAAGCGGCGTACCGGCAGGGACTGTCGCTCGTGCTGAAGGGGCCGACCGGTTGCGGCAAGACGCGCTTCGTCGAGGCGATGGCACACGACCTCGACCGGCCGCTGATCACCGTGGCCTGCCATGACGACCTCACCACCGCCGACCTCGTCGGCCGCTACCTGCTGCGCGGTGGCGAAACGGAGTGGGTGGACGGCCCGTTGACGCGCGCGGTGCGCGAGGGCGCGATCTGCTACCTCGACGAGGTCGTCGAAGCTCGACAGGACACCACCGTCGTACTGCATCCGCTGGCCGATTACCGGCGCCAGCTACCGATCGAGCGTCTCGGCGTGACCTTGGACGCCGCCCCCGGATTCGGACTCGTCGTGTCGTACAACCCCGGCTACCAGAGTGTGCTCAAAGACCTCAAGGACTCGACCCGGCAACGGATGGTGGCGATCGAGTTCGGCTACCCGAGTCCGGAGACCGAGGTCGGCATCGTCGCGCACGAGGCCGGCGTCGAGCGCGGCGTGGCCGCCGAGCTGGTGAAGTTCGGGCAGGCGATCCGCCGTCTGGAAACCGGGGGACTGCGGGAGGTCGCGTCCACCCGCGTCCTGATCGCGGCCGGACGGCTGGTCGCCGAGGGGCTGACTTTGCCCGAAGCCGCCCAGGCCGCCATCGCCGGACCACTCACCGACGACGCGACGGTCAGCCGCGGACTCACCGAAATGATCCAGGTCTATCTGGCCACATGACCCGGCGGCGGGGCATTGACGCTGATGGGACGCCCCGCTACTGTCTGAACAAATATTAGGTTTTTTGTAGGGCGTTTCGTTCTGGATGACTCCAGGGAGGTCAGTTTTGTCGTACGAAAGCACCGCCGAGCCGATCAAGGTCGGTTATCTGATGGACTTCAAGCTGCCGCCCGGATTTCCGGACGAGCTGATGGCCTCCTTCACCCGGACCTTTGACCTGGTGTTCCAAGAAGCGGTCGAGCAGGGACTGATGGACCGCCCGGTGCAGATGATCTACCGCGAGGTGGAGGGTCTGCCCAAGGGATCGGTCAAGGCGGTGATCGACGCCTACGGCGAACTGGTCGACGAAGGTTGTCTGGTGGTGTTCGGCCCGAACATCACCGACAACTGCGTGCCGCTGCGGGAAGCGATCGAAGAGCGCTTCAAGGTGCCGGCGATCAGCGTCACCGGAACCGACGACTGGCTGGGGGAGTGGACCTTCGCGTTCCCCCAGGGGTCGATGACCGATGAGCCGATCTTCCTGATCGACCTGGTCGCCAAACGCGGCCTCAAGGAGATCGGGGTGCTGGCCGAGCAGAGCCTGATCGGCGAGAGTTACCTGAGAAACCTGCGAAGTGCCGCGGCCCGCAAGGGGATTCGCATCGTCGCCGAACAGGTGATCGCGCAGACCGCCCAGGACATCAACGCCGCGGTGGCCGCGCTGCACGAGGCGAAGGCCGAGGCGATCGTGCACCTCGGGTTCGGATTCGGGATCGTGTTCATCAACCCCGCGCTGGAGGCGGTGGACTGGGATCCGCCCAGGTTCACCACGACCGCCTTCCAGAACGCGTGGGTCAACCCGATCATGTGGAACGCATTCCTGGGTTGGGTCGGCGTCGATCAGTACGACGAGGGCAACCCGGTCGGGCAGGCCTGGCTGGACCGGTACTCGGCACGCTACGACGGCAGCCGGCCAGAGTACTGCGTGACGGTCGTCAACCACGACGTCGCCGCCACCCTGGTACGGGCGTTCACCGATGCACATCCGCTGAGCCCGCGCGGCGTCAAGGAGGCGCTGGAGCGGGTCAAGATGATGCCGGCGGCCTCCGGCGCACCGGGAACCCGGGTGTCGCTGGGGAAGTGGACCCGACGCGCCTGGATGGGTTCGGGCTACCTGGTGGCCCGCCAACTCGACCCCGACGGTATCAACTCCCACCTGGTCGACCGCTTCGGAGAGGACGCTCAATGACCGTCAGCGAACCGACCGCGGAGAAGTCCGCGCCACCCGGCGAAAGCAAACCCCCGCGCACCGGCCCGAACTGGGGACGCTGGGCGGGAGCGTTCGCGCTGATCTCCTTCTTCAGCCTCTTCATCGCATTCGCGCGCACCGAAGTCCATCCCCGGGTCGCCAACCCGAACGTGGAGGGCCGACCACGGCCGGTCGAGTTCCTCTTCGGCTGGGACGGCTGGTTGTGGGTGCACCAGATCGGCACCGTGATCCTGCTGATCGTCCTCGTGGTGATCTTCGTCCGAGGCTGGCGTCGCGATCCCGGCAGCCCGATCATGCTGATGTTCCTGTGCACCACCCTCATCGTGTGGCAGGACCCGATCATGAACTGGGCGCCGTTCGCGGTCTACAACCCCGAACTCATCCACTGGCCGGAGAACTGGCCGCTGATCATGTTGTCGCCGACGGTCGAGCCGTTCATCGTGTTCGGCTACGTCGCGTTCTACTTCGCCCCGTTCTTCCCGGCGATCTGGATCGTGCGCAAGCTGCAGGCCAAGCACGGACCCACCTCGTTCGCGTCGCGCCACCCGCTGATCACCCTCGGCTCGATCACGTTGGTGATCGGCTTCATCTTCGACGCAATCCTGGAGGTCAGCCTGGTCCGCACCGGGCTGTACATCTACTCACAGGCCATCCCGTTCGGAACCTTGTTCCCAGGCACCACCTTTCAGTTCCCACTGATCTGGGAGTCGCTGGCGGTCACCTTCGTGATGGTGCCGGCCGCGGTGCTGTGCTACCGGGACGACACCGGTAAATCCGTCGCCGAGAAGCTGGCATCCAAGGCCCGGCTCTTCCCGACCAAGCCGGCCCTGGGCACCTTCCTGGTCATGTTCACCATCATCAATGTCGCGTACTTCGCCTACGGCTCCTGGTTCGCCGCCATCAAGGCCAGCGGCTTCGCCACCGCGGTGGCCTGCCCGTGGCCGTTCCCGGAGGCCAAAGTCTATGACCCTCAGGGCTACTACGAGAAAGAAGGCGCACAAGGTCCGTTCTCGGTGGGCAAGTGGGCCACCTGGCAGAGCGGGCTGCCCAACGGACGCCCGGACGTGGAACCGCCGCCGCCGGGTGAAGGCGCGTGCGCGACGGAGGACGCCGGTGAGTGAAACCCGCAGTGTCGTGATCACCGGGGCTTCCCGCGGTCTGGGACTGGCCTCCGCAGCACATCTGTACCGCACCGGCTGGCAGGTCGTGGCCGCCATGCGCAATCCCGAGCACGGGATGGCGGCGCTGCGCGCGGCCACCGGCGCGGCCGAGGACGACGAGCGCCTGATCGGGGTGCAACTCGACCTCGGTGACCGCGGTTCGATCTCCACCGCCGCGAAGGCCATCGAGGATGCCGTCGGGACACCATATGCGTTGGTGCACAACGCCGGGATCTCCGCGGCCGGGATGGTCGAGGAAGCGCCCGTCGAACTCTGGGAGAGCATGTTCCAGACGCACATCCTCGGTCCGGTGGCGCTGACCCAGGCCCTGCTGCCGGGCATGCGAGCCGCCGGTCGGGGCCGCATCGTCATGGTGTCCAGCCAGGGCGGGGTGCGTGGTCAGCCTGCCATCGCGGCGTACTCGGCGTCCAAGGGTGCGCTGGAACGCTGGGCCGAGTCCATGGCCGGGGAGATCGCCGCGTTCGGCATCGGCGTCACCGTGCTGGTCACCGGCACCTTCGACACCGACATCATCACCGACGCGGGCACCATCGACAACCGAGATCTCGCCGGGCCGTACGCCCGTCACCACCGCACCATGGACAAGCGCGGACGTGCCGCCATGAAGAAGCTGGCCAATCCGCCGGAGAAATTCGCCCGCGCCCTGGCCCACGCGCTGGAGGACACTGCACCCTACCGGCGCCAGCCGGTAGGGCCGGACGCCCGGATGCTGGTCGTGTCGAGCCGGCTGTTGCCCGCGGCCGCCATGCACCAGATGAGCCGGCTGGCGATGGGCCTGCCGGGCACCGGGGCACTGCGGCCGGGTTTCGCCGATCTGACCGCGAGCCAGCGCGCCATGATCAAGGCCGCCGAGGTGCTACCTGAACCCGTCATGACCCGAATCGCCATGCTGGCCATGCGCTTTGCGCCCAAACCCAAAGACCAGAAGGACAACGATGCCTGAGACCGTGCAGGTCACCTTCGAGTCCAGAATGCTGATCGACGGGAAGCTCGTCGACGGCGAAGCCGGAACGTTCACCAACATCAACCCCGCCACCGAGGAAGTCCTCGGCGAATGCACCGACGCCTCCAGCGCCGATATGCACCGCGCCATCGACGCCGCCCGGCGCGCATTCGATGACACGGACTGGTCCCGCGACCACGCGTTCCGGGCCCGCTGCCTCGAACAACTGCACGAGGCGATCGAGAGCGAGGTCGACGAGCTGCGTGAGGAACTCATCCTGGAAGTGGGGTGCCCGCGCGCCGTCACCCACGGACCGCAACTCGATGCGCCGTTGTCCGAGGGCCTGAAGTACCCGGCCAAGCTGATCGAGTCCTACCACTGGGAGACCGACCTGGGCGATGCCTTCGTCCCGATCACCGGCCGGATGACCCGGCGCAAGGTGTGGCGCGAACCGGTGGGCGTCGTCGGCGCCATCGTGCCGTGGAACTTCCCGTTCGAGATCGCGGTCAACAAACTCGGTCAGGCCCTGGCCACCGGCAACACCGTGGTCATGAAGCCCGCGCCGCTGACCCCGTTCAACGCGACCCGGCTGGGCCGGCTGATCGCCGAGAAGACCGACATCCCACCGGGTGTGGTCAACATCGTCACCGCCTCCGATCATTTCGTGGGCGAGGAACTGACGCTCTCACCCAAGGTTGACCTGATCTCGTTCACCGGGTCGACGGCGGTCGGCAAGCGGATCATGGAGAAGGGCGCCGCGACCATGAAGCGGCTGTTCCTCGAATTGGGCGGCAAGTCGGCGACCATTGTGCTCGAGGACGCCGACTTCAACACCGCGTGCCTGATCGGCATCGGACCGCTGATGCACGCCGGGCAGGGTTGCGCGGCCCCGACCCGGCTGCTGTTGCCCCGGTCGCGCTACGACGAGGGCGTGGCGATCCTGAAGACCATCTACGAGAACATCAAGGCCGGAGATCCCCAGGATCCCGGAACACTCTGCGGCCCGGTCATTTCCGAGAAGCAACGCTCCCGCATCCAGGGCTACATCCGCAAGGGCGTACAGGAGGGCGCCACCCTGTTGGTGGGTGGGCCCGAACAACCCGAGGACTTCGACAAGGGGTTCTGGGTCAAACCCACCCTGTTCGTCGACGTCGACAACTCGTCGACCATCGCCCAGGAGGAGATCTTCGGGCCCGTCCTGACGGTCACCCCTTACGAGGACGAGGACGACGCCGTGCGGATCGCCAACGACAGCGTCTACGGCCTGGCCGGCAACGTGATGTCCGGGTCGCTGGAGCGCTCGCTGGCCGTCGCGAGCCGGTTGCGTGCCGGGTTCATCGGTCTCAACGGCGGCGCGGGGTACGGCGCCGACGTGCCGTTCGGCGGCTACAAGTCCAGCGGAGTGGGTCGACAGAACGGTGTCGTCGGCTTCGACCAGTACACCGAAGTGAAATCCGTGGCCTACCCGGTCGACTGAAGGAGCCTGTTGTGGAACAACTTTTCGACGATCTCGAGGATTTCGGCTCGTTCGACGACGTCGTGTCCGGCGATGTGCGCGACCCGTACCCGGAACTTGCCCGGCTGCGCCGCGAGGAACCGATCCAGCGGATCGACGTCTCGGCGATGCCCGGCGAAGAGGGCAAGCCGGTGTTCATGGTCTACCGCTACGAGGAAGCCCAGCAGATGCTGCGCGACAACGAGACCTTCTCGTCCGCGGGTGTGATCGCGGCCTTCGGCCCGGTGCTGGGCGAGGGCGTCATGCTCGGCATGGACGAGCCGGTGCACGGGCGACTGCGCGGGCTGGTCTCGAAGGCGTTCTCGCAGAAGGCGTTGAGTCGCTGGGAGGACGAGCTGGTCGGCCGGGTCGGCAACGATCTGATCGACAAGTTCGCCGCCGACGGCAAGGCCGATCTGGTCAAGCAGTTCACCTTCGATTATCCCAGCCAGATCATCGCCGGCCTGCTGGGCCTGCCGGAGCAGGACTACCCGCAGTTCCAGCGCTGGTCCATCTCGCTGCTGAGCTGGATCCTGAACCCGGAACGCGGACTGGCGGCGTCGGCTGCGCTGTGCGAGTACTTCGCGCCGATCCTGGCCGCCCGGCGGGCCGAACCACGCGAAGACATGATCAGCCTGCTGGCCGAGGCGGAACTCGACGGCGAGAAGCTCACCGACGAGGAGATCTTCTCCTTCCTGCGGCTACTGCTGCCCGCCGGCGTCGAAACCACGTACCGGGCACTGGGCAACCTGCTGATCGCGCTGCTCTCGGATCCGGCCCAGCTGGACGCGGTCCGTGCCGACCGCTCCCTGCTGGGACCGGCCATCGAAGAGGTGGTGCGCTGGAACCCGCCGCTGCTGACGATCACCCGGGTGGCCACCCGGGACACCGAACTCGGTGGCGTGCCCATCCCCGAGGGGTCCTCGGTGATGCCGATGCTCGGGTCGGCCAACCGGCAGGAAGACCGCTGGGAGAACCCCGACAAATTCGACATCTTCCGCACCGCCAAGGGCAACCTCGGCTGGGGGCACGGGGTGCACGTCTGCCTGGGCATGCACCTGGCTCGGATGGAGATGCGGACCGCGATGAACCTGCTGCTGGACCGCCTGCCCAACCTGCGGATGGATCCGGACGGCGACGATCCGCACATCCGCGGTCAGGTGTTTCGCTCGGCGACCTCGGTGCCGGTGTTGTTCGACCCGGCCTGAGGCCCGGCCACAGACTGGCCACCAGGACTGTCCACTGGCTGATGCGGGCGGTGGCTGCCCGGCGTGATCATGGCTTCGAGCATCGAAGAACCATGCGACCGCCGAGGAGCCGTCATGACCGCACCGCCGGTGCCACCGTTCACGCTGCAGACCGCCACCGCCAAGGTGCGGGCCGGTGAGGACCTACGGCATCGAACTGGGCACCGTGAAGGAACGTCTGGACCGCTTCGAGGAGGCCACCCAGGTTCTGATCGGGCTGTTGAGCCAGGAGGTCACCGACTTCGACGGCGCCTTCTACCGACTCCGGGACGCCCGCAACGAACCCAAGGGGCCGCAACGCCCGCACCCGCCGATCTGCATGGGCGGCAACGGTGAGCGGCGCACCCTGCGGATCGCGGCCCGCTACGCCGACCACTGGAACTTCGTGCAGGGCACACCCGCGGAGTTCGCCCACAAGCGCGATGTGCTGTGGGCACATTGCGCCGACCTCGGCCGTGATCGCGCCGAGATCACCCTGTCGGCCCACATCTGGCTGAACCCCGAACACGATTTCGGGAAGCTGATGGCCGAGATCGCCGCCTTCGAGGAGGTGGGACTCGACCTGGCCATCGTCTACCTGCCGCCGCCGCTGTCCCCGGCGGTGCTCGAACCGCTGGCCCAGGCCATCACCACCTCCGGCCTACTCGGAAAGGTCCACTCGTGAAGAAGGTTTGGTTCATCACCGGCTCCTCGCGCGGCTTCGGACGCGCCCTGGTGCGGGCCGCCCTGGCCGCCGGCGACCTGGTCGCGGCGACCGCCCGCCGTCCCGAGCAGCTCGCCGATCTGGAACGCGAACACCCGGACCGGTTTGTCGCCCTGCCCCTCGATGTCACCGACCGTGCTGCCGTCGACCGGGCCATCACCGCCGCCACCGAGCGGTTCGGCCGGATCGACGTGGTGGTCAACAACGCCGGCTACGCCGATGTCGCACCGATCGAAACCGGCGACGAAGACAACTTCCGCGCCCAGTTCGAAACCAACTTCTGGGGCGTCTACCACGTCTCCCGAGCGGCCATCCCGGTGCTGCGCGGCCAGGGCGGTGGGCTGATCATCCAGTTCTCCTCAATGGGCGGGCGCGTCGGCGGATCACCGGGTATCGCGTCGTATCAAGCGGCCAAGTTCGCCATCGACGGCTTCTCCCGGGTTCTGCAAGCCGAGACCGCGCCTTTCGGCATCAAGGTACTCGTCGTGGAGCCCAGCGGCTTTGCCACCGACTGGGCCGGATCCTCGATGGCCATCCACGACATCCCCGACACCTATGCCGACACCGTCGGGACGATGTCGGCGATCCGGCACAGCGACGCCATCACCGCCGGTGATCCGACCCGCGCCGCCGAGATCCTGGTCCGCCTGGCCCGGCACGCCGACATCCCGTATCACCTGCCGCTCGGGGTGGACGCCGTGGAGGGATCCATCCGTCAGGACGAGTCGCTGCTCGCCCAGGACCGCAAGTGGGCCGCCGTGGGCCGGTCCGCGGACTTCGCCGAGCCGTACCCGGTCGACTTTCCGGCCACCTGACAGGCTCGCCCTGCTACGGCAGCACCTGCGGGAGTTGAGCGCGGGAACTGATCCCCAGCTTGGTGAACACCTTCCGCAGGTGGTACTGGACCGTGCGGGCGCTGATGAACAGTCGGGCGCCGATCTCCGGGTTGGACAGCCCGTCGCGGGCCAACCGAGCCACCTGCTCCTCCTGCGCGGTCAGCGCCGTACTGCCGGCCGCGGCGGGTGTCTCGGCCGTGACGGTATAGCCGGTGGCCCGTAGTTCTCGCGCGGTTCGCTCGGCGAACGCGCGCATGCCCATCGCGGTGAACATGCCGTGCGCGGTCTGAAGTTCGGTGCGGGCCTCGCTGCGCCGGCGTTGTCGGCGCAACCATTCGCCGTACACCAGATGTGCGCGGGCCAGTTCGGTGCGGATCCGGGTGCGGCCGAGCCGGTCGACGGCCTCGCGGTACAGGGTTTCGGCCTTCTCGTCGTCGGCCAACAGGGCCCGCGCCCGGGCCTCGGACCCGAGCGCCCAGTCCGTCCCGCTGGCCCGGCTGATCTCGCTGAACTGCCCGAGGGCGGTTTCGGCCTCGTCCTGCAGCCCCAGCCGTGCTGCTGCCTCGACGAGTTCGGTGAAGGCCCAGTTCGCCGAACTGAGCCCGGCCGGATACTCGACGGCTTGACGCGCCGCGTCGACGGCAGCCTGGAATTCACCGAATCCGTTGTGCAGCAGCGCTATTGCCCACATCGCCACCGTGATGCCGTTGCCCTCGCCGCGAGCGGTGACCTCCTGCACGGTGCGGGTGCTCAACGCCAGGGCGGTGTCGCGGGCTCCGCGCAGCGCCGCGAGGGCGAGCGCGGCGTAGGGTGCGATGGTGCTCTTGACGGCGTCCTGCGCCGCCGCCTGTTCCTCGACCAAAGCCGCGGCAGCGGACAATTCACCGGTGAACAGGGCCATGAAAGCATGGGTGTTCAGCGCCAGCGGAGTATCGCTCAGGATGCCGGCGGACCGCACGGATTCGACGTGGCCGGTCGACAGCGCGTACCACCGCCGGTCGTCCCACGCCCGGAGCGCGGCAACTGTGGTCAGCCAAGACCATCGGCGTCGTTCCGGCTCGGGGACGTGTCCGTCGGCGGCGTCCAGGGCTCGGTACAGGGCCGGCAGAGCCGCGGCGTGGCCACGGGTGAAGAAGTCGATCAGCCAGTCCAGCACAAGGTCTCGCAGCTGCGGTGGGCCCGGCGGACGCGGGGCGTCCGCGGCGGATCGCGCGATCTCCTCGGCGTCGGCGCCGGCAGACAACCGGCCCGCGAACATTGCCGCGGAGAAGGCGTCGACATAAGTGGCGCGACACAGGTCCGGGTCGATCGCCCGCAGGCTCTCGGCCGCCTTCAGCAACAGTGGGGGAGCATCGCTGCCGCGCTGAGAGACGAAGGCGATCCGTGCCTGCAGCAGATCGGCTCGGGCGCTCTGCATTTCGCTGAGTTGTTCGGACCGGGCGAGCCCCAGCAGATCGACCGCGGCGTCGAACGCCCCCGCCTCGACCTTGGCCGCCGCCGCGGCCAGCACCCGATCGGCGCGTTTGTCCCGGTCGGCGGTGAGTGCCGCCGAGCGTTCCAGGAAGGCCGCCGCCGCACCGACCCCGCCGCGGCGTTGTGCACGGTGGGCCGATTGTTCGAGTTCGACGGCGACCTGCTCGTCGGGTCCGGTCGCGGCGTGCGCGAGATGCCAAGCGCGGCGGTCGACATCGTGGTCCCGGTCGGTGGCCTCGGCGAGAGCCCGGTGCACCCGCTGACGGTCCTGGACGGTGCCGGCCCGGTACGCCGCCGAGCGCACCAGCGGATGCCGGAAGCGCACCCGGGTGCCGAATCCGGCCAGGTCCGCCTCGACCGCGGGCACCGCTGCCTCCGGGGAGATATCGAGGAGCTCGGCGGCCCGCCAGACCAGGGCGGCATCGCCGGTCGGTTCGGCCGCGGCGAGCAGCAACAGCAGCCGGGATGGTTGCGGCAACGCGGCGATACGCGCCCCGAACGCGGGCTCCACGTCCGTCGAAATATCCGCAGCACTTGGGAATCCGAAGCCGCCGGCAAGGTCCTCGGCGCTCATCTGCCGGGGCAGCTCCAACAGGGCCAGCGGGTTGCCCCGGGTCTCGGCGACGATCTGGTCGCGTACCCGCACGTCGAGGGGGCCGACCAGCACCGCATCAAGCAGCGCCCGCGCGTCGGAACCGTGCAAACCCCGGATCACCAGGGTGGGCAGTCCGGACACCGCGTCGGTCGGTTCGCGGGCGGCGAACACCAACGCCACCGACTCCGCACCCAACCGGCGGGCCACGAAGGCCAACACCTGCGCCGAGGCCCGGTCCAGCCAGTGCTCGTCGTCGACCAGACAGATCAGTGGTCGCTCGGCGGCGGCATCGGAGAACAGGTTCAACACCGCCAGGCCGACCAGGAAGCGGTCCGGCACCGGGCCTTCGGCGATCCCCAGTGCGGTGCCGAGGGCGTCGCGTTGCGGCACCGGCAACCGGCCGAGTTGATCGAGGAACGGCTGACACAGCTGGTGTACTCCGGCGAAGGCCAGCTCCATCTCGGCCTGCACGCCCACCGTGCGCACCACCTGGAATCCGTCGGCTGCCTCGGCGAGATGATCCAGCAGTGCGGTCTTGCCGATGCCGGGTTCGCCGCGCAGCACCAGCGCCCGGCTCTCCCCGGCCCGCAGGGCGTCGACGATCCCGTGGAGGACCGCGCATTCGTCGCGGCGCCCGATCAGACCGCCGTTCGCTGTCAACCGGGCCCCCTGTGAAAAGAAGTCGTCCGACATGCACGTCCAGGCCATATGATGCCCCAGAAGCCGACCCGGAGGCCATTGCCATGAGCGCAGACGTCAGACCCGGGAACTGAACGTGCTGTGCGCCTTGGGGGACTACAGCACCCAGAGCGATCAGCCACTGATGAAACAGCAGATCGTTTCGGTCACAGCCTCTTCGGCACCCGGCTGACACCCTTCATCGCTCGTTCGAGATCGCCGGTCATGATGAAGCTCGGCGGTGACGGCGCCCAGGTCGCACCTCTGTAACCTGTAGGTCGTGAATCACCTGGCCTACGTCATCGCTGGATCCGAGGCGACCGGCGGCGCCGGCCTCCAGGCTGACCTGCGCACATTCCAGCAATTGGGTGCCTACGGCCTGGGCACCGTGACCTGCATCGTGTCCTTCGACCCGAAGGCGTCCTGGTCACACCGCTTCGTGCCGGTGGAACCGCAGGTGGTGGCCGATCAGATCGAGGCGGCGACATCGGCGTACGACCTCGACGTGGTCAAGATCGGCATGCTGGGCACCCCGTCGACCATCGATGTCGTCGCCGATGCGCTGGCCGGGCAGTCCTGGCGTCATGTGGTCGTCGATCCCGTGCTGATCTGCAAGGGCCAGGAGCCGGGGGCCGCGCTGGACACCGACACCGCGCTGCGGGAGCGCATCCTGCCGCTGGCGACGGTGGTCACGCCGAACCTGTTCGAGGCCGGGGTGCTGTCCGGGATGGACCGCATCGCATCGGTCGAGGACCTGGTGGAGGCGGCCAAGCGCATCGCCGACCTGGGCCCTCGCTATGTGGTGGCCAAGGGCGGGGTCGAGCTACCCGGTGACGAGGCCGTCGATGTGCTGTTCGACGGCAGCGACGTCGAGATCCTGCGGGCGCCCAAGGTCGGGCGGGAGCGGGTGGCCGGCGCCGGATGCACGCTCGCCGCGGCCATCACCGCCGAACTGGCCAAGGGCACCGCAGTCGTCGAGGCGGTCAGATTGGCCAAGCAGTTCGTCACCGCCGGGATCAACGGCCGGATCTCCGGGAACGCACCGTTCGCCACGGTGCGGCAGGGCGCGTCGTAGGGCAGACCACGAGACCACGAGACGAGGTGGCGGCAATGTCGTTCGAGACTCCCCGGGGGACACGCGGCGTGCACCAACCGGCGTTCCTCAAGCCGATCGCCAACCTGGTCAACAGGTTCACCGCCAGCCGGATCCGTAAGACCGGCAAGGCTTTCGGCACCATGCCTGCCCTGGTGCTGACCACTGTCGGAGCCAAGAGCGGGCTGGAGCGCAGCACCCCGGTCGCCTACTTCCCCGACGGGCACGGCAACTGGCTGATCGTGGCTTCCTACGCCGGTGCGCCGACCAACCCGGCCTGGTATCACAACATCGCCGCCCACCCCGACCAGCTGCGCATCGAGATCGGCGGGCGCACCGAGAACGTCAGCGCCACGGAGTTGCACGGCGCCGACCGCGATGCGGCGTGGGAACAGATCATCACCGCCTCCGACCGCTTCGCCGGCTACCAGCAGAAAACCGATCGCCAACTGCCCATCATCCGGCTCACCCCGCGCCCCAGCTGAGGCCGGTCACGCCTGCAGGATGACCTTCAGCGCCTTGGTCTCCGCGGCGCGCGCGAAGGTGTCGTAGGCGTCGATGATGTCGTTGAGCGCGAACCGGTGGCTGATGAACCCGGCCACGTCCAGCTTCTTCTGTGCGAGCAGCTTGATCAGCATGGCCGAGCTGTCGGTGTTGACCAGGCCGGTGGTGACGGTCAGGTTGTCGATCCACACCCGGTCCAGGGGAAATTCGACGGGCTTACCGTGCACGCCGACATTGGCGACGTGGCCGGCGGGCCGCACGATCGACAGCGTCATGTCCCAGGTGGCCGGGATGCCGACCGCTTCGATCGACACGTCGACACCCAGACCGTCGGTGAGCGCCAGCACCTGCTCTTTCCAATCCGGATCGGAGGCCACCACGCCGTCGCTGGCGCCGAATCGTTTGGCCTGTTCCACCCGGTTGGCATCCAGGTCGATGGCGATGACACGGCTGGGCCCGTACAGACCGGCGGTGGCGATCGCGGCCAGGCCGACCGGTCCGGCGCCGACGACGGCCACCACGTCACCCGGCTTGACCTGTCCGTACTGAATGCCGATCTCGTGGCCGGTGGGCAGGATGTCGCTGATCATCACCGCCTGCTCGGCGGGCACTCCGTCGGGCACCCGGTACAGCGAGGTCTCGGCGAACGGCACGCGCACCAACTCGGCTTGCGTGCCGTCGATGAGATGCCCGAAGACCCAACCGATTCCGGGTGCACCCTCATCGGCCTGGCAGTGCGAGTAGACGCCCTTCTTGCAGTAGATGCACTTGCCGCATGCGGAGATGCAGCTGATGATGACCCGGTCGCCGACGGCCAGGTCGGTGACCGCGGCGCCCACCTCGGTGATGGTGCCGACGCCCTCGTGGCCGAGGATGCGGCCGTCGGTCACCGCCGGGACGTCACCCTTGAGGATGTGCAGGTCGGTGCCACAGATGGTGGTCGTCTCGATCCGCACGATCGCATCGGTGGGTTTTCGGATGACGGGATCCGGCACCTCTTCCCAGGATTTGGCACCGGGACCGTGGTAAACGAGCGCCTTCATGATCGCCCTCTCCGTTGGCGACGCGAACCTGTCCTCAAGCTACGCGCATGCCTGCGGTGCTGCGCGGCATATTGGGACAGCTGCCGCTGCTGCGCATTTCTGGACCGGAAATCCGGCCGTTAAAGTGTCCGGCATGACGGAACAGCTCGACGCCAACCACCCCGACCTCGTCACCGTCGGGGTGCCGACGCACTGGTACAACCTGGCCGCCGAGCTCTCCGAGCCCATCCCGCCGCACCTGCATCCCGCCACCTTGGAACCGGTCGGGCCCGACGACCTCGCGCCGCTGTTCGCCAGCGGATTGATCGCGCAGGAGGCGACCACCGAGGCCTACATCGAGATCCCGCAGGAGGTCCGGGAGATCTACGCGATGTGGCGTCCGTCTCCGCTGATCCGCGCTCGCCGCTTCGAGAAGGCACTGAACACCGGGGCCCACATCTACGTCAAGTACGAGGGTGTCAGCCCCGTCGGTAGCCACAAGACCAACTCGGCGGTAGCGCAGGCCTACTACAACCACATCGACGGTGTGCGGAAGCTGACCACCGAAACCGGCGCCGGGCAGTGGGGAAGTGCGCTGTCGTTCGCCGGCGCCCAGTTCGGTCTGGAGGTGGAGGTGTGGCAGGTCCGCGCCTCATATGAGTCCAAGCCGTATCGCGGGCATCTGATGCGCACCTACGGGGGCATCGTGCACTCGAGCCCGTCCACGCTGACCGAGTCGGGGCGCGCCATCCTGGCCAAGGACCCGAACACCACCGGCAGCCTCGGGATGGCGGTCAGTGAGGCGGTCGAGGTCGCCGCGGCCGACCCGGCGGCCCGCTACGCGTTGGGCAGCGTGCTCAACCATGTGGTGCTGCACCAGACCGTCATCGGGCAGGAGGCCGTCGCGCAGCTGGCGCTCGTGGAGCCGGACGGCGCCGACGTCGTCTTCGGTTGCGCCGGAGGCGGTTCCAACCTCGCCGGACTGTCGTTCCCGTTCCTGCGGGAGAAGATCCACGGCCGGTCGAACCCGCGGATCGTGGCCGCCGAGCCGGCCGCCTGCCCGTCGATCACCCAGGGCGAGTACCGCTACGACCACGGCGATGTGGCCGGGCTGACGCCGCTGCTCAAGATGCACACACTCGGCATGGATTTCGTACCGGACCCGATCCACGCGGGCGGGCTGCGCTACCACGGCATGGCGCCCGCGCTGAGCCACACCGTCGAGCTCGGACTGGTTGAGGGCGTGGCGATCTCGCAACATGATGCGTTCGCCGCCGGGGTGCAGTTCGCGCGGAGCCTGGGCATCGTGCCGGCTCCGGAGTCGACACACGCCATCGCGGCCGCCGCCGCACATGTGGCCGACGATCCGCGGGAGCAGGTCGTGGTGATCGGGCTGTCCGGGCATGGCCAGCTGGACCTGCCGGCCTACGCGGAGTTCCTCGACGGCAAGTTCTGACCAGGCGGTTTGTGGACGCGACTACCCTCGACACCAGGCATTTCTTGAGGAGGTGAGCCACGTGTTCGGTCTGCGATCGCGCGACCGGTCGATCGAGGCGACCCTCAAGCAGATCGGTTACCGGGTGCTCGACGAGCTCCACCTGCCGCTATGGGTGAGTCGGGTGGTGTGGACGGCGGCCACGGTGTTGATCGCGACCGCGATCGTCGCGTGGGCCGTCGGCGGTGGCTTGCCGCTGATCGCATCCGTGCTGGGCACCGGCGCCACGTTCTGTTCGATCGTCACCCTGCGGCGTCGCCGGTTCCGCTGGTGCGTCGCGGCGGCCTATCTGTCCGGGCTGTCGACGGTCGCCGGTGTCGGCGCGTTCTGGTGGGCACGGACCAGCTCGGCGGACGCGGTCCTGGCGGTCTCGACCGGTGTGTCCGCGGTGGCTGCGGCGACGCTCACCGCGCTGTGGGTCTCGGTGGCGATCACCCCGGTGCAGGATTCACACCCGGACATGCGGCAGCCCTCGAAGCGCAAGTGGGGTGTCCGCGAGAGCGGCGACACCATCACCTGGCCGCCGCCGAGCGCAGGTCCACACCGTCCCGACCGGACGTAGTCGGCCCGAGAGCCCATGTGACGCCGCGCAATTGACGCCAGGGATTCTCGCGTCAGACGGAAGCCCCGTCGACGAGCATGCGGGGCGAGCCAACCTGACCACCAGGGGCAACTGCCGGTGGCAACCTTGCCTTCCACGCTCAACTCGACGCCGGACCAACCATGACTGCTCCGGCGACCTACTCCGACGCCCCTTATTGACGAAGTGTAGTTCGTGATTTAGCCTTCGTATTATTGTCCGGGTACTGGCCCACCGGGTCAGCCCTCCCGCCGAAGGGGTACTTCCTGAAAATGGACCAACTGGCCTTACAGGTTCCGCTCTGGGCATGGATCGCCCTGACCGCCGCCATCGCGGCGATGCTCGCCGTCGACCTCTTCCTGCACCGCGACAACCACGTCGTCGGATTCCGTGAGGCAGCAATCTGGTCAGGCCTGTGGATCGCCGCCGGGCTCGGGTTCGGCGTCATCATCTGGTGGTCCTACGGCGCCGACGCCGGCGGCGCCTACTTCGCCGGCTACCTCATCGAAAAAGCGCTGTCGGTGGACAACGTCTTCGTCTTCGCGCTGATCTTCACCTACTTCGCGGTGCCCGACCGTTACCAACACAAGGTGCTGTTCTGGGGAGTCATCGGCGCCCTGCTCTTTCGCCTGGTGTTCATCTTCATCGGCGCCGAACTGCTGCAAACCTTCTTCTGGACGGCCTACCTCTTCGGAGCCTTCCTGATCTACACCGCCTACAAGATGGCGTTTCGCCACGATCAGGATCTGCAGCCCGAACGCAACCTGCTGGTACGACTCGTCCGACGCCTGATACCCACCGACACCGCCTACCACGGCGGCCAATTCTTTACCCGGATCAACGGAAAGCGCGTTGCCACACTGCTTTTCGTCGTCCTGGTCGCCGTCGAGGCCACCGATCTGATCTTCGCCATCGATTCCGTGGCCGCGGTCCTGGCCATCACCACCAGCACCTTCATCGTCTGGACCGCCAACGCGTTCGCCGTGCTGGGTCTACGCAGCCTCTACTTCTGCCTCGCCGGCTTGCTGCGCCGCTTCACCAAACTGCACTATGGCCTCGCGGTCCTACTCGCGTTCGCCGGCGTCAAACTCATCCTGGCTGAAACCCCCGTCGGCAAACTGCCCATCCCTGTCACGCTCGGCGCCATCATCGTGGTCCTGGCCGGCTCCATCATCTGGAGTCTCGCCGCCGGCCCCGACACCAATGACGACGCCGCTCGGGCCAGCGCGACACCCGCACCGGATCAGCAAACCGACGCCGACGCCGCCACACCGGGGGGCACAACGGCGAGCAACCAGCTCGACTCACGAAGTGAATTACGCGAATGACAGTACTACTATCTGAACACGTGTCAGCACGACAAGCTCAGGCCACACCGGATGCGCCCACCAGCCCCGGCTGGACCTTTCTGACCAACCACGCACACGTACTGCTGTGCCTGGCCAACGGCGAGCCCTTGACCGCGCGCGAGTTGGGCATGCGGATAGGCATCACGGAACGAGCGGTGCAAACCATTCTGAGCGACCTCACCGAAGAGGGCTACCTCACCAAGTCACGGCAGGGCCGGCGCAACACCTACACAATCAACCCCAAGGGTCGCTTACGCCATCCGCTCGAAGCACACCACACCGTCTGCGACCTGATCAACGCGCTCAAATAGCAAAAAGCAAACGGCGGTGCCGGCCGACTCGACCTGCGTACGGCGCGCCTCAACTGAGTTGCGGGGGAGCGCCTTTGGCAGCGCCTTCGAAACCTTTGGCTTGTCAGCCAGTGGCCCCGGCATCCGGGACAAGCCGGTCGGCGGTATTTCGTGGTCACCCGCGAGGCGAGCGAACACCTGCACGTTCGACCGCGCGGCCACCCTTGACGCTGCGAACCGCGCGAACACGACCCGCCGAACCACCCCAAAACGTCACTGTGACGAATTGAGCGTGTGGCGCAGGACTCGGGGGCCCCGGGGTGCCCGCCGGTGTCGGGCAGTTCTGGACCGTCAGATCATCTGGGTCCGGCCACTGCCGTCGCGGATCCGGGTCCAGCGTCATGCGCTTGCCGGCCGCGCAGGCGCAGGTTCCGGCGGAGGCGTGGGCGGGTGGCGCTGTCGAAGAACGCTGGAACGCCGGGCGAGAAGTCGGACGACTTTCGGACGTTCCCGGGTTTCTCCCATCCCGTTCCGGATCGAACGATCGGCAGACGCAGGCCACCGCGGAGCGTTCGTCCACGTCAGGTTTGTGCCGATAATCTACATTATGTCAACTTGTTGGTATGTCCTACAGGCTACGGACATGCCTACCCCACGCGAAGCACTCGTCATCGAGGTCGACCGCACCATCGACGCCGATGGTGTCGTCGATGTGCTGGAACGCCTGACCCTCACCCACGGTGTGCCGCACTATGTGCGTTTCGACAACGCTGCTGCCCAACAGTTTCCACTTACCGTGCGAGACCAAGGAATGCCATCATTGCCCGCTCGACCTCAACGACTTGCTCGGCTGTGAGCCGGCCAACCCGGACGTGGACATTCGACCTCCTGACCGTCGTGAGCTTGTCGATCATCACGTCACTGTCATGATCGAGTCCCGAAAGCCGCCCGTCTCCGCCGCTCACGCGAATGCGTATTAGCGGCGCATCCAGCAGCATGCTGGTCATCGGAGCAACAGTCACCGAACTCGTGGCATCGAAGAGGTCATCCTGAACGATGACTGCCGGACGCGGCTTCGCCGCGTAAATGCCCCCGGACACGGTCCAGATCTCCCCTCGATTCACTCCTCGTCCCACCGCGACGAGATCGCCTCAATGAACTCTTGGTCGTCACTGCTTTCGTCCGCCCCCGCGACCAACGCGGCCTGCCTGTGCGCCTCAGCCGCAAAGGTTGCCGTCCGCACATCGGGAACCCATACCTGCAGTGGTCGGAGGCCACGCTCTCGCATCCGTCGTCGGTACTCACCGACCCTGTCTCTCACTGCCATGCCAGAATGTTACATGTAACGTTCGGTTTATGGTGCTTGCGCGATAGTCAAAGGCGCCAGCAAACGGGGCGATGATCAGAAATCTCCGATATGAAGGCCAGATCGTGCGGCGCTTGACAGTCGCCATTGCCTCAATCCTTGATAGTCGCCAATTACCTCAATCTCGGGGTAGACACTGGTCACGGATCGATCTTTTTGAGTCAGCAAGTAACCGACCTGCAGCGGATTTGGCAGTGAACCTGGCGGCTTTCGGTGTGTCCCCTGCGTCTCAGTGATTCTGGCGGTTAATGTCGCACCCCGGCCGTAGTCTCAGCTGCGATGACCGAAGGGGTCGGAATGGCGGCTTCACGCATGCGCGGCCTGCCGCGGAACGTCACGGACGTGACGCGAGTGCGGTGCATGGCGGCCCACACGCAATCGTCGGCGGTCTGCATCCACCGAATCCGAACCGGAAGCCGATGGACGTCGACGTGCTGAGGCCACGCTCGGAATACGCCCCCCGACCCCGAAAGGATCTACCGATGCTGACACGCACCGCAGTGGTCACCGGCGGCAGCGGAGGAATCGGCAAGGCCTGCGGGCGCCACCTCGCCGCGAGCGGTTACGACGTCGTGCTCATTGCCCGCCGTGAAGCCCCGCTGCGCGCAGCCGCCGACGAGATCGGCGCGCGGTACATCGTCGCGGATGCCGCCTCGCCCTCCTCGTTCGATGCGGCCGTGTCCGATCTGACACGTATCGACCTGCTCGTGCACGCCGCAGGCGTCCTCGACGGCACCTACGCCCGCAAGCAGACCTTCGATCAGTGGCGGACGACGATGTCGGCCAATCTCGATTCCTGTTTCGTGGTGACCCAGGCCGCGCTGCCCCTGATGCAGGCCGGGTCACGCTTCATCTTCATCTCGTCGTCCTCGGCACACGAACCCATGCCCGGACGGACGGCCTACTCGGCCTCCAAAGCAGGCATGAACGCCTTCGCCAGAGCCCTGGCGCTGGAGGTCGACCGCGACGGGATCAATGTCAACATCGTCACCCCAGGCCCGGTGGAAACCGACATGCTCACCGATGTCCCCTTCGAGATGTTCGCAGTGACGGTTGACGACGTGGCCCAGGCGGTCCTGTTCCTGGATACGGTGCCCGCCTCGGTGGACCTACCCGAAATCCGCCTCCACGCGGTGACCCGAGGTCCGCACGCCCGCCCACCCACCGTCCCCAAGAATCGGACATGATCGGGCTCCCCTACGGCCGTCCACTCACCGAGCTCGCACGGCGACGTCCTGCGGGCATTTCCTACCCGCGAATCAGCTGATGAACTCCGGAATGCTCATCTGCGAAACACATTCCGCGACCGGTGAGTCCGGATCATTCAGGAAGTCGGCCACCACCGCCCGCCCGCACTCCGACTCCTCGTAGACGTCATGACCGATGGCGGGGAAACGCACCACGGTGCTGTTCGGCAGCGTCTCGGCGACGACGTCGGCCAGGCTGGCCTGGGTGATCGCGTCGAAGGTGCCGGCCATCACCAGCACGGGCAGATCGCTGTGGACCGGGTCGGCGATGCTCGGGTCGGCGGCGCTGACATCCCAGGCCGGGCAGTCGTCTAGCGGGCGGCCGAACTGCGGCAGAATGTCCAGCACCTCGGCGGGAAATTCGGGGAACGCCTGTTGCCCGGCGGCGGCCATCGCCTCGGGCGTGGTGAACGGCAGGGACTCCCCGCAGACCACGCCGAACTTCAGCCCATGCCCATACAGGTCGGGCGTCGGCACCCCGGCCGCCACTGCTTCAGCCAGCGCGGTGCCGTCTCCCCCGGCTGTCGTGTGGATCAGCTGGGGCAAGCCCGGGTAGCGGTCGGCGTCCATGCTCGCCAGCACCGCGACATTGGCCAGCTTGTATCCGTCGAGCACCACGGCCTGCGCCGGCCGGTCCGCCGATGGCGGAAGTTCCACCACCATCGGTTCCTCCGCCAGCCGCCGGACGGTCGTCGAAAATTCCTGTGCCAGATCGGGATAGGCGGCGGCGCAACGCGGTTGCGCGGCGCAGGCATCAAACACGGCGTTGAGACCCCCGGCGGCGCTGGCCCAGAGATTGGCGACCAGGTTCCGCTGCGGCGGAACGACCGAGTCCAGGATGACACTGCTGATGCCCTCGGGATGATCGCGAATCAGTTGCAGCGCCAGGTTCGTCCCGTACGAAACGCCATACACATGCCAGGACTCGATGCCCATCGCTGTGCGCAAGTCGGCGAAGTCGGCAGCATTCTCGGTGGTGTTGAAGGCACTCAGATCGATGTCCTGGGCGGCCAACCGGTCACGACAGGCCCGCACTGCGTCGACGCTGAGCGCCGCCGTTGCCGGAGCCAGCATCGACAGGCCCGTCGATTGTGCTGTCAGCTGGTCTATTTCGGGGCATGTCAATGCCGGATCGGCATGCAGGGTGCCGCGCTGGCTGACCAGGATCACGTCGCGGTCGCGGTTGATGCCCAGACTCCGCAACGCCTCACCGTACGGCAGGATGGTGCTGCCCGGCCCGCCGTTGAGGTACACCATCGGAGCCCGACCGGGATCGGGCGACTGCGCCGGAAGCGTCGCGACGGTCAGTTCGATCGTCCGCCCGTCGGCCCGCGCCCGATTCTGCGGGACCGTCAGGGTGCCGCAGATGACGTCGGGCCCGAGATCCGCCTCCGGCATACCGACCACCATCGGCACCGGACACGGCGACGTCACATAGGAAGCGGTGACTGGCTGCCCTTCAGCACTCGGCGTCGTCGTTCCGGTCGACGGCGAACACCCGGCCAGCACCAGCGCCGCGGCGCCGACCAGCATTTTGGAACTTCCGCCTCGGATAACTGACACTAGCGTCAATACCATGGGCACACCGTAGTCATACTTGTGTGAAACCGCCTACCAAATCGGCAATGGAGCAGAGCCTTCTCGGTTTGGGGACGCACGGCGTCGGGCAAGATCAAGCTATGCGAAATTACTTAGTGCGGCCGACAATCGCCCTGCTCACCACGGTTCCCATCGCCGCTGCGTCATTCTTCGGCGCCGGAATCGGTTCAGCAACTCCCCTCAACTGCATCAACGGCCAGTTCTGGGATCCGATCACCAACACCTGCCAGACACCGCGTCCGGCGGAAGACTGTCCCCAAGGGCAGTATTGGAACGCCCTGTCCAACGTGTGCCGGCCCCTCGGACAGCTCTAGCCCGCATCCACTCGGCCAAGCCGGCCGTGGCGCTGACCCCGAGGATCCGCCAGCTTTCCCGACCCGACTGGCGCCCAATTATTTCCGTCCTGCCCGCGTCGTAGGCTGACGGCATGCACAACGTGACTCTGGCCGACACGGTGTCAGCGGCGTCAGCGGCGTCAGCGGCGACGCTGACGGTGGCGCTCGCGGCCTACGCAGCGTTGATCCTCGTCAGCATTGCGGTGGCACTCGCCGCCGCCCGCCAGCACCGACGCCGCCGGGCCATCGCCGCCGCGACGCTCGTCGGGCTGCTGACGCTGGGCGGGCTCGTTGTGGCGATCATCAGCAGCGTTGCGTGAACCCTTCATTCGAGGTCGATTCCAAGGCAAGCAGATTCGCGATTCGATGATCGCGCGAGTCGGTCGGCCACGCCAGCCGCACCTCGATCGGCGGCATCCCGACAATCGGGACGGCGGCGACATGGAGTCCCAACCGGTCGGCAGCACTGTCGCCGACGACCGCGATCAGTTGTCCGGTCGCCACCAGGTCAATCAACGCGTCAAAGCCCACGGGAGGCAGGTCGGCGACGTAAGCCGGTTCTTTCACCAGACGGTCCCGGCTCAGTACCGACTGCCTCGCCAACGGATGTTCGGCTGAGATGAGCGCCACCGGGTGTTCGGTGGCGACAATCCGGGAATCCAGGCCGGTGAGATCATCGCCCGCTGAGCACACCAGTGCCAGATCGGCCCTGCCATCGCGAACCGTTGATGTCTGTTCTCGGGTGAAGACGAGTTCGATCGTGTCACGGCCGTATCGGCCGAGGTAGGCACGAACCAGTTCACGAAGTAAACCCGCGCCGGTGCCGGGCGGGGTCGCTATCCGAATTGCTCCCTCGCCGACCTGTTGCGCCCGGGCGACGGCACGATCGAGGCAGCGCAAGGTGGCACGGGCTTCGGTCCTGAACACACGGCCGGCGGCCGTCAGTTGCACGCTACGGCTCGTGCGCTCGAACAAGCCGACGCCCAACCGCCTTTCGAGGTGGGCGATTGCCCGCGACAGCGGCGGAGGTGCAATGCCGAGCTGGTCTGCGGCCCGGGCGAAGTGCAGCGTGTCGGCAACGGCAAGAAAGTACTCCAGCTCGCGGATCTCCACCCGTTTCATGACCCACAGGGTAATGACTGAGGCGCTATTAGTCATTGCGCGTCATCACCGGAAGCCACACGATTGGTCCTACCGACATCATCGTCGTTGTCAAACAACCTAGGGGAAAATCAGTTTGAAGATCGGGATCATCGGCACCGGCAACATCGGCGCCAAGCTCACACATAAGTTCAGTGCAGCCGGCCATGCCGTGCAGATCGCCGGCAGACACCACCCGCAAGACTTGGCCGGTCTGGCTCGCGAGCTCGGCGCTTCTGCAACCACCCTCAATGAGGTGGGCGAGGGTGTCGACATCCTCATCACATCGATCCCGTTTGGCCGGATGCCTGACCTCAAGCCGACCATTGATCGGGTTCCTGTCGACGTTCCGGTGGCCGATACGTCGAACTACTACCCGCCCCGGGATGGCCGAATCCCCGCAATCGACGCCGGATTACCCGAAGGTGTCTGGATCGAGCAGCGGATGGAACGCCCCGTGGCCCGAGCATGGAATGCGATGCTCCAGGTGACACTTGCAGACAAGGGCAGACCGAAGGGTTCCGTCGAGCGACTCGCCATTCCGGTGGCTGGAAACGATTCTGCAAAACAACTCCTTGAGCACCTCGTTGAGGACACCGGCTTCGACTACGTCGATGCGGGAAGCGTCGAAGACGCCTGGCGATTGCAGGCAGGGGCACCGGCTTACTGCACCGAACTCAACGCCGATCAACTGAAAGCGGCGATCGCACTCGCCGATCAAGAGACCGTACTGATACGGCGCGAAGCACTCCTGGCGATCATCGGTACCTGGGAACCAATCCAAGGACCCGTCTTCGCCGACATCCTGGACCTCAATCGCGCCGCGGCGCGACTCCGGCCGATTCCAACATGAGCGACCCGGCGTACACGCCTCCACGTCCACTACGACCGATCACGCCGGCTTACCCGAGCCGTCGCGTGCTCCACCGCGAGAGATCCGCCTCCAATACTGCCGAATCACGTTCGGGGAACACCTCATCGGTGATCTCCAGCTGTCGAATGCGGTCCAGCTGGAATCCGCGGATCCCTTCGCGCAGCCGGCACCATCCGACGAACAACCAGGCGGCACCTCCGCGCAGCAGACCCATCGCCTCCACGTCACGGGTCGTTTGAGTCTCACCGTCCTTCGCGGTATAGCTCAACCGGACGACCCGGCGCGCAGCGATCGCCTCCGGAATCAGCGCGACCGCCGCCGCGGACGGTGGCTGGGAGTCGATGACGAAGATCGAGGCCAAGGCCTCATCGATCGGGGCGAGCTGGTCCTCGCGGCTGATCGCAAGGACCTTGGCCCGTGCCCGACGCGCCGCCGCACCATACGGTGAGGTCTCCAACAGACCAACCCCGGCGAGCACCGCCAGGGATTCCGGCACCGTCAGATTCAGCGGCGGCAATGAGTGCTCGCGCAGGATCGAATACCCGCCCGACACCCCGTGGTCGGCATAGATCGGCACCCCGGCAAACTGCAGGGACTGGATATCCCGCTCGATCGTGCGCTTGGACACCTCGAACTCCTCGGAGAGCCGAGCGGCCGACAACGGCCGGCGTGATCCCCGCAGCCGATCCACCAGCGCGTACAACCGTTCGGCTCTCCTCACGAGTACGAGTCTGCCGGTCTCAGATCAGGTGCGCGCGCGTTCCGTTCACCGACCACACCTCGCGAATCAGCCCATCCTCGGCGAAGTCGAAGACATCGATCCCGCCCGCGACAACATCCCCGGCCCGCATGTTCCACAGCATCCGCCCGTGCGCGCCGTCCACCGCCCGCGCGACCTCGGTGAACACCACACCCGGATGCCGCTCACGCCACCGGTCCAGGAACCGAACGAAAGACTCCGCGCCCAGCACATCGTCGCCCGGGTTCGACCCGTCCTCCTCGGGGATCAGGAAGTGAATCCGAAAATCCGCACTGCAGATCCGTCGCGCGATCTCACTGTCCGTGTTCCACATCTGCAACCACACCGCCAGTGCCGCATCCGCAGCAGCCGCGTCTGTTTCCACCGTCTTCATGTTCTCAGTCATGACACCAGCGTCAGCCACTGCCACGACAACGGTATGTCGGTGTTCGGAACGAATCGACTTCATGCTCGGTGCCGACAGCGCCGAGGGGAATGCCCGATCCCGGACCGCCATCGCGCACACTAGGACACGCAACGACGCGCAATGGAGGAACGGTGCCGGAAACCAGCCCTGTGGACGAATACGACTACATCATCGTGGGCGCGGGCAGCGCGGGCTGCCTGCTCGCCAACCGGCTCAGCGCCAACCCGGATCACCGGGTGCTCTTGATCGAAGCCGGCGGCAAGGACAACTGGTTCTGGATCAAGGTGCCGGTGGGCTACCTGTACACCATCGCCAACCCCCGCACCGACTGGTGCTTCACCACCGAGCCCGATCCGGGCCTGGCCGACCGCAGCATCATCTACGCACGCGGTCGCGTGATCGGTGGCTGCTCATCGATCAACGCCATGATCCACATGCGCGGGCAGGCCAGCGATTACGAGCTGTGGGCCGAGGCCACCGGCGACGACCGCTGGCTGTGGGGTGGCCCCGACGGCCAGACCCTGGACATCTACAAGGAGTTGGAGAACTACTTCGGCGGCGCCGACGACTGGCACGGCGCCGACGGTGAGATCCGGGTCGAGCGGCCCCGCGTGCGCTGGAAGATCCTGGACGCCTGGCAGGCCGCTGCCGCCGAGTCCGGCATCGAGCCGAAGGAGGAGTTCAACCGGGGCGACAACTCCGGCAGCGCGTACTTCCACGTCAATCAACGACGTGGTCGGCGCTGGTCGATGGCCGATGCGTTCCTGCACCCGATCTCGCGGCGTCCCAATCTCACCGTGTACACCCACACCCAGGCTCTCCGCCTGCTGATGGACGACCAGGTCCAGGAGCATCAGCGCCGCGGTGCCTGGACCACCGCGCAGCACCGGGTCACCGGCCTGCGCCTGCTCAAAGACGGCCAGACCGTGAACGTCCGCGCGCGCCGGGAGGTCATCCTGAGCGCCGGTGCCATCGGCTCACCGCACCTGATGCAGGTCTCGGGCCTGGGCCCGGCCGGGCTGCTCGCCCAGCATCAGGTGCCGGTGGCCGTCGATCTGCCCGGCGTCGGCGAGAACCTGCAGGACCACCTGCAGATTCGATCCGTCTACCGGGTGAAGGGCGCACGCACCGTCAACACGCTGTACCGGAACTTGATCACCCGGGCGGGCATGGGACTTCAGTACCTGCTGCTGCGCTCAGGACCGCTCACCATGCCGCCGTCCACGCTCGGGGCGTTCGCCAAGAGCGATCCGAGCCTGGCCAGCCCGGATATGGAATGGCACGTGCAGCCGTTGTCCCTGCCGAAGTTCGGCGAGGCCCTGCATCCGTTCGCCGCCATCACGCCCTCGGTCTGCAACCTGCGCCCCACCTCACGGGGCCACGTGCGCATGGCCACCGCCGATCCGCTGACCAGCCCGAAGATCCTGTGCAACTACCTGTCCACCGACGCCGATCGCGACGTCGCCGTGCGCGGCCTGCGGATGACCCGCCAAATCATGGCGGCACCGGCCCTGGCCCGCTACCAGCCGGAAGAGATGCTCCCCGGCCCGCAACTGGTCAGCGACGACGATCTGCAGACCGCGGCCCGCGAACTGGGCACCACCATCTTCCACCCCGTGGGTACCTGCGCGATGGGTGCCTTCGACACCCGAGGTCTGCCGCGCTCGCCCGCCACCGTGCTCGACACCGACTGCCGGGTGTACCGGGTGGCCGGCCTGCGCGTGGTGGATGCCTCGGCGATGCCCACCATCACCTCGGGCAACACCAACGCGCCGGTCATGCTGATCGCCGAGCGCGCGGCGCGGGCGATTCTGCAATGAGTGGGTGAGCCTTTCGGGTCAGACCCCGGTGAGGCCGTCGATACGTTCACGGATCAGATCAGCATGTCCGCAGTGCCGGGCATACTCGGCGATCATGTGGATATAAATCCAGCGCAGACTCACCCTGGTGCCCATGAATTCGCTGGTGTCGTCGAGGCCACGCTCGGCGCAGTTTGCATTCGCATGCTCGATCTCGTTCTGCCACAACTCAATTGCGGCACCATAGGATGCGTCCCCAGAGATTTCGAAGCCCCCGTCATGACCCGCGGGATGATCGCCTGGCCCGAAGATGGGGGGCGCCACTTCGCCGGCGAGTACCCGGCGAAACCAGTTCCGCTCCACCTCCGCCGCGTGTTGCACCAACCCGATCAACGTCATCGGCGACGGCTGTACCGACGCGACCCGCAGCCGCTCATCATCGAGACCCGCGCACTTCAACGCCAACGTCGCGCGGTAGAAATTCAGCCAACTCTCCAGGGTAGTCCGCTCATCGGCGTTCATCGGCGGCGTCACACGCTCCATCGAGATCATGCTCATCGATGCTGCCACGATCCGGAATAAAACCCCGCACCCGATGACTTGCCGCAAGAGTCGCCTCTCCCCCGACTCAGGAGCATTCCATGACCCGACCCGTCCGCGTCGCCGTGCAGATTCAGCCCGGTGGAACACCCGACTACGCCACCTGGCGCGATGCTGTGCTGGCCGCCGAGGACCTCGGCGTCGATGTCATCTTCGGCTACGACCACTTCCACCGACCGGCGATGAAGGCCATCGTCGACGGCAAGCCCGTCATGTTCGACGAGCAGCCCGACGTAGCCAACTTCGAGGGCTGGACCGCGCTCGCATCGTGGGGCGAGATCACCTCACACGCCGAGATCGGGCTCCTCGTGACCGGGGTCGGCTACCGCAACCCGGACCTGCTGGCAGACATGGCCCGCACCGTCGACCACATCAGCGGCGGCCGCCTCATCCTGGGACTCGGTGCGGGTTGGTACGAAAAGGATTACACCACCTACGGTTACGACTTCGGCACCTTCGGTTCCCGCTTCGACCTGTTCGACGAGGGCCTGATCCGCATCGAAAACCGGTTCGCCGCACTGGTTCCGCCGCCGATGCGCAAGATCCCGATCCTCATCGGCGGCACCGGGCCCAAACGCTCGCTGCCCGCCGTGGCCAGGCACGCCGACATCTGGCACGCGTTTCAGGATCTCGACGCGTTCCGCCGCTCCAGCGACCGCGTCGACGAGCTGGCAGCTTCGTTCGGCCGCAACGGCGCCGATATCGAACGCTCCACCCTCTGGGCGGACGCCGAGAGCGCCGAGGCCTTCCGCGAGGCCGGCGTCACGCTATTCCAGACCGAACTCACCGCCGACGACGGCTATGACCTCACGTCGCTCAAAGAGGTGATCACCTGGCGGGACAACGGTTGACCACCGTTCTTGCCGACCGGCCAGGAAATCTGCATGACGACCACCCGTACGAGCGGTTCCCGTGGCGGCAAACGACTTTCCGTCAGTGCTGATTCCCCTTGCGCATGCTGATCGCCAGCTCCTCCATCTCGACTTCGGTCGGAGCCCGCAGCGGCAGTGGCCTCGCGCCCTCCGCGCGCGGCACCAGCGCGTCGAACACCAATTCCAGGTAACGCCGCCATAGTTGGGGCTGGCTCGGGGTGCGCATGGTGCTCACCACCATCATGAGCGCACCGATGTCCAGCGGTTCGACGTCGGCGCGAACGGCACCTTCCCGCTTGGCGCGATCCAGCAAGCTCGCCACCGCGGGTTCGATCCGACGACGCACCCGCACCAGGCGTTCATCGCGAAATGAACTGCCGGCCACCAACTCCTGAAGACCGCGATCCTCGACCTGCATCTCCACCGCCCGCTCCAGGAACCATCGCAGACCGGCCAGCCCGTCGGGCTTTTCCAGGGCGGCATCGGCCACGTCGACCAGCACATCCACGCGCGACTCGAACAACGCGATGACGAGTTCGGCACGTTCAGGAAACCGGCGGTACACCGTGCCCACCCCGACCCCGGCCCGCCGGGCGATCTCCTCGTAGCCGACGTCCAGGCCCACCTCGGCGAACGCCTGGGCGGCTGCGTCGAGGACACGCTGACGGTTGCGCGCGGCGTCCCGTCGCAGCGTCTTCCCCTCGGAGTCGGCGGTCGATCCGGGGCGCAGCACGCCGCCAGGATACGAGACGTCCTCGAGCCGTCGGTGCCCGCGTGCTGTGCTGAACGCCACGTCACTACCCCACTCATCGAAATGGAATCACGCTTCCGGATAGTCTACATTGAAACGGAAGAATCTTTCCGCTTTGGAGGCCAAGTGACCACTCTGAACTCGACGCGCCCGGCAGAACCGCGCGCCGGCGGTCGGCACCGCGCGCCCGAACCCCGCGCGCAGCGCACCGTCGGCGGTTCGAAGTGGTTGATCCTGGGCGTCATTGCGCTGGCCCAATTGGTCGTGGTGCTCGACGCCACCATCGTCAACATCGCCCTGCCGTCGGCCCAACTGGACCTGGGCTTCTCCGACGACGCCCGGCAGTGGCTGATCACGGGATACGCCCTGGCCTTCGGATCGCTGTTGCTGGTCGGGGGTCGCCTGGGCGACCTGGTGGGACGCAAGCCGATGTTCCTCGTCGGGTTGATCGGCTTCGCCTCGGCGTCGGTGCTCGGTGGCGTGGCAGGCAGCATCGAAGTGCTCATTGCCGCCCGTGCGCTGCAGGGTGTCTTCGGCGCCATGCTCGCCCCGGCCGCTCTTTCCCTGCTGACCGTCACGTTCACCGAAAAAGACGAGCGCGCCAAGGCATTCGGTGTCTTCGGTGCCATCTCCGGTGGTGGCGGCGCGATCGG
This sequence comes from Mycolicibacterium aurum, assembly GCA_900078775.1. Lineage (GTDB taxonomy): Bacteria > Actinomycetota > Actinomycetes > Mycobacteriales > Mycobacteriaceae > Mycobacterium > Mycobacterium aurum_A. Next base: position 1,966,905 of record LT549889.1, read on the forward strand.
CCTGATTCTCGGTGGCGCCCTGACCGAGTACCTGTCCTGGCGCTGGTGCCTCTATGTCAATGCGCCGTTGGCCCTGATCGCCGTCATCGGGACCGTCATCCTGATCCCGGCCTTGGGCCGCTCAGAGACCCGGGCACGCCTCGACCTGCCCGGTTCACTGGTCATCGTCGGCGGTCTGGTCGCGCTGGTGTACGGCCTGGGCAACGCCGAAGCGCAGGGCTGGACCAGCACCGTGACGCTGACCTGCATCGCCCTGGGCGTCTCGCTCATCGGCATCTTCCTGCTCATCGAACGTGACGTCGCCAATCCTCTGTTGCCGCTGCGCATCCTGGCCGACCGCACCCGCGGCGGCGCCTACGTGGCACTGCTGGTCTGCGGCGCAGGAATGTTCGCCGTCCTGCTGTTCCTGACCTTCTACCTGTCGACGGTCAAGCAGTTCACGCCGCTGCAGACCGGCTTCGCATTCCTGCCCATGATCGCGGCGCTGGCCGTGTCGGCCACCGCTCTGGCGAAGGTCACCGCCACGGTGGGACCCAAGCTCTCGGTGTTCACCGGCATGTTGTTGGCGGCCGTCGGCCTGTTGCTGTTCACCCAGTTGGGGTTCGACAGCTCGTACGTGACGCATGTGGTGCCGGGTCTGGTGATCACGGGCCTCGGCCTGGGTCTGGTGATGGCGCCCGCGATGGCGGCCGCCACATCCGGGGTGCAGGCCGACGACGCCGGTGTCGCCTCCGCGGCGGTGAGCACGTTCCAACAGATCGGCGGGTCGATCGGCACGGCTGTGTTGAGCGCGCTGGCCGCGGCCGCGGCGTCGGACTACCTGCAGGGCCGCGTACCCAACCCCGCGACCCAGGCGATGGCCGCGATGCAGAGCTACACCACCACGTTCTTCTGGGGTGCGGTGATCTTCGCCGCCGGTGCGCTGGTCTGCGGTCTGCTGTTTCCGCCCGGTCCCATCGAGTCCGATACCGCGGTCACCCCCGTGCCGGCGCACTGACGCGCTGGGTGAGCTGACCACCCGCGATCAGCACAGCAGCCGCCGCGCTGGTGTCGTCGCCATGTTCCGCACGCCGCTCAGCCCGGCGCAAAGCGGCCCATCCGGCCTCTCGAAGGCGGACACTGGGGCTATGTCCACTGCACTCTGGTTTGTCGCGGCGGTGGTCGCCGTCGGCACCGTCGCCGGAGGCTTGATGCGGATGCGGGCATGGTTGCAGAAGCCGGTCCCGCCCGAGGTGATCGAGGCAGCACACCGCGACGACGAGGACGCCGATTAGGCGCGGCTACCGGAACTGGATCACCCGGGCGCGCAGCACTCGCGATCCTGGAGTGAGCCGGTGGCCTACGGAAAGGTGATCACGACCTTGTCGGCCACGCCCGGAGTAGCGGCCAGTTCGAGCGCATCACCGACCTTGTCGAACGGCATGGTGTGGCTCACGATCAACGCGTACTTCTCCCAGTTCTCGACGAGATCCTTGGTCACCTCGAAGATTTCGTCGGGATAGCCCATCGAACCGGCCACGGTGATTTCGTTACTCATGATGTTGACGAAGTCGACCGGCACGTGTTCCTTGTGTACCCCGACCACACCCAGGGTTGCGTGCCGTTTCGCCGCAGCCAGCGCGGTGGTCACCACGGCAGGTGCGCCCGCAGCGTCGAGGTAGATATCGGTTCCGGCCTTCCCGGGCCACATCGCTTCGCCCTCGCCGTGCAGCTCGATCAGCCGTTCGACGACGTTCTCCTCGGTCGAGTTGACGACGGCGTCGGCGCCGATCTGCATCGCCTTGTCCAGCCGGCGGGCAAGGATGTCGACGACCACCACATGGCCGGCACCGAGCGACTTGAACGCCAAGGCGGCGCCCAGGCCGACGGGGCCGGCCCGAACACCACCACCTTGTCCCCCGGTTTGGGGTTGCACCGGTTGGCGCCGTGCCGGGCGACCGCCATGGGTTCGTTGAGCGCTGCGACCTCCCACGGGATGTGATCGGGAATGACCTCGAACGAGAGGCCGCGGACCGCATTCTCGATCAACAGATAATCAGCCAAGGCACCGGTGGCCCCGCCATTGCCGATGATCCCGCTCGGCGCGGCCATCGGGTTGATGACCACATGGTCGCCGATGCTGACCCCGTTGACCTCAGCGCCGACGTGCGCCACCTCGCCGGCGGGTTCATGGCCCAGCGGTGTGCACCCCTGGCGTGGAGGCACTCCCCCGATGCTGATGTACAGAGCATCGGAACCGCAGATTCCGCAGGCACGCATACGGACGAGGATGTCTGCCGGCCCGGGCTGTGGCTGGTCGACGTCGAGCAGTTCGGTCGTGCCGGGCGCGGTGACCGTCGAAACCTTCATTGCGGCATCCCTTCTGGTGGAGCGCTAGCTGGGGCTCAACTGCCGAGCATGACCAATCCTCCGTCGACGGCGATCAGCTGACCCGTGATGAACCGGGCTGCGGGGCTGCTGAGAAACACCAGAACCGGGCCGATGTCACGCAGCGGGTCGCCCAGACCACCTCCGAGTGGAATCGACTGTTGCAGTTGTTGCTCCAGGAACGGCGCAGCCTCGGGACCGAGGAACTCGCGCAGCCGCTGGGCGCCGGGGGTGTCCACGGCGGGCGCCAGCGCATTGGCGGTGATCTGATCGGAGGCCCACGTCCTGGCTACCGAGCGGGTCCAGGCCGCCACAGCCGCCTTGGCGGCCGCGTAGCCGGCGGCCAGCGGGCTGCCCATCACGGCTTCTGCCGAGCCGAAGTTGATGATCTGCCCACCCCCGGAGCTCTTCATGAGCCGGTACGCCGCCTGGTTGGTCAACACCGTCGAGGTGAAGTTGGTGGCCATCACCGCATCCAGATCGGCCAGGTCGATCTGGCCGGGAATGCCCGGCTTCCAGGCACCGGCAGCGTGAATGAGGACATCGATTCCGCCCCAACGGTTCTCAGCGGTGGCAAACAACTGCGCGACACTTTCCGGATCGGTGACATCGCACGACACCCATTCCCCACCGGCCTCGACCTGCGGGGAATGGTGGAAGGTGGCCAAGACCTGCGCGCCCGCCGCCGTCAGGGCGCTCACCGCGGCAGCACCGATACCGGTGGCCGCGCCGGTCACCACGACGCGGCGGCCTTCCAAATCGGTCATGATCAGCCCCGACGCATCGCGTTCAGGAATCCCGGCCAATCCGGGAACAGCGCCCGGTCGACGATCTCGATCCGCACCCCGGCGGGATCGATGTAGTAGGCGAATTGGGAGAGTTCGTCACCGCTGGGTCGGGCTTCCAACCGAAAGCCCGAGGATTCCAGTTGAGCGGCGGCCGACGCGAGATCGTCGACCCAGTAGCCGAGGTGATGGGCCGCCTGACCCGGTGCGGCGGTCCACACCGACCCGGGCACCGCTTGGATCAGTTCCAGATGCGGGGCCTGCAGCGAATAGACGAAGGCGAACGGCACATCCATCTCGCTCCCGTCGGTGGTCACCGACAGGGTGGCCTGCACCGGCTGGGTCCATTCGTATCCGGCGGCCGCGGTCAGCCGCGCCGCGGCTGCCTCCACATCGTCGACGATCAGTCCGACGTGATAGAGATCGTCCGGGTTCACTGTGTGCCCTCCAGTTCGATGTCGAATGCCTCGAGATAGTCGGCGAAGATCGGGGTCAGCTCCTCGACGGTGAGGCCGTACTCGTCGAGCGTGTAGGCGTTCTTGCCGTACCGGTCCTGGGGGTGATCGGCCAGCCAGTTCTGCATGCTCGCTTCGGTGTCCGCGTCGAGTGGATCGCCGGTCCACTCGTAGATGCGGCGCATGACGCCCATCGGGTCGGCCATCATCTCGTGGTAGTACATGTCGAAGAACCGGTCGTCGCCGATCCGCGCGCGGGTCCGCGGCGGACGCGTGACGTGTTGGCTCATCTGTTCTTTGAGGTTGGTCGCCCAGTCGACCTCGGCTTGAGCTTCGGGGTGCAGGACCATGCTCTTGGGAAGTTTCAGCAGATTGCCCAACGATCCGGTGGCCTTGTACGGATCACGGTGGGCCCAGATGAACCGGGCGTCGGGGAACACCTGCAGCAAGGTGTCGATGTGCACCGAATGCGACGGCATCTTCAGGCTCCAGGTGCCGGGCGCCTTCGATTGCAGCACTTGCAGGTAACGCTTCTGGTACTCGTAGGTGCTGGTCATGTCAGCCTCGTTGAGCAGCCACCGGGCGTAGCGCGGGGTGAACAGGAAGGCGTCCCAGGACAGCCCCTTGAAATCCTGGTTGTGGATGAACATGCATTCGGTGGGTCCGTCCGCATCCTCCCAGTGTGGCAGCGACATCTTGGCCGCCTTCACCATCTCCAGGATCTGCCGCTGTTGTTCGAGTTGGGCCAGACAGCGCGGGTCGGTGCGCAACGCATCTGCGGTGGGTGGCGGTACCGGGGTCATGCACTCCCAGTGCAACAGGGACCGGCGGTGGGGATCCTGATCCAGCAGGTAGCTGATCACCGTGGTGCCGGTGCGAGGCATACCGATGGTGAAGATCGGGCGCCGCACGGGAGCGTCGAGAACCTCGGGATGGTGCTGGATGTAGTCGTGGATCTGCAGTCGGCGCTCCAGCGCCTTGGCCGCGTCGTCGATGATGCGCTCTCGACCGGCCGGGGTGAAGGCCGGCGAGGAGTTCAGTTCATCGAGCATGATGGCGAGGCCTTCACGCCAGGAATCGGAGTCGATGTCGACCAGGCCGCAGCGTCGTGCGGCCAGCTTGAGAACGTCGTCGGGTGTGCGTACTTCGTCGAATTCACTCATGGCACAGTCTCTTTCAGACAGTCAGGTAGCCGCCGTCGACGGCGATCGTGGTACCGGTGATATAGCGGGCAGCATTGCTGGACAGGAACAGCACCGCCGGCGACACCTCGTCGGCGACGCCCATCCGGTTCATCGGGATATGGCGCAACTCGGGCTCGAGCATCTCCGGGATATCGAGCACCGGGTGGGTCAGTCGGGTGTCGATCAGTCCGGGCGCCACGGCGTTGACCCGAATCCCGTCATCGACCCAACGTCGGGCCAGGTTCTTGGTGAACGCCACCATCCCCGCCTTCGATGAGCTGTAGGCCGGAACGTTGACCGCCGAGACAAACGCCGACATCGACACCGTGGTGACCACACTCGCTCCGCCGGGCACCGTGCTGGCCTTGAGTCGATCGTGGCAGGCAAGGGTGAGTCGCACGTGCGCGAACAAGTTGACCTCAACCGATCCGGCATAACCGTCGGGATCCCACTCGTCGGCCTGGCCGGCATACGGGCCACCGGCATTGTTCACCAACACATCCAGATCACCCAGTGATGCCGCGAGCTCGTCGATTGCGGCCTTGTCCGACATCTGGCATTGCCGAAAACGCATCCCGGCCAGGTCGACCTCCGGATAATCGGCGGCCGAAGCCCGAGTTCCGGTGACCGTGACGTCGGCACCGGCACGGGCGAAGTCCTTGCCGATGGCGTGGCCGATGCCGCTGGTCCCACCGGTCACCAGCACATGAGTACCGGTGAAGTCGAAGCTGACATCGTTGGCGATCACAGTCATTCAGCGTCCCTCAGTTCGTTGATGGATTTGGTGAGCCAGGCTTTCTCCCAGAAGTTCTCGGTGCCCGCGAGTAGCGCCTCGTGAGCTTCCGCGGCCGCCATGCGCGCCCCGGGGTGCGTCGAGTCCACGGCCAGTACCAGATCGGTCAGGTGGATCGCCTGTACCGGCCGGTCGGCATCGAGATGAGTACGCGCGGCCGCCACCAGGGCGTCCGTTCCGGCGGCGGCGACCACATCGGGAGCAACGGAATCTGTTGGTACTCCGTATAATTCGGTGGTGGACTTGTGACGAAACCATCCGGTGTACATTTCCCAGATCGCTCGCACGTTCCAGGAGGTCCGGCCGTACCCCTCCCCGATGTCGAGATGCTCGGGAACCCTCACCTCCCGCATCGCGGTGTGCAGGTCGGCACCGGAGTTCATCAGTTCAACGGTGCGGTCGTGGACGGTCTGCATGGCGTCCCGCATCGCCGTCACCTCTTCGGTGATGAGATCCACGCCGACGATGGGGTCGAAATGACCGGTGATGATCTTTTCCGGTTGGTAGTCCAGCACCGTGTTCAGTGACTCGATGTAGAGGATCGGATCACGGTATCGGTCGCCCCGGATCGTCATCAGATTGGGCACATGCCCGAACAGCGGGCCGAACAGGTTGCCGGTGAACAGAATTCGATCTTCTGGAAGCCACATCACCAGCGAGTCCGTGGTCTCGCCACCGGGAGTCCAGGCAAGTTCGAAGCGTCGGCCGCCCACGTCGAACCGATGATCACAATCGAAGGTGGTGGTGGGCTCGGGGAATGAGAAGTCGATGGATGCGGGATCCAGAGTCTTCACATGTTCAGCGACGGCGTCGGTGAACTTCTGGAACGCGAACGACGTCTTGGGCACCCGGTAGCCCATCAACTGGGCATTGTCATCGCGCCAGTAGCGGTAGTTGCGGTGCATCACCACGTCGGTCTCGGGATCGCGCAGCGCATTCACCGCGCCCCAGTGGTCGGCATGCCCCTGGGTGATGACGATGCTTCGGGTGGGACCGGCGACCTCCGCGAAGGCCCGTTTACGCAAGTGCCCTTCGAACACCAACCCGGCGTTGACGATCACGCGACCGTCATCCGTGGCGATCGCATATGCGTTGGACACGCCGGGTGACATCCAAATGTCATTGCCGATCGGGACTGCCGCTGTGTCAGTTGCGGATTCGAGATCCGCGGCACCGGGACGCCTTCGGTGGATACCTGGCATCTCCGCCTCCTCTATGTTTATAGAGGAGGATCCTCTAGAAACGTAGAGTTAAAGTCAATAGGCAAAGCGGCGACGACGAGGAGGACGCTCATGGGGTTGCGCGGATTGTCGGGAAAGGTCGCGGTCGTGGCGGGCGGTGCCAGCGGGCTGGGGGCTGCCGCCGCCGCGCGGTTGGCACAGGAGGGCTGCCGTGTTGTGGTCGGAGATGTCGCCGTGGATGCAACCGTCGAGACCGCCGAGCGCATCAGCGACGGCGGCGGAACGGCCGTGCCGGTCGTCTTCGACCTCGCCGATCCTTCGTCGGTAGCCGAACTCATCCGAGTTGCGTCGGAGACGTTCGGTGCCGTGGACCTGCTCTTCAACGTCGGTGCCGACATGTCCACCCTCCGCGCCGACACCGACGTGGTAGATATCGAACTCGACGTCTGGGACCGGGTTATGACGGTGAGTCTGCGCGGCTACCTGGCAGCGATGAAGCACGCGATTCCGGCGATGTTGCAGAACGGTGGCGGCGCGATCGTCAACATGTCGTCGGCGGCGGCGTTTCAGGGAGAACCCGCCCGCCCCGCCTATGCCACCGCGAAGGCCGGTATCGGCGCGCTCACCCGCCACGTGGCGTCGCGGTGGGGAAAAGAAGGAATCCGGTGCAACGCCATCGCCCCGGGCTTCACCGCGACCGAGACGATCCGCGCCGCACCGCAGTGGCCCGAACTCGAGGCCGCCGCGCTGCGGCGCATCCGCGGCCCCCGCGTCGGCCGGCCCGAGGACGTCGCCGCACTCGTGGCGTTTCTGCTCTCCGATGAGGGCGAATGGATAAACGGTCAGGTCGTCAACATCGACGGCGGTACAGTACTGCGCTGACCCGGGAAACGAAATGGATACCAACACCCCCTCGACACGCCGACGCGACGGCGACCAGCGGCGTCGCGAACTGTGTGACGCGGCAATCCAGGTACTCGCCGAACACGGCTCGCGCGGCCTGAGCCACGGTCAAGTCGACCGCTACGCCGACGTTCCCGAAGGCACCACCTCGTACTACTTCCGCACCCGGGCCGCGCTGTTGCGCGGAGTCGGAAAGCGCGTCGCCGAAATCGACCTCGCCAACCTACGGTCGATCGTCGAGCATCATGTCGATCCGCGAGTACCGTTCGCCCACCTCGCCGAGCTGACGCTCATGCAGGCCGACGGCCCCGGACTCGCGCTCAACCGAGCGCGTCACGAACTCCTCCTCCACACCGCGCGCGATCCTGAACTGGCCGAAGCCTCGGCAAAGGTCGTCAACACAACAATCAACCTGGTCCAGGAGGCCATCGCACACCTACAGCCCGAAACCACCGACACCGAACTCCTGGACGCTCAAACGGATGCCGTCGCCACCTTCATCACCGGTGTGTTCACCCGACTCGCAGGCGGTGACCGCACCTTCACCGATCCCGACCGCCTCGCCTGCCAACTGGAAGCCATTGTTGCCGCGATCAGCAACACCGTGCCAGGTTCCGGTAAGGCGTCAGGGCCAGATTGAGGTCGGGGCGAGCGCAATCACGCACAGCAGGACAACCGTTGCCGTCACCCCGTAGATGACCTGTCACGTAACAGTCGAATTGCGAGATGTTTGCCATACTCCGGGCATGGACACCCGCGAGACAGTCACCGAGCTGCTGCGCCGGATTGTCGCCGGCGACCCGATGAAGATCGCGGAACTGTACGCCGAGCGGATCTCATGGCAGCTCAACTGGCCGGACGGTGAATACACCGAGAGCCTCCCCTGGATCCGACAGCGAGGTACCCGCGCCGGTGTCGCCGAGCATTTCCGGCTCATCACCGATCATCACGTCGCCGAACAGAGCACTGCCGAAGTGCATTCGGTGTTGGTCGACGGCCCCGAGGCCGTCGTGCTCGGCGCTTTCCACAACACCGCCAAGTCCACCGGGCGCCGGTACGACGCCGCCTTCGCCCTGCACCTCACGGTCGAGGACGGACTGATCACCCGCCATCACGTCTATGAGGACAGCCTTTCGGTGATGCAGGCTTTCGCGACGCCGGGGGCCAACTCCGCATGACGAGGTCGGGGAGGGTACCGCCGCGGCGACGAGTCGTGGCCAGGTTCTACCGATCTGGACGCTGACCGGCCAGCCTGAGCAGTTCGTCGCGCACAGCCCGCAGCGCAGGGCTGGCGCCATCGCGTCGCCAGGCCGCCCGCAGATCGACGTCGGGAGCGTCGTCGGTCAACGGTACGAAGACGACGTGTGGGTCAGTTGCGTTGTGCGCCACCGATGCCAGTGTCAGATGGCAGCCCACCTCCGCGCTGACCAGCGCCAGTGCGGTCTGCGTGTCCGGGGCAACCTGAACGACCTCGGCGACGAAACCGTTGTCGTGCGCGAGACGTCGCAATCGGTCAGGCAGCACCGCACCTTCGTGCGGAGGCAACGACACGAAGACCTCCGCACTCAGTTCGGCGAACGGGACGGCCGGCCGGCTTGCCAATCGATGGGTGTCCGGTAGCGCAACCACCAGCGAGTCCGCCATCACCACCGCTGCGAACACCTCGGCCGGGATGATGTCCCAGCGCCTCGCGGCGGCTACAACGTCTACCCGCGTGAGATCGAGGAAGTGCTCTATGGGCACCCCGCGGTCCGCGAGGCCGCCGTCATCGGGGTCCCGCATCCGACTCATGGCGAGGAGGTGGCGGCCGCGATCGTGTTGCGTCCCGACGCTTCCGTGACACCTGAGCAGCTACGCGCGTACGTCAAGGCCCGGGTGGCCGCCTACAAGTATCCGCGCCTGGTGTGGTTCACCGATGCCCTCCCCAAGGGCCCGACCGGGAAGATCCTCAAACGTGAAATCCGCTTTCCCGCTGCGAACTTCGCTGTCCCTGCAGTCGCCACAGCGATTTCGGGCGCCCGAATGCACCCAGTCTCTGCCGCAAGTGGCGCATTCCACAAGATCACCGCTTAATATAGTACGCACATGCGTGATATACTGAACGTGTACCCCAGCCCGGGAGTTCCCCGGATCCAAGAGAAGGAGTTCCAGATGTCGTACGTCATCGACGCCGCCAAGAAGATCAACGCGTTTCAGGTGCAGTTCGCCAAGGAGAGCCAGAACGCCATCGTCGAGTTGGTGAAGTCGAATGTTGAATACATCGACCAGCGGCCGGAGGCCGCCGAGCCGGTCCGCAAGCTCGTCGAGCCCCTCGCCTCCGTGGTCGGCAGCCCGGTGGAGTTGATCCGAACGATCGCCGAGGGCAACAAGGAGTGGGCACAGATCTGGCTCGACTTCCACACCAACATCTCCGACGCCCTCGCTCCGACCGAGGCGTCCACCGCCCCGTCAGCGGTCGGTGAGCCGACCCCGATCAAGAAGTCCGGCTCCACACGGGACGCCAACGCCTGACGAGAAGCGTGCCGCCGACCCGCACGGAACGGGGATCAGTCACAATTTGACTGGTCCCCGTTTCGGACTCGAGAGGATGGATGATGCCCGAGGAGAAATGGGCGAAGGCGACGATCGGCTCGTACATCCGCACCCAGCGCGAGCTTTCGCGATTGTCCCTGCGCGAACTGGCGAGGATGTCGCAGGTGTCGAATGCTTACCTCAGCCAGATCGAGCGTGGTCTGCACGAGCCTTCGCTGCGGGTGCTCGCGGCGGTCGCCGAGGCGCTCTCGGTTCCGCTGGAGGACCTGATGAACCACGCCCGGCCGGATGCCCCGGCGGACAAGCCCAAGCCCGGGGTGGACGCGGTCACCGCTGCCATCCGGGCCGAGTCACGCTTGACCCAGGCGCAGAAGGAGGCACTGCTCTCGGTGTATTCGAGTTATCTGGCCGAGCATCGCGACAACACCTAACAGACCGGGCGTCCCGTCGACTCCCAGACTGAAGCGCCGTGGCGGCCGAGGCCGGCAAGGGACTGGTCGGGCGAAGCTCGCGATGCGGAGTTCCTGGAACTCCTCGATGCGTGTCACGTCCGCGGCCGCTCGCATCAACCGAGGGACTCTGGAATCCTCAGCAGTGCAACACAATCCACGTCGGCCGATGTCGGATCATGCAGAAAGGACGCCGTCACCGCACGACGACGGTCTGATTCCGGCCCAGTGCCTTCGCCTGGTACAGCCCGTTGTCCGCCGCATCGAGCAACTCGGGCAGCGTCATCCGTGGATGGCCCGCCGCGACACCGAAACTGGCGGTGATGCACAACGGCGAGCCGGCGCCGATCCGTTCGGCCATCCGGGTCCGGAGCGACTCGGCCCACGCCCCCGCCCGCACCACACTGGTGGCGGGCTGCAGGACGGCGAACTCCTCGCCGCCGAGCCGGCCGATCACCCAGCCATCATCGCCGGCCTCGGCCAGCATGGCGGCGAAGGCGGCGAGGACCCGGTCCCCGCCGGAATGACCCCACGTGTCATTGACGGCCTTGAAGTTATCGAGGTCCGCCAGCACCAGCGCACACCGCTCCTCGCCGGCCAGCAGCGCACCCGCACCCCGGTTGAAGCCACGCCGATTCAGCAGCCCGGTCAGCTCATCGCGATCACGCTGAAACCGCAACTCCTCCACCATGTCCAGCACCGTGACGGCCAGCAGGGCCGCCAGGACCGCGGGCAGCACGAAGGTGGCTGTGACCTTGACGCACAGTGCTGCGCTGGAATCCAGATAGGCATCCCATTCCGACTCGGTGACCGTATCGTGCGGCATCGTCGACAACGTGATCACGACGATGCTGACGCCGAGGGCGACCGACAGTGCGGTCACCGCAGACAGTGCGATCCGATCGGCGCCGCTCTTGGGTACGCGCTTGCCCAACCGGTGGGCGACGATCGTCAGCAGCACGGCGGTGCCGACGTGCTGGGTGAGCATCCGCCCCGCCAACAGCGGCGATATATACGCGAAGTACCACACCAGCACCATCGACGGGACGATGTAGGCCAACGCGATCTCACGCGGCAGTCGATCGCCGACGCGCCGCAACGTACCGTCGGCCAGCCACAGCATCGCGATCGGGAAGAGAAACCCATGGATCGAGGCCGCCAGCGAGATCGCCAGGTTCAACGACAACGCGACTCCGCTGAGGATATAGAGCGCGATCGACCCCGCGAAGTACAGCGCGGATATGCGGCCCCGATCGATGGCCCACACCACGACGAAGAGCAGTCCGATCCCGGCCATCGCGGCGGACCCCAGGTTGACCGCGAGCAGCCACCCGGTCGACATCAGCGCTCACCCGCCGGGTTGCCCTCGATCACTACAGCCTTTCCTCAGCAAACTCACTCCGTTAGCAGGGGGCGTGACGACCTGCTCATAAAGCGCCACCCTGGAAGCACATGATTGTTCCCTGGACTCTACTTGCGCCGGCCACCCGGTGCCACCCAACCCCGGACCGGGAGTTTGCCCCAGCAATCAAGACAGCGTACCAACGCGTTAGCCTGGTCACTTCGTGGTGAGGTAGACAACGAGGGTTACGATCCAACCCCGACGTACCGTTCCCGGCCCGATACTGGCAAGGTGATCCGTGCCGTATCGCTGCGTCAACAGGAGCCGTTCGTGTCCACCGAGCCTTCGCGTCACGTACTACCGATCCCGGACATCGTCCGACCGGGTTACACGCCGTACGACGCGAAGGACCCGAATTCCCAGTTCACGCCGATCCAACCGCTGCGTCCACCCGCGGGCGCACCGAACGTACTGGTGGTGCTGATCGATGACGCCGGATACGGCGCGCCCAGCGCATTCGGCGGCCCCTGCCAGACCCCGACGCTGGAGCGGATGGCCGAGAACGGACTGCGGTACACCAAGTTTCACACCACGGCGCTCTGCTCGCCCACCAGGGCCGCGCTGCTTTCGGGGCGCAACCATCACTCGGTCAACATGGGCGCGATCACCGAAATCGCCACCTCCGCGCCCGGGATGACATCTGCCCGGCCTAACACCTGTGCCGCGCTGCCCGAGATCCTGAAACTGAACGGATACGCCACCGCACAGATCGGCAAGTGCCACGAGGTGCCGGTGTGGGAGACCAGTCCGATGGGCCCTTTTGACCACTGGCCGACTCCGGGCGGGGTTTCGAGTACTTCTTCGGATTCATCGGCGGCGAGACCGACCAGTACTACCCCTCGCTGTACGAGAACACCACGCCGGTCGAGCCCTCGGGTACGCCGGAGCACGGTTACACCCTCAACGAGGAGCTCTCCGATAAGGCGATCGCCTATCTGCGCCGGCGGCAGGCCCTGACCCCGGACCGCCCGTTTTTCATGTACTACGCCCCCGGTGCGACCCATGCGCCGCACCACGTTCCGCCGGAGTGGGCCGATAAGTACAGGGGCGTGTTCGACGACGGCTGGGATGCCTTGCGCGAGCAGACACTGCAACGCCAGATCGCGATGGGCACGATCCCGGCGGGCACCGACCTCAGTGCCCGCAGCGAGGGCCTACCCGGGTGGGACGAGATGGACGAGGCACTCAAGCCTACCTTGATCCGGCAGGCCGAGGTCTACGCCGGGTTCATGGAGCAGACCGACTACCACGTCGGCCGAGTGATCGACGAGATCGAAGCCCAGGGTCTGCTGGACGACACCCTGGTCTTCTTGATCTGGGGTGACAACGGGGCCAGCGCCGAAGGCACCCTGCAGGGCTCACTCAACGAGATGATCACCCTCAACGGGATGCCCGAACTGGAAACCCCGGAGATGATGATTGCCGCCAAGGACCGGCTCGGCCTGCCCGGCACGGCCAACCACTATGCCGCGCAGTGGGCGCACGCGCTCAACACCCCGTTCCAGTGGACCAAGCAGGTGGCCTCGCACTTCGGCGGTACCCGCAACCCGATGGTGGTGCACTGGCCCGCGCGCATCAAGGAACCCGGTATCTGCCATCAATTCGGGCACGTCAACGACATCGCCGCCACGATCCTGGAGGCGGCCGGCCTGCCCGAACCCCAGGCGGTGAACGGCGTGGCCCAGCGCCCCATGGAGGGCACCAGCCTTTGCTACACCTTCGGTGACACCGCCGCCGAGGAGCGTCACGATCTGCAGTACTTCGAGATGCTGGGCAACCGCGGGATCTATCACAAGGGTTGGACCGCGGTCACCAAGCACCGCACCCCATGGGAGACCGGAGACACCGACCTGGTGGCGTTCGACGATGACCGTTGGGAACTGTACGACACCTCGGTGGACTGGAGCCAGGCCCACGATGTGGCCGAGCAGCACCCGGAAAAGCTGGCCGAGTTGCAGCGGCTCTGGCTCATCGAAGCGGTCAAGCACAACGTCGTGCCGATCGACGACCGGGCCGCGGTGCGCGGCATCGCGGAGCTGGCGGGCCGACCCGAACTGAAGATCGGCAGCAGCCAACGGCTTTATCCCGGAATGAGTTTCGCCGAAGCCACCACGGTCAACACCAAGAACCGTTCGTTCGCGCTGACCGCGCCGATCACCGTGCCCACGGCCGGCGCCGACGGTGTGATCGTGTCATTGGGCGGGCACACCGGCGGTTGGTCGCTGTACGTGCACGACGGGAAACTGTCCTTCTGCTACAACTTCCTAACCCTGGATTACACGATCGTGCGGTCCTCCGACCCACTCCCCGCCGGCACCCACGAGGTGCGGATGGAATTCGGCTATGCCGGTGAGGGCGTCGGACTCGGCGGAGATGTCACGTTGTTCCTCGACGGCGCACCGGTGGGCTCCGGCAAGGTGGCGCGGACGGTACCCGCGGCCTTCACCGCAAGTGAAACCTGCACCGTAGGTTCGGATCCCGGCTCGGCCGTCTCCCCCGACTATCCGAACGGCGACAACGCCTTCACTGGAACCATCGCCTGGGTTCAGATCGACGCCGGTGACATCGATCCCGAACACCGGGCACGAGAACTGGCCCAGCGGATGCACGTCGCGTTCGGTACCCAGTAGCCGCACGCGGGTCCGTTACTTGTCGGACCCCGGTGCGAGAATGGGGTCATGCCGCCGCCGACCACCCCGCACGCGGAGAACTACGTTGTCCCGCGGATCGAGGTGCTGTTCGACGAAATCGCGGAGTTGACCGGGCAGCGCAATGCCATCGACGGTCGGTTGGTGGAGATCATCGCCGAGATCGACGGCGACCATCTGTGGGGTCACACCGGTTGCAAGTCCATCGAGGCGCTGGTGGCCTGGAAGGCCGGGGTGTCGCCGCGTAACGCCGAGATGATGGTCGCGGTGGCGCGCCGCTTGGATGAGTTGCCGCGGATGGCGGCGGGTTTGCGCGAGGGAATGCTGTCGCTGGATCGGGTCGGGGTGATCGCCGAGCGCGCTGCGCCGGGCTGCGACGACCACTACGCCAACCTGGTGCAGTACGCGACGGTCACCCAACTACGTACCGCGGTGAAGATGGAACCCCGCCCCGAACCCAAACCCGAGCCCGAGCAGCGCCGCGAGATCACCTCCTACGAGCGCGACGGATACACCACCTTCAAGATCCGGCTGACCACCCTGGAGGCCGCGAAGTTCGAGGCCGGCGTGGCGTCCCACAAGGACGCGCTGGTCGCGGACTGGAAACGCGACCACGACACCGAGGACGAGGACTGCGAGCAGGCAACCTCATTCCCCAACAGCGTGGATGCGTTCATGAGCCTGGTCGAGGCCGGCTGGGACGCCGACGCCGCGCGCCGCCCGCACGGCGCGCACACCACGGTGGTTGTACACGCCGATGTCGAAAAGCCGGTGGCGGCCTTGCATCTGGGTCCGGTGCTGACCGACGCCGACCGCCGCTACCTGCTCTGCGATGCGACATGTGAGGTGTGGTTCGAACGCCGCGGCGTCCCGATCGGGGCCGGGCGCACCACCCGCACCATCAGCCGCCGGCTGCGGCGGGCGTTGGAGCACCGCGACAAGACCTGTGTGGTGCCCGGTTGCGGGGCCACCCGCGGTCTGCACGCCCATCATCTGGTGCACTGGGAGAACGGCGGACCCACCGAATTGCACAATCTGGTGCTGCTCTGCCCGTTCCATCACCGGGCGCACCATCGTGGGGTGATCACCCTCACCGGGCCCGCCGACACGCTGGTCGTGACCGATGCCGATGGGGATCCGATGACCGGCGCCGCCCTGGCCCGCCCACCGACCACCCCACCACCGGAGGTTCCACCCTGCACCGGCCCGCTGGGGGAACGCGCGCAATGGTGGTGGTACACGCCGTATCAGCCGCCCCCGGCGCTGTCCGCCTGAACACCGCACCCACGGCGGCATCCCGTGCGAAGGTGAGCAATGACGATCTTCGTCGTCGACGCGGCGCTCGCTGTCGACCTGGCCACCCGGGCGGTGACCATCCCGCCGCAGCACAGCCTGCTGGCGCCCACCCTGCTGCGCTCGCAGGCACTCACCCTCGTCTACCGATCGGTGCGCTACGGCGACACCGACGAGTCCACGGCCCGAACCATTCTCGACGGCATCCGCGGGCTGCGTATCCGACTGCTCGGTGACCGCGTGCTGCAAGCCCACGCCTGGAAGATCGCCGCAGAACTGGACTGGCCGGACACCTACACGGCCGAGTACATCGCGCTCACCCGTCTGCAGGCGGATGCCCTGGCCACCGCAGACGAGGAGTTCGCCTCGGTCGCACGCCGATTCGCCGCAACCGCTTCTCGCACCAACATCCTGCAGGCACCCGGGCTGAGGGTTGAACGGGCCTGGGAGAGGGCATCCCGGCTGTGCACTGCAGCACAGCTTCGGCCGAGCGGGAGGCGTCATGGACGACACCGACAGCGAGATCGCCAAGTGGGACCCCACCATGGCCCGCCGGATCAGCGGTGTCATCGGGCCGTTGGTATCGCGGTACTTCCGGGCCGAAGTCCGGGACGTCGCCAATGTGCCGACCTCCGGCGGAGCGTTGATCGTCGCCAATCATTCCGGCGGCGTGCTCACCCCCGACGTGTTGATCTTCGCCCCGGCCTTCTATCGGGAGTTCGGTTACGACCGGCCGTTGCACATCCTGGCGCACTACGGGGTGCTGATGGGCCCGTGGGGTTCGGTGTTGTCGCAAGCCGGCGCCATCGAGGCCTCACCGGCGAACGCCGAGGCCGCATTGTGTTCCGGTGCGGTGGTGCTGGTGTTCCCCGGCGGGGACTATGACGCATTCCAGCCGACTCACGAAGCCAACGTGATCGACTTCGAAGGACGGACCGGCTACGTCCGCACCGCCATCCAGACCGGTGTGCCGATCGTGCCGATGGTTTCCATCGGCGGTCAGGAAACCCAGTGGTTCCTGGCGCGCGGCGACGAACTGGCCCGGCGCCTTGGCCTGCACCGCATTCGGTTCAAGGCGCTCCCGCTGACCTTCGGGCTGCCGTTCGGGCTCACCACGGTGTTGCCACCGAATCTGCCGTTGCCGTCCAAGATCGTGATGCGGGTACTGGAGCCGATCGATGTGGCCGACGAGTTCGGTTCGGACCCCGATGTCGACGAGGTCGACGCGCATGTCCGGGCGGTGATGCAGGCCGCGCTCGATGATCTGGCCCGCCAGCGCCGCTTCCCCATCATCGGCTGAGCGAGCCGGTCAGGACGTGACGACCTTCTCGGCCAGCTTGGCCAGGGTACCGGCGAGCTGATCCTCGGTGACCAGCGGGAACTTCACCTTCTCCAGCAGCTTCTTGTCGGTGACCTTCGACCAGTCGTAGGTGTGCCGGACCAGCGTCTCGTTCGGCCCCTGTGCCTCAAGCTCCCACAACCATTCCCACCCGGGCGGCTCGGTGCCGGCCGGCGCGGTCTTCCAGGCCAGCAGCTTGTCCTTGGCGTAGCCCGACACGTGGTTGTCGGTCTTGTACTCCCCGCCCATGTGGTCGCCCTGCATGTTCATCGTGAACACGTCGCCGACTTTCTGGATCCGGTCGGCGTGATCCACGCTGCGGACGAAGCCCGATCCGTCGAGCGCCGGGTGATGGTTCGGGTTGGACAGGATGTCGAAGACCGCGTCGACGGGCGCGGCGATGGTGCGTTCGACAGTAACCTTGGTGTCTTCGCTCATAGGGTCTCACTGCCCACACGGGCCCGCCCGGAAACGTCCACCGAGAGGATCCCCATGGTCGCCATTCCCGAAGGTTACGAATCGCTGCTGGAACGCCCGCTGTACGGGCATCTGGCCACCGTCCGGCCCGATGGCACCCCGCAGGTCAACGCCATGTGGTTCGCCTGGGACGGGGAGGTGCTGCGCTTCACCCACACCGACAAGCGGCAGAAGTTCCGCAACATCTCGGTCAATCCGGCGGTGGCCATGTCCGTCATCGACCCGGACAACCCGTACCGCTACCTGGAGGTCCGCGGCCTGGTCGAGGACATCGTGCCCGACCCGACGGGCGCCTTCTACCTCGAACTCAACGACCGCTACGACGGGCCGCTGACCGAGCCGCCCGCCGACAAGGCCGTCCGGGTGATCCTGGTGGTCCGCCCGACCGCGTTCAGCAAGCAGTAGCGACCATGCTCGTGGCTTTCAGCGTCAGCCCGACCGGCGGCGACGAGGACGGCAGTGTCGGCGACGCGGTGGCCGAGGCCATCCGGGTGGTCCGGGCGTCGGGTCTGCCCAACGAGACCAACGCCATGTTCACCAACATCGAAGGCGAGTGGGACGAGGTGATGGCGGTCGTGAAGCAGGCCGTCGACGCCGTCGCCGCCGCCTCCCGGAGGGTCAGTCTGGTCCTCAAGGCCGATATCCGTCCCGGCCACGTCGGTCAGCTCACCGCCAAGGTGCAGCGTATCGAGGACGCGTTGGGCGACTGAGCATTCAGACGACTCCCGGCCCACCGCCACTGGCCGGGCGCAGCCGGGCGATGATGCCGTCGAGGTCGCGGCGGAACATGTCCGGGCGGAAGACATGGCCGCCGGGCACCTCGTGGGCCTCGTGCGGAATGCCGGCGGCGCGCAACCGGTCCCGGAACTCGCGCTGCCCAGCCAGCACCTGGGTCTCGTTGACACTGTCGAACCAGTTGAGCGGGTCGGGACTGGTCCCGGCCACCATGAAGATCCGCTTGTTCTGGTAACTGGGAATCCGCTCGGTCGGGTTGTCCGAGCTGACCCGGAACTGATCCCAGTTCGGTGCGCCGTAGACCGTGCCGCCGCCCAGGTCCAGGACGGCCGAGGTGATGTTGGCCCAGTGCACCACCAGGCCGAAGTCCCGGCGCAGGCTTGCCGGCCCGGAATGCGAACTGACCGAAGCGAAGTGGCCGTAGTACTTCGCCGCGTACTTCAGTGCCCCGAAGCCGCCCATGGAGAACCCGGAGACCGCCCGCCCGTCGTACTCGGCGTAGGTGCGGAAGTTCGCCTCGATCCACGGCAGCAATTGGGCGATATGGAAGGTCTCCCAGTTCCGGGCGCCGACGAACGAGGCGACCGGATTCGAATACCAACCCGCGTGCCCGCCGTCGGGCATCACCACGATGATCGGTCTGCCCGCCGTCAGCCCGCGGATGTCGAGGAAGTCGAACTGACGGAAATCCTCGTTGCCGCCGTGCAACATGTACAGCACAGGGTAGGTCCGGCCGCTGGTCCGATAGTCCGCCGGCAGCAGCACATTGACACCCGGATTCCAGCCGATCGCCGCGGTCTGGAATCGGTAGTACCACAGCCGGGGATCGTTCTCGTTGCGGTCCACGATCCGCAGACCGAACCCGTCACTGCGCCCGGCGAAGATGACCAGCACCCGCCCAACATCGATCGCGGCCGGATCGGAGATGCCGTTGACCGAGGCGATCAGCGGAAAGAACGAGCCATCACCGTAGAATCGAGACGCCAACGCCGCCAACGTATCCCCGGCAACAACCCGATGTCTGGTGAGGTCCGGGACGACCAGCCGTTGCCCCACCGCGAGTGTGCCGGATGCGGGTATCCCGCTGGCCCCGGCGATAAGCCAGTCCAACTGCGGATCACCGTAGTACCGGATCGCCAACGCCGTCAGGGTGTCCCCCGCGACCGCCGAGTAGCGGGTGTAGTCGGGGAAGACGAGCCGCTGACCCACCTGGACCGTGTTCGGATCGAGGATACCGGCGGCGGTGGCGACCAGTCGATAGAGATCCTGGTCGCCGTAGAAGCGCAGCGCCAGTGCCGACAACGTCTCCCCCGGCACGACCGTATGAGTTCTGACCATGCTTTCCCACCCCCAATGAACTTCCCCCGCGGTCAATTGTGCGCGTGCGGTCGCTGGAAGTGTCCGGATTGACGGGGCGGATCCGGCTACGACAGGTTCTGATCCCGCCCGCGCGGGACGATCATCGTCGGCACCGGGGCATGGCGCAGGATGCGCGCCGCCGCCGAGCCGAGGAAGACCTGTGCGGTGGGCCCGGCCGCACCGGAACCCAGGACCAGGATGTCACCCGGGCCCCAGTCGATATCGGCCACCGCGTCCGGCCACGTCGGCCCGGTACCGACCACCACGTCGGCACCGACCGATCCGGTCTTCCGAAGCTGGGCCACGATGCCGGCCTTGGTCCGCTCCGCCCACTGCTTGATCACCAGGTTCTCGGCCACGGGTTCGATCGCGCCGCTGAACATGGTCATCGGCCGCACGCTGAACGAGGCGATGCGCAGTCGGGTGCCCCAACGTCGGGCCAGTTCCGTACTCGTCGCGATCAGGCCGACCGCATCGGCATGCCCGCCGTAGGCCACCGTGAGTCGCAGGATCCGGCCGGACTGTGCGGGATAGCCGCGGGGTGCGATGGCGACCGGCAGCGCGGCGGTGTGCACCAGCCGGTCGGTGACGCTGCCCAGCGCGATCCGACCGAGCAACCCGGACGACGACGAGCCCACCACCACGAGGTCCGCGTGCACCTCGGCGGCGAGTTCGGTCAATCCCTCTGGAATGGACCGGGCCTGGTGCACGATCCGCCACACATCCAGTCCGCCGAGGTGCTCCGCGGCCAGCTGATTGAGGGCATGGTCGGCCTGGGCGCTGAGCAGATGCAGATACTCGTTCTCGACCGGATCGGTCTTGGCCGGCCACGGGCGTTCGATGATCGCCGCGGCCACGATCCGGGCACCGGTGCAGCGGGCCAGTTGCGCCGCCAGGTGCAGCGGAGCCGGCCCTTGCCCGCTCGTGCTGAACCCGGCCAGGATGGTCATTCTCGAACCTGGTTCACCACAACGGACTTGGCGACCACGTGAGTGACCGGCACCGTGGACTGGATACGGGCCCGGTCGACCACATCGAAGCGGTGCCACATCGAGAATTCCGGGGGCAGCGTCGCGATCACGATCTGATCCGGGCCGAACCGGGCCACCGCGTTCTCCAGCGCACGCAGCGGGCGATGGTCGCCCAGTTCTCCTTGCGCGTCCATGTTTTCATGGTGCAGGGTGGCCAGCACGCTGTCCAGCCGGTCGCGGGCGGCCTGCTCGGTGGCCTCGGTGACGTCGATCGGGCCGTGGGTGGCGGCCGCTCCGGTGTCGACCGGGCTCGCCGGCACCACCACCAGGAAGCGGGATTCCCGGTCCGCTCCCATCCGGCGCAGTTCGTCCAGAAGTTCGCGGGAATCCACGGTTTGGTTGGCCAGCACCAGAACCCGGCGCGCAGCCCCGCCCGGGACCTCCGGCGACGGTTCCGCCGGCCGGCGTTTCACGAACCACTTGTTCACCACGAAGAGCCCGATCACCACCGCCCAGGACAGCAGGCTCAGCACCAGCTGCGACCGGAGTTCCCGGTCGATGAACATCTGCACCAGGATGGCCACGATGCCCAGCGCGGTGAGGATGGACAACACCGGGAACAGCCACATCTTCACCCGCAGTTGTGAATCGTCGGCGCGGTAGCGCAACACGATCTGCGAGATCGCGATCAGCAGGTAGACGAACAGGATGATCGCGCCGCTGGAGTTGAGCAGGAACGCGAAGATGGTGTCCGGGGAGACCGCCGCGGCGATGACGCACAGGAAGCCGATCACCGAGGACGCCAGGATCGCGTTGGCCGGGACGCCGCGGCGGGTGACCTTGACCAGCGACGGCGGTGCCTCCCGCCGGGCGGCGAGCACGAACAGCATCCGGGACGCGGTGTACATGCCCGAGTTCAGACAGCTCAGCACCGCGGTCAGCACCACCGCGTTCATCACGTGGTCCGCGTACGGGATTCCCATCTCACTGAACGCGGCGACGAACGGCGATGCGGCCACGTTCTCGTCGTTCCAGGGCACGATGGTGACCAGCACCAGCACCGCCCCGACGTAGAACACCAGGATGCGCAGGATCACCGAATTGGCGGCCTTCGCGACGGCTCGTTCCGGGTCCTTGGATTCCGCGGCGGCGATGGTGGCGATCTCGGCGCCGACCATGGAGAAGATGACGGTCACGATGCCGACGGTGATGACCCCGAAGCCCAGCGGCATGAAGCCGCCGTGCTCGGTCAGATTGGAGAAGTCCGCCGACTTGTCCGGCCACCACCCGAAGATGAACGCCGCGCCCGCGGCGATGAAGGCGATGATGGCCGCGACCTTGATGCCGGCGAACCAGAATTCGAACTCGCCGTAGGACGACACCGAGAACAGGTTCGTCGCCGTCATCAGGACCATGAAGACCAACGCGGACAACCACAATGGGACGTCGATCCAGTATTGGATGATCTTCGCCCCGGCGATCGCCTCGAAGCCGACGACGATGACCCAGAAGTACCAGTACAGCCAGCCGACGGAGAAGCCCGCCCAGTTCCCGAGGGCGTTGCGGGAGTAGTCGGCGAACGATCCGGTGGACGGATTGGCCACGGCCATCTCGGCGAGCATCCGCATCACCATGATGATCAGGACGCCGGCCATACCGTAGGTGAGGAAGGCACCCGGCCCGGTGTCGCCGATGACGACGCCGGAACCCACGAACAGGCCCGCGCCGATGACGCCTCCGATGGCGATCATGGTCAGCTGACGCTGACTCAGCGCCTTCTTCAAAGTGGGTTCCGCGCTCATGGAAACCTCCGCTCACGGTGCAATGACACCGTCGGATACCCACATGCGCGGCCCGCCATTCGCTGA
Organism: Mycolicibacterium aurum; assembly: GCA_900078775.1. GTDB lineage: Bacteria > Actinomycetota > Actinomycetes > Mycobacteriales > Mycobacteriaceae > Mycobacterium > Mycobacterium aurum_A. The sequence continues at coordinate 1,989,646 of LT549889.1, forward strand.
TCGGGCGGCAAAATACGGGCAGGCGGCAGACGCCGTCATCCCGGCAGAAAGGCGCCATCGTGGCAACCGAATCCAGCACAATGCGGCCCGAGCGCCTGCGTGTCGTGGCGTCCACCCCGATCAGTGAAGACCTGATCGCCCGGATCGTGGCACGCGAACCGCGCATCGACTTCGTCCGGGACCAGTCGCTGCTGCCGCCGCAGCGCTTCGCCGGTGACCACATCGGCGATCCCGCCTTCCGCCGCTCGGCCGAACAGCAGCGCGCCTTCGAGGATCTGGTGGACACCGCACAGGCGCTGTACGGCGTGCCCGACGAGAACCCCGCCGCCCTGCAACGCACGGTGCGGCGCAATCCAGGCCTGCTCTGGGTGCACACCATGCCCGCCGGTGGCGGCGGACAGGTCAAGGCCGCGGACCTCACCGCCGACGAATTGGACCGGATCGCCTTCAGCACCTCGGCCGGGGTACACGCTGAACCGCTGGCCGAGTACGCATTGTTCGGACTGCTGGCCGGCGCGAAGACGCTGCCCCGACTGCTACGCCAGCAGCGCGAGGCCCGTTGGACCGACCGGTGGGAGATGGGGCTGCTGAGCACCCAGCGGGTGTTGCTGGTCGGGCTCGGGGGCATCGGGCGTGTCGTGGCCGCGAAGCTCGCCACCCTCGGCGTCACCGTGATCGGCACCAGTCGTTCGGGCGAACCGGTCGACGGCGTGCACGAGTTGGTGCACCCGGACTATCTGGTCGATGCCGCCCGCGACGCGGACGGCATCGTGGTCAGTCTGCCCGGCACCGCGGCCACCGAGGGTCTGGTCGATGCCAGGGTGTTGCGCGCTGCCAAGCCCGGTTTCACGCTGGTCAGCATCGGGCGGGGCACCGTCATCGACGAGCCTGCCCTGATCGAGGCCCTGCGCGACGAACAGGTGGGCTTCGCTGCCCTCGACGTGTTCGCCTCCGAACCGCTGCCCACCGACAGCCCGCTGTGGACCGACCCTCGGGTACTGGTCAGCCCGCACACCGCCGCGCTCAACTCGGCCGAGGACCGACTGATCGCCGAACTGTTCGCCGACAACGCGACCCGGTTCCTGGACGGGAAGCCGTTGCGCAACCGGGTCGACACCGTCGAGTTCTACTGAGCGGCGGCGCTCATCTCACGATACCCCCTGGGGGACAACGGCTTCCGATGTCGGCAAGTGTCGGCGACCACTACCGGGCCTCGGCGCCGCGCCCGGTGCGCAGCCTCCTGTCGGTACCGTTCGCCAGACAGGAGGCCGCACGCGATCAGCCGGCCAGGATGCCGCCGTCGATCGGGTAGATGCCACCGGTGCAGTAGCGCGACCGGTCGGACACCAGGTACAGCACCAGGTCGGAGACCTCCTGCGCGGTGGCGATGCGCGGGATCGGCTGGCTGGCCATCCACTCGTCGAAGTCGAAGTACGGGTTCTCGGCCATGATGACCTTCTCCTCATCGAGCATCGGGGTGTCCACCGAGGACGGCGCGATCGCGACGACACGGATGTTGTCGGCGGCGTAGGTCAGTGCGGCCGACTTCGTGATACCCGCGACGCCGGCCTTGCTGGCCACGTAGCCCGCGTAGCCCCAGGTGCCCTTGACACCGAAAACCGAAGAGATGTTGACGATTACGCCACCTCCCGCGCGGCGCATGGCCGGCACCGCCGCACGCATGCCACGGAATACGCCGGCCAGGTTGGTGTTGATGACGGCGTCCCAGTTCTCGTCGCTGAGGGTGTCGACGGGTTCACACATCACGATGCCGGCGTTGTTGAGCAGGATGTCGACCTTGCCGAACTCCTTCTCGGCCTCGGCGATGGCGTTCGTCCAGTCCTCGGTGGAGCGGACGTCGAGGTGGCGGTAGATGGCCTTACCCCCGTTGGCCTGGATCTCCTCGGCGACGGCGGTGCCCAGTTCGTCGCGGATGTCGGTGACGACCACGTTGACGCCGGCCGCGGACAGCGCCCGGGCGTGCGAGGCACCCTGGCCACGCGCACCGCCCGAGATGACGGCGGTCTTACCTGCGAGGTCTTCAAACATGTCAGAACTCTTTCGTCGGAGTTGATAGGTCAAGCAGTCCCACTGGGGCACAGTGAATTCCGGATCAATGCCACCATCGTCGTCGCCGGCAGCGACCCCTCGCGGAGGGTCCGGCAGCCGTTGGTCGGGCGGACGACACGATCACCTGAGCAATGTTCCTACAAATGATGAAACACCGCGACTCGAGGAACGTCAAGAACCGATTTGGGCGCGTCGGCTACCCGCCCGTCAACGTGGCGGCGCCGACGACCAGAACGTCGGCGCCCGGAAATTTCTGCCACTGGGCGCATTGCGCCGAGCGGCGACCGCACGGCCGGGTCAGGCCACCCGGCTCACATGTGCCGCGGACTCACCGATCGCGGCGTGGTCATGACCGATCATGGTGCGCAGCAGAGCCTGCTGCTCCCGCTCACCACGTCGCGCGGCGCGGTCCATACCGCCGGGCACCGTCATGTCCACGGCACTGCGCGCCATGTTGAAGGGCAGCCGCAGCAGTGGATACCACGGCGGGACGAAGGCCGGAAGTCCGAGCATTCGCATCGCGCGCGGGCCGAGGAAGGCACTCGTCACCGACAGGTGCTGGGCGCGCGCCATCCGGCGACGCAACGCGCGCAGGTTGTCGTAGTGCCAGGCCAGCGGATCGTCGGCCATCGGCGCGGCCAACTGACGCGTCGTCTCGTCGGGCGCCGAGAGGGCGGTCAGGGTGTGGTACAGCACCCGGATACCGTCCCGGAAGTCGTGCGGCAGCCATTCGTCCTCCACGCCGATGAGCCAGCCGACGTAGCGGGTCAGGTGCGCGACGGCGTCCAGGTCCTGCGGCGCGGTGAGGATGCCCATGCCGAGGCTGGCCGCCGGCGGGGCGATCAGCGCACCGATCAGGGTGGCCGCCATATCGGTCTGGTTCACCGGCACGCCCCACTCGTCGGCGCGCCAATCGGGCATGGCGCCGACATGCCTGCGCACGAAGGCGTGGATGAGCCGGACCCGGATGGTGGACCGGTATCCGCCGCCGAGCGGCTCCAGACCGCCTTCGGCGATCACGTCCATGGCCCACTGCATGGTCTCGGCGAAGCGCTTGTTCGACCCCTTCTCCAGGGCGCCGGTGCGCAGCAAGGTCTTGTTGAAACCCGAGAACTGGTAGCCGCCGAGCAGCGACACATCACGCGCGACGTACATGCCGTCGGCGCCGCCGCGGCGCATCACCAGTTGGCCGCGGCGGATGAGCTCCGGGTCGACCCAGGACGGCGTCGCCTCGATGTGGGCGAAGAAGTCCCGCAGCGGCTGCGGGGCGTCGGGGACGGTGGCGATGCCCTCCCGCAACGCACGGTCGAACAACGGCCGGGTCTGCGCCAGACCGCTCTCGACCATCCAGTCCAACAGCCGGTCCATCGGTTCGTCTCCGACGGTGAGCCGCTCGCCCAGCCGACGCCACTGCCGATCCGACGGTTTACGGATTCCCAGGCCGAGGGCCAGCAGCCTGATCATTCCCGGCACCGGACGCGGGCCCGCGGGATGCCGACTCGGAACACCCGTGGAGACGACCATGGTCATCGACGCTCCCCTTTGAGCTTTTGACAACGTATGTAGTCAGTAGGGTACGCGGCGCGCGGCCACTGTCAACGAACCGGGTGGGTACTGTGCTCGCCATGCGCACGCCCCGCAACCCCGACGGCGACGCGCCGCTGTGGCGGCGGGCGGGCATGGAGGTCAAGAGCTTCGTCCGGCGCCGGCTGGCGGGCAAGGGCGTCGCGGTGACACCGCCGGACCGGCCGTACCTGGTGGTGCCGATCCTGGGCCAGTCGAACGCCTTCGGCATGGGGTTGCCGCTGGATCGCGACGGGGCCGACAAACCGCACCCCATGGTGCACCAGTTCGCCAACAGCGGGCCGTCCAAGCACACCGTGGTACTGGGTGCCGACCCGCTGTTGCATGAAACGCCCTCGTGGCGCGTCGGTTTCGGCGTCACGTTCGGCAAGGCGCTGACCGAGGACACCGGCCGTGCGGTGCTGCTGGTGCCGTGTGCCCGCGGTGACACCTGCTTCCACCCCAAGAACGGGTGCACCTGGGACATCGCCGACACCCGCACCCGGCGCAATCTGTACCGGGAGGCGGTGCGATCGATCGACGCGGCGCTGGCCGCGTACCCGGGCAGCACGGTGGCCGCCGTGCTGTGGCATCAGGGCGAATCCGATGTGCCGCTGATGTCCGGCACCGACTATCAGCGCAAACTCGACGCACTATTCGGCGACCTCCGAGACCGCTACGGCGCCGAAGTCCCGATCATCCTGGGCGGCATGGTGCCCGAGGAGATGGAACTCAGCGGTAAGGACTACACCGCGATCAACGCCGTGCATGAGGACACCCCGCGCCGCCTGCCGAGGACGGCGTTCGTGCCCGGTAACCGCGACTGCTACAACAGCGCCGTAGACCGGCACTACAACGCGGTCGGTATCCGGGCACTGGGCCAGGACATGTGGCTGGCCTACCGGCAGATCGCCGCCGACGATCTGCGCAGCCACCGCGACTGACTCAACCCGGCGCCGACAGCTCCGCCTGCCAGCGGGCCCGGCGCTGCTCGTCGGTCTGCTCCCACCACGGGGGCTGACCACGCTCGCCGAGGGCGACCTTTGCGGCCTGAACTCCCGCGCGGGCGGCCCGTTCCTCCGCAGTTCCCTTGGTACGACGGACTTCTCGGCGCCACGCCATCAGGTTGGCGACCAATTCGGCGCGACGGTCCTCGGGTATCGCCGGATCGGTGGCCCGCCAGCGCCGCCCGTCGACCACGATGTAGTGCCCATCGGCGGTGGTCACCGGTTCACCCATCGGCCCATGCTAGGCGGATCCGGCGGGTGGCCGCCCCCGGGTCCATGCCGATACAGACAGTTCGGGTGTCCCCGACGGACGGGCGCTTAGGGCTCACCGAATCCGGGTAACACCACGAGGTCGCAGCCGTACTAGAGAATCGAGCCTCGCATGTCCGTCGTTCACACCGTCCGCCGTCTACCCATCGCCGCCGCCTTCGCCGGCCTTGTCCTGGCCGGCGGGTTGACCGCCTGTAGTTCCGACAGCGAGGACGGCACGTCGACCGAGACGTCGACGACCGAAACGACGATGACCACGATGACCACCGAACCGGAGCCCACGACCATGGCCCCGACGTCACCGATGGCCCCCGAGCCCGCTCCGGGCGAGGGCGGCCCGGAGGTCGGGCCCGGCGGCGGTGCCGAAGCCGGACCCGGCGGGGCCACCGCGGGCGTCCCGGGCGCCGGTGCCGAAGCCGGACCCGGCGGAGCCTCCGCGGGCGTCCCCGGTGCCGGTGCCGAAGCCGGACCCGGCGGAGCCTCCGCGGGCGTCCCCGGTGCCGGTGCCGAAGCCGGACCCGGTGGTGCCGGTGCGTGTGTCGGCGAGCTCTGCGTCAGCACACCCTGAGCCGAAGACACACGCCGGAGCAACGAGATGGCGGTGTTCGTTGGACGAACACCGCCATCTCGTGCTTTTCGAGCGCAACTACCGCATCAGTCCAGGTCGAACCGATCGTTGTTCATCACCTTCACCCAGGCGCTGACGAAGTCCTCGACGAACTTGGCCTGGTTGTCGTCCTGGGCGTAGACCTCGGCCACCGCGCGCAACACCGAATTGGAGCCGAAGACCAGATCATTGGCCGTGGCCGTCCACTTCACCTCACCGGTGCCGCGGGCAAACCCGGTGTAGACGTTCTCCGCCGTCTCCGATCCCTTCCATTCGGTGTTCATATCCAGCAGGTTCACGAAGAAGTCGTTCGTGAGCGCGCCCGGCCGGTCGGTGAACACACCGTGCTTGGTGCCGCCGTGGTTGGCGCCGATGGCCCGCAGGCCACCCACCAGCACCGTCATCTCCGGCGCCGTCAGGTCCAGGAAGTACGCCTTGTCCACCAGCAGCTGTTCCAACGCGGTCTTCTCACCGGGACGGAAGTAGTTGCGGAAGCCGTCGGCCTGCGTCTCCAGCACGGCGAAGGACTCCACATCGGTCTCCTCCTGGCCGGCGTCGGTCCGACCGGGGGCGAAGTGCACCTGCACGTCGTAACCGCCGTCCTTGGCGGCCTTCTCCACCGCCGCGGACCCGGCCAGCACGATCAGATCGGCCAGCGAGATCTTCTTGCCGCCGGCCGCCGATCCGTTGAAGTCCTGCTGGATCTTCTCCAGGACCGGCAGCACCTTGGCCAGCTCGGAGGGCTCGTTGGCCTCCCAGCTGCGCTGCGGTTCCAGCCGCAACCGGGCCCCGTTGGCCCCGCCGCGCTTGTCGGTGCCGCGGAAGCTGGCTGCCGACGCCCAGGCGGTCTTCACCAACTGGGGCACCGACAGACCGGACTCGAGCACCTTGGTCTTCAACGCGGCGATATCGGCCTCGTCGACCAGCGGGTGATCGACGACGGGCACCGGGTCCTGCCACAACTGGGGTTCGGCGACCCACGGGCCGCGGTAGCGGCTTATCGGCCCCATATCGCGGTGCATCAGCTTGTACCAGGCCTTGCGGAAGGCCTCGTCCATCTCCTCGGGATGGTCGAGCCAGCGCCGGGTGATCGGGCCGTAGATCGGGTCGACGCGCATCGAGACGTCGGTGACCAACATGGTGGGTTTGCGCGGCGCTCCCCCGAACGGGTCCGGGATGGTGGCCTCGGCGTCCTTGGCCTCGAACTGCCACGCGCCGCCGGGGCTCTTGGTCAGCTCCCACTCGTTGCCGTACAGGTTCTCCAGGAAGGCATTGCTCCACTGGCTGTTGGTGCCGGTCCAGATCACCTCCAGGCCGCTGGTGATGGTGTCACCGGCGTTACCGGTGCCGAACGGACACTTCCAGCCCAGGCCCTGCTGCTCGATAGGCGCGCCCTCGGGCTCGGGGCCGACATCGTCCGGGCTGGCGCCGTGCGTCTTGCCCAGGGTGTGCCCGCCGACGATCAGCGCCGCCGTCTCCTCATCGTTCATCGCCATCCGCCCGAACGTCTCACGGATGTCGTGGGCCGCCGCCAAAGGATCCGGCTTTCCTTCCGGCCCTTCGGGATTGACGTAGATGAGGCCCATGGTGGTCGCACCGAACGGTTCGGCCAGGCTGCGGTCGCTGTCGTTGGTACCGCCGTAGCGCGCGTCGGTACCGAGCCAGGTGTCCTCCTGACCCCACAGCATCTCCTCGGGCTCCCAGATGTCTTCGCGGCCGAACCCGAAGCCCGCCGTCTCGAATCCGGACTGTTCGAGGGCGGCGTTGCCGGCGTACGCGATCAGATCCGCCCAGGAGATCTTGTTGCCGTACTTCTGCTTGATCGGCCACAGCAGTCGGCGCGCCTTGTCCAGGTTGGCGTTGTCGGGCCAGCTGTTGAGCGGAGCGAAGCGCTGCGCGCCCTGGCCGGTGCCACCACGCCCGTCGAAGATGCGGTAGGTGCCGGCGGCGTGCCAACTCATCCGGATGAACAGACCGGCGTAATTGCCGTAGTCGGCGGGCCACCAGTCCTGCGAAGTCCTGATGACATCGATGACATCGTTCTTGAACGCTTCCAGATCGAGCTTGGCGAACTCCGCGGCGTAATCGAAGCTCTCTCCGAGCGGGTTGCCCTTGGGGTTCTGCTTGTGCAGGACCGAGACGTCGACCTGCTCGGGCCACCAGTCCTTGTTGGTCAGCGGGGCGTGCGCCTTCGGGGTCGGCGAGTCGATCGCCGGATTCTCCGATTCGCTGTTGCTCTGGGTCTTGGCATCGGAATGTGGAGGCCGGGCATCGGAGGTGTCAGACATCTTCTCGCCTTTCGTCGGTTGCGTGCGGGCTGCACAACGTTTACAGCTGGTGGATCAACTCTGGGTTCGCGTTTTCAGGCAGGCGGGACACAGTCCCCAGTAGATGACCTCGGCCTCGTCGATATCGAAGCCGAGGCCGTCGGATGCGGTCAGGCAGGGCGCATCGCCGACGCTGCAATCGACGTCGGCGATGGTGCCGCACGATCGGCACACTACGTGATGGTGGTTGTCGCCGACGCGGGATTCGTATCGGGCGGTCGCCCCCGCGGGCTGGATGCGGCGCGCCAAACCGACTGCGGTCAGGGCGTTCAGGACGTCGTACACGGTCTGCCGGGAGATGTCCGGCAGTTGCCGCCTGGCCGCTGTGAAGATGACCTCGGTATCGGCGTGCGGATTGTTCTCGACAGCGTCCATCACCACGAGCCGCGGCCGGGTGACGCGCAGTCCGGCCGCCCGCAATGTCGTCGCACTCCCCGGGGCGTGAACCATCTTCTCGAGTGTGGCCCCCCTTCTGGAAGGTATCAAGTTTTTCGCGAAATTCGTTGCGGCTCAGTGCGTTGCAAAACAACCGGTGGACCCGGCTCGCTGTTCACTGCGGTCGCGGGCAGAATTGATGGCAAATACCGAAATTCGCCACACAGCAGAACGGACCGTGCCGGCGAGGCACGGTCCGTTCGACCGGTCAGTGGATCTGCGGATCGGGCGGGTTGTCCGCCGCGCGGCCGGTCGCCGCATCGCGGATATGGTCCATCGTCGCCGCGACCATCCCCACCGTCTTGAGCGCGCCCGGGCTCGGCGGTGTGTTCGGGTGCGGCCGGGTCGGCGCAATCTTCTTGGCCCGCTCCAGCTTCTCCCCCAGCTTCACCAACTCTTCCCGGGAGACCGCCTCCTGCAACTGCGGCCACACCACGTTCTGCTCGAAGTCGATGTGGTCCCGGCCCAGCTGAACGAACTGTTGCAGGGCCTCCTGGTAGTCGGGTTCACCGGGCTCACCGTCCTCCAGGCGCTGCAACAGCTTCTTGCCCAGCTGTTCCTGCTCGACGGCCTTGTCGGCCAGCGCATCGCCGTTCTCCAACGCGCCGCGCACCGCGGGCCAAAAGTACTGCTCCTCGATGGCTTCGTGCTGGGACTCGGCGATGACCAGGTTGGTCACCATGGTTCGCAGCCCGCTGCTCGCGGCGCCGTCACCGGCGGGTGCGCCGTCGAGCACCTCGAGCATGCCGAGCACGCTCTTGTGGTCCTCGCGCAGGAATGTCAACGCATCCATGTCTCACTCCTCTCCGGGGTCGGCGGTCAGCTGGTGGCGGTGTGGTGCTCGTGGGTGAACGGCTTCTCGGCGTCGATGCCGGGTTGTCCGTCCGGGTTCTTCTCCGCACCGGCGTTGTTACGCAGCGACGTTCCCAGCCACTGCTGTTCGGGCTTTTCCACGTAGTCCCACTCGATGCCCTCGGGCCACGGGCCCTGGCCCTCGTTCCATGGGCCACGCACCGAGCCGTCCCCGTTGCTCATGTTGAACGCGACATTCTGGAAGCGCGGATCGGCCGGCAGTCGTCCCGGCGGGAAGTTGACCGGGAGCTCGTTCAGCGCCGCGGTGAACTGCTGGTAGTGCGCGACCTCGCGGGACATCAGGAACGTCAGCGTGTCCTGCACACCGGGATCGTCGGTGAATTGCTTGAGGTATTCGTAGACCACCTTGGCGCGCGACTCGGCGGCCAGGTTGTTCCGCAGGTCGACGGTGGGGTCGCCGTTGGCGTCGATGAAGGCACCGGTCCAGTTGTTGCCGGCCGAGTCCTTGACGTCGGGTCCGCCGCCGGACAGCACCAGGAACATCGGATTGACGGCCACCTGGTGGATGGCCTGCTCCTTACCGGCCCTGGAGGCCACCGCGGGCATCCAGTCACAGGTCTGGTGCGCCATCTTCAGGTCGTCGTTGAGACCGTCGAGCAGCATGGTGATGGTGGTACCGACGATTTCGAGGTGGCTGAGTTCCTCGGTTGCGATGTCCATGAACAGGTCGTACATCTTGGGGTTCTTCTCCCGGAGCACGAACGCCTGGGTGAAGTACTGCAGCGCGGCGGTGAGTTCGCCGTTCGCGCCGCCGAACTGCTCCATGAGCAGCGATGCGAACCGCGGATCGGGCTCGGTGACCCGGACTTCGAATTGCAGATCCTTGTTGTGAGTGAACACGTTGCCTCCCGGCACGGTCGGTGAACGATTGGCGATCTCGTCCCCGAGATCGCGAAGTACTGTGGATTCCGGCGATCCGGTGGGCTATAGATCGCGGTACCTGCCGGTTACCCCACACCGACCAGCCCAAACACGGGCATCGCGCAGATACCTCGGGAGATGTCCAAAAGCCTTTACCGGCAACCGGTTTCACACGATGTCGCGGTGATGCAGCAAAGTTCTGTCAACGCAGCGCGCTGAGGTTCTGCACGGAGTTGCGCACATCGGCGGTGATCACCTTCGCCACCAGGGCACCGACCGGGCCGCCGAGCAGTCCACCGGACAGTTCGGCGACCAGATAGAACGTCGATCCGGGCCGGTCGTCGGCGACGGTCATGGTGAGCCCGATGTGCACACCGCCGCGCCCGTTGCCCGCCAGCCTGATCCGGCGGGGTTCCTCGTATTCGGTGACCTGCCAGTGAATGGTGTTGCGGAAGCCCTTGACCTTGATGAGCGAGGACACCTTGGTGCCCTTGGTGATATCCGCGGGGGCGTGCTGCGCCAGCCGGCGAAGATGGTCAGCCATTCGTCGAATCGCTGCAGATCGGAAGCCAGCTTCCAGGCCTGCTCGGGCGTGAGATCCGACGAGACCGAAACGTCAACCTTGGCCATATCCCCCGTTGTTCCTCTCCGATTGGTTGTTGTTCCGGTCGCGGGTACCCAGTTCGGGGCCTGCCGCCACGTATCAGCCCGGATCCAGGCCGTCCAACAACAGCCCGGTGGTGTAGACCAGCGCGGCCCGTGGGTCCGCCGATGCGTCGGCGGCCACCGCCGCTGCGGTACCCACCCGGGATGCCAGCGGGAACGCACGCCCGCGCATGGCCTCGGTCAGCGCCGGCGCCACCTGCTGCCACCACTGGTTGTCATCGCGGGCGCTGGCCGCGCGGGCCCGTTGCAGCCCGACCTGATTGCGCGCCATCGCCGAGGCCAGCCCCAGTACGCCGGTCAGGGCGTGGTCCATCTGCACATCCGTGAGACCGATGCCGTCAAAGGCCGCGAGTTCGGCCTCGTACTTGGCGGTCGCGCCGGGCCCCGGGACCGTACGGTCGGCCGGGATGTCCAGTACCCACGGCTCGGACACCGCGGCGTCGTAGTTGCGCTCGGCGACCAGCAGTGCAGCGGACCGCCAATCATCCTGTGTGGCAGGATGATCGCCCTCCGCGTACAGCGCCCCGGCATGTGCGTCAACCATCATCGCGAGCAGTTCGGCCTTACCCGGCACGTGCGAGTACAGGCTCATTGGGGCGACCTTCAGTTCCGCGGCCACGCGGCGCATGGTGACCGCCGCCGCCCCGTCGATACGGGCGATGGCGCGGCCGGCATCCACGATGGCGCCCAGCGACCGTCCGGAGCGCCCCACCGGGGCGTCCGGCGCCCACAGCATGCGCAGCAGTCGCACCGGATCGCTCACACGGTCGGCCGCACTGGACATCACGGACTCCTTCCGTACACTGTACGGTACATAGTACGAGAAGCATTCGGGCCCGTCACCCCTGGAGTGCCATGACCCTGCACGAACAAGTCGACCGCCTACTCGCCGCCGGTGTCGCCGAAGCCGCGGCCGTCGGCGCCGAGGAACTGCGCGCACACGCCGCCGGGCTACCCGATGAACCCGACGCCGTCCTGGCGGTGCATCCCCGCCTGGCACCCGCGCACGCGCTGGCCGGACTGTTGCGGCACGAGAACCGGCCCGGTTTCGTCGTGGCCGATATGACCGATCTCGACGAGTTCGTGCCGATCGACGGGGTACGCGTCCCGGACGCGCCGCTGTACCTGATCCACGGCGTCGACCGGGGCGACGACATGCGCAACTGGAGCCCGGACGAGGCACTCACCGCGCTGGACCGGCGCGGACGGACGCCGCTGACCCTCAACGAGGGCATCAGCTGGCTGCTCCAGGAGCCCAAGCAACTCGAGCCCAACCACTGCTTCATGACCATCGCCTCGCGCAAGCGCAGACCTCGCGGCCTGGATGCCCGGACCCCGGCGATCTGGATCAGCGGCGGAACGGGTCGCGACGGGGCCGAGCGCCGCGGCGCCCCGAAGGTCGGCTGGTGCTGGGCCGGCAACCGGCACACCTGGCTGGGTATGGCCTCGGCAACCCGCCGCGGCCCTGGTTGACGGCTACCGCCTGCCCGTCCGCGCGGTGCCGATCCCGGCGGCTCCGAGGCGCGCCGGTAGCGTGGCAAAGGTGAATTGTTCTCGCGTACCCTCCTCCATCGCGCTGCTGGCCGGCGCCGCAGCGATCGCCATGACCGTCTCCGCGTGCGGTTCGGACACCCAGAGCTCCGCGTCGACGAGCTCCACCACCACCGACGTGTTCGACCTGCCGGCCACCGACGTGGCCCCGGTGTCCAGCCCGTGCCCGTCGGCGGCCCCGGAAGCCCCCGGTGAGCCGGAGTGGACGTTGTCCGGCGCCACCGGCAGCATCGCCGTCACCGGCTCCACCGACGCCGCCGCGCCGGTCGTCGACGTCGAGGGCCCGTTCAGCGTCACCGAGACCCAGGTGCAGACCCTGCAGGCCGGGGACGGACCGGTCGTCTCGGACACCGCGACGGTGTCGGTCTGCTACATGGGCGTCAACGGGCGCGACGGCAACGTCTTCGACAGCAGCTACCAGAGCGGATCGCCGGTCGACTTCCCGCTGGAGGGCGTCATCCCCGGATTCCAGAAGGCGATCGCCGGGCAGAAGGTCGGATCGACCGTCGCCGTCGCAATGACCTCCGCCGACGGCTACGCCGACGGCCAGCCCGCCGCAGGTATCGAGAAGGGTGACACCCTGATCTTCGCGATCAAGATCCTCGACGCGGCCAACTAGGGTCCACGCGCCGGCTACCGCCCCTCGCGGGCGGTAGCCGGTGCGGCCCGACCGCTATCGGGCCCGGCGCGCCAGTTTCGCCGGCTCCAGCACGTACACCGTCTTGCCCTGCTGCCGGATCCAGCCGCGGTTGGCGAACTCCGAAAGCGCCTTGTTGATGGTCTCCCGGGAGGATCCGACCAGCTGCGCGAGCTCGAGCTGGGTCAGCTCATGGTCGACGCGCAGCACATCGTCCTCGGAGCGACCGAACCGCTTCGCGAGGTCCAGCAGCTGCTTGGCCACCCGGCCGGGAACGTCGGTGAAGATCATGTCGCACACGTCGTCGTTGGTGCGACGCAGCCGCCGCGCGAGTACCCGCAGCAACTGCGCGGCGATCTCGGGTCGCTCGACCATCCACTCCGACAACGCCTGTCGCCCAACCGCCGCCACCCGCACCTGGGTCAGCGTGGTGACCGTGGCGGTGCGCGGCCCGGGATCGAACAGCGCCAACTCGCCGAACGTCTCCCCCGGGCCCATCACCGCGATGAGGCTCTCCCGGCCGTCCACCGATCGGCGTCCGACCTTCACCTTGCCCTCGACGAGGACGTACAGCCGGTCACCGGGCTCACCCTCGGTGAAGACGGTGTGGTTGCGCCGGAAGGTGATCCAGTCCAGCTCGGATTCCAACGCCGCCATGGCGTCCGCATCGACATCCTGAAAAATGGCGGTGCGCGCCAAGACCGCGTTCAAACGAGTTGCCTTTCCGAGCCTTTGACGGACGACCTGGCCCCCCGCGCGGCGCCGACAGCACGGCGCGCCCGGAGAGACACACTACAGTTAAGCGATCACGGCGAAGTTACTAGGGGTTAAGCCCAGAGCAGCAATTCGAGGCCGTGCGCAGGGCACACGGATGTGTACCGCTCGAACCCTATCGCGCGGCGGGCCGGTTTCGGGTGATTCGGTCGCAACGGTCATTAGCATCGGCAGATAGCACCCGTCGACAGCTTCGAGAAAGGCATCCCGATGCGAGTTCGGTTCCGGTCGGTCCCCGTCCTGTTGGCCTCGGTCGCCCTGGCCGGTTGGGGCATGCTGGCCGGGCCCGCACCCCGCGCCGCCGCCGAACCCTGCCCCGACGTCGAGGTGGTCTTCGCCCGCGGCACCACCGAGCGCCCGGGCGCCGGCAGCGTGGGCAACGCCTTCGCCGAGGCCCTGCGCGCCCAGGTCGGAGAGAAGAGCGTCGGCCTGTACCCGGTCAACTACCCGGCCAGCCACAACTGGCCGACGGTGGTGGACGGGGTCAACGACGCCGGCGCCCGCATCCGCCAGGTCGCCGCCGACTGCCCGGACACCAAGGTGGTGCTCGGTGGCTTCTCCCAGGGCGCCGCCGTCGCGCAGTTGGTCACCGCGGATCCGCCGAGCATCCCGCCGAATTCGTTCGCCTTCGGCACCACCTCCCCGCTGGCCCCCGAGGTCGCCGACCAGGTGGATGCCGTGGTGCTGTTCGGCAAGCCCAACGACCGCTTCCTGTTCCTCATCGGGCAGCCCAACGTGCCGGTGGGCCCGGCGTTCGCGGCGAAGACGCTGGATCTGTGCGCGCTCAACGACCCGGTCTGCTCGGGCGGTCTGGACCCGGTCGCGCACAACCTGTACGCCCGCAACGGCATGGTGACCGACGCGGCCGCCTTCGTCGCCGCACGCGTCTGAGACCACGCGAAAACAAGGGTTCGCCAACGCGCCCCGCCCGGCAGGCTCGAGTGTGAGCAGATGGGAAGGCAGGGCTGTTGTGAACGTTTACGAGGCGGTCGAAAGTCGCCGGGCGGTGCGCGGTTTCACCGAGGAACCGGTACCGATGGAGGTGCTGGAGCGGGTCCTGAAGGCGGCGTCCTGGGCGCCGTCGGGATCGAACCTGCAACCCTGGCACATCTACGTCGTCACCGGAGCGCCGCTGGCCCACCTGAAGAAGGTCGCGGTCGCGCGCGTCGCGGCCGGTGAGCCCTGGGACGAGCGGGAATTCCAGCTCTACCCGGCCGATCTCAAGCCCCCCTACAGCGAGCGCCGGTCCCGCTTCGGCAAGGAGCGTTACTCCGCACTCGGCATCGCGCGCGAGGACTGGGAGGCCCGTCAGCGCGCCGCCATCGCCAACTGGGACTGCTTCGGTGCGCCCGCGGCGCTGTTCTGCTTCATCGACCGCGAGATGGGCCGGCCGCAGTGGGCCGACCTCGGCATGTATCTGCAGACCGTGATGCTGCTGCTGCGGGCCGAGGGCTTGCACAGTTGCCCGCAGATGGCGTGGTCGCAGGTCCGTACCTCGGTGCAGGACGCGCTGAATCCCCCGCCCGAACTCATGCTGTTCTGTGGGATGTCCATCGGCTTCGAGGATCCGGACGTCGACTACATCCGGACCCTGCGGGCACCGCTGGACGAGACGGTGAGCTTCGTCGGGGACATCGGATAGCGCCCGGCATTCGGCTCCGGGGGTAGTGCTGGCAGGAATACAACCAGTGCCGCCTGCGTCAATGTGCAGGTGAGTCGGTCACGGGATGCTGATCACACACCCATTCAAGATCACTCCCGACGAAGGATCGACATGGCCACCAAGACGTCGCACCCCGCCCGCTCGTACCGACTCGAATACCTCGCCGCGATCCTGCTGGTGCTCGTCGCCACGATGGGGCCACTGGCCACCGCCCGCGCCTTCGCCGCCCCCGGAAACCCGTGCCCGGACGTGGAGGTGGTGTTCGCCCGCGGCACCTTCGAGGCCCCGGGGGTCGGCGCCACCGGACAGGCCTTCGTCGACGCACTCAACAGCCGGGTCGGCGGCGACACGGTCGACGTATACGGCGTGAATTATCCTGCCTCCCTTGACTTCCAGGCCGCCACCGCCGGGATCGCCGATGCCACCAACCGGATCGGGAACATCGCCGCGACCTGCCCGGACACCAAGATCGTGCTGGGCGGTTACTCCCAGGGCGCCGCGGTCGCCGGGTACGCCACCTTCGACGCGGTGCCCGCCGGACTCGCGCTGCCTGCCGACATCACCGGGCCGATGCCACCGTCGGTCGCCTCGCACGTGGCCGCGGTGGTGCTGTTCGGCACCCCCGACAACTGGTTCCTCAGCATCGTCGACCGGGACGCGCCGCCGGTGACGGTGGGATCGCTGTACTCGGCGAAGACGATCCAACTGTGCGCGCCGGGCGATCCGGTGTGCTCCCCCGGCGGCCTGGACCGCAGCGCCCACAGCGCGTACAGGACCAACGGCATGGCCGAGCAGGCGGCCGACTTCGCGGCCCGCGCGGTGTCCGCGGGGACCGCTGCCTGAGCCGCGGCCGGTCAGGCCAGGGTCCGGACGGCGGCGATGTCGTACTCCGACACCGCCGCCGTCCGGATCATCGCGGATTGCCCGTCGTCCGGACCGGTGCCCCGGAACGCCTCGACGGCCGACCGGGAGTCCCATCGCTCGTAGATGTTGATGCGTGCCGGATCCAGCAGATCGGCGGACACGGTGAAATCCAGACAGCCGGCAGCGCCCCGCGCACTCCGCACGACAGCGCGACATCCCTGAAGGTAGGCCGCGCGTTCGGCGGGCTCCACCGTGATGTGTCCGGCCACGATGACCATGTCCGATTACTCCTCTCGTCGAGATTCCTGTCCAGACAACGACCGACCCGCGCGGCAGAACTCATCGCAGTTTCGGTGCCAGATCGGGCGGGTACAGATCATCAGGCGTTGGCTGCAGCGGCAACAGACCGTCCTCCGAAGGAGTTCACGATGAGTCTTCGTCAGTCCGTACGGGTTCTGGGGGCGGGTGCCCTGATCGCCTCGGGCATGGCGGCGGGAGCCGCCCCGGCCGCCACCGCCGAACCCTGCCCCGATGTGGAGATCGTCTTCGCCCGTGGCACCGCGGAGGCGCCCGGCGTCGGCGGCACCGGGCAGGCGTTCGTCGACGCGGTGCGCGCCCAGACCCCGGGCAAGTCGGTGGCCGTCTACCCGGTGAACTATCCGGCAAGCGACAACTTCGGTGACCGGATCGCGTTCGCGCAGACCGTCGTCGACGGGATCAAGGACGCCGGGGCCCGGGTCGAGTCGATGGCCAAGAGCTGCCCGGACACCAAGATGGTGCTGGGCGGCTTCTCCCAGGGCGCCGTCGTCGCCGGCTACGTGACCGCGGACGCCATCCCGGACGGTATCCCCGACGAGTTCCTGTCGCGCATCCCGAATCCGCTGCCCGCCGATGTGGCCGACCACGTCGCCGCGGTGGTGCTGCTCGGCAATCCCTCGGATGCGTTCCTGAGCCAGTTCGGCGCGCCGATCGGCCGGATCGGACCGCGCTACGAACCCAAGACGCTGGAACTGTGCGCGCCCGGGGACACCATCTGCGACGGCACGCCCGGCGCGATGCCGTCCATCGCGCACGCGATGTACCCGGTCAACGGGATGGTCGCCGAGGCCGCGACGTTCGCCGCGAGCAAGGTGTAGCTCGCGGCTGGTGCGCCCCGGATCGGCGGCGGTGCACGATGATGGAGCCATGGACTCGACGCGGATTGATCGCTGGCTGTGGGCGGTCCGGCTGACCAAGACCCGCCCGGACGCCGCAGCGGCCTGCCGGGGCGGGCACGTCCGGGTCAATGACCGGGTGGCCAAACCGTCCACCATGGTTTCTCCCGGCGATCAGGTACGCGCTCTGGTGGGCGACCGCACCCGGATCGTGGAGGTGGTGCGGGTGATCCCGAAACGCGTGGGCGCCGCCGATGCGGTGACCTGCTATCTGGACCGCACCCCCGTGCTGCCGCCCACGACCGCGGTCCCGGTCGCGGTGCGGGACCGGGGCGCCGGCCGCCCTACCAAACGCGACCGGCGGGTGCTCGACAAGTGGCGGGCCGGACTGGGCTGACCTGCCCGGCCGGCGTCAGTTCAGCGGGCCCTGATCGATGATGGTCGGCGGCAGCGGGGCCGGCGGCGGCACCGGCGCATCGGGCGCGGGTACATCGGCCGGGGCGGCGCCCGGGGCACCGATGGGCAGCACCTCCGGCGGCGGGTTGGGGTCCGACAACGAGACGAATCCCGGCGGCAGCGGCGGGCCGCCCACCTGCGGGGTGCCCTCGGTCCGCAGCGACGGGGTCGACGAGGACGGATCGGTCAACGAGGTGTAGCCGGGCGGCAGCTTGGGTGCCGGTCCGGCGCCCGGCGGCGCACCGGTCGGCAGCCCGCCGGTTCCGGCCTCGGAGAACGCGGCCATCGGGTCCGGGGACTTCGCGGCGTTCCACAGATCCCGGATGTACCCGAACGTGCCACCGGACTGGCCCTGGCCGTATTCCGGGTTGCTCATCTGCGGGACCGGCGGCGGCCCGGCCGGCGGGGGCGCCGGCGGCGCGGCGACCAGCTCGGCGGGATCGATGACCACTGGCTGTCCGGGCGGCGGCGGGGCCGGTTCGGTCGGTGTCGGTTCGGCGCCGGCCAGTCCGGCGCCCAGCAGGGCGCCTCCGGCCAGCATGGTCGACGCCAGCGCGAGCCTGACGGTGGAGCGCGTCACGGCACGCTGTCGAACGGTCATGAACGAGAAGGCTAGCGCCTCGCCGCCGATAGCGTCACCGATAGCCGGACGGCTAGGTCCGGAGATCGTCGGTGTCGGCGCCGTCGGTGTTTGCCGGGCCGCCCGGCGACTCGCTGTCGGCGCCGTCCTCGGCGGTCGTCTCGGGTTCCAGCGCCACGCTCTGGGCGCGGGCGACGGCGGGTGGGCTCTCGGCCGGCTGCAGCCGCACCACCCGTCCCACGGCCCGGCGCAGACCCGGGGGGCCCTCGATCCGGACGAGATCACCGATGCGCCCGGCTCGGTACCGCAGCGGTGAACCGAGTAGCTCGCCCATCACCACACCGCTGCCGATGGCCAGCGCGATGGCCACCGCCGACAGCAGCTGCGCGATGCCGTCCAGGAACCGTTCGTCGACCGCGAAGAAGAACACCGACCGGAACACCGCCAGCCCGGGCAGCATCGGGGTGATGCCCGCCGTCGCGATCACCAGGGCCGGGGCTTGGCGCCGGATGGAGATCACCGTGGCCAGCAGACCCACGCCGACGGAGGCGATACCGGTCGCGAAGACCGCACCGAACTGGGCGTGCCCCAGACCGATCAGCACGGCCTGCGCCGCGCCCGAGACGACGCCGGCCGTCACCACCGATCGCAGCGGCGCATAGCTGGCCAGGGTCAGACAGGCCCCGGCCAGCGCGGCGCCGAACACCGCGATGCCGATCTTGAGTGGACCGCTGGGCGTGATGATGGACTGCGTCGCGTCGACGTGCAGTTCGATCTGGATGCCCATCAGGTTCGCCGCCTGCAGACCACCGACGATGCCGGCGACGATGCCCGCGGTCAGGAACAGCGCGTCCCCGAGCCGCCCGACGGCGGTCACCATGTAGCCGGTCAGGGCGTCCTGCACCGAGCCCACCAGCGTCATCCCGGACAGCAGGACGACGATGCCGGTGGCCACCAGGGCGGTCGGATTCTGCCCGGCGAACCGGTAGGCGGCCACCGCCACCAGGGTGGCGATGGCGGCGCCGGCGGCGTGCTGGAAGAAGAACGGGGTGCCGACCCGGTTCAGGTACCGGCCGACCCGGTCGATCACCGCGGAGGTGACCGCGGCGAGCACACAGATCAGCCAGCTGCCGCCCAGCAGCATGGCGATGCCGAGCGCGAAGCCGGCCCAGCCGGCGGTGGCCAGCCACCGTGGGTAGGGATGTGGCCGTTCGCTGAGTTCGTCCATCGCCTCGTGCGCCTGGTCGACCGAGACGCCGCCGGACGTGATGCGGCGGACGAGTTTGTCCAACTCGGCCAGTCGGGTGTAGTCGGTGGCGCGGTGCCGCACCGCCCGCACGATCGTCAGCGGCGGGCTGTCGGTGGTCGGCAGCGCCGAGACGATGATCACCGAGAAGGTGATGTCGACGACGCAGTCGGTCAGCTGGTAAGCCTGCGCGACGTCCTGTGCGGTCGCGATGATGTCGGCGGTGCCGGAACCGGAGGACAGCATCACCTCGGCCAACCGGATGGTGAGGTCGAGGACCTTGCGGGTGTGCACGTCCCCGACGTGGGTGCCGCTGCGCCGGCGCTGTCCGGCGATGGGCGCGGGATCCCGGCGTCCACGAAGCGCGCTCCGCAGGCTACGCCGGGCGCGGGCGGTCTCTTCGGATCGGTCGAATGCCATCACCGGTCACCATACTGACCGCTGCGGAGCTTGTGCCAGAACGGATCTGCGGTGCGGCGCCGCATTGCATCCGGGAATCGATCACCGGCGCCAGAACAGGTGGTGGGTCACCCCGCTCGGGCTCGGGACGACGTCGCAGTGGTACCGGTCCAGCAGTTCGTCCGGGGATTCCCACAGCCGCGATCCGCCGCCGAGTTCGATCGGGGCGACGGCGATGTGCAGGGTGTCGATCAGGTCGGCGTCCAGGAACTCGCGGATGGTGTGCGCGCCGCCCCCGAGCCGCACATCGCGCCCCCGCGCCGCTTCTCTGGCCCGCTCCAACGCGGTCAGCGGGTCGACATCGATGAAGTGAAATGTGGTGTCCGACAGACTGAATGATGGACGTTCGTGGTGGGTGAGCACGAAAACCGGTGTGTGAAAGGGCGGCTCGTCACCCCACCAGCCCTGCCAGTCGTGGTTTTCCCACGGGCCGCGGTGCGGGCTGAACTTGTTGCGGCCCATGATCTCGGCCCCGATATTGCGGGCGAAGTCCCGGGTGAAGTAGTCCTCGATCCCCCGGCTACCGCCCGGGTCGGTGCGGTTGGGCCAGCTCGCGGTGGCCCCGGCCCAACCCAGCATGGTCTGCGGATCGGCGTGCCCGAACGGGCGCTCGTAACTCTGTTCGCGGCCCGCGCCGAATCCGTCCTGCGATACCGCGAAATTCTGCACCCTGAGTAACTGCTCCACGCGTCCTCCTGAAATCACCGATGACACTGTGTAGACAGCCTGGCGCACCGATATTCATCGCGGAGGAGTTCTGGATGCACGAAACCCCGGAGCCAGCCGTCGCTTCTCGGGTGAGTGCGACGAACCGGTCCGGGGTTCGGTGTGGAGTCTTAGAGAGCGGTGACGCCAACCGCCTGGGGGCCCTTGTTGCCCTGGGTGACCTCGAACTGCACGCGCTGGTTCTCCTCCAGATTGCGGAAACCGCCGGACTGGATCTCGGAGTAGTGCACGAACACATCGGGTGCGCCGCCGTCAGGAGCGATGAAGCCAAAGCCCTTTTCGCTGTTGAACCACTTGACGGTGCCTTCTGCCATGTCTTACTTCTTTCTTCTCACACGGACCGAACGTGGCGTCGGCCGAGGTTTGGGTGGCGAACTTTATCGCCGAACTCTGTTGCATTTCAGGGAAGTACGGTTGACGACGTAACCGCGAGGAGAGGTCTTTCAGATACCGGCCGCATTTCAGCCGAACTCATACCCGGCCTTACGACTGCGACGTTCTGCATCAGCGTACCAAGGAAAAAGCCACACCGCCTAATTTCGGTGGGAATTCGCCGAAACCGGTCACCGGCCGGCCAGTACATCCGCGAACTGATCGGCGGTGCGTACCCAGCCGGCATGGAAGCTGTCGTACTCCCCTGCGGGCAGCAGGGTGTGTTCGATGGACATCAGTGTCTGGTCATCCTGTAGCGGTTCGAAGGTCACCGCGACGACGCTGGCGGCCGTGGGGTCCGCCCAATACGAGTTACTCCACGTGAATTCGAGACGCCGGGGGCGGTCGATGGTGGTGAACCGCCCGGTGATGAGCACATTGACACCCTCGTCGTCGACGTCGAATCGGAACGCTCCGCCGACCTTCGGTTCGACGTCCACCGTGACGCACCGGGTCGGCCGCGGGCACATCCACTCCCGCAGCGATGCCGGGTCCAGCCATTCGTCGAAGACCTCTTCGGGGACGGCGGGCATGATCCGCCGGACCCGCACCACGGTTTCATCGGTCACGGCCGCCGCCGGTTCCGGCCCAGCCGGGCAGCCAGCGCGTCGGCGCGGGCGGACCAGAAGGCGGTCTGCTCGTCCATCCACTGGGTTGCCGGGGCCAACCCCTCCTCGCGCAGGGTCAGCCAGTGCTCGCGGCCGCGCACTTCCCGCGTCACCAACCCCGCGCTCTCCAGCACCCCGACATGGCGGGACACCCCGGCGAACGTCATCGGCATCGGTGCCGCCAGGTCGGTGATGCGGGCCGCACCGCCGCGCAGCGCCTCCAGCAACCGGCGGCGGGTCGGATCGGCCAATGCCGCGTAGGCGCGGTCGAGCACCTGATCTTCAACCATCTTGTTGACTATATCGGCACCCCGTGGTCTGATCGAGTGCCGACGTTCAACTGATTCGTTGAATGTATGTGACGAGGATCCGCCGCTGTCGGCGGAAGGGAGGTGTCATGCAGGCACCGGCGATCGTGTCCGCCCAGGAATGGCAGGCCGTCCTGGAGCAGATGCTGGTCCGAGAGAAGGAGTTCACCCGTGCCCGGGATGCACTGGCGGCGCAGCGACGGCGCATGCCCTGGACACCGGTCGAGGACAGGTACACCTTCGAGGGTCCACAGGGACGGGTGGGCCTGCGGGACCTCTTCGACGGCCGCAGGCAACTGATCGTCTATCGCGCGTTTCTCGACCCCGGAGTCCACGGTTGGCCCGAACACGGTTGTGTCGGTTGCTCGTTGATGGCCGACCACATCGGCAACCTCGCCCACCTCAACGCCCGTGACACCACCCTGGTGTACGTGTCGCGGGGTGCGCAGCGCGACATCACCCGGATCAAGGAGACGATGGGCTGGAGCCACCCGTGGTACACCATCGTGGCGCCGGAGTCCGGCCCGGCGTTCGACACCGATTTCGGCGTCGACGAGTATCACGGCACCAACGCATTCATCCACCACGGCGAGGACATCTTCCGGACCTACTTCATCGACAACCGCGGCGATGAAGCCTTCGTCAACACCTGGAACTTCCTGGACATGACGGCACTGGGGCGCCAGGAGACCTGGGAGGATTCACCGTCCGGCTACCCACAGACTCCGCCCTACCAATGGTGGAATTGGCACGACAGGTACCGCGATCGCTGATCCCCGGCGCGTATCGGCGATGATCGGTGCGTGACAGATCCGCAGAAGATTGTTACGTCGCCGCTGACCGTACCCGCCCTGCTGGCGCACCGGGTACGCACCTGTGGTCCGGATACCTATGTGGTCAGCCCGGCCGGTGCACTGACCTACCGGGACGCCGATGCCCGCTCGGCCGATATCGCCCGCCGACTGCTGGCCGCCGGCGTCGGCAAGGGTAGCCGGGTCGGGCTTTTCTTCCCCAACGATCTCGACTGGGTCGTCTGGTGGCTGGCGCTGTCCCGGATCGGGGCGCTGGTGATCCCGCTGAGCACGCTCTACGCGCCGGCAGAGATCGCCAAGGTGCTCCGATTGGCCGACATCGGGCTGTTGATCGCCCCGGGGCAGGTGCTCGGCGCCGACGTGGCCGCCCGCCTGGAAGCGGCACTGCCCGGTCTGGCGCAACAGGACCGCGACGGGCTGGCCCTGCCGGCCGCACCGTACCTGCGCCGCATCGTGCTGATCGACGGCCAAACCCTTTGGGCCACACCGTTCGACGCGCTGACCGGGCAGGTTCCCGCGGAGGTGCTCGCCGCGGCGGAGGCCGAGGTCTCCCCCGCCGACCTGGCAATCATGGTGCACACCTCCGGGTCCACCGCCGATCCCAAGGGGGTGCTGCACACCCACGGCACCGTGGTCCGGCAGACCTCGACGTGGCCGGCCGCCATCCGCGCGGTCACCGGATCTACCGAGCGACCCCGGATCCTTTGTGCCATGCCGTTCTTCTGGGTCGGTGGACTGTTGGCGGTGATGGGCGCGTTGCACGAGTCGGTCACCTTGCTGGTGTTGCCGCGACTGGATCCGGGCACCGCGCTGGACCTGATCGAGCAGCATCGCGGCACCGGGGTCATCGGTTGGCCGGCCTTCACCCAACGGGTGCGTGATCACCCCAGCTTCGCCGATCGGGATCTGTCCAGCGCGCCGACGCTGCGGGATGGGCCGCTGGACATCGCGATGACCGATGTGCCGGACGGGTTTCCGGTGCACCGCACGATGTCCGAGACGGCGGGCGGGTTCGCCTACACCGATATCGCGATCGTCGACGACGACGGCGCCGCGGTGGCGGACGGCGAGGTCGGCGAATTGCTCATCCGGGGTGTCGGGGTGATGGCCGGGTACAACAAGCGGGAACGCGCCGAGGTCTTCGACGCGGACGGCTGGTATCACACCGGCGACCGGGTGTACCGGCGCGCCGACGACCCACGGTTGTTCTATGTCGGGCGCACCACCGATCTGATCAAGTCCGGCGGGGCGAACGTGTCGCCGCTGGAGGTGGAGGCGGTGATCTCCGCACTCCCCGGGGTGGCCCAGTGCGTGGTGATCGGCGTCGAGCACCCCGAGCGCGGTGAGCAGGTGTGCGCGGTGGTGGTGCCGGCGGGGCCGGGCCCGGATATCGACGACATCCGCCGGCGCACCCGCGAACAACTGTCGGTGTACAAGGTGCCGACCCGCTGGGTGATCGCGACCGGCGCCCAGATACCGACCCTGCCCAGCGGGAAGTTTGACCGAAAGTCGTTGGCGGGCCGGGTGATCGACGGAACGCTGCGCGCCCAGAGCTGATCCGGCTCAGAGCCCTTGCCGGAAGCGGCCGGCCGGGAAGGTGGCCGCCCCCGCCTCCCGGACCCGGGTGCGCAGCGCACTGTCGGAGGTCACCACGGTGATGTCGTGCGGTGCGGCGTCGGCCCGGACCAGCCGGACGATCTCGTCGTCGGCGGAGTTCGCGGCCGCGCGCGGGGCGTGCCGGACGGTGATCACCTCCGACTGCAGCGCGGGCGACATCGGCCGCTCCAGCACCACCGTGACCTCCGAGCCGGTGCGCTGGGCCCAGCCCTCCAGCTGCGCGATGAGCGTGCCGAGGGCGCCGCGCCGGTCCTTCCACCAGCCGTCGGGCCGGGAACCGACGACGTTCATGGCGTCCACGATCCAGCGCACGTCATGGACCCTACGGCCGCCCCGCGCACCATTGAGCACTTGACACCTGTCAAGTACGCTGGAATGCATGCTCGCCGAGGATGTGCTCACCACCGTACCCACCACGACCGCCGAGGCACTAGCGTTCTTCGACGCCGCCGCGGCCGTCGAACCCGACTTCATGATCGGCACCTGGCACGGCGCCGAACTGCCGACCGCGCACCCGATGGACGGGTTGCTGGCCGCCAGCGGTTGGTGGGGAAAGCGGTTCGTGGACGCCGAGACAGTGCATCCGCTGCTGTTCCCCAAGGACGGTGGGACCGCACTGTGGGCACTGAACCCGGTGCTCGCCTTCGCCGGGCTGGGACTGGCGACCAAGGTCCCGATGGTGCGCAATCTGTCTCTGGTACAGCCGATCTCCTCCTTGCGCCCGGCGCTGCGGACGCGGAAACCGAAGGCCCGGTTGCGCACCACCCGCTACCGCGGTGTCGACACCGCGACCATGATCTACGACAACCTGCCGATCCACGATGTGTTCCGCAAGGTGCCCGACACCGCGGTGGACACGGTCATCGGCGCGATGGATTACCGCGGCGGCAAGCGCCCGTACTTCTTCCTGCTGCAGCGCGACGATTCGCTGCCGGTGCACTGACCCCGGCCAGCGGGAGGCACCCCCCAGCTCGCGGGGGGAGGTCAGGCGATGATGCGCACCAGGTACGGCGTCATGGAGGCGGTGCGCACCGGGGAGACGGCGACACCGGAGTCGGTGGCCTCGACCATCTGCCCGTTGCCGACGAACAGCGCCACGCTCTGGGTGCCCTCCGGGCCGTAGAAGATCAGGTCACCGGGCAGCGCCTGCGCCGGCAGCACCTTCTGACCGACCTTGTACATCTCGCCCGACGAGCGCGGCAGCTTCACACCGACACCGGCGAATGCGTACACCACGATGCCCGAGGCGTCGAAGCCCACCACATCGACGGCCGGAGCGGGGACGGTCGCGGCGCTCGGGATCAACGGCGCGGCCACCGGGGCAGGCGGGGCCAGTCCGGGGAAGTTGAGTCCGGGCACACCACCGGGGATCGCCGACGCGGCCGGATCGACGGCCGCCGGGTCGACCTCCACCGGGGTCTCGCGGACGACACCGCGGGTGGGGCCGTTTGCGTCACCGCCGCCGTAGGCGAACGGCACGCCGCGCTGCGACAGCGCGCGCTTGATCACGTAGTCGACGGCCTGCTGATTGCGGACCGGCCGAGTGTTGAACGGCTCCGCGGAAGCAACGCCGGGACTCACCAACAGCAGAGCCAGGCCGAGTACCAAAGCACAGAAGCGTGTCATCGCCAGCGTCAACTCTTTCAATTCCGGTCGGTCTCACGGCAGCGCTAATTGACGCCACCACAAGTATTTGTACCGACCGGCCGGAGACTTTCCCAATTCAATTGGCACACAACGTGAACGAGATACACATTCGTGACTCACCGGTGACCTGCGGCGGCCGACCGTGACCGAACCGGAACCGAACCGACGCGCATCCGCGAGCACCGAATGCAAACGGCACCGGCGGGCGGTGCCCACCGGTGCCGTTGCGGCGAAACTGATTCAGGACAGCGCGGCCAGGGCTGCGTCGTAATCGGGCTCCTGGGCGATCTCGGGAACCAGCTCGGCGTAGGCGACGTTGCCGTCCGCGCCGATCACGACGACGGCCCGACCGAGCAGGCCGGCCATCGGGCCGTCGGCGATGGTGATGCCGAAGTCCTCACCGAAGCTGTCCCGGAACGCCGAGGCCGTCACGACGTTCTCGATGCCCTCGGCACCGCAGAAGCGCTTCTGCGCGAACGGCAGATCCTTGGACACATTGAGCACCGCGGCGCCGGTGGCGGCGGCCCGCTCGTTGAAGGTCCGCACGCTCGTGGCGCACACCGGGGTGTCCACCGACGGGAAGATGTTGAGCAGCACCGCCTTGCCGTTGAACTGGTCGTTGCCGACCGCACCGAGGTCGGTGCCGACGAGGCTGAAGGCCGGGGCGGGCGAGCCGACCGCGGGCAGCTCACCGACGGTGTTGATGGGGTTTCCCTTGAGGGTTATCTGTGCCATGGCGACCAGTCTGTCAAAGATCCCCGCCCAGGTGCGGCCCAGGGTCGATCACGGCCACCTGTCACGATGGTGCGGTGATCGAGCTGCCCGCCGCGGTCCGCGCGATGAGCGCCCGCGGGCCGCAGTGGCAGACCTGGGTGGACGGGCTGCCGAAATCGGTGGCCGCCCAGCTCGACGACTGGGATCTGAGGCCCGATGGCGGTCCCCTGCACGGGTACTGCTCGATCGTGTTGCCGGTACGCACCGGCGCCGACGCGCCCGCCATGCTCAAGGTCGCGTTCCCCGACGACGAATCCGAGCACGAGCATCTGGCGCTGCGGCGCTGGGACGGCGAGGGCGCGGTGCGGCTGCTGCGCGCCAACCCGTACCGCCGGGCGATGCTGCTGGAACGGTTGCACGGCCGCACCCTCGACGACGTCTGGGATCTGGAGGCCTGCGAGGTGGTGGCGGGGTTGTACCGCCGCATCCATGTACCCGCGCTGCCGCAGCTGCGCCCGCTCGCCGGGTTCATCGAATCGTGGAACACCGACCTGGCCCGGCTGCCCCGAGACGCCCCCATTCCGCACCGGCTGGTGGAGCAGGCGCTGTCGCTGGGCGCCGATCTGGTGGCCGACTCCGCGAGCCACGACCGCATGATCCACGGCGATCTGCACTACGAGAACGTGCTGGCCGCCGATCGCGAACCCTGGCTGGTGATCGACCCGAAGCCGATGCGGGGCGATCCGCACTGCGAGATCGCCCCCATGCTCACCAACCGGTTCGACGAGCTCGAAGGTTACGTCCGCGAGGGGGTGCGGCGCCGGTTCCACACCCTGGTCGACGCCGCCGGCTTCGACGCCGACCGAGCCAGGGCGTGGGTGATCGTGCGGACGATGCACGATGCGATGTGGGAGATCACCGAGAACGAGCGTCCCGACCCGCGGTACCTGACCATGTGCGTGACGATCGCCAAGGCCGTACAGGACTGAGTCAGACCCGGACCGGCAACGACAGCATGCCGCGCAGCGTGACGTTCGGCTTGTACTTGGGCTCGTCGGCGAGTTCGGCGTTCGGGAACCGCTTCGTCACCGCCGACAGCGCGATCGACGCCTCCAGCCGGACCAACGGCGCGCCGAGGCAGAAGTGCGCGCCGTGACCGAAGCCCAGATGCCGGATGGCGGCCCGGTCCGGGTCGAACACGTCCGGGTTCGGATTGGCCGCCGGATCCCGGTGCGCGGCGGCGAGCAGCACGATCATGGTGTCGCCCTTGGGGATCACCGTCTTCCCGATGGTCATCTCCTCGGCCGCCACCCGGCCCAGCAGCTGGGCCGGCGGGTCGAAGCGCAGCGTCTCCTCGATGACGCGCAACGTCCGGGTCGGGTCGTCCCCCAGTGCCGTCCACTGCCTGGGGTCCCGCAGCATCGTCAGCACCGAGGTCGCCATCAGGCTGACGGTGGATTCGTGCCCGGCGATGAGCAGCAGGTTGCAGGTGGAGATGATCTCGTCCTCAGTGAGCTGGTCACCGGATTCCTCGACGGCGATCAGCGCCGAGAGCAGATCATCGCCCGGGTTGCGGCGGCGCCGTTCGATCAGGTCGCGGAAGTAGGTGCGTAGCCACTTGCCGGCCTCGATTCTGTCGGTGAAGCCCTCGGGCACCTCACCGGTGGCGCTGAGGAACGGATCCACGGTCTGGGCGAGCAACGTCGAGGCGTGCCCGAACTTCGGTTCGTCCTCGACGGGCACCCCGAGCAGCCGGCAGATCACCGCGACGGCCACCGGATATGCCAGCCCGGTGACGGCGTCGAACTCGCCGCGCTGCTCGGCGGTATCGAGCAGCGCATCGACGGTCGCGACGATCTCGTCTCGCAGCTGATTGATCACCCGGGGGGCGAAGGCCTTGGCCACCAGCTTGCGCAGCCGGGTGTGGTCGGGCGGGTCCAGGAACAGGAACGCCGGGGTGCGGCGCTTGTCCACCAGACCGGCCAGCCCGAACGGGCGCGGCTGCTCCCCCGCCGCGATCTGGCGCTGCGCGATCGCCGACTTCATCCGGTCGCTGGCCGAGGCCGGATGTCGCAGCGCCGCATCGCAGTCGGCGTAGGAGGTCAGCACCGTCAGGCTGATCTCCGGGATCTGCAGCGGACCGTATTCGCGCAGCGCACGGTAGGCCGGGTAGGGATCGACACGATTGGACGGCGCGAGCGCCTGGCCGAGCAGGACTGCCGGTTCGGACACTGAGGTCATCTAGCTATTGTGCAATTGCACTCTGCAGCTGTGACCGCCACCACCGGATTCGGGCCGGATCGGTGACCGCATACCGGGTCAGCAGCTCCGGTACGGGCGCCGGGGACATCGGCGCGACCGGCAGGAATCCGTCCACCGGTGCCAGTACCCGGGACTCGGCCACCACGTCCGCGGCCAGCAGCGACGTGGAGCCCAGGCTGCAGGCGAAGGGGAGCTCGGGCAGTGCGCCGGCCAGTGCCACTCCGACGGCCACCCCGATGCTGGTCTCCACGCCCGAGGTCACGGTGCACGGCAGGCCACAGGATTCGGCGATCCGCAGCGCGCGGCGCGCACCGCCGAGCGTGCCGCAGTGCAGCACGGCGAGGTCGGCGGCCTCGGCCAGCCCGGGGTCACCCAGCGAGGACTCCAGCGATTGGTACACCGCGATCGGTGTCGCCACCCGCCGGCGTACCTGCGCCAGTTCCGCGGTGGTCCGGCAGGGCTGCTGGACGAACTCCAGTCCGCCGGCGGCGCGGTCCAGCGCAGCTATCGCGGTGACCGCGGTGTCGACGCTCCACCGCCCCCGGGCGTCGCAGCGGATGCCGGCCCCGGAGCCGAGCGCCTCGCGGACCGCACGGACCCGGGCCACGTCGTCGTCGAGGGTGTGCGCCGGGTCGCCGACCTCGACCGCCGCGGTCCGGCAGCCGGATCCGGCGACCAGCTTCCCGGCCCGCCGGGGATCCGTCGCGGGCACGCTCACCGCCACCGGCACCCGACCGCGCCGGGCGTCCGGCCAGCCGACAGTGCCCGCCTCGGTCGCCGCGGTCAGCCAGCGCACCAACAGATGCTCGTGGCATCCAGGTGGCGGGCTGAACTCCCCCCAGCCCTGGGGGCCCTCGATGAGGATTCCCTCGTGCACGCTCACACCGTCGCGCATCGGGAGGGCGAACACCGGCGCGGTGTCCAGGTCGGTCAACGTCTGCACAAGCACAGCACGCTATCCGAGGATTGCGTGCGTGGTGGGCGGCTCACCGGATCGTGTAGAGCGGCACCAACATTTCGGCCGGGGTCAGCGAGCCGTGGTGGCCGACCAACCGGGACTGCAGCGGTTCGGCCGCCGACCGGGTGACGGCGCGCTCACCATTGGCCACCACGACGACGTCCCCGATGCGGGGTTGGACGCGGGCGGACACCGTCGGGCCGAACCAACCGGCCTGCACGACCTCGGCGCGGGTCAGCACGGTGAAGTCGGCGCCGAGTGCGTCCCGCCAGACGGCCGCCACATCGTCCGCCGCGCCTTCTTCGGTGTACACGTGCCGCGCCCGCGGCTCACCGCCGAGTCCTCGTACCCCGGCCTGCAATTCGGTGCGCCGGTCGAAATCGACCGGATCCGCGACGTGCACCATGCCGTGGTCGGCGGTGACGACGAGCGCCGACCCGGCCGGCAGCCGCTCGGCGATCAGCCGGATGGTCAGGTCGATCTGCTGCAGTTCCAGCGCCCAGGACTCCGAACCCGGCCCGCGCACGTGCCCGGTCAGGTCCAGGTCCCCGTGATAGGCGTAGACCAGGCTGCGGTCGCCGGCCTGCAGCGCCTCGATCACCCCGTCCACCAGGTCCCCCGACGAGAAGGAGGGCCGGAAGTCGCCGCCGCGCAACGCGGCCCGGGTCAGTCCGGATCCGGCCTGGTACATCGGCGCCACCTGGGTCACCACCACACCGTCGGCCGCGGCCCGCTCGAACGCCGTCGCGGTCGGCTGGAACTGTTCGGGCACAAGCTCTTTGAGCAGATCGACCTTGGGCCCGGCACCCATCAACCGCCACTTGAGCGGGTTCATCAGCCGGTCATGGTCGGGAACCGCCAGCAGATACCCGACCAGACCGTGTTCGCCGGCGGGCAGTCCGGTGCCCAGCGAGGCCAGGCTGGCGGCGGTGGTGCTGGGAAATCCCGCGGTCAACGACCGGGTCGGCTGGACGGCCAGGTACGGCGCCACCTCGTGGCGGGCGGCCACCAGCTCGGCGCCCATCCCGTCGATCAGCAGGACCGCGACCCGGCGCACCCCGTCCAGCCCCAGCCCCACCCGATCGGTCTCCCCCGCCACCCCGAGCACACCGAGAATCGACGGGACCAGATCGGCGAGCGCACCGTCGCCGTACCGCGGAGTGACGAACATGCTGACAGGCTATGCGGGCCCGCCGGCGCTAGGCTGGCGCGCATGCCGAGCGTGCTCACGGTCAACCTCGCCCGCCCCTTCACCAATCCGGACACCAAGAAGAAGCCGACCGGGATCGACAAGCGCCCGACCGACGGCCCCGTCGAGGTCCGCCCGCCCGGGCCGATGCGCGGCGGGCTGGGCAGTGGGCTGGTCGGGGATCTGGTCAGCGAGCAGAAATATCACGGCGGCGACGATCAGGCGGTGTACGCCTACGGCCGGGAGGATCTCGATTTCTGGGAGGGCGAACTCGGGCGGTCGATCGGCAACGGGGTGTTCGGGGAGAACCTGACCACCGAGGGCATCGATGTCACCGGGGCCCGCATCGGGGAGCGCTGGCGGATCGGCGACGACGGCCTGGAGCTGGAGGTCACCCGACCGCGCACACCGTGCCGGACCTTCGCGGCATGGCTGGAGATCAACGGCTGGATCAAGACGTTCACCGCGCAGGCGATCCCGGGTGCCTACTTTCGCATCATCACCCCCGGCACGGTGCGCGCCGGGGACACCATCGAGGTCGTGCAGCGCCCGGACCACGAGGTGACGATCGGTCTGGTGTTCCGCGCGATGACCACCCAGCCGCGGCTGTGGCCGGAACTGCTGGCCGCCGACGCCTTGCCGGACCCGTTGAAAGAGAAGGCGCGCCGGCGCGCCGCGCGCTGAGTCAGCGCGCGGCGGGCAGTTCGGCGGCGATCAGCGGTGCGATCCGCTGGGCCAGGTAGCCGTGCCCGGCATCGGTGGGATGTACCCCGTCGACGGCGATCAGATCGGGTCGGTCGACGAACCAGCGTTCGGCGAGCGGATCGACGAACCTGGCGCCGTAGGCCCGTGCGACGGTGGCCAGGACATCGCGAATCTGCCGGATCCGGACCGGCACATCGGCGGTCGGCCACGGCGGGCCGATCACCAGCAGCCGGGCGTTGGGCGCCTTTCCGCGGGCCAGTTCATAAGCGCTGCGCGCCAATCGGCCCACCTCGTACGGCTCGAGCGGCTGATCGTTGCGGGACCCGAAGAACACCACCAGCGCATCGTCGGGCCGGACCGCTCGTGCGGTGAGGTCACCGAAGGTGCTGTTCTGGTCACCGCGCACGCCGTAGCCCGCGCGGCCCTCGGCCGCCACGTCCGCGGCCACCGGTTTGCCCTCGGCCGCCAGCAGTTGCCAGGCCAGCGCCGGCCACCCGCGGGAGCCGTGCCCACCCAGATCGGTGCCGTTGGTGTAGGAATCGCTGATCACCGCCACCCGGCTCAGCGACGACTCGCGTCCCAGCAACTGCACCGGCCCGCCGGCCGGCGGCGCCAGACCGATCAAGATCGACAATGCCACCGAGGCCACCAGCATGGTCCTACGACGCACCGGACATCCTCCCTCGGAAAGCGATGGCGTCAGCCTACTCGACACGCAGATGCCGTGCCGCGCAGAATGATTCGTATCATGCCGAGAGTTTCGACTCGACCCGCTCGACGTCCGGACGTGTCCGCTCGCCGGCGGCCGGACGGACGTCGACCATCCGGCGCATCCAGTGCCGGGCCGGTTCCTCCACGACGTGGTACAGCAGCGCCGAGCAGGCCAAGGTGACGGCCAGGATGAGGGCGAGCAGCCAGGGACCGGCGGGACCGACCAGGGTGAGCTCGAACTGCCGCTCGGCCCAGATCCAGGCCGTGTGCACCAGTTCGTGAACCATGTAGAGGCTGAAGGAGATCTGTCCGCCGTAGACCAGCACCCGGGTCGAGAGCAGCCGGGGCAGGGTGCCGGCCCCGATGGCCAGCGTGACCACCAGCGGAACGAACAGCAGGTCGACGACGCCACCGCTGTCGATGACGTCCGGGATGGGGTGGGCGTCGAGCCGGTACAGCAGCCCGATGATGGCCCCGATCAGCAGGATCGACGCCACCCCGGCCGCGGTTCGGACCCGCTCGGTGGGGTGCAGCCGGCGGACCGCCGCGCAGGCGATGGCACCTGCGGTGAACTGCAGCAGG
The DNA here is from genome assembly GCA_900078775.1 of Mycolicibacterium aurum. Taxonomy (GTDB): domain Bacteria; phylum Actinomycetota; class Actinomycetes; order Mycobacteriales; family Mycobacteriaceae; genus Mycobacterium; species Mycobacterium aurum_A. Next base: position 2,022,980 of record LT549889.1, read on the forward strand.
ATGCGGGGCAGCCAGCTCCACGGGGTGTAGAACTGACCGCTGGCCAACAGGAAGATCACCGGGGGCAGGGTCGCGGCGAACGCCAGCAGCAGCAGGCTGCGGGCCCGGGTCGCCCGCGCCATCCGGAAGATCACCAGCGCGAGGAACCCGAATGTGAGATACGCCAGCCATTCCGCGCTGATCGACCAGGCCGGACCGTCCCAGCTGGAACCGTCGAAGTACGGCTGGAACCACAACTGCACCAGGAACAGCTGACGCAGATAACTGGTCGCGGTGAGGGTGTCGGCGTTCTCGGCCGGGACGTGACCGACGTTGAGCGTGAAGATGATCCACAGCGCGGCCAGATGCAGCGTCACCAGGTACACCGGCCACACCCGGGCCAACCGCATCCACAGGAAGTGCAGGGTGTCGCGGGTCGACCAGGACGGGCCCATCCGGTCCAGGTAGTTCCAGGCCAGGACGAACCCGCTCAGGATGAAGAAGAGGTCGACACCCTGGGCACCGCTGTTCAGGACCGGCGCGAGCGCGGAACTGAGATCCGGGAGCGCATCGTTGAGCAGTGGGCGGAAGTGGAACAGCACCACCCAGATGGCAGCGAGGAGCCGAAGACCGGTGAGGGCCTTGATTTCTCCGCTGCGCACAACACTCTTTCCGCGTTTCGTTCGTTACTCGCGCTGACGCGCACCCACCGGGGCGGACAGCTCCCCACGTCCAAGCAGCCGGTGACCACCGCAGAATAACAGCGCCACCGGGTCCGGCGTGGGCGGCGAAAAACCGTGTGGTTGCTGAAATTCTCCGATCAGGGTGTGCCGGCCGGCGTGGGCGCAGGCTGCGGCGGGTTCGCGTCGTACTGCGCGGCGTTGCGGTTCAGCGTGTCGAGATAGAGCTTCCACTGCAACGCGGCGACGGCGGGATGGGTGCCCGGCCCGGGCGGCGGCTGATTGGTCAGCTGCCAGGTCTGGCATCCGGTGGTTTTGAAGTAGCCGTCGTCGGCCTTGATCTCGACGACCTGAGGCTGCTTGGTGAACGCGCGGTCCAGGGTCTCGCCGGGTTCGCCTTCCGGGGTGAGCGGCGCGATGCGCCGCCACGAGCAGGTGCCCTCGGCCAGCGGTCCGCCCGAGCCGTATACGCCGGGAAGGATGTCGGTGCCGACCTTGTAGGTGCCGTCCTTGTCGATGATGGTGACCGGAGTGGCGGGAGCGCCAGGATCGGCGGGCGCCGGCTCGGCCGGCGGGCCGACCGGAGGCGCGGGATCGGCCGGTTCGGCGGTCGCGGGCCCCGCAACGAGGAGCCCGGTGAGCATGAGCGCGGCGGCAGCGGTCATCGACAGTTTGAACCCCATGACAGTCCAGGGTAGGCGCGGGTCCAGGTGATCCGGGAATTCCGTGCCTACCGTCACACCGGCTGCGGCCGGCGCGCGACGCGGGGTCGCAGTCCGGCGCCCGCGGCCCCGCCGAGACCTTTCCGCCGTCGGCCACCCGCCGCACCAACGCGTCTGCGTTTCCCAGGGAATCCGCAGTTAGAGAGCCTGCTGAGCGATCGCACGAGCAGCGGCGCGACGAGGCCGGATGAGGGCGTCACGCAACTCTGTTATATGGGCTAAGCTCTCCCCTATCTCAGCCGAGTTGTGGCCGGGGTAACACTTTCAAGGGTGCCGGTGCGGCCGGCCGGAATGGTTCCCGCCGGTTCGCGACGGGGCGAGACAAGGCAGCGGGGAACTCGACTCTCGATGACGACTCTGAAGCGCATCTGGATTCCACTGGTGATCGTGGCGGTTCTGCTGGTGGCGACGTTCACCGTGATGCGGGTGCGGACCTTCTTCGGTACCGGGCCCGGCTACATCTCCACCGAGAACAGTGCCTCCGATGACACCGAGCCGTTCGACCCCAAGGTGGTCAAGTACGAGATCTGGGGTGAGCCCGGCGCCACGGCGAACGTGAACTACATGGATCTGGACGCCAAACCGGTGCGTGCGGACAACGTCGTGCTGCCCTGGGAGATCACCCTGAGCACCACCGCCCCGTCGGTGTTCCCGACGATCTCCGGGCAGACCGATGGCAGCACGCTGACCTGTCGGATCACCGTGGACGATGAGGTCAAGGACGAGCGCACCGTCAACGGCGTCGGGGCGCACACGTACTGCTTGGTCAAGAGCGCATGAGCGAGCGCAGCGAGCCCCGTACCGACGCCATCGCAATCACCCAGCCCCCGCGCCGGGGCGCCATCCCCCGCGCCATCCGCACGCTGGCGGTCCCGATCATCCTGGGCTGGATCGCGCTACTGGTGGTTCTGAACAGCGTCGTCCCGCAGCTCGAAGAGGTCGGGCAGATGCGCGCGGTCTCGATGAGCCCGGACAACGCACCGTCCATGATCGCGATGAAGCGGGTCGGCGCGGTCTTCGAGGAATTCAAGTCCGACAGTTCCGCGATGGTCGTCCTCGAAGGTGAGGAACCGCTGGGCGAGGCGGCACACAAGTTCTACGACGAGCTGATCGACAAGCTGGAGGCCGACACCAGACACGTCGAGCATGTCCAGGATTTCTGGGGCGACCCGCTGACCGCCGCCGGCGCCCAGAGTCCCGACGGCAAGGCCGCCTACGTTCAGGTCTATCTCGCCGGCAATCAGGGCGAGGCGCTGGCCAACGAGTCGGTGGAGGCCGCGCAGGACATCGTCAACAGCGTCACTCCCCCGCCCGGGGTCAAGGCCTACGTCACCGGCCCGTCGGCGCTGGCCGCCGATCAGCACATCGCCAGCGACCGCAGTGTCCGGGTGATCGAGATGCTGACCTTCACGGTCATCATCGCGATGCTGCTCATCATCTATCGCTCGTTCGTCACCACCGTCCTCGTGCTGGCGATGGTGGTCGTCGCGCTCGGCATCACCCGCGGTGTCATCGCCTTCCTGGGCTATCACGAGATCATCGGGCTCTCGATGTTCGCGGTGAACCTGTTGGTGACGCTGGCCATCGCGGCGTCCACCGACTACGCGATCTTCCTGATAGGCCGATATCAGGAGGCCCGCGCCGAGGGCGAAGACCGGGAGTCGGCGTACTACACGATGTTCCACGGCACCGCGCATGTGGTGCTGGGCTCGGGTTTGACCATCGCCGGCGCCACCTTCTGTCTGCACTTCACCAAGCTGCCGTACTTCGTGTCGCTGGGCATCCCGCTCTCGCTCGGCATGACGGTCGCCGTCGTGGTGGCGTTGACCCTCGGCCCGGCCGTCATCTCCGTCGTCACCCGGTTCCGTAAGATCCTGGAGCCCAAGCGCACCATGCGCACCCGCGGGTGGCGCAAGATCGGTGCGGCCATCGTGCGCTGGCCCGGACCCGTGCTGGTCGCCACCATCGCGCTGTCGATGGTCGGGCTGCTGGCGCTGCCGGGCTATCAGACCAACTACAACGACCGGAAGTATCTGCCGGCCGACCTGCCCGCCAATGTCGGCTATGCGGCGGCCGACCGGCACTTCTCGCAGGCCCGGATGAATCCGGAACTGCTGCTGGTGGAAAGCGACCACGATCTGCGTAACTCGGCGGACTTCCTGGTGATCGACAAGATCGCCAAATCCGTCTTCCGAGTGCCCGGCGTGGGCCGGGTGCAGGCCATCACCCGCCCGCAGGGAACCCCGATCGAGCACACCTCGATCCCGTTCCAGATCAGCATGCAGGGCACCACGCAGAAAATGAACGAGAAGTACCAGCAGGACATGATGGCCAACATGCTCAAGCAGGCCGACGACATGCTGACGACGGTCACCAACATGGAGAAGATGAACGCCATCACCGTGCAGATGGCGGCGGTCACCCATTCGATGGTCACCAAGATGAAGGACATGACCGTCGATATCGCCGAATTGCGGGACAACATCTCCAATTTCGACGATTTCTTCCGGCCGATGCGCAACTACTTCTACTGGGAACCGCACTGCTTCAACATTCCGGGCTGCTGGGCGCTGCGCTCGATCTTCGACACCCTCGACGGCATCGACATCATGACCGACGACATCCAGGCGATCATCCCGGACATGGAGCGCCTCGACGCCCTCATGCCGCAGATGGTGGCGCTGATGCCGTCGATGATCGCGACGATGAAGAACATGCGCACCTACATGCTGACCATGTATCAGACCCAGAAGGGCATACAGGATCAGATGTCGGCGATGCAGGACAACTCCTCGGCCATGGGTGAGGCCTTCGACGCCGCGCAGAACGACGACTCCTTCTATCTGCCCCCGGAGACCTTCGAGAACGAAGACTTCAAACGCGGGATGAAGAGCTTCATCTCCCCCAACGGGCATGCGGTGCGCTTCATCATCAGCCACGAGGGCGATCCGATGAGCCCGGAGGGCATCGCGCACATCGAGGCGATCAAACTGGCCGCCAAGGAGGCGATCAAGGGCACCCCGCTGGAGGGCTCGAAGGTCTATCTGGCCGGCACCGCCTCGGTGTTCAAGGACATGGCAGAGGGATCCAAGTGGGATCTGATCATCGCCGGGATCGCGTCCATCGGGCTGATCTTCATCATCATGCTGATCATCACCCGCAGCGTGGTCGCGGCCGCGGTGATCGTCGGCACCGTGACGGTCTCGCTGGGCTCGGCCTTCGGGCTCTCGGTGCTGATCTGGCAGCACATCATCGGGATCCCGTTGCACTGGATGGTGTTGGCCATGGCGGTGATCGTGCTGCTGGCCGTCGGCGCGGACTACAACCTGCTGCTGGTCGCCCGGTTGAAGGAGGAGATCCATGCCGGGGTGAACACCGGCATCATCCGGGCGATGGGCGGTACCGGTTCGGTGGTGACATCGGCCGGGCTGGTGTTCGCGTTCACCATGATGTCGATGGCGGTCAGTGAGCTCACGGTCATCGGGCAGGTGGGCACCACGATCGGGCTGGGTCTGCTGTTCGACACCCTGGTGATCCGGGCGTTCATGACGCCGTCGATCGCCGCGTTGTTGGGTAAGTGGTTCTGGTGGCCGCAGCGGGTGCGCCAGCGCCCGGTCCCGGCACCGTGGCCCGATCCGGAACCCGTCGGGGCTGCCCGCTCCGCACAGGAATGAGTCGATGATGTTCAAACAGATGGTGACGATGTTGGCCGCCGGCGCCGCGTCCACGTTGGTGCTGGCGGCGCCGGCCCACGCCGATCCGGACACCGCGTTCGCCAAGGAACTGCAGAGCTACGGCATCTACGGGCAGAAGGACTACAACGCCTGGATCGGCAAGATCGCCTGCAAACGCCTCGACCGCGGCATCGACGCCACCGCCCGCGACTCCGCCAAATTCGTCGCCGACCAACTGCAACGCGGCAGCAGCACCGAACAGGCCTGGCAGTTCCTGGCCGCCGCGATGAACTACTACTGCCCCGACAAACGCGTCCTGCTCACCGCACAGTAGGGAAAACCCACCATGGCGAAGACCACAAAACTCGGCCTGGCCGGCCTGGCCGCGGCCGCCGCGCTCACCCTGACCCCGGCCACCGCCACCGCCGACGCCACCGAGGACTACCCCATCCCGCGCAAGATCCTGCACACCCAGTGCACCGCCGAGCAGATCCTGGCCGCCACCCGCGACACCAACCCGGTCTACTACGAGCGCTACATGATCGACTACAACAACAAATCCCCCGAAGTCCACCGCGCCGTACAGGACCGCATCCACTGGTTCTTCGCCATGGACTACGCCGGACGCCGCCAATACTCCGAGGACACCGCCACCAACGCCTTCTACGAACAGCTGTCCTGGAACTGGCCCAACTGGGCCAAGATCTTCTTCAACAACAAAGGCGTCGTCGCCGCCTCCACCGAGGTCTGCATGAACTACCCACCCGACGACATGTCGGTCTGGGTCTGGTGACCCCGCGGCGGTAGCCGCCGTCGCCGCACCCCAGTCTTCCGAGGTCCCCGGAACGCGTTGCCCCGTTCCGGGGACCCTTTTCATTGCCGCTGTCACCGGCGCACGCCTCAAACTGCCCGAAGACCTTGCGGTGCAAAAATATTCGCGTTCACGGACATACATACGCACGCACCAACACAATTCAGGGCCGACTCAACATCTTGTTGCTCGAGCACCACAGACGACCGTGCCGCACAACATGTTTGCGAGAACTTCGTCACCATGCTCAGCAGTTCTCGAATAGTGGCCTCCGACAAAGCCGTTCATCAGCGGTTTTACCCTCCGGCACGCGCGTGTTCGAATTGTGAAGGGAGTCACAGAATTTTGCTCGCCCTCGAATCGCTCTGTTACCGTCCGTCGGCATGTTTGCTGTAGCTTCACTTCTGGCGCTTGTGAGCCAGGTGTCGGGAACGCCGTACGTCCCGGGTGGGGACACCCCCGCGGGAACCGACTGCTCGGGTCTGGCATCATGGGTCAGCAATGCCGCCACCAACCGTCCGGTATTCGGTGACCGCTTTCACACCGGAAACCAGGAAAGCGCGCTGTTGGCCCGCGGCTTCCGGTACGGCACCCAGCCCGGCGCGCTGAACATCGGCTGGAACAGCGGGCACACTGCCGTCACCCTGCCCGACGGCACCCCCGTCTCCTCCGGTGAGGGCGGCGGCGTCAAGGTCGGCGGCGGCGGTGCCTTCCAGTCCCAGTTCACCAAGCACATGCACCTGCCGATGGAGACCGCACCGGCCCCCGAGGGTGCCATCCCGCCGCCCCCGCCCGGATTCCTCCCGCCCCCGCCCGGCGAGCTGCCTCCTCCGCCGCCCGCGGACGCCCTGGCGCCGCTGAATGTTCCCCCGCCGCCGCCGGGTGATCCGATGACACCTCCGCCGCCGCCCGGCGACCCGATGGCGCCCCCGCCGCCGGCTCCGGAGGGGCTGCCGCCGACCTTCCCGCTCTGACGGCTACACGTAGCGGGGCCGGCCGGCCAACGCGCCCAGAACGATCTGGGTGACGTAGACCACCATCAGCATCGACCACGGCACCGTCCAGCCCCCGCTGATCTCGTGCAGCAGGCCGAACGCGAACGGCCCGATGCCGGCCAGCAGGTAGCCGATGCCCTGCACCATCCCGGACAGCCTGGCGGTGTCCTCGGCTGTCCGGGCCCGCAGGGCGATCACGGCGAGCGCCAGTGAGAAGACGCTCATGCCCAGCCCCAGCAGCACCGTCCACAGCACGGGTGCCGCCGCCGGCGCCACGGCCAGGCCGACGACGCCGGTGATACCGATCAGGCCCAGCCCGACGATCCAGCCACTCTGGCCGTCCCGCCGGGCGGCCATCGGCGCCACCACAACGCTGATCGGCACGGCGATGAGGGCGTTGAGGCCGAGCAGCAGACCGGCATCGCCCTGGCTCAGCCCGTTGTCGATGAAGACCTGCGGAAGCCAGCCCATCACCACATAGGCCATCATCGACTGGCAGCCGAAGAAGCCGGTGATGATCCAGGCCAGCCGGCTGCGCAGCAGCGACCGGCCCGGCGCCGGGGCGGTCTGGGTGATCGACATGGATTGCCGGCGCGATCGCATGACGACCAGCCACAGCGCCAGCGCCGCCGCGGCCAGCACCGCCCAGGCGCCCAGCGCGAACCGCCAGCCGCCGAACATTCCGCCGAGCGCGGGGGTCAGCGCCGATCCGGCGGCACCGCCGCCCTGCAGGGCGGCGGTGTAGATCCCGGTCATCAGCCCGATCCGGGCCGGGAACGACGCCTTGATGACCACCGGGATGAGCACGTTGACCAGGGCGATCCCCGCGGTGGCGACCAGGGTGCCGCCGATCACCACGGCCGGCCCGTCGAGCACCCGCAACAGCAGGCCCGCGGTGAGGGTGAGCAGACCGCCGGCGATAGCCGGGCCCAACCCGATCCGCCGCGCCAGCCGGGGTGCGCCCAGACCGGCCGCGGCGAAGCACAGGCCCGGCAGGGTGGTCAGCACGCCGGCCCACAGCGCCGAGGTGCCCAGTCCGTCCCGCATGTCGCCGAGCAGGGGGCCGACACTGGTGATGGCCGGGCGCAGGTTGAGCGCGGTCAACACCACCGCGACGACGAGCAGCACCCCGCCGGCCGTCCGCTCGGCCGGACGCCACGACACCGCCTCCGCACTCGGGGCGGCCCCGGCGGCGGGCTCCTGGTGGCGGGTTCGGCTCATCTGCATTAGCGTGCCATACATCCGATGATTGGATGAAAGGGTTTTCATGCCGCTGGCCACCACCCGCCGCACCGGACTGGTCGAGCAGGTCATCGATCAGCTGCGTGCCTCGGTGCGCAATGGCGAATGGCCGCTGAACACCAAGATCCCCACCGAACCGGTCCTGGCCGAGACCCTGGGTGTCGGCCGCAACACCGTCCGCGAGGCCGTCCGCGCGCTGGCCCACGGTGGGATCTTCGAGGTCCGCCAGGGCGACGGCACCTATGTGCGGGCCACCAGCGAGGTATCCGGCGCACTGCATCGACTGTGCGGCAACGAATTCCGTGATGTTCTCCAGGTCCGCCGCTGCCTGGAAGTGGAGGGCGCGCGGCTGGCGGCGGCCGCGCGCACCGAGGCCGATCTGGCCGAGCTATGGCAGCTGCTGGAACGCAGCGAGACTCTGCAAAACATCGGACCGGCCGCCGATTTCGCCCGCGCCGACGCCGACCTGCACTTCGCGGTGGTACGGAGTTCGCACAACCCCGTGCTGACCGAGTTGTACCGCGGACTCGCGGAGGTGGTGTCGGCCAGTGTCATCACCAGCGCCGAGGATCAACCGCCCGCCGGGCTCGCAAGGCATCGCGGGCTCATCGAGGCGATCGCCGCACAGGACGTCGAGCGGGCAGGCCGCGAGGCCGGCGGCTTCCTCGACGACCTGCTCAGCCGGCTGACCGACTGAGCCGACTACTCCAGCGTCAGCGCGTCACTGTCGACGAAGGTCAACGAACCCGAATCGAGCTGCACCGCCCAGCGGCGCGCCGGATCGGCGATGTGGTTCTCGCCGATGTCGACGGAATAGCCTGCGCTGTCACCGAAGTCGTCGACGATGACGCCCGCGGCCTCTTCATCGGTGCCGGCGTGCACCCGCACCCGCACGTCGACGGCGAACTCCCCGTTGTCCGCCCGGTCCTCGTCGCGGTCGTCGCCGCCGGCCTCGGCGTCGACGGTCTCCTGAGCTGTCACCAGCGCTCCCCTGTCATCTTCGGCGACCGCGGCTGGCGGTCGTCGTCCGCTCTCAATCATGGACATGAATGCGCGGATTGAATGTCAACCAGCCGACCGACAAATCGCGTCAGCTAATGCATCCGGCCGTGCAACCGCGCACCGTCCGTCATCCATGATCGCAGACTTCATCCGCCGCGATGCCACTACTCATTCCAAATGCACCCTATTGCGACCAATTCGCATTTCGGACGAGACAAACGCGCCGAGTCCGACCCCGCCGGCGGTGCGACGAGCACGTCATCACACCGCGGCGCACTCCCGGCAGCACCGTTCGATCCGATGTTCGAATCACCGGAATGGACCGAACGCCGTTCCCTCGACGATTCGGCCGCGTGATCATGAAACGTATTGCCGCCGAAGCCGGGGGCCGGCCGCCGGATCGGCTCGGCTAACCTCTCAGCGTGATCGTGCTGCTGCCCCCGTCGGAGACCAAACGAGCCGGCGGTGACGGCCCGCCGCTGGATCTGGATCGGCTCAGTTTCCCCGCGCTGAACGGGCTGCGCGCCGCCCTGGTCGACGAGCTCGTCGCCCTGTCCGCGGACGTGGCCGGCGCCCGGAAGGCACTCGGTCTGACCGCCAAGCAGGACGCCGAGATCGAGCGCAACGCCAAGCTGTCGAGCACGCCGACACTGCCCGCGATCGACCGCTACACCGGGGTGCTCTACGACGCGCTGGACATCGCTTCCGTACGCGGTGCGGCCGCGGCGCGGGCCAGGGCCCGGCTGGCCGTCGGCTCGGCGTTGTTCGGTCTGCTGCGCGCCGACGATCCGGTACCGGCGTACCGGTTGTCCGCCGGGTCCAAGCTGCCCGACCGCCCGACGCTGGCGGCCCGGTGGCGCCCGGCCCTGGAACCGGTGCTCGCCGAGATCGCGGCGCAGGAGTTGATCGTCGATCTGCGCTCCGGGTCGTATGCCGGCCTCGGCCGCATCGCCGGTGCGGTCCGGGTCAACGTGCTGGCCGAGCACGCCGACGGGCACCGCACCGTGGTCAGTCACTTCAACAAGGCACACAAGGGAAAACTGGCCCGCGTGCTGGCCACCAGCAAGGCCGAGCCCGACGATGCGGCCAGGGTGGCCGCGGTGGCGCGACGGGCCGGCATGCAGGTGGAACGCGACGGGGACGAGTTGGTCATCGTGGTGCCGGCCTGAGCGGGTCGCCGGAGTTAAACCGTTTCATAACAACGCGATCACGTCCCGCGTCGGCGCAGCGATCGGCGGTGCGGGGCTGTTAGCTTCGCCTGCATGACGCCTTCGACAACGATGCGGCGCTGGCTGCGCCGAGGCGCGTCCGCGGTCCTTTCGACGCTGGTGGCGGGCTCTCTGATCAGCGCACCGCCGGCCGCGGCGTTCTCCCGGCCCGGCCTGCCGGTGGAGCAGCTCGACATCCCGTCGGCGTCGATGGGTCGCAACATCCGCGTCACGTTCCAGGGTGGCGGGCCACATGCGGTGTACCTGCTCGACGGGTTGCGCGCCCAGGACGACTTCAACGGTTGGGACATCAACACCGCCGCCTTCGAGTGGTACCACGATTCCGGGGTGTCGATGGTGATGCCGGTCGGTGGGCAGTCGAGCTTTTACACCGACTGGTACCAGCCGGCCGTCGGCAACGGCGGCACCCTCACCTACAAGTGGGAGACGTTCCTGACCCAGGAACTGCCCACCTGGCTGGCCGCCAACCGCGGTGTCAGCCCGGTCGGCAATGCCGTTGTGGGCCTGTCGATGTCGGGCGGTTCGGCGCTGACGCTGGCCATCTGGCATCCGCACCAGTTCATCTTCGCCGCGTCACTGTCCGGGTTCGTCAACCCGTCCCTGGGCCTGTGGCCGACGCTGATCGGCCTGGCCATGCGCGATGCCGGCGGCTACAACGCCACCAGCATGTGGGGCCAGACCAATGACCCGGCCTGGCGGCGCAACGACCCGATGGTCAACGTCGGCATGCTGGCCGCGAACCGGACCGCGGTCTGGATCTACTGCGGTGACGGCACCCCGTCCGAACTCGACACCGCCGGCGACTTCGGTGGCATGTTCAGTTCGCAGTTCCTGGAGAACATCACGCTGAACACCAACAAGACGTTCCAGCAGAAGTACATCGCCGCCGGTGGCCGCAACGGGGTGTTCAACTTTCCGAAGGACGGCACGCACAGCTGGGGGTACTGGGGTTCCCAGCTGCAGGCGATGAAACCCGACCTGCTGCGGGTCCTCGGTGTGACGCCGGCCGCCCCGCCGCCGGCCGCACCGGCACCGGTGGTGCCGGGCCCGGCCGGGGTCGTGCCCGCGGTACCGGCGCCGGCGGTACAGGTTCCGGTCGGCCCGGCGCCGGCGGCCCAGGTCCCGGTACTGCCGGTGCCCGCCGCGCGGGTGCCGGTGGCCACCCGGCCCGCGTGAGCAATCGCCGACCCGCCGCGTGCGGTGTCGGTAGCGTGGCCGTATGAAGTTGATCTCGCCGACCGATGCCCTGTTCCTCGTCGGCGAGTCACGGGAGCACCCGATGCACGTCGGCGGTCTGCAGCTGTTCGAGCCGCCCGCCGACGCCGGACCCGACTTCGTGGCCGAGTTGTACGCGGCCATCTCCGAACACGATGATTTCCAGCCCACCTTCCGCAAGCACCCGGCCCGGCTCTTCGGCGGAATCAACAATGCTGCTTGGGCTTTCGACAACGAGGTGGATGTCGACTACCACCTGCGGCGGTCCGCGCTGCCGCGTCCCGGACGGATCCGGCAGCTGTTCGAACTGACCTCCCGACTGCACGGCACCCTGCTCGACCGGCACCGCCCCCTGTGGGAGGCCTACTTCGTCGAGGGTGTCGACGAGGGCAGATTCGCGATCTACACCAAGATCCACCACTCGCTCATCGACGGTGTCTCGGCCCAGCGCCTGATGATCCGCACCCTGACCACCGATCCCGAGGACCGTGAGGTCCGGGTGCCCTGGACGCTGCAGAAGAAGAAGCCGACCGCACCGGCGTCGAGTCCGGCATCCTCGCTGCTGCGTACCGTCGGCGAGGCGGCCGGAGCGGTGGCCGGCATCGCGCCGTCCGCGGTGTCGCTGGCCCGCGCCGCGCTGCTCGAACAGCAGTTGACGCTCCCGTTCCAGGCGCCCAAGACGATGTTCAACGTGCCCATCGGCGGGGCCCGCCGGTGCGCGGCGCAGTCCTGGAAGCTGGAGCGGATCAGGTCCGTGAAGGCCGCGGTCCCGGAATCCACCGTCAACGACGTGGTGCTGGCCATGTGCTCGGGCGCATTGCGCGGCTACCTCGAAGAGCAGCACGCCCTGCCCGAAACACCCTTGGTGGCAATGGTTCCGGTGAGTCTGCGCGGTGAGCACGAGCAGGACGCCGGCGGGAACATGGTGGGCACGATCCTGTGCAATCTGGCCACCGACGAGGTCGACCCACTGAAACGGTTGCACGTCATCGGCGCATCCATGCGGGACAACAAAAGAGTCTTCAGCGAGTTACCGCGCGCCCAGGCGCTGGCCCTGTCCGGTTTCCTGGTCGCCGGGCTGGGGCTGAGCCTGCTGCCCGGCTTCGTGTCCTCGGCGCCGCCGCCGTTCAACATCGTCATCTCCAATGTGCCCGGTGCACGTGAACCGATGTACTGGAACGGGGCTCGGCTCAGCGGCAACTATCCGTTGTCGATCGCCCTGGACGGGCAGGCGTTGAACATCACCCTTACCAACAACGCCGACAACCTGGACTTCGGGTTGGTCGGTTGCCGGCGCAGCGTGCCGCATCTGCAGCGGTTGCTGGTACACCTGGAGGATTCGCTGGCCGCCCTCGAGCGGGCCGCCGGGGTCTGAGGCCGCCGGAGCGTCACGGGACGGGCACCTCTTCATATCGGAACGGTGTCGGCCAAAATCTGCAGTTTGCGCAAATTCGGAACCGCGATAGGTTTCCCTCACAGGCATCCAAGGGGGAACCGCAAAATCCATGTCACACACCGTAAATCGCCTCGCGTTGACGTCCGTCGCAACCGCGGGCCTGTATTGCGGCGTGCTGTTGCCGACCCCAACGGCGTTTGCTGAGCCCAGCCCCGGCGTGCCCTGCCTGGAGCTGATGCAGGATCTGGCCGCCGCGCCGGAGATGATCCCGCAGTCCTTGGAGGGCGGCGCCGCGGCGCTGACCGAGGCCCTGGCTCCTGCCGCACCGCCGGTGCAGGCCGCGGCCCCGATCGAGGCGGCGCCACTGATCGAGGCCGCCGCGGTACCCGCCGCCGCCGCCGAACCCGTACCCGCGCCCGCCGCCGTGCCGGTGGTCGCGCCGGCGGACACAGTCGCCCCGATGCCCGAGGCAGCACCGGTCGCCGAGGCTGTTGCGGCACTCGACGCCGTTGCGGCCCCACCGCCGGCCGTCCCGGTCGCCGCACCCGCACCCCTGCCCGCGGCGGCCCGGCGCCGGTGGTTCCGGTCGCCGCACCGCCGCTTCCTGTCGCGGCGCCGCCGGTTCCGGTGGCGGTGCCGCCGGCACCGGCCGCGGTCCCGGCGGCACCGCTGGTGCAGGCCGCCGCCGTCCCGGCCGAGGTCGCCCCGCCCGTCGCCGCTCCCCGGCGCCCGTCGAGGCCGCGCCGGTTGCCGCGCCGCCCGTCGAGGCGGCACCGGTTGCCGCGCCGCCCGTCGAGACCGCGCCGGTGGCGGCACCCCCGCCCGCGCCGGAACCCGCTGCGCCGGTGGATAGTCCGCCGGCCGCGCCGATGCTGGAGGAGGCCCTGCCGCTCGAGGCCGCGGTGCCGGTCGCCGCGGTCACCCCGCTGGACGCGGCCGTCGCGGTCCCCGCGGCCGTGCCCCCGGGCCCCACCGCGGCGGCCATGGTCAGCGATGCCGCGGGCAGCGTGCTGCCGGCGATCGCCAATGCGCCGTCGATCCTCGCGGCGACCCCACCGCCGCCGCTGGCGCTGCCCTCGGTTCCCGGATTTCCGACGCTGCCGACCGAACTGACGATTCCCCGCGACTTCGTGTGCGAGGGCACCGCGTGGTCGGCGCACGGGGGCACCGACGGCGACCCTCATCTGCCCGCCGGCCCGAAAACCCAAGCGGGCCGGACTGACTGGTGAGCGCGGATCAGGCGCTGGGCGCCCGCACCACCACCGGCACCGCCGGGAAGTAGATGGCCATCTCGGAGCGGCACTTGCGGAGCGCGGCGGTGCCGTAACCACGCTTGCGCAGATCCGGGCGGACCCAGACGCGCACCTCGACCTCGTGGTCGACGAGCTCGCCGAGCACCAGGCCGACCTTCTCCTCACCTTCGAGGGCGACGAACCAGGCGGCCTCTTCGAGGTCCAAACGTCCCAGGGCGGAGTTGATCTCGTCATCGAGGCTGCCCGCCGGGACACCCGAACCGTCGCCGGCGGTGTGCAGATCGTCGATCCGGGCCGCGAAGATGTCGCGGTCCTGCTCACCCGAGAACGCGCGCAGCACCAGGGTTTCGGCCGATGCGGCGGGTCGCTCGTTGAGGGTGAAGGTGAGCTGGGAGTTGAGGTCTTCCAGTTCTTCGGCGATGAGCGCGCGGGAGTCGCGGGTGAGCCGGTCGAAGGACAGCCCGATCACCGCCTCGCTGCCGGCGTGGGTGGTGCCGAGTAATGCGGCGATCGCCTCCACCGCCGCGGCCCGGTCGGCGGCTTCGACGATGGCATCGAGCACTTCGTGGCGCCGGTCAAGCGCCTTGACCAGTGCGTCGGCGATTTCGCGGCGGGCGGCGGCACGATCCAGATCGGTCATGGACCAAGCCTAGATCGTGCCGTCGCCCGGTGCGCCGGAATCCGCGCTCCGGCACCGGGTCAGACCTGAGCGAACCGCTTCTCGTCGTAGCGGCGTGCCCATTCCGCGCGTGGCCGGATCGAGGTGTCGACGTCGGTCGCGGTGGCGCGCAGTGCGCCGACGGTGGCCTTGTCCTCAGGCGTCAGCTTGAACGGGTCCCAGCCGAAGAACCGGCAGGAGTTCTGCCAGGTGATCTTGTTGATGTCAGAGTCCGAGGCCCCGGCGGCGAGCAGCTCGGCGTGCACCTTCTCCGGCGCGTCCGGCCAGAAGCAATCCGAATGCGGGTAGTCGCATTCCCAGGCGATGTTGTCGATGCCGATCTCGTGCCGCAGTTTCAGCGAGGTCTTGTCGGTGACGTAGCAGGCCAGCGAGTGCTCACGGAACACATCGGAGGGCAGCTTGTCGCCGAAGTCGCGGCGCAGCCACTTCTGGTTGGTGTAGTGCCGGTCGCTGCGGTCGAGGTAGAACGGAATCCAGCCGATGCCGCCCTCGGAGAAGGCGAACTTCAGGTCCGGGTAGTTGCGCATCGCCGGCCCCCACAGCAGATCCTGGGCGCACATCGCCGACACCTGGGTGGCCAGGATGATCAGGTTGTCGATCGGGGCGTTGGGCGCCATGCTGATCGCCCCGAAGCCGGTGCCGATGTGCAGGCACATCACCACCTGCTCCTCGGACAGGGTGCGGAACACCGGGCCCCAGTACTCCTCGTCGTGGTAGCTCGGAATGCCCTCCAGGTGCGGCAGTTCCGGCATGGTGACCGCACGGCAGCCCTTGGCGGCGACCCGGCGGATCTCCTGGCACATGGCCTCCGGGTTCCAGGTGGGCAGGATCGCGATCGGGATGAAGCGGTCCGGGTAGCTGCCCGCCCACTCGTCGATGTGCCAGTCGTTGTAGGCCGACACCATGACCAGGGTGACGTCCTCCCGGGTCATGTTGAGGTGGCGGGCGGAGAAGCCGGTGAAGGTCGGGAAGCACATCGAGGCCAGGATCCCGTTGCGGCTCATGTCCCGGACGCGCTCGTGTACGTCGTAGACACCGGGGCGCATCTCGGCGAAACCGGCGGGATCGCGGCCCCACTCCTCGGCCGGCCAGGACACCACGGCGTTGAGGCCGCTGACGCCCTGCGGACGGCCCTGGTACATCCACTGGTCGACCCCTTTCTCGTCGGTCACGACGATGGGGGCATCGGCCTTGTACTTGGCCGGGACGTGGTTCAGGAACATGTCGGGCGGCTCGACCACGTGGTCGTCGATGCTCACCAGGATCAGGTCGTCGGTCTGCATACCTAACTAGTACCCTCGGATTCCGTGACCGTCTCTGCGTTTTCGGACAGAGATTTCGCCGAATCGGCCAAACCTCGCCACATCGATCTGCGCCGCGGCGGAAAGGCGGCCGCGGGCAGCTACCTCTACGAGGGCGACGGGCTCATCACCGGCTGGCATTTCCACGATGTGCACCAGATCGAGTACGCCCTGCACGGTGTCGTCGAGGTGGAGACCGAAGCCGCGCACTATCTGCTGCCGCCCCAGCAGGCGGCCTGGATCCCGGCCGGGCTGCGGCATCAGGCCGTGATGAATCCCGACGTCAAGACGGTCGCGGTGATGTTCGACCGGGACCTCATTCCCGACGGCGGAGACCGGGCCCGCATCATCGCGGTGTCCCCGCTGATCCGGGAGATGATGATCTATGCGCTGCGCTGGTCGATCGAGCGGCGCCCCGCCGATGCGGCCGACGACGGCCTCTCCGACAGCTTCTTCCGCACCCTGGCGGCCCTGGTGGTCGAGGCGCTCGACCACGAGGCCCCGCTGAACCTGCCAACCTCCGAGGATCCGATCGTGGCCGCGGCGCTGGCCTACACCAAGGAGAACCTCGCGTCGGTGACCGCCGAGGACGTCAGCCGGGCGGTCGCGGTGTCCGAGCGCACCCTGCGACGGTTGTTCGCCGACACCCTCGGGCTGTCCTGGCGGACCTACCTGCTGCACGCCCGGATGTTGCGGGCGATGGCGCTGCTCGCCGCACCCGGCCAGTCGGTGCAGGCGACCTGCTCGGCGGTCGGCTTCGACAGTCTGAGTTCGTTCACCCGCAGTTTCAGCCAGTTCTGCGGTGAGACGCCGTCGGCGTACCGCAAACGGGTTGCCACCGAGCAGGATTGATTCAGTCGGCCTCGTCGGTTCGGCGGAACAACCCGTCCCGTAGCAGATCGTTGACTGATTGCTGCCAACGCTGCAGTTGCTCCGGCGCGGTGAACGCCCCGGGGATGTGCCGCTCGATGTGTCCCTGCATGCTGATGGCGCCCACGGCCAGGATCATCGCGTTGATGACCGCCCATTGCAGGTCGACGTCGGGCCGGGTCTCACCGCGCTCGACGCGGGTCTGCCACCGCCGGTTGCCCGCTTCGTAGAGGTTGTCGAAGATGGTGGCCCCCAGGGAGCTGCCGTCCACCAGCGCGCGACCCACATAGGCGGCGACGTCGGGGTGATCGGCGATCATCTGCTGCACCCGCTGCCCGACCTCGGAGACCGAATCGGACGCGGACTCGGGGACCGGCCGGGCCATCGGGGTGATGACCACGTCCAGCACGTACCGGTCGACGGCCTCGATCAGACCGGCCTTGGTCGCGAAATGGTGCTGCACCAGCCCCAACGACACACCGGCCGCCGCGGCGACCCCGCGCAGCGTGGTTGCCGATGTGCCGCTCTGGGCGAAGCTCCGCAGCGCCGCGGCACGGATCTTCTCGACGTTGCTCGGTTCGGCACCACCCGCCGCTTCGGCCTCAGAACTCACAATTGCCACCGTAGTCAATCTCTCGACGTCACGATTCGACGATACGCACGTACCGTATGTACGGTACGTGCGTATGGTCGGACCTAGGGGGAAGGGACGGTGGGGGACGTGTATCCGATATCGATCGAAGACGGAGTGTGGACGGCACCGTGCACACAGAATCCCGACCGGTGGACGACGACGGCCGATGAGGGCGCCAAGGCGCTCTGCCGGGCCTGCCCGCGCCGTTGGCAGTGCGCCAAGGAAGCCTGCGTGACCCCGGGCGCGGAAGGACTGTGGGCCGGCATCGTGGTCCCGCCGTCCGGGCGGGGCAGGCAGTTCGCCCTCAAGCAGCTGCGCTCGCTGGCCGAGCGCAACGCCGGGCCCCGACGGTGATCGACTGACTTCCGGATCAGCACCGCTACCTCTCCCCTCGTCGCTGTCTTCTCGACCGGGGCCGTCCCCCAGTTCGGGCCGGTGGGTGGAGAAAGGCCGATACCGCGGCGCCGCGGTCGATCGCATCGTCCACGGCGTCCTCCCTGATCTCGCGAGCGGCAACGAAACCGGAGTGCGCACGAAAGTCTTGCACGTCGGACCGGTGCGTATGCCCGAGGCTGCGATATTGCAGGCCTGTAATCCATGACACACTCAGCGCATGGTTCCTCCCATCGCGCGCCCCAAGCTTGAGGGCAATGTCGCCGTCGGCGCGGACCGGCGGCTCGGTTTCGCGGAGTTCGGCGATCCCCAGGGCCGGGCGATCTTCTGGCTGCACGGCACACCCGGCGCCCGCAGGCAGATCCCGGCCGAGGCCCGGGCCTACGCCGAGCTGGAGAAGATCCGGCTGATCGGTGTGGACCGGCCGGGCATCGGATCCTCGACGCCACACCAGTATCCGAACGTGCTGGCCTTCGCTGACGATCTGCGCATCATCGCCGACACGCTGGGCATCGATAAGTTCGCCGTCATCGGACTGTCCGGCGGCGGTCCCTACACCCTGGCAGCGGCCGCGGCCATGCCCGAGCGGGTGGTTGCCGCCGGCGTGCTCGGTGGCGTGGCCCCCTACGTCGGCCCCGACGGCATCAGCAGCGGGCTGATGAACCTCGGCTCCACCGTTGCCCCGTTGTTCGAGGTCGCCGGCATGCCCATCCGGCTGGCCGCTGCCACCCTGATCAAGTTCATCGCGCCGGTCGGCTCCCCGGCCCTGGAGATCTACGCGAAGATCTCCCCGGAGGGGGATCGCCGGCTGCTGGCCCGGCCCGAATTCAAGGCCATGTTCCTCGACGACCTGCTCAACGGCAGCCGCAAGCAACTCGCGGCGCCGTTCTACGACATCGTCGACTTCGTCCGTGACTGGGGATTCCGCCTCGACGAGGTGAAGGTCCCGGTGCGCTGGTGGCACGGCGACGAGGACCACATCGTCCCGTTCGCGCACGGTGCGCACGCGGTGTCGCTGCTGCCCGACGCCGAGATGACGGTGCTGCCGGGCGAGAGCCACCTCGGGGGCCTGGGCTGCGCGGAGGAGATTCTCCGTACCATGCTCGATATCTGGGACCGTGACGGGCACGGATCGCACTGACACTCTCTGAATCTCTCTGAAAGGAGTTCGGCACGTGGAACTTTCGGGCACCGGAATCTGGAGTTCGCACCTTCGGTACGGTGATGCACAGCGCGCCGCCGAGGCCGCGGCCGAACTCGAGGAGCTCGGCTACACCGCGCTCTGGATCCCCGATGTCGGTGGACCCGTGCTCGATTCGGTCGAGAACCTGCTCGGTGCCACCAAGTCCGTCACCATCGCCACCGGCATCCTGAACCTCTGGATGCACGAACCGGCCGAGGTGGCGGCCGCGCATGCCCGGCTGACGGCGGCACACGGCCGGCGCTTCCTGCTCGGTGTCGGGGTCAGCCATGCGCCGCTGATCGACTCCAAGAACCCCGGCACCTACCGCAAGCCCCTGGCCGCCACCGCGGCTTTCCTGGACGGGCTGGACAACGCCGAACAGCCGGTAGCGCCCGAGGACCGGGTGCTGGCCGCGCTGGGACCCAAGATGCTGCAGTTGGCCGCCGATCGGTCCCGCGGTGTGCACCCCTACCTCGTCACCCCGGAGCACTCCGCGATCGCCCGCGCGGCGCTCGGCGACGGGTCCCTGGTGCTGCCCGAGCAGACCGTCATCCTCTCCGCGGACCCCGACATCGCGCGCCCCATCGCGCGCAAGTGGCTCGCGAGTTACCTGGCGCTGCCCAACTACGCCAACAACCTGCTACGCATCGGCTTCTCCGAGGACGATGTGCACGACGTCAGCGACCGCCTGGTCGACGCGATCGTGGCGTGGGGCGACGAGAATGCGATCCTGGCCCGGGTCCAGGAGCACAAGGCGGCCGGCGCCGACCACGTGTGTGTGCAGGTCCTCGATGCCGACCTGTCGGCGCTGCCGCTCGAGCAGTGGCGCCGGCTGGCGCCGGTGCTGAACTGACCGTCGGCCGAGCGCTCCGCGATGGCTGACCTGGATATCGGCGTCTACGTCCCGCAGATGGGGTTCTCCTACTCAGACGTGCTGCACCGTGCGCTGCGCTGCGAGGATCTCGGCATCGGGTCGCTGTGGCTCTACGACCACCTCTACGGCCCGGGGATGCCCGAGATCGATTCGCTGGAGGCCTGGACGCTGGCCACCGCACTGCTCAGCCGCACCGAGCGGCTGCGGGTCGGGCACATGGTGCTGTGCAACCAGTTCCGGCATCCGCTGCTGGTGGCGAAGATGGCGACCACCCTGGACCAGATCTCGGCGGGTCGGCTGCAGCTGGGCATCGGCAGCGGCTCCATCGAGGACGAGCACCGCCGCGCCGGACTGGACTGGGGACCGTTCGCGACCCGATCCGCCCGCCTCGGTGAGTCATTGGAGATCCTGACCCAGGCCTTCGGTACGGGCACCGTCGACTTCAGCGGTGAGCATTACACGGTGCGGGACATGCCGATCCGGCCCGGCGCCGTGCAGCAGCCGCGGCCACCGATCGTGGTCGGCGGCGTCGGGGAGAAGTACACCCTGCCCCTGGTGGCCCGCTACGCCGACGTCTGGAACGTGCCCACCTACGCGCTCGGCGAGCTGGAGCACAAGCTGTCGGTGCTGCGGTCCATCTGCGCCGACATCGGTCGCGACCCGGCCTCCATCGTGATGTCGGTCGAGGCGGTGCTGGCGCTCGCCCCTGACGAGCGCTCGCTGCCCGAGGTCCGCGCGTTCGCCGAGAAGCGGTTCGGCGGGCCGGGTTTCGGGCTGGCCGAGGGCGGGCTGATCGGCACCGCGCCGATGATCGTGGACCGGCTGCGGCACTGGCAGCAGATGGGTTTCGGACAGGTGGTGCTGTTCACCCACGACCGCGCCTCCGACCAGACCCTCGAAGGGCTGGCCGGCGGCGTCATCACCGAGTTCGCCGGCTGACCGGACCCGCCGCCAGCAGCTCGCCGCGCAGCAGGTGCATGGCGACCGTGGTCGAGCGTTCCCGCACATCGGTGCGGTCCCCGGGGATGCGCATGGTGCGCACCAGTGTGGGCCGACCCGCCAGCGCGATACCGAAACACACAGTGCCGACCGGCTTCTCCGCCGTTCCTCCGCCGGGGCCGGCGATCCCGGTAATCCCCACCGCGGTGTCGGCGCCGAATCGGGCCAGGGCCCCCTCGGCCATGGCGCGGGCCACCGGTTCGGACACCGCACCGTGTTCGGCGATCAGCGCGGGATCCACACCGAGCAGCTCGGCCTTGGCCTCGTTGGAATAGGACACCACCCCGCCCGCCAGATAGGCCGAGGAACCGGCCCGGTCGGCGATGCGGGCCGCGAGCAGGCCGGCCGTGCACGATTCGGCGGTGGCGAAGGTGCGGCCGGCCAGCAGCGCGGCGACCTGATCGTCGATCAGCGCGCCGTCGGTGGAGAACAGTTCGGCCGGATACCGGTCACGCAGCAGGTCCACCAGCGCGGTGTAGGAGCCGGCGGCGGCCGGTTCGTAGCGTGTGACGATCTCCAACTCGCCGCGGCGCAGGCAGGTGGTGATCTCCAGGTCCGCGAAGCCCGCGACGCGAGTTTCGGCCTCCCGCAACGCTTCCGCCAGTCCGGACTCGGCCAGGCCGAACATCCGCAGGGTGTCCTGTCGGTAGACGGTGCGTCCGGCGATCGCCTGCGCCACGGCGGCGGTCTCGACCGCGCGTGGCCACATGGGCTGCAGTTCGCGCGGCGGGCCGGGCAGCACCACGACCGCGGGCCGGCCGGGCGCGGGCGCGACCACCACCCCGGGTGCGGTGCCCACCGGGTCCAGGATCTGCGCGCCCGCGGGCACCATGGCCTGCTTGCGGTTGGCGGCCAGCACCGCCTCGAAGTCGACCTCGATGCCCCGGGCCGCCATCAGGTTGCGCAGAATGTCCGCGATCCGGGTCTCCAGGTCCGGGTCGAGCACCAGCTCGAGACCGGCGAACTGCGCGACCGTGGCGACCGTCAGGTCGTCGGCCGTCGGGCCCAGCCCGCCGCTGGTGATGATGAGGTCGACACCCTGGGCGGCCAGAAACTCCAGTTCCGCCTCGATGTCGGCGGCCCGGTCACCGCACTGGGTGACGTAGGCCAACTCCACCCCCAGCTCGAGGAGCCGGTCGGCGAGCCACGGACCGTTGAGGTCCTGGACCCGTCCGGTGAGAACCTCGGTCCCGGTGACGACGATGCCGGCGCGCGCACTCATGCGCTGAGCCTATGCAGCGCCGGGGTCAGCGCGTCAGCCAGCCCTTCACGACGCCCAGGTCCCGGGAGTACTGCTCCATGATGTCGTCCTGATGCCGCGATCCGCCGCTGAGCGCGTCCTCGCCGGCCCAGATCACCCGGATGCGGGTGGTGTCGCGCATGTAGATGTCCACCCGGTCCGCGACCCGACGGTTCCAGCCGCGCTCCTCGCCGGTGGCGGCCAGGGCCTGCCGTTCTGTTGCGTCGGCCATCGTGATCCTCTCGTGCGGAGCATCCCCGTTCAGGAGACTGCCGTCCATTGTCCCCTGCCCCGGCCGTCCGTCCGGGACCGGCCCACGGGCGACGCTGTCAGAAGGTGCTCTTGTGCGGCACGTCGGTGATGAGCCCGCCGTCCACCACGAACTCGCCGCCGGTGGCGAACGAGGATTCGTCGCTGGCCAGGAACACCACGAAGGTGGACACCTCCTCGGAGGTGCCGGGCCGGCCCAGCGGGGCGGTGACCATGTCGTCGGGGAAGTACTTCGTCATCGGGGTGCGGATGAAGCCCGGGTGCAGCGAGTTGATCCGGATGTTGTGTGCCCCGAGTTCGATGGCCGCCGACTTCGCCAGGCCGCGCACCGCCCACTTGGAGGCGACGTAGGGGTGCACCATCGTCGCGCCGCGCATGCCCTCGATGGACGACACGTTGATGATGGAGCCGCCGCCGGCGGCCTTCATCGGTTCCACGACGGCCTGCATGCCCAGGAAGGTGCCGGTCAGATTGACATCGATGACCTTCTGCCACTTGGCCATGTCGAACTGGCCGATCTTGCCCAGCGCCACGATGCCGGCATTGTTGACCAGGACGTTGAGCGTCCCGAACGCTTCGAGTGCGGTCGCGACCGCGGCCTCCCACTGGTCGGCCTGGGTGACGTCGAGCGGGACGTAGCGGGCTGCGTCACCGAGTTCGTCGGCGACGGCCTGTCCCTTCTCGTCGAGGATGTCACCGATGACCACCTTGCCGCCCTCGGCGACCAGTGCCCGGGCGTGCGCGGCGCCCATCCCCTGCGCGCCGCCGCTGATGAGTGCAACTTTTCCGTCCACGCGTCCCATGGGCGGGAAGGCTACCGCAGCCCGCGACCACTTAGAACCTGTTCCAATTCCCGACCCGCCGACGCATACTGCGAGGACCACCCACACTCCAGGAGAACCGTATGCCCATACCCGTGGCGCTCGTCGGCACCGGAAACTGCGGCCGGCTGGCCCTGATCCAACTGATCGAGGACGCGCGGTTCGAACTCGTCGCAGTGGGCACCTCGACCGAGGACAAGGTCGGCGTCGACGCGGGCACGCTGGCCGGCCTCGACGTGCGCACCGGGGTGTCCGCGACACCGGGCCTGGACGCGGTGCTCGCCGCGCGACCCGACTGCCTGGTGTACTGCGCGATGGGCGACACCCGGCCCATCGAGGCCACCCGGGATGTGACCGCGGCGCTGGCCGCCGGGATCAACGTCGTGGGTTCGGCGCCCGGCGGACTGCAGTACCCGTGGGGCGCCATGCCACCCAAGGCCATCGCCCGCGTCGAGGAGGCTGCCGCACAGGGCAATTCGAGTGTCTACGTCACCGGGGTGGATCCCGGGTTCGCCACCGACCTGGTGCCGTTCGCGATCGCGAGCACCTGTCAGCGGATCGACCAGATCAAGACCATGGAGATCGCCGACTACGCCACCTACGACGGCACCGAGGTGATGTCGATCGTGATGGGGTTCGGGAATCCGCTGAACCAACCCGGCATGCTCTTTCTGCCCGGCGTGCTGCGCGCGGCCTGGGGAACGGCGATCACCATGCTGGCCGCGGGTCTGGGCGTCGAGGTCGACGAGATCACCGAGCACTACGAGCTCGAACCCGCCCCCGAGGACATCCCGGTCGCCGCCGGGGTCATCGCCGAGGGCACGGTCGCCGCGATGCGCTTCGAGATCACCGGCATGGTGGCCGGCAAGCCCGTCATCGTCGTCGAGCACGTCACCCGGGTGCGCCCGGACCTGCGCCCGGACTGGGCGCAGCCGGCCCAGCCCGGCGGCTCCTACCGGGTGGAGATCACCGGCGAGCCGTCCTATGTGGTGGACATCTGCCCGACCAGCGGTCGCGGCGACCACAATTACGCGGCGATCCTGGCCGCGGCGGGCCGGATCGTCAACAGCATCCCCGAGGTGATCGCGGCGCCGCCGGGCATCCGCACCACCCTGGACCTGCCGCTGGTCACCGGCAAGGGGCTGTACACCGCGCGGTAGGGCGCCTTTGCCCCACCGCGCGGCGACGGGCTCAGCTGAACGACGAGCGCGGCGCCCCGATGCCCGGATCGATCTTGACCGGGCCGGAAGCCGAAGGGGCGATCGGGAAGTCGAAGATCGCGGTCGGAATGTACACCGTTGCACAGGCATTCGGTATGTCCACCACACCGGACAGTCTGCCTTCGATGGGCGCGGCGCCGAGCAGCAGATACGCCTGCTCCGGGCTGTAGCCGAACTTGGTCAGATAGTCGATCGCGTGCAGGCAGGCCCGCTGATAGGACAGGTGCGAGTCCAGGTAGCGCTGCTCGCCGTCCAGAGTGACCGAAGTGCCGGAGAATGCCAGCCACTCCGAGTACTGCGGATCGGTGTTTCCCGGCATGAAGATGGCGTTCTCGCTGACCCCGTAGGTCTCCATGCCACCGGGGATCACGTCGACGCGCAGGTCGATGAAGCCGCCCATCTCGATTGCCCCACAGAAGGTGATCTCGCCGTCACCCTGCGAGAAGTGCAGGTCACCCACCGACAGGTTGGCGCCGTCGACGAACACCGGGTAGAAGATGCGGCTGCCCTTGGTGAGGTTCTTGATGTCCTGGTTGCCGCCGTTCTCCCGCGGTGGGGCGGTGCGCGCGGCCTCGGCGGCGGCCGCGGTGAAGGCGTCCCCGGTGAGGCCACCGAGAATCGCGTCCTGCGGCTCGGGCGGTAGCGCCAGCGGCGGCACCCGGTCGGGGTCGGTGGCGATCAGCGCCGCCTCGCGGGTGTTCCAGGTGGACAGCAGTTTCGCCGACGGTGCGGTGCCCATCAGTCCGGGGTGGACGATGCCGGTGAACTCGACCCCGGGAATGTGGCGCGAAGTCGCCTTCTGCCCGGAGAAGTCCCAGATGGCCTTATAGGCGTCGGGGAACTGTTCGGTGAGAAAGCCGCCACCGTTCTGGGTCGGGAAGATCCCGGTGTAGCCCCACCCCTGCCCGGCCAGCGGGCCGGAGTCCTCCTGCGGGATCGGGCCCACGTCGAGGATGTCGACGATCAGCAGGTCGCCGGGCTTGGCGCCCTCGACCGCGATCGGGCCGGACAGCACGTGCACCGTGGTCAAGGGGGCGTTGAGGATGTCGTCGGCGGAATCGTCGTTGACGATCGCACCGTCGAACCATTCCCGGCAGTGCACCCGGAACGAGTCACCCTTCTTGACCGTCACCGCCGCCGGGATGTCCGGATGCCAGCGGTTGTGGCCGAGCTTCTCCTGGTCGGTGAACTTCTTGGTGGAATCCAGCGGGAATACGACGTCGGGCATGGAAACTCCTTATGCTCGTGGCAGTTTCTGGTGAAGTGGATTGGTGGTGACCTTCTGGCGCCGACCCGGCGCCGACGGTCGGGTCACCACCGCCGGCCGGTCGGCGGTCGCCCGGGTGGCGTCCTGCAGTGCCATCGCGGCACCGGAACGGCCCAGGTTCGGGGCCGCGATCATCCTGCGGGCCGGACCCGCACAGGTGGGACAGTCGATGACGTCGGGACGATCATTCATCGAATACAGCTGCGCCGTAACATCGCAGCCTGACTTGCAACGAAATACGTAGAGAACCAATAGGTTTCCTCACGGTGTCTGACGGTTGCACTGGAGACAACCGCAACACTACCGCCGGGGGCCGGGGTCGGCAGGGCAGTTGGACAAGCCCACATAGGAACCGGATCCGGGTGTAGCGGTGTACAGACCTACCGTCGGCCATGCCCTGAACCGCAATGCCTACTTTGCGCCGGAGTGCTTCCCGCTCAACGGATCAGCGGCGCGGCTCGGCGGCTGCGTTACCGGTGGCGGCAGTTCGGGCCGAGGTGTCGCGCATCCCCATCTTCACCGCGGCCCACAGAGCGATGCGGAAGTTGATCCGGTCGGTCTCCTCGAACGGATTGGCACCGGTGAGTTCGGTGATCTTCGCCAACCGGTTCCGCAGCGTGTTCACGTGGACGTACAGCGTGTTCGCGGCGGAGCTGATGTCGCGACCCGGTGCCAGGAAGGCCTCCAGGGAGGACACCAGCTGGGAATTGTTCACCCGGTCGTGATCGACCAGCGGGACCAGCAGCCGCTGCACGAACGGGACCAACCGGACCTTCGGGACGGCTGCCAGCAGGCCGTCCAGGGTGGCGATCTCGTCGATGTGCACAGTGCGCCGCCACCGGAGGGCTTCCTGCAACGCCTCCATGGCCTCCGGGATGGCATAGGCCATCGATTGGGCGTCCGGCGCCATCGCGACACCGCAGACCAACGCGGACTCCGACAGCGCGGCGGTGAAATCCTCGGTGTGCGCGCACAGCGCCACCAGGCCGTCATCGAGGAGCGCCACCGTACCGCCGTGGGGGTCCACCAGCTGGTGCACCGCACCGTGCGAGTCCGGCGCGAAGGCACACACCACCACCGGACCGGCGGCCAGGCCGTGCTCGGCGAGGGCACTCTGCACCGGGCCGGCCCCCAACGTGCCGGCCACGAACCAGCGCAGGATCGACCCCAGGTCGCGTTCCCGGGCCTCGACCTCGCGGTCGGCGGTTCGCATCGATTCGGCCCAGTCCACAATGCGCCGGAAGGGAATCTCGGCGGGCAGCGTCAACAGCGGTAGGCCCGCATCCTGGCAGGCGTGCAGCAACGCCGCCGGTGGCTCGTCGAACAGGTCACCGAGTCCGACCACCAGTGCGCTGACATCCTGACCGGCCAGCGTGCTGACGTAGCGCCGGACCGCCGCGTCCGGCTGGTCGGCCACCGGAACGCCGACGCTGAGGATGAGCTCCCCGCCCGACAGGTAGGGCGAGGGGTCGGCCAACTCGGTCGGATAGACGTAGCGGATCGGCTGCGCCGACTCCCGGATCGGCGTCAGCGCGGCGACCTGCAGAGTCGGTTCCGCGAGCAGGTCGCACAGCCGCATGGTGCCGTCGTGCGGTTCGGTGCCGCCGACCGCCGCATCGCGCCCCGCTATCCGCCCAGCTGGGGTCATCGGCACCTCCCAGCGAGAGCGTTCATGTCTGGCGAGTCTAGGACCGTGCAACCATCACTACAGGTCGAGGGCGAGTCTGCTGCCGCAGCGAGCCCGTGATACGCAAATCATCATGGTGCTGTTCGCCTGCCGCTCGCTCTCGGTCAGCAAATCATCACGATGGTCAACTTCACCGCCGAGCACCTTGGTCTCACAGGTCCCGCAGAACCCGGCCGCACAGGAGTAGGGCGTGTCGGGCAGCGCCTGCAGCACCGCGTCGAGCACGCTCTCCCCCGCCCCCACCGAGACCGTCACCCCGGTGCGGACCAGCTCCACCTCGAAGGCCTCGTCATCGTCGGCCGCCACGGGTGCGGAGTCTGCGTCGGCACTGAACCGTTCGATGTGCACCACCCGGTCCGGGAACTGCTCCCCCGCCCGCTGGACGGCCGCCAGCATTCCCGGCGGGCCGCAGCAGTACACGTGGGTGCCCGCGGGACTGGCGTCGAACAGTCCGACGATGTCGGGCAGCCCGTCCTCGTCCTGCGGCATCACCGTGACGTCCGCCCACGCCTGCAGACGGTCCAGGTACGCCATCGCCGTCCGGGTGCGCCCGCCGTAGACCAACCGCATCGGCGGCGGGCTGGGCTGGGCCCGCAGGGCCTCCATCATCGCCAGGATCGGGGTGATGCCGATCCCGCCGGCCAGGAACAGGTAATGCGGGGCCGGCCCCAACTCGAAGTTGTTGCGCGGCTCGCCGACCTCCAGTGTCTCCCCGATGCGTAGCTGTTGGTGGATCTCGCGCGAGCCGCCCCGCCCGTCGGCCACCAACAGCACCGCCACGGTGTAGCTGTACGGATCGTCGAGCGGACCGCACAGCGAGTACTGCCGGACCAGGCCCGACCCGAGGGTGAGCGGGACATGGGCGCCGGGCGCCCATGCCGGCAGCCGCTCCCCGGTGGGACTGCGCAGTTGCACCGAGATGACACCGTCTGCTTCCAGCCGGAGTTGTGTGACGTGCAGCTTCATCGCATCAGTTCCGCCCGGGCTCGTCGGTGTTCAGTCCGCGCGCCTCCTGGATGGCCTGCACCGCGAATTGTGTTGCCCGGCGGTAGTTCAGCGTGTAGATATCCGCGGGTGCGGAGACTTCGACGGCCTGGCCGGCCAGCGGAACCTCCTTGGGCTCAAGGCCACCCAGTATCGGGGTGTCCTCGTTGAACACCTTGGTCTCGATCTCCAGGATCTCGTCGACGGTGCCGCCACGGAAGTCCCGATCGGTGGCGACACCCCAGAAGATGATGCACTTGTCGTAGCTGACCGGGGACGGGAAATCCACCAGGTACCGCTTGCCGGTCTCGGGCCCGAAGTCGTACAGGATCGTCGCGATACCCGGCGCGTAGGAGTGGTAATGCATCCAGGAGTCGCCGATGTCGGAGAAGTCCGAATCCGGCACCTGCTGGTAGAAGTAGGACGCCCAGACCTCGCGGCCCTCCCGCTTGACGTCGAGATCGGACACTACCGGATTCACCTCGCCCATCGAATCCGCGTGCACGAACGGGAAATGCGCCATGTCACGGAAATTCTCGGTCGCCGCCATGAAACCACAATCGGCGTGAATCGGTTCGGCCGCACGCCATTCCAATTCCAGATCGGCGATCTCCGGCGGGTTCGGCAGGTCGAAGACCGGGTCTCCCAGGCAAGTCCAGACGTGCTCGAACCGCTCGATCACCGGGTAGGCCTTGATCGCGGCCTTCGGCGGAATCCGGCCACCCTCGGGCAGGGAGGGGATGGCCGTGCACGCTCCGGACTGGCCGTCGAACTGCCATCCGTGGTACGGGCAGGCGATGCTGTCACCTTCGACGACACCGTCGGCCAGGTTGCCGCCGCGATGGATGCAACGGCGATCGGTGACCCGGGCCGCGCCGGTGGAATCACGGAAGACCACCAGGTTGTGATCGAGCAGGCGGGCCTGCTGCGGTGTGTCGATGTCCTGTGAGCGGGCCACCACGAACCACACGTGCTGATAGGCCTCGCGCAGCTTCTCCGGGGTGAGCGCTTCCTGTTTCATCGGTCGATACTCCTTACGGTGGGCGTGAATTCGGGTCGGGTCAGGGTGCGCGGGCTGAGCTGCTGGGCCCGCACATGCTCGGCGATCTGCGCCATGCTCGCGATCCACA
Source organism: Mycolicibacterium aurum (assembly GCA_900078775.1). GTDB lineage: Bacteria > Actinomycetota > Actinomycetes > Mycobacteriales > Mycobacteriaceae > Mycobacterium > Mycobacterium aurum_A. The sequence continues at coordinate 2,052,730 of LT549889.1, forward strand.
CGTCGTCCATCGCGGCGACGTCGGCGATGAACTCCCGCAGTGCTGCCGCGCGGCCGGGCCGTCCGGACAGGAACGGGTGGTTGGTGAGGATCCAGGCACCACCCACGTCACGCATTGCGTCGAGTTCACTCCGGTAGAGCTCGATCGCCTTGGCCGGTGTCTCGATCATTCCGACGGAGAAGTCCGGCACGAAGCAGTACTGCTGCCAGTCGTCGAGCGCCCAGCTCACCGGGAGTTCGACCAGCGATTCACCTTCGGTGACTGCGAGTTCGTAGGGATGATCGGAATCCATCAGGGTGGAGTCGTAGAGGAATCCGAATTCGGCGAGCAGTTTCGGTGTGTGCCAGTTCATCTCCCACATCGGGGCGCGGTACCCGACCGGGGTCACCCCGGTGACCTCGACCAGCGCGTCCATACCGCGCTGCAGGTACGCGCGCTCGGTGGCCTCGTCGACACCGACCAGCGACTCGTGCAGGTAACCGTGATGGGCGATCTCGTGTCCGGCCGTGACGAGCGAACGGATCGGCTCGGGATGCCGGTGCGCGGTGTAGCCGGGAACGAAGAACGTGGCCGGGACCTGCAGGTCGTCCAGGATGCCGAGCAGCCGCGGGATGCCCACCAGCGGCCCGTAGGCCTGATGCGACATGGTGCCCATCCGATCGGCGAAGGCCGGATCGGTGGTCAGCAGCGGAGATTCGGCGTCCACGTCGAAGGTGAAGGCCACGGCGCAGGTCTTGCCGTCCGGCCAGGACACCGGTCCGGCGGGGATCAGCGCGGTCATCGCTGCACCTTCCTGGCGAACACGGACAGGAGCTCCCAGGTCACGTTGGCGGCAGCGATCGAGGTGATCTCGGCGTGGTCGTAGGCCGGAGAGACCTCCACGACGTCGGCGCCGACGAGGTTCACGGCGTCCATACCGCGGACGATGTCGAGCAGTTCACGGCTGGACATGCCACCGGCCTCGGGGGTCCCGGTGCCCGGCGCGTGGGCCGGGTCCAGGACGTCGATGTCGACCGAGACGTAGACCGGCGCGTCCCCGACCCGTTCCTTGATCCGTCCCAGCACGCCCTCGGCGCCCAGACTGTCGATATCGCGGCAGGTGATGACCGAGAACCCGAAGTTGGCGTCCTCGACCAGGTCCTGGCGGCTGTAGATCGATCCGCGAACCCCGACATGGACATTGCTGTCGCGCAGGAGCCCCTCCTCATAGGCCCGCCGGAACGGCGATCCGTGCGTGATATCGGCTCCGTAGTAGGTGTCCCAGGTGTCCAGGTGCGCGTCGAAGTGCACCAAGGCCATCGGGCCGTGCACCGAGTGCGCCGCCCGCAGCGACGGCAGTGCCACCGAGTGGTCGCCACCGAGGATGACCGCCCGGGCTCCCCCGGCCAGCAGACCGGTGAGCTCCCCGCTGATCTGGTCCACCGCCTGGCCGATGTCGAAGGGGTTGCAGGCGATGTCGCCGGCGTCGGCGATCTGGCAGACCTCGAACGGGCTGATGTCCAGTTCCGGGTTGTAACCCCGGATCAACCGCGAGCCCTGCCGAATGGCGTTGGGGCCGAAGCGGGCACCCGGCCGGTAGGTGACGGCGCTGTCGAACGGCACGCCCACCAGGAGGACGTCGGCACTGCTGACGTCCTCCAGGCGCGGCAGCCGGGCGAAGGTCGTCCAGCCCGCGTAGCGGGGTTGCTGTTGGGGGTCGGCCGGTCCCACGATGGCACGGCCGCTGTCGTTGCTCATTTACTACCTCTCCTGGCTTTACTGGCTTTCTCAGACACGATTTCTGGACAGTCCGCCGTCGACGTTCACGATCTGGCCGACAGCTGCCCCGAGTTGACGCCGGCAGAGCAGTCCGATGGTGGCGGCCACCTGCTCCACCGAGCCCAGCGCGCCGGTCGGCGGCAACGGTGCGGACGCGTCGCAGACCGACCACTCCGAATCCACCGCGCCGACGGCGACGGCATTGACACCCACCCCGAAACGGCCGAAGTCACGGGTCAGGGTTTTGGTCAGAGCGACGATCCCGCCCGCAGCGGTCGCCACCGCGGACAGACCCGGACCCCCGATATGCCACCGCGAGGTGGTCAGCACGATGCGTCCGCCAGAGTTGTTGTCGCGCATCCAGGTTGCCGCCGCCTGCGCAAAGAGGAAGCTTCCGGTCAGCGCGGAATCCACATGCTGCCAGAAGTCCGTCATCGACAGTTCGGTCAGGGGTGCGACGGTGGGCAGTCCGTGCGCGAGCACGAGTGCGTCGATGCCGCCCATCGCCGCCACCGCCCGTTCGACCGCATCCTGCGCCTGCTCCGCCGCACCGGGTCGGGCGTACACCTCCGGCGGGCCGTCGGGCACCGGGGTGTACCCCGCTGCCGCGTAGGTCCCGAAGGTATCCGCCCCACCGGCGATGAAGTGCTCGCGCACCGCCGCACCGAGCCGAGTGTCCACACCGGTGACGAGCACCCGCGACTTGGCATTCATCAGATCACCGTTCCGCTGTTGACCGACAACACTTCTCCGCACAGGAACAGGTCCTCCTCGACGAGCGCGCGGACCAGTTCGGCCACCTCGCCGGGCAAGGCGATGCGTCCGGCCGGGACGCTGTCGAGGAAACCCTGCTCCCGTTCCCAGGAGTCGGCGGGCAGCAGCGGGGTATCGCACGGGCCCGGCGCCACCGCGTTGACCAACACCCCGTCCGGGGCCACCTCGACGGCGATGCTGCGCAGCAGGCTCAACGCGGCGGCCTTGGCCGCGGCGTAGTGCGCGTCGTTGCTGCCGCCGCCGATGGCGCGCTCGGAGGCGATACCGACGATCCGTCCGCTGCCCCGCTCGCGCATCTCCGGGAGCACCGCTGCGCAGACATGTGCCAGGCCGCCGACGTGGACGCGCAGCATCCGCTCCCAGGCCGACGGTGAGATCTCCAGCGCCGGCGTCTCCTCATAATGCCCGGCGCAGATGACCGCAGCGTCGATGTGGCCGAAACGTGCTCGGATGTCTGCGATCCCGTCCGCCACGGCGGTTTCGTCGGCGACGTCGGCGACCAGCCACATATCGGTGTCCGGCGCCGGTTCCCGCGATATCGAGGTGACGATCCAGCCCCGCGCCCGGAGCGACCGTGCGATCGCCGCACCGATGCCGCTGCCGGCGCCGGTGATCACGGCGACCTGTCCGTTGTCGCTCACACCGGCTCCTTCACGGTCTCGGCCGCCGGTTCGGCGTCGCCGTCCGGAGTCGCCCGCCCGACCTTTCGGACCTTCACGATCACCACGCCCAGGGCGAGGATCGCGCCCATCGCAACGAAGAAGGCCCAGTTGATGAACCACGATTCGGACACCGTGCGCGGCCAGACGATGTTGACGAAGGCGAATCCCGCCCACAGCGTCGCCAGCATGGTCACCGGGGTGCTCCACCGGCCCAGGCTCCACGGTCCGGGTTCCCACTTGCCGCGCAACCGGGCGACCAGGCCGGTCACCAGGGGAAACAGGAAGGCCAGGTAGTAGCCGCCGGCCGTGAAGGTGACCAGCACCGAGTACACGTCGGTGGCCGAGATCAGGTAGACCACCGCACCGATCACCGTGGTGACCAGAATCGCGTTCATCGGCTGCGCTTCGGCCTTGGACAGTTTGGCCAGCACCCGGGAACCCGGGAGGACCTTGTCGCGGGCGAAGGCCCAGATGACCCGGGACGCCGAGGCTTGCAGCGCCAGGAAGCTGGCCAGGAAGCCGATGACGAATGTCAGCAGGATCGGTTTGACGGCGGATTCGCCGAGCGCGGCGCCGAGCACGTAGGTCACCGGGTCGCTGACCTCGCCGGAGGCGATCTTGTCGAAGTCCGGCACCGCCAACGTGACCGCCAATGAGGCGTACGCGATGACGATCGCGATGAACGATACCGAGAACAACATCGCCTTGGGAACGTTGCGCTGCGGTTCCTGGACCTCTTCGGCGATCGCACCGGCACTCTCGAAGCCCAGGATCGACCAGCTGGTGAAGGCCAGTGCGGCCAGGAACGGGCCGGAGATGTACGCCCAGGTCCAGCCGCTGCCGAAGTCGACGCCCGCCAAGATGACGTCCAGACCGTGATGGCGATGGAAGATCAGCAGGTAGGTGCTCAGGCCGACCGACGCGATGATCTCGGCGACGATGCTGCCCACCATCAGGGTCTTCAGAAAGATCCGGCCCAGGATGTTCGCGCCGGTGCCGGCGAGCAGGATCAGCAGCGCGATGATGCTCTGCTGCACCGCGGTTGGGCCGTGGATGCCGACCAGCTCGGCCAGGAAGCCGGCGCCCCCGTAGGCCACGGTGGCCATGATGATCACCAGCGCCCACATGTAGACCCAGCCGGCGAACCAGCCGGCCACCTCACCGGCGAGCCGTTTGGTCCACTGGTAGATGGATCCTTCGAAGGGCCAGCGGGACACCAGTTCGGCGAAGGCCAGCGCGATGATGAACTGGCCGGTGCCGACGATGACGAAGGTCCACCAGAAGCCGGGGCCGGCGGTGGACAGCGACAGCCCGTAGATGCCGTACATCGCCACGATCGGCGATATGAACGCGAAGGCGAACGCGAACGCCGACCATAGCGAAAACTCCCGCTTCAATTCCGCTGGCGCGGAGGTTGTTTGACCGCTCGATGTCACTGAGTCACCCTTTCGCAAGCTCTCGGATACGGAAGTATGGGCACGGATGTTCCGGTGCGGCAGCGTGATCCCGCGATCTCGGGTGGCGCGCACAGTTGACGGATGCGGCACTGTAGGGCCGTACAACGTCGGCGCGCTGAACCGGCACGGCGTAGCTGCGGCCCATAGACTCGCGGCGCTCACAACCACACCGGACAGCCACGGATAGATGAGGTGTCGTGCCCGCCAACCCTGAGATCGCTGACTTCCTGCACGCCGTGGAACGGCGCCTGCACACGTGTGTCACCGGTGCAGTGGCTGAGCAGTTGCAGCTGATCGACCCCGAACTCGGCAGCTTCGCTCAGGTGAGTCTGTCCGCGGTGACCGGGGGTGGCAAGCGGCTGCGGCCCCGGTTCGCCTTCTGCGCTTGGCGGCTCGGCACCGCCGATCCGCAGCGCACCGATGCGGTCGTGGCGCTGGCCGCGTCACTGGAACTGCTGCACGCGGCGATCCTGGTGCACGACGACATCATCGATCACTCCGACCTGCGCCGCGGCCGGCCGTCGGCGCGCGCCGCACTCGCCGGCCGGCACCGGGAGCGGAACTGGTGGGGTGCCCCCCAGGAGTTCGGCGACGGCGCGGCTCTACTGGTGGGTGACCTGCTCTGGTCGGCGGCGCACGACGAGTTCGACGACATGACCGCCACGCTGGCTCCCCCGCTGCGCAGGCAGGTCGCCCGGTGTTTCCGGTCCATGCGGGTGGAAGTGCTCTCCGGCCAGTTGCTTGAGCTGTGCGCGCAGGCCGGGCGCGACTACCGGTCCGACACCGCAGAACAGATCCAGCGTTACAAGACGGGCTCCTACACCGTGGTGCGCCCGGTCGAACTGGGTTCGATCCTCGCCGGCTCCGCCACGCCCGCGGTCACGGACCCGCTGCGCAGCTACGCGGTGGCCGTCGGCCAGGCCTTCCAGCTGCGCGACGACCTCGCCGATCTGTTCAGCCCGACCGAATCCACCGGGAAGCGGCCCGGCGACGACATCCGCAGCGGGAAGCCGACCGAGCTGCTGGGTGCCACCCTCACGATGGCCACCGCCGCCGAGGTGCGGACCTTGACACCGATCGTCGGCGACGCCGCGGCCGACGACGACCGGATCGCCGATGCCCAGCGGATCGCGCTGAGGTCCGGTGCGGTCGAGCGCACCCGCGGCCGCATCGACGGCCTCGTCGCCACCGCGGAACAGGCGCTGTCCCGGCTGCCGGCCACGGTGGATCCCGGCGGGCGGGTGGAACTCGCGCGCCTGCTCACCGAGTGCACCGACCTGTCCTTCCTGCCCGCCGGGTGACCACCGCGCGCGGGGACCGCACAATGGAGGAGTGACCGACCCGCTAGTGGCCATCGCCGCGAGTCCGCCGGGGCCCCAGATCGGCGCCTTCTTCGATCTCGACGGGACCCTGGTGCGCGGGTTCACCGCGACGGTGCACGCCGGGCACCGAATCCGAAACCGCCAATCCGGATTCGGCGAACTGTCCGGGATCCTGGAGGCCTCGGTCCGCTACAAGCTCGGCCGGATGGAGTTCGCCCGGCTGTTGCAGCGTGCGGCGGGCTATCTGGCCGGCGATGCGCTGGCCGAGTTGGAGGCGCTCGGTGAGGACCTGTTCAACGCGCGCATCATCGGGCGGTTGTTCCCGGTGATGACGGAGGTGGTGGCCGCCCATCAACAGCGCGGTCACACGGTGGTGATGAGTTCCTCGGCGCTGACGATGCACGCCGGCCCGGTCGCCCGGCATCTGGGGATCGAGCACGTGCTGTGCAACCACTTCGAGGTCGACGATGCCGGCAAGCTGACCGGCAGGATCGTCCGGCCGATCATTTGGGGCAGCCAGAAAGCCAGCGCGGTGATGGAATTCAGCGCGGACCGACAGATCGATCTGGCCGGCAGTTTCTGTTACGCCGACGGCACCGAGGATCTGCCGGTGCTCAAGGCCGTCGGCCATCCCAATGCGGTGAACCCGCGGCCCGGCCTGGCCACCGCCGCGGCCCGCAACGGCTGGCCGATTCTGCGGGTCAGTCCCGACGCCGACCGGCGGTGGTGGTCCCGCGACCAGCGCTCCGGGACTCGATGATCGCCCGTACCGTGCGCCGGCACCGCCCACAGTCGGCGCCGGCACCGCAGGCGGCCGCCACCTGTTTGGTCGTGCAGGCGCCGCAGTCCACCGCCTCGATCACCTCGTGACTGGTGATGCCGTTGCACAGGCAGACGAACATCAGTCCTCGATGCGCATCATCTGCTGGAACTGACCGATGAACACCGGCGGATAGGCGCCCACCCCCGCCTCGGCCAACCACTCGGCCGCGTCGTCGGAGTCGTGCAGCCAGCGCCGAGCGCTGGACTCGTCGTCGATCTGCTGCAGGATCAGCACCTCGTGCGCATCGTCGAGGGCCCGGAAACTCCAGAACCGGCGCACGCCGGAGGCGCGGAACGCGGCCCCGGCCGAGCGCACGTGCATGCTGAGGGCGCCCAGGTCGGCGACCGGCGTCACCATCGCCACCATCACCGGCGGCGCCGGGTGCTCGGTCTCGGAGCCGAGGATGTCGAAGTCGATGCGTTCGTACAGCTCGCCGGCGAACACGGCGGGCAGGTCCTGCACGCCGACGGCGTCGAACCAGTCGAAGAACACCCGTGACCGCAGCAGGTCCAGGATGGGCTCGCGGGAGCGGATGCCGAGGATGACCAGAACGCGCTCGGGATCGGTCGTCGAGGTGTAGACCAGTACGTGGTGCACGCCCATGCCGGCCAACGCCGCCCGGCGGCGCTGCAACAACGGCCAGACCGCACTCGGGTCGGGCACCCGGTAGTCCGAGACCAGGACCAACGAGTTCGCCAGCCAGTCCTTCATTAGCGTCGGTTCTCCCCCCGGTCGAGAATACGGCAACTGTTAACGAGACTTCCGAAAAACGGTAATGGCATTCTCGCACGCCGACGAGTTTCGCGGGGGCAAATGGGCCCGCCGACCTTGCGGGAAACGGCGGGCGGGATACTAAACTAGAACACGTTTCAGTCGCGCATTCGCGATCGCCCAATAAGGAGCCGTATGCATACCGCCCTCTGTGACCAGCTCGGCATCGACCTGCCGATCTTCGCCTTCACCCACTGCCGCGACGTGGTCGTCGCCGTCAGCAAGGCCGGCGGTTTCGGCGTGCTCGGTGCCGTCGGCTTCAGCCCCGAACAGCTCGAGATCGAGCTCAACTGGATCGACGAGCACATCGGCGACCACACCTACGGCGTCGACATCGTCATCCCCAACAAGTACGAGGGCATGGACGCCACCGACGTCGACCCCGAGGTGCTGAAGAAGACGCTGAACGACCTGGTCCCCCAGGAACACATCGACTTCGCCAAGAAGCTGCTGTCCGACCACGGTGTGCCCGTCGACCACAGTGACGAGGACGCGCTGCAGCTGCTCGGCTGGACCGAGGCGACCGCCACCCCGCAGGTCGAGATCGCCCTCCGGCACCCCAAGATGACGCTGATCGCCAACGCGCTGGGCACCCCGCCGGCCGACATGATCAAGCACATCCACGACGCGGGCCGCAAGGTCGCGGCGCTGTGCGGCTCACCGTCGCAGGCGCGCAAGCATGCCGACGCCGGCGTCGACATCATCATCGCCCAGGGCGGCGAGGCCGGTGGGCACAGCGGTGAGATCGGTTCGATCGTGCTGTGGCCCCAGGTGGTCAAGGAGGTCGCCCCGGTTCCGGTGCTGGCCGCCGGCGGTATCGGCAGTGGCCAGCAGATCGCGGCCGCGCTGGCCCTCGGCGCGCAGGGTGCCTGGACCGGATCGCAGTGGGTGATGGTCGAGGAGTCCGAGCACACCGAGCAGCAGCACGCCGCCTACGCGAAGGCCACCAGCAAGGACACCGTGCGCAGCCGGTCCTTCACCGGGAAGCCGGCCCGCATGCTGCGCAACGACTGGACCGAGGCCTGGGAGAACCCGGAGAACCCGAAGCCGCTGGGAATGCCGTTGCAGTACATGGTGTCCGGGATGGCCGTCGCCGCCACGCACAAGTACCCCAACGAGTCCGTCGACGTCGCGTTCAATCCGGTCGGGCAGGTGGTCGGGCAGTTCGCCAAGGTCGAGAAGACCTCCGCCGTCATCGAGCGGTGGGTTCAGGAGTACCTGGAGGCCACCAACACGCTCAACGAGCTCAACGAGGCCGCGTCGGTGTAACTCCCCCACTCGACAGACGAGATGGCTGCGGCTTCCGGGAGCAGCCATCTCGTTTCTGGCGGCAGCGGTGCGGCTCAGCCGGCCGGCGGCGGAGGCGGCACCGGGGCCGGCGGCGGGACGGGCGCGGCCGGTCCGATCGGCACGTGCGGCCCGGGTGCCTGCGGCGGGATCGGCGTGTTCAGGCTGCGCTGCGAGATGCCGAGCAGCAGCGCCTCCTTGCCGCTGAGCTCGTTGTTCTGCACCGCCTGCCACAGATCGCGCAGATAGGTCACGTTCGGCGACTCGGTGCCGGCCATCACGCTGGGATCCATGGTGGCCCCCGGCGGCGGGGCGTCCGGGCTGGGCAGGTGCGGCACCCCCTCGGCGGGAACGGCCGGGGCGGCGACGGTGTCCGCGGGCGCGGGGACCACCGGCGTCGGCGGCACCCCCGGTTCGGCCATCGCGGGGGCGGCGAACATCAGCGCCGTACACCCGCCGGCGACCGCCATCATGGCCTTGACTGCGATATCGATCCTCACCGACGCTCCTTCCTTCGGTTGACTGCCCTGTGACTCCTGTGAAGTTGATCCGTCCCGGCGCACGATTCGTTACAGGTGCGAGCACCTTCGCCGACTCGGGGACGCAGACTACGCCTCTGGTGTAGCAATGCGATAGGACTGCAATTCCTATCGCGGAGGTTGCGCAATGCCGACACCCGACCTTCCTGCCGGATTCGACTTCACCGATCCGGACATCTACGCCGAGCGACTACCGGTGGACGAACTCGCTCAGATGCGCAAGGTTGCCCCGATCTGGTGGAACCCGCAACCGGAAGGCGTCGGCGGGTTCGACGACGGCGGCTTCTGGGTGGTCACCAAACACAAGGACGTCAAGGAGGTCTCCCGGCGGAGCGACGTGTTCTCCAGCCTGGAGAAGACCGCGCTGCCCCGCTACAAGGACGGCACCGTGCGCGAGCAGATCGACTCCGGCAAGTTCGTGCTGTTGAACATGGATGCCCCGCACCACACCCACCTGCGCAAGATCATCTCGCGGGCCTTCACCCCGCGGGCGGTCGAACAACTGCGCGACGACCTGGCCGAACGGGCCCGCCAGATCGCGGCCGCCGCGGCGGCGAGCGGACGCGGGGACTTCGTCGAGCAGGTGTCGTGTGAATTGCCGCTGCAGGCCATCGCCGGGTTGATGGGGGTGCCGCAGGAGGACCGGATGAAGCTGTTCCACTGGTCCAATCAGATGGTGGGCGACCAGGATCCGGAGTTCGCGAGCAACGACGCCATCAGCGCCTCGGTGGAACTGATCGGTTACGGCATGCAGATGGCCGCGCAGCGCAGCGCCAATCCCGGCGACGATCTGGTCACCAAACTGGTGCAGGCCGACGTCGAGGGGCACAAGCTCTCCGACGACGAGTTCGGGTTCTTCGTCATCCTGCTGGCGGTGGCCGGCAATGAGACCACCCGCAACTCGATCACCCAGGGCATGATGGCCTTCACCGACTTCCCCGATCAGTGGGAGCTGTTCAAGCGGGACCGCCCGGCCACCACCGCCGACGAGATCGTGCGGTGGGCGACACCGGTGACGTCCTTTCAGCGCACCGCCCTGGCGGACACCGAACTGGGCGGGGTGTCGATCAAGAAGGGCCAGCGGGTGGTGATGTTCTACCGCTCGGCCAACTTCGACGAGGACGTCTTCACCGACCCGTTCCGGTTCGACATCCTGCGCGACCCCAACCCGCACGTGGGTTTCGGCGGCACCGGGGCGCACTACTGCATCGGCGCCAATTTGGCCCGGATGACGATCGACCTGATGTTCAACGCGATCGCCGACGCGATGCCCGACCTCACCCCGCTGGCCGCCCCCGAGCGGCTGCGCTCGGGCTGGCTCAACGGCATCAAACACTGGCAGGTCGACTATTCCGGCTCGACGAAACAGGCTGTGGCGCAATGACTCCAGAAACGCTGCGATAGTCCAGGATCGAGCGCCAGAAGTCCTCATCGATCTCGCCGTTGCGGCGCAGCACCATCGCCAAGCCGGTCGCCATCGCGATACCCAGCAGCCCCAGCCACAGCCCGGCCAGCGCGATCAGCACCCATGCCACCGCGGTCAGCGTCGGCCACGGGGACAGCACGGCCAGCACCGGCGCGAAGAAGAATCCGGTGCCGATGTACCAGGACGATCCGGCACGGTCGCATCGCAGCACCGTGCGCAGCCACCTGGGGACCGGCGGTCGGGTGTCGCTGTTCGTCATGCCTTCACGGTGGTCCGCACAGGTCAGTGCCGCAATTACCCGGCAGGTAATGGTGCCGCCGCCGGTTGTGGCCGACACTGGTCGGGTGACCGGTGTTCAACTACAGAATCCGCCGTTCGGGGCGCTGATGCGGTCGTGGCGGCAGCGCCGCCGGCTCAGCCAGCTCGATCTCGCGCTGGAGGCCGATGTGTCGGCCCGCCACGTCAGCTTCATCGAGACCGGGCGCTCGACCCCGAGCCGGGCCATGGTGCTGCGGCTCGCCGCGGCACTGGACGTGCCGGCCCGCGAGCAGAACCAGCTGCTGCTGGCCGCCGGTCTGGCGCCGGCCTATGCCGAGCGCAGCCTCGACGACCCGGGGATGTCCGCAGTGCGTACCGGGCTGGAGCGGGTTCTCAACGCCTACAACCCTTTTCCCTGCCTGGCAGTGGACCGGAGCTGGAATGTGCTGCAGATCAACGCCGGTGCGAATTTGCTCATCGAAGGGGTGGCCGCGCATCTGCTGGCCGAACCCAACGCGCTGCGCATCTCCCTGCACCCCGACGGACTGGCGCCGCGCATCCGCAACCTCGCCCAGTGGCGGCATTTCGTGATCGGGCGGCTGCGCCGGGAGACCGCGCTGACCGGGTCGGCCGAGACGGCAGCCCTGCTGGCCGAGATCGAGGCCTACCCGGGCGGGCTGGACGAATCGACTGATCTCGGCGGTGTGGTGGTGCCGCTGGAGCTGTCCACCCCCGACGGCGCTCTCACCTTCCTGAGCACCGTCACCACCTTCGGGACCGCACTGGACCTGACCGCGGCCGAACTCAGCATCGAGGCCTTCCTGCCCGCGGACGACGCGACCGCCCGGGCGCTGCACGCCGGCAATTAACTCGCGCAGCGCAAAACCGTGGCAGCCGAACGCCGTTGCGAGCATGGTCATCCCCATGACCGCCACCGCTGATGCCCCCGCGTTGACCCCGACCGCCATCTCCCGACTCAAGGTGCCCGCGCTCGACGAGCTGGAGCGCCCCGCCGTGAAGGGTTTCTTCGCCAAGCAGCAACGCGAGGAGGGTCTGACGTCCAATTGGTTCCGCGCCCTGTCCCTCAACGAGGGCGACCTGGAGCGGCTGAACGGGTACCTGCTGCCGCTGCTGGGCACCGACGGGCGCGGCGGGCTCACCGACCGCGAGCGCGAGGTCGTCGCGACCGTGGTGTCCGGTGAGAACCGGTGCGCCTACTGCCACACCAACCATGCCAACAAGCTGGGCAAGGTGGCCGGCGACTGGTCCTTCGGCCAGCGGGTGGCCATCGACCACACCCAGGTCACCGAGCTCACCGAGCGTGAACGCGCGCTGGCCGACCTCGCGGTCCTGGTCAACAACCATCCCCAGCAGATCCGCGAGGAGGATTACGACCGGCTGCGCGCGCTGGGCCTCGACGATCACCTGATCCTGGAGGCCATCTCCATCGCGGCGTTCATCGGCGCCACCAACCGGATCGGCATCGCGCTGGCGGTGCCACCGAACCCGGAGTACACCGGCATCCCGGGGCACTGACCTGTCGATTTCGGCGCGCTCAGGTACGAAAGCCGCACCTGAGCGCGCCGAAGTCGCAACAAATTGGTCTGACCACTTGACCTCTTACCGGCCCGACGGCATGCTGGCGGCATGGCGTTGCAACCGGTGAACCGGCGCTCGGTGCCCGAGGAGGTTTTCGAGCAGATCGTCGCCGATGTGCTCAGCGGCGAGATGAAACCCGGCGACCCGCTGCCCAGCGAGCGCCGCCTGGCCGAGGTGCTCGGGGTGTCCCGGCCCGCGGTCCGCGAGGCCCTCAAACGGCTCACCGCCGCCGGTCTGGTCGAGATCCGGCAGGGCGACACCACCACGGTTCGCGACTTCCGCCGCCACGCCGGACTCGACCTGCTCCCCCGGTTGTTGTTCACCGCCGGTGAACTGGACACCGCGGTGATCCGCTCCATCCTGGAGACCCGCCTGCACAACGGGCCCAAGGTCGCCGAACTGGCCGCGTCCCGACGCGGCCCGGAACTCGCCGGTCTGCTCGACGCCAGCATCGAAGCGCTGGACAGCGCAACCGATCCCGTCGAGCGGCAACGGCACGCCCTGACCTTCTGGGACCACCTCGTCGACGCCGCGGACTCCATCGCCTTCCGGTTGATGTACAACACCTTGCGGGCCACCTACGAACCCGCGCTGCCCGCGCTCGCCGCGATGATGGCCGCCGAGGTCGGCCGGCCCGAGGCCTTCCACGCGATCGCCGCCGCGGTCAGGGTCGGTGATGCCGAGGCGGCCGAGACCGCGGCCCGCGCCCTGCTGGAACCCGCCACCACCGCCCTGCTGAGGGCCCTCACCGAACTGGAGGCCCAGCGATGAGCACCCGCCGCGGCCTCACCCTGGCCGGGGCCGGCCGGGAGTTCGTGCGCCACCCGACCCCGTGGATGCTGACCGGCGCCCTGCTCGCCGCGGCGGGCGCCCGGATCGCGGTCGGTGACTGGCAATTCACCGACCTGTTGGTACCGCTGGTGATGCTGGCGGTGTTCCCGTTCGCCGAGTGGCTGATCCACGTCGTGATCCTGCACTGGCGGCCGCGCCGGATCGCCGGGGTGACGGTGGACCCACTGCTGTCCCGTGAACACCGGGCCCACCATGTCGAACCGCGTGATCTGCCACTGGTGTTCATCCCGTGGCCGTCCCTGCTGTGGGTGCTGCCGGCGGCGGTATCGGTCGCGCTGACGGCGTTCCCCAGCCTCGGCCGGGGGATGACCTTCCTGGTGTTCCTCGCCGTGCTCGGCATCGGCTACGAGTGGTGCCACTATCTGATCCACACCGACTACAAGCCCAAAACCGCTGTCTACCGGTCGATCTGGCGCAACCACCGGCAACACCACTTCAAGAACGAGCACTACTGGTTCACGGTGACCAGCAGCGGCACCGCGGACCGGGTGCTGGGCACCTACCCCGATCCGGGGGCCGTCGAATCCTCACCGACCGCGCGCAATCTGCACGCCGGCGCCTAGCAGTCCGCGAAACCTCAGGCCTGCACGATGATCGGGTCACCGATGCTGACGTTGTTGTAGTACCAGTCGGCGTTGTCCGGGCTCAGGTTGATGCAGCCGTGGCTGACGTTGGCATAGCCCTGGGATCCGACCGACCACGGCGCGCCGTGCACGTACACCCCGCCCCAGGTGACCCGGACCGCGTCGTACACGGTGAGCTTGTAGCCCTCGGGGTCCTCCAGCGGAATGCCGATGGTGCGTGAATCCATCACCACCACGCTCTGCTTCTCCAGCGCGGTGAACCGGCCGACCGGGGTCGCGAACTTGGGCTTGCCCATCGAGGCCGGCATCTCGCGGGCCACCTCACCGTCGATGCTGACGGTGAAGGTGTGTGCGCTGATATCGGCGACACCGACCACCTGGGCGCCGGTCTGGAAGGACGTCTTCAGGCCGTCGGCCTGCACGGTGATGGTCGAATGCGCGGGCCAGTACTCGGTCGGGGTGAACCGCACGGTCGCCTCGTCGAGCCACTCGTAGCTGCCGTCCGGCACCGTCGGTGCCGAGAACGTGATGCCGCGTTCGGCCACCGCGCGGTTGGCGACCGGTTCGGCGAAGGTGACCGTGACCGGGTAGGCCACCCCGACGACTTCGCCGGGGGCCGGGGATACCGCCACCGCGGCGGCCGGGGTGGGCACCGCGGCGGCGCCCACGGCCGTGGACGTCATCGATGCGAGGGCGAAGACACCCGCGATGACCAGCAGATACTGATTGATTCTGCGCACGCTGCCGAACCTCCCCTGACTCCGGACATCCGGACCTGGCGTAATGATCTACATGGTAGATCGCGCCGGGCGCGAGAAATGTTAGCCAGCGAACGCGGTCAGCCCATGGACGGCGGCCGGATTACCGCCGGCGGCCCCTGATCATCCCCACCCAGCCGCAGCCGGTCCCTGATCCGCTGCAGCAGCGGCCTCTTGGGCGGCTCGTACACCGGCGCCACCACCGGCGGCGGGGCCACCGGCGGCGGGGCCACCACCTGGGGCGGCGGGGCCGGCGCGACAGCCTCGAGGGGTGCCTCGTAGGGCAGCTCGGCGGGTGCGGTGTCGAGCACCGGGACGACCTCCACCGGCGGCGGGACGGCCTCCACGAAGGGTTCGGGGACCGGGACGACCTCGGCCGGCTCGGCGATCACCGGAGCCTCGGCCGGGGCGGCGCCGGGACCGGCGCCCGCGACGGCGGCGGCACCCGGGACGGGGCCGGTGAGGAGATCCGCTCCGCGGTGGCGGCCGGTTCGGGGGCGGCGACCTGCTGGCGCGGTGACAGCTGCACCGCGACCGCGACCGAGGCGGACACCACGAAGGTCAGCACACCGGCCACCAACAGCCCGGTGAAGGCCTGCGACGGGGAAGGGCGACGTCCCTGTTCGTGCGGCCCGGGCGCTGCGGCGAACGGCCCGGTGTCCAGCGGCAGGTCCGCGCTGTGGGAGGAGGCCAGCGCCGCACCCCGGGCCAATGCCAGCGGCGCTTCGGCCGGGGCGAACACCGGAACCGAGAGCGCTTCCTGCAGCCGCGGCAGCACCGCGTCGAAGCCGCCGGCCGACCCGACCAGCACCAGTGCCTCGGGCTGCCAGTCGGCCCGGGTGAACACCGTGCTGAGCCACCCGATCAGGCTCTCGTCGGAATCGATGGTGTGGTTGATCGCCGTCTGCACCGCGCCGTCGTCGGTGTGCACGACCAGGGCGATGGCGGTATCGGGTTCCAGGACGCAGACCGCACTGGTGCGGTAGCCGATCACCTCGGCCATACCGCGGGCCAGCGCCTCGGTGGCCTCGGGCAGCCGGATCGGGACGACGTTGCCGAAACCGGATTCGGTCAGCGATTCCATCAGCAGGGACGCCTCGGCGTCCGCATCGTCGCTCCAGGTGACGCCGATGGACGTCAGGCGCCGTCCGTGGGAGGACGCGATCGCCTCGACCGCGGCCGCGGCCTGTTCGGTGGCCGCGCGGACGTCGGCGGCGTCGACGGCCAACTCGAAGGCGTCCTGCGGACCGCCGCCCGGGTGCGCATCATCGGGCGCACCGCCGACCACCACGACGGACAGCGATCGAGGTGTCATCGACAAGCCGAGCACCGCGTCCACATGAACCCCTTCGGACCCTTCGGCCGCACACGCGCGACCATCGAGACGTTGCAGTCATCGTCCCGTTACCGGGCTGACACTACCTCCGGAACCGCCCGCAGACCCACCTGTGCAGGAGATTGCCTGCGGGCAGGTTTGCCATTCGGCGACTCCGCCGACGTCGACGGGTGAGTCCGATTTTGCCCGCCTCGCAAGCGTCGACCTGCGCGGGCGGCGACTTCGGCGGAACGCCGCCACAGTCCGACCGCGTGCGTGCGAAGGTGAGGCAATGACTGGGGAGGACCACACCGCACACGCTCGGACCGATCACCCGACAGCCCGCACGATCTTCGGGCATCCGATAGGCCTGGCCAATCTGTTCGGTGTCGAACTCTGGGAGCGCTTCTCCTTCTACGGGATGCTCACGATCCTGGGGTACTACCTGTACTACTCGGTGACCGACGGCGGCCTGGAGATGTCCAAGACCACCGCCACCGGCATCGTCGGCGCCTACGGCGGGCTGGTGTACCTGTCCACCGTGCTCGGCGGGTGGCTCGCCGACCGGGTCCTGGGCATGGAACGCACCGTGTTCTATGGCGGCATCGTGGTGATGCTCGGCCACATCGCCCTGGCGGTGCTGCCCGGAATCTCCGGCGTGGCAACGGGTCTGGTGTTGGTCGCGCTGGGCTCCGGGGCGCTCAAGGCCAACGCGTCCTCGCTGCTGGGCACCCTGTACGACAAGGGTGACGCCCGCGCCGACGGCGGGTTCACCCTGTTCTATCTGGGCATCAACCTGGGCGCCTTCATCGGGCCGCTGATCACCGGGCTGCTGCAGACCCGCGTCGGGTTCCACTACGGGTTCGGTGCCGCGGCGGTCGGTATGGCGCTGGGTCTGGCGCAGTACGTGGTGTTCCGCCGCAACCTCGGCAGCCACGGACGCGCGGTACCCAATCCGCTGCCGCGCTCCGGTGTGCTGCCGGCCGCCGGGATCGCGGTCGGTGTCATCGTCGTGATCGTCGCCGCCTTCGCCACCGGCCTGGTGACACTGGCGAATCTGTCCCAGGTGACCACCGGGGTCATCATCGCCGCCTCCATCGGTTACTTCACGCTGATGCTGAAGAGCCCGAAAGTGTCTGCGCTGGAACGCACCCGGGTGACCGCCTTCATCCCGTTGTTCATCGCCAACGCGGTGTTCTGGTCGCTGTTCCAGCAGATCTTCACCGTGCTGGCGGTGTATTCGGACGAGCGGATGAACTGGTCGATCTTCGGCTGGACCGCCCCGTCCAGTTGGATCGGGTCGATCGAGCCGATCTGGATCATCCTGCTCTCACCGGTCTTCGCGGTCATGTGGACCCGGCTCGGGCAGCGGGCCCCGACCACACCCCGCAAGTTCGCCTACGGTGTCATCGGGATGGGTGCGGCGTTCCTGCTGTTCCTGCCGATGGCCGGCACCACCGGGCGGGCCGTGCCCGCGCTGCTGGTGGTCGCGATCATGGCGGTCTTCGCGATCTCGGAGCTGATGATCTCGCCGATCGGTCTGGCGGTGACCACCCAACTCGCCCCCGACGCGTTCCGGGCGCAGATGATGGCGCTGTACTTCTTCTCGGTCGGTCTCGGCACGTCCATGTCCGGGGTGCTGGCCGGCTATTACGACCCGGCACACGAGTTCGCGTACTTCGGCATCCTCGGACTGGTTGCGATCGCCGCGGGGCTGATCGTGCTCGGCCTGACCGGCCGGATCAGCCGGCTGATGGAAGGCGTGCACTGACCGCGGCGGTTACCGCTGCTTGACCGGATCTGCGGTCAGGGCCCCTGGTCAACCCCGATCGCCGGTGCGGCACCCACGATATCGGCCAGCAGCGCCGGCTCGATGTTCCCGCCGGACAGCACCACCACGGTGGGGCCGGGCCCGGTCGCGTGGCGCCGGTAGGCGGCCAGCCCGACGGCGCCACTGGGTTCACTGACCAGCCGGGCCCGCACCGCGAGTTCGGCCACCGCCGAGCGGATTTCGTCTTCGGAGACGGTCAGCACGTCGGTCAGTACGTGCTGCAGATGCGCGAAGGTCAGCTCCGACGGCTCCGAGCGCAGGCCGTCGGCGATGGTCCGGTTGCGCTCCTCGATGGACATCTTGACCGGGCTGCCGCGGTGCAGTCCGGCGGCGGTGTCGGCCGCCAATTCCGGTTCCACACCGAAGATCCGGGCCCGCGGGCAGAGCGCGCGGATGGCGGTGCCGATTCCGGAGGCCAGCCCGCCGCCGCTGACCGGGACCAGCACGGTGGCGACGTCGGGCAGATCCTCGGCGATCTCCAGGCCGATGGTCCCCTGCCCGGCGATGATGTCGGGGTGGTCGAACGGCGGTACCAGCGTGGCGCCGGTTTCCTCGACCAGTTGGGCGGCCACCGCCTCGCGCTGCCCCGCCGGGCACAGCACGACCCGGGCACCGTGGCTGCGGGTGCGCACCACCTTGATCTCCGGGGTCTCCTCGGGCATCACGATGTGCGCCTCGATGCCGAACCGCGCGGCGGCGTAGGCGACGGCCTGGGCGTGGTTGCCGCTGGAGTACGCCACCACCCCGCGCCGGCGGGCCTCCGGGTCGATCCGGCTGATCGCGTTCAACGCCCCGCGCACCTTGAACGCGCCGATCACCTGCAGGCTCTCGGGTTTGATCCACAACGGGCGGGCCGGGTCCGCCCACGGGGCGGGCAGCAGCGGGGTACGCAGGATCTTGCCGCTCAGCCGTTCGGCGGAGGCCCGGATGTCGTCGACCGTGACGAGGGTGGGCGCGCTCATCGGTGGTCCGGCGACGTCATGATCACCCGACGATGGTAGCCGCGGCGCGGCACCGTTTGTGGTCCAGCACAGTTGTGGTGCATCGTCATTGGCGTGACCTCGTTGACAGTGGTGCCGCGCTACGCCGAGATCGACCAGCAGGGTGTGGTCTTCAACGGCCACTACCTGACCTGGTTCGACGAGGCCTGCACCGCGCTGCTGGACGAGGTGGCCGTCAGCTACCCCGACCTGATCTCCTCGGGAGTCGACCTCCAGGTCGTGCACAGCGACATCGACTTCCTCGCCTCGGTGCGGTGGCGCGATGCGGTGCGCGTCGAGGCACACTGTGACCACCTCGGCACCACCAGTTTCGCCATCGCGTTCACGGTGTTGCGCTCTGCCCCGGACACCGACGGCATCGAGCAGGTGGCCGTGCGCGGGCGCAACGTCTACGTCGTGGTGTCCACCGGGGACTGGGCCAAACGCCCACTGCCCGAGCCGTTGCGCGCCGCGCTACAGAGCACCGCTCACGGCTTGTAGAGCGTGAACTGGCAGACGTCGGTGTAGCCCTCCCGGAACAGTTCCGCGCAGCCGGTCAGGTACCGCATGTAGCGGTCGTAGACCTCCTCGGACTGCAGCGCGATCGCCTCGCCGCGGCGGCGCTGCAGCGCGTCCGCCCAGATCGTCAGGGTCCGGGCGTAGTGCGGGCGCAGCGACTGCACCCGCTGCACCTCGAACCCCGCCTTGCCGGCGTGGTCGCGTACCACGGACACGAACGGCAGCTGACCGCCCGGGAAGATCTCGTCCATGATGAATTTGAAGAACTTCAGCTTCGTCATGGTCAGCGGCAGCCCGCGTGCGGCGAATTCCTCGTCACTGGGTTTGACGATGGTGTGCAGCAGCATCGAACCGCCGGACGGCAGCGCGTCGTAGGCCATCGCGAAGAAGTCGTCGTAGCGGCTGGCACCGAAGTGCTCGAAGGCGCCGATCGACACGATGCGGTCCACCGAACCGGTGAACTGCTCCCAGCCCTGCAGCAGCACGGTGCGGGAACGGTCGGTGGCCAGCCCGTCGAACACGCCCTGGACGTGCGCCTGCTGGTTGCGGCTCAGGGTCAGACCGATGACGTCCACGTCGTAGCGTTCGATGGCGCGGCACAGGGTGGCGCCCCAGCCGCAGCCGATGTCGAGCAGGGTCATGCCGGGCTGGAGCCCCAACTTGCCCAGCGAGAGGTCGATCTTCGCGTACTGGGCCTCCTCCAGGGTCATGTCGTCACGCTCGAAGTAGGCGCAGCTATAGGTCTGGGTAGGGTCCAGGAACAGCCGGAAGAACTCGTCGGACAGGTCGTAGTGCGACTGGACGTCCTCGAAGTGCGGCCTCAGGCCCACCCCCGGGACCTGATTTTCGGATACGGGCAAGACAGCCCTTTCAGTAGTGCGCGAACGCTGATCGGCTCGTCGGATCTCCGAGCATTACCCCCGTTGCGTGAAGTTTACGCGTTCCGAACCGGTCGCGGAGCTGTCAGCGAACTGTCAGGGACGGCCCGGGGGCCCTCGACACCCGCCGACCAGCACGTTCAACTGCGATCTTGAGTCTGCACAGTCCGGTGGGCGCACCGGCGGAGCGAACTCGCCGACATCCCTTGAATTGGTATCCGGATGGGCACACAGTGGAAACATGACCGAACAGTGGATCCAGGGGCACGTCCTGCAGCGGATCGCGTTCCGCGACGGGCTGGTGCTCAACTTGGACGATTACAACGAACTCGTCATTTCCGTCCCGCTGGATCTGACACTGCCTCAGCTCGCGGGCCTGGCCGGCGCCGGCGAACCCGAGGTCGTGACCATCGATCCGATTGCCGTGCGCAACGAGCAGAAACCGCTCTTCGATTTCGCCGGGGCGACCTGCACGCACGCCGACTGGGACGCGAACGGCAGCCTGCACCTGGCGTTCTCCGGCGGGCAGCACATCGACGTGCACAGCGACGATGCGCGGACCTCCTGGGAGCTGTACGGCAAGCACCACGGCTATGTCGCCTGCCTGCCGCACGGCCACGTCCGGGTCGTCCGGCACGACCTGCCCGAACCGGCCAGCGACTGACGCGCCGAATCCACCGCGGACCGGTGCGCGGCCGCCCTAAGCTACGGCCATGCCGATCGCGCAGCAGGTGAACGGGACGCCGCCGCAGCCGGTGCCGCTTCCCGAGATCGACCTGGGTTCCTGGCGGTTCTGGCAGCGTGACGACGACTTCCGGGACGGGGCGTTCGCGACCTTGCGCCGCGAGGCCCCGGTGTCCTTCCACCGGCCGGTCACCGCCGAGGGCGTGGATTCCGGTGCCGGGCACTGGGCGCTGACGCGCTACGACGACGTGCACTACGCGAGCCGGCATCCCGACCTGTTCAGCTCCAGCCCGAACATCACCATGGGCGACCAGACCCCAGAGCTCGCCGAGTATTTCGGGTCGATGATCGCGATGGACGATCCCCGGCACAGCCGGCTGCGCAACATCGTGCGCAGCGCCTTCACCCCGCGGGTGGTGGCCCGCATCGAGGACTCGGTGCGGGACCGGGCACGCCGGCTGGTGTCGGCGATGGTCACCGATCACCCCGACGGCCGCGCCGATGTGGTGGCGGCGCTGGCCGGTCCCCTTCCGCTGCAGGTGATCTGCGACATGATGGGCATCGCCGAGGCCGATCACGACACCATCTTTCACTGGACGAACGTCATCCTCGGATTCGGCGATCCCGACCTGACCACCGACTTCGACGAGTTCGCGCGTGTGGCAATGGATATCGGCGCGTACGCGACGGCGCTGGCCGAGGACCGGCGGGCGTCGCCGGGCGACGACCTGACCACAGCGCTGGTGGCCGCCGAGGTGGACGGGGAACGGCTGACCTCGGCGGAGGTGGCGTCGTTCTTCATCTTGCTCGTCGTCGCCGGGAACGAGACCACCCGCAACGCCATCAGCCACGGGGTCGCCGCGCTGAGCCGGTTCCCGGAACAGCGCGACCTGTGGTGGGCCGACTATGCGAAGCTCGCGCCGACCGCGGTCGAGGAGATCGTCCGCTGGGCGTCCCCGGTGGCCTACATGCGCCGCACGCTGACCCGCGACACCGAACTCGCCGGGGTGCCGATGGCGGCCGGTGACAAGGTCACCATGTGGTACGGGTCGGCCAATCGCGACGAGACCCGGTTCGCCGATCCGTGGCGTTTCGATGTGCAGCGAAACCCCAACCCGCACCTGGGGTTCGGCGGTGGCGGCGCGCATTTCTGCCTGGGCGCCAACCTGGCCCGCAGGGAGATCCTGGTGGCGTTCGAGGAGTTGCACCGGCGGGTGCCCGACATCCGCGCCGACGGCGAACCGGACCGGTTGCTCTCCCCCTTCATCCACGGCATCAAACGGCTGCCGGTGCGCTGGACACCGCCCAGTTAGGCGATCCCGCGTTGGTCACCGGTCGGCCGTCGTGCCGGCCCTGGCTCCGATCACCACTCCGGCGACGAACGCCGCCGCGAGCAGACTCACGATGACCCAGGCCAGCACGCTGGACCCACCGACCAGATCGCTGAGATTGGACAGGATGAGCGTCAGCGCGGAGAGCAGGCCGAGCAGGCCCGCCGCCGGCGCGATCCAGACCCGCCACACCGAGTAGCCGCGCCGGTCCCGGGCGAAGAACACCAGCACCGCAACGCTTGTCGCGATCATCAGGATGACGACACCGACGGTCGTCGCACCGGCGAACCAGGTGTAGAACTGACCGGCTGGATCCAGGCCGAACAACACCGCGAGCAGCACGCTGACCGCCACGACCCCGGAGATCCAGAGCGAGGCCTTGTGCGGCGAACCATGGACGGGATGCGGACGGCTCAGCGACTCGGGCAGCACATTGCGCTGCGACAGCGCGAACACGTAGCGCGACACCACATTATGGAACGCCAGGATGCAGGCGAACAGGCTGGTGAAGTACAGCATGATGATCAGGTCCGCGCCGAACACCCCGATGTAGCGCGCGGCGGTGTCCCCCAGGAAAGTGTCCCCGGCCTCGGTGGCCCGCGCGACCGCGGCCTCATCGCCCCAGCCCGAGATGAGCGCCCAACTCGTCACCGTGTAGAACACGCCGATCAGCACCAGCGCCAGGTAGGTGGCGCGCGGGATGGTGCGTTCGGGGTCGCGGGCCTCGTCACGGAAGATCGCGGTGGCCTCGAAGCCGACATAGCTGATGATGGCGAAAAGCAGTCCGATGCCCAGGGATCCGGAGAACACGGCGTCCGGGGTGACGACGCCGGTGGACAGCCCGTGATCGCCCCCGCGCGCCACGATCACCGCGTCCAGCACCGCCACGATGGCGATCTCCGCGGTCAGCAGCACGGCCAGCACCTTGCTGGACAGTTCGATGTTGCGGTACCCCAGATAGGTGGTCACGGCGAAGGCGGCGGCCGCGAACAACCACCACGGCAGAGTGGGCCCGCCGAGTAATTCCACCACACCGATGCCGGCCGGGCCGATCAGCCCGTACACGCCCGCCTCGATCGCGACGTAGGTGATGACGGCGACGAACGCGATACCGATACCGACCGGAAAGCCCAGCGACTGACGGACATAGGAGAAGAAGGCGCCGGCATCGGAGACGAACGGGGTCATCGCGGTGAAGCCGACGCTGAACAGCAGCAGGATCAGCGTGGCGATGACGAAGGTGGCTGGGAAGCCCGCACCATTACCCGATGCCAAGCCGAGTGGCACCACACCGCCGATGACGCCCAGCGGCGCGGCCGCGGCCACCACCATGAAGACGATGGCGGCCACCCCGAGGTTGCCGCGCAGCCTGCGCGCGGGCTGATCCGGGGGACCACTCAGATGCTCAGGTGCAGTCGTGATTTCAGACATGGGCAGACCCTTCGTCGGGCAGACAACAGACGTTGCGTTTCGCCAGACCATAGGGGCGACCGGTGCCGGCCGACAGAGCTGCGGTCACCGTGCGTTAAAACCCGTAACAATTCGACACATTCGAGCGCAACACGCCCACGTTGCAGTCGGCTGCGGCGTCGGTACCCTTCGGGACATGACGAGCAGTGTGCGGTCGGTGACCACGAAAGGTCTTCGGCCGCTACGGGTCGGCGCCACTCCCCTGCCGCACGCCGAGATCCTGGAGAACCTGCGCGACGCGCTAGCCGCGGCCGGCGTCGATCTGCAGGTGATCGTCTTCGAGAGCTTCGACGAGCCCAACGAGTGGCTGGTCGCGGGACGGTTGCACGCAAACTACTTCCAGTACCTGCCGTTCCTGCAGGAGTTCAACCGGCGGCACAGCGCCGCCCTGGTGCCGGTGGCTCCCGTGCACATCGAACCCTTCGGTCTGTACTCCAGCCGGGTCTCGGAGCTGACGGCGCTGCCCGACCATGCGGAGGTGGCGCTGCCCTCGGACGCGGTGAACGCCGACCGCTCGCTGCGCATGCTGGACCGGCTCGGGGTGATCGAGTGCACCGGTCCGCTCGGCAGTCTGATCACCACCACCGATGTGCGGGCCAATCCGCGTTGCCTGCTGTTCAAGGAGCTGACCAGCTGGACGCTGAACTCGGCGCTCGACGATTTCGACGCGGTGTTCCTGTTCGGGCCCCAGGCCATGGCCCGCAACGTGCGCACCCACGCCGCGCTGCACTGCGAACAGCACAACCCCACCTACGCCGAGTACCTGGTGACCGGGCCCGCCGGCGTGGGCGACCCCGACATCCGGGCGCTGGCCGCGTTGCTGACCGGCCCCGCCACCCGGCGGTTCATCGAAACCACCTACGCCGGGCAGGTGACACCCGCGTTCTGAGTTGTGCTCACGCCGCGGCAAATCATGGACCGGCGCACCCGGGTCCGGCACCATGGCGCGGTGTACCAAGCCGGCCTGCCCCCTGCCACCGCGTCCGCCCCGGCGGTCCAGGTGGTCCTGGTGTTCGATGTGCCCGCCGGCTTCGCCGAGCTGCCGGCGCGCACCGCGCAACTGGCCGACGAGTTCGGCCGGGTGATCGCCGATGCGGTCCCTGGTGTGCGGGTACGCCCGGCCACCATCGGCGCCGCCCACGAGACGGGCGCCGACCGCGCCCCGGTGCCGCAACCCTTCGACGGGCTGCTGATCGACCGGGCCGGTCGGGCGATCCGCATCGACGGGGTCCCGGTCCGGCTGAGCTACCTGGAATTCGAGCTGCTGTGCTTCCTGGCCGCCCATCCGCACCAGCCGGTGTCGCGGGCACAGCTGATGCGCGAGGTGTGGGCGACCGCGGGTGCGCCCGGCGGCGAACTGTCCGTGCGGACCGTCGATACCCACGTCCGCCGGCTGCGCGTCAAACTCGGCAGGCACGCGGGCCTCATCACCACGATCCGCGGACGCGGTTACCGGTTCGACCCGGGCCCCGAGGTGCACTGTCTACCGGCCGCGGCCGACCGCCGCCGGGCCTGAACCTCAGAGCGTCGCGCTGACCGGGCCCGCGGCCCGGCAGAACGGTACCGCCGGGCTGCCCTGGTTCGCGCAGCTGCGGCCGGTGGCCACATAGGTGGCCCCGGGAACGTAGGGCGAGAGCAGCACCCGCGCGGTCGCCGGCCCGCCGGCCTCCTCGCACTTCGGTGCCAGCTGGCTGCCCACCCGCTGCAGGCAGACGACCTGTAGCTGCGGCTCCGAGCGGTTGCACGCCCCCGGCGAGGTGGAGGCCGACACCATCGCGGTACCGGACACGTCGATCACCTGAGGCGTCGTCACGGTCGTGGCGCAGCCGGGCTCCTCGGGCGCCGCGACCGCGGGCGCCGAGCCGTACAGCGCGCCGACCATCAGGACCGCCGCGACCAATCCGGGTGCTCTCATGCCCGGCATCGTATGGCACCGCCGCACCGCGCAGGTCCGCCCGGCGGATTTTCGGTGTCACTGGTCGAACGGCCACGAACCGACACCCCCGCGCGTACTTTGCGTCAATGTACGTTGCAGCGTGCCCCGGCGCCCTGCGCGGCCGGGTCGCCGTGGTGGCCGGCGCCACCCGCGGGGCGGGCCGGGGCATCGCCGCAGGTCTGGCCGAGGCCGGGGCCACCGTCGTCTGCACCGGACGCAGCAGCGTCAGCGGGTCCGGTGGTTCGGACTACGACCGCCCGGAGACCATCGAAGAGACTGCGGCGCTGGTGAATACGCTGGGCGGCCGCGGGGTGCCCATCCAGGTCGACCACCTGGTGCCCGATCAGGTCCGCGCGCTGGCCGACCGACTGCGCGCCGACTTCGACACGATCGACATCCTGGTCAACGACATCTGGGGTGCGGAAGTACTCAAGGGTCCGCCCTCGAGCTGGGGCCGGCCGATGTGGGAGCACGACCTGCAGGCCGGCCTGCGGATCATCGACCTCGGCGTGCGCACCCACCTGATCACCGCGCACTGTCTGCTCCCGCTGATGGTCACCCGCCCGGGCGGACTGCTGGTCGAAATCACCGATGGGACAACCGAATACAGCGCGGAGAACTTCCGGCTGTCGGTGTTCTACGATCTGGCCAAGACGGCAGTGAACCGGCTCGCCTTCAGCCACGGACACGAGCTGCGGCAGGTCGGCGCCACCGCCGTCGCGGTCAGCCCGGGCTGGTTGCGTTCGGAGATGATGCTGGACGACTACGGGGTCACCGAGGACAACTGGCGCACCGCGTTGTGCGCCGGCCGCGATGACGGATACCCCAGCGCACCGCCGGGATTCGCCGAATCCGAGACCCCTCGATTCGTCGGCCGCGGGGTGGCCGCCATCGCGGCCGACGAGCACCGCGCCCGCTGGAACCAGCGCTCGGTGACCTCGTACGCGCTGGCCCGCGAGTACGGGTTCACCGATATCGACGGGTCTTGTCCCGACGGATGGGGTGTCGGTTGACCATCAGCCGACGTGCGTGCCCAGCCAGCCCAGGGTCCGCTGCCAGGCGTCCGCCGCGGCGCCGGGGTCGTACCGGTCGCCGGTGTCGTTGAAGAAGGCGTGATTGGCGCCCGGCTCGATCACCAGTTCGTGCACCAGTCCGGCCCGCTGCAACGCGGCCCGAGCCGCCGGTTCGGTGGCGTTCACCCGTTGGTCGAGCTGCCCGTAGAAACCGAGCACCGCGACATCCCGGCTGCCGGCGAAGTCCGCGCCCTCGGGCGTCGGCCCGTAGAACGGGACGGCGGCGGCCAGTTCCGGTACGCCCGCGTCCAGCAGCCGCCACACCAGTCCGCCACCCATGCAGAAACCGACGGCGGCCACCCTCGCCCCCGGTGTGCGCGTGGCGACCTCGGCGATGC
This sequence comes from Mycolicibacterium aurum, assembly GCA_900078775.1. GTDB lineage: Bacteria > Actinomycetota > Actinomycetes > Mycobacteriales > Mycobacteriaceae > Mycobacterium > Mycobacterium aurum_A. Next base: position 2,079,955 of record LT549889.1, read on the forward strand.
CGGAACGCAGATCGGCGATCATGGCCTCCGGGGACCGGTTGCCCAGCGCGGCGGTCGCCTCGGCGGGGTCGGCAAAGGTGGCCGTGCCGCCGTCGCCGGAGAGCAGGTCGATCGCCAGGCTCGAATAGCCGACCCCGGCCAGCCGACCGGCGACCGAACGGACCCAGTCGTTGAGGCCCTTGTTCTCGTGGATCACCAGCACCGCCCCGCGCGGCTGATCCGCCGCGGCCCAGGCGCCCTGCAGCTCGCCGGCGGGCCCGGCCCAGGTCACCGGGGTGGTCGGCAGCGCGGTCGCCATACCCGGCGGGACCGGTCGGTCGTCGGTGCCCGGCGGCTCGGCGGTCGCTTCCGGGGTGCCCCCGGCACAGGCCGCGATGACGGACGCCGCGGCCGAGGCCCCCAGCCCCAGCAGCGCGAGCCGGCGCAGCGCCTCCCGGCGGGACAGCAGCCCGTCGGCGTGGTCGGTGGCGATCTCTTCGGCGATGTAGCGCTGCAAGGGCGTCACGGTCTCGAGTATGGGCCGATCCGCCGCCGTATGGAGTCGAACTGCCTAGGGTCGAAAAGGTGAGGAGCTCGGAACTGCCACCCGGCCCGCGGCTGCCGGCGGCCGTGCAGGGCGTGCTGATGATGAACTTCTGGGCGCAGTACGTTTCGGCGTGCCGCCGCCGTTACGGGGATGTCTTCACGCTGCGGGTGTCCACCATCGGCACCATGGTCTATCTGGCCGACCCGGCGGACATCAAGACGGTGTTCGGCGGCGATCCGGCGGTCTATCACGCCGGTGCGGCGAACGCGATGCTGACCGGCCTGCTCGGACCGAGTTCGGTGCTGGTGATCGACGGCGATGTGCACCGCGACCGCCGCCGGCTGATGCTGGCGCCCTTCGGCCGCGAGGCCGTGGCCCGCCAGACCGCGGTGATGGCCGAGATCGCCGCGGGCGACGTCGCCGGCTGGCCGGTGGGCACCGAGTTCCCGGTGGCGCCACGGATGTCGGCGATCACGCTGGAGGTCATCCTGCGCACCGTCATCGGCACCACCGACCCGGACCGGCTGACCCGGCTGCGGGCGGTCATGCCCAAACTGCTCAGCCTCGGGGGGTGGAACTCGTTGCCGGTGGCGGTCCCCCGGCTGCAGCGGCTCCGGCCGTGGCGCGGGTTCGCCGACCGGCTGCGCGAGGCCGACCGGCTGTTGTACGCCGAGATCGCCGACCGCAGGGCCGATCCGGACCTCGTCGACCGCGCCGACGCCCTGTCGATGATGGTGCGTTCGGGCATGTCCGACGCCGAACTCCGCGATCAGCTGATGACGCTGCTGGTCGCCGGGCACGATACGACCGCCACCGGGCTGTCCTGGGCGCTGGAGCTGCTGACCCGGCACCCGGCGATCCTGGCGAAGGCCACCCGGTCGGCCCGCACCGGCGGACCGGAGGCCGATGAATACCTGGACGCGGTGTGCAAGGAGGTGCTGCGGATCCGTCCGGTGGTCTTCGATGTCGGCCGGGTCCTGACCGAGCCGACCGAGGTGGCCGGGCGCCTGCTGCCGGCCGGGGTGATGGTGGCCCCGGGTATCGGGCTGGTGCACGCCGATCCCGCCCGGTACCCGAACCCGGACCGCTTCGACCCGGACCGGATGCTCGGCGCCACCCTGGGCCCAACCACCTATCTGCCGTTCGGCGGCGGCAACCGGCGCTGTCTGGGTGCCCACTTCGCGCAGGTCGAGATGGCCGTGGTGCTGCGCGAGGTGCTGCGCCGGGTGGATCTGGCCGGCACCGCCGCGACCGGTGAACGCCAGCGGATCAAGGGCGTCATCCTGGTCCCGCACCGCGGCGCCCGTATCCGGGTCCGGGCACGCCACGACGCGCCGGCGCCCGGGCAACAGGCCTGCCCGCACCGGAATGCGGCGGGATGATCGAACCGGGCGCCGAACGGGTACGTAGTAACGGCTGAGGCCCGCATCAGCCGCGGGCCGGCCCGAACCGGAGGTCCCCCATGAGATTCCCCACCACCCGGCTGCTGCGATCGTTCACCCTGACGCTGGCCGCCGTCGGCCTGCTGCTCGGTTTCGTCGGCGCCCCGACGGCCGTGGCCGACGATCGCCTCGACTTCACCGGCACCACGCTGTCGGGCGCCCCGTTCGACAGTGCCAGCCTGCAGGGCAAGCCCGCGGTGCTGTGGTTCTGGACGCCGTGGTGCCCGTTCTGCAATCAGGAGGCTCCCAACGTCGCCAAGGTGGCCGCGGCCAACCCTGACGTGACGTTCGTCGGGGTGGCGGCCCGTTCCGATGTGGCCGCGATGCAGGGCTTCGTGGACCGCTACAAGCTCGGCTTCACCAATCTGAACGACGCCGACGGGTCCATCTGGGCGCGGTTCAACGTGCCGTGGCAGCCGGCGTATCTGTTCGTGCGGCCAGACGGGACCTCGACCTTCGTCAATAATCCGACGTCGGCGATGTCCGAACAGGACCTGGCCAACCGGGTCGCCACGCTGACCGCCTAGATGGAAGCCGATCTGCTCGGCCTCGCGCTCGGGGCCGGGCTGATCGCCGCGGTCAATCCCTGCGGATTCGCCATGCTTCCCGGCTATCTGAGCCTGGTGGTGCAGGCCGACGCCGGCAGTGGGCGCGCGGTGTGGCGTGCCCTCACCGCGACGCTGGCCATGACGCTCGGGGTGGTCGCGGTGTTCGCCGCCTTCGGGGCCCTGACCGCCTCGGTCGCCTCCACCGTGCAGCAGTACGTGCCGTTCGCCACCGTGGTCATCGGGGCCGTGCTGGTGTTGCTCGGGGGCTGGCTGCTGGCCGGGCGGTCGCTGGCGCTGCCGGTGCGTGCCGGGTCACGGTGGGCGCCCACCGCGCGGATCGGGTCGATGCTCGGCTACGGCCTGGGCTTCGCGTTGGCGTCGCTGTCCTGCACCGTCGGGCCGTTCCTGGCGGTGACCGCGAGTGCGGCCCGCGCATCGTCCTGGCAGGACACCCTGCTGGTGTATCTGGCCTATGCGGCCGGGTTCGCGCTGATCGTCGGGGCGCTGGCCGTCTCCACCGCCTTCGCCAGTTCCGCCCTGCTCGACCGGATCCGCCGAATCCTGCCGTATGTCAACAGGATCAGTGGGGCGTTGCTCATCCTGGTCGGCCTGTACGTCGGCTACTACGGCGTCTACGAGATCCGGCTGTTCCACGCCGGCGGCGATCCGGCCGACCCGGTGGTGGGTGCGGCGGGGCGATTGCAGGGCGCGATCGCCGGCTGGGTGTACGAGCACGGCGGGTGGCCCTGGCTGATACTGCTGCTGGCGGTGCTGGTGACCGCGGCCGCCGCGATCGGACTCAGCCGGCGAGCAGGACGGTCCCGACGGTGATCAGGGCGATCACCTTGACCAGTTCCAGGCCGACGTAGACGAAGTGCGCCTGCGACCGCGGCAGCTTCTCGGCGTCCGGGCCGGCGGCCAGCACCGCGTCGGAACGCTTGGTCAACGCCGGGCGCACCGCGAGCAGTTGCACGGCCAGCGCTGCCGCCGCGACCGCGAATGCGATGAGCGCGACCCGCCCGGGCCCGGCGGTGACCAGCGCGACGGCGATGACGATCGCCAGCACCGCCTCGATGCCGTTGAGGGCCCGGAACACCAACCGGCCGATGCCCAGTCCGATCGGCAGCGTCACCCCGGGTGCCCGGAATTTCAGCGGCGCCTCGACGAACGAGATGGCCGACACCATACCCAGCCACAGGAAGACCAGGGCGGTGGCGATACCTGCGGGCAATGTCATCGTGTCACTCCAATCCATAGACGCGCCGGGCGTTTTGATGGGCGATCAGATCCACCACCCGGATCGCGTCGGCGGCCGACCATTCGCCCCGGTGGACGAAACCCTCGAGCACCGCGTGCACGCCGCGGCGCCACAGCACCGCACCCAGGTGATGCAGTTCGGGTGGACCGAAACCGTCCGAGGAGTACAGGATCTTGCGGAACGGGGCCAATTCCAGCAGCCGGGCGATGAACTCCCGGGACCGGGCGCCGAGGTGGTTGATCGCCAGCCCGCCGTCCAGGTAGACGTGGTTGAACGCCTGGGCCAGATAGCCGGCCTCCCGTTCGAACGGGTAACAGTGCAGCAGCATGATCGGCGTGCTGCCCGCGGTGCGCAGAAAATCGGTCAGGTGCAACGGATTCGCCGCGTCCAGGTCGGCATCCCGGTCACCGAACCCGATGTGGAACTGCAGTGGTCTACCGATCCGCAGCGCCTGATGCAGCCCGAACCGCAACAGCACCCGGTCGGTCAGCCGTGTGCCGCCGGAATCACGCCAACGCCGGGCGGCTTCCCGTACCTCGCGCAGCGAGGGTTCGGACAGATCTCCGCGCAGCCCGCCCCGGTAGGCCAGGATCGACTTGGTCGCCACCGCGCCGGCGCATCGCGCGGCGAGCTCCCCGGTGAAGGCATCGACATAGTCGTCGGGTTGGGCCACTGCGTATTCGGCGACCGACTCCAGCCGCACGATCTCGTGCACCCGGGCGCCGGCGACCTCGGCGATGGTGCCCGGATCGCTGATACCGGTGCCGAACCCGGTGTCCACCAGCCAGTCGGTCACCCCGGCGGCGGTCAGGAACCGCCTGCCCAGTTCGGCGTCGGGCACCGCACTGCGGGCCGCCCAGTAGTCGTCGGCGCCGGCGTGTGCGGGCAGCCCGAGCAGCGGGGCACAGTGTGCACGGACCGCGAACCCGAGTTGGCTGTCGAAGCCGGAGTCGAAGTCGGCCAGCGGTTCGGTGTTGGCTTCGTTGAGTCCGTTCTCGAAGTCGCGCCGCGTCCCGGTGTGCCGCCAATAGCCGTGCACATGGTGATCGACCAGACCGACCGCGGCGATGTGCTCGGCCAGCGCTCCGACCATCACAGACTCCAGGCCAGTCGGAACTTGTCCGCCAGTTCGGCATCGCTGTATGCGCCGTAGGTCTGCTGTTCGTAGCGGCGCACCGCGACGGTGGCCTCGACCGGGGCGTCGCCGAGGATCTCGCGCAGCAGTGCGGACCGGTCCAGGGCGTCGATGACGTCGTCCTGCCGGGTGGGCAGGGTGGTGACCCCGGCCGCGGCCCGTCGGTCGGAGTCCAGGGTGGCCGGGTCGACGGCGATCTCCTCGGGCAGCGGCAGGCTGCGGTTCACCCCGTCCAGTGCCAATCCGAGGATGGCCGCCGAGGCCAGGTACGGGTTGGCCGACGGGTCGATGATCTTCACCTCGACGTTGCCGCCCTGCGGGTTGCTCGGTCCGCCGGTCACGAAACGCACCGCGGCCTCCCGGTTCTCGGTTCCCCAGCACACGTGCGCGCCGGACCAATGGCCGGGTTGGGTGCGCAGTCCGGACAGGATCGAACCGCACAACAGCCCCTGGGCCTGCGGCAGCCCGGCCAGCACACCGGCGATGGCGGACTCCCCCTCCGGGGTCATGCCGTGCCGTCCGGTGCCGTCAGAGAACAGCGACACCCCGTCCCGGGTGAGGGAAAAGTGCTGGTGCGCACCGGATCCCACCGCGCCGGCGAACGGCACCGGAGACAGGCTGACCCGCATTCCGTAGCGGCGGGCCACCCGGGAGACGAGGATCCGGGTGAGCATCAACTGGTCGGCGGCGGCCACCGGTTCGGCCGGGGCCAGCGAGATCTCGAACTGGCTCGCCCCGTACTCCGGATGGAACTGATCGATGGGTAGCCCGGACCGGGTCGCGGCATCGATGACGTCACGCACGAAACCCTCGTGTTCCAGCACCCCGGCCAACCCGTACTGCGCCCACAGCGCCGACGGCAGCGCCGCACCGTCCGGACCGACCAGGACGAATTCGACCTCGTGGCCGACGACGGCCTCGATCCCGGCCGCGGCCGACCGGTCCCGAACCTGCGCCAGGACGCCACGACTGCAGTACGGGTCCGGGTGGCCGTCCTGGTCGAAGAAAACCCCTGGCGCCCAGGCCAGTCCGTCCCCGATCACCCGCAGCGCGGACAGATCGAGGCGGACCCGCTGGTCACCGATCACCCCGGTGCGTTCGCTGAACACGATCCCGGTCTGGTCGATGGTGAACACGTGCCAGACCGGGCTGGCCCCGAGGCCCGGATTGGCGAAGGTCGCCATCCGGCGCAGCGGCACCGTCTTGGCCAGGGTCAGCCCGGCCGGGTTCACCACGGTGCCGATCAGGGTCGCGACCCCATCGGCTTCCAGGGCGGCGATGGCCGCAGCGGCGAGCGGTTTGGCCGGCTGATGGGTGCTCACCGGGTCCATTGTTCTCCCCGCGCAGCGGTTACAGGGTGATCTTGCAGCTCTGACCGATGTCGAGGGTGCGCAGCATCCGGCCCATGCCCAGCCACATGGCGCAGGACAGCGCGAGATCGGTCAGCAGTTCCTCGTTGAACTCGGCCCGGCAGCGTTCCCAGAAGTCCTCGTCGTCACGCAGCCCGGTGTGATCATCGGCGAAGCGTTCGGCGAACTCCGCGGCGATCCGTTCGGCGGGGCTGTAACCCGGCCAGGTCCGCCACTGCGCGGCGTGCTCGTAGAGATCCTCGTCGACACCGGCCTCCGGTCCCGCCGAGTCGCGGGTGTTCTGGCAGACCACGCATTCGTTGTCCAGCGCGATGACCATCCGGGCCAGTTCCCGCACCCGCATCGGCAGCCGGTTCTTGTTGTAGACGGCGTGGGTGAAACCGGCCATCGCGACACCGATGTCGGGCGACTTGGTCACCCAGGCCGCGGCATCGTCGTCTGCGAAATCTCCGATTCGGCTCATGTCCGGAGCGTACGCCCGAACACGCACGATTGGAACGTGTTCTAGTTTGTCGGCGCCACGCCGACGAGCTCGCGCCCCTCGGTCCACTCCCGCTGCAGCACCATCCGGTGCGCGATGCGTTCCAGCGCGGCCTCGACCTGCACCCGGTCCGGGCGGCCCTGATAGTCCGGGGCCTCGGCGAGGCGCTGCACCAACTTGCCGACCAACGCGTCGATCGCGACCTCGACCTGGCGCGCGCCTGCCGTGGTGAGCCAGAGCCGGTCGCCGGTGCGGAGCGCGTAACCGGTCGCGACGAGCCGGTCGAACGCCGGTTCCAGGATCTCCGGCGGGATCCGCCGGCCGGCGGCGATGGAACTGATCGACGCCCACCCGTGGACCTGGTTGTGCCGGTAGATCTGCACCGCCGCCCACAGTCGCGCCACGTCGAGTTCGCAGTCGGGATGGTCGACGAGCTTGCGCAGCCGGATATCCGGTGAGTCCCGGAAGGTCCGGCCCACCGCGAGTTCCAGGATCTCGTCGGAGGTCTCCATCACCGGCATCCCGAACCCGTCGCCCAGGTCGGCCGCCGACGCCGACTCCATCTCGCGCAGTGGGATCTCCTTGAGGAACAGCGACACCACGAAGCCGAGGAAGGCGACCGGGGCGGCACACAGGAAGACCAGCCCGAGGGAGTCCGCGTAGGCCTCCACGATCGGGGCCGCCGCCTCGGCGGGCAACTCCAGCAACGCCTTCGGTGATTCCGCGGCGGCCGGCGGCGCCCCGCTGGCGACCAGCGCCGCACCGATCCGGCTGTTGAGGAAGTTCGCGAACAGCGAGCCGAAGATGGCCGCACCGAAGGCACTGCCGATGGTCCGGAAGAAGGTGACGCCCGAGGTCGCCACGCCCAGATCGGTGAAGTCCGAGGTGCTCTGCACGACCAGCACCAGGACCTGCATGCACAGGCCGATGCCGGTGCCGAGCACCAGCAGATAGAGCGACTGCAACCAGACCGAGGTCTGGGCGTCCATGGTGGACAGCAGCACGAACGCGGTGCACATGATCGCGGTGCCCAGCACGGGGAAGATCTTGTAGCGCCCGGTCCGCCCGACGATCGAGCCGCTGCTGATGGAGGTGATCAACATGCCCGCGACCATCGGCAGCGTGCGCAGACCCGACTCCGTCGCCGACACCCCGTCTACGAACTGCATGAAGGTGGGCAGGAACGTCATCGCGCCCAGCATCGCGAAGCCGACGATGAAGGCCAGCACGCAGCACACCGTGAACACCGGGCTGGCGAACAGCCGGATCGGCAGGATCGGTTCCGCCGCACGGGTTTCCACCCAGACGAAGGCGGACAACGCGATGACCGAGCCGACGAAAAGACCGATGATCACCGGCGAGGACCACGCGTACTCGCCGCCGCCCCAGCTGGTGGCCAGGACCAGCGCCGAGGCGCCCACCCCGACCAGGGCGATGCCCGCGTAGTCGATGGTGGGTCGGCCGTGCCGCGCGAGTGCCGGGATGGCCACGGTCGCCACCACGAGCACCACCGCGGCGACCGGGATATTGATCCAGAAGGCCCACCGCCAGCTGAGGTGATCGGTGAAGAACCCGCCGAGCAGCGGGCCGATGACGGTGGTGACGCCGAAGACCGCACCGAGAGCGCCCTGGTAGCGGCCGCGGTCCCGCAGCGGGATGACCTCGCCGATCACGGCCGTGGCGGTGACCATGATGGCACCGCCGCCGATCCCCTGCAGCGCCCGGGCGGCGACCAGCATGGACATCGAGTCGGCCAGCCCGCACAGCACCGAACCGATGAAGAAGAACACCACCGAGGCTTGGAAGACCGCCTTGCGGCTGAACAGGTCGCCGAGCTTGCCGACCACGGCGGTCGCGATCGTGGAGGCCAGCAGGTAGCTGGTCACCACCCAGGACTGATGGCCCGCGCCACCGAGGTCGGCGACCACCGTCGGCAGCGCGGTGGCCACGATGGTCTGGTCGAGCGCGGCCAGCAGCATGCCCAGCAGGATCGCGACGAAGATGATGTTGCGCCGTTGCACGCTCAGCGGTTCGCCGCTCTCGCCGGCCGGTGCGGCTTCACCGGCTGAGCCGGCCTTCACGGACGTCACTGGCTTCCCCCAAATAGGTCGCCCCGACCCATCAATTCTTAGGCTGGCTACCTAATATACGCCGGAGCCGAGGCGGGTCGCTCGGATTCCGCCTCTGGCAGTACCCGAGCGACCCGTTGGGGAAACCGTGAGGTGGGAGCTACTGCGGGGGCCGCGAGACGCACTGCGCGGAGTACAGCTCCTCGCCGAGGGTGTTCATCAACTGCAACTGAGTCTCCAGATAGTCGATGTGGCCCTCCTCGTCGGCCAGGATCTTCTCCAGGATCCCCGCCGAGGTGGCGTCCTGCTTCTCCCGGCACATGATGATGCCCGGCTTCAGGCGCGCCACCACCTCGTACTCGATGGCGAGATCGGACTCGAACTGCTCCCGCAGGGTCTGCCCGACACGCAGGGAGAACAACCGCTGGTAGTTCGGCAGGCCGTCGAGAAGCAGGATGCGATCGGTGATCGTCTCCGCATGCCGCATTTCCTCGAAGGATTCTTCCCGCGTATGGCGAGCCAATTCGGTGTATCCCCAATTGTCCTGCATTTTCGAGTGCAGGAAATACTGGTTGATCGCCGTGAGTTCACTCGTCAACTGCTCATTGAGCAATTTCAGAACTTCTGGATCGCCTTGCATATCGCTCCTAAGCACCTTGAGGGCTGGTCAAGTGTCGCTAAAGCCGTGCATATCCGAATCTAGTCGAGTCGAGGGGTGGCGGCGAGAGCTGACGCGGCGGTTCCGAAGCGTTTTTCGGCCAGTGTCGGCGCGCCGTAGGTGAGGCTAACCCTAGTCAGAGGCGTAGTTATGGACTGCCTTGCCTTAGTTAGGTTACACTGCCCTAACCCTCGGAGGCGCCCGCCGGTGCGCCTACCCCCGACCGCGTGGAGAGGCAGGAACGGTGAACGATTACCAGCCGCATTCGTTCACTCCACAGCTCTTTCCATTTCGCGGAATTGTTCTTCGAAACAATCACATGACGCGTGATTCTCCCTTTTCTCCACGGATGAATTCCGAGCCCACGCTCTTCGACCCGGCCCACCCCATTCGGCTGGTCATGAATTTGACGCCGGCGATCGGCGAGGTGGCCTGAACGCATGTTCGTGTGTCTGTGCACCGGCGCCACCACCCAGGCCGTCCACGATGCGGTGGCCGCGGGTGCCACCACGTCCCGGCAGGTCGCCGACGCCTGTGGCGCGGGATCGGATTGCGGACGGTGCCGGCGCACGGTGCGCGCCATCCTGGCCGCCGCGCGCACCGTCGACTGCCCGGTGCACGCGGTGCACTAGCGTTTGTCCACGAACGAGGCCAGGGCATCGGCGTTGGCCGCCTGGCCCAACAGTTCGGCGAACAACCCATTCTCGCGCTCACTGGCCGCGGCGATGGCGGGACGGATGGCGTCCATCATGGTCTGTTTGACCGCGAGCAGGCTGTTCAGCGGCCGCGCCGCCAGCACCTCGGCGTGCCGGCGGGCCTCGACCATCAGATCTTCGGGCTCACATACCTTCCACACCAAGCCCATTCGCAGCGCCTCGGCCGCGTCCACCCACTCCGAGGACAGCAGCAGCCATGCCGCGTTCTGCCGACCGACCAACCGGGGCAACAGATATGACGACGCCGCCTCCGGCGGAACCCCCAGACTGGTGAAGGGGCACTTGAGCCGGGCGGTGCTGGACATGAACGCCAGATCGGCGTAGCCGAGGATGGTGGTCCCGATACCCAGGCCGACCCCATTGACCGCACAGATCAGCGGTTTGGGGAAGGCGGCCAGCGCCTCGATCATCCCGCGGAACCCATGCACACCGGGTTGGTAGTCCGGGTCGGTCACCAACTTCTGCATCTCGACCAGGTCGTTGCCCGCGCTGAACGCCCGTCCCGCACCGGTCAGCAGCACCACCGACACCTCGGGATCCGCGGCCGCGGCCAGCAACGCCTCGGTGGTCGCGTCGTAGAGCGCCTCGCTGAAGGCGTTGAGCGCCTCCGGCCGGTTGAGCGTCAGCGTCCGTACCCGATTCTCATCGGTGATCAACAGGGTCACGAGTGCAGCGTAAGGGTCGGCGACCACAGCGTGTAGCGACTCGTCGGCACCGTGTCGATGTCGCGGTCGGCGCCGAATCGGGCCACGCTGGCCGCCATCCGGCTCATCCGGTCGGCCAGGTCGGCGTCATCGGCGGCCCCGAAGAAAGCGTGCAGATCCGACACCGCCTCAATGGGGAACAGTTCCTCGACGATGGCGTCGATGCGCGGTGCGTCCGGGGTGAGGGCCCGCACCACGGTGTTCTGCGTGTAACCGAACGTCGCCTGGGTGGCGATCGCCACCGGAGTGTGGTCGATGTGCCAGCGCTGCAACCAGATTGCCTCGTCGAGGTCCACCGGGCGGCGCAGCAGCGCGATATTGGCCAGCCCGGGGGTGCGCGCACTCGGCGCGGTATCGGGGCCCGGCAGCGGGACCGACTCGGTCACCAGATAGGCGGCCATCTCCTGACATTCGGCGGCCAGCAGTTCCAGGGCCGCCGTCAGCGACGCACCGTAGTACTGCTGGGTCCAGATGCTGACCACCGCGCAGGCCGGCGGGTCCAGCGTGGTGAGGGTCATCAGCGATGCGCTGACCGCCTCGTCACGCACGTTGACCGTCAGCCCGGCCAGATCGAGTTCGGACAGTGCGGCGGCCACCCGGGTCCGCAACCGGGTGCACCACTGTTCGTCGGGGTTCGTCGCGCGCAGCACGACCATGACCTTTTCCACCCGCCGAACCTAACAACGGCGGCGAATCGATCACCGGGCGATCACACCTTGCGGTGATACGCCCTGACACCGACCGGAGTCGGGACACAATGGGCGTCATGACCCTCGGCCGTCAGCTGCGACTGACGTTGTACGACGGCGGCGCCGTGCTGCGCAGCCTCGCCGGCGTGCTGGCCGTGGTGCTGCTGGCCCATCTCGTGCACTCTCCGGCGGCCGCCGTGAGCAGCGGGGCCGCGGCGATCGTGGCCGGCGCCAGCGCGCTACAGGACAGCCCGCGCAGCCGTTTCCCCACCGTGGTGATCGTCTCGCTGGAGATGGCGCTGGCCGCCCTGCTGGGCGCGGTGACCGAGGCCAACGCGTTCGCCTTCATCGTCGTCATCGGATTGTGGTGCGCGGCCGCGGGACTGCACTGGGCGATCAGCGCCAACGCCGGACTGGTGGCCGCGGCGGGTGCGGCGGTGATGGTCACCTCGGTCCCGGCCGCCCACGACGCCGTCTCGGTGCTGACGGTGATGGTGCTGGCCCTGATCGGTGGCCTGCTGCAGGCCGCACTGATCGTGGTGTGGCCGCAGCGCCGGTGGCGTACCCAGCGCAGCGCGCTGACCCAGGCCTATCTGTCGCTGGCCGCCGACGCCGACCGGATCGCGGTGGACCCCGACACCGTGATCGACCGGGAGCCGCTGATCCGGTTGCGGGACGCGTTCATGGTGAGCGAGGCGCTGGCCAAACGGCGTCCACCGATCTACCGCGGCTGGTACAGCCTGCCCGAGCGGATCGCCGATTCGCTGGCCGCGCTCGGTGCGGACGGCGGCACCGACGAGGCCGTGGCGCGGGTGCTGCACAGCGCATCCGAACTGCTGGTCGTCATCGCGCACGCCCGGCGCAGCGCCCGCTCCGAGTTGGCCTATGCGACCGGACAACTCGACGGTGCGGCCACCGCGGTGCAGGGCGGCCGGCGGGAGGCCGCGATGGTGTTGTCGGCCCAGTTGCGGGAGGCCGTGGAACTACGCTTCGGTCAGTTCGAGCCGGATCAGGTGGCGCATCTGCGCCGCACCGGCGTGCCGGACGCGCTGACCGCGGTGACCGGTCTGGTGCGCGCGCAACTGGTCAGCAGCTCACCCATCCTGCGGCATACGCTGCGCCTGATCACGGCCACCGTGGTCGGGGTGGTGCTTTGGCGGTTCGCCGATATCCCGCACGGCGTGTGGATCCCATTGACCGTGCTGATGGTGTTGCGCCCGGAAACCGCCCACACCTACACCCGCTGTGTCGGGCGGATCGTCGGGACCGCGGCGGGGGTGGCGCTGGCCGCCGTTCTGACCTCACTGATCGCGCCTGCCGATGCGGCCTCGGCGGTGCTGGCCGTGCTGATCCTCGCCGTCGGCTATCTCACCGCCGAGATCAGCTACCTCGGGGTGAACATCGCCGTCGCCGGGACGCTGGTGTTCCTGATGAACATGGCAGGCTCGTCCGGCGAAGGCGCGCTCGGCGATCCGCTGCTGGCCGTGGTGACCGGGGGTGGCCTGGCCGTCGCGGTGCACGTGCTGATCCCCGACAACGCACTGGTGCGGTTGCGGCAGCGCGCCGGTGAACTGCTCAAGACCGAGATCGACTACGCCGCCATGGTGGTCCGGGCGTTCGTGCACGATGTGGAGCACCCCAAGGAGCAACTGGAGTCCGCGTGGGGCCGGGCGGTGAGCGCGCGCGCCGCCTTCGAGGCCACCGCGGGCGCCACCGGCGCCGAGTCCCGCGCGCTGCGGCGCTGGATGCGGTCCTACCGCGCGGCCTTGAACTCCGTCACCACCTCGTGTGCCGCGCTGGAGGCCCATCTACCCGCGCACCCCCCGCCGAACCTGAACCGTGAGTTCGTGGCCGCCGTGGACGATTACGTCAAGGCACTCAGTGGTGACCCGGCCACCCCGGCGGCCCCGTGGAGCGTCGACACCGATGCCCTGCTGACGGCCAGCGCCGGGGTGCGGGAGGCCGCGGCCCTGCTGACCGACGACCACGCCGCCGAACGGTTACTGGTCGGCGAGATCTGCAATATCACCGCAGTCGTGACCGACATCGCCGCCAGCGACGTCAAACTCGGGCTGTGACGGTCAATCCCGCGCCCACTTGGGCCGGATGAACACCCCCTCGGCCCGCACGGTGGGCCCCTCGGCGTCCGAGATGAAGCCGGTAGCAAAGGTTTTCACGCCCTCGGTACGCTCGGCCGTCGCCTCCACGCGCAGCGGGCCGAGCCGGGTGGGACGCAGATAGCGCAGGCTGATGGTGCCGGTCAGTCGCGGGCTGGTGGCCGGGCTGGCCGCCTCGCCGAGCATGTGGTCGAGGATGAGCGCGGCCACGCCCCCGTGCACGTGTCCGGGCGGCCCCTCATAACCGGCGCCCAGGGCGAAGTCGGCGGACACGCTGCCGTCGGGGTGGTGTGCCACCGACAGCGGCGGGGCGATCGGATTGCGCAACCCGATGACGGCGTTGCCCCACGGCATCCGGTCCCCCTCCTCGGTGAACCGCACCCCGAAGGAGCCGTCGATCTGGGTGCTGCGCAGCGCCGCCGTCGCCGCGTCGATCTGCGCCTTCGCGGCCGCCACGGTCTCGGCGTCGGCGGCGGTGCGGATGGTGGCGTCGATGAGTTCGCGCACCGACTCGGTCAACGGCCGGTAGATCTCGCGCAGTCGTGCGACGTCCTCGGCGGTGAGGTCCTCGACAGTGAAGTCCAGCATGCAAGAACTAGAACATGTTCTAACGACGCTGTCGAGCGCGCTTCCGTGCGGATGGAACAATCGCTGCATGGCGGCACCCAGGGTCAGCGGATCACCGCCGACGACGCTGGCCGATGTGGCCGGCAGCAGGTTGCGGGCCGCGATTCTCAGCGGTGCGCTGGCGCCGGGCGAGAAGCTCGTCGAGGAACAGTTGTGCGCCGACTTCGGTATCGGACGGGCACCGCTGCGGGAGGCGTTGCGGTTGCTGACCCAGCAGGGCCTGGTCGAGCGACTCCCGCGTCGCGGGTCCCGGGTGGCCGACTGGTCGCCCGAGGAGATTCTGCAACTGTTCGCCCTGCGGCACGTCCTGGAGCGGCACGCGATCGAGACGGCCCTGCCACTCGCCGATGTGCATGCCGCGCTGCAGCCGGTCCGCCAGGTGCTCGACGAGATGCGCGGCGCCGCAGATGACCTGGAACGCGACGACGCCCATCGGCGGTTCCACGCCGCGGTGGTCGGCCTGGCGCGCAACCGGCAGCTCGACCTCGCGCTGGAGCCGATCCTGCTGAAGCTGCAACTGCCGATGGCGATGAACCTGCGCGAGGAGGCCCGACACCATCGGTCCAGCGACGGGATAGATCGGCACCTGGCCATCCTCACCGCGTTGGAGACCAACGACGCAGCGACCGTGATCGCCGCGCTGGCCGATCACGGTCACCTGCAGTACCTGAACCTGCCGGCGCAGCGCTAACACGATCGACACACGGGCGTTCCGAGAACGCCATCATTTTGTCGACAATTTCCCTCATGGGATGTGAAACGCACGGTCCGGCCATCGGTCCGTCGGTGGCCGAGATCCTCGCCTCACACGCCGGGGGCACCGGTTCGCCGACCAAGACCGCCGCGCGGGTGGCCGATGCCATCGCCGCGCGCGGGGACGACGGGACCTGGCTGTCGACGGTGCCCCGCGCGGAGCTGTTGGCCGCCGCCGCTGCCATCGAGAACCGTCCCGGTGCCCGCACCCTCCCGCTCTACGGGGTGCCGTTCGGGGTCAAGGACAGCATCGACGTCGCCGGGGTCCCGACCACGTTGTCCTGTCCGGACTACGCCTATATCGCCGAGCGGACCGCGCCTGCGGTGCAGCGGCTGCTCGATGCCGGCGCGCTGTACGTCGGCAAGACGAACCTGGACCAGTTCGCCACCGGCCTGAACGGGACCCGCACCCCGTACCCGGTGCCCCGCAGTGTCTACCACGCCGACATGATCTCCGGCGGGTCCAGTTCCGGCTCGGCGCTGGCGGTGGCGCTCGGTCAGGTCCCGTTCGCGGTGGCCACCGACACCGCGGGGTCGGGACGGGTGCCGGCCGCCCTCAACGGCGTCCTGGGGTTCAAACCGTCGCGCGGGCTGATCAGCACCGTCGGCCTGGTCCCGGCCTGCAAGTCGCTGGACTGCCTCAGCGTGATGGCCGGCTGCATCGGCGACGTCGACCGCGTCTTCGACGTGATGGTCGGTCGCGACGACGACGATCCCTGGTCGAGGGACCGCGGCGCCCGCTACGACGGGCGACCGATCCGAATCGGCCTGCCACCGCCGGGCGACCTGGAATTCTTCGGAGACGACGCCATGCGGTCGGCCCACCTGAGTTTCCGCGAACAGCTGACCCGCAGTGGCGCGGTGGTCGAGGTGTCCCTGGAACCGTTCCTGGCGGCGGGCGCCCTGCTGTACCAGGGGCCATGGGTGGCCGAGCGCCTGGTCGAGTTCGGCGAATTCCTCTCGGAACACCCAGATTCCATCCATCCGGTGGTACGGGACATCTTCCGCGGCGGACTCGGGTACAGCGCGGTCGACGCGTTCGCCGCGCTGCAGCGGCTGCAGGAACTCAAGGCCCGGGCGGCAAAGGTGTGGCAGACCATCGATGTACTCGTGGTGCCTACCATCGGCACCACGTTCACCGTCGAGCAGGTACTGGCGCGGCCGATCGACACGAACACCATGCTCGGGCACTACACCCATTTCGGAAACCTGTTGGATCTGTTGGGCATTGCGGTGCCGGCCGGCACCACGGCCGATGGCCGGCCGCACGGCGCCATGCTGCTGGGCGCGGCCGGATCCGATGACATCGCGCTCGCGTTGGCCGCCCAGATCCTCGACGAACCCCGCGCCGTCACCGGGACGGCCGCCGCCGACCGTCACAAGGAGCAGGTATGACATCCCCGACCGGTACCGTCACCGTCCCCGCCGAGCCCTCGGCATTTCCGCTCGCGACGGGCAAGACCGCGCTGATCGTCATCGACATGCAGCGAGACTTCCTGTTGCCCGGCGGATTCGGCGAGAGCCTGGGCAACGACGTCGGCCAACTGCTGAAGGTGGTGCCACCGCTCGCGGCGTTGATCGCCGCGGCCCGTGCAGCCGGCGTCCCGGTGATCCACACCCGCGAGGGCCATGCCCCCGATCTGTCGGACTGCCCGGCGGCCAAGCTCAACCGCGGCGCCCCGTCAAGGCGCATCGGCGACCGCGGCAAGTACGGCCGCATCCTGATCCGCGGCGAGTACGGCCACGACATCGTCGACGAACTCCGTCCCGTCGACGGTGAGGTGGTGATCGACAAACCGGGCAAGGGCGCCTTCTACGCCACCGAGTTACAGGACGTCCTCACCGCCGCCGGGGTGACCCAGCTGCTCGTCACCGGCGTCACCACCGAGGTGTGCGTGCACACCACCACCCGCGAGGCCAATGACCGGGGCTACGAGTGCCTGGTGGTATCCGATTGTGTGGGTTCGTATTTCCCGGAGTTCCAGCGGGTCGGGCTGGACATGATCACGGCCCAGGGCGGCATCTTCGGCTGGGTCGCCGACAGCTCGGTCGTCATTCCCGCACTACAAACCCTGGCCCTGTCCGCCGCCTGAAAGGATCCGCGATGAGCACCGAGATCACCGATCCCCCCGTCGATCCGCCCGCGCCGGCACCCGCGCCGGCCGTGCCGTGGTGGACCCGGGGAGACACCAACGCGTTCTTCGGGCTGGGATTCAACATCCTGGTCAACGTCCTGACCCTGACGGCCCTGATGATCGGTGTCGTCGCGGTGCCCGCCGGGGATGTGCTGGGCACCGTACTGCCCGCACTCGGCGTGGCACTGATCCTGGGCAACCTGTACTACACCTTCCTGGCGCGGCGACTTGCCAAGCGGGAGAGCAGGTCCGACGTCACCGCACTGCCCTACGGGCCGTCGGTGCCGCACATGTTCATCGTGGTGTTCGTCGTCATGCTGCCGGTGTACCTGAGCACCGATGACCCGATCCGGGCCTGGTCAGCCGGGTTGGCCTGGGCGTTCATGATCGGTGTCATCGTGATGATCGGCGCCTTCGTCGGCCCGTATATCCGCAAGCTGACCCCGCGGGCGGCGATGCTGGGCACGCTGGCCGGCATCTCGATCACCTTCATCTCCATGCGGCCCGCCGCACAGATGTGGGAGGCGGCCTGGATCGGTCTCCCGGTGCTGGCCATCATCCTGATCGGTTTCTTCACCGATGTGAAGCTGCCGTTCGGCATCCCGGTCGGGCTGGCCGCGCTGCTGGTGGGCACCGCGATCGGCTGGATCGGCGGTTACATGTCGGCACCGGACGTCGGGCAGGCGTTCACCGATATCGCGATCGGCATCCCCGATCTCCGGCTGGACCTGCTGTTCTCCGGGCTGGCGAATCTGGCACCGCTGTTGGGTACCGCAATCCCGTTGGGCGTGTACAACTTCACCGAGGCGATGAGCAATGTGGAGAGCGCCGCCGCCGCGGGTGACAACTACAACCTGCGCAGCGTGCTGCTCGCCGACGGGGCCGGCGCCGTGGTCGGCTCGGCGTTCGGGTCGCCGTTCCCGCCCGCGGTCTACATCGGGCATCCGGGTTGGAAGGACGCCGGGGGCCGGGCCGGTTACTCACTGGCCAGCGGCCTGATGATCGGGATCTTCTGCTTCGTCGGCCTGTTCGGCATCCTGGACGCCCTGCTACCGGTGCCCGCGATCGTGCCGATCCTGCTCTACATCGGACTGCTGATCGGCGCCCAGGCCTTCCAGGCGGTCCCCCGCCTGCACGCCATCGCCGTGGTCGCCGCCCTGCTACCCAACCTCGCCGAGTGGGCCAAGACCCAGATCGACAACGCGCTGAACGCGGCAGGCACCTCGGCCGCGGAGGTCGGGATGGAGGCGCTCAACGGCGCCGGCGTGGTCTACGAGGGGTTGAAGACCCTCGGCGAGGGCGCGGTGCTGGTCGGTCTGATCCTGGGCACCATGGTGACCTTCATCCTGGACAAGAAGTTCCGCCACGCCGCGCTCGCGGCGACCGTCGGGGCGGTGTTGTCGTTCATCGGTCTCATCCACGCACCGGAAGTCTCGTGGGCCGCCAGTCCGGCTGTGGCGCTCGGGTATCTGTTCTTCGCCGCGGTCTGCCTGGCGTACTCGCTGCTGCCCGGGGCCGACGATCCGGTGCAGGTCGACGAATCCGATATCGTCGCCGGCCACTAGTCACTGCGCGAAACTCGCGTACCGGTCGCGATTTTGGCGATCGCAGCGACCGGTACGCGAGTTTCGGCACTGCGGCGGCGGTCACATGCGCCGCATTCAGGTGCCATAGCTAACCTAAGTTTTCGTAGTCATCTGTCTACGAAATCGCATAGGCTCTGGTTCATGGCTGCACGCACACACAGCGCCGACCCGCGCGCAGAACGGGTCCGCACCCTGCTGCACGAGGCGGCGTTCGCACTCGCCCACGAACACCCCGTCGACGAACTCACCGTCGCGGCCATCGTGGCCCGCGCGGGCGTCAGCCGGCAGGTGTTCTACCAACACTTCCGGGACCGCGACGACGCGGTGGCGGCGGCCTTCTCGGTGGCGTTCGAACAGGCCACCACCGATATCGGCGGCGATCCGCGGGTATGGATCATGCGCCTGTTCGACTTCGCCGGCGAACACCGCGCGATGTACCGCAATGTGGTGCCCAGTTCGGTCACCCAGCGGGTGGTCAGCGCCTTCCGCGCCGCACTTGACCCGGCCTGCGCCGAGATCGCCAGGGCGGGCACCGGCCCGGGCGGGACGGTGGCGCCCACCGCCGGGCTGACCGTGGAGGCCGTGACCCGCTTCCTGGTCGGCGGTTTCATGGAGGTGCTGCGCGCTTGGATGGAGGAACCCATCGAGGAACCGGGTGACCGCGATGTCGCCGCTCTCCGGGACCGGGTCGCCGCCGCCTTCGACACCGTCAACGCGCTGCTCACCCTGCCCGACGCGGCGGGGTTCTGAAGATGGGTAGGCACACTGCCGCATCGGCCGCCCCCACCGCCACGGAGGCGGCCGACGGACTCGGGGTGACCCGCGCCCAGGTCCGCTACGTGGCGCTGGCGATGGTCACCTTCGCGCTACTGGTCCTCGCGATGATCGCCAGCTACGCCGGTGCCTTCGCCAAACCGACGCTGCATCACCTCGAGGTCGCGGTCGCCGGGCCCACCCAGCTGGTCGACGCCCTGGACACCCGGGCCGAACTGGACATCACCCGGGTCGACGACGACGCGGCCGCCCGCACCGCGGTGCTGGAACGCAGAACCGATGCCGCCCTGGTCGTCCAACCGGCGGGCCGGTTGGACATCTACGTCGCCGGCGGGGGCGGCCACAGCGTCGCGGCCGCCGCCGAGACCGTCGGGCGCGCGGTGGCGGGCGAGTCCGGACTGACTCCGGCGGTCACCGATATCGCACCGACAGCGGCCGGTAATCCCTCGGGCACCGTCGAGTTCTACGCGATCATCTTCGTATCCTTGGGCGCCTCCATCGGGGCCGCCGCCTTCGGTTATCTGGTCGGGGCGGTACGCCGGCCGTGGACGCTCGCGCTGCGCACCCTGACACTGTCCATCTACGCGACCCTGCTGGCCGGGGTCGTCACCCTCTACGTGGGTACCGGAATCGACGCGCTCACCACCCATCCATGGCAGGTGTTCGGCGCGCTGTGGCTGTACGCGATGGCCGTCGGGGGCGCCATCACCGGAGTGTCGGCCGCGTTCGGCACCGTTGCGGCGCTCGGCGTGACCGCGTTCCTGGTGATCGTCGGCAACGCGGCGGCCGCCGGCCCGGTCGGGCTGCCGCTGATGTCGGGCTTCTACACGGTGTTCAACCGCGTCGTGCCGCAGGGCGCCGGAGTCTCCCTGCTGCGCAGCATCGAGTACTTCGGCGGGCACGGTGCCGCGACACCGATTGCCACGCTGTTGATCTGGGCCGCGATGGGTGCGGCGCTGGCCGCCCTGGCCACCACCGTCCGGATGGCCGCCGCCCAGCGATTGTGGCAACGGGTCCGCGTGCACCACTGAGCCGAACTATCGTTGGCCCATGAGCGAGCCGTACTACGACCTGGGCTCCTATTCCCGCCCGGTCGAGACGTCGTCGGCACAGGCCCAGCGGTGGTTCGACCGGGGGTTGGTGTGGGCCTACGCGTTCAACCACGGGGAGGCGGTGCGCTGCTTCGAGCGCGCCCTCGAGTTCGACGGCGACCTGGCCATCGCCCGCTGGGGCATCGCCTACGCGGTCGGCCCGAACTACAACAAGGCCTGGGATGCCTTCGACCCGATCGAACTGGCCGACGCGCTGGCCCGGGCCCGCGCCGAACTGACCGCCGCGACCGTCGCGCGCGCCTCGGCGACCGAACGCGCACTCATCGACGCCTTGGCGGCCCGCTTCCCGACCGATGATCCGCTCGATACGGCGGCCCTGACCGACGGGCACCTGGCTTACGCCGAGGCGATGTCCACGGTGGTCGAGACCTATCCCGACGACGTGGACGTGCAGGCGCTGGCCGCCGACGCGCTGCTCAACGTCACCGCATGGGCCTTGTGGGACAGCGCAACCGGACAGCCGGCCACGGGTTCACGGGTGATCGAGGCCAAGGCCCTCCTCGATGCGGCGCTCACCGGCCCGACCGGACGCAACCACCCGGGGATCCTGCACCTCTATATCCACGCCATGGAGATGTCGGCGCATCCGGAGCAGGCGCTGCCCGCCGCCGACCTGTTGCGCGGCCTGGTCCCCGACGCCGGCCATCTGCAGCACATGCCCAGCCACATCGATGTGCTGTGCGGTGACTACCGGGCGTCGATAGCGGCCAATCAGGCCGCGGTGCGCGCCGACCGGGTGTTCGTCGAGCGGGCCGGACCGCTGAACTTCTACTCGCTCTACCGCGCCCACGATCTGCACTTCGTGGTGTATTCGGCCATGTTCGAGGGCAACTACCGGATCGCCGATGAGGCGGCCACCGAACTCGCCGAGCAGTTGACCCCGCACCTGCTGGCCATCGAGTCCCCACCGATGGCCGACTGGCTGGAGGCGTTCGTGCCGCTGCGGGTGCACGTGCTGGTGCGGTTCGGCCGGTGGGACGAGTTGATCGCGCTGACGCTGCCCGCCGATCCCGAGCTGTACTGCACCACCGCGGCCACCGTGCACTACGGCCGCGGCATCGCGTACGCCGCCACCGGCCAGTTATCGGCGGCCCGCGTCGAACAGCGGGCACTTGCTGCGACGTACGCACGCATCCCCGATTCTCGCTACCTGTTCAACAACACCAGCCGTGACATCCTGGCCATCGCGATCGCCATGCTGGATGGCGAAATCGCTTACCGAGAACAACGATTCGAGGATGCGTTCGCCCTACTGCGGCAGGCGATCGCACTCGACGACGCGCTGCCCTACGACGAACCGTGGGGCTGGATGCAGCCGACCCGGCATGCCTACGGAGCGCTGCTGCTGGAGCAGGGCCGGGTCGAGGAGGCCGCCGCGGTGTACGCGGCCGACCTGGGTCTGGACGACACCCTGCGGCGCTCCTGCCAGCACCCCGGAAACGTCTGGAGCCTGCACGGATACCACGAATGTCTGCTCCGGCTGGGCCGCGATGCGGAGGCCGCGATCATCGGCAGACAGCTCGACGTGGCCCGGGCCCGCGCCGACGTTCCGGTGCTCGCCTCCTGCGCGTGCAGGCTGGATGTCGCCCCGGCGGTCACGGTCGGGCCGTCCTCGTGTTGCGATTGAGTGAATTTGCTTGGCTCACAATGTGTCATATCCACCATTTGCGGCCCCGAGGGCCTAATGTTGGCGGAAGCAAGCGGTAGCGGGGGGCTCGCACATTTCTGGTCGGGTGCCGCCGTCCGCTGTGGAGAGGACGCCCGATGACGTGCGAACGCCATGCAGAAGAACCGTTATTCGCTCTCGTCCGGATGATCCGGGGTGCCGTCGAGGACCCGGTTCGTGCGGCGGGCGGCACCGACCGCGACGTCGAGGCGATCGCCGTCGCGGCCGCCTACGCCGCCTGGTGTTGGGGGGCGGCGCCGTCGGCTGATGCCGAGCCGCCGGGCCTGAGCCGAATGTCCGCCTGATCCTGCCCCCGTAAACTGGCCACCGTGGCGATCAGCGACGGAGACCTCGACCATCTGCGTCGCTGTGTGGATCTGGCCCGCACCGCCCTCGACGGTGGTGACGAACCATTCGGATCGGTCCTGGTGGATGCCTCGGGTGCGGTGGTCTTCGAAGACCACAACCGGGTCAAGGACGGCGATGCAACGCAGCATCCCGAGTTCGCCATCGCCCGGTGGGCCGTCGAGCGCCTGACGCCCGAGCAGCGCGCCGCCGCGACCGTCTACACCTCCGGGGAGCATTGCCCGATGTGCTCGGCCGCGCACGCCTGGGTCGGGCTCGGCCGCATCGTGTACGCCGCCTCTACCGAACAGCTGAGCCGATGGTGCACCGAATGGGGCACACCGGCCTCCCCCGTCGCGGCGCTGCCCATCGGCGCCGTCGCCCCCGGTGTGCGCACCGACGGTCCGGCACCCGAACTCGAGGACGAGATGCGCGCCCTGTACGAAGCGAAGTTCCGGCCGTGACCGATCCGGATTGGGTGCGCCACGTCATCTGGTGGCATGTCTACCCGCTGGGGTTCGTAGGCGCCTTCCCCGCCGATCCCGCGCCCACCGCCGACGAACACCGACTGCTGCGCATCGTCGACTGGCTGGACCACGCGGTCGAACTCGGCGCCTCCGGGTTGGCGCTGGGCCCGATATTCGCTTCGCGCACACACGGTTACGACACCACCGACCACCGCAAGATCGACCCGCGACTGGGTACCGATGCCGACTTCGACCAGCTCATCGAACAGTGCCGCCGGCGTGGCCTGCGGGTGCTGCTGGACGGTGTCTTCAACCACGTGGGTACCGATTTCCCGCGCTACCGCGAGGCCCTGGAGAACGGCTCGGACGAGTGGTTTCGCCGCGGCCGCAACGGTTTCGCCACCTTCGAGGGTCACGGTGAGCTGATCGCGCTGGATCACGCCAACCCCGAGGTGGGGGCCTACACCGTCGACGTCATGGACCACTGGCTGAGCCGCGGGGCCGACGGCTGGCGCCTGGACGCGGCCTATGCGGTGCCGCCGTCGTTCTGGGCCCAGGTGCTGCCGCAGGTCCGCAGCCGGCACCCGCAGGCCTGGTTCCTCGGCGAGGTGATCCACGGCGACTATCCCGCCCAGGTCGAGGCCGCCGGGCTGGACTCGGTCACCCAGTACGAGTTGTGGAAGGCCATCTGGAGCAGCCTCAACGACAAGAACTTCCACGAGCTGGACTGGGCGCTGCAGCGGCACAACGCATTTCTGCAGACCTTCATCCCGCTCACCTTCATCGGCAACCACGATGTGAGCAGGATCGCCAGCCAGCTGACCGACATCCGCCATATCGAGCATGCGCTGGTGCTGCTGCTGACCACCGGCGGGACACCGAGCATCTACGCCGGCGACGAGTGGGCGTGGCGCGGTGTCAAGGAGGAACGGGCCGGCGGCGACGACGCGGTGCGGCCCGAGTTCGGATCCCGGCCCGACGGGCCCGATGACACGCTGTCCCTGCACCAGT
This sequence comes from Mycolicibacterium aurum, assembly GCA_900078775.1. Classification (GTDB taxonomy): domain Bacteria; phylum Actinomycetota; class Actinomycetes; order Mycobacteriales; family Mycobacteriaceae; genus Mycobacterium; species Mycobacterium aurum_A. Next base: position 2,104,144 of record LT549889.1, read on the forward strand.
ACCTGATCGGGCTACGCCGCAGGAATCCCTGGCTACACGAGGCCACCACCGAGGCGGTGCAGCTGAGCAACACCGGCTACATCTACCGGAGCGGGACCGGCGCCGATTCCCTGGTGGTGGCCCTCAACATCGGCGATGAACCGTTGACCGCGGATCTGCCCGAGCCGGGACGGGTCATCGCCGGGTCGGGCGCCCCGCCCGCCGAGCGGGTGCAACACCTCGTCGTGCCGCCGCACGGCTGGGTGATCGTCGGCTAGGTCGAATCGTCCTTGGACCAGGTGTAGGGCTGCTCGGGTACGCCCCGGTCGCCGAGCATGAAGGCCCGGTGATACCGGCCGGCCCGGGCGATGGTCGCCAGCCAGGTCGCCACCGTACTGATCCGGTTGCGCACGCCGGTGAGGAACGCGATGTGGATGAATCCCCAGCCCAGCCAGCCCGCCAGCCCGGCGATGCGCAGCGGGCCCACCTGCAGTAGTGCGTTGCCCCGGCTGATGTACGCCGCCGACCCCAGATCCCGGTACCGGTAGCGGCGGCGCGGCTTGCCGTCGAGGTCGCGGCGCACGCAGGCGGCCACGTGCAGCCCGCCCTGCATCGCGTTTTCCGCGACGCCGGGCAGATCCCCGCCGACCAGATCGCCGACCACGAAGACCTCCGGGTACCCGGGCACCGACAGGTCGGGGTCGACGGTGATGCGGCCGGCCCGGTCGGTCTCGGCCCCGAGCACCTCGGCCACCTGCCGGGCGAACGGCACCGCCTCCACGCCGGCGGTCCACAACACCGTCCGGGCGGCGTACCGCTCGGAGGGGCCGCCGGCCTTCGGGGTCACCGTGACCCCGTCGCGGCCGACGTCGGTGACGTGCACACCCATCCGCAACTCGACGCCGAGGTCCCGCAGGGTGCGGGCGGCCTTGTCCGCCAGGCCCGGTGCGAAGCTCTTGAGCACCCTGTCGCCGCCGTCGAACAGCAACACCCGGGCGTCCTCGGGGTCGATGCTGTGGAACTCGTTTGCCAGGGTGCGGGTCGCGACCTCGCGGATCTGACCGGCGATCTCCACACCGGTCGGCCCGCCGCCGGCGACCGCGAAGGTCAGCCAGCTGTCGCGTTCCGGTCCGGGCTCCAGGGTCTCGGCGATCTCGAACGCGGTGAACAGCCGCTGCCGGATGCACAGGGCGTCGTCGAGGGTCTTCATCCCCGGCGCCCATTCGGCGAAATGCTCGTTGCCGAAGTAGGACTGCTTCATCCCCGCGGCGAGCACCAGCACGTCGTAGTCCACGGTGAAGGTGGTCTCGTCCGGGCGCATCGCGGTCACGGTCCGGGTCTCGGGGTCCAGTCGGATCGCCTCGCCCAGCAGGGTCCGCACATTGTCATGCCGGGAAAGTTCCTCCCGCAGAGAGCGACTGATGTGCCCGATGCTCAGGGTGCCGGTGGCGCACTGATAGAGCAGTGGCTGGAAGAGATGCCCGGCGGCCCGGTCGAGGAGCGTGACATCCACATCGGCGCGGCCGAGCCGACGGGCGCAGAACAGGCCGCCGAAGCCGCCGCCGATGATGAGCACCTTCGTGCGAGCCGCATGCATCGCTCCGAGGGTAGCCGCTGCCGGGTGGCGGGTACTGCCAGGTTTGCTAAGCGCGGCGCCAAAATCACCTGGCCGGGTTAAGCTCCCCGACTGATGACGACGACAACTGAATCCCACCCCGAGGTCGCGGCGCCCTCCGCGGACGCTCCCCGCCGGCGCCGGCGCTCCCTGTCGCGGATGAGCATCCAGTCCAAACTGCTGGTCATGCTGCTGGCCACCAGTGTCCTCTCGGCGTTGGTCGTCGGCTTCATCGGCTACCAATCGGGCCGGAGTTCGCTGCGGGAAGCGGCATTCAACCGCCTCGACGAGGTGCTCTCGGCGCAGACCCGGCAGTTGGAGGCGGAATTCCGGTATTTGCGTGAATCCCTGGTGATCTACACCCGCGGCTCGACGGCCATCGAGGCGGCCCGCGCGTTCACCGCCGGATTCGACGAACTCGCCGAGGCCACCATCACCCCGGCGCAGGAAAAGTCCATCGTCGACTACTACCAGACGCAGTACGCCGAGATCACCAGCGAGGCGACCGGCCAGGAGGTCGACATCCGGGGCATGCTGCCCAGGTCGAATGCGCAGAAGTACCTGCAGGCGCACTACATGGCCCCGTACCCGGACTGGAACGATGCGATCAAGGTCGACGATGCCCGGGACGGCAGCCCATGGTCGGCGGCCAACGCCCGGTTCAACGATTTCTTCCGGCAGATCGTGCACCGGTTCGGGTTCGAGGATGCTCTGCTGCTCGATACCCGGAGCAATGTGGTGTACTCCGCCTACAAGGCCGCCGATCTGGGCACCAACGTCCTCACCGGTCCGTACAGCGGCGGAGATCTGACCGAGGCCTACCGACAGGCGTTGGCGACCAACGTCGTCGACTACGTGGGCGTCACCGATTTCAGCAACTACCAACCGTCGATGGCACCGACCGCGTGGATGGTGTCCCCCATCGGCGCGGACGGCCGCATCGACGGGGTGCTCGCGCTGCAGTTCCCGACCGCCGGGGTCAACCGGATCATGACCATGGGCGGGCAGTGGGAATCGGCCGGCATGGGCGAGACCGGGGAGACTTTCCTGGTCGGCCCGGATGGCTTGATGCGGTCGAACTCTCGGCTGTTCGAGCAGAACCCCGAGGAGTTCGTGCGGCGCGCCGTGGACGCCGGCACCCCACCGGATGTGGCCAAGCAGTCGCTGGAGGCGGGCACCAACATCCTGATGCAACCGGTGGACGACCAGGCCACCAGTCGGGCGCTCAAGGGCCAGACCGGCACCATCGTCGAAGAGGACTATCTGGCGCATGAGGCCCTGCAGGCCTACGCACCGATCGACCTGCCCGGCCTGGACTGGGTGATCATCGCCAATATCGACACCGAGGAGGCCTTCGCGCCGGTGTCGTCGTTCACCCGGAACCTGGTGCTGTCGACGGCCACGATGATCTTCATCGTCTCGATCGCCGCGATGTTGTTGGCCCGGTTGTTCATCCGGCCCATCCGCCGCCTGGAGGCCGGCGCCCAGCAGATCAGTTCCGGGGATTACGGGGTGACGGTACCGGTCCAGTCCAAGGATGAATTCGGGGATCTGACCGTCGCTTTCAACGATATGAGCCGTAACCTCGCGATCAAGGAGGACCTGCTCAACGAGCAACGCCAGGAGAACAACCGGCTGCTGCTCTCCCTGATGCCCGAACAGGTGGTGGCCCGATACCGCGACGGCGAGGAGACCATCGCCCAGGACCACCAGAACGTCACGGTGATCTACGCCGGAATCTCCGGGATGGACGAACTGGCCGCGGATCTGAGCGCCGGCGAGGGCTTGGAACTGGTCAACAAGTTGGTCCGGCAGTTCGATGCCGCGGCCGAGAGTCTCGGCGTGGAGAAGGTCCGCACCCTGCACAACGGGTATCTGGCCAGCTGTGGAGTGAGCGTGCCCCGGCTGGACAATGTGCGGCGCACGGTCGATTTCGCCATCGAGATGCAGCGCATCGTCGATCGGTTCAACGGCGAGACCGGTAACCGGCTCAAGCTGCGCGCGGGCATCGACACCGGCACCGTCACCAGCGGGCTCATCGGCCGGTCCAGCCTGGCCTACGACATGTGGGGTTCCACAGTGGATCTGGCCAACAGCGTGCAGAGCGGCTCACCACAGCCCGGCGTGTACGTCACCGCGCGGGTATACGAGGCGATGAACGACACCCGCCAGTTCACCCCGGTCGACGAGGTCAACGTGTCGGGCCATACCGAACCGGTGTGGCGGCTGTCGGAGCACCGAGCGTGACCGATCTGCTGAACACCGCGTGGTTCTACTGGGCCCTCGGGGTGTCGCTCGGGCTGCCCGTCACCCTGATCGCGCTGACCGAGGTCCGTAATGCATTGGCGCGGCGCGGAAGTGGGCTGGCCCGTGCCGTCGGGCTGATCCGCAACTACATCGTGCCGCTCGGCGCGCTGTTGCTGTTGTTGGTCAAGGCCAACGAGGTATCCGCGGAGGCCACCCCGGTCCGGGTGATCGCCACCGCATTCGGCTTCATGGTGCTGATCCTGCTGCTGTCCGGGTTCAACGCCACCCTGTTCCAGGGCGCTCCGGATGGCTCCTGGCGCAAGCGGATTCCGTCGATCTTCCTGGATGTGACCCGCTTCGTCGTCATCGCGATCGGCCTGGCGATGATCCTGTCCTACGTGTGGGGCGCCGATGTGGGCGGACTGTTCACCGCGCTAGGGGTCACCTCGATCGTGCTCGGCCTGGCGTTGCAGAACGCGGTCGGCCAGATCGTCTCGGGACTGCTCCTGCTGTTCGAACAGCCCTTCCAACTCGGTGACTGGCTGGACACGCCGTCCGCGCGCGGCCGGGTGGTCGAGGTGAACTGGCGCGCCACCCATATCGACACCGGTGGCGGCGGTCTGCAGATCATGCCGAACTCGGTGCTGGCGGCGGCGTCGTTCACCAATCTCAGCCGTCCCCACGAGGACTATTCCATCTCTGTCACAAGTGTTTTCGGGCTGCAGGACGCGCCCGACGAGGTGTGCGGCATGCTGGCCCGGGTGGCGGGCACGCTGCCGCACCTGCGCCCCGACGCCACACCGAAGGCGGTGGCCGTGGGCGGACAGGAATACAAGACCACGATCCCATTGCGATCCCCCGCCGACGCCGGAGCGGCGCGCGCCACCTTCGTGCGCTGGATCTGGTACGCGTCGCGACGCGCCGAACTCCACCTCGACGAGGCCGAGGATGACTTCGCCGGCCCCGAGCGGGTGGCCGATGCGATGCGCGTGGTGGCGACCTCGCTGCGGCTCAATCCGACCGAACTCGCCGAGATCGCACCGCATGTGCGGGTGACCCGGTACGGCACCGATGAGACGGTGCAGGTTCAGGGCGAGGTGCCGGCCCGGATGACGTTCGTGGTGGGCGGACGGGTACGGGTCGTCACCCGTCGCGAGGACGGATCGATGGTGGTCGTCGGCACCCTGGAGTCGGGCGATTTCCTCGGGCAGACCACGTTGACCCGCGAGCCGGTGCTTGCCGCCGCGCACGCGCTCGAGGAGATCACCGTGCTGCAGATCGAACGCGATCAGCTCGAGGATCTCGTCATGCGCAAGCCGGCCCTGCTGCACGAGATCGGCCGCGCCATCGAGGAGCGCCGGGAGACGACGCGGCGCGTGCTGACCGCCGCGGACACCGTTCGATAAACGGCGAAACCGCTGGCACGGGTCTCAACGCCGAGTCGTAATCGTTAGCAACCCGCGATCTGGACGCGCCGCCGTGTTACGCGTGTGACTGGTGTGGTGCGTGGTCAACTACCTCACGAAGAAAGCAGCGGCGATTGCTTAACACGTGAAGAAAGGTGGGTTGGTTGCCGTTATGAAGTTCATCAGAAATATCCGTGGCGGATTGCTACGCAGGGCGGCGGTGCTGGCCGCTTCGGTCCTGGTGCTGCCCGGGCTGATCGGCTTCGCCGGGGGTTCGGCGACCGCTGGCGCGTTCTCGCGTCCAGGCCTGCCTGTCGAGTACCTCGACGTGTTCTCCCAGTCGATGAACCGGAACATCCGGGTGCAGTTCCAGGGCGGCGGGCCGCACGCGGTCTACCTGCTCGACGGCCTGCGCGCCCAGGACGACTACAACGGCTGGGACATCAACACCGCCGCGTTCGAGTGGTACCACGACTCGGGCCTGTCGGTGATCATGCCGGTCGGTGGCCAGTCCAGCTTCTACGCCGACTGGTACCAGCCGTCGAAGGGCAACGGCCAGAACTACACCTACAAGTGGGAGACCTTCCTGACCCAGGAGCTGCCCGCCTACCTGGAGGTCACCAAGGGCGTGTCGCGGGTCGGCAACGCGGTCGTGGGTCTGTCCATGGCCGGTAGCGCCTCGCTGAACTACGCGATCCATCACCCGCAGCAGTTCATCTACGCGGCATCGCTTTCCGGCTTCCTCAACCCGTCCGAGGGCTGGTGGCCGATGCTGATCGGTCTGGCCATGAACGACGCCGGCGGCTTCAACGCCGAGAGCATGTGGGGCCCGTCCTCGGATCCGGCATGGCGGCGCAACGACCCGATGGTCAACATCAACCAGCTGGTGGCCAACAACACCCGGGTCTGGATCTACTGCGGCACCGGTACCCCGTCGGAGCTGGACGTGCAGGGCAACGTCGGCAACCTGATGGCCGCGCAGTTCCTGGAGGGCTTCACGCTGCGCACCAACATCAGCTTCCGCGACAAGTACATCGCGGCCGGTGGCACCAACGGTGTGTTCAACTTCCCGGCCGCCGGCACCCACAGCTGGGGCTACTGGGGCCAGCAGCTCCAGATGATGAAGCCGGACATCCAGCGCGTGCTGGGCGCCCAGGGCGTCGCCTGACAACCCAGCTCGACCATCGAACCCAGGAAGCCTGCCGTCGCCCCCGAACGGCAGGCTTCCTGCTTTGGTGCGCACGAGGATTACTTGTCGGGGGGTCGATCTACGCTGAACATATGTTCGAAGATCGAGGTGCGCTGGCCCACCTCGATGCAGCGCGTGACGAGCTCACCGCCGAACGCAGGGCGGTGGCCCACAAGCTGGTGGCGGCCGGGAAGTTCGCGTTGGTCCGGATGGCCGAGCTCGGTAACGGTCATGAGGACTGGATCGTCGACGACTGGGAGCTGGTCGCCGCGGAACTGGGTGTCGAACTCGGGATCAGCCGGGGCCGGGCCTGCACGCAGATCACCCATGGCCGTGATCTGATCCAGCGGTTGCCGGCGTTCGCGGAGGTCTTCCTGACCGTGGTCGTGGACCTGCGGGTGTTCCTGGCGATCTTCCATCGCACCGCGCTGATCACCGATCCCGACATCATGGCCGTCATCGACGCTCAGGTCGCGGCTGCGGCACCGTCCTGGAATGCCCTCTCGGATGACCGGATCGCCGAGCTGGTGGACTGGATGGTGGTCGATGTCGACCCGGACGCGGTGCGCCGGGCCAGGCAACGCCGGCGCTCCCGCTACATCACGGTCGAGCCCATCGGCGACGGCCTGGTCGAGATCCATGGTCGTGTCGACGCCGCCAAGGGCGCCTTCTGCGACCAGCAGCTCGACGCGCTGGCCCGGACTGTGTGCGCGGATGACCCGCGATCGCTGGATGAGCGCCGCGCCGACGCCATCGAACCGTTGACTTCGGGCGCCAACAGCATCCCTTGCCTGTGTGGCAGGGCCACCTGCCCGGCCGCCGGTGACGATGCACCGCGCGGGCAGATCGTCATCCATGTGCTGGCCAACCAGGGCACCGTCACCGGGGAGTCCGAGCGTCCGGCCCTGTTGCCCGGCTACGGCACGATCCCCGCCGAGCAGGTGCGCGAGATGGCCGCGACAGCCACCGTGGCACCCGTGGCCGACCCGCAGCGGCTGGTCGTCGAGGGCGGGCACAAACCGTCGAAGAAGCTGACCGATTTCCTGCACTGTCGTGATCTGTGCTGCCGCTGGCCCGGGTGCACCGCACCGGCGGTGCGCTGCGACGTCGAGCACACCACGCCGTGGCCGTATGGGCCCACCCATCCGTCCAACACCAAGCTGTACTGCCGAATCCACCATCTCATCAAGACCTTTCACTGCGGTCCGGGCGGCTGGCGAGACCAGCAGCATCCCGACGGCACCATCACCCTCACCGCCCCGAGCGGGCGCACCTACACCACCGAACCCGGCGGGAGGCTGTTCTTTCCCCAGTTGGCCAGCCCGACCGCCACATTGGTGCTGCCCCCGGATCCGCCACCCAACCCGCACCTGGAACTCGCCGCACCCAGACGTGCCCGCACCCGCGCCAAGCAGCGGGCCTACCGGATCGCGCACGAACGCGCCCGCAACCGGGCGCACTACGAGGCCGACCCGCCGCCCTTCTAAGCCACCGAACGAAAAGTCCCCGGCCGGGCGGTATTTCGGGGGGCGGATCCCCCGCGCCGGCCCTACAGTGAGCCGATGTCAGCCAGTGAGCCGGTGCCGGCCGAGCCCGCCCCGACGGTGCACGTCCAACATCGCGTCGATCCAGGCGCACTCGCGCTGGCCACCGTCGGCGGTGCGGTCGCCTTCATCTTCGCCGGCGACGACTGGGATGTGCTGGCCGTCGTCATCGGGTTGATGCTGCTGTTGATCCTGCTGGCCCACCACCACCCCGCCCCGACCGTGCGCACGCCGCGAGCCTGGTTGCTGCGCGGCGCATTCGGGGCCACCACCGGGCTGGCGTTGTCGATCGCCGTCGCCCCGGCCATCCAGTTCGGCATCATCGGCCCGTTCTTCCACACCGAAGACGAGGAGGGCTACTCGTTCGACGCGTGGCACACCACGGTGGCGTTGTCGGTGGTGTGGTTGGTGGCCGCGGTACTGCTGGCGGTGTTCGAACCGAAGATCGCGCGCTGGCTGGACCGGGTTCGGTAGTTCAGCCCGGCGCCTGCCCGATCCGCAGGTGCGCCGTCATGAGCAGATTGTCGAACGTCTCCCGGTCCGGAAGTTCCTGCCCGCCGCCGGCGGAGCGGAAATCCGCCATCAGCTGCTCGGCCAGGGCCCGCAGCTTGACGTTGGCCTCCTGGGACCGCCACCGCAACAGGTCGAACGCGGCCTCGGCGTCGATCCGGTACACGACACACAGCACCCCCTTGACCTGCTCGATGATCGCCCGCTGATCGGTGATCTCGGCGACGGCATCGGTGATCGACTGCTCGCGTCCCGGTGTCACGTCGATGTAGAACCCGTGGGTGCCGACGACCTCGTCGCCGTCGGTGATGGGTTGGCTCAGCACCAGCACCTCGCGGATCTCCCCCGTCTCGGTGACGATCCGGTGCCGGGTGCAGAAGGCCCTGTGCGACACCAGGATCTCGCCCAGCGTCGCGGCGACCCGCGCACGGTCCTCGGGATGTTTGTGCTCGAGCACCATCTCGGTGGTCGGTTTGGTGGTGCCCGGCGCGTAGCCGTGCATGTTCTCGACCTCCGGCGACCACTCCCAGCGTTCATCGGCAAAGAAGAACCGGTACCGGCCGATGCGTTGCGGGATACCGCCCGCCAGCGCCTGCTCGACCGGTGTCACCTCGATTGCATCACCTGCGCTCACGACAGCAAATGTAATGGATCGAGGTGCCACCGGTCGGCGGATGGGCTCAGTCCCGGACGCTCGCCGCGGCCCGGTCGCGCCGTTGCACGAACCACCACAGCACCACACCGGCGGCCAGGATCGACAGGGCGATGCCGAGTTCGAGCACCCCGCCGTAGCCGGTGACCGAGAACCCGGTGGCGCCGACCACGAGCATCACCGCCAGCAGCACCGCCAGCGCGATCGAGGCCGGCACGAACGCCCGGGGCAGCCGAATCGGCCGCGGGGCGTCGGGGCGGTCCTTGCGCAGCAGCGCGAAACCGGACACGGCCAGCACGTGGGCCAGGATGTAGCCCAGGTTGCCGGTGACGATGATGGCCAGCGGCTGCTGCAGCACCACCAGCAGGACGATGTTGAGCACCAGCATCACGTTGAGCGCACGCACCGGCACCCCGCGCCGGTTGAGCTTGCCCATGGCACGCACCGTGATGCCCTCCTTGCCCATGTTGAACAGCACCCGCGAGGCGTCGGCGACCGACGTCAACATCACCAGCAGCAGCGAGGCGATCAGGCACAGCACCATGACGTCCGCCCCGGCCCCGGTCAGCTTCGAGAAACTCGCGACGAAGAAGGTGGACGGATCCTCGGCGATGGCTTCCTCACCGGCGAAACCACCGAGGGTGAGCGGCACCAGGAAGAACACGCCCAGGCAGAACAACGCGGATGCCCGGATCGCCCGCGAGGTGTCACGCACCGGATCGCGGTACTCAGAGGAGAAAGTGGCACAGACCTCGATACCCAGTGTCGTCCAGGCCATCACGTACAACCACACGATCGCGGTGTGCAGGCCCTCCAGGCCGTGCAGGTTCCAGGTCAGGTCCATCGGCGCCCAGTCGGCGCTGAACAGCGGCAGCACGACGAACACGGTCAGCGGGATCATCAGGATCGCCGCCGTGACGTAGACGAACGCCATGGTGACCCGCACCCCGATGATGTTGACGGCGTACAGCGCGAAGATCACGATGAGCCCGATGAGGATCGGGAAGCTCAGGTGCAGCGGGCCGAAGTCGACGCTCCACTGCTGGTCCGGGAACCACTGGGACTGCACCAGCAGGCCGGTGAACGAACCGTAGGTCGCCAGATTGGATCCCCACGGCAGCCAGTACCCGACGCCCGCCAGGGGCGCGAACCACGGCACCCGCTTCTTCCACGCCTCGGCCGCGTAGCCGGAGATGCCGCCGGATGCATTGGGGAACATGGCCGCCAGCTCGATGTAGATCCAGTTGACCGCCAATGAGATCGCCATCGAGATCGCCCACAGCACGGCCGCACCCCAGCCGCCGAGCCCGGCGATCGAGGCACCCAGCGTCGCGACGAGCGCGGCCGGCATGGTCATCGCCATCGCGAAGCCGTCGAACCAGCGCATCTTGCGCGGTAACACCTCGGCGTCTACCGAATGCAGCGGCGGCGCATCGTCATTCAGGGTCATCAAGATCTCCAGATCGAACGGGAATCGGGCACGGCGTCAGAGCCGGCGTCGCCTCATCGCGGCGCCGGATGATTCTTCGGAATCTGTTGAGCGGTGGTTATTTTCAGGACGGACGGAAGGAGTCGTGAGCGGCCCGTGGCGCATGCTTGACCATGATGTGCCGGGCGACTGTGTACTCGGCGACCGCGGCCTGGCTCATGTCCTTGCCGAAGCCGCTGGCCTTCACACCACCATGCGGTGCCTCCGACGCGATCGGCAGATGGTCGTTGACCCAGGTCACGCCGGCCTCGATGGCGTGCGCGGTGCGCAATGCGCGCGCCACATCGGTGGTCCACACCGAGGACGCCAAACCGTAGCGGGAGTCGTTGGCCAGTCGGATCGCCTCCGCCTCGTCGCGGAACGGCAGAACCACCAGCACCGGGCCGAAGACCTCGTCCTGGACGATCTCGGCGGACTGTTCGGCACCGGTGATCAGAGTGGGCGGGTAGTAGGCGCCCGGACCGTCGGGCAGCACACCGCCGGCCCGCACGGTGGCGCCCGCCGCGACGGCGCGTTCGACGAAGCCGTGGACCCGGGCCCGGTGTTCGGTGCTGATCAACGGACCGATGTCGGTCGAGCAGTCGTGCGGGTCGCCGACCCGGATGGCATCCAACGCGCCCGCCAACCGGTCCACGAGGTCGTCGAGGATCGACGCGTGCGCGTACACCCGGGTGGCGGCGGTGCAGTCCTGTCCGGAGTTGTACGTCGCACCCATCGCGATGCCGTGCGCGGCATCGTCGAGGTGTGCATCCTCGAACACCAGACACGGTGCCTTGCCGCCGAGTTCGAGATGCACCCGGGCGCCGCGCAGCGATGCCGTCGACATCACCTGACGCCCGGCCCGGGTGGAGCCGGTGATGGAGACGAGTTGCACCCGCTCATCGGCGACCAGCGCCTCACCGACGGTCTGGTCGCCGGTCACGACCTCCAGCACACCCGGCGGGATACCGGCCTCGATTGCCAACTCGGCGAGGTAGAGCGTGCTCGTCGGCGTCGTCGGTGCGGGTTTGATGACGATGGTGTTGCCCGCCGCCAGGGCCGGCCCGATCTTCCACAGCCCCATGATCATCGGGAAGTTCCACGGCGCGATCCCGACCACCGGACCGACCGGCCTGCGCACGATCATCGAGGTGTAGCCCTCGCTGAGCAGACCCGCGCCGGTCTCCTCCAGCGAGCGGCCGGCACCGGCGAAGAACCTCAGATTATCTGTGCCGAAAGGAAGTTCGCCGTCCCGGAAGACCGCCTCGGGCTTGCCGGTCTCGGCCACCTCGATCGCGGTCAGCTCGGCGGCGTGCGCGTCGATGAGGTCGGCCCAGCGCAGCAGCACCCGGGCCCGCTCCCCGGCAGTACGCCGCGACCACTGCGGGAAGGCCTCCGCGGCCGCGGTGACGGCCTGTTCGGCCTCTGCGACGGTGGCCTCGACGATGGTGGCCGTCGGTTCCCCGGTCGCCGGATCGATCAGTGTCCGCTCCGCCCCGGAACCGGCGACCCGTGCGCCGCGGTGAAATCGTCCTGTGGTCATGCCACACTCCTCAACTGTTGAAGCCCACACCGAAGCGGTCGAGTGTGCGCAAAAGGATTCCCCGGCGGCCGGTTTCGTCTTCACGGGCCAGCGCCGCGCGGGTCAGTTCGACCGCCGGCCAGCGCAGCGGTTCGGGCGGGAACGGCACCGCCGTGCCGGTGACGGCCTTGAGCCGGGTCCGTTCTGTCTCGCGTCCGGTCAGCAGATCGAGCGCCACCCGGGCGCCGAAGCGCGTGGATGCCACCCCGAGGCCGGTGAAGCCGACCGCATACGCCAGCCGGCCGCCGAATGCGGTGCCGAAGATCGGGGTGAACCTACTGGTGGTGTCGATGACCCCGCCCCAGCGGTGGGTGAACGGGACCTCCGCCAATTGCGGGAACGTCTCCCGGAAATGCTGCGCCAGCAGCCGATGGGACCGATCCCGCAGTTCCAGTTCGGGCGCCACGGCATTGCCGAAGTGGTAGATCGCGTCGTATCCGCCCCACACGATGCGGTCGTCGCGGGTGCGGCGGAAGTAGTGGAACTGATTGCCGGCGTCGGTGAGACCCTGGTTCTGTGTCCAGCCGACCGAGGCGAGCTGATCGGCGGTCAGCGGTGCGGTCGCCAGCACGTAGTCATAGACCGGCATGATCCAGTTGCTGAGCCGTCGCAGCAGCGGGCGGTACGCGTTGGAGGCCAGCACGACGTGCGTGGCGTCCACCTCGCCGTGGGCGCTGCGCACCGTGAGATTGCCGCCGGTACGGGTGATCCCGGTGGCCGCGGTGCCCTCGAAGATCCGGGCTCCCATCTCCTCGGCGACCCGGCGCATACCCAGGACCAGGGCCATCGGGTCCACCAGCCCGCCGCCTCGGATGCGCAGCCCGGCGAGAAAGGCGCTGGTGTGGATGTCGGCGCGCACCTCGTCGCGGTCGAGGAATTCGACGTCCTCACCGTGGCGGGTGTAGCTGGGCACGGCGTTGCGCAGCGCCTCGACCTCGTGCGGGGTGCGGGCCAGGGTCGTCTTGCCGACCATGCGCAGGTCGGCATCGATGTTGTTGCGCTGCACGAACTCTGCGATCTGCGCAACGTTCTCCCGGCCGAGCCGCTGGAGTTCGTCGAGTTCGTCCGGCCACATCGCTTCCCCGTGGGCGATGCCGTGGGTCAGCGATTCGGAGACGAATCCGCCGTTGCGGCCCGAGGCGGCCGCCCCCACCCACGACTGTTCGAGGATGACGACCCGGCGGCCCGGGTGCTCGGCGAGCGCCTCGATCGCGGCCCACAGGCCGGTGTAACCGCCGCCGACGATGACGAGGTCGGCGGTCACCCTTCCGCGCAGCGGTTCGGTGCACGCCCCGGTGCGCACACCGTCCCACCACACGGGACGGGGCTCGGCATCGCGCAGCTCGTCCTTCGGCCGGTCGGGGGTCGTCATGGGATGGGGCTCCATCGTGGATCGGATCGGTGCACCGGCTGTCCGGCGACGAATGTCTGGACGATAGTTGCACTGCTATTCAAAGTTGGCAACACATAACTTCGCATGTCAGGAGACATCGCACTGTAAAACCTGAGTAACTGTTCAAAGTTTGTCTGGCCGTTTCCGCCGATCTTTGGCACAGTGACACCCGACAGACCCAGGAGGAGGTGAGCGATGGCGGTGAGCCGCACCGAACGGCGCGCGAACCTGCTCGACGCCGCGCAGCGCGCGGTGATGAAGCACGGCGCGGACGTCCAGCTCAACCAGGTGGCGGCCGAGGCCGGGCTCACCTCGGGCGCGGTGCTTTATCACTTCCCCGATGTGCAGACCCTGCTGGTGGAGGCCAACCGGGCCGGCATGGAACGCTTCTACGACGAACGGCTGCGCCGCATCGAAGGGGTCGCCGAGCCCGACCGCAAGCTGGTGCTGACCATCGAGTCCGGCCTGCCGGTCGATTCCGACGATCCCGCGGTCAAGCTGCTGTGTGAACTCGGCGGAGCCGCCGGCCGCTACCCCACCTACGCCGTGCTGCTCACCGCGCTGTACGACCGGCAGGTGGCGATGTACCAGGTGATCCTGGAATCCGGTGCCGCACAGGGGGTCTTCACGCTGACCTCACCGTCGCTGACCATCGCCCGCAACATCGTGGCTCTGGAGGACGCCTACGGCTACCGCATGGTGGCCCGTCACCCGAGCCTGGACGCCGACGCGTCCATCGAACTGATCCTCGACTACGCGCGGGTGGCAACCGGCCACCCACTGCCCCGCCGTGACCCCGGTGAAAGGACGTCATCATGAGCCAACCCTTGACCGTCATGTTCTGGCCGGAGTCCGCCTACGGGCCCACCAACCAGTGCATCGGCGTCGCCGCCAAGCTCCGGGAACGCGGACACAAGATCGTGTTCGCCGCCGAGTCCTCCTGGGCCGGCAAGATCGCGCCGTTCGGATTCGTCGAGGAACTCGTCGACCTCGCCGAACCGGCCGCCGGTGACGAGGACGCCGACGCCGGCCAGTTCTGGACCGACTTCATCGCCGAAACCGCGCCCGAGTTCGCCAAGTCGACCCTCGACCAGCTCGAGTCGTTCATCAAACCGACCTATCAGGCACTCATCGACGGTGCGAAGTACTGCGAGCCGCGGCTGCGCGAGATCATCGCCGAACACCAGCCCGATGTCATCGTCGAGGACAACGTCGTACTGTTCCCCGCGCTGACCACCGCGGGCAAGCCGTTCGTCCGGGTCATGTCGTGCAGCCCCCTGGAGGTGCCGGGACCCGATGTGCCGCCGCCGTTCTCGGGTCTGCCCAGCGCCGACCGCTCCGACTGGCAGGCCTACCGGGACGAGTTCGACCGTGCCCTGCGGCCGATGTGGGCGGACTTCGACGCCTGGGTGCGCGCCCAGGGCGGCGCCCCGCTGCCGGACCTGGAGTTCATGCCCCGCGACAATGCGGCCACCCTCTACGTCTACCCGGCCGAGGCCGACTACGTCGACCAGCGTCCGCTGGACCCGTCGTGGACCCGGATCGATTCCAGCGTCCGGGAGACCGACGAGCAGTACGAACTGCCCGCCGTGATGGCCGATCGGCCGGCCGACAGCGCGCTGGTCTACCTGTCGCTGGGCTCCCTCGGCGGGGCCGACGTCGCGCTCATGCAGCGACTGATCGACGTCCTCGGCAAGACCCGGCACCGGTTCATCGTCAGCATGGGCCCGCAGGCCGACAAGCTCACCCTCGCCGACAACATGGTCGGGGCGCAGATGCTGCCGCAGACCCGGATCATCCCCCTGGTCGACGTGGTGATCTCGCACGGCGGCAACAACACCACCACCGAGGCCCTGCATTTCGGTAAGCCGCTGATCGTGCTCCCGTTGTTCTGGGACCAGTACGAGAACGCCCAGCGTGTCCACGAACTCAACCTCGGTGTGCGGCTGGACACCTACCACTTCGCCGACCAGGAACTCACCGGCGCCCTGGACCGCATCCTCGCCGATGACGATCTGCGGCAACGGGTTTCCGCCATCGGCACCGGCGTCCGGGAACGTGACGGGCTGAGCCGGGCGGCCGACGTCATCGAAAGCGTGGGCCTGGCACACCGGCGCTCCGCAGACTGACCGTGCCCGCCGACTCCACCACTGACGTGTTGCGCCTCGGGGCGCGGCACGCCCTGGCCGTCACCGATACCGGCGGCACGCTCGCGGCCGTTCCGGTCGTCGACCCCGACGGCGCCCGGCAGCGGGCCAGCGCCGGCAGCGGGGCCGCCGACGCGCTGCTACGGTTCATCGCCGAACATCCGGGGCGTTCGCGGCACGGCCGGTTCACCGTGGTGTCCTGGGTCGACCGGTACACCCCGGGGATCGAACAGCCGATCACGGTGGACCAGACCAACGAATCGGTCATCGTCGGCGAGGCGGCCGTGGTGAAGTGGGCGACGCATCTGGAACCCGGGCCGCATCCCGCGCCGCGCCGGTTGGCGACCCTGACCGCGGCCGGGTTCACCGCCATGCCGACGCCGTGGGCCGTGCTGACCTGGGCCCCCGACGAGGGCCCGGAGACGCTGGTGGCCACGGTCACCGGCTACCTGCCCGGCGCCGTCGACGGCTGGACCTGGGCCAAGGACATGTTCACCGCCGCGGCGCGCGCCGGTGACCTGACCGCCGTCACCGCCACCTGCGACACCCTGGGTGCGGTGGTCGCCGATCTGCACGCCGCCCTGGCGGCCACCGTGGTGCGGTCCACCCCCGCCGACGCCCGACGCTGGCGCGACAATGCCTTCGCCACGCTGTCCGAGGCGCGCGCGCTGGCCGGCCCGGCCAATGCGGCCCTGCTCACCGAACACGCCGATGCCGTCGCCGAGGCCCTGGAGAGCCTGGCGGATCTGGTGGACGTGCCGATCCTGGACGCGCACGGTGATCTGCACGTCGGCCAGGTACTGCGCACCGACGACCGGTTGGTCATCACCGATTTCGACGGCAACCCGGTGCTGGCACCCGCCGAGCGGGTATTGCCGGTGCCGGCCGCGGTCGATCTGGCCGGCATCCTGCAGTCGCTGTCCCATGTGGCCATCGTCGCGGCCCGCCGCGGCGAGCTCGACCCGGCGACCTTGGTCCCGGTCGACGAGGCGGCCCGGGCCACGCTGCGAAACGCATACCTGTACAGGCTCGCCCAGACCGGCCACGCCGAGCTGCACGTCGACACCGCGCTACCGGCGCTGCGACTGCAGCAGGTGCTGCGCGAGATCGTCTACGCCGGGCGCCACCTACCCCGCTGGATGTATGTCCCCGATGCGGCATTGCCCGCCCTGATCCAGGAAACGAGCTCATGAAACCCGACGGCTTCGCCTCCGATCTCGCCCGTAAGCCCGATGTCTTGTCGAATCTGGCCGATGCACTGGCACAACGTAATCCGTGGGCCGACGTGGTGCCCGGGGACACCTGCGGGGTGGTCTTCCTCGGCATGGGCTCCTCGGCGTATGCCGCTGGTGTCGCCGCGGCACGGCTGCGCGCACACGGGGTGTGCGCGGTGTCCGACATCGCGTCCTCGCAACTGCTGCCGCAGTGGGGGCCGGGCACCCTCGTGGTGGCCACCTCGGCCTCCGGCGGCTCGGTCGAGACGCTGGACGCCCTGGCGCGCGTCGACGACTCGGCTTACGCGGTGGCCCTGACCAACACCGCCGGCTCGGCGATCACCGAGGCCTGCGCTGCGACGGTGGAACTGCTGGCCGAACCCGAGGTCGGTGGCGTGGCCTGCCGCAGCTACCAGCACACCCTGGCGTTGCTGATGGCGCTGGAATGCCATCTGACCGGAACCCCGACCGACTCGCTGGTCGAGTCGGTGGCCGCCGCGGCGCGCGCCAGCGATCATCTGCTGAGCGCCGAGAAGGATTGGCTGCCAGAGATTTCCGGCCTGCTGCTGGGACGCGACGAGACGCATCTGGTGGCGCCCGCGCACCGGATGTGCTCCGCCCAGCAGGGCGCGCTGATGCTGCGGGAGGGCCCGCGCCGGTCGGCGATCGGCTGTGAGAGCGGCGACTGGAGCCACGTCGACGTCTACCGCACCAAGAACAGTGATCTGCGGATGCTGGTCTTCGCCGGTTCGGCGTGGGAGGCGCAGATGGCCGAGTGGACCGGTCCGCGCGGTACCACCGTGGTCGGTGTCGGCGGTGAGGTACCCACCGCGACCGCCACCCTGCGCTACCCCGGCGACGACGTCGACGACGTCCGCCTGCTCACCGAGACGCTGATCCCCGAACTCGTCGCGGCCCGGGACTGGCAGGCCACCGCGGCGGGATGAGCCTGCTGCTCAGTTCTGCACGGTCGGCCGGATGGTGAGGTCCCCGATCTCCACACCCTCAGGCTGCTCGATCGCGAAGGCGATGGCGCGTGCCACCGCGTCCGGCGGTAGACCGAAAGTATCCATGTTGGTGCGGATCTGGTTGCGCAGCACCGGGTCGGTGACCGTTCCGTCGAACTCGGTGCGGACGAATCCCGGAGAAACGGACGTGGTCCGGATGACGCCGTCGGTGGACTCCTGACGCAGTGCCTCCATAACCGTGCGAACCGCGTTCTTGGTGCCGGCGTAGACGCCCATCTGCGGCAGGATCTTCAACCCGGCCGTCGAGACCGTGGTGACGAAATGCCCACTGCCCTGGCGCCGGAACACCGGTTGCGCCGCGGCGATACCATGCAGCACGCCACGCAGGTTGACATCGATCATCGCCGACCAACTGGCCACATCCCCGTCGGCCAGCGCTCCGATGGAACCCACCCCGGCGTTGGAGACCAGCACGTCGAGCCGGCCGAACTCGTCGACGGCCACCGACACCAACCGCAGCAGATCGTCCGCGCGGGTGACATCGGTGGCGACGGTGCGCACCTGATCAGGTGGCAGTTCGGCGGCGATGCGCTCGAGCCGGTCGGTGCGTCGTGCGCCCAGCACCACCCGCGCGCCACGGGCGGCCAGCAATCGTGCCGTCGCCTCCCCTATCCCACTGCTCGCGCCGGTGATCGCCACAACCTTGCCACTTATCGGATCCGTGTTTCCCATGAGGGCTACGACCGTGAACGGGCGCCCGGTATTCCTGTCACACCGTGCTGAGGTCGGTCCCGCGGGTCTCGCTGATCCGCCATACCGCCAGCACCGTGACCAGCCCGCAGCCGGCGGCCAACGCCACCAACGGCGTCCGCGACACACCGTGCGCATGCAGGCTGCTGGCGATCAGCGGCGTGAAACCGGCACCGAGCAACGCCGCGAGCTGGTAGCCCATCGACGCGCCGGTGTAACGCACCGCCGTCCCGAACATCTCCGAGAACAGGGCGCCCAGCGGGGCGTACATCATCGACTGGATCGCCTGCGCGATCATCATCGCCACCACCAGATAGGTCTGCGAGCGCAGGTCCACCAGTGCGTAGAACGGCCACGCGTACACCATGATGCCGACCGCACCGGTGAGCATCACCGCGCGGCGGCCGACGCGGTCCGACAGCGCCGAGAACAGCGGGATGGTGACCAGTCCGATCAGCGAGGTGAAGATCAGTGCGGTCATCACATCGGTGCGGTGATAACCGATCGCGGTGGCGTAACTGATCATGTACGTGCTGATGAGCGCAGTCAGGGCGAACGGCCCGATGCCGACGGCGCACGCCAGGATCAGCGTCCGCGGCCTCCGCAGGACCTGCACGAACGGTAGGCGGGGGCGCGTTGCCTGCGCCGACCGGGCCGCGGCCTCGAAGACCGGGCTCTCGGTGATCGACAGCCGCACGTACATGCCGATACCCAACAGCACCAGACTGATCAGGAACGGGATCCGCCAACCCCAGGACAGCAGCGCCTCGTCCGCGAGCAGCGTGACCAGGGTGACGACGGCGACCGAGAGCAGCGACCCGATCGGCGATCCCATCTGCATCACGCCGTTCCAGAACCCGCGCCGATCGGCCTCGGCGTGCTCGGTCACCATCAGCGTCGCACCGCCCCACTCGCCGCCGATCGCGACACCCTGGATCACCCGTAGCAGCACCAGCAGGATCGGCGCCGCGACACCGATCGCCGCGAAGCTCGGGAGCAGGCCGATGAGAAAGCTGGCCGAGCCCATCAGCACCATCGTCAACACCAGCATCGACTTGCGTCCCAGCCGATCACCGAAGTGCCCGAACAGGATTCCGCCGACCGGGCGGGCCAGGTATCCGGCCGCCAGGGTGCCGAAGGCCGCGATGGTGGCCGCGGCCGGACTGGAGTCGGGGAAGAACACCAGCCCGAACACCAGCGCGCTCATGGTGCCGTAGACCAGGAAGTCGTAGTACTCGATGGCGGTACCCAGCAGGCTCGACAGCGCGACGCGTCGCAACAGCGCGGGCTCGGCCACCGATGCGTCCGGCATGGATTCTCCTCATGGTGGGGTGCGGCTGGCGACATCCTCCTGGCAACCGAGCCGCGGGTAAGGACGTTGTCTCGCCGAACGGAACACCGGGGTGTCTTTCCGCGGTGGATCGTGTGGAATCGTGGGATGACAGTCGATTACCGCGAAAGCCTCCGGGAGATCAGCACCCCCTCGGGGGTCCTGCGCTATCACGAGGCCGGCGACGGTCCCCCGCTGCTGTTGCTGCACGGATCCGGACCGGGTGTCACGGGCTGGCGGAACTACCGCGGCAACATCGACGTGTTCGCCCGGCACTTCCGCTGCCTGGTGCTGGAGTTCCCCGGATTCGGTGTCAGCGACGACTTCGGCGGCCACCCCATGCTCGACGCGCAGGGAGCTGCCGTGCAGTTCGTCGATGCGCTGGGATTGGAGCGTGTCGACGTGATCGGCAACTCGATGGGCGGCGGGGTCGGGATCAACTTCGCGACCCATCACCCGGACCGGATCGGGAAGCTGGTGACCATCGGCGGGATCGGCACCAACATCTTCAGTCCCGGCCCCAGTGAGGGCATTCGGCTGCTCCAGGAGTTCACCGAGGATCCGACCCGTCAGCGGCTCATCGACTGGCTGCGCTCGATGGTCTACAGCGAGACACTGGTCACCGAGGAACTGATCGCCGAACGCTGGGAGCTGGCCACCGAACCCGAGACGCTGGCGGCCGCGCGGCGCATGTACGGCAAGGCCGCGTTCGCGGCGATGATGGAGATGATGCGCACAGCCGACTTCCCGCTGCCGTGGGCCACCATGCACAAGGTGGCGGCGCCGACGCTGCTCACCTGGGGCCGCGACGACCGGGTGAGTCCGCTGGACATGGCGCTGGTGCCGATGCGCACCATCCCCAACGCCGAGCTGCATGTGTTCCCGAACTGCGGGCACTGGGTGATGATCGAGGCCAAGGCCGCCTTCGAGCGGGCCGTGCTGGCCTTCCTCACCGACGGCGCATAGCGCGCCGAAACCCGAGGAATCGGGCCGCGTAACGCGGCAGCATGGTGGCCGGCACCCGCACCGGCCATGAGTCGGACCGGAAGTAGGCGTCGGATCCGCCGTCCACGAAGACGACGCTGCCGCAGAGGAAGTCCGCGGCATCCGAGAGCATGAACACCATCCAGTCCGCGAGCTGACCGGCGGCGCCGAAGCCGCCGATCGGCACGGGAAACGCGTTGATCGCCTTGGCTTCGGACGGGTTGGCCAGTTGCTCGGCCAGCAATGGCGTCTGGATCGCTCCCGGGGCGATGGCGTTGAGCCGGATCCCCGCACCGGCCCAGTCCGCGGTCACCGCGCGGCGCCGGACCCAGCGGGACACCGCGATCTTCGATGCCGCATAGGTCATCGGCGCCGACCGCTTCCCGAACCAGCGCACCGCCCGCAGGGCCGCCTCGACATCGCCGTTCAGCAGTGCACGAACGGCGCGGCGCGGCACCGCGGGTGTGGTGGTGGTCGAATTGCTGGCGACCACCACGACTTTCGCGCGACCCGAGCGGGCCAGCGCTACCCGTAGCGCCTCCAACAGGTCGACGACCCCGAAGTAGTTGACCTGGGCTATCAGCCGGTCCCGGCCGGGTAGCGGACCGAGTCCCGCGGCGAGCACGGCACCGTCGAGGACTCCCGAGCAGTGCTGCAGGACGGACTCGGCCGCGGCGGCACGGCCGGCGTCCGTGGACAGGTCGGCCACCACATCGGCGTCCTTGATGTCGACACCGATCACCCGATGGCCTGCCGCCCGTAGCCGCTCCGCGGTGGCCTGCCCCATGCCCGAAGCCGACCCGGTCACCACATAGGTACCCACCGGCATCACGAACGCTTGAGCAGATTGAAGCCCTTGTACCCCGCGTCGGCGACCTCGGCGCAGATGTCCAGATACGTTGCGAAGCCACCGATGAAGAGCATGAACACCCGCGGCTTGCCCGGCACGTTGGCGCCCATGTACCACGAGTTGGCCTTGGGGAACAGGGTCGCCTCGGCACGCTTGTTGCATTCGGCGACCCACTCGTCGACCGCGTCGGTGCCGGCCTCGATGCCGGCGAACCCGTGCTCGTCGAGGTGGTCGATCGCGTCGGCGATCCAGTTCACGTGCGCCTCGGCGTGCAACACCATGTTCGCCAGCACCGCGGGTGCCCCGGGGCCGGAGACGAGGAACAGGTTGGGGAATCCGTCGACCCCGAGGCCGAGGTAGGTCCGCGGCCCGCCGGTCCAGTCGTCGACCAGGTGCTGCCCGCCGCGGCCGACGATGTCGATCTTGGCCAGGGTGCCCGTCATTGCGTCGAAACCCGTCGCCAGCACGATCGCGTCCACGTCGAAATGTTCTTCGGTGGTGTTGATCCCGGTGGCGTCGATCGACTCGATCGGCGTCTTGCGGACGCTGATCAGTCGCACGTTGGGCCGGTTGAAGGTCTGGAAGTAGTTGGTGTCGGTGCAGATCCGTTTGGTCCCGATCGGATGGTCGTTGGGGATCAGCAGATCCGCGACGGCCGGATCGTCGATGACCGCGCGCACCTTCTCCTCGTAGAACTTGCGGGCCTCCTCATTGGCCTGCGCATCGATCATCTGGTCGGAGAACGTCTTGGAGAAAAGCACCCCGCCGAGGTCCCAGCGCCGCTCGAACGCCTCCCGGCGTTCCTGGGCGCTGGCCTCCATCGTCAGCTTGGGGTGCGCGACGTGCGGAGAGCCGCCACCGCTGCGCCAGGACTTGTCCCGCCGGTCGGCGTAGGTCGCCTTCGCCTGCTCGACCTCCTCCGCGCTCAGCGGCCGGTTGCCCGCCGGCACACTGTAATTCGGGGTGCGCTGGAAGACGTAGAGCTGCGCGGCCTGCGCGGCGATGATCGGGATCGACTGGATGCCCGATGACCCGGTGCCGATGACGGCGACCCGCTTGCCGGTGAAGTCGACGTCCTCGTGCGGCCAATGCGCGGTGTGATACGTCTCGCCGGCGAAGCTGTCGAGCCCGGCGATGTCCGGCTTCAGCGGGGATGACAACGGTCCGGTGGCCATCACCACGAAGCGCGCCGAGACGACCTCCCCGGTGTCGGTGGTCACCGTCCAGCGCAGCGCGTCCTCGTCGAACACCGCTGAGATGACCCGGGTGTTGAAGGTGATACCCGAGCGCAGGTCCAGCTTGTCGGCGACCCACTTGATGTAGGCCAGGATCTCGCCCTGGGTGGCGTACTTCTCCGTCCAGGTCCACTCCTGCTGGAGCTCATCGGAGAACGAGTAGCTGTAGTCGAGACTCTCCACATCGCAACGCGCGCCGGGGTACCGGTTGAAATACCAGGTTCCCCCGACCTCCGGTGCCGCCTCGAACACGCGCACCGACCGGCCCTGCCCGCGGAATTTGTGCAAGGCGTAGAGGCCACCGAATCCGGCGCCAACCACAACAACGTCGACATGGTCCTGAGTCGCAGTCACCTCCCGAACGCTAGGGCCGCCGTCGCCGGCGGGCCCGATCGTTTCCCGGTCAACGGTCATCCGATCGTCGGATTCCGTCCCGTCCACCGGTAGCGCCACCCCGACCGCCGCCCAGCGTCGGCCAGACTTGCCGGCCATGACCGACGCCGAAACCGACCGCCGACCGCCGGCCGCTTCCCGGGCCGTGCCCCTCACCGTCACCGAGGTGATCGAGGAGAGCCACGATGCCAGATCCCTGGTGTTCACCGTTCCCGCCGAGCACCGCGGGCGATTCGACTACCGGCCCGGCCAGTTCCTGACGCTGCGCATCCCGAGCGATCGGACCGGCTCGGTGGCCCGTTGCTACTCCCTGGCCAGTTCGCCGCACACCGACGATGCGCCGAAAGTCACCGTCAAGCGCACCGTGGGCGGCTACGGGTCGAACTGGCTGTGCGACAACGTCTCCGTCGGCGACACCATCGAGTCGCTGCCGCCCACCGGCCTCTTCACCCCGGGTGATCTGGACGCCGACTTCCTGCTGTGGGCCGCCGGCAGCGGCATCACACCGGTGATGTCCATCCTGAAATCGGTGCTCACCGCGGGCACCGGACGGGTGGTGGTGTGCTACGCCAACCGCGATGAGGCGTCGGTGATCTTCGCGTCCGAACTGCGCGAGCTCGCGGCCCGGTATGCGGGCCGATTGACCGTGCTGCACTGGCTGGAATCGATCCAGGGCCTGCCCACCCGCGCGCAGCTGGGGATGTTCGCCCAGATGTTCGCCGGCTGCGAATCGTTCATCTGCGGGCCGGCCCCGTTCATGGCGGTGGTCAAGGAAGCACTCACCGAGGCCGGAATCCCCCGGGACAAGATCCATTTGGAGGTCTTCCAGTCGCTGGACGGAGATCCGTTCACCGAACCCGACCCCGATACCGCCACCGCCGCGGACGACGGTCCGGCCGTCGAGGCCCGGATCCGGATCGACGGCGACGTACACGATCTGCGTTGGCCGACGGGTCGCAATCTGGTCGACACCATGCTGGCCGCCGGCATCGAGGTGCCCTACTCGTGCCGGGAGGGCAACTGCGGCTCCTGCGCGGCCACCGTGGTCGAGGGCCGGGTCGAATTGGGTAGTACGGCCATCCTGGAAGAGGACGACATCGCCGACGGCCTTTTCCTGGCCTGCCAGGCCCGACCGCTGTCGGACACCGTCGAGGTCGAGTTCTAGACTCCTCGAGCCGCCGATTCACGTCCGCTGACCGGGACGGCACCCGCGGTCCGGGCATCGAAACGGACACCATCACAGACATGACACAACGGGTGATCGACCGTCTCGACGAGTTCGCCGAGGCGCTGCGCGGGCAGGCCGAGGAGGCCGAGAAGATCGGGAAGCTGACCGACGACACGGTCAAGACGATGAAGCAGATCGGCAATATCCGGCTGCTGCAACCGAAGAAGCACGGCGGGCTGGAGGTCCATCCCCGCGAGTTCGCCGAGACGGTGATGGCCACCGCGGCACTCGACCCGTCCGCCGGGTGGATCAACGGTGTCGTCGGAGTGCATCCGTACCAGTTGGCCTACGCCGACCCGCGGGTGGGCGCGGAGATCTGGGCCGACGACGTCGACACCTGGGTCGCCTCGCCCTACGCGCCGCAGGGCGTCGCCAAGCCGGTGGACGGCGGCTATATCTTCAACGGGCGCTGGCAGTTCAGTTCGGGCACCGACCATTGCGACTGGATCATCCTGGGCGCCATGCTCGGCGACGAGGCCGGTGTGCCGCTGATGCCCCCACAGATGCTGCACATGATCCTGCCCCGCAAGGATTACCAGATCGTCGAGGACTCCTGGGATGTCGTGGGCCTGCGCGGCACCGGGTCCAAGGACGTCATCGTCTCCGACGCGTTCGTGCCGAGTTACCGGACCATGGACGGCATGAAGGTGATGGACGGCACCGCGCAGCGAGAGGCGGGGATGACCGACACCCTCTACCTGATGCCGTGGTCGACGATGTTCCCGCTGGGCATCTCCTCGGCGACCATCGGCATCGCCGAGGGTGCGCTGGCCGCGGCGCTGGCCTACCAGCGCGAGCGGGTGAACGCCAGCGGCGTCGCCGTCAAGGACGACCCGTACGTGATGTACGCGATCGGTGAGGCCGCCGCCGACATCAATGCCGCCCGCCAGGAACTGCTGGCCAATGTGGACCGGATCTACGACATGGTCGACGCCGGCAAGGAAGTGTCCTTCGCCGACCGGGCGGCCGGCCGCCGCACCCAGGTGCGCGCGGTATGGCGCGCGGTGTCCGCGGTCGACGAGATCTTCGCCCGCTGCGGCGGCAACGGAACCCGAATGGACAAACCGCTGCAACGGTATTGGCGCGATGTGCACGTCGGGCAGGTGCACGCGATCCACACCCCCGGCACCATCTACCACGCGTCGGCACTGAGCTCGCTCGGGGTGGATCCGCAGGGTCCGCTGCGGGCGATGATCTAGGAGGAATACAGCATGGGTCTGATCAAGAGCCTCGGGTATGTGACGGTGCAGGCCACCGACCTCCCGCGCTGGCGCCGATTCGCGTTCGACGTACTGGGTTTCGCCACCGGACACGGGCCGGATCCGGAGTCGCTGTATCTACGGATGGATGAGCGGGCCGCGCGCATCGTCGTCTCCCCCGGTGCCACCGACAAGATCGTGACGGTCGGCTGGGAGGTGCGCGACGGCCGGGACCTCGATGAGGTGAAGCGCAGGCTGGAGGCAGCGGGCACGACGTACAAGGAACTCTCACTGGCCGAAGCCGACCTGCGCCGGGTCGAGCAGGTGATCACGTTCGAGGATCCGGCCGGCACCGCCCTGGAGGTCTTTCACGGCCCGGTGCTCGATCACAGCCCGGTCGTCACCCCCTTCGGTGCCCGATTCGTCACCGGTGATCAGGGCCTCGGGCACGTGGTGCTGCCGGCCCTGGACGTGCCCGCACTGCTCGATTTCTACACCGATGTGCTCGGCTTCGTGACCCGCGGCGCGTTCCGGGTGCCGGTGCCACCGGAGTTCGGCCCGGTGCGCGTGCGGTTCCTGGGCGTCAACCAGCGTCACCACAGCCTGGCCCTGTGCCCGGCCGGCACGCTGCGCGATCCGGGCCTGGTCCACCTGATGGTGGAGGTGGACACCCTCGACGCGGTCGGGCAGGCACTCGACCGGGTCAACCGGGACGGTTTCCAACTGTCCTCGACGCTGGGCAGGCACACCAACGACAAGATGGTGTCGTTCTACGTGCGGGCCCCCGGCGACTGGGACATCGAGTTCGGTACCGCCGGGATGCGGGTTGACGAGAGCTACTACACCGCGGAGGAGATCACCGCCGACAGCTACTGGGGTCATCAGTGGGTCGATGACCTGCCCGCCGCCATGCGGCCCTGATCTCTCGCCGAATCCGATCGCAGACCGTTCGTCTGCAGGTCACACCCGGTCGCGTTGTCCCGCGGCCGGGTTTCGGCGTTTTCGGCACGGTTCACAATCGCGGCATTCATGTGACAGCAGCCACAACAATGTGATAGTTCTATATGACCATTAGGCATATGCCTATTAGTTATATGACTGCCCGGAGGTTTCCCGATGACCGTGACTATCGACGCTCCGCCCGCACCCGCGGACAGGGCGACCCCCGAGACCCCGAGCGCCGTCATCGACCGGGTGTCACTCGTCCTGGACGCTTTCGACGGACCGGGCCGGCTCACCCTCGCCCAGATCGTCCGGCGCACCGGCCTCCCTCGTTCCTCGGCCCACCGCATGCTGGAGCGACTGGTCCAGCTGCGGTGGCTGCGCCGCAGCGGACGCGACTACGAGCTGGGCATGCGACTGGTGGAGCTGGGCTCGCTGGCCGTGCACCAGGACCGGTTGCACAAGGCCGCGATCCCGATGCTGCACGAACTGCACGCCGCCACCGGCCTCGTCGTGCACCTCGCCGTGCTGGAAGGACCCGACGTCGTCTACATGGAGAAGGTGGGCAATCGGATGACCGCCGCCATCCCGACCCGGGTCGGCGGACGTCAGCCCGCGCACTGCGCCGCCGTCGGCAAGGCCATGCTGGCGTTCGCCGACGAGCAGGACATCCGGGCCTACGACGCCGCCCCACTGCCGCGGCGGACCAAGTACTCCATCTCCACCCCCGCACAGCTGCGCAACGAGCTGCTCAAGGTGCGCTCGCACGGCATCGCCTTCGACCGCGAGGAGTCGGTGCCCGGCTTCGGCTGTGTGGCGGCGCCGATCGGCGATCCCGGCGAGGCGGTCGCGGCGGTGTCGGTGTGCGGGCCGATGAGCCACATGAAGTTCGACCAGCAACTCGTCGCGCCGGTCCGGATGGCGGCGATGGGCATCTGGCGTGCGGTCGAGGGTGGTCCGGCCCGGGTGGCGCCGACCCTGCAGCAGATGCGGCCGCTGCGCGGCCTCGTCGGCCAGCATGCCGGGCGCACCCCGAACGGCCGTCAGGCATGAGCCTGGACCCGCAGATCGCGGCGATCATCGAGACCCTGGACGGCGGCTTTCCGCCGGTGCACACCATGACCGGTGAGCAGGCCCGCGCCGCCATCCGGGCCCGGTTCGTCGCCCCCGAAAATCCCGAACCGGTCGCCGCGGTCGAGGACCGGCAGATCCCCGGGCCGGACGGACCGGTGACGGTGCGCATCTACCGTCCCGACGCCGCCGCCGACGGTCCGGTGCCCACCCTGGTCTACGCGCACGGCGGCGGCTGGGTGTTCTGCGATCTGGACAGTCACGACGGGTTGTGCCGCGACTTCACCAATCGCCTTCCCGCCGTGCTGGTTTCGGTGCACTACCGGCGGGCGGCCGAGGAAGGACAGTGGCCGGCCGCGGCGGAGGACGTCTACGCCGCCACCGTCTGGGCGGCCGAGCACGTCGACGAACTCGGCGGCGACCCGGACGCGGTGCTCGTCGGCGGCGACAGCGCCGGCGGCAATCTGGCCGCGGTCACCGCGCTGATGGCGCGGGACCGCAGCGGGCCCCGGCTGGCCGGCCAACTGCTGCTGTACCCGGTGATCGCCGCGGACTTCGACACCGAGTCCCACCGGCGGTTCGGCGCCGGGTTCTACAACCCGGCCCCGGCCCTGCGGTGGTACTGGGACCAGTACGTGCCCGATCTCTCCGACCGGAGCAATCCGTACGCCTCACCGCTGGCGGCCGAGGATCTGTCCGGGCTGCCGCCGGCGATCGCCGTTGTGGCCGGCCATGATCCGCTGCGTGACGAGGGGCTGGCCTACGTCGGGGCGCTGCAGGCGGCCGGGGTGCCGACGGTGTCCCGGTTCTTCGAGGGCGGCGTGCACGGGTTCATGACGATGCCGGCCTTCGACATCTGCACCCGCGCCCGTGCTCAGGTCTGCGCGGACGTGGCCGGACTGGTGGGCAGCATCGGGACTGCCGCGCCGTAGCGCTGCGCCGGGTCCAGCACGCAGTGCGTGCGACCGAACACCGTCACCATGCACTTGTTGTTGTGATTGCAGCGGCTGCGCACCCCGGCATCGGCGGCCATCCGGTTCACCAGATCCGGTTCGCGCAGCAGCGCCCGGCCCATCGCCAGGAAGTCGAATCCCTCGCGCAGCCCGGTCTCCAGGTGCTCCCGGTTGGTGATGCCACCCAGCAGAACGAGCTTGGTGTTCTTCATGACCGGCACGAACTGCCGCGCCGCCGGCAGCATGTAGAGGTCCTCGTAGGGATAGCTGCCCATCACCCCCTTGCCCAGGATCCGCACCCCCGGGCGCAGCATCGGCGGCATCACCTTGGCGAACTCCCGCACCGGCACGTCCCCGCGGAACAGGTACATCGGCCGGTAGACCGACGAACCCTGGGTCAGCTCGATGGCATCGAGGGCGGCATCACCATCGAGCAGTTGCGCCGTGCGCAGCGCCTCGTCGATCCAGATGCTGCCCGGCAGACCGTCGTCCATGTCGAGTTTGGCGATCACCGCGATCCGGTCGCCGACGACCTCACGCACCCGTTGGGCGATCTCGCGCACCAGCCGGGACCGGTTGTCGATGTCGCCGCCGTACTCGTCCTTGCGCCGGTTGATCAACGGGCTCAGGAACGAGCTGGGCAGGTACAGGTGCCCGAAATGCAGTTCCACGGCGTCGAATCCGGCGCCCACCGCGACTCGGGCGGCCTCGGCGAACTGTGTGATGACGGCCGCGATCTCCTCGCGCCGGATCTCCCGGCAGTAGGCGAAGGAGGTCGGGTTGACGAACCTGCTCGGCGCCACCGCCGTCACGCCGGTCAGTTTCTTCGGCGCCACCACCCCGGCGTGCCCCAGCTGCGCGGAGATCGCGGCCCCGGCGTCGTGTACCGCATCGGTGAGCCGGCGCAGCCCGGGCACCGCATCGGCGTCCATCACGATCTGCCCGGGCGCGCTGGCCCCCTGCGGGGACACACAGCAGTAGGCGACGGTCGTCATCCCGACCCCACCCTCGGCGAAGCCGCGGTGAAAGTCGATCAGGTCGTCGGTGACCCGGCCATCCGGTGAACGCCCCTCCGAGGTCGCGGCTTTCACGATTCTGTTGCGCAACCGGACGGGTCCGAGCTGGGCGGGGCCGAACGGATCGGGGCTGGGGTCGGTCATCAGACCACCGTTGACCTCGCGGCGCCGCACGTCAACGCCGGTCTCCCGATGGTCGGGAACGCCGGACCTCGACCCCGGGCGCCGACCTAGGCTCAGCTCCATGGCAGCCGGTGAAGTCTTCGTCGTCGACCGCGTGGTCACTCGTCCCGGGCGGGCCCGCGAGTTCGTCGACACCTACCTGGCCGGCTACGCGCCGGGCGCCCGGGAGCGCGGCATGACCCTGTGCAATGTGCTTGTCTCACCGCCGATCTGGTATGAATCCGAGTCCAATACCGTCACCGTCACCTGGTCGCTGCCCAGCGCCCGGGCGTGGTGGGAGATGACCTGGCAGGGCCGGCCGGACCCCGCGCTGGGCGCCTGGTGGGACAGCGTTGCCGAGTTGATCGTCGAACGCGACCGCAGCGCCGCCGCGGCCTACCACGATGTCGAGGGGCTCTGCGATGTATAACCTCACCCGTCTCGTCGACGTCCCCGAGGCCGACCGCGCCCGGGTGGCCGACGGCCTTCGGCGGCTGGCCGGTCCGCCGGCGCGGTCCGGCGGCTGGTCGCCCCCACCGATGCGGGCAGCCGCAACGGCGGCGACCTGCTGCTGCATCTGCGCTTCGCGACCGCCGCCGAACGGGACGCGGTGGCCGCCGATGTCGATGCCGCGCTGGCGGATCCGGCGGTCAACCGGGTCAACGGTGTGGACTATTCAGGCTCCCCCACCCTGCTCGCCGGGCGACCCCGCGGCAGCGTCTACCGCACCCTGCTGCTGCGGGTGGCTCCCGACACCGATCCCGATACCGTCGCCCGCTTCGAGGCCGATCTGGGCCGGTTACCCGGATACGTGTCGACCATCGGTGCCTGGCAACTCAGCACGCCCGAACGCACCGTCGGCAACGCCTGGACCCACGTCTTCGAGCAGGAGTTCAGCGATGCCGACGGCATCATGGGCGCCTATCTGATGCACCCCATCCACTGGGCGGTGGTGGACCAGTGGTTCGACCCGGAATGCCCGGGATTCATTGTGCGCGAACGGGTCTGCCACAGTTTCGGCGACGACCCCGACGGCGTACTGCGCTGAGCGCGGCGCTCACATCCCGGCGGGCAGGATGTTGGGGTTGGCGGTGGCCGGCGGCTCCAGCGGGGGCAGGACCTCGCGTCCGTCCAGGCTGTGCACGGCGAGCTGCTGCGACCACGGGTAGTGCAGGCTGAACGCGACCAGCCCGGTGCGTTCGGCGGCCGGCCGGTGGCACATCGCCAACACGGTCTCGGCGAGGTACTCGACCGGCTCGGTCGGGAAGCTGTCCGGGATCAGGCTGGCCGCGCCCGGGGTGCGGACCGCGCTGGACGGGCCGACCGCGTTGACCGCGATATCGGCGTCCAGCAGTTCGGCGGCGACGCCCTGGGTGAAGCGGTGCAGCGCGGCCTTCATCGAGGCGTAGATGACGTCGCCGGAGGTCTTGTTGTACTCCCGGTAGGGCCGCGCCGGTGCCAGCCCGGTGACCGAACCGATGTTGACGATCCATCCGGCGCCCTGGCGGCGCATGTGTGGGACCGCCGCCTGGGTCAGCACGAACGGGGTGCGGACGTAGTGCTCGATGGTGCGCTCGAAGGTGTCCATGGACATGTCCTCGATGACCGAATAGTCGGCGTACCCGGCATTGTTCACCAGGATGTCCAGTCGCCCTGTGCGTTCCACGACCTGATCGACCAACCGGGACCGCTGCTCGGCGTCCTCCAGATCGCAGGCCAGGCCGAACGCGGAGCCGCCGGCGGCCTCGATCAGGGCGATGGTCTCCCCGATGGTGCCCGGCAGCTCGGCCGTGGTGCCTGCCCGAGTCGACGCCGAGGGCTGATACGACCGGGCGGTCACCGCCACCGTCGCGCCCTCGGCGGCCAGCCGCTGCGCGATGGCGCGACCGATCCCCCGGCTGCTACCGGTCACCAGAGCTGTTTTCCCGCTGAGCAATCCGGTCATCGCAGTTGCAGATCCTCTTCTTTCGGGGCGCGGTGGCTCTGCCACACGTCGATCAGCCGGAACGGGAACGCGGTCACGATCCGCCCACCGCCCGAGCGGTAGTAGGTGTGCGCGGTCGGGGTATGGCACCACACCGTCTGCGCCATCGTCTCGTCGATCTGGCGCACGTAAGTCTCGAACGCCTCGGGGGTGACCTCCAGGGTCTCGGCCCCCGCTCGGCCAGCAGCTGCAGGCACTCCATCACGTAGTGCACCATCACCTCGACACCGAAGTTGTGTCCGGCACCGTGGCCCGGGCTGTAGTTGGGTGCCGAGGAGATGAACAGGTTCGGGAACCCGGGCACCAGCCCGCCCCGGTAGGCGCTCGGGCTGTCACCCCACACCTGGTCCAGGCGGACACCGTCGCGGCCCTGGATGTCGATGGTGGACAGGAAGTCCAGGTGGTAACCGGTGGCGTAGATGATCACGTCGAGATCGATCTGGCGGCCGTCCTGGGTGAGGATGCCGCGTTCGTTGACCGCCGCCGGCTCGCTGGCCTCCACGTCCACGTGCTCGCGGGTCAGTGCCGCGTAATAGCCGCCGGGATCACGGATGATCCGCTTGCCGTAGGGCGCGAAGTCGGGGGTGACCTTCTTGCCGAGGTCGGTGTCGGCGCCGAAGACGCGGTCGATGTAGTCGCGACACATCTGCAGCAGCACGTCGTTGGCCGGGGAGATCGACAGGTGCTCGGCTGCCCACTCCGGATCACGCACGATGACCGGATAGTTGTTGTCGGCGGTGCCCCAGAACGACTTGAGCCGGATCCAGTTGGCGTAGAACGGCACGTGGGCGTTCAACCACCGGCGGTGCGCGGGGACGTCGTCGGTGAGCCGCTTGCGCGGGGCGACCCAGTGCGGCTGGCGTTGGAAGACCGTCAGGTGTTCGACCTCGTCCACCGAGGCGTCCACGATCTGCACGGCGGTGCAACCCGCGCCGATGATCGCCACCTTCTTGCCGCGCAGCGACAGTGCCGGATCCCATTCGGCGGAATGGATGCTCACTCCGGCGAAGGTCTCCCGGCCGGCCAGCTCGGGCCAGCGCGGGCGGTTGAGGTAACCCGCCGCGGGTATCACGACATTGGCGTGGCTGACCTGTTCGGTGCCGTCGGCGGCGACGGTGTGCACCTCCCACAGCTTGCGGTCCTCCAACCAGCGCAGCGCCCGCACCTCGGTGCTGAAGCGGATGTGGTCGCGCAGCGCGTTGCGGTCGGCGACCGACTTCAGGTAGCGCTGGTATTCAGCGCCCTGCGGGTAATAGCTCGACCAGTCACCGTTGATGTCCCGGGACAACGAATAGTAGGCCGACGGGGTGTCGACGCCGATACCCGGATAGACCGTGGTGTACCAGGTGCCGCCCACCTCGTCGTTGCGGTCGATGATCTCGTAGTCGATGCCGGCGGCGGCGCACTCCAGCGCCGCGGCCATGCCCGCGATCCCGGCGCCGATGATCGTCACCCTGAAGTCGGCCGGGAGTTTCGCCGTCCGTGGCAGCACGGGCTGGGACGGCTGAAAGCCGCCCTGCTCCAACAGCAACCCGATGTACTCGGCGCCGACCTCGGTGCCCAGCGCCAGCGGGGCGACCCGGGCGAACAACTCCGGATCGTCGGCGGGCACGGCCCCGTCCGGGCGCGGCGTCGACAGGGCCTCCACCAGTGCCTCGACGATCTCGGCCCGGGTCTCCGGATCCGTGCTGCCGCGCTGCTCGGGCGGGTCGGGGGTGAAGGTGATCCGGCCCGCGAACCGGTCCACGACGCTCGCGTCCCCGGTCACCTGAGCCAGTACCGCCACCAGGATCCCGGCATCGGCCTCATCCAGGTTGGCCCGCAGCTCTGCGGGATCCAGCCGCTTCTCCTCGGCTGCCACAGTCACAGCGATCGTCATCGATCCTCCTCGGTCGTGGCGTCGAGTATGTGGTCGTCCGGGTCCCGGTGATGCGCCGTCTTCTACTCAGCGGGACGTCAGGCGATCGGGTCACCGGTCCGGCCCCTACAGTCCGACGCATGGATGATCTACAGGCCGTCCTCGACTCGGTGCGCAGCCATGCACTCGGTGACATCCCGCGCCGGTCGGCGCGCAAGCACCCCATCAAGACCGCCATCATCGACGGTGCGGTGCAGCTGTCCTTCGCCGAGTTCGAGCACCTGGTCGACCGCGCGGCGGCAGCGCTGGCCGACAACGGTTTCGGAGTCGGCGACCGGGTCGCGGTGCTGTCGCACAACTGTTGGCAGTACGCGGTGCTGGCATTCGCGACCGCCCGCGCCGGGGTGGTGCTCGTCCCGGTCAACTTCATGCTCACCGCCGAGGAGATCGCGTTCATCCTCCAGCACAGTCGAGCGACGGGCTTCCTCGTCGAGGCCGACCTGGTGCCGACCGCCGAGGCGGCGATGCGCCGCGGCGGCCGGGTCACCACGACGGCCGCCCTGGTGCCGGCCGGTCAGACCCTGCCCGCGGGCTGGGTGGATTTCGACCGTTGGCTGCAGACGGAGTCACCCGCGCCGAGCCCATACGTCGGGGACGATCAGTTCATCCGTTTGATGTACACCAGCGGGACCGAATCACACCCCAAGGGCGCCATGCACTCCAGCCGGAGTCTGATGGGCAACTACATCAGCTCGATCATCGCCGGCTCCATGGAAGGCAGCGACGTCGAGATCCATTCGCTGCCGCTGTACCACTGCGCCCAGCTCGACAACTTCCTCATCACCGATGTGTACCTCGGCGCGACCAGCATCATCCTCCCGAGGCCCGATCCGGACCTGGTGCTGCGAACCATCGAAAAGTATTCGGTGACCAACTATTTCGCGCCGCCCACGGTGTGGATCTCCCTGTTGCGGTCCCCGGTGTTCGACCAGGTGGACCTGTCCAGTCTGCGCAAGGGGTACTACGGCGCCTCGGCGATGCCGGTCGAGATCCTGGCCGAGATGCGCGAACGGTTGCCCAATCTGCGGTTGTGGAACTTCTACGGACAGACCGAGATGGCCCCGCTCGCCTCCGCTCTGGGGCCCGACGAGCAGGACGCCCACGCCGGTTCGGCGGGCCGACCGGTGATCAACGTCGAGACCGCGATCCTGGACGAGGACAACGAACCGGTCGCCCCGGGCACCGTCGGCGAGATCGCGCACCGCAGCCCGCATCTGATGCTCGGGTATCTCGACGACGAGGCCAAGACCGCGGAGTCCTTCCGCGGCGGTTGGTTCCATTCCGGCGATCTCGGCTACTACGACGCGCACGGCCTGCTGCATGTGGTGGACCGCAAGAAGGACATGATCAAGACCGGCGGGGAGAACGTCGCCAGCCGCGAGGTGGAAGAGGTGCTCTACCGGCACCCCGGTGTGGAGGAGGTGGCCGTCTTCGGCCTTCCGCATCCGGTGTGGGTCGAACAGGTGGCGGCCGCGGTGGTATCCCGGGACGGCACTCAGCTGACCCAGGACGACCTGCTGGGCCACTGCCGGTCGCACCTGGCCGGCTTCAAGACGCCCAAGCAGATCCACTTCGTCGACGCGTTGCCGAAGAACCCCTCCGGCAAGCTTCTCAAACGTGTGCTGCGGGAACGGTTCAGCGCCGTGGACTGACCGCTGGGCGGGAATGGGCCGCCGTGCCGGACAGCGCCGGGGATAACGTTCGCGCCGGGTCGGCGACATGTCGGCCTCCGATGAACGAGAGGATTTCGAGCCCGTGAGCCCAGCTCCGTTCCAGGGTCGCATCGCCCGCTTCGACGAACCCGGCAAGCCGTTCGAGATCGAATCGGTCACGCTGCCCGGCATCGGTCCCGGCGAGATCCTGATCAAGGTGACCCGGGCCAATATCTGTGGCTCCGATGTGCATGCCTGGCACGGCACCTTCGCCACCCGCGGTCTGGGCGGGCAGCTGCCGACCGTGCTCGGCCACGAGATGGTCGGTGTCATCGCGGCCCTGGGCGACGGGGTCACCACCGACTCCAACGGCAAAGCCCTGGCGGACGGTACCCGGGTGGTGTTCCCCTATTTCTTCTGCTGCCACACCTGCCGGAATTGCCTGGCCGGCCGCCGCAATGCCTGCCTGAACCTCAAGATGGCCATGCTCGGCCGCGCCGATGAACCGCCCTATTTCGTCGGCGGCTACGCGGACTACTTCGTGCTGCCCGCCGGTGCCGTGGTCTACACCGTCCCCGACGGGGTGTCCGACGAGATCGCCGCCGGCGCGAACTGTGCGCTGTCGCAGGTGATGTACGGGCTGGAACGGGTGGACCAGCAACTCGGCGAATACGTGGTGGTGCAGGGCGCCGGCGCGCTGGGCCTGTACGCGGTCGCGGTGGCCAAGGCCCGCGGTGCGGCCAAGGTCATCGCCATCGACGGTGTGCCCGAACGGCTCGAACTGGCCACCGCATTCGGCGCCGACGCCGTCATCGACATCACCGAGGTCAGCACCGAGAAGGAACGCGCCAAGATCGTCCGCCGGCTCACCGAGGGGCAGGGCGCGGATGTGGTGGTCGAGGTCGTCGGGCATCCGTCGGCGATCGACGAAGGTCTGAAGCTGCTCGGCCAGTTCGGCCGCTACGTCGAGATCGGCAACATCAACATCGGCAAGACCTTCGAATTCGACCCGTCCCGGTTCGTGTTCTCCAACAAGACGATGGTCGGGGTGTCCCTCTACGACCCGGCGGTGCTGTCCCGCGCCCTCGACTTCCTCGACGAATACCAGCACAAGCTGCCGTTCGACCGGCTCGCCGCAGCCTGCTATTCCCTTGATGACATCAACGAAGCCTTCGCCGCGGCGGAGGACAAGCGTGATGTCCGCGCCAGCATCGTGCCCTGATTCCCGCCATACCGAAAGCCAGCGAAAGTCCTTGATGAGCAACCACGATTACACGCGCACCGAGCTCTACATCGACGGTGAATGGGTCTCCCCCGCCGGCACCGAATCGATCGAGGTGATCAATCCGGCCACCGAGCAGGTGCTGGGCACCGTGCCCAGCGGCACCGACGCCGATGTGGACGCCGCCGTCGCGGCCGCCCGCAACGCGTTCGACCCGCTGATCGGCCTCGACGAACGGCGGGAGCGCCTCGACGCGGTGATCACCGCGATGGAGAAGCGCCTGCCCGACATCGCCGAGACCATCACCGCCGAGATGGGCGCCCCGATCCGGATCGCCCAGACGGTGCAGACCCAGGTGCCGCTCGCGGTGGCCCGCGGATTCGCCGACGCCCTGGCCGGTTTCGAGTTCGAGGAACGGATCGGTAACTCGCTGGTGACGCGCGAACCCTACGGGGTGGTCGCGGCGATCACCCCGTGGAACTATCCGCTCTACCAGGTGGTGGCCAAGGTCATCCCGGCGATCGCGGCCGGGTGCACGGTGGTGCTCAAACCCAGTAATGAAGCGCCGCTGTCGGTGTTCGAGTTCGTCGAGACCCTGCAGGACGCCGGCCTGCCGCCCGGGGTGGTGAACCTGGTGTCGGGCCCCGGCCGGGTCATCGGGGAACGGATGGCCGAGCATCCGGACGTCGACTTCGTGTCCTTCACCGGTTCCACCGGTGTCGGTAGCCGGGTCGGTGAGCTGGCCGGCCGGACGGTCAAGAAGGTGGCACTGGAGTTGGGCGGCAAGTCCGCCAACGTGATCCTCGACGGCGCCGACCTCACCACCGCGGTCAAGGTCGGTGTCGGCAACGCGTTCCTCAACGGCGGGCAGACCTGCATGGCCTGGACCCGGATGCTGGTCCCGCAGTCCCGCTACGCGGAGGCGCTCGACATCATCGAGTCCGCGGTGGCCAAGTACACCGTGGGCGATCCGACCGATCCGGGCACCCGCATCGGGCCGTCCGCGTCGGCCGCCCAGCAGCAGACGGTGCTGGGCTTCATCGAACGCGCCACCGCCGACGGCGCCCGCCTGGTGACCGGCGGCGCCCAGAAGGTCCGCGACGTGGGCTATTACGTCGCACCGACGGTGTTCGCCGACGTCGATCCGGACTCCGAGCTGGGCCAGGAGGAAGTGTTCGGTCCGGTGTTGGCGGTGATCCCGTTCCGGGACAACGACGATGCGCTGGCGATCGCCAACGGCACGCCGTACGGGCTGTCCGGCGCGGTGTGGGCGGCCGATGACGCCACCGCGATCGCCTTCGCCCGGCAGGTGCAGACCGGTCAGCTCGACATCAACGGCGGCTCCTACAACCCGGCGGCACCCTTCGGTGGTTACAAGAAGTCCGGCATCGGCCGCGAGCTCGGCCGGTTCGGCTTCGAGGAGTTCCTGCAAGTGAAATCGCTGCAGCTGCCATGACCGAGCCGATCCTCATCAGTACGGCCGGGTCCGTGCAGACCTGGACCATCAACCGGCCCGACGCCGGCAACGCCATCACCGGCAAGGATGTGATCGCGGCGTTCGAGGCCGCCGTCGAGCAGGCCAACACCGATATCGAGGTTCGGGCCGTCATCCTCACCGGCGCCGGCAAGATCTTCTCCGCCGGCGGCAACGTCAAGGAAATGGCCGACCGCCAGGGCATGTTCGGGCTCGACCCGATCGCACAGCGCTGGGCGTACGTCGACGGCATCCAACGGATCCCCCGCGCCCTGGGACGCCTGGAGGTCCCGCTCATCGCCGCCGTCAACGGTGCGGCCGTCGGCGCCGGCTGCGATCTGGCGATGATGTGTGACATCCGGATCGCCTCCGAGCGTGCATCGTTCGCGGAGAGTTTCGTCCAGCTCGGACTGATCCCAGGTGACGGCGGAACATGGTTCCTGCAGCGCGCGATCGGCTACGAGCGCGCGGCCGAGATGACCTTCACCGGCGACCGTATCGATGCGGCGACCGCGTCGATTTGGGGGCTGGTCAGCCGGGTCGTCGCGCCCGACGAGCTGATCGGCGCGGCGAGCGAACTGGCCGAGCGGATCGCGCGTAACCCGTCGCACTCGCTGCGGATGGCCAAGCGACTGCTACAGGAATCGCGCACCGGCACACTGGAATCGACGCTGGCGATGGCGGCGGCCATGCAGCCGCTGGCGCACGCCGATGGCGAACATCAGCAGCGCATCGCGAAATGGAAGACCTCCTGATGCCGAACCGACTGGTCCCGGCGGCCGGCCTGGAGTCGGACCGCTGCACCGCGCTGCGCGCCGAGGTGCGTGCCTTCCTGGCCGAGCAACTGGCCGCGCAGGCGTTCACACCGTCGGTGGACGCCTGGCTGTGCGGCTGGGACGAGGCCTTCACCGCGGCGCTCGCCGCGCACGGCTATCTCGGCATGACGGTGCCCGAGGAATACGGCGGGCGGGGGCGCACCCACATCGAGCGGTTCGTGGTCACCGAGGAACTGCTCGCCGCGGGCGCTCCGGTCGCCGCGCACTGGATCGCCGACCGCCAGATCGTGCCGGCGCTGCTGAAGTACGGCACCGAGCAACAGAAGCGGGAGTTCCTACCGAAGATCGCGGCCGGGGAATGCTTCTTCGGAATCGGGATGAGCGAGCCGGATTCCGGATCCGACCTGGCCAGCGTGCGCACCCGCGCCCGGCGCGTCGACAACGGCTGGTCGGTGTCGGGTACCAAGGTGTGGACCTCCGGCGCACACCGGGCCCACGCATTCATCGTGCTGGCCCGCACCACCCCCGTCGACCCGGCACACCGGCATGCGGGGCTGAGCCAGTTCATCGTCCACTTCGATGCGCCCGGGGTGCAGGTGCGCCCGATCGTGTCGATGAACGGCGGGCACCATTTCAACGAGGTGCTCCTCGACGACACCTTCGTCGCCGACGACATGGTGTTCGGCAAGATCGGCGAGGGCTGGCAACAGGTCACCTCCGAACTGAGCTTCGAGCGCAGCGGGCCCGAGCGTCTGCTGTCCACGTTCCCGGTGCTGGCCGCCGCCGCCGAACGGATGGCGGCCGGACAGATCGGCACCGATGCCGACCTCGGCCGACTGGTCGCCCGGGTGGCCGGGCTGCATCAGATGTCCACGGCGGTGGCCGGTGCGCTGGAACGCCATGAACCCGCCGATGTGCCCGCCGCGGTGGTCAAACTGCTGGGCACCTGCACCGAGGGCGATATCGCCGACTTCGCCGACCTGCATCTCGGTGACCGGTCCGCCGTCGACGCGCAGTTCCGCGACCTGGTCGCGGTCGCGGTGGATCAGCGACCCGGTTTCACCCTTCGCGGCGGCACGACCGAGGTACTGCGCGGCGTGATCGCCCGCGGATTGGGGATGCGATGACCGTCGATACCGAACTGATCGCAATGATGGACGGTGTGCTGGCCGCGCACCGCGAGGCCCACCCACAGCCGGTCCCCGACACCGTCGACCACGAATTGTGGCGCAGCCTGGACGAGTTGGGGCTGCTCCGGTTGACCGGATCTCCGGATCACGGCGGCAGCGGTGCCGGCTGGGCGGAGGCCGCCGAGCTGATCTCGGCGACCGTGCGCCACGGAGTCCGGATACCGCTGGCCGAACACGATCTGCTGGCCTGCTGGCTGCTGGAGGCGGCCGGGCTGCCGGTGGACGCCACCGCCGTCCGCACCGTGTGCACGCTGGACGGATCCGGCACCGCGGCCGCGGTGCCGTGGGCACGGACGGCCGGGCGGGTCGTGGCGATCTGGTCCACCGCGGACGGCCTGCGCATCGCCGACCTCGACACGGCCACACTCACCGTCACCGCCGCTGCCAACCTGATCGGAGAACCACGCGATCACGTCACCGCCGAGCCCGCCGCGCTCGCGGCGCACGGGCACCCGCTCGACACCGCGCTCGCCGCGCAGCTGCGGCTGAAATCGGCACTGCTGCGCGCGATCCAGGTCTGCGCGGCGCTGGACGCCGCCTTGGATCTCACCGTCGAACACGTGTCGTCGCGGGTGCAGTTCGGGCGGTCACTGGCGAAGTTCCAGGCGATCCAGCACATGGTGGCCGATGTCGCCGCCGAGGCGGCGCTCGCGCGGGCGGCCACCGAAGCCGCGCTGACCGCCGCAGTCACCAGCGACTGGGCGGCAGACGATCTGGAGTTCCTGGTGGCCGTGGCACGGTCGTGTGCCGGGCACGCGGCCTCGGTGGTGGTGCGCAACACCCATCAGGCGCACGGCGCCATCGGCACCACCATCGAACACCGACTGCACGAATACACCCGTGCCGCACTGGCCTGGCGCTCGGAGTACGGCTCGGTACGCGACTGGGACGCGGTGGTGACGGGTGCCGCGACGGCGGCCGGCGGCACCGGTCTGTGGCCGTTGATCACCCGCTGAGACCACGGGCGGTTGGTGTTCCACTGAACGGTCATCACCGTGTCACCGATCACCTGCGGCCGGTTGACTCGTCATATGACCAGCCAGATCGCACTGCCCGAAGTCCAGGAGTTCATCGCCCGTTTCTGGTACCACTACGACCAGGGACAGTTCGATGTGCTCGCCACCTTCATCGCCGACGACATGAACTACCTGAGCCGCTCCGATTCGGGGAACTGCCCGTTCGAGGAGCTGCTGGCGGCCGAACTGCACG
The DNA here is from genome assembly GCA_900078775.1 of Mycolicibacterium aurum. Lineage (GTDB taxonomy): Bacteria > Actinomycetota > Actinomycetes > Mycobacteriales > Mycobacteriaceae > Mycobacterium > Mycobacterium aurum_A. Next base: position 2,145,596 of record LT549889.1, read on the forward strand.
GCGGGGAACAGACTTTGGCGTGGCTGACCCAGCATCGCGACGAGAACCCCTACCCATTGCGCCATCACGCCACCAACGTCTTCCGCACCGGTACCGACGGTGACGTCACCACCGCCCGCTTCTACCTGTACGTCAACCAGGTCACCAACAACGTGCCGTTCGACGTGTCCTCGGGTGTGGTCGATGTGGGTATCCGGCGCGCCGGTGACGGACTGGTGCTCACCTCGATGACCGTGGTGCTCGACGCCGAGGATTCGATCCCGTTCGCCGAACACCGGGCGAAGCTCAGCTCGGCGAACGCCTGACGGTGGATACCGCTGACGCACGCCGCACCTTCGGTGGGGGTATCGCGGTCATCACCGGTGCCGGCGCCGGTATCGGCGCCGGCCTGGCCCGGCACGCCCACCGGCTCGGCATGACCCTGGTCCTGGTCGACGTGGACGAATCGGCGGTGACGGCACTGCGCGACGATCTCCTGGCCGACGGTGGAGCGGCGCACGCGGTGGTCTGCGATGTCCGGGATGCCGACGCGATGGCGGCACTGGCCGAGCGGGTGTACGCCGACATCGGACCGGTCCGGCTGCTGGTGAACAACGCCGGCGTCGAACAGTTCGGGTACCTGTGGGATACCCCGGTGGCCAACTGGAACCGGGTGATGGACATCAACGTCAGCGGCGTCTACCACGGTGTGCGCGCGTTCCTGCCGAGGATGATCTCCGCAGGCACACCGGCCTGGGTGTGGAACCTGTCCTCGATCGGCGGGGTGGCCGTGGTACCGCTGCAGGCGCCCTACATCGTGAGCAAGCACGCGGTGCTGGCCCTGACCGAGTGCCTGCGCCTGGAGGTCGAGCTGGCCGGGCACGCGGACTTCATCGCGGTGCAGGCGGTACTGCCCGGCGCGGTGAAGTCGAACATCTTCGAGGCGGCCGGGGGCGTGGAGGACGGCGACGACCGGGCCGCCGAGTCCCAGCGCGAGGCGATGCTCGACATCAAGTCCGCCGCAATGGATCCCGTCGAAGCCGCCGAGGTGGTGTTCGAACAGTCGGCACAGGGCGCCTTCTATCTGCTGACCCAGCCGGAGTACGTCGGTTCCGCGATGGCCGAACGGGCCGCGGTCCTGGCCGGCCAGAAACCACCGGCGCTACGCACAAAACAGCGTTTCGACCCGGCGACGCACTGAGGTACCGTGCCCGACTCCTACCGTCCCACCCTGGATCCCGACGCCGCCGCCCGGGTCGCCGGCTTCGGTGTGCCCACGCCGATGCGAGCCCGCGGGCTCCAGGCGATCCGGGACGCCCTCGAAGGCGCGCCGCCGCCACCGGATATGCCGGTGATGGCGGACATCCGCGACACCCAGGTGGCCGGGCCGGGCGGGTCGGTGCCGGTGCGGATCTACCGTCCCCGCAGCGGAGATGGGCCGTCACCGGCGATCGTGCATCTGCACGGGGGCGGGCTGGTGATGGGCTCTAACCATTCCTTCGAGCCGTTGGCCCGCGCACTCGCCGCCGCGAGCGACGCGGCCGTGGTCGCGGTCGATTACCGGCTCGCGCCGGAGAATCCCCCGCCGGCGCAGTTCGAGGACGCCTGGGTGGTCACCGAATGGGTTGCCGACCAGGCGGATTCGCTCGGCTTCGACCGCTCCCGGATCGTCGTGTCCGGGGACAGCGCGGGCGGCGGTGTGGCCGCCGCCGTCGCACTGTGGGCGCGGGACCACGGTGGACCGGACCTGTTCGCGCAGGTGCTCATGTACCCCGGCGTCGACCGGGACATGGCCGCGCCGTCGGTGCTGAACAACCAGGCTGCGCCGATGCTGCTGCACGACGACATCGTCTTCCTGCACGAACTCGCCGATACCGGGGCCCGCGCAGCCCATGACCCGCGGCGGGTGCCGGCCTACGCCACCGATCTCACCGGTCTGCCCCAGGCGATCGTGGTGACCGCCGAACTCGACCCGATCCACGACTGGGGCGAGCGCTACGCCGCCCGGTTGCGCGACGCCGGGGTCCAGACCACCCTCACCCGATATCCCGGGATCTACCATGGATTCCTGATGCGTCCGCAGGCCACCGCCCGGGGGCGGATGGCGATGGCCGAGATCGGTGCACTGCTGCGGGCGAAGTTCGCCAATCCCATGGATTTCGACGTCTGAACGTCCCGATGGCCGGACATCGACCGTTCGAACACCGTTGACGCAAACAAGAATCGATGTCAGCAACGGCGTGGATGACCGCCGGAATCGAGAAAAGGAGTACCCGTGACGCTCACCGACGAACGGCGCATGGAGCTGTCGGACATTCTGCGTCCCGTGGCGCCGCCCCGCGAGGTCGACAACGTCTACAGCGCCGACCAGAAGCGGCGGATGCTCGACGTGGTGCACGACCGCGGCCCCTGGAAGCTGATCATCGCGCAGCACTTCGCGTCTGCCGACGAGTTGATGGCGACGATGAGTGGCATGTTCCCCGAGGGTTTCGAACCGTCGATGGACCTGTTCCTGACCCCGACGTTCCGCGGCTACCTCGCCAACTACGGTGCGGTGCTCTACCCCGAACTGCACGATTGCTTCTACAACGAGACGTTCTTGAACCATGCCAAGGACTACTGGGGCGCCGAGTACGCCAAGCCGGAGATGATGCTGTTCAACATCAACGGCCCGTGCGCGAATCGCGATCCGGGACACCTGGATTCGCCGAGCTTCCGCGGTGTGCGGCACGAGAACGCGCCGACCTGGCTGTGCAGCGTGATGGGCAAGTCCGGGCTGTTCACCGACTACCTGGTCAAGATGGCGCAGGTGATCACCTGGTTCTCCCTCGACGAGAGCAGCGGCTTCACCTACTGGCCCGACGGTCCGCTGAAGGCACCCAAGCGGGTCCTGCCCCCGGTCAACAACCGTGGCGTGGTGGTGCAGAACGAGATGATGGTGCACCGCGGCGAGGCCAACGGCCCACTGGAGCAGCAGATGCCGGCCGGTCTGGCATTCGACACGGTCTTCGCCGGTGATCCCGCCGACCGCGACCGATGGGTGCTCAAGAACGGCGACGACGTGATCGCCCGCCACCACACCGACGAACTGCGGTTCCTGGTGCACTGGTCGGCCGAGGTGTTCTCCGACTTCGACGAGCTGAAGAAGAACATGGACGGCTCCGACGATCTCACCATCGACAAGGCCATCGACATGATGGTCGACGACCTGGCCAAGAAGGGCATCAAGCTCGACATCCCGAGCGCCCCACTGCACGATCCGGCCTTCATCGGAGCGCTCAATTCCGCCTACGACATCGGTGGCCCGGCGAGCTATCCGGAGGAAGCCCCGCTGAGTGCGTTCGTGCTCTAGCCGGCACACCTACAACCGAGGGCCCCGGTCTCCGAAAGGAGGCCGGGGCCCTCAGTTTTTGGTCCGAAACCCGCTCAGTGCAGCCGTGCGGCGGCGTCGGCTCCGGCGCGCCGACCACTGAACACGCAGTCCGAGATCGACAGACCACTGACGTAGCTGTTGGAGCACACCCCGACGGCATTGCGGCCGGCCGCGTACAGCCCGGGCACGATGCCCCCGTCGCGGTGCCGGACCGCACCGGTGGTCTCGTCGACCACCAGTCCGCCCAGCGTCAGCCCGGGGATCGGGTAGAACATCGACGAATCCGCCGAGATATCGATCGAGTAGAACGGTCCCTGCGTCAGCGGCGGGCACAGCTCGGGATCCTTGCCCGCGGGATCGCCCGCCCCGCTGCCGATCCCGCGGGTGTACTCCTCGACGGTCTTTCGCAGACCGGTGGCATCGATACCGTTCTCGGCGGCCAGGTCCTCGATCGTCGCCGCCTTCTTGTGTCCGACGGTCCGCAGATACCACAGCTGAAGGCGCTGGAATACCTGGGTCTGATCCTTGACCTGGGTCCCGATCTTGTGCCAGGTGGCCGCGTCATAGATCGCCCATCCGCGGCCGCCGAAGTCCCGCATGAGCACATTGCCGTGGGTGGCGCCGTAGAGGTCCTCGTTGGCGATCCGTCGTCCGTCGGCGCCGACGGTGAGGCCCTCCAGGAACGCGCTGGGTGGGGACAGGAACCGCCAGGCGGTGACATTGGCCATCTTGTCGGTCACGCCCCCGGCGTCGAGGCCGAGTCGGATGCCGGTCCCGTCGTCTCCCACGGTGCCCAGCGGGGAGATCTTCAGGAACTCCGGGGCGTGCTGCCTCACCCAGTCGCGGTTGTTGATGAAGCCGCCGGCCGCCAGGATCACCGCCCCGGCCCGGGCCTCGGTCTGAACGCTGGCCTCGGCGCGTAGCCGCTCGGCACGCCGGACGGCCCCGGCAACCACGCTCGGCATCCAGGTGCCCAGCTTGCCGGTGGCCTTGGTGATGCGCCGATGCCGGTGCGCATTGCGGTGGCCGGGATCCAGCACGGTGTAACGGACCCCGGTGACGCGGCCGTCGTCGTCCTGGATCAGGCCGTGTACCTGAGCGAGTGGGACGAACTCGACTCCCTTGGCCAGCGCCGAATCCCGCAGCCGCTCGAAGAGCACCCTGCCCGAACTCAGGCCCGGGGCGAGCACCCGATGCCCACGCGGCGCCGGGTCGGCCTGGGTCACATACGGGAAGGCCTTCTCATTGCCCGAGTAGTACAGGTAGTGCCGGTCGGTGGGGTACGAGGTCTTGTACGACGGCACCGCACCGCCGCGGAACTCGACGCCCTGTGCCTTGAGCCAGTCGATCAGGGCGGGGCTCTGCTCGCAGAACCGCCGCAACGTCTCGGGGCTGACGGCGCCGGCGACTTCCTGGCTGAGGTAGGCCAGCATGTTCTCGACGCTGTCGGCGTAGCCGCCCGCCTGTTGTTCGGCGGTGCCCGCTCCGGCGTAGACGATGCCACCCGAGTACGCGGTGGCACCACCGCCGTAGCCGCGGTCCAGCACCAGCACCCGGGCACCGCGGTCGGCGGCCTCGATCGCGGCGGCGGCACCGGCGGCGCCGAATCCCACGACGATGACGTCATATTCGCGAACTGTGCACATCGCTGCTCCCCCTCAGAGGACGGATTTGATCTGTTTGGCCACCAGTCGGGCGGTGCGCCGGGGTGCCAGCCGGGACAGCGCGTACAGCAGGTGGGCATCGGTGCCGATGATCACCCGGTAGCGGTCCTTGGCGATTCCCGCGACGATCTTGCGCCCCGCAGCCTCGGGGGTGGTGACGGGTGCCCGTCGCCCGCCGGCATCGAGCATCGGCACGCCCGAGTTGTGTGCCAGGTTGGTCGAGACGTTGCCCGGAAACAGCGTCACGACATGCACTCCTGTGTCGGCGAGTTCGGCGTCGAGTCCCTCGCTGAACTGCTGGACGGCCGCCTTGCTCGCGCTGTAGAGGATCTGGCTGGCGAACGGCAGCAAGGCCGACAGGCTCGACATGTTGGTGATGTTGGCCTCGGGCCGTTGCACCAGGATCGGGAGGAACGCCCGGCACATCTGCACCGTGCCGGTGAAATTCACCGCCATCACCCGGTCAAGCTGCTCGGCCTCCAGATCTGCGAACAGCGCGAAGCGCTGGGCGATCCCGGCGATGTTGACCAACCCGTCGACCTGGCCGTGCACGTCGAGCACCTTGTCCGGCAGGGCCTGCACGGCGTCGTGGTCGGTGATGTCCAGGACGTGGGTGGAGATCCGCGTCCCGGTGCCGCGGGCACGGTCTGCCGTCCCGGCCAGACCCAGCTGATCGAGGTCGACGGCGGCGACGTGCGCGCCCCGCCGGGCCAGGCCCAGCGCGACCTCGCGCCCCATCCCGTTGCCGGCGCCGGTGACGACGAAAACCCTATTCGTGATGTGCATGAGCATCTTCCGGTTCCGTGAACGCCATCCGGGTGCGGGTGAGGTTGATGGACCGGATGCGCCACTGCCCCGCGGTCTTGACGTACGTCTCGTGGTAGTGGCCCGCACCCTCAAGGATCAGACCACCGGGGAAGTCGACGATGTCGGCCATCGCCCAGATGGCCGACGCCGTGGTCGCTGATTCCAGGACGATCTCGGGTGTGTGACCGTGATGCACGGTGGTGCAACCCTCGAGGACACCGCGGATCGATGCGACGAGTCGGTCGACACCCACCCAGCTCTGCGCCATGGCATCGGCGCCGTGGGTGGTCACCGCATTGTCGAACGTGCCGACGACCTCATCGTCGAACAGCGAACGCCACGAGTCCCAGTCCTTGGTATCCAGATACCGGAAGTAGCGCGCCTTGAGCTGCCGCAGCGCCTCGATATCCGCGCAGGCCAGGCACTCGCTGCCGTGCGTCACGGTTTAGTCCTCTCTGTTGCCGGGCGAATCGGTCTCGTCGAGCACCGGGAGCGTCCCGCGATGTACCGCAGCCTCGATGGACTCGCGCAGCTGTGGGCAGAGCGCGAAGGCGTCCTCGGGTACCGGCACCCTGCCGCCGACCGAGGCCGCGTCACGGCGGCCACACCGGGCACGGGACGCGGCGTCCCACTGCACGCTGGTCTGCTCCCAGCTGCTCTTGCGTACCTGTACCCGCGCCCCGCAGGCCCCGCAGTCGACCGGCGTCATCGCCGCGTCGGCGAGACGGTTGTCGGGGCGCACCCTCACTGGGTGATCCCGACCAGCCTCGGCAACCGACCGGCCGCCACGTTGGCCTCGGCCTCCTTCTGCCAGGCCTCCCGCGGACGGGTGGTGTCGATCTCGAACTCGAAGCGGTCCACCATGTCCGGTGTCACGTCGGCGACGTCGACGTAGAACTGCTCATACCACCGGCGCAACTGGTAGACCGGTCCGTCCTCCTCGCACAGCAGCGGGTTGTCGATGCGGGCCTTGCGGCGCCAGATCGCGACGTCCTGCTCGAAACCCATCTTGACGAAGTCACCGAGCGCGACGGCCATCGCCGTGGCATCCTCGTCGGCCATCCCGGACGGCTTCTCCACGATGATGCCGTACTGCAGCACAAAGGAATTCGCATCGATCGGGTAGTGGCAGTTCAGCAGGATGGTCCGCTGATCGCCGTAGTCGTAGTGGTAGGTGAGGTCGTCGATCATGAAGGACGGACCGTAGTAGGAGGCGACCGAGGTGGTGCCGAGAATCTGTGGGCCCTCGCCCCCGCGGAGATCGGGGCGCGAGTCGCTGCGGTAGTACTGCGTCGCGATGTGGTTCTCGAAGACGTTCTTGAACCCGGTGGGCAGGCCGCCGTGGATGTAGAAGAAGTGCGCCATGTCCACCACGTTGTCGATGATCTCCCGGCAGTTGGTGTGCACCACCGTGGTGTACCAGTGCCAGTCGGTCCACCCGTCGGAGCCGAGGCCCTCGATCCGGGGAATCGTCACGTCTGCCGGCGGCGGGTTCTTCTCCGGGTCGTTCCAGACGAACAGCATCCCGTCCTGCTCCATGGTCTGCCACTTGGCGGTGCGCGCGAGCTTGGGCACCCGGCGGCTGTACGGGATCTGCTTGCAGCGGCCGTCTCCGCCCCACCGCCAGTCGTGGAAGGGGCAGGCGATCTCGTTGCCCTTGACCTCGCCGTCGGACAGGTCGCCGCCCATGTGCCGGCAGTAGGCGTCGAGCACGTTGATCTGGCCGTCCCCACCGCGGAACACCACCAGCTTGGTGCCGAAGGCGCTGATCGCGTGCGGTTTACCGTCACCGAGATCGCGGGTCAGCCCCAGGCAGTGCCAGCCCCTGGCAAACCTGGTCGGGGCCGCCTGCGCCTCGATCTGCCGAACGTCTTCCGCACTGTCGGGCTGCAACGAAGTCATCTCCGGCCATCCTCGCTTCGATCATGTTCTGGGGGAGAACTCCGTTGTAGCACCGTGTTTCTGGGGCCGGAGCGCGGTGTTCCACTGACCGGGCCGCCCCGCAGACAAGCCCGGCCGCCGCAGCCGAGAATCGACCGGTGACCTCTGCCCAGAACATCACCGTCGACCTGCTCGTCATCGGCTCCGGAACCGGTATGGCGGCCGCCCTGGCCGCCCACGAACTGGGTCTGTCGACGCTGATCCTGGAGAAGACCGAGCTGGTCGGCGGCTCCATGGCGCGTTCCGGTGGCGCCTTCTGGATGCCCGGCAATCCCATCCTGACCCAGGCCGGGTCCGGGGACACCCTGCAACGCGGCCGGACCTATCTCGACGAACTGGTCGGCACGGACGCCCCGCAGGACCGAGCACATGCGTTCGTGGACTTCGGGTCCGCCACCATCGAGATGCTGTGCCGCACCACCCGGATGAAATTCCAGTGGGCCAAGGGGTATTCGGACTACCACCCCGAGCGGCCGGGCGGCAGCGCCGTCGGGCGTACCTGTGAATGCCGGCCGTTCAACACCGCGGTCCTGGGCGCCGAACTGGCCCGGCTGCGCCCCGGGGTGATGAAGTCGAACTTCCCGATGCCGGTGACCGGGGCGGATTACCGGTGGCTGAACCTGATGGCCCGCACCCCCGGCCGGTCGTGGCCGCGCATCCTGCTGCGGGCCTTCCAGGGCATCGGCGGGTTGGCGCTGCGGCGCCGGTACGCCGCCGGCGGGCAAGCCCTGGCGGCCGGACTGTATGCCGGTGTCCTGGCCGCCGATATTCCGGTCTGGACCGAGGCGACGGTCTGCTCCCTGGTCACCGACGGCGACCGGGTCAGCGGCGCGGTGGTGGACCGCGACGGCACCGAGGTGACGGTCACCGCGCGGCGCGGAATCGTTTTGGCCACCGGTGGTTTCGACCACCAGATGGCTTGGCGGCACAAGTTCCAGTCCGAGCGCCTGCGCGCCCATCACAGCCTGGGCTCGGAGGGAAACACCGGGGACGGTATCCGGCTGGCCCAGGACCTGGGTGCGGGCATCGCCCTGATGGATCAGGCCTGGTGGTTCCCGGCGTTCGCGCCGCTGCCCGGCGGTGAGCCGACCGTCATGCTGGCCGAACGGTCACTGCCGGGTTGCCTGCTGGTCGACCAGAACGGCAAGCGCTTCATCAACGAGGCCGTCGATTACATGTCCTTCGGCCAGGAGCTGCTGCGGCGGGAGGATGCCGGTGACCCGGTGGAGTCGATGTGGATGATCTTCGATCAGCGTTACCGCAACAGCTACCTGCTGGCGGCGGAACTGTTCCCGCGGATGCCGATCCCGCAGAGCTGGTATGACGCCGGAATCGCCTACCGCAGCGCCGATCTCGAAACGCTGGCCGAGCAGATCGGCTTCGACTCCACGACCTTCGCGACCACCATGGAGCGCTTCAACGCGCTCGCCGATTCGGGAGTCGACACCGATTTCGGGCGTGGGGCCAGCGCCTATGACCGCTACTACGGCGATCCGACCGTCACGCCCAATCCCAACCTGCGCCCGCTGGACGCCGGCCCGTTCTATGCGGTCGAGGTGGTGCTCAGCGATCTGGGCACCTGTGGTGGGGTCCGGGCCGACGCCCGCGGCCGGGTGCTGCGCGAGGACGGCACCACCATCGACGGTCTCTACGCGCTCGGCAACACCGCGGCCAACACCTTCGGCCGGACCTACCCGGGTGCCGGGGCCACGATCGGGCAGGGGCTGGTGTTCGGGTACATCATCGCCCAGCACGCCGCGGGCCGGCTCGGCTGAGCCGGATCCGCGGTCAGCGGTCCGCCGGGTCCTCGTCCGGAGCATCTCCGGCGGCGATCCGGCGCTCCACCTCGTACCAGTATTCGCGCACCGGGAACTGGACCTCTTCGGGGTTCGCGCCGAAGGCGTTCTCCACCTCGTCGAGATCCTTGATCATCTGCAGTGCCATCTCACGTTCGACCGCGTAGTACTGCTCCGACCACTTCAGGGCCAGCCTGGCGTAGGCCCATGCCGGCTGCTCGCTGGTCCAGCGCACCTCCGTCGCGGCGGCCTGCTGCAACTGCTCGGCGTAGGCGGCGTGCTCGGCGAGAATCTCGCGGAGCCGTCCGGGTTTGAGCAGATGCCCGAGCATCACCCGCAGCATCGGGTTGTGCTTGAGGCTGGGCGGTTCCACCGGGTCCTCGTTGGCCCACCGACCGACCGCCGCCCGCCCCTCCTCGGTGATCCGGTACATCCGCCGGCTACGGATACCCGCGTCCACCCGGGAACTGACCAGGCCGAGCCGCTCCAGGCGCTTGAGCTCTGAGTAGATCTGGCTGTAGGCAGGACTGGAGTAGAAGAACCGGATGGCCCAGTCGATCCACTTCTTGATGTCGTAACCGGATAGCTCATCACCGCTGGTGAGCAGCCCCAGCAACGCCCAGCCGGTGGGCGACACATTCAGCCCACCAGGTGTGCTCGCGGTCTCATCGGTCACCCGCCAAGGCTAGCAACGCCCCCTGCGCACCGCCGCCCGACTACCGCTGACCGGGAGGAGACGTTGCGGCAGCGACGGTGGAGCGGGAAGAGTGACCGTCCGTGACTGAGATTCCCACCGAGGTCGATGTCCTGGTCGCCGGCTCGGGCGGCGGCATCGCCGGAGCGTATACCGCGGCCCGCGAAGGCCTCTCGGTGTTACTCGTCGAGGCCACCGACATGTTCGGCGGGACCACCGCGTATTCGGGCGGCGGCGGGGTGTGGTTCCCGTGTAACCCCGTCCTGCAACGCGCCGGAACCGATGACACCATCGATGCGGCGCTGAACTACTTCCACGCCGTCGTCGGCGACCGCACCCCGCGGGAGTTGCAGGACACCTACGTCCGCGGTGGCGCCGGTCTGATCGGGTACCTGGAGCAGGACCCGGCGTTCGAGTTCACCGTGCTGCCCTGGCCGGACTATTACGGCTCGGCACCCGACGCCCGCAACGACGGATACCGGCACACCATCCCGCTGCCGGTGCCCGACGCCGCGCTCGGCCGCTACGCCGGCTCGGTGCGCGGCCCGCTGGACACCGAACGACTCGGCGCTCCCGCACCCGAGGTCCTCTCCGGCGGCCGGGCCCTGATCGGCCGCTTCCTGTCGGCCCTCGACCGGCTACCCAACGTCACCTGCCTGCGCAACACGCCACTGGTGGAGCTGATCACCGAGGACGGCCGGGTCGTCGGCGCGGTGATCGAGCACGACGGAACCCCGGTCCGGATGCTGACGCGCCGGGGTGTGCTGCTGGCCAGTGGCGGTTTCGAACAGAACCCGGCCATGCGCGCCGAATACGGCGTACCCGGGCAGGCGAACGACACCATGGGCGGCCCGGGCAGCACCGGCGGTGCGCATCGGGCCGGTATGGCGGTGGGCGCCGATGTCGACCTGATGGATCAGGCCTGGTGGTCGCCGGGGCTGACGCACCCCGACGGGCGTTCGGCGTTCGCGCTGTGGTTCACCGGTGGCATCTTCGTCAACCAGCAGGGCCGCCGATTCGTCAACGAGTCCGCCCCATATGACCGGCTCGGCCGGGAAGTCATCCGCCAGCTGGACGACGGCTCGACGACCCTGCCGTTCTGGATGGTGTACGACGACCGCGACGGGGAGGTTCCCCCGGTGCAGGCCACCAATGTGTCGATGGTCGAGGCCGCGCAATACCGCGAGGCGGGCCTGTGGCACACCGCCGACACGGTGGCCGAATTGGCCGAGGCGATCGGGGTGCCCGCCGCCGAGTTGGAGGCCACCATCGAGCGGTTCAACAAGCAGGTGACCGCCGGCGTCGACGAGGATTTCGGCCGTGGTGCGGAGGCCTACGATCGGGTGTTCACCGGGGGCGAGTCACCGTTGGTGCCCATCGACCGTCCGCCGTACCACGCCGCCGCGTTCGGCCTGTCCGATCTCGGCACCAAGGGCGGACTGCGCACCGACACCCGCGCCCGGGTGCTGCGCAGCGACGGCACACCCATCGACGGCCTGTACGCCGCGGGCAACACCATGGCGGCGGTGTCCGGCACCACCTATCCGGGCGGCGGCAATCCGATCGGTGCGTCGATGTTGTTCAGCCACTTGGCGGCTTTGGACATGGCCGCCGGGACCGCGACCCGGTGAATCAGCCGCTGGACGCCGACGAAGCGCGGCGCATCGAGGACCGGTACGGGCCATTGACCCGGTCGCTGCGCACCCTGCTCGATGTCACGATCCGCAGCCAGGCCGACGACGACGATGTGGCCCGCGCCCACGAGCTGATCGAGCAGGCCACCGCTCTGCTGAGTTCCCGGTTGGACCCCGAACCGTTCGGGGTGCGCACCACCACCGACGGGCGCAATCTCACCTGGGGCAATGTCGCCATCGGACTGCGTAACGCGATCGCTCCCCCACTGCGTATCGAACACGACGAGACTGGCCGGACGACAACCGAATTGGTGCTGGGCGCGCCCTACGAGGGTCCGGCCGGTCATGTCCACGGCGGGGTGTGCGCGCTGCTGCTGGACCACGTCCTCGGCGCCACCGCGCACCGCCCCGGCAAGCCAGCCTTCACCGGGACGCTGACCCTGCGTTACGTGGCCCCCACCCCGCTGGGTGCACTGCGGGTCGAAGCCTGGATCGACAGCGAAACCGAGTCGAAAACCATTGCCGCGGGCCATATCAAAGACGCCGACGGTGCGGTGACCGTGCAGGCCGAGGGCATCTTCATCCGACCGAAGGCGAAAACGTGACCGCAACAATGCAACCCGCGATCGAGGGGTGGTTTTCCACCGACGGCGGAGCCGTCAATCCAACCTCCGACGAGTCCGGCCAGACGCATCTCATCGGCGGCAAGTGCCCCCAGTGCGCGACCTACGTGTTCCCACCCCGGGAGAACAACTGCCCCAACCCCGGCTGCGACAGCGACGAACTCACCCTCGTCCCGCTGTCCCGGCGCGGGACGCTGTGGTCCTACACCGAAAACCGCTACGCACCCCCACCGCCGTACCCGTCCCCGGACCCCTTCCAACCCTTCGCCGTCGCCGCGGTCGAGTTGGCCGACGAAGGACTCATCGTGCTCGGCAAGGTCGTCGAAGGCACCCTGGCCGCCGACCTCACAGTCGGCATGACCATGGAACTGACCACCATGGCGCTCTACACCGATGACGACGGTGTCGTGCGCACCACCCACGCCTGGAGGATCGCCGACTAATGGCCGCAGAACCTGTCTACATCCTCGGCGCCGGCATGCACCCCTGGGGCAAATGGGGCCGCGACTTCACCGAATACGGCGTCGTCGCCGCCCGCGCCGCCCTGGCCGAAGCCAACCTGGACTGGCGCCAAATCCAACTCGTCGCCGGCGCGGACACCATCCGCAACGGCTACCCCGGCTTCGTCGCCGGCGCCACCTTCACCCAAAAACTCGGCTGGAACGGCATCCCCGTCACCAGCAGCTACGCCGCCTGCGCCAGCGGCTCCCAAGCCCTGCAGTCCGCGCGCGCCCAAATCCTGGCCGGATTCTGCGACGTCGCCCTCGTCATCGGCGCCGACACCACCCCCAAAGGCTTCTTCGCCCCCGTCGGCGGCGAACGCCGCAACGACCCCGACTGGCAACGCTTCCACCTCATCGGCGCCACCAACACCGTCTACTTCGCCCTGCTGGCACGCCGCCGCATGGACCTCTACGGCGCCACCGTGGGCGACTTCGCCAACGTCAAAGTCAAAAACGCCCGCCACGGGCTGAACAACCCCTACGCCCGCTACCGCAAAGAAGCCACCGTCGCCGACGTACTCGCCTCCCCGGTCGTCTCCGACCCACTGCGCCTGCTCGACATCTGCGCCACCTCAGATGGCGCCGCCGCGGTCATCGTCGCCAGCAAGGCGTTCACCGAAAAACACCTCGGCACCACCGCCGGCATCCCCAGCGTCCGCGCGGTCAGCCTGCAATCCCCCCAATACCCCCAACACCTACCCGAACTGCCCGACATCGCCACCGACTCCACCGCCGTCGTACCCGGCCCCGAGCGGGTCTTCAAGGACCAGATCCTCGACGCCGCCTACGCCGAAGCCGGCATCGGCCCCGAAGACCTCTCCCTGGCCGAGGTCTACGACCTGTCCACCGCCCTCGAGTTGGACTGGTACGAACACCTCGGCCTCTGCGCCAAGGGTGAGGCCGAACACCTGCTGCGCTCCGGCGCCACCACCCTCGGCGGCAAGATTCCCGTCAACGCCTCCGGCGGCCTCGCCAGCTTCGGCGAAGCCATCCCCGCCCAAGCCATCGCCCAAGTCTGCGAACTGAACTGGCAACTACGCGGCCAAGCCACCGGCCGCCAAGTCGAAAACGCCACCGTCGGCGTCACCGCCAACCAAGGACTCTTCGGACACGGCTCCTCGGTCATCGTCGCGCGCTAGCGCGGGCGGGCCTACACCGGGTCGAGCGCCGAGATCAGCCAGCTGCCATCGGATTTGGCCAGGGTGACCACCACGCTGCTGGCCGAGCTCGACGGTTCGGGCCGGTCGCGGCTGCTGGTCTGCTGATCCAGGAACACCAGCACCTTCGCCGAGTCCGGGTACATCTCCATCAGCGCCGCGTCGAGCACCTCGGCCCGGGCGGTGACGCCCCGGTCCCGCACCGCCGGCGCCACCACCTCATCGGTGAACTTGCCGTAGTAGGTGCGGAACTCGCCGGTCATCGACGACCGGGCCTGCTCCAGATCCCGATCCAGGGTGTCCGGCGCGTAGGACAGCAACGCCACCGATGCCGCCGAAGCGGCCTCGATCGCCGCCTGCTGCGCGGCCGCATCGGTCTGCTGCGCGGGCCGGAACCCGATCGCATACACCGTCGCGGCGATGACCGCGGCGGTCAGCACCAGCACGGTGAGCGACAAGCCCTTCCAATGCGCAATCAGCCGGGCCCGCACGGTCGCGGCCGTCATCCCACGAACTCGACATTCGACATCTTGATCTGATCCCCGTCGCGGCGCAGGTCGACGCTCAGCCGCCAGCTCCTCGGCGGTTCGGCGGTGCCGTCGGCCGGGGTGACGGTGGACGAGGCGGCGACCAGCACGACGGCCGAGTCACCGGTCATCGACCGCACCGCCGCGGCGTCGGCGGTGACGGTGGTGGTCACCTTGGCATCCCGCGACACCTTGATGAAGTCGTCGGTGGCGCTCTGGAATTCCGCCCGGAACGGGTCGGTGGAGTTGTCGACGATCCGCCGGACGCTGTCTTCGGGGTCGGTGTAGTCGATCGACATCAGGCTGATCACGGCCTGGCGGGCCGCGGCGGCGAACTCGGCCCGGGCGTGTTCCTCGGCCTGGGTCCGGCGCTGCTGGCCGACCATGAGACCGGTCGCGGCGAGCAAGGCGACGGTGACGAGCAGTGCCGCGACCCCGGCAGCCCTACGCATCGCCGCGGCTCCACCGCGCGGCGCCGTCCCGGGCCTGGCAGCTGAGGAACAGTCCGTCCGGGGCCTGCGCCACCCAATTCTCGTAGCCCGTGCAGTTGGCGCCGAACTCCTTCACGCCGGCCATCGACGGGGAGCGGAAGTACCGGGGTTCGTAGCGCCGCGGGGAACCGCAGAACACCAGCCGGCCCCAGGAGGTGGTGCCGAACACGTGGTGCACGGTGTCGGCGCACGGCGCCCCGAGGACCACCCCGGCGGTGATGCCCGGCGTGCAGTCCGGACCGTCGCAGGTCGCCGGTTCCGCGTGCGCGGGGATCGACATCATCAGTGCTGCAGCCACTGCCGCAGCCGCGGCAACCGCCCTCGTCCTCACCGTCGGCACTCTCTCAGCCGGCCGGCGCCGCCGGGGGTGGCCGGCCCACTGAGTGGACAGATTGCTGGTGTGATCGTGTTCGACGGTATGTACTTCCGGTATGTTGCGCGTACCCGCGATCCTGGCCGTCGCCACATTCACCGGTATGGCGGGACCCGCCGTCGCGCACGCCGATAACCCGGACTGGGGTATCAACGGCGTCTACACCGCCACCTCGAACGGTGAGTGGGCCCGCAAGAACGAGGTCTTCTACGACCAGGCGAGTCTGCGCAGCACCTGGACCGTCGACACCCGGTGCAGTTACCCGGGGGAATGCACCGGCACCGTGCACAGCGACTTCGGCTGGACGGCACCGATCTACCAGCGCAGCGGCGTCTGGTACGTCAAGCACACGGTCGAGAACTGGATCCCGTGCCCGGACGGCAGCACCGCACCCGGCCTGCAGACCTTCCGGTTCAAGCCGATGACGGCCGAGGGCGCCAACTTCGACCCGTCCTCGAACGTCCTGGTCGGTGAGGACATCACCACCGGGCCCAGCGGGGCGTGCGGGGTGAGCAAGCCGGTGTACATCAACATGCCGTTCAAACTCGTCAAGGTCGGCTGACCCCGCACCAGGCGCCGCCTACTGCGGCAGCAGATCCTGCCAGCTCTGCGCGGGCTGCCGCACCAGATCGGTCTGAGCGTAGACCTTGCCGTCCGGCGCCGCGTACTGCCCGGTCTGCGGGTTGTAGGTCGCCACCGCCACCGACGGCCCCTCGGGCCCGCCCTCGTGTGCACTGGGCGCCGCCGGCACCGCGCCACCCTCGGCGGGTGCGGCGGGGGGCATCGGGGTCCCCTCGACGGGACCGAAGATCTGGTCTCCGAAGGTGATCCGGTCGTCCGGCGCCACACCCTGCTGGAGCAGGTTGGGGTCGATCGGGTACGGGCCGGTGGCGTGCTGACGCATCGCGAGCGGCTCGTACGGGCGGTCGCTCTCGCAGATCTCCACGGTGGGGGCGCGCTTACCCGGCTGCGCCATGCACGGGAAGTTCCGCGCGCCGCGCACACCGATCGGGGAGTCCTGCGGCAGCTTGCAGTACAGCCCGTCCGGGGTGTCCACGTCGCTGAGATCCGCCGGCGAGCGCCACGACGAGGGCGGCAGGAAGCCGACCGAGCAGGCCGGCGGGTCGCCGAGGGTGAGGCTGAACTCCGAAAGTGCCATGCCGGTCGGGTTGTTCAACGACGATCCGTAGGACTGGGTGGCCGCCAGGTACGGGGGCAGCAGCACCAGCAACTGTTCGATCGACGCGTTGTAGGTGACCGCGATCTGCCCGACGGTGCTGAGATTGGCCAGCAGCACCGGCAGGGTCGGTTTGAGCTGATCCATCAGACGTGTTGCTTCGTCGGCGGCACCCGCCCCGCTGCGCAGGATGGTGCGTACCTGCTCGTCGCGGTCGGCGATCTTCTGCGTGATGCCGGCCAGACTCGCCGCCCAGGTGCGGATGGAGTCCACCTTCTCGGCCTGACCGTCCAACAGGGGGCGGGCATCCTCGATCAGGCTGCGGGCATCGGTGGCCGCCTCACCGAACCCCGCGGCCAGCCGGCTCGAATTGTCGAACAGGGCGCCCAGGTCGGCGCCGGTTCCGTTGAGCGCCTTGAAGGATTCGTCGAGCAGCCCGGTGAGCTTGCCGGTGGGGATGCTGTCGACCAGCGCGCTCATCTGGTCGAGCATCGGCCCGACCGGCTGCGGCAGCGAGGCGTTCGCGGCGCTGATCACCGAGCCGTCCTCCAGATAGGGTCCGGCGTCGGTACGCGGCACCAGGTCGACGTACTGCTCCCCCACCGCGGACACACTGCGCACGTTGGCCTGCAGGTCGGCCGGGATCTTCGGGGACCTTTGCAGCGACATGGTGACCTCGGCCCCGGTGCGGGTGGGCCGGATGGCGGTGACCTTGCCGACCTCCACCCCACGGTAGGTCACGTTGGAGAACTGGTAGAGCCCGCCGGTCCCCGGCACCTGCAGGGTGACGCCGATCCGGCCCAGCCCGAACAGGATCGGGGCCTGCAGGTACACGAAGATCATCGTGCCGACGCCGACGATCGAGGCGATCGTGAAGATGATGAGTTGATTGCGGACGAAGCGCGTCAACATCAGTTGCCCCCTTCGGCTGCGACCGGCTGCTGTCCCGCGGGCGCCGGATCGGAAACGCCCGGACCGCCGGTGAGCGGTCCGATGGTGGCCACCTCGGCCGGGATCGGGGTGATCGGCGCGGACAGCGGATCCCGGGTGTAGGTGGAGTACCACGGGTCCCCGGGGGCGGGAACCATGGTGGCGTTCGGCTCACCCCACCTGGTGCCCAACAGGATTCCGCTCTTGAGCCGCGGAATGGTGAAGTCGAAGACGATGAACTGGTTCATGTAGTCGCCGCGGATACCGCGGTCGATGAACTCCTGGGTGTACGGGTAGGTCGGCAGGTAGGTCAGCGCCGTCGCCAGATCGGGTCCGACGTCGGCGAGCGCCCGTACGGTGGGCTCCAGGTTCTGCAGGTTGCGCACGATGTCCCCGTGGGATTCCTCGATGACTCCGGCGGCGGTGGCGCTGAACCCGCCCAGCTTGGTCAGGGCGGTGGTGATCTGCGGGCGCTGCCGGTTCAGGACCTCGAGGGCGGCCGGGATGCGGTCCAGTGCGCGGGTCAGCACGTCCCGCTGCCCGGCGAACGTCCCGGCCAGCCGGTTGAGCGCCGCGATGGAGGCCACGATGTTGTCCTGCTGCCCGTCGAGCAGGCCGACGACCTTGTTCATCCGGCTGAGCAGATCGCGGATCTGGCCCTGGCGGCCGTCGAGGGCGGCGTTGAAGTTTCCCACGATGTCCCCGATGTGGGTCAGCCCGCCACCGTTGACCACCACCGACAACGAGGACAGCGTCTGTTCGGTGGACGGGTACGTCGAACTCTGGGTCACCGGGATCGTCGCGCCCGGGGTGAGCCGGCCGGCCGGTTCCGCACCGAGCGGCGGATCCAGCGCCAGATGCATGGATCCGAGCAGGCTGGTCTGGCCCACGGTGGCCACCGCGTTCTGCGGGATGACCGTGCCCGGTTTCACCGAGACCTCGACCGTGGCGGTCCAGTCGTCGACGGTCATCCGGCGCACCGCACCGACCACCACGTCGTCGACCATGACCGGTGAATTCGATTCCAGGGTGCCGACATTGGCGATCTGCACCCGGTAGGTCGTGGCGTCCGCCCCGGTACCGACGGTGCCCGGCAACGGCAGCGAGTTGATGCCGTCGAACGAGCACCCGGAGGTGACCAGCGCGGCGCAACACACCATCGCCGCCCACCGGCGCGTCGAAGTCGAAGTCACAGGCCACCTCCCGGCGCGAGTCACGGGGTACCTCCCGGCGCGGGGCCGGCCTCGGCCGGCAGCATCAGATCGCCCAGATTCGAGGCCACCGGCGCCGGCTGCACCGGCAGCCCGGGCGGGATGGGTGCGCCGGGGTACAGCGCCGGGCTCCGCGGCGCCGGCAGACCGTGCGGCGCAAGGGAGCCGGGCGGGTGCGGTGGATCCGTCCAGCCCGGCGGGGGCGGCACATCACCGGCGCCGGTGTAGGCCGACACCGACGGCGGGATCTCGGCGGGTGCCGGGGTGGCGCCGCCACCACCGGGTGCCAGGGCCGGGTCGGTGTAGATGACGTTCTTCGGGGCCGGGCCCAGGTAGGCGTTGAAGGGGAACGGCAGATGGTTGAAGTTCATCAGACGCAGTGCCGGGCCCAGGTATTGGGCGCAGGCCCGGCCGGACTCCTCGGCGGTGACATTCTCGACCGCCGAGATCGCCGAGCAGATGGTGGCTACCGGGTTGGCGAAGTTGTTCATCGCGAACGATCCGCGCGGCCCACCGGTGTCCGGGTTGTAGATGTTGTAGCCGTTGACCAATGCGTTCGGTGCGGCGTGCAGCACGTTCTTGACCACCATGCTGTTGTCGGCGAGCACCTGGGTGACATTGGCCAGGCGCTGGATCTGCTCGGCGGTCTGGTCCCGGGAGCCGGCGACGAAGCGCTGCACCTTGACCACGGCCGAGGACAGCTCGCCCAGCGCCGAGTCCAGGTCGGCGCGACTGCC
The DNA here is from genome assembly GCA_900078775.1 of Mycolicibacterium aurum. Lineage (GTDB taxonomy): Bacteria > Actinomycetota > Actinomycetes > Mycobacteriales > Mycobacteriaceae > Mycobacterium > Mycobacterium aurum_A. Next base: position 2,165,213 of record LT549889.1, read on the forward strand.
GTTGACGACGCTGGTGACGTCGGCGAGCCGGTCCTGGAACTGCACGATCTGGGTGTTGCTGTCCCGCAGCGCGGTGACGAACACCTGCAGATTCTTGATCACCTCGACGATGTCGCCGCTGCCCTCGCCGAGGACCCGGCCGACATCGGAGAGCTGGGTGATGGTCTCCCGCAGCCGGTCTCCGTTGCCCGCCATGGCGTCGGCGGTGCTGTCGATGAAGCGTCCCAGCGAGGTGCCCGATACTCCGCTGTCCGGTCCCAGCTCGGTGGCCAGCCGGGTGAGCTGTTCCTTGATCTCGTCCCATTCGACCGGGATGGCCGTGCGGTCCTCGCCGATCTCGGCGCCGTCGGCCATGGTGGCGCCGCTGGCTTCGGGTGTCGCCCCGTAGGCCGGTGTCAGCTGCACGTAGCGGGCGGAGACCAGGTTGGGCGCCACGATGATCGCCTTGGCGTCGGCGGGCACCGGCACGTCGCGGTCCACCTTCAGGGTGACCTTGGTCCGGGTACCGAGCGGCTCGATCGCGTCGATGGTGCCGACCCGCACGCCGACCACCCGCACCTCGTCCCCGGGATAGATGGCGGTGGCCGACTCGAAGTAGGCGGTGATGGTCTTGGGGCTCAGGAACATCTGATAGCCCGCGAAACCGACACCGGCCACGGCCAGTGCCACCGCCGCGGCTACCGCGATCTTCTGGACCCGCGGGGTGAACGCGCTCATCGCGAACCTCCGGGAATGCCGTTGACGGGGAACGGGAACTCGGCGCGCGGACCCGCATTGTCCGGGGGTTGACCCGCGTCGACACCGCGCCGGAAGCCGAGCGCGTAGTCCAGGAACGGCTGGATCGCGGGACCCGGCAGCAGGTTGGATGCGAAACCGTAGTAGTAGAAGCCGTTGTTGACGGCCTCACCCTGGGTGAGTTGGTACTTGGCCAGGCCGGTCAGGCTCTTGGTCAGGTTGTCCCGGTTGCGCTCCAGCACCTCCGACACGCGGTTGAGCTGCGCCAGGGTCGGTGCGAGTTCGGCCTCGTTCTCGTCGACCATCGCCGAGAGTTGTTGTGCCACGGCGGTGGTGTTGGCGAGCAGGTTGACCACCGAGTGCCGGCGATTCTGCAGCACCCCGAGCAGATCGTTGGCGTTCAGGATGAGGCTGTTGACCTGCTGGCTGCGCTCCGAGAGGATCCCGGTGACATCGGCGGCGGCGCTGAGCAGTCCGCTCAGCGATTCGTTGCGTTCGTTGAGTGACTTCGACAGCCGGCTGACCCCGTCGAAGGTGGGGCCCAGCTGCGGGGCGAGCCGTTCGATGGTCTCGGACAGCACGTCGAGCGACTGGTTGATCGCCGCGGTGTCCGTTGCCGCGGTGTTGGAGGTGAACTCGTCGAGCGCATCGGTCAGCGAGTACGGCGAGGAGGTGCGTGTCGCCGGGATGACACCCAGCGAGCGGATGCGGCCGTTGCCGCGGGGTTCGACCACCAGGACGCGTTCACCGAGCAGGGTGCCGATGCCGATCTGCGCGGTGGTCTGCTCCCCCAGCCGCACCTTGCTGTTCACCGCGAAGGTGACCAGGGCCTTGCCTTGATCGAGCTCGACATCGGAGACCGTGCCGACGGTGACGCCGGAGACCTTGACGTTGTTGCCGGCGCTCAGGCCGCCGGCCTCGGCGAAGACGGCCTGGTAGCGGACCGAGGTGGCCATCGCCACCAGTTGCTGGGGCTGCAGACCGACGGCGATGATCAGGATCATCAGCACCAGGCCGATGAATCCGGTACGGACCAGCGATGATTGGCGATACTTGAGCATCAGGGTTCACCGCACCTTCCGGTGTTCTGGATGACCCACGGGAAATGCGCGGTGCGGCCCTGCAGGTCGGACACCCGGATCGACACCCCGCAGATGTAGAGGTTGAGCCAGCTGCCGTAGGCACCCAACCGGACCAGTTTGCGGTAGTTCTGCGGGGTCTTCTGCAGCAGCAGGTCCAGCCGAGCCAGGTCCGTGTCGCTGGACAGCAACGGTGCGAGCCGGGTCAGCTGATCCACCGTGCCGGACAGCGGCGGGCGGGCCTCGGTGAGCAGATCGGCCAGCGACGCCGTCCCGTTGTCGAGTGCGGTGATGGCCTCGCCGATCGGGTCGCGGTCCGAAGCCAGTCCGGTGACCAGACGTTCCAGACCGTCCACCGCGCCGGAGAACTTCTCACCGTCTTTCGACAGCACCCCCAGTGTCTCGTTCAGGTTGTCGATCAGGCTCTGCACGGTCTGCCCGTTGTCGGCCAGCGCGTTGGTGAACGACGAGGTCCGCGCGAACAGGGATTCCAGATCCCCGCCCTGGCCCTGCAGGATCTGGATCAGGGAGTTGGTCAGGGCGTTGACGTCCTCGGGGTTGAGTCCCTGGATGACCGGCTTGAGACCGCCGAGCAGCAGGTTGAGGTCCAGCGCCGGTTCGGTCTGTTCGATCTCGAACCGCGACCCGGGCGGCCGGATCCTGTTCGATCCCGGTTGGTCGAGCAGTTCCAGATAGCGGTCCCCGACCAGGTTCAGATAGCGCACCGCGACCTTGGTGTTCTCGGTGAGCCGGATGTGGTCGTCGGCGTCGAAGTCCACCAGTACGGTGTTGTCCGGCTGCAGCGTCACCTTCCGCACGGTGCCGACCCGGATGCCCGAAACCCGCACCGAATCACCGGATTTGAGGCTGGAGGAATCCCTGAACACCGCCGAGTAGCCGGCGGTGTCCCCGGACCGGTACTGGCTGAAGATGGCGAACAGCCCGGCGGTCAGCACCACCATGGTCAGCGCGAACGCGCCGAACTTGATCGCGGTTCTGGTGAAGGCGCTCATCCGGGCTGCCCGATCTGTGCGGTGTTGCGCGGCGGCCCGTCGATCGGGCCGAACAGCGCCTGCTTGAGGCCGTCGGAGTTCAGCAGGATGCCTTCGTTGCCGTACTGGGCGGGGTTGGCGTTCACGTCGGCGATCACGAACGGCGGGTGCTTCTGGAACGGCACCTTGGGCAGATCGGTGCACTGCGGACCGCCGGTGGCGGCCACCTTCGGCAGGTTCTGCGGATAGCGGTAGCGCTCCTGGCCGAACACGATGGTCTGCAGCAACAACCCGCCGGGCAGCGGGGTGCCCGGCGCCTTGGCCAGCTCCACCGCGCCGCCCAGGCCGCAGGTCAGCGCGGGGTTGTACTGGTTGGTCAGGTCGGTGGTCGGCACCAGCAGCCGCATCACGTCGGTGATCGCCGCGCGGTTGCCGCCGATGACGTCGGTGCCGGTATCGGACAGGCCGATCACGCTGATCAGCAGGGCGTCGAGGGCGTCCTGTTCGTCGACGAGGGTCTCCCCGGTGCGGGTGGCCGCCTCGACCGTCGTGACCAGATCGGGGGACGCGTCAGCGTAGGCGTTGAATACCTCGGGGGCGACGGCGATCTCGTGCTCCATGGTCGGCAGGCTGGGTTCGATCTCGGCCAGGAATCCGTCGAAGTCGCTGAGCATCTGCCCGATCTGATCGCCGCGGCCGTCCATCGCGGTGGCCAGCGCACCGAGGGTCTCGTTGAGCTTGGTGGGCTCGATCTTGCGCAGCACCGTGGAGAGTTGTTCGAACACCGTGTTGATCTCGACGGTGACATGGTCGGCGTCGAGCACCTGCCCGGCCGCCAGTGCCTGCGCCGAAGGGTTCGGCGGAGGAACCAGTTCGACGAACTTGGAGCCGAATACCGTAGAGGAGGCGATGTCGGCGCGGACGTTGGCCGGGATGATGTCCAGATACGCCGGGTCCATCGCCAGCTGCAGCTTGGCTCGGCCGTCGGGCAGCGACTCGATGGACTGCACCGAACCTACCTGCGCGCCATGCAGTTTCACCTTGGCATCGGGGTTCATGACCAGTCCCGCCCGCTCCGACAGCACGGTGACCGGGACGGATTCGGTGAAGCTCCCGCGGAACAGGCCGACCGCCAGCGCGACGATCGCCACTCCCACGCCGACCGTCACCGCCCCGATCAGGGGCCGCTTGACCGCTGCACTCATCGCCATCTGCGCGCCCCTATCCCGACAGGTTGAAGTTGCCGTTGGAGCCGTAGATCGACAGGGACACCAGCAGCGTCACCGAGATCACGACGATGAGGGAGGTGCGCACGGCGTTGCCGACCGCCACCCCGACCCCGGACGGGCCGCCACTGGCGAAGAAGCCGAAGTAGGTGTGCACCAGCAGCACCGCGATGGCCATCAGGATGGCCTGCAGAAACGACCACAACAGATCCATCGGGTTGAGGAAGGTCGAGAAGTAGTGGTTGTACAGGCCCGCCGACTGCCCGAACAGGCCCACCGTGGTCAGCTTGCTGGCCGCGAAGGACAGGATGACCGCGATCGAGTAGAGCGGGGTGATGGCGATCATCCCGGCCACGATGCGGGTGCTCACCAGGTACTCGACCGGCCGGATGGCCATGGCGTCGAGCGCGTCGACCTCCTCGTTGATCCGCATGGCGCCCAACTGGGCGGTGACCCCGGCGCCGAAGGTGGCGGCCAGGCCGATGCCCGCGACGACCGGAGCCGAGATGCGGACGTTGATGAAGGCGGCGAGGAAACCGGTGAGGGCCTCGATCCCGATGTCGCCGAGCGAGCTGTAGCCCTGCACGGCCAGGGTGCCGCCCGCGGCGAGGGTGAGGAATCCAACGATGACGACGGTGCCGCCGATCATGGCCAACGTTCCTGCGCCCATGCTGATCTCGGCGATCAGCCGGATGATCTCGCGGCGGTAGTGCACGAAGGCGTGCGGGACGCCGGCCAGGGCACGGCCGTAGAAACTGATGTGGTCGCCGAGGCGGCCGAGGCTGCCGACCGGCCTGCCCAGTCCGCGGACCAGCGCCGGGTGCAGGGTGCGTATCGCGGTCATCGGGTTAGTCCGCCGTCATCTGGATGCCGATTGCCGTCACCAACACGTTGACCACGAACAGGGCCATGAACGCGTAGACGACGGTCTCGTTGACCGCGTTGCCGACCGCCTTGGCGCCACCACCGCTGATCATCAGCCCGCGGTAGCACGCGACGAGCCCGGCGATCAGGCCGAACAGTCCGGCCTTGACGCACGAGATGATGACCTCGGGCACACCGGTCAGCAGGGTGATGCCGGCCGCGAAGGCGCCCGGGTTGACGCCCTGGATGAAGATCGAGAAGACGTATCCGCCAAGGATTCCGATGATCACGACCAGGCTGTTGAGCAGCAATGCGACCAGACCGGAGGCCAGCATGCGCGGGGTCACCAGGCGCTGGACCGGGTTGATGCCCAGCACCTCCATGGCGTCGATCTCCTCGCGGACGGTACGCGACCCGAGGTCGGCGCACATGGCCGTCGCGCCGGCCCCGGCCACGATGAGCACGGTGACCATCGGGCCGACCTGGGTGACCGCACCGAATGCGGCACCGGCCCCGGACAGGTCGGCCGCACCCAGTTCGCGCAGCAGGATGTTGAGTGTGAAGCTGACCAGCACGGTGAAGGGCACCGCGACCAGAATCGTCGGCATCAGCGAGACCCGGGCCACGAACCAGGACTGCTCCAGGAATTCCCGTCCCTGGAACGGCCCGCGGAACAGGAACTTGACGGCGTCGGCGGACATGGCCAGCAGTCCGCCGATGGCCCGCATCGGGCCGGGCCCACCCGACCGGAAGATCGGGATTCCCGAGGACCAACGATCTTGGGTCCTGCTCACCATGTACCGAAGAACCTCCACGACTGGTTCTGCCGAACCTCACAACCGGCCTGTCGGCACGCTGACCTCAAGACGGTGACAGCCGGGGGTGACCTGCGGCGCATCACGTCCCATCCACCGGGAAGCATCAATCGGCGGCGGGGCCGCGGGCCGCAACGTAGCGTGCGGACCGGAGTCGATCCATCTGTGAAGGAGCCGCATCGTGACCGAAACCGACCTTGCGCGCTACCGCGATCGCCGGGTGCTGATCACCGGCGCGGGGTCGGGCATCGGGCAGGCCTGCACGCTGCGGATCCTGGCCGAGGGCGGGCGCGTCGTCGCCGCCGACGTCAGCCCCGAAGGGTTGGCCGACACCGTCGGCAAGGCGGGTACCGACCGGCTGTCCACGGTGGTCATGGACGTCGGCTCCGAGGACTCGGTGCGAGTCGGTGTCGCCGAGGCGGTCTCGGCACTCGGTGGATTGGACACCCTGGTCAACGCCGCCGGGATCCTGCGCTCGGCACACCTGGCCGACACGTCGCTGGCCGACTTCGAGCAGGTGCTGCGGATCAATCTGGTGGGCACATTTCTGGTCACCCGGGAGGCCATCGCCGCATTGCACGACGGGGACGGCCCGGCGGTGGTGAACTTCAGCTCCACCTCGGCGCACTTCGCGCATCCGTACATGGCCGCATACGCGGCGTCCAAGGGCGGGGTGCTGTCGATGACGCACGCCTGGGCCTCGGAGTTCGCCAAGGCCGGGATCCGGTTCAATTGCGTTCAGCCCGGGTCGATCTCGTCCGGGATGACCGACGGCACCGGCGCGGCGCGGCAAAGCGTCGGGCCCGGCCTGCCCGAGGATGCCGATTACGCCCTGTTCGGCAAGGTCGCCCCGATGCTGCCGCTGGACGGTGGGGCCATCTTCGCCCAGCCGGACGCGGTGGCCGGCGCCGTGGCGATGCTGGGCAGCAAGGACGCCTACTTCATCACCGGCACCGAGGTGCGGATCGACGGCGGCGCCCACATGTAGCAGAACGCCTGAGGTTCACGGAGTCGATATCGCGATGAGGAAGGGTTCGGCAATGAGGATGGTGCGGCTGCTGGGTGCGCTGGCGATCGCGAGCGTGCTGTTGGCGCCGGTGGGCCGGGCCGAGCCGTTCTTCGCCAACTACCAGTTGGTGATCCCGGACCGCTATGACTTCCACACTTGGGCGTGGTCGGTGTCGCACTGCATCCCGGCCGCCGAGGACTGCCGGAGCATCACCGGCATCCCGATGCCGGTGGCCAAGGCGTTCGACTACGTCGGGCAGGCCCACCTGGCCGACGGCCGGTACACCATGACCGTCGACGTGCCGGACGGGCTGCGCTGCGGCAACGTCTACTACGGGCCGATCGTCGCGACCCGCGACGTCTACTCCTGGGATGCGGTGACGATGCAGGGCACTCTGACGTCCTCGTTCGCGGCCGGGTGTGACGGTGCACCGGGAACGCTGGTGTATCCGTTCTCCCTGGTCAGGTTGTGACCGCGGCGTGGTCCCACCGATCGACCACCGCGACATCGGGTAGCGGCCGCCGGCTCACCCGGTGATGGGAGCCGGCCGGCCACCCCGCGGTGACCAGGGTGGCGATCTTCCAGTCCGCCGGAATCCCGACCAGTTCCCGTAGTTCGGCATCGCAGGCGTCCTGCCACAGGGTGATTGCCGCGCCGAGCCCTTGGGCGCGCGCCGCCAGCAGGAAGTTCTGCACGGCCGGGAAGATCGAGCCACCCTGCTGCAGTTCGGTCGTGCCGCGCTGGGGTTGCACGCAGAACAGCACCAGCACCGGTGCGGCGCCGCCGACCCGCATGTGATGTGCCATCGTCCGCAGGGTGCGCGACTTCGGATCGTCGGCGCCGTCGTCGACGGTCGGTAACCGGTAGAAGTCCTTCATCACCTCCCAGGTCCGCTGGGCGGCGGCGGTCACCACCGATCGCAACTCGGGTGATTGCAGCACCACGAATCGCCACGGTTGGCCGTTTCCTCCCGACGGCGCCCAGGACGCGGCCTGCAGGCACCGCTGCACGACCTCGTCGTCGACCGGTTCGGCGCGATATCTGCGTACCGCGGTGGCACTCTGCATCACCGTCCACAGGTCATCCGAAATCCGCGGCACCGCTTGGCGATTCATGCGTCGACCGTCCTGGGCAGGACGCCGCGCCAGGTGCCCCCGCGCACCGGGCCGGTGACCAGGGGAAGATCCAGCGTCGACAACAGCCCCGGCGGGGCCGCGATGACCGCGGGGATGGCGTTGAGTTCGCGCATGACGGTGGCATAGGTCAGTCCACGCATGTTGTTGCCGCGGCCGTGCATCTCGATATCGACGGTGTAGGTGGGCAATCCATCGACGATGACGCGGTAGCCGCCGTGCGGTGAGGGATGGCGCGGCCAGTCCGGCGCGGACTGTTCACCCATCCGGGTGATGTGTTCCAGCACCACCCGCTCCTCGCCGTCGACCATGCCGGCGAGCTTGAACCGCATACCGCCCATGGTGCCGGGTTCCACCCACCCGGAGGCGACCTCGTAGCGTTCGGTGGCCAGCCACTTGTCGATGGTGGTCACCACCTCGTCCAGCGGCAGGCCCACCCCGTCGGCGACGAGGTGCACGATCGGGCTCCACAGCGCGGCCAGTCTGGTGGTGTCGAACAGCGGTGCCGGGTGGTCGGGCGGATGGCCGAATCCCATGAAGTCGAACATGATCTCGGGTTGGGCGATCGGCCCGTAGTCCAGGATCTCCAGCATCGTGATGGTGTCCACCCGGCTGCTGAAGCCGGTCATGGTCAGCGCGATGACGTCGTTGGCCCAGCCGGGGTCCACCCCGCTGTTGAACAGGCTGGTGCCGCCGTCGCGGCAGGCCTGCTCGAGTAGTTCCACGGTCTCACGGTCCGCCGCCGGCGGGTAGCACAGCGGTACCAGCGATGTGCACACCACGTTCTTACCGGCGCGCAGGCAGCGTGCCACATCCTCGGCGGCTTCGCGGTACCGGTAGTCCCCGGAGGCGAAGAAGGCCACCACGTCGGCGTCGATGGACAGCGCCGCGTCGATGTCGCGGGTGGCGATCACCCCGGTGTCGGGCATCCCGCAGATGGCACCGGCGTCACGGCCCTCCTTGGCCTCCGAGTGCACGATCAGGCCGACCAGGTCCAGACCGGGATGGGCGATGGTCGCACGCAGCGCGCCGATGCCGACCTGGCCGGGACCCCACAGGATCACCCGCGGATTCGGCTCACCTCCCACCGGGCACCGCCGTCAGCAACTCGCGCAGATTGGCGCCCATGATCCGGTCGATGTCCGGCTCCTCGAGGGCTGCGATCTCCGGCGTCAGTTCGGCGGGATCGGCCAGCCCCTCCGGGTGCGGGAAATCCGAACCGAACAGCACCCGGTCGGCACCGATCAGGTCGACCAACCCGGTCATGTCCTCCTCGTGGAACGGGTTGACCCAGACATGGCGCTTGAACTGCTCCACCGGGTGTTCGGCGAACTCGGCGGGCATCTTCTTGTGCACCCGGTCGAACAGGTCGATCAACCGGGGCACCCAGTTGCCGCCGTTCTCCACCACCCCCACCCGCACGCCGGGATGGCGGGTGAACACACCATGGGCGACCAGCGCCGCGCAGGTGTCCAGGATGGACCGCGCGTCCTCGTAGACGATGGTCTTGAAGGCGTCCGGTTTGAAGGGCAGGTATTCGGCGCCGGCGCCTTCCCAGTCCCGACTGTAGCGGTCGTACCCGGAGTCGCAGGCATGCATCAGTACCGGGATGCCGTGGTGGGCGACGCGGGCCCAGAACGGGTCGAAGTACGGTTGGCCCATCGAGGTGGTGTGCCCGGACACCGTGGCCACCGGCCGTGGATTGACCAGTACCGCCCGCGCACCGCGTTCGACGCACCAGTCGAGTTCGGCGACCGCCTTCTGCACGTCGGGCAGGGTGATGATCGGGGTGGCGAAGATGCGCCCGGCGTAGTCGAAAGTCCAGTCCTCCAAAAGCCATTCGTTATAGGCGTGCACGACGGCATGGGCAAGTTCGATATCGTCGGTCATCCGTTCCTCCAGCATGCCGCCGGTGGTCGGGAACATGACACAGGCCTGGATGCGCTGTTCGTCGAGCAGGGCCAGGCGCTGCTCGGCCTGCCGGAAGGCATCCGGGCAGGCGATCGGTTTGGCCAGTTCGCGCAGGCTCTTCCCCTCGGGGTTGATCCCGCGGAAGTAGTCCGCCCAGGCACCCGGGGACGCGACGACATCGTAGGTCGGGTTCGGGATGGTGTCGGTCAGTCTGCCCTTGATCATCAGCTTCGTCTGGCCCGCCACCTCGATCCACTGGATCGCGCTGCGGTACTGCTTGGGAAGGTGCCGCGTATAGGCGTCCACCGGCTCGTACAGGTGGTTGTCCGCGTCCCAGATCTCCCGAGCGGGCTGACTCATGAGGTCTCCTGACACATTATGAGAACATTACTTCTCGACTATGGATAACATCATTACCACAGACGTCAGAGGGAGAACAGTGAGCGACTACCAGTTCCTCAAGTGGGAGACCTACGATCAGGGAACCATCGTGCGGATCTCACTGAACCGCCCGGAACAACGCAACGCGCAGAACCGCGGCATGCTGGTCGAACTCGACGAGGCCTTCGGGCGCGCCGAAGCCGACGACAACGTCCGGGTGGTGATTCTGTCCGGCGAGGGCAAGATGTTCTCCTCCGGCCACGACATCGGATCCAAACTCGCGCGCACCGAATACCTTCCGGGGCCCGACCAGCATCCGACCGCGTCGATCAACGGTGGCAGCCGTGACGGTGCCGAGAAGACCATGCTGCAGGAGTGGCACTACTTCTTCCAGAACACGTTGCGGTGGCGCAATCTTCGCAAGATCACCATCGCCCAGGTGCACGGCGACGTCTTCTCGGCCGGCCTCATGCTGATGTGGGCCTGCGATCTGATCGTCGGCAGCGAGGATGTCCGGTTCGCCGATGTGGTGGGCACCCGACTCGGTATGTGCGGTATGGAGTACTTCGGCCATCCCTGGGAGTTCGGCCCGCGAAAGGCCAAGGAGTTACTGCTGACCGGTGACGCCATCGACGTCCATGAGGCACACCGGCTGGGCATGGTGAGCAAGGTGTTCCGCCGCGAAGAACTGGCCGACAACACCCTGGAGTTGGCGCGGCGCATCGCCGCGGTTCCCACCATGGCTGCGTTGTTGATCAAGGAGTCGGTCAACCAGACCCAGGACAACATGGGCTTCTACACGTCGCTGCAGGCCTGCTTCACGCTGCACCAGTTGAACCACTCGCACTGGTCCATCGTCCGTGACGACAAACGCGCCACCGCCGGGCCCGAGCAGGGGGTCCCGGACTGGCGCAACGCACCTCCGGTGGTGCTCGCGGTCAAGGATGCGGTGCGGGCACCGGATCAGCCGGCGACGCCGTAGCGCGCATCGGCCACCCGGTCGAGCGCCACCGCCGGTTCCCCGAAAACCATGGTCCAGCCGCGCACCCGGCGATAGTAGAGCTGGATGTCGGCTTCCATCCCGAACCCGTAGCCGCCGTGGAAGTGCAGGCTGTGCCGCGTCGAGTCGCGGGCGGCCTCGGCAGCGAACGCGAATGCCATGGCGGCGAGTTCGGTTGCGCGGTCCGGTTCGTCGGTGAACGCGCAGGCAGCCTTCAGAAAGAGCAGTCGCGCCCCGTCGCATGCGGTGGCACAGTCGGCCAGCGGATGCGATACCGCCTGGAAAGCGCCGATCGGGGTCCCGAAGGCGTGCCGCCGTTTTGCGTATTCGACGCCGATCTCGACGGCCCGGTCGGCGGCCCCGGTGAGCGCCGCCGCGGTGAGGGCCAACCACAGATCGAGGGCGTCGGAGAACAGGTCCCGGGCCGCCGCACCCTGAGCCAGCACCGTCGCCCTACCGTCGACCGGGATGTCGGCCAGCGGCAGGGTACCCAGGTTGTCCACCGGCACCGGGCCGGCGATGGGCATGGCCACCAGCCGGTCGTCGATCAGACCGACGACCGCATCGGCGACCGCGCCGCCGTGCACCAGGGGGAAGGCCGATCCCGATGCGGCACGCGGGGCGAACACCACCATCTGGCCACCGGCCAGGGCCGCGGCCAGCAGGTCACCGCCGGCCGGACCGCTGCGTGCGAGCAATCGCGCAGCCACCTGCGCTTCGATGATCGGCGCCGATCCCGTTGTGCGACCGTGCTGTTCGGCTACCAACGCCAGTTCCAGCGGGGACGCACCCCACCCGCCGACGTCCTCGGACACGGCCATCTCGACGGCGCCGGTCTCGCGCAGCGCATCCCACAACCCGGCATCGAAACCCCCCGGTTCGGCGGCCCGCACCCGCTCCGACGCCGAGACACGGGCGTACAACGAGGCGAAGGATTCGACGAGCTGCCGTTGCTCATCGGACAGGGCCAGGTCCACTTCGCGCACCTTCCTGCGGATATGATTGCTCTCAAATTTGAGAGTATCAGTATCATAACCGCGGGACGACGACAGATCGGGTGGTTCACATGCACTTTCGGCTCGACGCGGACATCGCGGCATTCGGCGAGGGAGTTCGAGCTCACCTCGCCGAGGTACTGACCCCGGAATTCGAGGAACGCACCTACCGCAGCGGCGTCGCGCACGACGACGGGTTCGCCAAGGGCCTGGTCGCCAAGGGCTACTTCGCACCCGAGGGGCTATGGTCCGATCAGGTGCTCAAGGAACAGATGATGCGCTTCGACGCGCCGGTCTACCTCTCCGAGACCACCCGGATGGTGACCTCCATCATCCGGGCGGTCGGCACCCCGGAGCAGCAGGACCTGATCGTGGCCGGGGCGATGAACGGGGAGATCACCATCGCACTCGGGTTCACCGAACCCGAATGCGGATCCGACGTCGCCGCGGCGGCGACCCGGGCCGTGCGGCACGGTGCCGACTGGGTGATCAACGGCTCCAAGATGTTCACCACCAACGGGCACATCGCCGACTACGTGTTCCTGCTCGCCCGGACCAGCCCCGACAAGCCCAAACACCAGGGACTCACCATGTTCCTGGTACCGACCGACGTCCCCGGGTTCGAGGCCCAGGCGGTCTGGACGCTGTCCGGGGAGCGCACCAACATCACCTTCTACAGCGACGTCCGCATCGAGGATCGCTGGCGCATCGGTGAGGTGGACGGCGGCTGGCAGGTCCTGGGACTGTCACTACAGGACGAGCACGCCTCGGGCTGGGGCCCGCACATCGCCCGCCTGCTGCATCACGCCGAACGCTGGGCCGAGACCCCGTCGGCCGGCGGTGGCCCCGCCCCGATCACCCGGACCGACGTACGACGCCGGATATCCAGGGTGGCAATGGAAGTCGAGGTGTCGGAGCTACTGCAGCGCCGATGCGTCTGGATGGCCGAGCAGGGCAGACATCCGGTGGCCGAGGGCCCGATGTCCAAGGTGTTCAGCACCGAGGCGCTGGAACGGGCCAGTCAGGACATCGTCGAACTGATCGGCCCGGACAGCATGCGGAGTTTCCTGGAGCCCTCGGCGCCCGAGCAGGGTCGGTTCGAACAGATCATGCGGTTCTCGCTGGGTACCACCATCTACGCGGGGACCAGCGAGGTGCAGCGCTCCATCATCGCCCAGCGCGGCCTCGGCCTGCCTCGCTAGCCCGCGGTCTTGCGGGCGGCCCTGGTCCGGGTGGCCGGCTTGGCCCGCGCCGGCTTCGGAGCATCGTCCGCCGGCGGCGACACCGCCTGCCGGCACCACGCCCAGAGCTCGTCCTCGCTGAGCTCGGTACCCTTGGCCCCGAGCTGGAACACACCGATCTGCGCCAGCGCGGTCAATGTCGAATTCAGCAGGGTGGTCAGCTGGGCCGGGGTCAGATCCTTGCGAACCAGCCCGGCGCGCGAACAGGACGTCAGAATCTTGGTGAGCAGTTTCTGGTGTGGATCCCAGATCTTGGCGAAATCGTCCGGGCGTTCGATCTCAAGACTGAGGTTGTAGATGGTCATCACCCGGCCACCGACCTTCTCGGACGACTCCGCGCGGGACAGGAACCCCCGGCAGAACGCCTCGAGCTGTTCCATCGGTCCGTCGGCTGCCGCGACTTCCTGACGGATCCCCTCGGTGAACTGACTCGTGACATTCTCGTACAGCGCGAGCAGCAGCTCGTCCTTGCCCGCGAAATGCTGGTAGAACGCCCGCAAGCTGAGATTCGACCGGTCGATGAGCGCCTGGATGGTGAAGTCGGCCTTGCCGGACTCCTCCACCAGCTCCAGCGCCGTCGCCAGGAATCGGGAACTGCGCGCCAGCGCACGGGCCCGGGCACTACTCAGCCGCCGGTCGATGGTGCGCTGCTGCCAGGTGGTCGACGGCTCCAGTTCGGCCTCGACGATCTCCAGGCCGGTCTCGGCGTCGACATCGCCGGCGGGACTCTTCTTCGCGTTCATGATGCAAGGAGAATACGGGATCTCGGATGAGAATGGGCGATCTACCTACACGGGTATGTTGATAGTCCTCGTCGCACATCCCGCTGACCCGCGCCTGCGCACCCTCGATGCGGTACGCTGAAAACAATCATTCTCACTTTCGGGAATCAAGGAGTTCAGCGTTGAGTGCAGACATTCTTATCGTCTCGCCGGATGACCATCTGGTGGAGCCCGCCGACCTGTGGACCAGTCGGTTGCCCCAGCGCTTTCGCGATATCGGCCCGCGGATCGTCCGGCATCGCGGCCGGATGGACCCGTCGGTCACCAGCGATGTCGCGTTCATCGACGACGAGGGCGGCCGCGACGCCGACATCTGGCACTACGAGGACTCGATCATCCCGATCCCGCTGATCAGTGCGGCTGCCGGCTATGAACTCGACGAACTCACCACCGACCCGATCACCTACGAAGAGATGCGGCCGGGCTGCTACGACCCGGTGGAACGGCTCGCCGATATGGACCTCGCGGGTATCGAGGCATCCGCCTGCTTCCCCAACACGCTGGTCCGGTTCTGCGGCCAACGATTCCTGTACGGCAAGGACAAGGAACTCGCCCTGCTGTGCGTCCAGGCCTACAACGACTTCCAGATCGACGAGTGGGGCGGCGGTTCGAACGGCCGGCTGATCCCGCTCGGCATCATCCCGCTCTGGGACGTCGAACTGGCGGCCAAGGAGGTGGAGCGGGTCGCCGCCAAGGGTATGCGCGCGGTGTGCTTCTCCGAACTGCCGTCCCGATTGGACCTGCCGTCCATCCACAGCGGGTACTGGGATCCGTTCTTCGCCGCCTGCGAACGCAACGGGGTCGGCATCATGCTGCACATCGGGTCGAGTTCCTCACTCACCAAGTCCTCCCCCGATGCCCCGCACGTGGTGACCAGCGCACTGATGGCGGTCAACTGCACCATCGCGCTGGTGGATTGGTTGTTCTCGGCCAAGCTCAAGCAGTTCCCGCAGCTCAAGATCGCCTTCGCCGAAGCCCAGGCCGGCTGGATCCCCTACTACCTGCAACGGGTCGACGAGGTGTGGGAGGACCGCCGCGCGTGGGGCGGCATCCACCCGTTGCTGACCGAACCACCCAGCACCCAGGTGCCCGGACGGGTGTGGTTCTCCACCTTCGGCGATCCGGTCGCCTTCCGCATCCTGGATCTGGTCGGCCCGGATCAGCTCATGTTCGAGACCGACTACCCGCACAACGACACGAACTGGCCGCACAGCACCGAGGTGGCCAACAAGGCGACCGAGGGACTCGACGAGGAGACCAAGCGAAAGGTGCTGTCCACCAACGCGAAGACATTCTTCGGGATGGTGTAGCAGGAGCTAGAGCGCGCGCCACCGGGGTGCGCGCTTCTCCAGGAAGGCCCGCGGTCCCTCGATCGCATCCTTGGTCAACGCGACCTTCATCCGGTAGTTCTCCGCCAGCAGCTCGGCCTCGTAGATGGGCAGCGTCAGGCCCTTACGCACCGACATCCGTGACCCTCGCACCGCGAGCGGGGCGTTCGAGTTGATCACCTCGGCGATCTCCCAGGCCCGGTCCATCAACGCATCGGGGGCCACCACCTCGGTGAAAACGCCGAGTTCATAGGCACGTTGGGCGTCGAGGCGCTCGTGCTTACCCATCAGCACCAGGCGCATGGCGACCGGCAGGGGCAGTACCCGGGCCAGGCGGACCGCCTCGCGGCCCGAGGTGACGCCGATGCTGACGTGCGGATCCATCAGGGACGCGGTCTCGGATGCGATGGTGATGTCGGCGACCGTGACCAGATCCATCCCGGCGCCGCAGGCGATCCCGTTGACGGCACAGATGATCGGTTTGGTCATCTGCAACCAGGGTGGGGTCGCCTCCTGGGGAGCATCCCACTGCCGCATCGAACTGAGGATGGGCTCGCCCTGGTTGTCGATACCGGCGGCGTTTTCCATATCGTGGTCGGCCGCCTTGTTGACGTCCGCACCGACACACAGCGCCCGGCCGGCACCGGTGATGATGACCGTCCAGATGTCCTGGCGTTCCTCGATTTCGGTGTACACCTGCGCGAGTTCGGCGATCATCTCATCATTGATCGCGTTCAACACCTCCGGGCGATTCAGCGTCACGCACGCCGTATGCCCGCGCACCTCAAGATCGATGGTGGTAAAGGACGTCACTGCGTCAGGCCCCTCTCTCGGCGGTCGCGGCGGCAGCCACGGGTCGGATACCCAGTAGTTCTTCGAACCGGTCGCAATAGTGCGGCCACACATCGGGATTGAGCAGACGCGGTGGCAGTTGCCCCGCGAATATCTGCTGCCATTGCGTCGCGGTGGCGACCGCGATATCGCGGGCGGCCTCCACCGTGATGCCCGCGGTGTGTGGGCTGGCCACCACGGTCGGCAGCGCCAGCAACGGATTGTCCGGCCTGGGCGGCTCCTCGTGGAACACGTCGAGCCCGGCGCCGGCGATGAGACCGCCCTCCAGCGCGTGCAACAGCGCCGCCTCATCGTGCACCGGCCCCCGGGCGGTGGTGATGAAGTAGGCGGTGGGTTTCATCGCGGCGAACTCCGCCGGTCCGATCAGACCCGTCGTCTCCTCCGTCAGCGGACAGGTCACCTGCACGAAGTCGGAACGGGCCAGCAGTTCGCCCAACGGTACCGACTGCACCCCGCGCGCCCGGGCCGCCTCCGGCCCCAGGTACGGGTCGAAGACCAGCACCTGCATCCCGAACGGCGCACACAACTCGACCAGCCGGCCGCCGATCGCGCCGAGACCGATCACCCCGAGCGTCTTGCCGAGCAGTTGACTGCCCCGCAGGGTGAGCCGGTCCCCCACCGGCCCGTTGCGCAGGGCCCGGTCGGCCACGGTGATCTTCTTGGC
Organism: Mycolicibacterium aurum; assembly: GCA_900078775.1. Taxonomy (GTDB): domain Bacteria; phylum Actinomycetota; class Actinomycetes; order Mycobacteriales; family Mycobacteriaceae; genus Mycobacterium; species Mycobacterium aurum_A. The sequence continues at coordinate 2,182,220 of LT549889.1, forward strand.
CAGGTCCAGCATGAATCCCAGCGCGTGCTCGGCGACGGCCTCCGCACCGGGGCCGGAGTTGTTGCACACCGCGATCCCGGCCCGGGTGCAGGCCGCGACGTCGATCACGTCGTAGCCCGCGCCGGCCGAGCACACCGCCAGCAGATTCCGGCAGCGGTCCAGCAGCCCCGGGCCGGCCAGCCACTGCGCACCGTCGGCAGCCCCGGCCACGTCGGTGCGGGTGGCCACCTGATAGCCGTGCGCGGATGCCAGTGCCGCCCAGCCGTCGTCCGCAGGCGCGGCCAGATCCAGCTTCACGACCTCGATGTCGGTGCGCTCCAGGAGATCTCCGGCGACCGGATCGGTCCAACGCTCGAACACCAGACGCGGGCGTGGGCTCACGACTTCGGCTTGGGTTTGGCCTGCGCAGCCTTGAACAACTCTGCGAGTTCGGCATCGACGTTCTTGTAGTCGTTGCGCGCAATGGCTCCGTCTCTGCCCTCGACGACGTCGTAGCCGAGCCGCAGGTCCCTGTTCTCCATGTGGAAGTACTCGCGCCCGAGCGGCAGCCGGCGGTCCTCCCGGGGCACCTCCATCCACGCCCGCAGAAAACACCGCGCCTTCTTGGGATCGTTGCTGCTGACGAAGTCCGACCGGGAATGGCACATCGCGAAGTTGTTGGCCACCGCGGCTTCCCCGGATTCGAGCCGGAATTCGACCTGCTGCTCGACGAGGATGTGCCGGAGGAGTTCGATCGCCTCCTCCTGTTTGGGGGTGAACTCCCGGCCGAGCGTCTTCATCGCGGGCAGGATGCTGCTGTAGGTGAAATTGATGCAGATCTTGCCATCGACCTGGGAGAACACCGGGACGTCGTAGGGCGTCACATCGGGTTGATCGTCGGGCTGCTCGCTGCGGCGGTGATGCGGGAAGCCCTGGTAGAGCACATCGAGCAGATCGGGCCGCTCGGCAAGAATCCGGTTGTGGGCGGCGGGACCGCTGGCGAACTGGCTGGCTCCGCCCTTGAGTGCCGGGTAGACGCACAGCAGCGACAGGATGTCGGCGGCATCGTTGTGCATGGCGAGTTCCGCGCTGGACTTGGTGCCGCGCGCGGGCTGCACACCATTGGGCAGGATCTCCTCCTGCACACGCACCAGCCGGTGGCCGAACGAGTTGTTCGACACCGGGTAGCCCAGATGCCAGCAGAACGCCCAGTAGATCCGTTCCAGGTCCTCGATCGAGTGCTGCTCGACCGGAAAGCCGCGGACGCAGGCCAGCCCCTTGCCGAACATCAGGTCCCGGTAGAGTCGGGCGAGATCGTCGTCGAGGTTCCGATGGCGAACGTCATCGCCTGTGATGTCATCGCGGTCCTTGCCCGCGGTCTTGGCCAGGATGGACTCCAGTGCCGCGACGTTCTTGGCGGAGAGGTCGAAGCAGAAGTCCTCCTTACTGGTGAAGTCGGCGCCTGTCCACGCCATCGGATCGGTCACTTGCTCCTGATAGATCGCGGTGGGCATCGGTCCTCCTGTTGTGCTGCGCGGTGTGGTTTCGGTTCAGGGACCCGTCGAAAGGCCACGGAGCGTGAGTGCACGGGAGGTGGCCGCCTCGGTCATCATGCCGATGTCCGTTCCCGCCGAGATGAACCGCAGGCCGAGGCCCACGAATCGCTCCAACAGGGCCACCGACTTGATACCGGCCACTCCCAGTGTCACGCCGTGCTTGCGACACGCCGCTGCAACGGAGCTTACCGCAAAGTGGAAATCTTCATTCTCATAGTCGCCGTGAATTCCCATCTCGGCCGTCAGGTCGCTCACGCCGATCAGGATCATGTCGATCCCCGGTGCGGCGGCGATGGCATCGGCGGCCCGGACCGCGTCCGGCGTCTCCACCATCACGGCCACGGCCGTACCGCGGTCCAAGCATGCGGTCAACTCCGACGGCGACCGCGGGCCGAAACCGCTGATCACGGTGGGGCCCGAGATGGAGCGCCGGCCGACCGGCGGGAATCTCGCCGCGGCTACCACCGCTTGCGCTTCTTCTACCGAATCGACATGCGGCACAATAATTCCGGCGGCACCGCCGTCCAGCACCCGGGCGATCACCGCGGGATCCTGGGATGGCACCCGGACCAGCCCACCGATGCCGGCGCCGGCCGCACCGGCACACAACATGGCGGCCGTCTCCAGCGAGGTCGAGGTGTGCTCGAGATCGACGTAGATCGCGTCATACCCGCACGCCGCGGCGACCGCCGGGATCTCCGGGGTGCGCGAGTTCAGCAATGCCAGACACAACACCAAACCGTCACCGTGGAGCACTTCCCGGAAGTTCTGCGGCACACTGACACGGTAACCGAACGAGAACACACATTCCGCATATTCGTAAACGCCGTTATCGCCTGTGATAACCATGAGATATGCCGACCAGACGTGTTGCCATCGTGGGCGCCGCGCTATCCGACTGCGGACGGGTTCCGGACATGACCGCCATGGGGTTGATGGCCCAGGCCGCCCGTCGCGCGGTCGCCGATGCCGGTCTGACCAAGGACCGCATCCAGGGCTTCGGCGGTCACGGCACCCTGCTGCCTCCGATCGAGGTCAGTGAGTACCTGGGCCTGCGCCCGACCTGGGTCGATGCCACCAATGTCGGTGGGTCCTCCTGGGAGGTGATGGCCCGGCACGCCGTGGCAGCCATCGCCACCGGCGAGGTGGACGTGGTCCTGCTGACCTACGGCTCCACGGCCCGTTCGGACGTCAAACGCAAGGTGCGCGCCTCGGCCGCCGCCATGAGCACGGCCGGGGCCATGCAGTACGAGGCGCCCTACGGCGCCACCCTGATCGCCAAGTACGCCATGGCCGCCCGGCGCCACATGATCGAGTACGGCACCACCGTGAACCAACTCGCCGAGGTCGCGGTGGCCGCTCACGAGTGGTCGGCGCTGAACGACAACGCTTTCGAGCGTGAAAGGCTGACCCTGGACGAGGTCGCCGCGGCGCCCATGCTCGCCGATCCGTTCACCGCCAAGCACGTGTGTCTGCGCACCGATGGCGGTGGCGCGGTGGTGCTCGCGGCCGAGGAGGTGGCCCGGGACTGCGCCAAGGATCCGGTCTGGATCCTCGGCTCCGCCGACGCCACCTCGCACGTCAGCATGAGCGAGTGGGCCGATTTCACGACATCGGCGGCCGCAGTGTCCGGCCCGGCCGCCTTCGCCCGAGCGAGTGTGCAGCCCAGCGACATCGACGTCTGCCAGCTCTACGACTCGTTCACCTCCACGGTGTTGCTGACCGTCGAGGATCTGGGTTTCTGCGCGAAGGGTGAGGGTGGCGCGTTCATCGCCTCGGGGGCGCTTCGCCCCGGTGGCGGACTGCCCACCAACACCGACGGGGGTGGACTGGCGGCCTGCCATCCCGGCATGCGCGGGATGTTCCTCATGGTCGAGGCGGTACGCCAGCTGCGGGGAGAATGCGGCGACCGGCAGGTCACGGATGCCGAACTCGCCTGCGTACACGCCATGGGCGGGTTCTTCAGCCACAGCGCCACCATGATCCTCGGGAGGAACCGATGACCGTACCCGACCGCCCGATCACCGACGGTGATAGCGAAGCCTGGTGGGCCGCCGTCCAGGACGGCGTCCTGATGATCGACGCCTGCCGCAGCTGTCACCGAAATTCGTTGTACCCAAGGCCATTCTGCCCGTACTGCTGGAGCGAGGACGTCGAACCCGTGGCCGCCGGGGGTTCCGCGCGGCTCTACACCTGGAGTGTGATCCACCAGCAGGGCCGGGATCCCCACATCGTGGCCATGGTGGACCTGGCCGAGGGGCCCCGGTTGATGACCACGGTCGAGGACTGCGCCCCCGACGGGTTGCGTGCCGATATGGCACTCACCCTGGCGTTCCGCCGGGCCGAGGACGGCTTCGCCGTCCCGGTGTTCCGGCCGGCTTCCTGACCTACTCAGGTACCTGCGGCAAGTCTGGCGGCGAGCCGGCGCGGCAGGCCGGCGGACCGACCGTTCAGCGTCGCCCGTTCGATCTTGCCGTTGGCGTTCACCGGCAGCGGCCGGTCCCAGAACACCAGTTCCTCGGGCAGTTTGTACTTCGGCAGTCCGGCCGACAGCAGCGCATCGGTCACCTCCTCGAGCGTGAGCTGGGCGGCATCGCCGAGTACCAGCGCGACCGCCAACCGCTCGCCGGTGGTGTCGTCGGGGACCGAGTAGGCCGCACATTCCAGCACGCCCGCGATTCTCGCCACCGCCTCCTCCACCTCGGCGGCGGGAATCTTCAGCCCGTTGCGGATGACGATGTCCTTGATCCGGCCGACGATGCGCACCCGATTCCCGGCCATCTCGGCGACATCCCCGGTCCGGAACCAGTCCGCCTCGAAGGCCGCATCGTCGTCGCCGGCGTCGATGTAGCCGAGGAAGGTGTGTGGTCCGCGAATGCAGCACTCCGTCGGATCCGCCGCCGACCCCACCCGGATCTCGACATCGTCGAGTGCCACCCCGTCATCGGCATGCCGTATCTCGCGGGACTCGGTGCGCAACCCCGACGTACTGACCGGCACCTCGGAGGATCCGTAGGCCCGCATCACGATGATGCCGAACTCGTCCTCGATGCGTTCCACGATCCGGCGGTCGAGCATGGTGCCGCCGAGGTACACCGCACGCAGCGGCACCGGCGCCGCCCGGGCCACGGCCTCGTCGAGCAGCCGGTCCAACAACCGGTCCGGCCCGCCGTACCAGGTGGCCGCACTGGACAGCAGCAATTCGCACGTCGCCGCCGGGTCCCAGCGGTCCTCCAGCACCACCGGTGCGGCCAGCAGCGGCCCGATGAACAGCGCCTGCACCACGCCGGTCACCGAGGCCAGCGGGCTGATCAGGAAGATCCGGTCCTGCGCGGTCAGCCCGGCGGCGGCGATGTAGTTCACCGACGCCTTGTGCAGGGTGCTCAGCGAGTGCGCCACCCCCTTGGGCCGCGACGTGGTGCCGGAGGTGTAGAGCACGAACGACGGTTCGTCGGCCGGCCGGATCGGCGTGACCGGGGCCCCACCGGTGCCCGAATCGGTGATCCAGGAGCACACCGCCACCGACGCGGTGATCTCGGGCCAGTGCGGTGCCAGGCCGAATCGGGCACCGCTGCGCCCGGCGATGTCGGCCACCTGCGCCGCCCCGGCGCTGCGCGGCACCAACAGCACCACCGCATCGGCGCGCAGCACCGCGTGGATCGCGACCACCGACTCGACATCGTTGCCGGCCACCACGATCACGGCCGCCCCCGGTAGTACCCCGGCGGCGGCCAGATCGTGACATCTCCGGTCGATGCGCTCGTCGAGTTCGGCGAACGTCAACTCGGCTTCGCGGGTGATCAGCGCGGTCCTGGTGGGATACCTTGCCGCAGTGAAACGGACGACGTCCATCGGAAGTCCCGACCAGTGGCCGGTCGCGCGGTAGCCCGGACGCAGCCGTTCGGCGCGTGCCACGGCATTGCCCAGCAGATCAGGCGATCCGGCCATGAATTCCTCCAATGCGAATACACATTCTCATCAATGCAAATGTAACCTCTCACCCATGTCAATCACATTCGATGACCAGGTAGCCATCGTCACCGGAGCGGGCGGGGGCCTCGGCCGCTGCCACGCCCTCGAACTCGCGCGCCGCGGCGCCCGGGTGGTGGTGAACGATCTGGGCAGCACGGTGGACGGCACCGGCGCCTCCACCTCGGCCGCGCAGGCCGTGGTGGACGAGATCACCGCCGCCGGCGGCATCGCCGTCGCCAACGCCGATTCGGTGTCCACCGAAGCCGGCGGGCAGGCGATCGTCGCAGCCGCCATCGAAGCCTTCGGACGGGTGGACATCCTGATCAACAACGCCGGCATCCTGCGTGACGCGGCGTTCAAGAACATGACCGCCGAACAGGTCGACGCGGTGATCGCCGTCCACCTCACCGGCGCCTTCAACGTGACCCGCGCCGTCTGGCCGCACATGCGGGAGCAGAACTACGGCCGCATCGTGCAAACCACGTCCGGCACCGGACTTTTCGGCAATTTCGGCCAGACCAACTACGGCGCGGCCAAGATGGGACTGGTCGGCATGATGCACGTGCTGTCCATCGAGGGTGCCCGCAACGGCATCACCGTCAACGCGATCGCACCCATCGCCCGGACCCGGATGACCGAGGACATCATGGGCGAGGCGGGCAAGGCCATGGACCCGGAGCTGGTCACCCCCGTGGTCATCTACCTCGCGCACCGCAGCTGTGACCGCACCGCACACATCTATTCGGTGGGTGCGGGCAAGGTGTCCCGGGTGTTCATCGGGCAGACGGCCGGCATCGAGGACAGCGGCCTGACACCGGAGATCGTCGCCAAGTCCATCGACGAGATCGACGACGTCGCGTCGTTCACCGTACGCGGCGGGCCGGCGGCCGGCTGAGTCAACGCCCGCCGAACCGCGGTGGACGGCGTTCGGCGAACGCGCGCAGGCCTTCTTGCAGGTCCTCGGTTCGGGAGATCAACTCCGCCGCCCAGGCTTCCTGCTCGAAGGCCCGCTCGCGGCCGGACTCCGAAGACACCGCGAGCAGCCGTTTGGTCAGGGCCAGCATCACCGACGGACCGGCTGCGAGCTGAACGGCCAGAGCGTCGGCCACCGAGTCGACCTGGTCGGCGGGCACCACCCGGTTCACCAGACCCAGCCGCTCGCACCGGTCCGCGTCGACGGGCTCACCGAGCATCAGCATCTCGGTCGCCCGGCGCAGCCCGACGATCCTGGTGAGCAGATGGATGGCCCCGGAATCCGGCAGGATGCCGCGGCGTACGAACGCCTGCACGATGGTCGACCCCTCCGACATCACCACCAGGTCGCAGGCCAGCACCAGACTGGCGCCCGCACCCACCGCGGTACCGTTCACCGCGGCGACGACCGGTTTGTCGCAGTCCAGGATCGCCGTGATCAGCCGCTGCCAGCCTTGTTGCAGCATCCGCGCGATATCACCCGGGCGGCGGTCCGCCGGCAGCATCGAGGCTTCTGGACCGGTCGCGAGTCCGGCACCGGTGCAGAAGTGCCTGCTGCCCGCCGAACTCAGCAGCACCGCCCGGACGTCGACGTCATCGCGGGCCCGCATGACGGCCTCGGTGAGCGCCTCTCTTGCCAATGGCGACAACGAGTTTCCCACCTCCGGGCGATCGATGACGATGCGCGCAACACCGTCGGTCCCGATGTCGACATTGATTCCGGCCTCTTCTGCGGGCATCTCACCTCATCTGAGTGTTAACGTCATTTCCGTTTCTCGGGTATGGTCATTCTCACCTTGGCCCCGAGCAAGGGCAAGTATCGCTGCGAGGAGGCTGTTCGGATGACGGGGCTCTCAGTCGGTGAGATCACCGATGCCGGACTCGAGCGGTTGCGCGCCACCATCGGAATCCCGGTCCCGCAGCACCGTCCTCCGCACCATCTTCGCCCCGGCGAGGATGCCTTCCGGCATGTCGCCCACAGCTACGGCGACCCCAATCCGCTGTGGTGTGATCCCGAGTACGCGGCGAAGTCGGTGTGGGGGCAATCCATCGCGCCGCCGGCGCTCATCGGCGGGGACACCCTGATCGGCGAGGACGAAATCACCGAACTCTCCGCCGAACAGCGTGCGCTGACCAAGGGTGACCCCCTGCGCGGCGTCCATGCGTTCTACGCGTCCTCCGCACGTGAATGGTGGGCCCCGCTGCGAGCGAATCACCGCGTGTTCCGGCGCAGCGCGCTGGTGGCCGCGCTCGACAAACAGAGCGAGTTCGCCGACCGGGCCGTGCACGAGTGGTCGGCCCAGGTGTACCGCGACGACGAGGGAGTCATCCTCGGTGCGCAGTACCGCAACATGATCCGCACCGAACGGCGCAAGGCGCGCAGCCGGAAGAAGTACGAGGCGGTGCAACTCAAGGACTGGACGCCAGACGAGATCACCGAAATCGCGCAGCGGTACGCCCGGGAGCAGCCGCGCGGCAGCCGTCCCCGCTGGTGGGAGGACGTCGAGGAGGGGGACAGCCTCGGCGTGCTGACCAAGGGGCCGCTCACGGTCACCGACATGATGTGCTGGCACATCGGGATGGGCACCGGCATGTACGGCGTCGCGCCGCTGCGGCTGGCCTGGCGCAACCGGGACCGGATCCCGCGCTTCTACACCACCAACGACCACGGCGTGCCCGATGCGCAGCAGCGCGTGCACTGGGATGCCGAAGCCGCCCGCAATGCCGGTAACCCCACCACCTTCGACTACGGGCGGATGCGGGAGACCTGGCTGATCCACCTGTGCACCGACTGGATGGGCGACGACGCCTGGCTGTGGAAGCTGGACTGCGAGTTCCGGTTGTTCAACTACATCGGCGATCTGCAGACCATCACCGGCACCGTGACCCGTAAGTTCCTCGCCGACGGGGACCGTCCGGCGGTCGAGGTCGAGCTCGCCGCGACCAATCAGCGCGGCGAGGTGACCGCACCCGGGCATGCCACCATCCTGCTCCCCAGCCGCGACCGCGGACCGGTCCGGCCGCCCGACCCACCGGGACAGGCCCGCGATCTGGGCGAGTTGCTGATCGCCATCTCCGACCGATTCGCCGAGCAGTGAGCGCCGTGGCCACCGACGACGGCGGGCGCTACGGCAGCGTGCCCGGCCTGCGGGCCGAGCAGGTCGGCCCCGAACTGCGATTGACCCTGGACCGCGCGGACCGCCGCAACGCCGTCAACGACACCGTGCTCGACGCCCTGGTCGGACACCTGGTGGCGTCGAACACCGATGAATCGGTGCGGGTCATCCGGATCGACGCCGCCGGGCCGGATTTCTGCGCCGGATCCGACCTCATCGCCAACACCGGACGGTCGGAACGCAAACCCCGGATCGGGAGCACCCAGCGCAGGTTGCCGAACAAGGCCAACCGGCTGATCCCGTTGATGCTGGAGACCCAGGTCCCCATCGTGTCGGTGGTCCGCGGGTGGGCGGCCGGTCTGGGGTTCCACATCGCGCTGGCATCGGATTTCTGCGTGGCAGCCGAGGACGCCCGGTTCTGGGAGCCGTTCATGGCTCGCGGCTTCACCCCGACAGCGGGGCGGCCTGGCTGCTCCCCCGCTTGATCGGGATGGTGCACACCCGACGCCTGCTGATGCTGGGCGAAGAGCTCACCGGTAGCGCCGCCGCGCAGTGGGGCATCATCCACGGGTCCTGGCCCGGCCCCGAACTGGACTCAGCGGCAGCCGATCTCACCTCGACGCTCGCCGAATCACCCACGGTGGCCCTCGGGCTGACCAAATGGCTGCTGCACAGCGGCACCGGCCTGGACCTCGACAGGCATCTGCAGAACGAGGCGATGGCACTGGAGTTGTCCAGCCGCAGCGACGACTTCAAGGAGGGGCTGTTGGCGTTCCGGGAGAAGCGCGACGCGAAGTTCGAGGGCCGATGACCCCCCGTCTGCCCATCGGCCCACAGACCGACGTGGCCGAGGCCGTCGCTGTCGTCGAGCGGTGGATCACCGAGCACGTGCCGCAGCGGTGGCGCACCGCCGCCGCCGACGGCCCCAAGGCGCTGCGCGCCGTGCGCAGCCCGGCCGACTACGCGGCGTGGTACCCGGCCTTCGCCGACTCCGGACTCGTGGCACCGACCTGGCTGCCCGAACACGGTGGCCTCGGGATAGACAACGCCACGGCCCGCGCCGTCGAGTCCGTGCTCGCACCGCTGCAGCTGCGTCGGCTCAATCCGCTGGGTCTGAACAACGCCGCGGCCGCATTGTTCAGCCACGGCACCGAGGAACAACGCCTGCGTTTCCTCCCGCCCATCGTGCGCAACGAGGAGAAATGGTGTCAATTGTTCTCCGAGCCGGGCGCCGGGTCCGATCTGGCATCGCTGGCGACCCGCGCCGTACGCGACGGTGATCAATGGGTGATCACCGGGCAGAAGGTCTGGACGACCTGGGCCGACGAGGCCGACTTCGGAATCCTGCTCGCCCGAACCGATCCCGCCCAGCCCAAGCACAAGGGCATCACCTACTTCCTGCTGGACATGCATCAACCCGGTGTCCAGGTCCGCCCGCTGCGCCAGATCACCGGTGAGGCGGAGTTCAACGAGGTGTTCCTGGACGGGGCCCTGGTACCGGATGCGCACCGGGTCGGCGCGCTCGACGACGGTTGGCGGGTCAGCGCCGCGACCCTGTCCAGCGAACGGCAGATGGTCTCTGGGTCGGGTTCGGGCGGGATCGGCCGGCTCGGTGGGTTCAGCGCCGACCGGCTGATCACGCTGGCCAAGGAACGCGGACGCTGGGACGACCCGGTGATCCGGGCCAAGGTGATGCGGCTGTGGAGCCAGGAACAGATCCGGGGCTGGACCAACGCCCGGGTGCGTGCCGCGCTGTCGGCCGGCCAGTCCCCCGGACCGGCATCGTCGATCGGCAAGGTCCACCAGGCCACCCTGAACCAGCAGACCCAGGACCTGATGGTCGACCTGCTCGGCACCGACGCCATCGCCTGGCCGTCCTCCGCGCACGTGCACGCGCTGCCGCGTGAGGTGCACGGGTGGATGCGCAGCCTGGCCAACAGCACCGAGGGCGGCACCACGGATATCAACAAGAACATCCTCGGGGAACGTGTGCTCGGCCTGCCCAAGGAACCAGATCCCTTCAGAGGCAAACCGTGGAAGGACATTCCCCGTTCATGACCGATTACGAACGACTCGTGGTCACCAAGGCCGACGGGATCGGGTGGTTGACCCTGAATCGTCCGGAGGCCGGTAACGCCTTCGACGCCCTGATGCTCGACGAGCTCGAACATGCCTGGGCCGCACTCGATGCCGATCCGGAGGTGCACGTCATCGTCAACACGGCCAACGGCAGGTCGTTCTGTACCGGGATGGACGTGGTACAGGTCGCGCGGGACAAGGACGCCATGCGCAAGCACTCGCGCCGGACCAGGGATGCCGAACTGAAGATCTCGTCCTGGCATTGCGACGTCTGGAAGCCGGTCATCGCCGCGGTCAACGGAGTATGCGCCGGCGGCGGGCTGCATCTGGTCGCCGACGCCGACATCGTGATCGCCGCCGAATCAGCGTCCTTTCTCGATCCGCACGTGTCGGTGGGGCAGGTCGTCGCCTACGAGGCGATCACCCTGATCCGCAAGTCGCCGATGGAGGCGATCACCCGGATGACGCTGTGCGGCAAGGGGGAACGCATCACCGCGCACCGGGCCCGGCAGCTGGGCATCGTGTCCGAGGTGGTGCCCGACGCCGAACTGCTCGCGACCGCCGAACGGCTCGCCACCGCGGTCGCCGCGAATTCACCGACCGCGTTGCGCGCCACCAAAAGGGCATTGTGGCGATCCCTGGAGATGGGCCTGACCCCGGCACGCCGTGCGGCGGCAGAAGACATCCGGCAACTGGCCGACCACCCGGACCGGTACGAGGGTGCCCGGGCCTGGCGGGAGAAGCGCCCGCCGAAGTGGCAACCAATGGAGGTGTCATGACATATCAACGGCTGATCCTGGAGCGTCGCGGACCGGTCGGGTGGTTGATCAACAACCGACCCGAACAACTCAACGCCTACGACTCGGTGATGCGCGACGAGTTCCGCGCTGCCTGGGCCGAACTGGATGCCGATCCCGAGGTCCGTGTCATCGTGCACACCGGCAACGGCCGCGCCTTCCAGGTGGGCGCCGATCTACAGGACATCGACGGCGATGGCATCACCCAGTTCCAGGACACCATGGCCACGCTCGACCTCGGCCTCACCGGATGGCACTGCGGTGTCGGAAAACCGGTCATCACCGCGATCAACGGGGTGTGCGCGGGCGGCGGTCTGCACTGGGTGGCCGACTCGGACATCGTCATCGCCGCGTCGGACGCCACCTTCCTCGACCCGCACGTATCCCTCGGTCAGGTCAGCGCCTTGGAGACGATCGCGTTGATGCGCAAGATGCCCGCCGAGGCGGTGCTGCGGATGGCCCTGATGGGCAGCCATGAACGGCTGACCGCGCAACGGGCCTACGAACTCGGGATGATCAGTCAGGTCGTCGACCCGCCGGAGAATCTGCGCGATGTCGCCCAGCAGATCGCCGAGAAGATCGCCCGCAACTCCCCGGCCGCGATGCGCGCCACCAAGCGCGCGTTGTGGGGTGCCCTGGAACACGGACTCACCGACGCCTGCCGGGAAGGTGCCGGACATCTCACCTCGATGTGGGGGCACCCCGACCAGAACGAAGGCCCGTTGGCCTTCGCGGAGAAGCGCACCCCGAACTGGCTGGCGCTGGAGCACGACCGATGAGCTTGGCGCAGCTGCTCGACGGGCTTCCCCCGGTCGCCGTGCACACCATCGACGGCGACGTCAGCTCCGACCTGCTCCGCGACAGCGCGGGTGCGGTGGCGGGGCTGCTCTCCGAAGCCGGGCTGCACCACGGTCAGGTGGTCGCCGCGATGCTGCCCAACGAGGCCGACACCGTCGCCGCCCTGTTCGGTGTCTGGCGGGCCGGCGGGGTGTACACACCGTTGAATCCGCGTGCCGCCGACGCCGAACTGACCGCCCAGCTGGCGACCCTGCGCCCGGTCGCGGTGGTCACGACACGGGCTCTGGCACCGCGCTTTTCGTCCTACGGTGTGCCGGTGGTGATCGGCGACGGGCAGTCCTGGACTCTCACCGCGGCCGGTGCCGCACCCGAGGATGCTCGCAGCTACGACGAGGATGTGGCGCTGCTCCAGTTCACCTCGGGGACAACCGGTGCGCCGAAGCCGGTTCCGCTGCGGCACACCACCGTGCTCGACCTGATCGACCGCCTGCTGGAGAAGCTACGGGGCACCAAACCGCGGGCCGGCACGCCGGGCCGGGCGCCGATGCCGAACCTGGTCCCGCTGTCGCTGTCCCTGTGGGCCGGTATCTACCAGGTGCTTTTCGCGTTCCGGGCCGGCTCCGGGGTGGTCCTGATGGACCGCTTCTCCCCCGCCGACTTCGCCGCGCTGGTGACCCGCCACCAACTGCGCTCCACCGTCCTGCCGCCGGCGGCACTGACCATGGTGCTGCACGACGATTCGGTGACCGACCTGTCCCCGCTGCGGATCGTGCGGTCCATCACCGCGCCGCTGTCACCGGTCCATGCGCGCCGCTTCCGCGACAAATTCGGTGTGCTGGTGCTCAATTCGTACGGGCAGACCGAACTCGGCGGCGAGGTGGTGGGCTGGTCGGCGGCCGATGCCCGGGAATGGGGCGAGACCAAGCTGGGCTCGGTGGGCCGGCCGCTACCCGGTATCGATGTCAAGATCGACCAGGACGAGGTGCTGGTACGTACCCCGACCACCGCCGCCCGCCGGATCGATCCCGCCTTCCTGGACCGGCTCACCGATGACGGTTGGTTCCACACCGGCGATCTCGGCTGGTTCGACGAGGACGGCTTCCTGTGGCTGGACGGCCGGGTCTCGGACATGATCAACCGGGGCGGGCTCAAGGTGTTCCCCGGCACCGTCGAGGATGTCCTGATGACCGCGGCGGGGGTGCGGGAGGCCGCGGTGGTGGGGATGCCGGATGACCGGGTCGGCGAGGTGCCCTGGGCGTTCGTCGCCCGCACCGATGACACCGTGGACGAGGCGAGGCTGATCGCCTGGTGCCGGGAACACCTGACACCCTACCGGGTTCCGGTGCGGATCGTGTTCGTCGAGGCACTGCCCCGCAATGACGTCGGCAAGGTGGTCAAACGGGAGTTGGCCGCATTGGTGGCCGCTCACTGACCCCCGAGCGCCGCGAGGCGTTCCAGGTAGGGCCAGGCGAGATGCGGCGGGATCCCACCGCACAGCGGCGACACATTGAACATCTCCCCGGCCGCGGCGCGCCGCTGCGCCTCGGCGGTGGACAGGATGACGTGCGTGGACGACGTCGCGCGTAGCTCCTGCACCGTCCTGGCGTGACTGATGTTGGCCGATACCTCGTTGTCTGGGTTCCACTCCGCGTACGACCGCGCGTCGTGCAGGAGATACTCACCGATCTCGTCCCAGGCGGCGTCGACATCGTCGGCGACGAAACAGTTGGTGACGGTGTCCCGCTCGGGCAGCACCACGAACCCGGGTTCGTGACCGTGCTCGCGGCAGGCATTCTCGTAGGCCTCCCGCATCCCGGGGACCACACCGTTGGCCATCAGGCCGAGGCCGTTGCGGCCGGCGCGGCGGGCGGCGGCCAGGCTGGCGCCGCCCCACATCATCATCGGCCCACCCGGGGTGCGCGGTGCCGGTCGGGAGATCATCCGGCGGCCGTCGCGTTCCACCACCTCACCGGCGAGCAGCCGGCGCAGCACTGTGAGCTTCTCGTCGGCGAGCCGTCCGCGCTGGGACAGCGACAACCCGAAGTGGTCGAATTCCTCCTTGCGGTAGCCGATTCCGAAGACGTAGCTGGCCCTGCCCGCGCTGATGTGATCGAGCACCGCGATGTCCTCGGCGAGCCGGGCCGGGTCGTAGAACGGCAACAGGATGACGAGGTTGAGCAGCAGCCGTTCGGTCCGGGCCGCGATCGCGGAGGCCAGCAGCAGCGGCGACGGCAGATACCCGTCGTCGGCACAGTGGTGTTCGCACAACACCGCCGCGATGCACCCGCGGGTCTCGGCCCACGCGGACATCTCCGCCGCCGCGGCGTACAGATCCGATGTCGCCGGTCCCGGAGACTGCGACCGCATGTCGAACCGCAGGGTGTACGAGGCTGGCACCGGATCTCCTCAGCTGCCGTAACGCGAACGCAGTTCGGCCTTGAGCACCTTACCGGTCAGGTTTCTCGGCAAGACCTCGATGATCTCGATCCGTTCGGGGGCCTTGTGCTTGCTCAGACCGTGGCTTCGGCAGTGCTCGAAGATCGATCGCTGGGTCAGGTCGGCGCCCGGTCGGGCGACCAGCACCGCGCACACCCGTTCCCCGGTCCGCGCGTCGGGCACCCCGATGACGGCGACGTCGGCGATACCGGGATGAGTGGCCAGCACCTCCTCGATCTCCAGCGCGGAGATATTCTCCGCGTTCCGGATGATCGCGTCCTTGATCCGCCCGGTGACCACCACGTTCCCGTTCTCGTCGATGCGGCCGCGGTCACCGGACCGGAACCAGCCGTCGGCGTCGAAGGCGTCGGCGTCCAGTGCGGTGTCGACGTAGCCGAGGAAGCACTGCGGGCCCTTGAGTCGCAGCTCCCCCTCCGCGCCCTGCGGAACCGTTCGCTCGTCGTCGTCGACCACCCGGACCGACACCCCCGGGACCGGCCGGCCGACGGTGCGGTCCAGCTGGTTCGGCGGGGCGTCCGGGTATTGCGCGGCGGCGACCGGGAATTCGGTCAGGCCCCACGCGTTCGCGATGCCGGGTACACCGAACGTCTCGCGCACCTGGCGGCCCAGTTCGGGGGTGATCGGCGCGCCGCCACCGACGCAGCCACGCAGGTCCGGGAACAACGGCCGGTCCCCGTGGGCGTGCTGGGCCGCCATGAACGCCACGAAGAACGGGGTGGCACTGCCCAGCAGCGTCGGGCAGTGCGCGGCGATGGCGGTCGGGGTGGCGACCGGGTCGAACACATCGAAGAGCACCAGGCGCATACCGGTGATCAGCGCCGCGGCCAGCATGGCGGCGCCGCCGATGTGTGAGATGGGGAAGGCGACCGGGTTCACATCGGTGCTGGAGGCGCCGACGATGCCGGTCACACCGGCCGAACCGGCGATCACCGAGCGGTCGGTGTGCCGAACTCCCTTGGGCGCGGCGGTCGTGCCGGAGGAGTAGTAGATCCACCGCGCTGCGCCGTCGGAAACCCGGACCGCCGGCAGCCGACGTGGGTCACCCGTCGGGAGTCGCAGTGCATCCGATTCGACCGGGGACTCATGGTCGATGACGATCACCGACATCGGGCGCTCGGCGGCCAGCTGCCGGGCCAGCGCGGCGTGATCGTAGCCGCGCCAGGTGCCCGGCACCAGGAACACCTCGGTGCCCAACTGCGCTGTGGCGAAACGGACTTCGCTCTCCCGCCAGATCGGGAGCATGGGGTTCTGCACCGCCCCCAACCGGGACAGAGCCACCATGACGACCATCGTCTCCAGTGTCGTCGGCAGCTGCCAGGACACCACGGTTCCTTCTCCGATACCGGACTCGGCCAGTGCGGCCGCGGTGTTCAGCGCGGCGTCACGCAGGCCTAGACAGGTCAGCCGACGACCGTAGTCGTCGGCCAGCACCACCCGGTCCGGATGCGCACCGGCCGCGGTGTCGACGAGACCCCAGTAGCTGTCGGTCATCCGCTCGGCAGCATCAAACGGCGCTTGGCGAGGATGTTGCGCATCATCTCCGAGCTACCACCGGACACCGTGTACGCCCGCGACCACAGCCAGCACTCCCGCAGTCGCCGCTTGGCGTCGCCCACCTCAACATCGGCATTCACGGTACACACCATGGCGCCGAGTTCACTGCCGTAGGCCGAAACCCGGTGGTAGGTCTCGGCGAAGCTCAACTTGGCGATCGACCCGTCGCCCTGTTGGTCGGCGCCGGCCACCAGCCGCTCCACATGATCGTCGATGTAGGCCTTCGCCACCTCCACCTCGACCGCCAGCTCGGCCACCGTCTGCCGGATGTCGGCGTGCTCCAGGGCCGGCCGGCCGGCGATGGTGCCGTGCCGCGCGATGGTCACCAGATCGTCGATGAGCAGTTCCAACAGGATGACATTGCCCCCGATGCCGAACCGCTCGAAATCCAGACCCGTCATGATGATCGACCAGCCCTGACCGGGTTCGCCGATCAGGTTCTCGGCGGCGATCGGGACCGCGTCCAGGAACACCTCGTTGACCTCGATGGCCTCGTTGATGGTCCGGATCGGGCGGACCTGTACCCCCGGCGCGGACAGCGGGACGGCGAACACCGACAGGCCGTGGTGGCGAGACGACGCCGGGTCGGTGCGCACCAGCGCCAAACCCATGTCCGCCCAGTGTCCGTCGGTGATCCAGGTCTTCTGTCCGTAGAGCACCCAGGACCCGTCCGGGTGGCGGGTTCCTCGACAGCGCACGCCGGCGATATCGCTGCCGGCATCGGGTTCACTGAGCAGCTGGCACCACACGTGCTCACTGGACCGGATCGGCGGTAGCAGGGCCGCCTTCTGCTCGTCGGAGCCGAAGTGCAGCAGCACGTGCGCGGCCAGGTTGACCTGATCGACCGGTCGCGGCGCCCGGCCGCGCAGCAACTCCTCGCTGACGATCCGATCGTGCACGGGGTGATGATCGGGCCGGCCGCCGTACTCGACCGGCCAGTCGGCGCCGACCAGCCCGGCGGCGAACAGACCGGCGAACCAGGTCCGCAGCTGTGCTTCCTGCTCGGCGTTCTCCGGTGCCCGCCGGCCTTCCCGCGCCTCGAACGGCGGTGCGTGTTCGGCGATATGCGTCCGGACCCGTTCCCGGAACGCCGTCAGCTCCTGCGCGCTCGGCCAGGCGATCGCGGTGTTCACCAGCCGAGCCTTCCCACGAGAGCCGTCCTGCTGGCCCGGGATGTCCCGAGCAGGTGGCCGTTGGTGAACGCCCGCCGCAACTCATGATGCAAGGGGTACTCCCAGGTGAAGCCGATTCCGCCGGACAGTTGCATGCATTCGTCGATGGCCGGGGCGGCCTTGGACGTCACGAAGGCGTGCGCCACCGCTGCCAGGGCGATGCCGTCTTCGCCTGCCCCGTCCGGTGAGCTCAGGGCACGCGCGGCCTTCAACACGACGGCGCGGGCCTTGGCCTCGAACACCAACAGTTCGACCAGCCGGTGTTGCACCGCCTGGAAACTCGCGATGGGGGCACCGAATGCGGTCCGGTTCTTGAGGTATTCGACGAGACGGTCGAAGCAGGCCGCCGTGGCCCCCAGCGAGTCCGCGCTGAGCAGCACCCGCGCGACGGCCAACAGCTGCTCGGCACGCGCCCGGTCGCCGATCGAGGCGCCGTCCACACCGCCGAGTTCCACCCGCCACGCCGGACGTCCCACATCGAGCAACTCGTCGTCACGGCTGCGTGGCACCGCATCGGAGAGCTCGTAGAGTCGAATGTCGTTGGTGCCCAGTGTCACCACGAGATCCAGCCGGTCGGCGTTGAGCACCCGCACGGTGTCGCCGGCCACCGCCAGCCCGGCCGCCACGGAACCGTCGAGCAGCCCCGGCAGCCAGCGCCGTCCGATGTCCTCGGGTGCGGTCGCCAGCGCCGCCCCGGCCAGCACCGTGCCGAACCAGGCCGACCGGTCGACCGCCCGCCCGATCTCCTCGGCGACCACCGTGGCCGCCACCGGTGACCAGCCCGCGCCGCCCAGCGCTTCGTCGACGAGCAGACCGGTCCAGTCCATCGCGGCGAGATCCTGCAGGGACTCCTTCTCGCCGCGGCCCGCCAGGAACTCGCGGGCCGACTCACG
This sequence comes from Mycolicibacterium aurum, assembly GCA_900078775.1. GTDB lineage: Bacteria > Actinomycetota > Actinomycetes > Mycobacteriales > Mycobacteriaceae > Mycobacterium > Mycobacterium aurum_A. Next base: position 2,200,566 of record LT549889.1, read on the forward strand.
CAGGAAGTTCAGATCGAGATCCCGATCGGTACCGTCCGGCGCCACCGGTCACTTCCTGGTGAGCAATGCGTCGGCGTTGTCTCGCATGATCCGCTTCTTCGCCGCGTCGTCGAGCGGGTCGAGCAGCTTGACGAAGTCGGCCGGCTCGGCCAGGCCTTCGGCGTGCGGATAGTCCGACCCCATCAGCAGGCACTCGTCGTATCCGAGTTGGTCCACGATGGCCGGGATGTCGTCCTCCGGGTAGGGCACGACCCCGACGTGTCGCTTGAAGATCTCCGACGGTCGTTCGGTGAGCTTCCCACCGATCCACGGCCCGTTGCGCCCCATCCCGCGGCTCTTGTCCATGTGCCGGACGAACTGCGGCACCCATTCGGCTCCGTGCTCGGCCACCAGCACGTTCAGGCCCGGGAACCGGCCGAACAGATTGTCGAAGACGAGTGCGGACAGGGTGTCCTCGATGGGCCGTTGGCCGTAGATGTTCATCCACTGCCACGCCGACATGTGCCAGGCCGCCGGGTCCGGGTTGTGACCCCAGGCCGGTGAGATGGCGGTGAAGTACCAGAACGGCTGGATATGGAAGACCAATGTGCAGCCGGCCTCCTGCAGTCGCGCGTAGATCGGGTCGAAGTAGGGGTCACCGGGCGAACGGCCGTGGGCGGGACCGGTCGGCAACAAGACCATCTTGGCGCCCTGGGCGATGATGGCCTCCGTCTCGGCAATCGAGGACTCCAGGTCCCGCAGCGAGAGCAGCGCCGTGGCGTAGATGGTGTCCTGGTAGTTGAAGCCCCAGGTGTCGTCGAACCACCGGTTGAAGGAGCGCAGGTTGGCGTACAGCGCGGGGGTGTCGTCGACATAGTGCTCGGCGGCGAGCGCCATACCGGCCGGGAAGATGACCGCCCGCTCCACATTCTGCTCGGCCATCACCCGCAGCCGGGCGTCGCGCTCAAGCCACTCCGGCTGCATCGGCTGTGGTTCGTAGGTCTCGTCCGGGTTGCCGGAGCCCATCTGCTTGAGCATCTCCTTCAGCGAGCCCGGTCGGTAGGCAAGGTCGAAGCCCAGACCCGCCTCGCTGTTGAACGTCGCGATCCGATGTCCGGCGAGGATCGATTCCTTACCGTCGGCTCCCCGCACCGGGGCGATGGCCCGGTCGTGAAACTCCTTGGGCAGGTACCGGGTGAAGGCATCGCGCGTCTCGTAGCAGTGGGTGTCGCAATCGAAGATCCCGTAGTCGAGTTTGGACGTCACCGCTTCGCTCCTTCGCCTGAGAATCCGTATTCTCCGTTTCCAGAAAAGATACTATCCTGATTCGATAATGCCTATATCGGGGTTTCGCCGACCGACGACACGCAGTGAGGAACGACATGACCTCGACATCCGCGACGTCCGCGCCCCAGGTGCATCCGGGCCCGGCCGACGAGTTGCGCGTCGCCGTGCGGGAGTTCCTGACCGGCACCTCCCCCACCGAGGTCGTGCGCCGTGAGATGGACACCGACACAGGCTTCGACCGCAGCCTGTGGACCAGGATGGCCGTGGAACTGGGGCTGCACGGCATCGCGGTGCCCGAGGAGTTCGACGGCGCGGGCGCCGGTCTGGCCGAACTGGCGGTGGTGTTCGAGGAGATGGGCGCCGCGCTGCTCTGCGCACCGTTCTTCTCCACCGTGGCCCTGGCCATCCCGGCCCTGCTGAACTGCGGCGAACCGAACGACATCGCCGAGTTGCTGCCCGCCCTGCTCGACGGCAGCGCGACCGCGACGCTGATCCTCGACGACAGGCTCGGCCCCTGGGACCCGGCGGCGGTCGACCTGACCGCTCGCCAGGACGGCACCGGTTACCGGATCAGCGGTGTGGCACCGTTGGTGCTCGACGGGCATACCGCCGACACCGTGCTGGTCGCGGCCGACACCGATGCCGGCATCTCGCTGTTCGCGGTCGACGCCGAGGCCGACGGCCTGACCCGCACCGCGCTCGCCGGCCTGGACCGCACCCGCAAGATCGCCCGCCTGGACTTCCACGCGGTGCCCGCCCGGCTGATCGGCCGCGCCGGGCGCGCCGAACCCGGATTGAACCTGGTCGCCGACACCGCCACCGTGCTGCTCGCCGCTGAACAGGTCGGGGCCGCAGGCCGCTGCCTGGACACCGCTGTCGGGTACGCGAAGGAACGCATCCAGTTCGGTCGCGCGATCGGGAGCTTTCAGGCCGTCAAGCATCGGTGCGCCGATATGCTCGTGGCGGTCGAGGGGGCGCGTTCGGCCGTCACCCATGCCGCCGCGACGACGGACGCCGGTGAGCGCGCCATCGCCGCCTCGGTGGCCAAACTCGCCGCCTCCGAGGCCTTCCTGCACGCCGCACTCGACAGCATGCGGGTGCACGGTGGTATCGGATTCACCTGGGAACACGACGCCCACCTCTATGTCCGCCGCGCCAAGGCCGGATCGTTGATGTTCGGCGACCCGGATCACCACGCCCTGCGGCTCGCCGACCTCGTTTCGCCACCACACCACTGACCGGAAGGACCCCCGTGCCCATCTCGTTCTCCCTGGAGTTGCCCACGCAGCGCGTCGATCTCCAGGAGGAATTCGTCTCCGCCGCGGCCATCGCCGAGATCGCCGGGGCCGCGGAGTCCGCCGGTTACGGCGCCGTGCACGTCACCGATCACCCGGCCCCGGACGGGAAGTGGCTCGATCACGGTGGTCATCACGCCCTGGACCCGTTCGTCGCACTCTCCTTCGCCGCCGCCGCGACCACGCAGGTAAAGCTGTTGACCAACGTCTACATCGCCGCATACCGCAATCCCTTCCTGGGCGCGAAGTCGATCCACAGCCTGCAGGTACTCTCCGGTGAGCGCCTCGTCATCGGTACCGCAGCGGGTTACCTCAAACCCGAATTCCGCGCCCTGGGTGTGGAATTCGACGCTCGCGGCGCGCTGCTGGACGAGGCGCTCGACGTGCTCGACAGGGTGTTCACCGGGCAGGACATCGCCTACAGCGGTACGTCTTTCGACGCGCGCGGGGTGCGGTTCCGGCCGGTCACCGCTGGGCCGCCGATCTGGGTCGGAGGTAACAGCAAGCCAGCGGTGCGACGGGCGATCCAACGCGGGCAGGGCTGGGCACCGTTCAACACCTTCGGTTATGCCACCGCGTCCCGTACCGCCGAGATCTCCACCCTCGACGAGCTGGAATCGGCGATCCGGTGGGCCCGCGACTACGCCCGCGAGATCGGCCGGACCGCGCCGCTGGACATCTGTTTCTCCGCGGGCACCATGCTCGACGACACCGTCTCCGACGACGAACGCCACGCGACGATCGAGCGCTTGAGCACCGCCGGGGTGACCTGGTTGCCGATCGCACCGGCGGGCGCCGACCGCGCCGAGTACATCGACCGCGCAGCGGCATTCGCCAAGGAGTTCGTCACGTCTTCATGAGGCTGCCCGCGGCGAAGGCGTCCACCGCGATCCGGCGGTGCCGGAAGACCCATCGCCCGTTCTCGGGGATCAGGACGTCGCGGTATCGCCCCCAGTGGTCCGGCCCGATATCGGTGAAGACGGCGAAGTAGCTGCTCACCTCCACCCGGTCCGCGGCCACCGCGGCGAACCGGACGCTGGACACGTGGTGACGCACGAAGCTGGGTACGGCCCGCAACTGGTCGGGCGGCCCGGTCATCGCCGCCCGCAGACCCGCCTCGATGGCCGCGGGCCCCACCAGCGGTGCGTCAGCACCGGTGAATTCCAGGGTGCCGGCCGCGGCGAAGCAATCGGCCAGGCCGCCCAGGTCGAACCGGTCCGTCGCCGCGGTGTAGTCCGACAGCGTCTGGCGCACCGCCTCGCGCACGCCGATCTCCCATTGCTGCATCTCAATCCCCTCTGGAAATGGTACTGCCGCACACGATAACGTCTGTTCTCATGACCCGTCCCGCGCTTCGCGACCTGATCACCCCGGCCACCACCGCCCTGGTCACCCAGGAATGCCAGGGCGGTGTCATCGGTCCGCAGGCCGGACTGCCGATGCTGGCCGAGGAGGCGGCACGGGAGGCCGTCCCGAACATCGGTAAACTACTGCAGGCGGCCCGGTCCGCCGGCGTCACCGTGGTGCACTGCCTGGTCCAGCGCAGGCCCGACGGCCGCGGATCCAATACCAACGCGCGGCTTTTCGGCGCCGGGAAATCCTTCGAGGCCGACCTGACCCCCGGCAGCGCCGGGGCGTCCCTGCTGCCGGAACTCGGACCCGAAGAGTCCGATCTGGTCCTGACCCGCACCCACGGTGCCGGTCCGATGACGGGTACCGACCTGGACTCGGTGCTACGTAATATGGGAATACGAACCATTGTGGGAGTAGGCGTTTCGGTCAATGTGGCGATCACCAACCTGGTCATGGACGCGGTGAACCGGAGCTACCAGTTCGTCCTGCCGCGCGATGCGGTGAGCGGATTCCCGCGGGAGTACGCAGACTCGGTGATCGACAACACGCTCGGCCTGCTGGCCACGGTGACCACGACATCTGCGGTGGTTCAGGGGTGGTCCGAGGCCTGATTTCACACGGAATCTGGATGTTCACCGACGGGAGTGATAACGTCGTTCTCAGTTACCGTAAATGGTGATATTCACTGTTTGGAGGAGGAATCAGCCTCATGCCTGCCCGCTCACTTCCCTATCCCGTCTTCGACATGGACAACCACATGTACGAGACGAAGGAAGCCCTGCTCAAGTACCTGCCCAAAGAGCATCGGGGCAAGGTCGGCTATGTCGAGGTGAACGGGCGACCCAAGCTGGTGGTCAAGGATCACATCAGCCACATGATCCCGAATCCGACGTTCGAGCGCGTCGCTCGGCCCGGCAGCGCCGAGGACTACTTCCTCGGCAACAACCCCGAGGGGCTGAACTTCCGCGAGTTCATCGGCGAGCCAATGGACATCATCCCCGCCTTCCAGTCCCCCGCTCCGCGGCTGGAGCTGATGGACGAGCTCGGGATCGATCAGTGCGTGATGTATCCGACGCTGGCCAGCCTGATCGAGGAACGCACCACCGACGACGTCGTACTGACCCATGCGATCATCCACGCACTCAACGAGTGGATGCATGAGCACTGGACCTTCAACTACAAGGAACGCATCTTCGCCACCCCGGTCATCTGTCTGCCGCTCGTCGACGAGGCCATCAAGGAGTTCCACTGGGGTCTGGAACGCGGGATGAAGACCTTCCTGGTCCGTCCGGCGCCGGTACCCAGCCAGTTCGGTGGGTCACGCTCGATGGGCCTGCCCGAGTTCGACCCGTTCTGGGCCGAGGTGGTCAAGGCCGGCATGCCGGTCACCATGCACGCCTCCGACAGCGGCTACCAGAAACATCTGATGGAATGGGAGGGCGGCGGCGAGTACCTGTCGTTCAAGACCAGCACCCTGCGCGAGGTGGTGATGGGCTTCCGCGCCATCGAGGACACGCTGGCCGCCATGATCTGCCACGGTGCGCTGTCCCGGTTCCCCGACCTCAAGATCCTCGTCGTGGAGAACGGCAGCGGCTGGGTCCCCAATCTGCTCCGGCTGCTGGAGAAGGCCTACAAGACGATGCCCAAGGAGTTCGACGAGCACCCGGTCGAGGTGTTCAAGCGCAACATCTACATCCACCCCTTCCTGGAAGACGACGTCAAGGGCATCGTCGACATCATGGGTGAGGATCATGTGCTGTTCGGCTCGGACTTCCCGCATCCGGAGGGCATCGGGGATCCGCTGAGCTTCGTGGACCGCCTCGACGGGCTGTCGGACACCGCCAAGGCGAAGATCATGGGCGGCAACGCGATCGAACAGCTGGGCCTGAAGGTCCCGGTGTGACCGGGGCCCGGACCGCGCCCGTCGAGTACCGCGGCATCGCCGAATTCGAGACCCGGCTCGGCGAGCACCTCGGCTACAGCGACTGGCGCCCGGTCACCCAGCACGAGATCGACCTGTTCGCCGAGGCGACCGGCGACCACCAGTGGATTCACGTCGACCCGGAGAAGGCGGCGCAGGGACCGTACGGCAGGACCATCGCGCACGGTTACCTGACGCTGTCGCTGGTGCCGATCCTGGTGCAGCAGATCTACCGGGTGACCGGACTGTCCATGCAGGTCAACTACGGGGTGGACAAGCTGCGGTTCCCGGCGCCGGTGCCCGTGGATTCCCGTATCCGGGCCGGCGCGGAGCTGATCAACATCGAGCGCAACGACCGCGGTTGCCGCGCGACGGTGCGGGTGACCGTCGAGGTCGAGGGGTCGGACCGGCCGGCGTGCGTGGTGGACACCATCGCCGCCATGGTCGAGTAGTCAGTCGACCGGGACCAGCTTCAGCGGCATCTCGATGTTGGTCACCTTGTTGACCCCGCACGCCCCGCTGGGCGCCACGGTGTTGTCCCAACCCCGCAGCAACGGCTTGTCGAACTCGTCGACGAAGAACTTGAACATCTGCTGACCGTCCACGAAGGTGCCGTCCGGGCAGGGCATCCAATTCGGCACCGTGCGGGCGACGTACCACATCGGCCTGGTGAAGCTGACCGGCGCGGACCAACCCTGGTCGCTGTGCATCTCGCCGGCGCAGTCGAGCACCGAGGTGCACGTGGTGGTGATGGTCCAGGTGCTGGTCACCGTCGCCTGATTCTGGCGGCGGTCGTTCGTCTTGGCGAAGTTGCCGTCGGATATCACCGTGAAGCGCCCGTTCAGCGCCGCCTCCGCCAGATCCGCCCGCGCGGGCGCAGGCACGGTCGCCGCGGCCAGCAGCGCCGCGACGGCCACCGAAGGTCGTGCCCGCATCCCGTCAGCTCCCTTCCTGCAGCAGAAGATCCTGCCAATCCTTAGGTCCGGCACCGACTTTCAAGTCCGTCTGGGTATGCGACAAACCGTCGACACCGAGGAACCGCCCGGTCTGCGGATCATAGGTGGAGATCACCACCGGCGGTGCCGCGGCGTCTTCCGCGGGTGCCGAATTGGGTTGCGCGGGTGCCGTGCCGGGCTGTTCGGGGGCCGGCCTGGGCGGCTCGGGAACCGACCTCGGCTGCTCACCGGGCGGCAGTGGGGTCCCCTCGACCGGGGCGAAGAGCGGGGCCTGGCCCGGCACCCGGAAGTCCGGCGGTATGCCCTGCGCGATCAGATTCGGATCCAACGGATAGGGGCCCAGCGCGTGCTGGCGCATCGCCGTCGGGACGTACGGCTGGTCACTCTCACACAGTTCGACCGTCGGGGCGCGCTTGCCCGGACGCGCCATGCACGGCAGATTCCGCAAGCCACGCACCAGGATCGGGGAATCCTGCGGCAGCTTGCAGTACAGCCCGTCCGGGGTATCCACGGTGGTGGTGTCCACCGGTGACCGCCACTGATTGGGGGGCAGGAAGCCGACGGTGCACGGCGGTGGATCGTTCAGACCGACCCGGAAGTCACCCAGCGGCAGACCGGTCGCGTTGGCGGTGTGCGATATCGCGCCCAACCCGGCGAAGAACGAGGGCGTCAACACCAGGAGTTGCTCGAGCGACGGGTTGTAGGTGATGGCGACCTGGCCGAGACTGGTCATGTTCGCCAGCAGGATGGGCAGGGTCGGTTTGAGGTCGTCGAGCAGTCCGGACACCTCGTCCAGCGCCGGCGGTCCGTCACGGACGATGGTGCGGACCTGCTCGTCGTTGGCCACCAGCTGATCGGTGATGCCGACCATGCTGCGCGCCCAGGTCCGGGTGGCATCGGCTGACCCGGCCGCACCCTCCAGCAGCGGGGCGCTGTCGTCGATGAGGGTGCGGATCGCACCGGTGCTGCCCTCGGCCGCACCGGAGAGCTCGGACGCCGAATCCAGCAGCGAGCCAAGGTCGTAGCCCGCATCATCGAGGGCCGCGGCCGATTCGTCGAGCAGGGCGGTGAGCTTGTCCCGGGGGATGCTGTCCAGCAGGGTGCTGGCATTGTCCAGCAGCGGGGCCACGGGCTGCGGAATCCTGCTGTCTCGGACCGGGATCGCCGAGCCGTTCTCCAGGTACGGCGGCGAGGAGGTCCTGGGCAGCAGATCTACGTACTGCTCGCCCACCGCAGACAGGCTGTGCACCTCGGCGATGAGGTCGGCCGGTACCCGGGGCGTGCTGTCCAGCGACAAGGTGGCCTTCGCTCCGGTCGGTGTGAGGGCCACAGCGGTGACCGATCCGATCTGCACCCCCCGGTAGGTGACGTTCGCGAAGTCGTAGAGCCCGCCGCCGGCGGGAAGTTCCAGGGTCACCACGATGCGACCGACCCCGAGCAGCACCGGAGCCCGTAGATATCCGTAGGCCATCGCGGTGATGCCTACGATCGAGGCGATGGTGAAGACGATCAACTGGATCCGGATCAGCCGGGGAAACATCAGCCGCCACCTCCGGGCGCCGGGGGTGGCGTCAGCTTCAGAGAGTCCTCGTAGGTGGCCGGCGGCGGAGAGATCGGCGCCCCGAGCGGATTGCGGGTGTAGTACGCGTCGTACCCGAGATCGCCCGGTGCGGGCACGAGCTGGGCGTGTTGATCCTCGAACCGCGTCCCGGCCAGCAGAGTCCGTTTCAGCCGCGCGGTGGTGAAGTCGAGGATGATGAACAGGTTCATGTAGTCACCGCGGATGCCGCGGTCGATGACCGTCTGTCCGAACGGCGCGGTGGGCAGGTAACCCAGCACCCGGGCAATGTCCGGCCCCACATCGGCCAATGCCTTGATCGTCGGCGCCAGGTTGTCCAGATTCCTCACCAGGTCCGCGCCGGCGTCCTCGACCAGACCGCCGGCCGTGGACCCCAGGGTTCCCAGTTTCTGCAGGGCTTCGGTGAACCGGGGCCGTTGGCGGTTCAGGACGTCCAGCGCCGCCGGCAGCTCCCGCAGCGCCGCCGACAGCACATCACGCTGGGCCAGCAGGCGCGCCGACAGCCGGTCGAGTGCCCGCATCGACTCCAGCACGTCTTCGCGCTGGGTGTCGAAGAGCCCCACCAGTTCGTCCATCCGGGTCAGGACGTCCCGGACCGCCGGCTCACGCCCGTTGAGGGCGGTGTTGAAGCTGCGCACGATATCCCCCACCTGCCCCAGTCCCCCGGCGTTGACCAACACCGACAACGAACTGAGGGTCTGCTCGGTGGAGGGGTAGGACGAGGATGACGAGAGCGGGAGTGTCGCGCCGGGTTCCAGGCGGCCCTCCGGTCGGGCACCCACCGGCGGGTCCAAGGCCACGTGCATCGATCCCAGCAGGCTGGTCTGACCGACCGTGGCCACCGCGTTCGCGGGGATGACGACGTCCGGCCGCACCGACACCTGCACATCGACGTGCCAGTCGTCGAACGCCATATCGCCGACCGCACCGACCACGACGTTGTCGATCATCACCGGTGAATTCGACTCCAGCGTGCCGACATTGGCGAACTCGAGGTGATACGTCACGGCCTGCGCCCCGGTGCCGACGGTGCCGGGCAGGGGCAGGGAGTTCACCCCGCGGAAGCCGCAGCCGACCGAGGTTGCCAGGACACAGCACCCCAGTGCGATCGCCTGTCTGGTTCTGCGCGCGACGCTCACGGTGTGGCCTCCCCTTCCGGCAGCATCAACCCGGGCAGATCCTTGGGCTGATGCGGAGTCGGCGGCTGCGACGGCACGACGTACCCGGGTGGTGGCGGCTGATCATGGTTGGCGCCGGTGTACGCCGAGACCGCCGGCGGCGTCTCCGGCGGTCCCGGGGGCGGCCCACTACCACCCGGTGCGAGGGCCGGATCGGTGTACACGAAGTTCTCCGGCGGCGGCACCGCCGCCAGGAACGGATTCACACCGAACGGCAGGTAATTGAAGTTCATCGTATTCAGGGCCGGGCCCAGGTACTGCGCACACAGTTTGGCCGACTCCGCCGAGGTGACATTCTCCACTGCGCCGATGGCTCCGCAGATGAACTGCAACGGATTCGAGAAGTTGGTCAGGGCGAAGGTGCCGACGATCCCGCCGTCGCGCGGGTCGAAGAAGTTCAGCGTGTTGGCGATGCCGGTGGGTGCGACGTGCAGTAACTGCTCCAGGTCCCGCCGTTGATTCACCAGCACCTGGGTGACGTTGGTGAGGCGCTGCACCTGTTCGGTCGTCTGGGCGCGACTGCCTCGGACGAACCGTTGCACATCGTCGACGATGTCGGCGACATTCGTCAGCGCGGCATCCAGATCCGAGCGGCTGCCGTCCAGCACGCTGGTCAGCGTCGCGAACCGATCCTGGAACTGCACGATCTGGGCGTTGCTCTCCCGCAGCGCGGCGATGAAGGTGGCCAGGTTCTCGATGATGTCCACCAGGTCGCCACGGCCATCGGCCAGCATGCGCCCCGTCCCGGACAACTGGCGCAAGGCTTCTCGGAACTTCGCTCCGTTGCCGCCGCCCATGGCATCGGCCGCACCCTCGACGAACCGGGCCATGGAGGTGTCCGCGCCTTCCCCGGCGCCCGCACTCAATTCGGTGGCCAGTCTGTTGAGTTGTTCCTTGACCTCGTCCCATTCGACCGGGATGGCGGTCCGTTCGCGTGGAATGACCGCGCCGTCGGGCAGGGTCGGGCCGGTGCCCTCGTAGGCCGGTGTCAGCTGGACGTACCGTGCCGAGATCAGGTTCTGCGCCACGATCACGGCCGTGGCGTCCGCCGGGACCGGCACGTCGCGGGCGACCGTGAGCACGAGCTTGGCCTGTTCCCCGTCCGGTTCTATGGACTCGATCAGGCCCACCTTCACGCCGGCGACCCGCACCTCGTCCCCCGGATAGATCCCGGTGGCCTTGTCGAAGTACGCCGTCAGTGTCTGGGGCGTGAAGTACGCGCCGTGGACCACCACAACCACGCCGGCGGCCAACAGTGCCACCAACGCGACCGCGACGGTGCGGTACAGCCCGGTCCTGCCCGTCACCGTGGCACCTCCGGGATGCCGTTGTAGGGCAACGGGAGTTCGGCCCGGGGGCCGGCATTGTCCGGTGGCTGGCCGGCGTTGACACCGCGCCGGAAGCCGAACATGTAGTCCAGGAACGGTTGACTCAGCGGACCGGGGATGAGATTCGGGACGTAGGCGGTGTAATACGGCCCGTTGGCGACGATCTCGCTGAGCGTGGTCAGGTACTTGGTGAGCCCGGGCAAACCCTTCGACAGGTTGTCCCGGTTGCGCTCCAGCACGGCGGTCACGGAGTTCAGTTGTTCCAGCATCGGGGCCAGATCCTGCTCGTTGTCCGTGATCAGGGCGGAGATCTCCCGGGACAGCGCCGACGTCGACTGCAGCAGGTTGACGATGGCCTGACGCCTCGGGACCAGCACGCCGAGCAGCTCGTTGGCGTCCAGGATCAGTTGATTGACCTGCTGACTGTGGTCGGAGAGGATCCCGGTGACCTTGCCAGCGCTGGCCAGCAGGTCGGCCACCTCGCCGTTGCGGCTGTTCAGCGAGCGGGACAACCGGGTCAGGCCGTCGAAGGTCGGACCGAGTTGGGGGGCGACCTGATCCACGGTTTCGGTCAGCACGTCCAAGGATTGGTTCAGGGCAGCGAAATCGGTGCCTGCAGTATTGGTGGTGAGATCACTGACGGCCTCGGTGAGTGAGTACGGCGAGGCCGTCCTGGACACCGGGATCACCGATCTGGCCGCCAGGACGTCTTCGCCGGCCGACTCCAGCACCAGCATCCGTTCTCCCAGCAGCGTTCCGGTCCGGATCTGCGCGGTGGTCTCGGACCCGAGTACCACCTTGCGGTCCACGGTGAAGTCGACGACCGCTTTGCCCCTCTCCAACGACACATCGGTGACGGAGCCGACCTTCACGCCGGACACCTTCACCTCGTTGCCGACCGTAAGTCCGCCCGCCTCGACGAACAGCGCCTGGTAGCGGATGGCGGTGGCCCACGCGATGAGCCGTTCGGGTTGCAACCCGACGGCGATCACCAGCACGACGAGTACGACGCCGAGGATGCCGGCCCGGATCAGGTGCGCTCCGCGATATTTGATCATGGTTGTTCGGCGCACCTTCCGGTTTCCTGCTTGACCCACGGGAACACCGCGGTGCGGCCCTGTAGGTCACTCACCCGAATCTGAATGCCGCAGAGGTAGTAGTTGACGAAGCTGCCGTAGGCCCCGATCCTGGCCAGTTTCCGGTAGTTCTCCGGCGCCTTGACCAGCGCGGCGTCCAGTTCATCGTTGCCGCCGGCGAGATTCGGGACCAGCCTGCTCAATTCGTCGACGGTCGCGGTCAGCGGCGGCCGTGCGTCGGTCATCAGATCTGCCAGCGAGGCGGCACCCGAGCTGAGCGCGTCGATCGCCGCCCCGATCGGCTCACGCTCGGCCGACAGTTCACGCACCAACTGCTGCAGGCGCTGCACCGTCGCCGCGAACTGGTCACCGTCCTCGGCCAGCGCGGCCATCGCGCCGTTCAGATTGTCGATCAGCCCGGTGACCACCCGTTCGTTGTCGGCGAGCGCGTTGGTGAACGAGGACGTCTTGGAGAACAGCGATTCCACGGTCGGCCCCTGCCCCTGCACGACCTGGATCAGCGATGCGGACAGCGCGTTCACGTCCTCCGGGTTGAGCCCTTGGAGCACCGGTTTCAACCCACCGAGCAGCACATCGAGATCCAGAGCGGGCGCGGTCCGGTCGATCGGTACCCGGCCGCCGGGGGGCATCGTGCGGGTCGACCCGGGTTGATCGACCAGCTCGAGGTAACGATCACCGACGAGGTTCAGATACCGCACGGCCACCCTGGTGCCCATGGTCAACGCCACCGAGGGCTCCGCGCCGAAATCCACCACGACGGTCTTGTCCGGCTGCAGCGCCACGTTGGTGACACTGCCCACCTTCAGCCCCGCCGCCCGGACCGAGTCGCCCACCTTAAGCCCCGATACGTCCCCGAACACCGCGGTATAACTGCGCGAGGCCCCGCCGCGATACTCGCCGAACACCATCAGCAGACCGGCCGTCAGCAACACCATGACGACCGCGAACACCCCGAACTTGGCGAACGTGCCCCGTATGCTCCTCATCCCGGGTGCCCGATCTGCATGCTGTTTCGCGGCGGCCCGTCGATCGGGCCGAACAGCATTTGCTTGAGCCCGTCGGAATTGAGGACGATGCCCGAGTTGCCGTACTCATACGGGTTGGCGCCGGTATCGGCGATCAGGGCCGGTGGTCGCCGCTCGAATTGCACTGGCAGACCGTTGCATTGCGGACCGCCCGTGGCGGCGACCTTGGGCAGGTTCTGCGGGTAGCGGTAGCGTTCCACCCCCCAGGTGAACCCGGTGCTGACCTCGGCGCCGGGCAACCGAAGCGGCGGGGCCTTGACCAACTGGACGATGCCGCTGAGCAGACAGTGCAGCGCCGGGTGGTATTCGTTGAGCAGATCGGTGGTCGGGACGAGAAGCCGGGTGACATCGGTGAGCCCGGCACGGTTGCCCCCGAGCACCTCGTTGCCGGTGTCCGCCAGACCGATGGCGCTGACCAGCAGCCGGTCCAGGGCGGGTTCTTCGGCCACGATCGTGTCGCTCAGTCGCCGGGCATTGTCCATGGTGGCCATCAGCTCGGGTGTCACGTCGGCGAACGTGCCGATCACCGTCGGCGCGGTGGCCAGATCGCGCCGCAGATCGGGCAGGCTCGGCTGCAACGCGGACAGCAGGCTCTGGCTGTCGGTGATGGTCTGCCCGAGCTTCTCCCCGCGGCCGCCCAGCCCGGAAGCCAGCGCCGTCATCACCGTATTCAGTTTTTCCGGCGGAATGGCGGAGACCAGTTCGGTGAGCTGCTGGAAGACGGTGTTGATCTCCACCGTGACACGGTCGGCCGGGATCACCTGACCCTGCCGCAGGGTGCCCGTGGCCGATCCGTCCGGAGGATTCAGTTGGATGTACTTGGCACCGAAAACCGTGGTGGCAGAGACGTCGACGGTCACGTTCTCGGGAATCATGGCCAGCGCGGACGGGTCCATGGTCAGCCCGATGACGGCCTTACCGTCGGAACGTTCCTCGATCGAGGAGACCCGGCCCACCTCGACATCGCGCATCTTGACCTTGGCGTCCCGGTTCATCACCAGCCCGGCACGATCGGCGATCACGGTGACGGGGACGCCGTCGGCGAACAGCTCACCACGGAACAGCTGGATCGAAATGGCAATGATGCCAACAATTGTCGCGATCGTCAGCAGACCGACGACCGGCCGGGCGGCGCCGCCACCCCTGCCGCCGATCGCCATCCGGTTGGATCCTCTCGTAAACCTGCTCTGCCGATATCGTAAATGCTTATTCTCCGCACGGGACGCGAATACCGATCTCCGCACGAGCGTGCGATCAACCATCCTGCAAGCGGTTGCCGATCACCCCGTCCGCGCGCAGCTCATCGAGTTCGGTATCGGACAGCCCGAGTGCGGACAACACGTCCGCATTGTGCTGTCCCAGGGTCGGCGACGGGCTGCGGTGATGATGTCCGGGACCCGGTGTGATGCGAAATGGCCAGCCGGGGAATCGATGTCGTCCGGTGATCGGATGCTCCAGCTCCTCGTAGTAGCCACGGACCTCCAACTGATCGACCTCGTACATCCGATCGGCGGTCAGCAACCGTTCGGCGGGCACGCCGGCCCGGCTCAGCGCATCGACGGCGTCCTGGGCCTTCCGGCCCGAGGTCCAGCCGGTGATGAGTTCATCGAGCTCGTCGTGGTGCCGCAGGCGGGCCTCGACCGAGCCGAACCGGGGGTCGTCGTGGTGCCCCGGCCCCAGCAGCTCGGCGACCGCCGTCCAGTCGACGTCATCCCGGATCGACAGTGCCACCCAGTCGTCGGGGTCGGCACTCGGATAGACCCCCTGCGCGTACACCGGGTGCCGGTTGCCGATCCGCGCCCGGACCGCACCGGTGAGGGACCGCTCGATCACCGGTTCGGCGGTGACGGCGGCTCCCACCTCGATCTGGGCCACCTCGATCAGTTGGCCTTCGCCCGTACGATCCCGGTGATCGAGCGCGGCGAGCAAGGCCACCGTCGCGTGCACCCCCGCTATCGGATCCGCCGGTCCCTGCAGGTTGCAGGGTGGCCCGTCGGCGTATCCGGTCGCCGCCGACATGCCCGCCAGCTGCTCGATGTTCAACGCCCACCCGACGTAGTCCCGCCAGGGACCCGCCAGCCCGAAGCCGGGCATGCGGACCATGATCACGCCCGGATTGATCTGCACCAGCGCGTCGTAGTCGAGGCCGAATTGTTCGACGACCCGCGGTGAGAAGTTCTCCACCACCACATCCGCTTCGGCGGCCAGTTGCAGGGCCAGCTCGCGTCCCCGGGCGCTGGACAGGTCCAAGGTGATGTCACGCTTGTTGAGATTCGTTCCCTGCCAGAGTGGTCCACGCTCGTACCAGTCGTCACCGTCGCGCAGCAGCGAGCCGGAATAGCGGTGGCCGTCCGGGCGCTGGATCGACTCCACCTTGATGACGTCGGCACCGAAGGCACCCAGATAGCAGGTCAGATACGCGCCGGCCCAGAACGTACTGAGGTCGAACACCTTCAGACCGGCGAACGGCGCGGCCGGGTCACCGGTCTGCGCCGCACCGGCCGCCGGCGGGCGACTCCCCCAGTCCAGCGTGCGGTTCTCCCCCGGTGCCGGCGCGGCCGGCGGAACCCCGACCGGGGTGGCGCTCAGCCGGAACGGCGCACCGGGACGGGTGAACCGGCGCTCTTCCGGCCCCGCCTGGATGAAGAATCCGCGCTCGGCGTACTGGGGACAGTTCAGGATGGTGTCACCGTCGGTGACGGGCGCGGCCGGGATACGCATCGCCTGGCTGAGTTCGACGAGGTCCCCGACGGTCATCGAGTCCAGCCAGGGCTGCGCCTTGGCGAAGAACTCGTCGCGTTCGGGCCCGCCCAGCATGATCGCGATCTGGTGCTCACCGAATTCCGGCAGGCCCACCATCGCGCAGACGTCGAGCCAGTGCTGACCGGTCAGGCAGTTGATCCCGATCCATCCGTCGGCGGCCCGCACGATCCCGAGCATCGGACCGGCCTTCACATTGGTCGGCAACCCCATGCTCTTGAGCCGCTCGGCCAGCAACATCGGATAGGGCAGGGTGGACAGCAACGCCTCGAACATGGACACGTCGACCTCGACGGCCCTGCCCGTCCCCGCCGCGATCCGCAGCGCGGTCAGTGCCGCCATCGCGGCGTAACCGCCGCCGATGAACTCCGGGATACGGGCGCCCGCCTGCACCGGCGGCCGGTCCATATCCCGCACGCTGACCCACCCGGCCGCCGCCTGTAGCGTCAGCGGTGTGGTCTGGCGGTCCCGCAGCGGTCCGTGCTGCCCGAAATCGGAGATCCGCAGCGTCACCAATCGGGGGTTGAGGCGCCGCAGGGTTTCGGCATCCAGACCCCAGCCCTCGAGCACGCCGGGCGCCAGGTTCTCCACCAGCAGGTCGGCACCGGCGATCACATCGTGCAACCGCGCGATCTGCTCGGGATCATCGAAGTCCACCGTGTGCCCGATCTTGCCCGCGTTGACGTACTCGAAGAGTCCGCTGTGCCCGCCGGCGACCGACGGCCCCCAGCGGCGCAGCGGGTCCCCGGCGGGTGACTCGATCTTGCACACCTGCGCGCCCAGGTCGACGAGAAGTTTGGTGCAGTAGGGCGCCGAGATCTCACTCCCGAGTTCGACGACGCGCAGGCCGGCCAGCGCGCTCATCCGACCGGCACCGCAATCACCTTGGGCTCCATATGTGCTCGCAACCCCATGACGCCACCCTCGCGCCCGATACCGCTCTGCCCGAACCCGCCGAACGGGGCGGCGCCCGCGATGGTCCCGTTGATCGACACCTGGCCGGTGCGGATACGGCGGGCCACCGCCACCGCACGATCCACGTCACCGGCCCAGATGGCGCCGCCGAGACCGTAGGCCGAATCGTTGGCGATCGCCACCGCATCGTCGACGTCGCGGTAGCTCAGCACCGTCAGCACCGGACCGAACACCTCCTCCTGGGCGATATAGGAATCCCGGCTCGCGCCGGTGAGGATGGTCGGCTCGAAGAAGTAGCCCGTGTCCAGATCCTTGGGCCGCCTGCCCCCGGCCACGACCGTCGCACCGTCGCGTTCGGCGCGGGAGACGAAACCCTCGACACGTTCGAGGTGTTCCCGGCTGATCAGTGGGCCCATCGTCACCGACGGATCGGCGGGATCACCGACCACGACCGCGCGGGCCAGCTCGGCGAGCCGGGTCACGACATCGTCGTGCATCGACTCCGGGACAACCAGCCGGCTGGTGAGGATGCAGGCCTGCCCGGCGTGCATGGTGAGACTTTCGAACAGGATCCGGTCCAGCAGTTCGTCGGTGACCTCGACGTCGTCGAGCAGGACGCAGGCCGACTTTCCGCCGCATTCCAACAGGATTCGTTTCATCGTCGTCGCCGCATCGGCCATCACCTCGCGCCCGACTGACGAGCTGCCGGTGAAGCTGACCATGTCGATACGCGGGTCCAGGGTGAGGGCCCGGCTGGCATCGATGCCCGACGGCGTGACGACGTTGACCACGCCGGCCGGGATTTCGGTCTCCTCGTCGATCAGCCGGGCCAGCGCCAGGCCGGCCAGCGGGGTCAGCGGGGATGGCTTGAGCACCACGGTGTTTCCGGCCGCCAGTGCGGTGCCCAGTTTCATCACGTTGAGGGTGTGCGGGAAATTCCACGGGGTGAGCATCGAGACCACCCCGAGCGGTTCGTAGCGCAGCAGCGTGGTGCCCGCGGCCGCCCAGGGTTCGATGGGCGACTCGACCGGTTCCAGTGCGAGGTCGGCGGCATGTCCGGCCATGATGGCCGGACCTTCGACGTGGATGATGCGCTCGTTTGCCGAGCAGCCCCATTCCGCCTGGGCGAGTGCATAGATGTCATCCCCGCGCGCCAGTAGGGCATCACTGAGTTGGCGCAGGCAATCGGCCCGGGTCTGCGGCTCCAGACCGCTCCAGCGTCCCGAGTCGAACGCCTCTCTGGCCGCACCGATCGCGGCGCCCACCTGCTCGACGCTCGCATCCGGTGCCCGAGCGATCAGCTGCTCGGTCGCCGGGTTCATCACGTCGTACCGGCCGGCGTCCGGATCCACCCACTTCCCGCCGATGTAGTGCCCGTACTCGGATACCAGTGGACGTGTGTCGGCCATCAGGTCACCCAACCCCTTCGTCATCCGGACGGCATAGACGCTTCCGGACATTCCGTTTGCCTGTGTACACCACCGTGCCGGGTGCGTCAACGGCCGAAACGCCCATGTGAACGCGGAAAACGTTGATTGACTTAGGTCAGCCCGGTCGGGTAGACACATGCATGACCGGACACTTTTCGCATATTTGTCGGATTGGTGCCCCATCGAGAAAGGTCTGCTGTGCCCGTGACCACCTACCCCCTGCACTCGCCGGACTTCTATGCCGGCGACCCGTATCCCGCGTACCGCGAGCTGCGCGCCACCACGCCGGTGGTGTGGAACGACGTGACCGACTTCTGGGCCTTGTTGAAGTACGAGGACGTGCGGTTCGTCTCGGGCAATCCCGGGCTGTTCACCTCGACCAAGGGCATCACCATCCCCGATCCCTCTCAGCCGGAACCGGTGCAGGAGGGAAACCTCATCTTCACCGACCCGCCCCGGCACCGGCAGCTGCGCAAACTGATCAACGCCGGGTTCACCCGCCGGCAGGTGACGTTGCTGGAACCCAAGGTGCGCGAGATCGTCAAAGCCATCGTGGACGAGATCGACGCCGGCCGCGAGTACGAGTTCGCCGAGGAGATCGCCGCCCCGCTACCCACCCGGATGATCGCCGAGATGCTCGGCGCCCCGCCCGAGGACTGGGAACGGTTCCGCACCTGGTCGGATGCGGCGGTGGGCACCGCCGACCCCGATATCGAGATGGACCACCTCGAGGCGCTCGGTGAGCTCTACAACTACTTCACCGAGTTGATCACCCTCCGGCGCACCGGATCCGTCGGCGACCAGGACGACCTGTTGACCATCCTGGCCAACGCGGAGGTCGACGGTGAGCGGCTCACCGACGAGGACCTGCTCAACTTCTCGTTCCTGCTGCTGGTGGCCGGCAACGAGACCACCCGCAATCTGATCGCGCTCGGCACCCAGACGCTGATCGAACACCCCGAGCAGTTCGCCCTGCTGCGGTCGGACCCATCGCTGCTGCCCGACGCCGTGGAGGAGATGCTGCGCTACACCAGCCCGGTGACCCACATGGCGCGCCGCGCCACCCAGGACGTCGAGATCCGCGGCCGGCAGATCAAGGCCGGCGACACCGTGGTGATGCTCTACGGTTCGGCGAACCGGGACGAGGAGATCTTCGGCGCCAACAGCGAGTCGTTCGACATCACCCGCCGCCCGAACCCGCACATCGCCTTCGGCGCCGGCGAACACGCCTGCCTGGGTGCGCAATTGGCGCGTCTGGAGGCCCGGGTGATGTTCGAGGTGCTGCTCGGCACCTATCCGACGATCGAACTGACCGGGGATGTGACGCGGTTGCGCGCCACCATGGTGCCCGGTGTCAAGAAGATGCCGGTACGACTGGGAGCGGGAGCCTGATGGACTTCGACTACACACCCGACCAGGAGAGGTTGCGCGAGGACTATCGCGCACGCCTGGAGGCCGTGATGACCCCGGAACGCCGCGCCGCGGTGGCCGGGCTCATGGAGGGCGGCGCGGCGGTGGCGGATTGCCGGCGGGCCCTCGGCGAGGCCGGCCTGCTCGGGGTGGCCTGGCCGACCGAGTTCGGCGGCCACGGCCTGACCGCGCTGGAGCAGTACATCTTCAACGAGGAGGCCCGCCGGGTCAACGCGCCGTTGCCGATGATCACGCTGAACACCGTCGGCCCCACGCTGATCCAGTTCGGTACCGAAGAGCAGAAGAACACCTTCCTGCCCGCCATCCTCAAGGGCACCGTGGATTTCGCGATCGGGTATTCCGAGCCCGGTGCCGGCAGTGACCTCGCGTCGCTGCGGACGTCCGCGGTGCGCGACGGTGACGATTACGTCATCAACGGGTCCAAGATGTTCACCAGCGGTGCGGAATTCGCCGATTACGTCTGGCTGGCGGCGCGCACGGACCCGAATGCCAAGAAACACAAGGGCATCACCTTGTTCATCGTGCCCACGGACTCGCCGGGGTTCTCCTGGAAGCCGCTGAACACGATGCCGGGCGTGCAGACGTACTACACGTTCTACGACGACGTACGGGTGCCTGCGAGTTCGATCGTGTTGGGCGAGAACGAGGGCTGGAAGCTGGTCACCAACCAGCTGAATCTGGAGCGCGCGGCCCTGGGCAACCTCGGGGCGCTCGAGCCGTTGTTCGAGAAGACACTGGCGTGGGCGCGCGAGACCCCACTGGACGACGGACGGGTCATCGACCAGCCCTGGGTACAGCAGGCGCTGGCCCGGGTAGAGGCTCAGGTCGCCGCCTACCGGCTGATGAACCTGCGGGTGAACACCACCTTGAGTTCGGGCGCGGTCGGCATGGGTGAGGCCTCGGCGGCAAAGGTTTTCGGCACCGAACTGACCCAGCAGGTGGCCCGTGAACTGCTCGACGTGGTCGGCCAGCCAGGCATCCGCAAGGGCGACGCCGCTCCGTTGCAAGGTGAGCTCGAAACCGCCTACCGGCTCGCGGTGATCAACACGTTCGGCGGCGGCGCCAACGAATTGCAGCGCGACATCATCGCCATGGCAGGGCTCGGCATGCCGCGGGCCCCCCGCGACATGCGGGCCTCCTGAGGAAAGGATCACGACGTGACAGACACCGCGACCGATCTCCGGCAACGGCTGGACGCGCTCATCGGCCAACCCATCAGTTCCGATCAGCCGGTCAAGGCCCCGGATCCGGTGAACGCAGCGATGATTCGGCACTGGGCGCATGCGCTCAGCGATTTCAATCCGGCCTACCTCGACGCCGAGTTCGCCGAGAACTCCCGCTACGGGGGGCTCGTCTCACCGCCGGTGATGCTGCAGTCCTGGACGATGGCCCCGCCGAAGCTGGAAGGCATCCACGAGCGCGGCGGGGTGCCCGTCGAACTCGGCGAGAACCCGCTGCAGTTCCTCGCCGATGCCGGTTACACCGGGATCGTCGCCACCAACTCGGAATTCGAGATCGAGCGTTATCCGCGGGTGGGTGAGGAGCTGACCGCCGACACCGTGTTCGAGACCATCTCGGACGAGAAGAAGACGGGTATGGGAATCGGCTTCTTCGTCACCTGGGTGACCACCTACCGCAATCAGGACGGTGAGCTGATCGGCCGTCAGCGGTTCCGCACCCTGCGGTTCAAGAAGGGCAGCTGATATGGCAAGCAGGCTCGCTCCCTCGATCAGTCCCGACACCGAGTTCTTCTGGTCGGGTCTGAAGGACAACGAACTGCGCATCCAACGGTGCACGGAATGCAACACCTTACGGGTGCCGCCCCGGCCGATGTGTGGCACCTGCCAGTCCCTGGACTGGGACCACATCGTCTCGGCCGGGCGTGGGACGGTCTACAGCTTCGTGATGCCGCAGTATCCCCCGCTGCCGTTCCTGCAGTACCCGTACGTGGTCGCGCTGATCGAGCTCGAGGAGGGGGTGCGCATCGTGTCGAATCTGTGCGAAATCGATCCCGCGGACATCGAGGTCGGGATGGCCGTCGAGGTGTTCTTCGAAACCTTCGAAGCCCTGCCCAGCGGCGAGGAGCTCGTGCTGCACCAGTTCCGGCCATCCCCCGAATCGAAGGCGTGACACCGCAATGGATTTCAGATTCAGCGAAGACCAGGAAACCGTCGGCAAGGTCGCCCGGCAACTGTTCGAACACCGTGCCGCGCCCGAACAGCTCAGTGAGCTGGAGGCCCGCGGGGTGCGCCACGACCCGGCGCTGTGGGCCGAGCTGGCCTCCTCGGACCTCCTGGGTATCGCGCTGCCGGAGTCCTTCGGCGGCAGCGGCGGCGGTTTCCTCGAACTGGGGATTCTGCTGTCGGAGGTGGGCTGGAGCGTCGCACCGGTGCCGCTCTACCCCACCCTGGTGCTGGGTGCCGACACCATCGCCCGGCACGGCGACACCGACCTGCAGCAGCGTTACCTCCCCGGCGTCGTGGACGGCAGCGTCATCCTGACCGCGGCGCTGGCCGAGGCCGGCAACTCCGATCCCGCGACACCGCGCACCACCTCGGCACGCCCCGACGGTGCGGCCTGGCGGATCGAGGGCGCCAAGGAACTGGTCCCGGCCGGCCAGCTGGCCGACGCGATCATCGTCTCGGCCGTCGCCGAGGACGGGCCTGCCCTGTTCGTCGTCGAAACCGGTTCGGCGGACACCGAGGTGCAACCGGTCGATACCACCCATGGTGAGCCGTACGCCGACATCGCCTTCGGCGGCGCCCCCGCGCGGCGGCTGGGCTCCGGCGGTGCCGAACTCATCGAGTCACTGCACACCCGGGCGCTGGTGGGCCTGTGCGCCATTGCGGTCGGCGTCACCGACCGCGCCTTGAAGCTCGCGGCGAACTACACCCGCGAGCGTGAGCAGTTCGGCCGCCCGATCGGGTCGTTCCAGGCGGTGCAACAGCGGATGGCCGACGCCTTCGTCGACACCGAGGCGATCCGCTGGACCACCTGGCATGCGGCGTGGTTGATCGCCGAGGGCCGACCGGCCCAGCGCGAAGCCTCATTCGCCAAGTTCTGGGCCGGGGAGGCGGGTGCCCGGGTGGCTGCCACCGCACAGCAGGTGCACGGCGGCATGGGTATCGACGTCACCTATCCGTTGTCCCGATATTTCCTGTGGGCCAAGCATATCGAGCTGGCGCTGGGCTCGCCCTCACAGCAACTCGCCCGACTCGGAACCGCATATTCGGAAGGAAGCCGATGACCTCCAGCACTGCAACCCGGCGCACCACCCTGGCGTGGGACTCGATCGTCGTCGGCGACGAGATCACCCCGATGGACGTGCCCGTCACCACCACACTGATCGTCGCGGGCGCCATCGCCTCGCGGGATTACATGCCGGTACACCACGATCGGGACTTCGCGACCGGTCAGGGTTCCCCCGACATCTTCCTCAACATCCTGACCACCAACGGGCTGTGCGTGAAGTTCCTGCACGACTGGGCCGGTCCCGAGGCGATGGTCAAGAAGCTGTCCATCCGGCTCGGTGTGCCCGCGTTCCCCAACGATCCGTTGCACTTCACCGGAAGCGTCACCGCCAAGACCCCGCCACCGGTGAGGGACTCGTCGAGGTGACGCTCAAGGGCACCAACAGTCTCGGCGACCATGTCTCGGGCACCGCGGTGCTCAGCCTGCTCGACGGGGCCGAAGCGTGATGAAGGACGGTATCGGCGGCAAGGCCGCGCTCGTCGGGATCGGCCAGACCGAGTTCTCCAAGGAATCCGGCCGAACCGAGATGCAGTTGGCCTGTGAGGCGGTCAAGGCGGCCATCGCCGATGCCGGCCTGCGGCCCTCCGACATCGACGGCATGGTGACCTTCACCGTCGACGAGAACGAGGAGATCGAGGTCGCCCGCAACGTGGGCATCGAGAACCTGTCGTTCTTCACCCGGGTGCCGCACGGCGGCGGCGCGGCCGCCGGAACGGTGATGCAGGCGGCGATGGCCGTGGCCACCGGCGCGGCCGAGGCGGTGGTCTGCTACCGCGCGTTCAACGAGCGATCCGGGTTCCGGTTCGGCGGCGCCGGCCGCCAGCCGGGCGTCACGCCGCTGTGGATGGCGCCGTACGCACCGTTCGGCTTCATGACCCCCGCGGCGTGGGTGGCCCTGCACGCCCAGCGCTACATGACGACCTACGGGGTCACCAACGCCGACTACGGCAAGATCTCGGTCATCGACCGTAAGCACGCCGCGAAGAACCCGGACGCGTGGTTCTTCGGTAAGCCGATCACCATCGAGGACCATCAGGCCTCCCGATGGATCATCGACCCGGTACTGCGGCTGCTGGACTGCTGCCAGGAGAGCGACGGCGGGGTGGCGATGGTGGTGACCAGCGTCGAGCGGGCCCGCGACCTGCCCAACCCGCCCGCCGTGATCACCGCGGCCGCCCAGGGTGCGGCCTACGACGGCGAGGTGATGACCAGCTACTACCGCAACGACATCACCGGGTTGCCCGAGATGGGCGTGGTGGGCAGCAAGTTGTGGCGGGACTCCGGGCTCAAGCCCGAGGACATCTCCACGGCCTTCCTGTACGACCACTTCACCCCGTTCGTGTTCACCCAGCTCGAGGAGCTCGGGTTCTGCGGACGTGGAGAGGCAAAGGACTTCGTCGACATCGACGAACTGTCCCTCGGTGGCCGGATGCCGATCAACACCAACGGCGGACTGCTGGGCGAGGCCTACATCCACGGGATGAACGGCATCACCGAGGGGGTGCGCCAGGTGCGTGGCACCTCCTACAACCAGGTGGACAACGTCGAACATGTGCTGGTCACCTCGGGCACCGGGGTGCCGACCAGCGGACTCATCCTCGCCCCCGTCCATTAGTCTGCGCTCTATGACGCAAGCGACGGCCGCCGACACCCGGGAGATCATCATCTCGGCGGCCTTCGCCTGCTTCCGCACCCGCGGGCTGGCCAAGACCACGATCGTCGACATCGCCCGCGCGGCGGACGTCTCCCGCAGCACGTTCTACGAATACTTCAAGGACAAGGAGACGATGGTCGCCGCCTGCGCCGAGGCGGCCTCCCAGCGCTTCTACCGCAACATGGCCAAGGCCATCGACCGCGACGGCGGGAGCACGCTGGAGGGCAGGCTGGTGCGGGCCGCGGTGTTCGTGTGTCAGGGCCGCCGGGTCGTCGAACCCGAGGTGTACTTCGACCAGGCGGAGGTGAACCTGATGCTCACCAAGAACGCCGGCACCCTGCTGCAGGAGTGCACCGAGTTCATCGCGCCGTATCTGTCCGCAGCCCGGCACACCGGTGAGGTGCGCAAGGATCTCGACGTCACCGCCGCCGGAGAGTGGTTCTCCCGCATGTTGTTCTCGCTGTTCACCACCCCGTCGCTGAACTGGGACATGCGCGACGACGACGCGGTGGCCGCATTCGTCCGCCCCTTCGTGGTGAACGGATTCCTGGCCGGCGCCGCCGCCAAGTAAGCCCGAAAATCTTCGTTCTTCTGGTTGAGAACATTCATTTCCGCAGGTAGTCTGCCCTTATGGCAGATGCGTCCCCGGTAATACGATCAGCTAATCCGTTGCCGGACAGTGCGTTCACCGCCAGGCACCGGCTGATGGTCCTCGCCGCGGACGCCGTCGATGTCATCGCCTCGGCGGGCGGGCTGTTGTTCGACCGGGTGGGTGCGGGCTGGGATGTCCAGGTCTATCTCGACGAGCCGGACACCGGCAGCGGAGCACGCGCCCTGCAGATCCTCGGGATCAAGACCTGCATGCCGTCGCCGCAATTCGACCCCGCCCGGTGGCCGGACTTCCTGCTCGTCGGAGCGGATCTGTACCGCCGCAACATCTTCGTGCGCCGGTTGTTCGGCACTGCGGCGCGGCGCAGTCGCACCGAGGTGGCGATATGGGGCGGGGACTGGCCGACAGAACTCGAACGGGGCATCGGCCCGGTGCAGCATCGCCTGAGCACGGCGGCGCTGGCCTTCAAGGCACACGCGTTGCGCGCCGTCGATCTGACGCCCGATGTCAGCGGTGCCGAGTATTTCCGGAACGGCAAGCGGCGCTTCGATATCGCCGCGGCGATGCTGCCGCCGGCCTAGCGCCGGCCTCAGCCCACCCTGGAGATCGGCACGTTGGACCAACCGCTGACGTTCGACATC
Organism: Mycolicibacterium aurum; assembly: GCA_900078775.1. Lineage (GTDB taxonomy): Bacteria > Actinomycetota > Actinomycetes > Mycobacteriales > Mycobacteriaceae > Mycobacterium > Mycobacterium aurum_A. The sequence continues at coordinate 2,226,257 of LT549889.1, forward strand.
GCCACCCGCTGCAGGCCGGCCCGGTCCACCTTGTAGTCCGGGAGCAGATCGAGCAGAGCGTTGATCGCGATCCGGCTCTCCATCCGGGCCAGGGCCGCACCCAGACAGCTGTGCACGCCGTAGCCGAATGCCAGGTTGAAGCCCATCCTCCGATCCCGGTCGATGTCGAGTCGATCCGGATCCGGGAACATCCGTTCGTCCCGGGTCGCCGATCCAGTGAGCAGCAGTACGACGCTACCGGCCGGGATCGTGGTGCCGTGCAACGTGACATCGCGGGTCGCCGTGCGGACCTGATACTGGGACGGCGCCTCATAGCGCAGCAATTCCTCGATCGCGGCGGGCACCTTGCTGCGATCCTCGCGCAGCATCTGCCACTGCTCCGGGAAGTCCGCGAACGCGACCATCGCATTGCCCACCAGCTTGGTCACCGTCTCCGCCCCGGCACCGCCCAACAGTGTCGCGAATCCGGCGATGTCCACATCGGTCAGCTTCTCGACGACACCGTCCCGCTCGATCTCGGTTTCGATCAGACGGCTGATCATGTCGTCCCGCGGTTCGGCCCGACGCTGCTGAATCAGGTTGTAGTAGTACATCCCGGTGTTCATCGAGGCCTGCAGACCCTCCGGCGGGACCGCGATCTCACCGACTCGTCGCTCCAGCAGTAGATCCAGCCATTGGCGGATCTGCTCCCGGTCCTGTTCGGGCACCCCGAGCATGGTGGTGATCACCTCGTTGGGGAACAGCGCGGAGAAGTCGGCCACCGCATCGAAGGAGGTCGGGTCGGCGAGCGCCTCGATCCGCTCGCGCACCTTTTCGGACACCATGTCCTCGAGTGCGGCGATGGCGCGCGGCGTGAACACATTGCTCACCAGCTTGCGCATCTTCTGGTGCTCCGGCGGGTCCATCGAGATGATGACCTTCGGCAGCGGGATGGCGTCGTCGTGCGCCTTGACCATGTCCAGCGTGGCCCCCTTGGCCGAGCTGTAGGTCTCGTGATCCTTTGTCGCAGGGGCCACGTCGTCGTACCGGGACAACGCCCAGAAGTCCCATTCGGCGTTGTAATAGACCGGCGCCTCGTCGCGCAGCCGCCGGTAGGTGTCGTACGCGCCGTTGAAGAACTCCTCGGAGAACGGATCGAACTCGACCACGCTCACAGGATCGCACCGGCTTCCTTGTAGCGCTCGATGGCCTCCCACTCGATCCCGGCAGCGATCAGGACCTCCTCGGTGTGCTGACCGTGTTCCGGCGCCCCGGGCGGGACCACGGCCTGCTCGTCGAACTGAACCGGGTTGGTGGGCAGTGCATAGGGCACACCGTTCATCGTCGTCGTCTGCGCGACGTAGCCGTTGGCCGTGACCGCGGGGTCGGCGCACAACTCCCCCGGGGTCTGAACGATGCCCCAGGCCCCGGACAGCCCGGCCAACGTTGCGCGCCATTCGGCCAGGGTGCGTTCGGCGAACGCCTGGTCGAGCAGAGCGATGAGCGCACTGCGGTTCTCATACCGCGGTGCGGGCGCACTGAACCTGGGGTCGTCGATCAGTTCCGGCAATCCGATGGCGTGCATGGCCTCCGGATAGAACTTGTCGAGCTGCAGCATCATCAGCTGCACATACCGGCCGTCCCTGGTCCGGTAGGTGTTCACCAGCGGATTGGGCGCATCGGCATGGGTATAGCTGGGAATCGATGTGCCGCCGTGGATCTGGCTCACCGCGACGTCCGGACCGAGATTCCAGGCCGCCAGTCCGAGTAGCGACACGTCGACGACCGAGCCCTTCCCGGTGGTGGCCTTCTTGTACAGCGCGGCGGCGATACCGCCGGCGATCGTCATGCCGCCGAGCAGATCACCGAAGGCCGGCCGCGACCGGACCAGTTCGTCGCGGCCCTCGGTGAGCATGGTGGCGATGCCCCCGCGTGCCCAGTAGGAGACACCGTCGTAGCCCGGTTTGTCGGCGTCCGGGCCCTTGGGCCCGTGCCCGGAACCGCGCACGTAGACGATGCCCGGGTTCACCGCCCGGATGTCCTCCACGTCGATCCCGAGCTTCTTGCGGCGTTCCGGCAGATAACTCGTCAGGAACACGTCGCAGGTCTTGGCCAGCTCGCGGACCACTTCCTGGCCGCCGGCCGTGCTCAGATCGACGCCGATGGATTTCTTTCCGCGGTTCGGTATCTCGATCATGTAGTTGACCGACCCGCCGCCCTCGTCGACGATCCCCATGGTCACCAGCCCGCGCTGCGGGTCACCACCGTTGCGGGGTTCCACCTTGATGACCTCGGCCCCCCACTCTGCCAGCACGGCACCGGCCGACGGGACGAAGGTCCACGCCGCGACTTCGAGTACCCGCACTCCTGAAAGCACCTTCTCGGCGGAAATGGGAAACCTCCAATGGTCGTTCGCGGTCCACCCGGACCGTGCTCGGCTGCCAGTCTAGGGAACAGCCACCACAATGAGAATAATTGTTCTCATATTCGGTAAAGTTCATACCCATGCCGGTCCCGTCGATCACCCCGACCATCCCCACACTGGTGCGCACGTCGGCGGCCAGCCACGGTGACACACCGTTCCTCATCACCGGTGACGAGATGCTCAGCTACGCAGAGCTGGACCGGCGGTCGGCGCAGACGGCCGCCGATCTGCTGGCGCTCGGCATCGGGAAGGGGGACCACGTCGGACTGCTCATGCCCAACGGTGTCGAATGGGCGGTCAGCTTTTACGCGATCACCCGGATCGGCGCGGTCGCGGTACCGCTGAACACCTTCTACAAGGTCGCAGAACTCGCCTGGACCAGCCGGCACGCCGATCTGCGTGCCATCGTGGCCGTTCCGGCCTTCCGGAATCAGGACTTCTGCGGGCTTCTCGAAGAGGCACTGCCCGGGCTCGCCGAACAGCGCGGACCCGGCCGCATCACGGTGGCCCAGGCGCCCTATCTGCGTACCGTGGCGATCTGGGGTGAGACCGACCGGTCCTGGGCGACCGCACTTCCCGGCCGGGGGCACACCGCCGGCTTCGATGCGGCGCTCCTGGAGTCCGTCGAGTCGTGCGTCACCCCCGCCGACGACGCGCTGATCATCTACACCTCGGGCAGCACCGGGGACCCCAAGGCCCCGGTGCACAGTCAGGGGGTGCTGGTCCGGCAGAGTTACAACCTGACCTTCCTCTACGGCATCACCTCGGGTTCCGTGCTGTTCACCTCGATGCCGTTCTTCTGGGTCGGCGGACTGATCTCCGGGCTCAACGCCGTGATCCACCACGGCGCAACCCTGGTGACCCAACCCGCGTTCGACGCCGGCGAGGCGCTGGCCCTCATCGAGCGGCATCGCGCGACGATCACATTGGGCTGGCCGCAACAGGGCAAGACACTGGCCGAGCACCCCGATTTCGCCATCCGCGACACCAGTTCGGTGCAGCGGACCAGCATGCCCGCCATGGTCCCGCCCGAACGGCGGCCACCGGGTCCGAGCGCCCTCGGCATGACCGAGATGTGTGGCAGCCACATCGGAGTGGACTCCTACCTCCCCCAGCCGGCCGAGCGCACCGAAACCGGAGGCTGGCCCGCCGAGGGACTCGAACACCTCATCGTCGACCCGGAGACCGGCAAGCCGGTGCCCGACGGCGTATCCGGCGAGATCTGGGTCCGCGGCCTCTCGCTCATGCAGCGTCTCTACAAGCGGGAACGCCAGGCGGTGTTCACCCCGGACGGCTATTACCGTACCGGCGACTGCGGTATCCGCTCGGCCGACGGGTGGATCACCTTCTCCGGCAGGCTCGGTGAGCTGATCAAGACCGGCGGCGGCACCAATGTCACCCCGGCCGAGGTGGAGTCGGCACTCGGCGACTGCGAGGGTGTACTGGAGGCCTATGTGGTCGGTGTCGAGGACGACGAGCACGGCGTCATCGTGGGCGCCGCGGTGGTCCCGCGCGGCGGGCATTCGCTGGATCCGGAGGCGCTGCGGAGCCGGCTGCGGGACACCTTGTCCGCCTATAAGGTGCCGAAGTTCATCTGGGTGGCCGCCAAGGAAGACCTGCCGTTCACCGCGACCGGCAAGGTGAAGAAGTCCGACCTGGCGATCCGGTTACGCGAGGAGCGCCGGCGATCGGGTCAGCCCGCCTCACGTTCCTGATGGATGCGTACCAGCTCCCGGAAACCCAGACTCGGGTATTCGGGCACCGGCTGGATCCCCCACTCATCCTGGGCCGTCTGCTGCCCCGCGGCCTCGGGCGCGCCACCGAACGGGGGGCCGCTCAGCGGATACGGTTGTTCGCACCCGATGGTGTCGTCGGAGTACCGGACCTTCATCAGCTCACTGCAGATCTCGGTCAGCGACAAGGTCGGCCAGCCGTACCACAGCGCCAGTGCGGGGACCGTCATCGCACCCTCGACCACCAGACCGAACAGGCACACGAACAGGCCCCGCTTGAGCCAGCGATGCATGCGGGCGAACGGTGCCGTGGTACCGAGTGGAAGTTTCTGCGGGTCTTCTGATTTCGTGGCGATTGCGCTCATTCTTCCGGCTTTCTCGCGTCGGTCAGTCGGTGAAGATCTCGCGGTTCACCGTGTGCAGATACGGGATCGCGAGGAAGGGGGTGATGTAGAAGATGTTGTAGATCCACCATCCGATGACCGGGAATGCCGTTCCGGCATAACGGACATCGGAGTACATGGTCATGTTCAGGATGTACCCGAACCAGGCGATCAGCCCGAACCAGCAGGTGACGACCATCCACTGATGACCCCAACGCTTCATCTGCAGGAATGCGATGGCCGCGGCGATCCGCATCGGGAACACCACCAGAACGCACACGATGATCCAGGCCTTCTCCCCCGGCGCAGCCGCGCCGCCGATCAGCAGTTCGTTGTAGTGCCAGAAGTAACCACCGTCCATGAGATTGCCCCACGCGGTGAAGATGGTCCGGGTGACGAGCGCATGGTTGGCGAAGACGTCCAGGCCCCAGCCGATGCTGTTGATCGCCGCGTCGATGATGATGACGTACCCGATCAGGGTGACCATCATCGGCCGCACCGAGAGACCCGCCCGCTCGGCACGGCGGAACAGCACCACCCCGCGGCAGAAGATCGGTAGCCCGATGGGCCCGAGGACCAGGGTGCCCATCAGCACGGCCCCGACGATGAGCCAACGATCGGCCTGCCGTTGTGCGGCCTTGCTGGCGTCGTGATGTTGTTCGAACGTCGTGTCGGCGTTGCCGGACGTGATCTTCGGAGCATTCACGGTTCGGTCACCATCCCTTGTCGAACAGCATCTGCAGCTGGATCAGGAACATCGTCAACAACGCTCCGTAGACGAGGATCTGGAAGGTGATGAGGGCGCGCTTGCGGCGGCGGTCCTGTTCGTTCATGAGGCTCAGAACGTCCCGATGTTGCCGAGCAACCAGTACCAGAAGCCGACTATGCCCACCATCGCCCCCCAGGCGAAGACAAGCCGGACCATCTCCTCGAACATCGCAACCCCTTCGTGGGAGCACTGGGTGGGAATCACCCTCGAACTTGAGAATGATGATTCTCCGAATCTCGGCCACCCCGCCCGGAAAGTCAAGCCCCGACATCGAGAACATGTATTCTCACCCAGGAGAACGCACGCCGACAACGGGCCGAGGGAGCGAAGCCGATGATCCGCGCCGCCCGGACCTACGTATTCGCCGTCGAGTACCAACTCCCCGACCCGGCACGGATCAGCCCGGTCCTGGAGCGGCACAAGGAGAGCCTGCTCGACCTCGGGGCACGCTATGTGTTCGTCTACGAGTCGATCGTCGAGCCGGGAAACATCTTGGTGGTCATCGGGATCCGGACCGAACAACCATTGCTCAACCTGTTGCGCTCCCGGCAGTTCTTCGCATGGTTCGACTCCGTCGGGCTCTGCGACATTCCCGCGGTCTTCGCCGGCGATACGGTCGGCCGGTTCGACCTCGGCGACCCGCCCGCCCGGGCACCGAGTTGATCGTCGCCGCCATCGCACCGGTACCGGACGAGGACACGTTCATGCGGCGCGTGCACGATTCACTGGAAAGCTTCGCCGAGGCCGGAATCCGGCGCACCCTGGTCTACCGCGCATTCGACAATCCGCGGGAGGTGCTGTTCCTGCAGCAACTCGTCGACCGCAGCCAGGCACTGAGCTGGGTGCGGCGGTCCGACATCGCCACCGACTGGCTGGCCGCCGCCGGCGTCGGCGTCTACCCGCCGATCTTCGTCGGCCGCCCGATCAGCGCGATCCGGATGGCCGGCTGATGTACGTCTGCCTGTGCCTCGGCGTCACGAGTGAGACGGTGTCGCGTGCGGTGTCCGCGGGCGCACGAACCTCGCGTCAGGTGTCCGAGGTCTGTGGCGCGGGGGCGGAATGCGGGCGCTGCCGGCGCACCGTGCAATCCATGATCGAAGCGGACAGAGGGAGCGGGGCATGACCGATCGACACTCGAACATCGCCGGAGTACGGATGCTCGTCATCGGTGCCTCCTCCGGTATCGGCCGCGCGCTCGCGGTGGCCGCGCACCGCCGCGGCGCCTCGGTCGCCCTCGCGGCCCGCCGGGTCGATCTGCTCTCCGATCTCGCATTCGAGTTGAACGGCTCGGTACACGAACTCGACGTGGCCGATCCGAACGCCATCGAACGCGTCGTCACCGACGTCGCCACCGCATTCGGGGCGATCGATGCGGTGGTCTTCACCAGTGCGGTCGTGCCGTTCTCCCTCATCGAGGAGACCGACGTGACGACCTGGCTGCACGCCTACGCGGTGAACGCCGTCGGCGCATCGCACGTGCTGCGGTCGGTCCTGCCGCATCTGTCCGACAACGCGGTCACCCTCATCGCCTCCAGCCACGACGTCGGCCGGCCGCGCGCCGGCGTCGCCGCCTATCACGCCAGCAAGGCCGCCCTCGATGAGATCCTGCGCTCCTGGCGGGCCGAGCACCCGGAACTGGCCATCATCCGGGCCAGCATCGGCCCGACCGAGGGCACCGAGATCCTTCGCGGCGCCGACCGCGATCTGCTGGCGGATCTGTACCGGTCCTGGGCACAGCAGGGACAGATACCGGCGCAGATGTCCGCCGTCGACGATGTGGCCAATGCGCTGCTGTCCTTCATCGCCGTCGCTCGTGCCAACCCGACCGTCGTGAGCGAGATCGTTCATCTCTCCCCGCGCATCCGAAAGTAGAGGACAACACATGGATCTCGGACTGCAGGGAGCGCGGGCCGTCGTCACCGGCGCCAGCAAGGGAATGGGACTGGCGATCGCCGAACTGCTCGGCGCCGAGGGCGCATCGGTGGCGATCATGGCCCGCGGCAAGGACGCGTTGGATGCCGCCGCCGAGCGCATCACCGGCGCTGGAGCACCGGAGGTGCTGCCCATCAGCGTCGACATGGCCGAAGCGGACTCGATCGCGGCCGGCTACCAGACGGTGCGCGCGGCATGGGGCGCCGTGAACGTGCTGGTGCACACCGTCGGCCCGGATGCGGGCGCGTTTGAGGATCTCGACGACGACGCCTGGCGCGCGGCATTCGACCTCGGCACGATGTCCGCGGTGCGCTCGGTCCGGGCCGCGCTACCGATGCTGCGCGCCGCCGACTGGGCACGCATCGTGACGCTGTCGGCGCACTCGATCCAGCGGCAGAGCGCCGGTCTGGTGGCCTACACCGCCAGCAAGGCGGCACTGTCGAGCTTCACCAAGAACCTGTCGAAAACCCTTGGCCCGGAGGGCATCCTGGTCAACTGTGTGTGCCCGGGCACCATCGTCTCGGCGAGCTTCACCGAGACGCTGCGCGATGTGCTGGCCGCCGACGGCCTGGATTCCGCGGACCCGCACGATGTGATGACCTGGGTGGACCGGACCTACGGCCATCCCTGCGACCTCGGGCGCGCCGGGCTGCCCGAGGAGATCGCCTCGGCGACGGCCTATCTGGCGTCGCGGCGCAACGGTTACGTCACCGGAGCCACCGTCAACGTCGACGGTGGCTCCGACTTCATCTGACCCGACGGGTCAGCGCTTGGCCATCTGATCGGCGGCGGTGTCGGCCCACTGCGCGTTGTGCCGGCCCATGGTCATGGCGCCGTGCCAGCCACCGTCGGTCCACAGCACCGTGCCGCCCACGTAGCTGAGCCGCGGGCTGCCCAGGCACACCAGCGGCCAGGCCTGCTCCTGGGCGGTGGAGTACCGTCCGACCGGGCCGATCGCATCGTCCACGGTCTCCTTGCCCATCAGATCCTGGAAGGCCGGCATCATGGCGGTCTCGGTCGGTCCCGGGTTGATGCAGTTGATCCGGATTCCCTTGCGCCCGAGTTCGGGATACCACCAGCCGACCCACGCATCGATGATGTACTTCGAATACGCGTAACCGCTCCAGGACCACTTCTTCTCGTTCGCGGTCAACCATTCGACGGCGGCGTCGAATCCGTCGGTCTCCAGCAGTCCGGTGATGGTCTTGATGTGGTCCTGCCATCCGATCGCCGCCGACGAGGAAATCACGCTGATGGCCGAGGCCGGTGCCATCTTGGGTACGAGTTGTTCGGCCAGGTGCCGGGCGCCCACGAAATTGACCAGAATGGTGTCCCATTCGCTGAACGGCGGGCCGGGCAGCCCCGCACAGCTGAACAGGCCGTCGATGGGGCCGTCGATGGACGCCGCGACCTCCTCGATGTTGGCGCGGTCGCGAAGATCGATGGTCAGCGACCGTGCGGCCGGCACCGTCGTCGGCTTGATGTCGAGGGCGGTCACCTCGGCGCCCAACTCGGTGAGGATGCGTGCCGTCGCCTCACCCATGCCGGATGCAGCGCCGGTCACGACGACAGACTTCCCCGCGTAACCCAGTACGTCTTCCATATGGCGCCCTTTCGCGATGTTGGGAGAATCAGCGCACTCCCAATTAGAGAATCGACATTATCAGTTGCTCGGCGCCAGCGTGGACAGGTCGTAGAGTCCCGGTTCCGCCGCGATCACCGCAGGGATGGCGTTCACCGCGTGCATCGCCGTCGCCAGGCAGCCCTGCTCCGAGTGGTCCTCACCCGGCGAACCGATCACCAGGTGCAACTGCATGTTCGGACTGCCCGCAACGGTGACCTGATAACCGATCTCGGTCGGCCAGTCGGGTGCCAGGTCGTCGGCCATCCGGGTGAGGTGTTCGACGGCGATGGTGGTCGCACCGCAGTCCGCGATGACGCCGAACCGCATCGCGGCCACGGTTCCCGCCGGGATCTCCCCTGCCGCGACCGACAGCGGACGCGGCGTCGTCGCGACCTCCCGGAAGCCCTCGAAGGAACGGACCGTCAGGCCCAGAGCCTGGGCGAGGACCGTCGCGCTCCCGATCCAGGCGTGCGCCGCATAGGTCGGATCGGTGAGCAGCGGGGTGGTGTCCTCCGGGTCGTGACCGAATCCCATGGCGTTGAAGATCAGATCGTGACTGGCGTAGGTGGAGTAGTTCAGCACCTCGCGGACGTCGATCCGGTCGGCACGTTCGGCGAGCCGGGACAGCACCGGGACCAGTGATTCGCCGACGAAGCCCGGGAAGAGGCCGACGCCGAGGAAGGAGGAACCGCCGGTCCGGCAGGCCGATTCGATGCCGTCGGCCAGGCCGGGGTCCAGTGATCGGGGGTGGATGAACCGGCTCCCGGTGGCCACCACGTTCTTGCCGGAGGCCAGCAGTTCACACACGTCCCGGAAGCATCCCGGCGTATCGGTCTCCACCTTGCCCATGTAGAGCACCACGTCCGCATCGGTGCCCAGCAGTGCCGCCCGGTCGTCGGTGGTGCGGACCCCGCTATCCGGGAGACCGCACAGGGCGCCCGCATCCACCCCCACCTTGGCCGGGTCGTACACCCGGACGCCGACCAGGTCCAGGTCGTCCCGGCCGAGCACATGGCGCAGCGACAGCATCCCGGTGATCCCGGTTGCCCACTGGATGACCCGTGTCATGTGCATTCCTTTCAGTCCCAGATCACGTCGAGGCGCGGTGGCGAGCGGAACATGGTTCCGCTGATGTAGGGCGGGGGCGCGTCGGGGTCGAGTCGCAGTCCGGGCAGCTCGTCGAACAGTGCGTTGAAGATCTTCATGCTCTCCAGCCGGGCCAGGTGCATGCCCAGGCAGACATGTGCGCCGTGCGCGAACCCGATGTGCGGCTTGCGTTCCCGGAAGATGTCGAACTCTTCCGGCTCGTCCCATCGGTTCTCGTCGTGGTTCGCGCTGCCCAGGCTCAGCATCATCGTGGCACCCTTGGGGATCGGCACCCCGCCCAGTTCGGTATCGCAGGTGACCTCGCGCATGAAGTTGAGCAGCGGGGTCTCCCAGCGGATGCCCTCCTCGATCGCCTGCGGCAACAGGTTCCGGTCGGTTCGGACGGCATCGAGTTGGTCGGGGTGGGTCAGCAACGCCAGTGCCAGGGTGGCCGTGGATCGTGATGTCGTCTCGGCGCCGGCCGGCAGCAGGTTGCGCATGAACCCGTAGATCTGCTCATCGGACATCTTCACGCCGTTGACCTCGGCGCCGGCCAGGATGGACACCATGTCGTCGCCGGGACTGCGGCGCTTGTCGGCCAGGATGCCGACGAAGTACTCCCGCATCTGAGCCGAGGCCGCCATGGCCGTCGGCATGTCGGCGCGGAAGGCCAGCATGTCGATGGCCCACCGGTGGAACTGCAGCACATCGGCATCGGGAAGGCCGAGCAACGCGGCGATCACCCGAACCGGGATGGGCATGAACACCGCGTCGACCAGGTCGGCCCGCTTGGTCTGCTTGATCCGGGCGAGGGTCCGATCCACCAGAGGTCCCACCAGCTCGGCGTCCCACCGCTTCATCGAGGAGCGGGCGAAGGCGAACTCGTGCAGTTTGCGGTAGACGGCATGCTCGGGTTCCTGCATCTCCAGGATGGTCGGGCCCTGCAGTGGCCGCACGACATCCTCGTAGCACCGGGTGCTGAAGGTGACGTTGTCGGTGAACACCGCCTTAACCGCATCGAAGGAATAGGCCGTATACGTCTGCGGACCGTCGCCCCGGTTGCCGACCATGCCCATCTCCGGCCAGCCCGGGTGCACCGGAGACTGAGCGCGCAGTTGCTTGAGCAGCGGATAAGGCGTGGCATCGCCCTGACCGCCCATGCCTTCGTTGAACCGGGACTGGGCGTCCCGAATGTCCTGTTCTAGCTGTTCCACGGTTGAGTGCTCGGCCACCGGAGCCCCTCCCTGTCGCGTCCGTGAACGCCAACATTCACTCTGTCGGTTGAGAACCTACATGATGTATGTTGATCGGCACCAGACCGTCGGGCAGCCGAAAGCACAACCAGGAGCGTTTGATTGGCGATTCGTACAGCTCAGTGGGCCACCGGGGCGGTCGGCCGCGCCGCGCTCCGGGAGATGATCGAGAACGATAGTTTCCAGCTGGCCGGGGTGCTGGTGTACGGCCCGGACAAAGCCGGTCGGGATGCCGGAGCGCTGTGCGGGCTGGACCCGACCACCGGTATCTCGGCGACCACCAGCAAGGACGACATCCTGGCGATACGTCCCGACGTCGTGGTGCACGCTGCCAGCAAGGCGCACGCCGTCGAGACGAACGCCGAGGACATCTGCCGGTTGCTGGCCGCCGGCATCAACGTCATCTCGACGACGTCCTACAACCACCTGCCCACCTACGGCCCCGACACCGAGGCGGCATTCATCGCGGCCTGCCGGACCGGCAACTCCCGTTTCCACGCCGCGGGAGAGAATCCGGGCTTCATGTTCGAACGCCTGGTCACCACGGTGACCGGGCTGAGCAGGACCATCGACCGGATCGACCTCTACGAGTCCACCGACGTCTCGGGCGTGGACAGCAGGCCGATGCTGATCGACCTGATGGGCATGGGGCGCCCTCCCGAGGACGTGAGCGTCGACTCGCCGATCATCACGAAACTCGACATGGCCTACCGCCAGGCGCTCAATGCCACCGCCGACGTGTTGGGCATCAAGCTGTCCCATATCGAGATCGCGGTCGAGGCCACCACCGTCGACCACGACATCGAGGTCAAGGCCGGCACCATCGAGGCGGGACTGGTTGTCGGGCAGCGCTTTTCCTGGATCGGTCACCATGACGGCCGGGAACTGCTGGCGATCCACGAAGAGTGGGTGCTGACCCGCGATCTGCCCCAGTGGGGCTTGGCGCCGCTGGAACCCGGCGCGAAGGCGCCGCTCATCCGGGCGGTGATCAGCGGTGACCCGAGCTTCGAGCTGCAGCTCGACGTCGGGCCGGGACGGTCCGGCGACCGGGCCACCATGCCCGGGCATCTGATGATCGCCATGAGCGCGGTGCGCGCCATCCCCTACGTGCTCGCGCAACCGCCCGGCATCGTGACGGCCCCGGTCTTCGGTGCGATCCGGCTAGCCTGACTCAACCCCGACCGCTCGGGCGATGTTCTCGCTGGGGGCGGCGTGGAACACATGCGCGGTGCCGTCGGCGACGATCCGCCGGGCGACGAGGTAGTCGGAGCCCAACCAGCCCTGCCGGATGAAGCGCCCGAAGCGCAGGAACGTCCCGGGCGCGCCGCTGGCAGACGGGATCAGTTTGACCTGCTCGATACCGTGTTTGACACCCTCCCCGGTCAACGGCCGCGCGGCCGCCAGCCCGCGCACGATCACGGTCGCCGCGTCGTGTGCGAGCCCCGGCATCGAATGTCGGGGCCGGCGGCCGTATTTCGCCTCGAAACGGTCGAGGAACGCCTGGCCGACCGCGTTGCGCTCGTCATAGCTGTCCAGGCCGACCCAGCCGGAGAGCTGCCGCATCCATTCGGCGTTGATGTGCGCCATCTCGAAGGCCGTGGTGGTGTAGCGCGGCGGATCCCAGTCCGCCGCTGCCAGCGCATCGGAGAACCCCCACAGCCCGTGCCCGAATCCCACATGCACCAGCGCGTCCGGACCGACCGCCCGCAGCGTCGCCACCGCCGCCGCTTTGTCCGCCTCGACCTGCGGGATGGGCACCGTCGCGACCACCGTGAGGCCGGCCGCCTCGTAGGCCCGCTGCGCCGAGGCCAGATACTCCTTGCCGATCAGCGAGGCCTCGTAGGCGATGGCGATCCGGGAATGCCCGTCGGCGAGCATGACGGAGGCCAGCATGATCGGCTCTTCGGCCATCGACCCGTTGTTGAGCGCAAAACACCACTCCCCCAACGCACCCTCGGAACCGGAGAGCGTGATGATGGGCACGCTGGCCGTCGCGTCGACATGGGCACGCAACGGGACGACGTTGTCGGACACCCACGGGCCGAAGATCGCCAGGCAGCCCTCCTCGACCAGTTCGTCGAAGGCCCGTTGCACCGCGCGGTAGGTGCCGTTGGGCAGGCCGATGACACTGCGCTGCACGATCTCGACAGGACGATCGATGAGCCCGCCCGCCAACGCCTCCTCCATGACCAGCATGAGCGCCGCAAGGGTGTCGTTGTCGGTATCGCCCCTGGTCGGATAGTCATTCAGCAGACCGACTTTCAGCGGTGCCACCGAACCGTATGCGCGAACCTCATCGTCAGCCATAGTTGCAACATACAAGCTGAATGTTGCTAGGATCGCAATATGTCGAAGCGGGGAGGCAGCGATGACGATCGCCGCGCGCGTGGCGATCTGACCCGTCGCAGCCTCATCGATGCCGCCCGGAGGCTGTTCGTGGAGAACGGCTACTTCCACACCAGCATCGGCGATCTCGTCAGTGCGTCGGATGTGGGCACCAGGGGTGCCTTCTACCACCACTTCACGGACAAGGCGGAACTGTTCCACGCGGTCTTCGAAGAAGTCGAACGCGACCTCACCCTGCGCTCGCTGGCCTCGCCCCCTCAGGGGGCCGACCCCTGGGATCGGCTGACCCAGGGGCTGCACGGCTTCCTGGAAGCGGCACTGGAACCCGAGGTGCAGCGCATCATGCTCATCGACGGCCCCGTGGTGCTGGGCTGGCGCACCCAGCGCGGCATCCAACAGAACGACAGCCTCGCCCTCATCGAGGATGTGATTCGCGATGCCATCGCCCAGGGGGCGATCGAGGACCAGCCGGTCACCGAGTTGACGCACATGCTGGTCGCCGCCGCGGAGGAAGCGGCCCTGCTGGTCGCGCACTCCGACGAGCCCGCCGCGGCGCGCCGGCGGGCCGCCAAGGTGCTCGACCGGCTACTGCTGTGCTTCGCCACGGAACCCAGTAACAACCTGCCGCGCTGAGGATTTGGTATTCAGACACGCCCTGCTCAGCCTTACGTAAACGAACATTTCCATATTTGTCATATAACCCTTCTGGATGCTGATAACGTTGTTCCGTTCCACCGAGACGGCCATCCAACGATCGGGGCGATCCTCAATGTCTGAACCACGCGTAGCCATCGTCGGCGGCTCGGCCGGCCTCGGTCGCTGCATCGGCATCGGGCTCGCCCGCAAGGGCGCCCGGGTGGCGTTCCTCGCCCGCCGTCACGACCGGCTGGTCAACGCGGCCAAGGAGGCCGCCAACGGGGCCGCCGCGGTCGTCTGCGATGTCACCGACGCCGACTCCTGCCGCGCCGCCATGGCCGAGGTCGCCGACACCTTCGACGGGCTGGACGCCATCGTCTACACCACCGGGATGGGCATCCTCGCCCCGCTGCAGGACATCGACGCGGCCCAGTGGGCCCAGCTGTTCGCCACCAACGTCACCGGCGCATCGCTGGCCACCGCCGCGGCCGCACCCCATCTGGCCGCCTCCGGCGGCTCCGCGGTGTACCTGTCCTCGCTGAGCGCCTCTTACACCGCACCCTGGCCGTTGCTCGGCGCCTACGCGGTGACCAAGGCCGCGCTGGACAAGCTCGTCGAGGCCTGGCGCATCGAACATCCCAACATCGGCTTCACCCGACTCGCCGTGGGCGACAGCTTCGGCGGGCAGGGTGATTCGCAGACCGAGTTCAACAAGAACTGGGATCCCGACGCACTGGAGAAGGCCATCAAGCTGTGGATGGAACGCGGTGAGATGCAGGGCGGCCTGGTCGACGCCGACCACCTCGCCGACATCGTCGATTCCGTCATCCGTTGCGGCAAGAGCAGTTTCATCCCCTACCTGACGCTGGCGCCCCGGCCGTCCGGCGCAGTCAAAGAACTCCGACAGTGGTGAAGGACTACACCCGATGAGCCATGAATCGCGCATGCTGATCGACGGGAAACTCGTCGACTCCGAAACCGGACGCCAGTTCGACAACATCAACCCGGCCACCGAGGAAGTGCTCGGCGGAACCGCCGACGGCACCCGCGCCGATATGGAGCGCGCCGTCGCCGCCGCCCGGCGCGCATTCGACCACACCGACTGGTCGCGCAACGGCGAACTGCGTGCGACCTGCCTGCGTCAGCTGCAGGCCGCGCTGGAAGCCGAACGGGAGGACATCCGCAGCGAGCTCGTCGCCGAGGTCGGCTGCCCGGTACTGAGCACCTACGGCCCGCAGCTCGACGTGCCGCTCAACGAGGCGCTCACCTGGCCGGCCGACATGATCGCCCAATACCCCTGGCGGCGCAGCCTTCCCGACAAGGACGCGTTCGGGATGGGCACCCCGGCCACTCGCGAGGTGTGGAAGGAACCCGTCGGCGTCGTCGGCGTCGTCACGCCGTGGAACTTCCCGCTCGAGATCATCCTGAACAAGATCGGCCCCATCCTCGCGATGGGCAACACCATGGTGCTCAAACCCGCTCCGGACACCCCGTGGAACGCGACCCGGATCGGCCGCCTCATCGCCGAGCACACCGACATCCCGCCCGGGGTGATCAACATCGTCACCTCATCCGACCACCTGGTCGGCGAGGTGCTGTCCACCTCGCCGCTGGTGGACATGGTGGCCTTCACCGGGTCCACCGCGACCGGCCGACGGATCATGGCCGCGGCCGCGGAGACGGTGAAGCCGACCTTCCTGGAACTCGGCGGCAAGTCGGTGTACCTCGTGCTCGAGGACGACAGCGATATGAAGGCCACCGTAGGCGGCAGCGCGTTCATCTCCATGCACGCCGGGCAGGGCTGCGCCATGCCGACCCGGTTGCTGGTACCCAACTCGCGGTACGAAGAGGCCCTGGAGATCGTCAAGGCCGCCATGGAGAAGAACAAGTACGGTGACCCCACCGATCCGTCGGTGCTGCAGGGTCCGCAGGTGTCCAAGCGGCAGCAAGAACGCGTGCTCGGGTACATCGAGAAGGGCAAGCAGGAAGGCGCCCGCCTCGTCCTCGGCGGCGGCGTCCCGAAGCACCTGGAGAAGGGTTACTTCGTCGAGCCGACCATCTTCGCCGATGTCGACAACTCGATGACCATCGCCCAGGAGGAGATCTTCGGCCCGGTGCTGTCGGTCATCGGTTTCTCCGATGACGACGACGCGGTGCGCATCGCCAACGACTCCATCTACGGCCTGTCCGGCGTGGTGTTCGCCGACGATCTGGAGCGCGCCAAGAACGTGGCGAGCCGGATCCGGACCGGCACCCTCGGCATCAACGGTGGACTCTGGTACGGGGCCGACGCCCCGTTCGGCGGTTACAAGCAGTCCGGTATCGGACGACAGTGCGGCATCGAAGGTTTGGACATCTTCACCGAGACCAAGACCGTGGGGTGGCCGGCAGCATGAAGACGAAGGCAGCAATCCTGCGCGGCGTCGGGATCGACTGGGAGGTCACCGAGATCGACCTCGACCCGCCGCGCGAGGGCGAGGTGCTGGTCAAGATGGCCTTCGCCGGCATCTGCCATTCCGACGATCACTTCTACACCGGCGACAGCGTGCCGTCGACCGAGATGGAGGAGATGATGCGGGCGGCCGGTGTGCCGGTGCCCGAGTGGTTCCCGATGCTCGGCGGGCACGAGGGTTCCGGCATCGTCGAAGAGGTCGGCCCCGGTGTGAAAACCCTCAAACCCGGTGACCACGTCGCGGTCTCGTTCTTCCCGGCGTGCGGGAACTGCCGGTGGTGCGCGACCGGGCAGACCTACCTGTGCGATGTCGGTGCCGATATCTACAGCAAGGACATGACCACCGACGGCACCCGTCGCCGCCATGTCGCCGGGTCGGACGGGCCCGAGGATCTGATGGCGATGATGCAGGTCGGTACCTTCTCCGAGTACGTCGTGGCCTCGGAACGCTCGCTGGTGAAGATCAACGACTGGATTCCGCTGGAGGCCGCCTCGCTGGTGTCCTGCGGTGTCACAACGGGATTCGGTTCGGGATCGGTCGCTGCAGGCACCCAGATCGGCGATACGGTCGTGGTGGTGGGCGTGGGCGGGATCGGGATGAACGCCGTACAGGGCGCCAAGGCCGCGGGCGCCAAGCACATCGTCGCGGTCGACCCCAATGAGTTCAAGCGTCAGATCGCGCCGACCTTCGGCGCCACCCACACCGCCACCGACGCCGGCTCGGCGATCGAACTGGTCAAGGAGCTGACCTGGGGTGTGATGGCCGACCGGGTGGTGTTGACACCGGGGGTGGTGCCGACCGACCTGATCATCGTGGCCATGATGCTGCTCCGCAAGGGCGGCACCTGCGTGCTGACCGGGATGGCGAAGGTTTCCGAGATGATGGTCCCGCTGGTCCTGCCGGACATGGTGAGCTCGTGCAAGACGCTCAAGGGTGTGCTCTACGGCGAGATGAATCCGCGCGAGGCGATGCCGCGACTGCTGTCGATGTACGAGGCCGGCACCATCAAGCTCGACGAGTTGATCACCCGGCGCTACAAGCTCGACGACATCAACGACGCCATGCGCGACCTACGCGCCGGCGAGAACATCCGGGGTGTCATCACCCTCGACTGACCCGCGCCGGGCACCGCGGGAACAAACCCGCCCTCCGTTGAGTTGAGTCCACCAGAATCAACTTTGGAGGATTGATGCCTGAAGCCATCGCAGTCCCGGTCTTGTTTGTCAGCGAACCCGTCCTGCTGCCCGGCATGGTGGTGCCCATCGAACTCGATGACGCCGCCCGCGTCGCCGTCGAAGCCGCCCAAGCCGCGGCCCGGAGGGCCAGGAGGGCAAGCTGCTGATCGCCCCGCGGCTGGACGACCGCTACCCCACCCACGGCGTGCTCGCCTCGATCGTGCAGGTCGGACGCATTCCCGGCGGCGGGGCGGCGGCCGTGGTCAAGGGTGGACGTCGCGCGCACATCGGCGCCGGCACCACCGGTCCGGGCGCCGCGCTGTGGGTCGAGGTCGATGAAGTGACCGAGTCCGAACCCACCGAGGAGACCAAGGCGCTCGCGGCCGAGTACAAGAAGCTGCTGCTGGCGATGCTGCAGCGCCGCGAGGCCTGGCAGATCGTGGACGTGGTCAACAAGATCACCGATCCGTCCGCGCTGGCCGACACCGCCGGCTACGCGTCGTACCTGAGCGGCGAGCAGAAGCGCGAACTGCTGGAGACCGAGGACACCGCGGACCGCCTGCGCAAGCTCATCGGCTGGACCGGTGAACATCTGGCCGAGGTCGAGGTCAGCGACAAGATCGCCGAGGACGTCCGGGCCGGGATGGACAAGCAGCAGAAGGAATTCCTGCTGCGCCAGCAACTGAACGCCATCCGCAAGGAACTCGGCGAGGGCGAGCCGGAGGGATCAGATGATTACCGGGCCCGGGTCGAGGCCGCCGACCTGCCCGAGAAGGTCCGCGAGGCCGCGCTGCGCGAGGTCGGCAAGCTGGAACGCACCAGCGACCAGAGCCCGGAGGGCGGCTGGATCCGCACCTGGCTGGACACCGTCCTGGACCTGCCGTGGAACTCCCATACCGAGGATTCCGCCGACTTGAAGGCGGCCCGGGAGATCCTGGACGCCGATCACCACGGTCTGGACGACGTCAAGGACCGCATCGTGGAGTACCTGGCGGTGCGGGCCCGGCGCGCCCAGCGCAACATGGCCGTCGTCGGCGGCCGCGGATCCGGTGCAGTGATGGTGCTGGCCGGCCCGCCCGGGGTCGGCAAGACCTCGCTGGGCGAATCCGTGGCACGGGCGTTGGGCCGCAAGTTCGTTCGCGTCGCCCTCGGCGGTGTGCGCGACGAGGCCGAGATCCGCGGACACCGGCGCACCTACGTCGGCGCGCTGCCCGGGCGCATCGTGCGGGCCATCGGCGAGGCCGGGTCGATGAACCCCGTCGTGCTGCTCGACGAGATCGACAAGGTCGGCTCGGACTACCGCGGCGACCCGTCCTCGGCGCTGCTGGAGGTGCTGGACCCAGCGCAGAACCACACGTTCCGTGACCACTACCTGGAGCTGGATCTGGACCTGTCCGACGTGGTGTTCCTGGCGACGGCCAACGTCATCGAGAACATCCCGTCCGCGCTGCTGGACCGCATGGAGCTGATCCAGATCGACGGTTACACCGAGGACGACAAGGTGGCCATCGCCCGGGATTACCTGCTGCCCCGCCAAGCCGAACGGGCGGCGCTGACCCCCGACGAGGTGAAGCTCACCGACGCGGCGCTGCGCAAGATCGCCGCCGACTACACCCGCGAACCCGGGGTGCGGCAGTTCGAGCGGCTACTGGCCAAGGCGTTGCGCAAGGTGACCACCAAGCTGGCCGACAGCGACGTCCCCAGCATCACCATCGATGAGCCGGATCTCGTCGAGTACCTGGGCCGGCCGCGGTTCACCCCGGATTCCGACGAGCGCACCGCGGTGCCCGGCGTGGCGACCGGTCTGGCCGTCACCGGACTGGGTGGCGATGTGCTCTACATCGAGGCGGGGGCGGTCGACGCCGAGCCGGGGCTCAAGCTGACCGGCCAACTCGGCGACGTCATGAAGGAGTCCGCACAGATCGCGCTGTCCTACGTGCGGGCCCACGCCGAGCAGCTGGGTGTGGACCCCAAGGCGCTGGACCGCCAGATCCACGTGCACGTGCCCGCGGGCGCGGTGCCCAAGGACGGTCCGTCGGCGGGCGTGACGATGGTGACCGCGCTGGTCTCGATGGCCACCGGCCGGCAGGTCCGCGGGGACGTCGGGATGACCGGCGAGGTGACGCTCAACGGTCGGGTGCTGCCCATCGGCGGGGTGAAGCAGAAATTGCTCGCCGCCCAACGGGCCGGGCTGAAGACGGTGTTCATCCCGCAACGTAACGAACCCGACCTGGACGAGGTGCCGGCCGAGGTGCTCGCGGCGCTGGATGTGCGCCCGATGACCGACGTCGCGGAGATCGTCGCGCTGGCGCTGGAGCCGGCCGCCGAGGTGGCGACCGCCGCCGCCTGACAACTCCCTACCGCGAGCAGACGCGAATGGCCTCGATACCGCCCCCAGGATAAAGCGGCCATTCGCGTCTTCTCGCGCAGATAGGGTGAGCCGGCATGACGGGCAAGACACA
Organism: Mycolicibacterium aurum; assembly: GCA_900078775.1. GTDB lineage: Bacteria > Actinomycetota > Actinomycetes > Mycobacteriales > Mycobacteriaceae > Mycobacterium > Mycobacterium aurum_A. The sequence goes on from LT549889.1 coordinate 2,246,513, forward strand.
CCACTACGAACTCGACATCACCTGGACCGGCAACACCGGCACCGGCACCAGCGGGTACCGGGCCTATGAGCGGTCCCACGATGTCAGCGCGCCGGGTAAGCCGACCGTGATCCCCGGCAGCGCGGACCCGGCGTTCCGCGGCGACCCGCAGCGCTGGAATCCCGAGGAATTGCTGGTGGCCTCGCTGTCGCAGTGCCACATGCTGTGGGTGCTGGCGCTGTGCGCGCAGGCCGGGGTGACGGTGACCGGATACGTCGACCACCCGTCGGGCACCATGGCGGAGACCCCGGACGGCGGCGGCCATTTCACCGAGGTGGTGCTGCGCCCGACGCTCCAGCTCGCCGACCCGGAGCAGGCCGAGGCGCTCACCGACATCCACGAGCGCGCCCATGGGCTGTGCTTCGTCGCGAATTCGGTCAACTTCGAGGTCCGTTGCGAACCGAAGGTGGCCCACGCGACATAAACTCCGACTGTCATGGCCTACGACGAAGACCTCGCGGAACGCATTCGTGAACTTCTCGCCACCACCGCCGGTGTCGACGAGAGGCGCATGTTCGGCGGGCTGGCCTTCCTGGTGCACGGCCACATGGCCGTGTGCGCGTCGGGCCAGGGCGGGCTGATGGTGCGGGTCCCGGCCGAGGACACCGCCAACCTGCTCACCCGGGCCCATGTGGAGCCGATGCTGATGGCCGGCCGGGAGGTGCTGGGCTGGATCCGGGTCACCAGCGCCGGGCTCGGCGGCCGCCGGCAGCTGCAGCCCTGGGTGGACCGGGGTGTCGCCTACGCCTGCAGCCTGCCGCCGAAGGTACCCGCCACACCCGGTTAGCCACCCCGCCACCCGGGTATGCCAGCAGGATGGCCGCAGGCACCTCGATGGCGCAGCGCTGGTGCGGATCTCACTCGACGACGACTTCCGTCGTCGCGTGACGACCGACTGATCACGTCCAGGAACGGAGACCACCATGCCCACCATCGTCATCGTCGGAGCCGGACTGGCCGGCGCCAAAGCCGCAGAGGCACTGCGGGACAACGACTTCAGCGGCCGGATCATCCTGTTCGGCAAGGAGCGGCAGCTGCCCTACGAGCGGCCGCCGCTGTCCAAGGACTTCCTCGCCGACAAGAAGACGCTCGCCGATTTCACCGTGCAGCCCGAGGATTGGTACCGCGAGCACGACATCGATCTGCGGCTGGGCACCGAGGTGCAGAACCTCGACCCGGGTGAGCATTCCGTCGGTTTCGCCGACGGCCGCCACGAGCACTACGACAAGCTGCTGCTGGCCACCGGGTCCCGGGCCCGCCGGCTCGATCTGCCGGGCGCCGATGCGACCGGGGTGCACACCCTGCGCACCGTCGAGGACGCCTCGGCATTGCTGTCGGCGCTGCGCCCAGGCAGCCGGCTGGCGATCGTGGGTGCCGGCTGGATCGGCCTGGAGGTGGCCGCCTCGGCACGCCAACGCGGCGCCACCGTCGCGGTGGTGGAGGCCGCCGAACTGCCGCTGCTGGCCGTGTTGGGGCCCGAGGTCGCCCAGGTGTTCGCCGACCTGCACACCGGGCACGGGGTCGATCTGCGGCTGAATTCGGGCGTCGAGGCCATCACCACGGCGGCCGGCGGCGGGGTCACCGGGCTGCGGCTGGGCGACGGCGCGACCGTGCCCGCGGACCATGTGTTGATCGCCGTCGGCGCGCAGCCCAACATCGCGCTGGCCGAGAAGGCCGGCCTGGAGATGGCCGATGGTGGCGTCGCGGTCGACGAGTCGCTGCGCACCAGCGATGCCGACATCTATGCGGTCGGTGACATCGCCGCGGCCCACCACCCGCTGTTCGGCGGCCGGATCCGCACCGAACACTGGGCCAATGCGCTCAAGCAACCTGCCGTCGCGGCGGTCGGTGCGCTCGGCAGCCCGGGCAGCTACGACGAGTTGCCGTACTTCTTCACCGACCAGTACGACCTCGGCATGGAGTACGTCGGTCACGCCCCCGACTACGACTCGGTGGTGTTCCGCGGCGACGTCGGCGCACGCGAATTCACCGCGTTCTGGTTGGACCCGCAGGCCCGGGTGCGGGCCGGGATGAACGTCAACATCTGGGACGGTCTGGACGACATCAAGGCCCTCATCCGGTCCGGCGAGCGGGTGGACGCAGCGCGGCTGGCGGACCCGCAGGTGCCGCTGGCCGCGCTGCGCTGAATCAGCCCAGCGACGCGGTCCCGTCGGCGCGGACGGTGACCTTGGCGCCGGCGATGTCCTCGTCGACACTGGCCTGGGCGTCGGAGCGGTCGGTCAGCACCGCCAGGGTGCGGCTGCCCTCGGGGGTGCGCACCGCCAGTAATGCCTTCTCCGGCAGGCCCTCCCGGTCGTACGGGGTGGTCCAGGTCTCGACGGTGCCGGTGCCCTCCCACTCTTCTTCGCCGGCCCGGGTCGGTTCGGCGTCGACGGTGGCCTGCACGTCCTCCCACCGGAATGCGGTGGTCGGCGGGGTGGTGCTGTACACGCCGAAGCTGTGCTTGGTGAGGTACCCGCCGTTTGCGGTGATCAGGCCGACGGCGCCGGGACGTTGCGTGAGCTGCTCGGCCATGGTGGCGATGGAGTGCGAGACGTAGTTGTTCCACGGACCGCCGGCGAAGGTCAGGCCGCCGGTCACGGTGAGCGGGCGCTGCGGGTCGTCCAAGGCCAGGCCCAGTTCGTTGGCGGCGACCTGCACGGCCGACGGGAAACACGAGTAGACGTCGACCAGCGCGATGTCGTCCAGGGCCTTACCGGCCAGTTCCAGGGCGCGTTTGCCGGCGATCCGGATCGCGGGTGAGCCGTAGAACTCGGCGCGATGGATCAGCGCGTAGGTGTCGTGTGCGTCGGTGCCGGCGTACGGGAAAACCCAACGCTCCTGCGGGATCTGCAGCGCGGTGGCCTTCTCCGCGGACATCACGATCAGGGTCGCGCCCTGGTCGACCATGTTGTTGGAGTTCAGCAGCTTGGTGTACGGCGTGCTGATCATCCGGTTCTTCGGCCCGGGCTGGGCGATCTCCTCGGCGGTGAGCGCCTGCTGGTTCCAGGCGTGCGGGTTGCCCGCCGCCACGGCGCTGAACCGCGCCCACAGTTCACCGATGCGCTGCTGGTGCTCGGCCGGGGTGGCCCCGGACCGGATCCGCAGCGCCTGCTCGAACATCGGGTACACGTAGGACGGCCGGTCCACGCCGACGCGCACCTCCCCGGGCCCGAACAGGTTGAACTCGTCCTCGGCACCCGGCGCCGGGGCCACCGACTCGTCCTGCTTGGTGCCCGACATCTTCTCGCCGCGCCCGCGCACCCGGGTCCGGGAGCGCCAGGTCTCGCCGCCGGTGATCAGCACGACATCGTTGCGGCCGGCCTGGATGTCCAGGCAGGCCTGGTTGACCAGCGACTGCGGCACGTTGCCGCCGATCGGGGTGTAGCGCGTCGCGGCACCCTCGGCACCGATGCGCTGAGCCAGCAGCAGACCCGGATCCCGGTAGCGCCAGGACAGCAGGTTGACCACCCGGATCGAGTCGACCGCGGCGAGCACCTTCGGATCGGCCGCTTCGCGGGCCGCGGCCTCCATCAGGTCGACGGGTTCGGTGGTCGCGCTCTCCTCGCGCTGGTTGACCTGGCCGTACCCGACGAGCACCGGGGTTCTGGGGTCGATGGTCACTGCTTGGTCCTCTCGATACGTATGAAGATGCTTGTCGGAGCGCCTGATTCAGGCGGGTCCGACCCGGTAGATCGACTTGAGCACCTGGTAGGCGGCCAGGCCCTCCGGGCCCAGTTCGCGACCCAAACCGCTGGACTTCACCCCACCGAACGGGGCGTTGACGTCCAGTTGGTATTCGTTGACGCCGATCGTCCCGGTGCGTACCGCCCGGGCGATCTCGGTGGCGCGGTCGACATCCGGGGACCACACCGTCCCACCGAGACCGAACTCGCTGTCGTTGGCGATATCGATCGCCTCCTGGTCGGTGCCGTACGGGATCACCGTGAGCACCGGGCCGAAGATCTCCTCCTGGGCGATGCGCGCCGAGTTGTCGACGTCGGCGAACACCGTCGGGGATACGAACCATCCGCGCGGCTGATCCGCCGGGACCGCGCCGCCGGCAACGAGTTTCGCCTCGGATTTACCGATGTCGATGTACTCCAGGACGCGCTGCTGCTGCCGCCGGCTGACCAGCGGACCGATGTCGGTGGACTTCTGCAGCGGATCCCCCACCACCAGGCCGTCGGCCAGCGCCGCGACCGCGTCGACGACCTCGGCGTAGCGCGAGCGCGGAGCCAGGATCCGCGAACTGAGGTGGCAGGTCTGCCCGTTGTTGACGAACGAGGCCGACCGAAGGCCCGTGACGGTGGCGTCCAGGTCCGCGTCGTCGAGGATGATGGCCGCGGACTTACCGCCGAGTTCCAGGGTGACCGGACGCAGTAGCCGCCCGCAGGCCTCGGCGATGATGCGTCCGGCGGCGGTGGACCCGGTGAAGGCCACCTTGTCCACGCCGGGATGCGATACCAAATGGGCACCGGCCTGCGGTCCGCCGGCGACGATGTTGAGCACACCGGCGGGCAGCCCGGCCTCCTGCGCGGCTTCGGCGAACACCAGTGCGTCCAAAGCGGTTTCGGGTGCGGCCTTGAGCACCATGGTGCACCCGGCGGCCAGCGCCGGTGCGATCTTCATGATGGCCAGCGCCTGCGGGTAGTTCCACGGGGTGATGGCGGCGACCACTCCGACGGGTTCGCGGCGCACGATGGTGTGCCCGATCGCGGCGGGGCGCACCTCCTCGGGCCCGGAGCCCTCCAGCAGGTCGGCGTAGTAGCGCAGCAGGACCGCGGGGAACATGCCGTTGGCACCCTTGGACAGCCGGATCGGCATCCCGTTCTCGCGCGAGCACAGCGCGAAGGTGTCCGCGGCGCGCTTCTGCAGCGCGTCGGCGAACAGTCGCAGCGTCGCGGCCCGCTCCTGCTCCCCCGCCGAGGACCAGCCCGGCAGCGCGGCACGGGCCGCCGCGACGGCGTCGTCGATCTCGGATTCGGTTGCCGCCGATCCCAGTCCGAGTTGCTCCTCGGTGGCCGCCTCGATGACGGGGGTGGCGTCGGCGGCGGCGCGGAATTGTCCGGCGATGAAGACGGATGCGGTGTTCACGGGGCGGTCCTCCGGTCGCTGGTGCTTTCGAACAAGATCCCGTCGGCGACGAGGCGGTCGATCTCGTCCTGGTCCAGGCCGAGCGCGCGGTGCGCGATGTCGCGGGTGTGTTCACCGGCGGTCGGCGCCGGGCGCAGCTCGCCGGGCGGGATCCGGCGGTACGGGGCCGGTCCGGTTTCACTCGGCATCGGCTCCTCGAACAGCGGATGCTCCAGATCGCGGTACAGCGAACGGAACTGGACCTGGACGTCGTCGAGCACATCGGTCGCCCGGTTCATTGGTCCGGCCGCGATGCCGGCCCGCTGCAGTTCCTCGGTGATCTCGAACTTGTCCCGGCCGCTGGTGTAGGCGCCGAGGATCGCGGTCAGCGCGGTGGCGTCCTCGGGCAGGTCGATGCCGATCAGGGCGGCCAGGGTGGCGCGGTCGGCCTGGTCACATACCGAGATGACGCACCATTCGTCGTCGCTGGCGCAGGGGCAGACCGCGTGCACCGCAGGATCGGCGGTGACGGAGAGCCCGGACTGGGCGGCGGCCTCGGTGACGTACTCGACGGCGAGCTGATTGACCGCCACCTCGGCCTGCGAGATGTGGACGTGCGCACCGGTTGCAGTGCGCTCCCGGTGGATCAGCGCGGCCAGCGCGCCGATCGCGGTGATCCTTGCGGCGACGTGGTCGGGGAAGACGGTGGTGGCGTCAAAGAACTTGTCTTCCTCCGCACCCTGGCCACGCCACAGTCGAGTGACACCGGTGCTGGCCCGCACCAGCGGGCCGTAGCCCATCCGGGCACTCCACGGACCGGTGGCACCGAAGGCGCTGCTCTCGGCCAGCACCACGGTCGGGTTCAGGTTCTGCAGCTCCTCGTAGGAGAAGCCCAGGGCGGCAAGAGTTCCCGGTTTGAAGTTGGCGAACACCGCGTCGGTGCGGCCGACCAGCGACCGGAAGATCTGTGCGCCTTCGGGGCTGCGCAGGTCGAGGCCGAAGCTGAGTTCGTTGCGGTGGGTGAGCGCCCACGACGGGCTCATCGCCTGCCCGGGGGCGGTCTGGCGCAGCCCGTCCGGATAGGCCGCACTCTCCACCTTGACCACCCGGGCACCCAGATCGGCGAACAACCGGCCCAGTTCCCCGCCGGCGACGATCACGCCGAGGTCCAGGATCCGCAGTCCATCGAAGGGGCGCCGGCCGTTCTTGCGGGGCCGGCCGGGGGTGTTGCGTCCGCCCAGCCACTGCGCCGCGTCCTCGCGGGCGGGGGCGGTCAGGCCGTGGTGGGTGCCGCCGACCACGAACGGGCCGACCGGCACGGTCACGCTGTCCCCCTCGGCGGTCGGCATCGGTGCCAGCGCGCCGACGGCCCGGAAGTGCTCCGAGGCCAGCGCCTCGGCCGGGGTCTGCACGGCGGCGATCGGTACCCCGCGGGACTGCCCCTGCTCCACCAGGTCGGCCATCGTCTGCTCGGCGAACAGCGCCCCGATGGCCGCGTTCAGCTGCTTGGAGGCGGCGAACCGGGCTGCGATGGAATCGAATTCGGGGCCGGCGAACTCCTCGGGCTCGCCGAGCCAGGCGCGCATGCCGCGCCATTGCCGCGGCGAGAGCAGACAGATCCGCACGAAACCGTCGCGGCAGCTGAAGGTGGGATAGATCTGCTGGTTGCGGGGGCGCCCGCGCCAGCCGCCGAAGCGTTTGAGGCCGGACGCGGCCTGCCCCTGCGAACCGAAGGGCGGGTCCAGGGCCTGCACGACCGCCTCGAAGCGGGCGAAGTCGATGTAGTCCCCGGCGCCGTGGCGCAGCTGGTGATAGTAGGCGGCCAGCACCGCCCATGCCGCCTGCGCCGCGGCGGTCGCGGTCGCGATGCCGATCGGCGGCAGCACCGGCGTGCCGGTGGCGGGCCCGGACCGGGACAGGGCGGTGGACATCGCGTAGAACACCGCGTCGGTGCCCCGCCAGGACCGGTACGGCCCGTCGGTCCCGAAATCGGTGACCGACATGGCCACCAGTTCGGGGTGCCGGTCGGCCAGCTCGGCGCAGGAGGTACCGAAGGCCACGGTCCGCGCACCGTCGTCGATGACGATGTCCGCACCCGCGACCAGCTCGTCGAAGCGCCGCCGGTCGGCATCGATCGCGGGGTCCAGGGTGGAGAGGCGTTTGTTGGCGTTGTCGAGGGCGAACGGCACGCTGGTCCCGCCGACCAACGGGGCGGCGTCGCGGTCGGCGTGCTCGCCGGGCAGCCGGATCTTGAGCACGTCGGCGCCCAGGTCGGCCAGCAGCCTGGCGACACCGGCGGCGTCCCGACCGGCGAGGTCGAGAACTCGGACGCCCTCCAGAAGGGGCTGCGTGGCCGTCACGGCGTCATCCTCAGCACGCGCACACCCTATCGCGTCAGTTCGCTAACTTAGGTAGACAACCACGGCACGTACAATCGAAGGCGATGTCTGATGCCGGCGCGGTGGCCACACCGATCGATTTTCCCGCCCACCCGCTGGTGGGGCAGCTTTCTGCGCTCCACCACTTCCGGATCTACGTGGATGTGGCGGTCGTCGTGGTGGTGCTGGCCCTGACCAATCTGGTGGCGCACTTCACCACGCCGTGGGCCAATGTCGTGATCGTGCCCGCGGCCGCGATCGGCCTGGTGGCGCTGGTCCGCTCGCGCGGGCTGGGCTGGGCTGAACTGGGCCTGGGCCGCGAGCACTGGCGCTCGGGGGCCGGCTACGCCGCCGCGGTGGTCGGTCTGGTGCTGCTGGTCATCGCCGTCGGCGCGCTGCTGCCGTGGACGCGACCGATGTTCATGAACAACCACTACGCCACGTTGTCCGGGGCGTTGATCGCCTCGATGGTGATCATCCCGCTGCAAACCGTGATCCCCGAGGAACTCGCCTTCCGTGGGGTGCTGCACGGCACCCTCGACCGCGCCTGGGGGTTCCGCGGAGTCGCGGCCGCCGGTTCGCTGCTGTTCGGTCTCTGGCACATCGCCAGCTCGTTCGGCCTGACCAGCGGCAACGTCGGGTTCTCCCGCATCCTGGGCGGCGGGGTGTTCGGCATGGTCGCCGGCGTGGTGGGCGCCGTCATCGCCACCGCCGCGGCCGGGTTCGTCTTCACCTGGCTGCGCAGGCGCAGCGGCAGCCTGATCGCGCCGATCGCCCTGCACTGGTCGCTCAACGGCATGGGAGCGCTGGCCGCCGCCCTGGTGTGGCACGCCTCCACCTAGATACGGCGCACCCGATACGACGGCCAGCGCTGTTGCGGATCAGGACCTGCTGGTCACCTTGCCGACGATCCAGAGCAGGATCACCGAGCCCAGTACCGCGGTGAACAGCGTGAACCACCATCCGCCGCCGGCGGTGTCGAGGAAGAAGCTGAGCAGAAACCCGCCGAGGAGCGCGCCGACGACGCCGATCACGATGTTCATCAGGATGCCGGAGCCACCGCCCTTGACGATCTTTCCAGCGATCCAGCCGGCGATGGCCCCGATGATGATGTAACCGATCCAGCCCACGCTCGTCAGAGTCGTCGAGCGTGCGAGGAACTCCGTTGCGGCCAGCATGTCCATGAGTGAACTCCTGCCTGTGTACACCCGGGTCGGGCGGCACCCGGCCCCAATGCCGGGTTGCCTTCCGGTCTACTCGGACCCGGTAACGATCGTGCCCGCCAAACGGGCACGATCGTTCATCGACACAGGCCGCTGGGGAGAACGCCGACGGACTAAGCCGGCAGCATCCCGGGCGCGGTGTTCGGGTCGACCGGGACCGGCACACCGACACCCGGCCGTGCGGGCGGGGCGTTCGGGTCCGGCGGCGGGGCGTTCGGGTCCGGGGGCATGTTCGGGTCGGCCGGCGCCGGCGGGGGCGGCGGAGGCGGCGGGGTCCACGGCCGGATCGACTGGGCCAGCGCCACCGCGGCGTCCTTGTCGATCGGGTTGTTGGCGGTCCCGAGCCACACCACAAACCAGCGCTCGGGGGCCCGGCTGCCACGCTGGGTGCCCGCATTCGGGGCACCGACCACGCCGGCCCAGATCTGGCCGGTGGGCTTCTCGGTATCGGTGAACTTCACCTCGTAGTAGGACGCCGAGCCGGTCAGATCGCCCGCGGCCAGCGGGACGGTCTGCTGCCCGAGTCGGGTACCCGGGAACGGCATGAAGAACTCGCCCATGTCGGAGGCCAGCCGGGCCGCGGCCTTGGCATTGTCGGCCTCGGAGCCCGCGAACAGCTTCAGGTCCAGACGGCCCAGCAGCACGCTGGTGTCAGTCGGCGACTGCTCGGTGCCGGCCGGCGGGATCTTGGTCAGCAAAGCCTGGCCGTAGGACAGCTGGGTGGCATCGGCCACCTTCCAGCCCTCGGGCAGCAGATAGCTGAAGCCGCCGGGAGCGTTGTTGACCCGACCGGGCTCGGGCTCGGGCTCCGGAGCCGGCTCGGCCGGGGCGTTCGGGTCGGCCGGCGGCGCGTTCGGATCGGCCGGCGGTGGCGGCGGGGCGTTCGGATCGGCCGGCGGTGGCGGCGGGGCGTTCGGGTCCGCGGGCGGTGGGGGCGGCACGCCGGGAGGCAGCGGCGCAGCCGGCGAGGCGGGCTCGGCCGGTGCCGGAGCGGGTGCACCCGGCTCCGCGGGAGCGGGCGGCGTCGGCTCCACCGGAGCGGGCGCCGGCGGGATCGGCTCCGCCTGCGACACGGCCGGCAGCGTCAGCGCCGCCCCGGAGGCCAGCGCGGCAGCCGCCGCGACCGCCGCCAACCTGGTCGAGAGTCGCTTGCGGTGCGACTCGAACACGTCCGACTGATCCATGGGGAAGAAAATACCGTGTTACAGCCGTGACGCAAGTGTGAGTTGCTCTTAGAGTGCAATTCGACGGCGTTGCTGAGCGCCGCAAAATCCGACGCAGTTAGCCGTGTCACCGATTGCTGAATTTTGGCATCCACAGCGCAGCGCACCGGTGGCGGCCGGGTGTGCCGTGCGGCCCGCCGGTGAGGTTCTGCCCTGCACGTCGGCGACACCTCCCGGGGCGTTACAGCGCCGGTCCGAATCGGTCCACCGCAGCGGGCGCGTCGAATTTCCCCCACATAGCTACCGTCCAGTAACATAACCGCAACGCGCTGGCATCAGCGTCGACCGAGGAGGTTCCATGGAGATGCTCGTCACCGGTGGCGATACCGAACTGGGCCGCGTCATCTCGCGGGGATTCCGGGATGCGGGCCACAACGTGGTGATCGCCGGCGCCCAGCGGGCCGAGCTCGAAGTGGCCGCCAAGGAACTCGACGTGGAGTACGTCGTCTTCGACACCAACGACACCGCCTCACTCGACACCGCACGGTCGAAGTTCCCCCAGCACCTGGACGGCATCGTCAACGTGCCCGCCCCGCGCTGGGACGGCGGGGACCCGCGCACCCACACCCTGGCCGACCGGGCCACCGCCTGGCGGCACGCGCTGGACACCACCGTGCTGTCGGCGGTGCTGACCGCCTCGGTGCTCGGTGACCAGCTGAGCTCCGGCGGATCGATCATCAACGTGGTGCCCGACAACCCGGCCGACGGCAGCGCCGAGGCCGCCATCAAGGCCGCCCTGGCGAGCTGGACCGCCGGGCAGGCCGCCCACTTCGGCATCCGCGGTATCACCATCAACGTCGTCGCCGCCGGCCGCAGCGCCGAGTCCGGATACGACGGCCTGGACCGCGGCTCCGTCACCGCCGCCGACGAAATCACCCGTCTGGCACTGTTTCTCACCACGCCGGCGGCCCGGCACATCACCGGTGAGACGCTGCACGTCAGCCAGGGCGCGCTCGCCAGCTTCGGCTGAAATATTCCACCGTTCGCCCCGGGCTGAAACCGGGACGCCGCGCTGCCTGACTGTGGTTTCGTGAAAGCCATGATCAAACTCGGACTGCAGATACCGAACTTCTCCTACGGCACCGACGTCGCCGAACTCTTCCCGACCGTCATCGCGCAGGCGCAGGAAGCCGAGAATGCCGGCTTCGACTCGGTGTTCCTGATGGACCACTTCTACCAATTGCCGGGCCTGGGCGCGCCCGAGGAACCGATGCTGGAGGCCTACACCGCGCTCGGCGCGCTGGCCACCGCCACCGAACGCGTGCAGCTCGGCACCCTGGTCACCGGCAACACCTACCGCAACCCGACCGTGCTGGCCAAGGAGATCACCACCCTGGACGTGATCAGCCAGGGCCGCGCCGTGCTGGGCATCGGCACCGGCTGGTTCGAACTCGAACACGACAGCCTGGGTTTCGAATTCGGCACCTTCACCGACAGATTCAAGAAGCTCGACGAGGCCCTGCAGATCATCATCCCGATGCTCAAGGGGGAACGCGTCACGGTGGACGGCGCCTACTACCGCACCCAGGAGGCTTTCGCCAATCCCCGCTTCCGCGAACATATTCCGTTGATGATCGGCGGCAGCGGCGAGAAGAAGACCATCCCACTGGCCGCGCGGCACTTCGATCATCTGAACATCATCGCGGGATTCGACGAGTTGCCGCGCAAACTCGACGTGGTGCGCCGGGTCTGCGGGGAGATCGACCGCGACCCCGCGACGCTGGAGACCAGCATGCTGGTGGTGGCCATGATCGGCGAGCAGTTCAGCGCCGACATGATCCCGGATGATTTCAAGCAGCAGGCGGTGTTCGGCAGCCCCGAACAGATCGCCGAACAGCTCAAGGAGAAGGTCTACGACGCCGGTGTCGACGGCGTGATCCTCAGCCCGGTCACCATGGGCGGATACGTCCCCGGCGGGGTCACCGCGGTCGCCGAGGCATTGAAACCGGTGCTCACGGGGTAACCCTCGGCGTGGAAGAGATTCCCGGGTTCGGTGCGCCATCTCACTGCGCTGGTGGGATGGCCACCGACTACCCTAGGGTTGCATTAACAAAAGCCTTCGCTAGGAGCAGAAATGAGCCACCCCGGAGCTACGGCATCGGATCGGCACAAGGTAGTCATCATCGGTTCGGGTTTCGGTGGCCTGAACGCCGCACAGGCGCTCAAGCGTGCCGATGTCGATATCAAGTTGATCGCCCGCACCACCCACCACCTGTTCCAGCCGCTGCTGTACCAAGTGGCCACCGGCATCATCTCCGAGGGTGAGATCGCGCCGCCGACCCGGCTGATCCTGCGCAAGCAACGCAATGCGCAGGTGCTGCTCGGCGATGTCACACACATCGACCTGGCTCAGCAGGTCGTGCACTCGAAGCTGCTCGGGCACGACTACGCCACCCCGTACGACACGTTGATACTGGCCGCCGGCGCCGGACAGTCCTACTTCGGCAACGACCACTTCGCCGAGTGGGCGCCGGGCATGAAGACCATCGACGACGCCCTGGAGTTGCGTGGCCGCATCCTCGGCGCCTTCGAGCAGGCCGAGCGCTCCAGCGATCCGGTGCGCCGCAAGAAGCTGCTGACCTTCGTCGTCGTCGGTGCCGGCCCCACCGGTGTCGAGATGGCCGGGCAGATCCAGGAGCTGGCAGACCAGACCCTCAAGGGCAGCTTCCGGCACATCGACCCCACCGAGGCGCACGTCATCCTGCTCGACGCCGCGCCCGCGGTGCTCCCGCCGATGGGCGAGAAGCTCGGCCGCAAGGCCCAGGAGCGGCTGGAGAAGATGGGTGTCGAGATCCAGCTGAACGCCATGGTCACCGACGTCGACCGCAACGGCATCACCGTCAAGGACAAGGACGGCAGCCTGCGCCGCATCGAGTCGGCCTGCAAGGTGTGGTCGGCCGGGGTGCAGGCCAGCCCGCTGGGCAAGGACCTGGCCGCCCAGTCCGAGACCGAGATCGACCGCGCCGGTCGCGTCATCGTCAACCCGGACCTGTCGATCCCCGGCCATCCGAACGTGTTCGTGGTCGGCGATATGGCCTACGTGGAGGGTGTGCCGGGCATGGCCCAGGGCGCCATCCAGGGCGGCAAGTACGTCGCCGCGATCATCAAGAACGAGGCCGCCGCGCGTGCACACGGCACCAGGCCCAAGCCGCGGGTCCCGTTCAAGTACTTCGACAAGGGCTCGATGGCCACGGTGTCGAAGTGGAACGCGGTGGCCAAGGTCGGCAAGCTGGAGTTCAGCGGGTTCTTCGCCTGGCTGGCCTGGCTGGGCCTGCACCTGATCTACCTGGTCGGCTTCAAGACCAAGGTCGCCACCCTGCTGTCCTGGGCCACGACATTCCTGGCTCGCCAACGCGGCCAGCTCACCATCACCGAGCAGCAGGCCTACGCCCGGACCAGGATCGAGGAGCTCCAAGAGATCGCGGCCGCGGTACAGGAGGGCGAGAAGGCGGCGAGTTAGCCGCCCAATCGCCGTCCCTGCCAGGTCGACAGGCTGCCGCCGCCGGCCAGTTCCAGCACGGTGCCCGCACCGTCGAAAGTGCTTTCTGGGTAACGCAGTTCACTGATGCACGCCATCGGTGTGCCCAGTTCGTCGTCCGCGACCGCGCCGATGCCCAGTTCGACGCGGTGCCGCAACAACGGCCTGCCCGCAACGTCGGCGTTCAGCGCCGAAGTCCAGAATCCTTGGTGCTCACCGGTTCTGCCGATCTGCGCGGACTCACGTACCCGTGCGACGCCGGACTCCCCCACCCGCACCCGGGTGCTGGTGTGGTGGCGGGCGTCGGCGGCAACGACCGTGGGTTGCGGGTCCACGTCGAGCTCGCCGTCCACCTCCAGATCCCAGCTGCTGTGTGACTCGGTGCTACCCGCCCCGGGCAGCACCAGGGTGGCCGCGGCGCTGCGGACCCGCAGCCGGGCACCGGCCTCGACGATGATGCGCACCGAGATGACGTCACCGCCGAGCGGCGTGGCCGCCGCGGAGAGCAGGTGCACGGTGTCGGAATCCGTACGGCGCGCGGCCAATCCGCCCGCGCACTCGATGTGCGGGCTGAGCCCGGGCCGGGCCACCAGCAGGACCTCGGAGCGCATGGCTTACCCGCTATCCATTCCCCGTCGCTGCGCTCGCCTGGCTCGGCACCCGGAGCTGCTCGCGCACCCACTCCAGCACCGGGGTGGCGGCCGGGTCCTCGGTCAGCGAGATGAGCACGAACGGCCGGTCGCCGCGCACCGTGGTGGAGTCCCGGCGCATCACGTCGAGGTCGGCACCGACCAGCGGCGCCAGGTCGGTCTTGTTGATCACCAACAGATCCGAGAAGGTGACCCCGGGTCCACCCTTGCGGGGCACCTTGTCCCCGCCGGCCACGTCCACCACGAAGATCTGCACGTCGATCAGACCCGAGGAGAACGTCGCGGTCAGGTTGTCGCCACCGGACTCAACCAGGATCAGGTCCAGGCCCGGATTGGCCGCGGTCAGATCGTCGATGGCGTCCAGATTGGCGGTGATGTCGTCGCGGATGGCCGTGTGCGGGCAGCCCCCGGTCTGCACCGCGGCGATGCGCTCGTCGGGCAGCACCGCGTGCCGGCGCAGGAAGTCGGCATCCTCGGTGGTGTAGATGTCATTGGTGAGCACGGCCAGCGAGATCTGGTCGCGCAGTTGCCGGCACAGCGCGGCGACCAGCGCGGTCTTACCGGAGCCGACCGGCCCGCCCACCCCGATGCGCAGCGGCTCGCCGGCCTGGCGCACCCGCTTGGGCCGGTCATGGTGGGTGTGCGGCTCGCCAGCCGAATCAGACGAGATGAAATGTGGTGGCATGATTGACCTTTCGTTCAGTAGACCGCGTTATCACGATACGAAGAGGGGCCGCTCGCGAGCCGCGTGCTGCTCGGCGAGGACGTCGAGCAGCGGGTCGGACAGGTCGGCGAGCTCCTTGACCGCGATCGCCGCGGTCTGCTCGCACAGCGCGGACAGCTCGAAGGTCAGCGCCGCCACATCGGCCGGGTCGAGCGCCAACAGTCGTTGCGCCGCGGTCGCCGAGCCGGTCATGGTGGTGTACACCAGCGACAGTGCGGTGTGTTCGGGGGCCACCCCGCCGGCGATACCGACCACCCCGGCCGCCACCGCCAGATGAGGCCGGGTGCCCAGCGAGCTCCACGAGTGTTGCGGCCACACCCTTTTCGCCAGCCGCAGCAGCCCGCGGCCCTGCGCGCGCGAGGCCGCGCGGGATGCCGGTGACGGGGTACGGGCGTCGGTCTCGGCGTCGGCGTCCTGCACCGGCAGCGTGCCGGTCTGCACCGCCGCCGCGAGCGAGGCCGTCACCAGTCCCTGGCTGCGGATCCGGCGTCGCAGATAGGCCCGCAGGGTGGGCACGTCGACGACCAGCCCACTGGTGATGGCCTCCTCGACGCCGCCGGAGTGCACGTGCCCGCCGGTGGGTAACCGGGAGTCCGCCAGGGTGAGCAGCGTCGCCAGAGAGCCGGGCGAGCGAAGCGACGCAGAATGCACAAGCATCAGAACAAGAAGTAACGCTGTGCCATCGGCAGTTCGGCGGCGGGCTGTTCCGCCCAGACCTCGCCGTCGATGCGCACGGTGAAGGTGTCCGGGTCCACCTCTATCCGCGGCAGCGCATCGTTGAGCGGCATCTGCGCCTTGCCGACCTGACGGACGTTGCGGACCGGCACCAGCTTTCGCCGGATGTCCAGCCGGTCTGCCAACCCGTCCTCGATCGCCGCCGGCGCCACGAAGTGCACCGAGGTCGCCGCGGCCGCGACCGGTGTCGCGCCGAACATGGGGCGCGGCAGCACCGGCTGCGGGGTCGGGATGGAGGCGTTGGCGTCACCCATGGCCGCCCAGGCGATCATGCCGCCCTTGAGCACCGCGTGCGGGCGCACCCCGAAGAACGCCGGCTCCCACAACACCAGATCGGCGAGCTTGCCGACCTCCACCGAACCGATCTCGGCGTCCATGCCGGTGGCCACCGCGGGGCAGATGGTGTACTTCGCGACGTAGCGGCGGACCCGGTTGTTGTCGGCCGCACCGTCACCGGGCAGCGCGCCACGCCGGCCCTTCATGACGTGCGCGGTCTGCCAGGTGCGCAGCACCACCTCCCCGATCCGGCCCATCGCCTGAGCGTCGCTGCCGATCATCGAGATGGCCCCGATGTCGTGCAACAGATCCTCGGCGGCGATCGTCGACGGCCGGATCCGGCTCTCGGCGAAGGCAAGATCCTCGGGGATGCGCGGGTTGAGGTGATGGCACACCATCAGCATGTCGAGGTGCTCGTCGAGGGTGTTGACGGTGTGCGGCCGGGTCGGATTGGTGGAACTCGGCAGCACATTCGGTTCCCCGGCGACGGTGATGATGTCGGGTGCGTGCCCGCCGCCGGCGCCCTCGGTGTGATACGCGTGGATGGACCGGCCTTTGATCGCGGCCAGGGTGTCCTCCACGAATCCCATCTCGTTGAGGGTGTCGGTGTGGATGTTGACCTGAACCCCCGCGGCCTCGGAGACCGTCAGGCAGGCGTCGATGGCCGCCGGTGTGGTGCCCCAGTCCTCGTGCAGCTTGAAACCCGCTGCGCCGGCCCGCAACTGCTCCCACATGGCCTCGGCGCTTACCGTGTTGCCCTTACCCAGCAGCGCCACATTCAGCGGCCAGGAGTCCAGCGATTCCAGCATGCGCGCCAGGTGCCAGGCACCGGGCGTCACGGTGGTGGCCTTGCTGCCCTCGGCCGGCCCGGTGCCGCCGGCGATGATGGTGGTGATGCCGCCGCCGAGGGCCTCCTCCATGATCTGCGGGCAGATCAGGTGCACGTGGCAGTCGATGGCGCCGGCGGTGACGATGCGCCCGTTGCCCGCGATGATCTCGGTGGAGGGCCCGACCACCAGGTCCGGATGCACCCCGGACATGACGTCGGGATTGCCGGCCTTGCCGATGGCCACGATGCGGCCGTCGCGGATGCCGATGTCGGCCTTGATGATCCCCCAGTAGTCGATGATGACGGCACCGGTGATGACGGTGTCGGGTGCGCCGTCGGCCCGCGTCGCCCGGGACTGACCCATGGACTCGCGCAGCACCTTGCCGCCGCCGAAGACGGCCTCGTCGCCGGCCAGTCCCGGACCCCCGCTGCGGTCCTCGGTGATCTCGACGAACAGGTCGGTGTCGGCCAGTCGGATCCGGTCACCGGTGGTGGGTCCGTACAGCGCTGCGTAGCGGTCGCGGGACAGTGCGCTCACTGAGGCTGGTCCAATCTGCCGGGTGGATTCAGGGACAGCCCGTGCACCTCGCGGGCCCCGCCGAGCGGGACAAGCGAAACGTGTTGGGCGATGCCGGGTTCGAATCGCACCGCCGTACCCGCCGGGATATCGAGGCGGTATCCGCGGGCGGCCGCCCGGTCGAAGTCCAGCGCGGAGTTGGCCTGCGGCAGGTGCACGTGGCTGCCCACCTGTACCGGCCGGTCACCGGTGTTGACCACCGGCAGTTCCAGCCGGGGTGCGCCGAGGTTCAGCTCGATGTCGCCGTCGCCGTATCGGATTTCACCGGGAATGGTCATATCGGCGCCTCACGGGATCGGGTGGTGGACGGTGACGAGCTTGGTGCCGTCCGGGAACGTCGCCTCGACCTGGACGTCGTGCAGCATCTCCGGGACGCCCTGCATGACCTGCTCGCGGGTCAGCACCTCTCGGCCGCTCACCATCAGCTCGGCCACGCTGCGCCCGTCGCGGGCACCCTCAAGGATGTGGTCGGTGATGAGCGCGACCGCCTCCGGATGATTCAGCGTGAGGCCGCGAGCCTGCCGACGGCGCGCCAATTCGGCGGCATAGGAAATCAGTAACCGCTCTTGTTCATGCGGCGTCAATCGCATAGTCCGCGATCCTGCCACGCCTCAGCCGGGTCAGCAGCGCTCAGCGCGCGTCGGCGGCCACCGCTGTAGGCGACGTCACGCCGCGATGTTCTGCAACCGCACCTGACCGCGGGCCACGGTGCGGCCCTCGTCGTCGGTGATGGTGATCAACCACAGCTGCTGGCGGCGGCCGCGATGGATCGGCGTCGACACCGCGGTGACCACACCGGATTTGATGGCGCGCAGGAAGTCGGTGTTGTTGTTCACCCCGACGACCGTGCCGCCGCCGTTCTCCATCAGCCACGCGTGCCCGGAGACGCTGGCGAGGCTCTCCACGATCGCGCAGTACACCCCACCGTGCACGATGCCGAAGGGCTGCTTGACCTTGTCGGTGACGATCAGCTGGACGCGGCCCCCATCGGGAGTCACGTCCAGGTACTGCAGTCCCAGTTCTCTGTCGAAGCCGGTGCCAAGGCCGGGCGGCATGGAAGAAGTCACGAGTTCAGTGTCTACACCTTCTGCCCGACCCGGGAATGCGGAAGGGCCCCACGCGTGCTGCGTGGGGCCCTTCCCTTCAAGTGGACCGGGGGTCTCTGCAGCCCTCAGGACTCCGGCTCGGTCCGCTGGTCTCGCCGTTTCATCATAGGCAAGGCTTACCTAATTTAGCAAGGCCTTTCCGGCCCCGACCCTGCCGGGTCCGCGCACCGGCAGGCCGAAACCCACCAGCGCGTCCAGAATCGCCTGCCCACGGCACATGCTGGTGAACTCGCTGGACCCGGCCAGCAGCGGCACCTGGGTCGACGCGCCCACCACCGCGGCCCCGACGATGTTCCACATCGCGGCGACCGAGATGGCGCCCTCACTGACCTCGTGCAGCTTGGCGAACAGCGGGGCCAATGCGCGGTGGCTGCGGTGGGCGACCCAGGTGGTCAGGGCGGCCTCATTGGGCAGCGCCACGATGCCGTCGCGCCGGGTGCGCACCGCACCGACCGTCGAGCGCGGTGTCAGGTGCGGATCGTCGGGCAGTGCCCGCAGGGTCGGATCCACCACACCGACCCAGTCGATGGCGCCCTCGGAGTCCACGTGCACCCAGAGGTTTTCCAGCCCGGTGTCCCAGGCGCGACCCTCCAGCGCCACCAGCGGCACCACCCGGCCGATCACGACGTGCGCCAGGGTCGCCGCCAGCTGCTGGGCGACCGCGACGTGACTGTCGGTCTCGGCGACCCCGGCGTCGAACATGTGCCGCAGCCGATCGGTCGTCATCACCTCCACCAGCGGCCACCACCGCCGCCGGGACAGGTCCCCCATCACCGCCACCCCGTACACCCGCGGACATTCCGGGTACAGCTCGCGCAGACGCCGGCTCGAATCGTGCAGCGGCAGCGCCCGCCTGATCGACATGCGGGCGATCAGCGGATCGTCGATCACGACCGTCATCGGCACCTCCTCGGTTAGGCCATCCTCGCTTAGGTTAGCCTTACTATAGTCACATCGGCCGCACGGGCCAGTCCCTGTGACTGGACTCACAAGCACCGGCGAAAGCGCCGGTGACCGGCCGAGGAAGGAACAGCACCGGGGCACGACCCGGTACCGCAGGTGGGATACGACGCACGGTAGTAATCGCGTAGTACCCTGATTTCAGTGCTCAGGGGAGTGAACAGAACATGGCCAAGTTGACGCGGCTCGGGGAACTCGAGCGCGAAGTGATGGACCACCTCTGGACCGCGCGCGAACCACAGACGGTGCGTCAGGTCCACGAGGCCCTTGCTGCGCGCCGCGACCTCGCCTACACGACGATCATGACGGTCCTGCAGCGGCTGGCGAAAAAGAATCTGGTGGTCCAGCACCGCGACGACCGCGCACATCGCTACGCCCCCACCCACGGCCGCGACGAGCTCGTCGCGGGTCTGATGGTCGACGCCCTCGACCAGGCGGCGGACTCCGGCAGCCGCGAGGCGGCACTGGTCCATTTCGTCGAACGAGTCGGCGCCGACGAGGCCGATGCGCTGCGCCGGGCACTGGCCGAGCTGGAGTCCAAGCACCGCGTGACTCCACCGGCTGGTAATTCAGGTACCCGCTGAGAGACACTGACGGCGTGTCCGCGCTGGCCTTCTGCATCGTGGCGCTGGTCCTCGTCGGCCCGGTGCCCGCACTGTTGGCTCGCGCCTCATGGCCGCTGCGTGCACCCCGCGCGGCGATCGTGCTCTGGCAGGCCATCGCCCTGGCCGCCGTCCTCTCGGCCTTCTCCGCCGGCATCGCCATCGCCAGCCGGTTGTTCGTACCCGGCCCCGACGGCCGCCCCACCGCCACCCTGACCAGCGAGATCGCGGTCCTCGGCTGGCCGCTGTGGACGCTGTACGTCATCGTCTTCGCGCTCACCCTGATGATCGGCGTCCGGTTGATCGTGGCCGTCCTGCAGGTGGCGGTGGCCACCCGACGCCGCCGCGCCCACCACCGCATGGTCGTCGACCTGGTCGGCGTGTCCCGCGAGGAGATCCCCACCGCGACCCGGCGGCCCAGCGGCCTGCGCATCCTGGGTGTCGCCCAGCCGATGGCCTACTGCCTGCCCGGCGCGCGCCGCAGCAGCCGCGTGGTGGTCAGCGAGGGCGCCCTGACCACGCTGTCCGACCAAGAGATCGCGGCCATCCTCAGCCACGAGCGCGCCCACCTGCGCGCCCGACACGACCTGGTGCTGGAGATGTTCACCGCCGTGCACGCCGCGTTCCCGCGCTTCGTCCGCAGCGGCAGCGCGCTGGACGCGGTGCGGCTGCTGATCGAACTGCTCGCCGACGACGCCGCCGTCCGGGTCGCCGGCCCGACACCGTTGGCCCGCGCCCTGGTGGCCTGCGCCGGCGGGCACACCCCGTCGGGCGCCCTGGCCGCGGGCGGACCCACAACCGTGGTGCGGGTGCAGCGCCTGTGTGGCGAGGGCAATAGTCTTTCCCTGGCGGTGGCGGCCTATACCGCCGCCGCCGCGATCCTGGTAGTCCCCACGGTGGCCCTGGCAGTTCCCTGGCTCACCGAGTTGCACCGCCTGTTCAGTCACTAGGGCCGGCGGCCTGCGATTCACCCGACGTCCGACGATTCGAAAGGCTCCCCCATGACCAATTCGGGCAACACCGGCAAGGCGCAGATCGGGGTCACCGGCCTCGCCGTCATGGGATCCAACATCGCGCGGAACTTCGCCCGGCACGGCTACACCGTCGCGCTGCACAACCGCTCGATCGCCAAGACCGACGCGTTGCTGGCCGAGCACGGGTCCGAGGGCAACTTCATCCGCAGCGAGACCATCGCCGAATTCCTGGACGCGCTGGAGAAGCCGCGCCGGGTGCTGATCATGGTGAAGGCCGGCGACCCGACCGACGCCGTCATCAACGAACTCGCCGACGCGATGGAAGAAGGCGACATCATCATCGACGGCGGCAACGCCCTCTACACCGACACCATCCGGCGGGAGAAGGCGATCCGCGAACGCGGGCTGCACTTCGTCGGTGCCGGCATCTCCGGCGGCGAGGAGGGCGCGCTCAACGGTCCGTCGATCATGCCCGGCGGCCCCGCCGAGTCCTACGTCTCGCTCGGCCCGCTGCTCGAGGAGATCTCCGCACACGTCGACGGGGTGCCGTGCTGCACCCACATCGGGCCCGACGGCGCCGGGCATTTCGTCAAGATGGTGCACAACGGCATCGAGTACTCCGATATGCAGCTCATCGGCGAGGCCTACCAGCTGCTGCGCGACGGCCTCGGCCTGGAGGCCGGCCAGATCGCCGACGTGTTCACCGAGTGGAACGCCGGGGACCTGGACAGCTACCTGGTCGAGATCACCGCCGAGGTACTGCGCCAGGTGGATGCCAAGACCGGCAAGCCGCTGGTCGACGTCATCGTCGACGAGGCCGAGCAGAAGGGCACCGGCCGCTGGACGGTGAAGTCCGCCCTGGACCTCGGGGTCCCGGTGACCGGCATCGCCGAGGCGGTGTTCGCCCGTGCGCTGTCCGGCTCGGTCGCCCAGCGCACGGCCACCACCGGCCTGGCCTCCGGCGAGCTCGGCGACAAGCCAACGGATGCAAAGGCTTTCATCGAGGATGTGCGCAAGGCGCTGTACGCCTCGAAGATCATCGCCTACGCCCAGGGCTTCAACCAGATCCAGGCCGGCTCGGCCGAGTACGGCTGGAACGTCACCCCCGGCGACCTGGCCACCATCTGGCGCGGCGGCTGCATCATCCGGGCCAAGTTCCTCAACCGGATCAAGGAGGCCTTCGACGCCGAGCCCGATCTGGCCACCCTGATCGCCGCCCCGTACTTCCGGGACGCGGTCGAGTCCGGGGTGGACGGCTGGCGCCGGGTCGTGGTGACCGCCACCCAGCTCGGCATCCCGGTGCCCGGCTTCGCCTCCTCGCTGTCGTACTACGACGCGCTGCGCACCGAGCGGCTGCCCGCCGCCCTGACCCAGGGTCTGCGGGACTTCTTCGGCGCGCACACCTACGGCCGCATCGACACCCCCGGCGGGCAGAAGTTCCACACCCTGTGGAGCGGTGACCGCAGCGAAGTCGAGGCCTGATTTCCTCCCGCGAGCTGGGGGCACCACCCGCTTGCGGGGGCACGTGAATGGCCGCATTTCCGGCGGTTTTCGCGGCCATTCACGTCTGCTCGCCGGGTAAAGGTGACCACTAGACTCGGTGGCATGCGCTTCCTCGATGGTCACCGCCCGCCGTACGACCTGACCTACAACGACGTCTTCGTCGTGCCGGGGCGCTCCGACGTGGCGTCCCGCTTCGACGTCGACCTGTCCACGGTCGACGGTTCGGGCACCACCATCCCGGTGGTGGTGGCCAATATGACCGCCGTCGCGGGCCGGCGGATGGCCGAGACGGTGGCCCGCCGCGGCGGCATCGTGGTGCTGCCGCAGGACCTGCCGCTGTCGGTGGTCGCGCACACCGTCGACTTCGTCAAGAGCCGTGATCTGGTGGTCGACACCCCGGTCATGCTCGGCCCCGAGGACTCGGTGTCCGATGCGATGGCGCTGATCCACAAGCGGGCCCACGGCGCGGCCGTCGTCGTGTTCGAGGGACGCCCGATCGGTGTCGTCACCGAGGCCTCCTGCGCCGGGGTGGACCGGTTCGCCCGGGTCCGCGACGTGGCCATCACCGATTTCGTCACCGCGCCGGTGGGCACCGATCCGCGCAAGGTGTTCGACCTGCTCGAGCACGCACCGGTGGACATCGCGGTGCTGACCGACGGCAACGGCGAACTGGCCGGGGTGCTCACCCGCACCGGGGCCATCCGGGCCGGCATCTACACCCCGGCGGTGGACGCCGCGGGCAAGCTGCGGATCGCGGCGGCCGTCGGTATCAACGGCGATGTGGGCGCCAAGGCCCGCGGGCTGGTCGAGGCCGGGGCGGACCTGCTCGTCATCGACACCGCGCACGGGCACCAGGCCAAGATGGCGGACGCCATCGCGACGGTGGCCTCCCTCGAGCTGGGCGTGCCGATCGCGGCGGGCAACGTCGTCTCCGCCGAGGGCACCCGCGACCTGATCAACGCCGGCGCCTCCATCGTCAAGGTCGGCGTCGGGCCCGGCGCCATGTGCACCACCCGGATGATGACCGGCGTGGGCCGCCCCCAGTTCTCCGCTGTCGTCGAATGTTCTGCGGCGGCAAAGGAACTCGGCGGTCACGTGTGGGCCGACGGCGGGGTGCGCCATCCCCGCGACGTGGCGCTGGCGCTGGCCGCCGGCGCGTCGAACGTGATGATCGGCTCCTGGTTCGCCGGGACCTACGAGTCCCCCGGCGACCTGCTGCGCGACCGCGATGGGCAGCCGTTCAAGGAGAGCTACGGGATGGCCTCCAAGCGCGCGGTCGCCGCCCGCACCGCCGCCGACAGCGCCTTCGACCGGGCCCGCAAGGCGCTGTTCGAGGAGGGCATCTCCAGCTCCCGGATGGGCCTGGACCCGGCCCGCGGCGGGGTCGAGGATCTGCTCGACCACATCACCTCCGGGGTGCGCAGCACCTGCACCTACGTCGGCGCGGCCACCCTGCCCGAACTGCACGAGAAGGTGGTGCTGGGCGTGCAGTCGGCGGCCGGGTTCGCCGAGGGGCATCCGCTGCCGACCGGTTGGTGACGCTCCGACAACGCGGCACGGGCGCGGACATCACGCCGCCGCTAACGCTACGATGTAGCGCATCAACGACGCATCGCGTCGCCCGAACAGGAAGGAATCCCGTGCCACAGGCACCCGTGGAAGCCCACGGATCCACAACGGGCTTCGGGACGGGCTTCGGGATTCCAGCCGGATCCCCGAGCTCAGACCCCTCCGACGCGGAGCCGTCCAGTAGGCGGCCGGGCACCCGGCCCGGCAGCCATCCGGTGAGGTGGCGATGAGCCTCACCATGACCATCCTCAGCCTGCTGGCGTTCGTCCTGCTGACCGCGGGCACCGCCCTGTTCGTGGCGGCCGAGTTCTCCCTGACCGCGCTGGAGCGCAGCACCGTCGAGGCCAACGCCCGAGCCGGCGGGCGACGCGACCAGTTCGTCAGCAAGGCGCACCGCTCACTGTCGTTCCAGTTGTCCGGGGCGCAGATCGGCATCTCGATCACCACCCTGGCCACCGGTTACCTGGCCGAACCGGTGGTGGCCCGGTTGCTGTACGCCCCGCTGACCGCGCTGCGTGTCCCCGCCGACTGGGTCAGCCCCGTCGCGCTGGTGCTGGCGCTGCTGATCGCCACCTCGGTGTCGATGATCTTCGGCGAACTGGTGCCCAAGAACCTGGCCGTCGCGAAGCCGCTGCCGACCGCGCGGGCCGCCGCCGCCCCGCAGTGGTACTTCTCCAAGCTGTTCACCCCGGTCATCAAGGCCACCAACGGCACCGCCAACTGGATCCTGCGCCGGATGGGCATCGAACCGGCCGAGGAGCTTCGTTCGGCGCGCTCCCCGCAGGAACTGGTGTCCCTGGTGCGCACCTCGGCGCGCAGCGGGTCGCTGGACGCCGACACCGCGGTGCTGGTGAACCGCTCCCTGCAGTTCGGTGACCGGTCCGCCGAAGAACTGATGACCCCGCGCTCCAAGATCGAATCGCTGGAGATCGAGGACACCGTGGCCGACCTGATGGCCGCCGCGCTGCGTACCGGCCACTCACGCTTCCCCATCGTCGACGGCGACCTGGACCAGACCGTGGGCATGGTGCACGTCAAGCAGGTGTTCGAGATCCCCGCCGAGCGCCGCGCCACCACCAAGCTGTCCCGGCTGGCGGTGCCGGTGCCGACGGTGCCGTCCACCCTGGACGGTGACGCGGTGATGACCCAGATCCGCGGCAACGGCATCCAGACCGCGATGGTGGTCGACGAATACGGCGGCACCGCAGGCATGGTCACCTTCGAGGACCTGATCGAGGAGATCGTCGGCGATGTGCGCGACGAACACGACGACGCCACCCCGGACGTGGTGCAGAGCCGCGCCGGCTGGCAGGTGTCCGGGCTGTTGCGCATCGACGAGGTCGACTCCGAGACACCGTTCCGCGCCCCGGAAGGGGACTACGAGACGATCGGCGGGCTGGTACTGGAGAAGCTCGGGCACATCCCCGAGGAAGGCGAGACGGTGGAACTGACCGAGTTCGATCCGGATCATCCGGGCGACGAGCCGGTGCACTGGCAGGCCCGCATCCTGAAGATGGACGGCCGCCGCATCGATCTGCTGGAACTCGTCAAGACCGAAGGACGCACCGAATTCGAGGGTCCCGATGGGCGGTGATCTGCTGGCGGTCGCCCTGACCGTCCTGCTGCTCGGGGCCAATGCGTTCTTCGTCGGCGCGGAGTTCGCGCTGATCTCCGCCCGCCGCGACCGGCTGGAGGCACTGGCCGAACAGGGGAAGAAGCGTGCGGTCACGGTGATGCGCGCGGCCGAGCACCTGTCGCTGATGCTGGCCGGCGCGCAGCTGGGCATCACCATCTGCTCGATCCTGCTGGGCCGCGTCGGTGAGCCCGCCGTGGCGCACCTGCTGGAGAAGCCGTTCGAACTGCTCGGCGTCGGCGACGCGGTGCTGCACACGGTGTCGTTCATCGTGGCGCTGGCCGTGGTGGTGACCCTGCACGTCCTGCTGGGCGAGATGGTGCCCAAGAACATCGCCATCGCCGGCCCGGAGACCACCGCGATGCTGCTGGTGCCGCCGTACCTGGTGTATATCCGCGCGGCCCGCCCGCTCATCGCGTTCTACAACTGGGCGGCCAACTCCACCCTCCGCGCGCTGCGGGTGGAGCCCAAGGACGAACTCGACGTCACGGTGTCGACCGTGGAACTGTCCGAGATGATCGCCGAATCGGTGTCCGAGGGGCTGCTCGACCGTGAGGAGCACACCCGGCTGACCCGGGCCCTGCAGATCCGCGACCGCACGGTGGCCGATCTGGCCATCCCGCTGGATCAGATCCGCGCGGTCCCGGCCTCGGTGGACGGCGCGGGCCCGACGCTGGCCGCGGTGGAGCAGGCGCTCTCGGAGACCGGCTACTCCCGGTTCCCGGTGACCGATGCGAGCGGTGCCTACATCGGTTACCTGCACATCAAGGACGTGCTCGGCGTGATCGACGAGTCGCCGACCGTGCTGGACGCCGCCATGGTGCGGCCGCTGATCCGGATCTCGTCCACCGTGGCGCTGCCCGATGCCCTGACCCGGTTGCGGCGCAACAAGAGTCACCTGGCCCTGGTCACCAGCGGCGGGACGGTCACCGGGGTGGTGACCCTGGAGGATCTGGTGGAGGACCTGGTCGGCACCGTACGCGACGGGACGCACCGGATCTGATGGCGGCGCCGTCGGTGTCGGTGCTCGGGCAGGCCCAGTGGTCGGCCGCCGAGGAGACCCACCAGCAGCGGGTGGCGGCCTTCGTCGCCCCACACCTGCGGCGGGCCCAGCGCGGCGAGGCCCACCCGGTGTGGGACTTCCTGTTCACCTACTACAGCCTGCGGCCCCGTCAGCTGCGCCGTTGGCACCCCGGCTACGGAGTGGGCCTGCAGGGCCCCGGGGCCGAACGGTTCCTGTCCCGCTCCGGATATGAACGCCGCGGGGACACCGTGGCGGTGTCGACGGAGCTGCTGGAGTCGCGCCGGGACACCGTGGCGTTCATCGCCGAACTGTTGGCCCGCACCGCGGGCCGGCCGGCCCGCTTCAACTGTTTCGGGTTGCACGAGTGGGCCATGGTCTACGGCTCCCCCGAGGTACGCCACGGTCAGGTGCCGCTGCGGCTCGGCTCCGCCGGCACCGACGCCGTCGTCGACTCCGTACCGCTGCGCTGCAGCCACTTCGATGCGTTCCGGTTCTTCACCCCGTCGGCCGCCCCGCTCAACGCCGACCAGCTGCGCCGTGACACCCAGGCCCAGCACGAGCAGCCGGGCTGCATCCACGCCGGGATGGACCTCTACAAATGGGCCTACAAGTTGGGGCCGCTGGTGCACTCCGAGCTGGTGATGGACTGCCTGGAGTTGGCCGCCGAGGCCCGCGCGATCGACATGCGGGCCAGCCCGTACAATTTGACCGCCTACGGTTTCGCTCCGATCACCATCGAGACGGCCGACGGCCGCGCGGAATATGTGCGGGCCCAACAAGGCCTCGCCAGACGCGCCGCACCGCTACGAGCGGAGCTGGCGCGACATTGTGAGTATCTTCTTCGCTCCCGGCGGACAGCTCAGGCACCAATTCATGGCTAGTTACCGATGGGTAAACTAGACCGACAGCTATGGGAGGAAACATGACCGAGCGCGTGACGGTGGGCAACCTGCGGGTGGCCAAGGTGTTGCACGACTTCATCACCAACGAAGCGTTGCCCGGCACCGGCCTGGACCCCGACAGCTTCTGGGCGGGCGTGGACAAGGTGGTCACCGACCTCACCCCACAGAATCAGGAACTGTTGGCCCGCCGCGACGAGTTGCAGGCCCAGATCGACCGCTGGCACCGGGCGCGGGTCATCGGCCCGTTCGACGCGGACGAATACAAGCAGTTCCTCACCGATATCGGCTACCTGCTCCCAGAGCCGGCCGACTTCACCGTCACCACCTCCGGTGTCGACGACGAGATCACCAGCACCGCCGGCCCGCAGTTGGTGGTGCCGATCCTCAACGCCCGTTTCGCCCTCAACGCCGCGAACGCGCGCTGGGGCTCGCTGTATGACGCGCTGTACGGCACCGATGTCATCGCCGAGTCCGACGGCGCGGAGAAGGGCTCCTCCTACAACCGGGTGCGCGGCGACAAGGTGATCGCCTACGCCCGCAACTTCCTCGACGAGGCGGTGCCGCTGGCGCAGGGTTCCTGGGCCGACATCACCGAGATCAAGATCGCCGATGGCGCATTGGTGCCCGCCCTGGCCGACCCGAGCGCATTCGTCGGTTACACCGGTGAACTCGGCGACGCCGCGTGGTCGGTGCTGCTCGAGCACAACGGCCTGCACATCGAGATCCTCGTCGACCCCGCCTCGCCGGTCGGATCCACCGACAAGGCCGGCGTCAAGGACGTGGTGCTGGAGTCCGCGATCACCACGATCATGGACTTCGAGGACTCGGTGGCCGCGGTCGATGCCGAGGACAAGGTGCTCGGCTACCGCAACTGGCTGGGACTCAACCGCGGCGATCTGTCCGAAGAGGTCGCCAAGGGTGACACCTCGTTCACCCGGGTGCTCAACCCCGACCGGGTGTTCACCACACCCGACGGAGCCGGTGAACTGACCCTGCCCGGCCGCAGCCTGCTGTTCGTCCGCAACGTCGGGCATCTGATGACCAACGACGCCATCGTCTTCGACAATGCCGGAGCCGACGGCGCCGAAGTCCCCGAAGGCATCCAGGACGCGCTGTTCACCTCGCTGATCGCCATGCACGGGCTCAAGGAGGACGAGCAGAACGGGCCGTACCGCAACTCGCGCACCGGCTCGGTGTACATCG
The DNA here is from genome assembly GCA_900078775.1 of Mycolicibacterium aurum. GTDB lineage: Bacteria > Actinomycetota > Actinomycetes > Mycobacteriales > Mycobacteriaceae > Mycobacterium > Mycobacterium aurum_A. The sequence continues at coordinate 2,275,197 of LT549889.1, forward strand.
TGAAGCCCAAGATGCACGGGCCCGACGAGGTCGCGTTCACCTGCGAGCTGTTCAGCCGCGTCGAGGACGTGCTCGGGCTGCCGCAGGGCACCCTCAAGGTCGGCATCATGGACGAGGAACGCCGCACCACGCTCAACCTCAAGGCCTGTATCAAAGCCGCCGCCGACCGCGTGGTGTTCATCAACACCGGCTTCCTGGACCGCACCGGCGACGAGATCCACACCTCGATGGAGGCCGGCCCGATGATCCGCAAGGGGGCCATGAAGAGCCAGCCGTGGATCAAGGCATACGAGGACGCCAACGTCGACATCGGCCTGGCCACCGGCCTGTCCGGGCGCGCCCAGATCGGCAAGGGCATGTGGGCCATGACCGACCTGATGGCCGAGATGGTGGAGCAGAAGATCGGGCAGCCCAAGGCCGGCGCCACCACCGCCTGGGTGCCCTCGCCGACGGCGGCGACCCTGCACGCCATGCACTACCACCAGGTCGACGTGCACGCGGTGCAGGCCGAACTGGCCGGCAAGCAGCGCTACAAGCTGGACGATCTGCTGACCATCCCGCTGGCCGGCGAGCTGGCCTGGTCGCCGGATGAGATCCACGAAGAGGTCGACAACAACTGCCAGTCCATCCTGGGCTACGTGGTGCGCTGGGTCGACGCCGGCGTCGGCTGCTCGAAGGTGCCCGACATCCACAATGTCGCCCTGATGGAGGACCGCGCCACGCTGCGCATCTCCAGCCAACTGCTGGCCAACTGGCTGCGCCACGGCGTCATCACCGAGGGTGACGTGTCGGCCAGCCTGCGCCGGATGGCCGCGATCGTCGATCAGCAGAACGCCGGCGACCCCGACTACCTGCCGATGGCCACCGATCCGGAGGCCAGCATCGCCTTCCAGGCCGCCCAGGAGCTGATCCTGTCGGGTGCCCAGCAGCCCAGTGGTTACACCGAGCCGATCCTGCATCGGCGCCGACGGGAGTTCAAGGCGCGCGCCGCAGCCCAGTGACTAGACTGCGGCGGGGCATTCGACACGACGAACTAAGAGGGTAGGGATGGGCAGGCACAGCATTCCCGACCCGGACGACGCCGACGATCGGGGCGGGAACGGATTCGAGCCGTACCGGCCCGAATCCGATCGAGGGTCTGACGCCGACTTCGGGTCTACACCGGCCGGGGACGGCGCCGCCGACCTCGGCGACTTCGGTTACGACACCGGCGATTACCGCACCGAGGACGACGGGACCGACGAGTACGGGGCCGACGACTACGACTACGACGAGCCGGCTCCGGCCCCGCGCGGGTTCCCCGCGGTGGCCGACGAGGATCAGCCCACCCAGGCGTTCTCGGTCACCGGGCGTCAGCGGGCCTTCGACAACGGTGAGTGGACCGGTTCACACCGTGCGATCGAGACCGGCCGCCGCAAGGTCAGCCCGGTGGTGATCGCCGCCCTGGTCACCGTGGTGGTCGTGGTCGGTGCGGTGATCCTGTGGCGTTTCTTCGGTGACGCGCTGTCCAACCGCAGCCAGGCCTCCGCCGACCGCTGCGTCGAGGGCGAGATGACCGTCTCGGTGATCGCCGACCCGGCCATCGCCGATCAGGTGAACACCCTGGCCGAGCAGTACGGCAAGGACGCCGACCCGGTGGGTGACCGCTGCGTGAAGGTCGCGGTGCAGGCCGCCGACTCCGGCGCGGTGATCAACGGTTTCACCGAAACCTGGCCGGCCGATCTCGGTGAGCGCCCGGCGATGTGGATCCCGGCCAGCTCGGTCTCCGAGGCCCGGCTGGAGGCCGTCGACGACAAGACCATCATCGACAGCCGCCCGCTGGTCAGCACCCCCGTCGTGGTGGCCGTCCGGCCCGAGCTCAAAGACGCGCTGGCCCAGCAGAACTGGTCGACGCTGCCGGGACTGCAGAGCAACCCGGCCGGCCTGGACGGGCTGAACCTGCCCGGCTGGGGCGGGCTGCGGCTGGCACTGCCGCTCACCGGTGACTCCGACGCCGCGTTCCTGGCCGCCGAAGCGGTGGCCGCGGCCTCCGCGCCGGCCGGTGCCCCGCCGGCCGACGGCGCCGGCGCCGCGCAACGACTGTTCGGCACACAGCCTGAGCTGTCCGACACCGCGGCCGACACCGCGCTCGATGCCCTGATCAACGCCGCCGACCCGGCGGCCGCCCCGGTGCACGCCGTGGTGACCACCGAGCAGAAGCTGGTGCAGCGGGCCGCGAACCTGCCCGACGCCGGCGCGAAGCTCGCGGCCTGGATCCCGCCGGGCCCGGTCGCCGTCGCCGACTTCCCGGGTGTGCTGCTCGACGGCGACTGGTTGTCCAAGGAACAGGTGAGCGCGGCCAGCGAGTTCGACCGTTTCCTGCGTAAGCCCGAACAGCTCGCGAAGCTGGCCGAGGCCGGATTCCGGGCCGAGGGAACCACCCCGCCCAGCAGCCCGGTCACCGATTTCCCGCAGCTGGGTCAGCGGTTGTCCTTCGGCGACGCCGCGACCCGCGCCGCCCTGGCCGCCAAGCTGACCACCCCGGCCCGCGACGGTGCCGTGACCGTGGTGCTGAACCAGTCCATGCCCGCCGACGAGGGCGGCCGCAGCCGGCTGGCCAATGTGACCACCGCACTCAACGACCGGTTGCAGGTGCTGCCGCCGTCCACCTCGGTGGGGTTGTGGACGTTCGACGGGGTGGCCGGCCGATCGGTCACCTCCACCGGACCGCTCGGCGACGATCTCGGCGGCGAGCCGCGTTCGGCGGCGCTGCGCACCAGCCTGGAGGGGCAGTCCGCGTCCGGCGGCGGGGCGGTGTCGTTCACCACGCTGCGGCTGGTCTACGGCGAGGCTTTGTCGAGCTTCCGTGAAGGCGTGCCCAATTCGGTGCTGGTGATCACCTCCGGACCGCACACCGACCGCAGCCTGGACGGACCCGGCCTGGTGTCCTACATCCAGGGCGCGGTGGACCGGCAGCGCCCGGTCGCGGTGAACGTCATCAACCTCGGTGACGACCCGGACCGCGCGACGTGGGAGGCCGTGGCCGAGGCCAGCGGCGGGCAGTACCGCAGTGTGCCGAACTCGGCGGACCCGGCGCTCGGCGACGCGGTGGCGCAACTGCTGGGTTAGTGGTCAGCCGCCGAGCAACTGCAGCGCTTTCGCGGCGAACACCTCGGGGACCTCCACTTGCGGATAGTGCCCCACCCCGGGCAGTTCGGCCACCTGCGCGGCCGGACGCAGTTCGCGCAGCCCGGCCAGCACGTTGACCGTCGCCACCGGATCGTCGAGACCCCACAGGAAGCTCACCGGCTTGTCCCAGGCGGTGATCGCCCCGTGCCAGCGCTGTGCGTAGCGGACCCGCTCGTCGAGGTACGCGCACAGCAGGTGCATCATTCGGTGACCGTCGTTGTGCGCCAACAACGCCCACTGCGCCTCGGCCTCCTGCGCCGAGAGCGGATGACCGGCGCTGAACAGTCGGGCGAACCCGCGCACGAAGCCGGCCCGCCCGGTCAGCCGGGACAGCACGGGCCCCAGCGGGCCGCGCAGCACCTTCTGCGAGGGCCGCAGGCTGGCCCGCTCCAGGATCACGCTGCCGTTGGTCAGCACGGCCGCCCGCAGCTCGAACGGCAACGCGCCCTCGACATCTCGGGCCAGCAGTTCGGTGGCCACCGAGGTGCCCATGTCGTGGGCGATCATCACCACCGGCCCCTGCACGGTCCGGTCCAGCACCTCGGTGACCAGATCCGCCTGGCGCAGCAGGCTGTTGGGCCGCCGTGGCTTGTCCGACAGCCCGAACCCGAGGAAGTCCAGTGTCACCCAGGCTCGCCCGGCCAGCAGCGGCGCCACCGCACGCCAGTCATACGAACTCGACGGAAACCCGTGCAGCAGCAGCACGGTCGGACCGGTACCGGCACCCGAGCGGACGAAGATCCGCCCCGCCGAGGTATCCAGAAACCGGCCGCCGTCACACCATTGTTGGACCGACGGCGGCAGCATGGCGCGAGCCTAGGCGAAAGCCTCGATCGGCGGGCAGGAACACACCAGGTTGCGGTCGCCGTAGGCGGCGTCGATCCGGCGCACCGGCGGCCACACCTTCGCCCGGAACCCCTTGCCCAACGGGTAGGCGGCCTGCTCGCGGGTGTACGGGTGCGTCCAGTCGGCCACCAGCAGCGACTCGGCGGTGTGCGGGGCGCCGCGCAGCGGATTGTCGTCGGCCGGCCACTCCCCCGACCCGACCTTGTCGATCTCGGCGCGGATGGCGATCATCGCGTCGCAGAACGCATCGACCTCGGCCAGGCTCTCGCTCTCGGTGGGTTCCACCATCAGCGTGCCGGCCACCGGGAAGCTCATGGTCGGGGCGTGGAAACCGAAGTCCGCCAAGCGTTTCGCGACATCGTCGACGGTGACGCCGGTGGCCTTGGTGATGCCGTTGAGATCCAGGATGCATTCGTGGGCGACCATGCCGTTCTCGCCGGTGTAGAGCACCGGGAAGTACTCGTCGAGCCGGCGGGCCACGTAGTTCGCCGACGCGATGGCGGTCAGCGAGGCCGCGCGCAGCCCCGTCGCGCCCATCATCCGGATGTAGGTCCAGGTGATCGGCAGGATCGACGCCGAACCGTACGGGGCGGCCGACACGGTGTACTTGTCGCCCAGTTCCTCGGCCAGCGGGTGCCCGGGCAGGTACGGCGCCAGGTGGCTGCGCACCGCGACCGGCCCGACACCCGGGCCGCCGCCACCGTGCGGGATGCAGAACGTCTTGTGCAGGTTCAGGTGGCTGACGTCGCCGCCGAATCGGCCGGGCCGGGCCAGCCCGACCAGCGCGTTGAGGTTGGCACCGTCGACGTAGACCTGACCGCCGGCATCGTGCACGGCCGCGCAGATGTCGGCCACGTCATGCTCGTACACCCCGTGCGTGGACGGGTAGGTGATCATCAGCGCGGCCAGCCGGTCGGCGTGCTCGGCGATCTTGGCGCGCAGGTCGTCGAGGTCGACGTCCCCGTTGGCGCGGCAGCCCACCACCACCACCCGCATGCCCACCAGCGCCGCGGAGGCCGCGTTGGTGCCGTGTGCACTGGACGGGATGAGGCAGACGTCGCGCTGGGTGTCGCCGTTGGCGCGGTGGTACGCCTCGATGGCCAGCAGGCCGGCGTACTCGCCCTGCGACCCCGCGTTGGGCTGCAGTGAGACCTCGTCGTAGCCGGTGATGGCGGTCAGCCAGGTCTGCAGGTCGGCGATCAGCCGGCGCAGGCCCGGGTTGTCCGAGGCCGGCGCGAACGGGTGCTGCTCGGCGAACTCCGGCCAGGTGATGGGCTCCATCTCCGCGGCGGCGTTCAGCTTCATCGTGCACGAGCCCAGCGGGATCATGCTGCGGTCGAGCGCAATGTCCTTGTCCGCCAGGGCGCGCAGGTACCGCATCATCGAGGTCTCGGTGCGGTACAGGTGGAAGGCCGGGTGGGTGAGGAACTCCGAGGTGCGGGTCTCGATGCCCGTGCCCGCGGGCGCGCCGCCCGGCACGCCGAGATCCGATGTCGCCGCCGGAGCGGCTCCGAACGCCGCCAGCACCGCGGCGACATGCTCGTCGGTGGTGGCCTCGTCGCAGGACACCGAGACGTGGTCGGCGTCGACCTTCCACAGGTTGATCCCGGCCGCCTTGGCTGCGGCCACGATCTCGTCGGCGCGGCCGGGCACCCGGGCCAGCACGGTGTCGAAGTAGGCCGCGTGCACCAGCGAATCCCCCAGCGCCGCAGCGATGGTCGCAGCATGCCGGTGCACCCGGCGGGCGATGGCGGTGAGCCCGGCGGCGCCGTGGTAGCTGGCGTACATGGCGGCGATCACCGCCAGCAACACCTGCGCGGTGCAGATGTTGCTGGTCGCCTTGTCCCGGCGGATGTGCTGTTCGCGGGTCTGCAGGCTCAGTCGGTAGGCGTCGGAGCCGTCGACGTCCTTGGACACCCCGACCAGCCGGCCCGGCAGCTGCCGGGCATGCTTGGTGTGCACGGCCAGGTATCCGGCGTGCGGGCCGCCGAATCCCATTGGCACACCGAAACGTTGGGTGGTACCGAAGGCCACGTCGGCACCGAACTCACCGGGCGGGGCGATCAGCGTGGCGGCCAGCAGGTCGGCGCCGACGGCCACCAGCGCACCGCGCTCACGGGCCTGGGCGACCAGGCCCGACCAGTCGGTGATGCGGCCGCTGGCACCCGGCAACTGCACGATGACGCCGAAGAAGTCGCCCTCGGGCAGGCCCTCGCGCAGATCGGCGGTGACGACCTCGATGCCCAGCGGTTCGGCGCGGGTCGCGATGACGGCGGCGGTCTGGGGGTACACGTCGGCGTCGACGGCCAGCCGCTTGCAGGAACCCTTGACCGCGCGCTGCATCAGCGTCATGGCCTCGGCCGCGGCGGTGCCCTCGTCGAGCATCGAGGCGTTGGCGACGTCCATCCCGGTCAGATCGCTCACCATGGTCTGGAAGTTCAGCAGCGCCTCCAGGCGGCCCTGGCTGATCTCGGGCTGGTACGGCGTGTAGGCGGTGTACCAGGCCGGGTTCTCCAGGATGTTGCGGGTGAGCACCGGCGGGGTCAGCGTGCCGAAGTACCCCTGCCCGATCATCGAGACCGCGACAGTGTTGGAGTCGGCCAGGGCGCGCAGCTCGGCGAGCGCCTGCTCCTCGGTCGCCGGCGGCGGCAGCTGGTCCAGTCCGGGGGCCAGCCCGTCGGCGCCGAGCGCGTCCAGGATGCCGACCGGCAGGGCCTTGAGGGCCAGTTCGTCGAGCGTGTCGACCCCGATGACGCCCAGCATGGTGGCGATGGCATCGGCGTCGGGCCCGATGTGGCGGTCCGCGAAAGACGACTGGAACTGCTCGGACACATGTACTCCCGGGGCGAGTCGGTCTCGACGTGTGCACGCACACGTCAGGGGCCCTCTCCCTCTGTCGGGGTGCCTGAGAGATTCAGTCCGCGGCGGGACCTTTCCCCATGGGCGGGTGCACGTGGCACCGCTTTCCAGAGGCATCGTGGCCGTGTGCGGTCCGGGGGCCTGAGAGGTTGACGGAGAGGTATTGCTCCTTCGGCGCCCGTGACTGGCCGTCACGGAACTCTCCCGCGCAAGGGCGATGCGCAGCCGATTCTACCGCCCGGCCAGATCCAATGCCGTCCACGCCAGCGCAGTCGCCCCGTCGCGCAGCGCCGCCTCGGCCTGTGGGCCCACGGCGGCGTCGGCGAATTCCCGCTGATGGTTCACCGCCGGCAGCGACCCGATGCCCAGATACGGGTGGATGGCCCGCACCATTTGGGACACGTTGCCCATGTCGGTCGACGCGGTGCGCATCGCCGCCGCGCCCTCGGCCGGCTCGGCCCGCATGTCCCGCCCCAAGTCCGCGGCGTTGGCGATGAACAGGTCCAGCAGGTCCTCGTCGGTGCGGAACTCCGCGTACGGCGCGGACTCCAACTCGATCTCCAGCTCGCAGCCCGTGCCCAGGGCCCCGGCGGCAAAACAGTCGCGGATGCGGCGTTCGATGCCGGTGAGCTCGGCCAGCGTGCGCGCACGCACGTACCAGCGGCCGGTGGCCGAGTCCGGGATGGCGTTCGGTGCCGCCCCCGCGTCGGTCACCACCCCGTGCACCCGGGTGGTCGGCGGCAACTGCTGGCGCAGCAGGCCGATCGCCACCTGGGCGACGGTGAACGCGTCGGCGGCGTTGACACCCAGGTGCGGGTACGCGCCGGCGTGCGCGCTGACGCCGCGGTAGGAGACCCGCCAGTGCGCGACGGCGAGCGGTTCGGCGCGCGGGGCGTCGACGGGGCCGGGGTGCATCATCAGGGCTGCGTCCAGGCCGTCGAACTCGCCGGCTTCGAGCATGCTGATCTTGCCTCCGCCGCCCTCCTCGGCCGGGGTCCCGATGACGTGCACGGTGATGCCGGTGTCGCCGGTGGCGCGCACCATCAGCGCAGCGCCGATCGCGGAGGCGGCAATCAGGTTGTGTCCGCAGGCGTGCCCGAGGCCGGGCAGCGCGTCGTACTCGGCGATGAAGGCGACGTGCAACGGCCCGTCGCCGGCGCGGGCGTGGAACGCGGTATCCAGCCCGGCGGCCCGGCGGTCGACGCTGAACCCGTGTCTGTCGAGCAGGTCGGTCAGCATCTGGTGGGCCCGCACCTCCTGCCAGGCGGTCTCCGGATCGGCGTGCAACCGGGTGCTGATCCCGCGCACCAGCTCCCAGTTGCGCGCCAGGTACTGCTGGGCGACGGCCTTAGAGGTCACCCGGAACCCCGAAGCTCGGCGCGCCGGCGGGGTCCAGGGCGCGCCGGACGTAGTCGTCGCGCTGGGGTTCCCAGACCGTCCACAGCTCGGCGAGCTGCGTGTACGGGTCCTCGGCCCAGTCCACCCGCAGGGTGGTCTCGGGCCACTCGACCTCGCGGTAGACCAGCAGACCGGCCGCGTGGACCGGGCCCTCCTCGCCGCCGGCCTCCAGCGCGGCGGCCAATCCGTCCAGCAGCCGCCGTTCGAACTGGGCGGCCGTGGAGGTCTCGTAACCCCGCACCAGTTCGGTGATTGTGCCCGTCGAGGCCAGCATGTTGCCCGCCCCGACGACTCCGTCACCGGCGAGGTGGTGGTGGGTGCCCAGGGCCCCGGCACCGCTGAACGCGGCGCTGCGGCCCGTCCGGTCCAGCACGGTCAGCTGCCGGTAGTCGCGCATCGGATGCGCCTCGACAACGGTGTCCAGCGCGGTCCGGGCATCCGCGCCGGCGGCGAGCTGATCCAGCAGTAGTGCGCCCAGCCGGGGGTCGGTGACGTTCTGGCTGGCGGCCGCCCCGAGCCCGGGCCGGATGTTCAGGCAGCGGGAGGCCACCGCGGGCGAGGACGACGCGATGACCATCCCGAACGCGCCGGTGTCGCGGTCCAGCGCGGCCAGCGAGAACGTCATGACACCGCCTGCCGCACCGCGATGACATCCACCTCGACCAGCCACTCGGGCCGGGCCAGGGCATTGACCACCAGCCCGGTGGACACCGGGTGCACCCCCTTGAGCCAGCGCCCGATCACCCGGTACACAGTCTCGCGGTATCGCGGATCCACAAGGTAGATGGTCACTTTGACGATGTCGTCCAGGGTGGCGTCGGCCTCGGCGAGCAGGGTGGCGATATTGGACATCGCCTGCTCGGTCTGGGCGGCTACATCGCCGATGCCGATGTTCTCGGCGGTGTCGAGGTCCTGGCCGATCTGGCCGCGCAGGTAGATGGTGTCCCCGGCGACCACGGCCTGGCACAGATCGTTGTCCAGGTTCTGCTCCGGGTAGGTGTCGCGGGTGTTGAACGGACGGATTCTGGTGTGTGTCACTGGCTCACCCGGTCGGACAGTTCGGCGGCCGCCTTGACGAGTGCCAGCGGGCCGTCGAAGTCGAAGCTGCGGTAGACGGCCTGGTAGTGCGCGAACGGCGGTGCCTGGGCGAACAACTGGAAGGTCAGCCGGTGCCCGGCGTAGTCGCTGTTGAGCAGGTCGCGGGCGAACGCCAGCAGCTTGCGGCGGTCGTCAGCCTGCCACTCGTCGGTGATGGAGTAGTACTTCTCCAGCCATTCCGCGGCGCCCGGGACGCCGAAAGTGGCCGAGTCCGGGGTGATGCAGATCTGGCCCCCGCACAGTTCGCGGGCGTAGTGCATCATCTGCGGCAGCTGGGTCTGGGCCCACACCCGGCCGGCGTACAGCAGCGACTGGTTGGGCATCAGCAGCCCGCCGGGGCTGGTCTCGGCGTTGGCGATCGAGGCGGTCAGGTGAGCGTCGATGCCCTCCCGGTAGCAGGCCAGCATCGCCAGCTTCTCCTGCACTGCCGGGTTGTTGTCCAGCCCGGTCTGGCGCACGTTGTGCAGAGCCGCACCGATCATCAGGTCGGCGAACCGGATGGACCGGTGCACGTAGGGCAGCGCGCTGTAGCGGTGCAGGCAGCTGCGCACGAAGGTGGCGGCCCGGGTGTGCCGGTAGAACAGGATGTCGTCCCACGGGATCAGCACATTGTCGAAGATCACCAGGGACTCGACCTCGTCCACCCGGTTGGACAGCGGGTAGTCCGCGGCGTCGCGGCGGCCGGCGAAACCGGTGCGGCAGATGAACTTCAGGTTGGGTGCGTTCAGATCGGCGATGAAGCCCACCGCGTAATCGGAGAGCTTGGCGTCGCCCCAGTTGGCGATGGTCGGCTTGGTGTAGGCCTGGGTGGCGTACGGCGCGGCGGTCTCGTACTTGGCGCCGCGCACGATGATGCCGTCGTCGGTCTCCTTGACCACGTGCAGCAGCATGTCGGGGTCCTGGTCCTGCGGGCGCTTGGACCGGTCGCCCTTGGGGTCGGTGTTGGCGGAGATGTGGAACGGGTCACCGGTGGCGGCCTTGTTCACGTGCCGGCGGATGTTCTCGGCGAACCGCGGGTCGACCTCGTTGAGCACGTCCTGCCCGTCGTAGAGGGCCCACATCTCCCCGACGGTCTCGTCCCCGACCCGGGTGACCACGCCGCGGGCCGCGTTCAGGACCAGGTCGATGGCCCGGCGCTTGTCCTGCCAATCCTGTTGGCTCAGCGGCATCTTGTTGGCGATCGCGTTGCGCTCACCATTCTCGTCGACGTAGCTCATCACGTCCTGGGTGGCCGCCTCGTGCGCCAGGTCGTAGATGCGGGCCCGGATGTCGACGATGGGCGCGAACATCGGATGCTTGGTGACGTCGTGCACCTGTTCACCGTCGATGTAGATCTCGCGTCCGGTGTTGATGGACTCCCGGTATTCGTCTCCGGTCTTGATCATGCGAGCTGTCCTTCCGTGTTGTGGGCCGAGAGCGTGCGGTACGTGCCGCGCAGATGCAGCAGGGGTTCGGCGTCGGTGTGCACCACATGGCGCACCTCGCCGAGGTAGAGGTGGTGGGATCCGACGTCGGTGACGCTGTGCAGCACGCATTCGAAGGCGGCCACGCTGTCGGTGTACACCGGCAGACCGTTGCGGCCGTCGGCCCACTCGCCCTCGGCGAAGGTGAACGGCGGCCGACCGTGCCGCGAGCGTCCGGCGAAGGTGTCTGCGGCGACGTGATGTCCGGGCCCCAAAAGGGACACATTGAACGCGCCGGCGGCGCGGATCGCAGCGTTCATGGGGCTGCGCCGGTTTATGCAGACGCCCAGGATAGCCGGTTCGTCGGACACCCGGCTCACCGCGGAGACGGTCTGTCCCCAGCGCAGGTTCTCGGCGCCGGTGGTGACGATGGTGACGGGCGTGGCCGCACAACTGATGGCGCGGATGAACTCGCGTGTGCCGGTCGGCGTCAGGGTGGATTTCATTGTCATCCCTTGCTTTTCGGATTCGGGATCGGTTCCACGGATGGCAGCGTTGATGTCCGTGGCTTTGATGTTGCCCGGACCGGGGTAATCTGACAAACAGCTAGATCCGTTGTTCTGCATCGCTTTTGGAGATGCAATCGGGTACCGTGACGACGACCTTGCCGACCCGTTCCGGCTCGGCGAACCGGCGATGTGCGGCGTCGATGTGGTCAAGACCGAAGGTGGCATCCAGTACCGGACGCAGCTCACCGGCCACCAGTGCGGGCAGGACCTCGGCGGCCAGTTCCGCGCACAGCGTGGCCCGTGTCTCGTCCGGCAACCGGCCCAGGCTCGACGAGGACACCTCGGCACCGGCGGCCATCAACGACCCCAGGCCGATCTGTGCCTGACTGCCGCCGGCCATCCCGACGATCACCAGCCGCCCCTGCGGGGCGAGCAAACCGATGTTGGCATCCAGGGTGGAGGCACCCTGGTTGTCCAGGATGACGTCGTAGCCCGCGGGCTCACACCGGCGGGCCGCCTCGAACACGTCGGTTCCGGCATAGTCGATCACCCGGTCGGCACCCAACTCGGCGCACAGGGCGGTCTTCGCCGGGCCGCGGGCGGTAGCGGTGACCACCGCGCCGCGGGCCCGGGCCAGTTGGACGGCCAGCGAGCCCACTCCTCCGGCCGCGCCGTGTATCAATACCCGTTCCCCGGGTCGAATTCGGCCGCGGTGCACCAGGTTCCACCAGGCGGTGGCCGCCGCCTCCGGCACGGCACCGGCGATCGCCGGGTCGAGCCTGTCGGGCAGCACCAGACACGAACCGGCCGGCACCGCCACGTATTCGGCGTAGGCGCCCGCCCGGGTCAGAGCGGCCACCCGGTCGCCCACCTTCGGTGCGCCGACCGCGCCACCGACGGCCACCACGGTGCCTGCGCATTCCAGGCCGGGAATGCCACCGGGGGGTGCCGGCATGGCGCCGCGGCACTGCAGGATCTCGGCGTTGTTGATCCCGAAGGCCGCCACGGCGATCAGGACCTCCGCCGGGCCCGGTTCCGGGACCGCCACCTGCTGGATGCGCAGGGGCTGCGCACCACCCGGATCGGCCAGCACAGCCGCCGACATCGTGGTCATCGCAGCACCACCTGTGCGTGGAAATCGAGGATGGCCCGGGTGAATTCGGCCGGACAGGTCTCGGGGCTGGAGATGTCGCCGTCGACCAGCACGTGCTCGCGGGCCTGCGGGAAGGCCGCCACGATCTGACCGTGACGCGGGAATGCACGCTTGTCGCGGGCCGAGGCCACGCACAACACCGGTCCCGGGTAGCGGCCGAGACGATCCTCCGAGCGGTAGGCGGACACCGCCGCCGTACCGCGGTCGGGATCAGGATGGGACAGCACATCGCGGACATAGCGGGCCTGCACATCGGGAGCAGGGTGCGTCAGGTACTCGGCGCGACGGCGCCACAATGCGGCGATGTGGCCGCCGTCGGCCCGGCCGGGGATGGCATTGAATGGCGCTGCGCCGCGGCGGCGTTCCCGTTCCTCGGCGTCGATGAACGGGGTCGACGACAGCACCAGGGACAGCACCCGATCCGGCGCCTCGGCGGCCATCTGATAGGCGACCAGACCGCCGAAGTGGTGCCCCGCCAGGTGGGCGCAGGGCACCCGCAGCGCGTCCAGCAGATCCAGCACGGCCGTGGCCGTCGCCTCGATGGTGTTCTCGGCCGCCGCCTCCGAGGCGCCGTAACCGGGTAGGTCGGGTATCACGATGCGGTACCCGTCGATCAGAGCGGCTACGGCCCGGAATTCATCCCAGCTGCGCGGGGTCTGGTGCAGCAGCACCAGACACGGGCCGTCGAGGTCGGCACCCGAGGTGACGACATGTATCCGCCCCGAACGGGTCTGGACATACATGGGTTCCGGCGCTGCGCCGCTCACGTGGCCTCCAAGTCTGTGGACGATGCCTCCATCCAAAGCCCGGCCGGGCATCTTGGCAAACAGTGAATAGCGTTGCACCGCATCGGATCTGCAGATGCAATGGATCGCCGGAGACGATCATGCAAGAAGGGTCGGACTCAGCAGTCGCCGGCCACCACAGCCCGGCAGCGGTCGGCGAAAGCGATGGCCCGCCTGCTCATCCGCATCGACTGCAGGGAGGCCACCACCACCCGCAATGGGCGCACATCGTCGGCGATCGGCACCGCCACCACCCGGCCACCGGCGTAGGTGCTGTCGGTGGCCGGGAGTTGGTGCAGCAGGCTGTACCCGTGGTCCTGGGCGACCATGGCGCGCACCGTCTCATAACTGCTGGACCGGTATTGCACGTTCGGCGTCAGACCGCGTTCGGTGAACACGCCGATGAAATAGTCGCGGCTGAACGGAAGATCGACCAGGATCATCGGTTCGTCCACCAGGTCGGCCAACCGGATGCCGGTCTCCCCGGCCAGCCGGTGGGAAGCGGGAAGCGCTGCGTAAGGCTTGATCTCGGCCAGCACATCCCGGTCGATGTGGTCCCCGAGCGCCAGGTCGTAGGTCAGGGCCACCTCGGCCCGCCCCGACTCCAGATATTCACCAACCTCACCGGCCACCGCCTCGGTCACGTGCACCTCCACTCCGGGGTGGTCTCGCTTGAGGCCGGCCAGGATGGACGGCAGGTAGAACGGCGCCAACGGGCTGAAGCACACCACCTGCAGCGGGCCCCAGAACGCCTGTGTCTCACCGGCTATCGACTCCAGCGACTCAGCCAGGGCGGTGAGCGTCTGGCGCGACCGCAGCAGCAGTTCCTTACCCGCCGCGGTGAGGATCAGCCCCTTGGCGTGCCGACGGATGAACAGCTGGACACCGAGTTCCTTCTCCAGGTGCGAAACCGCCGCGGACACCGCCGATTGCGCGACGAAGAGGTCCTCGGCCGCCCTGGTCATGCTCTCCCGCTCGGCAACCCGGATGAAGTAGCGCAGTTGGGTCAGCGATATCCCGCGCAACTGGTCGACGCCGGTCACGGGCCACCCAGTACCGACGGTAGCCAGGTTGCCAGCGCCGGGAACAGGATCACCAGGACCAGCACCGCGATGGTAGCCAACAGGAACGGGGTGTTGGCGCGCAGCACACCCCACGCGTCGACCCTGGCGATCTTGGCCGCCACCACCAGCGACATCGCCACCGGCGGGGTGACCTGGCCGATGATGACGGTCAGCACGATGATGACACCGAAGTGCAGCGGGTCGATCCCGACGGCCAACATGGTCGGCAGCATCACCGGCATGATCACCGGGATGAGCGGGTCGAACAGCATGCCGGCCAGGATCGCCGTGAGCGCCAGCACCACCACGTAACCGATCTGCACATCACCCGGCACGATCATGGTGGCGAAGTCGGTGAGCGCCTTGGGCAGCCCGGCCATCGCCAGCACCGCGCCGAGGGCAACCGAGACACCCACGATCAGCATCACCTCGCCGGTGAGCACCGCGGCCTCGACCAGGCACCGGTACAGGCGGCGGAACCCCAGGGTCCGCATCACTGCCATGGAGATGAGGACGGCGTACACGACGGCGAACGCACCGGATTCGGTCGGGGTAAAGATGCCGAGCACCAGGCCGCAGATCACCAGGATCGGGACACCGAACGCCAGGATCGACCCGCGCAGCGTCCGCCACGCCTCGCGGCCGCTGAACTCGATCTTCTCCCCCCAGCCGTTGCGCTTGGCCTGCACGGCGACCACCACCATCAGCACCGCGGTGAGGATCAGGCCGGGAATGATGCCGGCCAGGAACAGTGCGCCCAGCGAGGTGCCGGTGGCCGCGGCGTACAGGATCATCGGTGAGGACGGCGGGATCAACGGTCCGATACCCGAGGACGAGGCGGTGAGCGCGGCGGCGTAGGGCCCCGGATACCCGTGCTTGCGCATCTGCGGGATGATCGTCGACCCGGTGCCGGCCAGGTCGGCCACCGAGGTGCCCACCATACCGCCGAAGAACAGGCTGGTGGACACGTTGACCTGCGCCAGGCCTCCCGGTAGCGGGCCGAAAACCGCTCTGGCGAAGGCGAATACGCGTTCGGCGATACCACCCGCGTTCATCACCACACCGGCCAGGATGAACAGCGGCATGGCAAGCAGGACGAAGCTGCTCATCCCGTCGGTCACCTGCTGCGGGTACTGCAGCATCCAGGAGCCGCCCATCGTCGCGTACAGCGCTACACCGCCGGCCATCGCGATGATCAGCGGGGTGCCCAGCAGCAGCAGGCCGACGATGACGGCCAGCGTGATCGCCAGCGTCACGGTTTCTCCTCCTGGATCTGGCGCAGGATCGCCGCCCGGCAGCCCGGCAGCTGAAACAGCACGATGAGCGCCGCAGCGAGGGCACCGACCGGCAGGGCCGCGGTGAAGAACCCGGACGGCAGCCGCAGGTACGGAACGGGGTCGTCACCGAATTTGGTGACGTATAGGTAGGCGAACCAGGCCAGGTGCAACAGCACCGCGGCGGTGAGCAGATCGGTGAACAGTCGCAACCACACCTGTACCCGCACCGACAGCCGGCCGACGAAGGCCCGGATGGCGATCGACTCGCGGCGGCGCACACCGAGGGTGAACCCCAGCATGGTCAGCCACAGCATCAGCCCGGTGACCAGTTCCTCGGTCCACCCCAGCGGGGAGTTGAATCCGGCCCGCAGCACCGCGTTGGCGAACAGCATCAGGGTGATCGCCACCAACGTGGTCGCCGCGAGCAGTTCCAGGACCCGGTCGATCAGCTTGTGGGTACCGGGGTCCGGATCCACCCCGGTGGTGGAGTCCAGCACCATGGCGACCTCACCGGGCTCGGCGACCGGCGGGTGCGCCCCGACCGCCGTCATGCGCCGGCTCCGGTCACGGCGGGATCGAGCCGGCCATCGAGCAGCCGGCCGAAACCGGGACGCGCCGCGCGCACCCCGGCGATCTGGAGGGCATACCAGAACGAGGCCTGCACCGCGCTGATCACCGGCTTGCCCAGCTCGGCCTCCAGTGCCGCGATCGCGCCGACACTGGCGAAGTTGGTGCAGCTGATGAAAACCGCGCTCGCCTCGTCGGTGTCGGTCTCGACCGCGAGATCGTAGACCCGTTCCAGCGGGACTTCGGCGAGCTCCTTGTCACTGGTGATCCCCAGCCCGACGCTGGCCACCACCGGGTGGCCGTTCTCACCGAAAAACCTTGTTGCGCGGTCGATCACCTCCTGCTTGTACGGGGTGACCAGACTGATCGGTCCGGCGCCGACGGCCTTGAGGGCCGCGATGCCGGCGGTCGAGGTGGTGGTGCAGCGGCCGGTGAGCCCGCTCCACTCCTCGAAATGGCCGACCAGCATCCGGTCCCAGGCCGTGCCGTGCAGGAACGATGCACTGGTCCCGCCGAAGACCAGCACGTCCAGCGGGGCCTGGGCGACCAGTTCGACGGCGGTGCGCAGTTCCGGTGACCGCATCATCGCGTCGATTCCGTCCACGGTGACGCTCGGCAGCGTCACCCTGCTGGTGTGCACGGTGGCCGCCGGGGTGGCCATGGCGTACATCTCGGCCTCCATCAGTGTGCTGGAAGCCATGTAGACCAGGCCGATCCGGGTGGCGGTGTTGAGCGCACCGAGCGGCAGATGCGGCCGGGACAGCCGGGAGGTGGCGTTCACTGGCGGTACTCGGCGATCACGCGGTCGGCGAAGTCACCGGGGATGCCCGCGGCGATCTCGTCGCGCACCCCGCTGACCGCCTCGCTGAGCTGGTTGACGTCGGCCTCGTTGACCTGCACGCCGGCCGCCTCGAACTTCGACAGCAACTGTTCGTCGGCCTCTGCGCCGGCGGCCCGGCTGGTGGCGGCGGCCGCCGCGGCGGCCTTCTCCAGACCCTGCTGAACCTCGGGCGAGAGCCCCTGCCAGGTGTCCTCGTTGATGGTCAGGTAGACGGGGCTGTAGATGTGCGAGGTGAGCGACAGATAGGGCTGCTTCTCGTAGAAGGAGAAGGCGTCGATGACCTTCAGCGGGTTCTCCTGGCCGTCCAGCACGCCCTGGTCCAGCGCCAGGTAGGCCTCGCCGATGTCGATCTGGGTCGGCGCGGCGCCCAGCGCCTCGAACAGCGCTACGCGAGCCGGGTTGCCCGGCACCCGGATCTTCAGGCCGGCCAGATCCGTGGAGGTGACGATGGGATGCTTGCTGTTGGTGATCTGCCGGAATCCGTTCTCGCCGAAGCCCAGAACCCGAGCGCCGATCGTCTCGACCAGCGAGTCGCTCAGCTCGTCCCCGTAGGGCCCGTCCAGGAACTCGGAGACCGTCTCACGGTCGGTGAACAGGAACGGCATGTCCATGATGGTGAAGGTGGGGTCCAGATTGGCCACCGAACCGCTGACCGCGGCGACGTCGATGGCGCCGGCCCGCAGACCTTGCAGCACCGCCTCCTCGTCACCGATCGCCCCGCCGGTCTGCACGGTGATGTCGACCGAGTCACCGAGTTCGTTCTCGACCTCCTCCGCAAAGGCAAGCAGCATGTCCGCCAGCGGATCTCCGGCGCTGGTTTCCACTGCGAACATGAGACTCGTTGCGCCGTCCGTGTTTTTGCTCGAATCGGAGCAGCCGGACAGCAGCAGCGCGGCGGCCACGCCACACACCGTGATCGCCCTTGTCAGTGACTTCATCGTTTTCCTCTCATGGCCCAACGGTTTTCGGGTGGGACTGGAATCCGCCGCCGGCGCCGATGCCAACGCGATGGAGTCAAGGTTCCGAGACCGACTGGACCGCGTCAAACAGTCAAAAGCGAGCGCCTGCATCTGTCAAACAGATGCTCCGTAACACGAATTTAACTGCGGCAGAGGACACTTGGATGTGACACGGACGTAACGCGAATACGGTTCACTGCTCTGTTGCGATCATCGGCCAGAGTCCGGATGCTCGGTAAAAGCGATGGTCACCGACCGCGGCAGGTCGGATGGCGCGGGGCCGATCCCCCGATATCGGCGGCATGTGTGATCAACATCATCGACGGGGCGGGGCCGGGACTGTGTCCAACGCCATGTTTGTTTGAAAACGAAAAAAGCCGCCCGTAGGCGGCCTCTCTCAGGTGTGCGGCGGTGCGAACTCAGCCGATCTTGCGGTCCCGGGTCTTGCGCCGCGAGGCCAGCTCGTCCTCCGGTGCTGCGATGGACTCGCCGCCGTCCGCGCGCTCCCCCGGGAAGTCGGCGATCGCGCCGGTCAGTTCCCGCATGGCGCCCGACACCGCGATACCGAAGACGCCCTGGCCGCCCTGTAGCAGGTCGACGACCTCCTCGGCCGAGGTGCACTCGTAGACGGTGGTGCCGTCGGAGAACAGGGTGATGTTCGCGAGGTCCTGGACACCACGCTGACGCAGGTGGTCGACCGCGACGCGGATGTTGTGCAGCGAGATGCCGGTATCCAGCAGCCGCTTGACGATCTTGAGGACCAGGATGTCCTTGAAGGAGTACAGCCGCTGGCTGCCGGATCCGGCGGCGCCGCGGATCGAGGGGACCACCAGCGAGGTGCGCGCCCAGTAGTCCAGCTGGCGGTAGGTGATGCCGGCGATCTGGCAGGCGCTGGGCCCGCGGTACCCGACGAGTTCGTCGGGCACCGAGTCATCCGGGAACAACCCGCCCTGTACGGGCTCGCTGGGGGCGCTGCCGGCCGGCGGTCTGGTACCGCTGGAAGACAAGTCCAACTCCCCCTGATGTGGCGTGTCGCCCACAGTCCATCCTCTCGCCGTCGACCCCGGACCGTGACCGGTACCGCGTCAGATCCAGGTTCGAATGTGTCGAGCATACGCTCAACACATTGCTGTTACTGCTCGTCGTCGATCAAAATTATGGCTGCCCGTTTCGCGCGCCGCTCACACTCGCCGCGCGTGTCGACGTCACGAGACGCATCCGTGACCGTCGCTTTATCAGGTGGCTTTGAAGTCGTCCGGGGACACACTGTCGAGGAACTCCTTGAACTTCTCCACCTCGTCCTCGCGCACCGGACCGTCCGCCTCGTCCTCGGTCTCGTCCGGGATCAGCAACCCGGCCTCGGCCAGCACCGCCTCCTCGACGTAGATCGGCACCCCGACCCGCAGCGCGATGGCCACCGAGTCCGAGGGCCGTGCGGACACCTTGATGTCCCGGTCGAAGATCAGGTCGGCGTAGAAGGTGCCTTCCTGCAGATCGACGATGCGCACCTCTTTGAGCGAATGGCCCAGCGCGGCAATCAGATCGCGGATGAGATCGTGCGTGAGCGGGCGGGGCGTCTCGATGCCCTGCTGCTCCTGCGCGATCGCCTGAGCCTCGGACTGGCCGATCCAGATCGGCAGATAACGGTCACCGTTGGACTCGCGCAGAAGCAACACCGGCTGATTCTGCGGTTGCTCCACGCGTATGCCGACTACCCGAACCTCACCCATCAGCGCCTGCCCTTCGCGATTCAGCCGTCGAGGAAAAGTCTAGTCCTCAACGGTCGAGAACGTCTCGCACCGCCGACTTGATCAAGGACGTGTGCAAGGTGATCGCCAGGGCTGCCACCTCACGGGCCAGATCGTCGGCGCGGTCCCGCGCGCCGGCCTTGCCCGCGGCGGCCACCGGGCCGGCGATCTGGGCGATCAGATCCGATTGCCGGTCCGCTGCGGAGCGGAAGGCTCGCAGATGCCGCGGTTCGACGCCGTAGTCGGCCAGCGCCCGAGCACACTGCGCGATGGTCACCGAATGCTCGTCGAAGAAACCCGCCGGGCCCGGTTTGATGACCCCCGCGGTGACCAGCGCACCCAGCAGGGCGTTGTCGACCCCGGAGCGGGCCAGCAGATCCTCGCGGCTGAGCCGGACCTGCGCCGGGGCCACCGCGTCGGTGCCTGCCGGGTCGGCCCCGTCCGCACCGGACTCGCCGCGCACCTGCACCAGCCGCGGCACGGTGTAGGCCGAACCCAACGGTGGCAGCTCGCCGTCCGGCTGAGCGTCCAGCTGGGCCTTGATGACCTTCAACGGCAGGTACTGGTCGCGCTGCGCGGTGAGCACGAACCGCAGCCGGGCACAGTCGTAGGCGGTGAACCGGCGGTAGCCGGCCGCCGACCGCTGCGGAGTGACCAGCCCCTCGGCCTCCAGAAACCGGATCTTGGAGATGGTCACGTCGGGGAAATCCGGGCGCAGCAGGTCCAGGACCGCTCCGATGGACATCCCGGCCGGTGCCGGTTCGGGCTGGGTCATCTAGTCATGGCCTATCGGTTGCCGACCACTCGGTTGCCGGCCGATCAGTTGCCGGCAGCGTCGTCCGTCTTCGGCCCGGTCAGGAACACCAGGCGGAACTTGCCGATCTGGACCTCGTCGCCGTTGGCGAGCACGGCCGCGTCGACCGGCTCCCGGTTGACGTAGGTGCCGTTGAGGCTGCCCACATCGACGACCTGGAACTCGCCGGACTCCAGCCGGAACTCCGCGTGCCGGCGGCTGACGGTGACGTCGTCGAGGAAGATGTCGCTGTCGGGATGGCGACCGGCCGAGGTGGTGGCCTGGTCGAGCAGGAACCGCGAGCCGGCGTTCGGGCCGCGCTTGACCACCAGCAGCGCCGAACCGGCGGGCAGTCCTTCGACGCCGGACACCGAGCTCTCGGATCCGGTCGCCGGCGGGGCATCCAACTCATTCAGGAAATCAGCGCGGAAAACCGATGTCGTCTCCACTGTGACTTCGTCGGACGTCTGGTCGGCTTGAAAGTTGCTGTTTTCCGTCACCCGCTGCTCCTCTACTGGCTGCTGTGGCGTGTCTGTCCGGCGCCTTCGGCGGTCATGCAGCGACCCCCGCGGACTCCTGCTGCGTCTAACGTCGACCGTACCGCGCCGGGCAGCCCATTGGGTCCACCACCGCCGGATCCGGTCACGCAGACCTGCTCACGCTTGTCGCTGATCAACCGATCCGCAAAACCCTAACAACTGCTACTCGGGCAGGATCCCGCGGTAGCCGTCCGCGTCCAACAGCCCAGGCAGCGGGCCCGCGGCCGGGGCATCCTCGATCTGCAGCTCGACCAGCCAGCCCTCGCCGTACGGATCGGAGTTGACCAGCTCGGGGCTGCCCTCCAGCTCGCCGTTGACGGCAATGACTTTGGCGGTGACCGGGGCGTACAGGTCCGACAGCGACTTGGTGGATTCCACCTCGCCGAACGAGTCGCCGGCGGTCACGGCGGCGTCGACGTCGGGCAGCTGCACGAACACCACGTCGCCGAGGGCGGCCTGGGCGTAATCGGTGATGCCGACCCGCACGGTGTCCTCGCCGGTGCGTCGCACCCATTCGTGCTCGGCGGTGTACTGCAGATCGGACGGGATCTCGCTCACGGGGCTCCTTGGGGCTGCGGACTCCAGCGACTGGCGCTATTTGACTGGCTGAGCGTATTGGCGAGGTTTCGGTTGCCGCAAGGCGGTCACCTCCACGGCCTCGGCCTGTGTCACCGTCATCACTCCACCGACCCGTTTGACGCTGTCCATGGCGCCGCCGGGAATGTTCATCGCGGCCGCCAGGGTCGGCGGGTCACCAATGGCCAGAACCGAATACGGGGAGCCCACCGAGACGCCGTCGATGATCAGCGCGCCGGGCGCGCCGGCCACCCAGGTGTCCACCCCGACCCGCACCCCCTGCGAATCGCGGCCGCGGATCTCCATCGCCTCCGCACCGGCGGCGCGCAGTTCGTTGATCACGTCCAGCACGGTCTCCGCCGACACGCCGCGGGCGCTGTCCTGGATGTCGATGGTGACACCGGGCCCGACGGCGGCCACCGTGCCGATCAGGATGGACAGCGCGGCCAGCCGGGCCTGGGCGTTCTCGATGGCGGCCTGATCGCTGCTGCCGGAGGCCTGCAGCGAGTTCAGCGTCTGCTGCAGATCGGCGACCTCGGTGTTGAGCGCGGCCTCGCGCTGCTGCAGCGAGTCGAGCAGCACCAGCAGATCGGCCGGGCGGGCCGTCTCCAGCGAGTCCCCGGACCCGGTCTGGCGCACCTGGGTGACGATGGCGATGCCGAGCAGCACGCACAGCAGCACCCCGAGTGCCCCGAACATCCACTGCGACCGGGTGCGGCGGGTCGGCGTGTCCGAATCGCCGGGTAGCTCGTGGCGGCCGTGTCCGGGTTCGGGCTCCCCTGCGCTGTGCTCAGCCATCGCTCACGCCCCGAACAGCCTGCGGCGCAGCGCGGCGGCGTTACCGAAGATGCGGATGCCGAGCACCACGATGATGGCGGTGGTCAGCTGGGTGCCCACCCCGAGTTGGTCGCCCAGGTAGACGATCAGCGCGGCGACGGAGACGTTGAACACGAACGACACCACGAACACCTTGGAGTCGAAGATCCGCTCCAGATAGGCGCGCAGACCGCCGAACACCGCGTCCAGCGCCGCCACCACGGCGATGGGCAGATACGGCTGGATCGCCTCCGGCACGTTGGGATGGAACACCAGCCCGATCACGATGCCGACGACGAGTGCGGCGATCCCGATCATCCGGCGGCCGCCGTCGTCACCCGGTCAGTCATGTCCCATGCTCTCAGCGTCCAATCTCTTTGGCGAAGCGAATCTCTCGCACCGACGCGCCCGGCACGTTGAGCGCCTCGCCGGTACTGACCGTAACCCCGACACCGTAGGACTGCTGGAGCAGCGTCAGCCGCTGCATACCGGGGCTGCGGTTGAACACATCCTGCATGGCGTGCGGCGGGCCCAGCGCGACGATCTCGTACGGACTGGTGATGGGCCGGTTGTCGACCAGGATGCCGCCACCGGCCTGACGGATCGTGACGTTGGGCCCGATCCGTGCGCCCCCGACCGACACCGCCTCGGCGCCACCTATCCACAGCGAGTTGAGCACCAGCTGCAGATCGCGGTCCAGGATCACCTGCTGGCTGCCGGCGACCCGCTGTTTGGAGACGTCGGACAGGTCCGGTGACACGCCCGGATCGGTGACGGTGACGGTGACGCCGGGACCGATCGCCGGGGTGGCCGCGGCGGCGAACTCGGCGTCCTCCAGGGCCGCCAGCAGCGCCCGGCCCTGTTCGTCGCCGGCGAGTCGGCTGCGCCGCGCCGCCTCCACCTCGGTGGCCAGGGCGTCGCGTCGGGTCTCCACCGCGTCGGTGCGGGTCTCCCCCGCCCGGACGCTGTCGGCGAGCACCTGCTGGGTGTGCCGGTTGACCGGGGCCACCGACTGGGCCTGCGAGGCCGCGGCGGCGAACACCGCCGCGACGGTCAGCCCGCCCAGCAGCGCCCAGCCCCCGGCCCGGAGCCGGCCCGGCAGACTCGCGGCGCGGGTGCCGTCGCGTTTCGCGGCGGCCGCCGCATACCCCGGGTCCAGGTGGTCGGTGAGCAGGGAGCGCAGCAGCGAGGGCACCGGAATGCGCTGGGGCGCACCCGCTTCGTGGTGGTTGAGGCCGGCGTCCGAACCGAAGCCACCGAGCGAACTCGAGGGGTCAACCATCCCTGGCCGTCCTCTGCGGCAGCTGCTTGACGACCATGCCGACCTGCAGCAGGTAGAGCACCCCGGACCACAGGTACAGCGCCAGGCCCCAGATCAGGAAGGCCCAGCCGCAGGCCAGCACCACCCGGCTCCACTGGGCGTCGAACTGCCCCAGCAACACCAGCGGCAGCCCACACATCAACGCGAAGGTGGCCCCCTTGCCCAGGTAGGTGACCGGCAGCGCGGTCAGGCCGCGGCTGCGCAGCACCGGCAGTGTCGCGGCCAGCACCAGGTCCCGGCCGATCAGCACCGCCACGAACCACCACGGCAGCATGTCCGCGGCGGCCAGCGCCACCGGGATGACGACCATGTAGATCCGGTCGGCGGCCGGGTCGAGCAGTTCGCCCAGGCGCGAGGACTGATCGGCGACCAGCCGGGCGATCTTTCCGTCCGCCCAGTCGGAGAACCCGCTGAGCATGAGCACCGCGACGGCCCAGCCGGTGGCCCCGGTGAACAGCAGGTACAGGAACACCGGCAGCAACAGCAGCCGCAGCACACTGAGCGCGTTGGGGATGGTGAGAACTCTGTCCTGGAGATTCTCGGACCCGCCCATGACGGTCAACCTAGCGGAACACACCCGGCAGGCTCAGCGCCGACATGACGTTGTCGGCCAGCGGGTCGTCGTGGATCATGTACGTCCACGTCGAGGTCGGCCGGGCCAGGCGGCTCAGATCCAATCCGGTGTCCCCGCCGACGATGTCGGCGGTGTCGAAGGTCTGCTGGGCCGCTTCGATGGCGTCGGCGGCCAGTGAGGCGAACGCGTCGACCGCCATCCGGTGGAACTCGTCGAGCGGGTTCTGATTGCCCAGCGCGCGCAGGCTGATGCTCTCCCGGATGTCGGCCAGGTAGGCCAGGTGGTCGGCCCAGGCGCGGTCCAGGTGATACAGCATGATCATCCGGCAGATCTCATCGAGCCGTTCCTCGGACACCGTCTCGGCGATCTGCTCGTACCGCTTCGGGGAGCGTTCCTGCAGTTCCTCGCGGGCCACCGACGTCCGCAGCAGCGTGTCGCGGCGCTCGACCAGGATCGCGCGCTGCTGGGCGGTGAGCTGGTTGTAGCGCCAGGTGTTGGCGTGCAGGTCCAGCGTCTTGCCCTCGGCGATGCGCTGCGCGTGGTCCAGCTGGGTCGCCGCCTTGTCGCTGGTGATCTTGCCGTCCTGGTCGGTGTTCAGCGGCAGCTTGTTGGGTTCCAGGAAGGACACCACCACGTCGTCTTCCCAGCTGGAGAAGAACACCGAGGAACCCGGATCTCCCTGGCGTCCGGCCCGGCCGCGCAGCTGGTTGTCCAGGCGTTCGGTGTAGTGCCGGCCGGTGCCGATGACGTGCAGGCCACCGAGTTCGGCCACCTCGTCGTGCTCGGCTTCGTCGGACCCGCCGAGCCGGATGTCGGTGCCCCGGCCGGCCATCTGGGTGGACACCGTGACCCGGCCCCGGGCACCGGCCTCGGCGATGACGGCGGCCTCCTCGGCGTCGTTCTTCGCGTTCAGCACCACCGCGGGGATGCCCGCCTTGAGCAGCCGCTCGTGCAGCTCCTCGGATTCGGCGACGTCGCGGGTGCCGACCAGGATCGGCTGCGAGGTGGCATGCACCTCGGCGATGTGCTCGACGATGGCGTCGTTCTTGGCCGCGACGGTGATGTACACCCGGTCGGCCTCGTCCTCGCGGATGTTGGGCTTATTCGGCGGGATCGGTGAGACGCCCAGCTTGTAGAACTGGCGCAGCTGCTCACCGGCGGCCAGCGCGGTGCCGGTCATCCCGCACACCCGCGGGTACCGGTTGATCAGCGCCTGCACCGTGATGGTGTCGAGCACCTCCCCGGTCTCGGTGATCTCGATGCCCTCCTTGGCCTCCACCGCGGCCTGCAGGCCGTCCGGCCAGCGCTGCAGTGAGGCGATCCGGCCGCGCGAGGCGTTGATCAGGTGCACCGCCTGGTCCCGGACGATGTAGTGCACGTCGCGCTCCAGCAGTACATGGGCGTGCAGGGCGACGTTGATCTCGGTGAGCGTGGAGCCGACGTGCTCCTCGGAGTACAGGTCGATGCCGCCGAGGGCAGCCTCCAGCTTGCGGGCACCGGCGTCGGTGAGCTGCACGTTGCGCCGGTCGGCGTCGGTCTCGTACTCGCTGCCCTCGCGCAGGTCGCCGACGAGCTTGATGATCTCCAGCCGCGGGGTCTCCCGGTGCGAGGTGCCGGCCAGCACCAGCGGCACCAGCGCCTCGTCGACGAGCACCGAATCCGCCTCGTCGATCAGAGCGACGTCCGGAACCGGGGACACCAGGTCGTCGACCGAGGTGACGAGCTGATCGCGCAACACGTCGAAGCCGATCTCGTTGACCGAACCGTAGGTGACGTCGCAGGCGTAGGCCGCGCGCCGCTGATCGCGGGTCGAGTCGGCGGTGATCCAGCCGACGGTCAGGCCGAGCGCCTCCAGCAGCGGGCCCATCCACTCCGCGTCGCGGCGGGCCAGGTAGTCGTTGACGGAGATGACGTGCACGCTGCGCCCGCCGATGGCGTAGCCGGCCGCGGCGATCGCACCGGCCAGGGTCTTGCCCTCACCGGTGGCCATCTCGACGACGTCGCCGGCCAGCATGCGCAGCGCGCCGAGCAGCTGAACGTCGAACGGCCGGAGCCCGATCGAACGGTCGGCGGCCTCCCGCACCAGCGCCAGGAACTGCGGGATGTCGGAGGAGTCGGCGAGCTCGTCGAGGTTGAGCAGCCCGGCGGCCTTGCGCAACTGCCCGTCGTCGAGGTCGGCGGCCTTCTCGTCGAACTTCGCCGAGGCACGCACCTGCGTCATCGAGCGCGCCTGCTCCTTGTCGGTGCTCGCGCCGAGCAGTTTCCAGAAGCGGTTGCTCAGCCCGCCGGATTTCGCGCCGGACTTGGACGCCTTCGAGGTCTTGGAACTCACAGCCACAGTCATACGGTACGCGGAGGCCCGCCGGCGCCCGGCCCGCCGGATCGTCTCGGCCGGCGGTGTCACCGCGGGCGCTGCCCGACGTGCCCCTCGGCCCCCCTCCGGACGGCTCCGCGCGGTACCTTGCCCGCATGGAATTGTTCACCCCGACGCTGGACTGGGGCAGTGAGCTCGGCACCTCTCTCTGGTGGATCGCGAAAGCCTGGACCATCGCGGCGGTGAGCACACTGGTGGTGCTGGTACTCATCGCGAAGTTCACCATCTGGGGCCGCCAGTTCTGGCGGGTCACCGGCGCCTACTTCACCGGCCGGGAGTCCATCAAGGTCTGGCTGTGGCTGGGCGGGATCCTGCTCTCGGTGATCGCCGGCGTCCGCATCAACGTGCTGCTCAGTTACCAGGGCAACGACATGATGTCGGCCGCCCAGGTCGCCGTCCAGGGGTTGTCCGGTGGCGACGAGGCCGTCAAACAGTCCGGTGTGGACGGGTTCTGGTTCGCCATCCTGACCTTCGCGGTCCTGGCCACCATCCACGTCGCGCGGGTGATGCTCGATCTGTTCGTCATGCAGCGGTTCATGCTGGCCTGGCGGGTGTGGCTGACCGACCGGCTGACCACCGACTGGCTCGACGGCAAGGCGTACTACCGGAGCCGGTTCATCGACGACACCATCGACAATCCGGACCAGCGTATCCAGGCCGACGTCGACATCTTCACCGCGAACATCGGGCCGCTGCCCAACACCCCGAACAACACCAGCGGTTCCACCCTGCTGTTCGGCGCGATTTCGGCCATCACCTCGGTCATTTCCTTCACCCTGATTCTGTGGGATCTGTCCGGGGACCTGACCGTCTTCGGTTACACGATGCCGCGCGCGATGTTCTGGATCGCGTTCCTCTACGTCGGCATCGGCACGATCGTCGCGTTCTGGATCGGCCGCCCGATCATCCGACTGACGTTCGACAACGAGAAGTACAACGCGGCCTTCCGCTACGCGCTGGTCCGGTTGCGCGACGCCTCGGAGTCGGT
Source organism: Mycolicibacterium aurum (assembly GCA_900078775.1). Lineage (GTDB taxonomy): Bacteria > Actinomycetota > Actinomycetes > Mycobacteriales > Mycobacteriaceae > Mycobacterium > Mycobacterium aurum_A. The sequence continues at coordinate 2,302,853 of LT549889.1, forward strand.
GGCGTTCTACCGCGGCGAGATCGCCGAACGGGTGCAGTTGCGCAAGCGGTTCGCACCGGTGGTGTCGAACTACAAGCGCTACCTGAACCGGTCGATCGGCTTCTACGGCTGGAACCTCACGGTCAGCCAGATCATCAGCCCGCTGCCGTGGATCATCCAGGCGCCGCGGCTGTTCGCCGGCGACATCCGGCTCGGCGACGTGTCCCAGACGGCATCGGCGTTCGGCAACATCCAGGACTCGCTGTCCTTCTTCCGTAACTCCTACGATTACTTCGCCGGCTGGCGCGCGTCGATCATCCGTCTGCACGGGTTGGTGGTCGCCAATGAGGAGGGCCGGCAGCTGCCGCAGATGACGGTGGAGCCGAGCCGGCACTGCACCGTCGAGCTGAAGAACATCGACGTGCACACCCCCACCGGCGAGCTGCTGATCAAGGATCTGAACCTGGAGCTGCAGCCCGGCGACACGCTGATCGTCACCGGCCGGTCCGGCACCGGCAAGACCACCCTGCTGCGCAGCCTCGCACAGCTGTGGCCCTACACCACCGGCACGCTGCGCTGCCCGGTCGGCATCAACGAGACGATGTTCCTGTCCCAGATGCCGTATGTGCCGCTCGGCGATCTGCGCGGGGTGGTCTCCTACCCGAAGGGCCCGGATGTGCTCTCGGACGCCGACTTGCAGGCCGCGCTGGACAAGGTGTCCCTGCCGCAGTGCTCGAAACGCCTTGCCGAGGTGGCAGATTGGGCGAAGGTGCTCTCCCCCGGTGAGCAGCAGCGGATCGCGTTCGCGCGGGTGCTGCTGACCAAGCCGCAGGTGGTCTTCTTCGACGAGGCCACCTCCGCGCTCGACGAGGGCCTGGAGTACAGCATGTATGACCTGGTGCGCCGCGAACTGCCGGACACCATCCTGGTCAGCGTCACCCACCGCAGCACCGTCGGCCAGCACCACGAGCAGCATCTGCACCTGCTCGGTGGCGGCCAGTGGATCCTCGGCGAGGTCGACGACGACATCACCAACACCGACAAGGATCCGGCACCGGAGCCGAGCTAGCTGGTCGCGCCGAAAGCCACTACCTCACATCAGTTTCGGCGCCCCGGGCCGCCGGTCACGGCGGGCTGCCGCGTTGGCTGATGTGCCGGATCTGGCCCGGATCTCGTACACCGGGCGACACTCGGCGCGTCAGCCGGCCCGGCCCGCGGCGTGCTTGCCCGCGCGCCGCGCTGCGTGTTCTCCCGCCCGCCGCCCGAAGAACGAGCCCTCGCCCAGCTGCACCCCGCTGGCGTAGCCCTTGCCGTCGCGCGCGATGTTCGACGCGCACGCCCCGGCGGCGTACAGCCCGGAGATCGGCGCGCCGTCGGCGTCGAGCACCTCACCGTCGATGGACACCGTCAGCCCACCCATGGTGAAGCCGGAGTACATGGCCACCCCGAGGGTCAGGTCGAAGGCCGCCCACGGCCCGGTGTCCTGCGCGGCGATGTAGTCGGGCTGCTTGTGGAAGTCGGGATCGACTCCGGCGGCGGCGTTCTCGTTGTAGCGGTCCAGCGTCGCGGCCAGCTTGCCCGCCGGGATGCCCAGCGCCGCCTCCATCTCGGCGACGGTCTCCCAGCCGTCGATGAACTTGATCAGCGGCATCTCCGGCATCTGCATGTGCGCCTCGTCGACGATCAGGTACGCGGCCTGATCGGGTTGCTCGAGGACGAACGCCGAGGTGCGCGAGTGGTAGGAGTCCTCGGCGACGAAGCGCTCGCCGTTCTTGTTCACGATGACACCGGTGAGCAGGATCTCCGGCGGGTAGGCCGCGGCGGTGATGAACAGCTGATCGAGGTTCTTGGCGACGCCGCCGGCCGAGACGCCCAGCTTGATGCCGAGGCCGTCGTCGTGCGGGTTGCCCAGGATGTAGGGCGCCACCGTGCCGTGGTGCTTGGTCTTGCGTTCCTGCCCGAGGGCGGGGGTGTACTCGGCCACCATCTCCGGGTTCATCGCGAACCCGCCGGCCGCGATGATCACCGATTTCGCCTTGACTGCACCGGTTTCGGTGAAGTGCTTCCAGTTGACGCCCACCACGGCGCCGTCCTCGACGACGAGGTTGGTGGCCCCGGTCTCGTACCGGAACGCGACGCCGAGTTGCTCGGCGCGCTTGAGCAGCAGGTCGATCACCATGGCAGCCCCGCCCAGTTCGCCGGGCACGGGCACCGAATGGCCGCGCGGGGCGGGCGTGGCCTGCTCGCAGTAGGGCCACACCTTCTCGTTGCCGGTGTAGGACAGCCCCTCGGTGCCCGGCGGCACCACCACCTTGCCTGGGTAATAGCTGCGCTCGAACTGAAAGCCCAGCGCCTCAAGCCAATTGAAGTGCTCGACGCTGCCGTCGCAGTAGGCGCGGATCTTGTCCAGCTCGGGGTCCTCGGTCACCGCGACGAGGTACTTGTACATCTCCTCGGCGCTGTCGGCGTGACCGGTCGCCTCCTGCACGGCGGTGCCGCCGCCGAGGTAGAAATGCCCGCCGGCCATCGCGCTGGTACCGCCGGCGGCCGCGGCCTTCTCCAGCACCAGCACTCGGGCGCCGGCCTCGGCGGCGGTGACCGCCGCGCAGCTGCCGGAGATGCCGAACCCGATGACCACCACGTCCACCTCGTCGGACCAACCGGTCGGAGCGGCGTCCCCCGCGTTCACGGTGGCCGGGATGTCTTTGAGGGTGGACGTCACTGCTGCTCCTGTTTGATGTGGTCGAACATTGCCTGGATGTCGGACGGGATGTGGGCGATCTCGAGATAGGGCACGCCGGACTCTTCGGCGCCGACGTAGGCGAACCGCATACCGCCGGACATCGTGCCGGCCGCAACGACCGGGGCACCGGCCGCTTCGGCCTCGGCCACCCGCGCCTCGAAGTCGGCCTCGTCGGCGGCGCGCACACAGATGTGGTGCAGACCGGGCCCGGCGGTGTCGAGGAACTCGCGGTAGATGCTCTCGCCGCGCACCGGCGCGATGAGCTCGAGCTGAGTGCCCCCGGCATAGCTCAGCGAGATGTCGGCGACGAAATCGGCGGGCCGGCCGCGGTGGCAGCAGGTCTCGGGCCCGAAGTGGATGCCGGCCATGCGGGTCCATTTCTTCGCGCCGAGCAGCACGCCGAGCGTGCGTTCGGTGGCGTCGAGGTCACGCGTCACCCAGGCGATCTGGACAGGTGTCTGGTCAGGCATCGCTGTGAGGATATAACCACCGGCCCGGCATTGCTAGAACGTGTTCTAGTTCTTCCCGGTGTGCGGCCCAGGTCAGGCGGGCGGGTTGACGCCGTCCTCGAACGAGTCCGAGGTGAAGCGGATCGCCGCCTCGATCCCGGTGTTCGAGCTGGCCGGCTGAGTCGCCACGGCCTCCCGGATGCGCTGGCCGGTGGACTGCCAGGACACCGCGGTCGGGGCGCCGCCCCAGGTGCTGTTGAACAGGCCGACGATGGCCGCCCGCCCGTCCGGGGTCAGGGTGTAGACCGGCCCGCCGGAATCGCCCTTCTGGCTGACCACGCCGTTGCCCATGGTGAACCAGCCGTTGTTGACGGCCGCGACCGTGCCGCAGCTCTCACCGGTGATGACGCCGAAATGGCAGACCTGCTGACCGGGTTCGCGCACCGCGTGGGCGGTGTCGATCACCAGGGTGCGCCCGCCGGGCAGCACGGGGTTGATGTGGACGTCGTCGGCCAGAGTGATGGCGCCCCAGTCGGCGAGCTGGTGGTCCCCGGTGACGGTGGCGCCGTTGGGGGTGTTGTCGTCGAACAGGGCCATCGCCCCGATCACGTTGCCGGCCTTGTCGGTCACGGGACCGTCACCGCGACAGTGCCCGGCGGTGAACGCCGCGCGCGCCACCGGATCGACGAAGCCGAGCGTGCACAGAGTGCTGCCCTGGCGGATCTCCATACCCGGGTAGACGGTCACGGCGGGCTCGGCCGTCGCCACCGGGGCGCTCATCAGGGCGAACACCGCGGCCGGTACCGCTGCCATCAAGCCCAGGAACTGCCGTGCACGCATCGAGCCCTCCGCTCCTCCACCCCTCAGGAATCGACGCTACCGGGGTGCTGTGGAGTCAATCGGATAACGAACAGATCTCGTTACACCACTAGTCTCGTAACAACTCGCGTGTCACAGCGGCCACATTTCTTCGGCCCGCGCGCAGACGGCCGGACCCCGTCATCGGGGCCCGGCCGTCCTCGCGGCGGTTCTTACGGGATGGTCAGCACTTGACCGGGATGGATCAGATCCGGATTCGCCACCCCGCTGGCATCGGCGATCCGCTGATACTGATTGCCGTCTCCGTAGAACCGCTCGGCGATCGCCCACAGGGTGTCGCCGGAGACGACGGTGTAGGTGCGCGTCGCCGGCGGGGGTGGTGGCGGCGGGGCGCGGCGGCCTCGGGGCCGGCGTCGGTGCCGGTTCTGCGGCAGGTTCCTCCGCGGCCGCCGGTGCGGCCTGTGGTGCGGCGGCCGGCGGCGGGGCCGCGGGAGTCGGCGGCGGTTCGGCCGTGTCGGTGCCCGACGCCCAGGCCACCCCGTCGGACCCGTACAGCACCAGATTGCGATCGTCCTGCAACACCAGCCGCACGTCCTTGGCACCCTTGGTGTCGGTGTGCCAGACGGGTTTGTCGGAGGTGTACAACACAAAGTTGCCATCGCCCTGCACCTCGGCCCGGACCACGTTCTGGCCGTCGGTGCCGGTCGACCACACCGCGCTGTCCCCGCTGTACAGCACCAGATTGCCGTCATCCTGCAGGACCAGCCGGTAGGCCCCGTTCTTGGATGTCAGCGATTCCCCCTGGGCGAGCTTCTCGCCCTTCTGCAGGCTGTCTGTCATGTCGCACTCCCCTTTCGACAGTTCACGCGCGGCTCAGCCTACTGACGAGGAGACCCCGGAATACCGGTTCTGATCACCGGAACCGGTAACTCTCGACGAACGGGTGCCGATGGTCCTGCCCGGCTAGGTCAGGAGTCGAAGCCCAGGCCCAGCGCGTCCAGGGTCCGCAGCAGCACGTTGCGCTGGCCCGCCGAATGATCGGCCCGGTCCAACGACCATCGGGTGGCCTGAATGCCCACGCTCGCAACGGGTTCCGGCGGGAAAGGCAGCGGCTTCCTACGGACCATCTCCAGCCGGGTGCGCGGGGTGGCGGCCCCGTCGAGCAGATCCAGGCAGACATCGGCGGCGAACCGGGTGGCGCCCACCCCGAGGCCGGTGAAGCCGTTGACATAGGCGACCCGACCGCCGCGGGCGGTCCCCCAGTGCGCGCAGAACCGGGTGTTGGTGTCGATCGCGCCGGCCCAGCGATGGCTGAACCGGACGTCGTCGAGCTGCGGGAAGGTGATGAAGAAGTGCTCGGCCAGCATCCGGTAGGTCTGCTGCCGGTCCTCGTACGCCGCGTCCACCCGCCGCCCGTAGTGGTAGACGGCGTCGTAGCCACCCCAGACGATCCGGTTGTCGGCGGTGAGCCGGTAGTAGTGGAACTGGTTCGCCGAGTCCCCTACCCCCTGCCGGTTCCGCCAGCCGATCCGGTCCAGTTGGTCGGTGCTCAGCGGCTCGGTGGCCAGCACGTAGTCGTACACGGGCACGGTGTACCAACGGTTTCGGCGGATCAGGCTCGGATACACGTTGGTGGCCAGCACCACGCGCTCGGCGTTCACCACGGCGTTCTCGGCGCCGACCCGCAATCCGCTGCCGGCCGACGCCACCGACACCGCCCGGGTGTATTCGTGGATCTGTACGCCGGCCTCCTGGCAGGCGCGGGCCAGCTCGACGGCCAGCTTCGCCGGGTGCACGATCGCACAGGTGTCCGGCTCGAACAGGCCCGCCCGGTAGGTGGGTGAATTGACCTCGCCGCGCACCCGGGCCTCATCGAGGTACTCCCCCTCGCCCTCGGCGGCGGACTCGGCCAGCCACTCGACCTGATGCGGTTCGGTGGCCACCGTCAGCATGCCGGTGCGCTGCCAGTCCACATCCAGGTTCAGCCGTTCGATGTCGGCGGCCATCCCGTCCAGGTTCTCCAGCCCCATCGCCTGCAGGGTGTCGAATTCGGTTGGCCAGCGCGACTTCCCGTTTTCGGCGCCGTGGGTGAGGCTGGCGTCGACGAATCCGCCGTTACGCCCGGAGGCGGCCCAGCCGATCCGGTTCGCCTCGATCAGCACGATCTTGCGACCCGGATGGCGTTCGGCGGCATGCAACGCCGCCCACAGTCCGGTGTAACCGCCGCCGACCACCAGCAGATCGCAGTCCAGCACGCCGGTCAGCGGGGCGTACTCGGGGCGTGGGATGTCCAGCCACACCGGCGCGAACGTGCTGCCCGCCAGCGATCGATCCACCAGTGCCGGATCGACGGCTGCGTCGAAAACTGTTTTCACATCGCGAGACTACTGGGTGGCCCGTGCAGCCACCACGGATCAGTCCGCGCCACTCGACACCGGCTGCCGCGTTTCCCGCGGCGCCCATCCGGGCGGGCCGAAGACGTAGCCGAGCTTGTCCCGCCACCGGCGCGCGGCCCGGACGTCGCGGCCGATGGCAACGTATTCGTGGGTCTGCAGTTTCCAGATGTTGAAGGTGTCGACCTGTTTGGTCAGGCCGTAGTGCGGGCGGAACAACTCGTCCTGATAGGTGCCGAACAGCCGGTCCCACACGATGAAGATGCCCCCGTAGTTCTTGTCCAGATACTCCGGGTCCATGCCGTGGTGCACCCGATGATGCGAGGGGGTGTTGAAGACGAACTCGAACGGACGCCACATCCGGTCGATGCGCTCGGTGTGTACCCAGAACTGGTAGATCAGGTTGAGCGAGAAGGCGAAGAAGACCATCCAGGGCGGAACACCCAAGAGCGGCAACGGTGTCCACATCAGGATCTCGCCGCTGTTGTTCCACTTCTGCCGCAGCGCGGTCGCGAAGTTGAAGTACTGACTGGAGTGGTGCGCCTGATGGGTAGCCCATACCAGCCGAATCCGGTGTGCGAAGCGGTGATAGAAGTACCAGAGCAGATCGATGCCGACGATGGCGATGACCCAGGTGTACCACTTGGACGGGGACAGCTGCCAGGGCGCGACGTAGGCGTACAACGCGACATATCCCAGCAGCGCCAGGAACTTCCAGCCGGCGGTGGTGACCACCGACACCAGCCCCATCGACAGACTCGTCCAGGCGTCCCGGGTCTGATACGCCCCCGACGGTGCGCGGTCCGCGGACTCCAGGCTTTCCAGCTTGCGCGCCGCCGCCCATTCCACCGCCAGCAGCAGCAGGAAGAACGGGATAGCGAACATCACCGGATCGCGCATCTGCGGGGGTAGCGCTTCCAGCAAACCGGGCAACGGTTCCATGTCGATGAGCCTATCCGTTGGCAGCGGTCGGGTGAACAAAGCCGGGGACAACCATCAGCGGAAGCTCAGCACGTCGGTACCCCACGTCGTGCGCTGCACATGGTCCGGGTCGTCGGCGACGGTATCGGCGGCGCCGATCAGCAGCGTGGCCCGGTCCTCGGCACGGTACGGCCGCCAGCGCGCCTCCCCCGGCCCCGCGGTGGGTTCCGCGCCCGCGGCGAAGTTGCACCAGCGGGCCCGCATCCGGCGCGACACCGCCTTGCCGGTCGCCAGGCCGCCCAATTTGAACGTCGGATCCTTCGGCCCGGCCACCAGATTGCCCCAGACATAGGGCAATTCGGTCGCATGCGCGCCGCCGAGGCGCAGTGCCCGCAGCATCGGGGTGGCCCAGTCGAATCGGTACATGTACACCGGCGCGACCTGACTGTGGCCCTCGGCGAACCAGATCGAGGGCATCCGGAACCCGACGTCGCGCGCCACACCCATGCCCGGTTTCTTCCCCCGGCCGCGGTAGACCGCCTCGATCTCGGCCTGGGTGGGGATCTGCAGGCCCGGCTGCTCGGCGGCGATGGCCGCGAACATATCGGTGATTGCCTGCGGGGTGATCGGCAGCAGCGGGGAACGCATCCACCGGAACAGCGCCGCCTCATGTTGATTGGTGCCGATGATCAGCGGGACCGCCGCGGTGCGCCCGGTGCGGGCCAACTGCGCCGGATAGTCGGGCACCACATCGCCGTCCACGATCGGGACGAACGCCAGCGTGCCGGGCGACTGTCGGGGCACATCGTTGAACAGTTGCTTGCTGGCCGTCACCAGCGCGGTCTCGGGCACCGTGGTGAGCTGATCGGTGTCGCCGGTGGACAGGCCGAGTTCGGCGAGGAACAACTCGGCGGTGCGGCGTGCCCGGTTCTGGTCGTAGACCGAGGTGACCGGTGAGCTCTGCACGATCGCGCGGTGGAACAGCCCCGCCGCGGCCGGGCTGCCCAGCAGGGCGGTGATGACGCCGCCACCCGCCGACTCCCCGAACAGGGTCACCCGGTCGGGGTCACCGCCGAAGGCGGCGATGTTGTCGCGCACCCAGTGCAGGGCGAACAGCACGTCGCGCAGGCCGAGGTTGGTGTCGAAGTCCGCGCCGAAGGAGGACAGGTCCAGGAAGCCGAAGGCGCCGAGCCGGTAGTTCAGCGTCACCACCACCACGTCGTCATCGACGGCGAGCCGGCGGCCGTGATACAGCGGCTGCGCACCCGAACCCAGCACATACGCCCCGCCGTGCACCCACACCAGCACCGGCTTCGAGGCCGACCCGCCGGGTGATCCCCCGTCGCTGCGCTCGCCCCGGCCGGGCACCCAGACGTTCAGGTTCAGACAGTCCGCGCCCTGGCGCGCTCCCAGATCGATCGGGATCCGCGGATCGGTGGGCTGCGCGCAGACCGGCCCGACCTCGGAGGCGTCGGCCGGTTCGGTCCACGGTTGCGGCGGCTGCGGGGCCCGCCAGCGCAGCGCATCGACCGGAGGTGCGGCGTAGCGGACGCCCAGCCACGCCGAGACGGTGCCGTCGCTGATGCCGCGGACGGGCCCGTAGGTGGTGTCGACGATCGGCGCGTCGGCCATGATGCTCTCCCTTCACGCGAACATTTCCACGGTACGCACCCGTTCCACGGTTCGTCAGGCCCGCCCGGAGGAGATACATTCGCGCTGCTCAGAACCCTCGGCGCCGGCCAGCGCCGACCGTAGCGTTCCGGGGATGGCCCTCGACATCGCTGAATCAGTCACTTCCATCCCGGTTCTGGACACCCCCGACGCCGCGCTGGCCGCGGCCGCTGCGGTCGCCGCGGAGCTGGCGCCCGGCGCCGCCGACCGCGAGCGCACCGACACCTCCCTGCTGCCCCAGCTGCAGTTGGTTTCCCGGTCCGGGCTGCTGGCCGTACCGGTGCCGGCCGCGCACGGCGGCCCCGGTCTGCCCGCCTCGGTGCAGATCGAGGTGCTGCGCCGGCTCTCCCGCGGGGACGGCGCGCTGGGGCAGTTGCTGCTGGCCCACTTCGTGGTGTCCCAGGCGATCGGCGGGCTGCCCGTCGACCAGCAGCCCGCGCTGCGGATCTACCGCGACATCCTGGCCGGTGCCCAGCTCGGCAACGCCACCGCCGAGCGCGGCACCGCCAGCGCGCTGGACCGCCGCACCAGCATCTCCCGGCGCGCGGACGGCAGCTGGGAACTCAACGGAGTGAAGTACTACGCCACCGGCACGTTGGGCGCGACCTGGATCGCGGTGGCCGCCCTCATCGCCGACAAGCCCGGTGAGACGGCCACCGTCTTCATCCGGCCCGACCAGCCCGGGGTCACCTTGGACCTGGAGAAGTGGTCGGCCTTCGGCCAACGCGGCACCAAGAGCGGCGAGGTACGCCTGCAGGGGGTGGTGGTCGAGGACGATCTGGTGATCGAGGAGGGCCCCGTACCCGATCCGGTGGACGCGCCGCCCAGCGTGCTGGGCGCCTACGACCAAGCCCTGCATGCCGCCATCGACATCGGCATCGCCCGGGCCGCACTCGAGGACGGCGCCGAGTTCGTGCGCACCCGATCCCGGCCGTGGAAGGAGGCGCTCGACGCGGGCATCGAACGCGCCGACCAGGAACCGCACATCGTGCGGCGCTTCGGTGAACTGACCGCGCGACTGTACGCGCTGGAGGCACTGCTGGCCCGTGGCGCCGACCTGATCGACGCCGGGCAGGCCGCCGAGGAGCTGTCCCGGGACGCCGCCGCGGACGCCAGCCTCACCGTGTCCGCGGCCAAGGCACTGGCCCAGGAGTTCGGTGTCGAGATCGCCGGCGGCATCTTCGAACTCACCGGCACCTCGGGCACCGACGGCGAGGTGAACCTGGATCGGCACTGGCGCAACGTACGGGTGCACTCGCTGCACGACCCGGCCCGCTGGAAATACGTCCACCTGGGCAACCACACCCTGCACGGCACCCGCCCGCCCCGCCTCGGCCTGGTCCTCTGAGGAGCCGATCATGGGATACCGCAACAGCTTCTATCTGACCGGCAGCATCAACCAGCCCACCGTCGAGGACGCCTTCCGGTTCGTCGGCGAACGGCTGCCGGGGGTGACCCGGGTGCCCGACGGCGAACCCGGGGAACGGGCCAACTGGGTGCTCACCCAGACCCCGCACTTCCTGGACAACCCGACGCTGGACGTGCTGGAGACCGGCGGCCGCAAACTCGCGCGGCTCAAGCCCGGCACCACCGCCGCCGACGTCCGCTTCCCCACCTTCGGCTACCCCGACTACGCCGCCGCGTCGTATGCGTTGTTCCGGGCCGCGCGGGAACGCGGTGAGCTGGCGCCGGAATCGAAGTTCCTGGTGTCCATCCCGACCCCGTTCAACGCGGTGAATTTCTTCGTCGAGTTCGACTCCCAGGTCGAGGTGGCCCGGGCCTACGAGGTCCCACTGCGCGACAGCGTGCAGGCGATCCAGGATGCGATCCCGCACCGGGACCTGGTGATCCAGTGGGATCTGCCGGTCGAAGACGCCACCATCGAGAGCTGGTTTCCCAACCCGTACAAGGACTTCGAGGAGATCTACGAGGTCACCGCGCGGCCGGCGTCCTGGGTGCATGAGGACGTGGAGCTGGCCTTCCATCTCTGCTATGGGGACTCGAAGTTCGGGGCGTCCCCGTTCATGGGCGACCCACCCGATGAGGAGGCCGCCGCCCGCGGTGGCAGGCACATCTATCCGCGCGACGCCTCGGTGATCGTCGCGGTGTCCAACGGCCTGTCCCGGCATGTGCCGCGTCGTATCGACGCCATCCAGGCGGCGACGGTGACCACCTGGAACCGGCTGGCGCACTGGCAGCCGCTGGCCGATCTGGCGATCGAACCGGAGACCGAGTTCTATCTGGGGCTGCTGCACGCCGAGGACGGCGCGGCGGGCGCCCGCTACCGGGCCGCGCTGGCTGCAAAGTTCCTGCCGCAGTTCGGCATTTCGACCGAGTGCGGTCTGGGTAGGCACTCCGCCGAACAGTTGGACCGGGTGGCCGATGCGGTGTCGGAACTGTTCCAGACGAGAACGACTGCAGCCTGACTCCGGATATCATCCGGCGTGCACAAATGGATGCTGCTCGGCGCAGCCATCGCCGCGGAGGTCAGCGGCACGCTGTCGTTGCGCGCCTCCCAGGACCACTCGGCCTGGTTGGTCCTCGTCGTCGTCGGGTACGTCGCCTCCTTCGTCCTGCTGGCCGCGGTGCTGCGGGTCGGCATGCCGGTCGGGGTGGCGTACGGCATCTGGGGCGCCACCGGCACCGCGGTGACCGCGGTGGCGGCCTCGGTGATCTTCGGCGAGGCGTTCACCTGGCCGATCGCCGCGGGCATCGCGCTGATCATCGCCGGTGTGCTGTTCGTCGAGTTCGGATCCCGGGCGAACCCGGCCGAGGTGAGCTCATGATGTGGCTGGCGCTGGCCGGGGCGATCGGCGTGGAGGTGCTGGCGACGCTGTCGCTGCGCGCCTCCGACGGGTTCCGGCGCAGGAGGTGGCTGCTGCCCGTGATCGCCGGGTACGCCCTGTCGTTCTATCTGCTGTGGCTGTCGCTGTCGCTGGGCATGCCGGTGGGCGTGGCCTATGGCGTCTGGACGGCCTGCGGGGTCGCGCTGGTGGCGATCGCGGCCCGGTTCCTGTTCCATGACCCGTTGACCGCGCGGATGGCGATCGGCATCGGGTTGATCATCGCCGGGGTGCTCACCATCGAGACGGCCGGCGTGCACTGAGCACCCCGGCCAACACGGCGACCAGCAGACCCGCCGCCGGCACCAGCAGCAGTCCGGCCCGCAACCCGGCCGCGTCGGCGATCAGGCCCACCACCGGCGGGGAAACCACGAACCCGACCCGCATCAACCAGGCCACCGCCGTCAGCCCGGTGCCGTGGCGCAGCCCGGGCAGCCGGTCGGCTCCGTGCATGGCGGCCGGCACCAGGGTCGCCACCCCCAGCCCCACCGCGGCGAAACCGGCGACGGTGCCCGGCACGCTGGGCACCGCGAGGGCCGCACCCATGCCCGCGGCGATGAGCAGCCCACCCACCCGGGCGACCGCGCGTTCCCCGAACCGGTCCACCAGTCGGTCCCCGGTGAACCGTCCGATGAACATGCACACCATCAGCGCCACATACCCGGTCACCGCGAGCGGGCCCGGCGCGCCGACCCCGTCGCGCAGGTACAGCGTCGCCCAGGTGGCGCCGGCGTCCTCGATCACCGCGCCCGCGATGGCGATCGCCACCAGCGCGGCCAGCGCCGCGTAGACCGCGGGCCCGGCGGACCGGCCGGATGCGCAACGTTCTTGCCCGTCCGCCAGGTGATCGGGCCCGGACAGCAGATACGGGTAGGCCGCGATCGCCACCGTGGCGAACACCGCCGCCGAGATGCCCAGGTGCGTCGCCCGGCCGAGGTGCAGTGCGATGGCCGCCGCGCCCATCAACCCGCCCAGGATGGCGCCCGCCGCCCAGACCGCGTGCAGCGAGTTGATGATGGACCGCCCGTAGCGCTGCTGCACCCGCAGGCCGTGGGCGTTCTGCGCGACGTCGGTGACCGCATCGCAGGCGCCGGCCACGAACAGCGCACCGGCCAGCACCACCGGCGCGGTCGCGAACCCGGCGGCCAGGATCAACACCGCCATCGCCACCGTCGAGAAGACCGCGGCCCGCGCCGAACCCACCCGGCGGATGACCGCGCCCGCCGCGAGTCCGGCCACCAGCGCCCCGGCCGCGAACGCGGCGACCACCGCCCCGTACCCGGCGTTGGTCAGGCCCAGGTCGGTCTTGATCTCCGGGTACCTGGGCAGCAGGTTCGCGAACACCGCACCGTTGGTGAAGAACAGGGCCGCCACCGCGACCCTGGCCCGCCGGTCCGGCACCGAGACCGGCCGGACGGAGGACATACACCCGACGGTACCGACCGTCCACCGCGCGCACCGGCAAGCCGGGGGACGCCGAGTCGAGCACCGCGCAGCCGAATCCGGCAGTATGGCGCCCATGAGCGAATTGGCCGACCTCGCACAGTTGTACGGCGTGGCGACCGAGTTCGTCGACTGGCGCGGGCACAACGTCCCGGTCCCCGAGCACACCCTGGTCGGGGTGCTGGCCGCTCTCGGGGTACCCGCGGGCACCGGGACCGAACGCGTGCAGGCCCGGCTGGCCCATGAGCGTGACCACTGGTCGCAGCCGCTGCCGCCGACGGTCGTCGCGCGCTCCGGCACCGCCTCCGCGTTCTGGGTGCACGTGACCCACGGCGACCCCGTCGAGCCGTCCATCCAGCTGGAGGACGGATCGCTGCGCACCGGTCTGCGGCAACTCGAAAACAACCGTCCGCCATACGAACTCGACGGCCGGCTGGTGGGTGAGGCGACCTTCGAACTGCCCGCCGACCTGCCGCCGGGCTATCACCGGTTGCACGCCCGCAGCGGCACGACCGACAGCGCCACGGAGCTCATCGTCGCCCCCGCCACGCTGGCGGCCCCGGCCGGCCGGCATTGGGGCCTGGCCGCCCAGCTCTACAGCGTCTCCTCCGAGAACTCTTGGGGAACAGGCGATCTCACCGACCTGACCGACCTGGCGGTCTGGTCGGCGACCCGGCACGGGGCGGGCTTCATCCTGGTCAACCCGCTGCACGCAGCCGCACCGGTGGCCCCGATGGAACCCTCGCCGTATCTGCCCACCTCGCGGCGGTTCGTGAACCCGCTCTACCTGCGCGTGGAGGCCGTCCCCGAGTACGCGTCGCTGCGCAAGCGCGGTCCGCTGCGCCGGGCCCGCGCCGAGCTGGCCCGCCGCGCCCACCGTGGCGCGGGCATCGACCGGGACGCCGCCTGGAAGGTCAAGCGGGCGGCGCTGGCCCAGCTGTACCGGGTGCCCCGCTCGGCCGGCCGTGAACTGGCCTACGCCGGCTACCGGGCCCGCGAGGGCCGCAGCCTCGACGACTTCGCCACCTGGTGCGCGCTGGCCGAGAAGTACGGCGCGGACTGGCATCACTGGCCCGAGGAACTCCGCCATCCGGACAGCCCGGCGGTCGCCGAGTTCGCCGCCGCGCACGCCGGGGCCGTCGACTTCCACCGCTGGCTGCAATGGCTGCTCGACGACCAACTGACCGCCGCGCAGGCCACCGCGGTGCAGGCCGGGATGCCGCTGGGCATCATGCACGACCTGGCGGTCGGGGTGGACCCGAACGGCGCCGACGCCTGGGCGCTGCAGGACGTGCTGGCCCTCGGCGTCAGCGCCGGCGCACCCCCGGACGAGTACAACCAGCTGGGGCAGAACTGGTCGCAGCCGCCGTGGCGGCCCGATCAGCTGCAGAAGGCCGGCTACGCGCCGTTCCGGGCGTTGGTCAACGCGGTGCTGCGGCATGCCGGTGGGGTCCGCATCGACCACATCATCGGGTTGTTCCGGCTGTGGTGGATCCCCGAGGGCGCCCCACCCACCGAGGGCACCTATGTGCGCTACGACCACGACGCGTTGATCGGCATCGTCGCGTTGGAGGCGCTGCGGGCCGGGGCGGTGGTGGTCGGTGAGGACCTGGGCACCGTCGAACCGTGGGTGCGCGACTATCTGGCCGCGCGCGGGCTGTTCGGCACCTCGATCCTGTGGTTCGAACGGGACCGGGAATGGGGCCGCGAGGACCGGCCGCTGCCCGCCGACCGCTGGCGGGAGGCCTGCCTGGCGTCGGTGACCACCCACGATCTGCCGCCGACGGCCGGCTACCTGGCCGGGGAGCACATCCGGATCCGAGAGGACCTCGGGCTGCTGACCCGCCCGGCCGAGGAGGAACTCGCGCACGACCTGGCCGAGCAGACCGCCTGGTTGGACGAACTGCGCCGACTCGGGCTCGTCGGGGACGACCCGGACACCGAGGAGATCATCCGCGGGCTGTACGGCTATCTGGGCCGCACCCCGTCCAAGCTGCTGGCGCTGGCGCTACCGGATGCGGTCGGCGATGTGCGGGCGCAGAATCAGCCCGGCACCACCGACGAGTACCCGAACTGGCGGGTGCCGCTGGCCGGGCCGGACGGCCGCCGGCTGCGGCTCGAGGAGGTCTTCACCGATCCGCGCGCACAGGCGCTGGCCGAAGTAATGAAAACCCAGGTTCGGACGATGGAATCGTGACTGGAGTTTCTACAGGTGGGTATCTGCGATATCTTCGCAACGCACCGCGACACCCGGAGGGCATGTGAACAAGGTACTTGCGTTGGGGCTCGGCACCAGCGCGGCAGCAGTGGCGACGATGATCGTCGCCGGCACCGCCCATTCCGCTCCGGCCTCGGAGAGTGAGAGCCCGTACAACGTCGTCGGCCAGACTTACGGCCGCGCGGTGCAGATCCTGGCCGGCAACGGCATCAAGGCCACCTTCGGCGGCGCCGTGGGCAGCGACCTGCAGCAGAGCATGTGCGTGGTGGACAAGCAGAAGTTCAACACCTCCGGCCGGATGATCCTGATGCTCAACTGCACCCAGGAGGCCTTCGACGAGGCCGGGCTGAGCAACTCGACCGGTTCCGGCCCCGGCGGACGCACCGTCGGCGCCAACGGCGTCACCACCGTGACGCCCACCCCGATGCCGCCTCCGGGCGCGGGCGTCCCGACCTCACCGGCCCCCGTACCGCCGCCAGCCTGAGCCGGGCGCCGGGGATCCACCCATGCCGCTGCAGGTCGGGGACCAGTTCGCGGGGTACACCATCGTGCAGTGCCTCGGCACCGGCGGAATGGGCGAGGTCTACCTCGCCCAGCATCCCCGGCTGCCCCGCCAGGACGCGCTGAAGGTCCTCAAGGCCGGCGTCTCCGCCGACGACGAGTACCGGCAGCGCTTCGCACGTGAGGCCGATATCGCGGCCACGCTGTGGCATCCGCACATCGTCGGGGTGCACGACCGCGGTGAGCACGACGGGCAGTTGTGGATCGCCATGGATTACGTGCCGGGCACCGACACCTCCCGGTACTTGCGCGAGCAGCATCCCGGCGGGCTGCCGGCCGAACAGGTCGACGAGATCGTGACCGCGGTGGCCGATGCCCTGGACTACGCCCATCAGCGTGGGCTGCTGCACCGCGACGTCAAACCGGCCAACATCCTGCTCTCCGACACCAGGGCCGCCGATCGCCGAATTCTGTTGGCCGACTTCGGCATTGCCCGGTGGTCCGATGACGTCAGCGGATTGACGGCCACCAACATGACCGTCGGCACGGTGTCCTATGCCGCCCCGGAGCAGCTGATGGGCAGTGCGGTGACCGGCCAGGCCGACCAGTACGCGCTGGCTGCCACCGCCTACGAACTGCTCACCGGCAAGCCGCCGTTCCAGAACACCAATCCCGCGGTGGTCATCAGCCAGCACCTGTCCTCCGCTCCCCCGACCATCGGGGACCGTCGCCCCGAACTCGCGCATCTGGACCCGGTGTTCGCCAAGGCGCTGGCCAAGGATCCGGCCGACCGGTTCGAGCGGTGCGCCGACTTCGCCCGCGCGCTCAGCCACCAACTGGTCGGCGACACCCTCGGCCAGACCCGGATGGCGCCCGCGAGCCCGGGCCCGGCGCGCAAGCTACGCGGTCCCGTCATCGTCGCCGCGGTGCTGGCCGTCGCGCTGTGCGCGGCGACGGCGGCGGCCCTGTACGAACTCAACCGGGCCGACAACGACGAGCGCGCCGTGACCCCGGGCACCACCACCGCGCCGACGACCACCTCGACCGCGGTGGCACCGACGACGGCTGCGACCTCCACGACGACGACCTCGACGACGACGACCACCACCGCGGCCCCGCCGGCGACCGTCACCATCGGGGCCGACTGTCTACCGGTGGGTGCCACCGCCGTCACCGCCGACGGCAGCCCGGCCTACTGCGCGACGCTGCAGGACACCGACGCCACCATCTGGTCGCTGACCCCCGGTGCGGTCCCGGTCCCGACCGTCACCAGCACCGATCCCACCGAGCAGCCGCTGCCGGTGGCCGAGGAGTCACCGGTGCGGGTGTGCATGGAACAGACCGGCCAGACCCGTCGGGAATGCCGCGAGCAGATCCGCCGCAGCAACGGCCTACCCTGACCCGGTCACTGGCCGGCGATCCGGTCGGTCAGCGCCTGCAGCAGTGAATCCAGTAGTGGCCGTTGGCCTTTGAGTAACTTCTCGCGCGCCTCGACCACACTGAACCAGCCCACCCGGTCCAGCTCGGGGTACTCCCGGAACGTGCCGGAACCCTTGGGCCATTCCAGGGTGAAGGTGTTGCTCACCGCATCGCGGACGTCCAGATCGGCCTCGACGGCGTAGACGGTGACCACTTTGCCGCTGGGCTGGCGCAGCGGCGCGAACTCGATGCGCGGACCGTCGGGAGCAGGCAGGCCCAGCTCCTCGGCGAACTCGCGGCGGGCCGCCGCCCACGGGTCCTCGGTCTCGTCGTACTCGCCCTTGGGGATGGTCCAGGCGCCGTCGTCCTTGCGTGCCCAGAACGGGCCGCCGGGATGACCGATCAGCACCTCGGGGATGCCCTCGATGATGCGATAGACCAACAGACCTGCACTCAATCGCGGCATATCCGCAGGCTAATGCGGACCGCAGACCGGTTGTCAAGCATTCCCGACGCCCGGAATTTAGCGCCCCCACCGCCGGTTACACCGGGCAGCAAGGGAAAGAAGGCATAAAGCCATGAGGGCAAGAGGATTCATCACAGCGCTGGGGGCAGCGCTGGCGGGCGCGTCGATCGGGTTGGCCGCACCCGGGAACGCGGCACCGGAGGGGCCGGACAGCGTCGAGCAGCAGGCCGGCGACTCACCGACCCCGGCCGGTGTCATCGTGGTGGAACAACCCGGGGCCGCCGCACTGGAGCGGGCCCGGATGTCGGGAGTGGTGCCAGGTCTGGCGCCGCTGCGACTGCTCGGCGACAGTCTGGTGGTGGGACTCGGCTGACGCGCTGCGCTCAGATGCCGGCCAGGCCGCGCGAAACGTCCAGCAGGGTCGAGGGTTCCAGGCCGAACACCTTGCCGTCCCCGATCCCGGCCACCGCGGCCGGGCAGAACATCGAGATGGCCACCCCGGTGAACATGGTCGCCGGTCCCAGCGACATGCCCGCGGTGTCGGCGACCTTGGCGGCGACGTTGGCCGCGTTCTGCCCCGGCTCGGAGAGCATCGGGCACACCGATTGACCGAGCGCGACCTTGTCGACGGTGGTCGGTGCGGTCACCCCGGCCCGGTCCAGCGCGGTCAGGAAGCTGTCGGCGACGGAGTCCGCGGATGCCGGTGCCGCGACCGCCAGTGCGGCCGAGGCCGCGGCGAGGGTGGACAGCAGGCAGGTCGTGGTGCGGCGCATGGTCGTTGATCCTACGGGGTCACATGCCGGCCCACCCGGCGTCGATCTGGGCGGCGATGTCGATGATCCGGGCCTGATGCGCCCCGGGGCTGTCGATCTCGCCCGCCACATGCGCCGCGACGAACCGTTTGATCTCGGAGTCGATGCCGGCCAGTACCCGCAGCACCTCGCCGCGCAGCGTCCCCGAGGTGACCTGGATGGTGATGTTCCGCGGGCCCGGCTTGTCCACGTCGATGATGAGCAGCAGCGGCGCCGCGGCCCGGGCGGTGGCCGTCAGCGCGATCTCACCGAACACCAGGAAGCGCGGCCGGTCGATGCGCAGATCCACCAGCAGGTTGATCTCCAGCGGGATGCGGATGTCGAAGGTGATGGCCCGACCCACCTGCCGGTTGACCCGCGGTGCCTGCACCTTCACCCGCGCGGTGACCTTGGCGATGCCGCCCGGGCCCTGGCCCATGGGGCCCATCTCGAACTCTTCGCCGGCGATCGCGCCGATCGCATCCGCGACCCGTTGATCGGTGACCGCGACCTCGAAGAATCTGCGGCCGAACTCCTCGTAGCTCAGGTACTGCGGCGCAGCGTCGGCGGCCGGCGGCTCGGCGGGCGAAGAACTGTCCATGGTGACTATTACCGTCTCATGCCGGGCGGCTCAGTCCGGGTCTTGGTCCCCGGCGTGGTCGCCGTCGAGGAACACCCGCACCCGCCGGACCCGGGTCGGCCGCACGCCCACCTCGACGATCAGCACCGCGTCACCGCCGGGTCCGGTCACGCTGACCGCGACATGGCGCCCGGCGACGATGGTGGTGCGCCGCCGCGCGCCGGCCAACGATTCGACCAAGTCCGCGGTCCGCAGCCGGTCGCGGTCCCCGGCGGTCACCTCCACACCGGATCCGAGCAGGCGCCGCACCGACACCTCGTCGCCCGCGCAGGCATCGTCGACCAGTTGCGCCACACACCGCTTCCCGCGCGAGCCCACCCCGACCAGGCCGGACATGAACCCGACCGCACCGGCCGGGCCCTGATTGGCCAGCATCGCCCGGGCCAGCTGCACGGACGCCGGTACGGCGGCCGGCCCGTTGCGGGCGAACTGCCAGGCCATCGCCGGCAGTTCCCAGTACGCCCGCAGGCGGGAGATGCGCAGATCCGCGTCGGCGGGGCCGCCCGGTTCGAGGTCGTAGCGCAGGATCGCCGGGATGCGCATGGTCACCGCCGGGCCCATGGTCACCTCCAGCACCAGATCGCGCAGCATCGTCCGGCCGCGCACGATGTCGATGTCACGGTGGAAGGTGATGTCGCGCGGCGCGATGAAGGTGTCGTAGAAACGCTCGATCTCGGCCCGCCCGGCGTGCGGCCGGGAACCGACCGGGTCCTCGACGATGCCCGTGTCGGTGAACAGCCCGACCCAGCCGGTCCGGTCGTGCGCACCGGCCGCCGCGGGCGAGCGCTCCACCGTCGCCAGAACCGCACTTCGAGTTGTGGACATATCCTTGGGTACCACCCCTGTGTGAAGGAGGACGGCAATGAGCCAGAACGGGCCGTTCGGTATCGACCCTGAAGATTTTGACAGGCTCGCCCGCGAAGCCGGGGAAGGCCTGCGCGACGCGCTGGACCGGTTCGGCAAGCGCGCTGGTTGGGCCACCCTGATCGATCAGTTCACCGGCCAGATGCAGCCGTCCAGGCCGGAGACCGCCGGGGACGCCGGCGACGGAGTGTGGGCCGTCTACACCGTGGACGACGCGGGCGGGGCGCACATCGAAGAGGTCTATCCGACCGAGCTGGACGCGCTGCGGGCCAACAAGAACAACACCGATCCGGCCCGGCGGGTCCGCTTCCTGCCCTACGGCATCGCGGTCAGCGTCCTCGACGCGCCCGAATAGGCCCCGCGCGGACCGCTCACCTCACTAGACTTTGCCGCGGTACGGGGTCGACGGCAAAGGGTGGGACATGATCGGGAAACGGGCGTTGGTCGCCTCGCTGGTGGCGTTGGCACTGGGTTCTGCCCCGGCCGCGGTCGCCGACGACGAGTCGGGCCGTTACCCCAACGATGTGCCCGGGATGAACTACCAGGCCGCGCTCGGCGCCCCGTGCGAGAACACCGCGCTGTTCACCTTCGGCCGGGGCCGTGGCGGGCAGCCGATGAAGTGCAGCTGGATCCCCAACCAGTGGCCGCCGGTGTACACCGGGTTCTGGACGGTCTCGTATGACCTGCACGGGGTGCAGGAGGTCGGCGCACCCTGCTCGGTGGCCAAGGGCGCCGCGCAGACCGCCGACGGCCGGCCCATGCTGTGCCGGGGCGCGCAGGGCTGGCAGCCCGGTGTGCTGACCGGCGACGGCTTCTTCCCGGCCTAGTTTTCTGGAGGTGTCCGGTATCGCCGGTTCCACGACCACCGTCGCCGGGCGGTATCGAGGGACTAAAGCCCCTGGCGCATGGGCGTTTGCACCACCCACACTTGACAACATCGGGCCGTCGGGTGGCGCCGGGACGCAGCACCGGTGATATCAGCGGAAGGGAGATCGTCCGATGATCGAGGTGTTGTCCGACATGCCCGAGGGTGTGTCCGGGTTCCGGGTGTCCGGACGGATCAGCGGCGAGGATTTGCGCGACTTCAAGCCCGATATGGAGAAGATGCTGCAGTCGGGCGAGATACGGATGGTCGAGGTCATCGCACCCACCTACGAGGGGTTCGGCCCCGGGGGTCTGGCGCAGGATCTCAAACTCGGTTTCGGAGCACTGATGACCCACCATTCGGCTTTCAAACGTATCGCCGTCGTCACTGACAAGGAATGGGCCGTGCACACGCTGCACGCCCTGGCATGGATGGTTCCCGGGGAGGTCGCGGTCTTCGGCGCGGACGAACTGGAACAGGCCAAGGCATGGGCGGCGGGGTGAGATCACCGTCGTCGACGAGATCCACGGCTCGTTGCTGACGTGCTGCTGCTCAGCAGGCTGCTGCACGGGGATGTCCTCGACGCGCACGGATCCTCGGTGGGTGTCATCACCGACGTGGTGGCTCGTGCCGATCCCGACCGGGCCCTCCCGGTAGTCGAGTATGTGGAGTTGGCCCGCCGACGCAGGCCTTCGGTGCTGGTGCCCTGCACCGCCCTCGACATGGCGCACCCCCGACATGTCCGCCTGAAAACTGCAGTGGCGCAAGATTCTCCGTTCGCGGCCGGACCTCCGGGCGATGACGAGATCAGGCTGGCGCGTGATGTCCTGGACGCTCAGGTCGTCGATATCACCGGTCGTCGTGTCACCCGTGTCGCGGACGTCGTGATCACCCGCAGAGCCGGCGGTCAGCTGGAAGTCGTGGGCGTCGAAGTGGGATTCGATGCCGTGCTGCGCCGACTGGGGGCGACCTGGTTGGCCCGCCGGATCGGCAACGACGCGATCGCCTGGACCGATCTGCACCTGCTCTCCGAGCGCGGACACAGTATCCAACTCGCGGCCCCGAGCTCGGCGATCCACCGTCTGGACGCGCGTGCTCTGGCAACGCTGGTCGCTCAGCTCGGCACCGGCCCGGCCGCAGACATTCTTGCCGCCAAGGCTCCCGCCCTGGCCGCCGACGTCATCGCGGCCAGCCATCCCGACGATGCGGAACGGTTGCTGCGCGCGTTGACGCGGAGCAAGGCCGCCGATGTGGTTGCCGCGATGCCGACCACTCGTGCCGGCCACTGGGCACACCGGCTCTCCCGCACGCCGGGGCCACGGCCGAGGCACTTCCTGCGGTCGGGTATCTGGCCGCGCCGACGGCACGGGACGCGGCGGTGAGCACGGGGGTGGCGAAGCGGCGCCGGTGGACGATCGGTGCGCTGGTGGCGGTCGTGGGACCAGGACTGCTCGCCGGGCTCTCGGACGACGATCCGGCCGGAATCACCACGTACTCGGTGCTGGGTGCCAGCTACGGGTACCAGTTGCTGTGGGTTCTGTTGCTCTCGACGCTGGCTCTGGTGCTGTTCCATACGCTGGCCGCGCGTATGGGGGTGGTCACCGGTCAGGGATTGATCGGTCTGGTGCGCCAGCGGTACGGAGTCCGCGTGGGCGGGGCTGCCCTGCTCGCGTTGACCGTTGCCAATATCGGTACAACGTGCGCCGAGTTCGCCGGTATCGCCGCGGGTTTCGAGCTCTTCGGGGTCAGTCGCTACGCCAGCGTGCCGATCGCGGCCCTGCTGGTCTCCGCACTCGTGCTTCGAGGCAGTTTTCATCGCGTCGAACACTTCCTCCTCTTGTTGTCGACGGTGTTTCTGGCCTACATCGCTTCGGGGATCTTGGCCGACCCGGATTGGGGCGCCGCGGCCCACGGGCTGCTGATCCCGACCATGCCCCTCGACCGTGAGGCGGTCGCGATCGTCACCGCCACGGTCGGAACGACTCTGGCGCCGTGGGGGCTGTCCTTCATCCAGTCCTACGCGGTGGACAAGAAACTGCGGATCGAAGACCTGCGCTTGGAGCGCGTCGATGTGGTGACCGGTGCGCTGCTGACCGGTGTCATCGGCTTCTTCGTCGTGGTCGCTTGCGCTGCAACACTGCACCTCGATGGCCGCACCATTGCCGATGCGGCGGACGCGGCTGTCGCTTTGCAGCCCCTCGCCGGCGACCTGGCATCGACGCTGTTCGGATTCGGACTGGTGGGTGCGGCGGTCCTGGCCGCAGCCATCCTGCCGTTGTCGACGGCATATTCGGTATGCGAGTACGCCGGAGTCGAGGCCGCCCTGAATGATCCTTTCCGAGAAGCCAAGACGTTCTACCTCACCTTCGGGGCCGTCACTGCCGTCGGTGCGCTCATCGTCCTGATACCCGGAGCGCCACTGGTGACGATCCTGGTCGCCACCCAAGTCCTCAATGCCGTTCTGCTGCTCCCGATACTGGGCGTGATCATCGGGATCGCGCGGGACACCGAATTGATGGGCGGCTACCGGATCAGCTCAGCAGCCACCGTCACCTACGCGGCGACCGCCGCGGTCGTATTGGCCTGCGTCGTCGCCTTGGCGGTGACCTCGATCGGGGGCTGATCCGTCGCCGGGTGGGCCGAGCCAAGGCTGGAGCGGCTTCAGCCCTCCGGCGGCCCGACGCTGGACATCACCAACTCCAGGAACGTCCGGTACAGGTCTTCGCCGTCGAGGTGGCTGGCCAGCGTCACCCCGTCATTGGTCGCCAACAGCACCCGGGCCAGCGATTCGGCCGGAATCTTCAGCGAACCACCAAGCCGGGCAACGCCTTTGGTGATGTACTCGGCCAGCGAATGCACCGTCTCACGCCGCTGCGCGGCCACCCGGTCCCGAGCGGCGGGGTTGCGCAGCAGAAACAGGGTGAACTCGTAGTTCAGCGCGGCCGCCTGTTGGGCGTCGGTGCCGCTGAGTACCCGCCACCGCTCCGCGAAGCCCGCCACGTCGATGTCGGAGAGCCGGTCGAAGGACTGCATCACATCGGCGAACCCGTCCAGGAAGCGTTGACGGTGCCGTTCGATGACCGCGAGGAAGAGTTCGTCCTTGCCACCGAACTGGGCGTAGATGGCCCCGCGGGTGTATCCGGCGGCCTCGGCGATGTCTTCCAGCGACCCGGCGTACCCGCGACCGGCGAAGATCTTCTCCGCCGCATCGAGCAGGACGGTGCGGGTCTGCTCCATGCGACGTTCCCTGGTCCAGCGCTCGGTCATCACCCCATCCTCCCAGAGATCAATATCAAATACAGCCTTGTATCTGAGATTCAGAACTGTATTGTCGTGACTGGCGTCACAGCTCCGGCGCCGCCATCTCTTCGCGAACATCCGCCCGAAGAAGGGGACGCCATGTCCATCGATTCCGCGCAGTCCGCCCGGCCCGGCGAATGGGTCGACACCGACGGCATGAGTCCCGACGACGCGAGCACCCTGTTCCGCATGCAGATCCCGACCGACCGCTACACCTCGCCGGAGTTCGTCCGCCGCGAACGCGACGCCATCTGGATGCGGGTGTGGCAGATCGTCGGCCGCGAGGACGAACTGGAGAACACCGGCGATTTCAAGGAGTACCGGATCTTCGATCAGTCCTTCGTGGTGATGCGCGGAAAGGACGGCCGCCTCCGGGGTTTCGTGAACGCCTGCCGACACCGGGGCAATCCGCTGTTCAGCGGCCAGGGCAACGCCAAACAGCGCATCGTGTGCCAGTACCACCTGTGGTCCTACGACCAGCAGGGCAAGCTGCGGGGCTGCTCGAAACCCGAGATCGACAAGGACGACTACGGCCTGCTGGAGGTCCCGGTGGACACCTTCGCCGGGTTCGTCTTCCTCAACCCGGATCCCGAGGCCGCGCCGCTACGAGAGTTCCTGGGCGAGGACGTCATCCGCATCTTGGAGCCCTATCACCTCGACCAGATGACCACGGTGCTCAATGTGCGCGAGGCCCTGGACTGCAACTGGAAGGTGGTGATGGACGCCTTCGAGGAGGGCTACCACGTCTCGGGCATCCACCCGCAACTACTGCGGGTGCTGGTCATCGACCCCACCAAGGTGAAATACCGGTTCCTGGACAAGCACAGCATCGCCGTCGCCCCCTTCGAGGTCGCCCACGTCGAGGGCATGGGACCGGAGAAGCAGGTCGAGGGCATCATGGAACTGCCCGAGACCTTTCCGGGCGTGGTGCGGGTACTCCCCCGGTTCACCGAGCTCGTCGACGGATACCGCGACGCCGACGGGGTACTCACCTTCCCGGACGGGATCACCGGACGGACCCTGCTGCAGCAGGCCACCCGCGACACCCTGTCCCGCGACGGCCTGGACGTCGACGGCCTCACCGACGCCCAGATGAGCGACAACCACGGCTGGGTCCTGTTCCCGAACTTCTTCATGACCATCCGCGCCGGTGAGGCGACGGTGATCATGTCCACCCCGCACCCCGACGGCGACCCCAACCGGTGCGTCTGGCACATCACCAGTTTCATGTGGCTGCCCGCGGAGCACCGCACGGCCTTCGCCGCCGAGCTGATCGACGTGCAGGAGCCCGGCAGCTTCAAGTACTTCGAAGCACTGCAACAGGATTACGAACAGATGCCGCGTCAGCAGCGGGGCCTGCGCAACGCGCGGCTGGACCACATGGCACTGGTCAACGAGGAGGTCGTCATCGCGCATTACCACTCCGTCATCGACCGCTACCTGGCGGCCGTCTGATGCCCGAACTCGCCGAGATCCTCACCGCGCACACCGGACTCAGCAGAACCGTCCTGCAATACGCCGATATCACCGGCCACCTGGTCGCCGAGGCCAAGACGCCGGGTTTCGGCGCCGAGGGTTGGGCCCCGCTGGCCCAGCTCGTCGACACCGCGAACTTCCACCGGGTCGGTCCGTTCAAGGACGAGATGGACTGGGCCGGCTACGTCGAATTCCTGACCGGATGGGCCGCCACCTCCGAATGGGAGTGCACCTTCAAACGCGTCACCGAACACGGCGACCTGGTGTTCCTGGAACTCGAGGAACGCAGCGTGGTCGGCGATTACCGCAGCGTGGTGAACACGCTGTCGGTCTACGGCTTCAACGACGACGGCCGCATCGTCCGCCTGGACGTCTACCTGCAGATGGAATTTCCTTCGTGAGCGAAACCCGACCCCAGTTGGCACCGTTGACCGCCGAGCAGTGGGGCGACGCCGAGTACGCGGCGTTCGGCGCGCTGCTCGGACTGCCCGCCGACAAGGTGCCCCGGGCCGGCTCCGGTGACCACTATGACCCGCTGAACTTCGACATCATCGGCATGCTCGCCCACCACCCCGAGCTGGCACGAGTGTTCCTGCACTTCAACGGTTTCCTGCTGATGAGGGGTGAACTCGCCGGCCGGTTGCGTGAGCTGGCCATCCTGCGGGTGGCACTGCGGCACCGGTCCGCCTTCGAATGGGGCCAGCACGTCCGGATGGGCGCCGCGGTCGGCATCACCGACGAGGACGTCGCCGCCCTGGTCGAGGGCAACGAGCGTTTCACCGGCGCCGACCGGGTCGTGCTGGACACCGTCGACGAACTGCTCGCCGACGGGCAGGCCGACTGGGCCACCTGGGAGACGCTGGTCGACACCGTCGGGAAGAAGGCCGCGATGGAGGTCGTCTTCCTGGTCGGCACCTACACCCTGACCGGGATGGCGTTCGGCACCTGGGGATTACAAGCCAGACCGGGCAGCGCACCGCTGCCGCCGCAAGACCCGACCACGAAAGAGGGACATCGATGAACCTGGAAGAGCGGATCGCCAAGCACCGCCGGATGGCCGAGAGCTACCGCGACAAGTACGTGCTGCAGAAGGTCGCCGAGGGCGAGTCCTATGACGAGTGGGAGTTCACCGACGACGCGGTGTACACCTCCCCCTACTTCGTCGCCGAACAGGAATTGGTGCTCAAGGACGTGGCGACGCACTGGGACACCGCGGCCACCGTGGAGGCCAAGGCCTACGGCATCACCTTCCCGGACTGGAAGCCGGTGGACTACAAGGTGTGGCCGGCCGAGAACGGGTTCGTGATGCGCTACCGCTGGCAGGGCACCAATGTGAACACCGGCGAGGTGATGGGCTTCTACTCCATCAGCTTCGTCGACACCAACGAGGACGCCCAGATCACGCACTGGTCCACCTACGTCAACGACGAGGAGTACGGGCCCTTCCTGGAGGCCGCCATCGGTGCCCGCGGACCGTTCCACGGCGATTCGTACATGCAGGCGCTGGCAACGCATTTCGAGAAGCACGGCCTGAGTTTCTGACAAGGAGCGACGATGACGACCAGCGCCACCGAAAAGCTGTACTACGACCCCTGGGACACCGACCTCAACGCGGACCCCTACCCGATGTTCGGGCGCCTGCGCACCGAGGCGCCGCTGTACTACAACGAGGCCCACGACTTCTACGCGGTCAGCCGGTTCGAGGACGTCAACCGGGCGCTGGTCGATCACGCCACCTTCAGCTCGGCGCGCGGCGCGGTGCTGGAGATCATCAAGGCGGGGGTCGAGATCCCGCCCGGCTCACTGATCTTCGAGGATCCGCCGATCCACGACATCCACCGCAACCTGCTCTCCCGAGCCTTCACCCCGCGCAAGATCAACGCGCTGGAACCCAAGGTCCGCGAGTTCACCGCCCGCTGCCTGGACCCGCTGGTAGGCGGGGACCGGATCGACTTCGTCAAGGACCTCGGTGCGGTGATGCCGCTGCGGGTGGTCAGCGAGTTGTTCGGTATCCCGCAGGACTACCAGAACCGGGTCACCGAGGACGGTGACAAGTACGTGCGCACCGAGCCGGGTGCGCAGATGACCGACAACCCGGACGGCCCGATCACCGACGGGCAGTTGTTCGCCGAGTTCATCGATTGGCGGGCCGACCATCCCGCCGACGATCTGACCACCGAACTGCTCAACGCCGAGTTCACCGACGAGACCGGCACCACCCGCAAGTTGCGCCGCGAGGAACTGCTGATGTTCATGAACGTGGTGGCGGTCGCCGGCTCCGAGACCACCACCCGGCTGATCGGCTGGGCCGGCAAACTGCTGTCCGAGCATCCCGGTCAACGCCGCCGACTGGTCGAGGACCGGTCGCTGATCCCGAACGCCGTCGAGGAGATCCTGCGCTACGAGCCGCCGGCGCTGCAGGCCGCCCGCTACGTCACCGGCGACGCCGAGTTCCACGGGACCACGGTGCCGGCGGGCAGCGCGATCATCCTGCTGATCGGGGCGGCCAACCGGGACGAGCGGAGGTTCGGTGCGGACGCCGAACAGTTCCAGGTCGCGCGGCCGGTGCGCCAGCACCTGACCTTCGGGGTCGGTGCGCACTACTGCCTGGGCAATGCGCTGGCCCGCATCGAAGGGCGAATCGCGTTGGAGGAGATCATGAATCGTTTCCCGGATTGGGAGGTCGACCTGGACAGCGCGGTGTTCTCGTCCTCGTCGGTGGTCCGGGGCTGGGACAGCATGCCCGCCACCGTCTGACCGCCATCCGGCGATGGCACCGATTCGTTCGGTGCACGTTGTCCATAGCCGAGTGTGCGGTGCCCGGCGGTGCTACGTTTTTCGCCGAACGTAGTCGATGAGGGGGCGCACCATGGCGTCACAGGAAGCTGTCTGGGCCAGGCCGGCGGCACTGGCCATCCCGCCCGAGGGCTACTTCGAAGAGGAGCGGGGCCGGTACGGGCCGGTGTTCCCGCGGACCCCGGCCTGCCACGGTTTCTCCATCATCGCCAAGGTGAAGGAGGGCCGCGAGGCCGCGGTACGCGCGTACGGAAAGCAGATCGAGGACACCATCGCGGCCAGCCCGGACGCGCTCGCGCCGCTACGGTTGCACTACCTGCGGTGGAATCTCTTCGATGTGGGTTCCGGGCTGCACTTCCAGTACATGGGCATCTTCGACACCGATTTCGACAAGTACACCGAGGATGCCGTGCAGTTGTTCAGCACCACCGGCATCACCACCGTGTTCACCAATCTCGAAGGGTTTCCCGAGGATTGGAAGGAGAACCCGGAGGCCTTCATCGCCTTCGTCCGCGAACACCAGGTGCCCAGCTTCCTCGAATACGGCGAGTACCCGTACGTGACCGCCGACGAGATCAAGAAGGCGCTGCGGTTGAAGGCAGCCTTCTCCGACATGCTCGACCAGATGCAGTGACGTGCTCGAGCTCGACGACATCCAGCACATCCTGCTGACCCGCACCCCGGCCATCACCGGGCGCTACGAGTTCCTGACCTTCGACACCCCGGCCGGCGGACGGGCCTGGCTGGCCGCACTCACCGATCTGGTGCAGTCGGCGGCCGACGTTCACGCCACCATGGACTCCTCGGACCGGTGGGTGACGGTGGCCTTCACCTGGAACGGGTTGCGCGCCCTGGGCCTCCCCGAGGAATCGCTGGCCAGCTTCCCGGACGCATTCCGCGAGGGTATGGTCTCGCGGGCGGCGATCCTCGGCGACGTCGGCGACCATGCGCCGGAGCACTGGGTCGGCGGGCTGGCCGGTGATGACCTGCACGCCATCGCGATCTTGTTCTCCCGCACCGAGGAACAGTGCCGGCGCTCCGTCGAGAACCACGACGCGCTGCTGGCCCGCACCGGCGGGGTGCGCAGCCTGTCGTACCTGGATCTCAACGCCACTCCACCATTCGACTATGCGCACGATCACTTCGGCTTCCGGGACCGGCTGTCGCAACCGGTGATGAAGGGTTCCGGTGAGGAGCCGACCCCGGGATCCGGTGACCCGCTGGAACCCGGCGAGTTCATCCTCGGCTACCCGGACGAGAACGGGCCGGTGGCCAACCTCCCGCAGCCGGAGGTGCTGTCGCGCAATGGCAGCTATATGGCCTACCGGCGGCTCGAAGAACACGTGGCGGTGTTCCGCGACTATCTGCGCGATAACGCCGACACCATCGAAGGACAGGACCTGCTGGCAGCCAAGTTCATGGGCCGCTGGCGCAGCGGCGCGCCGCTGGTGCTGGCACCGGACTCCGACGATCCCGAGCTCGGCGCGGATCCGATGCGCAACAACGACTTCGACTATGCCCAGATGGACCCGCACGGTTATGCCTGCCCGCTGGGTGCGCATGCGCGCCGACTCAACCCGCGCGACACCGCGCACTACATGAACCGGCGCCGGATGATCCGCCGGGGCGCGACCTATGGCCCGGCACTGCCCCACGGTGCAGACGATGACGGTCAACCGCGCGGCATCGCGGCCTTCATCATCTGCGCGGATCTGGTGCGCCAGTTCGAGTTCGCGCAGAACGTCTGGATCAACGACAAGACGTTCCACGAGCTCGGCAACGAACACGATCCCATTTGCGGCCGACAGGACGGCACGCTGGACTTCACCGTGCCGAAGCGCCCCATCCGCAAGGTGCACAGGGGAATTCCGGCGTTCACCACACTCACCGGTGGGGCGTACTTCTTCCTGCCGGGCATCGGGGCGCTGCGCTACCTCGCGGCCTTGGAGGGATCATGACCGGTGCGCGCACCTACAACCAGACTCACATCGCCCGGCCCCACGACGGCCGGCGCAGAGTCAGCATCTACTGGACGTGGAGCTATCCGTGGGAGGCGCAACGCGATCCGGGCGCCATGGAGAACCGGTTCTCCACCATCACCGAGGTCCGCAACGCGCTGTGGCCGGCCTATGAGACCCCCGAGTACCAGGTCGAACATTTCCTGCAGGGCATCGCCGGCACCCTGGAACTGTTCCACCGGTCTACGCTGGCCTTCCAGGAGATCGCCGCGGCGGCCACCGGTCACCCGGTGGCGGTGTTCCAGCGCATCGACCAGGCCGGCTACCGGCTACCGATCGATGAACGGGTGCTCGACGACTGCGACACCCTGATGGTGTTCGGCCTGGATCATCTGTTGGCCCAACAGGAAGCCGCGGCCGAGGAGACCGACGCGATCCGTCGCTGGCTGTGCCGGGAGGGCACCTGCCTGTTGTTGGCCCCGCATCACGACGTCGGCGACACCGATGACTACCCGCGCCGACAGGTCGAGTACCTGCACCACGGGGATCCGTTGGTCCCCCGCCAGCAGCGCTTCGGCCGGTACACCCGCTCACTGATGGCGGCGCTGGATGTTCCGGTGCACAACATGTGGGGTCTGCGGCCGGCGGTGGTCCCCGGAACCCTGGACATCGCGCCGCTGCGCGCGGTGCCCGATCTGGACCAACTCGGACTGCTGCGCGGTGTCGACACCTTCAACTTCCACCCGCATCTGCCCCACTATGCGTTGACGGCCCCGGAGTCCGCCGCGGTGCGGGTACTCGGGCGACAACCGGTCGACGTGGGCCGCCCGCACCCGTACGTCGACGCGGGTCACACCGACTTCAATGCGTTGATCTGGATGCCGCCGGCCGGCGAGCGCGCCGGTGACATCCTGGTGGTGGACTCCACCCACTTCACCACCCTGTTCGGTGGCACCGACAGCCTGAAGTCGTTCTGGCACAACCTCGTAAAGATGCGTTGACCGGTCAGGGCAATGTGCCCGGCACCGGTTCGGCCGGAGCCGGCGGCGGCAGATCGGCGGGCGGCGGCGGCGGATCGGCGGGCGGCGGCGGGGCCGGCACGAACGGCGGCAACAACCAGAACGGCGGCGGCGGGGGCGGGGCGGGGCCACCGGGGCCGGCGCCAGGACATCGGCGGGCGGCGCGGCGGGGACCGGTTCACCCGGCAGTGGCGCCGCGGCGGGTACGGCCGGGTCGACGGCGACGACAGGCGGCTCCGGCACGGCGGGCACCGCCTCGGGCACCGGCACCGACTCGGGCACCGGCACCGTCTCGGCCACCGGAGCCTGCGGCGCGGCCAGCGGCTCGGCGCTCACCGGCGCCTCGACCGTCACCGACGGCTGCGACGTCACCGGGCGGGGCTGCGGCAGGGCCATCTGCACCGGCGGGGTGGTCGTCTTCTCCGGGACCGGGGCCGGTTTCGGGGCGGCGGCCATGGGCTGCGCGGCGGGCGGCGCGGAGCTGACCACGGAGGTGGTCTCGGCGGTCGACGCGCTGCCGGCGAGGGCGGTCTCGGCGGGCTGCCGGGGGCTCGATCCGGCGAACTGCGAGCCGACGGCGAACAACCCGACCAGGGCGGTCACCGCGGCCGCGGCGGCGACGGTGGTCGCCCGCCCGGCCGGCACCGGCAGCCGCCAGCTCGGCACGGCCGGCACCCGGGGCCGCCATGCCGGCAGGGTCATCTTCGGCGGTGTCCAGGTTCGGCGGGGACGGTCGACCGGGATCGGTACCGTGGGCGCTGCATCGGTGACAACGGCCTGCCCGGCCGCGTAGGCCGACGTCTGCCCGGCCTCGGATCCACCGGTCAGCTCGAGACGGTCGAGCGTCGCGCTGTGCTGGGCCTCGACCTCGACTTCCGCTTCGGCGGCGAGCAGATCGGTGAACAGCCCATACGGGTCGATCCGGGTGGTGCGCTTGGTGGGGGCTTCGCTGGCCGCGCGGGTGACGGGTGACACCTGGCGGACCGGACGCACATCGGAGCACCCGGCGGTGCGCAGTTCGGCGAGCAGTTCGGGCATCCGGTCCTGCACCTCGTCGCTCCAGCAGACCCCGATCGCGGAGATCGGCCGGCCGCTGCTGGCCGCGATGGCCGCCGCGCCGCGCACCGCGGCGATGCAGCGCGGCTGAAGTTCGTCGAGGTCACGGATGGTGAACCGGTCGTCGTCCAGCGGGTCGGCACCCGGTGCCGTCCCGTCGACCAGCACCCAGCCGACACCGGCCGCTGTCACCGACAGCCCAAGTACGGTCTTCACCCTCGACCCCGACTCCCGTCCTGTGTCACCTTCACCGCCGTCATCCGGTCGCTGAGCCTAGTTTGCTCGCCCGCGGTCGGCATCTCGGCGGAATGGCAGATTTCTGGTACGTGCTCCTCATATCGGCACCGCGGACGGCAGTGTTACCACCGGGGACGCCGGGCTGAACCGCTCAGCTGCGGTGCGCCACCATCCGCCGCTCGAACACCCCGAAGATGCTGTCGCTGAGCTTGCCGAGCACCGCCAGCAGCACGATGGACAGCACCATCACATCGGTACGTCCGGTGTTCTGGCTGTCGATCAGCAGAAAGCCCAGCCCCTTGGAGGAGGCGATCAACTCGGCGGCCACCAGGAACAGCCAGGCGTTGGCCAAGCCCAGCCGCAGCCCGTTCACCAGCGCCGGTGCGGCCGCGGGCAGCAACACGGTGGCCAGCAGCGTGGGTCCGCGCCGGCCGTAGGCGCGACCCACCTCGACCAGTTGCGGATCGACGTGTGACAGCGCCGAGGCGGTCGTGGTGTAGACGGGGAAGAACGCACCGATGGCGATCAGCAGGATCTTCGGTTCCTCGCCGATGCCGAACCAGAGCAGCAGCAGCGGCACCCACGCCAGGGACGGCACCGTTCGCAGCGCCGCCACCGTCGGCCCGAACAGCCGCTGCACGGTCACCGACAGCCCGACCAGCGATCCGAGCGCCAGTCCGACCAACGCCCCGGACGTGTAGCCGGCGGCCACCCGGGACAGGCTGGTGCCCAGGTGCGTCCAGAGTTCACCGCGGCCCAACAGCTCCCCCAGTGCCCCGACCACCTCGCCCGGCGGCGGCAGCTGGCTCGGCGAGAAGACACCCTGCGCTGAGGCGACCTGCCACACGATGAGCAGGACGACCGGAACGATCAGCCCTGCCACCGCCGCGGGCACGCGGCGCAACGGCCCCGCCGCGGGCACGCGGCGCAACGGCCCGGCCGCGGGCACGCGGCGCACGGCCCCGGTCAGGGCCGGGATCAGCTTGCCGGCTGCTGGGCGAACGTCGGATCGATCAGCGTCTCCAGCGCCTGCGTCCCGGCCTGCTCGGACTTGATGTCCCCGTCGGCCACCGCGATCGGCAGGATCACCGTCAGCACGTCGATCTGGGCCTGCCCCGGCGTCGGGTCCACCTGCAGGTCCGTGCGCTCCAGCACTTCCCTCGCCACGCTCGGCGTGATCTTCGCTTCGGCTGCCAGCAGCTCCGTCAACTCGTTCGGGTGCGCGATAGCCCATGCGCGGGCCTCCTCATAGGCGTCGACAACGGACTGCACTGCTTCGGGATTGTCGGCGATGAACCCCTCGCGGGCGTTCAGCGTGCCGTAGCTGTTGAAATCGGGATTACGGAACAGCAGTCGCGAACCGGACTCCTGCACGGTCTGGGCGATGAACGGGTCCAGCCCGGACCAGGCGTCGACGTCACCGCGTTCCAGCGCGGTCTTGCCGTCGGCGTGCTGCAGGTTGACGATCTCGACGTCACTGCGGGACAGCCCGTTCGCCTTCAGCGCCTGCAACAGGAAGTAGTAGGGGTCGGTGCCCTTGGTGACGGCGATCTTCTTGCCGCGCAGCCCGGCGACGTCGGTGACCGGGGAATCCTTGCCGACCACCAGCGCCGCCCATTCCGGCTTGCTGTAGATGTCCACCACCTTGATCGGGGTGCCGTTGGCGCGGGCCACCAGGGCCGCCGCACCGGCGGTCGAACCAAGGTCCAGGGCGCCCGCCCGCAGCGCCTCGTTGGCCTTGTTGCTGCCCGCCGACAGCACCCAGGTGACGTCGTATCCCTTGTTCTCCAACAGTTTCTGGTCGCGGATGACCAGGCTCAGCGGGTTGTAGTAGGCGTAGTCGAGCTTCACGCTCTTCGCGGTGTCCGCACCGTCGTCGGAACCGCACGCCGCGGCCGTCCAGGCCAGAGCGGCGATCATCAGGGCTATCAGCCCGCGTGCCTTCATGCCGAGATTTCCTTCCGAGGTGGGTTTGTCGGATCGCCGGCCTGTCGGCGCGGCATCCCGAGTTCGTCGAGCAGAGTGATGCGCAGGGCCGCCAGCTCCGGATCGGAGCGATCGCGCGGCTTGTCCACCGACACGTGGTGTGTCGCAGCGATTCCGGCGACCCCAGACTCGTCGGCGCGCAGGATCAGCACCCGGTCGGCCAGGATCAGGGCCTCATCGACATCGTGGGTGACCAGCAGGGTGGTGATACCCGCCCGCTGCTGCACCTCGTCGAGGAGGTCCTGCATCCGCAGCCGGGTCAGGGCGTCCAGGGCGGCCAACGGTTCGTCGAGCAGCAGCACACCTGGGCTGCGCGCGAGTGCGCGGGCCAGCCCGGCGCGCTGGGCCATCCCACCGGAGACCTGCCGCGGGCGGTGGTCGGCGAAACCCGTGAGCCCGACAACCCCCAGCCAGTGCGCCACCAGTTCTGCGCCTGCACCGCGCGAGGTGCCCGCGGGCAGTCCGTAGGCGACATTGGCGGCCAACGTCCGCCACGGCAGCAGACGGGGCTCCTGGAACACGACCGCGCACCGAGGGTCGATGCCGCGCACCGGTTTTCCGTTGATGTCGATCTGTCCGGAGGTGGGCTCGTCGAGGCCGGCGATCAGGCGGAGCAGGGTGGATTTGCCGCTGCCGGAGGCGCCGAGGAAGGCGACGACCTCACCGGGGGCGATCTCGATGTCGATGCCGTGCAGGACGGTGCGCGCGCCGAATACCTTGCCGACACCGCGCAGGGACACGCCCGCGGGCGTCGGGCTGTTCGACGTCACTGCTGCAATCTAGAAGCGTCTGCGACACCCGCCCAGGGTTGAAAGCAGCGTGATTCAAACCTCTGCGGAGCGCCGTCTGCGGCGTTCGGTCACCTCGGTGAACTGCGTCCGCAGTCCGTCGACGAACGCGGTGAGCGCAAGTTCGAAACTGGCCGAGTCGATCTCGGAGGCCTTGCTGCGCAGCAGGTGCGCCTGACCCATGTGCGGATACTTGCCCCGGTACGCCTCGGCGTCGTCGACCAGGCTCCGGGAGAACGAGCCGAAGGTGGAACCCAGCACCAGCGAGCGGGTGGCCTCACCGATCAGCGTCGACTCCCGCGGTGGCCAGCCGGCCCGCATCAGCCCGCCGTGCACGCCGTCGGCGATGCGCAGTCCCTCCTCGCGCTGGCCCGGACCGCTGGCCAAGAACGGCACCAGGTTCGGATGCGACACCAGGGCGGCGCGATAGGACCGCGCCCACTTGGCCAGCGCGTCGGGCCAGTCCTCGTCGGCGTCGAAGGCCGAGATGTCCACCGCGGAGATGATCTGACTCGCGACGTCGTCGAGGACGTCGTCCTTGGTCGGATAGTGCTTGTACAGCGAGGCCGCCTGGACGCCGAGTTCGGCGGCGAGTCGGCGCATGGACAGCTCGCCCAGCCCACCGCGATCGATGATCATCAACGCCGCGTCGCGGATGCGTTCACGGCTGAGCACACGTGGTCTGCCCACCTCGGATCCCTTCCCCGACCTTGCCTTAGTGAACGACGTTAGCTTATAGTGCGGGTCAATAGCTAACACCGTTCACTTAGGAGATGCACTGATGCAGAGGAACGTCTACACCGAGGAGCATGAGGACTTCCGGGCGATGATCCGCGCGTTCATCGAGTCCGAGGTCGTCCCGGTGCACGACGAGTGGTTCGAGTCCGGGATCACCCCCCGCGACTTCTACTACAAGCTCGGTGAACTCGGCCTGTTCGGTATCGAGATCCCCACCGAATACGGCGGATCGGGCATCGACTCCTACAAGTTCCAGGCCGTCATCACCGAGGAGACCTCGCGCGCGGCGGTGTCCTTCGGCGGCTCCAGCGTGCACATCGGACTGTGCCTGCCCTACCTGAAGCAGCTGGCCACCGAGGAGCAGAAGCAGCGCTGGTTCCCCGGCATGATCACCGGCGAGATCATGTTCGCCATCGCCATGACCGAGCCGGGCACCGGCTCCGACCTGGCCGGCATGCGCACCACCGCCAAGCTCTCCGAGGACGGCACGCACTACGTCCTCAACGGGTCGAAGACCTTCATCACCGGTGGCGTGCACGCCGACCGGGTCATCGTCTGCGCCCGCACGGCCGCCCCGCGTGAGGACGACCGCCGCTTCGGTATCTCGCTGCTGGTGGTCGACACCAAGTCCGAGGGCTACTCGGTGGGCCGCAAGCTGGACAAGATGGGCCTGCGCACCTCCGACACCGCCGAGCTGAGCTTCTCCGATGTGCAGGTGCCGGTCGAGGATCTGCTCGGCGAGGCGCACATGGGCTTCTCCTACCTGGGCCAGAACCTGCCCCGGGAGCGGCTGGCCATCGCCGTCGGCGCCTACGCCCAGGCCAAGGCCGCCGTCGATTTCGCCGCGCAGTACACCAAGGACCGCACCGTGTTCGGCAAGCCGGTCGCCGCGTTCCAGAACACCAAGTTCGAACTGGCCGCGTGCAAGGCCGACGTCGACGCCATGGAGGCCGTGGTCGACCGCGCCATGGACGCCCATGACATCGACGAGCTGACCCCGGCCGACGCCGCCTCGGCGAAGCTGTTCTGCACCGAACTGGCCTCCCGGGTGATCGACCGCTGCCTGCAGCTGCACGGCGGCTACGGCTACATCAACGAGTACCCGATCGCCCGCCTGTACGCCGACAGCCGCGTCCAGCGCATCTACGGCGGCACCAGCGAGGTCATGAAGATGATCATCGCCAAGGACATGGGCCTGTAAGCCCACGCCACAACGCGATCAGGCCCTGCCGTTGCGCTCCCGGTGCTTGCACCCGGGCCAACAGCAGGGCCTTCGCTTTCCATCTTCGAGTTCCTCCTGGGTGCGCCGGATGCGGCGCTGTCGGGTGGCGTCCTGCTTGGCGTCCTCGACCCAGCAGATGAACTCGTTGCGCGCCAGCGGCGTGATGTCCTGCCACGCCGCCAGCGCGGTGTCGTTGGCGAGCAGCGCGGCCCGCAGGTCGGTGGGCATCTCGTGCACCACCCCGCCGGGTATGCGCTGACTCGTCACGACCAGAGGCTACCTACCGAACCCGGCGTTGCGCAGCGCATCGGCCATCGAACCGCTCGGGGCCGACTCCCGGCGCCCGGAGTTCTTGCCGCGGTTGGTGTTCCGCTGCTGACCCGCAGCGCGCTGTTGATTGCCGCCGCCCTGGTTTCGGTTCTGGTTGCCCGCCGGCTTGCCGGGCCGCTTGTCGCCGCCGCGCGCCGGTTCGTCGTTCAACCGCAGGGACAGCCCGATCCGCTGCCGGTCCACGTCGACGTCGACGACCTTGACCTTGACCACCTGACCGGACTTCACCACCTCGTGCGGGTCGGAGACGAACCGGTCCGACATCGCCGACACGTGTACCAGGCCGTCCTGATGCACACCCACATCGACGAACGCCCCGAACGCGGCGACGTTGGTGACCACACCCTCGAGCACCATGCCCGGCTTGAGGTCGGCAACCTTCTCCACACCGGCGGCGAACGTCGCGGTGGAGAACGCCGGGCGCGGGTCGCGGCCCGGCTTCTCCAGCTCGGCGAGGATGTCGGTGACGGTCGGGATGCCGAACCGCTCATCGGCCACCTCGGCGGGTTTGATCGACCGCAGCGTGCGCTCGTTGCCGATCAACTCGGCCAGCGTCACGTTGGCGCGGTCCAGGATGCGCCGCACCACCGGATAGGCCTCCGGGTGCACCCCGGAGGCATCCAGCGGGTCGTCACCCTCGCGGATCCGCAGGAAGCCGGCGCACTGCTCGAATGCCTTGGGGCCCAAGCGCGGAACCTTCAGCAGCGCGCTGCGGTTGCGGAACGGTCCGGTGTTCTCCCGGTGCGCGACGATGGCCTCGGCCAGCGACTCGGTCACCCCGGACACCCGGGCCAGCAGCGGCACCGAGGCGGTGTTGAGGTCCACACCGACGGCGTTCACCGCGTCCTCGACGACGGCGTTCAGGCTGCGGTCCAGCTTGCCCGGGGTCACGTCGTGCTGGTACTGGCCGACCCCGATCGACTTCGGCTCGATCTTGACCAGCTCGGCCAGCGGGTCCTGCAGCCGGCGCGCGATGGACACCGCACCGCGCAGCGTCACGTCCAGTTGCGGCAGTTCGTGCGCGGCGTAGGCCGAGGCCGAGTACACCGAGGCACCGGCCTCGCTGACCATCGCCTTGACCGGCGGCTTGGCCCCGGCCTTGGCGATGTCGGCGATGAGTTCGGCGGCCAGCGCATCGGTCTCGCGGGATGCGGTGCCGTTGCCGACGGCGATCAGGTCCACCCCGTTCCGGGCCACCAGCGCGGCCAGCGTGGCCTTGGCGGTGTCCCACTGCTTCTGCGGCTGGTGCGGGAAGATCGCGCAGGTGTCGACCACCTTGCCGGTGCCGTCGACCACGGCCACCTTGACCCCGGTCCGGAAACCCGGGTCGAGGCCCAGGGTGGTGCGGGTGCCCGCGGGTGCGGCCAGCAGCAGATCCTTGAGGTTGCGGGCGAACACCGCGACGGCGTCCTCCTCGGCGCGCTGACGCAGCCGGATGCGGGCGTCGACGGCGGCCGAGATCATCAGCTTGGTGCGCCAGGCCAGCCGCACGGTGGTGGCCAGCCAGCTGGTGGCCGCCCCGGCGCGGTCAGGTCGATGCCCAGGCTCTGCGCGATCCGGGCCTGGTAGAGCGCGTCGTCACCGCCGTCGAAGTTCAGCGCGAGGATCTGCTCCTTCTCCCCGCGCATCACCGCGAGCACCCGGTGCGACGGCATCTTCTCCAGCGGCTCGGAGAACTCGAAGTAGTCCCGGAACTTCTGTCCCGCTGGACTTTTGGCGGCCTCCTCGGACCACGGCGAGGTCTTGAGGGTGCCGTCGTTCCAGAAGGTGGTGCGCACCTCGCCGACCAGTTCGGCGTCCTCGGCGGCACGCTCGATGAGGATGTGCCGGGCGCCGTCGAGGGCGGCCGCGGCGTCGGCGACCTCCTCGGTGAGGAAGTCCGCGGCGGCCTCGTCGGGGACCAGCGTCGGGTCGGCGAGCAGCCGGTCGGCCAGCGGTTCCAGGCCGGCCTCGCGGGCGATCTGCGCCTTGGTGCGCCGCTTGGGCTTGTAGGGCAGGTAGATGTCCTCGATGCGGGCCTTGGTGTCGGCGGCCAGCAGCGCGGTGCGCAGTTCGTCGGTGAGCTTGCCCTGCTCCTCGATGGAGGCCAGTACCGCCTCCCGGCGCTGATCCATCTCGCGCAGGTAGGCCAGCCGTTCCTCGAGTTGGCGCAGCTGCCCGTCGTCCAGGCTGCCGGTCACCTCTTTGCGGTAGCGGGCGATGAAGGGCACCGTCGAGCCCTCGTCGAGCAGATGTACAGCAGCGGCCACCTGGCCTTCCGCAACGCTCAGTTCCTCAGCGAGACGGGCATTTACAGATTTGATGATCCCCACGGGTGCGCTCGATGTCACCCCGAGACCCTACCGAACCGCGGCGACAGATCCCGCGCAGGCACGGGCACCCAGCGTCGCCACCAGGAACGCAGCCAGCGGGATCCAGCCGTCCGCCCCGGCCAGGCCGTTGTCGGCGACCAGCAGCATCGCCGCCCCGGCGGCCCACACCAGCACCCCGGCCAGCACCGCGCGGGCTCCGGTGCCGCCGACCGGGTCGTCCCACCACGGCAGCCGGAGGTGTTCCAGCGGGGAGAGCAGCAGGAAGGTCGCCGTCATCACCACCGCGAACACCGCGGCCCGCAGCGCCAGCAGCGCCCAGAAGTCCGGGGCGTGCACATCCCAGGCGTCCAGGCCCACGGCGTTCAGGCTGAACGCGGCGACCGCGATGGCCGGGATGTGCCACAGGTACAGCGTCATCGCTCCCCCGTTGCCGACCGCGACGAAGTACCAGACCCGGGGCCGTTCGGCCAGCCGCTGGACGTGGCCGGCGACGGCGACGAACACGCACGGCATCCACACGCAGTGCAGCGCGAGCAGCAGCGTCGGCGGCGCCACGTTGGACACCCCGTCGCTGCTGCCGGTGGTGACCAGCGAGACCTCGTAGAACCCGGCCACGGCGAGCAGCACCTGCGCGGTCAGCGCCGCGGCCGCGACCAGCAGCGCGGTCGGCGGGCGCAGCAGACCGCGGGCGTAGGCGACCCCGATGACCACCGGGATGAGCCAGACGATGACGAAGTTGGCCACCCCGGCCTCGGGCGATCCGACCGCGAACCGGATCTGGTCGATGCCGGCCGCGGCGGCCAGCAGCAGGGCCAGCACCCCGGCGGTCGGGCCCGCGCCGCGCAGCCGGGTCAGGGCCGGGACGAACGCGATCACCATC
This sequence comes from Mycolicibacterium aurum, assembly GCA_900078775.1. GTDB lineage: Bacteria > Actinomycetota > Actinomycetes > Mycobacteriales > Mycobacteriaceae > Mycobacterium > Mycobacterium aurum_A. The sequence continues at coordinate 2,343,976 of LT549889.1, forward strand.
AGGTACACGCCCAGGAACCAGAGCAGCGCGACGCACTCGCGGCCGAGCCGGTCGGCGGAGTCCGCGCCCAGGGTCAGCCGGGCGACCAGCAGCGCCACCGACCAGAAGCCCAGGTACCAGAACACCGGCCGGCACAGCCGCTGGGCCCGACCGACCAGCCAGCTGCCCCAGGACTTGCCGTGCGCGGACCCCTGCGGGTGCCAGCCGTAGGCACCGGCCGCGCCGCCGGCGAAGAAGAACAGCGGCATCACCTGCACGACCCAGGTGATCGGGGTGAGCTGCGGGAGCTCGCCGAGGATGTTGCCGATCCGCAGGCCGCGGTCGTCGATGGTGGCCAGCAGCAGCGCGCAGTGCCCGAACATCACCACGACCAGGGCGGACAGTCTCGCCACGTCGATGGCGCGGTCGCGTCCCGGATCGGTGTTCGCGACGGTGGCCGGCGCGGGGAACAGATTGGCGAGCATGCGTACAGCGTGCCGCACCGGGCGCCGGGCCGGGATGAGTAGGACTACCCGTGTTCACGCGGTGTTGTCGGCCAGCGCCTCGATGCGCTCCAGCGCGTCCTCGGCCGCCGCGGCCACCTCGATCCCACCGGCGGGCCCGCAGCTGGTCATCTCGATGGCCGCGTTGTGCGCCGCGACGAACAGGTTGTCGCAGTTCCAGTCCGCGGCCCGCAGCGACCACAGCACCGCGCCCGCCGGGGCGGGCTGCGGCGCGGACTCCACCGCGAAGGTGTAGGTGCGGCCGTACATGGTGGTGACGGTGACCGGGGTGTCCGCGCAGTCCTCCAGGACGCCGCGCGCCGCGGCGAGCGCCTCCTCGGCCGAGTAGTCCGACGGGTACACCGCCACCATCTCCTCCACCACCACCTCGAACCCGCCGGCGGTGGTGGGCCAGTGCCCACCGTCCTCGGCTTCCGGGTCATGGTCGGTCAGGAACGGCGGGTCCACCTCCCGAGCCACCCCGGCGCACCGTTCGGGTTCGACGGTGGCGAACAGGTTGCCGTCCTTGTTGAAGATGTCCGGGCTGAGCAGATCGCCGACCTGCAGCACCGACACCGGCCCGATCGGCGGCGCGGGCTGCGCGCGTGGAGCATCCACGGTGCGGGTGCACCCCACGACGAGCAGCGCGAGCGCCGTCACCGCCAACCGATTCGCCACGTCGGCAAGTTTAGGGACTGCCGCCACGGGTCTCGCTCAGTCGGTGCGGGACGATTCGGGCACGCGTTCCTTCCCGGTCAACGGATCCCGGGTCTCCCAGAAGGTGGCACCCACGATGCCCAGCGGGATCGGGTCGAACGTCGGGTCGAGGCCCTGTTTCTGCTGGCGTTCGTAATCACGCAGCGCCTTGTAGGCGGGCTGCTGCAGGATCAGGATGCCGACGATGTTGAGCCAGGCCATCAATCCGACGCCGATGTCGCCGAGGGTCCAGGCGTCCGATGCCGTCGACACCGCACCCATCACGCACGACAGCAGGATCAGCGCCTGCAGCGCCATGGTGAGGTCCGAGCCGACCGTCCCGCGGATGACCGGCACCGGGATGGTCGACGACTTCCCCAGCAGGAAGCGCAGATTCGTCTCGGCCATGTAGTAGTAGGCGATGATCGTGGTGAAGCAGAAGAACGCCAGCGAGATCGCGATGAAGGTCGACCCGGCGCCGCTCCACAGCGAGTCGAAACCGACCTGGGCGTAGGCCGGGCCGACCTCCACGTCGGCGGGCAGCAGGCCACCCTCACCGATGACCGCCCCGTCGGCGGTGCCCCCGTCGAACACCCGGTAGGCGCCGGTGGACAGGATCAGAAAGCCCGTCGCCGAGCAGATGAACAGCGTGTCGACGTACACCGCGAAGGCCTGCACCAGGCCCTGTTTGGCCGGGTGGGACACCTCGGCGGCGGCCGCGGCGTGCGGGCCGCTGCCCTGGCCGGCCTCGTTGGAGTAGATCCCGCGCTTGACGCCCCACATCACCGCCGAACCGATGATGGCGCCGAAGCCGGCGTCGAGTCCGAACGCGCTGGAGAAGATCAGCGTCAGCACCTCGGGCAGGACGTCGATGTTGACGACGACGACGACCAGCGCCATCGCGATGTACACGATCGCCATGAACGGCACCACGATCGAGGCGAAGGCGGCGATGCGCTTGACCCCGCCGATGATGACGAAGGCCAGCACGATGACGGTGCCGACGGCGACCCACCACTTGGAGACGCCCCAGGCCGAGTTCATGGCCGAGGCCATCGAATTGGATTGCACGCTGGGCAGCAGCAGGCCGCAGGCCAGCACTGTGACGGCCGCGAAGAGCAGACCGTAGATCTTGAACACCGGCGCGGCCTTGGTGTGCGCCATCGCGCGACTCAGGTAGTAGGCCGGGCCGCCGCGGTACTCACCGGTCAGTGGATCACGGGTTTTGTAGATCTGGCCCAGCGTGCACTCGACGAACGACGTCGACGCACCCAGGAAGGCCATCATCCACATCCAGAACAGCGCACCGGGCCCGCCGAACGCGATGGCCGTGGCCACTCCGGCGATGTTGCCCGTCCCGACCCGGCCGGCCAGCGACATGGTCAGCGCCTGGAACGAGGAGACACCCGACGGTGACTTCTCGCCCTTGAGCATCAGCCGGATCATCTCCCGGACCTGACGCACCTGCACGAACCTGGACCGGATCGAGAAATAGACGCCGACCCCGAGACAGAGGTAGACGAGCGCGTTACTCCAGATATAACTGTTGAGGGTGTTGAGAGCATCAGACACGTATTGCATCGTTTCAAAGGCACAAGCCTCCGGTGTTAACTATGGGTCAATGCGCGTTACGTAATTTCACGCGCGGAATCCGCCGCGGTCCGTGACGATCGGACGAATCCATGACAATGTGATCCGGCCCTGTAAAGCTGCACGGAAACTTGATCATCCCCGGAGGAACAGATGACGACACCGGCGGCGGCCGAGCTTGAGCCCCTGGACACGCACGGGCCGCGCCGGGCCTGGGCCGCGGTGGCGGTGCTCGCACTGGTCGGCACCCTCAACTATGTCGACCGTTTCCTGCCCGGGGTGCTCGCCGAGCCGATCAAGCAGGATTTGGCGTTGTCCGACACCGCAATCGGGGTCATCAACGGTTTCGGCTTCCTGATCGTCTACGCGGTGCTGGGGATCGTGATCGCCCGCATCGCCGACCGCGGCATGTTCGGCGCCGTCATCGCGGGCTGCCTGACGTTGTGGGGCACCATGACCATGCTCGGCGGCGCGGTGCAGTCCGGGTTCCAACTCGCCCTCACCCGGGTCGGTGTGGCGGTCGGCGAGGCCGGCAGCAGCCCGGCCGCGCACGCCTACGTCGCCCGCAACTTCATCCCGGAGCGCCGGTCGGCGCCGCTGGCGGTGATCACCATGTCCATCCCGCTGGCCAGTGCCGCCAGCCTGCTCGGCGGCGGCCTGCTCGCCGAGAGCCTCGGCTGGCGAACGGCTTTCGTGGTGATGGGCGGCATCAGCGTGCTGCTCGCCCCGCTGGTGTTGTGGGTGGTCGGCAGCCGCCAGACGTTGCCCGCCCCGCCGGCGCCCGAACGCGTCGCCGCGGTCAACTGGTGGGACCTGCTGCGCAAACCCAGCTTCCTGGCCATGGTCGGCGGCACCGCGCTGATCTCGGCGGCCGGATACTCACTGACCACCTTCGCCCCGGCGTTCCTGATGCGCACCCGCGGCATGTCGCTCGGCGAGGTCGGCATCGAGTACGGCCTGGCCACCGGCCTCACCGGGGTGCTGGGGCTACTCATCGTCGGCCGGATCGCCGACCGGCTGGCCGCCCGGGATCCGCGCTGGCTGCTGTGGATCGTGGTGGCGCTGACCGCACTGCTGCTGCCCGCCTCGACGCTGGCGTTCGTGGTCGAGAGCAAGGCGGCCTGCGTCTGGCTGCTGGCGCTGGGCTACGTCATCGGCACCGCGTATCTGGCCCCGTCCATCGCGGCCATCCAGCGCCTGGTGCCGCCCGAGCAGCGCGCGACGGCCTCGGCGATCTTCCTGTTCTTCAACGCCACGCTCGGCTCGATCGGCCCGTTCCTGACCGGCGTGATCAGCGATGCGCTGACCGCCGAGCTGGGCCCGCAGGCGCTGGGCCGGGCCCTGCTGCTGCTGGTCCCGGCGATGCAGCTGGTGGCGCTGGGCTGTTACGCGCTGGCCGCCCGCTACTACCGGCGCGACATCGTCGAGGAACCCGCAACCTGAATCTGGCGAAACTCGCCAGGTCGTCGCGTCGCACCCCACAGCCCCACCCCGATCCCGATCACCGCGCCGCCGAGGCCGATCATCCGCTGGGCACGCGGCATCCGGTGGTGCACGCCGGCACCGCCGAGCAGGTCGGCGGCGTCGGCCCCGCCGGAGGCGAGGAACCAACCGCGGGTGTCCTTACCGCGCGCCCCGGCGGCCAGCAGCAGCCCACCGATCAGGGCGTCGCGGTACCCCATCGAGCGCAGCAGCAGTTGCGCCGTAGGGTCGGGGGTGTCCGGTGACCCCCACAGCCGGTTGGCCTTGACCGGGTCGACGAGAAACGAGACACCGGAAGCCAATCGGATACTGCCCGCCACCAGGGCCGCACGGTCGATCGCCATGGTCGGCAGCCTAGGACGCGCCATCAGGCGGGCGCGTGCAATTGCACCAACTGGGTCCGGCGCACGCCCGGCACCGCGATAATCAAGGAACCCGAGCTCGAAGAGGAGCAGAAGATGGCCAAGAGGGCAGCAGCAGCCGACGCCGCCACACCCGAGCAGGACTTCGAACGGGATGTGGCCGCCACCCAGGAGTATTTCGACAGCCCTCGGTTCGAGGGGATCACCCGGCTCTACTCGGCCCGCCAGGTCGCCGAGCAGCGCGGCACCATCGCCACGGACTATCCGGTGGCCCGCGAGGCCGCCGCGGCGTTCCACCCGCGGCTGCGGGAGCTGTTCGCCCAGAAGAAGAGCATCACCACCTTCGGCCCGTACTCCCCCGGGCAGGCCGTGACGATGAAGCGGATGGGCATCGAGGGCATCTATCTGGGTGGCTGGGCCACCTCGGCCAAGGGGTCGATCAGTGAGGATCCCGGGCCCGACCTGGCCAGCTACCCGCTCAGCCAGGTGCCCGAGGAGGCGGCCGGTCTGGTGCGTGCGCTGCTCACCGCCGACCGTAACCAGCAGTACCTGCGCCTGAAGATGACCCCCGAGCAACGGGCGGCCACCCCGGCGGTGGACTACCGGCCGTTCATCATCGCCGACGCCGACACCGGTCACGGCGGTGATCCGCACGTGCGCAACCTGATTCGCCGTTTCGTGGAGGCCGGCGTGCCGGGGTACCACATCGAGGACCAGCGGCCGGGCACCAAGAAGTGCGGCCATCAGGGCGGCAAGGTGCTCGTCCCCTCCGACGAGCAGATCAAGCGGCTCAACACCGCGCGGTTCCAGCTCGACATCATGCGGGTGCCCGGCATCATCGTGGCCCGCACAGATGCCGAGGCCGCCAACCTGATCGACAGCCGGGCCGACGAGCGCGACCAGCCGTTCCTGCTCGGCGCCACGAATCTCAAGATCCCGCCGTACAAATCGTGCTTCCTGGCGATGTCGCGGCACTTCTACACCCTCGGCGTCAAGGAGGTCAACGGGCACCTGCTCTACGCGCTGCCCGAGGGCGAGTACGCCGCGGCGGAGGCCTGGCTGGAGACCCAAGGCGTCCTGGCCGACATCGCCACCGCGGCCGCGGACTACAAGAGCGATCCCGGCCAGTCCATCGACGCCCTGTTCGACGGGGTGGAGTCGCGGTTCGTGGAGGCCTGGCAGAACGACGCCGGGTTGGAGACCTACGGGGACGCGGTCGCCGAGCTGCTGGAGTTCCGGGAGCGTGAGGGCGAGAAGGCGGACATGAGCGCCGCCGAGTGGCGGGAGTTCGCCAAGACGGCCTCGCTGTACGCGGCCCGCGGCAAGGCCAAGGAACTCGGCGCCGACGTGGCCTGGGATCCGGAGCGGGTCAAGACCCCGGAGGGCTACTACCAGATCCGCGGCGGGATTCCGTACGCCATCGCCAAGTCGCTGGCCGCCGCCCCGTTCGCCGACATCCTGTGGATGGAGACCAAGACCGCCGATCTGGCCGACGCCCGCGAGTTCGCGACCGCGATCCACGCCGTCTACCCGGACAAGATGCTGGCCTACAACCTGTCCCCGTCGTTCAACTGGGACACCACCGGCATGAGTGACGACGAGATGCGGGCCTTCCCCGAGGAGATCGGCAAGCTCGGCTTCGTCTTCAACTTCATGACCTACGGTGGGCACCAGATCGACGGTGTGGCCGCCGAGGAGTTCGCCACCGCGCTGCTGCAGGACGGCATGCTGTCGCTGGCCCGGCTGCAGCGCAAGATGCGTCTGGTCGAATCCCCTTACCGCACACCGCAAACCCTGGTGGGCGGGCCGCGCAGCGACGCCGCACTGGCCGCCTCGTCGGGGCGTACCGCGACCACCAAGAGCATGGGCAAGGGATCCACCCAGCATCAGCACCTGGTGCAGACCGAGGTGCCGCGCAAGCTGCTGGAGGAATGGCTGGCGGTGTGGAGCGAGCACTACCAGCTCGGCGAGACGCTGCGGGTGCAGCTACGGCCGCGCCGCGCCGGTTCGGATGTGCTGGAGCTCGGCATCTACGGCGACGGTGACGACAAGCTGGCCGACGTCATCGTCGACCCGATCAAGGACCGGCACGGCCGCAACATCCTGACGGTGCGCGACCAGAACACCTACGCGGAGAAAATGCGCAAGAAGCGTCTGATGGACGTCATCCACCTGTGGCTAATCCACCGGTTCAAGCCGGAGATCGTGTACTACGTGACACCCACCGAGGACAACATTTACCAGACCGAGAAGATGAAGAAGCACGGCATCTTCAGCAACGTCTACCAGGAGGTCGGCGAGATCATCGTCGCCGACGTGAATCAGGACCGCATCGACGAGCTGCTGGCCCCGGACCGGAAGGCGCTGGGCAAGCTGATCCGCAAGGAGGACTGATCCGCTCACGGCGTGGCTTCAGTTCGGCGGTCCCACCGCCGCCGAACTGAAACCCGGTAGGTCCTGAGATCAAATCCCGTCCCAGGCTTCAGTTTCGCCGCGGCTCGTCTCGCGACGCTGAATCCTGGGATGGGCGTCAGCCGCCGAGCACTCCCAGGTCGAGGAACACCGTCTCCCCGTTGGCATCGTCGAGGCCGTCGTTGTCGGTGACGACGTAGCCGTGCCCGTTGCCGGCGACGGTGAAGCCCTCGACCTTCTCCTGCACGAACCCGTTGGTGGCCGCCAGGTCCGGGAGCAGATCGCGAACCAGCTTCTTGGCCAACACCTTCGGTGCGGCCGCGCCGCTCACGCCGTCCTCGGTGGGCAGGTCCACCCGGTAGATCGCCTTGATTCGGGCGTCGGGACCGTTGAGCTTGTCACGTTCGAGCACCAGCAGTGCACCGTCGTGGACGGTGATCTCGGACAGTCCGATCCAGTCGCCGTCGGTGTCGGTGGACTCCAGCGGGTAGCCGTACCACTGCCAGGACTTCTGCGTCCGGTCGAAGCGGCCCAGCCGCGCAACCCCGGCCGGGTCGGAATCCAGCTCGCGCTGCAGCGCCACCCAGACGGTATCCCCCTCCACGGCAACACCTTCCAGGCCCTGCCCGCCGAGTTCGGCGGCGATCTCGGCGGGCAGTTGCACCCGCTCGGTGACGGCGCCGTCGGTGCCGACGTAGACGAGTTCGTTCCCGGGCCCTTCCTCCCCCTCGACGGCGAGCAGGAAGCCGTCCGGCAACGCGGCGATCCCCTCGACGTCGAGGGTGACGGGCTCCCCGTTCTCGGTGACGACGAGTTCGCTGTCGATCAGGGCGGGCGTCACCGATGCGTCGACGCCGAGGATGCGGGCCGGGCCGTAGGCGCCGTCGGTGGCGGTGAACAGCCGGGCCGGCGCGTCCGGGTCGGCGGACAGCGCGCCGAGTGCACCCCAGCCGATCGGGGTGCCGTCGATGTCGCCGGACACGATCGACGGGAACGCCGGTCTGCCGCCGGCCCCCGCATGGGCCTCGCCGTATCCGTAGACGGTGACCGAGGCGCGCACCCCGTCCTCGGCGTCATCGGATTCCGAGGAGATGACCAGCAGATCGCGCGCCGGGACGGCCAGCACTCCCTCGGGGCCCGGCGTGGTGGGCAGGATCTGCCGGAACACCGGGGCCGCCGGGTCGCTGACATCGTAGGCCGCGACGAAATTGCTGCGTTCGGAGGCAATCAATGCCGTTGGCCGGCCGCCGATCTCGGTGATCGCCAGGCCCTCGGGTTCGGGCCCCTTGGCGTCCGCGCGGCTCTCGATGTGCAGACCGGTGCGCACCGCGAGTTGTTCGACGGAGTTCCCGGCGTCCCAGACCACCTCGCCGGTCGCGGCGTCGAAGATCGTCCAGCCGCGGGTGCCGCCCTTCCAGTCCCCCTCGTTGGCGGTCGCCAGGTGATCGTCACCGATCCAGCCGATGGCGTCCGGTTCCCGCGGCACCGCCGGGATGGACCCGCTCTGGTCCAGGGTGCCGTCTTCGGCGGTGTCGATCCCGTCGACGGCCTGGCTGCCCGCGCTGAAGATGGTGCTCACCGCGCCGGTCTTGCCGTCGATGACGGCGATGCCGTTGTTCTCCTGCAGGGTCAGCGCAACCTGCCCGCGGGAATTGATGCTGACGAATTCGGGCTCCAGATCCTCCGGGGCGTCCAGCCCCGCCGCGCGGGCCTGCGCCACGTCGAGATCGACCCTGCGCGCGGTCCACGCCGTCGGCGCCCCGGCCAGGGTGAGCAGCTGCAGGAATCCGGTGGGCGGCTGCGGCAGATCCCCCTCCGCACCGCCGGCCGGGGTGAACTCCTCGTCGCGCTGGTTCTCCATGGCGATCGCGGCGAAGGAACCGTCCGGGCTGACGGCGACGGAGTCGGGTTGGCCGCCGAGGTCGATGCTGTGCACCCGGGTGCGGTCGGCGACGCGGATCACGTCGACGCGCCCGGACGGGTGGTCGAAGTCCCCACCGGTGCTGTCGATCACGACGAGCACGAACTCGCCGACCGCGGCCACCGACGTGGGCTGGTCGTCGGCGTGTCCGAGTTCGGCCAGCGAGAGCGTGCCCAGCCCAGCAGGTTTGGACGCGTCGCGGATGTCGAGGAAGCCGATGCGCTTGGCGGCGGCGTCGGTGTAGACGAGGGTGTTGCCGTCGGGGGTGATCGTCGAGATCTCGGCGACCGTCTCGGTGGCGGGGTCCGCACCGGCCGGGCGGTTGAGGTACACCGGGTAGGTGGCCAGCCGGTGGTAGCGCTGCGCGTCCGGCAGGTTCCAGTCGATCGGCGAGGTCGCCCCTGCACCTGCGGCGCGGGTGTGGCGGCGTCGTCCTTCGATGCGCCGGACGAGCAGGCGGACGCGAGTAGTGCGGTGGCTGCGGCTACTGCCGTCACTCGACTCCGGTTCGACGTCATGCGGGCCCCTGTTCAGTTGGCGGTGAAAGTCGAGTGATCTTGACCAAAGCGGATGAACGTCAGGCAACGCGCACATGGCCGGAAAACGGGCGGTGGGAGTCCGGTGGATGCCCGCCGCGCAACATGAGCTCGTCGAGATTGCCGTCCTCCCCTCGATCGGCCCTTTAGAGTGCTCTGCGTGAGCAAGAACAGGTCAGCCGCGAACCGTGGCCGGTGGCTGGCCGTCATTGTCTCCGTCGCCGTCTCCGGTGCGGCGCTCTACGCCCAGAACGCCATGCCGCGGCCCGCCGAACACCCCGGCGCCACCGCGGCCGAACACGGCCCCGAGCACGCACCCGACGCGCCGCTGCTGCCCACCAACGCCGCGCAGGCCCCGACCGAGGCCGAGCTGCTGGCGGTGAGCGCCCCGGTGGACACCCGGGTGCTCGACTTCCCGTTGGCCACCGGGGTGGCCCCCGAGGGCGGCCTGCAGACCAAGACGATCTGGGTGGCCCGGGCGATCAGCATGATGTACCCGGAGATCACCACCATCGGCGGCTACCGGCAGGATGCGCTGAAGTGGCACCCCAACGGTCTGGCCATCGACGTGATGATCCCGAACCACAACAGCGACGAGGGCATCGCGCTCGGCAACCAGATCGCCGGGCTGGCGCTGGCCAACGCCGAGCGCTGGGGCGTAATCCACGTCATCTGGCGGCAGGGCTTCTATCCCGGTATCGGCGCGCCGAGCTGGACCGCGGACTACGGCTCGGAGACGCTGAACCACTTCGACCATGTGCACATCGCGACCGATGGGGGCGGTTACCCCACCGGCCGCGAGTCCTACTACCTGGGTTCGATGAAGCCCTGACGGGCCAGCGGTTCGATGAAGCCCTAGACCGCGATCGACGGCACCGCGCACTGACCCCCGACCGCCGGATCGGCGCAGTCCGCGGCCTCGTTGAGCCGGTTCAGCTCGTCGAGGATGGACGGGAAGTCCGGTGCGGCCGGCGGCCACAGCGGGAAGATGCTCGCGCCGGTGACGCCGGTGATGCGGGCGACGATCTGGGCGATGAAGTTCGTCGCCACATAGCCGAGGTCACCGATGAGCTGCACCGGGACGACCGCCAGCGCCGCCACGAAGCTCACCACCGGGATGTTCTGCGCGGCAACCGTCTTCAACCCGTCGACCGCATCGAGGGTGAAGTTGTACAGGAAGTACGGGATCGAAGTGAAGATGGTGCGCACCCCGAGCGCGACGTTGGTGACGGCGGACGGGTAGCCGTTCTTGGAGATGACGTCCTGCAGCCCCGCACGCAGCGCCTCGTCGTTGTTGATCGGGAACACGTTGTTGGTCAGGTCGGTCATCGACGTTCCGTCACCGGCGCGCGGGGTCCCGCCGAACAGTGTCACCACCGTGGGGGTGACGTCGACGATCTCGTACTGCAGGTTGATCGCGCCGGAGGCGAAGCCCGGTCCGTTGACGATGACGAACGTCTCGGTCTCGTTGGGTGATTGGAAGCCATGTCCGAGGCCGACACCCGACTGGTGGCCGTGGTCGGTGACCAGGATGATGGTCCACTCCTCGTTGTTGGCCGTCTCCCAGTCGGCCACGGCGGCGAGGATCTCACCGAGGTTGCGGTCGAAGTTGTTCAGCGCCAGCTTGTACTCCTCGGAGGCGCCGCCGAACTTGTGCCCGTTCTCGTCGACTCCGACGAAGTAGCTGAAGATGAAGTTGGAGACGGTGGGATCGGCGTTGGTGATGACGATTTCGGTCTGGTCGCCGACGGCGTCATCGGTCTCCAGCCACCGCGGATCGTTGGCCACCTGCGCGATGAACCGGACGTCGTCCGCTCCCAACTCGCCGCCGGCCGCGGCGATCGCGGCGATGACGTCCCAGTTGGCGATCGCGGTGGTCTGGATCCCGGCGTCGTGGTCCTCTTCGAGCTGGTTGAACACCGTCGGCCACTTGTCGTAGGTCCACGGGGTGAAGACGTTGTTGATCACGCCGGTCTTCTCCCCCCAGGCGCCGGTCAGGATGGTCGACCAGGACGGGTTGGAGATGGTGGTGTGCCCGGCGATGCTCGCCGGTGCGGTCGAGCTGTTCTGGATGAGGCTGAAGAAGTTGGCGTTGGCCGGATCGGCGAGCACCCGGCTGAGGTTGACGCCGTCGACGCCGATCACCAACACGTTCGGGGTGTCCACCGAACTGATGCCGATCTGCGGTCCGGCAGTTGCGTTGCGGCGCTGGGTGTTGCGTTCCAGTTCGTCGCGCACCGCGGCCAGGGCAGCCAGTGCGGCGGGTGCCTCCACCGGCGGGGTACCGGGCTCGGGAGTCACCTCCGGCGCCGCCTCCACCGTGACGGTGACCAGTTTGAGCGTGGGCTCGGCGGCACGTGGGTCGCCCGCGGAGAGCGGGTCGGTCTTGGCGGTGCGGGCGGTGGTCGCGCGCAGCGGGGAGCGACGCTGGGTTCCCGGCCGGGCAGCGGTGTCGCTGACGCTGACCCGCACGCCGGTCAGGTCGCCGGCGTCATCGGCGGTGCTCGACGAGCCCGAACTCGTCCGTCCGACGTTCGAGGACCGGCCCGGCAGCGAGGACGTCGGGGATGACGCACCGGAGTCCGACGATGCCGTCGCCGAAGACGAGGAGCCGGCCCCGGAATCGTTCGAGGTTGCCGAAGTCGACGAGCTACTACTGCTGCTCGAGCTCGACGAGGAGCCCTCCGAGTCGGCGAAGGCGGTGGGCGCCGAGGCCAGCGCGACACCCACCCCCAGTGTCACCGCCAGGGCGCCGACACGACCGATGTGCTTGGCGTAACCCATGGAGTTCCCTTTCGACGTCCGCGCACCGGATCGGCGCGGTTGCGTTCCAAACGGATTCGGGCGGCCGGGGGCATTGCTATCGTCACCTCATCGCCGCCTCACGTTGCTCGCCGAATCTGTACGGCAAAATACCGTTCGGACACCGTCTGATGGACACGAATGCACGAGTTGCCCCGCCCCCGGTCCGGTTGCTGGTGGCGTCCTTCGCTTTACTCGCCGGGCTCACCGGCTGTTCGCAACCCCCGGAGCCCGCCCGGACAACCCCGCCTCCGATGACCACGACGGCACCGGAAACTCCCACGGCCGCAACCACACCGCCAGCACCGCCCGGCCCGGTACCGGCACAGCCCGTGCTGGCCGCCGACCCCGTGCGGTTGGCCGATGATCTGGTCGCCGACGAGCAGACGCTGCGGAATCCGTCGTCGCCGCCGCAGGCGGTCGAGGCCGCGGCACGCCGCCAGCAGGCCGCTTACCGGGCGATCGGACGACATCCGGAGTGGGATGCGCTCACCCGACCCCGCATCCCACCGGCGTTGCTCGAGGCCTACGACCTGCACATCGATGCCCGACGACACCTGGACGCCCTGCTCGTCGGGGAGGCCAAGGACACCCTGCCGGCCTGGCGGATCGAGCCACCCCGGCCCGCCGAGGAACTGCTCGGGTACTACCGCGAGGCCGAGGCAGCCTCGGGGGTCGGCTGGAACCATCTGGCCGCGGTCAACCTGATCGAGACCCGGCTGGGCAGTATCGCCGGCACCAGCACCGCGGGCGCGCAGGGGCCCATGCAGTTCCTGCCGTCCACATTCGCGGCGTACGGGGACGGCGGTGACATCTACGCCCCGCGCGACAGCATTCTGGCGGCCGGCCGGTATCTGGCGGCCAACGGGTTCGACGGGGACCCCGATCACGCGCTGTACCGGTACAACAATTCCGACCACTACGTGCAGGCGGTCAAGGACTACGCGGCGATCCTGGCCGCCGACCCGGCCGCATTCACCGGCTTCCACCAGTGGGAGGTGTACTACCGCACCACTGCCGGTGACGTCCTGCTGCCGATCGGGTACGCCGAGACCACCCCCGTCCCGGTGGCCGATTACCTCGCCGCGCATCCTCAGTGAGTATCCGTAGCAGATTGCTACACTCGGTAGCAGACTGCTACGGGAGGATGTCATGGCCAACACCGCCGACCGGGTTACCCGGGTCGCCGCCGACCTGATGGACAGCGCCGCGGCCGAGGGCGCCCGGCAGAGCCGATCGGCCAAACAGCAACTCGACCACTGGGCCCGCGTCGGCCGGGCGGTGTCCGACCAGCACAGCGCCGCCCGCCGCCGGGTGGAAGCGGCGCTGGCCGGCGGGCTGGAACTCGGCGAACTGACCGCCGAGGAGGGCGTGGTGTTCAACGCCGAGATCTCCGCGGCCATCGAGGAGAGCCTGGCCGACACCGACTACGGGGCACTGCTCAGCGCGCGCGGCATCACCACCGTGGCCCTCGATGAGTCCGGACAGATCGTGTCCCACCGGCCCGACGGCAGTTCCTCGGTGCTGCACCCCAACAGGTGAGGCGACTCGATCTGGTCGTCGGATGCAACGGCGCGGGCAAGTCCACCTTCATCGAATTGACCCTGACCCCACTGCTTCCCGGCAGCCCGGTGGTCAATGCCGACGAGATCGCCAAGCACCGCTGGCCCGGCGCGGCGCTCGAACACGCCTACGAGGCGGCCCGCATCGCCGCCGACACCCGGGCCAAGCTGGTGGAGATCGGCGAGTCCTTCATCGCCGAGACGGTGTTTTCCCATCCCACCAAACTCGAGCTGATCGACGCGGCCCAAGCGGCCGGCTACACCGTGGTACTGCACGTGGTGCTGATCCCCGAGGAACTGGCCGTGCAACGGGTCCGGCACCGGGTGCAGGCCGGTGGTCACCACGTGCCCGAGGACAAGATCCGGCAACGGTACCAACGTCTTTGGGAGCTGGTCGGGGTCGCCGCCACCCGTACCGATGCCACCACGTTCTACGACAACAGCGCCCGGCGCGGCCCGCGCATCGTGGCCCGGCTGCACGCCGGTTTCGAGATGGCAGCGCCGGACTGGCCACAATGGACCCCGGACGCGCTGACCAGTCGGTGGCCGGTCCGGTAGCGCTCCCCGAGAGGCCGCTTCCCGGCGTGCTAAGCGGCGACGACCGGTCCGGGCGTGGTCGGGGTCAGGTTCGGCGCCGCCGAAACCAGCAGCGGCGCACAGATCGCGCACGGCTGAGGACCGAGGACGGGATAGCCGCATCCGGGGCAGGTGCCTACGGTGCGCTCACTCGATGCCGCACTGAACATCTGAATTCCTCTCGCCGATGCACCCGTGTACCCGCTCCGACGGCAGATCATGCCAAGGTTTGCCAGCAAAAATCCAAGCAGTTCCGGACCCGGTGAGCAGACTCACAGGGACGTGGCCCTGACCTGCGGATGGCTAGGCTCGGGGGTGAGCCTGAACCCGGCGTGGACCTGATTGCTCGAATGTTTTTCCTCATCCTCGGATCGATATTGGGGCTGGCGCACGTCTACGTGTGGAAGCGACTGGTCAAGGACACCACCCGGCCGGGAACCGGGCGTCGCCTCCTGACCGCCGCGATGGTCGGGGCGGCGACGCTGCTGGGGTGCACGCTGTTCCTCCCTCGGTTCACCGATGTCGCCGAGTCGGGCTGGTTCGCCTGGCCCGGGTACCTGTGGTTCGCGGCGCTCGGGTACCTGCTGCTGACGTTGCTGCTCATGGAACCGGTGCGGTTGGCGCTGCGCGGCTGGGTGAAGCGCCGCGCCCCAGAGCCTCCGGCCGATCCCCCGGCCGATGCGGTCAACCGGCGGGTGTTCCTGGCCCGCACGACGGCGGCCGCGGCGGGCGCGGCGTCGGTGGGGCTGGTCGGTTACGGCGCCGCCACCGCACTCGGCCCACCACAGGTGTTGCAGGTGCCGGTGCGGTTGGGCCGCCTTGATCCGGCGTTCAATGGTTTCCGGATCGCGGTGGTCTCCGACATCCACCTCGGCCCGCTGCTCGGCCGGGGACACACCGAGCGCATCGTGCGGATGATCAACGAGGCCGACGCCGACCTGGTCGCCATCGTCGGAGATCTGGTCGACGGCTCGGTGGAGAAGCTCGGGCACGCGGCGGAACCGTTGCAGGACTTGGTGTCTCGTGAGGGCGCGTTCTTCGTGACCGGCAATCACGAGTACTTCGTCGAGGACACCGTGCCGTGGCTGCGCGAGTTGGAGCGTCTCGGGGTATCCCCGCTGCGCAACGAGAACACCGCGATCCGGCGCGGCGGCGCCGCCTTCACCCTGGCCGGGGTCAACGATGTGGCCGGCGAACGGCGCGGTGACCCACCGGATTTCGACCGTGCGCTGGCCGGCACCGATCCGTCCCGGGCCACCGTGCTGCTGGCCCATCAACCGGTCCTGGTGGACGAGGCGGCCGCCCGCGGGGTGGACCTGCAGCTGTCCGGGCACACCCACGGCGGCCAGACCTGGCCGTTCCAGTACATCGTGGAGGCGGTGCAGCCCTCCCTGGCCGGGCTGTCCACCCATGAGGGCACCCAGCTCTACGTGTCCCGCGGGGCCGGATTCTGGGGCCCGCCGGTGCGGGTCGGGGCGCCGCCGGACATCTCGGTGCTGACGCTGAACGGGTGACGCGTCAGCGGACCGGCGCGGGTTGGGGTACCGGCCGCAGTTCGGGCGCCGCTTGTGCGAGATTCGTCATGGTCTCCTGCCGCACCCAGGTCCGCAGCCGGCTCGGTCGGCAACAGTGGAGCCACCCTCGGCCGATCAGCACCTCGGCCGGGGTGACGCCGGGGTCGACGATGACGGTGGTGTGCCGGTAGGCGTCCGGGCACTCGGCGACATGGGTACTCGATGCGAATGCGCGCGAGGACTTCCCGATGAGCGTCATCAAACCTCCTCGCGGACAGTCCTATTCGCACCTGCGGCGGAGAGGGATTCGTTCTCCAGCGGACTAGTGGGGATGGACATCTATCCGCGGTGATTCGGGGGCGCGTGTGACATCCGGCCGGGGCGCACGGCGCTCACCCGGGATGCCGCCGGTCAAGCGTATGGGCCGGAGGTGTTGCTCACAGTCGCGTTCTGAGTATGACGCGCTTCACTCAATGGGTGACGACGCTCGGATGGCCTGAACGGCGGTAGCCACAGTTTCGAAATCTGTTGAAATATCGGGGCCCGGCGTTTCGCCCGCGCCGGGTCCCAGCCGCCCCGATCTGGCCGGACCGAGTGGTCTGCGTCTCATAAAGGGGCGTTGCGACGATTTGCCTTGACCTGCGGCGTCGCAGTTATCGTGCGATTCCGTGAGTAGGCAGAAATCAACCAAGGCGAGGCGCCGCGGATCGGCGGTCCTGGCCGCAGTTGTCATCCCCGCCGCCGCATTCCTCGTCACCGACGCGCACGCCGGCGCCGACATCCCGGAAGCCGCCCCGGCACCGGCCCCCGCACCGTGCTGCATGGAGGTCATCACCCCACCGGCGATGGCCGCTCCCCCGGCCCTGCAGGTGGTCGACCCCGAGCTGCCGGTCGGGAAGGCGCCCGAGCACGGGCTGCAGGTCGAGACCATCCTCACCGCCCGGGCGGTCAGCACCGAGTTCCCCGAGATCCTGACCATCGGTGGGGTGCGGCAGGACCCCATGCGCTGGCATCCCCACGGGCTGGCGATCGACGTGATGATCCCGGACTACGGTTCCCCCGAGGGCATCGCCCTCGGCGACCGCGTCGTCGCGTACGTGATGGATAACGCCGGCCGGTTCGACATCAACCACGTGTTGTGGCGGCAGACCTCCTACGGCCCGGGCCGCGGGCCGAAGCCGATGAGCAACCGGGGCGGGGATACCGCCAACCATTACGACCACGTGCACATAGCCACCAACGGCGGCGGATTCCCCAAGGGCGGCGAGACCTACCTGCGCTGAATGCGCCGGAGGTGCTCTGACAGTCAGGAATTCAGCCGGGCGTGCCGGTGCACCAACGGTTTGTCCAGTCGCAGTGACCCCAGATCGTCGGGCACCTTCGGTGCGGTCAGCTGCGGTGTCTCCGAAGCGGTGGACTCCTCGGATCCGGGTGTGGAGCGCTCCAGGAACCGGAGCAACTCGACCGGGAACGGCAGTACCAGGGTGGAGTTCTTCTCCGCGGCCACCTCGACCACGGTTTCCAGCAGCCGCAATTGCAGGGCCGCCGGGTGCTCGGCCATCACTTCGGCCGCCTGGGCCAGCTTCTCCGAGGCCTGCAGTTCACCGTCGGCGGTGATGACCCGGGCCCGCCGCTCCCGCTCGGCCTCGGCCTGGCGCGCGATGGAGCGCTTCATCGAGTCCGGCAGCACCACGTCCTTGATCTCCACGCGGTCAATCTGGATACCCCAGCCCAGGGCAGGGCTGTCGATCATCAGCTCCAGGCCCTCGTTGAGGTGCTCGCGGTTGGACAACAGGTCGTCGAGATTGCTCTTGCCGATGATCGACCGCAACGAGGTCTGCGCCACCTGGCCGATGGCCGACCGGTAGTCCTGCACGTCGACCGCCGCCCGCACCGGGTCGGAGACGTTGAAGTAGATGACTGCGTCCACCCGGACGGTGACGTTGTCGCGGGTGATGCCGTCCTGGGCCGGCACCGGCAGCGTGATGATCTGCATGTTCACCTTCTGCAACCGGTCGGCGATCGGGATCAGCATGGTGAGCCCCGGCCCCCGCACCTGCGGCTGGACCCGACCGAACCGGTAGACGACGCCGCGTTCGAACTGCTTCACCACGCGCACGTTCTGTCCGACCAGGAGCGCGATCAGGCCGGCGACGACCGCCAGCACGGACATGGTGATCATGATGTCTCCACTTCCGCTCGACGTCGCCGCGAGGACCGACGCGAGCTGTCTAGGTCGACTCTTCGCTCGCGGGGTGGCGGGCCGTGCTGCGGCTCGGTGGAGCCGGTGTCATGGCTCCATTCTGGCACTAGGATCACGGTGGCTCAACGAGATTCGACGCGATGGCCGGACCCGCAGACTCCGATTCCTGGCGCCGCCAGCGCCGGCCGCCGGTCGCCGGCCGGCGGCTTCGGTCAAGCCGCCCTCGTCC
The DNA here is from genome assembly GCA_900078775.1 of Mycolicibacterium aurum. GTDB lineage: Bacteria > Actinomycetota > Actinomycetes > Mycobacteriales > Mycobacteriaceae > Mycobacterium > Mycobacterium aurum_A. The sequence goes on from LT549889.1 coordinate 2,362,343, forward strand.
TGGCCCGCACCAGTGCGCAGGCACGCTCGAAGCTGCGCCATTCGTCCTGGGTCGGTCGGTCCCCGGCGCCGGTCACTGCTGCGGGCGTGACGGTTGGGCTCGGCAGGCCCTCACCTTCGATCCGTGCGACGAGGCTCTCGAGGCGACCCGCCGGACTCTCCGCGTGGCTCTGGAAAACCCGCTTCTGCAACCAGGATTGGACTTCGTTGATACCCGCACAGATGTCGAGCTCCGGGACCGTGACGTGGCCGGCGCAGCGGCGGAGGTGCTCCTCGTAGCGGTCCTCCCAGAACTCGATTCGCCACCCCGGCCACAGCCGCGGAAGCCAACGCAACAGACCGGGAACCGGGTCGCTCACCCACACTCCGAGGGCCTTCTTCGCCACGTCGACGTGGACACCGCTCTCGGGGATGATCCCCAACCGCAGCGAACGCTCCCCACTGGTAGGCAGCAAGTCGAGCAGTCGCGGGCCGTGCCAGGCGGCGCTGCTGCCCCACCGCAGCTGCCAGGCCCGCAACTGTCCGCCCTGGGCGACGGTGACCAGATGATGGAGGTGGTCGGTGTCCGTGGAGAGTTTCAGCTCCGGCTCAGAGGCACTGTCCCGCAATGGAAGCGGAGCACCGACATAGGCAGCGATCTCGGCCGTCGCCCCGAAGGCCCAGGAGATCGAGTAGCCCGGCCAGAGGATGGCCAGCACCTCAAAGATGGCCCGGCGCTCGTTGGCCGAGACCATCAGTTCCTCGCCGAAAAACAGCAATCGGCGTGCGGTGAGATCCAGCACCAGGCCACCGTCGGACCACAGCTCGTCGGTCCAGAACTCACTGGTCTGTTGCGCCAGGATGTATCGCGTGGCCATCTCCGGGCCCGCGAGCAAGGCGTCGAGGATGCGGCATCCCGCCCAGTGCGAGTACCGCAGCTGCCAGCCGTCGTGATCGATCAGCACGATGTTGGCTCGATTTCCCATGGTTCCCCCTACCGGAATGGCGCCGCCGATTTGGCGGTGCTCTGTTGTCCGGGAGTATTCGCTCGGCGTCTGACACGCCGGGGAGTCCGACGCGCATCTATGCACAGGAAATATGCGCCGCACCGAATCTCGTTGCGGGTTCCATGGGTACTCCAAAAGCCCGTTCTTAATTCACCTCACCCATGTCCGGTTCCCATGGAACGCTGTGCGAGACGCGCCGCGACGACGACAGGACGGACGCCCGTGCCCCATGGACCAGGACGACTTCTCGGTAAATCAGCGGTGATCACCGGGGCCGCGTTCGGCATAGGCCGGGCAACGGCGGTGCGCTTCGCCCGCGAGGGCGCGCGGCTGACCGTGACCGACATCCAGGGCGAGCCGCTGGCCGCATTCGCCGATGAACTGCGCGAGACCGGGGCGGAGGTCGAGACGGTCGTCGGCGACGTCTCCGTCGAAGACGATGCGCGGCGGATGATCGCCGCGGCAGCCGAGCGCTTCGGCCGCCTCGATGTGCTGATCGCGAACGCCGGCGTCATCCCACTCGGCGACGTGCAGGAGTTGACGACCACCGACTGGGACGGCGTGATGGCCATCGACGGGCGCGGCATGTTCCTCACCTGCAAGTTCGGCATCGAGGCCATGCTGGCGACCGGTGGCGGCGCCATCGTCTGCCTGTCGTCGATCTCCGGGATGGCCGGGCAGAGGCGGCAGGCCGCCTACGGGCCGGCCAAGTTCGTCGCCACCGGGCTGGCCAAACACCTCGCGGTCGAGTGGGCGGATCGGGGCATCCGGGTCAACGCCGTCGCCCCCGGAACGATCAGCACCGAGCGGGTCAACCAGATGCGCGAGGAGCCCGGCGGCCCGGAATACCTGGCCACGGTCGAGGCCATGCACCCGATGGGCCGCATCGGTGAACCGGGCGAGGTCGCCAGCGCCATCCTCTTTCTCGCCTCCGACGACGCCTCCTTCATCACCGGCGCCGTCCTGCCCGTGGACGGCGGCTACCTGGCGCAGTAGCGCACAGGACCTCCACCCGAGGTGGGTGGTGTTGACTTCCTCACCATAAATAGACATGGTGTTTATTCATGGAACTGGAACGGTCTGTGGCCGCACACCCGCAGGAACTCGCCGAACTCGACCTCTTCGACACCTGGCGCCTGGCAGAACTTCCGGCCGACCACTTCGACCCCTTCCTGTTCCACCACCGGATGGCGACCTACCGCCTGCTGATCGACACCACCAACCGCCATGGCCTCTTCGGTCCCGACAACCGCACAAACCCCTTGTGGGGGTTGATGTTCCAGCATCAGTGGCAGTTCCGGACCGGACGGCTCGGCGCCGACTCGCAGCGCACCGGCCGCATCGACCCCGACGCACCCTGGGGTTACGGCAACTACACCCTGTGCGTCATCCCCTGGATGGGCGCCGTCGAGGCGGGCACGGTCGAGCCCCTGGCACTGACAGGACCCCCACACCCGTCCCGGTTCGCCTACCCCACAGGTGATTTCGCCGAGGTCGTGCTCCCGGCCGGATTCCACCGCGGCGTGGCCGACTGGAAGGCCTATTTCTCCCTGGTGGAGTCGGCCCGCCCCGGCGACGACGTCGAACCGCTCCGGATGGCGCTGTGGAAGGCACACAAGACCTGCTTGGACCTCGTCGTCGCGCACCTGTACCACATCGACGCCGAGCCGTACTCGGACACCGAACTGCGGTTCCTGCGGGGCTGGTGCCGGATGGTCGACTACCTGTGGGTGGCCGCCTGGCCCACCGATTTCGACTTCATGTGCGAGCAGGGCCTCGACGTTCTCCCGGAACGCCTCTTGGTCGGGCCCGCAGACTTCACGACGGGATCGGACCTGCCTCCGGAGATGAGACGAACGCTGCGGGGCATCATCGAACTCGGCGAGAGCCCATCCTGGCGTTACCAACTCAACCTCACACTGTGGAAGCGGGTGATGCGGACACGGGCCGCCCGCGAGGACGTCGTGAACCTGCTCGCCGCGGTATTCGACCCGCAGCGCACCAGCCGCCTCAAGGTCGTCGAACTCCTCGTCCATCTGCTGCGACCTTGATCGGTGCCACGGCCGGGGCGTGACAGGATACGAGGATGGAGTCGCCCCGAAGGCCTCCTGGCCGGCCACCCGGTTCCCACGTCGACGCCCGACAGCGCCGTGAGGAGCTGCTCGACGCGGCCGAACGAAGCCTGCGCTCGCGCGGACCCGAATTGTCGCTGGTCGACGTGGCCCGGGAATCCGGTCTGACCCGATCGGCGCTGTACGCGGCGTTTCCGGACAAGGACGCGCTGGTCACGGCGCTCGCACGGCGCCAGGCCCAGCGCATCATCACCGAGGTGTCCGGCATCGTGGCATCCACGGCCGGTCCGCGAGAACAGACACGCGCCGCGGTCGCCTGCTTCTGCGCCTGGGTGGAGGCCGAGCCGGCCATATCGGCCACCCTCAGCGCCAGTTTGAGTTCTGCGACGGTGTTCGACGAACTGGCCGGCTGGCTCGAGGAGATCCTCGCCGCAGCCTTCGATCAGCTCGACGGGGATCGCAGAGCCGCCGGCCCCTGGGCGCGCGCCCTACTCGGGGCGGTGTCCGCATCGGTGTTCTGGTGGCAGCGCGACCGGACGGTGGAGCGCGACGAACTCGTCGAGCACCTCACCGCCCTGGTCTGGTCGGGATTCGTGGGAGCCGGCGGTGAACGCCTGCGCACGCCCGGGGCACCGGGCCCCGACTAGGCAGCGCCGATGAGTCCCGATGGAGTCGTGCGGTGGCGCTCTGGCGGTCAGGATTCAGCCGCCGTCACCAACCGGTCAGTGCGGATCGGCGGGGGTGGGGTCTGCTGCGGCCCCACCAACAGCACTCATCAAACACCTCACCACACCGATCTGGTGGGGGTCCGTGGGCGCCGGTGGTCGTCCCTGCACGCTCCGTAGCGGATCCGGCCGGCACCGACTCATTGATCGAACGCACGGACCGCACCCGCTTCGCATAGCTCAGTGACTTCACCCTCCGAAAAGCCGAGACCGGCAAGCACCTCCACGGTGTGCTGCCCGAGGACAGGGGCCGCCCGCAGGGTCGAAGCCCGCTCACCGGAGAATGCCACCGCGGGGTTGGCCTGCCGTATTCGTCCCAGGACCGGGTTCTCCACGTCATCGACGTGCCCGCCCGCCCGCAGCTGGGGATGGTCGGCCAATTCGTCGAGCTCGATGACCGGGGCCGCGGGAATGTCCCAGGACAGCAGCAGATCTACGGCGGCGGATGTCGTCATCGTCGAAAACCGTTGAGCCGCCAGCTTCAAGATCTCTCCCGCCGGACCTGACGGTCCGGAATCGGGTAGTTCTTCGGCTCCCTCAACTCCGAGCCCGACAGCAAGGCGCTTGAGCCGCGCGGCCGTCACCAGGATCAATGACAGGTAACCATCGCTGGTCTTGGTCAACCTGAACGTGCGCGCCACCGCCGACACCCCGCTTTCACCCGCCACCGTATGGCCGATCATCCCATCGGGCCACATGAATGCTGTTGCCACACCGAGCATCTTGATCTCCAGCTCCCGCCCTTCACCCGTCGTGGCGCGCTGCAGGAGCGCGGCAGTGATGGCCTGGGCTGCGCTTATGCCACTGATCTTGTCGACGATGCCGTTGCGGATCATGCTGGGTTCGCCGTCGACACCCTGCAGTGCGACAAGGCCTGACAGCGCTTGGATGACGTGGTCGTAGGCCGGTTTGCCACCATAGGGTCCGGCCGAGCCGTATCCGTTGATCGCCACGTAGATCAATCGCGGGCGGTCGCGGCGGACGTTGCGCGCGTCCAGGCCCAGCTTCACGTCGACGCCAGGACGAAAGTTGTGGATCACCACGTCTGCCCAGTCGAGCAGCGCCTCCAGGACCTGCCGGCTGTCGGGGTGGGCCACGTCGAGTGAAATCGACCGCTTGGACCGGTTGAGGTTGGCGAAGTACGGCGACACACCTTGCTCACGCATATCGATATGCCTGATGATGTCTCCGGTGATCGGCTCCACCTTGACGACATCGGCGCCCTGATCGCCGAGGATCATCGTCCCGAACGGCCCGGACATGTTGGCCGTGAAGTCCACGATGCGCACGCCTGCCAGCGGCCCGTTCACAGCCGCTGCACCGGTGCTGCTCACTGCTCACGTTCCAGCAGCGTTCCGGTGCCCAGCCCGCCGCCGCAGCACATGGTCACAAGAGCCCGGGCGCTGGCTTGCCGTTCGAGTTCATAGAGTGCCTTTGTCGTCAGGACACATCCGGTGCTGCCCAGGGCGTGGCCCATTGCGATCGCGCCGCCGTTAGGATTCACGCGTGAGTGGTCCGGTTTGATTTCACGTTCCCACGCCAACACGACCGACGCGAACGCCTCGTTGATCTCGACGATGTCAATGTCGTCGATTGTCAAGCCGTTACGGTCGAGCAATGTACGCGTAGCGTTGATCGGCTCCGTCAACATGAGAGTCGGATCACCGCCGACCAGGCAGGAATCCACCACCCGGGCGCGCGGGGTGAGGCCGAGTTCATCGGCGCGTCTGCGCGTGGTCAGGAGCACTGCCGACGCGGCATCGGCGATCTGTGAGCTGGTACCAGCGGTGTGGACACCGTTCTCGTCCAGCAGTTTGAGGCCGGCCAGGCCACCGAGGGTGGACGCACGCAGACATTCGTCACGATCCACTCGGTGGACCTCCCCGGTGGGGCGGTCGTTCTCGTCGAGCACGGGCGCGTCAACCGCCACGACCTGGGAGTCGAACCGGCCGTCGGCCCATGCGAGGGCCGCACGCTGTTGGGATTCCAGGCCCAACTGATCGGTGTCGGCGCGGGTGATCTGCCACTTCTTGGCGATCATTTCGGCGGCCTCGAACTGCGTCGTGTACTCGTACTGCGGGAAATAGCTGCGCGGCTTGGCCTTTCCGACGCCGACGGACAGAGTTGCGCCGAGCGGAACGCGGCTCATCACCTCCACGCCGCAAGCGACGGCGACATCCACCAGACCACCGGCCAGCAGTCCGTGTGCCAACGTCACGGCCTGTTGTGAAGAGCCGCATTGGCTGTCGATCGTGGTGGCGGGCACGCTGATCGGCAGTCCGGCGGTCAGCCAGGCGGTGCGGGTGATGTTGAACCCCTGCTGTCCGACCTGCCCGACGCAACCACCGATCACCTGACCGACGTGGCCGGCGTCGATTCCCGAGCGGTTGACCAGCTCGGCCAGTACGGCACCGAGCAGATCCGCCGAGTGGAACGTCGACAGGCCGCCCTTGCGCCGACCGATCGGCGAGCGCACCGCTTCGACGATCAGCACGTCTTGATCTGATTTGGTTCTCATGTCCAACTCCTGTTCGCAGATCCCGGCGTTATCCAGATCGCTTGACTTCACGGAACGGCAGGTCCTTGTCCACCTCAGGCTCTCTCGGCAGGCCGAGGATTCTCTCTCCGATGATGTTGCGCTGTATTTGATCGGTGCCGCCGCCGATCGAGGTGAAGAACGCGTTCATCGCCGCGAAGTTCGCGGCGTCACCGTCCCGGTTCTCCGGGCCTTCGAGCATGGCCTCGGGGCCCACGATGGTGGTCTGCACCCGACCGGTCTCGTGCAGGATCCGCGACATCAACAGCTTGCCCAGAGAGGCAAGCGACGACGAGTCGCCCTGTTTCAGCTCGGCCTGCGAGCGCTGGTTGTTCCATCTGTTGACAGACCGGAGGGTCAGTACCCGGGCGAGATCCTGGCGCACCACCGGATCGTCGAGTCTGTCGTGACGGCGGGCCAGTTCGATCAAGTCCGTCTCGCCAGGCCGACCAGCCCGGGTGGCAGCCCCCTGATTGCGCTCCCCCAGGCCGCGGCGTTCATACGCCAAGGCCGTCTGCAGTACCCGCCAACCCTCGCCGGGCTCCCCGAACATGTTGGCCGCCGGGACGCGGGCGTCGGTCAGGAACACCTCGTTGAAGTGCGCCTCGCCGGTCATCTGGCGCAGCGGGCGCACCACCACACCAGGCTGCTTCATCGGGAAGAGAAAGAAGCTGATGCCGCGGTGCTTGGGAACGTCGGAGTCGGTACGCGCGACCAGCATCCCGTATTCCGCTGTTGCCGCGTCCGACGTCCAGACCTTGGCCCCGTTGACGACGTAATCCTCGCCATCACGCACCGCGCGGGTGGTCAGACCGGCCAGGTCGGACCCGGCTCCCGGCTCGCTGTATAGCAGGCAGGTCTTGAGCCGCCCCTCCAGCAATGGCCGCATCAACTGTTCCTTGAGCGCGGCGGAAGCATAGCGCTGAAAGGTGTTTGCGTACATGTTGGTGCGGTCCTGGCCGCTGCCGGGAGCCCCGACGGCTCGAAACTCGTTCTCCACCAGCCGCGCCTGCTCATCGGACAGCTCCAGGCCGAACGAGTCGCGAGGCCAACGCGGCACCGCATAGCCCTGGTCGAGCACGGCCGCTCGCCATTCCCTGCGGTCTCTGCTCGGATCCCAGTTCTCGGCAAGCCACGTCCGCACCTGCAAGATCAAATCGCTGTTGGAGATCACCGAAACTCCCTTCTGCTCAACACTGGTCACGAAGCGGTACCCGCGAGGGCGGTGAGGTAGCGATCGCGGTGGTGGGCCGAATCGCCGAGTAGCTGCGCGTCGGTACGGGCTCGACGCAGATACAGATGCGCCGGATGTTCCCAGGTGAACCCGATGCCGCCATGGATCTGGATATTGTCGCTGGTGACCTTGACAAAGGCATCCGAACAGAAGGCCGCGGCCAGGTCGGCCGAACCGGTCGCGTCCGCGTCGGCAGTTTCACCGGACAGCGCCCATGCTGCGTAGTAGGCGGCCGAGTACGCGGATTCGGCCTCGACGACCAGGTCGGCACACATGTGCTTGATCGCCTGGAAGCTGCCTATCGCCCGGCCGAACTGATAGCGCTGCTTGGCGTAGTCGACCGCCATGTCGAGCGCGCGGCGGGCGCCGCCGGCCTGCTCGGCGGCCAGCATCACCGCCCCGGTATCCAACGTCCGCTGCAACGCCGTGGCTGCATCACCGTCGAGCGGGCGCGCCGGGGCCTCGGCGAACGTGATGTCGGCTTGGCGGCGGGTGCGGTCCAAGGTCTGCAGCGGTGCCACCGCCACACCCGGGCCCGCGCGGTCCACCGCAAAAACCCGCGGACCCTCGGTGACCACCAGCAGGATATCCGCGGAAGCGCCGTCGAGCACATAGCGTTTGGTGCCGCTGACCGTCCACCCGTTCGGCATCTGCGTGGCGCTGGTTGCCACGGCGGCCGGGTCCCAGGTCCCGGCACCTTCGTCCAGCGCCACCGTTGCGGTTCGGTCGCCACTGGCCAGCGCGGGTAGCAACTCGGTGTTGATGATGTGGTCGCCCATATCGAGCAGCAAGGAGGTGGCCAGTACCGCACTCGCCAGGTAGGGCCCGCAGAACAGGGCTTTACCTAATTCCTCGCAGACGATCGCCAACTCGATGGGGCCCGCACCGGACCCGCCGTAGCGCTCCGGCACGATCAGGCCGACCAGACCGAGCTGTTGGGCCAGTACCCGCCATACCGCGGGGTCGTTGCCGTGTTCGGTCTCGCTGACCGCACGGACGGCCGATTCGCCGCTGTGTTCGGCGACGAATGCAGCTACCGCGTCGCGCAACGCTCGCTGCTCACTGGTGAAGGTGAAAGCCATTGGCGTCTCCTAGCTTTCCTGGTTGTGGACAGGTTCGAAAACCGGAACGATCTCGCCGTCCGGTTCTTCGTCGACAGGCCGGCTCGCATCGGAGCCGTCGGATCGGCGGAACCTGACGATCAGCCGCATCCCGACGGCGAGCTGATCTGGGGTGGCCCCTACGATTCGGCCCCGCAGCCACGGCCCTTCGGCCAGCTCGACCAGACCGGCGATGGCGAGCACCGCGCCGTCCCGATCGCGCGGCACGCTCCAGCTGACCAGCGTCGCGATGCCGGCGGCCGGAGACCAATCCAGTTCTTCGGCGAAGCACCGGGCGCACTGTGTCACCTGAGGCGCCCACTGCGCGCCGCAGGTGGAACAGCGCCTTATCAGCAACACACCTTTCCGGGTGCCGTCGAAGAATGCCGCAGATGCCTCGTCACGCTCGATGTGAATCATTGTGTCAAACCCCCGAACTCGGCGCATGCGGGCTGAGCACCAGGGTCGAGTGATGCTCGAGGATCCCGCCGTTGCCGCTGACCATGATCACGTCATTGCGTGGCGCCTGGCGTTCACCACCTTCACCACGGGCCTGGATGATCGCCTCTGACAGCGGGGTCATGCCCCACATGTAATAAGACGACAGCTGGCCGCCGCCGGTATTGACCGCCAACGAGCCGCCGGGGGCGAGCGCCCCGCTGGCCGCGAACGGGCCGCCCTCCCCCTTGGCACAGAAGCCGTAGTCCTCCAAGGTGATCAACACCGTGAAGGTGTAGCAGTCGTAGATCTGCGCGATGTCGATATCGGCGACAGTGACGCCGGCCATCTTCAGTGCTGCCGGACCGGATTGTGCTGCACCGCTGGACAATCCGAAGGCACTTCCCCTCACATCCAGGTAATTGGGGTGCGATTGGGCGATCCCGAGCACGTGCACGGCCGGATGGGGCGAATCCGCGGCCCGGTCGGCGGCGGTGACGATCACCGCCACCGCACCGTTGGTGACCAGGCAGCAGTCCAGGAGATGCAGGGGGTCCACGATCATCCGAGAGTTCTGATGATCCGCGAGTGTGATCGGTTCACGCATCTGGGCCAGCGGATTGTTGACGGCCCAGGCCCGCTGCGCCACCGCAATGGCACCGAGTTGCTCTGAGGTGGTTCCGTAGGCTTGCATGTGACGCTGCACGGCGACCGCGTATTTGGCGTTGATGCTGCCGAACCCGGCCACCATTGTCAGACCGCCGAAGCCGGCGGGGACTCGGGCGGTGCTGTAGGCGGCGGCGCTACCTCGGCCCTGCTGCAGCGGGGCATCGGCGTACACGCACGCGATCGTGTGTGCCATCCCCGCATTGACGGCCATCGCGGCATAGCTGACCATCGCCCCAGCGGAGGCGCCGAACGACTGGATCGAGGACAGTATCCGCAGGTCCCGCAACCCGAGCCGCTTGGCCAAGCTGAGGTCCAACCCCGCGGACAACCCCGGGTTGAGCAGCAACCCGTCGATGTCATCGAGCCCCAGGCCGGCATCCGCGGCGGCGCGGCGCACGGCGTCGCCGGCGAAGTCCGCCGGCGAGCGGCCGTACACCCTGCCCATCTCGGTCATCCCGAGGCCGGTGATAACCGGCCGGCGTGCCGCTGAGGCTCTCACTGTCACTACCAGCCCTCCGCGATCAGAGCCTCCGCGAGGAGGCACACAACAGTCCAACGAGGGTTCACATCCATTACAGGCCCATCGACTTGGCGATGATGGTTTTCATGACTTCGTTTGTGCCGCCGTAGATTCGAGTGATCCTGTTGTCGGCGTACAACCGTGCGATGGGGTACTCGTTGACGTAGCCGTAGCCCCCGTGCAGTTGGAGGCACCGGTCGATCACCACCGATGCGGTGTCCGTGCAGAACAGTTTCACCGAGGCCGCCTCGGCGGGCGCAAGGAGGCCCTGATCATTCGCTTCGATAGCGCGGTCGACGACGGCCTCCATCGCATCCACACTGGCCTTACAGCCGGCAAGTTCGAACTTGGTGTTCTGAAATGTGGCGACCGGTCTGCCGAAGACGTGACGCGCCAGGGTGTATTCCTTGGCCAACTCCACGGCGGTCCTCGCCTGGGCATAGGCACCGACTGCAACGCCCAGCCGCTCCCGGGGCAGATTGTGGCCGAGATAAGAGAAGCCCAGGTCCCGTTCCCCGAGCAGATCCCCGGCCGGCACTTTCACATCGACGAAAGACAGTTCAGCCGTTTCGGACATCCGCAGACCGATCTTGTCGAGCTTGCGGCCGACCGTATAGCCGGGCAGCGTGGTGTCGACGACGAACAGCGAGATCCCATGGCGTCGATCTGCTTCGGTCAGGGGCGAGGTGCGGGCACACACGATGACGCGATCAGCCAGCACGCCACCGGTGATGAATGTCTTGGCACCGTTGAGGACATAGTGAGTGCCATCGTCGGACAGCTTCGCGGTGGTCTTCATGCCGGCCAGATCCGACCCCGTGCCGGGTTCGGTCATGGCGATGGCGAACATGAGCTCACCGGTGACGAATCCGGGTAGCCACCGACGTTTCTGTTCTTCGGTGGCGTAAGCCTTGAGGTACGGCAGACACAGTTCGACATGGACGCTCCCGCCACCGATCGACGTGCCCGCTGCGATGAGCTCCTCCATGAACAGAGCGGTGTATTTGAACGACTCGACACCCGCTCCGCCGTACTCCTCGGGCACCTCGATGCCGAAGAAGCCCAGATCGCCCAGCTGGCGGTAAAGATCTCGCGGAACGCTGCCATCGTGGAACCATCGGTCGGTGTGCGGCACCATCTGCTTGTCGATGAAGGTGCGCAGCGACTCGCGAAACGTCTCGTGATCCCTGTCGAAGATGGTGCGGTTCACCGGAGTCCTTCATCGAAGTTGTGGTTGCTGGTCGCATCGGCTGCTCGTTCGGCCCGGTTGCGATCGCCCCTTCCGCACCGTCACGGGTAGCCCCACTCGACCTGGCGGATCGGAGTGAAGCAGCTCACCATTGTAAGATAGTAAATGATTACTACGTTGTCGAGATGCTGTCTGACAAACGCACAATTTGCCCGCCCTCAGCAGGGCAGACCGGCGGTTGATCAGGCGTCAGGCCCCTATACTGCATTGGTGAAGTACTCACTTACGACTCAGCGCTCTGATGGCCGGTAAGTCCGCTCGGAGTCGCGCGTCCCACTCGAATCCGCAGCCGCGACTCTCCGCCGAGGAGCGCCGGGAACAGATCATCGAATCTGCGCGGCGGGTCTTTGAGCAGACCGGCTTCGACGGTGCGCGGACGCGCGATCTGGCGGCCGCCGCCGGCGTGAACGAGGCGCTGCTGTACCGCCATTTCGGGTCGAAGGAGGAGTTGTTCGACGCCTCGGTGGCGACACCGCTCGAAGAGGCCGTCGCCAAAGTCGTTGAATCCTCGGGGGCCCCACCCGAGGAGTTCGATGCCACCGGCACCGTGATGTACGACCGCACCTACCGATTCATCTATGACCTGTTAGGGGTCATGGACGAAATCGGGCCACTGCTGGGTGTGACGATGTTCGGGCAGGCCGACCGCGCAGGGCAGTACTTTCGCGACCGGATCGACCCGTCATTGGACCAGATCCAGCGGGTCGTCGAGGCGAACCTTTCAGCATGGCAGCATGAGGAATTCGACATCGGGCTGATGGTCCGGTTGTCGATGGGCATGACCTGGTTTCTCAGCACCGCCGATCGACTGTGCGGCCGCACCCGCGACCGAGCCGAGACCGCCACCGCGATCACCTCGATGCTGATGTACGGCGTGGGGAAGGGACCGGCATGACAATCAGGCGGACATTGGCGTCGTCCGTAATCGCCTGCGCGACTGCGGTATCCGCGGTTTGTTGGCTGGCACCGACACGCCCGGCGCACGCCGACGATCAGAGCTACCTGACAAAGCTACGCCAGACCGGCGTTGTGATACCGCTGCCGGAAGGCAGTCTTGTGCACAGTGGTCACATGGTCTGCTCGTTCCTGCACCGCGGGCTTCGGCCCGAACACCAAGAATCACGCTACTTTCCGTCGATCGGCACACCAGACATCATCGCGGCCGCACGAACCGAATTGTGCCCCGACGCCCTCGGCTAGCCGTCGGCCTCACCAGTCCGGCACACAAGATCCGTAGGCATTGCACACCTGGGATCGACGGTCGTTCCATGCCTTGAACCACGTGCCTTCACCGGTGATGTAGAACTTGTTCGCGCCGTGACCACAGAATGTGTTGCCTTCCGGCGTGACCGCACACGTCGTCGACTCAAACGTCACGAAACTGCGCGGTTCCAGTGTCCGCGCGGCCCGGCCGGCGGGGAACTGGATGGCGGCCGTCCAACCGTGGTGTACCGCGCGATTCCCGTTGTACCAAGCGATGTGATTGTCCCCGGGAGGTGTGCCCGGGATGGCACCGGTGCACCCGAAGCTTCCCCACACCCAGATCCCGCAGTTGAGTCCGGTCGGGGTCACGAACCAGACGCCCGGACGGTCCGGCAGGAAGAACGCGGCGGGGTCCTGCTCGACGTACCACGCGGTGACCTCATCGAGGTCCGGGAATGGACTCGGCGGTGGCTCGGCCAGTGCCGGCAGCGCGGTGACGAGCATCAGCCCGGCCGCGCCTGCGATCGATGCCAGCGTGCGGCCCATGGTGGTCATCGTGCTCATGACGTGAATCCCGTACTGCCATAACACGTCGCGTTGCCGATATCGAGGGTGTTCTGGCATCTCAGGGTATCGCCGATGTAGATCCGGACCGTGACCCAGGTGCCCGGTCGCCAGACTGGCGCTGCGATGCTGCGGCGCCAGTCGGCACGCACCTCCGCGCCATCGGTACCCAGGCTACGCGGGTTGGCGATGGGCACCGTCATCCGCCACGGCAGCCCGACGTTCGTCAGGATCCGGCGCGCGGTGCCGTCGAAGTACTCGATATTGTCTGCCACGGCGAGGGAATCGGAGCGCACCTCATAGGTCACGTTCTCCGCGGCATGGGCAACGGGAACCGGCGCGACGCAGGCGGCAACCCCGGCAATCGACGCGGCAAGTGCTGAGCGACGAGTCACGTTCTCCGCGGCATGGGCAACGGGAACCGGCGCGACGCAGGCGGCAACCCCGGCAATCGACGCGGCAAGTGCTGAGCGACGAGTCATGTTCTCTCCCAATATCAAATCCGGATTCCGGGGCGACGTCCTATGGCGTAGCGAAAACCACTGCCACCAAGTGGTATCCGGAGCTTGAGTTGTATCGCATGTCCACGCCGAAATCGGTGTACGAGCAGTCGGAGATCTTGTTCAGAGCCTGGCCCTGAAGCAACGCCGCCTTGATCGCACGCGCCCTGTCCTGTTGCGCTCCCTGCAACAAGTAGGCCTGTGTCCCGTCGTAGCCGAGTGTCTTCAGCCCTGGTAGCGGGTCCGGGATCGAACCGGGTGTGGTGTCCTTGTTCTGCACCCGGGTGGCGTCCTGGTTGAGGTAATCGTCGGTCATCTGGTTGAAGACCCGCGCAGCCTGCTCGACGGTCGGTTCATACCGCATCGGTGCACAGGACGTGCCGGTACGCGCCGCGGCAAAGGCATCGCGCAGGTCGGTCGCCGGCTCGGTGGCCGCCGATGGCGCCAGTGCCAGAGCGCCCAGCAGAGCCGCGGTGACCGAGAGCCCTCGTCCCCGCAGCGCCATCACTCGTGTCCACCCGACCCGGCGGCCGGATCCGGCGCCCACGCTAGTCGCACACATGAGATCGCCCGATGCTGCTGCCCCAGCGTTTGACCCGCTGGACGGACGGACCGGTGAACCAGGCGGGCTGATGTGCCTTGATACCGGCGCTCACATTGGCGAGATGCTGCCAGAGCAAGTAGAAGCTCTCCCCTTCGTACAGCGGAAAGTAGACATCTCCCACATAGTTTCGGCTCTGGGTCAAGGACTGCACACGCGGCGCGAGAAAGGCCACCGACTGGTCGATGTTGGCGGTGACGATGTCGACCTGACGCTGAATGTCGCCGATGCTGTAGTCCCAATCGCTGCCCGCACCTGTGATGATGCCGGGACCGTTGGGCGTGATTCGATTGAACTGCACTCTGTCGATCTGGTTGCGCAGCGTCTCGTACTGGGCCGTGTACCACTGGCACATCTCGCGCTGCGCGGTGATATCGGCATCGGTGACACTTGCCCGGGTCTGGTCGAAGGGGAACGGGAACTTGGGTTGCCAGTCCGAGGGCGTCGGAACCACAACGGGCAGTGGCGCAATGAGTTCGCCATCGGGCAGCGGGTCAGCGGCCGACACCGATCCGGTCGCAATCGCCGCTGCGGTCAGCACAACGGCGGAGACGGCCGGCACGAGCACCGCCTTCAGCAGACCAGAAACTCTGCGGGACATCGACTCTCCTCTCGCGTTACTCAGTCCGGCCTACTTGGGTTGCATCACGGAACCGATTCCGCCGACATCACTGATCTGCCAGTCCTGATTACTGTCGATGGTGACGCTGTAGGTCGCCGTGGACTGGAGCGGTTCGGGCCCTTGCACCGTCTTGGTCAGGACGCTGACGAAACAGTCGACGACATAGATACCACCGTCGTCGGAGCGAACCTTCGCCGCAAGCGGAGTCGCCGTCGAGTTCCATTGCAGCGGAACCAGAATCTGCTCCATCTCCAGACCCGCCTTGGTAAGCCTATCGGTCAGTTCCGGACTGGTGCCGGCGACGAGCTTCGTCTTCCATGAGTTCAGGTCGCCGGCGTCGATCTGCGCGGCGTTCACCGCATAGTCCAGCGCGATGTTCTCGGCTCGCGCATAGTCCTGGAATCGCCTGTCCTGGGCGTCGAGCGAGTTCTGCGCTCCCAGGTACAGCCAGCCCAGGACGCCGACCGCACAGACCAGGCCCGCGATCACCAGACCGGTGACCAGGCCACGCACCGAGATGGACAGCTGCCGTGACGAATTCGACTTCTCCGGCTTGCCTTGCCGCACGTCGGCGGCACCCTCGGATGCATCCCCGTCCTTTTCCTCCACGACCTTTTCCTCGACGTCGGTGTTTTCCGGTGTCGTCATCGCGTCATCTCCTGATCTCTAGTTCCCCGGCACCTGGACGTGCAGGTTGATGGCGCCGTCGGCCAGCACGCTGGCCAGCACATTGGCCAGCATCTGACCGGTATCGAAGTTCAACAGTGAACCGGCGATACCTTTCACATGCGGCAAGAAATTGTCACCGATCACCCCGAAGTCCGCACCATGGTCATCCAGCAGCTTCTGGATCCGCGCCAGGAACGCATTGAACTTCACCAACGGTTCTGGTGCGCCGATGGCAATCAGCGGCGGGAAGGTACTGAAGAGTTCGCGCAGCTTCGGGCTGTAGTCGTTGACCTGCACGCTCAGGTTCGCCAGCACCGGGCCCACCCAGTCGGCGTTGGCCAGCAACGTCTGGAAGTTGTCCAGCAGCAGACTGCCCCGGCCGTTCATGTCGGCGACCGTGTTTCGTAGCAGCCTGCTGGTGCGGGACAGATTGGGCAGCACCGCGTTGGCATCCGGCAGCGCGGTGTCGACCTCGGCGACGATCCGTTCCAGCGCACCGGCGTCAAGTTGGTCGAGCACCCGCACCACGCTGGTTGCCAACTCCGAGATCGACGGGGGCTGCGTCACTTCCTGCTGCGTGATGTGGTGCCCGTTCGTGAGTACCGGACCACCCACGGAACGTGGAACCAAGCTGATGTACGACTCCCCGAGGGCCGAGAGGTTCTCCAACCGGACATCGCTGTCGACCGGGATCGCCGGCCCGTCGTCGATGTAGAAACCGACGGAGGCGCCGTCCACGGTCGAGGTGATGTGGCTTACCCGACCGACCGGGACGCCGCGCAGCAGCACCTTGGAATTAACGGCCAGGCCGTTGACATCGGCCACCGTCATCGACAGATCGGTACGCTCCGCCGGCAGGCCGACTCGCACACCCAAGGCAGCTATATAGCTCAGCCCGAAGGCGATCATCACGCCGAAGGCAAGGAACGAAATGATATGCCGCAGTCTCATGGGGCCGCTCCGATGATCCTGAGTACGTCCTGCACATTGCCGGACAGTTCCCGTCCGTCCGGTCCGACGATGGAGGTGATGTTCATGGCCGGGTACCTGTCCTGCGGCAGGAAGTCTTCGTAGAACAGCCGCCGCCATGCCGGTAGCTCCGCCTCGAAGACCTGCTTGTCCCGTTGCATCGCGCCGGTGGCATCGGCGACCGATTCCAGCAGTGGCAGCAGCCAGTACCCGTTCGCGTAGATGCTGCCCACCGACGGGAGCAGTTTCCCGACGTACCCGGCGTTCACGGTCAGGCGGTCGAACCCGGTCATCCCCCGCTCCGAGAACCAGTTCTGGAACGTCGGGATGCGCTGGGCCATCACGTCGGCTGTTCCGGAAACTCCGTTGAGCCACTGGTCCACCGTCTCGATCCCGTTGGACAGGTCGGTGAGATCAGTGGATACCCGCGCCGCGATCTCTCTAGCGGCGTCGCCCTGGGGGGTCACCCGGTTGATCCCGATGATCGTGTCCTGAACGCGCTGGATCGAACCGCTGGTGACGAAGGTGGCCAGACTGGCGATGGTGTCCTCGACTTGCGGCGGTGAATCCGTCTGTGCCAGTGGGATCGTGCCGCCGGCAGCAAGGGCCGGCGGCACGGGCCGACCGGACTCGGGACGGGCGAGGGCGACATAGATGTCACCGAGCACCGTCGCCTGTTGCAGTGACGCGTGGATGTCGGTCGGCACCTTCACGGCGGGATCGAGGCGGGCAGTGACGTCGACACGATCGCTACGCAGCGTCACGTCGGTGACGACTCCCACCGTCGTACCGTCGAGCACCACCTTCGCGCGGTCCGGCAGATTGAGCACGCTCGCGAATTCGATGACGATGTCGCTTCCGCCATTGTACGAATTCCCCGGCTGCGGCAGCTCGTCGATGCTGAGGTTGGCGCATGCGGAAACCCCGGTCATGGCGGCGCCGAGCGCGGCGCACAGGGCCGCCAGCCGCAAGCGCTGTTTCATCGGCGGGCCGCCTCGGTGAGCACGTACTGCAGCAGCGCCACGTCGACCGCGTAGGGCTGCCCCTGCACATTGGCGCAGCTACCGGGCATCGACGCGTTCATGAGGTTGCAGGTCAGGACGCCGTCCGGCGTGCGGATCCGGTACAGCGGCGGGCGGTAGCGCAGACTGGTGATCGGCCGATCGTTGAGGTGGTTGGCCAGCGTATTGACCCACCACGGAACCGGATTCAGCAGATTCGCTGTCCGAGGGGCATGCTCGCTCAGCTTGCGCACCGCGACTCCGACGGCGTCGAGGGTGAACTGGATCTCCTCCCCGAGGTTGACTTCCAGATCTTCGACCAGCGGGGTCACCCACGTGACACCTTCGACGATCCGCCGGCCGCCCTCGGATGCCTCTTGGATATGCGGCATCGTCTGCACCGCGTCGTACATGGCTTCCTTCAACGGGCCGCGGATGTCCTTGAGCGTCGAGGTCAGCTGCCCGAGATTGGTGATGATCGACCCGATGTCGTCGATCGTCTGATCAGGGTTGTCCAGGACAGCCGACGTGGTGGTCAGCAGTGTGTTGGCGGCGGCACCGTTGGCATTCAATGCCTGGTCGATCCCGCTGACCGCATCGCCGACGTTCGTCGAGCCTTGCGGGTTGAGCGTGTTGACGAATGTGGTCGCCGAGCCGATCACTTCGGACAGGCTCTTGGGGGTGGCCGTCCGGCTCAAGGGCACACATTCCTCGGATCGCAGTTGTGCCCCGGCGTCATAGTTTCCTACCAGTTCCAGCGAGCGGTCGGCGAGGATCGACGTCGACCGGATGATCGCCTTGACGTCCGCAGGCAATTGCCGCTGCTCGGTCAGCGTGAAATCCACCCGTACATCCAGAGGGCCGGGGGTGATGTCCTGCACCGTCCCGATCGGGTATCCCATCTGGGTAACCGGATTGCCGACGTAGAGACCGACGCTGTCCGAAAGGATGGCGCAGTAGACCGCGCTCTGCGTCCTGCCGCGGGTGTCCGGCTGCTCAGCGCATGAGCCGCCGAATGCCACCACCGAGGTGGCCGCGAGCGCGATGGTCGCCACCCTGCGGCCTCGGCGCCGCACCGTTTCCGCCATCAGCAGCTACCTCCCGGAATCGGCATACACACGTCGGTTGCCAGGAACTCCGGGGGTGCCGTCTCGGCATCGAGGACCCGCTCGATCTTCCGGCGGATCAACCGCAGTCCCCGGACCACGGCCCCGTTGCGTTCCACCCAGTACCGTGCCGTTTCCTGGTAGTGGCGGACCTTCTCCAGGAAATCGTCCCGATTGTTCTGATACAGCAGGCCGACCGGCGCCAGGGCATCGAAGACACCGGCTATGCCCTGGAGCGAGCTGGCGAACCGCTCCCCGTAGAGCACCAGGGTCTGTTCGATGATCGATGCCTTGCGGACCAGTTCCCGCAGACCGTCACTGAAGTTACTCAGCGCCAGGATGTACTCATCAGACAGGTTGAGTATCGCCGATACCTGGCCGCGCTGTTTGTCCACGGTGGCCATGATGCTGTTGCCGGCATCGATCATCGCCGACAGTGCGTCGATATTGTCTCCCTTGAGCGCACCCTGCAACTGGTCCAGCGACTGGTTGACCGGAGTGGCGTCGATGTTCTCGGTGATCTTGCGTGAGTCGGCCAGCGTCTGCATCAAGTTGTAGGGCATCGTCACACGCTCGAGAGGTACGGGATTGTCCCCCAGCGGAATATCGCCGAGGGAGGTCACGTCGACGTAGTAGCCGCCGACGACCGTCAGCATGCGCACCTGGATCTGGGACCGATCCCCGACGAAGGCCTCGTCCTCGACCTGGGCGCGCACCCGCACCTGGTCTTTCTCCAGCGTCAGGTCCTTGATCTTGCCAACGGTGATACCCGCGATGCGGACTTGGTCGCCGGGCCGGATGGACGCCGAGTCCTCGGTGTAGAAGGTGACCAGCTTCTCCCCCGGCGGGCTGATGTAGAGCATCGCCACGACAAGTGCAACCACCGTCGCGAAAGCCATTGCGCCGATGCCCCACAGCGTCGGGCTACGGAGTAGTTTCATCGATTGCACAAGACCACCTTCTGGCCGTTCACCAGGATGTCCATCGGTGCGGGCAACTCGAAACGGCCGTGTGAACACGGCAGTGGCGCATCGCCTTCCGGCTCGGGAATGTTCTCCCACACCACCGGTACGAGTTTGAACGCCTCGATGTAGTTGTCGACGTTCGTGAAGGCGCGGTCCAGCGCCAATTCGACTTCGCCGGGTTCACCGGTTGGGTCCCTTTCCAGTCGCCAGCGTGATGCCGCGTTGTACACCGGTGGGAGACCCAGGTTTGTCATCAGCCTGATGACGGTGTCGGTGAACTCGGGCCCATACAGTTCGGATTTCCGGAACTCGTCGATCGCATTGAGCGCCCCGTCCAACGGTCGGTTGATCCAATCCAGAATCTGCACCAGTTCCTTGGAATTGCCGCCGATACCATCGGCCACGTCGGAAAGATTCTGCATCAGGGTGGCGATCATCTGCTGGCGGTCGGCGACGAACCGGGTGAGCTTACGGATACTCTCCATCATCGGGGCGAGACCGTTGCCGTCACCGGACAGGTATGCGACAGCGTTGGTGGTGAAGGTGTTGATCTCGTCGGGGCTCAGGGTCGCGATCACCGGCTGTAGTCCGTTGAACAGCGCGGTGATATCGAAGGACGGCTGGGTCATATCGGTGGGCACCCGGCTGACCAACTCGGCCGGCGAATACCCCTCGATCGGGTTCACCACATCGAGATAACGCAGACCGGTCAGCGCCTGGTATCTGATGGCCAGGGTGCTCGCCGGCACGACGCCGTACTTCCTGTCCAGGGTGAAGTCGACGGCGGCGAAGCTCCGACCGTCCCGGCGCTCCAGCCGGACCTCCTGCACCTTGCCCACCCGGACACCGCGCACCCGCACGTCCGCGTCCCGGTGCAGGCCGGATACATCGGTGAACTCGGCAGTGTAGGCCAGCTCCGGTGCAGCGACCGGCTGCCGAATCACGTTGGCGATGAGGATGAACAGCAGCACCGCGACGACCGCGGCGACGATCAGACGCCACAGTGCGCCGACCGCCGACATCAGGGCGCTCCCGGTGTGATCGGTGGCGGAGTCTCACTTTCGCCGGGCGGCACGGGTCCGGGTGCGCCCAGCGGCGCGGGGCCGCCGAGTGCGCCCAGCGGCGCGGCGACGCCGGGCAGGCTGTCCAGCACGACCCGGACCTGCATAGCGCGCTGCTCCGGGGTGCCGCCGTAGAGTCGCTCGAAGCGGGTACGCAACTCGGTCATCGTCTGCGCGAAACCTTCGGGCCGGATCAGCGGTGGCACCACATCTGTCAACGCCTTGACGATGTCGGTCACCGGACGCAGATCCCGGATGTGGCTGGATTCCAGTTTGCCGATATCGGCGAACAGACCGCCCGAGGCCAGTTCCAAGGTCGGAATGAACAAGTTCTCCCACTCCTCGTCGGTGTAGTCCGCGTGGCTGCGGCCCTCCCAGTTGGCATCGTCGTTCAAGAAACTGTCGCCGGCGTTGACCAAAGCACTTACCGTGGAGGGGAACACCGCACTGAGGCCGGTGGCGTTGGCCAGCAGCGTCTCGGTGCTGACGGTCTGCACCTGCGCGAGCGAGTTCGCGGCAATGAGCGCCGTCTCGATAAGCGGATTCAGGGCATCGGTGTAACGGGTTGCCCGCTCGATGACCTGGACCAGTTGCGGCGTCAGTACCCCGGTGGACACCTCGCCCAACTGGGACAACAGCGCCTGTAGCGTGAAATTTCCGCGCGGTGACGTGGTGATCTGCATACCGTCGCGCAGGGCGGCACCGCCGTCCCCGGCCAGCAGATTGATCCCGGTGACCCCGAAGTAGTTGATCGGCCGAAAGTCCACTCCCACAGTGTCGGTGAGCCCAGCCACCGAGCTGCTCTGCAGGTCCGCGGTGAGACGTACCCCGCCGCCGGCCACGCTGCTGACGGTGGTGATCTCACCGATCTCCACCCCGTGCATGACCACCGAAGTGCCTTGCCCGACACCCTGTCCCACGTAGGGGGAATCAATCGTCACCGATATCGTGCCGGGTGGCCGGCCGGAAAAGGGGTCATTGATCACCAGCACAGCGGCCACCGCCGCGCAGACCACCGCGCCGAGACCGGCGAGCCGCAAGATGCGCCGTTCCCGTTCCACCGGACCATGTATCAAGACCATGAGCGCCTACCCCGTGAACACGAATTCGGGCCGGATGCCCCACAGCATCACGGTGGTGGTCAAATCCAGGACCATGATCGCGACCAGGCTGGCGCGTACCGCACGGCCTGACGCAAGCCCGACGCCGACCGGCCCCCCGCTGGCGAAATATCCGTAGTAGCAATGGATCATCGTCGCCGCCACGCAGTAGACACAGACCTTGATCACCGAGTAGGCCAGATCCTGAGGGGTGAGGAACTCTACGAAGTAGTGGTTGTAGGTACCACCGGGCACCCCATGGAACACCCGTATCACGGTGTCCATCACGAAGAAGGTGAGCACCAACGTCACCAGGTAGCCGGGGATCACACAGACCAACCCGCCGATCAGTCGGGTGCCGACGACGTACGGGATCGGTCGCAGCCCCATCGATTCGACCGCATCGATCTCATCGGAGATCCGCATCGAGCCGATCTCGGCGGTCATCCGGCAACCGATCTGGCATGCGAACGCGATGCCGCCGATCAGCGGCGCAATCACCCGGACCGCGCCCACGCCGGCCACGATCCCGGACAGCGAACCGAAGCCGATGATGTTCAAGACCGCATACGCCTCCACGGCCAACGAAGCGCCCACCGCGACGCCGAGGATCAGCAGCACGCTGACGACGCCGCCGTCGACGATGATCGAACCGCGCCCCCAGGCGAGGCTGTTCATCTGCTGCAGCGTTTCCCGGCGGTACCTGCGCAGGGTGATCGGCAGGGTCAGCAGCGTCTGCAGGATGAAGACCACCCACCGGCCGGGTTCCACCAGCGCGTCACTGATCCGCCAAAGGCCGGGTCGCGTCCACCGGATACTGAAGTGTCTGGAAGGCGCCGCGGTAGGAGACATCACGCCACCTCCATCGGGAAGAACATGGTCTGCACCTGGGTGATCGCGAGGTTGGCGAACACGATGCACACCACGTTGAGCACCACCGAGGAGTTCACCGCATCGGCCACCCCGCGCGGACCCCCCTTGGCCTCCATACCCCGTAGCGAGGACACGACGGCCACGATTGCAGCAAACACCACGGATTTGCCGATGGCGAACCAGATGTCGGCAACTTTGGCGAACGTCCCGAACGATTGCCAGAAGCTTCCCGGCGCCATGTCGCTGGCCGTCACCGCCAGGATGAACGCCGCGCCGGTGCCGGCGGCGATGATGTAGATGCAGAGTATCGGTGAGAGCAGCAACAATCCGAGGAACCGGGGTACCACCAGCCGACGAACCGGGTCGACGCCCATCACTCGCATCGCCTCAAGCTCCTCGCGTACCGCACGGGCGCCGAAGTCGGAAGCAATGGCGGCCGCCGCCGCGCCACCCATCAGCAATCCGGCGGTGATCGGCGCGCCCTGACGGACGACGCCGACGCCGCTGGCCGCGCCGAGCAGCGATGTCGCGCCGACCTGGTTCACCAGTCCCGATGTCACCACCGTGACCATGGCGCCGAACGGAATTGCCATCAGCAGGCCCGGTATCGCGGTGACTTTGAGTAGCGACCAGGCTTGTACCAGTAGTTCGCGGACCGGTAGCCGGATGGCAAGCGTATCGACGACGGTATGGCGTAGAACGTCGAACAACAGTTGAACAGCCCGACCCACCGTGGCAGCGCTGCTCGCCGGTATCCGAACGATGCGCGACGCCGTCTGACGCACCCTGGCCAACGCCGCATCCGAGGTTTCCCGAAGTGCTCCGGTCATACTCGGCCGTTATTCGCTTTCCGCATGAATCACACAGCTTCCCGCCGGACAAACCGGCTCACCACCGGGGGTCAGGCCCGTATCGAGACCGTCATCGTTGCCGCTGCCGAGACCTCTGCCACAATCAAGCCGAACTGTGATGCATGCGACAGGAGCCTACAGTAACCACTTACTCTGTCAATTGGATTCTGCCCGGCCAGCAAATGTTCAGCTACCCGCTCCCCCGCCCGCCGATGATCTCGTATGACGCGCCATCAAACTTACGGAGCCGTCGGGTCTGCCCGTACATCGTGCCCGGCCAGGCCAGCGCGACTCGGGTGTTTCCGTCGGCGAGGTAGTAGCTGTTACACCCACCGTGGAGCAGCGTGGATCCGCTCAGTTTCCGGTCGGTCTCGGCAACGAACGCCTCCTGAGCCCCTGCGGTCACATCGAGTGCGGCGGCGCCGAGCCGATTGGCTTCCTGTATCGCACCAACGAGGTAATTGGTCTGCGACTCGGCCATGGTGAACCCGGAGAGCGTGCCGGCATTGGGCCCGAACATCATGAACGCGTTCGGGAAACCGTTGATGGTGGTGCCCATGTGCGCCTTGGGGTCACCCTTCCACACCTCTGCGAGTGTTCTCCCGGACCGCCCACGGATACGTTCGGCCACCGGGTGGTGCTGCATGGTGTGGAACCCGGTACCGAAGATGATGGTGTCGGCCGGGATTTCGCGACCATCCGCGGTGACCACGGAACGCTCACGCAACTCGACCGCCGGTGAGGTCACCAGATCGATATTGGGCTGGGCGAGCGCCGGGTAGTAGTCATTGGAGAAACCGAGTCGCTTGCATGCCACGGCGTATTTGGGAGTCAGCGCTTTACGCGTCGCAGCATCCTTGATGTACCGCCGAATTTGTAGCCGACCAAACACGCTCACCGTGTGGGCGAACCGCGGCGACCTCAGCGCGGCCGTGGTGAAAATGTCCAAGAACAGCCAGGTCCCGAACCGGATTGCCTTCATCAGCACCGGGAAGCGCGCGAGCCTCCGCTTCGACTTCTCACTGATGTTCCAATCAGGCTTCGGGAAAACCCAGGCCGGCGTGCGTTGGAGCAGCGTGAGCTTTTTGACCTGCGGCTGCACTGCCGGGACGAACTGGATGGCCGAGGCACCGGTCCCGATTGCCACCACCTCACGACTGGTGAGGTCGAGGCCATCGGGCCAGCGCGACGAGTGGAAAGCCGCGCCCTGGAAGGTATCCCGGCCCGGAAGATCGGGAATACTCGGCTCGTGCAGCGGACCTGGAGCGATCACGAAGAACCGGGCCCGGTACGCGCCGCGATTGGTCTCGATATGCCAACGCCGGTCGTCGCCGTCCCACCGCGCGTCCAGCACTTCGGTATTCAGGCGCACCTTGTCGCGTAGGCCGAAATCGTCGACCACCTTGCCCACGTATTGCTTCAACTCGGCCTGGGTTGCGTATACGCGCGACCAGTTCGGGTTGAGCGCGTAGGAGAAGCAGTACACATGGGACGGAATGTCGACCGCGCATCCCGGATAGGTGTTGTGATGCCAAGTGCCCCCGATGTTTTCGTCACGTTCGACGATGACGAAGTCATCGATCCCCGCTTGCCGAAGTCCGACGCCCGCCGCCACGCCACATACGCCCGCACCGAGAACCAGGATCTCGACGTCCAGACCGCCACCACCTGAGCTCGCACTCGCCATTCAACAACCCCTGCCGTTGCGTCTGTGATCCAGATAACATAAAGTAGCAAGTACTTACTTATGAAGCAAGCACTTACTTCAGAAGGTGGAATCGGTGCGGGCACCCTCCGTGGTTCTCCGAGTCGGGCTGCGGGCGATGCGCCCGATAGTGACCTCGAACCGGTTGTCCATGACCGGTAAACGACGTCTCGTCGACGTCATCGCCGGCGCTTCCAAGGTCCCCTCCGGGGTGACCGTGAAGGTCGATTCCCTTGCCGGAATACCTATCCAACGGGTCATGCCACTGAACGCGCAGCCAGAGGTCGCAGTGCTGTTCTTCCACGGCGGCGGGTATGCCTCGGGTACCGCCACGGGCTATCGGGGTTTCGGCGGTGCGTTGGCCGACGCGGTCGGCGCGGAAGTGATCATCGTCGATTACCGCCTCGCACCCGAGCATCCCTATCCCGCGGCCCTGGACGACGCCTTCAGCGTCTACCGCGAGCTACGTCAGCAGGTGCCGACCATTGCCGTGGCCGGCGATTCGGCCGGTGGCGGACTGACACTCGCTCTGGCCCAACGCATCCGCGACGACACACTGCCGGCACCGGCGGCGCTCGGATTGATCTGCCCGTGGCTGGACCTTGCAGCCGACCAAAGTGGGACCCGGTCTGCCGGAAAAGACCCGCTCCTCATCCCGCCGCTGATCGCCGAATGGTGCGCCTTCTACGCGGGTGAACACGATGCGCACGACCCGGGCATCTCGCCGATCCACGGCGACCTCTGTTCGTTGCCGCCGATTGTCATGCACTCGGCCGGCGACGACCCGCTCGCGGTCGACGCCGACAAGCTCGAGGCCGCGATCGCGGCGCAATCCAGCGGCTTGCTGATCCATCGACGATTCACCAGACTCTGGCACGACTTTCACCTTCAGGCCGGGTTTCTTGCCGACGCGGATCACGCCGTGCACCTGTTCGGCAGCCAACTCGCCGAACTCATTGCGCGGCGGTACTCGACGCCCGAAGCCGAAGGAGACTGAGTCCCCGGTCAGTCAGGTAGCGACCGGGTCATGGTGCGTCGCTACTCCACGTCGCGGTAATAGGGCTCGACCGTACCGTTGGCCTTGACGACCATCGGATTTCCGTAGCGATCCTTGGAGGTGGGGACCTCCACGCGTACCCAACCCTCGGCGACGTCGTACTCGACCACATTGGTCTTCTCCGAGCCGTTGAAGCGAATACCCACCCCGCGGATGAGCGCCTCTTCGCTGTAGAACTCGCTGCGCGGGTCGATGGAGAGGTGGTTCGGGGGAACGTCGGTGTTCTGATCCTGGGACATGGTCGCTTCCGTTGAAGGCTGGGTAGTGCGTGCTTTGTTCAGAATTTACGCGACCGGATGTTCGCGGGCCTCGCGGAGGTCATGGGAACGCCCGTTTGAGCGGGCGCCCGGGGGTGGAAAGGCCGCACCTCTCGTTTAACCCGCTCGGACCCGTAATTGTGGACCACAGCGTTGCGGATGGCGGTCTTGCCGCCCACGTGCCGGTAGATGGTGGCCGGAGAACAGTGCACTTTCGTGGCGAGCACCTCGATTGAGAATGCCGCCTGTTTTCACAGGGTGATGGGAACGCTCGCGGGGCCACGGACCGAGCTGGTGTGGACAAACTTCACCTCAGCCTCGTCAACTCCCCACTCCGGGAAGCGCTTCAGTGTCTCCTCGAGTGCCACCCTCGCTTCCAGCCGGGCCAGCGCCGCTCCCAGGCAGAAATGCGAGCCATGTCCGAAGCTCATGTGGCGGATGCCCGTTCGTGTCACGTCGAACTCGTCTGGACGTTCATACTGACGTTCGTCGCGGCCGGCCGACCCAGTCAACAGTGTCACCTTAGAGCCGGCGGGGATGACCGTGTCGTGGTAGACGGCATCTCGCTCCGTGAAACGACCCTGCACCGGAGAGGGCGCGTCGTACCGAAGTAGTTCCTCGACGGCATTGCCGATCAAATCTGGCTCGCCAACCAGCTTCACCCGCTGCGCAGGGTAGCGCGCCAGGGTGAGTGCAGCCCAGCCAAGCAGGCGAGCGACCGTCTCGTTGCCCGCAACGTTGATCATCGCGATGAACATCAACAGTTCGCCGTCGTCCAGCCGGCGCGGCTTCATTTGCGGTGCAACGAGATCGGAGTTCATCAGGTCGCCGACCACATCGGCCGTACTGCGTTGACGTCGTAGCTCGATCTGCTGCTGGTAGTAGCCGAATAGCTTTGCCGAGGCCTCAATCCCCTCAGCACTGAGCTCGGTGCTCCCCTCGTCGCGATGCAGCTGCGCATCCGACCATTCCCGAAGATTGTCATGGTCCTCCACAGGGAAGCCGAGCAGCGAACTGATGACCATCACAGGGAGCTTGGCTGAGAAATCCGCTACGTAGTCGAACCCGTCGGAGCCGACGTGTCGATCGAGGTAACCTCCGCACAGTTCACGGACGTGATCCTCCAACTGGGCGATCCGGTTGCGAAAGAAGGTGCGGTTGACCATCTTTCGCAAGTACGTGTGATCTGGTGGATCCATCATGATCATCGGCTGAGGTGCGGCGAGGGGTTCCTCGCTGATCGTGTCGAGGATTATGCCGTGTTGAGACGAAAAGGTTTCGGCATCCAGTGATGCAGCCATGACGTCGTCGAATCGGCTGAGTGCGTAGAAGTCGTGCTCCGCGTTGTAGTAGACGGGCGCCTCGTCGCGTAGGCGTTTCCACACCGGATACGGCTCCACGTGCAGGGCACGATCAAACGGGTCCCAGCGCAATTCCGTCGTCGTCATCGAATACCACCCACCCTTCCACCCTTGAACACTATGACAGATTCTGTCTCACCGAACTGTTAATGTGGCTAATATCCATCTGACCGTCGCCAACTTCGGGAGGACACCGGATGGAAACGCGTGAACTGGACCACGTCGTCTACGAGAAGGACGGCGCGATTGCACGCATCATCCTGAACAATCCGGACCGGGCCAACGCCCAGACCTCAGAGATGGTGCACAGCGTCAACACCGCCCTCGACGATGCGCAGTACGACTACGACATCAAGGTCGTGATCATCAAGGCCAACGGCAAGGGCTTCTGCTCCGGCCACATCCCCGACGGCAGCTACCCCGAGTTCAAGGCCGAAATCGACGCCTCGGGAAAGGTCTGGCGCTCGGCGGCGCAACTGTTCCTCTGGCCGGTGCTCAAACTCTGGGAGTTCCCCAAACCGGTCATCTCCCAGGTACACGGATACGCCATCGGCGGCGGCACCACCTGGGCCCTGATTCCCGAGATCACCGTCTGCAGCGACGACACATGGTTCCAGATGCCGCTGGTACCCGGTTTCGGGCTGCCCGGCTCGGAGACGATGTTCGAGCCATGGGTGTTCATGAACTACAAGCGGGTAGCCGAGTACCTCTATACCGCGCAGAAGATCACCGCCGAGCAGGCTCTGGAGTTCGGTCTGGTGAACCGGGTCGTCCCGCGTGATCGACTCGAAGCCGAGGTCGAGGAACTCGCGGCGAAGATCGCCAAGGCGCCGCTGATCACCCTGCAGGCCACAAAAGCCGGCATCCTGCGGGCGTGGGAGACCATGGGCTTCCGCACCCACCAGCAGGCCAGCAACGACCTGCAGGCGGTCGTGACCGGCTCCAAGGAGTTCCAGGATTACATGATGGAACTGATGAAGAAGGCCGCCAAACCCGCCGACCGCGTGTGACCGCGCAGTTCACACGGATTGGTATCGATTGAGCCGCTTCCACCGACTAACGTCGACCGTTCGACGTGAGGGCCGATCACCGCCCCGGACGGGGCGTTACGGCTCTGGCGAAGTGGAAGTCCGCCCGTAGGCGCGTGGAAGCAGGTGCATAAGCCTTCGACCGGCTCCCGACAAAGGAGACACCACCTACCGACCCGTCATCCAGCACGGGGAAACAACCATGTGGTGTACGGCGCAACGCTCGCGAACCGACACTCGCCACACAGCCGGTGCATTTCTGCGCGCTCGTCGTCCGCGTGTCTTCCCGCACCGCGATCCAGAGATTCTGAGATTCTGAGGAGGAGGAAAATGCACAAATGGTCTGAACATGACATCCCAGACCAGTCCGGCCGAGTCGTCGTCGTAACGGGATCCAACACAGGTCTTGGGTTCGACACCGCGCGGATATTCGCGGAACGCGGCGCGCAGGTGATTCTGGCCGTGCGCAACGTCGACAAGGGTGAAGCAGCCTGTGAGGCGATCCGGCTATCGGTCCCCGACGCGGACGTGTCCACGCAGCGCCTCGATCTCGGTTCATTGGAGTCGGTGCGCACCGCGTCAGCCGAACTCCGAGCTACTCACCCGCGGATCGACTTGCTCATCAACAACGCGGCGGTGGCGTTCCCGCCCAAGACGACGACACCCGATGGTTTCGAATTGCAGTTCGGCACCAACCACCTCGGTCATTTCGCGCTCACCGGCCTACTTCTTGAGAACATGCTCGACGTGGACGGTGCGCGGGTGGTGGTCGTGGCGAGTCTGGACCACAAGCTGGGCGGGGTGATTCATTTCGACGATCTCCAGTGGGACCGGAGGTACAACAGTGCGCTTGCCTACGCTCAGTCGAAGCTGGCGAATCTGATGTTCTGCTATGCGTTTCATCGACGGCTCGTCAAAGCGGGCGCTCCACTGATGACGGTGACCGCACACCCCGGCTATACGAAGTCCGACCTCTTCCGCAACATGGGCAAGCCCATCAGGGCGATGCAGAAGTTTGGGGACCACTTCATCGGCCAAGATCCGGCAAAGGGCGCACTGCCCCAGCTGTACGCCGCGACGATGCCCGATGTGCAGGGTGGCCAGTACTGGGGCCCGGACGGATTCCTGGAGATGGCGGGCTACCCGACGCTCGTCCGTTCCAGCCGGAAGTCCTACGACCAACAAGCACAGGAACGTTTGTGGAAGGTGTCCGAGGAGTTGACTGGTGTCACGTATCCGGTCTGACCACTACCACCCCGACTTGCGGAGTATTGCGCGGGTGCTCCCGCGGTCACCGTTCACCAAGGTGACGCTGCCCGTGATGCGCCGTCTCACGCAGTTCGCGCCGGCCGCAACCGAGGGGGTCGAAATCCTGACGATCACCCCGAGCGCAGCGGTCAGACTCTACCGCCCCAACCGCGAGTGCGCGCATGGGGGCGCACTGCTGTGGATCCACGGCGGCGGGTACGTCATCGGAACGGCTGCCCAAGACGATTCGCTGTGCCGACGATTCGTCAGCCGCCTGGGTGTTCCGGTTGCGTCCGTCGACTACCGGCTCGCTCCGAAGGATCCGTATCCAGCCGCACTGGAAGATTGCTACTCCGCACTTTCATGGCTGGCGCGGTTGCCCGGTGTGGATCCTGGCCGGATCGCGATCGGCGGCGCCAGTGCAGGCGGGGGTCTGGCAGCCGCCTTGGCGCTCCTGGCGCGAGATCGCGGCGACGTCACACCGTTGTTCCAGTTGCTGGTCTATCCGATGGTCGACGATCGTCCATCGAGCCGTCCGGGCCTGGAGAGTCCGCACTACCGGATGTGGAGCGAGAAGAGTGACCGGCTGGGGTGGGAGGCGTACCTCGGAAGAGCCGATCGCCGGTCCGCCGTGCCGGCGCGGCGCGACGACCTGTCCAATCTCGCTCCTGCGTGGGTGGGTGTGGGAACGGTGGATCCTCTCTACTGCCAGGGTGTGGAGTACGCACACAGGCTGCGGCACGCGGGTGTGAGCTGTAAGCTCGATGTCGTCGAAGGCGCTTTCCACGGTTTCGACATCATCGCCTCCAAAACTGCAGTGGCGCAGGGCTTCTTCGCTCGCCAGTGTGAGGCACTACAAGCAGCATTCGGCAGCTGATGTGCGTGGGTGCCTGCGCAGCAACGAGTCTTTCCTGTGCTGAACCACCTCAGGCAATCGCGAGCGGACCGACCACGGCTGCCACCGGCAAGGCACTCTCGGGCATCACACCCCGCTAGCGGCACGAAGTCGCAGCGCTCTGGCAGCACCGCCACGGAGCGGATCGGCGAGCACCTCCCGGGTAACCATCTGATCGAGCTCAACCTGAGCGTCCACGGCATGCTGGACCGACGGCTGCGGGCTACGGCGGCCGCCGAGGCTGTGTCATCCCGGGCCGGGGGCGGTGAGCAGCCCGGACCGACGCGTAGCGGAAGAGAGCAACTACCCCGTCAGGGTAGAGAAAAGGCGGCTCCGGATCTCTCCGAAACCGCCTTTGACCTGCTACTTCCATGGTCGGGCTGACAGGATTTGAACCTGCGACCACTTGACCCCCAGTCAAGTGCGCTACCAAGCTGCGCCACAGCCCGAGTGCCTTCCGGGATCGCCGGTAGGCGAGCGAAACTCTACCTCAGCCCCCCACTCAAATCCCAACCGCGTCATCCATCCCATATCGGGGTACCTACCGGCGGTGAGTAAGGACACTCCCCTGTGGCTGTTCGCCGACCAACTCGGCCCCGCCACCCACGGCGGTGAGCACGCCCACCGCGAGGTGCTGCTCGTCGAGGCGACCTCGGCCTTGACCAGACGCCGCCATCACCGCCAGAAGCTGCACCTGGTGCTCTCGGCGCTGCGGCACGCCGCCAAAGACCTCAAGGACCGCGCGACTCTCCTCCAGGCCGACACCTACCTCGACGCCCTGCACCGGTTCCACCGGCCCGTGCTCGTGTACGAACCCACCTCACACGCGGCCGAGAAGTTCGTCTACCGACTACACAAGCAAGGCCTGGTCGAGGAAGTCCTGCCCACCCCGACCTTTGCGCTGCCCCGCAGCGACTTCCGGGACTGGGCCGGCCGGCGCACCCACTTCCGGATGGAGGACTTCTACCGGGACCAGCGGCGCCGTTTCGACGTCCTGATGCAGGGCGCCGACCCGGTCGGCAACCGGTGGAACTACGACGAGGAGAACCGCGAGCCGCCGCCCAAGAAGCAGGCCACCCTCGACGTCCCGGCGCCCTACCGGCCCCGCGAGGACGACATCGACGAACGCGTCCGCCACGACCTGGACCGGATGAACCTGGACACCGTCGGCGCCGACGGGCCGCGCCTGTTCGCCGTCACCCCCGCCGAGGCCAAACGCGCGCTGGCCCGTTTCATCGAGCACCGGCTGCCGCTGTTCGGCCGCTACGAGGACGCCATCCTGGCCCAGGACTGGGCGATGTCGCACTCGCTGCTGTCGGTGCCGCTCAACCTCGGTGTGCTGCACCCGCTCGACGCCGTCGAGGCCGCCGAACGCGCCTACCGGGCCGACGCGGCACCGTTACCGGCCGTCGAGGGGTTCATCCGCCAGATCCTCGGCTGGCGGGAGTACATGTGGCATCTGTACTGGCACTTCGGCCCCGACTACACCGACCACAACGAACTGAACGCCCGCACCCCGCTGCCGGACTGGTGGGCCGACCTGGACGCCGACGCCGTCACCGCCCGATGCCTGCACCACGCGCTCAAGGGTGTCCGGGACCGCGGCTGGACCCACCACATCCAACGGCTGATGGTGCTCGGCAGTCACGCCCTGCAGCGCGGCTACCGCCCCGACGAGCTGACGGACTGGTTCGCCACCGCCTTCGTCGATGGCTTCCGCTGGGTGATGCCCACCAACGTCGTCGGCATGAGCCAGCACGCCGACGGCGGGCTGCTGGCCACCAAGCCGTACACCTCCGGCGGCGCGTACATCAACAAGATGAGCGACCACTGCGGCGACTGCGCCTTCGACCCGAAGAAACGCCTCGGCGAGGACGCCTGCCCGTTCACCGCCGGCTACTGGGCCTTCACCCACCGCCACCGCGACCGGCTGGCCCGCAACATGCGTACCCGCCGGGCGGTGTCCTCGATGGACCGGCTCACCGACCTGGAGGCGGTGCTGGAACAGGAGTCACTACGCGACCGATTCTGACTCGGGATCTTGCTGCTCGACCGCCGCGGGCACGCCCGCATCGGGAGCGAATCTCGGTGCCCGCGACACCCGCCAGGCATGCACCACCAACGACACCCACGCCACCACGATCAAGGCGTAGATCGCCGTCGACCACGGCCACTGGATGTCGAAGAAATGCACCAGCTTCTGGCTGTTGGTGAGCACGATGACGCCACCGACCGCGGTGCCCAGAAGCGCGGGGCTGACCCGACTGACCAGCCAGGCGGCGAACGGTGCCGCGATGACGCCACCCACCATCAGGCCGACGACGACCGGCCAGTTCTCCAGGAACTCCTGGCGCAGACCGATCAGGAAGCCCAGCGACGCCGACAGCGCCACCAGGAACTCCGACGCGCTGACCGAACCGATGACGGTCCGCGGGGCCGTCTTGCCCTGCGAAAGCAGCGTGCTGGTCGTGACGGGACCCCAGCCACCACCACCGGAAGCGTCGATGAACCCGCCGAACAGTCCCAGCGGCGCCAGGAACTTCACGCTGTGGCTGGTGCCCTTGGCCCCGAAGGTCAACGGAGTGCCCAGCGAGAACCGAAGCAGCACATAGGTGCCGATCGCCATCAGGATCCCCGCCATCAGCGGCGCGGCATGCTCGGTGGACAGCGAGGACAATAAGGTGGCGCCCAGGAACGCCCCGACCGCTCCCGGCGCGCCGAGCTTGAGCACCAGCACCCAGTCGATGTTCTTGAACTTCCAGTGCGACAGCCCGGACGCGAAGGTGGTGCCGACCTCGGCGAGGTGCACCGCGGCGCTGGCCTGGGCGGCGCCCACCCCGGACAGGACCAGCAGTGTGGTGGCGGTGATGCCGAAGGCCATACCCAGGGCGCCGTCGACGAGTTGGGCGCCGATGCCGACGAAGGTGAAGATAAGAAGCGAACGCATGGCTGCTCTCGGGAGATGTGGTCACCCGAGGGCAACCGGCTGGACGGGGTGAAGGCGCGTCAGGGACGCGGACAACAACACCACTCGTCGAAGGCCATCAGCCGTCGTGACGGCCAGAACGGCTCAAGCGCGAACGCGTCTGACGGTGCCGGGGAAACCCGCACACGATCAGCCATCGAACATCCTCGCTTCTGGCAACCAAACCTGGATCAGCCTACACAGACAACAACCGGTAGAGCCCGATCAGTCCCACTATGACGATGACGGCCCGCAGCACAGTCGGCGACAACCGCCGCCCGTAGTGCGCGCCGAGGAATCCGCCGATCAGCGAACCCGCCGCGATCAGGCCGGCCGCCACCCAGCTGATCCGATCGAACGCCACCGCGGTGTAGGCCAGTGCGGCCACGACGTTCACCAACAGTGACAGCAGGTTCTTGGCCGCGTTCATCCGCTGCATGGACTCGGGCAGCAGCGCGCCCATCGCGCCCATCAGCAGGATGCCCTGGGCCGCGGTGAAATAGCCCCCGTAGATGCCGACCGCGAACGTCGCCACCACCAACGCGAACATCCGCCGCGAGGACACGTGTCCCGGTGCGGTATCGCTGTTCTCGGCGCGGCGCTTGGCCCAGGCCTGGATCCGCGGCCCGATCACCACCAGGATGAGCGCGCCGATCAGCAGCACCGGCACGACCCGGGTGAACACCTTCTCCGGCAGGTGCAGCAGCAGCCAGGCGCCGATCCCGGCGCCCACCAAGGAGGCGGGGATCTGCCAGCGCAGCCGGTGCCATTGGCCGCGCAGTTCGCGGCGGTACCCCCAGGTGCCCGATACCCCGCCGGCCACCAACCCGACCGCATTCGACATGGTCGCGGTGACCGGCGGAAAGCCCAGGGCGACCAGCGTCGGAAAGGTGATCAGGGTGCCTGAACCGACAAGTGCATTGATCGCCCCCGCACCCACCCCGGCCAACGCGATCAACAGCATGTTGAGGGAGGACACTCCGGCCACCCTACCCAGACGTCAGCGCTTCTTCGGAGCCCCGCGCTTCTCCCGGACCCGGACGTTGATCCGGATCGGACTGCCCTCGAAGCCGAACGTCTCGCGCAGCTTGCGCTCCAGGAACCGGCGGTAGCCGGCCTCCAGGAAGCCGCTGGTGAACAAAACGAACGTCGGCGGCCGCGAGGCCGCCTGGGTGGCGAACAGGATGCGGGGCTGCTTACCGCCGCGCACCGGCGGCGGGGTGGCGGCCACGATCTCCTTGAAGAACGTGTTCAGCCGGCCGGTCGGGATACGGGTATCCCAGGACGCCAGCGAGGTTTCCAGTGCGGGCACCAGCTTCTGCACCGCGCGCCCGGTCTTGGCCGAGATGTTGACCCGCGGCGCCCACTGCAACTGCGCCAACTCGCGGTCGATCTCCTTGTCCAACAGGTAGCGCCGGTCCTCGTCGACCAGATCCCATTTGTTGAAGGCCAGCACCAGGGCGCGGCCGGCCTCGATCACCATGCTCAGTACCCGCTGGTCCTGCTCGGTCAGCGGCAGCGACCCGTCGATCAGCACCACCACCACCTCGGCGGCGTCGATCGCGCTGTGGGTACGCACCGAGGCGTAGAACTCGTGTCCACTGGCCTGGCCGACCTTGCGCCGCAGCCCGGCGGTGTCGACGAAACGCCAAGTCTTGCCGCCCAAGTCGATCAGTGAGTCCACCGGGTCGACGGTGGTACCCGCTACGTCGTGCACCACCGATCGCTCGTCGCCGGCCAACCGGTTCAGCAGCGAACTCTTGCCCACGTTGGGCTTGCCGACCAGCGCGACGCGGCGCGGGCCGCCGGTGCCGCCGCGGACCTCGGAGGCCTCGGGCAGCTTCTCCATCACCGAGTCCAGCAGATCGGCGACGCCGCGCCCGTGCATGGCGCTGATCGGGTGCGGCTCCCCCAGCCCCAGCGACCACAGCGCGGCCGCATCCGCCTCACCGCGTTCGGTGTCAACCTTGTTGGCCGCCAGGAAGACCGGCTTGCCGGAGCGCTGCAGGCGCTTGGCCGCGGCCTCGTCGGCCGAGGTGGCCCCGACCACCGCGTCGACGACCATGATGATCGCGTCGGCGGTCTGCATGGCCACGCTGGCCTGCTCGGCCACCTTCTGCTGCAGACCCTTGGCGTCGGGTTCCCAACCCCCGGTGTCCTGCACGACGAATCGGCGGCCCAGGTAGCTCGCGTCGTAGGAGACCCGGTCCCGGGTCACCCCGGGGATGTCCTGCACGACCGCCTCGCGGCGGCCCAGGATTCGGTTGACCAGTGTGGACTTACCGACGTTGGGCCGGCCCACCACGGCGAGCACCGGCGGCGGAGCGAGCTCCTCCTCGGCGGCCTCGTCGTCGAACGAGCCGATCTCCCAGTCAGTCTCGTCGGACCAGGTGCCGTCTTCGGTCATCGGCTCGCTCCGGCCCGCTGCTGCACCAAGTCCTGCAGATGCGCGATCACTTCCGCCTCGTTCATATCGCTGGTGTCCACGATCACCGCGTCCTCGGCGGGCCGAAGCGGCGACACCGCCCGGGTGGAGTCCAGATGGTCGCGGCGCTTCACATCGGCGAGCACCGCCTCGTAGGTATCGCCGACGCCGTTGGCGATGTTCTGCACGTGGCGCCGTTGCGCCCGCACCTCGGCCGACGCCGTCAGGAAGATCTTCACGTCGGCATCCGGCAGCACCACGGTGCCGATGTCGCGGCCCTCGACCACCACCCCGCCGTCCTCGGCGGCGAGCTCACGCTGCAACTGCACCAGCCGGGCCCGCACCGCCGGCACCGCGGACACCGCCGAGACCGCGCCGGTGACCTCGTCACCGCGGATCTCAGCCGAGACGTCTTCTCCGGCAAGGTAAGCCAGATCCTCGTCGGGGTTGTAGCCAACGGCCAGTTCGACGCCGTCGGCCACCTCGGCGACCCGCTGTTCATCGGTCAGGTCCACCCCGGCCCGCAACACGGCCAGCGTGACGGTCCGGTACATCGCCCCGGTGTTCAGGTAGCGCAGTCCCAGGGTGCGCGCCAAACCGCGTGACACGGTGGACTTTCCGGTACCCGCGGGCCCGTCGAGAGCGATCGTCAACACAGCACTCACATTCCCACCGCCTGGAACAGCTCACCGATCTCTTTGCGGGTCAGCACCCGGATGCTGCCCGGCCGCATGTCGCCGAGTTCCACCGTGCCGATGCTGGTGCGGACCAGATCCTGCACCGGGAAGCCCACCGAGGCCAGCAGCCGGCGCACGATGCGCTTGCGGCCCTCGTGCAGAGTCACCTTCACCATCGACTTACCGGGCAGGGTGTCGACGAGGGCGAAATCGTCGACGGCGACCGGGCCGTCGTCGAGTTCCACCCCTGCGCGCAGCTTCTTGCCCAGCCCGCGCGGCACCGTGCCCTGCACGGTGGCCAGGTAGGTCTTGGGCACCTCATACGAGGGGTGCATCAGCCGGTGCGCGAGTTCACCGTCGTTGGTCAGGATCAGCAGTCCCTCGGTGTCGGCATCGAGGCGCCCGACGTGGAAGAGGTTCTTGTTGCCGCGCACCCGGTGCTCGACCAGGTCACCGATACAGGGCCGACCCTTGTCATCCGACATCGTCGAGTGCATGCCCCGCTCTTTGTTGATCGCCAGGTACACCAGGGTGTCGTCGAGCAGCACCTTGGCGCCGTCCACCCGGATCTCCGCGTTCTCCGGATCCACCCGGGTGCCCAGTTCGGTGACGATCATGCCGTCCACCTCGACCCGGCCGTCCAGGATCATCCGCTCTGCGACGCGGCGGGAGGCAATTCCCGCCTGCGACAGCACTTTCTGTAACCGAACTCCATCCGGCTCGACCATGTCAGTCCTTGTCCACATCGAAACCCGATGGTGCATCGGGCACAGCAGGCGTACCGGCGAGCTTGGCGAATCGCGGTTCGTCGCTGAGGTTTTCACTCAGGTCATCGATGACGTCCACATCGGGCAACAGCGGCGCGATGTCTGGCAGGTCGGCCAGCGATGACAACCCGAGCCGTTCCAGGAACAGCTCGGTGGTGGCGAAAGTGACGGCGCCACTATCGGAATCGTTACCGGCCTCGGTGATCAGGCCGCGGGCCAGCAGGGTCCGCATGACGGCGTCGACGTTGACACCGCGCACCGCGCTCACCCGGGCCCGGGTCACGGGCTGGCGGTAGGCCACCACGGCCAAAGTCTCCAGGGCCGCGCGGGTCAGCTTGGAGCGCGCGCCGTCGAGCAGCAGCCGCTCCACATACGGCGCATTGCGCGCCCGGGTGTAGAGCCGCCATCCGCCGCCGGCCTCGCGCAGATCGAAGCCGCTGCCCCGCCCGGTCAGTTCGGCCGCCAACTCGGTCAGGGTGGCCGCCACCCGCTCGGCCGAGCTGTCGCTGGCCGAGGCCAGCGCCTCAACGGTGACCGGGGTGTCCACCACCAGCAGCAGCGACTCCAGCACCGAGCGCAGCTCGGCATCGTCCAGTTCGGGATCGTCGAGTTCGTCCTCGACGATGTCCTCGGGGGTCTCGTCGAGGGCCGGAGCGGGCTCGGGAGTCGACTCGACGTCCGAGTCCGGCGCCGGGTCCACGCCCGGTTCGGTATCGGTCACATCGTCGGTCATGAGTCTTCTTCCACTGCGGCTGCGAGGTGTTCGTTGGTTGGCCGATCCCCGGTCCACGAAACCTGGAGCACACCAAGCGGTTCTATCTGCTCGAATGCTACCGCCCTGGCCCGGTACAGCTCCAATAGCGCCAGGAAGCGCCCGACGATCTCCATCGGCCCCGAACAGTCCGCGACCAGCTCGTTGAACGACGCCCAGTGCCCGATCCCGCGCACCTCCAGCAGCGCCATCAGCTTCTTGGCCTGCTCGGGCACCGACACCGGCTGGATGTGCAGATGGTCCAGCCGCACCGTCGGGACCGGGCGCGGGGTGAACGCGGCGGCGGCGATCTGGGCGAACCGGTCGGCGTCCACACCCAGCATGACCTCGGGTAACAGCTCCTCGAACTGCGGTTCCAGCGAGACCGCGCGCGGATAGCTGCGCAGCGCGGCGGCCTCCAGTTCGGCGAACATCTCGGCGACGTGCTTGAACGCGCGGTACTGCAGCAGCCGCGCGAACAGCAGGTCGCGAACCTCCAGCAGGGCCAGATCGTCCTCGTCGTGCACCTCGCCGGACGGCAGCAACCGGGCCGCCTTGAGGTCCAGCAGTGTGGCAGCAATCACCAGGAAGGCGGTGGTCTCGTCGAGCTCGAGGGTGCGCCCGATCTCCTTGGTGTACGCGATGAACTCGTCGGTGACCTGATGCAGCGCGACCTCGGTGACGTCCATCCGGTGCGCGAAGATCAGCTGCAGCAGCAGGTCGAAGGGACCCTCGAAATTGCTCAGCCGGACCTGGAAGCCCTGAGCCGCTTCGGGCGCCTCGGTAGCTGCGGCCCCGCTCACGCGCCGAACCGGTCGATGACCTCACGGGCCAGCGACCGATACGCAAGGGCGCCAGTGGATTTCGGCGCCCAGCTGGTGATCGGCTCACCGGCCACACTGGTTTCCGGGAATCGCACGGTGCGGGTGATCACGGTGTCGAACACCAGGTCGCCGAACCGCTCCACCACCCGGGCCATCACCTCGCGGGCGTTGACGGTGCGCGGGTCGTAACGGGTGACCAGGATGCCGCTGATGTCCAGCTTCGGGTTGAGCCGGTCGCGGACCTTGTCCACGGTGTCGGTGAGCAGCGCGAGCCCGCGCAGCGAGAAGTATTCACATTCGGTCGGGATGATCACCCCGTCGGCGCAGGCCAGGCCGTTGACGGTGAGCAGCCCCAGCGAGGGCTGGCAGTCGATCAGCACATAGTCGTAGCGGTCCAGCACCGGGTACAGAGCGCGGGCCAGCGACTGCTCCCGGCCCACCTCGTTGACCAACTGGATCTCCGCCGCGGACAGGTCGATATTGCTGGGCACCAGGTCCAGGCCGCTGACCCGGGTCTTGATGAGCACCTGGTCGATGGACACCCGCGGCTCGATCAGCAGGTTGTGCACGGTGTACTCGAGCTCGTAGTGCGGCACCCCCAGCCCGGCGGACAGCGCGCCCTGCGGATCCAGGTCCACCAGCAGCACCCGGCGGCCGTACTCGGCCAGGCTGGCGCCCAGGTTGATCGTCGAGGTGGTCTTGCCGACGCCGCCCTTCTGGTTACACATCGCGATGACCTTCGCGGGGCCGTGCACGCTGCGGGGGCGGGGTTCGGGGATGTCGCGCAGCGGTCGGCCGGTCAGCCCCAGCTCCACCGCCGGGGCGGCCTCCGGGGTCACCATGCCCAGCTGCAGGGCGTCGTCGCTCATGAGACGCTCACGCTTGACCGCCGCAGGTCGGGGCCCTCATCCATGGCGAACATCGCAGCGAGTCTAACTGTGCAGAGCGCTCCACGAACGCAGACCCGCTGGCTAATGTCGCAGGTATGAGCCTGACCAGACGGCTGCCGTTCCTGCGCTGGTCCTTCCTGCGGCTGGCCTGGGGCGCACGCAACATCACCACCACCGGCCAGATCGGCGACGGCCGCGAAGCCGCAGCGGCCGCGTTCGTCGAGACCCGGGCCCGCCCCGGGGATGTCGACGATGTGATCGCCACCCTGGACCGCTTCGCCTACGAAAAGTCCTTCCTGATCAATGTCGGGGACGAGAAGGGCAAGCTGCTCGACGCGGCGGTGCGCCGGGTCGCCCCCGCGACAGCCCTGGAGCTGGGCACCTACTGCGGATACGGGGCGTTGCGCATCGCGCGGGCCGCACCGCGGGCCCGGGTGTTCTCGGTGGAGCTGTCCGCGGCCAACGCCGAGGTGGCCCGCCGGATCTGGACGCACGCCGGGGTCGCCGACCGCATCACCTGCGTGGTCGGCACCATCGGCGACGGCGGCCCGACGCTGGACGCGCTCGGGTTCGCCCCCGGGCAGCTGGACCTGCTGTTCCTCGACCACGACAAGGACGCCTACCTGAACGACCTGCGCGCCATCCTCGACCGCGGCTGGCTGCGCCGCGGTGCGGTGGTGGTGGCCGACAACGTCGGGATCCCCGGCGCGCCGCGCTACCGCGCCTACATGAAGCAACACGAGGGCACGCTGTGGCGGACGGTCGAGCACAAGACGCACGCCGAGTACCAGACGCTGCTGCCGGACCTGGTGCTGGAGTCGGACTACCTGGGCGAGGGGTCCGCTTAGTTCAGGTGCAGCAGGTACGCGCGCGCCCCGCGGTGGGTGATCTGGAGCCGCTGCCCGCCGGCGAGGTCCCAGGACCATTCGCGGTCCAGGCGCGACGGTGCCTGCTGGGTGACCAGCGGGTGGTTGTCGTCGGTGAAGCCGGTGACGATCGCGAGATGGTCCACGACACCGTCGGCCGGCCCCACGAAGTCGTAGGCGATGATATCGGCCAACTCGGCGCCCCCGGCGGTGTCGTCCTGCCAGTCGAGCTTCTTCAACGTGGCCCGCCCGGAGGACACCATGAACTTGGCGAAGTCGTCCGGTGAGGCCGCCGCCCGGGTCGGGCCCGGGTTCAGCAGACCGGTCGCCAGCTTCGCCTTGTCCGAACTTGCCGGCGACCACTCCGGTGTCGGGGACATCCCGCCGCCCCACAGTGCCTGCGAGACGAAGAACGCGGAGTTGGTCCCGACGAAGGACCGCGGCGCGATGTTGTAGAACTTCTTGGCGAAGGCGATGGCGTCGCTTCGGTTGAATTCGTCGAACGCCCAACCGTTGGGCGCGACGCCGATGCCGAAGACGACCAGTCCCGACAGCAGTGCCACAGCCCGCTTCAGCACCGGACATCCCCAAACCGACTAAGCCCGAACCGAACTCGCACACCTACTGGGCCCCGCACCGAACCTCCCCGAAGAAACCGCTCCCGACATGTTCGGTTTACTTACTCGGGCGTCATTTCGCCAGTCGGAGCGCGCCGCACCGGCGATCTGGGGGCATAGTTCACCCGAACGGTGTACACCTGCGGTCGTCAATTCGGCACGCGTGTGCCGGTTCGCCACCGGGGTCGGAGGTCGGTTATCGGGCCCGGGGATGGGCGCCGGCCCACACCTCGCGCAGCGCGCTGACGGTCACCAGCGTGTAGATCTGGGTGGTGGTCACCGAGGCGTGTCCGAGCAGTTCCTGCACGACGCGGACATCCGCGCCGCCTTCGAGCAGATGCGTCGCGAACGAATGCCGCATGGTGTGCGGCGAGACCGTCGCGGCGATGCCCGCGGCCTCGGCGGCGTCCTGCAGCACCTGCCAGGCGCTCTGCCGGGACAGTCGCCCGCCGCGGGCGTTGAGGAAGATGGCCGGGGTGCCCTTGCCGCGGCTCGCCAACCCGGGGCGGCCGCGCACCAGATAGTTCTCCAGCGCACTGACCGCGGGCCGGCCGATGGGTACCAGCCGCTGCTTGCCGCCCTTGCCGCGCAGCAGCACCGCGCGGGATTCGGTGTCCACGTCGTCGACATCCAGGCCGACGGCCTCCGAGATCCGCGCGCCGGTGGAGTACAGCACCTCCAGCAGTGCCCGGTTGCGCAGGGTCAGCGGCCCGTCGGATTCCCGGTCTCCACCGGCGGCCTCCAGCAGCGACACCACCTCGTCGAGGGTGAGGCTCTTGGGCAGCCGGCGGGTCGGGGTGGGCGGCTTGACCGCCCGGGACACATCGGTCTCCACGACCCCCTCGGCGGTGAGGAACCGGTGCAGGCCGCGCACCGCGACCAGGGTGCGTGCCGCCGACACCGCCGACAGCGCGGTCACCCCGTTGTCCGGGTCGCCCTTGCGCAACGCCACCAGGAAGTCGCTGACGTCGTTCTCCCCCACCGCGCGCAGATCGGCGATCCCGCGACCGGTCAGGTGCTCGGCGTAGCGGCGCAGATCACGCCGGTAGGAGCTGAGGGTGTTGGCCGCGACGCCGCGCTCGATGGTGAGGTGGTCCAGATAGCCCTGTATCTGTTCGTCCAACACACTCATCGTGGTGGTCACGATTATCG
Organism: Mycolicibacterium aurum; assembly: GCA_900078775.1. Taxonomy (GTDB): domain Bacteria; phylum Actinomycetota; class Actinomycetes; order Mycobacteriales; family Mycobacteriaceae; genus Mycobacterium; species Mycobacterium aurum_A. Next base: position 2,405,441 of record LT549889.1, read on the forward strand.
CTGCCGCGCCGCGAACGCGTGAGGCTTATCGATCCACGGGCTGTCCACGGGCCGCAGCACGGACCGGTCGGTAGCCGCGTGGGTGGCCAGAATCCCGGCCACCGCAATGGAATTGACGATCTCACCGGAGAGCACCCGCTGCACGGCCTGGTCCAGCGGGACCCAGTCCAGCTGCAAGTCGGCCTCCTCGTGTTCGGCCTCGGGCCGGTCGATCTGGGACAGGCCGGTGGCCAGGAACACCCGCACGCTCTCGTCGGCGAAGCCCGGCGAGGTCACCAGGTCGACCAGCACCGACCAGTGCTCGGCGGCCAGGCCGGCCTCCTCGTGCAACTCCCGGGCGGCGGTCAGGGATGGGTCTTCCCCGCCGACATCGAGCAGTCCGGCCGGCAGTTCCCACAACCGCCGGCCCACCGGGTGCCGGTACTGGTAGACCATGGCCACCCGGTCGGATTCGTCGAGCGCGACGACGGCCACCGCCCCGAAATGCTCGACGACCTCGCGGCGCGCCACGGTGTCACCCGGCATGTGCACGTCGTCGACGCGCAACGCGAGGATCGTGCCGGCGTAGACGACCTCGCTGGACTCGGTACCGAAGTCGTGCTCAGCCACGGTGGGCAGGCTCAGGTGCGGGCTGCCCGGCGTCCTCCGTTTGCTCGGTGCCGGTGTGGTCGGCACTGTTGGAGCGCGCCACGTCCTCCAGCGGAAGTCGTTCGCCGGCCTTGTAGTCCAGTGCCGCCCCGACAAACGCGGCGAACAGCGGATGCGGCCGGGTGGGTCGGCTCTTGAGTTCCGGGTGGGCCTGGGTGCCGACCAGGAACGGGTGCACGTCCGCGCCGTATTCGACGAACTCGACGAGGTGCCCGTCGGGTGAGGTGCCGGAGAACTTCAGTCCGCTCTGGGCGATCCGGTCCCGGTAGGCGTTGTTGACCTCGTAGCGGTGCCGGTGCCGTTCGGATACCTCGGTGGCTCCGTACGCCTGCGCCACAATGGATCCCGCTTCCAGCGCAGCGGGGTAGGCACCGAGGCGCATGGTGCCGCCGAGGTCGGCCTCACCGGCGACGGCGTCCAGCTGATCGGCCATGGTGGCGATCACCGGGTCCGGGGTGTCGGGGTCGAACTCGGCCGAGCTGGCCTCGGTCAGACCGACCGAGCGGGCTGCCTCGATGACGATGCACTGCAGGCCCAGGCACAGCCCGAGCAGCGGCAGCTTGCGTTTGCGGGCGTACCGGATGGCGCCGAGCTTGCCCTCGATGCCGCGGATACCGAAGCCCCCCGGGATCAGCACCCCGTGCACCTCGTCGAGGGCGGCGGCCGCCCCGGCGTCGGTCTCACAGTCGTCGGAGGCGATCCAGCGGATCTCCACCTTGGAGTGGTGTGCGAACCCGCCCGCGCGCAATGCCTCGGCCACCGACAGGTAGGCATCCGACAGGTCGATGTACTTGCCCACCAACGCGATTCGGACGGTCTCCCGCGGGTCGTGCACCCGCTGGAGCAGATCGTTCCACTGGGTCCAGTCCACGTCGCGGAACGGCAGGTTCAGTCGGCGCACCACATAGGCGTCGAGTTCCTCGCGGTGCAGCACCTTGGGGATGTCGTAGATCGACGGGGCGTCCGGGGTGGAGATGACGCCGTCGATGTCCACATCGCACATCAGCGCGATCTTGTTCTTCAGGCCCTCGGGCACATCCCGGTCGCAGCGCAGGATGAGCGCATCGGGGGTGATGCCGATGCTGCGCAGCGCGGCCACCGAGTGCTGGGTGGGCTTGGTCTTGAGCTCGCCGGACGGCGCCAGGTAGGGCACCAGGGAGACGTGCAGGAAGAAGCAGTTGTCCCGGCCCACCTCGTGGCGGACCTGGCGGGCGGCCTCCAGGAACGGCAGCGATTCGATATCGCCGACGGTGCCGCCGATCTCGGTGATCACCACGTCGGGACGCTTGCCGTGCTGGTCCGGCTTGGCCATCTCCATGATGCGGCGCTTGATCTCGTCGGTGATGTGCGGGATGACCTGCACCGTGTCACCGAGGTACTCGCCGCGGCGTTCCTTGGCGATCACCGTGGAGTACACCTGGCCGGTGGTGACGTTCGCCGACCCGGACAGGTCGCGGTCCAGGAAGCGCTCGTAGTGGCCGACGTCGAGGTCGGTCTCGGCGCCGTCCTCGGTGACGAACACCTCGCCGTGCTGGAACGGGTTCATGGTGCCGGGGTCGACGTTGAGATACGGGTCGAGCTTCTGCATGGTCACCTGCAGCCCACGCGCCGTGAGCAACTGCCCGAGGCTACTGGCCGTCAAGCCTTTACCGAGCGAAGAAGCAACACCACCGCTGACGAAGAGGTGCTTGGTCGCGGTTTGCGGGTGCTTGCGTAGTGCGGGCAAGAACAACCTCCGTGGCGATGGGGCGAGTAGGTAATCAAACGATTTTCGACCTACTCAGGGCCTGCCGACCCACGGAAGTTCACCTTAACACCAGCGCCTCCCTGCCGCGCCTGGCGCGCCGGAGACGAACAGTGTTCTCGCTGGCTCTACTGCGGCACGGTGACCGACGTCGCACCCGCGCCGGTGCCGAACCGGCCGGGTTGCCCGCCGCCGAGGAGCTCCGACAGCGCCAGCACCGCGGTGATGCGCCCGGACTCCACCTCGACGTTGTCGACGGTGCTGACCGCCCCGGACAGCGACGCGTCGGAGCGGATCACCGCGACCGCCGCGGTGCCGGTCGCCGAGCCGTCCCGCCCGGCGACCACGGTGCCGCCGCCATGCGGGGCCAGGCCCGCGGCGAACCGCGCGACGGTGGCACCCCGGTTGCCGGCGTCTTCGCCGAGCGCGCCACCGGTGACGATCACCGCGGTGTCCGCGGGACCGACCGGCTCGGTGCCGTAGGTGATGAAGCCGGTGTCCCGCAGGGTGGCCAGCACGGTCTCGCGCTGGTCGTCGGGCACCGCGCGTTCCTTACCGCGCAGCACCGAGATGCCGACCAGGTCACCGGCTTGGGATCCCTGATCCACCGACGCGGTGCTCAGCTGGCGTCCGGTCGGCACGATCGGCGAATTCACCACCGACAGCAGCTTTTCCGAGGCGTTGGCGTCCACGAACTGCGGGGTCAGGGCGATGGTGCCACTCACCCCGGCCCCGGCCTGGCCGACCAGCCGGGTCACCGCGTCCACGTCGTCATCGGTCGCGTCGGGAGTCCGGAACAGCACCACCGCCTTGTCCCGCAAGGTGTCGCGCAGGATGCGCGGCGCCATGATCCCGTCGAACTCCCCTGCCGCGCTGAGTTTTTCGTTGAGCTCGTTCTTGTCGTCGTTCAGGTCGTCGATCTGGCTGCGCAGGTCGGCCTTGTCGCTGCGCAGGCCGGACAGCACGGTGTCGGAGAACAGTCCCGAACCCAGCACCACACCGATGGCCAGTGCCAGGAAGACCGCCGCCAGCGAGATGGCGTGCGTGCGCAGTGAGATCACGGTTCTAAGACACCAAACCCTGCGCCCACAGCAGGAACCGGTTCCAGTACTCGGTCACCCACTCGACGATGACCGTGTCGGTCTGGGTCACCCACAGCGCCACGATCACCGCGATCAGCATGGCCAGCACCAGCATCGCGATCGCGCCGGCGGAGACCCGGCTGCGGTACAGGGTGGCGACGGCCTTGGCGTCGACGAGCTTCTCGCCCACCTTGAGCCGGGTCAGGAAGGTCGACGGGTTGCTCTGCTGACGCGACCGGTCGAAGAACTCCTCGATGGTGGCGCTGTGGCCGGCGGTGACGATCAGCGAGGCCCCGTGGTGGTGGCACAACAGCAGCGCGAGGTCGGCGGCCGAACCGGCGGCCGGGAACGTCATCGCGCCCACCCCGAGGTCCTGGATGCGCTCCAGGCCGGGGGCGTGCCCGTCGGCGTCGGCCGGCAGCACCACCTGAGCGCCGCAGCGCAGCGCGTCGGTGCTGATGGTGCTGGGGTCGCCGACGATCAGCGCCGGCCGGTAGCCGGCCTTGCGCAACAGGTCCGCGCCGGTGCCGACACCGACCAGGACCGGCTGGTACTCCTTGATGAACGGCTTGAGCGCCTTGAGGTCCTCGGCCGCGCCGGGCCCCTCGGCGACCACGACGACGTGCCGGCGGTCCATGTCGACGTCGATGTCGGGGATGCCCATACCGTCGATCAGCAGCGGGCTCTCGCTGCGGATGAACTCGATGGTGTTGCCGGCGAACGCCTCCAGGTGGGCGACCAACCCGCTCTTGGCCTCGACCATGAGCTCGTGGATCTCCAGGTCGGTGCGTTCGGTGCCGACGGCGATGCGCCGGTCGCCGGAGTAGACGCCGCCGTTGTTCAGTCGGACGCGGGCGCCGTCCTTGATCTTCTTGAAGATCTCCGGGCCGGCCTCGTCGATGAGGACGATCCCGTTGGCCACCAGCACCTCGGGCCCGAGGTTGGGGTAGCGCCCGGAGATCGACGGGGAGGCGTTGACCACACCGGCGACCTCGGCTTCCACCAACGCGTCCGCGGTGATGCGGTCGAGGTCCTGGGCGTCGAGGACGACGATGTCGCCCGGACCGATGCGTCGCAGCAATCGGTCGATGTCGCGGTCAACGCGGGCGGTACCGATTACGCCCGGCTTTGAGCTGGCATTACGCGATAGCAACGCTGACATCTTCATGGGGCGATTCTGGCCGCCAACCCTCAAGGTGAGGTGGAGGCGCGCCGTAACATCAGCCCCATAAGTTTCGTTCTGTCACATCTGCAACAGGCAAACGGTCTCGATCGCGCCTCGTCCCGCCGACCTCAGTCACGCTTGGACGCCGACCTCAGTCACGCTTGGACGCGTAGTGCCGGGCGGCCTTCACGCGATTGCCACAGGTCGCCATCGAATGCCAGCGCCGGGCCCCGTTCTTCGAGGTGTCGTGGAACCAGAGCACGCAGTGCTCGTGGGCGCACTGCTTGATCCGACCGGGCGCCTCGGCGACCAGCCCCAGCAGATTCTCGGCCGCCAACCAGCCGGGCAGCCACTCCGCTCGCGCCACCTCGACCTCGTCGCGGGGCCCGTCCGGCCCGAGCATCCGCCGCACCCGGCCGTGATCGAGCACCTCGTTGAGGTCCTCGGGACCGCCGCCGGTGACCACCCGCAGCACCGCCTCGCGGGTGCGCACCAAGGCCAGCCGGGTCTCCTCGTCGGCCGCGCAGCGCTCATCCAGCCCGTTGGTCTCCAGCCAGGCGGCCAGCCCGGCCAGGTCGATGAGCAGGTCCCGCGGGCCGTCGGGAGACATCCACCGGGTGTTCAACAGGTCCAGCGCGAGGGGTTCCCCGACGTGCGGGCGCGGATCAGCCATGACGCACCCCTTCTCTCGTAACCATCAAAAACAGGATAAACGGTTGACAAGAGCGCAAGGCGCTCCTAACCTTCAATTGTCGCTATACCGGTTATATGGAGGTTCACACGATGACCACGACCATTCCGCGGATCGCCCCCGGCCACGTCGGGCTGAACGTCACCGACCTGGCCCGATCGGTGGACTTCTACCGTCGCGCATTCGGTTTCGAGCAGCTGGACCGCAATGACGAGGGCGAGCGCCGGTTCGCCTTCCTCGGCGTCGACGGCGAGCTGCGCCTCACCCTGTGGCAGCAGAGCGGCGGCGAGTTCTCCACCCGCACACCGGGACTGCACCACCTGTCGTTCCAGGTCGATACCCTCGAACAGGTCCGCACCGTGGAGGCGGCGCTCAAGGAGCTGGGCGCGACGTTCGCCCACGACGGCGTCGTCGCACACGGTGAGGGCACGCCGTCGGGCGGCATCTTCTTCACCGACCCGGACGGCATCCGGCTCGAGGTCTTCGCCCCCAGCGGCGCCGAGGCCGAGCCCGCCCCCACCGGCCAGTCCCCGACCTGCGGCTTCTTCTGAGCATGTCCGTCTATCACGCCGGTGAGCTCGAGGTGCAGCGCCGGCTCGGCCAGAGCGATATCGCCGCCCGGCTGAGCCGCATGGTGCGCAGCGAGATCCCGGACGCCGCCGCCGCTTTCCTGGCCGAGCAACCGATGATCGTGCTGGCCGCAGCCGACGACACCGGCCGGATGTGGGCCGGCCTGCTCACCGGCCCGCCCGGGTTCGTGCACATCGTCGACGGGCCGGACGACGGTGAACAGATCGCGGTCCAAGCGCTGCCGGTGACCGGCGACCCGCTGCGCGAGGTGTTGACCGGGGCGCCGCGGCGGGTCGGCATGCTCGCCATCGAGCCCCGGACCCGGCGCCGGATGCGGGTCAACGGGGTCGCCACACCGACCGGGTCCGGTCTGCTGATCCGGCCGGATCAGGTCTACTCGAACTGCCCGAAGTACATCTCCCGCCGGCACGTCGAGGGGTCGACGGCGCCGACCGGGGACCCGAAGGCGCGGCACGCGGCATCCCTGGACGACCGGACCCAACAGATCGCCGCGGCGGCCGACACGTTCTTCGTCGGGTCCGCCGACGCCGACGGCAACGCCGATGCGTCGCACCGCGGCGGCAATCCGGGCTTCCTGCAGGTACTTTCGCCGACCCGGCTGCGCTGGCCGGACTATCGCGGGAACTCGATGTTCATGACGCTGGGCAATATCGCGGCCAACCCACGCGCCGGGCTGCTCATCCCGGACTGGCACACCGGCGGCACCCTGCAGCTCACCGGCACCGCCGAGATCGACTGGGAGACCGGACCGAACGCCCAGTGCTGGGTGGAGTTCACCATCGCCGAGACCGTCGAGGTCGCCGGCGTCAGCCCGCTGCGCTGGAGCGCGGGCGAGCTCTCCCCGGCCAACCCGGGCTGATTCAGTCCTGGGTGCGGTCGTGCTGGGCGGACTCCCACAGCTCGCGGGCGTGCGCCCGGCCGCTGTCGGTATCGCCGAGCCCGGCCAGCATCCGGGCCAGCTCGGCCACCCGATCCTCGTCCTGCAGCCGCACCACCCGGCTGGACTTCGGCCCGCTCTCCACCACCAGATGGGTGTCGGCGTAGGCGGCGACCTGCGGCAGGTGGGTGACGACGATGACCTGGTGGGTGCGAGCCAGCCGGGCCAGCCGGCGACCGATCTGCACCGCGGCACGCCCGCCGACACCGGCGTCTACCTCGTCGAACACCATGGTGGTGCCCTCCACCGAGGCGGACAGCACCACCTCCAGGGCCAGCATCACCCGGGACAGCTCACCGCCGGAGGCGCTCTTGGCCAGCGGGAGCAGGTCGGTGCCGCGATGCGCGGCGAACCCGAACTCCACCGCGTCCACCCCGTGCTGGCCGGCGTGTGCCTTGGTGCCGTCGGCCAGGGTGAGCGGTGCCGAGTCGTCGGCGCGGGCCGGCAACGGCGCCACCGAGATCCCGAAGTCCGCGCCCGACATCGCCAGCCCGGCCAGTTCCGCGGTGACGGCCTTGGCGAGCCCCTTGGCCGCCTTGACCCGGACCTTGCTCAGATCGGCGGCCGCGGCGACCACCTTGGCGTGCAGTTCGTCGACCCGCTGCGCCAACCCGGCCAGCGCTTCCTCGGAGACGTCCAGTTGCGACAGCCGACTGCGCGCATCCGCAGCCCACGCCAGCACCGCATCGATATCGGCGCCGTACTTGCGGGTCAGCCCGCGCAGCTCGCTTTGGCGGGCCAGCTTGGATTCCAATGTGCTTGCATCACTGGGCAGTTCGGAGAGGAAGTCACCGAGCTCGGTGGACACGTCGGCGATCACGGCGACCGCTTCGGCCAGCCGCTCCCCCAGCCCCTGCAGCGCAGTGTCGTCGGTGCCCTCCAGGGCGGCCTTGGCCGAGGCGACGTTGGCGGCCGCGGAGAACGCGTCGGTGCCGTCGTCGTCGGGCGGGCCGGCCAGCGCCGCGCGGGCCCCGGCGGCGGATTCACGCAGCGCGTCCAGTTCGGAGAGCCGGCGGATGTCGGCGACGAGTGCGTCGTCCTCCCCCGGTGCCGGGTCGACGGCGTCGATCTCGTTGAGCCCGAAGGTCAGCCGGTCCGCCTCCAGGGCGAGCTCGCGGGCCCGTTCGGTGCGGTCCGTGAGGTCCCGGCGAGCGGTCAGCCATTCCTCGCGCAACGCGCGGTATTTGCGCAGCGGGGTGCCGACGTCGGCGTAGCGGTCCAGTGCGCCGCGCTGCTCGTCGGGCCGCATCAGCCGCAGCTGATCGTTCTGCCCGTGCAGCGCCAGCAGTTCGTTGGTGAACCCGCTCAGTGACTTCGCCGGCACACTGCGCCCGCCCAGGTAGGCCCGCGACGGGCCGTCGCGGCTCACCGAGCGGGCGGCGATGACGCTGTCGTCGTCATCGCGTTCGGCGCCGGAAGAGTCCAGGATCTCGTCGATGCGGTCGGTGACGTCGGCGCCCAGTTCCTTGGTGGTGAACCGGCCCTCCACCACCGCGCGGTCCGCGCCGGTGCGGACCCGGCTGGCGTCCGCGCGGGCGCCGCCGAGCAGGTGCAGCCCGGTCACCACCATGGTCTTGCCGGCACCGGTCTCGCCGGTCAGCACCGTCAGTCCGCGATCGAACTCGGCCGTCGCCGAACTGATCGCGCCCAGGGACTCGATACGGATCTCGGAGAGCACTATTGACCACGCCATCCCGTGACAGGCAGCCGGAACTTGCGCACCAGCCGGTCGGTGAACGGCGCGCTGTCGAGGCGCACCCATTTCAGTGAGGTGCCGCAGCGGGTGACCTCGAGGCGCGCCCCGGCGGGCACCACCATCTTGCGGCGGCCGTCGCAGAACGCCACCGCATCGTTGCCCGATGCCTCGATCTCGATGGCGATGGCGGCGTTCGGGCTGGTCACCATGGGGCGGGCGAACAGCGCGTGGGCGTTGTTGGGTACCACCAGGATCGCCTCCAGGTCCGGCCACAGGATCGGCCCGCCCGCGGAGAACGCGTACGCCGTCGACCCGGTCGGAGTGGAGACCAGCACCCCGTCGCAGCCGAACGAGGACACCGGGCGGCCGTCGACCTCCAGCACCACCCCGAGCACCCCGAGCCGGGGCCCTTCTCCAGGCTGGCCTCGTTGAGCGCCCAGCCGCGGTCGCGGAGCCGGCCGTTCTCGCGGACCGCGATGTCCAGCGTCATCCGTTCCTCGACGATGTAGTCGCGGGCGATGACGTGGTCGAGCACCTCGTCGAGGGCTTCGGCCTCGGCCTCGGCCAGGAAGCCGATGCGCCCGAGATTGATGCCCAGGACCGGGATCTCGACGTTGCGGGCCAGCTCGGCGGCGCGCAGGAAGGTGCCGTCACCGCCCAGGGCGAGCACCAACTCACAGCCCTCTGCGGCCTGCTCATCGGCGTCGACGACGTCGAGTTGCACGCCGAGCGCCCGGATCTCGTCGGGTGCGAGGTGCAGCGAGCCGCGGTCGACGGCTTCGGCGGTCAGCACCCGCAGCGCGATGCCGTGCCCGCCGAGCACCTTCTCCACCCGCCGCGCGGTCTCGGTGGCCTCCTCGCGGCCGGTGTGCACGACCAGCAGGACGGATCGTTGCGCGCTGGATTGTTCGGAAGTCATTGCGGCCCTTCGTCGATGGCGCGAGAGACGGCACGCTCGAGCTCGTCACCGACCAGTGGCGCGTCGGTTTCGGCACGGAAGCGCAGGAAGAACTCGACGTTGCCGGACGGCCCCGGCAACGGACTGGCGGTGACGTCGACGGTGTGCCAGTTCAATTCGGCGGCCCGGTGGGCGACCGCGAGGACGGCCTCGGCGCGCAGCCCCGGATCCGACACCACCCCGCCGGGCCCGACCCGGTCCTTGCCGACCTCGAATTGCGGCTTCACCATCGGCACGATATCGGCCGACGGTGACGCGCACGCGGTGAGCGCGGGCAGCACGGTGGCCAGCGAGATGAACGACAGGTCGGCGACCACCAGGTCGACCGGCCCGCCGATGGCCTCCGGGGTCAGGGTGCGCACATTGGTGCGCTCCAGCACATGCACTCGGTCATCGGAGCGCAGCGACCAGGCCAGCTGCCCGTAGCCGACGTCCGCGGCGACGATCTCGGCGGCGCCCCGGTCGAGAAGCACCTCGGTGAACCCGCCGGTCGAGGCTCCCGCATCCAGGCAGCGCCGACCCTCGACGGGCACCCCGAACGCGTCGAGGGCGCCGATGAGCTTGTGCGCGCCGCGCGACACCCAGGTGCGCTCGTCGGCGGAAACGGTCAATTTGGCGTCCACCGAGACCGCGGTGGCCGGTTTGGCGGCGGGCATACCGTCGATGCGGACCCGGCCGGCGGTGATCAGTTCGGCGGCGTGCTGACGTGAGCGGGCCAGCCCGCGTCGCACCAGTTCGGCATCCACCCGTGCCCGTCGTGCCATCGGGTCAGCGCTCCCGGGTCGCGTCGCCCCGGCCCTCCACCGATTCCAGGGCGCGGACCAGCAGGTCGTGGGCCTGTTCCAGGCGCGCGGCGACGGCGTCGATTTCGGCGTCCTCCAGCCCACCGGAATCCATGTCCGGCAGGTCGGCCAGCAGGGCCGCGATGTCGGCGCGGATCTGCTCGGGATCGGTACTCATATCGCTGATCACGCTAGCGGATGCGGTCAGGACAGCAGCGACCAGCGTTCGAGAGCGGCCCGTGCCGTGTCGTCACCGGCGTGCACCTGTACATCACCGCCGCCCTGCCAGACGGCGTGCGCGGTCGCGCGCACGACGCTCAGCGGATCACCGGGCTCGGCACCGGTGGCCCGGACCGTGACGGCGGAGCCGTTCGACTCGACGCTCCAGGCCGGGTGGGCGCCGATCCGCAGCGCGGCGGCGTCGGCGTTGAGCGACCGCAGGTCCTCGGCCAGGTAGTCCGGCCGGCTGCCGGCGGGGGCGTGCACCATATCGGCGGCGTTGTTCACCCCGGTCAGCACCATCAGGCTGGGCAACCCGGCGGCGTTGGCGCCCTCGATGTCCGTGTCGAGGCGATCCCCGATCACCAGCGGGGTGCGGAACTCACCGCGGGCCAGCGCGTCGTTCATCAGGCTGGGGGCCGGCTTGCCGGCGACCTGGGGCTCACTGTCGGTGGCGGTGCGCAGCGCGGCGACCATGGAGCCGTTGCCGGGCAGCAGGCCACGCTCGGAGGGCAGCGTGCGGTCGACGTTGGCGGCGACCCACAATGCCCCGGCGCGGATGGCCAGTGCGGCCTCCGACAGGTCCGGCCAGCCGGTCTGCGGGGAGTGTCCCTGGACGACGGCGTCGGGGCCGGCGTCGAAGGTGCGGACCGGTTTGAGGCCGACGGCCTCGACCTCGGCGGCCAGCGAGTCGGTGCCGACGACGAGGACGACCGCCCCGGCGGGCAGCTGGGCGGCCAGCAGCCGGGCGGCGCTCTGTGCGCTGGTGACGACGTCGTCGGGGGCGGCCGCGAAGCCGAGCTCCTGCAGATGCGCGGCGACCTCGGCCGCCGAACGGGACGCGTTGTTGGTGACGTAGAGGGCGCGGGCCCGCACGCCGGCCAGGCTGTCCACCGCACCGGTGGTGGGTTCGTGACCGCGGAAGACGGTGCCGTCGAGATCCAGGAGCAGGCAGTCATGCTCCTGTGCCAGGGTGCCCATCTAGGTCAGCTCGGCGACGCGTTCTTCGGCGTCGGTGACGCCCTCGACGTCGACGGCGGCGGCGTTGAGGAAGGCCTGCACCGCCTCGTCGTTGCGGCCGAGGGCGAGCAGGGTCTCCGCGTAGGCGTAGAACAGCCGGGCGCTGGTCTGCCCGAGCCGGGTGGTGTCCAGCGGCGGGCTGGCCAGCACGGCCAGGGCCTGCTCGTGCTGGCCGAGGTCGGAGCGGGCGCCGGCCACGACGATGCGCAGTTCGTCGGCGTCGTCGCCGGTGAGCTGCTGGGCTTCTTCGCTGCGGGCCAGTTCGACGGCCCGCTCAGGACGTCCGACACCGCGTTCGCAGTCGGCGATCAGCGGGAGCAGCGTGGACTTGCTGCCCATCCGGCGGGCGGCCCGCAGTTCGGCCAGGGCCTGGGCCCAGTCACCGCAGTAGTAGGCGGCGATGCCGACGGCCTCGCGGACCGCCGCGATCCGGCCGGACCGGGCGCGGGCGGCGCGGGCGTGCTCGAGCGCGGCGGCCGGATCCTCCTCCAGCAGTTCGCCGGCGGCGACCAGATGGCGGGCGACGACGTCGGCGGTGGACTTGTCCAGGGTGATCAGTTCACTGCGGATCTCCGGGGAGAGCTGCTTGGCTTCGATCTCCGGTGGGATGCGCGGTCCGGTGGTGATGTTCTCGCTGCCACCGCGGAAGTCCCGACGGGGACCGTCCGGGTTGGTGGACCAGGGCGGCTTCGGCCGGTCCCGCCCACCGCGACGCGCGTATCCGCCGCCGCCGCCGGCACGTTGTGCCCCGTCGGAGCCCGAGCGTTGTCCGCCGTTGCCGCCGGCGCGCGAAGTGTCGCCCGCGGCCCGGCGCGGCCGCCGATCGTCGCTGTTGCCTTGTCTGTCCTCGGCCACAGTCGCCTTCCTGATTGATCAACCGTCTTGGGAAAGGATAGCCGGGAGCCGGCGGGCCCCGACGGTTGCATAATTTGCGACCGTTCGATGCCATTCAATTCGGCACTGGAAATGGTCGATGAAAGCATTTGAATGCACAAATGCCGCGGCCCTCCAAACTGGGTTTGGAGGGCCGCGGGCTTAATGTGTGTTCGGCGGTGTCCTACTTTTCCACCCTTTTGGGTAGTATCATCGGCGCTGGCAGGCTTAGCTTCCGGGTTCGGGATGGGACCGGGCGTTTCCCTGCCGCTATGGCCGCCGTAACTTTATTCACCCGTTTCTGGGCGCCCCCTACGCGTGGTGGGGGGAAGTGTGTTTTGGTGGTGGAGTGTGTCGTCCCTTGCGGGTCGATACGTGTTCCGTATTTGTGGTGTGGTTGCGGGCGTCGTTTTGGTGTGCGTCTTTTTCTTACACGGTTTTATCTGCTACCCACTTTTGATGGGTGTGTGTAAGTTTTCGGCCGGTTAGTGCCAGTTCCCTAAACCTATTACTAGGTGTACAGGTCTGGTCTATCGATCCCATGGTCTGTGGGGGGCCTTATCCCTCTAAAAGGGTGAGAAGCCTGGTCTTGGAGAAGGTTTCCCGCTTAGATGCTTTCAGCGGTTATCCTGTCCGAACGTGGCTATCCAGCCGTGCCCCTGGTGGGACAACTGGTGGACCAGAGGTTCGTCCGTCCCGGTCCTCTCGTACTAGGGACAGGTTTCCTCAAGCTTCTGACGCGCGCGGCGGATAGAGACCGAACTGTCTCACGACGTTCTAAACCCAGCTCGCGTGCCGCTTTAATGGGCGAACAGCCCAACCCTTGGGACCTGCTCCAGCCCCAGGATGCGACGAGCCGACATCGAGGTGCCAAACCATCCCGTCGATATGGACTCTTGGGGAAGATCAGCCTGTTATCCCCGGGGTACCTTTTATCCGTTGAGCGACACCCCTTCCACTCAGAGGTGCCGGATCACTAGTCCCGACTTTCGTCCCTGCTCGACATGTACGTCTCGCAGTCAAGCTCCCTTGTGCACTTACACTCAACACCTGATTGCCGTCCAGGTTGAGGGAACCTTTGGGCGCCTCCGTTACATTTTAGGAGGCAACCGCCCCAGTTAAACTACCCACCAGGCACTGTCCCTGAACCGGATATACGGTTCGAAGTTAGAGGCCCAATACGATCAGAGTGGTATTTCAACAATGACTCCACACACACTGGCGTGCATGCTTCACAGTCTCCCACCTATCCTACACAAACCGTATCGAGCACCAATACCAAGTTGTAGTGAAGGTCCCGGGGTCTTTTCGTCCTGCCGCGCGTAACGAGCATCTTTACTCGTAGTGCAATTTCGCCGAGTCTATGGTTGAGACAGTTGAGAAGTCGTTACGCCATTCGTGCAGGTCGGAACTTACCCGACAAGGAATTTCGCTACCTTAGGATGGTTATAGTTACCACCGCCGTTTACTGGGGCTTAAATTCTCTGCTTCACCCCGAAGGATTAACAGGTCCTCTTAACCTTCCAGCACCGGGCAGGCGTCAGTCCGTATACATCGTCTTGCGACTTCGCACGGACCTGTGTTTTTAGTAAACAGTCGCTTCTCACTGGTTTGTGCCACCCCCCACCGCTGCCGGCCGCAAGAGCCATGACAGTAGGAGGTCCCCCTTCTCCCGAAGTTACGGGGGCATTTTGCCGAGTTCCTTAACCATAGTTAACTCGTACGCCTTAGTATTCTCTACCTGACCACCTGTGTTGGTTTGGGGTACGGGCCGTGTGTGAACTCGCTAGAGGCTTTTCTCGGCAGCATAGGATCACCGAATTCGCCTCAATCGGCTATGCATCACCTCTCAGGATTAATGAGACCCGGATTTGCCTAGATCTCTCCCTACAGGCTTACCCCGGTATTACCACTGACCGGTACGGCTACCTTCCTGCGTCACCCCATCGCTTGACTACTACCAGAGAAGGTCCCGCGCAGCCGGCGACTTTCCGCTCCCGAAGGATTGGATAGGCCACCATTTGGGCGGTTAGTACCCCTGATTCATCATGGACGCGCACACACGGGTACGGGAATATCAACCCGTTGTCCATCGACTACGCCTGTCGGCCTCGCCTTAGGTCCCGACTCACCCTGGGCGGACTGGCCTGCCCCAGGAACCCTTGGTCTTTCGGCGGGCAAGGTTCTCACTTGCCTTATCGCTACTCATGCCTGCATTCTCACTCCCACACCCTCCACAACTGGATCACTCCGCTGCTTCACTGGATGCAGGACGCTCCCCTACCCATCGAAACAAGTTCGATGCCGCGGCTTCGGCGGTGTGCTTGAGCCCCGCTACATTATCGGCGCACAATCACTTGACCAGTGAGCTATTACGCACTCTTTCAAGGGTGGCTGCTTCTAAGCCAACCTCCTGGTTGTCTTCGCGACTGCACATCCTTTTCCACTTAGCACACGCTTAGGGGCCTTAGCCGGCGATCTGGGCTGTTTCCCTCTCGACGCACGGAGCTTATCCCCCGCCGTCTCACTGCCACGCTTTCACTTACCGGCATTCGGAGTTTGGCTGACGTCAGTAACCTTGTGAGGCCCATCGGCCATCCAGTAGCTCTACCTCCGGTAAGAAACACGCAACGCTGCACCTAAATGCATTTCGGGGAGAACCAGCTATCACGGAGTTTGATTGGCCTTTCACCCCTACCCACAACTCATCCCCTCAGTCTTCAACCTAAGTGGGTTCGGGCCTCCACAACATCTTACTGCTGCTTCACCCTGGCCATGGGTAGATCACTCCGCTTCGGGTCCAGAACACACCACTACACCAACCCCTCTGGATTGGATACGCCCTATTCAGACTCGCTTTCGCTGCGGCTACCCCACACGGGTTAACCTCGCGACATGTCCCTGACTCGCAGGCTCATTCTTCAAAAGGCACGCCATCACCCCACTCAAAGAGAGGGCTCTGACGGATTGTAGGCACACGGTTTCAGGTACTATTTCACTCCCCTCCCGGGGTACTTTTCACCATTCCCTCACGGTACTAATCCGCTATCGGTCATTGGGAAGTATTCAGGCTTACCGGGTGGTCCCGGCAGATTCACAGCAGATTTCACGGGCCCGCTGCTACTCGGGGACAGTCCCACAACAGAGTTCATGTTTTCACGTACCGGGCTCTCACCGTCTACGGCAGGTCATCCCAAACCACTTCCGCTAACACAAACTTTTCTCACTGTTGCCCTCATCGGCGGATGAGAGAAGAAACGCCCCACAACCCCGCACACACAACCCCCGCCGGGTATCACATGCATACGGTTTAGCCATCCTCCGCTTTCGCTCGCCACTACTCACGGAATCACTTTTGTTTTCTCTTCCTACGGGTACTGAGATGTTTCACTTCCCCGCGTTCCCTCCCGACGGCTATATATTCACCGGCGGGTAACACGACATCACTCGTGCTGGGTTTCCCCATTCGGACATCCTCGGATCAACGCTCGGTTGGCAGCTCCCCGAGGCTTATCGCAGCCTCCTACGTCCTTCATCGGCTCCCAATGCCAAGGCATCCACCATGCGCCCTTAAACACTTACAACACAGATAAAACCAAATAGAAGAAAAAAATTGCACATCAAACACACACAACAAAAACCCAGGCCCCCAAAGGGAAACCCAGACTTCTCTTGCGTGCTAGATGCTCGCAACCACTATCCACAAATCAAACACCACACCCCACCACCAAAGATGGAGCAACAACAAACACCGTCCGCCAGGAACCAACGCTCCCGGACTCGCGGCCGGCCACCCACCACCAACGCAGTGGGAGCCGCAGGGCCTGTTGTCTCAAAGCCCAATAGTGTGTCTGGCAGTCATAAAGTTTGTTTGTTGTGCACCAGACCCCCACCCACTACAGGTGTGAGGCCATCCAACGAATCGCCTGAGTCACCGAACCCCCACACGATGTGGGCGGGCAACAGGTCTCGTGGTGCTCCTTAGAAAGGAGGTGATCCAGCCGCACCTTCCGGTACGGCTACCTTGTTACGACTTCGTCCCAATCGCCGATCCCACCTTCGACGGCTCCCTCCCACAAGGGGTTAGGCCACCGGCTTCGGGTGTTACCGACTTTCATGACGTGACGGGCGGTGTGTACAAGGCCCGGGAACGTATTCACCGCAGCGTTGCTGATCTGCGATTACTAGCGACTCCGACTTCACGGGGTCGAGTTGCAGACCCCGATCCGAACTGAGACCGGCTTTGAAAGGATTCGCTCCACCTCACGGCATCGCAGCCCTTTGTACCGGCCATTGTAGCATGTGTGAAGCCCTGGACATAAGGGGCATGATGACTTGACGTCATCCCCACCTTCCTCCGAGTTGACCCCGGCAGTCTCCTACGAGTCCCCGGCATAACCCGCTGGCAACATAGGACAAGGGTTGCGCTCGTTGCGGGACTTAACCCAACATCTCACGACACGAGCTGACGACAGCCATGCACCACCTGCACACAGGCCACAAGGGAACCGACATCTCTGCCGGCGTCCTGTGCATGTCAAACCCAGGTAAGGTTCTTCGCGTTGCATCGAATTAATCCACATGCTCCGCCGCTTGTGCGGGCCCCCGTCAATTTCTTTGAGTTTTAGCCTTGCGGCCGTACTCCCCAGGCGGGGTACTTAATGCGTTAGCTACGGCACGGATCCCAAGGAAGGAAACCCACACCTAGTACCCACCGTTTACGGCGTGGACTACCAGGGTATCTAATCCTGTTCGCTCCCCACGCTTTCGCTCCTCAGCGTCAGTTACTGCCCAGAGACCCGCCTTCGCCACCGGTGTTCCTCCTGATATCTGCGCATTCCACCGCTACACCAGGAATTCCAGTCTCCCCTGCAGTACTCAAGTCTGCCCGTATCGCCCGCACGCCCACAGTTAAGCTGTGAGTTTTCACGAACAACGCGACAAACCACCTACGAGCTCTTTACGCCCAGTAATTCCGGACAACGCTCGGACCCTACGTATTACCGCGGCTGCTGGCACGTAGTTGGCCGGTCCTTCTTCTGCACATACCGTCACTTGCGCTTCGTCTGTGCTGAAAGAGGTTTACAACCCGAAGGCCGTCATCCCTCACGCGGCGTCGCTGCATCAGGCTTGCGCCCATTGTGCAATATTCCCCACTGCTGCCTCCCGTAGGAGTCTGGGCCGTATCTCAGTCCCAGTGTGGCCGGTCACCCTCTCAGGCCGGCTACCCGTCGTCGCCTTGGTAGGCCATTACCCCACCAACAAGCTGATAGGCCGCGGGCTCATCCCACACCGCAAAAGCTTTCCACCACCAGCCATGAAGCCAATGGTCATATTCGGTATTAGACCCAGTTTCCCAGGCTTATCCCAAAGTGCGGGGCAGATCACCCACGTGTTACTCACCCGTTCGCCACTCGAGTACCCCGAAGGGCCTTTCCGTTCGACTTGCATGTGTTAAGCACGCCGCCAGCGTTCGTCCTGAGCCAGAATCAAACTCTCCAAACAAAAACAACCCGACCAAAGTCAGGTGGAATTCGAATCAGAAAAATTCGACCAAACAAAAGACACCAAAACTGGCATCAAAAAAACCATCCCCAAGCGGCAGGAAGACGGGGAGTCCCCCACCAAGGATGGCAAAAAAACAACAAACAAAAACCACCAAACACACTATTGAGTTCTCAAACAACACGCCCGATTTTTCTGCGCACTAGTTACCCGGCGATTAAGCCGCGTAGGTCCTGCAGGCAGTGAGTTAGACCCACCTTAGCGGGTTTCCCTCTCGGATTGTCTCGCTCCCCGGCTCTTGTCCGTGTCGCTCTGACTTGGAATAAGTTACGGCAGGGCTAACGGGGAGTCAAATCCGCAGGTCAGCGAGACGTTCTCGCAGGTCAGCGGGCCCGCATCAGGACTGCACAGCGGTCCCACGCGCAACTCCGGCAATGTGCCGCTTGCCACGTCGCAACACGAGCCATTGATTGTGGAGAAAGTCCGAATCCTGTGCTAGCCACTCGTCGCTTTCGATACGCACGTTGTTCACGTAGGCACCGCCCTCGCCGACCGTGCGCCGGGCCTCCCCCTTGCTCTTGCACAGGCCGGTGGCCACCAGCAGATCGGTGATCGCGCCGGCGCCGCCCGGCGGCAGCTCCGCGACCTGGCCATTACTGGCCTCCCGCAATGCGGCGGCCAGCGTCGGCTCATCCAGATCGCCCAGCTCACCCCGGCCGAACAGGGCCTGACTGGCCAGTTCGACGGCATCGGTGGCGGCCTGGCCGTGCACCAGGGTGGTCAGTTCGCGGGCCAGCGTGCGCTGCGCGGCACGCTCATGCGGCCGGCTCTCGGTGGCCTCGGCCAGGGCCGCGATCTCCTCGCGGGTCAGGAAGGTGAACCACTTCAGGTACCCGAGCACATCGGCGTCGGCGGTGTTGAAGAAGTACTGGTACCAGGCATACGGGCTGGTCAGCTCGGGATCGAGCCAGATGTTGCCCCCGCCGGTGGACTTACCGAACTTCTTACCCTCGGAGTCGGTGACCAGCGGAGTCGTCATCGCGTGCACCAGTGCACCGCGCTTCTGCCGGACCAACCGCACGCCGGCCACGATGTTGCCCCACTGGTCGGAACCGCCGACCTGCAGACCGCAGCCGTACCGCTCGTGCAGTTCCACGTAGTCGTTGGCCTGCAGCAGCATGTAGCTGAACTCGGTGTAGGAGATGCCCTCCCCCTCGAGCCGGCGGCGCACCGTGTCGCGGTCCAGCATGACGTTGACCGAGAAGTATTTACCCACGTCACGCAGGAATTCGATGGCGGATAGCTCGCCGGTCCAGTTCAGGTTGTTCTCCACGACGGCCCCGGTCGCCGAGCCGTCGAACTCGACGAACCGTTCCAACTGTCCGCGGATCCGCCCGGCCCAGTCGGCGACCGTGTCGGCGGTCTGCATGGTGCGCTCACCGCTGTCGCGGGGGTCGCCGATCATCCCGGTGGCCCCGCCGGCCAGCACGATCGGACGATGTCCGGCCTGCTGGAAGCGCCGCAGCGTCAGCAGCGGGACCAGATGGCCGGCGTGCAGGCTGGGCGCGGTCGGGTCGAAACCGGAATAGACCGTGAGCGGCGCGTCGGCAAGCGCGTCGGCCAGCGCGTCCCGGTCGGTTGACTGCGCGATCAGGCCGCGCCATTCCAGCTCGTCGAGGATGTCGGTGCTCACCGGACAATCTTCCCGCACTAGTCGCTGGCGCCGGGTGCCGGTGCCCGCGGGCTGCGCCGGTACGCCGACACCTCCGGCCGGCCGGGCGTCCAGAACCGCCACTGCCGGTCGGCGGCGGTGCTCACCCCCACCCGCGGCCCAGCCAGCGACGAGTTCTGCGGCCGTAGCTCGAGGCGGATCGGCGAACCGGGATCGAACAGGTCAATCCCGTTGTCGTCCATCGTGATTCCGAGCGCCGAGCACAGATTGCCCGGGCCCCGGGCGAGCGCCCGCTCCGCCGGCGTGACCCCGCGACGCATTCGGGCCACCGGCTCCCCGTCTTCGATGACGGCCGCCCGCAGCAGCACCGCGGCCGCGACACCGTCCGGCCCGCAGGCCACATTGGCGCAGACGTGGATGCCATGACTGCGGTAGGTGTACATCCGTCCGGCCGGCCCGAACATCACCGTGTTGCGCAGCCGCGGCCCACGAAACGAGTGCGAGGACGGGTCCGGCCACGGCCCGTCGGGCGGGCCGCCGTAGGCCTCAACCTCCACGATGGTGGCGCTGACCTCGCGTCCGTGCAGCCGGGCACCCAGGAGCCGACGGGCCGCCACGACCGGGTCGGTCGTCAGCTGCTCCGGGCCCAAGGTTCTGACGGGACCGCTATCCGGCCTGCGCCGAACCGAGCAACCGCTCGTGCTCGGCGTCGTCGGTGACGGCCACCGCCTCGTCGACGAGCAGCACCGGGATGCCGTCGACGATCGGATAGGCACGCCGCAACCGCGGGTTGTAGAGGCATTCGCCCGCGATGTACTCCAGGGGCCCGCGGTCCTCGGGGCACACCAGGATGTCGAGCAGCTTGGCGTCCAGGGTCATCCGCTCAGCGACCGGGCATTCCGAAGATCGAGTCACCCTGCATCGGGTTGCCCGGTCCCCATCCGCCGGGCGTACCCATCTGCTGGCCGGGGCTGGTCGCCGGGCCGATCGGGCCCTGCTGCGGCGGCGCCTGGCTCGACATCTGCGCCAGCGTGCGGCGCTGGAAGGACAGGGTGGCCTGCAGCGCGTCGATCAGCGGCTTCTGGTTGGGCCGGGCGTTGAGGCCGTCGAGCAGGGCCTGCGAGTTGGCCGGCGACGGACGGATGCCGCGCTGGCGCAGGCTCATCACCTGCTCGATGAGCTTGGAGACCTGACCGCCACCGCTGCCGGTCTGGTACTGGTCGGAGATCATCACCAGCACCTGATCCGGCGACACCCGCTGCTGCGGTTGCTCCGCGGCGGCGTTGGTTTCCGGGTCCGCGGCGGCCGTCGGTGCGACAGTCCCTCCGAGGCCCGCGGCCGCGATGCCCACCAGGGCGCCAGCAGCCCATCGGCGCAGGTTAATGCCGGTTGCGGCGTTCTCCGTCGTCATCTCAACCTCTCCATTGCCTTCCCCGGGAGCCTAACAGTGCGCCCGCCGCCGGGCATCACGACCGACTGCCCAGGATCTCGGCGCGCACAGCCGCGGTCATGCGCCTGTACTGCTTGGTATCGGTGTCCAGGTACCAGGCGTTACGCGAGGACTTCGGCACGCCCGCGGCCCGCAGCGGCGCGATCTCGGGGCGGTAGGTCGCACCGAGCGTCATGGTCGGGGCCACGTAGACGACGGCCGGGCCGATGCCGGCCGGCAGGTTCGCCAACGCCTCGTTGAGCTCGGCGCTGGGCAGGCTGCCGCCCGGGCACAGCGTCACCGCCGTGACGACCAGTGGTCTGCCCTGCACGTCGAGGCTGTAGGTGACGGCCAGATCGACCGCGCCGGCCCGGCTCACCGCATCGTTGACCGCGGCGGTGAACACCGGCCCGTTGGGCGTCCGGATCACCGAGCTCCGGTTGTCGACGAGCCAGAAGTCGCCGTCCTCGTCGCGGCGGAAGAGCTGCTCGGTGGACACCCACGTGTCGGCGGGGGCGAACACACCACGCTTGACCGTGGCGGTCGGGTCCACCGGCCCGCGGGGGCGGGCCAGCAGCAGTCCCACTTCCCCGGCCTCGGCACGCCGGACGAATCCGTTCTCGTCCTCCAGGATCAGATCGTCGTCGACGTCGTAGGCCGCCAGCGCCAGATACGGTCCGCCCGGCACGGGGCGGCCCTTGCTGCCGATCTTGGCGCCCGCCACGTTCGACAACACGGCCTGCCCGTCGGTGGTCGCGAAGAACTCGACCACCCGGGCCGGCGCGAACACCTCGACGACCCGGCGCCACAGCCCGGTCGGCATGCCGGCGCCGATGAACAGCCGCACCGAGTGGCTGCCCGACACCGAGAACGCCGGATCGTCGATGACCTCCCGGAGCATCGCCCAGGTGTAGGACACCACCGTCACCCCGTACTGGCGGATCTCCTGCATGAAGCGGCCGGGTTCCAGACCGCGGGACAAAGCGATGCGGGCACCGCCGACCACCGCGCCGCCCAGGCTCACCAACAGGCCGGACGGATGGTGCAGCGGGGTCAGGCAGTACAGCGTGTCGCGGTTGCCGAGGTTGGCCGCCGAGGCGGTGCCCAGCGCGGACAGCGCCCACCGGTAGTTGGTGATCTGGCGGGCCACGAGCTCACCGTTGATGCTCGCGAAGGCCACGTAGGCGAGGTCGCGGGCGAAGCCCGGGTTCGGGCGGTACCAGCCGGGCAGGTCGACCCGGTCGGGGTCGATCTGCTCCATGTCCACCACCGGGGCGGCGTCGGCCTCGTCGGGCAGATCCAGGTCGCGGGATTCGCCGCCGCCGAGCACCAGCACCCGGCGGCCGAGTGCGCGGGCCGCCTCCAGGTTGACCGGGTCGGCGATGATCTCGACGACGCCGCCGAGCCGGGCGGCCTGGGCCAGGTCGGCGTCCGGGGGCATCAGCACCGCCACCGCGCCGAGCCGGGACAGCGCGGCGATGGCCACCAGCGCGCTGGGCCGGGTCTCCATCAGCACGCCGACCCGGACCCCTTGCCGCACACCAACTTCGATCAGGCCGCGCACCACGTTGTTGACGCGCCGGTCCACCGCCTCGTAGGTGTGTACGCGGCCGTCGAACAGCAGGAACTCGCCGGCGGGATGGTTCTGGGCCTGCTCGGTCATCACGCGTCCGAGCGAGATCCGGGTGTGATCGTTGATCTGCCCGAGGCGGGTCAACCGCGGCAGCGTGCGGGCGGTCTCCACGATCAGGGTGCGGGCCGACTTGTTGGTGGCCACCACCGCGTCCGCTGCCGAGCGGGCCAGGTCGAACGCCATCTCCGAGGCGGCCGCCGCCCCGTGCGCCACCCGGGAGGTGAGCGCCGGGCCACCGTCGGCGGATTCGTCGGGCTGGTCGACCATCCGGACGACATCCCCGGGCAGCGAGCCCTCGCCGTTGCGCCACTTGATCCAGGACGCCACCGTCGGCCAGGTCTGGGAAGCCGCCTTGGACCCGACGACCAGACCGAAATGCCCGGCCCGGATCAGGTACTCGTAGGTGTCCGCCTGCGGCGCGGCGGCCCGGATGCCGCGCACCGAGGCCGGCTGGCCGATGTCGTCGACCTCGCCGATGACGGCGAGCACCGGGCAGGTGATGTCGGCGAGCGTGACCAGTTCCCCGCGGATGGAGAAACCACCGGACATCATCCGGTTGTGCGCGATGAACTGTTTGAGCAGTTCCGAGACCGCCGGGCCGGACCAGGCGATCCACCCCTCAGAATCCAGGAAGCGGCGCTGCTGTTCGCGCGGTAGCAGCGCATCGCGGTCGTGCAGCTGGCGCAGGAAGTCCAGCCGCGCCTGCGCCGTCTTGAGCGGGTCGAGCATCTGGAAACCGGTGCGCGCCAACCAACCCGGGATATCGATGCGGGAGAACACGTGGTCGGCCATGAAGTTGGCGGCCACCGCGCCGACGTTGGGCGGGATGCCCAGCGGCAGGGCGGCCAGTGTGTCGACCGGGGAGCCGAACGCGACGATGCTGGCCAGATCCTTGGACCGCCGATACGCCGCGGTCTGGTAGCAGAACATGCCGCCCTGGGAGTAGCCGGCCAGGTGCACGTCGGCCCCGGTGACCGTCTTGACGGTGTCTATGGCCTCGCTGAGCGCGACGACGTGGTCGGCGAGGTTGCGCTGCATGCCGCCCTCGACCTGATCCGGTGAACCGAAGTCGATGACCCAGGGGTCCAGGCCGGCGGCGTGCAGGATGCCCACGGCACCGTCCTCGCGGGTGACGTCCCACATGTCGGCCGACATCATCATCGGGTGCACCATCAGCACCGGCGGCCCGGGCGGGGTCGAGCCGGGCCGGGTGTCCGGCGGGAAATACCGGCGCAGCCGGTACATCGGCACGCTCTCGATGATCTGGAAGGGCGAAGGGACCGCACCCGTCTCAAGGCCGCCGTAGCGCAGAACTTCGATGCCGTTCTGCGCGGTGGCCAACAAACGGCCCACCGGCCCGGTGATCGACGAGAAATCCGCCAATGCGCTCCCCTGCCTATGAGACTCCAGATCCCCGATTGCCCCGACATCATGGCACAGCGTCGCTGGTCGGCCCCCGCTAATGTCCGTGGCGAACGTCCGCTGCGATTCGCCTAGCCTGGTGTGGACATGGCGCATCTTCTCGGGGCCGAAGCCCTCCATCTGCAATACCCGACCAAAGTGGTTTTCGATTCGGTCTCACTCGGTGTGAACGAGGGTGACCGCATCGGCATCGTCGGCCGCAACGGCGATGGGAAATCGAGTCTGCTGGCGATGCTGGCGGGCCGGCTCACCCCCGACTCCGGGCGGGTGACCGTGCGCGGCGGGGTCCGCGTCGGCGTGCTCGACCAGGCCGACACCCTCGATCCCGCGCACACCGTCGGCTACGCGGTGGTCGGCGATGTGCCCGAACACGAGTGGGCCGGCGATCCGCGCGGCCGCGACGTCATCGCCGGGCTGCTCGGCGGTCTGGACTGGGATGCGGTGGTGGGCACCCTGTCCGGTGGGCAGCGCCGCCGGGTCGCGCTGGCCAAGCTGCTGGCCGACGACCACGATGTGCTGGCCCTCGACGAGCCCACCAACCACCTCGATGTCGAGGCCATCACCTGGTTGGCCGAGCACCTCAAGCGGCGCTGGTCGGCGACGGCGGGCGGGCTGCTGGTGGTCACCCACGACCGCTGGTTCCTCGACGAGGTGTGCACCGTGACCTGGGAGGTGCACGACCGCATCGTCGAACCGTTCGACGGCGGGTACGCCGCCTACATCCTGCAGCGGGTGGAACGCGACCGGCAGGCCGCCTCCAGCGAGGCCCGCCGGCAGAACCTGGCCCGCAAGGAGCTGGCCTGGCTGCGCCGCGGCGCCCCGGCGCGCACCTCGAAACCGAAGTTCCGGATCGACGCCGCCAACGCGCTGATCGCCGACGTCCCCGAGATCCGGGACAAGGTGGAACTGCAGTCCCTGGCGGTGACCCGACTCGGTAAGCAGGTCGTCGACCTGCTCGACGTGACGGTGCGCTACGACGACCGCGAGGTGCTGCACGACGTCGAATGGCGGATCGCCCCCGGCGAGCGCACCGGCATCCTCGGCGTCAACGGCGCAGGCAAGTCGACGCTGCTCGGGCTGATCGACGGCTCGGTGCAGCCCAGCGAGGGCCGGGTCAAGCACGGCAAGACGGTGCAGATCGCCACCCTGACCCAGGGCGTCGACGCGCTGTCCGATCATCTCGACGAGCCCGTGCGGGTGGTGCTGAGCCGACTGGCCACCACCTACACCTTCGGGGCCGGGTCCAAGGCCCAGGAACTCACCCCCGGCCAGCTGCTGGAGCGTCTCGGCTTCGCCAGCGCGCAGCTGTCCACCCCGGTCAAGGATCTCTCCGGTGGGCAGTTGCGCCGGCTGCAGCTGCTGCTGATCCTGCTCGGTCAGCCCAATGTGCTGATCCTGGACGAGCCGACCAACGACCTGGACACCGACATGCTGGCCGCGATGGAGGATCTGCTGGACTCCTGGCCGGGCACCCTGATCGTGGTCAGCCACGACCGCTACTTCCTGGAGCGGGTCACCGATCAGCAGTTCGGGATCCTCGGCGGCCGGTTGCGGCATCTACCCGGTGGGGTCGACGAGTACCTGCGGCTGCGGGCCGCGCACGCCGCCGAGACCGGACCGGCCCCCGCGGCCACCGCCACCGCCGACGAGTCGGCCGGGTTGTCCGGGGCCGAGCTGCGGACCGCGCAGAAGGAGGTCGCCGCGCTGGAACGGCGGCTGGAGAAGCTGCAGGCCCAGATCGACGCGTCCCGCACCGCGCTGGCCGATCACGACCAGTCCGACTTCGAGGGGTTGGCCACCAAGGTCGCCACGATCCGTGCGATGGAGGATGAGGTCGTCGAGGTGGAGGGCCGCTGGTTCGAGCTGAGCGAGCGGATCGACTAGGTCTGCGCCGTCGGCTGCACCGATGAAGCGCCGGACCGGCTCAGCCGAAGATCGAGCGCAGGAAGGCGAGCTGGTCGGCGACCACCGCGGTGCGGAGTTGCCCACGGTAGAAGTCGAAATGGGTAAGCGGGTATTCGCGCAGCCGGCCCGCGGTAGGGCCGCGGCCAGTGCCCGTGCGGCCTGCGGAGTCGACTCGACATCGCGGGTACCGATGCAGACCAGGGCTGGGCACCGGACCCGGACGGCGTGCTCGGCGGGGCGGTAGCGCATCATCTCGATGAGTGCGCGCGGGGCGACCTGATTGCGCCAGGTGGCGCTGTCCATCCCGGCGATCACCTCTAGGGCATCCGGGCCGGTCATCACGGCCAGTTCGCCGGCCGCGCCGACGGCCGGGATGTAGCGCGGGGATCGGTGCAGCGCGGCGCGGCACCGGTCCTCGGCCATCGCGGCGAGCAGGCGCAGCGTGGAGAACGCCGAGCGGCCCTGGACGCGGCGCGGGAATCCGTTGAACGGGATCTGGGCGATGACTGCCGCGATGCGCTCATCGCGGGCCGCCGCCACGACGACGTGCCCGCCGCCGAGCGAGGTGCCCCACAACACGATCCGGTCCGGGTCGACGTGCGGCAGTGCGCGGGCGCAGTCGACCGCGGCCGCGATGTCGGCGAGCTCGGCCTCGATACCGACCAGCTGCCGGGGCCGGCCGTCGCTCT
Source organism: Mycolicibacterium aurum (assembly GCA_900078775.1). GTDB lineage: Bacteria > Actinomycetota > Actinomycetes > Mycobacteriales > Mycobacteriaceae > Mycobacterium > Mycobacterium aurum_A. Next base: position 2,432,102 of record LT549889.1, read on the forward strand.
CCCCGAAGTTGCGGTAGTCGAAGGTGAAGGCGTGCACGCCGCCGGCCGCGAAATCGGCGGCGGTGGCGGTCACCGCCGGAGTGTCCTGAGTGCCGCCGAATCCGTTGCACAACACCACGCACGGGGCCGGGACACTGCCCGCACTGCGCAGATAGCCGACACAGCGCACACCGTCCGAGCTGAACTCGACCCGCCGCGCCATACCCGGGCTAACGCCGCAACCGGTGCCGCAATTCCTCGGTGCTGTTGCGCACGACGTTGAGCTGCTTGGCCACCTGCACCGGTGCGGTGCCGCCGCGGGCGTCCCGCGAGTTCACCGAACCGTCGACGGTGAGGATGTCGCGGACCGCCGGGGTGAGTTCGGTGTGGATATCCGCGAACTCGGCGTCGGTCAGTTCTTCCAGCCCGACACCGCGTGCCTCGGCGGTGCGCACGGCCGCACCCGCGGCCTCGTGCGCCACCCGGAACGGCACACCGCGGCGCACCAGCCATTCGGCGACGTCGGTGGCCAGGGTGTAGCCCTGCGGGGCCAGTTCGGCCATCCGGTCGGTGTCGAAGGTCAGCGTGCCGACCAGCCCGGCCATCGCCGGCAGTAGCAGCTCCAGCTGCGCCACCGAGTCGAAGACGGGTTCCTTGTCCTCCTGCAGATCCCGGTTGTAGGCCAGCGGCTGGGCCTTCAGGGTGGCCAGCAGCCCGGTCAGGTTGCCGATCAGCCGGCCCGACTTGCCGCGGGCCAGCTCGGCGATGTCCGGGTTCTTCTTCTGCGGCATGATCGAACTGCCGGTGGACCACGCGTCGTGCAGGGTGGCGTAGCCGAATTCGGTTGTGCTCCAGAGGATGATGTCCTCGGACAGCCGGGACAGGTCGACCCCGATCATGGCCAGCACGAAGGCGGCCTCGGCGGCGAAGTCGCGCGCGGCGGTGGCGTCCACCGAGTTGTCCGCCGCGGCGGCGAAGCCCAGTTCGGCGGCGATGGCGTCCGGATCCAGCCCCAGCGAGGACCCGGCCAGTGCCCCGGAACCGTACGGGGACACCGCGGCTCGCTTGTCGAAGTCCACCAGCCGGTCCACATCGCGCAGCAGCGGATGGGCGTGCGCGAGCAGATGATGGGCCAGCAGGATCGGTTGCGCGGACTGCAGGTGGGTCTTGCCCGGCAGGATCGCCGTTGGGTGCGCCGCGGCCTGGGCCGCCAGCGCGTCGACCACCTGCAGGGCGCCGTCGGCGACCCGGCGGACCGCGTCGCGCAGCCACATCCGGAACAGCGTGGCCACCTGGTCGTTGCGGGACCGCCCGGCCCGCAGCCGACCGCCCAGGTCGGGTCCGACCCGGTCGATCAGGCCGCGTTCCAGCGCGCCGTGCACGTCCTCGTCGGTGGCCAGCGGGCCGAAACTGCCGTCGGCGACGTCGGCGCCCAGGCTGTCCAGCCCGGCCAGCAACCCGTCGCGCTGCTCATCGGTGAGCAGCCCGGCGCGGTGCAGTACCCGGGCGTGCGCCTTGGACGCGGTGACGTCGTAGGGCGCGAGCACCCAGTCGAAGTGCGTCGACTTGCTCAGTGCGGCAAGGGCGTCCGAGGGCCCGTCGGCGAACCGGCCGCCCCACAGTGAACCTTCGTTGGTGGTGCTCATCTCACTTCTTCCCTGCGAGCGCTAGATGCCGAGGTCGCGCTTGGCCGAGATCTTCGAGGACAGCCCGTGCACGTGCACGAAGCCCTTCGCCGAGGACTGGTCGAAGCTGTCACCCTCGTCGTAGGTGGCCAGGTTGAAGTCGTACAGCGACTCCGCGCTGCGCCGGCCGTTGACCGCGATGTGCCCGCCGTGCAGCACCAGCCGGATCTCACCGGACACGTGCTCCTGGGTGTGCGCGACGAACGCCTCCAGAGCCCGCTTGAGCGGGGAGTACCAGAGGCCGTCATAGACCAGTTCGCCCCACTTGCGGTCGGTGCCGCGCTTGTAGCGGCCGAGTTCGCGCTCCAAGGTGACGTGCTCGAGCTCGGTGTGCGCGGTGATCAGCACCATGGCGCCCGGGGCCTCGTAGATCTCACGGCTCTTGATGCCGACGAGGCGGTCCTCCACCACGTCGAGGCGGCCCACACCCTGCGCGCCGGCGCGCCGGTTGAGCTCCTCGATGGCCTGCAGCACGGTGACGGGCTTGCCGTCGATCGAGACCGGGACACCCTTCTCGAAGCCGATGACGACCTCGTCGGGGGTGCTCCAGTTGAGCGTCGGGTCCTCGGTGTAGTCGTAGACATCCTTGGTCGGCGCGTTCCAAAGGTGCTCCAGGAACCCGGTTTCCACCGCACGGCCCCACACGTTCTGGTCGATCGAGAACGGCGAGCGCTTGGTGACGTTGATCGGGATGTCGTTCTCCTCGGCGAAGGCGATGGCCTTCTCCCGGGTCCAGGCGTAGTCGCGGACCGGGGCCAGCACCTGCAGGTCGGGGGCCAGCGAGGCGAAGCCGACCTCGAACCGGACCTGATCGTTGCCCTTGCCGGTGCAGCCGTGCGCGACGGTGCCGCCCTTGTGTTCACGGGCCGCGGCCACCAGGTGCTTGACGATCAGCGGGCGGCTGATCGCCGACACCAGCGGGTACCGGTCCATGTAGAGCGCATTGGATTGGATGGTGGGCAGGCAGTATTCCTCGGCGAACTCATCGCGGGCGTCCACCACGACGGCCTCGACGGCGCCGCAGTCCAGGGCACGTTGGCGCACGACCTCCATGTCCTCACCGCCCTGGCCCAGATCGATGGCCACGGCGACGACCTCACGGCCGGTCTCCTTGCCGATCCAGCTGATGGCCACCGAGGTGTCCAGACCGCCGGAATACGCCAGGATGACGCGCTCGGACATGAAAGATCTCCCTTTTCTAGAACTGCTTATTTCAAGTTTTCGAACATTGCGGCGAGCTCCGCCCCGGTCATCGGCTCACGCGCGATGACAAAGATGGTGTCATCACCGGCGATGGTGCCGACAACCTGGGGTAACACCGCCCGGTCGATACCGCTGGCCAGGTAGTGCGCCGCGCCCGGCGGGGTGCGCAGCACCGCCATGTTCGCGCTGGAGTCGGTGGACACCAGCAGTTCACCGAGCAGCCTGGTCAGCCGCTCGGTACCCCCGGACACCCCGCGCACCGGGCTGCCGTCCTCGGGGACGACGTAGACGCCGACGCCGCCGTCGGCGCCGCGCAACTTCACCGCACCGAGCTCCTCCAGGTCCCGCGACAGGGTGGCCTGGGTGACCTCGATGCCCTCGGCGGCCAGCAGAGCGGCGAGCTCGGTCTGGCTGCTGACGGCATGGGCGGACAGCAGGGCGATGATGCGGGCCTGCCGTCCGACCCTGGTCGGTGAGCTCATGGCGTCACGCACGCTCCAACAACCACACCAGCATCGCCTTCTGCGCGTGCAGCCGGTTCTCGGCCTCGTCGAACACCGCGCTCTGCGGGCCGTCGATCACCTCGTCGGTGATCTCGTGCCCGCGGTGCGCCGGAAGGCAGTGCAGCACAACCGCATCCGGGTCGGCGAGGTTGAGCAGCTCGCTGTTGACCTGGAACGGGCGGAACGGGCGCACCCGGTCCAGCCCGTCGTTCTCCTGCCCCATCGAGGTCCAGGTGTCGGTGACCAACACGTCCACCCCGTCCACCGAGGCCTTCGCATCGGAGGTGACGTGCACCGTCGCGCCGGTCTCGGCGCCGCGACGCTTGGCGGCGTCGACGAACTGCGGGTCCGGTTCGAACCCGGCCGGCGCGGCGATGGTCACGTGGATGCCGGCGGTCACGCCGCCCAGCATCAGCGAGTGCGCCATGTTGTTGGCACCGTCACCGAGGTAGGTCAACCTCAGCCCGGCCAGCTTGCCCTTGCGCTCGGCCAGCGTCTGCAGATCGGCCAGCACCTGGCAGGGGTGGAACTCGTCGGACAGCGCGTTCACGATCGGCACCGTGGCGCCGGTGGCCATGGCGGTCAGCCGTTCCTGGGCGAAGGTGCGCCAGACGATGGCGTCGACGTAGCGGGACAGCACCGCGCCGGTGTCCTCCAGGGTCTCCTCACGGCCCAGCTGGGTGCTGCGGCCGTCGACGACGACGGCGTGCCCGCCGAGTTGGGCGATGCCCATCTCGAAGGAGAACCGGGTGCGGGTGGAGTTCTTCTCGAAGATGACCGCGACGCCGCGCGGGCCCTCCAGCGGGCGGCGGCTGAACGGCGCCTGCTTGAGTTCGGCGGCCAGCGCCAGCACCTCGGCCTGTTCCTCGGGTGTCAGGTCGTCGTCGCGCAGGAAGTGTCGTGTCATTCGGTGGTCCCCTTGTCCAGCACTGCGGGCAGCGCGGTGAGAAATTCGTCGATCTGGGCCTCGGTGATGATCAGCGGCGGCGCCAACCGGATCACGTCGGCGGCGGCCGCATTGACCAGGAATCCGGCCTCGCGGGCCGCGCTCTCCACCGCCTTGGCCTTCTCGGCGGTCAACGCGATGCCGATCAGCAGCCCCTTGCCGCGGACGTGGTCGACCATCGGGTGGTGCAGTTCCTCGATGCCGTGGCTGATCGTCTTGCCCAGCACGCCGGCCCGGGCCACCAGATCGTCGGCGGCCAGCGTCTTGAGCACCGCGACCGCGGCGGCGGTACTGATCGGGTTGCCGCCGAAGGTGCTGCCGTGCAGCCCCGGGGTGAGCAGGTCGCCGGTCGCGCCGACGGCCAGGCAGGCACCGATGGGCAGGCCGCCGCCCAGCCCCTTGGCCAGGGTGATGACGTCGGGGGTGATCCCGTCGTGCTGGTGGGCGAAGAACGCACCGGTGCGCCCGATGCCGGTCTGCACCTCGTCGAGCACCAGCAGCGCACCGTGTGTGGAGGTGATCTCGCGGGCCTTGGCCAGGTAGCCCGGCGGCGGGACGACGACGCCGCCCTCCCCCATGATCGGCTCCAGGAACACCGCGGCGGTCTCACCGTCGACCGCTGCCTCGAGGGCGGCAGCATCCCCGTACGGCACGAAGGTGACGTGACCGGGCAGCGGTTCGAACGGCGCCCGCTTGGCGGGCTGGCCGGTCAGCGCCAGCGAGCCCATCGTGCGGCCGTGGAAACCGCCTTCGGCGGCAACGATCTTGGTGCGCCCGGTGAGCCGGGTGATCTTGAAGGCGACCTCGTTGGCCTCGGTGCCGGAATTGCAGAAGAACACCCGTGCAGGTGTACCGAGCTGCGCGACGAGCATCTCCGCCAGCGCGATACCGGGCTCGGTGGCATACAGGTTCGAGGTGTGCCCGAGGGTGTTGAGCTGCGTGGTGACGGCCTCGACAACGGCGGGATGACGGTGCCCGAGCAGGTTGACCGCGATCCCGCCGAGCAGGTCGAGGTAGGGCTTGCCGTCCGCGTCGGTGACCACCGCACCGTCCCCGCTGACCAGCGCCAGCGGCGGGGTGCCGTAATTGTTCATCATCACCGCTTCCCAGCGGTCCTGGAGTGTCATCAGGTGGGTACCACTTTCGTTCCGGTCCCGTCATTGGTGAAAAGCTCGACCAGCACACAGTGTTCGACGCGACCGTCGATGACGTGTGCGCTGGGCACCCCGCCGTTCACCGCCCGCAGGCAGGCCTCGATCTTGGGCACCATGCCCGATTCCAGCTTGGGCAGCAGTTGGGTCAGGGCACCGCTGTCGATCTCGCTGACCAGCGAGGTGCGGTCCGGCCAGTCGGTGTAGAGGCCCTCGACATCGGTGAGCATCAGCAGTTTGTCGGCGCCGAGCGCCTCGGCCAACGCGGCCGCCGCGGTGTCGGCGTTGATGTTGTGCACCACCCCGTCGGCGTCCGGGGCGATGGTGGAGACCACCGGGATCCGGCCTGCGGCAATGAGATCCAGCAGGGAGCCGGCGTTGACGTGCTCGACGTCGCCGACCAGCCCGATGTCGGTGGCCACCCCGTCGACGGTCACGCTGCGCCGCACCGCGGTGAACAGCTGCGCGTCCTCACCGGTCACGCCGACCGCGTACGGCCCGTGCGCGTTGATCAGTCCGACCAGCTCGCGACCGACCTGACCGAACAGCACCATCCGGGCCACGTCGAGGACCTCGGGAGTGGTGACCCGGAAGCCGCCCTTGAAATCGCCTTCGATTCCCAGCTTCTTGAGCATCGCGCTGATCTGCGGGCCACCGCCGTGCACCACGACGGGACGGATACCGCAGTTGCGCAGGAACACCATGTCCGCGGCGAAGGCCGCCTTGAGGGTGTCGTCGGTCATGGCGTTGCCGCCGTACTTGACCACCACGATCTTGCCGTGCAGCTGCTTGAGCCACGGCAGGGCCTCGGCCAGGATCGCCGCCTTCTGGGGCGTGGTGGTCATGAGCTGTACGCCGAGTTCTCTTCGACGTAGGCGTGCGACAGGTCGGTGGTCCGCACGCCGGCGGTGCCGCTGCCCGAAGCCAGGTCGATCAGCACCTCGATGACATCGCCGGACAGGTCGACCTCGCGGGCGCCGGGCGCGCCGGTGCCGTCGACGCACACCGGGGATCCGTTGAAGGACACGCTGATCCGCTGCGGGTCGAGCGTCACCGGGGCGATCCCGACGGACGCGAGCACCCGGCCCCAGTTCGGGTCGGAGCCGAACAGCGCGGTCTTGACCAGGCTGTCGCGGGCCACCGCGCGGGCGGCCACCAGCGCCTCGTCGTCGTTGAGCGCCCCGACCACGGTGATGGTGACCTTCTTGGTGACGCCCTCGGCGTCGGCCTGCAACTGCGCGCACAGGTCGTCGCAGACGGCGAGCACCGCGGCGTCGAGTTCGTCCTGACTGGGCGCGACCTCGCTGGCGCCCGAGGCCAGCAGCAGCACGGTGTCGTTGGTGGAGCAGCTGCCGTCGATGTCGAGCCGGTCAAAGGTCTTGGCGGCGGCGCGACGCAGCGCGGTGTCGAGTGCCTTGGCGTCGGCCACGGCGTCGGTGGTGATGACCACCAGCATGGTCGCCAGCGAGGGGGCCATCATGCCCGCACCCTTGGCCATGCCGCCGACGGTCCAGTTCTCGGCGTGCAGCGCAACCTGTTTCGGCACGGTGTCGGTGGTCATGATGGCCCGGGCGGCCTCCTCGCCGCCGGTCAGGCCGCCGGCCATCTCATGCACGATCTCGGTGACCCCGGCCAGCACCTTGTCCATCGGCAGCCGGTCACCGATCAGGCCGGTGGAGCACACCGCGACCTCGATGGCGCCGGTCTCGGTGCCCCAGTCCGACAGTGCCGCGGCCAACGCCTCGGCGGTGGCATGGGTGTCCTGGAAGCCGAGCGGGCCGGTGCAGGCGTTGGCGCCGCCGGAGTTCAGGATGACCGCACGGAGCCTGCCGGTGGTGAGCACCTGCTGGGACCACTGCACCGGGGCGGCCTTGATCTGGTTGCGGGTGAAGACGCCGGCCGCGTGGTGGTCGGGGCCCTCGTTGAAGACCAGCGCGAGGTCCAGCTTGCCGGAGGCCTTGATGCCGGCGGAGATGCCGGTGGCCCGGAAGCCGGCCGGGGCGGTGACGCCTTGAGTCCTGACCAACTTGCCGACTGCCCCGCTCACGGTGCCACTCCCACGGTCGAAAGTCCTTCCGTCTCCGGCCATCCCAGGGCCAGGTTCATCGATTGCACGGCGGCACCGCCGGTGCCCTTGGTCAGGTTGTCGATGGCGCAGATCGCCACCAGGGTCTTGGCCTCCTCGTCCACCGCGACCGCGAGCTGGGCGGCATTCGAGCCGATCACCGAACCGGTCTTGGGCAGCTGCCCTTCGGGCAGCAGGTGGATGAACGGTTCTGCGCCGTAGGCCTTTTCGTAGGCGGCCCGGATCTCGGCCTCGGTGGCCGTGGTGGGCGCGGTGCAGGTGGCCAGGATGCCGCGGGAAGTGGGGATGAGCACCGGGGTGAAGGACACGGTGACGTCCTTGTCGGTGACCTTGCGCAGCCCCTGGGCGATCTCCGGGGTGTGCCGGTGCTTACCGCCGATGTTGTAGGCCCGCGCCGAGCCGATCACCTCGGCGCCGAGCAGGTCCACCTTGGCCGACTTGCCCGCGCCGGAGGTGCCGCTGACGGCGACCACGGTGACATTGGGTTCGGCGAGGCCGGCCGCGACCGCAGGCAGCAGCGCCAGCAGCGCCGAGGTCGGGTAGCAGCCGGGCACCGCGATGCGGGTGGCACCCTTGAGGGCGTCCCGGCCGCCGGGCAGTTCGGGCAGGCCGTAGGGCCAGGTGCCGGCGTGCGCGCTGCCGTAGAACTTCTCCCAGTCCGCGGCGTCGGTCAGCCGGAAGTCCGCACCGCAGTCGATGATCACGGTGTCGCCGAGCTGTTTCGCCAGTTCCGCGGAGTGCCCGTGCGGCAGGCCGAGGAAGACGACGTCGTGCTGGGCGAGCAGCTCGGCCTCGGTGGGCTGTAGGACCCGGTCGGCCAGCGGCAGCAGGTGCGGATGGTGTTCACCCAGGGTGCTGCCCGCGCTCCCCGCGGCGGTCAACGCGCCGATGGTCAGGCGCCCATCCGCGTACGCGGGATGACCGAGCAACAGGCGCAGGATCTCGCCGCCCGCGTACCCACTGGCACCGGCGACGGCTACTGAAGTCATTCAACGATTCTGCATTTTTATGCATGCATATGCAAACTCATTAATGACCCCCGTCGCCGAACCTGCCGAAAATGGCGCCATCCGCACCTTCCCGCCTCAGGGTCAGGGTGGCTGAGTCAGGCGCGTTGGACGGCGCCGACGCGCTGCTCGGCGGCCGCGACGGCGGCCACCCGGGCCGCGCTGGCCTCATCCTCGGTCAGGGTCCGGTCGGCGGCCCGGAACCGCAGCGCCAGGGTGAGCGACTTGCGCCCCTCCCCGATCTGCGGGCCGGTGTAGACGTCGAACAGCCGGACGTCCTCCAGCAGCTCCCCGGCGCCCTCGCGGACCGCGTCGATGACGGCCTGCGCCTCCACGTCCTCGGCCACGATCAGGCTGACGTCCTGGAACACCGCCGGGAACGGTGACACCCGCGGGGCCGGCAGCGTCTGCACGATCGGGATGTCGTCGAGGTTCAGCTCCACCGCGCAGGTGCCGGCCGGCAGACCGGCCCGCTCCACCACCGCGGGATGCAGCTGCCCGGCGTAGCCGACGGTCAGCTCGCCGACCAGCACCTCGGCGCACCGGCCCGGATGCCACGGCAGCTCCGCCGCCGCGCGCAGGGTGAACTCGATGCCGGCGGCCCGTCCGATCACGCGCACCGCCTCGAAGGCGTCCGCGGCCTCGGCCTTGCGGCCCGGGCCCCACGGCCCGGCGGGCTCACGCAGGCCGGCGAGGACCACCGCCACATGCTCGGGCTGGTGCGGCAGCGATGCGTCCAGCCCGGCGATCTCCTCGGCGGTGGGCCGACGGTCGGTCGGGATGCGTTCCACCGCACGGGTGTCCGCGGTCCGGATCGCCACATGCGAGATGGCGTACAGCGAGGTGTCCACCGCACCGCGGGACACGTTGCGCACCAACGCCTCCAGCAGGCCCGGCAGCAGTGTGCTGGCCAGCTGCGGCCGGTCGGCCTCCAGCGGGTTGAGCACCGTCACCGTGGCGCGGCGCGGGTCATCGGCCGCCAGCCCCCAGGTGTCGAACACCCCGGTGGGCAGGAACGGGGTCGGCAGCACCTCGACATAACCGTTGAGCGCCAACGACTTCCCCAGCGCCCGGCGCCGCTTCTGGGCCGCGGTCAGCCCGCGCCCGGCCGGTGCCGGCGGCAGCACCGAGGGGACGGCGTCCAGCCCCTCCAGCCGCAGCACCTCCTCGACCAGGTCGGCGGGTTCACGCAGATCGGTGCGCCAACTCGGCGGAACCACGGTGATCACCCCGTCGGCCTCGGTGACCTGTCCACCGATCTGTGCCAGCCGCCGCGCGGCCACCCCGGCCGGGTAGCTGACGCCGGCGACCCGGTCCGGCAGATCGGCGGGCATGCTCACCGCGGCCGGCGACCAGTCGGTGCGCGGCGGGTCGCCGCGCCAGTCGGTCAGGGTGGGTTCCACGGTGCCGCCGGCGATCTCGGCGAGCAGGGTGGCGCAACGGTCCAGGGCGGCCACCGAGATGGCCGGGTCCACGGTGCGTTCGTAGCGTCGGCCGGCCTCGCTGGCCAGCCGCAGCCGGCGCTGGGTCCGCGACACCGCGGCCGGATCCCACACCGCGGCCTCCAGCAGCACGTCGGTGGTGGACTCGCGCACCTCGGTGGTGCCGGCTCCCATCACCCCGCCGATGGCGGCGGTCGCGACGTCGTCGACGATCAGCACGTCGCCGTCGTTGAGAGTGCGGGTGACGTCGTCGAGGGTCACCACCTGCTCACCCTGCTCGGCGAAGCGCACCGCGAATCCGCCGGTGATCAGCGACCGGTCGTGCGCGTGCATGGGGTGGCCGATTTCGAGCATGACGTAGTTGGTGACGTCGACGGCCGGCGAGATCGCCCGGATTCCGGACAGCAGCAGGCGTCGCTGCAGCCACCACGGCGAGACCGCGGCCGGGTCGATCCCGGTGACCGGCCGCAGCCCGAACCGCTGCACCCCGGTGCCGGGCTGCACGGTCAGCGGCCAGGCCTCGCCCTCGGCGGGTAGGGCCGGGACGTCCGCCGGATCGACGAAGTTCAGGTCCAGGGCGCAGGCGATGTCGCGGGCCAGGCCACGCATGGACAGGCAGTAGCCGCGGTCCGGGGTGATGGCCAGATGGAAGACCACATCGTCGAGGCCGAGCACCTCGATGCCCGACGCGCCGGGATCCGCGGTGCCCGGGGGCAGCACGATGATGCCGGCCTGGTCCACACCGAGGTTGAGTTCGGCGGCCGAGCAGATCATGCCGTCGGAGACGCGGCCGTAGGTCTTACGCTGCGCGATGCTGAAGTCGCCGGGCAGCGTGGTGCCGGGCAGCGCCGCGACCACCAGGTCACCCACCGCGAAATTGCGGGCGCCGCAGACGATATCGCGCGGCTCGGGCTCCCCCACATCCACCTTGCAGGCCCGGATCGGCTTCTTGAACTCGGTGAGTTCCTCGATCTCGGCGACCCGGCCGACGGTCAGCGGGCCGGTGACCGGACCGACCGGGATGATCTCCTCGACCTCGTGGCCGATCCGGATGAGCGTCTGCTCCAGGTCTTCGACGGACATATCCCAGTCCGGGTTACCCAGGCGGATGGTGTCGCGCAGCCAGCTGTACGGAACGCGCATCAGGCACCCACTCCGAACGGCAGGGAGAACCGCACGTCACCCTCGACCATGTCGCGCATGTCGGGAATACCGTTGCGGAACTGCAGGGTCCGCTCCAAACCCATCCCGAACGCGAAGCCCGAATACTCGGTCGGGTCGATACCGCACGCCCGCAACACATTTGGATTGACCATGCCGCAACCACCCCATTCGACCCAGCCGGGTCCGCCCTTTTTGTTCTCGAACCACACGTCGACCTCGGCCGACGGTTCGGTGAACGGGAAGAAGTGCGGACGGAAGCGGATCCGCCCCGCGGGCCCGAACTCCGCACGGGCCAACGCATCCAGCGTGCCGCGCAGATTGGCCATGGTCAGCCCCTTGTCCACCGCGAGGCCCTCGACCTGATGGAACACCGGGGTGTGGGTGGCGTCGAGTTCATCGGTGCGGAAGGTGCGCCCGAGCGCGACGATGTAGACCGGCAGCTCACGTTCCAGCAGCGCCCGGATCTGCACCGGGGAGGTGTGTGTGCGCAGCACCTGCCGCGACCCGTCCGGGGAGATCTGGAAGGTGTCCTGCTCGCTGCGGGCCGGGTGATCCGGCGGGAAGTTCAGGGCGTCGAAGTTGAACTGTTCGGTCTCTACCTCGGGACCGTCGGCCACCTCCCAGCCCATCGCGACGAAGGTGTCCTCGATGCGCTCGGTCAGCAGGGTGATCGGGTGCCGGGCGCCGACGGGCTGCCGCGTCGAGGGCAGCGTGACGTCGATGCGCTCGGCCACCAGCACCGCGGCGTCGCGGTCGGCGCGCAGCACGGCCAGGCGCTCGTCGTAGGCCTGCTGCGCTTCGGTGCGCGCGACGTTGACCCGCTTACCGGCGTCGGCCCGCTCGGTCTTGGGCAGCGAGCCCAGAGCCTGACGGGCCAGCGCGATCGGGGATCGGTCGCCGAGGTGTTCGGTCTTGGCCCGGGCCAGCGCGTCCAGATCGGCGGCGGCGTCGAAGGCCTGCCGGGCCGCGCTCACCGCGTTGATCAGGGCTTCTTCTGAGAGCTCCACCACCCGGCGATCATAGGTGATGCCGCGATGAGAGCGACGTCACGCACCCTCGGCATTCTCGGCGACGGCGTCCCGGCCCGACGGTTCCCGGCGGGCCCGCACCCGGTACATCTGCAGGTCGTCGGGCACCCCGCTGGGTTTGGCCGCGAACAGCTGTTTGCGGGTCCGCTTCACCGTCACCCCGAGGTCGTCGAGCGCGTCGTCGCCCAGCCGGTCCAGGGTGGCGTGCGAGATCACCAGCCCACCCTTGGTGGCGCGTTCCATCACCCGCGCGGCGATGTTGACGTCGACCCCCAGCCAGTCCGAGCCGATCCGCTGCGGGTGCCCGGTGTGGATGCCGGCCCGCATCCGCGGGGTGTAGCCGTCCACCTCGACGGTGTGCACGGCGTCCAGCGCGGTCAGCACCGCGCGCGTCGCGGTGTCGGGCCGGGAGAACACCGCCATCGCCCCGTCGCCCATCCGCTTCACGATGCGGCCGCCGTCGGCGAGCAGCGGCGGTTCCATGACCTGCGCGACCCGGCGCAGCAGCCGCAGGGTGGCATCGTCCCCGGCGCGCAGGGACCACGCCGAGAACCCGACCAGGTCGGTGAAGACGAGGGTGACCTCCGGATTGGCGGGCCGGCCGGACACCCGTTCGGTGATGGCCTGCCACACCTGCAGCGCGCCGAGGCTGACCTCCCTGGACACCGCCTCCCGTTCCAGCAGTCGGTCGGCGGCCCGGGCCGCGGCGCGCGGGCCGCCCGCACCGGCGACCGACAGCGGGTCCCCGAAGTCCGGGTCGCCGGGCAGGGCGCGACGGGCCCGCCGGATCACGGCGATGGCATCGGCGTTGTGATTGGTGGCCAGCAGCCATCCCAGCGGTCCTGGTTGACGGGCCGGCGCACCGGAGTCGAACTCCCCCGTGCGAGCGGATCGTTCATCGAACGATTCGACTTCCACAGCGCCACCCTAAGCGGCGTCCCGACACCCGGCAACGATGCCGAGTCCCGGCCCTGCTCACCGGCGCGGCCTCAGTCCGGCGCGGTGGGAGGCTCCTCGACCACGGCCGATGCCGCCTCATCGATGATCGCGCGCATCGCCTGCTCGGCTTTGTGCTCGTCGCCCATCCTGATGGCACGGGCGACCTCGTCGTGCAGCGCGATCGCCGCGGGATCGGGCCGCTCGGGCATCATCCCGTGATGGGTGCGGCCGGCCAGCACCTCGGCGACCACGCCGTTGAGGGCTCGGAACATCTCGTTGCCGCTGGCCTCCAGCAGCGTCTGATGGAACGTCTTGTCGGCCAGCAGATAGGCGTCCAGGTCACCGGAGCGCCCGTGCACCACCATGTCCGACACCGCCGCGGCCATGATCCGGCACTGCTCGGGGCCGGCACGCCGGGCAGCCAGAGCGGCCGCCGCCGGTTCGAAACCGAGCCGCAACTCGGAGAGCGAGACCAGTTGCGCGACACGGTCACCGACCTCCAGGCGCCAGCGGATCAGCACCGGGTCGAAGACGTTCCAGTTGTCCGCGGGCTGGACCGTGATGCCGACCCGGCGCCGGGACCGGACCATGCCCATGGATTCGAGCACCCGGATCGCTTCGCGGGCGACGCTGCGCGAGACGCCGTGGTCGGCACCGACCGCTTCGAGAGTGAGAACCTGCCCGGGCGGGTACTGACCGGACACGATGGCCGTCCCCACCGCAGTCAGGAGACTGCCGTGCAGAGCACTGACATCGGATCGGACGACCATCGATTGATGATCCCAGAGTGCGGTTCTCGACGGAAGAAATCTCACTTTTGCGCCAACCTCTTGCAAAAGTATGATTATTAATGGAAACTATGTGACGCCGCGCACACCAGACGGGCGGGGGCATGGCACCAGATGTGGTCACGGGGGATTTGCGCCGCCGGAAGCTGCGTCAGCACAACCGATTCCCGGACGACCGAGGAGGACCGATGATTGCGGGCACTGACACCACGTGGGTGGGGGGATCTCATGGAGGCAATTGATCCCGCATTCGGAACCTCCACCCTGCTGCTGATCGCCGCGGGCGCGGTCGCGCTGCTGCTGTTCCTGATCATCCGGGTGAAGATGCATGCCTTCGTGGCGCTGGTACTGGTCAGCCTGCTGACCGCACTGGCCGCCGGCATCCCGGTGGCCGATGTGCCCGGTGCACTGTCCTTCGGTTTCTCCAACACCCTCGGCTCGGTCGCCCTGCTGGTCGGGTTCGGCGTCATGATCGGCCGCCTGCTGGAGGTCACCGGCGGCGCCCAGGTCCTGGCCGACACTCTGATCGGCCGCTTCGGTGAGAAACGCGCGCCGTTCGCCCTCGGTGTGGCCGCGCTGCTGTTCGGTTTCCCGATCTTCTTCGACGCCGGACTGGTCGTGTTCCTGCCGATCATCATGACGGTGGCCCGGCGCTTCGGTGGCTCGATCCTGCTGTACGCGTTCCCGGCCGCCGGCGCGTTCGCGGCGATGCACGCCCTGGTGCCGCCACACCCCGGTCCGGTGGCGGCCGCCGAACTGCTCGGCGCCAACATCGGCCTCACCCTGATCGTCGGCACCCCGGTCGCCGTCGCGTCCTGGTACGTCGGCGCCTATCTGGTGTCCCAGGTGATCGGCAAGCGGATCCACGTCGACATTCCGACCTCGTTGTTCGGTGAGCTCAACGGTGGCCGCGATATCGACTCCGCACCCGGGGAAGGCGGGGTCGCCACCCGCACCGCCCCCGCCTTCGGCACGGTCCTCGGTGTGCTGCTCCTGCCGTTCGTGCTGATCTCGTTCAACACCGTGCTGGACACCCTGATGACCGCCGGCCTCATCGCCGAGGACGCCACCTGGGCGAACTACCTCAAGCTGCTCGGCAACACGCCGATCGCGCTGCTGATCACGGTGATCGTGGCGACGTTGACGCTGGGCCTGCGGGACCGCTCGATGGCCGACGTGACCGACATCCTCGACAAGGCCCTCGGCCCGATCTGCGCGGTCATCCTCATCACCGGCGCGGGCGGAATGTTCGGCGGCGTACTGCGACTCAGCGGTATCGGCGACGCGCTCAGCGGCTCCCTGTCGAACCTCGGCATCTCGCTGATCCTGCAGGCCTTCGTCATCGCCACGCTGCTGCGCGTGGCGCAGGGCTCGGCCACCGTCGCGCTGACCACGACCGCCGGCCTGCTGAGTGCGTCGGTCGCGGCCGCGGACCTGAGCAGCCTGCAGCTGACCGCCCTGGTGGTCGCGATCGCGGCCGGCGCGACCGTGCTGTCGCACGTCAACGACTCGGGCTTCTGGTTGGTCAGCCGGTTCTTCGGCCTGGATGTGAAGACGACGCTCAAGACCTGGACGGTCATGGAGACCACCCTCGGACTCAGCGCCTTCGCGCTCAGTCTCGGTTTGTGGGCGATCGCCTGACGTCGTCCGGAGCTCGGGTTGAAATAGGCTTGGTCACCGCGGCGTAACAGCATGTCGGCACACCGCCGAGGACCATAGACAACGTTTGTTGTCAGGCATATCGTGGCCAGACATCTGTAGTTCAAGGGTCAACGAGGACGCCATGACTGCTGCAACACAGGGCCCCGCACCGACCGGCGATCAGGCCGCCATCCCGCTCGGCCCGGACTCCCTCACCTGGAAGTACTTCGGTGATCTGCGCACCGGGCTGCTGGGCATCTGGGTCGGCTCGATCCAGAACATGTATCCCGAACTCGGGGCCGGCGTCGAGGACCACTCGATCCTGCTGCGCGAACCGCTGCAGCGGGTGGCCCGCTCGGTGTACCCGATCATGGGGGTGGTCTACGACGGGGAACGCGCGGCGCAGACCGGCGAGCAGATCAAGGGTTTCCACAAGGACATCAAGGGCACCGACGGGCAAGGCAGGCGCTACCACGCGCTCAACCCGGACACCTTCTACTGGGCGCACGCCACCTTTTTCATGCTGATCATCAAGACCGCCGAGTACTTCTGCGGCGGGCTGACCGAGGCCGAGAAGCACCAACTGTTCGACGAGCACGTGCAGTGGTACCGGATGTACGGCATGAGCATGCGCCCGGTGCCGGCCAGTTGGGAGGACTTCCAGGTGTACTGGGACCGCAAGTGCCGGGAGGAGCTGGAGATCAACCAGGCCACCCTGGACATCTTCGCCATGCGCATCCCCAAGCCGTGGTTCGTGCTGATGCCGACCCCGCTGTGGGATCAACTGTTCAAGCCGATGATCGACGCGCAGCGCTGGGTGGCCGCCGGGGTGTTCGATGCCCCGCTCCGGGAGAAGGCCGGGATGCGCTGGACCCCGGGCGACGAGATCCTGCTGCGGCTGTTCGGCAAGGCGGTGTCGATGGCGTTCACCGCGGTGCCCGACGAGATCCGACTGCACCCGCGCGCGGTGGCCGCATACCGGCGCGCCGAGGGCAAGGTCCCGGCCGACGCGCCCCTGGTGGAGGCGCCTGGCTTCACCGCTCCACCGCCGGATCGGCGGGGCCTGCCGATGCATTACCAACCCCCGCAGCGCTCGCTGCTGGACCGGGCCGGATCATTGGTGCACACCACCTTCTCGCTGGCCGGTCTGCGGCCAGCAACCCGACGAAAGGTTGCTTGACACGATGCTGGAATGGTCCGACGTCGATATCGCCGTGCGCGATGCCGTCCGCGAGTTCATCGACAAGGAGATCCGGCCGAACATCGACGCGCTGGAAAGCGGCGAGATGGAGCCCTACCCCATCGTCCGCAAGCTGTTCGCGACCTTCGGTATCGACCAGATGGCCAAGGAGTCGTTGGAACGCAGGCTGTCTCGGCTGCGTGAGGGCGGCGACGCCGCGGCCAAGCCGGCCAAGTCCTCGGGCTCCATGTTCGGCGGCGGCCCGGATCAAGCGGGCATGGGCTTCGTCTTGATCAGCGAGCTGTGCCGGGTGTCGATGGGCATCGTCACCGGATTGGGTGTCAGCCTGGGGCTGACGGTGCCGACCATCCAGAGCCGCGGCACCCTGGCCCAGCAGGAGCGCTGGCTGCCCGGCCTGGTGACCTACGAGAAGATCGGCGCCTGGGCCATCACCGAGCCGGACTCCGGCTCGGATGCCTTCGGCGGAATGAAGTCCTATGTCACCCGCGACGGCGACGACTACATCCTCAACGGGCAGAAGACGTTCATCACCAACGGCCCGGACGCCGATGTGGTGGTGGTCTACGCCAAGCTCGACGAGCCGGGTGTCGACAAGCGCGACCGCAAGGTGCTGACCTTCGTGCTGGACAAGGGCATGGAGGGCTTCGTGCAGTCGAAGCCGTTCCACAAGATGGGGATTCACTCCTCGCGCACCGGTGAACTGTTCTTCAACAATGTGCGCCTGGGCCGGGATCGGCTGCTGGGCGAGACCGAGGACAACAAGTCCGGGGACGGCCGCGACAGTGCCCGGTCCAGCTTCTCCACCGAGCGCATCGGGGTGGCGGCGATGGCGCTCGGCGTCATCGAGGAATGCCTGCGGCTGTCGGTGGATTACGCCAAGACCCGGGTGCTGTGGGGCAAGGAGATCGGCCAGTTCCAGCTGATCCAGCTGAAGCTGGCGAATATGGAAGTCGCCCGGATGAACGTGCGCAACATGCTGTTCCGGGTCATCGAGTCGGCCAAGGAGGGCAAGTCGATCTCACTGGCGGAGGCCTCGGCGATCAAGTGGTACTGCTCGCAGGCCGCCACCGACGTCGCGATGGAGGCCGTGCAGCTGTTCGGCGGTAACGGGTACATGAGCGAGTACCGAGTGGAGCAGCTGGCCCGCGACGCCAAGTCGCTGATGATCTACGCCGGCAGCAACGAGGTCCAGATCACCCACGTGGCGCGGGGGTTGCTGAGTTAGTCGGTCGCATACCAGGGTTCAGCCTTGACAAGATGTGTGTGTCGAGGCTGAAGCCTGGTATCGATTCGGGCTTGTTGAGGTACGTCCGCGCAGTCTCGGTGGCTGGTCGGCATCGAGGCTGAAAGCAGGAAGACCCGTCAGCCCAGGGCTTGTGCGCTCTGATACAGGCAGATCGCCGCGGCCGCAGCCACATTGAGGCTTTCCGCACTGCCCCGCATGGGGATGGCCACCCGGGTGTCGGCGGCGGCGGCGACCTCCGGGGACAGCCCGTGTGCCTCGGAGCCGAACAGCCAGGCCGTCGGTCGGCTCAGGTCGACCGACGGCAGCGTGGTCGTACCGTCCAAGGTGGTGGCCAGCACCTGCAGACCCGAGGTGCGCAGGGCTGCGATGAGGTCAACCGGGTCGGGCACCGACAGCACCCGGGTCCCGAAGATGCTGCCCGCCGAGGAGCGCAGGCATTTCGGGTTGTACGGGTCGACGCTGTCGCCGGCCAGGATCAGCGCGTCGGCGCCCATGGCGTCGGCGAGCCGGATCAGGGTGCCGGCATTACCGGGATCCGAGGTCTCGACCGCGACGGCGACCAGTTTCGGACCGTCCAGCACATCGGCCAGGGCCACCTCGGGGATATCGCACACCGCGATCAGCCCGACCGGGGTCACGGTGTCCGACAACGCCTTTGCGGCCTTGTCGGTGATCACGTGCACCGGGGCGCCGACGATCAGCTGTTCGAAGCGCGCCTGAGCTTCTTGGGTGACGAACACCTCGGAAACGACGCCACGCCGCAGCGCTGCCTCGACCAGGTTGGGACCTTCGGCGAGGAAGCGTGCGGCGTGGCGACGTCCGGCGGGACGCTGCAGCTTGATCGCCGCGGCTACCCGATTGGACTTTTCCGTGAGCGGTGTCAGGCGGCTTCGCCCGACGGTGCGTTGACATCCTCGGGCAGGGCGGCCTTGGCCACCTCGACCAGAGCGGTGAACGCGGCCGGATCGCTGATGGCGATCTCGGACAGGTTCTTGCGGTCCACCTCGACACCGGCGGCCTTGAGGCCCTGGATCAGGCGGTTGTAGGTGATGTCGTTGGCGCGGGCCGCAGCGTTGATGCGGGAGATCCACAGCTTGCGGAACTCACCCTTGCGGGCGCGACGGTCGCGGTAGGCGTAGGTCAAGGAGTGCAGCTGCTGTTCCTTGGCCTTGCGGTACAGGCGAGACCGCTGGCCGCGGTAGCCCTTGGACGCCTTGAGTACTGTGCGCCGCTTCTTCTGAGCGTTGACTGCGCGCTTCACGCGTGCCATGAAAGTGTTCCTATTCGTACGGGGGAAAGTTGGTAAGAGCCACGGCTTTCGCCGTCGGGCCGAACTAGCCGTTCAGCATCTTCTTGACGCGGGCGGTGTCGTTGGCGGCAACGACGGTGCGGCCGTCGAGACGACGGGTCTGCTTGCTCGGCTTGTGCTCGAGCAGGTGGCGCTTGCCGGCCTTCTGGCGGACGATCTTGCCGCTTCCGGTGACGCGGAAGCGCTTCGAAGCGCCGCTGTGAGTTTTTGCCTTGGGCATGTGGTCCTCAGTTCGTGTGGTGGATCAGTTCTGCGTGGGCTCAGTGGGCTCCGCCGGTGCCGCGGCACCGCCGGAACGCGGTGTCGGGGCGTCGGCATCGTGGGCCGCCTTGGCGCGGGTCTTCGCGCCGCGGTGCGGCGCCAGCACCATCGTCATGTTGCGGCCGTCCTGCTTGGCGGAGGTCTCGACGAAACCGTAGTCAGCCACGTCGGCGCCGAGGCGCTGCAGCAGTCGGTAACCCAGTTCGGGGCGGGACTGCTCGCGACCGCGGAACATGATGGTGACCTTGACCTTCGACCCGGCCTCCAGGAAGCGGACCACGTGGCCCTTCTTCGTCTGGTAGTCGTGATCGTCGATCTTCGGCCGGAGCTTCTGCTCCTTGACGACGGTCTGCTGCTGGTTCTTGCGAGACTCGCGCTCCTTGAGTGCCGTCTCGTACTTGAACTTGCCGTAGTCCATGATCTTGCAAACCGGAGGTTTGGCGTCTGGGGCTACCTCGACAAGATCGAGATCGGCGTCAACGGCGACGCGGAGAGCATCCTCGATGCGAACAATGCCTACCTGCTCGCCATTCGGTCCGATAAGGCGGACTTCAGGTACGCGGATGCGCTCGTTGATGCGGGTCTCAGTGCTGATGGGGCCTCCTACGTTGTCTGCTCGTGCCACGACCGCATGGAGCGCCGGGCCAGCAGGGAGATGCCACACCACCAGCATTTCCGCTCCGAAGAGCAGAACGGCCCTGCATGTAGCAGGGCCCGATGCCGACCGATCACGGCTCACGCCGTCTGCGCGAATGCGCAGGACAGGACATCCGCAGATGCCTGTGACCGGACCGCTGGACCTGTACGGTCAGCGGTGGGAGCGGGACTCCACTTGCTGTCCCTGGCGTTCGCCGGGACGGTCGATCGTGCAAGTCTAACAGGCATGACCGATGATCAGAAAACTCCTTCCGACGCAGAGCCCCAGGTGAGGGAGCTCGCCGAGATTCCCGCCGTCGAGGTCATCACCCGCTCGGCCGTCATGCTGATGAGTGCGGCCGCCGAGAAGATCGGCCTGGGGGCGGAGGATCCCGACGACAGCCCGCACCGCGACCTGGACGAGGCCCGCCGCCTGATCACCGCGCTGGCCGGCCTGGTCACCGCATCGGCGGAATTCCTGGGGCTGCACGCCGGCCCGCTGCGCGACGGCCTGAAGAGCCTGCAACTGGCCTTCCGGGAGGCAAGTGCGGCGCCCGACGAGCCCGGCCACGGACCCGGCGAGAAGTACACCGGCTCGGTGTGGTGACGGTCCACGGCACGCAACACCGCGCCCGGCGCCGGTAGAAGCGCACGAAAGGGGCCTTGAGCGCATATTCTCCGGCCCTATGACGGCCACCACAGACCCGCCCCGGTCGGTTTCTCATCTCGCCACGACCCGGCGCCCGTCCGGGTTCTCCTGGGTGCCGACCACGGCGGGCTGGATCGTCGGGGTCATCGCGACGCTGTCGCTGGTGGCCAGCATCTCGCCGTTCGTGCGCTCGGCCATCCGGGTGCCGCGCGAGTTCGTCAACGACTACATCTTCAACTTCCCGGACACCAGCTTCGCCTGGGCGTTCGTGCTCGCCCTGCTGGCCGCCGCGCTGGCGGCCCGCAAGAGCATCGCCTGGTGGATCCTGGTGCTGTACATGTTGGCCGCGGCCGCGCTCAACGTCGTCGACCTGGTCACCGGCGGCGAGTCGGTGATGGCGGAGATCGGCGAGGTCATCGGGCTGGTGTTCCACCTGGCCGCGATCGGCTTTCTGGTGCTGGCCCGGCACGAGTTCTGGGCCAAGGTGCGGCGCGGCGCGCTGGTCAAGGCGGTCGCCACGCTGGCGGCCGGGCTGGCCGTCGGCATCCTGATCGGCTGGGGGCTGCTGTCCTTGTTCCCCGGCACGCTGGAGCGGGACTACCGGCTGGGCTACGCCGCCAACCGGGTGGTGGCCTTCGCCGGCGTCGACGCGGAGGTGTTCGACGGTCAGCACCCCGGCACCCTGATCAACGCGCTGCTCGGCCTGTTCGGTGCGGTGGCCCTGATGGTCGCCGCCATCGTGCTGTTCCGCTCCCAGCGCGCCACCAATGCGCTGACCGGGCAGGACGAGTCGGCCATCCGGGGGCTGCTGGAACTGTTCGGCAAGAACGATTCACTGGGCTACTTCGCCACCCGCCGGGACAAATCGGTGGTCTTCGCGCCCAACGGCCGCGCCGCCATCACCTACCGGGTCGAGGTCGGTGTCTGCCTGGCCAGCGGGGATCCGGTCGGTGATCCGCGGTCCTGGCCGGCCGCCATCGACGCCTGGCTCAAGCTGTGCGGGTCCTACGGCTGGGCGCCCGGCGTGATGGGCGCCAGTGCCGCTGCGGCCCAGGCGTTTCGGGAGGCCGGCCTGAACGCCATCGAACTCGGTGACGAGGCGATCCTGCACCCCGACCGGTTCAAGCTGTCCGGCCCGGACATGAAACCGGTGCGCCAGGCCGTCACCCGGGCCCGCCGCGCCGGCCTGACGGTCCGGATCCGCCGGCACCGCGACCTGACCCCCGACGCGATGGCGGTGGTGATCGGGCACGCCGACGCCTGGCGGGACACCGAGACCGAACGCGGCTTCTCGATGGCGTTGGGGCGCCTGGGCGATCCGGCCGATGGGGACTGTCTGCTGGTCGAGGCGGTGCAGCCGGGCGAGAACGGGGCCGAGGACCAGGTGGTGGCCATGCTGTCGCTGGTGCCGTGGGGGTCCAACGGGGTGTCGCTGGACGTGATGCGGCGCTCCCCGCACTCCCCCAACGGCACCATCGAGCTGATGGTCAGCGAGATCTGTCTGCAGGCCGAGGATCTCGGGATCACCCGGATCTCACTGAACTTCGCGATGTTCCGTTCGGCGTTCGAGCAGGGTGCCCAACTCGGCGCCGGCCCGGTCGCCCGGCTGTGGCGCGCCCTGCTGGTGTTCTTCTCCCGGTGGTGGCAGCTGGAGACCCTGTACCGGTCGAACATGAAGTACCAGCCCGAGTGGGTGCCGCGGTTCGCCTGCTACGAGGACGCCCGCGAGGTCCCCCGGGTCGGGGTGGCCTCGGTGATCGCCGAGGGCTTCCTGGTGCTGCCGTTCTCGCGGCGCAAGGACCACACCGGCGAGCATGTCGCGGCACCGCAGAACCTGGTGGACAGCGGGCTGCTGCACGTCGACGGCAGCGCCCCGGATCTGGTTGCGCTGCAGCACGATCTGCCCGCCGATGAGCACGCCCGGCTGCCCGAGCAGGTGCGGGTCCGGATGGCGAAGCTGCAGGCGCTGCAGGACGAGGGCGTGGATGCCTACCCGGTCGGCGAGGCCCCCAGCCACACCGTCGCGCAGGCACTGGCCACCACGGCCGCCGATGTCACCGTCACGGTGGCCGGCCGGATCCTGCGGCTGCGCGACTACGGCGGCGTGCTGTTCGCGGCGCTGCGGGACTGGTCCGGCGATGTGCAGCTGCTGCTGGACAATTCGCGGCTCACCCAGGGCAGCAATGCCGATTTCACCCGCTCGATCGACCTGGGCGATCTGGTCGAGGTGACCGGCAGCATGGGGCACAGCCGCAACGGAACCCCGTCGCTGCTGGTGACCCGGTGGCGGCTGATCGGCAAATGCCTGCGGCCGCTGCCGGACAAGTTCAAGGGACTGACCGACCCGGAGGCCCGGGTGCGCACCCGCTACGTCGACCTGGCGATCAACACCGACGCCCGCGATCTGATCACCGCCCGCAGCCGCATCCTGCACGCCATCCGGGAAACCCTGGTGGGCAAGGGATTCCTGGAGGTGGAGACCCCGATCCTGCAGCAGATCCACGGCGGGGCCAACGCCCGGCCGTTCGTCACCCACATCAACGCCTATGACCTGGACCTGTATCTGCGGATCGCCCCGGAGCTGTATCTCAAGCGGTTGTGCGTGGGCGGGGTGGAGCGGGTCTTCGAGTTGGGCCGCGCGTTCCGCAACGAGGGCGTGGACTTCAGCCACAACCCGGAGTTCACACTGCTGGAGGCCTATCAGGCGCACGCCGACTACAACGTGTGGATGCACGGCTGCCGGGAGCTGATCCAGAACGCCGCCGAGGCCGCCAACGGTGCTCAGGTGGTGATGCGGCCCGGACCGGACGGCACGCCGGCGCCGGTGGACATCTCCGGTGAGTGGCCGGTGAAGACGGTGCACGGTGCGGTGTCCGAGGCGCTGGGCACCCAGATCGGCCCGGACACCGATCTGGCCACCCTGCGCGCGCTCTGCGACCGGGCCGGGGTGCCCTATCTGACGCACTGGGATGCCGGGGCGGTCGTCCTGGAGCTCTACGAGCGGCTGGTGGAGGGGCAGACCGAGCACCCGACGTTCTACAAGGACTTCCCCACCTCGGTGTCGCCGCTGACCCGGCCGCACCGCAGCATCCCCGGTGTGGCCGAGCGGTGGGATCTGGTGGCCTGGGGTGTCGAACTCGGCACCGCCTACAGCGAACTCACCGATCCGGTGGAGCAGCGCAAGCGGCTGCAGGAGCAGTCGCTGCTGGCCGCCGGTGGTGACCCGGAGGCGATGGAACTCGACGAGGATTTCCTGCAGGCGCTGGAGTACGCGATGCCGCCGACCGGTGGGCTCGGGGTGGGCGTGGACCGGGTGGTCATGCTGATCACCGGCCGCAGCATCCGCGAGACGCTGCCGTTCCCGCTGGCCAAGCCGCGCTGAAAAGTCACAGCAGCCTTTCAGCCGGCAGCGCCACCATGGTCTGGTGAGCACGTGGGCAACGGTGTCGTTGACGCACGGCTGGGTGCCGGTGACCGTACAGCTGATCGCCGGACTCCTGCTGCTGCCGGCCGCCATCCGGCTGCGGCGCAGTAGCCCGTTGGCGTTCGGAACAGCGATGGCACTCGGGGTCTCGGCGACCTGGGCCGCGCAGTGGTACGTCGGCAACCAGGGACTGGCCGGCGATCCGGCCCCGCACGGGCTGTGGCTGTGGACGGGGCTCACCGGATTCTCCGCCGCCGCACTGGTATCCGGTTGGCGCCGGACCCGCTGGCGGCGGCGGGCCGCCGCGCTGGTCACGGTCCCGTTGTGCGCGCTGTGCGTGGCACTGGCGGTGAATCAATGGACCGGTTACCTGCCCACCACCCAGACCGCGTGGGATCAATTCACCGCCGGACCGCTACCGGATCAGACCACCATGGCCACCGTCGCCGCCTTCGAGGTGCGGCATGCGGTGCCGCGCGCCGGCTCCCTGGTGCCCATCGACACCGGGTACGCGGGTTCGGGTTTCCGGCACCGCGGTGAGTTCGTCTACCTGCCACCGGCCTGGTTCGCCTCGAATCCGCCGCCGCGACTGCCGGTGCTGCTGATGATCGGCGGTGAACTCAACACCCCGGCGGACTGGGTCCGGGCCGGCAACGCGGTCGCCATCGCCGACGCCTTCGCCGCCGCACACGGCGGCCGGGCCCCGGTGCTGGTATTCGCCGACGTCGGCGGCGCCTTCAACAACGACACCGAATGCGTCAACGGGACCCGCGGCAGGGTCGCCGACCATCTGGTCAACGATGTTGTGCCCAAGGTCATCTCGACGTTCGGGGTGAGTGCTGACCCGGCGCACTGGGGTGTCGTCGGCTGGTCGATGGGCGGCACCTGCGCGGTGGATCTCACGGTGATGCACCCGGACCGGTTCTCCACCTTCGAGGACATCGCCGGTGATCTGAGCCCGAACACCGGGACCAAGGAGCAGACCATCGATCGGCTGTTCGGCGGGAATGCTGCGGCCTATGCGGCCTTCGACCCGAGCACGGTGATCACCCGGCACGGCCCGTACTCCGGGGTGTCGGGCTGGTTCGCGGTGAACGGCGCGGGCGCAGCCCCGCCGCCGCAGGCCACGGCGGCACAGACCCTGTCCGCGCTGGGCACCTCGTACGGCATCCGGTGTGTGGTGGCGACCCGGCCCGGCGGACATGACTGGCCGTTCGCGTCCCGGTCCTTCGCCGAGGCGTTGCCCTGGCTGGCCGGGCGGATCGGCGTCGCCGATCAGTAGGCCGATTCGGCGGCACCTGTGAGCGGGTACCGTGGCGTCATGCCCGATGACCAGCAGCCTTCCGAGGCCGACCCGCTCGATGCCGAGGTCGTTCCGGTCGAGCCGGCGCATACCGAACCGGCGCCGGCCGCTCCCCGAACCGACCACACCGAAGCCGGCTACACCGATGCGGGTGTGCCGACCTTCGACGCGGTGCGGGAGAAGATCGAGACCCGCTATGGCACCGCGCTGGGCGCGGCCGAACTCGCCGAGGAGACGCCGGAGGGCCGCTCCGTGGCCGAGCAGTACGAGGCCCGCCAGCAGGCGGCCGCCGAGAAGCTCAAGCAGATCCGCGAATCGATGAACCGGGACTAGTGCGCTCGTTCACCGTCGCCGAGCGGCGCGCCCGGCTGGCCCGGCGGCATTTCCTGGGCACGCACAGCACCGATGTCACCGCGGTGACGGCGGACCTGATCGGTCTGCACGCCACCGACCCCGCCACGCCGTATCTGTCGCTGTGGGCCCGGATTCCCGGTTTCGAACGCACCGATCTGGACGCCGCGCTGTACCGGGACCGCACTGTGCTCAAGCACCTGGCGATGCGGCGCACGCTGTGGGCGATCTGCACGGACTCGCTGCCCACGGTGCAGGCGGCCGCCAGTGACCGGGTCGCCGACAACGAGAGCCGCAAGCTGATCGCCGATGTCGAGAAGGCCGGTGTGGCCTCGGACGGCGCCGCATGGCTGCAGACCGCGTGCACGGCGGTGCTGGCCTATCTGGAAGCCAACGGCCCGACCGGTGCGGCCCAATTACGCACTGCGCTAACCGAATTGTCGGGGACCTGGGATCCCGCGCCCGGAAAGCCGTGGGGCGGCGCGACTCCGCTGTCGCCGCGGGTGATCACGGTGCTCGCCGTGCGCGGGGCGGTGTTCCGCGGGCCGAATCAGGGCGGCTGGACGTCATCGCGTCCGCTGTGGGTGTCGGCGGATTCCTGGTTGGATGTGGCAGCGGACCTGTCGGAACCGGACC
Organism: Mycolicibacterium aurum; assembly: GCA_900078775.1. Classification (GTDB taxonomy): domain Bacteria; phylum Actinomycetota; class Actinomycetes; order Mycobacteriales; family Mycobacteriaceae; genus Mycobacterium; species Mycobacterium aurum_A. The sequence continues at coordinate 2,458,680 of LT549889.1, forward strand.
CGGGCGGCGCCGAACTGGTGCGCACCTGGCTGCGGGCGTTCGGCCCGGCCACCGTGGCCGACGTGAAGTGGTGGTTCGGCCACACCCTGACCTGGACGCGGCGGGCACTGGCCGATATCGGCGCGGTCGAGGTGGATCTGCATGGCACGCCCGGTGTGGCGCTGCCCGACGATCTCGAGCCCGAACCGGATGCCGAGCCGTGGTGCGCGCTGTTGCCGGGTCTCGATGTCAGCACCATGGGCTGGGTGGACCGGGACTGGTACCTCGACGGACTGCGCGACCGGGTATTCGACACTCGCGGCAATGCCGGCCCGACCGCGTGGGTGAACGGCCGGGTGGTCGGCGCGTGGCGGCAGTCCGAGGACGGCCGGGTGCTGCTGGAGATTGCGGCCGACGTGGACCGGGGCGCCCGACAGGAGTTGCAGCGCAAGGCCGATGCCCTCACCGAGTGGCTGGACGGCACCGTGGTCAAACCGCGGTTCCCGTCCCCGCTGACCAAGGATGCGGCGGTGTCCACGCGCTGACTCAGGCCGCGCGGTGGATCGTGACCACGTGGACGTCACGGGTCAGGATGCGCATTCCGCCGGCGATCGGTGGCGCGGTGGAGCGGTAGACGGCCCCGGTGGGGGTGGTGTGTTCGGCGACGTGGCGCCCGCCGGGATCGAACAGGGTGCGGACTTTCCAGCCCGGCTGTTCCTTGACGTAGTTGCAGCGTTCGCAACGGCCGTTGCCGTTCAGCGCGTTCGTCGGGCCGCGCCGGGCGTGCGGCTCGGCATGATCGATGTGGCGGATCGGCGCATCGCAGTACGGCGTCCGGCAGGTCTGATCGCGGAGTCGGATGAACTGGGCCAGCCCGTCGGGGAAGGCTCGGGCTCGAGACTCCATCGCAACCAGCGCCCCGCTGTCCGGAGCGGCGTAGAGGCGGCGCAGTTCGACCCGGCCCTGCTCGTCGATCGCATCGGTGATCATCTGGCGCGCCACTGCAGCGGGGATCGGTTCGTAGTCCTGGATCGCCGCAGCGGCGTCGCTCTGCCCGAGCAGGGCCTCCTCGGGGAGCACCACGTTGACGGTGATCGGCACCGGCTCGGCGGCGGAGCGGCCGGTGACGCGTTCGTACATGGTGTCGGACATCGTCTGCCCGCGCGACCGCCCGTCGGGGTTGATATCGGCTTCGCGTTTGAGGCTCGCGTAGACCGAGACGCCCTGCGGCAGAGGCATCAGTGCGGTCACATAGACCATGTTGTCGGGCGCGGGCCGGGTGGAGACGTTGCGGTCCTTGGGTGCTTTGGCCGCGCGCTCCACGATGGCCTGCGGATCCAGCTCGTAGGCGATCTGTTTGGCCTTGGCGGTGATGCGCTTGTTGCCCAGACCGTCGAGTGCGGCCGGGTCGCCGCACATCCGATGGTCGAGCCGCCGGCGATCCTCGACGGTCAGGCAGGCCGATTCCCGGACGATGATGGTGGCTCGCCATTCCGAGAGCACGCCGGCCTCCAGGGCGGCCAGGGTGTGCGGCATCTCGTTGGCCAGAGCCTTGGCGAACCCCAAATGCTGGTCGCCCTTCTTGGTCGAATCGCGGCGAGCCAACGCGATTTCCGAGGAGAGCCCGCGGCCGCGGTTCCTGGCCGGTATCCCGGCCACGGCCTCGGCCGCCCGCCGTTTCGCCCACCACTGTGCGGTGGCCCGCGCCTGAGCGGCGGCGGCCGCGGACTTCATCCGTTCGAGGCGCTCGATCGCGTCCCGCAGCTCCTCCTCGGATGCCGCGGGATCGATGTCGAACAAACTTTCGAACATGCCTTGACGTTACACCTCGCCACCGACAAGACACCTCGCCACCGACAAGCTGATGCGAAGAATGCGCCGTCAGGCGCTGACCTTGCGGCGCTTGCGGGTCTTCGGCGCGGGCGCGGCGGGCGCCTGGGCGTCCTCGGCGAGCATCTCGGCGAGGAACTGCCCGGTGTAGCTACCCGATGTGGCCGCGACATCCTCGGGCGTCCCGCAGGCCACCATGGTGCCGCCCCCGGCGCCACCCTCGGGCCCCATGTCGATGATCCAGTCCGAGGTCTTGATGACATCGAGGTTGTGTTCGATGACGATCACCGTATTGCCCTTGTCGACAAGGCCGTTGATCACCTTGAGCAGCTTGCGGATGTCCTCGAAGTGCAGGCCGGTGGTCGGCTCGTCGAGGATGTAGATGGTGCGCCCGGTGGAACGCTTCTGCAGCTCCGCGGCCAGCTTCACGCGCTGCGCCTCACCGCCGGACAGCGTCGGCGCCGGCTGACCGAGCCGCACGTACCCGAGACCGACGTCGACCAGCGTCTTGAGGTAGCGGTGGATCGAGGTGATGTTCTCGAAGAACTCCGCGGCCTCCTCGATCGGCATGTCCAGCACCTCGGAGATGGTCTTGCCCTTGTAGTGCACCTCCAGCGTCTCCCGGTTGTACCGGGCGCCGTTGCAGACCTCGCACGGCACGTACACGTCGGGCAGGAAGTTCATCTCGATCTTCAGCGTGCCGTCACCCGAACAGGCCTCGCAGCGGCCACCTTTGACGTTGAACGAGAACCGGCCCGGCTGGTAGCCGCGGACCTTGGCCTCCGTGGTGGCGGCGAACAGGGTGCGGATTTTGTCGAACACCCCGGTGTAGGTGGCCGGATTGGACCGCGGGGTACGGCCGATCGGCGACTGGTCGACCCGCACCAGCTTGTCGAGCTGGTCGATGCCGTTGATCCGGGTGTGCCGGCCGGGCACCTGCCGCGCGCCGTTGAGCTTGTTGGCCAGCACGGTGGCCAGGATGTCGTTGACCAACGTCGACTTACCCGATCCGGACACCCCGGTGACGGAGGTGAGCACTCCGAGCGGGAACGCGATGTCCACCTCTTTCAGGTTGTGCTCCCGGGCACCGACGACGGTGAGCTGACGCTTGCGGTCCACCGGCCGGCGGATGGCCGGGACCTCGATCCGCTCCTTACCGGAAAGATATGCGCCGGTGAGGGATTCCGGGTTCTTCAGCAGATCCTGGTAGGTGCCGCTGTGCACGATGCGGCCACCGTGCTCACCGGCGTACGGGCCGATGTCGACGACCCAGTCGGCGTGCGCGATGGTGTCCAGGTCGTGCTCCACCACGATCAGGGTGTTGCCCAGGTTGCGCAGCCGGACCAGGGTGTCGATGAGCTTGCGGTTGTCGCGCTGATGCAGCCCGATGGAGGGTTCGTCGAGCACGTACAGCACGCCGACCAGACCGGACCCGATCTGGGTGGCGAGCCGGATGCGCTGCGCCTCGCCGCCGGACAGCGTCGCCGCCGCCCGGGACAGCGAAAGGTACTCCAGGCCGACGTCGAGCAGGAAGCCCAGCCGGGACTGGATCTCCTTGAGCACCTGCCCGGCGATGGCCTGCTCACGCTGACCGAGGGTGAGCGCGTTGAGGAACGTCGCACAGTCGGCGATGGACAATTCGGCGACCTCGGCGATCGACTTCTCGCCGTGCATCCCGGCGGACAGCGTGACGGCCAGGATCTCGGGCTTGAGCCGGGTCCCCTCGCACTCCGGGCAGGGGATGTCGCGCATGAAGCCCTCGTAGCGCTCCTTCATCTGCTCGGAGTCGGTCTGCTCCATCCGGCGCTGCAGGAAGGCCAGCACGCCCTCGAAGTCGGCGTAGTAGGACCGGGTGCGGCCGTAGCGGTTCTTGTACCGGACGTGCACCTGATGGTCGGAGCCCTCCAGGATGGCCTTGCGGGCCTTGGCGGGCAGCTTCTTCCACGGGGTGTTCACGTCGAAACCCATCTCGTCACCGAGACCGGACATCATCCGGGTGAAGTACTCCGAGGTGTGGCCCATCGACCAGGGCGCGACGGCCCCCTCGGCCAGGGTGAGCTCCGGATCGGGCACCACCAGGTCCGGGTCGACCTCCTTCTTGATGCCCAGGCCGGTGCACTCGGGGCAGGCGCCGTAGGGCGAGTTGAAGGAGAACGACCGGGGCTCCAGGTCGTCGACGGCCAGCGGGTGACCGTTCGGGCAGGCCAGCTTCTCGGAGAAGCGCTGCTCGCGGTGCGGGTCGGTCTCGTCCCGGTCGACGAAGTCGAGCACCAGGATGCCGTCGGCGAGGGCCAGGGCGGTCTCCACCGAGTCGGTCAGCCGCTGCTTGCTGCTGGCCTTGACGGAGAGGCGGTCCACGACCACCTCGATGTCGTGCTTCTCCTGCTTCTTCAGCTTCGGCGGGTCGGTCAGCGGGTAGACCACCCCGTCGACGCGGACCCGGCTGTAACCCTGGGTGTTGAGCTTCTCGAACAGGTCGACGAACTCACCCTTGCGGGTGCGCACCACCGGCGCGAGCACCTGAAACTTGGCGCCCTCCTCCATGGCGAGCACCTGGTCGACGATCTGCTGCGGGGTCTGCCGGGCGATGCGCTCGCCGCAGACCGGGCAGTGCGGAGTGCCGGCGCGGGCGTAGAGCAGACGCAGGTAGTCGTACACCTCGGTGATGGTGCCGACGGTCGAGCGCGGGTTCCGGTTGGTCGACTTCTGGTCGATGGACACCGCCGGGGACAGGCCCTCGATGAAGTCCACGTCCGGCTTGTCCATCTGGCCGAGGAACTGCCGGGCGTACGCCGAGAGCGACTCGACGTAGCGACGCTGCCCCTCGGCGAAGATGGTGTCGAAGGCCAGCGAGGACTTCCCGGAGCCGGACAGACCGGTGAACACGATCATGGCGTCACGCGGCAGATCAAGATCGACGCCGCGTAGATTGTGCTCGCGCGCGCCCTTGACGATCAGACGGTCAGACAACGGGGTTTCCTCCCAAGACAGAATTCACGGCCCATGCTAGGTGCCCCCACCGACAAGCTCGATAACGTGGCGGTATGAGCACCCTCGTCGAGAACTACACCGGCCACGTCGACCCGGGCAGTGCAGCGCGGCGCACACTGCCGGCCGCGACCATCATCAAGGCCTCGGTGGGCCAGATGGACAACAACGCCTACCTGGTCACGTGTTCCGAGACCGGTAAGACGCTGCTGATCGACGCCGCCAACGATGCCGACCGGCTGATCGCGCTGATCAGGGAATACGCCCCCGATATCGCGCTGATCGTGACCAGCCACCAGCACTACGACCACTGGCAGGCGCTGGCCGCGGTGGCCGAGGCCACCGGCGCACCGACCGCGGCGCACGCGCTGGACGCCGAGCCGCTGCCGGTCAGCCCGGACAAGATCCTGGCCGACGGGGACACCGTGACCGTCGGCAACCTCACCTTCGACGTCATTCACCTCCAGGGTCACACCGAGGGCTCGGTCGCCCTGGCGCTGCGCGGCGCCGACGGGGACACCACGCACCTGTTCACCGGGGACTGCCTGTTCCCGGGCGGGGTCGGCAAGACCTGGAAAGAGGGCGACTTCGAGCGGCTGCTCGGCGATGTGTCGAACAAGGTGTTCGACGTATACCCCGATTCGACGGTCGTCTATCCCGGGCACGGCGACGACACCACCGTCGGCGCCGAACGTCCTCACCTGACCGAATGGCGTGAGCGCGGCTGGTGAGGCCGGTACCCGAGAAGCCCGGTCCGGGCCAGGAATCGGTGTGGGACTATCCCCGCCCGCCCCGGCTCGAGGAATTCCGCGGCTCGATCACCATCGAGCTCGGCGGGGTCGAGATCGCCGCGACACAGCGGGGCTGGCGGGTGCTGGAGACCAGCCACCCACCGACCTATTACCTGCCCGCCGACTCCTTTCGGCCCGGCGTGCTGCGGGCCACCGCCGGTTCGTCCTGGTGTGAGTGGAAGGGACGGGCGAGCTACTTCGACCTGGTCTCCGGACGGACCGTGGCCCCGCGTGCGGCCTGGACCTACGCGGCACCGACCCGAGGTTTCGAACCCATCGCCGGGGCCGTCGCGGTGATGGCTGCGGCGGTGGACCGGTGCACTGTCAACGGCGAGACCGTCCTCCCCCAACCTGGCGGCTTCTACGGCGGTTGGATCACCAGCGGGGTGACCGGGCCGTTCAAGGGCGTCCCGGGGTCGATGGGCTGGTGAGGCGTCAGAGCTCGGCGATCACCTGCTCGCCGAACCCGGCGATCACCTCGGTGGCGTGCGCGAGGCTGTCACCGGGCACCTGCACCTGGATCCAGGTCACCCCGAGGTCGGCGAGCTGCTGCACCCCGTCCAGGTGGGCGGACGGGTCGAAGGAGTCCGTGCCGGGCACCCCGCCGACGGCGTTGCTGAACGTGATGTCGATCGCCTCGGGGTCACGGCCGACCGCATCGAGGCGGCGGCGCAGATCGTCGATGCCGGCCTTGAGCGTCTCCAGCGAGTCCATCGGGTCGGTGCGTGCGGTCTGCGCCAGCACCCCGGCGGCCGGGAACGGGCACCATCCGTCGCCGTGCTGGGCGACCCGGCGGCGGGCGGCCGCGGTGTTGCCGCCGATCCAGATCGGTGGCGCCTCGGCCGGGCGGGGGTGCGCGGTGATCCCCGAGGCGGTGAAGTGCCGGCCCTCGAAGCTGAGATCCTCACCGGCCCAGATGGCCCGAATGACGTGCAGCGCCTCTTCTACCAGTGCGCCGCGTTCTTCGAAATCGACGCCCAGCGCCGTGAATTCACGCTTCAGATAGCCGACGCCGACGGCGAGGGTGAACCGTCCGCCGGACAACAGGGCAAGTGTCGCACCGGCTTTGGCCACCACGAACGGATTCCGGTACGGCAGTACCACCACGTTGGGGATCAACCGCAGCGTGGAGGTGTGCGCGGCGGCAAAACCCATGGCCACGAACGGATCCAGCGCATCATGCCCACCGTGGTCCAGCCACTTCTGGGTGGGGGCAGGGTGATCGGTGAACCCGAACCCGGCGAACCCGGCGGCCTCGGCGGCGGCGGCCACCGCCGCCACACCCGCCCCGTCGACCAGTTCCGGGTTGTACGGGTGGCTGTGCATCGGGTGGGTGAACGCGAACTTCATCGGACCCCCTGCGGCGGTGTGTAGCTCGGTCGCGGTAACCCGAGGGCCTGCGCGGCGATCATGTTGCGGAACACCTCCAGGGTTCCGCCGTAGATACCGGTCGGGGACGCCAACCGGTAGATGTACTCGGCTCCCCCGTCATCGGCGGCGCCGGCCGCCCCCTCGGGCAGTGCCCCGGCGGTGCCGAGGATGTCCATCAGGTCCGGTGCGATGTCGCGCATGGTCTGCGCGATGGCGATCCGGCCGTACATGTCCGGTGCGCTCATGGCGGCCTCCAGCCGGGCCACTGCGCGGCCGAGCCGGTAGTCCGGTTCGACGATGCCCGCGATGCGGTCCAACGCGGTGGCCGTCAGCGTGATGTGCTCGGTCATGGTGGCCAGCTTCTGCAGACCGCCGTCGTCGCGCGCGAAGGTGCCGTGCTCGGCGTTGAGCGCCTCCCGCAGCACGGCCCAGCCGCCGTCGACCGGGCCGATGCGGTGATCGTCGCCGACCCGGACGTCGGTGTAGAAGGTGATGTTGGTGCGGTCGCCGTCCACGGTGCGGATGGGCTGGATCTCCACCCCCGGGGAGTCCAGCGGCACCAGGAACATGGTGAGGCTCCGGTGCTTCGGCGCGGCCGGGTCGGTGTTGGTGATCAGGAAGACGTACTGGGCGTTGTGCGCGTTCGAGGTGAACATCTTGGAGCCGTTCACGATCCAGCCGGATCCGTCGGCGTCACGCACGGCGCGGGTCTTGCAGGTGGCCACGTCGGAGCCACCCTCGGGTTCGGTGTAGCCCAGGCACAGCCGGCGCTCGCCGGAGAGCACGCCGGGCAGGATGCGCTCGACGAGTTCCGGTGCACCGAAGGCCTGTACCGATTTGGCCACCATCACCGTTGTGCCCCAATGGAACCAGGGTGTGCCGGCGCGGCCGATCTCCAACTCCCAGATCCGGCGGCGCACCGCGCTGAACCCGCCCTCGGCCTCGGGCAGAAAGTCGGCAGCCAGGTAACCGGCCGCACCGAGCGCCAAATGCACTGTCTCGTCGAAGTTCTCGCCGGTCTCCCGGTCCCGTCGGATCACCTCGTCGGTGACCACCCGGGCCAGGAACTCACGCAGCTCCTGCTGGAACGCCCGATCCTCCGGCGACAGTTCGACGTGCGAGAAATCCACCCGCATACCGTGACACTGTCACGACTATTTGTAAAGCATCACGGGTGCCGGAAGCGCCGAGGCCCGGCGCCACCGGAGGGTGGCACCGGGCCTCGGCCTGGTGTCTGAAGAGATCAGGAAGTGTGCACGATCAGCACATCGACCTTCGACCGGCGGGCCACGTTGGCCGGCACCGAGCCGAGCAGCCGGCCCGCGATGGTGCTCAGACCGACGTTACCGACGACGAGCAGGTCGGCCTTCTCGGACTCGGCGAGATCGACCAGGGCGTCCACCGGCGCGCCGACGATGGCCTTCTCCACCACCTCGGTGGCACCGGCGGCCTTGGCACGGTCGGTCGCCTCGCGCAGGATGGCGTAGATCGGGGCGTTGCCGGTGGCCTTGTAGCCCTCGTCCTTGAGGACATCGGCGGCGTGATGATCCTCGTTCTGCGGGAAGTACGCGGTCGCGACGATGACCTTCGCGCCCGATCCCGCGGCGATCTCCCCGGCGCGGTCCACTGCCCGCAGCGACGAATCCGATCCGTCCGTGCCGACCACCACGGTCTTATAGGCGCTCATTCATGCCCTCCCAATGTCGATTGCTACATCGAATGTCAAGCCACCCGAGACCCTATCCCGATGCGCGACGGCCTTGGGTCCGATTCACGAACACACGGCGCGTCGAACGGCCTTCGGACGGCACTGTTCGAGTGTCGATGCTAGCTGGTGACGGGACTCCGGCGACCCTTCCGTGAGCAAAGCGACGGTGTGGTTTCCACCGCGACCGCCATCACAGATCCGGCCCCGCGGGCGGTTCGACGATGATGTTGCCACGACGCCAATTTCGCCCGCTTCCCGAGGCCACCCTTATGGTGAGGGGGTGGCTGACGCACGTGGGACATACGCGATCACTGGTTCGGCATCGGGCATGGGCTGGAACGCGGCCCGCAAGCTGCGCGAGCAGGGACACCGGGTGATCGGAGTCGATCTCAAGGACGCGGACGTCATCGCCGACCTCTCGACACCGGAGGGCCGCCGGGCCGCGGCCGAAGAGGTGCTGGCCGCCGCCGACGGCGTGCTCGACGGGGCCGTGCTGGCCGCCGGCCTGGGGCCCGGATCGGGCAAGGGCCGCAATGAACTGATCGCCCAGGTGAACTTCCTCGGCGTGGTCGAACCCCTGACGGCGTGGCGCCCGGCGCTGGCCAAGGCCGACCGCGCGAAGGTCGTGGTGATCTCCAGCAACTCGACCACCACGGTGCCCGTGGTGCCCCGGCGCACCATCAACGCCCTGCTCACACACGACCCGGACAAGGCGGTCCGCAGCATCCGACTGCTGGGACAACGGGGTTCGGCGATCATGTACGCGGCGTCGAAGATCGCGCTCAGCCGCTGGGTCCGCACGCAGGCGGTGTCCGCCGACTGGGCGGGGGCCGGAATCCGGCTCAATGCCCTGGCGCCCGGGGCGATCCTGACCCCGCTGCTGGAGGCTCAGCTGGCCCAGCCCATGGAGGGCAAGGCGGTTCGCAAGTTCCCGGTGCCCATCGGCGGCTTCGGCGCCCCCGAGCAACTGGCGGACTGGATGTGCTTCATGCTGTCCGACTCCGCCGATTTCCTGTGCGGCAGCGTCATTTTCGTCGACGGCGGCACCGATGCGTTCTTCCGTCCCGGTGACTGGCCGCGCCCGATCCCAGCGCGCGGACTGCCCCGCTACCTGTGGAAGTTCGCCCGCGGCCCGCAGCGCTGAGCTACAGGTACCGGCTCAGGAAGTCGGTCACGCCGCGCCGGAAGTCCACCATGGCGGGCGACTTCGTCATCAACCCGTCGGCGGCGTGGTACATGCCCGTGACGGTGACCACCTCGCACGGCACCCCGCAGTCCTGCAGCCGCCGGGCGTAGTCGATCGATTCGTCGTAGAGCAGGTCCAGGTCGCCCACCCCGACCCAGGCCGGCGCCAGCCCGGACAGATCCTCGCGGCGCGCGGGGCGGCGTAGCGGGGCGCGTCGGACACCCGGGGTGCCCGGCCCAGATACGACGTCCAGGCGAACAGGTTCGACCGCTGCGGCCAGAGGAACCTGCCGCGGCCCGGTTGGTCGCGCAGTGTGGTGCGGTCGTCGACAGCCGGGTAGGCCAACGCCTGGGCGCGCAACGTGATGCCCTCGTCGCGGGCCCGCTGGGCGACGGCGGCGGCCAGTCCGCCACCCGCGCTGGATCCGGTCACCGCGATGCGGTCCGGGTCGATGCCGATCTCGTCGGCGTGCTCACGCATCCAGTGCAGGGTGGTCATGCAGTCGTCCAGCGGCGCCGGGAACGGGTGTTCGGGTGCCAGCCGATAGTCCGGTGACACCACGACGGCCCCGAGTTCGCGGGCCAGCGTGCCGCACCGGGCCGCCTCGTTCTTGGGGGTACCGAAGATGAATCCGCCCCCGTGGAGGTACAGCACGCCGGGGCGCGGTGCCGCGGCACCGGACTCCGCCGGCCGGGTGATCAGCACCTCGAGGTTCGGTCCGATCCTGCGGTCGGTCGCCTCGACGCCTTCGCCGGGCTGCGATTCGATGCTGTTGAACCAGCGCGCCAGGCGCAGCGACCGCGGGCCGTGGCTGGTGGTGAGCAGCGGCAACAGCGGGTTCCGCAGTTCCGGGGCGACGCGGTCCAGCGCCGAGTTCAGGTCCCGGTAGCGCCGCAGCGCGGACCAGCCGCCGAGTGCGAGCCCGCCGAATGTGGTTGTCGCCAGCAGTTTCTTTCGCACTGCCGAAGGTTAGCGCCCGCCGGTCATCAGTCCCCGGCCAACGCCTGCACCGGGACGCTCTTCCATCCGAACACGTTGGGCATCTTCACCCGCTCCAGACCGGCCTCCTCGACTTCGTACTCGGGCAGCAGGTCCAGCAGGACGTCGAGCGCGATACGTCCCTCCAGTCGGGCCAGCGCCGCTCCCAGGCAACTGTGGATGCCGTAGCCGAAACCGAGGTTGTGACCCTGTACCTTCCGGGTGATGTCGAACCGGTCAGGGTCGTCGAAGGCACGCTCGTCGCGAGTGGCCGACCCGTTGATGAGCATGACGGCGCTGGCTCTCGGGATGGTCACCCCGTGCAGCTCCACCTCTACGTTGCTCCATCGAATGTTGTATTGGGACGGCCCCTCATAGCGCAGCAGCTCTTCGAACGCCGACGGAATGAGACTGCGGTCGGTTCGGAGCATCTGCCACTGTTCCGGGTTCCTGGCGAACAGCACGGCCGCGCTGCCGATCAGCTTCGTCACCGTCTCGGCACCGGCACCACCGAGCAGCGATGCGAACGCCGCGATCTCGAAGTCGCTGAGCCGGGTGATACGACCGTCGTCCCGTTCGACTTCCACCTCGATCAGTCGCGAGATCATGTCGTCCTGCGGGTGGGTGCGTTTGTGTTGGACCAGCTCGAAGTAGTAGCTCCACATCGCGACAGCCGCCTCACGACTCGCCGGTGTGCTCAGCGCGGTTCCGGGTTCACGTTCCAGGAGTCCGTCCACCCAGTGCCGGATCTGCTGGCGGCCCTCGGCCGGCACCCCGAGCATGGTGGTGATGATCTCGACGGGAAACAGGGCTGAGAAGTCCTGCACCGCATCGAAGGAACGCAGATCGATCCGTTCGGCGATACCGGTGATGATGTCCCGGATCGTCGGCTCCAGCTTGGCGATGGCGCGAGGGGTGAACACCTTGTTGACCAAGGAGCGCATCTGGGTGTGCTGTGGTGGGTCCATCATGATGATGACGTCGCGGGGTATCAACGCGTTCGGGTCGATGAAGTGGTCGAGCGTGACGCCCTTGGTCGACGAGAAGGTCTTGTGATCCTTCATGGCCGGCGCCACGTCGGCGTATCGAGACAGCGCCCAGAAGTCGTATCGGCCACTGCGATAGACCGGAGCGTGGTCGCGGAGCAGTCGGTAGGTGTCGAACGGGTCGTTGAAGAAGTCGTCTGAGAACGGGTCGAATTCGATGTTCGTCGGCACCGCGGACGTGTTCACCAGCGCTCCTCAACTACAACGAGAATAGATGTACCCGTAGAAGAGAATGCCCGCTTTCAGGCGGTTACGGTCAGGAACTCTGAAACGCGCAGACGGTCACATGCGCACAGCGCGGTAGCGGCCACCGGAGTGACCCCTACCGCGCTGATACCCGAGCGAGTGACGGGATTCGAACCCGTGTAGACGGCTTTGCAGGCCGGTGCCTAGCCACTCAGCCACACCCGCAGCAGTGACCAACCTGCCACGGGGTGACCGACGTGTACATCGTTGCGATCGCCGTGATCGCTATTCCGCCGACGCGCGGCGTGGTGCGGTGTCGCGCCGCTCCGAAGTGGCCGACGAGGCAACGCGCGACTCGGGCCGACCGGGCCCGGATCCGCGCCCGTCGCGGGCCTCGGTGCCCTGGGTTTCACCCGCCCTCGCACCGGAATTCGGGGCCGTCACGGTCCGCACCCGCGGCCCGGCCTTCGGGGCCGATCGGACGCTCTTGGACGGCGAGTCCTGGCTGAGCTTCGGTGCCGACCCCTCGAAGGCTCCGGAGACATCGGACGGCGGGTCCGCGGACGCGATGTCGCCCGCCGCATCCGTGACGTCCGTGGCATCGTCTGCGGGGGCGGTCGGTTCGGTGCCGGGCACGTCCCCGGTCACCGGGGTGTCCACCATCTCGTCCTCGGTCGCAACGTCTTCGACGGCCTCGTCTTCGGTGACCTCGTCCTCCACGATGACGTCCTCCACGATGACGTCTTCCACGACGACGTCCTCCACGATGACGTCTTCGACGACCTCGTCGTCCACGACATCTTCGACGACCACGGCATCTTCGACCACGACGTCCTCGATGACCACGTCCTCGACCACCACGTCCTCGATGACGGCATCGGTCACCGGAACCTCGGTCACGACCCCGTCGACGACGCCCTCTTCGACGACGCCCTCTTCTGCGACGACCTCTTCCGCGACGGCGCCCTCCCCCACGACCTCGACTGCGGCGTCCTCCGCCGGGACCTCCGGCACCGACCCGGAGTCCGTCCCGCCGGCCGCCTCAGCGTCCGCGTCCAGATCCGAGTTCGCCGAGGCCATCCGCAGCGAGGCGCCCATCGCGCTGGCCGCGGCCGGCGGCGTGCCGGTCAGCACGCCCGACAGACCGCCCAGGAGGGACCCGACCAGAGTCGTCACGGCCTGGATCACGCCGGCCACCAGGTTGGGCACGAAGCTGAGGATCTGCGCCACCACCTGCTGGATGGCCTGCAGCAGCGACGAGACCGGGTTGGTCGGGTTGCTCGGCGTACATCCGTCCTGCAGGCAGCGAATCAATTGCTTCAACTGTGCCAGCGCCGCGGCATCCTTGGGATTTCCGAATTGATCGAAGATCCCGAAGAAACGCTCGTCACCGAGCGCATCCGGGTCGTCCTGAATCGAATACAGGAACACCGGACCGGCCCCGGCAATCGACTGCCACGCGGTCAGAATGTCGCGCATGAATTCCAGTTGAACCGCGGCCGACACCTGGCTGGTGGGCAACCCGTATTCGGTGATCCAGATCTTCAGCTGTTCCTCACCGGGCAGCAGATGAGCATCCATCATGGCTCGGATCTGCTGAATCTGGAGCAGCGGCGAGAGCATGTTCGCGTCCTGCTCGGAGAACTTCGTCACGAAGTCGTACGGATGGAAGGAGATCGCGTCGAAATATCCGTGCGCACCGGCCGCATACATGGCGGCGACGAATTCGACGGGGCTCTTGGTCCACTCACCGATGGTGATACCGGGGCCCACGACCGCGCCGACCACCGTGATGTCGGGGCTGACGGCCTTCAGTGCGGTGTAGGTGGCCTTGAGCATCTCGGTGTACTCCACCGGATCCACCGGGTTCCAGAACAGCACGAAGTTCGGCTCGTTCCACACCTCGTACGCGGTGATCTTGTTGAGGTACCGGGAGGCCACCGCACCGGCGAAATCGGCGAGATACTGCGGATCCGAGGGATGCCCGCTACCGGGAGTGCCGTCGGTCGCCCAGGCCGGCGTCCACTGCAGCACGCCGAGGATGCCCAACCCCAGCCGGTCCGCCTCGTTGACGATGGTGTCCAGCTTCGCCCAGTTGAGGTCGCTCTCCCAGTCCACGGGCTGCCCCATCGGGTCCTGGGTCTGGATCTGCCACCACGGCACCAGCAGGCGGATGTTCTTCACCCCGAGCGACGCGGTCAGCGCGAGGCGCTCCATCACCTCGTCGAGATCATCGGTGAAATAGATGTTGGAATCCGAGATCCCGACCGCCGTCGAGGACTCGTCGACCGCCGCCACATGCATCACGTCATAACTGGCGATGCGTTTCTCTTCCAGCGGCGAGAAATGGCCGGCGGTGGTCGCGACCATCGCGGCCGCGGTAACGCCGATTACGGCCCGACTCGCAATACCGCGAATCGGTCGCCGGACACAACTCCACATGTTGACCACCATTTCTCACACCGTGACGTCGAACCTTCCCCAGCCCGACACTGCTAGAAAATTAGCGACAGCGAAGAGAAATTGCGAAACCTACCTGCGAGTAAGACAACCATTTTAGAAATGGCTTTTCCGGACAGTTTCGTGGCAAAGAATTTACCGTTCTGAAATATAACTTTTCGCACCGGCTGGTGCGATTCTGGCAAACCCGAGACGTTTGCCGGGCCGCGCCGCCACCCAAGACCCACCCGTCCCCGCAGGCACATCGGTCCAGCTAGGCGTCATGTCCCCCATCGGCACCAGCGAACAACCCGCGCCACACCGGAGCCATACCGCCACATCCGCCCGCTCCAGCAAACAGTGCACCAGCCGCCCGCTCAGCCTACAAATGCCCCAGGCGTCGCTCAGGACAAGATTTGCCGCATAGGTAAATTAATGGGGTCTCACCAGCTATATCCCAAAATATGGGATGTGCGCTAAGTGCTCATTGATGCGGCATACCCGCCGCCACCCCGCTCTGCGGCCATCCGGGTGGCGAATCCTCCCAGGGTTCCTGGCGGCCGTAGGGCGTCAGATCGAGGAACGGATAGCCGACCGCGGTGTGGTCGAGCCCGCGGGCGTACGTGGAGTAGGTGTGGAAGACCTCCGCCCCGCGGCGCAGGAACACGCTGGCGCCGGGCCAGTCCCCGCGCAGGTCGGCGTCCGTCCAGCCGTCCCCCGCAACTCGGCATAGGACTTGTAGTTGTACTGCACCGCGGCGCGGTCCGGGTCCAGCGTGACGTGATAGTCGTAGCTGAAGTCCCCGTCGCGGGTGGAGTACCAGGGGAACGTCCAGCCGTGTCCGGCCCGGTACTGATCGATGCTGGCCAGGGGTGCCCGCGATACACACACGAACGTCACGTCCTTGGCGTTCAGCAGGATTCGATCGGACTCGGTGAAGGTCAGGTCCGCGGCGGCGGTGCAGCTGGGGCAGCCCTGGTCGATTTCGTCCAGCCACATGAAGTGATGGACGTAGAGCTGGGTGCGGCCCTCGAACAGATCGACCAGCCGGACCAGCCCGCCGGGCCCCTCGAAGACGTAGTCCCGGTCCACCCGCACCATCGGCAAGCGACGCCGTTCGGCGTTTACCGCGTCGCGCAGATGGGTGGCCGCGCGTTCGGCGGCCAGCAGCCGCAACCGCGCCTGCAGCCACTGTTCGCGGGATACCACCTCGGGATAGGCGCTGGGCTGCGTCATCGGGCCGGCTCCTCACACATCGACGGGTCTACCGGTGCAGACTCCCCCGCCCCGGAGAACTCAGCGCCCCCCACACCGAGGCGAGACGCCGAGGTAGGCCAGTCGAGGCCCCGTCACTTCAGGCCGGCGGCGTCCATCCCACGCAGTTCCTTCTTGAGGTCCTGGATCTCGTCGCGGATGCGGGCGGCGAGTTCGAACTGCAGATCGCGGGCGGCCGTCATCATCTGCTCGGTCAGGTCCTTGATCAGGTCGGCGAGCTCGGCCCGCGGCATGTTCGCGGTGTCGCGACCCTCGACGATGCCGGCGCTGACCGCCCGGCCCGGCTCGCCTTGGGCGCGGCGGCCGCGGGAGGCGTTGCGGCCCGACCCGCCGATCTCGACGTTCTCGGTGTCGTCGGCCTCGCGGTACACCTGGTCGAGGATGTCGGCGATCTTCTTGCGCAGCGGCTGCGGGTCGATGCCGCGTTCCTTGTTGTAGGCGATCTGCTTGGCCCGGCGGCGTTCGGTCTCGTCGATCGCCTCCTTCATGGAGTCGGTGATCTTGTCGGCGTACATGTGCACCTCGCCGGACACGTTGCGCGCGGCCCGGCCGATGGTCTGGATCAAGCTGCGCGGGGACCGCAGGAAGCCCTCCTTGTCGGCGTCCAGGATCGCCACCAGCGACACCTCGGGCAGGTCCAGGCCCTCACGCAGCAGGTTGATGCCGACCAGCACGTCGTACTCGCCGAGCCGGAGCTGGCGGAGCAGTTCCACGCGGCGCAGGGTATCCACCTCGGAGTGCAGGTAGCGCACCCGAATGCCCATCTCCAGCAGGTAGTCGGTGAGGTCCTCGGCCATCTTCTTGGTCAGGGTGGTCACCAGCACCCGCTCATCGCGTTCGGTGCGCAGTCGGATCTCGCCGATCAGATCGTCGATCTGACCCTTGGTGGGCTTGACCAGCACCTGCGGGTCCACCAGTCCGGTCGGCCGGATGACCTGCTCGACGAATTCGCCGCCGGCCTGGGCCATCTCGAAGTTGCCCGGTGTCGCCGACAGGTACACCGTCTGGCCGATCCGGGCGGCGAACTCCTCCCAGGTCAGCGGGCGGTTGTCCACGGCCGAGGGCAGCCGGAACCCGAAGTCGACCAGATTGCGCTTACGCGACATGTCACCCTCGTACATGCCGCCGATCTGCGGGACGGTGACGTGGGACTCGTCGATGACGAGCAGGAAGTCTTCCGGAAAATAGTCGATCAGCGTGGCCGGGGCGGTGCCCGGTCCACGTCCGTCGATGTGGCGTGAGTAGTTCTCGATGCCGGAGCAGAAGCCGACCTGCTTCATCATCTCCAGGTCGTAGTTGGTGCGCATCCGCAGCCGCTGCGCCTCCAGCAGCTTGCCCTGGCCTTCCAGTTCGGCCAATCGGGTCTCCAGTTCGGCCTCGATGCTGGAGATCGCGGCGGCCATCCGGTCCGGGCCCGCGACGTAGTGGGTGGCCGGGAAGATCCGCACCGAGTCCACCTGCCGGACCACGTCACCGGTCAGCGGGTGCAGGTAGTACAGCGCCTCCACCTCGTCGCCGAAGAACTCGATCCGGACCGCCAGTTCCTCGTAGGCCGGGATGATCTCCACGGTGTCGCCCCGGACCCGGAACGCTCCGCGGGTGAAGGAGATGTCGTTGCGGTCGTACTGAACGTCCACCAGCAGGCGCAGCAGTCCGTCGCGGGGCACCTCGTCGCCGACCTTGATCTCCACCGACCGGTCCAGATAGGACTGCGGGGTACCCAGGCCGTAGATGCAGGACACCGAGGCCACCACCACGACGTCGCGGCGGGACAGCAGACTCGAGGTGGCCGAGTGCCGCAGCCGCTCGACGTCGTCGTTGATCGAGCTGTCCTTCTCGATGTAGGTGTCGGTCTGCGCGATGTACGCTTCCGGCTGGTAGTAGTCGTAGTACGACACGAAGTACTCGACGGCGTTGTGCGGCAACATCTCCCGCAACTCGTTCGCGAGCTGCGCGGCCAGCGTCTTGTTCGGCGCCATCACCAGGGTGGGCCGCTGCAGCCGCTCGATCAGCCAGGCGGTGGTCGCCGATTTACCGGTACCGGTGGCACCCAGCAGCACGATGTCGCGCTCGCCGGCCCGGACCCGGCGTTCCAGTTCCTCGATGGCGGCCGGCTGGTCACCGGCGGGTTCGTACTCGCTGACCACCTCGAACCGGCCGCCGGTACGCACGATGCCGTCGACGGCGTCGGCCGCAGGTCGGTACTCCGACTGCGCCAGGACGGGATGTTCGGTCGCGAAAGCCATGGTCTCCAGGTTAAGCGTGGGGGCTGACAAGTTCATTCCCGCTTCGCTGCGCGCGAACCCGGCCGGCGGGCTACCGTGACGCCGTGCCCGAACCCGTCCGCGTCACCCTCCGCCTGCTGGGCCTGATCCTGCTGGTCACAGGGGTGGTGTGCGGGGTGCTGCTGGTATGGCCGGGCCCGTTCGCGGTGGCCGAGGCGATGGGGGCGACCTGTGAGCACTCCCGGCACGGCGGCCCGGAGAAGTGCGGTTGGTGGGACGCCCTCGACGTGCTGTGGACCGGCTGCTGGATGGCGATCGTGTTCGGTGCCGTGCTGCGGCTGACGACCCGGCCGCCGGGTCGCGGCCCGCGGACCATCGACCTGCGCCGGTGGCGGTGAGCGTGCACCCACCCAAACAGGAGACCTTCGATCTGCGAACCCGCACCAACACCGACCCCAAGGGCATCGTGCGGGACGTGGAGGAGTTCGTCGTGCAGCCCTGGGGCCTCTATATGGCCCGCCCGGCGCCCGGCCGCGCCCAGTTCCACTACCTGGAGACCTGGCTGCTGCCCGCGCTGAATCTGCGGGTGACGGTGTTCCACTTCAATCCCGGTCACGAGCGTGACCAGGACTTCTACCTCGATGTCGGGCGCTACACCGTCGAGGACGGGATCTGGCGCTCCGAGGACCACTATCTGGACCTGGTGCTGCGCACCGGTCGCGATGTCACGCTGACCGACGTCGACGAGCTGATGGCCGCCGTCACCGAGGGGCTGCTGGACCCCGTCAGCGCCGAGCAGGCGGTCGCCACCGCGGTCGCCACCGTGGACGGGCTGGCCCGCCACGGTTATGACCTCGACCGCTGGTTGACAGTGCATGACGTGACGCTGACCTGGCGGGCGTAAAGTCAAGATCATGAGTGTCACCAGGCGCCCAGTGATGGCGGTCGCCACGGCCGCGGCCGTGTTGTTCGCAGGTCAGCTGCTTCCCTCGGCGGCTTTCGCCGATCCCGAGGTCGAGCGCCATGAGGCCGAGACCGCCGAGGATGCGCCCCCGCTGCTGCACAACATCACCTACCGGGTGCGGGCGGACGGCACCTCACGCCGGGCCGTGGTCGCCTACAAGGCCGACGACCAGAACATCAACAGCGAGCAGCCCAACCTGCTGCCCGGGCAGACGTTCGAGGTGAACACGGTGCTGACCGACCCGAACCTGGCCGGTCTGGAGCTGTCCATCGACTGGCCCTACGGTTCGAACCTGCACTGCGAGATCCTGGTCGACGAGGAGGTCGTGGTGCAGGCCGATCAGTTCATCGCGCCCCGGTTGCTGCGCCCCAAGGACGACCCGCTGTACGGGGTGCTGCATTGCGGTGCGCCGCTGGACGCTCCGCCGGTCGGCCTGTCCACCCCGGCACTGCCCGGATACCCGGGTGCGCCGGCCCCGGAGACTCCCCCGCAGCCCTGACCTATCGGGGCTGCCAACCGGTGGTGTTGGCCCATTCCCAGGCGCGGTGGTACGCGTCGAGGAACCACGGCTCCTTGGCCGCGACGTAGTCCGGTGCGCGCACAGCGGCCCGCTTGGCGGCCAGATACTCCTGCTGCACACCGGGATTGGCTTTCAGCCAGTCCACGCACAGCAGCGCGAACCGCTGGTTCGGCCAGCCGTCCACCCGGATGTGCACGTTGGTGGGCCGGCCCGGGTCCGCGGAGGCATGGAACCGCTTGCGCCACTGGGCCACATCGTCGTCGTGCGCGACGTCTGCCGAATTGTGTTCCACGCGGGGGTATCCGGCGGCCAGCAGCGCCTCGGTGAGCTCGTCGGCAACCTCCAGCGAGGCGACCGTCACCTGAATGTCGATGACGTCCTTGGCATCCAGGCCGGGCACCGCGGTGGAACCGATGTGGTCGATACGCGCGGCCCGGTGCCCGCACGCGGTCTGCAGCCGGGCCACGATGCGGCGAGCCTGATCCGGCCAGCTGGGATCTGCGGGCACCACCGTCGGCTCCGGGTGCGCCGGGGTGCCCAGCCGTAGATTGTGCGCGAACGGCAGGATCCGCTCGTGCCACAGTCGGCGGGCCTGTTCCACCAGGGCTCCGGCGCTGCCGGAGTTGTCCAGCCACACATCGGCCACCGCGCGGCGCTGTTCCTCGGTGGCCTGGGCCGCGATCCGGGCGCGGGCGTCCTGTTCGGTGAAGCCGCGGTACTCGATGAGCCGTTTTACCCGCAGTTCGGCGTCGGCGTTGACGATGATGACCAGCGGGAACATCGGCGCCATCTGGGATTCGACCAGGAGCGGGATGTCCTCGATGATGACGGCGTCCTGGTGGGCGGCCTCGATCAGTTCGGAGCGGCGGCCGGCCACCAGCGGGTGCACGATCCCGTTCAGCCGCTGCCGCTTCTCCTCGTCACTGAACGCGACCGCCGCCAGCGCGGGCCGGTTCAGCTGGCCGTCGGGGTGCAGGATGTCGTGGCCGAAGGCGTCGACCAGCTTGGCCAGACCCTCGGTTCCCGGTTCCACGACCTCCCTGGCGATCACGTCACCGTCGACGACGATGCCGCCGAGGTCGCTGAAGGTCGAGGACACCGTCGATTTGCCGGCGCCGATACCGCCGGTCAGTCCGATACGAAGCACGGCACCAGTGTGTCAGGACGCTGCATAGGTTCACCCGCCGACGCCGGTTAATTCGATGCCGGTGTGCGGCACCGCGGTCTCGGCGATGACGGTGCCGTCGGCCAGGTTCACCGCGACCAGGCGCTGTCCGGCCGGGTCGCTGACGTATGCGATGCCGTCCTGGAGGTACAGATCGGGCATCGGGGACTGCCAGTCGTCGGGCTCGGTCCAGGCCTCGATGACCGGCAGGTGGGCGGTGCGCTGCGCGGTGGCCGGATCGTAGACGTGCAGGTGGCCGTCGGTGCCGAGCAGGACGGCCTCGCCGGCCGGTCCGCGGCCCAGCGACCGGAAGCTATAGCTGGCATCGATCGGCACGATGGTGATGGTTCCGGCCACGGTGTCGATGAGGCTGAACCGCCGCGGCCGTTCCAGGTCGGCGTCCGGGTCGGTCTTGTAGTCGCCGAGCACGATCGGTGAGGCCGCACTGCCGGCCTGGTTGCCGATCCGGCCGTACGGGTCGGGTGCGGGCACCTTCGCGATGGTGTTGTCCCGGATGATCAGCACGCCGTCCTGGCAACCCAGGGTCAGCGCGCCGCCGGCCGCGGCCGCTTCGCCGTGCAGGCCCGGGCAGTCGTCGCTGGCCGCCAGCGGCGCGGCGGTGCCGTCGAGAATGACTGCCCCGGTGCGGGTTTGCTCATCGCCCACGCTGACCACCGTGGTGCCGTCGGCCCGCGCGACGGCGACCCCGTGGTGCGGCGGCCGGGTGGTCACCGTGCGGGCGTGCGCGTCGCCGCTCAACAGGGCGGCGGGGTCGAGCACGTCGACCGCGCCGGTGCCGTCGCTGAACAGTGTGAGCAGATCGTCGTGGGCCACCACGTGGCCGGGTTTGGCGCCACCGAACCGGGTGCCGGTCAGTGCGGGCGCCGCGGTGTAGTAGTGCCGGTGATCGCCGTGCCGTTCGGTCCAGGTGCCGAGGTCGAGCACCTCGAAGCCGTCGGCGCGGGAGACGAGCACGTGGCGCCCGTTGGCGGCCGGGTTGAGCCGCAGGAACCCGTCGGCCGGGAGGTCGGCGACCTGTTCGAGCGTCCCGGCGTCGAACACGAGGATGCCGCCCTCATAGCTCAGGGCCAGTCGAGGTGTGGCCGTGCTCTGCTCGGCCGGTGCGGGCTGGGGTTCGGTGGCCGTGGGGGCGGAGGTGCAGGCAGCGGTCAGCAGCGCGGCGCACAGCAGGATCGAGATTCGCTTCATCGTGGGCATGCCCGCGAGTCAAACAGTTAATGAAAATCATTGTCAATTAGCGATACATGCACGTGAACGGTCAAAAAAGAACCGCGCAGCACGTCTTGGAGACGTGCTGCGCGGCTTCACTCGGCGAATGAGTGTCTTTTTATCAGGCGTTGCCCGCGAGCTTCTCGCGCAGGGCAGCCAGCTGGGCGTCGCTGGCCAGCGACCCACCCGCGGACTCACCCTCGGAGCGCGAAGAGCTGCTGGAGGTCGACGGGCGAGCCGCTTCCTCCGCCTCGGCAGCGGCGAACTTCTCCATCTGCGCGGTGTGCATCTTGTGCCGACGCTCGGCCTCGGCGTACCGGGCCTCCCATTCGGTGCGCTGCTTGTCGAAGCCCTCGAGCCATTCGTTGGTGTCGGCGTCGAAGCCCTCGGGGAAGATGTAGTTCCCCGCCTCGTCGTAGCTGTCGGCCATGCCGTACTTCGAGGGGTCGAACTCCTCGGTGTAGTCCTCGTTGGCCTGCTTGAGGCTCAGCGAGATCCGGCGACGCTCCAGGTCGATGTCGATGACCTTGACCATCGCGTCGTCGCCGACCTGGACCACCTGGTCCGGGACCTCGACGTGGCGCTCGGACAGCTCCGAGATGTGCACCAGGCCCTCGATGCCCTCCTCGACGCGGACGAACGCACCGAACGGCACCAGCTTGGTGACCTTGCCCGGCACGATCTGGCCGATGGCGTGGGTGCGGGCGAAGTGGCGCCACGGATCTTCCTGAGTCGCCTTGAGCGACAGCGAAACCCGCTCGCGGTCCATGTCGACGTCGAGCACCTCGACGGTGACCTCGTCGCCGACGGTGACGACCTCGGACGGGTGATCGATGTGCTTCCAGGACAGCTCGGAGACGTGCACCAGGCCGTCGACGCCGCCGAGATCGACGAAGGCGCCGAAGTTGACGATCGAGGACACGACACCCTTGCGGATGGCACCCTTGGTGAGCTGGTTGAGGAACTCGCTGCGAACCTCGGACTGGGTCTGCTCCAGCCACGCGCGGCGCGAGAGCACCACGTTGTTGCGGTTCTTGTCGAGCTCGATGATCTTGGCCTCGATCTCCTTGCCGATGTACGGCTGCAGATCGCGGACGCGGCGCATCTCGACCAGCGATGCGGGCAGGAAGCCACGCAGGCCGATGTCGAGGATCAGGCCACCCTTGACGACCTCGATGACGGTGCCCTTGACGGCCTCGTCCTTCTCCTTGAGTTCTTCGATGGTGCCCCAGGCACGCTCGTACTGAGCGCGCTTCTTGGACAGGATCAGGCGGCCTTCCTTGTCCTCCTTGGTGAGAACGAGGGCCTCGACCTCATCGCCCACGGAAACGACCTCGTTGGGGTCGACATCGTGCTTGATGGAGAGTTCGCGGGAGGGGATTACGCCTTCGGTCTTGTAACCGATATCGAGCAGAACCTCGTCACGGTCGACCTTGACGATGGTGCCTTCGACGATGTCGCCATCGTTGAAGTACTTGATGGTCTTGTCGATCGCGGCGAGAAAGTCCTCGGCCGAGCCAATGTCGTTGATGGCTACTTGCGGCGAGGTGATGGAGGGACTTGGCATGTGGTGGGTTGCTCCGGACAGGTTCAATCGTAGGGACAGTTATTTGGTGCTGCTGTGTTCTGTACTGCGGTTTTAGCTTCCCGCAGCGATACCGGACACTGCTGCGCCAGGACTTGTGCGGTGTGCCCGCGGGGCCCGGGAAATGACTGGGCACACAGGTACTGGTCAAGGGTACTCGACCGGGTACACGCTGGACAAACCCGGTCCCCGGAGGCAGTTGCTGGTTACCCTCCTTCAGTGTCCGCGATGCCGCACTTGCCGCACCCCCACCTGCCGACGTGGCCACCTACCGTCCGCAAGGCCGCCGCACCCCTGACCGCGCTGATCGCGCTGAGCGTCCTCGTCGGTCTGCTGATGATCCTGCTGACCGCGACGAATCCGGTCGGCACCGCCATCGGATTCGTGCTGTCCAGCATCGCGATCACCGTGGTTGTGCTGTGCTACCTGTGGTTGGACCGCTGGGAACCGGAGCCGCCCCGGCTGCTGATCCTGGCCTTCCTGTGGGGCGCCTCCGTCGCCATCATCCTGTCCCTGGCGATCGAGTTGTGGGCCGACGCGGTGTTCCTGCCGACCCCGGGTCTGCCCGAGGGGTTCGAGTCGACAGCACTGCGCGCGCCGCTGATCGAAGAGGCCGCCAAGGGCCTGTTCCTGCTGATCATGATGACCGGCCGACGCCGCCACGAACTGAACTCGCTGACCGACTGCCTGGTGTACGCCGGGCTCGTCGGCGCGGGTTTCGCCTGGTTCGAGGACATCCTCTACATCGCGGACGGCGAGACGCTGGGCTCCTCGCTGGTGACCGCCGCGCTGCGGCTGATCATGGGGCCGTTCGCGCATTCGCTGTTCCTGTCGGTGCTCGCGGTCGGCGTGTACTTCGCGCTCAAGCAGCGCAATCCGCTCGCCAAGATGGCCTGCATCGGGGCCGGGTACGCCGGCGCGGTGTTCATGCACGCGCTGTGGAACGGGTCCTCGGTGGTCGGCGTCGAGGCGTACTTCCTGGTCTACCTGGTGTGGATGATGCCGGTCTTCGGACTGGCGATCTGGCTGGCCGTCCTGAGTCGGCGGCGCGAGCAGCAGGTGGTCGCCACCAAGCTGCCCAACATGGTGGCCGCCAATCTGGTCACCGCGAACGAGGCCAGCTGGCTGGGCTCCCTCCGCACCCGCAAGCTGGCCATCGCGGAGGCCACCCGGCTCGGCGGCCGGGCATCGGGCAAGAGCGTCAAGGCGTTCGCCACCCAGGTGGTCGAGTTGGCGTTCGTCCGGGACCGCATCGACCGCGGGTTCGGCGACGAACGCGTGCACGCGCTCCTGCACGAGGAGTCCTATCGGGTGCACGCCGCCCGCCAGGTCGCGGCGCCGACGCTGCAGGCGCTGGCCGGCTACCGGGTGCCCTGAGCCAGCACCACGGCCAGCTCCGCGATGCGGTCCAGATGCGCCGACGTGACGGGTTGATTCAGCGCGATCAGCCGCCAGAACACCAGGGCGCCGAGCGCATCTACGAGTAGCTCCCGATCCGCGTCCGGGGACACCTCGCCGCGGTCTGTGGCCCGGTCCAGGACGGCATGGGCCCGATCCCGGCGGGGCCGGCCCACATACTCCATCAGCGCGGTCGACAACACCGGATCGCGCTGCCCCTCGGCGAGCAGGTCCGGGTATATCCGCCGGGTGCGGGCCTCGCCGAGCCACCCCACCACCCCGTCCAGAAGTTCGCGGAGGTCCCCGCGCAGCGATCCGGTGTCCGGCAGCGGCATATCGGGCACGCCGACGGTCTGCACGGCCGCGGCCACCAGTTCGGCCTTGGACCCCCAGCGCCGGTACAGCGCGGCCTTGCCGACCCCGGCCCGGCGCGCGATAGCCTCCATCGACGAACCACGAAATCCGTTCTCCGCCAACTCCGTCAGCGCCGCATCCAGCACCACGCGGGTGACCCGCTCATCCTGCGGACGGCCCGGCGTCGTCACCGGCGCACCCCGGTCGCCGAGGCCACGAAGTCGGGAAAGGTGCGCGGCGCCCGGCCCGTGAGCCTTTCCACGGTATCGGTGACGGTGGCCTCCAGACCCGTGCGCACCCGGGCGTCCAGCGCGGCCAGCACCGCCGCGAACCCGGCGTCATACCCGGCGTGGGTGAGGAACTCGATGTGCTCGTCGGTGCCGACCGCGCGGTGTCGCACCGGGCGGCCGGTGATGTCGGCCAACACCGCGGCGGCCTCGTCGTAGCTCAGCGCCCGCGGGCCGGTGAGCCGGTGTTCGGCGTTGTCCACCCGGGGCGCGACCAGCAGGTGCGCCGCGGTCCGCCCGATGTCGCGGGCGTCGATGAAGGGCAGCCGCCCGGTGCCCGCCGAGGTGCGGAACTCGCCGTCGGCCCGGATGGCGTCGGCGATGGGGTGTGACCCGGTGAAGTTCTGCATGAACCAGGACGGGCGCAGAATCTGCCACTCCGGCATGGTGTCCCGCACCGCGGAGACAACCTCCCCGAGTCCCTGGGCGCCGGCGTCGACGGCCGAGGATCCCAGCATCACCACCCGGCGCACACCCTCGCACCGGGCCCGCTCCAAGAACGGGCCGACCTGTCGCGCCGGGTCGGCCTCCCCCACCGGCGCCACCAGGTAGACGCTGTCGACGCCGTCCAGTGCCGGCGCGAAGGTGCCCGGATCGGCCCAGTCGAAGCGGGTATGCGCGCACCGGGTCGGCCCCGCCATGGCCCGGGTGGCGGTCCGCACCGTCACCCCGGGCCGGTCGCAGAGGGCCTCGACCACGGCCGACCCGGTGTTGCCGGTCGCGCCGAGCACCAGCACGGCGCCGATCATGACGCGGCCGGGTGGAAGGCCGACACCGCATCGTCGATGCTGCCCATGGCCGCCGAGACGGCCAGCGGGTTCCAGTAATCGCGGTACCCGGTGATGCCCTGGTCACCGACGGTCACGACGGCGACGTAGTCGATGTCGTAGGGGTTGCCGGTACGAAGCACCGCTCCGGTGACACCCCATTCGACGATGAGGGTGTCCGGATCCCCGGTGTCGTGCCGGGTCTGGTGCCGGATGCCGCGGATGTCGACGTTGTCCGGGAACCCGACGAGGTAGTCGCGCACCGCGTCTTTGCCGGACACCGTGGGCCAGCCCGGCGGGGCGAACGGGAACTCCATGGCACCGTCGGGCGCCCATTCCTCGGCGAAGGCCGCCATGTCGTGGTCGAGCAGCGCCGCCACCAGCCGGTCGATCGTCGCGTGGGCGCGGCGCCTGCGGTCGCTGGGCGTGAGTTGGTCGCTCATCCTCACCTCTCTAATACGGAACGGTTCCGTATTAGATGGAAAACCGCGCGGTACGCCCCGATATTCCTCGGAGGTTCAGTCGGCGGGCCGCCGGCGGAACCGGCTCAGCTGCCACAGCACCAGACCGGCCTGCAACCCGAGGGCCACCGAGATCATCGAGATCACCGTCGCGGGGAAGGCGGAGTCACCGTCGGCGCCGAACAGCTCGGTCACCCCGATCAGGCCCATCGATCCCGGCACCAGCAGCCAGAACCCGGGCAGGATCATCGCGATCGCCGGCGGGGCGCTACGCCGTCGGGAGATCGCCAGGGCCACCACGGTCAGCACCAGTCCGCCGCAGAATCCGCTGGCATAACTGCCGAAGACGAGGTCACCGAGGAACTGTCCGGCGAACGCCGTGTAGACGATCAGGGCCAGCCACGGCAGGAAGGACAGCGGCGGCGCCAGGAAGAGCATCACGCCGACGGCGTACACCGCGACGCCCACCCACGGTGACCATGGCCCGATCTTGTTGACCACGTCCGAGCTCAGCTGGGTGCCGTCCGCGCCCAGCAACTGGGTGGCGATCAGGATGCCGAAGGCCAGCTGCGCGATCTGCATGAATCCGCTGATCAGCCGGCTGGACCCGGAGATGACGTCGCGCGCGGTCAGTTCCACGACGGCCAACGTGATCGCCGCGCCGGGCAGGAACACCGCCAGCGGCGGGATCAGCGCGCGCAGGCTCACGTGGTCCAGGCCCATCCGCTGCGCGCCGGCGATGCAGATCGCCGACACGGCGAACGCACTGACGGCCGGGACGAGATGCGCCAGCATCGGCAGCCGCCGACCGGCCACGCAGAACACGCCCACCATCAGGCCGAGGACCGTGGCGATCACCAGGTTCAGCGGGGTCGGCTCCATGACCAGGGCCAGGCCCGCGCTCTGGATGCCGTAACCGAGGACCGCGACCGCGCTCGGGTACCGGTTCGGCATGGCCAGGATGGCGTCGAGCCGGGCCTCCCCTTCGACCGGGGACACCCGGCCGTGCCGGGCATCCGAGATCAGCCGGGCCAGCGGGAACGTCTGGTCGAAACGCAGGTCGTGGTCGAGGTTCGCCGCCTCCACCACCGTGCCGGTGGTGGAGGACGGGCCGACCACCTGCACGTAATTGGGCAGCGCGATGTAGTTGTTGGGCAACCCGTAGGCCGCCGAGGCGCGGGCCAGCATCTGCCGGATCAGGGTGACCGGGTAATTCGCGGCGCCCATCGCCGCCCCGAGCCGAGTGATGAAGCGGATCTGCTGCTGCACAGCGTGCTCGGTCATCGCGGCCGGTCAGTGCGCCCTGGGCTGTTCTCGCCGCTAGTGAGCGGCGGCGTCCCAGCTGCGTCCGTATCCGACCGACACCTCGAGTGGCACGTCGAGCGGGTACGCATTGCCCATATGTTCGCGGACCAGCTGTTCGAGCTCCCCCCGCTCCCCTTCCGAGACCTCGAACAGCAATTCGTCGTGCACCTGCAACAACATCCGTGACTTGAGGCCGGCGGACTTGATCGCCTGGTCGACGTTGATCATCGCGACCTTGATGATGTCGGCGGCGCTGCCCTGGATGGGCGCGTTGAGGGCGGCCCGTTCGGCGGCCTCCCGGACGTTGCGGTTGCTGCTGTCCAGCTCGGGCAGGTACCGGCGGCGGCCGAGCACCGTGGAGGTGTAGCCGTCCTTGCGGGCCTGGTCGACGACGTCGCGCAGGTAGTCCCGGATGCCACCGAACCGGTCGAAGTACTGCTCCATCTGGGTCTTGGCCTCTTCGGTGCTGATCTTCAGCTGGGCCGACAGCCCGTAGGCGCTCAGACCGTAGGCCAGTCCGTACGACATGGCCTTGACCCGGCGGCGCAACTCCGGGGTCACCTGGTCGATGGGGACGTCGAAGGCCCGCGACGCCACGAACGAGTGCAGATCCTCACCGGTGTTGAACGCCTCGATCAGGCCCTCGTCCCGGGACAGGTGCGCCATGATGCGCATTTCGATCTGGCTGTAGTCGGCCGTCATCAGCTCGGTGTAGCCCTCGCCCACCACGAAGCCGTCCCGGATCCGGCGTCCGGCCTCGGTGCGGATCGGGATGTTCTGCAGATTGGGCTCGGTGGACGACAGTCGGCCGGTGGCCGCGATGGTCTGGTTGAACGTGGTGTGGATGCGGCCGTCGGAGGCCACCGAGTTCAGCAGCCCGTCGACGGTGACCTTGAGCCGGGTGGCGTCCCGATGCGCCAGCAGATGCTGCAGGAACGGATGTCCGGTCTTGTCGAAAAGGCTTTGCAGCGCATCGGCATCGGTGGTGTAGCCGGTCTTGGTCTTCTTGGTCTTGGGCATCTCGAGCTCGTCGAACAGCACCACCTGCAGCTGCTTCGGTGAGCCGAGGTTGATCTGCTTACCGATCACCGCGTAGGCGGCCTCGGCCGCGTCGCGGATCATGTCGCCGAACTCGCTTTGCAGCCCCTCCAGGAACGGGACGTCGACGGCGATGCCGGTGCTCTCCAGTTCGGCGAGCACCCGCTGCACCGGCAGTTCCATCCGGCCGAGCAGCGAGGAGGAGTCGATGCGGGCCAGTTCCTCGTCCAGCGCGTCGGCGAGGTCGAGCACCGCACCGGCCCGCAGCAACAGCGCCTGCACGGCCTGCTCGTCAACGCCTTCGTTGTCGTCGAGCAACGAAAGTTGTTGCTGCTCAGGATTGTCGGCTCGCAGTTCCCGCTTGAGGTAGCGCAGCGAGAGGTCGTCGAGGGAGAAGCTGCGCTGTCCGGGCCGCACCAGGTAGGCGGCCAGCGCGGTATCGGAGGTCACCCCGGCCAGCTTCCAGCCGCGTCCCTCCAGTTCGTGCATGGCGAGCTTGGCCTCGTGCAGGGCCTTCGGCGGGCCCGGATCGGCCAGCCACGACGACAACGCCGCCTCGTCGTCGGGATGCAGGGTGGTGGTGTCGATGTACCGGCCGTCACCGTCGTTGGCGACGATCGCCAGCGCCGTGGCGTCCGCGTCGAAGGCCAGGTGGGTGCCGACCACCGCGACTCCGAACCGGTTACCCAGGCTGTGTTCGGACAGCCAGGTCGCCAGTTCGCCGGGTTGCAGCGCACCGCCACGCACCTCGAAGCCCTGATCCACCTCGGGGTCGGCGGAGGCCAGCGTGTCGAACAGCCGGTCGCGCAGCACCCGGAACTCCAGGTCGTCGAACAGCCGGTGGATCTGATCGCGGTCCCACGGCAGCATCCGCAGCGTGTCCGGGGTGTGCGGCAGCGGCACGTTCTTCACCAGTTCGGTGAGCTCGCGGTTGAGCACCACCGAGGACAGGTTGGCGCGCAACGCATCTCCGACCTTGCCCTTGACCTTGTCGACGTTGTCGACCAGACCCTGCAGCGAGCCGTGCTCGACGATCCACTTGGTGGCGGTCTTCTCCCCCACCCCGGGGATGCCGGGCAGGTTGTCGCTCGGGTCTCCGCGCAACGCCGCGAAGTCGGGGTACTGCGTCGGGGTGAGCCCGTACTTGGCCTGCACGGCCTCCGGGGTGAAGCGGGTCAGTTCGCTGACGCCCTTGACCGGGTAGAGCACGGTCACGTCATCGGAGACCAGTTGCAGCGAGTCCCGGTCCCCGGTGACCACCAGCACGCGGTAGCCGGAGTCCTGGGCCTGGGTGGCCAGCGTGGCGATGATGTCGTCGGCCTCGAAGCCCTGCTCGGCGAGCACGGTGATGCCCAGCGCGTTGAGCACCTCCTTGGTGATGTCGATCTGCCCGCGGAACTCGTCCGGGGTGGCCGACCGGCCCTCCTTGTACTCCGGGTACTTCTCCTTGCGGAAGGTCTGCCGGGACACGTCGAAGGCGGCGGCGATATGGCTCGGCCCCTCGTCACGCAGCAGGTTGATCAACATCGCGGTGAAGCCGTAGACGGCGTTGGTGGTCAGCCCGCCCTGGGTCTTGAAGTTCTCCGCCGGCAGCGCGTAGAAGGCACGGAAGGCCAGCGAGTTGCCGTCCAGCAGCATCAACGTGGGCTTCTCGTCGACGCCGGGCGTCTTGTCGGTCTTTCCAGCGGCGGTCTTGGCGGGGCTCACGGTGCTAACTCTAGGCACCGGCCCCGACAGCCGGACCGGCACTGCCGCCGCCCGTCGGACGTGTTGTGACAGGCCCCACCCAGCCGGAAACTGCAACACGTTTCAGTTTGGCCCGCCCACTGGGTACTCTGACCCCCGTGCCAGCAGCATCGACAGCGCCCGCGATCGAGGGGTGGTTTTCCACCGACGAGTCCGGCCAGACGCATCTCATCGGCGGCAAGTGCCCCCAGTGCGCGACCTACGTGTTCCCACCCCGGGAGAACAACTGCCCCAACCCCGGCTGCGACAGCGACGAACTCACCCTCGTCCCGCTGTCCCGGCGCGGGACGCTGTGGAGCTACACCGAAAACCGCTACGCACCCCCACCGCCGTATCCGTCCCCGGACCCCTTCCAACCGTTCGCCGTCGCCGCGGTCGAGTTGGCCGACGAAGGACTGATCGTGCTGGGCAAGGTCGTCGAGGGCACCCTGGCCGCCGACCTCACAGTCGGCATGACCATGGAACTGACCACCATGGCGCTCTACACCGATGACGACGGTGTCGTGCGCACCACCCACGCCTGGAGGATCGCCGACTAATGGCTGCAGAACCTGTCTACATCCTCGGCGCCGGCATGCACCCCTGGGGCAAATGGGGCCGCGACTTCACCGAATACGGCGTCGTCGCCGCCCGCGCCGCGCTGGCCGAAGCCGGCCTGGACTGGCGCCAAATCCAACTCGTCGCCGGCGCCGACACCATCCGCAACGGCTACCCCGGCTTCGTCGCCGGCGCCACCTTCGCCCAAAAACTCGGCTGGAACGGCATCCCCGTCACCAGCAGCTACGCCGCCTGCGCCAGCGGTTCACAGGCGTTGCAATCCGCCCGCGCCCAAATCCTCGCCGGCTTCTGCGACGTCGCCCTGGTCATCGGCGCCGACACCACCCCCAAAGGCTTCTTCGCCCCCGTCGGCGGCGAACGCCGCAACGACCCCGACTGGCAACGCTTCCACCTCATCGGCGCCACCAACACCGTCTACTTCGCCCTGCTGGCACGCCGCCGCATGGACCTCTACGGCGCCACCGTGGGCGACTTCGCCAACGTCAAAGTCAAAAACGCCCGCCACGGGCTGAACAACCCCTACGCCCGCTACCGCAAAGAAGCCACCGTCGAAGACGTGCTCGCCTCCCCGGTCGTCTCCGACCCGCTACGCCTACTCGACATCTGCGCCACCTCAGACGGTGCCGCCGCGGTCATCGTCGCCTCCAAGGCCTTCACCGAAAAACACCTCGGCTCGGTCGCCGGCATCCCGTCAGTGCGCGCGGTCAGCCTGCAATCCCCCCAATACCCCCAACACCTCCCCGAACTGCCCGACATCGCCACCGACTCCACCGCCGTCGTACCCGGCCCCGAGCGAGTGTTCAAGGACCAGATCCTCGACGCCGCCTACGCCGAAGCCGGCATCGGCCCCGAAGACCTCTCCCTGGCCGAGGTCTACGACCTGTCCACCGCCCTGGAACTCGACTGGTACGAACACCTCGGCCTCTGCGCCAAGGGTGAGGCCGAACACCTGCTGCGCTCCGGAGCCACCACCCTCGGCGGCAAGATTCCCGTCAACGCCTCCGGCGGCCTCGCCAGCTTCGGCGAAGCCATCCCCGCCCAAGCCATCGCCCAAGTCTGCGAACTGAACTGGCAACTACGCGGCCAAGCCACCGGCCGCCAAGTCGAAAACGCCACCGTCGGCGTCACCGCCAACCAAGGACTCTTCGGACACGGCTCCTCGGTCATCGTCGCGCGATAGCGCGGGACAACCCAGCGCGCTAGCGCGGGACAACCCAGCGCGGTAAGGCCTACTACCGCGACCGTGCGGGTCTGCAGCCGACACGCCGTCCCTGCACACCACTTCGCGCACGCTCGCGCGAGGATGGTGTGGTGAGCGAGAGCATCGTCGTACGGGTCAAGCCCGGCAGCCGCAAGGGTCCGCTCGTGGAGGTCGGTGAAGACGGCGAGCTGACGGTCTACGTGCCGGAGCGCGCGGTGGACGGGAAGGCCAACGAGGCCGTCACCAAGCTGCTCGCCACCCACCTGGGGGTTCCGCGCAGTCGGCTGGAGTTGATATCCGGTGCGACCGCCCGGGTGAAGCGATTCCGCATCTCCTGAAGTGAGCGTGTGTGAACTCCGTCCGGGTGACGGCGCGTTGCCGGCAGACACGCACGCCCGCCGAAGAGGACTAAGCCACGCCCAGGTAGGCGGCGCGAATGCTGTCGTCCTTCAACAGGTCCCGGGCCACCCCGGTCCGGGTGACCTCACCGGTCTCCAGGATGTAGGCCCGGTCAGACCGGCTCAGCGCCTGCTGCGCGTTCTGTTCCACCAGCAGCACGGTGGTGCCCTGGCTGTTGATCTCGGAGATGATGCCGAAGATCTGCGATATCACCATGGGCGCCAGGCCCATCGACGGTTCGTCGAGCAGCAGCACCTTGGGCCGGGCCATCAGGGCGCGGCCGATGGCGAGCATCTGCTGCTCACCACCGGACAGCGTGCCACCGACCTGGTTGCGCCGTTCGGCCAGCCGCGGGAAGGTGGCCAACACCCAATCGAGCTTCTCGTCGTGCTCGGCCTTGGACGGGAATTTCCGCCCGTAGCAGCCCATTTCGAGGTTCTCGATGATGGTCATGCCGGGGAAGACACCGCGGCCCTCCGGGGCCTGGATGAGCCCGTCGGCCACCCGGCGGTGCGCCTTCACCTTGCCGATGTCGCGGCCGTCGAACGAGATCGAACCCGAGGTCAGCGGCAGCAACCCGGAGATCGCGCGCATCATGGTGGTCTTTCCGGCACCGTTCGACCCCAGCAGCGTGACCAGTTCGCCCTCGTGCACCTTCAATGAAACTCCGTGCAGGGCACGGATTCTGCCGTAGTGCACGACGACATCGCGTACCTCCAGCAGGACCGGGCGGGTGTCGGTCTCAGGCGAGTTCGTCATCGGGCACTCCCAGGTAGGCGGCGATGACCTTGGGGTCCTCGCGGATCTCGGCGGGCAGTCCGTCGGCGATCTTGCGCCCGAACTCCAGCACCACGATGCGGTCGGTCACGCCCATCACCAGTCGCATGTCGTGTTCGATGAGCAGCACGGTGTAGCCGTCGTCGCGGATCTTGCGGATCAGGTCGATCAGCGCGGACTTCTCACTGGGGTTGAACCCGGCGGCCGGTTCGTCCAGGCACAGCAGTTTGGGTTCGGTGGCCAGCGCCCGGGCGATCTCGAGGCGGCGCTGATCGCCGTAGGACAGGTTCTTGGCCTTCTCCTCACCGCGGTGGGCGATCCCGACGAAGTGCAGCAGCGCGGCGGACCGCTCGATGGCCGAGCGCTCCTCGCGGCGGTGCCGCGCCGACCGGAACAGCGCGCCGGGCACCGAGGTGTGGTGCCGGGCGTCGGTGCCGACCATGACGTTCTCCAGGGCGGTCATCTCGCCGAACAGTCGGATGTTCTGGAAGGTGCGGGCAATGCCGAGCCGGGTGATCTGATGCCGCT
The DNA here is from genome assembly GCA_900078775.1 of Mycolicibacterium aurum. GTDB lineage: Bacteria > Actinomycetota > Actinomycetes > Mycobacteriales > Mycobacteriaceae > Mycobacterium > Mycobacterium aurum_A. The sequence goes on from LT549889.1 coordinate 2,492,965, forward strand.
TGATCCGCCCGATGGTCTGGCCGTCGAACGTCACCGAACCCGCCGTGGGCCGGTACACCCCGGTGATGGCGTTGAAGCAGGTGGTCTTGCCGGCCCCGTTGGGGCCGATCAGGCCGAGGATCTCCCCGCGTTTGATGTTGAACGTCACCGCGTCGAGCGCTGTCAGCCCGCCGAACTGCACGGTGAGATCGTTTGTCTGCAGCAGGACTTCACCCTCGTCGGCCTTGATCTCGCGGTGCACACTGGCGATCTCGGCGACGTTCTCCGCGAAGCTCTCGTCGGGGTGGTCGGGGGCGGTCATTTCACCGGCTCCGTATCGGTCGGCTGCTTGCGCAGCAGCCCACGCGCGGCCTTGGCGTAGGTGAGCAGATGCTGGCGCGCCGGGAACAGGCCCTGCGGGCGGAAGATCATCAGCACCACCAGCGCGAGCCCGAAGAACAGGTATTTCAGGTTGCCCATGTCGATGCCCGCGAAGTGCACCCCGAGCAGCCGGTTGGGCAGGTAGACGATGATGAAGGCGCCGAGGATCACGCCGAGCTTGTTGCCCTGACCGCCGAGCACCACGGCACACAGGAACAGCATCGAGTTGATGATGTTGAACGTCGGCGGGGCGACGTACTGCACCTGCCCCGCGTACAGCGCGCCGGACAGGCCGCCGATCGCGGCGCCGATGGTGAACGCCCACAGCTTGAACTTGAAGGCGTTGACGCCCATCACTTCTGCCGCGTCCTCGTCCTCGCGGACGGCGATCCAGGCGCGGCCCACCCGGCTGCGCTCCAGGTTGCCGACCAGCAGCAGGATGCCCACGATGAGGATCAGGCCGAGCCAGAACCACCAGGTGCCGTAGTTGGCGTCGCCGCCGGAGTTGGACACCGAGAACACCCCCTCGGGATGCTCCTCGCTCTCCAGGAAGTGCGGGAAGGCAACCTGATTGAGGCCGCGCGGGCCGTTGGTGACATCGGAGAGATTGTCGGCGAGCAGCCGGATGATCTCGCCGAATCCGAGGGTCACGATGGCCAGGTAGTCACCGCGCAGCCGCAGGGTCGGGGTGCCCAGGATGAGCCCGCTGAGCGCGGTGACGGCCATCGCGATCGGGACGCAGGACAGCCAGGCCCACGGGGTGCTGAAGAAGGCCGAGGTGCCCATCTGGTTCCACGGGCTCTCCGGGCTGGTCAACAGCGCCACCGTGTACGCCCCGACGGCGTAGAACCCCACGTAGCCCAGGTCCAGCAGACCGGCTTGCCCGACAACGACATTGAGGCCGATCGCGATGATCGCGACCATGGCGAACTGGGCCATGGTGCCGCCGAAGCTGATGCCCGGGGTGTCCACGAAGCCCGGGGTGAACAGCGGGGACAACGCGATCCCGGCGAACAGCACCACCCCGAAGACCCATTTCTGGGCGCGGGTCAGTCCGTCCCACCAGTCCATGACCTTGGCGCGTGCGCCACTGGCGTCGCTCATGCGGCCCCCTCACAGGCTCGGGCCCCGCATGCCGACTGTTGATTCGCTCCGCAAGCGTCGCTCATACCCGCGCCTTCCCGAGGCTCTCCCCCAGTATTCCGGTGGGCCGGACCAACAGCACCAGGACCAGCAGCACGAAGGCGACGACGTCGCGCCACTGGGTGCCGAACACCGCCTGACCGTAGTTCTCCATGACGCCGAGCAGCAGACCGCCGAGCAGGGCACCGCGCAGGTTGCCGATGCCGCCGAGGACGGCCGCCGAGAACGCCTTGATACCCAACAGGAATCCGCCGGAATAGATGATGCCCTGCGGCACCTTCAGCGTGTAGAGCAGCGCCGCGGCGCCGGCCAGCAGACCACCGATCAGGAAGGTGGTCATGATGACCCGCTCCCGCGACACCCCCATCAGGGTGGCGGTGTTGGCATCCTGGGCGACCGCGCGCACACCGCGCCCGAGCTTGGTGCGGTTGAGCGCCACGTCGGTGAGCAGGGCCAGCACCAAGGCCGAGCCGATGATGACGATGGTGGTGTTGGAGATGGCCACCCCGAACAACTCGAACTGGGTCTTGGGCTGCACCAGTACGATCGGCTGTTGCGCGTTCGGCCCACCGTAGCCGGGTATCAGCTTGGGCAGGATGAACAGGACGAACTGCTGCAGCACGAAGGACATGCCGATGGCGGTGATGAGGAAGGTCAACGCCTTGGCGTTGCGCTTGCGCAACGGCCGATAGGCGATGAACTCCAGACCCACCGCCGCACTGCCGGACACCAGCATCGCGAACAGCATGGCCACGCCCAGGTAGAGGATCGTCAGCGCGACCCCTTTGTTGTAGGCGTTACCGCTGGGGGTGAAGCCGAGCAGGATGTCCAGCGCGAAATAGGCGCCGAACATGCCGAGCATGAAGATCTCGGAATGCGCGAAGTTGATCAGCCGCAACACACCGAAGACCAGGGTGTAGCCGACGGCCACCAAGGCGTAGATCGCGCCCCAGGACAGGCCGTCGATCGTCAACTGCCAGAAGCTGTCGAACAGCGCTCCGACGTTGAAGTTGATGTTGGCGGCCAAGTTCATCCGGTGCTGGGCTCCTCGCTGAGGCGATGCTCGGTGGGGCGATGCTCGGTGGGGCGGAGGCTGCGAAGACGAAAGCGCGTCCGAGGCATGCGCACTCGGACGCGCTTCGTCTCAGCGCTTACTTGACCTCGTACATCCAGATGAGGGTGGTCTCCAGCTCGCCCTCCGGGTTCCAGGAGTACTCACGTGCCACACCCTGGCCCTTGTAGTTGCGAACGAACTCCAGCAGAGCCGGCCGGGTGATCGCACCGGAGTCGATACCCTTGAGCAGGATGGTGCCCAGGTCATAACCCTCGGTGCTGTAGGTGCCGGGCTCGGTGTTGAACTTGGCCCGGTACTCCTCGGCGAAGGTACCGGTGGCCGGACCGCACGGGCAGGCCAGCAGCGCGCCCTCCGCCGATGCGCCCGCCTGCTTGACGAACTCGTTGTCCTTGGAGCCGTCGGCGCTGACGAAGGTGCCCTCGAAGCCACCGTCCTTGAGCTGCTGCACCAGCGGGGCCGCCTCCGCGTAGTAGCCGGCGAAGAACACCGACTCCGGCGCGGCACCCTTGATCTGGGTGACGGCGGCAGAGAAGTCCTTGTCGCCCTTCTTCACCGAGATGTTGCAGGCCGGATCGGCCACCGGGCCGAGCGTGTCACGCACCGCGGTGGCCAGGCCCAGACCGTAGTCGGTGCTGTCGTCGACCACGCAGATCTTCTTGTGCCCCAACGTGTTCTTCAGGTAGTTGGCGACCGAGGGGCCCTGCACCCCGTCGTTGGCCAGACCGCGGAAGAAGGTCTTCCAGCCGTTCTCCGACAGGGTCACGTTGGTGGCCGATGCGGTGGTGGCGACCAGGCCGGCCTGGTTGAAGACGCCACCGGTGGCCTTGGTCTCGCCGGAGAAGGCGGGGCCGATCAGGCCGATCGTGTACTGGTCCTCCACGATCCGCGGGGCGATGTTGGACGCCTTCTGCGGGTCACCCTCGGTGTCGAACGGCTTGAGCTGCACCTGGCAGCCGGGGTTGGCCTCGTTGTGCTGGTCGATGGCCAGTTGGATGCCGTTCTTGATGTTGATGCCGAGCGCCGCGTCCGGGCCGTTGAGCGCGCCGGCCATCGCGATGGACACCGGCGGGCAGGTGGCGTTGCCGTCACCCGCCGGGTCGGCGGGCGTGGTGCCCTCAGCGGCCTTGACCTCGGCGCCGTTCTCGTCGATCTGCACCGTCTCGACGATCGAGAGGTCGGTCTGCGCCGCCTCTTCTTCGGGCGTGCTCTGGTTGCAGCCCGCAATCGTGAGGGCCACCAGGCCCGCGCTTCCGAGAGCAAATGCCTTGCGTGCCACGTGACCGCGCACGTCTCACCTCCGGTTCCTTGTTCAGGTCGGCACCTCGAACCGGTCGGGACGGCCGGGCCGGCGATGCTTCGCGGAGAAAACCATAACCAACCCATGGGCTTGTCGCGTGCTGTTGGACGATGCGTTGCGCAGATCGGCGGGGTCAGCCGGTCAAACGCCAAAGCCGGAAACGAAGTCGTAACCCGGCGGCCAGGTCGAGGAGGTTATTTCTCGGCGCTCGACGGGTCCGCGGCGGGCGCGTCCAGGGTCTCCAGGACCACCTCGGCCACCCGCTTCATGGTGGTGCGCCGGTCCATCGCGGCGCGCTGGATCCACTTGAACGCCTCGGGCTCGGTCATCCCCTGGTTGGCCTGCAGCAAACCCTTTGCCCGCTCGACCAGCTTGCGCGTCTCGAGGCGGTCCGACAGGTTCGCGACCTCGCCCTCCAGGGCGGCGATCTCGCCGAACCGGCTGACGGCCACCTCGATGGCGGGGATCAGGTCGGAGATGGAGAAGGGTTTGACCAGATAGGCCATCGCACCGGCGTCGCGGGCCCGTTCGACCAGCTCACGCTGGGAAAACGCGGTGAGGATGACGATCGGCGCGATCCGTTTGGCGGCGATCTCGGAGGCCGCGTCGATGCCGTCACGGCGAGGCATCTTGACGTCCATGATCACCAGATCGGGCTTCAGGCTCTCGGCCAGATCGACGGCCTCCTGACCGTCACCGGCCTGCCCGACAACTTCATATCCCTCTTCCCGCAGCATCTCGGCCAGGTCCAGTCGGATGAGCGCCTCATCTTCGGCGATGAGCACGCGGTGCGGGGCGGTGGCCTCTGTCATGCCCGACATTGTCGCGCGATTGGCGGCTCAGGGCGACCCTGGGGTAATCCGTGCCTGCCGATGAGAGGCCGTCCGGGCATCCACTATGGTGGTAATCCGCGACCGAGTCGCGACCACGCCCTCGTATCCCAACTGGCAGAGGAAACGGATTCAAAACCCGTGCAGTGTGAGTTCGAATCTCACCGAGGGCACCACAACTCCCCGATCTGACCGGCAGATCCACGCCGAGTCCCACACCGGCGAAGCCCGGCCTTGATTCTCGGCCTGTGCGGCGAACCCCGCTGCATCACAATGCCTTTCGCGTCCCGCCGACCGGGTGCCAACGCGCACTCCCCCGCACCTGCGTCACCGGCCGACTGCGCCCGTTTCCGACGCCGACGAGTAAACACCGCGACCCTGCCATTGTTTGCTGTAACACCCACCCTCGGCAAACTCCCCCAGCCCGCCGCACCGGTACCGCCGCCGGGAGATCCGGAAACCGACCCGTCAGCACCTCCTGAAAAACTGATTCCGCAGCGGCTATGCGGTTGACCACACCCGATGTCACTCGGACTTGAACGAACCCTGAGAAACCCCCTACCGACCGGTAACCATGTGATACAAATCCTGACGACAACGTCAATAATTCGCCAGATGGGTCCTGGCGAGCTTCGACTGCACACGGAGAGAGCACTGCCATGGGAGCCCATCACCGCCCCGGCCAGGCCCGTAAGCGATCGGGATACCGGGGCCGGGGACGTCATCGCGCCAAGAGCCAGCACACCTGGATGGCGCCACTCACCGCCACCACCCTGTCGATATCGCTGATGGCTCCGGTCAGCGCTCAGGCCAGCACGCTGATATCGATCGGCGCGACCGGGTCATGGGACAACGCCCCGATCACCGGACTGCAGGAGTGGCCCGCCAGGAACAACTTCGCCGACGACCCGGTAACCGCCACCGAGGTGGTGGAGTACCCCGCCGCGCTCGGGTTCGTCGGCATGTCGATGGAGGAATCGGTCGCCGAAGGCACCGCCGCGCTGCTGCGGGCCATCGAGTCGATTTCGGGCCGTAAGGTCATCACCTGCGAGAGTCAGGGCTGCCTGTCGGTCACCCGACTACTCCAGCAGTTCGCCGCCGATCCCCACACGGCCCCGGCCCGCGCGGAGCTGATCATCGTCATGATCGGCAACCCGGCCACCGCAGGCACCGGCGCGGCAGCCCAGAACGCCGGCGAATACGAGCCCTTCTTCCGGATCACGTTTCCGGGCGCTACACCCGAAACCCAGTACGAGACAATCAATGTCACACGCGAGTACGACTTCTTCGCCGACCGCCCGGACGGCGATCCATCGGCGCTTGCCGTCCTGAACAACCTGGTGGCGTTCCTCGTCGTGCACCCGTTCTACGGGGAGGTCGACATGGACGATCCGGACAACCTCATCAAGGTGGTGGGCAACACGACCTACGTCCTGGTCCCCACCAAAGAACTCCCGATTCTGCAGTCGCTCTACGACGCGGCCCGCGCCTGGCAGCTGCTCACCGGCCGGACGACCCTGCTCGAGGAGGTGGAGGCGCTGGACGCACGACTGCGCGCCATCATCGACCAGGGCTACGACCGAAGCGGCTATGTTCCGCAGGGCTCGCTGCAACCGGAGGAGCCCGCCGCTCCCGCCGACCGCGATGGGGACCCCGATGACCCGAGCCCCGACACCTCGGATGAGGACGCCGGCGCGGAGTTACCGCAGGACGTGGGCGGCGAGCCCACGGATTCGCTTGAGCCCGAACCGGACACGATCACCGCGGGCGGCACGGAAGACGACCTGGCCGACCTCGACGACCCTACCGAGGATAAGGATCTGTCCGACCCCGAGGACGAGGACGCGGACGGGGATCTCACCGCCGAAGACCTCGCGGACGGCCCGGACGAGGAGGCCTCGGAGCCGAAGCATTCCGAGCCGACCGGCGCGTCGACTCCGTCGGGATCGGCAGGCTCCTCGGTCTCGCCGGACACTGATGCCGATGCCGGGTCCGCAGACAGCGAATCGGCAGGCCAGACCACCTCGATCTGAGCCCACCGACTCCGGACCCGGATACGAAGCTGCCGCTGCGGGAATGTCCGAGTTCCCGCAGCGGCAGAGCTTCGCGCTCCTTCAGGAGCTAGTCGGCGCTACCCGAGTCCGATCCGGAATCCGAACCGCCACCGGCACTCTGGCGAGCCGGCGTCCGTGACTCCTGGCTGCTTTCGCTGCCGGTCCGCACCGACTTACGCAGGCCCTTCGGCGAACGCGAGCTCAGCTCCTGACGGCCCTTCAGGCTCGGACCCGCGGTCTCCCGCACCTCCGGCGAAGCGGTCTCCGTGGAGTCCGACGCGAGTTCACGCGTCTTGCCGGTGACCGAGGTGGTGCCCTCCTTGTCCACCGCCACGGTGTCGGCGGCGGCCGACTCGTCGGTGACGTTCTCATTCACCGTCTCGGTGGCATCCGACTCAGTCTCGGTGACCGGTGCGGAGACCACGTCCTCGACCTCGGTGGCCTCCTCAGCGGGCGCCTCCTCGGTGACGTCCTCGACGACCTCGTCGGTGACCTCGTCGGCCGGAACCTCGTCGGCGACCGGCAGTTCCTCGGTGACCGGCTCCTGCACGGCCTCGGTGACGCCGCCCTGGACCTGCTGCACCGACTTCACATCGGTAACGGAACCCTTTGCCTCAGTGCCGGTTTCGAGTTCAGCACCGGAAGCGTCGGCGTCCTTGGCCGGCCCGTCGGCAACCGACTCCGGCGCCTCGTCCGCCAGGGCTCCCGCACCGGCCATCCGGGCACCCGCCGCGGCGACCGTCTTGGGCTTCTTGCCGAACAGACCGCCGAAGAAGTTGTTCAGCGCCGAGCTGAACGCGGACACCAGGTTCGGGAAAACGTTGAAGGCGCTGAACATTCCGCTGACGGCCTTCTGAATCGCCTTCATGAAGGCGGCGACCGGGTTGCTGCCGCCGGCGCCGGCACCCGGCCCTGACCCGGACCGGGACCGCCCGGGTTCTCCTGAGGATTGGTCAGCAGTTCGATCAGGTCCTTGATGATCTGCCCGACCGGCTTCATGGTGCCGTCCGCCCGGAAGATGCCGAAGTGCGCCTCGTTGTTGTTGGCAGCACCGTTCAGCCAGTCCTTGATGGTGTACAGGAAGACCGGACCGGCACCGGCGATGGTCTGCCAGGTCTCGAGCATGTCCTTGATGAATTCGGCCTGCTTGGCGTCGGTCATCACGTTGGTCGGCATGCCGTACTCGGTCATCCAGATCTTGATCTGTTCCTGCCCCGGCGCCAGCGCCGCGTCCAGCAGGGCACGGATCTGGTTCAGCTGCGTCAGCGGCGCGTCCTGCCAGGCGTTGCCCTGGGTCTGCGAGAACTTCCAGGTCATGTTGTACGCGTGGAAGGAGAGCGCGTCGAAGTAGCCGTTGGCGCCGGCTTCCAGCATCTTGCGGACGAAGTCCACCGGGTTCATGGTGAGCCCGGAGATGCTCATGCCTGCGCCCACAACGCCACCGACGACGGTGATCTCGGTGCCGAGCTGGGCCGCGGCCTGCTTCAGGGCGGTGTAGGTGACCTTGAGCATCTCGGTATACGTGGTCGGATTGATCGAGTTCCAGAACTGGACCGAGTTGGGCTCGTTCCACACCTCGTAGGCCGAGATCTTCTCGCCGTAGCGCAGTGCGACGGCCTTCGCGAAGGACGCGAAGCGGTTGAAGTCGGTCGGAGTGCCGTTGATCGGCAGGTTGGCGCTGGCCCACACCGGCGTCGAGTTCAGCACGCCGAGGATGCCCATGCCCCGCGCTGCGGCGGCGTTGACCACCAGGTCAAGCTGCTCCCAGCGGATCGCGCCGAGCCCCAACGGGGTGTCGGGGTGCAGCGGCTGCATATTGGCCCACGGCACCAGGATGCGGACGTTGGAGACGCCCAGTGACTGCATCAGGTCGAGCCGCTCGTTGATCTCGGCCAGGCTGCCGGCGAAGAACACGTCGGAATCGGAGATGCCGATGGTCGACGGAGCCTCTTCGATTTGCGCGACCTGCATCACGTTGTAGGCCCGTTGTTTGGTCAGCGGCAAGACCTGCTGGCTCGCCGTAGCCGCGAAAAGTGATGCAGCTATCAAAGCGATCACTCCGCGGATGGCAACGTTGCGGATCGGCTTACGCATCTGATCCCACATGGCGACTCCCGTTCTTACAGGCGCTAGTTCGGACATGACATCGCGCTGTCAAGCAAATTAACCCATTCGATAGCAAATTGCGAAACTTTCGAATAAGTCCAGTTTGGGAGCGTTTTGTTACGCGCGGTTATCATTTTCTAGCAAACTCACGTCAGGGGGTGTCGTAATCAAATCGAGACAACCGCACGCAGAACTGGCAAAGTTTTTTCGCAACAAGATCGAGGCATGCCCGAGATGCAACTGTGACCCGATTCACAACAGTTTGCTGGTCGGGGGCCGTTGGTCCCTCCGAGTCGACCGCTCACCGCTGGCGCGCCACCGCCGCGGCGAATATTGACGTCTGCGTTAGCTAAGTTGCGGTCGTGTCCCCCAATCGGTGGACGTTGCGCTTCCGTCAATTTTTGGACAAGCCTCGCCCGCCGGCTGCGCAGATCGGCCGATTCGGGCCCTTCCCGCCGTTCGGGCGGGGGTACTCTCCGAGGGTGGCTGTCGCGGGGCCTCACGGATGCCTGCCCGACCTCCCGGAGGGCCGTCGGGGCTACGAAGATGCGGCCAGCAGGCGCCGTGCGACGCTGACCATCAGCACCCGGATCGCCGCCACGATCGTGGCGGCCTACGGCCTCGCCGAGATCGTCCTCATCCCGCACGCCACCCACATCTGGCTGGTGAATCTTGTGGCGGCAATCGGTTTCACCGTCATGCCGGCGCTGTACCGGTTCGGCCCGATGATCGCCGCCACGGTGTTCGTGACGTTCGCGTACCTCTTCACCGCGTACGCGTGCGCCCAGCTCGGCACCGACAGCGGGTTGCAGTTCTACTTCTTCGTGGGCGCGGCGCTGACCATCCTGGTGATCGGCAGCGACCATCTCGCCATCGCGTCGGCGCTCGCCGCCTCCGGGGCCGCACTCGCGATCACGCTGGAGTGGATCGTCGTCCCCAACACCGGGGTCTTCCCGGAGTCCTGGATGCGGGTCAGCTTCGCGATCACGGTGGCCGCAGCAAGCTTGATGATGGTCATCGTGGTGGGGTCGGCGATGCGCCGGATCGACCGTGCCGAGAATGCGCTGAGACTGGAATTCGCGAAATCCGAGGCGCTACTGGCCAACATCCTCCCGGACAGCATCGCCACCCGACTCAAGGACCGCGACGACGCCATCATCGCGGACGGGTACGAGGACGCCTCGATCCTGTTCGCCGACATCGCCGGATACACCGAACGGGCCAGTGATACGGACCCGGCCGAACTGGTGGTCTTCCTGAACCGGCTGTTCACCGACTTCGATGCGCTGGTTGACCGGCACGGCCTGGAGAAGATCAAGACCAGCGGCGATTCGTACATGGTCGTCAGCGGCGTCCCACACCCCCGACCCGACCACCTGGAGTCGCTGGCCTGCCTGGCCCTGGACATGGCCGCCGCGGTCGACGGGCTACGCGATCAACAGGGCCGCGAGGTGCCGCTGCGGATCGGGATCGCCGCCGGCCCGGTGGTGGCCGGCATCGTCGGCTCACGCAAGTTCTTCTACGACGTCTGGGGTGACGCGGTCAACGTGGCCTCCCGGATGGAGAGCACGGACGAAGAGGGGCGCATACAGGTGCCCCAGGCCGTCTATGACCGGATCAACGCCAGTTACGTGTTCGAGGAGCGCGGCGAGGTGGACGTGAAGGGCAAGGGGCCGATGCACACCTGGTATCTGGTGGGCCGCCGCCCCGCACCCGGCACCACCGAGCCGGCGTCCGGTGCCGCCGTGCTGACCAATGGCGGTCACACCTTGTAGTTCTCGGACTTGATCAACCAGGCCCGCTTCTCCAGCCCCTCGATGAGCTGGTGCAGGATGTCTGCACTGGTGGGATCCTCGGCATCCACGCGGTCGTGCACGGCCCGCAGGGTGTCCACCGCGGCGTACACCCGGGCGGCGATCAGGTCGACGACATCGGTGGTGCTGCGCTCGTAGGGCGGGAACTGGGGCAGCGTGGTGCGCGCCGCCACGGTGTCGGTGCGGCCGTCGGCCGGCGCCTGCAGCGCCCGCATCCGCTCGGCGACGGTGTCGCTGCCCTCGCGGGCGAAGTCGACCAGATCGTCGAGTTGCAGGTGCAGGTCACGGAAGTTGGTGCCCACCACGTTCCAGTGCGCCTGTTTGCCCTGCAGGTGCAGTTCGATCAGGTCGACCAGGACCTGCTGCAGGCTGGCCCGCAGTTCGGGCGAGGCCACGAAGCCCTGGATGTCGGAATCGGCGCGTCGGGTGCTCTGTGGAGTAGTCATGCCAGGTCCAACCAGACCTTTTCTGGAATTATTCCAGATCAGCTGGATCTCTTCGCTGCTGATCCTGCTGGCTCAGCAGCCGGGCGTAGCCGGCGCCCATGCCCAGCAGTACCAGCCCGACGACGATGAACACCGCCACCCGGAAGATGCCGTCGAGCGTGCCCAGATCGAAGAGGAACAGTTTGGCGACCGCCGCCGCCACCAAGGCCATCCCGCCACCGATGGGCACCGAGCGGTCCGCCCGGTCCAGTCGTGCCGCATACCCGAACAGCCCGGCCGCCAACATGATCCAACAGATGGTGGCCGCCATGTGTCCGGCCAGGAAGCCGGCTCCGGTCCCGCCGATGAGGACACCCACGGTCACCGTGAACACCGTCACCGCGTAACCGATCACCACCGCCGCGGCGGCGATCAGCACGCGGCCGGCATCGGCGTCACCGCGGCGGCTCAGCGCCCACGCCTGCGCGAGCGCGTACAGCACCAGCAGCACGCTGGACACCAGCACGGAAACGACCTCGGTGGTTGCCATCTCGGTCGCCGTGGCGAGCATGGCCGGTGAGGCCAGCGCCAGATAATAGGTACCCCCGATGGCGCCGAACGCCAGCGCCGCGCACTGCGCGCCGGTGCTGTGCCGCCCGGCCACGGCCACCACGACCGCCAGGGCCACCAGCACCGGCCCGGCCACCTCACCGTCGAAGGCGACGGCGACGGCCACCAGGGCGGCCACGGCCGCCAGCGCCGACCACACCTGCCGGACCGCGGGCGTGACCCCGGGCCACCGCCGGGCCGCCAGCACGACGGAAAGCACGGTCCCGGCCAGCGCCGCGATGATGAGCGCGGCGGGCACCCGGTCCACGGCCGCAGACACCCCGAGCACCGGCAGTGCGCCGGCCGCCCCGAGCAGCGCGAGCCCGGTCCGGTGAGCGCTGGTCGGCAGCAGGACGAGCGCCGAGCCGATCGCGAGCAGTGCCGCGATGGCGGCCGCGGCGGCAAGCCAGGGACGGTCCTCGGACCCGAACGCGGCACCGATCAGGGCCAGCAGCACCGGGCCGCTGCCCGCGGCGACCCGCGCCGTGAACATCCAGGTCCAGTCCCGGCCCAGCTGCACCGGCAACGTCACCGCGGCCAGCGCCAGCATGAAACCGATCAGCAGCAGGGTGATGTCACCGGTGACCACCGGAGCCAGGATCGTCAGCGGCACCAGCACCAACAGGCCCAGATGCTCGGAATCCCACCGGCGGGCCAACGTCAGCCCCGCACCGGCGATCACCGCGGAGATCAACAGCCCGGCCACCGGGGGCACCCATTCGTAGATGGTGGTGACCGCGATGACATCTATATAGGCAGCGGCGATGCCGGTGGCCGCCAGCGCGATCGCGCCGACCCGGCCGCCGGGGCGGGTGTACAGCCGCAGCGCGACCGCCACCAGTCCGCCGGCGAGCGCCGCACCGGCGGCCACCCGCACCGGCGGGGCCAGCAGACCGGCCTGCGCGGCCAGCACCACCAGCAGGACGACACCGATCAGCGTCACCGCGACGCCCGCCGCAGCCAGCGCCTTGCCGATCCAGGTCTGCGGGGTCGCTCGGCGGGGACGGGCGGGGACGTCGACGCCGCCGGGGATGGTTGCGGGGCCGGCGGCGGTGCGGGTTGCGGTGCGGGCGCTCCGGAATCGGGGTATTGCGGGTACGGCCGGGCGTGCGGGTACTGCGCGTAGTACTGCTGATACTGCGCGTACTGCTGGTATTGCGCTGCGGTCCAGGCCGGTTGGTCCGGTGCCGGCTGCAGCGTGCCGGCCAGATGCGTCAGTTCGGCCGACGCCCGGGACAACGTCAGTGACAGCGTCGCGAACTCCGCGGACAACCGGGTGAGCACCTGCTGAGGTTCGGTCATGTGCTCATCGTGGCGTACTCGAACGCCTGAGGAGATGAGTAGGACTACTCGAATCGCCGCCGCCGGCCACCTATCGGTCGAGGCCGTGCTCGATCGCGTACCGGGTCGCCTCCACCCGGTTGGCCACCTGGAGCTTGCGGAAGGTGGCCTGCACATGGTTTTCCACGGTGCGGTGGCTCAGCGACAGCCGTTGCGCAATCTGCTTGGCGGTCAACCCCTTCGCGACATACCGCAGGATCTCGGTCTCCCGGTCGGTCAGGCTCGGCCCGGGCGCTGCGTCCCGTCCGGTCTGCGCGATCCGCCGGTACTCCCCCAGCACCAACCCGGCCAGTCCGGGGGTGAACACCGCACGCCCCGCGGCTGTCGCCCGAACTGCTTCCGCCAGTTCGGTTTTCGAGGCGCTCTTGACCAGATAACCGGTGGCGCCGGCCTTCACCGCCTCCAGCACGTCGGCGCGCTCGTCGGATGCGGACAGCACCAGAACCCGCGAGGCCGCGGAAACCGCCAGCACCTGCTGGGTGGCCAGGGCGCCGGTCCCGTCGGACAGCTGCATATCCATCACCACCACGGCGGGCTGCACCACTTCGGCGCGACGCCGCGCGGTGGCCACACCGTCGGCCGTGGCCACCACGTCGAATCCGGCCTCGGCTAGATCCCGGGCCACCGCATCGCGCCAGATCGGGTGATCGTCCACCACCATCACGGTGGTCGGTTGCTCGCTCACCGGCTCCTCCCGCGCGGCACCGTCAGCTCCCATTCGGTGCCCCCGCCCACCGAGGTGGTCAGCTCGGCCCTTCCGCCGAGTGCGGCCATCCGTCCCCGGATCGACTTGCTCACGCCCACCCGCCCCTCGCCGACCGCCTCGTCCAGTCTGCCCGGCAGGATTCCGGGCCCGTCATCACGGATGCTCACCACCACCTCGTCACCGAGATCCTCCAGCAGCACATAGGCGCGCGCGCCCGCGCCGGCGTGGCGTTCCACGTTGGTCAGCGCGTTGACGGTGGCGGCCTCCACCTCGGCGGCCACCTCCGGATCGAGGTGCACCGGCTCGGCGGGCACGCTCACCGCCACCCGGTCGGCGGCGTGCCTGCGCAGCAACAGGCCGAGATCACTGTCGGCGGCCACCGTCGTTCCCTCGATCTGGACCTCGCTGAGCAGCCGCCGCAGCGCCCGTTCCTGTTCCCCGGCCGCCTCGGCCAGTCGGGCTGTCTCGCCGCCGATCTCGCGGCCTCGCCGGGCGACCATCGCCAGCACCTGCAGCACGCCGTCGTGGACATGCCGGGACAGCCTTTCGCGTTCGGCCAGCACCGCGCTGAGCCGGGCCGCGCGTTCCACCTCGGCGTGCGCCCGGCGCGCGGTGTTGGCGGCCATGCCGATGGCCAGCCCGACGCTCAGCTCGATGAGGATGGTCGGGCTGCGCACCAGATCCACGGCGATCGCACCCTTGAGCGCGGCGGCGGTCGCCATCACCGCCAGCCCCATGCCCATCCCGGCCACCGGGCCGGCCAGGATCGCCGCCGACACCACCGCATTGGTCGCCCACAGGGTGGTGGGCCAGGACTGGTTGTCCAGCGTCCACTGCGGTGCGGCGACCAGCACGGTGCTGCCCATCAGCGCGACCACCACCGCGGCCTCGGCCAGCACCCAGGCCGGTCGCCGGCCGAACCCCTGCAGGTAGGCCACCCCGCACGCCGCGGTCGCCGCGGTCAGCACCGCGAACAGCACCCAGCCCAGCACCGGGCGGTCCAGTTCGGCGTTCTTGGACAGTTGGAAGTACAGCGCGTAGATCCAGCTGAGCAACCGGAAGACCTGCGCGGCCCGCCACAGCGGGGCCACCGGATCCACCGGCTTGAGCGCGCGCACCGCCCTACATCACCTTGGACAGAAAGGCTTTCGTGCGTTCGTTCTGCGGGTTGCGCATCACCTCGGTGGGGTTGCCGCGCTCCACCACCACGCCGCCGTCCATGAAGACCAGTTCATCGGCGACCTCACGGGCGAACCCCATCTCGTGGGTCACCACGATCATCGTCATGCCTTCGGCGGCAAGCTTCTTCATCACCGCGAGCACCTCGCCGACGAGTTCCGGGTCCAGCGCCGAGGTCGGCTCGTCGAACAGCATCAGCTTGGGGTTCATCGCCAGCGCCCGGGCGATGGCCACGCGCTGCTGCTGACCGCCGGACAATTGCGCCGGATAGGCGCCGGCCTTGTCCGCCAGCCCGACCTGATTCAGCAGATCGAGGGCACGCTCGGTCGCCTGCTTCTTGTTCTGCCGCTTCACCTGGGTCGGTGCCTCGACCACATTGCCGAGCGCGGTCCGGTGCGGAAACAAATTGAAGTGCTGGAACACCATTCCCACATCACGGCGCTGCTTGGCGACGTCGCGGGGCTTCATCTCGTGCAGCTTGCCACCGCGCTCGTGGTAGCCGACCAGTGCACCGTCGACGTAGAGCCGACCCGCGGTGACCGTCTCGAGGTGGTTGATACAGCGCAGGAAGGTCGACTTGCCCGATCCCGACGGCCCGACGAGCACCAGCACCTGCCCCTTGTGCACCTCCAGGGTGACGCCCTTGAGCACCTTCAGTGCGCCGAAGTCCTTACACACCAGTTCGGCCTTCACCATCGGCTGAGCGGCAGGCTCCGAGGTCGTCACGGCGTAGTACCCATCTGCGCCTTGGCGAGCGCCTCTAGTTGCTTGGAGGTCAGCTTGCGCGACGCGCCCCGGGAGAAATGCCGCTCAAGGTAGTGCTGCCCGATCATCAGCACACTGGTGATCACCAGATACCACGCCGCCGCGACCAGCAGCAGCGGCACCGGCTGAAAGATCCGCGCGGCGATCTCCCGGGTGGCGATGCTGTAGAGGTCCAACGCATACGGGACCGCCGTGACCAACGAGGTCGTCTTCAAGAGGCTGATGATCTCGTTGCCCGTCGGCGGGATGATGACCCGCATCGCCTGCGGCAAAACGGTGCGGCGCATCGCCAGCCCCCAGGACATACCCAACGCCGTCGACGCTTCCATCTGCCCCTCCGGCACGGATGTGATACCGGCGCGGACGATCTCGGCCATATACGCCGCCTCGTTGAGCGCCAGACCGATGACCGCCAGCGCGAACGGGTACGACAGGCTCTGCAGATCGATGTGCAACAGCGACGGGCCGAACGGCACGCCGAGTTGCAGATTCTGGTAGATCGTCGGAATCAGGCCCCAAAACGCCAACTGCACGTACACCGGGGTGCCTCGGAAGATCCACAGGAACACCCACGCAACCGAGCTGAGCACTGGATTCTCGGACAACCGCATCACGGTGAGCAGTACGCCGAGGATGATCCCGATAGCCATCGAATACACGGTCAGCTGCAGCGTGTTGGACACGCCGAGCAGAATCCGCTCGTTGAACATGTACTCGGCGAATGTCGACCAGCCGTAGGCCGGATTGGTGGCGGCCCCGTACACGAAGAGACCCACCAGGACGAGGATTACGGCTGCCGCCACCCACCTCCACGGATGGCGCAGTGGAACCGCGTCGATGGATTCGGGTGACGGTGAGCCGGCCTCACTCATTGCAGGCAGGCTCAACTACGAGACCGCGCCGTTGATCACCGGCTTGTCGATCATGCCCTCTTCGAGGCCCCAGTTCGCCGCGATCTCCTTGTACTTGCCCGTATCGATCAGGTGCTGCAGCGCCTGCACCAGCGATTGCGCCAGCGGTGAGTTCTTCTCGACCGGCCAGCCGTAAGGAGCCGAATCGAAAGTCTCCCCTGCCTGCACGAGCTTTCCGTTGGTCTGCTTGATCGCGTACAGCGTCACCGGAGAGTCCGCGGACATGGCGTCGGCCTGGCCGAGCACCACGGCGTTGGTTGCGGCGTCCTGGCTGTCGAACGGGATGATCTCGATGGCGGGCTTGCCCTCATCGGTGCATTTCTTGCTGCGCGCGGGGAGCTCGTCGGTCTCCTGCACGGTGGTGGCCTGCACCGCGACCCGCTTACCGCAGGCATTCTCGGGGTCGATGTCGCCGCCGGCCGGCTGGGCCCACAGGGTGCCCGCGGAGAAGTAGGTGACGAAGTCGACCTGCTGCTCCCGTTCCTTGCTGTCTGTGAAGGAGGACATGCCGACGTTGAACGTGCCGCCCTGGATGGACGGGATGATCTTGGCGAAGTCGGATTCGCGGTAATCCGGGGTCAGCCCGAGCGTCCCGGCGATGGCGTTCATCAGGTCCACGTCGAAGCCGACGATCTTGCCGGACTCATCCTTGAACTCGTTGGGGGCGTAGGGGATGTTCACGCCCACGATCAGCTTGCCGGAGGACTTGATGGCCTCGGGCACCGTGTTGGCGATGGACTCCACCTTCTCGGCCGAGGTGGCCGGGGTGCTCGTCGTCGGCCCCGCGCTGTCGGTGTTGCTCGTGCAGCCCACCGCGAGCAGGGCTCCACTCGCCGCGAACGCCGCCGCTACGCGCCACATCTTGCCCCGGCGGTTCTCTCGTCCTGCTGCCACGATTGCCTCTTTCTCGTCGGATCGGGCGTCATCACCGTCACGCCCGTCATCTTCAAGCCGAAATGACGATAGTGACCCTGGATCAAGCGCGCACTGTCGTAATCGAAGATTAACCACCAACGGGGCACGGTGTGCCGATATCGCCCAGCGGCATCTGACGCTGTGGGACACTTCGCCCATGACGATCCTCGCTCCCCCCAGCCTGTTGCCCCAGCTCTGGAAATCCACCCTGATCTCGGGCCTTTTGGCAGTGGCGCTCGGCATCGCGGTCCTGGTGTGGCCGGGCAAGACCATCCTGGTGACGGCAATCTTCTTCGGCGCCTACCTGCTGGTGACCGGCATCGCCCAGATCGTGCTCGCCTTCAGCCTCAAGGTGGCCAAAGGTGGCCGGGTGCTGCTGTTCATCAGCGGCGCCGCATCCGTCGTTCTCGGGGCCCTCGCGCTCATCCGGATCACCGATGCGGTGCTGCTGCTGGCCATCTGGATCGGCGTGGGCTTCATCTTCCGCGGCGTGGCCACCGCCGTCTCGGCGATCAGCGACCCGACGCTGCCCGGACGCGTCTGGAACATCATCGTCGGCCTGATCAGCCTGGTCGCCGGCATCATCGTGCTGGCCGCTCCGTTCGAGTCGCTGGGCACCCTGGCCTTGGTCGGTGGGTTCTGCCTGATCTTCATCGGCGTCTCGGAGATCGTGACCGCGTTCGGTATCCGGTCCGCGACCAAGAAGGGAACGTCCGCCCCTGCAGTGGAGTCGATCCCGCCGACCGATCCGCCCGCCGAGCCGCCGGCTCCCCCGGTGGCCGCTCCGGCCAGCTAGTAATTCGCACCACGTTTCTGGGGTGCGGGACGGGAGGACTACTACACTATGTCGTAGTTGGGCAGTGAGGCTCTCCCGCATCTCAGGAACTGGTGCACATGGACGCTCTGGACGTCGCACGGTGGCAATTCGGAATCACCACCGTCTATCACTTCATCTTCGTGCCGCTGACCATCGGGCTGGCACCGCTCATCGCGGTGTTCCAGACGCTGTGGGTCGTCACCGACAACACCGCCTGGTACCGGCTGACCCGGTTCTTCGGCAAGCTCTTCCTGATCAACTTCGCCCTCGGCGTGGCCACCGGCATCGTCCAGGAGTTCCAGTTCGGCATGAACTGGAGCGAGTACTCCCGGTTCGTCGGTGATGTCTTCGGCGCACCGCTGGCCATGGAGGGTCTGGTCGCCTTCTTCTTCGAATCGACCTTCCTGGGGCTGTGGATCTTCGGCTGGACCCGGCTGCCGAAACTGGTGCACCTGGCCTGCATCTGGATCGTCGCGTTCGCCGTCAACGCCTCGGCGTTCTTCATCATCGCCGCGAACTCCTTCATGCAGCACCCGGTCGGTGCGCGGTACAACCCGGAGACCGGCCGCGCCGAACTGACCAGCATCGTCGAACTGTTCACGAACAACACCGCGCTGGCCGCCTTCCCGCACGCGGTGGCCGGCTCGTTCCTGGTGGCCGGAACATTCGTGGCGGGCATCTGCGCCTGGTGGATGGTGCGCGATCCGGACAACCCGGATGCCCGCACCATGCACCGGCCGGCCACCATCCTGGGCTGCGTCATCGCCTTCGTCGCCGCGGCCGCGCTGGCCTGGACCGGCGATGTGCAGGGCAAGCTGATGTTCCAGCAGCAGCCGATGAAGATGGCCTCGGCGGAATCGCTGTGCCACACCGAAACCGATCCGAACTT
This sequence comes from Mycolicibacterium aurum, assembly GCA_900078775.1. GTDB lineage: Bacteria > Actinomycetota > Actinomycetes > Mycobacteriales > Mycobacteriaceae > Mycobacterium > Mycobacterium aurum_A. Next base: position 2,512,201 of record LT549889.1, read on the forward strand.
CTCGGTGCTCACCGTCGGCACGCACAACAACTGCGACAGCGTCATCCACCTCATCGAGGTGCCCTATGTGCTGCCCTTCCTGGCCGAGGGCAAGTTCAGCGGTGTCGAACTGCAGGGTGTGCAGGATCTGCAGGCGGAGTACGAGCAGAAGTTCGGCCCCGGGGACTACCGGCCCAATCTGTTCGTCACCTACTGGTCGTTCCGGGCCATGATCGGGTTCCTGGCGGTGCCAATGCTTTTCGCCATGGCCGCGCTGTGGCTCACCCGCGGCGGCCGGATCCCTCGGCAACGCTGGTTCGGCACGTTCGCCTTGCTGACCCTGCCGACCCCGTTCCTGGCCAACAGCGCCGGCTGGGTGTTCACCGAGATGGGCCGCCAACCCTGGGTGGTCGCGCCGAACCCGACCGGTGATCCGGTTTTGCGGCTCACCGTGTCCCAGGGTGTCTCGAACCACTCCACGGGCATGGTGCTGATGTCGTTGATCATCTTCACCGCGATCTACGCGGTGCTGGCGGTGATCTGGTTCTGGCTGATCCGCCGCTACGTGGTGGAGGGCCCGCTGGAGCACGACACCGAACCGATCCCCCCGACGCCACCGGGCGAGGACGACGTCAAACCACTCTCGTTCGCGTATTAGGAGGCGTGCCATGGACCTTCAACTGTTCTGGTTCGTCACGCTGGCCGTGCTGTTCGTCGGCTTCCTGGTGCTGGAGGGCTTCGACTTCGGCGTCGGCATGCTGATGTGGTTCTTCGGCCGCAGCGCCGCCCGGGCCACCGAGGGCGAGGCGCCGCGTGACCCCGAGAAGCACCGCCGGGCCGTACTGAACACCATCGGCCCGGTGTGGGACGGCAACGAGGTCTGGTTGATCACCGCGGGCGGCGCCATGTTCGCGGCGTTCCCCGGTATGTACGCCACCATGTTCTCCGGCCTCTACATCCCGCTGCTGGCCATCCTGGTGGCCATGATCGTGCGGGTGTGCGCCATCGAATGGCGCGGCAAGGTCGACGATCCGACCTGGCGCCGACGCGCCGACATCGCCATCGCGGTCGGGTCCTGGGTACCTGCCGTGCTGTGGGGCGTCACCTTCGCCGCGCTGCTGCGCGGGCTGCCGGTGGATGCCGACCACCAGATCGCGCTCGGCATCGGTGATGTGCTCAACCCGTACACCGTGCTGGGCGGACTGGCCACCTGCGGGCTGTTCCTGCTGCACGGCGCGGCGTTCGTGACGCTGAAGACCGAGGGGACCGTGCGGGCCGACGCCCGCCGCTACGCGATCCGGCTGGCCCTGCCGGTGACCGCGGTGGTGGCGCTGTTCGGGCTGTGGACCCAACTGGCGTACGGCACGCACTGGACCTGGCTGGTGCTCGGTTTCGCCGTGGCGGCCCAGTTGACCGCGGTGATGCTGGTGCTCTCCGACGGCGGGGACGGTTTCGCCTTCGCCGCCACCACCGCCGTCGTGGCGGCCGTCGTGGTGATGGTGTTCGGCTGCCTGTACCCCAACCTGATTCCGTCCACGCTGGATCCGGCGTGGAGCCTGACCATCGAGAACGCGTCGTCCTCGGCGTACACCCTGAAGATCATGACCTGGGCCGCGTTGGTGGTCACTCCCCTGGTGCTGGTCTACCAGGGCTGGACGTACTGGGTGTTCCGGCAACGCATCTCGGCCGAGCGGATCCCCGATCCGGCGGGCCTGTCACCTCGCCTGCCGTGACCGCGCCCCAGTCCCCGTCGCCGCGCTCGCCCGGTTGGCTCTCATCGCCCGGCATGCGCCGCTACCTCGGTGCAGCGGTGCTGTGCGGGCTGGTGATCAGTGCGGCGACGGTGGCCGGTGCCGTGGTGCTGGCCCGCGTGGTCGCCGGTGTCATCACCGACCCGGCCACCCGCACCGTGGGGTTCTGGAGCACCGAACTCGTCGTCCTGGCCGGCCTCTGGGCGGCCCGGGCGCTGGCCCAGCGCGCGCAGGCCGGTCTGAGCCAGCGGGCGGCGACCCGGCTGATCGGTGACCTGTCGGCGCAGGTACTGCGCGCGGTGACGGCGCTGCCCCCGCACCGGTTGCACGGGGTACGCGACGAGGCCACCGTCGTGGTCACCCGCGGTCTGGACGGGTTACGCCCGTACTTCACCGGATACCTGCCCGCGGTGATCCTGGCCGGGATCCTCACCCCGGCAACGGTACTGGTGATCGCCGCGACCGATCTGCAGTCCGCCGCGGTGGTCGCGGTCGCGCTGCCGCTCATCCCGCTGTTCATGGTGCTGATCGGCAAACTGACCGCCGACCGGTCCGCGGCGGCACTGGCCGCGATGACAACCCTGCAGTCCCGACTGCTCGATCTGGTGGCCGGTATACCGACGCTGCGGGCACTGGGCCGGGCCGCCGGTCCGGCCCATCGCATCGCCGAACTCAGCGCCGCGCATCGGCGTTCGGCGATGCAGACGCTGCGGATCGCATTCCTGTCCGCTGCGGTGCTGGAGTTGATCGCCACCCTCGGGGTGGCACTGGTGGCGGTCAGTGTCGGTCTGCGGTTGGTGTTCGGCGAGATGACCCTGGTGGCGGGGCTGACCGCGCTGCTGCTGGCCCCCGAGGTGTTCTGGCCGCTGCGCCGGGTGGGGGTGCAGTTCCACGCCGCCCAGGACGGTAAGGCCGCCGCCGACGCGGCGCTGCACCTGCTGGAGTCGGAGCCCTCCCCCGCCGCCGGGACCGTTGCACCGGCCGATCGCGACCTCAGCATCCGGCTGGAGGACCTGTCCGTCACCGGCCGCGACGGCGACGCCCCCGACCGGTTGACCGCCGACATCGTCCCGGGCCGGGTCACGGTGTTCACCGGTCCGAACGGCGCGGGCAAGAGCACCGCGGTGGCCGCCGTGCTGGGCCTGACCCCGCCGAGTTCGGGACGGATCCTGGTGGACGGGCGCGATCTTCGCGAGATCGACCCGGCCCAGTGGTGGCGGCGCATCGCGTGGCTACCGCAGCGCCCGGTGCTGCTGCCCGGCACGGTGCGCAGCAACCTGGAACTGTTCGGCCCGCTGGACGACATCGACGAGGCCTGCCGCGCTTCGGGATTCGACGCGGTGCTGGCCACCCTGCCGGCCGGCCTGGACGAGGTCATCGGCCGGGACGGGACCGGCCTGTCGCTGGGCCAGCGCCAGCGCCTCGGCCTGGCCCGGGCCCTCGGGTCCCCGGCGCCGGTGCTGCTGCTCGACGAGCCGACCGCCCATCTGGACGAAGACGCGGAAGCCCATGTGCTGGACGCTATTTCGGCACGGGCCCGGTCCGGGGCCACCGTCCTGGTGATCGGGCACCGGGCGCCGGTGCTCGGCATCGCCGACACCGTGGTGACCTTGGGGCCGCGCATGCCCTCGCGTGAGGTGTGGCGGCTGCTGCAGCCCCGGATGCCGCGGTTGCTGCTGGCGGTGCTGTTCGGGGTGCTCGCCCTGGGCAGCGCGCTGGCGCTGGCCACGGTGGCGGCCTGGCTGATCACCCGGGCCTGGCAGATGCCGCCGGTATTGGATCTGACGGTGGCGGTGGTGGCCGTCCGGGCGCTGGGCATCTCCCGTGGGGTGTTCAGTTACTGCGAGCGACTCGCCGCGCACGACACCGCGTTACGGGCCGCCGGCAACGCCCGGGTGGGCCTGTATCGGCGCCTGACCGAGGTGCCGCCGGAGACCGCGCTGCGGCTGCACAGCGGGGATCTGGTCGCCCGGGTCGGTGCGTCGGTCGACGATCTGGCCGATGTGCTGGTGCGCGCGGTCGCACCGATCTGCGTGGCGGCGGTGCTGTCCGGGGCAGCCGTCGTCATCATCGCGCTGATCTCACCGCCGGCCGCGCTGATCCTGGCGCTGTGCCTGCTGATGGCCGGTGTGGCCGCACCCTGGATGGCGGGCCGGGCGGCCGCCGCGACCGAACTGCTGGCGGCCGGGCACCACAGCGCCCGCGACACCGCCACCCTGCTCGCCCTGGAGCACGCCGCCGAACTGCGGGTGGCCGGCCGGCTCGATCAGATGATCGCCGAATCGGAGCGTGAGCACCGCGATCTGGGCCGGGCTCAGGACCGTGCCGCCGCACCCGCGGCCGCCGCCGGTGCGGTAGCCACCGCGGCGGTGGGGGTCTCGGTGCTCGGGGCCGTCCTGGTCGGGATCCTCATCTCCGGCCACACCAGTCCGATGTCGTTGGCCATCCTGATGCTGGTGCCGTTATCGGCGTTCGAGGCGACCGCGGCGCTGCCCGCCGCGGCGGCACAGTTGGTGCGCGCCCGCATCGCGGCCCGCCGGCTCACCGACCTCACCGAGACCGCGCCGCTGCGGTCCCGCCCGGTGAGCGTCCCGGTGGCGCTGAGTCCCGGCGACCGGTTGGCCGTGCTGGGGCCCAGCGGCTGCGGCAAGACCACCCTGCTGATGGCCCTGTCCTCTCAAGACACCGCGGGTCAACACACCGCAGACGGCGAGAAGCCGGTCCGCGCAGCGTTCTTCGCCGAGGACGCGCACCTGTTCGACACCACCGTGCGGGACAACCTGCTGGTCGGGCGCGGGGACGCCACGGACGCCGAGTTGACCACGGCACTCGGCGATGTCGGGTTGGGCGACTGGCTGGCCGGGCTGCCCGACGGGTTGTCCACCATGCTGCGCGGCGGGGCGGCGGCGGTGTCGGCCGGTCAACGTCGGCGGCTGCTGCTGGCCCGGGCGCTCATCTCCGATTTCCCGGTGGTGCTGCTCGACGAGCCCACCGAGCACCTCGACGCCGCCGACAGTGACCGGCTGCTCACCGAACTGCTGACCCCGGGCGGGTTGTTCGCCGCCGACCGGACCGTCGTGGTCGCCACCCACCACCTACCCGCCGGTCTGGATTGCGCCACTATCCGCCTGCCGGAGCGACCCGCCGGCGCGCGGGTACCCTCACCGTGATGAGTTACCCCGGCCCGTACCCCGCAGCGCAGCCGCCCTATCCCGGCTACCCGCCGGCGCCGCGCAACGGGCAGGGCAGCGCCGCACTGGTGCTGGCGGTACTGGCACTGGTGTTCTCCTGGACCGTGATCGGCGGCATCGCCGCCGGTGTGCTCGCCGTGGTGCTGGGCGCCGCCGGCCGCGGCCGGGCCCGGCGCGGTGAGTCGGACAACGGTCCCATCGCCACCGCCGGGATCGGCCTGGGCGCACTCGCGGTCGTCGTCGGCGCGGCCTTCGTACCGATCTGGATCGGCTTCCTGTCCGCGGCCGGGATCGGCGACTACCTCGACTGCATGCAGCGCGCCGGCACCGACCGCCCGGCACAGGTGCAGTGCGAGAACGACTTTCGCGAGCGGGTCCAGCAGGATTACGGTCTGCCCGGTTAGCGGCCCGGGAAGTACTTGACGATGCCTTCCTGCATCACGGTGGCCACCGCCTGTCCGGCCTGGTTGAAGAAGTGGCCGGAACCCAATCCGCGGGAGTCGGCGGCCACCGGCGACGAGGTCGAGTAGAGCACCCACTCGTCGAACCGGACCGGCCGGTGGAACCACACCGAGTGGTTCATGGTGACCGCGAAGATCCGGTCGAAGCCCCAGGACAGCCCGTGGGTGGTGATGATCGAGTCGAGCACCGTGGTGTCCGAGGAGTACACCAGCGCCGCGGCGTGCAGCACCGGGTCCTCGGGCATCGGGCCGTCGGCGATCAGCCACACCCGGTTGTGGTCGAGGCTGTCACCCTTGTCCCGCATCACCCAGGCCGGGTCGTTGGTGTAGCGCCACTGGATGGGCCGCAGCGCGCTGACGAAGTGCGGCACCGTCTGCTCGTAGCCGACCAGCAACTCGTCGATGGTGGGCAGCGTCTCCGGGTCGGGCACCTGCGGCGCGGTCAGGTTGTGTTCCAGACCGCGGCCGCCGGCCAGGTGGGAGACCAGGGCGGTGCCCAACAGCACACCGTCCTGGGTGACATCGACGCGGCGGTTGGCGAACCGGCGTTCGTCGCGCAGCCGCAGCACCTGGAACTCCAGATCCTTCTCCGGGTCACCGCCGGCGATGAAGTGCATCGACAGGGTGCTCGGCGGCAGCTTCTCGCTGACCGTGCGGCTGGCCGCGACGAAGGCCTGCGCCATCATCTGGCCGCCGAAGGTGCGGACCGGGTTGCGGCTCGGGTGCGATCCGGTGAACGCGTCGTCGCCGACCCGGGTGAGGTCGAGAACCGTCAGCAGTTCTTTCAGATGCTCCGCCGACAACTTCGTCCCCGATTCCTAGTGGTCGTCCTCCCCGATCCGGTGCACGTGGATCAGGTTGGTCGAGCCTACTGTGCCGGGAGGCGCACCCGCGACGATGACCACGAGGTCCCCGCGCTTGTAGCGGCCGAGTTCCAGCAGCGACTTGTCCACCTGGCGGATCATGCCGTCGGTGGTGTCCATCTTGCCGACGATGAACGTCTCGGTGCCCCAGGTCAGCGACAGCTGGCTGCGGACCTCGGGCAGCGCGGTGAACGCCAGCAGCGGCAGCGGGGTGTGCAGCCGGGCGAGCCGGCGCACGGTGTCACCGGACTGGGTGAACGCCACCAGGGCCTTGGCCTCCAGGCGCTCGCCGATGTCGCGGGCCGCATACGAGATCACGCCGCGCTTGGTGCGCGGCACGTGGGTCAGCGGCGGCGCCTCGGTGGACACCGCCTCCACGGCGCTGACGATCCGCGCCATGGTGCGCACCGCCTCCAGCGCGAACTTGCCGACCGAGGTCTCCCCGGACAGCATGACCGCGTCGGCCCCGTCGAGCACTGCGTTGGCCACGTCGGAGGCCTCGGCGCGGGTGGGCCGGGAGCTCTCGATCATCGACTCCAGCATCTGGGTGGCGACGATCACCGGTTTGGCGTTCTCGCGGGCCATCTGGATGGCCCGCTTCTGCACCAGCGGCACCTCTTCGAGCGGAAGTTCCACGCCGAGGTCGCCGCGGGCCACCATGATGGCGTCGAAGGCCAGCACGATCGCCTCGAGGTTCTCGATGGCCTCGGGCTTCTCCAGCTTGGCGATCACCGGGACCCGGCGGCCGACCCGGTCCATCACCTCGTGCACCAGTTCCACGTCCGCGGGTGAACGGACGAAGGACAGCGCCACGAGGTCGACGCCGAGCTTCAGCGCGAACTCCAGGTCCTCGATGTCCTTCTCGGACAGTGCGGGCGCCGAGACGTTCATCCCGGGCAGCGACATGCCCTTGTTGTTGCTGACCTTGCCGCCCTCGGTGACGGTGCAGACGACGTCGTTGCCGTCGATGTGCTCGACGACGAGCCCGACGTTGCCGTCATCGACCAGCACCCGGTCACCGGGCTTGGCGTCCTGGGCCAGCCGCTTGTAGGTGGTGCCGACCCGGTCGTGGCTGCCCAGGCAGTCCTCGACGGTGATGCGGATCGTCTCGCCGTTCTCCCACACGGTCGGGCCGTCCGCGAACCGGCCCAGCCGGATCTTGGGGCCCTGCAGGTCGGCCAGCACGCCGACGGCGTGGCCGGTGGCGTTGGACGCCTTCCGAACCCGCCGGTACGACTCCTCGTGGTCGCTGTAATCACCGTGGCTGAAGTTCAGCCGTGCAACATCCATTCCGGCCTCGACCAGCGCCTGCACCGATTCATCGGTGGAGGTCGCAGGGCCGAGCGTACAGACGATTTTTCCGCGTCTATTCACGTCTCATGAGCATAGTCGTTAATCGATTCAGATGACGGCCAGAGGTAGCGCGCCGGGGTGGACCGGGGCCGGCAGTTCGGACTCCCCCATCAGGTAGGCGTCCACCGCGCTGGCGGCGCTGCGGCCCTCCGCGATGGCCCACACGATCAGCGAGGCGCCGCGGTGGGCGTCCCCGCAGACGAACACGCCGGGCTCCTCGGTCTGCCAGTCCGACCCGCAGGACAGCGTGCCGCGGCCGTTCAGCCGCAGGCCGAGCCCGTCCAGCAGCGGCATGTGCTCGACACCCTCGAAGCCGATCGCGAGCAGGGCCAGATCGCAGGGAATCTCGATCGGGTCGCCGACCGGCGTGATCTGCCGGCGGCCGTTCTCGTCCCGTTCGACCTTGACCTCGGCGATCTCCATGGCCCGCACATTGCCGGTCTTGCCGTCCGGTCCGTCACCGATGAACCGCTGCACGGCCACTTCGAAGCGCCGCGCCCCGCCCTCGGCGTGTGCCGGTGAGGTGCGCAGCAGCAGTGGCCAGGTGGGCCATGGGGAAAGCGAATCGTCGCGGGTCTCCGGCGGTTCCGGGTTGTAGTCGAGTTGGGTCACCGACAGCGCGCCTTGGCGGTGCGCGGTGCCCAGGCAGTCCGCGCCGGTGTCGCCGCCACCGATGATCACCACATGCTTTCCGGCGGCGGTCAGTTCGGCGGGGCCGTCGCCCTCGCATTCCTTGTTGGCCGGCACCAGGTGCTCCATCGCGAGGTGCACACCGCCCAGGTGGCGGCCCTCGACTTCGTTGTCGCGCCCGCGCAGCGCGCCGACGGCCAGCACGATGGCGTCGTGCTGGGCACGCAGCGCCTCGATGGACAGGTCGACGCCGACCTCGCATTCGATGACGAACCGGGTTCCCTCGGCCCGCATCTGGGACAGCCGCTGATCGAGCGTCGCCTTCTCCAGCTTGTACTCCGGGATGCCGTAGCGCATCAGCCCACCGATGCGGTTGTCCCGTTCGTAGACGGTCACGTGGTGCCCGGCCCGGGTCAGCTGCTGCGCCGCGGCCAGTCCGGCCGGCCCCGAACCCACCACCGCCACACTGCGTCCCGAGGCGATGGCGGCCGGCCGGGGCAGCACCGATCCGGTCGCCCAGGCGTGGTCGACGATGGTCTGCTCGATGCGCTTGATGGTGACGCTGCCGCCGGTGGTCTCCTCGGCGATGGACAGCACGCAGGCCGCCTCACACGGCGCCGGGCACAACCGCCCGGTGAACTCCGGGAAGTTGTTGGTGGCGTGCAGTCGGTCGATGGCGGCATCCCACCGGCCGCGGCGCACCAGGTCGTTCCATTCCGGGATCAGATTGCCCAGCGGGCAGCCCGCCGACCCGGAGTGGCAGAACGGGATACCGCAATCCATGCAGCGGCGGGCCTGCTGGGAGACCTCACCGGCGCGGGCGCGGGGGTCCCGGCTCTCGTAGACCTCCCGCCAGTCCCCGATGCGTTCGTCCACCGGCCGCTTGGCGGCCTCGACCTTGGGAACTCTCAAGAATCCGTTCGGATCAGCCACGGCTGGCCTCCATGATCGCGGTATCGACGTCGCGCCCTTCGGCTTTCGCCATCCGGGTGGCGCGCAGCACCCGCTCGTAGTCGGTGGGCATGATCTTGGTGAACTGCGCGCTGCGCCGCGGCCAGTCGGCCAGCAGCGAGCTCGCCACGGTGCTGCCGGTGGCCTGCGCGTGCCGGGCCACCACCTCGTGCAGCCAGCTGAGGTCCTCGGGCTCCAGCCGCTGCAACTCCACCATCTCGGTGTTCACCTTCGCCGGGTCGAGCCCCAGCACGAACGCGATGCCACCGGACATGCCGGCGGCCATATTGCGTCCGGTGTCGCCGAGCACCACCACCCGGCCGCCGGTCATGTACTCGCAGGCGTGATCGCCGACGCCCTCCACGACGGCCAGCGCACCGGAGTTGCGGGCGCAGAAGCGTTCCCCGACCCGACCGCGCAGGAACACCTCACCGGCGGTGGCCCCGAACAGCAGGGTGTTGCCGGCGATGACGTTGTCCTCGGGCAGGAACAGCACATCGTCGGGCGGGCGCACGATCACCCGGCCTCCCGAAAGTCCCTTGCCGACATAGTCGTTGGCATCGCCGATCAGATCGAGAGTGACGCCGCGGGGCAGGAAAGCGCCCAGCGACTGGCCGGCCGATCCGGTGAGCGTGACGTGGATGGTGTCATCCGGCAGCCCGGCGGCTCCGTAGCGACGGGTGACCTCCGAACCCAGCAGCGTGCCCACCGTGCGGTTGACGTTGCGCACCGGCAGTTCCAGCCGCACCGGGTGGGCGTCCTCCAGGGCGCCCTCGGCGAGTGCCACCAGGGTCTGGTCCAGGGCCTGGGCCAGGCCGTGGTCCTGATCGCGCAGCCGGCGACGCTGGGGCTCCCCGGTGCCGTGCGCGTCGGCGGGCACCGCGAAGATCGGGCTCAGGTCCAGGCCTTGACTCTTCCAGTGCGCGACACCGGCCGCGGTGTCCAGCAGGTCGGCCTGCCCGATCGCCTCGTCGAGGCTGCGGAAACCCAACTCGGCGAGCATCTTGCGGATGTCCTCGGCGATGAACTGGAAGAAGTTCTGTACGAACTCCGGCTTGCCGTTGAAGCGTGCCCGCAGTTCGGGGTTCTGGGTGGCCACCCCGACCGGGCAGGTGTCCAGGTGGCACACCCGCATCATGATGCAGCCCGCGACGACCAGCGGTGCGGTCGCGAAGCCGTACTCCTCGGCGCCGAGCAGTGCGGCGACCATAACGTCACGCGCGGTACGCAGACCGCCGTCGCACTGCACGGTGATGCGGTCCCGCAACCCGTTGAGCACCAGGGTCTGCTGGGTGTCGGCCAGCCCGATCTCCCAGGGCGCCCCGGCGTGCTTGAGGCTGGTCAGCGGCGCGGCGCCGGTGCCGCCGTCGAACCCGGAGATCAGCACGACGTCGGCGTGCGCCTTGGAGACGCCGGCCGCGACCGTGCCCACGCCCACCGAGCTGACCAGCTTCACGTGAATGCGGGCCTGGTCGTTGGCGTTCTTCAGGTCGTGGATCAGCTGGGCCAGATCCTCGATGGAGTAGATGTCGTGGTGCGGCGGTGGTGAGACCAGACCCACGCCCGGCGTGGAGTGCCGCGCCTTGGCAATGTTCGGGTACACCTTGTAGCCCGGAAGCTGGCCGCCCTCACCAGGTTTGGCGCCCTGGGCCATCTTGATCTGGATGTCGGTGGCATTCACCAGGTAGTCGCTGGTGACGCCGAACCGCCCGGAGGCGACCTGCTTGACCGCGCTGCGCCGCGCCGGGTCGTACAGCCGGTCGGTCTCCTCGCCGCCCTCACCGGAGTTGGACCGCGCGCCGAGCCGGTTCATGGCGATCGCCATGGTCTCGTGCGCCTCGGCCGAGATCGAGCCGTAGCTCATCGCGCCGGTGTTGAACCGGGTGACGATGGACTCGACCGACTCCACCTCCTCCAGCGGCACCGGCGGACGCACCCCGGTCTTGAAGTCGAACAGGCCGCGCAGCGTCCCGCCCTCGCGGGACAGCCGGTTGACCTCCTCGGAGTACTTCGCGAACACCTCGGCCCGCCCGGTGCGGGTGGCGTGCTGCAGCAGGAACACGACTTCCGGTGTGAACAGGTGCAGTTCGCCGTCGCGGCGGAACTGGTACTCACCGCCGACCGACAGCCGCCGGTGCGCCCGCTCGGTGGGGTTCTCCGGGTAGGCGCGGCGGTGCCGGAACCGGACCTCCTCGGCCAGCACGTCCAGGCCGACGCCGCCGAGTTGCATGGGGGTCCCGGTGAAGTACTGGTCGATCACGCTGCGGTCCAGCCCGATCGCCTCGAAGGCCTGTGCGCCGGTGTAGGAGGACACCGTCGAGATGCCCATCTTGCTCATCACCTTCATGACGCCCTTGCCGAGCGCCTTGCTGTAATTACGCACCGCGGTGGACGGTTCGATGCCGGTGAGTTCACCCTCGCGGATCAAATCCTCGATCGACTCGAAGGCCAGATACGGGTTGACCGCGGCCGCACCGAAACCGATCAGCATCGCGATGTGGTGCACCTCGCGGGCGTCGCCGGATTCGACGACCAACCCGACGCTGGTGCGTTGTTTGGTGTCGACCAGGTGGTGATGCACCGCCGAGACGGCCAGCAACGACGGAATCGGGGCCCGGGTGTGGTCCGAGTCACGGTCCGAGAGCACCAGCGTGCGTGCGCCTTTGGTGATGGCGTCGCCGGCCCGGATGCACAGTTCCTCCAGCGCCTCGGCCAGTCCTTCGCCGCCACGCTCGACGTCGTAGAGCGCACGCAGCACCGCGGTGCGTAGCCCGGGCTGCTCACCGTCATCGTTGATGTGCACGAGCTTGTTGAGGTCGTCGTTGTCCAGAACCGGCCAGCCCAGCCGGATCTGGCGGCACGAGGCTGCGGACGGTTCCAGGAGATTTTCTTCGGGGCCCATCACCCGGGCCATGGAGGTGACCACGGACTCGCGGATGGCATCCAGCGGCGGATTGGTCACCTGGGCGAACAGCTCGACGAAGTAGTCGTAGAGCAGCCGGGACCGCTTGGACAGCACCGCGATCGGGGTATCGGTGCCCATCGAGCCCAACGGTTCGGCGCCGGAGGCTGCCATCGGGGTCAGCAGAACCCGCAGCTCCTCCTCGGTGTACCCGAACGCCACCTGCCGGCGCACCACGGACTCGTGATTGGGTTGCACGCGAGCGCGATCCGGCAGGGTCTTGAGGTCGAGCAGGCCGGAGTGCAGCCATTCGCCGTAGGCGTGTGCCTCGGCGAGTTCGTCCTTGATCTCGTCGTCGGAGATGATGCGGCCCGCGGCCGTGTCGATGAGGAACATCTTGCCGGGCTCGAGGCGCCCCTTGGCCACCACCTCGGCGCTGGGCACGTCCAGCACGCCACTCTCGCTGGCCAGGATCACCCGGTTGTCGATGGTGCGCCACCACCGTCCGGGACGTAATCCGTTGCGGTCCAGGACCGCACCGACCACGGTGCCGTCGGTGAAGGTGACACACGCCGGCCCGTCCCACGGTTCCATCAGCGAGGCGTGGTATTGCCAGAACGCCCGGCGGGCGGGATCCATGGTGGTGTTGTTCTCCCAGGCCTCCGGGATCATCATCAACACCGCATGCGGAAGGCTGCGCCCACCCAGGTGCAGCAGCTCGAGCACCTGGTCGAAGGACGCGGAGTCCGAACCGTCGCGCGGGCAGATCGGCGAAAGTCGGCTCAGGTCACCGGTGATGAGTTCGCTGCCCAGCTTGGCCTCGCGCGCGTGCATCCGGTTGCGGTTGCCGCGCACCGTGTTGATCTCACCGTTGTGCGCGACGAAACGGAACGGGTGGGCCAGCGGCCAGGACGGGAACGTGTTGGTGGAGAACCGGCTGTGCACGATGGCGATGGCACTCATGCAGCGGTCGTCGCGCAGGTCCGGGAAGAACTGCGGCAGCTGCATCGTGGTGAGCATGCCCTTGTAGGCGATGGTCCGGCTGGAAAGCGTCGGGAAGTAGACCCCGAGGGCCTCGTCTTCGCTCGCCTCGGCCCGTTTCCGGAGCGGGTAGACCCGGCGGTCGAGGTCGATGCCGCCGCAGCGTTCGGGTGCAGCGACGAACAGCTGGCCGAAGTGCGGCATGCAGTCCAGGGCCGTGGCGCCCACACCGGCACCCTCGGGGTCGATCGGAAGATCGCGCCAGCCAATGACTTCCAGGTTCTCCTCGGCGGCGAGGCCCTCGATGCGGGCGCGGGCGGCGGCCCGGTCGTTCTCGTCCTGCGGCAGGAAGCAGATCCCGGCGGCGTAGGTGTTGCGCCCGTCGGCGGTCGGTGCGGGGAGCTCGAAGTCGACGACACCGCTGAACAGTTCGACCGGCAGCTGCAGGAGGATCCCGGCGCCGTCACCGCTGTTGGGTTCGGCTCCGGCCGCACCGCGGTGCTCGAGGTGTTCAAGCGCGGTGAGTCCGTCCGCCACGATGCCGTGGGAACGTCGGCCCTCGATGTCGGCGATCATGGCGACACCGCATGAATCCGACTCGTTATCCGGGTCGTAGAGCCCTTGGGCGTTGGGAAGTGCCGAGAACAGCAAGCGAATCTACCTCCGCAGTCTCCGTACTGATGTGGAGGGACTGCACCGGCCCGAAATCAAATTGTATCAGCGCGAACGTGCCGCTATCCAGGCAGCAGGGTGGGCACCAGCGGGAACCCCGGCCAGTTGCGCACCACCGTCCAGACCACCGCGGCGGTGACCACCGTGACCGTGGCGGCCACCGGCATCAGCGGACGGCGCTGCCGCCACCGCAACAGCAGCCACAACGCCAGCAGCGGGAGGCCGAACAGCAGGAACACATTGTCCACCGTGGCCGCCGCCAGGTCGCCGTGCAGCAGATCATGGGTCATCCGCAGACCACCGCACGCCGGGCAGTCCAGACCGGTCAGGGCCTTGAACGGACAGGCCGGGAACAGAAAGCCGGGGCGGTGCGGGTCGGCCAGCCCGATGTAGGCCAGCGCACCCGCCAGGGCCGCTCCGCCGCCGATCAACGCCGCGCGGCGTTGGGCGACCTCAGGTGCCATCGCGGAGCGGGCGGCCGTGCGGGTCGCGCACCCGGTCGGTGAGGATCAGGACTGCGTCGACGATGCCCCAGATGATTGCGCCGATACCGCAGGTGACCAGCCCCACCAGCAGCTGGGCGATGCCCAGGCCGGTGTAGCCGAGGTAGATCCGGCCGACACCGACCAGCCCGAACAGTCCGAGCAGCTGGAGCAGGCCCGCGATCACCTTGGACTTGTCCGAGAAGGGCTCCCCGGTGATCGGATGGCGGCCGTACGGGGCAAGCGGGTCGGTGTAGCCGCCGGGATAGGCCGGCGGCGGATACGGAGCGCCGCCCGGCGGCGGCGGGGGCACGTTGGCGCCCGGCTCGAAACCGTAGGGCGGCTGCTCGGTCATGAGTTCAGGATGCCAGAAGGTCGGTGGGCACGCGGTCACTCCAGGCCTCGTCCCAGCGCTGCGGAAGACAGCGCTGCAGCAGCTCGATCATGATCGGCACGGCTGTCGACGCGCCCGGTGAGGCACCCAGCAGGCCGGCGATGCTGCGGTCCGCGGAGACCACCAGCTCGGTGCCCGACTGCAGCAAAGCGGTTGCGGCTGTCCGAGTTGCGCCATGAGACGTTCATCGCGGTGGAGATGACCGAGTTCACCACCATGGACGAACTCATCGGCCGCGGGCTGGGCATCGCGCTGCTCCCCCACGACGACCGCGGTGCGCCGGGCACCGTCGAGGTCGCGCTGACGCCGGGCGGCTATGAACGCCCGATCGCATTGGCCTGGTCACCGACGGCCAACACCGCGGCCGGCCGCCGGCTCCTCGGATTCCTGCGCGAACGGTTCTGAGTCAGCTCGGGACGTTGGCCTTGATGGTCTCCAGCGCGGAGGCGCTGAGCCGGGCGAGCTCCTCCGCCTCGTCCTGGGTGAGCGCCTCCGCGGTCAGTTCGGCCATCCGGCGGTTGGTGGCTCGCTCGGCGCCCTCGTAGCGGTCCTTCTTGTCCGCGCCGTCGGCATACGGTTCGGGCCAGCCGAACATCGCCGCGTACGTGGGGCCCTTGTTGAGCATGTGCGCCTCGATCGGGCTGACGCCGGCCAGGCTGAGCGCATTGAAGTGCAGCCCGGCACGCAGCTCGCGGAGCACGAACATCACCTGCAGCGCCCGGGCCGGCGCGTCCTCGGCCAGCGGCATCGCCCGCCAGCCGGCGAACAACGGCGATGCGGCGATGGGCGCGACAGCGATGATCTTCTCGCCGAGCGCGGCGATGCGGTCCACGCCTTCGGCGTCGGCGAGATACTTGCGGCCGAACTCCGCCGCCTGGTTCCAATAGACCTCGGCGGCACCGGCGGCCCCACGCACTGCGATGCCCTCCTCCCACATCGCCGACAGGCCGTTGGGCTCGAACACCGCGAAGGCGGCGCTGACGGTCGCGCCGGAGGCCTCACCGAGCACTCCGCCGCGGCCCGCGACGTAGCCGGCCAGCGGGTTCTGGTAGCCGGCCGCGACGCTCTCCCCGTAGGTCTGGGGGTGCAGCATGAACACGGCGACGGCCTGCTCGATGGCCGCTCCCGCGGTGGCCGTGGCTGCATCGAGATCGGGATTGCTCATTCGGTGTCATCTCCTCGGTGGTCCGGCGCGTCAGCAACGAACACTAGTGGTCCCGCCGAATCGGATCGGCGGCACCACCGAACCTTCCGTGGCACCGCGCCGCCCCACCGGGCGCGGGTATGAAAGTGTCCACCTCGTAGCGACTTTCGAGCGACAAGCTGGTCTCAGAAATTTCTTTGGACTCTTTGGTCTCTGGTGTCACATTCTGCCGTTTTCTGTCGGTGGGTCGAACTACTGTTCGAATCATGAAGATGGACGCGGCGGCAAGTCGGGACACGGTGCAACACGCACTGTCCGACCGCACCGCGTCGATCAAAGCGCTGCTGGACGCGGATTTCACCGTCTTCGACACCGCGGAGTTGCTGGCCATCCAATCCGAACGCGAGGAACGGGCCCGCGCCGACGCGGCGATCGATCACCGCCTGCAGGCCGCCCTGATGGCGCAGGCCACCCCGCGCGAGATCGGCGGCAAATCCTGGATCGACGTGTTGGCCACCCGGATGCGGCTGACCACCGCCGAGGCCGGCCGCCGGGTGGCAGCGGCCCGGGATCTGGGGCCCCGCCAAGCCCTCGACGGCCAAGCGTTGGGGCCGGTGTTGCCGGCGTGCGCGGCCGCGTTGGCCGAGGGTGCGATCAACGCCGGGCATGTCGCGGTGATCCGGGCAGCGATGCGCCGAGCCGCCCCGTATCTGGATGCCGCGGACCGGGCGTTGATGGAAGAAGCGCTCGTCGCGGTGGCGCGCTGCGATATCCCGGAATCGTTGGCCGAGATGGCCGAGCAGATGGTGTACGTGCTCAATCAGGACGGTGACGGCCCCGATCTCGCGCGGGCGAAGGTGGGGATCACGATCGGCAAACCCGACGCCGACGGGCTGTCCAAGATCTCCGGGCGGGTGGACTCCGAGTTCGCCGCCTACCTGCGCACCATCCTCGACACATGGGCCCGGCCCGGGCTCAACAACCCCGATGACGAGCAGCCCCAACACAATCCGACGCCGAACCCGCTGCAGGAACCCGAGGCGCAGGATCCCGAGGCTGAAGCCGAAGCCGAGGCGGACAGGCCCGAGGAGCGTGCCGAGACAGCGGAACCCAAGGCGCCCGCGCCCGACGCCGACCCTGAACCCGAGGCCGAATGTGAGGCTGAGCCTGCGCCGGAGTTGCCGTTCCCGCGCGACTTCGCCGAACTGGCCGACCTTGCCGAAGGGTTACCCCCGCCACCGGCCTGCGACTTCGAACCCGACACCGGGGACCTGCGCACCCAACCGCAGCGCAACCATGACGCACTCAAGGCTGTGATGCGCGAGATCCTGATGTCGGGGCGCCTGGGCCAACACAACGGACTGCCGGTCACCGTCGTCGTCTCCACCACCCTGGCCGAACTCGAAGCCGGCGCCGGAATCGCCATCACCGGATCCGGGGTCCGAATGCCGATGCCCGACCTCATCCGCCTGGCCGAACACGCCCACCACTACCTCGTGGTCTACCGACAACACACCGCCGAACCGCTCTACCTCGGGCGCACCAAACGACTGGCCTCCAAAGCCCAACGGCTGGTGCTCTACAACCGCGACCGCGGCTGCACCCGGCCCGGCTGCACCCGCGGAGCATGTCGCTGCCAAGCCCACCACGCCGACCCCAGCTGGAACAACGGCGGACTCACCGACGTCGACACCCTCGGGCTGGGCTGCGGCCCCGACAACCAACTCGCCGAACTCGGCTGGACCACCAAAATCGACCCCACCACCGGCCGCGTGCACTGGTACCCACCACCACTCATGGACACCGGGCAAGACACCCTCAACCACCACTTCCACCCCGAAAAACTCCTCCCACCGGCGGAACCGGATGACGGTGCCTGACGTCCGTCAGACACCGGAAGGCTTCACCGCCAGAACGGGTTTCGGGCACTCCAGGATCACCTTCTGCGCGACGCTGCCGAGCAGCAGCTTGCCGACCGGACTTCGGTCGCGGACGCCGACGACCAGCATTTCGGCGGCCGGACGGTCCATGGCGGCCAGCAGTTCCTCGGCGGCGTCGACCCCGACCGGCTGGCGCAATTCGAAGGCGACACCGCACTCCTCCAACAACGCCTCCAGATCGTGTACCTCCGCGCCGCCGGCGAACCGCGGGTCCACATAGGAATCCCCGGCCGTGGAGTTGATGACAAGAAGGTGCATGCCGCGCAATTTGGCCTCGTCGATACCGTGTTGCAGGGCGGCATGGCCGTACGCATCCGCGGTGTATCCCACGACGATCATCGGTGTGTCGGTCACAGCTGCCTCGCCTTCGTCTTCTGATCCTTGTCGTCCTCCACGATCAGCAACGTCTCCTCGTTGCGATGCATCAGCCGCAGCACCAGCGGCGCCAGCAGTAGCAGTGCCATCAGCACGTAAGTGACGATCGCGACCGGCTCGGTGAACAGATTGCTCCAGTCGCCGCCGCCGAGCTGCAGGCTCTGGCGCAGTTGCCGTTCGATCCGCGGCCCCAGGATCACCCCGATGATCAACGGCAGCACCGGAAGTCCGAACCGGCGCATCATCAGACCCATCAGCCCGAAGACCAGCAGCAGGACCAGATCCAGGGGCTGCAGGTTCACCGCGAACGCTCCCAGCGCCGCGAAGAACAGAATGCCCGCATACAGATACGGCCGCGGAGTCCGCAGCAGCTTGGCCCACAACGGCGCCAGCGGCAGGTTCAGCGCCAACAGCATGGCGTTACCGATGAACAGGCTCGCGATCAGCGTCCAGATCAGCAGCGGTTCCTTGTCGAACAGCGTCGGCCCGGGCTGGATCCCGTAGGACACGAACG
Source organism: Mycolicibacterium aurum (assembly GCA_900078775.1). Classification (GTDB taxonomy): domain Bacteria; phylum Actinomycetota; class Actinomycetes; order Mycobacteriales; family Mycobacteriaceae; genus Mycobacterium; species Mycobacterium aurum_A. The sequence continues at coordinate 2,530,784 of LT549889.1, forward strand.
CGGTCAACATCACCGCAGCGGTCGCATTGGTCGGCAGACCCAGCGACAGCATCGGCACCAACGTGCCTGCCGCCGAAGCATTATTGGCCGCCTCCGGCCCGGCCACCCCCTCGATGGCCCCCTTGCCGAACTCCTCGGGATGCTTGGACAGCTTCTTCTCGGTGATGTAGCTCAGGAACGTCGGCAGCTCCGCACCGCCGGCGGGTAACGCACCGAACGGGAACCCGTATGCCGTCCCGCGCAACCACGGCTTCCACGACCGCTTCCAATCGCTGCGACCCATCCACGGCCGCCCGACCGGGATCACGTCGGCGGGACGGCGCCGCAGATGCGCCGCCACCCACAACGCCTCACCGACCGCGAACACCGCCACCGCGATCACCACAATGTCGATCCCGTCCGCCAGCAGCGGTATTCCGAACGTTGCCCGCGGCTGACCGGTCAGCGAGTCGATGCCGACGATCCCGATCGCCAGCCCCAGCAGCAGCGAGATCAACCCGCGCATCTTCGAGGAACCCAGGACCGCGGTCACCGCCACCAGTGCGAACAACATGATGGCCAGATAGGACGGCGCGCCCAGGGTGACCGCGAACCGGGACACCGCCGGCGCGAACGCGGCCAGCAGCGCGGTGCCGATCGCCCCGGCCACGAACGACCCGATCGCCGCGGTGGCCAGCGCCTGGGCGGCACGACCGGCTTTCGCCATCTTGTTGCCCTCGATGGCGGTGATCACCGAAGAAGACTCCCCGGGTGTGTTCAGCAGGATCGACGTCGTCGACCCGCCGTACATACCGCCGTAGAAGATCCCGGCGAACATGATGAACGCCGCACTCGGGCTGACGTTGTATGTGATCGGCAGCAGCAACGCCACCGTCATCGCCGGGCCGATCCCGGGCAGCACACCCACCGCGGTACCCAGCAGCACGCCGATCGCGGCGTACAGCAGGTTCATCGGGGTGGCCGCCTCGGCAAAGCCCTGCAGCAACCAGTCGAAATTCTCCATCTACAGAATCCCATCCAAGATGCCTGCGGGCAGCGGGATTCCGAGCCCGGAATAGAACGCGTAGAAACTGGCCAGCGCCAGCACCACCCCGATCGCGATGTTGCGCAGGTAGTGCCGGCTGCCCAGCACGGTGGCGCAACCGGCGAAGAACAGCGCGCTGGTGATCGCCCAGCCCAGCGGGTCGACCAGGACGATCAGCATGACGAACAGCCCGATCAGCAGGCTCACCGTGCGCCAGTCGCTGGGCATGTCGGGGTCGATGTCCTCCCCCGCATCCGCCTCACCGGTGAACCCGCGCGGGATGGCGATCGCCAGGATCACCGCCATCACCAGCAGACCCACCCCGATCACGATCGGGAAGAACCGTGGCCCAACGGGATCCACCTCGGCGTAGCCACCCGGCATGGTCAGCGCGTCGTAGAGCAGGAACACACCGACCGCCGCCATCACCACGCAGACGACGTACTGCGCGTAGTCGGGCCGGACCCGTTCGGTTGTCTCCGGCGCGGTACTCACACCAGCCCCAGATCCGTCAGCGTCGTCTCGACGCGCCGGTCCTGCTCTTGCAGGAACTCCTCGAATGCGGGCCCGGTCAGGAAGGCATCGGTCCAGCCGTTCTTCACCAGCGCCTCCTTCCATGCGTCGGTCGCGTGCAGCTCTTCCAGGATCTTGACCATGGCCGCCCGGTCCTCATCCGAAATGCCGGGCGGGGCAAGGATTCCGCGCCAGTTGGTGAACGTCAGGTCGACACCGGCCTCGCGCAGGGTGGGTGCATCCACCCCTTCGACGCGTTCGTCGCCGGACACCGCGAGCACCCGCACCTGACCGGACTCGATCTGGTCGACGTACTCCCCCAGCCCCGAGGTACCGGCCGCGACCTTGTTGCCCAGCAGGGCCGTCAGCAGATCGCCGCCGCCGTCGTAGGAGACGAAGTTGACCTTGGTCGGGTCCACACCGACCGCCTTGGCGGTCTCCATCGGGAACAGGTGGTCCGGCCCGCCGGGATTGGATCCGCCACCCACGGTCACCTTGGCCGGATCGGCCTTCCACGCATCGATGAAGTCCTGCACCGTCTTGAACGGTGAGTCGGCGGGCACCAGGATGCCCTCCTGCTCCTCCACCACCTTGGCCAGCGCGGTGGCGTCCGAGGCACGAGCGGTGGAACCGTTGGTGAAGACGGCGCCGACCACGCCCAGGCCCATCATCATCATCAGATCGCCATTGCCGCGCTCGTTCATCAACCGCGCCATCGCGACGGTGCCACCCGCACCGATCACGTTGAACACCTCGACGCGGCCGGTGATCTCGTCGTCCTCGAGAATCTTGACCGCGGTACGCGCGGTCAGGTCGTAGCCGCCGCCGGGGCTGTTGGGCACCATCATCCGCAGTCGGTGCAGTCCGTTCTCCTCGCCGCGGGTCACCCCGCAGCCGGCGAGCAGGAGCGCAGCGATCAGGGCGAGCAGGATGCCCCGCCTCGCATGACGCCGTTCGAACATGTCGTCCCCAATCACTTGTGTGTGATGCTCAGCAATACTGAACCCGGGACGTGACTCAGGTCACTCATGTGGACGCAAAGGAAGTTGTGGTCATTAAGAACACGAGCTGGAGCCGCAGCCTGGCCGGGCAGTTCCTGGCGTTTCAGCTGATGGTGGTCGCCATCGTGCTGATCGCGGTGGCGGCCGTGTCGGTGGCGCAGTCCACCAGTGAGTTCCGCGAGGTCCGTGGCCTGCGGATGATCGCGGTGGCGGAGAACATGGCGTCCACGCCGATCGTCCGGGACCGTTACGCCGATCCGTTCGCCGAACGGTTCCTGGCGCCGGAGGTCGACCGGGCGGTGGCGCTGTCGGGCGCCACGCTGGCCGAGATACTCGGCCCGGACGGCACCGTGCGGGTTTCCTCGGACCCGTCCCGCATCGGTGCGCAGACCGATCTGGGACCCAGCCGCGCCGACGAGGGCCGGGCCTGGTTCGGCGACGCCGAGGTGGACGGCATCCACAGCCTGATCGGTCAGGTGCCGATCCTGTCCACCGATGGTGACGTGCTGGCGGTGGCCTCGGTCAGCGAGGGGTACCCATCACTGTGGCAGTCCCTGGCCGGTGCCGGGGAACGCCTGGTGGTGTACCTGGGCCTGGGTGCTCTGCTCGGCATGGTGGCCTCCTGGTTGCTGTCCCGGCGCATCAAGCGGCACACCCGCGGGCTGGAGGTCACCGAGATCGCCGGGCTGGCCGATCACCGGGAAGCGTTGTTACACAGCATTCGTGAGGGAGTGGTGGCGGTGAACCCGGACGGGGTTATCACGGTGCTCAACGACAGCGCCCAGGATCTGCTCGGCATCGGCGACGACGCGGTGGGCCGGCGCGCCGACCGGGTCGGCCTGGAGCCGGCGGTGGTGGATTTCCTGTTGTCCCAGACCAACAGCGCACAGGCCGCGGATGAGAACGCCGCTGATGAGAACGACGTCGTGATCGCCACCCGCAGCCGGGTTCTGGCGCTGAACCGGCGCGCGGCCAGCAGCCAGGGCGAGCGCATCGGTACGGTGACCACGATGCGTGACAGCACCGAACTCGCGGCCCTGCAGGCCCAGTTGTCCTCGCACCGCAGCGTCACCGACACCCTGCGGGCGCAGACCCACGAGTTCGCCAATCAGCTGCACACCATCTCCGGGCTGGTGCAACTCGGCGAGTTCGACGCGGTGCACGAACTGGTGGGCACGCTGACCCGCCGCCGGGCCGAGATCAACGATGCTGTCACACAACGCGTTTCCGATCCCGCGGTGGCCGCACTGCTGATCGCCAAGACCTCGCTGGCCGCGGAGAGCGGGGTGACGCTGGCCCTGGACGAGCAGAGCCGGCTGCGCGCCCTGCCGCCGGCCCTGGCCACCGATGTGATCACCGTGCTGGGCAATCTGATCGACAATGCCGTGGACGCCTCGGTCGGATCGGCCCCGGCCCGGGTGACCGTCCGGATCGAGGACACCGACGGCCTGCTGATCGCGGTGACCGATTCGGGTCCCGGTGTGCCACCGGCGCTTCGGGAATCGGTGTTCGCCCGCGGCGTGACCTCCAAACCCGACGGTGCGGGTGGCCCCGCCGAGCAACGAGGGATCGGGTTGGCGCTGGTCCGGCTGGTGACGGCCCAGCACGGCGGTCACGCGCAGATCGGGGACGCACCCGGCGGCGGGGCGTCGTTCGTGGTCCGGCTCCCGGCGTCGGCCCTGACCATCGCGGCCCGGCCAGTGCCCCATGCGTGAGGTCCTGATCGTCGACGACGACTTCATGGTGGCCGACATCCACCGCCGCTTCGTCGACCGCATCGACGGGTTCGATCCGGTCGCGGTGGCGCGAACCGGCGCCGAGGCGCTGGCCGCCGCGCGGCAGCACCGGCCGGATCTGATCCTGCTGGACGTGTACCTGCCCGATATGACCGGGCTGGAGGTACTGCACCGGCTGCGCGCCGAGGGCGATCACGTCGGCGTCATCATGATCACCGCGGCCCGGGAACTGGACACCGTCCGCGGGGCGCTGGACGGCGGCGCCGCCGACTATCTGATCAAGCCCTTCGAGTTCGCCCAGTTGCAGGCCAAACTGGCCGCCTTCGCCGCCCGGGCCGACGCGCTGGCCGCCGACGGCGGGGTCGACCAGTCGACGATCGATGCACTGTTCGGCGGCGCGGCGGCCGCGCCCGCGGCGGAGGCGCTGCCCAAGGGTCTGGGCGCCGAGACCGGCCGCCTGGTGCTGGAGGCGGTCGGCAAGGCCGAGGAGGTCTCGGCGGCCGAATGCGCGGATCTGGTCGGGATCTCCCGGGTCAGTGCCCGCCGCTACCTGGAGCACTATCTCGCGACCGGCGTGCTGGAACTGCGCCTGCAGTACGGCGCGGGCCGCCCGGAACGGCGCTACCGCCCGACCCGGTGACCGCGCGGACCCCATAAGCCCCGTGCCACGCACGGCGGTGTGCCAAGATCCGCGGGTGACCCCAACCCGGCGCGCCCTCGCGCTGCTACTGACCCTATCCGTGCTGACCGGCTGCTCGGCCAAAGCGGTCGAACCGCAGCAGCACCCGCAGGCCGACGCCGTGTCGCGGATCGTCGCGGACGCGATGGAAAGCGGCCATCTCAAGGCCGTCATCGTCCGGGTCACCGAGGACGGCCGGGAAGTGCTGACCCGGGCGTTCGGCGAATCCATGACGGGTGTGCCGGCCACCCCCGCCATGCACTTCCGCAACGGTGCGGTCGCGATCTCCTATGTCGCCACCCTGCTGCTGAAACTGGTCGAGCAGAACACAGTCCGCCTCGACGACAAGCTGTCGACCTGGCTGCCCGACACCCCGCACGCCGATCAGGTGACGCTGGGCCAGCTCGCCCAGATGACCTCCGGGTACGCGGACTACGTGATCGGCAACGGGGAGTTCCAGAAGGCCTTCTACGCCAACCCCTTCCGGCAGTGGGAACCCGAGGAGCTGCTGAGCTTCGCCACATCCAAGCCGTTGTACTACCCGCCGGGCACCAACTGGAACTATGCCCACACCAATTACGTGCTGCTCGGGCTGGCGCTGGAGAAGGCCACCGGACGCGATATGCCCGACCTGCTCAACGACGAGGTGCTCGGACCGCTGGGACTGACCAACACCGCCAACTCCCATACCGCCGAGATCCCGACACCCACGTTGCACGCATTCACCTCGGAGCGCCGGGAATTCTTCGGCATCCCCAGCGGGACAGAGTTTTACGAGGAGTCCACCTACTGGAACCCGTCCTGGACGATCACCAACGGCGCCATCCAGACGACGAACATCCACGATATGGCGGCCACCGCCGCCGCGATCGGGTCCGGCACGCTGCTGTCCAGCGAGTCCTATCAGAAGATGATCGCGCCGGACCTGCGCGGAAAGACATCGGCCCAGCCGGGCTGCCCCACCTGCGCACCGCAGACCGAGTTCTACACCTACGGGATCGGCATCGTCCGCTCCGGTGGCTGGCTGCTGCAGAACCCGTTGTTCGCCGGGCAGGCGGGCGTCGCGGCGTACCTGCCCGCCAGGAAGCTTGCCGTCGCCATCGCGGTCACCTACCTGCCGGAGGCCTTCGATGACGCCGGCAACTACCCCAACGAGGCCGACACGTTGTTCCGCATGATCGGTGTCGAACTGGCCCCCGAGGACGCTCCCCCGACACCACCGGGCTCACCCGGGTAGATTTGTCCGGTGGCGCCGAGAGTCCTGTTCCTCTACAACGATCCGATGGCCCCCGAGGCGATGCTCGGTGAAGCCTTCACCGAGGCCGGATACGACGTCAGCACGTTCGACGTGGTCCCGGCCTCCCGCACCGCTGACCCCGCGTTCGATGTGCAGTTCCCCGACCCGGCGGCCTATGACGTCATCGTCCCGCTGGGTGCCCGCTGGGCGGTGTACGACGAAGCACTGCGCTCCACCTGGGTCGGCGCGCAGACCCGGATGATGCTGGACGCCGCGGCGGCCGGAATCCCGACGCTGGGGGTCTGCTTCGGCGGACAACTGCTGGCCCAGGCGTTCGGCGGCAGCGTGCAGCGCTCCGATGCACCCGAGATCGGTTGGTATGACCTCGAATCCACCGACCACGAACTGATCCCACCCGGACCGTGGTTCGAATGGCATTTCGACCGCTGGACCCTCCCGCCCGGAGCGACCGAGATCGCCCGTAACGCGCGAGCTTCCCAGGCCTTCGTGCTCGGCCGGGCGGTGGCCGTGCAGTTCCATCCCGAACTCGACCCCGCCCTGCTCGAACTCTGGATCGAGGACGACCTGGAGGTTCAGGAGGCCGCGCAGGTGGACCGCACCCACGACGAACTACGTTCGGCCACTGCGGAACTGCGCGACGATGCGGCACGGCGGGTCCGGCGCCTGGTGCAGGGCTTCCTGGCCCATACCGCCCGTCAGCCGTGCCCCAGCTCGTGAGCCAGCGCGGCCTCGATCTCCGGGCGGCGGAAGCTGTGCCCCAGGCCCTCTAGTCTGGCCGGCACCACCCGCTGATCAGCCTCGGCGAGTTCCTGTGCCCCTTGCGAACCCAGCAGCAGCCGCGGGCCGAAGGACGGCACCGGCAGTAGTGTCGGGCGGCGCAGCACACGGCCCAGCGCGGCGGTGTACTCGGTGTTGCGCACCGGTTCCGGCGCGACCGCGTTCACCGGGCCGGTCAGCCGGGTGTCGTAGAGCGCCCGGTGGTAGACGTCGATCAGATCGTCCAGGCCGATCCAGGCCAGCCACTGATCGCCGCTGCCCAGCCGGCCGCCCAGACCGGCGGCGAACAGCGGCCGCAGCAACCGCAGGGTGCCGCCGCGCGCCGACTGCACGACCCCGGTCCGCACGTTGACCACCCGCAGCCCGGCGGCAGCCGCGGGTTCGGTCGCGGCCTCCCAGTCCGCCACCACGTCGGCCAGGAATCCGTCGCCGCGACCGGCGTCCTCGGTGAGCAGCGAGTCACCGCGCCGATAGCCGTAATACCCGATGGCCGAGGCGCTGACGAAGGTGCGCGGGCCACCGGATGTGCGGGCGGCGAGCTCGGCCAGTGCCCGGGTCGGCCCGATCCGGCTGTCCCGGATGGCCTCCTTGTGCGAGTCGGTGAAGCGACCGGCGATCGAGGCCCCGGCCAGATGTACCACGGCGTCCACCCCGGCCAGCAGATCAGCGGCCGGACTCCGTGGATCCCATTGCCGCTCATCGACATTCGCGGGCGCCCGGCGGACCAACCGGATGACCCGGTGCCCGCCGGTGCTCAGGAACGCAGTCAGCGCGTCGCCGACCAGACCGGAGGCACCGGTCACCGCGACCGTCATCGGAGCCAGCGCGGCCGCCCGGTGGGCGGCCAGGTCACCGGCGACCTGGGCGTGCCGGTAGACGAACATCGGGCGCAGCGCCGCGGCCGGGATCACGGCGTCGATCCGGTCATACAGCCGGGTGCTGTTGCCCGCCGCGGCGAACTCGTGGGTGTGCGTCCAGGTACCGATCAGCCTGGGCGGCCACGAGGTGGGGCCGTCGGTCGCCAGGGTGTCGACGAACCGGTGTGGCGGGTCGTATCCGGCCGGCTGATGCTGTGCCACCCAGCGCAGCCCGCCGGGCAGCCCGAGTACGGCGCGCCCGTCGGCCAGGTTGTCGGCTTCGGCGAGCACCGTCATCGGCTGCCAGGGCGGGACCAGCCGGCGCATCGCGCCGGGCCTGGCATGCCAGGCGAAGACCTCGTCGAGCGGGTGGTCGACGAGGCCGGTGAACTCAATACCCATATGCGTGATTGCTCTCCACCGCGCCGGGGTACCCCCGGGTCGGATCGTAGAAACCGGCCTGGAGATGTGCCATGCCCCGATACCGCCGCGGCACTCGAAACGCCGTCTTCGAGAATCGTCGGGCCGCCGGCCGGGCGCTGGCCGCCGAGCTGTCGCCGCTGTGCGGTGAACCCGCGTTGACCGTGCTGGGACTGGCCCGCGGCGGTGTGCCGGTGGCCTGGGAGGTGGCCGCGGCGCTACGGGCGCCGCTGGATGCGTTCCTGGTCCGCAAGCTGGGTGTGCCGGGGTGGCCGGAGCTGGCGATGGGGGCGCTGACCACCGGCGGTGCGGTGGTGCGCAACGAGGATGTGGTGCGCGCCGCGGACGTCACCGAGGAAGAGGTGCAGCGGGTGATCGACCGGGAGAGCGCGGAGCTGGCGCGCCGGGAGGCGGTCTACCGCGGCGACCGCCCGCCCGCGCCGGTGCGCGGGCGCACCGTGATCCTGGTCGATGACGGGCTCGCCACCGGCGCCAGCATGCTGGCCGCGGTGCGGGCGGTGCGCCAGGCCGGGGCCGCCCGGGTGGTGGTCGCGGTGCCGGTCGGTGCCACGGCGGCGTGCCGCCGGATCGCCGAGGAGGCCGACGAACTGGTGTGTATCAGCGAACCGGCGGACTTCCATGCCGTCGGTCAGGCGTACGAGGACTTCACCCAGACCACCGATGCGGAAGTGTGCGCGCTGCTGGCCGAGCCGGCCGGTTGAGCCGCCCGATCAATCCTTGGTCGGGGTGCCCTCGGCCGGAGCCTCGGGATCCGGTGAAATCTCCACCGCGCCACCGTCGTCGGAATCGGTGTCACCATCGGTGCCGGTGACGCCGGCGGTGTCCGCCTCGTCGGCTCCAGGTTCTCCGGCGTCGCTCACGGCCTCGGCCCCCGTCTCGGGTTCTGTCGTGTCGGTATCGGGCGTCTCGGTATGGGGCACGGCCTCGACCACTTCGGTCACCGGTTCATCCGGGTAGTCGTGCACCTCATGCTGATCAAGCCCGTCGGCCGCACCGACGGCCCCGTCATCGCCGCCCGCGTCCGCACCGTCACGGCGGGCACGCAGCGCATCGGCGATGAGCAACAGCACGCCGATGACGCTGGCGCCGATGCACACCCAGGCAATCAACTCGTTGCTGGTGACGACGGCGGCCACCAGGGCGGTCAGCCCGATGACGGCGAGGACGAGCGCGATGATCAGCATGGATCGTATTCAGCCGAGATACGCGCCGTCAGTTGTTGCCGCGGTTGAACTGGTTGAAACCGCCGCCCTCGTTGCCCGCCGAGGAATCGACCGGCGCGGCGGAACCGCGCTGGCCCAGCTCTTCGAGCTGAGACTCCAGGTAGGTCTTGAGCCGGGTGCGGTACTCGCGCTCGAAGGTGCGCAGCTGTTCGAGACGACCCTCCAGCACGGTGCGCTGCTGGTTGATGGTGCCCATGATCTCGGAGTGCTTGCGCTCGGCGTCGGCCTGCAGGGCGTCGGCCTTCTCCTGCGCCTGACGCAGCTGCGTCTCGGAGCGGGTCTGGGCATCCGACAGCAGCGCGTCGGCCTTGGCGCGAGCCTCGGAGACGGTGGTCTCGGCGGTCTGCCGGGCCTCGCTGACCAGGGCATCGGCCTGGGCGCGGGCGTCGGCGAGCAGCTTGTCCGACTCCGCCTTGGCGGTGCTGGTCAGACGATCCGCGGTGTCCTGGGCCAGGCTGAGCACCTTGGCGGCCCGCAGATGCGAATCCTCGGACACCGGCGCGGCCGCGGCGGCGGGCTGCGGGGCCACGAAGGCGGGCTGAGCCGGCTCGGGCTCGGGCTCCGGCTCGGGCTGCGGCGCCTGGTACGGAGGAATGGTCTGCGTCGCCGCGACACCTCCGCCGGCGCGCGCACCGGCCAGCTCCGAATCGAGCTCGGACACCCGCTGACGCAGGTCGGCGTTTTCCTCGATGAGCCTGGTCAGCTCGTTCTCGACCAGGTCGAGGAAGGCGTCAACCTCGTCCTCGTTGTAGCCGCGCTTGCCGATCGGCGGCTTACTGAAAGCGACGTTGTGAACGTCGGCTGGAGTGAGCGGCATTGTCTGCCCCCTTGGAGTCTGGACCGTCAACCGGTTTCGAAGTGTAGAGCGTCAGTAGGAAGTAACTGGCGTCCATCCTGTCACAGCAGACTCTACGGTTGCAGAGGAGGTTGGTAATTAAGAATGAATTTCAATGTTCTCGTGACATGCGGAAACACCTCCGGAACACCGCCCGAACGGCCCTGACCACCGGTTTTTCCCGGTCAAACGGTCAGTTGAGCGCGCTCGCGGCGGCCCCGAATGCGAGCTGCATCCCGATGAAGGCGAGCAGCAACAGCACCATGATCGAGAGATCGAAGCGCACTGCGCCGATGGTCAGCTGCGGGATGATCCGGCGCAGCAGCTTCACCGGCGGGTCGGTGACGGTGAGGATCAGCTCCAGCACCACGACCGTGGCGCCACGGGGCTGCCAGTCGCGGCTGAACGAGCGGATGAACTCGACGACCACCCGGGCGATGAGCAGCAGCCAGAAGACGAACAGCACAAAACCCAGGATTTGGAAGACCATCGACAACGGAGCCGACCTCACTACTGCTTGTTCAGCGGGCAGGTACCGGGCAGGTACGCGGGACATTGAGCAATCGGGGCGAACGGGCCGACCCGGAACCTCAGCCTACCTGGCAGGCCGGAGGGGTTCGGGTGGCCCGGCACCGCTTGCCGGTCGGCCCGTTACTGGTAGGAGTAGAAACCGGCCTCGGCGATACGGCGACGCTCCTCGGCGCTGACGTCGATATCGGCCGGCGAGAGCAGGAAGACCTTGGTGGCCACCTTGTCGAAGGAGCCGCGCAGCGCGAACGCGAGGCCGGCGGCGAAGTCGACCAGGCGCTTGGCGTCGGCGTTGTCCATCGACACCAGGTCCATGATCACCGGGGTGCCGTCGCGGAAGCGCTCACCGATGGTGCGGGCCTCGCTGTAGTCCTTGGGGCGCAGCGTGGTGATCTTGGCCAGCGGGCTGCCTTCCTCGAACAGTGCCGCCATCCGGCGGGGCTCCATCGCGAGCGCGCTGGCACCGCGGGTCGGGGCGGCGAAACGCGGTGCGGGACGCTCGAACTCGGGACGCGGACCACGCAGCCGACCGTCGAAGCGGGGCTCGGCAGCGTAGCCGCCGCGGTAGGAGCCGGGCAGGTCTTCGTAGTCGCGGGCCGGGACGCGGTCGTCGAAGCCGCGCGGCTCGCGGCCGTCCAGTCTCCCGTAGCCGTCGTCCTCGAAACGCTCCTCGGCGGGACGACGCGGACCGTAACCACCACGCGGGCGTTCGTCGTCGTAGTACTCGTCGTCATAATCATCCATCGGCGCCATACCGAAGTAGGCCTTGACCTTGTGCAGAGTGCTCATCGCCTGCCCCTTTAACGACTTGTGACTGTGTTGTCTGTGATGAAGATGTGACTGGAGTGACTACTCAGGGTGACGTTAGAGGACGTTGCCCCATCAACGCGGTTCCGACACGCACACAGGTGGATCCGTATCTGACGGCAATTTCCATGTCACCGGACATGCCCGCCGACAGGCCGAGCCGGTGGGAGTAGGACTGCTGGACCCGGTCGCGCTCGGCCTGCAATCGGGCGAAGGCGTCCTCGGGAGTCCAGTCCAGTGGCGGGATACCCATCAGCCCGGCGAACTCCAGGGCGTCGATGGCATGTGTTGCGGCACAGAGCTCGTCGATCAGATCGGGCTTGGCGATGTCGACTCCGCCGCGGGACGGGTCACCGTCCAGGCTGACCTGGATGTAGATCCGCAGTGGCTCGGTGCGCCGCCCGGCGCTGAGCTCCTGCTCGGCGCCGCCGCCGAGCGCGGCGATCAACCGGGCGCTGTCCACCGAGTGCGCGGCGTAGGCCCACCGCGCGATGGCGCGCGCCTTGTTGCGCTGGATGTGGCCGACCATGTGCCAGCGGATCGGGTCGGCCGGGAACACCTCGGCGACCTCGGCGACCTTCCTCGCGGCCTCCTGCTCGCGCGACTCCCCGAATTCCGAGCAGCCCAGCCGGTGCAGGATGACGACGTCGGAGGCCGGGAAGAACTTGGTGATCGGCAGCAATTCGATATCGCGGACCGGGCGGCCCGCGGCCTCGGCGGCGTGGGCCAGCCGGGTCCGCACCGTCGCCAGCGCGCCGGCCAGTTCGACGTCCCGATGTGTCTCGCCACTCATTCCAGCCACACCAATGAGGCCAGTCGGCCCGTCGGCGCCTGTCGACGGTGACTGAACAGCCTCGTGTCCTCGACGGTACAACGCGGGTCGATGTCCACGGCCTGCACACCCAATTCGGTGAGCTGTCGCGCCAGCCCGGCGCGGATGTCCAGGCCCGGTGTGCCCTTGGCGGTGCGGCAGCGGCTGCCCGGCAGTGACTTCTCCACCTCGGCGGCCATCTCCGCGGGCACCTCGTAGTTGCGGCCGCTCACCGCGGGCCCCAGCAGTACCGAGATGTCGGCGACCGAGGCGCCCAGTTCCACCATCTTCTCCACGGTGCGCGGCACGATGCCGAGCGCGGCACCCACCCGGCCCGCATGCGCGGCGCCGATGACGCCGGCGCGGGCGTCGGCCAGCAGTACCGGGACGCAGTCGGCGGAGACCACCGCCAGCGCCAGCCGGCGGCTGGTGCTGACCAGAGCGTCGGTCTCCTCGACCGCGCCGGTGCGGGGGCCGTCCACCACCGCGACGTTGGCCGAGTGCACCTGGTTCATCCACACCACGGCGTCCGCGGGCAGACCGATCCCGGCCGCCAGCCGCTTCCGGTTTGCCGCGACCGCGGCCGGATCGTCACCGACGTGGTCACCGAGATTGAACGTGTCGAACGGCCGCGCCGATACACCGCCCGCACGGGTGGTCGTCACGCGCCGAACCCGGACGGACACGGGGATCAGTGGCGCATGAAGGGCGGCACGTCGACGTCGTCGTCGGAGATGCCGCCGTCGTCCGGACCGCCGATCTTCACCGTCGCGCCGTTGGTCTGGGCCGGGACCGACATGGCGTCCGCGGGCTCGAACACGCTGGAGCGCACCTTGCCGGCCGCGCCCGGGGCCACACCGGTGGCCGAAGCGCCTTCTCCGACAACCGGTTTGCGGCTGGGACCGGTGCTGTCGAAGCCGGCCGCGATCACGGTGACCCGGACCTCGTCGCCGAGCGAGTCGTCGATCACGGTGCCGAAGATGATGTTGGCCTCGGCGTGCGCGGCCTCCTGCACCAGCGAGGCGGCCTCGTTGATCTCGAACAGGCCGAGGTCGCTGCCACCGGCCACCGACAGCAGCACGCCCTGGGCCCCCTCCATGGAGGCTTCCAGCAGCGGGGAGTTGATGGCGATCTCGGCGGCCTTCAGCGCGCGGCCGTCACCGCGGGCCGAGCCGATACCCATCAGGGCGGTGCCGGCCCCGCTCATCACGCCCTTCACATCGGCGAAGTCGACGTTGATCAGGCCGGGGGTGGTGATCAGGTCGGTGATGCCCTGCACACCGTTGAGCAGCACCTCGTCGGCGCTGCGGAACGCGTCCATCAGCGAGACGGCGGCATCGCCCATCTGCAGCAGCCGGTCGTTCGGGATGACGATCAGGGTGTCGCAGCTCTCGCGCAGCGCCTGGATGCCGTTCTCGGCCTGGTTGCTGCGCCGCTTGCCCTCGAAGGAGAAGGGACGGGTGACCACGCCGACGGTCAGCGCGCCGAGCTTGCGGGCGATCGAGGCGACGACCGGCGCGCCACCGGTGCCGGTGCCACCGCCCTCGCCCGCGGTCACGAACACCATGTCGGCGCCGCGCAGCAGCTCCTCGATGTCGTCCTTGGCATCCTCGGCGGCCTTGCGACCCACCTCCGGATCGGCGCCGGCGCCCAGGCCGCGGGTGGAGTCGCGGCCGACGTCGAGCTTGACGTCGGCGTCGCTCATCAACAACGCCTGCGCGTCGGTGTTGATGGCGATGAACTCCACGCCCTTGAGTCCGTGCTCGATCATCCGGTTGACGGCGTTCACGCCGCCGCCGCCGATGCCGACCACCTTGATAACGGCGAGGTAGTTGTGCGGGGGGGTCATCGCGGTCGCCCTTTCCTGCCCTGAATGTCGATGTTTCTGAACGGTCCCGGTGAGCGAAACCCTCAACCTCAACCATAGGCTTAGAGTTATGTCAAGTAGTTCCGTGCAAACAGAACGGTAGGGCGAGCGCACGCAGGATCACCGCAGGCGCGCCGAGACGCCGTGACAATTTCTCGATCCGCGCGCCGTTGCCGAGCCCGCACTACTTGACGGTCGGCAGATCCGGGCTGGACACGTCGTAGACCTGGCCGGGTTGGGTCAGCAACGCGGCGAGCTTGAGTGCCTTCTCCTGGGTCCGGTCGGTGGTGCCCCACACCACTTTCCGGCCGTCGAACAGGATCAGGGTGATCGCCGCGACCGACGGCGCCTCCACCCGGCTCACCTGGCCCGCCACCTCCGGCGGCAACGAGATCAGCACCTCGAGGCCGGCCTTGGTGGCCGGATCGCTGGGCCCCGGGGTCTCGGTGTCGATATAAGGAAGCCCCGGCGGCGGCGGGGCGGTGACGAAGTCGACCCCGTCCCGGTCGAACAGGTGCGGGCCGTCCGGATAGTCCTTGACCACCATGGGGATCCGCTCCTGGACGGTGATGCGCAGCGTGGACGGGTATTCGCGCTGCACCCGGGCGCTGGCCACCCGCCGGATCGAGGCCACCCGCTCGGCCACCGTGTCGGTGTCGACCTGCAGCAGCGGCGTGCCGGGGATGACCGCCGCGGCCGCGCGGACCTCGTCCTCGGTGATGGCCGCCAACCCGGTGATCACCGTGGCGCGCACCGACATGATCGGCGTGAAATAGAGCAGCAGGCCGGCACCCACCGCCAGCACCGCGATCAGCGCCGACCACATGAGCACCTTGAGCCCGCGGATCACCCCGCGGTGCGACGGTGTCGGCTGCTCGGTCTGCCCGAGCGCACGGCGCTTGGCCTCTTGACGGCTCTGCTCGATGGCGCGGGCGCGGGACTGGGCGGCCCGGCGCTCCTCCCGTTCCCGACGGGCCCGCCGGCGCGGACCCTCGAAGTCCGGTTCGCCGCCCTCATCCTGCTCGTCAGCCTCGGGTGCCTCGGGGGCGTCGGGTGCTTCGGGGGCGGGCGGATCCTCCGGCGCTGTTTCGGGCTCCTCCCGCCCGTCGACCGGGTCGGTCATCTACCTGGCCGTCCGGTCGGCCCGGGCATCCAGGGCGTTGAGGATCTCGCGGGACAGCAGCGTGACGTCACCGGCGCCCATGGTGACCACCACGTCCGAGGGTGCGGCCACCGCGGCGACCCGGTCGGCGACCGCCGAGAAGTCCGGCACGTAGTGCACCGGCACGGTCACGTGCTCGGCGATGCTGCGCCCGCTGATTCCGGCGATCGGCTGTTCGCGCGCGGCATAGACGTCGAGCACGAACACCTCGTCGGCGGTGCTCAGCGCGGCACCGAACTCACGGGCGAAAGTCTGTGTGCGGGTGTACAGATGGGGCTGGAAGACGACGATGGCGCGGCCCGCGGACTCGTCGGCCAGGGTGCGCAGCGCCGACAGCGCGGCCGACACCTTGGTCGGGTGATGGGCGTAGTCGTCGAAGACCTTGACCCCGGCCGAGACACCGACCAGCTCGAAACGGCGGCGCACCCCCTCGAAGTCGGCCAACGCCTCCAGCACCACCTCCGGATCGGCGCCGGCCTCGGTCGCGGCGAGCAATGCGGCCAGCGCGTTGAGCGCCATGTGCCGGCCGGGCACCAGCAACCGCATGGTGCGCGGGGTGCGCTCCCCCGCCAGTTGCACCTCGGCCACCGCGCTGGTGCCGTGCTGTTCCCAGCTCAGCAGCGCGCCGGCCAGGTCGCCACGGTCACCGGATCCGTAGCGCAGCACCCGGATCCCCAATGCCTCGGTGCGGTCGGCGAGCGCGGCCGCGCCCGGATCGTCGACGCACACCACCAGCGCGCCGCCGGGCTGCAGCCGCTCCAGGAACGCGTCGAACACGTCGATGTAGGCCTGCTCGCTGCCGAAGAAGTCCAGATGGTCGGCCTCGATGTTGGTCACCACCGCGACATCGGGCCGGTACTGCACCAGCGACCCGTCGCTCTCGTCGGCCTCGGCCACGAAGTAGGGGCCGCTGCCGTGGTGGGCATTGGTACCGGCCGCGCCGAGTTCACCGCCGACCGCGAAGGACGGGTCGAAACCGCAGTGCTGCAACGCCACGATGAGCATCGAGGTGGTGGTGGTCTTACCGGCGGTGCCGGTGACCATCAGCGTCGTGTCCCCGGCCATCAGCTCGGCGAGCACCACCGGCCGCAGGATCACCGGGATGCCGCGGTGGCGCGCCTCGACGAGTTCGGGATTGGTCTTCGGGATGGCGGCGTGGGTGGTGACCACCGCGGTCGGCCCGCCGTCGAGCATGTCCAGCGCCGAGGCGTCGTGCCCGATCCGGATCTCTGCGCCGCGGGCACGCAGCGCGGAGATGCCGCGGGACTCCTTGGCGTCCGAACCGGACACCTGTCCCCCGCGGTCGAGCAGGATGCGGGCGATACCGGACATGCCGGCGCCACCGATGCCGACCATGTGCACCCGCTGCAGTATCGGCGGAAGGCCCTTCATCGCAAGGTCTTTCGGTTGGACCGGGCCGCGCGTGCCACCTCGAGCGCCACTTCGGCGACCCGGCGGGCCGCATCGCGGTGCCCGGCCAGCGCGGCAGCCGCGGTCATCTTCTGCAGCCGGTCGGTGTCGGCGAGCACCGGCACGACGGTGTCGGCCACCAGCTGTGCGGACAGGTCGGCGTCCTCGATCAGCAGACCGCCGCCGGCGTCGACCACCGGCAGCGCGTTGAGTCGTTGTTCCCCGTTGCCGATCGGCAGCGGGACGTAGACCGCGGGCAGGCCGATCGCGCTGACCTCGGCGACCGTCATCGCGCCGGACCGGCAGATGGCCAGGTCGGCGGCGGCGTAGGCGAGGTCCATCCGGTCCAAGTAGGGCACCGCGACGTAGCGCACGCCGGGGGCGCCGGACAGGTCGGGCAGGTCCAGGGTGTTCTTCGGCCCGTGCGCGTGCAGCACCGAGATACCCTTGGCGGCAAGCGCTTCGGCCGCACCGGAGACCGCTCGGTTGATGGACTGGGCGCCCTGGGACCCACCGAACACCAGCAGCACCCGGGCGTCGTCGGCGAATCCGAAGGCGGCGCGGGCCTGTGCCCGCAGCGCGGCCCGGTCCAGGTTGGTGATGCTGGACCGCACCGGGACCCCGACCACCTCGACCTGGCCCAGGCCCGGGTCGGGCACCGCCGAGAGCACCCGCTGCGCGGAGCGGGCGCCGAGCTTGTTGGCCCAGCCGGCGCTGGCGTTGGCCTCGTGGATGACCACCGGTACACCGGGCCGGCGCGGTCCGCGCCGGGCGGCCAGATAGGCGGGCACCGATACGTAGCCGCCGAATCCGATGACCACGTCGACGTGCACGTCGTCGAAGACCGCGCGGGTCTCGCGGACCGCGCTGCGCACCCTCAGCGGCAGCCGCAGCAGATCCTTGGACGGTTTGCGGGGCATCGGGACCGGGGTGATGAGGCGCAGGTCATAGCCGCGCTCCGGGACCAACCGGGTCTCCAGACCGCGCTGGGTGCCCAGCGCGGTGATGTGTACCTGCGGATCCAGCTCGGTCAGTGCATCGGCCACGGCCATCGCGGGTTCGACGTGTCCCGCCGTGCCGCCCCCTGCCAGAACGACCGATATCGTGCTCACCCGTAACGCTGACCTTCCAATGAGCGGGCTCGTCCTTGGGAACGCCCCTGCGGCTGGTCTTCGGATTGACCCCGGCGCGCGGCTTTCACCGGCCGGCCGGAGCCTCGACCATCTCCATGATGCCCTGCGCGCCGGGTCGCACCTTCGCCCGGATGGCCACTTCGCCGCGTTCCGGTGGTCTTGGCGGTGGCGGCCGCCCGGCGGGGCTGCCGGGCGGTGCCGGCGGCACGGGCCTTGGCGGCCGATTTCGCCGGCGCCTTGGCCGAGCGTGCGGGCGCCTTCTTGGCGGGCTTCTTGGCGGGCTTGCCGGCGGGCTTGCCGTCCCGGGCGCGCCGCCGGTCGCGGGCGACATCCAGGCGGCTGGGCACATAGGGCACCGGCGGCGGCAGCCGCAGCAGCCGGTTGACCCGGTCGTCGCGCCCGGCGCGCAGCGCGGCCACCGCCTCGGGTTCGTGCCGGGCGGCGTTGGTGATCACGCCGAGGATCAGCAGGGTGACCGCCGTGGAGGTGCCGCCCGCCGAGATCAGCGGCAGCTGCAGCCCGGTCACCGGCAGCAGGCCCACCACGTAGCCGACGTTGATGAAGGCCTGCCCGATCACCCACAGCGTGACGGTGGCGGTGAGCAGACGCAGGAACGGATCGGCCGAGCGGCGGGCGATGCGCATGCCGGTGTAGGCGAACAGGCCGAACAGGCACAGCAGTCCGGCCGCGCCGATGTAGCCGAGTTCCTCGCCGATGATGGCGAAGATGAAGTCGTTGTGCGCATTGGGCAGATAGTTGTACTTCGCGCTGCCCTGGCCCAGCCCGTCACCGAAGAGTCCACCGTTGGCCAGCGCGTAACGGGCCTGCCGGGCCTGGTACCCGGAGCCCTGGGCGTCGGCCATCGGATTGAGCCAGGACTGCACCCGGGCCGAGCGGTACCCGGCGGACAGGGCGAGCACCCCGCCGGCGAGCAGCACCGCGCCCACCGAGCTGAGGAACACCCGCAGCGGCAGGCCGGCGTACCAGAGCAGGCCGAGCACGATGATGCTCATCGACAGTGTCTGCCCGAGGTCGGGCTGCAGCACGATCAGCGTCAGGGCCAGGCCGGCGGCGGGAACCAGCGGGACGAGCATCTCGCGCAGGCTGGCCTGCTCCATCCGCCGGGCGGCCAGCAGATGCGCGCCCCAGATGGCCAGCGCGATCTTGGCCAGCTCGGAGGGCTGCATGGATTGGCCGGCGAAGACGAACCAACCCCGGGAACCGTTGGCGATCGTGCCGATGCCCGGGATGAGTACCAGGATCAGCAGCACGATGGTGAACGCGAAGCCCGGGAACGCCAGCCGGCGCATCAGCGAGATCGGCATGCGCAGCGCCAGGTAGAAGAACACCAGGCCGACACCGGTCCACAGCAACTGCTTGGCGAACACCGTCCACGGCGAGCCACCGGTGTCGTAGGAGTACACCCCGGACGCGGACAGCACCATGATCAGCCCAAGGGTGACCAGGATGGCGGCCACCGCGATGATCAGGTGGAAGGAGGTCATCGGCCGGCTCAGCCAGACGCCGAAACGGGTGCGCGGCTGACCGGACTCGGCAGTCGTCGCCTTCGCGCCGGGTTTGGCCTCGTCGGCGGATGGCGCGTCGGTGGTCGTCTCGGCGGTGCCGGGGCGTCGCAGTCGCGACCGCAGCCCGCCCAGCGGATTCTTCACGCGCGACCCACAGAAGTCACAGGCGTAACGCCAGCCCCACTAGTCCCCTGCACCCCAGAATCCTCCCCCGTCCCACGCCGTGCGGCGCGGATATCGGGGGCGTGTCGCCCGACCGAACCGGTCAGCTAACGCGATGGATACGAAATGGTCGCCGCGACGATACGAAACCGCACATCCGGGTGACTCTCGGCGAACGAGTGAGCTACGCCCCGACGAGACTGAGCCACTCGCCGTAGAACAGCGCCACGCCCAGACCACACGCGATCGCCGTCAACAGCCAGAACCGGATGATCACCGTCGTCTCGGCCCAGCCGACCAATTCGAAGTGGTGATGGAACGGCGCCATCCGGAACACCCGTCGCCCGGTGGTCCGGAACGCCAGGATCTGCACCACCACCGAGGTCACCTCGGCCACGAACAGGGCGCCCAGCACCACGGCCAGGATCTCGGTGCGGCTGGTCACCGACAGGCCGGCGATGATGCCGCCGAGGGCCAGCGAACCGGTGTCGCCCATGAAGATCTTGGCCGGCGCCGCGTTCCACCACAGGAAACCGATGCAGGCACCCGCGGTCGCCGCGGCCACCAGCGCCAGGTCCAGCGGATCGCGCACGTTGTAGCAGCCCAGTCCCGGGCTGGTCGCGCAGTCGTTGCGGTACTGCCAGAACGTGATCAGCACGTAGGCGGCGCTGACCATGGCCATCGCCCCGGCCGCCAGCCCGTCCAGGCCGTCGGTCAGGTTCACCGCATTGGACCAGGCGCTGACCAGGATCACGATGAACACCACGAACAGCAGCGGCGGCAACGTCACGGTGGCGATCTCGCGCACATAGGACAGCTGGGCGCTGCCCGGGGTCAGCCCCTCGGCATTGCTGAACTGCAGCACCAGCACGCCGAACAGCACCGCCGCGGTCAACTGGCCGACGGACTTGGCCCGCTTGTTCAGACCCAGGTTGCGGGACCGCCGGATCTTGATCAGGTCGTCGATGAAACCGACGATGGCCAGCGCGGTGGCCAGGCCCAGCACCAGCAGACCGGATGCCGACGGGCCCTCCCCGCCGAACGCCAGCCCGACCAGGTGGGTGCCCAGGTAACCGGCCCAGATGCCGGTGATGATGGCGACGCCGCCCATCGACGGGGTGCCGCGCTTCTTCTGATGGCTCGCCGGGCCGTCCTCGCGGATCTCCTGCCCGAATCCCTGCTTGGTGAACAGCCGGATCAGCACCGGGGTCAGGACGATGGAGACGGCCAGCGCGATGGCGACCGCGAACAGGATCTGCTTCACGCCGATCAGCCCTCCCCGGCGAGCTGATCAGCCAGGGCACCGAGCCCGGCCGCGTTGGAGGCCTTCACCAGCACGACGTCCCCCTCGGCAAGTTCGGCCCGCAGCAAAGCCAGCGCGGCGTCGGCGTCGGGCACCTGGATGGCCTCACTGCCCCACGATCCTTCCATCACCGCCCCCTGCTGCATGGCGCTCATCGCTCTCCCGGTTCCCACGACTATCAGACGTGACACATCTAAGCGCACGGCGAACCGGCCGATGCGATCGTGTTCGGTTATCGCGTCGTCCCCGAGTTCCGCCATCTCGCCGAGAACCGCCCAGCTACGCCGCTTCTGCCCGGTGGCCGCCACGGACTGGCGGGCCATCCAGGCCAGCGCCTTGAGCCCGGCCATCATCGAATCCGGGTTGGCGTTGTAGGCGTCGTTGATCACCGTCACCCCGTCGGCGCGGGTGCTGACGTGCATCCGGCGCGCCGAGACCGGTCCGGCCGCGGCCAGCGCGTCAGCGATCTGGGCGACGGTGGCGCCGCACTCCAGCGCGACGGCGGCCGCGCACAGCGCGTTGGACACCTGGTGCTCGCCGTGCACCGCGAGCGCGACCTCGACGGACTGATCCCCGGCGTGCAGCGTGAAGCGCGGCCGGGCCAGCTCATCGAGCGTTTCGTCGGTGGACCAGACGTCCGCGCCCGGGCTGCGGGACACCCGCACCACCCGGGCCCGGGTCTGGTCGGCCATCGCCGCGACGGCCGAATCGTCGGCGTTGAGGACGACCACGCCCGACTCCGGGACTGCTTGCGGCAGTTCGGATTTGGTGGCGGCGATGACCTCGCGCGAGCCGAACTCGCCGAGATGGGCGGTGCCGACATTGAGCACCACCCCGATCGAGGGCGGGGCGATCGCGGCCAGCGCCGCGATATTGCCCGGATGGCGCGCGGACATCTCCAGGATCAGGAAGTCGGTGTCTGTGCTGGAGCGCAGCACCGTCCACGGGTGGCCGAGTTCGTTGTTGAACGACCCGGGCGGGGCGACCACCTCGCCCAGCGGCGCCAGCACCGCGGCCAGCAGATCCTTCGTCGAGGTCTTGCCCGAGGATCCGGTGACCCCGATGATCCGCAGTCCCTGCGCCACCAGCTCGGCGGCCACCGCCGAGGCGAGCTTGGCCAGCGCGGCCAGCACGGCGGCACCCGAACCGTGCTCGTCATCATGTTCCAGGGCACCCGAGGAGGTGTCGGCGGAGTCGACGGGCGGCACCACGATCGCGGGCACCCCCACCGGGCGGGCGGCGAGCACGGCCGCGGCACCCGCAGCCACCGCACCGGTCGCGAAATCGTGACCGTCCGAACGTGCCCCGGGCAGCGCCAGGAACAGCCCGCCCTCGGTGACCTTGCGGGAATCGAATTCGACCGTGCCGGTGATCCGCGTCGCCGCGGCCTGTTCGGCGGTGATGTCGACCAGTTCGCCGCCGACGATATCGGCCACCTGCGCCAGCGTCAGCGCGATCATCGGGTCTGCCTCTCCAGTGACTCTGCCAATTCCACCCGGTCGTCGAACGGTCGGGTGGTGCCCCGGCTGGTCTGCCCGGACTCATGGCCCTTACCGGCGATCAGCACCACATCCCCGGCCCGCGCCCAGTCGACCGCGTGGTCGATGGCCGCGCGCCGGTCGCCGATCTCGACGACCTCGGCGGCCCCGTCGGCGGTGCCGGCCAGCACCGCGGCCCGGATCTGCGCGGGGTCCTCGTCGCGCGGGTTGTCGTCGGTGATCACCACCAGGTCGGCCAGCCCCGCGGCCACCCGGCCCATCGGCTCGCGCTTGCCGGTGTCCCGGTTACCGCCGGCGCCGAACACCACCGCGAGCCGCCCGCCGTCGGGCAGTTGGGCGCGCAGGGTCTGCAGCACCGCCTCCAGCGCGCCCGGTTTGTGCGCGTAGTCGACGAGGGCGAGAAATTCCTGGCCCCGGTCGATGCTCTCCAGCCGGCCCGGTACCGCCGCGGTCCGCAGTCCGGGGGCGCTCTGCTGCGGGGACACCCCGACGGTGTCCAGCAGCGCGACCGCCAGCAGCGCGTTGGCGATGTTGTAGTGCCCGGGCAGGCCGATCTGCAGGGTGTGCCGGGCCCCGACCGGGTCGACGGCGACGAACTCCTGCCCGCCCTGACCGAGCGCGCGCACCTCGGCGACCGTCCAGTCGGCGTCGGCCGCACCGGTACCGATGCGCACGGGAGCCAGTGCGCGGGCCGCGATCTCGCGCCCGGCCTCGTCGTCGACGCAGACCACCGCGCGGGCGGCGTGCGTCGGCGAGGACGGTTCGAACAGCCGGGCCTTGGCGTCCAGGTAGTCCTGCATGCTCGGGTGGAAGTCGAGGTGGTCGCGGGACAGGTTGGTGAAGCCACCGGCCGCGAACGCGGTGCCGTCCACCCGGCCCAGCGTCAGCGCGTGGCTCGACACCTCCATCACCACGGTGTCCACCCCGCGTTCGACCATCACCGCCAGCAGCGCCTGCAGGTCGGGGGCCTCCGGGGTGGTCAGCGCGCTGGGCTCGTCGCGGCCGTCGATGCGGATCCCGACGGTGCCGATCAGCCCGGCGGTGCGGCCCGCGGCGCGCAGCCCGGCCTCGACCAGGTAGGTGGTGGTGGTCTTGCCGGAGGTGCCGGTGATGCCGATGACCCGCAGCGAGCGGGACGGCTCGCCGTAGACGGCGGCGGCCAGGACGCCGAGCACCGCGCGGGGTTCGGGGTGCACCAGCACGGCGGCACCCAGGTCGGCGGGCAGCAGTTCGGCGCCCGCCGGGTCGGTGAGCACGGCGATCGCGCCGGCGGCTACCGCGTCGGCGGCGAACCGGGCCCCGTGCGCGGAGGCCCCGGGCAACGCCGCGAACAGATCGCCGGGGCGCACGTCCTGGCTGCGCAGGGTCACCCCGGTGACCCGGGCATCGGCGGGCTGCGGTGCGCCTGCCCCGATCCGCTCGGCCAGCGATCGGAGCAGCTCACCGACGGGATGGGCGGGACGCAATTTCATGGCCTTGCCACAGTACCGGGCACCTGTTCGACGCTTGCCGCGGCGCGATGCGCTAGGTGACCTGCAGGGTCAGCGGCGGGCCCGGATCCGGGGACAGCGGCACGTTCTCGCGCTGCAGCAGCCAGGACGCGATGTTGTGGAACAGCGGGGCCATGGTGGTGCCGGGCAGCCCGTCGGCGGTGCGGTGCGGGTTGTCGGCCATGATGCCGATGACGTAGCGCGGGTCGTCCGACGGCGCCATCCCGGCGAAGGTGATCCAGTAGTGGTCGTCGTAGTAGCAGCCGCAGTTCGGGTTGATCTGCTGGGCGGTGCCGGTCTTGCCGGCCACCTGGTAGCCCTCGACGGCGGCCTGCCAGCCGGTGCCTTGCTGGACGCCGCGCGGATCGCGTTGCACGGTGGCGCGCAACATATTGCGCACCGCGGCCGCGGTCTCCGGGGACACCACCCGGATGCTCTCGGGCTGCTCCTCTGGGGTGCGGGTGCCGTCGGGTGCGATGACGGACTTGATGATCCGCGGCGGGATCCGCACACCGTCGTTGGCGACGGCCTGGTACATGCCGGTCATCTGCAGCAGGGTCATCGAAAGACCCTGCCCGATGGGCAGGTTGGCGAACGAGCTGCCCGACCACTGGTCGATCGGCGGCACCAGGCCCGCGCTCTCACCGGGCAGCCCGATGCCGCTGCGCTGGCCCAGGCCGAACTTGCCGAGCATGTCGTAGAAGCGCTCCGGGCCGATCCGCTGGGCCAGCATCAGGGTGCCGACGTTGGAGGACTTCCCGAGAACCCCTGTGGTCGTGTAGGAGTCGACGCCGTGCTGCCACGCGTCGCGCACCGTGACGCCGCCCATGTTGATGGATCCCGGGACGGCCAGCACCTCGTCGGGGTTGGTCAGGCCGAGTTCGATCGCGGTGGCGGCGGTGACGATCTTGTTCACCGAGCCGGGTTCGAACGGGGAGGACACCGACGGGTTGCCCATCTGCCGGTGCGCCTGGCGGCCGAGGTCCTGGGACGGGTCGAAGGTGTTGTCGTTCGCCATCGCCAGTACCTCACCGGTTTTGGCGTCCAGCACCAGGGCCGACACATTGGCCGCGCCGGAGACGTCCTTGACCTGCTGCACCTGCTGCTGCACGTAGAACTGGATGTCGTCGTCCAGGGTGAGCTGCACGGTGGAGCCGTCGACCGCCTCGTGCCGGTTGCGCATGCTGCCCGGGATCATCACCCCGTCCGAGCCGCGGTCGTAGGTGACCGATCCGTCGGTGCCGGCCAGCTTGGCGTCCAGCGAGTCCTCCAGGCCGAGCAGCCCGTGGCCGTCCCAGTCGATGCCGCCGACGATGTTCGCGGCCAGCGAGCCACCCGGGTACTGCCGGATGTCCTGGCGCTCGGACCCGACCTCGGGGAACTTCTCCATGATCGCCTCGGCGACAGCGGGATCCACCGCGCGGGCCAGATAGGCGAAGGTGTCCTTGCTGGTGAGCTTCTTCAGCAGGGTCTTGGCGTCGGGCTTGTTGTTCAGCCGGGTGGCGACCTCGGTGGCGATCTCGCGGAGCCGCTCGTCGGGGTCGGGCTCGTCGGGGTCCTTGGCCTTGGCCTCTTCCAGTTCCTTGCGGACCCGCACCGGCTGGAAGGTCAGTGCCCGGGCCTCGATGGTGAAGGCCAGCTTGTCCTCGTTGCGGTCGACGATGCTGCCGCGCACCGCCTTCTGCACATCGGTCACCTTGAGCTGGCCGGCCGCCTCGGCGCGCAGCCCGGCGGCGTTGGAGATCTGCAGATTGAACAGCTGGGCGGCGGCCACCACCAGCACCAGGAAGATGACCACATTGCCGGCCCGATGCCGGAACACGAAAGAGGAACTACGCAAACCGGTTTGCGGTTCGGCGTGCCGGATCCGACGGTCGGTGGCGACGTGCTCCTGGGACTTCTTGGCGCGGCTCATGCGGCCGGGTCCCCGGGCACCTCGACGGGACCCTCGGGCACCTCAACCGGAGCCGGCGCCGGCGCCGGCTCCGGAGCGGGGCCGATGTTCTCCATGCCACCGACCGGCCCGGGCTGGGCGGGAAGTTCCGGGGCGGCCAGATGCGGCAGTCCGTCCGCGGGTTGCGGGTCGACGGCCGGCGGTGCGGCGACCGGTGCGGCCGGAGCCACCGGGGCCGTCAGCGGTGTCGCGGCCGGCGGCGCGGGGGTCTCCCGCGGTGGCACCCGCACCACGACCTCGCGCGGATCGACGACCTGCGGAGCCGGCGCGGTGCTGGTCGGGGCGCTGGGGCGCTCGGTGCGCCCGGTGGCCGACGATTCCGGAACCACCTCGGGCAGCGGCGTATTCAGCGGCGGCGGGGGCACGCCCTCGGCCGGCTTGGGGGTACCCACCACCACCCAGGCGCCGGTGGGATCCTGCACCAGGTGGGCGGTGTCGCGGGACGGGATCATGCCCAGTTCACGGGCGGCCTCGGCCAGCGCCGGGGCCGCCTGGGCCTCCAGCACATCGCGCTCGAGGGCTTCCTTCTGCTGTGCCAGCGCCTGGTTGAGCTGGCGGGCGTGGCCGAGCTGATAGGAGCGTTCGGCGGCATCGGTGGACAGCCACAGCGTGACGCCGAGTCCGAGGCCGAGCGCACCGATCACCAGCACCACGAAGGGCACCCGGGAGACCAGCTCGCGGGGGTGGAACTCGATCGACGCCAGCCGGGTGATCAGCCGTTCCCGCAGTGGCGGACGGACGACCTTGGGAGCCTTGGCCTTACGCGCCTTCGCGCGCGCCTTGGCCTGGCTGGCGTTCTTGGGCCGGGCCGGCGCGTCGACCGGGCGGCGGACCGGGCTGTTCTTGGGTGCCGACCGCTGCGGGCGCTGTTCGGGTGCGCTGCGGCGCTTACGGGCCGGCGCCTCGGCCCGCGCGCGGGCACGCTGCGGCTTGACGCGGCGCGGCTCGTCGGCGCCACGCTCCGGCGCAGGTCGCTTCCCCCTCATGAGCCATCCTTTCCGGCAACCTTTTCCAACGCCCGCAAGCGCACCGAGGCGCTGCGCGGATTCCGTTCGATCTCTTCGGCGTCGGCCTGCTCGGCCCCCCGGGTCAGTGACACGAATTCGGCCTCGTAGCCCGGCAATTCGACCGGGAGGCCGGGCGGCGTACGCGACGCCGTGGCCGCGGCGAACAACCCCTTGACGATCTTGTCCTCCAGGGACTGGTAGGCCATCACCACGATGCGCCCGCCCCCGGACAGCGCGGCCAGCGAGGCCGGCAGTGCCTCACGCAGCGAGTCGAGTTCGGCGTTGACCGCGATGCGCAACGCCTGGAAGGTGCGCTTGGCCGGGTGCCCGCCGGTGCGCCGGGTAGCGGCCGGGATCGCCTCGTAGAGCAACTCGACCAGTTCCCCGGTGCTGCGCAGCGGTTGGTGCGCACGGCGTTTGACGATGCGTGCGGCGATCCGGCCGGCGAAGCGCTCCTCACCGTATTCGCGCAGCACCCGGGCCAGGGCGCGTTCGTCGTAGGTGTTGAGGATGTCGGCGGCGGTGAGGTCGGCTTCGGGATCCATCCGCATGTCCAGCGGTGCGTCGTGGGCGTAGGAGAAGCCGCGGTCCACCAGATCCAGCTGCATGGAGGACACGCCCAGGTCGAAGAGCACTCCGTCGACCTGGCGCTCGTCCCGGTCGGCCCAGTAGCCGTCGTAGCGGGTGCGAACGGAGCGGAACCGGTCGCCGAACGGCGCCAGTCGCTCGGTGGCGATGCGCAGCGCGTTGGGGTCCCGGTCCAGCCCGACGACATGCAGACCGGGCAACTCGGTGAGGAAGCGTTCGGTGTGCCCACCGGCGCCGAGTGTCGCGTCCACCAGCACCGCGCCGGTGCCGTCGGGATGCTGCCGGGTCAGGGCGGGCGTGAGCAGTTCGACGCAGCGGTCGATCAGTACGGGAATGTGCCCGTGCGGGCCGGAGTCTTGAGGCACTGCGACTCCCCTGTCGCGATGAGGCGCCCCTGCAACGGGGTCCCTGCCCGAGGTGATGGACCTGGCGTCGGGGAAGTACGCCAGGGCCGGATCGGGCAGAGGCCGCGTTGCACGGGCATCGGGTTCAGATGATGTCGCGAAGAGTGTCATCGCTGGCCGCGGAGAAGGTCTCTTCGTGGGTCTCCTGGTACTGCTGCCAGGCCTGGGCATCCCAGATCTCGAGGTGCCCCAGCGAACCGGTCACCACGCAATCCTTGGACAGGTTGGCGTACCGGCGGTGTTCGGCCGACAGGGTGATGCGGCCCTGTGCGTCGGGATGCTGCTCATCGGCACCGGCCGCCAGGTTGCGCACATAGGCGCGGGCCTGCGGGTCGCTGCGCGATGCCAGCATCGCCTTCTCGGCCAGCTTCTCGAACTCCGCACGCGGGTAGACGGCGAGGCTGTGATCTTGGCTCTTGGTGACCATCAACCCTCCTGCCAATGCGTCGCGGAACTTGGCGGGCAGTGTGAGCCGCCCCTTGTCGTCGAGCTTGGGCGTGTAGGTACCGAGAAACATCTCGCCACCTCCGACCACTCGGCTGGATTCCGAGTCGTTCTCGCCCGCTTCGCGGAGCTCCGGTTGCCCCGCTGTTCGCCACTTTACCCCACAATCCCCCACAACGCTCCATCTGCTGCCACCAACTTCCCCAGCACCCCACTCCGCACCGCCGAATCCCCCTCTCGGCGGGCACCCGGAACCCGCCCGCACCCCGCCCACAACCGAAAAGCCCCAGCTCACGGGCCGAACGAGCCCGGGTGGGTGTGCCGTGGGGAACGGTGGGGAGAAAGTGGGGAGCCGGCCCTGTCCCAGCCCAGTGCGGGCCGACACGCCGCCGCTCCACACCCGTCCGCGGGCATAAAAAACGGGGTAGCTCGGCTATCGAGCTACCCCGGTGGGGAAATGTGGAGCGGGCCGGCGCGACCGCTGCGCGACGGCCCGGACGTCCTATTCGTCGAAGCGACGACGGAAGCGGTCCTCCATGCGGCTGGTGAACGATCCGCCGGCGTTCTTGTTGCGCTTGCTGCGCGCCGCGCCGAGCGAAGACACGCCCTTGTCGGCCGGCACCGGCCCGCGCGGCCCGGTGATCGCGAACACCACACCGCCGAACATGACGATGAAGCCGATAACGGACAGGATCGGGAAGCTGCCGATCATGGTGGCCTTGATCGCCACACCGGAGACCAGCATCGCCAGGCCGACCACGAAGAGGGCCACGCCCTGCAACCGGCGGCGGGCCGAGGGCGCCCGCAGATTGCCACCCCGCACGCTGGAAGCGAATTTGGGGTCCTCGGCATAGAGCGCGCTTTCGATCTGGTCGAGCATGCGCTGCTCGTGATCGGAGAGTGGCATCCGTCCCTCCTAGTCCCGCGCCCTGGTTCCGGCTGTTCCGGAACCTCTCATCTCGTGTGCTGTGCCCGCAGTCGCGGGCATCCGATCACCATGATACGAGGTCAATCTGAGCCGTACCACCTACTTCGCCCACGATTGTATGACCTCCGCCACCAAACCCGGCCACCGCCTCACCCGCGCACGCACAAGCCCGTACCCGGGACCGATAATGAACGTGACCGAGCGCACCGACCGACCCCGTGAAGGACCCCCTTGCCGACATATCTGGTCGACCTCTCGACCGAGGTGATGCGTCGACGGCTGAACGAGGCACTGACGGTCTACGTGGACGCGATGCATTACCCGCGCGGCACCGAGGAGCAGCGCGCCTCGATGTGGCTGGAGCACACCCGCCGGGCCGGGTGGAAAGCCGTGGCCGCCCTGAGCACACCCGAGCCCCTCCCCGACCCGGACGACCCGCAGGCGCTGGAGACCGCCGAACTGCTCGGCGTCGCCTACGGCTACAGCGGCGCCCCGGACCAATGGTGGCAGCAGCAGGTGGTGCACGGGCTGCGCCGCACCGGCACCGACCCTGACCAGGCCGACGCCCTGCTGGGCGACTACTTCGAGCTCACCGAACTGCACATCCACCCACGCGCCCAGGGGCACGGCCTCGGTGAGGCGCTGGCCCGGCGGCTGCTCAGCGGACGGCCCGAGGCCCGGGTGCTGCTGTCCACCCCGGAGATCAACGGTGAGGCAAACCGCGCCTGGCGGCTGTACCGCCGGCTCGGCTTCGGCGATGTCATCCGGGACTACCACTTCGCCGGGGACCCCCGCGCGTTCGCCATCCTGGGCCGGTCGCTGCCCCTGGACTGACCGGGTCTGGCACGATGACCGGGTGTCCGTGCGCCCCCGTCGCCACCGGCTTTCAGCCCTGGTCCTGCTGCTGTTGATCGTCGTACCGTTCGCGGTCGGATGCGTACGCGTACGCGCCTCGATCACGGTCTCCCCCGACGACCGGGTATCCGGTCAGATCGTTGCCGCGGCCAAGCCGCGCAACGACGACGACAAGGGACCGCAGCTGCTGAACTCGCTGCCGTTCAGCAACAAGGTGGCCGTCTCCCGGTACGAACGCGGCGACTACGTCGGCTCGCAGGCGGTGTTCTCCGATCTGACCTTCGCCGAACTGCCCCAGCTGGCGAACATGAACCGGGACGCCGCCGGGGTGGACATCTCGCTGCGCCGCGCGGGTGACCTGGTGATCCTGGAGGGCCGCGTGGACCTCACCTCCCTGAACGATCCGGAGGCCGACGTCTCGCTGAGCGTGTCTTTCCCCGGCGAGGTGACCTCCACCAACGGTGACCAGGTGTCCTCCGGCGTCGTCGAGTGGAAGCTCAAGCCCGGCGTGGTCACCACGATGAACGCCCAGGCCCGCTTCACCGATCCCAGCGCGCGGTCCTTCACCGCGGCCGCGATCTGGCTCGGCCTCGGGTCGATGGTCGTGGCCGGCATCATCGGCGCGCTGGCCTGGGTGAGCCGCGACCGGTCCCCGCGCGTCGGCTGATGCGCTCACCGGGCGCGTTCGGCGACCCGACTGCATAATTGCGTGCTGGTAGAGCGTCCGACTCCCATGAGTCGGGGCCGAGGCTCTACGCTGAAGACGCTCGGGGGAGCACATCGGGACCAGAAAGGGGCGACCGCTGAGCGTGGATACAGCGGCACCGTCAGCCGCCGAGTTGGTGAATGCCGTCATCGAACAGCTCCGCCTGTACCTGGCTGAGCGCCGGCGTGACGCGGCCTACATCGGCAGCGAATACGCGGAGCTGACGGCAGCCCTCGAAGAGTTCGTGCTGCGCGGCGGCAAGCGGGTTCGCCCGGCGTTCGCCTACTGGGGCTGGCGCGCGGTCGCCGGCCCGGACCGGCCGTCCGACGCCGACGCGCTGCGGCTGTTCTCGGCGCTGGAGCTGCTGCACGCCTGCGCCCTGGCCCACGACGACGTCATCGACGCATCGGCCACCCGCCGCGGACTGCCCACCGTGCACCATCACTTCGCCGATCTGCACCGGCAGAACGACTGGCGCGGCTCGGCCGAACAGTTCGGCCTGTCGGCGGCCATCCTGCTCGGCGATCTGTCCCTGGTCTGGGCCGACGACATCGTCGCCACCGCGGACCTGCCCGCCGATGCGCACCTGCGGGTGCAGAAGGTGTGGTCCGACATCCGCACCGAGGTGCTCGGCGGCCAGTACCTCGACATCGTCGCGGAGTCCAAGGGCGCCGACTCGGTGGCCTCGGCCATGAACGTCAACACCTACAAGACCGCCTCCTACACCGTGTCGCGGCCGCTGCAGCTGGGTGCCGCGGCCGCCGCCGACCGGCCCGACGTGCAGCAGATCTTCCACCAGATCGGCACCGATCTCGGGGTGGCCTTCCAGCTGCGCGACGACGTGCTCGGCATTTTCGGCGACCCCGCGGTCACCGGCAAGCCGTCCGGGGACGACCTGCGTTCGGGCAAGCGCACCGTGCTGCTGGCCGAGGCCGTCGAACTGGCCGAGCAGACCGATCCGGCGGCCGCGAAGCTGCTGCGCGAATCGATCGGCACCGAGCTGACCGACGTCGGGGTCAAGGAGGTGTGCATGGCCATCGAGTCCGTCGGTGCGCTGGCCGCCGTCGAGGACCGCATCGCCATGCTGCACCGCCGCGCCCTGGACGCGATCGAGCAGGCCAACATCGATCCGCAGGCCAAGATCGGACTCGCCGAACTGGCCGGCCTGGCGTCGAATCGGCTCGCCTGAGGCGATGTCTACCCCGGTCTCGGTCGAGTCCACGAAAACGGGCCTCAGCGCGCACATCTCCCGGCTGCTGCTGTTCGCCGCATCACCTCAGGGCCGCCCGGCCCGGCTGGGATTCCTGGGCGCGGTCCTGATCACCGCCGGCGGGCTCGGCGCGG
Source organism: Mycolicibacterium aurum (assembly GCA_900078775.1). GTDB lineage: Bacteria > Actinomycetota > Actinomycetes > Mycobacteriales > Mycobacteriaceae > Mycobacterium > Mycobacterium aurum_A. The sequence continues at coordinate 2,563,056 of LT549889.1, forward strand.
GCAGCACCCGCCTGCACGACCCGCTGCTGGAATCCCTGCACATGTCCTGGCTGCGGTTCGGGCACGGGCTGGTGCTGTCCTCGGTGCTGCTGTGGGGCGGTGTCGCGCTGATGCTCCTGGCCTGGTTCTGGCTGGGCCGACGCGTCGTCGACCGCACCGCCGACCAGTACACGATGCTGGCCACCACCGGATTCTGGCTGGCCCCACTGCTGTTGAGCGCCCCGGTGTTCAGCCGGGACACCTACTCCTATCTGGCCCAAGGCGCGCTGCTGCGCGACGGTTACGACCCCTACGTCGTCGGCCCGATCGAGAATCCCAACGCGCTGCTCGATGACGTCAGCCCGATCTGGACCACCACCACCGCCCCGTACGGCCCGGCGTTCATCCTGGTGGCCAAGTTCGTCACCATGGTCGTCGGCAACAACGTCGTCGAGGGCACCATGCTGCTGCGGCTGTGCATGCTGCCCGGGTTGGCGCTGCTGATCTGGGCGACGTCCCGGATCGCCCGGCACATCGGCGCGAACTCCGCTGCCGCGCTGTGGATCTGCGTGCTCAACCCGCTGGTGATCATCCACCTGATGGGTGGTGTGCACAACGAGATGCTGATGGTCGGGCTGATGATGGCCGGCATCGCGCTGACCTTCAGCGGCCGCCCGATCCTGGGCGTCGGGTTCATCGCCACCGCGGTCGCGGTCAAGGCCACCGCCGGGATCGCGCTGCCGTTCATGGTGTGGGTGTGGATGCGGCGGCTGCGCGACACCCGCGGCTATCACCCGGTCGCGGCCTTCGCCGCCGCGACCGCCGCCTCGGCGGCCATCTTCGGCGCGGTGTTCGCGGTGCTGTCGCTGCTGGCCGGGGTGGGTCTGGGCTGGCTGACCGCACTGGCCGGCTCGGTGAAGATCATCAACTGGCTCACCCTGCCCACCGCGGCGGCCAACCTGATCAACGCGATCGGCGGGCTGGTCATGCCGGTCAACTTCTACGCCGTGCTGGAAGTGACCCGCATCCTCGGCATCGCGATCATCGCCATCTCACTTCCGTTGCTGTGGTGGCGGTTTCGGCACACCGACCGGGAGGCGCTGACCGGCACCGCGCTGGCCCTCGGTGTGGTGGTGCTGTTCGTCCCCGCCGCCCTGCCCTGGTACTACACCTGGCCGCTGGCGGTGCTGTCGACGGTGTGGCAGAGCCGCGCCGCCATCGCGCTGATCGCCGGGTTCTCCACCTGGATCATGGTGATCTTCAAACCCGACGGGGCGCACGGCATGTACTCGTGGATCCACGTCGCCCTGGCGACCGCGTGCGCGGTGGCCGCCTGGTACGCACTGTCCCGGGCCCCCGAACAGGCCGCGGTCTAGTAAGCCAGCGCCTGGGCCCGGCGGATCACCTCGCGCGCCTGATGCGAACGCAGGGCGTCCACCGGCCGGGCGTTCTCCACCCGTTCGGTGCTGCCGTCCCGGCTCAGCACCAGCGACTCATCCGGGGTGAACAGCCAGCGCATCGCCTCGGTGGGATCGAAGCCGCCGTCCCTGAGCACGACCAGCAGGCCCGGAAGCTGTTTGAGCACCCGCCCGTTCTCGTCGAAGAACACCCTCGGCACGACGACGGAGCCGTTGCGGCGCACCGCCGCCAGCGTCCCGTCCCGCAGGTGCTGGTGCACCTTGCTGACCGAGACGCCGAGAAGCTTCGACACCTCCGACAGCTCGAGGACTGCTTCGTCGGGATCGAGGATGTCTTTGGCCGCCGGAATGCTCACGGACAGATTCTAGGCTCCCCGGATCCCGCCCGGAGGACGACACCGCGATCCGTACCATGTCTGCGGTGGAGAACTACCAGCGTCCGGACCCGCTCGTCGGCACCGCGCTGGAGGGGCGTTACCGCGTCGACGCCGTGATCGCCACCGGCGGCATGTCGACGGTGTACCGCGGACTGGACACCCGGCTGGACCGACCGGTCGCGCTGAAGGTGATGGACACCCGGTACGCCGGGGACAGCCAGTTCCTGGCCCGGTTCCAGCGCGAGGCCAAGGCCGTCGCCCGCCTCAAGGGGGAGGGCCTGGTCGCGGTGTACGACCAGGGCGGCGGCGCAGCAACGACCGGCGAACCGCCGTTCCTGGTCATGGAATTGATCGACGGCGGCACCCTGCGCGAACTGCTGCGCGAACGCGGGCCGATGCCCCCGCACGCGGCCGCCGCGGTGCTGCTGCCGCTCTGCCACGGGCTGGCGGTCGCGCACGCGGCCGGTCTGGTGCACCGCGATGTGAAGCCGGAGAACGTGCTCATCTCCGACGACGGTGAGGTGAAGATCGCCGACTTCGGCTTGGTGCGCGCGGTGGCCGAGGCCGGCATCACCTCCACCAGCGTCATCCTCGGCACCGCCGCTTACCTGTCCCCCGAACAGGTCGCCACCGGGGACTCGGACCCGCGCAGCGACGTCTACGCGATGGGGATCCTGGCCTACGAGCTGCTCACCGGGCGCACCCCGTTCACCGGGGACACCGCCCTGTCGGTGGCCTATCAGCGGATGGACCACGATGTGCCACCGCCGAGTTCGGCGATCGCGGGTGTGCCCCCGCAGTTCGACGAGCTGGTGCGCCGGGCCACCGACCGGGATCCGGCCGCCCGCTTCGCCGACGCCGACGAGCTCGGCGCCGCGCTGGCCGATCTGGTCGATGAACTCGGGCTGCCGCCGTTCCGGGTGCCCGCGCCGCAGCAGTCGGCGCAGCACCGCGCCGCCACCGCGTTCCACAGCCGGATGCCCTCGGCGCCGACCACGGATGTCCGCCCGACGCAGTCACACCGCGACACCCGGGTCTTCACTCCCGCCGAACTGCCGCTCGAGTCGGAACCGGCCCGCGATGTCGACGACTACGACGACAACTACCACGGTGAGCTCGAACACCATTCCGCTGCAGCACAATTCGCCGGGATCGACATCGACGAGTTCTACTGGGCCCGGCAGCGCAGCAAGCGTGTGCTGCTGGCCTGGGTGATCGTCGTGCTGATCCTGGCCGGGCTGTCGGCCGCCGGCGGCTGGACGCTGGGCAACAACCTGCAGACGCTGCTGTGAGCTGATCGCGGAGCATCTCCGCGGTGCTCAACCGCGGAGCATCTCCGCGGTGCTCAATCGCGGAGCATCTCCGCGGTGCTCAATCGCGGAGCATCTCCGCGACCAGGAACGCCAGCTCCAGGCTCTGCTGGGTGTTCAGCCGGGGGTCGCAGGCCGTCTCGTAGCGGCCGGCCAGATCCGAATCCGAGATGTCCTGGGCCCCACCGAGACACTCGGTGACGTTCTCCCCCGTGATCTCGACGTGGATGCCGCCGGGATGGGTGCCCAGCGCGCGGTGCACCTCGAAGAAGCCCTGCACCTCGTCGACGATGCGGTCGAAGTGGCGCGTCTTGTAGCCGGTCGAGGACTCGTGGGTGTTGCCGTGCATGGGATCGCACTGCCAGATCACCTGATGCCCGGAGGCCTCCACCTTCTCCACGATGGTGGGCAGCACATCGCGCACCTTCTGGTTGCCCATCCGGCTGATCAGGGTGAGCCGGCCGGCCTCGTTGCGCGGGTCGAGGCGCTCGACGTACTCCACGGCCAGCTCCGGCGAGGTCGTCGGCCCGATCTTGATACCGATCGGGTTGGCGATCACCTCGGCCAGCGCCACATGGGCACCGTCGATCTGGCGGGTCCGCTCCCCGATCCACAGGTAGTGCGCCGACAGGTCGTACAGCTTCGGGTCGCGGGCGGCGGCCACCGCGGCGTCGGCCACGTCGACCGGCGAGGAGCCGGTGTCCATCCGCAGCATGGCGCGTTCGTAGTCGAGCACCAGCGCCTCATGGCTGGCGAAGATCTCGGCGGTGTCCAGGTTGCGGTCGTTGACGCCGCAGGCGGTCATGAAGTTCATTCCGCGGTCGATCTCGCCGGCCAGCGCCTCGTAGCGGGCCCCGGCCGGGGAGGTGCGCACGAACTCCCGGTTCCAGTCGTGCACCTGGTGCAACGAGGCCAGCCCGGACGAGGTCAGCGCGCGGACCAGGTTCATCGCCGCGCTGGCATTCGCGTACGCGCGTACCAGTCGGGACGGGTCGTGGTCGCGGACGGCGGCGTCCGGCGCGAAACCGTTCACCATGTCGCCGCGGTAGGACTTCAGCCCGAGCGCATCGGTGTCCGACGAACGCGGCTTGGCGTACTGGCCGGCGATGCGGGCCACCTTCACCACCGGCATGCTGGCGCCGTAGGTGAGCACCACCGCCATCTGCAGCAGGGTCCGGATGTTGGCCCGGATGTGCGGTTCGGTGTTGTCGACGAACGTCTCGGCGCAGTCGCCGCCCTGCAGCAGGAACGCCTCGCCGCGAGCGACCGCGGCCAGCTGGGTCTTGAGCTTCTCGACCTCGGAGGCCACCGTGATCGGCGGCACGCTCTCCAGCACGGTGCGCATGGCCTTGGCGTGATCGGGGTCCCAGCTCGGCTGCTGCAGCGCCGGCTTGGCCAGTGCGGCGTCCAGGCGCCTACGCAGGTCCGCGGGCAGTGGAGGAAGCGCGGGCAGCTGGTCGATGGGCACGTCGACAGTCCAGTTCACCGCTCCATGGTAACCGCGACAAGTCCACCGATTTACCGGCCATACCCGCAGCTCAGCCCTGGGAGCGCAGCGCCCAGTCGCCCTGATCGGTCATCAGCTCGTAGCGGCGCAGGTTGTGCCGGGCGTCGACCAGTGCATCGTGCGCGTCGCGCGGCCGCGGTGGCATCCGCGGGGAGCCCTTGTCCTCCCAGAACTGGCGCAACTCGCGGGTGAACCGGGGCATCGCGGGCGGCAGATCGGTCATCGGCCCCCACAACTGACACAGCACCACATGGTCGTAGGCGCCCACCCAGGCCCACAGCTCGATCGGCTCGTCCCCGTCGATGTCGAAGAAGTCCTCCAGGTCGCTGCGGATCTGGCGGCGCGAGCGCCACAGCTTCGACGACGGCGACGGCAGCTTGGGCAGCACGTTCTTTCGTACCCAGCTACCCGCCCGCTCCGGGTCGAATTCCGTTGAGATGGCGTAATATTCGCGACCGTCCTCGGCGGCCACCCCGATCGAGATGAGCTCGATGGTGCGACCGTTGTCGATGAACTCGGTGTCGTAGAAATAACGCACTTCAGCGGGCTCCCTCGGTGTCTGCAGGCACGGCGGGCGCGGGAGCGGCGTGGATCTCGCGGTCCAGTTCCTCGTTGACCTTGGCGTCGTCCGGGAAATGGGGCTCGCCCGCGATGACGTGCTGAACCCACAACTTCGCCTGCACCACCGGCCGGCGCAGCCGGCGTTCCCGTTCCAGCGCCTTGTGCATCTTGCGAGGTCGCATCGTATAACGCCAGCGCGCCCACGGCGCGTGCGGCCGGGACAGCCGGATGGCGCCGACGAACAGCAGCGGGGTGATGAACATGCCCACCAGGCCGGTCCACACCTTGCCCTTCATCAGCACCACCACCGCCAACGCCAGGGTGAGCACCGCCATCAGGACCACCGCGGCGCGGGCCTCCAGGGTGTCGTCGGCTCGCCAGATGTCGATGTCGAAGAAGGACAGCGGGTTGAACCCGAGGATCAGCAGGCCGGCCACCGCGATCGCCACGAACACCGCGTCCACCGAGGTCCGGCCGTCCTCGGCCCAGTACACATCCTGCAGGTGCAGGATCAGCGCGAACTCGTCGAGCACCAGCGCCGCGCCCATCCCGAAAAGGATTGCCGCGACCGTGAACTCCGCGACTCCCCCGTTGACCGCCAGGGTCACCATGGTCACCCCGGACACCATCACCAGGATCACCCCGAACACCACGTGGTGCAGGTGCACCCCGCCGCCCACCGACAGGTTGCGCGGCTGCCACCACTTGCGCGGCGCGTCGGTGCTCGGATGGTTGCGGATGTAGCGGACGATGAGACGGGTCACGAAGAACGTCAGGATGAACGCGATCAGGCAACACAGCAGCGGTAGGCGGTCACTGGTGATGAAGTCCAGTCCGACGTTCAGGTGCACGGTCGCAAAAGATACGCCGGTCAGCACGCATCGGCCGGTATCAGCCGGTGTGTGCCGTCCACCGCGCCGCCGACCCCGGATAGGCTGGTCGGCGACATGACGATTCGGAGGTCGCCCGTCGGGGCTGGTGGGCGATCGGTCCTGCACCGGGCCGACGCCGGACAGATGGCGCTCTGGCGGCTGTTCCAGCTGGCCACCCTGGCGCTGTTGGCCTGGGCCGGCTGGCGGCTGCTCGGCCACGCCGTCTACCGCATCGACATCGATGTGTACCGGATGGGCGGACGGGCCTGGCTGGACGGCACCGAGCTGTACAACGACGCCACCGTCTTCGAGACCCAGGCCGGCCTGGACCTGCCGTTCACCTATCCGCCGCTGGCCGCCGTCGCCTTCGCCCCGTTCGCCTGGCTGTCACTGCCGGCCGCGAGCGCCGCGATCACGGTGACGACGCTGGTGCTGCTGATCGTGTCCACCTACATCGTGCTGACCCGGCTGCGGGTCTGGCAGACCTCCCCGCTGCGCGCGCCGGCCTGGGCCCGCCGGCTGTGGCTGGCCGTGGCGCTGGTGGCGCCGGCGGTGGTCTTCCTCGAACCGATCCGGGCCAACTTCGACTTCGGCCAGATCAACGTCGTGCTGATGACGCTGGTGATCGCCGACTGCGTCCCACGCCGCACCCCGTGGCCGCGCGGCCTGCTGCTCGGCCTGGCCATCGCGGTGAAGCTGACCCCGGCGGTGTTCCTGCTGTACTTCCTGCTGCGCCGCGACTTCCGCGCGCTGCTGGTGACCACGGCGTCCGCGGCCGGGGCCACCCTGCTCGGCTTCGCGCTGGCCTGGCACGACTCCTGGGTGTACTGGACCGAGACCCTGCGCGACACCGACCGGATCGGCTCAGCGACGCTGAACACCAACCAGAACATCTCCGGCATGCTGGCCCGGCTCGGCGCCGGCGAGGACGCCCGCTTCCTGCTGTGGGTGGCGCTGTGCTTCGTGGTGCTGGGGCTGACGGTGTGGGCCGGTCACCGGCTGCTGCGGGCCGGCGGCCCGGACTCGCTCCATTCCGACGACAACGCCGTACTTGCCCTGGTCTGCGTAGCGATGTTCGGGCTGGTGGTGTCCCCGGTGTCCTGGTCGCATCACTGGGTGTGGGTGCTGCCGACGGTGGTGGCCACCCTGGTGCTCGGGGTCCGGCACCGCAAGGTGGCGCTGATCCTGGCCGGGCTGGCGGGCCTGGCGCTGACGATCTGGACGCCGATCACCCTGATGCCCGCGCACCAGGAGACCGCGGCGACGCTGTGGCGCCGGCTGGCCGGTGGCTCGTATCTGTGGTGGGCGCTGCTGGTGATCGTCGCGGCGGGTCTGCTGCCCGGCAGACGCGACCGGGTCGAGGACTCCGAGCCCGCCGACGCGCTGCCCGCGGCGAACTGAGCCGCTAACCGGCCTTGGCGGTGACGGCCTTGTTCGCCGACTCGGCCTGCTGCTTGAGATCCGCGGCGTACAGGTCGACGTACTCCTGACCGGACAGCTGCATCAGCTCGTACATCACCTCGTCGATGACGGCCCGCTCGATGAACCGGTTACCGGCCAGTCCCTCGAACCGGCTGAAGTCCATCGGCTTGCCGAAACGCACCTCGACGCGGCCGAAATGCCACATCCGGCTACCGGGCGGGTTGACCACGTCGGTGCCGACCATGGCGACCGGGATGACCGGGACGCCGCTCTCCAGGGCCACCCGGGCCAGCCCGGTCTTGCCCTTGTAGAGCCGGCCGTCCGGGGAGCGGGTGCCCTCCGGGTACATGCCCAGCAGTTTGCCCTCGCCCAGGATGCGCTGGGCGGTGGCCAGGGCGGACTGCGCGGAGTCCGCGTCGGTGCGGTCGATCGGCACCTGATTGGTCGAGGAGTAGAAGAACTTGGTCAGCTTGCCCTTGAGCCCGGTGCCGGTGAAGTACTCGGCCTTGGCCAGGAAGGTGATGCGTCGCTTGACCACCAGCGGCAGGTAGAAGCTGTCCGCGACGGCCAGGTGGTTACTCGCCAGGATCACCGGGCCGGAGTCCGGAACATATTCCAGCCCTTGCACTTTCGGCCGCCCCAACAGGGTCAGCAACGGGCCCATCAAGATGTACTTGTAGAACCAGAACCACATGGACCCTCCTGCAACGGCACCCGGGACCAGGACCGGGCCGGACGGGGACAACTCTACCCAGCAGTGGTGGGTGCGACCACATCGAGCGCGACCGGATCCACCCGGCCACACCGCTGCGCTCACTCGTCCAGGGTCACCGGGATGTGCTGGTAGCGGCTGCCGCCGTTGGGTCGGCCGTTGTCCGCGGCCGGCGGCGGTTCGGGGCCGGGCCGTCGGGGTCGGGGCCGGGGTCGGGTTCGCCGACCATCGCCCGGATGACCGTCAGCAGCGCGACACTGTGCTCGGCGATCACCGTGAGCAGCGGGTGTTGTTCCCCGTTGACCAGCGCGGCCAGCGCACACACCGGGCACCACACCTGCTGGCAGGCACCGGTGCCGTCGGCGGTGACCCGCGCGGCGGCCAATCGCACCGCGGGGTCCAGCTTGTCCAGGATGGCCTGGGCCAACTGCCGCAGTTCCGGCGGGATCTCGGAGTGTGAGCCGGTCACTTGGGCCACACCTCCGGATTCGGTCTGAAACGCACTGTCAATTCCCCGCCCCGGAACTGTGCGCCGATCACGATGCAGCGCCGCAGCACCGATGCCAGCCGCACCCGCCGCCGCATCCCGCCGGAGCCGATGATGAGGTCCTCGTCGACCCGGCCGAGCGTCAACGCACCGGGGTCGACCTGCGGCAACTCTAACCGCATCCGGTAGACGGTTTCGAGACCGGTTCCCGACTCGCGGTCCACCACCGGCCGCAGCGGGGCCGGCGGGGCAGACCCGTCGCGCAGCCGGGCGGCGTCGAGCAACTCGCCGAGCGCCTTGGGCCCGATCGGTTCCCCGGGTAGATGCGGCACCAGCACCAGCTTGACGTCCCCGATGGCCGAGCCCAGCTCGTCGAGCACCACCTGCTGCTCGGCGATCCGTTCGGAGTACCAGTCGAACGCCGGATGCGCGGGCAGGTGCCGGTACTCGAACGAGTCGTCCTGTACCAGCAGCTGATTGACCAGCAGCTCGGCCACCCGCACCCCCATCAGCGTCAGCGCGCCCAGGGTACGAGTCGCCTCGGCGGCGACCACCCGCTCGGCGGTGAGCACCAGGTGCGCACCCACCCGCGAGGCGTCCGAGAGCAGCGCCGAGAGCCGCTCGGTGCCGTCGGCCACCCGCTCCAGCAGGGTCAGCATGGCCGCCGAGGCCAGGTCGGCGGGCGGCTGCGCCAGCCGCCGGTGCCGCGGCCACGCCCGTTCCAGGTACAGCCCGAAGGTGGCGGGCAGGGTGAGCATCCGCAGCGCGTCGGCGGTGGACGCGCAGTCCACCACCACATGGTCCCATTCGCCGGACTCGGCCAGCTCGGCCACCTCGTGCAGGCCGAGCACCTCCTGAACCCCGGGTAGCGCCGACAGTTCTTCGGGGGCAACGGTTCCCAGCTCGGACTGCGGGAACTTGTGTTCCAGGATCCCGGCGACCTCGCGCCACCGGGTCTCCAGCAGCGCCAGGGTGTCCAGGGCGAGCGCGTCCAGCGCGCCCCCGGATCCGGTCGCGCCGTCCCCGGCCCCGGCATCCAGGTCGGCGAACACCCGGGTGGGCTCGCGGCGGCCGGTGGGGGTGACGCTGACACCCAGCACGTCGCCGGTCGAGTGCGCCTGATCGGTGGACACGATGAGCACCCGCAGACCGCTGCGCGCATCACGCACAGCGGTGGCGGTCGCCAACGTGGACTTGCCTACCCCGCCCTTGCCGACGAACAGGCTGATCCGGGCGGGCGCTTGCTCGGAAGTCAGTGCACCTCCACCTCGACTCGCTTCTTGAGGTCCTTGAGCGCGGTGTCGGTCAAGCGGCGTTCGGCCTTGCGTTTGAGCAGCCCGATCATCGGGATGACCAGGTCCACGGACAGCTCGTAGGTGACCTCGGTGCCAGTCCCCTTGGGCGACAACCGGTATGCACCCTCGAGTGCGCGCAGCAGCGAACTGGACACCAGCGTCCAGGTGACCGATCGACGGTCGGCGGGCCACTGGTAGGCCAGCACCATGGTGTCCTTGAGCACCGCGGCGTCCAGCACCAGCCGGGCCGTCTTCGGGTTGCCGACGGCGTCGGTGTCGAGCACCTCGGCCTCGGTGTACTCGGCGACCCAGTGCGGATAGGAGCCGATGTCGGCGATGACGTCCATCACCACCGAGGGATCGGCTTCCATGTAGATCGTCTGAGCCGTCTTCTCCGCCACGTCTCGAAATCTACCCGCACCCGCGACGGGCCCGCTCAGCATCAGGCCAGGCGTGACACCCCGACCGGGCGGGTCGCCTCCAGCCGCTGCTTGATCTCGAACGACATCTTCTTGCCGGCCACCCGGCGCGCGTGGTTGAGCTGGGCGAGGTCCAGCGCGGCCGGGTCGCCGGGCGGTTCGGCATGCAGGAAGTAGTGCAGGATGACGCCGTCCATCATGGGCTCCAGCCAGACCTCCATGGTCCCGGTCAGGCCGCCCGCGACGGTCCATCGATGCCCGGCCGGCCCACGGTCCTCGACCACCGTCAGGCGCAGGTCCGGCCACCAGCGCCGCCAACTCGCGGCATCGGCGACGGCCTGCCCGACATCGGCCGGGTCGGCGCACACAAAAGTCTCATCGGCGATCTGCACACTGTTCATCACCGTCCAGCTTCACACATGGACTCGGGGCCCAATGACCGCACTGTGACATAGCCGACGTCAGCGCCTACTAGGCTGTCGCCCAGACATCCAATCGACCACCCGAGGGGCCAAGATCGTGCGCGAGTTCACCGTTCCGGCGTCGTTCCAGATCGCTGAGTACGACAGCGTCGTCAGTTCGGTGTACTCACACGAACGCCAGGATCCCGACCATGTGATCTTCCAGCGCGTGGTCGACGGCAACTGGACCGATGTCACCTGCGCGCAGGCTGCCGCCCAGATCCGCTCGTTGGCTTTGGGATTGATCGCCCGCGGAGTGCAGGCCGGCGACCGCGTGGCCATTCTGTCCGCCACCCGCTACGAGTGGCCGATCATCGACTTCGCCATCCTGTCCATCGGCGCGGTGACCGTGCCCATCTACGAGACCTCGGCCGCCGAGCAGGTCCGCCACGTGCTGGACAACTCGTCGGCAGTGCTGGTGTTCGCCGAGACCGACGGGCACGCCGCCATCGTCGAGCAGATCAGGGACAAGGTGCCCAACCTGCGCGATGTGCTGCGGGTGGCGGGCCTCGACGCGCTCGGCGCGGAGGGCGCCGATGTGGACCCGGCCGAGCTGGACGCCCGGATCGCCGCCACCAAGTCCAGCGACCCGGCCACCCTGATCTACACCTCGGGCACCACCGGCTTGCCCAAGGGCTGCCAGCTGACCCACGCCAATCTGCTCTCCGAGATGCGCGGCGCCAAATCGTGCTTCCCCGACCAGCTGGCCAAGGGCGAGAAGATGCTGGTCTTCCTGCCGCTGGCGCACGTGCTGGCCCGGGCGATCACCATCGCGGCCTTCGCCAACAAGGTCACCCTCGGCTTCACCAGTGACATCAAGAACCTGGTCCCGACCTTCGCGGTGTTCAAGCCGACCCTGGTGGTCTCGGTGCCGCGGGTGTTCGAGAAGGTCTACAACACCGCCGAGCAGAACGCCCGCGACGGCGGCAAGGGCCGGATCTTCGCGCTCGCCGCGGACACCGCGATCGAGTACAGCAAGGCGCTGGACACGGGTGGACCCGGCCTACTGCTCAAGCTCAAGCACGCGCTGTTCGACAAGCTGGTCTACGGCAAGCTGCGGGCCGCGCTCGGTGGCGACTGCCACGCCGCCATCTCCGGAGGTGCCCCGCTGGGCGCCCGGCTCGGGCACTTCTACCGCGGCGTCGGGCTGACCATCTACGAGGGCTACGGGCTCACCGAGACCAGCGCCGCCATCACCGTCAACCAGGTGGGTGCGATCAAGGTCGGTTCGGTCGGAAAGCTGTTGCCCGGCAACAGCATGCGACTCGCTGACGACAACGAACTGCTGGTCCGCGGCGGCGTGGTGTTCGGCGGCTACTGGCAGAACGAGGAGGCCACCAGGGATGCCTTCACCGACGGCTGGTTCCACACCGGCGACCTCGGCGCCATCGACGCGGACGGCTTCCTGACGATCATCGGGCGCAAGAAGGAGATCATCGTCACCGCCGGCGGGAAGAACGTCGCCCCGGCCGTGCTCGAGGACAGTCTGCGGGCGCATCCGCTGATCAGCCAGGCGATGGCGGTCGGCGACGCGCAGCCCTTCATCGCCGCGCTGATCACCATCGATCCGGAGGCGTTCGTCGGCTGGAAGCAGCGCAACGGCAAGAGCGGCGACGCCTCGGTGGCCGATCTGGCCGAGGACACCGATCTGGTCGGTGAGATCGAGCTGGCGGTCAAGGAGGCCAATCTGGCCGTGTCCAAGGCCGAGGCCATCCGCACCTTCCGCATCCTGCCGGTGGACTTCACCGAGGACACCGGCGAGCTCACCCCGACCATGAAGGTCAAGCGCAAGGTGGTCGCGGAGAAGTTCGCCGAGCACATCGCCGCGATCTACGCCTGACCGCTCAGCAGCCGTTCCAGCCGGGCGCCCTGGGTGCACCACTGCCAGTCGGCCACCACCCAGTCCCGGCCCGCCGCACCCATCCGGGCGGCGGTGTCCGGGTCGGCGAGCAGATCGCCGACAGCGGTGGCGATCTCGTCGATGTCGGTGCCGTCGACCACCCGGCCGGTCTCGCCCTCGCGGACGGTCTCCGGGGCGCCTCCGGAGCGACCGGCCACCACCGGCACCCCACACGCCGAGGCCTCCAGGAAGACGATGCCCAGGCCCTCGACGTCCAGACCGGCGCCGCGGGTGCGGCACGGCATGGCGAACACATCGGCCATCGCGTGATGGGCGGCCAGTTCCTCACCCGGGACTCCGCCGGTGAAGACCACGTCCTCGGCCACGCCGCAGCGCTGCGCCAGCCGCTCGAGGTTCTGCCGGTGCGGTCCGGTGCCGACGATCACCAGCGCGGCTCCGGGCACGCGTCCGCGGATCCGGTCGAGAGCACGGATCAGCATGTCCTGTCCCTTGCGCGGCACCAGCCGCGACAGGCACACCACCACCGGGCGGTTCCCCAGCCCGTAGCGCTCGCGCAACATCGCCCGGGCGGCCGGGTCCGGGGCGAACCGGTCGATGTCCACCCCCGGTGACAGCCGCTCCAGGCGGGCCTGTGGGCCGAACGCCGCCGCGAACCGGCCGCGGGTGTAGCTGCTCACGTAGGTCACCACGTCGGCGTGTTCGCCGATGTGGCGCAGCGCATTCCGCGCCACCGGCAGCATCGACCAGCCCACCTCGTGGCCGTGTGTGCTGGCCAGCACCCGGGACGCCCCGGCGGACCGGGCCAGCGGGGCCAGCAGGGCCAGCGGCGCGGCCGCGCCGAACCAGACGGTCTCGATGTCGTGTTCGGCGATCAGCGCGCGCATCCGGTTGGCGACGGTGGGTTCGGGCAGCATCAACGTGGTGGGATGGCGCACCACCCGGTAGCCGGCCCGGCGGTCGTAGTCCGGGGCGCCCTTCCAAATCGGTGCGTACACCGTCAAATCGTGCGCAGCGGTGGACAGTTGGCCGGCCGTGAGTTGAACCGCGAAGGCCTCCAGATAGGACTGGATGCCACCGCGACGGGGCGGGAAGTCGTTGGTCACCAGCAGCACCCGGGTCATCTGCGCTCCTTCATACCGGCGATACGCTATCCGCTCATCCACTGCCGCCACCGCGCCACCACCTCGTCGATGCCGACGCCGACGATCTCGCGGACGGCGGTGGCCGCATCCGGGTGCCCCGGCCCGGCCGCCCGCAGGTACAGCTCGCGCAGCGTGTCCGGGCCGTAGCGGTCGGCGATATAGCGGGTGAACCACCAGGCACGGTCGTAGCCCTGCGAGCGCGCCGCCCCCGCGGTCTGCAGATCGATGTCCGAGGGCAGCCGGGCCAGTTCGGCCGCCCGTTGCGGGCCGGGCAGCGCGGCGGCCGGCCGGGCCACGTAGTCGGCGACGCCCTCGGTGAGCCACAGCGGTGCGTCGGCGACCGTGCGGGCGCGGGCGGCGAAGTGGAAGAGCTCATGGCGCAGCACAATCCGCAATGCCTCATCGCTCATCTCCGCCGCACCCGGGGCGAACACCATGCCCTCGGCGGTGGTGGCCGCGGCGATGTCGGCGTCGCCGTGGGCCAGGGCGCGGAACTGTTCGTCGGTGCCGGTCAGCACGACCCCGATGTCGCGGGGCCAGTCCGGGCCCCAGAAGTCCGAGACGGCGTTCGCGGCGGCGGGCAGCTCAGCCGCCAGCCGCTCGGCCAGCCGGCCGGTGTGGGCACCGCCGAGGCGGCGCAGCTGTGCGGTGCGGCCGTCGGGCAGCTCGACAGTCGTGCTGGCGGCGGTGTCGCTCACGGACGTGGTGCTGGGCGGCGCGGGCGGGCGCTCGGCCTGACAACCGGCCAGCAGGACCGCGGCGACCAGGGCGCCGATCAGCCGGCGCAGCTCAGTAACGGCGCACGTTGTAGATGGGCGCGTTGTTGACCGGGGCCACCACGACGGGCTTGCCGAAGGTCGAGGCGTGCACCATCATGCCGTCGCCGATGTAGATGCCGACGTGCGAGGCGTCCGAGTAATAGGACACCACGTCACCGGGCTGCATCTGGTCGGTGGAGACCGGCTGGCCGCCGGCGGCCTGGGCGTAGCTGGAGTGCGGCAGCGAGATGCCGGCCTGCTGGAAGGCCCACTTCACCAGCCCGGAACAGTCGAAGGCGCCGGGGCCTTCGGCACCCCAGGAGTAGGGCGATCCGATCCGGGTCAGCGCGGCCTGCACGGCTACCACGGCCGCCCCGGAACCGGGCGCGGCGGCGGGCTCCGGCGGCGCCATATCACCGGGCGGGATGCCCTCCGGCGGCGCGGCCAGCACACTGGGATCGTTGTTCGGCAACGCTTCGGGGCCCGGCATCTGCACCGTCGCGGGCACCGGCGGGATGGCCGCCAGGGTCTCCCGCTGTGCGGGGGTCAACAGTTCGTACTGCGACTTGACGACGGCGATCTCGACCTGCAGCTTGCTTTGCTTGGCCTGCAGGTCCGCGCGCACCGCGGCGGCCTGTTCGGCGGCGGTCTTGGCGTCGGCGGCGGACTGCGCCGAGGCCGACTCGGCCTGGGCGGCCCGCACCGTGGTGTTGCGGAAGTTCTGCATCTGGGTGGACATCTCAGTGGCCATCACGCGCTGCACCGAGAGCTGATCGATCAGCCCCTGCGGCGAGCTGGCGGTCAGCATGGAGTCCAGACCGTCGGTGCGGCCGCCCATGTACTGCGCGGCGGCGATCTTGTCGACGGAGTTCTGGAACTTGGCCAGATCGGCCCGGGCCGCGTTCACCGCGGCGGTGTCGAACGCGAGCTTCTGCTCGGCGGCGCGCTGCGCGGCCAGCTTGCCGTCCAGATCGAGCTGGGCGGCGTGCATGTTCTCGGTGGCGATCTCGGCCTGGTGCGACAACTCGTTGAGCTTTGCCAGCGCGTCCTCGGCCGGATCTGCCTGCACACCGGTGGCGAGGATGCCGCCGAAGATCGTGAGCCCCGCTAACGCACCGACCAGGGGTCGCTGGACGCCACTCATACGTCGATGTGTGCGATCAGGCCTCAAGATATTGCGTCCTTACAACTGCGCTTACGCCGCGATGGGTCGCTGTCAGGTCTCGAACAGGTTACGAAACGGCATCGGGCTTGTCCAACGGAAGACGTGAATTTAACAGCTACCCGGGGCCGGAACGGCGCTTCCCAGCGTTGCTGGAGGTCACACGCGTGTCCTCATGCCACTCCAGTTCTACCATCCCGAGGCTCATCCCGATGGATCGGAACGAGCCGCAACCGCGGCGCCAACCCGACCTCGGCGAGCACGTCCAGGGCCTGGCGCTCATCGTCCAGCAACGTCTCGGGAACACCGAGCAGAACGCTGACCACGCAGTCCTGGCAGCCCGGGCCGCGCACGGCGCAGTCGTCGCAATCGATCACCACCGAGCCGGCGTCGCGTGGCTCATCGGGTTCGTTCACCGGTGCTCGGTTCATCGTCGGTCCTCTCGTTCTCAGTACGTCTCCCGCACCGTAACGACGGCCACCGACACGCCCGGCGGACAGCGACACGGGCAGGGCCGGCGCCCGTGTCGGTGCCGGCGCCTAACGTTCGGACCGTGCAGCAGCTGAGCTTCGCCGATGTGGCCCCATCTGCCGATCTGCCGCTGGCCGACACCACCTTCGTGGTGGTGGATCTGGAGACCACCGGCGGCCGCGCCGCCGCCAGCACCCCCGGCGCCGGTGACCACGACGCGATCACCGAGATCGGGGCGGTCAAGATCCGCGGCGGTGTGGTGCTCGGCGAACTGGCCACCCTGGTCGACCCGGGCCGGGCCATCCCGCCGCAGATCGTGCAGCTGACCGGCATCACCTCGGCGATGGTGCACGATGCGCCCCGGATCGACAGCGTGCTGCCTGCCTTCCTGGAGTTCTCCCGCGGTGCGGTGCTCGTTGCGCACAACGCCGGCTTCGACATCGGATTCCTGCGGGCCGCCGCGCAGCGGCTCGGGATCACCTGGCCCCGCCCGCCGGTGCTGTGCACCGTCCGGCTGGCACGCCGGGTGCTGACCCGCGAGGAGGCCCCCAGTGTGAAGCTCTCGGCGCTGGCCCGGTTGTTCGGCGCGGCCACCACACCCACCCACCGGGCACTCGACGATGCCCGTGCCACCGTCGACGTGCTGCACGGGCTGATCGAGCGGGTGGGCAATCAGGGCGTGCGCACCTACCCCGAGTTGCGGGCCTATCTGCCCGACGCCACCGCCCCGCAGCGACGCAAGCGGCAGCTGGCCGAGAACGTGCCGTCCACTCCCGGGGTGTACCTGTTCCGCGGTCCCGGCGACGAGGTGCTCTACATCGGCACCGCGGTGGATCTGCGCCGCCGGGTCGAGCAGTACTTCACCGGTGCGGACCCGCGCACCCGGATGAAGGAGATGGTGGCGCTGGCCACCCGGGTCGACCACGTCGAGTGCGCGCACGAACTCGAAGCCGGGGTACGCGAACTCCGGCTGCTGGCCGCGCACGCCCCGCCGTACAACCGCCGCTCGAAGTTCCCGCGCCGGTGGTGGTGGATCACCCTGACCGATGAGGCGTTCCCCCGGTTCTCGGTGGTGCGGGCACCGCGCAGCCGGCGCGCCGTCGGCCCGTTCACCTCCCGCGCGGACGCGGTCAGCACCGTCGACGTGCTGGCCCGCGGCACCGGGGTGCGCACCTGCACCGCCCGGCTGGCCCGCAGCGCGCGTCATGTCTGCGAGGAGCGCGAGCTCTCCCCCTGCCCGGCACCGCAGGGTATCGACAGCGCGCAGTACGCGGACGCTCCGCGCCGGGCCGCCGATGCCATCGACGGCACCGACAGTTCCGCGTTCGCAACAGTGCTGGGCCACATCGAGGAGCTCGCCGCGCTCCACCGCTACGAGACCGCGGCCCGGCTGCGCGACCACACCGCGGCCGCCGTGGAGACGACCTGGCGCGGGCAGCGGCTGCAGGCACTGGCCGCGGTGGACGAACTGATCGCGGCGCGGCCGGACGGGCGCGGCGGCTGGGAACTCGCCGTCATCCGGCACGGACAGCTGGCGGCCGCCGGCTGCGCCCGTCGCGGCGTCCCGCCGATGCCCGTCGTCGAGGCGATAACCGCTGCGGCACAGACGATCCTGCCGACCCAGGCGCCGCTGGGCGGCGCCCTGGTCGAGGAGACGGCGCTGATCTGCCGGTGGCTGGCCGGCCCGGGTGTGCGCATCGTCAGCACCGGCGGGCTGGAGCGCAGCGACCCGGGGTCAGACACTGCCCCCGGCTACGCCAGCCCGATCGGCTGCGCGGCCCGGTGGGCCGAATGGGCCGCCACCGCCCGCTCGGCACGCCTGGCCGTCCGCCGGGCCGATACCGAATTGGACGGCACCGCAGAAGATCTCGATGACCGTTACGGCGTGCGCCGGCCCCGCCGACTACCCGCCCGGGCGGTCTGAGTCAGCCGCCGACCTTCTGGGTGAACCGCACCCAGTTCGCCAGAAGTCGTTCCGCCGCACCGGAATCGATGGCCTCGGCGGCACGGGCCAGGCCGGACTCCCAGGCCGGGACCCACTGTGCGGCACCGGACAGGCCGGCGTGCGCGACCATCGCGCCGGCGGCGTTGAGCACCACGGCGTCCCGCACCGGGCCCTTCTCACCGCCGAGCACCGCGCGCACCGAGGCGGCGTTGGACTCGGCGTCCCCGCCCACCAGTTCGCTCAGATCGGCGCGCCGGAAACCGAAGGCCGCCGGATCCAGGGTCAGCCGTTCCACCGTGCCGGCCTGCACCCGCCAGATGGTGCTGGTGGTCGTGGTGGTCAGTTCGTCGAGGCCGTCGTCGCCGTGCACCACCAGCACGCTGGCGCCGCGGGTGGCGAACACCCCGGCCATCACCTCGGCGAGGTCTCCCCAGGCGCAGCCGATCAGCCCGGCCCGCGGGGCGGCCGGGTTGGTCAGCGGGCCCAGCAGGTTGAACACCGTCGGCACCCCGATCTCCCGGCGCACCACCGACGCGTGCCGGTAGGAGGGATGGAACTGCGGGGCGAAGGCGAAGGCGATGCCGACCTCGGCGGCGCTGCGGGCCACCTCCTCGGGCCCCAGGTCGATCCGGACGCCGAGCGCCTCCAGGGTGTCGGCGCCGCCGGACAGTGAGGAAGCGGCCCGGTTGCCGTGCTTGATCACCTTCACGCCGGCGGCGGCGGTCACGATGGAGGCCATCGTGGACAGGTTCACGGTGTTGGATCCGTCGCCCCCGGTGCCGACGATGTCGACGGCGTCGGTGCCGGTCGCCGAGGCCGGGACGCGGCGGGCGTGCTTGAGCATGATGTCGGCCAGTTCGGTGACCTCCGCGGAGGTCGGCCGCTTCATCCGCATGGCGATCGCGAAAGCGGAGATCTGCGCGGGCGTCGCCGTCCCGGTCATGATCTGGTCCATGGCCCATGCGGCCTGCCCGCGGGCCAGGTCCTGATGAGTGGTGAGCCGGCCCAGGATCTGCGGCCAGGTCGTGGACATAACGGAAGCGCTCTCAGCGGATGACACGCCGTGATGCTATCGCCCGTCCAGGCCCCGAACCGAGGCCGTGCGCAGTCAATACCAGGACACGTTTCAACTCAATTACGAACCCGGGTGGAGTTAATCAACTACAAAGCGTCATACTTGCACCTGTGACGAGCGCTGTTGGGACTTCCGGGACCGCGATCACCTCCCGCGTACATTCGCTGAACCGACCGAATATGGTCAGTGTTGGCACCATCGTGTGGCTTTCCAGTGAGCTGATGTTCTTTGCTGGACTCTTCGCGATGTATTTCACTGCGCGGGCTCAGGCGCAGGGCGCATGGCCGCCCGAGCCGACTGAGCTCAACCTGTGGCTTGCCGTACCGGTGACCGCGGTGCTGATCGCTTCTTCTTTCACCTGCCAGATGGGCGTGTTCGCCGCCGAGCGCGGCGACGTGTTCGGGCTGCGCCGGTGGTACGTGATCACGCTGGCAATGGGAACGTTCTTCGTTCTCGGCCAGGCGTACGAGTACGTCCACCTGGTCCAGCACGGCACCACCATTCCGGGCAGTGCCTACGGGTCGGTGTTCTATCTGGCCACCGGTTTCCACGGCCTGCACGTGATCGGCGGTCTGGTCGCCTTCGTCTTCCTGCTCATCCGCACCAGGATGTCCAAGTTCACGCCTGCCCAGGCGACCGCCGCGATCGTGGTGTCGTACTACTGGCACTTCGTCGACATCGTGTGGATCGCTCTGTTCGCCGTCATCTACTTCGTCCGATGATCGGCAAGCCGATGCGTCGGACGATCGGCTCCGCCGATGTGTCCGGTGAAAGTCACGCCATGAGAAGGGGTTCGATGACCAGCAAGTCTCGCCGTCGGTTACGCCGGCGGCTGTCCGCGGCGGTACTGCTGCTGCTCGGGCTGTCAGCAGCGGGCGTCACCGCCGCCACCCTGACGCCCACCCCGCAGGTCGCGGTCGCCGATGAGTCGCAGTCCGCCCTGTTGCGCACCGGCGAGCAGCTGTTCGAGACGTCCTGCATCAGCTGCCACGGCGTCAACCTGCAGGGTGTCGCCGACCGTGGCCCCAGCCTGATCGGTACCGGCGAGGCCGCCGTGTACTTCCAGGTCTCCACCGGCCGGATGCCCGCCATGCGTGGCGAGGCGCAGGCACCGCGCAAGGCTCCGGTGTTCGACGAGCACCAGATCGACGCGCTGGGCGCCTACGTGCAGGCCAACGGCGGTGGACCGGTCGTGCCCCGCGAGGCCAACGGACACATCGCCGACGCGTCGCTGCTCTCCGGCGACGTCGCCCGCGGTGGCGACCTGTTCCGGTTGAACTGCGCCTCGTGCCACAACTTCACCGGTAAGGGCGGCGCGCTGTCCTCCGGTAAGTACGCACCGGACCTGGGCGAGGCCGCCAAGGTGCCCGCGCAGGTCTACACCGCGATGCTCACCGGCCCGCAGAACATGCCCAAGTTCTCCGACCGTCAGCTCTCCCCCGAGGAGAAGGCCGACATCGTGACCTACGTCGTCGAAGCGGCGAACACCCCGGATCCGGGCGGCTACGGCCTCGGCGGATTCGGACCCACCACCGAAGGCATGGCCATCTGGATCATCGGGATGGTCGCTGCCATCGCCATGACGTTGTGGATCGGAGCTCGCGCATGAGCGGGGACGTCAAGGGCAGTGACACCTCGGGCGCCGCGGTGCCCGGGCAGCCCACGGACGCCGAGCTGGCAGAGATGTCACGCGAGGAACTGCTGGCCCTGGGCGGCAAGCTCGACGGTGTCGAGGTCGTCTACAAGGAGCCGCGCTGGCCCGTCGAGGGCACCAAGGCCGAGAAGCGGGCGTCGCGCACCGTGGCCTACTGGCTGCTCGCCGGCGGCTTCTTCGGGCTGGCGCTGCTGCTGGTCTTCCTGTTCTGGCCGTGGGAGCACGTCCCCTACGGCGGCGAGGGCGAGCGGCTCTACACGCTGGCCACCCCGCTGTACGGCTTCACCTTCGGCATGTCGATCCTGTGCATCGGTGTCGGCGCGGTGCTCTTCCAGAAGAAGTTCATCCCCGAAGAGATCACCATCCAGGACCGTCACGACGGCGCCTCGGCGGAGATCCACCGCAAGACCATCGCGGCGAACCTCACCGATGCGCTCGAAGGCTCGACCATCAAGCGGCGCAAGCTGATCGGCCTGTCCATGGGCATCGGCCTGGGCGCGTTCGGCCTGGGCACCCTGGTGGCCTTCATGGGTGGTCTGATCAAGAACCCGTGGAAGCCCGTCGTGCCGACCGCCGAGGGCAAGAAGGCCGTGCTGTGGACCTCCGGGTGGACCCCGCGGTTCAAGGGCGAGACCATCTACCTGGCCCGCGCGACCGGTATCCCCGGTGAGTCGCCGTTCGTCAAGATGCGCCCCGAGGACATCGACGCCGGCGGTATGGAGACGGTGTTCCCGTGGCGTGAGTCCGACGGTGACGGGACCACGGTGGAGTCCAGCCACCACCTGTTCGAGGTGGCCATGGGTGTCCGCAACCCGGTGATGCTCATCCGCATCAAGCCGCAGGACATGAAGAAGGTCGTCAAGCGGCAGGGCCAGGAGAGCTTCAACTTCGGCGAGTTGTTCGCCTACACGAAGGTCTGCTCGCACCTGGGCTGCCCGTCCTCGCTGTACGAGCAGCAGACCTACCGCATCCTGTGCCCCTGCCACCAGTCGCAGTTCGACGCGCTGCACTTCGCCCGGCCGATCTTCGGCCCGGCGGCCCGCGCACTGGCACAGCTGCCCATCACCATTGACAAGGACGGCTACCTGGTCGCCAACGGCGACTTCATCGAACCCGTCGGACCGGCATTCTGGGAGCGCAAATCATGAGTCCCAAGCTCGGAGAAATCGCAGCCAAGCAGGGCGATGCGATCGACTCCCGGTATCACCCGTCCGCCGCGGTACGCCGCGGGGTCCTGAACAAGGTCTTCCCCACGCACTGGTCCTTCCTGCTGGGTGAGATCGCGCTGTACAGCTTCATCATCCTGTTGATCACGGGTGTGTGGCTGACGCTGTTCTTCGACCCGTCGATGGCCCACGTGACCTACGAGGGCGTCTACCAGCCGCTGCGCGGTGTGCAGATGTCCCGGGCCTATGAATCGGCGCTGGAGATCAGCTTCGAGGTGCGCGGCGGCCTGTTCGTCCGCCAGATCCACCACTGGGCGGCACTGCTGTTCGCGGCGTCGATCATGGTGCACCTGGCGCGCATCTTCTTCACCGGCGCGTTCCGGCGCCCGCGTGAGGCCAACTGGGTGATCGGCTCGCTGCTGCTGATCCTGGCGATGTTCGAGGGTTACTTCGGCTACTCGCTGCCCGACGATCTGCTGTCGGGCACCGGCCTGCGCGCCGCGTTCTCCTCGATCACCCTGGGCATGCCGGTCATCGGTACCTGGCTGCACTGGGCGCTGTTCGGCGGTGACTTCCCGGGCGAGATCATCATCCCGCGGTTGTACGCGCTGCACATCCTGCTGATCCCGGGCATCATGCTCGCCCTCATCGGCGCGCACATGGCACTGGTGTGGTTCCAGAAGCACACCCAGTTCCCCGGCCCCGGCCGGACCGAGAAGAACGTCGTCGGCGTGCGCGTCATGCCGGTGTTCGCCGTGAAGTCGGGCGCGTTCTTCGCCATGATCACCGGCCTGCTCGGCATCATGGGCGGTGTGCTGCAGATCAACCCGATCTGGGTGCTCGGCCCGTACAAGCCCTCGCAGATCTCGGCGGGTAGCCAGCCGGACTTCTACATGATGTGGACCGACGGTCTGGCCCGTACCTGGCCGGCCTGGGAGTTCTACATCGGCAACTACACGATCCCGCAGTCGGTGTGGGTGGCCCTCGGCATGGGCCTGGTGTTCATGCTGCTGATCGCCTACCCGTTCATCGAGAAGAAGCTGACCGGTGACGATGCGCATCACAACCTGCTGCAGCGTCCCCGCGACGTCCCGACCCGGACCGCTGTCGGTGCCGCGGCGATCGCGTTCTACCTGCTGCTGACCTTCATGTGCATGAACGACATCATCGCGCTGAAGTTCCACATCTCGCTGAACGCGACCACCTGGATCGGCCGCATCGGCATGGTCGTGCTGCCGATGGTCGTCTACTACATCACCTACCGGTGGGCGATCAGCCTGCAGCGCAGCGACCGTGCGGTGCTGGAGCACGGTATCGAGACGGGCATCATCACGCGGCTTCCGCACGGTGCCTACATCGAGCTGCACCAGCCGCTCGGCCCGGTCGACGAGCACGGGCACCCGATTCCGCTGGAGTACCAGGGCGCACCTCTGCCCAAGCGGATGAACAAGCTCGGCTCTGCCGGCGAGCCCGGAAGCGGCAACTTCCTGTTCCCGGATCCGGTCGAAGAGCACGAAGCCCTCGCCGAGGCGGCACACGCCGCCGAGCACAAGGCGATCGCGGTGCTCAGGGAGAACCAGGACGCCATTCACGGAACGAACGGATCCAACGGCCACCACTAGGCCACGGATCGCCAGGAGGCCCGCGCAGCATCGCTGCGCGGGCCTTCTTGGTTTCCGGGGAAGCCCGCCGGGGAAGGACAGCACACATGCGGCTGTGGTCACTGCACCCGCGGGCCCTGGACACCCGCGCCCTGGTGGCGTGCTGGCGGGAGGCGCTGCTGGCCCAGAAGGTGCTGCAGGGCACCACGAAGGGATTCCGCAATCACCCCCAGCTGGACCGGTTCAAGGCGCTCCCCACTCCCCTACCCGCCATCGGCGCCTACCTGTCGGTGGTGGCCGAGGAGGCGCAGCGGCGCGGCTACCGGTTCAACCGGGAGCTGATCGTGGCACGGCCGGCCGCGGTGGCGGCGCTCATCGACGTCACGATCGGCCAGATCGACTACGAGCGTTGGTTGTTGGCGGCCAAATGCCGGGAACGCGGCAGCGTGCCGGAGGGGTTCGGCCCGGCCGACGTCGACCCGGCCCCGCATCCGCTGTTCCAGACGGTGCCCGGCCCGATCGAGCCGTGGGAGCGGGTGCTGCCCGAATTCGGCTGACCCGCAGCGGAAGGGGTCAGCGAGCGGCGCTCAGTGGGCGCCGGTCACCGCGCGCAACTCGCGCAGGTAGAACCACGGCAGCACCGGCATGGCGAGGGTGACGACGCCGGCGACGATGTAGAGCGCGATCGACGCGCCCTCGCTGTCGGTGGCCATCAGGTAGGTGCCGGCGCCGACGGCCAGGAAACCCACCCCGACCGCGCAGGCGATGGCCAGCGCGCACCGCATGTACACCTGCTCGACGAGCAGGGCGCCGCGGGCACCCAGTCCGCCCCCATCTCCGACGCTCAGCGCGGCCGCCTGCCGGCGCCGTTCCGCCCGGGTGGGGAGCGCGGCGACGTCCTCCGCCACCGATCCGCCGGCCACCGACCCGCCGGCCGGGGTGTGCTCGCGCAGCGGTCGC
Source organism: Mycolicibacterium aurum (assembly GCA_900078775.1). Lineage (GTDB taxonomy): Bacteria > Actinomycetota > Actinomycetes > Mycobacteriales > Mycobacteriaceae > Mycobacterium > Mycobacterium aurum_A. The sequence goes on from LT549889.1 coordinate 2,587,671, forward strand.
TGCCCGGTCTGTCTGCGGGCCCGCACCAGCAGCGGGATCGCGATGACGATCACCGCCGCCGACACCCCGATGACCGTGTACAGCACCCACGGGGTGTCCGAGCCGGAGGCCTCCGAGAGTTCGGCGCGCACCGTGCCGCGGCCGTTGGCCAGATCGACCAGGGCCACCGTCGCGGCGACCGCCGCACCCAGGGCCAGCAGCCAGATCACCGCGCAGGCGCCGAGCAGGATGCGTTCCAGGTTGTCCGGGCCGGACAGCGAACGGCGGGTGGTGTCAGTGTCTGTGAGCATCAGCAACTTGTCTGTGCGGCGTTACCGGTATTGGACGACAGCACCGTGCCGTCGCTGGTGGTGATCGAGCAGTTCAGCCGGCTGACCAGGAACAGGCTGGAGGCCTGCACCGAGCCGACCTCGGACTGCGAGATCGGGGTCACCGTCAACGACCACGGGATGTAGACGTTGCGCTGGGTCCGGCTGCGCCCGGACGCGTCGATGTAGGTGACGGTGATGATGTCGCCGGGCGCCTTGGTACCGGTGACCGAGTACGTCACCTGGCGGGGGCCGGCCGGCCGGGTGGTGGTCGGCGGGGCGGCGGCTCCTCGCTGGTGACCGGCGGGGTGCCGGTTCCTCGGGGCCGGCGCCGGCGGAGGTGGTGGCGGCGGTGGCTCCTGCGTCACCGTCACCGTCTCGGGCGGCGGGGCGGCGGCTCCTCGGAAGGAGGTGGCGGCGGCTCCTCGCTGGGCGGCGGCGGAGGCGGCGTCGTGGTGATCGCGTCCTGCACCGGCGGGGCCGTGCTGGTGGACGTCTGCGGGTTGGCCAGACCGGTGTTGTCGGTCCGGGTGACCAGCAGCGCGACCGAGGCCACCAGGGCCACCGCGGCGATGATGGCCACCACGCCGACCACCCAGGGCCAGCGCGGCGGCGGGCCCTGCTCGTCGGTCAGCGCATAATCGTCGTAGTCGTAGAGCGCCGGGTCCGGCGGCACGTACGGCGCGCTGCTGAACTGCTCGGATTCCGGGGCGGAATACGCCCGGGAATGGATGTCGGTCTCATCGGCGCGGGAATGCTTGTCCGCACCCGAAGACTCCGGTCCTGACGGCCCGCTCATCTGCTGCTACCTCGGCCTATCCTTCTCGACTGCTGCCTCGGCAACACTACCCAACCAGGCGACGGCGGGGACCACGCCACGACGGCGCGTCAGCGAACTGTCGCACGGTTGTGACCTGGCGGGGAAAGGGGTCAGTGCTTCTCGGGACCGACGTAGTACTCGAACACCAGACCGGCCACGGCGGCCAGCACGAAGCAGATGCCCGCGACGATCAGCCAGGGCAGCCACAGGGCGGCGCCGACGGCGGCGGTGGAGAAGGACAGCGCGATCAGGATCGGCCACCAGCTGTGCGGGCTGTAGAAGCCCAGCTCACCGGCGCCGTCGCTGATCTCGGCGTCTTCGTAGTCCTCCGGACGGGTGTCGAGGCGGCGCGCCACGAAGCGGAAGAAGGTGCCGGTGATCAACGTCAGACCGGTGGTCAGCACCAGCGCGGTGGTACCGGCCCACTCGACGCCGCCGGTGGCGAACATCGCGGTGAGCACGGCGTAGACGATCGATGACAGCGCGAAGAACGCGGTCAGGAACTCGAACAACCTGGCTTCGATATGCATGGGTCAATACCTACTTGCTCGCCTGGGCGGGAGCACCAACCTGCTCGCCGCGACGGGAATCGAACGGAGCTGTCGTGATGGCCAACGGAGCCTGGTTGATGGCCTCCAGCGCCTGGGCGTTGGTCAGGCCGGCGGTCCGGGCGTCGAGGTAGGCCTTGAAGTCGTTGGGCTCGACGACGCGCACCTCGAAGTTCATCATCGCGTGGTAGGTGCCGCACATCTCGGTGCAGCGCCCGACGAAGGCACCGGTCTGCTCGATCTCGCTGACCTGGAACACGTTGTCGGAGTTGTTCTCCTTGGGGTTGGGCAGCACGTCCCGCTTGAACAGGAACTCCGGCACCCAGAAGCCGTGGATCACGTCGGCCGAGGCGATCTGGAACTCGATGCGCTTGCCCTTGGGCAGCACCAGGACCGGGATCTCGGTGCTGGTGCCCAGCGTCTCGATCTTGTCGAAGTTCAGGTAGCTGCGGTCCTCACCGTTGCGTCCGGCGATCGGGCCGACCTGCTCGATGCCGTGCTCATCGACGCCCTCGGGCACCGACTCCATGGCGGCCTTGCGCTCGTTGTCGACACCGTCGTAGGACAGTGTGCCGTCGGTGAACTCGACCTTCTGGTAACCGAACTTCCAGTTCCACTGGAAGGCGGTCACGTCGATGACGACCTCGGGGTTCGGCTCCTTGTGCAGCATCCGCTCCTGCACCACCACGGTGAAGTAGAAGAGCACCGAGATGATCAGGAAGGGCACGACGGTCAGCACCAGCTCCAGCGGCATGTTGTAGCCGAACTGGCGGGGCAGCTCCGTGTCGGTCTTCTTCTTCCGGTGGAACACGCTGGTCCAGAACAGCAGCGCCCACACGATGCCGCCGACCACGAACGACGCGATGACCGACCAGACCCACAGGTCGCGGTTCAGCCGGGCCTCCGGGGTGATGCCATCGGGCCACCCCAGGCCGAACACGTCCTGGTAGTTGCAGCCACTGAGCAGGATGGACATGCCACCCAGGACCACTGACAACGCCACCAAACGGTACCCGCGAGCGGTCACGTCGGCGCCTCCTAATTGAAGTCGGTGAACCGCTACGCGGTCGGTCAAACTTGGCGAATACTACGCAGCGTAGACCACGCCTCCCGGAGGGAGCGAAGCGACCGACCGATTCGGCATACTGGCCCGGTGTGCGGACTGCTGGCGTATCTGACCGACCCGTCCGTCGAGACCTCCGCTGTGCTGGTCGACGCGGTTTCGGGAGCCTCGCATCTGATGCGGCACCGTGGCCCGGACGAGCCCGGGACCTGGTCCGACGGCGACATCGTGCTCGGTTTCAACCGACTTTCGATCATCGACATCGCGCACAGCCATCAGCCGCTGCGCTGGGGACCGCCGGAATCCCCGGACCGGTATGCGCTGGTCTTCAACGGTGAGATCTACAACTACCTGGAGTTGCGTGAGGCGCTGCGCGAGGAGTTCGGTGCGGCGTTTCACACCGACGGGGACGGTGAGGCGATCGTCGCCGGGTTCCACCACTGGGGCACCGAGGTCCTGACCCGGCTGCGGGGGATGTTCGCCTTCGCGCTGTGGGACACGCAGACCCGCGAACTGCTGTGCGCCCGGGACCCGTTCGGCATCAAACCGCTCTACCTGGCGACCGGCCCGGGCGGCACCGTCGCCGGCAGCGAGAAGAAGTGCGTGCTGGACCTGGCCGAGACAGCCGGCCTCGACCTCGGGATCGACGAACGCGCGGTGCAGCACTACACGGTGCTGCAGTACGTGCCCGAGCCCGAGACCCTGCAGCGCGGGGTGCGCCGCCTGGAGTCCGGCTGCTACGCCGTCGTCCGGCCGGGACAGGCCCCCGAGATCAACCGTTACTTCCAGCCCAGGTTCGGCGCCGTCGCGTTCAACGCCGGCGGCGAGCAGGCCCGCTACGACGAGATCACCGCCGTGCTGGAGGACTCCGTCGCCAAGCACATGCGCGCCGACGTGACCGTGGGCGCGTTCCTGTCCGGCGGCATCGACTCCACCGCCATCGCCGCGCTGGCGATGCGGCACAACCCGCGGCTGATCACCTTCACCACCGGCTTCGAGCGGGAGGGTTTCTCCGAGATCGACGTCGCGGTGGAGTCGGCGAAGGCCATCGGCGCCCGGCACGTCGCCAAGGTGGTGAGCCAGGCCGAGTTCGTCGCCGCGCTGCCCGAGATCGTCTGGTACCTGGACGAACCGGTGGCCGATCCGGCCCTGGTGCCGCTGTACTTCATCGCCCGCGAGGCCCGTAAGCACGTCAAGGTGGTGCTCTCCGGCGAGGGCGCCGACGAGCTCTTCGGCGGGTACACCATCTACCGGGAGCCGTTGTCGCTCAAGGCTTTCGACTACCTTCCCCGACCGGTGCGCCGGTCGCTGGGCCGGGCGTCGCAGCCGCTGCCGGACGGGATGCGCGGTAAGAGCCTGCTGCACCGCGGGTCGCTGACCCTTCAGGAGCGCTACTACGGCAACGCCCGCAGCTTCTCCGATGCCCAGCTGCGCGCGGTGCTGCCCGGGTTCCGGCCGGAGTGGACGCACACCGATGTCACCGCGCCGCTGTACGCGGCGTCGCAGGGCTGGGACCCGGTGGCCCGGATGCAGCACATCGACCTGTTCACCTGGCTGCGCGGCGACATCCTGGTCAAGGCCGACAAGATGACCATGGCCAACTCCCTGGAGCTGCGGGTGCCGTTCCTGGACCCCGAGGTGTTCGCGGTCGCGTCCCGGCTGCCCTATGACCAGAAGATCACCCGCACCACCACCAAGTACGCGCTGCGCCGGGCGCTGGAACCGATCGTGCCCGCGCACGTGCTGAACCGGCCGAAGCTGGGTTTCCCGGTGCCGATCCGGCACTGGCTCAAGGCCGGTGAGCTGCTGGACTGGGCGCACGCCACGGTGGCGGCCTCGCAGGCCGGGCACCTGATCGACCTGGCCGGGGTGCGCACCATGCTCGACGAACACCGCAACGGCGTCAGTGATCACAGCCGCCGGCTCTGGACGGTGCTGATCTTCATGCTGTGGCACGCCATCTTCATCGAGGGCAGCGTCACCCCGCAGATCAGCGAACCGACCTACCCCGTCCAGCTCTGATCCCGGCCGAACGAACGAACGGGCGCGAAACTCCGAGGAGGTTCGCGCCCGTTCGTCGATCTCGGCAGCGGGTCAGCCCGGCGCCGCCTCAGCCGATGTCGGCGCCGAGCGCCTCGGCGATGTCGGCGCCGGCCTCCTCGCCGTAGGCGGCGGCCAGCCGGCTGACCGCGCTGTCGCGGTCCCAGCTCCACTCCTGCGGTCCCGGGGCCTCCAGCACCAGGGTGGCCACCATCGAAGCCAACTGCGCGGAGCGCTCCAGGCTCAGCCCGGCGGCCCGGCCGGTGAGGAAGCCGGCCCGGAACGCGTCGCCGATACCGGTCGGGTCTTCCTGATGGGTCTCGGGGACGACGTCGACGTGCACGAAGGTGCCGTCCCGACCGACGATGTCCACGCCCTTCTCCCCCAGCGTGGTGACGCGCAGCTGGATCTGGCTCATCACCTGCGCCTCGGACAGTCCGGACTTCTGCAGCAGCAGGTCCCACTCGTAGTCGTTGGTGAACAGGTAGGTCGCGCCGTCGATCAGCCGGCGGATCTCCGCACCCGAGAGCCGGGCCAACTGCTGGGACGGGTCGGCCGCGAACGCCAGCCCGAGGGTCCGGCATTCCTCGGTGTGCCGGAACATCGCCTCCGGGTCGTTGGCCCCGACGATCACCAGTTCCGGTGCGCCACTGCGCTTCACGAGCTCGGCCAGGTCGATGTTGCGGGCCTCGGACATGGCGCCGGGGTAGAACGAGGCGATCTGCGCCATCGCCTCGTCGGTGGTGCAGACGAACCGCGCGGTGTAGGCGGTCTCGGAGATCAGCACGTCGTCGGTCTTGACGCCGTGGTCGTTGAGCCACTGGCGGTACTCGCCGAAGTCCTGTCCGGCCGCACCGACCAGTGCCACGTCACCGCCGAGCACCCCGATGGCGAAGGCCATGTTGCCCGCGACGCCGCCACGGTGGATGACGAGGTCGTCGACCAGGAAGCTCAGCGAGACCTTCTGCAGGTGCTCCGGCAGGAGTTGCTCGGAGAACTTGCCGGGGAACTTCATCAGATGGTCGGTTGCAATGGAGCCGGTTACGGCAATGGTCACGGAAAAGCCCTTCGGTGTTCTTTGACGTCGCTAAGCGAACACTACAGAGGCGACCCGGCCCACGCTGCGGTCCGCAGTGGTCGACGCCGGGTGCGCTAGCCTGCAGGTGTCTCCGCCGGCCGGTAGGTTCCGACCGTCCGACGCCCGCCCCATTCCCGGAAAGCAGCCGATGTCCGGTCCTGTGCCGTATCCCGAATCCACTCCCCCGCAAGGCTTTCCGCCGGCCCAGGGACCTCCCTATGGGCCGCCGCCGATGGGCGCGTTCCCCGGTTCCTATCCGGGCACGCTGCCGCCGCCGGTGCAGTACCCCAAGCGCAGGCCGGTCCGGCTGATCCTGGCCGCCGTCGCCGCGGTGGTCGTGGTGGCCGCCGCGGTGGGCGCGGTGCTGGTGATCTCGTCCGCCGATGACGAGCCGTCCGCCGCGATCAACGCGGACAGCGCGCAGACCGCCATTCAGGGATTTCTGGACGCGCTGACCGACGGTGACGATCAGGCGATCGCCCGGCACGCGCTGTGCGGGCTCTACGACGCGGTCGACGACCGCACTTCGGATCTGGCGCTGGCCGATCTGACCTCGGATGCGTTCCGCAAGCAGTTCAACGAGGTCGAGGTGGTCTCGGTGGACAAGGTGGTGCCGTGGTCGACGAGCCAGGCCCAGGCACTGTTCACCATGAAGGTCGTGCAGCCGGGCTCGGGCCGCGGGGCGGCCAATGTCGGCAGTGAACTGCAGGTGGTCGCCCAGCTACTGCAGTCGGATGACGAGATTCTGGTCTGCTCGTACGTCCAGCGGGCTCGCTGAGCCCGCCGGACGCCGGCGGATCAGTTGAACGAATCGCCGCAGGCGCAGGAGCCGGTGGCGTTCGGGTTGTCGATGGTGAAGCCCTGCTTCTCGATGGTGTCGACGAAGTCGATGGTGGCGCCCTGGATGTACGGCGCGCTCATCCGGTCGACGGTCAGCGCGACACCGTTGAACTCGGTGGTCAGGTCACCGTCGAGGGTGCGGTCGTCGAAGAACAGGTTGTAACGCAGACCGGCGCAGCCGCCCGGCTGGACGGCGATGCGCAGGGCCAGATCGTCACGACCCTCTTGATCGAGCAGCGCCTTGGCCTTGCTGGCGGCCGCCTCGGTCAGCACCGCACCATGGGTTTCGGTGGTGGTGTCGTCCTGAAGAGTCATTGCAGTCTCCTGAAGTACCGGTAGTGATGGCGCAAATGCGATGTTGTCAACGGTACCTTGCCGGCGTGCTATTCCCGACCCGTGCGCGTCGATCGGTCGGGCCAGTTGGTGGCGGTGCGCCGGGCCAACCCCTCCAATTGTGACGCCGCCTCGTCCATCGCCCGCTGCACGGACCCGGCGAAATCGCTGATCGAATAGGCCGCGGTGATCCCGGCCGGGCCCAGCGCGGCCGGATCCAGGGTGACCTGACCGGCCAGCACCAGCACCGGGGTGCCGCGGTCCCGGGCGCCGCCGGCCAGCGCGCTGACCACCTTGCCGTGCAGGGACTGATCGTCGAACCGGCCCTCACCGGTGATGATGAGGTCCGCACCGGCCACGTCGGCGGCCAGGCCGGTGTGTTCGGCGATGACCGCGGCCCCCGGTTCGCGGCGCCCGCCCAGCGCCAGCAGCGCCGCGCCGATCCCGCCGGCCGCGCCCGCTCCGGGCTGATCTGCCACCTCAGCACCGAGTTCGCCGGCCCAGGTCCGCAACCGTTCTTCCAGTAGTTCCACGGTGGCCGGGTCGGCGCCCTTCTGCGGCCCGAACACCGCGGCCGCACCCATCGGGCCGAGCAGAGGGTGTTCGACATCACTGGCGGCGATCAGGTCGATCCCGGCCAGCCGGGCCCGGGCCGCCGCCGGTCCGCCGAGCGCCTCGACCAGCGCCCGGCCGCCGTCGGTGCAGGAACTGCCACCGAGCCCGACGACGATGCGCCGGGCGCCGGCGTCGATCGCCGCGGCGATGAGTTCGCCGACACCGCCGCTGTGCGCGGCGACGGCGGTGCGCACGTCGGGCGGCCCGCCCAGCAGCGTCAACCCGCAGGCCTGCGCACACTCGATGTAGGCGGTCTGCCCGTGCAGCACCCACTGCGCGGTCACCCGGGCGTCCAGCGGCCCGCTGACGACGGCCGTGCGCAGACCGCCGAGCCGGCTGGCCAGCACCTCGATGAAGCCGGGCCCGCCGTCCGATTGCGGGGCCAGTGTCAGCTCGTCCCCGCCGCGAGCCGCCCGCCAGCCCGCGGCGATGGCCTCGGCGGCCTGCACCGCGGTGAGGCTGTCTCCGTAGCAATCCGGCGCGATCAGCACTCCCAGGCCCGTCATTCCAGCAGCGTAGAGCCTGCGTTTCGGAGGTGCATGCCGGGCGGCCGGCGCTCGGGAAGTAATCTGGACGGCGTGAATCTGCTCGGCCGCAAGAAGGACAAGCCCTCTCCGGAGGACGACCAGTCGACGTCTCAGGCGACCACCGCCGACGACGAGGCCGCTCGCCGAGCGACCGCCCCGAAGGGCCGGCCGACCCCCAAGCGCAATGAGAGCGCCCGTCGCCGCGGTCCGGTCGCGCCGGCGCCGCTGACCGCCGCCGAGGCACGCAAGCGCCGCAAAGAGGTCGGTGGCCCCAAGCTCAGCAAGGAAGAGAAGCGCGCGCAGAAGCTGGAACGCCGTGCCGATATGGCCGCGCGCCGCGAGCGGATGATGGCCGGCGAGGACGCCTACCTGCTGCCCCGCGACAAGGGTCCCGTCCGCCGTTACGTGCGCGACCTGGTCGACGCCCGCCGCAATCTGCTCGGGCTGTTCATGCCGATCGCGCTCGGGCTCATCCTGATCACCCTGTCGGTGCCGTCTCCCGCCGTGCAGCAGCCGCTGTCGTTCGCGATGCCGGTGCTGCTGGTCGTGATGGCCATCGACGGTGTGCTGGTGGGCCGGTACGTCAACCGCAAGGTGGACGAGAAGTTCCCGGACAGCACCGAGGGCGGATTCAAGCTGGGCTTCTACGCTGCCAGCCGCGCCTCGCAGCTGCGCCGGATGCGCGCGCCGCGGCCGATGGTCAATCGCGGCGACGACGTCTGACCCGGGATATGCCCCGTCGCTCCGCTCACCCTGGGGGGCGGGTACTGGTCCTCGGCGGGATCCGGTCGGGTAAATCGCAGTGGGCCGAGGCCGATATCGCCGCGCCGGCGGTCCGCTACCTGGCCACCGGCCACACCGACACCACGGACCCGGAATGGAACCGGCGGGTGCACACCCATCGCAGCCGCCGCCCGGCGCACTGGTCGACGGTCGAAACCGCCGATGTGGCAACCGCATTGCGCACCGACAACCAGACCGCGACGCTGGTCGACGACATCGGCGGCTGGCTGACCGCGGTGATGGACCGCCGTGACGCCTGGAACGGCGGATCGCTGAGCGCCGACATCGACGAATTGTGCGGGGTCGTCGAGGGATTCGCGGGCAACCTCAGTCTGGTCAGCCCCGAGGTCGGATTGACGGTGGTGCCCGCGACCGCGGGTGGCCGGCGGTTCGCCGACGAGCTCGGCATGCTGAACCAGCGGCTGGCCGCGCTGTGTGACCGGGTGGTGCTCGTGGTGGCCGGGCAGCCGCTGCTGGTCAAGGGGCCGCGCGCCCACGAGGAGCAGATATGAGCACGTTCCCCGCGGTGGTCCCGCCGGATCCGGACGCCGAGCACGCCGCCCGGGCGCGGCAGCGCAGCCTGACCAAGCCGCCCGGATCGCTGGGGCGCCTCGAAGACCTGTCGGTGTGGGTGGCTGCCTGCCAGGGCGCCTGTCCCCCACGGCAATTCGACCGCGCCCGGGTGGTCGTCTTCGCCGGCGACCACGGGGTGACGGCGGCCGGGGTGTCAGCGTTCCCGCCCGAGGTGACCGCGCAGATGGTGGCCAACTTCTCCGCCGGCGGCGCCGCGATCAACGTGCTGGCCGAGCTGGCCGGGGCCGGGGTGCGGGTGGTGGACATGGCCGTCGACGCCGATCTGCCCGACGCCACGATCGGCGCACACAAGATCCGCCGCGGCAGCGGCAACATCGCCGTCGAGGACGCGCTGACCGCGGAGCAGGCCGCCGCGGCGGTGCAGGCCGGGCGCACCATCGCCGACGAAGAGGTCGACGCCGGCGCCGACCTGCTGATCGCGGGTGAGATGGGCATCGGGAACACCACCCCGGCAACGACTTTGGTGGCGGCGCTGACGAATTCGGAACCGGTGGCGGTGATCGGCCGCGGCACCGGTATCGACGACGCGGGCTGGGCCCGCAAGGTGTCCGCGATCCGCGATGCGCTGTACCGGGCCCGCGGCAGCGCGGCCGATCCGGTCGCCCTGCTGCGGGTGTGCGGGGGCGCCGATCTGGCCGCGATGGCCGGTTTCCTGGCCCAGGCCGCGGTGCGGCGCACCCCGGTGCTGCTCGACGGCGTGGTGGTCACCGCGGCCGCCCTGGTCGCCGAGCGGCTCGCCCCCGGCGCATCGGCCTGGTGGCAGGCCGGGCACCGGTCCACCGAACCCGCGCACACCCTGGCGCTACGGGAATTGGAGCTGGAGCCGATCCTGGATCTCAAGATGTGCCTCGGTGAGGGCAGCGGGGCGGCAGTGGCGCTGCCGGTGCTGCGCGCCGCGGTGGCCACCCTGGCCGCGATGGCCACCTTCGATGAGGCAGGCATCTCCGGCTCATGATCGGCCCGCTCGCTTCGGCTTTCGCGTTCAGCACCGTGCTGCCGATCCGGAGCGATCACCCGTTCGGCCGCGGTGCGTTGACCGCCCTGCCGGTGGTCGGGGTGGCGCTCGGCGCCGTGGCCGCGGCGGTGGTGTGGGCCGGTACCGCGGCGTTCGGGCCCGGTGCGCTGCCCGGGGTGCTGGCCGTCGCGGTGCTGTTGCTGCTCACCCGCGGTCTGCACATGGACGGGCTGTCCGACACGGTCGACGGACTGGGCTGCTACGGCCCGCCGGAGCGGGCGCTGGCCGTGATGCGCGACGGGACCGCGGGGCCGTTCGGGGTGGCCGCCTGTGTGCTGGTCATCCTGCTGCAGGGTCTGGCCTTCGGTGCCGTCGACCCGGTGGCGGTCGTCGTCGCGGTGGCCGCCGGTCGGGTCGCGGTACTGCTCACCTGTCGCCGTTCGGTGCCGGCCGCGCCCGGCAGCTCGCTGGGCGCGTTGGTGGCCGGCACCCAGCCGGGCTGGGTGCTGGCCGGCTGGGCGGTGGCGCTGGCCGCCGGGGCGGTGTTCGCGACCCCGCGGCCGTGGCAGGGCCCGCTGGTGGTGCTGGTGGCACTCGGCCTGACCGCGGTGCTGGTGGCGCACTGTGTGCGCCGGTTCGGGGGTGTCACCGGTGACGTACTGGGTGCGTCTGTCGAGGTGACGACCGTGCTGACGGCGTTGGGCCTGGCGATCGGTTAGCGTCGAAGGGGTGAGTGCGCCGACCATCTCGCTGGACAACCGCTTCGCCACCGACCTGCCCGAGCTGGCGATCCGCTGGCAGGCCCAGACCCCGCAGGCCCCCACCCTGCTGCTGCTCAACGAGGCGCTGGCCGCCGATCTGGGCCTTGACCCGGACTGGCTGCGCAGCCCCGAGGGCGTCGGCCTGCTGACCGGCACCAGGTTGCCCACCGCGGCGACGCCGGTGGCCCAGGTGTACGCGGGCCATCAGTTCGGCGGTCTGCAGCCCCGCCTGGGCGACGGCCGTGCGCTGTTGCTCGGTGAGTTCGCCGACGGCCGGGACCTGCACCTGAAGGGTTCGGGGCGGACCCCGTTGGCCCGCGGCGGGGACGGGTTGGCCGCGGTCGGGCCGATGGTCCGCGAATACCTGATCAGCGAGGGCATGCACGCCCTGGGCATCCCGACCACCCGGTCGCTGGCGGTGGTGGCCACCGGGGAGACGGTGCACCGCGAGACTCCGCTGCCCGGTGCGGTGCTGGCCCGGGTGGCGGCCAGCCATCTGCGGGTCGGCAGCTTCCAGTACGCGGCGGGCACCGGCGATCTCGGGGTGCTGCGCCGGCTGGCCGACCACGCGATCAATCGCCATCATCCGGCCGCCGCGGCGGCCGAGAATCCGTATCTGGCGCTGTTCGACGCGGTGATCGCGGTGCAGGCCGAGCTGGTGGCGCGCTGGATGCTGGTCGGTTTCATCCACGGCGTGATGAACACCGACAACGTCACCATCTCCGGGGAGACCATCGACTACGGGCCGTGCGCGTTCATGGACACCTTCGACCCGGCCACCGTGTTCAGTTCGATCGACAGCTGGGGCCGGTACGCCTACGGCAACCAGCCGGCCATCACCGGCTGGAATCTGGCCCGGTTCGCCGAGACGCTGCTGCCGCTGATCCACGACGATGTCGAGAAGGCCATCGAGATCGCCACCGAGACCCTCGGTGGTTTCGCCGCCCGGTATCAGCAGGCCTGGCGGGCCGGGATGCACGCCAAGCTGGGCCTGCCCGCGGGCACCGACGACGCCCTGGTCAACGAGCTGCCCGCGCTGCTGGAGGAGCACAAGCTGGACTACACGTCCTTCTTCCGAGGGCTGGCCCGCGGGGATGTGGCACTGGGCCTGATGAACTGGGTACCGCGGTGGCGCGCCCATCACCCGGACACCGACGCGATGGACCGGCTCAACCCGCTGTACATCCCGCGCAACCACCTGGTCGAGGAGGCGCTGGCCGCGGCGACATCCGGGGATCTCGCTCCGGCGACCCGGCTGCTGGAGGTGCTCGGCGATCCGTTCACCGAGCGGCCCGGCCTGCAGCGCTACGCCGCCCCGGCGGCCGAGGATTTCGCCGCGAGCTACCGGACGTTCTGCGGCACCTAGCCCGCCGGCCTCCCGGTCAGTTGAGCTTGGCCATCCAGCCGTGCGTATCGGCGAAGGTGCCGCGCTGGATCCCGGTCAGGGTGTCGCGCAGCGCCATGGTGATCTCGCCGGGCTTACCGTCGGCGATGGTGAACTCCCCGTCGCGGTGCTTGACGTTGGAGACCGGGGTGATGACGGCGGCGGTGCCGCAGGCGAACACCTCGGTGATCTCCCCGGCGGTGGCCTTCTTCTGCCACTCGTCGACGTCGATCTTGCGTTCCTCGATGGCGAAGCCGGCGTCGGTTGCCAACTGCAGCAACGAATCCCGGGTGATACCCGGCAGCAGCGAGCCGGACAGCTCCGGGGTCACCAGACGCGCCGATCCGCCGCTGCCGAAGACGAAGAACAGGTTCATCCCGCCCATCTCCTCGACGTAGCGGCGCTCGATCGCGTCCAGCCACACCACCTGATCGCAGCCCTGCTCGGCGGCCTGGGCCTGGGCCAGCAGCGAGGCCGCGTAGTTGCCGCCGAACTTCGCGGCGCCGGTACCGCCCGGGGAGGCCCGCACGTATTCGTGGGACAGCCAGACGCTGACCGGCTTGATGCCGCCCTTGAAGTACGCCCCGGCCGGTGAGCCGAGGACCAGATAGCGGTACTCGTCGGCCGGGCGCACGCCGAGACCGGGCTCGGTGGCGATGATGAAGGGGCGCAGGTACAGCGACTCTTCACCGCCGGCGGCGGGCACCCACTGCTCGTCGACGGCGATCAGCTGGCGCAGCGACTCCAGGAACACGTCGGTGGGCAGCTCCGGGATGGCCAGCCGGTGCGCCGAGGACTGCAGCCGGGCGGCGTTGGCCTCCGGCCGGAAGGACACGATGGAACCGTCGGCCCACCGGTAGGCCTTGAGGCCCTCGAAGATCTCCTGGCCGTAGTGCAGCACGATGGCCGAGGGGTCCAGTTCGATCGGGCCGTAGGGCAGCACCTGCGCGTCGTGCCAGCCGTCGGCCCTGGTGAAGGACACCGACACCATGTGATCGGTGTGGTAGCGACCGAATCCCGGGTCGGCGAGGATGCCGGCTCGTACTTCATCACTTGCCGGAGTCGTGTTGCGGGCAAGTGTGAATTCGAGGGGGCCGTCAGTCATGCAGCGATTGTATCGCCCGAGGCTAGCGAGTTTTTACCGCCACGAACGGTGGGGTGACCACCTCGCACTCCAGCGCCCGGCCGCGGACGTCCACGGTGACCGTCCGGCCGTCCTCGATGCCGGCCGCGGTGTCGATCAGCGCCAGCGCGATCCCGACTTTCAGTGTCGGGGAGAACGTTCCGGAGGTGGTGACACCGATCGCCTTGTCCCCGTCCAGGACGGTCAGGTCGGCGCGCAGCACTCCCCGGCCCAGCGCCTTGAGCCCGCGCAGCACCCGCTTCGGTCCGGCCTGCTTCTCGGCCAGCAGGGCGTCGCGGCCCCAGAACTGCTCCTTCTTCCAGCCGACGGCCCAGCCGGTACGGGCCTGCAGCGGGGAGATGTCGAGGGACAGTTCGTGTCCGTGCAGCGGATAGCCCATCTCGGTGCGCAGGGTGTCCCGGGCGCCGAGCCCGGCCGGTTCGCCGCCGGCGGCGCGGACGGCCTCGACCAGAGCGTCGAACACCACGCCGGCCCGGTCCCACTCGGGCAGCAACTCGAACCCGTGCTCACCGGTGTAGCCGGTGCGGCACACCCGGGTGAACACCCCGTCGAACTCGCCGTCGGCGTAGCCCATGTAGTCCATCGAGGTGGGCAGGCCCAGCGCGCCGACGATCTCGGCGGCCTTGGGCCCCTGCACGGCGAGCACCGCGAAGGAGCGGTGCTCGTCGGTGATGGTCAGCCCGGCCGGGGCGTGCCGCTGCAATTCGGCGACCACCGCCGCGGTGTTGGCCGCGTTGGGCACCAGGAAGATCTCGTCTTGCGCGACGTAATAGGCGATCAGATCGTCGATCACACCGCCGGATTCGTTGCAGCACAACGTGTATTGCGCCTTGCCCGGGCCGATGCGGTTGAGGTCGTTGGTGAGGGTGGCGTTGATGTAGGCGGCCGCGCCCGGGCCGCGCACCAGCGCCTTGCCCAGGTGGCTGACGTCGAACAGTCCGACGGTGGTGCGGGTGGCGTTGTGCTCGGCGACGGTGCCCGCATACGCCACCGGCATCAACCACCCACCGAATTCGGCGAAGCTGGCGCCCAACGCGCGGTGGCGGTCTTCCAGCGGTCCGTGCAGCAGATTGTCACTCACGAGCCCACCCTAATCCGCACCCGCGGACCGGGCGCCGACTGCCACACTTGGCGGGTGGCCGATCTCGATGCACTGCAGGCCGCCGGCATCGCCGACGCGCACCGGCGGGCGCCGCTGATCGAATACCTCGAGAAACTCGGGTTCACCGCCGAGGAGATGGTCGAGGCCGAACGCCGGGGACGGCTGTTCGGGCTGGCCGGGGACGTGCTGCAGTGGTCGGGCCCGCCGGAGTACAGCCTGCGGACCGCCGCCGAGGCGCTGGGCCTGGCGGTCGAGGAGGTGGCACGGGCCTGGGCGGCGCTCGGCCTGACGGTGGACAGCCCCGACGAACCGGCCCTGAGCAAGGCCGACGTCGACGGACTGGGCACCTGGGCGGACATCCGGGAAATCCTCGGCGACGAGGCGGCCACCGGGCTGCTGCGGGTGATGGGCTCGACCATGGCGCGGCTGTCGGAGGCCATCTCGTCGACCATCCGGGCCGGCTCCCCCGATATCCAGATCGAGCAGACCCACGACGAACTGCGCACCGCCCGCGCCTACCGGGCCGCCGCCGCGTTCGTGCCCCGGCTGGGCGAGATGATCGACGCGGTGCACCGCCACCATCTGATGAACACCCGCCGGTACTTCGAACATGTGGTGCGCGACGGGTCGGCGAATGTGGTGTGCGGGGTCGGGTTCGCCGACCTGTCCGGGTTCACCTCCCTCACCCAGACGCTGACCACCGTCGAGTTGTCCGAGCTGCTCAACGAGTTCGGCGCGGCGACCGCCGATGTCGTGCACGCGGCGGGCGGCCGGCTGGTCAAGTTCATCGGCGACGAGGTGATGTGGGTGGCCTCGCGTCCCGAGCAGCTGCTGCGGGTCGCCCTCGACATCGTCGGGCACCCGCGGGCGGCGGAGGCCGGGCTGCAGATCCGGGCGGGCCTGGACTACGGCACCGTGCTGGCGATCAGCGGCGACTACTTCGGCAATCCGGTCAATCGGGCGGCCCGGCTGGTGTCGGCCGCCGCGCCGGGGCAGATCCTGGTGACCGAGGCGGTGCACGAGCTGTTGCCCGGCCAGCCGACCGGTCCTGTGCAGGCCCTGAGCCTGAAGGGCTTCAGCGAGCCGGTCAACGCGTATCCGCTGATCTGATTAGGGTGAGCGGGGTGAGCAGCGCAATTGGATATCAGGCCCCCGTCGTCACCGTCAGCTCGTCCCTGCCCGCCAGGGGCCTCGCCGAGGCCGTCCTGGTCGTCGGCGTCGTCTCCGGTGCCGACGGTCCGCTGGTGGCCGAGGCACAGACCCACCTGTCCGCCGCCGCGACCGCGGCCATCGAGGCCGGGCTCAAGGCGTTGGGCGGCACCGGCGGCGAGGGCCAACTGCACCGCCTGGTGATCGCGGATCTGCCGGTGGCCAGCGTGCTGACCGTCGGCCTGGGTGACGCGCGGGACTGGCCCGCCGACACCATCCGCCGGGCGGCCGGTGCCGCGGCCCGCTCGCTGGACAAGGTCGGCACCGTGGTCGCCGCGCTGGCCGCGGTGGACCTGGAGGCGACGATCGAGGGCCTCATCCTGGGCGCCTACCGGTTCACCGATTTCCGCAGCGACAAGACCGCACCCAAGGACAGCGGGCTGGTCAAGATCGTCGCGTTGGCCCCCGACACCAAGGCGGCCACCAAGGCCACCGTGCAGCGCGCCGTGGACATCGCGTCCTCGGTGGCGACCGCCCGCGATTTCGTGAACACCCCGCCCAGCCACCTCTACCCCGCCGAATTCGCCGCGCAGGCAAAGGCTTTGGGCGAAGCGGTGGGCCTGAAGGTCGAGGTGCTCGACGACAAGGCGTTGGCCAGGGCCGGTTACGGCGGCATCGTCGGGGTGGGCAAGGGCTCGTCCCGGCTGCCACGGCTGGTGCGATTGACCCATAAGGGCAAGGGCCGCAAGCCCAAGCGGGTCGCGTTGGTCGGCAAGGGCATCACCTTCGACACCGGCGGCATCTCCATCAAGCCGGCCGCCAACATGCACCACATGACCTCCGATATGGGCGGCGCGGCCGCCGTCATCGCCACCGTGGTGCTGGCCGCCAAGCAGAACCTGCCCATCGACGTCATCGCGACCGTGCCGATGGCCGAGAACATGCCCTCGGCCACCGCGCAGCGCCCCGGTGATGTGCTGACCCAGTACGGCGGCACCACCGTCGAGGTGCTCAACACCGACGCCGAGGGCCGGCTGGTTCTGGCCGACGCCATCGTGCGGGCCTGTGAGGACAACCCGGACTACCTGATCGAGACGTCCACCCTGACCGGCGCGCAGACCGTCGCACTCGGCGCCCGCACCCCGGGCGTGATGGGCAGCGACGAGTTCCGCGACCGGGTCGCCAAGCTCTCCCAGGAGGTCGGCGAGAACGGTTGGGCCATGCCACTGCCCGAGGAACTCAAGGATGATCTCAAGTCGACGGTGGCCGACCTGGCCAACGTCAGCGCGTCCCGGTTCGCCGGCATGCTGGTGGCCGGGGTGTACCTGCGCGAGTTCGTCGCCGAGGACGTGCAGTGGGCGCACATCGACATCGCCGCTCCCGCCTACAACACCGGCGGGCCGTGGGGCTACACCCCCAAGGGCGGCACCGGGGTACCGACCCGGACCATGTTCGCGGTCCTGGAGGACATCGCCCGACTGGGCTGATCCAGCCCCGCCCGACAGGGCTGATCCAAAATTGGTGTCTCACGTGATCCCCGGCCGGCATTAGGCTTTTTGCTGACGCAATGAGCCGACCGGGGGACGGAGACTGCCGTGGAGGTCGACCCAGAGATCCTGCGGGCGTTCGCCGGCCAGGTGGACATCACCGCAGGACTGATCCGTGAGGCTGACGTCGGCACCAAGGTCGGCACCGGCGCCGACGGCCTGGACGGGTCGACGACGCAGTGGGCCACACGACTGGTCGGCGCACACGTGAGAACGGTCGTCGACGAGATCGCCGCCAACGTCCACGAGATGGGGGTGGCCGTCCGCGGTGCCGGCGACACCTACGAAGTCTCCGACAGCGCCCTGGCGGGCGGCTTCCGCGGGATCTTCTGACGCCGTGCTGCCCTCCCGTCCCCGGCTCGAACGTTGGAATCCGGACTCGTTGGCGTTCGCCGCCAAGACCGTGCGGGACGACGGCGTCGCCGTCGGTGAGGCGGTGAGCCGGATCCACACGAATATCGGCGAGATGCCGGAGACCCGGGCCTGGAAGGGCCCGGCGCACACCGCGGCCACCGAGATGTTCGGGCGGGCCAAGGCGCGGACGGCTGCGTTGGCGGAGTACACCTCCGCGATCGCCACCGCGCTCGAAAACGGTTCCGGTGCTATCGGTGCGGCCCGCACCGCCCTGCTGAACAAGGCCGATGCGATCGACATGACCGGCCGGTTGCGGGTGAGCGATCAGTGGGTCGTGCTCGTCACCGGCGGGCAGATGACCGCCGAGCAAGCCGCCGCCTTGGAGAAGCTGGCCCAGGCCGAACAGGTCACGGTCAACGGCTTGTTGTCGGCGGTCGGCGCGGCCGACGACAAGACAGCCGAGGCAGTGACCGCCACGGGCAAGGACCACGGGTTCCAGACCCCGGACCCGGCCAGTCTGGACAATCTGTTTCCCGGAGTCGCGAAACCGAGCGACGAAGTACCCAACCCGATGGGCACGACCGGCCTTCTGCAACAGGCCATCATTCGAGACGCCGAGATGGGTCAAACCATCCGGGAGACCACGACGGAGACCCTTTTCGACCCTGCGACCGGGGAAGAGATCTGCACAACCACCACCACACACATGATGGACGGAAGCAAGTTCGTCAAAACGATCAACACCAAAGCAGACTTCCCAGATCGAGGGCCCCTCACCACCGAAGTGCACTTCGACAAGGACGGCAACAAGGTTTCCGAAACGACATCCGTCACCTACAAGGACTGGGCTCGGAATGGGTTAGGCGGGGTCAAATCGTCGGCGACGGTGTACGAAGACGGCACGATCGTCACCCTCAGACAAAACCCCGACGGATCGCAGTACGGAACAATAGAAACACCGGACGGCCGCAAAGCGGATGTCCCCATTGACCTTTTCGATCACCCCGTCATGAGTTCACTGAGCGCTGTCGCCGGCGAGCTTCCGGGCGGCAAGTACATGGGACCCGGTGTGGCCATTGCGACTTCCCTATGGGATGTCGCAGTGGCAGACTCCGGATTCGAGAAATGCGTGGCCGCTGCCGAGGGGGTCGCCTCTGTGGGCACGGGCGTCCTCGCAGGATTGGCGACCTCAGGGGCCACACCGGCGGTGTCCATCCCCGTGGCCCTCGTCGCAGCTGGAGGCGGCGAAGCCCTGGGAAACTGGATTGGAAACACGTTTTGTCCACGATGAGGACTTCTACGCGAGCAATATTGCTGTCACTTGCGCTCGGCGGAATCGGAATTTTTTTCGGGGTCTGGATAGTGATTTGGCTGCTCCGTGGCAGCTACCTGACGGCGCTGATCACCCTGTGCGTGACGATCTGGGCGTTCGGCTTCGCCGCATACCTGGCTTTCGCGAGCTCAGGCTCGGCGAGACCGCGAGCAGAATGGGGCGCCTCAGGCACGATTCTTCGGCCGCAGAAGCGCGTCGACGCCCTATTCGTAAGTGCTACCTTGTCGATTTTCCTGGCAACCGTCCTCTACCTGGGATTCTCGTCGCTCGACATGCTGGACTATGTGCCGTCGGGCGTGATGCGGGGCCTGGTTCCTGCCGGCTGTGTCGCCCTCGCGTTGTTTGGTGGCCCGACCCTGTATCGAATGTTCAAATACCGGGGCGGAAGCCATCTTCGCCTCGATCCACGGGGCTTCGAAGTGTGGGAAGGTCAATGGAATTCATTCATGGTTGGCACATGGGATGAAGTTGAGCAGATTCTGGATCAACCGACTCGGGGGGGAAAGCCATTCCATGAGGTGATCGTTTTTGCTCTCTCCAGAGGCCGCAGCACCAAGCTGGTCGCCGACACCATTACCGGCAACAGCAACGCGCTCCGGGAGTGGGTGCGCTTCTACTGGCAGCACCCCGAACACCGCGCCGAACTCACCGATGGTCGGGCGCTGAAACGCCTCGACGAGGAGAAGTTCCCGGCGTAGCCTCACCCGCCGATGAACTCCTCGAGGCACGCGCGCAGAAAGTCCACGTCCAGCGGCTCCGCATACCCGACTGCACCGGGGGCATAGAGATAATCACCATCCTCGGTGATCTGAATCCATTGCAGGACATGATCGTCAGATGTCAGCACCGTCCCGACCGCGGCGACATCACGTCCGTCGACAACAGACAGTGCCGCATCACGGGGCTCCGCGCTGGGAATCAGGAAGCCGAAGTCGTCATACTCCGCTACCGATTCGGGTGCCACCGGCAGGCCGTGGGCCTCGCCGGTGACCACAACGCGCGTCCGGCCACCCGCACCAATCAACCCGGCCGACTCGGCGATCACCGACCCCAGCGCGTACGGCGCAACCCGGCGAATATCCACGACGTCCACGCCGTCGCCGTCGCGGCGTTGCACCGCAAAAAATCCCGATCCTCCGACCCGCAGAGCGTGTATCCGGATATCCGCGGTGCCCGCATCGGAGAAGCTCACCCGGCACTGCACGGTCGCGTCCGCCCGCACCAGATCCTCGATCCAACTGCGGACCTCACGAAGATCACCCTCGCCCAAGCGATCCTGGACCGGCGCTCGGCTCAACAACCAGAACGATCCGACCGGACGACTGCGACCCAGCGGCTGCGGCAACGCGTCTCGGCCATACAGTGCGCAGGCCGCCTCCAGATCGACCACCGCGATCGTGCAGACAGCCCCCGCCACCCCCATCAGCGCAGATTACTCCGCGCGGTACTGCGCATCACCTGCGGGAAGGCATGCGCCGCACCGTAGACCAGGTACGCCTCCGGCGTCACCGGGCGCACCGGCTTCTTCTTCTGCACCGCGTCCAGGATGGCGTTGGCCACCTTCTCGGGACCGTACCGGCGGAACGCGAAGCCCTTCTTGATCCGGGTACGTAACGCGTCGATCTCGGATTCCTGCCCGGGAAGGTCGAATTGGGTGCCGTCGATGATGTTGGTGTCGACCACGCCCGGGCACACCGTGGTCAGCCCGATCCCCGCCGGATCCAGCTCGGCGCGCAGGCAGTCGGAGAACATGAACACCGCGGCCTTGCTGGTGGCGTAGGCGTTCATCACTCGGGTCGGCGCGTAGGCCGCCATGGACGACACATTGACGACGTGCCCACCCTCCCCGCGCTGCACCATCCGCGGCGCGAATGCGCGGCAGCAGTTCACCACCCCGCCGAAGTTGATGTCCAGCACCCGATCGTACTGCTCGGCCGGGGTGTCCAGGAACATCCCCGCGTGCCCCACCCCGGCGTTGTTCACCAGAATGTCCGGGACACCGTGGGTTTCGCACACCTGCTCGGCGAACCGGTTCACCGCATCCGCGTCGGCCACATCGAGCCGGTAGCCGTGCCCGCTGCCGCCGGCGGCGGTGATCTCCGCGACCGTGGCCGCGGCCGCGCCTTCGTCGATATCGCTCACCACCACTTCGGCCCCCTGGGCGGCGAAGGCCAGTGCGGTGGCCCGGCCGATGCCGCTGCCGGCACCGGTCACCGACACCAACCGGCCACCGAACGGCCCCTGGTCGACACCGACCCGGGCCCGGGC
This sequence comes from Mycolicibacterium aurum, assembly GCA_900078775.1. GTDB lineage: Bacteria > Actinomycetota > Actinomycetes > Mycobacteriales > Mycobacteriaceae > Mycobacterium > Mycobacterium aurum_A. Next base: position 2,609,217 of record LT549889.1, read on the forward strand.
GAGCTCCCGGTGTGCGGGCGCCCCGGCGAGGTGGTCGACGAGCTGGGTGACCGCACGGGCCAGCTGCGCCGGATGCGACATCGGCGCCCAGTGCCCGGCGATCAGATCCCGGCGCCACAACCGCGGCACGAAGGACCCGATCTCGGCGAACGCGTAGGACCGCACGAACGGGTCGCCGGCGTTGACGATCAGCTGCACCGGGACCTCGACACGGTGATCCGGCCGGGCCTGGCGCAGTCCGCGAAAGAAGTTGGCGCGGTACACCTTCATGCTGTTGGCGGCGTCTGCGGCGAAGGTCTCGGAATGATGGATCGCCGCGGGGGCGATGCCGTCCTTGAGCAGCCGGCGCCGCATCCCGCCGCGCGCGAACGCGAACCGGACGGCCGCCGGTGCCAGCACCGGCACCGAGAATGCCGCCATGTAGGACAGCCGGCCCAGCTGACTGAGCCCGCGGACGAACCGGCGCGGCCGGTACGGCCGCTTCAGCCCGTCCATGACGAAGCGGTTCAGGTGGTCGCTGCTCGGCCCCGACACCGAGGTGAACGAGGCCACCACGGACGCGGATTCGGGACGCGCCAGGTACTCCCACACCCCCACCGAACCCCAGTCGTGGCCCAGCACATGCACCGGTGCGTCCGGGCTGACGGCCGCGGCGACGGCCGCGAAGTCGTCGGCGTAGTGCGCCATGGTGTAGCTGGAGTAGGGGCCGGGCACCGCCGAGGCGCCCACCCCACGGTTGTCGTACCGGATGACCCGGAACCGCTCGGTGAGCAACGGCACCACGCTGTCCCACAGCACGTGCGAATCCGGCCAGCCGTGCACCAGCACCACCGTGGGTCCGTCCGGGTTGCCCTCCTCGTAGACGGCGAGGCGGGTGCCGTCGGCACTGACGACGAACCGTTCGGCGGTATCAGTCACGGCTATCCTTCGAGGTCTTTGCGCATGGCCCGGTCGCGCTCGATCCGGCGTCGGGAATCGTAGTCGCGCATACGCTGCGGATAGCCCACCTTCTGCACGTCGTAGACCGGAATGTTGAGTTTCGCGCTCAGCTTCCGGGCTCCCGCGTGCCCGCCGGTACGGCGCCGGGTCCACTCACCATCGGCGGCCACCAACACCACGGTCACCTCCGTGACGGTGGTCTGGGGTTCGACGAACGCCTCGACCCCGGTGTGGGTGGCGACCCAGTTACGCAGATACGCCAGATCGGCCGAACTCTGTTCCCGTGTCTGCGCACGCGATCCGCCGCGCGGCCGACGCCATCTGTCCAACAGTCCCAACTGCGGATACTCCTCTCACCCCTGTTTTCGATGGTGCCAGAGCATCGAGTCGGCAGTCCGTCACGACCGAGGCAGGCAGACATGACAGGATGGGTGAGCAGACAGCATTAGACACGTGACGATGACTTTCGAGGAGTCAAAGCCCATGGCAATCTCCGTCCAGATGCCCGCACTCGGTGAGAGCGTCACCGAGGGGACCGTCACAAGATGGCTCAAACAAGAGGGCGACACCGTCGAGGTCGACGAGCCCCTGCTCGAGGTCAGCACCGACAAGGTCGACACCGAGATCCCGTCACCCGCCGCCGGTGTGCTCACCAAGATCATCGCGGCCGAGGATGACGTCGTCGAGGTCGGCGGCGACCTGGCGCTGATCGGCGAAGCGGGCGAATCTTCCGACGAGTCCTCGGCCGAGGAGTCGACCGGCAGCGATTCGGGTGACTCCACCCCCGCCGAGGAAGCCGAGCCGGAACCCGAGCCCGAGCCCGCCGAAGAGGCCGAGCCCGAGCCGGCCAAGCCTGCCGCCTCCGGTGGCGGCGACGCGACGTCGGTGAAGATGCCGGAGCTGGGCGAGTCGGTCACCGAGGGCACCGTCACCCGCTGGCTGAAGAAGGTCGGCGACACCGTCGAGGTCGACGAGCCGCTGGTCGAGGTATCCACCGACAAGGTCGACACCGAGATCCCCTCGCCGGTCGCCGGCACGCTGCTGGCGATCAGCGCCGAAGAGGACGATGTCGTCGAGGTCGGCGGCGAACTCGCCAAGATCGGCGATGCCGGAGCCGAGTCGGCCTCCGAGCCCGAGCCAGAGCCCGAGCCCGAACCGGAGCCCAAGGCCGAGGCCAAACCCGAACCGAAGCCGGAACCCAAGCCCGAGCCGAAACCCGAACCGAAGCCGGAACCCAAGCCCGAGCCCAAGCCGGCCGCGGAGAGCGCGCCGTCCGGTGACGGTTCGCCCTACGTCACCCCGCTGGTGCGCAAGCTCGCCGCCGAGAACGGCGTCGACCTGGCAGCGGTGAAGGGCACCGGCGTCGGTGGCCGCATCCGCAAGCAGGACGTGCTCGCCGCCGCCAGCCAGAAAGAGGAAGCCGCCAAGACGCCCGAGGCTCCCGCCGCGGCCGCTCCGTCGGCGCCGGCCGCCAAGCCCGCCGCCTCCTCCGCACCGTCACCGTCCCTGGCCCATCTGCGCGGCACCACCCAGAAGGCCAACCGGATCCGGCAGATCACCGCCAAGAAGACCCGGGAATCGCTGCAGACCACGGCGCAGCTCACCCAGGTGCACGAGGTCGACCTGACCAAGATCGTGGCGCTGCGCGCGAAGGCCAAGAAGAGCTTCGCCGAACGCGAGGGCGTCAACCTGACGTTCCTGCCGTTCTTCGCGGTCGCGGTGGTCGACGCGCTCAAGGCGCATCCGAACATCAACGCCAGCTACGACGAGGACAGCAAGCAGATCACCTACTACGACTCCGAGCACCTCGGCTTCGCGGTGGACACCGAGCAGGGTCTGCTCTCCCCCGTCGTGCACAACGCCGGCGACCTGTCCCTGGGCGGTCTGGCCCGGGCGATCTCGGACATCGCCGCGCGAGCCCGGTCCGGGAACCTGAAGCCCGACGAACTGTCCGGCGGCACGTTCACCATCACCAACATCGGCAGCCAGGGTGCGCTGTTCGACACCCCGATCCTGGTCCCGCCGCAGGCGGCGATGCTGGGCACCGGTGCGATCGTCAAGCGCCCCCGGGTGATCGTCGACGAGTTCGGCAACGAGTCGATCGGTGTCCGGTCGGTGGCCTACCTGCCGCTGACCTACGACCACCGCCTCATCGACGGCGCCGACGCCGGTCGTTTCCTGACCACCGTCAAGCGCCGGCTTGAGGAAGGCGCTTTCGAGGCCGATCTGGGGCTCTAACCGATGCCGGGGATGGTCGTTGCGATCGCGGGTTCCTCGGGTCTGATCGGTTCGGCACTGACGACGGCGGTGCGGACGGCCGATCACCGGGTGATCCGCATCGTGCGCCGCCGGCCGTCGTCCGCCGACGAGGTGTTCTGGAATCCGGACACCGGTGAGTTCGACATCGACGCGTTGGCCGGCGTCGACGCCGTGATAAATCTGTGCGGCGTCGGGGTCGGGTCCAAACGGTGGTCCGGTGCGTTCAAGCAGAGCCTGCGCGACAGCCGGATCGGGCCCACCGAGGTCCTCGCCGGTGCGGTCGCCGACGCCGGCGTCCCGGTGCTGATCAATGCCAGCGCGGTCGGCTACTACGGCGACACCCGCGACCGGGTGGTCGACGAGACCGCTTCGCAGGGCGCCGGTTTCCTTGCGCAACTGTGTGCGGACTGGGAGGCGGCCACCGCGGCGGCCTCCGCCGGCGGCGCCCGGGTGGTGCTGCTGCGCACCGGCCTGGTGCTGTCCCCCGGGGGCGGGCTGCTCAGTCGGTTGCGTCCGCTGTTCGGGCTGGGCCTCGGGGCGCGGCTCGGCGACGGGCGGCAGTACTTCCCGTGGATCAGCCTCGACGATCAGGTCCGCGCCATCGAGTTCCTCATCGACCGCGACGACGTCTCCGGCCCGGTCAACATGACCGGCCCGGCACCGGTCACCAACGCGGAGTTCACCGCCGCGCTCGGCCGCACGCTCAAGCGCCCGACGCCCATGAGCGTGCCGGGCTTCGCGCTGCGCACCCTCGTCGGTGAGTTCGCCGACGAGGGCCTGCTGGCCGGGCAGCGCGCCATCCCGGCGGTACTGGAGCGCGCCGGGTTCGGGTTCCATCACAAGACGGTCGGCGCGGCGCTCGCCTACGCCACCGCCGGCGTGCCCCCGGCGTAGCGTTGTCTGTCATGGATTCCATCCGGTCCTCCCCGACGCCCCTGCAGGTCAGGCAGCTGGGCACGGTCGATTACCGCGAGGCCTGGGAGCTGCAGCGCGAGATCGCCGACCAACGGGTGGCCGGTGGCCCGGACACCCTGCTGCTGCTGGAGCACCCGCCCGTCTACACCGCGGGCAAGCGCACCGAACCGCACGAGCGTCCGACCGACGGCACCCCGGTGGTGGACACCGACCGCGGCGGCAAGATCACCTGGCACGGGCCCGGCCAGTTGGTCGGCTATCCGATCATCGGGCTGACCGAGCCGCTGGACGTGGTGAATTTCGTTCGGCGCCTTGAGGAAGCACTCATCTCGGTGTGCGCGGGCCTCGGCGTGCAGGCCGGCCGGGTCGAGGGCCGGTCCGGGGTGTGGGTGCCCGGCACACCCGCCCGCAAGATCGCCGCCATCGGCATCCGGGTGGCGCGCGGGGTGACGCTGCACGGCTTCTCGCTGAACTGCGACTGCGACCTGGGCGGCTTCGGCGGCATCATCCCGTGCGGCATCACCGACGCCGGGGTCACCTCGCTGACCGCGGAACTCGGCCGCCGGGTCACGGTGACAGAGGTCACCGCCGCGGTCACCGAGGCCGTCTCGGACGCGTTGGACGGACGCCTCCGCGTAGCATTGCCGTCGTGACTGATACGGCGGGCAGGAGCGCAGCGACCGGGGGAACGGCACAACCCGAGGGCCGCAAACTCCTGCGCCTCGAGGTGCGTAACGCCGAGACTCCGATCGAGCGCAAGCCGCCGTGGATCAAGACCAAGTTGCGCACCGGCCCGCAGTTCTCCGAGCTCAAGAGCCTGGTCCGGCGCGAGGGTCTGCACACCGTCTGCGAAGAGGCCGGCTGCCCCAACATCTACGAATGCTGGGAGGACCGCGAGGCCACCTTCCTCATCGGCGGGGAACAGTGCACCCGCCGCTGTGACTTCTGCCAGATCGACACCGGCAAGCCCGCCGAACTCGACCGCGACGAACCGCGCCGGGTCGCCGAGAGCGTGCAGGCGATGGGGCTGCGTTACTCGACGGTCACCGGGGTGGCCCGCGACGATCTGCCCGACGGCGGTGCCTGGCTGTACGCCGAGACGGTCCGCCAGATCCACGCCCTGAACCCCAACACCGGGGTCGAGTTGCTGGCCCCCGACTTCAACGGCAACCCCGAGCAGCTGCTCGAGGTGTTCGAGTCACGCCCGGAAGTGTTCGCGCACAACGTCGAAACCGTGCCGCGCATCTTCAAGCGGATCCGGCCGGCGTTCCGCTACCAGCGCAGCCTCGACGTCATCACCGCGGCCCGCGACTTCGGCCTGGTGACCAAGAGCAATCTGATCCTGGGCATGGGCGAGACGCCCGACGAGGTGCGCACCGCCCTGGTCGACCTGCACGAGGCCGGCTGCGACATCGTCACCATCACCCAGTATCTGCGACCTTCGCCACGTCACCATCCGGTGGACCGTTGGGTGCATCCGGACGAATTCGTCGAGTTCACGACGTTCGCGGAGGGACTCGGTTTCGCCGGTGTGTTGGCCGGACCCCTGGTGCGTTCGTCCTACCGCGCGGGCCGGCTCTACCAGCAGGCGGCACGGGTTCGGACGGCCGCGACTCCACCCGTATCCTGATGTGATGGCGAAACGTACTCCCGCCCAGACCAAGGCGGCCAAAGCCGAGGCGAAGGCCGCGCGCAAGGCAGCGTCCAAGCAGCGGCGCAGCCAGCTGTGGCAGGCATTCCAGATTCAGCGCAAAGAGGACAAGCGCCTGCTGCCCTACATGGTCGGGGCGTTCGTCCTGATCGTCGGTGCCTCGGTGGCGCTGGGTATTTTCGCCGGCGGCTTCACCAAGTTCCTGATGATCCCGCTCGGTGTCATCCTCGGCGCCCTCGTCGCGTTCATCATCTTCGGCCGGCGCGCGCAGAAGTCGGTGTACAAGAAGGCCGAGGGCCAGACCGGTGCCGCCGCCTGGGCACTGGACAACCTGCGCGGCAAGTGGCGGGTCACCCCCGGCGTCGCGGCCACCGGACACTTCGACGCGGTACACCGGGTGATCGGCCGGCCCGGCGTGCTGCTGGTCGGCGAGGGCGCACCGTCCCGCGTCAAACCGCTGTTGGCGCAGGAGAAGAAGCGCGTCGCCCGCCTGGTCGGCGATGTGCCGATCTACGACATCGTGGTCGGCAACGGCGAGGGCGAGGTGCCGCTGGCCAAGTTGGAGCGCCATCTCAACAAGCTGCCCGCCAACATCACCGTCAAGCAGATCGACTCGCTGGAGTCGCGGCTTGTCGCGCTCGGTTCCAAGATCGGCCCGGCCGCCATGCCCAAGGGCCCGATGCCCAACGGTGCGAAGATGCGGGGCGTGCAGCGCACCGTGCGCCGTAAGTAATAGTCGCGAACGTAAATACCCTCGGCGAGTCGGCCTCTCCGGCACTGCCCGGTTGCTTAGATGACCAGATGACATCTGGGCGGGCGCATGTGCACCGCGTGTGACTGGGCCCCGCATTTCGCCGCACTGAAGCCGAACCGTCGGGCGGTGTTGCGCGCGGTCACGATCGCGGCGACGGCGACCGCGGTGACGGCGATGACCGCATGTTCCACAGACCCGGACCCGGGCCCCACTCCCACCGCCGGAACGGGCCCCGGCCCGGAACCGGACTTCGTCTTCCGCAACGGCCCCATCTACACCGTGGCCGGTCCGCAGCCCTGGGTACAGGCGCTGGCCGTCACCGGCAACACCATCACCTACGTCGGCGACGAGGCCGGGGCGATGGAGCTCGTCGGCCCGGACACCCGCGTGGTCGACCTGTTCGGCCGGTTGCTGATGCCCGGGTTCGTCGAGGGCCACATCCACCCGTTCCTCGGCGCCTTCCTCACGTCGGGCGTCGACCTGCAGGTGCCGACGGGCGCCGACGCCCTGTCCGCGATCGAGCGGTACGCGAACGAGAACCCGACCGGCCCGATCCGCGGATTCGGTTGGCGGGTGGACATGTTCGGGCCCGAGGGACCGAATCGCGCCGACCTGGACCGCATCCTCCCCGACCGGCCGGCGTTCTTCTTCGCCATCGACGGGCACAGCCTGTGGGCCAACAGCAAGGCGCTCGAGCTGGCCGGGGTGAGCCGCGACTCCCCCGACCCGGTCCCGGGCTTCAGCTACTACGTGCGCGACGTGGCCGGCGAACCGACCGGTTACGTGCTCGAGGTCGACGCGGTACTCAAGCTCGTGGACGCCGTCGAACCGATCTCGCCGGAAGCGATGGGTGATCTGCTCCAGACCTGGCTGCCCGAGGCCAGCCGGGCCGGCATCACCACGGTCTTCGATGCCGGGGTGCCGCCGATCGGGAGCGATCAGGGTGCCCTGATCGGTCTGTACACCGAGATCGAGCGCCGCGACGCCCTGCCGTTCCGGGTGGTCGCGTCCTACAGCGTCAAGTCACCGCCCGTCGACGACGCGGTGCAGCAGTTCACCGCGATCCGGGACCGGATCTCGACGGACCTGGTACAGGTGGGCGCGGTCAAGATCATCGGAGACGGCACCCAGGAGGGCTATACCGCCTGGCTGCTGGAACCCTATGCCGACAAGCCCGGTTCGATCGGCGGATCGCCGTTCACCGAACAACAGTGGCATCAGCTCGTCGAGCAGGTCGACGCCGCCGGGCTCGACGTGCACATCCACGCCTGCGGAGAACGGACGGCGCGGGTCGGGCTGGACGCGATCGAGCGGGCCATCGCCGCCAATCCCCCGCGCGACCGTCGGCACACCGTCGCCCACCTCGTCTACGTCGAGGATCCCGACAATGCGCGGTTCGCCGAACTCGGCGTCATCGCGCAGTTCTCGGCCAACTGGATCTCCGCCGACCCGGACACCGTCACCAACCTGGCCGCCCGCTACGGGCCCCCGCGCCAGGACCTCTTCTACCGGACCCGTGATGTGCTCGACGCCGGTGGGCGCATCTCGCTGGGCACCGACTGGCCGGCGGCCGGCTACTTCTCCACCTACAAGCCGCTGGACTCGATCCAGATCGGTGTCACCCGCCAGCTGATCGGCGACCCCGACGCCCCGGTGCTCGCGCCGGCCGACCAGAGCCTGACCGTCGCCGAGGCCGTGCACGCCAACACCCTGGGCGCGGCCTATCAACTCCGACTGGAGGACAAGGTCGGCTCACTGGAGGTCGGCAAGCGGGCCGACGTGATCGTGCTGGACCGCAACATCCTGGAGATCGATCCGCACGACATCCACACCGCGACGGTCACCATGACGATGATGGACGGCCGGATCCGGCACGAAGTGTGACGGGGGTGTGACTATCGCCTCACAACGGCGGTCTTGGTCGCCAGGTCGTGCAGGCCGCGCTGATCGGCGTCGGTGAACAGCGCCGGGATCACCAGCGCGGTCAGCAGCCCGCGCACGGCGGCCCGGCCCACCCCGACGTGTTGGCGGTTGTCGGCGGAGACCACCATCAGCCCGAGTGCCGCCTGCCCGGGGGTGAACCCGAACAGCCGCACCGAGACGACACCGAGCACCAGCCAGATGACGAGCACCGCGGTGGACATGGCCTGCAGCGATAGCAGGCCCAGGCTCATTCCGAGGGCGGCCAGACCGTAGGAGATCAGCCAGTCGACCAGCAGTGCGGCTGTGCGGCGGCCGAACCCGGCGATCGACCCCGACCCGTACTGAGGGAAACCCAACCGGTGGCCCGGATACTCGTTGGGCTGCTCACCCGGCGCGCCCGAGCTTGAAGGTTCGGGTCCGGACAACCAGGATGAGAGATCACGGGCCATGCAGCCAGCATAGAGCGGAGGCCTCCGCGTAACTTCCACGCGTAACTTCCACGCAACATCCGGTTGATGACCGTGCAACATCGTGTCCTTAGCGTCAACGCGCGGGTCACCAGAAAAGGAGAATTCGTAGTGGCAGAAAAGACCTCCGATGACATCTTCAAGCTGATCAAGGACGAGAACGTCGAGTACGTCGACATTCGGTTCTGCGATCTGCCCGGTGTTGTCCAGCACTTCTCGATCCCGGCAGCGGCGTTCGACGAGAGCGTGTTCGAGGACGGGCTCGCCTTCGACGGCTCCTCGGTGCGCGGCTTCCAGTCGATCCACGAGTCGGACATGATGCTGCTGCCCGATCCCAACACGGCGCGCATCGATCCGTTCCGGGCGGCCAAGACGCTGAACCTCAGCTTCTTCGTGCATGACCCGTTCACCCGCGAGGCCTACTCGCGCGATCCGCGTAACGTCGCCCGCAAGGCGGAGAACTACCTGGCCAGCACCGGCATCGCCGACACCTGCTACTTCGGCGCCGAGGCCGAGTTCTACATCTTCGATTCGGTGACCTTCGATTCGAAGATCAACGGCACCTCCTACGAGGTGGACTCCGAGTCCGGCTGGTGGAACACCAGCCAGCCCTACGAGGCCGACGGCTCCCCCAACCTCGGTTACAAGGTGCGGCCCAAGGGCGGCTACTTCCCGGTGGCGCCGTACGACCACTACGTCGACCTGCGCGACGAGATGGCCACCAACCTGCAGAACGCCGGTTTCGTCCTGGAGCGCGGCCACCACGAGGTGGGCACCGCCGGGCAGGCCGAGATCAACTACAAGTTCGACACGCTGCTGGCCGCGGCCGACGATGTGCTGCTGTTCAAGTACATCATCAAGAACACCGCGTGGAAGAACGGCAAGACCGTCACCTTCATGCCCAAGCCGCTGTTCGGTGACAACGGTTCGGGCATGCACGCCCACCAGTCGCTGTGGAAGGACGGCAAGCCGCTGTTCCACGACGAGTCCGGTTACGCGGGCCTGTCCGACCTCGCCCGCCACTACATCGGCGGCATTCTGCACCACGCCCCGTCGCTGCTGGCGTTCACCAACCCGACGGTGAACTCCTACAAGCGTCTGGTGCCGGGCTACGAGGCCCCGATCAACCTGGTCTACAGCCAGCGCAACCGCTCGGCCTGTGTGCGTATCCCGATCACCGGCAACAACCCGAAGGCCAAGCGCCTCGAGTTCCGTTGCCCGGACAGCTCGGGTAACCCGTACCTGGCGTTCGCGGCCATGCTGATGGCCGGTATCGACGGCATCAAGAAGAAGATCGAGCCGCTGGCTCCGGTCGACAAGGACCTCTACGAGCTGCCGCCGGACGAGGCCGCCAACATCCCGCAGGCCCCGACCTCGCTGGCCGCGGTGATCGACCGCCTCGAAGAGGACCACGAGTACCTCACCGAGGGTGGCGTGTTCACCGAGGACCTGATCGAGACCTGGATCTCCTACAAGCGGGAGAACGAGATCATGCCGATCCAGATCCGCCCTCACCCGTACGAGTTCTCGCTCTACTACGACGTCTGAGTCGGCACCGCCGACGCGACGGGTAATCAGTCGTAGCGATCACCCAACGGCCCCCGGACATTCCGGGGGCCGTTGTCGTGCGCAGTCGGTAGGGTCGGCGGACATGATCAACATGTCCGCCCGCCTGGACGCGTTCGCACCGACGGTGCTGAGCCTGTTCCGCCTCGTGTTCGGATTCTTGTTCACCGCGTTCGGCACCTCGAAGATGTTCGGCTGGCCCATTGCGATGACACAGCCGCTCGGTGACTGGCCCGGCTGGTACGCGGGTCTGATCGAACTGGTCGCCGGCCTGCTCATCATGGCCGGGTTGTTCACCCGCGCAGCGGCTTTCATCTCCTCCGGGGCGATGGCCGTGGCCTACTTCTGGCAGCATCAGCCGTTGGGTCTGTGGCCCATCGTCCCGCCGGAGTATGGCGGCAACGGCGGGTTGAGCCCGATCCTGTTCTGCTTCGGCTTCTTCCTGCTGGTCTTCGCCGGTCCGGGCCCCTATTCACTGGACCGGTTGCGCTCCCGGACAACGGAGGCTGGTCAATAAACGGACCGTGGTCCTACGATTGGGCATGGCCATGACAGATCTCGACACCAAGCTCACGAAGTTCGCACCGATTGTGCTGTCGGTTTTCCGGATCGTCTTCGGACTGCTGTTCACCCTGCACGGCACCCAGAAGCTGCTCGGGTTTCCCAGTGCCGCAGCCAGCGGTACCGTCCCGTTCGGCACCTGGCCGTACTGGTACGCCGGCATCATCGAGTTGGTGCTGGGACTGCTGATCACGGTCGGGTTGTTCACCCGCATCGCGGCGTTCATCGCCTCCGGCGAGATGGCCTACGCGTTCTTCACCGCGCATTTCCCGAAGGCGTTCTGGCCCATCGACAACGGCGGTGAAGCCTCCGTGCTGTTCTGCTTCGCGTTCTTCCTGCTGGTGTTCACCGGCGGCGGCGCGATCGCCCTGGACAACGTGATCCGGCGCCGATCGGCCGCACCGGCGCTCTGACTCAGCCGGCCTCGCGCGCCCACGCGGGCGCGATGAAGATGCCCTCGGCCTCCACCGTCGGCCCCTCGTCGTCCAGGATGTGTCCGCGGGCAAAGGCTTTGATGCCCTCGACGCGGTCCACCCAGGCCTCGGCGCGCAGCGGGCCCAACGGGGTGGCACGCAGGTACTTCAGCGTGAGCGTGCCGGTGAACCGGGGCTGGCGCAGGCCGTCGCTGGCCACCTCACCGAGGATGTGGTCGAGCACCAACGCACAGATGCCACCGTGCACCCGCCCGGGCGGCCCCTCATAGGGCGCGCCGAGGCTGAATTCGGTCCAGCAGCGGCCTGACTCGTCGTGCTGCACCGTCAACGGCGGCGCGATCGCGTTACGCAGGCAGATCACCGGATCGGCCAGCACCACCGGCCGCCCGGTGACCGCATGCCGCATGGTGCGCGGCCCGTCGTGGCGCTGCTGCTCCAGCGTCTCGGCGATCGCCTCCACAGCAACCTGTGCCCGGCGGATGGTCTCGCTGTCGGCGCCGGTGCTGATGCCGGCCTCGACCAGGCGGCGGACCGCCGCCGTCAGCGGCCCGTGCAGTTCCAGCTGACGGTCGTGTTCGGCGGCGCTGATCTCGGTGAACATCATCTGGTTGTATCAGGTGGCGACCACACCACCGAACGCACCCATCGGCAACGGTGGAGGGCAGTTTTGTGGTGTACTTCCAGCAAAGCCGCCGTGGCCCCGACTCGGCTGGCGTCGAGACGGAGGCATTGGTCGTGAAGGACTCGATCATGGCGGGTAACGCGCGCCATGTGGGCCGCGTGGGCGCGCTCGCGGTGGCCCTCGGCATCGGGTTGAGCATGGGGTCGGGCGTCCTGGCGCCGGCCGCGTGGGCCGATCCGGCCGGCGCGGGTTCGGAGTCCAGCCAGTCCGAGGGCGCCCCGGCCGCCGGCGGTTCCGCCGATACCGGCCCCGCGGACACCGAATCGAGCCAGACCGCCGACCCCGAGCCCGATTCGGGCAGCACTGCGTCGACCACGGCAGAGCCGGATACCGACCTCGACGCGGTGACGGAAGCCCAGACCGCGGAGCTTTCAGCGGCCCCGGGCCGGATCGCTCGATCAGCCCGAAGAAGAAGCCGCGCACCGCTGTCACCGCCCGCTCCAGCGCCCGCACCGCCGAGGCACCGGCCCGCACGATGCGGCCCCAGACCGACGACCAACCCACCGTCACCGTCCAGCGGGTCACCACCGACACCCCGGATGCCGCGGCGGCACCGGTGATCGCCGCCAGCACGGCGGCGACATCAGCGGCGGCCACCGTGAGCACCGCCCTCCCGCAGACCGTTCCGAGGCTCGCGTTGCCCACCCCGGGCAAGATCGTCAGCACCCTGCTGTCGGCGCTGACCGCACCGCTGCAGGGCAGTAGGTCCGGCGCACCCGTCGAGTTCCCCGGGCTGTGGGTGATGCTGGCGGCCGCCCGGCGCCAACTCGACCCCACACCCGCGGTGACCGTGGCATCGGCGCCGGCCGCGATGGTCGTCACCACCGCCACGGTCAACCAGCAGCCGATCATCGGCGAACCGATTCTCGGCGAACCCGATCCGACCACCGGCGCGGTCACCGGACGCGTGCAGGCCGTCGACCCCGAGGGCGCCAGGCTCACCTACGCCCTGCTCACCCGCCCCGCCGAGGGCACCCTGACGTTCACCTCCGCCGGGGTGTTCACCTACACCCCCACCGCCGCGCAACGCATCCGGGCCTGGGTGGGGCCGGTCCCGATGCCGTGTTCACCCTCACCGTGTCCGACGGCAAGACCGCGAAAGTCACCACCGCGGTGGCCATTCCGATCAGCCCGACCCCCATCCACCTGCTCCAGCCGGTGACCGCGGCCGCCAACCCGTCCGCGGTGGCCGCCACCAACAGCCGTGCCTACCTGGTTGATTCGACCGCCGGCACGGTGACGGTGGTCAACACCCTCGACGGCGCGGTGCTCTCCACCATCGCGGTGGGCAACAACCCGGTCTCGGTCGTGGTCAAGGCGGACGGCAAGGCCGTGTACGTGGCCAACGCCGACGACCGGTCGATCTCGGTGATCGATACCGCCACCAACACCGTCAAGCTCCAGGTGGCGCTCAGCTTCACCCCGACCACGCTGGCGATCACCGGTTCGACCGTGTATATCGGCAATGCGACCGGCAAGATGGCCAAGCTGAGCACCTCGCGCAACCGCATCTCCGGCTGGGTCGGCAACACCACCGGTGCCACCTCGATCGTCGTCAGCCCGAACGGCAAGCGGGTCTACGTGACCGCGCCGAACGGTATCGCCGTCTACACCACCTCGTCGTCGAACTCGGCGAAACTCATTGCCAATACCGTGGATTCATCGGTACTCGCGGTCAGCCGGGACTCCGCATCGATCTACACCGTCAGCGACGGCACCGACATCACGGTCCGTACCGCCGCGGGCGTCGTCACCGGCCAGTTCACCGCCGCGGCACCCGTCACCGCGGGCACCGTGAACAAGGACGGCACCCTGCTGTTCCTGACCTCCGCGGACGGTGCTCTGCTCAGCTACGGCACCGCGACCCGCTCGCTGCTGAGCACGCTGAACGCCGGTAGCAGCGCCGGGGCGATCGCCGCGAGCCCGGACGGGATGGAGCTCTACGTCACCGACCGCACCGGCGGTGCGCTGCGGGTGGTGTCCGTGGTTCCGCCGAACCTGCGCCCCGAGGTGGGGGCGCCGACCGGTGTCGGCGACGCGGTCACCGGCCGGGTGAGCGGCGCCATCGGTGTCATCGACGGTGACGGCGACCCACTGAAGATCACCGTGCTCACCAAACCGACGAAGGGCGCCATCACCTTCGGCGCGGACGGGACCTTCACCTACACCCCCACCGCAGCCGCCCGGCACAAAGCCGCCGCGGACACCGCGCCGCTGTCCGCGCTGACCGACACGGTCACCATCACCGTCGACGACGGGCGCCGCGGCGTGGTCCAGCAGACCATCACCATCGCCGTGGTGCCGTCCAATATCAATCCGGTCGTGAAACTCACTGTCGGCAAATCTAATTCGAACACCGGCGTCATCACGGGCACGGTGAAGGCGACCGACGCCAACTCCGACCGCATCTTCTACGACGGCACCATGTCCACCATGACCGGCACCCTCGTGGTCGGCGGGGACGGCAAGTTCACCTTCACCCCCACCGTCACCGCGCGGCACGCCGCCGCGAGCACGGATCCGGCCGCGGTGCGGGTCGCTCACTTCACCATCACCGTCGACGACGGGCACGGCGGCGTCGTGCACGTCCCGCTCGAGCTGCCCATCAGCCCGCGCAACACCGCACCCACCGCCCCCGCCCTCTCCGGGCTGAAAACGGACGCCGCCACCGGCCGGGTCACCGGCACCTTCACCGTCACCGACGCCGACCGGGATGCGTTGGCGTTCACCACGACTCCGCCGTCGCGCGGATCGGTGGTGGTCAACGCCGACGGCACCTTCGCCTACACCCCCACCGCGCAGGCCCGCGCCGCCGGGACCGGCACCGACTCGTTCCAGGTGACCGTGGACGACGGGCACGGCGGCACCCAGACGCTGTCCGTCGTGGTCGGCATCGCGGCCTCCACACCGGGCAACGACCTGCCCGTCCTCGGCGCGGTCTCCTACTCCGTGCACGCGGTGACCGGGGTGGTCACCGGGCAGGTCCACGTCACCGACGAGTCCCCGCTGAACTATCTGCTGGCCTCGGTCGCCCCCACCGCGGGCGTGCTGAGCATCGACGGGATCACCGGCGAGTTCACCTTCACCCCCACCGCTCCCGCGCGCTACCGGGCGTACTTCACCCCCGGTGACGACCAGCTGACGTTCACGGTGAACGCGCTCGACGGCCACGACGGCATCCCGGTCGACGTGAGCATCCCGATCGCCGCGGTGCACCCCGACATCGACGGCACCCTCACCCTCGCCGAGTTGAAGAACCTGGCGCTGACCGGATATGTCGACATCGCCAAGAACCCGAACGGCAAGGTCCGGGCCATCGACGGCACCTTCACCGTCGACACGATCACCGACGCGGCCTCGGCCGCGGCCCTGCTGAACCGGATGTCCACCCATCTGGGCATCCCCACCGGCTTCGCCGATCCCGCCGATATCACGGTGTCCACCAACGCCCTGGGGTCGGTGTACTACCGGCTGCGCCCGAGGGTCGACGGGCTTTCGGTGATGGGCAGCGAGGTGGTACTGACCACCGACAGCACCGGCACCGTGACCAGCCTGATCAGCAACTACGACCCGGCCATCACCGGCGTGTCCACGGTGCCGGTCGGCACCGTGGACCGTGCGTCCAAGGTGATCGAGTTGGTCAAGGCGGATCTGCTGTCGGACTACGGGGGCCGGCCCAGCCAGGCCACCAAGGACGCGTTCCTGGCGACGCTGACCTTCGACACCGAACTCGTGATCTACAACGAGGACCTGAACAACCCGCCGCAGCTGGCCTGGCGGGTGGTCGTCACCTCCGCGGCCGACAGCATCTACCCGTCGGTGGGCACCCGCTACTTCATCGCCGCCAACGGCGCCAAGCCGGGCACCATCCTCAACGAATTCTCCACCGCCCAGCACGCATTGGCGCCGCTGCGGTCCTCGGGCACCGATCAGCTCGGCAAGGTCCGCACCGTCACCGCCGCCAACACCGGCACCGCCATCGTGCTCACCGACCCGGTGCGCAACATCAGCACCTACGCCACCACATACCAGAGCTCCTGGTCCGGGCTGCCCAGCATCCCGGGCACCCCGGTCGGCTACACCACCAGCTGGTTGCGGTCCGCGGTCACCGCGCAGGCCAACATGATCCGCGTCCACGACTACTACTCCACGGTGCTGGGGCGTGATTCCTACGACGACAACCACGCCGAGGTCATGATGAGCATCGATTACAACCCGAGTGGAAGCTCGGCGCGCGGTTGGCGCAACGCGGCCTGGTCCGGTTCGGTGCTGGTCTTCGGGGACGCCGGAAACACCCAGGCCGCACTGGATCTGGTGGCCCATGAGTACACCCACGCGGTCATCCAGTACATCAACGGGCTGGCCTACCTCGGCGAGTCGGGCGCCCTGAACGAGTCCTACTCCGACATCATGGGCGCGCTCATCGAGAACAAGACCGGCGCGGCCCGATGGCTGTTCGCCGAGGATGCCTCCGGAAACCCGTTCCGCAACATGGAGGATCCGTCGGACTACCGTCAGCCCGAACACTATGACGGGCGTTACGTGGACAACTGCGGCTGCAAGCCCGACGACGATTTCGACTACGTGCACAGCAACAGCGGCATCGTGAACTACGCCGCCTACAAGATGGTGGACGCCACCAAGGACGAGCTGTCCGGGGAGCAGTGGGCACGGGTGTTCTACGACTCGCTGTACCGGTTACCGTCGACGGCCAAGTTCGTCGATGCCCGGTACGCGATCGTCAGCGCGGCCCGGGCCAACGGGTTCACCGACAGCCAGATCGGCGCCATCAAGGCCGCGTTCGACTCGGTCGGCGTGCGGGACAACCGGCTCCAGTAACTAGCCTCCGAACACGTTGCGCACCACGGTTTTCGCCCGGCGCGTCACGCGTAGGTAGTTGTCCAGGAACTCGCCGCCGTCACCGCCCGGCCACCCGGCCGCCGCCGCGACGGCGTTGAGTTGCCGGCCCGGGCCGGGCAGCTGATCGGTGGGCTTGCCACGGACCAGCACCAGCGCGTTGCGGGCCCGGGTCGCCGTCAGCCAGGCGTCGCGGAGCTGCGCCACATCCCCTTCGGGCAGCAGCTCCGCGGCGCCGATGGCGTCCAGGGTCTGCAGGGTCGAGGTGTTGTGCAGCGCCGGGATCTCGTGGCCGTGCCGTAGCTGCAGCAGCTGCACCGTCCACTCCACGTCGGCGAGCCCGCCGCGGCCCAGCTTGGTGTGCGTGTTCGGGTCCGCCCGCGCGGCAGCCGTTCGGCGTCCACCCGGGCCTTCACCCGCCGGATCTCCTGCACCGCTTCGGCGGACACCCCACCCGCGGGATAGCGGGTCTTGTCGACCATCAACAGGAACCGCTCACCGAGGCCCTGGTCGCCGGCCACCCGGTGCGCCCGCAGCAGCGCCTGGATCTCCCAGGGCTGCGCCCACTGCGCGTAATACGCCTCGTACGAGGACAGCGTCCGCACCAGCGGGCCGTTTCGGCCCTCCGGGCGCAGACCGATGTCCACCTCCAGCGGCGGGTCCGCGCTGGGCGTGCCGAGCAGCGAGCGTACCTGCTCGGCTACGGTGATCGCCCATTTCACCGCAACCGTCTCTTCCACACCGGAATTCGGCTCGCAGACGAACATCACGTCGGCGTCCGACCCGTAGCCGAGTTCACCACCGCCGAGCCGGCCCATGCCGATCACCGCGATCCTGGCCGGCGGGCCGTCCTCGGGCGCCCGGTCCCGCATCACCACGTCGAGGGCGGCCTGCAGCACCGCCACCCAGATGGAGGTGAGCGCGCTGCACACCTCGGTGACCTCCATCATGCCCAGCAGGTCCGCCGAGGCGACCCGGGCCAGTTCGCGGCGCCGCAGCTCGCGGCCGGCGGCGATGGCGCGGGCCGGATCCTGGTGTCGTCCAGCGGATGCCACCAGGGCTCGGCCCACGGTGTCGGGGTCGACCTCCACCAGCTTGGGTCCCTGCGGGCCGTCGGCGTACAGCTTGATGACCTCGGGCGCGCGCATCAGCAGATCCGGCACGTAGGCCGAGGTGCCGAGCACCCGCATCAGCCGTTTGGCGACCGCCCCCTCGTCCCGCAAAGTGGCCAGATACCAGCGCAGGTCGCCCAGTTCCTCGCTGATCCGCCGGTAGGACAGCAGCCCGCGGTCGGGATCGGGGGTGTCCGACAGCCAGTCCAGCAGCGTCGGCAGCAGGATCTTCTGGATCTGGGCGCGCCGGCCACCCTCCCCGGTCAGGGCGCCCAGATGGGTCAGCGCGCTCTGCGGGCCCTCGTAACCGAGCGCGGCCAGCTGGCGTTCGGCCGCGTCGGTGCTCATCGAGTCGAAACCCTGCTTACCCACCGATTCCAGCAGCGGCTGGTAGAAGAGCTTCGCGTGCAGCCGGGACACCCGCATGCTCTGGCGCCGGAGTTCCTGGCGCAACACCCCGAGCGCGTCGTGCTGACCGTCGGGGCGCATGTGCGCGGCGCGGGCCAGCCAGCGCATCGCCTCATCGTCGTCGGGTTCGGGCAGCATGTGGGTGCGCTTGAGTCGCTGCAACTGCAGCCGGTGCTCCAGCAGCCGCAGGAATTCATACGAGGCGGTGAGGTTCGCGGCATCGTCGCGGCCGACGTAGCCGCCGGCGCTGAGTGCGGCCAGCGCGTCCACGGTGGATGCCACGTGCAGCGCGTCGTCGTTGCGGCCGTGCACCAATTGCAGGAGCTGGACCGCGAATTCGACGTCGCGCAGCCCACCGGTGCCAAGTTTGATCTCGCGGTCGCGCACCCCGGCCGGCACCAGTTCCTCGACCCGCCGGCGCATGGCCTGCACCTCGGCCACGAAATCCTCACGCTCACAGGCGGTCCACACCATCGGCATCAGCGCCTCGATGTAGCGGGCACCGAGCTCGGGATCACCGGCGGCCGGGCGCGCCTTGAGCAGCGCCTGGAACTCCCAGGTCTTTGCCCAGCGTTCGTAGTAGGCAACATGCGATTCCAGCGTGCGCACCAACTGGCCGCGCTTGCCCTCGGGGCGCAGCGCCGCATCCACCTCGAAGAAGGCGTCGCCCGCGAAGCGCATCAGCTCCCCGGCGATCCGGGTGCTGATCGACAGGCTGTCCGGGGAGGCGTCCTCGACGACGAAGATGACGTCCACATCGCTGACGTAATTGAGTTCGCGGGCACCGCATTTGCCCATCGCGATCACCGAGATGACCGGCGCCGGGGTGTCCTCGCCGCACACCGTCTGCACGGCCACCGTCAGGGCGGCGGCCAGCGCGGCATCGGCGAGGTCGGACAGGTGCGCGCCGACGGCGCTGAACTCCAGCACCGGTTCGTTCTCGACCGTGGGGGCCATGTCGAGCCCGGCCAGCACCAGCAGGTGGTCGCGGTAGTGGGTCTGCAGCGCCAGGGTGGCCGACCGGGTGTCGGTGGCCTTCTCGGCTTCGGCCACGAAGGTCCGGCGCAGCTCGTCGATGCCGGGCAGGGTCGCCGGGCCGGTCAGCAGCCGCCAGGACTGCGGCCGCGCCGCCAGGTGGTCGCCGAGGGTCAGTGAGCCGCCGAGCACCGAGAACAGCCGTCCGCGCAGCGCCTTGTCGGTCAGCAACGCCTGGTTGAGCTCGGGCCAGTCGTCGCCGAGGCCGTCGGCCAGGCGCACCATCGCCTTCAGTGCGGCGTCGGCATCCGGCGCCCGGGACAGCGACCACAGCAGTTCGACGTAGTCGTCGCTGTTCCACCCGAGCCGGTCCAGGTCGTCTCGCGCGGTCAGCTCGACCAGACCGAGCCGTCCCACGCCGGGCAGTTTGGGTCGCTGCGTCGCGGGTTTGGCCACGTTGACGACGTTACCCGGAGCGGGGCCGGCCTAGAGCGAGAGGTAGTGCTTGAGCTCGAACGGGGTGACGGTGCTGCGGTAGTCCTCCCACTCGGCCCGCTTGTTGCGCAGGAAGTAGTCGAAGACATGCTCCCCCAAGGCTTCCGCGACCAGTTCCGAGTTCTCCATCTCGGACAGCGCCACGCCCAGGCTCGACGGCAGCTCGCGGTACCCCATCGCGCGGCGTTCCTCGCGCGTCAGGCTCCACACGTTGTCCTCGGCCTGCGGCGCGAGCACGTAGTTCTTCTCGATGCCGCGCAGGCCGGCGGCCAGCAGCACCGCGAAGGTCAGGTACGGGTTGCAGGCCGAGTCGGGGCTGCGCACCTCGACGCGCCGCGAGGACGACTTGTGCGGGGTGTACATCGGCACCCGCACCAGTGCCGAACGGTTCGATGCGCCCCAGGACGCCGCGGTCGGCGCTTCGCCGCCGTGCACCAGCCGCTTGTAGGAGTTCACCCACTGGTTGGTGATGGCACTGATCTCGCAGGCGTGTTCCAGGATGCCGGCGATGAAGGACTTCGCCACATCGGACAGCTGCAGCGGATCGTCGGGGCTGTGGAAGGCATTGGTCTCGCCCTCGAACAGGCTCATATGGGTGTGCATGGCCGAGCCGGGGTGTTCGGCGAACGGCTTGGGCATGAAGGAGGCCCGCACCCCGTCGGCCAGCGCGACCTCCTTGACCAGGTACCGGAAGGTCATCACGTTGTCGGCCATGGACAGCGCATCGGCGTAGCGCAGGTCGATCTCCTGCTGGCCGGGCGCGCCCTCGTGGTGGCTGAACTCCACCGAGATGCCCATCTGCTCCAGCGCTTCGATGGCGTGCCGCCGGAAGTTGGGGGCCGAATCGTGCACGGCCTGATCGAAGTAGCCGCCGTTGTCGGCGGGCACCGGCACGGTGCCGTCGGTGGGGCCGGGCTTGAGCAGGAAGAACTCGATCTCCGGGTGCACGTAGCAGGAGAAGCCGAGGTCGCTGGCCTTGGCCAGCTGGCGACGCAGCACGTGCCTGGAGTCCGCCCAGGACGGCGAGCCGTCGGGCATGGTGATGTCGCAGAACATCCGCGCCGAGTAGTGCTGGCCGCTGCCGTCGGTCCACGGCAGCACCTGGAAGGTGGACGGGTCGGGACGGGCCACGGTGTCGGATTCGGATACCCGGGCGAAGCCTTCGATGGAGGAACCATCGAATCCGATGCCCTCTTCGAAGGCTCCTTCGAGTTCTGCGGGCGCGATCGCCACCGACTTGAGGTAGCCGAGCACGTCGGTGAACCACAACCGGACGAAGCGGATATCGCGTTCCTCCAGCGTGCGCAGCACGAATTCCTTCTGGCGGTCCATGCTGGAAGCCTAGGTACCAGCTGTTAAATCCGTGTTACACACGGGTCGCGGTTCCGCCGACCTGGACATGGTTGGGTGATGCGGTGACAAAAACTGCCGACCCGAGCGGGTCCGAGGGCCACCCGCAGGACGCTCAGGCGCATTCACTGGCCGCAATCCACGAGTTGCGATCCCTGACCGGCGCATTGCGTGCCGCCGAGGCGGCCGCCGCGGCAGCCGAGTGGGGCGACGACACCGCGCTGGCCGAGGGGGCCCGCCGGGCCCGCATCGAACTCGGCCACCCGGTCGGTGCCGATGTCGGTGCGTCGGGTGCGTCGCCGCAGTGGTTGGACCGGGCCGCCGAGCACGCCCGCGGCGTCCGCGCCACCCAGCACCTGGATCCGACACCCGAACAGGCCGCGGCCGATGTCGTGGTGGCGGTCGGGTTGGCCCGCGCCGCGGTCGCCGAAGCGGTGATCCAGGTGGCGCGGGCCCGGCAGGTGGCCCCCGAACCGACCCGCGCGGCGCTGGTGCGTGGCGCCCGGCCGGTGCTGCCCGACCTCGGCCGCCGGGTGGCCGCGGAACTGCGCCACATCGTCGTCGACAAGCCGCGCGCGATCCTGCTCCGCACCGCCATCACGCTCGGTATCAGCCTGGCGCTGGTGGGCTTCTATCACTTCTCCGGCCTGACCACCTACGACGCCGGCCGGCTCACGCTGTACCTGTTCGCGGCCATCGTCGGCAGCGTGATCTGCACCAACGCGCTGTGCTTCGAGGCCGAGCGGGTACGCGCCGCGCTGGCTGCCGGCGAACGGATCTGGCGCATCCTGGTCGTCAAGAACATCAGCATCGCGGCGCTGGTGATCGGCGCGGGGCTGCCGGTGATCGGAGTGCTCACCGCCACCGGGGACGGCAACCCGGTAGCCATGATCGACCAGCTGGTGACGATGGTGTTCATCTGGCTGGGTGTGGGCAATGTGCTGTCGGTGCTCTATCCGCTTCGGCACGAACCCATTTCGGCCCGCCTGCAGGACGGCACCTGGAAACCGTTCCTGTTCTCGTTCGCACTGTCCTACGGCGTCGGGCTGACGGTGAACCTGATGATCTACTGGCGGCTGTGGTCTCGGCAGTACGCGGCCGGCGCACTGCTGGGCGGGGATTGGGCGGCCTTCGCGCTGGTGCTGGCCAGCGCGCTGACCAGTTGGGTGTTGTTGACGGTGTTCGCGGTGGCGTGCAGTCGGGAGCCCCGGGTGCGTGCCCTGCTGTCCCGGGAGATGGTCAGCTACAAATCAATCCCGCCGACGGCTGAACCAGATCGGTGAGAAACGTCAGCACCGCCGTGTCCACGCAGGCGTCGCCGTTGAAGACGACGGTGTGCTGGGTGCCCTCGAAGGTCACCAGCGGGGCGCCGAGCTGACGGGCCAGTTCCACCCCGCCCTCGTACGGGGTGGCCGGGTCGCGGGTCGTCGACACCACGATCACCTTCCCGGGTCCCGGGGAGACCGCGGGCCCGGGTGCCGAGGTCGACGGCACCGGCCACATCGCGCAGATGTCGCGCGGCGCATACCCGGTGAACGTGCCGTACTCCATGAACGGTGCGGCGGCCCGGGTCCGTAGATCGGCCTCCACCCAGGCGGCCGGGTCGGTCGGGTAGGCCGAATCCACGCAGCGGATCGCGGTGAACGCATCCTGCTGGCTGCGGTAGCGCCCGGCCGCGTCGCGGCGGTGGTACTCGTCGGCCAACAGCAGCAGGTCCCCGGGATCGGTGCCGCGCTGCAGGCCGAGCAACCCGCTGGTCAGGTACGGCCAGTAGCGCTTGCCGTACAGCGCGTGCGCGGTGCCGGTGATGGCGTCGGCGTAGCCCAGTCCGCGCGGATCGGAGGTGGCTGCCGGCTGCTGCACCAGCGGGTCGATCAGCTGGTGGTAGCGCTGGACGAACTGGGCGGGATCGGTGCCCAGCGGGCAGCCCGCCGACTTCGCGCAGTCCTCGGCGTAGTCCTCGAAGGCCCGCTGGAAGCCGGTGAGTTGCCGGACGCTCTCGCTGATCGGATCGGATCCCGGCTCCAGCGCGCCGTCGAGCACCATCGCCCGGACCCGGTGCGGGTACCGCGCGGCGTAGGCGGTGCCGAGTTCGGTGCCGTAGGAGAAACCGAGATAGTTGAGCTGCTCGTCACCGAGCGCCGCGCGCACCGCCTCCATGTCCTGCGCGGCCGCCCCGGTGCCGAGGTTGGCCAGGAACTGCGGCCCCATCCGGTCCAGGCAGGACTGGGCGAAGTTCGCGAAGACCTGTTCGATGTGGGCGACCCCGGCCGGGCTGTAGTCTGCCAGCGGTTCGCGGCGGTACGCGTCGAATTCGGCGTCGGTGCGGCAACGCAACTGCGGGGTCGAGTGGCCGACCCCGCGCGGGTCGAAGCCCACCAGATCGAACCGGCGCCCGATCTCGGTGTCGGCCAGGGCGGTGCCCATCGAGGCGACGGTGTCGACCGCGGAGGCGCCGGGCCCGCCCGGGTTGACCATCAGGGTGCCGATCCGCTGCCCGGAGGCCGGTATCCGGATCACCGCCAATTGCGCTTGTGCGCCTTCGGGATCGGGGTTGGACCAATCCACGGGCACCGCGATCGTGGCGCACCGGGCCGTCGTGATCACCGGGGTGTCACCGAGGAACTGCGTGCAGTCACCCCAGACCGGTTCGGCCTGCGCGGTCGCGGGCGCGGCCATCGCGGCGGCCGAGGTGAGCAGGGCCAGCAGCACTGAGAGGATCCTGCCGGCCGGTCGCATGGCGATCATGCTCGCACGGCCGCCCGCGCGACCCCCGCGGCGAATCAGCGCCGAGACATCCCGGGAACCAGACGGAGACCGGACCGTGACCCGCGGCGGCTCAGCAGCGCACGCCCTCGGGCGGCAGGATGCCGTCGATCACGTACCGGGCGGCGATGTCGTCGACGCAGGTGTTGCCCTGGAAGACCACGGTGTGCTGGGTGCCCTCGTAGGTCAGCAGCGTGCCGCCGAGTTGTTCGGCCAGGTCCACACCGGCCTGGTACGGGGTGGCCGGGTCGTTGGTGGTCGACACCACCAGCGT
This sequence comes from Mycolicibacterium aurum, assembly GCA_900078775.1. Taxonomy (GTDB): domain Bacteria; phylum Actinomycetota; class Actinomycetes; order Mycobacteriales; family Mycobacteriaceae; genus Mycobacterium; species Mycobacterium aurum_A. The sequence goes on from LT549889.1 coordinate 2,633,605, forward strand.
CGGCGGCAGCCCGGGCACGTCCAGTTCGTGCGGTTCCGAGGTGGGCGGCACCGGCCAGAACGAGCAGGTACCCATCGGCGCCAAACCGGTGAACTCGCCGTAGCTCAGGAACGGCGCCACCTCGCGGGCCCGGCGGTCCTGCTCGATCACGGTCTCCCGGTCGGTGATGGGCGGCTCGTCGACGCAGTTGACCGCGATCCGCACATCGGTCGAATTGTTGTAGTGCCCGTTGGCATCCCGGCCCATGTACAGGTCGCTCAGCGCCAGCATGGTGTCCCCGCGGCCGTTGCGCAGTTCCTTGAGCCCGTCGGTCAGGTGGCGCCACAGGTTCGGCGAGTACAGCGGCAGGATGGTGCCGACGATCGCGTCGCTGTAACCCAGGCCACGCGGATCCGCCGTCGGCGCCGGGTTGTCGACCAGCGGATAGACCAGGTCCTTGTACTCGTCGGTGGCCTTGGCCGGGTCGGTGCCCAGCGGGCACTCCGGATCCTTGGCGCAGTCCGCGGCGTAATCGTCGAACGCGGTCTGGAAGGCCGCCGCCTGGCGCAGGTCGGCCTCCACCGGATCGGCGTTGGGGTCCACCGCGCCGTCCAGGATCATCGCGCGCACCTTGTCACCGAACAGTTCGGCGTAGGTGGCGCCGATCCGGGTGCCGTAGGAGTAGCCCAGGTAGGTCAGTTTCTCGTCACCGACCGCTTCCCGCATGGCGTCGAGATCGCGTGCCACGCTTTGCGTTCCGACATTGGCGAGGAACTCCTCGCCCATCTTGTCCACGCACCGGTCGATGAACTCCTTGGTCTGGGCCTCGATGTGCTCGACGCCCTCCTCGGTGTACTCGACCGTCGGGTCGGCGCGCAGCCGGTCGTTGTCCTCGTCGGAGTTGCACCACAGCGCGGGCTTGGACCCACCGACCCCGCGCGGGTCGAACCCGACCAGGTCGAACCGCTCGCGCACCGACTGCGGCATGGTGCCGACCAGGTTGATGGCGGCCTTCACCCCGGACTCGCCGGGGCCGCCGGGGTTGATGAACAGCGAGCCCATCTTCTCGCCGGTGGCCTTGATCCGGATCATCGCGATCTGGGCGACCTCGCCGTCGGGCTTGCTGTAGTCGACGGGCACCGACAGCAGACCGCACTCGGCACCCATCGGCATCCGCGACTCCCCCGCGCCTGCCTCGCACGGCGCCCACTGCACGGGCGTCCCGGGCCGGGGTGCGGACAGCACGGCACGGCCATCGACGACGTTGCTGCATCCGGACACCAGGAGCAGCGCCAAGGCGGCCGCGAGGCCCCCGCGCTTGAGGTTCATGGCTGACCATGCTGCCATGCGCCGTCATCGGAGCAGGTGAGGCTACCTACATGCGTCGAGTAGGTCGGCCAGTTCGACGTCGAAGTCGTCGGCCATCTCCCACAGATCGGGCAGCAATTCCGGGCAGGAGATGAGTCCGACGTCGAGTTTGCCGTTGAGCGACATGACGGTGATGTTGAGCCCGGAGCCGTGGAAGATCGGGCCCAGCGGGTACATCGCCTTGACCTCGCTGCCGAGCAGGTAGAGCGGAATCTGCGGGCCCGGCACATTGGACACCACCAGGTTGTGCACCGGCGCCGCGGCGGCCAGGTGACTGCGCGCGTACACCCGCATCGCCACCCCGAACACCGCGGGCGCGGCGAACTGGGACCAGTCCTGCAGCAGTGTCGCTCCGATCGCCGAACTGTGTTGTTTGGCCACCGAATTCGCCGAGGCGATCGCCATCAACCGCTCCGCCGGGTCGGCCAGGTCGGTGTAGAGGGTGGAGAACATGCCCGACACCTGGTTGCGGCCGGGCCGGTCGGACTTGTCGTGCACGGACACCGGGATCATCGCCACCAACGATGAGTCCGGCAGTTCGTCGCGGTCGAGCAGGAACCGCCGCAGCACGCCGGACACCAGCGCGAGCACCACGTCGTTGACCTTGACCCCGAAGTGGCCGCGGACGGTCTTGATATCGGCGAGGTCCAACTCGGCGAAGGCGACGTTGCGGTGCCCGGTCACATTGGCGTTGAACGCCGTCTTGGGTGCCGCGAACGGCGCGGCCATGGTGAGCCCCTTGGTGGCCCGGCGCGCGGTGTCGATGACGGTGGACACCGTCGAGGGCAGCACATTGGCCAGCTTCAGCGGCCGGGTGACGAACTTGACCGCCCCGTTGATGGCGATCTCCAACTCCGACGCGTCGCCCGGGCCGTCCACCGGGTCCGGGGGCGGCGCGTCGGGTTCGGTGGAGCACAGCTTGGACATCAGGTTGGCGCCGGTGACTCCGTCGACGGCGGCGTGGTGCACCTTGGTCAGCAGTGCGAGCCGCCCGCCGGCGTGCGCGTCGGTGCCCGCGACGTTCTCGATCACCCACATCTCCCACAGCGGCCGGCTGCGGTCCAGCGGCAGCGAGGCGATGTGCCCGCAGATCTCGGACAGTTCGGTCCGCCCGCCCGGGGTCGGCAAGCCGATCCGGTGCAGATGGCGATGGACGTCGAAATCGCGGTCCTCCACCCACACCGGGTGGTCCAGGTTCAGCCGGCTGTCGGCGAGCTTCTCCCGGAATTCGGGCATCGCCTTGATCCGGATGGCCAGTTCATCGCGCAGCCGGTCGAAGGTGTAGCCGCCGGGGATGGTGGAGGTGCCCAGTTCCAGTACCGAACACACGTGCAGCGGCTGAGCGGCGGTTTCCAGGTAGAGGAAACTGGCGTCGAGACCACTGAGCCGCTGGAGTGAGCGCCGTTGCATGCTGCCGATGGTAGGGGTGCCCGCAGGTGATGTGAGGAAATCCACTCAACTCCGGCGTTCACCCGCGCTGCCCCGAGTGGCAGACTGGGCGGGTCAGATGAACCCGGGGACCCGCAGCGGCCTCGAGGATCGACCCGACAACCGAACATCGAGGGACAAAGATGTCTGAGCAGTCCGTTTATGGTGCCACCAAAGCTCCCGTGAAGGTCCGCACCCACCACCTGCAGAAGTGGAAGTCCGAAGGCCACAAGTGGTCGATGCTCACCGCGTACGACTACTCCACCGCCCGCATCTTCGACGAGGCCGGCATCCCGGTACTGCTCGTCGGTGACTCCGCCGCCAACGTCGTCTACGGCTACGACACCACCGTGCGGGTCACCATCGACGAGCTGATCCCGCTGGTGAGCGCCGTGGTCCGGGGCGCTCCGCACGCCCTGGTGGTCGCCGATCTGCCCTTCGGCAGCTACGAGCGCAACGCCGATCAGGCCCTGGAGACCGCGACCCGGTTCATGAAGGAGACCGGTGCGCATGCGGTCAAGCTGGAGGGTGGCGAGCGGGTGGCCGCGCAGATCGCCGCTTTGACGCAAGCCGGTATCCCGGTCATCGCCCACATCGGTTTCACCCCGCAGAGCGTCAACGGGCTGGGTGGCTACCGGGTGCAGGGTCGCGGTGACGCCGGCGATCAGACCATCCACGACGCCATCGCCGTCGCCGAGGCCGGCGCGGTCGCGGTGGTGCTGGAGATGGTCCCCGCCGAATTGGCCACCCAGATCACCGGCAAGCTGACCATCCCGACCGTCGGCATCGGCGCGGGCCCGAACTGCGATGCCCAGGTGCTGGTGTGGCAGGACATGGCCGGGCTGACGTCGGGCAAGACCGCGAAGTTCGTCAAGCGGTTCGCCGAGATCGGCACCGAGTTGGGGCGTGCGGCACGGCAGTACGCCGACGAGGTCGCCGGCGGGGTGTTCCCCGCCGACGAGCACTCGTACTAGTTCAGCCGAACTCGGGGGCGCGCTTGCCCAGGAACGCCGCCACGCCTTCCTTACCGTCGGCGCCCGCGGCATTCGCTCCGATGAGGCGCGCCTCGAGTTCGAGCTGCGCCTCGTAGTCCGCGCGGTAGGTGTTCAGCAGCAGCTGCTTCACCGCCGAGTTGGATCCCCTTGCACCGGTTGCGACTTCGCGGGCCAGCTCTTCGAGCTTGGCCGGCAGGTCGGCGTCCGGGACGACGGTGGTCACCAGGCCCCAGTCGAGCGCCTGCTCGGCCTTGAGCACCCGGTTGGTGATCATCAGTTCCTGGGTGCGGCGCAACCCGATCAGCCGCGGCAGCACGTAGGAGGCGCCGCCGTCGGGGCTCAGACCGGCCTTGGTGTACGCCATGGTGAACGAGGCCGATTCGGCGGCCAGCACCAGATCGCCGGCGACGCCGAGGGAGAACCCGGCGCCGGCCGCCACCCCGTTGACCGCGGTGATGAGAACGGCGTCCATCCGGGCGAAGGTCGACATGGCGCGGTGCAGGTCGTTGGCGATGCCCTTGACGAAGACACCGGCGTCCTCGGCGGCCGCCATGGCCTTGAGGTCGCCACCCGCGCAGAAGAACCGACCCGCACCGGTGAGGGTGACCACCTTGGTCTCGGGGGTGTCGCACAGCGCCGCCGCATCGGCGAGGTCGCGCGTCATCGCGGCGTTCATCCCGTTGGCGGCGTCGGGGCGGTCCAACACGATGTGGACGATGGATCCGGCCCGGGTGAACTTCAGCGTCTCGAATGCGGTCATGGCGCACACCGTATTACGCCCAGGGCGCGAGATGTAACACGTGGTCCCGGATCGGCCGGTTCCGGTTCGGCCGGTCCGACGCTCACCGCCGTATCGGTCACCTCGATGTGGCACGCTGGTGATCATGCCTGCCGCCAAACCAAAGACGTCGCGTCACACCGAGGTTGAGCGGAAGTTCGACGTCGTCGAGAGCACCGTCTCGCCCTCGTTCGAGGGGCTGGCCGTGGTGTCGCGGGTGCAGCGCGTCCCCACCGAGACGTTGGAGGCCGTCTACTACGACACCCCCGACCATGACCTGGCCGCCCGCAAGATCACGCTGCGCCGCCGCACCGGGGGCCCGGACGAGGGCTGGCACCTGAAACTGCCTGCCGGGCCGGACGCCCGCACCGAGGTACGGGCTCCGCTGGCCGACTCGGTACCCGATGAGGTGCGCGATGTGGTCGCGGCGATCGTGCGGGACCGGCCGCTGGCCCCGGTCGCCCGGATCACCACCCAGCGCACGGTGTCCCTGTTGTTCGGTGCCGACGATTCCCCGGTCGCCGAGTTCTGCGATGACCAGGTGACCGCCGCCGCGCTGCGCCCGGACAGTGAGCCGCAGGCGTGGCGGGAGTGGGAGATCGAACTCGCCGAGGGCATCTCTTCAACGACAAAGGACCCCGGGGAGGTGATGGACCGGTTGTCGAACCGGCTGCTGGATGCTGGGGCGGCGCCGGCCGGGCACGGATCGAAGCTGGCCCGGGTGTTGGCCACCGCAGAACCGGCTACGCCGGCGGTCCAGCCCTCGGACCCGGTGCGGCGCGCGGTGGCCGCCAACATCGAGGATTTGATCGCGTGGGACCGGGCGGTGCGCGCCGATGCCTACGATTCGGTGCACCAGATGCGGGTGAGCACCCGCAAGATCCGCAGCCTGCTCGCCGATGAGTCGTTCGGGGTGGCCAAGGATGCCTGGATCCTCGACGAGCTCAAGCTGCTGGCCGGGATCCTGGGGGTGGCGCGCGACGCCGAGGTGCTGGCCGAGAAGTACGAGAACGCGCTCGGTGAGCTGGCCCCGGAGCTGGTCCGCGGGCGGGTGCGGGAGCGGCTGGTCGACGGGGCGCGGCAGCGCTATGCCGCCGGGCTGCGGCGCGCGTTGGCCGCCATGCGTTCCGAGCGCTACTTCCGGCTGCTGGATGCGCTGGAAGACGCGGTGGCGGCGCCGTCGGAGACCGCGGGAAAGTCCGGCGCGGAGTCGGCGGCGGCCAGTCTGGCGGCGGCCTACAAGAAGGTGCGCAGGGCGGCCGACCGGGCCGAGGAGGCGGGCACGGACGAGTCGCTGCACCGGATCCGCAAGCGCGCCAAGCGTCTTCGGTACACGGCCTCCGCCGTCGGGAAATCCGCGGTGGCCGAGAAGGCCAAGGCGGTGCAGGGGCTGCTCGGTGATCACCAGGACAGCGTGGTCAGCCGGACCCATCTGCTGGAGGAAGCCGATGCCGCACATGCGGCCGGTGAGGACACCTTCACCTTCGGGCTGCTGTACCAGCGGGAGGTGGAGATCGCCCTGGAGACCGAGGACGAGATCGGCGGTGCCCTGAAGGCCCTCAAGAGGGCTGTCAGGAAGTAGGGGCGGACGAGCTGGCCTGTAAGCCGGAGTTTGACCCGTGCGCGTTTGCGTTTGCAAGCTGCGTTGGTGGGTCGAAAAACTCCAGCTCAGGGCGTTGGCTCCGTTGGCGCTCGACGGAGGCTGCTGAATCTGCTGCGGACGCACTGCGGACGATGACCCGCGCCCTAACGGCCGGAGGCTCCATCTGAACAGACGCGCGCGACGCTCGCTTCACACATCTTCGCGCCGCTGCGACCGTGACGTCAGCGGAGCGACACCGCGACCGCTTTAGCCTGGTCAACACGCACTCAGGCTAGAAACGCACACCCCGGGGGCTTGGTAAGCATCGATTTGTCGGACTCCGGCCGTACCGTGATCACGACGCTGAGAGGAGGTCGGCCCGTGCCGGTCGAAATTGGGCTTCGTGATCAAGTGGAGGGTGGCGCGGGCTTCGCGAGCAGTTCGAGAGCGAGCGAGTTGCCAGCAGCAGAGGTCGCCTCCGTGTTCGAAACGCGGCTCTGCCAAACCATCGAATCCTACGACTCGAATGCAGAGACCTACGCGGAGCGATTCCAGTTCGTAGATCTCGGTGAGGATCGCCGACGGTTTTTGCAGCACCTCCCCAAGTCGACTGCTCTAGTCCTCGATGCCGGGTGCGGCCCAGGACGAGATCTTGGATTCTTCGCGCGTGATGGGTTTCGGGCGATCGGGCTGGACAAGTCAGCCGAATTGCTTCGAATTGCACGCAGTGCTGGACATGCCGTTATCCGCGGAGACCTCCGTGACCTCCCCTTCGAGTCAGGATCCTTTGCGGGGATATGGGCATGCGCATCGCTCGTTCATCTCCCCGACGCCGAATTATCGCGTGCGCTAGCCGAGTTCAAGCGTGTACTTCGCCCCGGCGGAAGTCTTTTTGTATCCGTGAGACACGGCTGCGGCATCGAAGAGCGTTTTGATCCGTCTGGTCACCGCAGATGGTTCTACCTGTATACAGCACCCGAGATTCGGCGGCTGCTGCTAGAGTCCGGCTTCGTCGACATTGATGCCGAAGTGGAACCGGGGGCAGCGCATGGAACTTGGATTAATGCTCATGCACGGAGCGCATATGACAGCGACAACATCGCGGACGCTTGGTGATTCACAACCAACCTTGCTTGCGTCCTTCGAACTGTCTGCGCCTCGCGCTACGCTAATCGCGGCCTGCATAGCCGCGCTCTTCTCTTTTATCGGGGCGGTAATGACTAGAAACACAGCGAACCGCCAGAAACAGAGCGAAAAAAATAAACAAGAGATTGAGAACTGCCGGAAGCAGTTGGGCCAATTGTATGAGCCTCTTGCAATCCGCAGATTAAAGAGCCGCCGCCTTTACGACAAACTGCGTGACGAAATGAATGTCGCCCCGGTAGGACAGCAAGAATGGCGCCTGGTCGACCATATCGTCGACGTCAAGAATGGGAGCGAAGCCGCGAAATCGGCCGTTGTTGAAATCCTTAAGATCAACGACGAGATCGAATCCCTTATCGCGAACAATGCCGGCCTGCTTGAAACTTCGCCGCGTCATGATTCCTTTAATCGGTTCATCGCCCATAACGCTTTGCTTCAAGAGGCATGGAAACAGGGCGCTAATCAGAAGCCGAATGCTCGTGAGAAATTTCCGTACGAGATCGATGACGATATCGAGAGCGACTCCCTGATCATCAGACAGAGATTGAATACATTGTTGGCCGCTTGATCACGACGGTTTGTGTTTGAACGGTTCTCCTTTCCAAGCAGCTCGCCGGCCCAACAAACCGCGCGTCCGTTCCGGTCGCGCCCGGAGACACGACAGCGGTACACGCGACGGCAAGAGCACCAGGACCGCACTCGGCTGCGACCGCTATGCCAACGCCGACAACATCGCGCCTGTTGGACTTCCTCTGCGCATGTCGCGAAGACTCTTCCGTTTGTGCCTCTGAGTGGACACGATCACCTGGACGGTCGGCGGACTGGCGCCTTTGCCGGTGGTTCGATCAGGAGGACTGGGCCGCTCCCTTTGGGCAGGACTTGAGTGCTTGCCGCCGAATCCTCTTGCACCTCAGAATAAAAGGCCCGTCTTGAGGTAGCGCACGATCTTCTCAACTTTGTTTTGACCTTCAATACGAATCCAGTCGCGGTTGCCTTCTCGCACCCAACCAGTGCGGACAGCACCCCTACGCGTGTAAAACACCCGCACAACTACGTTCTCGCGCCGCCACTCATCCACTGCACCCAGATATCCCGTGCGCTCGGCTTGTTCACCTCGTTCCCAACCGCGACTGAGAGCAATCTCGGTCACATCTTTCGATGCGCTCATTGAGCTACTCCTCCCGACATCTGCGATCTGCGTGCGATCACTTCGATGACATGAAGACGTCGTCGGTAAGCCAGATGACACGGGCTCCGTGGTGGTGAAAAAGGTCGATGATTCCCTGGGTTGGGCGGTCTGGTACCAGGATGGTGAGATATGTCGGTTTTAGTAGATGGGCGTAGTCGAGTATCTGGCCAAGGGCAAGGCGCATAGTGCTTCGCTCGACTGACGATTTCACTTCGATGAGGTCGTGCGTTGTCTCGTCGTAGAGGTCGGTGTACAGCACTTGATCGTCGATACAGATCTCATGCCGACAGGTCTTGTGCTGCAGCGTTTTACGAAGGTAGTCCGCGTAGCGCTTCTGAAGTTTGGCTTCCTTGCGGGTGCGATCTTTGCGACCGAGCGCCTTGTACTCGACCGCGAACTCTTCGGTCAGGTGGTTCTCGATTGGAATCCTCCTAACCTTCGCGATCTGCCCGTCACCCCGTTTTAGGCTGTCGAGCTGAAGTGTGCTGAGTAACGCTCCCACCTCCGGGGAATCTCCGATGATGTTGACGATTGCCTGGATCGCGCGTGATGTGAAGTCGCGGTCGCTGACCACGAGGTTGAACGCGCTTCTACTCAGGCCACCCTCAAGGTTGAGTTCGCGGGTCTGCTTGTAGGTCAGACTGGCGGTGTTAGGCAATGTTAGGTCCCACCAGAGGGGCGTTTCTTTGAGCGCGAACCAGGGATTGCGCGGGTCGGGTCGGCTGGCCGATACCTGGAACGGTTTCAGAGCAGCCGAGAGGTCATGGCTGACGTCTTGGAACTTGAACCGCCGCTGCCCAGCGGATAATGCCCGTGAGATCGCCCATAGCAGCACCACGTACTTATATGGAACGTTGCGGCCCTCGTGAACATCGACTCGGATCTCGCGCAGCTCGGCGATCAAAGCCGCCCCGTCAACCTCATCATCATGGAGACCAGCGCTGACTACCTCGATCGCGGCGCTGCGGGCGTGCGGGTCCACTGCGCTTTCCGGTACGCGGTGCAGTCGGAAAACGATGACTTCCCGTTCGACGCCGTTGCGGTCGGGCCCGTGTTGGATGGTGTAAGGCGCCGCGTCATCGGTTTCGAAGCGTCCGGCATATCGCTGGATGACCTCGTCGCTGCCGGGCTTTGTCCCCGCTGCTTCAAACAAGCGGATTGCTCTGCCGGTCTTCTTATGGTCTCTGACCGCGGCATTGCCCCACGGAGGTTTGTCGAACCTCTGATCCCCTTCTTGTCCTTCTCCTGTGTAGTAGAAGATGTCGCCGCCCGGGTCCCAGTGGTCCTCGTAACCGTGTTCGGTGCCAGCGCCCGGATCGGTGTAGATGAAGACGTTCGGCGTTTTAGCCGAGTGCGCGATGCCGCCTTGCAGGCTGCCGCCGAAGCGGTCCTTCCGGTCGGCGCGGCTGAGCGTGTCACCAGGTTTGAGATCCCACTCTGAAGACGCCATGAGTGGAGATTAGAAGGCCGCCCCGACAGGCGCGGGCACTTGGGCGGGTAAGAAGCAGCGGGCGATGGGTCGGTGAGACAGATCTGCGGTCAGCGGTGCCGTAGAGGGTGAGGATGTCGCGCCAGGTTTGCCACGGGCGGAGTAGCTTGTCGACCCCGCGTGTTATCCTCGTCACAACGTTTGGCCATGTCTTGTCGTATCCGAAAGGGCGGCGGGACCAAAGAGCGGCTGAGCGAACAACTACACATTCAGGGCTCAACAAGACGGCACCGTTGGGCACCGGGAAGGATGTTTCGTGAGCACCACTGTGTCTGCATCTGCCGTTACGGCAATCGAAGTTCTTCAGTCCCGCGCTGGTCAGGCTGTACCCGGCTCGGAGTGGGAGCAGATCGCTGAGAATGCGATCAATTACGCGATCCAGCGCATCGGCGTCGAAGATGAGGTTCCGTTCATCGTCTACGACTGCCAGCGCAACGCCCGGACGGCGCATTACCGGTCCCGCAACCGGGGACGCAAGGCCATCCGGACCTATGCAGGCCGCACTTACGGCCCGATCCTGCATACCGATGACGGCGCCGACATAGGGGGCGACGATTCCGTAGCTGACGACGCCATCGCGAACACTAGTCCTTTCTGCGATCGTGCAGTCCTGCTCGCCAGCCGCCTCGGAGTGCGAGGTCCTGCCTTCGTCCGTCGGCTGATGGCAGGAGACACCCTCGCCGAGGCCGCCAAGACGATCGGAATCAGCCGCGCGACCGCACATCGGTGGCGGGCGTCGATGGAGGAGCTCCTGACCCCGCACCGTCACCTTGCCGAGGTGGTCGAATGAACACTCCGGTGGGCGATGGACCCGAGGTGGTGCTGATCGCCGCCGCCCCGCCGGCCCGGTTGGCCTTCCGGATGACCCCACGGACGATTCGGGCGCTCATCCCGGTCGCGACGCCAGGCACCTATCTGCTGTTGAGTGGCCGGGTCCCGGTGTATGTCGGCCGATCGGACCGATGCCTTCAGACCCGACTCGCCGCTCACAATCACCTCCACACCGTCAGCCACGTCGTGTGGGAACCCGCCCGAGATCAATGGGCTGCGTTCTGTCTCGAGGCGTGGTGGTGGCACCAGCATAAGGACAGTCTGATCAACAAGATTCACCCCGCCGTTCCAAACGGCAGAGGGCCCTGCCCGTTCTGCGACGCGCAGACCGTAGCCGGGCTGACCAACACCATCTACAACCACATCAATCATTGAGGAGACAACCATGACCACGAATAGCACTGTGCAGGGCGGACTTCCGGTTTTCCTGACCGGACGGGCCCTGCAGTCGTTGCGCGACTCAGGCTACAGCCTGCCGGCGGCCCTCGGTGAAGTGATCGACAACTCACTGGAGGCTGGCGCCAACTACATCGAAGTCCAGATGGACGAGGGTACCGACGCGAAGGGTAAGCGACGGGTACACCGCATCTGCTTCTCAGATGACGGAGCTGGGATGCCTGTCGACGTGCTGCACCACTACCCCCAGATCGGCTACTCCACCCGCTACATGAGAACCGACACCATCGGAAAGTTCGGCGTCGGCGCAAAACTCGCCGCCCTGAATTTCGGCACGCGGCTGGACGTTTGGTCGCGCGACTCCGCAACCGCCCCGTGGCACCACGTCTACTTCGATTTGCACGAGGCTCTGGCAGCCGAGGAAAACGGCGATCCGATTCAGATCGCCGAACCCGACGAGGCGTCCATCCCCGACGACCTAGAGCACCTGATACCGGAAGGCACCGGCACGCTGGTCATCTGGTCGGAGGTCGATCGACTCGAACATGGCCGGCGAGCGAAAGATTTCGACGCGCTGCGGCTGGATGTCGAAAAGGAACTGTCGCGGATCTTCCGCGTCTTCATCAATAACGGCATCAGCATCGCGGTCAACGGAAACCGCCTGTGGGCCCATGACCCGCTGATGCAGATGCGCGACACCTGGGCCGAAGGGGTCCTCGAGGACTACTACACCAAGGGCGAAGGTGCCAAGTCGCCCTACAAGCCCGATCCGTTGGAGTTCACCGCCGAGGAGATCAAGCGCGAGGAAATCATCGTTGCGGGTCACAAAGCGTGGATCACCGTAACCCTGTACCCACAGGCTGTGACCCGCGCGCGCTTCATGGGTGGCGACAACCTCGCCAAGCGGTTGCGGATCCCCGAAAACCAGGGCGCGATCAGCTTCATGCGCATGGACCGTGAGATCAGCTACACCAACGTGCCGCGAATCTTTCCGAAGGCCGTGAGTGATCCCGACCGATTCATCGGCATCGAGGTGTCCTTCACGCCTGAGCTCGACGACTACTTCGGTGTGCGCAACGTCAAGCGCGGTGCCGAACCACACGACGAGTTGCGGGAAAAGATTAAAGGCGTGCTTGCTCACGCAGTTCCAGAGGCGCGGAAACGGCTTGAAGATCACTGGGGCAAGGCCTCACGCAAGTCCAAAGAGCACGTAGGCGAGCACGGCCCTATCGCAAAGGCTGCGGCGGAGGCCAACAAGACCATGCCCAAGGGCCGCGTGGTCGAAGATGACGCCGATCCTGCTGAGGCACTTGCAGATCTCGCCACTGACGTTCTCGGCGATGTCCCCGAGAAGGAGAAGGAGGAGTACGTCGAGACGGTGAAGGACTTACCGTTCGTCATCGAGTCCGTTGACTACCCTGGCAAACAGTTCATCGACATCCAGCACGTCGGCGGCAAAGTGATCATCCGGATCAACACCCGGCATCGGTTCTACAGAGAAAGCTGGAAGCCGCTGAAAGAGATCGCCGATTCGACGCCGGGCGGCCGGTATGAGAGTGAGGTCGTACGGACCGCGCAGCGCACCATAGAGACGCTGAGTCTGCTGCTCATCGCCTACGGCAAGGCCGAGTCCATGCACCCCACGCCCAACGACCAGTACAGCGACCTCCGCGACTACTGGGGCATGTTCTTGGACTCGCTGATGGGCAAAGTCAAAGACGTCCTCTAGCCGCGCGCCGGGAACGCCGGCACCCGCAACCCCGCAACGGGAGCCTCGGGTGCCGGCGTTCGACGCTGGGCAAAAGCCGCCTCGCGGGTTACCGGTGCGGAGCCAGCAACGTGGCCAGCACGCCGCACCACCGGTATCCAGTGCTGCGGCTGATACCGACTTGCTGCGCGGCCTCAGCGACGGTATCGCCCACGAGCAACCGACCGATGAACACCTGCCCCTTCTCGGCGAACTCGGCCGTCTCATCGACCGCGTAGCGGCACAACTCACTGGCCTTCTCGATCACCTGGTCTTCAAGGGATCCGGGCTCGATTAAATCGACGGCACCGTCGACGACCACCGGCTTGCCGTACGTACGTCGCGAGTACCGCCGAATGGCGCCCCGCCGCCGACGCTCCGACCGGTAAAACGCGTACTTGGCATTGCGCTGGCAACCGGCGGCGAGCGCCTCGGGATCACCGTCAGCGTCCGGCCGGGCGAGGCAGTAGTCGATCGCCTTCTCGGTGATCTGCTCCTCGTCGCTGCCGGGCCGGGCCCGCACGACTCGGGCCTGGAGGATCGCCACCGCCTCCACGGCGGTGGCAGACAGGGAATTACCCATGCTTCCTATTCCTGGTGCCGTGCGACCCCACTGGGTGCCGCTGGCCCATTCGGTTGTAGTGTCGCCCAGCCGGTTTTCGCCCCACCACCCTTACGGCGCAGCACGGCATGACCGAGCGTGCGAAGCCACAGGCTCGCCATCGACATCGGATCTCGTAGCCGGCGGTCAAGCGCATGGTTTCGCTACCCTGTACGGCACCGCACTGCCAGGTTTTGTCCCGCGGGCCTGGCGAGCTCGTGCCGTCCGCGAAATCCCCTGCGCCGATGCCCGGCGACCCCGCCGTCAGCAGCTGGGCACAGCGGTGCCGCCGCCGTGCCGGTCCGACCAACGATTCGGTCGCCGACTTGTTCGACCCCGGCTCACCCGCCTCGGCACCGTCACCATCGGTTGCCGTGAAGGCGCAGGTCGCCCGCGTCCATCACCCTGAAAGGCTTCTTGCTCTTTTTTGCACGCGACACGCACAGCCTCTGACCTCGTTGAGTTCCGGTTCTGTGCAAAAATATGAGGGGCGCCGCGGCGAGCGGCGGAAAGAAGGATCATGTGAGCACCAGCCCACAGGCCAACACGGCCACCATCGTTATCGGCCCGGATGACGCCGCCGAATACCTCCGACGCATGGACATCAACATCGCCGACGTCCACCAGGCCATCGAGGCCGGCGACATCGCCGCCGGCAACAAGACCAAGCACCACCCGGTGACCGCCGCCGGCATGAGCCGCTGGCTCGACACAGTTGGCGTGCTCCGATCGCGCCTCGCGCTCGGTCAGTGGGTCAGCTCTGATCCACGCAACCGACCGGTGTCCGAACACTGCGAACAGCTCTACGGGCTGTCGACGGTCGGCGCGACCGAGCAGACAGGTATCGCCGACCACCCCAGCGGGCCGCGCGCGGCGCGACGCAAGGGCATCGGAACGGCCGAAGCGGTCAACTCGACCATCCCGCTGATCACGGTCGAGACGCTCCGCCGACAGGCGCCGGTACCGGACGGCGCCTCGCCGCCGGCAGGCAACTGGTTTCTGCTGTACTACCGCGACGCCGACGAGGTGCGTGCGGAAATCTCACTGCCGCTCGGCTTCGAGGGTGGACAGTTCACCGGCTGGGTCGTGCGTGTGATACTTCCCGAGTGGCGACCGGCGGACGGCGCCGCGGCCCGCAAGCCGCTCGACGTAGGAGGCCAGGATGTCGAATTCCAAGTCTCCGAAGTCGCAAGCTAACCCCTCCCTGAACCCCGAACGTATCCAGGTCGCGCGGATGCGCCGCGGCTTGACGAAAGTCGAACTGGCGCAACGGCTCGCTGTCACTCCACGGACGGTGACGAAGTACGAGACGAACGGCGCCCCGGCTTCCGCGGCAGCGGACATCGCCGCGGCCGTCGAGTTCCCTGCGTCGTACTTCCAGCGAGACGCCGCGCCGCTGCTGTGTGCGGACGAGGTTCGGTTCAGGGCGGCTCGGCGTGCGACCGCCAGGCAGCGCGAGGCTGCCGCCGCGGCTGGCGTCGCCGGGGTTGAGATTGACCAGTGGATCTCTGACCGGTTTGTGAGGCCTCCGCTCGACCTCCCCACGTTCGACGGGGCGGGCCCGCGCACCGCCGCATCGTCGCTGCGGGCGATGTGGGGGCTCGGTACCAAGCCGCTACCGAACCTGGTGCAACTCGCCGAGTCGAAAGGCGTGCGTGTGTACACGCTGCCGCCTTTCGCGGACGTCGTTGACGCGTATTCGATCTGGCGTGACGACGTGCCGTACGTATTTCTTGCGCGTCGAAAGACACCGGAGCGCATCAGATTCGACCTCGCGCACGAAATCGGCCACTTGGTTTTGCACTCGAACGAGCCCGGTGAGACGACAGAGCAGGAGCGCGAAGCCGACACGTTCGCATCGGAGTTTCTGATGCCCGAGGCCGGTCTCGACGAGTACGTGCGTTTCAACGCGACGGTCCCGGAGCTACTTGAGATCCGGGAGTACTTCAAGGTCTCGGCGATGGCTCTCGCGTACGCCGCGCACCGTGCGAGCAGGCTGAGCGATTGGACGTACCGTCAAGCCTGCATAGCGTTGTCGCAGAACGGCTTTCGATCGGGCGAACCGGGGGGGATGGCGAACTACGAAATGTCACGCGTCTTTCCGGCGGTGTTCAGCAGCCCCTCGGCAAGCGTCGCTGCGATCGCCGGCGATCTGGGGATTCCCGTCAGCGATGTGCACGCGCTGACGTTCGGCGCCGAACTCCGCGTCGCGCAGGACACCGAAGTGACTGCCGACTCGTCCCCAGTTCAGCCGCTCGGGCCGAGCCCGCGGCGACACCTGCGCGTCGTCTAGCCAGCCCGCTCGCGCTTATCCCGCTCGGCGCGGGCTTCGCGGTACCGCTGCATTGCCGGCCCGGTGTCGATGCGGACCCGAAGCATCCGCGTATACCCGCGCATCCACAGTTGCGCCAGGACCAGCGACTGGCCCGAGTACGGGTTGCGGTCGCCAGGTTCCGCCAGCGACCCGGAGTAGAGCGCGAACACGTACTCCGCTCGCCTCGACACCCGGCAATGATGCGGGCACGCGCGCCCGGAACGTCGGACCCACGCCGAACGCGAGGACCAGGACCACGACGTCTAGCAGGCCGGCCGGCCCGCCGGCGGCTCACGTCATCAACTCGTCGTACCCTCTCGGGTACGATCGCCCGGCGCATTTCCGGGTGCAGCCCGCCGCTTGTCGCGCAACCTACGGCGGTACTTCGTCCGCAGACTCTCTCCGGTCCGTGCGCGGTACCCGCGTGCGTATTCCGTCTGGGCCCTGGACGCCCACGCTCGACAATCGTCGCAGCGGCAGCCGCGCTGCCTGTAGCCGCGTCGCGTGCCGTGCTGCCACGGCGTCGCGTCGGCCTTCACGCACCGCCCGCAGCGGCGTCGCTCCGGTGGCGCGCTGTCCCGGTACGTCGGCACCAGCCGGCCGCACCGGACGCACGGCACGTCACCGCGACGGGGCATCCTGCGGGTCCTCTCTCGGTTTTGTTTTTTCCAGAATCCAGAGGGGGCGCTGCCAATGCCATGGGTGGCGCCTTGGGTGGTGGTGGGGGGTCACCCGCCCTGAGGTCGTCAAGTTGGTCAAGCGCCCCATGCGTAGGCGATGGTTGCTTCGAAGGACCGGTACTGCCGAAGTTTGGCAAGGTCCTTGAGGTCTTCGCCCGCGCTCGGGTTGTGCTTAACGTACTCGTTGATGATGCTGGTCCATCCGGCGTCGAGCGCTCGTCCGAGGACTGCTGCGGCGAGGATTTTGTCGTCGGAGCGTAGGGCTGCCGCGAGTACTTGTGCTGCCTCGTCGCTTTGAGTGAGACGCGATGCTCGGTCCTGCGAATCTCGGTAGAGCAGAACCTGCCCGGGGTCGCTGCTGGTGACGCTGGATAGCCCGAAGAGCCGCTTCTCGAGTGTCTGCTTCTTGGCGTCGATGAGCTCGGTTTCCTTCTTGCGGAGGTCGCGGAGTTGGTTGCGCATTCGGTCGCGCTCGGCGTCGCGCGTCACCTGTCGGCCGACGTCGGAGAGGGTGGGGTCGTTGGCGAGGATGTCGCTGGTGCGGGCCGATCGCTTCTGAATGCTTGCGGCCTTTTCGCGCAGGTCGTCGATCTGAGATTCGAGTTGTGCGAGAGACATTGCGTGCGTTTCCTTTCGGTAGTGGTTCAGACCGTTTTTCGGTCTGTGGTGAGGTCCCAGAGCTCCTGGATGCGGGCTGCAACCGGGTGCTCGCCGAAGTAGCGGACTCCAGCTTTGACGACCTCGCTCCATCTGCTGTCGACCGCCACTTGCACGATCGCGAGTACTTGGAAACCGTCGGCGTTGTTGCCCGCTGAGATCAGCAGTCGAGCCGCGTCGGCCTCGGTGCTAAGTGCTTCGATCTCGCGGTTGCTGCGCGCGGCGTTGCGAAACACGATGTGACGCAGGACCTTTGTGCGTTCGGCGGTGGCACGCGCAGCT
Source organism: Mycolicibacterium aurum (assembly GCA_900078775.1). GTDB lineage: Bacteria > Actinomycetota > Actinomycetes > Mycobacteriales > Mycobacteriaceae > Mycobacterium > Mycobacterium aurum_A. Next base: position 2,651,064 of record LT549889.1, read on the forward strand.
TGCTCCCGCTCATGGCGCTTTACGGCTGCATGGTCGACGTTCATCGCGGCCAGGTCCACGATGGTCAACCCGGACCGCCGTGTGTCATTGGCGCTAATCATCGCCACCGCCGAACAGCTGCCGCGCGAATGCGCCGCGATCGGATGCCGGCGGTTCCCGTCGGGCGTCAGGCGGGCGCACCCGCTCGATAAGGTCGCTTAACTCGTCGTCGCGCAGCTCTCGGAGGTACTGCTCGACTCCTAGTCGTAGATATTCGATTGGGCTCAATTGTGCCCCCGTGCCTTTCGTTCGGCGTGCTCGACGACGGTCCGTCGCGGGAAAAGCCATCGACCGCCGATGTCGCGGCCGTCAAGCTTGTCGCGAATGCGAGGGTTTCTCACCCAGCTCATTGAGCAGTTGAGGATTGCTGCTGCTTCGGTCGTGTCGATGAGTTCGTCGATCAAGGGTGACGATTCAGGCTGCGCCGCACAACTTTTAGTTGCGTGAACGCAACCGTTGAGTCGGTCGCGCAGGGCGAAGAACCCGCGCGGCACCGGCCTGTTACCGAGTGTGCGACGCACGACAAGGTCGTTAACGGCGTAGAGCAGCAATGCGGTTTCGGCTGTCGTGAGCTTCATGGCACAGACCACGGCTCGGGTTGGTGGATGGGTTCGGTGATGTCCGGGTCCGGTGCCGGCGGCGGCGGTTGGCTGTTGTGCCTGCAGCGGACGGCTGGGTCGATTGGGGTGTGAAATGGGCCAAGCTGCCAGCCGCACGGGTCGCAGGGACGGGACCGGCGGATCGCAGACGGCCGTTCCCCGGGCGCGGCCTGCTCGATTGCGTTACGGCGGCTCATGCAGACTCCCTGGCTGCTACCGCGGCTCCGCGGCATCCTGCGCAGTCGGCGGGCGCGAGCTCAAGGTGACCGTGGCGCCTGCAACGCGGCCCATGCAATCCGGGGATCCATGACGGCGGTTCGGGTTTGGGTGCTGGTTGCCAAGGCGCCGGTTCGGGCCGCGCGGGCTCGGCTGCCTTGACCAGGATCCGTTCGAAGAAGAGTGCATTCTGTCGCTGCGCCCATGCCTCGCGTATGCGTCTGCGCCGGCCGCAGGCGCCACAGCTGTTGTCGGTGCCTCGGGGCATATGCCGGTCGCAGTAAGGTTGCGGTTCAGGTTCGGGGTCGTCGTCGACCACTTCGCCGACGATCGCGTCTGTGCCGTCGATGCATTGAGTGACTAGCTGGCGGCTGGCCGGTTCTACTTCTTCGACGTCGAGCAGTTGTGGTTCATCATCGGAGGAATCTGGGGCGGGGGGTTGTTCCCGTCGCCGGGGACGGGCTCCGCGTTGAGCGGCCCGCACGCGGCCAACTCGCCCTTCTCCCCCTCTTCTTCATGTTCTTCACGTAGAGGAAGGTCGGCAACATCTGCCGACGACGATGATCGATCTATGCCAACGTGCTTGGCGGAATCTGCCGATCGGTGGGCAGTATCTGCCAATGGCATGTCGGAGCCTTGGTCGGATCTCACCAATGGCACATCAGAGGCCCTATATGCCTGCGCTCGGTCGCCGTAGAAGGCTTGCCTTGAAATGGCCGACAGATCGCCCATGCCCTGCAACCTGCGAACCGTCGCGGACACGGTTCGTCGCGGCACACCCGCGCCCAAGGCCTGGCCGATGTCGTCGTGCGATGCACACCACCACATCTCGCCGTCAATAATCCTGCGGCCGTTGGATTCACCGGGCAGCGCCGTCACATATCGGACCAGTGCCAAGATGCACGCGCCGAGCGGCCCGACGCGACCGATCTCAGCGGGCGACACCTTAAGGAAAGCTGGCGGTCTCACGGTGCGACCGTCGCCGTGTGCAGTCTGCACGCTTGGCCCAGTGCCTTGACTTTTGCCTGGGGCGGCGTGCCCGCGTGCGTTGGCCGGTCGCAGCGCGGCGCCGGCGAGACTCGCTCGCCTACGGCGGCAGGCCACCAGCCGAGCTTCTCGTGCAACTGACCGCCGTTGCCCTGTTCAGTGTTCTCGCCGTTGCGCGTCTCAGCTTCGTTGACCAGCCAGGCCACCTCTTCGCCGTTGGTGGTCACGCACAGCGCGATCACGCAGCCAGCTGAACCGACATCGCAGAGGCAGGCGCTACGTTTTCGGTCGATGAGCGCGAACCCGTCGGAGTCGCCGCCAGCCATCAGGCATCCTTCGCTTCACCGGTCGCAGAGACTGATCCATTCGCAGAAACGGATCTCCGTGGGCCGCGGCGTCTGGAGGATCCTCCGCGACTAGTCGAATTGTGGCGCTGTATTTTCTCTTGGCGTGCCAGCGGTCGTCCGCCATGACGATGGTGATGACGTCGCCTTCCGCTTTCGGGTAGGCGAAACGAGGCCTACCGTTGGCATCCACGAATTCGAACGGCACCCAACGGTCAATATCCGCCGCGATGAGTGCCGCGATCTGGTGCGATTCGGGAGTCACGAGGCTGCACCAGACGCTGTAGCAGCTTCCTGATTGGCGAGCCACTGGTCGATTTCGGATCGGCGCCAAGCTCGGCGTCGTCCGATCTTGAAGGAGCGTGGACCTCGGCCAGTCGCGTCCCAGTATCGAATGGTCCCGAGTGGAATCCCGCCAAGCATTCCGGAGAGTTCCGGCGCAAAGACGATCGGGTCTGGCAGTGCCGCCATAACCGACTCCCTTCTTCTGGTGAAGTTATAACAATGTGCTTCTAGCGATGCTAAACGTAATCCGCCCTTGTCTTCACGTCAAGCACCATGCAACATGTTCACGTGGAGAACATCACTAACCAGCAAGTTGGGGCGCGTATTGCGGCGGTGCGCGCCGAGATGAAGATGACCCAGGCCGAGCTTGCGTCGGAAATGACCGCTCGACTTGGCCGCGAAATACGCCCTCTCACCGTCACCCGACTCGAGGGCGGCAAGCGGCCGATCAGCGTCGATGAACTGGCGGCTGCCGCTGCAGCGCTCCGCATCAATCCCGCCGATTTCTTCGCTGACGACCTGCCGATGGGCAGCGTTCAGATTGTCAGCGCTTTTCAGTCGGTGGTCCGGGCTAGCAATCAACTGATTGCCGCTGTACGGCAATATGATTCGGCACACCGCGACTTTCTCGACGTGCTCGACCATGCGGACGGGAAGTACCTCGAACGACTTGGGTTCGGGACGCGGGTGTTCATCGAAGCCGCCCGGGACTGGACCATCCAAGGCTTTATCGACGAGGCGAGGAACGAAGGGAGCGAATCAGATGACGCAGAGGCGTAACCGGCGCTCGGGCGTGGAAGACCGCTGGCGCAAAGCGAACGGCACACCATCGGCAGGCGATGGCAAGGGAAACCGCTGGCGTGCGCGGTATGTCGATGAACAAGGTCGCGAACACGCCAAAGGCTTCGCGCGCAAAGTCGATGCTCAGCGCTGGCTCGACGAGGTTACGGCAGCGGTGGTCACCGGGCAGTACGTCGACCCAAAGGCCGGCCAGATCACATTCCGTGACTACGCCGAGCGGTGGCGGAAGATGCAGATGCAGCGCCCTAGTTCGCGCGCACACATCGAGACAATGTTGCGCCGGCACGCCTATCCAGTGCTCGGAAGCCGACCGCTGTCGTCGATCCTGCCCAGCGACATACAGGCGTGGGTCAAGGGGCTCGAACTGGCGCCGGCGACAATCGGCGTAGTGCACGGCATCGTGTCGACGGTCATGAAGGCCGCTATCCGGGATCGTCGCATCGTCGCGAACCCGTGCGATGGGTCCAAGCTGCCGAAGGTGGAGCGCAAGCAGGTTGTGCCGCTGACGACCGAACAGGTGGCGCGGCTGCGGGAGGCGCTGCCTCCGCAGCTCCAAGCACTCGTCACCTTGGCAGCGGGGACGGGCATGCGCCAGGGCGAGTGTTTGGGCCTTACGGTCGACAGGCTGAAGTTCCTTGAGCGCACCGTGACCGTCGACCGCCAGCTCGTCACCGTGGCGGGCCAACCGCCGTCGCTGGGACCACCCAAGACGCAAGCGAGCAACCGCATAATTCCCCTGCCGCAGGTCGTTGTCGATGCACTCGCGGCGCACCTGGCGGCTTTTCCCGCAGAGGCCGAGGGGCTGCTGTTCACGCTGTCAGGCAAGCCGATCACCCGGCAGGCCTTTGGCCACAAGTGGCGTCCTGCGGTAACGAAAACGGGGCTGCCGGCCAGGACCGGATTCCACGCGCTCCGCCACTACTACGCGAGCCTGCTCATAAGGCACGGCGAGAGCGTGAAGACGGTGCAGGCACGCCTCGGTCACGCGAGCGCCGTCGAGACCCTGGACACCTACAGTCACCTGTGGCCGGACTCCGACGACCGGACGCGGGTCGCGATTGATTCGGTCCTCGGATCTACTGCGGACACACTGCGGACGGCCGCAGCGCCCTTGAGCTGACTTTGCAGCTCAAGGGACTGGGGCGGACGAGCTGGCCTGTAAGCCGGATTCTGTACCGACCCTCCCGGAAACCGGGACGGCCGGCGGCGACCATCCATCTGGACACACCGTCGCCGGGTGCCTCAAGCGGCCTACCCGCAAGCTCGGGCGAGCAACCCTCGAACGCTTGCGCGACCGCGACCAGGTCGCGGCCTTCTTGGCCTTGCTTCGGGTGGGGTTTACCTAGCCACCCCGGTCACCCGGGATGCTGGTGCGCTCTTACCGCACCTTTTCACCCTTACCTCCTGCACAAAAGTGCAGGTGGCGGTCTGTTTTCTGTGGCACTGTCCCGCGGGTTGCCCCGGATTGCCGTTAACAATCACCCTGCTCTGTGAAGTCCGGACTTTCCTCGAATTTCTCCGCGGTCGCCCGGCCAACTCGTCCGCGCAGATCACCGTACCCTTAAGGGCATGGCACAGGTGCCGCCAGCCCGATATCTGCTGCGAGCCAAGGACCTGGTCGACGCCCGCTACGCCGAGCCGATCACGGTGGATGACCTCGCAGCCGCAGCCGGACTGTCCCGGGCGCACTTCAGCCGGATGTTCACCCGCACGTTCGGAGAGTCGCCGCACGCGTATCTCCAAAGCCGGCGCCTGGAGCGGGCCGCGGCGCTGCTGCGCTACACCGATCGGTCGGTCGCCGAGATCTGCGTGATGGTGGGTTTGACCAGTGTCGGCTCGTTCACCACGACTTTCGCCCGGGTGTACGGCAAGCCGCCGGCGGCGTACCGAGCTTCGCTGCCCCCGGCGAGTGCGTATGCCCGGGTGCCCGGGTGCATCCTCCGGCGCGATACCCGCCGCGCTCCGGGGAGCCGGACCAAGACAGCACACGGGAAGAAGACGGACGGTGGCGAGCCGTCGTAGCGTTGCTGGCATGATCAAGATCGCAAGTGCACATCTGTGGGTTCACGACCAGGAGGAAGCGCTCCGGTTCTGGACCGAGAAGGTCGGATTCGAAGTACGCCAGGATGTTTCGTTGCCCGATGTCGACGGGATCTTCCGCTGGCTGACAGTCGGCCCGCGCGGACAGGACGATGTGTCTATCGTGTTGATGGCGGTGCCCGGACCGCCCGTCATGGACGCCACCACTCAGGAGCAGGTGCGGGAACTGACCGCCAAGGGATTCGCCGGGACGATCTTCCTGTCCACCGACGACTGCCGGGCCAGCTTCGAGGAACTACGTTCCCGCGGAGTCGAGTTCACCGAGGAGCCCACCGAGATGCCCTACGGCATCGACTGCGGCTTCCGGGACCCGTCGGGCAACAGCGTCCGGCTCACCCAGCTGGCGGATGTGAGCGTGCTCGGCTGACCTGTCAGAAGGGTGGCGGGTCCGGGTCGCTGATGGTGGCCCGGCCCGTGGCGTGGTCGAAGTAGCCGGGTGCGGGTCGTTGGTTTGTGCGGGTGTCGCGGCGGGTGTGGTTGTTGGTGGTGTGTGCGAGGGCGAGTTGGGTTGCGTTGCGTGCGCGTTCGGCGTTGATGCGGTGTTCGCGGTCTTGGGCGCGGGTGCGTTGCCGGGTGGGCATCAGGGCGTCCCGGTGATCGTCGTGGATCAGGCTGATCGGCCGCGGTGGGGGGAGGTTTGTGTGGATGTTGCAGTGTGGGAACAGGATCGCCGCGCCCGGGGTGGTGACGTAGGTGTGCCCGGTCGGTGCGGTCCACTCTGTGCGGCCGTCGGGGTGGGCTTTCATGGTCCAGCCGTCGGGTCCGGTGCGGAATGTTTTGAGTAGGTGGTGTTCTCGGCAGAGCGGGCGCAGGTTGCCCGGGTGGGTGGCCCCGGCCGGCCACGGGGTGACATGGTCCAGATCGCAGCGGTGTGCGGGTTTGGTGCAGCCAGGGAAGCTGCACGTCATCGATGTCATCCGGACGAACGCGGTCAGTGCGGTCGAGGGCCGGTATTGGCGTTCGGTGGGCAGGTCGGCGACCTCGCGCAGGGGCCGGACGGTTGCGCCGGTGGCGATGAGTTCGGCGAGCATGGCCGCGGGGATGATGCCGCCGTCGAGCAGCACCCCGGTGCCCACACCCGGGATGGTGGCCGCGGGGGGAGGTTTGGGGGTGCCCGGTGCCGGCTCTGGCTCCGGCTCGGGTTCGGGTGGTAGCTGCGCTGCGGGCTCGGCCGCGGGCTCTGAGCCGGGATCAGGTTCAGCGGGTGCCGGAGTGGGCTCGGGGTCGGTCTGCGCGGGGCGCGGTTCGGGCGACTCAGGTGCATCAGGTGTGGGTTGCGGCCCGGTCTCGGGGGCGGGTCGTGTCTGGGTGCTGGGCACCTGGTCGGTCAGCGCGTAGATGATGACCGCGGTGGCGCGGGGGTCTTTGCCGCTGCCTTCGCAGTCGGGGTTCCCGCACTGGCAGGCCAGCCGCTCCACAGACATCCCCACGATTCCGAGGGCACCCATGGCAGCCGAGAGGCGTTCCCGCAACGGCCGGGGATCGTTGGCGCAGACGGTGTCGGCCAGGTCGGTGAGGCGTTGTTCGACGGCTTTCCTGTCGGTGGCGCGCAGCCGGCCCCAGAACGACGACACCCCGTTGGGGTCGTTGCGGTCATCGAACTCGATGTAGAGGTCCTTGGCGGCGGCCTTGGAGCGGATCACCGCGACGGGGTCGTATTTCTCCACCCAGAAATCGACCGCCCGGATCAGGGCCGCTTCGGACAACACCCCATAGGTGGTGGCTTCCCCGGCGATCCCGGCATCGATCAACGCCAACGCCTCGCCGTCGGTGACCAGGTGGGTGCGCCAGGTGATCTCCCCGATCACCTTCGCCGACAGCGCACCGGTGGCGAACACCGCCGCCGTCTGCGGTAGCCGCTCGCGCAGCGTCACCCCGATCCGCATCTGCGTCGACGCAGCGCGCTCGCCCAGATTGCACGCGGCACTGACCTGCGCCTTCGCGAACGCCCAGCCGTCGATCACCCGGCGGGCCGAGACCTCGTCCTCGTCCTCACATTGGCGGGCGGTCACCTCGCCGATCAGGGCCAACCGCTCCGCAGCAGCCATGGCCTCCGATTTGGTCGCGACCGTCAGCGCGGAGATGAGCTCCTCATCGCTCATCCCCGCCGCCCTATCGAACATACTTTCGATTGTACTCGCGACACCGACCGCGTTGACTCACCAAAAATGCGCGCGAACGGGGGATTCGTTGCCTCATTGAAAATGCGCGCGTAAGCCCGATTGATGGGGTTGACGTTGGCCGAGCGCAAAGCCGTGGCGGAGACGATCGCGGTCCGGTACATCCTGGCGAGCAAGCGGGATAAGAGCCGGATTCTGGACGAGTTGTGCGCCACGACGGGGTGGCATCGCAACCATGCCCGCGAGGCGCTGAAATCGGCGTTGGCGCCCAAGATCGTGACTCCACGCAGTCCGCGGCCGGTGACCTACGGCGAGGATGTCATCGCCGCTCTGGTGCTGTGCTGGACGGTGCTGGGGATGCCAGCCGGGAAACGGCTGGCGCCGATGCTTGGTGAACTGGTCGCGGTGTTGCGCCACTTCGGGGAGCTGACCATCGACGAGGACACCGCCGAACTATTGGTATCGATGTCAGCGGCCACCATCGATCGTCGACTAGCTCCAGAACGGGCCAAACGCCAACTCAGGGGACGTTGCGGTACGAAGCCGGGATCGCTGCTCAAAAGTCAGATCCCGGTGCGCACCTGGGCCGAGTGGGACGATGCGGTGCCCGGCTTCGTGGAGATCGACACGGTCTTCCACGACGGTGGCATCCGGGGCGGAGGCCATGCGTTCACGCTGACGGTCACCGATATCGCCACGGGCTGGACCGAGAACCGCTCCGTGCCCGACAGGAACGCCAAATGTGTGCTCGCCGCGCTCAACGAGATCGCCCGCATGATGCCGTTTCCGATCTTGGGTGTGGATTCCGACAACGGGTCGGAGTTCATCAACGAGGACTTGTTCGCCTGGTGCCAAGGACGCCAGATCACCTTCACCAGGTCGCGGCTGGGCAACAAGAACGACGGTTGCCACGTGGAGCAGAAGAACTGGTCAGTGGTACGCACCGTGGTGGGCTACTACCGCTATGACACCGCTTCAGAACTGTTGTTACTCAACGAGATCTGGCGACTGCAATCCATGCTGACCAACTATTTCTACCCGCAGCAGAAACTCATATCGAAGGTCCGCAGAGGCGCCAAAGTATCCAAGAAACACGACAAAGCCACCACCCCTTTCCATCGCGCGATCGATCACCCCACCATGACCGTGCAACGCATCGTGTCGTTAACCCGAGCTCACTCGCTGATCAATCCCGCCGCCACCCAGCGCCAAGTCCAAGCACTGACCACCCGACTGTTCACCCTTGCCATCGCCAAGGCCGGCCCCACCGCCCAGCCTCAAATCACCAAGCGCGCACGAGTACGTGAGGCAACGAAGACCCCTACGCGCGCATCTTGACATGAGGCAACAGGGTGACACGCGCCACAACCGCGCCGCAGCCTGTGGATAACCTCAGCGAGTCCGGCGCAACACCATCACATTGTCGATCAGATGCCCGAGCTGCCCGTCCGGTCCCACCGCCTCGCGCTCGACCGGACCCACCCGGACCCGCTCCCAGCTGTCGTCGAGGTCGAGCGAGGCGACGACCTCCTCGGCGCTGGGGAACTCCACGTGCCGGTGATTGGACCACGGCGGCGCCTCACCATGATCGACGATCAGCAACAGCCCACCCGGTGCCACCGCGTCCGCCGCGCGCCGCAGCACCCGAACCCGGTCCAGCGGGACCTTCGAGTGCAGGAACTGTGCCGACACCAGATCGAACCGCCCATCCGGGAAACTCTCTTCAAGATTGTGATGCTGGAAGTCGATGTGGCTCACCAACTCCCCCGCATCCTCGGCGGCGCGGTCCAGCGCGACCTGCGAGACGTCGGTGGCCACCACCGACCATCCGTGCGAGGCCAACCAGATGGCGTCCCCGCCCTCACCACAACCCAGATCGAGCGCCCGTCCGGGCGGCAACGACTCCGCCACCTCGACCAGCCGCTGATTCGCCCGGCCGCTCCACACCCGGTCACGCCGGCCGTAGTGGGCGTTCCAGTGTTCCTGCGCGGTCGGGACCGGCCACGGCGGAACCGGCAACCCCACCTCGTCGGCCAGCAGGCTCTGCATGATCGCGGTCGCCGCCAGGGATCCGCTGGCCACCGCGGCAGCGACCTGCGGCACCTGCACCGCGGTGTCACCGGCGGCGAACAGCCCGGGCACCGTGGTGCGCTGGAACTGATCGACGCTGATGGCGTCCACGGCAACCGGACTCGAAGCGAAGTCAACACCGAGGTGGGCGGCCAGGTGCGATCGCTGCTGCAGCACCGCAGCCACCAGCACCCCGCGTCGCGGCAGCGGTGGACCCGAGGTGAACCGCACCTCGACCAACTCGCCTGCCTCGGAGTGAAATTCGGTGATCTCGCGGTCGTCCACCGAGATGCCCACGGCCGTCAACGGCGCACTGTCCACCGCCCCACCATTGGTCAGCACCACGATGTCGTCGGTCCAGCCAGTCAGCATCAGACCCATGTGCACGGCCCGATCCCCATCCGCCAGCACCGCCAGCGGCTGGTCCCGGACCTCCCACCCGTGGCAGAACGGGCAGTGGAACGCCGCGCCGCCCCACAGCTCATCCAGTCCGGCGATCTGCGGTGGCCGGTACTGCATTCCGGTGGCCAGCAGCAGGCGACGAGCTCGTTCCCGGCCGCCATCGGCCGTTTCCACGACGAAGCCGTCCCCGTCGGAGTGTGCCCCGGTCACCGTGGCCGACCGGACGTTCACGCTGGTGTACTTGGTCAGCTCTGCGCGGCCGGCGGCATAGAGCTCGGCGGGCGCCGTACCGTCATGACCGAGCAGCCCACCGATGCCGTGTGCGACCAGGTTGCTCTGCTCTCCCTCGTCGAGCACCAGGGTCTGCCGTCGCGCCCGGCCGAGCACCACTGCCGCACTCAGACCCGCGGCTCCCCCGCCGACGATGATGCAATCCCATACGTTGTCCATGCCATCGAGCTTGCCCACGCGCGCCCCGAATGCCAAGGTGATTTGCCATGGAGGCAAAGAGCGTCGACGACACGGTCCGCAAGCGACTACGTGATCTGCGCACCCAGCAGGGGCTGACGCTGCAGGACGTGGCAGAGCGCGCCAACATCGACGTCTCGACCCTGAGCCGCCTGGAGTCCGGGAAGAGACGGCTGGCACTCGATCATCTGCCGAGGCTGGCATCCGCGCTGGCGGTCAGCACCGACGAACTGCTGCGCGAACCGGAGTCCGCGGACCCTCGGGTCCGCGGCAGCTCACACACCCGCCACGGCATCACCTTCTGGCCGCTCACCCGGCACGGCGCCACCGGCGGCCGGCACACCTTCAAGGTGCGGGTGAGCACCAAACGCAACACTCCCCCGGCCGAACTGCCCACCCATGAAGGCCAGGACTGGATGTACGTGCTGTCCGGGAATCTGCGCCTGGTCCTCGGCGAACGCGACTTCATCATCAAACCCGGTGAGGCCGTGGAGTTCTCGACCTGGACACCGCACTGGTTCGGCACCGTCGACGGGCCCGTCGAAGCCATCATGATCTTCGACGTGCACGGCGAACGGCTACACCTGCACAGCTAATCCAGGTACGAGGTCTGGTTCACCAAGTGCACCGAGGCCAAGCCGTCCGGATAGAACTCCGCGATGCTCAGCGAGGCCAAATCCAGGTGCAGCCGGTAGAGAATGCCGGCATTGCCGTCCAGCGCCAACCGCAGCATCGTCTTGATCGGCGTGACGTGCGTGACCACCAGCACCGTCGACCCGGCGTAGTCGGCGGTGATCCGGTTACGGGCGCGACGCACCCGCTCGGCCACCGTATCGAAGCTCTCCCCGCCCGGCGGCACCACGCTGGTGTCGCGCAGCCAGTGCCGGTGCACATCCGGATCCCGTTGCGCGGCTTCGGTGAACGTCAACCCCTCCCACGCGCCGAAGTCGGTTTCGATGAGGTCCTCGTCGACGACGACGTCCAACCCGAGTTGCTTGGCGGCCGCGGCCGCGGTGTCGTGGGCGCGCTGCAACGGCGAGGACAGCACCACGTCGATGCCGCCCTTCTCTCCGAGATAGCGGGCGGCCGCGTCGGCCTGTCGTCGGCCCAGTTCGGTCAGAGCCGGGTTTCCGCGGCCGGAGTAGCGACGGTCCACCGACAGCTCGGTCTGCCCGTGCCGCAACAACAGCAGCCGGGTCGGCTCCCCGCGCGCACCGCTCCAGCCCGGCGAAGCCGGCGCGGCCGGCGCGGCCGGCGCGGCCGAAGGCGCCTGCACTGCGCCGTCCATCGCCTCGTTGGCCAACCGGTCGGCATGCGAGTTCTGGGCCCGCGGGATCCAGCCGTACTCGATGCTGCCGAACCGCCGGGCCAGTTGCACCGCTTCACGATTGAGCTCCAGCAGATCGGGATGCTTGACCCGCCACCGGCCGGACATCTGCTCGACCACCAGCTTGGAGTCCATGAACACCACGACCTCGTCGGCGTCGAGTTCGGCCGCGGCGGTCAGCCCCGCGATCAGGCCGCGGTACTCGGCGACATTGTTCGTCGCGAGACCGATCGACTCCTTGCGTTCGGCCAGCACCGTGGAACGGTCCCCGCTGAACACCACCGCACCGTATCCGGCCGGGCCCGGGTTGCCCCGCGAGCCACCGTCGGCCTCGATGATCACCTTCATGAGATGACGACCATCACGATTTGAACCGCAGCAAGATCGCACCGCACTCCGGGCACCGCAGCACGTCGTCGGGCTCGGCGGCCGAGATCCGGGCCATCTCACCACGATCGATCTCGATCCGGCATGCACCGCAACGCCGCCCCTGCAACAGACCGGCGCCGATACCGCCGCGCTCGGCCTGCTTCTCGTACATGGCCAGCAGCTCGGGCAGCATCGAACCGGCCAGACCGGAGCGCCGTGTCCCGCAACCCTCACGCGCGCGGTCGATCTCCGTTTGCGCCTCGTCGCGGATGCGCTGGGCCTCCGACAGCTGGTTCTGCAACTCGTCGATACGGGCCAGCTCCTCGGACTGCTGCGCCTGCAACGCCTCCCGGCGCTCCATGACCTCCAGCAGCGAGTCCTCCAGCGAGGCCTGCCGGCGCTCCAGGGTCTCCAGCTCGTGCTGAAGTTCGCTGAGCTGCTTGGCATTCACCGTGCCGCCGGCGAGCAGTCCGCGGTCGCGCTCCTCGCGCTGGCGCACGGACTCGATCTCGCTCTCCAGCTTGGCGATCTCACCGTCGAGATCCTCCAGCGCGATCCCGACGACGGCCAGCTGATCGTTGGCCACCTTGTGCTGCTCCTGCAGCCGGTCGACCTCCTGCTGCTCGGTGAGGTTGGCGGCGCGGTGCGCGATGCGGCGCAACTCGGCGTCCACCTCGGCCAGCGTCAACAGCGTCCGCTGCTGGTCGATTTCAGCTTTCATGAATGAGGACCTCCATCGATATTCCACGGATCGGTGCGCACGGTGCTGACCCGCACCGGTAAAGCCTCGCCGAAGCTGCCGCGCAGCAGCGCCGCCGCCTGGTGACACCAGGGGAACTCACTCGCCCAGTGCGCGACGTCCACCAGCGCCACATCGGAAACCCGGCCGTGTTCGTCGGCCGGGTGGTGCCGCAGGTCGGCGGTGACGTACGCCTGCACCCCGGCCCCGCGCACCGTGCCCAGCAGCGAGTCACCCGCCCCACCACAGACGGCCACCCGGGACACCATGGCGTCGGCGGCGCCGGCCGCACGAACTCCCCAGGTGGTCTTCGGCAGCGCACCGTGCACACGGGATACGAACGCCGACAACGGTTCCGGTTCGGGCAGCGAGCAGATCCGGCCGATCCCGACGTCGGCGGGCAGCGCTGCCAGCGCGAACACGTCGAACGCCGGTTCCTGGTAGGGATGCGCGTGCCGCAGCGCCGCGAGCACCCGGCCGCGCAGCTTCGCCGGGGCGATCACCTCGACCCGGTCCTCGGCGACCTGCTCGACGGCGCCCACCTGCCCGATGGCCGGCGACGCGCCCTCGAGCGGCAGGAACTGGCCGGTGCCGCGCACGCTCCAGCTGCAGCAGGAGTAGTCGCCGATCTGCCCGGCGCCCGCCGCGAACAGCGAATCCCGCAGCGCCCCGGCATGTTCGACCGGGACGAACACCACCCACTTGTCCAGATCGGGGCCGGACGGACCGCGTGACAGCACGTCCTCGACCACCAGCCCGAGGCTGTCGGCCAGGGCGTCCGAAACCCCGGGCGAGGCCGAATCGGCGTTGGTGTGCGCGGTGAACAGGGACTGCCCGGCCCGGATCATCCGGTGGATCAGCGCACCCTTGGCCGTCGATGCGGCCACCGTGTCCACCCCGCGCAGCAGCAGCGGATGGTGGGCCAGCAGCAGGCCGCCGTCGGGTACCTCGGCGAGCACCGACTCGGTGGCATCCACCGAGATCGTCACCGAGGTCACCGGCTCGCCGGGATCCCCGCACACCAAGCCGACCGAGTCCCAATCATGGGCCAGCGCAGGCGGGTACGCGGCGTCCAGGACGCCGATCACCTCGCCGAGGGTCACAGTCACGACAGCACCTCCGTCAGCGCATCGACCAGTCGGGGCCATTCGGCACGCACCGCCACCCGCAGATACCCGTCGTCCAGGCCGACGAAGGTGTCACAGCGGCGCACCGCAATCCCCTTGCCATCCAACCGCTTACGGACCAGCTCGGCGTCGGGCACCCGCACCAGCAGGAACGGCGCACTCCCGTCCAGCACCTCCAGTCCGGCGGCCCGCAACCCGGTCACCAGTTGAGCGCGCAAACCGGCGAACACCTGCGCGGACGCCTCCGCTTCGGCCACGGCCTGCGGTGCGCAGCAGGCCGTCACGGCCTCCAACTGCAGCGTGCCCAGCGGCCAGTGCGCGCGCCGGGCGGTCAGCCGGGCCAGCACCTCGGGGGCACCGAGCGCGTACCCGACCCGCAGGCCGGCCAGCGACCAGGTCTTGGTCAGGCTGCGCAGCACCACCACATCGGGCAGCGACATCCCGGCCAGCGACTCCGGCTCGCCCGGCACCGCATCGGCGAACGCCTCGTCGACGACCACGATGCGGCCCGGCCGGCGCAGCGCGAGGATGTCGCGGGCGGGGTGCAGCACCGAGGTCGGATTCGTGGGGTTACCCACCACTACCAGATCCGCATCCTCGGGTACCTGCGCGCCGGCCAGCGCGAACGGCTCCGTGAGCACCACGTGTCGGACGGGGATACCGGCCGCGCCCAGCATCGCCTCCGGTTCGGTGAACGACGGCGCGATCAGCGCCACCAGCCGCGGCGCCAACTCCGGCAGCAGGGCGAAGCCCTCGGCCCCGCCGGCCAGCAACGCCACCTCGTCGGGGGCGCGGCCGTGCCGTCGCGCGACCGCCTGCGTCGCCCGGGCCACGTCGGCCGCGCTCGGGTAATGCCCCAGGTCGGGCAGTCGGGCGGCCAGACGCTCGACCAGCCAGGACGGCGGGCCGGCGGCGCGGACGTTGACGGCGAAGTCCAGCATTCCGGGCGTCACGGCCTGGTCACCGTGATAGCGCGCCGCCTGCCGGACCTCGTGAACCACAGCACGACCCTAGTGCGCCGCCCGGGCACTGTTGAACATCGGCGACAATGAAGGGGTGGCTGACACTGTGACCCGGGCACCGGAACTGGTCCTCTTCGATCTCGACGGCACGTTGACCGACTCCGCCGAGGGCATCGTCGCCAGCTTCCGGCACGCGCTGGAGACCGTCGGCGCCCCGGTGCCCGAGGGTGATCTGGCCGGCCGGATCGTCGGCCCGCCGATGCCGCACACGCTGAGTTCGATGGGCCTCGGTGACCGCGCCGACGAGGCGATCAGCGCCTACCGAGCCGACTACACCACCCGCGGCTGGTCGATGAACCGGGTGTTCGACGGGATCCCCGAGCTGCTCACCGACCTGCGGCGGGCCGGGGTCCGGCTGGCGGTCGCGACCTCGAAGGTGCAGGGCACCGCGCAGCGCATCCTGGCCCACTTCGAACTCGACGGGCACTTCGAGGTCATCGCCGGTGCCAGCGCGGACGGCACCCGCGCCGAGAAGGCCGATGTGGTGGCCCACGCGCTGGCGCAGCTGACGCCGCTGCCCGAGCGGGTGCTGATGGTCGGTGACCGCTCGCACGATGTCGAGGGCGCCGCCGAGCACGGCATCGACACGGTGGTCGTCGACTGGGGATACGGGCGCACCGACTTCGACGGCCCGGGTGCCTCCGTGCCGCGGCACCGGGTGGCGACGATGGCGGAACTCAGGGAGGTGCTCGGTGTCTGACCGGCGGGCTGGGGGCACCTCCCGCGTGCGGGGGACAGCGGAGCGACCCGGGGATGAGCACAGCCTGCACGTCAGCTTCGTCTGCTCGGGCAACATCTGCCGGTCCCCGATGGCGGAGAAGATGCTGGCGCATCAGATCCAGCAACGTGGCCTGTCCGAGCGGGTGCGGGTGACCAGCGCCGGCACCGGCGGCTGGCACGCCGGCGACGGGGCGGACCACCGCACCAACGCGGTGCTGCACGCACACGGCTACCCGAGCACCCACCGCGCCGCGCAACTCGACGACGACCATCTGGCGGCCGACATGCTCGTCGCGATGGGACGCAATCACCAGCGCTTCCTGGCCGGCATGGGTGTGCCGCCGGAGCGGCTGCGGATGATGCGGTCCTTCGACCCGCGGTCGGCGGCCTTCACCCTCGACGTCGAGGACCCGTACTACGGCGGGCCGGAGGATTTCGAGGCGGTGTTCACCGTCATCGAGGCGTCCCTGCCCGGCCTGCACTCCTGGATCGACGAACGGCTGGGGTTGACCCGATGAAGCGGTGGGCTTTCCTGTTGCGGCCCCAGTGGCTGGCGTTGTACGTGGTGGTGGCGGCCTTCGCCTGGCTGTGCTTCACGGTGCTGGCACCGTGGCAGCTGGGCAAGAACACCACCACCTCGCGGGAGAACGCGCAGATCGCCAGCTCGTTGAACACCGACCCGGTACCACTGAAGACGTATCTGCCGCAGCAGGATTCGTCGGCGCACGACCATCAGTGGCAGCGGGTGACGGCCACCGGCCACTATCTGCCCGACAAGCAGGTGCTGGCCCGGCTGCGCTCGGTCGACGGCGCACCGGCCTACGAGGTGCTGGTGCCGTTCGACGTCGACGACGGCCCGACCGTGCTGGTCAACCGCGGCTATCTCAAAATCGAGCAGGGCACCGCGGTGCCGACGATCGACCCGGCGCCGTCCGAGCCGGTGACCATCACCGCCCGGCTGCGGGACTCGGAGGGGCTGTTCCCCGGCAAGGACCCGTTCGTCGCCGAGGGCGTCCAGCAGGTGTACACCATCAACCCGCCGCAGATCTCCGAGCTCACCGGCGTCCCGCTGCTGACCGGCTCCTACCTGCAACTGGTCGAGGATCAGCCCGGCGGCCTGGGCACGATCCCGCTGCCGGTGCTGGACGCCGGCCCGTTCCTGTCCTACGGCATCCAGTGGATCGCGTTCGGGATCATCGCCCCGATCGGGGTGGCCTACTTCGTGGTCGCCGAGGTGAAGGTGCGGCGCCGGGAGAAGGCGCTGCAGGCGGCGCAGGAGGCCGATACCGCCGCGCCCGCGAATCCCGTCAGCGCCGAGAAGAAGCTGGCCGACCGGTACGGCAAGCGGCGCTGACCGCCACCGCCAGCACCACCGCACCCATCTGCACCGCTCGCGACAGCCGCACCCCGCGGCGCAGGTCCGCCGCGGTCGGGGCGGGCCCGTCGCCCAGCGTCGGCCGGATCTCGAGGCGATGCGCGTACTGGGTCGGGCCGCCGAGGCGCACTCCGAGCGCACCGGCGAACGCGGCCTCGGCCACCCCCGCGTTCGGGCTGGGATGCTTTGCGGCATCGCGGCGCCACGCCCGCCAAGCCGAGCCCGGTGCACCGCTGACCGCCATCACGGTCAGCCCGGTGGCGCGGGCCCCCAGGTAGTTCGCGGCGTCGTCGAAACGTGCTGCGGCCCAGCCGAACCGCAGGTACTTCGGCGACTTGTGCCCGATCATCGCATCGAGGGTGTTGGCGCCCCGGTACACCAGCAGGCCGGGCACACCGGCCACCGCGCCCCACAGGATCGGGGCGACCTGCGCGTCCGAGGTGTTCTCTGCGACCGATTCCAGCGCTGCCCGGGCCAGCCCCTCGGCATCCAGGGCGGCCGGGTCCCGCCCGCACAGCGACGGCAGCAGCGCCCGCGCCCCGTCGACGTCCTCGCGTTCCAGCCTGCCCGCCAGCTCGGCACCGGTGCGGGCCAACGATGTTCCGCCGAGCACCACGTAGGTGGCCAGCGCGGTGGACGCCGCGGTCCAGACCGGCCCACGACGCCGCGCGGCGCGCTCCACCGCCACCCCGAGGGCACCCAGCCCGCCCAGCAGCGCCGCGGTGTGCACCGCCCCCGCCGCCCGGTTATCGGCGTAGGTGCGACGTTCCAGTGCGGCGGCGGCGGTACCGAACGCGGCCACCGGGTGACCGCGTTGCGGGTCGGCCAGGCACACGTCGGCCAGGTATCCGGCCGCCAGGCCGACTGCTCGGGCTGAGGTTCTGCGCGCAAACACGTCGGCAGCGTCTCACAAGGTGGTGTACTCGATTACATCAGGCTGGGCCCGCCGAGTCAGTGCCACCGAGACGCCGGCGCGGGCGCGGGCGCAAGCCTGCGGTGTGGAACGGAACGATCGGGCAGGAGGGTTCCATGGCTATGACCGGGCTCAACCACGTCGCCGTGACGGTCAGCGATATCGGGGTGAGCGAGCCCTGGTACCGCGCACTGATCGGCGCCGACCCGGTGCTCGACGAACACACCGACGGCGGGTTCCGCCATGTGGTGTGGGCATTCGGGGACGGCACCCTGTTCGGCATCCATCAGCACGATCGCGACATCGCCCCGGGTGAGTTCACCGAGTTCCGGGCCGGGCTGGACCACATCGGCTTCGGCGTCGCGTCCCGCACAGAGCTGCAGCACTGGGTCCACAAGCTCGAGGCGCTGGGCATTACGCACGGCGGCATCGTGGATGCGCAGTACGGGTCCGGCCTGAGTTTCCGGGACCCGGACGGCATCGCGTTGGAGTTCTTCGCGCCGCCCGAGTAGCCCTGGTGGGTCAGCCTTGCAGAGGAACCACCACCGTGCCGGTCGCGGATGCGATCGGCAGCGGTTCGACCAGCACCTCTCCGCGTGAAACGGAATCTTGGGTACCGGTGCGGACCAACACCTTGGCCTCGAAAGAGACGGTGCGGCTGCGGGTTCCGACGCGGGTCAGGGTGGCGGTGATCTCCAGGACATCGCCGGCTCGAAGCGGTGCGTGGAAATCGACCCGCGAATACGAGGCGAGCAGCCCCTCGTCTCCGTCGGTGTGCAAGGTCAGATCGGTGGCGATGTCACTGAACAATCCCATGACGTAGCCGCCGTCGACCAGACCCCCGCCGTAGTGGGCACGGCTGTGGTCCACGTAGCGCCGGTGGGTGACTGCCGTACCCGCGGTCGGCTGCGCCTGGCGGTGGGTTTGTGTCATGTCATGCTCCTGGTGGTGTTCGTCGTCGCGCAGATGATCGGTGGTCGATTGCCCAATGGCCGCATGCTCGGCTCAGTTCTCCAGGTTGGCGTCGAGTCGTTCGAATGCCTCTGGACGGGCGGCGCGCAGTCCGAGGGACCACGCCATGCCGGTGACGAACGCCACGATCAGGATGCTCCCCAACAGCCAGGCCATCCATTGACTGCCCACAAGTGTGGCGAAGTTGCCCACGATCAAGGCGATCGCGATGAGCAGACCGAGCAACGCCGCGGCTGGGGCGACGAACTTCTTCCACACCGACTGGGGCCGGGCATGTTTGGCGAAGAAGACGATCACCGCCAGCGAGGTCAGCGCCATCAGCGAAACCACACCGAGCGTCGCCGCACCGGACAGCCACGCGTAGATCTGCACCACCGGGTCGAGGCCGGGCACCGCCATGACGGTCAACAGCAGTGTCACCACCATCACGACGAGCGCGGACGCGACGTACGGTGACCGATGCCGCTCGTGGACGTCGCCGAGACGTGTCGGCAGGGCACCGAGCCGCCCGAGGGTGTACACGTAGCGCCCGGCGACGTTGTGGAACGTCAGCGTGCAGGCGTAGAAGCTGGTGACCAGCAAGACCTGCATCAGGTCGTGCGCGAAGCGTCCGGCGAAGCGGTCACCGAGATCGAGCACGAGGTTGACCGGGTCGTCGGTGGCGGCGGCAACCGCATTGTCGACGCCCGCGCCGACGATCACCGCCCAGGCAGAGATCGTGTAGAAGACGGTGATCACGCCGACAGCGGTGAAGGTGGCCCGCGGAATCGTCCGATCCGGGTCCTTGGCCTCGGACCGGAATGCGGCGGTGGCTTCGAAGCCGACGTAGCCGAAGATCGCGAACATGACGCCCGTGCCGACGGCCCCGTCGAGTAGGTGACCGGGAGCGAACGGTGCAGCGCTGAGACCGGCCTCACCCCCGGCGACCACGATGCACAGATCCACCACCGCAACGATGGCGATCTCCGCGATCAACACCACGCCAAGAACTTTCGCGCTCAGTTCGACATTTCGATGCCCCAGGAACGCGATCGAGGCAAGCGCGATCAACGACCACAACCACCATGGTGTCTGGGTGTCGGTGTAACTTGCGATCGCATTGCTCACCGCGGCGCCGAGGTAGGCGACCACGGCGACGAGAACGAACAGATACGTCACCATGGCCAGCGACGCAGCGCCCAGGCCCGGGATACGACCCAGGCCCTTCTGGATGTAGGCGTAGAACGCGCCTGCGTTCTTCACCTCACCGCTCATGGTCGCGAAGCCCACGGCGAACAGCAGCAGGATTGCCCCGGCCACAAGGTAATCCAGCGGCGCGCCGATACCGTTGCCCATGGACATCATCAGCGGCACGATGCCGACGACGACGGTCAGGGGCGCGGCGCCCGCGATGACCATGAACACGATCTGGCGGACACCGAGCGTGCGAGCCAAGGTGTGCCGGCCGGCCGGCGCGGTGGATGAATCTACTTGCGGAGTGGTACTGGTCATGGCGTGACGCCTCGCTTGGAAGTGTTGTTGGTCAACGGGGATGGGGCAGGGCTGGCTAGTACTGGATCACCGACCGAATGCCCTCCCCCCGCTTCATCGCGGCGAACGCATCGTTGACCTGGTCGAGGCTGATGCGGTCGGTGACCAGCGAGTCCAGGTCGACGGCACCGGCGAGGTAGAGATCGATGATCTTCGGGAAGTCGATGGGCGGCCTACTCGATCCGTAGTTCGAGCCGATGACCTTTTTCTCCTGATCGGACATGACGAACGGATCCAGACTGATCTTGACGCCCTCGGCCACCTGGCCGGCGACCACCACGGTGCCGCCGCGGGCGATCGCCTCGTAGCACAGCTCGATCGTCGGAGCCAGCCCGATCGCCTCGAACGCATAGTCCACGCCCGTGCCGCCGGTGAGGTCGCGGACGACCTCAAGAACGTCCGTGTCGGTGGAGTCGACGGTGGCGGTGGCGCCGAAGTTCCTGGCTGCCTCCAACTTCGCCGGGGCCCGATCCACCGCGATGATCTGACTGGCGCCGGCCAGCCGAGCACCCTGCACGATGTTCAAACCCACACCACCGCAGCCGATTACCAGCGCGGTGCTGCCGGGTTCGAGCTTCGCGGTGTTGGTGACGGCACCGATGCCGGTGGTGACGGCGCAGCCGACGAGGGCGGCCTGCGCGAAGGGAGCATCGTTGCTGATCCGGATCGCGCCGGACTCCGGTGCCATGACGTACTGACCGAAGGTGCCGAGCGCGACGAAGCTGAACATCTCCTCGCCGGTGCTTCGCGTCAGACGGGTGGTGCCGTCGAACGACAAGTGCTGCCCGGACATCTGGTTCACCAGATCGCAGAGCACCGGCCGCCCCGAGATGCAGAACTTGCAGCGACGACACGACGGCGTCCACGACAGGACGACATGGTCGCCGACGGTGAGATCGCGCACCCCGTCGCCGACCGCCTCGACGACGCCGGCGCCCTCGTGTCCGAGCACCATGGGCATGGGGGCGGCCCACTCACCGAGCGCAACGTGGTAATCGCTGTGGCAGACGCCGCTGGCCTCGAGCCGCACGAGGACCTCACCGGGCGGCGGGACGCTGGGGAGCGTGACCGTTTCCACGGTCAGGGGTTCTCCGGCCTTTCCGAGTACGGCCGCGGGGAATTCGATGGTCATGTCATTACTTTCGCGTAGGTCGTCGTACAAGATTCAGGCGTTGAAGGTGAAGATGGCGCGATGCCACGGCTTGTGAGCGACGCCGGTGTTGTCGAACATGACGTGGCGGACCACCGTGTACTCGTCGAACGCGTAAGCGCTCATGTCCTTGCCGAAACCGGAAGACTTGACGCCCCCGTGCGGCATCTCCGTGGCCATCGGAATGTGGTCGTTGACCCAGACGCAGCCCGCTTGAATTTCGCGGGTGGCGCGGTTGGCACGGAACACATTCGTGGTCCAGACCGACGCCGCCAGGCCGTAGCGGGTGTCGTTGGCCAGGGCGATGGCTTCGTCGTCGTCATCGAAGGGCAGACAGACCAGAACCGGCCCGAAAACCTCGTCCTGCACGATCGACGAGTCCTGGCGGGCGCCGGTGATCAGGGTGGGCCGGTAGTAACTGCCCTTTGCGAGTTCACCCCCGGGCGCCTCCCCACCGGTCACCACGGTCGCGCCGTCGGCGCGCGCCCGGTCGACGGCCGCCGAGACGGTTTCCTGCTGACGCCGGGAGACCAGCGGACCGAGGTCCGTCGCCGGGTCGTCGGTGGGCCCCAACCGCACTCCCTCCATCAATTCAGCTACCCGCGTGACGAATTCGTCGTAGCGGGAGCGATGCACATACGCCCGGGTAGCGGCGGTGCAATCCTGTCCGACGTTGCTGAGCGCACCGGCTACCGCACCGTGGCAGGCCGCCTCCAGATCGGCGTCGTCATGGACGACGAACGGGGCTTTGCCGCCGAGTTCGAGGTGCACGCGCGCATTGCGCTGCGATGCCGCTTGCATGACGTTGCGGCCGACGCCGGTCGATCCGGTGAAGCAGACCATGTCCACGTCGGGATGGCTGGACAGCGCGTCACCCGCTTCGCCGCCCGTCCCCACGACGACGTTGAAGACGCCCGGCGGGAGGCCGGCGTCGGCGAAGGCCTGCGCCAGCATCAGCGTGGTACCCGGTGTCATCTCAGAAGGCTTGATTACCAGAGAGTTACCGGCCGCAATGATCGGGAATGCCTTCCAGGCGGCCATCAGCATGGGAAAGTTCCACGGTGTGATCGCTCCCACCACGCCCACCGGGTCACGCCGGACGTAGGAGGTGTGATCGCCGCTGTACTCTGCGGCGGCCTTGCCCTCGAGGTGTCGGGCAGCTCCGGCGAAGAACATCCCGGTGTCGACCACACCTGGCAGGTCGCCCTCGCTGGCCAGTCGGATCGGCTTACCGGACTCTCGCGACTCGACGGCGGCGAACTCCTCGAGATGCTCCTGAATGTGGGCGGCGACCCGGTAGACGAGTTCGGCGCGAGCCGAAGGCGGAGTTTCGGCCCAACCGCGCTGGGCTGCCCGCGCGGCGCGTACCGCCGCGTCGACGTCGTCCGCGTTGGCCAGGTCGAGGGTTTCGATCACCTCGCCGGTGGCCGGATTGACGTTGTCCAGGGTGGTGCGTGAGTTGCCCGCGCAGCGTCGACCGTTGATGAACTGGTGCATCAGATGCCACCTTCCGTAGTGGTTGTCAGGTTTTTGCCGGTGTTGAAGGGGCTTTCGATCCAGGTGCCTTCGGCTCGGTCGTAGACCACCGGTCCCGGTCCCAGCCCGGCTACCAGGTGCCGCCGTTCCACGCGTTCCGAAGCGGTGCGCGGGAAGGAGTCGACGAAGGTCCAGAACCGGGGGACCTTGAACTTCGCCAACCTGGTCTGCGCGTGCTGCGCCAGCGCCTCCGGATCTGGAGCGGCGCCGCCGCGCATGCGGACGAACGCGCCGACTTCCTCGCCACGCAACGCATCCGGCACCGGAACGCAAGCCGCTTCGATCACGTCCGAGTGGGCGACGAGTGCCTCTTCCACTTGAGCGGCCGAGATGTTCTCCCCCGCTCGCCGGATCATGTGCTTGGCGCGGCCGACGAAGTAGATGCGGCCTTCTTCATCCATGCGGGCCAGATCACCGGTCCGCAGCCAACCGTCGATCCTGACCCGATCCGTCGCCTCCTGGTCCCGGAAGTAACCATCCATCATCCAGGGGCCACGCAGCGCGAGTTCTCCCAGCGAGCCGGCCGGAAGCGGTCTGCCCTCCTCGTCGAGGATGCCCGCCTCGCGATCGAGAGCCGGCCGCCCGATGCATGCGGTGCCCAGCAGCTCGTCGTGTTCGGCGGCGCGGACGCGGATGTCCACACCCGTCTCGGTCATCCCGTACAACTCGAACCACGGTGCGCCCCAGCGTCGTTCCAGTTCCGTGTGCAGGTCCGGGGGTATCGCCGAGCACAGGATCGCCCGCACGAGGTGGTTGTGATCGTCTGCGTGGGCCGGCATCTTCAGCAGCAGCGTGGGCATCGCACCGAGACAGTAGAAGATGGTGACCCGGTGCTCGCGGATGGCATCCCAGAAGGTGCTCGGATGGAAGCCGTCCAAGATGACCAGCGTTGCTCCGGCCATGAGGGCCGAGGCGATGTGCCACTGCGGATCCATGTAGTGCATCGGCTGTGCGATGAGAAAGCGGTCATGATGGCCGATGCTCACCGTCGAGCGACCGTCGGGATCCGGCAGCGTCATCTCCTTCGCGATACGGATCCAGTACCCCTGCGGCAGAAGGCAACCCTTGGGCTTCGCGGTCGTTCCCGAGGTGTATTGGATGTTCAGGAGAGTGGCGGCGTCCGCCCGGTGTTCGAGCTCCAGATCGCCGCGTTGCACCTCCTCGGCCCTCGGTACGACGAGCTCCCGGCAGGTGAGCACGGTGACCGCACACCCGGCGGCCAGCGAGGCGAGATTGTCCTCGGTGACCAGCAGCGCCGCACCCGAATGTTCGAGTACGTATCGCACCTCCGACGCGGTGAAGCGCGTGTTGATCGGCACCATCATGGCGCCGATCTTGGCCGCGGCCAACCAGACGCCGGCGAACTCCGGACGGTTGCGCAGCAGGACAGCGACCCGATCGCCACTGCCGATACCGTGCCGGGCCAGGACGTCGGCGAAGTCGTTGGCCATCTGGTTGATCTGCCCGAAGGTGAGATCGGTTGCAAGATGCGGGAATGTGAGCCCGACCTTGTCCGGCCACATTCTGGCCGCGCGTTCGATGAGTCCATGGACGTCATCGGGCACGATCGCGCGTTCCGTCGCGGTCGACATTCGCCTCCTCAGGTGATCTGCGCCACTGCCTGGCGCCGAATGACGATCAGCGTAAGTCGCCGCGCGGGCGGGATGCCGCTACGAAAATGTAGGATCATCGCTGATGTTTGACGTTTGTGTAACTCCCTCGGATGCGATCCTCCCGACCGTCGCGGATATCTTGAACCTGCCCGCGGTGCTCGACGGTCAGCCTCGGCTGCTGGTGTCCGAACGATGGACGACCCGGCCGGTACGGTGGGTGCACGTTTGCGAACAGCCCGACCTCG
Organism: Mycolicibacterium aurum; assembly: GCA_900078775.1. Taxonomy (GTDB): domain Bacteria; phylum Actinomycetota; class Actinomycetes; order Mycobacteriales; family Mycobacteriaceae; genus Mycobacterium; species Mycobacterium aurum_A. The sequence goes on from LT549889.1 coordinate 2,676,133, forward strand.
CTCAGTTCATCAACGCCGGTGATTTGGTCCTGACCAGCGGTATGGGCTTGCAGAACCGTCCCGAGGACTGGCTGCCGGTGCTGGAAGTGCTGACCCAGCGCGGGGCCGCAGGCCTGCTCCTCGAACTCGGACTGTTCTTCGACGAATTCCCGGCCGCCGCGGTGGCTCGGGCCGAGGAACTCGGCCTTGCCCTCGGCGTGCTGGGCCGCTCGACTCGATTCGTCGACGTCACCCACAGCGTGCACAGCCTGATCCTGTCCAGGCACACCCAGGAGCTGGAGCGGATCGCGTCGATGCAGGCCTCGTTCAATCGGCTCAGTCTGACCGACCCCTCCCCCGACGAGATCCTGCAGCACGCATACGGCCTCCTGCAGCGCCCCGTGCTGCTCGAGGACCTCGCCCACCGGCTCATCGGATTCGCGTCGTCCGGCGACACGTCGCCCGCAATCGTGACGCATTGGCGTGAGCGGTCACTCAAGTTGCAGTCCGCCGACGACAGTGCTTTTGACGCCCAGACGGGCACGTTGCTGATCAGTGTCGGCACGCGGGACGAGCGGTGGGGCCGCCTGATCGTCCAACTCGACCGGGAACCCACCACCTCCGATCGGCTGATTGCCGACCGCACCGCGGATGCGCTTGCCCTGCAACGGCTTCTGGCAGCCGACGACCACGATTTCGAGTGGCGCGCACGCGAGACACTATTGGACGTCCTCTACGAACAGCGCTACCTCAGCGAGGAGGACGCGGTCGCCCGCTGCCAGGCGTATGGCCTCGAAGTCGAGCATCGGGTGTTCGCCGGGGGCTGCGTGCGGTTTGCCCGGCCGCCGGAGACCCGCGGCAAGAGTCCCAGCGGGGATGCCCGCGAGATCATCGCCTGGGTCAATCGCATCGCACGCGACTGCAACGTGACGACGTTGGCGGGACCAATGATGTCCCACCAAATCCGGCTATTGCTGTTCGCACCGTCGGAGCGCGCCCTGGAAGCCGCGATGGGTAAGTTCGCCGAGCGCGCCCGCGCCGCAACGAGACCAAAGAAACTGCCCGCCCCGACCATCTGCTTCGGCACCACGGTCACCCGGTTCTCCGACGTTCGCCGTTCCTGCAACGAAGCCGCCGAAGTGGTAGCCGCCGCCAACGGCGCCGAGGCACTTCCCTATTACCGTATGCGGGACGTGGGCGTGCACGGCTTGCTTCGCCTGCTGCAGGATGACAGCTCGTTGCAGAGCTACACCGAACGTCAACTGGCGCCGCTGCTGCGCTTGCCACGCGAAGACCGTGACCAGCTGCTCGAGGTGCTGCGGGCCTACCTCGACCAAGGTCGCAACAAGGCCGCCACCGCTCGGCACCTCCTGATCAGCCGGCCCACCCTCTACGGACACCTGAATCGTCTGCAGCGCATCCTCGGAGTCGAACTCGAAGAGCCCAGGACCGCCCTGTCCCTGCAGTTCGCCCTGCACGCACTCGACGTCCTGAACAGCTGACACGGCGAGCCGCGCGAGTAATTCCTGCCCGCGATGGGTACCTCACAGGCATGTTGACGAAGATCGCAGGGGCCGCCGTCCAGATCGCCGAGGGAGTCGGAGGCATCTTCGGTATCCGGATCGGTACCGAGGAACCCTTCTACATCCGGGAGGGCCGCGTCGGTAACGTCGAGATCCGCAAGTACGGGCCGCGGATCGCGGCGCAGACCCGGGTTTCCGGCGACGGCGACGACGCCCGCAGTGAGGGGTTCCGCCGGCTGGCCCGCTACATCTTCGGCGGCAACCACCGGGACGAGAAGATCGCGATGACGGCCCCGGTCGCCCAGCAGGGCGACAAGATTGCGATGACCGCGCCGGTGGCGCAGAGCACCAGCGGCGGCACCGGCGACTCGGTGATCCGGTTCTACATGCCGTCCAAATGGTCGATGGACACCCTGCCCGAGCCCGACGACCCGGCGGTGACGGTGGTCGAAGTGCCCGCCGAACGGTTCGCGGTCTTGCAGTTCACCGGTGACCGCAGCCCCACCTGCGTCACCAAGAAGTCCGCGGAACTGCTGAAGGCGTTGCACGGCACCGACTTCCACCCCGACGGCGAACCGGTGGCCTGGTTCTACGACCCGCCGTGGACGTTACCGTTCCGGCGGCGCAACGAGGTGGCGGTGCCGCTGGCGGGATGACCTGGGCTGTTACAGTCCAGCCGTCCATGTGAGACAGGACGAGGAAGTCCGGTGCGACTCCGGCGCGGTACCGCCACTGTGAACGCAGCCCTCGGGGGCTCGTAAGCCAGACCTTCGCTTCGTCTCTGTTTTCCTGCCGGGGCGGAACTCCCCGAGAAGGGTTGATGCGCCGTGCACCAACTGGTCCTGGTCGGCATGGGTGCCGACAGTCCCGCCCGCGAGACCGATTTGAGGATGCTCGCCGACCAGGTCGGAGCCCGGCTCGCCTACCTTCAACTCGGCACCCCCACCCTGCATCAGGTACTCGACGAGATCGCGGCGGACCGGCCGCGCGCCGAGGTGCGGCTGATCGCGGTACCGAGCGCGGGCGCCCCCGCACCGGCGCGGTCGTGGTTGCGCCGGGTCGCCGCGGACTGGACCCGTGGGCATCCGAACACCCTCGATGTCCGCGTCGCCGAAAGCCCGGTCACCGGCGAGGAGGCCGGTCTGTCCTCACCCGCGTGGGAGCAGATCCCCCGGCACGGCCGCCATCTGTTGGTCTGCCGGGGTCCGCGTTGCACCGCCCGCGGCGGCGCCGACATCGCGGTCGCCGTCGACGAATCGCTGCGCGCCCACGGTCTCGACGAGGATCAGGTGCTGGTCACCCAGACCGGATGTCTGTTCCCGTGCAACCACGGCCCGGTCATGGTCGTACACCCCGAGGACCGGTGGTTGGGGTGCGTCACCGCCGACCAGGTCCGCGCCCTGGTCGCCGGGTGGGCCGGGGACCCCCGCACCGGGGTCGAGCGGGTCGTGACCAGCGTCTAGCTCGCCGTCGCGGTCGTCCGGGCGGGGCGCGACCCACGGCAGCATCGCACACGCCGCGAGGATCACCGCGACCCCGACGCACTGCATCGGCGTCAACCACTCGTCCAGCAGGACGGTGGCCGCCACCAACCCGACCACCGGCTCCAGGGTGCCCAGGATGCTCACCGGCACCGAGCCCAGGGTGCGCACCGCGTAGAGCGCGCCGCACAATCCGACCGGCAGCAACACCAACCCCTGGACCACAGCCACCTGCCAGGCGCTGGTCGATACCTCGAAGTTCTTTCCGGAGGCCAGTGCGTAGCCCGCGACAGTCGCCGTCGCGCCCACTGTCACCAACAGGGTCGACAGCACGGTGCCGACCTGGTGCACCCAGCGTTCGCCGGCCACCAGATAGACCGCGTAGCCGGAGGCGCTGAGTAACGCCAGACCGATCGCAGCGGCGGGTGCGGTGGCACCGGCGGTCAACGTCACCAGCGCCAGCCCCACCAGGATCACCGCGGCCAAACCGGTCGACGACCGCGACACCGGGGTCCGGGTGTGCGCGGCGACCAGCAGGATCACCAGGATCGGATAGACATGCACGACAACCACGGCCAGTTGCGCGCCGCCGTGGGCAACGGCGGCGAAGTAGGCCAGCATCTGCAACCCGAACAGCGGTCCGGCCACTGCGACCAGACCCATCGCTGCCCGGACCGGGACGCGGCGGAATCGGCGGGTGAGCGCACACAGCAGCGCGATCGCGGCGATGGCGAACGCGCCCCGCACGGTAAGCAGAACGGCGGGATCGGTGCCACCGCTGAATCCGAAAACCGCGATCACCGGGGTCATCCCGTACGCGATCGCAGATGCCGTCCCGGCACCCCACGCCCGGCGCCGGGTCGGCCCCCGAGGCGTCGTGGACTGCATCGGGGCAAGCTCGGCGGTCACCACAGCTCCTTGGTATCGAGGTCGGTCAGATGGCGTCGCCGCCAGGGGTGTGCATGCCGCGGCGATCAGTCGCCGCTGTGGCACCCCACCTCGTATCCACGCCTGGTGAAGTCGTTCATGCGCCGGTACAGCGTAGACCGGCCGATCTGCAGGATCGCCGCGGCCCGCAGCCGGTTGCCTCCGGCCTCCGCGATGGCCTCTCGGATCTGTTGCAGCTCCGCCTCTTCCAGCCTGGACAACGGACTGCGGGCCAGCAGTCGACGGTGCACCGTGGGCAGGTCGTCGAGTGTCACCTCACCGAATGCGCTGTGCCGGGCCGCGGTCTCGACGATGTCCTTCAGCTGGCTGACGTTCCCGGGATAATCCGCCGAGGCCAGCGCCTCCACCAGCCGCGCGGACGCGCGCCTGGGGCCGTCCACCCAGGTCTGCAGGAAGTGGGTGACCAGCGGTGCAATGTCCTCCCGCCGGGCACGCAACGGCGGCATGGTGATCTCGATACCGCACAGGGCGGCGACGACCGGCAGCGTCTCGTCGGTGAGCGACCGCGCGGTGAGCACCATCCGCGGCGCCTCCGACTCCTCCAGGATCTCGACGAGAGCCCCGCGGCCATGCGCGTCCAACCGTTCGACCCGGTGCAGGACTGCTGCGGCGCCGCCTTCCAGATCCGCGCCCAGATTATCGAGTGCAGCAGTGAATTCTGACGATCCGCAGTCGATGTAGACGGTGCGTTGAGCCAGTTTGGCGGCCATCAACTGGGCCAGCAGACTCTTACCGGTACCCTCCTCACCGACGACATAGGCCGGCATACCTCGGGCGCAGGCCGCGCTGGCCGCCTTCACCGCACGTCGCAAGGACAGCGATTCACCGATGACCCCGCCGAAACCGTCGCGGCGGCTGTTGTTGGACCGGCTGGGTTTCGACGCGGCGGGTGACACGTTGCGCAGCCGCATCACGGTGCCCGTCGCCTTCCCGGCATCACCCAGCGGACGCGCCTCCAACCGCAGCACGCGGTCCGGGCCGACCACCAGATCGTGCTCCACGGCGGTGTGCCGGCGCTCCGACTCGCGGGCATAGCCGGCCAGCACGCTGTAGTCGCTGCCGTCGAGCAACTGTGTGGCTCGACGGCTCGCGATTGTGGTGCGCTCGTCCATCGCGACCACCGCGTCGGTGCCACGCTTGCGCACCTCGGTCAGGTACGCGGTCAGCAGGTTCTGCTCACGGGCGGCGAGCCTCGCCGCTAGCAGACGGGTGATCTCGGCAGCCGCACCCTGCACGATCAGCAGGATGGACCGCGGATCAGATTGCAGGGCAATGCGTTCGGGGATCGACAGGCTCAGCACCCCGCGCACCGACCCGCGCAGCGGATCCTTGATGAGCACCGAGGTGCAGCACGAATCCTGCAGGGCCTCGGTAAAGTGTTCCGCGGTCCACACCTGCACCGCGGAGCCCTCCTCCAGCGCGGTGCCGTCGGAGTTCGTCCCGGTGACGTCCTCGGACATCCGGCCGCCGACGAGCGGGAAGACCGTTTCCAGCCACCGCACCACCGACGGTTCCCCACGGGTGAGGGCCATCGTGCCCGAGGGGTCGGCGAGTGCGACCGAACCGCCGGTATCCAGACACATCCGCTCCAGTTCGGTGAGGACCGGATCCGCGCAGCGCAGCATCTGTTCATCCAGACGCGGCTCGGCGACGGCGTCGAAAACCTTTGTACCAGGACTGATTTTGCAGGCCTGACTGCGTCGCCAGGAGCGTTCGATCACCGGCCGCAGCATGGACAGATCGGTGTTGACCGGATCCGAGACGAACCGCTCGCGCAGTTCGAGGAGTCGGGCCTTGGCCATCGGGTCGGTGGGCACGACGGGTGATCCGTCACCCAGAATCGGGATCGTCTCCACCAGACCTCCTTCTGATTCTCTGCGGTGTCGGAGCCCTAATCGGCGAGGAGTTCCCGCAGTTCCGGCGAGACCTTGCGGGACTGTTCACGCGCAAACTGCTGGACGTACCACTTGCCGTAGGCTTGCTTGCCCGTCGAGCCGCTGCCCTTCCATCCGCCGAAGGTGCAGTTGCCCGGCCACCAACCGGTGGTCGAGTGCCCCGGGATGTTGACGTTGACGCCGCCGGCCTGGATATCGCGCAGGAAGATGCGCGCCTCGGCCTTGTCGCCGGTGTAGAGCCCGGCGGTCAGGCCCAACGGCACGGCGTTCGCCGCAGCCAGTGCGGCGTCGAAGGAGTCCACCTTGCTGATGGTCACCAACGGCAGGAAGTGCTCGGTGCGCGCGAGCTCGTGGTCTTCGGCCAGCCGGGAGATGACGACCGGCCCGACCAGGTAGCTCTTGTCATCGGCACGCTGACCGCCGACGACATCGAAGCCCGCCTGCCGCGCGGTGGCCACCACCCGCTCGTACCGCTGCACCGCCTCGGCATTGATCAGTGGTCCGGCATAGGAGTCCGGATCCGCGGGGTCCCCCATGCGAATGTCCTTGGCACGCTCGGCAACCAACTCGACCAGCCGGTCGTGGGCGCCCGGGGTGACCAGCACTCGCGACAGTGCGCTGCATTTCTGGCCGGCCAGATCGAATGCGGAGAACACGATGCCGTCGGCCGCCGCCTCCAGATCGGCTGTGTCGGTGACGATGACGGGGTTCTTCCCGCCCATCTCGGCGATCACCGGGCGGGTGTACGGGCCGGCCGCCACCTGCTGCATGATCGCCGAACCGGCCTCCGCCGAGCCGACGAAGGAGATGCCGTCGACATCGGAGGCCACCAGCGCCTTGCCCGGTTCGTCACCGCCGTGCACGACATTGACCAGTCCGGTCGGCAGATCCATAGCTTCGAACAGCTCGTAGGCGGCCTGTCCCGACCACGGGGCGAGATGCGAGGTCTTGATGACCACACCGTTACCCGCCAGCACGGCGGCGATACCCGGGCCCGCCGACAGTGCGATCGGGTAGTTGAACGGGGTGATCGCGGCGAAGACGCCGTATGGACGCAGCACAGCCTCCAGGGGAAACTCGATCGCTTCCAGCTGATCCTCGGCGAAAGCGCCTGGCAGTTCCGCGAAGTCGGGGTACAGCCGGGCGAACTGCTGGGTCTCGGCGGCCTCCGCACGGGCCGGGCCCTCGGCCTTGCCGATCTCCAGGGCGATCCGCACCGCCCAATCGGTGGTGTGCTCGGTGATGTAGTCGATGCCGCGGCGGACCCGCGCGGCCCGTTCGGCCAGCGGGACGTCCTGCCACTCGCGCTGGGCTGCCCGGCTGGTGTCGACAGCCAGCTGCACCAGATCGGTGGGTGCGTCGTGGCAGGCGCTGATGATGCGAGTGGGGTCGGTCGGATCCTCACGCTCGATCAACTGACCATCGAAGTACTCCTTGCCGCCGATCACGTGCGGCACGACGATCGCTTCGCCGCTGCGCCGCTCGGCAAGTGCCGCAGCGAACACCTGGGCGGTCACCGTGTCGGTCATGTCTGGATCTCCTGCAATCTGTGCACGTCGGGGCTACGCCCGTGGGCTGCCGCGCCGCGGTCCACGTCCTCACCTCCCCAGGGAGGCAAGGGTGTCGTCGCTGCGTCGGCGCCCACGGGCGCTGGTCACTCGTGAGGACGGATGGAAGTCAAACAGTCCGCACGGGTGCACAACTGTCTCACTGTGGGGCAGTGAATGCGTCAGCCCCGAACGGCGTCGGGCAGCGATTCTGCGGGCACACCCACGCGTACCGCGGCTTCGGTGATCTTGGCCCATGCGCCGGCGGCAACCGTGAACGTGTCGCCGTGCTGCGCACGTTTCTGCCGTTCTGGGTCTCCCGGCGCCAGCACCGCGTCGAATCCGGCCGCGGGCTGTACCGCATGGATGAGGCCCCGCAACGTCTCGGCGTCGTCGAGTACATCGCTGAGTTCCCGGAAGGCGTCGGCCGCGATGGCGATCACCATCAAGCCCTGGTCGGCGAAGATCTTGCCGCCCTTGCCGTCGGTGCGTGCGTTCGAGCCGAGCAGCACCTTGCCGAGCAGCTCGATCAGCACTGCGAGTCCGAAACCCTTGTGATCGCCGAAGGTGCGCATCGCGCCGCCGTTCTCCAGGACATGCGGATCGTCGGTGGGTACACCGTCGCGGTCCACCAGGCTCTGGGTCGGCATCCGCTCCCCGGCCAGCGCGGCCACCAGCACCTTGCCGATCGGCGCCGAGGCGGTGGAGAAGTCCACCACGATCGGCGCCCCCGATGCGGTCGGGAAACCGGCGGCGATCGGGTTTGTGCCGAGCAGTCCGGTGCGGCCTCCGAACGGCGCGACCAGCCGGTCACCGCCCATGCCGCCGACGAAGGCCAGCGCCACGCAATCCTGGGCGCAGGCACGTTCCATGTATGCGCCGAGCCGGCCCAGGTGGGTGCTGCGCACCAGGCCGGCCACCCCGATCCGGTTCTGCTTGGCCTGCTCACAGGCCAGATCGGTGGTCAGCCGGGCGGCGGGATGGGAGAAACCCCAGTTCGCGCTGACCAGCGGTGTCGGGCCGTCCAAGACCTCCGGGCGGGCGCCGGGGTCGACGATGCCGCGGTCGAAGTAGTCGACGTAGAACGGCAGTCGGCTGATCCCGTGCGAGCTGTGGCCCACGCAGTCGGCCTCCACCAGGTGCGCGGCGACCTCCTCGGCGATGTCGCGCGGGGTACCGATGGCGGCGAGCACCTCGGTTCCCAATGCTGTGCCCTGGTCGACGGTCAGGGTGAAGGGGCCAGTCAAGTTCATCTCCTCGTGGTTGTGCATGTCAGCTTCGCGGGAATGGCGGGCGCGCACTGTGTCAGTTCGGTACAGGTCGAATCGACACGGTGGGCCCGCCGAGCGATGGTGATCACCAAAGACGTTCGGCCGACGAAGATCTCGATACGCTCGGGAAACCGGCCGCGTCGGAAGCTCATGAGGGCACCGCGTCGGTCACGGCGGCCATGGCGACCGACAGGTGGTCGGCGATCTCGTCGACCACGGATTCGGTCATCGGGGTCGACAGCGAGCCCTGCCCGCTCGGTGCCAGCAGCACACCGCTGTCGTAGGCGGCCCACCACAGTGCGGTCTGCGGGCCATGGACCGAGCCGGTGTCCAACCCGAACAACGAGCCGGTGCCGGTTACCCGATACCCGAGCCGCTCGGCCGCCGGCCGCAGCGTCGCACGGAGCCGGTCACCGAGCCGATTCAGCCGGTCGACCTCGGTCGAGGTGAACAATCGCAGGCAAGCCATACCAGCGGCCATGGTCACCGGATTCGCGCTGAACGTCCCGCCGTGCGGTAGGCCCCGCTGCAACGGGTCGAGCAGACTCAGCCATTCTGCGCGACCGGCGACCGCTCCAATCGGGCTGCCGCCACCGATCAGCCCGCCAAGCACGATGAGATCCGGTGCTACACCGGCATCCATCGCCGCACCGTGATACGCCAGCCGCAACGCCACGGTCTCGTCCGAGATCAGCAGCGCCCCCGCTGCCGCCGACAGCGCCCGTACGGCAGCCCAGAACGTCGGACTCAGTGGTGTGGACCTGCTGGGGCGGGGGTCAATGAGCACAGCGGCGATATCCGCGCCGAAGGTGTCGAACACCTCGGTCAACGCGGCGACGTCATCGGCCGCGACCTGCAGGACATCCTCCACGACGCCGGCTGGGACACCGCGCCTCACATCCGGGCCGCCCGGCGCGAGAGCGAGGTCACTGTGCCCGTGCCAGGCGCCTTCGAGCAGGACGATCTTGGCTCGACCGGTAGCTGCCCGTGCCAGCCGCACCGCCAGCGTCACGGCCTCAGAACCCGAAGTGGTGTAGCTGATCTGGTCGACGTAGCGCAGCCGCTCCAACGTCAGGCGGGCATGGTCCACCTCGTACATGGTGGGCAGCCCGAACGCCATGCCGTCGCGCATCGCGCGGGCGGCGGCCTCCTCCACCACCGGGTGGGCGTGGCCGTGGATGAGCGCGGCGAAGGTGTTGTGCGTGTCGATCACCGTGCGCCCGGCCTCGTCGCGCAGATGACATCCGGAACCGCGGACGGCCATCGGCGTGCGGGGCGCCACCGCCAACGCGCTGCGGGCAAACCCGCCGGGCAGCAGCGAATGACCACTGAACCCGGTGAAGGTGTCCCGAAAGGACCGGTTCTGCGCGTAGGCACTCCCGACCGACAGACGCGCCATCCGTGTCCGCCTCCTCTGCCCGCACCGACCCGACGAAGGGAGATTAGGGCGGCCGGCGGGGCGACGGCCATTGGCGGCAAGTAGAGAAAATCTCCGGGTTTTGTGCACAAGTCCAACGGATGTAGGGCGAGATCCCGGTCACCCGACCACTGCGCTAGCCTGTCGAAGACGCAGGTCAACCGGACAGGGTAGACAAAATCCGGACTTTGTTCAGCTGCCGCCACACCGCCAGTCACGTATGGTGGCGCGCATACGGGCTTCGCCCGTGAACGCTCAGTACCCGAAGGACCCACCATGCGCGCTCGATCCGCCCTCGCCTCGGCGGGGTCCGCCGAGGCCCGCGCACGGCGTGAGTTCCGGTAGCAACCGAAAGCCGCCCCGATGCAGCCCCAGCCGAATCACCCGTCGCTGTCCCAGCGCGCGCTCCGGGAGCTTCAGGCGCGGTTCGTCACCGATCCTGAGCACACAGATCTGTCCGTCCTGCGCCCGGTCATCGCGCGGTCCTGGACACGCAGCCTGCTCTGCGAGGTCAGCCCCGATCTGAGTGTCTTCGAGCAGGTCCGGGAACCTCAGGTGGACGAGCAGGTGATCGCCTGTGCCGAACCGGTTCTCGACTACCTGCAGGTGATGGCCACCGATACCGGCGCCAGCGTCTACCTGGCCGATCAGAACGGCACCATCGCGCTGTTCCGCGGCGATGTCGATGTGCAGCGCATGGTCGAACGGCAGGTGGCCACCCGCGGCGGCGCCATGGCCGAGGATGTCGCCGGGACCAACAGTGACGGCACCGCGGTCGAGGAGGGCCGGGCCGTCCATGTGTGGGGGGCGGAACATTTCTGTGTGGCACTGCAGGATTCGTGCTGCACCTCGGTACCCATAATGGATCCGCTGCGCCGCTCGATACGCGCCGTGCTGAGCCTGTCGTTACCGGATAACATCGGCGCCGAGCTCGATCCCCGGTCCATCGCGGCGGTCGCCCAGGGTGCCGCCAGCGAGATCACCCAGATGCTGAATTCGCGGCTCGCCGTGCGGGAGCAGGCCCTGCTGTCCTCTTATCTGGCCGAGGTCCGCAAACGAGGCGCCGACTCGGTGGTGGTGATGGACGACCGCACCACGATCGCGAACAAGGGTGCTCTGAACCTGTTGGGCGACAGCGACTATGCGGTGCTGGCGGGGTATGCGCGCGAATCCGAGCGCACCGCTTCGCCCTTGGACCGCGATATCACGATCGGCGCCGGCGAACTGATGCACGTGCAGGCCCGCCCCATCACCTCCGGCGGAGAGACGATCGGCAGCGTCATCCGGCTGCGCCGCCCGAAACCGTCCCGGACCCGCGCGGCGCGGACGGCCTCGGTCAACCACCGGACCGATGGGTTCGGCGCCCTCACCGGTGACAGCCTCGCGCTGCGACGGGCATTGGAGGTGGCCACCACCGCGGTGCGGCGGCGTATGCCCGCCTACATCATCGGCGAACGGGGCACCGGCAAGTCCCTGCTGGCGCAGGCGATGGCCGAGCAGCTCGCCGATGCGGTTACCGTCATCGACGGCGCGACCGCCGGGGACGACGCGGTGCAGCAGGTCCGCGCGGCGCTGCACACGGGTGTGTCGGCAGTGGTGACACACGTCGAGGCGCTGGCCGAGGTGGCACGTGCCGATCTGGCGGCGGTGTTCGCCGAATTCGACGGCGCACCGGTCATTCTCACCACGACACAACTCAGCGACCACACCCTGGAGCTCACCACCGCACTGGGCGGGATCGAGATCGAGATGCCCGCGCTGCGCAACCGGCGCGACGATATTCCGGCGCTGGTTACGAAGTTCCTCTCCGATGGCGCGCACGGTGTCGCGCGGGTAGCTCCCCCACTGCTACGCGCATTGACCGAAACCGATTGGTCCGGCAACGTGGCGCAGCTGAAGGAGTGGGTGGACACCGCCGCGGCCCGCTGCCCCTTCGACGAATTGGGTACCCAGAGCCTCAGCGATGCCCATCAGCGCACCATTGCCCGCAGCAAGCTGTCCCGGCTGGAGGAAGCCGAACTGCACCAGATCCGGGAGGCGCTGGCCGAGGCGCAAGGAAACCGCCTGCGCGCCGCCGAGATGCTGCAGATCGGCCGCTCGACGCTGTATCGCAAGATCGAGACCTACACCCGCCGTGGCTTCCTGCTGGAGACCTGAGCGATGACTGCAACTGGAGACCGCGGGCATGCTGCGGGTCGCTGATCTCGTCGCCGACGCGTCCCTCGAACTCGATGTGCTGAGCGGACGCGGCGGGCTGGACCGCGCGGTCACCTGGACCCACGTCGCCGAAATCCCGGACGCCGCACAGTGGCTCGAGGGCGGCGAACTGCTGTTGACCGTCGGTCTGGGCATCCCCACCGACCCGGACGCCCAGGTGGACTATCTGGCGGCCCTGGCCCGGGTGAACGCGTCCTGCCTGGGCATCGGTCACCGGGCACCGCCGCTGACCGACGATCTGCTGCGCGCCGCCGACGACCTCGACCTGCCCATCGTGCGGGTCGGCATGCAGGTGCCCTTCGCACGGATCAGCCGGATCGTGGCCGCCGGAAACCTCGATCTGAGCCAGAGCCGACTGGCCCTGCAGATCCGCGTCCTGGAGTCGCTGCGCTGGTGGTCCGAGTCCGGGGTGGACACCCAGAGCGTCTTTCAGCGTCTCGAGGCGGTCACCGGCTTCGACATCTACGTCGTCGACGAGGCAGGCAATCCGGCGCTACCGGGCATGCGTCCGGCTCCGGCCTCGATACGCGCCGAAATCCCCGGTCTGCGTAGTTATCCCATCATCACCGACGGGTTCGGTGCGGTCGTGCCGGTCAACGGCCCGCAGGAGACCTTCGTGCTGCTGCAGCACCGCAGCGACGACGGCGCCACCGGTGTCGTGGTGGCCCGCCAGGTTGCGACGGTCGCCGCCGTCCACCTGTCAGATCACTACCGGCGCCAAGAGGAGGGGTTGCGTCGCGGCGGCGAAGTGCTGGGCGGCCTGCTCAACGGTGACCGGATCCGGCCCGGCACCCGGGATTACCTGCGCGACCGCGGTTTCGACATCGACGCACCGGTGCGGCTGTACGCCGTCCGGACGCGCGGTGACAATACCTTGAGCAGCCTGCTACTGCACACGAAGTGGACCGAAACCGGCTCGGCCGCTTTGATCTACGCCAGCGCGGATTACGTACTGATCCTCAGCCAGGCGGAATCGGGACCGGTCGCCGATCTGATCGAGCCCCTCGGCGGTATCGCCGGGGCCAGTGACCGGTTCCATCTCGGCGCCGAACTCACCCGGTTCCACCGCCAGGCGGTGTGGGCCCTGCAGAACACCGCGGGCCCCGCCGCAGTCGTGGAATACCAGGAAGCCCGGCACTTCACCCCCTGGCTGAACATGAGCATGGAGACCATGGGCGCGGTGGTCGAACAGGTGCTCGGCCCGCTGCAACGCACCGACGCGGCCAGGGGGTCCGAGCTGCTGCACACCCTGGAGGTCTACCTGACCAGGGAACGTTCGGTGGCACGTGCGGCGGAGGAACTCGCGATCCATCCGCATACCCTGCGTTACCGGTTGGCCAAGATCGAGGAACTGACCTCCCGCGACCTGTCCAGCACCCAGGATGTCGCCGAATTCTGGTGGGCACTGCAGGCGCGCCGGGTGCCCAGCTAGCTGATGTACCAATGTGAAACGGTCGGACGCCGGCACAGCGCATAACTTCGACGCATGAACGACGCTCCGACTCTTTCTCTTTCCGGGAACGCACCGGATATCGCCCCTGCCACCTTCCGGTCCATCATGTCCGCCTTCCCGACCGGCGTCACGGTCATCACCACCACCGACGCCGACGGCAGCCACCGGGGGTTCACCTCGAACGCGGTCACCAGCGTATCGCTGGACCCACCGCTGCTGCTGGTGTGCGTGGCGCTGAGCAGCGAGACACTCCCCGTGCTGCGTACCGCCCGCCGGTTCGTGGTGAACTTCCTGCACAGCGACGCGCAGGACGTCTCGAACGCCTTTGCCCGCAAGGGAACCGACAAGTTCGACGGCGTGGCGTATGAGGTGCGTGATGGGTTGCCGGTGCTCACCGAGCACACCATCGCGCACGCGGTGTGCCGTACCGAGAGCGAGGTGGAGGCCGGTGACCACATCATCCTGATCGGACGGGTCTGCACCGGTGACCTGGTTTCCGAGACCGACCCGCTGCTCTACTACCAGAGCAGCTACCCGGCCTGGCCTGCACCGTAGCTCTCCCGACAAGGTCCCTGACACATGTCCGACGTGCCAGGGACCTTGCCGGTTGCCCGGTTACTGACTGACCACGTCGGGCAGCGCCTCACCGGCGATCGCGGCACGGGCGCGGCGCACCGCGCCGGACTGCAGCGCACCGATCGAGCGGTTGGACCGCCACGCCACATGCGGGGTCAGGATCAGCCGTGGCGCGCCCCGCAGCGGGTTGTCCGCGGGCAGCGGTTCGGTGCTGAACACATCCAGTGCGGCGCCCGCCAGCTTCCCGGCGCGCAGCGCATCCGCCAGGGCCGCCTCGTCGATCAGGCCACCGCGGGAGACGTTGACCAGCACCGCGCCCGGCCGCATCCGGTCGATCACCTGGGCGTCGATCATGTTGCGGGTCTGGTCATTCAACGGCAGGTGCAGGGAGACGACATCGGAGTTCTCCAACACCTCGTCCAGCGATGCCGAACGCACCTCGCTGAACTGGGCCACCGGATCGTAGGCGTGCACGGTGGCCCCCACCGCCGCGAACAGCCCGGCCGCGAGCCGACCGATCCGACCCATGCCGACGATGCCGACCTCCAGTTCGGAAAACTTGGGCGTGTCGGTGCCCAGCGACCCGGCCCAGCCACCCGCTTCGATCGCGCTGTGCCCGTGCGGAAGACGACGCACCAGAGCCAGCCCCATGGCCAGTGCGTGCGCGGCGACTTCCTCGGTCGAGGCGTCCGGGACGATCGAGACCGGGATCCCTGCCGCGGTGGCCGCGGCGACGTCGATGTTGTCGTATCCCATGCCGTAGCGGACCACCGCACGGCAGTTCGCCATCTTCTCGAAGTCGTCCGCGCGCAGTTTCGCGTACGGCGTCATCATCACGATCTCGGCCGCACCGACGGTGGCGTGGAACTCGTCCTCGTCGGCCGCAGCGACCAGCCGGCGGCCGGTGTCCGCGGCCAGGGCCTGCTCCCGGTCGAGGTCGGGAAAGTGGTGCGGCGCAATGAGGATCGTGCCGGAGGTGCTGGGGCTGGTCACAGGATCGATATCTTTCTACTTCGAGGGTGGTGCACGACCGCCGTACCGGCGACCGCGGTTTACCGGGCCTGCACCTCTTCGTCGCGCAGCCCGGGATGGCCGACCAGCTGGTGTCCCAGCCGGTCTCGTTTGGTACGCAGGTAGGCCACCGCTTCCGCGCCGACCTCGACACACAGCGCTTCCATGGCGGTGACCGGAACTCCGCGTTCGGCCAGCGCGTCGCGCTTGTCGGGGTTGTTGCTCAGTAGCCGCACCGAAGCCATTCCGAGGTTGACCAGAATGTCCGCGGCCGCACGGTAGTCGCGGCCGTCGACCGGAAGCCCGAGTGCCAGATTCGCGTCGACGGTGTCCAATCCGTTGTCCTGCAGGTGATATGCGGACAGCTTGGCCGGCAGGCCGATACCGCGGCCCTCGTGGCCGCGCATGTAGACCAGGACGCCGTGACCATGATCACCGATCCGGCGCAACGCCTCCTGCAACTGCTCACCGCAGTCACACCGTAGCGAACCGAACAGATCCCCGGTCGCACACTCACTGTGGATCCGCACCGGCACATCCCGACGGCCGGCGACCTCACCGAGTGCCATCACGATGTGCTCCGCGCCAGTGTCGCGGTCACGCACCACGGCGATGTCGAACAGGCCGTTCGGCGTCGGCAGCCGGGTGCCGAAAGACATCGGTTGGGCCCGATGCTGATGTGCCGGTAGCTGATGCGCCCCCAGCTGATAAACGTTGTCGTGATCGGCGGTGGACTCCAGGTGGGTGGCCAGTTCGTCGATGGTGACCATGGACAGGCCGTGCCGCTGCGCGAATGCGTCGATGTCGCGGCCCACGATCGGGTTGCCGTTGTCGTCGACGATCTCGGAGAGCACGCCGGCCGGCGCCAGGCCGGCCAGCCGGCAAAGATCCACGGACGCCTCGGTGTGCCCGCGCCGCACCAGGACGCCGCCGTCGCGGGCGCGCAGCGGGAAGATGTGCCCGGGTTTGGTGAACGAGTCCGCGGTGCTGTCCGGGTCCACCAGAGCGCGGATGGTGACGGCGCGGTCACGGGCGGAGATGCCGGTACCGACGCCGGTGGCGGCGTCGACGCTGACGGTGAACGCGGTGCACTTGGGGTCGGTGTTGCGGGACACCATGGGTTCGAGCTCGAGCCGGTCGACCAGGGTTCCGGCCATGCCGACGCAGATGATCCCGCTGGTGTGCCTGATCATGAAACCCAGGGATTCCGGGGTCGCGTGTTCGGCGGCGAGGATCAGGTCGGCCTCGTTCTCCCGGTCGTGGTCGTCGGTGACGACGATCAGCCGGCCGGCACGCAGGTCGGCGACGGCCTGCTGCACGGCCGCGGGCGTGTTCTGCATGGGTTCTCCTCGGTTTGGTGGCTCTGTATGCCCACCGTGCCACCGGCCGCGGCGCCCGGACTGTCTCGTTTTCACACATCCCGGTGCTCGGCCCAGCGTTCGACCAGGTAGTCGGCGAAGCCCCGGACGGCAGGGGGCAGTGTGCGCCCGTCGAGGTGCGCCAAAGAGAGTTGACGGACCAGCGGCGGATCGGTCAGTACCGCGGTGACCGGTCCCGCGGCGACGTCGTCGTGCAGGGCCGAGGCCGGGACGATGCCGAAGCCGTTGAGCCGCACCACCAGGTCCAGCACCAGTCGGGTGTCGTTCACCTCTGCCACCGGGGTCGGCGGATTGCCACCCGATGTGAAGAACCGCTGGGCCTCCACCGTGGCGCCCATACCGCGCGCCAGCCCGATGTAGGGGACGCCCGCCAGGTCCGCCGGCCGCAGCGCGGAACGGCCGGCCAACGGGTGCCCCGCCGGTAGCACCACCCGCAGCGGCTCCCGGTTCAGCGGCACATTGGCGATCTCGTCGTCCGGCTGGCCCTCGCAGATCACCAGGTCGTACTGGGCACCGCGGACCCCGTCGATCAATGCTCCGCGCAAAGCGGTGATCAGCGACCAGCGGATCTGCGGATGTGCGGCACTGAAGTCGCCGACCAGCGCGCACACCCGCGGTGCCAGGGACGGCAAACAACCAAGCCGCAGCACCGGCCGGTCACCGGCCCGGATCCGGGCCATCTCGGCCTGGGTGTCGGCAACCTCGCCGAGCAGGCGCCGCGCCATCGGCGCGAACGCCCGCCCCGCTCCGGTCAGGGTCACACGCTGACCGCTGCGGTCCACAAGCTCCAGTCCCAGCGTGGATTCCAGAGCCTTGAGGTCCTGGGACACCGCCGCCTGGGTTTTGTAGAGCCGGGTGGCCGCAGCGGTCAGCGTGCCGGCGTCGAGGATCGCGAGGAAGGTCTCGACATGCCGCAGCTGCACGGTGACTACTCGCCGATGGTGTTACGCACCGATCCGAGCACGTCGATCTCCACCTCGACCACGTCATTGGGGTTGAGGTAGACCGGCGGATTGCGCTTCGCGCCGATACCGGCCGGGGTGCCGGTGGCGATGATGTCACCGGGCAGCAGTTCGATGGTGTTGCTGATGATCTCGACCAGGGTGGCGACCGGCCACATCATCGTCGAGGTGTTGGCGTCCTGGCGCACCTCACCGTTGACTCGGGTGGTCACCTGCAGCGCCTGCACATCCGGGATCTCATCGAGGGTCACCAGCGCCGGGCCCATCGGGGCGAACTTGTCGATCGCCTTGCCCAGCGACCACTGGGTGGTCTCGTACTGCAACCGACGCGAGGTCAGATCGTTGACCACGGTGAGACCGGCCACGTGGTCGAGCGCCTCCTCGGCGGTGACCCGCGAAGCGCGGCGGCCGATCACGACACCCAGCTCGCCTTCGTAGTCCATCTGGGGGTTCTCGATCGGCGGCACCGGGATGGTGTCGTAGGGGCCGGTGACCGAGTTCGCCCACTTGGCGAAAATGGTGGGATAGTCCGGGATCTCACGACCGGCCTCGTCGGCATGCGCCTTGTAGTTCAGACCGATGCAGATGATCTTGCCCGGATCGGTGATCGGCGCCGCCAGATGCACCTGGTCCAGCGGCAGCGAATCGAAGGACGCGGCCGGGTCGGCGAGGGCGGCGGCCAGTTGCTCGATGGCCTCGGCTCCCCCTTCCAGAATCTTGCGCACCGAACGGAATCTGTGGTCCTCGGCGCCGACGAGCCCCCGGACATCGACGACCGAGTCGCCGGTCAGGACGCCGGGGCGGAGTTCACCGTCGGCGTGGAAAGTCACCAGTCTCATTTTTTCGTAACCTTTTTCGTGTCTGTGATGGGGTGATCAGAAGATGGTGCGGCTCTGTTCGCGGACGAACTGCTGCAGGTAATAGGGCCCGAATCCGCCCTTACCGGTGGTGCCGCTGGCCTTCCAGCCCGACATCGTCTGGTTTCCGGGCCACACACCGGTGGTCGCACCACCGGCGTGGTTGACGAACACGATGCCGGCCTCGATGGCATCCAGGAAGCGGTCCCGCTGGACGTCGTCGTCGGCGAAGATGCCGGCCGACAGGCCGAAAGGCACCGCATTCGCCTCGGCGAGAGCCTCATCGATGTCGGACACCTTGGTGACCGTCAGCACCGGCAGGAACAGTTCGTCACGGGTGAGCGAATGTCCTTGCGGCAGACCGTCGATGACGGTCGCCTCGACGAAGTTTCCGGTTGCGCGGTCCACGTTGCCGCCGGCCACCACCCGGCCGTCGGCCTGGGCGGTGGCGATCACACGCTCGTAGCGGTCCACCGAGTTCTCGTTGACCAGCGGTCCACCGATCGACGCCGCGTCGGCGGGGTCGCCGTAGCCGAACTTGGCGACCTCGGCACGCAGCGCCTCGATGAACTCGTCGTAGACACCGTCGAACACGATGGCCCGCGAGCACGCGGTGCACTTCTGCCCGGTCATCCCGAATGCGGAGCGGGCCACCGCGCGGGCGGCGGCGGCGACGTCGGCGGTGCTGTCGGTGACGACTGCCGGGTTCTTGCCGCCCATCTCGGCGATCACCGGCCGGACGTACGGCGGCCGGGACAGCTCGTTGACCAGATCCAGGCCCACCTCGGCGGACCCGGTGAAGACGACCCCGTCGATGTCCGACTTGGCAAGCAGCGCACCGGTTTCCCCGTCGCCCTGGACCAGGTTGAGTACCCCGTCGGGGACGCCGGCGTCCTTGAACAGCGAGTAGACCAGCTCACCGCAGGCCGGGGTCAGCCCGGACGGCTTGAACACCACGGTGTTCCCGGTGAGCAGCGCGCTGACCAGCATGGTGAACGGGATGGCCACCGGGAAGTTGAACGGGGCGATCGCGGCGAACACGCCGTAGGGACGGAACACCACGCCGGACCACTGCGCGCCCGCCGGGGCCTGCAGGGGTGTGGTGAACCCGTCGGCCTCCCGGTAGTCCTTGAGCGACAGTTCGATCACGTCGATGCACTCGGTGACCTCGGTGATGGCGTCACCCTGGGCCTTGCCGAGTTCCAGGGCGACCAGTGCGGCGATCTCCTCGCGGCGGGTCTCCAGGATCGGGATCAGCGCCTCGATGATCGCGGCCCGCTCCTGGTAGTCCCGTGCCCGCCAGGCCGGCAGTGCGCGGCGCGATTCGGCCACGGCCTGCTCGATCACCGCGGCGTCGGCGGAGTACAGCCGCGCCACCACCCGGTTACGGTCGGTGGGGTCGCGACGCTCGGACACCGCGCCGACCGCCAGCGCTTCGGTACCGATGCGATGCGGGCAATCCCGGGTTTCGCGTTGCCGCGCGGCCTGCAGTTCACTCAGGAAGCGGGCCCGGATCTCCTCGTCCTTGAGCCCGTCGGAGTACATGTTGGCGTAGGTCAGTTTGGTCATCACTTCTCCAGGTTCGCGACGGCGTCGGCGACGCGATCGCTGATGTCGTCGACAATGGTTTCGGTCATCGGGGTGGACAGCGCACCCATGGTGTTCTGCCCCAGGAAGACTCCGCGGTCATAGGCCGCCCACCAGACCGCGACCTGAGATTCCTTGGCCTCCTTGGGGGTGGTGCCCTGGGGGAACAGCCGGAACAGCGAGCCCTGACCGCGCACCTCCCAGCCGAGCGGTTCCACCGCGGTGCTCAAGGACTTGCGCAGCCGGTCACCGAGGGCGTTGAGCCGGTCCACCTCGGCGGCCGAGAACAGCCGCATGGTGGTGATGCCGGCCGCCATGGTGACCGGGTTGGCCGCCGTGGTGCCGCCGTGTTCGAGGCCGCCGGCCAGGCTGTTGAGCAGGCCCATCAGGTCCACCGGGCCGGCGACGGCGCCGACCGGCAGACCCGCACCGATGATCTTGCCCATCGCCATCAGGTCGGGTGCGGCGCCGAGCGCGGCGCCGGCTCCGGCGTAGGCCAGCCGCAACGAGATCACCTCGTCGGAGACCAGCAGCGCGCTGTTCCGCGTGCAGAGGTCCCGAGCATGCCGCCAGAAGGCCTCGGTGATGCCGATCAGGCCGGCCCGGTTCGGCAGGGTATCGATGATCACGGCGGCGATCTGGTCGCTGCGGGTCGCGAATGCCTCGTTCAGACCGTCGAAGTCGTTGATCCCGATCTCGATGGTGTCGTCGATGACGTTCTGCGGGATACCGCGCCGCGACGCCGCACCACCCGGGATCAGGGCGATGTCGGAGTGCCCGTGGTAGGCATTCCGGACGAAGACGATCTTGTCCCGGCCGGTCGCTGCCCGCGCCAGACGCACCGCGAGCATCACCGCCTCCGTGCCGGAGTTGGTGTAGCGGATCTGGTCCATGTAGGGCAGCCTCGCCAGCATCAGCTCCGCGTGCTCGACCTCGTGCATGTTCGGCAGGCCGAAGCTGGTACCGCCGGCGACGGCCTGCTGGGTGGCCTCGGTCACCTCCGGGTGGGCGTTGCCGTGGATCTGGGAGGTGAAGTTGTTGTTCAGGTCGATCACGGTGCGGCCGGCATCATCGACAAGGTGGCAGCCGTGCCCGCTGACGGCCATCGGGGTGCGGGGCGCGACCGCGAACATCGCGCGACCGAACCCGCCGGGCAGCAGGCTGTGCCCGTTCGGCCCGGTGTAGAGCTCGCTGAACGGCCGGGCGGCGGCCAGTTCCTCCCGCAACGTGGACATCAGATCGTTTCTCCTCAGAGGCAGTGGCACATAGACGCGTTGGTCTGAACGGATGCCACGCTACGAAGCCCGCCGGCCGCGCACCATTGGACGAAAGTCGGAATATTCGCCCCCCATGTGCGGAAAGTCCAACGACCGGCCGCCTGTCCCAATCTGGGACGGTCAGGGCGGACCGCACGGCATAGCGTCGCTTTCCGAGAATTCGCGCGCGGGCATTCGCCGTGGAGGTGCAGACGATAATGGATTCAGTTCAAATCAAGTGAGGACGATCATGGGACGTGTAGACGGAAAAGTCGCATTCATCACCGGCGCCGGCCGCGGTCAGGGCCGCAGCCACGCCATCGCGCTGGCCCGTGAGGGCGCGAACATCATCGCGGTGGACATCTGTGCGCCTGTGCAGAGCGCTCCGTACGAGATGGCCACGAAGGCAGACCTCGATGAGACGGTGCGCCTGGTCGAGGAAGCCGGCGGCAAGATCACCGCCCGAGTCGCCGACGTGCGTGATCTCGAAGCGTTGACCGCTGTTGTGGACGAGGGCGTGGACGCCTTCGGCCGGCTCGACATCATCCTGGGCAACGCGGGTATCACCGCCTACGGTGGGCTGGCGGAGATGACCCGCGAGCACTGGCAGGAAATGATCGACATCAACCTGACCGGGGTCTGGCAGTCTGTGCGGGCCGGGGTGCAGCACATCATCAACGGCGGCAACGGTGGCGCCATCGTTCTGACCAGCTCGACGGCGGGCATGTTCGCCTACGACAACCTGGGGCATTACGTGGTGGCCAAGCACGGCCTCGTCGGCCTGGCCAAGACCCTGGCCAAGGAGCTCGGGCCGCACAACATCCGGGTCAACTCGCTGCATCCGAGCAACGTGAACACCCCGATGCTGGACAACCCGGGTACGCGCAAGATCTTCCGGCCCGATCTGGAGGACCCGCAGCTTCCCGACGTGCTGGAGAGCTTCGCCAGCGTGCACACCCTGAACACGCCGTGGCTGGAACCCGAGGACGTCAGCAATGCGGTGCTGTACCTGGTCTCCGACGAGGGTCGCTTCGTGACCGGGTCGCAGTTCGTCGTCGACGCCGGCATGCTCATCAAGTAGCTTCTCGCACAACGCAAAAGGCCCGGACCTCCGAAGAGGTCCGGGCCTTTTCCGATGGTGTCAGATGCCCATCGGCCGGATCTGACTGAGCGCGAACTCGCGGTTGCGGTGCCGTTCGGCCAGGGTCAGCTTGCCCGAGGCCGCGGCGATGACGGCGTCGAAGATCCGTTCCCCGACCTCCTCGATGGTTTCCGAGCCTTCGATGATCTGTCCGGCGTCGATGTCGATGTGGTCCGGAAGACGCCGGGCCACATCGGAGTTCGACGAGATCTTCAGGCACGGCGCGATCGGTGACCCGGTGGGCGTGCCCTTGCCGGTGGTGAACGCGACGATCTGTGCACCCGCAGCCACCATGCCGACCATCTGCTCGATGTCCTGCCCCGGGGTATCCATGATGAAAAGGCCGGTGGAGGTGAGCGGTTCGGCGTAGTCGACCACACCGGTGATGGGACCCGTGCCGCCCTTGCGCGCCGCGCCGAGCGATTTCTCCTCGATCGTGGTCAGGCCGCCGGCAATATTGCCGGGCGCGGGCTGGCTGCCGAGCAGGTCCACGCCGTGCCGGGCCACGTCACGTTCGAAGCCGTGCACCATCGCGATGATGCGCTCGCCCACTTCCTTGTTGATCGCCCGACGGGCCAGCAGGTGCTCGGCGCCCAGCAGTTCGGTGGTCTCGGCCAGGATGGACGATCCGCCGCCGGCCACCAGCTTGTCGCTGGCCACCCCCAGCGCCGGGTTGGCGGTGATCCCCGAGAAGGCATCCGAGCTGCCGCATTCCAGTCCCAGGCACAGCGCTGACAGCGGTGCCGGTGTGCGTACC
Organism: Mycolicibacterium aurum; assembly: GCA_900078775.1. Lineage (GTDB taxonomy): Bacteria > Actinomycetota > Actinomycetes > Mycobacteriales > Mycobacteriaceae > Mycobacterium > Mycobacterium aurum_A. Next base: position 2,699,390 of record LT549889.1, read on the forward strand.
GGCTCGATATGCCCGGCATGCAGGCGACGCAGTGCGGATTCCGCGGTGACATGTGCGGCGCTGAAGCCGCCGGCCTGGTCCAGCCGGACCACTGCATGCGGTTTCCCGCTGCGGCCCAGCGCTTCCAAGAACGGATCGGTGTCCGGCCCCAACCCCAGGACGAGGGTGGCCCCCACATTGGGGTGCGTCGCGAATCCGAGGAATGCCGAGCGCACCCGCTCGGTGTCCAGATGGCCGGCCGGGGCGTCCCAGTCGTGCCGGATGGTGACCGTGTCGGTGCCGGTGTCGGCGTCCACCGCGGCCGCGATCTTCGCGGCGGTATCGCACAGCGCCGAGTGCAGCGGGATGACCAGGACGTGGTCCCGGAAGCCCCACCTGCCGTCGGGTCGCAGATATCCCAGCAGTCTGTTGTTCACAAGGTCCTCGGTCATCACATGGTCCTCAGCAATCGTGGAATGGCGAAGGCGGTGGCGCCGCGCTCCTCGGCACGAACGGTGCTGCCGGAGAAGACCTCTGCCACCCGGGCGAGGATCGCGGGGGCGTCGGCGTCGGCATCGGCGTCGAAGTCGTCGGCGATCATCGCGTGAAAGTCACCGCCACCGGCGACGCCGAGCACCGGGGCCACCGCCAGGCCCTGCGGCGGCTGCCCGTCGGCCGGGAAGTCGACGATCAGCGCGGCCCCGCAGGAGGCGACCGCGGCGAGCAGCTGCGCCCCGGCACCGGCCCTGGCGACCTGGCTGACCGGCGCCGTCACGGGCTCACCGACCGCGACGGTCGCAGCTCCGTCCGGAATTGTCTCGACGACGATCGGATCGGCTGCGATGACGACCCGGGCCCCGGCCTCGACCGCCGCCGCGATGAGGCGCCCGATCCGGGCATCGGTGCGGGAGGCGGTGATGCCGAGCGTCAGGGCCTCGAAGCCCACGCTGCTGCGGCCGATCTGACCGACCTCGGCGACCAGTGGACGGGCCTGCTCGATCCCGGCGGCCAGCGCCGGTTCGTGCCCGCCGCTGTCCTGGATGCCGACCAGCGCAGCGGAGTGCCCACGCCGTTCCAGTTCAGCAGCGATGTGCTTGCCCTGCACCGTTTCACAGCCCAGGCTCGCGATCAGCGACCGTCCGACATTGGGGTTGGTCGCCAGCCCCGCGAACAGGTCGCGGGCCTGGCCGATATCCGGCCCGATGTGCCCGCATCCGTGCTGATGGGACACCGTCACCGCGCCCACTGCGTCGGCGATCTGGCGGGACAGCGCCGTGGAGCAGACCACCGACGGCACGATGAACACATGGTTGCGGGCACCGGCCTGACCACTCGGACGAACGAAACCTTCCAGCTTCATCGCCCACCGCCCGGCAGCCGCTTGCTGATCAGGTTCTGCACGTGCACGTGCTGCCCGGCGACGATATCCGTCGTTGCGGCACCGATGATCTCGCCGTACCGGATGACATCGGCTCCGGATGGGATGTCACACAGCGCAGCCTTGTGACCACGCGGGATGGCGTCGAGGACCTGCAGGGTGCCGGTGGCGGTCACAGCCACCGACCCGGCCTCCAGATCCTCGGCCGCCGTGGCGACGTTGTCGCGGGCGTCCAGGGTTATCAACCTCATGAACTCGAACCTAACTGTAGGTGTGGTCGGACGAAATGACGAAACCGTGATGGGGTCATCAGGATTCGTTACGGGTAGAGCCCGCGGAGCCGGTGCGCCTGGGCGACCGTCTCGACGGCCAGCACCGTGGCGGCTTTCCGCAGCGAGATCTGCCGGATATCGGCGCATTCGGTGACCGCCTGCCAGGCGCGCAGCATACGGCTCTCCAGTCGCGCCTCGACCTCGCTGGCACTCCACCAGTACGCCTGATTGGCCTGCACCCATTCGAAGTACGAGACCACCACACCGCCGGCGTTGGCCAAAATGTCGGGTACCACCAATACATCCCGGTCGGCCAGGACCTGGTCGGCCTCTGCGGTCGTCGGCCCGTTGGCGCCCTCCACCACCACCCGGGCCTGCACCCGCGGGGCGTTCTCGGCGTGCAGCACACCCTCGACCGCGGCCGGCACCAGCAGGTCGACGTCGAGTTCCAGCAGCTGTGCACCGTCCAGCGGATCCGCGCCGGCGAACCCGGTGACCGACCCGCACCGGGTGGCATGCGAATCCAGTGCGGGCACATTCAGGCCGCCATCGGCGTGTACCGCACCGTACTCATCGCTGACCGCGACTACCCGGACGCCGAGCTGCGCCAGGATGAGTGCCGCTCCCCTGCCGACCTTGCCGAATCCCTGCACGGCGGCGGTGGCACCCACCGGGTCGATGCCGCGGCTGCGCAACGCCTCCAGTGCCACGTACACGATGCCCTGCGAGGTGGCACCACCGCGACCGAGAGAGCCGCCCAGCGACAACGGTTTACCGGTGACCACGCCGAGAGTGGTGTGGCCACGGTTCACCGAGACGGTGTCCATCATCCAGGCCATGGTCTGCTCGTCAGTGCCGATGTCGGGTGCGGGGATATCGCGTTCCGGGCCGATGACGGGCAGGATCTCACTGGTGTAGCGGCGGGTCACCCGTTCGAGTTCGGCCTCGCTGTACGCCCGCGGATCGATGCACACGCCGCCCTTGGCCCCGCCGTAGGGCACGTCGATCAGCGCGCATTTCCAGGTCATCCACATGGCCAGCGCGCGTACCTCGTTCAGGTTCACGTGCGGGCTGTACCGCAGGCCGCCCTTGGCCGGTCCGCGAGCCAGATTGTGTTGCACCCGGTGGCCTTCCAGCACCTCGATGGCACCGTTGTCCCGGCGCAGCGGAATGCTAACGGTGACTTCCCGGCGGGGCCGGCCGAGGATCGAGACCATCCCGTCATCGAGCCCGAGAATCTCTGCGGCGTCCCGGAGTTGGTGCTGGGCGTCGGCCAGGGGGTCGGCATGTCGTGCGGTGTCGAGCAGGCTGCTGGTGGGCATCGTCATTCCAAGGGTCGGTCGGTTTTGAACAAGTCTGGCCGGGCCCGTTCGGTCGGGACCGTGCCAGTTTGGAACACGGCCGTAAACCCGTGAAGTGCCCCAAGGTGGGACAGTTCGCCGGCCCGATCGGATCCCAGACTGGGTCGCGATCCACAGCTGTGGCGATTTACGTAAGGAGAAGACATGGACATCGGCTTGTTCGTGGTGCCGTTCCGGGCTCCTCAGACCGACCTTTACGAGGGGTTTGAGTGGGATATGCAGTGTATTCGGTGGGCCGAGGAGTTCGGCCTGTCCGAGGTGTGGGTGGCCGAGCACGCGACGATGCGCTGGGAGCCGGTGGTCAGCCCGGAGATGTACCTGGCCGCCGCCGCGGTGCAGACCAAGCGGATCAAGCTGGCCACCGGCGCCAATGTGCCCGCTCACCACAACCCGATGGCATTGGCCTACCGGCTGATGCAGCTGGACATGATGTCGCAGGGCCGCCTCATCGTCGGTCTCGGCGCCGGCGCCTACCCCACCGATCAGGCGGTCTTCGGCAACGATGAGCCGGTCGGCAAGATGCGTGAGGCCATCGAGATCATGCAGAAGGTGTGGACCGAGAAGGGCCCCTTCAAGTACGAGGGCAAGCACTGGTCCTTCGAGATCCCCGCTTACGATGAGATCCAGCAGGGCCCGTTCATGGAGCCGGTCCAGAAGCCGCATCCGCCGCTGGCGATGGCCGGACTGTCCAAGCTGTCGAGCACCCTGAAGACCGCCGGCACGCTCGGACATATCCCGATGAGCTTCAACGTCGGCCGGGAATACCTTGCCGGACACTGGTACCGGTACATGCAGGGCGCCGAGGGCGCCGGCAACATCGCCGACCGCAACGAGTGGCGGGTGGCGCACAACATCCTGGTCGCCGACACCGACGAAGAGGCCATGGACATGGCCGTCAACGGCGCCATGGGCCAGACCTACCGGGAATGGATGCTGCCCGGTTACGAGCGTGGCGGCCTGCTGCCGACGATGGTCCCCGAGCTCGGTGTGACCAAGGCCGAGGACGTGCCGATCGAGTACCTGGCCGAGAACAAGTGGCTGGTCGGTTCCCCGGACACCGTCGTGAGGAAGCTGCAGCAGGACCTCGATGCATCCGGTGGTTTCGGCACCATCATCACGTTCACCTTCGACTACCTCGATCAGCCGGAGCGCTACAAGCGGCACTTCGAACTGCTCGGCACCGAGGTGATCCCGCAGATCAAGGACATCGTGCACAAGACCGAGCCGCTGTCGGAGCTGGCCGTGCCCGAAGGCGCCTGAGCGCAAAGGCCGGTCTGACAGCACCAATCGGTGTCGGGACCTCGCGTCGCAACGGTGCGACGCGGGGCCCGACACCATTTGTCTTTGCACACAGCACATCCGCCTGAAATCGAGAGTGATTCCGCAATGACCACCGCCACAACCGCATCCCACGCAGACTTCGCGGCCGCGCTGACGGCGCGCCGCAGCGCCGAACCGGTCACCGTGCCGCACATCGTCGGGGGCGAGAAGCGTTTCGACGGGCCCCGTTTCGAGCGCGAGGACCCCAACGATGCGCGCCGGATCGTGTCCGCCGCGCACGAGGCCCCCGACGAGTTGGTCCGGCTGGCCGTCGATACCAGCCGGGCCGCCCAACGCGAATGGGCCCGGGTTCCGTTGGCCGAACGGATCGCTCACGTGCGCCGCGGGATCGATTACATCGTCGAGCACGCCGATGACTGGGCGCTGCGCAATGCGCTGGAGAATGGCAAGGCCCACGGCCCCGCCTACGGTGAGGTCAACGAGGTCCTGGCCTTCCTGAAGGTCTACCCCGACTACTCCGAACTGCCCGCGGCATTCTCCGAGGACCGGCTCGACCCCACCGAACTGCTCGTCGAATCGGTGCTGCGCCCCTACGGTGTCTTCGGGATCATCACCCCGTTCAACTTCCCGCTCGCACTGTCGGCTGGACCGGGCATCGCCGCCGTCCTGGCCGGCAACGGTGTGGTCATCAAGTCCTCCCCCGAGACGCCGATGTGCTGCCAGGCCACCTACGAGATGTTCGAGGCGATGGGCCTGCCCACGGGGCTGGTGAACATCGTGCACGGCGGCGACGCGCCCGGTAAGGCGCTGGTGGCCTCCGACGTCGACGGCCTCTCGTTCGTCGGCTCCGCCGAAGCGGGCGCCGCCATCCTGCGCCAGGTCGCGGCGGGCCCCTACCTGAAGCCGGTCATCGCCGAGATGGGTGGCAAGAACCCCGTCATCGTCACCGACACCGCCGACCTGGAAGCCGCCGCCGAAGGTATCGCGTTCTCCTCCTACGACGTCGCCGGCCAGAAGTGCAACGGGGTTTCCCGGGTGCTGGTGACCCCGGGCGCGCGGGAGAAGTTGACCGAACTGCTGGTCGCACGCGCCGCCGAGATCGTGGTGGACGACCCGACCAATGCGGATGCCTTCTCGGGTCCGATGGTCAGCAAGTCGTCAGTGCAACGGTACGAGCGAGTGGTCGAACAGGCCAAGGCGGAAGGCTTCTCGGTCGCCGGCGGTAAGCGCCTCGACGAGCACAGCTACCGGGTGCGCCCGACCGTCATCTACCCGGTGCCCGAGGACCATCCGCTGGCACGCACCGAGCACTTCGTCCCGCTGGTCACCGTCAGCGAGGTGGCCTCGTTCGAGGACGCTCTGCGCGCGGCCAACGACAGCCCACTCGGGCTGTCGGCCGGCCTGTACAGCGGGGACCGCGCCGAGATGCGTGAGTTCGCCGAACGCATCGAGGCCGGCGTGATCAACATCAACGTGCCCGGTCACGCCACCACGCTGTGGTGGCCCGGTGACCACACCTTCGGCGGTTGGAAGGGCAGCGCGTCCACCGGCAAGCAGGCCTACGGCAAGTGGTACGTCCAGCAGTTCGCCCGCGAACAGGCCCGAAAGTTCCCCAAGGGCTTCGAAGACCTGCTCACCAACTGACGCGAAAGACGGAAAATCATGGGAAGACTCGACAACAAGGTCGCCATCATCACCGGTGCGGCCCGCGGCATGGGTGCCTCACATGCCCGCACCTTCATCCGGGAGGGAGCGTCGGTCGTGTTGACCGACCGCCTGGCCGACGAGGGCACCGCACTGGCCGCCGAACTGGGTGAGCGCGCGCTGTTCATCGAGGCCGACGTCACGAACGCGGACTCCTGGGCGCAGATCGTCACGGTCGCCGAAGAGAAGTTCGGCACTCCGACCGTGCTGGTGAACAATGCCGGCATCCTGCAGATCCACCGGGTCGACGACTGCACCGAGGCCGACTTCCGCCGCATCATGGAGGTCAACGTGATGGGCGTGTTCCACGGCATGCAGGCCGTCATCCCCGGCATGAAGAAGGCTGGCGGCGGCTCGATCGTCAACATCGCCTCGATCAACAGCGTGGTCGGCGCGCAGGGCATCTTCGGATACGGCGCCTCGAAGTTCGCGGTACGCGGCATGACCAAGTGCGCCGCACTGGAATTGGCGGAGGACAGGATCCGGGTGAACTCCGTACATCCGGGCGACATCCACACTCCGATGATCGACGAGATGGCCGACAACGGCGTCGTGCTCTCGTCGGACATCGTGCCGATGAAGCGGTGGGGGCAGCCTGCCGAGGTGTCGGCGGTGGTGCTGTTCCTGGCTTCCGATGAATCCAGCTTCGTCACCGGCGGTGATTACGCCGTCGACGGTGGGTTCCTGGCCAACTGACGCCTGATGGATACCGAAACAGCCCCGCAGCGCTCAGCACCGCGGGGCTGTTTTCGTGTCGGATCGGCCTACCCCGCAGCACCTCGAGGAGAACGAGTATGGCAGTGACATCCTGGACATGGCAGCGCGATGCGCATTGTCGCCGTGCTGATCCCGCGATGTTCTTCCACCCCGACGGGGAACGCGGTGCGGCACGGCGCGAACGGCAGGCAGCCGCCAAGCAGGTCTGCGAGCAATGCCCGGTTGCCACGCAGTGCCGCGACCATTCGGTGCACTTCGGGGAGGCCTTCGGCATCTGGGGCGGGCTGACCGAGGAGGAGCGCAGCGAGCTGTTGCCCGCGCGCATCGTCAACGTCCGTACCCACCGCGCCCGCACCGGCTCCCCGGGCGCCGGGATGCAACTCGGGATACCGCAATGACCACGGCCCCGCAGCGAGATCCGCTGCGGGGCCGGTCATTCTTCGGTGCTCAGTTCGGGTCGTGGTTGTACCCGGTGAGCAGCATGTGCCCGGCGTCGACGACGAGCATGTGCCCAGTCACCCGGCGGGCCAGATGGGAGTGCAGAAAGATCGCGGCATCGGCGATCTCGCCGGGTTCCAGCAGGGCTACGCCTTTGGTCGGGTTGTAGTGCATGCCACCGCGGATGAGATCCTCCCGGGTGCCGCCGGCCCGACCGATCATCAGGTCGTACCCGGGCTGGTTGTCCAGCATCTTGGTGTCCACGGCCCCGGGAGCCAGCGCATTGCAGCGCACATTGTGCGGAGCGAGTTCCAGGGCCGCGTTCTTCATCAGCCCGAGCACACCGTGTTTGGACGCCGTGTAGTGCGAGTACACACCGCCCGACTCGACGGCGTCGACCGACGCGGTCACCACGATCGACCCGCTTCCTCGTTCGATCATGTGCGGGGCAACGGCTTTGATGGTCTGCCAGACCCCGGTCAGATTGATGCCGATCATGTCGTTCCACTGCGCATCGGTGATCTCCCACAGCGGTACCGAGGTCCAGATGCCGGCATTGGCATCGACGGCGTCGATCCTGCCGAACTCGGCGAGCGCGGCGGTGACCGCACCGTCGAGAGCCTGCCCGGACCGGACATCGCCGACGATGCCCAGCGCCCTGCGCCCGAGATTCTCCACTTCCTTGACGGTGTCATCGAGTTCGTCGGGAGTGGGCAGATCGTATGGCACGGTGTCGATGTCGTCGACGATGTCGAACAGGACGACATCAGCACCCTCACGTGCCGAGGCCAGGGCATGTGCCCTGCCCTGTCCGCGTGCTGCGCCGGTCACCAGCACGACTTGACCATCGAGTAATCCCATATCGGTTCCTTGCTGTTGGTGGATCCGCCGCGATTCACAGGTGACGGACGCCACGAACGTACCGCCGGTGCGGTCCCGGCAACTGTCGCGATCTGGCACAACCGCGGCATGCCACGAGAACGGCCCCGCAGCAAAATCTGCTGCGGGGCCGTTCAATTGGATCTGACCGAAGGTCTACTGGATCAGACCTTCGCCCGGCCGATCCGGGCGTACACATCGGGGCGGTTCTTCTTGAGGTAGAACGCCGTGGCCACGCCTGCGCTGAATACCGCCGCGATCAACAGGATGAACAGCACCGACAATCCGGTCGGAGTGCCGAGCAGCAGGTTGAAGTTCGCGAACGACAGCGCGATCACCACGCCCAGACCCAAGGTGGCCAGGCCCGGGGCGATCAGACCCGACCACGCCGAGGCCTCGTTGCCGGGGCGGCGGAAATGCATGATCACCGCGATGCTGGTGAACAGCATCAGGAGCATCAGGCTCATCGCACCGACACCGGCGGCACGGCCGTAGAACATGCCCGGGTCGAAGCCGATGACTGCGGCCAGGAACAGCACCGTGGCGGTGGCGACACTGGTGGTGACGGAGGCCTTGTAGGGCGAGTGCTGCTTGGGATGCACAGCGCCCAGGTACTCCGGCAGTGCCTTGTCCACGCCAAGGTTGTACAGGTAGCGCGACATGATGTTGTGGGTCGCGAGCGTGGAGGCGAAGATCGAGGTCAGCAGGAAGACCCCGACGATGTCCTTGAAGACCACGCCGAGCAGCGAGGCGAAGGCGCCCGGGAACATGTCGGCCGGGGCGTTCTCCGCCATGTCCATCGCCGAGTCCGAACCCACGGTGTTGATCAGCATCCAGGTGGTCAGGCAGTAGAACAGGCCGATGAATCCGACGGACAGGTAGGTCGCCCGCGGAATCGTCTTGTCGGGGTCCTTGGCTTCCTCACGGAAGATCGCGGTGCCCTCGAAGCCGATGAACATCGAGATACAGAACAGGATGCCCAGGCCCATACCGCCGTCGACGAACGCACCGAGGGTCAGCGGCTCGAGGCTGCGACCGTCGGCGCCACCGTTGATGAACGCCACCACGTCGAAGATCACGACGGCGAGCACTTCGAGGACCAGCAGCACCGCCAGGGTCTTGGCCGAGAACTGGATGCCGACGTAGCCGAAGATGCCGACGATCAGCGTGAGGATCGGCGCCAGCACGTACCACGGGATCACCGGGCCACCGACCGACTCGATGATCGCGCCGAGCGAGATCCCGAAGAAGCAGTTGATACCGACCAGAATTGCCAGATATCCGAAGCTGGCCAGGTAGGCCGATCCCAGGCCCCAGGCCTTGCTGGCGCCGTGCGCGATGAAGGCGTAAAACGCGCCCGGGTTGGGGATGCTGCGGCTCATCTTGACGTACCCAACGCTGAACAGTGCCAACAGCAGGGTCGTGAACAGGAAGTTGATCGGCGCGCCGATGCCACCGAACAGGATCACCACCGGCAGATAGCCCCAGGCCACCGTCAGCGGTGACGAGAATGCCATGACCGTGAAGGCGATCTCGAAGACGCCCATCTTGCCTTGCAGGCGGGGTTGGGTTTCCGCCGTGTCCGGCACCGCGGTTCGGGTGCCGTCCTCAGTAACCATGTATGTCCGATCCTCCTGGGTGCAACGAAACAAGGTCGCCACGCCTGGTGCTCATGTCTCCGGACTAGCCATCAAGTCATGAGCTGACGCGTTGCGTTGGGCGAACCTACGTCGCCCGGTCCGGAGGAAACTGTGCCGAACTGAGACACCGGACCATCGGCCCAGCATCTGTCACACGGAAAACACAATCGGTTACGGCAATGACATAAAGGATGCCACCGGATCTCCGCGGGTGCACCCCGCTCGAGCGTGACGCTCACTACAGGCTTTGACCTGGTCGGATCAGTACCCGGCGACGTGGTCATAGACGTTGCGCAACGGATGCCCGTCGAGGAAGCGGCGCAGATTGTCGGTGAAGATGTCGACGATCTTGGCGTTCTCCGACGGCGCATTCGCCGCGGCGTGTGGGCTCAGGATCACCGAATCGAGATCCCACAGCGGCGATTCGGCCGGCAGCGGCTCCACACGGGTGACATCGAGGACGGCACCGCCGAGGGTGCCCTGCCGCAGCGCGTCGATCAGCGCGTCCTCATCGAGGGTCGCTCCCCTGCCGACGTTCACCACGATGGCCCCCGCGGGCAGGGCGGTGATCTGCTCGGCACCGATCATGGCCTCGGTCTCTCCGGTGATCGGCGTGGCGATGACCAGGATGTCCGCTGACGGCAGGTGCGCGGGCAGCTGGTCGCGGGTCACCGAGGCGGTGAACGGAGCGCAGAGGTCGCGGGGCCGCCGCACGACACCGGTGCTGGTCACCCCGAAAGCGGCCAGCAGCTCGGCGATCCGGGTACCGATCTGCCCGGCCCCGACGATGAGGGCATGCCGACCCGCGAGCTCGCTCACGCCACCCGGGCGCCACAGTTTCTGGCGGCGGTCGGCGGCCAGGCCGGGCAGGTTGCGGGCGAAGTGCAGGATGCCGGCGAGCGCGAACTCGGCCAGCGGACCGGTGTGCACCCCGAGGCGGTGGTGACGGTGAGCGCGGTGTGCCGCAGCCCGAGTGTCTCCACCTTGGTACCGATTCCGGCCGAGGTGGCCTGCACCCACCGCAGCCGCGGCGATTGCGTCAACGTCTCGGCCGGCCGGCGCCAGTCGAAGTCGAACAGCACCTCGGCGGCCGCCAGCAGCCTCGTCCAGTGCTCGTGCTGCTCGGCCGTCAACGTCCTGGCGGTGCCGATGTGATCGGACAGCCAGCGCGGTTCGGGCAGCAACTCGGGGTCATAGTGCACCCGCAACCGCTGGTCCGTCGCCGCGATCCGCTGCACCAGGTCGGGACTCAGGTAGGACGCGATGACGACATCGACCGGGCTCATGGCATCAGTAAATACCAGAGCCGGATCCTCGCACCGCCCCGGGCGGCGGGTCAGTACATGACTGCTGATCGTGCTCAATCCCGACAAGCCTCGCTGCTGGCAGACGGAAAGCTGTTCGTAGCAGCAGGCTTCGGCCGGGCGGCGGGATCACAGGATCGACCGCTGCACCGTCATAACGGTATGAACATCTACTGCATTGCGCCGGTGTCGCCGGCCGTATCGCCGCCACCCAGGCAGGCGGATGCCGGTCCGGACAACGCGAAACAAGTTGCACCTGAGGGTCTTTACGCTCCGACCGCGCACCCGCGCCTCGCTCTGCTGACTCAGCACAACAAAACAACGACAAAAGGAGTGTCACCGTCATGAAGATCGTGGTAATCGGCGGGGGTTTCGCCGGCGTGTGGAGCGCCGCGGCCGCCGCGCGGGTCGCCCGCGAGAACGGCAACACCGCCCTGCAGATCACCCTCGTCAGCGACAGCGACGAGGGTGCTCCGACCGCGGCTTGTCTTCCGGCCGGAGTTGCCCGGTGCGGAGTTCCTGTTCAACATCGACACGATCGACGCCGCGGACGCTCTCGAGCGACACGTGCAGCGACTCGGGACCGACGCAGACGCCGTCGCGCCGGAAGGCCGGTTCACCGCCGTCGTCATCGGCGCCGGTTTCACGGGTCTGGAGATCGCCACCGGGCTGATGGGGCGCCTGCGCACGATGGCGGACTCCGCCTCCGAACCGGCCCGGGTCGTCCTCGTCGATCGCGCCGCTGAGGTCGGGGCACAACTGGGTCCGGGACCGCGGCCCTACATCTCAGAATCGCTGCGGGAGATGGGCATTGAACTTCGCCTGGGATCCGAGGTCGAGGAGGTGACCGACTCGCAGGTGCGGCTCGCCGGCGGCGAGATCATCCCCGCCGCCACCGCGGTGTGGACCGTGGGAATGTCGGCGAGTCCGCTCACCCAGCTGATCCCGGGTGAACGCGACGCGCTCGGTCGGCTCGTGGTCGACGAATACCTGCGGGTGCCCGCCACGCCGAATGTGTACGCCGCCGGCGATACCGCGGCCGCCACCGTCGAGGACGGCCACGTCACGATGCAGAGCTGCCAGTACGCGACACCGCTGGGCAAGTTCGCCGGGCACAACGTCGCCGCGGACCTGCTGGGGCTGGCGCCGGTGCCGTTCGCCCCCAACCCGTACGTGACCTGTCTGGACCTCGGCCCGGCCGGCGCGGTGCTCACCACCGGCTGGGAGCGCGACGTGCAGCTGACCGGCAGCGAGGCGAAGGTGTTCAAGCACCGGATCAACACCGAGTGGATCTACCCGCCGGTGGATGACGAGGAGGTAATCCTGCGGGAGGCGGACCACCGCTTCACCTGGAGCATGGACTGACGTGGATGCCGCCAGGACGGTCTGTCCTGGCGGCATCTGTTCATGGTGGGCGCGGACGGTATCGAACCGCCGACCGCTGGTGTGTAAAACCAGAGCTCTACCACTGAGCTACGCGCCCCGTCGCAGGCAACTTACACGGCGTGCCCGCGTGCGGAGAAATCCCGTCGGGTCAGATCTCAGCCGCGCAGCGCCGCCAGCGCCTCCCGCCAGACCCTCTGATCGCGCGGCTGCCCGGGCTGCATCATCTCCGCGAATCGGATCATCCCGTCCCGGTCCACGGCGAAGGTGCCCCGGTTGGGGTAGCCGGCGTCGGCGTTGAACACGCAGTAGGACTGCGTCACCGCGCCGTGCGGCCAGAAATCGGCCAGCACCGGGAACGAGAAGTCGTGCTGCCCGGCCCAGACCTTGTGGGTGGGCGGCGGTCCCACCGAGACGGTCAGCACCGCGGTGTCCTCGTTCTGGTACTCGGGCAGCCGATCGCGGATCTCCCCCAGCTCGCCCTCGCACACCCCGGTGAACGCCAGTGGAAAGAACACCAGCAGCACGTTCTTACCGCGCAGGGACGACAGCGTGACCGAGCGGCCGTGCTGGTCCTTGAGGGTGAAGTCCGGTGCCGGGTCGCCGACCTGGAGCACGCCGCTACCGCCGGCCGGCGGCCTTGGACTTCGGCTGCACCAAGCGGCTGGCGATCCAGCCGCCCAGGTTCGCCGACGAAGTCTGCATCAACCCCGCAGTGGGCGCCGACTCGGCGATCTCGGCGGGCTGCACGTGGCCCGGCTTACCGGTCTTGGGCGTCACCACCCAGATGACGCCGTCATCGGCCAGCGGCGTGATGGCATCCATCAGCCGGTCAACCAGGTCCCCGTCGTCGTCACGCCACCACAGCAGGACGACGTCGACCACCTCGTCGGAGTCCTCGTCGAGCAGCTCGCCCCCGATGGCGTCCTCGATGTCAGCCCGGATGTCGTCATCGGTGTCCTCGTCCCAACCAAGCTCCTGGACGTTCTGACCCTTGGCGATGCCCAACTTCTGGGCGTAGTTCGGGTCGGAATCCTTCCCCGCCGCGACCACCTTCTGTCCTCCCTCTTGCTGCTTCGTGTGAGCCTCCGAACTTCTGAAGCCCTTATCGTCGCACGTCGTGTCGTACCGACCGCCGTCTGGCGGCTGTTTTCCCAATACTCGTCAGTAGGCGGCGTCGCACAGATCCAGCGCCACCGTCCTCGAATCGTTCAATTGGTTGATCGCGTCGTTGAACGGACCGGGTCCGATATCGGTCGCGATCGCCGAAGCCACCGCCCGCGCGGCATCCACCCAGCGGGTCAGGGCCCCGCTCAATTCCGGGCCCAGCGGATCGGACAGGCTGCCCGCCACCTGGTCGGCGCTGCCGTTCAGCGCGTCGATGGCCGGCCTGGCCGTGGCCGCCACATCGGCGTCCTGGTTGTAGGCGTCGACGTAGCCGTTGACCGCCGTGATCGCCTCCGCGCTGCTGTTGCTGAGCGCCTCGCACGAGGTGTGCACCGCGCGCTTGGTGATCGACACCTGACGTTCGGACTCCCGGGCGCTGGCGCTGGCCGCGGACTCGGCGATCGAGGCGGACACCGAGGCCTGGTAGACCGGCGCATCTGCCTTGTCCACCGTCGCGGTACCGCTGGTGACGCTGGAACACCCGACCACGACCATGGCGAGCGCGGCCGGCACGCCCAGTGCCAGCGCGGTAAGGCGCAGACGCGTCGGAGCAGCCCAGCCCCGCCAACTGTTCAGCATCACCGCCAAACCTACCGGGTAACCCGCCCGAACGGCAGATCAATGCGGTAGCCAACCCCGCGCGGCCGAGTGCGGCAGGATGGGGGGACGATAGAGGGCGCCACAAGCGCCAATTATCCGACACCAAGCACCTTTCTACCGAGGAGCCGTAGTTGACCACCGAGTTCGCGCGCCAAGATCTGGCCCAAAACTCTGGCACCACAGGCGAACCCGACCGGGTTCGTGTGATCCGGGAGGGCGTTGCCTCCTATCTGCCCGATATCGACCCCGATGAGACCGGCGAATGGCTGGAATCGTTCGACGAAATGCTGGATCGGCACGGCCCGGCCCGCGCCCGCTATCTGATGCTGCGCCTGCTGGAGCGGTCCCGGGAGAAGCGCGTCGCGATCCCCGCGCTCACCTCCACCGATTACGTCAACACCATCCCCACCGAACTGGAGCCCTGGTTCCCCGGCGACGAGGACGTCGAGCGACGCTACCGCGCCTGGATCCGCTGGAACGCAGCCATCATGGTGCACCGCGCCCAGCGTCCCGGAGTCGGTGTGGGCGGCCACATTTCGACGTATGCCTCGTCGGCCTCGCTGTACGAGGTGGGGTTCAACCACTTCTTCCGCGGCAAATCCCATCCCGGCGGCGGAGACCAGGTCTTCATCCAGGGGCACGCCTCGCCGGGTGTGTACGCGCGCGCCTTCCTGGAAGGCCGGCTGAGCACCGACCAACTGGATGGTTTCCGTCAGGAGCACAGCCATCCCGGTGGCGGACTGCCGTCCTACCCGCATCCGCGCCTGATGCCCGACTTCTGGGAATTCCCCACCGTGTCCATGGGGCTGGGCCCGATGAACGCGATCTATCAGGCCCGGTTCAACCACTACCTGCACGACCGGGGCATCAAGGACACCTCCGATCAGCACGTGTGGGCGTTCCTCGGCGACGGCGAGATGGACGAGCCGGAGAGCCGCGGGCTGATCCAGGTGGCGGCCAACGAGGCGCTGGACAACCTGACCTTCGTGGTGAACTGCAATCTGCAGCGCCTCGACGGCCCGGTGCGCGGCAACGGCAAGATCATCCAGGAGTTGGAGTCGTTCTTCCGCGGGGCCGGCTGGAATGTCATCAAGGTGGTGTGGGGCCGCGAGTGGGATGCGCTGCTGCACGCCGACCGCGACGGCGCCCTGGTCAATCTGATGAACACCACCCCCGACGGTGACTACCAGACCTACAAGGCCAACGACGGCGCCTATGTCCGTGACCACTTCTTCGGCCGCGACCCGCGCACCAAGGCGCTCGTGGAACCGATGACCGATCAGGAGATCTGGAACCTCAAGCGCGGCGGCCACGACTACCGCAAGGTGTACGCGGCCTACCGGGCGGCGATGGAACACAAGGGCCAGCCGACGATCATCCTGGCCAAGACCATCAAGGGCTACACGCTGGGCCAGCACTTCGAGGGCCGCAACGCCACACACCAGATGAAAAAGCTTGCGCTGGAAGATCTCAAGACCTTCCGCGACGTCACCCGGGTGCCCATCTCCGATGCCGACCTGGAGAAGGACCCGTACCTGCCGCCGTACTACCACCCCGGCCCCAACGCCCCGGAGATCCGGTACCTGCTCGACCGCCGGCGCACCCTGGGCGGGTTCCTGCCGGAGCGGCGCACCAAGTCCAAGGCACTGACGCTGCCGGGCACCGACACCTACAAAGCGCTGAAGAAGGGCTCGGGCAAGCAGCCGGTCGCCACCACCATGGCGACCGTCCGCACCTTCAAGGAACTGTTGCGGGACAAGAACATCGGGCCGCGCATCGTGCCGATCATCCCGGACGAGGCGCGCACCTTCGGGATGGACTCGTGGTTCCCGAGCCTGAAGATCTACAACCGCAACGGGCAGCTCTACACCGCGGTGGACTCCGAACTGATGCTGGCCTACAAGGAGAGCGAAGTCGGACAGATCCTGCACGAGGGCATCAACGAAGCCGGGTCCACGGCGTCGTTCACCGCGGTGGGCACGTCGTATGCCACCCAGAACGAGCCGATGATCCCGATCTACATCTTCTATTCGATGTTCGGGTTCCAGCGCACCGGCGACGGGTTGTGGGCCGCCGCGGACCAGATGGCCAAGGGTTTCGTGCTCGGTGCCACCGCGGGCCGCACCACGCTCACCGGTGAGGGGCTGCAGCACGCCGACGGGCACTCGCTGCTGCTGGCGTCGACGAACCCGGCCGCGGTCACCTATGACCCGGCGTTCGCCTACGAGATCGCGCACATCATCGAGAGCGGGCTGGCGCGGATGTACGGCGAGCACCCGGAGAACGTGTTCTTCTACATCACCATCTACAACGAGCCCTATGTGCAGCCCGCGGAGCCGGAGAACTTCGACCCCGAGGGTGTGCTGCGCGGGATGTACCGGTTCCGGGCGGCGCCGGAGAAGCGCGCCGGCACCGCGCAGATCCTGGCCTCGGGTGTCTCGATGCCCGAGGCGCTCAAGGCGGCCGATCTGCTGGCCGAGCGGTGGGATGTGGCCGCCGACGTCTGGTCGGTGACCAGCTGGGGCGAGCTCAACCGGGACGGCGTCGAGGTGGAGAAGGCCCGGCTGCGTCATCCGGACCAGCAGGCCCCGACGGCGTATGTGACCAAGGTGCTCGCCGATACGGCCGGGCCGGTGGTGGCGGTGTCGGACTGGATGCGCGCGGTCCCCGAGCAGATCCGCCCGTGGGTGCCCGGCACCTACGTCACGCTGGGCACCGACGGGTTCGGCTTCTCCGACACCCGCCCGGCGGCGCGGCGCTACTTCAACACCGACGCCGAGTCGGTGGTGGTGGCGGTGCTCGGGGCGCTGGCCCGCGACGGTGAGATCGACCCGTCGGTGGCGGTCGCGGCGGCCAAGGAGTACCGCATCGACGACGTCACCGCCGCCGACGTCTCCTTCGCGGACACCGGGAGCGCGTAGCCGAACGGCGGCCGTCGGGCATCCCTATATCGCCTACTCACAAAAGTCAGGCGTATCTTTTGGGGATGCCCGACAGGTACGCCCCGCCACCGGCCTCCACGGTGGAAGTACTGCAGAGCGTGCCCGAGTCGGCCCTGCGCCGGCTCAAGCAGTACTCGGGCACGCTGGCCACCCAGGCGGTGCACGCGCTGGAGACCCGGCTGCCGTTCTTCGCCGACCTGGAGGCCTCGCAGCGGGCCGACGTGCAGATGGTGGTGCAGACCGCGGTGATCAACTTCGTGGAGTGGATGCGCGACCCGAGCAGCGATGTCGGTTACACCGCGCAGGCCTTCGAGGTGGTGCCCCAGGACCTGCGCCGCCGGGTCGCGCTGCGCCAGTCGGTGGAGATGGTGCGGGTCACCATGGAGTTCTTCGAGGAGGTCGTGCCGCTGCTGGCCCGCAACGAGCAGCAGCTGACGGCCCTGACCGCCGGCATCCTGCGCTACAGCCGCGACCTGGCTTTCGCCGCGGCGACCGCGTACGCCGATCAGGCCGAGGCGCGTGGGGCGTGGGACACCCGGATGGAGGCCAACCTGGTCGACGCGGTGGTCCGCGGGGACATGGGTCCCGAACTGCAGTCCCAGGCCGCCGCCCTGAACTGGGACGCCACCGCCTCGGCCACCGTCATCGTCGGCCTCCCCCAGCCGGACCGGCTGGAGTTGACCGGTGACGACGTGCACGCCGCGGCGGACAAGTGTGGTCGCTCCGCGTTGTCCGATATCCACGGCACCTGGCTGGTCACCATCATCACCGGCACCCTGTCCCCGACCGAGCGGTTTCCCGCGGAGCTGTTGGCGGTGTTCGGTGACGGGCCGGTGGTCGTCGGCCCGACGGTGCCGACGCTGGGCGCAGCGCACCGCAGCGCGGCGGAGGCCATCGCCGGGATGAACGCGGTCGCCGGCTGGAGCAACGCGCCGCGACCGGTGTCCGCCCGCGAACTGCTGCCCGAACGGGCACTGCTGGGCGACCCGAGCGCCATCGCGGCGTTGGCCACCGAGGTGATGCGCCCGCTCGCCGACGCCGATCCCGCGCTCGCCAAAACTCTTGACGCCTATCTCGATTCCGGCGGTGCCATAGAGGCGTGCGCCCGTAAATTGACGGTTCATCCAAACACGGTTCGTTACCGACTCAAGCGAATCACCGACTTCACGGGCCGCGATCCGACCGTCCCGCGGGATGCCTACGTCCTGCGGGTCGCGACCACGGTGGGACGGCTCAAAGGTGACGGAAGCCACTTCACCGCGCTAAATAGCCCGTCCGCGACGTCCGGTGGTCAGCAAACGACACGCTGGGGCGGGTACGCCCCGTGAGGGTGGACCGCGGCCCGGTCACGGCCAGGTCACCTCACGTGCGCTTTTGTAGACTCTCCACAAAAGAATAAGACAAGGTTCATAATCTCTTACACGGCACGATGTGGCCTTCACAGTGTTTTCTTAATCCGTGCCCGAAAACTCTGTGCTCGCGCTGCTTGCCCCCGGACAGGGCTCGCAGACCCCCGGCATGCTCAGCCCGTGGCTGGAGCTGCCCGGGGCCGCCGACCGTCTCGCCACCTGGTCGCAGATCAGCGGACTGGACCTGGTCCGCCTCGGCACCACGGCGACCGCCGAGGAGATCACCGACACCGCCGTGACCCAGCCGCTGGTGGTCGCCGCGACGCTGCTCGCCCATGAGGAGGCCACCCGCCGCGGGGTGCTGTCCGGTGATGCCGTCGTGGCCGGGCATTCGGTCGGCGAGATCGCCGCCTACGCCATCGCCGGCGTCATCTCCGCCGACGACGCCGTCAAGCTGGCCGCCACCCGTGGTGCGGAGATGGCCAAGGCCTGCGCCGCCGAACCCACCGGTATGGCCGCGGTGCTCGGCGGCGAAGAGGCCGATGTACTCGAAGCGCTCGATCGCCTCGACCTGATCCCGGCCAACCGCAACGCCGCCGGCCAGATCGTCGCCGCCGGTGCGGTCGCCGCGCTGGAGAAGCTGGCCGAGGATCCGCCGGCCAAGGCCCGGGTCCGCGTGCTGGCCACCGCCGGCGCGTTCCACACCCACTACATGGCCTCCGCCGCCGAGGGCTACTCCGCCGCCGCGGCCGAGGTGGCCACCCATGAGCCGACCGCGACGCTGTTGTCCAACGCAGACGGCAAGCCGGTCGCCGACGCCGCCGACGCCATGGCCAAGCTGGTCGCCCAGATGACCCGGCCGGTGCGCTGGGACCTGTGCAGCGAGACGCTGCGCGGCATGGGCGTGCGGGCCATCGTCGAGTTCCCGCCCGCGGGCACCCTGGTCGGTATCGCCAAGCGCGAACTGAAGGGCACCCCGACCAAGCCGGTCAAGGCTCCCGAAGACCTGGACGCGCTCGCCGAGCTGTAGTCCGGGTTGCACGCCCCACGAACGCACGACCGACAAGAACGTTCAATGCACTCCGACAGCCGGAGTGCCGTAACAAGAAGGAGCCATTGTGGCCAACCAAGAAGAAATCATCGCCGGTCTCGCTGAGATCATCGAAGAGGTCACCGGCATCGAGCCCTCCGAGGTCACGATGGAGAAGTCCTTCGTCGACGACCTGGACATCGACTCGCTGTCGATGGTGGAGATCGCGGTGCAGACCGAGGACAAGTACGGCGTGAAGATCCCGGACGAGGACCTGGCCGGCCTGCGCACCGTCGGTGACGTCGTCGCCTACATCCAGAAGCTCGAGGCCGAGAACCCCGAGGCTGCCGCCGCACTGCGCGAGAAGTTCGGCCAGTGAGCAAGCCTTCCACTGCTAATGGCGGTTTCCCGAATGTCGTGGTGACCGCTGTTACGGCGACCACTGCGCTTGCACCGGATATCGAGAGCACGTGGAAGGGTCTGCTGGCCGGCGAGAGCGGCATTCGGAAGCTCGAGGACGACTTCGTCGAGAAGTGGGACCTGGCAGCCAAGATCGGCGGCCACCTCAAGGAGCCGCTCGATCCGCTGATGTCCCGCCTCGAGCACCGGCGCATGTCGTACGTGCAGCGGATGGCCAAGTACCTCGGTAATCAGCTGTGGGAGACCGCGGGCAAGCCGGAGGTCGATCCCGATCGCTTTGCGGTCGTGATCGGCACCGGTCTGGGTGGCGGCGAGAAGATCGTCGAGACCTACGACGCGATGAACGAGGGCGGGCCCCGCAAGGTGTCCCCGCTGGCCGTTCAGATGATCATGCCCAACGGTGCTGCCGCAGTCGTCGGCCTCGAACTCGGGGCCCGCGCCGGCGTCATCACGCCCGTTTCGGCCTGTTCGTCGGGCTCGGAGGGCATCGCCCACGCATGGCGTCAGATCGTCATGGGTGACGCCGACATCGCCGTCTGCGGTGGTGTCGAGGGTGCCATCGAGGCGCTGCCGATCGCGGCGTTCTCGATGATGCGTGCGATGTCGACCCGCAACGACGATCCGGAGGGCGCGTCGCGTCCGTTCGACAAGGATCGTGACGGGTTCGTCTTCGGCGAGGCCGGTGCGCTCATGATCATCGAGACCGAGGAGCACGCCCTGGCCCGCGGTGCCAAGCCGCTGGCCCGGGTGATGGGTGCCGGTATCACCTCCGACGCATTCCACATGGTGGCTCCGGCCGCGGACGGCGCTCGCGCCGGCCAGGCCATGAAGCGTGCGATGGAGACCGCGGGCCTGTCGCCCAAGGACATCAGCCACGTCAACGCCCATGCCACCTCGACCTCGATCGGTGACGTCGCCGAGGCGAACGCCATCCGGGTCGCCGGTGTGGAGCATGCCGCGGTGTACGCGCCGAAGTCGGCCCTGGGCCACTCGATCGGCGCGGTGGGTGCCCTGGAGTCGATCCTGACGGTGCTGGCGTTGCGTGACGGCGTCATCCCGCCGACGCTCAACTACGAGACCCCCGATCCTGAGATCGATCTCGATGTTGTCGCGGGAGAGCCTCGGTACGGCGACTACCAGTACGCCATCAACAACTCGTTCGGCTTCGGCGGCCACAATGTGGCTCTGGCGTTCGGACGTTACTGAGGTAACCAAGAAAGACCAGTAGCAGATGGTGGGGAACGGCTTGAACAAGCTGTCTACGGGGAACGGTCTACCCAACGTGGTCGTCACTGGCGTCGCCATGACGACCGCGTTGGCGACCGACGCCGAAACGACGTGGAAGAAGCTGCTCGCCGGCGAGAGCGGTATCCGCAAGCTCGAAGACGACTTCATCGACCTGTATGACCTGCCGGTGCGAATCGGTGGCCATCTGCTCGAGGACTTCGACGGCGAGCTGACCAAGGTGGAGCTTCGCAGGTTGTCCTACCTGCAGAAGATGGCCATCGTGGTCAGCCGCCGGGCTTGGGCCGACGCCGGCGAACCCGAGGTCGATCCGCGACGCCTGATGGTGTCGATGGGTACCGGCATGGGTTCCTCGGAAGAACTGGTCTTCGCCTACGACGGGATGCGCAGCAAGGGTCTGCGAGCGGTCTCACCGCTCGTGGTCCAGAAGTTCATGCCGAATGCCGCAGCCGCGGCCGTCGGCCTGGAGCGCCGCGCGCGCGCCGGGGTGAACACCGTGATCTCGGCGTGCGCATCCGGTTCGGAGGCCGTCGCCAACGCCTGGCGTCAGATCGTCTTCGGCGAGGCCGACATCGCCATCTGCGGTGGTGTGGAGACCAAGATCGAGGCGGTGCCCATCGCCGGCTTCGCCCAGATGCGGATCGTGCTGTCCAACAGCAACGACGACCCGCAGGGCGCCTGCAAGCCGTTCGACCGGGACCGCAACGGTTTCGTCTTCGGTGAGGGTGGCGCGCTGATGGTCATCGAGACCGAGGAGCACGCCAAGGCCCGCGGGGCCAACATCCTGGCCCGCATCATGGGCGCCAGCGTCACCTCCGACGGCTACCACATCGTGGCCCCGGACCCCAACGGGGAACAGGCCGGCTACGCCATGACCCGCGCCATCGAACTGGCCGGGTTGGCACCCTCGGACATCGACCATGTCAACGCGCACGCCACCGGCACCAACGTCGGTGACGTGGCCGAGGGCTACGCCATCAACAATGCGATGAAGGGGCACAAGCCGGCGGTGTACGCACCGAAGTCCGCGCTGGGCCACTCGGTCGGCGCGGTCGGGGCGGTGGAGAGCATCCTCACCGTCCTCGCCTTGCGCGACGGGATCATTCCGCCCACCCTGAATCTCAAGAATCTTGATCCAGAGATCGATCTGGATGTCGTGGCTGGCGAGTCGCGTCCCGGAGACTACAAGTACGCGATCAACAATTCGTTCGGATTCGGTGGGCACAATGTCGCGCTCACCTTCGGAAAATACTGACGGAAGTACCCGAAGGCGCCGGTCACCATCCGACGCGTAACCAGGAGGACTGGATGACCATCATGGCTCCCGAAGCGGCCGCCGAGTCGCTCGACCCGCGCGATCCGCTGCTGCGTCTGAAGACATTCTTCGACGACGGCAGCGTCTCGTTGCTGCACGAGCGCGACAAGTCCGGTGTGCTGGCGGCCGCCGGCACCGTCAACGGCGTGCGGACCATCGCGTTCTGCACCGACGGCACCGTCATGGGTGGCGCGATGGGCATCGAGGGATGCGCGCACATCGTCAACGCCTACGACGTCGCCATCGAGGAGCAGAGCCCGATCGTGGGCATCTGGCACTCCGGTGGTGCGCGGCTGGCCGAGGGCGTCAAGGCGCTGCACGCGGTCGGCCTGGTCTTCGAGGCCATGATCCGGGCCTCGGGCTACATTCCGCAGATCTCGGTCGTGGTGGGCTTCGCCGCCGGCGGCGCCGCCTACGGTCCCGCGCTGACCGACGTCATCGTGATGGCCCCGGACAGCAAGGTTTTCGTCACCGGCCCCGACGTGGTGCGCAGCGTGACCGGCGAGGACGTCGACATGGTGTCCCTCGGCGGCCCGGAGGCCCATCACAAGAAGTCCGGTGTCTGCCACATCGTCGCCGACGATGAGCTCGACGCCTACGAGCGCGGCCGCCGCCTGGTCGGATTGTTCTGCCAGCAGGGCCATTTCGACCGCAGCAAGGCCGAGGCCGGCGATGTCGACCTCAAGGCCCTGATGCCGGAATCGGCACGCCGTGCCTACGACGTGCACCCGATCGTCGAGGCGCTGCTGGACGAGGATTCCCACTTCGATGAGTTCCAGTCCCGCTGGGCCCCGTCCATCGTGGTCGGCCTGGGCCGGCTGGCCGGCCGGACCGTGGGCGTCATCGCCAACAACCCGCTCCGCCTGGGCGGCTGCCTGAACTCCGAGAGCGCCGAGAAGTCGGCACGTTTCGTGCGCCTGTGCGATGCCTTCGGCATCCCGCTGGTGGTCGTGGTGGACGTGCCCGGCTACCTGCCCGGTGTGGATCAGGAGTGGGGCGGCGTGGTGCGCCGCGGTGCCAAGCTGCTGCACGCGTTCGGTGAGGCCACCGTCCCGCGCGTCACGCTGGTGACCCGCAAGATCTACGGCGGTGCCTACATCGCGATGAACTCGCGCTCCCTCGGTGCCACCAAGGTGTTCGCCTGGCCGGAGGCCGAGGTCGCCGTGATGGGCGCCAAGGCCGCGGTCGGCATCCTGCACAAGCGCAAGCTGGCCGCCGCCGCCGATGACGAGCGCGAAGCCCTGCACGAGGAACTGGCCGCCGAGCACGAGCGGATCGCCGGCGGCGTGGACAGCGCCATCGAGATCGGCGTGGTGGACGCCAAGATCGATCCCGCGCACACCCGCAGCGTGATCACCCAGGCGCTGGCCGAGGCGCCCGCGCGGCGCGGCCGGCACAAGAACATCCCGCTGTAGATCTTTTTAGATTTCGGCGCGTTCACGTTCGCTCAGCGAATGTGAACGCGCCGAATTCGTTTGTGGGGGGCGCTAACCGGTGAACTCGGCGGCGGTGGCCTGCACCCGGTCCCGGTCCTCGGCTACCAGCCCGATCCGGGTGCGCCGGTCCAGGATGTCGGCGACGTCCAGTGCGCCCTCGTGGCTGACGGCGTACTCGAATTCGGCACGGATCACGTCGATCCCGTCGGCCACCGGGTCGGTCGGCCGCTCACAGGTGGCCCGCGCGATCACATTGGGCGCCTCCGCGCCGTATCGCGCCACCAGTGCGGACGGCAGGTCGTGGGCGGTGCGCAGGGTGGCGACCGGATTGGCGGGCGCACCGACCAACGGCAGGTTGCGGGTGCGGCACGGCGCCGCGGCCAGCCCACGCATCGCCACCGCCCGGTCCACGACATCCTCGGCCATGTACCGGTATTCGGTGAGCTTGCCGCCGATCACGCTGATCACCCCGCTGCCCGATTCGGTGACCGCGTGCTCGCGGGACAGATCCGCGGTGTCACCCTCGTTCTCGATCAGCGGTCGCAGTCCGGCGTACCGGCCCCGCACGTCGGCCGGCGTCAGCGCGGTGTCCAGTGCGGTGTTGACGGTGTCGAGCAGGAACGTCTCCTCGGCCGGGGTGGGTTGCGGCACATCGGGAATGGGCCCCGGCGCGTCCTCGTCGGTGAGGCCGAGGTAGACCCGGCCCAGCTGTTCTGGCATGGCGAAGACGAACCTGTTGAGCGCGCCCGGGATCGGGACCGTCAGCGCCGCGGTCGGATGGCCGAAGGCGGCGGCGTCGAACACCAGATGGGTGCCCCGACTGGGGCGCAGCCGGATCGACGGGTCCACCTCCCCCGCCCACACCCCGGCGGCATTGACCACCGCGCGGGCCCGGATCCGCAGGGTCTGCCCGGTCAGCTCGTCGCGCAACTGGACCGAATCACCTTGTGCGTCAAGGGCGGCCACCCGGGTCAGCACGACGGCACCGTGTTGGGCGGCGGTGCGGGCCACCGCGGTGACCAGCCGGGCGTCGTCGATCAGCTGACCGTCGTAGGCCAGGAAGGCGCCGTCGAGTCCGGCGCGCCGCACGGTCGGCGCCAGCGCCACGGCACGGTCGGCGTCCACCCGCGACGACCGTGGCAGCACGGTCGCCGGGGTACCCGCCAGCCGGCGCAGGCCGTCACCGGCCAGGAACCCGGTGCGCACCAGCGCCCGGGAGGCGCGGTTCATACCGGGCAGCAGTGGCACCAGCTGCGGCATCGCCGAGACGAGGTGAGGCGCGTTGCGGGTCATCAGGATCCCGCGTTCGATGGCGCTGCGCCGGGCGATGCCGACATTGCCGGTGGCCAGGTAGCGCAGCCCGCCGTGCACCAGCTTGGAGCTCCACCGGCTGGTGCCGAACGCCAGGTCGTGCTTCTCCACCAGCACCACACGCAGCCCGCGGGTGGCCGCGTCCAGCGCGATGCCGGTGCCGGTGATGCCGCCGCCGATCACCAGCACGTCGACCGGGTCACCGTCGCCGAGCGCGGTGAGTTCGGCGGCGCGGCGGGCGGCGTTGAGCGCGCTTCCGGTCATGGCTGCAGGTATCCGTTCAGCGCGTGCGCGAGTTCGTCGGCCAGGGCGTCGCCGCTCAGGATCGGTTCGACCATCTGCGCGGACTGCACGGTGGACTGGGTGATGAGCAGGCACATCGCCGCCAGCCGGCGCGGGTCGCCGGCCCGTACGCTGCCGTCCCGCTGGGCCCGTGCGATCTGCCCGGCGACCGCGTCGAGCAGGATCTGCTGGCTGGTGCCGAGCCGTTCGGCGATGTAGACCATCGCGAGTTCGGGGGCGTTGTGCAGCACCGCCATCACGATCTCGTCGTGCTGTAGCCGGTCGGCGACGGCGACGATGCGGCCGACCAGCGCCGCGCGTCCGGGTTCGCGGTCGCCTGCGTCGTCGAGCACCCGGACCACCCGGGAGGTGAGCAGCGCGGCGAGGATCGCATTCGTGTCCGGCCAGCGGCGATACACCGTGGGGCGGCTGACGCCGGCGCGGCGCGCGATCTCGGCCAGGGTGACCCGGTCGATGCCGTAGGCGAGCACGCAGGCCGCCGCGGCGTCCAGGATCCGGTCCTGCACGGCGTCGGCGCCCCCTTCGGGCGTCTCGTTACTGATTGACATGATATGTAAGACTGTAACGCATGACGCAAGCCGGCACCGAACTACAGCCCCCGATGAAGTGGAACGCCTGGGGTGACCCACAGGCCGCCAGACCGCTGTCCGACGGCATCAAGGCACTGCTGAAGCAGGCGCTGGGCGTGGCGGGCCCGGCGGGGCCGGATCTGGACATCACCGATGTCCGGGTACGGCCGTCCGCGCTGGCCGACGCCGACCGGCAGGCCCTTGCGGACGCGATCGGCGCACCGTACTGCCGTGTCGACGATCAGAGCCGGCTGTTACGCGCCGGCGGTAAGTCGACGCTGGACCTGTTGCGCCGCAAGGACACCGGCGTCCAGGACGCACCGGATGCCGTGTTGATCCCGGCCGACGAGAACGAGGTGGCCACGATCCTGCGCATCTGCACCGAACGCCGGATCGCGGTGGTCCCGTTCGGCGGCGGCACCAGCGTGGTCGGCGGCCTCGACCCCGAACGCGGGGCCTTCGCCGCCGTCGTCTCGCTGGACCTGCGCCGCCTGGACGCCCTGCACCGTCTCGACGAGGTGTCCGGGGAGGCCGAACTCGGCGCCGGGGTCACCGGCCCCCGCGCCGAGGAACTGCTCGTGGCCCGCGGCTTCTCGCTCGGACACTTCCCGCAGAGTTTCCAGTTCGCCACCATCGGCGGGTTCGCCGCCACCCGGTCCTCCGGCCAGGACTCCGCCGGGTACGGCCGCTTCGACGATATGGTTCGCGGCCTGCGGGTGGTCACCCCCGCCGGGGTGCTCGACCTGGGCCGGGCCCCGGCTTCGGCGGCCGGGCCGGACCTGCGCCAGCTGATCGTCGGGTCCGAGGGCGTGTTCGGCGTCATCACCAGCGTGCGGGTGCGGGTCCATCCGGTATCGCAGTCCACCCGCTATGAGGCCTGGTCGTTCCCCGACTTCGGCACCGGCGCCGACGCGCTGCGGGCGGTCGTGCAGACCGGGACCGGCCCGACCGTGATCCGGTTGTCCGACGAGGCGGAGACCGGGGTGAACCTGGCCACCACCGAGAACATCGGCGAGCAGAGCATCACCGGTGGATGCCTGGCGATCACCGTGTTCGAGGGCAGCCCGGCGCACACCGAGAGCCGGCACGCCGAGACCGCCGCGCTGCTGCGGGCACACGGCGGCACCTCGCTGGGCGAGGCCCCGGCGCGCAACTGGGAACACGGCCGGTTCGGCGCGCCGTACCTGCGGGACTCTCTGCTGTCGGCGGGCGCGCTGTGCGAGACGTTGGAGACCGCCACCAACTGGGCAGGCGTGCCCGCGCTCAAGGCCGCGGTGACCGCGGCGCTGACCGAAGCGCTGGGACAGGCCCTGGTGATGTGCCATATTTCGCATGTGTACCCCACCGGCGCGTCGCTGTACTTCACCGTCGTCGCCGCCCAACAGGACGATCCGATCCAGCAGTGGCGCCGCGCCAAGGCGGCCGCCTCGGATGCCATGGTGCGCACCGGGGCGACCATCACCCACCATCATGCGGTCGGCGCGGATCACCGGCCGTGGATGGCCGCCGAGATCGGCGACCTCGGGCTGGACGTCCTGCGGACGGTCAAGGCCCGGCTGGATCCCGCCGGAATCCTGAACCCGGGCAAGCTGATTCCATGATCGGCCGGGTCACCGTCCTGACCAACCCGGCGTCGGGGCACGGCAGCGCCCCGCACGCCGCGGAGCGGGCGATCACCCGGCTGCACCGCCGCGGGATCGACGTGGTGGCCATCGCCGGCCGCGACGCCACCCACGCCCGCGAACTCGTGGAGGGTGCCCTGGAAAGCGGGATGGACGCGCTGGTGGTGGTCGGCGGTGACGGCATCGTGTCGCTGGCGCTGCAGGTGCTGGCGGGCTCCGACACCCCGCTGGGCATCATCCCGTCCGGCACCGGCAACGACCATGCCCGCGAATTCGGTATCCCCACAGGCGATCCGGAGGCCGCGGCGGACGTGATCGCCGACGGCACGGTGAAGCGGATCGACCTGGGTCTGATCACCGGCGCGGACGGCACCCACCGCTATTTCGGCACCGTGATGGCCGCCGGTTTCGACTCGCTGGTCACCGACCGGACCAACCGGATGCGGTGGCCGCACGGGCGGATGCGCTACAACCTCGCCATGATCGCCGAGATCTCCAAATTACGGTTGCTGCCGTTCCGCCTGGTCTTCGACGGCGAGGAGGTGGTCACCGACCTGACACTGGCGACCCTGGGCAACACCCGAAGTTACGGCGGCGGCATGCTGATCTGTCCGGGCGCGGACCCGACCGACGGGATGCTGGACGTGACCATGGTGGCCTCGGCGTCCCGCACCAAGTTGATCCGGTTGTTCCCCACCGTGTTCAAGGGCACCCACGTCCACCTCGACGAGGTGACCACCCGACGGGCGCGCACCATCGAGGTCGACTGCCCGGGAATCACGGCGTACGCCGACGGTGAGTACGTCTGCCCGCTGCCGGTGACGGTCTCGGCGGTGCCCGGTGCGCTGAACATCCTGGTGCCCTGAGCTCTCAATCCCGTTCGGGTGTCGGCAATCCCAGGGTCTGCCGCGCCGCCGCGGCCAGCTCGTGGCGCAGGTCGATGCCGGGCGGGTTCTGCACGGCCGGGTCGGCGGCCGCGGACATGCCGGACAACACCATCGCTGCGCGCACCCGCGCGCCCGGTCCGGTCTGCGCGGCGGTCAGCAGAGTCATCTGCCGGTTGATCAGACCACTCCACCGCGGTTGGCCCCGGATGAACTCCAGCACCGCGGGATCCCCGCGCAGCATCGACACCGTGGCGCGGTTGTCGGCGGCCAGTCCGGCGTAACCGCTGATCATCCGTTCGGCCCGGGCGGTGGCCGACGGCTGGGCCTCGGCGTCGGCGACGATCTCGGCCAGCGCGTCCAGCACCGGCCCGATCAGGGCCGCCAGGATTTCGTCCCGGGCGCGAAAGTGGTGATATATGGCGCCCTTTCGGAAGCCCAGCCGGTCGGCAATCATCTGCAGTGAGGTGCCCGCGTAGCCGTGCTCACGGATCAGTTCGGCCGCGGCGGCCAGCAGCCGGTCCCGGGTCGCGGGCTCCGCGTGCCGTTCCTCCGACGTGCCCATCGTCACTCCCCTTCGGCGCTGTGAACGCACTCACGATAGCTGGACGATCGTCCAGCCGATGGCGATCATGGACGGTGAACTTACTGGACGAACGTCCAGACTCTCGAAAGGACCCGCCGGCCATGACATTCGAGCTCGCCACCAAAGTCGCAATCGTCACCGGCGGCGCGGCGGGCATCGGCGCGGCCGCGGTCCGGCACTTCCTCAAGGAGGGCGCCTACGTCGTCATCGCCGATATCAACGCCGATCAGGGCGAGGCGATGGAGGCCGAACTCGGGCCCGACTGCGCGTTCAAGTACACCGACGTCTCCCAGCGCGGCGACGTGCAGGACCTGGTGGATTTCGCGGTCGCCACCTTCGGCGGCCTGGACATCATGTTCAACAACGCCGGCATCTCCGGGACCATGCAGCCCAATCTGCTCGACGACGACTTCGCCGATTTCGAGCAGGTACTCAAGGTCGACCTGCTCGGCGTGATGCTGGGCACCCAGATCGCCGCGCGGCACATGAAGGAGCACGGCGGCGGGTCGATCATCAACACCACCTCGATCGGCGGCATGCAGGCCGGTTGCACGGTGCTGTCCTACCGGGCCGCCAAGGCCGGCGTCATCCACTTCAGCAAGTCCGCGGCGATCGACCTGGCCGAATACGGAATCCGGGTCAACTGCATTGCGCCGGGCGGCATCCCGACCGCGATCCTGTCCTCGGCGACCGGCGATGCCGAGGAGTCGGGAACCACGTCGGCGATCCGCCGGATCATCGCCGAGGACCGCCCACTGAAGTTCGACGGGGACACCTCCGACATCGCCAACGCCGCGGTCTATCTGGGCAGCGACCGGGCCCGCTATGTCACCGGCATCGTGCTGCCGGTCGACGGCGGCATCACCGCCGGCAACCCGCGCAACCCGCTGCGCGCCATGCTCGCCGAGGCGATGGCTTCCTGACAGCCGGGTGAGGCTGCGTCACCGACTGTCAGCCGACTCCACGATTCAGCCAGGTGACCTCGCCGGTGTCCCCACCGTCGCGGTAGGGCTCCAGCGATTCGTCCCACGCGGTGCCGAGCACCGAGTCGAGTTCGGACATCAGCGCGTCCGCGCCGTTGGCCATCAGGGTGCGCAGCCGCTGCTCACCGACCATGACGTCGCCGTTGGCGCTCATCGGTCCGCTCCACAGGCCGAGCTGCGGGGTGTGGCACCAGCGGTGCCCGTCGACACCCTCGCTGGGGTCCTCGGTCACCTCGAAGCGCAGCACCGACCACGACCGCAGGGCATTGGCCAACTGCGCGCCGGTACCCACCGGGCCCACCCAGTTCGTGACAGCGCGAAGCTGCCCGGGCATGGCGGGCTGGGGCGTCCACTTCAGGTTCGCCCGCGCCGACAGGGTCGACGAAAGGGCCCACTCCACGTGTGGGCATACCGCCGCAGGCGAGGCGTGAACGTAAACCACGCCAGTTGTCGCCTCGGCGAACTGGTTCGACGCACGCATACTTTTGCTCCTTCGGCTCCACGAGGGACGTCTTCCCCAACGACCTGGCGTTACCGAAATGTGCAGTTGTTTCGTGCGTGTCTATTGTGCCTTGTGGGACAGGTGTTGCGCTAGTGTGCCCCGAATTCTCTCAGGACTCCATCAGAGATGGCCGGCCACAGCTCGTAGGTCCAGTCCCCGAAGTCCCGGTCGGTGAGCACCACAAACGCCAGGTCAGCGAGCGGATCCACCCACAGGAAGGTGCCCGACTGGCCGAAGTGGCCGTAGCTGAACTCGGAGTTCTGCGCGCCCGTCCAGTGCGGCTTCTTCTCCGCCCGGATCTCGAATCCCAATCCCCAGTCGTTCGGCCGCTGCGCGCCGAATCCGGGCAGCACCCCGTTCAGCCCGGGGAACTGCACCGTCGTCGCCTCCGCGTGCAGGCCGGCGGAGACCAGTCCGGGCCGCAGCAGATCGGCGGCGAACCGGGCCAGGTCCGTGACCGAGGAGTAGGCGCCGTATCCGGCCGCGGCCGCCCCGCCGCGCAGCGTCGTCGCGGTCATGCCCAGCGGTTCGAACACCGCCTCACCCAGGTACCGACCGAACTCGATGTCGGCGGCGTCCTGCAGCGCCTGGGCCAGCAGGGTGAACCCGTGATTGGAGTAGATCCGGCGCGCCCCCGGGGCGGCCAGCACCTCCCCGGACTGCATGGCCACCCCGGACGCATGCGCCAGCAGGTGGCGCACCGTCGCACCGGGCGGGCCGGCCGGGGTGTCCAGGTCGAAGACCCCTTCCTCGACCGCGATCTGCGCGGCGCGCGCCACCAACGGCTTGGTCACCGACGCCAGCCGGAACACGTGCTCGGTGTCGCCGTGGGTGGCCCGGATGCCTGCCGGCCCGATCACCGCCGCCGCGACAGTCGGGACCGGCCAGTCATCGAGGAGATCCAGAGCGCCCATCCGCAGGATGCTACTTGCGGGCCGTGTAATAGAAGTTGATCGGATCGGACTCGATCTCACGCACCTGTACACCGGTGAACCCGGCGTCGGCCAGCATGGACGTGGCCAGTTCCCGGCCCCAGCAGGTGCCCAGCCCGTCACCGTCGAGCCCCAGCGACACACTCATACAGTGCATCGTCGAGACGGTGTAGAGGTACGGCGCGAACGGTGCTCCCACGTTGTCCTCGACCCGACTGGACGACTTGATGTCGACCATCAGGAAGGTGCCCCCCGGCCGCAGCGCCCGGTGGATGTTGCGCAGCACCTGGGCCGGGTGGGCCTGGTCGTGGATCGCATCGAAGGCGGTGATGGCGTCGTACGCCTCCGTGATGTCCAGGGTCGCGATATCGGCCGACCGGAAGGACGCATTGGCCAGGCCGAGGCTGCGCGCTTCCGCGGCGCCGGCAGCCAGCCCCTCCTCGGAGAAGTCGAGCCCGACGAACCGGCTGGCCGGGAAGGCCGCCGCCATCACGTTGACGGCATGGCCACTGCCGCAGCCGACGTCGGCCACGTCGGCGCCGTGGCGGAGCCGCTCGGGCAGACCGTCGGCCATCGGCAGGATGGCGTCGACCAACGCGGCGTCGAAGACCTCACCGCTCTCCTCGGCCATCAGCGTGTGAAAGCGTGGGTACTCGGCGTAGGACAGCCCGCCGCCGCGCCGAAAGCAGTCGATCACCTTCTGTTCGACCTCGGCGAGCAGCGGGATGAATTGCGCGACGCGCGCGATGTTGTCCGGGCCGGCCGCGCGGGTGAGCGCCGCGGCGCGGTGGGCCGGCAGTGTGTAGGTGCGCTCAGCCGGGTCGTAGTCGATCACTCGGCCGGCCACCATGCCGCCCAGCCATTCCCGGACGTAGCGTTCGTCGAGTCCGGCCGCGTCGGCGATCTGGGCGCTGGTGGCGGCGGGCAGATCGGCCAGGGTGTCGAACAACCGGGTCTGGTGCCCGATGGACAGCAGCAGCGTGATGCTCGCCGCGTCGATGGCGCCGACGATGCGGCCGGCGAACTCCTCGGTGGTCTCCGGCGCCGTGGCCGGATCCGCGTGCAATGTGGTCATGACCGGAACGCTAGGCCGCCACACGGGCGGTGCACATCGGTCAGATGATGCGTTCCCGCCGGTCCTTCGATGGTGCGAATGATGTAGTCAGCGCGGCAGGTCGACGCTGTGCCGGCTGGCCCAGGCCACCGCGGCGGTCCGGGTCGACACCCCGAGCTTGGCGTAGATGTTGGCCAGATGCCTGCCGACCGTCTTGTCCGAGAGATGCAGCTGCTGGGCCGCCTGCCGGTTGGTGGCGCCGGCCGCGACTGCGGCCAGTACCTCGACTTCACGACGGGTCAACCCGCCCGGGGCGGGGGTGCCGCAGATCCCCGCGGGCACCGCGCCGAGTCCGGCGTAGATCGCGTCGGCCGTCGCGGCATCCGCGGCCGCCGCGTCCCGGTCCCCACGGCCGCGGTGCGCCAACGACATCCACTCGTACACCTCGGCCGTCTCGTAGCGGGACTGCTGGGTCCGGTACGCGCGCAACGCGATCTGCAGCGCCTCCAGCGCGGTGTCGAACTCTCCTCTGCGCACCGCGAGCGCACCGCGGGCGTGCGCTGCCCAGGCCCGAAAGCCCGGCGTGGCGTACACCTCGGCGGCGGTTTCCAGTTCCCGGCAATAGGTTTCGGCCTCATCGAGGGCATCACGATTCAGTGCGATCTCGGCGGCGGCACGCAGCAGCCGGACCCGCACCAGCCGGTCACCGCCGGCGAGCGCGAGCCGGATCGCGGCCCAGGCCCCAGCGCTGTCCCCGCGCCGGCAGGCCAACAACGCCGCGCCCGGTTGCGGATCCATCCCCAAGAACCGCGCCTGATCGAAAGCCACTGCGGCACCGTCGAAGTCACCCAGCAGGCGGCGCACCTCGCCGAGCTGATAGTAGCCTTCGGCGGCCGCCCAGCCGTTCACCTCCGCCAGCGCCCGGCTGGCCCGCTCCAGCCGGTCCTGCACGACGCGATAGTCGGCGTGATCGTCGCAGGCGACCTGCACCTGCAGCCGGTGTACCTCACACACCCCGCCGTAGGGCACCGACCCGGACAGGCCGCACCACTGCTCCATGGCCTGCGTCCAGGACCGCATACGCGGCAGGTCGGCCAGCTTGTGGCAGTGGTGCAGCACGATGCAGTACATGTCCCCGGCCCACTCGATGGGCACCTGCTCGGCGACCAGCGGCAGGATCGCCTCGTCGATCAGCGCGTAGCCATCGGCGGTGCGCGCGTTGAGGATCGCTTCCAGCCCGGCGATGATCAGTCCCAGCGCGCTGATGGCCGGCGAGTTCAGTCGCGCCCCGAGTTCGCGGAGCTCCCGGACGTGCTCGGCGAGGCTGTCCAGGTCCTCGGCCAACACGGCGCCGATCGCGTCCAGATACCGCAGGTAGCCGTGGGCGGTGCTCTCCGGGGCCGCTGCGAGCAGCCGCCGGGACCGGCTCATCCAGCCCTGGCCGATGGTGATGTCACCGCGGATCAGCCAGGCCAGGGCCAGTTCGTTGGCCTTCATCGCCGCCGCCACCGGATCGGTGCGGGTCAGTTCGGTGAAAACCCGCTCGGCGGCGCGGCTGGCCTCCTTGACGTGGCCGAGCCGCCAGGCCGCGAACGCGAACGCCTCCAGATCGTCGAGGCGCAGCTCGATCTGCCGACCGGCCGACTCGAAACCCTGGTAGCTGCCCCGCCAGTCCAGCCGCGTATGTGCCGCACGCGCCTCGTGCAGCAGATCGTCGACATCGCGGAATGCCGTCATTTGATCTCACGGTATTACGACGGACCCGCCGGTGAGACCGATCGGAGCGCAACCACTAAGTTGGACCGCATGAGTCAGACGGTGCGTGGTGTGATTTCTCGGTCCAAGGGTGCTCCGGTGGAGCTGGTCGACATCGTGATCCCGGATCCGGGCCCCGGTGAGGTCGTGGTGGCGGTGCAGGCCTGCGGTGTCTGCCACACCGATCTGACCTACCGCGAAGGCGGCATCAACGACGAGTACCCGTTCCTGCTCGGGCACGAGGCCGCCGGCATCGTCGAGTCGATCGGCGAGGGTGTCACCCACGTCGAGGTCGGCGATTTCGTCATCCTGAACTGGCGCGCGGTGTGTGGCGAGTGCCGGGCCTGCAAGCGCGGTCGCCCGCAGCTGTGCTTCGACACCTTCAACGCCACCCAGAAGATGACCCTGACCGACGGCACCGAACTGACCCCGGCGCTGGGCATCGGGGCGTTCGCCGACAAGACCCTGGTCCATCAGGGCCAGTGCACCAAGGTCGACCCCGAGGCCGACCCGGCCGTCGCCGGGCTGCTCGGCTGCGGCGTGATGGCCGGCCTCGGCGCGGCGGTCAACACCGGCGCGGTCGGCCGCGATGACACCGTCGCCGTCATCGGCTGCGGCGGCGTCGGGGACGCCGCGATCGCCGGGGCCGCCCTGGTCGGGGCGCGCACCATCATCGCCGTGGACGTCGACAACCGAAAGCTCGACCAGGCCCGCGAATTCGGGGCCACCCACACCATCAACGCCCGCGATCTCGACGCGGTGAAAACCATCCAGGACCTCACCGACGGATTCGGCGCCGACGTCGTCATCGACGCGGTCGGCCGGCCGGAAACCTGGAAGCAGGCCTTCTACGCCCGCGACCTGGCCGGCACCGTCGTCCTGGTCGGGGTGCCCACCCCGGACATGAAGCTGGAGATGCCGCTGGTCGACTTCTTCTCCCGCGGCGGCTCGCTGAAGTCCAGCTGGTACGGCGACTGCCTGCCCGAGCGCGACTTCCCCACCCTGATCTCGCTGTACCGACAGGGCCGGCTGCCGCTGGAGAAGTTCGTCTCCGAGCGGATCAGCCTGGATGCCATCGAAGACGCCTTCCACAAGATGCACGCCGGCGAGGTGCTGCGCTCGGTGGTCGTCCTGTGATGAGCGCCTGCGCGAAGAACGGAGTGCAATGAACATTCAGCGGGTCGTCACCTCGGGCACCTTCGAACTCGACGGTGGCAGCTGGGAAGTCGACAACAACATCTGGCTCGTCGGCGATGACAAGGACGTGATCGTCTTCGACGCCGCGCACACCGCCGCGCCGATTGTCGAAGCCGTGGCCGGGCGCAACGTGGTCGCCGTGATCTGCACGCATGGGCACAACGACCACATCACCGTCGCCCCCGAACTCGGCGCCACCCTCGACGCCCCGGTGTTCCTGCACCCGGCCGACGACATGCTCTGGCAGGCCGTCCATCCCGGCGCACAGTTCCACACCGTCGACGACGGCCTGGTGCTGAAGGCCGGCGGGATCGAGCTGCACGCCCTGCACACCCCCGGGCACTCCCCGGGCTCGGTGTGCTGGTCGGCACCGGAGCTGAATGCCGTGCTCTCCGGGGACACCCTGTTCCAGGGCGGGCCCGGCGCCACCGGCCGCTCCTACTCGGACTTCCCGACCATCCTGGACTCCATCAAGAACCGCCTCGGCCTGCTCGCCGACGAGACCGTCGTCTACACCGGCCACGGTGACACCACCACCATCGGCGGTGAGCTGGTCAACTACGACGAGTGGGTCAAGCGCGGGCACTAAGCTCGGCCCATGAATCGGCGGGTACTGCTGATCGTCGTGGGTTTCCTGACGACGATGCTGGCGGTGTCGTGCGCGGCGCCGCCGTCGCAGCCGGGCGGCCCGGACAGCGCCGGCCCGCCCATCCCGGCGCTCGGGGTCTCGGGTACCTCGCTGACCCTGGACGGTGACCCGTGGTGGCCCATCGGCCTCAACGCCTATCAGCTGGCCACCGACTGGTCCGTGAACGCCGGGTGCGGCGCCGAGGTGGATCTCGACGCGTTCTTCGGCCGGCTGCCGCGGCCGTCATTGGTCCGGTTCAATGCGTACTCCAGCCTCGCGGTGAACAAGCACACCGGTCAACTCGACTTCTCCGCGATCGATGCGGTGGTCAAGGCGGCCGAACGGCACGGCCAGATGCTGATCGCGGTGCTGTCCAACAACGAGGGCAGTTGTGAAGACGGCGCGTACAAGGACTATCGGTGGTACACCGACGGGTGGCGCACCGATGTCTCCCCGGCATCGCCGATGACGTTCGAGGCCTGGATCGACATCGCGGTGCGGCGGTGGAAGGACTCCCCGGCGCTGGTCGGCTGGACCGCCGTCGGGGAACCCGAGCCCTCGACTTGCCGGGACGCCCGGTGCGATTGGACCCGCCGGCACTGCCCGCCGGACGCACCGGATGTGCTGCGCGCGTTCTTCGACGCCACCGGCGCCAAGATTCGCGAGATCGACCCGGACACAACGATCTTCAGCGGACACGCGGGCGGCGGGCAGTGCGGGGCGGCGGGCGAGGCCTTCGAGCAGGTGAGCGCCTCGCCGGGCGTCGACGTGCTGGAGTATCACTACTATCAGGGCGACGATTCGCTGCCCGGAAACGCCTATGACGGACTCGTCCGGCGCACCGAGCAGGCGCGCGCCGTGAACAAGCCGCTGCTGATCACCGAGATCGGCATGAAGGCAGGCTCCTGTGGATCGCTCGAGCAGCGGGCGCGGGTGCTGCGGGACACCTTCACCGAGATGCGTGGGCACGGCACCGCGGGGGCGATGTTCTGGTCGTTCGTGCCGGATCCCCGGCCCGGTGAATGCACCTTGGACATCGGCCCGAACGATCCGCTGATGCGACTCGTCGGCGCGGGCTGACGCTTTTCCGATCACGCTGAGCGGGTACCTACCCACACTGCGACGCTGG
Organism: Mycolicibacterium aurum; assembly: GCA_900078775.1. Lineage (GTDB taxonomy): Bacteria > Actinomycetota > Actinomycetes > Mycobacteriales > Mycobacteriaceae > Mycobacterium > Mycobacterium aurum_A. The sequence continues at coordinate 2,736,685 of LT549889.1, forward strand.
GCCGATAGTCAGATGTCATGACGACTTCGAGTGGACGCTCCGCCGCGATAATCGGCGCCGGGCAGACCGGCGTGACGGCGGCACTGGGACTGTTGGACAACGGGTTCGACGTCACCATCTACAGCGACCGGGACCAGCACGCGCTGCGCAACGACGTCCCGGCCACCGGCACCGCGCTGATCTTCGGGGCCGCGCAGCGCGCCGAGGAGAGCCTGGGGCTGAACACCTATCTGGCCACCGCCCCGCTGTCCAGCGGGCAGAGCGTGCGCGTGGTCGACGACGGCGCCGAGGCGATCGCCTTCGACGCCTGGTTCGACGGGTTCCGCGGCATCGCGGTCGACACCCGGCTCAAAGCCGACGACCGGCTGACCCTGTTCCGACGCCGGGGTGGACATTTCGTGGTCCAGACGGTCGACCCGGTGCGCCTCGACGCGATCGCCGCGAAGGCGGATCTCACGCTGGTGGCGACCGGCCGCGGCGGGTTGTCCTCGCTGTTCCCGGTCGACGCCGCCCGCACCGTGTACGACAAACCGCAGCGCAGCCTGCTGGCCTTCTCGGTGACCGGATTGGGGCACGGCCCCGACGTGTTCGCCCACCGCGGCACCGCCGGCGGCCAACACGAGGCGTACAGCGCGGTGAGCGGTCAGGGCGAGACGTTCTGGGGGCCGTACCTGCACAAGGATGCCGGTCCGAGTTGGGCGTTCCTGGGCTGGGCGGTGCCCGGCAGCGACTGGGAGCGCCGCTTCGCCGGCGTCACCGATGCACGCTCGGCGCTGGAGGTGACCACCGGTCTGCACCGCGACTACATCGACTGGGATCTGCCGGAGGTCAGCCAGTTCCGGGTGATCGAGGAGGACCCGCATTCCTGGCTCACCGGCGCGGTCACCCAGGTGGTCCGGCACGGCGTCGGGCACACCGCCGGCGGGCATCCGGTTGCGGCGCTGGGTGACACCGCGATCAGCTATGACCCGATCGCCGGCCAGGGCGCCCAGGGCTGGCTGGTGCAGGCGGCCGCGCTGGTGCACAAGGCCGCCGCGCACGAGGGGCCGTTCGACACCGCCTGGCTGAGGGCGGCATTCGAGGAGTTCTACGCCCACCGCGGTCGGGGTGCACAGTTGGTGACCCAGCTGTTCCTGTCCGATCCGGAATTCGCCGAGATCGGCGGGCTGTTCTTCGCCGCCGCCGGCGCCAGTCCGCGATTCGCCGGCAGGTTGTTCGGGCTGCTCGACGATCCGCGCCGGTTCGAATCGGTGCGCTCCGTCGCGGCGGCCAAGGACCTGATCACCGAATTCGCCGGCGAGCCCGCCGACGAGGTGCTGGCCCGGTTCGAGCCGGCCGACGGCTTTCAGCGGTCCCGGCTGCTGTCACCCGCCGCCTAGCAACCGGCGCTTCTCGGCTTCGAACTCGGCGTCGGTCAGCGCACCGCAATCCCGCAGCGCGACAAGGTTGTTCAGCTGCTGCAGCCGGATGCCGTCCTCGGTGGGGACGTACGGTGGCCGGGGATCGGACGGAATGTCGCCGATGTCGAAGGTCGGCGGTATCGCGCCCACTGGCCGCGGCGCGGCGCGCACCCGGGCTCCCCACACCAGGGCGAGAACCAACACCAGGGCCGATGCCACGAACAGTCCGGCGCACCACCACGGTGCCGCGCCGTACGGGCTGCCGTGCCCGAACGCCAGCCGGGGGCTGATGAAGGCGCTGACCTTCCCGTCGGCGCGGACCTGGTAGTCCCCCTCCTCGGCGACCTGCGCGACCCACACCCGGATTCGGGCGTCGTTGTTGACCGTCGTTGTGGCGCCGATGCTTTCGGTGACCGTCGGTTCCGCGACCCCGGCCGGCGGCTCGATGCCCATCCGCAGATCCGGTATCGGCAGGCCGCCGTTGCCGCTGCCGGTGATCTGGGTGTGGAAGCTGATGTTGACCTCACCCGCGGGCAGGTGCAGCGTCGACCCGCCCGGGACCGGTACCTCTCCGTAGGCGTCGAATTCGTCGAGGACGAAGGCGTTGAGGATCAGCGAGGCGACGAACCCGATCCCGGCCAGCACCGTGCACAGCACGGCCAGGATGGAGAGGATGCGGGGCGCCGTGGCTCGGCTCATGGCCGAATTTTGGCACACACCGGCGCTCCGCCCGGGCCGAAGACGGCCGGTTTGGTCTGCACCAGCGCATCCACCTTCTGACTCAGCGGTCCCTCGGGCCCGGTATGCCGCGGTGTGGCGCCGGCGGGCCTGCGGATCGGGTCACGTCAGTAGCGTCCGGAAGGCGATCCGGTCACCCCGGTACAGACCCCGCACCAGCTCGATCGGCACTCCGTCGACGTCCACCGACCGGCGGTTGAGCAGCAGCATGGGCATGGCCGTGGTCGTCTCCAACAATTCGGCCTCCCGCGGGGACGGCAGCACGGTCTCGATGCGTTCGACCGCGGAGCCGAACCGCACGCCCATGGCGCGGATGGCCGCGTACAGCGAGGTCACCGGGTCGAAGGTGCCGACGAAGTGCCCGAACCGCCCGCCCGGCAGATGGGTGCTCTCCAGCGCGATGCGTTGCTGATCGGCCAACAGCACCCGTTCCAGGTGCACGATCGGGCTGCCGACCGGAAGATTCAGTGCCGCAGCGATATCCGCGGTTGCCGGCAGTGTGTCCCAGCCGACCAACAGCCGACTCGGCCTGCGGCCGTGCTCGGCGGCGCCCTCGGTGTAGGACTGCAGGAACAGTTCCTGCACCAGCTTGGGCCGCGAGACCACGGTGCCCCGGCCGCGCCGCTCGATGCGGCCCTCGACGAGCAGTTCGTGCAGCGCCTGGCGCACCGTTTCGCGTGCCACACCGAACCGGGAAGCCAGCTCCCGCTCGGCCGGTACCGGGTCGCCTTCGCGCAGATCGGCCAGGATCTCGTCCAGACCGACCCGCACCAGATGCGACTTGGGTGGCCGCGTCATCGCCCGGCGACCCGGGCCGCCACCTCGAGCACCTCGCCGACCGACAACCCGGTGCCGTGCGGGTCCTTCGCCGCGTCGTCGTACCGGCGTAGCCGCAATGCCGCGTCACGCCAGGGGTGTTCGACGAAGACCGGGTCGCGTCCTGCGCCACCCTGATGCCGCAGGGATACCACCGAAACCTCGGACAGTCCGGCGGCATAGTGCGGATCGGTGGCGGCCAGGTACCGCTTGCCGGCCACGTGTGCGCCGGCGAGCCAGCCCACCCGGGCACCGAACCGCGGGGTCAACCACTGCTGGGCCACCCGATCGTGCCGGTCGGAGGCCACCGCCCCGAACAACGGACTGTGCGCGATGTCGTGCAGGGCCGCGGCGAGCACCAGTTCGTCGTCGGCGCCGTCGTCTCGCGCGCGGGCGGCGGCCTGCAACGCGTGGTCGAGCTCGTCGACCGCCTCCTCGTCCCACACGCCGCGCAGGGAACCCAACAACTCGTCGACCTGATCGATGAGATCCATGCCCGCAGCGTACCCGGAATTGGTCTATACCAATTCTTAACCTGTTGTTGGGCAGCACAACACACCGCGGTCGCCTGCCCGTCGGTCACGAACGGAAGCGTCATCGCCCATGCGAATCACGATCATCGGCGGAGGAATTCTGGGCACCGCACATGCGGTGGAAGCCATTCACCGCGGCCACGAGGTCATCCAGCTGGAACGCGAGACCGAGGCACGCGGCGCCACGGTGCGTAATTTCGGGCTGATCTGGGTGTCCGGCCGGTCGCACGGCGAACTGCACGCGGCCCTGCGGTCGCGGCAACTGTGGTGCGAGTTGGCCGACCGTGTCCCCGACATCGGGCTGCGCGCCTGCGGATCCATCACCCTGCTCCGCTCGCCTGCCGAGGTCGCGGTCGCCGAGGAGGTGGCGGCCGGCGCGGACGCCGGTGAGCGCGGCTTCACCCTGCTGGAGCCCGACCAGGTGCGGGCGGTCAACCCGGCTCTGCGTGGTGATTTCCTTGCCGGCCTGCACTGCACGACCGATGCCGCGGTGGAGTCGCGGCAGGCGCTACCCGCGATCCGGGCCTATCTGTCCGGGAGCGGCCGCTACACCTTCCTGCCCGGGACCGAGGCGCGCGCGGTCGAGGGCAGCGGCGTGCGCGACGATCACGGCCGCCGCCACGAGGGGGATCTGGTGCTGGTGTGTACCGGCGCCGCGCACGGCGGTCTGGTCCGCGAACTCGCCGGCGACCTGCCGGTCCGGCGTGTCCGTCTGCAGATGATGCAGACCGCGCCGTTGGACGAGCCCCTCACCACCGCGATCGCCGACGGGGACAGCATGCGCTACTACCCCGGGTTCGCCGGTGCCGCACTGGACGAGTTGCGCCGCAATGAAAGTCAGGCGCCGGTTGCGGCCGGGCACCATATGCAGCTGCTGTGTGTTCAGCGCCTGCACGGCGGGCTCACCATCGGCGACACCCACGAGTACGACGAGCCGTTCGGCTTCGATGTCGACGAGGCGCCGTATGCCTACCTCGTCGATGTGGTGGAGGGTCTGCTCGGCCGGGCGCTGCCGCCGGTACAGCGCCGCTGGGCCGGCGTCTACAGCCAGTGCCTGGACCCCCAGCAGTTGGTCTGCCGCACCAATCCCGGCGACGGGCTCTGGGTCGTCACCGGACCGGGTGGCCGCGGCATGACTCTGGGCCCGGCGCTGGCCGAACAGACCGCCGACATCATCGGACTCTAGAGCAGGCACACCATATGTCCCCCAATACCATTCAGGTCGTAGCCCTGGACATAACCGGGACCACCGTCGCCGACGATGGGCTGGTCATCGCGACCTTCGACGCGGCGGCCACCGCGGCCGGGCTGCGGGCCGGCGCCGCGGTGGTGGGCGGCACCCTGACCGGCGCACATGACGAACACCGGCTGCGGGCCGCGGGAGCCGAGTACAGCGTCGACTCCGTCACCGACTTCGTCGGGCTGGTGCTGCAGCAGGTGTGACCGAAGGCCTACGGTCGAGGCGTGCATGTCGACGAGTACCGCAGTCACGACGCGACCGAGCTGGCCAAACTGGTGGCCGACAAACAGGTCACCCCCGCCGAGCTGTTGGAGGCCGCGCGCGCCCGGGCCGCCGCAGTCAACCCGGCCATCAACGCCATCGTGCGGGACGTCCCGGTCCCGGACACCGATCCGGCGCCCGGCCCGTTCTCCGGGGTGCCGTTCCTGATCAAGGATCTGGCCCAGGATTACGCCGGGCTGCCCACCTCGGCCGGATCGAGGGCATTGGCCGCCATCCCGGTGGCCCAGCACGCCACCATCGTGGCGCGCTGGATCGACGCCGGGCTGGTCATCTTCGGCAAGACCAACACCCCGGAATTCGGCGCCAAGGGCATCACCGAGCCCGAGCTGTGGGGGCCGGCGCGCAACCCATGGGATCTGCGCCGCACCCCCGGCGGGTCCTCGGGCGGTTCGGCGGCCGCGGTCGCGGCCGGCATCGTGCCCTGCGCCGGCGCCAACGACGGCGGCGGTTCCATCCGCATCCCGGCCGCCTGCTGCGGGCTGGTCGGGCTCAAACCCGGCCGCGGGCTGACCCCGATGGGCCCGGCGACCGCGGAGTCCCTGCACGGTTCGGCGGCCCAGGGTGTGGTGTCGCGCAGCGTGCGCGACACCGCGGCCATGCTCGATGTGATCAGCGGTGGCGAGCCGTGGGGGCCGTTCGTGCCCGGGTTGCCGGAGTCCTCGTTCGCCTCGGCGGTGGGTGCGGACCCGGGCCGGCTGCGCATCGGGGTGCGGGTGCCCAGCGCCATCACCCCCGCCCCGCACCGCGAGGCCTATGCCGCGGTCGCGGCGACCGCGGCGACCCTGACCGATCTCGGCCACCACGTCGAGGAACTGCCCGAGGCCCCGTTCGACGACGCCGCGCTGGCCCGCGAGTTCCTGCTCTCCTGGTTCGTCTATACCGCATGGGAACTGGCTGAGGCCAAACGGATCTCAGGGGCCGGCGACGACGCGTTCGAACGGGACACCCTGATCCTGGCCGCGCTCGGCCGGGCCACGAGCAGCGTCGCCTACCTCGACGCCGTGCAGCGCCGTCACGAGCACACCCGCCGGTTGACCACCTACTTCGAGTCCTACGATCTGCTGCTCACCCCGACCCTGGCCACCCCGCCACCCGAGATCGGCGCCTTCGACCTGCCCGCGGTGCTGCAACGCGCATCCGATCTGCTGATCAAGACCCGCACCGCGCATCTGCTGCGGTTCACCAAGATCGTCGACGACACCGTCGAACAGAATCTGGGCTGGGTGCCCTACACCCAGCTGGCCAACATCACCGGGCGCCCGGCCATCTCGCTGCCGCTGCACTGGACCGCGGACGGGCTGCCGCTGGGCGTACAGTTCGTCGCGCCGCTGAACGGGGAAACGCTGCTGATCCGGCTGGCCGCCCAGCTCGAAGCGGCGATGCCGTGGGCCGACCGGGTGGCGCCGATCAGCGGTTGACCGGGTATCTCACCCACCCGGCCCGGTGTTGTTATCGTCGGAAATATGCCCGAGTCAAGCGTGGTGGTGCGGCCGGTGCCGGTGGGCAGCGGCGACTACAGCGCGAGTTCCCGGCTTCAGGCCGCCGGCCTGAAGGAGGCCATCGCACTGTTCGAGGAGGCGGCCGCGGCGGTGCCGATCCCGAAGTCGCCGCTGCCGATCCTGGTGGCCGACTACGGCGCCGCCAACGGGCACAACTCGCTGCTGCCGGTCAACGCCGCGATCAGGGTGCTGCGCAGACGGGCCCGGCCCGAGCACGCCATCGCGGTGACCTACACCGACGTCCCGGAGAACGATTTCACCGCCCTGTTCCGCACCCTGCGCGAGGACCCGGACAGCTACCTGGACCAGGATCCCTGCACGTACTTCTCGGCTGTCGGCCGCTCCTACTACAGCCAGATCCTGCCGTCCAACACCGTCACCCTGGGCTGGTCGTCCTGGTCGGTGCTGTGGTTGAGCACGATGCCCGCCCCGGTCACCGACCACATCCTGGCCGCGCTGAGCGCCGACCGGGAGACCCGGGCCGCGCATGAGCGTGTCGCCGCCCGGGACTGGCACGAGTTCGTGGCCTACCGGGGCCGCGAACTGTGCCCGGGCGGGCGCGCGGTGGTGATGACGATGGCGATCTCCGAGGACGGTGAGTTCGGCTACCGGCAGTTGTTCACCGCGCTGATGGCCGAGCTGGGTGAGCTGGTCGCCCGCGGCGTCATCACCGCCGACGAGTTGCGCAGCATGAGCATCCCGATCACCGGCCGCCGGGCCGCGGACTTCCACACCCCGTTCGCGCCGTCGGGCCGGCTGGAGCAACTCACCATCGAGCACCTGGAGGTGTTCGACGCCGAGGACAGGTTCTGGAAGCAGTACCAGAAAGACGGGGATGCAAGGACTTTCGGCGCGCAGTGGGCGGCGTTCCTGCGGGCGGCGGTGTTCCAGACGCTGGCCGGGGCCCTCGGCGCGGACACCCCCACCGGCGAGACCGCAGCCCGGCGCGCCACATTCTGCGACGCCCTGGAGTCCGGGCTGGCGGCCCGGCTTGCGGCCGACCCGCAGCAGACCCAGATCCCGATGGCCCAGATCGTGCTGCACAAGAAGCCGCGCCCGCCGCGCTAACCCCGGGGCGCGACGGCCGCGTCGATCAGATGCGGGCCGGGCTCGGCCAGCGCCGCGGCGAACTGTTCGGCCAGCTCCTCGGCCGTCGTCGCGCGGGTGGCCGGTACACCGAAACCCGCTGCGATGGAGACGAAGTCGATGTCCGGGCGGCCCAGGTCCAGCAGCGAGCGGGACCCGTCACCGGGGGTGGCACCGACCCGGGCCAGTTCCATCTGCAGGATGGCGTAGGCATGGTTGTTCAGGATGACCACGGTGATGTCGAGTCGCTCGCGGGCCATCGTCCACAGCGCCGAAATCGTGTACAGCGCACTGCCGTCGGCCTGCAGCGCGATGACCGGGCGGTCCGGTGCGGCGATCGCGGCGCCGACGGCCACCGGCAGACCCTGCCCGATGGCGCCGCCGGTCAGGGTCAGCACATCGTGCGGCGGTGACGCGGCCGTCGCCGCGGGCAACAGCACCCCGCTGGTGTTCGCCTCGTCGGAGATGATCGCCCGCTCCGGCAGCAGCGCCCCGATCACCTCGGCCCAATTCACCACGGTCAGTGGGCCTTTCGGCAGCACCGGGGGCGCCCCCGCGGGCATCGGCAGGTCCGGCGCGCCCAGCCGCTCGGCGAGTGCGGGCAGGTCCGCGGGGTCCAGGGTGTGCACCTGCGCGCCGGTGGGCACCAGCCCGCTGGCCCGGCCCGGGTAGGCGAAGAAAGCGACCGGCGCACGGGTGCCGACCAGGATCATCTGGGTGGACCCGGCCAACTGCTGCTCGGCCTGTTCGGCGAAGTAGCCCAGCCGCTCGATGGCCGGGATGCCGCGGCCCCGGGCGAGTCTGGCCGGGAACGTCTCCACCAGCGCCCGGGCCCCGGTGGCCGCCGCGATCCGCGCGGCGGCGGTCAGCCCGGCCGCGGTGCTGGCCGCCCCGCCGAGCAGCAGCACGGTGTGCGACCCGTAGGCACCGAGCAGGTCGGCGGCCGCCGGCGCCCCGATGCCACCGGCCCCGGTGTCCGGCGCGTCCTGATCGAGGGGTGGTCCACCCGCTTCGGCCGGCCCCCACGAGTAGTCGGCGGGCAGGATCACCGTCGCCACCCGTCCCGGCGGCCCGACCGCGCCGGCGATCGCCCCGTCCACCGCCGCCGTCAGCGCAGCCGCCGAATGCGGCCGGTACACAAGCCCTTCCGGCCAGGTGGCCAGCGCCTCGATATCGGATTCCAGTGGTGCGTCGAATTCGGCGTGGTAGGTGGCGTGGTCGCCGACCACGTTCACCACCGGGGTGTGCGCACGGCGGGCGTTGTGCAGGTTCGCCAGCCCGTTGGCCAGCCCGGGCCCCAGGTGCAGCAGGGTCGCGGCGGGCCGGCCGGCGATGCGGGCGAATCCGTCGGCGGCCCCGGTCGCGACGCCTTCGAACGGGCACAGCACCGCCCGCATCCGCGGGTGCGTGTCCAGTGCGGCCACGAAGTGCATCTCGGAGGTACCCGGATTGGCGAAGCACACGTCGATGCCACCGGCGAGCAGCCGCTGCAGCACGGTGTCGGCGCCGGTACTCATATCAGCGGATGGTCCCGGCGCCGGGGATCAACGGCAGATCCAGGGCGGTCACCCAGCCCGGTGGCAGATCGTTGACCGCCGGCACCGCGTTCAGCGCCCGCAGCCCGGTGGCCAGGCAGCCCGCGGCGGCCGCGTCCCGCCCGGATCCGTCGGTGAACCGGAACGCGGTCTCCTGCGAGATGCTGGGGGTGCCCTCGATGTCGACGCGGTAGACGTCGTCAGCGTTGCCGGTCGGCCAGTCCGGGGCGGCGTCGGCGCCGATCCGGTTGACGTGCTCGAGCTGGATGCGGGTCTGGCCGTTGAATCTTCCGTTGATGGTGAACCGGACCGCGGCGACATTGCCCGCGGCGATGACGCCCTTGGCGGACTGCCGGTCGGTCGGGGTCACCCATTTGTCCCAGCTGGTGGTGATCTCGTCGAGGGTGATGCCCGCCGCGTGCGCGATCATGGGAACCGTTGCGCCCCAGGCCATGATGAGGATCTCCGGGCTCTCCAGCAGCGGCCGGTACCCGGGCGGGCGGCCGATGCCCATCTCGAACTCGTAATCGCCGGTGTAGTTGGTGTAGTCCAGCAGCTCCGACGCCCGCACCGTCCTCACCTCCGAGCACAGCCCCATCAGGGTGAGCGGGAACAGGTCGTTGGCGAAGCCGGGATCGATCCCGGTGGTGAAGCAGGACGCCGCGCCGGCCTCGCACGCCTCGGTGACCGGCTGGATCCAGTTCGGCGGGTTGAGGTGCATGGCCGGCCACACCCACGGGGTCATCGCCGTCGAGCAGACGTCGATGCCGGCCCGCAGGAACCGGGTGATGACGTCGATGTTGGCGTCGGCGTGCGCGGCGGTCGGCCCGTAGTGCACCAGCGCGTCGGGTTTCAGCGCGATCAGCGCGTCGACGTCGTCGGTGGCCGCCAGCCCGAGTGCGCTGCCCAGTCCGCAGATCTCGCCGACATCGCGGCCGATCTTGGCCGGGTTGCTGACGCCCACCCCGACCAGCTCGAACAGCGGGTGGTCGACGATCTCGGCGATCACCATCGACCCGACGAATCCGGTCCCCCAGACCACCACGCGCTTGGTCATCGCCACCCTTCCGGTGTCAGTCGCAGCGGCTACGAGCAGCGGCGCAGTCCGCCGGGCTCACAGATCAGCGGGTATTCCTTGACCGGGATCGGCAGCGGCTCACGGAAGGTGAGCACGAAGTGATGGGTGTCGATGGTGGCCGGCAGGCCGCACACCTGACCGTGCGAGATGCTGCGGGTGCCGCTCATGGTGTCGGTGTTGAACTCGATCATTTCCAGGACGGCCTGCTCGCTGCCGTCCGCGCACTTCAACCCGTCCTTGACGTTGCGGGAGAACGCCCACTGGCCGTTGGTCAGTTTCGCGTCACCGCCGACCACCCAGGAGGCGGGGGTGCCGGCCACGTGCAGGGTGCAGGCGACCGGGTCACGGATCTCGACGCGCAGGTCGCCGACCACCGGCACGCAGATCGGGAAGATCGTCCAGGTCCCGACGGACGGCACCCCGTCCTGGCGATAGTCGTAGACCCCTTCGAGGACCTGCTGCTGCGCCTGGGCCGGGCCGGCAAAGCCGATCATGGCGGCGACGAGCAGGACGGCACTGAACAAGCCGCGAAAGATGTTCACCCCCGCAGTATCGCAGGGCCCTTCCTGCACGTCCGCACTTTGTCCCGTGAGAGAGTCCCCGGCATGACCTCATTGGACGGAAAAGTGGCGTTGGTGACCGGTGTCTCTGCGGGTTTGGGCGCGGCGACGGCCAAATTGTTCGCCGAGCGTGGCGCGACGGTGTACGGCGTGGCGCGCGATACCGAGCGGATGACCGAGGTGTTCGCCGACGTGCCCGGCGGCCGGTTCGGCTCCTACGACATCAGCACCGCCGACGCCTGCAAACAGGCCGTCGAGGACTGTGTGGCGGCGTTCGGGCGCATCGACGTGCTCGCCAACGTGGCCGGGTTCCACCGGATGCGGCGCACCGAGTCGGTCTCCGACGCGGACTGGGAATTCGATCTGGCGGTGAATCTCAACGGTCCGTTCTACCTGAGCCGGGCCGCGCTGCCGCATCTGCTGGCCGCCGGCGGCAACATCGTCAACGTGTCCTCGGTGGCCGGCGTCGAGGGCGAGGTGTACTCGGCGGGCTACTGCGCGGCCAAGCACGGGGTGATCGGGTTGACCCGGGCGATGGCGGTCGAGTTCACCAAGGAACGGTTGCGGGTGAACGCGGTGTGTCCCGGCGGCATGCTGACCGCACAGGTCACCGAGTTCGCCGCGCCCGAGAACGCGGACTGGGATCTGATCATGCGGATCGCCGCACCGCGCGGGATGATGGATCCCGTCGATGTCGCCAAGACCATCGCCTTCCTGGCCAGTGACGACGCGGCGGCGATCCACGGCGCGGTGTACCGCGTCGACAACGGGAAGGGCGCCGACTGATGAGCGAGGGCACCGCTACCGAAACCGCTTCCGGCCCAACCTCCGTCGCAACCGTGGGCAGCGCCGCCGTGGAGGGCTCGCTGGCCACCGTCGGCAGCGCCGCGGTGGTCGGCTCGATCGGAACGGTCGGCAGCGCCGCGGTGGCCGGATCCATCGCCACCGTGCAGAGCGCCGGGGTTGCCGGGTCGGTCGGGGTCGGCGGCAGCGCCGGGGTGGCCGGCGGCTTCGCGGTGCTGGGCAGCGCGTTCACGGTGCTGTGCGCGGCACTGGTCGGCTGTGTGGCCTGCCTGGCGTGCGTGGCCTGCGCCAAGTGCCGCGGCTGCGTCGGGTGCGTGGGCTGCACCGACTGCGTCGGTTGCGTCGGCTGCGTCGACTGCTCGGGCCTGCGCGGCGCGGTGGGACTGCGCGGCGTGCACGCCGCATGAGGCCAAGCGGCGCACGCGCCTAGATCTGCCGGCGCCGCCCCAACAGCCCGGCCGCCCCGACCGCTCCGAGGCTGAGCACCGCGCAGGCGATGCCCGCGGTGATCAGGTAGGTCTGGGTGCGGTCCTTCGACGGCGCCTCCTCCGAGGCCAGCCGCAGCCGGTAGTCACCGGGCAGCGGGGCCTCCCGCGGGGTGTCCAGACCCGGGTACTGCTGGGTCCGGTGCACCTCGAATTGCCGTTCCCCGCCGGCGTTCTGCTTCCACACGCCCCACACCGGGGTGACCCCGTCGAGCAGCACCCGGCGCTCGCCGTAGCGGGCGTCGTCGCCGACGTCGACGATGCGCTGCACCCGGAACGGCTCGTACACCGCATCCGAGTACCGCACCTGCACGGGCACATCGTCGTAACGCCACAGCGGCGGCGGGGGCGGTGGTGCGAAGTTCCCGATGTTCGCGATGTTCGGGATGAAGCCGCCACCGAAGAAGCTGCCCACCGCCACGCCGACCGCGGTGCTGACGACGGTGTTGACGGTGTTGAGCACGACGGCGGTGAAACTGTAGGCCGCGAGGTCTGCGACGTACATGACCATCCGCTGCAACGGCGGGATCGTGACGACCCGCGGCCGGTTCTCGTACTCGTAGACGATGCGCACCGGGTCCCGGTACGGGTTGACGATCATCGGCCGGTAGAACTCGTCGTACTGCACCCAGTCCGGGCTCCACTGCCGCACCCGGCGGTCCCAGTCCCGCTGCTCGGCACGCAGTTCGCGCTGATCCTCCCGCAGTTGCCGTTGGTCCTCACGCAACTGACGCTGGTCCTCGCGCAGCTCGCGGCGCTCCTCGCGCAGCCGATCCTCCTCCTTGGAGAGTCCGATCAACGACGACAGCTGGGCGAGTTCCTCGACCTTGGCCGGCTCCGGATTCACCTCGACCGGCCTGCTGTTGCCGGCCAGCACCACGTCCTCGACCGGGGCGTCGAGGACCTGGGGCTTGAGCGTCTCGATGACGCGGGCGACCGGTTCGACCTCGGTGGCCTCGGCGCTCTCCGGGGCGTCGTCGGTCTCGCTCTCGGGAGCCTTGCTCTCCTCGCTCTCGGGTGCCTTGGTCCCGGAAGCCTCGGTCCCGGAAGCCTTGGTCCCGGAAGTCTCAGTCTCGGAAGCCTTGCCCTCCGGCCCCTCGGACTGCGCGGGATCCTCGGCACGCGACGGCTCGGTCGTCTCCTCGCCGGCGGCCTCGGCCTCGGTGGTCCGTGCCGTCGTGGTCCGCGTCGTGGTCCGCGTGGTGGTGGTCTGGCGTTCGACGGGCTGGGGCTCCTCGGCGGTGCTGGGCGCGGCCGACGTCTCGGCGGGCGGCTCGACCGCCGGTGCCGTGGGTGAGTTGGTCACCCTGGTGCTGGGCCGCTGGGTGGTGGGTGCGGGCGCCTCGACCTGCGGCGCGGGCTCCGGTGCCGGCGCCGGCTCGGGCTCGGGTTCAGGCTTGGGCGCCGGGGCCTGGGTCTGCACCGGGGCCGGCTCGGGAGCCGGAGCCTGGGTCTGCGGCGGGGCCGCGGGAACTTCCGCGGCGGGCTTGGGTGCCTCGTCCCGGCCGCCCTCATCCTGTCCACTCCGGCCCTGCCGGCCACCGGACTCGGAACCACGTGACGGGGCGGACTCCTGCGGGGGTGCCTGCACCGTCGTCGTCTCCACGGCACCGGGCTCGGCCACCGCCGGTGTCACCCCAGCCGTCAGGGCGGTCAACGAGATCACCACACCGGAGGCCACCCCGGCCAGCATCGATCGCCTCAGAAATTCCTCACGCGCTGCACCCATCGTGCATCGACTCCTCAACTCTCAAAGAGTGCGGCGTTCTCAGCCACCACTGCCGTCGCAGTCATCTCCCCCAACACCGGCCACGTAGGCCCAGCAGCTGTCTTGCATGGTTAATCGCCGTAGGCGCCGCGGCGTTACAGCCAGATCCGGACAAGATCCCGCCATCCGGGACTGGCCCGGCGGTCGGCGGTTGTTGTGCAGATCAGCGCTACGAAAGGAGGTGCACCGTGAAGAACGGCACACTCGCCCACCTGTTCATCTCCACCGCGGTGGCACTGACCACCGTGACGGTCACGCTGAGTTCCGGGCCGCGCACCGGCGACGACCTCGTCGAGCAGACCGAGGACAACCACAACTCGCAGAGCGTCATCACCCTGCCGGCAAGCGGGCCGATAACCGTGTTCTGACACCATCAGTTCCCGGATCGTCGACGGGAGAACGGGATGGGTGTGCGCGAATTCGTGCTGACCGACGAATTCCGCGACGCCATGGCCCTGCTCGCCGAGGGCCGCCACGTCTTCCTGACCGGCAAGGCCGGCACCGGTAAGTCGACGCTGATCCGCCGGTTCATGTCCCAGACCGACCGCAACGTCGTGGTGGTCGCACCGACCGGCATCGCCGCGCTGAACGTCGCGGGCTACACCATCCACCGGCTGTTCGGGTTCACCGCGACGACCGGCATCGACGACATCCGGACCGGCCGCTACTACCCCGGCCGGTTCGCCCGGACGGTGAAGGCGCTGGACACGCTGATCATCGACGAGGCCTCGATGGTGCGCGCCGATCTGTTCGACAAGGTGGCCGCCGCGCTGGAACGCTTCGGCCCCGAACCGGGCACCCCGTTCGGCGGGGTGCAGATCGTTCTGGTGGGTGATCTGCACCAGCTTCCGCCGGTGGTCACCGAGGCCGAGGCGGCGTTCTTCTCCGACCGGTACGCCACCCCGTACTTCTTCTCGGCCGACACTTTCCGCCGGGAGGACTTCCCGACGGTCTCGCTGACCACGGTCTTCCGTCAGCTCGGCGACGACCGGATGACGGCCATCCTCAACGAGATTCGCGAGGGCCTGCTGCTCGGGCACGCCCAGGAACAGCTCAACGCGCGCACCGACCCGGACTTCGTGCCGCCCGAGGATGAGTTCTGGCTGACCCTGGCGCCGACGAACCGGCTGGTGACCGCGCGCAACCGCCAGCAGCTGGAGCGGCTGCCCGGCGAGGAGATCGTGCACCACGCCCGCCCGTCCGGCGATCTGAGCCTGTTCGACCCGCCCGCGGACGAAACCCTGCGGTTCAAGGTCGGCGCCCAGATCATGATGCTCACCAACGATCCGGC
This sequence comes from Mycolicibacterium aurum, assembly GCA_900078775.1. GTDB lineage: Bacteria > Actinomycetota > Actinomycetes > Mycobacteriales > Mycobacteriaceae > Mycobacterium > Mycobacterium aurum_A. The sequence continues at coordinate 2,751,800 of LT549889.1, forward strand.
CGACCGCTGGGTCAACGGCACGCTCGGCAAGGTGATCGCCCCGGTCGCCCGCGACAAGACGAGCCCCGGCGCAGGCGACGAGTTCTCCGTCGTCGTCGAATTCACCGACGGCAGCCGCGCCGAGGTCGGGCCCTTCACCTGGGAGGCCACCCAGCCCGTCGTCGACGGCAGCGGGCTGCGGCACGAGGTGTGCGGCACCTTCACCCAGCTGCCGTTCAAACTGGCCTGGGCCATCACCATCCACAAGAGCCAGGGCCAGACCCTGGACAGGCTGATCGTGGACCTCACCGGCGGCATGTTCTCCTACGGCCAGCTGTATGTGGCGCTGAGCCGGTGCACCTCGATGGCCGGGCTGGTCCTCAAACGCCCTGTGCTGCCCAAGGATCTGAAGACCGACCGGCGGATCCACCGGTTCCTGCAGGGCGGCGGGGAAACGGACGGCGGGGAGCGCCGGTTCTGTGCCCTCGGGATGTTGACCGTCGGCGAGGAGGGCCGGATGTCGCGGCCCCGCCCGGTCGAGATCGCCGTCGCCTTCGAGGACGGCACCGCGGTCAGCACCCTGGTCAACCCGCAGCGTGACCTCGCCGACGCCCGGCAGGCCTACGGGATCGGGGTCTCCGACATCCTGCTGGCACCGACGCTGGCCGAGGCCTGGGGCGTCATCGCACCGATGCTGACCGGCTGCACCCCGGTCGGCGCCGGCATCGACGAGACGCTGGGCCTGCTGGACTTCGAACTCAAACGCCTGGGCCAGGTGACCGTGATGCCGCTCGGCGTCGAGATTCCCCGCCGCGGCGTCCGGATCACCGGCCGCACCGCCCTGGAACGGGCGACCGCCACCCTGGCGGCCTTCACCGAATCCGCTGTCCCCGCCACCGGATCCACCCCGTTCGGCGATCCCCCCGAATCGCTGTCCGGGCACCTCGTCACCCGCGACCACCACACCCCGACGCCGACGGCCGCGACGCTGCCCGCCCTGTCGGCGCTGCTCGCGGTCGGACGCCGGATCGGGGCCGCGCTGCTCGGCCTGCCCGATCCCCCCGACCAGCTGCCGGACACCCCGTGGATCGCGGCGGCCCGCCACTCGGTGGCCGACCAGCTGCGGGCCGCGGCCGGCCGGGTCCGGCTCACCCCCGCCGCACGGGACCGGCTGCGGGCGGCCGAAATACTGCTGGGCGTCCCGATCCTCGACGGCGACCTGGACACCGCCGACTCCGGCGCCGACATCGGTGCGGTGCTGGTACCCGGCGCGCGGATCTGCTTCACCGGCACCGCGCTCGACGACACCGGACGAGAGGTGCCGCGCGAGGAGATGATGCGGATCGCGGAGACGGCCGGACTGGCTCCGGTGAAAACCGTCACCAAGACCCGGTGCGAGGTGCTGGTCACCGCGGAGGCCGGCACCCAGTCCGGGAAGGCCCGCAGGGCACACGAACTGGGCAAACCGGTGTTCTCCGCCGAGGAGTTCCTGACCTGGGCGGCCCGACGCGGCTGACGCGCCGGGATTGTTCGGATGGAGAGCCGGGGGTAGGCCCCTTAAGGTCGAACCGTGAACCGGCTGGATCGCTTCTTCGAAATCACCGCGCGCGGCTCGACGGTCGCCTCCGAGATGCGCGGTGGCGTCGTCACCTTCATCGCGATGGCGTACATCATCGTGCTGAACCCGATCATCCTGTCCGGGTCGGCGGACGTCGCGGGCAATCAGCTGGGCTTCACCCAGGTCTCGGCGGTCACCTCGCTGGCCGCCGGCGTGATGACCATCGCGTTCGGCGTCATCGCCCGGCTGCCGTTCGCGTTCGCCGCCGGTCTGGGCATCAACTCGTTCCTGGCCTCCTCGGTGGTCGGCTCGCTGACCTGGCCCGAGGCGATGGGCCTGGTGGTGATCAACGGCCTGATCATCGTCGCGCTGGCGGTCACCGGGCTGCGCCGGATGATCTTCGACGCGGTGCCGATGCCGCTGAAGCTGGCCATCACCGCCGGCATCGGCCTGTTCATCCTGTTCATCGGCCTGGTGAACGCCGGCTTCGTGGCGTCGACCGGAAGCCCGTCCCCGCCGGTCGGTCTCGGCGGCCAGGGCGAGGGTTCGGTCACCAGCATCCCGACGGTCATCTTCGTGTTCACCCTGTTGATCACCGGCGTCCTGGTGGCCCGCAAGGTTCGTGGCGGCATCCTGTTCGGCCTCATCGCCGGCACCATCGTGGCCGTCGTCGTCGAGGCCATTTGGCATCTCGGGTCTGCCCAGGAGAACCCGGGCGGCTGGGGTCTGTCGGTGCCCACGCTGAGCGGCTCCCCGTTCGCGGTACCCGATCTGTCGCTGGTCGGCGCGTTCAGCCTGGACAGCTTCGGCCGGATCGGCATCCTGGCCGCGGTGATGCTGGTGTTCACGCTGGTCTTCACCAACTTCTTCGACGCAATGGGCACCTTCACCGGCCTGTCCCGCCAGGCCGAAGTCTCCGACGACAAGGGCAACTTCCCGCGGCTGCAGTCCGCGCTGGTGATCGAGGGCGCCGGCGCGGTGGTCGGCGGCGCGACCTCGGCCTCGTCGAACACCGTGTTCATCGAGTCCGGCGCCGGTATCGGTGCGGGCGCCCGCACCGGGCTGGCCAGCCTGGTGACCGGTGGATTGTTCCTGGCCGCAATGTTTCTCACCCCGCTGGCGGCCATCGTGCCGACCGAGGTCGCGGCCGCCGCGCTGGTCATCGTCGGCGCCATGATGGCGTCGCACCTGCGCGAGATCGACCTCGCCGACTTCTCCATCGCGCTGCCGGTGGTGCTGACCGTCGCGGTCATGCCGCTGAGCTACTCGATCGCCAACGGCATCGGCGTCGGCTTCATCTCCTGGGCGGTGGTGCGCACCGCGGCGGGCAAGGGTCGCGAGATCAGCCCGCTGCTGTGGATCGTCGCGGCCGGTTTCCTGCTGTACTTCGCCCGCGGCTGGCTCGACTCGCTGCTCGGGGTGTGAACCCCGTCGACACCTTCGATGGCGACGTGACGCCCAGCCGCCGCCCCCACATCATCCGGCTGGTCCTGCTGGCCGTCTTCCTGCTCGGCCTGTACTACCTGATCGGGGTGGCGCGGGTCATCGACCTGGAGGGCATCCGCGCCGCGGTGGCCGCCACCGGCCCGGCCGCACCGCTGGTCTACGTGCTGGTCTCCGCGGTGCTGGGCAGCCTGTTCGTGCCCGGCCCGCTGCTGGCCGCCGGCAGCGGCGTGCTGTTCGGGCCGGTGCTGGGCACCTTCGTCACCCTCGGCGCGACGGTGGGCACCGCGACCATCGCCAGCCTGGCCGGGCGCCGGGCCGGCCGGGACAGCACCCGCGCGCTGCTCGGCGCCGGACGCGCCGACCGGATCGACGCCCTGATCCAGCGCGGCGGGCTGTGGGCGGTGGTGGGCCAGCGCTTCGTGCCCGGCATCTCCGACGCCACGGCCTCCTACGCGTTCGGCGCGTTCGGGGTCCCGTTGTGGCAGATGATGGTCGGCGCGTTCATCGGCTCGGTGCCACGGGCGTTCGTCTACACCGCGCTGGGCGCCTCGGTCGGTGACCTGTCCTCGCCGCTGGTGTATGTGGCCATCGGGGTGTGGTGCGCCACAGCCGTCGTCGGCGCCTTCGCCGCCCACCGCGGGTACCGCGGCTGGCGGGCCGGGCGCACCGAACCAGGCGATTCGCCGCAGCGCGACGCGTGACGGATGATCGGGGCATGCGACGCGACGTGGGGGCCGAACTCGAAGTCAACATCACCGCCCCCACCACACTGGAGTTCCAGATCGCCGTCGCCCCGCACCCGGGCGCCGAGGTGTCCGAGTCGCTGCGATTCGTGCTGGACGGCGAACCGGTGGAAGCGTTGGAGATCAGCGGTATGCACGGCAACCGCATCCACAAATTCGATGCCGGGATCGGGCATCTTCGGGTGGACTACGAGGCCACCGTCGTCGGGCAGGCCGATCCGCCGCCGGTGACCGACGCCGACCTGTCGATGTACCTGCGGCCCAGCCGGTACGCCGAGGCCGACAAGCTGTTCGGATTCGCCGGCACCGAGTTCGGGGCGCAGACCGATCACGAGACGCTGCTGGCCGCGGTGACCGCCTGGGTGGGCCGGCGGCTGCAGTACGTGCCCGGATCGAGTGACCCGATCGACGGGGCGGTGGACACCATGCTCGCCGGAGCCGGGGTGTGCCGGGACTACGCGCACCTGGTGGTCGCGTTACTGCGCGCGGTGAAGGTGCCGGCCCGGCTGGTGTCGGTGTACGCGCCGGGATTGTTCCCGATGGACTTCCACGCGGTCGCCGAGGCGTTCGTCGACGGGCAGTGGCGGGTGGTCGACGCCACCGGGCTGGCGCCGCGGGAGTCCCTGGTCCGCATCGCCACCGGCCGCGACGCGGCAGACACCGCGTTCCTGGACAACCACAACGGCGGGATCTTCCTGAACCTGCTCAGCGTGCGGGCCATCACCGAGGGCAACCTGCCGATCGATGCGGTCGACCGGCTGATGACGCTGCGCTGACCTGCGCTACGGCGGTCTCCTGGCCGCATCGGCCGGGTAGGCTGATCGACATCGGCGGTCCTTCGTACCCGACTGTTGACGTCGCGTCGTCGCCGATTCGAAAATTTTGGCCGTCTCGCGGCCAGAGACAGGAGCGTCGCCATGACGCCGCACACCGCCGTCCCGGAGAACGCCCGCTGAACGGGCACGCGGGACTCGCCCTGGGTGTACTGGCCCGCTCACGGAAACCCGACGAGCGCAGGCTACCCATCCACCCTGCCCATTTCGCCAGGATCGACCCCGAGTTGGCGAAACGCATCGTCGTCGAGAAGGGCTACGGGGCGGAGTTCGGCACCACCGACGACGCACTGACCGAATTCGTCGGCGGCGTCAAGACGCGCGACGAAATCGTCGCCACCTGCGATGTCATCCTGTTGCCCAAGGTGCAGGCCGAGGATCTGGTGCAGATGCGGGCCGGGCAGGTCATCTGGGGCTGGCCGCACTGCGTCCAGGACAGCGAGTTGACCCAGATCGCCATCGACCGGAAGCAGACCCTGATCGCCTTCGAAGCGATGAACCACTGGCAGGCCGACGGCGGATTCGGATTGCACGTCTTCCACAAGAACAACGAGCTGGCCGGCTACTGCTCGGTGCTGCACGCCATGCAGCTCGCCGGGGTGACCGGCAGCTACGGCCGGCGGATGCGCGCTGCCGTCATCGGATTCGGCGCGACGGCCCGCGGCGCGGTCACCGCGCTGAACGCCCACGGTGTCGACGACGTCCGGGTCCTGACCAACCGTGAGGTGGCGGCCGTCGGATCACCGATCCCCTCCACCCAGATGGTCCAGATGGCACAGGACGAGGACGGCGAGACATGGGCTGACATCCCCGTGTACGGCAGCGTGCCGGTGGCGCGGTTACTGTCCGACAACGACATCGTCGTCAACTGTGTACTGCAGGATCCCAATTCACCCCTGATCTTCGTCACCACCGAGGATTTGGAGACCTTCACCCCGGGCACCATGCTCATCGATGTGTCCTGTGATGTGGGTATGGGATTCAGCTGGGCGCGACCGACCACGTTCGCCGACCCGGTCGTCGCTCTGGCCCATGGCGTCTCCTACTACGCCGTCGACCACAGCCCCTCGTACCTGTGGAACTCGGCGACCTGGGAGATCAGCGAGGCGTTGCTGCCACATCTGGGGACCGTGATCGGCGGCCCGGCGGCCTGGGATGTGAGCACGACGATCTCGCGGGCCATCGAGATTCGGGACGGCACCGTGCAGAATCCCGCCATCCTGGCATTTCAGCACCGTGCGGTGGAATACCCGCATCCGGTAGCCGGGTGAGGGAAGGCTGTCCTGCCATCGGTGAGGTGCATCTGGTAAAAAGCAAGTACCTCTAACCGATCAGGAGTGGCCTCCGACGTGCCCGAATCTCCCACGGCCCCGGTCGTCGCCTCCCACCAGCAGCGTCGCGGCGGCATCGCCGGTTTCATCCGCCGGTTCGCCGTACTGATCATCATCGCGTGGGTGGCGATCGTGGGTCTGTTGAGCACCGCGGTCCCCCCGCTGGAGATCGTCGGGCAGCTGCGGTCGGTCTCGATGAGCCCGGACTACGCACCCGCGGTGGTGGCCAGCAAGCGGGTCGGCGAGGTGTTCGACGAGTACAAGTCGGACAGTTCGGTGATGATCGTGCTGGAGGGTGACGAGCCCCTCGGCGCCGACGCGCACTACTTCTACAACGATCTGGTGGACCGGCTGGAGGCCGACACCGCCCACGTCGAACACGTCCAGGACTTCTGGGGCGACCCGCTCACCGAGGCCGGCGCGCAGAGTTCGGACGGCAAGGCCGCCTACGTGCAGGTGTATCTCGCCGGCAACATGGGCGAGTCGCTGGCCAACGAATCGGTCGAGGCCGCCACCAAGATCGTCAAGGAAGTGCCGCCCCCGGACGGCGTCAAGGTCTTCGTGACCGGCATGTCGGCGCTGGCCGCCGACCAGCAGATCGCCGGGGACCGCAGCGTCCAGCTGATCGAGGCGGTGATCTTCCTGGTCATCATCACGATGCTGCTGCTGGTCTACCGCTCGATCGTCACCACCATCCTGGTGCTGGTCATGGTGGTGCTCGGGCTCTCGGCGGCCCGCGGGGTGGTCGCCTTCCTGGGCTACTACGAACTGATCGGGCTCTCCACCTTCGCCACCCAGCTGCTGGTGACGTTGGCGGTGGCCTCGGCGACCGACTACGCGATCTTCCTGATAGGCCGGTATCAAGAGGCCAGAACTGTCGGCGAGGACCGAGAATCGGCCTACTTCAGCATGTTCCACGGCACCGCCCACGTGGTGCTGGGTTCGGGTCTGACCATCGCCGGCGCCATGCTGTGTCTGCACTTCACCCGGCTGCCCTACTTCCAGACCCTCGGTGTACCGATGGCGTTCGGCATGGTGGTCGTGGTGCTGGCCGCGCTCACCCTGGGGCCGGCGATCATCACGGTGGCCAGCCGCTACCGCAAGATCCTGGAACCCAAGCGCGCCATGCGCATCCGCAGCTGGCGGCGCGTCGCGGCGGTCGTGGTGCGCTGGCCCGGCGCGGTGCTGATGGCGACGATCGCGCTGTCGCTGATCGGCCTGCTGGCGCTGCCGGGCTACCGGACCAACTACAACGACCGCAACTACCTACCCCAGGACCTGCCCGCCCAGGAGGGCTTCGCCGCCGCCGAGCGGCACTTCGGGGTGGCCCGGATGAATCCCGAACTGCTGCTCCTGGAGACCGACCGCGACCTGCGCAACTCCGCGGACTTCCTGGTGATCGACAAGATCGCCAAGGCAGTGTTCAAGGTGCCCGGTGTCGGCAACGTGCAGGCCATCACCCGCCCGCAGGGTGAGCCGCTGGAGTTCAGCACCATCCCCGCGCAGATGAGCATGGGCGGTACCAGCCAGCAGATGAACCAGAAGTACATGGACGACATGTTCGCGGACATGCTGCTGCAGGCCGACGACATGCAATCCACCGTCGACACCATGACCCGGATGATGGCGCTCATGAAGCAGATGAGCGACACCACGCACAGCATGGTCGGCAAGACCGACGCGATGGCCGCCGACATCCGCGACCTCCGCGACAACCTGGCCAATCTCGACGACTTCATCCGTCCGCTGCGCAACTACCTGTACTGGGAACCGCACTGCTACAACATCCCGATGTGCTGGGCGGGGCGCTCGATGATGGACGCGCTCGACGGCACCGACACCATGACGACCAAGTTCGAGGAGATCCTGCCGGACATGCACCGGCTGGACGAGCTCATGCCGCAGATGATCGAGACGATGCCGTCCCAGATCGCGTCCATGGAGTCCTCGCGCGAGATGATCCTGCGGATGTACCAGACCCAGAAGGGTATGCAGGACCAGGGCATGGCGATGCAGGACAACCAGAGCGCCATGGGTGAGGCGTTCAACGACGCCAAGAACGACGACACCTTCTATCTGCCGCCGGAGACCTTCAACAACGAAGACTTCAAACGCGGTATGGAGAGCTTCATCTCCCCCGACGGTAAATCGGTGCGGTTCATCATCTCTCACGAGAACGACCCGCTGACCCCGGACGGGATCAAACTCGTCGAGAAGATCAAGACCGCCGCCAAGGAGGCCGTCAAGGGCACTCCGCTGGAGGGTTCGAAGATCTACCTGACCGGCACCGCGGCCGCCTTCAAGGACATGCAGGAGGGCAACAACTGGGATCTGGTGATCGCCGGGATCGCGGCGCTGAGCCTGATCTTCATCATCATGCTGCTGATCACCCGCAGCCTGGTGGCCGCCGCCGTCATCGTCGGCACCGTGGTGGTGTCCCTCGGCGCGTCGTTCGGCCTGTCCATCCTTGTCTGGCAACACATTCTGGGCATCGAGTTGCACTTCATGGTGATGGCGATGGCGGTGATCGTGCTGCTCGCCGTCGGCGCGGACTACAACCTGCTGCTGGTCGCCCGGATCAGGGAGGAGATCCACGCGGGTCTCAACACCGGCATCATCCGCGCCATGGGCGGCACCGGTTCGGTGGTGACGGCCGCCGGTCTGGTGTTCGCGTTCACCATGATGTCGATGTTCGTCAGTGAGATGACGGTCGTCGCCCAGGTCGGTACGACGATCGGCATGGGTCTGCTGTTCGACACCCTGGTGATCCGGTCGTTCATGACGCCGGCGATCGCCGCGCTGATGGGCAAGTGGTTCTGGTGGCCGCAACTGGTCCGGCAGCGCCCGGCCCGCACGGCGACCCCGCCGAAACCGCTGGAGCCGGCCCGATAGTTCCGAGGCTTCGTGTAGTCCCGACGAAATACCCGCTTCGGCGTACGATCTTGTCGGATTCCCGTCGGGGTCTGCACGACGACCCACACGGAGGCAGGATGAGCGTCGAGGACCCGGCGCGCCCCGTCGCGAAGTCGCCCGACGACATCGACTACGTACAGTCCATGCAGCATCTTGTGCAGGCCGTACAGGAACTCTCCCTGGCGCGCACGCTGCCCGAGATCCAGCGGATCGTGCGGGCCGCCGCGCGGAGGTTGACCGGTTGCGACGGCGCCACATTCGTCCTGCGCGACAACGACATGTGCTACTACGCCGACGAGGATGCGATCGCGCCGCTGTGGAAGGGCGGCCGGTTCCCGATGCAGACCTGCATCAGCGGGTGGGTGATGCTCAACCGCCGGGCCGCGGTCATCGAGGACATCTACACCGACGACCGCATCCCGCACGCGGCCTACCGCCCCACCTTCGTGAAGCGTCTGGTGATGGTGCCGATCCGCGCGCTCGACCCGGTGGGTGCGATCGGCAACTACTGGGCCGGCGAACGGATGCCGACCGAGCGAGAGGTGTCCCTGCTGCAGGCGCTCGCCGACGCCACCTCGGTGGCGATGGAGAACGTACAGGTCTACGCCGAGCTCGAACGCCGGGTGGCGGACCGGACGGCGGAGCTCGAACGGGTCAACAACGAGATGCTGCAGCTGACGGTCACCGACGAGATGACCGGGGTGACCAACCGGCGCGGCTTCTATCTGCTCGCCGAGTCGGTGCTGAGGGCGGCACGCCGCGACCGACGCGACTGCCTGCTGGGTTTCATCGACATCGACGGGCTCAAGCAGGTCAACGACCGGCAGGGGCACATCGTCGGGGACGCCCTGATCGTCGACCTGGCCCGGATTCTGCGGTCGACACTACGCAGGTCCGACATCCTGGCCCGCCTCGGCGGTGACGAGTTCTGCGTCCTCGTCGTCGACAACGACACCGAACCGGCTGCCCTCAAGGCCCGGCTGGAGGCGGCGGTGCAGCAGTTCAACGACACCGAGGTGCGCTCCTACCGGGTGTCCACCAGCATCGGGCTGATGAGCGTACCCGGCTCCGACACCAGCACGGTCGATGAACTGCTCGCCCGGGTCGACGAGCTCATGTACGCGGACAAGAAGTCCCGCCCGGCGCCCTGAGGCGAAACCGCCTCAGGCGGTGACGAACTCGAGTGCCGCGTCCAATGCCGGGCGGTGCCGCAACACCCGGTAGTGCGCCAACCGGCCCAGGCCCTTGGTGGTGAACAGCTTGGCGTTCGGCCAGATCCCGGCGATCTCTTCGCTGGTCTGGTAGGGAGTGTCGGGATCGTCGGGGTCATGGATGATCAGCAGCGGCGGGTTCTCGGCGCGCGGCGCGATCACCGAGATGTCGGTGTCGGCCAGCGGCATCTCGATTCGCTGTTCGAGGCGACGACGCAGGCCCGCACGGATTCGCGGGCCGAATCCGTGCCGCGCCGTGAACATGTCGATGTAGACCGGGAAGTTGCCCATCGGCGCCAGGAACACCAGGCGTTGGGCGGACGTCCCCCACGCCACCGCGAAGGCCGTCGCCTTCGCGCCGAGCGAGTGCCCGACGATCGCGCGGGCCGGGCCGAACTCGTCCACCACGGCCTGCACGGCCTTGGCGCATTCGATGAGTGTGGTGCGACCGGGGGCGAGATCGCCGGGTTCAGAGTCGTTGTGGCTGGGCAGATCAATGGCGATGACGCGGTACCCGGCCTCGACGAGGGGCTTGATGAAGGTGCCCAGGTGGGCCTGACACCCGCCCCAGCCGTGGACCAGGTACACCGGTTCGCCCGCACCCCAGGAGGTGCCCGCGATCCGGTGCCCCTCCCAGGCCGCTTCGATCGGCTGACCGGGCGGGACGCCGGGTGGCATGCGCAGGCTCATCTCGACTACCGGCGGGGTGCACCACAGTTCGGTGGCCCATCGCGCGCCCTCCCCCGGCGCGTGCCGTTCCAGCAAGCCGAACCGGTGTCGCACCTCCGGGCTGACCGGCGGTTCGACACCGGACCCGGTGACGCTCGGGTCGCTGTCCGCTTCAACCATCAGATTTCCCCATGTCCGGCTACCTTAGTGACCGCGGCGACCGCGGGCACGCGATCGGTGAGGTAGTGCGCGAGGCGGCTCACCGAGGTGCAACATACTCCGCGCCGGTGGACCGGGGCGACCTTCGGCTCCGGAACTTGTCGTACCCCCCTGCAAGAATGGTGTTATGCCGCCGCCGACAACGCCTTTCGCGGAGAACTACACTGAGCCGCGACTCGATGTGTTGTTCGCCGAGATCGCGGAGCTGACCGGGCAGCGCAACGCGATCGATGGCCGGTTGGTGGAGATCATCGCCGAGATCGACGGCAGAGGTGCCGCCGACGGCAACTCGCTGTGGGGTGCCACCGGATGTAAGTCGATCGAGGCGTTGGTGGCCTGGAAGACCGGGGTCACCCCGCGCCGAGCCGAAACGATGGTCGCCGTGGCACACCGCATCGACGAATTGCCGCGCTGCACCCAGAGTCTGCGCGAGGGCCGGGTCTCCCTCGATCAGATCGGGGTCATCGCCGAACAGGCGGCCGCCGGTTGTGATGATCACTACGCGAATCTGGTGCAGTACGCCACGGTCACCCAGTTGCGGACCGCGGTCAAGCAGGAACCCCGGCCCGAACCCGACCGCAAGCCGGAGCCCAAGCGATCGTTCTCTGCTGTGGATGGCGACGGCTACACCACCTACAAGATTCGGCTGCCCAAGGTGGAGGCCGCGAAGTTCGACGCCGCGGTCGCCTCGCACAAGGATGCGCTGATCGCGGACTGGCGACGCGATCACGATGCGGGAGACAGTGACGATGAGCAGGCCGGTGAGCTGACCTCCGAGCAGGCACCGCCGTTCCCGGACACCACGGATGCGTTCATGAGCCTGATCGAGGCCGGCTGGGACACCGATGTCGCCGTGCGCCCGCACGGCGCGCACACCACCGTGGTGGTGCACCTCGATCTGGACCGCCACGCCGACAAGCCGGTCGCCGCCCTGCACCTCGGAGTTGCCCTCACCGATGAGGAGCGCCGGTTCCTGCTGTGCGATGCGACCTGCGAGGTGTGGTTCGAACGCCACGGCACCCCAATCGGGGCGGGCCGGACCACCCGCACCATCAGCCGCCGACTACGCCGGGCGCTGGAGCACCGCGACAAGACCTGTGTGGTGCCCGGCTGCGGGGCCACCCGCGGCCTGCACGCCCATCACCTGGTGCACTGGGAAAACGGCGGTGCCACCGACCTGTCAAACATGGTGCTGCTCTGCCCGTTTCATCATCGACTGCACCACCGCGGCGGGATCACCCTCACCGGGCCCGCCGACAAGCTCGTCGTCACCGACAGTGACGGCGACCCGATGACCGGCGCCGCCCTGGCCCGCCCACCCACCACAGACCCACCCGACGTCCCGCCCTGCAAAGGACCGACCGGCGAACGTGCTCAATGGTGGTGGTACACACCGTTCGACCCCAATTCACCGCCGACACTCAACTAGTGTTGCGGCACAACCTCTTACGAGGGTGGAGGTACGAGGCTCAGCTGGTCACTGCCGCAGATGCCACGGGCAGAACGCCGCGGCAGCCCCGAACACCATGAACGTGGCCTTCTCCACCGGGATGGCGTCGGCCGTCATCAGCTTCATGGTGGCTTGCTGCCAGGTGTAGCGGTCCTCGTCCATGGCCGCGCAGACCGCGACGCCGGCGGTGACCATCTTCTTGCGGTCCGGGTAGTAGTCGTCGATGTCGCGGCTGTGCATGAACTGCAAGAAGGCGTACTCTTCCTGCTCGTCCGCGAGCGCGGGCACCGCCGGAGTCAACGCAAGAGCCACCACGGCAGCGATACCCGCTGCGGCGAGCTTGCGGAACATATTTATCCCCCGGGTCAAAATGAGCTACAAGCACTCTAACGGCTACCGGCCTTTGCTGAGTAATTACCGGTGACCTGAAAACGCCAACCGGTAGCCGTCGGGCGAAATCGGGGTGGGCAAAGGGCGCCGCGGGCAGGTCTACACGGTCGTCCGGGCCTGCCGGGTGACGACGGACCGGCCCAGGATGGGTTCCAGCAGTCCGGGCAGTTTGTTGTCCACGACGTGCGGGATCGAATTCACGATCGCCTGCGCGGTGAACACCAGGGACGGGTTCGCGCGTTCCCCGGGCCCGTCCTCGAAGGCCACCTGCAGGCGCAGGCTGGGGCGGCCTTCGATGCGGTGCACCATGCCGGCGCCACCTTCGGGTTCGGGCCACGAGTCGGGCCAGGGTGTGCTCGACACGGTGGCGAAGTACTGGACGGCGACGACCGGGCGTCCGTCGACGACACCGGCCAGCTTCCAGCGGTGCCCACAGATGGTGCCCGCGGGGATCACCTCCAGCGCCGTCGGCAGGTCGTGCGGCGCGAGCAGGGTCTCCCATTCCAGCTCGATCTCGTCGAGTTCGAGGCCGAGCGCGTCGGCGATGTAGCGCACGACCGCTTCCCAGTCGTGGCGCACCTTCCCGGACGCGATCCGGGCCGGCACGTGCCCGTCGGGTTTACCGAAGCCCATCGACTCGTGCAGGACATCCCAGATCGGGTACACCAGGTCCATCCCCACCGCGTACTCGTCCATCCGGTAGCTGTCGACCTGGCCGGCGCCGGCCAGGATCGCGACCGGGAGGTTGAGGCTGATCAGGCCGGGTTCGCATCCCGAGGCGTAGAACGTGGATTGGCCTTCCAGACAGGCGGTTTCGAGCAGGGTCCGCCACCGCTCCGGCGCGCTCGGCGGATACACCATGGGGATGGTGGAGATGGTGACGACGTTGATGCCGTGGCGCAGCAGCCGCGCGATCTCGGCGTAGGCGTCCTCCTCGCGGCCGACGGCGGTCCGGCAGTAGGTGACGCAATCCGGGCGCTGACGGAGCACGGCGTCGAAGTCGTCGTGCGCGATCACCCCGGTGTCGGGACGCCCGCAGACGCTGCCCGCGTCCTTGCCCACCTTGTCCGGTGCGGACACCAGCAGGCCGGCGAGTTCGATGCTCGGATCGTCGATCAGTCCGCGCAGCGCCTCACGCCCGGTCAGGCCGGTGCCGGCATGCACCACCGTGTACGTCATGCGATCCTCCTCGATCCACGCCGCATTACAGACCTGCGCGCTTGTGTAAGCCCTCCTGAACCTACTTCCCGGCCCCGGTCCCGTCTACCCTCCGCGGGGGCCCAGCTACTTCCGAAAGGAGCTTCGCGGGGCATTTATGACGGATAACCGCGGTGGCACCCGACTGTCGCAACCATTAGCTGGTGGCAGGACTACTAGTCGACCTTGAGTTCGAGGCGCTCCAGTCGGCGGACCAGGATGCTGGGCAGCCACTGCCCGACGTCCGCGGCCTCGATCCAGGTCGTCTGCTGCAGCAGCATGCGCAGGACGACCTGGGCCTCCAGGCGGGCCAGGGCGGCGCCGATGCAGAAGTGTGCGCCCTTGCCGAAGCTGACGTGCCCCTTGCCGCCCTTGCGGTCGAGCCGGAAGTCATTGGGCGCGTCGAACTGCTGAGGGTCGCGATTGGCGGCGCCCCACATCAGCAGCAGCCGGGAATCGGCCGGGAGGTCGACCCCGCCCAGGGTGGTGTCCGCGACGACGTGGCGGTAGTGGCCGCGGAACGGCGCCTCGTAGCGCAGGGTCTCCTCGATGAACGCCCCCAGCAGATCGGGCTGGGCGCGAAGTTGTTCTTGAATGTGCGGTTGGCTCACCAGAATCCAGGCCGCACTGCCCAGCAGGGAGGCGGTGGACTCCCCGGCGGCGCTGAACAGGGTGAGCATGATGCCCATCGCCGGAAACTGTTCCAGCTCACCGGATGCGTAGCGGGCGGCCAGGTCCGCGATCAGCCCGTCCCCGCCGGTGTCCCCCGCCGCGGCGAAGTGCTCCATGACGTAGCCGGCCAGTTCCATGGCCGCCGTGCCGGCGGCGGTCAACTCGTCCTCGCTGACGACGCCGTCGAGCAGGGTGGTGGTGGCGTAGCCGAGTCGGATGAGTCGGTCGACATCGTCGTCGGGCAGGCCGAGCAACCGGGCGACCACCATCATGGGCAGCCGGTTGGCGACCGCGCTCATCCACTCGATGCGGCCGTCGGCCAGTCCGCTCGACCACAGTTCGACGGCAGTGGCTTCGGCGTACTCCTCGATGACGCGAATCCGCTTGGCGGACAGGTGCGGTATGAGCATCTTGCGGTGCACGTCGTGCAGTGGGTCGTCCGCGGTGGCCAGGGCGTTCTGCGGCCCGCCCAGGGGGCCCATGTCGAACGGGGTGACGGTGCCGTCGTCGTGG
Organism: Mycolicibacterium aurum; assembly: GCA_900078775.1. Taxonomy (GTDB): domain Bacteria; phylum Actinomycetota; class Actinomycetes; order Mycobacteriales; family Mycobacteriaceae; genus Mycobacterium; species Mycobacterium aurum_A. The sequence continues at coordinate 2,766,924 of LT549889.1, forward strand.
TAGACCATCGTGGCGGTGAGGTTCGAGGAGAAATCCTCGACGCGGGTCACCGCGTCCTGCAGGGCATCCCAGCCGCACACCGCGTAGAAGCCCGAGTCGCCGATGCGCTGGACGGGGGCGTCGGCGCGCATCCGGTCGTAGAGCGGATAGGGGTCCTGGAGCGCTTCGGGCCCGAAGAAGTCCGTCGCGTTGGACAGCAGTTGCATGGGCTCAGGTTGGCGGTGGCGCCGGGGCGCGTCAACGGGGCGCCGGAAAGACGATATCCGGGCCCGGTGCGGTGTTGTGGTCAGATTCTCACGGGCCTGTGTTGACCTGCGAGTTCGGTGAGAATCCTGTCGCAGTTTCTCTCACGATGATAAAATTGCGGCGTGGGCTCTCGACGGACGGACGACTGGCTGGTGGGCCGGGACCGGCACAGCGAGGCGGCCGAGCGGATCTACGCCGCGGCGGCGGCGCTGATGTCCAAGCACGGGTTCGACGCGTTCAGCATCGAGGCGCTGGCCGAGGCGGTGCACTGTTCGCCGGCGACCATCTACCGGCATACCGGCGGTAAGACCGCGATCCGCGACGCGGTGGTGAGCCGGCAGGCCGAACGTATCCTGACAGCGGTGCGCGAGGCCATCGACGGGTTGACCGGTACCGAACGCGTGGTCACCGCGACCACCGTTGCGCTGCAACAACTCCGGTCCGATCCGCTGGCGCAGATCATGCGCTCGATGACGACGCTGCCGGGAAACGATTGGCTCACCGACTCCCCCATCGTCACCCGCTTCGCCGACGAGATGGTCGGCGGCGCAACCGATCCGATGGCGTCGCAGTGGTTGATCCGGACATTCCTGGCGCTGTGGTACTGGCCGGTGAAGGACGCCGCGGCCGAGGCGGAGATGGTGCGGCGGTTCTTGGGGCCGGGGTATTCGGGCTAGTCTGCGCCGTCGCGAGGGGTGATCCGCCGCACGGTCACGGGCGCTGGTGGTTCGGCCCAGGCGCAGATTGACGTTGCGGGATATGAGTACGCATTCCGTACTCTATAGAAGTACGAAATGCGTACTTGAGGACTCAATCGTGGCCCATCGTCTCCGCAGCCGACACGCTCGCCGCGGTGCGCGAGGCTTGGCGGCAGGCCGTACGACCTGCGAAGACTGTCATAAACGGCGAATAAACGAAGAGTTCCAAGAATTGATCTTGAAAAACACCCTCCGAAGTGGGGCGGGCGGGGCTCGAACCCGCGACCAAGGGATTATGAGTCCCCGGCTCTAACCAACTGAGCTACCGCCCCGACGCGTATGCGGCACCTATGTTCGCACAGCACCCCCCAGCGGCATACAACCCGGTTAGTCTCTCCGGGTGATCAGATTCCTGCTGCGCATCGCAGTGTTCCTGGGCTCCTCGGCGATCGGCCTGCTGGTCGCCTCACTCCTGGTCTCGGGCATGACACTGCGCCCACTCGGGTTTCTCACCGCGGTGGTCATCTTCACCGTCGCGCAGGGCATCCTGTCGCCGTTCTTCCTCAAGATGGCCAGCCGGTACGCCTCGGCCTTCCTCGGCGGCATCGGACTGCTCTCCACCCTGGCCGCCCTGATCCTGGCCTCGCTGTTCTCCAGCGGCATCAGCATCAACGGCATCGCCTCGTGGATCGCGGCGACCGTCATCGTGTGGCTGGTCACCGCGATCGCCACCCTCGTCCTGCCGATGCTCGTGCTCAAGAACAAAGCCACTACAAGCTGAGCTACCAGTCCCCGTCGGTCACCGCATCGCCACCGGCGGCGCCCAGCTTCACCACCTTGCCCGGATCCACCGGCTCGAACGGATCATCTTTGAAGCCAAGCGCTTTGCCGACACTCTTGACCTTGGACAGGATCTCCGCGGCGAGCACATCCGCTTCGTCGGCGTTGTAGTAGTCGAACCACGGCAACCCGGCATCCATGTAGGCCTCCCGGTCGACCGGCGTCGGCGGCGGCATCTCCCCGGTGATATCGATCCACTGCTCGGCCGAGCACAGGTGCACGAACACCCGCAGCGCCGCGCTCTGGTCATAGTCCGACAGCGGGCGGGTGTCGGTGTACACCTCCTGGCGCATCCGCCCGCCGGCACCGAGCCCCATGGCCGGCCCTGTACACGCGACCACCCCGTCGCAGTCGGCGAGCGGAGCACGCCTGCGCTCGACGCGCTGCGCTCCCCGATACCGCTCCAGCGCCTCAGCCGTCAGCCCCACCGCCCGTAGCTGCACCCCACCATGGGTCTCCTCCCCGGTGACCTGCCCCTCCACCGTGGCTCCCGACCCCAGCGGCACCGCCACGAACTGCCGGATGAACCCCGCACCGGCATTGATGCCGTCCAGCCACGGCTGCGTGGGCAGCGGCACGTAGTTCTGCGGCTCCCCGGTCAGGTGATCGATCCACGGCAACCCACTGACCGCGCACACCTTGCCCACCCCGACCTGCAGCGCGGCCGGCTCGTCCGCGTCGAAGGACAACCACATCGCCTCGCGCTGGTAGATCGGCAGCATGATGCCCCCGCGGGCCAGCCAGTCGGCCGGCGCGGTATCCGGGTAGTCGGCGACCCGCCGCAACGGGAACCGGCCCAGACCCGGCGGTAGCGGATGCAGCCCGGTCTCCGGGATGCGCAGGGTCCGCTGGAACGACACCGTCACCGAACCCAGCGTCAACCGTTCGCCGTCGATCTCCACCTGCGTCATGCCAGACCTCCATCCATGGTGATGCCGTATGGATAGCACCCGGCACCGACAGAGACGGCCGACGAATTTACTGCGCCTGGCTCACCGAGGACATGTGGAAGTCCGGGATCCGCAGCGACGGCATGGTCGCCCGGGTCGCCCAGTCCCCCCACTCCCGCGGCAGCGTGGGCTCACTGACCCCGGCCTCGGTCGCACGGCGCAGCAGATCCAGCGGACTCTCGTTGAACCGGAAATTGTTCACCGCCGCGGTCACCTCGCCATCCTCGATCAGGTACACCCCGTCGCGGGTCAGCCCGGTCAGCAGCAGCACCGCCGGATCCACCGTGCGGATGTACCACAGCGTGGTCAGCAGCAGCCCGCGCTCGGTGGACGCGATCATGTCCGCCAGCGACGCCGCCCCGCCGGTCATCAGCAGGTTGTCGGCCGGAACCGCCACCGGCGCACCGAATTCGGCGGCCGCCGCGCGCGGGTAGGCCAACGCGTTGATGGCCCCGTCCCGCAACCAGTCGACCCGGCCGATGTCGAGTCCGTTGTCGAAAATCGACACCTGCTCAGAGGACCGCGACACCGCCACGAACGGCTGGCACTCCTGCCCGGGCGCGGTCGGATCGGAGTACATGGTCAGCCCCAGATCGGTGAGTTTCTCCCCCACCCGGGTGCCGCCCGGCGCGGACAGCGCGGTGCGGCCCTCCTGCGCGCCCCGGCCGTCCATGCTCCAGCCCAGATAGATGAGCATGTCGGCCACCGTCGAGGGCGGCATCAACGTCTCGTATCGCCCCGCTGGCAACTCCACCGTGCGCTGCGCCCAACCCAACCGCAGCGACAGCTCGTCGAGTAGCGCGTCGGTGGACACGCGTGAGAAATCCGGTGTGCCCACCCCGGCCCAGGCGCTCGCGCCGTTGCGCTTGGCGTTGATCTCCACCGACCCGGTGGGCTGGGTGTAGCGGCGGCGCAGCCCGGCAGAGGTGCCCAGGAACGTGGTCGACAGTTCGTGCCGGGCGAAACCGTAGAGCTTGTCGGTCCCACCGAAGCCGCGCACCAAACCGTTTGCCACATCGGCGAATACGTCGGCACCGGTGGTGGGCACCGGGGCGTCCCAGTCCGCCGGCGCGTCCCCGCCCGGCAATGCGGGCGCACTGTCGGCGGCCGGCGGGGCCGATGCGGCGGCTTCCTGGGAGGCGGCCACCAGCGCGCCGATCGCGGCCGGGTCCACCTCGGTGGAACTCACCGAGCCGACGTGCGCATCCGCGCCGCGGCGCAGCACCGAGATCACGGTGGTGCTGCGCGCCCGCGATTCCCCGTTGGTGGTCATCGAGTTTCCGGCCCAGCGCAACGAGGCGTCGGCCCGGTCGGTGACGATGACGGTGGTCTCATCGGCGCGCCCGAGCCGGGCCGCCTCGGCGAGTACCTGGTCGACGACCTGCTGCGGCGCGATCATCGGCCGGCCTCCGCTTGCGTATTCAGAACGTTGACTCCTCGAAACAGCGCCGACGGGCAGCCGTGGCTGACCGGGGCGACCTGACCGGGTTGCGCCTTGCCGCAGTTGAATGCACCGCCGAGGCGCCAGGTGGACGGGCCGCCGACGGCCTCCATCGATCCCCAGAAGTCGGTGGTGGTGGCCTGGTAGGCGACGTCGCGCAGCTGCCCGTCCAGCCTGCCGTCCCGGATCCGGAAGAACCGCTGCCCGGTGAACTGGAAGTTGTATCGCTGCATATCGATTGACCACGATTTGTCCCCGACGATGTAGATACCGTCGGACACCCGCGCGATCAGATCCTCGGTGCTCAGATCCTCGGTCCCCGGCTGCAGCGACACATTGGCCATCCGCTGGATCGGCACATGGTGCGGCGAATCGGCATACGAGCAGCCGTTGGAACGGGACTCCCCCAGCCGCGGGGCGAACACCCGGTCCAGCTGATAGCCGACGAACAGTCCGTCACGGACCAGGTCCCAGCTCTGCGAACGCACCCCCTCGTCGTCGAAACCCACTGTGGCCAAGCCGTGTTCGACGGTCCGGTCGGCGGTCACGTTCATCACCGGCGAGCCGTAGCGCATGCTGTTCAGCTTGTCCGGGGTGGCGAACGAGGTGCCGGCGTAGGCCGCCTCGTAGCCGATGGCCCGGTCGTATTCGGTGGCGTGCCCGATGGATTCGTGGATGGTCAGCCACAGGTTGGTCGGGTCGATGACCAGATCGGTCGGCCCGGCGGTGACGCTGGGCGCCTTCGTCTTTTCGGCCAGCAGCGCCGGAAGCTCGGCCAACTCCGCGCTCCAGTTCCACACGCTGTCGTCGACCACGGCCTCCCAGCCGCGGGCAGTCGGCGGGGCCAGGGTGCGCATGGTCTCGAAGGTGCCGGCCGCCGGGTCGACGCTGGTCGCCTCCAGCGAAGGCTGCAACCGCACCCGCTGCTGGGTGGTGGAGGTGCCGAAGGTGTCGGCGTAGTAGGTCTGTTCCTTGACCGCCTGCAGGCCGGCCGACACATGGTCCACCCCGTCGGCCGCGAGCAGCCGCCCGGAATAGTCGGCCAGCACGGCGATCTTGTCCGCACCCGACACCGCGAACGGGTCGATCCGGTAGTCCGACACCCAGCTCAGATCGTCGTACACCGGTTCGGCGGCCAGCTCGATGCGTTCGGCGTTCAACGGCGCCAGCGTGGTCGCGACCCGGACCGCGCGGCGCGCCGTCTCGGCCGCCACCGCCGGGTCCAGTTCGGCGTGCGAGGCGAAACCCCACGTGCCGTCGACGATCACCCGCACCGCCAGCCCGATCTCCCGGCCCAGGGTGGCGGTCTCCAGCTCCCCGTCGCGAAGGTGCACGACCTCGGTGATGAGCCGGTGGATCCGCAGATCGGCGTAGCTGGCGCCGGCCGCGCGGGCCGCCGACAGTGCGGCGTCGGCCAGCGCCCGGCGGGGCAGCGCGAGGAAATCGGGATCAACAGAACGTGTCACGGACCCCACCGTAATGGCAGGGGTTTGTCGTCAGGGGCGGGCGGGGTGCACTCCGCCCCTGACGACCGGGAGGAAAAGTCTCAGCGCAGCGGATCGAAGGCGCGCAGGGCGTCGGGCTGTTTGCCGGTGGTGATCTGCTCGGTCAGCATCCGGCCGGTGGCCGGTCCGTGCGCCAGCCCCCACATGCCGTGCCCGCCGGCCACATACAGCCCGTCGCTGACCTGCCCGACCACCGGCAGACCGTCCGCGGTCACCGGACGAGGCCCGACCCAGACATCGCTGCGTTCACTCCACCGCGCGCCGTGCAGGAACCGCGATGCCGAATCGACGATGGAACGCACCCGGGCGGGCACCACCGGCTCGTCGGGCCCACGGAATTCCATGGTGCCCGCGACGCGCATGCCGCCGTGGTACGGCGTACACGCCACCCGCACGGTCGGCAGGTAGATCGGGGCGGGCATCGGGCGCTCCAGCGGCACGGTGAACGAGTAGCCGCGCCCCGCGCGCAGCGGGACCCGCACCCAGCGCCGCGCCAGATCGGGCAGCCACGCCCCGGTGGCCAGCACGACGGCGTCCGCGGTGAGCTCCTCATCGGTGTTGGTGCGCAACACCACCCGGCCGTCGGTACTGATGTCGACGATGCGCTCGGTGCGCAGGGTGGCGCCGCGTTCGACCACGGCCCGGCCCAGGGCGGTCACGAACCGGCCGGGATCGATGAAGCGCTGCTGCTCGACGGCGAGGGCGACGGTGGCGGTCGGGCCGGCCAGCGGCACCGCCTCGCGCAGCGCGTCCCCGGTGAGCAGCTCGGTCTGCACCGGCAGGCCGGCACGCTCCAGGACGTCGATCTCGGCGCGCAGTTCGGCGGCCTGCGCCTGGTTCTCGAACAGCGCGGTGATCGCGGCGTCGGTGACGGGCGCGTCGACCCCGTTGGCGACCAGCACGTCGAACGCCTCCAGGCTCTCGATGTTCAGGTCGTGGTTGCCGCGCACCACCCGCTCGACGCCGGCGTGACTGCAGTGCCGGGCGAAGGTGGCCAGGAACCGGGCCAGCCGCAGGTCCGCGCGCAGCGGAATGTGCAGCGGAGCGGCCGGATTGACCAGCGAACGCAGCCCGTATTTGAGCGTCCCGGGCTGGTTCAGCGGGATCGTCAGCGCGGGCGACACCCAGCCGGCGTTGCCCCAGGAGGATCCGGCGGCCACCCCGGCGCGGTCCACCACGGTCACCTCGACGCCGCGCTCCTGCAGGAACCACGCCGTCGACAACCCGACGATCCCCGCACCGACCACGATGGCACTGCGCGGTCCTTCGCCGATGCGCTCGCCGACCATTCCGATGACCTCCACACACTCGTTGCGCTACTGGTGCCACCATCATCGGCACCGGCGAGCGCGACGGCGCTGCGAAAAAGACCAATCCGACGGATGCGGTTTGTCGGCTGCCGACAAACCCCCGGCGGGGCGGTGGGGTTCTCGGTTACGTGGTCTTGAGGAAGGTGGCCGCTTCCAGGTAGCCGGCCACCCCGCACAGCACCGCCACCAGCACCAACACCACGTAGTCGGCCACCCGCGGGCGGGCCGGGGCGGCGGCGATCTGGCCGGCGCCGCCGCGCGCGGTGATGGCATCGCCTATCTCGTCTGCCCGCCGCAGCGACACCGTGACCGCGGCGGCCAACAGGTCGATCACCTCGGCGAACCACTGCTTGCGGCGGGCCTTACGACTTTCGGGCCGGACCCGCGGGCGCAGCCGGCGCGCCGCGTAGAGCACCCGGAACTCGTCGATGAGCATCGGGAAGGCGCGCAGCGCCAGCGCCACCGTCACCGCCCAGTCGTCGATCGGCAGCCGCAGGAACCGCAGCGGGCGGCCCAAACTGGAGATCGCCGGCGCGATCTCGGCGACGTTGGTGGTCCAGGACACCAGCGCCCCCAAGCCCAGCAGCACCACCGACACCGCGGTGATGCGCAGGAATTTCAGCAGGCCGCCCAGTTCCAGTTCCAGCCCGCCCAGCGCGAGCACCGGGGTGCCGCCGGCGAACGCGGCGGTCACCCCGCCGAGCAGGACGATCAGCCACAGCCAGCCGGGGATGGACGGCAACGCACCCCGCGGGATCCGGGCCAGCATGACCGCCGCCGCCACCAGCAGCGCGACGAAGGCGATCGGCACCCAGCCGGGATAGAACATCATCAGCAGCGAGAGCGCGGCCACGGTGAGCAGTTTCGTTCCGGCCCACAGTCGGTGGATGACGGTGTCGCCGGGCACCGGCCGCAGCAGCACGACGGGTCGGCGTTGCCCGCTCATGACGGTGCTCCCGAGGCGACCGGGACCAGTGCCCCGTCGTGCAGGTGCAGGGTGCGCGGGCAGAGGTCCTCCAGTCCGGCGAAGTCGTGGGAGATCACCACCAGGGTCAGCCCGCCGCGGCGCAGTTCCTCCAGCAGCCGCAGCAATCCGCGGGCACTGGCGGCGTCCAGCCCGGCCAGCGGCTCGTCGAGCACGATCGCGCGGGGTGAGCGGGCCAGCAACCCGGCCAGCACCACGCGGCGCATCTGCCCGCCGGAGAGTTGGTCGATGCGCCGGTCGGCCAGGGCGGCTTCCAGTCCGACGGTCGCCAGGGCGGCCTCGATCCGGGCCCGGTCCCGCGCGGAGAACCCGGCCGCCGAGGCGATCTCGCGGCCGACGTGGCTGCGCATCAGCTGCAGCCGGGCCGCCTGGAAGGACAGCGCCACCGCCCCGACCTGCTCGGAGACCGGCTTGCCGTCGAGCAGGCAGGTGCCGGTGGTCGGCTCGGTCAGCCCGGCCAGGATCCAGGCCAGCGTCGATTTCCCCGAGCCGTTCAGCCCGTGGATGAGCACCCCGTCGCCCTCGTGCACCACCAGGTTGATGTCACGCAAAGCATCGTTGGCCCAAGGGGTTCCGTCGGCGTAGCGGTGGCTGACGTCGGTGAGCTCCAGCACCGGCACCTCCGAGGGCGTCTCGGCGCTCGGCTCGGGCACCTCACCGGACTGCACCATCTCCGATCCGCCGGCCAGGTTGACCACCCGGTCGGCCGCCTCGGCCTCCTCGTTGTAGTGCGTGATGTGCACCAGCGAGGTCTGGTGTTTGCGGGTCAGCCCGCTCAGCACCGACATCAGGCCATCGCGGCCCTGCTGGTCGACCATGCTGGTGACCTCGTCGGCGATCAGCAGGGACGGTTTGCGGGCCAGCGCGGCGGCCACCGCCAGGCGCTGCAGTTCCCCGCCGGACAGGCTGCCGGTGTCGCGTTCGGCCAGCCCGTCCAGACCGACCTCCGCGAGCAGGCCCGGCACGTCGACCCGGGTGCCCGGGGGCAGTCCCCACACCACGTCGTCGGCGACGCGGGTGCCGAGCACCTGGCTCTCGGGGTGCTGCAGGATCACCGCGGTGCCGCCGGGGGCACCGAGTCCGACCGCGCCGGGACGGGTCACGGTGCCCTCCGTGGGTTCGCGGCCGGCCAGCATCAGCATCAGGGTGGTCTTGCCGGAGCCGTTGGCGCCGGTGACGGCCAGGTGCTCGCCGGAATGCACCTCCATGCTCACCGGCCCGAGCGCATCCCGGGAGGTGCCCGGGTAACGGAACACCACGTCGCGCAGGGCCAGCGGAACCGGGGCGACCGGGCCGTCGGCGGGGATGATGTCCAGCTTGTGCACGTCGGGCACCCCGAACAGCCGGGACAGCACCCGCGACAGCGCCCACCAGCCGACCAGGCTCACTGCCATGATGGCGAACAGCCCGTAGAAGAAGATCAGGATCGGCCAGTGTTGCAGCGCCAGCACGAACAGCTCCCGGAACTGTTCGGCGGCGGGCCGCAGCTCGGGGACGTAGCTGAAGATCGCGACGGTGCCGTCGACGTTGGCGGTCATCGCGGTGAACACCAGCTCGCGCAGCCGGGAGGCGATCAGCAGGGCGAGCACCGCCACCGCACCGAACAGCGCTCCGGCGACCATCGACACCGCCACCACCACCGGCAGTCCCCGGCCGCGGCGTTTCACGGTGCCGGTCAGCCCGCCGATGTAGGCGCAGTTGAGCACGGTCATCAGGCCGCCGAACCCGGCGATCAGGAAGGCGATCAGCGCCCCCGCGATGGTGGCCGCCAGCAGCACCCGCAGCCGGTAGCGGTACGCCAGCAACCCCATCGGGACGGTGCCCAGCAACGACAGGGCGGCCGCGAACGGCACGACGACGGCGATGATCGCGATGGCCGCGCACAGGGCCGCCATCACGGCGGCCTGGGCGAGCTCGTTCGGCAGCAATGACCCGGCCCGGCGCAGGTTTCTCGAACCGGGAGGCATCACCCGATTCTGCCAGGTCGCGGGAGCACACCCGCCTCCCGGACTGTGACGGTTCTTACCTAGCCTGTCTGCCGTCGTCGGCCGGATCAACCGACTGGCCACCCAGCGCATCGAATCGCCTGAGCCGACTGCGCCCTAGGACATGGCAGAGATGACGGCCTTGTCCACCTCGAGGTCGGCCACCGTCGCGTTGGCCCGGGCGAAGGCCACCTCGACCAGATCGGGCTCCTGCAGGCCGGGCCACACCACGCACATGCCGATCGAGTCCCAGGCGTCGAAGGCGAAGAACCGGTAGGCCTGCCAGGTCGCGTCGAAGCTCGGCGGGTTGCGCACCCCGTTCTCGGCCAGGGTCTCCAGGTAGAGCCGCAGGAATTCCTCCTGGTGATTGCGCCGCACCTCGGTGGGCACCGAGTGGGTGAAGAAGTAGCTGATCTCCCGGATCCCGGGGCCGGAGTGGATCACCTGCCAGTCCAGCAGGCCACCGCGACCATCCGGCAGCGCATAGGTGTTGCCGCCGTGCGCATCTCCGTGCAGCACGGTCTGCGGGCCCTTCTCCCATTCGGCGTGCAACGCCACGTCGTTGTCGTTGACGAAGGCCGCCATGGCGCGCACCGACGGGTTGAGCTCATGCTCGGGGTTGGCCAGGATCTTGCGTCGCATGCTGCGGAACTGCCACAGCAGCAGTTTGAAGCCCGGGCGCCGGCTCTCCGGCGCGACCCAGGACAGGTCACCGCGCAGCCGGGGGCTCTCCCAGAACGTGGCGTGCAGTTGGCCCAGCGCCCGCACGATGCCCTTGGTGTAGTCGTAGTCGAGATCGTCCGGGTCTTCCGGGAATCGGGCACCCGAGGCCGCGAGATCCTCCAGCACCAGCAGGTGCCGGGCGCCGTGCCCGGCGTGGCAGGCGTAGCTCTGCGGGGCGACGTCGGGCCCCAGTTCCGGACGCACCTGCCGGTAGAAGCGCACCTCGTTGACCGCCATGTCCAGCGCGGCGACCATGGTGCGGTTCTTCGCCGACAGCGGAGTGGATTTCACGAAGACGCTGGCGGGCAGCCCGGCCTCCTTGCCGGCGGCATCCCACTCCAGGCCCAGCCGGCGGCGGTCGGTGGTGCCGGTGGTGCCGTCCAGCGATTGCACCCCGAGCAGCGTCGCCCCCGGCGCGCGGTCGGCGAACACCCCGGACAACCAGGCCGCGTCGACACCCATCGCCGAATGCGGCTTGGGCGCGGGGACCCACGGCGCCAGGGCGAGTGCGGTCTCACCGACCGCTCGCAGCGTGCTTCCCGGCTTCAACACCATCTTCGGCTCCCGTCCGATTGAGACCGGTGATACTGTACACGGCTATGAGTCCCATTCCGGAAGCCCGAAATATCGTGGCCGGCGCGTTGTCGACACCGCCGATCGACGGGGACTCCTCCGACTTCGCAATCCTGGAAGCGACCATTCGCTGCCTGACCCGCTACGGCATGGACCGGATGACGGTCGAGGACGTCGCCCGGGCCGCCGGCGTCGGGCGCGCCACGGTGTTCCGGCGCTTCGAATCCAAGGACGACCTGATCCGGCAGGCATTCGCACTGGAACTGCAGCGCCTGGTCGCCGAGTTCGGCAGCAAGGGTGCGGCATTCGACGACCCCTTCGAACGGCTCGTCGAACTCACGGTCGACATGGTGCGCGTAATCCGCACCCACCCGGTGGCCCAGCGCCTCGTCGAAGACGACAATGCCTTACCGCTGCAACGGGATCCGCGGATCTCGGCGTTCCAGCTCGAAGCCGTGCAGCGCATGCTCTCGCAGACCGCCGAGGAGCTCGACGTCGAGATCGACACCACCGTGCCGGCCGAACTGCTGCTGCGGTTCTTCGCCAGCATGTGGATGACCCCGGATATCGGTACCGGCGCCGACGACGAGGCGGTCACCCGGCAGATGGTGCAGATCCTGCTGGCCCCGCTGGCCGCCGGGCGCTAGGCCGTCCTGGGGAAGTTCAGCATCCGACGGGCGTTGTCCTCCACGATCAGGGCGCACTCCTCATCGGGCACCTCGGCGAGCACCTCGGCGGCCCGCTTGCGCGAGTTCGGCCAGTTGGAATCCGAATGCGGGAAATCGATTTCGAGGGTGATCCGGTCGACGCCGACGGTGTGGCGGTTGGCCAGGCCGTGCTCGTCGTCGATGAAGCACCCGTAGAAGTGCTGCCGGAACAGGTCCGAGGGCCGGGCGTCGAAGTCGATGGGCTGGTAGTAGCGATGCCGCTCCCACACATAGTCCGACCGTTCCAGGATGTAGGGCACCCAGCCGATGCCGCCCTCGGCCAACGAGAACTGAAGGTCGGGGAACTTCTGCAGCTTGCCGGAGAACAGCAGGTCCACCGTCGTCCACATCAGGTTCGTCGAGAACAGCGTGATGGCGACCGCGAACGGGGCGTCCGGGATGGTCGGCGCGACGGAGGCGGCCATCGAGGAGAAGGAGAACCCGGGCACATAGGAGCCCGAACCGAAGTGCAGCGACAGCGGCATCTTGGTCTCGCTGCACACCCGCCACAGCCCGTCCCAGTGGTCGGAGTGAAACGACGGCAGCCCCATCGGCACCGGGCTGTCCGGGAACGACACCGTGCGCGCGCCCTTGGCCGCGACCCGCTCGGCCTCCGCGACGGTGGCCTCGATGTCCCACACCGGCAGGATGGCCATCGGGATGTAGCGGTCCGGCGCGGTGGCACACCACTCGTCGATGTAGAAGTCGTTCCAGGCCTTCACGCATTCCAGGGCGAGTTCCCTGTCCTTACCGCGGAAGAAGGTGCTGCCGCCGAAGCCCGGAAAGGACGGGAAGCACAGCGCGGCCTGCACACCGTCGAGGTCCATATCCGCGATCCGCGCGACCGGGTCGTAACAGCCCGGGATCATGTCCTCGTAGCGCACCGGGTCCATGCCCCACTCCTGCGGCGGCTTGCCGGCCACCGCATTCAGACCGATGGTCGGGAAGATCTCGCCGTCGTACTTCCACAGGTGCTTGCCATCGAGTTCGACGATCTGCGGCCCGTTCTCACGGAACTTGGCCGGCAGCCGGTCCTGCCAGACCCGGGGGTGCTCGATCAGGTGGTCGTCCACCGAGACGATCTGGTGGTGGTCCTGCAACGGCATGACGCGCCTCCCCGTTCTGACAGTGAGTCTTGATTTCTGACGTTCTGTCTCAGACCATATGGGATATGGATCACACCTGTCCAGACCCCGGGCCCGACCGCGAGAAGCTCGACGAGGACGACCACGACCTGCTGACGTTCGGCGAGGTCGGCGAACGACTACGGGTCGAGATCGCCGCCGCCCGCACCGCGGTCACCGACCTGGAGGCCGCCGAGGACACCGCCGGCCTGGAGAAGGCGCGCGCCCGGCTGGCCGCCCTGGAGGCCGCGGTGCGCCGCAACACCGCCCAGCCCATCAACGACGCCAACTTCGAGAAGTTCTTCGGCTATCCCGGGACCGCCAAACGGAACCTGCCGCTGCAATGATGTGAAGCGATGCGTCCCGCCGAACATCTGCGCCGCCCCGGCTACACCCCGGCCAATACCGCCGTGGGCCGCCGTGGGCAGCACACTCGCGACCGCATCATCGACAGCGCCGCCCGGTTGTTCGCCGATCACGGCTTCCAGGGGACCTCGATCGACGCCATCGCCAGGGACGTCGGCGGCTCCCGCGCCACGGTGTATCAGTACTTCGCCGGCAAGGACGAGATCTTCGTCGAGCTGACCCGCCGCGGCGAGCAGGCGGTGCTGGAGCACGTCGACCGGCTCCACGGCCTGGGCCCCGACACCGACGGAGTACGCAGCCTGCGCCGGTGGGTGCGCGAGGGCGCCAAACTCTACGACCGCTACGCGATGGTGTTCCTGGAGTTCCCCGGTGTGGGACCCGCCGCCGATCTGCCGCCCACCGACGCCACGGCCATCGCCGGCCGTTACACCGACCTGTTCACCCAGCGCCTCCGGGACGCCGGTGTGGTGGGCATCGCGCCGGCCGACGCCGCCGCGGCGCTACTGCGGATCACCCACATGGTCAACCTGTACCGGCACCGCAGGATGTTCGAACTCCCCTCGGCCACAAAGACATCGGATTCGCTGGCGGTGGCCATGCAGCTGCTGCTCTTCCCACAGACCCCGGACGAGGTCCTGACCACCGTGGTCCCGGCGCGCGCCGGGGCACGACTGCACGAGGTACGCGCGGCGGTGACCGCGGAACCGGACCCGGATCCGTCCGCGGTGTCCCCGGTACGCCAGGACATCCTGGCCGCCGGCTCGGCGCTGTTCGCCGAACACGGCTTCGGTGATGTCGGGATGGCCGATATCGCCGCCGCGGCCGGGGTCAGCCGCGCCACGCTGTACCGGCACTTCGCCGGCAAGGCGGAGATCTTCTCCGAGCTCACCGGCTGGACCGCGCTGGAGGGTGGGCATCTGTGCACCGAACTGCACGCGCTGGCCTCCCGCGGGGTCGGCGAGAAACAACTGCGGACCTGGCTGGCCCGGTACGTGCATTTCCACCGCAACTACCGCGGGGTCATCCGGTCCTGGTACGACGGATCGCTGGAACCGGGGCTCGCCGAGACCGTCGGGCGCGGGCTGGCCCCCTATCGGGCCGCCGCGCTGGCGCTGGTGTCGCAGGCCAGGCTGCCCGCGAACCTCGATCCGGCGGTCGCGGCGGCCATCGTGCTGGCCGTGCTGGGCCGGATGTCCGAGCGCCCGGCCAGCTCAGAGCACGAAACCGATTACGACACAGCCACTCTGATGGTGACGGTGTTGAATCGGGCGCTTCGGCTGAACTGACGCCGGACCGGGGTTCAGTCCTGCCAGGTCAGCTGCAGCGAGTCCAGCCCGAACACCTGCCCGGCATGCTCGGTCGGCTCGCCGACGACCCGGTAATTCGGGATGCGGCGGTGCCATTCCTCCAGCATGATGATCATCTCCTGGCGGGCCAGGTGCGACCCGAGGCAGCGGTGCGGTCCGGCACCGAACGAGATGTGGCGGCTGACACCGCGATCGAAGTCCACGGTGCGCGCATCGGGAAAGATCGTCTCGTCCCGGCCGGCCGCCGCGAGCGGGAACGAGGCCATGTCACCGGCTTTCACCGGGCATCCGTGGAAGTCCATGTCCTGGGTGGCTTTCCGGGCGGTCTGCACGATCGGGTAGACGCGCAGCAGTTCCTCCACCGCCCGCGGGATGATCTCCGGGTCGGCGACGATGCGGGCCCGGTCCTCCTCGTGGGTCGCCAGATGCAGCATGGCGTAGGACAGTTGGCTGGCCACGGTGTCCAGACCGGCCATGAACAGCAGCAGCAGACAGTTCAGCAGGTCGCCTTCACCGACCGGCTCGCCGTCGAAGTTCCAGCCCAGCGCCGCGGAGATGATGTCCTGGGCGTCGGGGTCATGGTCGGCGCGGCGCGCCGCGATCAGCGTCTGGAAGTAGGCCACCACCTGCTGCATGCCCTCGAGGCGAACCATCATGGACTCCTCGTCGGAGCCGCCCTGATGCAGCATCTTGTCTTCCCATTCCAGGAATTCGTCGAGCCGCTCGATGGGCATACCCATGATGTTGAGGAAGATGTGCGACGGGAACACCCGGCCGACCTGCTTGACGTACTCGCAGGAGCCCCGGTCGATGACCTGGTCGACCACCTCGGCGGCCATCCGGCGATGCTCGTCGCGCAGCGACTTCACCCGGCCCGGTGAGAAGTACTCGGCCAGGACGTGGCGCCACTTGGCGTGGTCCGGCGGGTCCACCATGACCGGGATCCACTGATACGGCGGATTGGCGTCGGTCGGCACGATCACGCTGCTGGACCACCACTCCGGGTGTTGCAGGCCTTCCAGGATGGCCGCGTAGTCGGTGAACATCCAGTAGCCCTCGGCCTCGGAGTTGCGGAACACCGGCCGCATCCGGTCCTGCAGCGAGTCGATGTCGGCGTAGCCGCCCAGCGCGACACCGGTCTTGCCGGTCATGATGAATTCCTCGACCGGGCACTTGCCCACCTGCTGGTCACTTGTCACGCGTCTGTCCCTCCTGTAGTTGCCCGGTAAGACCTTGCACCGCGGCGAGCGCGGCCGACACTGCGTTCTCGATTTCTGTTACCCGGGAGATGATTTCGCCGCCCGGACCGCGGCGGGCCTCGACCGCCGGGATGATCCACTGCCGGAACCGTTTACGCACCGCGTCCTCGGAGCGGTCCGGGCCCTCGGCGGCCAGATAGGTCTGCTCGACCAGGAATTCGATGAGATCGTCGAACTCGATGTCGGTGCGGATCTCGCCGGCCCGCATGCCCTCCCGGACCACCTCGCCCATGGCACCGACAGCGGCCTCGTGCACCCGCGGATCATGCGCGGTCGCCGAGTATTCGGTCATCATCGCGGCGATCGACACATCGGTCGGCAGTTCGCGTGCGGAGTAGATCAGGGCCGCTTCGAGTTTGGCGAACACTCCGGCTTCGGCGGCCATCAGCTGCTGCACCGCGTCGATGTAGCGCTGGGCGCGGCGGATCGCCACCAGCACCACGACATCGGAGAGGCTGCCCAGCCGGCGGAACGCGGTGGCCCGGGACACCCCGGCGCGTTTGGCGATGGCCGCCATCTGCAGGCCACCGGCGCCGTTGGCGATCAGCTCTGCCTCGGCGGCGGCGATCAACCGAACCTTGACGTGGTCGCCGCTGGCGTCCTCGCCGAACTCGGCGGGCATGACGATGCTCACGAGATGGCCCCGGCGAACTTGAGTTCGGTCAGCGTGTCCTCGTCGAAACCGATCTCACGCAACACATCCTCGGTGTGCTCGGCGACCGACGGGGCCCGGCGCAGCCGCAGCCGGCCGTCGTCGAACTTCACCGGGTTGGCCACCAGTCGCTGGGTGCCGCCGCGTGCGTCGACCACCTCGGCGATCCGCCCGTTGGCGATCAGCGCCTCGTCGTTGCCGACCTCCCAGCCGTCCTGCACCGGCGCCCACGCCCCGGTGCCCGGTTCCAGCAGTCGGCAGCATTCAGTGAAGCTGCGGGCGGCGATCGCGGTGGCGACGATGCCGACCGCCTCGTCGATGTGCTCGGCCAACGTGTCCGGTGCGGTGAAGCGCGGGTCGAAGGCGCAATCGTCGCGGCCCATCAGCCGGCAGAACTCGGGCCAGTGCCGGGCCGGCTGCGACATCGCCAGCGTGATGAACCGTCCGTCGGCGGTGCGGTAGCTGCCGACCAGCGGATTGCCCAGCGACTGCGGGCGGGTGTCGAACTTGGGGAGCGGCCCGCCGGCCGCCAGCGCGGAGTTGACGGTGAACTGATTGGCCCATGCGCCGACGGCCAGCAGCGAGACGTCGAGCAGCGAGGGTTCGCCGGTGGCCCGGCGGCCGTACAGCGCCGCCGCCACCCCGCCGGTGCGGGGGCGGCGTGGCCGGCGTCGGGTCCGGTGAGGCCGTCGGCGCTGCCGCCGCGGGCCCAGAATGCGGTGGCCTCGTCGGCGCCGCGGTCCCGGTCGGGTCCGGCGGTGCCGCACCCGCTGCCGGTGACGTAGATGATGCCCGGGTTGACCCGGCGGACCTCGTCGAGGTCGATGCGCAGTTTCGCGCAGACCGCGGCCGGGTGGTCGGTCAGGAAGACGTCGCTACGGCGGATGAGTTCCTCCAGCACCGGACGCGCCTCGGCCATCCCCAAACCCAGTCCGATGCTGCGCTTTCCACGGTCGGGGGCCGCCACGACCGGACCCGGGGCGGGCCGCGGCCCGTGCCGGCCGGCACCGTCCGGGATGTCCACCTTGACGACGTCGGCTCCCCAGTCGGCGAGGACCGCGCCCGCGGATGCGACGCCGGCGGACCGGGCGACCTCGAGCACCCGCACGCCGTGCAATGGCCGGTCCATCGGTCGGGACACCCCCTCGGGCGATTGTGATGCGCAGCACATCTGCAACTGTCTGGGCGTGACAGTATCAGGATGAGACGCTAACCCGAGACGTGAATCACCAACTTGGTGCGGCGAGATCCGCGGACCTGTCACCCGTCGTCGTCATTCGCCGTGCAACCGACGCAACTCCGCGCCGACCTTCCCGCCGATCCGGGACGCCACCGCCGCTCCCCGGCGGCGCAGTTCGGCATCGGGCACCGGCAGCACCACCGCACCGGTCTGCCGGGACGGCAGCAACACCGTGGCGGTGCCGCTGGTGCTCACCTCACCGCGCTGGTTGGTGGCCGCGACCTCCAACTCCAGGACGTCCTCGGCGCCGGGTCCCCTGCCGACGACCTTGCCGGTGCAGTTGTGGATGTCGCCGTGGAAGTTGAAACTGCGAGTCTGGACGTCCATCTCGACCAGCCAGCCGTCGTCGCCGATCCAGTTGGTCAGCAGGTGGGTCACCCAGGACGCCCGCATCTGGCCGTAGTCGTACGGCGCCGGGATGCCCAAGGCCTTGGCCCGCTCGGGGTCCCAGTGCAGCCGCTGCACCACGTCGGGCACCCCGTACTCGTCGGGCACGTAGAAGCCCGGCATCCGGGTCCGGGACTGGTGCGCGTACTTCAGCGGGCCGAGACCGTAACCGCCCCAACCCCATCCCATGTGCATGCTGATGATGTCGACAACGGTGAGCGGGCCCTTCATCACCGGCGGTAACTCGGTGCCGACGGTGACGTCCTCCCACCACTGCGGCTCGGCGCCCCGGCGCACCTCGACCTCGTACGCCGCCTCGACCTCGGCGAGTTCCTCGGGGGTCCAGTGCTGGCGTTCGATGTGTGCGTTCTTGCCGGCCTTCTTGGAACCGTGCCGCTCGGCATTGATGTAGGACTCGTCGCGGGTGGCGATCGGGTTGCCGTCGATGTCGACGTAGAGGTGCCGGTAGGTCTCCTTGACCGAGCGGCCGCCGGAGAACGAGCTCTCCTTGACCTGGACATCCTGGGTGTAACTCTCCATCAGCACCGGGCGTCCCGCGTAGATGGGTTGGTACCAGGTCCATTTCACGCCGGAGTAGTACTTTCCGGTGCCGCGGAACAACCCCTTGAACAGCTTCTTGCGTTCCGGATCCGTGAATCGGGGGGTCTGGTCGATACCGGTGCTGATCGGGAACGTCGGCGGGGCGATCTGGCCGTGCCAGCGAGTGTTGGCCCCGTATGCCGGATCGTGGAACAGCGGGTTGTCGTCGCCGCAACCGAAGGCGAAGTGACTGATGCCGTCCTGGGAGGGGACGTGGTTCCACAGTTCACCGCTCTTGTTGACCGGGATGCCGATCTGCGCGCGGGCCCGTTCGATGTCCTCGTCGGTGATCCGGCCTTCGATGGCGGCGGTGGTGTCGTCGGTGGCAGTCACGGTTCTCCTATGAACTTCTGCATGGCGCCGGCATCGAGCATCAGGTCGCCCCTCGGGACGACTCCGGTGATACTCGGAACATATCAGAAGTATCATCGGTCCTGAAGGCGCTTGGCGCCAATGATTGCCGATGATTCCGGGACGCCCCGGCCCGACCGGGCCGAGCCGCCGCGAGCCAGCCCGAATAGAACTCCGCGGCAATGCCGTTCGCGCGGAACGTCAGCTGACGGTCACACCGATCAGCGACCCCACCCCGTAGGTCGCCGCGATCGCCACGAAGCCGAACGCCAGCTGCCGCAGACCCCCGAGCAGCCGCGAGCGCCGGGTGAAGCCGGCGGCCACCGCCCCGGCGACCAGCAGACCGACGCCGCCGAAGGCCAGGCCGGCCCACAAGGATTCGAAACCCAGCAGGTACGGAATCAGCGGGATGATCGCCCCGATCGCGAACATCAGGAACGAGGACCCGGCCGCCACCCAGGGCGACGGCTTCTCCCGGGGGTCCACCCCGAGTTCCTGCACCAGATGGAAGTTCAGCGCACGGTTCTCGTCGCGGTGGATCTCGGCGGTGGCGGTGGACGCGGTCGCCGGCGTCATCCCCATCTCGACGAGCATCGCCTGCAACTCGGCGCGCTCGGCGGTCGGATCCTGGCGGAACGAGCGGCGCTCCACCTTGACCTCGGAGTCGATCTGTTCGTTGGCGGTGGTGACCGAGGTGTACTCGCCCAAAGCCATCGAGAACGCGCCGGCCAGCAGCCCGGCGACGCCGGCCAGCACCACGGCCTGGGCGCTGGCGCCGGCCGCGACACCGGCGATCAGGGCGGTGTTGCTGACCAGCCCGTCCATCGCCCCGAAGGTGGCCGCGCGCAGCCATCCTCCGGTGACGTTGGAGTGGGTGTGGTCGACGACATGGGGCAGGCCGGTGGGTGACACCGGTTCGGGCCGCTCGGTCATGACCTTGATTGAACGCCAGCCCGTGGGCACCGTTCTAGTCAGGTTTACCTACATCGCCGACGGGGCACGTTACGGTCCACTATGACCATTCCTGCCGAGAGCACCAACGCTGGTATCAGCACAGCTGAACATCTCCGCAACGCGCTCGACGGTCGCTGGCGCGACGTGAAGAACAAGGTCCGGGCCGAGCTGTCCAATCAGGTCTTCCGGCCGCACTACACCCCCAACACCGTCATCGCCCGCACCAAGGTGGCCGAGCAACTCAAGATCATGGCCGCCCGCGGCGCGGCCGAGGACGGCTTCAAGAAGGAACACGGCGGCGACGGGGACGTCGGCGCCGCCGTCACCCAGATCGAGATGCTGGCCATGAGCGATCTGTCCCTGATGGTGAAGGCCGGTGTGCAGTGGGGCTTGTTCGGCGGGGCCATCGAGAACCTGGGCACCGAACGCCATCACAAGGCCTACGTACAGAAGATCATCAACCTGGAACTGCTGGGTTGCTTCGCGATGACCGAGACCGGGCACGGCAGTGACGTGCAGTCGCTGGAGACCACCGCCACCTACGATCCGGCCACCCACGAGTTCGTCATCGACTCCCCCACCCCGACCTCGCGCAAGGACTACATCGGCGGCGCCGCCGAAACCGCACGGGTGGCAGCGGTGTTCGCGCAGCTGATCACCCCCGACGGCGAAGGCCACGGGGTGCACTGCTTCGTCGTCCCCATCCGCGACGACGAAGGCAACGACCTGCCCGGCGTCACCACCTCCGACTGCCATTACAAGGGTGGGCTGCCCGGCGTGGACAACGGGCGCATCCAGTTCGATCAGGTCCGCATCCCGCGGGAGAACCTGCTCAACAAGTACGCCGACGTCGCCGAAGACGGCACCTACACCTCGCCGATCGAGAACGTCGGGCGGCGGTTCTTCACCATGCTCGGCACCCTGATCCGAGGCCGGGTCACCGTGGGCGGCAGCGCCGCGGCCGCGGCCCGCGTCGCCCTGGACATCGCGACCCGATATGCGTTGGAGCGCAGGCAGTTCGAGGCACCGGGCGATGAAAAGGAGGTGCTGATCATGGACTACCTGGTGCATCAGCGCCGACTGCTGCCGTTGATCGCGAAGTCCTACGGTCTGCAGTTCGCACAGAACGAGCTGGTGGCCAAATGCCATGAGCTGCAGACCTCGGAGGACCCCGACCCCGAGGAACAGCGCGAATTGGAGGCCCGCGCAGCGGGTCTGAAGGCGGCCAACACCTGGCACGCCACCAAGGCCATCCAGGAGGCCCGCGAAGCCTGCGGCGGCGCCGGGTATCTGGCCGAGAACCGGCTGATCGCGCTGAAGGCGGACACCGATGTGTTCACCACCTTCGAGGGCGACAACCACGTGCTCACCCAGCTGGTGGCCAAGGAGTTGCTGACCGCCTACGCCGACGACATCAAGGGTATGAGCCCGGTGGAGTGGGTGCGGTTCGCGGCGAACTTCGCCGGGGAGCGGGTACTCAAGCGCACCGCGGCGCAGACCATCATGCAGACCATCCTGGACACCCGGCAGGACAACGAGGAAGAAGGCTCGCTGTTCAACCGCGGCACCCAGGTGCAGATGTTCGAGGACCGCGAGCAGTACATGCTGGCCTCGGTCGCCCGCCGGCTGCAGAACAAGGCCAAGGAGATGTCCGCGTTCGACGCGTTCAACCACGTGCAGGACCATGTGCTGCACACCGCCCGGGCGCATATCGACCGGGTCATCCTGGAGTCGTTCGTCGCGGGCATCGACGCGTGCCCGGACGAGAAGGCCCGCGAGATTCTCGCCATGGTGTGCGACCTGTACGCGCTGTCGGTCATCGAAGAGGACAAGGCCTGGTTCATCGAGCACCGGTTCATCTCGACCGAACGCGCCAAGGCCGTCACCCGCGGCATCAACGATCTGTGCCGGCGGCTGCGCCCGCACGCCGAGCTGCTGGTCGACGGGTTCGGCATCCCCGAGCAGCTGCGCTACGCGGAGATGCTGCACCCCGAGCACATCCCAGATGCCGACGAGCACCAGGAGAAGGACGCGGTGTCCTCGGGCACCATCGAGCCGAAGTAGCCGCTCAGGGGGTCGGCGTCGGGATCGGGTCCAACGCCTGCAGGGCACCGTCCTCGCCGATCTGGAAGCGCACCTGCCCGATCCCGGTCGGGCAGCACGGCTTGTCCGCACCCTGGCGCCATTGGTAGGACACCGTCGCGATGTGCTCGCCGAGCGGCACCACGGTGGTGTACGGGCGCGGCCGCGGGCTGGGCGGGCCCAGCGGGTTGTTGCGGTCGAAGAACAGCACCTGCACGGGTGCGTCGAGGGCGTCGTCGCCGGTGCCGATGACCACCCAGTGCAGCCGGCAGTCGGGGGTGTGCCCGCGGGTCGTCTCGGTCCACCCGCTGCCGACCTTCTGCACCGCCGCCGTGATGGTCTCGGCGGTCGGGGTGTCCTCGGCCGGGCAGTCCGAGCTGGACTGTGGCCCCGAGTTCGGCGGGCTCCAGCCGCATGAGGCCAGCAGGACGGTCAGTGCCGCGAGGGCCGGGGCGATCCGGATGTGCCGCATGCCTGTGAGCTTACGGAGCAGGTCTGTGCAGCGAAGGCCGCAGGTAGCATCGAGCGCATGGGATTTCGCCGTTTACGCCGGTTGTCCGTCGGGCTGGGTGCCGCCGGTGTGCTGGCCGCGTCGATGTTGGCAACGGGCAGCACGCCGCTGGCCGCCGCGCAGCCGTGCCCCGATGCCGAGATCATCTTCGCCCGCGGCACCGATGAGCCGCCGGGCGTCGGCATGACCGGGCAGGCGTTCGTCGACGCCGTGCGCTCGCACCTGCCGGGCCGCAACGTCGGCGTGTACGCGGTGAACTATCCGGCCACCGGTGATTTCGGCAACCCGGCGGTCTTCCCGTCCACGATGTTCGCCGGCGCCGCCGACGCCGGCGCCCGGGTGCGCAGCATGGCGGCGAACTGCCCGAACACCAAGCTGCTGCTCGGCGGGTTCTCCCAGGGCGCGGCGGTGGCCGCCTACGTCACCACCTCCGACATCCCGGCCGACGTGCACGACCACGTCGCCGGGGTGGTGCTGTTCGGGAAGCCGACCGCGGCGCTGCTGAACGGTTTCGGCGCCCCCGCCGCGAACATCTCCCCGCTCTACAACGGCAAGTCGCTGGATCTGTGCGCGCCCGGGGACAGCATCTGCGACGGCTCGCCCGGCTCGCTGCTCGCGTCGCTGGCGCACGCCCTGTATCCGCTCAACGGACTGGTCGGTTCGGCGGCGGCCTCGGCCGCGGGCCGGCTGGCCTGATCTCGGGGCACACTGCCCCGGAAAGCAAGCAAGGCCAGTGCTTTCGCACCGGCCTTGTGTTGCTCCCCCGGATGGACTCGAACCATCAACCGTCCGATTAACAGTCGGAAGCTCTGCCAATTGAGCTACAGGGGAATGAACCGGAACAGACTCTAGCGCATGGACCGCGCCACTCCCGAATCGCCTGGTAGACGGCCTTGTGAGCGCACCGATCGGCGAGCATCGGCTGCGATGAGGCAGGATGGACAGCGTCCTGCTGTCGTCGTGAGGGGAGCCCCGTGTTCCGGTTGGTCTTCGTACTTGGAGTCGGCTACGTGCTGGGCGCGAAAGCGGGCCGGCACCGCTACGAACAGCTCTCCGCGACCTACCGCGCCATCACCGAGAACCCGGCCACCAAAGCCGTGCTCGACGCCGGGCGGCGTAAGGTCGCCGACCGGGTGTCACCCGATCCGGCGATGGTGCGATTGACGGCGATCGACGCCGAGACGTCCGTGTTGCAGCCCGAACAGCCCGACGTGCAGGTGCCGGGGCAGCAGAACGGGCAGACCCGCTAGGCGCGAGGCTGGGAATTACGCCTAGCCCAGCGGGATGCTGGTGTTCCAGCTGTTGCCGGGGAAGATCGGCGAGGTGCAGAACCCGCCGTTGCAGATGCCGGCGCCCGGGGTGCCGACGGCCATGCCATTGCCGTTCGAGTAGGACAGGCAGTTGCCGTCCTCCTTGTTGCCGAACCAGGCCAGGCAGGCCGGGCCGGCCTGAACCGACTCCGCGGGGGTGGCCGACAGCGCCAGCACCGGCGCCGCGATGGCCGCAGCGAAAGCACCGACCACGATGAACCTGCGCTTCTGATCACTCAGAGTTGCCACGGGCGTGCCTTTCTCGACAGAAACTTGCGTTCCCACCATAACGGTTGTGTCGCGGTCATGCAGACAAGTCGTCGCCGCTGGCCTGTTCCAGCAGGCTGCGCCGGTAGGTCTCCATGGCGACCAGGTCACCGAACAGGGCGTGATACTCGTCGCTGTTGTCCACCGGGGACATCCGCTGCAGTTTCGACTTGACCTCGGCGATCTGCCGGCCGACGGCCACCTCCTGCAGCCGGGCGATCACCCCGGAGATGTAGCGGGCCAGCTTCTCGTCGTCCTCGATGCGGATGGCGTCCACCCCGAGTTCGTTGATCAGATTGGCCACCTCCGGGGAGCCGGCCTGCGCGCGGACCGCATCGATCCACTCCGCGCCGGACAGCCCCGCCGACATCCCGCCGGCGGCGCCGATCGCGCTGCGCACCGACGCATAACCGGGATGGGTGAAGTTCTCCACCGCCAGGCTGTCGAACACCGGACCGGCCAGGCCCGGGTACTGCAGCGCCGACTTCAGCGCCTCACGCTGCGGGCGCAGGATCGGGTCGCGCGGATCGGGGCGGGCCACCGTGGACTGCGGCCGGGGTGCGGCCTCGGCCTGCTGGCGTCGGTTCGTGCCCGACGGGCCGCGCCCGGTCTTGGCGCCCTTGCGCCCGGCCTCTTCCCGGACCCGGCCCAGCACCTGGCCGACGTCCTGCCAGCCGACCCAGCCGGCGAGCTGGCGGGCGTACTCGTCGCGCAGCGTCGGATCCTTGATCCGGGCCACCATCGGCACGCAGCGGCGCAGCGCGGCCACCCGGCCCTCGGCGCTGTCCAGGTTGTGGTCGGCCAGCGCGGTGCGGATGGCGAACTCGAACAGCGGAGCCCGGCGGGCCACCAGATCGCGCAGCGCACCGTCACCGGAGCGCAGCCGCAGATCGCAGGGGTCCATACCGTCGGCGGCGACGGCCACGAAGGACTGCCCGGCCAGGTTCTGCTCGCCCTCGAAGGCCTTGACCGCGGCCGCCCGGCCCGCGGCGTCACCGTCGAAGACGTAGATGAGCTCACCGCGAAAGAAGTTGTCGTCCATCATGAGTCGGCGCAGCATCGACAGGTGCTCGTCGCCGAACGCGGTACCGCACGCGGCGACTGCGGTGCTCACCCCGGCCTGGTGCATGGCCATCACGTCGGTGTAGCCCTCCACCACCACGGCCTGATGGGCCTTGGCGATGTCCCGCTTGGCCAGATCCAGCCCGAACAGCACGTTGGACTTCTTGTACAGCACCGTTTCCGGGGTGTTGACGTACTTGGCTTCCATGTGGTCGTCGTCGAAGAGCCGACGCGCCCCGAACCCGATGGTCTCCCCCGAGGACACCCGGATGGGCCACAGCAGTCGGCGGTGGAACCGGTCCATCGGGCCGCGCTTGCCCTCCCGGCTCAGCCCGGCGGCCTCCAGCTCCTTGAACTCGAATCCCAAGCGCCGCAGGTGTTTCGTCAGGGTGTCCCACCCCGACGGCGCGTACCCGCAGCCGAACTTGGCGGCCACGTCCGCGTCGAAGTTGCGCTCGAGCAGGTACTGGCGGGCCGGGGCGGCCTCCTCGGAGCGCAGCTGCTCGGCGTAGAACTCCTGCGCCGCGGCGTTGGCGGCGATCAGCCGGCTGCGGCTGCCCCGGTCGCGCTGCACGTTGGTGGCCGCGCCGCCGGTGTAGGTGACGGTGTAGCCGACCTTGTCGGCGAGCATCTCGACGGCCTCGACGAAGGTGACGTGTTCGATCTTCTGCAGGAAGGCGTAGACGTCGCCGCCCTCACCGCAGCCGAAGCAGTGGAAATGGCCGTGGTTGGGCCGCACGTGGAACGACGGTGACTTCTCGTCGTGGAACGGGCACAGCCCCTTGAGGGAGTCCACGCCGGCGCGCCGCAGTTGGACGTAATCCCCCACCACGTCTTCGATGCGGACGCGTTCCCGGATGGCGGCGATGTCGCGATCCGGGATGCGGCCGCGCCCACCCCGAGTCGCTTCCATACCGGCCATCAGCGCAGTCTATCGGCCCGTCACAGTGGCCTCGGCGATCGCACTTCGTGCACGCGTTCCAGCCGCGATTCGGTGTAGGAGGCGATCTGGTCGATCACCACCCGCAGCCGGGCCCCGTCGTCCTGCGCCTCGGTGAATTCCAGCGCGAACTGCGGGTCCAGCCCGCTGGGGGCCTGCGCCCACAGCGCGAGCGCGACCTCCCGGATCAGGGTGCGCTGATCGGCCTGAACCTGCAGGTGACGGTGATCGGACATGATGAATTGCAGGGCCAGCATCTTGAGCACCGCCACCTCGGCGCGCACCAGCGGGGGCACGTGCAGGTTGGCGTTGAAGCGCCGAAGCGGGCCGGACCCGGCCACCGCCCGGGTCTCCGAGATCGCCGCGTTGGCGAACCGCCCGACGAACTCGCTGGTCAGATTCTTCAGCGCGACCGACGCGGTGAGCGTGCCGTCGTACTTGCCGACGGCCTGCACCACCGGCATCTCGGACAACCGCCGGCAGGCCTCCAACAGTTCGTCGTGGCCGAGCGCCGGGAACGCCCTCGCGCCGAGCACGGCCAGCGCCTCCGCGTCGTCGGGGTCGCCGAGCACCCGCAGATCGATGCGCCCGGAGATGACGCCGTCCTCGACGTCGTGCACCGAGTAGGCCACATCGTCGGCCCAGTCCATCACCTGGGCCTCCAGGCTGGGCCGCCCGGCCGGTGCGCCCGCACGCAGCCAGGCCGCCGCGACCGCGTCCTCGGCGTAGAAGCCGAACTTCTTCGGGTTCTCCGCCCGGGTCCAGGGGTATTTGGTGACCGCGTCCAACGCCGCTCGGGTCAGGTTCAGCCCAGCCGAACGGCCTTCACCGTCAAGAACTTTGGGTTCCAGTCGGGTCAGGATCCGCAGGTTCTGGGCGTTACCCTCGAAACCACCGAAGGCGTCGGCGATCTCGTTGAGCGCGCGCTCCCCGTTGTGCCCGTACGGCGGGTGACCGATGTCGTGGGCCAGCCCGGCGAGGTCGACGAGGTCCGGATCACAGCCCAGCCCGACGGCCATGCCGCGGCCGATCTGGGCCACCTCCAGTGAGTGGGTGAGCCGGGTGCGCGGGGTGTCACCGTGCCGCGGACCGACCACCTGGGTTTTGTCGGCCAGCCGGCGCAGCGCCGCGCAGTGCAGCACCCGGGCCCGGTCGCGGGCGAACGCGGTGCGGTGTTCGGTGTCGGCACCGGTCGGCGGTATCCCACCCAGCCCAGCACCCTTCGGCGACTCCGGTACCAGCCGCTCCCGGTCGGAGTCGTCGTAAGTGTCGTATACGTCAGGTTGTGTTGCCACCGCCGCACAGTCTGCCAGCAGCCGCCCTGCTGATAGGACATGACACCGTTTGAAGATGACCGAGCCATCCGGTCACCGCGTTCATTAGATTGGCGGCATGCGTATAGCCCGTCTGCTCAGTGTGCTGCTCGCGGTTGCGACCGCCGGCCTGCTGGTCGCGCCGACCGCGGCGGCCCAGCCACCGTTCCGGCTGCCCGGTTATGTGGTGGATCAGGCGGGTGCGCTGAGTGCGCCGGAGGCCGATCGGGTCAACAACGCCGTCAGCACCCTCTACAACGACCGCCGGGTCCGGCTGTGGGTGGTGTACGTGGACACCTTCTCCGGGGCGAGCGCCGAGCCATGGGCCCAGGCCACCCTGAGGGCCAGCGATCTGGGCCCGTACGACGCGCTGCTGGCGGTCGCCACCGCCGACCGGGCGTACGCCTTCCTGGCGGGATCCTCGGCGGCCAGCCCATCGGAGGCGAACTCGCTGCGGCGTAACGACATCGAACCCGAATTGCGCGACGGGAACTGGGCGCAGGCGGCGATCGTGGCGGCCGACGGCCTGGCCGCGCTGGGTGCGGCCTCGTCATCCGAACTGAACTGGGCCGGGGTACTGGCCATGCTGGGCCTCATCCTGCTCGCGGTGGCCGCGCTGCTGCTGTGGTCGCGCCGGCGCAAGCGCAAGCGCCGGGAGGCCGACTTCGCCGCCGCCCAGCGCGTCGACCCGTCCGACCCGAATGCGCTGGCGACGGTGCCGCTGGACGCCCTGGACGAGCTCTCCCGCTCCATCGTCGTCGAGGTCGACAATGCGGTGCGCACCAGCGAGAACGAATTGGTGTTGGCCGTCGACGAATTCGGTGAGCGGGACACCGCGCCGTTCCGCGCCGCGGTCACCGCCGCGAAGACGACGCTGACCCAGGCCTTCAACGTCCGCCAGATCCTCGACGACGCGGTGCCCGAGACCCCGCAGCAGCGCCGGGATCTGTTGACCCGGGTGATCGTCGCCGCGGCCAAGGCCGACCGCGAACTCGACGCCCAGCGGGAGGCTTTCGCCAAACTGCGCGATCTGGTCATCAACGCGCCCAGCCGGCTGGATGCGCTGACCCAGAAGATGGTCGACCTCACCGCTCGGGTGGCGCCGGCCGAGCAGACGCTGGCCGGCCTGCACCAGCAGTTCGCCGACACCGCACTGCAGTCGGTGGCCGACAATGTGGAGACCGCCAAACACCGGCTCGCGTTCGCCGACCAGAACATCACCAACGCCCGCACCCTGGTGGCCCGCCCGGCCGGCAGCCAGGCCGGCCTGGTCGACTCGATCCGGGCGGCCGAGTCCGCGCTGGGTCAGGCCCGGACCATGCTGGAGGCGGTCGACAGTGCCGCCACCGACATCAACCGGGCGATCGCGACGCTGCCGGATGCGATCGTCGACATCCAGAACGGGATCAAGGCCGCCGATGCACAACTGGCCCAGGGCGGGATCGCCGAATCCGACGCGTTGAAGTCCGCCCGGGACGCCGCGGCCCGCGCGGTGGCCGAAGCCGAAACCAACGGCGGCACCGACCCGTTGGGCGCGTTCACCGCCCTCACCCAGGCCGATGCCGATCTGGACCGGTTGCTTGCCAACATCGAGGAGGAGCGCGAGGCGGCCGACCGGTTGCGCCGCGCCTATGAGCAGGCGCTGTTCACCGCCCAGTCCCGGGTGCGCGGCGTCTCGGACTTCATCGACACCCGCCGCGGCAGCATCGGCCCGGAGGCCCGCACCCGGCTGGCCGAAGCGGTCCGCCAACTGCAGGCCGCCCAGGACAAGCAGGCCACCAACATCACCGAGGCGATCGCGCACGCGAACGGCGCGGCCATGCTTGCCGGGCAGGCGCAGCAGATCGCCAACAGCGATGTGGCCCGGGCCCAGCAGCAGTACAACAACTACGGCGGCTTCGGTGGCGGCGGTGGCTCGAATACCGGAGCGATGCTGGGCGGCATCATCATCGGCAACATCCTGTCCGGGGCGCTGCGCGGCGGCATCGGTGGCGGCGGCGGCTGGAGTTCGCCGACGTTCGGCGGCTCCGGGGGCGGCGGAGGTTTCGGCGGCGGCGGCGGCCGGTTCTGACCCTCGCTTCCCGCGAGCATGCGTGTCTGTTGGCCGACACGCCGGGCTTTCACCCGAGATATCGCACGCTCGCGGAGGTTTCGGCGGCCTCAGCGACCGGCCAGATGGTCGGCGAGCTTCCCCAGGTGGGCCTTGTAGCCCATCTTCATACCGAACGCCGCCATCTTGGCCTTGTCGCCGATCTGGGTGATGGTCACGTCCAGGGTGAGCATGGTACGGCCGTCCTGCTCGGCCAGCGTGATGTCGTTGGTGTGCAGGATGGTCGAGGTCGACTCCTCGCCCGCGGTCCAGGACCGGGCGTCATACGTCATCCGTGAGGTCGGGTCCACCCGGGTGAAGGTGCCCGACATGGGCCAGCGGGTGCCGGCGTACTTGCCCATCGCCTCCCCGGCCTCCATCACCACATAGATCTCCCCCTCGACCCGGGCGTCGATGCGGCACTCCGGCACGGTGGTGTTCTTCGGCCCCCACCACTGCTTGAGCCGTTCGGCCTGGGTCCAGGCGTCCCAGACCGCCGCGGCCGAAGCATCGTAGGTCCGCTCCAAGGTGAAGTGTTTCTTTTTCTTCAGCAGCTGCAGGATCATCGTTCACTCCCCGTTCGTTGTCGACTTCAGGTATTCGCCGAGGTTGTCGAGCCGGTCCTCCCACAGTCGTTCGAAGGATTCGGCCCACCGGCCGATGTCCTCGAACGGCGCGGGTTCGAGCTGGTAGATGCGCTGGCGCGCCTGGGCATGGCTGCTGACGATCCCCGAATCGCCAAGCACCCGAAGGTGTTTGGACACCTGCGGTTGACGGATTCCGAGCGCCTCGGCGATGGCGCCGACCGACAGCGGCCCTGCCCTGAGCAGATCCACGATCCGCAGCCGGCTCGGCTCTCCCAGCGCCACGAACACCGCCGTCTGCATGCCAGCCACCATAAGCCGGCAGACATATTCCCGTCAAGGAATATGTACCCCCACCTGGCCTCCATCGTGCGTGTCCGCGGGCAACACGCCGCGCTCCCACCCGAGATGGCGCACGCTCACGCCGCCCTCGAGCGGGTGATCTCGACGTCGATCCGGCGCACCAGATCCTGTGCCCGACGCCGGACGTCGTCGGCCACGATGGACAGCACGATCCAACCCATCTCCTGCAGCGCCGCTCGCTTCTGCCTGTCCCGGGCGAAACTGGCGGGATCACTGTGCCAGTCGTACCCGTCGTATTCGACGGCCAGTTCGCTTCCCGGCCAGGCGAAGTCGACCCGCCACAACCGTCCGTAGAGGTCGACGATCTCGTACTGCAATTCCGGGGCCGGCAGTCCGCCGTCCACGCCGGGGCAGCTGCCGGCCTGCCGCCGATGACCGTCAGCGGAACGCCTTCGCGGCGGTGGATGACCAGGCCGTCGGACGCCCGCAACTGACGCCCCTCCGGGTTGAGCACATGCAGGTCGACGCCGCCTTCGGTGTCGAAACCGTAGGCTGCCGCCGCAGTGGCCAGGCACATCGCCACCGGCTCCCCTGCCCGAAGGTCCAAGCCACGCAACCGGATGCCATCGTCGGGCTCGGCACCCGAATACACCCCGGGCCACACCTTGAGTAGCTCGCCGGTACGGATCCTGGTGTCAAGGCGGCTGCGACTCAACACATTCAGCAGCTGGGCTGTGGTGGCCACCCCGCCCTGGTGGTCCAGCAGTGCGGCAACGTCATCGGACATGCTGCCGATCGTCGATCAACCGAACGCGGACGACGATGCCCGCCGGCGGATCTGTGGATCAATTGGCGACTGTGGACACCCTGACTACCGGCGAGCGTGCGTGAACTCCTATCCCGCAGCGGCGTGTCGGCCAACAGACACGCACTCTCGCGGGAAATGGGACTAGCAGCCCTTGAGCCGGACCGCGAGGTAGTCGGACACCTCCGAGAGGGCCACTCGCTCCTGGGTCATGGCGTCGCGCTCGCGGATGGTGACCGCATGGTCGTCCAGCGAGTCGAAGTCCAGGGTGACGCAGAACGGGGTACCGATCTCGTCCTGGCGCCGGTAGCGCCGCCCGATCGCGCCGGCGTCGTCGAATTCGACGTTCCAGTTCTGGCGCAGTTCGGCGGCCAGATCCTTGGCCTTGGGCGACAAGTCGGCATGCCGGGACAGCGGCAGCACGGCCGCCTTGACCGGGGCGAGCCGCGGGTCGAGCTTGAGCACGGTGCGCTTGTCCACCCCGCCCTTGGCGTTCGGCGCCTCGTCCTCGGTGTAGGCGTCGACCAGGAAGGCCATCAGCGAGCGGGTCAGGCCGGCCGCCGGCTCGATCACATACGGCACGTAGCGGGTGTCGTTGGCCTGGTCGTAGAACGACAGGTCGGCGCCGGAATGCTTTGCGTGCGTGGACAGGTCGAAGTTGGTCCGGTTGGCGATGCCCTCCAGCTCACCCCACGGGTTGCCGGCGAAACCGAACTTGTACTCGATGTCGACGGTGCCGTCGGAGTAGTGCGACAGCTTCTCCTTGGGGTGGTCGTACAGGCGCAGGTTGTCCCGCTCGATGCCGAGGTCGACGTACCACTGCAGGCGGGTCTCGATCCAGTACTTGTGCCATTCCGGGGCGGTCGACGGTTCGACGAAGAACTCCATCTCCATCTGCTCGAACTCGCGGGTACGGAAGATGAAGTTGCCCGGGGTGATCTCATTGCGGAAGCTCTTGCCGATCTGGCCGATGCCGAACGGCGGCTTCTTACGCGCGGTGGTCACCACGTTGGCGAAGTTGACGAAGATGCCCTGCGCGGTCTCCGGGCGCAGGTAGTGCAGGCCGTCCTCGGACTCGATGGGCCCGAGGTAGGTCTTGAGCATCATGTTGAAGTCGCGGGGCTCGGTCCACTGCCCCTTGGTGCCGCAGTCCGGGCAGACGATCTCGTCCATGGCCACCGAGTCCGGATCGATGACCGTGTCGCGCGTGCTCTTCTTCTCCGCGTACGCCTCCTGCATGTGGTCCTGGCGGTGGCGCCTGTGGCAGTTCAGGCATTCGACCAGCGGATCGTTGAAGACCTCGACGTGACCGGAGGCCACCCACACCTGGCGCGGCAGGATGATCGCGCTGTCCAGACCCACCACATCGTCGCGGGAGGTCACCACGGAGCGCCACCACTGCTTCTTGATGTTCTCCTTGAGCTCCACCCCGAGTGGGCCGTAGTCCCAGGCGGACTTGGTGCCGCCGTAGATCTCGCCCGATTGGAAGACCAGGCCACGGCGTTTCGCCAGGTTTGCAACGGTGTCGATGATGG
The DNA here is from genome assembly GCA_900078775.1 of Mycolicibacterium aurum. Taxonomy (GTDB): domain Bacteria; phylum Actinomycetota; class Actinomycetes; order Mycobacteriales; family Mycobacteriaceae; genus Mycobacterium; species Mycobacterium aurum_A. Next base: position 2,799,928 of record LT549889.1, read on the forward strand.
ATGCCACGGGTCAACAGCGTAGCGATGAGACCACCGCCACCCCACCGCGGGGACCTGCCCGACAAGAGATTGACATGCGCGGACACGCATGTAATCTGACTCCTAATGAAAACGATTTCCAGTACCGGCCACGAGCACGGACATGCCGGTGAGCCGTTCCCCGAACTGCCGTCGCGGGAACTCCTGGACACCACCGGGGATCTGCTGCGTGCGCTGGCCGCGCCGCTGCGCATCGCCATCGTGCTGCAGCTACGCGAGTCGCAGCGCTGCGTGCACGAGCTGGTCGACGCCCTCGACGTTCCCCAGCCGCTGGTCAGCCAGCATCTGCGGATCCTCAAGGCGGCCGGGGTGGTCGCCGGGGAGCGCAGCGGCCGCGAGGTGATGTACCGCCTGGTCGACCATCACCTGGCCGAGATCGTGATGGCCGCGGTGACCCACGCCTCGGAGGATCACGCGTGACCCCCATCGTCCGGGCGACCCGGCAACGGGCGGCCATCTCGGCCCTGCTGGAGAACATCGCCGACTTCCGCTCCGCCCAGGAGTTGCACGACGAGCTGCGCAAGCGCGGTGAGGGCATCGGGCTGACCACCGTCTACCGCACCCTGCAGTCGATGGCCGCGGCCGGCCAGGTCGACACCCTGCGCACCGACACCGGCGAGTCGGTGTACCGGCTGTGCTCGCAGCACCATCACCACCACCTGGTGTGCCGGATCTGCGGCAGCACGGTCGAGGTCGACGGCGGGGCCGCCGAGGCGTGGGCCGACGAGACCGCCGCCACACACGGCTTCACCGACGTCTCGCACACCTTCGAGATCTTCGGGGTGTGCGGCGGCTGCAACGTCAACTGACGCGCGCGTACTCCAGCACCACATTCGTGGTCAGCGGGGCGAGCTCCAGTTCGCCCGGCGCGTGCGGGTCCACCCAGGCCATCTCGACGATCTCCGCGCCCAGCCGGGGCGGGCCGTCCAACTCGACGGCGAACAGGTCCGCGGCCACCCGGTGGCCGGGCTCGTTGGCCGCGGCCGCGTCGTGGTGCCCGAGCGCGGTGATGGCGGTGATCTCGGCGCCGAGTTCCTCCCGGACCTCGCGGCGCAGCGCGTCCACGGGGCTCTCCCCCGCCTCGAACTTCCCGCCGGGCTGCATGAACGCCGTGGTGCCGCGCTTGCGGACCACCAGCACGTGGTTGCGCTCGTCGCGGACGACGGCCGCGACGATGCGGATGACGGGCGCGTTCACGAAACGAGAGTGCGCCGCACGTCGGCGCCGGTGGCCAGCACCATCATGATCAGGGTGCCCAGCGCCTCGTCGGTCAGCCCGGACCCGGGAAAGTTGTAGCGCAGCAGCACATCCGCGGATGCCGGCCCCGCCCCATCCATCGGGCCCTTCTCGACCAGCGACACGGTACCCAGCAGGGTGCCCCGGGTGTGCTCGGCGACGCCGGCGCGCAGCGCATCGTCCAGCGGCAGATCCCAGGCCAGGATCTGGTTCAGCGACACCATGTCCAGGCCCTCGGCGACGCTGACCACCCGCAGCGAGGCGAAGGTGCCGTCGTGGTTGACGGTGAGTGCACCGTCTTCCTCCCGGGTGGCCGACAGCAGCGCTTCGGCGACCGCGCCCAACCGTTCCTGGAGGGACACGTCAGGCCCGCCCGAACCGGCGGTTGCGGTTGACGTACTCCTCGCAGGCCGCCCACAGGTCACGCCGGTCGTAGTCCGGCCACAGCTTGTCCTGGAAGACGTACTCGGCGTAGGCGGCCTGCCAGATCAGGAAGTTACTGGCCCGCTGCTCCCCCGAGGTCCGGATGAACAGGTCGACGTCCGGGATGTCCTTGCGGTGCAGGTGCTTGGCGAACGACGCCTCGCTGATCCGGGACGGGTTGATCTTGCCGTCCGCGGCCTCCTGGGCGAGCGCCTTGGCGGCCTCGACGATCTCGGTGCGTCCGCCGTAGTTCACGCAGTAGTTGACGGTGATGACGTCGTTGCCGACGGTCATCTGCTCGGCGATGTCGAATTCCTTGATGACGCTGCTCCACATCCGCGGGCGTGACCCCACCCAGCGCATGTTGACGCCCATCGCGTCCAGGTTCTCCCGGCGTCGGCGCACCACCTCGCGGTTGAAGCCCATCAGGAAGCGCACCTCCTCGGTGCTGCGCTTCCAGTTCTCGGTGGAGAACGCGTACACGCTGAGGTGCTTGATACCCAGTTCGATGGCACCGCACGTGATGTCGATCAGCACGGCCTCACCCATCTTGTGGCCCTCGGTGCGGCCGAGCCCGCGCTGGGTGGCCCACCGGCCGTTACCGTCCATCACCACCGCGACGTGGTTGGGCACCTGGTCGGCCGGGATCTTCGGGGGCACCGCCTTGGACGGATGCTGTGGCGGGCGGGAGAACCTGCCGTTGGTGTGAGGCGGCAATTCGGGGAAGACCACCGGCCACGTCGAGACGTCCGGAAAGACCGGGTAGTCCTCAGGCGCCGGAGGCAGCTGTGGGTACGTATCCTTCTTGCCCCGCTTGGTTGCCATGGGCAATATCCTGCACGACCCCTCCGGGACCGCGCTCAACGGCCGCGCTATCAATCCGGTACGGACGTTCGACCAGCGGCAATGTCCGCAACTGCCGTTCCAGGTGCCACTGCAGGTGCGCGGCCACCAACCCGCTGGCCTGGCTGCGGTGCGAGGAGGTGGACGCCTCGGCGTACTCCCAGTCCCCGTCGTTCAGGGCGCTCATCAGCGCCAGCACCTGCTGCGGCGGGGTCACCGATCCGGACGGCCGGCAGTGCACGCACACGCTGCCACCGGCGGCGACGTGGAAGGCCCGGTGCGGGCCGGGGGCGGCACAGCGGGCGCATTCGGTCAGTGCCGGCGCCCAGCCCGCGATGCCCATCGCGCGCAGTAGATAGGAGTCCAGGACCAGTTCGCGTGCCCGCCGGCCCGCGGCCACCGCGCGCAGGGCGGCCACCGTGAGGCTGTGCAGTTCGGGCACCGGGGCACGCTCCTCGCCGGCGACCCGCTCGGCGGTCTCCAGCACCGCGCAGGCGCTGGTGTAGCGGCCGTAGTCGCAGACGATGTCCGCGGCGAACGCGTCGATGGACTGCACCTGGGTGACGATGTCCAGATTGCGGCCGGGATGCAGCTGAACGTCGATGTGGGCGAACGGCTCCAGCCGGGCCCCGAACTTGCTGCGGGTGCGGCGCACGCCCTTGGCCACGGCGCGGACGACACCGTTCTCGCGGGTGAGCAGAGTCACGATCCGGTCGGCCTCGCCGAGCTTGTGCTGGCGCAGCACGACAGCTCGATCCCGGTACAACCGCATCGGTCCAGTGTCGCACCGGCGACCGACATCAGACGATTCGCAACGCCGGATATCCTCGACCCCAAGATGGCTGCCAAAGCAAAATTCCCCACCCTGACCCAGTTGCAGTACCGGCTCAGAAGCGGCGCCACGACGTCCGACGAACTGGTACGCCGGTCCCTGAAGGCCATCGAGGCCAGCCAGCCCACCCTGAACGCCTTCCGGGTGGTGCTCACCGAGCAGGCGCTCGCCGACGCCGCCGAAGCCGACGCTAAACGCACTGCCGGACAACACCTTCCGCTGCTGGGCATCCCGATAGCGGTCAAGGACGACGTGGACGTGGCCGGGGTGCCCACCCGCTTCGGCACCGACGCCGAGCTGCCCGCCGCGACCGCCGACGCCGAGGTGGTACGCCGGCTGCGGGCCGCGGGCGCGGTGATCGTCGGCAAGACCAACACCTGCGAGCTGGGCCAGTGGCCGTTCACCAGCGGGCCCGGCTTCGGGCACACCAGAAACCCGTGGTCACGCGAGCACAGTCCGGGCGGTTCCTCCGGCGGCAGTGCCGCCGCGGTGGCGGCCGGCCTGGTGACCGCGGCGATCGGATCCGACGGTGCGGGAAGCGTCCGCATCCCGGCCGCCTGGACCCATCTGGTGGGCATCAAGCCGCAGCGCGGACGCCTCTCGACCTGGCCGCTGCCCGAGGCCTTCAACGGCATCACCGTCAACGGCGTGCTGGCCCGAACCGTCACCGACGCGGCCATCGTGCTGGACGCCGCCTCCGGCAACACCGACGGTGACCTGCACAAGCCGGAGCCGGTGCGGGTGTCCGAGCACGTCGGTCGCGCGCCCGGCCCGCTGCGGGTCGCGGTGTCCACCGCCTTCCCGTTCAACCTCTTCCGCTCCACGCTGCACCCGGAGATCGCCGCGGCACTGCAGCGGGTGGCCGGTCAGCTCGAACAACTCGGCCACACCGTCACCGAGGCCGACCCGGACTACGGCCTGCGGATGTCCTGGAACTTCCTGGCCCGCTCCACCGCGGGCCTGGTGGACTGGCAGCACCGACTGGGGCCCGAGGTACCGCTGGACAGGCGCACCAGGAGCAATATCCGCACCGGTTGGCTACTGTCCCAGCACGCCCTGCGCAAGGCCCGCGCGGCCGAGGCGCAGGCCCAGCGCCGGATCGGCTGGATCTTCAACATCGCCGACGTGGTGCTGGCCCCCACCACCGCGCTGCCGCCGCCCCGGGTTGACGAGTACGACGACCGCGGCTCGCTGGCCACCGACCGGGCCATGATCCGGGCCTGCCCGGTGACCTGGCCGTGGAACCTGCTGGGCTGGCCGTCGATCAACATCCCGGCCGGCTTCACCTCCGACGGCCTGCCGATCGGGGTGCAGCTGATGGGCCCGGCCGACAGCGAACCGATGCTCGTCTCACTGGCCGCCGCGCTGGAGGCGGTCAACGGCTGGGGGGTCAAGCAGCCGGATCCCTGGTGGGACGCCGACGCCCTGACGTAAGGTCACCGGCTATGAACAACGTCCACCGTTGCGTCACGGCCCTTCCTGTCGTCGCCCTGGCCGCCGGAGCGGTACTCACCGCGCCCACCGCCAATGCCGACAACCGCCGGCTCAACAACAGCGTGGTCGCCAACGTGTACACGATGCAGCAGAAGGCCGGCTGCGACACCGACATCAGGGTGAACCCGAAGCTCCGGCTGGCCGCGCAGTGGCACACCAACGATGTGCTGCACAACCGGGCGCTCAACGGGGACATCGGTTCGGACGGGACCACGGTCGCCGACCGGGCCCGCAACGCCGGCTACGCCGGCGGGGTCGCCGAGACGGTCGCGATCAACCCGGCGTTGGCGATCAGCGGCATCGAGCTGATCAACCAGTGGTTCCACCGGCCCGACTACCACGCGATCATGTCCGACTGCTCCAACGTGGACATCGGCGTGTGGTCGGAGAGTGTGCTGGACCGCACCGTGGTGGTCGCGGTGTACGGCAAGGGCGACGGCGAACCCCCGGTCCCGTCCGATATCCGTGACTTCGGCCAGGTTCCGGGCTGGACACCGTAGGCCCGTAAAGCGAGTAGCCGGCTACTCGCACCCGACCACTCGCACCGCTCCACGATCGATGAGGCCAATCGGCACGATCGGGGAGCAGCATGAGTGCGCACCAGAGTTCCAGATTCATCGGCAGGGTGGGCTCGCTGGCCGTGGCGCTCGGCGTCGGCGTCGGATTCGCCACCGGCATCCCCGGCCCGGCCTGGGCCGACGAACCCGGTGGCGGGTCGTCGGCCGGCTCGTCTCCGGGATCGTCGTCTGACTCGTCAGGGTCGGCGGGGTCCTCGTCGGCGGACACCGGCGGTGGGTCCACCGGCTCCTCGGGCGGTGCCGAGGGCCCCGGCCCGGGAGACGCCCCCAGCGCCGGGGACAACCCCGGAGACGACCCCGGCGACACCGACACCGGCGGCGACCTCGGCGGTGACGGGCTCGGCGGCGGAGTCGACCTCGGAGGTGATGACCTCGGGGATGGCGACGCGGCCGGAGACGGCGGGCAGGTCGATGACACGGTGGATGACACCGGCGACGTCGCCGAACCCGCCGCTCCCGAACCGGCCCCGCCGGCCGGCGATTTCCGCGACGCCGGTGATACCGGTGCCGGCCGCCACCCCGGATGCCGGGGCGCGGTTGTTCGTCAGCCCGCAGACATCCACCCCGCCGCCGGTCGAGGAGACCGCGCCCGACCTCGCGGCCGCGGCACGGCCGACACCGGTGCCACCCGAGGACCTGATCCCGGCGATCCTGGAGATCCCGAAGGCGGCCATCGACGCCGCAGCGGCGTTTGTCGCCGTACTGCTGTGGCCGATCCTGGGCCCGGGCCCCGGGACACCGACCCCACCGGTCACCCTGTTCGCCGTGCTGGATTGGCTGCGCCGCGAGGTGAATCGCGCCTTCTTCAACACCGCCCCCAAGGCCGTGGCCGACGAGTTCACCACCGGCCAGGACCTCGACACCACCGGCAACGTGCTGACCAATGACACCGACGTCGACGGTGACCGGCTCACCGCGAAGCTCGTCACCGGACCCGCGCACGGCGACGTGGTCCTCAATGCCGACGGATCGTTCAGCTATACCCCGGATACCGACTTCCACGGCACCGACTCGTTCAGCTATACCGTCAGCGACGGGACCAGTTCGCCGCATCTGCACGGTCTGCTCGGACTGTTCGGGCAGGGCCACACCGACGGTGCGCCGGCCACCGTGCGGATCGCCGTGCTGCCGGGGCAACTTCCGTACGCCGGCTACGACAGTCTGTCCACGAAGCCCGACGAGCCGCTGACCATCGACCCGGATACCCTGTTGGCCAACGATTTCGACGCCCTCGGACGGCCGTTGCAGGTCCAGCACAAGGACCCCGAGTACGGCACGCTGCAGGTCGACGATGAGGGCAATCTGGTCTACACACCGGAAGAGGACTTCGTCGGTGAGGACACCTTCGAGTACTCGGCGACCAACTCCGCCGGCGACGTCAGCGATCCGGCGGTCGTGACCATCTTCGTCGGTGTGAAGGCGAACACCGCACCGACCGGGACGCCGGATGCCGTGACGACCTATGTGGACACCCCGCTGGTGATCCTTCCCGGCGATCTGGCCGGAAACGACGCCGACGCCGAGGACGACGAACTCGCCCCGTACCTGGTATCGAAACCGCTGTACGGCGAGATCGAGTCCGTCGGCGGCACATTCATCTACACGCCCAGCCCCGGCTTCACCGGCACCGAACAGTTCTATTACAGCACCTTCGACGGCTACACCGACAGCCTTCCGGTCCTGGTGACCATCGAGGTGGCCGGCGAGCGCCCGACCGACAACCAGTGGCCCGTCCCCGGATACGACAGCCTCGGAACCGAGATCGACACGACGCTGACGATCGACCTGAACACCCTGCGGCTCAATGATTTCGATACCGAAGCTGATCCGACGACCATCATCGTGACGCAGCCGCCGGTCAACGGTTCGCTCAGCACAGACTCGAACGGCAATCTCGTGTACACCCCGGATACCGGTTTCGTCGGAACCGACGCCTTCTACTATTCGGCCGCGGACGCTGATCGAGCGGGCCCGCCCGCGCGAGTCACCATCGCCGTCGGTGTCGACGCCAACGCGTCACCGGTGGCCAAGCCGGATACGTTGCAGGCCTTGGCGAACACCGCCCTGACGTTCACCGACCTGGACCTGGTCGGCAACGACGAAGACAGCGACAACGACACACCCGAGCTCGAAGCCTTCCCGGTGTCCGGACCGTCCCACGGCAGCCTGGAGTGGCTCGACGACGAGCTGATCTTCGTCTACACGCCCAACCCGAGTCATGTCGGGACGGACTCGTTCTACTACACCGCCTTCGACGGTACCTCGGACAGCGTGCCGACTCTGGTCACCATTCAGATTGCCGCCTCCGCGCTGTGACGGCGCTCAGAACCCCAGGCGGCCGAGCTGTTTCGGGTCACGCTGCCAGTTCTTGGCGATCTTGACCCGCAGATCCAGATACACCTTGGTGCCCAGCAGCTTCTCGATCTGGGTACGCGCCGCGGTACCCACCTCACGCAGCCGGGAGCCACCCTTGCCGATCACGATGCCCTTCTGGCTGTCGCGCTCGACGTAGAGGATGGCGCGCACGTCGATCAGATCGTCGCGGCCCTCCCGCTCCTCGACGTCCTCGATGACGACGGCCAGCGAGTGCGGCAACTCGTCGCGCACGCCCTCCAGTGCGGCCTCGCGGATCAGCTCGGCCATCAGTACTTCCTCGGGCTCGTCGGTGAGCTCACCGTCCGGGTAATACGCCGGGCCGGGCGGCAATTGGGCCACCAGCACATCGGTCAGCACGTCGAGCTGCTCCCCCGCGGTCGCCGAGACCGGCACGATCTCGGCGTTCGGGCCGACCAGTTCGCTGACGGCCAGCAGCTGGCCGGCGACCCGCTCCTTGGCCACCTTGTCGATCTTGGTGACGATGGCGATCAGCTTGGTCCGCGGCGCCACCGCACGGATCTGCTCAAGGATCCACCGGTCGCCGGGCCCGATGTTCTCATCGGCCGGGATGCAGAACCCGATCACGTCCACCTCGGAGTAGGTGTCCTTGACCAGGTCGTTGAGCCGCTGCCCGAGCAGGGTGCGCGGGCGGTGCAGCCCCGGGGTGTCGACCAGGATGATCTGGAAGTTCTCCCGGTGCACGATGCCGCGGATGGTGTGCCGGGTGGTCTGCGGGCGGTTAGAGGTGATGGCCACCTTCTGCCCCACCAACGCATTGGTCAGCGTCGACTTGCCGGTGTTCGGCCGGCCGACGAAACATACGAAACCGGACCGGAATTCGTCGCTCATCGGGTCACCTCGACGCTGCAGGTCCTCACAGCGGATTCCCGGCGCGGTCGGTGACGATGACGGTGGCCTCCGGGGACAGCTCGGTCACCGCGGCGACGCCGTCGTCGACCGTCGAACCGCCCAGCAGCACTGCCGATTCCAGTCCTTCGGCACCGCTGGACACCGCCGCGGCGACCGCGGCCTGCAGCGCGGTCAGGTTCAACGCGGCCAGCCGTACCGGGGCACCCGCGTAGGTGCGGCCGTCCAGATCCCGGACCGCGGCGCCCTCACCGGCCGCGGCGCGACCCATCGCGCCGCGGGCCAGCGTCACCAGCTTGGCGTCCTCGTCTGACAAACTCATGCGCGATCTCGCTTCGCTTCTCGCTGGGCTCTCATGCGTCCTCCTCGGGTGGTTCTTCCGGGCCGATCAACACGGTGCCGACACGCACCCGGCCCCGGTGGTCGGGGCCGCCCTCGGCCCGCAACCGCAGGCCGTTCCAGCTGACCTGGGCACCGGGCAGCGGTACCCGGCCCAGTTCGTGGGCCAGCAGGCCGCCGACGGTGTCGACCTCCATGTCCTCGTCGATCTCCAGGTCCTCGTACAGCTCGGTCAGATCGGCGATGGGCACCCGTGCGGACACCCGGAACCGGTTGTTGCCGAGCACCTCCCACGGGGCCACCTCGTCCTCGTCGTACTCGTCGTTGATCTCGCCGACGATCTCTTCGAGCACGTCCTCGATGGTGACCAGGCCGGCGATCGCGCCGTACTCGTCGACCAGCAGCGCCATATGGTTGCGGTCGCGCTGCATCTCGCGCAGCAGCTCGTCCAGCGGCTTGGAATCCGGGACGAACACCGCCGGGCGCATGACGTCCCCGACCCGGGTCTCGGTGCGTCCGGTCTCGGTGCGGGTGTGCAGCACCAGATCTTTCAGGTACACGACACCGACCACATCGTCGACGTTCTCGCCGATGACCGGAAGCCGGGAGTGCCCGCTGCGCACGGCCAGCGACATCGCCTGCCCGGCCGTCTTGTCGCTCTCGATCCACACCATCTCGGTGCGCGGCACCATCACCTCACGGGCCGGGGTATCACCGAGTTCGAAGACGGACTGGATCATCCGGCGTTCGTCGTCGGCCACCACACCGCGTTGCTGGGCCAGGTCGACCACCTCACGCAGCTCGATCTCGGAGGCGAACGGCCCGTTGCGGAATCCGCGGCCGGGGGTCAGCGCGTTACCGATCAGCACCAGCAGCCGGCTGACCGGGGTGAGCAGCACCGAGATCGCGTGCAGCGGAAGGGCGGCCGCCAAGGCGATGGTGTAGGCGTTCTGCCGCCCGACCGTGCGCGGGCCCACCCCGATCACGACGAAGCTGATCACCACCATGATGGCCGCGGCGGCGAACAGCCCCCACGCCACACCCAGATAGCCGTCCAGATAAGACACCAGCAGGACGGTCGCACTCACCTCGCATGTGATGCGCAGCAGCACAACCAGGTTGATGTAGCGGGGACGGTCGGCCAGCACACGGGCCAGCCGGATGGCACCGGGCCGCTCATCGCGGACCATCTCTTCCACCCGGGCCAGCGAGGCGGTGCTGATCGCGGCGTCCACCGCCGCGAAGAGCCCACCGAGACCGATGAGGGCGATGGCACCGAGCAGCGCAGCGAGGCCGGTCACTGTTGGTCGAAATATCGCGACTTGTCGAGCAGTCGGCGATCCTTCTCGTTCTGCAGATCCTGGCGGTAGGACTCCACCTGGTCGGCCACCCACTCCTCGAGGAGCCGGCGCTGCAGGGCGAACATCTCCTTCTCCTCGTCGGGCTCGGCATGGTCGTAGCCCAGCAGGTGCAGCACACCGTGCACGGTGAGCAGCGCGAGTTCCTGCCCCAGCGAATGCCCGGCCTGCTCTGCCTGTTTCGCGGCGAATGCCGGGCACAGCACGATGTCACCGAGCATCGACGGTCCCGGCTCGGCCGCATCGGGGCGGCCACCGGGCTCCAGCTCGTCCATCGGAAAGCTCATCACATCGGTGGGACCGGGCAGATCCATCCACCGCATGTGCAGATCGGCCATCGCCGGTTCGTCGAGCAGCACCATGGACAGCTCGGCGGCCGGGTTGACGTTCATCTGGGCGATGGCGAACTTGGCCACGCTGATCAGTTCCTGCTCGGAGACGTCCATCCCCGACTCGTTGGAAACCTCGATGCTCATGATCGACGGGCCCGTCCTCCCGAGGAGCGGCGCTGCGCGCGGTTGTACAGGTCGGGCTGGTCCTCGTGGCGCGAGTAGGCGTCCACGATCTGCGAGACCAGCCGATGACGCACCACGTCGGCGCTGGTGAGTTCGGCGAAGTGGATATCCTCGATGCCGTCGAGGATGTCCGAGGCCGCCCGCAGGCCGGAGTGCGCGCCGCCGGGCAGATCGACCTGGGTGACGTCGCCGGTGACGACCATCTTGGAGCCGAAGCCCAGCCGGGTCAGGAACATCTTCATCTGCTCGGGTGTGGTGTTCTGCGCCTCGTCCAAGATGATGAACGCGTCGTTGAGGCTGCGGCCACGCATGAACGCCAGCGGCGCCACCTCGATGACACCGGCGGCCAGCAGGTTCGGGATCGCGGCCGGATCCATCATGTCGTGCAGCGCGTCGTAGAGCGGGCGCAGGTACGGATCGATCTTCTCGGTCAGCGTGCCGGGCAGAAAGCCGAGGCGCTCACCGGCTTCCACCGCGGGGCGGGTCAGGATGATCCGGTTGACCTCTTTGGCCTGCAGCGCGGCTACGGCCTTGGCCATGGCCAGGTAGGTCTTGCCGGTACCGGCCGGGCCGATGCCGAACACGATGGTGTGCGCGTCGATGGCGTCGACATAGCGCTTCTGGTTCAGCGTCTTGGGCCGGATGGTCTTGCCGCGCCGGGACAGGATGTCCAGGGTGAGCACCTCGGCCGGGGAGGCCACCGCGGCACCGGTCAACATGGCGACGCTGCGGCGCACCGCGTCGGGGTTCAGCGGCTGACCGCGGGAGATCACCGCGACCAGTTCGGTCACCACCCGCTCGGCCAGCGCCACCTCGGCGGGTTCGCCGCTGAACGTGATGGCGTTACCGCGCACATGGATGTCGGCGGTGAGCAGTTCTTCCAGAGCACGCAGGTTCTCATCGGCCGAGCCGAGCAGGCCCACGATGCTGTCGGGCGGAACAGTGATGCTGCTTCGTACCGGTCCGGATAACGGGCCAGCGGTCGTCTCGCGGGGCGTCACGTGGGGTTTCGTGCCTGCTTTCTTGTGCTCTGTCATCTGGTGGGGCCCAGTTTACCGCTGGTCACCGGGGCGTCCCAATGATCAGTCAGCCACATCCCAGCGACCGGTGAGCACACCGATCGCCCCGAGCGCCACCGCGGCGGCCGTCGAGGTGCGCAACACGGACGGGCCGAGCCGGACCGGATGGGCTCCCGCCTCGGTCAGCGCGGCCAGCTCCTGATCGGAGATCCCGCCCTCCGGACCGACCACCAGCAGCACCGATTCCGCACCGGCGACACCTGCTTCAGCGAGCGGGACGGTGGCCGATTCGTGCAGCACCAGGGTCAGCGCCCCCGGCATCCGGGCCACCAGCTCGGCGGTGGACACCAGGCCCTGCACCTCGGGGATGTGCGGGCGACGGGACTGCCGGGCCGCCGACCGGGCGACCGCCTCCCAGCGCCGCAGCCCCTTGTCGACCTTGGCCGCGGACTCCCAGCGCGCCACGCACCGGTGGGCCTGCCAGGCCAAGAAGGCATCCGCCCCGGCCTCGGTGGCCAGTTCGACCGCGAGCTCGGAGCGCTCCGATTTGGGCAGGGCCTGCGCGATGGTGACGGTCGGCGACGGGCGGGGCACCGTCTGGACCGACAGCACCCGGGCCGCCAACCTGCCCTTGACCGCCTCCTCCACCACGACATGCGCCAGGGTTCCGGCGCCGTCGCTGAGGTCGAGTTCCTCCCCGACCCGGGTCCGCCGGACGGTGGCGGCGTGATGCCCCTCGTCACCGTCGACGACGGCGGTGCCGCCCACGCCGGGCAGCGACTCGACGTAGAACAGACTTCTCACGCGCGGTCCCGCCGCGCGTCTCGCTGGGCCATCGGGAACTAGCGGCCGGAGAACGTCTCACGCAGCCGGCTGAACAGGCCCCCGTTGGCCGATCCCGCGTTGTTGCGGCTGGACCTCACCTCGGCGACGTCACGCGGGCGGTGCTCCTTGAGCTTGCGCAGCAGTTCGGTGTCGGTGCTGTCCAGTCGGGTCGGCACCAGCACCTCGATGTGGGCATGCAGGTTGCCGCGCACGCCGGAGCGCAGATGCGGCATGCCGTGGCCGCGCAGCGTGGTCACCGAGCCGGGCTGGGTGCCGGCCGGGATCTCCAGGTCGATCGGGCCGTCCAGGATGGCGTCCACGGTGACCGTGGTGCCCAGCGCGGCGTCGAACATCGGGACCGAGACGGTGCAGTGCAGATCGTCGCCGTCGCGGACGAAGACCTCGTGCGCCTGTTCGTGCACCTCGACGTACAGGTCACCGGCCGGGCCACCGCCGGGGCCGACCTCGCCCTGGGCGGCCAACCGGACCCGCATGCCGTCGCCGACGCCGGCCGGGATCTTCACGCTGATCTCCCGGCGGGCCTGCACCCGGCCGTCACCGCCGCAGCGGTGGCACGGATCCGGGATGACCTCGCCGACGCCGCCGCACACCGGGCACGGCCGCGATGTCATCACCTGACCGAGCAACGAGCGCTGCACCGTCTGCACCTCGCCCTGGCCGTGGCAGGTGTCGCAGGTCTTGGGCACCGAATTGCCGTGGGTGCCCTTGCCCTGGCACAGATCGCACAGCACCGCGGTGTCCACCGCGACCTGCTTGGTCACGCCGGTGGCGCATTCCTCCAGGTTCAGCCGCATCCGCAGCAGCGAATCCGAGCCCGGGCGCACCCGGCCGATCGGGCCGCGGGAACCGGCGCCGCCGCCAAAGAACGCCTCGAAGACGTCGCCGAGCCCGCCGAAGCCGCCGGCGAAGCCCCCGGCGCCGGCGCCGGCGTTCTCCATCGGGTCACCACCGAGGTCGACGATGCGCCGCTTCTCCGGATCCGAGAGCACCTCGTAGGCCAACTGGATCTCGGTGAAGCGCGCCTGGGCGGCCTCATCGGGGTTGACGTCGGGGTGGAGCTCGCGAGCCAGCTTGCGGTAGGCGCGTTTGAGCTCCGAGTCACTGGCGTTCTTGCTCACGCCGAGCAGACCGTAATAATCGCGTGCCACGCTAAAAACCTCTCCTTTGCCGCCGTCGGGGCGGCGTCCCGTCACCGGGTACCCAGGACCTCACCGATGTAGAGCGCAACGGCGGCCACGTTCGCGATGGTGCCCGGATAATCCATCCGGGTCGGACCGACCACGCCCATTCCGCCGTAGACCTTGCCCGAGCTGCCGTAGGCGGTGCTGACCACCGATGTGCCCAGCATCTGCTCTGCCTCGGTCTCGTGCCCGATACGTACCGTGACCTTACCGGCCTGCTGCTGCATCTCGAGCAGCCGCAGCACCACGACCTGTTCCTCCAACGCCTCCAGCACCGAGCGCAACGAGCCGCCGAAGTCCGCGGTGTTCCGGGTGAGGTTGGCGGTGCCGCCGAGCACCAGCCGCTCCTCGGTGTGCTCGACCAGAGTCTCGACCAGAACGGTGGCCGCCCGGCCGACCGCATCGCCGAGGCCGCCGTGTCCGTCCAGCGCGCTGGCCAGGTCGGCCACCGCCACCGAGGCGGCCGAGAGCGGCTTGCCCTCCAGCGCGGCACCGAGCCGTTCGCGCAGCTGGGCCAGCTCGTGTTCGTCGATGGCGTCCCCGAGTTCGACCACCCGCTGGTCGACGCGGCCGGTGTCGGTGATGACCACCAGCAGCAGCTTGGCCGGCGTCAGCGCGACCACCTCGAGATGGCGGACCGAGGAGGTCGACAGCGTCGGGTACTGGATGATGGCGACCTGCCGGGTCAGCTGGGCCAGCAGCCGCACCGCGCGGCGCAGCACATCGTCGAGGTCGACCCCGGATTCCAGGAAGCTCAGGATGGCGCGGCGTTCGCTGGTCGACATCGGCTTCACATCTTCGAGCCGGTCGACGAACTCGCGGTAACCCTTCTCGGTGGGGACCCGCCCGGAACTGGTGTGCGGCTGCGTGATGTAGCCCTCGGCCTCCAGCACCGCCATGTCGTTACGCACCGTCGCGCTCGAAACTCCGAGGTTGTGGCGTTCGACCAGCGACTTGGATCCGATGGGCTCCTTGGTCGCGACGAAATCGGCGACGATGGCCCTCAGCACCTCGAAGCGACGGTCGTCGGCACTACCCATGATGCACCAACACTGTTCACCCATCCTTGCTGTTCGTCCTGGCGCCATTTTACGGGCACAAACAGCACATATTCATCGCGACACCGATCACGCCCGGCGGCACCGCGATCGCAGGTGATTCCGAGTGCAAAGACTTCGCCGACATCGCCCGTCGTTAACGGTTAATCTCACCTGCATGGGAGCCCGCCGGTGATCTTCAAAGGTGTCCGCGATGGCAAGCCGTATCCCGAACACAACCTGACGCACCGGCAATGGGCCCAGATCCCGCCGCGCCAGATCCGGCTCGACGAACTGGTCACCACCACCACGGTGCTCGCGCTGGACCGATTGCTGTCCGAGGACTCCACGTTCTACGGCGACCTGTTCCCGCACGCCGTGCGCTGGCAGGGCGACATCTACCTGGAGGAGGGCGTGCACCACGCGGTGCGCGCGGCGCTGCGCAACCGCACCGTGCTGCACGCCCGGGTCTACGAGATGGACGAAGCGCTGCCTGCCTAGCCGTTTTCGGCCATGGCCTCGCGCAGGCTCTTGGGCCGCAGGTCGTCCCAGTGCTCCTCGACGTAGGCCAGGCAGTCGGCGCGGCTGCTCTCCCCGTACGCCACCCGCCAGCCGGCGGGCACCTCGGCGAACGCGGGCCACAGGCTGTGCTGCTCCTCGTCGTTCACCAGCACGAAGAAGACGCCGTCCTCATCGTCGAACGGATTGTTGCTCATCGCTTCTCCTCGTGGTGGTCTCGATGGGAGTGAACAGCTCCGACCCCAGCACCCGGTCGGACAACCGGCCCAGGCAGCTGAGGTTCGGGAAGCCGGGCCCCTGGGTCAGCCCGGCCAGGCCGGGCAGGAACAGCTTGGGTTCGACGTCGTCGACCGACAGGTCGTAGCCGATCGCCTCCTGGATGCTGTCGGCGGTCAGTGCCTTGCCCAGGCCCAGTTCCAGGACGTCGAGCGCCTCCTGCCGCAGCAGCGGGACGAACCACATCGCGTTGGCGCCGGAGCCGTCGATGACCAGGTCGAATCCGTGCGCGGTCTCCAGCCGCTCCCCGCCCCGCTCGGTCTGCAGGGTGAGCCGGATGCGCTCGTCGCGGGCCACCGCGTGCGCGACCCGCCCGCGCAGGTGCCGGATGCGGTCGTCCGCGAGCAGCGCCTCCTGCACCCGCACCGAGAACACCCCGCGATCGGTGCGGTTCATGGCGTCCCGCTTCTCCTCCGGCGTGAGGCCCGCCCAGTGGATGGGATCGGAGTACAGCGAATTCTCGAAGAACCCCTCGCCGCGGGTGAACAGGGTGACCTGCGGCGAGATCACGGTGATGGTCGAAACCCGGTGCCGGAACAGCTCGTCGAGCATGGTCCCGGCGGTCTCCCCGCCGCCGATGACGGCCACCCGCTCCGCGGAGATCAGCTCGTGCTGGGCGGCCCGGTGCCAGAACTGCGCGATGGACAGCACCCGCGGGTTGCCCGGCAGGATGGACCGTTCGGCCTGCCCGGGCCCGGTGATCATCAGCGCGTCGGCGTGCACCGCGCCCTCGCGGGTGCCCAGTTCCCACTGCACCCCGTCGTCGCCGTCGTGCAGCCCGATCTCGGTGACGTCGCCGCGGCGGACGGTCATCCCGGTGTTGTCGGCCACCCAGGTCAGGTACTGGCTCCAGCGCTTGTGGGTGGGGGCGGGCCGGCCCCGGTCGATCCACTCGGCGAACTGCCCGGTCGCGATCAGGTAGGACTGCCAACTGTGCCGCATCATCCGCTGGTCCAGTTCGGCATTGCGCCGGGACACCAGCGCCGACTGGTACGGGAACCCGATGTCCTTCTCCGGGCCGGTGCCCAGCCGGTGCTGACCGTCGGTCCAGCCGCCGGCGGACTGCCAGTTGGCGGCCACCGCGGTGCGTTCGATGGCCACCACATCGGGGGCGGGCACCCCCATGGCGCGCAGTTCGGCGGCCTTGGCGGCCACCGCGATCGCCTTCACACCGGCGCCGATGACGGCGAGGGTCGGGGTGGATGTCACTGGATCACCTCTCGTAGAGCGTCCTGCCACAGCGCCTGCAGCGCGGCGACGTCCTCGGCGGACAGAATGTCGGGCAGGGTGCGCCACTGGGTGCCCAGCACCGGCGCGCCGTCCTTGTCGACCATCGCCACGTTGAGCGTGATCTCGTGGCGCACCGCGGCATTGGGTTCCGGGGTGCGCGACACCTGGGCCAGCAGATCCCGGTCCAGGGGCAGCGCCGCGCTGACCGGCTGATGCAGCCGGCCCAGATAGTTCAGCAGGATCTGCGGTTCCCGGTGCGCGGCGAGGCGCTGCCCGGTGTCCGGGCGCAGGTACCGCAGCAACGCGTAATCGATGCCGTCGCCGGGCAGATCGGCCAGTTCAGCGGCCACCCCGCGCAGGTCGTCGGCGTGCAGCCGGACCGGGTAGATGGCGCTGAGCAGCCCGACGGTGTCCCCGGTGTCGATCTGGCCGGCGCCGGCGGACTGCGCGACCACCGCGTCGGCGCGGCCGTAGGTCTCCAGCGCCAGAAGTGTTGCGGGGGTTTCCTGCCCGCGACGGCGACGCCAGGCGGTGATCATCCGGGCGGTGGCCGCGGCCAACACCTCGGGCACCGGGACTCCGGCGGCCAGCACCTGCGCGGTGACGGCGCGGCCGACGAAGGACATCGACACCTCCACGTCGCCGGCCCGGTCGGTTTCCGGGCGGACCCGGCGGGTGCCCAGGTCCGGGTCGGCGCCGGCCAGCTGGGCCTCCCAGTATTCGCAGCTCTCCAGCTTCAGTGCCCGCTCGGACAGCAGCCGCGACCACCGCCGCAGCGAGGTGTGCTCGCGCACCACGGCCGGTTGTCGACCGGCAGTGACCGCGTGCCAACCGGTCTCGATCTCGCCCAGCACGATCTGCCAGGACGCCGGGTCCATGGCCAGCACGTGGGCGGTGATCAGCAGCACCTGCTCGCCACCGTCGTGGCGCAGCCACACCACGTCGAACATGACCCCGCGTTCGGGGTCGATGCGGCCCACTGCGGCCGCGGTGTGCTCGGCCACCGCGGCGGCCAGATCCCCGGACACCGTCACCTCGCCGAGGATGTCGGCGCGGCGGTGCTCCACCAGGGTCATGGTCTCCCGGTCCACCCGGCTGCGCAGCGCCGCGTGGCCGTCGATCACACTGCGCAGCAACGTCTCCAGACGGCCCCGGGTGACGCCGGCGGGCAGCCGGATCGCCTCGGTCTGGGCCAGCCGGCGCGGGTCCCCGTACGCCAGCAGCCAGTGCCCCGCGGGCAGCAGCGGGATCGGCCCGCCGCCCTCGTCCTCGACCCGGTCGATCTCGCCGGCCGCGGCTGCTGCGTCCAGGGCGGCGGCGAGTTCGCGGACGCTGGCGCATTCCAGCATCAGCCGGGCCCGCACCGACACCCCGCGGCGGCGCACCGCCTGCACCACCGACAGCGCCACGATGCTGTCCAGACCGAGGTCGAGGAAGTCGGCGTTGACGTCCACGACCTCGACGTCCAGGAGATCGCCGAGCACCTCGGCGATCACCACCTCGGTGTCGGTGGCCGGGGCGGCGAACTCGGCGGCCGCCCCGACGCCCCGGTCGGCGTCCAGCGCGGCCAGCGCCGCGTCGTCGACCTTGCCGTGCGAGGTCAGCGGGATCGCCTCGACATCGATGATGTGGTGCGGGACAAGATATCTGGGCAGCGTGCCGGTCAGCACGCGGCGCAGCTCGGCGGTGCCGGCATCGGTGACCACGTACGCGGTCAACCGCGGCCCGCTGCGGTGCCGGCGCACCGCCACGTGCGCGTGCCGCACGTCGGGGTGCCGGTGCAGCGCGGCGGCCACCTCGGCCGGTTCCACCCGGAACCCGCGGATCTTGACCTGATCGTCGCTGCGCCCGAGGAACTGCAGCGCCCCGTCACCCAGGCGGCGCACCACATCGCCGGTGCGGTACATCCGCGCCCCCGGGTTCGCGGGATCGGCGATGAACCGGCTGGAGGTCTCACCGGGGCGACCCAGGTAGCCGCGGGTCAGCTGCCCACCGGTCAGGTAGAGCTCCCCGGCCACCCCGGCCGGCAGCGGCCGCAGCCAGCCGTCGAGCACATGCGCGGTCATCGACCCGGTCGGCACCCCGATGCAGGGTTGGTCGTTCTCGGCGATCGCGGCGACCACGGCCTCGACGGTGGTTTCGGTCGGCCCGTAACAGTTGTGGGCCCGCATGCCGGTGCGCGCGCATTCTGCGCGGATGCCCTGCCAGGCCGCGGTGTCGATGTTCTCCCCGCCCAGGGCCAGCACCGCCAGCGGCACCCTGGACAGCAGCCCGGCGGCGCGCAGTTGGGTGAACATCGACGGGGTGGTGTCGATCATGTCCACCCCGACCCGGCCGATGGTGGCCACCAGCGCCTCGGCGTCGCGCTGCACGTCGTCGCCGATGATGTGCAGCCGGTGCCCGCCGAGCAGCGCCACCAGGGGTTGCCAGGCCGCGTCGAAGGTGAACGACCAGGCGTGCGCGATGCGCAGCGGGCGGTGCAGCCGGGCCTCGGCCGGATCGAGCACCTTGTGCACGTGGTCGCGGCCGTAGGTCAGCACCGCGGCGTGGGTTCCGATGACGCCCTTGGGTTTTCCGGTCGTGCCGGAGGTGAAGATGATGTAGGCGCCCTGGCCGGGGCGGACCCGGTCGGGGGTGTGGTCCGCCGCAGGTTCGGCGGCGACCTGCGCCAGCAGCGCGTCGTCGACGGTCAGCTCCGCGCCGGTCTGGGCGAGGATCTCGCGGATCCGTTCGGCGGGCATGCCCGGGTCCAGCGGCACGATCAGCCCGCCGGCCTTCAGCACGGCCAGCATCGCGACCACGTAGTCGGGGCCGCGGTGCAACAGGATCGGCACCGGGGTCTCCCCGCGCACTCCCCTGCGCTGCAGCCCCGCGGCCAGTCTGTCGGCGGCGGCGTCCAGGTCGCGGTAGCTCAGTTCGCCGGCACCGAAACCGCCACGGTCCCCGAAACTCGACGGGGTGCCCGGGTCCCAGCTCAGTGCGATCCGCTCGGGGTGGTCGGCGGCGACCGCGGCGACGGCGGTGTGGAAGCCGCCCTCGACGGTGGCGGGGTCGATCTGGCTGGTGGTGAGCTCACCGTCGAGGGTGACCGCAACCTCGCGGATGGGACGACCCCAGTTCGCGAGTAGGCGTTGCACGACGGTCAGGACCCGCCGGCCGAGCGTCTCCGCGTCCAGCAGACCCAGTGCCCCATCCAGGGTTTCGACCAGCACGGTCAGCCGCCCGTCGGTCGGGTGCGCGGCGATGGTGACCGGGAAATGCGACAGGCTCTCCAGCGCGGCGGGCCGGATCACCGCCGAGCCCAGGTCGAATTCGCCGTTGCCGACCAGTCCGCCGGGCGGGAAGTTCTCGTACACCAGCAGGGTGTCGTACAGGTCGCCGATGCCGCCGCAGGCCCGCAGTTCGGTGTGGCTGAGGTAGCCGTGGTCGCGCAGATCGGCCGCTTCCCGTTGCAGCGCCAGGCACAGCTGCCCGACCCGCGCGCCCGGGTCCAGCCGGATGCGCAGCGGGACGGTGTTGATGAACAGCCCGACCATGGACTCCACCCCGGACAGTTCGTCGGGCCGGCCGGACACGGTCACCCCGAACACCACATCGGAGCGGTCGGTGAAGGCGGACAGTATTGTCGCCCAGGCCATCTGGAACAGGGTGCTGACGGTGACCCCGCGGCTGCGGGCGGCGTCGAGCAGCTCGGCGGTGGCCTGCTCGTCCAGCTCGCTCTCGGTGCGCCGCGGCAGCCCGGGGGCGGCTTCCCCGCCCAGCGCCGGGGCCAGCATGGTCGGGCCGTCCAGCCCGGCGAGATGGGTGCGCCAGCGCTGCCTGCTGACCTCCGGGTCGCGCCCGGCCAACCAGCCGATGTAGTCGCGGTACGGGCGCGGCGGCGCCGGCAGCGCGGTCGGGTCACCGCCGGCCCGGTACAGGCCGATCAGTTCACTGACGAACACCGGCAGCGACCAGCCGTCGATGACGATGTGGTGGGCGACCACCACCAGCCGCCATCTCCGCTGCGGCATCTGCACCAGCAGGAACCGGATGGCCGGGCCCTCGGCCAGGTCGAACGGCCGGCTGCGGGCCTGTGCCTCCAGCGCGGCGGCCTGCTCCGGGTCGGCTTCGACGTGTTCCCACGGCAGGTCGAACTCGGCCGGGACGATGGCGACCGGGCGGTTGAGGTTGCCCTGGAAGAAGCTGACCCGCACGTTCGGATGGCGTTCCAGCATCGCCTGCGCGCAGGAGCGCAGCAGCCCGGCGTCCAGGTCGCCGTCCACATCGGCGGCCATCGCGATGAAGTACGGGTCGGCACCCGCCTCGCTGTCGGTCAGACCGGCCAGCGAGTACAGCCCCTGTTGCAGCGGGCTGAGTGCCATCACGTCGAGGATGGCCTTGGCGGCGGGCTGGCTCACGGGTTACCGCTGCCCCATCCGGCGGTCAGCGCGGCCAGTTCGTCGGGAGACAGACCGGAGGCGGCCATCGGCTCGTGCCGGGTGTCGGCGTCGTCGGACCGACCGGTCTGGGCCGCACCGGCTTTGGCGTCCAGTGCCGCCCCGAGTTCGGCGAGTTCGGGGTGCTCGAAGACCATCCGCGCGGTCAGCGGCAGCCCGGCGTCGCGGGCCCGAGCGGCGAGCTGGACGGCCAGGATGCTGTCCCCACCGAGGGTGAAGAAGTCGTCGTAGCGACCGAACTCCGGCACCGACAGCAGGTCGGTGAGCATGTCTGCCAGCGCGCGTTCGGTGTCGGTGCCGGCCGGTTCGCTCGGCCCGCCTGCCACGATCACCGGCCGCGGCAGCACCGCGCCGTCCAGCCTGGCCAGCATCGAGATCGGCAGCTTCGCATGGGCTTCGGGCAGCACAGCCCGTACCGCTTCGACGAAGGCCTGCTCGTCGGCGACCGGCTCGGCCGGGACGAGATAGCCGCCGAGCACCGCACCGTTGCGGGTCTGCCAGTAGCGGGTGGCGGCCGCGACGACGCCGGGTACCGCCTCCAGCGCGGCCTGCACCTCGGGCTCGCCGCGTTCGGTGTAGTCCAGGGTGCCGTCCGGGTTCCACCGGGCGCGGTCGCCGGTCCGGTACAGCCGCGCGGTCCGGCCGAACGGGTTCTCCGGGTACCGGTATGTGTCCGCCGCAGAGCCGGTTTCGAATGACTCGTCGATCGCGCCGCCGGCGTAGTACACCTCGCCGGTGACCCCGACCGGCACCGGTGCCAGCCATTCGTCGAGCAGGTAGACCTGATCGGCGCCGGCGGTCTGCGGCAGACCGGGCAACGGCGCCGCCGCCCTGCTCCACTGCTCGGCGATGCGGGCGGCCTCGTCACCGTCGGCGATGGTGATATCTCGCAGAGTGACGTCGGGGTCGCCGGCGAAGGCCTGCACCACCCGGTCCAGCCAGGCGATCAGCCGCCGCGCCGTCTCCGGCCGGTACAGCTCGGTGCGGTAGATGACCGCGCCCTGGTAGCCGGCCGGGTTGCCGTCGGGGGCGGTCTCGGCGAAGAAGTTCAGCGACAGGTCGGCGTGCGCCACGTCGAAGGTGGGTTCCAGTGCGGTGAAACGGGTCTGGCCCTCGGCCGATTCACCGATGACCTGGTCGGCGGGCAGTTCCTCACGCACGTGCACGACCACCCCGAACAGCGGGTTGCGCGACAGCGAGCGCACCGGGCTGACCGCCTCGACCACCCGGTCGAAGGGCAGATCCTGGTGGGCGTAGGCGCCCAGCGCCGTCTCCCGGGCCCGGCGCAGCACCTCGCGCACGGTCGGGTTGCCGTCCAACCTGTTGCGCAACACCACGATGTTGATGAAGAAGCCGATCAGGTGATCGAGTTCAGGCTCGGTGCGTCCGGCGACCGGGGTGCCCAGCGGGATGTCGGTGCCCTCACCGGCCTTGTGCAGGGCGACGGCGACGGCGGCCTGCAGCAGCATGAATTCGGTGATGCCGAGTTCACGGGTCAGGGCGGCCAGCCTGGCCCGGGTGTCGGCGTCGATGCGGAATGTCAGTGCATCGCCCTCACCGTCGGGCACCGGCGGGCGCGGGAAGTCCGGGCGCAGCCCGTTCTCCTCCGGTAGCCCGGACAGCTGCTCCACCCAGTAATCACGCTGGGCGGCAATGCTTTCGGTCTGCCCACCGAGCAGTTCGGCCTGCCAGGCGGCGTAGTCGGCGTACTGCACGGGCAGCGGTTCGAACTCCGGGGACTGTCCGGCGCAGCGGGCCCGGTAGGCGGTCAGGATGTCGGTGAACAGCACCCCGGCCGACCAGTGGTCGGCGGCGATGTGGTGCACCACCAGCGACAGCACATGGGTGTCCCCGCTGCTGAGCACCGCGGCCCGGATCGGGCGGTCCTGTTCCAGGTCGAAGCAGTACCGGCGTTCGGCGGTGAGCTCGGCCTGCAACCAGTCCTCGCCGGTGCCGCGGGCGCGGCGCACCGGGACCGGGCCGGCCGGGTGCACGATCTGGTAGGGCGCCCCGTCGATCTCCCGGTAGGTGGTGCGCAGGATCTCGTGCCGGGCCACCACATCGGAGATGGCCGCGACGAACGCCTCCGGGTTGTTCGGGCCGCTCAGCCGGGCCGCGAACGGGATGTTGTTCACCGGGTTCGGCCCGTCGATGCGGAACTGGAACCACTGCCGCAGCTGGGCGGCCGACATCTGCAGCGGCCCGTCACGGTCCACCGGCACCATGGCCGGGCGGTCCGAACGCCCACCCGCGGCGGTGATCTCGTCGATGTGCGCGGCGATCCCGCTGACCGTGCCCAGCTCGAAGATCTCCTGCACACCGATGTCGACGCGGCAGGCCGACCGCACCGCGGCGACCAGCTTGGTGGCCAGCAGCGAGTGCCCGCCGAGTTCGAAGAAGGAGTCGTCGGCGCCGACGGTGTCGCGGCTGAGCAGATCGCCGAACAGTTCCGCGATCACCCGTTCGGTGTCGGTGCCGGGTTCGCGGTATTCGGTGGCGACCACGATCTCGGGCTCGGGCAGGGCCTTGCGGTCGATCTTGCCGTGCGCGGTGATCGGGATCTCGTCGATCGCCACGTACCCGGCGGGCACCATGTATTCGGGCAGCGCCGCGGCGACCCGGGTCCGGATCCGGTCGATCTCGACGACGCCGTTCTCGGCGGCCGGGGTGACGTACCCGATCAGGCTCTTGCCGAGGCCGGGCACATCGCCGGCGACCACGACGGCCTGGCCGACCGAGGGGTCCACCGAGATGGCCGAGGCCACCTCGCCCAGTTCGATGCGGAAGCCACGGATCTTCACCTGCTCGTCGGCGCGGCCGACGAATTCGATGTCCCCGTCCGCGTTTCGGCGGGCCAGATCCCCGGAGCGGTACATCCGCTGCCCGGGGTTGAACGGATCGGCGACGAACCGTTCGGCGGTCAGCGCCGGGCGGTCGTGGTACCCGTGCGCGACATGTGTTCCGCCGATGTAGATCTCGCCGATCACGCCGACCGGTACCGGCTGCAGGTAGTCGTCGAGCAGGTGGATGCTGGTGTTGATCTTCGGGGTGCCGATCGGCACGATCCGAGAACCCTGCTTGCCCTCGACCTTGTAGCGGCTGCAGTTGAGCACCGTCTCGGTCGGACCGTAGAAGTTGTGCAGCAGCGAGTCGAACATGGCGTGGAACTTGTCGGCGACCTCGCCGGGCAGTGCCTCACCGCCGATCGGGACGCGCTGCAGGGTGCGCCATTCGTTGACCCCGGGCAGCGACAGGAACAGGCCGAGCAGCGACGGCACGAAGTGCATCGAGGTGACGCCCTCGTTGCGCAGCAGGTCGGTGAGGTAGCCGATGTCGGTGAGCCCGTCCGGCTTCGGGATGATCAGCCGGGCCCCGGCGGCCAGCATGCCGAAGATCTCGCCGATCGAGACGTCGAAGCCCTGGGAGGCCACTTGCAGCAGCCGGTCGGAATCGGAGACCTCGTATTCCGGCCCGAACCAGGCGAAGTACTCGGCGATCGGCCGGTGCGGCACCGGCACACCCTTGGGCCGCCCGGTGGAGCCGGAGGTGTAGATCAGGTAGGCGGTGTTCCCCGGCAGCAGCGGGCGCAGCCGGTCCGCATCGGTGGGGTCGGCGCTGGAGTGCCCGTCCAGGTCGGCGGGCAGCGCGCGCAGCACCACCTTGGGGTCCGAGTCGGCCAGGATGTAGGACAGCCGGTCCTGCGGATAGGTCGGGTCGACCGGCAGGTACACCGCGCCGGCCTTGACGATGCCCAGCGCGGTGATGACCAGTTCCGGGGATTTCTCCATCAGCACCGCCACCCGGTCCTCGGTGCCGATGCCCTGGGCGATCAGCTTGTGCGCCAACCGGTTCGCGGTCTCGTTGATCTCGCGGTAGCTGTAGTGCCGGCCCTCGTACACCACGGCGGTGGCGTCGGGGGTCTGGGCGGCCTGCGCCTCGACCAGCGCGGTCAGCGTGGTGGCCGGGGTCTCGAACCGCTCACCGTGCGAGACCGCGCGCAGCCATTCGGCGTCCTCGGCGGACAGGATGTCCAGCCGCGCCAGCGCGCGCTCGGGTTCGGCCAGCGCGTGATCCAGTAGCACCGCAAAGGATTTCAGCATGCGGGCGGCCAGGTCGGCGTCGATGATCTCGGTGAGGTGCTCGACCTCGACCACCGCGCCGGTGCCGTCCCATTCGACCATGAATCCCAGCGGCAGCTGGGTGACGTGGCCGCGCAACTCGCCGCGGGCACAGCTCACGCCCTCGGGCGCGAAGCCGCCGCCGTCGGGTTCGCGGAAGCCGAAGCTCACCCGGGTCATCCGTTCGGCGCCGTGGCGGCGGTCCGGGTTCAGTTCGCGCACCACCCGATCCAGGTTGATGCGCTGGTGGGCGAAGGCGCCCACCGCGGTGTCGCGGGTGGCCAGCACGGTGTCGCGGAAGCCGGCCGAGGCCTGCGGGCGCAGCCGCATGGCCACGGTGTTGCCGTAGTACCCGAGGGCCTCGTCGGATCCGCGGTTGAGCACCGGGCTGGCGACCAGGAAGTCGTCGGTGTGGGTGTAGCGGTTGATCAGCACGCCGAAGGCGGCCAGCAGCACCATGTACGGGGTGGCGCCGGTCTCCTGCGCCAGGGCGGACACCTTGGCGACGGTCTCCGGTGACAGCGCCAGTGCGGTGCGCTGGGATTTGAAGGCGGTCGGGATGGCGGATCCGGTCGGGCCCGGGAGTTCCAGCGGCTCGGGCGGATCGGTCATCACCGCGCGCCAGTGCGCCAGGTCCTCGCCGGTGGTGTCGGCGGGCAACGCGGGAGGCCGCGGGGTGGGGCCGAGGTCGGCGCCGCCGTAGGCCCGGGTGAGGTCGTCGAAGAAGATCCGCCAGCAGCCGTCGTCCCAGGCGATGTGGTGCGCGACGAGCAGCATCATGTGCTCGTCGGCGGCCAGCCGGACCAGGGTGATGCGCAGCGGCGAGTCGGCGCTCAGGTCGAAGCTGCGGCCGAACTCGCGCTGCGCCAACACCTCCAGGCGCAGTCCGCGGGCCCGCTCGGACATCTCCGACAGGTCGTGGAAGGCCCAGGAGGGGCGCAGGTCGTCGTGCACGACGGCCTGCGGCTCACCGTTCTCGTCGGCGGTGTAGGTGGTGCGCAGCAGCGGATGCCGCCGGCCGACCGCGTCCAGCGCCGCCTGTAGCCGGTCGGCGTCCAGGGCGCCGGTGAGCCGGTAGGACAGGCTGATGTTGAGCAGCACCCCGGTCGGGTCGAAGGCCTGCACGAACCACATCCGGCGCTGCCCGTCGGACAACGCGTTCCCGTCGACCTGCTCGGCGGCCGCGGCGGCCAGCCCGCGTTCGGCGAGCTTGCGCCGCATCAGTTCCAGGCGCGCATCGGCCGCCGACCTGGGGCCGGCGGTCGGCGATGCGTTCACGGTGTCAGTCACTTCAGGCGTGCCTTCTTCTCTGGTTGTTCCAGGTGCTCGATGACCTCCGCGACGGTGGCGCCGCCGAGGATGGTCGCCAGCGGCACATTCACCCCGGCCGCCTTCTTGAGCTTCTTGCGTAGGTCGAGGGCCAACAGTGAGTCGACGCCCAGATCGAGCAGGGACGCGGACGGCTCCGGTGCCGTGTCCGCGGGGAGGTTCAGGACCGCGCCGAGGGCCACCCGCACGATGTCCGCGGCGTCCAGCCCGGCCAGGACCGGCTCGGGAGCCGCGACCGCCTCGGGTGCCGCACCGCCGGGAGTGTTGCCCAGGAAGAGCTGCAGTCGTTGCGGATCGGCGGTGAACACCAGCGGATCGGCGGTGAAGTCGCGCAGGCAGGCGTCCACGGCGCGCTCCGGTGCCATGGCCCGCAGCCCGGAGCGTTGCACCCGGGCCACCTCGTCGGAGTCGATGATGCCGGTCTGCCCGGGTAGGCCCGGCCACAACCCCCACCGCACCGAGGTGCACCGGCGCCCGTCGGCACGCAACTGGAGGGCCATGCTGTCTAGCAGCCGGTTGGCGGCCGCATAGGCGGTGTGCCCGGCCCCGCCCCACAGCCCGGACACCGAGGAGCACAACACGATGCGGGCGTCCGCGCGCAGCGGCCAGTGCTGGGTGACGGTGGCCAGGCCGGCCACCTTGGCCGCGACGGTGTCGGTGAAGGTCTGCCCGGTCAGTTCGCGGTGCCCGACGATGGCCGCGGTACCGGCGGCGTGGATGACCAGGGATGCTCCGGTGCCGCCGAATTCGGCGGCGGTCGCCGCGACCGCGGCGGGGTCGGTGATATCGCAGGGCGGGGCCAGCACCTCGACCCCGGCCGGAACCGCCGGGCGCCGCGGGTCGGCGCCGGACCGGCCGAGCAGCACGATCCGGCGGGCCCCGCGGGCGGCGAGCTGCCGCACGAAGTGGGTGCCCACCGCTCCGTTGCCGCCGGTGATCACCACCTCGTCGAGTACCGGCGCCTCCCAGCCGGTTTGGGGCAGCCGGTGCTCGGCGGTGACGCGGCCGAACAGTGCGGGTCCCGAATCGGTCTGCCGCAGTGCGAGTTCGGCCGCCGGGCCGTGCAACGCCAATGCGGCCCGCGCGGCGGCGGCGCTATCCAGATCCCAGGACGGCAGATCCAGGTGCCCGAAGAACTGATCGGGGTGCTCGAGCCCGATGCTGCGGTGCATCGCCGCCAGGGTCGCCTGGGCGGGCAGCGGTCCGGGCTCGCCGGGTCGGACCTGTTCCCCGCCGACGGTGACGAGCCAGACATCGCGGCACAGCGGGCCGATCGCGTCGGGGTAGTTCAGCAGACCGGTGTCGATGCGGGCGGCCAGTGCGGCCGCGGCGGTGACCGCGTCGAGCTGGTCGAGCACCGGTGCCAGGACCACGAGCAGGTCCGCGTCCTGCGGGTCGGCGCGGTCCAGGTGCGCGCCCAGGGCCTGCACGGTCCGGGCGTCGGCACCGAGGTCGATCACCGTGGCGCGGCGGTGACCTCCCGGTGCGGGGGTGGCCGGCTCCCAGCGTTCGGTCATCACCTTCAGGCCCGGCACCGGCGGCAGCGGTGCGGGTGCGGCCCAGTGATATTGGGCGCGCATCGGTGCGAACGGGAAGTCCGGCAACAGTTTGAGGCCGTCGTCGAGGGTCTGTGCCCACCCGAATCCGGGGTCGGCGACCGTGACCGCGGCCAGGTTGGCGCTCAGCCGGTCGGTGATCGGCTCATCGCGCCGGCCCGAGCCGACCATCAGCGGCGGGTCGGGCAGGTCGTCGAGGACGTCGGCGGTGGCGTACAGCAGGGCCGGGTGCGCGGAGAGTTCGACGAACACCTCGGCCCCGGCTCCGGTGGCCGCGCGGACGGCCTCGTCGAAGCGGACGGTGTTGCGCAGGTTGGTGTACCAGTAGTCGGCGAACCCGGTGCCCGCCGGCACCGGCCGCGCGGTGGCCGATCCGATGAACACCACGTCGGTGGCCGCGAAAGCACCGGCCGGGAGCAGGGATTCGAGTTCGGCTCGCTTGGAATCCAGCTTGGTGGTGTGCGCCGGGAACCACATCTCGATCTCTTTGGCGAACCGGCCCGCCGCGGTGACCGCGCGCACCAGTGCCGCGACGGTGTCGGTGTCACCGGAGACCGCGACCGAGGATTTGGAGTTCACCACCGACAGTTCCGCCCAGCCCGCGGTGTCGGCGATCGCCTGCTCGGCCTGCTCGGGATCCAGGCCGAGCACCGCTACCCGGTAGGGGCCGGTCAGCCCGTCCAGCAGGGTGGCCCGGGCGGCCACCACCCCGACGGCCTGCTCCAGGGTGATGGCGCCGGAGATGTGGGCGGCGCCGATCTCGCCGAGGCTGTGCCCCACGGTGATATCCGGCTCGACACCACAGGACTGCCATACCCGGGCCAGCGCCACCCCGTGCACGAACTGCGCACCCTGGATCTGTAGTTGGGAGAAGTCGTTGGTGTGTGCGCCGGGATCGGCCAGCAGATAGGCCAGCGGGGACGGGTGTCCGGCCGCGGCGAACACCGCGGCGCACCGGTCTGCCTCGGCGCGGTAGACCGGCAGCCGGTCGTAGGCCTGCACGGCCATGCCCGGCCACTGGCTGCCCTGCCCGGGGAAGACGAACGCGACACGCAGCGCACCCGTGCGATCCGACCGGGTGACCAGCGGGTGGTCCTCCCCCGCCCGCACCGCCTGCAGCGCGGCGGTGAGTTCGGCGATGTCGGCGGCACGGATCACCGTGCGGTACTTGCGGACCCGGCGGGTACGCGCCAGCGTCGCGGCCACCCGGGCCACGTCGGCGGCGTCGCGCAGTCGCGGGCGGCGCTGCAGGTAGCTCAGGATGGCGGCGGCGTCCTGGCCGATCAGGTCCACGGTGTGCGCGCTGAGCAGCACCGGAATCCGGCCGTCGGGCATCGGGGCGCTCATCAGGCGGCCTCCTGCCCGTCGTCCGGGATGGACAGCACGGCGTGGGTGTTGGTGCCGCTCATCCCGAACGCCGAGACCGCCGCGATGCGCTGCCCGTCGACGGCGGGCCACTCGGTGAGCGTGGTGGCCGGCCGCAAACCCTGGGAATCCCAGTCGATCTCGCGGCTGGCGGTGTCGATGTGCAGGCTGGCCGGTACCGCACCGCGCTGGGCGGCGATGATCACCTTGGCCAGACCCAGCGCCCCGGCCGCGGCCTGGGTGTGTCCCACATTGGATTTCACCGAGCCCAGCAGGGCGCCGGTCCCGGGTGCGGTGGCGCCGTAGGTCTGGGCCAGGGCCCGCAGTTCGGTGCGGTCCCCGAGCCGGGTGGCGGTGCCGTGCCCCTCGATCATGCCGACCTGCTCGGGACGGACACCGGCGCGGGCGATGGCGCGGGTGAACAACCGCTGCTGCGCAGTCCCGCTGGGCGCGGTCAGCCCGACGGTGCGGCCGTCGGAGTTCACGGCGGTGGCCCGCAGTTCGGCCAGCACCCGGCGGCCGTTGCGCAGGGCGGCCGAGCGGCGCTGCAGCAGGAACATCGCCGCGCCCTCGGCCCACACGGTGCCGCTGGCGGCCGCGCTGTAGGGCCGGCAGTGCCCGTCGTCGGACAGGGCGTGTTGTTTGGAGAACTCGACGAAGTAGCCCGGGCTGCCCATCACACAGACCCCGCCGGTCAGCGCCATATCGCAGTCCCCGTTGCGGATGGCCCCGGCGGCGGTGTGCAGCGCGGCCAGCGCCGAGGAGCATGAGGTGTCCACCGTCAGGGCCGGGCCGGCGAGATCCAGCGTGTAGGCGATCCGCCCGGAGATCACGCCCAGGGCGGTGCCGGTGATGAGATGGCCGCTGTGCGTTGAGTATTCGGACAGTTCCGGGCCGTATTCCAGCGCCGAGGCCCCGATGTAGCAGCCCACGTCGTGGCCGGCGACGTCGTCGGGGTTGATGCCGCTGTTCTCCAGGGTGCGCCAGGCCAGCCGCAGCGCCACCCGCTGCTGCGGGTCCATCGCGTCCGCCTCGCGCGGTGAGATGCCGAAGAACGCGGGATCGAACAGTGCTGCGTCGGAGAGGAATCCGCCCAGATCGTGGATCTGCTTGAACCCGTCGCGCCGGGAGCCCTCCAGCAGGTCGGTGACCGACCAGCCGCGGTCGCCGGGAAACGGCCCGAGCGCCTCGCGCTGCCCGGCCAGCAGATCCCAGAAGGTGTCGGCGGAGTCCACACCGCCCGGTGCTTCCAGCGCCATGCCGACGATCACGATCGGATCGGTGCGCTCCTGCTCAGAGAGCATGGACCAACTCCGCCACGTCCGCGGTGTGGTCGTTGATGTAGAAGTGCCCGCCGTCGTACATCGACACGGTGAAGGCGCCGCCCGTGTGGGTCTCCCAGCGCCGCAGCATGTTCTCGCTGACCCGGTGGTCGGTGTCCCCGCCGAGGGCGTGGATGTCCGCGGCGATGCGCACGTCCGCCGCGCAGCCGTACCGGTTGAACGCGGCGTAGTCGGCCCGCACCGCCATCAGCAGCAGTTCCACGAAGTCGTCGTCGGCCAGCAGCTGGGGATCGGTGCCACCGAGATCGACCATCTCGGCGATGATCTCGCTCTCGGCCATCGGCAGATCGGGTGCGGCGGCCACCGTCGAGGGTGCTTCGCTGGCCGACACCCACAGCGAGCTGATCTCGATGCCCTTGCTCTCGGCGAGGCGCGCGAATTCGAAGGCCACCACCGCGCCCATGCAGTGCCCGAACAGCCGCAGCGGCCCGAGCGCGGCCCAGTCCCCGCCGTCGAACAGGTCCGCGGCCAGCTCGGTCACAGTCGCCGGGGCGGGGTGGGTGAGCCGGTCCCCGCGCTGCGGGTACTGCATGACGTAGGCGTCGGTACCCGCGGCGGCCAGGGCGGTGCCCAGCCCGCGGTAGGCCAGGGCCGCCCGCCGGCGTGCGGGAAGACCAGCGTCGCCGGCCCGCCGGAACCACCCGCCGGGTACCGCTTGATCCAGGACTTGAACTCGGTGCTCACGGGCGGCCCGCGGTGTCGAGTTCGGAGGTCCCGTCCAGTTCGGAAACGACATCGTCGTCGTCCATGGCGGCAACCTCCAGGTACAGCTCGGCCACCAGTTCCAGTCGGGCACCGTCGGGTTCGCGTTCGATGAGCCGCTGGGCGATCGCGGCGACGGTGCGGGTGGCGAACACATCGGGCACCATGATGGTCGGGGTGTCCAGCCAGTCCCGCACGTGCGCGACGAGCTGGGTCGCCATCACCGAGTCCCCGCCGAGGCCGAAGAAGTCGTCGTCGACGCCGATCGCGTCCTCGCGGCCGAGCAGGTCCGACATGATCCGGGTCAGCGCGGTCTCCAGCGTGGTGGACGGCGCCCGGTAGCCGCGTTCGGCGGGCAGTTCGGCTGCGGCGAGGCGCAGCGCGGCGGCCACCCGGTCGATCTTGCCGCCCGCGGCGTTGTACGGGATCGTGTCGGCGGCTTCGATGACCTGCGGGATCATGTGCGTGGGAAGCAGGTCGGCCAGCGCAGTCAACACGTCATCGGTGCTCACCGACGGGTCGTCGAGGCGTACCAGCGCGCCGAGCACATCCTTGGCGCCCTCGACGGGGACGACCGCCGCGACCGAGGCGCCCACCCCGGGCACCCGGTTCAGGGCGGCCTCGATCTCGCCGAGTTCGATGCGGTAGCCGCTGAGCTTGACCCGCTGATCGGTGCGCCCGATGAACTCCAGGGTGCCGTCGGGCCGGTACCGGGCCAGATCGCCGGTCCGGTACCAGGTCCGACCGTCGTGCTCGACGAACTTCGCTGCGGTCAGGTCGGGTCGGCCGCGGTAGCCGCGGGCGATGCCGCGGCCGCTGAACCACAGTTCGCCGGGCACCCAGTCCGGGCAGTCCTCCCCGGACGGGCTGACCACCCGGCAGGCGTTGTTCGGGAACGGCACACCGTAGGGCACCGAGGGTGCGTCCGGAATCCGGTCCTGCGGGCCGATTTCGGAGATGGTGCCGTGGATGGCGGTCTCGGTTGCGCCGCCGAGTCCGGCGAAGCGGATCTGCGGCGCCCGGGCGCGCAGGGCCCGCACCATCTCGGGGCGCACCCAGTCACCGCCGGCCAGCACCACCCGCAGCGAGCCGAGGTCGCCGGGCACCTCGGTGAGCATCTGCAGCCAGCCGGGCAAAAAGTTGACCACCGAGACCCGGTGCTCGGCGATGAGCCGCGCCCAGGCGTCCGGGTCGCGGCGCTGCCCCTCGTCCACCATGACGATGGCGCCCCCGGCGCGCAGGGTGCCGAACACGTCGGGCACCGACATGTCCGATTCCAGGTGCGACAGCGCCAGCGCCCGGTCGCTCGCACCGATCTCGAAGTGCCGGTACAGGAATTCCAGGGTGTTGAGCACGGCGTCGTGGGTCAGCTCCACACCCTTGGGTTCACCGGTGGAGCCGGAGGTGAACAGCACGTAGGCCAGATCTTCGGGTGCGACCGGGACGGGTGTGAAGGTGGTTGCGCCGGTGGCGATGTCGCGGATGCGCAGGGCGGGCACGCCGGTCTGCGCGAGCACCTCGGGGGTGTCGGCACCGCAGATCAGGGCGAACGTCACTCCGCCGGTGGCCAGCATGCGCCGGGCCCGGTCGGTCGGCTGGTCGACGCCGATCGGCAGGTAGGCCGCGCCCGCGGTGTGGATGCCCAGCAGCGCCGGGATCTGCTCGGCGCCCTTGGGCCCCAGCACGGCCACCACGTCCCCGGAGCCGACACCGGCGTCCTGCAGGGCGCCGGCCACGGCCAGTACCCGGTCCTTGAGCTCGCCGTAGGACAGCGTCCCGGTGGAGGCGATCAGCGCGGTGGCCTCCGGGTGGGCCTGCGCGTTGCGGAAGAACCCGTCGACCAGGTTGTCCCCGCTGGGGTCTGCGGTGGTCGCGTTGACGGCGTCGCGGACGGCGCGCGAGGACGCGGCCAGCGCGGGTGGGTCGGGCCGGTCCCAGGCGGCGTCGTCGGCGGCCAGGCGGGCCAGTTCGGCGACCTCGTAGGCGAACATCGCCTCGGGCACCCCGGGCGGGAAGGCTTCGACGCGGACGTCCCAGTTGATCATCAGCCCGTCGACCAGCGGGGTGGCCTGGGCGTCGATGAGCACCTGCGGGCCCTGGGAGATGGTCCAGACCGGCTCGCCGAACTGGTCGGTGACGTCACCGGCGAACAGGTCGCCCAGGCCCAGCGCGCTGGTGTAGACGATGGTCGCCAGGGTCTGGGTGCCGCGGTGGCGGCTCATATCGCGCAGCACGTTGAGCCCGGACACCGAGGAGTGCGCGGCGGTGGCGTGCAGGACCTCCTGCACCGCACGGGCCCGGGCCGCCGGGGTGTCCGCCCCGGCGAGGTCGATGTCGAGCATCAGCGAGGAGGTGAAGCAGCCCACCAGCTTGTCGACGTCCGGGTGATACGGCTCGCGGCCGAACATCGGCAGGTTGAGCAGGAACCGCGAACTGGTCGACCAGCGGGCCAGCGCGTTGGAGTAGGCGGCGGCCACCGCCATCGCCGGGGTGATGCCGCGCTTGTGTGCGTTGGCGTACAGCGCGTCGCGGGTGGGCACGTCGAAGATGTGCCACAACCTGATGTTGCGCAACGGATTTTCCTGCTGGTCGCGCGGAACCAGTGGCAGTGCAGGCGGTTCCGGGAGATCCGGGATCCGCTCGGCCCACCACTGCAGGTCCTGCTCCGACGGCGGCGGGGTCGACGCGGTCAGCCGGGCCCGGTACTCGCGGTAGGTGTAGCCGAGCTCGGGGAGGTCGGCGCCGCGGTAGAGGGCGGCCAGGTCGGCCATGAAGTTGCGGAAGCTGACCGCGTCGGCGGCCTGCATGTCCATATCAACATGCAGCCGCGTGCATCCATTTGCCAGCTGTGACAGCGAGATCTGCAGAACCTCGTTGTCCAGCAACTGATGTGACTTGTCGTCGCGGATCTGCTCCAGCCGCGCGCCGGCGTCCGCCGGGTCCAGGCCGGTCAGGTCGTAGACGGTGACCGGCAGCCCCCGGCCGCTGATCCGCTGGGTGCCGTCGGGCAGGATCTCCTGGCGCAACATGGGATGGCGGGCAACGAGTTTCGTCGCGGCCTGCTGCAGCCGGTCGGGATCCACGCCGGCGCCGTCGAACTCGACGTACAGGTGGGCGGCCACCCCACCGAGTTCCTGCTCGCCGTGCCGACCCACCCACATCGCGTGTGCGATGGGGGCCAGCGGGAAGGGGGCGTCCGGGTCGTCGGCGGCCGCACCGGTCGCGGTGGACTGCTCGGCCGGGGCCGCGGGGGCGTGCTCGGCCACCAGCGCCTGCCAGGCCGCGACGGTGGGGTTGGCGGCCAGGGTGGCGAAGCCGACGTCGATGCCCTGTTTGCGCCACCGCCCCGACAGCGACATCATCCGGATGGAGTCGAGTCCGGAGGCGATCAGATCGGCGTCGGTGTCCAGCTCATCCGGCGTGATCCCGAGCAGTTCGGCCACCTCAGCGCGCACGGTGTCCGATGTCGTCGCAGCGACGCCCACTCTGGCTCCTCCGAATATTTAGTACAGGCTCCCCTAACTCAGGTGAGGCTACCTTATATTCGTACCGACACCACACCTACCCAGAGGGACGGTTTTCCAGCATGAGCACGGCTTTTTCGCCGGAACACGACGATCTGAGCAGCGGATTCGTCCCGTTCCCGGCCGACCGCGCCGCCAGGTATCGGCAGGCGGGCTACTGGACCGACGAACCGCTGGACTCCATTCTCAGCAACGGCGCGGCAAAATGGCCCGACGTCGCCGCCATCATCGACGCACAGCGCCGCTATACCTTCGCCGAACTGGACTCGCTGGCCGAGCTGGTCGCCGCCCGGTTGCACGCGCTGGGTCTGCGTGCCGGGGACCGGGTGCTGCTGCAGTTACCCAACAGCACCCAGTTCGCCGTCGCCTTCTTCGGCCTGCTACGCGCCGGCGTGGTCCCGGTGATGTGCCTGTTCGGGCACCGTTCGGCGGAACTGAGTCACTTCGCCGCCGTCAGCGGGGCGGTCGGGCTGATAATCACCGATACCGCAGCCGGTTTCGACTTCCGCGAGATGGCCGCGGCGCTGCGCCGGCAGCACCCGGCACTGCGGCACGTGATCGTCGACGGCGATCCCGGCCCGTACCTGCCGTTCTCGACACTGACCGCACCGGCGGCCGACGGCGAGGCCACCGCGGCACCGGCCCGGGCGGACTTCGATGCCGCCGCCCCGGCCCTGCTGCTGGTCTCCGGCGGCACCACCGGGCTGCCGAAGCTGATCGCCCGCACCCACAACGACTACCTCTACACCGCGGTCGCCTCGGCCCAGGCCTATGGAATGACCAGTGCGGACACCTACCTCGTCGCGCTGCCCGCCGGGCACAACTTCCCGCTGGCCTGCCCCGGACTGCTCGGCGCGATGACCGTCGGCGCCCCCACCGTCTTCACCGCCGATGCCAGCCCGGAGAATGCCTTCGCCCTCATCGACGAACACCAGGTCACGGTGACCGGGCTGGTCAATGCGTTGGCCAAGGTCTGGGCGCAGGCCTGCGACTGGGAGCCGGTGCTGCCCACCTCGCTGCGGGTGGTGCAGGTCGGCGGCTCCCGGATGACCGCGGAGGAGGCCGAGTTCATCCTCGACAACCTGACCCCCGGGCTGAGCCAGATCTTCGGCATGGCCGAGGGCATGCTCAACTTCACCCGCCCCGGCGACCCGGTCGAGGTGCAGTTGCACACCCAGGGCCGGCCGATGTCCGATCTCGACGAGATGCGGGTGGTCGACGAACACGGCGCCGATGTGCCGCCCGGCGAAGAGGGTGAGTTGCTGGTGCGCGGGCCCTACACCATCAACGGGTACTACCGCGCCGAGGAGGCCAACGCCCGTTCGTTCAGCCCGGACGGCTACTACCGCTCCGGCGACCGGGTGCGCATCTTCACCGACGGGCCGCGGGCCGGCTACGTCGAGGTGACCGGCCGGATCAAGGATGTGATCCACCGCGGCGGGGAAACCGTGTCGGCGTCGGATCTGGAGGAGCACCTGTTCGCCCACCCCGGCATCTACGCCGCCGCCGCGGTCGCCATGCCCGACGAGTATCTCGGTGAGAAGATATGTGCCGCAGTCGTTTTCTCCGGTAGACCGCTGACGCTGGCCGAGCTCAACGGCTTCCTGGACTCCCGCGGGGTTTCCGAGCACACCAAGCCGGACATGCTCGCCGCGCTGCCGTCGCTGCCCAAGACCGCAGTCGGCAAGGTCGACAAGTCGCAGATCATCGAGTTGTTGAGCCGTTCATGACGGCTGATCCGTTCCCGCCGTTGACTTCTCGGCCCACGGTGTGTGCAGGGGCACACGAGGTAGACCGCCGGCGGCAGTCGTCACATGCCACGATCTGGGTAAATGCAAATGATGTGAAGAGGATCCGCAGCCGTGACGCTTAACGGGAGTACCGCCGGGCAGCAGGAACCCACCCTGGAACCGATCGCCATCATCGGGATCGGGTGCCGGTTGGCCGGCGATATCGAAACCCCGGCCGAGTTCTGGCGGTTCCTGCTCGACGGCGGCAGCGCGGTGGGCGAGGTCCCGGCCGAGCGCTGGCAACCGTATCTGGACCGGGACCCCCGCAACGCGGCCGTCCTCAAGGCCACCACCCGGTACGGCAGCTTCCTGTCCGATCTGCCCGGCTTCGACGCGGAGTTCTTCGGGGTGTCCCCGCGCGAGGCCGACCTGATGGACCCGCAGCAGCGCCTCGCCCTGGAGGTGAGCTGGCAGGCCCTGGAACACGCCGGGGTGCCGCCCCGGGAGTTGGCCGGCAGCGACACCGCGGTGCTGATGGGCGTGAACTCCGACGATTACGGCAAGCTCCTCATGGAGGATCTGCCCGGCATCGAGGCCTGGACCGGGATCGGCACCTCGCTGTGCGGCATCGCCAACCGGGTATCGCATCTGCTGGATCTGCGCGGCCCGAGCGTCGCCCTGGACGCCGCGTGCGCGGCCTCCCTGGTCGCGGTGCATCAGGCCTGCCAACTGCTGCGCGCCGGTGAGACCTCGCTGGCGCTGGCCGGCGGGGTCAGCGCGCTGATCGGGCCCGGCCTGACCCGGGTGCTCGACGTTGCCGGGGCCACCGCCCCGGACGGCCGGTGCAAATCCTTCGACGACGCCGCCGACGGGTACGGGCGCGGCGAGGGTGCGGCGGTGGTGGTGCTCAAGCGACTCGCCGACGCCCAGCGCGACCACGACCGGGTGCTGGCCGTGGTCCGCGGCGGCGCGGTCGCCCAGGACGGCAGGACCGTCGGCATCATGTCCCCCAACGGCGCCGCCCAGGAACAGATGTTCCGGCTCACCTGTGATACCGCCGGAATCGACCCGGCCAGTGTCGATTTCGTGGAAGCGCACGGCACCGGCACCCCGACCGGCGATCCGGTCGAACTCAATGCCCTGTCGGCGGTCTACGGCGCCGGCCGCGACGCCGACCGGCCCTGCCTGGTCGGTTCGGTCAAACCCAACACCGGTCACCTGGAGGGCGGGGCCGGCGTGGTGGGTCTGGTGAAGGCCACCCTGGCCCTGCATCACGAGGCGATCCCGCCGACCGCCGGAGTGCAGACACCGACCACCGCGGTGGACTGGAGCAGCAACGGCCTGCGGGTGAACACCGAGACCGAGAGCTGGCCACGTCGCGGGAAGCCGCGCCGGGCCGCGGTGTGCAGCTACGGCTACGGCGGCACCATCGCGCACCTCCTGCTCGAGGAGGCGCCGGCACCGGCACCCGCGGACCCCGCAGAACCCACTGGCCTGCAGGTGGTTCCGGTGTCCGGGCGGTCGCCGTCCCGGCTGGCGGCCAATGCCGAGGCGCTCGCCGACCACCAGCGCTGGTCGCACGACGACCTGCCGGATGTGGCGGCCGCGCTGTGGTCACGGCGATCGCATGAACCGGTGCGCGCCGCGATCATCGCCGCGGACCACAAGGAACTCGTCGTCGGCCTGGATGCGCTGGCCGCCGGTGAGCGCCACTTCACGGTGGCCACCGGTTCGGTGGTGCCCGGCGCCGCCGACGGCGCGGTGTGGGTGTGCTCCGGGCACGGCTCGCACTGGATCGGGATGGGCGCCGAATTGCTGCGCGAGGAACCGGAATTCGCCGCCGTCATCGACGCCATCGACCCGATCTTCGGGGCCGAACTCGGCTTCTCCGCGCGCGACGCGCTGAGCAGTGGCGAGCACGGCGGCACCGATCAGGTGCAGGCGCTGACCTTCGCCATGCAGGTCGGCCTCGCCGCGGTGCTGCGCTCGCGCGGTGCGGCACCGGCCGCGGTCATCGGGCACTCGGTGGGTGAGGTCGCCGCCTGCGTCATCTCCGGGGTGTTCGATCTGGCCGAGGGCGCAAAGGTGGCCTGCTACCGGGCCCGCGGCTTCCGGGCCGTGCAGGGCAAGGGCGCGATGGCCCTGGTCGCGCTGTCCTTCACCGAGACCGAGCAGCGGCTGGCCGGCCACACCGATGTGGTCGCCGCGATCAGCGCCTCCCCCGCCTCGACCGTCATCTCCGGCACCGCCGCGCAGGTGCGGGCGCTGGCCGACGCCTGGGCGGCCGACGGGGTCGTCACCCGGATGGTGAACACCGACGTCGCCTTCCACAGCCCCGCCATGGACGAACTGGCGGCCGAGTTGGCCCGCCTCACCTCGGCACTGCACCCCCAGCCGCCGGTCATCCCGCTCTACAGCACCGCGCTGGCCGATCCGAGATCGTCGGCCCGGCGGGGGCCTGACTACTGGGTGGCCAACCTGCGCGGCCGGGTCCGGTTCGCCGAGGCGGTCACCGCCGCGGCCGAGGACGGCCACCGGCTGTTCCTGGAGATCGCCGCACATCCGGTGGTTTCGCATTCCATGGTGGACACCTTGGCGCACAACGGAATCGACGATTACGCCGTGCTGCCGCTGCACCGTCGCAATATGCCCGAGGTCCGCTCGGTCACCACCGCGATGGCCGCCCTGCACTGCCATGGCGCCCCGGTCGACCTCGCCCCCGCGCAACCGGGGTGGGCCCACGACCTGCCCGGCACGCAGTGGCAGCACCGCCGGTTCTGGCGCACCCCGGCCGCGCCGCCGGGCGGCGGCGCCGTGCACGACGTGGCGACCAACACCCTGCTCGGCGGTCGCCTGGAGGTGACCGGCGCGGTACCGGCCAAGGTGTGGCAGACCCAACTGGACATGGACACCCGCCCCTACCCGGGCGATCACCCGGTGCAGGGCACCGAGATCATCCCGGCCGCGGTGCTGCTCAACACCTTCCTGACCGCGGCCGGCGGTGACATCACCGATGTCCGGTTGCGCACCCCGGTCGCACCGGGGCGGGCCCGCGCGGTGCAGGTGGTGCTGCAGGACCGTGCATGCGCACTGTCCAGCCGGATCCGGGACGACACCGACGCCGAATCCGACAGCGGGGGCTGGCTGACCCACTGCACCGCGGGCGCTGCCGACCCGGCGCAACTGCCGGCCGGTTTCGATCCGGCGGCGGTGCGGGCCCGCTGCACCGAGCCGCTGCCGGCCGGGCACGTGGTGGACACCCTGGCCGAACTCGGGGTGGCGGCCATGGGATTCCCGTGGGAGGTCACCGAACTGCTGCGCGGTGACGGTGAGATGCTGGCCGTGGTGCGCGCCGAACCCGACGGTTCGGCCCCGGACAGCTGGGCCAGCCTGCTCGACGCCGCCACCTCGGCCGCCTCGATCGTGTTCGACAGTCCGCTGCGGCTGCGGATGCCGGCCCGGATCGACCGGGTGGCGTTGCGCGGCAGCCCGATCCCGTTGGCGCTCCTGCACATTCGCCGGGGCACCGGCGGCACCGTCGCCGATGTGACGATCGCCGATGCGCACGGCACCGTCGTCGGTGTGATCGACGGCATGTTCTTCGATCAGCTGGAGAACCCCGGCGGCAACGATGTCAGCCGGATGATCCAGCAACTGGCCTGGCATCCGACCCCGTGGCAACACACCCCACCGGCGCAGGTGGTCCTGGTCGGCGGGGACGCCGAGACACTGGCCTGGTGCATGCGCGATCTCGCCGACGCCGATGTGGATCACCGGGTGTGCAAGTCCGCCGAGGAGATCCCGGCCGCCCTGCCCGCGGGCGCGGTGGTGCTGGTCTTGCCGCACCCCGAGCACACCCCGGCCGACACCGTCGCCGATGTGCACCAGACGCTGACCACGTTGCTCGATCGGTCCACGCAGGCGCAGCTGTGGGCGCTGACCCGTGGCGTCTACGAGGGCAGCGAGATCAACGGCTCCCCGCTGTGGGGTTACTCCCGGATCGCCGCCGCCGAGCATCCCGGCCTGTGGGGCGGGGTGCTCGACGTGGCCGACGACAGCCTGCCGGTCGGGGTGCTGGGCTCCCTCGGCGGGCACGGCGTGGTGGTGCTCCGCGACGACATCGCGCTGACCGCGCGGCTGACCCCGGCCGAGACCACCCGCCGCGCGGCGGCGCTGTCCTGCTCACCGGCCGGCACCTACCTGGTCACCGGCGGCACCGGGGCGCTGGGCGTCCGGGTGGCCGCCCGGCTGGCCGATCTGGGCGCGCGGCGCATCGTGCTGTTGTCCCGCAGCGGAATTCCGGCACGCGCGGACTGGCAGCCCGAGCAGGAGCCGGTCCGCACCATCGTGGCGCTGGAGGAGCGCGGCGTGTCGGTGCGGGTGGCCGCCGTGGACATCGGCGCCCCGCGGGCGGCCGACGAGCTGCGGGCCGCGCTGGCCGATTTGCCGCCGGTGCGCGGCGTCGTGCACGCCGCCGGCGTGGAGGCCGGCGCGCTGCTGACCGGCACCACCGCCGCGGATTTCACGGCGGCCATGCGCCCCAAGGTGGACGGCACGCTGGCCCTGCACGAGGTGTTCCCGCCCGGCGAACTGGACTGGCTGGTGCTGTTCTCCTCCTGCGGCTATCTGGCCGGATTCCCCGGGCAGGGTGCCTACGCATGCGCGAACGCGTTCCTGGACGCCTTCGCCCAGCACCGGCGCAGCCTGGGTGACCGCACCACCGCGGTGGCCTGGACCGCCTGGCGTGGTCTCGGAATGGGTTCTGCCTCAAGCTTTGTCGCCGCGCAGCTCAGCGGCCTGGGGATGGGTACCGTCGGCGCCGACGACGCGATGCGGGCGCTGGATCTCGCGGTGCGCGCCGATCAGCCGCACATCGTGGTGCTGCCGGTGACCGCGGACGCCGCCTCGGTGCCGATGCTGGCCGATATCGCACCGCGCGAGGACGAGGACGCCGACGGCTCCGGCCCGCGGGTGCCGCTGGGCCGTGACGACGTCGACCTCGCGGAGTGGGTCGGCGATCTGGTGGTGGCCACGGTGGCGACGGAGCTCGGCCTGACCGAGGACGGGGTCGATCCGCGGCTGCCGCTGGCCGAGATCGGGGTGGACTCGATCATGACCGTCGCGCTGCGCAGACAGCTGGAACGCAAGACCGGCCTGGCGTTGCCCCCGACCCTGCTGTGGGAGCATCCGACCGCCGCGGCGGTCGCCGCCCGGATCACCGAACTGCTGTCCCCGCACGATCATTCGACACCCGACGAGGTCGGCGCCGGGGTGGGGGCGGCCTGCCCCTGAGGCGTCAGTCCTCCAGCAGGTCGCGCACCACCGCGTCGGCCAGCAGCCGGCCCCGGTCGGTGAGCACCAGCCGGTCGGCGGCGGCGTGCACCAGCCCGTCGGCCAGCGCCAGCTGGGCGCGGCGCTGCTCACCGGCGGTCAGCACGGCCCGCGGCAGACCGCTGCGCAACCGCATCCGCAGCATCACGTCCTCGATGTGCCGGGCGGTCTCGTCGAGCTCCTCGGAATCGGCGACCGGGAGCCGGCGTTCGGCCAGTGCCTGCGCATAGGCGTTCGGGTGCTTGATATTCCACCACCGGGTGGCGCCGAGGAAACTGTGCGCGCCCGGTCCGGCACCCCACCAGTGCCCGCCGTCCCAATAGCCCAGATTGTGCCGGCACTCCCCGCCCGGCCGGCTCCAGTTGGACACCTCGTACCACCGCATCCCGGCCGCCGTCAGTCGCGCGTCGAGCAGCTCGTAGCGGTCGGCCAGCACATCGTTGTCCGGGGCGGGCAGTTCGCCGCGGCGGACGCGCCGGGCCAGCGCGGTGCCGTCCTCCACGATCAGCGCGTAGGCCGAGATGTGGTCCACCTCGGCGCCGAGCGCGGTGTCGATGGAGCGCCGCAGATCGTCGTCGGTCTCCCCCGGGGTGCCGTAGATCAGGTCCAGGTTGACGTGCTCGAACCCCTCGGTGCGGGCCTCCAGCGCGGCGGCCGGGGCGCGGCCCGCCGAGTGCACCCGGTCCAGCACCGCCAATACGTGCGGCGCCGCGGACTGCATGCCCAGCGAGATGCGGGTGTAGCCGGCCGCGCGCAGCCGGGCGAACAGCGCCGGGGAACTGGACTCCGGGTTGGCCTCGGTGGTGACCTCGGCCCCGGGCGCGAGGGTGAAGTGCTCCCGCACCGCGGCCAGCACCGCGGCCAGCCCGTCCCCGCCCAGCATGGTGGGGGTGCCCCCGCCGACGAAGACGGTGTCCACCGGCCGGGGCCCGACCCGCTGCGCGGCCAGTTCCAGCTCGACCCGCACGGCGGCCAGCCAGCCGTCCGGGTTGGCGCCACCCAGCTCGGAGGGGGTGTAGGTGTTGAAATCGCAGTAGCCGCAGCGGGTGGCGCAGAACGGCACATGGATGTAGATGCCGAACGGCCCAGCGGTACTCA
The DNA here is from genome assembly GCA_900078775.1 of Mycolicibacterium aurum. GTDB lineage: Bacteria > Actinomycetota > Actinomycetes > Mycobacteriales > Mycobacteriaceae > Mycobacterium > Mycobacterium aurum_A. Next base: position 2,843,471 of record LT549889.1, read on the forward strand.
TACCGGCAATTGTCCCAGAACCGGTTTTGCTCACCGTGAGCCCAACTCTTGGCCCGATTGGGGCAGGTGGAGGCGTCCGTGGCACAATGGCCGACGTGACCGCCGCCGTTGACAGCACCACCAGCATCACGCTGGTGGCCCGGCGCCATGTCGATTTCAAGCGCACCTGTACCTGTTGCTGTCTTCCTTGATCCCGTAGACCTGCCCACCTGCCCCTAGCTGGTCGCCGGATCTGCGCCTCCGGAACAGCCACCGGTGTACTGCGCGATCCTGAGCCGGCTCCAGAACAAACACGGAGCTCCGAGACATATGACCGAGACAGTCGACAAGCCTGCCGACAAGCCGAAGCCGGTGAAGCGGCCCCGCGGGGAGGGCCAGTGGGCGCTGGGCTACCGCGAGCCGCTGAACGCCAACGAGCAGGCCAAGAAGGATGACAACCCGCTCAATGTGCGGCAGCGCATCGAGAACATCTACGCCCCCGGCGGCTTCGACAGCATCGACAAGGGCGACCTGCGCGGCCGTTTCCGCTGGTGGGGCCTCTACACGCAGCGCAAGCCCGGGTATGACGGCACCTGGACCGGTGACGAGAACACCGACATGCTCGAGGACGAGTACTTCATGCTGCGGGTCCGCAGCGACGGTGGTGCGCTGAGTGCGGCCGCACTGCGCACCCTCGGCGGCATCTCCACCGAGTTCGCCCGCGACACCGCGGACATCTCCGACCGGCAGAACGTCCAGTACCACTGGATCGAGGTCGAGAACATGCCGGAGATCTGGCGTCGCCTGGACGCGGTCGGACTGCAGACCACCGAGGCGTGCGGCGACTGCCCCCGCGTCGTGCTGGGCTCCCCGCTGGCCGGTGAGTCGCTGGACGAGGTGATCGACGGCACCCCCGCCGTCAACGAGATCGTCAAGCGCTACATCGGTAAGCCCGAGTACTCCAACCTGCCGCGCAAGTTCAAGACCGCCATCTCGGGTCTGCAGGACGTCGTGCACGAGGTCAACGACGTCGCGTTCATCGGCGTCGAGCACCCCGAGCACGGTCCCGGTTTCGACCTGTGGGTCGGCGGCGGGCTGTCCACCAACCCGATGCTGGCGCAGCGGGTCGGCGTGTGGGTGCCGCTGGACGAGGTGCCCGACGTCTGGGAGGGCGTGGTCAGCGTCTTCCGCGACTACGGCTACCGCCGGCTGCGCGCCAAGGCCCGGCTGAAGTTCCTGATCAAGGACTGGGGCGTGCAGAAGTTCCGCGAGGTGCTGGAGACCGAGTACCTCAAGCGCCCGCTGATCGACGGCCCCGCGCCCACCCCGGTCCCCCGGCCCATCGACCACGTCGGCGTGCAGAAGCTGAAGAACGGGCTGAACGCCGTCGGCGTCGCTCCCATCGCCGGCCGGGTGTCGGGCACCATCCTGACCAAGGTCGCCGACCTGGCCGAGGCGGCGGGCTCGGACCGGATCCGGTTCACGCCGTATCAGAAGCTGATCATCCTGGACGTGCCGGATGAGAAGCTGGCCGAGCTGCGCGCCGGCCTGGATGCCCTGGGCCTGCCGTCCACCCCGTCGCACTGGCGACGCAACCTGATGGCCTGCACCGGCATCGAGTTCTGCAAGCTGTCCTTCGCCGAGACCCGCAGCCGCTCCCAGGTGCTGGTGCCCGAGCTGGAGCAGCGCCTCGAGGACCTCAACGCCCAGCTCGACGTGCCGGTCACCATCAACATCAACGGCTGCCCCAATTCGTGCGCCCGCATCCAGGTCGCCGATATCGGGTTCAAGGGTCAGATGGTCGACGACGGCAACGGTCCCGAGGAGGGCTTCCAGGTCCACCTGGGCGGCAGCCTGGGCCTGGACAGCGGGTTCGGCCGCAAGCTGCGCCAGCACAAGGTGCTGGCCACCGAGCTCGGCGACTACATCGAACGGGTCGTTCGCAATTTCGTGAAACAACGCGAGGACGGCGAGCGTTTCGCCCAGTGGGCGGTCCGCGCCGACGAGGCCGACCTTCGATGAGCGTTTGCGCGAAGAGCGGAAAATGAGGTGATCGCGTGACTGTACGGAGCGAAGAGGATCTGATCGCGCTGGCCGAGCGGGGGGCCGCCGAACTGGCCGACGCCTCCGCCGAGGAGCTGCTGCGCTGGACCGACGAGCACTTCGGTGGTGACTATGTGGTCGCCTCCAACATGCAGGACGCGGTGCTGGTCGAGATGGCCGCCAAGGTGCGCCCCGGGGTGGACGTGCTGTTCCTGGACACCGGCTACCACTTCGCCGAGACCATCGGCACCCGCGATGCGGTCGAGGCGGTCTACGGCGTGCGCGTGGTCAACGTCGCCCCCGAGGACAGCGTGGCCCGCCAGGACGAGCTGCACGGCAAGGACCTGTTCGCCCGCGACGCCGCCGCCTGCTGCCGGATGCGCAAGGTCGAGCCGCTGGGCAAGGCCCTGAAGGGCTACGCGGCCTGGGTCACCGGCATTCGCCGGGTCGAGGCCCCGACCCGCGCCAACGCCCCACTGATCAGCTGGGACGCCGCGTTCGGCCTGGTGAAGATCAACCCGATCGCCGCCTGGACCGATGAGGACATGCAGGCCTACATCGATGCCAACGGCATCCTGGTCAACCCGCTGGTCTACGAGGGCTACCCGTCCATCGGGTGCGCCCCGTGCACCAGCAAGCCGGTCGAGGGCGCCGACCCGCGCAGCGGTCGCTGGGCCGGGCAGGCCAAGACCGAATGCGGGCTGCACGCCTCATGAGTCGCCGGTGATGTCAGCGGTGCTGGTGCTGACCGCGCACGGCAGCGCCGATCCGCGGTCGGCGGTGACCACCCGCGCGGTGGCCGACACCATCCGCCGGTTGCGCCCGGGGCTGGACGTGGTGCCGGCGTTCTGCGAGCAGACCGCACCCAACCTGGTCGACGTGTTGCGCGAGGTCGGCGACCGTGCGGTCGTCACCCCGCTGCTGCTGGCCGACGCCTTCCATGCCCGCACCGACATCCCGGCCATGATCGCGGCCAGCGGGGTCGGCGCCCGCCAGGCCGAGGTGCTCGGCGAGGATGAGCAGCTCGTCGCGGTGCTGCGCCGCAGGATCGCCGAAGTCGGTGTGTCCGCTGACGATTCGAATGTCGGCGTGATCGTGACGGCGGTCGGTTCCTCGCGGCCGGCGGCCAACGCCCGCACCTCGACGGTGGCGCCCGCACTGGCCGTCGGCACCGGGTGGGCCGGTGCCACCACCGCGTTCGCCACTGGGCCGAAACCGTCGCTGGCCGCCGCCGCGAACCGGCTGCACCGGCTCGGCGCCGACCGCCTCGTCATCGCCCCGTGGTTCCTGGCGCACGGCCGGATCACCGACCGGGTCGCTGATTTCGCTGCCGTACAAGGTATTCCGATGGCCGCCCCGCTCGGGGCGCACCGGCTGGTGGCCGAGACGGTGCTGGACCGCTTCGACGCCGCCGTCGCGCACCGCGCCGCGGCTTGATCTCAGGGACGGACCTCGTAGACCAGGTTGAATGGCGTCCGCGCGGCCTCCCGGAACCGGCTGAAACCGGCGCTGGTGACGACCTCGCGGATGCGCGCCGGACCGGCCTGGGTGCCCAGCGCCAGCCCGACCGGCTGGGCCAGTGAGGACGGGGTGCACAACAACGTCGAGAACCCGTAGTAGGCGCGCCCGACCGGGGTGAAGTTGTCCTCGACGCGGTCGCCGGCCGCCGGCTCCACGATCATCCAGGTTCCGTCGTCACCGATCACGCTGCGCACGTGCCGGGCGGCCCCGACGGGATCGCCCATATCGTGCAGGCAGTCGAACATGGTGACCAGATCGTATGGGCCGCCGGTGAATCCGTCCGCGGGGGCGCATTCGAAGGACACCGTCGAATCGAGTCCGGCCAGCCGGGCCCGGTCCCGCGCGGTGTCGATCGACCCGGCGTGCACATCGGTACCGGTGAACTCCGATTGCGGAAACGCTTGCGCCATCAGGATGGTGGAGGCGCCGTGCCCGCAGCCCACGTCGGCCACCCGGGCGCCGGCGGCCAGCTTGTCGGTGACGCCGTCCAGCGCCGGCAGCCACTCCGTGATCAGGTGCGCCGCATAGGTGGGCCGGAAGAACCGTTCGCACCCGATATGGACGTCGGAATTGTGGTCACCCCAAGGCATTCCGGCGCCGGTCGCGGCGGCGTCGAAGATCTTCGCCGCGTCCCGCGCGGTGCCGTGCGCGGTCTGGAACAGTCCGATCACGAAGGCCGGGCTACTCTCATCGGCCAGTGCGGTGGCCTGCTCGGGCCTCAGGGAGTACCGCCCCGACGCCGCGTCATACTCGACGAAGTGGCCCGCGGCCTGGGCGTTGAGCCACTCCCGCGTGTAGTGCCCGTCGGTGCCGGTGCGCTCGGCCAACTCGGCCGGGGTGCTGGGGCCGTGTTCGACCAGGCTGCGGTAGTAACCCAGCCGGTCCCCCATCACGACCAGCGCGCAGTTCAGCGCGGCGCCCGCCTCCTCGACCGCGCGCATCACGAAGGCCATGAGTTGGTCTTGGTCGACGGCGGGTTTGCTTGCGATGTCCATGTGACCTGTCCTTCCACTCGACGGCCGGCGGCCGGTCGGTCATGGACGAGGTCGGAACATCGTGTCGGCATACACCGTGTCGGCATGCAGCGGCCCCATCACACGGCCGCCACCACCGATGGCGTCAAAGCTACGCCTGAGGTGGCAGGCTGCGACAGCCCTAGGTGAGTGCCTCGGCGTGCACCTCGGCGCTCTGCAACTCCCCGGCGATCGGGGGCACCCGGGTGGCCCGCACGTACACCGTGTCACCGGCGCGCAGTCCGAGCGCCTCGGCGTCCCCGCGGGTGATCTGCGCGGTGAACGGGGTGCCGTTGACCGCGCTGGTCAGTTCCACCCGCACCTCGAAGCCCAGGGTGACGATCCGGTCGATGGTCGCCTTGGTGACCCCGGTGGACTCGCCGGTACCGTCGCCGGCCGCGATGGCCAGATCCGGGTTACGCCCGACGCGGATATCGTGCGGGCGCACCAGGATTCCGTTCAGCAGCGACACCGTGCCCAGGAAGGACATCACGAACGGATTGGCCGGTGAGTCGTAGACCTCGGTCGGCGACCCGACCTGCTCGATGCGGCCCTTGTTGAGCACCGCGATGCGGTCGGCGACGTCGAGCGCCTCGGCCTGATCGTGGGTGACCAGCACCGTGGTGACGTGCACCTCGTCGTGCAGCCGGCGCAGCCAGGCCCGCAGGTCCTCGCGGACCTTGGCGTCCAGCGCGCCGAACGGCTCGTCGAGCAGCAGCACCTCGGGATCGACGGCCAGCGCCCGGGCCAGCGCCATGCGCTGACGCTGCCCACCGGACAGCTGCGCGGGATAACGGTTCTGGAACCCGGCCAGGCCCACCACCTCGAGCAGATTGTCGACCTTCTCCTTGATCTCGGCCTTGGGCTTCTTGCGGATCGACAGTCCGAACGCGACGTTGTCGCGCACCGTGAGGTGCTTGAACGCGGCGTAGTGCTGGAACACGAAACCGATGCCGCGCCGCTGCGGGGGCACACCGGTCACGTCCCGGCCGTTGATGGTGACCGAGCCGGTGTCGGGCTGGTCGAGGCCGGCGATGGCGCGCAGCAGCGTCGACTTGCCCGACCCGCTGGGTCCGAGCAGCGCCGTCAGCGAGCCCTTGGGCACCACGAAGTCGACGTTGTCCAGGGCGGCGAACTCGCCGTAGTGCTTGTTCGCGCCCTTCACCGTAATGGCGTAATCGCTCATAGGGATCAGGTCTCCTTATCAGTCTTGAGTCTTGACACGCGAACGCTGGGCGTCAAACAGAATTTGGGCGACCAGCACGATCAGCGCCACCGCCATCAGCACCACCGAGATGGTGTAGGCACCGTACGGGTTGCCCAGGGTGTAGCGGTCGTGCACCAGCAGGGTCAGCGTCTGGGACTGGCCGGGCAGGTTGGACGACACCATCAGCACCGCGCCGAACTCGCCGAGCGTGCGGGCCACGGTCAGCACCACGCCGTAGGTCAGACCCCACCGGATCGAGGGCAGCGTGATCCGCCAGAACGTCTGCCAGGCGTTCGCACCCAGGGTGGACGCGGCCTCCTCCTGGTCGGTGCCCACCTCGTGCAGCACCGGCTCGACCTCCCGGATGACGAACGGGATGGTGACGAACAGGCTGGCCAGCACGATGCCGGGGAAGCCGAAGATGATCTTGAAGCCCCAGCTGTTCTCCACGAACCCGAACAGACCGGCGCTGCCCCACAGCACGATCAGCGCCACACCGATGACCACCGGGGACACCGCGAACGGCAGGTCGATCACCGCCTGCAGCGCGTTCTTGCCGCGGAACCTGCGCCGGGCCAGCACGATCGCGGTCGGCACGCCGAAGATCACGTTCAGCGGCACCACGATGGCCACCACCAGCAGCGAGAGCTGCAGCGCGGACTGCGCGGCCGGGGTGCTGATGGAGGCGATGAACTCCCCCACCCCGGGCTCGAACGCCCGCCACAGGATGGCGCCGAGCGGGACCACCAGCAGCGCGAAGATGTAGAGCGAGGCGATCAGGCGCAGGATCAGCCGGGTCGGGCGGGACAGGGTCATCGGGACGACTCCTCCCGCTTGGCCGCCCGCGCGCCGAAGTAGCGCAGCACGAACAGCACCGCGAACGAGATCAGCAGCAGCACGATCGAGATCGCCGCCGCGCCCACCCGGTCATCGTTCTCGATCAGGGTACGGATCCACTGCGAGGACACCTCGGTCTTGCCGGGGATGGCACCGCCGATCAGCACGATGGACCCGAACTCGCCGATGGCCCGCGAGAACGCCAGCCCGGCGCCGGACAGCAGCGCCGGCGCCAGCGCGGGCAGGATCACCCGGACGAAGATGGTGACGTTGTTGGCGCCCAGCGAGGCCGCCGCCTCCTCCACCTCACGGTCGAGTTCCAGCAGCACCGGTTGCACGGCGCGGACCACGAACGGCAGCGTCACGAACGCCAGGGCCAGCGCCACACCCCAGGCGGTGTGCTGGATGTGGATGCCCACCGGGCTGCCCGGCCCGTACAGCGAGAGCAGCACCAGGCTGGCCACGATGGTCGGCAGCGCGAAGGGCAGGTCGATGATGGCGTCGACCACCCGTTTCAGCGGGAAGTCGTCGCGCACCAGCACCCAGGCGATGAGCAGGCCGAAGACCACGTTGACCAGCGTGACGCCCACCGAGATGGTCAGGGTCACCCGGAAGGACGCCAGCGCCGACGGCGAGGACACCGCCGACCAGAACGCCCCCAGCCGCCCTCGGCCGAGGTCCACAGGATCGCGGCCAGCGGCAGCAGCACGATCAACGACAGCCACAGCACCGCCACCCCGACCTGCAGGGTGCCGCCGCCCGGCCGGCGCGGCCACCGCCGCCCCGGGGCCGGGTCGCCCGTGGAAGGCTCGGGGCGACCCGCCTCCGGATTGGTACTGGTTCTCATTGCGCGATCCGCTCCGCTTCTCGCTGGGACGTCGTTGCGCTACCCACTCCCCTTTTACGCAAAGGGGGTTACCCGGTGGCTTGCTTGTAGATCTTGGTGATCTCGCCGTTGTCCTTGTCGAACAGCTGCGGATCGACCTTGGCCCAGCCGCCCAGATCGGCGACGCTCCACAGCTTCTCCGGGGCCGGGAACTTATCGGCGAACTCGGCGGCCACGGCCGGGTCGGACGGCCGGAAGCCGGCCTCGGCCCACACCTTCTGCGCCTCCGGGGTGTACTGGAAGTTCACGAACTCGGTGGCCTTGTCCAGGTGCTTGCTGGTGTTGACGACGGCGACCGGGTTCTCGATCTTGAAGGTCTGCGGCGGGTTGACGTGCTCCAGATCGAAGTGCAGCGCCTCGTTCTCGTAGGCCAGCAGCACGTCGCCGGTGCCCTGCCGGAACACATCGGTGGCTTCCCGGCCGGAGCCGGGGCGCAGCTTGACGTGCTGGCTGACCAGTTCCTGGACGTAGGCGATACCGGCCTCGTGATCCTGGCCGCCGTTGCTCTTGGCCGCGTACGGGGCCAGCAGGTTCCACTTGGCCGCACCCGAGCTCAGCGGGCTGGGCGTGATGACCTCGATACCGGGCTGCAGCAGATCGTCCCAGTCGCGGATGTTCTTCGGGTTGCCCTCGCGGACGGCGAAGGTGACCACCGAACCGAACGGCAGACCCTTGTGCGCACCGGCGTTCCAGTCCTCGTCGACCAGACCGGCCTTGACCAGGCGGGTGACGTCGGGCTCGACGGAGAAGTTGACGACGTCGGCCGGCTTGCCGGACTCCACACCGCGGGACTGGTCACCGGATGCGCCGTAGGAGGCCGTGACTCCGACACCCTTGCCTTCCTCGGTGGCCGCGAACACCGGCGCCACCTTGGACCAGCCCGGCTCCGGCACGGCGAACGCCACCAGCGTGAGGGTGGTGTCCGCCGCGGCGGTGTTGCCCTCGCCGGCGACATCGCTGGCACCGCCGCTGCAGGCGGCGACCAGCGTGCTGGACAACGCCAGAGCGGTGAGCGCGCTCCAGCGCTTGGTGGAGGTGATCAGGTTGCGCATTGATGGCCTTTCCGGGCGGATGACGGGGACAGGGCACCCGCGCGTACGGAAAGGAGACGGATCAATGCGCGACGCTGGATAAGCCGCTACCGACGCCAAACCGCAGACGGGTATGGGTCAGCGACAACAACAGACATCAGCGACAGCGGAAAAACCCACGGCAATGAGAGCCAAGACATGGCTCTGGGTGCCGGTCGCTGCGCGCATGGGGCGAAGAGTACCAGAATTGACTCACGCCACCCGTCGGGGTCAAACGTCGCTGTGCTAGCGGGTCAGCAACCACATGACGATGACGAGCGCCAACAGTGCGACCAACGCCAGCGTCACCCGTGACCGCGGCATCTGGTTCACGACGGCTCCTCTTCCTGGTGTGAGCCCCGGCGCACCAGCCGGATGCCGTTCCCGAGGGCCCCGTCGAGGACCACGGCGATCCCCCAGGCCAACAACAGCACGACAGGCATCACGATTGCGGTTTGGGCGACGAAGCCGAGCCCGGACAGCCACAGCTCAACACCGTCCCACCAGCTCAGGAATTCGTCCACCGAACCCACAGTAGTGCGCCAGGGATCGGTGCCAACATGGAGCCATGCCGACAGGTTCCGAGCCGGAGCGTGCGACCGGATGCATCATCTCCGGTGGCGGACCCGCCGGGATGATGCTCGGACTGTTACTGGCCCGGGCCGGGGTGCACGTCACCGTGCTGGAGAAGCACCCCGACTTCCTGCGGGACTTCCGCGGGGACACCGTGCACGCCAGCACGCTGACGCTGCTCGACGAACTCGAGCTCGGTGCGAGCTTCGCCGCGCTGCCGCACCGGATGATCGATTCGGTGCGGCTGTCGGTGCGCGGGGCCCCGGTGCAGATGGATCTGAGCCGGCTGCCGGGTGCCCATCAGCACATCGCGCTGGTCCCGCAGTGGGATTTCCTGGAACTGCTGGCCCGGGCCGCCGAGCAGGAGCCGACGTTCACCCTGCTGCGCAGCAGCGAGGTGCTCGAACCGCTGCGCGACGGCCGGTCGGTCACCGGGGTGCGCTATCGCGACGCCGACGGCGCGGTACACCGGTTGTACGCCCCGCTGACCGTCGCCTGCGACGGCCGCGCCTCCACCCTGCGTGAGGCGATGACTTCAGGACGCAAGACGTTGGCGCCCAAGAGTTTCGGCGCGCCGATGGACGTCTGGTGGTTCCGGCTGCCGCGCGGCGAGGACGATCCGGCCGGGCTGGCCGGCGCGATCGGCTCCGGCCACGTGGTCGCCATGATCGACCGCGGCGACTACTACCAGTGCGCGTTCGTCATCCCCAAAGGGTCCGACCGCGAACTGCGCTCCGAGGGCATCGAATCGCTGCACCGGCGCGTCACCGCAGTGGTGCCCTGGGTGGCCGACCGGATCGCCACCGTCACCTCGTTCGACGAGGTGAAACTGCTGGACGTGCAGTTGAATCGGTTACCGCGCTGGTATGAGGACGGGTTGCTGTGCATCGGGGACGCCGCGCACGCCATGTCCCCGGTGGGCGGGGTGGGCATCAACCTGGCGGTGGCCGACGCGGTGGCCACCGCGCGCCTGCTCGCCGGCCCGCTGCTCGCCGGGGCGGTGACCACCGCGCACCTGCGGCGGGTGCAGATCCGTCGACTGCTGCCCACCGTCGTGGTGCAGGGCGTGCAGAAGCAGGTGCACAACCGGGTGATCGCCGTCGCAGTCTCGTCCGACGCGCCCGCCGACCCGCCGGCCGCCGTCCGGTTGGTCGGCCGGATCCCGCTGCTGCGCAGGATCATCGCCTACGGCATCGCGATCGGACCGTTACCCGAGCATGCACCCGCTTTCGCGCGGCGCACCCGCCAGGGCGCGCGCGACTAGACGCCGACTGATTCTGCACCCATGATGGGCGACATGGTTTTGGAGCACAGCGAGCAAAGTTCGACGCCGACCCCGTTCACGGCGACGGCTCCCATCGCCTACGCCGGTTCCGGAGCCGCACGAAACCCGTTCCCGCCCATCGCCGATTACGCGTTCCTCTCCGACTGCGAGAACACCTGCCTGGTGTCCTCGGCGGGTTCGGTCGAATGGCTGTGCGTGCCGCGACCGGATTCGCCGAGTGTGTTCGGCGCCATCCTCGATCGCGGGGCCGGCCATTTCCGGCTCAGCCCGTACGGCGTGTCGGTGCCCTCGGCGCGGCGCTATCTGCCCGGCAGCCTCATCATGGAGACCACCTGGCAGACCCACACCGGCTGGATGATCGTGCGCGACGCACTGGTGATGGGGCCCTGGCACGACACCGAGACCCGCTCGCGCACCCACCGCCGCACCCCCACCGACTGGGATGCCGAACACATCCTGCTGCGCACCGTGCGGTGTGTGAGCGGGGTGGTGGAACTGGTGATGAGCTGCGAACCGAACTTCGACTACGGGCGCAGCCCGGCCACCTGGGAGTACTCCTCGGCCGCCTACGGTGAGGCGATCGCACGGGCCCGCACGGATCCCGAGGCCAATCCCACGCTGCGGCTGACCACCAACCTGCGGATCGGCCTGGAGGGCCACGAGGCCCGGGCCCGGACCCGGCTCACCGAGGGCGACAAGGTGTTCGTGGCGCTGAGCTGGTCCAAACATCCCGCGCCGCAGAACTTCGAAGAAGCCGCGGACAAGATGTGGAAGACCAGTGAGTCGTGGCGGCAGTGGATCAACATCGGGGACTTCCCCGATCACCCGTGGCGGGCCTATCTGCAGCGCAGCGCGCTGACCCTGAAGGGTCTGGTCTATTCGCCGACCGGTGCACTGCTGGCGGCCAGCTCCACCTCTCTGCCGGAAACCCCTCAGGGCGAACGCAATTGGGACTATCGCTACTCGTGGATCCGCGACTCCACGTTCGCGCTGTGGGGCCTTTACACGCTGGGACTGGACCGTGAGGCCGACGACTTCTTCTCCTTCATCGCCGACGTGTCCGGGGCCACCAACGGGGAACGTCATCCGCTGCAGGTGATGTACGGCGTGGGCGGTGAGCGCAGCTTGGTCGAGGAGGAATTGCACCACCTGTCCGGTTACGACAACTCCCGGCCGGTGCGCATCGGCAACGGCGCGTACAACCAGATGCAGCACGACATCTGGGGCACCATGCTGGATTCGGTGTACCTGCATGCGAAGTCGCGCGAGCAGATGCCCGAGGCGCTGTGGCCGATCCTGAAGAATCAGGTGGAGGAGGCCATCAAGCACTGGAAGGAGCCCGACCGGGGCATCTGGGAGGTGCGCGGCGAGCCGCAGCACTTCACCTCCTCCAAGATCATGTGCTGGGTGGCGTTGGACCGCGGTTCCAAACTGGCCGAGCTGCAGGGCGAGAAGTCCTACGCCCAGCAGTGGCGCGAGATCGCCGAGGAGATCAAGGCCGACGTGCTGGAGCACGGGGTGGACTCCCGCGGGGTGCTGACCCAGCGCTACGGGGACGACGCACTGGATGCCTCTCTGCTGCTGGCGATCCTGACCCGGTTCCTGCCGGCCGACGACTACCGGGTGCGGGCCACCGTGATGGCGATCGCCGAGGAGCTCACCGAGGACGGCCTGGTGCTGCGGTACCGAGTCGAGGAGACCGACGACGGCCTGTCCGGTGAGGAGGGCACCTTCACCATCTGTTCGTTCTGGCTGGTGTCCGCACTGGTCGAGATCGGTGAGGTGGCCAAGGCCAAGCGACTGTGCGAGCGGCTGCTGTCCTTCGCCAGCCCGCTGCATCTCTACGCCGAGGAGATCGAGCCGCGGACCGGGCGGCACCTGGGCAACTTCCCGCAGGCGTTCACCCACCTGGCGTTGATCAACGCGGTGGTGCACGTCATCCGCGCCGAGGAGGAGGCCGACAGCACCGGCACGTTCCAGCCGGCCAACGCGCCGACCTGATCCGGCGGACCCGGCCCCTGCGGAGTTTTGCTCACCGGGTGCGCAAAACCCTGGGCAGAATCGCCCGGGCCGGTCACTATGGGGGCATGACGCACGCACCCCAACCGCGACCGGAAGCCGATCTCACGGCGAGGTTGCGCGGGTGCTGCCAGCGCACCGAGTTCGACATGCTGCTCACGGTGGTCAACCGGACCGGGGCCCGTGCCACCGGCCGCACCAACAGCTACCCCGCCAACCGCGGCACGTCGACGAACTGGGGCGCCCTGTTCACCCAGGACCAGCCGGTCTCGGTCTGAGTCACCGCTTCCTGGCCGACAGCCAGGCCTGGCCTGCGCCTTCCTCGACCCGGCGCTCAATGCGGCGGCGAGCGGCATTCGCGGTGACGGGTTAGGCATCACCCGTCACCCACACGCTCAGAACGGCGGAGGATTGGCCTCGTAGTGCGCGCGGTTGAGCGCGCGCTCGTAGGCTATTCGGTAGGCCCGGTTCTGAGCGCGGGTGCGGGCGCGCTTGGGAGCGGCGAGTTCTCGGTGCGGGCTCGGCGGTGGTGCCGATTTCAGTAGGAGCGTCGCCTTCGGGATATCCAGCTGCGGGAAGAACAGATTGCCGTCCGGCTTGGTGGTGTACACCCGACCGTTGGGGGCAGTGATCGTAATCGTGCCATCCGCGTTCTGCCGATCGCGCCAACCACCCGGTCCGCAGTGAAACGTCTTGATCAAGTGATGGATTCGGCAATACAACTTGGTGTTCGACGGATGCGTCGGGCCGTAGGGCCACGGTGTGGTGTGGTCGATATCGCAGCGCTGCGCGGGCACGGTGCAACCGGGCCAGCGGCAGGTCAGATCCCGGCATGCGACGAATTCGGCGAGCTTGCGGGATGGCTGGTAGCCACGCTCGGCGCCCAGTTCGGCCGCCGCAGGTACCGGCCGAACCTCGGCCTGCGGGACCATCTTGCGGACCTGCTCGGCAGGGATCGGGCCATACCCGGGAAGTAGCGCCGGACGATCCGAGCGGCCCTCGATCGTGTCCCGGTCACCATGCAGGTGAATGACGATGTTGCCGGTGGGCGCCTCGGTACCGGCGGCGGGGCAGTCCGCGTTACCGCACTCGCAGGGCAGCACGGTCGCACCCAAGGACGGCAGATCGATCGCGTCGGCACGCCGCTCATCAAGGGTGCGCGGGTCATCCGGGCACACGGTGCGGGACAGTTCATCGAGGCGCTGATCGAACACCGCGCCCTTGGCGGCATCGACGCGGCCGTAGATCTCCACCATCCCGTCGCCGATCGGTTCGATATGGATGCTGCGGGACCGGCGGGCCTTGCGGGCTCGGCGCACGGCATCGGGGTCGACATCGATGACCATCCAGTCCACCAACTCGCAGATCCGCTCGTCAGAGCGGGTATTCCACGACGGTGCCGCGGCCGCCAGTTGGGTGTCGATGACCGACATGATGTCGGGGTCGGTGATCAGGGCGGTGCGGTGCAGGATGACCCGCAGTACCCGCAGATCCACGCCGCCCTGGGAAAAGATCTCCGCGAACCTCGGCAGCCGGGTGATCAGATCACGACCCTGGGTGATGAGGGTGCAGGCCCGGCCGCGGCTGATCCCCAGTTCGGCTCCCAGTTCGGCAGCGGCCAGTTCCCAGTCATCGACGATGAGATCCTCGAAGGCGTGACCCAGCTCGGCCATCCGGGCCAGAGCGAACCGGCCCGCTTCCAGGATCTTGGCGGCCACCGCCCGACGTTCGGAGCGCAGCTGATCGCGCGCAGCATCGAGGTGGGAGGCGACACCCCGGCTCTCGAACACGTGTTCTATTATGCCACCCGGGTACGACCGCGTTGACTCACCAAAAATGCGCGCGAACGGGGGATTCGTTGCCTCATTGAAAATGCGCGCGTAAGCCCGATTGATGGGGTTGACGTTGGCCGAGCGCAAAGCCGTGGCGGAGACGATCGCGGTCCGGTACATCCTGGCGAGCAAGCGGGATAAGAGCCGGATTCTGGACGAGTTGTGCGCCACGACGGGGTGGCATCGCAACCATGCCCGCAAGGCGCTGAAATCGGCGTTGGCGCCCAAGATCGTGACTCCACGCAGTCCGCGGCCGGTGACCTACGGCGAGGATGTCATCGCCGCTCTGGTGCTGTGCTGGACGGTGCTGGGGATGCCAGCCGGGAAACGGCTGGCGCCGATGCTTGGTGAACTGGTCGCGGTGTTGCGCCACTTCGGGGAGCTGACCATCGACGAGGACACCGCCGAACTATTGGTATCGATGTCAGCGGCCACCATCGATCGCCGACTAGCTCCAGAACGGGCCAAACGCCAACTCAGGGGACGTTGCGGTACGAAGCCGGGATCGCTGCTCAAAAGTCAGATCCCGGTGCGCACCTGGGCCGAGTGGGACGATGCGGTGCCCGGCTTCGTGGAGATCGACACGGTCTTCCACGACGGTGGCATCCGGGGCGGAGGCCATGCGTTCACGCTGACGGTCACCGATATCGCCACGGGCTGGACCGAGAACCGCTCCGTGCCCGACAGGAACGCCAAATGTGTGCTCGCCGCGCTCAACGAGATCGCCCGCATGATGCCGTTTCCGATCTTGGGTGTGGATTCCGACAACGGGTCGGAGTTCATCAACGAGGACTTGTTCGCCTGGTGCCAAGGACGCCAGATCACCTTCACCAGGTCGCGGCTGGGCAACAAGAACGACGGTTGCCACGTGGAGCAGAAGAACTGGTCAGTGGTACGCACCGTGGTGGGCTACTACCGCTATGACACCGCTTCAGAACTGTTGTTACTCAACGAGATCTGGCGACTGCAATCCATGCTGACCAACTATTTCTACCCGCAGCAGAAACTCATATCGAAGGTCCGCAGAGGCGCCAAAGTATCCAAGAAACACGACAAAGCCACCACCCCTTTCCATCGCGCGATCGATCACCCCACCATGACCGTGCAACGCATCGTGTCGTTAACCCGAGCTCACTCGCTGATCAATCCCGCCGCCACCCAGCGCCAAGTCCAAGCACTGACCACCCGACTGTTCACCCTTGCCATCGCCAAGGCCGGCCCCACCGCCCAGCCTCAAATCACCAAGCGCGCACGAGTACGTGAGGCAACGAAGACCCCTACGCGCGCATCTTGACATGAGGCAACAGGACGACAGGTCGATGCGCGCCGGGAACCCGGCCGCGGGTCACCGGCGGCGGGCAAGCAACCAGGCCTGGCCCGCGCCCTCCCCCGCTGCCAGCTCATCGAGTTCCCCGAAGGCCGCATGCAATTCACCCGGCACTGCCCGGAACCTACCGGGTGTGGCGCCGACTTCACTGAGCACACAGATCGCCAACAGCCCGCCCGGTTTCAGCCGGGCAGCCATCTGCGGGTAGAGGGCGGGGTCCCGAAACTTGTGACACAGCACCAGATCGGCCGACCGACTCGGCGGCAGTCCCGCATCGAGATCGACTACCTCGAAATCTACCGCGACACCGCGTGATTCGGCCAGATCGCGCGCCCGACCGATCGCCACCGCGGAGACGTCGACGGCGTGCACATCGAGACCGCGCAGCGCCAGCCATACCGCGGCAGCACCTGTGCCACAGGCGATGTCCAGCGCGATCCCGGTGCGCGGCAGCACTTCTGCGTGGTCCCGGAACACTGCCGGCAGTGCGGGCCCGGCCGCGACGTCGCCCTCGGCGTACGCCGCGTCCCAACGTATGCGGTCCTGTGCACTCACAGGACCCACCCTAGGACCAGTTCCCCTGACCGCATACGAGGCCGGCGGGCCATGATTCGGGCCGACGGCCGATATGCCCTAACCGATGGCGTTGTCGACCATCCGGGCGGCGATCTCGGCCGCCTCGTCACCGGCGCCGTAGCTGCACGCCCAGGCCTCAACCACCACGTTGGTCACCGTGGACAGGGCGTGCTGGCACTCCCAACCGTCGGCGTCATCCTGGGTGGTGACCTGGGTCAGCATCAGGTCGGTGACCGCCAGGTCCTCGATCTGCCAGGTGTAGCTGTCGGTGCCGTCGCTGATGTCGATCGACGTCCCGCCGCAGGCCTCCCAGTCCGACTCGGCGCCGTCGAAGAACCGCTGCGCTTGGGCCGCCGACGGGTAGAGCACGGCGGTCTGCTCCACCCAGTGTTCGTTGTCCTCGTCGGGTTCCCGCGACACCTGATCGCGCACAGCGGTGTACCCGCTGTCCCCGTACACCGGCTCCTCGGCGCCGAAAATCGAACCGAGGCAGTCGGGTTCGGACACATCCCCGGAATGGTCGACCATCGTGTCGAGTTCGCCGGTGACCTCCATGGAGTCCGAACCCATCACCTCGTTGATGTCCTCGATTGCCAGCAGCACACCCTCGAGCTGATTCTCCCGCAGCGGCGGCGCGTCGATCGGCACCACATTGCCGCCGCGGACAGCCTGCCCGGTCACCGTGTTCGAACACCCGGCCAGCAGCGCACAGCCGATCACCATGGCGAGCACGGCCCGACGGGCATGGCGTCCGCGCGGCGTATCGGCACTGTTCACCGCGTCATTGTGACCGATGACGCGGCCGGCGTCACTTCTTTGGTTTATCCGCCGCTGCATCGGTCGACAGGGCCGCCACGAAGGCCTCCTGCGGGACGTCGACCCGGCCGATCGTCTTCATCCGCTTCTTGCCCTCTTTCTGCTTCTCCAGCAGCTTGCGCTTACGGGTGATGTCACCGCCGTAGCACTTGGAGAGCACGTCCTTGCGGATGGCCCGGATGTTCTCGCGGGCAATGATTCTGGAGCCGATCGCGGCCTGGATCGGCACCTCGAACTGCTGGCGCGGGATGAGTTCCTTGAGCTTGGTGGTCATCTTGTTGCCGTAGGCCGAGGCGCCGTCCTTGTGCACGATGGCGCTGAACGCGTCGACGGCCTCACCTTGGAGCAGGATGTCCACCTTGACCAGGTCGGCCTCCTGCTCGCCGGCCTCCTCGTAGTCCAGGCTGGCGTAGCCGCGGGTGCGGGACTTCAACGAATCGAAGAAGTCGAAGATGATCTCGCCGAGCGGCATGGTGTAGCGCAGTTCGACCCGCTCCGGGGACAGGTAGTCCATCCCGCCGAGCTCACCGCGGCGGGACTGGCACAGTTCCATGATGGTGCCGATGAACTCGCTGGGCGCGATGACCGTCGTCTTCACGACCGGCTCGTAGACCGCGCGGACCTTGCCCTCGGGCCAGTCCGACGGGTTGGTGACGATCATTTCCGTGTTGTCTTCTTTGACCACGCGGTACACGACGTTGGGGGCGGTGGAGATCAGGTCCAGGTTGAACTCGCGTTCCAGGCGCTCCCGGGTGATCTCCATGTGCAGCAGGCCCAGGAAACCGCACCGGAAGCCGAAGCCCAGCGCCACCGAGGTCTCGGGCTCATAGGTCAGGGCGGCGTCGTTGAGCTGCAGCTTGTCCAGCGCCTCGCGCAGCACCGGGTAGTCCGAGCCGTCCACCGGGTACAGGCCCGAGTACACCATCGGGCGCGGCTCGCGGTAGCCGGTGAGCGCCTCGGTGGCGCCGTTGCGTGCGGTGGTGACGGTGTCGCCGACCTTGGACTGACGGACGTCCTTCACGCCGGTGATGAGGTAGCCGACCTCGCCGACCCCGAGACCGTCGGAGGCCTTCGGCTCGGGTGAGACGATGCCGACCTCCAGCAACTCATGCGTCGCGCCGGTGGACATCATCTTGATCTTCTCGCGGGGATTGAGCTTGCCGTCCACGACGCGGACGTAGGTGACCACGCCACGGTAGATGTCGTAGACCGAGTCGAAGATCATCGCCCGCGCCGGGGCGTCGGCGTCACCGACCGGGGCCGGGATCTGCCGGACCACCTCGTCGAGCAGTTCACGCACCCCGACACCGGTCTTGCCGGACACCCGCAGCACATCCTCGGGTTCGCAGCCGATGATGTGCGCGATCTCGCCGGCGTAGCGGTCCGGGTCGGCGGCGGGCAGGTCGATCTTGTTGAGCACCGGGATGATGGTCAGCTCCCGGTCCAGCGCCAGGTACAGGTTGGCCAGCGTCTGCGCCTCGATGCCCTGCGCGGCGTCGACCAGCAGTACCGCCCCCTCGCAGGCCTCCAGGGCGCGCGACACCTCGTAGGTGAAATCGACGTGGCCGGGGGTGTCGATCAAATGCAGGACGTAGTTCTCTTCGGTGCCGTCCTCGCCGGTGACCGTCCACGGCAGCCGCACGTTCTGCGCCTTGATGGTGATCCCGCGTTCCCGCTCGATATCCATCCGGTCCAGGTACTGGGCCCGCATATCGCGGTCCGCGACAACACCGGTGATGCCCAGCATCCGGTCGGCCAACGTCGATTTGCCGTGGTCGATGTGGGCGATGATGCAGAAGTTCCTGATCTGCGCCGGCGCAGTGAACGTCTTGTCGGCGAAGGTGCTGATTGGGTTTCTCCTGGTCCTGGCGTGATCGTGTGATCCCAGCGTATCGACTGCGGGCCTGCTCGACACAATCGGGCCGACCCCTTCGACGACTATGCTTGGCCGCTATGGCGTCGCAGTGGAAGGCGTTTCAGAAATTCGCCGAGAACCTTGTCTTCAACGAGGCCCCCAAACTCATCCGCCAGCTTCCGACGCCGGAGCGGGTCATCCAGCAAGGACTGAAGATCGGTATGGACGCACTCGCGGGTAGCGCCGCGCAGCCGCCGACCGCGCTGCCCAGCGGCCGCCCGGTGACCTTCCACGCCGTGCCCACCGCGCACCGGGCCCGGCGCATCGCCTACGCCCCCGACCTGGACGGCCGCGCCGATCCCGGCGAGATCGTGTGGACCTGGGTGGTCTACGAGGACGATCCGACCCGCGGTAAGGACCGGCCGGTGCTGGTGGTGGGCCGCGACCAGCGCACGCTGCTCGGGCTGATGCTCTCCAGCCGGGAACATCACTCCGACGACGCCGACTGGGTCGGCATCGGCACCGGCAGCTGGGACTACGACGGCCGGCCCAGCTGGGTGCGGCTGGATCGGGTGCTCGACGTGCCCGAGGACGGCATCCGCCGCGAGGGCGCCATCCTGGACAAGGTCCGCTTCGACGTCATCGCCGCCCGGCTGCGCGCCGAATACTCCTGGTCCTGAGCCCTGCCCTCGCGAGCGTGCAGGTGTGCGGGCGACACGCCGCAGATCTGGCGGAGTTCACGCCCGCTCGCGACCCCGGTGCGCCCGCGGGGCACGTGTTCAGACCGGGACGACCACCGGCGCCGCGGCCCGCAACCGGGGCAGCACGCCCTCCCCGACGTGCCGGATCTCCTCGATCTGCGGGTAGCCGGACAGGATGAACTCGCTGATGCCCAGGCCCGCGTACTCCTCGATGACCCGGGCCACCGTCTGGTAGCTGCCGATCGCGGCGGTCCCGGCACCGTCACGCAACAGGCTGGGCCCGGCCCACAGGCCCGGATGCACCTCCAGGCTGCGCGCGTCGACGAGCTCACCGTTGGTCAGCGCGGCCATCCGTCGCTGGCCCTCCGACGCGCTGTTGCGGTAGCGCTCGTGCGCGCGGCGCACCTCCTCCGCGCTGACGCCGGCCAGCAGTTCCGCGGCCCGCTGCCAGGCCTGCTCCTCGGTGGGGCGGGCCACCGTGTGCATGCGCAGGCCGAACCGGATGGTCCGGCCGCGCCGGGCCGCGGCCGCGCGCACCCGTTCGATCTTCTCGGCCACCTGCGCGGGCGGCTCGCCCCAGGTGAGGTACACCTCGGCGTGCTCGGCGGCGACCTCGATGGCCTCCGGGGAGGACCCGCCGAAGTAGATGGTCGGCGGGGCCTGCACCGGGTAGGCGGTCCGGGCGTTCTCGACGTTGTAGAACTCGCCGTGGAAGGAGAACTCCGGGTTGCTCCACGTCCCGCGCACGATGGTGAGGAACTCATGCGTGCGCCGGTAGCGGGCCGCCTTGTCGATATCGTCGCCGAACCGGCGCGCCTCGTCGTCGGCGCCGCCGGTGACCACGTTGAGCGCCAACCGATTTCCGGTGAACCGCTGGTAGGTGCTGACCTGCTGGGCGGCCAGCGTCGGCGACGCCGCGCCGGGCCGGAAGGCGACCAGGAACTTGAGCCGCTGTGAGTGTTGGGCCAGCGCGGTGGTGGCCAGCCAGGAGTCCTCGCAGTGCGAGCCGGTCGGGGTGAGCGCGGCCTCGAAGCCGAAGCTCTCCGCGGTGCGGACCAGCGTGGTCAGGTTCTCCAGGGTGGGCTGTAGATGCGGTTCCAGCCGGGTCGCGTCGCGACTTCGGTTGTCGGCGATCGTACTGGTGTCGCCGTGGGTGGGCAGGTACCAGTGGAACTTCAGCTGATTGTCGGGGCTCACGACGCCACCTCCTGGGTCTGCAACAGCCGGTCCACCCGCGGGGCGATCTCGGCCGCGAATCGTTCCATCTCCGCCTCGAAAGGCTGGAACGCCAACATGAATGTCTCGATCCCGTCGCCGTACCAGTCGACGATCCGCTGGGCGACGGTGTCGTAGTCGCCGACCAGCCCCGCCGCCGTACCGCCGTTGGGGCCGACATGCGGAAGGGCGCTGAGCCGCTGCCACATCGGCGAGGCCGGGTCGGTGTCGCGACCGAACGTGGCGGTGACGTCGTCGGTGCGGCCCTGATCGACGCGCTGCAGTTCCCAGTGGTACCGCATCAGCTCGGCGGCCTCCCGCGCCGTCGGCGCGGTCACCACGAACGCCGCCATCCCGAAGCGCAGCGGGTCCAGCCCGGCGCGCGGGCGCGAACGCACATCCGCGATCAGCGCGCGGGCTTCCTCGCCCGACTGACCGTTCAGGAACAGCACATCGGCCTCGGCCGCGGCCAGGTCCCGCGCCGGGCCCGACTCGCCGCCCAGATAGATGCGCGGGCGGGGGCGGTTCGTACCGACCGGGTGCAGTTCGAACTCGTCGATGTGGAAGTACTTGCCGTCGAACGTCGTTCGTTCCCCGGACAGCAACCGGCGGACCACGTGCAACCACTCGGAGCCGTAGACGTAGCGCTCGTCGTGCTCCAGCATGCCGATCCCGGAGCGCTCCAGATCCGGGATCCACCAGGCGTTGACGACGTTGACGGCGAACCGGCCGCCGCTGATCTCCTCGATGCCCTGGGCCTGTTTGGCCAGGATCGTCGGGTGGATGATCGACGGCTTGATCGCGGCGATGATCTCGATGCGCTCGGTGAGTGCGGCCAGCGCGGCGGCCGCACTCCACGCGTCGAGCTGGTCGAGCTGCTCCCCCAGCGGGTTCATGGTGTGCTGGGCGATCAGGGTGGTCTCGAATCCGAGCCGCTCGGCCAGCAGCACCTGATCGCGCACCCGGGCCCAGGAGGCGTCGACGGGATCATCGGGGTGGCCGAGCGCGGCCATCGTGCCGTGCACGTTGGCCCACACACCGAAGCGGGGACGAGCGGTCATGTATTCCGTCCGATTCCAATCGAATTCAACAGGTTGTCAGCGATGGGACCGATCTTTGCACCGGCGCCGGACGGTGGCGGGCCCGTCGAGGCCCGCTGGACCCCGAACCCGCAGGCCGGTAGTTCGGATCAGTTCGATTCCTAGTCCGTCGGGCCGCTGAGCAGGTGCGTCGGTCCCCCGGGCCCGCCCGGCGGCGAACGGAAACACCGCCGGTGCGGTGAGATTTGGCTGCCCGCATCCACTGCACGCGGCGGGCATCCGTTCGAATGAGAGAGCTTTCCGTGATCGAAATCGAGAACCTGACCAAGCGATTCGGTGACCGCACCGTGCTCGACGACATCTCGCTGTCGGTGGGCAGCGGTGAGATCCTCGCCGTGGTGGGCCCCAGCGGCGCCGGTAAGAGCACGCTGTCACGATGTGTCAGTTTCTTGGAGCGCCCGACCAGCGGCACGGTGCGCGTCGACGGCAAGGACTTCACCCGACTCGACGGTGACGAGTTGATCGCCGCCCGGCGCGGAGTCGGCGTCATCTTCCAGACCGCTCCCCTACTGCGCCGCCGCACGGTCGCCCAGAACATCGCGCTGCCACTGCAGTACCTGAGCGCCACCGAGGAGTCGATCGACAAGCGGGTCACCGAACTGCTTGAGCGGGTGGGCTTGTCGGATCGCCGGGAGTTCCACCCCGCCCAGCTGTCCGGCGGTCAGAAGCAGCGCGTCGGGATCGCCCGCGCGCTGGCGCTGGGACCGTCGAACCTGTTGTCCGACGAGGCGACCTCCGGTCTGGATCCGGCCACCACGAAGTCCATTCTCGGTCTGCTCAGCCATCTGCGCGACGAGTTCGGGCTGTCGATCATCCTCATCACCCATGAGATGGAGGTGGTCCGCGAGATCGCCGACTCGGTGGCCCGGATCGAGGACGGCCGCATCATCGAGAGTGGTTCGGTGCAGGACGTCATCCTGAACCCCACCTCCGCGCTGGCGCACGAACTGCTGCCCGACCGGCCCAGCGTCCCGCACGACGGCCGGGGCGAGGTGTGGGAGATCTCGCACGCCTCCCGCACCGTCCCGCTGGACTGGCTCACCTCCATCCAGACCACCCCCGGCCTGGACGGTGCACAGGTCAGCGTGCTCAGCGCCAGCGTGGAGGCCATCCGCGGGGTCGCGGTGGGCCGCGCTGTGCTGGCCATCTCCCCCGCTGCGCCGGCTGGTTTCGCCGAACACCTCACCGCGCGCGGACTTCATGTGCGGCCGGTCGAGAAGGCCACCGCGGGATCCGCGGAGGCCGCGGCATGACCTACCTCGCCGCGGACGACTTCAGTACCCCCTGGCTGAGGGTCCCCGAACTGCTGCTGCCCGCCTACGGGGAGACCTGGATCATGGTCGGCGTCACCATGACCCTGGTCGTGCTGATCGGCACCCCGGTCGGGATCATCCTGCACAACACCTCGAACCTGGGGCTGTTCCCCAACCCGCGGGTGTTCACGGTGCTGAACACCGTCGTCAACATCGGCCGCTCGCTGCCGTTCCTGATCCTGATGGCCGCCATCATCCCGGTGACGCGGTTCATCGTCGGGACCACGATCGGCATCGCGGCCGCCATCGTGCCGATGACCGTCGCCGGTGTGCCGTTCTTCGCCCGGCTCGTGCAGAACGCGTTGCGCGAGGTGCGCACCGATGTCACCGACATGGGCCTGGTGTCCGGCGGCTCGCATGTGCAGGTGATCCGCTCGGTGCAGCTGTCCGAGGCGTTGCCCGCCCTGGCCGGCGCGTTGACCGTCAACACCATCGCGATGATCGAGTACTCGGCGATCGCCGGGTCGATCGGCGCCGGCGGTGTCGGACATCTCGCGATCACCTACGGCTACAACCGATTCGACGACAACATCATGATCGCCACGGTGATCGCGTTGATCATCACCATCCAGCTCGTCCAGTTCGCCGGTGACCGCGCCGTCCGCGCGCTGACCCGCTGACCCCACCCCGCCCCAAGCAGAAGGAAGACCAGTGACAGACCAGAACAACCCGGCCGGCGTCGACATCCAGATCAAGAAGCGCAAGCGCTGGCCGTGGGTGGCCGGCGCCGCGGTGGCCGTGGCGGCCGTCGCCGGCGGCATCACCTACGCGCAGGTGTCCAACCAGGACAAGGAATTCGGCACCACCCTGGAGGTCGCCACCTGGAGCACCGACATCGCCGCCGAGAACCTGCTGGCCTATATCGCCGAGAACGTCGCCCCCGATCACGGCATCACCATCAAACCGGTCCAGATCGACAACCTGATCGAGATCAACCGCGCCGTGGATGCCGGCAACGTGGCGGGTAACTTCTTCGAGCACCAGCCGTTCCTGAATGACGCCATCGCCGCCAACGGGTTCGAACTGACCCTGGCCGCACCGACGTTCACCTGGGATCAGGCCACCTACTCGGACAAGTACGACAGCTGGGACGAGGTGCCCGACGGCGCGAAGATCGCGCTGCGCGACGATCCGGCCGGGCAGGCGATCGCGCTGCTCGACCTCGCCGAGGCGGGCCAGATCACCTTGAAGCCGGGCAAGACCGACCTCAAGGGTCTGCCGCAGCTGGCCGATGTCGAGTCCAATCCCAAGAACTACGAGTTCATCCAGGTGCCGATCGGTCAGCTGGCCCGCAGCCTCGCCGACGTCGACGCCGTCGTGGTGCACATCTCCGACGTGTACGCCTCCGGTCTCACCGAGGACCAGATCCTGGACCGCCACCCCGCCCCGGTGGGCAGCGAGGGCGGCCTGGTGGTCAGCGACAAACACCTCGACGACCCGAACGTGCAGAAGCTGATCGCGACGTTCTCCGATCCCAAGATCGCCGAGTTCCTGGAGACCACCGACAACGCCCTGATCCGTGACACGCTCGGCCCGATCGGCGCCGCCGACGAGTCCGAGAGCACCTCTGCGAAGTCATGAGCACCCCCAAGAAGCCGCTGTACTACTCGGCGTTCGTGATGAACACCGCATCCCACGTGCTGCATGGACTGTGGCGCGCACCGGAAGCGCAGAACCACCGGTTCAACTCGCTGCGGCACTGGACCTCGCTGGCGGCCGAGGTGGACCGGGCCGGCTACGACCTGCTGTTCTTCGCCGATGTGTTCGGGCTGCGGGCACCGTGGAACGGCAACTGGCGCAAGGCCGTCGAGTCCGGCATCCAGATCCCGGTCAACGATCCGTCGGTGCTGGCCTCGGCGCTGGCCGCGGCCACCGAGAACCTCGGCATCGTGTTCACCAGCTCGATCGTGCAGGACCATCCGTTCAACTTCGCGCGGCGGATGTCCTCGCTGGATCACTACACCGAGGGCCGTCTCGGCTGGAACATCGTCACCAGCTTCAACGCCAACATGTTCCGCAGCTTCGGCCATGACGGCACGCTGGCCCACGACCAGCGTTACGAGTGGGCCAACGAGTACGTCGACGTCGCCTACAAGCTGTGGGAGGGCTCCTGGGACGACGATGCGCTGGTGCAGGACAAGGAGCGCAGCGTGCACTCCGACCCGACCAAGATCCACCGGATCAACCACGTCGGCAAGCGGTACAGCGTGGAGGGCCCGCACTTCACCTCACCGTCCCCGCAGCGCACCCCGGTGCTGTTTCAGGCCGGCTCTTCACCTGCGGGCCAACTGTTCTCGGCACGCCACGCCGAGGGCGTCTACATCAGCAGCCCCACCCCGGAGGCGGCGCATGCGCTGACCACCGAGACCCGGGCCCTGGCCGCGGCCAACGGCCGTGACCGCCACGACATCACCTTCGCCCAGGGGTTGTCCTTCGTGATCGGTGACACCCACGCCGAGGCGGTCCGCCGCAACGACGAGCTCAAGCGCTTCCTCGATCTGGAAGGCATTGCGCTGCATGCCCTCGGTGACGCCGGGGTGGATGCGGGCAATCTGCCGCTGGACACCCCGATCAGTGATCTCGGTGAGTTCACCGGGATACAGAGCTTCAAGCGGTGGGCGGCCGAGGCCTCCGGCAACGAGGAGCCGACCATCCGCGATATGGCCTGGGTGCTCGAGGGCGCCAACCGGGTGGTGGGCACCCCGTCAGAAATTGCGGATCGCTTGGAGGAGTGGCGGGAGGCCGGGGTGGACGGCATCAACGTCTATCACGCCACCGTGCCGCAATCGTTCCGGGAGGTCGCCGACCGGTTGTTCCCGACGCTGCGCGAACGCGGCCTGATCTCGACCGACAAGTCGGGTACGTTGCGGCACAAGCTACTCGGGCGTGGGGACCGGTTGCCCGACACCCATCCGGCGGCGCGTTACCGCGGTGCGTTCACCGACAACTCACTGGCCGATGAGGTCACCATCCCGGTGGGTGCCGGGGCCTGACGCTCACCGAGGGCGGCGCCACATCCCCCACAGGGTGGGCCCGCCCTCGGGCAGCGTGAGTTCCTGGGTGACCTCGAATCCGAACCGCTGGTAGTAGGGCACGTTCGCCTCGTTGCTCGATTCCAGGTAGGCCGGCGCGTGTTCCGCATCGCAGCGGTCGAGCCGGGATGCCATCAGCGCCTGACCGAGGCCGGTCCCCCGCACCTGCGGATCGCTGCCGATCACCGCGAGATACCAGTGCGGCTCCTCGGGGTGATGGGCCTTCATCATCTCGGTCAGCCGCATGCCGCGGCGCACCGCGGTCCCGAAGGCCAGCAGCATGCCGGGCGCGGCCCGCAGTTCCTCGGCCGGGGTGTGCTGCCACCGCCCCGGCGGATCCCACAGCGCCGCAGCCCCGATCGCCGCGTCGGAGCCGGCTGCGGCGACCTCCACGCCGCCGCGGGACAGATGGTGGTGGCGGGTCAGCGCGGCGAACAACCTGTGCAACTTGCGCCGACGCGCCTGCGGATCGGGGAGCAGCCAGCACATCACCGGGTCCTCGTAGAAGGCCCGGCCGAGCACACGGGACAGGGCGGCGGTGTCGGTCCGGGTGGCGGGCCGTACGTCGGAGGCGCTCATCGGCGTCCATTCAGCCCTGTGTGATGTACGCCTGCAACTGCTCCGTGCTGGATTCCAGCTCCTGCATCCGGGTCTTGACCACGTCGCCGATGCTGACGATGCCGGCCAGTCGGCCGTTCGTGATGACCGGGATGTGGCGCACCCGGTTGTGCGTCATCGCGGCGCTGAGGCTGTCCACGGTGTCCTCCGGGGAGCAGAACACCAGGTGTTTGGTCATGATCTCGCTGACCGGTCGGGTCAGCAGGTCGGCACCGAGTTCGTGCAGCTTGTGCACCACATCGCGCTCGGACACGATGCCCACCGGCCCCTCGGGTCCGACCACCACCATGGCCCCGATGTTGCGGCCCACCAGACCGGCGATCAGCGTCGCCACCGTGGTGTCCGGGGTCGTCGTGGTGACGGTTGCTCCCTTTGCCTTCAGAACGTCGGCGATGCGCATGACAGCCTCCGAGAACAGAATGTGATGCCGAACACATCCAGGCTACGTCGTGGCGGGTGCCGATCCCCACCGGTTTGCCCGAATCTCCTCCACCGCCACCCGCGGGTCGCGTATATGTGAGGCCATGATCGAGGTGACCCTACTGGGCACGGGCAGTCCCATCCCCGATCCCGATCGGGCCGGTCCGTCGACGCTGATCCGCGCGGGTGGGCAGACGTTCCTCGTCGACTGCGGGCGCGGCGTGCTGCTTCGGCTGGCGGCCGCCGGGTCCGGGGCCAATCAGCTGACCGCGCTGCTGCTGACGCACCTGCACAGTGACCACATCGCCGATCTCGGCGATGTCATCATCACCCGCTGGGTCACCACCTTCACCCCCGACCCGGCGCCGCTACAGATCATCGGCCCGCCGGGTACCGCGCAGGTGGTGGACGCCGTGCTGGCCGCCTTCGGCCACGACATCGGCTACCGGATCGCCCATCACGCCGACCTGACCGCACCGCCCGCCGTGCAGGTGCACGAATACACCGAGGGCCTGGTGTGGGACACCCCCGAGGTCCAGGTGACCGCGGCACCGACCGATCACCGTCCGGTCGCCCCCACCATCGGTTTCCGGGTCGAGCACGCCGGCGCGTCGGTGGTGCTGGCCGGGGACACCGTGCCGTGCGACAGCCTGGACGCCCTCGCCGCCGGGGCAGGTGCGTTGGTGCACACCGCGATCCGCCACGACCTCGTCGAAGCCGTACCGCTGCAGCGCATCCGCGACATCTGCGACTACCACTCCACGGTGCAGCAGGCCGCCGCCACCGCCGCCCGCGCCGGGGTGGGCATCCTGATCCTCACCCACTATGTGCCCGGCCCCGCACCCGGCCAGTACGACGACTGGCGGGCGCTGGCGGCCGCCGTCTTCGAACGGCAGATCGAACTCGGCGACGATCTGCACCGGGTGCAGGTGCATCCGGGCGTCGGGATCAGGCCAGCCGGGTGATCTCCACGACGACGTCGAGATCGGTGGACCCCTCGCCCGAGTAGATCCCCTTCAGCGGGGTGACGTCGGCGTAGTCGCGGCCCACCCCGACGCTGATGTACTGCTCGTTGATGTCCTTGTCGTTGGTCGGGTCGTAATGCCACCAGTCGCCGGTCCAGGCCTGGATCCAGGCGTGGCTCTGCCCTTCGATGGTGTCGCCCACCTTCGCCGAGCGCTCCGGGTGCAGATACCCCGACACATAGCGCGCCGGAATTCCCATGCCGCGCAGCACGATCAGGGTCAGGTGCGCGAAGTCCTGGCAGACGCCCTTGCCCTCCCGCAGCGCATCGAGTCCGGACGAGTGCACCCCGGTGGTGCCGGGCACGTACTCGAGCTCGCTGTGCACCCAGCGCGCCGCCTCGATGACGGCCTTCTGCGGCTCGTGGCCCTTGGCGATCTGGCGGCCGACGCGCTCCAGCCGCTTACTGGCCGGGGTGTACAGCGTCGGGGTGAGGAACTCGTCGAAGCGGTCGATGACCGCCTCGGACTTGAGGTCCGCCCAACTGACCGTCGACTCCGGTACCGCGGCCTCCTCGGTCTCCACCACCGAGGACGCGGTCACCTCCAGTTCCGCGTGCGGGGCGTGCAGGTCGAAGGTCGTCACCGCGGTGCCCCAGTAGTCCACATAGCGGTACTGGCGGGTCGCCGGCACGGTCTCCACCCGGTTGAGGATCACGTTCTGCCGCGAATCCGACCGCGGGGTCAGCCGCGCCTCGTTGAACGACGCGGTCACCGGCGATTTGTACGCATAGCCCGTCGCGTGGACCACCCGCATGCGCCACATCAGAGCTCTCCTTCTTCGATGACCGCACCGCCGGCGCGCCCGGCGTCCGTCCAGGCGACCCAGGGCGCCGAGTGAAAGTACTGCAACGCCAACGCGTCCCCCACTTGGATGCAGGTCTGCTGCAACGCGGCCAGCTGATCCTCCAGCGACTCCAGCAACGCGCCGGGCGGCAGGAACTCCAGCTCGCTGCGTGCCCGGCCGAGCAGTCGCTGCGCCTCGGCCGTCGACCCGACCCGGTTGTGCCTGCTGTTGATCAGCTCGTCGAGGCTGTGCTCGGCCAACCGCAGCGAGTAGAACACCGAGCGCGGGAAAAGCCGGTCCAGCAACAGGAATTCGATCACCCGCCCGGCATCCAGGACGCCGCGGTAGGTCCGCAGGTAGGTGTCATGGGCACCCGCCGACCTCAGCACCGTCACCCAGGCCGGGGACGATCCGCTCTCCCCGACCCGGGACAACAGCATGCGCACCGTCATGTCGACGCGCTCGATGGCCCGGCCGAGCAGCATGAAGCGGTAACCGTCGTCACGCGACAGCGTCGAGTCGGCCAGACCGGCGAACATCGCGGCCCGGCCCTCGACGTAGGCCAGGAATTCGTGCGGACCCAGCTTGCGGGCCGCCCGCTCCCGCTCGGCCAGCGCGTTGTAGGTGGTGTTCAGGCACTCCCACATCTCGGTGGAGGTCACTTCCCGTGCACCGCGGGCGTTCTCCCGGGCCGCGGTGATCGACTCGACGATCGAGCACCCGCCTTTGGTGTCCTTGCCGAACGCGACGAGATCGGTCAACGACCACACGTCGAGCTGGTGTGCGGGCGGTTCGATGTCGAGCACCTGCAGCAGCACCCGGGAGGTCTGGTCGGGGTCGACGCTGGAGTCCTCCAGCAGTTGGTGCACCACCACGTCGAGGATGCGGGCGGTGTCGTCGGCGCGCTCCACGTAGCGGCCGATCCAGTACAGCGATTCTGCGTTGCGTGCCAACATCAGTCGACCACCACCTGTTGCTGCTGCTGTTGTTGTTGCTCGGTGGAGCCGCGCACCTCACGGCTCTGCTGTTGCTGCGAGGAGGCCGGCGCCTCGGTGCGGGCCTCCCGGGCGGCTTTGCCACGCGAAACCTTCTCGGCGACCGAGGGTTTCCCGGTCTTCGGGGCGTCCGGTAGCGAGCGCACCACCTCGGCGGCGGCCAGCTCACGGTCGGCAGCCGAGGTCCGCGAGGCCAGCACCCAGGTGTCCTTGGAGCCGCCGCCCTGGCTGGAGTTCACCACCAGCGAGCCCTCCGGCAATGCCACCCGGGTCAGCCCGCCGGGCAGCACCCAGACGTCGTCGCCGTCGTTGACCGCGAAGGGACGCAGGTCCACATGGCGGGGCACCAGCTGGTCGCCCACCTTGGTGGGCACCGTGGACAACTGCACGACGGGCTGGGCGATCCAGCCGCGCGGGTCGGCGCGGATCTTCTTGGTGATCGTCGCGAGTTCCTTCGGGGAGGCATCGGGTCCGAACACGATGCCGTAGCCGCCGGACCCCTCGACCGGTTTGATCACCAGTTCGTCGACCCGGTCCAGGACCGCCTCGCGTTCGTCGTCCAGCCAGCAGCGGTAGGTGTCGACGTTGGCCAGCAGCGGCTTCTCGCCGAGGTAGTACTGGATGATCGTCGGCACATAGGTGTAGACCAGCTTGTCGTCACCCACCCCGTTGCCGATGGCGCTGGAGATCACCACGTTGCCGGCGCGTGCCGCGTTGACCAACCCGGCCACCCCGAGCACCGAGTCCGGTTTGAACTGCATCGGGTCCAGGAAGTCGTCGTCGATGCGGCGGTAGATGACGTCGACCTGACGCTCACCCTCGGTGGTGCGCATGTAGACGGTGTTGTCGCGGCAGAACAGGTCTCGGCCCTCGACGAGTTCGACGCCCATCTGCCGGGCCAGCAGCGAATGCTCGAAGTAGGCCGAGTTGTAGACACCCGGGGTGAGTACGACGACGGTCGGGTCGGCCTCGTTGGTGGCCGCCGCCTTGCGCAGCGCGCGCAGCAGGTGGGAGGAGTAGTCACCGACCGCGCGCACCCGGTGCGAGGCGAACAGGTTCGGGAACACCCGCGCCATGGTGCGCCGGTTCTCCATCACATAGGACACCCCGGACGGGGAACGCAGGTTGTCCTCCAGCACCCGGAAGGTGCCCTGCTCATCGCGGACCAGGTCGATGCCGGCGACGTGGATGCGCACCCCGTTGGGCGGGACGATGCCGACGGCCTCGCGGTGAAAATGCTCACACGAGGTGACCAGGCGGCGCGGGATGACCCCGTCGCGCAGGATCTCCTGCTCGCCGTAGATGTCGTCGAGGTACATCTCCAGGGCCCTGACCCGCTGGGCGATCCCCTTCTCCAAGCGCGTCCATTCGGCCGCCGAGATCACCCGGGGCACCAGATCCAGCGGGAACGGCCGCTCCTGCCCGGACAACGAGAAGGTGATGCCCTGGTCGACGAACGCGCGGCCGAGCGCGTCGGTGCGGGCCTCCAGTTCCTCGGCGTCCGACGGGGACAGTTCGGCGAAAATGCCCTTGTAGGGTGCGCGCACGTTCCCCTCGGCGTCGAACATTTCGTCGAACGCCTCCGAATAGCTGCCCAGATCGTGGTATCCGTCGAAGATCCCCACACGGCGTTTGGAGGCACGCGATCTGGGCCGCGAGGTGCGGGCGGACTCATTCGGCAGCGTTCGTGGACTCACCGTTGACATGGTGCCGTAAGTCCGCCATTTCGGCAGGCCAGACCCACCGCTTTGGGTGATCGGCGCCTGCGCTGGTAACCTGAACCACTGCTGCCCAGCGGGTCGCTCCGCCGGGCCCGAGACTTACGTACCCAACTGACGTTTAAGAAGGAACAACACGCGTGGCCAACATCAAGTCGCAGGAAAAGCGCATCAAGACCAACGAGCGCCGTCGACTGCGCAACCAGTCCGTCAAGTCGTCGCTGCGCACGGCCATCCGCGGGCTCCGCGAGGCCGTCGACGCCGGTGAGAAGGACAAGGCCGGCGAGCTGCTGGTGGCCGCCAACCGCAAGCTGGACAAGGCTGCCAGCGCGGGCGTGATCCACAAGAACCAGGCTGCGAACAAGAAGTCCGCGCTGGCTCTGGCCGTCAACAAGCTCTGATTCTGCTCGCACACCCGCGCGTCGACGACACCTCGTCACGCGCGGGTTTTTGCGTGCCCGGATACCGGCGCCTTTCCTTGGTTCCCGGTAGCTCTCAGTAGTTCCCGGTAGCTCTCAGTGGTCCGAGGCGAGCTGTGCGACCTTGCGCACCGCCGACTCCAGGGCGTAGTCCGCATCCGCGGCGGCCCCTTGACATCGGCGTTGAGCGCGGCGACCACCCGCAGCGCCTCGGCGATCCGGTCCTTGGACCAGCGCCGCGACTGTTTCTGCGCCTTCTGGATGCGCCACGGCGGCATACCGAGCTCCCCGGCCAGCCGGTACGGGTCGCCCTGCACCGGGCCGACCCGGGCGATGGTGTGCACCGCCTCGGCCAGCGCGTCGGCGAGCACCACATGCGGTTCCCCGCTGAGCATCGCCCAGCGCAGCGCCTCGGCCGCCCCCGGCACATCGCCGACGACCGCCTTGTCGGCGATGTCGAAGCCCTTCACCTCGGCCTTGCCCTGGTGGTACTGGCGCACCGCGGCGGCGGTGACCGCGCCGTCGGTATCGGCGACCAACTGGGAGCACACCGCGGCGAGCTCGCGGATATCAGAGCCGACCGAGTCGAGGATGGCGGCGACGGTGTCGTCGTCCACCTTGACCTTCAAGGTGCGGAACTCGCGGCGGACGAAGTCGGCCCGCTCCGCGGGCTTGGTGATCTTGGCGCACGCATGGACCTCGGCGCCGAGCTTCTTGAGCTGATCGACCATCGCCTTGGCCCGGCCGCCGCCGGAGTGCACCACCACCAGTTGGGTGCCCGGCGGTAGGTCGGCGGCCGAGCTGACGATCAGCGCCGCCGCATCCTTGCCCGCCTCCCCGGCGGCCTCCAGCACCACCACCCGCTCATCGGCGAACAGTGACGGGCTCAGCAGTTCGGCGAGCTCACTGGTGCTGACCTCACCGGCGCGCAGCCGGTCCACCGGGACGTCGGCGGTGCCGGCCTGTTTCCGGGCCGCCCGCAGCACATCGGCCACCGCGCGCTCGACGAGCAGTTCCTCGTCGCCGAGGACGAGGTGCAGTGCCTCGCTCACGCAACCACCTCGCAGGCTCGGTGGTCACGCTCAGGGCTCATGGTTCGCTCGCAAGCTTCGCTCACGTGACCACCTCGCAGGCTCGGTGGTCACGCTCAGGGCTGATGGTTCGCTCGCAAGCTTCGCTCACGCCCCTGATCGTTTCACGCCGACCCGACAACCCCCGACAGGGTCCACGCCAGCAGCACGCACAACACCGCACCGCACAGTCGCCGCGCCCAGCGCCGGCGCCAGGCCAGCACCACCGCCATTGTCAGCCCGGCGATCAAGGTGACACCGGCCAGGCCGGACGGCACGGTGATCGCGGCACCCGGCAGCGCGGCGATCCGCCGGGACACCGCCAGCAGCCACCACAGTTCGGGCCCGGTGAACCGGATCAGCAGGCCGGCACCGGCCGGCCAGCACGCCGACAGCGCCGCCGCGGCGGTACCGATCACCGTGATCGGCGGGATCACCACGGCGACGAGCAGATTCGCCAGCACCGCCAGCACGCTGAACCGTCCCGAGATGCCGGCGATCAGCGGGGCGGTGACCACTTGGGCGGCCAGCGCGATGCTCACCGCGTCGGCGAGTGGTTTCGGCCAGCCGCGCTGCACCAGCCACCCCGACCACACCGGGGCGATCACCACCAGCGCCGCGGTCGCCACCACCGACAGGGCGAACCCGGCGTCGACGGCCAACTGCGGCGCCACCACCATCAACGCGATCACGCTCGCCGACAGCGCCGGGATGGCCTGCCGGCGGCGGTGCGTCAGCACGGCCAGCAGGGTGATGCCGCCCATCAGCGCGGCGCGCAGCACGCTGGCCGAGGGTTCGACGACCAGGACGAACCCGATCAGCACCAACAACGCCAGCGCGACGGCCGGCCGGGGCCCAGCAGCGCCGCCGACAGCAGCGCGGTACCGCACACGATGGTGACGTTGGCCCCGGACACCGCGGTCAGATGCGTCAGCCCGGAGATCTTGAAATCGTCGGCGGCCCTTGCCGTCACCGCCGAGGTGTCCCCGAGCACCAGCGCCGGCAGCATCGCCGCCCGGTCGGGTGGCAGCACCGCGCGGGCGGTCTCGGCGAACGCGGCGCGAATGTGCCCGGTCAGCCGTCGCGCCGCCGGGATCTCCCCCAGCCTCGGCTCGCCGGTGGCGGTGAGCACCGCGACGCTCAGATCCGGGCGCAGCGGACGACCGATGCGGGCCCGGAACGCCGCCGGGCGGCCCACGGACACCCCGGTGAACCCCGTCACCGGGGCGAACACCAGCACCATCCCGGTCGACGCCGCCCCGTCGAGTTCGCGCAACCCGGCCCGAAACATGATGCCCCCCCGCCCGATCGACCGCGGGGATTCGGTGGGCACCACCGCCACCGCGGCGGTGTCGCCGTGCCGGTCCACGATCGGGTGGTGGCGGGCGTCGTGGGCGCGCAACGCGATCGAACAGCCGAACGCCGTCGCGATCACCGCGACCGCCACCACCCCGCCGCACCCAGCCGGATGCCACGTCGCGCACACCACCGGTGGGCCACCGCGGTGGCCGCGACGGCGAGCAGCCCCACCACCGCCAACACCGTGGGTGACCAGACGATCCCGGCGGCGGTCACCATCCAGCTGGTCAGCGCGGCCGGTACCAGCCGGATATCGACGTGGCATTCTTCGGGATTCGCGGTCACGGTTCACGCGACGACCAGGTCTCGGAGTTTGTCCAGGCGCGCCGGGCCGATCCCGTCGACCTCGCCGAGCTGATCCACACTGGTGAAGCGGCCGTTGGCTTCCCGCCACGCGATGATCGCCGCGGCGGTGACCGGACCGACCCCGGGCAGCGCGTCGAGTTCCTCGGCGGTGGCGGTGTTCAGATCCACCGGCCCGGTCGGCTTCGCGCCGGTGCTCTGCCCCGGCGGTGCCGAGCCGGTTCCCGGACTTGCCTCGGCGGCGCCGGCGGTGGCAATCGAACTGCCCATCGGCGACGGCGATCCGGCCGGGGCGGCGATGCCGACGATGATCTGTTCGCCGTCGGCGACCCGCCGGGCCAGGTTGAGCCCGACGAGGTCGGCCCCGTCCACCGCACCACCGGCGGCCTCCAGCGCATCGGCGATCCGGGCACCCGCGGTCACGGTCACCAGCCCGGGGGTGCGCACCAGGCCGACGACGCTGACCACCACCGGCCCGTCCGGTGGCGGCTGCGGTGACGGTGTCGGGCTTGCGGACGAAACCATCTGCACGGCGGGCAGATTCGCCGCCGAGACCGGTGGCCGGGAATCCCGCATCACCGTGAACACGGTCACCAGCACGGCGATCACCCCGACGGCGAGTAACGCCACCACCCCGGCCCGGCCCGGATCCGCCCGCAGGCCGGCGATCCAGTCCCTGGCGGTGCGCTCCCCGGTGTCGGGCAGCCAGCGGGCCAGCACGGTGTCGGAGTCCTCGCCGGCCGCATCCGCCGGATCCGGGTCGGTGCCGATGCGCCGCGTGAGGCGCTGCGCAGGCGATTCGGTGTCCATGAGCCGACCGTAGGCAGCCTGAGCGACCCCTCGGTCCCGCGATGGTGACGCGCGCCGGAAGGTGTGGATGAATCGGCGATTGTGGATAACCAGGGGTTACCCGGTCAGTCACCGTGCGAGGCGAGCACCGCGATCTGGGCGCCCGCGGCGCCGTCGACGAGCAGATAGGTCACTGCGACCCGGCCCAGTTCCGCACCGTCCACGTCGTGCCGGACGAACGCCCCGCGGTAGCACGCCGAGGTCCCGTTCAGTTCGGTCACCTCGGCGCTGACCAGCGCCGTGGACCGGTAGCGCTGCGCGCGCAGCCCGTCGACCTGCCCCTGGATGACCGCGGCGAGCTCGTCGCGGGTGGACAGGGTGATCGCGCCTTCGTCGGTGGTGAGCAGCAGCGGGACGGCGTAGCGGTCCAGCAGTTCGGCCATCGGCCGCTCGCCCCGGGTGGCGGCGGCGAACACGTCCAGGTAGTCGTCGAACCAGCGCCGTACCCAGGCGGAGTCCATGGCCATACCGTCGATCATTTCACCTTTCCCGACCACGGTGAACACCGCGCGAATACTGTTCATCGCATGAGTGCTGCACGCCCGCTCCGGGTCATCCAGTGGACCACCGGCAACATCGGCAGGCGTTCCCTGCACGCGATCATCGGCCGCGACGATATGGAGCTGGTCGGGGTGTACGCGCACGGCGCGGACAAGGTGGGGGTCGACGCCGCGGAGCTGGCCGGTTGGCCCACCCCGACCGGGATCAAGGCCACCGGCGATATCGAGGAGTTGTTGGCGCTCGAGCCCGACGCCTGTTGTTACAACCCGCTGTGGCCCAGCATCGACGAACTCGTGGCACTGCTGGAGGCCGGGGTCAACGTCTGTTCCAGCGCGGCCTGGATCACCGGCGGCAAGCAGACCCCGCAGGATCTGGAGCGCATCGCAAAGGCCTGCAGCACAGGCAATTCCACCATCTTCGGCAGCGGCGCCCATCCCGGCATCACGAATATGGTCGGCATGGTGCTGTCCGGGTCGTGCGAGCGGGTCGACGAGATCCGGATCACCGAGTCGGTGGACTGCTCCACCTACGAATCCGCGGGAACCCAGACCGCCATGGGCTTTTCGCAGGACCCCGACACCCCTGGACTGGCCGAGAGCGTGCGCCACGAGAGCGAGGTGTTCGCCGAGTCCGCGGCGATGATGGCCGATGCGATCGGGGCGGCGCTGGACCGGATGACCTTCGACGTCACCTTCACCGCCGCCACCGGGGACACCGATCTGGGCTTCATGACGATCCCGAAGGGCACCGTCGGCGGGGTGATGGGGTATCACCGCGGCTGGGTCGGTGACCGCAATGTGGTCAGCGTCGGGTTCAACTGGACCATGGGCGATCACGTGCGGCCGCCCAAACCCCTTGAGCACGGCCACGTCATCCAGGTGTTCGGGATGCCGAACATGCGCACGGTGCTGCATTGCCTACCGCCGGCGGATTGGACCGAGCCCGGTTTCATGGGGCTGGGCATGATCTACACCGCGATGCCGGTCACCAATGCGGTGCCCGCGGTGGTCGCCGCGGCTCCGGGGATCGCGACCCTGAAGGATCTGCCGCCGGTCACCGGCCGCTTCGCCGGCTGATCACTCGGCCAGGCTGACGCACGCCCCCACCGCCCCGGCACCGACGTGCACGGCCAGCACCGCCCCCATGTCGCGGACCGTCAGCGACTCCAACTGGGGCAGCCGGGTGGTCAGCGCCGCACCCAATTCCGCTGCGGCGTCGTGGTTGTCGACGTGGTGCACGGTGATCGAGGCGGAGCGCTCCCCCACCAGGTCGACGATCGAGTCGACCATCGCCGCATGCGCCTTGGATGCGGTGCGAACCCGCTGAGCC
Source organism: Mycolicibacterium aurum (assembly GCA_900078775.1). GTDB lineage: Bacteria > Actinomycetota > Actinomycetes > Mycobacteriales > Mycobacteriaceae > Mycobacterium > Mycobacterium aurum_A. The sequence continues at coordinate 2,881,061 of LT549889.1, forward strand.
AGCACCAGTCGGCCGTCGACGTCCAGACGTAGCAGGGGTTTCAGCGACAACGCAGTACCCAGCCAGGACGCGGCGGTGCCGATCCGGCCGCTGCGGCGCAGGTTGTCCAGCCGGTGCACCACGATGAACACGTGCCCGCGGGGCACTGCGGCCCGGGCGGCCGCCTCGACGGCGTCGAGGTCGGACCCGGCCTCGGCGGCCCGGGCGGCGGCCAGCGCGACACACCCGACGCCCATCGCCGCCGAGCGCGAGTTGACCACCCGGACCGCGGAGCCGAACTCCCGGGCGGCGGCCGCCGCGGTCGAGAAGGTGCTCGACAACGCCGCCGAAAGATGCACCGCGACAACGCCGTCGCCGCCGCTGGCGGCCAGCGCCTCCCGATAGGTCTGGGCCAGATCGGCCGGGGACGCACCCGAGGTGCTCACCTGGCTGCGCTCGAAGATGTCGTTCGGGATCTGGTCGATCCCGTCACGCAGATCGGTGTCATCGACCAGGACGTGCAGCGGCACCTGCCGGATCGACCAGCGTTCTGACTCCTCGGCAGTCAGGCGTGCCGACGAGTCCGTCACCACCTGGACGGTCATGACCGTTCAGATGTGTCCGGCTGGTACGCCCCCGCCTCGGCGAGCCCCTTGAGCATCAGGTCCGCGACCGCCGCGTGTGCCTCGAAGTTCCAGTGGATTCCGTCCGGGTTGCCCTGCCCGTTCATCACGTACTCGCCGACCGCGGCCTTGAGGTCCACCACCGGCACCTGGTGCTCATCGGCCCACCCGGTGATCGCCGTGACGATCGGATCGCGCCAGCGGTGGGATTTCCCGTAGGTCTCGGCGATGTGCACGGACGGCACGGTGGCCACCACCGGGATGCCGGGGCGGTTGAAGTCCAGTGCGGCCCTGGTCATTTCCAGGTATTCGACGGTCAGGTGCGGCGGCAGCGCCGGCCGGGCCACCGGCGACAGCCGTGGCTGCAGCCAGCCGTAGCCGTCGCGCACCCAGCGGCGCAGGAACGGCGGACGGACATAACGGATCAACTCGCGCAGCGCGGTCGGTAGTGGCGAGGGCAGCGAATCCATCCCGCTCGTCGCGAAGATCACCGCACCCGCGTGCGGCAGCGCCGCCCAGGACCGCGGATCCTGGGTTGCGGCCCACCACACGTCCCGGCAGGTCCAGCCGATCCGGCCGATCAGTTCGACGTCCCAACCCAGTTGTTCGGCAACGATATTGGGCCAGATCCGGGGATCGTCGGCGGGTAGCCCGCCGGTCGGGCCGTAGTAGGACAGCGAGTCACAGAAGACCAGCAGCGTCTGGCGGCGGGCAGGAGCGGAGCGACCCGGGGAATCCGATGTGGTTTCAGAGGACATCGTTGGCCACCTGCGCGGAGGCGTTCCACACGTCCAGGCGCCACTTGATGGTGTCGCCGACGTCGTGCCCGGACAGTTGCGCCCAGCTCGCGTTGCCCATCCCACCGAGGGTGGGCCAATTGTCCACCGGCAGCCCGAGCAGGGCGGCCGTCAGCGCCGCGATCAGTCCACCGTGCGCCACCAGCACCACCGGCCGATCGGGTGCGTCGACACCCCAATTGGCATGTGCGTTGAGCAGTTCGGCGACCAACGGGACGCTGCGCTCGGCCACGTCGACCCGGCTCTCCCCGCCGTGCGGCGCCCACCGGGCGTCGTCGCGCCAGGCCAGCCGGGCACCGGGGGCGATGTTGTCGACATCGACGTGGGTCAGGCCCTGCCAATCCCCCAGATGGGTCTCGCGCAGCCGTTGGTCGACGGACACCTGCACGCCGGACCGCTCACCGAGCGCGATGGCGGTGTCCAGTGCCCGGCGCAGGTCCGAGGACACGATGGCCAGGGGCTGCCGCTTGGCCAGCACCTCCGCGGCGGCCTTGGCCTGCTCGCGGCCCAGGTCGGTCAGGTCGGTGTCGAGCTGTCCCTGCATGCGGCTGCCGGCGTTCCACTCGGTCTGCCCGTGCCGCAACAACACCAGTCGGCGCACACTCACTGCGCGTCCTGCGCGTCGGTGTCCAGGTCGTCCAGGTCGACGGGAACCACCGGGCAGTCCCGCCACAGCCGCTCAAGTGCGTAGAACTCACGTTCCTCGGTGTGCTGGACGTGCACCACGATGTCGACGTAGTCCAGCAGCGTCCAACGGCCTTCCCGGGTGCCCTCCCGGCGGGCCGGCTTGTGCCCGGCCGCGCGCATCTTGTCCTCGATCTCGTCGACGATGGCGTTGACCTGCCGCTCATTGGACGCCGAGGCGATCACGAAGCAGTCGGTGATGACGAGTTGCTCGGACACGTCGATCACCAGGACGTCGTTGCCGAGCTTGGCCGCCGCGGCACGGGCCGCGACGGTCGCCATCTCGACTGCTTCCGGTGCGGCAGTCATGAACGGGCCTCCGATGTATACAGGTTGCGTTTGGACACGTACTGGACGACGCCGTCGGGCACCAGGTACCAGATGGGCCGGGATTGCTGGGCGCGCAGCCGGCAGTCACTAGACGAGATCGCCAATGCGGGTACCTCCACCAGGGTAAGGGCGTCTGCGGGCAGTTCTTCCATGGCCGCGGCGATGTGCTCCCCGTCGAGTTCGTAGCCGGGCCTGCTCACCCCGATGAAGCGGGCCAGGGAGAACAGTTCCGCCCAGTTCTGCCAGGACAGGATCGAGGCCAGCGCGTCGGCACCGGTGATGAAGTACAGGTCGGTGTCCGGGTTCTGCACGCTCAGATCGCGCAGGGTGTCGTTGGTGTAGGTGGGGCCGCCGCGGTCGATGTCGACCCGGCTCACCGAGAAGCGCGGGTTGGCCGCGGTGGCGATGACCGTCATCAGGTAGCGGTCCTCGGCGGCGGTGACATGGCGGTCCCGCTTCTGCCAGGGCTGCCCGGTGGGCACGAAGACGACCTCGTCGAGCTGGAACTGGTCGGCGACCTCGCTGGCGGCCACCAGGTGGCCATGGTGGATGGGGTCGAACGTCCCACCCATCACCCCGAGCCTGCGCCGCATCGCCACGAACAGGCAGCTTACTGGAGCTTCCCGGACGTCCCCGCGCGCGTGAAGGGGTCCCGGTTCAGAACCGGCTTCGCGCCCCCGCCGTCGGCGCCACCCGCCGCTTGGCTGCTTTCGCAGCGCTCCCACTACGCTGCACTCAAATGGGGCCTCGACTGCGTACCAGTGCAGGTTGCACGGTGTTGGTCTTTCTGGTCTGTCTGCTGTCGATCGCCACCAGGATGCCCGGCACGCTCGCGGTGTTCTGGCCCACCAATGCGCTGCTGCTCGGTCTGCTGCTGCGCAACCCGACCGCGGCGACGCTACCGACGTGGGTCGGCGCTGCGGCGGGGTATCTCCTCGCCGATCTGATCACCGGCTCCGATCTGCACAGGGCTCTGCTGCTGAACTCGGCCAACATCGTCGGTGTCCTGGTCGGCTTCTACGGGTTCCGGCGTGTCCGGAATCTCGATCTGACCCTGGCCCGGGCCTCTTCGGTCACATGGGTGGCCGCGGTCTCGGTGACCGCCGCCGGATCGGCGGCGACCGTCGGCGGCTTCATCGACGTCGCACTGTTCGGCGACAGCTGGACGCAGGGCGCGTCCTACTGGTTCGCCTACGAGTTCCTGAACTACACCGTCCTGCTGCCCCTGGTGCTGAGCGCTCCGGCCATCCGGCCCCGGACGCTGACGCAGCGCCCCTGCGCAGAGGCCTTGGCCCAGTTGCGCCGTCACGGCCGGCGGGTCGTCATCCCGCTGGTACTGCTGCTCGCAACGGCTCCGGTGGCCTGGATGATGGGCGGGCTGGGGGCGTTCACCTTCTCGATGCCGGCCCTCATCGCGGCGGCGCTTCTCGGCCACGTCTTCATCACCACCCTGTTCATCGCGGCGGCGACGGCGTGGGGCATCACCCTGGCGGTGTACCAGCCCGATGCGTTGCCCACGATGACAGCGGAGCCGATCAGCATCTCCCCCCTGATCGGTCTGGCCCTGCTGGCCGGCGGTCCACTCGTCATCGCCTGCGCCACCACCGAACGCAAGCGCATCTACGCCGCGCTGCACCGGGCCATGACCCGGGACGACCTGACCCGTGCCTACCGCCGCGATGAGTTCATGCGACGCGCCGATACCGCGCTTGCCGAGGCGGCCGGCAGATCACAACCGGTCGCTCTGCTGATGATGGATCTCGACCATTTCAAGCGACTCAACGACACGTTCGGGCACGGTGCGGGCGACCGGGCACTCGCCGACTTCGCCGAAACGGTGCGTGACTGCACCGACGACACCGCGCTGTTCGCCCGGATGGGCGGCGAGGAATTCGCGTTGCTGTTGCCGGAGGTGTCCCGGGCGGCCGCCGTCGACATCGCCGAACAGATCCGGTCCCGCCAGAGCGCCGCGACCACTGGTGAGTTCGGCGAGCTGGGCGCCACCGTCAGTGTCGGTCTGGTGTACGCGTGGGCGCCGCTGGTCGATCTGCTGGCCGCTGCGGATGCGGCGCTCTATCGCGCCAAATCGAGCCGGCGGAATTCCGTCGTCATCGCCGACGATCCGGATCCCATCGTGACGGTGTAACGGCGCTCAGACGGGCAGCAGACCGTCGATCACCGCGGCCAACTGCTTGGCCGAGCGGCATTCGTGCATCGGGATCAGGTCCGCATACCGCGGCACCGCCGAGTCCCCGCTGCCCCACAGGTGCTTGGGTTCGGGGTTGAGCCAGTGCGCGTGCCGGCTGGCGTTCACCATCCGGGTCAGCAGCTCGGTCTCCGGGTTGCGGTAGTTGTTGCGGGCGTCGCCGAGGATGAGCAGCGAGGACCGCGGCGAGAGCACGTTGGGGAAATTGTTCGCGAACGACACGAACGCGTGCCCGTAGTCGGAGTGCCCGTCGCGGGTGTAGACCCCGGCCTCGCGGGTGATGCGCTGCACCGCGACCGCCAGGTCGGCCTCCGGGCCGAACATGTCGGTCACCTCGTCGGTGGTGTCGATGAAGGCGAACACCCGCACCCGGGAGAACTGCTGGCGCAGCGCGGACACCAGCATCAGCGTGAAATGGCTGAAGCCGGCCACCGAGCCGGACACATCGCACAGCACCACCAGCTCCGGGCGGGCCGGGCGCGGTTTCTTGAGCACCACGTCGATCGGTACCCCGCCGGTGGACATCGACTTGCGCAGCGTCTTGCGCATGTCGATCTGCCCGTTCTGCGCGCGGCGCCGCTTGGCCGCCAGCCGGGTGGCCAGGGTGCGGGCCAGCGGCTGCACGGTCTTGCGCATCTGGCGCAGCTGTTCGCCGGAGGCGCGCAGGAACTCGACGTTCTCCGACAGCTGCGGCACCCCGTACATCTGCACGTGGTCGCGGCCCAGCTGTTCGGCGGTGCGGCGTTTGGTCTCCGCCTCCACCATCTGGCGCAGCTGCGAAACACGCTGCGCCGCCATCGCTTTAGCGATCTCCTCCTGGGTGGGGGTGGGCTCCTCGCCGTACGGGGCGAGCAGCCCGGCCAGCAGCCGGCCCTCCAGCTCGTCGAGCGCCATCGCCTTGAGCGCCTGATACGACGAGTACGACGGGCCGCGGCTGGAGTTGTACTTGCCGAAGGCCTCCACGATCCGGGCGATCAGCGCCGCCAGCCGGTCGTCGATGTTCTCCAGTTCGGCATCCGGGCCCAGCAGGTTGAGCAGGGCCTCGCGCATCGCCTCGATGTCCTCGGGCGGCATGCCGTCGGGGTCGGTTTCGGGATCCGGTTCGTCCTCCACGATGGTGCGGGCGCCGTGCGCGGCCGGCCACCACAGGTCGAACATCGCGTCGTAGGTGTCGCGGTGGTCGGGCCGACGCAGCACCGCGCAGGCCAGGCCCTCCCGCAACGCGGCCCGGTCGCCCAGACCCAGCACCGTCATCACCTGGCCGGCGTCCACTGTCTCCGACGGCCCGACCGCGATGCCGACGCCGCGCAGCGCCTCGACGAACTCCACCAGGTGTCCGGGAATTCCGTGGGGGGCCAGCGGCCGCGACGGCCGGGTGCGACGGGAGACCATCAGTTCAACCTCAGCTCCCCGGCGGCCTTGATCTGGTCGGACTGGTGTTTGAGCACCACCCCGAGCGTCGCGGCGATGGTCTCGTCGTCGATGGTGTCCATGCCCAGCGCCAGAACGGTGCGGCCCCAGTCGATGGTCTCGGCCACTGAGGGCACCTTCTTGAGCTGCATCCCGCGCAGCACCCCGATGATCCGCACCAGTTCGGCGGCGATCCGGTCGGGCAGCTCGGGCACCCGCGACAGCAGGATGCGCCGCTCCAGGTCCGGGTCGGGGAAACCGATGTGCAGGAACAGGCAGCGCCGTTTGAGCGCCTCGGACAGCTCCCGGGTGGCGTTCGAGGTGAGCAGCACGAACGGCGGGCGTTCGGCCTTGATGGTGCCGAGTTCGGGCACCGTGACCGCGAAGTCGGACAGCACCTCCAGCAGCAGGCCCTCGATCTCGATGTCGGCCTTGTCGGTCTCGTCGATGAGCAGCACTGTCGGGTCGGTGCGCCGGATCGCGGTCAGCAGCGGCCGGCTCAGCAGGAACTCCTCGGTGAACACGTCGGTCTTGGTCTGGTCCCAGTCTCCGGTCCCCGCGGTTCCTGCTTGTATCCGCAGGATCTGCTTGGCGTGGTTCCACTCGTAGAGGGCGCGGGCCTCGTCGACGCCCTCGTAGCACTGCAGGCGCACCAGCTCGGAGCCGGTGGTCTGGGCGATGGCGCGGGCCAGTTCGGTCTTGCCGACACCGGCCGGTCCCTCGACCAGCAGCGGCTTGCCGAGCCGGTCGGCCAGGAAAACCGCTGTGGCGGTGGCCTTGTCGGGCAGGTAGCCGGTCTCCGCGAGCCGCTTGGCGACATCGTCGATGTCGGTGAACAGCGGTGCGGGGCGAGCGGGAAGGCTCATTCTTGTCTCCTCTTCGCGCAAGCGCTCATCGGTGTCGGTGGCGCGTGCCTAGGCGGGACGGGTCTGGCCGTCGCCCCACACGATCCATTTGGTGGAGGTCAGTTCGGGCAGGCCCATCGGGCCCCGAGCGTGCAACTTCTGGGTGGAGATGCCGATCTCGGCGCCGAAACCGAACTGCTCACCGTCGGTGAAGGCCGTCGACGCGTTCACCATCACCGCGGCCGCGTCCACCTGTTCGGTGAACCGTTGGGCGGCAGCGAGTTCGGTGGTGACGATGGCCTCGGTGTGGCCGGTGCCGTACTCGTTGATGTGCGCGATGGCGCCGTCGACCCCGTCGACCAGTTGCACGGCGATGTCCATCGACAGGAACTCGGCGCGCAGTTCCTCCTCGGTGGGGTCGATATGCACGGTGACGCCGGCGTCCTGCAGCGCGTTGAGCAGCCGCGGCAGCGCCGTCTCGGCGGCCGCCCGGTCGACGAGCAGCGTCTCGGCGGCGTTGCAGACGCTGGGCCGGCGGGTCTTGGCGTTCAGCAGGATGCGTTCGGCCACATCGAGATCCGCGGCGGCGTGCACGAAGACGTGACAGTTCCCGACGCCGGTCTCGATGGTCGGGACGGTGGCGTCGCGTACCACGGCCTCGATCAGGCCGGCCCCGCCGCGGGGGATCACCACGTCGACCAGCCCACGGGCCTGGATCAGGTGGGTGACGCTGGATCGGTCGTCACTCGGCAGCAGTTGCACCGCATCGGCGGGCAGGCCCTCGGCGACCAGGGCCTCGCGCAGCGCGCGTACCAGGGCGGCGTTGGAGCGGGCCGCCGACGAGCTGCCGCGCAGCAGCACCGCGTTGCCGGATTTCAGGGTGAGCCCGAAGGCGTCGACGGTGACATTGGGCCGGCCCTCGTAGACGATGCCGACCACACCGAGCGGGACCCGCTGCTGGCGCAGTTGCAGCCCGTTGGGCAGGGTGCTGCCGCGCAGCACCTCCCCGACCGGGTCGGGCAGGCCGGCGACCTGGCGCAGACCGGCGGCGATGCCGTCGATGCGCTGCGGGTTCAGTGCCAGCCGGTCGAGCATGGCCTCGGCGGTGCCGGCCGCGCGGGAGGCATCCAGGTCCTCGGTGTTGGCGGCCAGGATCTCGTGCGCGTGGGCCAGCACGGCGTCGGCGGCGGCATGCAGCGCGCGGTTCTTCACGACGGTGCTCAGGCTGACCAGCGCGCGGGAGGCGACCCGGGCCGCGGCCGCGGCGTCGTGGACCTGACTGCGCAGATCGATCTCGACAGAAGCGCTCATCAAGCCAGGGTATCCGGCATCCCCAGGTCAGGCCCGGTGGGGGTTACCGTAAGGCGGTGGCGCGGGTATGTGTGGTCGGCAGCGTGAACATGGACCTGGTTTTCGCCGTGGACGCCCTCCCGGCGCCGGGCGCGACGGTGCTGGCCTCGCAGCTGACCCGGGCCCCCGGCGGCAAGGGCGGCAACCAGGCGATCGCGGCGGCCCGGGCCGGTGCCGAGGTGGTCATCGTCGCCGCCGTCGGCGATGACGACACCGGCACCGCGCTGCGGACCCACCTGCGGGACAACGGGGTCGACACCGAAGGGGTGCTGACCCTGCCGGTGCCGAGCGGGACGGCGGGCATCGTGGTGGACGCGCACGCCGAGAACGTCATCGTGGTGGCGCCGGGCGCCAATGCGCACCTGTCACTGGCCTCGCCGCGGCTGCGGGACCTGATCGCCGACGCCGAGGTGCTGTTGCTGCAGCTGGAGATCCCGATCGAGACCGCGCTGGCCGCGGCCCGGGTGGCGCGCGCGGCCGGGGCGACGGTGCTGCTGAACGCCTCCCCCGCCGGCGCCGATCCGGACGCGCTGGCACAGCTGGCCGAGGCCACCGATGTGGTGATCGTCAACGAGGACGAGGCCGCGCGGTGGCGCTGGCCGGTGCCGCATCTGGTCACCACGCTCGGGGCGCGCGGCGCGACGCTGCGCACCGAGGCCGGTGAGGTGGCGGTACCCGCCCCGGAGGTCGAACCGGTGGACACCACCGGGGCCGGGGACGTGTTCGCCGGGGTACTGGCGGCCTGCTGGCCGGCCGGGGCGGAACCCGCGCTGCGCCGGGCCTGCGCGGCCGGGGCGCTGGCGACGTTGGTCCCGGGCGCCGGGGACTGCGCGCCCGGCGCCGAAGCCATCGACGACGTGCTGGCCTGACCCGGCTACTCCTGCGGGATGTCCCGTTCGATGGCGTCCAGCCAGATCCGCGCCGACATGTCCGACGGGGCCCGCCAGTCCCCGCGCGGGGACAGCGCCCCACCGGCGGACACCTTCGGGCCGTTGGGCAGCGCGGACCGCTTGAACTGGGAGAACGAGTAGAAGCGCTGCGCGAAGACGGTCAGCCAGTGCCGGATCTGGGCCAGCGAGTACTGCGGCCGCTTGTCCAGCGGGTAGCCCAGCGGCCAGTGGCCGAGTTCGGCGTCGTGCCAGGCGTGCCAGGCCAGGAACGCCACCTTGGCCGGGCCGAATCCGTAGCGCAGCACCTGGAACAACGAGAAATCCTGCAGCACATAGGGACCGACCTTGTCCTCGCTGCTCTGGATCTCCTCGTCCTCGCCGGCGGGCACCAGTTCGGGGCTGATCTCGGTGTCCAGGACCGACTGCAACACATCGTCGACGTCACTGTCGAACTCACCCGAGGAGATGACCCACCGGATGAGGTGCTGGATCAGGGTCTTGGGCACCCCGCCGTTGACGTTGTAGTGCGACATCTGGTCACCCACACCGTAAGTCGACCAGCCCAGCGCCAGCTCGGACAGATCCCCGGTGCCCAGCACGATGCCGTCGCGCTGATTGGCCAGCCGGAACAGGTAATCGGTGCGCAGCCCGGCCTGCACGTTTTCGAAGGTGACGTCGTAGACCTTCTCGCCGCGGCCGAACGGGTGATCCATCTCGGTCAGCATCAGCTTCGCGGTGTCGCGGATGTCGATCTCGGCGAAGGTGACGCCGAGTGCCTCGCTGAGTGCGATGGCATTGCCCTTGGTGCGGTCGCCGGTGGCGAAGCCGGGCATGGTGAAGGCCAGGATGTCGCTGCGCGGGCGGCCTTCCCGGTCCATCGCGCGGGCGGCGACGATCAGCGCGTGGGTGGAGTCCAGGCCGCCGGACACCCCGATGACGACCTTCGGGTAGTTCAACGCGCGCAGCCGTTGCTCCAGACCGGAGACCTGGATGTTGTAAGCCTCATAGCAGTCCTGTTGCAGCCGAGCCGGATCCGACGGTACGAACGGGAAGCGTTCCACCCGGCGCAGCAGGCCGATGTCGCCGGCCGGCGGGTCCAGGGTGAACTCGATGCGGCGGAACGCGTCGACGGTGTCGCGGTACTGCCGCGCGTTGTCGTCGAAGGTGCCCATCCGGAACCGCTCGGCGCGTAGCAGGGACACATCTACGTCGGCGACGCTGCGGCGCGCCCCCTTGGGGAACCGCTCGGATTCGGCCAGCAGCACACCGTTCTCGTAGATCATGGTCTGCCCGTCCCAGGCCAGGTCGGTGGTCGACTCCCCCTCTCCGGCGGCGGCGTAGACGTAGGCGGCCAGGCAGCGTGAGGACGCCGACTTGGCCAGCAGTTTGCGGTCGTCGGCGCGGCCGATGGTGATCGGGCTGCCGGACAGGTTGGCCAGCACCGTCGCACCGGCGAGGGCGGCCTGCGCGCTGGGCGGCACCGGGACCCACATGTCCTCACAGATCTCCACGTGCAGCACGAAGTCGGGGAGGTCGGCGGCGGCGAACAGCAGATCGGCACCGAAGGGGACGTCCTGCCCTCCGAGCTTGATGCTGCCGGTGGCCCCGCCACCGGGCGCGAGCTGGCGGCGCTCGTAGAACTCGCGGTAGGTGGGCAGGAACGATTTGGGTACCACCCCGAGCACCCGCCCGCGGTGGATCACCACGGCGGTGTTGTACACCCGGTTGCGGTGCCGCAACGGCGCCCCGATCACCAGGACCGGCAGCAGGTCCACCGAGGTGGCCACGATCGCGGCCACCGCCTCTTCCACCGCGTCGAGCAGGGTGTCCTGCAGCAGGATGTCCTCGATCGAGTAACCGCACAGCGTCAGCTCGGGGAAGACCGCCAGCCCGACGGCGTCCTCGTGGCATTCCCGGGCCAGCCGCAGCACCGCGTCGGCGTTGGACGCCGGGTCGGCGAGGGTGGTGTGGTGGGTACAGGCGGCCACCCGCACGAAGCCGTGGCGGTAGGCGGAGTAGAAGTCCACCCGGCCATTCTGGCATTGACGGCAACCCGCGGGCCCGGAGCAGGGCGGGACGCTAGCGCGGCGGGAGCGCAAAGTCCGTTGCCCGCCATCTTTCGATGACCGATGCGAGGCCCGCCGCCATGACCGGCAGCTGCGGCAGCAGCGTCACGCAGCCGATGAACTGCAGCGTGCGGGCGGCATCCATGAGCTGTTGCACCCGCGCATCGGTGCGGCGCAGGCCGAGCCGGACAGCGGCCTCGTCGTATTCGGCGACATCCTCGGGACCGAGCATGGCCAGATCCCATTCCACGGGGCCCAGCGACACATCCTCGAAATCGGAGAACCTGATGCCGTCGGTGGTGCGGATGACGTTGTGCGACGGTGCATCTCCCTGCACGGCCTGCAACCCGACGCCGGGGTACCGCGCGGCGAACACCGTCGGGTCGGCCAGTACCGCACTCAGCGCCGCGAACTCGGTGCGGGCCCGCTCGATATCGGCGGCGCCGAGCAGCTCGCCGGGCTCCAGGTGCGCGAACATGCCCGGCGCCGCCTCGGTGAACGGGGCCAGAAACGGCAACGGCGCCGGGTACCCGGCCAGGCCGGCGTGCAGTCGGGCGCTTTCGGCGATGGGTACCCCGGAATAGGGTTCGTGGTCGGCTGCGACATCGGCCAGTTCCCAAAAGGTGATCGGGAATCCGTCCCGGCGCACCGGGGTGCGCGGCACCAGCGGGCTGGGCGGCACGACCGGTACCCGGTGCGTGTCCAGCCAGCCGACGACGTCCAGTTCGCGCTGCTGGCGGGCGTGCTGCGCCGCCGCGGTGTAGCCCGGCGGCAGCACCACCGGGACGCGGGCCACCACCGGGGCCGGCTCCAGGTGCACCACCACGGAGAAGACGTCGTGCAGGACGGTGGCCCGGTCGGCATCCAGGCCGGCGGACCGGCCGGCCGCCAGTGCGGCCGCGGCCGCCCGGTCACGGCGGTCGGCCAGTTGGTCGGGTGAGAGCCACGCCATGCGACCACCCTGCCACGGACGCGCCTATCCTCGATGAGATGGATGCTCCCGAACTGGTCGCGGCGCTGGCCGGGCGCCGGGTGGCGGTGCTGACCGGCGCCGGGATGTCGACCGATTCCGGGATTCCGGATTACCGCGGGCCGGACTCCCCGCCCAGCAATCCGATGACGATCGCCCAGTTCCGCTCCGATCCGGTGTTCCGCCAGCGCTATTGGGCGCGTAACCATCTGGGTTGGCGGCATATGGATCAGACCGCACCCAACGCCGGGCACCGGGCGCTGGCGAGTCTGGAGACCGCGGGTGTGGTGAGCGGGCTGATCACCCAGAACGTCGATCTGCTGCACACCAAGGCCGGCAGCCGGCAGGTGGTGAACCTGCACGGCACCTACGCGCAGGTGCTCTGCCTGTCCTGCGGGTACACCATGACCCGTGAGGCGCTCGCCGACGAGCTGGAGGCCCTCAATCCCGGGTTCGCCGAGCGGGCCGAGCACGTCGGCGGCATCGCGGTGGCCCCCGACGCGGACGCCGTGGTCGAGGACACCGCCGACTTCCGCTATCCGGACTGCCCGCGCTGTGCCGGCATGCTCAAACCCGACATCGTGTACTTCGGCGAGAGCGTGCCCAAGGAGCGTGTGCAGCAGGCGTTTTCACTCGTCGACGCCGCGGAGGCGTTGCTGGTGGCCGGGTCGTCGCTGACGGTGTTCTCCGGCTACCGGTTCGTCCGGCACGCGGCGGCCGCCGGTGTGCCCATCGCGATCATCAACCGGGGCCCGACCCGCGGTGACGCATTGGCCACCGTCAAGGTCGAGGCCGGCTGCTCGGAGCTTTTGACGCTGCTGGCCGGCGAGCTGCCCAGCGCGGTGCCGGCGCGCTAGAAGGTGCACGGCATCGAGCGGATGCCGTGGATGAAGTTGCCCGGGACCAGGGACGGTTCGCCGGCCTGGATCTGCGGCAGCTGGCTCAGCAGTTCACCGAAGATGGCCCGCAGCTGGGCCCGCGCCACGTGCGCGCCGAGGCAGAAATGCCTTCCGCCGCCGCCGAATCCGACGTGCGGGTTGGGGTCGCGACCCAGGTCGAGGCGCTGCGGTGCGTCGAAGACGGATTCGTCCCGGTTGGCCGAGGGGTAGAACATCACCACCTTGTCCCCCGCCGCGATCTGCCGGCCGGCCAGTTCGTAGTCGGCGGCGGCGGTGCGCCGGAAGGTCATCACCGGGGTGGCCCAGCGGATGAGTTCCTCGACCGCGGTGCCGATCCGGTTGTCGAAATTGGCTTGCAGCCAAGCCCGTTGGTCCGGGTTGTCGGTCAGGGCCTTCAGTCCGTGGCTGGTGGTCTGGCGGGTGGTGTCGTTACCGGCGACGGCGAGCAGCACGAAGAACGCCGCCACCTCGGGATCGCTCAGCCGGGCCCCCTCGACCTCGGCGTGCACCAGCGCGCTGAACAGGTCGTCGCCCGGGTTCTCCCGGCGGTCCGCGGCCAGCGCCAGCGCCACCTGGTGCAGGTACATCTGATTGGCGACCAGCACCTCCAACGGGTTCCGCCCGTTCAGGTACACCTCGTCGCCCCAGGACACCAGCGCGTCCGCGGCCTCGGCCACCTGATGGCGTTCGGATTCCGGGATGCCGACCATGTCCGAGAGCGTGCGGATGGGAAGTTCCTTGGCGCACAGATCGACGAAGTCGGCACCGCTGCCGGCGGCGCGCAGTTCGGAGACGATGTCGGCTGCGTTGGCCTTGATGGAGTCCTCGATGCGGCGAACCTGGCGCGGGGTGAACGCCGAGTGCACGACCTTGCGGATGATGGTGTGCCGCGGCGGGTCCATGGCCAGGAAGGACTGTGAGGCCTCCAGCAGTTCGACGGGGATGTTCTCGAACAGCACACCGTGCCCGGACAGGAACACCTCGCTGTTGCGGCTGACCTCGACGACGTCGGCGTGCCGGGTCACCGCCCAGTAGCCGCGGTCGGCCGGGTCGGGCATCAGCGAGTCCTCGACCGGCGGGTGCCAGCTCACCGGACGCTCGGCCCGCAGCTGCGCGAACGCGGTGTCGCGGTCCTCGGCGGTGGTCGACCAGAAGGCCCGCGAGGACAGGTCGATCGGATCGTAGGCGCGCTCGGCGGATGTGATCGGTGACACAGTCATGTGCCTGACGATAGGTCTAGACAGAGTGTCTAGTCAAGACGCTTCGAATGTCGATACGCTGGCGTAATGGCATCGGTGACGCGGGGGGCGCGCAAGTCCCAGGCCAATCGCCAGGAACGCCGCGAGCAGATCGAACGCCGGTTGCTGGACGCGACCGACCGGCTGATGGCCGACGGCACCAGCTTCACCGAACTCAGCGTCGACCGGCTGGCCACCGAGGCCGGGATCTCCCGGGCCAGCTTCTACATCTACTTCGAGGACAAGGGCGATCTGCTGCGCCGGCTGGCCGGGCAGGTGTTCGGGGATCTGACCGCCGACGCCGCGACATGGTGGACGGTGGCCGACCGCCGCGATCCGGCCGACGTGCTGGCCGCCATGACGGCGATCGTGGCCAGTTACCGCCGGCACCAACCGGTGCTGCTGGCGCTCAACGAAATGGCCGGATACGACGGCGCCGTCGGCCAGACCTACCGGGACCTGCTGGACGGAATCTCGGCGCAGTTCGCCCGGGTGATCGAGGCCGGTCAGGCCGACGGGTCGATCCGGGCCGGGCTGCCCGCGGCCACCACGGCGTCCAGCCTGACCTGGATGGTGGAGCGGTCCTGTCAGCAGAATCTGCCCGGCCGGCCGAGCTCCTACGATGCCGAGCTGGCCGCCACGCTGGCCCAGATCATCAGGGGCGCACTGTATCTGGAATCCGACTAACTCCCCGGATACCCGAGCTCCCGGCCCTAGAACCGTTCCGGGTGCCAGTAGACATCCTCGGGCGCCCCGGTCAGCGCGTTGTCCACGGCCTGGCGGCCCTGCACATAGCCGTAGTCCTGGTTGGAGGATTCGTAGCGCCAGCCGCCGAACCGGCCCCGGCTGTAGATGCCGTGCGCGCGCAACCGCTCATCGGCCTCGCGCAGCAGGGTGTCGCGCCCCAGCGTGGGCACCGGGTAACCGAAGTCCAGGGTGTCGGCGAAGCGGCTGACCACCCGCGCCGGATCGGCACCGAGCAGCTGTAGCGAGCGCTGCACACCGTCGACCGCGTCCGCCACCGAGATGGGGTCCTCGACGAACACCGGCACCTCGCAGAGAATGTTCCAGCGGCGCGGTCCGGCGTTGGACGCGTCGTAGTTGCTGAGCATGGTGGCGCGGTACCACGGCACCGATTCGGCCGGGCAGTACAGCCAGGTCTTATCCGCCAGGGCGGGCGGCGGAACGCCCTCGAAGCCGAGACCGACCGCATGCAGCCGACTGGCCCGCAGCGTCTGTGCCGGCTCGGACCAGCCGATCCAGCGCAGCGCGGTGGTCACCGGGGCGGTGCTGATGCAGTAGCGGTAGGACACCGTGCTGCCGTCGTCGAGACGGGCCACCCGGGCCGGCGCGTCGATGTCGAGCACCCGGGTGCGCAGCCGCACCGAATCCGGCGTCATCAACTTGTCGTGCACCGCCTGCCACAGCGCACCGGTGCCGCCCACCGGGTACGGAAAGGTCGACGCCGGGGCCGGCGGTCCCCCGGCCAGCCCGAGCACCGGGACGTTACGTGCGGCGCTGCCGCTGCGCAGCGAGGTCCACTCGTGGTCGATCTCGTGCAGCGGCAGCGTCCACATCTTGCGGTTGTAGGGCTCGAAGAACTCGCCGTACAGGCCGCGGCCGAAGTTGTTGCGGTAGTAGTCGGCCAGGTGGGCCACCGGGGCGTCCGGATACAGATCGGTCGGCAGCTCGGTGAGCTGCTGCTGGATCGGGGTGGGCAGCAGGCTCTGCGGCCCGTCGCCGCGCAGCCACACCCAGCCGTTGCGGGTCACCTGGTTGAGCGGCACCCCGCTGGCCTGCACGGCCTGGTCGAACTCCTCGAAGTGGCTGTGCAGCACGTGGCCGCCCAGATCCCAGGTGAAGCCGGCCTCATCGGTGACCGAGGCGGACATGCCGCCCAACCGGTCCCCCGCGTCGACGACGAGATGATCGATACCCAGTTCGGTGAGTCGCACGGCCGCGCCGATGCCGGTGGTGCCGGCGCCCACCACGAGAAAGGTTGGCACAGCTTTAGAAGTCGACGACCTGCCGGATGGGCTCGAAGCCCTCGGCGAACGGGCGACGGCACAGGAAGCCGTAGTGCTCGGCGGCGCTGCGCACCCACGACGCGCTGACCTTCTCACTCGCCTCGGCCTGCGAGACGTGGCACATCAACGCTTCGATCTTCTTGTCCAGGCAGTCGGAGATGTCGATGAACGAGGTCGGGTTGAAGCCCATCGCGGACGGGCCGCCGTAGCCCATGATGGTCGACACCCAGCGGGCCGCACCCATGGTGCAGCGGGACACCACCCGGTGGTCCTGGTGGCTGTCATTGGCCACATGGGTGTACACCACGTTCGCCGACACCTTCTCGATGGCGTCCTCGATGAGGTGCACGAGTTCGAACTCCTGCAGCGATACCCGGCAGTCCAGGAAGCCCTCACCCCACAGCAGGGTGTCCACGCCGAGCACCTCCACGGCACCCAGTTGCTCGGATACCCGCTGCGCGGAGCGACCAGGACCTTCCTCGCCACGCGTCACGACCAGCATCGCCACCTTGTCGCCGGCGGCCACATGCTTAGCCAGGGCGCCCCCGCAGCCAAGCTCGATATCGTCGGGATGTGCACCGACCGCGAGCACCGAACGTCGTGGCATGCCCTGCTTCCCCTTTGCTGATACCAGATCAGATCGGAGCATACCTGGAGAATCGGCGGTCCCGTGGACATTAGCTGGTGGCCATCACACGCTGGCACGTTGTCATCATCCCGCGGTTCGGGGCCAGGCGGGCCGAAATGGGCAGGCGACGCCGCATATCCGGGGCGGCATTTGCCAATCGACCTCGTTGAGTTTCTCTCAGCCGGCTACGGAATCCGTCGCCGAAGGCTCATTCAGGTGGCGACGAGGTCGTCGGCGTGCACTGCGGGGCGGCGCAGTTCGGGCGGCAGATCCCGGGTGGATCGCCCCAGCATCGCCGTCAGTTCGACCGTGTCATAGGCCACCACACCGCGGGCCACCGTGGCGCCGTCCGGCCCGCGCAGTTCGACGACGTCGCCGCCGTGGAAGCGCCCCGACACAGCGGTGATCCCGGCCGGCAGCAGCGAGCGCCGGCCGTCGACCACCGCGCGCACCGCGCCCTCGTCCAGGGTGAGCACGCCGTGGGTTTCGGCCGCGTAGCGCAACCAGAACCGGCGGGCGGTCATCCGCTCGGGGCGGGCGGCGAATACCGTGCCCACCGAGGCGTCGTCGAGCGCGGCGGCGGCGTCGGAAGCGGCGGCCAGCAGCACCGGCACCCCGGCGTCGGCGGCCAGCAGGGCCGAGGACAGTTTCGAGGCCATCCCGCCGGTGCCCAGGCTGCTGCCGCGCCCGGCGATCACACCGTCGAGGT
This sequence comes from Mycolicibacterium aurum, assembly GCA_900078775.1. Lineage (GTDB taxonomy): Bacteria > Actinomycetota > Actinomycetes > Mycobacteriales > Mycobacteriaceae > Mycobacterium > Mycobacterium aurum_A. Next base: position 2,898,712 of record LT549889.1, read on the forward strand.
CACCGTCGGCGGCCACCTCCGGGATGTACCGGGCCGGCTTGTCCGGGGTGGCCTTGCGCGGATCCCCGTCGTAGAGGCCGTCGATGTCGGAGAGCAGCACCAGGGCGTCCGCCCCGACCAGGTGGGCGACCAGCGCCGAGAGGCGGTCGTTGTCGCCGAACCGGATCTCGTTGGTGGCCACCGTGTCGTTCTCGTTGACGATCGCCACCGCGTGCAGCGCCCGCAACCGGTCCAGGGTGCGCTGGGCGTTGTTGTGCTGGGCGCGCATCGCGATGTCGTGCGCGGTCAGCAGCACCTGGCCGACGGTGCGCTGATAATGCCCGAACGCCGCGCTCCAGGCGTTCACCAGGGCCACCTGCCCGACGCTGGCGGCCGCCTGCTTGGTGGCCAGATCGGTGGGGCGCCGGCTCAGGCCGAGCGGTTCGATACCGGCGGCGATGGCGCCCGAGGAGACGATGACGACGTCCGAGCCGGCCTTCATCCGGCCCTCGATGGCCTCGACCAGGCCGGCCAGCCGGCCCGCGTCGAAGACCCCGGTGGGGGTGGTCAGCGCGGTGGTGCCGATCTTGACGACGATGCTGCGGGCGTTGCGGATGGCTTCCCGGTGCACAGAGGGCACGGTCATTCGCTGTGCTCCCGGCGTGCCTTCCGTGCGGCCTTACGCTCGTCGGCGGACACCCGGTCGGTCTGCTCCAACCGGATATCGGTTCCGCGGCCGGACATCTGGGCGTCCACGCCGGCCAGCGTCTGCGGCTCCCAGTCGAAGGTGACGTCACCGATGGTGACCGCACAGCCGGGCGTGGCGCCGAGCTTGAGCAGCTTGTCCTCGACGCCGAGGCGGGCCAGCCGGTCACCGAGGTAGCCGACGGCCTCGTCGTTGTCGAAGGCGGTCTGGGCGATCCAGCGTTCCGGACGGGTACCGCGCACCACGAATCCGCCCTCCCCGTCCGGGGTGACGGTGAATCCGGTCTCGTCCACCGGGATCGGCCGGATGACGGGCCGCCGCGGGGCCGCCTCGGGCTGCGCGGCCCGGTAGGCCGCGACCATCTCCCAGAGGGCGAAGATCAACGGCCGCAACCCATCTCGGGTGACCGTCGAGATCTCCAGGACCGGCCAGCCGTACTTCTCGGCGACCTCGTCGCGGACGAAGTCGGCGAGTTCACGGGCGTCCGGGACGTCGATCTTGTTGAGCACCACCGCACGGGGACGGTCCGCGAGATCACCGAGCGTCGAATCACCTTGCAGGGTGGGCTGATACGCGGCCAGTTCGGCTTCCAGCGCATCGATATCCGAGATCGGGTCGCGGCCGGGTTCCATGGTGGCGCAGTCCACCACGTGCACCAGCACGGCGCAGCGTTCGATGTGGCGCAGGAACTCCAGACCCAGCCCGCGGCCCTGCGATGCGCCGGGGATCAGGCCGGGCACGTCGGCGACGGTGTAGGTGTGGTCCCCCGCCGAGACGACGCCCAGGTTGGGCGCCAGCGTGGTGAACGGATAGTCGGCGATCTTGGGTTTGGCCGCCGAGATGGTGGAGACCAGTGAGGATTTGCCCGCCGACGGGAAGCCGACGAGTCCGACGTCGGCGACGGTCTTGAGTTCCAGGGTCAGATCACGGACCTGGCCCTTCTCGCCGAGCAGCGCGAAGCCCGGGGCCTTGCGGGCCCTCGACGCCAGTGCGGCGTTGCCCAGCCCACCGCGGCCGCCCGCGGCCGCCTCGAAGCGGGTGCCGGCGCCGACCAGATCGGCGATCAGATTGCCGTGCTCGTCGAGGACGACGGTGCCGTCGGGCACCTTGACCTCCAGATCGGCGCCGATCGCGCCGTCCCGGTTGCTGCCGGCGCCCGGCTTGCCGTTGGGAGCCGCGACGTGCGGGTGGAAGTGGAAGTCCAGCAGGGTGTGCACCTGCGGGTCCACCACCAGCACGATCGAACCGCCGCGGCCGCCGTTGCCGCCATCGGGGCCGCCGAGCGGTTTGAACTTCTCGCGATGCACCGACGCGCAGCCGTTACCGCCGTTTCCGGCCTGCGCGTGGATGACGACGCGGTCGACGAAACGGGGCATATCAAGTCCTTCCCAAAGGCCTTTCGAAAAACGAAAGCTGCTGCGAGTCTTCTCTAGAGAACTCGCAGCAGCTTCGCGTTCGCAGAAAGTCCTCGGGTGATCAGGCTTCCGAGCGCACGAGACGGACGATGTTGACCGTCCGCCGGCCGCGCTTGGCGCCGAATTCCACCACGCCGGGTGCCGTGGCGAACAGGGTGTCGTCACCGCCACGACCGACGTTCACGCCGGGGTGGAAGTGGGTTCCGCGCTGACGGACCAGGATCTCGCCGGCCTTGACGACCTGACCGCCGAACCGCTTGACGCCGAGTCGCTGGGCAGCTGAATCGCGACCGTTGCGCGAGCTGGAAGCGCCCTTCTTATGTGCCATGTCTGTCGCTCCCGTTCTTTACTTGATGCCGGTGACCTTGAGCACCGTCAGCTGCTGACGGTGACCCTGGCGCTTGTGATAGCCGGTCTTGTTCTTGAACTTGTGGATACGGATCTTGGGGCCCTTGGTGTGCTCCAGGACCTCGCCGGTGACCGCGACCTTGGCCAGGTCATCGGCCGAGGAGGTCACCTTGGCGCCGTTGACGACCAGGGCGACCGGCAGCGAGACGGAAGCCCCGGGCTCGGTCTCCAGCTTCTCGACCTTGACAATGTCCCCGACGGCGACCTTGTACTGCTTGCCGCCAGTCTTGACGATTGCGTACGTGGCGTTCTCGGCTGCCATCGTGGATCTACCTCTGCTTCGTTCGTCTGGGCGCGCGCAATGTGGAACATGCACGTGCGGGTCTTGGGTGCGGGCCGAGCCAGCAGTTGCGGCTGCAAGCCCCGCGACAACTGGTCAAGGGTACGTGACCAGCGCCTAGAGGGTCAAACCGGCTGTTCGCACCCTGCTAGGCGGTCGGTGGGCCTGCCGGACGGGCCGCTGCCCGCCGGCGAACCCGGCCCCGTGCGGCCGCCACCGGCGGGGCGGAAACGGCCACCGCGGCGCCGGTGTCGGGCTCCTCGGAGTCCGCCTCGGTCACCTCGGAATCGTCCTCGTCCTCGGAGTCCTCGTCGGCGTCGTCCTCGGAGTCCGAGTCGTCGTCCTCGTCGTCGTCGTCGTCCTCGGAGTCCTCGTCATCGGAGTCCTCGTCGGCGTCCAGGACCTCGATATCGTCGTCGTCGGCCTCGTCATCGTCATCGTCGATGTCGATGAGCTCGTCCTCGTCCGAATCCTCGTCGGAATCGTCCTCGTCGGAGTCCTCCAGCGTGTCCGGCTCTTCGTAGTCGTCGACGGCCGACTCGGGCGCCTCGGACTCGGCCAGCGCGGCCTCCTCCGGGAAGTCCTCGGTGTCCTCGTCGTCGTTGTGCAACCCGGCCGCCATCGCCTTGAACATCGGATGCTCACCGGCGGCGTGCGCGGGCACCTTCGCCACCTGGACGTCGGCCACCTCGTCGGTCTTGGCCGCCTTCTTGCCGCGCTTACTGCGCCGGCTGCCACCGCCGCCCGAATCGGACTTGCGGTTGTTGCCCCCGGACGGTGCGGCGGTGTCCACCGGGTCCGCGTGCAGATGGATCCCGCGGCCCGAGCAGTGCGTGCAGGTGGTGGAGAACGCCTCGATCAGCCCGGTACCCAGCTTCTTGCGGGTCAGCTGCACCAACCCGAGCGAGGTCACCTCCGAGACCTGGTGACGGGTCCGGTCCCGGGCCAGCGCCTCGGTCAGCCGGCGCAGCACCAGATCGCGGTTGGACTCCAGCACCATGTCGATGAAGTCGATGACGATGATGCCGCCGATGTCGCGCAGCCGGAGCTGACGCACCGTCTCCTCGGCGGCCTCCAGGTTGTTCTTGGTCACCGTCTGCTCGAGGTTGCCGCCCGAACCGGTGAACTTGCCGGTGTTGACGTCGACGACGGTCATCGCCTCGGTCCGGTCGATGACCAGGGTGCCGCCCGAGGGCAGCCACACCTTGCGATCCATCGCCTTGGCCAGCTGTTCGTCGATGCGGTGCACGGCGAACACGTCGGGCCCGTCCGGGGTGGCCGGCTCGTACTTGGTCAGCCGCGGCACCAGCTCCGGCGCGACGGAGGTGACGTAGTCGTTGATGGTCTTCCAGGCATCCTCACCGGAGACGATGAGATTGGAGAAATCCTCGTTGAACAGGTCGCGGATCACCTTGACCAGCACGTCGGGCTCTTCGTACAGCGCGATGGCCGCGCCGGCCTTCTTTCCGGTGACCTCGGCGGCGTGCGCCTCGATCTGCGACCAGCGTTCCTGCAGCCGGTTCACGTCGGAGCGGATGTCGTCTTCCTTGACGCCCTCGGACGCGGTCCGGATGATCACGCCGGCGCCGGCCGGGACGACCTCGCGCAGGATCTCCTTGAGCCGCTGACGCTCGGTGTCGGGCAGCTTGCGGCTGATACCGGTCGACGAGGCACCCGGCACATAGACCAGGTAGCGGCCCGCCAGCGAGACCTGGGTGGTCAGCCGGGCGCCCTTGTGACCGACCGGGTCCTTGCTGACCTGGACGACGACGTAGTCGCCGGGCTTGAGGGCCTGTTCGATCTTGCGCTGGGCGCCACCGAGACCGGCGGCCTCCCAGTTCACCTCGCCGGCGTACAGCACGCCGTTGCGGCCGCGGCCGATGTCGACGAACGCGGCCTCCATCGACGGCAGCACGTTCTGCACGATGCCCAGGTAGATGTTGCCGACCAGCGATGCCGACGCCGCCGAGGTCACGAAGTGCTCCACCACGACGCCGTCTTCGAGGACGGCGATCTGGGTGTAGCGCGCACCCTCGTGCGGCGGTTCGGTACGGATCTTGTCGCGCACGATCATGGTGCGTTCGACGGCCTCGCGACGGGCCAGGAACTCGGCCTCGCTCAGGATCGGCGGGCGCCGGCGACCGGCATCCCGGCCGTCGCGGCGGCGCTGGCGCTTGGCCTCCAACCGGGTCGACCCGGAGATGCCCTGGATCTCGTCGGGGTCTTTTCCGTCCCGCGAGCTCGCCTTGGCCCGCGGGGCGCGCTCGTGCACCACGGTGTTGGGCGGATCGTCGGGGGAAGCGGAGTCGTCGGAATCGCCGGACCCGGACTTGCGGCGGCGACGGCGGCGGCGACGGCGGGTGCCCGCCTCGGAGCCCGCACCGTCCTCACCGTTGTCCTCGTCGGAGTCGGCGTCCTCGTCGGACTCGGAGTCGGTGTCGGCGCTCTCGGCGTCCTCGGAGCCGGCCTGTTCGGTGGCCTCGGCGTCGGTGTCCTCGCCGTCCTCGCTGCCGTCCTCCGCGCTCTGCTCACCGCGGCCACGTCCCCGGCCGCGGCGACCGCGACGGCGCCGCCGTGCGGCGGGCCGCTCGGACTGGTCGTCATCGGTGTCGTCGCCGTCGACGGTGTCCTCGGTGTCGGTGTCCTCGACGTCGTCGTCCTCGTCGTCGACGGGCGTCGGGCGCGGGAACTCGATGGGCTGCGGGGCCACGAACAGCGGCAGGTACGGCGCCGGTTCAGGGGCTTCGGGCGCCTGCGCCGCCGCGGGCGGCTCGACGACCGGCGGCGCCTCCAGCAGCAGCCGGGACTCCGGCTCCTCGATCACCGGTGCGGCGGCGTGCTCGGTGGGGGCCTCGTCCGCCGCTGCGGCTTCCTGCGCAGCCCCCTCGGGCACGCTGTCGCTGCCGGTCTCGACGGTGCTGGTTTCTTCGCTGCCGGTTTCTTCGCTGCCGGTCTCGACGCTGCTGGTCTCGACGGCGGGAACCTCGACCGCGGAGGCGGCGGCCTCGGCGTTGAGCACCTCGCGAACCTGTTCGGCCTGCTCACGCGCCACCGTCGAGTGCGGGCTGCGGGACCGGCCGTCCAATTCGGCGAGCGCGTCGACGATGCGCTTGCTGGTGGTGCCCAGCACGCGAGCCAGCGAGTGGACTCTCAGCTTCGCCGGCAGTTCCTCGCTGCGCTGGGCGTTTTCGACCTGGTCTTGGGTAGGGGCATCTTCGGCCACAAATTCTCCTCAAGCCCCCGGGCGCGTCACATGACGCGGCCACGCGAGGGCTTCCGCTATGGGTTCGGGGAGCTTCTCCCGAACTTGTTATGGTCTCGCCCCGAGCAGCTCGCAATGAACCCACTCGGCGCCTGGCTGAATGATGGCTAGACGCTTTGGCGCCGCACCGCGGTTGCGGTGGTCGCACTCGTCGAAGTCTTCATCCGGGTGACCGGCCCCAGTGTGGCGCCGGTCTCCCAGGAGCAAGTATCCCACACCGCACGCCAGAATCTGACGAAGCGGTCGAAGGCGAAGTTAAGCGCTGGTCAGCTCGGGGAACCAGAGCGCGATCTCACGGGCCGCCGACTCGGGCGAGTCGGAGCCGTGCACCAGGTTCTCCTGGGTCACGAGCGCGTAGTCACCACGGATGGTGCCGGGGGTCGCCTTCTCCACCGGATCGGTGCCGCCGGCGATCTGACGGAACGCGGCGATGGCGCGTTCGCCCTCGACGACCGCGGCGACGACGGGCCCGGAGGTGATGAACTCCAGCAGGGAGCCGAAGAACGGCTTGCCGTCGTGCTCGGCGTAGTGCTGCCGAGCCAGCTCCTCGCTGACCGTCTTGAGCTCCAGCGCAGCGAAGGTCAACCCCTTGCGCTCGATCCGGCCGAGAACCTCGCCGATCAGGTTCCGCTGCACGCCGTCGGGCTTGATCAATACGAGAGTCCGCTCAGTCACGGCGGATAGCGTACCGGCCGGTAATGAACGGCCTACGCACGGTCCCGGTGTCGGCTCGGCTGCCACCCGGTGGAGACGGCCTCGCCGGGCTACGATCCGGACATCATGTGGGACGGCGCGGGGGGAAGGAACGCTGGTACCCCGCGCCGTCGCCTCGCCCTCGCGGTCACGCTGGCCGGCCTCCTCGCCGGGTGCGGGTCCGGCGACGGCGATCTCCCCCGCCCCGTCGATTCCCCGGTCGTCCTCGTCGACCGAACGAGCAGCCCCTTGGGGGCTCTCCCTTTCTATGTCGACCCGACCGCATCCGGTGCCGTGGCGGCCAGCCAGGCCCCCGGTCCGGAACTCGACCTGATCGCCGGTACCGCGCAGGCGTGGTGGGTCGACCAGCAGACTCCGGTGACCGGCGCTGCAGACACGATCCGATCCCATGTCGCCGACGCTGCCGCCGAGGGCGCGATGCCGATTGTCACCGTCTACGCCATCCCCCACCGTGACTGCGGCGGGTTCGCCGCGGGCGGCCTGCCGACCGGTGACGCCTACCGGGCGTGGATCACCGAGCTGGCGAAGGGCGCCGGGTCACTACCGGTGACCATAATTCTCGAACCGGATGCACTCACCGCCGCCGACTGTCTGGCCGAAGCCCAGCGCCAGGAACGAATGGACTTGTTGGAGTTCGCGGTCGACGCCTTCACCCGCAACCCGCAGGCGGTGGTGTACGTCGACGGCGGGCACTCCCGGTGGCTCACCGCGGAGCAGCTCGCATCTCGGCTGCGCGAGGTCGGCGTCGAGAAGGCGCGTGGATTCAGCCTGAACGTGTCGAACTTCTTCACCACCGAGGAGCAGGCCGGGTACGGCGAGCGGGTGTCCGCGCTGCTGGGCGATGCGCACTATGTGATCGACACATCCCGCAACGGGCGGGGGCCCGCCCCGGACGAACCGCTGAACTGGTGCAACCCGCCCGGGCGCGCACTGGGCGTGTCCCCGACCGCGCAGACGGGCCAGCCGCACGCCGACGCCTACCTGTGGATCAAACGCCCCGGCGAGTCCGACGGGGAATGCGGCCGTGGTGACCCGAGGTCCGGACTGTTCATGACGGACTACGCGGTGGAGCTCGTCCGAAACCGCCCCAACTGAAGGACCTGCGCCCCACCCAGTGCGCGTCGATAGGCCGCGATGAACTTCGGAACAACGACCGAAGAGCGGTAGTCGCGGGCCTTCACGCTGCCGTAGGCACCGTATTGCCCGGCGCGCGTCGGGTCACCCACCATCTCGTCGAGGGCGGCCGCCAGTGCAGACGGGTCATTCGGCGGCACAACCAATCCGGCGTTACCGTGCTCGACCACCTCGGGCAGCGCACCGACCCGGGTGGCCACCACGGGGGTCCCGGCCGCCATGGCCTCCACCGCCACCAGCCCCAGTGGTTCCTGCCAGCGGGACGGGACGACCGCGACGGCCGCGGCGGCGAAGGTGGCCATGATCTCGGCGTGCGGGACCCGGGTCCGGGTGATCACCGGCCGGTTCGGCGCACCGGCGTGCTGTTCGGTGTCGGCGCGCTCGGTGCCGATCACCACCAGCGGAACGTCGGCGCGCATCAACCGGTGTGCGGCGACGGCCAGGCCGAGACCCTTGTGCTCACCGAGGGCACCGACGAACGCGATGAACTTGCCGTCGGGCAGGAAGGACGGCCGCGGGGTCGTCCGGGCCTCGTCGAACACCGCGTCGTCGACGAAAGACGGTATCCGGCAGATACGTTCGGCGGGCACTCCGGAAAGGCAGGCCGCCTCGACGGCTGCGCTGATCGGGAAGAACAACGACACCTTGTCCAGCCGCCGCCGACTGTCCCGCAGCCCCAATGTGATCGGCGTGCCCTTCAATGCTCCGTAATGATCGCGGGTGCAGCTCAAGCAGCGACCCAGAGCGGGTCCGGCACAGGGATCGTCCAGTCGGCCGGCAGAGATCAAGGTCTTGTTCGCACACCGCAGCCCGTAGTCGTGCAGCGTCGTCACCAGCGCCGCCCCGGAAAGGCGCAGTCCCAGGCAGGAATTGAGGATCCAGCCGTGCGCGTGCACGATGTCCGGGCGGAAGTCGTCGACCACCTTCTGCAGCCGACGAACCAGCAGCGGGTCTGGGAATGTCGGGTGGAAGTAGTGACCCGGATCGCCGGCGAATGGCCGCAATAGACGGGTGAACCCGTCCATCCGCCTGATCTCGACACCCGCCTCGGTCACCGAGTTATCGGGCGCATCGGGGCGCCCCAGCGTGGCGACCACGACCCGGTGGCCCCCGCCGGCCAGACCGTGCGACAGCGCCTCGACGACCCGTTCCGTACCGCCGGTGGCCGGCGGATACCCGTCACTGACCTGAAGCACTCTCACCGGAGGGAACCCTCGCCCGCCAGCGCGACGACATCGTCGGCCACCGACGGCACCGCGCCCGGATCCTGTGCCCCACCGCCCAGGATCTGCTTCCACCGCAACAGCACCCATGCGGCCCCGAGCGTCTGACTCAACGTCCAGGCCAACCCGGCGCCGACGATTCCCAGGACAGGCAGGGCGTACCAGGCCCCCCGACACTGCCGATCAGGATGACGACGTTCAGCGTCAACGCCGCCCGGACCCGGCGGGTCACCCGCAGCACCGACACCGCGACGTTCGAGATGGCATCCGGGACTGACGACGCCGCCAGAACCAGCAGCAGAACGTAACCGTGCTGCGCGTAATCCGCACCGAACACGCCGAGAATCCACCGACCCGCCACGACATACACCAGCACCGGGACCGCCAGCAGCGCCATGATGATCACCAGGCAGCGGCGGGCCTGCTGGGGCAGTTTGGCCGGCTCGGCCGCCCCCTCCACGAACAGGGCGGCCGACACCGCGGGACTGATGATGAAGAACACCGAGCCCAGCATCCAGGTGATGTAGAAGTAGGCGTTGTCGGTCGCCGACAGCCTGCCCACCACGATGATCGGCAGCACGTAGCCGGCCAGCATCGCGGTCACCGTGATCAGATGCTGCCCAACCAGGGTGGACGCCATCTCGCGCAGGCACGTACGCATTCCGGTGAAGCTGGGCCGCAAGCAGCGGCCACCGCCACGGCCGAAGAACACACTCGCCCAGATCAGCGACAACGCGGCGGCGAGCGTCCAGCTGAGCAGGATGGAGTCCGCACCGGTCAGCACCGAAATGGGCAGCAGCAGCAACGGTATTCGCAGACCGGACAACACCATGTTGCGCATCATGAGCAGTCCGCCACGGTGCTCGCAGATTGCCACGTAATCGATGACCTGACCGACCGAGAAGAAGACACAGCCGAGCACGAACAGCATCGCGCCGGGCGGGGTCGCCAGCTGCGGCAGGACGCCGAATCCGTATCCCAGGGCCGCGACGACGACCGATGCGCCGAGCAACGCGGTCACGGCGCCCACCACCCATGCGGTGGTCACGCGCTGTCGCCAGTGCTCGGCATCTTCGGATCGGGGCAGCCATTCGACCAGTGCCGCCGCGGCACCGACGCTGGCGGTCAGCACCGTGGCCTGGATCGCGCTGGTGGTTGCCGCTGCGGTGCCTCCGGCCTCCGTGTCGAAGAGTCGCGCGACGATGATCCAGAACACGTAGCCCAACGCCGAGGTCACGACGGTGTTGCCCATCAGCGCAATACTGTTGCGGGTCATGGGATCCGAGAGTGCGGCCAAGCCCAACCGGATCGGGCGTCGGCTACTCACGGGGACCGACCTCGATCCAGCCGGTCAACGTGACCGGTGCCCGCTCGGCTACCGTAGCCCTGCCGTACGGATAGACCGATATCGACACCCGATGCAACCCGGCAGCGTTCGGGGCGAGGAACGACACCGATCCCTTCATCTCACTGAAGTCGCTCGGTTGTGCCGCCACGACGACGTCACCGAGGTCGACTGCCACCACGCTCAGCGGCACATCGTCGAGTACGACCTGTACCGAGAAGAGACCGGGATCCGGTAGATAGCCGAAGGACCGCAGGATCCAATTCATCCGGACCGGCTCGGCGGTTACTGCGGGCTGAGCGGGCTCGGACAGCCAGGCCTGATCGGCGAACGTGAGGGTCGTGAAACTTTCCGCCGCCTTCGGTTGCAGGGCAACCGCCGCGACCACCGCTGCGGCGATCACCACGGCGGCCGCGGTGGCGCCCGACAACGGTCTGACCAGTTCGGCAGGGCTCGGCCCGAGACGCGGCAACCGCCGCATGCTCTGCCCGATCACCGCGGCACCACCCGTCCCGGCGATACCCAGCGTCACCGTGCCGGTACCGATGTGCGCGCCGCTGAAATGCAGCGCGAACACCACAATCAGCAGAGACACGGTGCCGAACACCACGGTCAGGGGTAACCGGACAGCGGGATCGGTGAGCAGTGTTCTGTTCCGCGACTCCCCGAGGATCAGTTGCGCGAGAGCCGAACCCGTGATCAGCACCAACACCGCCAGGCAGGCGAGCCCGACCACGAGCGGGCACGCAGTGGTGGTGACCACCAGGGCCGCAACGCCCAGCACCATCAGCTTGGCGCACAGTGCCGGCAGTAAGACGGCATACGACGGTCGTCGCCCGGTGGATGCCTGCTCCCTGATGGTCATTCGCCCTCCACCGCACTGTCGAGGTGCAGCCGGTAGACCCGGATGTTCTCAGTCGACAGCACCCGGGTGGCCCACGGAACGGAGTCCAGCCTGTCCAGGTTGGACATCGGGGTCTTGTCGCCGAGCAGCGGATCGTGCTCACCGAAGTTGTGGCCGTTGAACGGCACCTGCCTGCCCATATGTGCGTTCACCACCAGGTAGCGGTACTCCGATGTCACCAGCATCCCGGCCAGTTCCGCAGAGGGGTCGGTGTCGGTCTGGGTCAGTTCCCAGGCCGGGAAGCCCAGAGACGGTGCGGCCATGAACATTCCGCCGTCGGCGGCCAACTGCAGCGCGGTGTACATGTCGCTGACCACCTTGGCGCGGCCGAACTGGGTCTGCATCTGCTCGGCCAGCGCCCGGTTCTCCTGAGTCACCGAGTTGGAGTCGGTCCCCCAGCGGAACGGCCCCGGGAAGCGGTACGGGTCGTTGAGCCCGCCGGCGACATTGCCGACGAGCAGAACCACGGTCAGCACGGCTGACCACATCGATATCGCACGTCGGCCGATGAGAATCCCGAACTGCAACCCCCCTGCGGGCCAGCGGGTCACCACGATCGCGACGATGAGGGCGATACCGACGTAGACGAAACCCCACGACCGGCGCGCTCCCTCGGCCCCGGACGGGGCCAGGATGAACGGCAGCGAGACGAAGTAGAGCAGGCCGAACAGTGCGAACCCCAGGGTCGTCAGGTTCGGCCGCACCAACCGCCGGCGCAGCAGTACCGCCGCCAGGATGGTGGTCCCCAGCAGGGCGGCCGGCGCACCGGCGGTGAACATCCGCTCCCAGAGCGGTTGGACGCTGGCGGCCAACAGTTTTCGCCCCCCTGATCCGCTCTTGTGCGCCATGTTCTGCAGTTGATCGACAGAGTTGCCGAAGTACGGTGACAGGTAATCCAGGGTGGGGTGGGCGAAGAACCAGATCCAGACCGCGGCGATGACCAGAACCGTTCCGAGAGATGCCCACCAACCGGCGGCGGTGCGTAGCGACAACCGCCCTATCCGGACATCGCGGCGGTGCAGAAGTGCCGTGCCCACGGTGACGGCGCCGGCCACCACGGCTACCGCGACGATCAGGAACACGGTCGTCAGGTGGTGCGTGACGACGATCGCCGCGGTCAACAACGCGGCTGCGGCCGCAGTGCGCCGACGGCGGCCGCGGTGCGGCGTCATGGCGGAGATCGCGCTGAGTGCGAGCACCCAGAGGAACAGGTTGACCGCCAGGCTCTCGTAGGCGTACTGGGTGTCGAAGTACACCGCCGACGGATTGAGACCGTAGACACAGGCGGCGACACCGCCGGCCCAGGACGAGCCGAGCAACCGTTCACCCAGGACGAACATCGCGAAGAGCCCACAGATGTGCAATGTCGCGACGGCTGTCAACCCCGCCGCCCAGGCCGACATCCCGCTCACCGACTGGGCCGCGACCGTCAGACCGGATGTTCCCGGGAAGAATTCGACGATCGGGATAAGAGTGTTCGGTTGAAACAGCCGGCCCGCCGCCGCGACGTCGATGGCTTCGCGCCAGTGCGCGAACTCGTCGTGGTAGCGCGGGCCGTCCGGATTGCGCAGCAGTTTGGGCACCATGGTGACCACACCGAGCAGCAGCACCGCCGGGCATCGGTCGATGCGGGATGTGCTGCGCATGAGCAATTTTGCCGCCGCCGGGAGAACCGCAGCGAACATGCCCAGCCAGAACACGGCGTAGTAGGTGTGCGCCGATGCCCCCAGCCCGGACAGCCGGTAGGAATATCCGATCGCCGTGATGCCGACGGCCGCGGCGGCCACGACGACCGGCCAGCCGGCCGCTGGGCCCGCGCTGGATCCATGAACCGCAGGGCCTTTCGGAATGCGGTGCTTGGCCTGGATTCGGTTGGTGAGCTGTGTGTGCGCAGGCGCAGCCGGTCTGTGGATGGTCGAGGTCATGAGCGACTCGTGACGACCAGGGCGTCGATGGCAGCCGCCAGCGGTGTCCAGGTGTGCGGGTTGCGATAGCGCCGTCCGCGCCGGGTCGCGGCCTCCAGGATCGCGTGTCGCAGACCTGCGATGTCGCCGGGTGGTACCAGGGTGGCACCCGGGTAGTTGTGGACGGCTTCGGACAGACCGCCGACGTCGTAGAGGATGACCGCAATGCCGTTGCTCATCGCGGTCTGCAGCGGTCCACTCGCCGAGCCACGCCGGTACGGCAGGACGAGCATGTCGGCACGCGAGAAGAATTCGGTCGCCTCGGCGTCGGAGACGTAGCGATTGACGAAGTGGATGCGGTCCCGGTAGGGACTCGCGGCGATGGCTTCTGCCGGTGCGGTCCACTTCTCCCAGGTCTCCCCGACGACATCGACCTCGAGTCCGCCGGCCTGATCGGGTGTCATACCGTCGAGGGCCGCGATCAGATCCTCCGCACCCTTGTAGGGGCGGATCAGACCGAAGAACAGCACCCGGGCGGGGCCGTCACCGGGTTGCCGGCTGCCGTCCACCGATCCCCGTGGCGTCATGTGGTCATACGGCCCGTGCGGTGCGACATGGGACGGAATTTGTTGGACCAGGGCAGGTCCCAATGCATCGGCGATCAGTTCCCTGTCGTGCTGACTGTGGAAAATCGCCCCGGAGCACTGCCGGATGAGCCTGGCCAAGAACAGCCGACCGTAGCGGGCGACACCGGGAACCGCGGCTTCGCCGGTGTCCTGAGCTTCGTGAAACTCGATGAACACCGGGATGTCCAGGCCGCGGGCGATTCGGGCGATCAACAGATAGGTGTGCAGGCTGGCGGCCGTCCACCATTGCAGCAGGATCGCGTCGGGTGCGGCGCTCCGGATCCGCTCCGCCAGACCGGTGATGCCGGCACCCCAGTACCAGTCGACGGTCCCGACGACGTTCACCCGCGGGTGGTAGCTCAGCGAGGTGAGATCGTGTCCGACGCGCGCCGCGCCCGGGTACAGCCTTCTGGGTATCAGACGGTCGAGCAGCAACACCGAGACGTCGTGGGTATCCGTCAGCGCGTTCGCGAGGGAGCATGTGTAGACGGACAACCCGCTGAGGAAGCGGAATCCGGGGCCGACGAGCAGGATCCGGTTCCGGGCAACTGCCGTACCCGCGGACTGCGACGCGTTCGCGCCGTCAGGGCGCGACACGGGCCACCTGAGCGAACTCGTCGACGAGCAGATCGTCCCTGCCGTCGGTCGGGGCAGCGAGGGTCAGCACGTTGTCGTCGGTGTCGAACGGGCCGGCGGGTAGACCCGGCGCCTTGCGCAGCCGGGCCGTGGCCAACAACCGGAGGCAATCGACACCGTCACGCCAACTGATCTTCTTGCCCTCACTCGCAGTCCGGCCGTTGTACGTCACCGGCACCTCGTACGGCCGGATCCCGGAACGCAACAGGGCCGCGGTCATCTCGGTGTCCAGGCCGAAGCCCGACTCGCTCAGATTCAATGAGCAGAAGTGCTGCAGCGGAACCAATTTCAAGCACGTATGCATATCGGTCAGGCAAGAGTCGAAGAGCAGGTTGGCACCCAGTGTGGTCAATCTGCCCCCGACCGCGAACTTGAACGACGGGAAACGGGTGTTGAAACCGAACACCCGCGTCCCGAACACATGATCGGCGATCCCGGACATCACCGGCTCGATGAGTCGTGGGATGTCGGACGGGTGGTATTCCAGGTCCGCATCGAGGATCAGGATGTGGGTACCGGTCGCCTTGCGGGCCCCGCGGGTCACCGCGGCGCCCTTGCCGCGGTTGAACGGCTGGAGCACGACGGTGACACCCCGGTTCACGTAGTCCGCCAAGATCTCCGGCGTGCCGTCGGTGCTGCCGTCGTCGACCACGATGAGTTCCACCGGACACGGATAGTCGACAGCGAGCACCCGGTCCAACGCGGATGCGACAGTGTCGGACTCGTTGTAGACCGGCATGACTATCGACAGCACAACCATGTTGCCCCCTTCGGCGTCGGATCGCTCGGCGGATGCCGTACGTCCACCGCGACGACTTCGCCGCGATCCCCATATCGCCTTCGCCCACCCCAGCGCAGGATGCGCTATTTCTAGCACACTTCTGGCGCAGCGTCTCTGCTCACGTGCTCTCACCGTTAACACGTTGCTATCTTTCAACTTTTGCGCACGAAATGACCCGCAGAAGCAAGGTAAAGTCGCCGTTAAATGTGCTGTGTACAGCTACTTAGCTCGTTGCACAGGATAGGACTCGATCTTGAATTTGCGGACCAGTTAGTTTTCTATTTCATCAGTGCCGCTACTTTTTTCGGCAAGCTGCTACAGTTTCAGCGAACTCTCGGTACATCTCGACGGACGTCCGGAAACAGACTTGTCGATGGAGCATCCGAGCACTTCCGGAAAGGCACGACGCCACGTGACACCCAGGAAAACAACAAGGCGGATGAGCCTCTTCGCGGTCGTGACCGCGTCAACCGTTGCGGTGTTCGGGCTCTGCGCGGCCGGCGCGGATGCGTGGCACGAACGCACCGACGTCACCTACTACGTATCGGTCGGCGACTCCTACGCCGCGGGTTACCGCGCCGATGGGACGTCAGGCATCGATGCGGGTGACGGTTACGCGTACCGGTTGACCGAATTCCTCAACCGGTCGGGCCGCTCGGAGTTACGGAACTTCGGCTGTGTCGGCCAGACCGCTCACGGGATGCAGCACGACAACGGCTGCGCCGCAGACGCTTCGACTTCAGGCGGAGTGGACTACTCCGGGACCAGCCAGCTTCGGGCTGCCGCGGAGTTCATGGCAGAGCACCGCGGCCAGATCCGCCTGGTCACCATCGCCATGGGCGCCAACGATATCCTCCGGTGCCTCGATCATTCCGATGACGATGCCATCCAGCAGTGTGCGGAGCAGACATCGGTCGAAATCCGGGAGATACTGGGCGGATTCCTTGCCGCGACACGCGAACTGCTCGGGCACGAGGTCCCGATCGTCGGGATCTCCTACTTCAACGTCTTCCATGCCGCAGGCCTGGCCGGCGCGATCGATGCCGGCCGCCGCGGCACGCTGTCGCAGATGCTGTTCGACAACTACCTCAATCCCAGTCTTCAGGACATCTATTCAAGGGCTGGTGCACATTTCGTCGACGTGTCGATGCTGGCAGGCGCCGACCTACCCGACAGCAGGATGTCCCCCCTGCCGGGGCACGGCACCGTCAGCGCTGCCACCGCCCGGATATGCGTTCTGACGTACTACTGCTCGGATCACGATCCACACCCGAACCGGGCCGGGCATGCGTTGATCGCCAAGGCCATCGAGGAGGCAATCACATGACCCCCCGGGTACTGATGGTGACCCCGGGCTTCCGCGGCCGACCGGGTGGGGTCGAGGTGCACTGCTCGGAACTGGTCGCCGGATTGGCCCGGTACGACGTGGATATCGAGGTGATCACGGCGACGCGAGATATCCGGCGGCGGGTGCAGAAATCGCATGGTGACTGCGACTCGACGGTCTACCCCGCCTGGCGGACGCAAGCGATGTCGATCGCGCCACGCGTCGTACTCGGGGCGGCGCGCCGGCAATCTGCAGCGGACATCGTGCATGTGCACAGTTATCACGCCACGACCGCGGTGGCGGCCCTGGTGACCCGGAAGCCTGTCGTCTTCACCCCGCACTACCACGGGCAACAGGGTCACTCGGTGACAGCCGGATTGTTGCACAAGGGATTCCGGTATCTCGGGGCACGGGTCCTGCGACGAGCCGACGCGATCATCTGCGTATCACAAGCCGAACGTGACCTGCTCGTCTCCGACTTCCCGTTCGTCACGGAAAAGGTCGAGGTGATACCGAACGGCGTGCACGTCGAGGAACTCAGGGGTGCCGAGCCGTTCCCGAAGACCACCCCGACAGTCCTGTGTGTCGGGCGCCTGGAACCCTACAAACGCTTCGCCGACGTCATCCGGTGCTTGCCCGACGTCGCACCGCGCGCCCGCCTGGTCATCATCGGCGGTGGCAGTCAAGAGGACGAACTGCGTTCCCTGGTGACCGATCTCGGGCTCGACGACCGCGTGCAGCTATGCGGGCGCATCGACACCGACATCCTGCGGCGGTGGTATCGAACCGCCGATGTGCTCGTCTCGATGTCCGACCACGAAGCATTCGGCATGGTCCCGCTGGAAGCCGCTGCCGCGGGTGCTCGGGTGGTACTCAGCGACATCCCCGCCCACCGCGAAGTGTTCGCCGACCACCTGCGTGGCCGCGGGGCCGTGGTCGGTGACGACTCACCACTGGCACAGCACATATCGGCACAACTGGCCCTAGGGCGCCTTTCGACACCGGCCGAGGTGCCCAGCTGGCAGTCGATCGCCGACCGGACCGCGCAGACGTATCAGCGGCTGACAGCACGTTCTGGCTCACCATCCCTGGAAGTACCACGGCGTCGAGAGGTAACACGATGATCACCAACCTGCGCGGGTCCCGTCCGTCCCGGCCCAGTTGGATAGACCGCAGCTGGGCGAACCACTACTCGGTGCTGTCCCTGAACCCGATCGAAGCGCCCGACATCGCGCAACTGAAGGCGGACCTGCTCGAGTTCATGGCAGGCGACCCGACGAACCCGCTGAACTGTGTCCTCAGCCCGGACGGCCGGCGCTGGGTCGAGGTGGACGAGGCAGAACGTGTCGCGCACATCGACCGCATCGTGGTGCCGACCGGACTCTTCGATACCGAAGATCCGTACGACTACCTGTTCCAGTACGCACCGGCCCCGGACTCGGGCCTTGCGTTCAAAATACTCATCGGGCCGGATGCGCTGAGCTGCTTCGTCTCCCACGTGGTCGGCGACGCCGTGGTGGTCTGCTCGCTCGCCGTCCTGCTGACCCTGGGTGATGTCCACGGGCTGCGTCACCTCCGGCCGGACTCCGGGATGGACCTGGCGGTACGACTGCTCGGCGCGGAGCTGCGAACCCACTACAGGTCGTGGTGGCGCTATTTCTGTGCTGCACCGAAGCCCGGGACAGCCGTGGTCCCGACCGGTGCCGGTAAAGCCGTGCCGGCGACGATCAGCAGCGCCGCCGTCGGTCACCGAGTGTCGCCGGAAGCGGTGGCAGCACTGCAGGACTGGCGCCGGAGCACCTGCCCGGATATTTCGATGTCCGGGCTGATCGCGGCGGCGGTCCACCGTGCGTTGACCCGGCACGGCCTCCAGATGAACCCGGACGGCTTCTTCACGTTGGTGGATCTTCGGCGGTATCTGCCGCAGAAGCAGGCACTGCGCCCGGGGAATATCGTCAAGAGCCTTTTCATCCCCGCATCGATGGACGACCCATCGCAGGTCGCTGCCGGCATCAAGGAAACCGTGTCATCCGCCCGCGCTGTACCGGCATTGGCGGTCGGCGCCCTCAGTACCGGACTCGGGCTCGGCTCGCGGGAGCCGGCGATCACCGAAACCGCGCAGACCACCATGACTTTCAATTACATGATGCGACTTCCGGGTATCGACCACATCCCCTGGCGCGATGCCGACGCAGCCCGGTTCTGGTCGATGTCCTACCCGTGCTCGCCGGGCAATCTGGCGATCTTCGCGTGCGGGGCTGCCGGGGCGATCCACTTCTCGGCCAGTCTCGTACCCGAGCTCCTCGATAAGTCCGCGGTCCAGAAAGCCTTGCGGGAACTCGACGATATACCGGGCCTGCTGGCACCGGAGTCCGTGGAGGTCATCTGACCGGGCCGATCAGTCGCCTTGCGGCGGCGGACCGGGCTGCTGATAGGGCAGCAGCCCGCGGGCCTGTCGGCGCTTGACCTCGGCCCGCAGGTAGATCATCAACGCCCAGACACCGGCGAAGATGACGCCGATGAACCCGATTCCGCCGTGGATCAACGCACCCGCGACGAACACGGCCTGGATCCCGAGGTTCACCCAGATGATGCCGGGGCGGCCCTGCACACCGGACAGCAGGATCAGCACCACCGCCATCCCGATCAGGAAGCTACCGGCGCCGACGGTCAGACCGTCCTCCCCCGCCGCGACGACGGGCAGGGCCAGCAGGACGACGATGGCCTCCAGGATGTGGATGCCGGCCATGATGCCCCGGAAACTGCGCCACGGGTCGCCGGTGGGGGCTGCGCCGCTCACTGTGGATCCCGCCCGAACAGCGTGCGCGCCGCGCCCGCGGTGACAACCGAACCTGTGATGACCATGCCGCTCCCCGAATATCCCTCGCCGTCGTTGCCGGACTCTTCGACCAGCGCCGTGGCCACCTCGATCGCATCCGGCAGTGTCGCGGCCACCGCGACCCGTTCCGGGCCGAACCGCTCCTCGGCGCGCGCCGCGAGCGCCTCGACGTCCATCGCCCGCGGTGACCCGTTGTGGGTCACCACGACCATGTCGAACGCCGGTTCCAGGGCTTCCAGGATGCCGTCGACGTCCTTGTCGGCCATCACCGACAGCACGCCGACCAGATGGCGGAAGTCGAACTCGTCGGCCAGCGCCTGGGCCAGCGCCGCCGCGCCCGCCGGATTGTGGGCGGCGTCGATGAACACCGTGGGGGCGCTGCGCACCCGCTCCAGCCGGCCCGGGCTGCTGACGGCGGCGAAGCCGGCGCGCACCGCGTCGATATCGAGTTGACGGTCCGCCCCGGCACCGAAGAACGCCTCCACCGCGGCCAGCGCGAGGACGGCGTTGTGCGCCTGGTGCTCGCCGTGCAGCGGCAGGAAGATCTCGTCGTACACCCCGCCGAGGCCCTGCAGGGTCAGCAGCTGACCGCCGATGGCAACCTGGCGCTCCAGGATGGTGAACTCCGAATCCTCGCGCGCCACAGCGGCATCCGCGCGCACCGTCTCGGCCAGCAGCACCTCCATCGCCTCGGGTACCTGGCGCCCGATGATCGCGACGGTGTCGGTCGGAACCAGATCGTCTTCCTGGCGGGTGATGATGCCGGCCTTCTCCCCGGCGATCTCGGCCAGCGTGTCACCGAGATAGTCGGTGTGGTCCATGCCGATCGGGGTGATCACCGCGACCGGCGCGTTCACCACGTTGGTGGCATCCCAGCGCCCACCCAGCCCGGTCTCGACCACCGCGACGTCGACCGGCGCGTCGGCGAAGGCCGCGAACGCCATGGCGGTGAGCACCTCGAACTTGCTCATCTTCGGCCCGCCCGCGGCCTCGGACTGCTGGTCCACCAGTTCGATGAACGGTTCCAGCTCGCGGTAGGTCTCCACGTACTGCGCCGGGCTGATCGGCTTGCCGTCGATGGAGATCCGCTCGACCGCCGACTGCAGGTGCGGGCTGACGGTGCGCCCGGTGCGCCGATGCAGTGCGGTCAGCAACGCGTCGATGATCCGGGCGACCGACGTCTTGCCGTTGGTGCCGGCGATGTGGATCGACGGGTAGCTGCGCTGCGGGGAACCGAGCAGCTCCAGCAGCGCCGCGATGCGCGCGGTGCTGGGCTCGATCTTGGTCTCCGGCCACCGCTGGTCGAGCAGATGCTCGACCTGCAGCAGCGCCGCGATCTCGTCCGGCATGGGCTGGTTCATGCGCAGGCGCTCATTGCAGTCCCTGCAGGCGCGCGGTGATCCGCTGCACCTCTTCGGTCGCCAGCTGTTGGCGGGCCTTGATCTTCTCCACGACCGCCTCGGGCGCCTTGGCCAGGAACGCCTCGTTGCCGAGTTTGCCTGTGGTCTGGGCCAGTTCCTTCTGTGCGGCCGCCAGATCCTTCTCCAGCCGTTTGCGTTCGGCGGCGACGTCCACGGTGCCCGAGGTGTCCAGTTCGACGACGACGGTGCCGCCGGTCAGGCGCACCTCCACGGCCGCGGACGGGGTGAATCCGCCGGCGGGTTCGGTGAGCCAGGCCAGCGAGGTGATCGCGGGCAGCTGCGCCGCCAGATCCGCCTCGTCGATGCCGACCAGCTTGGCCGGGACCCGCTGGCGGTCGTTGAGCCCCTGGTCGCTGCGGAACCTGCGCACCTCGGTGATCAGCTTCTGCATATCGGTGATCCGCTGGGTGGCAACCGAATCCAGCGCGATGCCGGAGCCGGCCGGCCACTCGGCGATGACCAGCGACTCGCCGCCGGTCAGCGTCTTCCACAGCGTCTCGGTGACGAACGGCATCACCGGGTGCAGCAGTTTGAGCAGGTTGTCCAGCACCGTGGCCAGCACCACGGCGGTGTTGGCGGCCTGCTCGGGCTCGTTGAGCTGCACCTTGGCGAGCTCGAGGTACCAGTCGCAGAACTCGTCCCACGCAAAGTGGTAGATCGACTCGCACGCGCGGCTGAACTCGTAGCTCTCCATCGCCGAATCCGCTTCGGCGCGAACCTCTTCCAACCGGCCCAGGATCCAACGGTCGGCGTCGGTGAGCTCGCCGAGGTCCGGCAACGGCGCAAGCGCGGCACCGTTCATCAACGCGAACTTGGTGGCGTTGAAGATCTTGGTGGCGAAGTTGCGCGAGGCGCGGGCGTGGTCCTCGCCGATGGACAGGTCACCGCCCGGGCTGGCGCCGCGGGCCAGGGTGAAGCGCAGCGCGTCGGCGCCGAACTTCTCCACCCAGTCCAGCGGGTCGATGCCGTTGCCCTTGGACTTGCTCATCTTGCGACCGAACTCGTCGCGGATCAGCCCGTGCAGGAAGACGTTCTTGAACGGGACAGCGCCCGCCCCGATCGCGTCGTCACCGGCCACGAAGGTGCCGAACATCATCATCCGGGCCACCCAGAAGAACAGAATGTCGTATCCGGTGACGAGAACCGTCGTCGGATAGAACTTCTCCAACTCGGGGGTGCGGTCGGGCCACCCCATGGTGGAGAACGGCCACAGCGCCGAGGAGAACCAGGTGTCCAGCACGTCGGGGTCCTGCTCCCAGCCCTCGGGCGGGGTCTCGTCCGGTCCCAGGCAGACCTGCTGACCGTCGGGGCCGTGCCAGATCGGGATGCGGTGGCCCCACCACAGCTGGCGCGAGATGCACCAGTCGTGCATGTTGTCCACCCAGCCGAACCAGCGCGGTTCCAGGCTGGCCGGGTGGATCACGGTGTCCCCGTTGCGCACCGCATCGCCGGCGGCCTTGGCCAGTGATTCGACGTTGACCCACCACTGCAGGCTCAGCCGCGGTTCGATCGGCTCACCGCTGCGCTCGGAATGCCCGACGCTGTGCAGGTAGGGACGCTTCTCGGCGACGATGCGGCCCTCGGCCGCCAGCGCTTCGCGCACCGCGGCCCGGGCCTCGAAGCGGTCCATCCCGTCGAACCGGGTGCCGGTGCCGGTGATGGCGCCGACGGTGTCCAGGATCGAGGGCATCGGCAGGTTGTGCCGCAGCCCGATCTCGAAGTCGTTCGGATCGTGGGCCGGGGTGACTTTGACTGCACCGGTGCCGAATTCGGGATCGACGTGGGAGTCCGCGACGATGACGATCTCGCGGTCCAGGAACGGGTGCGCCAGGGTCTTGCCGACCAGCGCGCGGTAACGCTCGTCATCCGGGTGCACCGCGATGGCGGTATCCCCGAGCATGGTCTCCAGCCGGGTGGTGGCCACCACGATGTGCGGTTCGTCGTCGTTCATCGAGCCGTACCGGAACGAGACCAGTTCGCCCTCGACGTCCTCGTACTTGACCTCAAGGTCGCTGATCGCGGTCTGCAGCACCGGGGACCAGTTCACCAGCCGCTCGGCCTGGTAGATCAGCCCGGCGTCGTAGAGTCGTTTGAAGATGGTGCGGACCGCGCGCGACAGCCCCTCGTCCATGGTGAACCGGTCGCGGCTCCAGTCCACGCCGTCACCGAGGCGGCGCATCTGCCCGCCGATGGTGCCACCGGACTCCCGCTTCCAGTCCCACACCTTCTCGACGAACGCCTCGCGGCCGAAGTCCTCTTTGGTCTTGCCGTCCGCGGCGAGTTGCTTCTCCACCACGGACTGGGTGGCGATGCCGGCGTGGTCCATGCCGGGCAGCCACAGCACCTCGTAACCCTGCATCCGGCGGCGCCGGGTCAGCGCGTCCATCAGGGTGTGGTCGAGCGCGTGGCCCATGTGCAGGCTGCCGGTCACGTTCGGTGGCGGCAGCACGATCGAATAGGCCGGCTTGTCGCTGCTGGGGTCGGCGGTGAAGTACCCGGCGTCCACCCAGCCCTGATAGAGGTCGCTTTCTACCGCGCTCGGCTCCCAGGACTTGGGAAGGGCATCGGCACGGTCACGAGGGCTGGCGGTCACCCAACGATTCTAGGGAAACCCGTCGGCGTACCTTGCCGGCACCCGCCGGGTGGGCTACTTCTTGCCTCCGAGCAGTCCGCCCAGGATGTCGCCGATCACATTTCCCTGGTTGTTGCCCTGACCTCCGCCCAGCACGCTGCCCAGGATGCTGCCGAGCGGATTGTTACCTCCGCCACCGCCGCCCCCGAGAATGCTGCCCAGCACATCACCGAGACCCCCGCCGCCGGACGGCGCGGCCTGCGGCTGCGCACCGGCGCCGGCCCCGAACTTCTTGCCGATGTAGGCCAGCACGATCGGCGCCAGGATCGGCAGCAGCTGTTTGATCAGGTCACTGTTGCCGGCACCGGTGCCCGACAGCGCCGAGGCCACCGAATTGCTGTCGTTGCCACCGAAGATGGTGGCGACGATCTTGTCGCCCTGACCGGGGTCGACGTCGTCCACGTTGACCCCGCCGTCGAGCAGCCCGCTGGCCGCCTGCGAACCCACCTCGGTCTCCAGATCGGTCGAGTCGATGTCGTCGGCCTGCACGTTGGCCTGCAGCCCACCCACCAGCGCGGGCACCAACGTCCGGATGGCGTTGTTCACCTCGCCTTCGTCGGCGCCCAGCTTGGTCGCGATCTGCTGAACAGGAATCTGCGCGAAAAGTTCATCCAACCCCGCCATGTCTCACCTATCTCCGTTGATGTGAGGTCCCCCGAAAGGGACCCTAGCGAGTCCGATCGCCGTCCACAGGGGTTCGGCGCGGGCCGAATCAATCGAGGCGGGAGGTCTCCAGCGTCACTCCGGCGGCCGGCAGTCGGGTCAGCAGCGCATCGCCCATGGCCGCAGCCGGGGTCAGCACTCCCCGCAGGTCCGACAGCTTGTCGCGGTCGAGGGCGAGCGCCAACCCGGACTCCGCGAGCAGCACCGCGGTGGCCTTGTATCCGGGGTCGCCCTGCTGGGCGATGGTGGCCCGGTAGCGGGCACCGGTGGTCGTCGTGGTGTACGTCTCGACGTGGTAGTAGCCCTTCTCCCGGGTGCGTTCGCTCGGGCCGGTGCCCGGCTTGGGCAGCACCCGCTCCAGCAGGCCCCTGGGCACCTTGTTGATGTAGCGGGTGCCCAGGCCGAAGGTGGCGACGCTGGCCGCGGTCTCCAGCGCCGCCGCCACCGGCGCCACGACCGAGGAACCGACGCTCATCTGCTCGGCGTACCGGAACGTCCGCCCGTAGGACCAGTTCAGCAGCGCGTTGCTGCGGCGCACGATGCGCGAGTTGGGGGCGGCCATGGCGAACGCGCCGGTCCAGATGCCGTCGAGTTCGGGGGCGATCTCGCGGCCGCGGCGCCACGGGTTGTCCGACTGCGGGCCGAGTTCCGGCTCGGCTCCCCGGTCGGTGCTCAGCGTGTACGGGTCCTGCAGGTCGTCGCGCGACTGCGGGTTCTCCGCGGCGGTCCGCATGAACTCGATCATCGAAGCGACGGTGCCGCCGGAGACACCACCGGCGAACGAGCGCAGCACGAAGTTGGTGTCCACGAGTTCCCCGGCGCCGTCCGCGCGGACCCGGTCGAACAGCGCGTAGACGGTGATATCCGATGGCACGGAGTCGAATCCGCAGGAGTGCACGATTCGTGATCCGGTGTCGGCGGCCTGCTTGTGGAACTGTTCGGCGCTGTCCCGGATGAACAGCGTCTCCCCGGTGAGATCGGCATAGTCGGTGCCGGCCGCGACGCACGCCTGGACCAGCGGCATGCCGTAGTTGGTGTAGGGCCCGACGGTGGTGACCACGACCCGGGTGCGTGCGGCCATATCGGCCAGCGTGGACGGCTTGGAGGTGTCCGCTTCGATCAGGGGCCAGGACTGGGCCCGCTCACCGAGCGAGTCGCGCACCGCCCGGACCTTGGGCAGGGACCGGCCGGCCAGTGCGATGCGGGCGGCACCGCCGGCATCGGCGAGGTACTGCGCGGTCAGTTTCCCGGCGAAGCCGGTGGCGCCATACAGGACGAGGTCGAACTCTCGGTCGAATTCCGGCTGCGAGGAGGTCATACGTCCCGAAGCTACCCGAGGAGTTCCGGCAGGCCCACGTCCCGGCCGAACAGGTGCCGGTGCAGGAACGCGGTGACCACCTGGTACCAGATCTTGGCGTGCTGCGGCGCTCCCACCCAGTGCCCTTCGGAGGGGTAGTACAGGAACTGGTGGGCACTGCTGCCGTCGTCGGCGGCGGGCAGCCCGGACCGGCTGAGCAGCTCGTACCACAGCCGCAGGCCCTCCCCGATGGGGACGCGATAGTCCTTGTCACCGTGGATGACCAGCATCGGGGTGCGGATGTCGCCGACGTGGTGATGCGGCGAGTTCCGTTGGGTCATCTGCTCGGTCATCTCGCGGACCCACCAGTACGCCCCGTCGGTGGTGTGCCCGAACTGGTCCAGCGCCCACAGGCTGGCGTGGGTGACGATGGCGTCGAACCGGTCGGTGTGCCCGGCGATCCAGTTGGCCATGTAGCCGCCGAAGGAGCCGCCCATGGCCGCGGTGCGCGCGGCATCCACGCCCGGATGCGCACAGGCCGCCTCGGTGGCGGCCATCAGATCGGTGTAGGGCGCCGCGCCCCAGGCACCCCAGCCGCGCTGGATGAACTCCTGCCCGTACCCGGTGGACAGCGCCGGGTCCGGCAGCAGCACCGCATACCCCTGCGCGGCCAGCAGCCACGGATTCCACCGCCAGTGCCAGGCGTTCCAACTGGCCAGCGGCCCACCGTGAATCCACAGCAGCAACGGCGCCGGGGTGTCGGACTCCGGCAGGATCAGCCAGGACCGCACCGCGGCGCCGTCCTCGGCGGTGGCGGTGAGCTCCTCCAGATGCCCTGGCAGTTCCGGGAACTCGACACACGGCAGGGCCGTGACGGTGCCGTCGGCGGCGATGCGCACCGGGTGTGACGGGGTGCGGTAGGAGCTGCGCAGCGCGAAGATCAACCCGCCGGGTGCGGTCCGCACATCGGTGTAGCTGAAATCGTCGTCGGTCAACCGGGTCACCGTCGCGGTCTGCGGGTCGGCGGCGAACACCGGGCCGCGCCCGTCCTCGTCGGCGGTGACGAGCAGCGTCGTGCCGTCGGCCGACCAGGTCACCGAGGTGGGCCAGCGGTCCCAGTCTCCCAGTTCGACGCGTTCACCGCCGAAGGCCTGCCAGCACAACGTGATCCGCGGCGCCTGCAGCGGGGTGGACAGCGTTTCGCGCAGATAGGCCACCCGGGTGCCGTCCGGGGATATCGCGGGCTGGCCCAGGTCCGCGCCGGGATCGTCGGCGACGACGGTGTGCCGGCCGGTGCCGAGGTCGATGCGCACGATCCGGGACCGCAGCGCCACGGCGGGTGCGGCGGACCGCCACCCGGTGACCAGGAAGCTGCCGTCGGCGCTGAGTTGGCAACTCGTCTCGCGCAGTGCGCCGCCGGGGGCCGGGGTCAGATCGCGCAGGCCGTCGGCGGTGTCGAACAGATGCGGCTGTTCGGGGCCGAGGTCGTGGTCCCAGTACCGCACCGGGTAGCCGGTGTGCA
Organism: Mycolicibacterium aurum; assembly: GCA_900078775.1. Classification (GTDB taxonomy): domain Bacteria; phylum Actinomycetota; class Actinomycetes; order Mycobacteriales; family Mycobacteriaceae; genus Mycobacterium; species Mycobacterium aurum_A. Next base: position 2,925,730 of record LT549889.1, read on the forward strand.
GGATCGCCGACACCTTGTTGTCCTTGCGCAGCTTGCGCAGCCGTTTGTCGTCCTCGAGGTCGGTCGCGGTGGGCAGCACCGGTGCGGTGATCACCGTGGCCGCGGCGTGCCGGGCGGTGTGCACGGCGGCCACCCCGCCAGGCAGGGACAGTTCCCGGGCCGCCTCGCCGCCGTCCCGGGGCAGCCGCCACAGCGCCACGGACGGTTCGTCCTCGCCGGGTTCGGCCCGTTTCGCCATGAACAGCAGATCGCCGTCGGAGGTGAAAACCGGCGCCGACTCCCCCGTGGCGCCCTGGGTCAGCCGGCGGGCCGGCCGCACCCCGGCGGGGTCCAACTCCCATATCGCCGTGACGTATTCGGTCCGGTCGGGGTTGAGCTCGCTGACCGTGGTGACCACCCGGGTGCCGTCCGGGGACACGGCCAGACCCGCCACCCTGGGCAGTTCGAAATAGGCATCCAGATCGTGGAACGGCGTCATGCCCTCACCGTAATGCCCGGGCGGCGGCCGGCCGGGCTACCGGACGTCGGTGAGCCGAGCCGAGCTGCGCGCCATGACGGCGCGCGTCCCGACGGGATCGGGCTACCGATCACAACTTTCGGCGCGGGCGAGATGTGGCAGCTCTTCACGCGGAATTAACCCGCAGTGATCGATAAGACACATTCCCGCAGTTAGCTTCAATCCGGTACACCGTCAGTACCTGAAGGCCACTGCCGTTAAACGCAGGGCTCCCCCCACCCCATCCCCCGAAACAGAGCGGCGGAGGTTCCATTGACCCCTGAAGTCGAGGACGCCATTGCGGTGATGACCGCAGTGAACAACGAATTTTATTTCTGGATGTCCATTGCGTTGATGATGCTCATCCACGCGGGCTTCCTGGCCTACGAGATCGGGGCCTCCCGGTCCAAGAACGTGCTGGCGACCGCGATGAAGAATCTGCTCGCGCTGGCGACGATCATCGCATCGTTCTTCTTCGTGGGCTGGTTCCTTTACAACGCCATGCCCAGCGGGTTCCTCGAGATGACCGATGCCGCGAAGGCCGCGTTGCCGTGGAGCGACAACATGGGCCCGAACACCGCCGACTCGGTCAGCGGCATCTCGTGGGGCGCATTCGCGCTGTTCGCCGCCACCACCGGCTCGATCATGTCCGGCGCTGTGCTGGAACGTATCCGGACCAGCGGGTTCCTGGTCCTGACCGTCTTCGTCGGTTCGGTCACCTGGATCATCGGCGCGGCCTGGGGGTGGCACGGCGCCGGTTGGATGCTGCTCAAGCTCGGCTTCCACGATGTCGGTGCGGCCGGCTGCGTGCACATGATCGCCGGTTTCGGAGCGCTCGGCATCCTGATCAACCTGGGCCCGCGCATCGGCCGGTTCCTGCCCGACGGCACCGCTGTCACCATCCGTCCGCACAACCTGCCGTTGACCATGCTCGGCCTGATGTTGATCTTCACCGGCTTCTTCGGCTTCCTGATGGGTTGTGTCATCTACGGTTCCGGCGGTTACGCGACGATCTACGGCAGCCCGACCACGCTGTCGGCGTTCGCGTTCAGCACCCTGATGGGTCTGGCCGGCGGCATCATCGGCGCCTACATGACCTCGCGTGGTGAGCCGTTCTGGACCATCTCCGGTGGTCTGGCCGGCATCATCGCCCTGGCCTCGGGCATGGATCTGTACCACCCGGCGCTCGGGTTCGTCATCGCCCTGGTCGCCGGTGCCATCACGCCCTACATCGGAAAGCTGCTGGAGAAGTTCCGGATCGACGATGTGGTGGGTGCGGTGGCCGTGCACGGCGGCATCGGCGTGTACTCGCTGCTGATGGTGGGCATCTTCCTGGGCGGCTACCCCAACACCGACGGCAACCCGTCGATCTCGCTGTGGGGCCAGCTCGTGGGCATCCTGGTATTCGCCGCGCTGGGCTTCATCCCCACCTATGTGATCTCGCTCGGGTTGAAGAAGGTTGGGCTGCTGCGGATTCCGGAGGAAGTCGAGCTGCAGGGCCTGGATCTGAGCGAGGTCCCGGCCACGCCGTACCCGGAGGGCACCCCGGTCACGGTGATGGCAACGACCAACGGCAAGGTACTCGTCGTCGAGGAGGCGAAGTAGATGTTCAGTCCCATCGACAGCTATGACGAACTCGGAGTGGTGTTCACGTTCGGCGGCTACTCGGCCGGCGTGTATATCGTCTTCCTGCTCTCCGTGGCCCTGTTCATCGGCTTCTTCGTCAAGATGATCAAGCACGAGAACAGCGCCTACAAGGCGATCATCGAACACAAGCCGGTCGAGCCCGGCCCGGCTGCCGAAGGAGAACCGACGGCCTACTGATCGCGCAGAACCGGAAATCGCCCGGATCCGAAAGGATCCGGGCGATTCTCGTCCACCCGAACCGTGCCGAGCAGACGTGAGTGGCCGCGAAATCAGCTGATATCGCGGCCATTCACGTCTGCTCGCAAGCGGGAGGTGCCCCCGGCCCGCGGGTGAGCTGGGGGTTACCCGACGGCCTGCAACCACTGCACCGCGCGGTCGCGGTACCCGATGATGCCCTTGTAGGTGGCGATGTCCTCGGGTAGTTCGGCCAGTACCGCCGCGGCGCGCTCGCGCCAGGGCTCGACGGCGGCCAGATCCGCCAGCGGCAGCATGTAACTGCGGATCAGGAAGCAGATCGAACCGGACTCCGGCAGCCGGATGAGGTGCTGGACCTCGACCCGCAGGTGCACGGTGCGGCCGAATTCCTCGTCGGAGACGTCGTGGATCATCGTCCGGTCCGGCCCCCACTCGTGATACAGCTCGGTGGAGACATCGAGGCGCCGGCCGATGGTCAACGTCCAATTGGTGCGCCGGTAGGTCTCACCGGGTTGCAGCCGCATCAGGAACTCCCGGGCGCGGGTGATCACCCCGGTCTCCCGCAACCGCGGCACCGGACCGTGGATCTCCAGAAAGGTCATCCCGACGTCGAAACCGAACGACCAGTCCGCGGCGAAGGTCACCACGCCGGCATCGCCGAAGAGATCGCCCTCGCGCTGGTCGAGCAGCACGATGTCCTCCTGCACCTGGCTCGCGATGTAGGACAGCGGCTCGGCCGGCAGGGTGGACCCGTCACCGACGACGAAGGTCTGCTCGATGCCCAATCTGTCGTTGCGCCACCGCCAGCCGTCACCGTCCCGCCGAAGCGACATGGTGTCCGGGTAGGCGGTGGCGAGTTCGCGCATCAGGGTCAGCATGGCGTCCCAGCACGCCACGCGCATATGCGGCAGCACCGCGCTGCGGGTCGGATCGGCGGCGAGAATGGCCGCCCGCTCGGCCAGTTCGCGTTCGTATTCGCTGTCGACGTCGACGATCCGCTCGCCCCACCTGCCCACCGGGGTGTGTACCGCCGCCCCGGCGGGTTCCACGTTGGTGGTGTACCGGTAGGTGTCGGAGGGGAACGGAAAGGGGAAGGTGTGGACCAGATCGGGGGCGGAAATCACAGTGCTACCTCCAGGGTTCCGGAATCACCGCGGGACACGCAGGCCATCAACACATCGCCGGCCCGCTTCTCGGCGTCGGTCAGGTACAGATCCCGGTGGGTGACGGCGCCGGCGGATACCGGCACCCGGCACTCCCCGCACACTCCGCGGCGGCACAGGTTCGGGACCTCGATGCCGCGCCGTTCCAGTTCCTCCAGCAGGGACACCCCCGCCTCGACGGTGAATTCCTCTCCCGTGGAGGCGATCCGGGCCGGGAAGGGTTCGCCCGGGTCGAGTGCGTCGGCGCCGAAGTGTTCCAGATGGATCCGGCTCGGCGGCCAGCCCAGTTCTGCGGCCGCCTTCGTCACATCCTCGATGAACCCGGCGGGTCCACAGATGTAGAGGTGGGTGCCGAACGGTTGGTCACCGAGTGCGGCGAGTAGGTCGGCGGTGAACGCGGCACGGCCGGTGTGGATCGAGACGTGGTCGCCGAGCTCGGACACCGTGTCGACATAGGCCCCGCGCCCGGGTCGGTGCACATAGATCAGCCGGGTGTCCCGTCCCCAGCGGCGGGCGCTGCGCAGATGCGACACCATCGGGGTGATGCCGATGCCCGCGGCGACCAGCAGATGACGGCGGGCCCGCAGCACCGGTGCGAAAGCGCTGCGCGGCGGGGAGACGGCCACGGTGTCGCCGAGGGCGAGTTCGTCGTGGATCCACCGGGATCCGCCCGTCCCGCCGTCGGCTTCGTCGCGACGCAGCACCGAGATCACGTAACTGTCCGGCCAGCTGCCCTCGCCGGTCAGCGAGTAGGCATTGGCCCGGCCCGCACACTCCAGCACGATGTGGCTGCCCGGGGTGAACGATGGCAGCGGCGCGCCCTCCGGGTCGGACAGGGTCAGGGTCCGGATCCCGTCGATGGTGTCGTCGACGGCGGTTACGGCCAGTTTGAGCGTGTTCACGCCGGCACCTCCGCGGGCCGTTCGGCGTCGACCAGGTACCCGAGATAGGTGCCCGATCGCCGCGAGACATGGTAGTGGACAACGAGATTCCTGTTACAGGACCGGCACGGCACGGTCTCTTCGAGGTTCACCCGGTCCCGGGTCACGGCGCCGCAGTGCACGCAGTGCACGGCCCGTGATCCGACATCGGTGGATGCGACCGTCATCTCGTCGTCGGCGACGCCGAGATCCACCGCCACGCCCCGCAGGTACAGACAGGCGTCGGCGGGTCCGGCCATCATCAACCGCCAGCCGACGCGGGCCGAACCGATGTCGGCCCGCAAGACCGCGGTCGCTTCCCGCACAGACTTCGACGCGTCGAATCGATGCAGACGCACCGCGGATTCGGCTGCGGCCGGGGAAATCTGGGTGAGCCATCGCGCGGCGATATCGGCGCCGCGCGCGCCGAACGCCAGAACGGTCCAGGATCGTCCCGAACGGTCGGCGTCCGGTTCGGTGGGGGCCAGTGCCCAGTCGGGCACACTCGTCAGTTCGAAGTCAGGTCGCATGAGCCCTTCCGTGGACACCGAGGGTTGACTACGTTCCTCTCCAGGAAACCAAGGGTGCGTTTCGGCGATGTGACCTGTCTGTCTCGTCTGGTTGACGCCGCGCCGGATAACGTCTGGCGTCATGACCGAACGCATCATCGTGATCGGCGCCGGAATCGCCGGCCTGGCCACCGCGGTGGCGCTGCGCCGCACCGGGTACGAGGTGTCCGTCATCGAACAACGCCCGGCCGCCGATGGGACCGGCGCCGGGATCAGCATCTGGCCCAATGCGTTGGCCGCGCTCGACACCCTGGGCGTGGGCACTGATGTCCGCGATGCAGGCGGCCGGATCAGTGCGGGTGCGCTGCGCTGGCGGGACGGGCGCTGGTTACGTCGGCCCGATACCGACCGGATCGTGCGGGCGCTGGGAGAGCCGCTGGTGGTCATCCACCGCGCACGGCTCACCGAGATCCTGACCGACGCGCTGCCCGCGGGCACCGTGACCTATGGGCGCACCGCGACGGCGCTCGAGGTCTCGCCCACCAGCGCACGAATCCTGTTCTCGGACGGCGAGGTCACCGAGGTGGACGCGGTGGTGGGTGCCGACGGGGTGGATTCGATGGTCGCGCGTCACCTCAACGGGGACCTGCCGCGGCGCTACGCCGGATACACCGCCTGGCGCGGTATCGCCTCCTACGCGCTGGATCCCGACCTGGCCGGGGAGACGATGGGCCCGGGGATGGAGGTCGGGCATGTGCCGATCAGGGCGAGCGGAGCGACGGGGATCGACCCGGGACCCGACCACACCTACTGGTTCGCCACCCGACGCGCGCCGCAGGGTCAGACGTCGCCCGGCGGGGAGCACGCACACCTGACCGAGGTTTTCGGTGGATGGCCGGAACCGATCCCGAGCCTGCTGGCGAGCACCGATGCCGCGGCAGTGCTGCGTAATGACCTCTATGACCGGAAGTGGGCCGGCCGCTGGGCGCGGCATCGTGCGGTGATCGTCGGGGATGCGGCCCATCCGATGCGGCCGCATCTGGGTCAGGGCGGGTGTCAGGGCCTGGAGGACGCGGCGATCCTGGCCGCGTGGACCACGTCGGAGCCGGATCTGTCCGCCGCGTTCGCCCGGTTCGAGACGTTCCGGCGGCGTCGGGTGCGTGGTCTGGTGGCGGAGTCCCGGACGGTCGGGCGGGTCGTCAATCTGCGGCCCCGGTGCTCAGCGCCGCGGCGAGCAGGGCGACGGCACTGGTCCCGGAGGCCGTGCTGGCCCGGCACCTGGCGTCGGTGGCCGGCCGTTCGGCGTTCGTGCTGCCGACGGTGTGAGGCTCAGCGCGGCTGGAAGGCGGTGACGGCGGTCTGCACGGCCTGGCACATCTTGCGGAAGTCGAAAACCCCGAGCACTGCGCCACCGCGGATGGCCTGGCACCCGGCCGCGGCGGGGGCCGGGGCGGACGGCACGCCGGGGACGCTGAAGACCGCGGGGGTGGCGCCGCGCGTACCGCACTTGGGCCAGGCGCCGAGGCCCTGGGTCCGGAGCACGTTCTCGGCGACCCGGATCTGCTCGGCGCGCGAGGCCCGGGCCGGCGAGCCGACGCCGCCGTTGGCGGCCCAGGTGGCCTGCTTGAACTGCAACCCGCCGTAGTGGCCGTTGCCGGTGTTGATACCCCAGTTGCCGCCCGACTCGCACTGCGCGATCGCGTCCCAGTTGACGCTGTCGGCCTGTGCGGTGGCCGACATGGCCATCGGGGCCACCGAGAGCGCGCCGGTCGCGGCGGCGATCCAGAGGCTCTTCGTCAGCAGGTTCTTGGCGGTGGTGGCGATGTTCGTCATTTTGCGGTCCTTCCCCGACCGGTGACACGAGGGCCGCGAGGCGAAGGCGTTCTTGCGACGCGGTTATCCGGTGTTTCGAGTGACGGAGATCACCCGTTACGGAAGAGGCTGGAGTTTTACCGGTTTCTTATGTGACGAATGCTGTTAGCGGGGTTTATGAGAGAACTGTTCAGAAGACAACAATGGCGCCGGGCACGAAGCCCGGCGCCATCGCCAAGTGTTCGGTTCGCGAACTAGCCGCGTCCACCACAGGTCGGCCAGGCGCCGATGCCCTGGCTGCGCAGCACGTTCTCGGCCACCCGGATCTGCTCTTCCCGGCTGGCGGCGTGCGGGGCGCCCGACCCACCATTGGACTTCCAGGTGCCCATCGAGAACTGCAGGCCACCGTAGTAGCCGTTACCGGTGTTGATCGCCCAGTTGCCGCCCGACTCGCAAGCCGCGACGGCGTCCCAGTTCACGCTGTCCGCATGCGCGGTAGCGGCCGACCCGAAAGCCATTGCCATCGGAGTCACAGCCATCGCGCCAGCGATGGCGGCCATACCGAACGTTTTGCGGATGTTCTTCAAAATCGATCCTCTCATCGAGCGCGCACCAAGGGACGCCCGCAGAGATGCGGACGAGAAGACCTGACGAACAGGTGGGGAGGTATGGGTCGCGCCGTCTCGGTCGGGCACGACAGTGGGAGACCAGCAATGGTGTCTCGCCGGGCGCTCACACCCGGCTGCCCAGCAGACTCATCGGTCCGCCGTAGGCCCACTTACACGCGATGTTGATTGTGAAATTGTTTGCTCCGTTTTGGAGTTCTTAGCAACGTACAAAATCCTCGGAACGAAGTCACCTCGGTGAAGAACGTGTCGCGGACAGATCACGAGATGATCACGGCCGCCATATTCGTGAACCGTGCAGGTCAGCGCGGACATCGCCGATTAAACCTGAATCGCAGGTCGAGACCACATTCGTGAGGCAGATCACGATCATTTTGTGAGCCGGACCACTTGTGCGCAGGTCCAAACGGCCGTTTCGTGACGATGTCGAGCGCGACACCGGTCACCCCGACCGGTCGGGTCCGCCCGGGTGTCGATCTTCGTTCGCTGACGGAATGCATCCGCGACAGCGCCAGGGGCGGGACGAATCATGTTGCAGGCCTGTGTGATACAGCCCCCGTCAGGTATCGCCACCAAGAATGGCCGCAGCCAGGCAGACTCGACAGCCAACCCGATCTGACGATCCGAATCCCCTGTCCGCCAGCCAATTTGACGGCAGACGACCAGATCCGTCGGGCGGGCGCGCGGGTAGCCGACGTCCATGATCAGGCGAGCCGGCTTCGGCCCCCACCGAGCGACCCCACTCGGCACTCGATTCACCCGGCCACCACCGCCTTACCGCACAACCCCGATGCGATCCGCCCCATGCCGCTCATCCCGACGGTCCCGAGATCCACTACGGCGGAACGAATTTCGTGTGCCGGACGGCGCACGACGGGGACGGTGACCGGAATTCACGCGCCAAGCGCATGAATTCGGTGCACGTTATAAGACCGATATATTCGGCTATAAACTCTCGGTGAGATAAATTCGGAGATTTCCGTGAATTAATTCGGTATTTGCTGTTGGCTGGATCAGCGCAGATCGGCGGGGGTATTCACGTTGGTCAGTTCGGGGCGCTCCGACATCACGATGCGTTGGGTGTCGCAGGTGTCGACCAACGCGCGCATGCTGCGCTCCCCCGCCGCCACCAGTGCGGCCGCCCGCTCGGCGAGCGAGGTGCGGTACAGGCCGGCCAGGTAGTGATCGCGGCCGTCCCAGGGCAGGACCACCTCGGCGGTCAGACCCGCGGTGGGAGTCAGCAGGTCATCGATGAGGCCCGGGGTGAGAAATGGCATGTCCACCGCGCAGACGAAGGCGCTGCCCACACCCGCCTCCGCGGCCGCCCGCAGACCGCGGGCGGTCGCCAGGAGTGGACCGACCCCGCGCGCCTCATCGCGCAGAATCTGCGCGGGCAGCTCCGGTAGGGCCTGCCCGGGAGCCGCGACGACGAAGACCGGTGCGCAGCGGGCGGCGACGGTGGTCACCGTCCGCTCGAGAAGGGTCGTGCCGTCGACGACCAGGGTGGCCTTGTCACGTCCCATCCGGCGGGACGCGCCGCCGGCCAGGATGACGGCGGCGAGCGTCGTGGGGGCGGTCACCCCCGCGACGTTAGTCGACCGACCAGGTGTCCTTGCCCCGAAGCAGCGATTGCAGCGCGGCCGTGTCGTGCGCCTTGGCCTCGCGGGCCGCGGCGATCTGGTTGCGCGCGGCATCGTCGTAGGTCGGCTTGCTCACCTGACGGAAGATGCCCATCACCATGTGGTCGAGGTTCTGCTCGCTCAGCCGCGACAGCGCGAAGGCGTATGCCGGATCGTCGATGGTGGCGTCGTGCACCACGATCTGATCGTTCGGCACATCCGCGGTCTTGGCGATCTCCAGGCCGAACCCAGACTTCACCACGGCGTACTCACCGTCGGCACCGAACGTGATCGGCTCACCGTGGGTGATGTTGATCAGCCGGTCCTCGGCGCCTTCCTTGCGCAGCGCGTCGAAGGAACCGTCGTTGAAGATCGGGCAGTCCTGCATGATCTCGACCAGGGCGGCGCCGCGGTGCTGGGCGGCACCGCGCAGCACCTCGGTCAGACCCTTGCGGTCGGAATCCAGCGCCCGGCCGACGAAGGTGGCCTCCGCGCCCAACGCCAGCGACACCGGGTTGAACGGGTAGTCCAGCGAGCCCATCGGGGTGGACTTGGTGACCTTGCCGACCTCGGAGGTCGGCGAGTACTGGCCCTTGGTCAGACCGTAGATCCGGTTGTTGAACAACAGGATGGTGATGTTGATGTTGCGGCGCAGCGCGTGGATCAGGTGGTTACCGCCGATGGACAGCGAGTCGCCGTCACCGGTGACGACCCACACCGAGAGATCCTCGCGGGCCAGCGCCAGGCCGGTGGCGATGGTCGGCGCGCGGCCGTGGATCGAGTGGAAGCCGTAGGTCTCCAGGTAGTACGGGAAACGGCTGGAGCAGCCGATGCCGCTGACGAACGCGATGTTCTCCCGGCGCAGGCCGAGCTCGGGCAGGAAGTTGCGGATCGTGTTCAGGATGACGTAGTCACCGCAACCCGGGCACCAACGCACCTCCTGGTCGCTGGTGAAGTCCTTGCCCTTCTGCGGCTGGTCCGTGGTCGGCACCAGCGCGGTCTTGCTGAGGGCTTCGGTCAGGCCCAGGTCAGAGCCGATCAGGTCGGTCATGCGTTCGCTCCCACAGATTCCACGGTGGCGGCGGCCAGCCGTGCAAACTTCGCCTTGTCTGTTTCCTTCTCACGCAGCGTTCCATCGAGCGCCGCATCGATGATGCCCTCCACCTCGTCGGCCAGGAAGGCCATGCCCTCGACCTTGGTGACCGATTGCACGTCGACCAGGAACTTGCCGCGCAGCAGCAGGGCGAGCTGGCCGAGGTTCATCTCCGGCACGACGACCTTCTGGTACTTGTTCAGCACCTCTTCGAGGTTGGCCGGGAACGGGTTCAGGTGGCGCAGCTGAGCGTGCGCGACCTTGATGCCGTTGCGCCGGGCGCGCCGGCAGGCCTCGCCGATGGGGCCGTACGAGCTGCCCCAGCCCAGCATCAGCAGCTCGGCGTCGCCGGTCGGGTCGTCGACCTCCAGGTCGGGCACCGTGATGCCGTCGACCTTGAGCTGACGCAACCGCACCATCAGATCGTGGTTCTTGGGCTCGTAGGAGATGTTGCCCGAGCCGTTGGCCGACTCCAGACCGCCGATGCGGTGCTCCAGGCCCGGGGTGCCGGGGATGGCGAACTGGCGGGCCAGCGTCTCCGGGTCGCGGGCGTAGGGCTCGAACGGTTCGCCGGACTTGGCGAAGGTGTGCTCGATGGCCGGGTAGGTGCTGATGTCGGGGATGCGCCACGGCTCCGAGCCGTTGGCGATCGCACCGTCGGACAGGATGATCACCGGGGTGTGGTAGCCGATCGCGATCCGTACGGCCTCCACGGCGATGTCGAAGCAGTCCGAGGGTGAGCACGGCGCCAGCACCGCGACCGGCGATTCGCCGTTGCGCCCGTACAGCGCCTGCAGCAGGTCGGCCTGTTCGGTCTTGGTGGGCAGACCGGTCGACGGGCCACCGCGCTGCACGTCGATGACGATCAGCGGGAGTTCGGTCATCACGGCCAGGCCGATCGCCTCGGACTTGAGCGAGACGCCCGGGCCCGAGGTGCTGGTGACGCCGAGGGCTCCGCCGTAGGAGGCGCCGATGGCGGCACCGATGCCGGCGATCTCGTCCTCGGCCTGGAAGGTCAGCACGTTGAAGTGCTTGTACTTCGACAGCTCGTGCAGGATGTCCGACGCCGGGGTGATCGGGTAGGTGCCCAGCACCACCTGGATGTCGGAGAGCTGACCGGCCGCCACCAGGCCGTAGGCCAGCGCGGTGTTGCCGGAGATCTGGCGGTACTCACCGGACTTGAGCTTGGCCGGGGCCACCTCATAGGTGGTGGCGAACGCCTCGGTGGTCTCGCCGTAGTTCCAGCCCGCCTTCAGGGCGAGCACGTTGGCCTCGGCGATCTCGGGCTTGCGGGCGAACTTCTCCCGGATGAAGGCCTCGCTGGCCTCGAGCTCGCGGCCGTACATCCACGACAGCAGACCGAGGGCGAACATGTTCTTGGCGCGCTGGCCGTCCTTCTTGGTGGCGCCGATCGCCTCGACCGCACCCAGGGTCAGCGTGGTCATCGCGACCGACTGCACGACGTAGTCGGACAGCTCGTCGTTCTCCAGCGGGTTGGCCTCGTAGCCGACCTTGGCCAGGTTGCGCTTGGTGAACTCGTCGGAGTTGGCGATGATCAGGCCGCCGCGCGGAAGGTCGCTCACGTTGGCCTTGAGCGCGGCGGGGTTCATCGCGACGAGCACGTCGGGACGGTCGCCGGCGGTGAGGATGTCGTAGTCCGCGATCTGGATCTGGAAGGACGACACACCGGGCAGGGTGCCCTGTGGTGCCCGGATCTCGGCGGGGTAGTTGGGCTGTGTCGCAAGGTCGTTGCCGAACAACGCGGCCTCGGACGTGAAGCGGTCGCCGGTGAGCTGCATGCCGTCGCCGGAGTCGCCTGCGAAGCGGATGACCACCTTCTCCAGCTTCTGCCGCGGTGCCCCCGCGTTGCCGTTCTGACCCACGACTTCCTGCCTTTCACACCCGCGCGAATAGTGCGTCGATCGCGTGGGGGTTTGCGTCCGAAACTTTTGGTGTCACTGCCGGTAACCAGTATGGCACTTCTCTTAGGGTGACCATGCCCGGGCGACGCGCCGACACGCGGGCTTGTCCTCGAAAAACTCCCTGTTCAGGGGCGTGAAGCAGATCGAGTTCCCGCCCACCTGTGGTCTTCGTCACTTTTGGAGAATGTCATTCTCTAAGGATCTGATTACCGTGCAGTAGCACTCAATCAGCCCCACTTGACGGGTGTCAAGTTTTCCCGCGGCGACCAGCGGCTACGCGGGCGAGAGTCCGAGGTGAACGCGCTTCTGCAATTCGCGAGCGACCAGTTCGCTGGCGATCTCGACGGCGCGCCGCGGGTCCGCTCCCGCCGCCCGGTGCGCGACGAACGAGGCGGTGAACATGTCGCCGGCCCCGGTGGTCTGCACGTCCATCACCCGCCATGCGGCCGGGACCCGCTCCACGGCGCCGTCCTTATAGATGTCGCAGCCCTCGGAGCCGTAGGTGACCAGGATCTCGGGCACCCCGAGCTTCTCGGCGGCCGCCAGGTCGAACGGGCCATCGGCGACGATGACGGCCTCGTCCTCGGCAAGCTTGAGCACGTCGAGGTGGCGCACCAGCTCCGGGGAGAAGTGCCGGTCCAACTGCAGCGGTCCGACCCGGTCCGCGCGCACCAGCCCCTGCCCGTCGTAGGCGATGCGGTGCCCGCGCGCCGCGAGATGGGCCAGGGTCTCGGCCGGGAAGTCGGTGCGCAGCAGCGGGGCCAGGTGGATCCAGGTGGTGCGGGGGTCGTCGGCCTCGATGTCGGCCGGCCGCCACACCGGGCCGATGGCCTCGACGCCCATGTGCCGGTGATCGGTGTCGTCGTAGTCCAGACGGAATGCGCTGGTGCGGTCCGAGGGCAGCAGCCGCACCATCGAACCGAACCGGTCCAGCACCGGATCGAACAGTTCGTGGTCGCGCTGGGCTCCCATGGCCACGATGTGCGCGGTGCCGGGGGCGCTCTCCAGGGCCACACCCGCGAACGAGGCACAGCCGCCCGGACTGGGCGGCGCGCCGTTGATGATGTCGATGGCCAGGTTTCCCAGCACGGTCACGCCCGGGACGAGCTCTGCCGACATCTTCGATTCCCCTGCTTGCGTTTGTCCTGTCGTCGGTACATCTCGACGGGCTGTCGGGCGAAATGGTAGTCGCGGTGAGCCGCTTTCAGCGATTCCGCAGCTTCGCGCGGTACGCTCTGCGGCCCCCGCCGCCGGCTATCCGGGCAGGTTGTAGGGGGTGACGACCTGAATCGGGGTGGGCCGCACCGGTTCGGCGGGAAGGGCGCCGTGCTGTTGCAGCAGCACCCGCATGGCGAGCCGGGCATCGGCGCGCAGGTCGTTGTGCAGCACCACCGACAGCTTGCCCGCGCGCAGCAACCGACGATTGTCGGCGTCGAGGTCGTGGGCGACGAAGACTTTGCACGCCCGCCCCAATCTCTCGAAGGCGGCCACGGTCGCGGTGTTGCCGCCGCCCGGGGAGTACACGGCCTCGATTCCGGGATGGCGCTTCAGTGCTTCGAGCACCAGCCGTTCGTTGGTGACGTCGATACCGTCGCTGTCGCTGACCTCCACGATGTCGTGCCCTCCGCCGCGCAGGCCGGACCGGAACCCCACCTCGCGCTCACCTTCACCGCGAAACACACTGCGGCTCAGGGTGATCAGCACACCCGACGGGGTCGGGCCGAGCCACTGGTTGACCAGGAACGCCGCCGTCAGCCCGGCCCCGTGGTTGTCGATGCCGACATAGGCGCAGCGGTCGCTGTTGGCCACATCGGTGGTGTAGGTGACCACCGGCACTCCCCCGGCGACCAGTCGGTCGACGGCCTCGGCAACCTCGGGTTCGTCCTGGGCCTTCAGGATGACGCCGTGGCTGCCCTTGATCCGGTCCAACTCGGCGGCCATATCGGCCGCCGACCCCGATTCCCACAGATGGAACCGGGCCCGCGGCGCGGCCGGCGCGAAGGCGGGCAGTTCGGCCTCGACGGCCGCCCGGAACGCATCGGAGAAGCGTTGCGGAGTCTGCATCACCACATCGAACAGATAGCGGCGGCCGTTGAGCCGCAACTGCGCCCGCTGCTTGTCCAGGTCTGCGATGGCCTGGAGTACCTCGGCGCGGGTGTTCTCCCGGACGCCGGCCGGTTGTTGAGCACCCGGTCGACGGTCGCCTCGCTGAGTCCGGCCTGCTGCGCGATCTCGCGGACCTTGTAGCGATGCATCTGAGAGCCTCCGGCGCGCGTTGGTGAGGGTTTTTTGATGGATTTCTGCTGTTGATTGCGGTCGGTACCACAGCAAGACTAGCTCCCATGTCCGCGTCACTCGCCGCTTCCGGCCCCGCCTGGATCACCGAGTCCCATTGCGACCTCGGCGAGTTCGCCAGGCAGGTGCTGCGCGGCACCGATCCGGCGGACTACCCGCACGCCACCGATGTGCGGCGCAATGTCCTGGTGTACTCGGCCGCCGGTATCGCCGGAGCCGACCGCCGGGCGGTGCAGGCCGAGCTGATCGCGGCATTGACCGACGGGCCGGGTGTGGTGGTGTTCGAAGGCGCCGTCGAGCGCGAGGTGGTGGACCGCGCCACCGCGGCGTTCACCGACATCATCGCCGGCCAGCGCGCGGCGGGCGATGCCGCCGGGGATCATTTCGGCACAGCCGGCGTCAACGACCGGGTCTGGAACGCGGCGCAGAAACTGGCCCTGCACTCCCCCGAGGTGTACGCGCACTACTACGCCACGGACGCCCTGGCCTGGGTGTCGCAGGCCTGGCTCGGCCCGCGCTACCAACTCACCTCCCAGGTCAACGTGGTCAATCCCGGTGGCGCCGCGCAGATTCCGCATCGGGACTACCACCTCGGCTTCGTCGACCCCGATCAACTGGCGGGCTATCCGGCGCATCTGCACCGGATGTCGACGGCGTTGACGCTGCAGGGCGCGGTCGCGCACTGCGAAATGCCATTGGAAAGCGGCCCCACGATGCTGCTGCCCTACTCGCAGCGGTTCGCGGCCGGTTACCTCGCCTTCCACCGGCCGGAGTTCATCGAGTTCTTCGCCGAGCATCACGTTCAGGTGCCGCTGGCCAAGGGGGATGCGGTGTTCTTCAATCCCGCGCTGTATCACGGCGCGGGCGCGAACACGTCGCCCGACATCAGCCGGATGGCGAACCTGCTGCAGATCTCCTCGCCGTTCGGTCGGGCGATGGAGGCGCTGGACCGCACCGCCATGGTCAAGGCGGTCTACCCGGTGCTGCTGGCGATGCGGCGGGCCGGACGCCCGGACGGCGACCTGTCCAACATCGTCAACGCCACCGCCGAGGGCTACCCCTTCCCGACCAACCTCGACCGTGATCAACCCCTCGGCAGCCTGGCCCCGCCGAGTCAGGTGGACACCGTGCTGGCCGCACTGGCCGACGAGATCAGCCCGGCCGACCTCGACGACATCCTCGACGCACAGAACGAACGGAGACTCCCATGACCACCATCGGCGTGATCGGACTGGGCCGCATCGGCGCATTCCACACCGAAACCCTTTCCGGTATAGCCGGTGTCGACGAACTGGTGATCACCGACGAACGGCCCGATGTGACGGCCGCGGTGGCCGCCAAGCACGGCGCCCGGGCCGTCGACTCGGTGGAGGCACTGCTGTCCGCAGGGGTGGACGGTGTGGTGGTGGCCGCGGCCACCCCGGCGCACGCCGAACTCACCCTGGCCTCGGTGCAGCGCGGCATCCCGACCTTCTGCGAGAAGCCGATCGCCTCCACCGCCACCGAGAGCGCCCGGATCGCCCAGATCATCGCCGGTTCAGGCGTTCCGGTACAGGTCGGCTATCAGCGTCGTTTCGACGCCGCGTTCGCCGCGGCCAAGAGCGCCGTCGACAGCGGGGCGCTGGGCGCCCTGCACACGGTACGCAGCACCACCATGGATCCCGCTCCCCCGCCGATGGACTACATCAGGGGTTCCGGCGGGATCTTCCGGGACTGCGCCGTCCACGATTTCGACGTCGTGCGCTGGATCACCGGGCAGAACGCCGTCGAGGTGTACGCCACCGGAACGGTGCAGGGCGATCCGCTGTTCACCGAGTACGGGGATGTGGACAGCGCCGCGGTGGTGGTGCGGTTCGACGGTGGCGCCCTCGGCGTCATCTCCAATGCCCGCTACAACGCCCGCGGCTATGACTGCCGCCTCGAAGTGCACGGTTTCGACGACAGTGTGGCCGCCGGCTGGGATCAGGGTGTGCCGTTGAGAAACGTGGACCCACGCTTCGCCGATCCATCGGGGTTCCCGACGGGACCGAGCCACACCTTTTTCATGGACCGGTTCACCGAGGCGTTCCGCACCGAGTTGGCCGGTTTCGTCGAGGTGATCAAGGGTGGGCCGGTCCGCGGGGCGACGGTCGCCGACGCCGTGGAGGTCGCCTGGCTGGCCGAGGCGGCGACCGAGTCGCTGCGCCGGGGCGCCCCGGTAGCACTTGAGTCGGTCAAAAGGAAGGTAAGCAACGCATGAGCATGAAAATCGCGGGGGCACCGATCTCCTGGGGTGTCTGCGAGGTGCCCGGCTGGGGACACCAACTCGAACCCGAGCGGGTCCTCGGCGAGATGCGTACGGTCGGGCTCACCGCCACCGAACTCGGCCCGGACGGGTTCCTGCCCGCCGACACCGAGGCGCTGAAGGCGGTGCTGGCCCGGCACGAGCTGTCCTGTGTGGGCGGTTTCGTCCCGGTGGTGGCGCACCGGGCCGACCATGATCCGGCCGAAGACCTTGCCGGGCCGCTGAATTCACTGGTCGCCGCGGGTGCCGGCGTGGTGGTGTTGGCCGCGGCCACCGGCGCCGACGGTTATGATTCCCGTCCCGTGCTGGACGAGGAGCAGTGGTCGACCGTGCTGGCGAATCTGGACCGGCTGGCCGGCATCGTCGCCGAGCGGGGTCTGCTCGCGGTGCTGCATCCGCATGTCGGCACCATCGTGGAGACCCGCGCCGAGGTCGACCGGGTACTGGCCGGATCCTCGATCCCGCTGTGCCTGGACACCGGCCACCTACTGATCGGCGGTACCGATCCGGTGGAGCTGGCGAAGTCGGTGCCGCAGCGCATCGCGCACACCCACCTCAAGGATGTCGATGCCGCACTGGCGGCCAAGGTGCAGTCCGGTGAGCTGAGCTACACCGACGCCGTACGCGCCGGCATGTACACACCGCTGGGCACCGGCGACGTCGACATCGCCGCCATCGTCGGCATCCTGCGCGACAACGGATTCGACGGCTGGTTCGTGATGGAGCAGGACACCATCCTGACCGGCGCCCCCGACGGTGAGGGACCGCTCGCCGACGTGCGCACCAGCGTGTCCTACCTGAACAGCGTCACGGCGTGACCCGCTCGGCCGGTCTGCGGATCGGGGTGCTCGGCGCCTCCCGCATCGCCGAGTCCGCCATCGTCGGCCCCGCGGCCGAACTCGGTCACCGCCTGGTGGCGGTGGCCGCCCGGGACCGCGACCGCGCCGAGGGGTTCGCCGAGAAGTACGGCGTGGAACGCGTTCTCGGCTCCTATCAGGACGTCATCGACGACGCGTGCGTCGACGTCGTCTACAACCCCCTGGCCAATGCGCTGCACGCCCCGTGGAATCTGGCCGCCATCACGGCCGGCAAACCGGTACTCAGCGAGAAACCGTTCGCCCGCAACCGAACCGAGGCCCAGCAGGTCGCCGATGCGGCTCAGTCGGCCGGGGTCACCGTGCTGGAGGGCTTCCACTACTTCTTCCATCCGGTCACCCAGCGGGCCTTCGGACTGGTCGCCGACGGCACACTCGGCGACATCCACCGGGTGGAGGTCGCCATGGCCATGCCCGAACCGGACGACGGCGACCCGCGCTGGTCGCTGGATCTGGCCGGCGGGGCACTGATGGACCTGGGCTGCTACGGCCTGCACGTCATGCGGACGCTGGGCCGGCTCGACGTCCCCGGCCTCGGCGGTGCACCGACGATCACCGGGGCACACGCCGACCAGCGCTCCCCCGGTGTGGACGAGCGCTGCGACATCGAACTCGCTTTCCCGGGCGGGGCGACCGGAGTGTCCGACAATTCCATGGTGGCACCGGACTATTCGTTCACCCTCAGGATCTCGGGCACCCTCGGCGAGGTGTTGGTGCACGACTTCATCCGGCCCGGCCGGGACGACCGGCTCACGGTGGTCACCGGGGAAAACTCCACCGTGCAGCGACTGGGCACCCGGGCGTCCTACACCTACCAGCTCGAGGCGTTCGCCGACCACGTCCGATACGGCGCGGCGCTGCCGTTCGGTACCGCGGACGCGGTCGCCAACATGGCGCTGGTCGATGCGGCGTACCGGGCGACCGGACTGGAGCCTCGCTAGTTCGTGGCCTCGCTAGTTCGTGTAGTACCGCTCGGCCAGCGCCGTCAGCGTCGACTCGATGCCCTCGGCGTTCTTCTTCTGCATGCCCAGGAATTCGATCAGGAACGGCGACTTGGCGCCTGAGTAGTCGAAGGTCTCGGTCACCTTGGTGGTGCCCGGACTGACCTCGGCCAGCTCCCAGCGCCAGCGGTGCCCCAGCGGGTGCTGCCATTCGACGATGCGGTTCTCCTCCACGGCGGTCGCCGTCGAGGTGATCTTGTACGGCAGTCCCATCTGCTTCATGCCGACGGTGAACTTGTCGCCGACACTCAGGTGCTGTGGTCCCTTGACCTCGACATCGCGGACCGTGCCGGATCCGTCGATTTCGTGGTGGCGGTGCGGATCGACGATCAGTTGAAAGATCGTGGCCACCGGCGCGGAGACCTGCACGCTGCGGCTGACCGCCTTGGGTCCTGCATCTTCTGTCTTCAGCGTTGACGGTGTCATGTCGGGGCGTATACCCGAGGGCCCCGGGGCGTACACCGGGCGTTACCCAGAACACGATTTCGGCGCGGTGACGTCCGATGAGGGGACGTCACCGCGCCGAGATCGTCGGCTGTTACTTGCGGCCGAGCTCGTGGGACAGCGCCTCGAGTTCGTCACCGCCGGCCATCTGCTGGGTCAGGTGTTCGAGGGTGATCTCGTCGTAGGTGCAGTCCAGCTTCTGTCGGCCGCGGTTGAGCAGCACGAAGTGGTCGCCCACCATGTGCGCGTGATGCGGGTTGTGCGTGATGAACACGACGCCGAACCCGGCCTCCTTGGCAGCGGTGATGTATTTGAGCACCACCCCGGACTGCTTCACGCCGAGCGCGGCCGTCGGTTCGTCGAGGATCAGCACCCGCGCGCCGAAGAACACCGCCCGGGCGATCGCGACGCACTGTCGTTGCCCACCGGACAGCGAACCGATCGGTGCATCGACGTCGGGCAGTTCGATGCCCATCTTGGACAGCTCGGCCAGTGTGGTGGCCCGCATGGCATTGGCGTCCAGCGACCACGGGAACGCCTTCTTGCGCACCTCCTGGCCCAGGAAGAAGTTGCGCCACACCGGCATCAGCGGAACCACGGCCAGGTTCTGGTAGACCGTGGCGATGCCCTTGTCCAACGCATCGGCCGGGGAGGAGAACTTGGTCGGCTCACCGTCGACGAGCAGTTCCCCCTCGGTCTGCTGATGCAGCCCGGCGATGATCTTGATGAGGGTGGACTTGCCCGCCCCGTTGTCGCCGAGGATTCCGGTCACCTGGCCGGGATGCACCCGCAGGCTGATGTCCTTGAGCGCGTGGATGTGGCCGTAGGACTTGCCGACGTTGCGGAGTTCGACCAGCGGCGTCTTTCCGCCTGCCGACGCGGCGTTGCTCTGATTTTCGACTGTTGCGGTCATGCAGATCACTTCTTCGCTGCGTAGTTACGGAAGGCGTTGTTGGCGATCACCGCGAACAGCAGCATCCCGCCCAGGAAGAACTTGAACCAGTCCGGGTCCCAACCGGCGTAGACGATGCCCTGGTTCGTCATGCCGAAGATGAACGCACCGATCGCGGCGCCGATCGCGGTGCCGTAGCCACCGGTGAGCAGACAGCCGCCGATCACCGCGGCGATGATGTAGAAGAACTCGTTGCCGATGCCCTGACCGGACTGCACGGTGTTGAACGAGAACAGCAGGTGCATGCCGACGAACCAGGCGCAGAACCCGACGAACATGAACAGGCCGATCTTGACCTTGGTCACCGGAATACCGATGGCGCGGGCGCTTTCGGCGTCGCCGCCGACCGCGAAGATCCAGTTGCCGATCTTGGTCTTGAACAGCACCCAGGTCGCGACGGCGGTGAACACCAGCCACCACAGCACGGTGATCCGGATGCCGACGCCGAACACGGTGAACGTCGAGGAGAACACCTTCTGCGCCGAGGCCCAGCCGTCCATATCGCTGACGCTCTGGGTGGCCACCTGTCCCGAGACGAGTTTCGTGACGGCGAGGTTGATGCCCGCGAGCATGAAGAAGGTACTCAGCGTGATCAGGAAGCTGGGGATCTTGGTCTTCATCACCAGGAAGCCGTTGAAGAATCCGACCGCCAGCGCGAGGATCAGCGCCAGCACGGCCCCCACCCACAGATTGAGGTGCAGGTTGTAGGCCAGCATCGAGGCGGCCAGCGAACTGAACGTCACCGCCACTCCGGCCGACAGGTCGAACTCGCCGCCGATCATCAGGACCGCGACACCGCAAGCCATGATGCCGATGGTGCTGCTGGCGTACAGGACGGTGGCCAGCGAGGAGGCCTCGCGGAACGGCGCGGCCACGATGAAGAACGCGATGAAGATGCCGATCGCACCGATACCGGCGCCCATCTCGGGCCGGATCAGGATGCGCTGTAATCGGTTTCTTTCCTTGACGCGTTCGTCGCGAACCACTTTGTGTTCGGCGACGTCCAGGGCTTCCTGGGTTGTCATGTCTGTACTCCTGATGTTCAGCGCGTGCCGGCCTTGGCCAGTTCGGCCACGGCGTCGACGTTGCTGCTGTCGATGAAGGCGGGGCCGGTGAGCGTCGGTTGCCCGCCACCGATCACGTTCTTGTTGTTGAGGTAGAGCCACAGCGAGTCGACGGCGAGGTAGCCCTGCAGGTACGGCTGCTGGTCGACGGCCCACTGCACGTCGCCGGCCTTGATCGCCTCGACCAGTGCGGCATTGGTGTCGAAGGTGCCGATCTTGGTGTTGCTGCCGGCGTTCTTGGCCGAGGTGACGGCCGTCAGCGCGAACGGGGCGCCGAGCGCCACGACCATGTCGATCGCTGGATCCTGTTGCAGTTTGGCGGTGATCGTGGATTCCACCGACGGCATGTCCTTGCCGTTGACGTTGAGGACCTCGGTGGCCGGGAAGGTGTTCTTCATTCCGGCGCAGCGCGCTTCGAGATCGACGTGACCCTGCTCCTGGATGATGCAGATCGCCTTGGTGGCCCCGTCGCTCTTCACCCGGTCGCCGGCGCCCTGGCCCGCGATGTAGCCGTCCTGGCCGAAGAACTCGTGCACACCCATGCCCTGCCAGGCGTCCATGCCGGCATTGAACGCGACCACCGGAATACCTTTGGCCTCAGCGGCTTTCACCGCCCCCTGCATGGCGTCCGGCTTGGCGAGGGTGACCGCGATGCCGTCGACACCGCTGTCGATGGCGGCCTGCACCAGATTGGCCTGGTTGGGAGCCTCGGGATCGTTGGAGTACCGCAGTTCGATGTTGTCCTTCTTGGCCGCCGCCTCGGCGCCCTTGCGGACCAGATCCCAGAACGAGTCGCCGGGAACCTCGTGGGTGATCATCGCGACCGTCAGCCGCGGGGTGTCCACGGTGCCGCCACCGTTTCCGCCCTCTCCGGCGCTGTCCGGCTTCCCGCCGGTGGACGAACACGCCGCCATGCTCAGTGCCAACACGCCCGCTCCGGCCAGTGCCGCGAGCCGCTTCAACGCCATTGTCTCTCCTCGTGTCGAGATCGCCGTGCCGCCGGGTCGGCCCGAAGCCGGTTGCCGGACGCTACGCCTGCATGGTCGATGTAATACGGCTCACACCGGAAAGTCAAGACTTTGTCCTGACATTAGGACTGCAAGTCATTTGGTAGCGTGCGTCTCCAGCGTCACCGGAACCAACCCCCGGATCGGAGTTTCCATGCCGTCACCCCAACTCGCCGTCTGCGCCGAGATGGTCTTCACCGAACTCCCACTGCTCGATCGCGTGCGGCGGATCCATGACCTCGGGTTCGATGTCGAGATCTGGAGTTGGCACGACAAGGACCTCGACGCGCTGGCCGCCACCGGCGCGCGGTTCTCCTCGATGACCGGTTATCTGCACGGGGATCTGATCGACCCGGCCACCGCCGACGAGGTGGTGCGCACGGCCGAACTGAGCATCAAAGCAGCTGCGAGGCTGAATGTTCCGCGCCTCAACCTGCACACCGCCGAACTGGTCGACGGCCAGGCTGCCCGTCCCCGGCAGCGCGCAACCGGGCAGATGTGGACGACGGCGCTGCGCACGCTGGAGCGCATCGGCGAGCTCGGCGCGGCGGCCGGGGTGACCTTCTGCGTGGAGAACCTGAACACCATCGTCGACCATCCGGGCGTGCCCCTGGCACGGGCAAAGGACACGCTGGCGCTCGTCGAGGGCGTCGGGCATCCGAACGTGAAGATGATGCTGGACCTCTACCACGCCCAGATCGGCGAGGGAAACCTCGTCGAGCTGGTGCGCCGGTGCGGGCCCGCGATCGGGGAGATTCAGGTGGCCGACGTGCCCGGCCGGTGCGAGCCGGGCACCGGGGAGATCCACTACCCGGCAATCGCACGGGCGTTGCGCGACATGGGGTATGACGGCACCGTCGGCCTGGAGGGGTTTGCTCGTGGCGACAGCCTCGCCGCGCTGGAGGCCTTCCGCGCGACGTTTTCCTGACCAGGGCTAACGGTCGACCAGCGTGGTCTCGAAGTAGTACCGCGATGCCCGGTAGCAGTGACTGCCGAACTCGACCGCCCGGCCCGAGTCGTCGAAGGCCGTCCGGCTCATGGTCAGCAGCGGCGCGCCGACCTTCTCTCCGAGCAACCGCGCCTCGGGGCGGCTGGCCGGCTTGGCCCCGATGCGCTGCCGGGCCAGCCGGATGTGCACGCCGCGGCCGCGTAGCGCCTGGTAGAGGCCGCTGGCCTCGAGTTCCTCGGCGTTGGGGGCGATCTCGATGGGCAGATGATTGGTCATCACCGCGAGCGGCTCGCCATTGGCGCAGCGCAGCCGCTGGATGGTGACGATCTCATGGTCCTTGCCGAGGTTGAGCTCGGCGGCGATCTCCTCGTCGGCGATGCCACACCGGTATTCGAGCAGCTGGGTGGTCGGGTCCTGCCCGGACTTGGCGAGGTCGTCGAACAGGCTGGTGAGCTCGACCCGGCGGTGCACCGGATTCTGGACGACCTGGGTGCCGACGCCGCGCTTGCGGACCAGCAGACCCTTGTCGACGAGTTCCTGGATCGCACGCCGGGTGGTGGGACGGGACAGCGCGAGTCTGCCGGCGAGTGCGAGTTCGTTCTCGAACCGGTCACCGGGGGCCAGCTCGCCGTTGCGGATCGCAGCCTCGATCGCCTGCGCGAGTTGGTAGTAGAGGGGAACAGGGCTGGACCTGTCCAGCTCGACAGCTAAAGGCACAACCACTCCGATCTGCGTCCGATTGATCAGACAGATTAGCCGAACCATAGCACCATGACTGAAAGTTAGAATGTCAGGACAAACTATTGACATGTGCGAGTGACCCGAGGCACAGTCATAAGAGCAGAGCCCGCCCACCATCTTCGGGAGCCCCAGTGTCTGTTGACAGGTCATCCGACAAAGACCCGTTCGACGTCATCGCCATCGGTCGCAGCGGTGTGGACGTCTATCCCCTGCAGACCGGTGTCGGACTGGAAAACGTCGAGTCCTTCGGCAAGTTCCTCGGCGGCAGCGCCGCCAACGTCGCCGTCGCGGCGGCCCGCCTCGGCAACCGGACCGCGCTGATCTCCGGCGCCGGCGACGATCCGTTCGGCCGCTTCGTCCGCGAGGAACTCGCCCGCCTGGGCGTCGACAACCGCTATGTGCGCACCCACGGCGAGTACCCGACACCGGTGACCTTCTGCGAGATCTTCCCGCCGGACGACTTCCCGCTGTACTTCTACCGCAAGCCCTCGGCCCCGGATCTGCAGATCACCGCCGAAGAGCTGGACGTCGATGCCATCCGGGACACCCCGCTGTTCTGGGCCACCGTCACCGGATTGTCCGAGGAGCCCAGCCGCAGCGCACATTTCGCAGCCCTGGAGGCACGTGGGAGAGCTCCACTGACGGTGCTGGACCTCGACTACCGTCCGATGTTCTGGGAGACCCCGGCCGCGGCCACCGAGCAGGTACAGCGCGCCCTGCACCACGTCACGGTCGCGGTCGGTAACCGCGAGGAATGCGAGATCGCCGTCGGCGAGACCAGTCCGCACAAGGCCGCCGACGCGCTGCTCGACCTCGGCGTGGAACTGGCCATCGTGAAGCAGGGCCCGCGCGGTGTGCTCGGCAAGACCAGGCACAGTTCGGTGACGGTGCCGCCCAACGAGGTGGACGTCGTCAACGGACTCGGCGCCGGGGATGCCTTCGGCGGCAGCCTCATCCACGGTCTGCTGCACGGCTGGTCGCTGGAGAAGACCCTGCGTTATGCGAACGCCGCGGGGGCCATCGTCGCTTCCCGCCTCGAATGCTCGACCGCGATGCCGACCGCCGCGGAGGTGGCCGATCTCGCCGAACAGACCGCTGTGGAGGCCGTCAATGTCTGACCCGACCGCATCCCCCGTCGCTTCGCTCGCCCCGGCCTCATCCCCCGTCGCTTCGCTCGCCCCGGCCCCTTCCCCCGTCGCTTCGCTCGCCCGGACCTACGCCGACGTCACCGAGGTGCGCGCGTCGGACCCGGCTGCGGTGGCCAGGGCCTGGCAGCGCCGCACCACCCGGCCCACCGTGCGCGGTGACGGCCGGCTGATGATCGTCGCCGCCGATCACCCGGCGCGCGGCGCGCTCGCCGTCGGATCCCGCCCGACCGCCATGAACAGCCGGATCGACCTGCTGGACCGGCTGCGCGCCGCGTTGGCCGACCCGGGGGTGGACGGGGTGCTGGCCACCGCCGACATCCTCGACGACCTGGTGCTGCTGGGCGCCTTGGACGACAAAGTGGTGTTCTCCTCCTTCAACCGCGGCGGCCTGGCCGGCTCCTCCTTCGAACTCGACGACCGGATGACCGGCGCGACCGCGGCATCGACCGCCGGGGCCCGGATGAACGGCGGGAAGATGCTGTGCCGCATAGATCTTGACGATCCCGGCACGGTGTCCACCCTCGCCGCCTGCGCGCGGGCCGTCGACGAACTGGCCGCGCACGGGCTGATCGCCATGGTGGAGCCGTTCATGTCCAACCGCGTCGACGGCAAGGTCCGCAACGACCTCTCCCCCGACGCCGTCATCAAATCCGTGCACATCAGCCAGGGTCTGGGCTCCACGTCGGCCTACACCTGGATGAAGCTGCCGGTCGTTGACGAGATGGACCGTGTCATGGAGTCGACCACGATGCCGACGCTGCTCCTCGGCGGTGACCCCACCGACCCCGACGCCGCCTTCGCCAGTTGGCAGAAGGCGCTGGATCTGCCGGCCGTCAAGGGATTGATCGTCGGCCGCACCCTGCTGTACCCGCCGGACGACGATGTTGCCGGCGCCGTATCCACCGCCGTGAAGCTGGTGCGCTGATGAAGTCCAAATGGTACATCCCGGCCGGCAGCGCGTCCGCGCCCTACACCGTCGATATCACCCCCGAATCGGCCGGCTGGGCCGAGTCCAGCCTGCAGGTGGTCGACCTCGACCGGGACGGGACGGTATCGCTGCGCACCGGCGACACCGAGGTGATGATCCTGCCGCTGGCCGGTGGAGGCACCGTCAGCTGCGATGGTGAGGTCTTCCAGTTGTCCTCGCGCGCATCTGTTTTCGACGGACCCGCCGATATGGTCTACCTCGGCATCGACCAGGCCTACACGCTGACCGGGCACGGCCGCGTCGCGATCTGCGGAGCGCGGGCCGCCCGGCCGTTCCCGAACCGCCGGGTCGCCGCCGCCGACGTGCCCGTCGAACTGCGCGGCGCGGGCAACTGCAGCCGGCAGGTGCACAACTTCGGTACCGCCACCGCGTTCGAGGCCGACTCGCTGATCGCCTGCGAGGTCATCACCCCCGGCGGCAACTGGTCGAGCTACCCGGCGCACAAGCACGACGAGAACACCGAGTTCGAGACCCAACTGGAAGAGATCTACTACTTCGAGATCGACGACAGCCCAGCCGGGACCTCGGGTTTCGGCTATCACCGGGTGTTCGGCACCCCGGAGCGCCCGATCGAGGTGCTCGAAGAGGTGCGCTCCGGCGACGTCGTGCTGGTGCCGCACGGCTACCACGGCCCGTCGATCGCCGCGCCCGGCCACCACATGTACTACCTGAACGTGATGGCCGGATCGGGCCCGAACCGTGCGTGGCTGATCTGCGACAACCCCGACCACACCTGGCTGCGCGGCAGCTGGGAGCACCAGGAAATCGATCCGCGCCTGCCGATGCGCAAGACCCAAGGAGCCTGAACCGTGGTTTCCACCGCGCCCAAGTCGACCGAGAAGCTCGCCGATACCGAGTCGACGATCCGACTCACCGTCGCGCAGGCCACCATTCGGTTCCTCGCCAACCAGTACGTCGAGCACGACGGTGCGCGCACCAAGTTCTTCGCCGGGTGCTTCGGCATCTTCGGCCACGGCAATGTGGCCGGTCTGGGCCAGGCCCTGCTGCAGGACGAGATCTCGGCTTCGGAGGCGGGCCGGGAGCCCAGCCTGAAGTACGTGCTGGGGCGCAATGAGCAGGCCATGGTGCACAGCGCCGTCGGCTACGCCCGGCAGCAGGACCGGCTGCAGACCTGGGCCGTGACCGCCAGCGTCGGCCCCGGGTCCACCAACATGCTGACCGGCGCCGCGCTCGCGACCATCAACCGGCTGCCGGTGCTGCTGCTGCCCGCCGACACCTTCGCCACCCGGGTCAGCTCCCCGGTGCTGCAGGAACTCGAGCTGCCGTCCTCCGGCGACGTCACGGTCAACGATGCCTTCAAACCGCTGTCCCGGTACTTCGACCGGGTGTGGCGCCCCGAGCAGCTGCCCGCCGCCCTGCTGGGCGCGATGCGGGTGCTCACCGACCCGGTCGAGACCGGCGCGGCGACGGTGTCGATCCCGCAGGATGTCCAGGCCGAGGCGCACGACTGGCCGGAATCGCTTTTCGCCGAGCGCACCTGGCACATCGCCCGGCCGCTGCCGGAGCGTTCGGTGATCGCGCGGACCGCCGAGGTGATCGCCTCGGCCACCAAGCCACTGATCGTGGCGGGCGGCGGTGTGCACTACGCGTTCGCCGAGGACGCTCTGGCCGCGCTCTGCGAACAGACCGGCATCCCGGTCGCCGAGAGCCAGGCCGGCAAGGGATCACTGCCGTATGACCACCCGCAGAGTGTCGGGGCGATCGGCTCCACCGGCACCACCGCGGCCAACGCGCTGGCTGCCGAGGCCGACGTCATCATCGGGATCGGCACCCGATACAGCGATTTCACCTCGGCCTCGCGGACCGCGTTCAACAACCCCGACGTGCGGTTCGTGAACATCAATGTGGCCTCGCTGGATTCGGTCAAGCAGGGTGGTATCAGCGTGGTCGCCGATGCCCGCGAAGCCCTCGAAGCGCTGGCCCCGGCACTGGACGGGTACACCGTCAGCGACGAGTACCGTGGTCGGGTCACCGAGTTGGCGGCCGAGTGGGAGGACACGGTGTCCGCCGCGTATGCCACCGCAGACGGGGCACAGTTGAACCAGAACCAGGTCATCGGCCTGGTGAACACGCTGTCCGATCCACGCGACGTGGTGGTGTGCGCGGCCGGTTCGATGCCCGGTGATCTGCACAAGCTGTGGCGCACCCGGGACCGCAAGGGCTACCACGTCGAGTACGGCTACTCGTGCATGGGCTATGAGATCGCCGGCGGGATCGGGGTGCGGATGGCCGCGCCCGACCGCGATGTGTTCATCATGGTCGGCGACGGCTCCTACCTGATGATGGCCACCGAGATCGCAACGGCCGTACAGGAGGGTGTCAAGGTCATACCGGTGTTGGTGCAGAATCACGGATTCGCCTCCATCGGTGGGCTTTCCGAGTCGCTCGGGTCGCAGCGTTTCGGCACGGCCTACCGCTACCGCGGCCCCGACGGACGACTCGACGGAGAGCCGCTGCCGGTCGATCTGGCCGCCAACGCCGCCAGCCTGGGGGCCGACGTCATCAAGGTCGGCACCGCCGCCGAGTTCAGCGATGCGGTCAAGGTGGCCAAGGCCGCCGACCGCACCACGGTCATCCATGTGGAGACCGACCCGCGGATCTACGCCCCGGACAGCCACTCCTGGTGGGACGTCCCGGTATCCGAGGTGTCCACGCTGGAGTCCACCCAGCAGGCCTACCAACGCTATTCGGACTGGAAGAAAGTCCAGCGCCCGCATGTCAACCCCTCAGACCGCTAGCAGGGAGCAGCACATGCCGACAATCCGCGTGGGATCCGCACCCGACTCCTGGGGCGTGTGGTTCCCCGACGATCCGCAGCAGACCCCATACACCCGGTTCCTCGACGAGGTAGCCGAATCCGGTTACGAGTGGATCGAACTGGGCCCGTACGGCTACCTGCCCACCGACCCCGAGCAGCTCTCCGACGAGCTGGCCGGGCGCAACCTGAAGCTGTCGGCCGGCACGGTGTTCGAGCACCTGCACCAGTCCCAGGCCCGGGGGGACGACGCATGGAACTCGGTATGGACGCAGATCGAGGATGTCGCCAAGCTGACGGCCGCCGTGGGCGGCAAGCACGTCGTCGTCATTCCGGAGATGTGGCGCGACCCGGCCACCGGCGCGGTGCTGGAGGATCGCAACCTGACCCCCGAACAGTGGCGCAGGAAGACCCAGGGCATGAACGAACTGGGTAAGGCGATGTTCGAGAAGTACGGTGTGCGTGCGCAATACCATCCGCACGCCGACAGCCATGTCGACACCGAGGAGAACGTCTACCGCTTCCTCGACGGCACCGACGCCGAGTTCGTCAACCTGTGCCTGGATACCGGTCACATCAGCTACTGCGGCGGGGACAACATCGCCATCATCCGGCGCGCCCCGGAGCGGATCGGCTACCTGCACCTCAAGCAGGTGGACCCGGAGGTGCGTGCCAAGGCGGCGGCCGAGGACCTGCCCTTCGGCGAGGCCGTCAGGCTCGGCGCGATGACCGAACCACCGCTGGGCATTCCGGAGATGCCGCCGCTGCTCGCCGAGATCGAGAAGCTCGGCATCGACGTGTTCGCCATCGTCGAGCAGGACATGTATCCCTGCGAGGTCGATGCACCGCTGCCCATCGCCAAACGCACCCGGGCATATCTGGGCTCGTGCGGCGTGCCCTCCGTTCGTTTCGACTAGTCCCCTAGGAGTACCGACTCATGTCCGAATTGCGGGTAGCCGTGCTGGGTGTCGGCCTGATGGGCGCCGACCATGTGGCCCGGATCGACCGGAAGATCAAGGGTGCCCGGGTCGCCGTGGTGAACGACTTCGTCGCCGAGAAGGCCGAGCAGATCGCCGCCGGCATCGACGGCTGCCGTGCCATCAGTGATCCGCTCGATGCGATCGCCGATCCGGAGGTGGACGCGGTGGTGCTGGCCACTCCCGGCCCGACGCACGAGAAGCAGCTGCTGGCCTGCCTGGAGCACGGCAAGCCGGTGCTCTGCGAGAAGCCGCTGACCACCGATGTCGCCACCGCGCTGGAGGTCGTCAAGCGCGAGGCCGAACTCGGCAAGCGGCTCATCCAGGTCGGCTTCATGCGCCGCTTCGACGACGAGTACGCCGCGCTCAAGGCCGCGCTGGTGGCCGGCGAGCTGGGTACACCGCTGGTGATGCACTGCGTGCACCGCAATCCCGCCGTTCCGGACGGCTTCGACGGCTCGATGGTGGTGCGCGACAGCCTGGTCCACGAGGTCGACGTCACCCGCTTCATCTTCGACGAAGAGATCACCTCGATCCAGATCGTGAAGCCGGCCGCAAACCCGGCGGCGCCCGAGGGTCTGGCGGATCCGCAGATCGCGGTCCTGCGCACCGCCTCCGGTAAGCATGTGGACGTCGAACTGTTCGTCACCACCGGTGTGGCCTACGAGGTGCGCACCGAGGTGGTCGCCGAGTTGGGCAGCGCCATGATCGGTCTGGACGTGAACCTGGTCCGCAGGTCCGCGCCGGGCACCTGGGGCGGGCAGATCACCCCCGGCTTCCGGGAGCGGTTCGGCCAGGCGTACGACACCGAGGTGCAGCGCTGGGTGGACGCGGT
Source organism: Mycolicibacterium aurum (assembly GCA_900078775.1). Lineage (GTDB taxonomy): Bacteria > Actinomycetota > Actinomycetes > Mycobacteriales > Mycobacteriaceae > Mycobacterium > Mycobacterium aurum_A. Next base: position 2,956,068 of record LT549889.1, read on the forward strand.
CAAGCGGGGTTCGACGACCGGGAATTACACCGACGGCCCGACCGCGTGGGACGGTTATGCCGCCGCCGCGGTCTGCGAGGCCGGGGTCCAGTCGCTGCACAGCGGCCTGCCCGTCGAGGTCGAGATGGTCGACCGCGCCTCCATCACGGGGGCGTGAGGGTGAAGACTCGGCTACGAATGCCTGCAGCTGATCCCGCATCGGGACTTCATCCCGTTCTTCAACCACCCGCGCGCCGATGACGATCTGGTGGCCAAGTTCTGCAAGGCGGCATGAGGTGTCCCGGTATCAGCTGAAGGGCAGGACCGAGTACATCGTGAAATACGGGACTTGATACGGGCAGTCATCGGCACCGGCGCGGGGTAAGCGGATCCAGGCCTGACCGTTGGGCGGTTGTCGACGAGTCGAGCTGGGCGTTCTCGCTGGGGTGTGTCACACCACCGGAGTATCCCGGCGGTGGGTTTCGTACATGCGAACAGCGACGATCAGGCCAGAGACGGCAGTGAGGACCGCGACGGCCCAGATGGCAGGTCGGATCCCGAAAGCATCCGCGAGAACACCCGCGAGCAGTGCGCCGGCGGCGAATCCGCCGTCCCGCCACAACCGGTAGGTACCAACCGCCCTGGCCCGCCAGGCGGGGTGGGCAACGTCCCCGATCGATGCCAACAGAGTCGGGTAGACCATCGCGGTGCCGGCGCCGAGCAATACCGCGGCCACCGCCCATTCGGCGAAGCTGGCACCCATCGCGACCAGAACCAAGGCCGTTGCCTGCAGCCACATTCCGGCGACGATCAGCCACTTTCGCCCCCACCGGTCCGACAGGGCACCGGTGATCAGCTGACCGACGCCCCACACCGCGGGATACAGCGCCGCCAACACTCCGATCCGCGTCACCGACATCCCGGTGGCGGCGAACAGGATGGGAAACAACCCCCACGCCAGGCCATCGTTCAGGTTGTTCACCAGCCCGGCCTGACTGGCCGAGGACAGCGCCGGCTCACGCAGGCTCGTCTGGGTGAAGACCTCCCTGTTGGTCAGGTCGGTGTGCAGTCGGCTGCCACGGCCGACCGGCCGGGGGCTGTGCGTGGCGGCTTCGAACCGGGCGTGCTCACGTGTCTCCCGGACCGCCAGTGTGGACAGCATGAGACCGAGCGTCGCGAACGCCACACCGAGCAGGAACGGCGCCGGGCGCAGCCCGTAGGACTCGGCCAGGTAGCCCGTGGCCAGGGCGGTGACTGCGACCGCCCCGTAGCCGGCGGACTCGTTCAGCCCCATGGCAAGCCCGCGGCGTGCCGGTCCGACGAGGTCGATCTTCATCACCACGGTGGTCGACCACGTCAGGCCCTGACTGATACCCAGCAAGGCGTTTGCGAAGGCCACCCACGACCACGTCGGCGCCCAGATCAGCAGCAGCGGCACGGGAATGGCCACCAACCAGCCCGCCACCAGCACGGGCTTGCGCCCGAAACGGTCGGACCAGGTACCGGCGTAATAGTTGGTCGCCGCCTTCGCCACCCCGAACACCAGAATGAACGACAGACCAGCCGTATAGGCCTGGATGCCGAAGGCCTGTTCGCCCAGCAGCGGCAGCACTGTCCGCTCCTGGCCGAGCATCCCGCCGACCAACGCGTTGACCACCACCAGGATCGTGAACTGGGCCGCGTTCTGTCTCAGACCCAGCTCGATGGGCCGAAGCCGTATCACCGATACGCGGCACGTCGAGCAGCGCGGCTCGACTTCGGTGCGGCGGCGACACCGCAGGTGCATCGTTGGGAAACGGGCACCGAGCGCATGACGTCATCGACATGCTGGCCGCAGCCGGCCCAGCCGGTCTTGCCACACTTGGGACACTTCTCGGGGTAGCACATGATGTCTCCTCACTACATCGGTTTCGGTCAGGACTTCGCCGCCGCGATCTTGGCGCGGACTTCGGTCATGTCGAGTTCCTTGACTCGGGTGATGAGGTCTTCCAGTGCGGCCGCAGGCAATGCTCCGGGTTGTCGGTGGACGAGTACGCCGTCGCGGAAGGCCATCACGGTCGGTATCGCCTGGATCTGCAGCGCCGCAGCGAGTTGCTGCTGAGCTTCGGTGTCGACTTTGGCGTGCACGACGTCGGGGTGGGCTTGGGAGGATCGTTCGTAGACCGGGGCGAAGGCGCGGCACGGGCCGCACCAGGATGCCCAGAAGTCGACGAGCACGATGGCGTTACCGGTGATGGTGGATTCGAAGTCGTCGGAGGTCAGATTCCGAGTGGCCATGTCACGCCAGTCCTTTCAGCATCAGGTTCCAATACATGAACGGCAGTCCGTATTTCTTGAGGTACCAGTAGCCGCGGTGCGGCTTGGTCGGGTCCAGCAGCGGGAACGACGGCGTCAGGTTCAGGTCGTAGTCGAATTCGGCCAGCAGCATCGAGTGTGAGGACGTCACGATCGGACACGATCCGTAGCCGTTGTAGGAGGCGGTCAGCGGCCGGCCGTTCAGCAGCGAGTCGATGTTCTCGACCACCACCGGGGCTTGTTTGCGGATCGCGGCTCCGGTCTTGGAGTTCGGCGATGATCCGGCATCGCCGAGGCTGAAGACGTTGGGATAGCGCACATGTTGCATGGTGTGCTTGTCGATCTCGACATAGCCACCTGCGTCGCCGGTCGACAAGGGACTGGACTTGATCCAGTCCGGTGCCGACTGCTGCGGCACGACGTGCAGCACGTCGTAGGGCAGCGTGAGATCGCTGCCGCCGTCACCGACACTCTTGACCGCGACCTTCCGCGCCCCGGCGTCAACCGATGTCACCTCCGAACTGCTGTGCAGGTGGATTCCGTAGTCGGCGATGACCTTGTCCAGGCTGTCGGCGATGGCCGGAATGCCGAAGGGCCGCGGCCCGGGCATGACCAGATGCACGTCGATGTCGGAGAGCACGCCCTGAGACCGCCAGTAGTCGGAGGCCAGGTAGGCGATCTTCTGCGGCGCCCCGGCACATTTGATCGGGCCCGACGGCATCGCGAACACCGCTGTGCCCGAACGCAGATCGCGGATGAACTCCCAGGTGCGCGGTGCCAGGTCGAATCGGTAGTTCGACGACACCCCGTCCTTGCCGAGCGTCTCCTCGACACCCTCGGTGTGATCCCAGTCCAGTTGGATGCCGGGGCAGACCACGAGCACGTCGTACTCGTAGACCGCACCGTCGGCGCAGACGACCGTGTTGGCGTCCGGGTCGATTGTGGCCGCGGCGTTGCGGATCCAGGTGGCACCGGTGGGCATCACCGAGGCCTCGGGGCGGGCGGTGGTCGCCGCCTCGGCCTGCCCGCCCCCGACGAGTGTCCACAGCGGTTGGTAGTAGTGCACATCCGACGGTTCGATGACCGCGACATCGGAGTGGCCCTTGCGCAGCAGCCGGGCCGCCACCGAGATACCGGCGGTACCTCCCCCGACCACGACGATCTGATGTTTGTCGGTGATCATGATCTCTCCTGTCGCTCAGGCGTTCTGCCGGGCTTCGTCCCAGGCGCCGTAGCCGCCCAGGATGTCGCTGACATCGGTGAAACCGTTGGCCCGCAACAGGCTTGCCGCCACCGAGGACCGGTATCCACCCGCGCAGTACACGACGGTCGGGCGGGCCGGATCGAGTTCGCCCATGCGGGCGGGCAGCTGGCCCACCGGGATGGTGACCGCGTCCGGGATGGTCCCGGCGGCGACCTCACCAGGGTTGCGGACGTCGACGACCTGCAGGTCGGCCAGTTCCGCGGCGCGCTGATCGAATGCCTTGGCCGTCAGCCGCGACGCCATCTGCACATCGCCGGGGTGGGTGAGCATCACCTCCAGCGGGCGGTCCAGATAGCCGATCACCCGGTCGAAACCGATCCGGGCGAGCCGGGTTTTGGCTTCCAGTTCGTGGCCGGGATCGGTGAACAGCACGATGTCGGCGTCGGTGGGCACGACGGAGCCGGCGAACTCGGCGTAGCGGCCCTCCAGACCGATGTTGATCGCGCCGCGCAGATGCCCCAGCGCGAACTCCTCGGGGCTGCGCCCGTCGACCAGGATCGCGCCGGCGGCCATCGCGTCGCGCACCTGCTGGTAGGTCATCGCCTCGGGCATCTTGGTCTCGTCGAGCAGTTCGCGGTCCTTGCGGTTGAGGACCGCGTCATAGACGAAGTAACTCGGCGCCGGCGGCTGGCCCTCGGTGACCAGCGCCATGAAGGTGGCCTTGTCCGGCGCGCGCAGCGCGTAATTGGTCTCCTTCTGCTCACCCATCGTCGACCACAGCTCGGTCGACAGGTTCTTCCCGCACGCCGAACCCGCACCGTGCGCGGGATACACCCGTGTGGCATCGGGCAGCGTCATCAGCTTGTTGTGCAACGAGTCGTAGAGCTTGTCGGCTAGCTCCTCGCGGGTGAACCCGATCGAGGCCAGCAGGTCCGGGCGCCCGACGTCGCCGATGAACAGTGCGTCACCGGTCAGCACCCCGTAGGGCACCTCGTCCTCGGCGTGCTCGTAGATCACGATGCTCATCGACTCCGGCGTGTGTCCTGGGGTGTGCCGGAACTCCAGCGTCACCTCACCCAGTGAGTACCGCTGCCCGTCGGCCACGCCCATCGAGTCGAACTCGGTCTCGGCGACCGAGGAGTACACGATCTTGGCTCCGGTCGCCTTGGCCAGCTCCAGATGCCCGGACAGGAAGTCGGCGTGAAAGTGCGTCTCGATGACCAGCTCGATGGTCCACCCGTTCTCCTCGGCATCGCGCAGGTACTCGGCCACATCGCGCTGCGGGTCGACAACGACTGCGCGCCCGGTGGTTTCGTCGGCAATCAGGTACGACGCGTGCGACAGGCAGTCCAGGTAGTACTGGATGAACTTCATTTCGGAGGTCCTTTCATTCGGTGCCGGGTCAGGCCTTCTGACGACTACTGTGCCGATACCCCTACGGGTATGTCAAGTACCCTAGGGGGTATGAAAATTCCGTCTTGCGCGTACCCCCCGGGGTATGCCTATCATGAAAAGGAAATATACCCCCGGCGGTATGGGCGCCCTAGAGGCTTTCGTCACCCGCCACGTCTTCGAAAGGACTATGAGATGACCTCTCCCGCCACCATCGACTCCCACGACCTCAACCAGCTGCTCGGGTCGCCCACCCCGCCCCGGGTGCTCGACGTGCGCACCCCCGGCGAGTTCGAGACCGCCCACATCGCCGGCGCCTACAACGTGCCGCTGGACCTGCTCAAGGAGCACCGCGACGAGATCATCGCCCACCTCGACCAGGACGTGGTGCTGGTCTGTCGGTCCGGCCAGCGTGCCGCCCAGGCCGAGGAGACCCTGCGTCACGCCGGCCTGTCCAACGTGCACATCCTCGACGGCGGCATCACCGCCTGGCAGGCCAAGGGATTCGCGGTCAACCGCGGCGCCGCGCGGTGGGACCTGGAACGCCAGGTCCGTCTGGTGGCCGGCTCGATCGTGCTGTCCAGCATTCTGGGCAGCATCGCCGCCCCGAAGCTGAAATGGGTGGCCGCCGGCATCGGCGGCGGGCTGACCTTCGCCGCGCTGTCCAACACCTGCGCGATGGGCATGTTGCTGGCCAAACTGCCCTACAACCGTGGCGCCTCCTGCGACGCCCAGAGCGTCGTGGCCCAGCTGGTGGAGGGCAGCGCGTCATGACCGCGCTGGCCATCGGCCTGGCGGTCTTCGTCGGCATCGCGCTCGGGCTGCTCGGCGGCGGAGGGTCGATCCTGACCGTCCCGCTGCTGGCCTATGTCGCCGGCATGGACGCCAAGGCCGCCATCGCCACCTCGCTGCTGGTCGTCGGCGTCACCAGCGCCATCGGCGCCGTGTCCCACGCCCGGGCCGGACGCGTGCAGTGGCGCACCGGCCTGATCTTCGGCGCCGCCGGCATGGCCGGCGCCTACGCCGGCGGGCTGCTGGCCCGGTTCATCCCGGGAACCGTGCTGCTGATCGGGTTCGCGCTGATGATGATCGCCACGGCGGTCGCCATGCTGCGTGGCCGCAAAAACGTGGCGCCCACCGAGGGCACCGCTCGCCTGCCCGTCCCCAAGATCATCGCCGAGGGGCTGGTGGTCGGGCTGGTCACCGGGCTGGTCGGCGCCGGCGGCGGCTTCCTCGTCGTCCCGGCCCTTGCCCTGCTCGGCGGCCTACCCATGCCCATCGCCGTCGGTACCTCACTGATCGTCATCGCGATGAAATCCTTCGCCGGCCTGGCCGGATACCTCACCAGCGTCACAATCAACTGGCCCCTGGCGCTGGCCGTCACCGCCGCAGCCGTGGCAGGCGCACTGATCGGCGCCCGGCTCACGTCGAAGATCGACCCCGACTCGCTGCGCAAGGCCTTCGGCTGGTTCGTCCTCGCCATGTCCTCGGTCATCCTGGCCCAGGAAATCCACCCGGCAGTCGGGATCGCCGCAGCGGCGCTGACCGCGGTGGCCGGGCTGCTGACACTCGCCTGCACCCGGTATGCGCACTGCCCGCTGCGCCGGCACTCCGGCCACACCAGTGCCCCCGCCGGGACCTGTTGACCCGGCTTCGAATTCGATCGACACCACGGAAATGGAGGACACAACATGGCTGGTGACAGACCCGCCGCAACAGAGGTACTGAACCGGTTGAGGCGCGCCCAGGGACAACTGGCCGGCGTCATCGCGATGATAGAGCAGGGCCGAAACTGCAAGGAGGTCGTCACCCAACTCGCGGCGGTCTCAAAAGCTTTGGACCGCGCCGGATTCAAGATCGTCGCGACGGGTATGCGGGAGTGCGCCACCGGCATAACCCCGGATGGCGATCAAACACCGATGACCGAGGCGGAGCTCGAGAAGCTCTTCCTCACACTGTCTTAGCCCCGCCCGATACGGGCAACCCTGGAGGGCCTGAAGGATGGACGCGACCGCATGGGATGAGTGCTACAGCAGCCTGGAGCACCCCTGGGGCTCGGCACCCCCCGGTGTACTGATGTCCCGGTACGCGACTATGCGTCCGGGGCGGGCCGTCGATCTCGCCTGTGGAGACGGCCGCAACGCCCGTTACCTGGCCGAATCCGGTTGGGAGGTCGAGGCGGTGGACTTCTCGTCGGTGGCGATCGAGCTGGCGAGAAATGCGAATGACGGCGACAACATCTCATACATGGTCGGGGACGTTCGCGAGTGGCAGCCCGACCGACCGGCGGATTTGGTGGTGATCAGTTTCCTGCACCTACCGATCGACGAGCTCGTCGCCGTCATCACCGCGGCGGGGACCTGGCTACGCCCCAGCGGTCATCTGCTCTATCTCGGCCACGCCGCGGAGAACTTCGTCTACGGCCTGGGAGGGCCCGCCGATCCCGCGATCCTGCCCGGCGTCGCCGATCTCGCGAGGGCAAGCCACGGCATGCAGGTTGTCGAAATCGCGCACCTGATCAGACCCCAGGGTGACGGTCAGGCCATCGACATATTTCTCCATACCCGACCCTGGGATGCCCGGTAGGTCCCACAAGTAACCCGAAGCACCGAATGAGGAGAAGTGAATTACCATGACAATCAACGAGATTTCCGCCTCCACCGCACCCGCCGCACCGGCGATGCCGCGCATCGGCGACCCAGCGCCTGCCTTCACCGCCGTGACCACCCAGGGTGACATCAACTTCCCCGCCGACTACGCCGGCCAGTGGGTCATCTTCTTTTCCCATCCCGCAGACTTCACGCCCGTCTGCACCAGCGAGTTCATCACCTTCGCATCGATGCAGCGGGAGTTCGAGGCCTACAACACCGCACTGGTGGGCCTGTCGGTCGACGGCCTCTACAGCCACATCGCCTGGCTGCGGACCATCAAGGACAAGATCACCTTCCGCGATATGAGCGACGTCGAGGTCACCTTCCCGCTCATCGAGGACGTCTCGATGAAGATCGCCGAAATGTACGGAATGATCATGCCGGGCGAGGACTCCACCAAGGCGGTCCGGGCTGTTTTCGTCATCGACCCGTTGGGCATCATCCGCACGGTCATCTACTACCCGCTGAGCCTCGGGCGCAACTTCGACGAGCTGCTGCGCGTGGTGAAGGCGCTGCAAACGGCGGACCACTTCGATGTCGCCGCGCCTGCCGACTGGCGGCCGGGTGAACCGGTGATCGTGCCCACCGCCGGTTCCTGCGGCACCGCCAAGGACCGCATGGACAACCAGGCCGAAGGCGTCACCTGCGAAGACTGGTTCTTCTGCACCAAGGAAATCCCCGCCGACGAGGTCGAGGCTGCCATCCGAGTGAAGGACATGGCGTGATGGACGTTCTGGAAATCGATCCGATCGGGGCGATGCGGCTCGTCGACGAGTCCGCCGCCATTCTGCTCGACGTCCGCGAGGACAACGAATGGGCCGCGGGCCACGCTCCCGGCGCGGTTCATGTGCGACTCGGTGACCTCGACCCGCATTCCTTCGACACCACGGTCGTCGCGGTCTGCCGTTCGGGCAACAGGTCCGGTTCGGCGGCAAGGAAACTCGCTGCCGCCGGGGTCTCCGTCTACAATCTCGCCGGCGGCATGAAGGCGTGGCGGGAGGCCGGGCAGCCGGTGATTCGGGACGACGGTACGGACGGCACCGTCCTCTGATGGGGAAGCTCGGTCGGGGCTCAGCCGAAGACGTCGTCGACGAACGCCTCCGTGTCCTGCTTCCAGGCGACCACAAAGTTGCCGACATCGTCTCGACTGATGGCCAGGCTCGGACAGAACCAGCTTCCGCCGTCGTCGGTGAAGAAATGCGGTGAGCCCACCACCCCTCGGGCGCGGCCCTCGTCCCAGTCGGCGGTCACCGCGGCGGTGGTGGCCGCCGCGTCGAGAGGTTCGAGGCCGAACCGGTCACCGAGCGTCGCGACGGCCTCGGCCCGACCGATGTCGAGCCCCTCTTCGAACACCGCGTTGCGCAACGCGATGCCCACCGCCTCGACCACGGCCGGGTCACCGGTGCGATCCGCCGCGGCCGTCAGCGCGTAGGCGGCCATCGAGGTCTTGGGGAAGGCATCGACGGAGAAGCCGGCGAACAGATCGGGGCGGACGGACGCGCGAAGCGCGGAAACTTCCGAGCCGACGTGGTGCGCGTCGAGCGGCTCACCGTTGATCAGCTCGAGCGGCCAGGCTCGGATCCGCAGGCGAGGTCCGTCCAAACCGTCGTGGGCACGCCGGTCCACCAGGGTCCGAAGTCCGACATGGGTGAACGGACACAGGATGTCGGCGAAGACCTCGACGGTGCGCATGCCGCGATGCGCCGTCACGTGGACTTGCCGTCGCGCGCCTCCGCGAATTCGCAAAAGGCGTCGTAGGCGCGCGCACCGTAGATGGTGGCCGGACCGCCGTGCATCATGATGCCGACGCCGATGGCCTCGGCGGCCTCCTGGGTGCTGGCACCCGCGCGGACCGCGCCGCGCGCGTGTGATGCGATACATCCGTCGCAGCCCTGGACCACGCCGATCACCATCGCGATCAGTTCCTTGACCTTGGGCTCGAGCGCCCCGGCGCCCAGTGCGGCCTTGCTCAGTGCGCCGAACCCGTCGTAGACCTCGGGAATCATCTGCCGCAACGCCCGATGTTGCGGTCTGAGTTCGTTGAGTACTGCGGCGTGATGGTTCTGATCTGTCATGCGCCCAGGGTATTCGGCGCGGGCACCGGTCAGAAGAGACTTTTGGCCCTTGGCCTGGCCCTTGAAAGCTGATGCGGGCGCCCCGTGATTCGAGGGCGCCCGCACCGGCGAAAGGCATGCTCTCAGAGGATGTAGAGCATCTCCTGATACGTCGGCAACGGCCACAGATCATCGGCCACCACGCTCTCCAGCGTGTCCGCGGCGGCCCGGACCGCGTCCATCGCCGGCAGCAGCACATCCTTGGCGTGCGTCGCCTCCTCGGTGGCGCCGTCGGCGTGGTGGGACAGCCCGCCCTTGAGCGCCGCCAAAGCCTCGGTCAACTCCTTGATGGGCGCCGAAACCATCTGCAGCAGGGTCAGATCCGGGTCGACGCCGGCCGCCTTGAGCGCCGAGACGTTCTGCGCCAGTTCGGTCTGGTAGCGCATCGCGGCGGGCAGGATCACGGTGGATCCGATCTCCAGCGCCAGCTTGGCCTCGACGCCGATGGTCAGCGCGTACTGCTCCATCCGCACCTCGTACCGGCTGTGCAGTTCACGCTCGCTGAACACGCCGTACTTCTCGAAGACCGCGATGGCCTCCGGTTTCACCAACTCCGGAATCGCATCCAGCGTCGTCTTGAGGTTGGGCAGACCGCGGGCCGCCGCCTCGGTCTGCCAGTTCTCCGAGTAGCCGTCCCCGTTGAACACCACCGCACCGTGCTCGGTGATGATGTCGGTCAGCAGGGTCTGCACCGCCGAATCGAAGTCCACCCCGGACTCGAGGGCGTTCTCCAGCTCGGTGGCCATGTAGTCCAGCGAGTCGGCCATGATGGTGTTCAGGATGATCATCGGGACGTTGATGGTCTGCCCCGAGCCCGGCGCGCGGAACTCGAACCGGTTACCGGTGAAGGCGAACGGGCTGGTGCGGTTGCGGTCGCCCGGATCGGTCGGCAGATGCGGCAGGGTGTCGACCCCGATCATCATGGTGCCCTTGCCCTTCGAGGACGTGGCAGCACCCTTGGCGATCTGCTCGAACACGTCGGCGAGCTGATCGCCGAGGAAGATCGAGATGATCGCCGGCGGGGCCTCGTTGGCGCCGAGCCGGTGATCGTTGGTGGCCGAGGCGACCGAGACCCGCAGCAGCCCACCGAACTTGTGCACCGCGCGGATGACCGCCGCGCAGAACACCAGGAACTGCGCGTTCTCGTGCGGGGTGTCGCCGGGCACCAGCAGGCTGCCGAACTGGGCGTTGCCCATCGAGAAGTTGACGTGCTTACCGGAGCCGTTGACCCCGGCGAACGGCTTCTCGTGGAACAGGCACTCCATGCCGTGCTTCTTGGCGACGGTGCGGAACACCGTCATCAGCAGCTGCTGGTGGTCGGCGGCGATGTTGGCCCGCTCGAACATCGGCGCGATCTCGAACTGGCCGGGCGCGACCTCGTTGTGCCGGGTCTTGGCCGGGATGCCGAGCTTGAACAGCTCCCGCTCGGTGTCCATCATGAAGCCGAGCACCCGCTCCGGCACCGAGCCGAAGTAGTGGTCGTCGAACTCCTGCCCCTTGGGCGGCTTGGCGCCGAACAGGGTGCGGCCGGCGTTGACCAGGTCGGGCCGGGCCAGGAAGAAGTGCCGGTCGATCAGGAAGTACTCCTGTTCGGGACCGCAGAAGGACACGATGTTGTCGAAATCCTTGTGCCCGAACAGCTTCAGGATGCGCTCGGCCTGAGCACCCATGGCCTGCTGGCTGCGCAGCAGCGGGGTCTTGAAGTCCAGCGCCTCCCCCGTCATCGACACGAAGACGGTCGGGATGCACAGCGTGTTGCCGTTGGGGTTCTCCAGGATGTACGCCGGGCTGGTCACGTCCCAGCCGGTGTAGCCGCGCGCCTCGAAGGTGCTGCGCAGGCCGCCGGAGGGAAAACTGGACGCATCGGGCTCGCCCTGGATCAGGGTCTTGCCGGCGAACTCGGCCAGGGTCTGCCCGTCGGAGACCGGCTCCAGGAAGCTGTCGTGTTTCTCGGCGGTCAGACCGGTCATCGGATAGAAGACGTGCGCGTAGTGCGTGGCGCCCTTGGACAACGCCCAGTCCTTCATCGCCGAGGCGACCGAGTCGGCGACGGCCGGGTCGAGCGCGGCACCCTTCTCGATGGTCGCGACGACCGACTTGTACACCGACTTCGGCAGCCGCAGTTGCATCTCGGCCTTGGTGAAGACGTTGCTGCCGAAGATCTCTCCGGGCGCTTCGGTGGGGTCGAAGCAAATGGCCGGTGGCACGTAGGCCTCGACGTTGTTGATGGCCTGCAGGCGCACCGCATTTCCGCTCAATGAAGTTCCTTTTCCTCGGGCTTGACCGGGCCACGCTAAGAACACTTGATGCCGAACCTGTTACGCATGAGTCAATAGCGCGAGTCACCTTTGCCGGCGGGGATCACGCGTCACTTTGAACTGTTCTGCCCCACGGGTAACGCGCCGGCAAAATTGTCGGTAGCCGAATGTATGTTCGAATCATGAAGACGGCGGCCATGCAGGCGGTGACGGCACTTCGCGCCGCCTACCAGGCCTTCGCCGCCTGCGATCTGGCCTCGCTCTCCCGCACCGAACTCATGGCGGTGATGGACGAGTACGAGACGCTCACCTGCCAACTCCCCGCCCAGAACCACCGGATGCTGGCCCAGCTGCAGGCCGAGGCCACCCCGAAGGAGTTGGGCGCCAAGTCGTGGAACGAGGTGCTGCGCGTGCGTTGGCGGCTGTCCACGGCGGAGGCCGGACGCCGGCTGGGCGAGGCGGCCTCACTCGGGCCGCGCCGCACCCTGACCGGGGAACCACTGCCGCCGACGTTGGCCGCCGTCGCCGCCGCGCAGGCCGCCGGGCTCATCAACGGTGATCACGTCAAGGTGCTGCGCGAGGCGATCGCCGCCCTGCCCACGTTCGTCGACTCGGCGCGTCGCGAACGGTTCGAGGTCGACCTGGTGCGACTCGCCGCGTCGGTGGGCCCCAAGGAAGTCAAGGACAACGCGGAGTTCCGGCTGTTCCTGCTGGATCAGGACGGGCCCGAACCCGATGACGCCGAACGGGAAAGGAAGCGCGGCGTCGCCGTGGGCAAGCAGGGACGCGACGCGATGACGGCGCTGACCGGCAACCTCAGTCCGGAGGCCTTCGCAGTCTGGGAGGTGTTGTTCGCGAAGTTCGCCGCACCGGGCATGTGCAATCCCGACGATGACGAACCGTGCGTCTCCGGGACGCCGACCCAGGCCCAGATCGACAATGACCACCGCACCCTTGCGCAGCGGCAGCACGACGCCATGTTGGTGATCGGGCGGATGGCATTGATGAGCGGAGACCTCGGTCAGCTCAACGGGTTACCGGTCTCGCTGATCATCCGCACCACGCTGCAGGACCTGGAAGCCCGGGCCGGGGTCGGCGTCACCGGGGGTGGCACCAAGATCCCCATCAAGGATGTGATCCGGATGGGCGCGCATGCCAATCACCATCTGGCCGTTTTCGACAAGGCCACCGGAGCGGCGCTTGACTATTTCCGGGCGCGCCGTACCGCCTCGCCCGCGCAGCGCATCATGCTGATCGCACGGGACGGCGGCTGCACCAAACCGTGCTGCACCAAGGGCTTCTATTATTGCCAGGCACACCACGCCAGACGGAGTTTTGCCGACGGCGGCAACACCAATGTCGACGATCTGACGCTGGCCTGCGGCTGGGACAACCGGTCTGTCGAGGACGGCGGCTACACGACCACCGTCGGTGCCGGCTGTGTGGTCGAATGGCATCCGCCGCCCGAACTCGACCACGGTCAGGCGCGGGTCAACTACTACCACCGGCCCGAGCTGCTGTCGGATCCGGATATGTTGCCGGACAAGGAGTTCGAAGACCGGGATTTCGAAGACGAGTGGGCCGGGAGTTACTACACCGGGGACGACACCTGGTACGACCTCGACGACGACTTCGACGAGGCCGCCGTGATCGCCGACAACGCCGATATCCTGCGCTGGACCGAACCGTGGGATCCGTGGAAGCTACCCGACGAGGACTTCTGCACCACCCCGGCGCGTGGGCCGTGACTCACCGGGCGGCGGTGTCCTCCCACCAACGGTCGATACGGACGCCGAGATCCATATCAGCGGCGACCTCGACGAGGGCCGCAGCCACGATCGAGGCCGGCACCCGATCCAGCACCACCAGTCCGATCGCCGGGCGCGGACCGTGCTGGACCATCGGTCGTGCCGCGAAGCCCGGCGGCACACCCAGCTGGGGCAGCCAGGCCGTGGAGGCGATGGTCGCCCGCCGGGAGTTGGCCAGATGGGCATAGAGCGCGTCCACCGAATCCGCCTCGACCACGGGCCGGTACTGCGCACTCTCGGCGGCCATATTGGCGTCCAGGATCCGCCGGTTGCGCATGGTGGTGGTCAACATGCACAGCTCCAGCCCGGCCGCGCCGGACCAGCTGATCTCGGGCGAGGCCATCAAGTCGAGATCGGCCGGGGCCAGCAATACATAGCGTTCCCGGTACAGCTCGACCGACCGCGTCCCCGGCGGCGCCTCGTCATCCAGGTAGGTCAGCCCGGCATCGATCTCGAAATCGGCCAGCTGCCGGGCGATCTCCCGCGACGACAGCGCCTCGATCCGCACCGCGGCATCCGGATTGCGGCGCAGGAACTCGGTGGTGATGAACGGGCTGGCCGGCACCGCAGTCGGGATCGCGCCGATCCGCGCGGTGGCCGTCAGCCGGCCGCGCATCCGCTCCAGGTCGGCGAGCATCTCATCGCGTTCGGCGATGATCCGCTGCGCCCAGGTCACCACGCGGCGCCCCTCCTCGGTGAAACCCTCGAAGCGGTGCCCGCGCTGCACGATGACGATGCCCAGATCCTTCTCCAGCCGCCGGATCGCCACCGACAGCGTCGGCTGACTCACGTGACACCGTGCCGCGGCCCGCCCGAAGTGGCGTTCGGCGGCCAGCGCCAACAGGTAGTCCAGATGCTGAAACAGCACGTCGCTTGCCATGGCCCCTCAGATGCTCGCCCGATTCGATAGATACGCTCTATCACTGCATGTGAAATGGCAAATATCAACCGGCCCGGCGGCCCGCCCCACGGCGGTTAGATTGGGGTCATGGGCAGGGTCAGAGACGCCGACACCGGCGATGTCGATGCCGATTACGACGAGCACGACGTCGCCGTCACCGGTGCCAAACAAGAGGCTGCCGGCGTCAAGGCGGTGATGGTCAGCCTGCGGCGGGGACTCGCCGAGATGGGCCCGGTACGCACCGCGGCCACGCTGAGCCGCCTCAACCAGCGGCACGGTTTCGACTGCCCGGGCTGCGCCTGGCCCGAGGACCACGGCGGCCGCAAGCTGGCCGAGTTCTGCGAGAACGGCGCCAAAGCCGTCGCCGAGGAGGCGACCAAGCGTCGTGTCACCGCCGACTTCTTCGCCCGCCATTCGGTCGCCGAACTGTCCGAGAAGCCCGAGTACTGGCTGTCCCAGCAGGGCCGGCTCACCCAGCCGATGGTGCTGCGGCCGGACGCGACGCACTACGAACCCATCGAATGGGATGCCGCCTACACCCTGATCGCCGAACACCTCAACGCGCTGTCCTCCCCCGACGAGGCGCTGTTCTACACCTCCGGGCGCACCAGCAACGAGGCCGCGTTCCTGTACCAACTGCTGGTCCGCAGCTTCGGCACCAACAACCTGCCGGACTGCTCGAACATGTGCCACGAATCCTCGGGCACCGCGCTCATCGACTCCATCGGCATCGGCAAGGGTTCGGTGACCGTCGAGGACGTCGCCAACGCCGACGTCATCCTGATCGCCGGGCAGAACCCGGGCACCAACCATCCCCGGATGCTGTCGGTGCTGGAGAAGGCAAAGGCCAACGGCGCCACCGTCATCGCCGTCAACCCGCTGCCCGAGGCCGGGCTGATCCGGTTCAAGGACCCGCAGAAGGTGCACGGGGTGGTGGGGCACGGCGTGCCGATCGCCGACGAGTTCGTCCAGATCCGGCTCGGCGGCGACATGGCGCTGTTCGCCGGGCTGGGCCGGCTGCTGCTGGAGGCCGAGGACCGCGCCCCGGGCACCGTGGTGGACCGCGCCTTCGTCGACGCGCACTGCGCCGGGTTCGACGACTACGAACGCCAGACCCGCGCGGTCGATCTGGGCACCGTGCTGGAGGCGACCGGCATCGACGAGGGGCAGCTGCGCCGGGTCGCCGAACACCTCATCCGGTCCGAGCGGACGGTGATCTGCTGGGCGATGGGACTCACCCAGCATCGCCATGCGGTGGCCACCATCGGCGAGGCCACCAACCTGCTGCTCATGCGCGGCATGATCGGCAAGCCCGGCGCCGGCGTGTGCCCGGTGCGCGGGCATTCGAACGTGCAGGGCGACCGCACCATGGGCATCTGGGAGAAGATGCCGGACTGGTTCCTCGACGCCCTGGACACCCGGTTCGCCATCAGCAGCCCCCGTAAGCACGGCTACGACACCGTCGACGCCATCCGCGCCATGCGCGACGGGCGCGCCCACGTGTTCATCGGGATGGGCGGCAACTTCGTCTCGGCCACCCCGGACACCGAGGTCACCGAGGCCGGGCTGCGCAAGTGCGCACTCACCGTGCAGATCTCGACGAAACTCAACCGCAGCCATCTGGTGCACGGCCGCACCGCGCTGATCCTGCCCACCCTGGGCCGCACCGACCGCGACATCCAGGCCTCCGGTAAACAGCTGGTGTCCGTTGAGGATTCGATGTCGATGGTGCATCTGTCCCGCGGCAGCTTGGCGCCGCCGAGCGCCGAACTGCGCAGCGAGGTGGCCATCGTCTGTCAGCTGGCCCGGGCCGTGCTCGGCCCCGAGCACCCGGTCGAATGGGAGGCGTTCACCGCCGACTACGACCTCATCCGCGATGCCATCGCCGATGTGGTGCCCGGCTGTACCGACTACAACAAACGCGTCCGTCAACCCGACGGTTTCCAGCTCCCGCACCCGCCGCGCGACTCCCGCGAATTCCACACCAGCACCGGCAAGGCGAACTTCGCCATCTACCCGCTGGAATGGGTGCCGGTGCCCGAGGGCCGACTGATCCTGCAGACCCTGCGCAGCCACGACCAGTACAACACCACCATCTACGGACTCGACGACCGCTACCGCGGGGTCAAGGGCGGACGCCGGGTGGTCTTCGTCAACCCGGCCGACATCGCGGCGCTGGGATTCGCCGACGGGGACCGGGTGGACCTGGTCTCGGAGTTCGAGGGTCAAGAACGCCGGGCCGACGACTTCCGGGTGGTGGCCTACTCCACCCCGGTCGGCAACGCCGCGGCCTACTATCCGGAGACCAACCCGCTGGTACCGTTGGATCATGTTGCGGCACGGTCGAACACACCGGTCTCCAAGGCCGTCGTGGTGAGGCTGGAACGAAGCACCTCCGATGGGTAGGGTGACCGCGCGCCGCCGCGTACAGCATGTGACCGCCGATGTAGCTGTCGCCCGGCCCGAGACCCTGGCGGTCGAGGAACCCCTGGAGATCCGGGTCAACGGCAAACCGTTGACCGTGACCATGCGCACCCCCGGCTCCGATGTCGAACTGGCCCAAGGCTTTCTGCTCACCGAGGGTCTGGTGTCCCGGCGCGAGGACATCGCCGCGGTGCAGTACTGCAACGGCGCCGCGCGAATCCCCCAATCGCTTCGCTCCCGCCCGCCGGACCCCGACGGCCTGAACACCTACAACGTGCTGGACGTGACCCTGGCCAAGGGCGTCGCGCTCCCGGACGTGGACATGACCCGCAACTTCTACATGACCTCCTCGTGCGGAGTCTGCGGTAAGGCCTCCCTGGACGCGGTGCAGACGATCAGCAAGCACGCCCCCGGAGACGATCCCGTCGTCGTCGACGCCGGCGTACTGTCCACGCTGCCCGACAAACTGCGTGACCGGCAGAAGGTCTTCGCCACCACCGGCGGACTGCACGGCGCCGCACTGTTCGACGCCGACGGCACCGCCCTGGTGGTGCGCGAGGACATCGGCAGGCACAACGCCGTGGACAAGGTGATCGGCTGGGCGCTGGAAACCGGGCGGGTACCGTTGACCGGCACCATCCTGCTGGTCAGCGGGCGGGCCTCCTTCGAGCTGACCCAGAAGGCGGTGATGGCCGGGATTCCGGTGCTGGCCGCGGTGTCGGCACCGTCCTCGCTGGCCGTCGACCTGGCCGCCCAGTCCGGGCTGACGCTGGTGGCGTTCCTGCGTGGCGAGTCGATGAACGTCTACACCCGGCCCGATCGGATCCAGCGGGACTGACCGCTACAGCCGCGAGCCGGCCGTCTCGGGCAGCGCGAAGGTGCACACCAGGCTGACCGAGGCCAGCGCGCCCATCATCACCGCCAGTGCCCATCCGCCGTAGGCGTTCAGCAGCATCGGCGAGATCACCGGGGGCAGGGCACCGCCGATGACCGCGCCCAGGGTGTGCGAGAGCGCCGCCCCCGAGTAGCGGTGCTGCGGGTCGAAGATCTCCGGCAGGAACGCCGCCATCGGTCCCATGCACACCCCGATCAGCGCGTAGGTGGCGACGATCGCAATCGTGAACACCGTCTGACTTCCGGTCTGTACCAACGGAAAGAGCACGAACGACCACGGCACCGCGACGGCGAACCCGACGGCGAGGACGCACTTGCGGCCGTAGGTGTCGCTGAGCGTCGCCGAGGCGAGGACGAACATCAGCTGGACCAGACCACCGAACACACCGGTCAGCAGCACGAAGTTCATCGAGAAGTGCAGATGGTCGGTGGCGTAGTGGGTGAAGAAGGTGGTGGCCTGGAACACCAGCATCGGCGCGCACACCGCGACCCCGGCGGCCAGCACCAGCCGGCGGCCCTGGCGGCGCACCAGCGCCGCGATCGGGGTGGCCGGGTCGGCGGGCTGCTCGTCGAACACCGGTGACTCGTCGATGCGCAGCCGGATGTAGAGCGCGGTGACGATCAGGACGGCCGACAGCAGGAACGGGATCCGCCAGCCCCACTGCAGGAACGCCGCGCTGTCCTGGCCGAACCCGAAGTGCACCAGCAGGAACACCAGATTCGCCAGCACCACGGCGGTGCCCAGCCCGAGTTGGGTGAACATGCCGAAGTAGCCGCGCCGGTGCGCGGGCGCGTTCTCGGCGCTGAGCAGCACCGCGCCCGCCCATTCGCCGCCGACCGCGAAGCCCTGGACCAGGCGCAGCGTGATCAGCAGCAGCGGCGCGGCGATGCCGATCGACGCGGTGCTGGGGATCAGGCCGACGCCGACGGTGGCCAGACCCATCAGCAGCAGCGTCACCACCAGGGTCTGCTTCCGGCCGATCCGGTCACCGAAGTGGCCGAACACCGCCGCCCCCACCGGCCGGGCCAGGAACGCCGCGGCGAACGCGCCGAGCGCGGCGGTGGTCGCCATGACGTGGCTCAGCTCGGGGAAGAACACCGTCGGGAAGACCAGCGCGGCGGCGGTGCCGTAGATGAAGAAGTCGTAGAACTCGATGGCCGAACCGATATAGCTGGCCATCGAGATCCGGCGCAGCGAGGAGGTTTCGGGGGCCGCCACCGCGGATGAGGTCATGGGATGATCCTGTCCGCATCGGGTGTGCCCGGGCATCGTCCGATCGACCCGTCGCCCGGTGGAATCCCGTTGTCCCCCTATCGGTGGAGCACGCCCGGGACCGGAAAGACTCAGGGCCGCGATCCCGGGTGGGATCACGGCCCTGAGTGCGGTCTCAGATCTAGGCGGTCTTCTCGCGGCGCTCGTTGCGCGGAGGCTTACGCGGCACGATCGTCGGGAGCACGTTGTCCTGCACGGTCTCCTTGGTGACGACCACCTTGGCGACGTCGTCGCGGCTGGGGATGTCGTACATCGCGGGCTGCAGGACTTCCTCCATGATGGCGCGCAGGCCGCGGGCGCCGGTGCCGCGGTGGATGGCCTGATCGGCGATCGCGTCCAGGGCCTCCGGTGTCATCTCCAGCTCGACGCCGTCCATCTCGAACAACCTGGTGTACTGCTTGACCAGGGCGTTCTTCGGCTGGGACAGGATCTGCACCAGGGACTGCTTATCCAGGTTGGTGACCGAGGCGACGACCGGGAGGCGGCCGATGAACTCGGGGATCAGACCGAACTTGATCAGATCCTCGGGCATCACCTCGGCGAAGTGGTCCTGGGTGTCGATCTCGGCCTTGGAGTGCACCTCGGCGCCGAAGCCCAGGCCACGCTTGCCGACGCGGTCGGAGACGATCTTCTCCAGCCCGGCGAAGGCGCCGGCCACGATGAAGAGCACGTTCGTCGTGTCGATCTGGATGAACTCCTGGTGCGGGTGCTTGCGGCCGCCCTGCGGGGGCACCGAGGCCTGGGTGCCTTCCAGAATCTTCAGCAGGGCCTGCTGCACGCCCTCACCGGAGACGTCGCGGGTGATCGACGGGTTCTCGCTCTTGCGGGCGATCTTGTCGACCTCGTCGATGTAGATGATGCCGGTCTCGGCGCGCTTCACGTCGTAGTCGGCGGCCTGGATCAGCTTGAGCAGGATGTTCTCGACATCCTCGCCGACGTAGCCGGCCTCGGTGAGCGCGGTGGCGTCGGCGATGGCGAACGGGACGTTGAGCATCTTGGCCAGCGTCTGCGCCAGGTAGGTCTTGCCGCAGCCGGTCGGGCCGAGCATCAGGATGTTGGACTTCGCCAGCTCGACCGGCTCCGCCCGCGAGTCCCGGCTCTTCTCCTGGGCCTGGATGCGCTTGTAGTGGTTGTAGACCGCGACCGCGAGCGTCTTCTTGGCCGTGTCCTGCCCGATCACGTAGCCCTCTAGGAACTCCCGGATCTCGGCGGGCTTGGGGAGCTCGTCCAGCTTGACGTCGTCGGCGTCAGCCAGCTCCTCTTCGATGATCTCGTTGCACAGATCAATGCACTCGTCGCAGATGTAGACCCCCGGTCCCGCGATGAGCTTCTTGACTTGCTTCTGGCTCTTTCCACAGAACGAGCACTTCAGCAGGTCACCGCCGTCTCCGATGCGCGCCATGTGGGGGGGTCCTACTTCCTGTTCGAGTCACTCTTTGGGGGATGCCCCGGGTGTAAACCCGACGCTACCCGTTCGCTCCGTCACGGTGCGACCGAAGGGCCGAATCGCGTCGGTGGTATTTGTTCGCGTGCAGGAGAACATATCTCTCCTCGAGGCCGACCACCCGGCGGCACGCGGACCGTGTCCCTGGCGTGTCGCCGTCGTGACGGGATTGCGGTCTGCACCACCTGGCGAACGGTGCGTTCACCGAATCCAACAGTACCGCGCCCTCGGAGTCGGTGACGGCGATGTTTTTCCAGGTGGGTTGAGCCGACCGCGAAAAAGTGAGGCAGCTGCCCCATGTGCGCGCCGGCGCCGGCGAGCAGCGTGACAGATATGACACACACACCTCTGGAGGCCGCCACGGCGGTACTCGACCACCCGGTCCTCCCGCACGGCGACGACGAACGCTTCGTCGGCTTCGGCGTGATGGGTTTCCCGTTTGCCAGTGGCCACTACCTGGCCCTGCGTCATTTCCCCGCGACGACCTTCTCGCCGGGCTACCGGTCGGTGTGGCACCGCGGCCCGGACGGCGTCTGGACCTTCTACGCCACCACCCCCGGACAACAGAGTTGCGCCCGCTACTTCAGCGCCGCGACGCCGCGGGACGCGGTCCAGTGCGGCATCGACGTCGCCTGGGTGGACCCGTGGACGTTGTTCGTCTCCATCGACGGTCTGCTGGAGTGGACCGTCGACATCCGGGCCGGCGCGATGACGCGGGTGGTCAGCGCGCTCGGCCGGGCCCTGCCCGAACGGGTCTGGACCGACAGGACCGCGCTGCGGCTGATCAGCCGCAGCGCCGGCGCCATGCTGCGGGCCGGCACCATTCAACTGGCCGGAACCGCACCGAACGGACAGCACTTCATGATCGCCCCGCGCCAGGTGTGGCTGGCCGATGGCCGGGCCACCCTGCGCGGCGTCGATCTGGGGGCGCCCGGACCGCTGGGCGAACAGGCCGAGCTCGGCGACTTCCGGCCGCCGCAACGCGGCATCTTCGTGGTCGGCTCGGGTCACTTCGACGTCTACGACCCGGCTCGCCACCAGGCCGCCGAACGCACCCGGTCACTGCCCGGCGCCGGGGCATAATCAGCCGATGGGCCCCACGCCGGCCGCTCCCCCGACCCGCGCCGAAGTACTTGCGGCGCTGTCGGTGGCCGTCGACCTGGGCCTGGGCCAGCCCGGTGAGCACATGCTGCGGTCCGCGCTGATCGCCACCAGGCTGGCCGGCCGGCTCGGCCTGACCGGGCCGCAGCGCGACGCCGTCTACTACACGACGCTGATCATGTGGATCGGCTGTCACGCCGATTCCCACGAATACGCGCGCTGGTTCGGTGACGACATCGCCGTCCGCCACGACACCTACCTGTCCGAGGCGACCGGGCTACCGTTCCTGCGGTTCCTGGTCAGCAACATCGCCCGGGGTGAACCGCTGGGCCGCCGGCTCAGCGTGCTGGCCACCCTGATGGTCGACGCCCGCGGGCAACTGTCCCGGATGATCCACTCGCACTGCACCTCCGCGGCGCTGCTGGCCGACCGGATGGGGCTGGGCCCGGAGGTGCAGGCGGCGTTGGCGTTCACCTTCGAACGCTATGACGGCGGCGGAATGCCCACCGGGGCGCGCGGCGAGGCGATCCCGATCCAGATGCGGATAGCCCAGCTCGCCGATCTGGTGGAGGTGCACCACCGCACCCGCGGGGTGACCGGCGCGGTGGCGCTGGCCTCCTCCCGCCGGGGCGGGCAGTTCGATCCGCGGATCGTCGACGTGTTCCTACGCGATGCGGACGCGATCCTGGCCGGGCCCGCGGCCGGAGACGTCTGGGCGGCCGCGCTGCACGAGGCACCCGATCGCCGCGTCCCGCTCGACGATCAGGGTCTGGACGCGCTGCTGGTCGCGCTCGGCGACTTCGTGGATCTCAAATGCCCTTTCACCCTTGGCCATTCACGCGCGGTGGCCCGACTGGCCGGGGACGCCGCCGCCGTGGCGGGTTTGGACGCCGACACCGTGGCGCTGATCCGGCGGGCCGGCCATGTGCACGACCTCGGCAGGATCGGGGTGTCCAACCAGATCTGGTCCAAGCCGGGGCCGTTGACGGCCGGTGAATTCGAGCGGGTGCGGCTGCACCCCTACCTGACGGTGCGCATCCTCAGTCAGGTTCCCGGGCTGCGGCCGGTCGCCCAGCTGGCCGGTAACCATCACGAATGCCTGGACGGTTCCGGGTATCCGCGCGGCCTGCCCGACTCGGCCCTGAGTCTTCCGGACCGCATCCTGGCCGCCGCGGTCAGCTACCAATCCGCTTGTGAGCCAAGGCCGTACCGGCCGGCACAGTCACCGGAGGCGGCGATGCGCCGGCTGCGTGAGCGGGTGGCCGCCGGTGAACTCGATTCCGCCGCGGTGCAGGCGGTGCTGCAGGCTGCCGGGCATCGGACCCGGCGCGCCGGCGTCCGGCCCGACGGGCTGACGCCCCGGGAGGTGGACGTGCTGCGGATGGTGGCCCGCGGGATGTCGAACAAGGAGATCGCCGAGACCCTGGTGATCAGCGCGAAGACGGCCCGCAATCATGTCGAGCGCACCTACGCGAAGATCGGCGCCTGCAACCGGATCGGGGCGAGCATGTACGCGCTGCGGCACGGGCTGGTCGACTCGATCTGACCGCCCGATCGATTGGGGCAACCGCCCCATGTGCCCGGGAGTTCGGGTGTAGACGATCAGAGTATGACGAATTCGAACAACAAGGCAGCGATCAGTCTGACAACCGGCCTGGAGGACGCCGAGCGCGTCACGGTGGCGTTCCTGATGGCCGTCGGGGCCGCCGAATCTGGTCGCCCGACGATGATGTTCCTCACCAAAGAGGCAGTGCGCCTGGCGGTTCCGGGCGTGGCGGTGGGTATCGCCTGCGAGGGCTGTCCGCCGCTGCCCAGCCTGCTGGAGCGTTATGAGAAGGCCGGTGGACAGTATCTGGTCTGCCCGATCTGCATCGACTCGAAGAAGCTGGATGCCGGCGGCTTCGTCTCCAACGCGCAGGCCGGCGGCACGGTGCAGCTGTGGGAGTGGATCGGCGACGGCGCCACCACTTTCAGCTTCTAGCGGCTCCTAGCGCGGGCCCAGCGGGCCGGGCCCTACCGGGCCGGGACCGACCGGTCCGGGACCCACGGGGCCGACGACCCCGCCCACCCCGACAGGGCCGGCCGGGCCGACGATGGGGTTCACCCCGATCGGTAGGCACTGCGCCAAAGCGGGATTCCAATATTCCCCGTACGGGCACACCGGTTCTTCGGCCAGGCCGATCGCGGGTGATATCGCTTGGGCGAACAGAGCGGCAGAACACATGAGCGCGCCGACCATCGCGCGTCGTGCGTTGATCGTCATCTATGCCTCCCTCGAAGATTCCCGACGGATCAAGCGTGGCACGCCTACGGTTCCCCCGAGGAATTTTTGACGTAAACGGCAATTATGGAGGGGCGATGGTTGGTTCGAGGCGAAGTCCACGTCGGGCGACGCCCCGTCCTCGGAAGAGTCCGGAAGGCACTCGGCCCCGACTCGCGATGCGAGCCGGGGCCGAGTGTGTTGTCTTGTCGCTCAGGCGTTCTGCGCCGAAAGCTTCCGGTAGGACAGGACCGTGTCGATGATCCCGTACTCCTTGGCCTCCTCGGCGGTGAGGATCTTGTCGCGGTCGGTGTCCTTGCGGATGACCGCGGGATCCTTGCCGGTGTGGCGAGCCAGCGTGGTGTCCATCAGGCTGCGCATCCGCTCGATCTCGGCGGCCTGGATCTCCAGGTCCGAGACCTGACCCTGGATGGCGCCACCCACGGCGGGCTGATGGATCAGCACGCGCGCGTTCGGCAGGGCCAGGCGCTTGCCCGGGGTACCGGCGGCCAGCAGCACCGCGGCCGCCGACGCGGCCTGCCCGAGGCAGACCGTCTGGATGTCGGCCCGCACGTACTGCATGGTGTCGTAGATCGCCATCAGCGAGGTGAACGAACCACCCGGCGAGTTGATGTACATGGTGATGTCGCGGTCGGGATCCAGCGACTCCAGGACCAGCAGCTGCGCCATGATGTCGTTGGCCGAGGCATCGTCAACCTGGACACCGAGGAAGATGATGCGTTCCTCGAACAGCTTGTTGTACGGGTTGGACTCCTTGACACCGAAGCTGGAGTGCTCGATGAAGGACGGCAGGATGTAGCGCGATTGCATCGGATTCACCGTTCCGCCGTGCGGTTGAAAGTCGCGGTTCATTTGATTCCTGCTCCTGGTCCTTCGCCGTTGACGCTGACACTGGTGATGATGTGGTCGACGAAGCCGTACTCCAGCGCCTCAGAGGAGGTGAACCAACGGTCACGGTCGGCGTCGGCCTCCACGCGCTCCAGGGTCTGACCGGTGAACTGGGCGTTGAGCCGGTTCATCTCCTTCTTGGTCAGCGCGAACTGCTCCGCCTGGATGGCGATGTCGGCGGCGCTACCACCGATGCCCGCCGACGGCTGGTGCATCATGATCCGGGCGTGCGGCAGGGCGTAACGCTTGCCCTTGGTGCCGGCCGCCAGCAGGAACTGCCCCATCGAGGCCGCCAGGCCCATCGCGTAGGTGGCCACATCGCACGGCGCCAACACCATGGTGTCGTAGATGGCCATACCCGCGGTCACCGATCCACCCGGCGAGTTGATGTACAGGTGGATGTCCTTGGTGGGGTCCTCGGCCGCGAGCAGCAGAATCTGCGCGCACAGCCGGTTGGCAATGTCGTCATCGACCTGGGTGCCCAGGAAGATGATGCGCTCGGCGAGCAACCGCTCATACACCGAGTCGATGAGGTTGAGCCCCGACGCGCCCGATCGCATCTCAGTCACGACTGAATACCTGCTTTCTCGTCTACGTACACACGAACACTAACCAACCGGCGCGATCGTGCACTCCCTGAAACGCGCGCTTTCGCTCACAGCGTCACGCGCGCCGCGTCACTCTTCCTCGGAGTCGGCCTTCTCGTCTGCGGCTTCGCCCTCGGCCTCGGCGGCCTCGGCGCCACCGGCGGGACCGAAGAACTCAGCCGTGTCGATGACATTGCCGTCGGTGTCGGTGACGGTCGCACCGTGCACCACCGCGGCGATGGTCAGGCCGCGACGCACGTCGGCGAACATGGCCGGCAGCTGGTTGTTCTGCTGCAGCACCTGCAGCAGCTGCTGCGGCTCGATGCCGTACTGGCGCGACATCAGCACCAGACGCTCGGTCAGGTCACCCTGGCCGACCTGGATGTCCAGCTTGTCGGCGATGGCGTCCATCAGCAGCTGGGTCTTGACGGCCTTCTCGGCGTTGCTCTGGTTGTCCGCGTCGAACTCCTCGCGGCTGCTGCCCTGCTCGGTCAGCGACTCGTTGAACTTCTCCTCGTCGTGGTCGAGGCCGTGGATCGCGTTGTGCAGGGTGTCGTCGACCTGGGCCTTGACGATCGCCTCGGGCAGCGGCACCTCGACGTCGGCGAGCAGCACCTCGAGCGCCTTGTCGCGGATCTGCTCGGCCTGCTGGATGCGCTTCACCCGGCTGACCTGCTCGACGAGGCTTTCCTTCAGCTCGGCGATGGTGTCGAATTCGCTGGCCAGCTGCGCGAACTCATCGTCGGCCTCGGGCAGCTCGCGCTCCTTGACGGAGTTGACCTTGACGGTGACCTCGGCTTCCTTGCCCGCGTACGGGCCGGCGGCCAGGGTGGTGGTGAAGGTCTTGCTCTCCTCGACCTTCAGCCCGATGATCGCCTCATCCAGGCCCTCGATGAGCTGGCCGGAGCCGATCTCGTGGGACAGGCCCTCGGTGGCGGCCTCGGGAACTTCCTCGCCGTCCACGGTGGCCGACAGGTCTATGGACACGAAGTCACCCTCGGCGGCCGGGCGGTCGACACCGGTCAGGGTGCCGAAGCGGGCGCGCAGGTTCTGCAGCTCGGTGTCGACCTCGTCGTCGCCGACCTGGATCGGGTCGACGGTGATGTTCAGCGCGCTCAGGTCGGGCAGGTCGATCTCCGGGCGGATGTCCACCTCGGCGGTGAAGACCAGCTCCTCGCCGTCCTCCAGCTTGGTGATGTCGATCTCGGGCTGGCCGAGGGGCTGCAGCTCGGCGGAGGTGACGGCCTCGCTGTAGCGGCTGGGCAGCGCGTCGTTGACGACCTGCTCCAGCACGGCGCCGCGGCCGACGCGGGCTTCGAGCAGCTTGCGCGGGGCCTTGCCGGGGCGGAAGCCGGGCAGCCGGACCTGCTGGGCCAGCTGCTTGAACGCGCGTTCGAAGTCCGGCTCCAACTCGGTGAAGGGCACCTCCACGTTGATCCGAACCCGGGTCGGGCTCAACTTCTCGACGGTGCTCTTCACTGCGTTACTCCTTGTATGTCTGTTTGAGTGTGCTCGTGCGGTCGGGGTGACAGGATTTGAACCTGCGGCCTTCCGCTCCCAAAGCGGATGCGCTACCAAGCTGCGCTACACCCCGTGCCAGTACCGTGCCTGCCGGTCGGCACGCACGTACGCCGACCACGCGAGATACTACGGGCATGTGTCGTGGGGCAATCAATTGGATTTGATTGCGCCGCGGCCGGTACAGTCTCCGATGCACCGCATGCGGGCGTAGCTCAATGGTAGAGCCCTAGTCTTCCAAACTAGCTACGCGGGTTCGATTCCCGTCGCCCGCTCAGATGCAGAACGGCCCTACCGGCGGAAACGCTGGTAGGGCCGTTTTTCTCGCCGCCCCACGGGCCGGCCCGTTCGCTGTGTTCACGCTCAGGAACACCCGACTTGCTGTGGGTACGCTGGACGCCATGAACGGCGTGCTGCTCCTCCTCATCATCCTGGTCATCGGCGCCATCGCGTTCGTCGTGTTCAACTCGTCGCAGGCCAACGGCCGACGGGCCGCCGAGTCGCTGGCCGACGCCCAGGCCGATGCCCGCCGCATCATCGAACGCCTGGGTGGTCAGGTCCTGAACCTGACCGGCTCCGACGATGCGTCCAAGCAGGCCATGGCCGACGCCTCCGAGCGCTACACCGCGGCGTCCTCGCAGATCGACCAGGCCACGACTGTGAAGCAGGCCGCCCTGGCCAAGGAGAGCGCCATCGAGGGGCTCTACTACGTACGCGCCGCCCGTGTCGCGATGGGCATGGATCCCGGACCGGAACTGGAAGCGCTGGCCGGCCAGCGCTCCGCCGGTGCGGTCACCGAGGACCGCCGGGTCGAGTTCGAGGGCCGCCAGATCGAGGCCTCCCCGACCCCGTCGGAACGCACCCCGAACTACTACCCGGGTGGCCGCGTCGCCGGCCGCCCGGTCCCGGCCGGCTGGTACTCCGAGCCGTGGTGGAAGCCGGCACTGGTGGCCGGCGCCTGGGGCCTGGGTTCGGCTCTGCTGTTTTCCACCATGTTCAGCGGGATGGCCGGTGTCGGCTATGACGCGCAAGCCTTCGAGAACGGTTACGGCGACGGGTTCCAGGACGGCTTGGACCAGGGCCAGATCGGCGACGGCGGCGGCGATTTCGGTGGCGACGGCGGCGACTGGAGTGGTGACGGCGGCTGGGGCGGCGGCGACTTCGGTGGCGGTGACTTCGGTGGCGACTTCGGTGGGTTCGATTTCTAGAGGCGGCTCTCCAGCCGTGCGGTGACGCCGGCCTCCTGTAGATCGAGGCGTTCCAGCATGGCGCGCACCGCCTCGTCCTCGATCCGGCCCTCGTCGCGTTCGGCGATCAGGGCGGCGCGCTGGGCGGCCAGCACCGACCGGTAGACCCGGGAGAACGTCTCGGCGCGGGTGGTGTGCGCCTCCGGGTCCGGCATCTCGTCGGCATCCTGGGCGTGCCGGGCGATCACCGCGCGGATCTCGCGGCCCAGTTCGGGATTGACACCGGCGGGCGGGTTGGCCCGGAACTCGGCGAGCACCTCCTCGGCGGCCTCGTGCACCACCTGTTCGCACTTGAGCTCTTCGGCCCGGTCGGCCGCGTGGTCGTCGTTGAACCGGGACAGCTGCAGCTTCTTGATCAGCACCGGCAGCGTCCAGCCCTGGATCAGCAGGGTGCCGATGGCGACCACGAACGCGATCGCCTGGATGGTGGCCCGCTCCGGGAACGGCTGTCCGCTGACCGTCGTCACCGGGATGGCGGCCGCGGCGGCCAGCGTGACCACCCCGCGCATCCCGGTCCAGGACACCACCACGTTCTCCTGCCAGGTCAGGGTCCGGCGGTCGATCTTGGTGCGCCACTTGCGCTGTCTCGCCCGGGTGCGACCACCGCGCAGTTCACCCTCGGGGACGGGCACGCTCCACTTCGCCTCGACGTGCCGGGCCAGCTTGTTGCGGCCGAACATCAGCAGCACCGACAGCGGCCGGATCACCAGCACGATCAGCAGCACGATGATGGAGGCGCCCAGCACCTCCCACACCGATTCGTGGGCCTGCTTCAGATCCTCCAGCACGAACCGCAGGTGCAGGCCGATGTAGGCGAACACGAACGCCTCCAGCAGCACGTCCACCGAGTTCCACACGTAGCGTTCCTGCAACCGGGTCTGGTAGCCGGCCGACAGGGTGCCGTTGCCGACCACGAAGCCGGCCACCACCACGGCGAGCACGCCCGAGGCGTGGATCTCCTCGGCCAGGATGAATGCGGCGAACGGCACGACCAGGCCCTGCACCGTCTCCAGACCCGGGTTGGCCAGCCGCTTGCGGATCCACAGGGTGATGTAGCCGAGCGCCCCACCGACCAGCGGGCCGACCACGGCGCTGTAGGTGAACAGCAGGAACGGGTTGGCGATGAAGGTGTGGGTACCGGCCACATGCGCCACCGCGATGCTGAACAAGGTCAGCGCGGCGGCGTCGTTGATCAGGCTCTCCCCGGTCAGGATCGCCATCACCTTCTTGGGCAGGCCGAGCTTGCGGCCGACGGCGACGGCGGTGACCGCGTCCGGTGGGGCCACGATGGCCCCCAGCACCAGGGCGGTCGCGAATGTCAGCGGCACCACCACCAGCCACGAGGACACCATCGCCACGGTGAACGCGCTGACCACGACCAGGCCCACCCCGAGACCCAGGATCGGCCGGATGTTGCGCAGGAATGTCGGGAAGGAGAAGTTCAGCGCAGCGGAGTACAGCAGCGGCGGTAGCACCACCGTCAGCAGGATGTGCGAATCCAGTTCGGGCGGTTCGAAATCGGGCAGGAACGAGAAGGCGATGCCGACCACGACGATGATCAGCGCCGGTTCCAGCCCCCGCCGGTGTGAGATGGCGGTGACGACGATCGCTCCGACGACGACGAGGATGAGTTCCACACCGAGATTGTCCACGGTCGTCGCGATCGACGCCGAACTCGACTCAACTCTGGCAGGTAGGACACCAGAACACGTTGCGCGCCTCCAATTCTGCGGTGCGCACTCCTGTGCCGCAGATCCGGCACGGGTCGTTGGCGCGTCGGTAGACGTAGGTGCGCGGCCGGCCGGGCCCGTACGACGGGGCGCCGTGATCGTGCTCCGGGCGGACCACCACGATCTTTCCGCGCCGCACGCCGACCTTCATCAGCTCGACCAGATCCCGCCACAGGTCGGCGAACTCGTCGGCATCGATCTCGGTGCCGGGACGATAGGGATCGATGCCGTGCCGGAACAGCAGTTCGCTGCGGTACACATTGCCCACCCCCGCGATCACCGTCTGGTCCATCAGCAACGCCCCGATGGTCCTGCGGGACTTGGCGATTCGGGCCCACGCCAACGACGGGTCGGCGTCCGGACGCAATGGGTCGGGGCCGAGCCGGGCCGCCACCTCGTCGACGGCGCCGGCGTCGATCACCTCGCACACCGTCGGCCCGCGCAGGTCGGTGCCGAATGAAGCGCCGACCATCCGCATCCGGACCTGCCCGACGGGTTCGTCCAGCGGCAGCGGGGACTCGGTGAAGCTGCCGTACAGCCCGAGGTGGATGTGCACGACATGCCCACCCTCGTAGTGGTGGAACAGGTGCTTGCCCCAGGCGTCGGCGCGGCGCAGCACGCGGCCGCTCACCGCGGCCGCGCCCTCTTCGAACCGGCCCTGCGGGCTGGTCACCAGCACCGGCTTACGGCCGAACCGCTTCTGATGCAGCCGGGCCAGCCGGTGCAGGGTGTGCCCCTCTGGCATGTATCAGGCCACGGGTCAGGCGGGGGCGCCGGGCACCGGGGGGCGACGTGGTCCACCTCGTAGGCGGCCAGGATGTCGATGCGGCGCTGGTGCCGCTCGGCCTCCGACCACGGGGTGGCCAGGAAGGCGTCGACGATGGCGAGCGCCTCCTCCTCGCTGTGCATGCGGCCGCCGAGGCCGATCAGCTGCGCGTTGTTGTGCTCGCGGGCCAGCTTCGCGGTTTCCACGCTCCAGGCCAGTGCGCAGCGGGCGCCGGGCACCTTGTTGGCCGCGATCTGCTCGCCGTTGCCCGAACCGCCGAGCACGATGCCCAGGCTGTCGGGATCGGCAACGGTCTTGACCGCGGCGTCGATGCAGAACGCCGGGTAATCGTCATCGGCGTCGTAGGCGTAGGCCCCGCAGTCGATGGGCTCGTGGCCGCTCTTCTGCAGATGCTCGATGATGGTCTTCTTGAACTCGAATCCGGCGTGATCGGCACCGATGTAGACGCGCATGGCGCCTACCCTACTTCGCGGCGCTCCCCGGTCGGTTCACCCGACCCGTCCGGCGGCCGGCGGGCGAACCGCCGGGCTCCGCCGCCGTCGCGGATCATGGTGTCCAGGATCCGGGTCTTGCCGAGCACCGGAACGCCCAGCCGGTGCCGCATCCGGAAGTCCGCCACCTGCAGCCGGTACCCGAGCCGCATGGCGTACGGGTTGATGGCGGTGTCGATGACACGCAGCACCCTGAGCACGCGCTGCAGTCGGCGCTCATCGGCGGCGGTCCAGTCCCAGCCCATCATCGCGCGGAACTCCGGCGGCAGGGTGGCGCGCGTCATGAATCGGTATGGGCGGGCGCCGATCCGGGCCAGCAGGTAGCCGATCGGGCCCCACGCCTCGCCGACGAAGGACAGGTTCGACAGGGTCGTGAACTCGTGGTGCACCACCGGGTCGATGGACAGGTTCGGCAGCATCGCGTCCCAGCGGCGGCTGTACTCCGCCCAACTCTGCGGCCATTCCGAGGACCGCACGTTGACCCCGGTGGCCAGCGGTTCGGCCGCGCAGACCAGCCCGTCGAGGGTGTCCTCGTCGAGGTCGCCGTGCACCAGCGTGTACTGGTCCAGGAAGAACCGGAACAGGCACATGGCGACCCAGACCTGCAGCTCGCGACTGTTACCGCTGTAGCGCACCGGGCTTGTTTCGGTGGAGTGCACGTGGGTGTGCACCTCGGCGACGGCCTTGCGCATGACGTCGCGGTCGGCTTCGCTGCCCAGCACCGCCAGGGCGAGGTACTGCCCGGTGGTGCGGGCCCGCTTGAGCGGGTACCGGCGGGGGCTGCCGGAGGCCACCCGGCTCTCGCTGACGCCGTGCCCGACCGGCGGCAACGACAGCTGCATGATGATGTTCGCCACGCCATTGGTGAGCCCGATGCTGGTCAGCAGATCGCGCAGTTCACGCGGCGGCCGTCGACGCGACGGGACAGGCCGCGGGTTGCCCCGGGTCGGCACGCTCATGCTCCACCCCCATAATCTGGAAACGTCTGTTTCCTGATTGTGCGGGGCGGTACGGCCCACGTCAATGGTCAGGTGCCGATCAGGCCACCGTGATGGCGTCGAGGCGCTCCTTGATGAAATCGGCGGACGTCACCGGGTCCAGGCCGGCGACCCGACCGATCGGCGGTTCCAGCGGGGTGACCAGCGCGTCGTGGTTGGCCTCGTAGAAGTAGATCAGCGAGACCAGATCCTCCTCCGGAGCCTCCGGCTGCGGCGGCAGCACCCGGTGCCGCCCGGACGGCCAGCGCCACCCGCTCCAGTACTCCAGCAGGTCTCCGATGTTGACCGTCAGCGCACCGGGCTCCCACGGCGCGTCCTCCCAGCCGGCCTCCTCCGAATACACCTGCAGCCCACCGGCGCCCGGCTCGCGGTCCAGCACGGTGACGGTGCCGAAGTCGGTGTGTGGGCCGATCCGGAACTGTCCCGGCTCGGGCTCCCCCACCACACTCACCGGCGGGTAGTGGTTGATGTTCATCGTCCAGGTCGGCCGGCTGGCCAGTTCCACGAACGGGTTGCTGGGCAGCCCGAGTGCCTTCGCGAACAGCGCGAGCAGGTCGTCGGAGAGCCTGCGCATGGCCGCGGTGTACTCGTCCACCAGACCCTGCAGGTGCGCCACCTCGGACGGCCAGACGTTGGGCGCGAACCAGATCCGGTCCACCTCGGGGTCACCGGTCTGCGTGTCGGCGCCCAGGCTGAAACTCTCCTTGAGATCCGGTGGCGTCTCGGTGCCTTCGGCGTAGCCGTTGGCCTCGGCACCCGGGCCGATCCAGCCGTGGCCGCCGACCGGCACCGAATAGCGCTCCTTGACCTCGGTGGGCAGCGCGAAGAACTCACGGCTGGCCGCACGTACCGCGGCGGCGAGTTCCGGGTCGACGCCGTGTCCGGTGACCACGATGAAACCGGCCCGCTGCAGGCCCTCGTCGACCTCGGCGGCCAGCCGGTCGGCGTCCGGACCGCCGCGGTACCAGCGCGAGATGTCTACTGTCGCAATCGCACTCATTCGGCTACTCCGATGTCCTCATTCCACAGATCGGGCCGCGCCGCGATGAACTCCTCCATCATCGTCACGCAACGCCGATCGTCGAGCACGGTGACCTGCACCCCGTTCTCGGCCAGCCAGTCGTGGCCGCCGGTGAATGTGCGGCTCTCCCCGATCAGCACCGCCCCGATGTTGAACTGCCGCACCAGCCCGCTGCAGTACCAGCACGGCGACAGCGTGGTCACCATGATGGTGGACCGGTAGTCGCGCTGCCGGCCGGCGTTGCGGAAGGCGTCGGTCTCGCCGTGCACGGACGGGTCGTCGTCCTGTACCCGCTTGTTGTGGCCGCTGCCCAGCAGCACACCGTCGCTGGTGAACAGCGCGGCGCCGATCGGAATACCGCCCTCCGCCAGGCCTTTTCGGGCCTCCTCGACGGCTATGTCGAGCATCTGTTCCGGGGTCATGCGGTCACCTTATCGGCGGCGATCTTGGACCGGCACAGCAGTAGGTAGGCACCGGCGGCCAGCAGGAAACCGACGAAGAATCCGATGTCTCCGAGGTCCGGCACCGCCCGCACCACGAACCCGACGAACCGTTCCTGATTGCAGAACAGCAGGAAGGAGACCACCAGGCCGATCAAAAAGGATGCCAGCCCGGGCCAGTTGGAATACGTTCGGTCGTAGAGGAATCCGTCGACGCGCTGCCCGCGGCGCAGGTACTGATCGGCGAACACCACGCCCAGCCAGGGCCCGACCCAGTACGCGATCAGCAACAGGAACGCCTCGTAGCTGGCCGCGGCGTCGGCCAGCGCCCACCACGCGACCAGGAAGCCGGCCACCCCGAAGAACACGGTGGCCGTCGCCCGGGCGATGTGGGCGGGCAGTTTCACACCGGTGGTGACGAAGGCCATGCCGGCCGAGTACACGTTGATGGCGTTGGCCGCGACCGCGCCGATCGCGATGGCCAGCAGGGTCGCCGCGGCCAGCCAGCCCGGCAGCGAGCTGGTGAACGCGTCGGTCGGGTTGTCCGAGGCGGCGGCGGTGACGATGGTGACCGAGGCGGCGCCGACGATCGCCAGGATCGAGCTGGCCAGGAAAAGCCCGGCGGCGGCGAACAGCCCGGTGCGCACCGGCGAGACCGAACCGGGCAGGTAGCGGCTGAAGTCCGCGGCGTACGGCGTCCAGCCCGCGACATAACCGAAGGTGGCGCCCACGGTCAGCAGGAAGCCACCCAACCCGCCGACGCCGTCCTCGACCGCCGGGGCACCCAGATCGGCCTTGGACAAGATCAGCACCGAGGTGATCGCGAAGATCACCGCCAGCACCGGGAACGCCCACCGCTCGAAGGCCTGCACCAGGTTGTGCCCGAAGAAGGCCAGCGCGGTCTGTACCGCGACCACCAGCAGCAGCGCCAGCAGCGGGGCGAGCCCGAACAGGGTGGACAGCGCGAAGGCGGCGCTGATGCTGTTGGTGGCGAACCAGCCGACACCGGCGGTGATCGCCATCAGCGTCGAGGGCACCGCATTTCCCTTGTACCCGAACGCCAGTCGACCGACGACCATCTGCGGCACGCCCAGGCGGGGCCCGCGGGCCGACAGGAAGCCGTGCGCGATGGCGCCGAGCCCGGTGCCGATGATGATGCCGGCGGCGGCCTGCCAGAAGTTCATGCCGAAGTAGGCCACCGAGAGCACTCCCAGGAAGATGGTGGCGAACTCCAGGTTCGGCGATGCCCAGGTCCACACCAGCTGGCTCGGGCGCCCGTGCCGGTCGGCCTCGGCGATGAACTCGTTGCCGCCGGGTTCGACCGCGACGATGCGATCCCGGTAGGTGCCGTCGGTGGTGGGCTCAGCCGCTGTCATGCCAGCACTTTGACCCGCCTGTCTCGTGCTTGCAACCGGAACGACCGAATCTCACACCTGCGGATGTCGTTGTCGGCCCCCTGCACGCCACCTACCGGACGGTCCCCGTTCACCGGGGAATGCCCTGCTCCCCTGGTGATCTCGGCCGACGACGGGTCACGTTAGATTGGCTTGGCAATCGAGGAGATCGGGAGATCCGGATGGGCAGCACCACCGCACGGTCGATACGGCAGGCCATCGCCGGCGAGAGCGTCACCGACTGGCTCGCCGCGGTGCGCGATCCTGCCGAACGCTGCCATCAGTTGGCCCGGCTGACCGCCGAGGAGTTGCGGGCGCTCGGTCCGCTGCTCGACGACGACGGGGCCGTCGAGCTGCTCGAGGCGATCGACGACGAACTCGCGGCGCGGACCCTGGCCGCGATGGCCGACGGGGACGCGGCCGCCGCGGTGGCGGCGCTGGATCTCGACCACGCCGCCGACATCCTGCGCGAGGTCCGCCCGGATTCGCGGGAGCGGCTGGTGTCCGCGCTGCCGCCGGATCGCGCCGAGGCGCTGCGCGGTCTGCTGAGCTGGCCCGAGGACTCGGTGGCCGCGCACATGGTGCCCGAGGCGCTGACGGTGCGCCCGGACATGACCATCGGCGGCGCGGTGGACGCGCTGCGCAGCGACGCCGCCACCGGGCGAAGTGACTCCCGCAGTGGCGCTTACGTGTACGTGACCGACACCGATCGCCGGCTGCTGGGTGTGGTGGCGTTCCGCGATCTGGTGCTGGCCGATCCGCAGCGGGCGGTCGCGGCGCTGACCAAGACCGATGTGCTGTCGGTGTCCCCGCTGACCGACGCCGAAGAGGCCGCGCAGGCGCTGATGGACTACAACCTGGTCGCGGTGCCGGTGGTGGACGCCGACAACCGGCTGCTGGGCATCCTGACCGAGAAGACCGCCGGCGACATCACCGAGGAGGAGGTCACCGAGGACGCCGAACGCCAGGGTGGTTCCGAACCCCTGGAGGTGCCCTATCTGCGGGCCTCCCCATGGTTGTTGTGGCGCAAGCGGATCGGCTGGCTGCTGCTGCTGTTCATCGCCGAGGCCTACACCGGCACGGTGCTGCGCCACTTCGAGGAGGAGATGGAGGCCGTCGTCGCGCTGGCGTTCTTCATCCCGCTGCTGATCGGCACCGGCGGCAACACCGGCACCCAGATCACCACCACGCTGGTGCGTGCGATGGCCACCGGTCAGGTGCGCCTTCGCGATGTGCCCGCGGTGCTGGCCAAGGAGATGTCCACCGGCATGATGATCGCGGCGACCATGGCGCTGGCGGCACTCATCCGGGCCTGGACGCTCGGGGTCGGCCCGGAGATCACCCTGACCGTGACGCTCACGGTGGCGGCCATCGTGCTGTGGTCGTCGTTCGTCGCCTCGGTCCTGCCGCCGGTGCTCAAGAAGTGCCGGATCGACCCGGCGGTGGTGTCCGCCCCGCTGATCGCCACCGTCGTCGACGGCACCGGGCTGATCATCTATTTCATGATCGCCCACGCGACGCTGTCCCAGCTGCAGGGGCTTTAACGGGTCAGTCGAACTCTGGGCGCTCGGTGCGGCTGCGCTTGAGCTCCCAGAAGTGCGGGTAGGCGGCGAAGGTCACCGAGGCGTCCCACAGCTTGCCCGCTTCCTCACCGCGCGGGATGCGCGACAGCACCGGGCCGAAGAACGCGACCCCGTTGACGTGGATGGTGGGGGTGCCGACGTCCTCGCCGACGGCGTCCATCCCGGCGTGGTGGCTCTTGCGCAGCGCGTCGTCGTACTTGTCGGTGTGCGCGGCCTCGGCCAGTTCGGCGGTCAGCCCGACCTGCTCCAGGGACTTCTTGATCACATCGTCGAGGTCCTTGTTGCCCTCGTTGTGGATCAGCGTGCCCATGGCGGTGTACAGCGGGGACAGGATCTCCTTGCCGTGGGCCTGCTCGGCGGCGATGGCCACCCGCACCGGGCCCCACGCGGCCTTCATCATCTCGGCGTACTCCTCGGGCAGGTCACGGCCCTCGTTGAGCACGGCCAGGCTCATCACGTTGAAGTCCACCTCGATGTCGCGGACCTTCTGCACCTCGAGGATCCAGCGCGAGGTGATCCAGCACCACGGGCACAGCGGATCGAACCAGAATCCCGCGACATCTCTCTCAGCCATGCGAACAGTCCTCTCGATCAGATGAAATGAGCCTCCACGACGGCACAACTATCGCTGCCCGGCAGATGTTCCCCGCCAGGGACTAGGTTGAACGGTGTGGCTCTTCCCAATCTGACTCGCGACCAGGCCGCCGAGCGTGCCGCGCTGGTGACCGTCGACAACTACCGCATCGACCTCGACCTGACAACCGGCGACAAGACGTTCCGGTCGGTGACCACGGTGACGTTCTCCGCTCTGGCGGGGGCCGACACCTACATCGACCTCGCCGCCGATGC
Source organism: Mycolicibacterium aurum (assembly GCA_900078775.1). Classification (GTDB taxonomy): domain Bacteria; phylum Actinomycetota; class Actinomycetes; order Mycobacteriales; family Mycobacteriaceae; genus Mycobacterium; species Mycobacterium aurum_A. The sequence goes on from LT549889.1 coordinate 2,993,620, forward strand.
CGTCCGCAGCGCCACCCTCAACGGGCACGCGCTCGACGTCTCGGGGTATGACGAATCCACCGGGATCGCACTGTCCGGCCTGGCCGAACGCAACGAGCTCGTCGTCGACGCCGACTGCCTGTACTCCAACACCGGTGAGGGTCTGCACCGCTTCGTCGACCCCGTCGACAAGGAGGTGTACCTGTACTCGCAGTTCGAGACCGCGGACGCCAAACGCATGTTCGCCTGTTTCGATCAGCCCGATCTGAAGGCGACCTTCGACGTCACCGTCACGGCGCCCGAGCACTGGCAGGTCATCTCCAACGGCGCCACCGCCTCAGTCGAGAGCGGGCGGCACACGTTCGTGACCACCCCGAAGATGAGCACCTATCTGGTGGCGCTGATCGCCGGACCGTACGCCCGCTGGGACGATGTCTACTCCGACGAGCACGGTGAGATCCCGCTGGGCATCTTCTGCCGCGCCTCGCTGGCCGAGTTCATGGACGCCGAACGGTTGTTCACCGAGACCAAGCAGGGCTTCGGCTTCTACCACCGCAACTTCGGCGAGCCGTACGCCTTCGGCAAGTACGACCAGCTGTTCGTGCCGGAGTTCAACGCCGGTGCCATGGAGAACGCCGGCGCGGTGACCTTCCTGGAGGACTACGTCTTCCGGTCCAAGGTCACCCGGTACAGCTACGAGCGGCGCGCCGAGACCGTGCTGCACGAGATGGCGCACATGTGGTTCGGCGACCTGGTCACCATGGCTTGGTGGGATGACCTGTGGCTCAACGAATCCTTCGCCACCTTCGCCTCGGTGCTGTGCCAGGCCGAGGCCACCGAGTACAAGCAGGCCTGGACCACGTTCGCGAACGTGGAGAAGTCCTGGGCCTACCGTCAGGATCAGCTGCCCTCCACCCACCCGGTGGCCGCCGACATCCCGGATCTGCATGCGGTCGAGGTGAACTTCGACGGCATCACCTACGCCAAGGGCGCCAGCGTGCTCAAGCAACTGGTGGCCTACGTCGGCCTGGAGTCGTTCCTGGCCGGCCTGCGTGACTACTTCCGCGACCACGCGTTCGGCAACGCCACCTTCGGGGATCTGCTTGGTGCCCTGGAGAAGTCGTCGGGCCGCGACCTGTCCGGCTGGGGCCGGCAGTGGCTCAAGACCACCGGCCTGAACACCCTGCGCGCCGAGTTCGACGTCGACGCGGACGGCAAGTTCACCCGGTTCGCGGTGCACCAGTCCGGTGCCGCCCCGGGTGCCGGGGAGACCCGCGTGCACCGCCTGGCCATTGGCATCTATGCCGAAGAAGAGGGAGCCGAGTCCGGCAAGCTGGTACGAATTCACCGCGAGGAACTCGACGTCGAGGGCCCCCGCACCGAGGTGGCATCCCTGGTGGGGGTTTCGCGCGGACAGTTCGTGCTGGTCAACGACGACGATCTGACCTACTGCTCGTCACGGCTGGACCCCCAGTCGCTGCAGACGGTGCTGACCCGCATCGCCGACATCGCCGACCCGCTGCCGCGCACGCTGGCCTGGTCGGCGGCCTGGGAGATGACCCGGGAAGCCGAGATGAAGGCTCGCGACTTCGTCACGCTGGTCATCGGTGGCATCCACGGTGAGACCGAAGTCGGTGTGGCGCAACGACTGCTGCTGCAGGCCCAGACCGCGCTGAACTCCTACGCCGACCCTGCCTGGGCGGCCGAGATCGGCTGGCCGGCGTTCGGTGACGCACTGTTGGACCGGGCCCGAGAGTCGGCGCCCGGGTCGGATCATCAGCTGGCGTTCGTCAACGCGCTGTGCACCTCGGTGCTCTCCGCCAACCACGTCGCCGTGCTGTCCACGCTGCTGGACAACGAGCCGGCCGAGGTCAACCTGCCCGGATTGGTGATCGACACCGACCTGCGCTGGCGCATCGTCACCGCGCTGGCCGCGGCCGGGATGATCGACGCCGACGGCAGCGAGCACCCGTTCATCGACGCCGAGGCCGAGCGGGACCCGACCGCCGCCGGTCGGCGCAATGCGGCCGCCGCGGCCGCCGCCCGGCCGCAGACCGCGGTCAAGAACGCCGCCTGGCAGCAGGTCATCGAGGACGACTCGCTGGCCAACATCACCACCCGCGCCATCGTCGGCGGCTTCAACCAGCCCGGCCAGGCCAAGGTGCTGGCCCGGTTCCGCGACCTGTACTTCGCCTCCATCCCCGGCGTGTGGGAGCGCCGGTCCAGTGAGGTGGCCCAGACCGTGGTGATCGGCCTGTACCCGTCCTGGGACATCAGCCAGGGCTGCCTGGACGCGGCGGACGCGTTCCTGTCCGGCCCCGATGTGCCGCCGGCGCTGCACCGTCTGGTGCTGGAGGGTCGCGCCGGGGTGGAGCGTTCGCTGCGGGCCCGCGCCTTCGACGTCAAATAGACATCCCGCGAGCGTGCGCGTCGGCACCCCGACACGCCGTTTCGGATGCGCCTTCGCGCACGCTCGCCGGCCATACGCTGTGCCGATGGTGGCCCCCAACAGTCGACGCGCCCGGGCGGCCCGCAGGCGCACCCGGCGGGTCAAGGCCGTCGTCAACGACCTCACCGAGGACCAGTGGGCGGCGATCAAACTCGCCTGGAACGGCTGCGCCTACTGCGGCGTCACCGACAAACCCATGCAGCGTGACTGCGTCATGGCGATCTCCCGCGGCGGCCGCTACACGATCGACAACGTGGTGCCCGCCTGCGCGGCCTGCAATGCCAGCAAGTGCAATGACGAGGTCACCGGGTGGATGCGCCGCAAGCGCCTCGATGAGCGGGCGTTCCTGCAGCGCTACGTCGAGATCCGCGCGCAACTGCTGAGCTCATGATGCAAACAGCCCCGGCACCGAAGCGATACCGGGGCTGATGCAACGAACGGTCAGCGCGGGGAGACCGCCGCGGAGGTGACGTTGACGGCGCTCACCAGAGCGTCGATCAGATTGCCGGCCCGCAGCGAGCCGAGCGCGGCGGAGATGCCGAGCGGTGCTGCGGTCTCGATGCCGCGGCCCTTCACGTCCTCGCCGTAGACGACCTCGATGGCCTTCTGGTTCGGCGACACCGCGAACAGCACGGCATTGTTCGGGGTGGGTACCTTGGCCAGCAGCTCGCGGGCCGTCGCCGCGGTATCGGCACCGAGGTCGCCGATGTACACCGCGAAGCGGGTCTTCGAGTACCGCGAGCCGTACTTCAGCGCGTCATCGAGGGCGACCAGGTCCTTCACCGAGAACGGGTAGTGCAACGACAGCTCGCCCGGCTCGGTGACACCCGAGATCCGGCCGCTGCTGGTCAGCGCGTACCCGTACGGCAGTTCGAGCTCACTGGCGGTCGTCGCGACCGCATGGCTACCACTTGCCACTTGCTCCACCTCCCACCGTGACGTGATCGCCGTGGCCACCGTGACCGTGATCCGCCGGCTCATCGGCCGCCCACAGGATCGGGTCGTGCGTCCACTCGTCGGACAGCTTGTATGGCTGGGGGTGCGGCCCCTTGTGGCGGTAGGCCAGGGCGGCCAACACCACAAACAAGAGCAGCGGGACGCCACCCAATATGGCAAGGAGTTCTATGCTCACGCACCAAACCGTATCGCAGCGTCGATCAGGCCGCGCCCTCACCCAGATATCTGACCCAGGACGGGTCCAAGTCCTTCACCGAGGACAGCAGTCGCCAGTGCTGTCCCTTGGGCGGCATCGGCACCGACCGCAGCGACCAGCCCAGCTCGGCGAGCAGACGGTCGGCCTTGCGGTGGTTGCACGCCGAGCAGGCCGCCACGCAGTTCTCCCAGGAGTGCTCGCCGCCGCGGCTGCGTGGCACCACATGGTCGACGGTGTCGGCCTTCTGCCCGCAGTACGCGCAGCGGAACCGGTCGCGATGCATCAGCGCCGCGCGCGTCATCGGGATGCGGGCCCGGTAGGGCACCCGGACGAACGCCCGCAGCCGGATCACCGAGGGCACCACGATGGACCGCGTCGCGGAGTGGATGACCGGGCCGGACGGGTCGTCGTGCACCACGTCGGCCTTGCCGCACATCAGCATGATCACCGCCCGGCGCATCGGCAGCGCGGTCAGCGGCTCGAAGGTGGAGTTCAGCAGCAGTACCCGGCGCCGGCCCCACAGCGAGGTGTCGTGGCCGGTGGAGGCCACCGTCTCGACGCTGTGCAGGGAGCGATTGGGCACATGGGGGCCTACGGGGCCGGGTATGTGGCCGGTCCGTCGGGTATGGCTTTTTTTGCTGTGCGCCATGGAGCCTCCGAGGAGACAGTCCACCACGGATCACGGCGATGTGCACGATAATTCTTGGTGTGTTCGCAGGTCAGTCCGATGAACAGCTGATGACCGGACCGCTGTCACCGGTGCTTGCACCACATCGGACACAATGGAGGGCGTGACCCAGCCGCAACGCTCGTTCTACGACGAAGTCGGAGGACACGCCACCTTCGCCGCGATCGTGGCCCGGTTCTACGAGTTGGTGCGCGAGGACGAGATCCTGCTGCCGCTCTACCCCGAGGACGACATCGACGGCGCCGAGGAGCGTCTGTGCATGTTCCTGGAGCAGTACTGGGGCGGCCCGCGCACCTACTCCGATCAGCGCGGCCATCCGCGGCTGCGGATGCGGCACGCACCGTTCCGGATCGGGTTCCTGGAACGCGACGCGTGGCTGCGGTGCATGCACACCGCGGTCGCCTCGGTCGACTCGCAGACCCTCGACGATGCGCACCGCAGGGCCCTGCTGGACTACCTGGAGATGGCCGCCGAGTCGATGGTGAACTCGTCCTTCTGATGCCGCCGTGGTGGACGAGGGCCGTGTTCTACCAGGTCTATCCACGCTCGTTCGGCGACAGCAACGGCGATGGCGTCGGGGATCTGGACGGCATCACCGCCCGCCTGGACTACCTCGCCGGCCTGGGTGTGCAGGCGCTGTGGCTCAACCCGGTGATGGTCTCCCCGATGGCCGACCACGGTTACGACGTCGCCGATCCACGCGACGTGGACCCGCTGTTCGGTGACCTGGACGCGTTGGACCGGCTGATCGCCGCGGCGCACGCCCGCGACATCAAGGTGACCATGGACCTGGTGCCCAACCACACCAGCTCGGCGCATCCGTGGTTCACCGAGGCGCTGGCCGACCCGGCCCGGCGGGACCGCTACATCTTCCGCGACGGCGTCGGCGACGGCCCGCCCAACAACTGGCTGTCGGTGTTCGGCGGCCCGGCCTGGACCCGGGTGCCCGACGGGCAGTGGTACCTGCACCTGTTCGACAGCGCCCAGCCGGATCTGAACTGGGACAACCCCGAGGTCTTCGAGGACATCGAGAAGACGCTGCGGTTCTGGCTGGACCGCGGCGTGGACGGGTTCCGCATCGACGTCGCGCACGGCATGGCGAAGTCCCCCGACCTGCCGGACATGGTGCTCACCGAGACCGGTCTGCTGCGCAGCCGCGCCGACGACCCGCGGTTCGACAACGACGACGTGCACGAAATCCACCGGTTCATCCGCCGGGTGCTCGACGACTATCCCGACGCGGTGACCGTCGGCGAGATCTGGGTGCACGGCAACGAACGGTTCGCCAGGTACCTGCGCTCCGACGAACTGCATCTGGGCTTCAGCTTCCAGCTCGTGCAGGCCGACTTCGACGCTACGGAGATCCGCGAGGCCATCGACAACGGGCTGGCCGCCGCCGCACTGGCCGGCGCGGCACCGACCTGGACGTTGGCCAACCACGATGTGTCCCGGGAGGTCACCCGGTACGGCGGCGGGAGGCGCGGGGTGGCCCGGGCCCGCGCGATGGCGTTGGTGATGCTGGCGCTGCCGGGATCGGTGTTCATCTACAACGGCTCCGAACTCGGGTTGCCCGACGCCGACCTGCCCGACGAGGTGCTCCAAGACCCGGTGTGGGAGCGCTCCGGGCGCACCGAACGCGGCCGCGATGGCGCCCGGGTGCCGATGCCGTGGAGCGGTGATGCGCCGCCCTTCGGGTTCTCGTCGACGCCCGACACCTGGCTGCCGATCCCGGCCGATTGGGCGCCGTTGACGGTGCAGCGTCAGCTCGCTGAGCCGGACTCGATGCTGGAGCTGTACCGGCAGGCCATTGAATTGCGCACCGGCAGAGCCGAATTCGCCGGCTCCGAGATCGAATGGGTCGGCCCGACGACGTTCTGCCTGCCCGGCGGGTTGACCTGCGCATTGAACGCCGGGACGCGGCCGATTCCGCTGCCGCCCGGTGAGCTGCTGCTGGTCAGTGCGCCGCTGGTGGGCGGCAAGCTCGCGCCGGACTCCGCGGCCTGGCTGGTGTGATCTCGGCGCGCTGAGCTACGGGGTACCGACGCTGAACGCGCCGAAATCAGCGCAGCACCAGCGCCGGATCCCCCAGCCTCCGGTACACCGTGCCGAACCGGGCGTCCACCCGCAGCCACGCCGGATGTACGCGCACCCGCACGATTTCGTCGGAAGACAACGCTTCCGCGTTCTGCGGTAGGAAGCCCATCGCAGTCAGGGCGAACACGCATCGCATCGGGATGCCCACGCCGGTCTCCCCCGAGGTGACCGCGAGCACCTCCTGATCCAGCAGCGAGGCCGGCGGCCCGTGCGCGCTGCCGTGCTCCTTCGCCAGCGCGGCGCCCCGCTCGACCAGTTCGAGGATCGCCCAGGCCGGTACATCGTCGAGATGGCTGAACCCGGTCTCCGGGGGCAGCACCCCGCGCCACGCGGAGTCCATGGCGAATCCCGGCTCCACGTAACCGGATTCGTCCATCGCCGGCAGCGCCCGGGAGATGGTGTCGGCGCCGGCGGACAGGTCCGTCGGGCGCAGCCGGCCGGCCACCACCCGGCTGGCCAGCACGTCGAAACCGGTGGCCACCCAGGCGACCACCTGTCCGGTACCGGCACGCTCCCGGAACCGGATCACCGCGGAATCGTCGAGGCGCAGCGCGCGGTCGACGAAGGTGGCCAGGTCGTCACGGTGGGCGGCATCGGCGAGCCAGAGCCCACGCTCGGGGGTACTCACCGCTTAAAGCGTTCCAGGTACGCCCGGTGATGCGGCAGCAGTCGCACCAGCTTCTGCTCCTCGATGTTGAACGCGGCCAGCTGCGTCTCCCCGATCACCGCGGGTTTGGAGTCCGGGTCGGCGTGCACCGATCGCACCTCGTAGCCCAGATTGAAGTCCACCGCCCGCAACCGGTTCACCCAGATGGTCACCTGCAGCGGCGAATCCATCAGCCGCAGTTGCCCTTTGTACTTCACGTTCACCTCGGCGATCAGCAGGCCGATGGTGTCGATGTCGTTGACGAACGGTTCATGCAGGAAGGGCACCCGGGCCTCTTCCAGGATGGTGACCATGGTGGCGTGATTGACGTGCTGGTACATGTCGATGTCCGACCACCGCACCGGCACCGGTGTCGTGAAACGCTCAGCCACTTGTTCCCGTTCCTGTTGTTCGAGTCATACTGCGGATCTGGCGTGCCGCGACCGACAGCGTCGCCAGGTCGCGTTGGCCCTCGCTGTGGATCTGGTGCAGCGTCCGTTGCGCCCGATCGATCCGGGAGCTGTTGGTCAGTTCCCACTCCTCGATCTTCTGCTCCCCGGTCTCCTCCGGCTCACCGACAGCCAGCACATCAAAGCACAGTGCCCGCAGCGACCCGTAGATGTCGTCCCGGATCGCCAACCGGGCCAACGAATGCCAGCGGTCATCGCGCTCCAGCTGGGAGATCGCGGTGAGCAGGCCGTCGACGCCCAGGTGGTCCATCAGCGCGAAGTAGGCGTCGGCCACCTCGGCGGGGTCGCGGTCCACGATGTCGGCGATGTCGATGACGTCGAGCAGGCTGTAGCGGTACAGCCCGGTGGCGATGGTGTAGGCCAGCGGATCGGACACACCGTGGGCGGTGAACTCACCGGACTCCTTGGCCACGATCGCCTTGTCGTCGCCACGCAGCCACTGCGACATCAACGGGGACAGCCGGGCCACCAAGGCGCCGAACCGGTTGATCTCGGCGCCGACGGCCAGCGGCTGGGGCCGGTAGTTGATCAGCCAGCGCCCGGCCCGGTCGATGAGTCGGCGCAGATCCAGCGTCATCCGGTCGGTCACCGGCGCCGGAATCCCGGAGTTGCCCGCCTCTTTGATGGCCCGCCAGATCTCGCTCACCCCGAAGATGGCGTCGGTGGCGACGTAGGCGCGCACCGCGTCGACCGGGCCGACGCCGGTGTCCTCGGTCATCCGGTAGGCGTAGGTGATGCCGCTGGTGTCGACCAGATCGTTGACCAGCATGGTCGACACGATCTCGCGGCGCAGCTGATGCGAGCGGATGTCGGTGCCGAAGCGTTCGCGAAGTTCGGCCGGGAAGTACTGCGGCAGCCGGGCGGCGAACACCTCCTGGTCGGGCAGGTCGGTGTGTAGCAGCTCATCCTTGAGCGCCAGCTTGACGTGCGCCATCAGCGTCGCCAGTTCCGGTGAGCTCAGCCCGATCCCGGCCTCGTGCCGGCGCCGGATCTCCTTCTCCGAGGGCAGTGCCTCCAGCTCGCGGTTGAGCCCGCGCTCGGCGACGAATTCCTTGATCTGGCGGGCGTGCACCTGCAGCAGGCTGGCCGCGTTGGCCCGGCTGGTGCCCATCAGATCGTTCTGGTCGATGTTGTCGGCCAGCACCAGCCGGCCGACCTCGTCGGTCATCGACATCAGCAACGGGGTGCGCTCGTCGATATCGATCTTGCCGGCCGTCACCAGTGAGTCGATCAGGATCTTGATGTTGACCTCGTGGTCGGAGCAGTCCACACCGGCCGAGTTGTCCAGCGCGTCGGTGTTGATCCGGCCGCCGGCCAGGTCGAACTCGATGCGCCCACGCTGGGTCACGCCGAGGTTACCGCCCTCGCCGATCACCCTGGCCCGCATCTGGTTTCCGTTGACGCGGATGGCGTCGTTGGCGCGGTCGCCGACATCGGCATCGGATTCGGTCTCGGCCTTGATGTAGGTGCCGATGCCGCCGTTCCAGAACAGGTCGACCGGGGCCAGCAGCACCGCCCGCATCAGTTCCGGCGGGGTCATCTCCTCGACGCCGTCGGGCAGGCCCAGTGCGTGCCGGACCTGGCCGCTGATCGGGATGGACTTCTGCTGCCGGCTGTACACCCCGCCGCCCGCACTGATCAGGGAGCGGTCGTAGTCGGCCCAGCTGGACCGGGGCAGCGCGAACATCCGCTCGCGTTCGGCCCAGGAGGTGGCGGCGTCCGGGTTCGGGTCGAGGAAGATGTCGCGGTGGTCGAAGGCCGCGATCAGCCGGATGTGCTTGGACAGCAGCATGCCGTTGCCGAACACGTCGCCGCTCATATCGCCGACACCGGCGACGGTGAAGTCCTCGGACTGGGTGTCGACGCCCAGTTCGCGGAAGTGCCGCTTCACCGATTCCCAGGCGCCCCGCGCCGTGATGCCCATGGCCTTGTGGTCGTAGCCGATCGACCCGCCGGAGGCGAAGGCGTCGCCGAGCCAGAAACCATAGGACTTCGCAACGTCATTGGCGATGTCGGAGAAGGTGGCGGTGCCCTTGTCGGCGGCCACCACCAGGTAGGCGTCGTCCCCGTCGCGGCGCACCACACCGGCGGGGGTGACCACCGCGCCGCTGGCCTTGTCCACGTTGTCGGTGACGTCCAGCAGGCCGGAGATGAACAACCGGTAGCAGGCCACCCCCTCGGCGCGGGTGGCGTCCCGGTCGGCCGCGGCGTCCCCGGTGGGCAGCGGTGGGGACTTGACCACGAAACCGCCCTTGGCGCCGACCGGCACGATGACGGCGTTCTTCACCGCCTGCGCCTTGACCAGGCCCAGGATCTCGGTGCGGAAATCCTCCCGGCGGTCCGACCAGCGCAACCCGCCGCGGGCCACGAACCCGAACCGCAGGTGCACGCCCTCGACCCGGGGTGAGTAGACGAAGATCTCGAATCGTGGCCTGGGCAGCGGGAGTTCGTCGATCAGTCCGGGGTTGAGTTTGAACGACAGCACGTTCTGGGCGCGCGCCGAATCCGGGTTGTCGACGAAGTAGTTGGTGCGCAGGGTGGCCTGGATCAGGCTGGCGAAGGCGCGCAGCACCCGGTCGGTGTCCAGGCTGACCAGGGCGTCGATATCGGCGGCGACCGCGGCCGCGGCCGCCCCGGCGTCCCGGGTGCCGGTGTTGCCGTTCGAGTCCAGCGCCGGGTCGAAGAGCGCCTCGAACAACTCGACCAACGACCGCGCGGTCTTGGCGTTGTCGTTGAGCACCGACTCGACGTGCGCCTGGCTGTACGGGAATCCGGCCTGGCGCAGGTACTTCGCGTAACCCCGCAGAATGGTGACCTGCTGCCAGGTCAGCCCGGCGCGCAGCACCAGTTCGTTGAACCGGTCGATCTCGGCCCGGCCGTGCCAGATGGCGGTCACCGTATCGGCGAACCGGGTGGCCACGTCCTCGATGTCGGCGGCGGGGGTGCTCGGAATGGACTGGTGCGGTGACACCTTGAACTGGTAGATCCACACCGGCAGCCCGTCGGCCCGGGTGACGGTGAAGGGCCGTTCCTCCAGCACCACCACACCCATGGACTGCAGCATCGGCAGCAACTCCGACAGCGAGGCCGACCGGCCCCCAGGTACCAGGTGAGCAGGTCGACCCGGTCCGATCCGCCGTCGCGGAATACGAGTTTGACCGAATTGTCCTGCAGCTGTTCGATGATCGCGATGTCTTCGATGGCGTCCTGCGGGGTGAACGCCTGCTTGTAGATCTCCGGGAACGCCGAGGAGTAGTACTCGGCATCGGCCGCGCTGAGCGATTCGGTCTTCGCCGATCCGATCAGCCGGTCGGCCCAGGTGCGGGCCGCCTCGGTGAGCAGATGCTGGATCCGGACCTCGTTGTCGGCCGAGGTGTCGACATCCGCGCGCTGTGCGGTGTCGGGCATCTTCACGGTGAAATGTACGACCGCCCAAGGTGATTCGCTGACACGGGCGGCGTACTCGATGCTCGTGCCGCCGAGTTCGCGGACCAGGATCTTCTGCATCTCCAGTCGGACCGCGGTGGTGTAGCGGTCTCGTGGCAGGTACACCAGCGCAGACACGAAGTGCCCCAGCTGATCGGCCCGCAGGAACAGCAGCGTGCGGCGCAGCGACCCGAGGTCGACCACCGCTCTTGCCATCTCCAGCAGCTCGGGGGTGCGCAGGGCGAACAGCTCCGAGCGCGGGATGGTCTGGATGACGTCGAGCATCAGCTGGGCCGGGTGGCTGGGGTCCGAATGCGACTGGGCCATCGCCTCGTCCACCCGCCGCGAGATCAACGGGATGTCCAGCACGTTCGCGTTCATCGCCGACGCGGTGAACAACCCCACGAAGCGGTGCTCGACGGCCTGATTGGAGGCCGGGCCGGCCGGCTTCTCGCGCACCACCACGATGTACGGGTAGGCCCCGTAGCGCAGGAAGCTGGGCATGGTGGCCTGTGCCAGCACCAGCAGGTCGTCGGCCTCGGTCAGCTGCGGCAGCACGTCGGTGCGCAGCTTGAGCACCCCGAGCCGGCTGGCCGTGTCCACGGTGGCCTGCCCGTTGTGCACCGCGCATCGCTGATAACCCATCAGCACGAAATGCCCGTCACCGAGCCAGTGCAGCAGGGCCGCGACATCGCGGCGGTCCGGCCCCGGGAAGTGTCCGGCGTGATCGGAGTCCAGCGCATTGGCCAGCCCGATCAGGGTGGCGTTGAGCGCCGCGGAGTCCGCGGCGACCTGGCGGGCGTCGGCGAGCACCGAGGGCAGCAGGTCGGCCACCTCGGCCACCGCCGCCGAGTCGGCGGTCGAGGACAGCTGGACGTGGATCCACATCTCGTCGGCGCCGTCGGGGGCGTCCGGGTCGCTGGCCGGCACCAGTGCCCGCAGTTCCCCGCCGGCGTCGCGGCCGGCGCGCAGCACCGGGTTCATCACCCAGCTGTACGGGACGCCGAACCGGTGCAGCAGCACCGTCACCGAATCCATCAGCATCGCGCTGTAGTCGGTGACGACCTGGATCGCCGGGCCGAAGCCGCCCGGATCCTCGGCCGGGTACACCGCCACCAGGGTGTCCCCCGGCGCCCGCCGGCGGCCCAGCCTGGTGTGTGCCGCCAGCAGGTCCGGGGTCACCTTGGCCGCCGCGCCCCGTTCGATCGGCGCGGTGACCGCGGTGTCGGCGGGCGCATCACCGTGCGGGCCGTGGTGCGTCTCGACATAGGCGCGGGTGAGTTCCCCGACCGCGTCCTGACTCAGCTGCAACTGCTCGGTGGTTCCTGACACAGAAGCAACTGTAGTGATCCGCGAGGGCCGTTCGTGGGCACTCGCGCGGGATCAGTCGCGGGTCAGTTTGCGGTGGGTCACCCGGTGCGGGCGAGCCGCATCGGCACCGAGGCGCGCGATCTTGTTCTCTTCGTAGGCACCGAAGTTGCCCTCGAACCAGAACCACTTGGCCTCGTTGTCGTCGTCGCCTTCCCAGGCCAGGATGTGCGTGCAGGTGCGGTCCAGGAACCAGCGGTCGTGGGAGATCACCACGGCGCAGCCGGGGAACTGCTCCAGCGCGTTCTCCAGCGAGGACAACGTCTCGACGTCCAGGTCGTTGGTCGGCTCGTCGAGCAGGATCAGGTTGCCGCCCTCTTTCAGGGTGAGCGCGAGGTTCAGTCGGTTGCGCTCACCGCCGGAGAGCACGCCGGCCGGCTTCTGCTGGTCCGGGCCCTTGAACCCGAACGCCGACACGTAGGCGCGCGACGGGATCTCGTTCTGCCCGACCTCGATGTAGTCCAGGCCGTCGGAGACCACCTGCCAGACATTCTTCTTCGGGTCGATACCGGCCCGGGTCTGGTCGACGTAGCTCAGCTTGACCGTATCGCCGACCTTCACCGTGCCGCTGTCGGGCTGCTCGAGACCGACGATGGTCTTGAACAGTGTCGTCTTACCGACACCGTTGGGCCCGATCACGCCGACGATGCCGTTGCGCGGCAGCGTGAAGGACAGGTCCTTGATCAGGGTGCGGCCCTCGAAGCCCTTGTCGAGGTGTTCGACCTCGACCACGACGCTGCCCAGGCGCGGCGGCGTCGGGATCTGGATCTCCTCGAAGTCCAGCTTGCGGGTCTTCTCCGCTTCGGCCGCCATCTCCTCGTAGCGGTCCAGGCGGGCCTTGTTCTTGGCCTGGCGGGCCTTGGCACCCGAGCGCACCCAGGCCAGCTCTTCCTTCAGCCGCCTTTGCAGCTTCTGGTCCTTCTTGCCCTGCACCTCCAGGCGCTCGGCCTTCTTCTCCAGGTAGGTGGAGTAGTTGCCCTCGTACGGGTAGGCACGGCCGCGGTCGAGCTCCAGGATCCACTCGGCGACGTTGTCCAGGAAGTAGCGGTCGTGGGTGACGGCCAGGATGGCGCCCTTGTAGTCGGCCAGGTGCTGCTCCAGCCAGAGCACGCTCTCGGCGTCCAGGTGGTTGGTGGGCTCGTCGAGCAGCAGCAGGTCCGGCTTGGACAGCAGCAGCTTGCACAGCGCGACACGGCGCTTCTCGCCACCGGACAGGTGAGTGACCGGCTCGTCGGGCGGCGGGCAGCGCAGCGCGTCCATGGCCTGCTCAAGCTGGGAGTCGATGTCCCAGGCGTCGGCGGCGTCCAGCTCTTCCTGCAGCTGGCCCATCTCCTCCATGAGCTCATCGGTGTAGTCGGTGGCCATCAGCTCGGCGACCTCGTTGTACCGGTTGAGCTTCGCCTTGACGGCGACGCCTTCCTCGACGTTCTCGCGGACGGTCTTGGTCTCGTCGAGTTGCGGCTCCTGCATGAGGATGCCGACCGACGCGCCCGGCTGAAGGAAAGCGTCGCCGTTGTTGGGCTGGTCGAGCCCGGCCATGATCTTGAGGACGCTCGACTTACCGGCCCCGTTCGGACCGACCACGCCGATCTTGGCGCCGGGCAGGAAGTTCAGCGTGACGTCGTCGAGAATGACCTTGTCACCGTGCGCCTTGCGCACTTTCCGCATCGTGTAGATGAATTCGGCCATGCCGTCGTCTTGCCTCTCGTTGCACTGCGCGTTCCGTCGAAACTCGCAGCCCATCCTAGAGACAGGCGACGAGCCCCGTTACGCCGAGATCGGCAGCCCGCTCTCCTGCGCGGCGTCCTCGGCCGGTTCGGTGTCGGAGTCGTCGTCGGTTTCGGCCGCCTCCACGGACCGGTGCGTTCGGTCCAGCTTGGCCCGGACCCGGTTCAGGTCGGGCCCGACCGAGCTGGCGCGGACCTCGACGTTGGTCCGGCGGACGCCGTCCTTGTCGTCGTATTCGCTGGTGTAGATGGTTCCGACGACGATCACCGGGTCACCCTTGAACAGCACTCCGGCCACACCGTCGGCGACCTTTCCCCAGCAGGTGACGGTGAGGTACAGGGAGTTGCCGGTCTCCCAGGCGCCCTCCGGGGTGCGCCGGCGGGAGTTGCTCGCGACGCGGAACCGGATGAGTTCCTGGTCGTTGACGCGGCGCGGCACCGGGTCGGTGATCACGGTGCCGACGACGGAGAACGGGGTTTCGAACATGGCTTGGGCCTCTCTGGTTTTGTTCGGCGCCGGCGGCGGAGGTGCTGTCGTCGGCCTGTGCACCCATTGACCCGCCGGGGGCCGACAGACCCGCCCGGCCAGACTCCGCCGCGGCCCGGTCTGGGGATGGACCGGGTATTGGGGATAACGCGGCTCACGGGGGCCTCGCGCCCACGCCGCCGCGCTTTGCGCGATGATCGACGGTGTGGCTTGTGACGGCAGCGGTGTGATCGGACGTGCGCGATGACCGCGCCGCAGCAGCTCACCGACCGCTACGAACTGGGTGAAGTGCTGGGGTTCGGCGGCATGTCGGAGGTGCACCGGGCCCGCGATGTCCGGTTGCACCGCGATGTCGCGATCAAGATCCTGCGCGCCGATCTCGCCCGCGACCCGAACTTCTCGCAGCGGTTCCGGCGCGAGGCCAAGCACACCGCGGCGCTCAATCACCCGTCGATCGTGGCCGTGTACGACACCGGGGAGGCGCAGACCCCGAACGGCAAGCTGCCGTTCCTGGTGATGGAGTACGTCGACGGGATCACCGTCGGCAAGCTGATCCAGCGCCAGGGCGCGCTGCCGCCGCAGCGGGCGCTCGCGGTGGTCGCCGATGTCTGCACCGCGCTGGAGTTCAGCCACAACCGCGGCATCGTGCACCGCGACATCAAACCGGCCAACATCATGATCACCCCGGCGGGCACGGTGAAGGTGATGGATTTCGGCATCGCCCGGGCCATGAACGCCACCACCGGGGACCGTCTCACCGCGACCTCCGCGGTGGTCGGCACCGCCCAGTACTTCTCCCCGGAGCAGGCCCGCGGCCACGAGGTCGATGCCCGCACCGATGTGTACTCGCTGGGCTGTGTGCTCTACGAGATGCTCACCGGGCAGGCCCTGTTCACCGGAGACACCCCGCTGTCGGTGGCCTATCAGCACGTCCGTGAACAGCCCGTGCCGCCGTCGCAGCGCCGGGCCGGGTTGTCCCCCGACATCGACGCCGTGGTGCTCAAGGCGCTGGCCAAGAAGCCGGAGCAGCGCTATCAGAGCGCCGCCGAGATGCGGGCCGATCTGCTGCGGGTCAGCCGGGGTCGCCCGCCGGCCGCGATCGCCCCACAGGTCGAAGACACCGACGAGGCGCCCCGCGACGACGGGCCGCGCACCCTGCAGCTGCCGGCCCAGTCGGCGCGCTCCGGGTCGCGGCGCTGGCTGATCGCCGGCGCGCTGGCCGCGGTGCTGCTGCTGGTCTTCGCGGGGGTCTACCTCGTCGGCGCGATGAACCGGGTGCCGGTGCCCGACGTGACCGGGCTGGCCCAGCAGGAGGCGCTCACCCAACTTCAGGACCGGGGCCTGGAGCCCCGGGTGGAGACCCGGCCCGACGGCTCGGTCGAGGCCGGGCGGGTGATCGGCACCGACCCGGCCGCCGGCGCGTCGATCTCGTCGGGCGGGGAGATCACCGTCGACGTGTCGACCGGCCCCGAACAGCGCCGCGTCCCGGACGTGTCCCGACTGTCCTACAGCGAGGCGGTGCGCACGCTGGCCGATGCGGGCTTCGAGAACGTGCGCCGCCAGCCGCAGGCGTCCACCGCCGCGGAGCTGGACCGGGTGGTCGGGACCATCCCGGCCGCCCAGCAGGACACCGCGACCAGCAACGAGATCGTCATCCTGGTCGGGTCCGGGCCGTCGGCTCGCGAGGTACCCGACGTGACCGGGCAGACCGTGCAGCAGGCCACTGATAACCTGGGCACCGCCGGGTTCACCACGATCCTGCAGTCCGAGGCCGACAGCACCCTGCCCGCCGGGCAGGTGGCCGGCACCGACCCGCCGGCCGGGTCGTCGATCGCCACGGACGCCCCGATCACGCTGAAGGTGTCGCGCGGGAACCAGATCACCATGCCCGATCTGCGTGGGCTGTTCTACGCCGATGCGCTCGCCCAGCTGCAGGCCCTCGGGTTCACCGGGCCGCTGCTCAAGGGCCCCGACATCGACGCGGGCGGCGACCGCCGGGCGCGGGTGGTTCAGCAGGATCCGGCGCCGCGGACCGGGGTCAACCGGGACGGCACCATCACGGTGAACTACGGGAGCTGAGAGGAGCTAGTTCTTGCGGCTCTCGATCTCGGACAGCTTGGCCAGCATGTTGTTGTAGGCGGCCAGTTCGGCGTCCTCGTCCCGGTCGGCGGCCCGGTCCAGCCGTTTCGCGGTGCGGTTGTCGCTGCGCCGCCACTGGATGAGCAGGGCCAGCATCACCAGCACCAGCGGCACCTCGCCGGTGGACCAGGCGATGCCGCCGCCGAGCCGCTGATCCTGCAGCAGGTCGATGTCCCAGGGCAGCCCGAGCGACCGGTAGAAGTCCTCGGCCAGCACCGTCTGCATGCCCATCAGCACCACCCCGAAGAAGGCGTGCAGCGGCAGCGAACCGAACACCATGCCCAGCTTGGCCAGGTGCGGGATCGGGCGCGGGGTCGGGTCCACCCCGATGACGACCCAGTAGAACAGGTAGCCGCTGGCCAGGAAGTGGAAGTTCATCGCCAGGTGCGCGCCGTGGCTGTCGGCGGCCGCGGCGAAGATACCGCCGAAGTACAGCCCGTAGAAGCCCGCCACGAAGATCACCGTCGCGATGATCGGGTGGGTGAAGAACTTCGACACCCGGCTGTGCAGGGCGGCCAGCAGCCACTCCCGCGGCCCGGGCGGGTTGTCCTTGCCGGCGGCCGGCAGCGCCCGCAGCGCCAGGGTCACCGGCGCCCCTAGCACCAGCAGCACCGGCACCAGCATGGACAGCAGCATGTGCGCGGCCATGTGCATGCTGAACATCGCCGGCATGTACCGGCCCAGCCCGGACGACGTCGCGAACAGCAGCGCCGCACAGCCGAGCAGCCAGGCCAGGGTCCGGCCGGCGGGCCAGGCGTCCCCGCGCCGGCGCAGCCGCACCACCCCGGCGATGTAGACCGCGGCCAGCACGATCGCCGCGGTGCCGAAGATCAGGTCGAAGCGCCACTCGAACAGCAGCCGGGCCAGGGTGGGCGGGCCGGACAGGTCGTAGCCGATGGCGACGGCGGTCACCGAGGGCAGTTCCGTCGGCGGGGGCGGCGGGGTGCGACCGAGTGCGACGGCCAGGCCGAAGGTGACCCCGAAGATCAACGATTCGACCAGCGCGAGCCGGATCAACGGCCGCCGGGCCGTCGGGTCGGCGGCCAGTGCCCGGACGCTCTGCCGGCGCTGCAGCCAGCCCAGCACGCCGAGCGCGACGAGCGCGGTGGCCTTACCGATCAGCAGCCAGCCGTAGGTGTACTGGACCAGGTCGGCCGGGCGCACCCGGACCAGCGCATTGCCGACGCCGGACAGCGCCATGGCCGCGAAACACCACAGCGCGATCGCCGAGAACCGGCGCGCGGCGAGATCGATGTGCTGCCCGCCGCGGACCGCGAGCGCCCACAGCGCCAGCACTCCGCCGGCCCACACCACGCCCGCGATCAGGTGGATGAGCAGGCTGTTGGTCGCCACGTCGTGGGCACCGCCGGAGGACGAGTGCCCGGTCAGCGCCAGCGGCAGCAGGGTCACCAGCGACCCGGCCAGCAGCACCGGCGTCCAGGACCAGCGCAGCACCGGGATGCTGATCAGGGTGACGATGGCGGCGAGCAGCGCGGTCCAGCGCCAGGTGCCGGCGGTCTCCACCATGCTGGCGACGGTCCATACGTCGAGCGGGTTGAGCCGGTTGGTCAGCGGTTGGCCGGTGATGTCGGACACCGTCAGCGGTACCAGCAGCGCCGCGCAGACCGCCCACACCCCGGAGGCCACGCTGCCGGTGCGCAGGGCCCGGTAGCCGCCCACGTCGAGCACGCCGCTGCGCTGGGGCGGCAGCAGGAACGCGGCGGTCAGGAAGGAGCCGACGGCGACGGCCGCGGCGATCTCGCCGGCGGCCCGGACGAACGGCAGGCCGTAGGTGGTGGCCGGGCCGGGATCGGGCAGTCCGGTGGCGGCCAGCGCGTCCACGACGGACAGCGCGCCGATGCCGGCGGCCACCGCCCCGGCCAACAGTGCGATCGCGGTCAGAATCGGCCCCACGGCGCTGCTGCGCTGCGGTGGCGCGACGGTTGTCATGCCCTCCAGCCTAAGCGGGGCGCTCAGCCGCCCTCGCGTCGAGTAAGGCTGCCCGCTCGCGTGCGTAGAACTGCTTGCGCGCGGCGGCCTCCACCGCGGTGACGTCGGCCAGGATGTTGCGCAGCTCGGTCAGGAAGGCGGCCCGACGCTCCGACAGATCCGGCGCCCGGCCCAGCAGATCCTGGTCGGCGGCCACCTGCCGGGCGGTGGCGAACAGCAGCGCCGACACCGACTCCGCCATCCGCACCCGGGCCTGCGCCACGTGCTGGCGGCCTAGCCCGAGCGCCCGTGTCGTCAGGTCGGGTTCGGAGATCTCCGGGGGTGCGTCGCGCAGCACATCGGCCACGATCTCGTAGGCCTCGAAGAACGGCCGCAGCATCGCCCCGCCGAGCAACGGGCGCTTGGTCTGCAGCACCGCGTCGATGCCCTCGGGCCCGGAGGCGATTTTGTCCTCCCAGTCGTCGACCCAGGACATCTCCGCGGCGATGTTCTCCCGGAAGGTTGCCGAGTCGGCAAAGTAGAAGTCGAACTTCAGCAGGTCGCGCAGCCGCATGATCTGCGCCCAGAACGCGTCCAGCCAGTCGGATTCCGCCCGCGCCGCGTGCACCAGCGCCAGTTCGATCAACGAGGTCTCCAGGAACGCGTGGATGATCGAGTTCCGGTAAAACGCGGCCTCGTGCTCGTCGTCGGGGGCGATCCGCCAGACGGGTTCACGACCGCCGTCCACCCGGGTCACCGGATGCCCCCCCGACAGCGCATCCACCGCGGCCCGCACACCTTCGGGGCTGCGCAGCCCGAGCACGCTGTTGGTCATCGGCAGCTCTTTGCGTTCCAGATAGTCCAGGGTGTCCTGCAGGGTCCGGTGCAGCTGCCCCTTGGTCAGCGCGACCCCGCGCGCGGTCAGCAGCAGCGCCGAAACCAGCCCGGTGGCGTTGACCGGGGTGACCCGCACGATGCGCCAGGCCACCTCGATGGCCATTCGCTGCATGGCCAGCCGCTTGGCGTCCGGGTCGGAGGCCAGCGGGCCGCCCGGCTCGCCGAGGTACTGGCGCATCGACACCGGCTCGGGGAAGCGGACGTAGATCTTGCCGTAGTTGCGCTCCCCCTGCGCCTTGATGAAGTTGTACAGCCACTTCGCGCTCTCCGGGGTCTTCTCCCCGCCGCGGGCGTACTCGGCGTACTCCACAGTCTCGTGCAACTGGTCGAAACTGATCGAGACCGGTTGCAGCAGAATGTCTTCGCTGCGGCCGTCGAGATAGGCGTCGGCGACGTAGGACAGCAGACCCAGCTTGGGCGGCAACATCTTGCCGGTGCGCGAGCGGGTGCCCTCGATGGACCAGTTCAGGTTGAACCGCTTCTCCACGATGTAACCGACGTACTGGCGCAGCACGTACTTGTACAGCGGGTCGTCGAGCTTGCGGCGCAGGAAGATGACGCCGGAGTGCCGGAAGATCGGGCCCATGAAGCCGAAGGACAGGTTGATCCCGGCGAAGGTGTGCACCGGCGGTAACCGGTTCTCCTGCATGGCCACCGGGACGATGACACCGTCCAGATAGGAGCGGTGCGAGAACAACAGCACCGCCGGGTGGGTCTCCAATGAGTGCCGCAGCGACTCGATCTCGGTGCCGTCGTAGTCGATCTTCGGGTCGAAACCGCGGCTGAAGATGGCCCGCCCGAGGGTGGGGATGAGGTCGACCGAGAAGCGGCTCCAACCGGTCGACAGTTCGTCGAGCATCTCGCCGGCCTTCTCCACGGAGGCGTCCGGGATCTTCTCCAGCCCCTCCCGGAACCGGGTCGAGGCCAGCATCTCGGACTTGACCAGGCGCGGCGACTTGTATTCCGGGCCGAGCAGGCGCAGTTCCACCCGCTCGATCGCCAGGATGGCCCGGCGGATGACGAAATTGGCGAACTCCCTGGGGTTTTCGGCTACGGTGGTGTCGTTCCACTGCTGGCGCAGTTCGGAGACCTTGGCCGGCTCACCGGCGACTACCCGGGCCCGGGCCGGGTCCCTGCGCAGGATGCGCCGCTGCAGCAACTCCGGCGGCCGGTAGGTGTCGCGTCCCGAGATGAGAGAGACGATCTTGGACCGGGTGGGCAGCCCGCCTGGGACCCAGAAGATCCGTGCCGGCACCACAGACCGGTCAGGATCGGCCTCGAGCAGTTCCACCAGCCGGGCCATCAGGGCGGGCGGCTGCTCCTCGGCGTCCTCCGGGAACACCAGCACCTCGATCCGGGCTTCCGGGCGTTCGCGCCGCTGTTGGCGCAGCCAGGCGTCGAGCAGTTCCTGCTCGGCCGGGGAGAGCACCGCGGCGAGCACCAGGGTGTCACCGGTCGGGATGAAACTGGTGAACTCCTCGGTGGCGGGTTTCACGCCTGCTCCCCCTCACCGTCGGACTGTGCCCGTAGACGTTGGTAGACAGCGGCATCGGGCAGGGTGTCCCGCGGCCAGGACAGCAGGGTGTCCAGGTATAGCTGACGCACCTCGGCGATGCGGTCGGCCAGGTTCTCGGTGGTCCAGTCGTCGGTGGGGATCGGCGGGAAGACCGCGACGTCGACCTTGCCGGCGTTGAACGTGCTGGAGTCGCGGGCGGCGACGACCTCGGCGTTGCGGATCACGATGGGCACGATCGGGATGCCCGCGGCCATCGCGATCCGGAACGGCCCCTTCTTGAACGGGCCCACCTCGGTGGTGTCCAGCCGGGTGCCCTCGGGGGCGATCAGGATGGAAAGACCCTTGCGGGCAAGCTCTTCCACCTTCTGCAGGCCTTCGACGGCGGCCTGGGTGTCCTCGCGGTCGATGAACGCGGCGTCCATCACCTTGCCGAGCGGGCCCATCAGCGGGTTGCGCTCCAGTTCCTTCTTGCCCACCGAGGTGAAGTCGGTGTTGACCAGGCGGCCGGCGATCATCGGGTCGGCCTGGTTGCGGTGGTTGAAGATGAACACCGCGGGGCGCTGTTCGGTCAGGTTCTCCGCACCGAGCACGTTGAGTTCGATGCCGGTGGTCAGCATCAGCAGCTTGCTCCAGTTGGAGGTGAAGAAGTTGACCCCGACGCGCTTGTTGCGGGTGAGCAGGCCCAGCCCGACCGCCCCGGCGGCGACCGGCGGGATGGTGGCCAGGCTGGCCAGGGTGCGCAGCTGGGAGACCGGGCTGCTGCCGCTGCGGCTGGTGAACTTCAGGATCGGCCAACCGCGTTTGGCGGCGACCGCAGCCAACTTACCGGCCGGGTTGGTGGGCCGCGGGTTGCCGACCAGGTACATCAGCGCGACGTCCTCGTCACCGTCGGCGTAGAAGTAGCTCCTCGTCAGGTCGACACCGTTGGCCACCGAGAACCGCTGCACGGCATCGGCTTTGCCGGGTCCCCAGATGATCGGCTCCTCGACCTCGCCGGTGATCAGGCCGTCCTCGTCCACCTTGAACCTGTTGCTCAGGATGTTGTCGATGCCGAGGAACCGGGCGACCGGTTCGACCTGCACGGTCAGCGCCGAGGAGCTCAGCACCACGGTGTGCCCGCGGGCCTGATGCGCCCGCACCATCGCGCGCATCTCCGGATAGATCCGGTCCCGCACGTGCTGGATGAACAGCCGCTCCCCGAGTTCGTCGAGGTCGGTGATCGAGTTCCCGCGCAGCATCCGGGCACCCTTGCCGATCAGGTCCTCGAACTCCGAGCGGCCCAGTTGGTGATTGATGCCGGCCTGCACCATCCCGATGAACTGGCCGACGCTCATCTGACCGCGCCGCAACTGGTCGCGGGTCATCAGCACCCCGGTGAAGCCGGCCACCAGGGTGCCGTCCAGGTCGAAGAAGGCGCCGACCTCGGGCCCCTGCGGGCTGGCCTCGATCTCGGCCACGGTGCCCGGCAGGCGCATGATCTTCGAGCCTCCGGACTGGCCGTTCGCCGAACTCATTGCGCAGCACTCCCATTCGATGACGCGGATTCAGGGACGGTGAAGGAGGCCGCGACGGCGCGCCCGCCACCGCCGAGGGCGAGCACCTCGTCGAAGCCCTGCAGCAGGCAGCGGGCCCACAGGGCGTCGTCGACGAACGCGGCGCGGTCGTAGCGGGTGGTGACGGTGATGTAGCCGCCGCGGGAGACCAGCACGGTCATCATCGCCACGCCGGGCAACGGGCCGAGTCCGTAGTGCCGCAGCACCTTTGCCCCGGCGATGAAGGTGTCCCCCGGGAACACCGGGACGTTGCTGGCCTGCACATCGGAGTTGACCACCGAACTCGCCATGGATTCCAGCACCGCGTCGGGCAGGAAGCTGGCGATCGGCGCGATCGTGCCGACCATGTCGATGGCGCGTTCCTCACGCTTGCTGGTCATCTGCGAGCGGATCGCGCGGATCCGGCGCTCGGGGTCCTCGATGCCGATCGGGGCGGCGAGATTGACTCCGGCGAAACGGTTTCCGCCGGCCGGGTCGTCGTCGGAGCGCAGGTTCACCGGGACCGCCATCGGCAGCGTGTCGATGGGCAGGCCCTTGGCCTCGTGATAGAGCCGCAGCGCCCCGCACAGGCCGGCCAGGTAGGCGTCGTTGATGGACCCCCCGGCGGCCTTGGCGGCGGTGTGCAGGTCGGCGAACTCGATGTCGATGGCCTCGCTGCGCGAGCTCAGGCTGCGCCGGCGCAGCAGCGGCGAGTGGTCGGCGACCGGCCGGGACACCCGGGTGGTCGACAGCGCGTAGTCCACCACCCCGCTGACCGCCGAGGCCGGGTCGCGCACCACGTTGGTGACCGCGTGCACGGCCCCACCGAGCAGGCCCAGCGCGGCGTTGGTGATCTTGAGCGGCAGCCGGTTGATGCCGAGCCGCATCAGGTCGTTGGACGACAGATCCTGCGGAATCGGCAGCGGCGCAGGGTCACCGATCTCCGTGTCGCGTTCCAGGTTGTAGATGTTGGCGAACATCTCGACGGTGCCGACCCCGTCGGCGACGGCGTGGCTGAGGTGCAGGATGGTGGCGGCCCGGCCGTCCGCCAGCCCCTCCACGAGGGTGACGCTCCACAACGGCCGGGTGATGTCCATCGGCGACTGCAGCGCGATCTCGGCAAGATCGAGGACCTGACGCAGGGTGCCGGGCTCGGGGACCCGCGCGCGTCGCACATGGAAGTCGAGGTTGAAATCGGGGTCGACGACCCAGCGCGGCGCGGCCGTCGGCAACGTGGGCATCACCACTTTCTGGCGCAGCCGCAGCACTTTGCGCGAGGCCTGCTCGAACACGGCACGGAAGCGGTCCCAATCGGGGGTGGTGTCAAGCAGTTCGACGCCCATGATGCCGGACCGGGTACGCGGATTGGCCTCACCGCGGTGCAGCAGCGTGTCGACGCCGTTCAGTTTCTGGGGCAGCCCCGCCGCATCCAACGGCTGATTGCTCATCGCGCGAACTCTCCTCCTGCACGGCGCTCCCTGGCGGCCACCATGCAGCGTCCACGCTAGTCCGCGCCACGGTAGCGCGGCGCGGGTTTCGTGCTGTCGCCCGGCGCCGGCGTCGGCGTCACGCCGAGGCTCGGCCCCCGTCGGCCAGAGTCGGTGGCTTCTCCGGCATATCGCGGAAGGCCGCAGCCTCCAGGATTCGCTTCTGCTGACCGTTCCTGGTCGGCGTGATCCGGAGATTGACGGACACGCCGTGGTCACTCGGCCGGATGTAGTAGCACTCGTCGGTCTCCGGGCAGTAGATGCAGATGGCGTCGACGGCGTCCTTGTCGATGGGTGTGCTGTGCACCCCGTGCCGGTCGGTCCACGTCGATCGGAGATTGAGTCGGATCGCACCCGCTCGCGCCGCCCGGTACTTCACCTGGATGCGGTGGAAGGTCCCGGCCGCGTATGCGACGAGATCGAACGGCGCGTGTTCGGTCGCCGGGAACAACACGTAGAAGCCCTTGGCCACGAGGTCGGCGTGCGCTTTGGCGACGCCCAGGTCGCCCTTGTCCTTGGTGTGATGCGCAACCACTGATCGCCCGTTCGTCGTTTGCGGCGCGAGCAACCCAAGGTGTCGTATCTTTTCTGCAAGGGACCCGACTCGGTGTAAATTACGCATGTCCGCTTGCCCCCGTGGCGCAACGGATAGCGCAGCGGGTTTCTACCCCGTAGGTTGCAGGTTCGAATCCTGTCGGGGGTGCCACATCTCGATCGTCGCCGTGTGCGTCTCGCTCTTGACTGCACCCTAGCGCGGACGTCCGACAACCCCGGAAAATCACCAGTCGCTGGGCTGGTAGTCCTTCAGGAAGCAGCCGTACACATCCTCGCCGGCCTCGCCGCGCACGATCGGGTCGTAGACCCGCGCGGCCCCGTCGACCAGATCGAGTGGCGCGTGGAAACCCTCGTCGGCCAGCCGCAGCTTGGTCGGGTGCGGGCGCTCGTCGGTGATCCAGCCGGTGTCCACCGCGGTCATCAGGATGCCGTCCTGCTCCAGCATCTCCTTGGCGCTGGTGCGGGTGAGCATGTTCAGCGCGGCCTTGGCCATGTTGGTGTGCGGGTGGCCCGGCCCCTTGTACTTGCGGCCGAACTGCCCCTCCATCGCCGACACGTTGACCACGTACTTACGCCGGGCCGGTGCGGCGGCCATCGCCGGGCGCAGCCGGCTCACCAGGATGAACGGCGCGGTCTGGTTGCACAGCTGCACCTCCAGCAGCTCCATCGCGTCGACCTCGTGCACCCGCTGGGTCCAGCTGTTGACCGACGCGGTGTCGGGCAGCAGACCGCCGGCGTCGATCGCGGTACCGGCGGCGATGCGCTCCGGGGAGGCGCTGCGCGCGGTCAGCGCCAGCTCCGTGACCGGCGGGCTGGAGCGCAGCGACTCGGGGAATGACGGAGCGTGCGGGGTCTGGTGCTCGGCGAGGCTGCCCGCCAAGGCGGCCGGATGGGCATCACTGACCCGGTCGAAGGTGACCACGTCCACCTGCGCGAGCTCCGGCGGCGGGGTGCGTTCGGCCTCGACCAGCGCCGAGTAGGAGCCCGGCGCGCGGCGCACGGTCTGGGCGGCGTTGTTGATCAGGATGTCCAGCGGGCCCCGCGCGGCGACGTTGTCGGCCAGCGCGACGACCTGCGCCGGGTCACGCAGATCGATGCCGATGATCCGCAGCCGGTGCAACCAGTCGGCGCTGTCCGGCATGGCGGCGAACCGGCGCACCGCATCGTTCGGGAAGCGGGTGGTGATGGTGGTGTGCGCGCCGTCGCGCAGCAGCCGCAGCGCGATGTACATGCCGATCTTGGCGCGCCCGCCGGTGAGCAGCGCGGTGCGGCCGGTCAGGTCGGTACGGGCGTCGCGTTTGGCGTGGCTGAACGCGGCGCATTCCGGGCACAGCTGGTGGTAGAAGGCGTCGACCACGGTGTGGTGCTTCTTGCAGATGTAGCAGGCCCGGGACTTGATCAGGGTGCCCGCGCTGGCCCCGGTGGCCGAGGAGACCAGCGGCAGCCCGGCCGTCTCGTCGTCGATGCGGCCCGGCGCCCCGGTGGCGGTGGCGGCGATGACCGCCCGGTCGGCGGCCGCGACCGCGTCGCGCTTGGCGTGCCGGCGGGCCTTGCGGACCGCCTTGAAGATGCCGGCGGTGGCGCGGCGGACGGCGACGGCGTCCGGGTGCTCCGGTGGCAACGATTCGACGTCGGCCAGCACCTGCAGACACGTGCTGAGCTTCTCGGGATCGATCGCGTTCACCGGGAAAGGGTACGGCGATCGGGGCCCGGGAACCTATTCGGCGAACATCTACAGCCCGGCCCAGAACCGGCGGAGCATCTCCGCACCGCGGGCCGGATCCTCGATCATCCACCAGTGTCCGAGGCCGTCGAGGACCTCGGTGCGGGCACCGGCACGGTCGGCGGAGCGGCGCCGCATCTGCTCGCTACCGACATAGGTGTCCTCGGTCGCCAGGATGGACAGACCCGGGCGGGCCGCGGCCTTGTCCAGCTCCGCACCCGCCCGCGCGATGACCGGCTGCGCGGCCGAGCGGTACAGCCGCAGGATCGCAGTGGCCATATCGTCGTTCTGCGCGGCGACCAGCGCCGGGGCGATCTCGGGGCCGATACCGCCGGCGGCCAGGACGGCGGCGCGCTCCTCGGGAGGCCCGGCCATCAGCGCGGCCACCGCCTCCTCGCCCGCGCCCGGGGTCTGCCAGATCTGCGCGAGGTCGTGCCAGACGTAGTCGGGATCGAAGACGCCGACGATATCGCTGGCCCAGCTGCGGAGCAGGTCGGGCCGGTGCATGGCGACGTTGACGACATGGCCGCCGCCCCAGTCGTGTCCGACCAGGTCGACCGGGCCGTCGATGGCTTCCAGTTCACCTTCGAGCCAGTCCCGGTAGGCCAGGTAGCTCGGATCGAACCCGGCGGGCAGCGGCGCACCGAATCCCGGGGGTGACAGCGCGACGACGTCGTCGCGACCGAGCTCGGCAATCAATGGATCCCAGATTGCGCTGGTTTCGGGGTTGCCGTGGACGAGGACGACCGTCATTCAGTCATCGTGCACCAGAGCGGTCAGGCTTCGGGGGAAGTCAGCTCCTCGAATGCGGCGTCCAGGGTCGGGCGGATCGTCAGGAACGCCGCGAGCCCCACCAACTCGAGCGGACGACGCGTCACCGGTCCGTCTGCGACCACGACCAGCGGCACATCCTCGGGTAGCCGCTCATGGGTCTCCACCAGCAGTGACATGCCGCACGAGGCGAACATGGAGGTGTCGGTCAAATTCACGATCACCGCCGTCGGCTGCTTTTCCAGGGCCGTGGCGACGAGTCGTTCCAAGTCGGGAGCGGTGAGCATGTCGACGACACCGGAGCAGTTGATCACCACGGTGGTGTCGTGCCATTCCTGGGCACACACCAGGGTCGATGGGCTGGAAATGAACTGGTCAGACATTCGGAAACCTCGCGGAACCGTCGTTGCTGTGCGCTATGTCTCGCGGGCTGCGGCTCAACCGGACAAACAAGAACGCTGATCTATGCCGACGACCTTACGGCAATCGGCCTGTCGACGTGAGCTGTCAGGTCGACGGCATGGCACTCTCGAGCACGGAAATCGTTCCCACGCGCACCTGAGGCAGCGTCACAACCTGGGGGTTTTGCCATTTCGCGTCGAGATGCCGACAGCACCGTCAGCGACCTGCTTCCGGTCGGCACGCCCATCGACCTGGACAACTGTGCCCGCGAGCCGATCCACATCCCCGGCAGCATCCAGCCGCGCGGCGTACTCGTGGTGGTACAGGAGTCCGAGTTCACGATCCGCCAGATCAGCGCCAACGTGCACGAGCTGCTCGGTCAGTCCGTCGACGACGTGCTGGGCCGGCATCTGTCGGTGCTGATCGGCCCCGCCGAGACCGAACGCATCATGGGGGCCGCGTCGGCGTTCGGCGATCTTCGGCAGCGCAACCCGCTGGAGCTGGAACTGTCGGTCGGCGGGCGGCTGCGGGCGTTCGACGCGCTACTGCACCGGGAAGCCACCGGGGTGCTGCTGGTGGAGTTGGAAGTCGCCTACGGCGAGCGTCCGTTCTCCTTCCCCAACACGTATCAGGCCGTGCGCAACTCGGTGGAGGAACTCAACCGCGCGGCGACGATGACCGAGTTGTACGACACGACCGCCCGCGCGGTCCGCGATCTGCTCGGGTTCGACCGGGTGATGGTGTACCGCTACGACCAGGACTACAACGGTGAGGTCGTCGCCGAATGCAAACGCGATGATCTCAACTCCTTTCTCGGACTGCACTACCCGGCCAGCGACATCCCCGCCCAGGCCCGGGCCATGTACGAGAAGAACTGGCTGCGCCTGATCTCCGATGTGGACTACATCCCGGCCCCGCTCGTCCCGTCCACCGATCCGGCCACCGGGTCCCCGCTGGATCTCACGCACGCCACCCTGCGCAGCGTCTCCCCCATCCACATCGAGTATCTGCAGAACATGGGTGTGCGCGCGTCGATGTCGATCTCACTGCTGCGCAACGGCCGGCTGTGGGGGCTGATCGCCTGTCACCACTACGCCGGCCCGCACCTGCCGCCCTACGGGGCCCGCGCGGCGGCCGAATTCCTCGGCTCCGCACTGTCTTTGCGACTCGTCGACCGCTTCGACGACGATCAGCTGCGGGAACGCCTGGCCGCCCAGTCGATGCTCGCGCACATCACCGCCGCGACGCTGCGCGACAGCGAACCGGTCGCCACCGCCCTGCTGGGCACCCCGAGCGTGCTCGATCTGCTGCCCGCCGCCGGGGTCGCCGTGAACATCGGCGGTGAGTACCGCACGCACGGAGCGGTGCCGCCGCCGGAAGCCGTTGCCGCCGTGGCTGCTTGGGCGCGGTCCACCGGGGAGGACACCCCCACCAGCGAATGCCTGTCCCGGGAGATACCGGGCCTCGATCTGGATCCGCAGGACACCGCCGGTGCACTCGCGCTGAACCTGCCCGACGACCAGTACGTGATCTGGTTCCGGCAGGAAGCCTTGCGGGCCGTCGACTGGGGCGGCGATCCGCACAACAAGGCGATCGCAGTGCAGGAGGGCGACGGCGTCCGGCTCAGCCCGCGGAAATCCTTCGAGCGCTGGCGGGAGGTCGTTGACATGTGTTGTGAGCCATGGGGTCCCATCCAGATCGAGTCCGCCGAGTTGCTGCGCGGACATCTCGTCGAGGAGCTCTACCGGCGCACCCGCAGTGCGCTGCGGGTGGCCGAGATCGTGCAGCGCAGCCTGCTGCCCGAGTCGATCCCGGCGATCCCGAACTGGGACCTGTCCGCCGACTACCGGCCGGCGGTGGGCGGCCGGGTCGGCGGTGACTGGTACGACGCCTTCGTGCTGCCCGACGGCCGGCTCACGGTGGTGCTCGGTGACGTCGCCGGGCACGGCCTGGCCGCCGCGGGGGCGATGGCGCAGCTGCGCAACGCGCTGCGGTCCCAGTTGTTCGCCGGTGCCACCCCCGCCGAGGCGCTGGGTCAACTCAATGCATTCAGCCGCCATCTGATGGAGCGGGCGTTCGCCACGGTGGTCGCGGTCCGCATCGACCTGGACAGCGGACACACCGAGGCGGCCTCGGCCGGTCACCTCATGCCTTATCTGATCGGCGGGCCCGGACCGTTGACCGCGGCGCCGATCCAGTTGTCGCCTCCGATCGGGATCAAGGGCGGCAGCTACGCGCCCAGCGAGTTCGTCCTCGACCGCGGGCAGGGCATGGTGATGTTCTCCGACGGGTTGGTCGAGCGCCGCGACAGCACCATCGACGAGGGACTGGTGCGGCTCGCCCGGGAGCTGGAACGCACCGGCCACACCGGCGCCCAGCAGATCTCCGCAGCGATGGAACCCGAGGAGACCGATGACGACGTCACCGTCGTCGCGCTGCGCAGACTCTGACCCGCCGCCGGATTGAACCGGCGCCGGCTGCCCATCGTGTCCCCTGCACACGTCTCGACACAGGGGTCCGACATGCACAGTCTGCTACGCCCGCGTCTCGATCTCGCCGCCGCCGCGGTGGCCGCCGTCACCGCCGCCTCGGTGCTGACGGCTCCCCCACCCGAAGTCACGCCCCCACCTCCGGTCAGCACCGCCGATGTGCGACTGACCGCCACCGCGGTGCCGCCGGGCGGGTTGATCGTCAGCTTCTGGCGCAACCAGGCGGTGTACTGCTCGCTGATCTGCCCGCTGCTCACCCAGACCGGGGTGACGGCGTTGAGCACCACGCTGCAGGCGCCCGGGCGGTTCTTCGCGGCGCTGTCCGCGGGGGACGTGCTCAAGGCTCTCGGCGCGGCGGCCGCGTCGGTGACCGGACCGACCCGGGCCGCGGCGCAGCGGGCCATCGACGTCGATCAGGCCATTCCGGCGCAGCGCGCGCTGAACGCCTTCGAAGTCGGTGTCGTCGGGCTGCTGAATGTGCTGCCCGCCGCCCGAGGCGGGGTGCCCGCGGTCCTCGCCGCACTCGACCGCGCGCGCCGGGACACCTACGCGGCATTGAATCTGCCGTTCGAGCCCGACCCGGCGCCGACGGTCCGGCCGCGCGGGGTGTTCCAGGTCGCGGTGATCGCGGCCATCGACGTGGTGGCGGCGGTGATCTTCCCGGCCTTCAACACCGTGCTGGCCGGTGTGTTCGCGGTGCCGGACGCGATGGCGCAGGAGCTGGCCCGCACGGGTAACCCGGTGCGCGCGCTGCGCGCCGGCATCGACACCGCCGCCGAGGTGGTGCACACGGCGGGCACGGTGATCAGACGCGCGGTGGTCGACGCGGTCGATGACGTCCGGGCGGCGGCCGACGGGCAGCCGCGGCGCACCGAGCAGCAGGCTCCGACGACGTTGACCCCGACGACGTTGACCCCGACGACGTTGACCCCGACGACGTCGACCTCTAGGACGTTGGCCCCGACCGCATCGTCGGAAGACGAGCGCGCCGCCCTCGACGACCACGTTCAATCCACGGCGCCGCCCCGACACCGGCCCCGAGACCCGCTGCGCACGTCCGAGGTGCAGCCGCGCGGGGCCGAACCGGAGCGCGACCGCACGCAGCATTCCCGCCTCGTCGTGCAGGACACCGACCACACCGACGGCACCGACGCTGATTCCGGCACTTCCGCCGTACGCGGCGAGCCCGACTCCCCCGGGCACCAGACCGGTGAACCGCGGCGCGGCGACCACGAGCGTTCGGGCGCGGCACCGACGGATAAGCGCGACGAGGTGTAGTCCCGGACATAGGCGGGTACAGCAGCCCACAGTGCGCCGACACCCACCCTGGGCCGGCGCAGGTCGAAAGTGACGGGATATGCGACTGGTTGCGGCCGCCCTCGCCGCCGTGATCGCCCTTGTCTGCACAGCTTGCTCCCCCGGTCAGCGGGTCGACCTCGGTCAGGAGGCCAGCAACCTCATCGCCGCGATCGCCGGTGAGCCCGATCAGTTGGATCCACACAAGACCAGCGCCTACTTCTCGTTCGAGGTGCTGGAGAACGTCTTCGACACCCTCGTCGAACCGGACGCCGATCTGAACATGCGCCCAGCGCTCGCCGACTCCTGGGAGACCTCGCCGGATCAGCTGGTGTGGACGTTTCATCTGCGGCCCGGGGTGACCTTTCACGACGGCAGCCCATTCACCGCCGACGACGTCGTCTACTCCTACCGGCGCATCATCGACGAGCAACTCACCAACTCGGACAAGTTCAGTGCCGTCGCCGACGTGAGTGCCGTCGACGACCGGACGGTGCGCCTCACGCTGAGCCGTCCCACCCCGAATCTGCTGACCAACCTGGGCGGGTTCAAGGGCATGGCCATCGTGCAGCGGCGCAATGTCGAGGACGGCCAGATCGCCACCCACCCGATCGGCACCGGGCCGTTCGCGTTCGCCGGCCAGAAGAGTGGGGACTCGATCACGCTGCGCGCCAACGACCGGTATTGGGGCGGCGGCCCGCAGATCCCGGGGGTGACGTTCCGGTTCATCAGCGAGTCGGCCACCGCGCTGTCGGCGTTGCAGGCCGGTGAGATCGATTGGACGGACGCGGTTCCCGCGCAGCGGGTCACCCAACTGCGCAACGACGATTCGCTGCGGCTCGCCGAAACCCCCAGCAACGACTACTGGTATCTGGCACTGAATCTGGCCCGGGCACCGTGGGACGACGTGCGGGTCCGCCAGGCCGTCGCCTACGCCCTGGACCGGCCGTCGATCGTGCAGGCCACCAGTTACGGTACGGCGCAGGCCAATCAGCTCGCGATCCCGGAGGGCAACCCGTGGTTCGTGCCCTATGACCGGTACAGCAGGGACCTGGACAGGGCGCGGGATCTGTTGCAGCAGGCCGGCACCGCGCCCACCGAGATGGATCTGCTGGTCACCAGCGAGTACCCGCAGACCGTGACCGCCGCGCAGGTGATCGCCGACAACCTTGCGCCGCTGGGCATCACCACCTCGATCCGCACCGTCGACTTCGCCACCTGGCTCGACGAACAGAACAGCGGCAACTTCGACATGCTGATGATGGGCTGGCTGGGCAACATCGACCCCGACGACTTCTACTACGCCCAGCATCACACCGACGGCACCAGCAACGCGCAGAAGTTCTCCGACCCGCGGGTGGACCGTCTGCTCGACGCCGGCCGCACCGAAACCGACCGGCAGGCACGAAAAGACGACTATGCGCGGGCGGCCACGCTGATCGCCGACGAGGTCAGCTACATCTACCTGTACAACCCGGCGGTGCTGCAGGCCTGGTCGCCGGCGCTGACCGGCTATGAGGCCCGCCGGGACAAGGCGATCCGATTCCGCGATGCCGTAGTGAGCGCCGACGGGGAGCGCTCATGACGGTTCTGTTGTTCCTGGCGCGGCGGCTGGCCTACTCCCTGGTGGTGCTCGTCGGCGTGCTCATCGTGGTGTTCGCGCTGGTGCACCTCGTCCCGGGCGACCCGGTCCGGATCGCGCTCGGAACCCGTTACACCCCAGAGGCGTACGCGGCGCTGCGCCAAGCCAGCGGGTTGGACCAGCCGTTGATCAGCCAGTTCTTCGGCTACCTCGGTAACGCCCTCACCGGGAACCTGGGCGTCAGCTTCCGCAACGGAGACCCGGTGACCGAGGTGCTGCTGGAACGATTGCCGGCCACGGTGTCACTGGCCGCGGTCGGCATCCTGCTCGCACTGGCGATCGCACTGCCGGCCGGCATCTACGCCGCGCTTCGTGAGGGCCGGGTCGGCGATGCGATCGTCCGCATCACCAGCCAGTTCGGTTTCTCGGTACCCGACTTCTGGCTGGCCATCCTGCTTGTCTCGTTGTTCTCCACCGTGCTGGGCTGGCTGCCGACCTCCGGGTACCGGCCGCTGTTCGAGGATCCGAGCGGTTGGCTGCGACATGTGATCCTGCCGGGTTTGACGGTCGGACTGGTGGCGGCGGCGATCATGACCCGCTACGTCCGGTCGGCGGTCCTGGAGGTGACCGCCATGGGATATGTGCGCACCGCCCGGTCCAAAGGCCTTGCCCCGCGGGTGGTCACGTTGCGGCACACGGTCCGCAATGCGCTGGTGCCGATCCTGACCATCGCCGGCATCCAGTTGGCGACCATCCTGAGCGGGGTCATCGTCGTCGAGGTGGTGTTCGCGTGGCCGGGTCTGGGCCGGCTGGTCTTCAACTCGGTGGCCGCGCGTGACTATCCGGTGATCCAGGGCGCGGTGCTGCTGATGGCGGTGCTGTTCCTGGCGGTCAATCTGCTGGTCGATGTGCTGTATGCGGTCGTCGACCCGAGGATCCGGCTGTCATGACCGAACCGAGAATCGATGAGGCGCAGCGGGTCCGGGCGTGGCGGCTGTTGGCCGCCAACCCGGTCACCGTCGTCAGCGCGGTCATCCTGGTCGCCGTCGCCGTGATCGCGCTGACCGCATCGTGGATCGCCCCTTACGGGGTCAACGACGTCGACGTGCCGCAGGCGCTGCAGCCGCCGAACGGGGCGCATTGGCTGGGCACCGACGAACTCGGGCGCGATGTGCTGTCCCGGGTACTGGTCGCCGTGCAGGCCTCGATGCGGGTCGCGGTCATCAGTGTGACGTTCGCCGCCGTCGTCGGCATCACGCTGGGGGTGCTGGCCGGGTACCGGGGCGGTTGGCTGGACACCGTGGTGATGCGCATCGTCGACGTCATGTTCGCGTTCCCGGTGCTGCTGCTCGCGCTGGCGATCGTCGCGATCCTCGGGCCGGGGCTGACCACAACGATTTTGGCGATCGGCGTCGTCTACACCCCGATCTTCGCGCGGGTGGCCCGCGCCAGCACGCTGTCGGTAAGGGTGGAGCCGTATGTGGCGGTGTCACGAACGATGGGCACCGGATCGGGCTACATCCTGCGCCGTCACATCCTGCCGAACATCACCGGCCCGCTGATCGTGCAGACCTCCCTGTCGTTGGCCTTCGCCATCCTGTCCGAGGCGGCGCTGTCCTTTCTGGGTTTGGGCCTGCAGCCCCCGCAACCCTCGCTGGGCCGGATGATCTTCGATTCGCAGGGGTTTGTCACGCTGGCGTGGTGGATGGCGGTCTTCCCCGGCATCGCGATCTTCGTCATCGTGCTGGCGTTCAATCTGCTCGGGGACGGGCTGCGCGATGTGCTCGATCCCAAACAGCGCACCATGATCGAGGCCCGCAGGGAGCAGCGATGAGCGCCTGCGCGAAGAGCCGAGGACACAGATGAGCGCCTGCGCGAAGAGCCGAGGACACAGATGACGAATCCGATCCTCACCGTCGACGAGCTGACCGTCCGTATCGGGCGGCGCCGAATCGTGGGCGGGGTGTCGCTGGCCGTCGAACCGGAACAGACCCTGGGCATCGTCGGCGAGTCCGGATCCGGCAAGTCGATGACGGTGCTCGCGGCGACCGGCCTGCTCGACGCACCCGGCGCGGCGGTGACGGGCTCCAGCATCCTGGCCGGCGAGCAGCAGCTCATCGGAGCCTCCGCCCGGACGTTGCGCCGGGTGCACGGCGGCCGGATCGGGTTCGTCTTCCAGGACCCGGGGACCTCGCTGAACCCGCTCCTGACCGTCGAACGCCAGATCACCGAATCCCTGGAGACCCACCGCAACCAGACCCGCCGCCGGGCCCGTGCGCGGGCGCTGGAACTACTGGAGGCGGTCGGCCTGCCGGAGCCGCAGAACCGGATGAACAGTTACCCGCACCAGTTGTCCGGTGGGCAACGTCAGCGGGTCATGATCGCCATCGCCCTGGCCTGCGATCCGGAACTGCTGGTCGCCGATGAACCCACCACGGCGCTGGACGTCACCACCCAGGCCCAGATCGTCGAACTGGTGCGGGACCTGCAGAAGGATTTCGGTACCGCGGTCGTGTGGATCAGCCACGATCTCGGCGTCATCGGCGAGGTGGCCGACACCGTGACGGTGCTGCGTGACGGGGCGGTGGTCGAGCACGCCGACGTCGAGGACCTCTTCACCGCGCCCCGGGCGGACTACACCCGCGAATTGCTCACCGCGCGTCCGGTATTGGGAGGTGACGGTCCGCCGCCCACGGGACCGGACGCGGAGCCGTTGCTGGAGGTGCGTGGGCTCGATATCCGGTTCCCGGTGCAGACGCCGACGGGCCGCTCGGTGGTACACGCGGTGAAGGATCTGTCGTTCGCCATCCGGCGCGGCGCCACGCTGGGCCTGGTCGGAGAATCCGGTTCGGGCAAGTCGACGGTCGCGGCCGCGCTCACCGGCCTGGTGGTGCCCGATGCGGGCACCGCGACCCTGGACGGCAGCGATGTGTTCACAGCGCGTGGCGCCGCGCAGAAGGCCGTCCGGCGGCGGATCAGCCTGGTGATGCAGGACCCCTTCGCATCACTGAATCCGCGTTCCCCGGTCGGGGTTTCGATCGCCGAACCGCTCATCGTGCACCGGCTGGCCCGCAGCCGGGCGCAGCGGGAGGCCCGGGTCGGGGAACTGCTCGAATCGGTGGGGCTATCGGCCTCGTTTGCCGGGCGTTACCCACACGAGCTGTCCGGCGGGCAGCGTCAACGGGTGAGCATCGCGCGGGCCCTCGCGGTGCAGCCCGATCTGCTGATCCTCGACGAGGCCACCGCATCGGTCGATGTATCGGTGCAGGCCAAGGTGCTGGAGTTGCTGCTGGAACTGCAACGCGAACTCCGGTTGACCTACCTGTTCATCGGGCACGACCTGGCGGTGATCGAACGGCTGAGCCACGATGTGCTGGTGCTGCGCAACGGTGAGCTCGTCGAATACCGCTCCGCCGCAGAGCTTTTCGCCGCACCCGAACACGAGTACACCCGCGCCTTGTTGGCTGCGGTGCCGCCGGACCGGTCGGCCACACGGTCGTGACGGGTGCGGGTGCGGCACCCCGAGGTTCCCGAAATCGGCCGGGCCGTCGCCGACCGCGCGAAGGTCTCGATGACATTCGATGCGTGGCCGGCGACGACCTGCCGGGTGCCGCGATCCGGCGCGCTCGCTGGTACCGCTGTCTACTGTCCGGCCCGCTTGGGTGACTGATCCCAATCCTCGGACCGGACGGCCGCGGTGGCGTCGGGCATGACGCTCCCGGTGCCCGGCGTCGACAGCGACCAGCCGGCGACACCCTCGCAGACCAGGTCGGTCGGCATGGTCACCGTGGTCGGCACCGGCACCGGCAGACCGCTCACCGCCGGCATGTTCAGCTGCGGGGTGGGCAGGAATCCGGTCACACCGGTTCCGCTGGGTGCGCCCAGCGCGGGCTGCGGCAGCATCTCCGCGAGGATCCCCGTCACGCCGGCCAACGGCGCCATGACCATTCCGGGGATACCCGATGCCGCGCCGGCCGCCGGGGCGATGACGCCCGGGATGCCGGCGAACGCCGTGCCACCACCGGCGGTCACCGCCGGGGCCGCCACTCCGACCGCGGCTGCAGGGGCCTGCGGCACCGCGGCCTGCACGGCCGCCACCGCGGGTGCGGCGACTGCCTGAACGGCACCGAGTCCACCCGTGCTGGCCATCAGCGGTCCGACGACCGAGGCGTCGACACCGCCGGCACCCGCGCCACCGGTGCTGGCCACACCAGTGGCACTCGCCGCACCGGCACCACCGCCGGCCGCGCCACCGCCACCCGCAGCACCGCCGCCTCCGGCACCTGCACCGCCCGCGGCTCCGCCACCGGCACCCGCGCCACCAGCTCCTGCACCGCCGCCGGCACCTCCGGCACCCGCGCCACCACCGGCGCCTGCGCCTCCACCGGCACCACCAGCGCCAGCGCCAGCACCTCCGGCGCCACCAGCTCCGGCACCCGCGCCACCTCCGGCGCCCGCACCTCCACCGGCACCCGCACCGCCACCGGCACCACCACCGGCCGCACCGCCGCCACCGCCTCCGGCACCACCAGCGCCAGCACCTCCGGCGCCTCCGGCCCCGGCACCCGCACCGGCGTCAGCCGCCGGAATCGCAACCGCGGCAGCATCTTCGAGCGCGCCCGCGGCGGGACCGCCGACTCCGGCCGCATCTGCCAACGGCAGTCCGCCGCCAGTGCCTGCGGCGTCGGCCAGCGGAAGCCCGCCACCGGCACCCGCGCCCTGGGCGATGACACCCTCGGCGGCGGCGAGACCGCCACCAGGAGCCGCACCGGCTGCGGCATCGAGCACGGCTCCCTCGGGGCCACCAGCGTTCAAACCGGTGTTGGCCAGCATCGGGCCGATGGCTCCGGCGTCGAGCAAGGGAGCACCGGCCGCTTCGGGGGCCGCCGCGGCGACCGGGGCACCGGCACCCGCAGGAACGCCGCCACCGACCGGGGCACCACCACCGACAGGAGCGCCGCCGCCGACCGGGGCACCACCGCCAACCGGGGCGCCGCCGCCGACCGGGCGCCGCCGCCGACCGGGGCACCACCTGCGGCACCGCCGCCCGCGGGTGCGCCGCCCGCGGCGCCACCTCCCACAGGAGCCCCGCCGCCGGCTGCCCCACCGGCAGGAGCGCCACCGCCGACCGCGCCGCCTTCACCACCAGCGCCACCTGCGCCGGCTCCGCCCGCACCACCAGCGCCACCTGCGCCCGCACCGCCCGCGCCCGCACCTGCGCCACCGGCCCCCGCGGCACCGCCGCCACCGATCGCGCCGGCACCGGCTTCGCCGCCACCGATCACCGCGGCGGGCGCCGCAGCCTCGACCAGGGCGGCTCCGGGTGCGGCAGCTGCCGCACCTGCGTCGACGACAGCAGCAGCGGGCGCACCGCCCGCGACCGCACCGGGTGCGCTCACGACCGCGCCGGGAACCGAGGCCGCACCGGGGACACCGACGCCGCCAGGCACGCCGATCCCCGGAATGCTCACATCGGGCATGTCGATTTCGATGGGCACCGAGAGCTCGGCCGGCGGCGCCGCCACCTGGACCGGCGGTGCATGCACCTCGACCGGCGGCGCGGCCACTTCCACCGGAGGAGCGGCCACCTCAACCGGAGGCAACGCCACCTCAACCGGCGGAGCAGCCACCTCAACCGGAGGCAACGCCACCTCAACCGGCGGAGCAGCCACCTCAACCGGAGGCAACGCCACCTCAACCGGCGGAGCAGCCACCTCAACCGGAGGCAACGCCACCTCAACCGGAGGCGCTGCCACCGCTAGCTCAACCGGCGCCCCTGCGGCACCGCCGCCTTCGATGACGCCGCCCACGGGAGCCACGCCGCCACCGGCCGCACCTCCACCGGTTCCGCCCGCTCCGCCGCCAACACCGCCTGCGCCACCACCGGCACCTCCAGCGCCACCGGCACCACCACCGGCACCTCCAGCGCCACCGGCACCTCCTGCGCCACCACCGGCACCGCCACCGGCACCTCCTGCGCCACCACCGGCACCGCCACCGGCGCCGCCACCACCCGCTCCACCGGCACCGCCTGCGTCTCCGCCGCCGATCGCCGCAGCCGGGGCTGCCGCTTCGCCACCACCGATGGCAGGGGCTGCCACCGCCGCGGGGGCCGCACCGGCACCGTCAACGACCGCCGCCGCGGGCACGGGCGCCTCCACCGCCGGCGGTACGACCGCCGCCGCATCTTCGAGCGGACCTGCCGCCGGACCGACATTCGCTGCCGCAGGATGGATTTCGGCCCCAGCGGGAGCACCGCCGCCGGCGCCTTCACCACCACCGGGCGCGCCACCGCCGATTCCTTCACCACCGCCGACGCCTGCGCCATCGCCGGGTAGACCGCCACCGCCGACGTGCGCAGCGGCGTCCGCGATCGGGGCGCCGCCGCCTGCTCCACCGGGAGCGGCCGCGGCCAGGTCATCGATGACTCCGGCAGCTGGGCCACCTGTGCCCGCCACGCCCTCGGCGCTCGCCGCGCCGGCACCGCCTCCGGCACCCGCGCCACCACCAGCCGCGCCCGCACCACCCGCAGCACCAGCCCCGCCAGCGCCACCGGCACCGCCAGCCGCACCACCAGCACCACCGGCACCACCGCCAGCCGCACCACCAGCGCCACCGGCACCCCCGCCAGCCGCACCACCCGCAGCACCAGCCCCGCCGGCGCCGCCGGCGCCGCCGGCGCCGCCGGCGCCGCCGGCGCCGCCACCAGCCGCGCCCGCACCACCGGCACCGCCGGCGCCACCCACCGCACCCGCAGCCGGGACTGCGCCGGCCGCGGTGGCCGGCGGGACGACGACGGGGGCCGCACCGGCACCGGTGAACGGCGCCGCGATGCCCTGCAGGGACTCGCCGATGTCAGGCGGGGACGCCGCGAGTTGCTGGACCATGCCCACACAGGGCACCCCGCCCACGCTCGTTTGCAACGCCGGTTGCGCCTCAGCCACAGCACTCAACAACAGCGGCGGCGTGCACAGTGCCGCCGCAGCAAAGATGCTGACAGCTAGACGATTTGACTTACTCACCATGTCATCCCCAAGCGCTTTCATATTGACGTCGCAGTC
The DNA here is from genome assembly GCA_900078775.1 of Mycolicibacterium aurum. Classification (GTDB taxonomy): domain Bacteria; phylum Actinomycetota; class Actinomycetes; order Mycobacteriales; family Mycobacteriaceae; genus Mycobacterium; species Mycobacterium aurum_A. Next base: position 3,033,486 of record LT549889.1, read on the forward strand.
AGGGAGAAAGGTAAATGACATACGTGCAACTAACCCGTGCGACAAATTCGAGGGTTACCGTTCCGATGCAAAGGAGATCCGGCGCTGTGACAGAACCGGAGCAAACCGCCAGGACAGCCGTTGACCACCGCTTCTGTCCCGTCCCATACCCGGCGTGTCGGCCCTCCGGATCCGGGCTGGGCGCCCGCTCCGTAGCCTGATCCCATGACTGAGCTCGTACTGGTCGACGTCGTCGATCGCGTCGCCACCGTCACCGTCAACGATCCGGACCGGCGCAATGCGGTGACCGCCGAGATCTCGGCCGGTCTGCGCGCCGCCATCGAGGCCGCCGAGGCCGATACCGGCATCCACGCGGTGGTCGTCACCGGCGCCGGCAAGGCCTTCTGCGCCGGCGCGGACCTCACCGCGCTCGGCGAGGCCGCCGAGGACGGACTGCGTGTCATCTACGACGGGTTCCTGGCCGTCGCGAACTGCAGCCTGCCCACCATCGCTGCGGTCAATGGCGCTGCCGTCGGCGCCGGACTGAACCTCGCACTCGCCGCCGACGTCCGCATCGCCGGCCCGGCGGCGCTGTTCGACCCGCGCTTCCAGAAGCTGGGCATCCACCCCGGCGGCGGCGCGACCTGGATGCTGCAACGCGGCGTCGGACCGCAGGTCGCTCGCGCCGCGCTGCTGTTCGGCAAGCGCTTCGACGCCGACGAGGCGGTGCGTTACGGCCTGGCCTTGGAGGTCGCCGACGACCCGGTCGCCGCGGCCCGTGCGCTGGCCGCCGGGCCGGCCTCCGCACCCCGCGATGTCGTGATCGCCACCAAGGCGTCGATGCGCGCGACCGCCAACCCGGGCTTCGTGGACAGCGAGCAGCACGCGATCGCCGTCGACGTGGAGATCACCCCGCAGGCGCGATCCATCGAGTCCCCGGAGTTCCAGCGCCGCCTGGCCTCGGCCAAGAAACGCTAGGCGTCCAGCAGCGCGAGTTCGGGCGTCTCGATCAACTCCTGCAGCTCCCGCAGGAACGCGGCCACCTGCGCGCCATCGGCGATGCGATGGTCGAAAGCGCAGGTCAGCGACATTGTCGGCCGGGCCACCACCGCGTCGTCGACCACCACCGCGCGCGGTTTCAGCGACCCCATCCCGAGGATCGCGGCCTCCGGATAGTTGATGACCGGCACGCCCTCGTCCAGGCCGAGTGCACCGAAGTTCGACACCGTAAACGTCGATCCGGACAGCTCCGCCGGGCGCAGTGTGCCGTTGCGCGCACCCTCGATCAACCGGGTCACCTCGACGGCCAACTCCCGGGTGGGGCGAGCCTGCGCATCGGTCACCACCGGCACCAGCAGCCCCCGTTTGGTGGCCACCCCGATGCCGAGATGAATGGATGAATGCCGGTGCAGACGCGGGCCGTCCGGGGTGTCCACCCAGGTCGAGTTCATCAGCGGGTGATGGCTGAGCGCCAACGTCAACAAGCGCAACGTCAGCACGAACGGGGTCACGTCGAAACGCTCCGCCAACTTCAGCAGCACCGTACCGTCGACCACGACGGTGGCATGCGCATCCGGGATCTTGCTGCGCGACAACGTCATCCGCTTGGCCATCTCGACCTGCACGCCGTTGGGCGCCACCAGGTCCGGCGTGTCGAAGACCGACGACTTGGCCGGCGGCCCGGAGGCGGCCAGCACGTCGTCGCGGGTGACGACACCGTTGCGGCCGGTGGGAGCGACCCCGTTCAGGTCTACCCCGGTTTCCCGGGCGAGTTTGCGGGTGGACGGTTTGGCCCGGGCGCGCCTGGACCCGTCCAGCCGGTCGTCGGCGCCATAGCCGACGAGTACGGCACCGGATCCTCCCCCTTCGGCCGGCTCACCCCCGACATCCGGCCCGGCCACGGCGCGGGGCGCGGCGCCCTCTCCGGCGATGCGGACCAGCACCGCACCGACCGGCAGTGTCTGGTCCACGTCACCGCCGAGCTCGGCGATCCGGCCGGCATACGGGCTGGGGATCTCCACCTCGGCCTTATTGGTCTCCAGCGTGCACAGCACCTGGTTCAGCTCGACGACATCGCCGACGGCCACCGACCAGCCGGTGATGGTGGCCTCCTCCAGGCCCTCCCCGAGGTCGGGCACCCGGAACTCGTACACCTGCGGCTGTGTCATTGGTTCATCGCCTTCTCGACGCAGTCGAGCAATCGGTCCACCCCGGGCAACCAGAGCTTCTCCAACCGTGCCGGCGGGTACGGGGTGTCGAATCCGGTGGCGCGCAACACTGGTGCCTCCAGATCGTAGAAGCACTCCTCGGCGATCCGGGCCGCCAGTTCGGCGCCGAAACCCAAGGTCCGCGCGCCCTCGTGCATCACCACGCACCGCCCGGTGCGCTGGACCGATGCCGCGACGGTGTCGAAGTCCAGCGGGTTCAGCGTCCGAAGATCGATCACCTCCAGGTCCCAGCCGTGCTGTTCGGCGGCTAGATCCGCCGCGCTCAGCGCGGTGTCCACCAACCCTCCGTAACTGAGCACCGTGACATCAGATCCACTGCGCGGCACCGATGCCCGGCCGAACGGCAGCGGCGGTGTCTCGGTATCGACGGTGTCCTTGGTCCAGTAGCGCCGTTTGGGTTCCAGGTAGATCACCGGGTCGCGGCATTCGATCGACTGCCGCAGCAGCCAGTAGGCATCCCACGGAGTGGACGGGCTGACCACCTTCAGCCCCGCGGTGTGCAACCAGTAGCTCTCGGTGGATTCCGAATGATGCTCGATCGCACCGATACCGCCGAAGGACGGGATCCGCACCGTCACCGGCATGTCGACATCGCCGTGCGTGCGCATCCGGTACTTGGCCAGCTGGCTGACCATCTGGTCGAAGGCGGGCGCGGCGAAGCCGTCGAACTGGATCTCGGGCACCGGCACGAATCCGCGGATCGCCATGCCGATGGAGATGCCGATGATCGCCGATTCGGCCAGCGGTGTGTCGAAACACCTTCGCGGTCCGAAGGTTTCGGCCAGACCGTCGGTCACCCGGAAGACGCCGCCCAGCGCGGCGACGTCCTCGCCGAACACCAGCACCCGGTCATCGGCGACCATCGCATCGTGCAGGCCCCGGGTGATGGCCTGGGCCAGGGTGAGCCGGATGGTGGTCGATTCGGGCACATCATCCCCGCTCGTGGCGGACCGCTCGATGAGCTGCGTCATGGTGTCACTCCTTCCCCAGCTCGATGAGCAACTGGTCTCGCTGGCGGGCCAACTCGGGGGTGATGTCGTGATAGACCGAGTCGAAGACGTCGACGATGTCCATGTCCGGGGCGCCGACGACGGCGTCACGCAGCTCGGCCCGCAACCGGGCGGCGCGGCCGGCGACCCGTTCGGCCGCCCGTTCGGTCAGCACACCCATCGCGCGCAGGTAAGTGGCGTACCGGTCGATCGGGTCGCGCGCGGCCCACTGCTCGACGTCCCGCGCGGCGCGGTAGCGGGTGGGGTCATCGGAGGTGGTGTGCGGGGCCATCCGGTAGGTGATCGCCTCGATATAGGTCGGCCCGCCACCCGCGCGGGCCCTTGCCACCGCCTGTTCCATCACCCGGAAACAGGCCAGCACGTCATTGCCGTCCACCCGCACCGCGGGCATGCCGTACCCGGCCGCGCGGTGGGCCAGCGATTCGGCCGCGTACTGATGGGAGGCCGGCACCGAGATCGCCCACTGGTTGTTCTGCACCACGAATACCACCGGGGCAGCGAACACCGCGGCGACGTTGAGCGCCTCGTGCGCATCCCCCTCGGAGCTCGCACCGTCGCCCATGTAGGCCACCGTGACCGAGTCCTCGTCGAGGCGTTGGGCGGCCATCGCGGCGCCGACGGCGTGCAGGCCGTTGGCCCCGATCTGGATGCAGAACGGCGCGCAGCATTTCTCCGTGAAGGATCTGCCACCGTGCCAGGTGCCGCGCCACACCACACTCATCTGGGCCGGCGTGATGCCGCGGGTCAGAAACGCGCCGAGCTCCCGGTAGGCCGGGAAGATCCAGTCCGTTTTTCGCAGGCAGGCGGCGGTGCCGACCTGGGCGGCCTCCTGCCCGCGGCAGGACGCGTAGAGGGCGAGTTCGCCCTGGCGCTGGAGGTTGACGAACTCGGTGTCGAGTTCGCGGGTGAGCACCATCTGCTCGTAGAGCCAGCTCAGGGTTTCGGGCGGCAGATCGCGACGGAAGCGGGTCTCATCGCCGGGCGTCCCGTCCGGCTGGACAAGCTGCACCACATCACCTACCGCCGCACCGTCCATACCGCCTCCTTCAGATGGCGACATGTTAGGCCGCCAGTAAGCAGGTTGCTGAGTACTGCGGCGATCGGTGCGTCTCCCCTGGTCAGGGGTGTCGGCTAGCTACCGGGGTGTGGTGCCAGCTGAACAATCCGCTCCGCCCTCCGCAATACCGGGGCATCCACCATTATGCCCTCGAAGGCCCATGCGCCCTGCTGATCGCCGACAGCCGCCAGAATGTGTCGGGCCCACTCGACCTGTTCGGGGGTGGGCCGGTAGCCCTCGCGGATCACCTCCACCTGGCTGGGGTGCAGCGCGACCTTCACGTCGAAGCCGACCGCGACGGCATCGTCGGTCTCCCGGCGCAGCCCGTCGAGGTTCTTGATGTCGATGTACACCGAGTCCAGCGCGAGCTTGCCGTACGCCTTGGCGGCCAGCAGTGACTGCGACCGGACATGGGTGGCGACGTCGCGGTAGGTGTCGTCGGGGAATCGGTTGGCGGTGCCGCCCATGAACCCGAACAGATCCTCGGCACCCCACATGACCCCGATCGCGTTGGCGACCGCGGCGGTCTCGGTCACCTTCAGCGCGCCCAGCGGCGACTCGACCAGGACGATGACCTCCAGCGGGGCCAGCGCGCTCACCTGCTCGACGGCCTCGCATTTGGGCAGCATGACCGTCGTGTACCCGGTGCGCTGCAGCGCTTCGAGGTCCAGTCGCTGGTCCTCGGTGCCGTGCTGGTTGATCCGGATGACGGTGCGCGCCGGATCCAGCGGGGTGTTGACCACGGCCTCCCGGGCCGCCGGCTTGTCACCGGCGCCGTCCTCCAGGTCGAGGATGACGACATCGGCTGCGGCGGCGGCCTTTTCGAACCGTTCCGGACGGTCGGCCGGGCAGAAGATCCAGGCCGGTCCGGTGCTGGCGAGGGTCACTGCTCCTCCTGCGGCTTCTTGCGGACCATCGTCTTTCGGGACGCGGTGGCCACGATGTCGCCGTGCTGGTTACGGCCGGTGTGGGCGAAGGTGACGATGCCCTCACCGGGGCGGCTCTTGGATTCCCGCTTGTCGATGACCTCGGACTCGGCGTACAGCGTGTCCCCGTGGAACACCGGCTTGGGGAAGGCGATGTCGGAGAATCCCAGGTTGCCGACGATGGTGCCCTGGGTCAGCTGCGCCACCGACAACCCGACCAGGGTGGACAGCGTGAACATGGAGTTGACCAGGCGGGCGTTGAACGGCGGCAGCGCTTCGGCGAAGGCGGCGTCCAGGTGCAGCGCCTGGGTGTTCATGGTGAGCGTGGTGAACAGCACGTTGTCCGCTTCGGTGATGGTGCGGCCCGGCCGGTGCTGGTAGAGCACGCCCGGTTCGAACTCCTCGAACCACAATCCGCGCTGGACCTCGATCCGCTTGTAACCTTCGACTCCGGTCACAGGCCCAACTCCCGGCCGATCAGCATCAGCTGCACTTCGGTTGTCCCTTCGCCGATTTCGAGGATCTTGGAGTCCCGGTAATGCCGGGCCACCGCGTACTCGTTCATGAAGCCGTAGCCACCGAAGATCTGGGTGGCGTCGCGGGCGTTGTCCATGGCGGCCTCGCTGGCCACCATCTTGGCCACCGAGGCGGCCTTCTTGAACGGCTTGCCGGCCAGCAGCAGGGCGGCGGCGTCGTAGTAGGCGGTGCGGGCGACGTGCGCGCGGGCCTCCATCCGGGCGATCTTGAAGGCGATGGCCTGGTAGGTGCCGATCTTGGCGCCGAACGCCTCACGTTCCTTGGCGTACTTGACGCATTCGTCGACGCAGCCCTGCGCGGCGCCGACCGACAGGGCGGCGATCGCGATCCGGCCCTCGTCGAGGATGCGCAGGAAGTTCGCGTAGCCACGGCCCCGTTCGCCGAGCAGGTTCTCCCGGGGCACCCGGACGTCGTCGAAACTCAGCGGGTGGGTGTCCGAGGCGTTCCAGCCGACCTTGCTGTAGGCGGGCTCGGCGGTGAACCCGGGGGTGGGCACCGGCACCAGGATCGAGGAGATCTCCTTCTTGCCGTTGCTCTCCCCGGTGACCGCGGTGACGGTGACCAGCTTGGTGATGTCGGTGCCGGAGTTGGTGATGAACTGCTTGGTGCCGTTGATCACCCAGTCCGACCCGTCCTCTTTGGCGGTGGTGCGGGTGGCGCCGGCATCGCTGCCGCCGCCGGCCTCGGTCAGGCCGAAGGCGCCCAACGCCTTACCGCTGGCCAGCAGCGGCAGCCATTCTTCCTTCTGCGCGTCGTTGCCGAACCGGTAGACCGGCATGGCGCCCAGCGAGACACCGGCTTCCAGCGTGATGGCCACGCTCTGGTCGACCTTGCCGAGCTCTTCCAGGGCGAGGCACAACGCGAAGTAGTCGCCGCCCATGCCGCCGTACTCCTCGGGGAAGGGCAGGCCGAACAGGCCCATATCGGCCATCCCGGATACCACTTCGTACGGGAAGCTGTGTTCCTCATCGTGTTTGGCGGCCACCGGGGCGACGACGTTCTGCGCGAAGTCGCGGACGGTCTTGGCCAGCTGGGCGTAGTCGTCGGGCAGTGACCCGGTCGAAAGGAAGTCGTTCATGACTCGGTCTCCTTGGTAGCAGCGATGATTCGGGCCAGCGGCTGGCCCACTTTGACCTGGTCGCCGACGGCGACGAGAAGTTCGACCACGCCGTCGACCGGCGCGGACAGTGCGTGTTCCATCTTCATGGCCTCGACGGTGACGACGACGGCGCCCGAGCTCACCTCGGCGCCGTCCTCGACACCGACGGCGACGACGGCGCCGGGCATCGGGCTGAGCAGCTCGGCGTCCCCGGCGTGTTCGTCGTCGGGACGCACCGGCGCCTCGCGCACCTCGTGCACCGCGAGGGCGCGTTCCGGGCCGGCCAGCCAGACGTGGCTGCCCTCGGCCGCGACGACGTACTCGGCGCGCAGACCGTCGACGGTCAGGGTCAGGATGCGGCCCTGATGCGACGCGCTGATCCGGTAGCTCGCACCGTGTTCCACCTCGGCCACCGCATCGGTGGGGGTGCCGGTCAGCCGCACATGGTCGGTCCGCTCCCCCGCGCCCAGGCGCAGCACCGTCGGGGCATGCGCACCGGTGCGCCACCCGGTGGGCACCGACCAGAGGCTGCCGTCGGCATGCGCCCAGGTGTCGAGCCAGCGGTATGCCGCGGCGGCGATCAGCTCCTGGTCGGTGGCCGCCGGTGCGGCGTAATCGGGTGTGCGCCGGTCCAGCAGGCCGGTGTCCAGCCGGCCGGCGGCCACATCGGGATCGGCGAGCAGGAAGCGCAGGAAGTCGATGTTGGTGGTGACGCCGAGCACCGCGGTCTGCGCCAACGCCCGGTCCAGACCCTGCAGCGCCGCATCGCGGTCGGCGCCGTGCACGATCACCTTGGCCAGCATCGGGTCGTAATCGCTGCCCACCACGGTGCCCGGGTAGATCCCGGAATCATTGCGCGCGTCTTCGCTTTCGACGACATCGAGCACGGTGCCGCCGGTGGGCAGGAAGCCGTTGCCCGGGTCCTCGGAGTACACGCGGGCCTCGATGGCGTGCCCGGCCAGGGTGATGTCGTCCTGGGCGATGCCCAGGTGTGCACCCGCGGCGATCCGGATCTGCTGTTCGACCAGGTCCACCCCGGTGACCATCTCGGTGACCGGGTGCTCGACCTGCAGCCGGGTGTTCATCTCCATGAAGAAGAACTCGTCGGGCGCATCGGCGGAGACGATGAATTCCACGGTCCCGGCGCCGGTGTAGTCGACGCTGCGCGCGGTGTTGCAGGCCGCCTCGCCGATGCGGGCCCGGGTCGCGGCATCGAGCAGCGGTGAGGGTGCCTCCTCGATGACCTTCTGATGCCGGCGCTGCAGGCTACATTCGCGTTCGCCGAGATGGATGACGTTGCCGTGCGTGTCGGCGAGCACCTGCACCTCGATGTGGCGGGGCCGCAACACGAATCGCTCCAGGAACAGGGTGTCGTCACCGAACGCGGAGGCCGCCTCGCGGCGCGCCGAGACGAGCGCGGCCGGCAGTTCGGCGGCTTCGTGCACCACCCGCATGCCCTTGCCGCCGCCACCGGCGGACGGCTTGACCAGCACCGGGAACCCGACCTCGGGGGCGCCGGCGATCAGGTCCTCGTCGGTGAGGCCGGGCCGCGAAATGCCGGGTACCACCGGCACATCGAACTCCGACACCGCGGCCTTGGCGGCGATCTTGTCGCCCATGGTCTTGATCGCGGTTTCCGGCGGGCCGATAAAGACGATGCCCGCGGCATCCAGGGCCGACGCGAATTCGGCGTTCTCGGCCAGGAACCCGTAGCCCGGGTGTACCGCCTGGGCGCCGGTGCGTTGCGCCGCGGACACGATCGCGGCGATGTCGAGGTAGCTCTGCCGGGCGGCGGCCGGGCCGATGCGGACCGCGGTGTCGGCCTCGGCGACGTGGCGGGCGCCGGCGTCGGCGTCGCTGTACACCGCGACCGAGCGGATGCCCATGGCGCGCAGGGTGCGGATGACACGGACCGCGATCTCGCCGCGGTTGGCCACCAGAACGGTGTGGAAACTACCTGAAGTCATCTCGCTCACATCCGGAAGACGCCGTAGGACACCGGCTCCAGCGGAGCCTGTGCGACAACTGACAGGGCCAGGCCCAGAACGGTTCTGGTATCGGCGGGGTCGATGACGCCGTCGTCCCACAACCGCGCGGTGGAGTAGTACGGATTGCCCTGGTGTTCGTACTGTTCACGGATCGGCGCCTTGAACGCCTCTTCCTGCTCCGGGGTCATGTCACCGCGCACGGTGGCCAGCACCGAGGCCGCCTGCTCCCCACCCATCACCGAGATGCGCGCATTGGGCCACATCCACAGGAACCGGGGCGAGTACGCCCGCCCGCACATCGAGTAGTTGCCCGCCCCGTAGGAGCCGCCGATCACCACCGTCAGCTTCGGCACCCGGGCGCAGGCGACCGCGGTGACCATCTTGGCGCCGTGCTTGGCGATGCCGCCGGCCTCGTAATCGCGCCCGACCATGAATCCGGCGATGTTCTGCAGGAACACCAGCGGGGTGTTGCGCTTGTCGCACAGTTCGATGAAATGCGCACCCTTGACCGCGGATTCGCCGAACAGCACCCCGTTGTTGGCGATGATGCCGACCGGGTGGCCGTGGATGCGGGCGAAGCCGGTGACCAGCGTGGTGCCGTACTCGGCCTTGAATTCCTGGAATTCACTGCCGTCGACGATGCGGTTGATGACTTCGTGGACGTCGTAGGGCACCCGGGAGTCGACCGGGACGACGTCGTAGAGCTCGGTCTGATCGGCGACCGGGTCGACGGTCGGGCGGACCTCCCACGGCGGGTCGAGCCGCGGGCCGAAGGTGCTGACGATGTTGCGCACGATGCGCAGCGCGTCGCGGTCGTCGTGCGCGAGATGGTCGGTGACGCCGGAGGTCTTGGAGTGCAGGTCACCGCCACCTAGCTCCTCGGCGGTCACCACCTCACCGGTCGCTGCCTTCACCAGCGGCGGGCCGCCGAGGAAGATGGTGCCCTGGTTACGGACGATGATGGCCTCATCGCTCATCGCCGGCACGTAGGCGCCGCCGGCGGTGCAGGAACCGAGCACGGCCGCGATCTGCGGGATGCCCTGCGCGCTCATGGTCGCCTGGTTGTAGAAGATCCGGCCGAAGTGCTCGCGGTCGGGGAAGACCTCGTCCTGGCGCGGCAGGAAGGCACCACCGGAGTCCACCAGGTAGATGCACGGCAGCCGGTTCTCCCGTGCGATCTCCTGCGCGCGCAGGTGCTTCTTCACCGTGATCGGGTAGTAGGTACCGCCTTTGACGGTGGCGTCGTTGGCCACGATCATGCATTCGCGCCCGGACACCCGCCCGATACCGGCGATCATGCCCGCCCCCGGGCAGTCGTCGTCGTACATGCCGTCGGCGGCCAGCGGCGCGACATCCAGGAACGGGCTGCCCGGGTCGAGCAACCCGTCCACCCGATCCCGCGGGAGCAGCTTGCCGCGCCCGACGTGGCGTTCTCGTGCCTTCTCCGGACCGCCCAGCGCCACCGCATCGAGCTTGGCGCGCAGTTCGGTCACCAGATCGACGTGTGCGTCGCGATGTGTCATCCGCTGGAACCCGTTCCATTTGAGTTAATGACGACTAACTCGTACGATGTTAATCGTCACTAACTGAAATGTCTATGCCGAAACGGAGCCAGGATGACCGAGACTCCGCGCAGCAAGGCCAAATCCGATCGCCGGACCCAACTGATCGGCGCGGCCGAGCGGCTGGTCGCCGAGCACGGCTACCTGGCCGTCCGCCTGGAGGACATCGGCGCGGCGGCAGGCGTCAGCGGCCCCGCGATCTACCGGCACTTCCCCAATAAGGAAGCCCTGCTCGTCGAGCTACTGGTCGGCATCAGCACCCGACTGCTGGCCGGCGCCCGCGAGGTGGTCGCCGCCGCCCCGGACGCGGCGGCCGCCCTCGACGGGCTGATCGACTTCCATCTCGACTTCGCGCTGGGTGAATCGAACCTGATCCGCATCCAGGACCGTGACCTCGGGCACCTGCCGCCGGCGGCCAAGCGCCAGGTCCGCAAGTCGCAGCGGCAATACGTCGAGATCTGGGTCGACGTCCTGCGCAAGATCGACCCCCGCCTCGACGAGGCCGACGCCCGACTCAAGGCGCACGCCGCCTTCGGCCTGCTCAACTCCACCCCGCACAGCGTCAAAATGCCCAGCACAGACCACGCTTCACGCACCATCCTGCGGGCGATGACGGTGGCCGCGCTGGCCGCCGCGCACTGAGGCGCCCGCCGGCGACCCGGACGGTGACTACCCACCACGCACAGATCGCGCGGGTACCGTGTGTGCTCATGAGGTGGGCATGACCGAATCGCCACGTAGGGACGAACCGACGCAGCGAATCGACGGCGGCGGATACGGGTACACCGATCCGGCCTATGCGGGTCAGAACCCGTACGGTCCACGACCCACCGAACCGATTCCGGCCTACCCGGCCTACGGGTACGACCCGACCGGCCAGTACCAGACCGGGCAGTACGGCGCCCCCTACGGTTCACCCCCGCCGGCGCCCGCCCCACCGGAGCCGCCGGGCACGCCGCGCTGGCTGTGGATCGTCGCCGGTGTCGCGGTCGTCACCGTCGTCGGCCTGGTCATCGCGCTGGTCATCGTCAACAGCTCCCAACAGCAGACGGTCGTCGCACCGGTGCCGACCCTCTCGGAGCGGCCGTCCGAGCCCACCGTGCCGACCCCGCCGCCGACCACCACGCGCCGCCCGACCACCACGACCACCCCGCGCCCGGTGGTCCCGCCGACCACCACCGGCTCGGCACCGAGCACCTCGGCCACCCCGGGCGTCACCGAGCCGGTGACCTACAACGTCACCGGCGAGGGCCGGGCCATCAACGTCACCTACGTCGACGACGGTGGCATCCTGCAGACCGAGTTCAACGTGCTGCTGCCGTGGAGCAAGACGGTGGCGCTGGCGCAGCCGGCCAAGCAGTCGGCCAGTGTGAGCATCATCAACGTCGGTCGTCAGGTCAGCTGCTCGATCACCATCGCCGGCGCCAAGGTGCGCGAGCGGACCGGCTCGGGCCTGACCATCTGCAGCCCGATCGGCTAAACCGTGACGGTGCGCGGGGTGCGGACCCCCAGCATCAGCACCAGGCCGATCCCCAGCACCACGCACAGCCCGCCCATCCCGGCGCGGTCGGTGCCGAAGGCGTCGATGAAGATGAAGAACAGCCACGGCGCCAACGGCGCGGCGGCCCGCCCGGTCGTGGTGTAGAGCCCGAACGCCACCCCCTCCTTGCCCTCGGTGGACATCCGCAGCATCTGGGTGCGCGCCGCGGACAGCGTCGGGCCGATGAACAGGCACAGCAGCAGCCCGCAGATCCAGAACGCCAACTGGCCGGACAGCGTCATCAGGGTCAGGCCCACGGCGATCATCAACGTCAGTGCGGTGACGATCACCGGTTTGGCGCCGAACCGGTCGTCCAGCACACCGCCGGCCACCGCCCCGACCGCGGCGACCACACAGGCGCACACCCCGAACAGCAGCACGCTGGCCGGGGAGATGCCGTACACGTTGACCCCGAGCACCGCCCCGAAGGTGAAGACGCCGGTCAGCCCGTCCCGGAAGATGGCGCTGGCTACCAGGTAGTAGACGACGTTGCGGTCGCGGTGCCATTCCCGGCGCACCTCGGACCACAGCACCCGGTAGGAGGCGAAGAACCCGATCGGGCGGTAGCTCGGGTCGACCGGCGGTGACGGCGCCTTGAACAGCAGCGGCAGCGCGAACGCCGCGAACCACACCGCGGTCAGCAGCATCGCCGCGCGGACGTTCTGCCCGTCGTCGGTGGGCAACCCGAGCAGGCCACCCTCCCCGGAGATGAAAGCCACGTAGACCAGCAGCAGCAGCCCGACGGTTCCGGCGTAGCCGACCGCCAGGCCCGTCCCGGACACCCGGCCGGAATTCTGCGGCGTCGTCAGCTGGCCGAGCATGGCGTTGTAGGGCACGGTGGCCAGGTCGTTGCACGCCGCGGTGAACGCCAACAGTGCCAGCCCGGCGAACAGATAGTGATAGTCCGCCCGGATCAGGCTCATCGACGCCGCGAGCAGCACCACCACGCCGGTCAGCAGCACCAGCGCACGGCGCCGCCGGTGCGGCGCGTTCACCCAGACACCGGTGGCCGGGGCCAGCAGCGCGACGATGAGGCCGGCGACGGTCAGGGCCCGGCCCAGCCAGCTGGCCGGGGTGGTCTCCCCCGGCAGGCCCTCGCCGACCGCACTGGTCAGATAGACGGAAAAGACGAACGTCACGACGATCGCGTTGAGTCCGGTGGCGCCGCAGTCGTACAGCACCCACGACCGGACCTGGGACCGCCGGGCCTTCTCGGGCGCCGACCCGGGGCTGCTCATGGCCGTCACCTTATAAGTCCTTACGATTTCTCCCATGCCCGTACCCGCGCCTCATCCCGATGCCCGCGCCGTCGTCACCGGTGCCTCCCAAGGAATCGGTGAGGCCCTCGCCCGAGATCTGGCCTCCCGCGGCCACCACCTGATCATCACCGCGCGTCGCGGGGAGGTGCTGACCGGACTCGCCGAGCGGATCACCGCGGAGCACGGTGTCACCGTCGAGTTGCGCGCGGTGGACCTGGCCGACCCAGCCGCCCGCGACGTGCTGTGCGAGGAACTCGCGAGCCGCAACATCTCCATCCTGTGCGCCAACGCCGGCACCGCCACCTTCGGCCCGCTGGCCAAGCTGGACCCGGCCGGCGAGAAGGCCCAGGTGCAGCTCAACGCCATCGCGGTGCACGATCTCTGCCTGGCGGTGCTGCCCGGCATGCTGGAGCGCCGCGCCGGCGGCATCCTGATCTCCGGATCGGCCGCGGGCAACTCCCCGATCCCGAACAACGCCACCTACGCGGCGACCAAGGCGTTCGCGAACACCTTCAGCGAGTCGCTGCGCGGCGAGGTCAAGAAGGACGGCATCCACGTGACGCTGCTGGCGCCCGGGCCGGTGCGCACCGAGCTGCCCGACCCGTCCGAGCAGTCCCTGGTGGAGCGGCTGATCCCGGATTTCCTGTGGATCGACACCGAGTACACCGCCAAGCTGTCGCTGGACGGCCTGGAGCAGAACAAGATGCGCATCGTGCCGGGCCTGACCTCGAAGGCGATGTCGGTGGCCAGCGGGTACGCCCCGCGCGCCATCGTCACCCCGATCGTCGGCGCGGTCTACAAGAAGCTCGGCGGCGAATAGGTCTCGCCTCAGCGGCGGCGGCGCTTGCCGGTGCCGAAGATGCTGCGGGTGATCTCGCGGCCGATCACGGTGCCCGCCGAGCGCATCGCACTCTTGAACGCCGGGCTGGCGACCATCTTGTCCAGCATGCTCGGCTCGGCGATGTCGCGGGCCTTGATCGTGCCGCCGGCCTCCGCGGAGCCCACCGGGGTGGTGGGCAGCGGCGGCGGCAGATCCGGTGACGACGACGTCGGCGCCGGGGCCGGCGCGGGCTCCGGCGGGGCCAGCCGGGCGTTGAGCAGTTCGTAGGCCGATTCGCGGTCGATGGTCTGCCCGTAGGTGGCCTGCAGCGGGCTGGCCGCGGCGGCGGCCTTGATCGCGTCCGTTCCGATGGTGTCCATCAACGACCGCGGCGCCCGCATCCGGGTCCAGGCCACCGGGGTCGGCGCGCCCTTCTCGGACAGCACGGTGACGATGGCCTCGCCGATCCCGAGCGAGGTCAGCGACTTCTCCAGGTCGTAGATGTCGGTCTTGGGGTAGGTGCGCACCGTCTTGCGCAGCGCCTTCTGGTCGTCCGGGGTGAACGCGCGCAGCGCGTGCTGGACCCGGGCGCCCAGCTGACTGAGCACATCGTTGGGCACGTCGGTGGGCAGCTGGGTGCAGAAGAAGACGCCGACGCCCTTGGAGCGGATCAGCTTGACGGTCTGCTCGACCTGCTCCAGGAACGCCTTGGAGGCGTCGTTGAACAGCAGGTGCGCCTCGTCGAAGAAGAACACCAGCTTCGGCTTGTCCAGGTCGCCCTCCTCGGGCAGCGTGCTGAACAGATCGGCCAGCACCCACATCAGGAAGGTGGAGAACATCACCGGGCGCGCGGCCTGGGCGCCCAGTTCCAACAGGGTGATGACGCCGCGGCCCTGTGGGTCCAGCCGGATCAGGTCCTTGGGTTCGAGCTCGGGCTCGCCGAAGAAGGTGTCCCCGCCGTCGGCCTCCAGGTTGATCAGGGCCCGCAGGATGACCCCGGCCGTCGTCGGCGACACCGCGCCGAGGGCCTTCAGCTCGGGCTTGCCCTCATCGCTGGTGAGGTACTGGATGACCGCGCGCAGATCCTTGAGATCGAGCAGCGAGAGGCCCTTCTGGTCGGCGAAGTGGAAGATGAGCCCCAGGGTGGATTCCTGGGTGGCGTTGAGGCCCAATACTTTCGACAGCAGGATCGGCCCGAAGCTGGTGATGGTGGCGCGCACCGGCACACCTATCCCCTCGGTGCCCAGCGACAGGAACTCCACCGGGTAGGCGGCGCCCTCCCACGCATCGCCGGTGTCGGTGGCACGCTCGGCGGTGCGCTGGCTGTTCTCCCCCGGCCGGGACAGCCCGGACAGGTCACCCTTGACGTCGGCCATCAGCACCGGCACCCCGGCGGCCGACAGCTGCTCGGCCATCACCTGAAGCGACTTGGTCTTGCCGGTGCCCGTCGCACCGGCGATGAGGCCGTGCCGGTTGACCATGGCCAACGGAATTCGGACCTGTGCGCCCGGGTCGACCACCCCGTCGACGACGACGGTTCCCAGCTCCAGAGCCTGGCCTTCAACGGCGTAACCTGCGGCGATCTGCTGCGCCGGGGTCGCGGTCGATTCTGCGGTCATGGGCCAGACATTACTGAATACGCAACATCGGGACAGGTGCAGGCAGCGATTCGGCGACGGTGGGAATACTGTGGATCTCCGTGCGTGAAGAACTCGTGTGGATCGACTGTGAGATGACCGGCCTTGATCTGAAGTCCGACAAGCTCATCGAGATTGCGGCATTGGTCACCGATGCCGACCTCAATGTGCTGGGCGAAGGAATCGACGTGGTGATCCACGCCGAGCGGGATGACCTGTCCGGCATGGTCGAGGTGGTGGCCAAGATGCATTCCAAGTCCGGGCTGGACAAGGAGGTGCTGGCCTCCTCGATCGATCTCGCGACCGCCGAGACGATGGTGCTGGACTACATCCGCAGCCATGTGAAACAGCCGAAAACCGCTCCGCTGTGCGGCAATTCGATCGCCACCGACCGTGGCTTCATCGCCCGCGACATGCCGACCCTGGACGACTTCCTGCACTACCGGATGATCGATGTGAGCTCCATCAAGGAGCTGTGCCGGCGCTGGTACCCGCGGATCTACTTCGGCCAGCCGGAGAAGGGCCTCGCCCACCGCGCCCTGGCCGACATCCACGAGTCGATCCAGGAACTGCGCTACTACCGGCGGACCGCGTTCGTCGCCGATCCGGGCCCTTCGACCAGCGAGATCGCCGCCGTGGCCGCCGAGCTCGGGCCGGCCGCCACCGCGTCCAGGGATGCCGATTCGGTTTAACGGCGTCGACCGGTTAAGATCGTCAACGCCGCTCAGGCGGCAATGGTGGCTGTAGTTCAGTTGGTAGAGCACCAGGTTGTGATCCTGGCTGTCGCGGGTTCGAGTCCCGTCAGCCACCCCCGCAGGTGGGAGGGCCTTTCGGCCCTCCCACCATTTGCGTTCTAGAGGCGCTTGCGACGAACGTTCGCAAGCCGAACGCCGATCATTTCTTGAAGGCGTCCTTCACCTTCTCGCCGGCATCCTTGAGGTTGGACTTCACCTGATCGCCCTTGCCCTCGTTTTCGGTGTCCCGGTCGCCGGTGGCCTTTCCAACCGCTTCCTTCGCCTTTCCGCCGAGGTCCTGCATCTTGTTCTTCGCCTTGTCCATGCCGCTCATGTCGCGCACTCCTGTTTCGCCGGGAACCAGTCCGGATTGGCCGGCTCTCCCGCTAGGGGTACCTCTCAAGCGGGTCACCAAACCCGCAGCCTGCCAACGGCTCTCAAGGTGCGAATTTCTCGGCTAAGAGGTTGTGGCGCCGCGCCGGCACACCTGATCCACCGCCCCAGGCCCGGGCGCTCGGTCTTTGACGTCAAGGCGCCTCGCCGGGCAGAACCGCCGGGCAAATCCGATCGACAGGTCAGGACAGTCCGCGCCCAGTGACGTAGATCACAGCCGACGGGCAACCCGCCTCGATCAGCGGGACCATCGGGTCCCCGCTACCCCGCGACTGGGGTTGACCTCAGGACGCTGACGATCCCGAGCGCCGGATGCGCGGGGCCAGCTGCACCACCTCGGGCACCACGGTCGGATTCAGATAGGCCGCGCTGACCAGTGAAACCAGGGTGTTGGCAACGTCGTTGAGCGCGGACATCTGCTCGGGCAGTTGCCCGTGCGCCACCCAGGACTTGAACAGCAACGACAGCAGGTCCCGGTCGGCACCGCGCAGGATCTCGGTGTCCTCGGTCGGGCCGATGCCCACCCGCACGATGGACAGGTCCGGGTGCTCGCTGCGCCAGGAGTGCAGGATCTCGTTCAACGCGGCCTTGCTGGCGTTGTAGGCGGCCACACCGGCCCGCGGGCGGCCCACGTCGTGGCTGGAGGCGATCAGGACGACGCCGTCCTCGGACAGGTGCGGCTGCACGGCCCGCAGCACGCCGTGCGCGCCCAGGGTGTTGACGTTGAAGGCGTGGATCCAGGTGGCGATGTCGGTGTCCTCGATGTGCGCCATGGGCGCCACCGTGCTGGTGAACACGACGGCGTCGAAACCACCGAGGGTCTCGGCGGCCTCCCCCACCACCCGGGTGATCGCCGCCGGATCCTCGACGTTCAGTTCGAAGGCCCAGCCACCGATCTTTTCGGCCAGCTCGGTCAGCAGCTCGGTGCGCCGGGCCGCCACCGCCACCTTGGCGCCACGCTCGGCGGCCTGGACGGCGACCGCGTGCCCGATACCCGAGGACGCGCCGACCACGAGCACTCGCAAGCCGGCGATGTCTGAACCTTCACCACTCATCGTGTGTACGACTCCTCTTCTCTGGCCTGGCGGTGTTAGGACACCCTTTGTTCGGGGACAGTACCGCGCCCGATGAGTTCTGCGCGCACGGTGGGTCTACACCGACACGAACTGTTGTAAAGGAGACCCCATGACGACAGCCAAGCCACCGGTCGTGGACGAGGACACCTGGCGGGCCGCACTGGCGGATCTGCGCCGCCGCGAGAAGGCCGCCACCCGGGAACTCGACGCGATCGCCGCCCAGCGCCGGCGCCTGCCGATGGTGCAACTGCCCGACTACACGCTGATCGGCGCGCAGGGCCCGGTGCGGCTGGCCGACGTGTTCGCGGGCCGCTCACAGCTGATCGTCTACAACCACATGTGGACCGACGGCGCGGAATGGCAGTGCGGCGGCTGCACCTGGTTCAGCTCGCAGTACACCCGGCTGGACTTCCTGGACAACTACGACGCCCGCTTCGTCATCGTCACCAACGGACCGATCGAGGAGGCGCTGGCCTACCGCGAGAAGGTCGGCAACAAGATGGAGTGGTACTCCTCCTCGGAGAGCAGCTTCGGCGCCGACGTCGACGCGCCGCCGGGTGAGGGCTTCGCCGTGAACGTGCTCCTGCGCGACGGCGATACCGTGTACCGCACCTGGCACACCAACGGCCGTGGCACCGAACAGCTCAGCCACTCCTTCCCGCTGATCGACGTGCTGCCCTACGGCAGGCAGGAGGAATGGCTGGATTCCCCGCCCGGATGGCCGTCGCGACCGACCTACTCCGGCTGGCTGGACAGCCCCGACATCGCCCGACTGTATGGAAAGGACGCCTGATGGCCTCCACCGAAGAGCGCTACGTGGTCACCCGCACCATCCCCGCCGGCCCCGACGCGGTGTTCGCGGTCCTCGCCGACCCGGCCCGCCACCAGGACACCGAACCCACCGACTGGGTCCGCGACGCGGTCGATCCCGCACCCATCACCGGCGTCGGGCAGATGTTCGTGATGAACATGTTCCTGGAGTTCGCCGGGGGTCACTACGTGATGCACAACCTGGTGACCGAATTCGAGCAGGACCGCACCATCGCCTGGGTGCCGGGCCAACTCGATGAATCCGGCACGCATCGACCCGGCGGGTGGTCCTGGCGTTATGACCTGACACCCAACGGCGACGGCACCGATGTGACGATCACCTACGACTGGACCGGCACCCCGCAGAGTTTCCGCGATCAGGTCGGCGGCATGCCACCGTTCCCGCCGAGCTACATTCAGGATTCACTTGCCGCACTGGAGCGTTCAGCGACTCGATAACCAGGAGAAGGTGACCCCTGGGCCCCGTCAGTCGCTGGCATTGCCGGCCTTCCACTGTGACCACGGGATGTTCCAGTCGCCCAGTCCGTCGGTACCCGGCAGCGGGGACCCGACGGTGTTGACCACCTCGACGATGTCGCCGCGCTTGGTGTTCTCGTAGAACCACTGGGCGTTGGCGGTGCTGACGTTCAGGCAGCCGTGGCTGACGTTGCTGTAACCCTGGCTGCCGACCGACCACGGTGCGCCGTGCACGTAGATGCCGCTGTAGGACATCTGGGTGGCGTACTCCACCTCGGTGCGATATCCGTTGGGAGAGTTGACCGGAACGCCGTAGGTCGAGGAGTCCATCACCAGTTCGGCGAACCGCTCACCGATGATGTAGACGCCGTTGTTGGTCGGTGTGCTGTTCTTGCCCATCGAAATCGGCATCGTCTTCTCCACCACGCCGTTGCGGCGGACGGTCAGGGTCTTGGTGGCGTCGTCGGCGACGGCGATCACCTCGTCACCGATGGTGAAGTCGGTGGCGGCGTTGTCCTGGCCGAACAGTCCGTCGCCGAGTTCCACCCCGTAGGTGTTGACCTCGACGCTGACCTTGGTGCCGGGCTTCCAGTATTCGGCCGGGCGCCAACGCACCTCGCGGTTGTTGAGCCAGTAGAAGGCACCCTCCACCTTGGGGGTGGTGGTGATCGTGATGGCCTGCTCGGCGGTGGTCCGGTCGGTGATGTTCTCGTCGAAGCGGATCGCGATCGGCTGGCCGACGCCGACGACCGAGCCCTCGGTGGGCATCAGGTAGGGCATGGTCAGGTTGTTCGGCGAGTGCGTCTCGAATATCGCCCGGGTGGCCGCTTCGCCGCCGAGACCGGAGGACCGCGCGTTCAGTGTGTAGCCGGCGTTGTAGTCCAGCGGGTCGGTGGACGACCAACTCAGCCCGTCCGGACTCAACTCACCGGCCACCGGGTTGCCGTCCTCGTCGGTCAGGCTGACGGCGCCGAGGACGCCGCCCTCGGTGCTCACCGTGACCGGTTCGTCGACGGTGACGCCGACGGCCCCGTCGGTGACCGACGCGGTGAGTTTGGGCACCAGCAGATCGCTGTACGGGGTGCCCTTGTCGGCGATGGTCCGGGGCTGTTCGGGGGCTTGATGGCTACTGCACGCCCCGAGGACCAACATTGTGCCCAACGCCACTGCCATCACGATCGGCCATGTCTTGCGGCGCCCCACACCCACCACCGGCGAGACCTGAACCATCTATTTAGCTCCACTTTTTCACCAGAAACCGCGGAATCACGGTTGTTTGGCAATAGTCTAAGGGAACGTCCGACAACTGGCCGTCCACGCGCAACCGGATCCCCATTGTCCTGCGGATTTCATCTTGCAGCGTCGGTCCTGTTATTGTTCTCCCCGCAGCGCGCCGTTAGCTCAGTTGGTAGAGCAGCTGACTCTTAATCAGCGGGTCCGGGGTTCGAAACCCTGACGGCGCACCACACGAAAGCCCCGCTCCGGCGGGGCTTTCGGCGTTCCGGAACCGGGCGGACCGGCCCGGGGGGCGTGGGCGTCGCCCGCGAATGTTTGCCAGCATGGCCGCGATCGGCGCGAAACACACCGCCGGCGCCCGCGCTCGGCGTAGTGTCAGACCCCTGCCGCACCCGTCGGCCCGGGGGGAGTCGCAATGAAGCGACAGTCATCAAGATCACTGAAACGCCTGGCTGTCGCGGTCATCAGCATCGCGTCATCGCTGGCTCTGGTCGGCGGGATCGGCGGCCCGGCCTCGGCCCAGGCGGCGCGGGTCGCGAGCTACCCGGTGCAGCCGGTGGCCGCCATCGCAGAGTTGCCCAGCACCATCGGCATCGCCGAGGGGCACGAGTTCTATGACATGAGCGAGGACGAGATAGCGGACACCCTCGACGCGATGCAGGCGCTGGGGGTCCAGAACGTCCGGGTCGGGATCTTCTGGGCGTTCATCGAGGACGAGCAGGGCGTCTATGACTGGACGAACCTCGATCGGATGGTCTCGGCTGCCGAGGCCCGCGGCATGGGCGTCCTGGGCACCATCCTGTACACGCCCATTCGCGAAGAGGGGGACGCCTGGTCGGATCACCCCGATCCGACCGAGTACGGCGTCTTCACCGGCGCTATCGCCGAAAGGTACGCGGGCCGGATCTCGGCCTACGAGATCTGGAACGAACCGACCGCGTCGATGTTCTGGGATCCGGTCGATCCGGCCGCCTACACCGCGATACTGCAGGCGAGCTACACCGCCATCAAGGACGCCGATCCGTCCGCGGTGGTGGTGGCCGGGTCCTTGACCGCGGGCCCCACCTACGAGGACGGCACGGCGATGAGTCCGGTCGAATTCCTCGCCGGCATGTACGAGGCGGGGGCCAAGGGCTACTTCGACGCCCTCTCGTATCACCCGTACCAGTACACGATGCCGTTCTCCGAAGGCCAGGACCTGCCGGTCTTCGACTACCCCATCGAGCAGTACGACATGATCCGGGCGCTGATGGTCGAACACGGCGATGGCGGCCTGAAGGTCTGGATCAGCGAGTACGGCCAGCCGACCAACGTCACCTATCAGAACGTCTACCTCACCGAGCAGATGCAGGCGGACTTCATCGAGAATCTGCTGCGGACATGGCAGACCATCGACGGAGCCGGACCGGTGTTCATCTACCAGACCCGCGATACCGCACCGGACGGCACCGAACCCGAACAGCATCTCGGCCTGTACGACTACGAGTGGAATGCCAAACTCGCGGCCGGCGTCCTGGCCGATCTGATCGAGGAGTTCAATCCGCCCCCGACCGCCGTCAACCCGTTGCAGGCCTTCCTGCAGCAGGTCGCCCGAGCGATCGGCCAGGCCCTGGCGTTCATCCCGAGGCTGGTCACGCAGGTCGTCCAGGCGGTGGTGAACTTCGTGGGATCCGTACTGGGCATCAACCGGCCGAACACCACACTGGCCGTGTCCGGTCCGGAACCCGAAGTGACGGAGGCCGATTCAGCTGCCGTCGGTGCGCGGTCGATGGCGTACTCGGCTCCCGGCAACTCCGGCCGCGACGGTGCCCCCGAGACCTCGCCGCAGCAGCGGTCCTTCGACGAACCCGAGCAGGCGCCGGCGGGCGAACGGTCGACAGCCGGCCCGGCCCGCCAGGACGACGAGGACGGCTCGGGTCAGAAAAAGGACGCAGACGAGAACGCGGTCGACGAGGAACAGCCCCTTGGCGAGGACGCGGATCTCGACCCGGCCGAGCCCGTGACCACGGGTACGCCCGAGGACCTCTCCCCCGCAGCGGATCTCAAGGACTCGGCCGAACTCAAAGACGAGGACGCCGACTCTTCGGCGGTGAACTCCACGTCACCTGCGGTGAACAAGCCCGACAACGAGACCGCAGCCGGTGACCGAGACATCAAGGGCACCAAGGACGACGACAACGACGACAAGGGCACCGGCGACGGGTCATGACGTGCCGGGCGAGAGCAGGATCGGGCTGAGATAGCGCCGCGCGAATGCCCGGACCTCCTCGGGGTCGGAGAGGTTCACGGTGCCCGCGGGCGCCACATAGAAGCCGATGATGACGTGCATCAGCGCGTCAGCCTGCCGGTGCGGATCTCCCGCTGGGATCTCGCCGCGCTGTGTCTGCGCGCGGATGGCCTCGGCGAGGAAGTCCCGGCCCCGGTCCAGCGGGGACGGCGAACCCTCGGCGAAGGCCGCCACCAGCTCGGCCCGGCGTGCCGCGCTGTCATGGTGAAACGGGGGCCGCTGCACCGTGCGGATGCACAGCGCGAATGCCTCGGCGACCTGTTCGCGCGGATCGGCATGGGTGGCCATCAGCTCGGCGAACTCGGTGAAGATCGCGGTCAGCTCCCGGGCCAGCGCGTGCCGGAACAGGATGTCCTTGGTCGCGAACCGGCGGTGCAGGGTGGCCCGCCCCACGTCGGCGCGCCGGGCGATCTCGGTGGTGGTCGCCGCCTTGGTCCCGTGCTCGGCCAGCACCGCCATGCCGGCGTCCATGATCCGTAGGTCGACGCCGTCGTAGGCGCGGCGGTCGAAGTCCGGTTCGAAGGCCGCGGTCAGCAGCTCCCGCATCGGCGCGCTGGGCCTGGTCATGCGACCTGACTCTAATCGCCTGGCCGACGGGCTATAGTGAGACAACTAGCCATTTAGTTGTCTCATTTGACCGCGTTTGTTCACAAGGGAGTGCAGACATGTCGACTGCGGATGCCACCAGCGTCGCCGGCCATCCTTTCGACTTCCACCATCAGCCGGGCATGGCACTGCGACCGGCGCCACCACGGGCGCGGAATGCCTCCGACCTGTGGAGCCACCCGTGCACGATGCTGCTCTCCCCCTGGCTGGATACCGACAAGCCGCCGGCGGACACCGAACTCAACCGGTTGTTCGCCGATCACTTCTGGCAGGGCGACGAGCCGATCGACGCCGTCGTCGAGGCGTTCCGGGAGACCGGCATGGAGCGCGGTCGCGCGATGCTCGAGCAGGCCCTGACCAACGGCATCGACAGCGTCGAGGACGCCCCGCAGGCCCTGGTGGATTTCTTTGCACGCATTGACAATCCGCCGCCCTGGCACGATCCCGAGCAGTGGGAGCGCGGCCGCCGACTGTGGACCCGGTCCTCGTTCTCGGGCAAGTTGTGCATGGCCGTGCTCGACTTCATGGCGACCTTCGTCGGCGAGGAGGTGTCCAGCGCGGTCGGCGCCACCGGCCGGTACGTGGAGGACTTCGCCACCCGCAACCTGGAGACCAACCTGTGGTTCGCCGCGATGGCCGAACCCGATGCGGTGCAACGCACTTCACCGCGCTTCCACGACACCATCCGGGTCCGGCTGATGCACGGTCAAGTCCGCGCCGGCCTGCGCCGCTCCTGGGGCGACGAGCACTTCGCCCAGCACGGCAACCCGATCTCGAACACGTCGATCATGGGCGCCTCACTGTCCTTCGGGCTGTTCCCGATGTTGCTGGATCACGTTCTGGGACGCCGTCATACCCGCCAGGAGCTCACCGACGTCACCATGTACTGGGCCTACATCGGCTATATCTTCGGCGCGTCCGAGGAACTGGTCCCGCGCAGCCTCGACGATGCGCTGGCGGCCCTGCACTACCAGTTCAGCACGGCCGGCGGGCCGTCGGAGTACACCGAGCCGATGGCCGCCACCGCGACCGCGAGTCTGCGCGAGAACACGCTCGTGAACAAGCTCATCATCGCGGCGATGACGCCGGCGCTCGGCCTGATCGGGTTCTACAGCGGCACGGACGGGGTGGCCGCACTGGTGAAGGGCACCCCCTTCGAGGGGGCGAGCATCCGGCCCTGGGACACCGTGACCCGCCTGGCGGTGACCGCGAACGTCACCGTCAACCGGCTCAGTGACCGGCTGCCCGGTGCGCGGCGCCGGATCGAACGACAGCTGGACAACGGTGACCTGTTCTGGCGGCTGGTGGTCTGGTACACCCGCACCAATGCCGCCAAGAAGGGCGTCACCGCCACCCGCTACACCCACCACGACGCGACCGCGACCACCGGCGTCGGCTGCCCGCACACCCAGCACGCGGGCTGACTGTCGCGATGTTGAAGCGGCCGCGGTTACCCAAGGCACTCCGGCGGTCCGCGCCGGCGCCCGCGGCCCCGGCCGTCGCAGATTTCGAGGTTGAGTTGGCCCGTTCCGGGCGGGTGGTGCCGGTTCCGGTCGACGCCTCCATCCTGGACGCCCTCGAGCGGGCCGGCCTGGCCCCGGCCAATTCGTGCCGCAACGGGATCTGCGGCAGCTGCGAGACGGCCGTCCTGAGCGGGTCGCCGATCCACCGCGACTCCTACCTGAACGCCGAGCAGCAGTCCGCCGGCACCTGCATGACCATCTGTGTGTCCCGGGCCACGGCCGGCAGCCGGTTGGTGCTCGACCTCTGAGTCAGCGTTCTCCGCGCAGGGCCGTGCTGATCCGCGCCGCGGCCTCGCGGACCTGTGCGCCCAACTCCTCGAACCGGTCGGCGGTGATGCGGCTACTCGGCCCCGACACCGACAGCGCCGCCACCGGGCCCGACGCGCTCTCGATCGGCGCTCCGAGCGAACTGATCCCGTGGGACAGCCCGCCGACGTTCACCGAGTAGCCGCGATCGCGAATCTCGTTGACCACGGCCCGGATTCGGTCTGGATCGGTGAGCGTGTCCGGGGTCTGGGCAGGCAGCGGCCCGGTCAGGTACTTGTCCAGGTACTCAGCGCTGCAGGCGGACAGATACGCCAACCCGGTGGCCGAGGCGTGCAGGGCGATCCGCTCGCCCAGCGGCAGGAACGCGCGCAACCGGTGCGGGGTGTCCAGACGCTCGACCAGCACCAGCGAGTCACCGTCGGCGGCGGCGAGGTGGATCGTCTCGGTGGTGCCGAGCTGCAGTTCGTTCATCACCGGCAGCGCGGCCTCGCGCAGACTCTCCCCACCGGCCCGGCCGACGATGGCCACCACCCGGTAGGTCAACTGCCAGCGGGTCGGGGTGGACTCGGTGGGCCGCAGCCAGCCCACCTCCTGCAGGGTCAGCAGGTTTCGCTGGACCGTGCTCTTGGGCAGTCCGACGGAACGGGCCAGTTCGGACAGCCCGACCGGCTGCGACTCGGCCACCGCCTCCAGCACCCGGAACGCCGACACCACGCTCTCTGTGGCCAAGGTTGCCTCTCCCCTCGTGTGTGAGCTAGGTTACCGCCCATCGGTCTAACAGATGAACCGTCGGTCCAGCCAATGGACCGAATATAGAGGGAGGTGACATGACAGCGCAACTGATCGCACTCGGAATCTTCATCGCGGTGTTCGCGATTGCCGCGGTGCGCAACGTCAACATCGGCATCGTGATGTTCCCGGTCGCATGCATGGTGGGCCTGTGGTTGGCCGGGCTGAGCCTGAACGAGGTCATCTCGGGCTTCCCGCTGAGCATCCTGGTGCTACTGGTCGGCGTGACCTACTTCTTCGGCATCGCGCACAGCAACGGCACCATCGACTGGCTCATCCGGGCGTCGCTGGCGAAGGTCGGCAATCGGGACGCCCTGTTCCCGGCGGTGTTCTTCGCCCTCACCGCGATCATCTCCGCGATGGGCGCCCCCTTGGGCGGCCTGGTGATGGCGCCGATGGGCATGAGCATCGCGCACAAGCGCGGCATCGACCCGATGCTGATGGCGCTGGCGATGGGCGCCGGGCTGAGCGCCGGCGCGTTCGCCCCCACCAGCCTGTTCGGCATCATCACCTGGGGCACCGCCAACGAGGCCGGTATCGCGCTCAGCCCGCTGCTGCTGTTCAGCGTCGCCGTCATCCTCAACCTCGTGCTGCTGGCCGTCGCCTACGTCCTGTTCGGCCGCCGCAAGAAGTTCGACGCCGAGACCCCCGCCTTCGGCCGGGCGATGGTGGCGCACGGAGCCACCCTGCCCCAGTACGGCGGTTCGACCCTGGACATCGACACCACCTCCGGCGGCGCAGGCGAGGGCACCGACGACGACGAACTCGTTGCACCCGGCCGGCCCACCGGCATGCAGATGCTGACCCTGCTGATGATGCTGATCCTGGTGGCCGCCGTCATCGTGTTGTCCCTGCTCGGCCTCACCCCGGACATCGGCGTGCTGGGCTACGGCCTCGGCGCGGTCGCCGCACTGCTGGACGCATCGTCGGGCAAGAAGGCGATGAGCCGGATCGACTGGGGCTCGGTCCTGTTGGTCGGCGGCATCATCACCTATGTCAGCGTGCTCACCGAGATGGGCGTGGTGGATCTGCTCGGCGAGGGTGCCGTGCACCTGGGTTCACCGCTGGTGGCGGCCATCCTGCTGTGCGCCGCGGCCGCATTGATCTCGGCCTTCGCCTCCACCACCGGCATGCTGGCCGCCCTGGTACCGCTGGCGCTTCCGCTCATCGCCGACGGCGGCATCCCCGGCTGGGCGCTGATCTGCGCGATCGGTGTGTGCGCGTCGATCGTCGACGTGTCCCCGTTCTCCACCGTCGGCGCCACCTACGTAGCCACCACCGTCGACGAGGAGGCCCGCCCGCGCATGACCAAACTGCTGACCCGTTGGGGTCTGTCGATGGTGGTGCTGGGGCCGATCGTCCTCACCCTCGTTCTCATCCTTCCCGGAATGGCCTTCTCATGACCCACACTCTGCTGCACGCCCTGCTCGACACCTCGACCGCCGACGACGACCGGGCCGTCACCATCGACGGGACGACCCTGTCGCGCAACGAGTTGCGGGAGCGCTCCGCGGGATTCGCCGCCGACCTGCGCCGGCTGGGTCCGGGTCAGGTGGTGGCCGTCAACGCCGAGCCCACCCTGACCACGGTCATCGCGGTGGTGGGTGCGCTGCTGGCCGGTGTCCCGGTGGTGCCGGTGCCCCCGGACGCCGGCCACGCCGAGGTGGCCCACATCGTCGCGGACTCCGCCGCCACCGTATGGGTCGGACCGCGCCGCGACGGGGCGGACCTCCCGGTCGCCGACCCCGAGGACTCCGCCCGCACCGCCGCCCTGCCGGAACCTGTTGCGCCGGAGCAGGTCGCGATGATCCTGTACACCTCGGGCACCACGGGCGCCCCCAAGGGTGTGCTGCTCAGCCGACGGGGCATCGCAGCCGGGTTGGATGGGCTGGCCGAGGCCTGGCAGTGGACCGCCGATGACACCGTCGCCCACGGCCTGCCGCTGTTCCACACGCACGGCCTGATCCTCGGCGTCCTCGGCTCGCTGCACATCGGGTCGCGCCTGGTGCACACCGGGAAACCGACGCCGGAGCGCTACGCCGAGGCCGGCGCCACCATGTACTTCGGGGTGCCCACGGTGTGGACCCGGATCACCCGGGACGAGCGGGCGGCCGCGGCGCTGGCGTCGGCCCGGTTGTTGGTGAGCGGCAGTGCGCCGCTTCCGGTCCCGGTCTTCGACCGGCTGCGCGAGCTCACCGGCCAGGCGCCCATCGAGCGGTACGGCATGACCGAGACGATGATCACGCTGAGCACCCGCGCCGACGGTGAGCGCCGCCCCGGTTGGGTCGGGCAACCGGTCGCCGGCGCCCAGACCCGCATCCAGGCCGACGACGGCACATCGGTTCCCCATGACGGGGAGTCCATCGGCCGCCTGCAGGTGCGTGGGCCGATGCTGTTCGACGGCTACCTGAACCGGCCGGAGGTCACCGCCGCGAGCTGGACCGAGGACGGCTGGTTCGTCACCGGCGATCTGGCGGCCATCGACGCGGACGGGTTCCACCGCATCGTCGGCCGCGAGTCGGTGGACCTGATCAAGTCCGGCGGTTACCGGATCGGAGCCGGCGAGATCGAAACCTCGCTGCTGGCCCGACCCGAGGTCACCGAGGTCGCCGTGATCGGTGCGCCCGACGACGATCTGGGCCAGCGCATCGTCGCCTACGTGGTCACCGACTCGGACACCGCCGATCTCGCCGACCGCCTGATCACCCATGTCGCCGAGGATCTGTCGTGGCACAAGCGCCCGCGCGAGGTCCGTTTCGTCCCCGCCCTGCCCCGCAACGCCATGGGCAAGGTCCAGAAGAAAGCTCTGATGTGACAACCGATCACTACGCCCGGCATCTCGGTATCGCGGTGCAGAACTTCGGTGGCGGTGCGGCCACCGCGACCCTGCGGGTCGGGCCCGAGCACCTCAATCCGCACGGCACCGCGCACGGGGCGCTGATGCTCAGCGTGGTCGGCGCCGCGCTGGCGGCGGCGGCCAACAACGAAACCCACAGCGGTGTGGTCAGTTCCATCCACATCGACTACCTCGCCCCCGCTCATGAGGGAGACGAACTGGTGGCCACCGCCTCGGTCGGGGAACGGCTGGCGCGGGAGGACATCTTCGTGGTCCGACTCACCAAGGCGGGCGAGGACGCCGCGGTGGCCCGGGCGTCCGGTCGGGCCACCCGTCGCGACCGGTAGCGGATCCGCCCCCGAAATCACCGAAGACCCGCACCTCGAGACCCAGTGTGGAATGATCATGAAATTGCAAATGAGTTGCCACACTTGAATTTTCAGATGCGTCAATTGAATCCCGCCCGTCCACTACCTCTCAAAGACCGCCGAGCACGAGGGATTTCAGGACACGCGCCGCGCAGGTAGGTGCCGGACGGAAGGGTCGCGCGATGACACGTCGCCGCAAGCACCGTTCCGCAGCGTGCTGCGCGCTTCTCGCCGCGGCCGCCCTGAGCGGCTGCGGCATCCAGGTGGAGTCGATCGCGCATCCGGCGTTGTTCGCCATCCCGGACACCCCGGCCCGAGTGCCGGTGGTCGAGTGGTCGGCATTGACGCCGTGCCTACCCGGCGCGGGCCGGCCGCACGCAGCCTCGGCGGTCGGCGACCTACTGCTCGGCGCGGACCGCTATGCGATCGACTGCGCGCGCCAGGCACGGCCCGTGGTCAGACCGGCCCCGCTGGGCGTCCCCGCCCGGGTGGCTCCGGCGACCCAGCCCGCCAGCGGCATGGTCACCGATGAGTTGGTCGGCGCGGTCCTCACCGGCGGCAACGAGTACTGGTACCCGCCGGTGATCGGGTCGGCCTAGTCCCGGCCGGAATTTCTGCGCAAACCTTCCCCGGCGCGCGCGACAGGGATATCGTCGCGGCTAACGCGCGCGTAAATTGCTGTGTCTACCAGGGCAAGACTGATAGCTGCCGCACTCGAATGTGCCCAGAGTGACTTTCGATACCCTGCGTCACCGCTGATTTCGTAGCTGTGAACATCTAAATACCAGGTAGATGTACTAGCGGATGTTGACCAGAAAAGTTATCGTCATGCTAGGGTTCAGTTAGCTGCAAACCGGGTACACCAGGCTTCACTGCAGCACCCGGGATGAAACGAGGTATTAGCTGATGCCAGACCGAGGCGCATTCGAGTCGTCGGCCGCCAGCCCTGATGGCGCGGCCACGCCGAACACTGTCTCGGTCGTCAGTTGCAGCCGCCTGGGCCGTACCGCAAATCCGCCCACGTTCTCGCTGACCGGCTGGCTGCGTCCGCGCCGCCGCCGCGGCGTCAGCGGTGCTTGATCCGGCGGACCACCAACACCACGACCACAACGCCCACACCGGCCAGGGAAGCCAGCACCGGCGGCTTCGTCACGAACGCGAGCACCTTGGCCTTGGCATCGTCCGCCAGCCGCTGAGGATTGGCCCGCACGGCCAGAATGTCGACCGTCGCGGCCAGCTGGTCACGTGCCTGGTCGATGTCCCGCTTGATCGTCTCAGGATCCCGGTCAGCCACTATGGCCCTCCATCTGCGCC
Source organism: Mycolicibacterium aurum (assembly GCA_900078775.1). Classification (GTDB taxonomy): domain Bacteria; phylum Actinomycetota; class Actinomycetes; order Mycobacteriales; family Mycobacteriaceae; genus Mycobacterium; species Mycobacterium aurum_A. Next base: position 3,063,844 of record LT549889.1, read on the forward strand.
GTCATGTCACAACTTCTGTCACAACCTTGCCGTTTACCCTAGAGCAGCCGGAGCCGACCCCGCTGCCCCGGTCGATCAGAAAGGCGTAACGACGCATGGCACAGACCCCGCGGCTGGCAGTCGGCGACAAGGCTCCCGCCTTCAGCCTCCCCGATGCAGACGGCAACACCGTCAAGCTGTCCGACTACAAGGGCCGCAAGGTGATCGTGTACTTCTACCCGGCCGCGTCGACGCCGGGCTGCACCAAGCAGGCCTGTGACTTCCGGGACAGCCTCGCCGAGCTCAACGAGGCCGGCCTCGACGTCATCGGGATCTCCCCCGACAAGCCGGAGAAGCTGGCCAAGTTCCGTGACGCCGAGGGACTGACCTTCCCGCTGCTCTCGGACCCGGAGAAGAAGGTGCTGACCGCCTACGGCGCCTTCGGGGAGAAGTCCATGTACGGCAAGACCGTGCAGGGCGTCATCCGCTCGACCTTCCTGGTCGACGAGGTGGGCAACGTGGAGGTGGCCCAGTACAACGTGAAGGCCACCGGGCACGTCGCCAAGCTGCGCCGCGACCTCAGCGTCTAACGACCGGCGGCGTCGGCCAGCGCCGCCAGGAACAGCGCTTCCGAGGTCGCCGCGCGTTCCAACACCCCGAGGTGCAGGCTCTCGTTGATGCTGTGCGCCTGGGTGCCCGGATCCTCCACCCCGGTGACGAGGATGGTGGCAGCCGGGAACGCGGCGGCGAACTCGGCGATGAACGGGATCGACCCGCCCATCCCCATGTCGATCGGCTCGCGCCCCCAGGCGGCCCGGAAGGCCTCCCGGGCCGCGTCGTAGACCGGGCCGGCGGCCTCGATCGCATACGGCTGCCCGACGTCCCCGGGTGTGACGGTGACCTGCGCGCCCCACGGCGCGTGCTCCTGCAGATGCCGGGTCAGCGCGTCCAGATGCGCCCGCGCGTCCCCGCCCGGGGCCACCCGCATGCTCACCTTCGCCCGGGCCCGGGGCACCAGGGTGTTCGACGCCTTGGCTATCGGCGTGGTGTCGATACCGATGACCGTGATGGCCGGGCGCGCCCACATCCGTTGCACCACCGGGCCGGTGCCGATCTGGCGTACCCCGTCGAGCAGACCCGAGTCCGCGCGCACCCGCTGCTCGCTGAACTCCACCTCGGCCGCCGACGCCTCGTGCAGGCCCTGCACGGCCACGTTGCCGTCGTCGTCGTGCAGGCTGGCCAGCAACCGGACCAGCACGCTCAGCGCGTCCGGCACCACCCCGCCCCACAGGCCCGAGTGCAGGCCGTGATCCAGCGTCGCCACCTCGACCACACAGTCGGCCAACCCGCGCAGTGACACCGTCAGCGCCGGGATGTCGGTGCTCCAGTTGTCCGAATCGGCGATGACGATGACGTCGGCGGCCAGCAGGTCGCGGTGCTCGTCCAGCAGCGCCGACAGCGACGGCGAACCGGACTCCTCCTCGCCCTCGACGAAGACGGTGACGCCCACCGGCGGGTTCGGCCCCAGCGCCCGGAACGCGGCCAGATGCGTTGCGATACCGGCCTTGTCGTCGGCGGTGCCACGACCGTAGAGCCGCCCGTTACGCTCGGTCGGCTCGAACGGCGCCGAATGCCACTGACTGCGGTCACCCTCGGGCTGGACGTCGTGATGCGCGTACAGCAACACAGTGGGCGCACCCGCCGGGGCGGGGTGCCGCGCGATCACCGCGGGCGCGCCGCCGGACTCGACGGTGCGGACGTCACCGAAACCGGCCTCGGCCAACAGCTTCGCGGTCAGCTCGGCGCTGCGGTACACCTCCGACCGGCGCGCCGGGTCGGCCCACACCGACTCGATGCGCACCAGCTCCTCGAGGTCGGCTCGCACCGACGGCAGCAGCTCCCGGACCCGCTCGACGAGTTCACTCATAACTCAAGGCTAGTGACTCGCGAGCGTGCGCAAACTCGCACCCGCAAGCGGCGCGTCCAGCAGCAGACACGCACGCTGGCGGGATCAGGCTTCGAGAACCGCGACCGCGGCCGCGGTGTCCGCCTCATGGGTCAGCGACAGGTGGATCGTCACATCCTTGAGATGCTCGGCGATCGCACCCGAGAGCCGCACCTTCGGCCGGCCCCACATATCGGTGATGACCTCGATGTCGCGGTGGATGCCCTCCGGCAGCATCGGCTTCTTGGAGAACCGCGACCCCGACCAGGCCTTGATCACCGCTTCCTTGGCCGCCCACCGCGCCGCGAGGTGGCGCGCCGCCGACGAACTCTTGTCCGCGGCGTCGCGCCTCTCCCCCGGCGTGAAGGTCTCGGCGAAAACGGTGCCAGGCTGGTCGACCTGCTCGGCGAAATCCGGAATCGACACCAGGTCGATCCCTACTCCAACGATGCCCATTCCGGAGACGTTATCCGACTCTCGTCCGGTCACTTCGAGTAGTGCTCGTCGGCACCCAGGCGGGCGTCGGGATCCAGCAGCATGGCCGCTTCCTGACGCTTCTCCGAGGTGTCATGACCGAACCGGCGATCGGCCGGCTTCTCGTACAGCGCGGGACCGCCGGCGATCGCCGAGGCGAGGCGCCGCTGCCCTTCCAGTACACGGGCGTTCGCCCGGGCCTGGTAGTCGGCCCGCTGATCGGCCGGCAGAGCCGCGATCAGCGCCTGCGGGTGCACCAGCGCCACCAGACCCGAGACGTGCCCGAACCCGAGGCTGGTCACCAGACCGGCCTTGAGCGGGAACTTCTCACCCAGGTGCAGGGACTCACGGACCCAGACGAAGTGCTCGGCGTTGGACAGCTCGTCGTCCACGCAGTCCAGGCTGCGGTTCGGCGGGATGACGCCGTCGCGCAGGATCTGGCACAGACCCATCATCTGGAAGGCCGCGGCACCGCCCTTGGCGTGGCCGGTCAGGCTCTTCTGGCTGACCACGAACAGCGGCGCGCCCTTCGAGCGTCCCATCGAGGCCGCGAGCCGCTCGTGCAGCTCGGTCTCGTTGGGATCGTTGGCCAGCGTCGAGGTGTCGTGCTTGGAGACCACCGCGATGTCGTCGGCGGTGACGCCGAGCTTGGCCAGCGAGCGGGCCAGCCGCGACTCCCGTCCACCGCGACCCGCACCCAGGGCGCCCAGGCCCGGAGCCGGGATCGAGGTGTGCACACCGTCGCCGAACGACGAGGCGTAGGCCACCACGGCCAGCACCGGCAGACCCATCTGCACCGCGAGATCACCGCGGGTCAGCAGAATCGTTCCGCCGCCCTGTGATTCGACGAACCCGAGCCGGCGACGATCGTTGGCGCGGGAGAACCGCGCATCGCTGATGCCCTTGGCTCGCATGGCCTCGGTGTCGGCGGTGGCCGACATGTCGCCGAAGCCGGTGATGGCCTCCAGCGTCAGGTCGTCATAGCCGCCGGCGACCACGAAGTCCGCCTTGCCCAGCTGGATCTTGTCGACGCCCTCCTCGACCGACACCGCCGCCGTGGCGCACGCCGCGACCGGGTGGATCATCGAGCCGTAGCTGCCGATGTAGGACTGCACGACATGTCCCGCGTACACGTTGGGCAGGACTTCCTGCAGGATGTCGTTCGGCTTGCTCCGGCCCAGCAGGTTGCCGTGGTACATGGTCTGCATCGACGTCATACCGCCCATGCCGGTGCCCTGCGTGCTGGCCACCAGGCTGGGGTGCACCCAGCGCATCAGCTCGGCCGGGCTGAAGCCCGCCGACAGGAACGCGTCCACGGTCGCCACCAGGTTCCACAACGCCAACCGGTCGATCGAGCTGGCCATGTCCGGCGTGACGCCGTAGACCTGCGGATCGAAGCCGGTCGGGATCTGGCCACCGACGGTGCGCGACAGCTTCACCTTGCGCGGCACCCGGATCTCGGTGCCGGCCTTGCGGGTGACCTGCCAGTCCGCGCTGTCGGGCACCGGGGCGATGAGGGTGTGCTCCGGGTCGTACTTCACGAATTCGCGGGCGTCGGCCTCCGACGAGACCACGAAGGTGAAGTCCTGGTCCAGGAACACCGAAACCAGCAGCGGCGCCGAGTGATCGGCATCGAGGAAGCCGTCGCCGACCCACTCGCGGATACCGACCTTGGCGACCACGGCATCGTGGTAGCGCTCGACCAGTTCGGACTCGTCGACCAGTTCCCCGGTCTCGGTGTCGTACCAGCCCGGCTTGGGATCGTCCTCCCACTTGACCATGCCGGTGGTCCAGGCCAGCTCCAGGACGCCGGCGGCCGACAGCTCGCCGGACACCTCCATCTCGAAGCGGGTGCGCGAGGAACCGTACGGTCCGAGCTCGGCACCGCCGACGATGACCACCATGTCGGCCGGGTCGATGTCGAGGTCGTCCCACGCCGGCGGCGAGGCGGCGGCGTAACCGCGCGGCGGCGAGGGCAGCGCCTTGATCGTCGCGTCGGCTCCGTCTTCTTCGGACTCATCGTCCGCGGCAGCCGTCATGTCCTCGCGGGCCTTGGCGGCCAACTCGGCCATGTCGATCTCGATCTCACCGAGACCACCGGTGAAGTCGACCTCGATCGGCGACCGGGCCGCGGCAACCTTGGACTCGATGTTGCACAGCGACAACAGCATCGAGGCCATCTCGTCGGTGGTGTAGGTGGTCAGACCGGCCTCTTCCACGGCGCCGACGATGGCGTCGTTGTGGCCCATCAGACCGGTGCCCTTGGTCCAGCCGATCAGCGCGTGCGCCAGCGAAACCCGCTGCGACCACGACGATTCGGCCTTCCAGCGGGAGACCACGGCGTCCAGTGCGGCCTTGGCCTCACCGTAGGCGCCGTCGCCACCGAACATGCCCCGGTTGGGCGAGCCGGGCAGCACCACATGCAGCCGCGAGGCGATGTCCCGCTCCGCGCCCAGGTGCGACAGACCGGCGATGAGCCGCTGCACGGCCCACAGCAGAACCTTCATCTCCATCTCGGAGCGGGCGCCGGCGTCCGACAGATCCCCGGCCACGCGCGGCGCGGCGAACGGGAACAGCAGCGTCGGGTTCTGCGCGTCCTTGAGGTGGATCGCCTTGGGGCCCAGGTTCTCGGTCTGCTCGTTGCCGACCCACTCCACGAGCGCGTCGATGTCCGAGTAGGAGGCCATGTTGGCCGGGACCACCCACAGCGTGGCGTCGAAGCGGGCGTTATCGCGGTACAGCGTGCGGTAGAAGGCCAGCCGGTCGTCGTCGAGCCGGGAGGTGGTGGCGATGACGGTCGCGCCGCCCTGCAGCAGCTGGGCCGCCACCGAGGCGGCGATCGAGCCCTTGGACGCGCCGGTCACGACGGCCACCTCATTGGCGTAGCCACCCTTGCCCGGGTTCTCCGCGCCGGCCGCGGCACGGCCGTACAGCGCGGCGTGCACGTTGCGCCCGGCCGCCAGGGCCTTGCCCTGCCACCAGGTGGCCTGGGTGCCGACGATGTTGCCCGCACCCTCGAAGCTCTGCGACAGACGCTCCCAATCGGCGTCGATCTCGCTCTCGTCGAGCAGCCAGATCCGCGCCAGATCCTCACGGGCACTTGCCCACCGGTCGTCGAACACGACGGCCTTGCGGCCATCGAACACCGGTGCCACCAGACGCGGCCAGTCCGAACCGAGTTCGGTGGTGACCAGGTCGATCAGCTCGGCGTCGCTGACGGCCTCCGGTGCGCTGACCGGGTTGTCCAGCCCGAGCTGCCCCAGGATGGTGCGGGCCGCGTTGGCCAGCACACCGTTGGGACCGGTGACCTTCTCGGCGAATTCGCCCAGCGCCGCGGAGTCCACCACGCCGCCGCCGGCCGCACCGGAGGACGGCAGGCTCACCGCGATGCCCTTGCGCGCGGCGACCGCGGCGACGGCACCGTCGATGACCTTGTCGACCGAGGCCGCGTCGGCCAGCGCCCCGTCGTGCAGACCGCCCATGTCGCCACCGCGGACGCTGGAGCCCTCACGGGTGCCCAGCGCGACCTCGGCGGTCACATGCTTGACCCAGCCCGGCCCCAATTCCCATGTCTTGGCGACACGTTCGGCGATGTAGGCCGGACGCTTGCCGGACGGGCCGAAGACGGTACGCAGCTGATCGTTGATCGCGTCGGACAGCACCGGGCCGAACGGCTTGTAGGTGCGGGCCAGCTTGGTCACCTGTGCCTTGAGGCCGGACAGATCGGCCTCGGCGGCACCGTCGATGGCGCCCAGGTTCAGCTCGGAGCCGAGGTCCACCAACATCTGGTTGCGTCGCGAGGACGCACCGTCGGTGATCGACTCGATGGAGTCCAGCGGCTCGATCTGATCGATGCGCATCTTCGACGCCAGTGCGATGAGCACCAAAGTGGCATCGGCAGCGTCGAATCCGATGTCGTCGGGGCGGGGACCACCGCTGGGAGCCGCGGCCGGAGCCGGGGCTGCGGGCGCGGCCGCAGCCGGAGCGGCCTCGGCGACCGGCGCCTCTGCGATCTCCTCGGGCTCGGGCTCCGGATCGGTGTCGGTGGCGAACAGCACGGCCGCATCGCGCTCGGCGTTGAGCACCTCGGTGGTGTTGTGCGAGTACTCGGGCAGCTTCAGCGTGTTGGTCGCCAGGCCCGCCACCGTCGGCGCGGTCTTCACGCCGATCTCGACGAACCGCTCCACCCCGAGACCACCGGCGGCCTCCTCGATGAACAGCAGGTCCTGGGTCTCGATCCAGCGCACCGGGCTGGCGAACTGCCAGGCCAGCAGCTCGATCACGATCTTGCGCATCAGCTCACGCGGACGCTCGTTGCGCCAGGTGTCGTAGTCGGCGAGCACCTCGTCGAGCGGCTCGGCCGGCACCAGATCGCGGATCTCCTGGATGAAGTCACGGTCCAGCGTGAACGGCCGGGGCACCAGGTTCGGAATGTACTTGCCCACCAACAGTTCCGGATCGGCATCGGTCGGCATGACCCGCTCCAGGCTGCGGCGGAAGTCGGCGACGCCGACACGCAGCACCTCGGAGTGGAACGGCACGTCGATACCGGGCACCAGGATGAACGAGCGCTTGCCGCCGCTGATCTCGCGACGACGCTCGATCTCCTCCTCCAGGGCCTCCAGGCCGCGGACCGTACCGGCGATGGCGTACTGCGAGCCGCGCAGGTTGAAGTTCACGATCTGCAGGAATTCGCCGGTGCGCTCGGAGATCTCGGCGACGAACGCGGTGACGTCGTCATCGTCGAGGTCGATCTGCGACGGCCGGATCGCGGCCAACCGGTAGTTGGAGCGGCCCTTCTCGTCACGCGGCACGATGTCGTGCATCTTGGAGCCGCGGTGGAAGACCACCTCGAGCAGCGCGGGCAGCTCGTAGACACCGGAAACACAAGCCAGCGCGGTGTATTCGCCGACGGAGTGGCCACAGGCGATGGCGCCCTCGACGAACGCGCCCTGCTCCCGCATCTCGGCGACCTGGGCGGCGGCCACGGTCGCCATGGCGACCTGGGTGAACTGCGTCAGGTACAGCACGCCCTCGGGGTGGTGGTAGTGCACCCCGGAGGCGATCAGGCTGGTCGGGTTGTCCTTCACCACGTGCAGCACCGAGAAGCCCAGGGTGTCGCGGGTGAATTTGTCGGCGATGTCCCACACCTTGCGGGCGGCCTTGGAGCGGGCCCGGACCTCCATGCCCATGCCCTTGTGCTGGATGCCCTGACCGGGGAAGGCGTACACCGTCTTCGGCGCGGCCAGCTGTGCGGAGGCGGCCATCACCAGATCGCCGCCGACCTTCGCGGTCACCTCGACGATCTCCGCACCACGGTCGATACCGACCCGGTCCACCCGGAATTCGATCTCGTCGCCGGGCAGCACCATGCCCAGGAATCGCGAGGTCCAGCCGACCAGGCGGGCCGGCGGGGTGGCGCGACCGTCGGTGGCGGTGACCACGTGTTGGGCGGCGGCCGAGAGCCACATGCCGTGCACGATCGGGCCCTTGAGCCCGGCCAGCAGCGCGGCGGCGCGGTCGGTGTGGATCGGGTTGTGGTCCCCGGACACCACGGCGAACGCGCTCATATCGGTGGGCGCGGTCATGGTGACGTCACGGCGGCGGCGACGCGGGGTGTCGGTGGCGTTGTCGGTCATGGCCCCGCCGGCACGCACCGGGTCCTCCAGCTCGACCGCGCCGGTGCGTCCACGGATCGCGAAACGCTCCTGCAGGCGGGCCAGTTCGGTGCCCTCGGCGTCACTGATGACGACGTCGACCGGCACGACACGGCCGACCTCGGTGTCGACGGCCGCCGAAGCCGTTGCGGTGACCGTCAATTCGGCGACCGACTTGGGCATCGGGGCGAGCAGGTGGGCGGCGTGGTCCAGGTGCACCAGGCTCAGCAGACCCTCGATGACCGGGAACCCGGCGTCGGTGACGGCAGCGCCGATGGTGGCGAACACCGCGGGCCAGCACTTGCCGACCAGCGCGTCGGGCACCAGGGTCAGGCCCGGGGCCAGCGGGGCGCCGAAGGTGGCGGTGACGCCGGTGTGATCGGCGACCTCCTCCGGATCCCAGCTCACGGTGACGGTGGCGGCGTTGTCGACCACGGCCGGCAACGAGTCCACACCGTCCACCCCGGCGGCGATCGCCAGCACGGCACGCATCGCCGCGGCGGCGTCCTCGGTGGTGACCACCGGCACACCACCGTTGACGGTGGCCGCCGGCAGCGTCAGCTTGATCTCGATCCAGATGTCGGACAGTGGGACGCTGAGGGTGACACCGGCATCGGTCAGTTCCAGCCGGGAACCGGTGGACGGGTGGGTCGCCGAACGGTTCTCGTTGACCTGCCACTCGTCCGAGGCACCGATGCGGTGCACCGGGTTGATCGCGGTGCGGCCGGCCCACAGCACATCGGGCGAATCCAGCACCACGGCAATGGGTCCGGTGACGGCAGCGTTGCCCTGACGGCGGGAGACCACCGGCGCGGGCTGTGCGCCGGTCGCGACGACCTCGTCGATGGCGGCCTGCTCGAAGCGGTCCAGCAGTTCACCGACGGGCTCGTCGACCCGGGTGATCCCGGCGACCGCGGCGGTGCCGGGAATGACACAGACCTGGTCGGCGGTGTAGCGGGCATCGTGGGCCTGCCACAGCGAGTCACTGCGCCACCAGCGGCGCACGTCCTTGTCGACGACCGGGACGAAGTTGACCGGCTTGCCCGGGGTCTTGCACAGGGTGATGAAGAACGGCACGTCGGCCGGGTGCAGCTTGATGTTCTCGGCGTCCGGGTACCGGTTGAGCAGGATGTCGACGGCGGCGGCCGGCTGCTCCAGCAGCGCCTCGCCCTCCGGGGTGCCCGGGAACAGCGTCTCGATCGGACCGGAGTCGGCCGGGTGCAGACGGGCCTCGGCGCGCTTGAGCATCTCCTCGAAGCGGTCGCGCCAGGTGATGTCCAGCCACGGCGAGTCGCCCGACTTGGTGTCGGCGGTCGAGTCGCCGTCACCGATGGCCAGCTCGACGTAGCGGTCCAGCCACTGCAGATAGGTCATGTCGGCCACGTCGCCGAAGTACGGCTTGGCGGTGTCGGCCATCGCGGCGATGATCTCGTCGCGGCGCTCGGCGACAGCGTCGGCGTCACCGGCGACCTCGTCGAGCAGACGGCCGCAACGCGATGCGGTGTTGTCGATCTCGTGGATGTCGGCACCGAGCTGGCTGCGCCCGGAGGCCATGCCGCCCTGGGCCTTTCCGGCGCCTACCCAGACGTCGGTGCCCTTGGTGTCCACCAGCAGCTGCTTGACCGCGGGCGAGGTGGTGGCCTCGGACGTGGCCATCGCCGCGGTGCCGACCAGGATGCCGTCGACCGGCATCAGCGGGAAGCCGTACTGCTGCGACCAGCGGCCGGCCAGGTACTCGGCCGCGCGCTCCGGGGTGCCGATGCCACCGCCGACGCAGATGGTGATGTTGGACAGCTTGCGCAGATCTGCGTAGGTGCTCAGCAGCAGATCGTCGAGGTCCTCCCAGGAGTGGTGCCCGCCGGCGCGGCCACCCTCGATGTGGGCGATGACGTCCTTGTCCGGCACCTCGGCCGCGATCTTGATGACGGCCTTGATCTGGTCCACGGTGCCCGGCTTGAACACCACGTGGGCGATGCCGATCTCGTTGAGCTCCTCGATCAGGGCCACGGCCTCATCGAGTTCCGGGATGCCGGCGGTGACGACGACGCCGTCGATCGGGGCACCGGACTGGCGGGCCTTCTGCACGATGCGCTTGCCGCCCAGCTGCAGCTTCCACAGGTAGGGGTCCAGGAACAGCGAGTTGAACTGGATGGCGCGGCCCGGCTCCAGCAGCTCGGTCAGCTCGGCGACCCGGTCCTCGAAGATCTTCTCGGTGACCTGACCGCCACCGGCCAGTTCCGCCCAGTGACCGGCGTTCGCGGCCGCCGCGACGATCTTGGCGTCCACGGTGGTCGGCGTCATACCGGCCAGCAGGATCGGCGAGCGGCCGGTGAGCCGGGTGAACTTGGTGGACAGCTTGACCGAACCGTCGGGCAGGGTGACGGTGGACGGGGCGTAGCTGGCCCAGGCGGCGGGCACCTCGGGCACCGCGCCGACGGTGAACAGGCTGCGCTGGCCGGCGCGGGTGGCGGCCGGCACGATGCCGATCCCCAGGCCGCGGATGACCGGCGCGGTGAGCCGGGTGACGGTGTCGGACGGGCCCAGGTCGATGATCCAGCGGGCGCCCGCGGCGTGCAGGGCCTCGATGTCGGAGACCCAGTCGATCGGGTTGACGAAGATGGACTCGGTCATGGAGTGCGCCAGCTCGGCGTCGATACCGCACTGGGCGGCCCAACGGTCGACGAGGGCGACCCCGTCGGCCAGGCGCGGGGTGTGGAAGCCGACCTCGACCTGCACCGGGTTGAAGACCGGCGAGAACACCGCGCCGCCGCGCAGCTTGTTCTTGCGCTCGGCCTCTTCCTTCTCGGTGATCTTGGAGCAGTACAGCTCGAACCGGCCCAGCTGTTCGGGGGTGCCGGTGATGACGACCGAGCGGCGGCCGTTGCGGATGGACAGCACCGGGGGCAGCACGGTGCGCACGTCGGTGGAGAACTCTTCGAGCAGCTCGGCGATGCGGGCCGGGTCGACGTTGGTGACCGACACCATCGGGGTCTTGTCCCCGCGGCCGACCATGCCGCGGCGGCGCGAGACCAGCGATCCGGCGGCGCCGATCAGCTGGAGCAGGGCGAGCAGTTCGGCGTCGCGGGTGCCCTTGGCCTTCAGCGACTCGACGCCCAGGATGCCCTGGGAATGGCCGGCCATGGCGACCGGCGGGGTGCCCATCAGATCGAGGCCCTGGCGGGTCAGCGCGCGGATGGCGGCCATCTGGGTCAGCAGGATGCCGGGCCCGGAGATGGCGGCCGTGGTGAGCTGCTGGGTGTCGGGCAGCGGCTCCTCGGCAGCCAGCGCGCGCACCCACTGCAGCGGCTCGAAGCCGATCGGGCGCACCACGACGAGTTCGCGGGCCACCGGCTCCAGCAGCAGGGCGGCCTCACCGACCAGCTCGCTGAGCTCGGATTCGATGCCGGCGGAGCTGACCAGCTCCTCCAGGCTCTCCAGCCAGGCGCCACCCTGACCACCGAAGGCGACCGCGTACGGCTCACCGGCGTTCAGGAGATCGACGAGCGCATGCGCCCCCGTCAACGAACCCTCGTTCAGGCTGTTCTTGGCTGTCACCCTGTCGTGTTCGTTGATCGTCACTGTGTATCTCCCTCGGTGCAGTCTTCTTCACGCAATGTCGCTGGTCGTGCGGGTGCGCCGCGTCTTCGCGGCGAGGATTCGATCGGGGTCCTCGGGCTTTCTCGGGACCCGTCGTCCTGTAGTCCGTCGGGGATTCGGCGTTGAATCTCCACTGGGCCGGTTTACGTCCAGGCGATCCGGGCAATTAAGTGCCGGATGCGGCCAGAGGACGGCCCAACCCCACTAAGGGTGTCATAAGAGCAGCGGCCTGCTTCCGGCCCGAAATGGTTACTGGCGAGTTCTACGCCCGGGTAACCATGACTTGGGTAACCAGCGCCGCGGCGGCGCCCAAACCTCGTCGGGACAAACGTCCTGTTGGCAGGTGGTTACGCCGGAGTAGCTATAACTTCCCAGATCAGCGGGATGCCGTTATCAAATCGTTATCTAAGAATTTCGTGGTGTTCGACACTGCGGACGGCCTCGGGAGCGGCGGTTGACAAGAGACACCTGATGCAGAAGTGTCCACTCGACGGTGACGCAGCGCAAAATCAGTTTGCTGGAAATCATTACTGATCGGTAAGTCTCAATCCCACTGTCCGCAATCGGGCTTGAGGATGTGGTTGACGTCCACCCCGATGCCGCGACTGTGCGCGCGTCGATCTCGACCCTGGTGCAGATGCGCGGCCGGGTGGGCCGTCCGGCCCGGCGAGCCCCAGTTGTGCTGCCAGTAGTACGCCCCGATCCCGTCCTGCAGAGCCCATTCGATGGTTTTCGAGTTGGCGTAGACGCCGGTGCGCTGCCGCCCGAGCACCGATTCCCAGCCCCGCAGGAACGGCACCACCTGCGCCTTGTACTGCTCATAGCCGGGGTCGTCGATGGAGGCGTACACCGGCGCACCGATCGCACCGCCGGCGGCGGTGTGCAGTTGCCACGCTTGGCGTGCGCCACCCCGGCCTTGTGCCCGCCGAGCCAGTCCGCGGTGTCCTGCTTGCCGTACTGGTAGCAGGACACGATCTTCAGACCCGCCCGGTAGAGGTCGCGGGCCTCGACCAACCGGATGGGCTTACCCAGCATCCAGGCACCGCCGGGGCGGCGGTCGGAGACGTACCGGCTCAGTCGCGGCCGGGTGGCGCGGGCCAGCTGCCGTCGGCCACCAGCCCCGCGTTGAACTCCGACACCGCGGTGATCAATCGCTGGCGCAGCGCCCGCTTCAGCCGATCGACGACCACGGCGTGCCCGAACTCCGCGCAATCGGCGAGCCACCGGCCCATATCGTCGATGTTCTCCGGTGTCGGGACCAGCGAGCCGTACCGGGCGACGGCCTCGGCCTCCACCGCGGAGACGACGCTGTCGGCGAGTGCCTCGACCCCGTCCCGGACGGCATCCGCCAGCGCCAGCACCACCCGGGCGTACACCTGTGGGTCCGGCGAGCGGGCCAGCACCCGGCCCACCACCGGGTTGGTGAACAGCAGCCCCGAGCCCGCCCGCTGCGCCATGCCCAGGGCGACCAGCCGGACCCCCTCGGGACCGCTGGGGTCGATCCGCACCCGGACCTCGGCCGTCGATGCCGCCGCCTCCGGCTCCGGTTCGGGGCCCGGCCGCAGGATCTCGCGCTGCAGGCCCAGCAGTTCGGCGACGCTGCCACCGATGCGGACGGTCTCGAAGAATTCCGCGATGTGGGCCGAGGTGAAGCCGCGGCCCAGCAGTTCGTCGATGGTCCGCAGCTGGGCGAGGTGGTAATCGTCGTAGATGGCCGTGCGCCCCTGCCGCCGCGGCGGATCGAGCAGCCCACGTTCGCGGTAGGCCCGGATGTTGCGGGGGCTCACGCCGGAGATCTCGGCCAGCTCGTCGATCCGGTATTCGTTCACCGACATGGGCGGACCACCGCACCGGCACACCCCTCAACCGCCATACCCATCACTCTAGCGCGGCAGGAGCCGCCACGAGCGAACAATCAAATTGCGCTAGCACTGGACAAATGTTCCTTGTGGCAACTTCGGTGAGAGATGTCACCGGAAAATCGCTGGCGATTCATCCCATCAATTTGGAACGATGGGGCAAGCTCCCCAATCCCCGACCGAAGCCGAGGTCCGCGTGCGTCCCTGGATCATCTGGGCCACCGGGGTACTCGCGTACGTCATCGCGGTCCTGAACCGCACCACCCTCGGGGTCTCCGGGCTGGAGGCCGGCGACCGGTTCCACGCCGGGCCCGGCGTGCTCTCCACGTTCGTGGTGCTGCAGATCATCGTCTACGCCGGAGCCCAGGTGCCGGCGGGCGTGCTGCTCGACAGGTTCGGCTCCAAGATCCTGATCATCTGCGGCGCTTCCCTGATGGCCGCCGGTCAGCTCGCGATCGCCGTCAGCGAATCGTTGCCGACCGCGCTGGCCGCCCGCGCGGTCGTCGGTCTCGGCGACGCCTTCACCTTCATCTCGGTGCTGCGGCTCGTGCCGCACTGGTTCCCGTCCCGCCAGATCCCGTTGCTGACCCAGGTCACCGGCATCACCGGGCAACTCGGCCAGGTGCTGTCGGCGGTGCCGTTCCTGGCGTTGCTCGGGGTGACCGGCTGGACCCCGGCCTATCTGTCGGTGGCGGCGGTCAGTGTGCTGGTGGCGGTGCTGGCCACCGTGATCGTCCAGAACACCCCGGAAGGGCGGCTGGAGACGACCCAGACGCTGAGCGTGCGCGACACGCTGAGCAGCGTGCGCACCGTCTGGATGCGCCCGGGCACCCGCCTCGGCTTCTTCACCCACATGGGCACCCAGTTCTCGGTGACCGCGTTCGCGCTGATGTGGGGCGTCCCCTACGTGACGACGGCCCAGGGCCAGAGCCGCGGCGTGGCCGGCATGTTGCTGACCATCTCGGTGGTGACCGCCATCGTGGCGGGCGTCGTGCTGGGCATCCTGACCGGACGCTATCCGCACCGGCGCTCACGGTTCGTGCTCGCCATCATCGGCAGTAACGCCGCGGCATGGACGGTGGTGCTCGCGCTGCCGGGCCCGGCGCCGCTGTGGCTGCTGATCGCGCTGATCGTGGTGATCTCGGTGGGTGGGCCTGGATCGATGGTCGGCTTCGACTTCGCCCGCACCTTCAATCCAGGGGCCACCCTGGGTACCGCGCAGGGCATGGTCAACATGGGCGGCTTCCTGGTCTCACTGATCCTGATGCAGGGCATGGGCTGGATCCTGGACGCCACCGGCGGCTATTCGTTCGACTCGTTCCGGCTGGCCTGGACGCTGCAGTACGCGATCTGGGCGCTGGCCGTGGTCGGCATCCTGGTCACCCGGTGCAAGGCCCGGCGACTGATGAAGGCCGAGCAAGAACGCTCGCTGCTGGAGACCTTCGAATCGCACCCCGCCGGGAACTGACGGCTGCGCCGCGATCGGACAGGCTAGCGTGAGCGGGTGACCGCCGTGAGGAACTCAGCGACCGCCGTCGGCGTCGTCCTGGCGGCCGGGATCGGCTCGCGGGTCGGGGCCGACGGCAACAAGGCCTATCTGTTACTGGCGGGTCGCTCGATGCTGTCCTGGTCGGTGAAAGCGGTGGCCGACACCGCCGAGATCGACCGGGTCATCCTGGTCTACCGGCGCGGAGAACGGGACGTGGCCGCGCGGGCGCTGGCCGACGATCTGCCCGGCCGGACCGTCGAACTCGTCGAGGGCGGCGACAGCCGGCACGAGTCCGAGTTCAACATGCTCCGGCACATCGCCGCCGATATCGAATCCGGCGCCGTCGACGTGGTGCTCATCCATGACGCCGCCCGCCCGTTGGCCGGACCGGACCTGATGCGCGCCGCCCTCGACACGGCGCGGGCGCACGGCGGCGCGGTGCCCGCGGTCGAGGCGACGGGTCTGGCGCGCCCGCTGCCCGACGGCGGGTTCGAACCGTTGACCGATCCGGTGATGCGGGTGCAGACCCCGCAGGCCTTCCGGGCCGCACCGCTGCTCGCGGCCTACCGAAAAGCCGACGCCGTCGGGTTCGACGGCACCGACACCTCGGCGTGCGTGCAGCACTTCACCGATGCCGAAGTCCGGGTGTTCCCCGGCGCGGCAACCAATCTCAAGGTCACCTATCCCCCGGACATCCGGCTCGCGGAGCACCTGCTGACCGGAAAGGTCAGCGCCGGCACGCAGTGATCGCCGCCAACAGCGCGGCGTCATCCGGAAGGTCGAGGGCGATCGCGTCGGCGTCGCCGGGCACCGTGACCACGGCGGCGTCGCTGAGCACGGTCTGCAGGTCGGCCAACCGGGGCACCGTCGCCCCGTAGGGATACTGGGTGATCCGCAGTTCGGAACGGTCCACCGTGGCCTGAATCCTCCCTTGCGCGTCAACGCTTTTCACGGTGTCGGTGACCGGCAGCACCGGGACCACCAGTTCGGCGCCGTCCCGCAGTGCCGCCACCACCCGCTGCACCAGCGAAGCAGGCACCACCGGATGCCGATGGTCGGCCACCAACGCGTGCGTCACGGATTCGGCCCGCAGGTACCGCGCCGCGGCCGCCAGACAGTCTGCGGTACCGGGCGATTCACCGGCAGTGAGAACCCGCACCGGCGACTCCCGCACGCAGTCGATGACCCGGTCGACCAGACGGTCATCGACGACCACCACGACGTCCCCGGCGGCGGTCAGGGCCTGCACGATCCGCGCCAGCACCGGGTCACCGTCGACCGTGACGAAGACCGAGTCCGGCTGCTGGGCCACCGCGGCGGGCAGGGGCAGGATCGCTGAGAATTTCACCGCGGTCAGGGTATCTGGCGCGGCGGACGGAAGCGGTCGAGGTAGGACTCCCAGTCCCAGGTCGCGAGAAACTCACCGGCCGCCGTGTGGCCGGCCGCGTACAGAGCCTCCACCTCGGCGTCGCTGATGTCGAAGTCGAGGTAGCCGACCTCGGTCGAATCCACCCGCACGGTCCGCGCACTCACCCACGGCAGGTTCAGATAGGACTGGTCGCGGCCGACCAGAACGGTGGTGATGACGTCGTCGAGCATCCGCGGCGTCCCGAACTTGCGCAACGGTCCCCAGGTCGGCAGCAGGCGGTCGGTGTCGTTGGGCAGATTGGGCAGCACGGTGACGCCGAAACTGGGCCATCGCGGCGCGGCGCCGTCGGCGCGATCCAGCGAGTCGATCGGGAAGTTGGACAGCAGGCCGCCGTCCACCAGGGTCGAGGTTCGCCCGGTCACATCGGTCAGGCTGGACGGCCGGAAGTAGAAGGGGATCGACATGGAGGCGCGCACCGCGGCGGCGACGGACTGCTCGTCGGGGTCCAGCCCGTAGACCCGGCGATAGTCCCAGGGCAGGCGGACCAGCTGGCCGGTGGTGATGTCGGCGACGGTGACCACCAGCTGGTAGCGCTGTTCGGGCGGCAGTTCGTCGTCGTCGATTGCCAGGTCGCCGAAGGTCCGCACGCCGAGGTCCGCCAGCTGTCCGCGTACCCAGTCGTGCGCGTAGTCGCCCTTGTAGATGCCGCGGCCGCGGGCCAGCGCCAGTGGCTGCCCGAAGAACGGGATACGCCCGAGTAGCGCATTGTCCCGGAACTTGCGGTAGTTCAACTGCAGCGCAATGTCTTTGACCTCCGCGCCGGTCAGCTTCGAGTCGGCGGCCGCGACGATCGCCCCGACGATGGATCCGGCGGACGTCCCGGAGACCCGGTGCGCCCGGTAGCCGGCGTCCATCAACCCGACGACGGCGCCGACCAGGCCCACACCCTTGACGCCGCCGCCGGAGAGCACCAGGTCGGCCCGCCGGAACATCGCTGCGTCACACCGGGTCGAACGCCGAGATCCGCCAGGTGCCGTCGACCTTGGTCAGCCCCACCTTGACGCTGCTGGTGGAGAACGAACCGTCCGGGTTCTCCTTGCTGACGGTCTTCTGGTTGAGGAACACCAGCACCTGGGCCCGGTCGGGATGCAGTTCGGAGATCGCCGCGTTGACGATCGCCGCCTGCGTCTTGACCTGGTTCTTGGTGGCGGCCGGGGTGACGATCTGCTCGGTGAACTGGTTGTAGTAGTCCAGGAAATCACCGGTCAGCTGGGCCCGGGCGTTGTCGAAATCCTGCTCCAGGGAGTCCGGCGAGTAGGACAGCAGCGCCACCGTGCCGTCGGAGGCGGCCTTGATGGCCTGCTCGGCGGCGGCCGGGCCGGTCTGCTGATCGGGCAGGTACTGGTTGACATACAGCCAGCCGGTCAGAGCGCCGGTCACGGCCAGGGCCACCACCAGCACGATGGCCGCCCAGAACCGCGCGGCGCCGCGCAGCAGTCGACGTCCCGGACCGGCCGGGGCCGGCGGCGGGGTGTCGACCTCCGGCGCGGTGTCCATCTCGGTTTCGAGTGCGGTGTCGTTGTCTACGGTCACGGCGCGAACTCCACCTTCGCCATCTTGATCTGGTCACCGTCGCGGGCCATGCTCACGATCAGCCGCCAGGTGCGCGGATCATCCTTTGCGCCTTGCTCGTTGGTGATGGTCGAGAACGCCGACACCAGGACGTCGGCGGTGTTCTCGGTCATGGCCTGGACCGCGGTGCCGGTGACGGTGGCCTCGGTGATGACCTTCGAGGACTGCGCCACCTGGGCGAAATCCTGCTGCTGGTTCTCGAAGTCCTTGCGGAACTCCCCCGTCGAGTTGTCCAGGATGCGCTGTACGTCCTGCTCGGCGCTGTTGAAGTTCAGCGACATCAACGACACCACACCCTGGCGGGCCGCCGCCGCGAACTCGGCGGTGAGTTCGCGTTGGTGTTCGGCCTGCCGGTGTTTGACCATGATCCAGGCGCTGGTGCTGGCCAGCGCGGCCACCGCGAGGACGGCGACCGCGGCGGCGAGGTAGCCGAGGATCGCGCGCGCCCGGGAACCCCGGTCGACCGGTTCGTCGCCGTCGAATTCGTCGTCCTCGTCGAAATCGTCGAGGTCTTCCCCGAGTTCAGCGAGCTCGGTGTCCTCGGTGTCCCCGAGGCCGCCACCGGCCGCCTCGGCCGCACGGCGCAGCCGCAGCACCTTGGCCCGGGCCGCGGCAGCGGCGGCGGCCGCCTCCGCCTCGGCGGCCAGCGCTTCGGCCTCCTCGGCCGTCAGCTCGAGATCGTCCGCCTGGTCAGGGTCGGGCGGGGAAACCGCAGTCGCCGCACGCCTGTCGGTGGGCATCATGTCCTCCTGCACTGCAACAATTCGGTGGGCGACCGCGCGAGGCTCAGCGGGTCAGGTTCTGCAGGCGGTCCTTCATCACCTTGCCCGTGGCGTTGAGCGGTAGCTCGTCGAGGAACTCGACATATCGTGGCACCTTATAGCCGGCCATCCGGTCCCTGCTCCACGCGATGAGGTCCTGCTCGCTGACCTCCTCGCCGTTGCTTTCCCCCGTCGCTTCGCTCGCCCAAGGTTGGCGCACCACGAAGGCCTTGCCGACCTGCCCCATCCGCTCGTCCGGGACGCCGATGACCGCCGCCTGCCGGACCCCGGGATGTTCGAGCAGGAAGCCCTCGATCTCGGCCGGATAGGCGTTGAAGCCGCCCACGATGTACATGTCCTTCTTGCGGCCGACGATCTTGAGCCGGCCACCGTCATCGAAGGTACCGAGGTCGCCGGTGTGCAGCCAGCCCTCCGCGTCGATCGCCTCGGCGGTGGCCGCCGGATCGTCGAGGTAACCCTGCATCACGGTGTAACCCCGCACCAGCACCTCCCCGTCGGCGGCGATGCGGACCTCGACCCCGTCGCAGGGCTTGCCCGCGGTGGTGGCGATGTCGGTGAAGGAGTCCCCCGGCCGGGACAGCGTGACGGTGCCGGCCTCGGTCAGCCCGTAACCGGTGGCCAGGGTCTGGAACGGCAGTTCCTCGTGTACGCGGCGGATGAGTTCGACCGGGATGTCGGCCGCGCCGGTGACCCCGGCGCGCAGGGTCGCCAAGCGGTGTTTGTCGGGTACGGCCAGCAGCTCGTGGTACAGCGTCGGCGCACCCGGCAGCATGGTGATCCGCTCGGCCTCGATCAGGTCGACGACGGCGGGCACGTCGAAGACCGGGACCGGCAGGATGGTGGCGCCCCGGATGAGCGAGGAGATGCACCCGGCCTTGTACCCGAAGGTGTGGAAGAACGGGTTGACGATCAGGTAGCGGTCGCCCTCGCGCAGGTCGGCCAGATCGCACCATTCGGTGTAGAGCCGCAGTGTCTGTTCGTGATTCATCATCACGCCCTTGGCCCGGCCGGTGGTGCCGGAGGTGTAGATGATGTCGGCGATGTCGGTGCCCTGCAGATCCGGCGCCTCGTAGGGCTGTCCGCTCTGCAGGAAGTCCGAAGTGATCTCGATCGACGGGACATCCGCGGGAACGCTGAAATCCTGTCCGAGGAAACCGTTCTGGACCAGGACGAGCTTCGCGCCGCTGCGGGTGATGATGTCGGCGGCCTCGTCGGGCTTGAAGCGGGTGTTCACCGGGACCACCACACCACCGGCGGTGACCGCACCGAAGGCGGCGATCAGCCAGGCCGCGGAGTTGGGCGCCCAGATCGCGACCCGGTCACCCTTGCCGATCCCGAACTCGGCGAAAGCCCCAGCGGCACAGCGCACCCGGTGTGCCAGTTCGATATAGCTGAGGCGCAGCGGACCGTCGACGACCGCTTCGGAAGCTCCGAAGCGGTCGCCGACGCTCAAGACCATCTCGGGGATGGTCTGCCATTGTTTCTGGTACGTCACTCGGGCGAACTACGTGGTGATCAGGCGGCCCAGGTTGCCGCCCATGATCTTGGCCTGGTCCTCCAGGGCGAGATGCTCGAGCGCGGTGATGTAGTGCGTGGGCTCGGCCAGACCCTCGGGATGCGGCCAGTCCGAACCGTAGAGCACCTGGTCCACACCGATCAGGTTGATCAGGTCGTCGATGCCCTCTTCGTAGAAGGGGCTGACGTAGATGCGGTTCTTGATCTCCTCCATCGGATTGCCCAGGAACGCCTCCGGCGCCTTCTTGTACACCTCGGCCATCGAATCCAGCAGCGGGAACATCCACTTGGAGCCGGCCTCGACGATGCCGACCTTCAGCTTCGGGTGCCGGAACAGCGCGCCGTGGATGACCCACGAGGCCACCGCATCCTGGATCGGGCGCCATTCGTTGAGGATCGACATGGCGTTGGTCTGGAACGGCAGCATCTCCTGTGCCGCGCCGTCCCATTCCGAGGTGTACCGCGAGTAGCCGCTGTCGCTGGAGTGCATGCCGACGAAGATGTCGTACTCGACGCAACGCTCCCAGAACGGATCGAACTCGGGCAGCGCGAACGACCGCGGGCCGCGGAAGCCGGGCACCGGTGCCGGGCGGATCAGGATGGCGCGGGCGCCACGCTTGACCGCCCACTCCAGCTCCTCGATCGCCTTCTCGAGGATGGGCAGGGTGATCACCGGGGTGGTGTAGATGCGGTTCTGGTAGTTGAAGCCCCACACCTCGTGCAGCCACTCGTTGAGGGCGTGCACGATGACGTGGATGGCGACCGGATCGTCGGAGAGCCGCTCCTCGATGAGGCTGGCCAGCGTCGGGAACATTAGGCTGCGGTCGACGCCGAGTTCGTCCATCACCTTGATGCGCGGCTCGGGCTCGAAGAAGGCCGGGATGGCCTTCATCGGCTCACCGAACAGTTCACGCTTGCTCTTGCCGTCCGGGTTACCGAACTTGAAGTACTCCTCCCAGGCGCCGGGCTTGGCGACCACCGAGAAGGTGGGGTTCGGGATGTAGTTGGAGATCTGACCCTTCAGCGCAATCTTGGTGCGGCCGTTGACCTCTACGTACTGGACGATGTCCTTGTACTCCTTGGGGAGGTACTTGGTCATGGCCTCCGGCGGCTCATAGAGATGGTTGTCCGCATCGAACAGCGGAAACGGAACGTCGACCCGATGCGACAGTTGACCCATGAGATGCTCCTTTTCGGTTCTTGAGAATCATATTCTCATGTTGTGTTCGCCGCAACGCCCTCGGGGACGGTGGCCGCCGCGGCGATCTCCTGGCGGACCCGGAATTTCTGCACCTTGCCGCTGGCGGTCCGCGGGAAGTCCTGCCCCGCGGGCACCTCGAGCAGCTCCTCGGGCCACTTCTGCCGGGCCACCCCGGCCCGCTCGAAGTGCGCCCGGACCTGGTCGAGGGTGGGCAGCGCCGCGCCGGGCCGGATCCGCAGCACCGCGGCGACGTGCTCGCCGAGCCGGGCGTCCGGGGCCGCGACCACAACGGCCTCCAAGATGTCGGGCATGCTCAGCAGCACCTCCTCGACCTCCAGGGCGCTGATGTTCTCGCCGCCGCGGATGATCAAGTCGGCGGTGCGGTCGGTGATGGTGAGATAGCCGTCCTCGTCCAGCACGCCGATGTCACCGGTGCGGTACCAGCCCTCGTCGTCGAAGGCGGCCGCGGTCAGCGCATCGTCGGTGTAGCCCAGGCAGAGGTCCGGTCCGCGGCTGAAGATCTCGCCGTCGGGGCCGAGCCGGATCTCCACCCCGGGCCGGGCATTGCCGTCGGTGTAGAGGCGTTTGTCCTCCGGCGCGTCCGGCGCCGATCCGGTGATGGAGGGATGTTCGGTGCTGCCGTAGGCGCGGAACACGAACAGGCCCAGGTCGGCGAGGCGCCGGGTGACCACCGCCGGGACGGTGGACCCGCCCAGGCCCACCGTCGAGAAGTGCGCCAGGTGGGTCTCGTTGAAGCCGGGATGGTCCATCAGACTGGTGACGAAATAGGGCGGACCACCGCCGATGGACAGGCCGTCGCTTTCGATGAGCTCGAGCACCCGGCCCGGGTCCCAGACGTCGCACAGGTCCACCGGCGCACCTTCGAGCACCGGGATCAGGAATGCTCCGAGCATGCCGATGAAATGGCCGACCGGGGTGGCGGTGAGCTGGCGTCCCCGGCCCGGCGGATAGTTGGCGAGCAGCTGGCGGGTCTCGCAGTTCAGCGTCTGATGGCTGTGGATCACACCCTTGGGCTCGCGGGTGGTGCCCGAGGTGAAGGCGATCAGGGCCGGCCCGCCCGGATCGGTGGCCACCGTGCCGGTCATCGGCTCCTCGGCCAGCAGTTCATCGAAGCCGCTGAGCCCATGCTCTTCGCGCAAGCGCTCATCGGCGCCGACCAGCCCGACGATCGGCACCTCGGCACACAGGTCCGGCTGGAACGTCATCCGGCCGAATTCGGCGGTGCTGATGAACACCTTCGGCCGGGCGGTCGCGATGATGTGGCCGAGTTCCTTGCGGCCGTAGAAATGCACGATCGGCACCGTCACCGCACCGAGGAACGCCGACGCCCAGAACGCGGCGGCGGCCTCCATCCAGTTCGGTAGCTGCAGCGCGACCACATCCCCCGGGCCCACCCCGCGGTCGGCCAGGCCGGCAGCCAGTCGGCGGGCCCGCAGTTCGACATCGGCGAAGGTTCCGGTGAAGGGCCGGACCGCCGAATGCACGTGGAAGCCGGTATCCGGGGCGGCCCGCAACCCGTCGGCCAGCAACTGGCCGAGTGTCTCCGATGTCCACCACCCCTGCTCCACATACCGTTTACTGAGCTCAGCAGGGATATTTCGGATGGAAATGACAGCACCTCCACAACGCCGGGCAGATGCTGGTGATGCTATTCTCACCTGCCGAGAATGCCAATACCGCAATTGGAGAACGTTTTATGGTCGACCTCGAACTGGACGGCGAACTGGCGGTCATCACCATCGACCGCCCGCACGCCCGCAATGCCATCTCGCTGGACACGATGGACGCGCTCGGCAAGGCCCTCGATGATGCTGCCGGGGCTTCGGCGTTGGTCATCACCGGCGGTGGCGACAAGGCATTCGTGTCCGGCGGTGACCTCAAGGAACTGGCCGCGCTGCGCACCGAGCTGGAGGCCTCCGAGATGGCCTGGCGGATGCGCACCATCTGCGATCGCATCGCCGCATTCCCCGGCCCGGTCGTCGCCGCACTCAACGGCCACGCCCTGGGCGGCGGGGCCGAGGTGGCGGTGTCCGCCGACATCCGGATCGCCGCCGACGACATCAAGATCGGGTTCAACCAGGTGTCGCTGGCCATCATGCCCGCCTGGGGTGGGGCGGAACGCCTCGGCGCACTGGTCGGGCGCAGTCAGGCGCTGCTGCTGGCCGGCACCGGCCGCATTCTCGGCGCCGCCGATGCGCACCGGCTCGGCCTGATCGACGAGGTGGTACCGCGCGCGGACTTCGCCGCGCACTGGCGCGCGACGGCCGAACTGCTGGCCCGCACGCCGGGTCCGGCGATCAAGCGCGTCATCAACGGGACCACCACGACCGATGCGGTCAAGGCGTTCGCGAGCCTGTGGGTGTCCGATGAGCACTGGGCCGCCGCGGACAAGGTGATGAACAAGGGCAAGTAGCCCGCGCCGACATCGCCGGGTGTGCATCCACTGCGCGAAGATCGCCGAATCACCGCAGCCGATTCACTGTCGACGAGGCTCAGGTACCGCCGAGTTCGCGGATCGGATCGCCGCCGTCCCAGCCCTCGGCGGCCTGACGGACGAACGCCCGCCCGACCAGACCACCGGCCAGCCCGCGGCCGCCACGCGGTCCATGGTCGCCTCGTAATCCGCTGTCCAGTAGGCGAGTTGGTGGAACCCTCCGCCGGACGAATCGAGGAACTCGGTGAAGATGCTCGGCGCAGCATCGGTCTGCTCGATGAGCTCGACCTGCAGATCGCCACTGTTGGCCGGCGCCAGCGACAGGGTCACCGCACAGGGCTCACCGCGGTAGGTGACCCGTTGGTCCAGGCCGCGCATGACGTACCAGGGGCCGACCCCGAGTTTCAGCCAATCCGTCAGCGCGGCGTCGAGATCGCGGACCACATAACCGATTTGCCGGACCGGGCCGGGCAGGACGTGTTCATGCTGCACGCGTCCGACCGTATCGGCCGGTCAGGATCCGGTGGCGGTTCCCGCGGAGTCCCCCGCCGGCGCCCCGGCGAATCCGGTGCCCACCAGGTCACCGAAGATCTCCTCCACCGGCAGCGCCTCCCCCTCGAGTTCACGCAACCAGTGCTCGACGAACCTCAGGGTCTCCGCGTGTCCGGCCGACATGCCCAGTGCCTGCTCCATCACCAGCACCCAGGACACGCTGGTGCCGATCACCGACCAGACCACCGGGGGAACCTCGCCGGGGTCCACGCCGTAGCGGGCCAACGCCGCCTCCATGGCCCTGCGCTGGTCCTCACGGAAGCGCTCGGCGTAGTAACTGATCTGGGCGCGCAGTTCCTTGCGGTGGTTGGCCAGACCCATGAACTCCATGGTCAGCCGGGTGGCCGCCGGGTCGGTGCTGAACATCCACAGCGCACGCAGCGGTTGCGCAGACTTGAGCGCGGCCTCCTGCACCATCAGTCCCTGTTCGGCACGCCGCTGGAACACCGCGAGGAACAACTCGTCCATGTTGCGGAAGTAATAGTGCACCAGTTGGGGCTTGAGCCCGGCACGGTCGGCGACCCGGCGCGAGGTCACCGCGGCGTAGCCCTCGTCGAGCATCAGCGCCTCGGCAGCGTCGAGCAGAACGCCACGGTTCTTGGCGTCCGGCGCCCCGATTCTGCGCCCTGTGGACATCTTCCCCACCCTTTGCTGAAAACTGTGTCGGCTGCCGCGCCGAATCGTATCGACCGACCGCGTGTGACCTTGACCACGACTCTATCCACATGCTAAGCAGGTGCACAGCACTTTTCAGGACACAGCTCAGCCGGAGGCGCGAGTTCGCCGGCATGGCAGCGCCGACACCCCTTCACCCCCACAGCCCGGGAGATCTACCCACATGAGCGAATACGCGACGCTGGACTTCCTCACCGACCAGTCGCTGGTGCCCAACCCGTACCCGTACTTCGATTACCTCCGCGAGCAGAATCCGGTGTTGCAGGTGCCGCCGTGGGGCTGCTACGCCGTCACCGGCTACGAGGAAGCGGTCGCGGTCTACAAGAACACCGACGCATTCTCCAATGCGGTGGCACTCGGCGGCCCCTTCCCGCCGCTGCCGTTCACCCCCGAGGGTGACGACATCTCCGAACAGCTGGAGGCGCACCGCCATCTGCTCCCCATGTTCGAGCACATGGTCACCATGGACCCGCCGGATCACACCAAGGCCCGCTCTCTGCTGAACCGGCTCCTGACGCCGCGGCGGCTCAAGGAGAACGAGGACTTCATGTGGAAGCTGGCCGACGTCCAGCTCGACGAATTCCTGCAGAACGGCAAGTGCGAGTTCCTGGCCGAGTACGCCAAGCCGTTCTCGCTGCTGGTGATCGCCGACCTGCTCGGCGTCCCCGAGGAGGACCACAAGCAGTTCCGCACCAAGCTCGGCGCCGACCGGCCCGGCGCCCGGGTGGGCTCCCTGGAGCAGGAGGTCGTCGACGAGAACCCACTGCAGTTCCTGGACGACAAGTTCATCGCCTACCTGGAGGATCGCCGGGCAAACCCGCGCGAGGACGTACTCACCTCGCTGGCGACCGCGCTGTACCCGGACGAGTCGGTGCCCCCGGTCATCGAGGTGGTGCGCTCGGCCACCTTCCTCTTCGCCGCCGGACAGGAGACGACCACCAAGCTGCTCAGCGCCGCGATGCGGGTGCTCGCCGAGAATCCCGAAGTCCAGCAGAAATTGCGGGACGACCGCAGCCTGATCCCGACCTTCATCGAGGAGTCGCTGCGCCTGGAGAGCCCGGTGAAATGCGACTTCCGGTTGGCGCGCAAGACGACCGAGGTCGCCGGTGTGAAGATCCCGGCCGGCAGCCCGGTGATGGTGCTGCCGGGTGCGGTCAACCGCGACCCCGGCCGCTTCGAGAATCCGCATGAGTTGAGGTTGGACCGCAAGAACGTGCGCGAGCACATGGCCTTCGGCCGCGGTGTGCACTCCTGCCCGGGCGGCCCGCTCGCCCGCGTCGAGGGCCGCGTCTCCATCGAGCGCATCCTGGATCGCATGGGCGACATCACCGTCGACCCCGAGAAGCACGGGCCGGTCGGTGACCAGAACTTCAACTACGAGCCGACGTTCGTGCTGCGCGGGTTGACCGATCTGCACGTCAACTTCACCCCGCTCGACTGATCCGGCCCCCCGGGACTTCGGCGCGTCCCCCGCGGCTTCGGCGTACGGGGACGCGCCGAAGCCGTTTCCCGGCATGAGAATGGCATTCTTCATTTTCGCAAGGGCGAGAAGCCGGTTTCGTGCTCGCCGGGGCGCGCCCGCGCTCTATAGTCAGCCGGAGACATCGAGTCGTGGAGGAAGTCCAGTGAAGTTCGTCGTGGTGCACGCCGCGGTCGCCGCGGCCGTCATGAGCCTGACCACCGCCGTCCCGGCCGCCGCCGAAGACCCGGTGCCACACCACGTGAAGTACACCGTCGGCGCCAGTCAGCCGACCCGTGCGGTCATCTACTACCGCGATGTGCAGCCGCCGAATTGGGCGGACTACAGCCACAATCCGTACGTCTTCAGCCCCAAGGCCGAGGCCGAGCTCGGCCCCGGCAAGCCCTGGGTCCTGGAGGCCACCCTGGCCGATCCGGAGTCCTGGGCGATGGTCGTGGCCTCCATCCCCGAGCACACGCCCGCCCTGGCCGACCCCGGCTTCGTCTGCGAACTCCGGGTCGACGATGTCGTGGTCGCCACCGACTCGGGCCTCAAGGGTGCGCTCTGCTCACTGCGCACCTGGTAGCTCCGTACACACCGCCCACTGGCCGGACAGCCGGCCGATCCATCCTGCCGGCTCCGGTACCGTGAAACCGATTGCTGCACGCGGAAAAGACAGGAGGTCGGATGCGGTTTCGCAAGTCTGACCCGGCGAAGGACCCCGCCATGAACGAGGTGGCCGCCGACGCGGTGGTTACCGACACCGCGACGGACGCCGCGGCGGCGCTGGCGCTTGCCGAGGCAGAGGCGGCGGCCGCCGAGGCCACCGCGGCCGCCGCCCGGGCCCGTGCCGAGCAGATCCGCCTGCGTAAGCAGGGCGCGGCCCGCCCCGAGACCGCCGAGGAACCCGAGGCCGACCCGGACGTCGCGGAGGCGGCCGAGGGCGACGATTCCGACGAACCCGCCGAGGCGACCGAAGCGGTCGGCGGTGCGGAGGTCACCGCCTCCGCCGAGGAGTACCAGAGCATCGCACCCCCCCAACCGCAGCGCGGGCTCGGATCCACGCTGCGTTGGGCGGCAGCCGCTCTCGTCGTATTGCTGACCGGCGCGCTGATCACCGTCAGCGTGCTGATGGTGGTGCAGCATCGCGGCGTGGAGGCCAAGGCGCGCCAGGCGGCCGAGTACGTCGCGGCCGCCAAGCAGAGCGTGGTGACGCTGATGTCGCTGGACTTCAACAGTGTCGACGAGGATGTGCAGCGCATCCTGGACAACTCGACCGGGGACTTCCGCGAGGAGTTCGAGGCCCAGGCAAAGGATTTCGCCACCGTGGCCAAGGAGTCCAAGGTGGTCACCGAGGCCACCGCCACGGCTGCGGCGGTCGAGTCGATGACCGACAACGACGCCGTCGTCCTGGTCACCGCCACCTCGACGGTCAGCAATACCGCTGGCGCCGAACAGGAGCCGCGCAGCTGGCGGCTCGCGGTGAGCCTGGCCCGTGACGGCGACCAGATCAAGATGTCGAAGGTGGAGTTCGCCCCGTGACCAGTGAAGAACCCGTGACCACCGATGAAACGACCGCCGTCGAGGAGTCTGCTGCCGAGGCCGAGACCCCCACTGCCCCGGCCACTTCCCCGTCCCGGCTGCAGAAGTGGATCGCCCCGGTATTGCTCGCGGCGCTGTTGTTGACCTCGGCCGGCGTGGCCGGCTGGCTCTATTTCACCGACTACCGCACCGATCGGCAGATCGATGAGACTGCGCGCCAAGCCGTGCTGACCGCGGCCGCCGACGGGGCCGTGGCGCTGCTCTCCTATTCACCGGCCACCCTGGACGCCGACTTCGCCAACGCCAAGTCCCGGATGACCGGCGACTTCCTGGATTACTACACCCAATTCACCGATGAGATCGTCGCACCCGCGGCCAAGGAGAAGCAGGTGCAGACGTCCGCGGCGGTGACCCGCAAGGCGATCGTGGACCTCGAACCGGACACCGCCGAGGTGCTGGTCTTCATCAATCAGTCGACCACCAGCCGGGACAACCCGGACGGCAGCTTCACCGCGAGTGCGGTGAAGGTGGTGCTGGAGAAGCAGGACGACACCTGGCTCATCGCCGCTTTTGATCCGGTCTAGCTCTTGATCCGGTCTAGAACCGCACCAGCGAGAACGTCCACACGTTCATCCCGGGCGGGCCGTTGAAGCAGCCCACGTCGAACCGCGACTCCACGGTGCCGAACAGGCTCACGTCGTCCCAGCGGTAGGTGTCCTTGGTCGGCATCACATGCCCGAGGCAGCGCAGCCCGTCGGGGACGTCGGCGGTGTAGGACCACTGCCCGTCCACCAGATGCGCCTCACCGCCGTAGTAGGCACCGAACTTGGGGCGCGGGACCGCGCGGATCAACCGGCAGTCATCGGTCGGGGTGTCCCACTGGTCGTAGTCCTCGCACGGGTAGGCGGCCCAGACCCAGGACGCATCGGTCCAGCGGTTGCTCATCACCTCGTAGTTGCCCAGCAGCATGGCATCGGCCTGCGGCGCCAGTATGGTCGCGGTCGCGACGGCCATCGGTGCCATGGCGGCAGCAAGAAACTTCATCGTGCTCCTCGTGATATTCGTCGGCCCGACAGATCAGCGCGGGATGGGGTCGGAGGCCGAGACATCGCCGCGCTCCCAACGGGTTGCGCCGTTCTTGGCGATGCACGTCAGGAACAGCCCGTCCGGTGCCTGGGCCATCTCACCCTCGTAACCGCCGCAGTACGCGCCCTGCGCCTTGATGCCGTGCATCTCGGTGGCACGAAACCAGCGGGGCTCGTAGCGCCGCGGCGAACCGCAGAACACCAGCCGACCCCAGGACGTCACGCCGAACGCGTAGTAGGTGGTGTTGTTGCAGTACGACCCCAGCACGATGTTCGGTGCGATACCGGGGGTGCACGACGGGTCGTTGCAGTCGAACAGCATCGGCGGCTCCGCGGGGACCGGCTCCGCGGTTGGTTCCGCGACGGCGATCGGCGCCGAAATCATCGGTGCCACAGCCATAGCCGCGACCACCACACCCATCATCACGCGCATACCGTCCACCTTCCCACATCGGGGTAACAAAGTTCTCCTATTCTGTAAGGGTTGTTCCGTTCCGGCACTACGCTGGAGAGCGGACACCCTGAAGAGCGTGAGGAGTCGTCATGCGTGCACTCGGTCCATCGGTCGGCGCGGTCGCCGTGGCGTTGGGCGCGGCCCTGACCACCGGCATCGCCCCGACCGCGCAGGCCGCCCCGGAGTTCGCCCTCAACGGGACCTACCGGGTCATCTCCAACGGTGACTGGGCCAAGACCAACGAGGTCCGGATGAACGAGGCCGTGGTGGTGTCGATCTGGACGTTCTCCACCAGTTGCACCGACACCCAGACCTGTGACGGCACCGTCACCAGCGACAAGGGTTGGACGGTCCCGGCCAAGTACCGGATCAACCGCTGGATCGTCGAACTCGAACACCCGGGCTGGCAGCCCTGCCCGGACGGCACCCGCGCCCCCGGATTCCAGCGCTACCAGTTCTTCGGCACCAGCCCCAACGGCCAGATCGACGCCAACAACGTGCAGACCCTCAAGGGTTTCGACCGCACCGAGAGCCCCGGCGGTTCCTGCGGGCGCAACACCCCCACCGCCATCGAGATGCCGCTGCGCCTGGACCGGATGTAATCCGCTGCACCGCAGCGCTACTCGCACCACAACTACCCCGAAGATCCCCGGCCGGCCGGCCGGGGATCTTCTGTTCTGATGGCCCACCCGAAGGCAGTGGGCCATCAGGTCGGCATCAGTTCCTGCCATGACTTCGGTGCGCCGCCGGCGATCAGATTGGTCTGCTGCTCGTAGCGGCCGTCGGGCGTCATGTACTTACCGGTGTTCGGGTCGTACGGGACCACCGCGACCGACGGCCCGTTCCCCGCCGTGTTCGCACTGGGCGCCACCGGCAGGGCACCCTCGGACTGCGGCGGAGTCACCGGCGGCACCGGCACCCCGTTGACCGAGTTCCCCGGCGGCGGTGGCGGAATGTAGGCCGTCGGCGGGGAGGACACCGGCGCCGGCGGTGCCGGCGGCGGCGGCGGTGCAGCGGCAGCACCGGGAGGTGTGCCGGACGGCACCGCACCGGGCGGCAACGGCGTGCCCTGGACCGGAGCGTGGATCTGCCCCTCGAAGGTGGTGCGATCGTCCGGCGGGATGCCCTGGGACACCAGGTTCGGATCGAAGGGCATCGGACCGGTCAGATGCTGACGCATGGCCAGCGGCACGAAACCCTTTGGGTCGTTGCACAGTTCGACCGTGGGGGCACGCTTGCCCGGGTGCTCCATACAGGGGATGTTGCGGGCCCCGCGCACCGAGATCGGCGAATCTTGCGGCAGCTTGCAGTACAGGTTGTCCGGGGTGTCTATCGTGGTGGTGTCGGCCGGTGACCGCCACTGCGAGGGCGGCAGGAAGCCGACCAGGCACGGGTTGGGATCACCGACGGTGAGCGTGAAGTCGCCCATCGGCAGACCGGTCGGATTGTTCTTCGGCAGGCCGAAGGACTGCTGGATCGCGATGTAGTTGGGCAGCAGCACGAACAACTGCTCCAGTGCCGGGTTGTAGGTCAGCAGGATCTGGCTCACCGTGGTCAGGTTCGCCAGCAACAGCGGCACCGTCGGCTTGATGTCGGTGAGCAGCCCGGAAACCTCTTGGGCGAAGCCAGGGCCGCGCTGCAGCAGGGTGCGGACCTGCGGGTCGTTCTGGACCACCTGCTCGCTGATACCGGCCAGGCTGCGCGCCCAGGTTCGGATCGCATCGGTGGTCTGCACCTGGGTGTCCAGCAGCGGCACGCTGTTGTCGATCAGCGCGCTCATCTCGCCGGAGACGCTGTCGGCGTCGCGGGTGAGCTTGCCCGCGGAATCCACCAGTGACTGGAAGTCATAGCCGGCGCCGTCGAACGCCTGAAAGGTCTCGTCCAGCAGGGCGTTGAGGCGGTCCTTGGGGATCGACTGCACCAGTGCGCTCATCTGGTCGAGCATCGGCCCGACCTCCTGCGGGATGGTGGTGTTCTCCGCCGAGATCACCGCCCCGTTCTCCAGGTACGGCCCGGAGTCGGTGTTCGGGCGCAGATCCACGTACTGCTCCCCCACCGCGGACACACTGAGCACCTCGGCCCGCAGGTCCGCGGGCACCTTCGGTGTCCGGTCCAGTGACAGCGTCGCGCGAGCCCCGGTATCGGTCAGCTCGACCGCGGTGACCCGGCCGATCTGCACACCGTTGTAGGTGACATTGGAGAACCGGTACAGCCCACCGGTGGCGGGCATGTCGAGACTCACGGTGAGCCTACCGATCCCGAGCAGGGTGGGCAGCTGCATGTACCCGAACACCATCACCGCGACCCCGATGATGGACGCCACCGTGAAGATGATCAGCTGCGTTCTGACGAAGCGAGTCAGCATCTATCCACCACTTCCCTGGGCGGGCCCGTAGGGCCCGGCGAAGATCGGCGCCGCGGGCACCGGGGGCGACGACTGCGGGGCCAGCGGTGGCGGCGCCACCGGCAGCACCGGGCCGGCGGGCGGCGGCGGCGCGGCCTCGGGCATCGGTGCACCGGCCGGCGGCGGCGCGATCGGTGCCGACAACGGGCTGTAGGTGTAGTTGAGGTACCACGGATCACCCGGTGCCGGGATGAGGGTCGCGTTCTCGTCCCCCCAGCGGGTGCCGAGCAGCAACGTCCGCTTCAGCCGCGGGTAGGTCAGATCGAAGACCGCGAACAGGTTCAGGAAGTCACCCTTGACCGCACGGTCGATCGCGTTGGGCCCGTACGGGAACGCCGATGCGTAGGCCACCGCGTCGTTGAAGTCCGGACCGATATCGGCCAGCGACCTCAACGCGGGTTCCAGGTTGGCCAGGTCACGCACCAACTCCTTGCCGGCATCGTTCACCAGACCGGTTGCGGTATCGCTGAATTGGCCGAGCCGCTGCAGCGCGGTGGTGAACCGCGGTCGGCTGTCGATCAGCACGTCCAGGGCCGGCGGGATGTCCTTGAGTGCCCGGTCGATCTTGTCGTTCTGCGAGGCGAAGGTGCCGGCCACGGTGTTCAGCTGCTTGATCGACTCCACGATGTTGGCGCGCTGAGTGTCCAGTGTCCCGACGAACCTGTCCAACCGGATGAGCAGGTCCCGGATCTCGGACTCCCGCCCCGACATCGCGGTACTGAAGTTATGGATGATGTCGCCGATCTGGCCCAGCCCGCCGCCGTTGACCATGGTGGACAGCGAGGACAGCGTCTGTTCGGTGGACGGGTACGTCGAGGAGGCACCGAGTCCGATGGTCGCCCCGGACTTCAACCGCCCGGCCGGGGACTCCCCGATCGGGGCGTTGAGCGCCAGGTGCATCGACCCGAGCAGGCTGGTCTGCCCGACCGTGGCGACGGCGTTCCCGGGCACCACCACACCCGGATCGATGTTCACCGTCACCTTGGCGTTCCAGCCGTCGACGGTCATATCGCCGACGCTGCCGACGACCGCATCGTCGATCATCACCGGTGAATTCGATTCGAGGGTACCGACATTGGCGACCTCGACGGTGAACCGCTGGGCATCACTCCCGTTGCCCTGGACACCGGGCAACGGCAACGAGTTCACCCCGTGAAAGGCACACCCGGTCAGGACGAACCCGGCGGCCGTCCCCACGACCAGAGCGCGGCGGGCGGATCCGACACTGATCATGACGGCGGATTCCCTTCGGCCGGAAGCAGCGGAGCATCAGGGGACGGTGCGGGCGCGGGGCCCGGCGCCGGTCCACCGTAGCCGGGTAACAGCAGTCCGTCGAACGTGGTCGGACTCGGTTGCGGCGCACCGGGAAGCAAAGCCGCGTGCGGTGTCGCGGGCAGACCGTTCGGGACATACGCGCCGCGGCCCGGAGGCTGCGGGGCGTTCCAACCCGGCGGCGGGGGCACGTCACCGGCGCCGGTGTAAGCGGAGATCGCCGGGGCCGGCTCCGGGTCACGGGGAATCCCACCACCATTGGGCGCCAGCCGCATATCGCCGTAGATCAGCTTGTCCGGGCTGGCCGACTTGGTCAGGTATGGGTTCATCGGGATCGGCATCCCGTTGAAGTTCAGCAGCCGCAGCGCCGGACCGAAGTACTGCTCGCACAGCTTCGCGGACTCCGGGGCGGTGACGTTCTCGACGGCGCCGACCATGCCGCATACTGCCTGGACCGGATTGCTGAAGTTGGCGAACGCGATGGACCCCACCGGGGCCCCGTTGGACACGTTGTACATGTTCAGCGTGTTGGCGATGGCGGTCGGCGCGATGTGCAGGATGTTCTCGACCGCCATTCGGCTGTCCACGAGGTTCTGCATCACATTGTTCAGGCGGACCACCTGCTCGGAGGTCTCCTTACGGGTGCCGGCCACGAAGCGTTGCACCTCGTCCATGGCGAAGGTCAGGTCCTTGAGCATGGCGTCGAGGCTGGACCGGCTGTCGTTCACCACGCTGGTCAGCGTGGCCAGGCGGTTCTCGAACATCACGATCTGCTCGCTGCTACCGCGGATGGCGTCGACGAACACATGCAGGTTCTTGATGATGTCGACGATGTCGCCGCTACCGTCGGCCATCACCCGGGCCACCCCCGACAGCTGGGCCAGGGTCTCGCGCAGTTTCGCGCCGTTGCCGTCCATGGCGTTGGCGGCGCTGTCGATGAACCGGGACACCGAGGTGCCGTCGACACCGCTCTGCGGCCCCAATTCCGTTGCCAGGCGCTCCAGTTGGGTCTTGACCTGATCCCATTCCACCGGCACCGCGGTGCGCTCCTCCGGGATGACAGCTCCGTCGGCCATGGCGTCGTTGTCGCCGTCGCGGAATGGCGGGGTGAGCTGGACGAAGCGCGCGGCCACCAGGTTCGGCGCCACGATGATCGCCTTGGCGTTGGCCGGGATCGACACGCTCGGGTCGACCTGCATGGTCAGCTCGGTCTGCTTGCCCTTGGGTTCGATGGACCGGATGGTGCCGACCTTCACCCCGGAGACCCGCACCTCGTCACCGGGGTAGATCGCGGTGGCGGTCGGGAAGTACGCCGTGATCGTGGTCGGTTTGAAGAACATCTGGCGCACCAGGAAGCCGGCACCGAGCACCAGTGCGACCACCACACCGATGACGAGCAGTCGTCTACGTGCGCTCATCGCGGTGCCTCTCCTGGCAGCGGTGGGATGACGGGCGGCGGGAACGACCGCGGCGGCAGATCGCCCGGCTGCGGAATACCGTTGACCGGGAACGGCAGTTCCGAGCGCGGACCCGCGTTGTCCGGCGGCTGTCCGGCGTTGACGCCACGTCGGTAGCCCAGCGCGTAGTCCAGGAAGGGCTGCAGCAACTGCCCGAACACGATGTTGGGGATGTAAGCGCTGTAGTAGAACCCGTTGGACACCGTCTCACCCTGGGTGAGTTGGTATTTGGCCAGGCGAGGTAACGCCTTGGCGATGTTGTCGCGGTTCTTCTCCAACACCGCGCTGACCGAATTGAGGCGATCGAGAGCAGGCTTGAGCTGCGCCTCGTTGTCGGCCACCACCCCGGAAAGCACCTGTGACACCTGGGAGGTGTTGGCCAACAGGTCGACGATGGCCTGTCGGCGCTCGTTGAGCACCCCGACGAGGTCGTTCGCGTTGAGGATCAGGGCGTTGACCTGCTCACTGCGCTTGGACAACACATCGGTGACGTCACCGGCGCTGCGCAGCAGTTGGCCGAGGCTCTCGTTGCGGTTGTTCAACGACTTGGACAGTCGGCTCAGTCCGTCGAAGGTCGGGCCGAGTTGCGGCGCGATCTGATCGATGGTCTGCGAGAGCGTATCCAACGATTGGTTCAACGACTCGGTGTCGGTGCCGGCCGTGTTGGTCGTCAGTTCACCGACCGCGTCGGTCAGTGAATACGGCGAGGACGTTCGTGACAGCGGAATCTCCTCGAGCCCGCCCATCCGCCCGCTGCCCGCGGGCTGCAGTGCCAACACCCGCTCGCCGAGCAGGGTGCCGGTCCGGATGTGCGCCTGGGTTTCCGAGCCCAATCCGTACTTGCCCTGGAGGGTGAACGTCACCAGCGCATCGCCGTTGTCCAGCTCGATGTCCGACACCGTGCCGACCTTGATGCCGGACAGTGTGACGTCGTTGCCGGTGCTCAGCCCGCCGGCCTCGGCGAACCGGGCCTGGTAACGCACCGAGGACGCCCATTCGCTGAGTCGTTCCGGCTGCAGCCCGACCGCGATGATCAACACCATCAGGACCACACCGAGCACACCCGACCGGACCAGATGGCCTCCGCGATACTTCAGCATCGGCGGTCACACCACCTTTCAGGATCCCCGGCCGCGTCCCCGGTGAGATGCGCGGCGCGCGTCGTCGTGCTCATTCGCTGCTGTCCGAGCATCGACCCTCTTCCTGCCGGATCCACGGGAACACCACGGTGCGCCCCTGCAGATCGCTCGCGCGCACGCTGACACCGCAGATGTAGTACTGGATGAACCCGCCGTAGGCACCGAGGCGGATCGCCTTCCGGAAATTCTCCGGCGCGTTCTGCAGGGACTTGTCCAGGCTGTCCTTCTTGCCGTCGATATTGGCTGCCAGCCGGTTCACCTCGGCAATGGTGCCCGCCAACGGTTTCCGCGCATTGCCCAGGAAGTCGGCCAGCGATGCGGTGCCATTGTCCAGGGCGGTGATGGCGGTGGCGATCGGATCCTGATCCTCGCGCAGGCCGCCCACCAGCTGCTGGATCCGGTCCACGGCACCGGAGAACCGGTCACCGTCCTCGGCCAACGTGTCCAGCACCGTGCGCAGCTCGTCGATCAGCGATTCGACCACCTGATTGTTGTCGGCCAACTCGGTGCTGAAGGATGAGGTCTTCGACAGCAACGACTCGATGGTCCCACCCTGGCCCTGCATGATCTGGATCAACGAGGCGGTCAGCGCGTTGACATCCTGCGGGTTGAGACCCTGGATCACCGGCTTGAGGCCACCGAGCAGCAGGTCCAGATCCAGCGCGGGAGCCGTGCGTTCCACCGGAATCCGGGCACCGGCCGGCTGCACGTGCGTGGAGCCAGGCCCGTCCAGCAGTTCCAGGTAGCGGTCACCGACGAGGTTCAGATAGCGCACCGCCGCCTTGGTGCCGTCGGTCAGCACGACCGTGCGGTCGGCGTCGAACTTCACCAGCACATTGCCGTCGGCCTGCAGCGACACATCGTCGACGGTCCCGACCCGAATACCCGCAACCCGAACGCTGTCACCGGCTTTCAGCCGGGAGGCGTCCTTGAACACCGCCGAGTAGCCGGTGGTCGATCCGGTGCGGGTCTCGGAGAAGACCGCGAACAGCGCACCGGTGAGCAGCACCATCACCACCGCGAAGATGCCGAACTTGAGCAGAGTCCCGCGTGATCCCGTCATCCCGGCATCCCCACCTGTGCGCTGTTGCGTGGCGGGCCACCCAACGGCCCGAACAGCATCTGCTTGAGGCCGTCCGAGTTGAGCAGAATGCCCTGGTTTCCGTACTGGTACGGGTTGGCACCGGTGTCGGCGATCATGGCGGGCACCCGGTACTCGGGCGGCACATCGGGCAGTTTGTACTCCTCACAGTACGAGCGCTCGGCCTTGGCCGCGACCTTGGGCAGATCGTTGGGATAGCGGTAGCGCTCCACGCCCAGGGTCAGACTGGCCGAGATGATGATGCCGGGGACATCGAATGGCGGGGACTTGGAGAACGGGATGATGCCGGCGATACCGCAGCCGATGCCCTCGTGGTACTTGGCCAGCAGCTCCGAGGTCGGCAACAAGATGTGCGCCAGATCCCGCAGCGCCTGCCGGTTCTCCCCGAGCACCTCGTTGCCGACGTCGGCCAAACCGATTGCGCTGATGAGGAATGCGTCCAGGTTGTCCTGCTCCTCCACGATGCTGTTGCCGAGGGTGCTGGCGTTGTCGATGGTGTCGACCAGGTGCTGCGCACCGTCGGCGTAGGCACTGAGCACCGGGGGCATCTGCTCGGTCAGCGTCGCCATGTTGTCCAGGCTCGGCTCGATCTTGGCCAGGAAACTGTTGAAATCGGTCAGCGTGCGGCCGAACTGCTCGCCGCGGTCGTTGAACGCGGCGGCCACCGCACCGAGGGTCTCGTTGACCTTCAGCGGGTCGATCGAGTCCAGCAGCTGGGTGAGCTGCTGGAAGACGGTGTTCACCTCGACCGTGACGTGGTCGCCCTGCAGGACGTCGCCGGGCCGGACCGGCTCTTTCGAGGGATCCCGCGGATTCTGCAGCTGGACGAACTTGGCGCCGAACACCGTCGAGGAGGCGATGTCGACCTGGACGTTGGACGGAATCCGCTGCAACTGCGCGGGATCCATCGCCAGGTGCAGCACGGCCATCCCGTCGGGGCGGGACTCGATCTTGGCTACGGTGCCCACCTGCACGCCGCGCATCTTCACCTTGGCGTCGGGATTCATCACCAGACCGGCGCGTTGCGAGACCACGGTCAGCGGCACGGTTTCGGTGAAACTGCCCCGGAACAATCCGACGGACAGACCGATGATCAGGCCGATCACCACCACCGTGCCCAGACCGGCCAGGGCACGCGCATTCGTTGGGTTCATCGAGTGTTCGCCCCTAGCCCGACAGGTTGAAGTTGCCGTTGGAGCCGTAGATGGCCAGCGACACCAGCAGGGTCACCGACACCACCACGACCAGCGAGGTCCGCACCGCGTTGCCCACCGCCACGCCGACGCCGGACGGTCCGCCGGTGGCGAAGAAGCCGAAGTAGGTGTGGATGAACAACACCGCCAGCGCCATCAGGATCGCCTGCAGGAAGGACCACAGCAGATCGATGGGGTTGAGGAAGGTGTTGAAGTAGTGCGAGTACAGGCCGCCGGACTGGCCGAAGAGCACCGTGGTGGTGAACTCGCTGGCCAGGAAGGACAGCACCACGGCGATCGAGTACAGCGGCGTGATGGCGATCATGCCGGCCACGATCCGGGTGGAGACCAGGTATTCCACCGGCCGGATCGCCATGGCCTCCAGCGCATCGATCTCCTCGTTGATCCGCATCGCGCCCAGCTGCGCGGTCACACCGGCCCCGAAGGTGGCGGCCAGGCCGATGCCGGCGATCACCGGTGCGGCGATACGCACGTTGATGAAGGCGGACAGGAAGCCGGTCAGCGCTTCGATGCCGATATTGCCCAGGCTCGAATATCCCTGCACGGCAAGCGTGCCGCCGGTGGCCAGGGTGAGGAAGCCGACGATCACCAGGGTGCCGCCGATCATGGCCAGGGCCCCGGCGCCCATCGAGATCTCCGCGATCAGCCGGATGACCTCCCGCCGATAACGCATCGTGGCCAGTGGAATGCCCTTGACCGCGCGGGCGTAGAACAGGGTGTGATCCCCCAGCGACGCCAGGGTGACGACGGGGCGCTTTACGCTGCGGGCCAGCCGCGGATAGGTCGATCTGAGGACGGCGACGTTACCCATGCGCTCAGCCGTCCGTCATCTGGATGCCGATGGCGGTGACCACCACGTTGACCACGAACAGCGCCATGAATGCGTACACCACCGTTTCATTGACCGCGTTGCCGACCGCCTTGGCGCCACCGCCGCTGATCGTCAGACCCCGGTAACAGGCGATCAGACCGGCGATCAGTCCGAACAACCCGGCCTTCACACAGGAGATGATCACCTCCGGCACGCCGGTCAGCAGGGTGATGCCGGCCGCGAAGGCGCCCGGGTTGACGTCCTGGACGAACACCGAGAACGCGTAGCCGCCGAGAATGCCGATGATGACCACCAGGCTGTTGAGCAGCAGGGCCACCACACCCGAGGCCAGCATGCGCGGGGTCACCAGCCGCTGCACCGGATTGATGCCCAGCACCTCCATCGCGTCGATCTCCTCACGGATGGTCCGCGATCCGAGATCGGCGCACATGGCCGTGGCGCCGGCCCCGGCCACGATCAGCACCGTCACCATCGGGCCGACCTGGGTGACGGCCCCGAAGGCCGCCCCGGCCCCGGACAGGTCCGCGGCACCGAGTTCGCGCAACAGGATGTTCAGGGTGAAGGACACCAGCACGGTGAACGGAATCGCCACCAGCAGTGTCGGTCCCAGTGACACCCGGGCCACGAACCAGGCCTGCTCCAGGAACTCCCGCCAGAAGAACGGTCGCTGGAACAGGTATCTGAACGCATCCGCACTCATCGCGAACAGGCCGCCGACGGCCTGCATCGGGCCGGAGGCGTTGCGTGCGATCGAGATACCGGGTGTCCATCGGTCCGGACCCTTACCTGCCATGCTTACCGGGCCCTTCCAGGATCGTGGCTGCTACTACTACTGTCGGTCCACCAACGTTGTGCGCCAAAGTGACTCGGGCCCCATCCACTTGATCGATCGCGTCGCCGCGCAGCTGCGCCAACCGTTCAACGCACTGTGTCACACCACCGGCACCCGAGGGAGGCCATTCGGCCGTCAATTCGCCACCGCGATTTCCCGGCAGTGCGTCACCGCAACCCGTGACCTCCGCCCCGGCCGCATCGGTGCCCGATCGGGTCACGCCCGCCGCCGCGAACGATCGATCGCTCGCGGGGGCAGAGACCATTCCGGCGTCGACCATGGCCACGTGTCTCATGACCTCCTCCCGGCGACGAACTGGATCATATCGATCGGGTTACGGTAACGGTGGCGATATTTGCCAGTTGCACCGTGCCATGGTCGCCGGCCCGGTGCGCAGCGGCGCCCCGGCACGGCGGGTGGGTACCGATCGATGACAGGTGGGGCATGGGCGGTGGGGGGACCTCTCGGATCTGTTAGGTGACGGCGCCTGCGGTCTTGAGTTCGATGATGCGGTCCCAGTCCAACCCGAGTTCGGTCAGGATCTCGTCGGTCTGTTCGGCGAATCCGGGAGCACCGCCGGTGCTCGGCGCGGTCACGTCGAACTGCACCGGGTTGGCGACCAGTTCCAGCTCCCCGGCCTGCACGATGTATTCGTTGGACCGGACCTGGGCGTCCTTGGCGGCCTGCAGGGTGTCCTGCACCGGCGCCCACGGGCCGGCCAGCGTCGCGAACCGCTCACTCCACTCCGGCAGCGTGCGCTTGCGCATCGCCTCGGACAGGATCTCGTTGGCCGCGGCGGTGTTCTCCGCGATCGACTCGGCGGTGGCGAACCGCGGGTCCTCGATCAGATCCTCGAGATCCATGTGCCGGCAGACGTCGGCCCAGAACTTCGTCGGCTGCATCATGACGAAGGAGATGTAGCGGTCGTCGGCGGTCGGGTACAGCCCGACGAGCGGATTGAACGGGGAGCCCTGGGTTCCCGGCGGGAAGGCCTCCATCCGCTCCTGCAGGTGGTTGGTCAGGGCCACGGTGTGGCCGAGGGCCCACAGACCGCTGCCGAGCAATGACACGTCGACCACCGACGGTTCGCCGGTGCGTTCCCGCTTCAGCAGCGCCGCGGCGATCCCGCCGGCCAGGTTGGTGCCGGAGATGGTGTCGCCGTAGGCCGGTCCGGGCGGGCCGACCATGCCCGGGGTGTCCGGCGGGGTGATGGTGCGCGCGGTGCCGGCCCGGCACCAGAACGCGGTCATGTCGTAGCCGCCCTTGACCGCCTCCTCGCCGCGCGGGCCGAGCGCGCTGCCGCGGGCGTAGATGATGCCCGGGTTGACCGCGCGGATGTCCTCGACGTCGATGCCGAACTTCTCCCGGTGCCCGGGCAGGAAGCTGGTCAGGAACACGTCGGCGCGTTTGGCCAACTCCAGCAGCACCTCTTTGCCCTCGGGCACGGACATGTCCAGCCCGATGCTGCGCTTACCGCGGTTGGCGTGCTCGATGTTCGGGTTGGGGTCACCGTCGACCCGCAACAGG
Organism: Mycolicibacterium aurum; assembly: GCA_900078775.1. GTDB lineage: Bacteria > Actinomycetota > Actinomycetes > Mycobacteriales > Mycobacteriaceae > Mycobacterium > Mycobacterium aurum_A. The sequence continues at coordinate 3,105,344 of LT549889.1, forward strand.
CCGGTCTGGCGTAGCCCGCGCTGCGGGTCACCGGTGACGGCGTGCTCGACCTTGACGACGTCGGCACCCCATTCGGCCAGCACCGCGCCGGCCGACGGCACGAAGCCGTACATGGCGACCTCGAGGACCCGGATTCCCTCCAGTGGCCTAGACATTCTGGGCCACCGGCACCGCGAAGGTCTTGCTCTCCAGGAACTCCTCCAGCCCGGCCACCCCCATCTCGCGGCCGATCCCGGACTGTTTGTAACCGCCGAACGGGCTGTCGGGGCTGAAGTAGTTGCCGCCGTTGATGGAGAACGTCCCGGTCCGGATCCGCCGGGCGATGCCCAGTGCGCGCTCCTCGCTGCCGAACACCGCGCCGGACAGTCCGTAGATGGAGTTGTTGGCGATCCGCACCGCATCGTCATCATCGTCGTAGGCGATGACCGCGAGGACCGGTCCGAACACCTCCTCCTGCGCGATCTCGCTGTCCGGGTCGACGTCGGTCAGCAGGGTCGGGGTGTAGAAGTAGCCGGGGCCCTTCTTCTCCCCGCCGGTGACCAGCGTCGCGCCGGCCTGCACGGCCCGCTGCACCATGGCGTCGACCTTGTCGCGTTGCTTCTCACTGATCAGCGGCCCCATGTAGGTGCCCGGATCGGTCGGGTCGCCGTACCGCACGTGCCCGAAGTTGGTCTTGACCAGTTCCACGATCTCATCGTGGTGCTTGCGCGGTACCAGCAGCCGGGAGGTCAGCGCGCAACCCTGCCCGGCGTGGGTGACCATGCTGAACGCGGAAAAGACTGCGGCGGTGCCGAAGTCGGCGTCGTCGAGGACGATGGCCGCGGACTTGCCGCCGAGCTCCAGGAAGACCTTTTTCAGGGTGGCGCTGGCGGCGGCCATGATCGCCCGACCGGTCGGGGTGGAACCGGTGAAGGTCACCATGTCCACATCCGGGGCGGTGGTCAGCACCGCGCCGACCTGAGGGTCGGCGCCGCTGAGGACGTTGACGACGCCGGCCGGGATATCGGTGTGCTCGGCGATCAACTCGCCGAGGGCGAGCGTGATCAGCGGGGTGTCCGGGGCGGCCTTGAGCACCACGGTGCAACCGGCGGCCAGGGCCGGCGCCAGCTTGGCCAGCGCCAGCTGGTTCGGATAGTTGTAGGCGATGATGGCCGCGACGACGCCGCCGGCCTCCTTCTCCACCCAGCGGTGATGCTGCATGCCGCGGCTCTCGACATTGCCGAGATCCTCGGTGAACGGGTACTCGCGCAGCAGGTTGAGGTAGTACTCGACGATCGCGATCGGCTGGTCCAGCTGGGCGCCCAGGTTCAGCGCCGCCGTGGCGCCCACCTCGGCGGTGGTCAGCGCGGCGAGCTCGTCACGGTTGGCGACCAGCGCGCGGTGGAACTGCCCCAGGCACCGGATCCGCAACTCCACGTCGGTGGCCCAGCCGGAGTCGTCGAACGCGCGCCGGGCGGCAGCCACGGCCGCCTCCGCATCGGCGATCGAAGCGTCCGGCGCATGGCCGAGCACCTCACCGGTTGCGGGGTTCACGGTGGCGAATGTGCGTGCCCCGTCAACGAGTTCCCCGTCGATGAGCATGCGCCGATCGGCCTTCGCTGGTGCTGTTTCGCGGACCGGATCGCTGCCGCTGGGGGCGGCGATCGTGGGGGTCTCCGACATCAGGCTCCTCACTGTGATGGAAATTTCATTCTCATCGATGGCGAATCTTACATCCGTAGGATGAGAACGCAAGAACGCCCAGAAGTGCTCGTAATGCGGCCCGATCAGGGCGTGTGCCCAAATTTTTGTTCCCCGGCACGGCGCCCGATACCTTGCGGCGGCGACGCATCCGAGAGTACGGTTCTCATAATCGGAAGGGCGATTCTTGAGATCGCGGCCACATTCCGGGTTCGCCCACTGAGCTCATCTTGGAGGCTTCACATGAAGAACGCTGTCGTGACAGGCGGCGGGTCGGGTATCGGTCGTGCCATCGCCGACCGGTTGCGGGCGGACGGTTACAACGTGGCCACCATCGACCTCAACCCGTCGGACACCCCGAACGCGTTCATCGCGAACGTCACCGACCGGGCCGCCGTGGACGAGGCCCTCGACGGGATCCGCAGCCGGCTCGGCCCGGTCTCGATCCTGGTGAACGCCGCCGGCCTGGACAGCTTCCGCAAGTTCACCGACACCACCTTCGAACAGTGGCAGCGCGTGATCGACGTGAACCTGAACGGCACCTTCCACTGCATCCAGGCCGTGCTGCCCGACATGATCGAGGCCGGCTGGGGACGCATCGTCAACATCTCCTCCTCCAGCACGCACTCCGGCCAGCCGTACATGGCGCCGTATGTGGCGGCCAAGTCCGCCGTCAACGGGTTGACCAAATCGCTGGCGCTGGAGTATGGCCCGATGGGCGTTACCGTCAACGCGGTCCCGCCCGGCTTCATCGACACCCCCATGCTGCGCAAGGCCGAGGACCGCGGGTTCCTCGGCGACACCGAGAAGCAGATCCAGCAGACCCCGGTGCGCCGAATGGGCAAACCCGAGGACATCGCAGCGGCATGCGCGTTCTTCATCTCGGACGAGGCAAGTTACATCACCGGACAGATCCTGGGCGTCAACGGCGGCCGGAACACCTAGAGCGAGAAGGGATTCAATCGAGTGGGTAATGCAGAGGGCCGGGTAGCCGGAAAAGTCGCATTCATCACCGGCGCCGCCCGCGGACAGGGCCGCAGCCACGCGATCCGCCTCGCCGAGGAGGGCGCCGACATCATCGCGGTGGACATCTGCCGCAACATCGACACCATCGGCTACGACCTGGCCACCCCCGAGGACCTCGACGAAACCGCCCGGTTCGTGGAGAAGGCCGGCGGCCGGATCGTCACCGCCGTCGCCGACGTCCGGGAGGCCGCCGAACTCAAGGCCGCACTGGACAACGGCATCGCCGAGTTCGGCAAGGTCGACATCGTGGTCGCCCAGGCCGGCATCGCCGGCATGAAGAGCAGCAACTCGCTGCAGGCCTGGACCGACGGCATCAACACCAACTTCGTCGGCACCATCAACGCCATCCAGGTCGCGCTCCCCCACCTGAACGAGGGCGCCTCCATCATCGCCACCGCCTCGGCCGCGGCCCTGATGGACGCGCACAACAAGCCCAACCCGGGTGCCGACCCGGGCGGCATGGGCTACATGGTCAGCAAGCGGCTGATCTCGGAGTACGTGCACTATCTGGCCACCGAACTCGCAGTGCGCGGTATCCGGGCCAACGTCATCCATCCGACCAACTGCAATACCGACATGCTGCAGAGCGAACCGATGTACCGTTCGTTCCGGCCCGACCTGGAGAAGCCGCAGAAGGCCGACGCCGAGCCTGCGTTCTACGTCCAGCAGGCGATGCGGGTGCCGTGGGTCGAGCCGGAGGACATCAGCAATGCGGTGCTGTGGCTGGCGTCGGACGAGTCCCGATTCGTCACCGGCATGCAGTTGCGTGTCGACGCCGGCGGCTACCTCAAGTGGTACGACTACCACGTCTGATGCTGAATTCACCTTTTCGGAAGGAGCTGGCGCAGTGAAGGTTTCCGTCGATGCAAGCCGGTGCCAGGGCCACACCCTGTGCGCGATGATCGCCCCCGACTCGTTCGTGCTCGACGACGTGGACGGTCACGCATCGCCGGTTTCAGAGGTGGTGCCCGCCGATCAGGAGGATGCGGTGCGCGAGGCCGCCCACTCCTGCCCCGAACAGGCCATCGTCATCGAATGACGCCCCGGCCACTGGAATCACCAGAAAACCCAAGGGAGACAACGCCGTGAGCATCGATGATGTCACGACCGAGGACGCACGCAAACGCAACAAGATCCACTTCGACCGGCACACCCCCGAGTACCGGTTGCAGTTCGACGACATCACCGAGGAGATGCACTCCCGATGCCCGATGGCGTGGACCGACGTCTACGACGGGCACTGGATCGCCGCGGACAGCAAGCACGTCTTCGAACTCGCCCGTTGCCCCGCGGTGTCCAATCACCATGACATCAGCGGTGAGACACCGTTCCAGGGCATCACCATCCCCAAGGCCAGTCGCGCCACCGTCGTGCGCGGCGGCATCCTGGAGATGGACGAGCCCGAACACAGCGAGTACCGCGGGGCGCTGAACCCGTATCTGTCCCCCGCGGCGATCAAGCGCTGGGTGCCGTTCGTCGACGAGATCACCCGGGCCGCCCTCGACGAGCACATCGAGACGGGCCGGATCGACTTCGTCGACCACCTGGCCAACGTGGTGCCCGCGGTGCTCACGCTGGCGATGATGGGCCTGGACCTGAAGAAGTGGAACATCTACAGCGAGCCCACCCACGCGTCGGTCTACACCCCCGAGCACGCTCCCGAACGCGAGAAGATCAACGAACAGCACCGTGAGATGGGCATCGACCTGCTCACCAACATGTTCGCGATCCGGGAGAACCCGCGCCCCGGTCTGATCAACGCGCTGCTGCAGGTGCGCATCGACGGCGAGCCCGCACCCGATATGGAGATCCTGGGCAACCTCGGGCTGATCATCGGTGGCGGTTTCGACACCACCACCGCGCTGACCGCGCACGCTCTGGAATGGCTGGGCGAGAACCCCGAGCAACGTGAGCTGCTGAGCCGGGAGCGCGAGACCCTGATCAACCCGGCCACCGAGGAGTTCCTGCGGTTCTTCACCCCGGCGCCCGGCGACGGCCGCACCTTCTCCGAGGATGTCGAGGTCGAGGGTCAGCAGTTCAAGCAGTACGAACGCCTCTGGCTGTCCTGGGCGATGGCCAACCGGGATCCCAAGGTGTTCGAGAAGCCCAACGAGATCATCCTGGACCGTAAGGGCAACCGGCACTTCAGCTTCGGCATCGGTGTGCATCGCTGCGTGGGTTCCAACGTGGCGCGCACGGTGTTCAAGTCGATGCTGACCGCGGTGCTCGACCGGATGCCGGACTACGTGTGCGATCCGGAGGGCACCGTGCACTACGACAGCATCGGTGTCATCCAGGGCATGCGGAACCTGCCGGCCACCTTCACCCCGGGCAAGCGCCTCGGGCCCGGCCTGGACGAGACGCTGGAGAACCTGCAGCGGATCTGCAACGAGCAGGAACTGGCCCGGCCGATCACCGAGCGCAAGGAAGCCGCCGTCATCGACTGGAAGTAGTACCGCAACGTCGGCCCGGTCCCGTACCCGGTACGGGACCGGGCCGAATGCGTATCCGATCGGCACTCAACAGCGGGAATAGGTGCTGGTTTGACGGCGTTTCGCCACGGTAAGGCAGCGGAAAAGGACTTGTGTGGATCGAGGTCGATCCTGTTAGCCTTTTGATCACAGCAATCGGTAACGAAAACTAAGGCTCCCTCGATAAGGGGGATGTCGCCCGAAACAGTTCGGGTGGGGAAAGGTAAAAACCACATGCTCAAGGTGTCGCGCACGAAGCTTGCCGTCCTGGTCGGCGGTATGGCTCTGTCAGTGCCGATGTCGGTCGGGATCGCCTCAGCCCAGCCCGACCTCGGTCCCGTCATCAACACAACCTGCAACTACGACCAGGTGTGGGCCGCCATGAACGCGGAGCGCCCCGATCTGGCAGCGCAGTTCAACGCTCAGCCGATGGCGCTGGGCATGCTGCGCAGCTTCATGAACTCCAGCCCGGCGGACCGCCAGGGCACGGTCAACCAGATCGCCGCCTACCCCGGCGCGCAGAGCTACCTGGGGGCCACCCTGCAGCTGGCCAACAGCTGCCACAACTACTGAGTTGTAAGCCGAAAAAAGTCCCGCTCTCCGATGCCGGAGAGCGGGACTTTTTTGTGTGCGATCAGCCGCGGGGCAACCCCAGCACCTGCTGGGCGATGATGTTGCGCTGGATCTCCGAGGTACCCCCGGCGATGGTGCCGGAGAAGCTGCGCGCGTACCGCTCGAACCAGCTCGCGTAGTAGTGGTCCAGGTTCATGTGCGCGTACGGCCCGCTGAACGACGGGTGGATCAGCCCCTCGGAACCGGCCGCGACCAGAGCATTGTTCGACGCCCGCAGTTCGGCCTCGGCGCCGAGCAGTTTGGGCACCGAGACGGACGCGACGTCGACCTCGCCGCGGGCCGCCTTGGCCAGCCCGACCGACCCCAGTAGCCGCAGCGCCTGATAGTCCATGATCGTCGAGGCCAGCTGGTCGCGTTCCAGCGGTGTGGACGGTTTGAAGTCGCCGATCGAGTTGGCGATGCGGTCGGCGAAGCCCAGCCACATCATGGTGCGCTCGTGCCCCAACGAGCCGTTGGCCACCTTCCAGCCCCCGTTGAGCGGGCCGACGAGGTTCTCCGCGGGCACCCGCGCGTCGGCGAAGAAGACCTCGTTGAAGTCCTTGTTCTCCTCCCCGCAGATGTCGGCGAACGGCCGGCACACCACCCCCTCGGTATCGGTCGGGATGATGAGCACGCTGATGCCCTTGTGCTTGGGCGCATCGGGATCGGTGCGCACGAAGGTCAGCAGCCAGTCCGCGTCGTGCGCGCCGGAGGTCCACACCTTCTGCCCGTTGACCACGAAATGGTCCCCGTCTCGGACCGCTTTGGTGCGCAGCGAGGCCAGGTCCGATCCGGCGCTCGGCTCGCTCATGCCCAGCGACGCGGTCTTCTCACCGCGCAGCACCGGCACCGCCCACTGCCGTTTCTGTTCCTCGCTGCCGAAGGTCAGCAGCGAGGCGGCGATGATGTTGACGCCCTGCGGGTTGAAGCTGTGGTAGATCCGGCGCCGGCACAGCTCCTCGAGGTGGACGTAGGTTTGCAGCACCGTGGCGTTGCGCCCGCCGAATTCCGGCGGCTGCGCCGGCAGCAACCAGCCGTTGTCGAACAGCAGCCGCTGCCAGTCCCGCGCCCACTGGGGCATGTGTGAAACCGACCGTGGACGCTCCAAAGTGTCTGCCGCACTGGGCAGATGCTCGTCGAGGAAGGCCGAGAACTCGGCGCGGAACTCTTCGACGTCGGGATCAAATTCGAGTTGCATCAAACTCCTCGGCGATAAGCGCGCGATGTTCGGCGGCGCCGCCGAGCAGAAGCTCGCCGGCCTTGGCCCGCTTGAGCGCGAACTGAAGGTCGTTCTCCCAGGTGAAGCCCATGGCTCCGAAGGTCTGCAGGCCATGCTGGAAGACCAGCGTCTGGCACTCCCCCGCACTGGCCTTGGCCATCGCCGCGGCGATCCGGCGCCGCGGGTCGTCGGCGGCGATGGTGAGTGCGGAGAAGTAGGACAGCGCCCGCGCGCGTTCGATGGCCACGTACATATCGGTGGCCTTGTGCTGGATGGCCTGAAAGGAACCGATCGGCACGCCGAACTGCTGCCGGCTCTTGGCGTGTTCGAGTGCCAGGTCCAGAATCCGCTGACACGCCCCGACCATGGTGATGGCCATGCCCATCAGGGCCACGTGCCGGGACCGCTCCACCAGCGCCAGCGCGGCGGACGGCTCCAGGTCGAGGCGGTCGGACTCCGCCACCCGCACCCGGTCGAAGGTGACCTCGGCGATGTGCAGGACGGGATCGAATACGTCCCGGCGCCGGGCGGAGATCGCCGCGCGAGGTCGATCCCCGGTCGCTTCGCTCCCGCCCTCCGAATCGACCAGGAACACCCCGGCCGGGGTGACCACCGCGAGCTGTTCGGCCCGGTCACCGTCGAGCACGAACTTCGAGGTGCCGTCCAGTTCCCAGCCCTGCCGGCTCCAGTTGGCGCTGACGCCGGAGTAGATCGCGGTGCCGGCCTTGGCCGGGTCGAACCGCTCCCCGGCCAGCGGCGCGTACTGCGACAGCGTGGCCAGGAAGGGGGTCGGATCGGTGGCGCGACCGAGTTCCTCGAGCACGATGGCAAGCTCGACGGCGTTTTCCGGGTCGGTCAGCTCGGTCCAGCCGGCCTCCAGATACGAGCGCCACAGCCGGTCCGCCGCCTCGGCGTCGCCCGTGCCTTCCGCTATCCCGCGCACCAGCGAGGCCGGGCATTGTTTGCCCACTGCATCGCGCACCGTTTCCTGCCAAAGCCGCTGATCAGCGTCGAACTCCAGAAGCATCTGACACCTCCCGCCTCCACTCGTTCCGTCCGCAGGAGAATAGCATTCTCATGATTGGTGGCCAGATTCTCCTCGATGGCCGGTTGGATTCCGGACAATGGGCGGTACGCGACTGACCAGCAGACACTCTCACCAGCAACGATGTAAGCGTTCCACTGGAGAACAATATTCTTGATATTGAAGAACAAGGATCTACACTGGGTTCAGGATGGCGGCCCCGGCCGACCAGAGCTGAAGGATGAAATCACGGTGAAAGAGTTCAAGGTCGGTGCCGGCGTCGATGCCGGGGTCGTCACGGTGCCCGTCATCGACGCCAGCGTGCACATCTTCGTCGAGTCGAACAAGGATCTACGCCAGAACTTCCTGCAGGAACCCTTCCGCAGCCGCGGCTTCCCCGATTACGAGATGGACTGGTACGGCGCGCCCGGCGGTGAATACGCCCCGCGGACAACGGGTCCCGAGGGGCAGTACCCGGGCTCGGATCCGGCCGTCGCAGCCAAGCACCTGTTCACCGACCGGGGCGTGGACATCGCGATCCTGCACCCGATGACCCGCGGCATCATGCCCGACCGCCACCTCGGTTCCGCGCTCGCCTCGGCGCACAACGACATGATGGTGACCCGCTGGCTGGACCACCCCGAGTTCGGCGAACGCTTCCGCGGGACGCTGCGGGTCAATCCGGACGACATCGCCGGGGCGCTGCGCGAGATCGAGCGGTACAAGGACCACCCCCGCGTGGTGCAAATCGGCATTCCACTGCAGACCCGGGAGCTCTACGGCAAGCCGCAATTCTGGCCACTATGGGAGGCCGCGGTGGACGCCGGCCTGCCGGTCGCGGTGCACTTCGAGGTGGGGTCCGGGGTGATGCTGCCGCCGACCCCGAACGGAATCACCCGCACCTACGAGCAGTTCGTCGGATTCACCGCGTTGAACTACCTGTATCACCTGATGAACATGATCGCCGAGGGCGTTTTCGAGAAGTGGCCCACGCTGAAGTTCGTCTGGGCCGACGGGGCCGCCGACCTGCTGACACCGTTCATGTGGCGGATGGACTGCTTCGGCCGCCCGCACCTCGAACAGACCCCCTGGGCACCCAAGATGCCGAGTGCCTACCTGCCCGACCACGTGTACTTCGTGCAGGGCTTCCTGGACGGACCGGGCGACGTCGACTTCGCCGGCGAGTGGGCCGGATTCACCGGCAAGGACGACATGGTCATGTACGGCTCCAGCTATCCGCACTGGCAGCTCAACGAGTTGACGGTGCCGAGTTCCTACAGCGCCGAGCAGCGCGACAAGTTGTGCTGGCGCAACGCCGCCGAGTTGTACGGCATCCAAACCCCGGTCATACCGTCGGCAGCTGCGGCACAGTAGAGGCATTGAGGAGGCTTTCATGACCACCACAGCCAATCCCCGGGTTCCCGAACCCGAACGTATCGCAGTGCGGTGCATCGACTCCGACGTACACCCGGCGCCGCGTACCGGCGAACTCGGGCAGTACATCCCGGAGCCCTGGCGCAGCAAGTACTTCGGCACCCACAAGATCGGTGACCAGATCTACTACGACGCGCCCGACTATGCGCACTCCTATGCGATGCGGCTGGACACCTTCCCGCCCGATGGAGAATTCGCCTGCAGTGATCCAGAACTCGCCTTCAAACAGCTGATCATGGAGGCCGGCGCCGATATCGCGGTCCTGGAGCCCGCCGCGTACCCGGCGCGTATCCCGGAGGCCGTGCACGCGATGAACTGCGCGCTCAACGACTGGCAGGCCAACCATTGGCTGGACAGCCGGAACAACTGGCACGAACGCTGGCGCGGGTCGATCTGCCTGGCAATCGAGGAGCCGGAACTCAGCGTCGAGGAGATCGAGCGCTGGGCCGATCACCCGTACATGGCGCAGATCCTGATCAAGGCCGAGCCGCGACCGTCCTGGGGTAACCCCAAGTACGACAAGATCTGGGCGGCGGCCACCAAGCACGACATCCCGGTGAGTTGCCATCTGTCCCGCAGCCACTACGACGAACTGCCGATGCCCCCAGTCGGGTTGCCCAGCTACAACCACGACTTCATGGTCACCTACTCGCTGCTGGCCGCGAATCAGGTGATGAGCCTGATCTTCGACGGCACCTTCGACCGGCATCCCACGCTCAAGATCGTGTTCGTCGAGCACGCCTTCACCTGGATCCTGCCGCTGATGTGGCGGATGGACGCCATCTACGAGGCCCGCAAGTCCTGGCTGGACATCAAGCGCAAGCCCAGCGAGTACGTGAAGGACCACATCAAGTTCACCACGCAGCCGTTGGACTATCCGGAGGACAAGACCGAATTGACCCGGGCCTTCGAATGGATGGAATGCGAGAAGATCCTGCTGTTCTCCAGTGATTACCCGCACTGGACCTTCGATGATCCGCGCTGGCTGGTCAAGCACCTGCCCGAACACGCCCGCGAACCGATCATGTTCCGTAACGGGATGGCGACCTACCGGAACATGCCGGAGATGGTGCCCGCCCTCGAGGGCCAGGTCCGGGTCTTCTAGGCATGACACAGGCAGACGAGACGCCCCGGCTGGCTCAGGGGCGCGAACACGTGGTGGCCACCGTCGACGAGATCCCGCACGGGACACACAAACTGGTGCCCATCGGACGACACGGCGTCGGCGTCTACAACGTCAACGGCACCTTCTACGCCATCGCCAACTACTGCCCGCATGAGGGCGGCCCACTGTGCTCGGGGCGTGCGCGGGGCCTCAATATCGTGGACGAGAACGTGCCCGGGGACGCGGTCATGGTGCGCGACAAGGAGTACATCTTCTGCCCGTGGCACCAGTGGGGCTTCGAACTGGCCACCGGGACCACGGCGGTCAAGCCGGAGTGGAGCATCCGCACCTACCCGGTCCGGGTGGTCGGCAACGAAGTGCTGGTGCAGGCATGAGCGGGCTGGTGAGCACCGAAGGCCCCACCCTGACCGCCGGGGAGCAGACCATCGAGATCAACGGCGGCAACGTCGTCTACGAAATCCTGGGTGAGACAGGCGAATTGATTGCCCTGACGCCGGGCGGACGGTTCAGCAAGGACATTCCCGGCCTGCGCCCGCTGGCCGAGGCGCTGGTCGAGGGCGGCTACCGGGTACTGCTGTGGGACCGGCCCAACTGCGGCAAGTCCGATGTGCAGTTCTACGGGCAGAGCGAATCGCACATGCGCGCCGAGACGCTCTACCAGCTGCTGACCGCACTCGATGCGGGACCGTGCATCATCCTCGGCGGATCCGGCGGTGCCCGGGATTCGATGCTCACCACCATGCTCTACCCCGAGATCGTCCGAAAACTTGTGGTGTGGAACATCGTCGGCGGCATCTACGGGTCGTTCGTACTCGGCGGGCACTACATAACCCCCAGCATTCTGGCGGTCCGCGGACTCGGCATCGAGGGCCTGCTGAGCGTGCCGGAATGGCGCGAGCGCATCGAACAGAACCCGGCCAACCGGCGGCGTCTGCTCGAGCTCGACGCCGACGAGTTCCTGAAGGTGATGTTGCGCTGGCTCAACGCGTTCGTGCCCAAGCCGGGCCAGACCATCCCCGGTGTGCCGGACGAGATGTTCGACAACATCACCGTGCCGACCCTGATCATCCGCGGCGGGGAGAACGACTGGGACCATCCCAAGCGCACCTCACTGGAGGTGAACTGCCTCATCAAGGGGTCGAAGCTGATCGACCCGCCATGGCCGGAGGACGCCTGGGAGCGCGCCGGCGAGAAGTTCGCCCAGAGCGGCGGGAAGAACTTCTGTCTGTTCGACACCTGGGTGCAGGCCGCCCCCGCGATCCTCGATTTCCTGGGCACCCCGGACGCCTCGTGACGGGCTCACCGGACCACGATGCGGACCTCGCTGTTCAACGACGCCTCCAGCGCGGTGTGGATACGGCTTTCCGGTACCCGCGCCAGATCGGCCCGGTCCAGGGTGACCTCCACGATGTCCCAACCCTGTCCGCTCGGGAAGCGGTGCACCGCGCCGGTCAACCCGAAGCCGGCCAGTACGCCGTGCGCATCGTCATCGGTGCCCCGGCTGACGAAGGTCAGCACACCGGGCCGCACGTCATCACCGAATGCCTTGGCACACAGTGCGATGACCTCGGCGCGCAGGGCGTCGGCATCGTCTCCGGCCAGCAGCACCTCGACCTCACGGCGATTGGCCGGCATCTCGGCCAGATCGGCGTCGACCACCTCGGCGCCGAAGGGCCGGCCCAGCTCACGGAGCGTCGCCATGCCCTCGGCTAGCTGTGCGGGTGTCAACCGCCCGGACGGATCCACATCGACACGCACCACTGCGGTTCTCACGGCCGTCAGCCTAACGGTGGAAAGGAATATCCGGTCATGACAACCACCGCAACCGATCTCAGGGTCGCAGCCTGGCCGGGACTGACGCCCCGGCTGCTGCGCGCCGGGGCCGCTCCCGAGGATCTGTCCGAGTACCTGGAGGCCGGCGGCTACCAGCGGCTCGGCGACCCGGACGCGTTACTCGACGCGGTGTCCGGTTCCGGGTTGCTCGGGCGCGGCGGGGCGGCGTTCCCGTTGGCGGTCAAGCTGACCACGGTGCGCGCCGCCGCCCGGGCCGGCCGCCAGACGGTGGTGATCGCCAACGGCGAGGAGGGTGAGCCGGCCTCGGTGAAAGACCGCTGGTTGCTGCGCAATCGGCCGCACCTGGTGCTCGACGGTCTGCGCCTGGCCGCACAGGTCGTCGGCGCCCGGCTCGGGTACGTCTATGTCTCCGACCCGCACGCGGCCACCGCGGTGGAGGCCGCGCTGGCGGCCGCGGGCGAGCACACCGGCGGGCTGCAGATCAGCGTGGTGACCGTGGCCCCGGCCTACATCGCCGGTGAGGAATCCGCGGCGGTGCGGGTCATCAACGGGGGCCCGGCCAAACCCACCGACAAGCCACCACGGGTCTTCGAGGAGGGCGTGGCCGGGATGCCGACGCTGGTGAGCAACGTCGAGACACTCGCGCACCTGCCGTTCATCCTGCGCCACGGGGCGGCCGAGTTCCGCCGCTACGGCACCGAGGCCTCCCCGGGCACCTTCCTGGCCACCGTCACCGGGGCCGGGCGCCCGCCGGCCCTCTACGAACTGCCGCACGGCACCAAGACGGCTGATCTCCTTGTCCTGCACGGAATCGACCCCGATTCGGTGCACGGCGCACTGATGGGCGGCTACTTCGCCGGACTGCTGAACCGCGCCGTCATCGACGCCACCCTGGACCACGAGTCGCTGCGCGTACTGGGCAGCGGACTGGGCTGCGGGGCGGTCGCGGTGCTCACCGCGGACTGCCCGGTCGCCGTCGCGGCCGCGGTGCTGTCCTACTTCGACCGGGAGAACGCCGGGCAGTGCGGATCCTGCTTCAACGGGACCGCGGCCATGGCGGCCGTCGCCCAGGGTCTGCGCGATGGCACCGCCACCGCCGAGGACGTGGCCCGGCTGCGCCGCTGGTCGGTGGTGCTGCGCGGGCGTGGCGCCTGTGCGACGCTCGACGGCGCGGCCAATGTGGCGGCCAGCCTGCTCGACCAGTTCCCCGCCCTGGTGGACGGCCACCTCGACGGCGGCTGCGCCGGCTGCGCGGAGTTCACGCCCCTGCGTCCCTTCGAAGTTGAGGCGGTGTCATGAGGATCAAACTCGACAGGACCCTGTGCGACGGGTTCGGCATCTGCGCCAAACATGCACCCGAGTACTTCTCACTGGATGACTGGGGCTACGCCTGCCTGGAGGGCAACGGCGAGGTGCCCGAACAGGATCGCGACGCGGTGATGCGTGCGCTACTGGACTGCCCCGTGCACGCCATCATCGAAATTCCGACACCGGGCAGTGCCGCCCCGGCAGCTGATCCCGCGGCCACCACAACAAGGAGCTGATTTGTCCGCGACCCCAGGCCGCCCCCTCCCCCAACTCACAGCGCAGAATGAGTTCTTCTGGACTTCCGGCGCCGACGGGAAACTGCGGATCCAGGAATGCCAGGCCTGCCGGGCCCTGATCCACCCGCCCACACCGATCTGCCGGTACTGCCGCAGCCGCGATCTGGGTGTGCGGGAGGTGTCCGGCAAGGCGACGCTGTCCAGCTTCAGCGTCAATCACCGGTTCGGTTTCCCGGATCTGCCGCCGCCGTATGTGATCGCCGAGGTGGCCGTGCTGGAGGATCCGCGGGTCCGGCTGACCACCAACATCGTGGACTGCGACGCCGACACCCTGGAGATCGGCCAACCCGTCGAGGTGAGCTTCCTGCACCGCGACGACGTCTGGCTGCCGGTGTTCAGCCCGTCCAGCGACCCGGATGCGCCGACCGCGCTGCCCGAAGACGAGATCCCGCCAACGGATTTCGGCAAGTACGTGCGGCCCATGGTGACCACCTCCAAATTCGAGGACGCCGCGGCCATCACCGGGATCGGCGCCTCCCGGATGGGCCGCCGGCTGATGGTGCCGCCGCTGTCGCTGACCATCGAGGCCTGCGAGGCCGCCGTCGCCGACGCCGGCCTGACCTTCGACGACATCGACGGGCTGTCCACCTATCCGGGCCTCGACGTCGCCGGGATGGGCGAGGGCGGCGTCAGCGTCCTGGAGGGCGCTCTCGGGCTGCGCCCCACCTGGATCAACGGCGGTATGGACACCTTCGGCCCCGGCGGGTCCGTCATCGCCGCGGTGATGGCGGTCGCCACCGGGATGGCGCGCCACGTGCTGTGCTTCCGGACGCTGTGGGAGGCCACCTTCCAGCAGCTGATGAAGGAGGGCAAGATGTCCCCGCCCGGCGGCTCCCGCGCCACCGGTTGGCAGCAGCCCTTCGGCGGCATCTCGGCGGCACACACGCTGGCGCAGAACGCTTCCCGGCACTTCCACCGATACGGCACCACCCGCGAGACGCTGGGCTGGATCGCGTTGAACCAACGCGCCAACGCCGCCCTGAACCCGACCGCGATCTACCGGGACCCGATGACCATGGAGGACTACCTGTCCGCCCGGATGATCACCACCCCGTTCGGGCTCTACGACTGCGATGTGCCCTGCGACGGCGCCGTCGCCGTCGTCGTGTCGGCCATGGACACTGTCGCCGACCGCCCGAAGCCGCCGGTCCGGTTCGAGGCCGTCGGCACCCAGATCATCGAGCGCCTGGACTGGGACCAGACCACCCTGACCCACGAGCCGCAGGTGCTCGGCCAGTCGGCCCATCTGTGGTCGCGGACCTCGCTGCGCCCCGACGACGTCGACGTGGCCGAGCTGTACGACGGTTTCAGCTTCAACTGCCTGTCCTGGCTGGAGGGCCTGGGCTTCTGCGGGATCGGCGAGGCCAAGGACTTCCTCGACGGCGGCAAGGCGATCTCCCGCGACGGCACCATCCCGCTGAACACCCACGGCGGCCAGCTGTCGCACGGCCGCACGCACGGCATGGGGCTGATCCACGAGGCGGTCAGTCAGCTGCGCGGCGACGCCGGTGAACGCCAGGTCGCCGACGCCAAGGTCGCCGTGGTCAGCAGCGGTGGCCTGACTCCCAGCGGCGTGATGTTGCTGAGGACCGATGACTAACGAGGGCGGGCGAACGAGTGTCACGGTCCGCCCCCGGGTGGTGATGGTCGGGGCGGTACCGATGTCGGCGTTGGTGGCCGCGGTCGCCGACCCGCGTGCGGTGATCGTCGCGGTACACGGCGGGGCGACCTCGTCGGTGTACTTCGACTGCCCGGGCCGTCCGGACCTGTCGCTGCTACGCACCGGTGCCGCAGCCGGTTTCACCGTGATCGCCCTCGACCGGCCCGGGTACGGCGCCTCGGCGCTCTACCAGGACACCATGGACGAACCGGCCGACCGGGTGGCACTCGCCCTCAGCGCGGTGGACAAGATCCTCGGAGACGGGCCGCGCGGCGCCGGGTTGTTCTTCTTCGCGCACTCGCTGGGATGCGAACTGGCGGTACGGATGACCGTCGAGACGGCACCGCCGGACGTGCTGGGCCTGGAGCTGGCCGGGACCGGTGTGCGCTACGCGCCGGGCGTGAAGGAGATGCTCAGATCGGCCAGCCTGACCAGCCGCCCGGCCGGCCTGCGCGAGGTGTTGTGGGAACCGTCCGAGCTGTATCCCCCGGAGGTGCTCACCGGTGCGCTCAACGCGCCGGGCGTCGCCTATGAGGGCAAGGTGAGCGCGCACTGGCCGCGCCGGAACTTCCCGGCGTTGGCCGAGCAGGTGCGAGTTCCGGTGCAGTACAGCCACGCCCGGCACGAACGGGTGTGGGACACCTCCCCCGCCGCGCTGGCCGATATCGAGGCGTTGTTCACCGCCGCGCCGCGGGTGCAGATCACCGAACAGCCGGACAGCGGCCACAATCTCAGCGTCGGGCTGTCGGCGGCGGCCTACCACGCGCAGGTGTTGTCGTTCATCGAGGAATGTATCGCCGCCGGCTCCGGTGGCGTGAGGGAAGCGGAGGCGGGTTGATGCGGGTTGGTTTCATCGGATTGGGCAGTCAGGGCGGGCCGATGGCGCGCCGGATCGTCGAGGGCGGTTTCGATCTGACGCTGTGGGCACGGCGCGCGGCCTCGCTGGAGCCCTATGCCGACACCGCGGCGAAGGTCGCCGGCAGCCCGGCCGAACTCGGCGCCGCCAGCGATCTGGTGTGCCTGTGCGTCGTCGGCGACGATGATGTGCGCGAGGTGCTCTCCGGTGCGGACGGGGTGCTGGCCGGCATGGCGAGTGGCGGCATCATCGCCATCCACAGCACCGTCCATCCCGACACCTGCCGTGAGATTGCCGAACTCGCTGCGGCCAAGGGTGTTTCGGTGATCGACGCGCCGGTCAGCGGGGGTGGCCCGGCCGTCGAGGCCGGCACCCTGCTGGTGATGCTCGGCGGTGACGAGGCCGATGCCAAGCGGGCCCGTCCGGTCTTCGCCACCTACGCTGACCCGATCGTGCACCTGGGACCGCTGGGCAGCGGTCAGGTCGCCAAGATCCTGAACAACCTGCTGTTCACCGCCAACCTGGGTGCCGCGATGAGCGCGCTGGAACTCGGCGAGTCACTCGGCGTGCCGCGGGACCGGCTGTGTGAGGTGGTCTCCCGAGGTTCGGCCAACAGCCGGGCACTCGGCAGCATCGCGGCGTTCGGCGGCACCCTGGACAATCTGGCGCCGATCGCCGGTGCGCTGCTGCAGAAGGACTGCCGGCACGCCGCGGCGCTGGCCGAGGATGCCTCGGCCGCCGAGGGCGCGGTCTTCGACGCCGCCGACGCCGCACTGGCACTGATGGATCACCCGAGGTGACCCGGGTCGGCTTCCTGGGCGCCGGCCGGATGGGCGCGCCGATGGTGTCGCGTCTGGTGCAGGCCGGTCACGATGTCCGCGTACTCGGGCGCACCGAGGCCAATCGGGTCGCCGTCGTCGAATTGGGCGCTGCTCCGGTCGCCGATGCCGCAGCCGCGGTCGACGGGGCCGAGGTGGTGGTGGTCTGCCTGTTCACCGACGAGCAGGTGCGCGAGGTCGTGAGCGCCGATCTGCTCGCGGCGGTGCCGGCGGGCGCGACCGTGGTGGTGCACACCACCGGCAGCCCGCACACCGTCGAACGGCTACGCGACCTGGCGCCGCACCTCGCGGTGCTCGATGCCCCGGTCAGCGGCGGTCCGCACGATATCGCCGCCGGACAGGTCACGCTGTTCGTCGGCGGCCCGGAGGATGCGGTGTCGCGCGCCCGGCCGGTACTGGAAGCCTACGGTGACCCGGTACTGCACGTCGGGGCACTCGGCGCCGGCCAGAAGGTCAAGCTGATCAACAACACCCTGTTCGCCGCGCAGATCGGGCTGCTGGCCGAGGCCGCGAAGTTGGCCGACAGCCTGGGCATACAGGAGGCTGCCCTGCTGGAGGCGCTGCCGCATGGCAGCGGTGCCAGCCGCGCGCTGGGCAACGTCGCGCGCGCCGGGTCCGCGTCGGCCTTCGTCGCCGCCGTCGGCGAATTCATCGGCAAGGACATCGCCGTCGTCCGGCAGACCGTCGCCGAACTGGGTGCCGACCTCGGGGCGTTGGATGCCGTGGTGGACGCGGGCCTGGGCGTCGAGTTCCGGGCTTGAACCGACACGAATTCGACCCTTTCGCACGTGCACCGTCGAGATTACTGTTAGCGTTACAGTTTTACAGCCTTCCGTAACGCTCCTGGTGATCGGCACAGCCCTGAGGAGGACTCGCGTATGACCACGGCGGAACTCGTCTTCGACCCATTCTCGGATGAGTACTTTGAGAACCCGTTCGAGATCTACCGGCGGATGCGCAACGAAGCGCCGCTCTACTACTGCCCCAAGCGCGATTTCTATGCCCTGACCCGGCATGAGGACGTCGCGGCGGCGTTGAAGGACCACGACGCCTTCTCCTCGTCGCGGGGCTGCGATCTGGCGATGGTGCAGTCCGGCGAACCGCCGCAGAAGTCGATCATCTTCATGGACCCGCCGGAACACCGGCACATGCGCAGCCTGCTCAACAAGGCCTTCACCCCGCGGGCGATCCAGGCCCAGCGCGACACCATCATCGAGCAGGTCGACCATCACCTCGCCCGGATCGACTCGGACGACTTCGACATCGTGCAGGACTTCTCCGGGCCGTTCCCGGTCGAGGTCATCACCCGGATGGCGGGCGTGGAGCCCGAATTCCGCCAACAGGTGCGGCATTGGATCGATACCAGCCTGTCCCGCGAACCCGGTCAGATCGGCTATTCCGAGGCCGGGATGAAGGCCAACATCGATACCGGCATCTACTACTACTCGCTGGTGCAGAAGCGCCGGGAGAACCCGACCGACGATATGATCAGCCGGCTCATCGCCGCGGAGATCCCCCGCGAGGACGGCCAACTGCACAAGCTCGACGATGTCGAGATCACCGGGTTCGCCACCCTGCTCGGCGGCGCCGGCGCCGAGACCGTGACCAAGCTGATCGGGACCGCGATGGTGCTGTTCGCCCGCAACCCCGAGCAGTGGCAGAAGCTGCTCGACGACCGCGAACTGGTCCCGGCCGCCGTCGAGGAACTGCTGCGTTACGAGGGGCCGGTGCAGTACAACGTGCGCTACACGCTCAAAGAGGCGCACGTGCCCAGCGGCACCATCCCCGCGGGCAAGCCGGTCTTCCTGCTCAGCGCCGCCGCGAACCGCGACGAGCGGGCATTCACCGACGCCGACAAGTTCGACATCGAACGCGACCGCACCGAGGCCCAGAACCTGGGTCTGGGCTATGGCATCCACAGCTGCCTGGGCGCCGCGCTGGCCCGGATGGAAAGTGTGATCGCCCTGGAAAAGCTGCTCGACTTCATGCCCCGCTACGAGGTCAAATGGGATGGGCTGCAACGCGTCCATATGCAGAACGTGGCCGGGTACTCGCATGTCCCGGTGCGGAAGCTGCCCTGATGAGCAAGATCGTGGTCGACTTCGGCCTGTGTGAGAGCAACGGTGTCTGCATGGGCATCATCCCCGAGGTCTTCGACCTCGACGAGGAGGATTACCTGCACGTGCTCACCGACGAGGTGACACCGGAGAACGAGCAGCAGGTCCGCGAGGCGGTCCGGCAGTGCCCGCGGCAGGCGATCTCGATCGAGAACTAGCCGAATGCGATTCCTGTTCGTACACGGCGGGTTTCATGCTGCGTGGTGCTGGGAACGGACGATCGAAGCACTGCGAGGGTTGGGCCACGACGGCGTCGCGGTCGACCTGCCCGGGCACGGGCCCCTGTTGGATCAGGAGTCCACCCTGGCCGATCGCCGGGATGCGATCCTGGCGGCGCTGCGGCCCGGCGATGTGCTGGTCGGCCACTCCGGCGGCGGATTCGATGCGACCCTGGCCGCGGATGCGGCACCGGATCTGGTGCGCCACATCGTGTATCTGGCCGCGGCGTTGCCGCGCGAGGGGCGCACCTACCCGGAGGCCATGGCCATGCGGGACGACGGCGACGAACTGGAAGAGGGGTTCGACGCCGATGTCGGGGAGATGTTGAGCTACCTCGCGTTCGACGAGGACGGCGCCATGACGTTCGCCGACTTCGATGGTGCCTGGAAGTACTTCTACCACGACTGCGATGAACCGACCGCGCGCTGGGCGTTCGACCGGCTCGGCCCGGAAAGATTCGGTGACACCACGGTGACCCCGGTGTCGGTGCCGCGGTTCTGGACGGCCGACCTGCCACGGAGTTTCATTGTCTGCGAACAGGATCGGTCGATGCCGCGCTGGCTCGCCGATACCGTCGCGCGCCGGCTCGGAGTGGCGCAGCTGTCCATCGACAGTTCACACTCGCCGTTCCTGAGCCGGCCCCGCGAGCTCGCCGAGTTGCTGGTGCACGCCACCACGACGACCCCGGTCGGGCCCCTGGTCCCTTACTGAGAAAAGCGTTGCCCCCATCGCAATGTCACTCTGACAGCTTCGTCATGCGCACATATCCATGACGGCGCTGTCAGAGTGACATTGCGATAGCTACGGGAAGTCAGAGCCCGGAGATGATGGCTCCGTTGCAGTCGGCGGCGGCCTGGCGCAGCTTGGCGGCCTCCTGGTAGGCGTCGGAGTGGTACCACTCCTTGGCGGCCTCGACCGATTCGAACTCCAGCAGCACGGTCTGGGTGCCGTGCCACTCCCCTTCCAGGGTCTCCACCGCCGGACCGAAGCCCAGGATTGTGGCGCCGCCCATGGTCTTGCTGGCCAGCTTGCCGTACTCGGCCATCCCGGCCGGATCCTTGATGTCCTCGGTGATGATCACATAACCCTTGGGCACAGTTCGATTCTCCTTGTCGGTGAAGCGGATTGAAGCGGTTGATCAGACTTCGTGGATTGCGTTCTCGGGGCAGCAGTCGATGGCCTCCTGGACCGCGGCCTCGTGCTCGGCGGGGACGTCCCCGGGGGCGGCCACCGCCCAGCCGTCCTCGGACAGTTCGAAGACCTCCGGGCACAACGTCAGACACATGCCGTGGCCCGCGCACCGGTCCTCGTCGACGGTGACCTTCATTTCACATCGAACTCCAGGTTCAGGTGGGTGAGCCCACGCAGGATGAACGTCGGGATGTAGTTGTAGTTCCGGTCACCCACCGGACCGTGGTGCTCCTCGGAGATACGGATGTCGGTGGTGCGGTCGAGCAGCCGCTCCAGGCCGACGCGGGTCTCCGCGCGAGCCAGCGGGGCGCCCGGGCAGCTGTGGATGCCGCGGCCGAACGCCAGGTGCTGGCGGGCGTTCTTACGGGCCGGATCGAAATCGTCGGGATTCTCGAACCGGCGCGGGTCCCGGTTGGCCGCACCGTTGACCACCATGACGGTACGACCGGACGGCAAGTCCTTGTCCCCCACGGTGACCGGGCAACGCGAGAGCCGGAAGTCACCCTTGACCGGGCTCTCGAAACGCAGCGCCTCCTCGATGAAGTTGGGCAGCAGGCTGCGGTCCTCACGCACCCGCCGCTGGATGTCCGGCCGGTCACCGAGCACCTTCAGGGCCGTACCGAGCAGCCGGACGGTGGTCTCCTGACCGGCAGAGAAGACGTTGGTGGCAACACGTGCGACGTCGCCGGGGGTCGGTGTGCTGCCGTCGGGGAACAGCGCGGTGGCCATTCCGGTCATGATGTCCTTGCGGGGATTGGCACGGCGGTCCTCGATGTACGCCTCGAACTGCTCGTACAGGAATTCCAGCGGGCTGTGCGACAGCGCCTCGTCCCCGGTGCCACCCACGCCGCCACCGGAGTTCTGCGAGATGCCGTCGACGAAGGCATTGCGGTCCTCCGGCGGGATGCCCAGCAGGTCCGCGATCACCAGCAGGGTGAACGGACTGGCGAAGCCCTTGATGAACTCGCCCTTGCCGGGTGGCAGGAAATCGTCGAGCACCTCGTCGGCCAGCTGCCACATCGCGTCCTCGTTCTCCTTGAGGCGCTTGGGCGTGATCAGCCGCATCATGAGTGAGCGGTGGTTGGTGTGCACCGGCGGGTCCAGCGTGGGCAGCTGATCGCTGAACGGCAGTTCGTCGCGGTGCTTCTCGATGAGCTCGGCGACGTCGTCGCGGCCCTCCAGCGGCACCGGGAAGCCGGGGAACGGCCCCGTGACCGAGGTGCACGAGGAGAACGTCTTCTCGTCATTGTAGACCGCGACCGCCTCTTCCCAGCCGGTCACCATGGTCACGTTGTAGTGATCCTCGCCCTGCACGGGGCACTGGTCGCGCAGCGCGTTGAAGTAGGGGTACGGGTCGTCGACCAGCCGGGGGTCCTTGAACCAGTCGATGCCGGCGGGATCGATCGCCATATGTACCACTCCGTTTCCTGACCGGACGCAACGTATGAGAATGGGACTCTCACGGTTGAGTATTACATTTCCACAGCGCCGCTTCGCCGTCAACGAGGGCAAACTCCTAACCGTTGTGCTCAACATGCCACATCGGGAAACCGGATTCTCGCAATGTTGAGCATTCGCTCAACCTGTCCTGGTCGACGGCCCCGTCCTCGGCCCAGGGCCTGGCCCGGCCCCGGTCGCACTCAGTCCCGGCGCCGCCAGGCGGCCGGGATCACGCACACCCCGACCGCACACGCGAACACCCCCAGGATCAGATGCCGGGGCCCACCGCTGCTGCCATAGGCCCACAGCTGGAGCGAGCCGACAAGCAGGGCCAGCAACCCGAACGCCAGTCCCGCCAGCCGCAACGCCATCCACCCAGTCTGCCAGCCCTCCTTAGTTAGACACTGGTCAGCTTCGTCGATCCGCGGTACGGTGCGCAGGTGGCCGCATCACCGCGTGACGTGGACGCTGACCGCGGTCAGCGTCGAGCCACCTTCCAGCGCGCCAACTCCCGTGCCACCAAACGGATGCTGGTCCAGGCCGCCATGGCGCTGTGGCGGACCAACGGCTACGCCGCCACCACGGTCGCCGAGATCTGCCGCGGTGCCGGGGTCTCCAAGGCGTTGTTCTACTTCTACTTCCCGCGCAAGGAAGACGTGCTCTTCGAGGTGGGCGTGATGTCCACCCGGTCCGCCCAGCGCACCATCGCGACACTGCTCGACGGTGACTACGACGTCGACACCGTCATCGCCGCCGCGCTGACCGACCTGGAACGCTCGATGAGCCGCAACCCGCGCGAGCTGGTCATCGAGACCATCCTGGAGGGCTACCGGCACGAACACCGCATCCTGGCCGACTCCGACCAGACCCCAGATCTGGACGGCGGCATGTTCACCGCATTGTTCGCGCGCGCGGCGGCCGACGGCAAGTTCCCCGCCGGCACCGATACCGACCACCTCGCGTACCTGGCCATGATGATGGTCAGCGAGGGCGCCCGGCATTGGGCCGCAGGCGCTTTCGGCACCCGATCGTTCGCCGACGTGGTCGGCTCCGACATCGCCACCCTGATCGCAGGCAGCACCCGACAAAGGAGACCGTGATGGCATGGGATTTCGAGACCGACCCGGAGTTCCAGGAACTCCTGGACTGGACGGACGCCTTCGTCCGTGACGAGGTGGAACCACTGGACCTGATCTGGCCGCACCTGCAGTTCACCCCGCTGAACGACGCCCGACGCCGCGTGGTGGACCCTCTGAAGGAACAGGTGCGCCGAAAAGGGTTGTGGGCCACTCATCTCGGCCCCGAACTCGGCGGTCAGGGTTACGGCCAGCTCAAGCTGGCACTGCTCAACGAGATCCTGGGCCGGTCTCAGTGGGCGCCGATCATCTTCGGTTGTCAGGCTCCCGACACCGGTAACGCCGAGATCATCGCGCACTACGGCACCGAGGAGCAGAAGGAACGTTATCTGCGGCCGCTGCTCGAGGGCGAGGTGTTCTCCTGCTATTCGATGACCGAACCGCAGGGCGGGGCCGATCCCACCCAGTTCAAGACCAGCGCCGTCCGCGATGCGGATGGGGTGAGCTGGATCATCAATGGCTACAAGTTCTTCTCCTCCAACGCCTCGACCGCCTCGTTCCTCATCGTGATGGTGGTGACGAACCCGGATGTCAGCCCCTACCAGGGGATGTCGATGTTCCTGGTGCCCACCGACACCCCCGGGGTGACCATCGTGCGCAACTCCGGCCTGTACGGCGAGGCCGATGGCGAGGGCTCGCACGCGCTGATCCACTACGACAACGTCCGGGTGCCCGATTCGGCGCTGCTGGGCGGCGAGGGCCAGGCCTTCGTCATCGCCCAGACCCGGTTGGGCGGCGGTCGCATCCACCACGCCATGCGCACCATCGGGCTGGCGCAGAAGGCGCTGGACATGATGTGCGAACGGGTGCTGTCCCGGCACACCGCGGGCAGCCTGCTCGCCGACAAGCAGACGGTGCAGGGCTATATCGCCGACAGCTACGCCCAGCTCAAACAATTCCGGCTGATGGTCCTCTACACCGCCTGGGAGATCGACAAGTACAACGACTACAAGTTGGTCCGCAAGGACATCGCCGCGGTGAAGGTGGTCATGCCGACCGTGCTGCACGACATCGCCTGGCGCGCAATGCAGGTGCACGGTGCACTCGGTGTCACCAACGAGATGCCGTTCCTGGGCATGGTGACCGGGGCCGCGGTGATGGGTCTGGCCGACGGGCCCACCGAGGTGCACAAGACCACCGTCGCCAAACAGGTGCTACGCGACCACACCGGGACCGACGGACTGTGGCCCACCGAATGGCTGCCCGGCAAACGGGATGCCGCGCGGGCCCGGTTCGCCGAGTACCTCGAGCTGGAGGCCGGCAACCTGTGAACGACACCGCGCCGGCGATCGACGTCGCCCGCCTCGCCGAGTGGATGGATGACGCCGGCCTGCCGGGTAAGGGCGCCCCACTGCAGGCCCGTTTCCTGTCCGGTGGCACCCAGAACGTCATCTACGAACTCACCCGCGACGACCAACGCTGCGTCATCCGGATGCCCCCGCCGGGGGCCCCACCGGACCGTGACAGGGGCATCCTGCGCGAGTGGCGCATCATCGAGGCCCTCGACGGCACCGATGTGCCGCACACCGAGGCGGTCGGGGTGTGTGACGATCCCGCGGTGCTGGGCCGGCCGTTCTACCTGATGGGCTTCGTGGACGGCTGGTCCCCGATGGATCAGCACGGCAGATGGCCGGAGCCGTTCCACAGCGACCTCGACGCCCGCCCCGGACTGAGTTATCAACTGGCCGAGGGCATTGCGCTGCTGTCCAAGGTGGATTGGAAGGCCAAGGGGCTGCATGATCTCGGTCGGCCCGACGGGTTCCACGAACGGCAGGTGGACCGCTGGATCGGGTTCTTCGAACGCATCAAGGGACGCGAGCTGCCCGGGCTGGAGACCGCGACGGCCTGGCTCAAGGCGCACAAGCCGCTGGACTTCATCCCCGGTCTGATGCACGGCGACTATCAGTTCGCCAACGTCATGTACAAACACGGCGCCCCGGCGCAGCTGGCCGCCCTGGTGGACTGGGAGATGGGTACCGTCGGCGACCCCAAGCTGGATCTGGGGTGGATGGTGCAGAGCTGGCCGGCGCACGAGAACGACACCGCCGCCATGAATTACGTCGACATGCGCGGCGCACCGTCGCGTGACCAGGTGGTCGCGCACTATGCGGAGGTGTCCGGTCGTCAGGTCGACGACCTGGACTACTACCTGGTGCTGGCCAAGTGGAAACTGGCGATCGTGCTCGAACAGGGCTTCCAGCGCGCCGGTGACGACGAGAAGCTGCTGGCGTTCGGGCCGGTGGTCACCGACCTGATGCGCTCGGCCGCCGAACTGGCCGAGACCACCGACTACCGGTGAGGGCCGCGGTCTGCCCGGCCTTCGGGCCGCCGGAGGCGGTGCGCGTCGAGGAACTGCCCGACCCGCCGCTCGCCGACGGGCAGGTGCGGGTGCGGGTCAGCACCGCCGCGGTGAACTTCCCGGATGTGCTGCTGGTGGCCGGCGAGTATCAGGTCACGGTGCCGCCACCGTTCGTCCCGGGCAGCGAATTCGCCGGCGTCATCGTCGAAACCGCGGGTGACACCGGGGATTTCACCGTCGGGCGCCGGGTGACCGGTACCGGGATCGTCGGGGCCTTTGCCGAACAGGTGTGTACCCCGACCGCGAGCCTGATGCCCATCCCCGACGGCATCGACGACCGCACCGCAGCGGCTTCCGGGGTGGCGTTCCGCACCGCCCATCACGCGCTGCGCTCGGTGGCCCGGATCCGCTCCGGCGACGACGTCATCGTGCTCGGCGCCGGTGGCGGTGTCGGTCTGGCGGCGGTCGCACTGGCCACCGCGATCGGCGCCCGGGTGACCGCCGTGGCGTCCACCGCGGCCAAACTCGACGCGGCCACCCGGCACGGTGCGGCGGCGGTGATCAACCACCGCGGAACCGACCTGCGCGCCGCACTCAAACAGGCCCTGCCCGACGGAGCGGCGGCCGTCCTCGATCCGGTCGGCGGCGACCTCGCCGAACCGGCGTTGCGTGCCCTGCGCCGCGGCGGCCGGTTCGTCACCATCGGTTTCGCCTCCGGCACCATCCCGCGCATTCCGCTGAATCTGGTGCTGGTCAAGGGTGTTCAGATCCTCGGGTTCCAGTTCCAGGACATCGACGCCGCCGAATTCACCCGAAACGAGGCCGAACTGGCGGATCTGCTGGCCTCCGGCGCGGTCTCCCCGCACATCGGGGCGAGATACCCGCTGACCGAGACCGCGGCGGCGCTGCGCCATGTCGCAGACGGGCAGGCGATCGGCAAAGTGATCATCGACATCGGAGGACAGTGATGCGTATCGGACTGATGGTGGGGTCGGACCGGGAGCGGACCCGCGCCGACCGGTTGGCGGGTCTGCTCGACGATGCGGTGGCCGCGGAGTCGGGCGGTTTCAGCTCGTTCTGGTTCCCGCAGGTGCCCGGCTACCTGGATGCGCTGACGGCGGTAGCGCTGATGGGCACCCGCACCACCGGCATCGAACTCGGTACGGCGGTGGTCCCGATCCAGACCCGGCATCCGTTGATTCTTGCCCAGCAGGCATTGACCACCCAGGCGGCCTGCGCGGGCCGTCTGACCCTCGGCATCGGGCCCTCGCATGACTGGATCATCAAGGGCCAGTTGGGGTTGCCCTATGACCGGCCGGCCGCGCTGGTGCGTGACTACCTCGACGTGCTGCTCCCGGCGGTCGCCGGGCCGGGGACGGTGGACGTCGACAACGGCGCGTTCGCGGTGCACAGCCCGGTGGACGTCACCGACGAGACGGTGCCGGTGCTGCTCGCCGCGCTCGGCCCGGCGATGTTGCGCATCGCGGGTGAGCGGGCCGGGGGCACCATTTTGTGGATGGCCGATCAACGCGCGATCGGCGAGCATGTCGCGCCCCGGATCACCGCGGCGGCGGAATCGGCCGGACGCCCGCGCCCCCGCATCGTGGCCGGCGTTCCGGTCGCCGTCTGCGCCCCTTCGGACGTGGATGACGCCCGTGCCCATGCGAGCGAAGTGCTCGGGCATGCGCACTTCTCACCGAACTATGTGCGCCTGCTTGAGCACGGCGACGCCGAGGATGTCGGCGACACCATGGCGGCCGGGGACGAGGCCGCGGTGCTGAGATGTCTGCAGGCTTACCGGGACGCCGGCGTCACCGACCTCGCGGCCCGGATCGTGCCGATCGGGTCCGACGAGGCCGCCCGGCGGGACTGCCGCCGGCGGACCGCGGAGTTCCTGGCCTCCCTCGGCGACCTCTAGGTCACGAAATCAGACGGCGGGCACCAGATCTGCGGCGACCGACGGACAGGACATCACGCCACAGCGGAAGGCCTCGGTGCGATCCACCGGTTCTGCCGTACCGGCCGCGGCCAGCGCCTGGGCCTTGAACGCCCTTGCCGCCGCACTCAATTCGTGCTGCACCAGATCGACGGTGTTGTCCAGTTCCTCGGGCCAGCTGTCGCCCCACAGCGTCACCTCGGTGAGACCCTGGTCCATGGCGCCCAGGACACCCTCGCGGACCCGTTCGTCGCTGACGAAGAGGTCGGCGGCGACCGCGACCGTCTGCGGGTGCGGGCGCTCCTCCCACAGCTGCATCGCCGTCTCCAGATCCGCGGTGTCCACGCCGAGGATCTGCAGCGGGCGGATGTCGTCGTCGCCGGTGATCATCACCGTGACATCCCAGCCGGCCATCACCCGGTCGACCAGCCAACCGCCGGCGTTGCGCACCACCTCGGCCACGCTGGGTGCGACCACGTCGAGTCGGTATCGCATGTCTAGCTCCTCCCGGTCGCTGCGAAGTCGCGAGCCAGCGACTCCGTGTACCCCTTGAACACTGCGGCGAGCGGAATTGAAGGATCGAGTAGCCATGCGGTCTCCATTCCATTGACGAAGGCGAGGATCTCCACGGCCTTGGTGGCCGGGTCGAGGTCTGAGCGGTAACGCCCGGCGTCCTGGCCGCGGCGGATGCCGTCGGCGACGATGTCGACGGCGGCCTGCTGGCGGGCGACCAGCCGGTCGTGCAGCGGCGCGTCGGGCTGGATGTTCTCCACCAGCAGCACGGTGAAGGTGCCGACCAGTTGCGGGGCGCGGTCGAAGCGCTCGGCGACCCGACCGATGCTGGCGACCAGGTCACCGGTGCGGTCGGCATGGGTGTCGTCGTCGAAATCGCGCGCATCCAGCACCGCATGCAGCAGCGCTTCCTTGGATTCGAAGTGGTGCAGCAACCCCGCGGCGCTGACACCGGCCTCCTTCGCGATCTGGGCCAGCGAGGTGTTCCGCCAGCCGTTGCGGGCCAGCAGCGACTCCGCGGCAGCGAGAATGCGTTGTTTGCGGTCCTCCCCCTTGGCGAGGAGCGACTCGTAGGGCCGAGGCCCTGACGTCGCAGAAATCGCTGACACCGCACTCCCTGTCACACCCGATCAACCAACCGACTGAACACACAGTAGGTTGGTTGAGGGGCTTGTGACAAGGGTCTCACTTAACAATTTTATTGACAGGTGTCACGCTGCTGGTCAGACGCCCAGCAGCCGCTCAGCGAAGGTCAGAGACCGAGCGATTTCGCGATGATCACCTTCATGACTTCACTGGTTCCGGCGTAGATCCGGGCCACCCGCGCATCGGTGTAGAGCCGGGCGATCGGGTACTCCATCATGTAGCCGTAGCCCCCGAACAGCTGCAGGCAGCGGTCGATCACCCGGGCCTGCATCTCGGTGCAGAACAGCTTCACCCGCGCGGCGTCCGGCGCCGAGAGTTCCCCGTCCACGTGCAGGCTGACGGCACGATCCAGCATGGCCTGGGCGGCTTCCACCTCCGTGGAGCAGGCGGCCAGCTCGAACTTGGTGTTCTGAAAGGATGAGACGGATGCCCCGAATATCTTGCGGTCCTTGGTGTAGTCGATGGCCGCGGCGATCGCCGATCGGGCCTGGGCCACCGAACCGACGGCTACGGTCAGCCGCTCCTGGGCCAGGTTGTGCCCGAGATAGCTGAACGCCTCCCCCACCTCGCCCAGTACGTTGGCCACCGGAACCCGGACGTCGACGAAGGACAGCTCGGCGGTGTCCTGCACCTTGCAGCCCATCTTCTCCAGTTCCCGGCCACGGGTGAAGCCGGGCATCCCGTCCTCGACGACGAGCAGCGTCAGGCCCTTGCGCCGGTTGTCCGGGTCGGTGGAGGTCCGAGCCACCACGACGACGAGGTCGGCCTGCATGCCACCGGTGATGAAGGTCTTGGCGCCGTTGACGATCCAGTGGTCGCCGTCCAGTACCGCGGTGGTGCGCATCCCGGCCAGGTCCGATCCGGTGCCCGGCTCGGTCATCGCCACGGCGGTGAGCAGGGTGCCGTCGGCCAGCCCGGGGAACCAGCGCCGGCGCTGCTCGGAGTTCGCGTAGTGCAGGAAGTACGGCAGGATCACCTCGAGCTGGGTGCGCACCGTGGACAGCGTCACCAGCGCCCGGGCCGCCTCCTCCTGCAGCACCACGTTGTACCGGTAGTCCGGTGCCCCGCCGCCGCCGTACTCCTCGGGGATGGCCATGCCCAGCATGCCGAGTGAGCCCATCTTCTCGAAGACCGCCCGCGGCATCCGGCCGCCCTTCTCCCACTCGGGATAGGCCGGCACCACTTCCTTCTCCACGAAATCGCGCGCGAGTTCGCGGAACGCCTCGTGGTCTTCGGTGAACAGATTGCGTTGCACTTGGCAGCCTTCCGACTAGGAGACGAGCTCGACCAGCGTGGCATTGGCGGTGCCGCCGCCCTCACACATGGTCTGCAGGCCATAACGAATGTTGTTGTCGCGCATGTGATGGATCATCCGGGTCATCAGCACCGCACCCGACGCGCCGAGCGGGTGGCCGAGCGCGATGGCCCCGCCCAGTGGGTTGAGCTTGGCTTCGTCGACGCCGGTCTCGGCCAGCCAGGCCAGCGGCACCGGGGCGAAGGCCTCGTTGACCTCGAAGACACCGACCTCGTCAATGCCGACGCCGGCCTTGTGCAGCACCTTCTCGGTGGCCGGGATCGGGCCGGTCAGCATCAGCACCGGATCGGCACCGGTCACGGCCCCGGCCCGGTAGCGCACCAGCGGGGTCAGGCCCAGGTTCAGCGCCTGGTCCGCGGTCATCACCAGCAGGGCGGCCGCGCCGTCGGAGATCTGCGAGGAGTTGCCGGCGTGGATGATGCCGTCGTCGGTGAACGCCGGCTTCAGCCCGGCCAGTTTCTCCACGGTGGTGCCCCGGCGGATGCCCTCGTCGTTCGTGATCACGTCGTTCTCGGTGAACACCGGCACGATCTGGTCGATGAACGCCCCGGCGTCCTGCGCGGCGGCGGCCCGCTCGTGCGACTGTGCGGAGTACTCGTCGCAGCGGGCCCGCGACAGGTCCCACTTCTGGCAGATCAACTCCGCCGAGATGCCCTGGTTGAAGGAGAAATCGTCATAGCGGGCAAAGACTTTCGGCCCGTAGGGCTGGCCGGTGGCGCGGGCGGCGCCCAGCGGCACCCGGCTCATCACCTCGACGCCGCCGGCCACCACGACGTCCTGCTGACCGGACATCACGGCCTGCACCGCGAAGTCCAACGCCTGCTGGCTGGATCCGCAGGCCCGGTTCACCGTGGTGCCGGGAATACTCTCCGGCCAACCCGCCGCCAGCACCGCGTAGCGCCCGATGTTGCTGGACTGGTCCCCCACCTGGGAGACGCAGCCCCACACCACATCGTCGATGAGCGACGGATCGACCCCGGAGCGCTCGACGAGTTCGTTGAGCACCACCGCCGACAGGTCGGCGGCGTGCTGATCGGACAGCCCCCCGTTGCGCTTGCCCACCGGGGTGCGCACGGCTGAGACGATGACGGTTTCACGCATGAGTTACTCCTTGGCGGTGGGCGGAACGGTGGGCGGTACCGCCCACGTTCCGGTGAATTCAGGGTCCCGCTTGGCGGCGAACGCCGCATAGGCCTCACCCGAATCGGCGGTGGCGAAGTTGCCGGGCTGGGCGCGGGCCTCGTTGCCCAGTGCTTCGGCGAAGGTGGCGGTGGCACCGTCGTTGAGTAGTGCCTTGCTCTGGGACAAGGCGAACGGCGGGCCGTCGGCCAACCGCTGCGCCAGGCCGTCGACGAAGCCGTCGATCTCCTCGGCGTCCTGCACCCAGGTAACCAGTCCGAGTCGGTGGGCTTCCGCGGCGTCGATCATATCGGCCAGCAGCACAAGGCGTTTGGCCTGCTGCAGCCCCACGATCTTGGGTAGCAGCCAGGATCCGCCGAGGTCGACCGAGAGCCCGCGCTTGGCGAAGATCTGGCAGAACTTCGATTCCGGGGTGGCGACCACCAGATCGCAACCCAGGGCCAGGTTCCAGCCCGCCCCGACCGCGACACCGGTGACCTTGGCGATGGTCGGCACCGTCAGATTGTGCAACGCCAGCGCGACATCGGTGAGCCGCTGCAGCTTGCGCCGGGGGTGGACCGTCTCCCCGGTCCCGATGTCGGCTCCGGAGCAGAACGCTCCGCCGGCCCCGGTGAGCACCACCGCGCGCACGGTGTCGTCGGTGTCGGCCGCGCGCAGCGCCGCGGCCAGCGCGTGCCACAACTCGACGTCGATGGCGTTCTTGCGGTGTGGCCGGTTCAGCGTCAGGGTGCGCACCCCGTCGCGGTCCTCCACCAGCAGTGACTCACTCATGGGAGTACTCCGGTCCGATCGCCCCGTCGGCGCGCAGATCGACCAGTTCGGCTGCGCTGTAGCCGATTTCGGACAGCACCGCATCGGTGTGCTCGCCCAGCCCGGGCACCGGCCCCATGCCCAGCTCCAGACCGCTGATCACCGGGGGCGGAAGCAGGGCGGAGATCTCGCCGTTGGGGGTGCCGACCTGGCGCCAGCGGTCCCGCGCCTTCAGGTGCGGGTGGGCGATGACCTCGCTGGGCTTGTTGTACCGCGAATTGCCGATGCCCGCCGCATCGGCGGTTCGCTGGATGTCGTCGAGATCGTGCTGTGCGCACCAGGATTCGATGGCCGCATTGAGTTCGTCGCGGTGCCGGCAGCGGTCGGTGTTGGTCGCGAACCGGGGATCGTCGGCCAGATCGGGGCGGTCGATGATCTCGCGGGCCAGTCGCTGCCACTCCCGGTCGTTGGTGGTGCCGAGCACCACGGTCTGGCCGTCACGGGTACCGAACGATCCGTATGGCGCCACCGCCGGCGAGCTCATGCCCAGCGGTTCCTGGTCGATCCCGGAGTGCTGGGTGTAGGTCAGCTGGTAGCCCATGATGTCGGTCATGGTGTCGAACAGGCTCACTGCGACCGCCGGTGCGGCCTCGGCCGAACCGGTGCGGGCCCTTCCCAGCAGCACTGCCAGGATCGACAGGGCCGAGTACAGCCCGGTGGTGATGTCGGCGACCGGGGCCCCGGGCTTGGCCGGCATCCCCGGGTATCCGGTGGCCGCACACGATCCGGACTCCGCCTGTACCAGCAGGTCGTAGGCGCGTTTATCCGAAAGCGGGCCGCCCGGCCCGTAACCGTCGATCTCGACCGGGATCACCTGCGGGTGCCGCTCGCGCAGTTCTTTCGGGCCCAGGCCGAGTCGGGCGGTCGCCCCGGGGGCGAGGTTGGACACGAACGCATCGGCCCGGTCGAGCAGCCGGTGCAGGACATCCATGCCGGCAGGCGATTTCAGGTTCAGAGTGACCGACTGCTTGCCCCGGTTGGCCCATACGAAGTGCGCGGCCTGCCCCAGCACGACATCGTCGTAATCGCGGGCGAAGTCACCGCCCTTGGGATTCTCGATCTTGATCACCCGGGCACCGAAATCGGCCAGCACCCGGGTACACATCGGGGCGGACACCGCCTGCTCCATGGCGATGACGGTGATCCCGGCCAGCGGGCCGGCGTGCGTTGACTCGCTCATCCGGTCACATAACCATGTCGGCACGGCGTCTGGTGACGCGGGTGAGCGTGTGTCGCGGGATGGTGCGGGCAGGCACCCCGAAGAGCCGTCACTCGTCAGTAGCTCTTGGGCAGGCCAAGGACGTTCGCGGACAAGAAGTTCAGCACCATCTCCTGGCTCACCGGCGCGATCTTCATCAGGCGGGACTCCCGGAAGAACCGGGAGATGTTGTACTCCTCGGAGTAGCCCATCCCGCCGTGGGTCTGCAGCGCCCGGTCCGCTGCGCCGAAGCCGGCGTCCGCGCACAGGTACTTGGCCATATTGGCCTCCCGGCCGCAGGACCGGCCGTTGTCGTAGAGCCAGGTCGCCTTGCGCAGGATCAACTCGGCCGCATCCAGCCGGGCCAGCGAATCCGCCAGTGGGAACGCGATGCCCTGGTTCTGCCCGATCGGCCGGTCGAACACCACCCGCTCGTTGGCGTATTTCACCGCCCGGTCCAGGGCCACCCGCCCGATGCCGAGCGCCTCCGCGGCGATCAGCATCCGCTCCGGGTTGAGGCCGTGCAGGATGTAGGAGAACCCCTTGCCCTCTTCGCCGATGCGGTCTTCGACGGGAATCCGCAGGTCGTCGATGAACACCTCGTTGGAACTGACGGCGTTGCGGCCCATCTTCTTGATCGGCCGGATGTCGACGTGCTCGCGGTCGATGTCGGTGAGGAACAGGGACAGCCCCTCGGTCGGCTTTCCGCCGCGGCGCTCCACGTCCTCCCGGGACTCGGTGCGGGTCAACAGCAGGATCTTCTCCGACTCCAGGGCCTTGGAGATCCACACCTTGCGACCGTTGACCAGGTAGCTGTCGCCATCGCGTTTCGCGAACGTGGTGATCCGCGAAGTATCCAGTCCCGCACCGGGTTCGGTGACGCCGAAGCAGACGTGCAGGTCGCCGGTGACGATCCGCGGCAGGGTGGCCTTCTTCATCTCCTCGGAGCCGAACACCACCACCGGCTGCATCCCGAAGATGGACATGTGGATGGAGCTGGCCGCATTCATGGCGCCGCCGGAGCGGGCCACCTCTTCGGCCAGGATGGTCGCCTCGGTGATGCCCAGGCCGTGCCCGCCGTACTCCTCGGGGATAGTCATCCCCAGCCAGCCACCGGCGGCGATGGCCTCGTAGAACTCCTGCGGGAACTCGTGCGCCTGGTCTTTTTCCATCCAATAGTGATCGTCGAACCGGGCGGCCAACTCGGCCACCGATTTGCGGATCAGCTGCTGGTCCTCGGTGAGCTCGAAGTTCATTCCCTCGGACACGGTTCCTCCTGATGTCTGTGCATACGACGGCACGGTGCAGGTGTCCCCCTGCACCGTCCCACCGAGTTCGCCTTCTGGCTAGTCCCTGACGCCGCTGACCGCGCGTGCGTTCGCCGTGAAGTCGGCGATGTCGGATCCGGAGCGCTTCTCGTGGTGGCTCAGCGCCTGGATCGAAACGTCGTGTCCTTCAGCGGCCTTGCGCAACGCACCGACGGTGGCCTGATCCCGCGGGATGTGCTTGAACGGCTCGAAGTGGTACAGCCGCATGGCGTTCTCGTGGGTGATCTTGTTGATCTCGTCGTCGGGCACCTCGTAGGTCTTGAAGACCGCGTCGAGTTCCTCGGGCGCCCCGGGCCACATCGAATCCGAGTGCGGGTAGTCCATCTCCCAGCAGATGTTGTCCACGCCGATCATGTGCCGGTTCTTCACCCCGACCGGGTCGGAGATGAAGCAGGTCATGAAGTGCTCGCGGAAGACTTCCGAGGGCTTCTTGTCCCCGAAGTCCTGATGGGTCCACGTCGAATGCATCTCGTAGGTGCGGTCCACCCGGTCCAGGAAGTACGGGATCCACCCGGTGCCGCCCTCGGACAGCGCGATCTTGAGATCCGGGTACGCCTTGATCGGCGCCGACCACAGCAGATCGGCGGCGGCCTGCACGATGTTCATCGGCTGCAGGGTGATCATCACGTCCATCGGGGCGTCCGGGGCGGTGATCGCCAGCCGGCCCGAGGATCCGATGTGCACGTTCATCACGGTCTCGGTGTCGACCAGGGCATCCCACATAGGCTTCCAGTAGTCCAGGTCGTGGAAGCTCGGATAGCCCAGCGCCGAGGGGTTCTCGGTGAAGGTCAGCGAATGCACACCCTTCTTGGAGACCCGGCGGATCTCGTCGGCGCACAGTTGTGGATCCCAGATGGCCGGGATGGCCATCGGGATGAACCGGCCCGGATGCGAACCGCACCACTCGTCGATGTGCCAGTCGTTGTAGGCCTGCACCAGGGCCAGCGAGAAATCGGCGTCCTCGGTGGCGAACAGGCGGGCGGCGAAGCCGGGGAACGACGGGAAGTTCATGGTGGCCAGCACGCCACCGGCGTTCATGTCCTTGACCCGCTCGCCGGCGTCGTAGCAGCCCTTGCGGATCTCGTCGAGGCCCTGGGGCTCCAGGCCGTACTCCTCCTTGGGGCGGCCGGCCACCGCGTTGAGCGCCACGTTGGGAATCACGGTGTCCCGGAACTGCCAGGTGTCCGAGCCGTCGGGGTTGTGCACCAGCCGCGGCGCCTCGTCGGCGTACTTCGCAGGCAGATGGTTCTTGAACATGTCCGGCGGCTCGATGATGTGGTCATCGACGCTGATCAGAATCATGTCGTCGTGGTGCATGGGCGATCCCTCCGGGGTTCCATCGTGCAGCGCTGGCGATTCTCGATACCTGCAAACTAACTTCTCACGTGACGAGAATCAACGTCCGCGCGCGTTCCCTGTGGCTCTGACCGTGGTTTTTCGGCCCGCGCAGGTTGTGCCGACGCCGCCGGTGACCTGCGTTTTGGTGGCACCTGCGGCCAAAGACTGGAAATCTGTTAGTCAGATATGAGAATATGATTCTCGTCCCGGAGAAGACGTCGACTTGAGCTGATCAGCCCCGGCGCCGGACCTGAAGCAAGACGGAACCAGGAGAGGTTGCACCGTGTCGTTTTTCCCCAAACCAGCAGCGGGAAGCTGGACCGAGAACTGGCCGGAGCTGGGCACCGCCCCGGTCAACTACGAGGACTCGATCGATCCCGAGCACTGGCTGCTCGAGCAGCAGGCGATCTTCCGCAAGACCTGGCTGCAGATGGGCCGCGTGGAGCTGATCCCCAAGAAGGGCAGCTACATCACCCGTGAACTGCCGTCGGTCGGCCCCGGCACCTCGATCGTCATCGTCAACGACGGCGACGAGATCCGGGCGTTCTACAACCTGTGCCGGCACCGTGGCAACAAGCTGGTGTGGAACGACTACCCGGGCGAAGAGGTCTCCGGCAGCTGCCGCCAGTTCGTCTGCAAGTACCACGCCTGGCGCTACAGCCTCAAGGGCGACCTGACCTTCGTCCAGCAGGAGGGCGAGTTCTTCGATCTCGACAAGGCCGACTACCCGCTCAAGCCGGTGCGCTGCGAGGTGTGGGAGGGCTTCATCTTCGTCAACTTCGACGACGATGCGGTCTCGCTGGACGAGTACCTCGGCGAATTCGGCCAGGGCCTGAAGGGCTACCCCTTCCACGAGATGACCGAGCACTACAGCTACCGCTCGGAGATCAAGGCGAACTGGAAACTGTTCATCGACGCGTTCGTCGAGTTCTACCACGCGCCGATCCTGCACATGAAGCAGGCCGAGAAGGAGGAGGCCGAGAAGCTGGCCAAGTTCGGCTTCGAGGCGCTGCATTACGACATCAAGGGCGATCACTCGATGATCTCGTCCTGGGGTGGCATGAGCCCGCCGAAGGATCTCAAGATGGTCAAGCCGATCGAGCGCATCCTGCACAGCGGCCTGTTCGGCCCCTGGGACCGCCCGGACATCAAGGGCATCCTGCCCGACGAGCTGCCGCCGGCCATCAACCCGGGACGCCACAAGACCTGGGGCCAGGACTCTTTCGAGTTCTTCCCGAACTTCACCCTGCTGTTCTGGGTGCCGGGCTGGTACCTGACCTACAACTACTGGCCGACCGGGGTGGACACCCACATCTTCGAGGCCGACCTGTACTTCGTGCCGCCGAAGAATCTGCGCGAACGGCTCTCTCAGGAACTGGCCGCGGTGACGTTCAAGGAGTACGCGTTCCAGGACGCCAACACCCTGGAGGCCACCCAGACCCAGATCGGCACCCGGGCGGTCCTGGACTTCCCGCTCTGCGATCAGGAGGTGCTGCTGCGCCACCTGCACCACACCGCCCACAAGTACGTGGACCGCTACAAGGCCGAACTGGAAGCCAAGTCCAACGGTTCGTCCAACGGCGCCACCGCCAGCCCGAAGGAGGCCGCAAATGCCTAAGCTGCCCGAGGAATTCGCTGACCTGGAACGGTTCGCCGACTGGTGCCTGCCCACCGAGGAGGAGCGCTATCAGAAGCGGCTGAACTCCACCATGGAGGAGATGCAGGAGCTCTACGACGCCGGCATGGCCCGTCTCGAGGACATCATGGTCTACGTGGACGCGCGCTTCCCGCTCAAGAGCATGCCCGATGACGCCAAAGCCCTTGTGCACCTGGGTCAGTCGATCGTGATGGTGAGTTTCCCGATCGAGGTGTGGAAGCAGCCACGGGTACTCGACAGCGGCGCCGCCTACGTGCACCTCATCAAGGAGCCGGTGGTCTGATCGTGCTGACCCTCAAAGCTGCGGGTCTTCTCGACGTCGATGCCGGGGCGATTGTTCGCCCCGGCATCGTCCGTGTCGACGGGGACCGGATTGTCGGCATCGGCGGCGATCCCGAGGGTGAAATCATCGACCTCGGCGATGCGATCCTGCTGCCCGGCCTGATGGACATGGAGGTCAACCTGCTGATGGGCGGCCGGGGCGAGAACCCGGGCCTGTCCCAGGTGCAGGACGATCCGCCGACCCGGGTGCTGCGCGCGGTGGGCAACGCCCGGCGCACCCTGCGCGCCGGGTTCACCACGGTGCGCAACCTCGGATTGTTCGTCAAGACCGGCGGATACCTGCTCGACGTCGCACTCGGCAAGGCCATCGACGCGGGCTGGGTGGACGGGCCGCGCATCGTGCCGGCCGGGCACGCCATCACCCCCACCGGCGGTCACCTCGACCCGACCATGTTCGCCGCGTTCATGCCCGGCGCGCTGGAACTGACGGTCGAGGAGGGCATCGCCAACGGTGTCGACGAGATCCGCAAGGCGGTGCGCTACCAGATCAAGCACGGCGCCCAGCTGATCAAGGTGTGCGTCTCCGGCGGCGTCATGTCGCTGACCGGAGAGGCCGGCGCCCAACACTATTCGGATGAGGAGTTGCGCGCGATCGTCGACGAGGCGCATCGACGCGGGCTTCGGGTGGCCGCGCACACGCACGGCGCCGAGGCCGTCAAACATGCGGTGGCGTGCGGAATCGACTGCATCGAGCACGGCTTCCTGATGGACGACGAGGCCATCCAGGCGCTTGTCGACAACGACCGGTTCCTGGTCACCACCCGCCGGCTGGCCCAGGCGATGGACGTGTCGCACGCACCGAAGGTGTTGCAGGCCAAGGCCGCCGAGATGTTCCCCAAGGCCGAGACATCGCTCAAGGCGGCATACGAGGCAGGGGTGAAGATCGCCGTGGGCACCGACGCGCCCGCCATCCCGCACGGCCGCAACGCCGACGAACTGGTCACCCTGGTGGAGTGGGGCATGCCGCCGGCCGCCGTACTGCGGGCCGCGACGGTGGTCGCCGCCGACCTCATCAACGTCACCGACCGGGGCCGGCTTGCCGAGGGCCTGCTCGCCGACATCATCGCCGTACCGGGCAACCCGCTGGAGGACATCACCGTTACACAGGATGTTAAATTTGTAATGAAGGGCGGTAAGGTCTACAAGAATGGGTACGCCGATGGCTCCTAGCCGAACAGACGATCTGGTCGAAATCCAGCAGCTGCTGGCCAAGTACGCGGTCACCATCACCCAGGGTGACGTGGAGGGCCTGGTCAGCGTCTTCACCCCGGACGGCACATACAGCGCCTTCGGTGACACCTACACCCTCAACCGTTTTCCGGTGCTGGTCGACGCCGCACCCAAGGGACTGTTCATGACCGGTACCGCGCTGGTGGATCTGGTCGAGGGCGCGGACACCGCGTCGGGCACCCAGCCGCTGTGCTTCATCGAGCATTCCAAGCACGATATGCGGATCGGCTACTACCGCGACACCTATGCGCGCACCGCGGAGGGCTGGCGGCTGAAAACCCGTGCCATGACCTTCATCCGGCGCAGCGGTGACCACGACCACGGCCGCCCGCACGCGATCGGACGGCCGGAGGCCGGATGAGCGAGCGCAGCGAGCGAATCATGAGTATGGAGTGCCGGAACCGAGCCCGCGAGGCAACGGCATGAGCGAGCTACATGATCCGGCCCAATTCCGGACGGCGCTGCAGACCTGGCTGGACGCCACCGACCTGACTCCCCCCGAGGACCATTCGCTCGAAGCGCACATGACGCAGTTCCGCCGGGTGCAGCGGGCGCTGTACGACGCGGACTTCGGTCGCTACGGCTGGCCGGAGCATGCCGGCGGGCTGGGCGGCCCGGACATCCTGCGGGCCATCGTCGGCGAGGAGATCGTCGGCCGGCGGTTGGCCGAACCCGGGCCCTGGTCGATGCTCGAGGTGCTGGCGCCGACCATGATCGACTATGCCACAACCGAACTCGCCGCCGAGATGGTGCCGAAGCTGTTGTCCGGCGAGGAGCAGTGGTGCCAGGGATTCTCCGAGCCCGGCTCGGGAAGCGATCTGGCCTCGCTGACCACCCGTGCGGTGCAGGATCCGGAGGATCAGCAGCGCTACATCATCAATGGCCAGAAGGTCTGGACCAGCTTCGCCCAGTTCTCGCAACGATGCATCCTGCTCACCCGTACCGGCGAGGGCGGTGCTGATTCCCCGTCGCTGCGCTCGCCCCACGCCGGGATCACGGCGTTCTTCGTCGACACCGACACCCCGGGTATCACCATCCGGCCGCTGCACACCATGCACGACGTCGACGAGTTCTGCGAGGTCTACTTCGACGATGTGGTCGTGGACGCGAGCCGCATGCTCGGCAAACCCGGCGACGGCTGGCAACTCGCGATGGACCTGCTCCCCTACGAGCGGTCGACCTGCTTCTGGCAGCGCATCGCGTACCTGTACTCGCGCTTCGACGCGTTGATCGGCGAGGTCAAAGAGCAAGGCCAGGTGGTGGATTCGGATATGGGTGAGGCCTATCTGGCACTGCACACGCTGCGTTGCCGGTCCCGCGCCACCCAGCTCCGGCTCGCCGAGGGCCACAAGCTGGGCCCGGACACCTCGATCGACAAGGTGTTGCTGGCCGGCGCCGAACAACGGCTCTACGACACCGTCCGCGACGTGCTGCCGGGGGTGATCGAGCTGGAGGACACGCCGTGGCGCACCGAGTACCTGTACTCACGCGCCGCGACCATCTACGGCGGTACCGCCGAGGTGCAGCGCAACATCATCGCGCGCCGCCTGCTGGATCTCGGGAAGGAGTGACGACGGTGGATCGCGATTCACTCGAACTGCTGGAAGACGGTCTGCGCAAGACCATGCTGAGTTGCTCGGGCCCCGACCTCGACGCGGCGCTGACCGAACTCGGCTGGGCCGACATGCTCACCG
Organism: Mycolicibacterium aurum; assembly: GCA_900078775.1. Classification (GTDB taxonomy): domain Bacteria; phylum Actinomycetota; class Actinomycetes; order Mycobacteriales; family Mycobacteriaceae; genus Mycobacterium; species Mycobacterium aurum_A. The sequence goes on from LT549889.1 coordinate 3,146,237, forward strand.
ACATGCCCGATATCGCGGTACCGCTGGTGTTTCGCCTGCTCGGCGAAACCGGTTCGCACGCCTCGGTTCTCGTCGACGTGGTGCTGCACGCCACCGGTAACACCATCGGCGACACCGTCGAGCTGCCGCTGCCCTACGCCGGCAACCGATGGGTGATCTGGGACCGGATCTCGCCGGAGAGCACCGACCCGACGCTCGGCGGGCTGCCGCTGCGCCGTGAGGAAGAGGGCTACCCGATCCGGGTGGCGGAAGCGCGCGTCGCCGTCGGTTGGTGGCTGGTCGGATCGGCGCGGGCGATGCTGTCGCTGGCCCGGCAGCACGCGCTGGACCGGGTCCAGTTCGGCAAGCCGATCGCGGGCTTCCAGGCGGTGCGCCACCGGCTGGCCGAGACGCTGGTCGCCATCGAGGGGGCCGAGGCGACCCTGACCCTGCCCGGTTCGGAGAGCCCGGACCTGACCTCGCTGCTGGCCAAGGCGGCCGCGGGCAAGGCCGCGCTGACCGCGGCCAAGCATTGCCAGCAGATCCTCGGCGGCATCGGCTTCACCGAGGAACACGACCTGCACCGGCACGTGAAGCGGGCACTGGTGCTCGACGGGCTGCTGGGCAGCTCCCGTGAGCTCACCAAGAAGGCCGGCGCCGGGCTGCGCGCCCGGGGCTCGGCCCCGCGGCTCACCCAGCTCTGAATTCCCGGCTCACCGGCACTGCGGTTTGTGCGGCCCGGCGGCCCGACGTCGGGTAGAAACCGTAGTGCCGGCGCGCCCCCGTCGGCGAGGAAAGCCGGTTTTCCCGCAGCCCTTCTGAAAATGCGAAAATGAGAATAGTATTCTCGCCATGGGAAAGCTAGAGTCTCCGACACGTTCGTCGCGAGGGGGTGGAGCAGGGCGATGCCCAGGCGTTCTCCGGTACAGTCCATTCATGCCCAATCCACGCCGCTCGCATCCGAGGCGCCGGTGACCAGCGCAAGCGAGGAACCCGCCTGGAAGCAGCGCGCGGTAGAACGGTCCATCAAGACCGCGAAGCTGCGGGCCGCGCAGCGTGTGCAGCGCTTTCTCGACGCCGCCCAGTCGATCATCATCGAAAAGGGCAGCACCGACTTCACCGTGCAAGAGGTCGTGGACCGCTCACGCCAGTCACTGCGCAGCTTCTACCTGCAGTTCGACGGTAAACACGAACTGCTGCTCGCCCTGTTCGAGGACGCCCTGAGCCGGTCCGCGGACCAGATCCGGGCCGCCGTCGCCGGCCAGACCGACCCGATCGAGCGGCTCAAGGTGGCCATCGAGCTGCTGTTCGAGTCCTCGCGGCCCGATCCGACCGCCAAGCGACCGCTGTTCACCGACTTCGCCCCGCGCCTGCTGGTCTCGCATCCCTCCGAGGTCAAGATCGCGCACGCACCCCTGGTGGTGCTGCTCACCGAGCTCATGGAGGAGGCGTCCGCGGCGGGCAAGTTGCGCCCCCACGTCAACCCCCGGCGGATGGCGGCGATGACGATGCAGACGGTGATGTTCGTCGCACAGTCCAGTGGCAGCGACGACGCCACCAACAAGCCGATCAGTGCCGCGGAGGTGTGGGACTTCGTCGCGCACGGCTTCGCCACCGACGACTGAGAATCACGTTCTCGGCCGCGTAGGCCGTCCCCGCCCGATCCCGCCCCGGCGCCGTCCTGGGCGGGCACCTGCATGCCCATTGGAGAATGCAATTCTTCTTTGGTGAGAGCAGAAATATCCCGATTTGAGTCTGTCGTTGACACGGAGACGCCGCCGGTGACAGAGTGCTGAGCAAGTGCCAAACACAGCAGAATCGAGGACCACAATGGCAGGGCGTGTAGAGGGCAAAGTCGCTTTCGTCACCGGCGCGGCGCGCGGTCAGGGCCGCAGCCATGCAGTGCGGTTGGCCGAGGAGGGCGCCGACATCATCGCCATCGACATCGCCGGGCCGATCCGCCCCGGTGTCGAGACCGCCATCCCCGCCGCCACCCCGGACGACCTCGCCGAGACCGCCAACCTCGTCAAGGCCCTGAACCGCCGCATCGTAACTGCCGAGGTGGACGTCCGCGACTTCGACGCGGTCAAGGCCGCCGTCGACAGCGGTGTCGAACAGCTCGGCAAGCTCGACATCATCGTCGCCAACGCCGGTATCGGCAACGGCGGCGATGTGCTGCACGAGACCAGTGACGAAGACTGGGACGAGATGATCGACATCAACCTGTCCGGTGTCTGGAAGTCGGTCAAAGCCGCTGTGCCGCACCTCATTGCCGGCGGCAACGGCGGTTCGATCGTGCTGACCAGTTCGGTCGGCGGACTCAAGGCCTACCCGCACTGCGGCAACTACATCGCCGCCAAGCACGGTGTGGTCGGCCTGATGCGGACCTTCGCGGTCGAGTTGGGCCAGCACATGATCCGGGTGAACACCGTGCATCCCACCCATGTCTCGACCCCGATGCTGCACAACGACGGCACCTTCAAGATGTTCCGCCCCGACCTGGAGAACCCGGGCCCGGACGACATGGCGCCGATCTGCCAGCTGTTCCACACCCTGCCCATCCCGTGGGTCGACCCGGTCGACATCAGCAACGCGGTGTTGTTCCTGGCGTCCGACGAGGCCCGTTACGTCACCGGTGTCACGCTGCCGGTCGACGCCGGTAGCTGCCTGAAGTAACCGATGGCCGACACCGTCCTGGTCACCGGGGCGTTCGGTCTCGTCGGGTCGGCGACGGTTCGCGCACTGGCCGCCGCCGGCCACCGGGTGGTCGCCACGGATCTGGGTACCGACGCCAATCGTGCCAAGGCACGGGCACTTCCGCTCGGGGTCGAGGCGCGCTGGGCCGATCTGACCTCGCCGACCGATGTGCAGACGCTGATCACCGAGGTCGCCCCGGACGCCATCGTGCACCTGGCCGCGGTGATCGCGCCGGCGATCTACCGCATCCCCGGGCCGGCCCGCAGAGTCAATGTGGACGCCACCCGGACCCTGGTCGACACCGCCGCGGCGGCGGCACGGCCGCCCCGGTTCGTGCTCGCCTCCAGCAATGCGGTGTACGGGTCGCGCAATCCGTACCGCCATCCCGATCCGGTGACCGCCGGCACCCCGCCGCGGCCGACCGAACTCTACGGCGGACACAAGCTGGAATCCGAGTCCTGTGTGCGCAATTCGGCACTGGACTGGGTGATTCTGCGTCTCGGCGGGGTGATGAGCACCGACCTGTCGGCGTTGCCGCTGGGGCTGGACGCCCTGTTCTTCGAGAGCGCCCTGCCGGTGGACGGCCGCATCCACATGGTCGATGTCCGCGATGTGGCAGCCGCTTTCGCCGCGGCCACCACCGCCGATGTGGCCGGGGAGATCCTGCTCATCGCCGGGGACGACACGCACCGGATGCGCCAGGCCGACGTCGGGTCGGCACTCGCCGCGGCCCGCGGGTTCCCCGGCGTGCTGCCGCCGGGTCGGCCCGGCAACCCGGACAGTGACGACGACTGGTTCATCACCGACTGGATGGACACCACCCGCGCCCAGCAGGCGCTGCGGTTTCAGCACCACTCCTGGCCGCAGATGCTCGACGAGATCGCCGCGCAGGCCGGGTGGCAACGCCATCCCGCCCGGGTGATCGCGCCGCTGGCACGGCTGTTCGTCAAACGTCTCGGTGCCTACCGCAAGGAGCCGGGGATCTACGCCGACCCGTGGCGGGTACTCAGCGCCCGGCTCGGTGACACCCGATTGGACACCCCGCAGCCATGACCGCACTCGTGATGGGGGCCAGCGGGTTCCTCGGCTCGCACGTGACCCGACAGCTCGCGGCCCGCGGCGACGAGGTGCGGGTGCTGCTGCGCCCCACCAGCGACACCCGCGGCATCGACGACCTGCCCGTACAGCGGTTCTACGGCGGCCTGTTCGACGACGCGGCGTTGCGCACCGCGATGGCCGGTTGCGATGCCGTCTACTACTGCGTGGTGGACGCCCGGATGTGGGTGCGCGACCCGGCCACCCTGTTCGCCACCAACGTCGAGGGACTGCGCCACGTCCTCGACGCCGCGCTGGACACCGGTGTCGAGCGGTTCATCTTCACCAGTACGGCCGGCACCATGGCCGCCCCCAACGGCCGCCCGGTCACCGAGGACGACGCGGTGGACTGGGACGGCGGTGGGCCCTATATCGAATCGCGCAGGGCCGCCGAGGATCTGGTGCTGCACTACGCCCGCGAACGCGGGCTGCACGCGGTGGCGCTGTGCGTCTCCACCACCTACGGTCCGGGCGATTGGCAACCCACCCCGCACGGCGGGGCGCTGGCCATGGTGGCCGCGGGCAGGCTGCCGTTCTACTTCGGCTACTCGCAGGAAGTGGTCGGCATCGAGGACGCCGCCCGCGCCATGCTGCTGGCCGCCGAGCGCGGCCGCAGCGGCGAGCGCTACATCGTCTCCGACCGCTTCATGAGTTCGCAGGAGGTGCACCGGGTCGCGGCCGAGGCCGGCGGCGTCCGGGCGCCGCGGGTCGGCATCCCGATGCCGGTCCTGCAGGCCGGCGCCCGGCTCAACGACCTGGCCGCCGGGCTGTTGCGCCGGGATCTGAAGTTCGCCGCCGTCGGCATGCGGATCGTGGCGAACATGGGCCCACTCGACCATTCCAAGGCGACCCGCGAACTGGGCTGGGAGCCCGAGCCCACCGAGGAGTCGATCCGGCGCGCGGTCCGGTTCTACGCCACCCACCGCTGAGGCGCTGGGCCACCGGCCACCGCCCGCTCACCGCCGCTGCGCGCGGGCCCGTCCTCGGACCCCCGGCGCGGAGCCGATGACGCCCTGCTCCTGCAGATCGGCGATCTGCTCGTCGGACAGTCCCAGTTGCGCGAGCAGCAGGTGGTTGTGCTCACCGAGCAGCGGGGCGGCCGCGTGGTGGAAGTAGTCCGGCCCGTGCGACACCGAGATCGGCAGGGTGCTGTGCGGTGCGGCGAGGTTCACCGCGTGCCCGACGAACTCGAAGAACCGCCGGTGCCGCAGCTGGGGCAATTCGGTCTGGCGGTGTGGCTGCATCACCTTGGCCACCGGAACCCCGGCCGGCCAGAGCGTTTCGACGATCTCGTCGCTGCTGCGCGGCAGACACCAGGCGGCCAGTTCGGCGTCGATCAGGTCGTGGTTGGCCCGGCGCCCGGCGGCGGTGCGCAGTTCCTCGGCCAGTACCCAGGCCGGCCGGCCCAGCGCATCACACAGCGCCTGCCACTGCGCATCGGTGGCCACCGCGATCGCCACCCAGCTGTCCGGTCGGTCGAACTCGTCGATATCGGCGCTGCGGTACAGGTTCTGCGGTGCCGCCGCCGGACCCCGGTTGCCGTCGCGCTGCAGCAGCGCGCCGTACGCCGAGTACTCGATCACCTGCTCGGCGGCGATGTTGAGGGCCGCGTCCACCATCGCCGCCTCGACCAGGACCGCCTCGCCGGTGCGACGCCGGTGCTCCAGGGCCAGCAGCAACGCGTTCAGGGCATGCACACCGGCATTGGGATCGCCCACCGAGTACGGCTCGAACGGCGTCCGGTCGGGGTATCCGGTGAGCCAGCTCAGCCCGGAGGCGTCCTCGATGATGTACGCGAATGCCGGGTTGTCCCGCCACGGGCCGTCCAACCCGAAACCGGGCATCCGCAACATGATCACGCCGTCGCGCAGCGCCCGCACGGACTCGAAGTCCAGACCGATCTGGTCGATGACCCGCGGGGTGAAGTTCTCCACCACCACATCGCAGGTGGCGATCAGCCGCCGCAGTACGTCGCGGCCCTCCTCGGTCTGGAAGTCGAGGGTGAGCCCGAGCTTGTTGGTGTTCAGCGCGGAGAAGATCGGGGACCGCTCCCACCACAGTTCCTCGCTGGCCGGGATGCCGGCGATCAGCCGGGTGCCATCGGGGCGCGCGGTGGACTCCAGGTGGATCACCTCCGCGCCCAGCATGGCCAGCGCGTGGGTGCAGGACGGTCCGGCCCAGAAGGTGGTCATGTCCAGCACCCGCAGCCCGCTCAGTGGCATCCGGTCACGGTCGGGCGGGCCGGCCGGGCCCGGACGCGGTGCCCGGTCCTGCGCGGCGACCTCACCGGTGTGCTGCCCGAGAGCGGGTGCCGGCGCGGCAGGCCGCAGCGCCACACCGGATATCCGGTACGGGTGGGCGGGCTGGACGAACCCGCCGCCTGGATGTTCCACGAAGGCGCCGCGCTCCATGAAATGGTCCATGCCGGTGACGTTTTCGCCGTTGCCCACCGGCGAGTTCGGGATCCGGAACGCCGAGGCCAACTCGCGCAGATCGTCCACCCGCTGTTCGCGGACCCAAGCGTAGAGCTCCTCGGCGTGCAGGTTGGCCTGCTCGGTGATGGTCAGCGTGGTGAACTCGTCGATCCATTCATCGTGCCCGGACATCGCGCACAGGTCATGCCACTGCTGGGCCGTCCCACACCCGAGCGCGACGAGGCCGTCGGCGGCCTCCGCGACCCCGGGCACGGTGGGTCGGCGTTCGGTCCGCCAGGGCCGTCCCAGCATCTCGTAGTAGGTGACCGGATAGTAGGTGAGGCAGAGGATCTGAGCCTCCAGGGCGGACAGGTCGACCAGCTCGCCGTGCCCGTCGCGCAGACCGCGCACCCGGAACGCCTGCGTCATCGCGGCGGCGTAGGCGCCGGTCACCCACTCCCCCACCTGCCCGCCGACGTGCACCGGGGCGCGGTCCTGGGTCCCGCGGCCGATGCCCAGCGCTCCGCCGGACCAGGCCTGCAAGGTGAACTCGGTGGCCGGGCGGTCCTGCCAGGGACCGTCCAGTCCGAACGGGGTGATCGCGGTGACGATCAGGTGTGGGTAGCGCCGGTGCGCCTCCTGCGGTGAGATCTGCTCGGCCACCGACGATCCCGGTGACCAGATGAGTGCATCGGCCGACGCCAGTAACCGGTCCAGCTGGACACCGTCGGCGAGGACACTGCGCTTGCCCCCGGCCAGGAACTTGAACAGGGCCCCACTGTCCCCGGCCGGGATGGCGGCACCGGAGGCCGACCAGCGCCGCAGCGGATCCCCGTCGGGCGGTTCCACCTTGATGACGTCGGCGCCGCCGTCGGCCAGGATCCTGGTGCAGTAGGCGCCGGCGATGCCGGTGGACAGATCGATGACGGTGTACCCGGAAAGCGGTGCGTTCATGGGCTACTCGGGTTTACTCCGGTTCTTCTTGGACAGCCGGAACTCCGGCGGGAACTTGCTGTCGTTGTCGTTGACGGCGGCCGACAACCCCGAGTCGATCGACTCCATCATGTCCAGATCGTCCTCGTCATCGTTGGCAACCCCGTTGCCCATCGACTCGAAGAAGGCGGACAGCAGGCTGCCCATGTATTCGCCCTGCTGTTGTTTGAAGATCTCGAAGAACATCTTCTGCTGAAAGACGGTGTCCACCGGCCGGTTCCGCGCGCACGCCAGCGCGTACTTCTGCGTCTCGGCTTCCAACTGGTCCCGGGCCACCACCTTGTTCAGGAAGTTGCAGTCATACATCTCGGCCGCCGTGAACGGCCGCCCGGTGAAGACCATCTCCTGGAACTTGCGCAGACCCATCATCTGCACCCAGGTCCACATCCGCGGGCCCCAGCCGTGATAGCGGAAGGACGGGTGCCCGAACAGCGCATCGTCGCTGGAGATCACCAGATCGGCGTCCGCGCACTGGTAGAAGTGCCAGCCGTAGCAGTAACCCTTGGCCTCCACGATGCTGATCTTCTTGAAGTCCTGCAGCGCGCGGTTACCGGCCTGGGAGTTGGCGTACCAGGAGCTGATGGTCGCGCCGTTGCGGAAAGTGCCCTTGGGCGGGTAGGTGACCTCCCCGACCCCGTCGTCCTCGAGCCGCAACTCGGCCAGCCGCACGGCCGGATTGTCGTTGCCCTCCATGAACTCCGGCAGATCCGCGCCACTGCCCAGATTGTCCCCGACGCCGCGGATGATGACGACCTTCACGTCGTTGTCGACGTTGGCCGCGCGCAGCACGTCGGCGTAGCGCAGCCGTGCCATCGAGGTCGGCGCGTTGAGAAATTCGGGCCGGTTGAAGGTGATGGTGGCGATCTTGGTCCTGGGGTCCTTCTCGTAGAGGATGATCTCCTCCGGGCTGGGCCGCTCTGCCGCGGAGGGCTGGGGCCGCTCAGCCATGAACGGCCTCACCGTAGGCCGGGGCGCCCGACATCACGTCGGCGCCGTCAGCCGTGATCAGCACCGCGTCCCGGGTGAACACCGCCCCGACACCCTCTTGCCACACGTAGGCGGTCACCGCCATCACCATGCCTTCCTCGAGAATGTCCGCCTCCGCGGTGGCCCGCAGAGCCGGTGTCACCACCGGTGGGTCGAAACCGAGCCCGAGACCGTGCGCCACCGGGATCGCCGGCAGCCGTTCCCCGGACTGTTGGTAGGCGTCCAGCAGTCCGCTGGTCGGCACCCCGGGACGGCAGGCCCGTAACAGACTGTCCCACAGATCGTCTCGGCGCCGGTACAGGGCGCGTACTGCATCGTTCGGCTCACCGACGTACAGCGTGCGGGCGACCTCGGCGACGTAACCGTCGGCGAGCACCCCGGCCGACAGGGCCACCAGGTCCCCGTCGGCGACCGCGCCGTTCCCGTCGGCCCGCCGCCACGGATGCTGTTTTGACGTCACCCAGGCGGCGTCCTGGGTGGCCGGGGTGCTCACCCCGCCGGCGGCCTCGGCCTCCAGGACGGCACCGGCCAGCGCGCCCTCGGTGGTGCCGGGTCCGAGCGCCGCGACACCGGCGGCCAGGCCCTGCTCGGCGACCACCAGGGCCCGGCGCAGCGCCTGGATCTCTTCGGGTGTCTTGACCCGGCGGGCGGCCTGCATGGCCGGTTCCGCGTCGACCAGTTCGGCGTTCGGGAAGGCCATCGGCAGCAGTTTGGCGAACATCGGTGTCAGGGCGTCGGTTCCGACCCGCCGTACGGTGTCCGCACCCTCGATGTTCTGCAAGATGCCCACCAGGGTCATCGGGTTCCAGGCGAAGCCGTACAGGTTCTCGCGCGGGATCTCCTCCGGGATGCCCTCGTCCCAGGTGCTGTTGAGGTGGATTTCGCCGGTGGCGCGCACGAACTCGCAGATCGGCCCGTAGGGCCGGGTGCCCACCACCCACAGTTGCGGTGCGCCGCTGATGTAGCGGACGTTGGCCTGACGGCCGAGCACCAGCATGTCGAGGTCGTGTGCCTCCATCTGTGCGAGTGCGCGCTCCCGGCGGCTCAGGCGCAGCGCGCGGCCGTCGGCCTCGATCTCAGTTCCCACCGGACACCTCATAAGGGTCGTACGGATAAGCGGTCAGCGGCATCCAGCCGTCCTCGGTGACCACCACGATCTCCTCGCCGCGGTAGCCGCCGGTGCCGTCCTCCCACACCACCGGCTCGAACACCAACAGCATCCCGGCCGGGAAGACGAAGTTGTCGTCCCAGTCCTGGCCGAGATCGGTGCCGATCATCGGCATCTCGGCGGCACTGGTACCGATGCCGTGGCCGAGGTAGAAGTGCGGCAGCCACGGCTTGTGCCCGCCGGCCGCGGCGGTGGCGGCACGGCCCAGGTCACCGCAGGTGGCGCCGGCCTTGGTCACCGACAGCACGGCGTCGACGATGGCGCGCCACTTGTCGAACTGTTCCTGCTGGGCCGGGGTGGGGTCCTGCCCGACGATCCAGGTGCGGCCGTGGTCGGAGCAGTAGCCGTGGTAGGCGATGGACACATCGGTCCACAGCACATCGCCCTGTCCGACCTCCCGCTCGGTGGTCAGTAGCGGCAGCGCCAGATCGCCGGTGGTGGTCCAGGTGCCCTCGGCCTTCGAAGTCGGCATCACCTGCCAGATGGAGTCGAACATGTTGGTGGTGGCGCCGAGTTCGAAGGTGCGGCGCACGAATTCGGCCGACAGGTCGATCTGGCGGGCGCCGGGTGCCAGCGATCGCTGGATCTCGGCGACGGCCTGCTCGGTGATCTGGCAGGCCCGCCGGATGCAGGCGATCTGGTCGATGGTCTTGACCAGTTTCGCCGCGCCGATCACCGGGGCGGCGTCGACGGGCGGCGCGGGGAACAGCGCGGTGCCGGCACGGCGCATGGATCCGGTCAGCTCGTCCACGCCGACGGTGGCGTTGACGGGCACCAGGGCGCCGAGGATCCGGCCGAATTCGGAGACGCCCTCGTCGAATTCGAGGTAGACCGGCCCGTGCAGGTGATCGGCGGGCAGGCCGGACTCGTCGGCCGCGCCTTCCCGGAACGGCAGGAACAGGTGCGGATGCTCGTCGCCGGCCAGTACCACGGCCACCGGGCGCTCGACGTGGGACAGCCCGGCGTCGGCCAGCGGCCAGCTGATGCCGGTGGCGTACATGACGTTGCTGTTGCCCAGCAGGACCAGCGCGTCCACCCCCTGCTCGGCCATCGCCGCCTGCAGCCGGGCGCCGACCTCGCGGCGCAGCCGGGCGAAGTCCGGTTCGGCGGGGATGTCCAGCCAGGTGTAGCCGGTGCGGGCGATCTGGGTGACGCCGGACTGTGTCGGGGCGGCTGTCATGAGATGCCCAGGAATTTCTGGATGTTCGTGGACACGATCTTGGTGGCCGCCTCCGGGCCGACCGCCTGCACCACGGTGGCCAGCGATTTCTCCGAGTAGCCGAAGGTGGATTCGTTGTGCGGGTAGTCGCTGGACCACATCACGTTGTCCACGCCGATCTCGTCGATCAGCCGCAGGCCGAGCGGGTCCACCATGAACGAGGCGCTCATGTGGTCGGTCCAGTAGTGCCGGATATCGTGCTGCAGTTCGTGATTGAACATGTGCCGGTAGGAGGCCAGCATGTGCTCGGCGTCCTGCAGGGCGGTCGGCACCCAGGCGATGCCACCCTCGAACCACCCGATCTTGAGCTCGGGGTGGCGGTCCAGGATGCCGGAGAACAGGTACTTGGCGAACTGTTCGCGGAACGAGTCGACGTTGACCATCATGCCGACGACCACGCTGTTGTTCTGGCACGGGGTCTTGGGCGGGGTTTCACCGATGTGGTGGCTGACCGGGATACCCGACTCCTCGATCTCGTCCCAGACGGCATCCATGGCGGTGCTGCCGTAGTCGTAGATGTTGCCGTCGTCGTCCTTTCCCGGATTCAGCGGCAGCAGGAATGTCTTGAGTCCCAGCGCCTTCAGCTCGGAAAGGGTGCGCCGGGTGCCTGCCGGATCCCACCAGTTGATCAGCCCGACCCCGTAGAAGTGCCCGTCGGAGCGCTCCTGCAGGTCGGCGATGTGTTCGTTGTAGATCCGGAACACCCGCTCACGGATGGCCTTGTCCGGGTAGTGAAACAAGGCGAGTACGGCGTTCGGAAAGGCGAGTTCCTTGTCGATGCCGTCCTCTTTGAGCTCCCGGATGCGGGCTTCGATGTTGTTCGACGCCGCCCCGGCCAGGTCGTCGTACTGCATCAGGACCCGACCGAAGTCACCACCGGTCCAGGCCTTGCCCTTCATGCCGACCATGTAGGCGCCGTCCTCGTACCAGATGCGCGGCGCAGCGCCCTTGAGTTCTTCGGGGAACCGGTCGTAGAAGATGTCGTCGGCCACCGAGATGTGGTTGTCGGCCGAGAAGATCTCGGTGTTTTCAGGAAGGCCGGCCAATCCGTCCTTAGAAGCGTGGCCCTTGCGGTGCTTGGGTGCGCCGAATCCCTCGGGCGGATAGAGAGCGGTGGCTATGGACATCGATGTCTCCGATCGGGCTATGGGCTGAAGAGTGCTCGGGGACCTACCAGGTCACCGGGAGTTCGTAGACGCCGTAGGCGAGGCGGTCGTGTTTGAACGGCACCTCGTCGAACGGGATGGCCAGGCGCATGGCGGGAATGCGCCGCAGCAGGGTGTGGAACACGATCTGCAGTTCGGCGCGGGCCAGCTGCTGCCCCACGCACTGGTGCCGGCCGTAGCCGAAGCCCAGCTGCTGGCCGGCGTTCTCGCGGCTCAGGTCCAGCTTGTCGGGCTCCGGGTAGGCCTTGGCATCCCAGTTGGCCGGGGCCAGATCGATGATGATGCCCTCGCCGGCCCGGATGGTCTCGCCGCTGATCTCGATGTCCTCGATGGCCACCCGGCGCTGGCCGTTCTGGATGATCGAGAGATAGCGCATCAGTTCTTCGACCGCATTCGCGATGGCCTTGGGATCCTCGGTGTCGCGCAGGAAGTCGGCCTGCGCCGGATTCTCCAGCAGCGCGAGCACACCGATGCCGATGACGTTGGCGGTGGTTTCGTGACCGGCGATCAGCAGGCCGGTGCCGAGTTGGGCGGCCTCCTTCACGCTGATCTCGCCGGCGGTGACGCGCTCGGCCAGATCGGACACCGCGTCCTCGGCGGGCTCGGCCTGCTTCTTCTCGATCAGGTCGATCAGGTACTGGTGCAGGCTCATCGCGCCCTTCTGCATGGCGTCCGCGGCGGCGTAGCGGGCCAGGCCGGCGTTGGCGTGCTCCTGGAAGAATTCGTGGTCTTCGTATGGCACGCCGAGCATTTCGCTGATCACCACGGTGGGTACCGGCAACGCGAGCTTGTCCACGATGTCGGCGGGCTGCGGGCCGGCCAGGATCTCGTCGATGCACTCATCGGTGATCTTCTGGATCACCGGGCGCAGCCCCTCCACCCGGCGGAAGGTGAACGGCTTGGACAGCATCCGGCGGAAGCGGGTGTGCTCCTCGGCATCGGAGGTGAACACCGAGCGCGGCCGCTTGTCCACGGTGGCGAGCATGTGCTCGTTCCAGTGCGGGAAGCCCTCACGGCGATCGTCGACGCTGACCCGGGAGTCGGCGAACAGGGCGCGTGCCTCTTCGTAACCGGTGATCAGCCAGGGGGTGTCGCCGTTCCAGATCTTCACCCGGGACAGGCCTTTGGCGTTGCCGAGCATCTGCGGCGGCGGGGCGAACGGGCAGCGCAGATCGCGTTCCATCGGGTACTCGGGGATGTCGGTCTGGGCGAGCGCTTCGGTCATGCGGGCTATCTCATTCCTCGATGGTGATGGCAAGGGCTGGGCAGGCCGCGGCGGCGGCGTGGGCGTTGTCGGCTTGGTCCGGACCGGGTTCGGGCACGAGGAGTTCGACGACACCGTCCTCGTCGCGCTGGTCGAACAGGTCCATCGCGTTCAGCACGCACTGTCCGGAGGACACGCATTTGTCTTGGTTCACCGCGATTTTCATGCCGACCCTCCGGTGATCGGCGCCATCCACAGCCCCACGATCGCGTCGATCAGTCCGGCACCGGCCTCGGCCCACGTCCGGCCCGCCGGGGCCGCACCGGCGGTCAGCGCCCGTTCCCGGTCGGCGCAGCTGTGCATCAGCAGATTGCGGGCCATGATGTTGCGTTCGTAGGTGACCTCGGCCGGCAGGTCCGGCAGGCAGCGGTTGATGCCCTCGATGACCTGGACCAGCGAGGCCGAGCTGAGCGCGTCCTTGACCACGATGCCGTGATAGGCGGGATCGGTCATGGCCTGGGCGGCGAACCGGGCGTACCAGGTCGGGTTGCCGAGCGCGTCCAGGTGGTCGGTTAGCGGGCGGACCAGGCAGCCGACCCAGCCGCGCAGGTCGGTGTGCGCGTCGGTCTGGGCGATCAACCGTTCCCGGATCGCCTCGATGGGTTGGCGGTGCCGCTGTTCGATGGCCCGCACCAGGTCGGTCTTGGTCCCGAAGTGGTAGCCGACGGCGGCATTGTTCCCCTGTCCGGCGGCCTCGCTCACCTGCCGATTGGAGACGGCGAAGACGCCGTGTTCGGCGTAGAGCCGTTCGGCGGCGGTGAGGATCGCCTCCCGGGTGGTGCTGGCCCGGTCGGTGCGCAGGGGTCTGGCCGCGGTCACCGTTACAGTCAACGCCCCTCCTGTAACTAAGTCAAGCACTTGATTTAATTCGCCCATAAGAACACGCGGGCGCCGAAGTACGAGAGAAATCCACCGAAACGTGCGCTTCGGCGGCGGTTATCCGTCCTTGCGCACGATCACCTTGCCCGCCACCGTGCCACCGTCGATGGGCAGGATCGTCCCGGTGACGTAGCGGGACTTGTCGGTGGCGAAGTACAGCGCCGCCTCGGCGACATCGTCGACGGTGCCCTCCCGCTTGAGCGGACGGTCGTTGCGCATCTGGGCGCGGATCTTGGCCTCGAACTGCTCCAGGCGTTCCCGGTCTTCGGCGGCCGCGCTCTTGCGCACGATCGCGGTGCGGATGTTGCCGGGCGCGATCGCATTGACCCGGATCTCGTAGTGCGCCAACTCGATTGCCACCGATTTGGTGAACTGGATGACGGCGGCCTTGGACGCCCGGTAGGTCTGCACTCCCCCGCCGGCCTGGATACCGCCGATGGAGGTGAGGTTGATGATCGAGCCGCCGCCGTGTTCGGCCATGTGCCGGGCGGCGTCGCGGGTGCCGGCCATCACCGCGCGCAGGTTGATCCGCAGCACGGTGTCGAAGTCGGCGAGATCGTCGTCGAGGAACCGCCGGTGCATGGTGCCCGACACCCCGGCGTTGTTGACCATGACGTGCAGCCCGCCGTGGTCCTGCACCGCGGTGTCCACCAGTGTGGCGACCTGACTCAGGTCGGTGACATCGCTGACCAGAAACCTTGCCGCCGAACCGAGTTCGGAGGCCAGCGCTTTCCCGCTCTCGGTGTCGATGTCCCCGAAGACCACCCGGGCACCCTCCGCGACGAACCGGCGCACCAGGCCCTCGCCGAGCCCGGAGGCCCCGCCGGTGATGACGGCGACCTTGCCCGCCAGTTCGTTGCTCATGAAACACCTTTCAGGAAGTCCAGCAGCACCTGTGTCAGGGCTTCGGGTTGTTCGATCTGCGGGCAGTGCCCGGCGTCGTCGATCACCGTCGACCGACCGCCGTCGATCTGAGCGGCGATCTCGGCCGCCCACCCGGCAGGCAGCAGCTTGTCCCCCGCGCCCTCGACGATCAGTGCGGGAACGGTGATGCGTTCATAGGCCCGCTGCGCCGACGGCAGCGTCGGCGTCTCCAGCCCGGGACGCCGGAATCTTGCTGCCGCCAGCGATTCCCATGCCCCGGGTGCGATGCTGGATTCGTAACGCCGCCGCACATAGTCCTCGTCTGCCGGATACGCCGGGTCCAGGAAGAGCGCGGTGACGATGCGGCGCATGGCCTCGGGCGTGGCGTCGTAGTCGTAAAGAGCGGTGGTGTGTTCGTTTTTCTGGATCTCCCCGCCGCCGCAGATGGCCACCAGGCTGCGCACCGGCAGCACCGGGTGCTCGGAGGTGGTGTCGACGAGCAGGTTGATCGCGCCCATGGAGTTGCCGACGAAGTGCGCCGAGGTCACGCCGAGCACCTCGCAGAACCGGGCGATGTGCCGGATCCGCATGCCGCGACCGTCGGTGAAGTCCACGACCTTGGCGCTGTCGCCGAAGCCGAGCATGTCCGGGGCGAGCACCCGGTAGTGCTCGCCCAGCCCGTCGATCAGGCGTTCCCAGCCCAATTCGGCGCTGACGCCGAATTCACCGCCATGCAGCAGAACCACTGGATCGCCGGTGCCTGCCTCCAGGTAGCTGGTGATCAGTCCGTCGACCAACAGTGTCTTGCGCTCGAAGGTCACGCCCACACGATACTGGTGTTGTCCAGAATGGAGAACACCATTCTCTCAGTTGCCGAAATGACCAGAGTGCTTAGCCTCGGTCGGTCGCCGACGCTTCCAACGCGGCCTGCGTGACGAATCGCTGGAGGACGCCGACAACCTCCCGGCACCGGAAGTGTCGCACGGGAGATAGTCGAGGACCTCATCCTGGACCGCCCAATCCTTTTGGGTCAGCTGCGCATCGGTGAGCTTGCGGGCGCGCGCTTCGGCCGGCAGCCGGGCATCGCCATCCGAGTCACTCATACTGACTCACAGGTGAACCACCCCGAGTGATGATGGGCCAGAGATCGGTGTCCTGACCTGCCGGGTGTCCTCGCGCGGTCCGTGCCGTCACCATTCTAGTTTGGCGGCGGTGGGGCCTTCGGTTCGAACGGTGTGTACCACCACCATTGAGCACGTTCGCCGGTCGGCCCTTTGCAGGGTGGTACATCCGGGGGTGGCGTGGTGGGTGGGCGGGCCAGGGCGGCCCCGGTCATCGGATCGCCGTCACTGTCGGTGATAGTGAGCTTGTCGGCGGGACCGGCGAGCGTGATCCCGCCGCGATGGTGCAGTCGATGATGAAACGGGCAGAGCAACACCAGATTGTCCAGCTCGGTGGCACCGCCGTTCTCCCAGTGCACCAGGTGATGGGCGTGCAGGCCGCGGGTGGCTCCGCAGCCGGGCACCACACAGGTCTTGTCGCGGTGCTCCAGGGCTCGGCGCAACCGGCGGCTGATGGTGCGGGTGGTCCGGCCCGCCCCGATCGGGGTGCCGTGGCGTTCGAACCACACCTCACAGGTCGCATCGCACAGCAGGAACCGGCGCTCCTCATCGGTGAGGGCAACTCCCAGGTGCAGGGCGGCGACCGGCTTGTCGGCGTGGCGGTCCAGATCCATATGCACCACCACGGTGGTGCGCGCGCCGTGCGGGCGCACGGCGACATCGGCGTCCCAGCCGGCCTCGATCAGGCTCATGAACGCATCCGTGGTGTCCGGGAACGGCGGTGCCTGCTCGGAGGTCAGCTCACCGGCCTGCTCATCGTCGCTGTCGCCGGCGTCGTGATCGCGTCGCCAGTCCGCGATCAGCGCATCCTTGTGCGAGGCGACCGCGGCGTCGAACTTCGCGGCCTCCACCTTGGGCAGCCGAATCTTGTAGGTGGTGTAGCCGTCGCCATCCACAGCAGAGAACGACCGCTTGGGCTCCGGCTTGCGGTCGGGTTCGGGCCGGGGTTCCTGCTTGACCGCGGTCCGCAACTGCGTCACCGTGGCGTACTGCACCAGATTGGCGTAGTGATCGTCGCAACCGGCGGCCGCCTGTTCGGCGATGACCCCGATCTGATCGAGGGAGACCCGGCCCTCGCGCAGACTCTGGGTGCAGCGCGGCAGTTCGTCGATGCGGTGCGCGACGGCGACCATCGTTTCGGCCCGCCGCGGGGTGACCCCGGTCTTCCAGGCCACCAACGCCTCGATCGACTTACATCCAGTGGCACCCCACAGCGAGTTCCCGTCGGCGGCACCTCTGCCGTCGATCTCGGCGATGATCTCCACCAACCGGCCATCGATCGCGTTGCGCTGCCCGGTCAACTCCGCAATCTCGGCGAACAGCACATCGAGTCGCGGCTCAGTGTAGTTCTCCGCGAAAGATGTTGTCGGCGGCGGCATAACATCATTCTCGCAGAGGGGTCTGACAGAATCGGCCTGCGATTCGGGGCGCTGTCTCCTATTTGATCGCGATCGGGCTGACCGGCGCCCCGACGGCGCCGACCACCTTCAGCGGCGGCGCGATCAGCTGGAACTCGTACACCCCGTCGGCCGCGCAGTCGGCGGCCAGCGCGCCGAGATCCCAGTACTCGCCGAGCATCAGGCCCATATCGCGCAGGCACAGCATGTGCATCGGCAGGAAGGTGCCCTCCACCCCGTTGACGGGATCGGGATCCTCCACCATCAGATTGTCCGCGGCCACCGCGGCGACCTCGTGATCGTGCAGCCACGATGCGCACGTCCAGTCCAGGCCGGAACCGGCCTCCTGCCCGTCCCCGGTGGACAGGAATCGGGTCCACCACCCGGTGTGCACCACCACCACGTCACCGCGGCGGATCTCGATGCCCTGCTTGGCAACGATGTCGTCGAGTTCGGCCGGGGTGATCGGGTTGCCCGGCTGGCAGAACACCTCTTCGCCGCGATGGGCCACCACGTCGAGCAGCACCCCGCGCGACGTGATCCCCTTGACGTCGACCTTGTCGATCCCGCAGTGATACGCCCCGAAGCTGGTCACCGAGTCGGCGGGAAATCCGTTGTACAGCTTGTCCTCGTAGTAGACGTGTGACAGCGCGTCCCACTGGGTGGCGGCCTGCAGCGGCATCACGATCATGTCGTCGTTGAACCGGAAGGGGTTGTCGACGAAGAACGAGCTGAGTTCCTGGGCCACCGAATTGCGGGCCCACCCCGGCGCGTATTCGACCAGTGTCTGCGCATCGCCGCCGTCCACGGTCATCACGTGCACCGGGTTCTGCCGGAACTTGAACGCGCCCTGTGGCCCGTTGGCACCGAAGTCACCGCCGAGGGAGATGACGGTGCCCTTCTTGACCGTCGCGGCCGCCTCGGCCACCTTGTCGGCGGTGATGAAGTTCAGGGTCCCGAGTTCATCGTCATCGCCCCAGCGACCCCAGTTGCGCACATCGTCGGCGACACGTCGGAAATCGTTCATGTTGGCCACTATCGGGGAACCTCCAGTCCCTCGGCGATTCTGTTCGCGACATTACCGCCATCCACCCAAATCACCTGTCCGGATATGTAACTCGCCGCGGGACTGTTCAGGAACGCCAGCACCGATGCCTGCTCGTCGGGCCCGCAGACGTGCCCGAGCAGCGTCGGGAACGCATCGAGGTAGTCCTGGCCGTAGGCCGACTTCAACTGCTCCAGGATGGGTGTCTCGGTGACGCCCGGGCCGGTGCAGTTGATCCGGATGCCCCGCTCGCCGAGGTCCATCGCACGCTTCATGCCGTACAGGATGACGGCCTCCTTGGACAGCCGATACCCACCGTCGGCCAGCGCCTCCGGGTTCGCCTCGCACCACGAAATACCCTCGGCCATCGAGTCGGTCGCGAGCAACCCGGCCGTCACCGCGGTGTTGGCCAGGTAGTTGGAGGCGGCCAGCGAGGACACGTTGGCGATCGCGGCACCGGGTTTCAGGCGGGGCAACAGCGCCTCGGTGAAGTGCCGCATACCGAGGAAGTTGATCGTCACGACCAGCAGCGGGTTGCCGATACCGCTGGACACCCCGGCCACGTTGAACACCGCGTCCACCGGGTCCTCGATGGCCGCGACGGCGCGGTCGATGGACGCCTCATCGGCGAAGTCCACCTCGATGAACTCCGCCGGCGCCCGCTCGGGGCGGCGCACGTCGAGGCCGGTGACGTGGGCCCCGAGGCCGGCCAGTTGGGCGGCGAGGTGCGCACCGATCCCGGAGGCGCACCCCGTCACCACCACCCGGCGGCCGTCGTACCGCCAGCGCGCGTCGCTCATTGCTAGTTGCCGGCCTCGCGCTGTTCCTTCTCCAACTGGGCGGCCTTGACGCGGCCCTCGTTGATCTCGGCCATCGCCTCGGGGATCTCGCCGGCGGTGAACTTGCCGCCCCGGCCGGTGGGCAGGCCGCCGAAGGAGTACGTCTCGTCGAACAGCGGTGCCTCCGAGGGCTGCCGGCGGGCCTCGACCTTCTCGATCACCGGTGCCAGCCGGGTGGCCTTGGCCGCCACCGCCTTTGCGTCCCGCTCGATGAACTCGGGCAGGATCTCCTTGCCCATGATCTCGATGGATTCCATGGTGCCCTCATGGCTGCGCGGGTTGAGCAGCAGGATGATCTCGTCGACGCCGCTGGCCTCGTAGCCGCGCAGGAACTCGCGCACGGTCTCCGGGGAGCCGATGGCGCCGCGGCCCGGACCGTAGGCCAGGGTCGGATCCTCTTTCACCGCCTCCTGGTAGAGGTCCCACACCCCGGTGCGCCCGGGGGTGTGCATGCCGGTCAGATAGTAGTGCATGATGCCGAACGAGAAGAAGCCGCCGCCGGTGCCGAGCCGCTTGAGCGCCTCCTCATCGGTCTTGGCCACCATCATCGACAGGTCCCCACCGATGGCCAGGATGTTCGGGTTGATGGCTGGGGTGACCGGGGCCCCGGCCTCCTCGAACTCCTTGTAGTAGCCGTCCACCCGGTCCTTGAGCGCCTCTGGTCCGGTGTAGGCGAAACTCAGTGCGCCGATGGCCTTCTGGGCGGCCATCTGGACCGATGACGGGCGGGTGCAGGCCACCCACACCGGCGGGTGCGGTGACTGCAGCGGCTTGGGGATGACGTTGCGGGCCGGCATCTCGACGTGCTCGCCCTTGAATCCGGTGAACGGCGCCTCGGTCATACAGCGGATGGAGACCTCCAGGGCCTCCTCCCACATGGTGCGCTTGTCGGCCGGGTCGATGTCGAAGCCGCCCAGCTCGGCGACCGAGGAACCCTCACCGGTGCCGAACTCCACCCGCCCATTGGACAGGTGGTCCAGGGTGGCCACCCGCTCGGCGATGCGCGCCGGATGGTTGATCGGCGGCGGCAGGTGCATGACGCCGAAACCGAGCCGGATGTCCTTGGTGCGCTGGCTGGCCGCGGCCAGGAACATCTCCGGCGCGGTGGAATGGCAGTACTCCTCCAGGAAGTGGTGCTCGGTGAGCCAGACCGTGGAGAACCCCGCCTTGTCCGCCGCCTCGACCTCGTCCAGACCGTGCTGGAACAGTTTGTGCTCGTCGTCCTCGGACCACGGCCGCGGCAACGGGAATTCATAGAACAGCGAGATCTTCATGCGGTTACCTCTCTATTGGAGTTCTCGGAAATGTGCTGTGCCGCAACGTAACCGAACGTCATGGCGGGCCCGATGGTGGCGCCGGCGCCTGCGTAGCTGCGCCCCATCACCGCGGCCGAGGTGTTGCCGGTGGCGTACAGACCGGTGATGACACTGCCGTCCTCGCGCAGTACCCGGGCGTGCTCGTCGGTCAGCAGCCCACCGGAGGTGCCCAGATCGCCGAGGATGATCTGGAATGCCAGGTACGGCGGCTTGCCCAGCGGGGCCAGGTTCGGGTTGGGCAGGGTGGGATCACCGTAGTAGTTGTCGTACGCGCTGTCCCCGCGGTTGAAATCGTCGTCGTGACCTTGCCTGGCCAACTCGTTGAACCGGTCGGCGGTGCTGCGCAACTGGGCCGGGGGCACCCCGATCTCGGCGGCCAGTTCTTCGAAACTGCCCGCGGTCTTCACGATCCCGGAGTCCAGCCAGGCCTGTGGGATCTTGCGGCCGGTGGGCACCGGCGCGAACGGCACCTTCGGGATGGGCAGATGGCCGCCGACGACGTAGCGGTGGAAGGACTTGATGTCGGTGATCAGCCAGCACGGGATGTGCTCGATGCCCTGCTGCTGTCCCTCGATCATGGCGTGCGCGAAATCCATGTAGGGCGCGGCCTCGTTGATGAACCGCACGCCCGCGCCGTTGACCACGAACTGCGCGGGCATCATCCGTTCGTTCAGCATGAACTGCAGCCGCCCGTCGGGCCAGCACATGGCCGGGAACCACCAGGCCTCGTCGAGCAGATCGGTGGCCGCCCCGACCTTTTCCCCGGCCCGGATACCGTCCCCGGTGGCGGCCGGATTGCCGAAGCTCCAGTCCTTCTCCAGCAGCGGCAGGTGCTGCCGCCGCCGTTGCATATCGTGGTCGAACCCGCCGGTCGCCAGCACCACGCCGCCGCGGGCGGCGATCCGGATCGGGCTGCCGTCACGCTCCACCACAGCGCCCAGCACGGTCCCGTCCACGTCGGTGATCAGTTCGGTCATCGGCGCCGACAGCCACAGCGGGATGCCGTGCTCGGAGAGCGCCAGCCGCATCCGCGCCATCAACGACTGCCCGATCGCGGCCATTCGATCACCGAAGACCCGGGCCCGGAACATCCGCCAGATCAGTTTAACCAGCACCGCCTTGCCCCGCCAGTTCTGCCGTACCTGATAGAAGAGGCGAAGATCCTTGGGGGCGAACCAGATTCCCTTCGGCGCCAGCGCCAGCGGGGCGAGCAGATTCTGCTCCTCCTCGCCGAGCTTGCGCAGATCGATCTCGGGCACGTTGATGGTGCTGCCGCGCTCGGAGCCACCGGGCAGTTCGGGGTAGTAGTCCGCGTAGCCCGGCTTCCAGACGAACTCGAACCAGTCGCTGGAGCGTTCCAGGAACTCCATCATCTCCGGGGCGGCCTCGACGTAGGTGCGCAGCCGGGCGTCGCTGACCAGGCCACCGGTGATGGTCTTGAGGTACTCGAACACCCCGTCGGGGTCCGGGATGTAGCCGGCCCGGCGCTGCGAGGGTGCGCCGGGCACCCAGATGCCGCCGCCGGACAGCGCGGTCGACCCGCCGAACTTGGCCGACTTCTCGATTACCAGGGTGGACAGTCCGTCGGCCTTGGCCTTGAGCGCCGCGGTCATCCCGCCGCCGCCGGAGCCGATGACCAGGACGTCCACGGTGTGGTCGTACTGCCCGCCAGCTTCAGTCATGTGAGCACCGCCGTCCGGATCGCGAAACCCGCGATCAAATCTGGAGCCGCGCGGTAGTAGCGCTGCTCGGTCCGATAGCTGCCCTGGGCCGTCAGCGCCGCGAAAGCGGCCACCCAGGTGCGTATTTCGTGCGCGGAGTTACCGGCCTCGCCGGCGATCCACTCGTTGGTCCAGCCGTCCACCTCGGCGAGCCGGCCGCTGTCCAGCAGATCGAGGAAGGCGTGGTCCCAGTCCGGGTTCAGCGGCTGCAGCGGGCTCTGTCCGTGGGCGAATTCGTGGGCCGCGGCGATCACCGCTTCTTGGCGGGCCGCACGCGCCTCCGGGGTCATCGGCTTGCCGCCGACGATGCGTTCCAGGGCGGCCGGCGGCGCGGTTGCCAGCGTGGGGACCGGCGGGTCGTGCGACAACCCACCCGAACCCAGCAGCAGGACCCGCTTGTCCAGCCCGGCCAGATGGTTCCCGATCGCGGTACCGAGCGCGCGGGTGCGCTTCAGCGGCCCGAGCGGGGTCGCGACGGAGTTGATGAACACCGGCACGATCGGCGGTACGTCCAGGCTGGATCCTCCGTCGCCGAACAGGATCTCCAGCGGCTGGACGGTGCCGTGGTCGACGTCCATGGCCGCGGACAGGGCGACGTCGACCCCGGCATCCCAGGCGGCGGTGGCGAATCCGGTCGCGGTGTCGGCGTCGACGGGCAGCGGCCCGGACCGGGTGCCGTAGTCCCCGACGCCGGTGGCGGCGGTGCCGATGCAGAACGGCGGCATCAGCCGGTAGAAGAACCCGTTGTAGTGGTCCGGGGAGAACACCACGACCAGTTCGGGATCGAAGTCGTGCACGAAGGCCCGGGCCTGGGCCAGTTGGGCGTTGATGTCGTCAAGAAGCTCCGCCGACGGTCCGGGCAGATTCAGCAGGGGGCTGTGCGACATGCAGCACAGGGCGACTGGGGACATGGGTTTCACCTCCCCCGGTCAGGTCGAGCGCGTCGAAGAGTTTGGCGCTGGTCTGCTCGGACAATTGGGCGATGCAGGACGCCGCGATGCAGCGGTCCGGACGCAGGAAGAGCACCGATTGGGTGTGCGCATCGAAGAACTTCTTCAGCGCGCCGGTCCGGTCACCCACCACCGTGACGTCCGGGTCGTCGTGTCCGGTCCAGTGCAGCTGCGTGTTGGGCCTGGCCTCGATCAGCTTGGCGCCCAGTGCCTTCCACCGCTCGGCGGTCTCATCTGCGAGCAGGGCCCGCGGGTTGTTGTTCCAGGCCAGTACCGCGAACCCGGTGCCCAGGATGTCGTCGAGCAGGACGTTCTGGGTGTCCCGGGTGTCGACGTTGGGCTGGATGAACAGGGTGCCCGTCGGCGAGGCGGGACTTGGCTGCGTGTCGTGGACGACGGCGCCGGTGTCGTAGCGCGGCATGGGTTTGAACCGCATCTCCAGCACGTAGCGCTTGAGCGTCGGGACCACCGACGCACCCCGGATCACCTTGTCCCGCAGGGTGGCGATCCGCGGATTGGTGGGCGAGATGACCCGGCCCACCAGCGTGGACAGGTCGATCATGGCGCGGGCGTGTTTGCGGCGTTCGGTGTCGTAGCTGTCCAGCAGTCCGTCGGTGGCCTCGCCCTTGACGACGGCTGCCAGCTTCCAGCCCAGGTTGGCCGCGTCCCGGATACCGCTGTTGTAACCCTGGCCCTGCCACACCGGCATCAGGTGCGCGGCGTCGCCGGCCAGCAGCAGGCGGCCCTTGCGGAAGGCCCCGGCGATCCGGGAGTGATGGGTGTAGACCCGGTGCCGGATGATGTCCACCTGGTCCGGGTACGGGACGAACGGGGCGAGCATCCGCGCGATGAACTCGGGCCGTTCGACCTGTTCGTCGGTCTCGTCCGCGTGAATCATGAACTCGAAGCGCCGGATTCCGTGCGCGATCGAGATGGAGGCGTATGGCCGGCGTGGGTCCGCGCCCACCTCGCTGTTGGGGTGTCCGAGCGGATCGGAGGCCAGGTCGACGACCAGCCACCGGGTCGCCGAGGTGGTGCCCTCGAAGGAGACCCCCATCAGGTGCCGGGTGGCGCTGCGGCCGCCGTCGCAGCCGATCACGTATTGGGCGCGCACGCTGGCCGATTGGCCGCCGGTCAGCACGTCTACGGTGACGCCGTCGGCGTCCTGGGCGCAGTTCTCCATCCGGGTGCTCCACCGGACCTCGACGTGCTCGAAGCGCTCCAGCCCGCGCAGCAGCTCCGCATCGACGAGCGGCTGGACGAACCCGTTGCGTTTCGGCCAGCCGAATCGGGCGTCCGGGGGCGCCATTTCGGCGAGCAGCCGCCGCTTTCCGTCGAAGAACCGCAGGATCTGGTTCGGCACCGTGTGCGGCAGGATCGCCTCGACCAGCCCGATGGACTGGAAGGTGCGCAGCGACTCGTCGTCGAGTCCGACGCCGCGGGGATAGTCGATCAGGGTGTCGCGGTCCTCCACGATCAGCGTTCGCACCCCTTGCAGGCCAAGGATATTGGCCAGGGTGAGCCCGACGGGCCCGGCACCGACGATCAAGACGTCCACGTCGCTCATGAGCGGCCCAACAGGAAGTCGATGTGCAGCCGGTTGAAGGTCTTGGGGTCCTCGTACTGCGGCCAGTGCCCGCAGCCGGGCATCACCTCGAACCGGGCCCCCGGGATCATCTCCGAGATGCGCCGGCCCTCGCTGACGTCGGCGGTCGGATCGTCACTGGTCCACAACACCAGCGTCGGCGCCGTGATGGACCCGTAGTCGGCGGGGGTGATGAGGTTGCGGGCCCGGATCTCTGGGTCCTGCAGTGCCATGATGTCGCTCATCGCGGAGACGAAACCCGGTTGCCGATACACCTTCTGACGGCTTGCGACGATGTCGTCGTACCCCTTGGACTTGTCGGCCATCAACCATTTGATCCGGGTCTGCACGGTGTCCCAGTCCGGGTTCTCCGCCGCCGCCATCGACAGCGTGATGATGCGCTTCATCACCTCGGGATCGGCCTGCGATCCCCCGGCGGTGTTGAGCACCAGTCGCTCGATCCGGTCCGGGTGATCGGCGGCCGCACGGGAGGCGACCCAACCGCCCAGCGATTCACCGGACAGGTAGACCTTCTGCGCGCCGATGGTGTCGAACACGGCCAGCAGGTGGTCGACGTAATGCGCCACCTCCAGTGGGTGGCCCGGCTTGTCGGTGTAGCCGTGCCCGAGCATGTCGATCGACCAGGTGGAGAAGTGCTCGGCGTGGGCTTCCAGATTTCGCACGTACGCCTCGGCGTGCCCGCCGGATCCGTGCAGGAACACCAGGACCGGCTTGTCGGTGTCGCCGGCGTGCAGATACCGGGTGCGTACCCCACCCGCATCCAGGTAGCCCTGGGAGAAGGGCACACCCTGCAGGTCGCTCCAGACGCTTTCGTGTACCGGCGCCGCCGCCATGCCACCCCTCCCCGCTCCCCGCTCGCGCGGAAATCTGATTCTCGCTATTGGGCAATGCGCTGTGCTAATATCGAACATTAATGTGCACTATCTATAGAGCATCACTCTCGCAATGACGTCTGTCAAGGGATCGGTGCCAAGCTCAGGGCCCGAATCGGAAGTCGCGCCGGCGGTGCGCCCCGCGGCCGGTTCGCAGACGCTCGCCCGTGGGCTCTCCGCTCTGCAGGCGGTGGCCAGCGCGCCCGCGGGCGTCACGGCGGCCGAGGTCGCCGACTTCGTCGGAGTGCACCGGACCATCGCCTACCGACTGCTCAGCACACTGGCCCAGGCCCGCTTCGTGACCAAGGGCTCCGACGGTAAGTACCGGCCGGCCGCCGCGCTGGCCGTCCTGGGCGCGTCCTTCGACAACAACATCCGCCAGTTGGCCGTGCCCACCCTGCGGATGTTGGCCGACGACCTGGGCAGCACGGTCTCGCTGCTGGTGGCCGAGGGCGATCAACAGGTCGCCATCGCCGTCATCGTCCCGACGCTGGTCTTCTACCAACTGTCCTTCCACGAGGGCAGCCGGCATCCGCTGGAGCGCGGCGCCGCGGGCGCGGCACTGCTGGCCAGCATGCCGCCGCGGCCGGGTGAACGCGAACTCGTCTGCCGGGCCCGGGAACAGGGCTGGGTCATCACACACGGCGAGATCGAACCGGACACTTACGGATTGGCGGTTCCGGTCCGCCGTCGCCCGCCATCGCCGCCGACCTGCATCAACCTCATCTCCCACCGCGAGGACGTCGTGCTCAACGGGCGCGATGCGGTGGTGCGTGCGGCCAAACAACTCTCCGACATCCTCAGTTGACCGGAAGGACTGTGGCAGTGCCCGATTCAGACACCACCTGGGACCAGGAGTACGACGTCGTCGTCCTCGGCAGCGGCGGCGCCGGACTGTCCGCGGCACTGACCGCCGCGACCAACGGCGCCCGGGTGGCGGTGTTCGAGAAGGCGCCCACCGTCGGTGGCACCACCGCGGTGTCCGGTGGCATCACCTGGATCCCCGCGCACAACCGGCTGGCGGGCACCGAATTGTCGGTCGAGGATGCGCTGGCCTATCTGGAGGCGCAGTCCCTTGGGGCGATGGACCGCGATCTCGTCGAGACGTTCGTGCGAACCGGGCCGGCGATGCTGGACTATCTGGAACAGCACAGCGATCTGCGGTTCGACATCGCCGAGGGTTTCCCGGATTACAAGCCCGAACTGCCCGGCGGACGGCCCGCGGGTGGACGGTCACTGGCCGCCGCACCGTTCGACCTGGCCGAGCTCGGTGACTGGGCCGGCCGCATCACCGCCTTCCCGGTGGACTTCAGCAACGTCGGCATCGACGCCGAGACCCGCGCCCGCATCCACGCCGCGGCCGACGGTCTCGAGGGTGACTACTGTGTGGCCGGCGCCGCGCTGATCGCCGGACTGCTCAAGGGCCTGCTGGACCGCGGCATCACCCCGGCCACCGAGGCCCCCGCGGTGGAGCTGTTCGGCTCGGCCGAGGGCATCACCGGGGTGCGGATCCGGCAGCACGGCAAGGACATCCGGGTCCGTGCCCGGCAGGGGGTGATCCTCGGGACCGGCGGATTCGAATGGGATCCCCGGCTCGTCGACGCCTATCTGCGCGGCCCGATGCGCGGGGCGGTATCCCCGCCGAACAACACCGGTGACGGGCTGCGGATGGCGATGGCGCACGGGGCCGACCTGGCCAACATGGGCGAAGCCTGGTGGGTGCCGATCGTGCAGATCCCGGGTGACACGCTCGGCGGGCACCCGCGCAGCCGCAGTGTGCGCCTGGAACGCACCCGGCCGCGCAGCATCATCGTCAACCGGGCCGGCAAGCGCTTCCTCAACGAGGCCGGCGAGTACAACTCGATGGCCGGGCCATTCCACCAACTCGATCCCCGCGCCGGCTACGTCAACGACCCGGCCTGGATCGTCTTCGATGCCCAGCACCTCAAGCGCTACGGGTTCCTCGGGGTGGAACCGGACGCACCGGCCCCGGACTGGTTCAACGAATCGGCGAGCCTCGATGAGCTCAGCGACAGGATCGGCGTCGCCGCCGACGGGCTGCGCCGCACGGTCGAGGCCTGGAATGCCAATGTGGCCGACGAGGTCGATCCCGACTTCGGCCGGGGCGCAAGCGCGTACGACGGGTACTGGGGTGATCCCACGGCCCCGACGCCGGCACTGCAAACCCTCGGCCCGCTGGACACCGCACCGTTCTACGCAGTCCCGGTGGCCGTCGGCGCGATGGGCACCAAGGGCGGCCCGCGTACCGACCGCGACGGCCGGGTGCTGCACGTCAGCGGCAAGGTGATCCCCGGGCTGTTCGCCGCGGGCAATGCGATGGCCGGGGTGACCGGGAAGGCCTACGGCGGGGCCGGCGGCACGCTGGGTCCGGCCATGACGTTCGGGTATCGCAGCGGGTACGCCGCCGCCACCGGCGAATCCGCCCCCATCCCATAGCGATTTGAGGAGTCTTAGCCGGACTCATTCCGGCTGAGACTCCACAAATCGCGCAGGTTCTAGGGCTGGTCCTTGACCGCGGGCTTCGGCGGCTCGGCGGTGCGCCAGTCGATCAGCCCGTCCTCGGCCAGACCGACCGGGAAGCCGTTCTCGTGCACCTGCGCCCAGTGGCTGTGGTTCAACTCGTGCAGGGTGAAGCAGGCGTTCAGCGAGTTGTAGAAGCCCTGGTTGTCCTGGGTCTGGTTCACCGACTCCTTGATCAGCAGCGCGGCCATGGTCGGGACCTGGGCGATACGGCGGGCGAATTCCAGTGTTTTGTCCGCCAGTTCGTCGGCCGGGAAGATCTTCGACACCATGCCCAGCTGGTGGGCCTCCTCGACCGACAGCGTGTCACCGGTCAGCATCAGCTCTTTGGTCTTGCGGGCGCCGAATTCCCATGGGTGCGCGAAGTATTCGACACCGCACATACCCAGCCGGGTGCCGACGACGTCGGTGAACCGGGTGTTGTCGGCCGCGACGATCAGATCGCAGGACCACATCAGCATCAGGGCGGCGGCATAGACGTCACCGTGCACCGAGGCCACCGTGATCTTGCGCAGATTGCGCCAGCGCCGGGTGTTCTCGAAGTAGTGATGCCATTCCTGCAGCATCAGGCTCTCCGCGCCCTTGCGCGTCCCGCCGTTGACCGTGAAGCTCGGATGCTGGTCCGGCCCGGGCATGTATTCCGAGCGCTGCACCTTCGATCCGACGTCGTGGCCGGCGGAGAACATCGGGCCGTTGCCGCCGAGGATCACCACCCGCACCGTATCGTCGGCCTCGGCTCGCAGGAACGCATCGTGCAGTTCGACCAGCATGCCGCGGTTCTGCGCATTCCGGGCCTCCGGCCGGTTGAGCATGATCCGGGCGATGGTGCCCTCGTCGAGGGTTTCGTAGGTCACGAAGCGGTAGTCGTCAGCCATGAATCGGACTCTATTCCTTGAAGAATGCTGTTACCGGACGGGCCCGTCGTTTCGCGAGAAGACGCGAATGGCCGCTGATTCCGCTGAAAATGCGGCCATTCACGTCTGTTCGCCGGAGATCGGGAGGGACTAGAGCGAGAGGATGGTTGCCGATGCGGTGCCGGGGGCGCCGTACACCTGAGCCAACCCGACCCGCGGATTTCCCGGGACCTGGCGCTCCCCCGCCTCGCCGCGCAACTGGCGGACCAGCTCGTGCATCTGGCGCAGACCGGATGCACCGATCGGTTCACCGTTGGCGATCAGACCGCCGTCGGTGTTGACCGGGATCCGGCCGCTGATCTCGGTGGCACCGTCGATCAGCATCTTCTCCTGGTCGCCGTCGGCACACAGTCCGGTCTCGGCCATGTGGATGACCTCGGCGCCGGCGTCGGTGTCCTGCAGCTGTGCGATGTCGACGTCCTCGGGCCCGATTCCGGCGGCCTCGTAGGCGGCCTTGGCGGCGTACACCGTCGGCGAGTCATCCTCGTCCAGCGGCGCGGAGGTGGCGTGCACCTCGTAGGCGCCGAAGGTGCGGGTGCGAATCTCGCTGGCGCGCACGTAGACCGGCTTGTCGGTGTACTTGTGCGCGATATCGGCGCGGCACATGATCACCGCGGCGGCACCCTCGTCCGGTGCGCAGAACATGTACTGGCGCAGCGGGTAGTTCAGCACCGGTGAGGCCATGATCTCCTCGACGGAAATCTCCTTGCGCCGAAACGCATTCGGGTTCAGCTCCCCGTTGCGGAAGTTCTTGTTGGCCACCCGCGCCAGCGTCTCCTCGGAGATGCCGTGCTTATGGATGTAGTGGTTGGCCTTGATGCCGAAGAACTTGGTGGTGACGAACTGGCCGTTGTTGGCGTACCACTGCGGCAGGGCGAGCTTGGCCGGATCGTCGGTGAACGCGCCGCGCGGGTGCTTGTCCAGGCCGACGGCGATCCCGATGTCGTACTTGCCCAGCCGGATGGTGTCCGCGGTCTGTTGGATGGCGCTGGCCGAGGTGGCGCAGGCGTTGAACACATTGGTGAAGGTGATGCCGGTCAGCCCGACCAGGCGCGTCACGGCGTCCGGGTTGGACACCTCATAACTGCCGCCGAAACCGAACTGGATGTCCTGCCACTCCACGCCGGCGTCCTGCAGTGCGCCCTGGATCGCCTCGGCGCCCATCTCCATGGCGGTCTTGTCGAAGCGGCCGAACGGGTGGATACCGACGCCGATGATGGCTACGTCATTGGTCATGTCTAACAGCCTCTCTAGACCGGCTTGAACCAGAAGGTGACGAGCTCGTCGCCCTCGGCATCGGTGGCGAACGGCGCCATGGTCAGCTCCACCTCCATGCCGAATTTCAGCTTCGCGGGATCGCTCTCGGTGAGCCGGCCCTCGACACGGATCAGGTCGCCCAGTTGCACCAGTCCGACGCCGAACGGTTCGAAGTCCTTGCCGGTGGGTCCGGCGTACGGGGCGCCGGGCGGGAATCCCTGCGTGGTCCAGGCGACAACGGTGCCGCGCCTGGGCAGCAGCAGGTCCGACATCTCGGACTTGCTGCACTTGGGGCAGTGCTGCTGACGCGGGAACGTCGTGGCGGAACAGGCACCGCACTGGCTGCCGATGAGCTGCGGATTCTCATCGGGCCAGGTGGAGATCTCGGGGGCAAGCGCCTTCTGCATCAGGCTCCTCGGCTACCAGGAAGAATTCATTAACGAATTCGTACAATAACATTTCGCGCAATCGGAAACCATATTCTCATCGAGGTCTGACCTGCGCCGCGTCCAGCAGTCGGGTGGCCGCCGCATAGACGTCGATGTCACCGTCGACCACACCGGAGGCCAGGGCGGCCAGGCCCGGATGGGACTGCAGCGCACTCTGCGCGAGCGACAGGATCTGCAGCCGCGCCCGCACGGCCCGGCGCTCGGCGGAGTCGGCCCGATGGTGGGCGTCGATCGCGGCGACCAACTCCTCGATGCCGGTGCCATCGGCGGCGATCAGCTTGAAGATCGGCAATCCGGTCTCGATGTGGAGGTCCCGGGCGGTCTGATCCGCCCCGTCCCGGTCGGCCTTGTTCACCACGATGATGTCGGCGATCTCCAGCAGGCCGGCCTTGGCGGCCTGAATCGCGTCCCCCGCGCCCGGATTCAAAATGGCCACCGTCGGATCCGCGACGGCGGCGATCTCGATCTCGGACTGACCCACCCCCACCGTCTCCAGCACGACGATGTCGTAGCGCAGCGCGGCCAGCAGCCGGATGGCGGCCGGCACCGCGGCGGCCAGTCCGCCCAGATGCCCGCGGGTGGCCACCGACCGGATCATCACGCCCGCGTCGTTGATGTGTGCGGCCATCCGGATCCGGTCCCCGAGCAGCGCTCCCCCGCTGTACGGCGAGGAGGGGTCCACGGCCAGCACCGCGACCCGCAGGCCCGCCGACCGGTAGGCCGACACCAGCACCGCGACGGTGGTCGACTTCCCGGCGCCCGGCGGCCCGGTGATGCCGACGGTGCGCACCGTCGCCGGGGGCAGTGCGGCGAGCACCTCGTCGCGGCGGTCGCTTTCGACCAGACTCAGCAGCCGGCCCGCGGCGCGGACCGAGCCGCCGCGTGCGGCGTGCAGAAGTTCATCGATGTCCATCGGTTCAGACCCTAGGCGCGCCTGGGCAATTCACACACCGGGCGCCGGTCACGGCCTCAGGCATCGGATTCGCCCCTTTCAGACGGGTATGAGAATGCTATTCTCCCCTGCGAAGAGTCGTGGTTGCAAGGAGGCAGGTACATGGACATCGCCGGTAGCTCCGCACTGGTGGTCGGCGGCGCGGGCGGACTGGGCGAGGCGACCGTCCGCCGCCTGCACGCGGCCGGCGCCAAGGTCGTCATCGCCGACCTCGCCGACGAGAAGGGCCCTAAGCTCGCCGACGAACTCGGGGTGAAGTACGTGCGCACCGACGCCACCTCCGAGGAGTCCGTCAACGCCGCCATCGCCGAGGCCGAAGCGCTTGCCCCGCTGCGCATCTCGGTCGACACCCACGGCGGTCCCGCCACCGGCGGCCGGCTGATCGGCAAGGACGGGTCACCGTTGGCACTGGACGGCTTCGAGACGACCATCAAGTTCTACCTGACCGCCGTGTTCAATGTGCTGCGGTTGGCCGCCGCGGCCATCGCCCGGACCGAACCGCTGGCGGAGGGCGCCCGCGGCGTCATCGTCAACACCGCCTCCATCGCCGGCTACGAGGGCCAGATCGGCCAGTTGCCCTACGCCGCGGCCAAGGGCGGTGTGCTGGGCATGACGCTGGTCGCCGCACGCGACCTGTCCCCGTTGGGCATTCGGGTCAACACCATCGCGCCGGGCACCATCAACACCCCGGCCTACGGCAAGGCCGCCGATCAACTGGAGCAGTACTGGTCCCCGCAGATCCCGTTCCCGAAGCGGATGGGCCGCTCGACCGAGTACGCTCAGCTGGCGCAGAGCATCATCGAGAACGACTACCTCAACGGCGAGATCATCCGCCTCGACGGAGCACTGCGGTTCCCGCCCAAGTGACCCGGACACTCGGAGGCAAGACGGCGTTCGTAGCCGGCGCCAGCCGCGGTATCGGCGCGACCATCGCTCATGCGCTGGCCGCCGCCGGTGCCTCCGTCGCGGTCGCGGCGCGCTCCGAACAACCGGGCAGAATGCCCGGCACCATCGGTTCGGTGGCCGAGTCGATCCGGGCGCAGGGCGGCACCGCGCTCGCGGTGCCGTGCGACGTCACCAGCGAAAAATCCGTCGATGATGCGGTGTCCCAGACGGTTTCGACGTTCGGCGGCATCGACATCCTGGTGGCCAACGCCGGGGTGCTGTGGCTCGGCCCGGTCGAGAGCACCCCGCTGAAACGCTGGCAGTTGTGCCTGGATGTCAACCTGACCGGGGTGTTCCTGGTGACCAAGGCGGTCATCCCGCACGTCCGCGCTCGCGGCGGCGGATCGCTGATCGCCATCACCACCACCGGTGTCGGGATGCCGGGCGCGAACGCCTACTGGGTGTCCAAGGCCGCCGCCGAGCGGCTGTATCTCGGGCTGGCCGCGGACCTGATGGCCGACAACATCGCGGTCAACTGCCTGAGCCCGTCGCGGGTGGTGCTCACCGAAGGCTGGCAGGCAGGCGGCATGGGCGTGCAGATCCCGCCGGAGATGGTGGAACCGCCCGAGGCGATGGGCCGGGCGGCGGTACTTCTGGCCGGACAGGACGCCGGGGGCGTCACCGGGACCGTGCAGCGTTCCGAGGAACTCACCCTCTGACCGCGAGCAGTCGTGAATAGCCGCATTCTCGCGGGTTTTCGCGACCATTGGCGTCTGCTCTCCAGAGGAAGGTACCCCCAGCTCAAGCGAACTCGTCGCGCAGTACCCGGCGCAGCACCTTGCCCGACGGCAGCCGCGGGATGGCGTCGACGAAGACCACCCGGCGTGGCCGTTTGTAGGACGAAAGCCGTTGCCCCACCAGCTCGATCAGCTCCTGTTCGGGGACCGGCCCGGTGACCGTCACCGCCGCGATGACCGCTTCCCCGTCGGCGTCGTCGGGCACCCCGAACACCGCGCAGTCGGTGACCGCCGGGTGCCCGTGCAGCACCGCCTCGACCTCGGCCGGCGCCACCTGGAAGCCGCGGACCTTGATCATCTCCTTGAGCCGGTCGGTGATCCGGAGCCATCCCTCGTCGTCCAGCTGCCCGATGTCACCGGTGCGGTACCAGCCGTCGTCGAAGGCCGCGGCGGTGTTCTCCTCGGGCAGGTAGCCGACCATCGCCGACTCCGAGCGCACCTGGATCTCCCCGTCTGCGGCGATGCGCACAGCCACCCCGGGCACCGGTTTGCCGACCGTGTCCAGCCGCGCGCCCCCGATCGGGCAACACGCGATCACCGGCAGCTCACTGGCCCCGTAAGCCGAGACCCACTGCACCCCAACCCGTTCGGTGATGGCATCGGCCACGCTCTGGGTCACCGGAGTGGCGCACCACATGATGTAGCGCAGCGAGGACAGGTCGTAGCGTTCCAGCTCCGGGTGCGCGGCGATCGCCAAGGCGATGGGGGCGACCGCCATCTCGATGGTGATCCGGTCGTCCTGGATGTGGGTCAGCATCCGGTCGATGTCGAAGCGGGAGTGCAGCCGCATCCAGGCCCCGGCGTCCAGGATGGTGGCGATGTTGAGCAGCCCGAGGATGTGCGACGGCGGCGTCATGATCTGCATGCGGTCCTCAGCGGTGAGTCCCAGCGCGGTGCGCCAGTGCCGGATCGCCGCGGCGAACGCACCGTGCGTGTGCCGGACCGCCTTGGGCATGCCGGTGGTGCCGGAGCTGAATACCAAGAGCGCATCGGCGTCGGGCGCGGGTGCGGGCCATTCGCCGTCACCCGGGCTGATCGGCTCGTCGAGGCGCAGGGTGGGGATCAGTTCGGCCAGCAGCGGCGCGTCGCCGACCCCGAGCGCCGGATTCGTCAGGGCCAGGGCGTGCTCCACCTCGGCGCGCTTCCAGGCCGAGCTGACCAGGACCACCGCGGCCCCGAGCCACCAGCTGGCCCGCAGTGCGATGACGAACTCGGGTCGGTTCGAGGACATCAGCGCGACGCGGTCGCCGGCGCGCACGCCGCGGCCGGCCAGCGTGGCGGCCATGCCGCTGGTCAGCGCGTCCAGTTCGGCCAGGGTGTATTCACGGTCCTCGAAGGCGAGGACGGGGCGACCGTTTGCAACCATCAGCCCCCTACCCTACCGCCAACCGAGAATGATATTCTCTTTTTGACAGAATACGATGCCCGGGAGATGTGATGACGGCCGAACCAGTGCCCGCCGACGAAGTGACGATCGTGCTCGACGGCGCCAGCACCACCACGCTGCCGGTCGCCGGTGACACGCTACTGGAAACGGCCCGGCGCGCCGGTCTGACCCCGCCGTTCGCCTGCGAGGCGGGCAACTGCGGCACCTGCATCGCCAAGCTCACCGAGGGCAGCGCCTCCATGCGGGTCAACGATGCACTGGACGAGGACGAGGTCGAAGAGGGTTACGTGCTGACCTGCCAGGCCATCCCCGATCCGGGCCCCTTGACGGTCAACTACGACGATTAACTACGAGGCCGATTAACTACCAGGCCGATTGACTACCAGGCCGATTAACTACCAGGCCGATCAACTACCAGGCCGATCAACCAGCCTGGCCCTCGAAGACCGGTGCCGGCCGGTACTCCGGCTCGTAGCCCTCCACCCTGATCGGGCTGGCCACCAGCCGGAAATCCCCGGCGGTCACCACCATCTCGGGGGTGTCCTCCAGCGCCTCGGGCAGCGAACGCACCGCGGCGGCCGGGATGCCCAGCGGCTTGAGCCGGGCCTCCCAGTTCACCGCGGTATCGGTGGCCAGTGCCGTGAAGACCAGGGCCAGCAGTTCCTCTCGGCGCGCGGCCCGTTCGGCCATCGTCGCGAATCCGGGGATACCGGCCTCCCCGGCGAAGGACCTCCAGAAGCCGTCGTGGGTGATGAACAGCGCCAGATGGCCTTCGGCGGTCGGGAACAGTTGCGCCGGTACGTAATAGGAGTGTGCCCCGTACGGGTAGCG
Organism: Mycolicibacterium aurum; assembly: GCA_900078775.1. Lineage (GTDB taxonomy): Bacteria > Actinomycetota > Actinomycetes > Mycobacteriales > Mycobacteriaceae > Mycobacterium > Mycobacterium aurum_A. The sequence continues at coordinate 3,181,842 of LT549889.1, forward strand.
GCGCGGCTCGGCCCCGTCGTTCAGATAGGCGGCCGCGCGGTAGTTCAACTGCGAGAGCATGACATCGCGCAGGCAGACGTCCACCTGGCCGCCCTGGCCGGAGACGATCTTGGCGAGCAGACCCAGTGCCGCGGTCAGACCGGTGGAGTTGTCGGCCGCCGAGTAGCCGGGCAGGGTGGGTGGCGCATCGGGGTCGCCGGTCATCGCCGCCACCCCGGTGGCGGCCTGGATGACGTAGTCGAACGCCGGATCGTCCCCGCCGTGCAGTCCGTACCCGGTCAGCGCGACGCACACGATCTTCTCGTTGTACCTGCGCAGATTGTCGTACGTCAGGCCCAGCTTCTTGATCGCCGAGGGCTTCATGTTCACCAGCAGCGCGTGCGAATCGGCCACCAGCGCACCGAGTTCGGCGCTGCCGGCGTCGGTGGTCAGGTCCAGGCAGACACTGCGCTTGTTGCGGTTGAGGCTGGCGAAGTAGCTGTCGCTGACCTGCCGCGAGATCTCCCCGCCGGGCGGCTCGACCTTGATCACCTCCGCGCCGAGGTCGGCGAGCAGCATGGTGGCGTACGGGCCGGCCAGCATGACGCCGACCTCGATGACCCGGATCCCGGACAGCGGGCCTGCGGTCACGAGACCTGCTTGGCGAGTTCCGCGATCACCTCACGGGTCCGGTACTTCGACGCGATGAGCTCGTCGCGGTTGTCCCCGATCGGCAGCAACCGCACCGACAGGTCAGTGACTCCGGCATCGGCGAAGGCCCTGAACCGCTTGAGAATAGACTCCTCGTCACCGGCGGCGCACAGGTCCCCGACGGTGCGGGCGTCACCGCGGTCGAGCAGGCGCTGGTAGTTCGGTGAGGTCTCGGCTTCGGCCAGGATCCGGTTGGCCCGGTCCTTGGCCTCGTCGATCTCGGAGTTGGCGCACAGCGTGACCGGGATACCCGCCACGATGCGGGGCGCCGGCTTCCCGGCGTCGGCGGCGGCCTTGTTGATCTTCGGGGCGATGTGCTCGCCGATGGCCTTCTCGTCGGCCATCCAGAGCGAGGTGCCGTCGGCGTGCTCCCCGGCGATCTGCAGCATCACCGGGCCGAGCGCGGCGACCAGCACCGGCATCGGGGTCTCAGCGCCGAGCGCGGTCGGGTTGTGCACGGTGAAGTGGTCGTTCTCCACGTCCACCGGACCGGGCCCCGAGATCGCCGCATTGAGCACTTGCAGGTAGTCGCGGGTGTAGGCGGCCGGTTTGTCGTAGGGCAGGCCGAGCATGTCCCGGATGATCCAGTGATGCGACGGACCGACACCGAGGGCGAGCCGTCCACCCGAGATGGCATGCACCGAAAGTGCTTGGCGGGCCAGCGCGATCGGGTGCTGGGCCTGCAACGGCACCACGGCGGTACCGAGTTCGATCCGGGTGCTGTGCGAGGCCATCAGCGCCACCATCGACAGCAGGTCGAAGTCGTCGGGCACCTGCGGCATCCAGGCGGTGGCCAGACCGGCCGAATCCGCCCATTCGATGTCAGAGATCAGCTTCTTGACCTTGCGGGACATATCGCCGCGCTCGGCCCCGATCATCACACCCAAACGCATCAGCCAGACACCTTTTCCGTCAACGCGCGTACCTCGGTCACCAGGGTGTCCAGTGCGGTGCCGGTCGGGAACACCGCCGCCGCACCGGCGTCGAGCAGCTTCTGCACATCGGACTCCGGGATGGTGCCGCCGACCACCACCGCGATATCGCCGGCGTCGGCGGCCCGCAGGGCGTCCACCGTCCGCTGGGTCAGCGCGACGTGCGCGCCGGATAGGATCGAAAGGCCCACCAGGGCAACGTCTTCCTGCAGCGCAATGGACACGATGTCCTCGATGCGCTGACGGATGCCGGTGTAGATGACCTCGAAGCCGGCGTCACGCAGGGTGCGTGCGACGATCTTCGCGCCCCGGTCGTGGCCGTCCAGGCCGGGTTTGGCGACGAGTACTCGTGTGGCCATGTGCGAGAAACACTCCCCTTCTAGAAGACGACCGGCTGCTGGAATTCGCCCCAGACGGCCTTGAGCGCGGACACCATCTCACCCACCGTGCAATACGCTCCTGCGCAGTCGATGAGCTTGTGCATCAGGTTGTCGTCACCTTCGGCGGCCCGGGACAGCGCGGCCAGCGCCTCCTTCACCGCGACGTCGTCGCGTTCGGCCTTGACCTTGGCCAGCCGGGCAAGCTGCTTGTCGCGGCCCTCGGCGTCGAGTTCGTAGGTGGCCAGATCGGGCGCCGGTTCGTCGACGACGAACCGGTTCACCCCGACGACCGGGCGTTCGCCGGACTCGACCTCGTGGTGGATCTTGTAGGCCTCATCGGCGATCAGACCCTGCAGGTAGCCGTCCTCGATGCAGCGCACCATGCCGCCGTGCTCCTCGAGATCGCGCATGATCTCGATGATCTTCTCCTCGGTGGCGTCGGTGAGCGCCTCGACGAAGTACGAACCACCCAGCGGGTCCGCCACTTTGGTCACACCGGTCTCGTACGCCAGGATCTGCTGGGTGCGCAGCGCCAGGGTCGCGGACTCCTCGCTGGGCAGCGCGAACGGCTCATCCCAGGCCGCGGTGAACATCGATTGCACCCCACCCAGCACCGAGGCCAGGGCCTCGTAGGCGACCCGGACCAGGTTGTTCTGCGCCTGCGGCGCGTACAGCGACGCGCCACCGGAGACGCACCCGAACCGGAACATCGCGGCCTTGTCGGTGGTGGCGCCGTAGCGCTCACGCACGATGGTGGCCCAGCGCCGGCGGCCGGCCCGGTACTTGGCGATCTCCTCGAAGAAGTCGCCGTGGGTGTAGAAGAAGAACGAGATCTGGGGCGCGAACTTGTCGATGGTCATCCGGCCGCGCTCGACCACGGTGTCGCAGTAGGTGACCCCGTCGGCCAGGGTGAACGCCATCTCCTGCACCGCGTTGGCCCCGGCGTCGCGGAAGTGCGCGCCGGCCACCGAGATCGCGTTGAACCGCGGCACCTCGGCCGCGCAGAACTCGATGGTGTCGGCGATCAGCCGCAGCGACGGTTCCGGCGGCCAGATCCAGGTGCCGCGCGAGGCGTACTCCTTGAGGATGTCGTTCTGGATGGTGCCGGTGAGCTTCTCCCGCGGCACGCCCTTCTTCTCCGCGGCGGCCACGTAGAACGCCAGCAGGATGGCGGCCGTGCCGTTGATGGTGAAGCTGGTGCTGATCTTGTCCAGCGGGATGCTGTCGAACAGGATCTCCGCGTCGGCCAGCGTATCGACGGCGACGCCGACGCGCCCGACCTCTTCCCCGTACTCGGGATCGTCGGAGTCGTAGCCGCACTGGGTCGGCAGGTCGAGGGCCACGCTCAGCCCGGTGCCGCCCTGTTCCAGCAGGTAGCGGTAGCGCTGATTGGACTCCTCGGCGGTGCCGAAGCCGGAGTACTGCCGGAAGGTCCAGGTCTTGCCCCGGTAGCCGGAGGCGAAGTTTCCCCGGGTGAACGGGTAGTCGCCGGGCGCGGGCGGATCGCCCGCGCGGTCGGCGGGACCGTACACGGGAGCCAGCGGGATGCCAGAGGGGGTCGTTACCCGGGGGTCGCTTTGGTCGCTCATCACTGGGTAACGTACTTGCAAAAAATGAGAATGCCAATACCGCACGCGGGAAACATGCACCCAGATGCGCTAACGCGACGTTCGGACGGTCCGCCGACACCCCGGGGCGAACCCCCACCGACGCGTCGTCGCCGGATATGAGCGAGTATGACACTTGCTGAAAATGAGAATGCCAATACCATCAGGGGAAGCAAGACCCCTTCCGTCCGAGGAGTCCCTATGTCCAGCGAGCAACGGCCGCTTGCCGATCGAACCCTGGTGGTGTCCGGCGGCAGCCGCGGCATCGGCCTGGCCATCGCCCTAGGCGCCGCCCGGCAGGGCGCCAACGTGGTGCTGTTGGCCAAGACCGCCGAACCGCACCCCAAACTGCCCGGCACCGTGCACACCGCGGTAGCCGAGGTCGAGGCCGTCGGCGCCAAGGCCGTCGCCGTCGTCGGGGACGTCCGCAAGGAGGAGGACGTGCAGCGGGCCGTGGACACCGCGGTGCAGACCTTCGGTGGCATCGACATCGTCATCAACAACGCCAGCGCCATCGCCACCGAACCCACCGAGCAGCTCACCGCCAAGAAGTTCGACCTGATGATGGACATCAACGTGCGCGGCACGTTCCTGCTCACCAAGGCCGCGCTGCCGCACCTGCGCCGGTCCCCCGCCGCGCACGTCATCACCCTGGCGCCGCCGCTGAACCTGAACCCCTACTGGCTGGGCGCGCATCCGTCCTACACGGTGTCCAAGTACGGCATGACGCTGCTGTCGCTGGGCTGGGCCGAGGAACACAAGGATTCCGGCATCGGCTTCAGCTGCCTGTGGCCGCAGACCTACATCGCGACCTCCGCGGTGGCGAACCTCGCCGACGGAGACCACCTGGCCTCCTCCTCGCGCAGCCCGGAGATCATGGCCGACGCCGCAGTGCGGATCCTGACCGGTCCGGCCAAGGAGGCCAACGGCCAGACCTACATCGATGCCGACGTGCTCGCGGCCGCCGGAGTCACCGACCTGTCCCGCTACGGCGGTGGCGAGGATCCCATCTGGGATATCTTCGTCGACAAGGAGTGATCGACTGATATGAGCATCTCGCTGCTGCTGGAAATGGCGTCCTCGACCGATCCGGACCGTACCGCGATCGTCGCGGGTGACCTGCGCCTGTCGACCGGGCAACTGAGCGAACTCGCCGACGGTGGTGCGGGCGTGGTGGCCGCCTCCGGCGCCGCGCATGTCGCCTATGTCGGGGCCGGCGGCACGATGCTGCCGCTGCTGTTGTTCGCCTCGGCGCGCGCCGGGGTGCCGATGACCCCGCTGAACTACCGGCTTTCGGCCGACGGCCTGCGCGCCCTGATCGCGCGGCTGCCGGACCCGCTGGTGGTGGTCGACGACGAGTACCGCGACGCCGTCGGTGACGGGTTCCGGGTGATCGGTTCGGCGGAATTCCTGACACAGGCCCGGACCGCCGAGCCCGCAGCCGAATTCCCCGATCCCGATTCGGTCGGCGTGGTGCTGTTCACCTCGGGCACCACCTCGGCCCCGAAAGCCGTTGAGCTGACCCACAACAACTTGACCAGCTACATCACCGGCACGGTGGAGTTCGCGTCGGCCGAGCCCGGCGACGCGGCACTGATCTGCGTTCCGCCGTATCACATCGCGGGCGTGTCGGCGGCGCTGTCCAATCTGTACGCCGGCCGAAAGATGGTCTACCTCACCCAGTTCGACGCCCGCGAATGGGTGCGGCTGGTGGAGGCCGAGGATGTCACCTCGGCCACCGTGGTGCCGACCATGCTGGACCGCATCGTCACCGTGCTGGAGGAGCAGGGAGTGAGCCTGTCCAGCCTGCGCACGCTGGCCTACGGCGGGTCCAAGGTGGCGCTGCCCCTGGTGCGCAAGGCCCTCGAACTGCTGCCCGGGGTCGGGTTCGTCAATGCCTACGGGCTCACCGAGACCAGTTCCACGATCGCGGTGCTCACCCCCGACGATCACCGGGTCGCGCTGAGCTCCGACGACGCCGCGGTGGCCCGGCGGCTCGGCTCGGTCGGCCAGCCGGTGCCCAGCATCGAGGTGCAGATCCGCGCCGAGGACGGAACCGTGCTCGGCGCAGGGGAAACCGGCGAACTGTTCGTGCGCGGTGAGCAGGTGTCGGGTCGCTACACCGGCATCGGGTCGGTGCTCGACGACGAGGGCTGGTTCCCCACCAAGGATGTCGCGACCCTCGACGAGCACGGTTACCTGTACATCGGCGGGCGCTCCGACGACACCATCATCCGCGGCGGCGAGAACATCGCCCCCGCCGAGATCGAGGACGTACTCGTCGAGCACCCGCACGTCCACGACTGCGCGGTGGTCGGCCCCGAGGATCCCGAATGGGGTCAGATCATCGTGGCCGTCGTGGTTCCCGCGCCGGGGACCGACCCACAGCCGGAGGACCTGCGTGACTTCGTGCGGGCCCAACTGCGCGGATCACGCACCCCGGATCGGGTCGTCTTCCGAGACGAGCTGCCCACCAACGCGACCGGCAAGGTGCTGCGCCGCGAACTCGTCACCGAATTGAGTCCAGCCGCAAAGGAGCCCGCATGATCAAGAACGGAACCCGCCTGCAGAGTCAGGTCTGCGACACCCAGGTCATCGTGGTGCGCGCCTCCGAAGGCCTCGACGACCTGCGCGCCGGGGGCGCTCCACTGATCCCGGTCGGCGACCCGGTCGCCGAGGGCCTGACGCTGGATCCCGCGCTGTCCGACGGCAACCTGATGGGCAAGCGCTACGTCGACGATGACGGCGCCGAGATCCTGGTGACCAAGGCGGGCAAGGGCACGCTGACCATCGGCGACACCCCGCTGGCGATCAAGGAAGCCAAGCCGCTGCCGGCCAGCGACTGATCCGACCGATACGAACTGGTTCTGGATGAATCGGAACGACCGCCCGCCGGTGTCAGCAGGTGCGCCGCTGGTGTGCACGGGCGCCGCGCGCGGCCCGCACCACATCGTCGGTGAAGCGTTCCAGCAGAAGCGATTGCGTGGCGGCCAGGTGTTTGCGCGCGATCCGTTCGGCCTCGGTGGCGTTGCCGGCGGCGATCTCCTCGACCAGCCTGCGGTGGGTGCCCACCGCGCTCCGCGCCTCGGCCGGTGACGGGTACTCTCCGCGGCCGACGACGTAATCGGCCCACTTTTCCTCCTGCGCCGACCACAGCGCCACCAGGCTGCCCACCACATGCCGCACGGTGGCGTTCGGGGTGTATTCGACGACCAGGTCGTGGAATTCGCGGGATATCCGGGTGAACGCCGCACCGTCGGCGACCGCTTCGGCGGAGGCGTCGACGTTGCGGGTCAGCACCGGCACCACCACCTTGAGCCGGTCGGCACGGCGGGCCACCTCCGCGATACACAGCGGCTCCAGCAGCTGTAACCCGGCGGCCAGATCACCCAGCGGAACCGCGGCCCCCTGCAGCGCCAGGCCCAGGTGATAGGCCGCCGAGGACTCGTCGGGCCGGTGCACCTCGGCGCCGCCGACGCTGCCCCGGCGCACCGTGACCAGACCCTCGGTCTCCAGGATGCGCAACGCCTCCCGGACCGACGGGTAGCTGACACCGAACTCGGTGACCAGTTGATCCTGGGTGGGCAACCGGTCCGCGCCGGCCAGGATCCGGTCGCGCAGTTCCCCCGCAACGGTCTCGGCGATGCGGTGCTGCGGGGTACGGCGTGCCGTGCTCATTCTCCGAATACTAGCAATCCTTGTAAGGATTGCCCTACCATCGGCGGCGTGGACTTCGACATGGGGCCGGACGCCGACGCACTGCGCGGCGAACTCCGCGACCTGGTGAAAACGCATATCCCCGAGGACTATCTGGGTGCCTTCACCCACAACCCCGCCGATCTGGAGGTGGCGCAGGCGTTCTGTCGGCTGCTCGCCGAGCGGGGATTGCTCTGCATGTCCTGGCCGGAGGAGTTCGGCGGTAAGGCCTCCTCCCCGTGGGAGCAGACGGTGGTGCGCGAGGAGATGTGGGCCCACCACGAACCGCGCGGCGCGCAGTACATGGGCGTCAACTGGGTCGGGCCGATCATCATGCGGCACGGCACCGAGGAACAGCAGCGCACCCATCTGCCGCCCATCGCCCGCGGTGAGGTGATCTGGTGCCAGGGGTTTTCCGAGCCAGAGGCCGGATCCGATCTCGCCTCGCTGCGCACCTCGGCGGTCCGCGACGGCGACGGCTGGGTGATCAACGGCCAGAAGATCTGGACCTCGTACGCGACCATGGCGCAGTGGTGCTTCCTGCTGGCGCGCACATCCAAGCAGGAGAAGAAGCAAAGGGGCCTGACCATCTTCCTGGTCCCCATGTCGGATCCGGCGATCACGGTACGACCGATCCAGACCATGATGGGCCCGCACCATCTCAACGAGGTGTTCTTCGACGACCTGCGGGTCACCGACGCCGACGTGCTCGGCACCGTCGACGACGGCTGGACGGTGGTGCAGAGTGTGCTGGCCTTCGAGCGCGTCGGCATCGCCCGCTACGCCCGCTGCGAACGCCTATTGCAACTGGCCCCGAACGCGCTGGGCGAGCACTGGTCCGGCCTGCCCGACGAACTGCGCGGCCGCTGGGCCCGGATGCTCACGCACTGCCGCCGGGCCCGGCTGATGGCCTACCGGCTGGTGGCGCTGCAGGCCGAGGGCCGGGTGCGGCCCACCGACTCGGCGGCCTACCGCATCGCGGTCACCAAACTCGACCAGGACAGCGCCGAGGTGCTCATGGAGATCATCGCCGCACTGCCGGAAGGGACGGCCGAGGTGTTCACCGCCGAGGTCGAGGACCACTGGCGATACTCGCAGCCCTCCACGGTGTCCTCCGGCAGCATCGAGATGCAGCGCATCCTGCTGGCCCGCACCCTGCTGGCGGCGTCGTGAACATCGATCTGAGCCCGGAGGCCCGCGAGTACGGCGAGCAGGCGCTGCGCGCCTTGGAGTCCGCCGGTGGGGACACCCTGCTGCAACGCGCCGAAGCCGATCCGACACAACGCGAATCCCTGGTCGCACCGGTACTCGACGGGCTGGGCGCCTGGGACCTGGAACCGCGTACCGACACCGACGCGGCCGAGGCCGCCGCCGCCTTGTGCCGCAGCGCCGGGTACTGGGGCCTGCCCTATCCGCTGGCCGAGCGGCTGTCGCGGCCCACCGACATCGAGGCCGACGGGCTCGTCGTGATCGCCGGACCGGTCCCGGCCGCAACCCTCGCCGGTATCGGCGGCGATTGGGCCACAGTCACATTGGACGGCCGACGGTCGCGGGTGACCGGCACCTCGGGTGAGCGGACGGCGTTCGTCACCTCGCTGCAACTGACCGACCTCGACGGTGCGGGCGCCCACGACGTCGCGCTGGGGCTGGTGCTGCCGTGCTGGACGCTGCTCGGGATGCTGGACCGCGCACTGGAACTCACCATCGCGCACGTCAAGCTGCGCCAGCAGTTCGGCCAGCCGCTGTCCGGTTTCCAGGGCGTGCAGTTCCAGCTCACCGACGCCGAGGTCGAGCGCAGCGGGCTGGAGATGCTGGCGCGCTACGCACTGACCACCGTCACCGGCCCCGACGGACTCGCCGATGCGCTCGCCCTGCGCCTGGCCGCAGTGGAGGCCGCCGAGGTGGTCTTCCGGATCACCCACCAACTGCACGGCGCGGTCGGGTTCTGCGATGAGACGGTGCTGTCCTGGCTGTCGCGCTACAGTCAGCCGCTGCGCCGGCTGCCGCTGGGCCTGTCCGCGACGCGGGCACAACTGACCGAACTCCTGGGCACCCGCGGCCTGACCGGACTGTACAGCGACGCAACATGAACCGGGATCTCGAACAGTTCCGCGGCCACGTCCGGCAGTGGTGCGCCGAGCATGTGCCCACCGACTGGCGGGCCGCGCAGACCGGCGTCAGCGACGAGGAGTACGTCCGCTTCCAGAAGTCCTGGTTCGCCGAACTGCATGCGGCCGGATTCGCGGTGCCCCACTGGCCCGCCGAGTGGGGCGGCGGCTTGTCGGTGGCCGAGCAGATCGTGCTGTACTCCGAACTGGCCGCCGCCGACGCACCCCGGTTGGTGCTGGCCTTCGTCGGGATCCACCATGCCGCGTCGACCCTGCTGGCCGCCGGCACCGACGAACAACGGCAGCGGCATCTACCCGCGATCCTGGACGGTGAGATCTGGGTGCAGGGCTTCTCCGAACCCGAGGCCGGCTCCGATCTGGCCGCGCTGCGCACCACCGCCCGCCGCGACGGTGACGAGTTCGTGGTCAACGGCCAGAAGGTCTGGGCCAGTGGCGGTCTGCATGCCGACTGGTGTCTGCTGCTGGCCCGCACCGACCCCGACGCCAAGAAGCGGCACGGCATCTCCTACTTCCTGATGGACATGGCCAGTCCGGGTATCGAGGTGCGCCCGATCCGCCAGGCCACCGGCGAATCGCATTTCTGCGAGGTGTTCCTCAACGACGTCCGGGTCCCTGCGGCCAATCTGGTCGGCCCGGAGAACAAGGGCTGGCAGGTCGCCCAGGAGACCCTCGGCGCCGAGCGCGGGATGACGATGCTGGAGTTGGCCGAACGTCTCGGCAATGCGGGTTTGCGCTGGCTGGTGGATGAATGCGCGCGGGCCGGTGTGCTGGAGGACGGATTGGTCGCAGATCGGTTGGCACAGTTCGAGATCGAGATCACCGGACTGCGCGGACTGTGCCGCGAACTGGTGGAGGGCAAGTCCCACTCCCCCGCCGACGCCTCGGTGGTGAAGCTGTTCTACAGCGAGCTGTTGCAGCGGCTGACCGATTTCGGCGCCGAGATCAGCGGCCTGGCCGGCCATACGGTGCTCGCCAAGCCGATCTCCAGCGGATGGGAGTCCGGCGCCTGGGTGCTCGATTTCATCGGCTCCTGGGAGTGGACCATCCCAGGCGGCGCCAGCGAGATCCAGCGCACCATCATCGGCGAGCGCGGCCTCGGCCTGCCCCGTGAACCGGCGGGAGCATGATGACACGCGAATTCGCGGAACTGCACCAGGATCTGCGTTCGGTGGCCCGTGACCTGCTGGCTGCCGGCGACCCGGACTGGTCGGTGCTCACCCAGGCCGGCTGGCCCGGACTGGAGATCGCCGAATCGCTCGGTGGCGCCGAGGTGTCCTTCGCCGAAACCGCCGTCGTCGCCGAGGAACTCGGGCGCGCGGCGGCCCGCAGCAGCCACCTCGGGGTCAGCCTCGGCATCGGCGCGCTGCTGGCACTGCCCGCCGGGGAGCACCGCGATGCCGCCCTGTCGGCCGCCGCCGCGGGCACCGAGTTGCCCATCGCCGTCGTGCACACCGAATCGTTCTCCGGCCCGGTGTTCACCCTCGCCGCCGACGGCAGCATCAGCGGCACAGCCGATTTCGTGCCCGACGCCGCCGAGGCCACCCGACTGCTGGTGCCGGCCACCGATCCGGCGGGTGCACCGGTGCTGGCCGACCTGGATCCGGCCGGTGCCGGGCTGACGGTCACCGACCGACCCACCCTCGACGACACCCGCCGGCTCGCCACCGTCATCGCCGACGGCGCCCGCCCGCGGCAGGTCTGGCCGTTCCCCGCGACCCGGTGGCTGGCGGCGCGCGGCACCGTGAGCGTCGCCGTCGACAGCCTGGGCCTGGCCGAGGCGATGCTCGCCGCCACCGTCGACTACGTCGGGATCCGCCATCAGTTCGGCCGCCCCATCGGATCGTTCCAGGCCGTCAAGCACGCGTGCGCCGACATGCTGGTGCAGATCCGGGTGGCCCGCCAACTGGTGGACGCCGCCGTCGACGCGGTGGCCGCCGGGCCCGGGGCCGACGTGTCGGTGCCGGCGTCGATGGCCAAGGCATACGCGACCGACACCGCGGTCGCGGTGGTCGGCAAGGCCATGCAACTGCACGGCGGGATCGGCTACACCTGGGAGAGCGGGGTGCACGTCTACCTCAAGCGCGCCACCCTGAACAGGTCGCTGTTCGGGTCCCCGGCCGCGCACCGGCGGGTTCTCTCGGCACGCCTTCGATAATGTCTCCCGACCTCCCGGCATGTGCAATCGTGGCGTCATGCCTGGATGGTCGGCAGTGTGGCCGGCGCTGCTCGCAGCGGCGACGTTGACGGCGTGCGCGGTACCGACCGACAAGACCGTCAGCCGGGAACGGCTACAGGACCAGATCGTCGCGCAGGTCACCGAACAGTCCGGAGCCGCCCCGGTTTCGGTGGATTGCCCGGACGGCCTGCCCGCCGAGGTCGGCGCCACCCTGGACTGCACCCTGGTCGACCGGGACGAACAGCGCCGGGTCAGCATCACGGTCGGCAGTACCGAGGGCGACCAGGTGGACCTGTACATCGTGCAGAGCATCGGCAGGGACACCGTCGCCCGGCAGATCACCGAGGAGATCACCCGGCAGATCGGCCGCGCCCCGGAATCGGTGGCCTGCCCCGCCGACCTCAGGGGCGATGTGGGTGCCACCCTGCGCTGTGAGCTCGTCGACGGGGGCCGGACCTACGGCGTCACCGTGACGACCGTCGACCGTGGTGACCTGGCCTTCGATTTCGCCGTGGACGAGCGGCCGCGGTAGCGCCGCCGGGCGGCTTGTTAGCCTGTCGGCATGTACCGACGGGCCGGACGCCTCGCCGGATGGCTCAGCATGGCACTCGCCGCGACGCTGATCTTGGCCGGATGCGGTACCACCGTGCTCGACGGCCGCGCGGTGTCGATGCTGTTCGATCCGTCCCGGGCGGGCGGCCTGCCTGCGAGCGACGGCCCCAGCGGCCCGCGGCCGGACGCGCCGCCGCCGGCGCGGATCGCCGAGCACAGCGACAACGGCCCGGTGGACCAGTTGGCACTGATGGCCATCGACGATCTGGAGCAGTTCTGGTCCGAGCACTGGAACGGCGCGTTGACCGGGACCTTCACCCCGGTGGCGGGTCTGGTGTCCTATGACGCCGCGGACCCCGATGCACCGCGGGTGTGCGGCAACGACCTCTACGGCCTGTCCAATGCGTTCTATTGCTACGACGGCGACGTGATGGCCTGGGATCGCGGCAAGTTCATCCCGGGCGCGGCCCAGTATTTCGGCGAGATGGGTGTCGTCGGGGTGATGGCCCATGAGTTCGGGCACGCGGTCCAGGCCAAGGCGCATCTGGTGGAGAAGGGCACCCCGGTGCTGGTCAAGGAGCAGCAGGCGGACTGCTTCGCCGGGGTCTACCTGCACTGGGTCGCGGCCGGTAAGTCCCCACGGTTCGTGCTGAGCACCGGCGACGGGCTCAACCACGTGCTGGCCGGCGCCATCTACATCCGCGACCCGCTGATGACGCAGGAGGAGGCGATCCTGACCGGGGATGCGCACGGATCCGCACTGGACCGGATCAGCGCCTTCCAGATCGGTTTCAGCGGTAACGCCGACCAGTGCGCGGCGATCGACATGGCCGACATCGTCGAACGTCAGGGCGACCTGCCGCAGTTTCTGTCCTACGACTCCTACGGATTGCCGGCCCTCGGCGACAGCCCCATCGACGCCGAACTGCTCGCGGATCTGATGACCACGCTGGGTGAGGTCTACGCACCGCAGAGTCCCCCCACCCTGAGCCTCGAACTCGCGAACTGCCCTGATGCGGAGACGATTTCGCCGGCCTCGTACTGCCCGGTGACGAACACCATCCACCTCAACCTGCCCGCGCTGCAGGAGCTGGGTACCCCGAAGTCCGAGGAGCAGGGTGTCCTGCTGCAGGGCGACAACACCGCGTTGTCCGTGGTGACCTCACGGTATGCCCTTGCGGTACAACAGGAACGGGGTCTTCCGCTGGAGTCCACGGTGACCGCCTTGCGCACGGCCTGCCTGACCGGTGTCGCGCAGGGCAGGATGGCCGAGCCAGGCAGTCGACTGTCGCTGTCCGCCGGAGACACCGACGAGGCGATCTCCGGGTTGCTGACCAATGGTCTGGCGGCCAGCGATGTCAACGGCATGACCGCCCCGGCCGGGTTCACCCGGATCCTGGCCTACCGGGCTGGGCTGTCCGGCGACCCGGAACAGTGCTACCAACGGTTCGCCTCATGACGCGGCCACCAGATCCCCAGCAGCCCTGGTGGGCACGCCCGGGCGGCGCGCCGCCCCCGGCGCGGGACGACCCCCGGGCCCTCCCCCGCGACAGCCGTATCCGGCTGCGCCGCAACCACATCGACCCCCACATCCTGGATACCCGCCGCCCGCGCAGCGGGCGATCCCGACGCAACCGCAACGCCCGGCCCCGCCGCGACCGCAGCCGCACCGTCCGGCTCCGGTGATCGACCCGAACCGCTACACCCTGCCACCGGGCACGCCCGCACCGCACCGGGCAGCACCGCGATCCGTCGACCACCGGAAATGGCTGATCGCGGGAGCCGTCGCGATCGCCGTCCTCGTCGCCGGAATCGGGCTGTGGCAGTTCGCGTTCCGCGATAGCACCGTCATCTCCGTGGAACAGGCCGAGGAGGGTGTCCGGCAGATCCTGTCCGACCCGATCAACGGGTACGGCGCCAACAGCATCAGCGCGTTGCGCTGCAACGGCGGCAAGGACCCGTCCGCGGCCAAGGGCGACAGCTTCACCTGCGCGGTGGAGATCGACGGCGCCATCCGCCAGGTCTATGCCGAGTTCCAGGACGACAACGGCACCTTCGCCGTCGACGGGCCCCGCTGACGCGCCGGGCTTGGTTCCGGGCCGCGGTGGGTACCAGGAGGCCATGGCTGACGATTCGTGGATTGTCCAGATCGGCGTCGTCGATGATCCGACCACCGACGGGGTCCCCTCGGTGCCGACCGACGTCTACTCCGGCGACGAGGACGGTGCCCGGGCCGCATACGCCGAGCGCTCGGCCCAGGCCGCGCAGGCCGACTACCGGTACGTGCTGCTGCGTCATCTCGGCGATGTGGTCGAGTGCTTGGGGACGCCGCCGGCCGCGGGTTGAATTAGCCACCGTATCGGCAGGACAAGATTTTGTGCGGGCGGTGGGATTCGAACCCACACGCTCTCTCGAGCACCGGCACCTAAAGCCGGCATGTCTGCCGTTCCATCACGCCCGCAAGCGGGTTCAGGGTACCGCCTCGCTGCACAAATCTGGTTGTCGGTGGGCGGAAGTAGCGTCAACCGCAACAGCGGGAGGCCCGATGCGCTCGGTCGAGGAGTTTGAATCCGTACGTCAGTTCATCGCAGATGGGCTGAACGATTGTGAGATCGCGCGCCGGACGGGAATCCCCCGACGCACCGTGTGCCAGTGGCGGCACAATCCCGAACGGGTGACACCCCACGACAGCTGTAGCAGGCATGACTACAGCCTGCTGCCGTCGGACGCATACAGCTATCTGCTCGGCATGTATCTCGGCGACGGGTACATCAGCCGCGCTCGCTCCGTGTGGCGACTCCGTGTCACCCTCGACAAGAAATACCCGGGAATCATCGCGAGCTGTTGCGCCGCCATCGACAAAATCCTGCTCGGCCAGAGCGCGACAGTGTTCCCCCGCAAGACCGGCTGCGTGGACGTGTCCCTATTTTCCAAACACTGGCCCTGTCTGTTCCCGCAGCACGGTCCCGGTCCCAAGCACCTCCGCCCGATCGTCCTGGAACCGTGGCAGCAGGCCCACGTCGACGCCGCCACCGAGGACTTCGTCCGCGGCCTCATCCACAGCGACGGCTGCCGCGTGGTGGCCAACGATCGCGGGGTCGCCAGCATCCGCTATCACTTCACCAATCACTCCGCCGACATCCGCGGGCTGTTCTGCGCGGCTTTGGACAAACTCGGCATCCCATGGACCCAGAACAGTCGCTACATGATCGCGGTCTACCGAAAAGTGGCGACCGCGCGCCTGGACGAGTTCATCGGCCCCAAGGCCTGATCCCGGCAGGCGGTAAAGTTGACCCATGTCCACTACACGACGTAGGAGACCAGCGCTCTTCGCGCTGGCCGCCGTCGGCGCTGGCGGCTGCCTGCTGCTGGCGTGGTGGCAGTGGACCCGCTACGAGTCGACCGCGGGCACCTTCCTGAACCTCGGCTATGCGCTGCAGTGGCCGATGTTCGCGGCGTTCTGCGTGTACGCCTACTTCAAGTTCGTGCGCCTGGAAGAGGCGCCGCCGGAGTACGAGCCGGACGAGACCGGCCAGCTGACCGCCATCCCGGACGGTCTGCTACCCGAGCGGCCCAAGGCCGCGACCCCGGCCGGCGACGACGACCCGACCTTGCGCGAGTACAACGCCTATCTCGCCGGCCTAGCCCAGTCCGAACCCGATACGAACCCCGACGACAGGACGACCCGATGAGTACGCCCGAGACGCCGACCGGAGCCGACAGCCAGACCGACGAACCCCTGGTGCCTCTGGCATCGATCCAGAAGGCGCTGGCCAGCTACCGGGTCTTGGCCTGGGCGACGGGCCTGTGGCTGATCGCCCTCTGCTACGAGATGGTGCGCAAGTACGGGTTCAACGACGACTCGCTGAGCTGGATCGCCGTCGTGCACGGCTGGGTCTACTTCGCCTATCTGATCGCCACCGCGAACCTCGCGGTAAAGGTCCGCTGGCCGCTGGGCCGCGCGATCGGCACGCTGATCTCCGGCACCGTCCCGGTGCTGGGGCTCATCGTCGAACACTTCCAGACGCAGGACGTGAAGAAGCGCTTCGGTCTCTGACCTCTGCTTCACCGGGCTGACGCACGGTCGGGATCAGCAGCGTCAGCACCGCCGAGACAGCGGCGACGGCAGCCGCCACGATGAGCGCCACCCGGAACCCGTCCAGGGTCGGCACCTCGTGTCCGCCCACGGTCATCGTCATCCCCGCCAGGATCGCGCCGAGCACCGCACTGGAGATCGAGGTCCCCAGTGAGCGCGCCAGCGCATTGAGCCCGTTGGCGGCCGCAGTCTCCGAGAGCGGCACCGCGGCGTTGATGAGCGCGGGCATGGACGCGTACGCGAACCCCACCCCGACGCTGATGAGCACGTTCAGCGCGAGCACCTGCGGGCCGCTGCCCAGTAGCCACAACCCCGACAGATATGCGCCGGCGATGACCACGCAGCCGACGAACAGCGTGAAGCGCGGGCCGCGGGCGCCGGACACCCGGGCCGCGATCGGTGCCATCACCATCATCGCCAGTCCGCCGGGCGCCATCCACAGACCCGTCTCCAGCATGGACATGCCCAGGCCGTAGCCGGTCTCTTCGGGCAACTCCAGCACCTGGGGCGCGATCAGGGTCAGCGCGAACATCGCGAACCCCACGCCGATCGAAGCGATGTTGGTGAGCAACACCGGCGGTCGCACCGTGGTGCGCAGATCCACCACCGGGGAGTCGAAGCGCAGCTGCCAGAACACGAAGACCGCAAACACCACCACCGAGGCGCTGAACATCGCGACCGTGGTGGCCGAGGTCCAGCCCCAGTCCCGGCCCTTGGTGATGCCCAACAGCAGGGTGATCAGACCACCGGCGAGCAGCAGCGCCCCGAGCGGATCGAGCCGGTCGGTCGAGGTTGCCGGCACCGCGGGCACCAGCGTCAGGAACAGCACCAGCAGCACCGCACCCAGCCCCGCGGCGAACCAGAACAGCGCGTGCCAGCTGAACTGCTGGGCGATCGCGGCCGACAGCGGCAGCCCCAGGGCACCGCCGACACCGAGCGAGGAACTCATCAGGCCCATCGCGCTGCCGACCCGCTCGGGCGGCACCGAGGCCCGCAGCACGCTGATGCCCAGCGGGATGATCGGGATGCCCACACCCTGCAGGCCGCGACCGACGACGAACGGGATCAGTGTGCTGCTGCACGCCGCCACCAGCGACCCGGCGATCAGCACGGCCGCACAGACCACCAGGATGGGTTTGGGTCCGTACAGGTCGCCGAGCCGACCGAACACCGGGGTGGCCACCGCGGCGGTCAACAGGGTGACGGTGATGGCCCAGGACGCGTTGGACGGGCTGGCCGACAACAGCTTCGGCAGTTCGGGAATGAGCGGGATCATCAGCGTCTGCATCAGGGAGACGCTGATACCGGCGGCGGACAGCACGGCGATGAGTACGCCGGGATGGGCCGACAAGGCCTCCCGGCGAGGCCGCCGCTGCTCGGTTGCAACCACGGCCGCGAGCATTACACGTTAGTTGCGCTATGCAAAATTTCGCCCGCTCACCGGAACCTCGGCGAAACACGCGTACCCGTCGCTCCGTGGCAAAAAATCACCACGGGTACGCGAGTTTCGCCAAGGGTCGGGCCGAGCGCGTCGGGCCGAGAGGGTCAGCCGCCGAGAGAGCCAGTCAGGCCAACTCGCGCAGCGCGGGCACCAACAACGCCAGCGCCCGGCCGCGGTGCGAGGCCGCGTCCTTCTCCGCCGCGGTCAGCTCGGCGGCCGACCGCGTGGACCCCTCGGGCAGGAAGATCGGGTCGTAGCCGAAGCCGTTCTCGCCGCGCGGTTCGCGGGCGATCGCACCGGGCCATTCGCCGCGCACCACCACCGCGTCCCGCTCGCCCGGCCCGTACACCAATGCGCAGGCCGAGACGAAGGCCGCGCCCCGCCGCTCGTCGGGCACGTCACGCAGCTGGCCCAGCAGCAGTTGCAGATTCGCCAGATCGTCGCCGTGCGCTCCGGCCCAGCGGGCCGACAGCACACCGGGCATCCCGTTGAGCGCCTCGACGGTCAGCCCGGAGTCGTCGGCGACCGTGGGCAATCCGGTGGCCACGAACGCATCGCGCGCCTTGGCCAGCGCGTTCTCCTCGAACGTCGCCCCGGTCTCGGGGGCCTCGTCGAATTCGGGGACGTCACCCAACGACAACAACGTCATGGTCAGACCAGCCGCGTCGAGCACCCGGCGCAGCTCGGCCAGCTTCTTCGCGTTGCGGGAGGCAACCAGTAGCTCGGTCAGCTTCCGAACGCCTTCTTCGACGGCGTGCTCGACTCGGGCAGCACGCCCGGGTACGGCAGTTCCAAAGCGGCCCGCTGGATCGCGAACAACTCCTCGCAGGAGGCCAGTGCCAGGTCCAGCATCTTGTCCAGGGTGGTGCGCGGGAAGGTGGCGCCCTCCCCGGTGCCCTGGATCTCGACCAGGGTGCCGGTGTCCGTGGCGACGACGTTCATGTCCACCTCAGCGCGGGAGTCCTCGGTGTAGGGCAGGTCCACCCGGACCCGGCCGTCGACGACCCCGACGGACACCGCCGCGATCGCGCAGGACAGCGGCCGCGGGTCGGACAGCTTGCCCGCCGCGGCCAGGTAGGTGACCGCATCCGAGAGCGCGACGTAGGCGCCGGTGATGGCCGCGGTGCGGGTGCCGCCGTCGGCCTGCAGCACATCGCAGTCGATGGCGATGGTGTTCTCCCCCAGCGCGCCGAGGTCGATGCAGGCGCGCAGCGACCGACCGACCAGTCGGCTGATCTCCTGGGTGCGCCCGCCGACCTTGCCCTTGACCGATTCCCGGCCCGACCGCTCGTGGGTGGCCGCGGGCAGCATGGCGTATTCGGCGGTCAGCCAGCCCTGCCCGGAGCCCTTCCGCCAGCGCGGGACCCCCTCGGTGACCGATGCGGTGCACATCACTCGGGTGCTCCCGAATTCGACCAACACCGACCCGGCGGGATGGGTGGTGAAACCGCGGGTGATGACCACTGGCCTCAGCTCGTCGTCAAGCCGGCCGTCTTCTCGTCTGGACACCGGCCAACCCTAGCGCGCGGCGGCGACGTGCGGATCAGTGGCGCTTGACGTCGAAGGAGTCGCCGCACACCACCGCGTGCACGGGCCCGTCGAATTCGGCCTTGGCCTCGCTGATGACGTCCTCGCGCGAGGTCCACGGCGGGATGTGGGTCAGCAGCAGCGACCCGACCCCGGCGCGGGCGGCGATCTGGCCGGCCTCGGTGCCGGACAGATGCAGGTTGGGCGGGCGGTCCGGTGAATGCGTCCAGGAGGCCTCACACAGGAAGACGTCGACGCCGGTGGCCAGTTCGACCACCGCATCGCAGATTCCGGTGTCACCGCTGTAGGCGAAGGTGACGCCGTCCCGGTCGGTGAAGCGCATCCCGTAGGACTCGGTGGGATGGCAGACCAGCCGCGGCTCCACCGTCAGCGCGCCCAGCGTCAGCGCCTGCCCGTCAACCCAGGACTGCACCTCGAAGATGTCGGAGATGTCGTCCACCTCGCCGCCCTCCGGTGAGGACGCCGACCCGAGCCGCTCCCAGGTGTGCGTCGGGCCGAGCAGCAGCGCGCGCCCGACGGGCGGGGTGGGGTGATAGCGGCGCCAGACGAACAGCCCGGGCATGTCCAGGCAGTGGTCGGCGTGCAGGTGCGAGAGCAACACGTTGACGGCCCCGGGGTCGGCGTGGCGCTGCAGCGCGCCGAGGACACCGCCGCCGAAGTCGAGCACCATCGGGACGGTGTCGGGTTCGGTGAGCAGGTATCCGGACGCGGGCGAATCGGGGCCGACAACGCTGCCGGAACAACCCAGTACGGTGACTCGCACACGTCTAGCTTGCCATGCCCCCCAGCACCGCGGCGAAGGCATCACCGCATTGAGCGACAAGTTTCATTTCGTGTCCTCACCGTGACGCCGAACAGCACCGCGGCGTCGGGTCTTGCGGCTGTCACCGGCGGCGCCGACGTGCCGGCAGCCACACCAGCAAAGCGATGTCAGATGCGCGACGGCGTGGTGGTCCGGCGGCGTTCCCGGGCCTTGCGTTCGGGGCCGGACAACACGTACGCGGCGATGAATCCGGCCACGGCCCCGCACAGGTGGCCCTGCCAGGACACCCCGGGAGTGCCCGGGACGACGCCGAGCAGGATGCCGCCGTAGAGCAGCGCGACCACCACGCCGACCACGATCTCCCAGGCCGTGCGGGTGAAGAACCCGAACACGATGAGGAAGGTCAGCCAGCCGAAGATCAGCCCGGAGGCACCGATGTGGTTGGTGGTGCACTGCACGCCGACGTAGGGGCAGTGCGCACCGATGTTGCCGATGAGCCAGGTGCCCAGCCCGCCCAGCAGCCAGATGATGGCGGTGGCGGCGAGGAAGCGGCCCATCCCGGCCAGTGTCATCAGGAAACCGAGCACCAGGGCCGGGACGGTGTTGGCGATCAGGTGCGGCCAGCCGCCGTGCAGCAGCGGCGCCCAGAGGATGCCCCACAGCCCGTCGGTCTCCAGCGGGCGGATGCCTTCGTTGTCGAGGCGGTGC
Organism: Mycolicibacterium aurum; assembly: GCA_900078775.1. Taxonomy (GTDB): domain Bacteria; phylum Actinomycetota; class Actinomycetes; order Mycobacteriales; family Mycobacteriaceae; genus Mycobacterium; species Mycobacterium aurum_A. Next base: position 3,202,560 of record LT549889.1, read on the forward strand.
CCCATGACGGTGTCGACGGCCTCCATGACGTAGAGCAGCGCGACGAATCCGACGATGGTCACCCCGCCGACCACCCAGGCCGGTTTCTTCGGCTCGGGGCCGGCCGGCAGGTTCATGCTCACGCTGTCACTCTCCCGGCGTCACGCCCACAACTGGCCTTCCAACGCATCCTCTGCGTCATCGAGGCTACCGGCGTACGCGCCCGTCGACAGGTACTTCCACCCGGCATCGCAGACGGTGAACGCGATGTCGGCGCGCTCGCCGGCCTTCATCGCCTTGGCCGCCATCCCGAGTGCCGCGTGCAGGATCGCCCCGGACGAGATGCCGGCGAAGATGCCCTCCACCTCGACCAGTTCGCGGGTGCGTTTGATGGCGTCGAAGGCACCGACGGAGAACCGGGTGGTCAAGATCTCCGGGTCGTAGAGCTCCGGGACGAAACCCTCGTCGATGTTGCGCAGCGCGTACACGTCCTCGCCGTAACGGGGTTCGGCCGCCACGATCTGCACGCCGGGCACGTGCTCGCGCAGGAATCGGCCGGTGCCCATCAGGGTGCCGGTGGTGCCCAGACCGCCGACGAAATGGGTGATCTCGGGCAGGTCGGCCAGCAGTTCCGGGCCGGTGCCCTCATAGTGCGCCAGCGCGTTGGCCGGATTGCCGTACTGGTACAACATGACCCACGAAGGGTTCTGTGCGGCAAGCTCTTTCGCGGTGGCGACGGCGGTGTTCGAACCACCCTCGGCGGGGCTGTAGATGATCTTGGCGCCGTACAGTTCGAGCAGCTGACGCCGCTCGATCGAGGTGTTCTCCGGCATCACGCAGATCATCCGGTAGCCCTTGAGCAGGGCCGCCATCGCCAGCGAGATACCGGTGTTGCCGCTGGTGGGTTCGAGCAGGGTGTCGCCGGGCTTGATCAGCCCGTCGGCTTCGGCCTGCTCGATCATCCGCAGCGCCGGCCGGTCCTTGATCGACCCGGTCGGGTTGCGGTCCTCCAGCTTGGCCCAGATCCGGACGTGCGGGCCATTCTCGTCGTCGTCCCAGCGTGGGGACAACCGCTGCAGTCCGACGAGCGGGGTGTTCCCGAGCGCCTCCAGCAGCGAGTCGTAGCGCACGGTCAGCCTCCGGCGACGGCCGGAAGAATGGTGACCGAGTCACCGTCGGCGATCGCCGTCTGGAGGCCGCCGGAGAACCGGACGTCCTCGTCGTTGACGTAGATGTTGACGAAGCGGTGCAGCTTGCCCGGCTTGTCCGGGTCGATCAGCCGCTCGGAGATCCCGGAGTAGTTGGACTCCAGGTCGGCGATGACGGCCGCCAGGGTGTCCCCGGCGGCGCTGACCCGCTTCTGTCCACCGGTGTGGGTGCGCAGGATGGTCGGGATGGAAACTTCTACAGCCACTGCTGATCCTCTTTCTTAAGACTCGTACGTTTCGACGATGCTGACAGGTTCTTCGGTGACGACGCCGTCGACGATGCGGAAGCTGCGCAGTTCGTGCACCTCCGGATCGCGGGTGGACACCAGTACGTAGTGGGCGTCGGGTTCGGCGGCGATGGCCACGTCGGTCCGGCTCGGGTAGGCCTCGGTGCCGGTGTGCGAGTGGTAGATGACGATCGGGGCCTCGTCTGCGTCTTCCAATGCCCGCCAGACCTTGAGGTGCTCCATGGAGTCGAAGCGGTAGAAGGTCGGCGAGCGTTCGGCGTTGGTCATCGGGATGAAGCGTTCGGGACGGTCCGAACCCTCCGGCCCGGCGATCACGCCGCAGGCTTCGTCGGGATGGTCGGCACGCGCGTGAGCGACCATGGCATCAACCAGGTCGGCGCGGATCACCAGCACGTCAGGCTCCGTTTTCTCGTCGGTTCAGTTCGGGGTGGGTCGCATCAGGCGAATGCACCCGGCAACAGGTCACGATAGGTGGGTATTCCGGCGACGCTCTGCGCTGCCAATACTCCGACGAGCACCGCGCGGGCCAGACAGTCCGCCGCGGCGGCCCCGATCGCGGTCAGTGCCGCGGTCTCCGGGGACATCGCCGTCGGGGTCTTCTCTGAGGTCGGCAGGGTCACCGCACCGGTGGCCAACGCAAAGACGGTGTCCCCGTCGACCGGGGTGTGCGCCGGCCGGATGCTGTGTGCCAGCCCGTCCTGGGCGGCGACTGCGAGGCGCCGGCAGCCGGCCGGGCCGAGCGCGGCATCGGTGGCCACCACCGCGATGGTGGTGTTGAGTGGGCCGCTCTCCTTGTCCAGGCGGGCGAACTCGGCGATCTGCTCGGCCGGCGGTGCTTGGAGGCCGAACCGTTTGATCAGGTCCGCCATCCAGGGCAGCCCGGTGGCGGGGTCGACGACGTTGCCACCGGAGTTCACCGCGACGACCGCCCCGACCGTCACCCCCAGTTCGTCCAGCCGGATCGACGCGGTGCCCAGCCCACCCTTGAGCACCCCGGCGCGCGCCCCGGCCCCGGCGCCGACGCAGCCGACCGGGAAAGTCGATCCCCCGTCGCTTCGCTCGCCAAGGTCCACCGCGGCGGCCTGCACCGCCGCGTAGCCGAACTCCGCGGTCGGGCGGCAACCCCAGCCACCGACCGGCAGGTCGAAGATGACCGCGGCCGGCACGATCGGGACCACGCCGCCGTCCATCTGCACCCCGCGGCCTTGTTCCTCCAGCCAGGTCATCACGCCGTCGGCGGCGGCCAGGCCGTAGGCGCTGCCACCGGTGAGGACCACCGCGTCGACGTGCCGCACGCTGTTGGCCGGGTCCAGCAGATCGGTCTCCCGACTGCCCGGTGCGCCACCGCGGCAGTCCACCGCGCCGACGGTGCCCTCGGGTGCGAGCACCACGGTGCTCCCGCACGCCCAGCCCGTGCCCAGCGTGGCGTCGTCGTCGATGCGGTGGTGGTGGCCGACCCGGATGCCGGCGACGTCGGTGATGGAACCGAACCCATTCATCGCGAACCCATCAGGCTGAGCACCAGGTACTCCTGCAGCACTGTCAGCCACTGATACACGTCGAGGTGCCCGGCCAGCGGATCCCCGGGCGGCAGCTGCTCGAGCCCTTCGGGACCGATCTCCAGCATCGCCCCGAGCGCCAGGCGCACATCGTTGACCGCCGACGCCCACGCCTGCGCATCGTCCTCGGACAACTCGAACTTGCCGCCGTTCTCCGGCAGGGTGTCCAACAAACGTTGCGCGGCTTGACGTTTCGCATCGATGATGGCCGGCTCGTGCAGGCTGCGCAGCGCACTGTTCAGACTGTCCGCGGCTGCCGAACCGGCCGGGTGCCCGTTACGCGGCCGGAAGAAATCCGGCAGCAACCGCTTCATGGTCTCGTCCTCGGGCGGGGACGTGTGCCCGGTGCGGATGCCGGTGATCTCGCTGAGTTCGTCAGCCGGAGCACCGGATTCGCGGTCGTCGAGCATGCCGGTCAGCGAGGCCACCAGGTTGCGCAGTAGACCCGCCTCGTGCGGGGCCAGCGAGGACCGGAACCGGGGTCCATCGGCGCCGTCGATCCGCTTCCATTTCCGCACGTGATCAGCGGTCCTGCTGCATGGTGGCCCACAACCCCGCGGAGTGCAGCTTGGTGACGTCGACCTCCATCGACTCCCGACTGCCGGACGACACCACGGCCTTGCCCTCGGTGTGCACCTGCATCATCAATTTGGTGGCGTGCGGTTCGGAGTACCCGAACAGCTTCTGGAACACGTAGGTCACATACGACATCAGATTGACCGGGTCGTCCCACACGATCGTCACCCACGGGGTGTCGGCGGCGGTGTCCTCGTGGCGGTCCACATCGGCCGCCTGGTCCTCCCGAGTACCCGGCTTCGTCCGCGCTGGGGTAACCATGACGCACAGGATACCGGGGCGCGACCGCGCACCCGAATCCGTAGGGTACCGATACGGTGAGACGGTGAACGACGGCGTGGGCGACGCTTGCCAGGGGGTCGGATGACCAGCACCGCACTGCTGACCGACAAGTACGAGCTGACCATGCTGGCGGCCGCGCTGCAGGACGGGTCGGCGCACCGGCGCTGCACCTTCGAGGTCTTCGCACGCCGACTGCCCGAGGGCCGCCGCTACGGTGTGGTCGCCGGCACCGGCCGGCTGCTGGAAGCCCTGGCGCAGTTCACCTTCGATGAGCAGGCCCTGGAGTCGGTGGCCGGCTTCCTGGACCCGGACGCGCTGGCCTTCCTGTCCGGGTACCGATTCGGCGGCGACATCGACGGCTACCCGGAGGGCGAACTGTACTTTCCGCACTCACCGGTGCTGTCGGTGCGCGGCACCTTCGCCGAATGCGTGATCCTGGAGACCCTGGCCCTGTCCATCCTCAATCACGACAGTGCCATCGCCTCGGCCGCGGCCCGGATGGTCTCCGCGGCCGACGGTCGCCGGATCATCGAGATGGGCTCGCGGCGCACCCATGAGGAGGCCGCCGTCGCCGCGGCCCGCGCGGCCTGGATCGCCGGGTTCGCCGGCAGCTCCAACCTCGCCGCCCAACAGCGCTACGGGGTGCCGGCCCTGGGCACCAGCGCGCACGCGTTCACCCTGCTGCACACCACCCCCGACGGTACCGACGACCCCGCCGCTCGGGACCTCAGCGAACGGGCCGCGTTCGCCGCCCAGGTGCAGGCCCTCGGTGCCGGCACCACCCTGCTGGTGGACACCTACGACATCACCGCCGGGGTGGCCAACGCCGTCGCGATGGCCGGACCCGAATTGGGCGCCGTGCGCATCGATTCCGGGGATCTGGGGGTGCTGGCCGGGCAGGTCCGCAAACAGCTCGATGACCTCGGCGCCCACAAGACCCGGATCGTGGTGTCCGGTGATCTCGACGAGTTCGCCATCGCCGCGCTGCGCGCGGAGCCCGTCGACAGTTACGGCGTGGGCACCTCGCTGGTCACCGGGTCGGGTGCGCCGACCGCCGGGATGGTCTACAAGCTGGTCGAGGTCGACGGCATCGCCGTGCAGAAGCGCAGCGCCCACAAAGCCTCCCAGGGCGGCGCCAAAGAGGCCCTGCGGCTGGCCAAACCGTCGGGCACCGTGGTCGAAGAGGTGGTGCACCGGACCGGGCATCCCCCGCAGGCCGAGAACGGATACCGGGCGCAGCCGCTGACGGTGCCCCTGGTCCGCGGCGGCCAACCGGTGCACGCGTCCGATCTCGACGCCGCCCGGGCTCGGGTCGCCGCCGGGCTGCACAGCCTGCCCTGGGACGGCCTGAAGTTGTCCCGGGGTGAGCCGGCCATCCCGACCCGCGTCGTCCCCGCCGGCCCGTCGTGACCAAGAATTCCTCCTCCCGCCGCGTCGATTCCGTCACCGATCTGCTGGCCTCGGCGGTCGACGCGCTCGGCGGCGCGCAGCGGCCGGGACAGGTGCAGATGGCCGAGGCCGTCGGCGAGGCCTTCGAGACCGGCCGGCACCTCGCGGTGCAGGCCGGCACCGGCACCGGTAAGTCGCTGGCCTATCTGGTGCCGTCCATCGCACGGGCGGTGGCGGCCAACGAACCGGTGGTGGTGTCGACGGCGACCATCGCCCTGCAGCGCCAGCTCGTCGACCGCGACCTGCCCCGGCTGGCCGATGCGCTGACCGCCCACCTGCCCCGGCGCCCTACCTTCGCCCTGTTGAAGGGGCGCGGAAACTACCTGTGCCTGAACAAGATCCACAACGGGGCGGCGGAGCCCGACGAGCTGCCGCAGGAGGAGCTGTTCGACGCGGTGGCCGCCACCGCGTTGGGGCGTGACGTGAAACGGTTGACCGACTGGTCCTCGGACACCGAGACCGGTGACCGGGACGAGTTGGTTCCCGGGGTGCCGGACCGGTCCTGGGGGCAGGTCAGCGTCTCGGCCCGCGAATGCATCGGCGTGTCCCGGTGCCCGTTCAGCACCGACTGCTTCTCGGAGAAGGCCCGCGCCAAGGCCGGCACCGCCGACGTGGTGGTCACCAACCACGCGCTGCTGGCCATCGACGCCATCGCGGACGCCTCGGTGCTGCCCGAGCACAGCCTGCTGGTGGTCGACGAGGCCCACGAGCTGGCCGACCGGGTCACCGGGGTGGCCACCGGTGAACTGTCCGCCGCGGTGCTCGGCGCGGCGCAGCGCCGGCTGGGCCGGTTGGTCGCCGACGAACTCGCCGAACGGTTCGAGGCGGCCGGGGCCAACCTGTCCGCGGCGATCTTCGACGCAGAGCCGGGCCGGATCGATCATCTCGACGAGGAGCTGGCCACCTACCTGACCGCGCTGCGGGACGCGGCGTTCGTCATCCGTTCGGCGATCGACACCACCCCGTCGGATCCGCAGGCGGCGGCCGCGCGCACCGAGGCCGTCACCGCGGTGACCGAGATCGGGGACATCGCCGCCCGGATGCTGGATTCCTACGGGCCGGCCATCCCGGACCGCCACGATGTGGTGTGGCTCGACCACCTGGAGAACAACCGGGGCGGGCCCAAGCGCGCCATCCTGCGGGTGGCGCCGCTGTCGGTGGCAGGGTTGTTGCGCACCAGGCTCTTTCAGCACTGCACCACCGTGCTGACCTCGGCAACGCTGACCATCGGCGGCAACTTCGACGCGATGGCCGGAGCCTGGGGACTCAACGGCGGGGACCCGCCGCCGAAGTGGCGCGGCCTGGACGTGGGCTCCCCGTTCGACCATGCCAAGTCCGGAATCCTGTACGTGGCCAAGCATCTGCCCCCACCCGGGCGCGACGGCACCGGCTCCCCCGCCCAGCTCGACGAGATCGAGGCGCTCATCAATGCCGCGGGCGGGCGCACGCTGGGCCTGTTCTCCTCGATGCGGGCGGCCAGGGCCACCGCCGAGGTGATGGCCGAACGGCTCTCCACCCCGGTGCTGTGCCAGGGCGAGGACACCACCGCCGCACTGGTGCAGCGCTTCGCCGACGACCCGGAGACCTCGCTGTTCGGCACGTTGTCGCTGTGGCAGGGTGTCGACGTCCCCGGCCCCACACTGTCGCTGGTGCTGATCGACCGGATCCCGTTCCCGCGACCCGACGATCCGCTGCTGACCGCGCGCCAGCGCGCCATCGCCGCCCGGGGCGGCAACGGCTTCATGGCGGTGGCGGCCAACCACGCCGCGCTGCTGCTGTCACAGGGCGCCGGCCGGCTGCTGCGCCGCATCGACGACCGCGGGGTGGTCGCGGTGCTGGACTCCCGGATGGCCACCGCCCGCTACGGCGGCTATCTACGCAACTCGCTGCCGCCGTTCTGGGCGACCACCGATCCGGAACGGGTGCTCGCCGCGCTGAAGCGGCTCCGCGGCGCCTGACCTGGCGGGTCGGTCACGGTGGGCCCGGATTTTCATTATCCTGACAGCCGAGATCCGGCGGGCCCGTCCGGGCGCAGGAAAGGCGGGGGCACATGAGGCGCTCGGGGATGTGGCACAAGCCGACCGGAACGATCCTGGTGGCCTGCCTCGCGTTGCTGCTCAGTTCCTGCGGGCAGACGCTGCAGGGCACCCCGGTCTCGGTGTTCGCCGACCCGTTCCGGGTGGCCGGTATGCCCGCCACCGACGGGCCGACCGGCCTTCGCGACGACGCGGCCGCACCCACCCGCGAGGCGACCGACACCGACGGTGGGGAGATCGACCTTCTGGCGACCAGTTCGATCAGCGACATCGAGGAGTTCTGGGAGACCGCCTACCCCGAGACGTTCGGTGAGGATTTCACCCCGGTGCCCGATGTGATCTCTTGGGACGCCGACGGTTTCGACGGCGTGTTCTGCGGCGTCGACACCTACAACCTGGTCAATGCGGCGTTCTGCCACGAGGACTTGACGATCGGCTGGGATCGCGGGGTGCTGCTGCCCGCCCTGCGCGACGCCAACGGCGATATGGCCGTCACGATGGTGCTGGCCCACGAGTACGGCCACGCCGTGCAGAAACAGGCCGGGCTGATCACCCGCTCGACCCCGACCCTGGTGTCCGAGCAGCAGGCCGACTGCCTGGCCGGGGTGTACATGCGCTGGGTCGCCGAGGGGAATTCGCCGCGCTTCACGCTGTCCACCGCCGACGGGTTGAACAATCTGCTGGCGGCGATGATCGCGTTCCGCGACCCGTTGCTCACCGAGGGTGATCTGGCCGCCGGTGAGGACGAGCACGGATCGGCCTTCGAGCGGGTGTCGGCCTTCCAGTTCGGCTTCACCGACGGCGCCGCTTCCTGCGCCTCGATGGACCCGGCCGAGATCAAACAGCGCCGCGGCGATCTGCCGGTGTTGTTGCCGGAGAACCAATCCGGCGAACTGGAGATTACCGAGGATTCGGTGCGCTCCATCATCGACGCGATGAACATCCTGTTCGAACCGGCCAACCCGCCGGCGTTGATCTTCGAACCGCAGGACTGCCCGGACGCGGTATCCGATGCGGCGGCGACGTTCTGCCCGGCCACCAACACCATCGCGGTGGATCTGCCGGCGCTGGAACTGCTGGGCGCGCAGTCCGAGGACGACACCGGCCTGACCACCGGTGACAACACCGGCTATTCGGTGCTGGTATCGCGGTACATGCAGTCCCTGCAGCTTCAGCACGGCGGGGTCGCCCTGGACACCGCGGAGGCCGCGCTGCGCACCGCCTGCCTGACCGGGGTCGCGACCACCAAACTCTCCCAGGAGGTCAGCACCCCGGACGGCAGCACCATCCAGCTCACCGCGGGCGATGTCGACGAGGCGGTGTCGGGCATCCTGCTCAACGGTCTGGTGGCCAGCGACGTCAACGGGGAATCGGTGCCGTCCGGGTTCTCCCGCATCGATGCGTTCCGGGTGGGCGTGCTCGGTGAGACCGACCGCTGCTTCAAACGGTTCCCGTGACCGCGGCTCAGACCACCTTCGTCTCGCCGTAATAGGCCAGCACCGAATCGGATTCGTCGGTGGAGCGGGTCAGGAAGGCAAAGGACCGGATGAACGACTGCCCCACGCAGCCGTCGATCTTGACCTGGAAATTGCTGATCAGCACCCACGGGTTGGAGCCGCGGAACTGCTTCTCGGTCACCGGGACGATGTTGACGATGCCCGGCTTCAACCCGATCGCCACACCGCCGGTGACCGGTGTGGTCAGCACCGGGATCAGACCGTCCAGCGCCGGTGAGCCGACGTCGACGCCGGCCAGGCCGACCGATGGGGAGGCGCCCGCGGTGCCGGTGATGGTGACGCCGTTGGAGGTGCTCATATCGATGCCGCAACCGATTTGATAGCCGACCTCCAGCACACCCTCCGGGATGTCCTGCCCCGGGCCACTGATGTTGCCGCGGAAGGTGCCACCCACGACGTAACTGCGCGAGGACAGGGCGGTGGTCAGCGGCGCCGAGACCAGTTGGGTCTCATCACTTGCCGACAGGGTGAGCCGCCAGCCGTCCGGGGTTTCGGTGCTCACCGGCGGCGGGGACAACACCAGGCCGTGCTTCGGTCCGGCCGGGGGCGGCATCGCGGCGGCGACCGGTTGCATGACGGGACCCAACGGGGGTTCGGCGGCCGGGTCGATGGCGGGGGCCGACACCGGGTCGCCGTCGGGCGCGGCCGGATCGATCCCCGGATCGGCGGCGGCGACCGGCGCGCAGAGCACGGCGGCGGTCATCACCGTGGTGAACAGGGCAAAGGGTCGTGGTACGGCAAACCCCTCAGTAGGCACCTCGAGGAACTTACGTGGTCTATGTAACTGTCCGGCCACGACAAGGACACGGGCCGTGCGGGTTCGGGCTCAGCCCACCGGCAACCGCCACACGTAGCCGGCCTCCAGCGCCACCCACAGTGCCGTTCCGGCTCCTCCGGCGGAGGCGACGGCCATACCGTGCGGTTGGCTGCCGGGCGGCAGATCGATGGTGCTCGTCTCGCCGTCGGCACTGACCCGGACGATCTGATCCGCTCCCCACAGGCTGACCCACACGCCGCCGGACGGGTCGGCCACCACCGCGTGCGGCTTACCGGGCAAATCGAGTTCCTGGATCGCCTCGTCGGTCGGGATCCGGCCGAGCTTCTCGGCGAGGATCTCGGTGAACCAGACGGCGTCGTCGTGGGTGGCCGCGATGCCCACCGGACCCGACCGCGGGGTCGGTACCTCGCGCACCCGCAGCTCCCCGGAGGGTTCGAGGCGGCCGATCGCGTTCTTCTGGTTCATGGTGAACCACAGCGCGCCGTCGGGTCCCGCGGTGATCATCGACGGCATACCGCCGGGGGCGGCCACCTCGGTGACGGTGCCGTCCAGGTCGATCCGGCCGATGGTGCCGGTGTTCATCGCGGTGAACCAGAGCGCACCGCGGGGCCCCGAAACGATGCCGAACGGGGCTGTACCGGAGGGCAATTCGATCTCGCTGAGCACTCCCGCGGTGGTTATCCGGCCGATCCGGTCGTCCCCGGCCCGAGTGAACCACAGCGCCCCGTCCGGGCCCGTGGTGATGATGGTGGGCTTGCTCTCGGGTGCGACGTCGTAGACGGTCAGCGCACCGTCGTCGGTGACCCGGGCGATCTGCCCGCTGCGCGCCAACGTCACCCAGATCGCGCGGTCGGGGCCGGCGGCCAGTGCGTAGGGCCCGCCCGGGACCGCGACCTCCAGTATCCGGCTCATGCCAGCGTGACGAGGCCGAGTTCGCTGTCTCCCGCCAGCAGTCGGTGGTGCGGCAGCACCCGCACGGTGTAGCCGACCGGTCCGGCCACCGGCAGCGGCGTCGTGGTCGAGAAGATCTGATTGCCGCCCGCCCGGCCGGTGTGCGTCATCGGCACCGTCACCGGATCCTGCAGCACGTCGCTCGCATCGACCCGGCCCAGCACCGCCTGCACGACGACCTCGTCGGGCGCCAGCCCGGCCAGGTACACCGAGGCCGTCAGGGTCAGTTCGCTGCCCAGCAGCGGGGTGTCGGGCAGACCGTAGCTGTCCACGTCGGTGATCTGGATCTTCGGCCATTCCTGCTGCGCCCGTTGGCGATAGGCGGCCAGCTGGCGTGCCGCACCGAACGGCACCCCGGTGGAGTCGTTGTCGGGTTCGATGGTGGCCCGCAGCGAGCGGGCGGCCGGCGCGTAGTACTTCTCGGTGTAGTCGCGCACCATCCGCGAGGCCAACACCTTGGGCCCCAGCGCCTGCAGTGTGTGCCGCACCATCTCCACCCACCGGGTCGGCACCCCGTCGGCGTCACGGTCGTAGAATCTGGTGGTCACCGAGGACTCCAGCAGGTCGTACAGGGCGGCGGCCTCGATGTCGTCGCGGCGGTTCTCGTCGGCGAGCCCGTCGGCGGTCGGGATCTCCCAACCGTTCTCCCCGTCGTACCACTCGTCCCACCAGCCGTCCCGGATGGACAGGTTGAGCCCACCGTTGAGCGCGCTCTTCATCCCGGAGGTACCGCACGCCTCCAGCGGGCGCAGCGGATTGTTCAGCCACACATCGCATCCCCAGTACAGCAGCCGGGCCATCGACATGTCGTAGTCGGGCAGAAACGCGATGCGGTGCCGCACCTCCGGGCGGTCGGCGAACCGCACGATCTGCTGGATCAGCGCCTTACCGCCGTCGTCGGCCGGGTGCGACTTGCCCGCCACGATCAGCTGCACCGGCCGGTCGGCGTCGAGCAGCAGCTTCTCCAGGCGGTCCTGATCGCGCAGCATCAGGGTCAGCCGCTTGTAGGTGGGTACCCGGCGGGCGAACCCGACGGTCAATACGTTCGGGTCGAAAGCGCTTGCGATCCACCCGAGTTCCGCCTCGGTGGCGCCGCGTTCCAGGCAGGACCGGCGCAACCGGGCCCGCACGTCCTCGATCAGCAGCGCCCGCAGCTCACAGCGGATGCGCCACAGCTCGCCGCCGTCCACCTCGCGCAACCCGCGCCAGGTCTCCGGCTCCCGCAGCAGGGTCAGGTCCTCGCTGCCGAGCAGTTCGCGGCCCAGGTCGAGCCACTGCGGAGCGGCCCAGGTCGGTGCGTGCACACCGTTGGTGATGGAACCGATCGGCACCTCGCCCGGGTCGAAGCCCGGCCACAGTTCCTGGAACATCGCCCGGCTGACCCGGCCGTGCAGCAGGGACACCCCGTTGGCCCGCTGTGCCAACCGCAGACCCATGTGGGCCATGTTGAACTTCTCCGGATCATCCTCGGCGCCGAAGGCGATCACCCGGTCCACCGGCACCCCGGGCACCAGCATGGTGCCCTGGCCCAGATAGCGCTCGACCATCTCCACCGGGAACCGGTCGATGCCCGCGGGCACCGGGGTGTGGGTGGTGAACACCGTCGACGAGCGGACCACGGTGAGCGCGGTGTCGAAGTCCAGTCCGGCGTCGATCAGTTCACGGATACGTTCCACCCCGAGGAACCCGGCGTGCCCCTCGTTCATGTGGAACACCTCCGGCGCCGGCAACCCCTCCAGCTCGGTGTACGCCCGGATGGCCCGCACCCCGCCGACACCGGCCAGGATCTCCTGCTTGATCCGGTGCTCCTGATCGCCGCCGTAGAGCCGATCGGTCACCCCGCGCAGCTCGTGCTCGTTCTCGCCGATGTCGGAATCCAGCAGCAGCAACGGGATTCGGCCCACCTGCGCCACCCACACATGCGCGAACAACTGCGCCCCGTCGGGCATCGACAGTTCGATGAGCACGGCCTGCCCGGCGGCGTCGGTGAGCAGCCGCAACGGCAGGCCCTGCGGGTCCAGCGACGGGTAGGTCTCGTGCTGCCAGCCGTCGGCGGTCAGCGACTGCCGGAAGTAGCCGGACCGGTAGTACAGCCCGACCGCGATCAGCGGCAGTCCGAGATCCGAGGCCGACTTCAGGTGGTCGCCGGCCAGGATGCCCAAGCCGCCGGAGTAGTTGGGCAGCACCTCGGCCACCCCGAACTCCATGGAGAAGTACGCGATGCCACGCGGCAGCTCGACACCGGCGGCGGACTGCTCCTGGTACCACAGCGGCCGGCTCAGATACTCGTCGAGTTCGGCGGCCAGGCTGTCGACGCGCGCCAGGAAGCCCTCGTCACCGGCGAGCTCGTCGAGCCGGCGCGGGCTGACCGCGCCGAGCAGCGCGACCGGGTCGGCGTCGACCTGCGCCCACAGCGCCGGGTTGACGGCCGCGAACAGGTCCTGGGTCGGTTTATGCCACGACCACCGCAGGTTGACCGATAGTTTCTCCAGCGCGGCGAGCCGCTCTGGTAGATGGGCCCGGACGGTGAACCTGCGGAGAGCCTTCACACGAGCCAACCTTACTTACCGATGGGCACTCGGCACCGTGGATACCGCTGCGATGAACCAACCCGCACAACTATGTGTCCCGGCCACTAGGTTGGGTACTCAGAGTCGGAACGAGCGCGGCGAGGCAGCACCAGAGACAGACGGACCGCGGTCACCGAGACGGCGGCCGCACCGAGTGAGGAGATTCGTGCGTGACCGGTCGTATCGAGATCGATGACGTCGAGCCCGCGCTGTCCGGAGGACGGTTCCCCGCCAAGGCGGTGGTGGGCGAGGTGGTACCGGTACGGGCGACCGTCTGGCGCGAGGGCCACGAAGCGGTGTCCGCCACCCTGGTGGTGCGCTATCACGGCACCTCCTACCCACCGTTGGCCCAGGACCCGCCGGGGATGACGCCGGAGCCGCGCGCGAGTGTCCCCGCCTCGCGCATCAAACCGCTGCTGTTGCCGATGAGCCCGGGCGAGACCCCGGACGTCCTGCACGGTCAGTTCACCCCCGATCAGGTCGGGCTGTGGACGTTCCGGGTCGACGGTTGGGGCGACCCCCTCGCGACCTGGCGCAAGGGGGTCACCGCGAAGCTGGACGCCGGCCAGGGCGAGACCGAGCTGAACAATGACCTGCTGGTCGGTGCGGGCCTGATGGAGCGCGCCGCCACCGGTGTGCCGCGCCAGCAGCGGCACCCGCTGCTGGAGGCCGCGGCCGCGCTGCGCAACCCCGGCGACCCGTTGATCCGGGCGGCCGGCGCGCTCTCCCCCGCCATCGCCGACCTGCTGCACCAGTACCCGCTGCGCGAGCTGATCACCCGCGGCCAGCAGTACGGCGTGTGGGTGGACCGCCCCGCCGCGCGGTTCGCCTCCTGGTACGAGATGTTCCCGCGCTCGACGGGCGGCTGGGACAACGCGGGCCGGCCCGTGCACGGGACCTTCGCGACGGCGGCCAAGGACCTGCCGCGCATCGCCCGGATGGGTTTCGACGTGGTCTACCTACCGCCCATCCACCCGATCGGCAATGTGCACCGCAAGGGCCGCAACAACACCGTGACCGCCGGCGAGGGCGATGTCGGATCGCCCTGGGCGATCGGCAGCGACGAGGGTGGCCACGACGCCGTGCACCCGGATCTGGGCACCATCGGGGACTTCGACGATTTCGTCGCCGCCGCAGCCGATCAGGGCCTGGAGGTCGCACTCGACCTGGCGCTGCAGTGCGCCCCGGACCACCCATGGGCCAAGGAACACCCGGAGTGGTTCACCGTACTGCCCGACGGCACCATCGCCTACGCCGAGAACCCGCCGAAGAAGTACCAGGACATCTATCCGCTGAACTTCGACAACGACCCGGCCGGACTGTATGCCGAGGTGCTGCGGGTGGTGCGGTTCTGGATCTCGCACGGCGTCAAGACCTTCCGGGTCGACAATCCGCACACCAAACCGCCGAACTTCTGGGCCTGGTTGATCGGCAAGGTCAAGAACGAGGATCCCGACGTGCTGTTCCTGGCCGAGGCGTTCACCCGCCCGGCAAGGTTGTACGGGTTGGCCAAACTCGGTTTCACCCAGTCGTATTCGTACTTCACCTGGCGCACCGCGAAATGGGAGCTGACCGAGTACGGCCAGCAGATCGCCGAGTACGCCGATGTGGCGCGGCCGAACCTGTTCGTCAATACCCCCGACATCCTGCACGAGAGCCTGCAACACGGCGGTCCGGGCATGTTCGCCATCCGGGCGGTACTGGCCTCGACGTTCAGTTCGGTGTGGGGCGTGTACTCGGGATACGAACTGTTCGAGCACCGGGCGGTGCGGGAGGGCAGCGAGGAGTACCTGGACTCCGAGAAATACGAACTGCGGCCGCGCGATTTCGACGCCGCGGTCGCCACCGGGCAGTCGCTGGAGCCCTGGCTGTCCCGGCTGAACGAGATCCGCCGACTGCACCCGGCGCTGCAGCAGTTGCGCACCATCAAGTTCCACCACATCGACAACGACGCGCTGCTTGCCTACAGCAAGTTCGACCCGGTGACCGGGGACTGCGTGCTGGTGGTGGTGACCCTGAACCCGTTCGGCCCCGAGGAGGGCACGGTGTGGCTGGACATGGCCGCCCTCGGCATGGAGCCCTACGACCGGTTCTGGGTGCGTGACGAGGTCACCGGCGAAGAATTCCATTGGGGGCAGTCCAATTACGTGCGGCTGGAACCGGGCCGAGCGGTCGCGCACATCCTCAACATGCCGCTGATCCCCTACGACTCTCGACTGAACCTCTTGCGGAGGGAGTGAACGACGTTGACCCGAACCAACGCGACCACCAGCATCCATCTTCGACCCGGTGTGAACGACCTGCACCGGCTCGCCGCGGGCGAACACCACGACCCGCATTCCGTCCTCGGCGCGCACGAATACGGCGACCACACCGTCATCCGGGCGCTGCGCCCGCACGCCGAGTCGGTGACCGCGCTGATCGGCGGACAGCGCTTCCCGCTCAACCACATCGAAGCCGGGCTGTTCGCCGGGGCGGTGCCGTTCACCGACCTCATGGACTACCGACTGGAGGTGCAGTACCCGGGGGTGCCGGCGTTCACGGTGGCCGATGCCTACCGGTTCCTGCCCACCCTCGGCGAGATCGACCTGCACCTGTTCGCCGAGGGCCGGCACGAACGGTTGTGGGAGATCCTGGGCGCGCACCGGCGCAGCTTCACCACCCCCGACGGCGTGGTGGAGGGCTACTCGTTCGCGGTGTGGGCACCGAACGCCAAGGGCGTCAGCCTGATCGGCGAGTTCAACCACTGGGACGGCGGCCAGGCTCCGATGCGGGTACTGGGGTCCACCGGGGTCTGGGAGCTGTTCTGGCCCGACTTCCCCGACGACGGGCTGTACAAGTTCCGGGTGCACGGGGTCGACGGGTCGGTGTCGGATCGGGCCGATCCGTTCGCCTTCGCCGCGGAGATCCCGCCGGCGACCGCATCGCGGGTCACCCACAGCGACTACACCTGGAACGACGACGAGTGGATGACCCAGCGCGCGCTGCGCAATCCGGTGTTCGAACCGATGAGCACCTACGAGGTGCACCTGATGTCGTGGCGGCCGGGGCTGAGCTACCGCGAACTGGCCGTGGAACTGACCGAGTACGTGGTCGAGCACGGTTTCACGCACGTGGAGATGCTGCCGGTGGCGGCGCACCCGTTCAGCGGGTCCTGGGGTTACCAGGTCACCTCGTACTACGCGCCGACGCCGCGGCTCGGCAGCCCGGACGATCTGCGCTACCTGATCGACACGCTGCACCGGGCCGGTATCGGCGTGATCATCGACTGGGTGCCCGCGCACTTCCCCAAGGACGCCTGGGCGCTGGGCCGGTTCGACGGGACCGCGCTCTACGAGCACTCCGACCCGCGGCGCGGTGAGCAACTCGACTGGGGCACCTACGTTTTCGACTTCGGACGCCCCGAGGTACGTAACTTCCTGGTCGCCAATGCGCTGTACTGGCTGCAGGAGTACCACGTCGACGGGCTGCGGGTGGACGCAGTGGCCTCGATGCTCTATCTCGACTACTCCCGCCCAGAGGGCGGCTGGACGCCGAACATCTACGGTGGCCGGGAGAACCTGGAGGCCGTGCAGTTCCTGCAGGAGATGAACGCGACGGTGCACAAGGTCACCCCGGGTATCGTCACGATCGCCGAGGAATCCACCTCTTGGCCCGGTGTCACCCGCCCGACCAACCTTGGCGGTCTTGGCTTCTCGATGAAGTGGAACATGGGCTGGATGAACGACACCCTGGAGTTCATCAAGCGCGACCCGATCCACCGCAGCTACCACCACCACGAGATCACGTTCTCGATGCTGTATGCGTTCAGCGAGAACTTCGTGTTGCCGGTCAGCCACGACGAGGTGGTGCACGGCAAGGGCACGCTGTGGACCCGGATGCCGGGCAACGACCACCAGAAGGCCGCGGGCCTGCGCGGGCTGCTGGCCTATCAGTGGGCCCATCCGGGCAAGCAGCTGCTGTTCATGGGTCAGGAGTTCGGCCAGCGCGCCGAGTGGTCCGAGGAGCGCGGCCTGGACTGGTACCAGTTGTCCGAGCAGAGCTTCTCCACCGGCATCGCCCGGCTGATCACCGATATCAACGGGCTCTACCGCAGCCGGCGCGCGCTGTGGTCCCGGGACACCGTGCCCGAGGGCTACTCCTGGATCGACGCCAACGACTCGGCCAACAACGTGCTGAGCTTCCTGCGCTTCGGCGACGACGGCACCGCGCTGGCGTGCGTGTTCAACTTCTCCGGCGCCGAGCACTCGCAGTACCGGCTGGGTCTGCCCCGGGCCGGCACCTGGCGCGAGGTGCTCAACACCGACGCCACCACGTACAACGGCTCCGGGATCGGCAATTTGGGTGCGGTGGAGGCCACCGCCGAGCCCTGGCACGGTCGCCCGGCCTCGGCGGTGATGGCGCTGCCGCCGCTGGCCGCGCTCTGGTTCGAGCTCGAGCCGTAACTCCGCTCGGCAAGCTAGTACAGGGCGTTGGCGAGCTTGCGGCGGGCCGCCAGCACCTCCGGGTCGGCGGCGTCGAACAGCTCGAACAGCTCGATCAGCCGGGTGCGGGCGGCGGTGCGCTCGTCACCGGCGGTCCGCTTGATCACCGCGATCAGCCGGTCGAAGGCACCCTCGATGTGCTGCTGCAGGATCTCGACGTCGGCGGCGGCGAACGCGGCCTCGACATCGTCGGGTGCGGCGTCGGCGAGCGCGGGCGCCTCGGCCGGATGAGTCGTCGCGCGCTGCAGGAAGGTGATCTGCCGGATGGCGCCGGTCGCCTCGGCGTCGTTGGGCTTGGCGGCCAGGATGTCCTGGTACGCGGTCAACGCCGCGTCGAAGTCGCCGTTGTCCAGGTGGGCCCGCGCCGCCTCCAGCGCGGGGTCGACCTGATCGGCCTGCTCGGGGACGCCGCTGAGCTTGCCCGCGGTGGCGCTGAGCAGCGAATCGATCCACTGCCGCAGCTGATCGGCCGGCTGCGGGCCCTGGAAGCTGGAAATCGGCTGGCCGCCGGCCAGCGCGACCACGGTCGGCACGGCCTGCACCCCGAACATCTGGGCGACGCGCGGCGTGGTGTCGACATTGACCAGCGCCAGCGACCACTTGCCGCCGTCCTGCTCGACGAGGGCTCCGAGGGTGTCGGCGAGCTGCACGCTGGCGTCGCTGCGCGGCGTCCAGAGCAGCACCACCACCGGGATCTCACCGGAACGGATCAGGACCTCGGCCTCGAGGTTCGCCTCGGTCACCTGGACCGCGCCCGCCACCTCGGACGGGGTGGCGGCGCCGGGCGGTGGCGGCGGCGGCTGCTTGAGGGCGGACAGGTCGAAGGCACCGGCGAGGGCCGGTCCGATGGAGGGACGTGGACGAGTCACGCCACCAAGTTTGGCATGTCCTCGTCGCGCTTGGCAGTGACGGTGTGTCCGTCGATGCGACCGGTGCGGTCGGCCCAGATGACGAAGATCACACTGCCGAGCGGCACAATGCTGGCCAGCAACGCCAGCGCCCACGTCAGCAGGTTCCACTTGCGAGCGATCCCGACCAGCAGAGCGGCGGCCAGGAAGGCCATGAAGACGCCGCCGTGGAACGGCCCGAAGATCTTCACGCCGACCTCAGTCGTCCCGGCCAGGTGCTTGAAGTACATGCCGACCAGCAGCCCCGCCCAACTGAACGCCTCGGCGATCGCGATCAGCCGGAACCAGCCCGCCACGCTGCGGACGCCATATTTGTTAGCCATGGACGCCATTGTGCCGCAGCGGGCGGCCAGCTACTACATCGTGTCGTTGATCAAACTGAGCGCATTCTCAGCGGTCAGGGGCGGCGCAGGATGAGCGCGTCGCCCTGTCCCCCGGCGCCGCACAGCGCGGCGACGGCGTAGCCGGAGCCCTTGCGGGCCAGCTCCAGGGCGGCGTGCAGGGTGATCCGCGCGCCGGACGTGCCGATCGGGTGCCCGATGGCGATGGCGCCACCGTTCACGTTCACCTTGGCCGGGTCGACGCCGAGCTCCTTGGTCGAGGCCAGCGACACCGCGGCGAACGCCTCGTTGATCTCGATGACGTCGAGCTGGTCGACGGTGATGCCCTCGCGCTCCATCGCCTTCTTGATGGCGTTGGCGGGCTGGCTCTGCAGCGTCGAGTCCGGGCCGGCGACCACACCGTGCGCGCCGATCTCGGCCAGCCAGCTCAGCCCCAGCTCCTCGGCCTTGGCCTTGCTCATCACCACGACGGCGGCGGCGCCGTCGGAGATCTGCGACGCCGAGCCGGCGGTGATGGTGCCGTCCTTGCGGAAGGCCGGCTTCAGGCCGCCGAGTGACTCCGCGGTGGTGTTGGCGCGGATGCCCTCGTCCTCGTTGAACTCGATCGGGTCGCCCTTGCGCTGCGGGATCTTGACCGGGACGACCTCGTCGGCGAAGACGCCGTCCTTCCATGCCGCCGCCGCTTTCTGGTGCGACTGGGCGGCCAGCTCGTCCTGCTCGGCGCGGGTGAACTGGTCGACGTCGTTGCGCTGCTCGGTGAGCGCGCCCATCGGCTGGTCGGTGAACACGTCGTGCAGGCCGTCGTAGGCCAGGTGGTCCACCAGCGTGGTGTCGCCGTACTTAAAGCCCTCGCGGCTCTTGGGCAGGATGTGCGGGGCCTGGCTCATCGACTCCTGGCCGCCGGCCACCACGACCTCGAATTCGCCGGCCCTGATCAGCTGGTCGGCCAGCGCGATGGCATCGATGCCGGACAGGCACATCTTGTTGATGCTCAGCGACGGCACGTCCCACGGGATACCGCCGGCGACCGCGGCCTGGCGGGCCGGCATCTGCCCGGCGCCGGCGGTCAGCACCTGACCCATGATCACGTAGTCGACGAGGGATGCGGGAACATTGGCCTTCTCCAGGGCCGCCTTGATGGCGATGCCGCCCAGATCGCTGGCCGAGAAATCCTTCAGCGAGCCCATCAGCTTGCCGACCGGGGTGCGGGCTCCGCCCACGATCACCGATGTCGTCATGTCCTACCTCCAAAATCGAAGAACCAGTCCGAGGGGTCGCTATGTGGCAGATCCCACAGGCATAAAAAGTGCCGTACCAGGTTACCTTTACATTATGACCACCGAGCATGTCGATGCCCGTCCGGCGCTGTCCAGCGCGCTGGTTACCGCGATTGATCACGTCGGTATCGCGGTGCCCGACCTCGATGTGGCGGCCAAGTGGTACCACGATCACCTCGGCATGATCGTGCTGCACGAGGAGATCAACGAGGAGCAGGGCGTCCGCGAGGCGATGCTCTCGGTGCGCGGCGCCGCCAAGGGCAGCGTGCAGATCCAGCTCCTGGCCCCGCTGAACGAGGACTCCACGATCGCCAAGTTCATCGGCCGTAGCGGCCCGGGCCTGCAGCAGCTGGCCTACCGCACCTCCGATATCGACGCGCTCTCGGAGAAGCTGCGCGCAGACGGTGTCCGCCTGCTCTACGACGCGCCTCGGCGCGGCACCGCGGACTCCCGGATCAACTTCATCCACCCGAAGGATGCCGGCGGCGTGCTGGTCGAGCTCGTCGAGCCGAACCCGAACGCCGAGCACTGATCTGCGCTAGGACCAGCGTCGGGTCGGCCCCCGGTTGGCCCGGTTGTTCCAACAGGCCGTATGCCAGTGCCTGCGGTCGTCGATATCACCGTGCTCCACCGGCAGCACCACCACATGGGCTGTCCCGGGCCGAATCTCGTGATCGCACCCCGGGCAGCGGTAGGCCTTGGTGGCCCGCGCCGCCGGGACCGCCTTCACCTCGTAGTCATATCCGTCCGGGCCCGCCTCCACCCGCCGCTGACCGAGCCATTGCGGCAGCGGGGTCGGGGGCCGACGGTCGGGTCGTCGCCGCCCCACTAGGAACCCATCAGAAGAGCCGGAACTCGGCGTTGTCCATCCCGCGCATCTTGTCGTAATCCAGGATCACACAACGGATTCCGCGGTCGGTGGCCAGCGTGCGGGCCTGCGGCTTGATCTGCTGGGCGGCGAAGATACCACTGACCGGCGCCAGT
The DNA here is from genome assembly GCA_900078775.1 of Mycolicibacterium aurum. Taxonomy (GTDB): domain Bacteria; phylum Actinomycetota; class Actinomycetes; order Mycobacteriales; family Mycobacteriaceae; genus Mycobacterium; species Mycobacterium aurum_A. The sequence continues at coordinate 3,223,707 of LT549889.1, forward strand.
AGGGTGTCCCGGTTCAGCAGATCCAGGTACCGGGTCAGCTGCTCCACACCGTCGATCTCGCCGCGCCGTTTGATCTCCACCGCCACCGAGGCGCCGGTCTCGTCCCGGCACATCAGGTCGACCGGACCGATAGCGGTCATGTACTCCCGGCGGACCAGGGTGAAACCGGCGCCGAGCAGTTCGACGTGCTCGGCCAGCAGCTCTTGCAGGTGCGCCTCCACCCCGTCCTTGACCAGACCGGGATCGACGCCGAGCTCATGGCTGGAGTCGTGCTCGACGTCCTCGACGGTGATGCGCAGCTGCTCACCGGCCTTGTTCTCCACCACCCAGACGGTGACGGCGGCCCCGGCCTCCGCTTCCGTGAGCTCCTCGGTGGTCCAGCACGGCGGGGTCATCCAGTTCAGCGGCTTGTAGGCGCGGTCATCGGCGTGCACGCTCACCGATCCATCGGCCTTGAACAGCAGCAGGCGGCGGGCGGACGGGAGGTGGGCGGTGAGCCGGCCGACGTAGTCGACGGTGCACTGGGCGATGACGAGACGCACGCAACCACCTTAGATTGCGGGCGGCGTTCACTAGGCTGGCGCCACGATGACGGACACGAAGAGCGCGGCCCAACGTCTCGGCCGGGTCCTGGAACGGATGACGAGACAGACCGGTCGCGTCACCGGGACTCCGGAGTACGGGTCGTGGATCCTCGGCCACGTCTCGGAGAGCCAGCAGCGCCGCCGTGTTCGCATCCAACTGATCCTGACCACGGTCCTGCTCGGGGCGAATCTGATCGGGGTGGTGGTGGCCGGGCTGGTCGTCACGGTCACCTTCCCGGTGCCGAGCGTGTTCGATCCCCAGGTCCGCTGGATCACCTTCGCCGTGGCGCCGGCCTATGTGGTGCTGGCCTTCGTGGTAGGTGTCGTCTGGGCCACCAACCGGGTCATCAACAACGTCAGGTGGGCCATCGCCGAACGCGAGCCCTCACAGCAGGACCAACTCAACACCTTCTTCGCACCCTGGCGGTTGAGCCGGGTCCTGCTCGCGCTGTGGGGCGTCGGCGCGGCGGTGCTGACCCTGCTCTACGGGCTGCAGGACACCGACTACATCCCGAAGGTTCTGTTGGGCATCAGCTTTCCCGGCATCGTCGTCTCCGCCAGCAGTTACCTGTTCACCGAGTTCGCGCTGCGCCCCGTCGCCGCACAGGCGCTCGAGGTCGGCCCGCCGCCGCGCCGATTCGCACCGGGCATCATGGGCCGCACGCTGACGGTATGGGCGCTGGGATCGGGGGTGCCCGTGCTCGGCATCCTGCTCGCCGCGGTCATCACCCTCTCGATGCAGATAGTGTCCCCCACCCAGTTCGCCGTCGCGGTGATGATCCTGGCGCTCTTCGCGCTGGCATTCGGTTTCATCCTGATGTGGATCCTGGCCTGGCTCACCGCCACCCCGGTGCGGGTGGTGCGCGCCGCGCTGAACCGGGTCGAGCAGGGCGACCTCGACACCAACCTGGTGGTGTTCGACGGTACCGAATTGGGACAGCTGCAACGCGGGTTCAACTCGATGGTCGCCGGCCTGCGTGAGCGCGAACGAGTGCGCGACCTGTTCGGCCGCCACGTCGGGCGCGAGGTGGCGGCACTGGCCGAACAGCAGCGCCCGCAACTCGGTGGGGAGGAACGGCACGCCGCGGTCATCTTCGTCGACATCATCGGCTCAACGAAACTGGTGACCAGCTTGCCCGCCCGCGAGATCGTGGAGCTGCTCAACCGATTTTTCGCCGTCGTCGTCGACGAGGTCGACCGGCACCACGGGCTGGTGAACAAGTTCGAGGGCGATGCCGTGCTGGCGGTCTTCGGGGCGCCGGCGGCCCTGGACAACACCGAGGACGAGGCGCTCGCGGCCGCCCGGGCGATGGCGACCCGGTTGCGCGCCGAGGTTCCCGAGGTCGAGGCCGGGATCGGAGTCGCCGCCGGGCAGGTGGTGGCCGGCAACGTCGGCGCCAAGGAACGCTTCGAGTACACCGTGATCGGGGAACCGGTCAACGAGGCGGCCCGGCTCTGCGCCCACGCGAAGTCCCTCCCGGGCCACCTGGTGGCCTCCTCGGACACCCTGGCCAATGCCTCCGAAACCGAAAGCGCACATTGGCGATTGGGCGACGAGGTGCGCCTGCGCGGCCTCGATCAGCCGACCCGGCTGGCGCTACCGGCCTGAGGGCGCTGCGCCCAGGAATGCGGCGCCGGCGTCCACCGCGTCCTGCACGGTGCTGCGCCGGATGTCCTCGAAGTCCGAACCCGCACCGACCACCAACCGGTCCGGGTCGACGATGAATCCGGCCTTGCCCCGCGCCCGCAGCGCGGTGGTCATCCCGGCCAGCAATTCCTTGGCCGCATCGTCGATGTCGTCGGCCCGGGAGACGTCCAGGATGCCTACCGTGAAGTCGTCGCAGTTGCGGTCGACCGTGCGCACCACCTGCTCGGCGCCGCAGAACAACAGGTCGCCGTGCGCCTCGTACACCCGGATGCCGTCGCTCGGTTCATAGACGGCCCGCAGCGTCGCTCGCGAATCCCTCGAGACGGTCAGGAAGTGCAGCCCGAGCTCCTCGGAGAGCTTGCGGCACAACAGCACCGAGCGGACACTGTTGCCACGGGCGTCGAGCAGGGGCGAGTAGGAGCCGATACCCAGCTGGCCGGGCAGCACCGCCAGGATGCCGCCACCGACACCACTCTTGGCCGGCATGCCGACCGCGCTGACCCAATCCCCGGCGGCGTCGTACATGCCGCAGGTCACCATCACCGACAGCGTGCGGCGGACCACCAGCGCATCGGTGACCCGCCGTCCGGTCATCGGATTCACCCCGTTGCGGGCCAAGGTAGCCGCCATCCGCGCCAGGTCCGTCGCGGTCACCTTCAGCGAGCACTGCCGGAAGTACACGTCCAGCACCTCGTCCGGATCGTCTTCGAGCACACCGAAACTGGACAGCATGTAGGCGATCGCACGGTTGCGGTCTCCGGTGGCCTTCTCCGAGGCGTACACCTGCTCGTCGACGTGCAACTGCCGGCCCGCGAACGCCGAGTAGTAGTCCTGGATCAGTGCGAATCGTTCGTCCGGCGAGGATCCCGGGACCAGGGACACCGCGGCGATGGCGCCGGCGTTGATCATCGGGTTCTTCGGACGCTTGGTGATCTTGTCCACGCTGATCTCGTTGAACGCCTCACCGGAGGGCTCCACACCGATCTTCGCGTCGACGGCCGCACAGCCCGCGCTGTCCAGTGCGAGCGCATAGGTGAACGGCTTCGAGATCGACTGGATGGTGAATTCGACTGCGGCATCCCCGGACTCGTAGATGAACCCGTCCGATGAGGACAGCGCGACACCGAACCCGTTGGGGTCGACGCGGGTCAGCTCGGGGATGTAGCCGGCCAGTTCACCGTCGTCGACACCGGCGAACTCGGCACGGATCTGGTCGAGGTAGCTCTGTACCTGGTGGGACACACCACGAGTCTAGGCAGACGGCGTCAAGGCTGCGGGTACGGCGCGAACCGCTGGTTGTAACCGGCCTTGCGGAGGGCGATCTGGGCGGCCCGCTCGGCCGCGGTCACATACCGGGTGCCCGGCGGCAGCTGCGAATCCAGTTCGTCGAGTCGCACCACCCGCGCGCTCACCGTCGGCAGCTGCACCACCTCCGGATCGATGTCCTGGAACCGGATCGAGATGGTGCCCTGGTTCAGCCCGCCGGTGGACACCCAGTTCGCGACACCGGGATCGGTGGGTGAGACGACGATCGTGTACGTACTCCGGCCGGCGTCGTCGGCCACGGCCTGGACGTTGTTCAGGCTGGTCTGCTCGTTCCAGTAATCCTTGGTGATGGTCCAGTCGTCGGTGACCGGGACGATGAAGTAGCCGGCCCCGGCACGGTCGATGGTGATGACGAGGGCCTCGTCGTCGGCGAGCTGGAAGTAGCCGGCGCTCTGCAGTTGGGTGGCAAGGAATTCCGCGTTGCGAGTGGGGTTCTTGAGGACGTTGGGCTCGATGCGCTGGCCGGTGGTGGGGTCCTTGGTGGCGACGGCCATGTACTGCGCCTCGCGCTGGATGCCGAGCAACATGATGACGGCGGTCACCGCACCCCGGAGCACCGGCGGCACGAACGGCAGCGGGGGCACCACGGAGACCAGTGCCGTCAGCAGCTTGCTGCGCACCACCGTGGGCCCGATGCCGGGGATCGCGAATCCGCCGAGCTGACTGAACAGACTGTTCGGTGGGCCGCCCACGCGGGTGATCTCCAGGCTCATCGGATGCTGATTCGCCCAGTCCGACAGGGTGTTCCGGGTGGCGATGAGGGTGGTGTCGGCGGTCAGTTGCAAGTGGTTCTGCCGCCCGTTGGCGGGCTTGGCGTCCGCGGTGATGGTGAACGTACCGTCGGAGTTGATGACCAGTTGATCCTTGGTCAGTACCGCGGCGGTGTTGCCGGTCAGACCGGTCAAAACGCTGAACGTGGTGTCGGCGGGCAGATTGTCCAGATCGTCGAACCGGCCGGTGATCACGTACGACGACGCCCCGTTCACCCCCATGAAGCGGTAGATCGTGTCGGGGTTGTCGTACAGGATGCGCGACGCCCCCACCGCCCGGCCGTACCAGGTGTGCGGCGGGGCGACCTGCATGACGACCGTGGGTTTGGCGGAGTTCAGCAACTGCTGCTGGAAGGCCGACGCCATCGCGTACGCGTTGACCGCCGCGTCGAGACGGGCGATGTTCTCCTGATCCGGGCCGTTGACGCGGTCGAACTGCTGCTGTGCGGCGCGCAGGAATCCGCCGCGCAGCACCGCTTTCGCCAGTTTGACGGGCAATGAGTCGGCGATGCGTTGGGCGAGCTTCTCCGCGCGCAGCTGGTCCGGGGTGCCCAGCGGGCTGACCGGGGCGGCGGCGGCGCTCGTCGTCTGTTCCTCGGCCACCGATTCCAGGGCCTTGGCGGTGTCGTGGCCGACCTCCCGGCGCGCCGCGGCGAGCACGGTGAGCGCCGCCGGGTTCTGCGCGGGCGACGGCGGGTCCTCGGATGAGCGGTGCTCCTCGGGGTCCGCGGCCGGGGCCCGGGTCAGGCCGGTTTCTGTTTCGGTGTTGGAGCGCACCGCCGGCCGGCGCGGCTCCCGCAGGGGCCGATCCGGCCCACCCGGTGTCCGCACGGACAGTGTGGCGCGCTCGATCGTTTTACGTTGTGGCGCCGGGGTTTTGACATCCCGCTCGGCGTCCCGTTCGGTGCCCCGTTCGGACTCCGAGCCACCGGCCGACTCCGAGTCACTCGATGCGCTCGAACTCGCGCCCGAATCGGTGCTGTCGGCGGATGCGGGACCCGCCGCGATGGCGGTCCCGACACCGAGTGCCACCGCAAGCGCGCCGACCCGTCCGATGACTGCCGCACTGTGCCCCATGAAGCCGCCTTCTGCCGGTATTGATTTCGTTATAGCAGCGGCCCCGCGCCACAGGGGCAGATCGGACCGATTCGGCAGCCACCCGGGGCTGCGGACCCACGCCGTCTGCGATGCCCTGCTACATGCCCCGGACTTCGCTCGTCGCCCGGCGCTGGGTATGACGCGTCAGGTGGCCGAGGCCTGGCGGCGTTTCACCCGAGAGCGGATGAACACACCGGCACCGATGACCGCCGCCGCGAGCACCAGGTACTGCAGCGTGGAGGCATAGGGGTCGACACGGTGCCAGTTCGCACCCAACAGGTAGCCGGCGAGGATGAAGGCCGAGTTCCAGATCAGGCTGCCGGACAGGGTCAGAGCGGTGAAGGCCGCGAAGTTCATCCGTTCGATGCCGGCCGGGATCGAGATGAAGCTGCGGAACAGCGGCAGCATCCGCCCGAAGAACACCGCCTTGTGCCCGTGCCGCTGGAACCAAGCCTTGGTCCTGTCGAAGTCCGCGCCGTCCATCAGGGGCATCCGCGCCACGATATGGCGCATCCGGTCGTGACCGAGCCAGGCACCCAGCGCATACAGCATCCAGGCCCCGATCACCGATCCGGCCGTCGTCCAGACGATCGCGCCCAGCAGGGACAGGTCGCCCAGTCGCGCGGCGAAGCCGGCCAGCGGCAGGATCACCTCGCTCGGAACGGGCGGGAACAGGTTCTCGGCCAGGATGGCCAGGCCGGCACCGGGGCCGCCGAGCTGCTCCATGAGGTCGACGGCCCAACCGGCCGGACCGTCCAACTGCGGGGCCTCTGCGGGGGAGGTCATGCGGTGGGTGCTCCTCATATCGTGGATGGCTGTGTGCGGCGCGGCGCGCCCTTCGCACCCGGGTACCCACCCGGGCACCCGCGGTGAAACCCCACCGGCCACATCGATGTCGGTTTCCCGCCAGTGCTATCGGTCTCCGGGTGTAAGGGTGAAGGCATGCACGACGATTTCGACCGCTGTTACCGGGCCGTCCAGTCCAAGGACGCCCGGTTCGACGGTTGGTTCGTCACCGCGGTGCTCACCACGGGGATCTATTGCCGGCCCAGTTGCCCGGTGCGCCCGCCGTTGGCCCGGAATCTGCGGTTCTATCCGACCGCGGCAGCGGCCCAGAAAGCCGGCTTCCGGGCCTGCAAACGCTGCCGCCCGGACGCCTCCCCCGGCTCCCCGGAGTGGAATGTCCGCGGTGACGTGGTCGCCCGCGCGATGCGCTTGATCGCCGACGGCACCGTCGACCGTTGCGGGGTCATCGGACTCGCCGCCCAACTCGGCTACACCACCCGGCAGTTGGAGCGCCTCCTGCAGGCCGAGGTCGGCGCCAATCCGCTGGCGCTGGCCCGCGCCCAGCGGACCCAGACCGCGCGGGTGCTCATCGAGACGACCGATCTGCCGTTCGGCGATGTGGCCTTCGCGGCCGGGTTCAGCAGCATCCGGCAGTTCAACGACACCGTGCGGTCGGTCTGCGCGCTGACGCCGACCGATCTGCGCCGGCGCGCACGTGCCCGCGGCCGGGACGAGTCGGCCGGCCCGGACGCGCTGTCCCTGCGGCTGCCGGTGCGCACCCCGTTCGCGTACGAGGGTGTATTCGGGCATCTGGCCGCCAGTGCGGTGCCCGGCGTGGAGGAGGTCCGCGACGGTGCCTACCGCCGCACGTTGCGGCTGCCCTCGGGATCCGGGGTGGTGGCGCTGACGCCGCACCCCGACCACGTGCGGTGCCGGTTGGTCGTCGACGAGTTCCGGGACCTCGCCGCGGCGATCGCGCGGTGCCGGCGCCTGCTCGACCTCGATGCCGACCCGGCCGCGATCGTCGATGCGCTGAGCCCGGACCCGCAGCTGGGGCCCCTGGTAGCCAAGGCGCCGGGACAGCGCATCCCGCGCACCGTCGATGAGCAGGAACTGGCGGTGCGGGTGGTACTGGGCCAGCAGGTGTCCATCAAGGCGGCCCGCACCCACGCCGGCCGGCTCGCGGAGGCGTACGGGACGCCGTTCACCGATGCCGGGGGCGGGCTGACCCGTGTCTTCCCGTCCGTCGACCAGCTGGCCGGGCTGGATACGGCCGGCCTCGCCATGCCCGCGAGCCGACGGCGCACCCTGACCACGCTGGTCGCCGCGCTGGCCGACGGGGATATCGGTCTGAGCGCGGGGGCCGACTGGGACCGGGCGCGTCACCAACTGTCCGCGTTGCCCGGCGTCGGACCGTGGACCACGGAGCTGATCGCCATGCGGGGGCTGGGAGATCCGGATGCGTTCCCGGTGACCGATCTGGGAGTGCGGATTGCGGCCGAGGCCGCGGGACTTCCCGCCGGGGCGGACGCCCTGTCCGACCGCAGCGCCCGTTGGCGCCCGTGGCGGGCCTATGTGACACAACATCTGTGGGCGTCGCTCGACCACCCGGTCAACGAGTGGCCACCACGCCCGATCCGACAGGAGCGATGATGGCGGGCATGCAGTTTCGAGTCATGGACAGTCCCTTCGGGACGCTGACACTGGCCGGCGTCGACGGCCGTCTGCATCACTTGCGGATGGAGGACCAGACCTACGAACCGAGCCGGGCCGGCTGGGAATGCGACGACACCGCCTTCGCGGAGGCCGCGGAGCAGTTGACCGCCTACTTCGGCGGATCGCTCACCGAGTTCGATGTGGATCTGCAACTGGGCGGCACGGCGTTCCAGCGCCGGGTGTGGGAGGCCCTGCTGACCATCCCCTACGGCGAGACCCGCACATATGGGCAGATCGCGCAGCAGATCGGCGCTCCCACGGCATTTCGCGCCGTGGGTCTCGCGAACGGCCATAATCCGGTCGGCATCATCGTGCCGTGCCATCGGGTCATCGGCGCCGATGGCGGTCTGACCGGTTATGGCGGCGGATTGGACCGCAAGAGAATGCTTCTGAATATGGAGAAGAGCAAATCGGAATTGGCTCTTTTCGATTGAGCCATACCGAATGGCCGATTTTGTTGTCGGCCATTGATCGAACCCCAGAATGCACAAATGCCGCGGCCCTCCAAACTGGGTTTGGAGGGCCGCGGGCTTAATGTGTGTTCGGCGGTGTCCTACTTTTCCACCCTTTTGGGTAGTATCATCGGCGCTGGCAGGCTTAGCTTCCGGGTTCGGGATGGGACCGGGCGTTTCCCTGCCGCTATGGCCGCCGTAACTTTATTCACCCGTTTCTGGGCGCCCCCTACACGTGGTGGGGGGAAGTGTGTTTTGGTGGTGGAGTGTGTCTACCCTTTGCGGGTCGATACGTGTCCTGTTTGTGGTGTGGTTGCGGGCGTCGTTTGGTGTGCGTCTTTTCTTACACGGTTTTATCTGCTACCCACTTTTGATGGGTGTGTGTAAGTTTTCGGCCGGTTAGTGCCAGTTCCCTAAACCTATTACTAGGTGTACAGGTCTGGTCTATCGATCCCATGGTCTGTGGGGGGCCTTATCCCTCTAAAAGGGTGAGAAGCCTGGTCTTGGAGAAGGTTTCCCGCTTAGATGCTTTCAGCGGTTATCCTGTCCGAACGTGGCTATCCAGCCGTGCCCCTGGTGGGACAACTGGTGGACCAGAGGTTCGTCCGTCCCGGTCCTCTCGTACTAGGGACAGGTTTCCTCAAGCTTCTGACGCGCGCGGCGGATAGAGACCGAACTGTCTCACGACGTTCTAAACCCAGCTCGCGTGCCGCTTTAATGGGCGAACAGCCCAACCCTTGGGACCTGCTCCAGCCCCAGGATGCGACGAGCCGACATCGAGGTGCCAAACCATCCCGTCGATATGGACTCTTGGGGAAGATCAGCCTGTTATCCCCGGGGTACCTTTTATCCGTTGAGCGACACCCCTTCCACTCAGAGGTGCCGGATCACTAGTCCCGACTTTCGTCCCTGCTCGACATGTACGTCTCGCAGTCAAGCTCCCTTGTGCACTTACACTCAACACCTGATTGCCGTCCAGGTTGAGGGAACCTTTGGGCGCCTCCGTTACATTTTAGGAGGCAACCGCCCCAGTTAAACTACCCACCAGGCACTGTCCCTGAACCGGATATACGGTTCGAAGTTAGAGGCCCAATACGATCAGAGTGGTATTTCAACAATGACTCCACACACACTGGCGTGCATGCTTCACAGTCTCCCACCTATCCTACACAAACCGTATCGAGCACCAATACCAAGTTGTAGTGAAGGTCCCGGGGTCTTTTCGTCCTGCCGCGCGTAACGAGCATCTTTACTCGTAGTGCAATTTCGCCGAGTCTATGGTTGAGACAGTTGAGAAGTCGTTACGCCATTCGTGCAGGTCGGAACTTACCCGACAAGGAATTTCGCTACCTTAGGATGGTTATAGTTACCACCGCCGTTTACTGGGGCTTAAATTCTCTGCTTCACCCCGAAGGATTAACAGGTCCTCTTAACCTTCCAGCACCGGGCAGGCGTCAGTCCGTATACATCGTCTTGCGACTTCGCACGGACCTGTGTTTTTAGTAAACAGTCGCTTCTCACTGGTTTGTGCCACCCCCCACCGCTGCCGGCCGCAAGAGCCATGACAGTAGGAGGTCCCCCTTCTCCCGAAGTTACGGGGGCATTTTGCCGAGTTCCTTAACCATAGTTAACTCGTACGCCTTAGTATTCTCTACCTGACCACCTGTGTTGGTTTGGGGTACGGGCCGTGTGTGAACTCGCTAGAGGCTTTTCTCGGCAGCATAGGATCACCGAATTCGCCTCAATCGGCTATGCATCACCTCTCAGGATTAATGAGACCCGGATTTGCCTAGATCTCTCCCTACAGGCTTACCCCGGTATTACCACTGACCGGTACGGCTACCTTCCTGCGTCACCCCATCGCTTGACTACTACCAGAGAAGGTCCCGCGCAGCCGGCGACTTTCCGCTCCCGAAGGATTGGATAGGCCACCATTTGGGCGGTTAGTACCCCTGATTCATCATGGACGCGCACACACGGGTACGGGAATATCAACCCGTTGTCCATCGACTACGCCTGTCGGCCTCGCCTTAGGTCCCGACTCACCCTGGGCGGACTGGCCTGCCCCAGGAACCCTTGGTCTTTCGGCGGGCAAGGTTCTCACTTGCCTTATCGCTACTCATGCCTGCATTCTCACTCCCACACCCTCCACAACTGGATCACTCCGCTGCTTCACTGGATGCAGGACGCTCCCCTACCCATCGAAACAAGTTCGATGCCGCGGCTTCGGCGGTGTGCTTGAGCCCCGCTACATTATCGGCGCACAATCACTTGACCAGTGAGCTATTACGCACTCTTTCAAGGGTGGCTGCTTCTAAGCCAACCTCCTGGTTGTCTTCGCGACTGCACATCCTTTTCCACTTAGCACACGCTTAGGGGCCTTAGCCGGCGATCTGGGCTGTTTCCCTCTCGACGCACGGAGCTTATCCCCCGCCGTCTCACTGCCACGCTTTCACTTACCGGCATTCGGAGTTTGGCTGACGTCAGTAACCTTGTGAGGCCCATCGGCCATCCAGTAGCTCTACCTCCGGTAAGAAACACGCAACGCTGCACCTAAATGCATTTCGGGGAGAACCAGCTATCACGGAGTTTGATTGGCCTTTCACCCCTACCCACAACTCATCCCCTCAGTCTTCAACCTAAGTGGGTTCGGGCCTCCACAACATCTTACTGCTGCTTCACCCTGGCCATGGGTAGATCACTCCGCTTCGGGTCCAGAACACACCACTACACCAACCCCTCTGGATTGGATACGCCCTATTCAGACTCGCTTTCGCTGCGGCTACCCCACACGGGTTAACCTCGCGACATGTCCCTGACTCGCAGGCTCATTCTTCAAAAGGCACGCCATCACCCCACTCAAAGAGAGGGCTCTGACGGATTGTAGGCACACGGTTTCAGGTACTATTTCACTCCCCTCCCGGGGTACTTTTCACCATTCCCTCACGGTACTAATCCGCTATCGGTCATTGGGAAGTATTCAGGCTTACCGGGTGGTCCCGGCAGATTCACAGCAGATTTCACGGGCCCGCTGCTACTCGGGGACAGTCCCACAACAGAGTTCATGTTTTCACGTACCGGGCTCTCACCGTCTACGGCAGGTCATCCCAAACCACTTCCGCTAACACAAACTTTTCTCACTGTTGCCCTCATCGGCGGATGAGAGAAGAAACGCCCCACAACCCCGCACACACAACCCCCGCCGGGTATCACATGCATACGGTTTAGCCATCCTCCGCTTTCGCTCGCCACTACTCACGGAATCACTTTTGTTTTCTCTTCCTACGGGTACTGAGATGTTTCACTTCCCCGCGTTCCCTCCCGACGGCTATATATTCACCGGCGGGTAACACGACATCACTCGTGCTGGGTTTCCCCATTCGGACATCCTCGGATCAACGCTCGGTTGGCAGCTCCCCGAGGCTTATCGCAGCCTCCTACGTCCTTCATCGGCTCCCAATGCCAAGGCATCCACCATGCGCCCTTAAACACTTACAACACAGATAAAACCAAATAGAAGAAAAAAATTGCACATCAAACACACACAACAAAAGGCACCCACCCGAAGGCCGGCAACCAATCCTTGCGTGCTAGATGCTCGCAACCACTATCCACAAATCAAACACCACACCCCACCACCAAAGATGGAGCAACAACAGAAACTCCCACCCAACGGTGTGAGCCGGCACAAGACCCTCACAAAGAGGACCAGGACCGCGGGCCTGTTGTCTCAAAGCCCAATAGTGTGTCTGGCAGTTCCTACAAGTTTGTTGTGCACCAGACCCCCACCCACTACAGGTGTGAGGCCATCCAACGAATCGCCTGAGTCACCGAACCCCCACACGATGTGGGCGGGCAACAGGTCTCGTGGTGCTCCTTAGAAAGGAGGTGATCCAGCCGCACCTTCCGGTACGGCTACCTTGTTACGACTTCGTCCCAATCGCCGATCCCACCTTCGACGGCTCCCTCCCACAAGGGGTTAGGCCACCGGCTTCGGGTGTTACCGACTTTCATGACGTGACGGGCGGTGTGTACAAGGCCCGGGAACGTATTCACCGCAGCGTTGCTGATCTGCGATTACTAGCGACTCCGACTTCACGGGGTCGAGTTGCAGACCCCGATCCGAACTGAGACCGGCTTTGAAAGGATTCGCTCCACCTCACGGCATCGCAGCCCTTTGTACCGGCCATTGTAGCATGTGTGAAGCCCTGGACATAAGGGGCATGATGACTTGACGTCATCCCCACCTTCCTCCGAGTTGACCCCGGCAGTCTCCTACGAGTCCCCGGCATAACCCGCTGGCAACATAGGACAAGGGTTGCGCTCGTTGCGGGACTTAACCCAACATCTCACGACACGAGCTGACGACAGCCATGCACCACCTGCACACAGGCCACAAGGGAACCGACATCTCTGCCGGCGTCCTGTGCATGTCAAACCCAGGTAAGGTTCTTCGCGTTGCATCGAATTAATCCACATGCTCCGCCGCTTGTGCGGGCCCCGTCAATTTCTTTGAGTTTTAGCCTTGCGGCCGTACTCCCCAGGCGGGGTACTTAATGCGTTAGCTACGGCACGGATCCCAAGGAAGGAAACCCACACCTAGTACCCACCGTTTACGGCGTGGACTACCAGGGTATCTAATCCTGTTCGCTCCCCACGCTTTCGCTCCTCAGCGTCAGTTACTGCCCAGAGACCCGCCTTCGCCACCGGTGTTCCTCCTGATATCTGCGCATTCCACCGCTACACCAGGAATTCCAGTCTCCCCTGCAGTACTCAAGTCTGCCCGTATCGCCCGCACGCCCACAGTTAAGCTGTGAGTTTTCACGAACAACGCGACAAACCACCTACGAGCTCTTTACGCCCAGTAATTCCGGACAACGCTCGGACCCTACGTATTACCGCGGCTGCTGGCACGTAGTTGGCCGGTCCTTCTTCTGCACATACCGTCACTTGCGCTTCGTCTGTGCTGAAAGAGGTTTACAACCCGAAGGCCGTCATCCCTCACGCGGCGTCGCTGCATCAGGCTTGCGCCCATTGTGCAATATTCCCCACTGCTGCCTCCCGTAGGAGTCTGGGCCGTATCTCAGTCCCAGTGTGGCCGGTCACCCTCTCAGGCCGGCTACCCGTCGTCGCCTTGGTAGGCCATTACCCCACCAACAAGCTGATAGGCCGCGGGCTCATCCCACACCGCAAAAGCTTTCCACCACCAGCCATGAAGCCAATGGTCATATTCGGTATTAGACCCAGTTTCCCAGGCTTATCCCAAAGTGCGGGGCAGATCACCCACGTGTTACTCACCCGTTCGCCACTCGAGTACCCCGAAGGGCCTTTCCGTTCGACTTGCATGTGTTAAGCACGCCGCCAGCGTTCGTCCTGAGCCAGAATCAAACTCTCCAAACAAAAACAACCCGACCAAAGTCAGGTGGAATTCGAATCAGAAAAATTCGACCAAACAAAAGACACCAAAACTGGCATCAAAAAAACCATCCCCAAGCGGCAGGAAGACGGGGAGTCCCCCACCAAGGATGGCAAAAAAACAACAAACAAAAACCACCAAACACACTATTGAGTTCTCAAACAACAGACCAGATTGTGAAGAAGTCTCCCTTTGAAGGGCAACCCTGCCAGCTTAAACTATCTGTTCCGGCGAGTCAAGCTTCTCTGTCTCGCGTCTCCGCGGCGACTTCAAAAGATTAGAGCTTCCTGCGTTTCAAAGTCAAATCCGCTGGTCAGAGGCTTAAAAGCGGCTTCTGAGGCGACTCGGCCTAGCTTACCCGCTCAACCTCGGCTCCCAAACTGACCAGGTTCTCCACGAACAGCGGGTAGCCACGGTCGATGTGGAAGACGTCGTGCACCTCGGTATCGCCGTCGGCGACCAGGCCGGCCAGCACCAGGCCGGCACCGGCCCGGATGTCCGACGCCCACACCGGAGCACTCGACAACTGGGGCAGGCCCCGCACCACCGCATGGTGACCATCGGTCCGGGCGTCCGCACCCAACCGGATCATCTCCTCGACGAACCGGAACCGTGCTTCGAACACGTTCTCGGTGATCATCGACGTGCCGTCGGCAATGCAGGCCAGGCCGATGGCCATCGGCTGCAGGTCGGTCGGGAATCCCGGGAACGGCAGGGTCGCGACGTTGACAGCCTTGGGCCGCTCGTACTGCACCACCCGGAAACCGTTGTCGTGCTGGGTGACGGTCGCACCCGCATCGTGCAGCTTGTGCAACACCAGCTGCAGGTGCGCGGGGTCCACCCCGGTGACCGAGATGTCACCGCGCGTCATCGCCGCGGCTATCCCCCAGGTCGCCGCGACGATCCGGTCCCCGATCACCCGGTGCTCGGTCGGATACAGCCGGTCGACCCCGGTGATCGTCAACGTCGACGAGCCGGCACCGGACACCTGCGCGCCCATCTCGTTGAGCATCGTGCAGATGTCGGCGATATCGGGTTCGCGGGCCGCGTTGTGGATCGTCGTCACACCTTCGGCGAGCACCGCAGCCATCAGGATGTTCTCGGTCGCCCCCACGGACGGAAACTCCAACTGGATTTCCGCACCACGCAACCGGTCGGCCTCTGCGACCACGCAACCGTGCTCGATGTTGCACCGGGCGCCGAGCTGGCGCAGCCCGGACTGATGCATGTCCAACGGCCGGGATCCGATCGCGTCACCGCCGGGCAGCGCCACCTTCGCCCGCTTGCCCCGGCCCACCAACGGGCCGAGCACACACACCGAGGCGCGGAACTGGCGAACCGCGGCGAAGTCCGCGTCGTACTTGACCTCGTCGGGCGAGGTGATCCGCACGGTCGACCCGTCGAGTTCGACGGTCGCCCCCAGCCCCCGCAGTACCTCCGCCATCAACGGGACATCCAGGATGTCCGGGCAGTTGGTGATCGTGCTGGTGCCCTCGGCCAACAGCGCCGCCGCCATCAGTTTGAGCACACTGTTCTTTGCTCCCCCGACGGCGACTTCACCCGATAACCGGCTCCCGCCCGTCACCACGAAACGATCGCTCACGCGGGCCAGTGTAAGCACCCGCGGTATCAGTTGGAGAACACTGCGGCGACGATCCCCCGCCGTCCCCCGGTACGGTCTAACCATGGCTGTGCACCTGACCCGCATATACACCCGGACCGGCGACGATGGCACCACCGGACTCAGCGATTTCAGCCGGGTGTCCAAGAACGACGCACGTCTGGAGGCCTACGCGGACTGCGATGAGACCAACGCCGCGATCGGTGTCGCGCTGTCCCTCGGCCGGCCCGACGAGACCATCCGCCAGGTGCTGCTGCAGATCCAGAACGACCTGTTCGACGCGGGTGCCGACCTGTCCACGCCGGTCGTCGCGAACCCCGAGTACCCGCCGCTGCGGGTGCGCCAGGACTACATCGATCGCCTGGAAGCGTGGTGTGACGAGTTCAACGAAGATCTGCCCAAGCTCGACTCGTTCATCCTGCCCGGCGGCACCGCGCTGTCGGCGCTGCTGCACGTGGCGCGCACGGTGACCCGGCGGGCGGAACGCGCGGCCTGGCGGGCCGTCGATCAGTACGGGGATTCGGTGAACGTCCTGCCGGCCAAGTATCTGAACCGGCTGTCCGATCTGCTGTTCATCCTGTCCCGGGTGGCCAACCCGGACGGTGATGTGAAGTGGAAGCCGGGCGGCGATCGCCAGCGAGCCGGCGACTAGGCCGAACGCCGGCGGCGACGCGTCCGCGGGGACGGCCGGGATTCCAGCCACGAGGTGAACGCGGTCAGCGCACCGCGATCCAGCGCGACCTCGTAGCCGCGGCCGCGTTCGGGGCTGACGTCGCGCAGCTCCAGGATGACGATCTCTTCGGTCATGATGTCGAACTCGTCCCCGCGTGGGGACCGCCGCGCGACGACTTCCAGCCCGAGCCGGCTCAACCGGCGGTCCGGCCACCAGCGCATGCTGGACAGCCGATAGAACTCGGCCTCGCCACCGCGGTACCGCAGCACGCCGTGCCGCCAACCCTGGCCGCCCTCGGCCGGATAGTCACGCAGGATGGCCGCCGTCCCCCCGACCTGGCGCAGCTTCCACAACCGGTAACCCAGGGCGACGACCGCCAACAGCAAAACGCCGACGAGCGCGACCATGAACATCATGGACGCGCTCATCGGCGTTGCCTACTTACTAGTCGAGCTGCCCGACCGCACGCAGCCGCGCGCGGCCCCAGGCGGCCGTCGATTCGTCGTCGGACTCGGCGTCGCGCTTGGCGGCGTCGGCATCGACCTCGGACTCGAACTGAGCGTTCTCCACGAGAAGGCTCACCTTGCCCTCGGTCACCGACAGGAAACCGCCGTCCACCGCGATGCGAAGGTCATCCTCGCCCTCCCGCTCGACGCGCACCATGGCGTCGTCGACCAGCTGGGCCACCAGCGGGATGTGCCGCGGCAGGATGCCGATCTCACCGGCGGTGGTGCGGGTGAAGACGAATGTGGCCTTGCCCGACCACAACTCGCGCTCGACGGCGACGATCTCGACGTCAAGGTCAGCCATGGCACACCACCTTTCGTACTGAAACGCTCAACTCAACCCATTTGTTCTTCGCGCAAGCGCTCATCACAGCTTGGCGCCGAGGGTTTCTGCCTTCTTCGCCAGGTCGTCGAGGCCACCGATGAGGAAGAACGCCTGCTCGGGCAGGTGGTCGAACTCGCCCTTGGCCAGCTTGTCGAAGGCCTCGATGGTCTCCTTGAGCGGCACGGTCGAGCCGGGCTGACCGGTGAACTGCTCGGCCGCCATCATGTTCTGGCTCAGGAAGCGCTCGATCTTACGGGCGCGGTACACCAGCACCTTGTCCTCTTCGGACAGCTCGTCGATACCGAGGATGGCGATGATGTCCTGGAGATCCTTGTAGCGCTGCAGGATCCGGATGACTTCCTGGGCGACGCGGTAGTGCTCGTCGCCGACCACGCTGGGGTGCAGGATCGTCGAGGACGACGCCAGCGGATCCACCGCGGGGAAGATGCCCTTGGAGAACACCGCACGAGAGAGTTCGGTGGTGGCGTCCAGGTGGGCGAACGTGGTGGCCGGGGCCGGGTCGGTGTAGTCGTCGGCGGGCACGTACACGGCCTGCATCGAGGTGATCGAGCGACCACGGGTCGAGGTGATGCGCTCCTGCAGCTCGCCCATCTCGTCGGCCAGCGTCGGCTGGTAACCCACGGCCGAAGGCATACGACCCAGCAGGGTCGAGACCTCGGAACCGGCCTGGGTGAACCGGAAGATGTTGTCGATGAACAGCAGCACGTCCTGGCCCTGCTCATCGCGGAAGAACTCCGCCATGGTCAGTGCGGACAGGGCGACGCGCATACGGGTGCCCGGCGGCTCGTCCATCTGACCGAACACCAAGGCGGTGTCCTTGAGCACGTTGGCGTCCGCGAGCTCGACCCACAGGTCGTTGCCCTCACGGGTGCGCTCACCCACGCCGGCGAACACCGAGGTGCCACCGAAGTTGCGGGCGATGCGGTTGATCATCTCCTGGATCAGAACGGTCTTACCGACGCCGGCACCACCGAACAGGGCGATCTTGCCGCCACGCACGTACGGGGTGAGCAGGTCGACGACCTTCAGACCGGTCTCCAGCATCTCGGTGCGGGGCTCCAGGTCGGCGAAGGCCGGCGGCTTGCGGTGGATGGACCAGTGCTCGAAGTCCTTGCCGTAGCCGGGCTCGTCGAGGCAGTCGCCCAGGGCGTTGAACACGTGGCCCTTGACGCCGTCACCGACGGGCACCGAGATCGAGGCACCGGTGTCGGTGACGTCCTGGCCGCGGACCAGGCCGTCGGTGGGCTGCATGGAGATGCAGCGCACCAGGTTGTCGCCCAGGTGCTGGGCGACCTCCAGGGTCAGGGTCTTGGCCAGCGCACCGAAGGTGATCTCGGCGTGCAGCGCGTTCAGCAGTGCGGGCACGGAGCCGCGCGGGAACTCGACGTCGACCACGGGGCCCGTGATACGAACAACGCGACCCGTCGTGGTCTTGGTCTCTACGGTAGTCATATCTCTTCTTCGCTTTCGCTTTTACGTAGGCCTATTTCGAGTCGGCCAGCGCGTTGGCGCCGCCGACGATCTCGCTGATTTCCTGGGTGATCTGCGCCTGACGCTCGCGGTTGGCCGCCAGCGTGAGTGCCTTGATCAGATCGTCGGCGTTGTCGGTGGCCGACTTCATGGCGCGCCGGCGCGAGGCCGACTCCGATGCGGCTGCCTCCAGCAGAGCCGCGTACACCCGGGTCGCGATGTAGCGCGGCAGCAGGGCGTCGAACAGCGTCTCGGCGTTCGGTTCGAACGAGAACAGGGTGTGCGGCCCGGTTTCAGCCTCGCCCACGTACTCGACGACCATCGGGGCGATCCGCAGGGCCACGGCTGTCTGCGACAGCATCGACCGGAACTCGGTGGACACGATGTGGATCTCGTCCACCCCGAGGATGCCGTCGGCACCCGCGTCGTCACCCTCGTCGTCGGCACCGGACATGAACGCGGTCACCAGGGTATCCGCGATCTCCTTGGCGTTCTCGTACGTCGGCCGCTCGGAGAAGCCGGTCCACGACTCGGATACCTTGCGCTGGCGGAAGCTGTAGTAGCCCAACGCCTTCCGGCCGACGACATAGACCACCGGGTCCTTGCCCTCGTCACGCAGCAGCGAGAAGAGCTCCTCGGCGCGGCGCAGCACGTTGGCGTTGTAGCCGCCGCACAGACCGCGGTCTGAGGACACCACCAGCACGGCGGCCCGCTTCGGGTTCTCCCGCGGGACGAGCAGCGGGTGATCCAGCGCGCTGGCACCGGCAAGCTCGGTGAGCATGTTGGTGATCTCGGTGGCGTAGGGCCGAGCAGCCTCGACCCTCGCCTGTGCCTTGGCGATTCGCGACGTGGCGATCAGTTCCTGGGCCTTGGTGATCTTCTTGATCGACCCGGCGGATTTGATACGCCCACGCAGCTCGCGCAGTGTGGCTGCCATTGGTTACCTAGGCCTTCTTGGGTGCCGGCTTGCGGACCTTGACCGATTCCTTCTCCAGATCCTCGGGATCCAGAGCGTCGGCATCGTGCTCGGTCGCGACGACAGAGCTGCCGTCGGAAGCCGAGAAGCCCTTCTTGAAGTCGTTGATGACCTTGACGAGCTTCTCCTCGGCCTCCTCGGAGAGCTTCTTGGTCTCCTTGATGCCGGTCAGGATGTCGGCGTGGCTGGCCTTGACGTGCTCCAGCAGCTCCGCCTCGAAGCGCGAGACGTCTTCGGCGGGAACCGAATCCAGGTGGCCCTGGGTGCCGAGGAAGATCGCGACGACCTGGTCCTCGACGGCCAGCGGGCTGTACTGGGGCTGCTTGAGCAGCTCCACCAGGCGCACACCGCGGTCCAGCTGAGCCTTCGACGCGGCGTCCAGGTCGGAGGCGAAGGCCGCGAAGGCCTCCAGCTCGCGGTACTGCGACAGGTCCAGGCGGAGACTTCCCGCCACCTCCTTCATCGCCTTGATCTGCGCGGCGCCACCGACGCGGGACACCGACACACCGACGTTGACGGCCGGCCGGACGCCCTGGTTGAACAGGTCGGACTCCAGGAAGCACTGACCATCGGTGATCGAGATGACGTTGGTCGGGATGAAGGCCGAGATGTCGTTGGCCTTGGTCTCGATGATCGGCAGACCGGTCATCGAGCCGCCACCGAGCTCGTCGGACAGCTTCGCGCAACGCTCCAGCAGGCGGGAGTGCAGGTAGAAGACGTCACCGGGGAACGCCTCGCGGCCCGGCGGGCGGCGCAGCAGCAGCGAGATGGCGCGGTAGGCGTCGGCCTGCTTGGTCAGATCGTCGAACACGATCAGGACGTGCTTACCGTCGTACATCCAGTGCTGGCCGATGGCCGAGCCGGTGTACGGGGCCAGCCACTTGAAGCCGGCGGGATCCGACGCCGGGGCCGCGACGATGGTGGTGTACTCCATCGCGCCGCCCTCTTCGAGCGCACGCTTCACCGAGGCGATCGTGGTGCCCTTCTGGCCGATCGCGACGTAGACGCAGCGCACCTGCTGCTGCGGGTCACCGGTTTCCCAGGCCTGACGCTGGTTCAGGATGGTGTCCACGGCGACGGCGGTCTTGCCGGTCTTGCGGTCACCGATGATCAGCTGACGCTGGCCACGGCCGATCGGGGTCATGGCGTCGATGGCCTTGATACCGGTCTGCAGCGGCTCGCCGACGCCCTGGCGCTGAACCACGGACGGTGCCTGCAGTTCCAGCGCACGACGGGTCTCGGACGCGATGTCACCCTGACCGTCGATCGGCTGGCCCAGCGGGTTCACCACGCGGCCGAGGAACGCGTCGCCGACCGGCACCGAGAGCACCTCGCCGGTGCGCTTGACCTGCTGGCCCTGCTCGATCTTGTTGAACTCGCCCAGGATCACGGCGCCGACGCTGTGCTCGTCGAGGTTCAGCGCCACGCCCAGCACGCCGCCCTCGAATTCGAGCAGCTCCTGGGTCATGACCGAGGGCAGGCCCTCGACGTGGGCGATGCCGTCACCGGCATCGACAACGGTGCCGACCTCTTCCCGCTCGGTGTCGGCGGAAAACGAGGATACGTAATCCTCGATGGCACCTTCGATATCAGAAGCGGAGATTGTCAACTCTGCCATGGTTTTTCGTCTTCCTACCTTTGATCTGGGTGATGAGTCTTGGGGATCGGGTCTCGTCAGTCCGGCAGCTGGTTCTGCGCGGCAGCCAAGCGGGACGCGATGGAGCCGTCGATCACTTCGTCACCGACGGTGATCGACAGACCACCGAGCAGTTCCGGATCGACATGCAACTGGACGGACACCGGATGCCCGTAGATACGCGTGAGCACCGCGGTGAGGCGATCGCGCTGGGCGTCGCTCAATTCCGCTGCGGCACTCACGTGGGCGACGACCTCCCCGCGACGGGCCACAGCCAGCTCGGCGAGATCGATCACGGCTTCGTCGGCACGCTCGCCGCGGAGCAGGGTCACGGTCTGGGCCAGCAGCGCGGCGGCCGTGCCGTTGGCACTGCTGCCGGTCCCGACCACCTTGTCCAGCAGGGCGACTCGGGTTGCGGCATCGGCGGTGTAGTCGCTCAGCAGCGCGGACAGTCGCGGCTCCTCATCGAGCACCCGACCGAACTGGAACAGCTGATCCTCGACCTCGTCGACCTCACCGGCGACCTTGGCGCGCTGCAGCAGAGCCAGCCGCGCGATGTGCTCGATGCCGTCGATCAGGTTGGACTCGACCGACCAACGCTGCGAGACGGCGGTGCGGACGAGCTTGAGGGCCGGGTCGCCGATCTTGCCGGTCAGCAACTTGTCGACCAGCGCGACCTTGGCCGCCGGCGAATCGGTCGGCTCGGCGAGGTGCTTGGTCAGCGTGCCCTCGGAGATCAGCAGCTTGGCCACCGCGGTCAGGTCGTCGGCCAGTGCGGTCAGACCGTTGGCATCCAATCCGCCTGCAGCGCTGTCGAATTCGGCGGTCAGGGCTTCCACAGCCGCACGGCTGGCGGCCCGCAGTCCGGCGGTGATGCTGGTCTCGACGACCGCCGCCGAGGGTGCCATCTGGTCCAGATCGTCCAGGAAGCGATCGACGGTCGCGGCCTGAGCGGCCGGGTCGGCCACGTGGGCACGGACCAGATCGCCGGCCTTGCGCACCGCGTCGTCGCCGAGGCCCAGACGCAGCTCACGCACCGTCTGCTGGCGGAGCAGCTGAATCTGCTGCCCGCCCTGCGTCTTGATCCGCTCGGCGTCGACACCGGCCTGCTCGGCCAGCTGGGCCTTGATCCGCTCGGCGTCCTGCTGGGCCTCGCTGGTCACGCTGCCGGATTCGGCGGCGGCATCGGCGAGTGCCTTGGCATGCATCGCGTCGGCATCGGCGAGCCGCTTCGCCGCTTCGGCGCTCTCGGCCAGGGCGACCCTGATGGCTTCCTGCTGCTTGACCATCAGCCCCTTGATCAGGGGGGCCACCCACTTGACGATGATGAACACGATGACGGCGAAGCCGATCAGCTGTCCGATGAATGTCGACATCTACTTGTTCCGTCCCGAATTCACGTCGACGCCGAGGATGCGGCTGGCCAGGGTGGCCGACAGGCCATCCACCGACGAAGCCAGCTCGGCTTGAGCGGCTGCACCCTGCTGGGACAGCTTCTCGTTGGCCTGGCGTACCGTCTCGGCGACCTCACCGCTGGCCTCGGCCCGCTTCGAGTCGACGACCTGACGGCCGGCGGCGCGGGCCTCGTCACGAAGAGCCGACGCCTCGGCGCGTGCGCCGGCCATCGCCTCGTCGTAGTCGGCCTGAGCGGCTGCCACCTGTTCGGCCGACTTGCGGCTGTCAGCAGCGGTCTTGGCCAGCATGGCCTCGCGCTCGGCGAGCACCTTGCTGATCGGCGGCACCACCCACTTCCAGATCACGGCGAGCGTGATCAGGAAGATGAGCAGCACGGCGAAAAAGGTGCCGTTGGGGATCAGGAAGTTACTGGTCCCACCGCCCTCTTCTGCGGCCACGATGGATACGGTCAGTTGGTCCATGCTGTCGGACTACTGCAGGCCCGGCGTGGCGAACACGAACAGCGCCATGAAGGCCAGGTTGATGAAGTAGGCGGCTTCCACCAGACCGACGGTGATGAAGAACGGGGTGAACAGCCGGCCCTGGGCCTCGGGCTGCCGGGCGATGCCGGAGATCAGCGCGTTACCCGCGATGCCGTCGCCGATACCGGCGCCGATGGCACCGCCACCCATGATCAGACCGCCACCGATCAGCGCGCCAGCAGTGATGATGGCGTTGGGATCGAGTTCCATTACTTTCTTCCTCCTTGTAACTGGCGGCGGTGCCACCAGGACTGCTTCTACGGGTCGTACTGAGGGTCGTTAGTGCGCGTGCGCTTTTTCGTCGTGGTCGTCGTGAACTTCCATCGACTGGCTGAAGTACAGGATCGTCAGCAGCGAGAAGATGAAGGCCTGGATCAGACCGACGAACAGGTCGAAGGTCTTCCAGATGGCGTTGGGGGCCCACTGGATGTACCAGGGGAACATCGCGATCAGGCCGACCAGGATGCCGCCGGCGAAGATGTTGCCGAAAAGTCGGAGTGCCAGCGAGATCGGCTTGGCGAGTTCCTCGACGATGTTGATCGGGGCCAGGAAGGCGACGTGGCCCTTGACGACGGCGACCGGGTGGCCGATCGCGCCGCGGCGCCAGAAGCCGGCCGCGTGGTAGCAGATGAACACGAACAGGGCCAGGGCCAGCACGAAGTTGATGTCCGAGGCGGGCGGCTTGTACAGCTCGGCGGCCGCACCGTCGGCACCGCCGTACTGCCACGGCAACACCGCGAGCCAGTTCGAGATGAGGATGAAGGCGAACAGCGCGACGGCCAGCGGCAGCACGAAGGGCGCGACCTTCATGCCGATCGAGCCCTCGATCTGCTGGCGCATCTGGATGGTCAGAGCCTCCCAGAACAGCTGCACACCGCCGGGGACACCGGTGGAGGTGACCTTCGACTTCAGGTAGAACGCCAGGCCGATGATGATCAGCGCGGTGATCGCGGTGGCCAGGATGGTGTCACCGTTGAACGTCATGCCGAACATCTCGAACACCATCGTGTGGTGTCCGACGTGGATGGCGGTGCCACCCTCTTCGGCGGCGAGCACAGTCTCAGTCATCAGGGTCAGCTCAATCCTTCGAATCCGATGCGGGGACGCCTTCGACGTCCAAGCCGTTGGAGCGGATCTTCTTCAGCACCGGGATGCTGGTGCTCATGACCAGCAGCGCCTGGAAGATGGCCAGCCCGAACAGCACCGCAATTCCGCCGTGTGCCTTGAAGTAGATGGCCACCACCAATGCGACTGCGGTGATCACCAACAGTCGCGTGGCGGAGTTCACAGCCATCTTCTTCTTGAGAGGGTGGTCCTGCATCGTGATCGACTCGACAGCCTTACGCACCAGCAGCGCGTTGAGCAGACCGAGGCCGAGTCCGAGGCCGAAGAACACACCGAAAAAGATGTTGCCGACGAAACCGGCGGCCGCGACGGCCACAGCGGTCAACGCCACGCAGACGATCAGCAGCCGCACCGGACGGAAGGCGACGGAAGGGAACACCAAGGGCGCGTCATGCGCTGGCGTCGTCACGTCGTTCACCTCAATCCCGCGGCGTCGAGGGGGGTACTGATCGGTAACACAAAAAACTGCAAAACTGCTGTGCGTGCCCGACGAGAGTATCGGAAGGCAGCGGGCGCGCTGGAATCACCCAAGGGGTAGCTCCCTGTTTTCGTTCATATAGACGGTCGTGCATCGGCGCCGAGCGGTCTTCTCAAACTGCTGGGCCAAGCCGGCAACCCGCGTGGTTCTCGGGTTATGACGGGAACCGTACCACAAGGTAGGAGGCACAAAAACCGGCCTACTACTTTCGGTCGTACATCGGCTCTACGGCTCCTGGATCGGACTGTTCCGGCCGCGCAACAGCGGTATCAGTGTCACCACCCCGGCGACCACGATGGCCGCGAGCATGACGGCCAGGGTGTGCCTGGGATCGAAGAAGATGGTGCTGGCCGCACCCAGGGCGACGATGCCGACCCACAGGTAGATGAGCAGCACGACGCGGCGGTGCGAATGCCCGATCTGCAGCAGCCGGTGGTGCAGGTGCATCTTGTCCGGGCTGAACGGGCTCTTCCCGGCGCGGGTGCGGCGCACGATGGCCAGCAGCATGTCCAGTGCGGGCACGAACATCACCGCCACCACCAACAGGAACGGCGACAGCAGCGCGAAGACGTCGCGGGCCCCGTAGGCGTTCTGCGAGATCGGGCCCGCCGCCGTGGTCGACGCGGCCGCGAGCATCAGCCCGATCAGCATCGAACCGGAGTCCCCCATGAAGATCTTGGCCCGGTGGAAGTTGTGCGGCAGGAATCCCAGACAGGCCCCGGCCAGCACCACCGAGATGATCGCCGGCGGGTAGAACAGCACGTCACCGCCGTGGTCGCGGAGCAGGCCGACGGAGAAGATGCAGATGGCCAGCGCCGTGATCAGGCCCAGCCCGGCGGCCAGCCCGTCCAGCCCGTCGACGAAGTTCATCGCGTTGACGATGGAGACCGTCAGCGCCAGGGTCAGCAGGATCGAGGTCACCTGGTCCAGCACGATGGTGCCGACCCCGCCGATCGGGATGTACAGCACGCTCCAGGCGACGCCCATGGTGACCAGCACGCTGGCGGCGGTGATCTGCCCGGCGAACTTGGTCAGCGCGTCCAGGCCCCACCGGTCGTCGATGAGCCCGACCAGCATGATGAGCCCGCCGGCGACCACCACGGCGGGCATACCGGTGGAGTAGACGAAGCCGCGGTTGAGCGCGGGCAGCTGGGAGGCCAGCAGCACCGCCCCGACCACACCGAGGTAGATGGCCAGCCCGCCCATCCGCGGGGTGGGCTGCACGTGCACATCGCGCTCGCGTGGGTAGGCCACCGCACCGACGCGCAGGGCCAGCGCCCGTACCCAGCCGGTGGCGAAGTAGGTGATGATCGCGGCGGCCAGCCCGACGAGCGCGAGTTCGCGCAGCGGGACACCGGCCCCGCGGTCGGAAAGGGCGAGCAGACCCTCAGCCAGAAAGACCGGTTCGCTCACCACTCGGTGAACCGTACGCGAAGACGCTGAACGCGGCGGTGCGTGCCGGGCGCCGCCGGGGACGGCGTGTCAGGCCTCACCAGGGGCCTCGGGCACGAGTGCCGCGGCGTCGACGCCGAGCACCCGGGCGACGTCGGCGATCGAGACGGGCCCCTCCCGCAACACCCGCGGTTGCGCGGTGGAGACGTCGACGATGGTGGAGGCCGCACCCTGCGGGGACGGGCCACCGTCCAGGTAGACCTCGACCCGCGCGCCCAGCTGGGCCTGGGCCTCGGCGGCGGTGACGGCCGCCGGGTGACCCGAGATGTTGGCGCTGGAGACCGCCATCGGGCCGACCTCGCGCAGCAGATCGATCGCCACCGGGTGCAGCGGCATCCGCAGCATCACGGTGCCGTTGGCGTCGCCGAGGTCCCACTGCAGCGACGGGGCGTGCCGGACCACCAGGCTCAGGGCCCCGGGCCAGAACGCCTGGATCAGTTCGCGCGCGGCCGGCGGCACCGCGTACACCAGTCCGTCGATGGTGTGCCAGGAGCCGACCAGTACGCCGACGGGCATGTCCCGGCCCCGGTTCTTGGCGGCCAGCAGCGCGCCGACGGCCGTGCTGTTGAACGCGTCGGCGCCGATCCCGTACACGGTGTCGGTGGGCAGCACGACCAGTCCCCCACCCTTGACGGCGCTCACCGCGGACGTCAGACCGGTGGTCCGCTGGTCGGGGTCGGCACAGTCGAACAGCTGTGTCATAGCTCCTCGCTCATCTCATCTGACTCAGCTTCTCACCGCGGTCACGAACCGGGGCCGACCGGCCAGGTCGCGGCGTGCCGTGATGCCGGTGAACACACCGGCGGCGGTGAACAGGTTCACGGTTGCCGCCGAGGTGGTGTCGTCGTGCTCCACCCCGACCTGGCCGCCGGGCCGCAGCAGCCGGGCCACCAGGTGGACGATGGGTGCGATGACCGCCATGCCGTCCGGGCCGCCGAACAGGGCGGCGTGCGGATCATGTTCGGCCACTTCGGGTTCCAGTTCCGCACCGTCGGGAATGTAGGGCGGGTTGGACACCACCAGGTCGACTCGGCCGTCCAGTTCGGCCAGCAGGCCGGCGGCGGTGACGTCGGCGCGGACGAGTTCCACCTGCGATCCGGCAACGTTGGCGCGGGCGTAGCCGAGCGCGTCGGCGGACCGTTCGACGGCGATGACGCGGACGTCGGGCCGGTAGGTGGCCAGGGCCAGCGCCAGCGCACCCGAACCCGTGCACAGGTCCACGATCAGCCCGTCGACCGGGACGGGCACCGCGTGCGCCCACTCCAGCAGCGCCTCGGTCTCCGGGCGCGGGATGAACACCCCGGGTCCGACCTCAAGGGTCACCGGCCCGAACGCGGCGCTGCCCACCAGGTGTTGCAGCGGGACCCGCAGCGCGCGCCGGCCGACCAGGGCGCGGTAGCGGTCCGGGAAATCCGGAGCGGGCTCGGTGAATCGCAGCAGTCCACGGTCGACGCCGGCGACGTGGGCGGCCAGCAGTTCGGCGTCGGCACGGGCCGAGTCGATGCCGGCCGCCGCCAGCGCCGCCGCCGCATCGGCGATCGCCTGCTGGAGCACGGCTAGGCCTGCTGCAGGCGCGACTGCTTGTCGGCGGCGGCCAGGGCGTCGAGCAGCGCGTCCATATCGCCGTCGAGCACCTGGTCGAGGTTGTGCGCCTTGAAGTTGATCCGGTGATCCGCGATCCGGTTCTCCGGGAAGTTGTAGGTGCGGATCCGCTCGCTGCGGTCCACCGTGCGGATCTGGCTGGCGCGGTCCGCCGAGGCGTCCGCGGCGGCCTGCTCCTCGGCCAGTGCCTGCAGGCGGGCGGCCAGCACGACCATGGCGCGGGCCTTGTTCTGCAGCTGACTGCGCTCGTTCTGGCAGGTGACGACGATGCCGGTGGGCAGGTGCGTGATGCGCACCGCGGAGTCGGTGGTGTTGACGCCCTGGCCGCCCTTGCCGGAGGACCGGTAGACGTCGATGCGCAGATCCGACTCGTCGATCTGGACCGCCTCGACATCGTCGGGCTCCGGGTAGACCAGGACGCCGGCGGCCGAAGTGTGCACGCGCCCTTGGGATTCGGTGACGGGAACGCGCTGCACGCGGTGCACACCGCCCTCGAACTTCATCCGGGACCACACCCCGTCGGCGGAATCACCCTTGCTGGCGATGGTGATGGTGGCGTCCTTGTAGCCGCCCAGATCCGACCAGGTCTCGTCGAGCACGCTGACCGTCCAGCCGTGCCGTTCGGCGTAGCGGATGTACATCCGGGCCAGGTCGGCGGCGAACAGCGCGGATTCCTCGCCGCCCTCCCCGGACTTGACCTCCAGCACGACGTCGTCGGCGTCGTGCGGATCGCGCGGGGCCAGCAGATCGGTCAGCTTGGCGTCGAGTTCGGCGACCTTCGCCTCCAGCTCGGGCACCTCGGCGGCGAACGCCGCGTCCTCGGTGGCCAGCTCACGGGCCGCCTCGAGATCGCCGCGGGTCTCTTCCAGCTTGCGGTACGTCGAGACGATCGGCGAGATCTGCGCGAACCGGCGCCCTACGCGGCGGGCGGCGCCGGCGTCGGCGTGCAGGGCCGGGTCGGACAGCTGGGTCTGCAGGTCCGCGTGCTCGGCCAGCAACGCCTCGATCGCGGGGGCGGTGTCCGTCATCGTGGGGTCTCCAATGAGCGCAAATCGACCTGTGAACGCAAATCGGCGCCCGATCCCTGGCACGGATGCCAGGTACGGGCGCCGATGGTGCAGCTAGTTGTCGGCAGCAGCCTTGGCTTCTGCGTTCCCCGTCGCTGCGCTCGCCCCGGCGCGCTTGCCGTAGCGCTTCTCGAAGCGCGCCACACGGCCGCCGCTGTCGAGGATCTTCTGCTTACCGGTGTAGAACGGGTGGCACTGCGAGCAGACCTCGACCACGATGTGGCCGCTCTCCTTGGTGCTGCGAGTGGTGAAGGTGTGACCGCAGCCGCAGACCACATTGGTCTCGACGTAGTTGGGGTGAATACCCGATTTCATGGCTTTCCTCTGCAATCGTTGGCCGCCGGGTCGCCCGAGCCCAGACCTGGGAGTCTTCGAGCGTGAACCGGAACCGAGGGTCGACGGTCCATTATGCCAGGTCAACCGCCGAATGCGAAAACGCGCCGGGACCGGCCGATATTCCCGGCTCAGGACACCGGCAGGTAGTCCGGGCCGGACCGCTCCCACAGGCAGCGGCCGCCCGGATCGGTGCCCAGGGCGATCAATTCGCGCTTGAGGATCTTGTTGGTCGCGGTCGACGGTAGCTGCCCGGCGATCCAGACCCAGCGCGGGCGCGCCTTGGGTGACAGGTCGGGCTGGGCGGCGATGAACTCGGCGAAGGCCTCGGGGGTGAGTTCGGCGTCGTCCTGCAGCACGATGGCCGCCATCACCTGGTCGCCGACGTGTTCGTCGGGCACCGGATACACCGCGACGACGGCGACCTGGGGCAACCGCAGCAGGATCCGCTCGACGGGCGCGGCGGTGATGTTCTCGCCGTCCACCCGCATCCAGTCGCCGGTGCGCCCGGCCAGGTAGATCCACCCCTGCTCATCGCGGTAGGCCAGGTCGCCGGACCAGTAGATGCCGCCGCGCATCCGTTCACCGGTGGCGGCCGGGTCGTTGTAGTAACCGCGGAACAGCCCGCTACCGCCGGTGTTGACCAACTCCCCCGTCGCGGCCTCGGCGTTGAGCAGTGCGCCGTCGGGGTCGAAGCGCGCCACCTCGCATTCGGTGCAGGTCTCGGGGTCGTAGATCGCCACCCCCGGGAAGCCCTGGCCGATCGAGCCGGGTGGGGTGTCCTCGGGCCGGGTGATGATCACCGCCGTCTCGGTGGACCCGAAGCCGTCCCATACGGTGCAGCCGAAGCGCCGCCCGAAGGCCTCGATGTCGCGGTCGGCGGCCTCGTTGCCGAAGGCCACCCGCAGCGGGTTGTCCGCGTCGTCGGGCCGTTCCGGGGTGGCCAGGATGTAGGCCAGCGGTTTGCCGACGTAGTTCATGTAGGTCGCGCCGTAGCGGCGGATGTCGGCCAGGAACGCCGAGGCGGAGAAACTGGCCGGCGCCATGGCCGCACCGGCGCCGAGGGCGACGCTCCAGCCCGCGTACACGGCGTTGGAGTGGAACAGCGGCATGGCCAGATAGCAGGTGTCCTGGCTGCCGAGTTCGTAGCGCTGGACCAGCGCGCTGCCGGCGAACAGCACCGTGGAGTGCGGTACCTCGACGGCCTTGGGTTCGCCGCTGGTGCCGGAGGTGAAGATCATCATGAAGGTGTCATCGGGGCGGCATTCCCGGTGCGGTACCAGCTCGGGGGCCTGCGCCAGCAGGTCTGCCCACTCCGGCTCGGAGGTGTCGAGCACCGTGACGCCGGGCAGGTCGAGGCCGTCGAGCAGGTGCCGGTGGGCGGCGTCGGTGAGCAGGATCTGGGTGTCGACGCGGGCGATGTCACGGGCCAGGGCCGCGCCGCGGCGGGTGGTGTTGATGCCGCACAGCACGTAGCCGCCCAGGCCGGCGGCGGCCAGCGCGGTGAGCATATCGGGCGAGTTCGCCAGCAGGGCGCCCACGTGCAGCGGGCGGGCGGGGTCGGCGAGGGTGATGAGCGCGGCGGCCTGGCGGTGGGCCTCGGCGATGTGCTCGCGCCAGGTCCAGACCCGATCTCCGTATCTGATCGCCGGGGTGTCGCCGGCAGCACGGCTGCGCAGCAGTTCCTGCAGTGTGTCCGGCATACCCGCGGCACCTCCGTCGGTGAACAGATCCCCGATACTGTCTACCACCCACGGTGGCCCGTGCCCCCGCGATGGCACGAGTTGTTGGCAGAATGCAATGCACCGAGTTCTCGACCCGAGGAGCCATCAGTGCCGACCAGCACGGCCACCGTCCGCGACCGTTTGATCGATGCGGCCGAGGTGTGTCTGCACGCCAAGGGCATCCGCGCCACCACCGTCTCCGAGGTGGCCGAGACGGCCGGGGTGTCGCGGGGCTGGCTGTACCGGCACTTCCCGGACAAGGTGACGCTGCTGGGCGCCGCGATCGTGCGACTCAACGAGGTCTACTGGTCGCAGGCGCACGCCGTGCTGGGCCGGGTGCAGGGCCTGGACCATCAGATCGTGGCGGGAATCGGCTACGGCCGCACCGCCTATGACGATCCGGGCGCGCTGCTGATGAAGTTGCGGGTCGCCGAGCCCGAGGAGTTCGCGGCCTGCGCCGGTGCCGGAGTGCAGGGCCTGGTGCCCGATCTGGCCGCCTTCTGGTCGGGTTATCTGGTCGCCGCCCGCGACAACGGCGAGATCCATTCCGACACCGTCATCGCCGAGGCGTCGGAATGGGTTGCCCGCGTGGTGATCTCACTGGCGACGGTGCCTGGCGACACGCTCGACCCCGACGACCCGGCGCAGTTGCTCAGGCACGTCCGGCGGTATTTGATCCCGGCGTTGCGCACCGATCCGGCGGTCTGAGCCCTCGTCCTTTTTCTGCCGAGCAGACGTGAATGGCCGCGTTTCCGGTGGGAAACGCGGCCATTCACGACTGCTCGCGGGAGTAAGCGGGACTAGTCGTCGCCGTTGCTGCCCGGGGCGGTCTTGGAGACCTGGACCAGGAACTCGTAGTTCGTCTTGGTCTTGCGCAGCTGGCTCATCAGCAGGTCGATCGCCTGATGGCTGTCCAGGCCGCTGAGCACCCGACGCAGCTTGTGCACGACCGCGAACTCGTCGGGGCCGAGCAGCAGCTCGTCCTTGCGGGTGCCCGACGGGTTGACGTCGACGGCCGGGAAGACCCGGCGCTCGGCGATCTTGCGATCGAGTTTGAGCTCGGCGTTACCGGTGCCCTTGAACTCCTCGAAGATGACCGTGTCACCGGTGGAGCCGGTCTCGACCATGGCCGTGGCGATGATGGTCAGCGAACCGCCGTGTTCGATGTTGCGGGCCGCGCCGAGGAAGCGCTTCGGCGGGTACAGCGCGGTCGAATCGACACCACCGGACAGGATGCGGCCGGAGGCGGGCGAGGCGTTGTTGTACGCACGTCCCAGGCGGGTGATGGAGTCGAGCAGCACTACGACGTCCTTGCCCTGCTCCACCAGGCGCTTGGCCCGCTCGATGGCGAGTTCGGCGGCCTGGGTGTGGTCTGACGGCGGCCGGTCGAAGGTGGAGGCGATGACCTCACCGACGACGGAGCGCTGCATGTCGGTGACCTCTTCCGGACGCTCGTCGACGAGCACCACCATCAGGTGGCATTCCGGATTGTTCTTGGTGATCGCATTGGCGATGTCCTGCATGATCGTGGTCTTACCGGCCTTGGGCGGGGACACGATCAGCGCGCGCTGACCCTTACCGATCGGCATGATCAGGTCGATCACGCGGGTGGTGAGGCGGTCGGGCGTGGTCTCCAGGCGCAGCCGCTGGTTCGGGTACAGCGGGGTGAGCTTGCTGAACTCCGGCCGGTTCTTGGCGTTCTCGACCGGGCCGCCGTTGACGGTGTCCAGCCGGACCAGCGGATTGAACTTCTGGCGCGGGTTGTTGCCGCCACCGCTGCCTTCGCCGTCGCGGGCCACCCGCACGGCGCCGGTGACCGCGTCACCGCGGCGCAGACCGTTCTTGCGCACCATGTTCATCGACACGTACACGTCGTTCGGCCCGGCCAGGTAACCCGAGGTCCGCACGAATGCGTAGTTGTCCAGCACGTCGAGGATGCCGGCGACCGGCTGGACGACGTCGTCCTCGCGCAGTTCGGTGTCGCGGTCACCGCCACCGCTGCCACCGTCGCCGCCGGAACGCTCACCGCGGCGACGCCGGTCGCGGAACCGCCGGCCACGACGGCCACCACGGCCCTCGTCGTCGTCGTTGTTGGAGTTGTTGGCGTTCGGATTGTTCCCGCCGCTGTTCCCGCTGTTGCGCTCACCGCTGTTGCGGTCGTTGCTGTTGCGGTTCTGCTGCTCGCCGCCGTCGGCGTTCTTGTCCCGGTTCTCGCGGTTACCGCGGTTCTCCGAGCCACCGTCGGTGTTCTCGGCACGCTCGGCGCGCGGCTCGCTACCGCCGTCGGCCTTGTTCTCGCCGGCCTTGGCGTTATCGGCCTTGTCCTCGCCGGTCTTGGCCTCGCTGGTCTTGGCCTCGGCCTTGTCGGCCGGCTTGTCACCCTCGGCCTGGGCCTTCTGACTGTCCGGCGCACCCGACTGGCGGGCGGCGCCGCGGCGCTCGCGGCGCGGTGCCGACTGCTGCGGGGCCTCGCCGGCTTCGGTCTGCGGTGCGGCGGGCGCCTCGGTGCCGGCCGGTGCCTCGGTGGCCTTGGCGGGCGCGGCCTTGGCGCCGCCGCCCTCGCCACGGTGCTCCTTGATGGCGGCGATCAGCTCGCTCTTACGCATGCCGGAGGTGCCCTTGACACCCACTTCGCCGGCCAGGGCCCGCAGGTCCGGGAGCAGCATCGACGTCAGCGAGCCGGAACGGCCACCGCGGGTGACGCCTGCGCTCGGCGCGGCTTTGGTTGCGGTCACGGTGGCGGATTCCACGGCGGTCCCGCCGCTCTCGCTTGCCGTGAAGAGGTCCGTATCAGTCACGGATTTCCTTTCTTTCCCTCGCCTGTCGCATTTACGCGAGGGGTTCCCCGAAGGTCATCTGCGCCAGGCCGAAGAGCCGAGCGCGTGTTCTTCCGCGGCGTCACCATCGCCGGTGCGACGGTGAACGCCAGGGTCCGCCGCTGCGCGGCAGACCATCAGTCCACGAGTGAAACGAAAGATTGGGTAGTCGTCCTAAGTGTCAGCGCAGGTAGTGCCGCTGTGATTGCTGGACGATTGCGAGAATAACTCGCATCAGTGCTGGAAGCAAGGAGCCCCCGGCCCGCGCGTGTTATCCCGACACCGTCTGCGCGGGCGTTTCCGCGTTCCAGCGCACGCCGTCTCCGGCCGACATCTCGGTCACCGTGAACCCGTTGGCGGCGCCGTACTCGAGCACCTCGGCCGGCAGATCGGATCCGTCGGTGAGTGCGATCACCGCTGGTCCCGCGCCGGAAAGCACCGCTGCCACCCCAGAACGCCGGAGCAGCGCCAGGTATTCCGCCGAGGCCGGCATGGCCGGCGCACGCTGCGCCTGGTGCAGCCGATCGTCGGTAGCCTCCAGCAGCAGATCCGGGCGCTGGGTGAGCGCCACCACAAGCATCGCGGTACGGGCCAGGTTGAACCGCGCATCGGCGTGGCTGACCTGTTCGGGCAGCAGGCCGCGGGTCGCCGCGGTGGAGGACCGGGTCTCCGGCACCGCCGGGAACAGTCGGATATCCGGGTGCAACTGCAGATGCGCGGCGTCGTAGCGGGCCGGGTCGCTGCCGGCGACGGTCCAGGAGACCACCGCCCCGCCCAGCACGGCGGCCGCCGCGTTGTCGGGGTGACCTTCGAACTCCGAGGACAGCTGCACCAGCTGCGCGACCGTCAGCTCCGGCGAATCCACCTGGGCGGCAAAGCCGTTGACGACGGCCAGCCCTCCGACCACGGCCGCGGCAGACGATCCGAGCCCACGAGAGTGCGGGATCACGTTGCGGCACACCACATTCAGCCCACCGGCGCTGAGCCCGGCCGAGTCCAGGCCGCGCAGGATCGCGCGCACCACCAGATGATCCTCGGTCAGCGGCACCTGCCCGGCCCCCTGCCCCTCGACCTCGACGGTGAGGCCGGAATCAGTTGTCTCGACGACGATTTCGTCGTACATGCTCAGCGCGAGACCAAGGCTGTCGAATCCGGGACCGAGGTTGGCGCTGGAGGCCGCGACGACGGCGCTGGCCCGCAGCCCGGCCGGCAGAGATAGGTTCACCAATGTTCTGACCGTCAGCCCAGACCCAGATGGGCCACCACGGCGGCCGGGTCGACCGGGATCGGGGTCACCTCCGGCATGCCCTTGAGGGCGGTGTCGGGGTCCTTGAGTCCGTTGCCGGTCACGGTGCACACCACGGTGGAACCGGGCTTGACCCAGCCGTCCTCGATCGACTTGAGCAGGCCGGCGATGCTGGCCGCCGAGGCGGGCTCGACGAACACGCCCTCGGCCGCGGCCACCAGGCGGTAGGCGGCCAGGATCTCCTCGTCGGTGGCGGCCAGGAAACGGCCGTCGGACTGTTCCTTGGCCTCCACGGCAGAGTTCCAGGACGCCGGCGACCCGATCCGGATCGCGGTCGCGATGGTCTCCGGGTTACGCACCGGCTGACCGCTGACCAGCGGTGCCGCCCCGGCGGCCTGGGTTCCGAGCATGCGCGGCAGGCGATCCGAGAGACCGTCGCGGTGGTACTCGCGGTAGCCGCGCCAGTAGGCGGTGATGTTGCCGGCGTTGCCGACCGGCAGCGAGTGCACATCCGGGGCGGTGCCCAGCACGTCGACGATCTCGAACGCGGCCGTCTTCTGCCCCTCGATGCGCACCGGGTTCACCGAGTTGACCAGCCCGATGGTCGGGTAGTCCGCGGTCAGCTTGCGGGCCAGTTCCAGACAGTCGTCGAAGTTGCCCTCGACCTGAATGATCTTGGCGCCGTGCATGACTGCCTGCGCGAGCTTGCCCATCGCGATCTTGCCCTGCGGGATCAGCACCGCGCAGGTGATCCCACCGCGGGAGGCGTAGGCCGCCGCCGAGGCCGAGGTGTTGCCGGTGGACGCGCACAGCACGGCCTGCTGACCGCGCGCGATCGCGTCGGTCACGGCCATCGTCATACCGCGGTCCTTGAAGGAACCGGTGGGGTTGAGACCCTCCACCTTCAGGTACACGGTGCAGCCGGTCTGCTCGGACAGCCGCTTGGCGTGGATCAGCGGGGTGCCGCCCTCCAGCAGTGTGACCGGAGTCCAGCCCAACGCGTCGGGCAGCCGATCCCGGTAGGCCTCGATCAGGCCCGGCCACGCCTTGTGCACCGGCCCGGCGGCCGCTGTGCCACTCATGCTGTTGTCCCTTCCATACGAAGCACGCTGTTGATGGTCTGCACCACGTCCAGATCCGCCAGCGCCTCAACGGTTTCCGACAGCGCCGCGTCGGTGGCCTGGTGGGTGACCACGACGATCCGGGCGCCGGACAGGCCGCCCTCTTCGTCGGTCAGGCTCTCCTGGCGCACCTCGGCGATGCTCACCTCACGCTTGCTGAATTCCGCTGCCACCGCGGACAGCACACCCGGGCGGTCCTTGACGTTCATGTTGACGTAGTACCGGGTCGGGATGGCACCGATCGCGGCGATCGGCAGCTTGGCGTACTTGGACTCGCGCGGGCCACGCCCACCCTGCACCCGGTTGCGGGCCGCCATCACCAGATCGCCGGTCACCGCCGAGGCCGTCGGCGCACCGCCGGCGCCCTGGCCGTAGAACATCAGCCGGCCGGCCGCCTCCGCCTCGACGACCACCGCGTTGAAGGCGCCGTTGACCGTCGCCAGCGGGTGATCCAGCGGCACCAGCGCCGGGTAGACCCGGGCCGAGACCTTCTGCTTGCCCTTGCCGGTGGTGAGTCGCTCACAGATGGCGAGCAGTTTGATGTTGCAGCCCAACGCCTTCGCCGATTCGAAATCGGCGGCACTGACCTTGGTGATGCCCTCGCGGTAGACGTCGTCGGCGGTCACCCGGGTGTGGAAGGCGATGGAGGCGAGGATCGCGGCCTTGGCCGCGGCGTCGTAGCCCTCGACATCGGCGGTGGGATCGGCCTCGGCGTAGCCGAGCGCGCTCGCATCGGCCAACGCATCGGCGTAGTCGGCGCCGGTGTCGTTCATCGCCGACAGGATGTAGTTGGTGGTGCCGTTGACGATGCCGGCCACCCGCAGCACCGAGTCCCCCGCCAGCGACTGGGTCAGCGGCCGGATGACCGGGATGGCACCGGCCACCGCCGCCTCGAAATACAGGTCAACGCGCGCCTTTTCGGCGGCCTGGGCGAGCTCGCCGGTGGACTGGGCCATCAGCGCCTTGTTGGCGGTGACGACTGACTTGCCCTGCTGCAGGGCGGCCATGATGGCCTTGCGGGCCGGCTCCACCGGGCCCATCAGTTCGACCACGATATCGACGTCGTCGCGGGACACCAGCGCGTCGATGTCGTCGGTGAGCAGCTCGACCGGGACACCGCGGTCCTCGGCCACCCGACGGACGCCGACTCCTCGCAGTTCCAGCGGGGCGCCGATCCGCGCCTCCAGGTCGGCCGCGCTCTCCTTGATGATCCGGACCACCTCGGTGCCGACGTTGCCCAGTCCGAGCACCGCCACGCCGATCGCCTTCTGGTCTGTCATGCGCGAACCTCCTTCGACATCGTTACTGCCCCACTTCCAAGCTCAACAGGTCCTCGACCGTCTCCCGGCGCAGCAGCAGGCGTGCGGCGCCGTCCTTCACCGCCACCACCGCGGGGCGGCGCAGCATGTTGTACCGGCTCGACATCGAGTAGCAGTATGCGCCGGTGGCGGCGACCGCCAGCAGGTCCCCGGGCCCGAGGTCTTCGGACACCCAGGTGTCGCGGACGATGATATCGCCGCTCTCGCAATGCTTTCCGACGATTCGGGCCAGCACCGCGGGCCCGTCGCTGACCCGGGACACCAACCGCGCGTCGTACTCGGCGGCATACAGGGCGGGCCGGATGTTGTCGCTCATGCCGCCGTCCACGCTGACGTAGCGCCGGTGCGCGGTGGGGCTGGTCGCCACGTCCTTGACGGTGCCGACCTCGTAGAGGGTGATGGTGCCCGGCCCGGCGATGGCGCGCCCGGGTTCGACCACCAGGGTCGGGGTGGGCAGCCCGACCGCGGCCGCCTCGTTGCTGACGATAGCCATGAGCTTGTCGGCCAGTTCCTTCATGGGCGGCGGATCGTCGTGCGGCAGATACGAGATGCCCAGACCGCCACCGAGATCGAGAACGCTCATCTGCGCGGTCTTGTCCACACCGAACTCGGCCACCACGTCGCGCAGCAGGCCGAGCAGGCGGCGCGCGGCGATCTCGAACCCGGACACGTCGAAGATCTGCGACCCGACATGGCAGTGCAGCCCGACCAGGCGCAGGTTGTCGGTGGCGAAGACGCGGCGCACCGCCTCCATGGCGGCACCGCTGGCCAGCGAGAGTCCGAACTTCTGGTCCTCGTGCGCGGTGGAGATGAATTCGTGGGTGTGTGCCTCCACCCCCGGGGTGACCCGCACCAGCACGTCCTGCACGACGCCGGCGGCGCCGGCGACGGCCTCCAGGCGCTCGATCTCGATCTCCGAGTCGATGACGATGTGCCCGACACCGGCCTTGACCGCCGCGGCCAGTTCGTCGACCGATTTGTTGTTGCCGTGCACGGTGATCCGCTCGGCCGGGAAATCGGCGTGCAGCGCGACGGCCAGTTCACCGCCGGTGGCCACATCCAGCGACAGGCCCTCCTGGTGCACCCAGCGGGCGATCTCCGAGCACAGGAACGCCTTGGAGGCGTAGTGCACATGCTCTCCGCCGCCGAACGCGTCGGCGATCTCGCGGCAACGTCCGCGGAAGTCGTCCTCGTCCACCACGAACAGCGGGGTGCCGAACTGCTCGGCCAGGTCCGTCACCGCGACGCCGGCCACCGAGACCACCCCGTCGGCACCGCGAACCAGGTTGCGCGGCCACACGTTCGGGGCCAACAGCATGATCTCGTCGGGCGTCTGTGGCTTTGCGGGGGCACCCGGATGGTGGGGTTCCTCGGCGTGCCGTTCCCCGGCGGGGTGGGCGATCACATCCGCTCCGGAGCGCTGACGCCGAGGATGGCCAGACCGTTGGCGATGACCTGGCGGGTGGCCTCGCACAGCGCCAGCCGGGCCCGGTTCAGATCGCCGGCCTCTTCGTCGCCCTGCGGGAGCACCCGGCAGGAGTCGTAGAAGCGATGGTAGTCGCCGGCCAGATCCTCCAGGTAGCGGCACACCCGGTGCGGTTCACGCAGCGAGGCAGCGGTTTTCAGGACCCGGCCGAACTCGCCGAGGTTGCGGATCAGGGTGGCTTCCCGGTCGTGGGTGAGCAGGTCCAGGTGCGCGGTGTCCGCGGTCAGGCCGAGTTCGGCGGCGTTGCGCGCCAACGCGGAGAGCCGGGCGTGCGCGTACTGCACGTAGTAGACCGGGTTCTCGTTGGACGCGCTGGACCACAGCTCCAGGTCGATGTCGATCGGGCTGTTCACCGAGGACCGGATCAGCACGTACCGGGCGGCGTCCACCCCGATGGCGTCCACCAGGTCGTCGAGGGTGATGACGGTGCCGGCCCGCTTGCTCATCCGCACCGGCTGCCCGTCGCGGACCAGGTTGACCATCTGGCCGATCAGCACCTCGACGGTGGCCGGATCGTCGCCCAGCGCCGCGGCGGCGGCCTTGAGCCGGGCGATGTAGCCGTGGTGGTCGGCGCCGAGCATGTAGATGCACAGGTTGAACCCGCGCTTGCGCTTGTCCAGGTAATAGGCGAGGTCACCGGCGATATAGGCGGGGTTGCCGTCGCTCTTGATGACCACCCGGTCCTTGTCGTCACCGAAGTCGGTGGTGCGCAGCCAGGTCGCGCCGTCCTGCTCGTAGATGGCCCCGTTGTCGCGCAGTTTCGCGATGGCCTGGTCCACCCGGCCGGACGTGTGCATCGAGTCCTCGTGGGTGTACACGTCGAAATCGGTGCCGAACTCGTGCAGCGACTCCTTGATGTGGGCGAACATCAGGTCCACGCCGATGGAGCGGAAGGTCTCCTGCTGCTCGTCGGCGGGCAGGCTCAGCGCGTCGGGCGCCTTCTCCAGGATGGCGGTCGCGATGTCGTTGATGTAGGCACCGGCGTAACCGTCCTCCGGGGCGGGCTCGCCCTTGGCGGCGGCGATCAGCGAGCGGGCGAACCGGTCGATCTGGGCGCCGTGGTCGTTGAAGTAATACTCCCGGGTGACCGCCGCGCCCTGAGTGCTCAGCAGCCGGCCCAGCGCATCGCCCACGGCGGCCCACCGGGTGCCGCCGATGTGGATCGGGCCGGTCGGGTTGGCCGACACGAATTCCAGGTTGATGTTCTGGGCGGCCAGCTCGGCGGAGTGGCCGTACTCGGCGCCCGCGTCGAGCACGTTGGCCACCACCACGCCCTGAGCGGCGGCGTCGATGCGCAGGTTGACGAATCCGGGGCCGGCGATCTCGGCGGCGGCGATCCCGTCCACGTCGGCGAGCGCGGCGGCCAGCCAGCCGGCCAGTTCGCGCGGGTTGACTCCCACCTTCTTTCCGAGCTGCAGGGCCACATTGGTGGCGTAATCGCCGTGCTCGGGGTTGCGCGGACGCTCGACGGTGATGGTGTCGGGCAGCGCGCTGGTATCGAGGCTGTGCTCCGTCAGGACCGCGGCGGCGGTGGCTTTGAGCAGGGCAGCCAGATCGGCAGGTGTCACGAGGGATCATCCTATGACGCGCGGACCTCAGGTCCCGAATCCAATACCGGTTCGAAGATGCGCTACGCTGTGCACGCCCAACCGGCGCAGCTTCATCTGATTGCGCCCCCGTAGCTCAGGGGATAGAGCGTCTGCCTCCGGAGCAGAAGGCCGCAGGTTCGAATCCTGCCGGGGGCACCCACTCTGAACTGCGATGATTCGCATTCGAACGGCTCCGGCCGAAGTCTCGGGGACTAGCCCAACCGCACCCGGTAGCTCCGCGGCCAGTCCTTGCCGCTGATCAGGAACTCCGTGCCCGTGATGTGCGCGATACCGCTGACCACCTGACGCAGCCGGTCGCGGTCGGCGGACGACCACAGCCCGGAGACGTCGGCGACCAGATCGACCGCGCCGGTGCCCGGGTCGAGCCGGACGAAGGTGTCGTCGGGCCAGGCCGCCGCCCAGACCCGGCCGTCGACGCATTCCAGTTCGTTCAGACCGTCGACGGGCTGACCGTCGCGGGTGACGCGGACACCACCGGTCTCGGCGAAGGTCGTCTGGTCGTGGAAGCGCAGGCGATCGGTGCCGTCGCTGCGGATGAAACGCGCGCCGTCGTGGCACAGGCCCCAGCCCTGCCCGTCCACCGGGACTTCACGGCGCGGAGTGAACGACGCCCGGTCCCATTCGATGGCGACACCGTCGGCGTAGGTCAGCTGCCAGATGCTGTCTCCGACGACGGCGATGCCCTCACCGAAGTAGTCGCCCGGCAGCGGGACCGCGCGCAGCACAACGCCGGTGACCGGATCGACCTGCCGAAGCTCGGATCTGCCCTGCTCGCCGGTGGCCTCGTACAGGACCGGGCCGTCGAACTCGAGACCCTCGCTGTAGGCCCCGGAATCGTGCCGCACCACCGCCAGCACGGTGGGCTCGATGACCGGCACCGGCTCCGCGTGCGCCCGGGCGAGCAGCGGAGCACCCGGTCCGGCCAGTGTCGCACCGCCGATCATCACCGCCGCCAGCACCGACGCGTACCCGACCAGCCTCATGGTTACGTTCTACCCCCAACAGTGCGTTGACCAGGCGCCATGGGGCAGATCGGTTTACCATCTGCCGATGTTCCGGATCGACGGCATCAACGGTGAGAGCATCGTGATCGACGGCGTGTGGGTGGAGAAGCTGCGGGCCAACACCTCGACCGGCCGCAAGCCCGCCGACAGGTATGCGGGCACCGACGTCAAGGAATTCAGCCGGCGCAAGAGACTGTTCGGCGGCGGCCGTGAAGACCTGCTGCAACTCACCGTCAACGTCGGCGCGTTCGTCTCGCTGGTGGTCCCGGCCGAGAAACGGGCCGAGGTCGATGCGCTGCTGGCCGAGCTCGACGCCGCCCGGCGGCGCGCCACGGCGTAGCCGCCACACCTGTGTTCGCCCGTCGGATACTCCCCCGATCCGCTGTGACCTGGGGGCGCAGACCCGGCTGATCGATACCCTGTGGACACACGCTCGTTGTGCCCGGAGGCCACGATGACCAACTCGACGCGGATGACCAACTCGACGCGGATGACCAACTCGACGCGGATGACCAACTCGACCCGGCCATCCCACACGGCCATCCCACCCAGGGTCGCCCTGGCGGCCGTCGCTGCCGGCGCGGCGCTGCTGATGTGCCTCGGTCTCGCGCATGCCGATCCGGACGACGACCTGAAGGCCGACCCCTCGGTGGTACATGTCAGCACCGGCGTCGGGGCGCAAGACCGCTCAACGGGAACGCAGGGCGTCCTCCGGCAATCGTCGATCCAGGGAAACGTCCGACCGTCGATGAAGACGAAACCCGGCACCAAGGCGTACCCGATGAAGAACCCCGCCACCGGTATCGGTTTCGACTGCCCGCAACCGTGGTCGCAGCACTGCCACTGACCGGCGCGAGACCGTCAGGTCCACTCCGCGAGGATCCGCAGCTTCCCGGCCTTCACCGCGGCCTCGCGGCGGCGCCGCTTGAGTTCCGCGGCGAACGGATTGCGCTCGTTGTCCTGGAAGTTCAGCGGCAGCAGCAGCGCCTTGATCAGCTTGGGTTCCAGGTACCACGGTTCGGGGTGCTGCACCCAGGACACCGCGGCGTTCTCGGCCATCCACGTGTTCAGCAGCGCCTCGCCGCCGGCGAAGGTCTGGCGCTTGCCCGAGCCGACCCGGCGCAGCGCGAAACCGAGTTCCTCGCCGAGCAGCACGCCGAGGGATTTGCGCAGCGTGGACCCGTCCGCGCTACCGTTGCCCGCGCCGAAGTGATAGCGGATGCGTTTGCGGAGATCCTGCGGCGGGCGCGGTTTGCCGTCCGCCCGCGGCGGGCCCGGGCAGACCCCGACGTACAGCAGCGTCCAGCCATCCCGCACCTCACAGCCCTCGACGTCGATATCGCCGGGGATCTCCTTGAACCACCACCCGTAGGCGCCGGGCACCGCGGGCACCGGACCCGGGTCGGCCAGCACCTCGTCCCGCGTATACCGCTGAGCAGCAAGGAAATTGGCGACTGCATCGGCAGCACGCTTCGCGGACATCGACTCGGCCATTGGTTCAGCCTAGTCCCGGATGCCACCGGGCGATCCGTCAGAGCACGTCGGCACCCGCGTTGATCGCCTGGTTCTCCACGATCACGTCCATGATCACCCCGACCACCGGTTTCGGTGTCCAGTCCGAGCGGAAGATGCCCATGGTGGCCTCGTGCGGCAACGGATCCACATAGTCGGCGAAGGTGTGGATGAACGCCGGCCCGGCGAACGCCAGTTCACGCCAGGCCCGCAGGAAGTCACCCACGAAGGCGGCCTGGGTGGCCTCCCCGCCCTCGGACACCGGCTGCCCGTACTCGGTGGCCCAGATCTTCAAGTTTGCGTCGCCGTTGGCGACCATCACCGCATACAACTGCTGGGCCTGGGTGAGCGGCACCCCGGCGTGGCCCTCCCCGGCCGAGAACGGCACCCCGTAGTGATACGGATGGAA
Organism: Mycolicibacterium aurum; assembly: GCA_900078775.1. Lineage (GTDB taxonomy): Bacteria > Actinomycetota > Actinomycetes > Mycobacteriales > Mycobacteriaceae > Mycobacterium > Mycobacterium aurum_A. The sequence goes on from LT549889.1 coordinate 3,266,972, forward strand.
CGCCAGCGCGTCGAAGTATCCGCCCGCTCCGGCGGCGTACATCTGGGACAGATAGGTCACCGGATTGATCGCCGGGCCGCCCGGAACCTCGGCCACCGCCGCCACCGAGCCGCCGATGACGGTTGCGGCCGGATCCGCGGACTTGATCGCGGTGTAGGCGACCCTGAGCAACGCGGTGTAGGCCGCCGCGTCCGGGGTGGGCGCCCAGAAGCCCTTGTAGTTCGGCTCGTTCCAGATCTCGTAGTCGGCCACCTTGCCCTGGTAGCGGGTCGCCACCGCGGAGACGAAGTCGCCGAAGGCGACCAGATCGGTGGGCGCCCCCTGATACGGCGGCTGACCGGGTGTCGCCGCCCAGTCCGGCGTGGTGTTGATGGTGGCCAGCACCTTGATGCCGTGGGCGTTGGCGCTGTCGACCATGCGGTCCACCGCGGCCCAGTCGAAGGTGTCGTCCTCGGGCTCGGCCCCGGCCCACGGCAACAGGATTCGGATGGTCCCCACGCCCGCGGCCTTGAGCAGGCCCAGGGCCGTGTCGGTGTCGGCCTGGGAGTAGAAGTACATCTGCTGGGTGTTGACGGCCACCGTGGTCGCCCGTTGGTCGATCGCCGACGCCGACGGCGGCGCGATGACGACTTCCACGGTGGCCGTGGCGACTCCGCCGAATCCGTCGGTGATGGTGACGGTGAAGCTGTCGGTGTCCACGCCCTCGGTCACCAACGCGCGGTAGCGGGCGTCGACGTCGGGGATGTAGGTGAACTGCCCGTCGGCGCGCACCTGCACCGTGCCGAAGCCCGGGCCCGAGCCCAGGCTGTAGGTCAACGCATCTCCGTCGGGATCCTCGGCGGTGACGACGCCGGTCACCGCGCCCAGGGCGCTGGACCCACCGGTGACGGCCCCGGCCCCGTCGACCGGCGCCGCGTTGTCCGTCGGGATCCTGGCGATGCTCAACTTGATGGTCTTGGTGACGGTGCCGCCGAAGCCGTCGCTCACGGTGATGCTGACGGTCTCGGACTTGGCCGCGGCACTCGCCCCGCGTTTGGAGGCGGCGGCGCGGGCCGCCGCGGTCGGGGTGTAGGTGAACGTTCCGTCCGGGTTGACGGTGAAGGTGCCCTTGCTGGTCTTGCCGACCGTGTAGGCCAGCGGGTCACCGTCGGCGTCGGTGGCGTTGATCGCCCCGGTGATCACCCCGGAGCGTTCCTGAGGGTTGCCCAATGTCGTTGCGGCCCAGACCGGTTTGATGTTGGCGGCCCCGATCTTGACATTGACCGTCACCGGCACGACACCGCCGTGTCCGTCATCGACGGTGATGGTGAAGGTGTCGGTCTTATCGGCGTAGGTGGCGCCCGGGGCAGTGGCCACGGCCAGTGCCGCTGCGGTCGGGGTGTAGGTGAATCCACCGCCACTGGTCACCGCGACTGCGCCCTTGGCCGGGTCGGTCCAGGTGAAGCTCACCTTGTCACGGTCACCGTCGGTCGCCTTGACGGTGCCCTTGACCATTCCCAAGGTGGCGTTGGGTTTACCGATCGTCGTGCTGACGGTCGGTACCTTGTTCGCGGGATCGATTGCGATGGTGATGGTTTGGGCGTAGGTGCCATACCGACCGTCGGAGACGACCACGGTGAACGAGTCGGTGGTCGCCGAGGTGGGGGCGCCCACCTTGGACGCGGCATGGCGGGCCGCGGCGGTGGGCGTATAGGTGTAGGTGCCGTCGGTCTTGAGCACCAGTTTGCCCTTGGCGGGTTTACCGGTGAGCTGATAGGTCAGCGGGTCGCCGTCGAAGTCGACGACCCCCACGGTGCCGGCCACGGTGCCGGTGGCCGGGTTGGTGACGGTGTAGGACGGGTCATTGGAGAACGGTGCGCGGTTTTCGGGGACCAACGAGAAGACATGGGCCGCACCGGTGTCGGGGTTAGTGAAGAACATCCGGGTGGCGTCCGGGCTGAGCACCATGCCGGTCGGGCCGGTCAGGCCATCGATCTCGGCGACGCCCAGCACCGCGGCGCCGCGGAGATCCAGGGCCGCCACCAGGCCGCTGCCGGTGGTGACCATCGCCGCGGAACTGTCCCCGGTGAGCACGATGCCGCTCAGCGCGTGCCCGAGTTCCAGTGTGGCGACTGTCTTCTTGGCGAAGTCGTAGACGGTGAGCCCGCCGGTCGCATCGACGGCGTACACAGTCTGCAGGACCGAGCTGTAGGCCAGCCCGGTCGGCGGCTCACCGGTGTCGGTGAGCTTGCTGGCCTTCGTCGCGGTAGAGGAAAACACGGACAGGTGACCGCCGGCGGGTGTCGAGCCGGCCACGATGATCCGCTTGCCGTCCGCGCTCACCGCGAGGTGCGTCGCCGTCACACCCGCGTCCAGACGCACGGTGCCGGCGATCCTGTTGTTCGACGTGTTGATCTTGGTGACGGTGGCGGCCGTTCCGCTGGCGACGTACAGCACGCTGCCGCTCGGATTGATGGTGATGGCGGTGGGATCGGTGACGTTGATGGTCGCCCTCGTCAGGCCGGTGGCGGTGTCGATGACGGTGACGGTGTTGCCGGTGGAGCTGGACACGTAGATCCGGGTGCCGTCGCGTTTGACCGCGATGCCGTCGGGCGCCGGGCCCGCGTCGAAGTCGCCCAGCACGGTGTTGTTGATGGTGTCGAAGACGGTGACCTTGCCGGTGGCGCGGTCGGCGATGTAGGCGCGGGTGTTGGTGGCGGCCACCGCGCTCGGTTCGGTGAGATTGACCGTGGCGCTCGCGTAGAACGGCGAGGGGCTGACCGGCATGTGGACCGGGACGAGTGCTTCGTTGACACCGTCGTACACCCGGACGGTGACGGCGACGGTGTCCTCGCCCGGGGTGGCCCATGCCGCGAACCGCTGGGCGACGGTGGGCGTGTAGGTGAGGGTGGCGGTCTTGGCGTTGTAGGACAGCGTGCCCGGGATCGGGGACGCAGCCGGCAGCACCGAGACGGTGACCTTCTTGCCCTCCGGGTCGGAGGCGTAGAGCCGGCCGACGACGGCGCCGGTGGTGGCGTCCGGTCTCCCCCAGATGACGGCGGCGGTAGGCGGTTCATTGACGACGGCCGCGGCCACCGTCGCCGCGAACGCCGCGGTCTGGATCACCGGGGCCGGCTCGACGACCTGGCGCCGGGCCGCGGCGAGCAGTGCCCAGGCCAGCGGGGAGTCGCCGCCACCGGGCAGGACGCCCAGCACGGTGGACAGCACCGGCCGCAGCGCATTGCTGATCAGATTGCGGATCACCTGCACCGGGGTCACCACGACCGGCTTGGCCGACAGCGCAGTGGCGGTGTTGGCGACCGGCGCCGCCGTGGCCGTGACGGCGACGACGGCGGCCGACGAACCGGTCGCGGGTTCGTCGAGGGTGGCCCGTTGCACCGGCGCGGTGCTCCGCGTCGCCCCCGGTTCGGCGTGGGCGACCCGGGGCTGGCTGCGCTCGAGACCCTTTCTCTTCCGCGGCGCGGGATTGTCGCCGTCAGCACCGCTGCCCGGGCGCGCGGCCGGCGGGCGGGGCTCGTCGAGTCCCGCGTCGGTATCGCCGGCGGCATCCTGATCGCCGAAGTCGGTATCGCTCGTGGTGTCGCGGTCGGGCGTGTCCATGCCGGTATCGCTGTCGGTGATCGACGACGCGGAATCCGGCGATGTGGTGCCAGACGATGCGGTGCCAGACGATGCGGTGTCAGACGAGGCGCTGTCTGACGAGGTGCTGTCCGCCTGGTCGGGAGATGCCCAGGCGAGGCCCGCCGGCGCGGCGACCGCGGTGCCGATTCCCAGTGCGACAGCCAGCGCACCGACGCGTCCCACATAGCCGCCGTATGACAATTGCATCTTCACTCCCGGTTGCCCGCCCGGCGCAGCCCACCAGACACGGAGCGGGCCTGGGCGTGCGTCGCGGCGGCTGTTGCTGCGGAGTCTAGCGGCGTGCATCACGACCGATCCGCAATTTGCCAAACCCGCGTCAATATGCCGCTTCGCCGGTACCGGCCCGGCGCACCCCGCACAATCCCCCACCAGCCGGGCCGCCGCTGCCGCGCCCGGCGCGGCGACCCGCTCGCCACCCCCGACGGAGCAGGCATCCGGTTCGCCGGGCGCTGAACCCGGTTACCCACGGACCATTGCCCGCGGGCAGACGGGCGGCAGGCTCAACCGCGTCGCCGGAGGCGCAGCTGGGAGTCCGGACTTTCCGGGCCGTCCCGCCCTTGTCGCGGACGCGAAAGGTCGCGAAAGGCCGCGAAAGGCTTTGCCGCAGCGCCGTGTTGGCCCCGCCACGCACCTGCGGCCCGGAGCGGGCGGCGGACGTTCCTGAGCGTTCGGCGGTCACCCGCTGTGAAGTGGTTGGGAATTCCCGTCTGCGCGCGCGCCGAGGGCCGTGGAGCCCTTAGCGTTTTGAGCGATCCGGCCGCAACGGGCCGCCTTCGCGAAGGGATGTCGCCATGACCACCACGAAGATCACCGCGCTCGGACTCGGGTCCTGCGCGGTCGCCGCGGCATTCTTCAGCATCGGCGGCGCGGACGCGCACGCCGATGTCGAGGAAGTAGCTCCCTCGCCCCAGGTCACCAGTCGGCAGGCGTTGCTGATCGACGACAACGCGCTGCGGGTGGCCGATTACGGGCAGGCGCGCGGTCTCGGTGAAACCCGGGGCGCCGATCTGGGCGAGGTCACCGCGCAGGGCGAGGTCCGCGACTCCACCAAGGCCGTCGTCGGCTCGAAGGCCGCCCCGTTCAATCTGGAATCCAACGGATCGTTCGTGTTCGACCCGCCGATCGGCGCCTGGTGACCCGAACCCGGCGTCCGGCACCTGAGCGGCGAATCACCACCCATTTGCTTGACAACGCAAATACCTGAACGCGCCCCCGAGCGCTTCGCGCCCCATACGTCCGTATCGCCAAAGGCCAGTTCGGCGGCCCTATCTCGGTCGGCGAAGCACTGCGAGGGCAGCCCCGGCCGAGCCCGCGAAAGTCACCCGATCTTCGCCGCCGGGACGATCCCCGCAGGTCACACCCGCAACAGAATAGCAACGCACCCGCCACTATCCATCCCGCGCCGAAGTTGACATCTTCGGCAATTCCGCTCGATCCGGCGCACAATCTGCCTGCATATCAGGCAATATGTGATGCGCGCACCGAACCGGGTGCTCGGCCGGATAAGGGGTTCGTCGGGTGAGTCCACACATCTTCAGCGGTAGCTACCTGCCTTTCAGCAACGACTCGGCGGTGTCTGCCGGGACCGGCGTACGGCACCGGCAGTCGAGCAGCTCCTACGCCCGACACGTCGGGCGCGTGGGCGCCCTGGCGCTCGCGCTCGGCGTCTTCGGAGCGGCGGCGACCAACGGTGGTGTGGCATACGCGGACACCCCGGATTCCTCCCCGAGCGCCTCGTCGACGAGTGACGGGTCCTCCGGCGGCACCACGAACACCGACACCTCCGGCACCGTCGCCGGCGGCCCGGGTACCGGTGCGGCCGGCTCCTCGGCCCAGGACGTCGACGACGACGGCTCCGACCTCGGCGCCGGGGACAACAACGACAACGACGACGACAACGCGGACGGCGTGTTCGCCGAACGGGCCGGCGACCTCGACGCCGATCTGGACGACGATCTCGGCGCGATGGACGGCGAAGACGACGAGTTGCAGGCGCAGGTCGCCGACCCGGCGTTGCTCGACAGCACCGTGGCGGAGCTGCCGGCCGAGGAGCCCGCCGCGGAACTGCCGACCGACGGCGAACCCGAAACCCCGCCCACCGACCAGCAGCCCGCACCGGAGCCGGTCGACAGCGAACCGGCCGGCGACGATCCCGCCCCGGCGAACAGTGACGGTCCCCTGAGCTCGGCCGCGGTGACCTCGGCCGGGCACCGGGAGAACGCCGGCCCGGAGATCGCGGAGGAGGCCGACGAGCTCATCGATGCCGACACCGACGCCGCGCCGACGGAGTCGGACGCCGGAATTCAGGCGAGCACACTGTCGGCCGCCGCGGCCACCCCGGCCGGCGCCACCGTCAGGTCCAACCCGATCGCCAAGCTGATCTCCCAGATCCCGACGCCCGGTGAGGTGATCGCCGGTATCAAACGCTTTGTCACGCAATGCGCCTGCGCGCTGGTCAAGGGTGCCATCGATCTGCTCGCCAACTTCGCGCCGTCGAGCGCGCCGGTCCCCGGCGGCCCGGCCAACCCGCTGGAGCAGATCGCCGGCTGGGCGGTCTTCGGCTGGATCCGCCGACAGGTCGACATCGTGACCACGGCGTTCAACCGCAGCCCGATCGGGCAGTTCGTGCACCAGATCGGCGTCAACGTGCGCGAGTGGATCGGCGATCTGAACAACTCGCCGTTCGGCCGGCAGATCTCCGCGGGAGTGGCCGCGTTCCTCGCGCAGTGCGACGAGAAGGTCGCCCTGCCCGCCGAGTTCGACCGGACCACCGTGGTCTCGGGCCTCAACGAGCCCACCGACTTCGAGCTGATCATGCACGACGGCGACGACAGCCACGTCCATCAGATCCTGTTCACCGAGAAGTCCGGCGCCATCAAGCTTTTCGACACCCACACCAAGCAGCTGACGACGCTGACCAAGCTCACCGTCCAGACCAGTGGTGGCGAACGCGGTCTCATCGGCGTCGAGGTCGACCCCAATTACTGGAACGAGGGTGAAGCCGGTTACCAGAAGATCTACGTCGCCTACACCAACGCCGCCAACTTCGACCAGCTGTCGAGTTTCACCTTCGACGGGGTCACGCTCTCCGGCGAGCAGAAGCTGGTGGAATCCACGTTGCCCGCCAACGATTTCCACCACGGCGGAGAGATCGAGTTCGACGTCACCGGCCAGTACATCCTGTGGGCCGTCGGCAACAACACCCGCCCGACCGAGAACTCCCAGGACCTGACCAACATCCACGGCAAGATCCTGCGGCTGAACCGGGACGGGTCGGGCGCGGTGGACAACCCGTTCTACGAGGAGGGCGGGGACGAGAACACCAACCGGATCTACGCCCTCGGCATGCGCAACCCGTTCCGCTTCGCGGTCGACCCGGACAACGGGGCGATCCTGTCCGGCGATGTCGGCGAGTACACCTGGGAGGAGCTCAACCTGGTCCGGCCGGGCGCCAACTACGGCTGGCCGCAGGCCGAGGGGCCGCAGCCCGGCAGCGGATTCGCCGACCCGCTCTACGCCTACAAGCACACGCTGGCCACCAACACCGGCTCGATCACCGCGGTCGCGGTGTACGACGACGGCAACCTGCCGCCCGGACAGAAGAAGGTGCTGATCGCCGACTATTCGTTGGGCTGGATCAAGGAACTGACCTTCGATGACCAGTACACCAGCCTGATCGGCGAACGCACCATCGACAGCAGCGCCGGGGCGGTGGTCAAGCTGACCCAGGGGCCCAACGGCGCGATCTACCAGCTGAACATCTATCCCGGTGTGCTGTCGATCATCACACCGTCGGACGGCAACCGGACCCCGGTCGCCGTGATCAACGCCTCGCAGACCTCGGGGTCGGGCAGCAGCCTGGTGGTGGAGTTCGACGCGACATCGTCCACCGACCCGGACGGCGACAACCTGACCTACGTCTGGAACTTCGGCAACGGCCAGACCTCCACCGAGGACAAGCCGACGGTCACCTTCACCAACACCGCCGGCTTCACGAGCTACACCGTGACGCTCACCGTCTCCGACGAACTGGGCAAGCAGAGCACCGCCACCCAGCAGATCGTGGTCGGTAGCACGCCCCCGGCGGCCGATTTCGATGTGCCCACCGGCGAGGACTGGAAGTACAACGCCGGTGACACGGTGTCCTTCCACGCCACCGGCACCGACCTGGAGGACCGCCCGGACGGATCGGAACTACCGGCGAGCGCCTTCTCCTGGACCGTCGAGTTCCGGCACGCCGATCACAAGCACCCGTTCATCAACGAGGTCACCGGAGCGGACCTGGCGTTCACGGTCCCGGTCGACTACGACCAGCTGGCCAACACCTGGTACCGGGTGATTCTCACGGTCACCGACAGCAGCGGCCTGAAAACCGTTGTGACCAAGGACATCAACCCGAACCTGGTGACGCTGACCTTCGGATCCAACGTCCCCGGCGCCAAGTACACGCTGGACGGCATCCCGCACACCGGCACCCACACCGAGCAGGTGGTGGTCGGCGTCGAGCGCACCCTGGGCGCGATGTCCCCGCAGACCATCAACGGCCAGCAGTACGTCTTCGGCAGCTGGTCCAACGGTCAGGACAGCACGCACGTCATCACCACCCCGGACACCGACGGCAGCTACACCATCAACTACGTGCCGGCGCCGGCACCGGTCGCGGTCTGAGCGAGTTCGCCGATCACCTCGGCGACGCGGTGCACCTGCCCGATGTCATCCGATGTCGGGATCAGGTGCACCTCATCGGTGCCGATGTCCGCGAAGCCGCGCAGCACCTGCAGCAGTTCGTCCTGGCTGCCGGACCAGCCCGTGGTCGGCGCGATGGCGTCCACGAAATCGGCCGGGATCCAGTTCATATAGCGCAGCAGATGCCGGCGAACCTGCTCGCGGGCGGCCGCGGGCTCCCCGATGGCGAACCAGAAGGACGTCGCCAGTAGCGGTTTCGGTTTCCCTGCCGCCGCCCAGGCATCGCGGGCCACGTCGAAGAGCTCGTTCTGTTTGTCGAGGTCGAGGTCGAGGGTGGTGCCGGCCAGCCCGGACGCCCAGCCGGCGGCGCTGCGCACCGTCTTGGGGCCGATCGTGCCCACCAGCAGCTCCGGGCCGCCGTGCTGCACCGGCGGCGGGCCCACCGGCAGCACCGACTCGGTGATCTTCTCCCCGGCCCAGACCCGCTTCATCACCGCCACCCGCTCGGCCATCCCGCGCATGGTCTGGGTGGCCGGGTCGGCCCCGACCGCCCGGTAGTCCTCGTGCCGGCCGCCGACCCCCAGCCCGACGGTCAGCCGGCCGCCGCTGAGCATGTCCCCGGTGGCCAGGCTCTTCGCCAGCGCGACCGGGTCGTGCAGCTGGGGCACCACCACCGTGGTCACCAGCCGCACCCGGTCGGTCCAGGCTCCCAGCGCACCCAGCAGGGTGAGCGAGTCCGGGTTGTCGAACGCGACGCGCTCACCCCAGCACAGTGACGAGAACGGGCCCTCGTCGATGACCTTCGCCCATGTCCGCAGTGTCGCGGCGTCCAGATCCGGTTCCATCACCGGCATCGTCATCCCTACCCGCATCCCGGGGATTCTGGCACGGGCGGCCGGCGGTGACCGCGGAACGGGGGTTATCCCCCACTCAACTCGCGGGGAAACGCGGTGTCGCGGCGGCCCGCGGGTCCCTAGGTTGGAGTCATGGTCGCAATCCCGTCCAGCCCGACAGCCCCCATCCCGGTCCCGGAGGCGACACCGGAGACCACAGCGGACACGACGTCCCGCCGTCACATCGGTGTGGTGCCGACGGCATCGATGATCCTCGGTGCCGCGCTGGCCACGGTGTGGTTCTGGGTGCCGTTGACCATCATCGTCATCGGGGTGTCCTCGATCCCCTCGGTCATCGGGTTCCTGCTCGCCGCGGTGGTCTTCGTGTACCTGATGCGCGGCGTCGACCGGGTCGAGCGGGTGCGCAGCGAGGCCGTCTTCGGCATGGGCATCCCGGTGCCGTCGCGAAAACTGTCCGCCTACAACGGGTTCCAGCGGTGGGCACATCAGCTCTGGCTCGACATCAGCAGCGTCCGGTTCTGGAAGTCGGTGGCCCAGCATTATCTGCGGATGGCCTATGACCTGCTCGCCGTCGGTCTGGCACTGGTGCTGCTGGCCTTCGCGTTCCTCGGCCCGGCCGCCGCGCTGGCCGTGCAGCGCAGCGACACGGACGCCGGGCTGCACTTCCTGCCGCCCCCGTTGGCCTTCGTCCTGGCCGTCGTGGCGCTGGCCGCAGCGGTGGCCATCGTGATCCTGGCGCCCGCGCTGGACGCCAAGATCGACCGCTGGCTGCTGACCGCCTCGCCGGCGGCCGAGCTGCAACGTGAGGTCCGCGCGTTGTCGCAGGCGCGTGCGGGTGCCGTCTCCTCGGCCCAGACCGAACGGCACCGCATCGAACGCGATCTGCACGACAGCGTGCAGCCCCGGCTGGTGTCGCTGGCCATGACGATCGGGCTGGCGCAGACCAAACTGGACAGTGACCCGGAGGCGGCGGCGGCGCTGATCGCCGAGGCGCACGACGACGCCAAGGCCGCGCTGGCCGAGCTGCGCAACGTGGTCCGCGGGATCGCTCCCACCATCCTGTCCGACCGCGGCCTGGACGCCGCCCTCTCGTCGGTGGTGCAGCGCATCGAAACCTCGGGAGTGCCAACCACTCTGGACATCCATCTGCCGCACCGGCTACCCGACGAGGTGGAGGCATGCGCCTACTTCGTGGTGGCCGAGGCGCTGACCAACGTCGCCCGGCACGCCCAGGCCACCCAGGCGGTGGTCACGGTGCGCGCCGACGAGGCGGCCGGCACCCTGCACGTGTCGGTGTTCGACGACGGCCGCGGCGGAGCGCACCTCGACATCGGTGAGGAGTCCACCGGTCTGCGGGGGCTGGCCGAGCGGGTGCGGGCGGCTCGGGGCACGTTCGAGGTGTCCAGCCCGGCCACCGGTCCCACCATCGTCACGGCGGTGCTGCCATGCGCATCGTGATCGCCGAGGATTCCGCGCTGCTGCGGGCCGGCATCGAACGCATCCTCGCCGATGCCGGGCACGAGATCGTCGCCGGTGTCCCGGACGCCACCGAGCTGCTGCGGATCGTCAACGAGACGAATCCGGACCTGGCCATCCTGGATGTCCGGATGCCGCCCACCTTCACCGACGAAGGGATCCGGGCCGCCGCGCTGCTGCGGTCCCAGAACCCGGACTCGCCGGTGCTGGTGCTCTCCCACTATGTCGAGGAACGCTACGCCGCAGATCTGATCGCCTCGGACACAAGGGGTTTCGGTTATCTACTCAAGGACCGGGTCGCCGATGTCCCGGCCTTCCTGGACGCGGTCCGGGTGGTCGGGTCCGGTGGCACCGTGCTCGACCCGGAAGTGGTCTCCCAGATCCTGGTGCGGTCCCGGCGCCGCGCGACGCTGGAGGCGTTGACGCCGCGCGAGCAGGAGGTGCTGCAACTGATGGCCGAGGGCAAGACCAACTCGGCGATCGCTGCGGCGCTGCACATCTCGGTGGGATCGGCGGAGAAACACATCGCCTCCATCTTCACCAAACTGGATCTGGCCCCCGACGACAGCGAGAACCGGCGCGTGCTCGCGGTCCTTCGGCACCTCGAATCCTGATCAGCACGAAAGGGCTCCACGTGACCACCAACACCACCCTCGCTCCGCCCGAGCCGGCACCGCTGTCCACCGGTGGGCGTGGACCGCTGCGCATCCTGCTGGTCATCGCGGCGGCCACCGTCGTCGCGACCGCCCTGGCACTGCTGACCACGGCGGCCGTCGGGCTCAGCACGCTGCGCCTGGTGGCCGACCGTCAGTCGCTGCCCGCCGAGATGCGCGCCCTCACCGTGGACACCGCCGATTCCCCGATGGCGGTTCGCATCGTCTCCGACGCCGGGGCCGATGAGCCGCGGGTGGAGATCCGCACCCTGGCCTCCGAACGCGGCGACCGGCAGATCCTCAGCGTCACCGACGACGCCAACGGCACCCTGCTGCGGGTCGACCCGCACACCGGCCATCTGCCCTGGGGCGAACCGGGCGAAGTGACCGTGACGCTGCCCCCGGACCTCGGACGTCAGCTCGCGGTCACGGTGCGCCAGCACGCCGGCGTGCTGATCAGCGACGCCGACCTGGATCAGCTCACCGCGACCACCACCGACGGGGCGGTCGTCCTGCGCGGCACGGCGCGCCGGGTGCAGGTGCGCGGGCAGGACGGGCATATCCGGGCCCGCGAGCCGATCACCGTCACCGAATCGTTCACCGCGTCACTGGATAGCGGCAACATCGACGTCCGATTCGCCGGGACGCCGCCGAGCCGGATCGAGACCACCTCCCGCGAGGGCAATATCGAGATCACGCTGCCGCCGCCGGGGCCCTATCTGGTGAATGCGTACTCCGGCGACGGCCGGGTCCGGGTGCGGGTGCCCGAGACCTCCGACCGGGCCCGGGCCGCCGCGGAGGTTACCGCACGTACCGATGACGGCAACGTGGTCGTCGGTGCCCGCGAGGATCGCTGAGCGGATCCCCCGGCCGGACCACGCTTGTCAGTTGGGCGCGTGGCCCCGCGCGGTCTCCTGGCCCAGATACTCACGGGCCAGATCCGCCACATGATCGGGCAGCGCCCCGGCGGCGACATCGGCCAGGCTGGTCTGTTCCAGCACCGAACGCATGCTGGCCCGCAGCGCCCGCCACACATCGGTGAGCGCCGCGGTGGGGCCCGAATAGGGCAGATCGCCCAGACCGATGTCGCGGACGCTGGCCAGCGGCCCGTCGATGCAGCGCAGCACGTCGGCGATGCTGATATCGGTTGCGGCGCGGGCCAGCTGATAGCCGCCGTCGCGCCCGCGGTGGCTGCGCACCAGCCGGTCGGTGCGCAGGTCGGAGAGGATGTCGACCAGGAACTGGGCGGGGATGCCCTGGGCCTTGGCCAGCTCGTCGGTTTTCACCAGTTCACCGTTGTCGACGGTGGCCAGGTGGACCATGGCGCGAACGGCGTACTCCGCCTTCGCCGACATCCGCATACCGCGAATTGTGCCATTGGCCCGTCCGCGGATCAGTCCGGTGGCGGTTCCGCGTGGCGTAGCGGGCCGGTCATGGACTGCACCGATGCCGGTAGCGGCGTGTCCGGTGGGCAGTCCGGGGCCCGCCGCGGGGTGCCGTAGTGCATGGCGAGTGGGACCACTCCGGCCCAAGCGCCGGCGGCCACATCGGACTCCGGGTCCTCGGGCCAGCCGTCGCTGACCTTGAGCGACCAGTTCGTGTCGGTGATCGGCAGCCGCAGCACCATGGTGGCCGCCAGCTCCCGTGCGGTGCCGGCCCGCAGTTCGGCCACCCGGCCGGGGATGAAGCGCTCGGTGAGCGCATCCAGGTGGCCACGCTTGTCCTCGTCACCGACGACGGCGAAGCTGCCGAACAGGGTGACGCTGCGGTAGTGGAACGAGGATTCGAACCCGCTGCGCGCCACCACCACTGCGTCCAGCGCGGTCACCGACACGGCGGTCTGGGCACCAGCGGCCAGTGCTCGCATCCACGGCGACCCGGTGGAGCCGTGGATCACCAGATCGTCGGCGAGACGGGCGAATCCGGTCGGCAACGCCACCGGGTGCCCGTCGCGGATCAGTGCCACGGTGGCCAGCGGGGTGCTGTCGAGCAGGTCGTCGAGGTCGTCGCGGGCGGTGCGCTGCTTCTCCCGGAGCCGGGTGACCCGGGTGGACGGCCGGTTGACGTCGTCCCGCTCCCCCATGGCGATCTCCCGTCGATGCACTGGCGCGGTCGGTCAGTCCGGGATCGCGGCGACGTCGGGTGCCACGATGGCGAACAGGTCGCTCAGGGCGGCCAGACTGGCCGACTGCAGGGCCGCGGCAGGCACCGTATCGCCGTCCGGGCCGGGCAGCGGCCGGGTGGCGGTTGCGCTGGCCACCACGGTCGGCGCGTAACCGAGGTTGAACGCGCCGCGCGCGGTGGAGTTGATGCACATGTGCGTCATGAACCCGGCCAGCACCAGGTTGGATGCGTTGACCGCCTTGAGCGACTCGTCGAGATCGGTCTGCACGAACGAGTTCGGGAACTGCTTGACCACGACGGGTTCGTTCTCGCGCGGCGCGACGGAGTCGACGATCGCCCCGATCTCGGCGGTGATGTCGTACGGCGAACCGACCCCGCCGTTGTGCTGGATGTGGATGATCGGGATGCCGGCGGTGCGGGCCCGGTCCAGCAGGGCGGCGGTCTCGTCCAACGCGGCCTGCACACCGTCGAGTTCCATGACGCCGTAGGTGTAGGTGTTCTGGCAGTCGACGAGCACCAGCGCCGAATCCTTCAGCGGCGGCGGGGCGGAGGGCATGTTTTCCAGGGTGCGCAGCGTGGGACGGCTCATGCGGCCAGCTTACGGACTGCTCGGCCCGGTGCACCATCTCACCTGCGTGGCGCGCTGGGCATGCGGACATCCTGCGTGAGCTGATCGACGGCAGCACGGGCGCTGCAGGTCATGACCGGTCGCGGAAAGCGGTACTACCGGCAGTACTACACGCAGGACAGTACTGCCGGTAGTACCGCATCGGGCGGCGCATTGTCGGCGCTGAGACTCCGCTACTGCACCCGGGTGACCGCGAGCACCGCGTCGGCGAACTCCGGGCGGCACACGATGAGATCGGGCAGCGACACGTCGGACTGGTTGTAGACCAGCGGTGAGCCGTCGATGCGCGAGGTGAACAGCCCGGCCGCCCGGGCGACGGCCACCGGCGCCGCCGAATCCCACTCGTACTGGCCGCCGGCGTGCACGTAGACATCGGAGATGCCCTGCGCAACCGACGCGACCTTGGCTCCGGCCGAACCCATTTCGACCAGCGTGCCGCCGAGCGCGTCGCGGACCGCCAGGGCGACCGCCGGTGGGCGGGTGCGTGACACCACCACCCGCGGGGCCGCCGGGGCAGCGGCGGGGGCAGCCACCGTCGGGGTGGCCAACGTGACGCCCTGGGCCGGCAGCGCGACCGCTCCGGCGACCAGTTCACCGCGCTCCCACAGTGCCACGTGCACCGCCCAGTCCTCGCGGCCGAGTTCGGAGAACTCCCGGGTGCCGTCCAGTGGGTCGACGATCCACACCCGGTCGGCGTCCAGCCGGGCCTTGTCGTCGGCGCCCTCCTCCGACAGCACCGCATCCCCGGGCCGGTGCCGCGCCAGCGCGGCCATCAGGAACTCGTGGGAGCGCTTGTCCCCGGCGGCTTTTCGGTCGGCGGCCTCCGCCTCGGCCAGCTCGGCGCGCACCCCGAGCAGCAGCTCACCGGCCTCGGTGGCCAGCCGAGCGGCCAACTCGTGGTCGGTCATGCCCTGGTGCTCAGCAGATCGAGGACCTGCTGGGCCAGTTCGTCCGGGGTCTGATCCGGCGTCAACCGCAGATCCGGGTTCTTCGGCCGCTGATAGGGGCTGTCGATCCCGGTGAAGTGGGTGATCTCACCGCGGCGGGCCTTGGCGTAGAGCCCCTTGGGATCGCGGCGTTCGCAGTCCTCCAGCGGGGTGTCGCAGAACACCTCGAAGAAGTCGAAGCCCTGCTCGGTGTGCACGGCGCGGGCCAGATCCCGATGCGCTTCCAGCGGGCTGATCGCCGGCACCAGCACGATCTGGCCGGAGTCGGCGAGCAGCGTCGCGATGTGCGCCAACCGGCGCAGGTTCTCGGCGCGGTCGTCCATCGAGAAGCCCAGATCGGCGTTCAGGCCGTGCCGCAGGTTGTCCCCGTCGAGCACGTACGCGGGCCGGCCGGCGGCCAGCAGCTTCTGCTCGACAAGCATTGCCACCGAGGACTTTCCGGATCCGGACAGCCCGGTGAACCACACCGTGCAGCCCTTGGACAACCGGTCGGCGGCGGTGACCAGGTTCTGGTGGCGCACCGCGTTGGGGCTGGAGGCCCGGCCCGCCGCCGGCACGGTGTCACGCACCATGCCCGCCGCGACGGTGCCGTTGGTGTCCGGATCGATCAGGATGAACGATCCGGTGGCCGGGTTGCGCGAGTACTCGTCGAGCAGCAGCGGCACCTGGCTGCGCAACGTGACACGGCCGAGTTCGTTGAGCTTCAAGGCCGTTGCACTCTTGTCCCGGTGCAGGGTGTTGACGTCGAGACGGTAGTCCAGCTCGGTCACCCGGACCCGGGTGGTGCGGGTGGTGTGCTTGATGACGTAGTCCCGGCCCGGTTCCAGCGCGGCGTCGTCGGACATCCAGCACACGGTGGCGTCGAATTCCTGGGTCGCGTCGGGCTGATTGTGGGTCCGGGCCAGCATGTCGCCACGGGAGATGTCGATGTCGTCGGCCAGGCTGATCGACACCGCCATCGGCGGAAACGCCTCGGCGACAGGGCCGGTCGGACCGTCGATCGCGGTGATGGTGCTGGTCTTGCCGCCCGGCAACACCACGATCTCGTCGCCCGGGCGCAGCACGCCGCTGGCCACGGTGCCGGCGTAGCTGCGGTGATCGGCGTGCTCGCGGGTCTGCGGGCGGATCACGTACTGCACCGGGAAGCGGACGTCGACCAGGTTGCGGTCCCCGGCGATGTAGACGTCTTCGAGGTGCGCCAGCAGCGCCGGCCCCTCGTACCAGGGAGTGACGTCGGACTTGGTGACCACGTTGTCGCCGTTGAGCGCGGACAGCGGGATGGCGGTCACGTCATGGACGTCCAGGCGCGCCGCGAACTCGTGGAAGTCGTCGCGGATCTGGTTGAAGCGGTCCTCATCCCAGTCGACGAGGTCCATCTTGTTCACCGCCAGCACGATGTGCCGCACACCGAGCAGCGAGGCCAGGAAGGCGTGCCGGCGGGACTGCTCGAGCAGACCGTGCCGGGCGTCGACCAGCACGATGGCCAGCTGCGCGGTGGACGTGCCGGTCACCATGTTGCGGGTGTACTGCACGTGCCCCGGGGTGTCGGCGATGATGAACTTGCGCTTGGAGGTGGCGAAGTAGCGGTAGGCGACATCGATGGTGATGCCCTGCTCCCGCTCGGCGCGCAGCCCGTCGGTCACCAAAGCCAGGTCGGTGTAATCGTTTCCGCGCTCCTTGGAGGTGCGCTCGACGGCGGCGAGCTGATCCTCCATGACGGCCTTGCTGTCATAGAGGAGGCGGCCGATCAGGGTGGACTTGCCGTCGTCGACCGAGCCTGCGGTGGCGATCCTGAGAAGTGTAGCCATGTTATTTATCCCGTCGCTTCGCTCGCCCCGACATCAGAAGTAACCCTCCCGCTTGCGGTCTTCCATGCCGGCCTCGGAGATCCGGTCATCGGCGCGGGTGGCGCCACGTTCGGTCAGCCGGGATACCGCGGTCTCGGCGATCACCTCGGCCACGGTGCCGGCCAGCGACTCCACGCAGCCGGTGCAGGTAACGTCACCGACGGTGCGGAACCGCACGGTCTTCTCGATGACGGGCTCGTCCTTGCGGGGCTGCAGGTACTTGTGCACCGCGAGCAGCATGCCGTCGCGCTCGAAGACCTGCCGCTGATGCGCGTAGTAGATGGACGGCAGCTTGATCTTCTCGGCGCCGATGTAGGACCAGATGTCGAACTCGGTCCAGTTGGACAGCGGGAAGGCGCGGATGTGCTCGCCCAACTTGTGCCGCCCGTTGTACAGGTTCCACAGCTCGGGCCGCTGGGCCTTGGGATCCCACTGGCCGAACTCGTCACGGAAGGAGAACACCCGCTCCTTGGCGCGGGCCTTCTCCTCGTCGCGGCGCGCCCCACCGAAGGCGGCGTCGAACTTGTGCTCGCGGATGGCGCGCAGCAGCGTGAACGTCTGCATCGGGTTGCGCGACGGGATGGTCTCCACCACCCGCCCGGCGTCGATGTCGTCCTGCACCTTGGCCACCACCAGGCGCACCCCGTGCTCGGCGACCATCTCGTCGCGGGCGGCCAGCACCTCGTCGAAGTTGTGCCCGGTGTCGACGTGCATCACCGGGAACGGCAGCCGGCCCGGCGCGAACGCCTTGATGGCCAGGTGCAGCATCACGATGGAGTCCTTGCCGCCGGAGAACAGCAGCACGGGCTTCTCGAACTCCGCCGCGACCTCGCGGATGATGTGGATCGCCTCGGCCTCCAGCGAGCGCAGGTGGCTCAGCTCGTAGCGGGCGGCGGCCGGGTCGAGATCGGCGGGCGCGGTCATCGCATCTCCATAAAGTTGGTAGATATGACCAGAATTGCAATCATGGTTGGGTATTTAACAGCCGACACCCCAGCACGTCAAGAATTATGCGCAGGTCAGTTGCCCGTCACGTGCGCCGCGGCGCGCCGGGGCAACCGGACCGATTCGACCAGCGTGATTGCCAACAGCGCGCCGAGCACCAGGAACGTCACCGAATACGAGGCGAACTGGCTGACCAGCAGAGCGGCCACCGCGATCCCCAACCCGGCGGCGAGTTCCTGCACCGAGGCGTTGAGCGTGTTGGCGTGGGTGAGCCTGTCGCCCTCGACATCGGCGAAGGCCAGGGTGTTGTAGGCGGTGAACCCGATCGAGCGCAGCGCGCCACTGACATAGAGGATGACGCCGATCAGCAGCACCGGCATGCCGGGCGTGATCAGCGCCAGCAGCCCGAAGCACGCCACCGAGGCGATGCCGTTGACCAGCAGCACCGTGCGGATCCCGAATCGGCGCATCAGCGGCGTGGTCGCCGGCTTGACAGTCAGGTTGCCGACGAACAGCACCGCCACCATCAGCCCGGCCCGCAACGGGGTCCACCCGAACTCCAGCACGAACTTCAGCGGCAACAGGAACGGCACCGCGGTGATCACCATCCGGTACAGCGACCCGGCGGTCACCGTGATGCGCAGTGTCCGCACCCGCAGCACCGCCAACCTGATCAGCGGCACCGAGGTCCGCAGCAGATGCCACAGCGCCAGGCCCAGCAACACCACCGCGGCCGCGGCGCAGGCACCGACCAGTACCCAGTCCGTGCCGGTGACCCGGATGCTCTCCAGGGAGATCAGCGCCGCGGCGATGCCACCGCCGAGCAGCAGCATGCCCGGCCAGTCCAGTCTGCGCACGGCATCGGTGGGGCCACCGCGAACCAGCTTGAGCGCCAAGGCGAAACCGATGATGCCGAGCGGAATGTTGACGGCAAAGATCCACCGCCAGCTGCCCAGCGTGGCGATCGCCCCGCCGAGCACCGGCGCCAACACCGGCGCCGCCAGGGCCGGCCAGGTGAGCAGCGCGATGACCCGCACCCGGTCGGTGGTGGCGCTGTTGCGCAGCACCGCCAACCGGCCGACCGGCACCATCATCGCCCCACCGATTCCCTGCGCGACCCGCATCGCGACCAGCATGGGCAGCGAGGTGCTCAGCGCACAGCCCGCCGAGGCCAGCGTGAACACCACGATCGCGGCCAGGAACACCCGCCGCACCCCGAACCGGTCGGCCATCCACCCGGTCGCCGGGATCAGGACGGCGACGGTCACCAGATAGGCCGAGATCGCCACGTTCACATCCACCGCGCCGACACCCAGCGAGTCGGCGATCAGCGGGATGGCCGGGGTGATGATCGTGGCGTCCAAGATCTCCATGAACATCGCGCCCGCGACCAGCAGGGCCATACCGCGCGGAAAGGTCGACGGAGTCTGAGGCTCGGGCACGGCAGGAATCTACTGCGAGATGCGCAAGTCGCTAGACAGTGACCTCGTCGAGCTTCCCGGTCGCGACGTCGAAGATGAAGCCGCGCAGCGACTCATGCTTGGTGACGAACGGGCTGGCCTCGATGCGGCGCAAGGACTGCCGCACGTCCTCTTCGATATCGGTGAACGACTCGGCGGCCCACTCCGGCTTGATCCCGGTCTCGTCCTGGATGGAGCGTTTGAACTCGTCGTCGGTGAAGGTCAGCATGCCGCAGTCGGTGTGGTGGATCAGGATGATCTCCCTGGTGCCGAGCAGCCGCTGGCTGATGGCCAGCGAGCGGATCTCGTCGTCGGTGACCACACCTCCGGCATTGCGGATCACGTGCGCCTCGCCGTCGCCGAGGCCGAGGATCCGGTACACGTCCAGTCGGGCGTCCATGCAGGCGACGACGGCGACGTGCTTGCTCGGCGGCAACGGCAGCGGTCCGGTGAACGACTGCGCGTACACCGCATTGTTGGCCAGGTACTGATCGGTGACAGACATAGGCGGCAGATTAGACCCGAATGCCGACGATCTGCACCCCCAGAATCACGGTGAGCCGATCCCGTCCCGCGCGGGAAGTCAGGCCGGGTCGGCGGGCGGCAACGTGACGATGAACCGGGTATCGCCGGGCACACTGTGCAATTCGATGGTCCCGCCGTGGGCCTTCACCACCGCGGCGACGATGGCCAGTCCCAGTCCGGTGCTGCCGCCGCGGCGCGACCTCGAGGAGTCACCGCGGGCGAACCGCTCGAAAACCTCGGGCTGCAACGCTTCCGGGATGCCCGGGCCGTCGTCGGCGACGGTCAGCACCGCCTCGCCGGTGTCGGCCACCGCGATCGAGGTGGTGACGGTGGTGCCGGCCGGGGTGTGCAACCGCGCGTTGGTGAGCAGATTGGTCAGCACCTGGTGCAGCCGGGCCTGATCGCCGGTGACCAGCACCGGGTCATCCGGCAGATCCAGCGTCCACTCGTAGTCGGGCCCCGCGGCGTGGGCGTCGCCGACAGCGTCGAGCACCACCCGCGCCAGGTCGACCGGCGTGCGCTCCAGCGGGCGCCCCTCGTCCAGGCGGGCCAGCAGCAGCATGTCCTCGACCAGGGCGGTGAGCCGCTGCGTCTCCGATTCCACCCGCCCGACCGCATGCGCGACATCCTCGGGCAGCTGCGCCCGATGACGCTGGGCCAGTTCGGTATAGCCGCGGATGGCGGCCAGCGGGGTGCGCAACTCGTGACTGGCGTCGGAGACGAACTGGCGCACCCGGGTCTCGCTGGCGTACCGGGCCGACAGCGCCGCGGCGATCCGGTCCAGCATCCGGTTCAGCGCCGAGCCCAGCCGGCCGACCTCGGTATGGGCGGAGGCCGGGTCGACCGGCGCGATCGACGTCGGCAACCGCACCTCGCCCTTCTCCAGATCGAGATGGGCGACATCCCGGGCGGCCTCGGAAAGCCTTGCCAACGGCGCCAATTGGCGACGGATGGTCAAGACACCGATGGCGGTCGCCGCGACCAGCGCCACCGCCGCGATGATGCAGAACATCAGGAGGACAGACAGCAGGATGTCGTCGACAAAGGTGGTGGGCAGGCCGATCACGATGGTCTGGGCGCCGCGGGTCGCCGGCCGCGCCACCACCCGGTAGCTGCCCAGCCCGTCCAACTGCACGCTGACCGGGGTGCGGGTGGCAGGGACCTCGGCGAGCTGGGCGGCCGCCGCGGCGCTGACCCGGGCGGTGGCGCCCTCGGCGGTGATGACCCCGGCGTCGACGGACCCGTCGCGCCGGATGACCGCGCCCACGGTGCGCACCTCCTGGCCGGGCGCGTTGAGGAATCCCGGGCCGGGGCCCTGTTCGAGGTCGAACGGGAAGCGCCTGGGCATACCGGGCGGCGGCATGTGCCCGGGCGGGAACGGCGGGAGGGACATCGGAGGCGGCGGGCGTTCCCCGATGGCGGCCGAGCGCTCGGCGGCGGCGAGCAGCTGGGAATCCAACTGGTGCATCAGGAATCGTTGCAGGGCGAACTCGGTGGCGACGCCGATCGACACGCAGACGAAGGCGAGCAGGGCGACCTGGGTGATCAGCAGTCGGGTGCGCAGCGACCAGGAGCGCGGCATCGGATCAGCGCGGCGGACGCAGGACGTAACCGGCACCCCGCAGGGTGTGGATCATCGGCTCTCGGCCGTTGTCGATCTTCTTGCGCAGATAGGAGACATACAGTTCGACGATGTTGGACCGGCCGCCGAAGTCGTAGCTCCACACCCGGTCCAGGATCTGGGCCTTGCTCAGCACCCGCTTGGCGTTGCGCATCATGAACCGCAGCAACTCGAATTCGGTGGCGGTCAGCGAGATCGGGTCACCGCCGCGGGTGACCTCGTGGCTGTCCTCGTCGAGGACGAGGTCGCCGACCACGAGCTGGGCGTCACCGGCGTCGTGGGCGACCCCGGTGCGCCGCAGCAGTGCGCGCAACCGCAGCACCACCTCTTCGATGCTGAACGGTTTGGTGACATAGTCGTCGCCGCCGGCGGTCAGACCGGCGATGCGGTCCTCCACCGAGTCCTTGGCGGTCAGCAGCAGCAGCGGCAGCCCGGGCTGCAGTTCGCGCAGCCGGCGCAGCACGTCCAGACCGCTCATGTCCGGCAGCATGACGTCGAGCACCACGACGTCGGGTGGGTTGTGGCGGGCCAGTTCGATGGCGGTGGCGCCGTCGCCGGCGGTGGCGATGTCCCAGCCCTCGTAGCGCAACGCCATGGAGACCAGTTCAGCCAGCACCGGCTCGTCGTCGACGACGAGCACGTGGATCGGTTTACCGTCGGCCCGGTGCATCACGGCACGCGCCGGAGCCTCCTGCGCGTTGACTGTCATCCCCTCATTATCGGCGCGCCGTTGAGCGCGGACTGTGCCATTCCTATGCGGAAGCTGTGAATCGCCTTTCCCGCGCGTCACATCGGTCACACCGGCCGAGCATCGTTACCGACCGCACGGTCCAGGTGTCACGGAGCCGGGACGATGGTGGTGGTGGTCGGGGTGTAGGTGGGTGGCTCCGCCGACAGCGTCGGCCCCTCGGTCGGCTCCTCGATGACCGGACCCGGCACCACGGGGTCGGGCAGCGCCGGATCCGCGCTGAAGGTGGTGCTCTGGACGACGGACACGCCGGTCATGGCCAGTACCGCACCGACACCGGCGCCGGCGCACAGCAGCTTCACTCTGTTCGATGTCATGCCGGCTGGGTTACCCGCACCCCGGCTGCGGAAACACCGGCGCGCCGGGACCCGCTCCCCCGCCAGTTCGGCGCCGATCTCATACCCTGTCCGAATGCAGCCCAGCAGCGGATCCACCGGATGACCCGCTTCCTCGCGCGCCGGCTGCTCAACTACGTGATCCTGCTGGCCCTGGCCTCGTTCCTGACGTTCACCCTGACGTCGCTCACCTTCTCCCCGCTGGACAGCCTGCTGGAGCGCAATCCGCGCCCCCCGCAGGCGGTGATCGACGCCAAGTTCGCCGAACTGAAACTCGATCAGCCGATCCCGGTGCGCTACGCGGACTGGGTCTCCGGGGCGGTCCGCGGAGATTTCGGCACCACCGTCGCCGGCCAGCCCGTCTCCGATGAGCTGTGGCGGCGGATCGGGGTGAGCCTGCGGCTGGTGCTCATCGGCTCGGTGGTCGGCACCCTGATCGGTGTGGTGGTCGGCGCCTGGGGCGCGGTGCGCCAGTACCGGCTGTCGGACCGGACCATCACCCTGGTCTCGCTACTGATCATCAGCGCCCCCACCTTCGTGATCGCCAACCTGCTGATCCTGGGTGCGCTGAAGGTCAACTCGATGCTCGGCATGCAGGTGTTCGAGTACACCGGGGAGAGTTCGGCCGACGCCGTCGGCGGCCGATGGAACCAGTTCGTCGACCGCGCCCAACATCTGGTGCTGCCGACGTTCACGCTGGCGCTGACGGCCATCGCCGGGTTCAGCCGCTACCAGCGCAACGCCATGCTCGACGTGCTGGGCCAGGACTTCATCCGTACCGCCCGCGCCAAGGGCCTGACCCGCCGCCAGGCCCTGTTCAAACACGGCCTGCGCACCGCGCTGATCCCGATGGCCACCCTGTTCGCCTACAGCGTGGGCGGGCTGTTCACCGGCGCGGTGTTCGTGGAGAAGATCTTCGGCTGGCACGGCATGGGCGAGTGGGTGGTGCAGGGCATCAACAGTCAGGACACCAACATCGTCGTGGCCATCACCGTCTTCACCGGCGTGACGATCCTGCTGGCCGGTCTGCTGTCCGACGTCATCTACGCCGCGCTGGACCCCCGGGTGCGTGTGCGATGAGCGCTTGCGTGAAGAGCCGAGGAGCCCGGTGACCGACACCTCGTACAAGTTCGTCTCCCGGCGCTCCCTGGTGCTGCGCCGGTTCCTGCGCAACCGGCCGGCGGTGGTCTCGGCCGTCGTCCTGGCGCTGCTGTTCGCGGCCGCCTGGCTGCTGCCCCCGCTACTGCCCTACTCGCACACCGATATCGACTACTACGCGTTGCAGCAGCCACCCAGCGCCGAGCACTGGTTCGGCACCAACGCGATCGGCCAGGACCTGCTGGCCCAGATGGTCCGGGGGATGCAGAAGTCCCTGCTGATCGGTGTGTGCGTCGCATTCATCTCGACGATCATCGCCGCCACCGTCGGCGCGGTGGCCGGTTACTTCGGCGGCTGGCGGGACCGGACGCTGATGTGGATCGTGGACCTGCTGCTGGTGGTGCCCAGCTTCCTGCTCATCGCCATCATCACCCCGCGCACCCGCGAGTCCGGCAGCATCCTGTGGCTGATCGTGCTGCTGTCGGCGTTCAGCTGGATGATCAGCTCGCGCATCGTCCGCGGCATGACAATGTCCCTGCGGGAGCGCGAATTCGTCGCCGCGGCCCGGTACATGGGTGTGCCGAACCGGCGGATCATCGTCCGCCACATCGTGCCCAACGTGGCGTCCATCCTGATCATCGACACCGCGCTGAACGTCGGCCTGGCCATCCTGGCCGAGACCGGACTGAGCTTCCTCGGTTTCGGGGTGCAACCGCCGGACGTGTCGCTGGGCACGTTGATCGCGGACGGCACCCGATCGCTGACGACCTTCCCCTGGGTGTTTCTGTTCCCGGCCGGGGTGCTGGTGCTGATCGTGTTGTGTGCCAACCTCATCGGCGACGGACTACGCGACGCGCTGGATCCCTCGGCCCGGCCGGGCAGGCGCCGATGACCCTGCTGGAGGTCCGCGATCTGCGGGTCGAATTCGTCACCGACACCGAGACCGTCGCCGCGGTGCGCGGGCTGAACTACCACGTCGACTCCGGCGAGGTCGTCGCCCTGGTCGGCGAGTCCGGGGCCGGTAAGTCCGCCGGCGCGATGGCCGTCGTCGGGCTGCTGCCCGAGTTCGCCACGGTCTCCGGGTCGGTGCGGCTGCAGGGCGACGAACTCATCGGACTGCCCGACGCCGCCATGTCGCGGATCCGCGGCGCCCGCATCGGCACCGTCTTCCAGGACCCGATGTCGGCGCTGACGCCGGTCTACACCGTCGGCGATCAGATCGCCGAGGCCATCCGGATCCATCACCCCGACGTCACCGCCCGGGCGGCCCGGACCCGGGCGGTCGAACTGCTCGAGCTCGTCGGCATCCGCCGGCCCGAGCAACGCGCCCGGGCCTTCCCGCACGAACTGTCCGGCGGCGAACGGCAACGCGTCGTCATCGCGATCGCCATCGCCAACGACCCGGATCTGCTGATCTGCGACGAGCCGACCACAGCCCTCGACGTGACCGTGCAGGCCCAGATCCTGGATGTGCTGCGCACCGCACGCGATGTCACCGGGGCCGGGGTGCTCATCATCACCCACGACCTCGGCGTGGTCGCCGAGTTCGCCGACCGCGCGCTGGTGATGTACGCCGGCCGTGCGGTCGAGACGGCACCGGTCGCCGAGCTCTACCGCGACCGCCGAATGCCCTACACCGCAGGGCTGCTCGGATCGGTGCCGCGGCTGGACGCACCGCGCGGCGAACGCCTGGTGCCGATCCCCGGCGCGCCCCCGTCGCTGGCGGCGCTGCCGCCGGGCTGCCCGTTCGCACCG
Organism: Mycolicibacterium aurum; assembly: GCA_900078775.1. Lineage (GTDB taxonomy): Bacteria > Actinomycetota > Actinomycetes > Mycobacteriales > Mycobacteriaceae > Mycobacterium > Mycobacterium aurum_A. Next base: position 3,292,316 of record LT549889.1, read on the forward strand.
CGCTGCCCGCTGGCCATCGAGGCGTGCCGGGCCGCCGAACCGGACCTGCTCACCGTGCGGCCGCGCCATCAGGTCGCCTGCATCAGACACGATCAGGTCGAGGGGCGCAGCGCCGCCGACATCTACGGCGTCCCGACCGCGCCGCCGGCCGAGCCCACGGACGCCACCGGCGAGATGGTGCTGCGGGTGCGCGATCTGGTCAAGACCTATCCGCTCACCAAGGGTGTGGTGTTCCGCCGCCGCGTCGGTGAGGTGCGCGCGGTCGACGGCGTCAGCTTCGAGCTGGAGCAGGGCCGCACCCTGGGCATCGTCGGCGAGTCCGGCTCGGGCAAGTCGACGACGCTGCACCAGATCCTGGACCTGAGCACCCCGCAGGCCGGGACGATCGAGGTCCTCGGCACCGATGTCGCGACCCTGGACCGGCGGCGCCGCCGGGCGCTGCGCGGCGACCTGCAGGTGGTTTTCCAGGACCCGGTCGCCTCCCTGGACCCGCGCCTGCCGGTGTTCGACGTGCTGGCCGAACCGCTGCGCGCCAACGGATTCGACAAATCGGCCACCAGTGACCGGGTGGCCGAACTGCTCGGGCTGGTCGGCCTGCGCCGCGAGGACGCCGGCCGCTACCCGGCGGAGTTCTCCGGTGGGCAGAAGCAGCGCATCGGCATCGCGCGGGCGCTGGCGCTGCAGCCGAAGATCCTGGCCCTCGACGAACCGGTGTCGGCACTGGACGTGTCGATCCAGGCCGGGATCGTCAACCTGCTGCTCGATCTGCAGGAGCGGTTCGGGCTGGCCTATCTGTTCGTCTCCCACGACCTGTCGGTGGTGCGGCACCTGGCGCACCGGGTGGCGGTGATGCACAAGGGCAAGGTGGTCGAATACGGCGACGGTGAACAGGTGTTCGGCGCGCCCCACGACGAGTACACCCGCCGCCTGCTGTCCGCGGTCCCCCGCCACCGGCCCGAAGCCGGTTAGAGTCTGAGCGCATGAGTGCGATATCGCGTCTGCTCGCGGTGGGTGCAGCGGTGGCGCTGACCCTGACCGGTTGTTCCAGCACCGAGACCTCGATCCCGTCGGCCGGGGGTAACGCCGAGATCGGGGCGACCGCCGATATCAACCCGCAGGACCCGGCGACCTTGGCGCAGGGCGGCAATCTGCGTCTCCCGCTGACCGGCTTCCCGCCGAACTTCAACTATCTGCACATCGACGGCAACCTCGGCGAACTGGGCAAGCTGCTGCGCGCCACCCTGCCGCGCGCGTTCGTCATCAAGCCCGACGGTGAGATGACGGTCAACAGCGACTACTTCACCAGCGTCGAACTGACCAGCACCGACCCGCAGGTGGTCACCTACACGATCAACCCGAAGGCCGTGTGGTCGGACGGCACGCCGATCACCTGGGCGGACATGGCCGCCCAGATCCACGCCACCAGCGGTAAGGACAAGCGGTTCCTGTTCGCCTCCCCCAACGGCAGCGAGCGGGTCGCCTCGGTCACCCAGGGGGTCGACGAACGACAGGCCGTCATCACCTTCGACCGGCACTTCGCCGATTGGCGGGGCATGTTCGCCGGCAACGCCATGCTGGCACCGAAGGCGGTCACCTCGGATCCCGAGGCGTTCAACCGGGGCTTCCTCAACGGGCCCTCGATGTCCGCGGGCCCGTTCGAGGTCACCACCGTGGACCGCGCCGCACAGCGAATCATCTTGACCCGCAACCCGAAATGGTGGGGCGCACCGCCGCTGCTGGACTCGATCACCTACACGGTGCTCGATGACGCCGCCGTCATCCCGGCGCTGCAGAACAACGCCCTGGACTCGGCCGGGCTGGCCTCGCTGGACGATCTGGAGAACGCCCGGCGCACACCCGGGGTGACCATCCGCCGCGCCCCGGCCCCCAACTGGTACCACCTGACGATCAACGGCAACGAGGGCGCGATCCTGTCCGATTCCGGCCTGCGCACCGCGGTGATGAAGGGCCTGGACCGCCAGGCCATCGCCGCGGTGACCCAGCGCGGACTGGTGGACAACCCGACGGCGTTGAACAATCACATCTACCTGGCCGGCCAGGAGGGCTACCAGGACAACAGCATCCCGTTCGATCCGGAGGCCGCCAAGCGCGAACTCGACGAGCTCGGCTGGGTGCAGAACGGCCAGTTCCGGGAGAAGGACGGCAAGCCGCTCAAGATCCGCAACGTCTTCTACGACGGGCAGAGCACCCGCGCGGTCGCCCAGATCGCGCAGAACCAGCTGGCCCAGATCGGGGTGAACCTGGAGCTGATCCCGGCACCCGGCGGATCGCTGTTCCCCGACTACGTCACCATCGGCAACTTCGATGTGGCCCAGTTCGCCTGGGGCGGTGACGCTTTTCCGTTGGCCAGCCTCACCCAGATCTACGCCTCGGCCGGTGAGAGCAACTACGGCAAGGTCGGCAGCGCCCAGATCGACGCCAAGATCGAAGAGGTGCTGTCCGAACTGGAGCCGGCCAAGGCCCGCGAGCTGGCCAATGAGCTGGACAAGATGATCTGGGCCGAGGGGCACAGCCTGCCGCTGTTCCAGGCGCCCGGCAACATCGCCATCCGCAGCAATCTGGCGAACTACGGGCCCACCGGCATCGGCGACATCAACTACTCGACGATCGGCTTCATGAAACCCTGATCCGGGACACCAGCCGCGGTACCGCCGCGGGCAGCGTCGACTCGAGCGCGGCCGCGGCGGTCACCACCGTGATCGCCGCCCGCACAAGCGGATTGACGGGCAGCCGGTCCAGTTCGGTCTCGCGTTCGGCCAGCGTGCCCAGCAGCCCGATACGCAACGCCCCGATGACCTCCAGGGCTGCTCGCTCCCGGGTGTCGAGCACGCTGTGCCCGGCCGACGGCAGGGTGACCAGGGTGGCCCCGGGAATCAGACCGGCCACCTGCCGGGCCACCGCCGGCGGCGTGGTGAGATCACGGCCGCCGGACAACACCGCGGTGGGCCAACCGAATCGGGGCATCTCCGCGGTCAGGTCGAACGGTTCCTTCTCGAATTCCAGATCAGGGTCGTGGATATCGCGCAGCACCAGTGACGGGTCCAGCGGCAGCCCGTCCGGCTCACCGGCGAAGTTCAGTTCCCGGAAGGCGATTCGCGACACCAGATCGTCCTCGTGCCGGTAGGGGGCCTTGCGCAGACCGATGCGCAGCGCCCGGCCCAACCCGTCCCACACCAGCGTCCGCCCGCGCAGCAACAGCTCGAGCTGACGGTCGAGCAGCCGGGTACCGCCGTACTCGTAGACCAGTCCGGCAACCTGGGCCGAACCGTCCAGCGTCATCCCCTCGTCGGCCAGCTTGCGCACCTTGACCGCCAGGTCCGGGGTGTCCTCGGCGGCTCCGGTGGCGCCGGTGGGGCCGTCCCAGAGCAGCTCGCGGATGGCGGTGCGGATCTCGTCGATGTCACCGGCCGAGAGCACCGGGGAGTCCAGCACCATCCCGGCGACGCGGCCGGGGTGACGCACGCCGACCCCGGCGGCGATGTAGGAGCCGTACGAGCTGCCGTAGATGTGCGCGGTCTGTACACCGGCGTCGTCGAGCACCGCGGCGATGTCGTCGACGACCTGTTTGACGGTGATCGCCTCGGGTGGCAGATCGGCACCGGCGTCGTCGTGCCGGGACAGCCCGACACCTCGGTGCTCGACCATGATCACATCGCAGCCCGCCGCGGCCGCGTGCCGGCGGAAGGCCCGGTAGGGCGCGACCGAGGCCAGTCCGGGCCCGCCCGGGATGACCACCACCGGATGCGCCGATTTCCGGCCGACCCGCACGTAGTACAGGTCGAACAGCTGCTCCCCGCCACGGGTCACCGGCCGGCGGACGGGACGCACACCGGGCAGAGCAGCCAGTTTGTCGTGCGCCCGGCGACGTTTGGCGGACATGGTCATCACCGCTCATTGTGCCCCGCTCGGCGGCCCACGGCACTGCCGGATCCGGCTTAGGTTCGCGGTGATCGCAAGCAGTGCGTCCAGCGGACTCCCGTCAGTAGAAATGATCGACATGACCACCGTCGAGAACACCAACGCGATCCTGCCGGGAACACCGGAGTGGAAGGATCTACTGCACACCATCGGATCTGGATCGAAGGATCGAGATCTCAACGACGAGAATCCCTTTGACCAGGTCGCCGCGCTCAAGCGGGCCGGTTTCGGCACCCTGCGGCTGCCCGTCGAGTACGGCGGTGCAGGACTGACTGTGCCGCAGCTGTTTTCCGCGGTGATCGACGTCGCGCAGGCCGATCCGATCGTCGCGCACATCTTCCGCGCGCACTTCTGGTTCGTCGAGGAGCGGCTGCGCTCACGCTCGCAGAAGTGGCTGGACCTGGTGTCGGCGGGAAAGATCTTCGGCAACGCCTTCAGCGAAAAGGGGTCGGCGGCCGTCGGTAGCCTGGTGTTCAACACCCGGTTGCTGCCAAGCCCGACCGGGGGGTTCCGGCTGGACGGGGCGAAGTACTACAGCACCGGCACGCTGTTCTCCGACTACCTGACCGTCACCGCGACCACCGACCACGACTCGGTGACCACCGTGGTGGTGCCCGCCGACCGCGCCGGGGTGACGATCATCGACGACTGGGACGGCTTCGGGCAGCGCCGCACCGGCACCGGGACCACCACCTTCACCGGGGTGGCCGTCGCCGAGGACGAGGTGCTCAGCGACAGTCCCTATGACGCCGAACCGGTCCCCACGGTCCAGTACGCCTCGCTGCAGCTCTACATCCACGCGGTGGTCGCGGGCGTGCTGGCCAATGTGGTCGACGACGGGGTGCAGCTGCTGCGCTCCCGGGAGCGCAGCTTCAGCCACGCCCTGGCCGAGCGGCCCACCGAGGATCCGCTGCTGCAGCGTCAGCTCGGCGAGCTGGCCTCGGTGGCCTACATCGCCCGGGCCGCGGTGCTCGACGCCGCCGCGGCGATCGCCGCGGCGAACGACTCCGAGGTCGACGGGGTGCCGGACGCCGGACTGGCCGCCGAGGCGCAGCTGAAGGTGGCCAAGGTGAAGGTGCACCTCGACGATGTCGCCCCGATCGCGGCCACCCGGCTGCTCGAGCTCGGCGGGGCCAGCGCGTCGAGCCGGCAACGGAACCTGGACCGGCACTGGCGCAACATCCGCACCATCACGCTGCACAACCCGGTCGGCCTCAAGGCCCGGGTGATCGGGCAGAACCTGCTGCACGGCACCCCGGTCCCTGCCAACGCCTACTTCTGACTGCGCGATCATCGCGGGCTCAGCGCCCTGCCCGCGGGCTCGGAGCGGGTCGCCTACGCGGTCAGTTCGATCAGCTGGGCGTCACCGATACCGGCGTAGCGGTCCGGGCTGCAGGTCAGCACGATCACCTGGCCGTCCCCGCCGACGGTGTCGAACACCGCGGACATCCGGGCCAGCCGCTCCGGGTCGGTGAAGCCCAGCGCATCGTCGATGACGACGGGCACGGTGTCCTCCTTGGCGACCAGCGAGGCGCACGCCAGCCGGGCCACGATGCCGATCTGTTCCTTCGCCCCGCCGGACAGCGATTCGTAGCCGACGGTGCGGCCGCCGAGGGTGCGGCTGCGGATGGTCAAATCGGTGTCGATGTCGACTTCGAAGTCGGTGCCGAACACGATGCGCCCCAGGCGTTCGATCTCCCCGCGGAACGGGGCGACGTAGCGGGCGCGGGCGGAGTCACGGTGCCGCAGTATCACCTCGCGCAGCGTCTGCGCGGCCCGGGCCCGGCGCTGCACCCGCAGGTGCTCCCCGTGGGCGTGCTCACGCTCGGTGAGGGCCACGTCGAGGGCACCCTTGCGGCCCTGGGTGCCGTACAGCTTGAGGGTCGCCGACAGTTCGGTGAGCGCGGTGGCCGCGGCCTCCCGCTCCCGTAGCAGCGCCTGCGCCGCGCGGGCCGCCGAATCGAGTTCGGCGGCAACCACATCCGGCTGGGCGGCGGCCAGTTCGGCGTCCAGCCGAGCGACCTCCGCGGCGGCCCGGGCGCAGCGTTCGGACTCGGCCTCGGCGGCCACGCGCAGCGCGTCGTCGGCCACGGCGTGCCGCTCGGCGGTCAGCCGGTCGGTGGCCGCGGCCAGTTCGGCCTGCGCGGCGCCCAGCTTCTCCCGCAGCACACCGGCGGCGACCGCAGCGTCGTTGCAGGTGGTGACCGCGGCCGCGGCGAGCGCACGCTGCGTGTCGGCGTGCGCGGTGGCCGCCCGGTGCGCTTGCTGGGCGGCCGTCAACGCCGCCCGCGCGGTGTCGGTGTCGGTGTCGGTATCCGCTTGTGCGGCAGTGAGTTCGGCATACCGGGCCTGCAGCTGTTCCAGGGTCTCGTTCCCGGTGAGCGCCCCGATGGTGGCCTGCCAGCGACCCTGCTCGGCGCGCAGGTCCCGGCGGCGGACGTCGGCGTCGCGGGCCTGCTCGACGGTCTGCACCCCGGCGCGCCGCAGCGCCTCGGCCAGAACCTCCTGCGCGGCAACCAGTTTGGCGTGCGTGTCCAGCGCGTCGGCACCGGGCACCACGCGGGCCCGCAACAGACCGGGCAGTTCGATCTCGGTCGGGGCGCCCGCGCTCAGCGACCAGTCCCGGCCGGCCGCCAGGTCGACGTCCTCGGTGTCGATGCGCATCCGCACGTCGGCCAGCGCGGTCAATTCGATGTGCGCAGAGGCCAGTTCGGCCTGATCGCCGGCTCGCTCGACGGCCCGTGCGGCGTTCTCGATCTCCCGCATCAGCGCGTCGGTCATGGTGTTGCCGACCAGTTCACGGTCGACCTCGGCGAGTTCGGCGGTGGCTTCGGCCAGCTTGTCGATCCGGACCGCGAGCTGGGCGGCCTCGTCGCGGGCGAGCAGTGCGGCCAGCGTCGCGCGGGCCTCCTCCACCGCGGCCGCGGCGGCCTCGGCGGCGGCACGGGCCTGATCGGCAGCCGCCTGCGCGGCGTCCACGGTTTGGCGCGCCGTGCTGTGGGCCTGTGCGGCTTCGGCCGCGACCGCGACCAGTTCGTCAGCGGCGGTGGACCTTTCCTCGATCTCGGCGCGCAGCCGGCGGCGTTCGTTCACCGCCGCGACGGAGGCCGTGTGCGTCGCCACGGCGGCGTCGGCCACCACCCGGGCGGTGTCGCGTTGCCGGGTCAGCTGCGCCACGGCCTCGGAGGCCTGCTGCGCGGCGGCCAACCGGTCCCGCGCCACCTCGACCTGGGCGGCCGATTCGGCGAGTTCGGCGGTCAGCGCGGCATGCCGCTGTACCGCCTGCTCGACCTCAGCGATCGCCTCGGTGGCGGTCTTCACCTCGGCCTCGGCGGCCTTGAGCCGCGCGCAGGCCGCCGCCCACTCCCCGGTGGGCCGGCCGGTGGGGGTGAAGTACTTCAGGTACTCGCACTCGATCCGGTCGACCAGCAGCGGATCGCAGTCCCCCGCCTGGCCGGCACCGTCTTCGGCGCCCTCACCGGCCGCGACGTCGAGCGCGCGCGACAACGCGTCACACCCGGACAGGTCCACCGGCGAGGTGGCCGAGGCCTGCAGCACCCGCTGCGCCTCCCACAGTGCGGTGTCCACCGTCTCGGACAGCATGGCCAGCACCCGATCGTGCGCCTCGTCCCCGGTGAGCTGCTCACGCTTGGGCGCGGTGATGGTCAGCTCCGTCTCGGCGCGCTTGTGGAAGCGCTTGCGGTACACGAAACGATATGGGCCGGTGGAGATCTCGGCCATTACCTCGGCACCCACATCGGCATGGGTGGGTTTGACGGCCTTGACCTCTTTCTTGCTGGACCGGTCCTTGATGGTCAGCAGCAGATCCAGCGCCTCGATCATCGAGGACTTGCCGATCTCGTTGGCACCGCTGATCACGACGACCCCGCGCTCGGGGAACTCGATGTCGCGGTGGGCCACCCCGCGGTAGTTGGTCAGGACCAAACGGTGCAATATCACGCGACGTTCCCTTCCAGCGCGCCACCGGACAACCGCAGCAGCAGCGCCAGCGCGGAGCGTGCGTCCTCGGCCTCGGCCCCGTCGGCGCGGGCGGCGGCCACCAGCTCGGCGACCGCGCCGGCCGCGAACCCGCCGATCGGCAGATCGTCGAACTCCCCATCCGCGGGCAGCACCACGATGTCGGAATGCCGCTCCCACAACCGCAGTGAGGCGAACACCCGCGCGTAGCGGTCCAGGCACAGGTCCAGCTTGGCCCGGTCGGTCACGGTCAGCGAACCGGTCAGTACCAGCCGCACAACGGTGCGTTCCTTGTCCGACAGCTGATCCAGGTTGACGTCCAACCCGGCGATGTCACGGTCGTCGTTCACATCGTGGCGCAGGGTCAGGAAGCGCCACCGCCCCACCCGGCGGGCGGACACCTGCACCGGATGTACGGGATCCTGTTCGTCGATGTCCACCACCAGCACGTGGCCGGGATCGGCCTCGATGTCGTCGTAGTTGGTGACCTCCGGCGCACCGGAGTACCAGACCCGGCCGGACTCCCCCACCTCGGTGCGGGAGTGCTTGTCGCCCAACGCCACATAGTGCACGGCACCCCGGTCCAGGGAGGCCTGCAGCCCGGCCAGCCGGATCAGCGACGGCTTTCCGGGATCCGGGTCCAGGACGTCGACGCCGCCGTGTGCGACCAGGATGCGCACCGTGCCGTCGGCGGGCAGATCGGCGGTCACCGCGGCGGCCAGATCGGTGGTCGGCGCCTTGGAACGCCATGGCGCGGCGACGATCTCCAGGCCGGGCCGCACCTCGAAGACACCGTCGCGGTCCAGCACGGTGACGTTGTCCGGGCACTCGGCGAGGAACAGCGTGCTGGTGTACACCGACCCGGCGTCGAGCTGATCATGGTTACCGGGCAACAGATATACCGGGACCCGGATGGCGCGGATGGCCTCCAGCGCCAGGCTCACCTCGCGGGGGCCAGCTGGTTGTCCTCGAAGACGTCGCCGGACACCACGACGAACTCCGCGTCGACCTCGTCGGCCAGCGCGCCGAGCCCGGAGACGGCCTCCCGGCGGGCCGCCGCGTAACGGGACTGCGCCTCACCGCCCCCGGCACTGAGGAAGTGCCGTGTCATACCGAGCTGCCAGTCGGCGGTATGCAGAAAGCGCATCTGCGCACTCCCTTCCGGGTCGGTGATCGTTGCTCGTGGGAAGTCCTCGTGGGAAGTCTAGGTGCGGCCTCCGACAAGTCCGGGGACGCGGCCCGGCATGGCCTAGCCTGATTGAGATGAGAACCCTTGTGCTGCTGCGGCACGCCAAATCGGACTACCCCGGTGGGGTCGCCGACCACGAACGTCCGCTCGCCGAGCGGGGCATCCGGGAGGCGGGGCTGGCCGGTGATTGGTTACGCGCACAGCTGCCTGCCGTCGACGCGGTGTTGTGCTCGACGGCCACCCGCACCCGGCAGACGCTGGAACGCACCGGGATCCAGGCGCCGGTGCGCTTCGTCGACCGGCTCTACGACGCCACCCCGGGCATCGTGCTCGGCGAGATCAACGGCGTCGCCGCGGATGTGCAGACGCTGCTGGTGGTCGGGCACGAGCCGGTGATGTCGGGGTTGGCCCTCGCTCTGGCCGGAGCCGGCAGTGCGCCCGAGGCGGTCGCCGGGATCGAGGCGAAGTACCCGACCTCGGCGCTGGCGGTGCTGCAGGTGCCGGGATCATGGGTCGAGCTGGAACTCGGCGGCGCGCAGTTGGCCCGCTTCCACGTGCCACGCTGACCCAGGTCGCGAGATCAACGTTTCCGCGGCCTGAGCGGGCTGTTCGAGCGCAAAGGCGTCGATCTCGCGGTGCGAACCTAGGAGTTGGTGGCCAGCGTCAGCTCCATGAGCTTGATCGCCATCGCGCAGGCGTCGATGCCGGGCGCCTGTGGGTTCACCCACCAGCCGACGACGCCGCTGGCATCGCTGGCCACCCCGCACGCCCCGTTGGCGGCCGGGTTCTTCATCACTATCGACTGCACGCCGGCCACCCGGCGCTCCTCGATCGGGAACTTCAACTCCTCGGCGACGGCCCGCTCGTTGTCCAGACTGCCCAGCTCGAACCAGAACCGGGTGATGTCGACCAGCCCCGCCGGGTTGGCGGCCTGCCAGCGGCACACCGCACCGACGAAGGTGCTCTGGATGTCCAGCGGATCGGCCCCGACCGTCTCGGCCAGGATGTCCTCGGTGAGGACGTCGCATTCCTTGAGCAGGTTCGGGTAGGTCTTCTCGGAGTCGTTGTTACGCGGCCCGGCCGATCCGGAGCCGGCCTTGGCGGCCGTACCGTCGACCGTGCGGGAGCAGCCCTGCACCCCGAGCACCATGGTCAGCACCGCCAGCAGCGCGATCACCACGGTCAGCGGACGTTTCACGGCGCGGCCCATCATTTGGCGTTCACAATCGATTGGCGGGTCAGTTCCTTGGCGACTTCGCAGGCATCCGGGTACGGCTTCTGGGCGAAGCTGACCGACCACTCGATGAAGTCGTCGTCGAACTGGATGCCGATCTCGCACAGGCTGGGCCCGAGCACCAGGTCCTCACCGACGGCGATGAACCCGTCGTGGCCCTCGATGTTGATGTCCTCGACGCTCGCGCGGGACAGTTCCTCGGTCTTGCGTTCCCGCCCGATCGGGCTGCCGCGGAAGTGGGTGAAGGAGAAGTGCGGTCCGACGATGCCGCCGCCGGCCAGCCACTGGCAGCCCACCGAGGTGCGCGCGGTGTTCACCAGCCCGACGACCTCGGTCAGCTGCGAGACGGTCTGGTCGCTGATGCCGCCGCACTCGGGGAACACCGGGCCGTGCTGGGCCTCGGCCGCCGGTTCGACGCTCGGGGGCACCGACGGGGTACTGGGGCTGTCGGAATCGGAGCAGGCCGCCACCACGGGGAGCACCGCAACGGCGGTCACCAGCATCTTCGCCGCACGACCGAGCCGGCCGTGGGCAGTCGCAGGGCCGCTTCTGTGAATCACGACATGCACTGTAGCCGCCACCCGCTGAGGAACCGCTGAAGTGCGGACTGACCTGCATTTTCGTGTCCCGGTTTGGCACCGCGGTCTGCAGCACCGGCTCCGGGTGGGTGTGCGACAGTAGCCAGATGCTGCTCGCCCTGCTGCGCCGATACGTGCAGCCGTACCGCGGGCTGCTCGCCGTGGTCGCGGCTCTCCAGGTGGTCAGCACGCTGGCATCGCTGTATCTGCCGACCGTCAACGCCGCGATCATCGACGAGGGCGTTGCCGTCGGGGACACCGGACGGATCGTGCACCTCGGCCTGGTGATGCTCGCGGTGACGGCCCTGCAGGTGGTGTGTGCGGTCGGCGCGGTGTTCTTCGGGTCACGAGCCAGCATGGGTTTCGGCCGTGACCTGCGAGCCGCGATCTTCACCCGGGTGCTCGGCTTCTCCGCGGTGGAGACGGCCCGGTTCGGGGCGCCGACCCTGCTGACCCGCACCACCAACGACGTCCAGCAGATCCAGCTACTGGTGCAGATGACGGCCACCATGCTGATCACCGCGCCGATCATGGGCGTCGGCGGTATCGCCATGGCGATTCATCAGGACGCCGGGCTGGCCTGGCTGCTGCTGGTCAGTGTGCCGATCCTGGCGCTGGCCAACTGGTGGCTGGTGTCGCGGCTGATGCCGATCTTCCGGACCATGCAGAGCGTCATCGACAACATCAACCGGGTGATGCGCGAGCAGCTCGCCGGGATCCGGGTGGTGCGCGCCTTCGCGCGGGAGCCGCTGGAGCGCAGCCGGTTCGAGGAGGCCAACCAGGCGCTGGCCGACACCGCGCTGACGGCCGGCCGCTGGCAGGCACTGATGCTGCCGGTGACCACCCTGGTGATCAACGTCTCCAGCGTCGCGCTGATCTGGTTCGGCGGGCAGCGCATCGACGCCGGGCAGATGCAGGTCGGCTCGCTCATCGCCTTCCTGGCCTACTTCATGCAGATCCTGATGGCGGTGCTGCTGGCCACCTTCCTGGTGGTACTGCTCCCCCGCGCGTCGGCGTGCGCGGAGCGCATCACCGAGGTGCTGGGCACCGAACCGGAGATCACCGCGCCGGACGACCCGGCGGCCGTCCCCGCCGTCACCGGTGAGGTGCGGCTGGACCGCGCCACCTTCAGCTATCCCGGTGCCGACCGGGCGGTGGTGCAGGAGGTTTCGCTCACCGCCCGGCCCGGCACCGTCACGGCGATCGTGGGCAGCACCGGTTCGGGTAAGTCCACCCTGTTGGCGCTGATCGCCAGGCTCTATGACGTCACCGAGGGCGCGGTGCTGCTCGACGGTCTCGACGTCCGGTCCCTGGATCCGGAAGACCTGTGGGCGGCAATCGGATTGGTGCCGCAGCGCGGATACCTGTTCTCCGGCACGGTCGCCGACAACCTGCGCTACGGGAAGGCGTCGGCCACCGAGGACGAGATGTGGGAGGCGTTGCGGGTGGCCGCCGCCGACGATTTCGTGCGCGGGCAGCCCGACGGTCTGCAGATGCGCGTCGCCCAGGCCGGTATCAACTTCTCCGGCGGGCAGCGCCAGCGGTTGGCCATCGCCCGGGCCGTGATCCGGCAACCGGCGGTGTACCTGTTCGACGATGCGTTCTCGGCGCTCGATGTGCGCACCGACGCCCAGGTGCGGGCGGCGCTGCGGGAGGTCTCCGCGCAGTCGACGGTGATCATCGTGTCGCAGCGGATCTCGACGGTGGCCCAGGCCGATCAGGTGATCGTGCTGGAGGACGGCCGGGTGGTCGGTGCCGGCACCCACGAGTCGCTGCTGGTCGACTGCGCGACCTATATCGAGTTCGTGGACTCCCAGTCGGTGCACGCATGACGCGCCCGATCCGGGGCATGGCGGAACCGCCCGCGGCGCGGTCCCGGGACTTCAAAGGGTCGGCGATCCGGCTGCTGAAAAGGCTGGCCCCGCAACGCAGCCTGACCGCACTGGTGATCACGCTGGCCGTCGGCGGCATCGCGATCGGGGTGATCGGGCCGCGCATCCTCGGGCACGCCACCGACCTTCTCTTCAACGGGGTGATCGGGCGCGAGCTGCCGGCCGGTCTGAGCAAGGAGCAGGCCATCGAGGCCGCCCGGGCCCGCGGCGAGGACACCTTCGCCGACCTGCTCTCCGGCATGAACGTCAGGCCGGGGCAGGGGGTCGACTTCACCGCCGTGGCGCACACCCTGCTGCTCGCACTGGGCCTGTATCTGATTGCCGCCCTGCTGGTCTGGCTGCAGGCCCGGATCCTGAACGTGGTGGTGCAGCGCACCATGGCCGGGCTGCGTACCGAGATCGAGCACAAGGTGCACCGGCTGCCGCTGTCCTACGTCGACGGCCGGCAGCGCGGCGAGCTGCTCAGCCGGGTCACCAACGACGTCGACAATGTGCAGTCCTCGCTGGCCATGACCATCAGCCAACTGCTCACCTCGCTGCTGACGGTGGTGGCCGTGCTGGTGATGATGGTGACGATCTCGCCGCTACTGGCGCTGATCACGGTGGTGACGGTGCCGGCCTCGCTGCTGGCCACCCGGGCGATCGCCCGGCGTTCACAGAAGCTGTTCGTCGAGCAGTGGACCAACACCGGTCGGCTCAACGCGCACATCGAGGAGACCTACAGCGGGTTCACCGTGGTGAAGACCTACGGGCACCGGGCGGCCGCGGTCGAGAAGTTCGACGAACTGAACGGGCAGGTATACCGGGCCAGCCTGGGCGCCCAGTTCCTGTCCGGGCTGGTGTCCCCGGCCACCACGTTCATCGGCAACCTCAGCTACGTCGCGGTTGCGGTGGTGGGCGGCATCCAGGTCGCCACCGGGCAGATCACGTTGGGCAGTATCCAGGCGTTCATCCAGTACGTCCGCCAGTTCAACCAGCCGTTGACCCAGGTCGCATCGATGTACAACTCCCTGCAGTCCGGGATCGCCAGCGCGGAACGCATTTTCGACCTGCTGGACGCGCCGGAGGAACCCGCCACCCCGGCCGGGGACGCCGCCCCGCCCGCGGCGGCGGGCCGGGTCGCATTCGAGCACGTCTCGTTCTCTTACCGGCCCGGCACCCCGGTGATCGAGGATCTGTCGCTGGTCGCCGAACCCGGGTCCACGGTGGCCATCGTCGGCCCGACCGGCGCCGGCAAGACCACGCTGGTCAATCTGCTGATGCGGTTCTACGACATCGACAGCGGCCGGATCACCATCGACGGCATCGACATCGCCACCATGTCGCGGCAGTCCCTGCGCGCCCGGATCGGGATGGTGCTGCAGGACACCTGGTTGTTCGGCGGCACCATCTACGACAACATCGCCTACGGCCGGCCCGACGCCACCGCCGATCAGGTGTACGAGGCGGCCCGGGCCGCGCATGTGGAACGGTTCGTACAGACGCTGCCCGAGGGCTATCAGACCCGGGTCGGCGATGACGGCGGCGCGATCAGCGCCGGGGAGAAGCAGTTGATCACCATCGCCCGGGCGGTGCTGGCCCAACCGCAGCTGCTGATCCTGGACGAGGCGACCAGCTCGGTGGACACCCGCACCGAGCTGCTCATCCAGCAGGCGATGGCCGAATTGCGACGGGACAGGACCAGTTTCATCATCGCGCACCGGCTGTCCACCATCCGGGATGCGGACCAGATCCTGGTGATGGAGGCCGGGCGCATCGTGGAGCGGGGCACGCACGCCGAACTGCTGGAACGCCACGGCGAGTACTGGGCGATGTCGACCGAGGCGAGCGGCGCGACGGGAAACAGACCCGCCTGATCAAGCGGTCTGCTCAATCGCAATCGCCGGACAGCGCCGGAGAGGCGTTGACAGGATCGGGAGATGGCTGCGGAGACCGTGCACACGTTCTGCCGGTACTGCCTGGCCTCATGCGGTGTGGAGGTCACCGTCGCCGACAACCGGGTCCGCAAGATCGCCACCGATAAGCTCAACCCGCACAGCCGGTATGACTTCTGCGCCAAGGGCCGCACCGCCGCGGAGGTGATCGAGCATCCGCGCCGCATCCTGGCCCCGATGCGCCGGGTCGGTGACGGGTACGTACCGGCCGAGTGGTCGGAGGCGTTGCGTGACATCGCCGACCGGATGAACCGGCTGATCGAATCGGACGGCCCGGAGGCCGTCGGCGCCTACTACGGCAACCCGGCGGGCTACTCGTCGTCGAACCTGATCTTCATGAACGGCTGGCTGGATGCGGTGGGCACGCACAACCGTTACGCGGTCGGCTCGGTGGACCAGAACGCGGTGCACGTGGTCGCCGAAGCGATGTACGGGTCGCCATTGCTGGTGCCGGTCTCCGATATCGACGAGTGCGACTTCTTCCTGCTGGTCGGCGCGAATCCTGCGGTGAGCGCCTGGAATTGGCTGGAGTCCGCCCCGGGCGGGTGGCACCGGGCACTGCAGCGGCAACGCGACGGGGCCCGGATCGTGGTGGTGGACCCGGTACGGACCGAGTCCGCGGACAAGGCCGACGTCCATCTCGCGGTGCGCCCGGGCCAGGACTGGGCGCTGCTGCTGGCGATGGTGAAGGTGATCCTGGAGGCCGGCCTGCAGCACCGCGACTGCACCGAGCTGGCCATCGGTGCCGCCGAACTGCGCACCCTGGCGGCCGCCGCCGACCTCGACGACCTGGCCGCCCGCTGCGATATCCCCCGCGACCGGATCGAGTGCCTGGCAAGGGATTTTGCGACCGCCCGGACCGGCATGGTGATCACCCGGACCGGGGTGTCCCTGCACGAGTCGGGCACCGTCGGCGAATGGCTGGGTCAGGTGCTCAACGTGATCACCGGGCGGATGGACCGCCCCGGCGGGCGGCGTCTGGAGCCCGGGTACGTCGACACGCTGCGCCTGGCCGGTCTGGCGCAGACCGCGCCGCACCGCAGCCGGGTCGCGGGACGGCCGATGGTGGCCGGTGCGCATGCGCTGACCGAACTGCCCGACGAGATCACCACCGAGGGGTCGGGCCGGCTGCGGGCGCTGGTGATCAACTCGGGCAACCCGGTGGTCTCCGGGCCCGACGGTGCCCGCCTGGATGCAGCGCTGCAGCAGCTGGATCTGTTGGTGGCCATCGACTTCGTGCAGCGGGAGAGTCACCGGCACGCGGATTGGCTACTGCCGGCGGTGCACTGGCTGGAGCGTGACGATCTACTGGCCTTCACCAGCGGTATGCACGACGAGCCGTTCGTGCAGTTCGGCGCCCGCGCCGTCGACCCACCCGTGCAGGCCCGCGAGGAGTGGCGGATCTTCGTCGATCTCGCATTGGCGATGGACCGCCCGCTGTTCGGGGCCCGCGGGGTGAACGGGTTCATCACCGCCAGCCGGCGGATCGCGGCATGGTCAGGCCGGCCCGGACTGGCGTTCGGTCCCCGCTGGATCGACCGGCTGATGATCGCGACCTCCCGGAAGGTCAACGGGCGCAGGTTGAAATGGCGGGATCTGCGGGACAATCCGCACGGCCTGCTGCTCGGACCGCGGGAGTTCGGTCACTTCCGTGACGCCCTGCGCACCCCGGGCAAGTTGGTGCGCCTCGCCCCACCGGAGTTCCTGGCTCGCACCCGCGAGCTGCTGGCCGCACCAGCCGCCGACCCCGGTGCGGAATTCCCGCTCCTGCTGGGCAATCGGCGCACCCGGCACGCGATGAACTCCTGGCTCAACGAGCTGCCCGGGCTGCACCCGTCGGGCAAGGGCAATGTGGTGTTCCTGCATCCCGAGGACGCCTCCGCGCTGGGCGTCGAGGATGGTGACCGGGTCCGGGTGAGCTCGGCAACGGGTTCGGTCGAGGTCGCCGCGGCGTTGTCGGACCGGCCCCGGCGCGGGCTGGTGATCCTGGAACACGGCTGGGGTTCACGGGTTTTCGATCCGCGCGGTGGCGGGCAGCCGCAGGTCTATGGGGTCAATCGCAATCTGCTGGTCGGTGCCGCCGCACTGGATCCGTTATCGCAGACCTCGGCGCTGGGCGGTGCCCGCGTCCGTATCGAGCGACTCGGGCGCGCTCACGTTCGATGAGCGAACGTGAGCGCGCCGAATTCACTGGAGGTCGGGGCCGTCGGCGCGGACGTCGTCGACGGCGGTCATGGCCTCGCGCAGCCGGGCCAGCCAGTCCTCGGTGTGCCGGCCGACCAGCTTGACCGACCAGGCCAGCGCATCGGAGCGGGATCGGGCCACACCGGCGTCGACCAGGGTGTCGAGCACCTGGCGCTCGGGCTGTTTGAGCCGGGTCATCACCGGGACGGCGATGTGGGTGAACAGGGTGCGTTCGCCACCGGCCTGCACACCCCAGGACACCTTGCGGCCGAACCTGTCCTGCGCTTCGTCGGCGATGCGCATCCGCTCGCCGCGGGTCTCCTCGCGGAACTTCGCGACCCGGCCGGAGGTCCGGGCCGCGCTCTCGGCTTCGGCGGCCTCGGGCAACTGCCCGATGACCGTGATCTCTTCGCGGTCGACCACGACGGTCGGATCGCCGGTGAACCAGGCGTCGGGCAGGCGCCCGGCGAACCAGTCGGTGATATCGGTGGCGGCGTCGTCGGTACCGCGCCGCCCGTGCTGATGGCGTTTCATGATTACATGATTACACCGTTACAGAGACGTGCGGGCGCGTTCGCGCCCAGCGCAACCGACACCCCGCCTACTTCTTGCGGAGCAGTACCAGTCCACCGCCCAGCACCAGGGCCACCAGCAGCAGTCCCGCCCAGCCGGGGCCGGCCAGCCACCACACCGCGGCGAGGGCGATGATCCCGGGCGAAGCCAGGAACAACACCATGCCCGGATGTTGTTTGACCACGTCAAGCGCGCTCCTGGCCCGCACGCGGTCGATTTCGTCACCTGCCATGAAGCCCAGGATGCCAGCCTATGGTGGTGCTGTACGGGATGAATCGACGCCGAAGTTGAGGAGCGCACGTGAGTGGCCAATGGTTGCGGGATCCCGAGGGGCGCTACGAGTACCGCTGGCACGACGGCCAGAACTGGACCGATCAGGTGTCCCATCAGGGCCAGACCGGCCGCGCCCCGCTGGGCGGCCCGCCCGCCGGCGGACCCCCGCCGGAGCCTCACCCGGGCCCGCCCCAGCCGGTCGGTGACGGATTCGCAGGCATCACCGGCGATCTCATCGACGGCCGGTTCAGCGAGAAGGAATCCGTGGCGATCGCCAATCAGAACGAGAAGATGCTGCGGGTCCGCCTCGGCGAACCGTTCATGGCGCGGCAGGGCTCGATGGTGGCCTATCAGGGCAATGTGGACTTCGGCTTCGAGGGCGGCGGCGCGGGCCGGTTCCTGAAGAAGGCGCTGACCGGTGAGGGGTTGCCGCTGATGCGCTGCCAGGGCCAGGGCGACGTGTTCCTCGCCGATCGGGCCAATTACGTGCATCTGCTGCGACTGACCGATTCCGGGCTGTCCATCAGCGGCAAGAACGTGCTGGCGTTCTCGTCCAGCCTGGACTGGAACATCGAGCGGGTCCGGGGCGGCAGCATCGCCACCGGTGGCCTGTTCAACACCACGCTGCGCGGCAGCGGCTGGGTGGCGCTGACCACCGACGGGCCGCCGGTGGTGCTCAACGCCGCGGAGGCGCCGACCTACGCCGACACCAATGCGGTGGTGGCGTGGTCGGCGAACCTACAGACCCAGCTCAAGACCAGCTTCAAGGCCGGCGCCCTGATCGGGCGCGGGTCCGGCGAGGCGCTGCAGGTCGCCTTCCACGGTCACGGCTTCGTGATCGTGCAGCCCTCCGAAGGCGTCACGGTTCCGGCCCAGTAGCCGCTAGAGCGACCCCAGGATCTGCTTCATCTCGTCGATCTCGCGCTGCTGGCTGTCGACGATCGCGCGGGCCATGGCGATCGCGGGTTCGTGCTGACCACCGTCGATCTCGTCCTGCGCCATGGTGATCGCGCCCTCATGGTGACCGATCATCTGGGTCAGGAACAGCTTGGCGGCCTCCGGGCCCGACGCCGCCCGCAGCTTCTCGATGTCGGCGGGGGCGACCATGCCTTCCATCGAGCCGCCCTCCATCGAGCCGCCCTCCATCGAGCCGCCCTCCATCGAGCCGTGGTCCATATCGGGCATGGGCGGGTTGCCCCAGCTGGTCAGCCAGCTTTGCATCTGCTCGATCTCGGGGGCCTGGGCCGCCTTGATCTCTTCGGCGAGCTTGCGAACCCGCGGGTCGACGTCCTGTTTGAGCAGCAGGATGTCCGACATCTCCACGGCCTGACGGTGGTGCGGGATCATGTGCTGCGCGAACATGACGTCCGCGTCATTGTGGGTGCCCTCGTGGGCACCGCCATGGGCACCTTCGTGAGCACCGTCGACCGGGCCCGGGCTCGCTCCGGTGCCGCTGTGATGGCTGGTTCCGGGGTCGTGGTCGGCGTGTCCGTCGTCGCCGGTCTGGGTAGACCGGTCGGAACAGCCCGCCGCGACCAGGGCGGCGATCGCCGCTGTCGCGACCATGAGGGCCGGCTTGCGCATTGTGTCTCTCCTCGCACCAGATGGACATTTACCCATACCCCCTACCGGTATAGCATGGGGAGCATGAGCATCGTTCTCAAGGTCCAAGGTATGAGTTGCGGGCACTGCGTGTCGACGATCAGTGCCGCCGTCAGCCCGCTGGCCGGTGTCAGCGGGGTCGACGTCGACCTGGCCGCCGGGCAGGTCACGGTGGACGGCACCCCCGACGTCGCGGCCGTCACCGCGGTGATCGAAGACGCCGGTTATGACGTGAGTCCGGCCGTGTCGGCCTGAACAAACGGCCCACCCAGGGAGGCAAACGCATGAGTACCCTCACCCTTGATGTCGGTGGCATGACCTGTGCCTCCTGCGCCGCGCGTATCGAGAAGCGGCTCAACCGCATCGACGGCGTGCAGGCCAGCGTCAACTACGCCACCGAACAGGCCCGCGTCGACTTCCCCGACACCGTCTCCCCCGAGGAGTTGGTGGCCGCGGTGGAGGCCACCGGGTACACCGCCGCGCTGCCCGCCGAACCCGAGCTCCACATCGACGACCAACCCGACGACGAACCCGACGAATCCGCGCCCTGGCGCCAGCGCCTGCTGATCTCCACGGCGCTGGCCGTCCCGGTTGTGCTGCTGTCCATGATCCCGGCCCTGCAGTTCGACAACTGGCAGTGGCTGGCGTTCACCCTGGCCTCCCCGGTGGTGGTGTGGGGCGCCTGGCCGTTCCACCGGGCGGCCTGGACCAACCTGCGGCACGGCGCGGCGACCATGGACACCCTGATCTCGGTGGGTGTCATCGCCGCGTACGCGTGGTCGGTATGGGCGTTGTTCTTCACCCACGCCGGTATGCCCGGCATGAAGATGCCCTTCGAGCTGATCTCCACCAGCTCCGAGCCGCACCTCTATCTGGAGGTGGCCGCGGCCGTCACCACCTTCCTGCTGGCCGGCCGCTACTTCGAGTCCCGTGCCAAGCGGCAGTCCGGCGCGGCCCTGAAAGCGTTGCTGCACATGGGCGCCAAGGATGTCGCGGTGCTGCGCGGCGGGGCCGAGACACGAATCCCCGTCGGCCGGCTCGCCATCGGTGATGTCTTCGTGGTGCGCCCGGGCGAGAAGATCGCCACCGACGGCGTGGTCACCGCCGGCACCTCGGCCGTCGACACCTCGATGCTCACCGGCGAACCGGTACCCGTGGAGGTCGGCGAGGGGGACACCGTGGTCGGTGCCACGGTCAACGTGGGCGGCCGACTCGAGGTGCGCGCCACCCACATCGGCGCCGACACCCAGCTGGCCCAGATGGCCCGGCTGGTCACCGAGGCGCAGAGCGGCAAGGCCGAGGTGCAGCGGCTCGCCGACCGGGTATCGGCGGTGTTCGTGCCCATCGTGATGGCGCTGTCGGTACTCACCCTGCTGGGCTGGCTGTTCTTCGGGAACGGCTCGGTCGCCGCGGCGTTCACCGCCGCCGTCGCCGTCCTGATCATCGCCTGCCCGTGCGCCCTCGGGCTGGCCACCCCGACCGCCCTGCTGGTCGGCACCGGCCGCGGTGCGCAGCTGGGCATCCTGATCAAGGGCCCGCAGGTGCTGGAGTCCACCCGGCGCATCGACACCGTCGTGCTGGACAAGACCGGCACGGTGACCACCGGGCGGATGTCGGTGGTCGATGTGCGCCCGGCGGACGGTGCATCCCTCGATGAGGTCCTCCGGTTGGTCGGTGCGCTGGAGCACGGCTCCGAGCATCCGATCGCCCGGGCGATCGCCGGATACGCCGCACAGCGCGCACCGTTGCCCGACGTCGAGGACTTCCGCAATCACGGCGGGCTGGGCGTGACCGGCGTGGTCGACGGGCACGCGCTGGCCGCCGGACGGATCAGCTGGCTGCAGCAGGACTGGTCGCTGACCCCGCCCGCCGCGCTGCTCACCGCCGCCGACGAGGCCGCCGCCCGGGGACACACCCCGATCTGGTTCGCCTCCGACGGCGCGATCCGCGCTGTCGTGGTGGTGGCCGACACCATCAAGGACACTGCACCCGAAGCGATCTCGGGCTTCCGCGCGCTCGGCCTGACGCCGGTGCTGCTGACCGGTGACAATCGCCGGGCCGCCGAGGCGGTGGCCGCCCAGCTCGGGATCGAGCGGGTGGTCGCCGATGTGCTGCCGGCCGGCAAGGTCGACGAGATCAAACGGCTGCAGGCCGACGGCCGGGTGGTCGCGATGGTCGGTGACGGTGTCAACGACGCCGCCGCGCTGGCCCAGGCCGATCTGGGGCTGGCCATGGGCACCGGCACCGATGTGGCCATCGAGGCCTCCGACCTGACCCTGGTGCGCGGTGACCTGCGGGCCGCTGTCGACGCCATCCGGTTGTCCCGTGCCACGCTGGGCACCATCAAGGGAAACCTGTTCTGGGCGTTCGCCTACAACGTCGCGGCGCTGCCGTTGGCCGCGGCCGGATTGCTCAACCCGCTGATCGCCGGGGCCGCGATGGCGTTCAGTTCGGTGTTCGTGGTGACGAACAGCCTTCGGCTGCGGCGGTTCTCGTCTACCGCGTCCGGCGGGCCCGGAACAGCTTCACCTCGTCCTTGATCCCCTTGAGGCGTTTGGCGCCGGCGAAGGACCACTCGATGCCGGCATCCTCGCCGACCTCTTCGCGGACCGTCTCGGTGACCAGCACCGCACCGGGGCGGGCCGCGCCGGTCACCCGGCTGGCCAGGTTGACCGGGCTGCCGAACCAGTCGCCGCCCCGGTTGACGGCCATCCCGGCGGCCAGACCCACCCGCAGCCGCGGGAAGTCCTCGTCCGCGGCGGCCGCGTCCAGCAGGGCCAGCGCCGCGTCCAGCAGCGGTTCGGCGTCCGGGCTGACCAGCATCACCGCATCGCCGATCGATTTGATGAACCGGACCGGCGGGGCCACCACCTCGTGGGTGAGTTCGACGAGGTGGTTGGCCAGGCCCTCCAGTTCCTCGGGCGGCACCGCCTCGCCCAGCCTGGTGAACCCCACCAGATCCGCGAACGCCACGCTGATCTGGCGGGCGCCCGGCAGCGGCAGCCCCTCGGCGCGCTCCCCCGCGGTGACCGCCTCGGTCTCCATGGTGCGCCTGAGTTCGAGGCGAAGCATGTCCTCGATCATCGGCCCGAGCAGTGGATTCACCCGGCGCAGAAGCGCTTCGGAGGAGGCCGCGATCTCCAGTTCGGTGACACCGGGGGCCATCACCGCCGACAGCGAGGTGAACCGCATCGCCTCGGCGGTCTTGGCCAGCCCGTCTGCCAGCGCGCGCACCACCATCACCAGGTTGTCCTCGTCGATGCCCATCTCGACGAATTGTTGTGCGTATCTGGCGATCTCACCGTCGACCCGGAGGTGCGCGGGTTCGTCGGGATCGTCCACCCGGGGCTGGCCGAGGACACGCTGAATCCGCTGCAGCAGAGTCAGGTCGATACCGGTGCGCGCGCTGATCTCGCGAGCCGAGACGTACTCACCGTCGTCGCCGAGGATGCGCCGTGACGCCAGCAGCACCGGTGCGTAGGACTCGCGGATCTGTTCGACGGTGACTCCGTGTTCCAACAGCCACGGGATGAGTTCGGCCCGCTCGGCCCGGGCCTGGCCCTCCAACCCGTCCAACAACCCGGATGACTCGATGTCGAAGTCCGCACCCACCGGGCCAACCTATACCGGCGACCGGCATCATCGAAGTGTGATTCCGGAGGGCAGAAGCGAAGCGACCGGGGAAATGGTGACGCTGTTGCGGGGGCTGCCGCCGATCACCGGGCCGGCCCCGCGCACCCTGATCCTGGGCAATATGCCCAGCGTGCTGTCTCTGGCCGCGCAGCAGTACTACGGCAATCCGCGCAACGCGTTCTGGCGGATTCTCGGCGACATCCTGGGATTCGACCCGCAGGCCCCCTACCCGGACCGGGTGGACACGCTGATCGCGCACGACCTCGCGGTCTGGGATGTGCTGGCGGCCTGCCGCCGGGCCGGCAGCCTGGACTCGGCGGTGGAACGGAACAGCATGGTGGGAAACGATTTCCGCACCTTCCTGACCGAGCGCCCACAGATCGAGCGGGTGGTGTTCAACGGTGCCGCCGCCGAGGCCAACTACCGGCGACTCGTCCGGAACGCACCGGCGATCACCAGCGTCCGGCTGCCGTCGACCAGCCCGGCACAGACCATGGCGTACGCGGAGAAGCTCGCCCGTTGGCGAGAAGCGCTCAGCGGTTAGGCCAGCCCGTCGACCACCTCCTTGGCCTCGCGCAGGCCGAGGCCGGTCTCGTCGCGCAGCAGCTTGATGGCCGCGATCTTGTCACCCTGGATCGCCAACCGGCGCACCATCTCGCTGACCCCGGACTGCGGCGCGGTGAGCTCACCGGTGGGGTGTTGCGGCCGGCCACCGAGGGCCCGTTCCAGCGCGGCAACCCGGCGCTCCAGCTCCTGCACCCGCCGCCGCAGATCGTCGTCGCCGCCGCCGAACAGTCCCATGGCCGAACTGTAGAGGAGCCACAGCCGCTACCGTGACCGGATGTCCTGCGTGTTCTGTGCGATCACCGCCGGTGACGCCCCCGCCATCCGTGTCTACGAGGATGAGGATCTGCTGGCGATCCTCGACATCCGGCCGTTCACCCGCGGCCACACCCTGGTGCTGCCCAAGCGGCACTCGGTGGATCTGACCGACACCCCGCCGGAGACGGTGGCCGCGATGGCCACCCTGGGGCAGCGCATCGCGCGGGCCGCGCGGGTCTCGGGGCTGCACGCCGACGGCAACAACATCGCCATCAACGACGGCAAGGCCGCGTTCCAGAGCGTGTTCCACATCCACCTGCACGTGGTGCCGCGGCGCAGTGGGGACAAACTGTCCTTCGCCAAGGGCATGCTGGTGCGCCGGGACGCCGACCGCGAGGAGTCCGGCCGGCTGCTACGGGCGGCACTGGCGCAACTCGACGAAGCCGCGCAGGATTGAGCGGCATGAGCATGCCTGCGTGGGAGAAGTACATCGGACTGCCGTTGCTGCTGGTGCACGACAAGGTCTACAAGGCGACCGACGGACGGATCGGGCACACCATCCCGTTCGGCCCGCCGGCGCTGATCCTGCACACCGTCGGCGCCAAGACCGGCCTGTCCCGGGCGAATTCGCTGACCTACGCGCGCGACGGGGACGACTATCTGGTGGTGGCGTCCAAGGGCGGTGAGCCCAAGGCGCCGGGCTGGTTCCACAACCTGAAGAAGAACCCGCAGGTGGAGATCAACGTCGGCCCCAAACGGATCCCGGTCACCGCCCGGGCTGTGTTCCCCGACGATCCGGACTTCGGCCGGCTGTGGACGCTGGTGAACAACATGCGCGGCAACAAGGACCGCTACATCGGCTACCAGAAACGGACCACCCGGCCGATCCCCGTCATCGTGCTCACGCCGAACAACTAGAGCAGTTCCTTGGCCAGCAGTTCCAGCGTCTGATCCCGGCCCGGCGCGGTGCGCGCGTCGGTGCCACGGAACGCCGAGGCGACCGGCGCGACCATCACCTCGTCGACGTCGAATTGCGCTGCCACCGAACGGATCTGTTCGGCGGCCTCGGCCGGGTCACCGACCACGGTGCGGGCCGGCCCGGAATCCACGATGAGTTGTTCCTGCGGTGAGAGCACAGCGGCTTCGGCGTCCTCGACGAGGTCCAGCGGGCCCAGCGGCCGTCCGGTGCGCAGCCGGGCCATCATCTGCAGGTTCGGCAGCAGCAGCCGCAGCGCCTCCTCCCGGCTGCCGGCCACCGAGGCGTTGACGGTCATGAAGGTGACCGGTTCGGGGGTGAGCGCGCTGGGCCGGAACTCGGCGCGGTAGGCGGCCAGCGCCTCGGCGGTGCCCTGGCCGGAGAAGTGGTTGGCGAACACGTAGGGCAGCCCCTTGGCGGCGGCCAGGTGCGCGGAATACATCGAGGACCCGAGCAGCCACAGCCGGGGCTCCCCGACCGCGGACGGCGTGGCCTTGAGGAGGTAGTCCTGTTCGGTGAGCATGCCGCGGGTCAGCGCGACGTGCGCACCGTCGGCGCTCATCAGCGCGGCCACGTGGTCCAGGTACTCCGGGAAGCGCTCGATGTCCTCGTCGTTGTGGGCGCGGGCCCCGCGCAGCGCCATCGAGGTCACCGGGTCCGAGCCCGGTGCCCGCCCGATGCCGAGATCGACCCGGCCGGGGGCGGCGGCCTCCAGCAGCGCGAACTGTTCGGCGACGGCCAGCGGTGCGTGGTTGGGCAGCATCACCCCGCCCGACCCGAGCCGTATCCGCTCGGTCTGGGCGGCCAGATAGGCCAGCACCACCGGCGGGCTGGTGGCCGCCACCGAGGCCATGTTGTGGTGTTCGGCCACCCAGTAGCGGGTGTAACCGAGCCGGTCGGCGGTCTGGGCGAGCCGCACCGTGGCTGCCAGCGCATCCGCGGTGGTCTGGTCGGTACGGACCGGGACGAGGTCGAGGACGGAAAGACGCACGCTCGCGTCAACGCATCCGGACGCCGGTTCGTTCCCGTCGGCGATCTGCGCACCGCGGGTAACGCTGAGCGTCACCGGCTGTGCGCAAACCCCGCGGCGGTGGTGAACACATCGTCGAGCATGGCCGGGGTGAGCCGGCCGGTGAACATGTTCTGCTGGCTGGGGTGGTAGCAGCCCAGCAGGGTCAGCTTCGGATCCAGCCGGTACTGCGCGCCGTGCCCGAACACCGGTTTGGGTTGCCCGGCCAGCCGGTCGGCCACCATCCCGAGCACCACCTGCCAGGCGAATCCGCCCAACGCCACGATCACCCGCACGTGCGGGGCCATCAGCCGCCACTCGGCCTGCAGCCAGGGCGCGCAGGTGGCCCGCTCGGCCGGGGTCGGCTTGTTGGCGGGCGGGGCGCAGCGCACCGGGGCGACGATACGAACTCTCTTGGCCCGCAAGCCGTCCGCGGCATCCACGCTCAGCGGTGAGGTCACCAGACCGGTCCGGTACAGGGCCGCGAACAGCTGGTCGCCGGACCGGTCCCCGGTGAACACCCGGCCGGTCCGGTTGGCCCCGTGCGCGGCCGGCGCGAGCCCGACGATCAGCACCCTCGGCCGCCGCGCACCCCAGCCGGCGATCGGTCGGCCCCAGTACGGTTCGGCGGCGAAGGCCCGCCGCTTGGTCACCGCGACCTCCTCGCGCCAGTCGACCAGCCGCGGACAGGCCCGGCATACGCTGATCTCGGCGTCCAGGTCGGCGACGCTGTCCAGCCGGCTCGCCAGCGCCGCCACCGCATCGGCATCGTGGGCCACCGGGGTGTCCGGTGCCCCCGGGTCACCGGGCCAGCCCGTGCCCGGGGGCACCGGCGATCCGAACAGCCGCCCGGTCCGGGGGTGCGGCAGCGGCACGACGCGGGGTTCAGGGTGCACCGATCCATCCTGCCGGACCGGACCGAAATCGCTGGCCGACCGACTGAACCCGCTGCTAGATTCGCCGCGATAGCCATGAACACACGCAGCCGCGGTCCGGCGTTTCTGATCCTGTTCGCCGCCCTCATGGCCGGCGCCGGCAACGGCATCTCGATGATCGCGTTCCCCTGGCTGGTGCTGCAGCGCAACGGTTCGGCGGTGGAGGCCTCGGTGGTGGCGATGGCCGGCACGCTGCCGCTGCTGGTCTCCACGGTCATCGCCGGTGCCGCGGTGGACTACATCGGCCGGCGCCGGGTGTCGATGATCTCCGATCTGCTCTCGGGACTGTCGGTGGCCGCGGTCCCGGTGACCGCGCTGGCCTTCGGCGCCGACGCCGTCAACGTCGCGGTGCTGGCGGTGCTGGCCGCGTTCGGTGCGGCGTTCGACCCGGCCGGCATGACGGCCCGCGAGACGATGCTGCCCGAGGCGGCCAAGCGCGCGGGCTGGACGCTGGATCACGCCAACAGCGTGTACGAGGCGGTGTTCAACCTGGCCTACATCGTCGGCCCCGGCATCGGCGGTGTGCTGATCGCGACCCTCGGTGGCGTGCAGACCATGTGGGTGACCGCGGCGGCCTTCGGTTGTTCCATCGCCGCGATCTCGGTGCTGCGCCTCGACGGCGTCGGGAAGCCCGACCGCAGTGAGCTCCCGGAGCGGGTGTGGGCCGGGGTGGTCGAGGGCCTACGGTTCGTGTGGAACCTCAAGGTGCTGCGCACGCTGGCGTTCGTCGACCTCGTGGTCACCGGGCTGTACATGCCGATGGAAGCCGTGCTGTTCCCGAAGTACTTCACCGACCGTGACGAGCCCGCCCAGCTGGGCTGGGTGCTGATGGCGCTGTCGGTCGGCGGACTGATCGGGGCGCTGGGCTACGCGGTGATCGCCAAGTTCGTCCGGCGCCGCACCACCATGCTGATCGCGGTGATCACCCTGGGTGCGGCGACGATGGTGATCGCGTTCCTGCCCCCGCTGCCGGTGATCCTGTCGGTGTCGGTGCTGGTGGGGCTCGTCTACGGGCCCATCCAGCCGATCTACAACTACGTCATGCAGACCAACGCCCCGCAGCACCTGCGCGGCCGGGTGGTCGGTGTGATGGGCTCGCTGGCTTATGCGGCCGGGCCGCTGGGTCTGCTGCTGGCCGGGCCGCTGGCCGATTCCGCCGGCCTGCAGACCACGTTCCTGGCGTTGGCGGTGCCGATGCTGCTGCTCGGGTTCGCGGCGATCGGTTTGCCATCTTTGCGCGAATTGGACCGGGATCGGCCGAACTAGGCATTCGGCCTGCACACCGGCTCCCCCACTCCTACGCTTTTGACGTGCGTGTGAGTTGGCCGCTCGTGGGGCGGGCGGCGGAGGTCCACACCCTGCGGGCGGCGGTGTCGGCTCCGGGGCTGAGCGGGATCGTGGTGTCCGGGGTCGCGGGCATCGGCAAGAGCCGGGTCGTACGCGAAGCCCTGTCCGGCGCCAACCCGCACTGGATCGTCGGGACGACGGCGGCGCGTGGCCTGCCGCTGGGCGCGTTCGCCGCCTGGGCCGACCATCTCGACGGGGACCGCCTGCAGCTGGTGCGCGGGGTGATCGACGCGATCACCGCGACCCCGACCGGCGGGCCCGCCTTCCTCGTCGTCGACGACGCCCATCTGCTGGACGATCTGTCGGCGTTCGTGCTGCACCAGGTGGTGCAGCGGCACGCGGCCCGGGTGGTGTTGACCGTGCGGGACGGCGACCCGGTGCCCGGCAGCGTCCGGGAGATCTGGAAGGACCACACCTTCGACCGGCTGGACCTGCGCCCGCTGCGGGAACCGGAGTGCACCGAGCTGCTCACCGCGGCGCTGCAGGGACCGGTGGACTCCGACGCCGCACACCGGCTGTGGCAGCTGACCCGCGGCAATGCCCTGTACCTGCGCAACATCGTCGAGCAGGAGGTGACCGACGGCCGGTTGCAGCGGCGCGAGGGCTGCTGGCACTGGGTGGGCCAGCCGGTGCTGCCGACCGGTCTGGTGGAACTGATCGAATCCCGGTTCGGCGATCTGACTGCCGCGGTCGGCGACGTGGTGGACGCCCTGGCCGTGGCCGAGCCGCTGGAACTGCCGATCCTGCAGCGGATCACCTCGATCGATGCGGTCGAGGAGGCCAATGTCCGCGGGTTGATCTCGCTGCAGGAGACCGGCAACGGGGTACAGGGCCGGGTCTCGCATCCGCTGTACGGGGAGATGCGCCGCACCCGGACCCCGGTGGCCAGGCTGCGCCGGCTGCGTGGCCGGATCGCCGCCGAACTGGCCGGCCTGCCCAACGCCGACGACCTGCGGGTGGCGGTGCGCCGCGCCGCGCTCAGCGTCGACTCGGACCTCGTGCCGGACCCGGCGCTGCTGGTGCGGGCGGCCCAGGGCGCCACCCGGCTGGCCGATCTGTCGCTGGCCGAACGACTGGCCACCGCCGCCGAGGAGGCCGGGGCCGGCCCGGAGGCCACCTACCTACGCGCGCACGCGTTGTCCTGGCTGTTCCGCGGCGACGAGGCCGAGAAGGTGCTCGCCGGATTCGACACGACCGGACTCAGCGACGCCGAACGGGCCCGGTTCGCTCATCTGCGCGCCAGCAACCTGCTGTGGGCGCTGGGCCGCCCGGCCGACGCCAAGGCGCACGTCGACGAGGTGTCCGACGGGCTCGGGCCCGACGGCCGGCACTGGCTCAACGCATTCCTGACGGTCTACTGGTTCGCCATGGACCGACCCGCGGAAGCCGAAGCCTCCGCGAAACTGCTTTCACTGCAGGATCTTCCGGAGGTCGCCGGGACCGAGGCCGCGTGGGCGCTGGCCACCGTGGCGGCGGAGGCCGGACGCACCGCCGAGGCGCTGGAACTCACCGCGATCGGCTACCGGACCTCGTCGCACGCCTTCGACACCCCGCAGATCCGGTTCAATCTGGCCGACACCGAGGTGACCGCGCACCTGCTGGCCGGCCGCCTCGCCGAGGCCGAGCAGGTCGCCGAGCGGGTCCGATCGGAGGCCGCCGACCTGCCCGGCGCCGCCCGCTGGCTGGCCACCGCGATCACCGCCCGGGTGGCGCTGGCGCGCGGCCAGGCCGATTCCACGGCAACGCTTTTCGACCAGATCGCGGCGCCGATGGCCGACCATGCGAACGGCTGGGGGTACCGGTACAACGTGGCGCGGGCGACGACGGCCGCGATGCGCGGCAGCGTGGGCGAGGCGGCCGGCATCCTGGACAGCCTGGACGCGCTGAGGCGCCCGTTCCGGTCCCTGGGCCATGAGCGCAGCCTGGCCCGGGCCTGGGTGGCGGCGGTCGAGGGCACCGTCGCCAACGCGATCGTCATCCTGACCGAGACCGCGGCCAAGACCGCCGCCGACGGTCAGTTCGCCGACGAGGTGTTGTGCCGGCAGATCGCCACCCAGTTCGGGGACCGCAGCCACGCGGCCCGCCTCGGCGAGTTGACGGGTTTGGTGGAAGGGCCCCGGGTGGGCCTGGCCGCCCGGTTCGCCGCCGCCCTGCGGGACCACGACGCACACGAATTGACCTCGGTCGCAGACGGATTCGAGTCGATCGGCGATCATGTGGCGGCGATGGACGCCTGCGCGCAGGCCGCCATCGTCTACCGGCAGCAGGGCCGCAAGGGATCGGCGCTGACCTGCTCGGCCCGCGCGGACGCGCTGGCCGCCGAGTGCGGGGTGCACACCCCGGCGGTGGAGCAGGCCAGCGAGCGCATCCCGCTGACGCCGCGGGAACGCGAGGTGGTGGCGTTGATCGATCACCCCAACCGGGTCATCGCCGAGCGGCTCAGCCTGTCCACCCGGACCGTGGAAGGCCACATCTACCGCGCCATGAACAAGACCGGTGTCGGCAGCCGGGAGGAACTGGCCACCCTGTTCCGGCGGCGCCGACCCTAGACTGGCGGCCGTGAGTTCCGCGCTGGATGACCTGTTGGCCGCACTACCCGAGGGCACGGTCGTCACCGATCCCGACATCGTGGCGTCCTATCGCCAGGACCGTGCCGCCGACCCGGATGCGGGGACCGCGCTGGCCGTGGTGCGTCCGCGGCGCACCGAAGAGGTGCAGACCGTGATGCGCTGGGCCACGGCCAACCGGATCGCGGTCATCCCGCGCGGCGCCGGCACCGGCCTGTCCGGCGGGGCGACGGCGCTGGACGGTGCGGTGGTGCTGTCCACCGAGCGGATGCGCGATATCACCGTCGATCCGGCCACCCGGACCGCCGTCGCGCAGCCCGGCCTGCTCAACGCCGAGGTGAAGAAGGCCGTCGCCGAGTACGGGCTGTGGTACCCACCGGACCCGTCCTCGTTCGAGATCTGCAGTATCGGCGGCAACATCGCCACCAACGCCGGCGGGCTGTGCTGCGTCAAGTACGGCGTGACCACCGACTATGTGCTCGGCCTGCAGGTGGTGCTGGCCGACGGCACCGCCGTGCGACTCGGCGGCCCGCGGCTCAAAGACGTTGCAGGACTCAGCCTGACGAAACTCTTCGTGGGCAGCGAGGGCACCCTCGGGGTGATCACCGAGGTGACGCTGCGGCTGTTGCCACCCCAGCACACCCCGTGCACGGTGGTGGCCACCTTCGCCTCGGTGCAGGCCGCCGCCGATGCCGTCGTGACCATCACCGGCAAGATCCGGCCCTCGATGCTGGAGTTCATGGACGCCGCGGCGATCAACGCCGTGGAGGACAAGCTGAAGATGGGCCTGGACCGCGACGCCGCTGCCATGATGGTCGCCGCGTCGGACGACCGCGGGCCGGCCGGCGCCGAGGATGCCGAGTTCATGGCCCGGGTGTTCACCGAAGCCGGTGCCACCGAGGTGTTCTCGACCGCCGACCCGGCCGAGGGTGAGGCGTTCGTGGTGGCGCGGCGCTACGCCATCCCGGCGGTGGAGGCCAAGGGCTCGCTGCTGCTCGAGGATGTGGGTGTGCCGCTACCGGCGCTGTCGGCGCTCGTCGCGGGCATCGAGAAGATCGCCGCGAGCCACGATCTGCTGATCTCGGTGATCGCGCACGCCGGCGACGGCAACACCCACCCGCTGATCGTGTTCGACCCCGCCGACGCCGAGATGGCCCGCCGGGCCGAGGTGGCGTTCGGCGAGATCATGGACCTGGCGGTGTCCCTCGGCGGCACCATCACCGGTGAGCACGGGGTCGGCCGGCTCAAGAAGCCTTGGCTGGCAGGCTATCTGGGCCCCGAGGCGATGGAGCTGAACCGGCGGATCAAGACCGCACTCGATCCGGACGGCATCCTCAACCCCGGGGCCGGGTTCTAGCCTGCGGGCGCGTAGCCGAGGGCGGCCTTCACCTCGAGGTACTCGTGGAAGCCGAAATCGCCCCACTCCCGGCCGTTTCCACTGGTCTTGTAGCCCCCGAACGGCGCGTTGATGTCGAAGGCGTGGTTGATGGCCACCGACCCGGCGCGGATCCGGCGGGCCACCGCGCGGGCCTGCTCGATGTCGGCGGACCAGACGTAGCCGGCCAGACCGTATTCGGTGTCGTTGGCGATCTCCACCGCCTCGTCGAGATCCTGGTAGCCCAGGATGCACAGCACCGGGCCGAAGATCTCCTCGCGGGCGATCACCATGTCGTTGGAGACATTGGCGAACACCGTCGGCTTGACGTAGTACCCGGTATCCAGCCCGTCCGGGCGCCCGGTGCCGCCGACCACCAGATCGGCCCCGGCATCGATCCCGGCCTGGATCAGGCGCTGGATCTTGTCGAACTGCACCCGCGACGCGACCGGCCCGATGGCCTTCGCGTCGGACAGGTCCCCCACCTTGACGGAGGCGCCGATCTCCTCGGCGATCGCGATCGCCTCGTCCATCCGGGAATTCGGCACCAGCATCCGTGACGGGGCGTTACAGCTCTGACCGCTGTTGACCATCATCGTCGTGACACCGGCCGCGACACCCTGGGCGAACGCCTCGTCGTCGAGGATGATGTTCGGGCTCTTGCCGCCGAGTTCCTGGCTGACCCGCTTGACGGTGGGCGCCGCGTTGCGGGCCACCTCGATACCGGCGCGGGTGGACCCGGTGAACGACACCATGTCGATACCCGGGTGGCTCGAGATGGCCGAGCCGACGCCCGGGCCGTCGCCGAAGATCATGTTGTACACCCCGGCGGGAACGCCTGCGGCGTCGATGATCTCGGAGAAGATCTGGCCCGAGTAGGGCGCCACCTCCGAGGGCTTGAGCACCATGGTGCAGCCCGCCGCCAGCGCCGGGTAGACCTTGGCCGCGATCTGGTTCAGCGGCCAGTTCCACGGGGTGATGAGCCCGCAGACCCCGATCGGCTCCTTGATCACCCGGGTGGAGCCCCGGTCGGACTCGAACTCGAAGTTCTTCAGCGCCTCGATCGCGGCCGCGAGGTGACCGATCCCGAGATTGACCTGCGGGCCGCCGGCGAGTCCGGGCGGGGCGCCCATCTCCTCGCCGACCGCGTCGGCGAGGTCGCCCATCCGGTTCTGGTACTCGGCGAGGATGGCGCCCAGCACGGCCAGCCGATCCTCCCGGGTGGTCGTCGACCAGCCGGGAAAGGCCCGCTGCGCGGCCTGCACCGCGAGGTCGACGTCGGCCGCCGAGCCGAGGGCGATCCGGCCGGACACCTGCTCGGTACGGGGGTTGTCGACGTCCAGGGTGGCCGGAACCACCGGGTCGACCCATTTACCGTCGATGAAGAACTGGAGGTATTCACGCATGGTGACAACCTTGCTGGTTCGACGCGGATTTCGGGCCGGATCGCCGGGAATCAGACGGTGATCTGCCAATCAGCCGCCGCGTGCTGCTGGGTCCAGAACTCCCGGAACCGGTGCGCCGCGCCGTCGGAGGCGAGCAGCTCGGCGATGGTGCCGTCCTCGACGATGCGGCCGCCGTCGACGAACAGCACCCGGTCGGCGTGCCGGATGCTGGCCAGCCGGTGCGCGACGATGACCCGGGTGCGCGGTCGCAGATCGGAGGTCAGCGCGTCGACCACGGCGGCCTCGTTCTCGGTGTCCAGCGCGCTGGTGGCCTCGTCGACCAGCAGCACCGGCGCCGGTTTCACCAGGGCCCGGGCGATGCTGACGCGCTGGCGCTCACCGCCGGACAGCGCCGAACCGGCCTCCCCGACCGAGGTCTGTTCCCCGTCGGGCAGCCGGGCGGCCAGCTCGTCCACCCGGGCCAGCCGGGTGGCGCCGGCCAGGGTGTCCGCGTCGGCGCCCGGATCGCCGACCAGGATGTTCTCGCGCAGCGAACCGTGGAACAGATAGGGGTGCTGGAACACCACGCTGACCGCGGCGCGGCGGGCCTCCGGGTCCAGAGTGGCCAGATCGACGTCGCCGAACAGCACCCGGCCCGCATCGGGTTCGTGCAGTCCGGCGATCAGCCCCAGGATGGTGCTCTTACCGGATCCGGACGGCCCGACGATGGCGGTGGTGCTGCCCGGCTCCAGGGTGAAGCTGACCCCGTCGAGCACAGTCGCGTCACCGTAGCCGAAGGTGACGTCCTCGAACGTGATCCGCGGTGCGGCAGGAGGATCCGGCAGCGTCGCCGCCCCGGCCGAGCGGGCCGGCGCGGCGAGTACCTGCTGGATACGGGCCAGCGTCGCGCGGGTGGACTCCAGCGCCCCGGACAGATCGCTGAGCACCGAGAAGGGCTCCAGGTAGCGGGCGATCACGACGATCAGCGCAATCGCTTCCGGCACAGCGAGTTCCCCGCGCACGGTGAGCAGCGTGGTGGCGCCCGCCGAGACGATCAGGGCGAGCTGGCTGGCCAGGCTGAACAACAGCTGCCCGGGGATCTGCATGGTCAGCAGCCGCAGACTGGCGCCGTGCTGGGCCGCCAGCGCGGCGCCCACCAGGCTGCGGGCCGGTTCCACCCGGCGTGCCGCGCGCAGCGCCTGCTGGGTACGGGCGAATTCGATGATGCGTTCGGTGAAGGCGCTGTTGGCCTCACCGGCTCGCTGGTCGGCGGTGCGGCTCAGCCGCCCGGACAGCCATAGCGCGCCCAGCAGCACCGCGACCCCGGCGAACGCCGCCAGCCCGAGCGGGACCGACACCACCAGCAGCGCCGCGGCAATCGCGGCGGGCAGCAGCACCGCACCGATCAGCGGGGTCAGCAGATTGACCACCAGGCCGACGATCTCGGGGCCGGTCGCGGCGATGGCCTGCCGGGTGGTGGCGGTGTTCTCGTGGGTGAGCCAGTCCAGCTTGATGTTCGGCAGCCGGTCGGCCATGTCGTGCTGGGTGCTGTCGAGCACCGCGAAGCCGATGTCGAAGCCCAGTCGCGCGGTGCTGGTGTCGACGATCCAGCCCAGCACGGTCAGCGTGGTCAGCCAGCCGAGCCAGGGCCAGGCGTCGGCCGGGGTGTCGCTGAACAGCGCGGCGACCAGCGGTACCAGCAGCACGACGCCGACCGCGCGCAGCAGCACCGAACCGATGGTGAGCACGGTGTAGACCCACACCCGGGGGCGCCGGTCGTCGGGGATGAGGGCCAGCAGTGTGCGGATCATCGGAGCGCCTCCTGTCCGGCTTGGGCCGCACCGGACTGCCACAGCGCGCGGTAGCGTCCGCCGGCGGCCAGCAGTTCGTCGTGGGTGCCGATCTCGGCGATCTCGCCGTCGTCGAGCACCACGATCTGGTCGGCGTGGGTGATGGTGTGCAGCCGGTGCGCGATGACGAGCACGGTGCGGTCCCGGGTGAGTCGGTTCAGCGCCTGCTGGACAAGGTATTCGGACTCCGGGTCGGCGAACGCGGTGGCCTCGTCGAGGATCAGCACGCCAGTGTCGGCGAGGATGGCCCGCGCGATGGTGAGCCGTTGCCGCTCACCGCCGGACAGTCCGGAGCCGGCACCGAGCACGGTGTCGTAGCCATCGGGCAGGCGTTGGATGCGCTCGTGGATCTGGGCGTCGGTGGCCGCGGCGGTGACGGCCGCGGCGTCGGCGTCCGGGCGGGCCAGCACGATGTTCTCCGCGGCGGTGCCGTGCACCAGTTGAGTCTCCTGCAGCACGAAGCCGATCCGGCGGTACAACTCGTCGGCGGTCAGCGCGCGGATGTCGGCCCCGCCGACGGTGATCGCGCCCTGCTGCACATCGTGGAAGCGGGCCAGCAGCGCGGCCAGCGTGGACTTGCCCGACCCCGACGGGCCGACCAGCGCGGTGACCGTGCCCGGGCGCAGGGTGAGGTCGATGTTCTTGATGACCGGGACCTCGGGGCGGTAACCGAAGGTGACGCCGGAGAACACCACGGTGCCGTCCTCGGTGGCCGGCCGGTCCTGTTCGCGGACGGTGAGTTCGGGTTCGTCGAGCGCGCTCTGGACGCGGCGGGCGGCCAACATGCCGCCCTGAATCCCGGCCAGGCCGTAGCCGATGCCCAGCAGCCGGGCGCCGAATGTGGTGCCCAGCAACAGGAACGGCAGCAGGTCCACCGGGTCCATCCGACCGCCGATCACCAGCGGGGTGCCGACGATCAGGATCAGCCACAGGAAAGTGGTCGGCCGGGTGACCAGATCCATCAGAGTCTTCTTGCCGACGAACGGGCGCTGCCAGTCGACCAGGAACCCGATGTACTCGTCGAGCCGGTTGCGGAAGCTGGAGGAGGCGGCCCCGCCGAAGATCCGCACCACGGGCTGGCCTTCGAGGTAGGCGCCGGCCTCGCCGTTCATCCGCTCCGCCCAGCGCGGGGCGGCGACGATCTTGGAGCTGGACTGGATGGACATCACCGACATCAGCACCAGGTAGGCCAGCACCGGCCCGAACAGGGCCAGCGCGATGCGCCAGTCGACGATGAACAGGTACACCAGCACCGCGACCGGGGCGATCACCGCGGCCACCGCGTCCGGGATGGCGTGGGTGATCAGGTAGTGCAGGGACAGGGTGTCGTCGGCGACGAGCTGTTTGATCGACCCCGATCCGCGAGCGGTGAACCAGCCCAACGGAAGTCGGGACATCTTGGTCAGCAGTCGGCCGCGCAGTTCGCGGGCGAAGTGCGCGTCGATGCGGTGCAGCCAGAACGCCAGCGCGGCGGTCAGGAAGGTGCCGGTGCCCAGCAGCGCGACGGCGGCGATGCCGAGGTCCCACAGCCGGTCGGCGGCCGCCCCGATGAGCAGCAGCCGGGCCAGTTCGACCAGCAGCACGAACGGGGCGAGCTCGATCAGGGTGATCAGTGCCTGCAGCACACCGGAGATGATGAGCTTGCGCTTCAGCGGGGCCAGCAGCCGGCCGGCGGCCTGGGCGCGCCAGGTGCCCGACGGGGCGGCGGCGGCATTGGCCGGGGCCGTCTCGGTTTTGGGCGTGGGCGTTATCTTGGCCCTCGGCTTCGGCGCCTGCGTCTTTTTCTCGCTGGTCTTCTCGTCGCCGCGCTTGCTGCCCATGGCGCGGCCCTCGGTCCAGTAGGCCTGGGCGTGCATCTCCTGTTTGGGGAAACCGAATTCGTCGCGCAGCCGGGTGCGCACATTCTTCAGCGCACCGGCCTCCGGGCCGGCCCAGGCGTGCCAGTTGGACCAGTCCCGGGTTTCGATGGCGGCGGCCAGCGACTCGTCGTCCTCGCGGGGCACCCGGTGCACGCGCAGCCGGGGATGCTCGGCGAGTGGGAGCAGGACGTCGTCCTCGGAGTGCTGTTCGAGATAGACCTCGACGGGGATGTCGTGCGGTACGGCCTCGATGATGCTGTTGATGGCGGGCTGCGAGGCGCCGTCGCCGATCAGCAGGTAGCCGGCGGGCCGGTCCTCGGGGGCCTCGGGGACCGAGAAGCCCCGCGATCCCATCACCATGACGGCGATGCTGGCACCGGGCTGCACGGTGGCCGCCCAGGTGGACGCCGGGCCGGCCGGTTCGTGCAGCAGAAAGTCGACGGCGAAGTGTCCGGTCTGCGGGTCGGTCTCGGTCAGCGTGTAGGCGCGCTGGAATTCGGTGTCGCTGCCGTCGGGGTCGGGGAACCAGAACCGCAGCCAGGAGGTCGGGTCGGTGTTGGAGTCCTCGAACACCGTCGGTGAGACCATCCGGATGCGCAGCAGGTGCGGGGCCAGCCGTTCGGTGCCCAGCACGGTCACCTCGTGGTCGCGCGCCCCGAAACCGCGCATCATCACGCCCTGGAGTCCGCGTGCCATCGGCGTTCCCCCTTTTCTGTCCAGCAGATGCTTCGACGTCGGAGCAAGGTTAGCCTTACTTGCCTTGCGCGTGGACGGTCAGGTGATCGACGGACAGACAGGAGCCGTTCGCACAGCTAAGCTTCGGTGTGCCGTAGATCACTCGGGCAGGCGGGGTCCGCCCCCGCAAGGGGGATGGACGTGATGGCTGCGAAGAGACGCGACGGGCGGTATGTCAGATCCCTGGCGGTCCGGATCTGGATCTGTGCGGCCCTGGTCGGTGGCTCGGTCCTGGCCGGGGCGGGGGTGGCCTCTGCCGAGGGGCCCGCGGACGGCGGGCCGACGAGTACGTCCTCTCAATCGGCCACGTCCCAGGAATCGGCCCCCGCACCCGGGTCCGCCGCCGCGCGGGACGCGGACGGCACACCGAATTCGCTGCGCAAACCCAAGACCCGTCCGTCCGGGCCGTTGTCGGTGCGCGAATCCCGTTCCCGCGCCGAGCGGCCCGCCGCGGCGACCGAGTTGCGCCGACCCGGCCTGCGTGCCGCCTCGGCATCCGCTGCCGCCCCGGAACTGGCCCAGCCGGCCGCCGAACCCGAGGTCACGCCGCCGGCGCCCACCGATGCGGTCTCGACGCCGTTCGGTGAGATCGGGAAGTGGATGCTGAAGGCGGGCGGGCAGATCGCCGACTGGGGAGGCAAGCGGGTGGGCGGCAAGAAGCTGCTGGAGTCGGTGAACGTCATCATCGTCGACCCGCATGCGACGACGACCGCACAGGCGGCCCGCAACCTCAACACCGCGATGCTGCGGTCCAAGTTCCCGGCGCAGTACCTGCACAGCTTCGGTTTCCGGGGCCGCATCGACGGCGCCGGCTACCGGCAGAAACCGACCGGGCCGCTGCTGGCCTACTCCAACAACTTCTTCCTGTTCCCCAACGATCACGGCCGGTTCTTCGGGCCGGCTCCGATGCAGAGCGAGGCCGGCTACGTGTGGTCCGGTTCGTTCAGCACCGAGAAGGTGGGCTTCACCGGCCTGCTGCCCGGGCACGTCTACGTGTCCTCCAACCAGGCCCGGGATGCGTTGGTGCAGCAGCTGATCGCTAGCGGTCAGGCCACCTACGGGGGGCTGGTGCCGCTGGAGAACGCGTACAACACGGCGTCCACCACGACCGGTGACCACGACGGGTTCGCGGTGGTGCTGGTGCTGACCGGCAACGCCCCGCTGGTGCGCCGCGAGGCGGTACTCGGGGAGCTGCCGCGCTCGGCCGGCGAGACCGGGGATCAACGCTGCCTGGCCGGCGCCGGGGCCGCGCTGCAGCGGCCGCACGGACCGGGGCCGTTGGCGGTGTGCGGTTATACCCGCCCGATCTCGATGTAGCTTCGGATTCCAGCTCAGTCGGCGAGCATTTGCAGTGGCGACCGGATTGCCGACGTCCCGGTTCATGTGGCGGTGGATTTCCCGTCCCCGTTGGCCGCGTCGACAGTGCGGATGGAGCCCGGCAATTGTCCGATCGTCGCGGAAGGTGACCCAATTCCGACGAAACGCCGCCGCACACCCAGAGTCCCGCTGACAGCGCTAGGGCGAGATCTACATCAGGGCTGCCGATTCTCGTGACGAAGGCCGGTTGAACCGCCCTGCGCTCGAACTCGGGCCGAGTTCGAGCGCAGGGTCGTGGATACGACCAGGGGACAGGAACTGACGACCCTGTGATCGGTCTCGGCCTAGGGTTTACAGCGGGGTATCACCGGGCGCCCTTGGGCGGACAGGCTCGTGATCGCAGTTGACTCACTCGAGAAGCGGGAACAGCCACTGCCGCTTTCTCGGTGGTCGCATCGTGCCGGATCACCGTACCGGCGGGCTAGCCTTCACACGACCGATCTTGACACCTGGTCCCCCTTGCCCTAAGCATGAGACATGATGACGCAACTGTCTCATGGCATACAGCCGGTGTTTCAGCTCGGCTCCGCGGCCACCTGGCCCGACCCGTTCCCGATGTACCGCGCGCTGCGCGACCAGGACCCGGTGCACCACGTCGTCACCGGCGACCCCGCCCACGACTACTACGTGATGAGTCGGCACGCCGACATCTGGGCGGCCGCACGCGACCATCAGACCTTCTCCTCGGCGCAGGGGCTGACCGTCAACTACGGCGAGCTGGACATGATCGGGCTGGCCGACAACCCGCCGATGGTCATGCAGGATCCCCCGGTGCACACCGAGTTCCGCAAGCTGGTGTCGCGCGGGTTCACCCCGCGACAGGTGGAGTCCGTCGAGCCGAAGGTCCGCGAGTTCGTGGTGCAGCGCATCGAGCGGATCCGCGCCAACGGCGGCGGGGACATCGTCACCGAGCTGTTCAAGCCGCTGCCGTCGATGGTGGTGGCGCATTATCTCGGTGTGCCCGAGCAGGATCGGGATCAGTTCGACGGCTGGACCGATGCGATCGTGGCCGCGAACACCGCCGAGGGCGGAATCGGCGGGGCGCTGGAAACCCTCGGTGACGCACTGGGCGGGATGATGTCCTACTTCACCGCGCTCATCGAACGCCGCCGCGTCGAACCGGCCGACGACACCGTGTCCCATCTGGTGGCGGCCGGGGTGGGCGCCGACGGGGACATCGCCGGGGTGCTGTCCATCCTGGCGTTCACCTTCACCATGGTCACCGGCGGCAACGACACCAGCACCGGAATGCTGGGCGGCTCGGTGCAACTGCTGCACCGCAATCCCGATCAGCGCCGCGCGCTGGCCGCGGATCCGGGACTCATCCCGGATGCGGTCGACGAGTTCCTGCGGCTCACCTCACCGGTACAGGGGCTGTGCCGCACCGCCACCCGCGATGTCACGGTGGCCGGCACCGTCATCCCGGAGGGCCGCCGGGTGCTGCTGCTCTACGGCTCGGGCAACCGCGACGAGCGCCAGTACGGGCCGGACGCCGCCGAACTCGACATCACCCGCCGGCCGCGCAACATCCTGACCTTCAGCCACGGCGCGCACCATTGCCTGGGCGCCGCGGCGGCCCGCATGCAGTCCCGGGTGGCCCTGGAGGAATTACTCACCCGGATACCGGATTTCGAGATCGACGAGGACAACGTCACGTGGGCCGGGGGCAGCTATGTGCGCCGGCCGCTGTCGGTGCCGTTCACGGCCCTCCGATGAGCGACTGGCTGGCCGACCGCCGCACCGAGGCCGCCGCCGAACGCATCCTGGACGCCGCGGCGGATCTGTTCACCCGCCACGACGCCGCCACCGTCGGGATGGGCGACATCGCCTCGGCCGCAGGGTGTTCCCGGGCGACGCTGTACCGGTACTTCGAGAACCGCGATGTGCTGTTCACCGCGTACGTGCACCGGGAGACGCACCGGCTCTTCGCCGAGATCGGCGCCGAACTCACCGGGCTCACCGACCCGTACCGCCGGGTGGTCGACGGCGCGCTGGCCGCCCTGCACAAGGTCCGCGGGAATCCGGCCCTGGCATCCTGGTTCGCCGGCACCGCCCGCCCGGTCGGCGCCGAGTGGGCCGAACGCTCCGACGTCATCGCCGCACTGGCCCAGGCATTCCTGGCCGCGATGGGCGAGCAGGACGACCTCGAGCTACGCGCCCGCTGGCTGGTGCGGCAGTTGATCTCGTTGCTGCAGTTCCCCGGCCGCGATGACGACGAGGAACGACTGATGCTGGAACGGTTCGTGGCCCCGCACGTGGTCACGCCGGCGCAGACAACCCCGTAGCCGGGGCTACCTGCCTCGCACCCGGGTGAACCGATGCAACACCCAGGCGAGTGGAATCGTCACCACCATCGTCCCGACGAACAGGCCCATCATCGACCCGGTGTAGACCGGCCTGCGCAGCACCTCCACCATCACCAACTCCATGACGACCAGGTGGATCAGGAAGATCTCGTAGGAGATCTCACCGAGGAAGACCATCGGCCGGCTGGCCAGCAGCCGCGAGTACCAGGACCGGTCCCCCGCCCTCGTCGCCCCGGGCAGCGCCAGCGGCGCCACCACCAACGTCGCGATCGCGGCGTAGAAGATGGTCTTGACGATGGCCTCGCTGAGCAGCGCCGGCGAGGTGGTCGGCTCGCCGGCGATCGGGGTGGACGCGATGAGGTAACTGACCAGCGCCAGCGGGATGCACACCAGCGCGTAGGCGCGGGCGCCGGTCGTCTCGATCACCGCCAGCAGCATCCCGCCGACGAACCAGGCCAGATAGGTCGGCAGCCACAGCCGGGCGCCGTCGGGCAGGAAATCGGTGGTGTGCACCAGCGTCAGCCAGGCCGGGCTCACCGCGAACAGCACGGCCAGGCCCAGATACAGCAGTCCCGGCCGCCAGCGGCGCCGGCACAGCAGCACCAGCAGCAGCCAGGCCAGCGCGGGCAGCGCCACATAGAACGCCGCCTCGACCGCCAGGCTCCACATCTGGGTGAGGCCCTGATGCAGGAAGGAGTAGACGTAGTTGTCGGCGTAGATCTGGGTCAGGGACAGGTTGCGCAGCAACCCCTCCCAGGTGTGGCCGGGATTCGGTCCGGCCTCCCGGAAGTGGTAGATCGCGTAGGCGGCCAGCACGGTCACCGCGTAGGCGGGCATGATCCGGCGCACCCGGTGCCAGGCGTACCGGCGCACCGAGGGCGCCGGCCGTCCCGCCGCCGACGCCTTCACCCAGGGCCGGAACAACAGGAAACCGGACAGCACGAAGAAGATCGGCACCCCGATCTCCGCGCGGGACAGCGTCAGACCGTAGTAACCCTGCGGGTACTTACCGGTCGTGTAGGCGGCGTGGGTGAGCACCACCAGCAACGCCGCCACGGCGCGGACACCGGTCAGCGCGGCGTCCCGACCGGTTGCGGAGACGGACTCCAGGCCGCCCTGGACGTCGCGCTGCAGCGTCACGAGTCCTTGCGGCGCGGCTTCTGTCCGCCGCGTTCCGGCTGCAGGTTGATCAGGATGCCCTGGATACGGGTCTTCTCCAGGGCCTTGTAGACGCTGGCGGGCAGTTTGGCCGGCAACTCGACCAGCGAGTGGTCGACCTTGATCGAGATGTGGCCGAAGTCGCTGCGGTTGAGCCCGCCCTCGTTGGCGATGGCACCGACGATGGCGCCCGGGGCCACCTTGTGCCGCTTGCCCACGGCGATCCGATAGGTCGCCAGGTCGGTGCGGGTGCTGTGCTTCTTGCGCTCCCGGCCGCCGTCCTCGCGGGGAGCGCGGTCGCGTTCGGTGCGCTCCTTGCGCTTCTCCGGGGGCGGCTCGGTCATCAGGAACTCTTCGCCGTCGCGGGACTGCAGCGCCAGCGCGGCCGCGATATCGGCCATCGGCACGTCGTTCTCGCGCTCGTAGTCCTCGATGAGCTTGCGGAACAGCTCGATGCCCGGCGCGTTGAG
This sequence comes from Mycolicibacterium aurum, assembly GCA_900078775.1. Taxonomy (GTDB): domain Bacteria; phylum Actinomycetota; class Actinomycetes; order Mycobacteriales; family Mycobacteriaceae; genus Mycobacterium; species Mycobacterium aurum_A. Next base: position 3,335,496 of record LT549889.1, read on the forward strand.
CGCCTCGCTGATCGAGTCGCGGAACTTCTCCACCCGCTGGGCGTTGACGTCCTCGACCGAGGGCAGCTGGGACTCGACGAGCTTCTTGCGGGTGACCCGTTCGATGGAGCTGAGCAGGTGGCGTTCCCGTGGGGTGACGAACAGCAGCGCGGTACCCGAGCGGCCGGCCCGGCCGGTGCGCCCGATCCGGTGCACGTAGGACTCCGGGTCGTGCGGGATGTCGAAGTTCACCACGTGCGAGATGCGCTCGACGTCCAGACCGCGGGCGGCGACGTCGGTGGCCACCAGGATGTCGATGGTGCCGTCCTTGAGCTGGGCGATCGTGCGCTCCCGCTGGGCCTGGGCGATGTCACCGTTGATCGCGGCGGCCGCGAAACCGCGGGCCCGCAGCTTGTCGGCGACCTCCTCGGTGGCCTGCTTGGTGCGGACGAACACGATCATCGCGTCGCCCTGCTCCACCTCCAGCAGCCGGGTCAGCGCGTCCATCTTGCGCGGGTAGGACACCTGGTAGTAGCGCTGGGTGATGTTCTCGGCGGTCTGGGTCTTGGACTTGACCATGACCTCGACCGGGTCGTGCAGGTACTTGGCGGTGATCTTCTTGATCGCCGGCGGCATGGTCGCCGAGAAGAGCGCCACCTGCTTGTACTCGGGTGTGTCGGAGAGGATGCGTTCGACGTCTTCGGCGAAGCCCATCTGCAGCATCTCGTCGGCCTCGTCGAGCACCAGGTAGTCCAGGTGCGAGAGGTCCAGGCTGCCCTTCTCCAGGTGGTCGATCACCCGGCCGGGGGTGCCGACGACGACCTGCGCGCCGCGGCGCAGGCCGGACAGCTGCGGCCCGTAGGAGGAGCCGCCGTAGATCGGCAGCACGTTGATGTTGCGGTGGGTGCCGTAGCGCCCGAAGGCCTCGGCGACCTGCAGCGCGAGCTCGCGGGTCGGGGCCAGCACCAGGGCCTGGGTGTTCTTGCTGGTGGGGTCGATCTTGGACAGGATCGGGACCGCGAAGGCCGCGGTCTTACCGGTTCCGGTCTGGGCCAGGCCCACCACATCGGAGCCGTCCAGGATGGCCGGGATGGTCGCGGCCTGGATCGCCGAGGGTGACTCATAGCCGACCTCGGTGACGGCTTGCAGCACCGCCGGGTGAATTTTCAGGTCGGCGAAGGTCAGTTCGGCAGTGGGGCTGGGTTCATCAGGCAACGTCATTTCAGGTAGCAGTCTAGAGTGCTCGCGGCACAGTTCCGGTATCGATACGCGGCGCGGGTACGGTTCGATCCTGTGAGGTGCCCTGCGTTACGAGTTCGAGTTCTGGCGTCCGCTCCCCTTCTGGCCCTGGCGCTGGCCGGGTGCGGGTCGAGCGATTCGACCGTCTCCAAGACCCCGGACGCCCGCACCACCGAGGCGTCCGCGCCGAGCAGCCAGCCCAGCGCCGCGCCCACCGCCACCGCTCCGCCGGCCGATACCCCGGCCGCCGATCCGTGCGCGGTCAACCTGGCCGCCCCGGAAATCGCCCGGGCGGTCTCCGAGCTGCCCCGGGACCCGCGCAGCAACCAACCGTGGAACCCGGAACCGTTGGCGGGCAACTACAACGAATGCGCGCCGTTGTCGGTGGTGATCGTCAAGGCCAACACCAACGCCGAAAACGCCAACACCCGCGCGGTGATGTTCCATCTGGGCAAATTCATCCCCACCGGCATCCCCGACACCTACGGCTTCAACGACATCGACGAGACCGTCAGCACCGGCGACACCGTCGGGCTGAAGTACACCAACGGGGTGCCCGGCCTGGACAGCGTGGTGCGGTTCCGGTGGAACGGCGCCGGCGTCGAACTCATCGGCAACACCGGCTGAGACGGCCCGGCCGGACCGACGACCGGGTGTGACGGACTAGGCACAAATCGGGGCGCGACGGTGTCGGCGCCCGGACCGGCCCGGCTGTCGGTGCTCTCCCCTAGCCTGGGTGCGTGTTTGTCGCCGAGGGACGGGTCATCTACAGCGCATCCGACCTCGCGGCCGCCGCGCGGTGCGAGTACGCGCTGCTGCGGTCCTTCGACGCCCGCCTGGGCTGGGGCCCGAAGGTCAGCAGCGACGATGATCTGCTGGCCCGCACCGCCGATCTGGGCCAGGACCACGAACAGCGCCACCTCGACGAGATCGCGGCCCGCACCGACGTCACGGTGATCGACCGGCCCGCCTACACCGTGGGCGGGTTGACCGCCGCCGCCGAGCAGACCATGGCGGCGGTGCGCCGCGGTGCCCCGGCGATCTACCAGGCCGCCATGTTCGACGGCCGGTTCGCCGGATTCGCCGACTTCCTCACCCTGGAGCGCGGCCCGGACGGGCCGCGCTACCGGCTGCGCGACACCAAGCTGTCCCGGTCGGTGAAGGTGGAGGCGCTGCTGCAGCTGGCCGCCTACGCCGACACCCTGACCACCGCGGGGGTGCCGGTCGCCGACGAGGTCGACCTCGTACTCGGCGACGGTGCGGTGTCCAGCTACCGGGTCGACGAACTGCTGCCGGTGTACCTGCCGCGCCGCGACGCCCTGCAGCGCCTGTTCGACGAGCACCTGGCCGGTGGTGTCCCGGTGTCCTGGGCCGACGAGCGGGTGCGGGCCTGCTTCCGCTGCCCGGAGTGCAGCGTGCAGGTCAAGGAGACCGACGATCTCCTGCTGGTCGCCGGGATGCGCACCACCCAGCGGGCCCGCCTGATCGATGCCGGCATCACCACCGTGCACCAACTGGCCGCGCACACCGGGCCGGTCCCGGAACTGCCCAAGCGCACGGTGGCCGCGCTCACCGGTCAGGCCCGACTGCAGGTCGCAGACCGGGTGGACGGCCGGCCCCCGTACCAGGTGGTCGACCCGCAGCCGCTGATGGTGCTGCCCGACGCCGACAAGGGCGACCTGTTCTTCGACTTCGAGGGTGACCCGCTGTGGACGGTCAACGGCCGGGAATGGGGCCTGGAATACCTGTGGGGCGTGCTGACCGTCAACGACGAGTTCACCCCGCTCTGGGCGCACGACCGGGCCAGCGAGCGGCAGGCGCTGATCGACTTCCTGGAGTTGGTGCGCAAGCGGCGTAAGCGCTATCCGCGGATGCACATCTACCACTACGCAGCCTACGAGAAGAGCACCCTGCTGCGGCTGGCCGGCCGCTACGGCGTCGGCGAGGACGCGGTGGACGACCTGCTGCGCAACGGGGTGCTCGTCGACCTGTATCCGTTGGTGCGCAAGAGCATTCGGGTGGGCACCTCGAGTTACAGCATCAAGTATCTGGAGCCGCTGTACATGGGCACCGAGTTGCGCGACGGCGAGGTCACCACCGCCACCGACTCGATCACCCAGTACGCGAAGTTCTGCTCGCTGCAGGAGCAGGGCCACCTCGACGAGGCGGAGGTGGTGCTCAAGGAGATCGAGGACTACAACCGTTACGACTGCCGGTCCACCCGCAAGCTGCGGGACTGGATGGTGGCCCGGGCCATCGAATCCGCGGTCCCGCCGCGCGGGCCCCAACCGGTACGCCCCGCCGAAACCGGCACCACCGCAGAGGTTTCCGACGATCTGCACCGCAAGCTGATGAAGTTCGCCGGCGACGGCGTCGAGGAACGCACCCCGGCCCAACAGGCCGTCGCCATGATCGCCGCGGCGCGCGGATTCCACAAGCGCGAGGACAAGCCGTTCTGGTGGAGCCACTTCGACCGGGTGAACAACCCCGTCGACGAATGGTCGGACAACTCCGGGGTTTTCGTCGCCGAGACCGCCGAGGTGGTCACCGACTGGCATCAGCCGCCACGTGCCCGCAAGCCGCAGCGCCATGTCCGGCTGACCGGTGAACTGGCCAACGGTGAACTCGGCCGCGACATGTACGCGCTCTACGACCCGCCCGCCCCGGCCGGGCTGTCCGAGGACCCGGACCGCCGCGCATTCGGGTCGGTGGCGGTGCTGGAATGCAACGACCCCGAGGTGCCCACCGAGGTGCTCGTCTGCGAACGCCAACCCAAGGATGGCGAGGTGTTCGACCGACTGCCGTTCGCGCTGGCCCCCGGCCCACCGATCAACACCCGCCCGCTGCAGGAGTCCATCGAGGCCGCTGCCGCCGCGGTCGCCGCCGCCCTGCCCACGCTGCCCGCCGACGCGGTGACCGATGTGCTGTTGCGCCGGGCGCCGCGCACCCGCAGCGGGGCCGCGCTGCCCCGCCCGCAGTCCCCGGACGGTAACGCCGAGGCCATCACCGCGGCCCTGCTGGATCTGGACTCGTCGTATCTGGCCGTGCACGGGCCGCCCGGCACCGGCAAGACGTTCACCTCGGCGAAGGTGATCGCCCGGCTGGTCGCCGAGCACGGTTGGCGCGTCGGGGTGGTCGCCCAGTCGCACGCCGTGGTGGAGAACCTGCTCGACGGGGTGGTGGCCGCCGGCGCCGATCCGGTCCGGGTCGGCAAGAAGAAGGCCCGCGACGGGGTCGCCTGGACCCAGGTCGCCGAGAAGGACTATCCGGCCTTCATCGCCGAGGACGGCGGCTGCGTGATCGGCGGCACCGCATGGGATTTCGCGAACGACTCCCGGGTGCCGCGACAGAGCCTGGACCTGCTGGTGGTGGAGGAGGCCGGCCAGTTCAACCTGGCCAACACCATCGCGGTGGCCTCGGCGGCGCACAATCTGCTGTTGCTCGGCGACCCGCAGCAACTCCCCCAGGTCAGCCAGGGCACTCACCCGGAGCCGGTGAACGAGTCCGCGCTGGGCTGGCTGGTGGAAGGCCACCACACCCTGCCGCCGGAACGCGGCTACTTCCTGGAGGTGTCCTTCCGGATGCATCCCGACGTGTGCCGGCCGGTGTCCCGGCTGTCCTACGACGGGCGGCTGCTGCCCTTCGAAAAGGTCAGTGCAGCAAGGTGTCTGGACGGTGTCGTGCCGGGCGTGCGGACGCTGGCGGTAGAGCACAGCGGCAACTCGACCGACAGCCCCGAAGAGGCCGACGCGATCATCGCCGAGATCGGCGCGCTGCTGGGCACCCCGTGGACCGACGAGGACGGCACCGTCGCGCTCGACCAGCAGCACATCCTGGTGGTGACCCCCTACAACGCCCAAGTGGTGCTGCTGCGGCGGCGCCTGGACGGCGCGGGGCTGCCCGATGTGCAGGTCGGCACCGTCGACAAGTTCCAGGGCCGGCAGGCCCCGGTGGTGTTCGTGTCCATGACCGCCTCCTCGATCGACGACGTGCCGCGCGGCATCGGCTTCCTGCTGAACCGCAATCGGCTCAACGTGGCGATCAGCCGGGCCAAGTACGCGGCGGTGCTGGTGCGCTCGGCGCAGCTCACCGACTACCTGCCCGGGCAGCCGGACGGGCTGATCGACCTCGGCGCGTTCCTCGCGCTCACCGCGTGTGATACACCGGCGGGATGACCGAACCGCTGTCCGCCGCGCTGCTCGGGGCGCTCGCCGGGATCGTCGGCGCCAGCCGGCTGAGCACCGATCCCGATGTGCTGGCCGGCCGCGCGGTCGACTACACCGGGCGCTACCGCGGCACCGCCGGCGCGTTGGTGCGCCCCGGCTCCGCCGATGAGGTGGCCGCGGTGCTGCGGGCCTGCCGGGACGCCGGGGCGTGTGTGACGGTGCAGGGCGGGCGCACCTCCCTGGTCGCGGGCACCGTGCCGGAGCGCCGGGATGTGCTGCTGTCCACCGAGCGGCTCACCGCCATCGCGTCCGTCGACACCGTCGAGCGCCGGGTGCGGGTGGGCGCCGGGGCGACCCTGGCGGCCGTACAACGCGCCGCGGGTGAGGCCGGTCTGCTGTTCGGGGTGGATCTGGCCGCCCGGGATTCGGCGACGGTGGGCGGGATGGCCTCCACGAACGCCGGTGGTCTGCGCACGGTGCGCTACGGCAACATGGGCGAGCAGGTCATCGGGTTGGACGTGGCGCTGCCGGACGGAACCGTGCTGCGCCGGCACAGCGAGGTCCGCCGCGACAACACCGGCTACGACCTGACCGCGTTGTTCGTCGGCGCCGAGGGCACGCTCGGCGTGATCACCGCCCTCGATCTGCGGCTGCATCCGGTGCCCGCGCACCGGGTCACCGCGGTGGCCGGCTTCGCCGATCTGGACGCGTTGATCCGGGTGGGCCGGCGGTTCCGGGACGCCGACGGGATCGCCGCGCTGGAACTCATCGACGCCCGTGCGGCGCAGCTGACCGCCGCACACCTGGGCATCGCGGCCCCGGTGGCCGGGGACTGGATGCTGCTCATCGAACTCGCCGGGGATACCGACCGCACCGAAGGCCTCGCCGAGGCCCTGGAGGACGCCGAACTGGCCGGCGACCCCGCGGTCGGCATGGACACCGTCGCCTCCCAGCGGCTGTGGCAGGTCCGCGAATCGGTCGGCGAGGTGCTGGGCGTCTACGGGCCACCACTGAAGTTCGACGTGTCGCTGCCGCTGGCCGCCATCCCGGGGTTCGCGGCCGCCGCGGTGGATCTGGTCGCCGGGCACGCCCCGGAGGCGATCCCGGTGTTGTTCGGCCACATCGGCGAGGGCAATCTGCACCTGAACCTGGTGCGGTGCACCCTCGACGGAGAGGCCGAGCACGCGCTGTACGCGGCGATGATGGCGCTGATCGCCGCGCACGGCGGCAACGTCAGCTCCGAGCACGGGGTCGGCACCCGCAAACGGGACTATCTGTCGATGGCCCGTACCGAGGCCGACATCGCGGCCATGCGCAGGCTCAAGACCGCACTCGATCCGACGGGATATCTCAACCCGGCTGTGCTGTTTCGGTGACCACCAGCGGCCTAGCCTCGCAGGTATGGCTATCGACGTCCCCGCCGCGCGTCAGTTCGTCTATCTGTCCGCCCGGCTGCTGGACCGGCACCGCATGGCCGCCCTGCTGGACGACGCCCCGGTCGATCCAATCCTGAAAGCCCTTGCCGCGTACCGCAATCCCGACGGCGGTTACGGTCACGCGTTGGAACCCGACGTCCGCGGACCCAACAGTGAGACCACCTCGACCCTGCACGCGCTGGAGATCCTGGACGAGGTGGGCGCGCTGACCCACCCGCTGGCCGCCGTGGCCGACTGGGTGACCGGGGTGGCCGACACCGACGGCGGGGTGCCGTTCGCGCTGGCGACCTCGGCCGGCTACCCGATGGCACCGTGGATGGCCCCGGTCGGCGGATCGCATCTCACCTTCGGGCTGGCCGCGCTGCTCGCAGCCGCCGGGGACGATTCGACGTGGCTGCGCACCGCCACCCACTGGTGCTGGCGGCACACCGAGAACGTCGAGCACCTGGCCGGGTACACGCTGAAGTACGCACTGACCTTCCTGGACCGGGTCGCCGACGCAGACCGCGCGGCGCGGGTGATCGAGACGCTGCGCCCGCTGGTGCGCCCGGATGGTTCGGTGCCGGTGCAGGGCGGCACCCCCGATGAGGCGCTGTCGGCGCTGACGCTGTCCCCGCACCCCGGATCACGCAGCCGCGCGCTGTTCACCGCCGAACAGATCGAGCACGGGCTCGACGCGCTGGAGGCCGCGCAGCAGGACGACGGCGGGTGGCTGTTCGACTGGACCGCGTGGGCGCCCGCGCAGTCCACCGAATGGCGCGGCCTGGTCACATTGCGGGCGCTGCAGACGCTGCGGGCCTACGGGCGGATCTGAGGATCAGTCGTCGCGGGAGTGCCGGCCGCGGGTCGGGTGGGCGTGCCGGCCCGCCGGTAGCTCGTCCTCGGTGACCGACGCCGGGGGTTCGGTCGGCTGCAGCCAACCCTGGGCCGCACGGTGGAAGCCGCTGCGGATGGGGTGTTCCGGCGGGGTCAGCCAATCGTCGAGCATGCCGCGCCACGCGGGCTCGGGCTCGGGTTCCGTTTCGGGGCCGGCCGGTTCGGCCGGTTCCTCGATCGGGTGCACCCAGGTCTCCACCGGGCCCGGGTGCCAGACCTCGGCCGGGGCGGGCAGCGGATGCTCGACGTGCACGTACAACCGGTCGGTGGTCGGGGCGTCCGGATCCTCCGCGTCCGCCGGCTCGTCCGCGACGGCGGGGACGATGTCGGTGGGCGGATCCGCCGGGGCCCCCGGCTGCCAGTCGACGGTGTACTCGATGTAGTCGTCCTCCTCGTCCCAGCTCTCGTCCAGGGAGTGCTCCTGCACGGCGGATAGGGCCGGCGCGGGGGACGCGGCCGGGGCGGAACCGGTGGCGAACCCACGCAGGAAGATCGCGCCCGCCACCCCGAACAGCGCGACGAAGGCGGGCAGCAGCAGCGACTGGGACAGCGCCTCGGAGAACGGGCCGAACAGAAAGCGCGGCAGTTCGGGGGCCGGGCCCTCCCCGCGCACCGGCGCCCCCGCACCGGACAGCTCGGCGTTGATCCGGCTGGTCATGAACGCCGCCATGGCCGCGCTGCCCAGCACCGCGCCGACCTGCCGGGTGGTGTTGTACACCCCGGATCCGGCGCCGGCCGATTCCGGCGGCAGGTTGCGGGTGGCGGTCGCGGCCAGTGGCGACCAGACGAACGACATGCCGATGCCCATGAAGATCAGTGGCAACACCAGCCGCCAGATCGGGGTCGCCGGGGTCAGGTCGACCGACAGCCAGGTCAGGCCGATGGCCAGCATGGAGAACCCGAACCCGATGATGGGCGCGGGATGGGCGCGGTCGACGATCCGGCCGACCAGCGGGGCCAGCACCCCGGAGGCGATCGCCATCGGCGCGGTCAGCAGCGCCGCCCCGGTGTAGGTCAGTCCCGCCACGATCGGCGCGAAGAACATCACCGGCAAGATCATCGCGGTGACCGCGAAGCTGATGACGGCCACGCCGACGGTGGACAGCGTGAAGTCGCGGTCGGCGAAGATGCCCAGCGGGATGAGCGGTTCGCGCGGGTTGACCGACTGCCAGTAGACGAACACCACCATGAGTGCGGCCCCGGTGGCCAGCACCGCCCAGATCCACGGCGCCCAGTCGTGCGACTGCCCCTCCTGCAGCCCGAACACGATGAGGAACATCGCCAGACCGGACAGTGCCACGCCGAGGACGTCGAAGTCGTGGTTGGTGGTGGGCAGGGTGGGCACCAGCCAGTACGCCAACCCGAGGCCGACGAGGCCGATCGGGACGTTGACGAAGAAGATCCACTGCCAGCCCAGCCCGTCGACCAGCAGGCCGCCGGCGATCGGGCCGACCAGCGTCGCGACGCCGGCGGTGGCGCCCCACACACTCATCGCCACCCCGCGCCCGGCGGACGGGAAGATCCGGGTGATCAGCGACAGCGTCTGCGGGGTGAGCAGCGCGGCGCCGAAGCCCTGCACCACCCGGGCCGCGATGAGCATCTCGATCGACCCGGACAACCCGCACCACAGCGAGGCGGCGGTGAACACCGCCAACCCGATCAGATAGAGGTTCTTCGGCCCGAACCGGTCACCGAGCCGGCCGGCCACCAACAGTGGGACGGCGTAGGCGAGCAGATAGGCGCTGGTCACCCAGATGACACCGTCGTAGTCGGTGCCCAGCACCTCCATGATCCGCTTGTTGGCGACGGCCACGATGGTGGAGTCGACCAGGATCATGAAGAAGCCGACAAGCATCGCCCACAGGGCGTGCCAGGGGTTGGCGGAACCGGCCCCCACGGTCAGCCGGGGAGCCACGGGCGCGGGTCGCACAGAACGGTAGTCGGACATCTACTTCGTCATCGGGGAGAACGGCGGCATCGGAGGCCGGGGATCAGCCCGACGCTACGGACCCACCCGAATCCCGACAAGTCGGAGACGGTCACATCCGCGCCCCGAACGCCGACTCAGGCGGGTTCGGCCAGCGGGTCACCGAGAACGGTGAGGTCGTCGCCCTCGTCCTCGGCGGCGGGGCGCGCCGACACACCGACACACAGCATCGCGGTCAGGGCCACGGCGGCACCGACCAGCATCACCACCGCCAGGGCCAACTCGTCGTTGCCCAGCACACCGACCACCGGCGCGGTCACCGCGCCGAGCCCGAACTGGGCGGCACCCAGCAGCGCGGCCGAGGTCCCCGCGGCGTCGTGGTGCCGGGACAACGCCACCGCCGACGCGTTCGGCAGTACCAGCCCCATCGCGCCCAGGATCACCATCACCGGGCCCAGGAAGCCGGCCAGACCCCCGATCCCGGTGACGGCCAGCAGCAGGAAGACCGCACCGGCGGCCACGGAGACGATCAGCGCGACCCGCAGCACCGCCTGCGGGGTGAACCGGCGCAGCAGCACCACATTGGATTGCGTCGCCCCGATCAACACGATCGCGCCGGCGGCGAACACCAGCGCGAAGGACTGCTGACCCATGCCGTAAGCGCCCTGCAGCACGAACGGCGCCGCCGAGATATAGCCGAACAGGCCCGCCATGCTCAGCGCCGCCACCAGCACCAGGGTGACGAACCGGAAATCGCGCAGCAGCTCCCCGTAGGTGGAGACGATGGAGCGCACGTGCAGCGGCCGGCGCCGCGCCGGGGGCAGCGTCTCCGGCAGTGCCAGCGCCGCGAGCAGCAGCAGCAACCCGGCCAGCACCACCAGCACCGCGAACACCCAGTGCCAGGACGCCTTGAGCAGCACCACCGCGCCCAGCGACGGTGCGATGACCGGCGCGACGCCGAGCACCAGGATGAGCCGGGACATCACGGTGGCCGCGGCGGAGTCCACGTAGAGGTCGCCGACGACGGCGACGGCCACCACCGCCGCGGCGGCGGCACCGAAGCCCTGCAGCACCCGGCCGGCGCCGAGCACCCCGATGTTGGGCGCGAACAGGCAGACCAGCGAGGCCAGCATGTGCAGCACGATGCCCGCCATCAGCGGCGCCCGCCGCCCCAGGGAATCCGACAGCGGCCCGATCACCAGCTGCCCGAACGCCAGCCCGGCCAGGGTGCCCGTCAGCGTCAGCTGCACCACCGCCGAGGTGACCGACAGGTCCTCGGCGATGCCCGGCAGCGCGGGCAGATACATGTCTATGGTCAGCGGGCCGAGCGCAACCATCAACCCCAGAACGGTGATCATCCGGAGCCTGCTGGGCGCCACTGGCTCGCTCGTCACGCCCAGGGATGTTGCCACGACAGGTCGCAGCGCCGGCCACCGGTCATTTGTTCCCGCGACCCGGCGTGACAACAGTCACCGGCGCCGGACTTGACCGTCGGGCACCCGGAGTGGGCCCCCGCTCGTTGAGAGGGCACTAGCCTGGGTATCCGGGTCCCGGGAGTCTTTCCGGGGATGCGAGGGGAGAACGCCGATGAACGCTCGTTCCAGCAAGAAGAACCTGCCCGCGGTGCGTGAGGGGGCCGACGAGGATCCGGGCGCGGTCGCCAAGCTGCTGTCCCACGTCCTGGAGCGCAGCACCCGGCTGCAGGGCCCGGCGGTCACCGCCTACGTCAACCGGTTGCGCGAGGGCCGGCCGGACGCCTCCCCCGCCGATATCGTCACCGCCCTGGAGAAGCACTATCTGGCCGCGGTGATGGCCAGCGGTGCCGCGGTGGGTTCGGCCGCGGCGTTCCCGGGCATCGGCACGCTGGCCGCGATGGGCGCGGTCGCCGGCGAGACCCTGGTGTTCCTGGAGGCGACCGCGGTGTTCGCGCTCGCCGTCGCCGAGGTGCACGGGGTGCCGGCCGATCACCGCGAGCGCCGCCGCGCGCTGGTGCTGGCCGTGCTGGTCGGCGAGGACAGCAAGCACGCGGTGGCCGATCTGCTCGGCACCGGCCGCACCAGCGGGGCCTGGATGTCCGACGGGGCCGCGACGCTGCCGCTGCCCGCGGTCGCGCAGTTGAACAACCGGCTGTTGCGGTACTTCGTGAAGCGCTACACCCTCAAGCGCGGCGCGATGGCGTTCGGCAAGTTGCTGCCGGTCGGTATCGGCGCCGTGGTGGGTGGCGTCGGGAACCGGATGATGGGCAAGCGGATCATCGAGAACGCCCGGCTGGCCTTCGGCAACCCACCGGCGCGGTGGCCCTCGACCCTGCACATGCTGCCCTCCGCGCAGCCGTGAACCGGCCCGGCGCCGGTTCACTTATCTAGATATGTCGGCCGGTAGCTCGAGGCGTTAGCCTTAAGCGGCCGAGTGCGGAAAATCAAAAACCAGCGGCGGGTGTGTCGGACGACGTCTGCCGCGACAGACGGAATTGAGGCGAATAGCTGCTGTGAGCAGTTCACCTTCCCCCTTTGGACAGAACGAATGGCTCGTCGAAGAGATGTATCGCAAGTTCCGCGATGATCCTTCGTCGGTCGACCCCAGCTGGCACGAGTTCCTCGTGGATTACGCCCCCGAGCCGCTGGACAACTCGACCGAGACGGCGCCGGCCAAGACCTCCGCACCGGCTGCGCCCAAGAGCGACACCAAGACCGACGCCCCGGCCAAGACGTCCGCACCCAAGAAGTCTGAGTCGAAGAAGGCCGAACCCAAGGCCGAGCCGAAGAAGCCCGAGCCGAAGAAGCCGGACGCCAAGCCCGCCCAGCCCGCGGCCAAGGCCGCCACCGACGGCGCCGAGAACGCCGTGCTGCGCGGGGCCGCCGCCGCCGTCGTCAAGAACATGAACGCCTCGCTGGACGTGCCCACCGCGACCAGCGTGCGGGCCATCCCGGCCAAGGCGATGATCGACAACCGCATCGTCATCAACAACCACCTCAAGCGCACCCGCGGCGGCAAGATCAGCTTCACCCACCTGCTCGGCTACGCCATCGTGCAGGCGGTCAAGAAGTTCCCGAACATGAACCGGCACTTCGCCGAGATCGACGGCAAGCCCAACGCGGTCACCCCGGCCCACACCAACCTGGGTCTGGCCATCGACCTGGCCGGCAAGGACGGCGCACGCCAGCTCGTGGTGGCGGCCATCAAGCGCTGCGAGACGATGGCGTTCGGTCAGTTCATCGCCGCCTACGAGGACATCGTGCGGCGCGCCCGCGACGGCAAGCTGACCGCCGAGGACTTCTCCGGCGTGACGATCTCGCTGACCAACCCGGGCACCATCGGCACCGTGCACTCGGTACCGCGGCTGATGCGCGGCCAGGGCGCCATCATCGGCGCCGGCGCCATGGAGTACCCGGCCGAGTTCCAGGGCGCCAGCGAGGAACGCATCGCCGAGCTGGGCATCGGCAAGCTCATCACCCTGACGTCGACCTACGACCACCGCATCATCCAGGGCGCGGAGTCCGGCGACTTCCTGCGCACCGTGCATCAGCTGCTGCTCGACGACGATTTCTACGACGAGATCTTCACCGAACTCGGCATCCCGTACGAGCCGATCCGCTGGCGTACCGACAACCCGGACTCGATCGCGGACAAGAACGCGCGCGTCATCGAGCTGATCGCGGCCTACCGCAACCGCGGGCACCTGATGGCCGACATCGACCCGCTGCGCCTGGACAAGACCCGTTTCCGCAGCCACCCCGACCTCGACGTGCTGACCCACGGTCTGACGCTGTGGGATCTGGACCGCGAATTCAAGGTCGATGGGTTCGCCGGCGCCGAGTACAAGAAGCTGCGCGACGTGCTCTCGGTGCTGCGCGACGCCTACTGCCGGCACGCCGGGGTGGAGTACACCCACATTCTGGAACCAGAGCAGCAGCGCTGGATTCAGGAACGCGTCGAGACCAAGCACGGCAAGCCGACGGTCGCCGAGCAGAAGTACATCCTGAGCAAGCTGAACGCGGCGGAGGCCTTCGAGACCTTCCTGCAGACCAAATACGTTGGGCAGAAGCGTTTCTCGCTGGAAGGCGCGGAGACCGTCATCCCGATGATGGACGCCGCGATCGACCAGGCCGCCGAACACGGCCTCGACGAGGTCGTCATCGGCATGCCGCACCGCGGCCGGCTCAACGTGCTGGCCAACATCGTCGGCAAGCCCTACAGCCAGATCTTCGGCGAGTTCGAGGGCAACCTGAACCCGTCGCAGGCGCACGGCTCCGGTGACGTCAAGTACCACCTCGGCGCCACCGGCACCTACCTGCAGATGTTCGGGGACAACGACATCGCGGTATCGCTGGTCGCCAACCCGAGCCACCTGGAGGCCGTCGACCCGGTGCTCGAGGGCCTGGTCCGCGCCAAGCAGGACATGATCGACTTCAGCTCCGACAGCGAACACGAAGCGTTCTCGGTGGTGCCGATGATGCTGCACGGCGACGCCGCGTTCGCCGGACAGGGCGTGGTCGCCGAGACGCTGAACCTGGCTCTGCTGCGCGGTTACCGGACCGGCGGCACCATCCACATCATCGTCAACAACCAGATCGGTTTCACCACCTCGCCGCACGACTCACGGTCCAGTGAGTACTGCACCGACGTGGCGAAGATGGTGGGAGCGCCCATCTTCCACGTCAACGGTGACGATCCGGAGGCCTGCGTCTGGGTGGCCAAGCTGGCCGTCGACTTCCGCCAGAAGTTCAAGAAGGACGTCATCATCGACATGCTGTGCTACCGCCGTCGCGGGCACAACGAGGGCGACGACCCGTCGATGACCCAGCCCGGCATGTACGACGTGATCGACACCAAGCGCGGTGTGCGCAAGACCTACACCGAGGCGTTGATCGGTCGCGGTGACATCTCGATGAAGGAGGCCGAGGACGCGCTGCGCGACTACCAGGGCCAACTGGAGCGGGTGTTCAACGAGGTCCGCGAGCTGGAGAAGCACGCGATCGAGCCGAGCGAGTCGGTCGAGGCCGATCAGCAGACCCCGAAGGGGCTGAACACCGCCGTCGACAAGGCGGTGCTGGCCCGCATCGGCGATGCGCACCTGGCCGCCCCGGAGGGCTTCAACGTGCACCCGCGCGTGCAGCCGGTGCTGGAGAAGCGCCGCGAGATGGCCTACGAGGGCAAGGTGGACTGGGCGTTCGGCGAGCTGCTCGCGTTGGGTTCGCTTGTCTCCGAAGGCAAGACGGTCCGTCTCACCGGCCAGGACGTCCGCCGCGGCACGTTCACCCAGCGCCACGCGGTGATCATCGACCGCAAGACCGGTACCGAGTTCACCCCGCTGGACCTGCTGACCACCGACGCCGACGGCAACCCGACCGGCGGCCGGTTCATGGTGTACGACTCGGCGCTGTCGGAGTTCGCCGCGGTGGGCTTCGAGTACGGCTACTCGGTGGGCAACCCGGACGCGATCGTGTTGTGGGAGGCGCAGTTCGGCGACTTCGTCAACGGCGCCCAGTCCATCATCGACGAGTTCATCTCCTCCGGCGAGGCCAAGTGGGGCCAGCTCGCCGATGTGGTGCTGCTGCTGCCGCACGGCCATGAGGGCCAGGGGCCCGACCACACCTCGGGCCGCATCGAGCGGTTCCTGCAGCTGTGCGCCGAGGGGTCCATGACGGTCGCCATGCCGTCCACCCCGGCGAACTACTTCCACCTGCTGCGCAGGCACGCGCTCGACGGCATCAACCGGCCGCTGATCGTCTTCACCCCGAAGTCGATGCTGCGCAACAAGGCCGCCGTCAGCGAGGTGCGGGACTTCACCGAGGTCAAGTTCCGCTCCATCCTGGAGGAACCCACCTACGAGGACGGCATCGGCGACCGGTCCAAGGTCACCCGGGTGCTGCTCACCAGCGGCAAGATCTACTACGAGCTGGTGGCCCGCAAGAACAAGGAGCAGCGCGACGATATCGCGATCGTGCGCATCGAGCAGCTCTACCCGCTGCCGCGGCGCCGGCTCAATGCCACCCTGGACCAGTACCCCAATGTGGAGCAGTACTTCTGGGTCCAGGAGGAGCCGGCCAACCAGGGTGCGTGGCCGACGTTCGGGCTGTCGTTGCCGGAGTTGTTGCCGGAGAAGCTGACCGGGATCCGGCGGATCTCGCGCCGGGCGATGTCGGCGCCGTCGTCGGGTTCGTCGAAGGTGCACGCCGTCGAACAGCAGGAGATCATCGACGAGGCGTTCGCCTGAGCTTGCGAAGGGAACGCCGAGGAGTATCCAGCCTGCACGAGGCGTTCGCCTGAGCTTGCGAAGGGAACGCCGAGGAGCATCCAGCCTGCACGAGGCGTTCGCCCCCTGACTTCGCCCAGAAGTGCAAAAGCTCGCGAGATTTCGGTGGAATCTCGCGAGCTTCTGCACGTTGGCGGGGTTTCAGAAGCCGAGCAGCCCCATCGGGATCGGTGACTCCCCGTTGGCCAGCGAGGCCACCGCGCCCGGGCAGAACGCCGAGATGGCGAATCCGGTGAACATGGTGGCCGGCCCGAGCGGGCGGCCGATGGTGTCGGCGACCCGGCCGGCCACGTCGGCGACGTTCTGTCCGCCGTCGGCCAGCATCGGGCACACCGACTGCCCGGCGGCGACGGCGTCGGCGGGGTTGATATCGCTCAGCGCGGTGGCGTCAAGGGTGTTGAGGAAGTCACCGGCGGGGTCCGCCTGGGCCGGGGCCGCGGACAGCAGGCCGGCCGACAGCGCCGCAGCCGCGGTCACCAGGAATCGCATACGCATCATGTCCGGTAGATCGGTCCCCGCGGCGACGCCGTTACCGCCGGTGCGCACAGAGTGCACCGTCGCACCCCACGTTGCGGTGCGGTTCCACCTGGCGGGCGGGAGATCGTGGTCACATGATGGTGTGGTGACCCGACCGTCCCCGATACCGGCGGTACCGGCTAAGGTCGATGTCAATCGAGCAACCAGTACGTCATAGAGGAGTGTGCATGGAGGGCTTTGCCGGAAAAGTTGCCGTCGTCACCGGGGCGGGATCGGGTATCGGACAGGCGTTGGCCATCGAGCTGGGCCGCTCGGGCGCCAGCCTGGCGATCAGCGACGTCGACACCGAGGGCCTGGCGGTCACCGAGGAGCGACTCAAGGCCATCGGTGTCCCGGTCAAGGCCGACCGCCTCGACGTCACCGAGCGCGAGGCCTTCGAGCTGTACGCGGCGTCGGTGAAGGAACACTTCGGCAAGGTCAACCAGATCTACAACAACGCCGGTATCGCGTTCAGCGGTGACGTCGAGGTGTCCTCGTACAAGGACCTCGAGCGGGTGATGGACGTCGACTTCTGGGGCGTCGTCAACGGCACCAAGTCGTTCCTGCCGTACCTGATCGAATCCGGGGACGGCCACGTCGTGAACGTATCCAGCGTGTTCGGTCTGTTCTCGGTGCCCGGCCAGGCGGCCTACAACGCGGCGAAGTTCGCCGTGCGCGGATTCACCGAGGCGCTGCGCCAGGAGATGGCGCTGGCCAAGCACCCCGTCAAGGTGACCTGTGTGCATCCCGGCGGTATCAAGACGGCCATCGCGCGCAACGCCACCGCCGCCGAGGGCATCGACGTGGCCGAGATGGCCAAGGCCTTCGACACCAAGCTGGCCCGGACCAGCCCGGAGCGCGCCGCCCAGATCATCATGGAGGCCGTCCGCAAGGACCGGGCCCGGGTGCTCGTCGGCGCGGACGCCAAGATCCTCGACGTCATCGTCCGGATCACCGGCGCCGGATATCAGAAGCTGTTCGCGACGGCGACCAACGCACTGGTCCCCAAGCCCAAGAAGTAGTCAGTGCCCCAGCGGGTTGGCGTCGAGCCAGGCGGTCGCGACCGCCCCGGGCTCGGCGCCGGCCGCGACGGCGGCGCGCAACTGCGCCAGCGCATCGGTGTCGAGCACCCCGGCCAGCTCGTTGAGCGACCGTAACTGCATCTGGCTCAACGTGTTCCGGCGGTAGACCGGCACCACGTTCTCGGCCCGGATCAGTGCGGTCCGATCCGAGAGCCGGGTCAGATCCTCGGGGACGTCCGGTGCCGCCGCCGTCGTCCAGGCGATGTCGACCTTGTCCGCGCGCAGCGCCGCCCACAGCGCGTCGGCGTCGGCGAACTCGCGGGCCGCCCGCGGTGTGCAGGTGCCGACCGACTCCGGTGTCCGGGCCCCGCGCACCGCACCCGGGGTGAGGTCCGCGCACCGCTCGATCAGGGCCGTGACGTCACCGGCCCGCCAGTCCCGCGCGGTGTCGGCGGTGACCGCGACGGTCGGTTTGTCCGAGGCGCCTTCGGCGTAATCACCGGCGCCGAGCCCCTCGGGCAGCGCGCCGATCATGGCGCGGTAGACCTGAGCGGCCGAGCGGGCCGCGGCGTCCGGGGCGAACCGGGTGAGCACCTCGCCGGTGAAGCCGGGGGCCACGTCGACCTCACCGGAGTCCAACCCGCCCAACGGATCCGGGATCTCCCGGACGTGCGCAGGGCTGCCGTAGTAGCGCAGCGCGGCGGCGTACAGGTGGGCCAGCAGCACCGACTCGGCGTCCGCGCCGACCACCACCGACGGCGGCGCCGGCGGCGGCCCGCCGCAACCGGCGATCAGCAGTGCGGCGAGCAGCACCGCCAACCGGCGCATCGTCGTCCGAACCTCAGACCCCGGATGCCTCGGCGACCGCGGCGGCCACCGCCGGGCCGACCCGCGGGTCCAGCGCGCTGGGCACGATGTGGTCGACCGCCAGGTCGTCCCCGACCACCGAGAAGATCGCATGCGCGGCAGCGACTTTCATCTCCTCGGTGATGCGCCGCGCTCCGGCGTCCAGGGCACCGCGGAACACGCCCGGGAAGGCCAGCACATTGTTGATCTGGTTCGGGAAGTCGCTGCGGCCGGTGGCCACCACCGAGGCGTACTTGCGGGCGATGTCCGGGTGGATCTCCGGATCCGGGTTGGACAGCGCGAACACGATGCCCTTGGGTGCCATCGTCGCGATCGCGTCCTCGGGCACCAGCCCGGCCGACACCCCGAGGAAGACGTCGGCGCCGTTGAGCGCCTCGGGCACCCCACCGGTCAGGCCACGCGGGTTGGTGCGCTGGGCGAGCTCGGCCTTGAAGGAGTTCAGGTCGCTGCGACCGGACTCCACGATGCCCTTGCTGTCCAGCACCACGATGTCGGTGATGCCGCTGTTGAGCAGGATGTTGGTGCAGGCGACACCGGCGGCACCGGCACCGGAGACCACCACCTTGAGCGAGGTGATGTCACGGTCGAGCACCTTGACCGCACCGAGCAGGGCGGACAGCACCACGATGGCGGTGCCGTGCTGATCGTCGTGCATCACCGGGCAGTCCAGCGCCTCGATGACCCGGCGCTCGATCTCGAAGCAGCGGGGAGCCGAGATGTCCTCCAGGTTCACCGCACCGAAGGTCGGGCGCAGCCGGATCAGGGTCTCGACGATCTCATCGGGGTCCTTGGTGTCCAGCACGATCGGGATGGAGTTCAGCCCACCGAAGGTCTTGAACAGGGCGCTCTTGCCCTCCATGACCGGCAGCGAGGCGGCGGCGCCGATGTCGCCGAGGCCCAGCACGGCGCTGCCGTCGCTCACCACGGCCACCAACCGATTGGCCCAGGTGTACTTCTTGGCCAGCGTCGCATCCGCGGCGATGGCACGGCTCACCTGAGCTACGCCCGGGGTGTAGGCGATCGAGAGGGCACGCTGGGTGTCCAGCGGCGCTTTCAGTTCGACCGAGAGTTTGCCACCCTCGTGGGCCGCGAAGATCTCCGCGTCATCGATGACAACCTGGGGGGTCTTAACCAATTCCGACACGTCGGTCACGTTACTTCACGCGCAGAACTCACCGGCACCGGTTCCCCGCTGGTGAGGCGTCGGAAATGCGACTGACTAGTAACATCTCGGCATGGGAGACGCGGTTGCGCCCCCGGACGATGGAGGTCGCGATGCCGTCTTTCCGCCCCCTGCCACCGTCTATGCCGAAGGCGGGCGGACGCCGGCCGACCCCCGGTCCGGACCCCTCCGCCATCCACATCCCGGTTTCGCGGGCCATGGTCGACTGCGGCGTCTACTGTGACGGCGCCCGACTGCCGGGTAAATACAGCCACGCCGCGGCCCTGGACAAGGTGCACGAGATCGAGGCCCAGGGCGGCACCGCGTTCGTCTGGATCGGTCTGCACGAACCGGACGACCACCAGATGCAGGCGGTCGCCGATGTGTTCGGCCTGCACACCCTGGCCGTCGAGGACGCCGTGCACGCCCATCAGCGCCCCAAGCTGGAGCGCTACGGCCAGACGCTGTTCCTGGTGCTCAAGACGGTGACCTATGTCGAGCACGAGTCGATGGCCAAGGCCCGCGAGATCGTGGAGACCGGCGAGATCATGGTCTTCGTCGGGCCGGACTTCGTGGTGACCGTCCGGCACGGTGAGCACAGCGGGCTGGCCGGGGTGCGCAAACGGTTGGAGGGATCCCCGGAGAAACTGCGACTGGGCCCGTATTCGGTCATGCACGCCATCTCCGACGCGATCGTCGACAGCTACCTCGATGTCACCGACCTCATCGAAACCGACATCGACAACATGGAGGAGCACATCTTCTCCCCGCTCAAGCAGACCAACATCGAGAGCATCTACCTGCTCAAGCGCGAGGTCGTGGAACTGCGCCGCGCGGTCAGCCCGCTGGCCACCGATCTGCAGCGCATCGGCACCGACCACGCCGACATCGTCAACGTCGACGTCCGCCAGTACATGGGCGACGTGCTCGACCACACCATCAAGGCCGCCGACCGGATCGCCGCCTACGACGACATGCTCACCTCGCTGGTGCAGGCCGCCCTGGGCAAGGTCGCCATGCAGCAGAACGTGGACATGCGCAAGATCTCGGCGTGGGTGGCGATCGCCGCGGTGCCCACCGCGATCGCCGGCATCTACGGGATGAACTTCGAGCACATGCCCGAACTGCGCGCCACCTGGGGCTATCCCCTGGTGCTGCTGATCATGTTCACGGTGTGCACGCTGCTGTACCGGACGTTCCGGCGCAACCACTGGCTGTAGGCCCCCCTCGCGAGCGGGGTAAAGGGGAACAGTCAGGACGGTTCGGAGGCGCGGCGGCCCGCGTCGAACACGTCCACCCCGTCGGTGCGCCACGCCTCACGCATCGCCTCGGCGCCCTTGAGCCGCACCCAGGCGGCCTCGGTCGGGGTGATCGGGGTGGCCTGCAGCACCGTCACCGCCGCAAGCGGTTCGGGCAGCACGACATCCTCGACCGGGCTGGGGCCCAGCAGGAACGCGGTGAACGGTGCGGTCCGGGGACCGGACGGGGTGTCCACGGCGAACAACGGTCCGCTCAGGTCGACCAGCGCGTCGGGTTCGAGCACCAGCCCCTCCACCGACGGTGCGGCGGCCAGCACCGCCATCGAGCGGGCCAGGCCGGTCGGGCTCGGTGGGCGCAGCGACACCATCACCTCGGCGCGCGGGCCGAGCTGGGTATCGGTCACGAAGTCGGTCGGGTCGACCATCGGGTAGCGCGAACAGCCCAGCGTGACAAAGTGATTCACGCCGTCGGCGTCGGGGCCGAAGCGCAGCACCGCGATCCGTTCCGCCCCCAGGAAGGTGACGTTCGCCTCGGCCGGGTCACCGACCACACCGGCGGCGGTGAAGTGCTGCCGCAACCGTGCCCGGACTTCGGCGAGTACGTCGACCACTAGCCCGCGGGCGGGATGGACAGATTGACCCCGCTGTCGGCGTCGAACAGGATCAGCTTGGAGGTGTCCACCGCCAGCTCCGTCTTCTGCCCGGCGCGCGCCCGCGAATCGGCCGAAACCCGTGCCACGAACTCGTTTTCGCCGACACCGGACTCGGCGGCCAGCTCGGCCAGCTGCGCGGCCTTCGCGCCGGATCCCTCGGTGCGGAAGTGCAGGTACTTGTCCGCGCCCAGGGACTCCACCAGGTCGACGTCGACCTCGAAGGTCAATCCGCGGATCCGGGTGTAGGAGTCGATCAACGAGGCGTCGTCGAAATGCTCAGGGCGGATACCGGCGATGACGCTGGTGGCCCGGGGATGCTGATCCAGCACCCGCTGGGCCTCATCGGTGAGCACCACCTCGCCGAACGGCAGCTTGATGCTGCCGTCGGCCAGCGAGGCCGGGAAGAAGTTCATCCCCGGGGACCCGATGAAACCGGCGACGAACAGGTTCGCCGGGGTGTGGTAGAGCTCGTCGGGGGTGCCGATCTGCTGTGCGACGCCGGCCAGCATGACCACCACCCGGTCCCCAGCGTCATCGCCTCGGTCTGATCGTGGGTGACGTACACGGTGGTGGTGCCCAGGCGATCCTGCAGCCGCGCGATCTCGGTGCGCATCTGCACGCGCAGCTTGGCGTCCAGGTTCGACAACGGCTCGTCCATCAGGAATGCCTTGGGGCTGCGCACGATCGCGCGGCCCATCGCCACCCGCTGGCGCTGACCGCCGGAGAGCTGGGAGGGCTTGCGGTCCAGCAGCTGCGACAGGTCGAGGATCTTCGCGGTCTCCTCCACCTTGCGGTTGATCTCCTCCTTGGAGACCTTGGCCAGCGTCAACGGGAAGGCGATGTTCTGCCGCACCGTCATGTGCGGGTACAGCGCGTAGGACTGGAACACCATGGCGATGTCGCGGTCCTTGGGCGCCTTTTCGTTGACCCGCTCCCCGCCGATGCGCAGATCCCCGGAGCTGATGTCCTCCAGGCCCGCAATCATGTTCAGGGTGGTGGACTTTCCGCAGCCGGACGGACCGACCAGGATGATGAACTCGCCGTCGGCGATGGTCAGCGAGAAGTCCTTCACCGCCGTGGCGCCGTTGGCGTAGCTCTTCGACACCTGATCCAGCACGATTTCGGCCATGGATTACCCCTTCACCGCGCCGGAGGTCAACCCGGCCACGATCCGTCGCTGAAAAATGAGAACAAAGATGATGATCGGGATGGTGATGACCATCGCGCCGGCGGCGATCGACCCGGTCGGCTCCTCGAATTGCGAACTGCCGGTGAAGTTCGCGATGGCCACCGGGGCGGTGATCGCCCGGTCGGTCGCGGTCAGCGACAGCGCGAGCAGCAGGTCGTTCCAGGCGAAGATGAACACCAGGATCGCGGCGGTGACGATGCCCGGCGCGGCCAGCGGCGCAATCACCTTGCGGAAGGCCTGCCCGGGGGTGGCGCCGTCCATCTTGGCGGCCTTCTCCAGATCCCACGGGATCTCCTTGAAGAACGCGCTCATGGTGTAGATCGCCAGCGGCAGCGCGAAGGTGATGTACGGGATGATCAGGCCGGGCCAGGTGTCGAACAGGCCGAGCCGGCGCTCGATGTTGAACAGCGGTGTCACCAGCGAGATCTGCGGGAACATCGCGATCAGCAGGGCGACGCCGACGAGCAGCTTCTTACCGGGGAAGGCCAACCGGGCGATCGCGTAGGCGGCCATCCCGCCGATGGTCACCGCGATGACGGTGGTGATCAGCCCGACGCCGATCGAGTTGACCAGCGCCGAGGTGAACATGTTGCCCTCGAAGATGGCCTTGTAGTTGGCGAAGGTGATCTCCGAGGGGATCAGCTTGCCGTCCTTGACCGTTGACGTCGGCTTCAACGACAGCGACAGGATCCACAGCACCGGGAACAACGCGTACAGCACGACCAGGACGTTGACGATGGTCCAGCCGGTCGCGCGGCGGGCACCCACGTTGTCCGCCATCTAGCGACCCCCCTCGGCAGTGTCGTCGCTGCCGGGCGCGGCAGCTCCGAAGATCTTGATGAAGATGAAGGCGATGACCGCCACACACAGGAAGATCAGCACGCTGATCGCCGACCCCAACCCGAGGTTGAACGCCTTGAACAGGTTGTCGTAGCCCAGGATCGACACCGAGCCGGTGTCGTTGGCACCGCCGGTCAGCACGTAGATGTTGTCGAAGATGCGGAACGCGTCCAGGGTGCGGAACAGCAGCGCCACCAGGATGGCCGGCTTGATCAGCGGCAGGATGATCTTGGTCAGCCGCGTCCAGGCGCCGGCCCCGTCGACCTGCGCGGCGTTCAGCAGATCCTGGGGCACCAGGGCCAGACCGGCCAGCAGCAGCAGCGCCATGAACGGTGTCGTCTTCCACACCTCGGCCAGCACCACGATCGCCAGCGACGGCAACTGTTCGGTCAGCGGCGCGCTGCCCTCGGGCAGCAGATTGGCCAGATAACCGGTGCCCGGTGTCCAGGCGTAGTACCAGCTGTAGGACGCCGCGACGGTCACGATGCCGTACGGCACCAGGATCGCCGTGCGCACGGTGCCCTTGCCGAAGATGGTGCGGTGCATGACCAGCGCCAGCGCCATGCCCAGCGCGAACTCGATGGCCACCGAGACGATGGTGATGCCCAGCGTCACCGCGAACGCCGTCCACCAGTACCGGTCGGTCAGGATCGTGACGTAGTTGTCCAGCCCGACGAACTCGGTGTCGTCGGGTGCGGCCAGGTTGTAGCGCTGCAGGCTCAGCCAGACCGCGTAGACGATCGGATAGGCCGTCACCGCCAGCATCAGCAGCACGGCCGGACTGATCAGCCAGAAGGCCAGCTTCCGCTGCGAGGCGAGGTCATCGGTCTGGGTCGTGGTGGTCACGGGATGAGCCCCTTGCCGTCGATGGCCTTCTGCACCTGTTCGGCCAGCTCATCGGCGGTGCGTTCGGGGTCGATCTGGTTGATCGGCGCCAATGTGGCCGAGATACGGGTCGACACCGACTGATACACCGGCGTGGCCGGGCGGACCGCGGCGTTGGTGAGCTGCTGCCGGATGATCTCGTACTGCGGGTACTTTTCCTGGAACGCCGGATCGTCGTACAGCGAGGCCCGCACCGCGGGCAGACCGCCCTCCACCGAGGTGTAGCGCTGGTTGTCGACGTTGCGCAGGCACCGGATTGCCTCGAAGGCCTCGGCCTTGTGCTGGGTGTTCTTGCCGACCGCGAGGTTCAGCCCGCCGAGGGTCACCCGGGCGGGCTCCCCCTCCTGCACACCCGGGTAGGGCGCGAACCCGAACACCTTCTTGCTTGCCTCGTAGGCGATGTCGAACTGCTCGTCGGTCGGCGAGAAGCTGCCCGCGTCGTTGATCGCACCGGCCAGGGCCGGGTCCTCGTTCAGCGGCAGGAAGGCCACCCCACCCTTGACCGCGTTCTCCAGCATGGACGGCAGCACGAACGGCCAGTTGACCTCGAGCGCGGCTTTGCCCTGCTCGAGCGCCAGACGCGCGGTGCCCTCGTCGGTCTGGGTGATGGACGGGTCCGCGCCGGGCGCGGTGGCAACGTCGGAGATGATCTGCAGCGCCTTGATCGTGGCGGCCCGGTGCTCGGGGGTGTCGGTCAGCGTGACGGTCTTGCCGTCCTCGGAGAGCACCCGCCCGCCCGCACTTTCCAGCAGCGTGTTGAACCACACCACCAGGCCCTCGTACTGCTTGCCCTGCACCGCAATCCAACTGGGGCCACCGGCGGCGTACTGCCGCTTGGCCTCGGCCACCGTCTGATCCCAGGTGGTCGGCGGGGCGTCCATCAAATCGGCGCGGTACCAAAGCAATTGGGTGTTCGTGGTGACCGGCGCGGCGTACAGCTTGTCCTGCCATTTGGCCGTCTCCACCGGGCCGGGCAGGGTGTTCTCCACGGCGTCGGCCTCGGCCAGACCGGCCGGATCGTCGGACAGCGGCAGCGCCCAGCCGGCCTCGGCGAACTCCGCGGTCCACACCACGTCCAGGGCCATCACGTCGAGGGACTTGTCGTTACCCGTCAGCCGGCGCGCCAACTGCAGGCGCTGATCGTCGGCACCCTTGGGCAACGACACCTGCTTGACGGTGAACCGTCCGCCGAATTCCTCGTTGCACTTGTCGGCCACCGCGGTGAAGGTCGCCATCTCGTTCGCCGGGGTGTAGAAGCTGACGACGAGGCCGTCGTCGCCGGAACCACACGCCGTGGCCACCGACCCGGCCGTCACCGCGGTCATCACCGCAGCGCAGAGTCGTCGATTGAGCACTACCGGCCTCCGTCTGCATCGATGTCGCCGGGCCAAACCCCCGCGGGGCAAACCGTAGAGCCCTAAGCACGCAATTTGCAACCGTTTCCCCGGCGCGTTGCCTACTAGATCGTCAAGCGCGCCAGCAGATCCCGCCCCTGTTCGGCGCTCTGCGGGTCGCAGAGCACGTCGTAGCGGCCCGCCACCAGTTGCATGGTGGAGCTGAAATCCCTTGTGCCGCGCGCCATCGCGTAGGGGATGGCCGAGGTGATCAGGCCGAAGAAGACGCCGGCGATCAGGCCGGTGGCCAGCGCGCCCCAGGGGCTGGGGCTGAAGAAACCCAGGATCAGACCGATGAACAGGCCCAGCCAGGCGCCCGAGAGCACCCCGCCGCCGAGCACCTTCGGCCACGTCAACCGGCCGGTCACCCGCTCCACCTGCATCAGGTCGACGCCGACGATGGTCACCTGCTGGACCGGAAACTGTTGATCGGAGAGGTAATCCACCGCGCGCTGCGCCTCGGCGTAGGTCGGGTAGGACCCGATCGGCCAGCCCTTCGGCGGCGTCGGCAGGGCCGCGGGGTTACGGGCACCGGACCGCGCGTTCGGGCGGGGCTGCAGTGGACCGCTCATGGCTACTCGTTCTCCTTCGTTCGCGTCGACGCTGGCCGACGTGGGCAGACGGGTACGCGTCCTTCGGGTTCGAGGCTCAACCCTAGTCCCAGCCGGGCCGGTATGTGCCCCGGCCCGGGCATGAATCACGTCGGGGACCAGCACGTACGCTACGTTTGCACAATGAGCACTCCGGGCGAGGACAAGGACGCGACCCCACCACCGGATGCGGGTTCCGGTTCCGAGCCGACCGCCGGCGGATACGAGGCGCCACCGATCGAGCAGACCCCGCCGCCCGGGGCGGGCCACCCGCCGCCGCCGGCCTACGGCAGCTACGACCCGCCGCCGGCCTACCAACAGCCCGACCCCGCCGCGCAGTTCCCGCCACCGGGGCAGAGCGGGGCCGGGTTCCCGCCGCCACCGCCCCCGCCGGGGTTCGCCGGACCCGACTATGCGGCGACCGGGTATCCCCCGCCGCCGCCCGGATACGGCGCCCCGCAGGGCTCTCCGCCGTTCGGGGGACCGCGATTCGGTACGCCCCCGCCTCCGGGATTTCCCCCGGTGCCTCCGCCCTACGGCGCGGGCCCGGGCTACGGCGGTTACGGTGCGCCCCCGCAACCCGGCACGAACTCGTTGGCGATCGGCTCGCTGATCGCCTCACTCGTCGGCGTCGTCTGCGGCATCGGGTCGATCATCGGCATCGTGCTCGGCGTCATCGCGCTCAACCAGATCAAGCAGAACCACCAGGGCGGCCGCGGGCTGGCCATCGCCGGTATCGCGGTCGGCGGATTCTCTCTGGTGATCAGCGTGGTGTGGGCGCTCACGCTGCTGTGAGTGTCGGCCCGCCGCCCGGACCGGGCGATCCCCAGCGGCCGCTGGACTATCCGGCCGACGTGGCCCTGCCGCCGCCGATCTACCCGGGCCCGCAGGGGTATCCGGGTCTTCCCGGCTACCCCGCCTTCGATCCGTACGCCGCGGTCAAACCGCCGGGCACCAACGGCAAGGCGATCGCCGCACTGGTCTGCGCCCTGGTCGGGGTGGTGTTCTGCGGTCTGCCGTCGGTGGGTGGGTTGGTGTTCGGCGTCATCGCGATGCGCGAGACCCGGCGCACCGGCCAGGACGGGTACGGCCTCGCCCTGGCCGGGGCGATCATCGGCGGCCTGATCACGGCCGGGCTGGTGCTGCTGGCGCTGCTCGGGATCGGCGTCGTCGTCAGCGGCTTCACCCTGGTGTAGCCGGGTCGCCCTAGGCGGGCGGCTGATACGGCGGGGTGGTGCGCGACATGCCCGCGGCGCGCCCCTTGCCCGCCACCACGAGCGCCATCTTCCGGCTGGCCTCGTCGATCATCTCGTCACCGAGCATCACCGCGCCGCGTGCTCCGCCGGCGGCCGAGGTGTGCCATTGGTAGGCCTCCAGGATCAGCTCGGCGTGGTCGTAGTCGGCCTGGCGCGGGCTGAACAGTTCGTTGCCGGCGGCGATCTGGTCGGGGTGCAGCACCCACTTGCCGTCGTAGCCCAGGGCGGCCGACCGCCCGGCCACCCGGCGGAACCCCTCGACGTCGCGCACCTTCACATACGGCCCGTCGATGGCGTTGATCCCGCGCGCCCGGGCGGCGACCAGAATCTTCATCAGTACGTGGTGGTGCGCGTCGCCGAGGTCGTATCCCTCGGGCTGCCCACCGACCTCCAGGGTGCGCATGTTCAGGCTGGCCGCCATGTCGCCGGGCCCCAGCACCAGCGCCTGCACCCGCGGGGCGGCGGCGATGGCGTCGACGTTGGTCAACCCGAGCGCGTCCTCGATCTGCGGTTCGATCCCGATCCGGCCCACCGGCAGGCCGTGCATGCTCTCCAGTTGGGTGAGCAGCAGATCCAGCGCGTGCACGTGGGTGGCGTCGGACACCTTGGGCAGCACGATGATGTCGAGCACCGAACCGGCGGTGGCAACGACGTCGATGACGTCGGCGTGCGTCCACGGTGTGGTCCAGTCGTTGACCCGTACCCCCTTCAGCGATCCGGCGGACCATCCCGGCTCCATCAGCGCGGCCGCGACCCGGGACCGGGCGTCGGCCTTGGCGTCGGCGGCGACCGCGTCCTCCAGATCCAGGAAGACCTGGTCGGCGGCCAGCGTTTTGGCCTTCTCAATCATCTTGTCGCTACTGCCCGGAACCGACAGACACGTCCGACGGGGGCGATACACGTTGTCCACGCCTCCAGTCTCTACGCTCTAGGTCATGGCGGCGGTAACCAGGGTCTATGCGGCCCGCCTGGCGGGGATGGTCGTCCTCGGCCCGGATGGTGAGTCGATCGGCCGCGTCCGCGATGTGGTGGTGAGCATCAGCATCGTCCGCCAGCAGCCGCGCGTTCTCGGCCTCGTCGTCGAATTGCTCACCCGCCGAAGGATTTTCGTGCCGATCCTGCGGGTGACGGCGATCGAACCCCATGCCGTCACCCTCACCACCGGCAATGTGTCGTTGCGCCGGTTCAGCCAGCGTCCCGGCGAGGTGCTGGCGCTGGGCCAGGTGTTGGAGACCCGGGTGCGCGTCGACGATCCCGATCTGGAGCAGTTGGCCGGACTCGATGTGGTCGTCGTGGATCTCGGCATCGAGCAGACCCGCACCCGGGACTGGGTGGTCACCAAGGTGGCGGTGCGCCCGCAGCGCCGGCTCGGCCGGCGCAGCAATGTCTACGCCGTGGACTGGCAGCACGTGCAGGGCCTGACCCCGTCCGGGCTGGCCATGCCCGACCAGGGGGTGGCCCAGCTGCTGGAGCAGTTCCAGGGTCAGCGCCCGGTGGAGGTCGCCGACGCCGTCCGCGAGTTGCCGCTCAAGCGACGCTTCGAGGTCGTCAACGCCCTCGACGACGAACGCCTCGCCGACGTCCTGCAGGAGCTGCCCGAGGACGAGCAGGTGGCCGTGCTGCGGCAGCTGAAGACCGACCGGGCCGCCGACGTGCTGGAGGCCATGGATCCCGACGACGCCGCGGACCTGCTGGGCGCGATGGCGCCGGCCGACGCCGAACAGTTCCTGCGCCGGATGGATCCCGAGGACTCCAAGGACGTTCGCCGCCTGCTGAGCCACTCCCCGAACACCGCCGGCGGTCTGATGACCTCGGAGCCGGTGGTGCTGGCCCCGGACACCACGGTCGCCGAGGCGCTGGCCCGGGTGCGCGATCCGGATCTGACCCCGGCGCTGGCCTCGCTGGTGTTCGTGGCGCGCCCGCCGACGGCCACCCCGACCGGCCAGTACCTGGGTTGTGTGCACCTGCAGCGGCTACTGCGCGAACCGCCCGCGGCGTTGGTCAGCGGCATCGTCGACACCGATCTGCCCAGCCTGCGGCCGGAGGAGTCGCTGGGTCCGCTGACCCGCTACTTCGCCGCCTACAACCTGGTCTGCGGGCCGGTGGTGGACGAGGAGAACCACCTGCTGGGCGCGGTGTCGGTGGACGACGTGCTCGACCATCTGCTGCCCGATGACTGGCGCGAGTCCGAGGCGATCGTGGTGCGCGGGGAGAAGACCTCGTGACCGACAGCCGTCGGATCGACACTCCGCGAGTGTCCCGGCTGCGCTTCGCCCCGCGGTTCGACGTGGAGGCGGCCGGCCGATTCGGTGAGTCCTTCGCCCGGTTCCTGGGCACCGGCCGCTATCTGGCCATCCAGACGGTGTTCGTCGTGGTGTGGATCCTGCTGAACATGACGGCGCTGACGCTGCAGTGGGATCCGTACCCGTTCATCCTGTTGAACCTGGCGTTCTCCACCCAGGCCGCCTACGCCGCCCCGCTGATCCTGCTGGCGCAGAACCGCCAGGAGAACCGGGACCGGGTGGCGCTGGAGGAGGATCGCCGGCGCGCCGAGCAGACCAAGGCCGACACCGAGTACCTGGCCCGCGAGCTGGCCGCGCTGCGGTTGGCCATCGGCGAGGTTGCCACCCGCGATTACCTGCGCCGCGAACTCGAAGAGATGCGCGACATGCTGGTCGAATTGGTACCGCCCAAGCCCAAGAAGCAGAAGGGCAAGCGGGCCGCCGAGTCCGACGGTGGCGAATCCGATCCCGGCCCGGACGCGCCGTGAGCACCATTGCACCCCATTGCCGCACCACGGCGGTGCGCGAGTGGGTATGGTGACCTGGTTCACAAGCGGTCGGGTCCGGCAAATCTAGGACGGTTGAGTGGTCAAAGGGGCAGCCTCCGCCCTTGCCGCAGTGCGGCATGGGGCAGGGCGGGTGATGCGAACGGTGGCTGAGGCCGCGCCGAGTACCCGGGGTTTGCTGGGTCTTGCCGTCATCAGCCCATTGGTGCTCACGCTGGGTGTCGGTGCGTCGGCGCCGATCGCGAAGCCGGTGCTGGAGACCACGGTGACCCCGTTGGCCGCGGTGGTCCCGTCCTCGGGCGGCGAGTCCGGCGTCAACGTGGTCGCGGCGCCGAAGAAGCAGCGGCCGTTCCAGACCGCCGGGGCCGCACTGTCGGCTCCCCCGCCGACCGCCGTGGTCAGCGCGCCGGGCAGCCTGCGTATCCCGACGGTCGCCCTGAACGCCTACCGCAACGCCGAACGGATGATGGCCGCCTCGGCGCCGGGCTGCGGGATGAGCTGGAACCTGCTCGCCGGTATCGGCCGGATCGAGTCGATGCACGCCAACGGCGGCGCCACCGACGCCAACGGCACCGCGGCGAAGCCGATCCTGGGCCCGACGCTGGACGGCACCCTGCCCGGCAACGAGATCATCGTGCAGAGCCGCGACAACAACCGGGTGACCTACGCCCGGGCGATGGGGCCCATGCAGTTCCTGCCCGGCACCTGGTCGCGGTACGCCTCCGACGGCAACGGTGACGGTAAGACCGAGGTGCAGAACCTCTACGACGCGACCCTGGCCGCGGCCCGCTACCTGTGCAGCGGCGGGCTGAGTATGCGCGACCAGAACCAGGTGATGACGGCGATCCTGCGCTACAACAACTCGGTCGCCTACGCCCGCAACGTGCTGGGCTGGGCGGCGGCCTACGCCACCGGTGTGGTCCCGGTGGACCTGCCGCCGATCACCGGTTCGGTGCCGCAGCTGCGCGACTCGAACGTGCACTTGAACGCGAAGGCCGAGGGTCTCGGCCCGGGTCTGCCGCTGAACGCACTCGGACTGCCCTCGACCGATCCGATGGCTGTCATGCCGTTCTTCGAGCTGGGCCGGGCCAATGTGGCCGACCGGTTGCCGGTGCCGCCCGGACCGGATCAGCCCGCGGCGGTGCCGAACTGCTCGGTGTTCTGCATCGGGGAGAACACCCCGGCCCCGGCCGCACCGCCGGCGCCGTTCAACCCGTTCGCGCCGCCGCCTCCGGTGGCACCCCCGGCGCCGTTCAACCCGTTCGCCCCGCCCCCGCCGGCCGCACCCCCGGTCGCGGTTCCGGGTGTGGCGGGCCCGGCGCCCCGCTCGGTCCCCTGCCCGGCCCCGCGGCCTGAGCGTCCGACCGAGCCCCGCGGCCTGAGCGTCCGACCCGAGAGCCCGGGTCCGGGGGCGCGGCCTACACTCGCGGGTGATGTCCTCGCCTAATACCGACCTCGAAGCCGCGGTCCGCTCCGCACTCGCCAAGGTCGTCGACCCCGAACTGCGCCGCCCCATCACCGAGGTCGGCATGGTCAAGAGCGTCACCATCGACGCCGACGCCGGTGTGCACGTCGAGATCTACCTGACCACCTCGGCCTGCCCCAAGAAGGCCGAGATCGTGGATAAGGTGACCGCGGCCGTCGCCGACGTGCCGGGCACCGGTGCGGTCAAGGTCACCCTCGACGTGATGAACGACGAGCAGCGCGCCGAACTGCGCAAGCTGCTGCGCGGGGATTCCCGCGAGCCGGTCATCCCGTTCGCCCAGCCGAACTCGCTGACCCGCGTCTACGCGGTCGCCTCCGGTAAGGGCGGCGTCGGAAAGTCCAGTGTCACGGTCAATCTCGCGGCCGCGCTGGCGGCCCGCGGGCTTTCGGTGGGTGTGCTCGACGCCGACATCTACGGCCATTCGGTGCCGCGGATGATGGGCATCGTGGACCGGCCCACCCAGGTCGACTCGATGATCCTGCCGCCGATCGCGCACGACGTGAAGGTCATCTCGATCGCCATGTTCACCCAGGGCAACACCCCGGTGGTGTGGCGCGGGCCGATGCTGCACCGCGCGCTGCAGCAGTTCCTGGCCGACGTGTACTGGGGCGATCTGGACGTGCTGTTGCTCGACCTGCCGCCGGGCACCGGCGATATCGCCATCTCGGTGTCCCAGCTGATCCCGGGTGCGGAGATCCTGGTGGTCACCACCCCGCAGTCGGCCGCGGCCGAGGTCGCCGAGCGGGCCGGTGCGATCGCGCTGCAGACCCGTCAGCGCATCGTCGGCGTGGTGGAGAACATGGCCGGGTTGACCCTGCCCGACGGCACCATCATGAACATCTTCGGTGAGGGCGGCGGTGCCCAGGTCTCGGCCTCGCTGACCCGCTCCGTCGGCGCCGAGGTGCCGCTGCTGGGCCAGGTGCCGCTGGAGCCGGAGTTGGTGTCCGCGGGCGATTCCGGGGTGCCGCTGGTGCTGTCGAAGCCGGACTCCCCCGCCGCCAAGGAACTGCGCAAGATCGCCGACGCGCTCGGCGCCCGCAAGCGCGGTCTGGCCGGGATGTCGCTGGGTCTGGACCCCGCCGGGCGTTAGGTCGCGTCCGGTACGGGCCTGACCAGGTTTCGGCCGGGACGACGTACGTCCGGCGGGCCTCTCGGGAAGACACACCCCGCGCACATCCTTGGGCGAGATCGACACCAGGGTTGTTGATGCGCCCGAAGTCCGTGAAGCGGGCGACCCTGAGGTCGATCTCGCCCTAGGGATCCGAACAGCATGCCCGCAGGTTCAGCCGCGCACGAATGCCGGATCGCGGCGCCTCCGTCGGACGCCACACCGCAGGCGGTAGCCCACCTACCAGGACATCCCGACTAGGTGGCGTCGGCGTCGAAGCGGGTCACCCCGGGCTGGGCGGGGGCCGACGGCGCCGGGGCCGCGGGCGGCTCGGCCGGCCGCGGGGCATCCGAGGACACCGGCTTGACCGGCGTGTCCGTCTTGTCGAAGTTGCCGGTCAGGAACGAGTCGTCGCCGTCGAGCAGATGCTTGGTCAGCGCGGCGCGCGGGGTCATGCCGCGCAGCTTCTGCAACTCGCTGAGCGGCTCCCGCAGATCGTCGAACTCCGGGCCCAGATCCTGGCGCAGCTGATTGGTGGCGCCGCTGAGGTACTCCCGGGCCTGGCGCACCGCGCCGGAGGTCCACCGGATCGCACCGGGCAGCCGCTCGGGGCCGAGGATGACCAGCCCGGCCACCACCAGCAACAGCATCTCGCCCCAGCCGACGTTCGCGAACATGTCAGGCCGCGCCGTCGCCGATCGGAGTGACGGTCAGGGTGACCCGGCGGCCGTCGCGGACCACCTCGATCGGCGCGGGTTCGCCGATCTTGAGCTGCCGGACGGCGACGACGAACTCGTCGGCGTCGGCCACATCGCGGCCACCGACCTTGACCACCACGTCGTTCTCCAGGATGCCGCCCTGCTCGGCCGGACCGCCGGCCTTGACGTCGGCGATCTGCGCGCCGGAGGCCAGGTCGTTGCTCACCGACCGCGCGGTCAGGCCGAGCGTCGGATGCGAGATCTTGCCGGCCGCGATGAGCTTCTCGACGACGTCCTTGACCTCGTTGACCGGGATGGCGAAACCGAGGCCGCTGGCGCTGTCGGACAGCGACTTACCGGCGGTGTTGATGCCGATGACCTCGGCGGCCATGTTGATCAGCGGGCCACCGGAGTTGCCGTGGTTGATCGAGGCGTCGGTCTGTACCCCGTCGATGACGGTGTCGGTGTCCGACCCGTCCCCGGACAGCGGGATGGGCCGGTGCAGCGCGCTGATGATGCCGTGGGTGACCGTGCTGCGCAGGCCCAGCGGGGCGCCCGCGGCGATCACTTCCTCACCGACCTGCAGTTTCTCCGAATCACCGAGCTTGGCGACGCTGAGGTTGTCGACGTTGTCGACCTTGATCACCGCGAGGTCGGTCTTGGGGTCACGGCCGACGAGGTTGGCCGGCACCTCCTTGCCGTCGTTGAAGACGACGGCCATCTTGTACTTGGCCGGGTTCGTCGCGGCCTCGGAGATGACATGGTTGTTGGTGACGATGTAGCCGCGCCCGTCGACCACCACCCCCGAGCCCTGTGAACCGGACTGGTCGCTGGTGGCCTCGATGGTCACCACCGAATCGGCCACCGCGGAGGCCACTTCGGCGAACCGGCCGGCCGGTTCGGCGGGCCGGTCGCTGGTCTCCAGGGTGACCTTGGAGGTGGTGAAGGCCTCCACCACCTCGGCGGTCTTGCGGCCGACGACGCCACCGAGGGCGCCGATGACCAGCGCGATGATCGCCAGGATCACCAGCGCGACGCTGGACACCCGGCGGCCGAAGAGCACGTCGCGGACACCGAGCTTGCCCTGCGGGGCCTGCACGATGACGGGGCCGCCGGGCGCGACGGCCGGGGAGCCCAGCGCCACCGCGGCGGCCGGGTCGCGCCACGGGTCGTCGAGATCCTCGGCGTCGACCTCCCGCTCGGCTTCCAGCGCGCCGGCATCGGCCGGATGCCGCTGCAGGGAGTCCCCGCCGGCGTACGGGCGGCCGAACGCCTCGGCCAGCACCGGGTCCGGGGACAGGTTCCTGGGGGTGTACTCGCCCTGGTCGCGGTGCTTGTCCGCGCCGAGAAAGGAGCCGGACACGCCGTCGGGCCGACCGAAGGCGCGCTGTTGCGCCGGGTCGACCGGTGGACGCGAAACCGGACGGGGCGCCAGACGGGGATTGCTGCCCGATTGGTCCTTAGTCGTCACCCGTGCATCACTCCCCGTTCAAGCGCGCACCAAGAGACGGCACGCGCGACTGATCGTCCTCGCATCAACCCTACCGGCGTCGGCGCCGGGTACGACCTGCGCCTTCGACGGACTGCGGCGGTGTTTCCTCGACGGGTGCCACCGGCGTGCGGTCGGGAATCTGGGACAGCAGGCCCAGCAACGAATTGGGCATCGCGATCGGACAGGCCTCGCGCAGTGCGGACCGGGCCTGGCGCTGGGCGTCCACCTCGCCGGCGCACAGCGGGCACAGCGACAGGTGATGCCCGGCCCGCAGGTGGGCGGTCATCCGGAGTTCACCGTCGACGTAGGCGGCGATGGCCTCCGTGGACAGGTGCTCGGTGGAGCCGAACTGGCGCGGGCCGACCGGCTGGTCGCTCTGCGAGGCGAACTGGGTGGGAAGCCAGGAGAACGCACGGCGGAACACATCGCCCGGGTCTGCCATCACCCGACTCCTCTCGGACTACCCCACTTCACACTCTGCTCATTTGAATGTAGCGCGGTAACCCGCGGCTCACATCCGTCATGCTCAGGCGGAAGCGCTCAGTTCATCCGAATGCTTGGCCAGGTGCTCACGCAACGCCTGCCGACCACGGTGGATCCGGCTGCGGACGGTGCCCAGCTTCACACCGAGGGTGGCGCCGATCTCCTCGTAGGACAGACCCTCGATGTCACACAGGACCACCGCGGCGCGGAACTCCGGGGGCAACGAGTCCAGGGCGGCCTGCAGGTCCGGGCCCAACCGCGAGTCGTGGTAGATCTGCTCGGGGTTGGGGTCCTCGGCCGGCACGCGGTCATAGTCCTCGGGCAGCGCCTCCATGCGGATGCGGGTGCGGCGGCGCACCATGTCCAGGAACAGGTTGGTGGTGATGCGGTGCAGCCAGCCCTCGAAGGTGCCCGGCTGGTAGTTCTGCAGCGAGCGGAACACCCGGATGAAGGTCTCCTGGGTGAGGTCCTCGGCGTCCTGCTGATTGCCCGCCAGGCGGTAGGCCAGCCGGTACACCCGGTCGGCGTGCTGACGGACCAGCTCGTCCCAGGACGGCATGTTGGCCTTGTCGCCGGTGGCGTCGAAGACCGCGGTGCCGACCAGTTCGTCGGTGGTCTCCACCCAGTCGCCTTCGGTGTACTGCTCCAGGTGCGGCATCGAGACCGGGGAGGCGACCGTGGTTGCGGGGACAGCGTGGGTGGTGATCTTCGAATCCTCCATATCAGGGGTGCAGGCCACGGTGACGCGGTGCTGCGCCGCTTCGTTGAAAGCGTTGCCATTGGAAACGTGGCCGAGGCCTTCCGTATTCCGTGCTCGCAAGCTGTCGCCGTGTTCCATGGGTAGTACCGTCTCCGACCGGGGTGTGCCTGGCATATGAGCAAACTGAACAAAACCTGAGAATGCAGATACCCCGCCAACGACCAGGCAAAACCCGCGAGAATCGGGTGTGATTTAGCCATCACGAGCGGGCGTGTCGCGGCTCGGGCGATCCGGGTTCGGCCTACGCTGCGGGCATGGCCAGCACCGACGATTCCGCTCGCGCACTCTCGATCGTCTCGCACGCGGAGCAGTCGATCAGCGAGGACGAGGTGACGGCCGCCGCCCGGGACCGCGCCGTGGACAGCGGTGCGGGCGCCGTCACTCCGGCCGTCGGGGCGATGCTGAGTGTGCTGGCCCGGCTCACCGGAGCCAAGGCGGTGGCCGAGGTCGGCACCGGCGCCGGCGTCAGCGGGTTGTGGCTGCTGGCCGGGATGCGCGAGGACGGCGTCCTGACCACCATCGACGTCGAGCCCGAATACCAGCGGCTGGCCAAGCAGGCGTTCAGCGAGGCCGGCGTCGGCCCATCCCGGACCCGGCTGATCAGCGGTCGCGCCCAGGAGGTGCTGCCGCGCCTGGCCGACGAGTCCTACGACCTGGTGTTCATCGACGCCGCCCCGACCGATCAGCCGCAGTTCGTGGCCGAGGCGGTGCGGCTGTTGCGCCCGGGCGGCGCCGTGGTGGTGCATCGCGCCGCGCTCGGCGGCCGCGCCGGGGATGCGTCGGCCAACGATGCCGAGGTCAGCGCGGTGCGCGAGGCGGCCCGGCTGATCGCCGAGGACGAGCGGTTCATCCCGGTGCTGATCCCGCTGGGTGACGGTCTGCTCGCCGCCGCCCGCGACTGATATTCCCTGCGCGAGCAGACACAGAATCGCGTGAACCAACTCGTTTCCGCGCGACTTTGCGTCTGCCCACGATCAGGCATTGACGTCCAACTGAACGCACGTTTAGCATTTTGAACATGCGTTCAGTCGACGATCTGACCACCCCCGCCCGGATCCGGGACGCGGCCATCCGGGAGTTCGGCGAGCACGGGTTCGACACCAGCGTGCGGGCGATCGCCGCCGCGGCCGGTGTCAGCGCCGGACTGGTGATCCACCACTTCGGCTCCAAGGACGCGTTGCGCAAGGCGTGTGACGCCTACATCGCCGATCAGATCCGCGGCGCCAAGGCCGAGACCATTCAGTCCTCGGATCCGGGCACCTGGCTGGCCCAGTTGGCCGAGATCGAGGAGTACGCGCCGATGATGGCCTACCTGGTGCGCAGCATGCAGGCCGGCGGCGACCTCGCCAAGTCGTTCTGGACCAAGATGTTGGAGAACACCGAGGACTTCCTCGAGCTGGGGGTACGGGCCGGCACCATCAAACCCAGCCGGGACCCCAAGGCCCGCGCCCGATTCCTCGGAATCATCGGCGGCGGAGGGTTTCTGCTCTATCTCCAACTGCACGACAACCCCTCCGATGTGCGCGCCGTGCTGCGCGACTACGCCGAGGACATGGTGTTGCCGGCCCTGGAGCTCTACTCCGAGGGCCTCATGACCGACTCCACCATGTACGACGCCTTCCGGGCCGAACACGATCGGACCCACCCACCCGACGAAGGAGCACACCGATGACGCACTCATCCGCGCCCGCAGTCGAAATAAAAGGGCTGACAAAGAAATTCGGCCGCAGTAAGGCGTTGGACGGACTCGACCTGACGGTCTCCCCCGGCGACGTCACCGGTTTCCTCGGCCCCAACGGCGCCGGGAAGTCCACCACCATCCGGGTGCTGCTCGGGCTGCTGCGCGCCGACGGCGGCACAATCCGCCTGCTCGGCGGAGACCCCTGGCACGACGCGGTCCCACTGCACCGCCGGATCGCCTACGTGCCCGGCGATGTCACCCTGTGGCCGAATCTGACCGGCGCGCAGGCCATCGACTTTTTGGCCCGGCTGCGCGGCGGAATCGACACCCGCCGCCGCGACGAGCTGATCGAACGGTTCGAACTGGACCCGCACAAGACGGCCCGCACCTACTCGAAGGGCAACCGGCAGAAGGTCGCCATCGTCGCCGCCTTCAGCGCCGACGCCGAACTCTACATCCTCGACGAACCCACCTCCGGGCTGGACCCGTTGATGGATAAGGCTTTTCAGCAATGCGTCAAGGAGGCGGCCGGGCGCGGGGCCGCGGTGCTGCTGTCCAGCCACATCCTCGCCGAGGTGGAGAAGCTCTGCGACAACGTCACCATCATCCGGGCCGGGCGCACCGTGCGCTCCGGGTCGCTGGCCGAACTGCGCGACCTGATGCGCACCAGCGTCACCGTCCGCACCCGCGGTGACGGCACCGCTCTGCGCCGGCTGCCCTTCGTGCACGACTTCGACGACCGGGACGGGCAGCTGCACTTCTCGGTGGACCGCGCCGACCTCGACGGCGTCATGGACCGGTTGGCCACCCTCGGAATCGACGAATTATCGGTGGCACCGGCCTCTTTGGAGGATCTGTTCCTGCGTGAGTACCGGGCGGTGGGCTGATGACCGTCACCGACACCGGCACGGCTCTCACCGGCACGGCGACCCTGTTGCGACTGGCGGTGCGCCGGGACCGGATCCGACTCACCGTGTGGATCGCGGTGTTGACCGTGCTGATGGCCTACACCCCGGGTGCACTGGAGGCAGCCTACCCGGGCGAGGAGCAGCGGCTGGCCCGAATCAGCCTGATGAACACCCCGGCCGGAACCATCATGGGCGGACCGATGTTCGGGCGCAACGAGACCGCGCTGGGCGCCATGGTTGCCAACGAACTGATGCTCACCATGATCGTGACCACCGCGATCCTGGCCATCCTGACCGTCATCCGGCATACCCGCCGCGATGAGGAGAACGGCACCGCCGAACTGGTGCTGTC
Source organism: Mycolicibacterium aurum (assembly GCA_900078775.1). Classification (GTDB taxonomy): domain Bacteria; phylum Actinomycetota; class Actinomycetes; order Mycobacteriales; family Mycobacteriaceae; genus Mycobacterium; species Mycobacterium aurum_A. The sequence continues at coordinate 3,374,764 of LT549889.1, forward strand.
CTCGGTGGTCGGGCGCTACGCACGCACCGCCGCGGCACTGCTGCTCGTCGGCGCCGTGAACGCCGCACTCACCGTGACGATGACGATGTCGTTGGCCGCCGAGGGACTCGACCTCGCCGACAGCGCCGCACTGAGCGCCGGAATCACCGCGGCGGCAATGGTGTTCGGCGCGCTGGCCGCCGTCACCGCGCAGCTGTGGCGACAGGCCCGCACCGCCGCCGGCGCGGCGATGGGAGCCCTGGTGCTGGCGGCCTTCGTCCGCGGCGTCGGCGATGTCATCACCCGCTCCGGCAGCCCCCTGAGTTGGTGTTCACCGGTGGCCTGGGCGCAGCAGATGCGGGCGTTCGTCGACCTGCGCTGGTGGCCGTTGGCGCTGCTGGTCGCGCTGACGGCCGCACTGATCGTCACCGCCGCGCTGCTGGAAGGCCGACGCGAGTACGACGGCGGCATCCTGCGCTCGACCGGTGACCGACCCGACGCGCACACCATCCCGAACGTGTTCGCCCTGCACCTCACCCTGGCGCGCGGGCAGCTGATCGGCTGGGGCACCGGCCTGTTCCTGGCCGGGCTGGCCTTCGGGTCGATGACGAACTCGATGTCGGACGCCGCACGGGACAACGAAATGCTGGCGCGGGTGCTGGCGGCCTCGGGCATCGACGGGGTGTACACCACCATGACCCAGTTCCTCGCCGCCGCCGTGGGCGGTTACGTGGTCGCCGCCGTGCTGCGCACCTACAACGACGAGGAGGCCGGGCTGGCCGAACCCGTCCTGGCTGCGGCGGTGTCGCGGTGGGCGTGGCTGCTGACGTCGGTGGCCGCCGCCCTGACCGGGGCCGGTGCGTTGCTGCTGTGCGCGGGGCTGGGCAACGGGCTGGGCGCCGGCCTCACCGTCGGCGAGCCGAGCACCATCGTGCGGCTGACGCTGGCCGGGCTGGCCCACATTCCGGGCGTGGCGGTGCTGGCCGCGGTCGCGGCACTGGCGGTCGCGCTGCGCCGGCCCTGGATCGGCTGGCTGGCCGTCACCTTCGTGGTGGTCTCGCTGTATCTCGGCGCGCTGCTGCGGCTGCCGCAGTGGCTGCTGGATCTCTCCCCGGTCGGGCAGACCACGGCGCCAACCGATTTCCCGGCCGCCGCGCTCGCAGTCATGGTCCTCATCGCCACCGGACTGTGCCTGGCCGCCGGGCAGCTCTACCGGAACCGGGACGCGGTCTAGGAGGTGGCACTGTGCGGCTCGCCGTTCGCTTCATCGCGTCCACACTGATCGGCCTGGCGTGCTTCGGCGCGGTCCTGTTCGTACCGGCCGGAACCCTCGACTACCGGCAGGGCTGGGTCTTCCTGGCGGTGTTCGTGGTCACCACCCTGGTCCCGAGCGGCTACCTGGCGGTCACCGATCCGGCGACCCTGCAACGCCGCATGCATGCCGGCCCGACCGCCGAAACCCGTCCGACCCAACGCTTCGCCGCGGTCGGGTTCACCGCCGTGGTGCTCGGCTGCGTGATCGTCAGTGCGCTCGATCACCGGTTCGGCTGGTCGACGGTACCGGCGGCGGCCGCCGTCATCGGGTTGGTCCTGGTGGCGGCCGGACTCGGCGGGGCGCAGTGGGTGATCTTCCAGAACCGCTATGCCGCAGCCAACATCACCGTGGAGGCCGAGCAGCCGCTGGTGTCTACCGGGCTGTACGCGGTGGTGCGCCACCCGATGTACACCGCGGTCACGGTGATGATGCTCGGCACCCCACCGGCGCTGGGATCGTGGTGGGGATGGATCGCGCTCGGCCCCATGCTGGCCGTGCTCGTGGTCCGGATCCTCGACGAGGAGGCGATGCTCACCGAGCTGCTGCCCGGCTACCGCGAATACTGCGCGCAGGTGCGCTACCGGCTGTTGCCGCACGTCTGGTGAATTCTCCGGCCGGATAGGCTTTGCCCATGACCGCAAAACCGTGCCCGGGTGGCGGGAAGAACTGGACGGTCGACATCGCCGGCAAGCCGATCTGCCCGCGGTGCCGGCGCACCATCGCCACCGTCGCCGGCAAGGGGCGCACCCCCCGCAACACCCCGGTGGTCCCGCCGCACGACCGCCCCGCCGGTAAGAACACCCCACGTCGAAGCTAGCTGGTTCCGCGCGCGGTGATCGCATACTGATCTGATGGAACTGCTCACCGGGTTCGGGTTGGCGACCGCGGCGGGGTTGAACGCCTACATACCGCTGCTCGCGCTGGGCCTGTTGTCCCGGTACACCGAACTGGTCTCGCTGCCCGCCGGTTGGTCCTGGCTGGAGAACGGCTGGGTGATGCTGATCGTGGCGGTGCTGCTGGTCGTCGAGATCGTCGCCGACAAGATCCCCGCGCTGGACTCGGTGAACGACGCGGTGCAGACCTTCGTGCGCCCGACGGCCGGGGGCATCGTGTTCGGGTCCGGCACCGCCGCCGAGACCGCGGCCGTCACCGACCCGGGGGCCTTCGCCACGTCCGGGCAATGGATCGGCGTGGTCATCGGCATCGTCACCGCACTCATCGTGTCGCTGACGAAGTCCGCGGTCCGCCCGGTCGCCAACCTCGGCTCGGCGGGGATGGCGGCGCCGGTGCTGAGCACCGCCGAGGACGTCACCAGCGTGGGGTTGGTGTTCGTCTCGCTGCTGCTACCGGTGCTGGTGCTGATCGCGCTGGCGCTGGTCGCGTTCGCGGTGTTCCAGGTGTGGCGCCGACGACGGCGTAAACCGAGCGCGACCGGCTAGATCCACCGGCTCACGTCCCGGTGGACCCGGCCGCGCGCACCTGGCGAAGGTGATCGGCCATGAGCTGGGCCATCGCGCGTCGCTGCGGTTCGGTCGGAAGGGACACGCTGGTGATCATCTGACCGACCATCAGCCCGACGGGCGCGGCCCAGAGCAGGTCGGCTATCGCGGTCGCATGCGGGGTCGGTATGCCGAGCAGCCCGGCGATGCGCTCCAGTCCGGGTTGCAGCGGAGCGAGTCGCTCGAAGCCCAGTTCGGACTGCAGCGATCTCGTGGCGATCAGGATCTCCATGGCAGTCATGCTGGCCGGGTTGAGAAACGTCTCCCATGCGGCATCGGCGAGCGCCGACATCCGCTGATCGATGTCCCCGATGCCCTCGACCCTGTCGGCGAGCTTCTCGATCGAGGTGATCAGCGTGTCGATGGCATGGTCGACCACCGCGGACAGTAGGCCCTCACGGTCACCGAAGTGATACTGGACGACTCCGGTGCTGACGCCGGCCCGGGCGATGATATGCCGGGTACTGGCCGCCGCGAAACCCTCTTCCCGGATACATCGGATGGTTTCCTCGATCACCAGATCCCGGGTCCGGTCCGCGCGTTCCTGACCTCGCCGACGGGCGCGCCCTGGGCGGGCGCCGGTTCCGGAGTTCCTCGACATCCTCAGTCAGCTTCTGTTTCGCCGTCCGGCGGGATAGCCGCTGCCTCGCCCCTGGGTCACGTCTGGAATCCTATGCTGCGCTGTCACGACGCCCCGGATCGGCGACCTACGCCGGGTCCGCGCGCCGCGGGACCAGCATCAGATCCGCCCACGTCTCGGCCGGTGCGAAGGTGTCGCCGCCCGCCGCGAACACGGCGATATCACCACCGGGGGTCTGGAAAAACCCGTTGGCCGAGTCGTAGGTCGCCAGTGCGGGGGCGCCGGCCGCGGGTTGCCCGTACGGGGGTACCTGTCCGTCCGGTGGGTAAGGCAGCGGCGGGGGAGCCGGACCGATGATCGGCGGCACCGGCAGCGGGTACGGCGCGTATTCGGCCGGCCCCGGCCCGGGTTCGACGCCCGGCGGGAGTTCGACGACAGGGGGTCCGGGGTCGTAATCGACCCCCGGCGGAATATACGGGAATTTGTTGGATGGCAGGATATTCCGCGGATCGGTGACCGGGGTGGCCTCTGGGACCGCCGGTCCGCGCCACGGTTGGTTGCCGATCGGCACATACCCGACGGGGTCGCGGCAGAGCGCGACGGTCGGGGCCCGCTTGCCCGGGTATTCCTGGCACGGATAGTTTCGGGCACCGCGCACCACCGACGCCGAGTTGTGCGGAACCTTGCAGTACATATCGGTCGGGACATCGCGCAGCGTCTGGTCGCCCGGTGACCGAATCTCCGGGGGCGGGATGAACCCGACATTGCACGGTTGCGGATCCCCCAGTCCCAGCTTGAAGTCCACCTTGGCCCCTTCGTCGGCGGGCAACTGTTCTGCCGCACTGATGAGCACAGCCGTGACCGCGGGCAGCACGACCAGTGTCTGCTCGAGCGACTTCTGGTAGATCACCCCGATGCGGCCGAAATTGGCCAGATTGGCGGCCAACATCGGGAAGGACGGCCGGATCTCGTCGAAGGTCCGGGTCGCCGAATCCGCTGCCCCCGGGGCGGTCTGGAGCAGCCGGCCGACCTGCGCATCCGCGTTGCGCAGTTCGGTGGTGAAGCGGGCCAGCCCATCGGCCAGGGTGGTGATGTCCTCGCCGCTGCGGATCTGGGCGTCCAGGAACGGGCCCAGCCGGTCGATCAATGTCGTGATGTCCCCGGTGTGACTCTTCAACGCCCCCAGTAGTCGGTTCGCGGAGGTGATCAGGCGGGCGAGTTCTGGGCCCGATCCTTCGAACGCCGTGGTGGTTTCCCGTAAGACGTCGTCGAGTCGACTGCGTCCCAGCGAATCGACGAGTTCCTTGGCCTCGTACAGCAACTCGGCGACATCTCCACCGATCCGGGTGTGCTCCCGATCGATGATCGACCCGTCCCGGAGGACATCACCGGAACGTGCCCCGGGATCGGGGATCAGATCGACGTACTGCTCTCCGATGGCCGACACGCTTCTCACCTCGGCGGTGATGTCGGCCGGGATGGTGGTGTGCCGGTCCAGATTCAGCCGTGCCTCGACGCTCAGGTCGTCTGTCAGCGTGACCGCAGTGACCCTGCCCACGGTGGACCCCCGGTAGGTCACGTTGGCATTCGGATAGAGACCGCCGCTCGCCGCGAAATCCGCGGTGACGATGTACCGGCCGAAGCCGAGGGCGTCGGGCACCCGCAGGTAGAAGATCGCCACAGCGCCGATCGCGAAGACCGTCACGGCGGCGAAGATGCGCAGTTGCCAGCGAACCAGATTGGACCTCACGGGTGTCCGCCGTTCTGGCCGTCCACCGGGATGAATTTCTTCGGCGGGACCTTGAACGGGTCGGCAGCCTGCCCGGAGAGGTTGGCCTGCTGTCCGATCAGGAAGTCGGGCGCGGTCAGGATCTCGCTGAGGTGCTTCATGTTGGGGTCCAGGGGCGATGTGGTGAAGAAGTTCTCCCCGAACCGCCGCTGGGTGAGGTCCAGGGTCGCGATCGCGTTCAGGTAGTCCCCGCGTACCGCGTGCTTGATACCGGTCTGAGGGAAGGGATAGGTCGCCAGAATGGGAATTGCGTCGATGAGCTCCTGAGCGTGATCGTTCAGGGGTTTGACCACCGCGTAAGCGTCCTTGAGATCAGCGACGAGATCGTCTGAGGTCTGGCTCAGCAGGCGGAAGGCGAGTGCACCGAATCTGCCCAGCGCGTCGAACGTGGTGATGATCTGCGGTGCATTCGAATTGAGCACGTGCAATGCCTCCGGAAGCGCCTCCAGCGCCGACGATAGGGTGGTTGCATCGTCGGCGAACCTGGCGGCCACCTGGTTGATGGATTCCGTCGCGTCCACGATATCGGCGCCCTGCCGGTCCATTTCCGCGGTCAGCTCCGCGAGCTGCTGGAGCAGATCCGTGAATTGGCCGGCCCGGCCGGCCACTGCGGTGTAGAGCTCGTCGGTGATGTCCTGCAGGGCACCGAGGTTCCCCTTGTTCGCAACCACCCCGAGGGCGGCGAGCACCTCTTCGGTGGTCGGATAGCGAGCCACCCGGTCCAGCGGGATCGACGCGCCGCCGGTCAGCGATCCCGCGGGCGGTTCGTCCGTCGGCATCGACAGTGCGACGTGCTGGGATCCCAGCAGTGAGGTCTGCCCGACGCTGACGACAGCGTTGGCCGGTGGCACGACATCGGCGTCCAAAGACAATCTCAGCGCGGCATAGAAGGATCCGTCCGCGCGCTGCATCACCCGTTGCCCTGACACACTGCCGACCGTCACATCACCGACCAGCACCGGCGAGTTCTGCGGGAGCGTCGACACATCGGGCAACTCGACGGTGATGGTGAACGATCCCGGTCCGTGCCCCATCGTGCCGGGCATGGGCAGCGAGTTCAGCCCGCCGAACTCGCACCCGGTGACAAGCGCGATCACGGAGGTGACGGCGATGGCCAGCCGCCCGATCGACCTCATCGGCCGGGTCCCGCCTGCTGCCCGGTGCCCATGTGGGACTCCGGTACCGGATCGCCGGACGGGGGCTGGGCCGACTCCGCCGCACCGGTGACGCTCGGCAACAGCAGTTCGGTGAGGTCGGTGCCCGGTGAGATCTCCCGCCCCTCAGCGCCGGGTAGCGGCTGCCACTGGAGCTGCGACAGGGGTGTACGGGCCTTGGCTTCGGTTGCCGGAGTGTCGAAGTCGAACTGTCCCTTGTACGCGGTGATGGTGTTAATCGGGTGGAACAGCACAGGTGGGAAGTTCATCAGGACGCGTTTGAGCACCGGAGCCATGCGTTGCCGGCAGATCTCGGTGCGCTTGTAGTACTCGGCGGTCGCGCCGGCATCGAAGACTCCGGCACACAGGAACTGCACCGGGTTCGCGAGGTTCGGCAGCGACAGGATCGCCCCGATCGAACCCTGCGCCGGGTTGTAGATGTTGTAGAAGTTCGCCAGTCCGTTGGGTGCGACATGCAGGACCTGCTCGATTTCCTCGCTGTGTTCGGTGAGCAGCGTGGTGAACTCGGTCAGCTTCTCGGCCTGTCCGCCGATGGCGGTGTTGTTGTCGTCGAGGAAGGTCCGCACCTGCGCGAGCGACGCGTTGAGGATGTCGAGGGTGCCCGCGAGGTCGTCGGTGCTGTCGGCGAAGACCTGCGACAGCGAGGCGACGTGGCCGGTGAACTGGACGATCTGCTCGTTACTGGAGGAGAGGCCATCGACGAGGACGCGCAGGTTCTTGATGGTGCCGACCAGGTCGAACCGGGAATCCCCGAGGCGCCCGGCGGTTCGGGACAGTTCGCGCACCGCGTCCCGAAAGGAGCCACCGGTCCCATCGAAGGTGGTGGCGGCCTGGTCGATGGCGGTGCTCAACGGGCCCTGGAGTGTGCCCGCACGGGGACCGAGTTCGCTCGACAGTGCGGTGAGTTGGTCTTTGATGTCATCCCACTCGACCGGCACGGCGGTGCGGTCCTGCGGGATCAGCGCCCGGTCGGAAAGGGTGGGTCCGTCGGTGTAGACCGGCGCCAGTTCGATACTGCGCGCCGAGAGCAGGTTGGGGGCCACCACGATGGCGGACACATCGGCCGGTACCGGGACGTCCGGCCGGATCGTGAAGGTGATCTCGGTGTGCTCCATCCCAGGCCGGATCGACGTGATGGATCCGACCGGCACCCCGAGGATTTCGACGTCATCTCCGGGGTAGAGCCCTACAGCCGACACGAAGTGGCCGGTCACCGTGATCGGTTCGGGCCGGGGCAGCGCCAAGACCCCACCGACGGCCAATGCGGCCAGGGCGATGAGCAGGGCGGCTCGCTGCCGGCCGCCGCGAAGGTAGGCGCGCAATCGGGTCACGGCGACTTCGGCCTCACTTCGAGCCGATCGGTCATGAAGCCCCGCAGGAAGTCCGCCAGGCTGTCGGGCAGTTTCCCGGGCTGGAAATAGGCGTCCAGCAGAACGCCGCCGATGGTGGGCGGTGGAACACCGAAGACATTGGCCTGGAATCCAGGCCCCGACCCCACCACCTCACCGAGTGCCGTCGCGTAGGCCGGCAGCCTGGTCACCGCTGCGGCGATGTGGTCTCGGCGTTCGTTGAGATTGTCGAGCACCAGGTTCAGATTGCGCAGGGCCGGGCCGAGCTGTTCCTGGTTGTCGTCGACGAAACCCGATATCTGCCTTGCCAACTCGCGGATACCGGATATCAGTTGGTCGATGGCCTGGCGACGGGAGGCCAGTGCGGCGAAGAGCAGGTTGCCGTCGGTGATCAGCTGGTTGATCTGCCCGGTCCGGGCCGCCACCACATCGGACAGGGCCTCGGCGCGACGCAGCAGCTGCTGGATCTTCTCGTCCCGGGCGTTGACGCTGCGCGACAGAGCGCTGATCCCGTCCAGGGCTGACCGCAGCTGTGGGGTCGCGTCCCGCATGGACGCGGTCAAGGTATCCAGCGCGGCGACGAATCGTTCGTGGTCGAGGTCGCCGATGTTGTGGCCCAGATCCTGCAGGGCGTTGTTGAGCGTGTACGGGGTCGTGGTGCGGGCCAGGGGGATGGTCGTACTCGTCCCGGCTCCTTGTGGTTTGACCTCCAGGGAACGCTGCCCCAGGACGGTATCGGTCTTGATCGCCACCAGACTCTGGTTCCCTACCTGGACCCGGCGGTCCACGGTGAACCCCACCTTCGCGGCCATTCCGGTGATGTCGAGTTCCACCGAGTCGACCTGGCCGACGGTGTAGCCGTATATCTGTACCGGGTTGTCCACGACGATGCCGGCGGCATGGGCGAAGTATGCGACGTAGTGCTGGCCGCGGGGCCAGATCGGCAGCTTGGGATAACCGAAGGACACCAGCACCAGGCAGACGGTCACGACGACACCGAATATTCCGGTGCGCAACGGATTGCCGCCGTGGGGGTCATTTCGCAAAGTCACACCTACCGTTTTGGGAAGTGGGCGGTTTCACCGCGGGCAGCAGGATGTCGCTCCCGGCAGGACCGTTGATCTTGATCTTCACGGAGCAGAAGTAGATGTTGAAGAAGGATCCGTAGGCGCCGAGCGCACTCAACCGCAGGTAGTCCTCGGCGAGCGGCTCGATACTCGAATTGATCTCGGCCTTGCGCTCGTCGAGCGCCGCGGCCAGCGGGTAGGCGTTCTCGATGACCCCCTGGAACGGACGCCGCGCCGCGCCGAGCAGTTCGATGAGTTGCTGCTCGGCGTCGGCCAGCGGCGACAACGCGTCGACGATCGGATCCCGGCCATCGCTCAACGTGGTCACCAGCTGCTGCAACTGGTCGATGCTGTCGTCGAGCTCGGCGCTCTTCTCATCCGCCGCGGCCAGCACCGTGTTGAGGTGGTCGATCGTTTCACCGATGAGGTGGTCCCGGCCGGCGATGGTCTGGGTGAAGTTAGTAGTGTGCGCCAACGTATCCGACAGTGCCCCACCTTTGCCCTGGAGCAGCTCGATGATGGCGTTGCTGACAGCGTTGAGCTTGGCGCCGTCGAGGCCCTTGAGCACCGGCCGTAATCCACCGAGCAGGGCGTCGAGGTCCAGCGCCGGTTCGGTGTGGCTCATCGGAATGGTTGCGCCGACGGGGAGCTCGCGCAGTTCTCCTGGGCCGGCAAGTATTTCGAGATATCGGTCCCCGGTGAGGTTCTGATAGCGGATGGCTGCCCTGGTCGAGGTGTAGAGGCGCTGCCGCTTGTCGACGGTGAAGGCGACGACGGCGTGGCCGTCTGCGATGGAGATATCGTCGACGGTTCCCACCGGGATACCGGCGATCCGGACGTCCTGGCCCACCTTGAGCCGGGACACCGAGGCGAAGTCGGCGTGGAAGGTGTTGCTCGCCGCGAACCGGAACTGACCGAAGGTAACCACGAGTGCGGCGAGCACCAGCAGCATCGCCGCTGCGAACGCACCCACCCGGAACGCGAGCCGTGTGGTTCCCATCAGTACTCGTCCTGTTCCGCGTAGGCCCCGTTGAACAGGAACTGCAGGGTCGACGGCGGATCGAACTGCAGCTCGGTGTTGGGCAGATAGGGGACGTAGGCGTTATCTGTGACCAGGAACGGCGGCCGGTACCACGATCCGCTGCCCTGTTTGGTCGGTAGATCCGGAAGGCCACGACAGTTGGGGCCGCCGGATGCGTTGACGATCGGGAGGCTCTCCGGATAGGTGTAGGCGGGAGAGCCGGGGATGAAGCCCGCGTTGACGAACAGTGCGGGCTCGATACCGCCGATGTTGGGGCCGAACTTCTTGTATGCCTTCGCGAGAGCCGTTATCAGACATCCGTATTCGGGTGAATACTCGCCGGCCACCCGCAACGGCGCCCGGAGCCGCTGGATCGCCGCGATCAGGTCGTTCTCGGCGGGCCGCAGTGTTTGGATGCCGGCGTCCGCCACGCCGGCCGCGGCCATCAGGGTGGCGCTAAGGTCATCGCGTCTTTCGACGACGGTTCGGGAGACGGTGGGCACATTGGCCAGAGTGGTGATGACGTCGTCGGCGGCGCCCGCGTAGATCTCAGCGGTGGTGTCGGCCCGGCGGATGTCCTCGTGCAGCGCCGGCAGCTTCGGATTGACCTTCCGCAGAAGCTCCCCCAAGGACATGACAGCTTCTCCCACGTCGTCACCGTTGCCGCGCAGGGCATCTCCGAGCGCTGTGAGGGTGGTGTTGAGTTGCACCGGATTGACCTTGCGCAGCGTCTCGATCAGGGTTTGGAACAGCGTGTTGATCTCGACGCTCACATCGGATGCCAGCAGATGCGCACCCGGAGCCAGCCGGATCTGCGCGGGTTCTTCCGGCGCCAGGAAGTCGACCGACTTAGCTCCGAAGATCGTATTGCTCGCGATACGCGCTGTGATGTTGGCCGGCACCTTGGCGAACTCATCACGCCGGATGGCCAGCACCAGGCGAGCCGAATCGTCCTCATAGGAGATGTCGGCGACCTTGCCGATCTGCACTCCCAGGAACTTCACCTTGGCGTCGCGCTCCATGACCAGCCCGGCCCGCGGAGCATCCAGCGTCACCACACCCGTGGGGATGAAGGCGCCTTGATAGCTCAGGTACGTCAACGTTCCCGCAGCCGCGAGGAGGCCCGCCATGGTCACGGCCGCGACGCGCACCGCGGCACGCCTGCCCCACCACCCGCTCATCCCAGCCCTTCTACGTCGACCACCCGGCCGGAGCGGATCCGCCGTACCGGCACCTAAAACCTAATACTCGTTATAACATCACGCACGGTATAACTTTGTGGTTCCGGCGCGGGCACGAATGAACGAGTCGGAGCCGACGGCCCGTTCTCGCCCGATGCGGCGCACCAGGCCGAGGCAACCCGAATCGGAGGATCTGCCGTGACAGAAACGATCAGGCCGGACGCACAGGAGAGCCCAGCGAAGCAGGGCTTCTCATCGCTGCAGAAGTCGCTCTTCGGCGTGCTGGCGTTCTTCTTCGCCATCCACCCGTTCTTCTGGTATCTCGAGTTCCACGTGGGAATTTCGCAGCCGGTCGTGTCCATTGCGATGGTGCTGGTGGTCATCGGCTGTTTCGTGACCGCACTCGCGCTGCCCTGGCTCCCGCTGCCCGGTCAGCGCGACCGGACCAGGTGGGAACGGCTCAGCGCAATGGTGATCGTCTGGGTGTTCATCGCCCTCATCCCCCGGTTCATCTGGGAGCTTCCGTGGCTGCTGTTCTTCGATCAGATCCGCGAGGGTGTCGAGAACGGCGCGCTGTGGACGTACATGTGGGCGCCGATCCTGCTCGGGGGCGACGCCCGCTACCTGACCGGGGACCCGCTCATCGTGTGCATGGAGTGGATCGCCCTGTTCGTCGGGATCTTCGAGGCCTACGCGCTCATCCAGTTCTTCCGAAACCGCAAACGGTTCACCAGCTTCCAGTTGTCCCTGATCATGGCGGGCATGATCGTCGAGGTCACCCTGCCGGCGGTCTACTTCGGTGTCGAGATCGCGAACAGCCTGGAGAGCATGTCCAGCCCCGCGGAGATGTGGGTGAAGTTCGTGCTCATCAACGTGCTCTGGTGCACCATGCCACTGGTCACCTACTTCTGGGGCGTCCGCAGACTGACCACCCAGGATCTGACCGTCAAGTTCTGACAGCCCGCGGCCCTGCCCCGGGCGCACGCACCGGGGCGGGGCTCCCCGGCTAGATCCACACACCCTTACCGACGGCGACCACGCCGCCGGAGCTGATGGAGAACCGCTCGCGGTCCTTCTCCAGGTCCACCCCGACCATCTCGCCGGGGCCGACGACGACGTTCTTGTCCAGGATCGCCCGGCGCACCACCGCGCCGCGCCCGATGCGGACACCGGGCATCAGCACGCTGCCCTCGACGATGGCGCCGTCCTCGATGGCGACGTTGGACGACAGCACCGAATTGCGCACCGAGGCAGCCGAGATGATGCTGCCGGCACCCACCACGGACTCCTGCGCGGATCCGCCGTTGACGAACTTGGCCGGCGCCAGGTTCTCCGCGCCGCCGCGGATCGGCCAGCGCTTGTTGTACAGGTTGAACACCGGGTGCACCGACACCAGATCCATGTGCGCGTCGTAGAACGCGTCCAGCGTCCCGACGTCGCGCCAGTAGCCGTGGTCGCGTTCGGTGGCGCCGGGCACCTCGTTGTCGTCGAAGTCGTAGACGCCGGCCATCCCGTCGGCGACCAGTCGCGGAATGATGTCGCCACCCATGTCGTGATCGGAGTGGTCGTCGTCGGCGTCGGCCTTGATGGCGTCGATGAGCACCTTGGTGGTGAAGATGTAGTTGCCCATCGAGGCGAAGGTCTGTTCCGGGTCGTCCGGGGTGCCGGGCGGGTCCGCCGGCTTCTCCACCCAACTGCGGATGCGGCCGGAGTCGTCGGCGTCGATGCAGCCGAAGGCCGAGGCCTCCGAACGCGGCACCCGGATGCCGGCCACCGTGGCGCCGGCCCCGCTTTCGATGTGGTGCGCCAGCATCTGCTCGGGATCCATCCGGTACACGTGGTCGGCACCGAAGATGACGATGTAGTCCGGGTCCTCGTCGTAGATCAGGTTCATCGACTGGTAGATCGCGTCGGCCGAGCCGGTGTACCAGCGCGGGCCGAGTCGCTGCTGCGCGGGCACCGGGGTGATGTACTCACCGGCCAGCCCGGACAGCCGCCAGTTCTGCGAGATGTGCCGGTCCAGTGAATGCGATTTGTATTGCGTCAGAACGCAGATGCGCAGGAACCGGGCGTTCACGAGGTTCGACAGCACGAAGTCGATCAACCGGTAGCCACCGCCGAAGGGCACCGCCGGCTTCGCCCGGTCTGCCGTGAGTGGGTAAAGCCGTTTGCCCTCCCCCCCAGCCAGCACGATGCCCAGCACATGTGGCGCTTCCCTCATGCTGCCAACCTATCTGGCCTGCCGCAGTGCGGCTAGCCAAACGCCCGATCGATGTCCGCACGGGCGTCGTGTATGGGCCCGGTTCGACATGTCCGGGGGCTGATCATGATTCGCGGATCGGACGGGGGGTGCGCCGGAAACGGCCGCCCGTTACCGTGCACACATGCGCGTGGCGATGATGTCCCGGGAATATCCGCCCGAGGTGTACGGCGGGGCGGGTGTGCACGTGACCGAACTCGTCGCGCAGTTGCGGCGGTTGTGCGAGGTCGACGTGCACTGCATGGGTGCGCCGCGGGACACCGCGATCGTCGCCGCTCCCGATCCGGCGCTCACCGGCGCCAACCCCGCGCTGTCCACGCTGTCGGCGGATCTGGTGATGGCCAACGCCGCGGCCGGGGCGACGGTGGCCCATTCGCACACCTGGTACACCGGGATGGCCGGCCATCTGGCCGCGCTGCTGCACGACATCCCGCACGTGCTGACCGCGCACTCGCTGGAGCCGATGCGGCCCTGGAAGGCCGAGCAGCTCGGCGGCGGGTACCGGGTGTCGTCCTGGGTGGAACGCACCGCGGTGGAGGCCGCCGACGCCGTGATCGCGGTGAGCTCCGGGATGCGCAACGACGTGCTGGCCACCTACCCGGCCCTGGACCCCGCCCGGGTGCACGTGGTGCGCAACGGTATCGACACCGCGGCCTGGTACCCGGCGCCCCCGGAGTCGACGGGTTCGGTGCTGGCCGAGCTCGGCGTCGACCCGAGCCGGCCGATCGTGGCGTTCGTCGGGCGGATCACCCGGCAGAAGGGCGTTGCGCATCTGGTCGCGGCGGCGCACAAGTTCGATCCCGAGATCCAGCTGGTGCTGTGCGCCGGCGCTCCGGACACTCCGGAGATCGCCGCGGAGATCGGCGCGGCGGTGCAGGAGCTGGCCGCTGCGCGGTCCGGGGTGTTCTGGGTGCGGGAGATGCTGCCGATCGAAAGGATCCGTGAGATTCTCTCGGCGTCAGCCGTTTTCGTCTGCCCGTCGGTGTACGAGCCGCTGGGCATCGTGAATTTGGAGGCGATGGCCTGTTCGACGGCGGTGGTCGCCAGCGATGTCGGCGGCATCCCCGAGGTGGTGGCCGACCAGCGCACCGGGCTGCTGGTGCACTACGACGCCGCGGACCCGGTGTCCTACGAGACGCGGCTGGCCGAGGCGGTCAACGAGCTGGTCTGCGACCCGCAACGGGCACGCGAATACGGCGAGGCCGGGCGACAGCGCTGCATCGAAGAGTTCTCCTGGGCGCACATCGCCGAGGAGACCCTTCGGATCTACAACCTGGTGACGCGCTGACCGGATCCCCGGCCAGCGCCTCACCGAGCGTTCTGAGTGCCTAGCTGGTCACATTCTTGAGCTCTTCGCCGAGCGCCGCCGCCTCATCGGGGGTCAGCTCGACGACCAGACGCCCGCCGCCTTCCAGTGGTACCCGCATCACGATGCCGCGCCCCTCTTTGGTCGCTTCCAAAGGACCGTCGCCGGTCCGGGGCTTCATCGCCGCCATCGTGTGCTCCCTCCGCGTGAGCCGGCCCGCACTGGGCGGACCCGGATCAAGCCGGCATGTACCGGCACAAAATTGGTACTGAACTTCTCCTATTGTTCCCTATGGCGGTGCTGCGGTGTGAAAAGACCCGGCGAAAGAGCACGACCGTGACCGGATCGACAGCAGTCACCCCCGCGCCGGAACCCAGCAGGAGGCGGTGTGGTCGTCGACCATCCCGGTCGCCTGCATCAGCGCGTACGCCGTCGTCGGGCCGACGAAACGGAAGCCGCGGCGCTTGAGTTCCTTGGCCATGGCGGTCGATTCCGGGGTCACCGCGGGCACCGCGGACAGCTCGGCCGGGCGCGGCCGGGCGGCCGGGGCGAACGACCACAGCAAATCCGACAGGTCGACGTCCAGGTCGGCGATCGCGCGGGCGTTGTTGATCGTCGCTTCGATCTTGGCGCGGTTGCGGACGATCTCGGCATCGCCCATCAGCCGGGCGATGTCGCGCTCGGTGAAGCGGGCCACTGTCTCCACCTCGAAACCTGCGAAGGCGCGCCGGAACCCGTCCCGCTTGCGCAGGATGGTCAGCCAGGACAGCCCGCTCTGGAACGCCTCCAGGCTGACCCGCTCGAACAACGGCACCGTGCCGCGCAGCGGTGTGCCCCATTCGGTGTCGTGGTACTCCCGGTAGAGCACCGCATTGGAGCTGGAATCGGTTGGCACCCAGCCACATCGGATGCGGCCGTCGTCGGCCGTGGGCGCGCTCACGATTCGTCGGGCCGGGCGTGCGCGGGTTCGTGTTCGGTGGCCCAGTCCTGCAGCCCGTAGGCGGCCCGTAGCGAGGCCAACTCACCACGCAGCGAGTCGAGTTCGGACCCGAGCCGGTCCAGCACCCAGTCCACCTCGCTGGTCTTGTAGCCGCGCAGGGTCTGGGTGAACTTCAGCTGGTCGACGTCGCTGCCGGTCACCCCGGACGCGGGCAACACCGTCGCCGTGGTGGCCTGCGGCAGCGGCGGCAGCTGCTCGCCGCGGCCGAACAACACACTGCCCAGGGCAAACAACACGGCACCGACGAGGATCAGCACCACCAGGTACAGCAGTATCAGCGTCACGGCTTCGATACTGCCCTACCGGTGTGACAACTGGCGCGTCCGGCGGGCTGGAGCGCAGCGACTTGGGATCAGCGCGTCCGGCGGGCTGGAGCGCAGCGACTTGGGATCAACGAAGCGTGTTCATCGGCGGCCGGTCGGCCAGCGACACCGAGGAGGTGCGCGCGGTGTAGTCGTCGCCGTCGGCGAAGAACTGGGTCAGGCCGACGCCGGAGTCCTCGATACCGCAGCGTGACAGCAGCGTGGCGACCACCTGCCGGCTCATCGAGGCCAGCTCGGTCAGCGGCCGGTTGCGGTGCTCGCGCACGCCCAGATTGACCTGGGCGATGCCGTCCAAGCCGTAGCGGTTGTAGGTGTCGACCAGCAGCCCGATCTCGACGCCGTAGGCGGGCGCGAACGGCACCGAGGTCAGCAGTTCCCGGGTGCCGGCGTACTCGCCGCCCAGCGGTTGCAGCACGCAGGTCAGCTCGGGCCGCAGCGCCGCCAGCAGCGGCCTGGCGACCAGTTCGGTGACCCGTCCGCCACCGGTCTTGTCCTCGCTGCCGCTCACCTTGAGCGGGCGCCGGTAGAAGCCCTTGACCAGGTGCACACCCTCGGTGGTGAGCAGCGGGCCCAGCAGCTTGGGGACGAACATCGGGTCCGGGTCGATCAGGTCGGAGTCCACGAAGACGATCAGGTCCCCGGTGGTGGCCGCCAGTGAGCGCCACAGCACCTCCCCCTTGCCGGGTCGCGGCGCCAGTTCGGGCAGTGCCGTCTCGCGGCTGACCACCCGGGCGCCGGCGGCGAGGGCCCGGATCTCGGTGTCGTCGGTGGATCCGGAGTCCAGCACGATCAGTTCGTCGACCAGGCCGTCGAGCAGCGGAGTGATGGTCTCCACCACCGAGCCGACGGTCTCTTCCTCGTTCAGTGCGGGCAGCACCACCGAGACGGTGCGACCCGCCTTGGCGGCGATGAGCTCCTCCGCGGTCCAGGATGGACGGCCGAAACTGTGGTCCGTCATCCAGCGGTGGCCTGTCACCGCGTCAGTCTCGTCGATCTCGGCCAGCTCTGGTGTCAGCTCCGATATCAGGCTCATGCGCGCTCCGCCTTCGGCTGCTCGCTGTACGTCATGCCAGTCCCCTCACCGTGCGCGTCGGCGGACGCGATCCGTGGATCGACGCGACCATTTCCAGTACGCGTCGAGTGGGACCGACTTCGTGCACCCGGAACATGGCGGCCCCGTCGGCGGCGGCCAGAGCCGTCGCCGCCAGCGTGCCCTCCAGGCGTTCGGTCAGTCCCACACCCAGAGTCTCCCCGACGAAATCCTTGTTACTCAGGGCCATCAGGACCGGCCATCCCGTGTTTACAAGATCTTTCACATGGCGCAACAAACTAAGACCGTGGTAAGTGTTCTTGCCGAAATCGTGAGTGGGATCGATCACTATCGACTCCCGCGGCACCCCGACCGCGGCCGCGTGTTCGGCCGCGGCGGTCACCTCGACGATGACGTCGTCGACCACTCCACGTTCGCTGATGCCGTAGTTCACCCGGAACGGCCGGGTCCGCGGGACGGCGCCGCCGGTGTGCGAGCAGACCAACCCGGCACCGAATTCGGCGGCCACCTCGGGCAGGCCCGGGTCCGCCCCGGCCCAGGTGTCGTTGATCAGGTCCGCCCCGGCCGCGCAGGCCTGTTTGGCGACGGTCGCACGCCAGGTGTCGACGCTGATGAGTTGGTCGGGGTAGGCGCCGCGCAGCCATTCGATGAACGGCACCACCCGGGCGATCTCCTCGTCGGCGTCCACGGTGTTGCCCGGGCCGGCCTTGACGCCGCCGATGTCGACGACGTCGGCGCCCTCGGCGATCACCCGGTGGGCGGCCTCCTTGGCGGCCTCGTCGGTGAACGTGGCACCACGGTCGTAGAAGGAGTCCGGGGTGCGGTTGACGATCGCCATGATCAGCGCTCGATCGCCCGCCACCGGGCGGCCCAGGAAAGTCGACTGCACGCTTCCAGGCTATAGGCCGCCGTATCCTGCGCATTTTCGCTGCCCAGACCGGGTTGGTGAGCGGCGAAACACGCGTACCGGTCGCTTCCACCGCGACGAAAGCGACCGGTACGCGTGTTTCGCGCGCTACTCGAGGCGCTACTTCGGGCGCTTGCCCGCGACGACCTCGTCGACGTACTCCGGGTAGAAGGGCACATAGCCCTCACTCTTGCCGGCCAGCACGTACAGCGGGTCCTCGACCTCCTCGCCATAGCCCTGCTTGCGCAGTTCGACCTTCTGGCTCTTGAACGTCGAGGTGTGCGCCAGTTCGGGCACGACCCGCACGAACAGCGGCACCGCGTAGCCGGGCAGATGCGCGTAGGCCGTCTTCGCCAGCGCGGCACCGTCGAAATCCACGCCCGACTTCAGCTGCAGCGCAACCATTCCCGCACGGCCGCCGGCCCCGGGCACCTCGACGCCGAACACCGTGGCCTCCTCGACCTGCGAATCACCGGACAGCCCGGCCTCGACCTCGGTGGTGGCCACGTTCTCCCCCTTCCAGCGGAAGGTGTCGCCGAGCCGGTCGGCGAAGGCGGCGTGCCCGAAGCCCTGCGAGCGCATCAGATCACCGGTGTTGAACCAGACGTCGCCGTCCTTGAAGGCGTCGCGCACCAACTTCTTCTCCGACGCCGATTTGTCGGTGTAGCCGTCGAACGGCTGCAGGCTGCTCACCTTGGACAGCAGCAGGCCCGGCTGTCCGCGCTGGACCTTGCGCAGCCGGCCGTCCGGGCCGCGCGCGGGTTCACCGGTCTCCAGGTCATATTCGACGAACGCCACCGGGCTCGGGCAGATGCCGGTGGACTTCGACACGTTGAACACGTTGACGAACGCGGTGTTGCCCTCGCTGGCGGCGTAGAACTCGCAGACCCGCGGGATGCCGAAACGGCTGGTGAACTCGTCCCAGATCGCCGGGCGCAGCCCGTTGCCGCAGATCACCCGGACCTTGTGCTTGCGGTCGGTGGGTTTGGGCGGCTGATTGAGCAGGTAGCCGCAGATCTCGCCGATGTAGACGAACGCGGTGGCGTCGTACTCGATCACCTCGTCCCAGAACCGGGAGGCCGAGAACGACTTGCCCAGCGCCAGGGCGGCCCCGGCGTTGAGCGCCGAGCCGACCGACACCGTAAGGGCGTTGTTGTGGTACAGCGGCAGGCAGCAGTACAGGGTGTCGTTGCTGCTCAGCCGCAGTCCCAGACCGCCGAAGCCGGCCAGCGCCCGCAGCCAGCGGTAGTGCGTCATGACGCTGGCCTTGGGCATCCCGGTGGTGCCCGAGGTGAAGATGTAGAAGGCCTTGTCCTTGGCCAGCACCGCCGCGGTGGCCGCGGGGTTGGTGGTCGGCGCGGTGAGCGCGGCCTGTTTGAGTTCCTCGAGGGTGATCAGGCCCTCGGTGCACACCCCGCTGTCGGTGATCGGTTCGATCAGATCGGACTCGGCGACCACGGCCTTGGCGTCGAGCAGGCCGATGCTGTGGGCGAGCACATTGCCGCGCTGGTGGTAGTTGAGCATGCCGGCGGTCGCACCGCACTTGACGGTCGCCAGCATCAGCAGCACCGCGTCCGGCGAGTTGCGCAGCATGATGCCGACGACGTCGCCGTGGCCCACACCGCGGGACGCGAGCACCGCGGCATATCGGTTGACCGTCTCGTTGGCCTGCCGGTAGGTGATGCGCTGGTCCTCGAACTTCAGGAACACCCGGTCGCCGTACTGGGCGGCGCGTTCCTGGAAGACCTTGCCGATCGAGGTCTTGGCGCCCGGCCGGGCGCCCATGCCGGTGACCACTCCCCGGATGATGGCCGGGGCGTCCAACAGGAAACCTGGAATTCTGCCGGCGATGTCGAGCAGTCCGACGCTGGCGCGGGTGGAGTCCTCACTCATGCGGTCAACCCTAGTGATTCGGGACACAGGCGCTGAGAGCCGCCTCAACATTGCTGACCAGGATCAACCGATCCAGGGCGCGTGCACCGACGTAGCCGGTGTCCACGAGGCCCCGCAACCAGTTCAGCAGTCCGTCGTAGTGACCGAACGGATCGAGCATGACGATCGGCTTGTCGTGCATGCCGAGGTAGCCCGCGGTCCAGGCCTCGAAGAACTCCTCCAGGGTGCCGATGCCGCCGGGCAGCGCGATGAAGGCGTCGGCGCGCTCCTCCATCACCTGCTTGCGTTCCCGCATGGTGTCGGTGACGACGAGTTCGTCAGCCAGGACGTCGGCGAGCTCGCGGTGCACGAGCGCCTTCGGGATGACCCCGATGGTCGCGCCGCCGCGCTGCCGGGCGCCGTCGGCGACCGCGCCCATCGCCGAGACGTTGCCGCCACCGGACACCAGGGTCCAGCCCCGGTCGGCGATGGCCCGGCCGACGGCGGCGGCGAGTTCGAGTAGCTCGGGGTGGGTCGGACCGGACGCGCAGTACACGCAGACGGCCCACGAGCGGGTTTCCGGCGCATCGGGCACGACCCAAACCTACCGCTGGTTTCACCCTGGTCGCGCGGCCGGCCGCCATACACTGCGACGGTGCCCATGCCGCCCAGCCCCGCGGGTGCGGCCGCCGACGCGCTCGGCCGTGGGGACCTCGCCGCGGCCGAGGATCTGGCGCGGGCGGCGTTGCGCGAGGGCGAGTGGCTGCCGGCCCGGCTGACGTTGGCCCAGGCGTTGGCCTGGCAGGGACGCGGCCGCGACGCCGATGCGGTGCTCGCCGAGGTCGACCCGGGAACGCTGACCGAGGCCGACCTGATCGCGTGGGCGCTGCCGAGGGCGGCCAATCAGTTCTGGATGCTCGACGAACCCGAGCGGGCCACCGCCTTCCTGCGCGCCACCCGCGCCCGGCTGCGGTCGGCGACAACGGTGGACGCCCTGCTGAGTACCTTCGCGATGAACGCCGGGCGCCCGCAGCGGGCGTTCGAGCTCGCCGAGTCGGTACTGGCCGCACCGGACGCCGAGGACCGCGCCGTCGGCTGGGCGGCCTCGGCGGCGGCGCTCTCGGCGGCCCGGATGGGCCGCTTCGCGGCGGTGGACGCCCTGGCGATCCGCGCGAACGCTGCCGGGCATCCGGGGCTGCTGCGGTTCACCTCCGCGTTCGGGCAGACCACCATGCTGACGATGACCGGCGAACTGGACCGGGCGGAGTCGCTGGCGCGCCAACTCACCGCCCCGGCGCAGCCCTCACGGGCGATCGCGCAGGTTCTGCTGGGCGAGGTCGTGCTGACCCGGGGCGAGCTGGGTGCGGCGGTCGCACTGCTGGGTGAGGCCGCCACCGCGCTGGCCGTCACCGGGTACTCCTGGGGTCCGTTGGCGTGGATGTTGCTGGCGCAGGCGTTCGGCCGGCAGGGCCTGGCGGTGGATGCGGCCAAGGCGCTCACCCGCGCGGAGGCCCGGCACGGCCTGAAATCGATGTTGTTCGCGCCGGAGCTGGCGCTCGCCCGGGCGTGGACCTGTTCGGCCCGACGCGACCCGGCGGGTGCGATCGCGGCCGCCCGCGAGGCGGCACGCGCAGCGATCCGCGGCGGCCAGTCCGCGGTCGCGGTCCGCGTGTTGCACGACGCCGCGTGTCTGGGCGACCGGCGGGCCGCCGAGAGCCTGACCGCGCTCGAATTGGATTGTGCGTTCGCTGGTTTGGCCGTCGAACATGCGCGCGCGCTGGCGGAGAAGGATCCCGCCGAAATGGACTCCGTTGCCAGAAAACTCGTTGCGTTCGGAATATCGAGAAGCCGGTCGGACGGGTCGAAGCAGACCCGCTAGCGCGGCACCCGGCGACCCCCTAATGTTGCGTCGTCAAACACCCAGGGTCGACGGGGAGCAACACCATCAAGGAACCGGACACCGGCGCAACCGTTAGGGAGAAGCGCCTCGACATCCAGGGCATGCGCGCGGTCGCGGTGCTGCTCGTCGTGTTGTTCCATGCCGAGGTCCCCGGTTTCGGCGGCGGTTACGTCGGCGTCGACGTCTTCTTCGTCATCTCCGGGTTCCTCATCAGCACCCATTTGCTGGAGGCCCTGCGGAACCGGGGCGGCATCGGGTTCGCGGCCTTCTACGCCCGGCGGGCCCGCCGCCTGTTGCCGGCGGCCTTCCTGGTCATCCTGGCCACCGTGCTGGCGGCCCGGGTGCTGGTGTCTCCCATTCAATTCGGATACGTGGTGAAGGACGCCATCGCGGCGACCTTCTACGTCCCGAACATGTGGTTCGTCCACAACGCGACGGACTACCTCGCCGAGAAGACCCCGTCGTTGTTCCTGCACTACTGGTCACTGGGCGTGGAGGAACAGTTCTACCTGCTGTGGCCGCTGCTGCTGGCGTTGCTGTTCCGGTGGTTCACCAAGCGTTGGACGCTGGCGATCGCCATGTCGGTGATCGTGGCGCTGTCCTTCGCGGTGTGCCTGCAGCTCACCAGAGTGGCCCAGCCGGCCGCGTTCTTCACGCTGCCGGCCCGGGTGTGGGAGTTCGGACTCGGCGCACTGGTGGCGCTGGCGCTGCTGGATGGCCGCAGACTGTTCGCGCCGCGGGCGGCCGCCGTGCTGGGCTGGGTGGGCTTGGCCGCGGTGCTCGGCACCGGGATGTTGTTCAGCGTCAAGACCGTCTATCCCGGCGCGGCCGTAGCGATCCCGGTGCTGGGTGCGGCGCTGCTGATCGCGGCGGGCACCGCGCCCGGTGGCCCGGCGGCCCTGCTGAGCGTGCGCCCGGCGACCTGGATCGGCGACATCTCCTACTCGCTGTATCTGGTGCACTGGCCGGTACTGATGTTGCCGGTCGCCGCCGGTGCGTACATGGAGCAGTTGCCGATGTGGGCGCGGGTCGCGCTGGCGCTGGCCTGTGTGCCGCTGGCCTGGCTGCTCTACACCTACGTCGAGGTGCCCGGGCAGCGGGTGCAGTGGCTGCGCGTGGCGCGCCCGCGACGGACCTTCGCGGTGGCGGCCGGGGCGATGGCGGCCATCGTGGCGACCGCGGTAACGGCGGGGCTGCTGGTCGGGACCCGGCTCGACACCGGCAAGCCCGCGCCGGCGGCCACGGTCGCGGCCGGTCCGGTCGGCACCGATTACGTGCCGAGCAACCTCGTCCCCTCCCTCACCGCCGTCGTCGAGGACAAACCGGTGCTCTATGACAACGGGTGTCACCGGGAGCTGGGTGACACCGACCCCGCCGACTGCGTGATCGGGACGAATCCGGCCGCGCCGCGGGTGGTGCTGTTCGGCGATTCCCATGCGGCACAGTGGTTCCCGGCGCTGCAACCGCTCGCCGACCGTGGCGCGGTGCGGCTGGAATCGCACACCAAGAGCGGGTGCCCGGCCGCCCCGCCGGGCACCTTGCCCTATGCGAGTTGCCCGGCCTGGGTCGAGGCGGTGTCGGAGAAGTTGTCGACCGATCCGCCGGCGGTGATCCTGCTCGGTAATTTCGGCAAGCGCTATCTGGAGGACGAGCAGGATCGCGGTGAGCTCTGGCGACAGGCCCTGACCGAGACGATCGACCGCCTACCCGCCGCGTCACGGATCGTGCTGATCGCCGACACCCCGTCCATCGGGGTGACGCCGTCGATGTGCCTGGCCCGGTTCTCCGAGCAGGCCGACCACTGCGCGTTCGAGCGCGCCGAGGCGCTGGACGCGGAACTGCGGGCGGTGGAGCGGGCCGTGGCGGAGCGGTTCGACAATGTGTCCTACCTGGATTTCACCGAGCTGATCTGCAACACCGCACAATGCCCGAGCATCATCGGCAACACCCTCGTCTACCGGGACGACAGCCACATCACCACCGCGTTCGCCCGGGCGCTCTCCGGCGCCGTCACCTCGGCCGTGCAGGACTATCTGCCGTCAGCCGGCCAGGAATCCGCGCCTGCCCAGGACATCCTCACGGTGCGGCAGGTCCCCGGTCAGCGGTGACGGTCTCAGTCGATCGTGCGGTAGTGCACAGCCGGTGGCCAGCTTCGACCGCTACGGTGACCTTGACCGAGAGGAAGTCATCGATGCGCCGAATCGCAGCCGCCACAGCATGTTTGGCGATCGTATCCGGCACTTTGTGCACGGCGGCACCGGCCCAGGCCGACCACCCCGACCCGGCCCCACAGCCGTCGGACAGCTCCGGCATCCAACAATTCCCCAACCCGCTGTTCTGGCTCCACCCCCTCGACCGCGAACCCCATATGGGCCCGCACGGCCTCCGGCATTCGGTCCGCACGGCACACCGCCCGACGCCGTAATTCGGCCAACCCAGCAAACTTTCGACGACGCCACAACTCGGTCCCGTCAAGATCAGTAGTCGCTCGGGAGTTTCGTCTCCCCCGCCATTGCCATGTTCGTACGGTCGTTCCCTATACACAGATAAGGCCACCTAAATACGACTTCTAGCAGTGTGCTTGGCAATCCAGGGCAGCAGTCCCTGGACCCGCCGAGAATCGGGTCTACCATGGCGCTGTGGGCTAATTCTTCGCAGAATAAATCCGCAGATGGGGCAGACATGAAGAACATCATCATCAGCGCCATTGCCGCCGCCATGACGGCCGGCACACTCATCACCGCACCGGCCGCCCTGGCCGCCCCTGCCACCGACCCGACCGTCGATGTCACGCAGGACGGCCCGTTCGCCGGTCCGTTCCCGTTCCCGACCGCGTTCCCGCGCCTGATGCGGGAACCGAGGTACGAATCGACGGGCGTCGGCCTCGGAGTCCGCTCGGTCCGCTCGGTCCGCTCGGCGTACTCCATCCCGCCGTCGAACCCGACCGCATAGGGACCGCGGCCTCGCACCCGAGTGGCACCGCCACCCGGGGCGGGTAGTCGTCGCGCGTACGCCCGAAACTTCCGCAAAGCGCCCTCACGCACCCGCCATAGACTTGGCCGAGACGACGGGGGCACACATGACCGATCCACTCCTGGTCCGGACCGACGACCTGCGAACCTTCGCGGACCTGCACGCCCGGGTGGGCTCCGGGCTGTCCGGCCTGACCGGCTCCGACGGTGGCGGTGTGCAGCGCAGTCACGGTGCCATCGCCTCGGCGGTCAGCACCGCCCTGCAATCCACGCTCGACGGCCGTGCCGGCACCGTGGGCGCGACATCCGCGCGCGCGGGCGTCGTCGCCGACCTGCTGGAGAAGGCTGCGCGCGCCTACGCCGCCGGCGACGAGGAGGGCGCGGACCGGTTGCGCGCGGCCGCCGCGGTACTGGAGGGCGCCCCGGCGCCGGAGACCGCGACCGGGCCCGCAGGTGCGGCGGGCACCGCGGCCGGCGGGACGGTCTCCCCCGGCGTCGACGCCATGGCACCGATGGGCCAGATCCTCGGTCAGGTCGGCCAGCAGGTCGGGCAGCTGGCCCAGTTGATCACCGCGCCACTGCAGGGCCTGATGCAGGGACTGCAGCAGGTACCGCAGCAGATCCTGCAGGCGGCCCAGGCCGGCCAGGCCGCCGACCTCGGGGAGGCCGATCTCCCCGAGACCGAGCAGCTTGCCGAGGAGCCGGGCGACGAGACCGAGCGTGACAGCCGCGAGGAGCGACCCGAGCCGGTTCCGGTACCGGAAACCCGTGCCGGAGAAAGCGTTCCATCGGATCGGGCGCCGGTGCAGACGCCCGCCCCGGCCCGGCCCGCACCGACGCGCCCGCAGGTCGGCTAGGCCGCCCGCAACGTCCCGCCGGCCAGCACCAGCCGCCGGCTCAGCCCGAGATCAGCCAGAAATTTCTCGTCGTGGCTGACCACCACGAAGGCCCCCCGGTAGGCGTTCAGTGCGGACTCCAGTTGCGCGACGCTCGCCAGGTCCAGATTGTTGGTGGGCTCGTCGAGCAGGAGTAACTGCGGTGCCGGTTCGGCGAACAACACACAGGCCAGGGTGGCTCGCAACCGTTCCCCGCCAGACAGCGCCGCCACCGGGAGGTCGATGCGATCGCCCTGGAACAGGAACTGCGCCAACAAGTGTCGATGCCGGGTGAGCGACAGTCCGGGCGCGAAGACGGCCAGGTTCTCGGTGACCGAGAGCTGCTCGTCGAGCAGGTCCAGCCGCTGCGACAGATAGGCGATGCGTCCCTCGCCTCGCTGCAGGCTGCCCGCAACCGGCGCCGCGTCGCCGGAGATGATCCGCAGCAAGGTGGACTTCCCGCTGCCGTTGCCGCCGGTCAGCGCGATCCGCTCCGGGCCCCGGATGTCGAGATCCAGCCGGTCGAAAACCCTTGAGCCGAGCCCCCGGCCACTGAACACCACCCGGCCCGCGGGCACCTCGGTCTCCGGCAGGTCCAGGGCGGGCACCGCATCGTCGCGGACGGCGCGTTCGGCCTCCCCGAGACGGGCCCGGGCCTCCCCGACGCGGCGGGCGTGCACATCGTCGGCCTTGGCGGCCGATACCTGCGCGTCCCGTTTCAGCTTTCCGGCAACGATTTTCGGGAGACCGGCGTCCTTGAGATTGCGTGCCGCGGCCGAAGCGCGGCGGTCGGCCCGCTCCCGGGCCTGCTGCATCTGCCGCTTCTGCCGCCGGAGGTGTTGCTCGGCGTTGCGCACCTCGCCCTCCGCGAGTTCCCGGGCGGCCCGCACGACGTCCTGGTAGTCGCTGAACCCGCCGCCGAAGAACTCCACATCCCCGGCCCGCAATTCGGCGATGGCATCCATCCGGTCCAGCAGCATCCGGTCGTGACTGACCACCACCAGGCATCCGCCGAAGCCATCGAGGGCCTGGTAAAGCCGTTGCCGCGCAGCGCCGTCCAGATTATTGGTGGGTTCGTCGAGCAGCAGCACATCGGGGGCGCGAAGCAACTGCGCGGTCAGGCCCAGGGACACCACCTGCCCTCCGGACAGCGTCGACAGCCGGCGGTCGAGGTCCAGATCGGCCAGGCCGAGCCGGTCCAACTGGGCGCGCGAGCGCTCCTCGATGTCCCAGTCCTCCCCGATGGCCGTGAAGACGGTCTCGCCGGCGTCCCCGGCGGCGAGGGCGTCGAGTGCGGCGAGCACCGACGTCACCCCGAGCACGTCGGCGACGGTGTGGTCGGCCAGAAACGGCAGGTTCTGCGGCAGATAACCCACGACCCCGCCGGCGGTGACGGCGCCGGACGTCGGGGCCAGCTCACCGGCGATCAGCCGCAGCAGCGTGCTCTTACCGGCGCCGTTGGGCGCCACCAGACCGGTGCGGCGCCGGCCGAACGCACACGACAGGTCGGTGAAGACCGGCGTGCCGTCGGACCAGCGGAACGAAAGATGAGAACAGACAACGGACATAGGCATGGACATGCGGGAACCCCAGACGGACGCAGAGTTTGGTGGACGACAGCAGAAATCTCGGGGGCACTACCCGGAGATGTCGTCGATTCCAAGCACGAAATCCATGCTAAGGCGGGCGTCAAGCGGTTAAGTACGCCCGCAGAGTCTCGGTGGTCGCGGTGATGGCCGCGGTATCGACGTGTTCGTCGACCTTGTGCGCCAGGTTCGGGTCTCCGGGGCCGTAGTTGACCGCGGCGATACCCAGCGCGGCGAAACGGGCGACATCGGTCCAGCCGTACTTGGCGCGGACCTGACCGCCCGCCGCGGCCACCAGGGCGGCCGCGGCCGGATTGGCCAGCCCGGGAAGGGCGCCGGCCGCCGCGTCGGTGACCTCGCAGAGCACCTCCAGACCGTCGAGCACCTCGTGCACGTGTGCGATCGCCTGTTCGACGCTGCGGTCGGGTGCGAACCGGAAGTTGATCGTCACCGAGGCGGCGTCGGGGATCACGTTGCCCGCGATGCCGCCGTCGATCCGCACCGCCGACAGCCCCTCCCGGTAGACGCAGCCGTCGATGTCCACACTGCGGGCCCGGTAGGACGACAGCCGATCCAGCACCGCGCCGAGCTTGTGAATGGCGTTGTCCCCCAGCCAGGATCGCGCCGAGTGTGCGCGGGTGCCCGCGGCGCGGACGACCACTCGGATGGTGCCCTGACAGCCGGCCTCGATGAATCCACCCGAGGGCTCGCCCAGGATCGCGACATCGGCGGCCAACCAGTCGGGCAGTTCCCGTTCGATGCGGCCCAGCCCGTTGGCGCTGGACTCGATCTCCTCGCAGTCGTACATCACCAGGGTGAGGTCGTGAGCCGGTTCGGCGATGGTGGCCGCGAGGTGCAGGAACACCGCGTCACCGGATTTCATGTCCGATGTCCCGCAGCCGTACATCAGCCCACCCTCGGTGCGGCTGGGCACATTGTCGGCCGCGGGCACGGTGTCGATGTGCCCGGCCAGCATCACCCGGGACGGCCGGCCGAGGTCGGTGCGGGCCAGTACGGCGTCTCCGTTGCGGATGACCTCGAAGTGCGGGGCCTGAGCGCGCAGCGCCTGCTCGATCTCGTCGGCGATGCGTTGTTCGTGCCGGGATTCACTGGGGATGTCCACCAGTGCGGCGGTGAGTGCGATCGGATCGGCGCGCAGGTCTAGGCCCATGGCCCTCCAGGCTAGTCCAGTAACCTGATCCAACGTGACTGCTGCATCTGGTATCGGCCTGGCCACCATCGCCGCCGACGGAACCGTCCTGGACACCTGGTTTCCCAACCCCGAACTGACCGCCGATGGTCCGGCCGGCGGGCAGGAGCGCAGCGACCGGGGGATCAGCACCGGCACCACGCGGCTGTCGGTGGCCGAGCTGCCCGAGGCGCTGGCCGCGCTCACCGGCCCGGATGCCGACCGGGACGTCGAGGTGGTCGCGGTGCGCACCACCATCGCCTCGCTGGACGACAAGCCGGTCGATACCTACGACGTCTATCTGCGCCTGCATCTGCTGTCGCACCGGCTGACCAAGCCGCACGAGGCCAACCTGGACGGCATCTTCGGTCTGCTGGCCAACGTGGTCTGGACCAACTTCGGGCCCGCCGCGGTGGAGGGCTTCGAACTGGTACGCGCCAAGCTGCGCCGCCGCGGCGCCGTCACGGTGTTCGGCATCGACAAGTTCCCCCGGATGGTCGATTACGTGACCCCTACCGGCGTGCGCATCGCCGACGCCGACCGGGTCCGTCTCGGCGCGCACCTGGCCGCCGGCACCACCGTCATGCACGAAGGGTTCGTCAACTTCAACGCCGGCACCCTGGGCACCTCGATGGTGGAGGGCCGGATCTCGGCCGGCGTGGTGGTCGATGACGGGTCCGACATCGGCGGCGGCGCCTCGATCATGGGCACCCTGTCCGGTGGCGGCAAAGAGGTCATCAAGGTGGGCAAGCGTTGCCTGCTGGGCGCGAACGCCGGACTGGGTATCTCGCTCGGGGACGACTGTGTCGTCGAGGCCGGCCTGTACGTCACCGGCGGCACGAAGGTGAGCACCGCGGACGGGCAGACGGTCAAGGCGGTCGAGCTGTCGGGATCGAACAACCTGCTGTTCCGTCGCAACTCGCTGTCCGGCGCGGTCGAGGTCGTCAAACGCGACGGCACCGGCATCACCCTCAACGAAGCCCTGCACGCCAACTAGCCGCAGTGTGAATCGCCCGCGCCCGGGCGATTCTCGCAATGCAGTCCACCGCAGCGCAGGACGCTGCGAACCAGCTTTTCTCTCGCTTTCGCGCAGCCCTGGCAAATTGTTTGCCAGGGCTGCCGCTTTTCCGCGTCCAGGCGTCGGCGCTCTTACCGTCGCCGAGTCCGCCACGCGCCGGCTCTACCCTGCTCAGCCCCCAGATCGGACCGCCGGCGTCGCCACCGATTCCCCGCCGTCGATTCGGGCAAATAAATTCACCTGCCAATTTCCTGATTTGCCCGAGCTTCTTATTGACTTATGCGTAAGTTTCGGCGTAACCCCTCGTTCGAGGGTTCACCGCAGGCCAGCCGGGTTTCGCCACCCCCGATCGGAAGGCAGCATCGTGGACGTACGCGCCAGCCATCCCGCCGTAGACCAGATCCCCTCGACCAGCCCCGGGTACGCCCGGCACATCGGTCGGATCGGGGCGCTCGCGGTGACGCTGGGCGTCGGCGCCGCGCTGGCGACCAGCCTCGGGGCGGGCACCGCCTGGGCCGAGGACACCGGTTCGACCAGCGCGTCGAGCGGCCCGGATTCCTCGACGTCGACCTCGGACCGGACCCGGCGCACCGGAGCAGACGCGGCCAAGCAAGCGACCGCCACACCGCGCCAGTCCACGCAGACCGGTGCGCGGGTCAGCCGGGACTCCAAGGTGACCGCGGCGACCGCAGGCACGGCGCGGCCGTCGGTCGCCTCGGCCAGCAAGCCCCGCGGCACGGCCCTGTCGGTGCGCGCGGTGACGGCACCGAAGCGGGCCACCGCCGACCGGGCACCGGCCCCGCAATCCCAACCCGCCGGCGCAGTCATCACGGCCCCCCGCTCCAACCTCGACACCGCACCGGCCAGCACCGAGGCCGATACCGGGTCGGCGCCCGAACTGTCCAGGGCCACAGCGTCAGTCGAGGTGGCCGAGGCGGTGGCGGCACCGTCGCCGTCGACCGCGGCCGGCGACACGGCACCGGCCGACTCCCCCGCGCTGTGGGCGCTGCTGGCCTGGACCCGCCGATCGGCGACCGAGAACATCGACACAACCGGCGCCCTGGTGCCGACCGCCGTCACTACCGGTGAGAACAGCGCCGTCGAGGATTCGGTGAGCACGGACGTCGTCGAGGGCACTACCGGGACCGTCGAGAACGTCGAGGCCGGCGGGATCACCGGGGACACCGCCGTCGTCGGTGACGTTCTCGCGGGCGACGGGACCAACGTGACGTCGTCGGCCGCACACACAGTCCAAGCGGTACTGGAACCGGGAGCCGGCGAGTACCAGTTCGACCTCAACGAGTTGATCACGCCTGTCGTCGGTGGACTGTTGCCGGTTGTCGTCCTCGAAGAACCCCTGCACGGGACCGTGACCATCGACGGCGACGGCATGCTGACGTATCGACCCGACCCGAAGTACACCGGCGAGGACACCTTCACCATCGGCTCTTCCACGCTGCTGGGACTCGACGTCTTCGCGGCCATCCAGTTCCAGCTGAGCGTCACGTCGGTCAACCAGACGCCGTGGACGGAGTCCGTCGGGTACGGCATTGCCATAGACGGAGCCATATCCGGGGATGTGATGCAGTACAGCGGTGGTGGTGACGGACCGCTGAGCGTGGCCGTGACCGGCGGGCCGGAGTACGGCATGGTGAAGATGGAGTCGGGCGGCACCTTCTACTACGCGCCACCCAAAGGGTGGGTCGGGATCGACAGCTTCTCCTACACCATCACCGACGCCGACGGAGACCAGGTCTCCGCCACGCTGACCATCTACGTGGGCCCCTCGGCCCCGGTTGCCATCAACGACACCGCCACGGTGAAGGCCGGCGACAAGGTGACCATCGACGTGCTCAAGAACGACCAGCATTCCGACGGTGAACTGAAGATCGAGAC
Organism: Mycolicibacterium aurum; assembly: GCA_900078775.1. Classification (GTDB taxonomy): domain Bacteria; phylum Actinomycetota; class Actinomycetes; order Mycobacteriales; family Mycobacteriaceae; genus Mycobacterium; species Mycobacterium aurum_A. The sequence continues at coordinate 3,405,874 of LT549889.1, forward strand.
GGTCATCCAACCCGCCCACGGATCGGTCGAATACGACCCGTACACAAGGACATTCACCTACACCGCCGACGCCGGCCAGGCCTCGGGATCCGATGTCTTCAGCTACTCCATCATCGACGGCTACGGACAGCGAAGCACCGCCACGGTGACCATCGAGATCGAGGGCAAGACCACCGGCGCCGTCGACGACTCCGCGGCCGTGGGGGTCGGGGGCACCATATCGATCGACGTGCTGAGCAACGACCAGTACGCCGGCGGCACGGTGAAGGTCAGCGTGGTGAACTCGCCCCGGCACGGGAAGGTCCAATGGGATGAGGACACAAGGACGTTCATCTACACCGCCGGCAACACCATCCCCCGGGACGCCGACACGTTCACCTACTCCATCACCGACGGCAGCGGCGCCACCACCACCGCGGTGGTGACCGTCAAGATCGAGGGCAAGCCCCTCGGCCCGATCGCCAACGACGACCACGTCACCACCCCGAACACCACCCCGGTGACCATCGACGTGCTGGCCAACGATGACGCCCCGGGCGAGAAGCCGCCGACCGTCCGGATCGACTCCCCGCCGCGGTCCGGCAAGGTCGAACTGGTCGACGGAAAGCTCGTCTACACCCCGGATCCCAGCTTCGTCGGGTCGGTGAGCATCGGCTACAGCATCACCGATCCGCAGGGGCTGCAAAGCACGGCCACCGTCACCGTGACGGTCACCGGCAAGGAGTACGCGGAACACCACTTCACCGTCGGCCAGGGATCGACGCTGCACGTCCCCGGCAGCGGGGGCCTGCTGAGCAATCCGGCCCATCAGGGTTGGACCGTCAGCATGGTTCAACATCCCGGCAACGGAGCGGTCGTGCTGCACGAGGACGGCACTTTCACCTACACCCCCGAGTCCGGGTTCCTGGGTGAGGACAGTTTCGTCGTGTACGTATCCGACGGTAAGACCGAGACGAAGCTGAACGTCTACATCTCGGTGACCGAGGCCACGGTGGGGACCGAACCCGAACCGCAGCCCGTGGTGCAACCGGTCGGATTCACCTCGTCGGCGCTCGCCCTCGGCGGCGGACGCACCACCGCGGAGTGCACCGACTACTACTGGCCGGAGATCGTCGACCCGGACACCGTGTGGCCGACGTGCTCGCTGCTCTACGTCCGCGACGACTTCAACCAGGTCCGGTGACCTGACCCGGGGTGCCGGCCGGTCAGTCGGGGGCCAGGACGCAGAACTCGTTGCCCTCGGGATCGGCCAGCACCACCCAGGTCTGCTGCCCCTGGCCAATGTCGACGTGCCGGGCGCCCAGGCCGATCAGCCGGTCCACCTCGGACTGCTGGTCGTCCGGGGTGAAGTCCAGGTGCAGCCGGTTCTTGACGGTCTTGGCCTCGGGCACCGACATGAACAGGATCGGCGCACCCTGCCCCGGCGGCGGGGTCAACAGCACGTCCCCGTCCTCGACAGTCGCACTATGCCATCCCAGCGCCTCGGCCCACCACCGGCCGAGCGTGGCCGGGTCATCGGCGTCGAAGCCGATCGCGTTGAGCCTCAGTGCCATCGGTCGACTCCCTCACTCGCTCCGGTCCGCGCTCGTCCCTCGCTGCGATCCTCACTCGCGCCCGTCTCCGGCGTCATCGGTCCCCCTAGGTCGTCAACTTCTTCTTGAGCAGTTTGCCCATCGCGTTGCGCGGCAGGCTGTCCACGATGCGCACCTCCCGCGGCCGTTTGTGCACCGAAAGTTGTTCGGCGACAAAGTCGATGAGCTGCTGGGGCTCGGCATCGCCGACCACGAACGCGACGATCCGCTGACCGAGATCCGCATCGGGCAGGCCGACCACCGCGACCTCCTGCACGCCCGGATGCCCGAGCAGCACCGTCTCGATCTCGCCGGCACCGATCCGGTAGCCACCGGACTTGATCAGGTCCACCGATTCGCGGCCCACGATGCGGTGCATCCCGCCGGCGTCGATCACCGCTACGTCACCGGTGCGGAACCAGCCGTCGGCGTCGAATGCCTCGGCGGTGGCGTCCGGCCGGTTGAGGTAGCCGCTGAAGTTCGTCGGGCTCTTGATCTGAAGCTGCCCAATGGATTCCCCATCGTGGGGCACCGGGTCGCCGTTCTCGTCGACCAGCCGGGTCTGCACCCCGTCCAGCGGCAGCCCCACCCAGCCCGGTCGGCGTTCCCCGTCGATGCGGGTGCTGATGGTGATCAGGGTCTCGGTGCTGCCGTACCGCTCGATGGGCGCGTGCCCGGTCAGCCGGACCAGATCCTCGAATACCGGTGTCGGTAGCGCCGCACTCCCGGACACCAACAGCCGCGCCGAGGACAGCGCCCGGGCCGCCTCGGCGTCCGCGGCGATGCGCGACCACACCGTGGGCACCCCGAAATACAGTGTGCCGCCGGCCTGCGCGTAGGCCTGCGGGGTGGGTTTACCGGTGTGCACGAACCGGTTTCCGATCCGCAGCGACCCGATCAGGCCGAGCACCAGACCGTGCACGTGGAACAGCGGCAGGCCGTGCACCAAGGTATCGGCATCGGTCCACTCCCAGGCTTGGGCCAGCGCGTCGATGTCGGCGGCCACCGCGCGGCGGCTGATGGTCACCCCCTTGGGCAGACCGGTGGTGCCCGAGGTGTACATGATCATGGCCGCCGACTCCGGATTCGGTTCGGCGTAGCGGTGCCAGGAGCGGGCGTGCATGCGCACCGGAATGTGCGGCAGCCCTTCGGTTTCGGCGGGCAGCTCACCGAGCCACGCCTGGGCACCGGAATCGCTGAGCAGATGCGCCCGCTCGGTCGCGCCGACGTCGGCCGGTACCGGTACGAACGGGACCCCGGCGATCAGGCAGCCGGTCACCGCGAGCACCGTCGTCGCGGTGGGGGTCGCCAGGATGGCGACCCGCCGCGCCCGGGCGACCCGCTCGGCGACCGAGGTGCCCGCCCCCACCAGATCGCTGCGGCTCAGCGTCACGCCGTCGATGCGCACCGCGTCGGACAAGTCCTGCCCGGCGGCCACCGCGGCCGGGTCCAGCGAGGTCAGCAACGCCTTCAACACTCCTGCGAGGCTACCCTTACGCCATGGCCCCGATCGAGCGGATGTCCAGTCGCGAGGTGTACCGGAACAATTGGATGACGGTGCGCGAGGACGCCATCCGCCGGCCCGACGGCAGCCACGGCATCTACGGGGTGATCGACAAACCCACCTATGCGCTGGTGATCGCGCGCGACGGTGACCGCTTCCATCTGGTCGAGCAGTACCGGTACCCGATCGGATTGCGGCGCTGGGAGTTCCCGCAGGGCACCGCCCCCGACCTGGCCGATCCCGCGCCCGACGAGCTGGCCGCCCGGGAACTGCGCGAGGAAACCGGGCTGCGCGCAGAATCGCTGGTCCGGCTGGGTCTGCTCGACGTCGCGCCGGGGATGAGCAGCCAGCGCGGCTGGGTGTACGTGGCGACCGGACTGACCCAGGGCGAACACGAACGTGAGCACGAAGAGCAGGACATGCACAGCGCCTGGTTCACCGCGGCCGAGATCGAGCAGATGATCCGCGCGGGCGAGATCACCGATGCCCAGACGATCGCGGCGTGGGCCATGGTATTGCTGTCCGACCGGGACTGACCCGGGAGTCCGCGTCACAATGTGGTCTCTAATTGACGGAGCTGCCATGACGATCCGGCGTTTTGTCACACCACGCGGCTAACGTTGTGACAGCTGATCTTGTGACTGAATAGAGGGAAGGGATGTTGGTCCGTCGACTGTGTTTTGCGCTGGCAGCCTTCCTGGTCGCCGGTCTCGTTCCGGTGCCCGCCGCCGCCGCGGTCGGGCAGGTCTGGAACGGCCGCTATCACGTCGTCAGCTATGCATCGCAGAAGAACGGCACCAGTGTGGCGGCCCGCCAACCCGAGGGCGATCTGAGTGCGGTCTACACCTTCTCGACGGCGTGCGCCGGCAGCAGCTGTGTGGCCACCGTCCTGGACGGCCCGGCCCCGTCGAATCCGACCATCCCGCAGCCACAGCGCTACAAGTGGACCGGCAGCAAGTGGACGTTCGCCTACACCTGGCAGTGGGAGTGCTACCGGGGCGACGGGGTGCCGCGGGTATTCAGCCCGGCCGAATCCTGGGTCAGCTACACCCCCCAGCCCGACGGTTCGCTGGTCGGCAGCTGGTACACCGACATCCTCAGCGGGCCGTGTCGCGGCAACGTGCTGATGCCGGCCGCGGCGTTCCCCGCGCCCTGAGCAGTCAGTCCAGCAGGGCCCGCAGGAAGAAGGTCAGGTTCGCCGGGCGTTCGGCGAGCCGGCGCACGAAATAGCCGTACCACTGCGTTCCGAACGGGACGTACACCCGCACCTGGTTTCCGTCGCCGGCCAGCCGCCGCTGCTCGTCGTCCCGGATGCCGTAGAGCATCTGGTACTCGAAATCGCCGACACCACGGCCGAACTCGGCGGCCAGGCCGGGCACCGCGTCGATGATCGCCGGGTCGTGCGAGGCGACCATCGGGTAGCCCGAGCCACCCATCAGGGTGCGCAGGCAGCGCAGGTAGGAATCGCTGACCTCGTCGGCGTCGCGGTATGCCACCGTCGCCGGTTCGTCGTAGGCCCCCTTACACAGCCGGATCCGGGCGCCCTCGGCGGCGAAGTCCGCGCAGTCGGCGGCGGTGCGTTTCAGATATGCCTGCAGCACGGTGCCCAGCCACGGGTAGTCCACCCGTAGATCCCGCACGATCGACAGGGTCGAGTCGGTGGTGGTGTGGTCCTCGGCGTCGACGGTCACCCACACCCCGGCCCGCTCGGCCCGCTCGGCGATGGCCCGCGCGTTCTCCAGGGCGATCTTCTCCCCGTCCCGGGGCAGCGCCTGCCCGAGCGCGGACAGTTTGAGCGACACCTCCAACGGACGGACCACCGCCGCCGATTCGGTGCGGGTGGCCAACGCGTCGAGCAGGCCGAAGTAGGCCTGCACGGTGGCTTCGGCCGCATCGGCGTCCACGACGTCCTCACCGAGGTAGTCGATGGACACCAGACGTTGGGTATCACGCAGCTGTACAACCGAATTCATCGCATCGACGATGCTCTCCCCCGGCACGAAACGGTGCACCACCGCCCGGGTCAGCGGCAGCCGCTCGGCGGTGCGGCGCAGCCCGTCACGCCTGGCCGCGGCCAGGATCACCGGCCGCGCCACCTTCTGGAAGACACCCATCGCCTCAGGCCTCCATGTGCGGGTACTCGTGGCTGGTGGGCGGCACGAACGTCTCCTTGATGGAGCGGGCCGAGGTCCAGCGCAGCAGGTTCAGCAGTGATCCGGCCTTGTCGTTGGTACCCGAGGCGCGCGCACCACCGAACGGCTGCTGCCCGACGACGGCGCCGGTCGGTTTGTCGTTGATGTAGAAGTTGCCCGCGGCATCGCGCAGCCGGTGCGCCGCGGTGGCCACCGCGGTCCGGTCGTCGGCGATGACGGCGCCGGTCAGCGCGTAGGCGGCGGTGCGGTCGACGACGCCGAGGATGTCGTCGAACTGGTCGTCGGGGTAGACGTGCACGGCCAGGATCGGACCGAAGTACTCGGTGCAGAACGCCTCATCGGTCGGATCGTCGGACAGCAGCACGGTGGGCCGGACGAAATAGCCTTCGCTGTCGTCGTACTCACCGCCCACCGCGACCGTCACGCCCGCGGCCCCCTTGGCCCGCTCGATCGCCGCGACGTTCTTGGCGAAGGCCCGGTCGTCGATCAGGGCGCCACCATAGTTGGTCAGGTCGGTGACGTCGCCGTAGCGCAGCCCCTCGGTGGCGGACAGGAAGTCATCCCCCATCCGCTGCCACACCGACCGCGGGACGTAGGCCCGGGAGGCGGCCGAACACTTCTGGCCCTGATAGTCGAAGGCGCCGCGGATCATGGCGGTGCGCAGCACATCCGGGCGGGCCGAGGAGTGCGCGAGGATGAAGTCCTTACCGCCGGTCTCGCCGACCAGCCGCGGATAGGTGCGGTACCGGTCGATGTTGTCCCCGACCTCGCGCCACAGGTGCTGGAAGGTACCGGTCGACCCGGTGAAGTGGATGCCGGCCAGCCGCGGGTCGGCCAGGGCCACCTCCGAGACGGCGCGCCCGTCGCCGGTGAGCAGGTTGATCACCCCCGGCGGGAGCCCGGCCTCCTCCAGCAGGGCCATGGTGAGGTGGGCGGCGAAGGTCTGGGTGGGCGAGGGTTTCCACACCACGGTGTTACCCATCAGCGCCGGTGCGGTGGGCAGGTTCCCGGCGATGGCGGTGAAGTTGAACGGGGTGATGGCGTAGACGAAGCCCTCCAGCGGGCGGTAGTCGGTGCGGTTCCACACCCCCGGACCGCTGGCCGGCTGCTGGGCCAGGATCTGCCGGGCGAAGGCGACGTTGAACCGCCAGAAGTCGACGAGTTCGCAGGGCGCGTCGATCTCGGCCTGATAGGCGGTCTTGGACTGGCCCAGCATCGTGGCGGCGGCGATCTTCTCCCGCCACGGCCCCGCCAGCAGGTCGGCGGCCCGCAGGAACACCGCGGCCCGCTCGTCGAAGGGCAGTGCCGCCCAGTCGTTCTTGGCGCTGACGGCGGCCTCGATGGCGGCGGTGGCGTCGGCGTGCTCGGCGTTGGTCAGGGTGCCCAGCACCCGGTCGTGCCGGTGCGGCTGGACCACATCGATGCGGTCACCGCCACCCATCCGGCGTTTGCCCCCGATGACGTGGGGCAGATCGACAGCGTCGGCGGACAACGAGTCCAAGGCGTCGAGGAGTCGGGTACGTTCGGCCGAGCCGGGCCGGTAGTCGTGCACGGGCTCGTTGTGCGGCAGGGGCACCTGGGTGATTCCGGTGAGGGCGTCCATGTTCAAAAGGGTCCCTGGGACGGGACCGGTAAGGATTGGCCGATTTCACAGACCTACCAGACATCGTTAGTAGAGTTGGCCAACATGGCGGGTGTGGGGCTGGGCCGGTTGCTGCTGGCATTGGACGCGACGATGGTGCGACTGGTCGAGGCACCGCGCGGCCTGGACCTCCCGGTTGCCTCGGCCGCCCTGATCGACGCCGACGACGCCCGGCTCGGCCTGGCGGTCGGTGTCGGCGCGGCCGACATCTTCTTCCTGCTCGGCATCCCCGACCCCGATGCGCTGCACTGGCTCGGCGAACAGGTGCGCACCCGCGCACCGGCGGCGATCTTCGTCAAGGAACCCTCCGAGGCGGTGATCGCGCGGGCCACCGCCGCCGGTACCGCCGTCGTCGCGGTGGAACCGGTGGCCCGCTGGGAGCGGGTGTATCGGTTGGTCAACTACGTTCTCGAACACCACGGCGACCGCACCGACCCACTGCACGACCCGAGCACCGACCTGTTCGGGCTGGCCCAGTCCATCGCCGACCGCACCCGCGGCATGGTGAGCATCGAGGACGCCCAGTCGCATGTGCTGGCGTACTCGGCGTCCAGTGACGAGGCCGACGAACTGCGCCGGCTGTCCATCCTGGGCCGGGCCGGGCCGCCCGAATACCTGCAGTGGCTTTCCCAGTGGGGCGTTTTCGACGCATTGCGCGCCGGCCCGGAGGTGGTGCGGGTCGCCGCCCGCCCGGAACTCGGCCTGCGCCCGCGGCTGGCGGCCGGCATCCACCGCGCCGGCGGCGCCCGGCACACCCCCGGGTTCGCCGGCACCGTCTGGTTGCAGCGGGGCTCGGCGCCACTGGCCGAGGACGCCGAGGAGGTGCTGCGCGGCGGGGCGGTGCTGGCCGCGCGCATCCTGGCCCGGTTGGCCGCCATCCCGTCGGCGCACGCCGCGCTGGTCGCCGAGATCCTCGGGCTGAGCGATTCGACCCGCGACGTCGCCGAGGTGGCCCGCGAGCTCGGGGTGTCCGCCGACGGCAAACCCACGGTCATCGGTTTCGCCGGCGACTACCCCGACCCCGCCCAGGTCGCCGACGTACTGGCATTGCGGGCCGGCGCCTTTCGGTCCGACGCCCAGGTGATCGCGCACGGTACCCGGGTGTACGTGCTGTTCGCGCATCCGGGCCGCGCATCGGTGCCGTCCTGGGTACGCGGGACGATCCCCTCCCTGCAGACCCAGCTCGGCGTCGACCTGCAGGCCGTGATCGCCACCGCCCCAGCCGGTTTGGCGGCCGCCGCGCAGGCCCGCGCGGAGGTCGACCGGGTGCTCGACAGTGCGGGCCGCCACCCGGGCGCGCTGGCGGCGGTGACCTCGCTGGACGAGGCCCGCACCACGGTGCTGCTCGACGAGATCGTCACCACCGTCGCCGCCGACGACCGGCTGATCGATCCGCGGGTGCGCACCCTGCGCGCCGAGGAACCGGTGCTGGCCCACACGCTGAGCGTCTTCCTGGACCGGTTCGGCGATGTCGCGGCCACCGCCGAGGAACTGCACGTGCACCCCAACACGGTGCGCTACCGGATCCGCCGCATCGAGACGGTCCTGCAGACCTCGCTGAGCGATCCGGACGCGCGGCTGCTGCTGGCACTGAGCCTGCGTGCCACCGCCTGAACCGCCGGGGTCCACCATTCGGTTGACCCCGGATTCGACCGAGCAGTCGTCGCGGCCGGACCCCGTCGGGCCGCACCATCGAAGCATGACCGCGAACCCCGTCACCGCAGCACCGCTGAGGCCGTCGGCCAACCCGTTCCTGGCCGGCAACTACGCGCCGGTGTCCGAGGAGCTCACCGTCACCGACCTGGACGTCACCGGGACCATCCCCGACCATCTCGACGGCCGCTATCTGCGCGTCGGCCCCAACCCACTCGACGATCCGGACCCGGCCAAGCACCACTGGTTCCTCGGCGACGGGATGGCACACGGCCTGCGACTGGCCGACGGCACCGCGCACTGGTACCGCAACCGCTGGGTGCGCTCGGCACTGGTGGCCCGGGCGCTGGGCGAGACCTGGAAGCCCGGCGCCCGCGGCGCCGGACTCGATTTCGCCGGCAACACCAACATCATCGGGCACGCCGGGCGCACCCTGGTGCTCACCGAGGCCGGCGCACGGCCCTACGAACTGACCGAGGAACTCGACACCGTGGGCGGCTCGGACTTCTGCGGCACCCTGGTCGACGGGTACAGCGCGCACCCCAAGCACGATCCGGACACCGGTGAGCTGCACGCGGTGTCCTATCACCCCATGCGCGGCAACAAGGTTCGCTACACCGTCACCGGCGTCGACGGCCGGGTCCGCCGGACCGTCGACATCGAGCTCGCCGAGCAGACCATGATGCACGACTTCTCCCTGACCGAGCACTACGTCGTGCTCTACGACATGCCGGTGGTACTGGACTTCGGTGGCGGCCCCATCGGGCGGGCCGTGAGCCGTTTCGTGGCAACGCATTCCGCACCCGATGCGGTGGTGCGCGCGGTGATGCGCGGATCGGAGCGCACCCGCGGTGGCATCAACGGCATGCCGTACCGGTGGGCGCCGGAGAAGCCGGCCCGGATCGGGGTGCTGCCCCGCGACGGGCGCAGCGGGGACATCCGCTGGTTCGAGGTCCCGCAGTGCTACGTGTTCCATCCGCTCAACGCCTACGAGGACGGGGCCGGGCTGGTGCTCGACGTCGTCACCCACCCGTCGGTGTTCGCCGTCGGCCCCAAGCTGTTCGAGCCCCCGGCACTGGACCGCTGGGCCGTCGACCTGACCAGCGGGCAGGTCTCGTCCACCCGCCTGGACGACGACCCGCAGGAGTTCCCCCGGGTCGACGAGCGCCGGGTGGGCAAACCGCACCGCTACGGCTACGCCGTCGGCAGCGTGATGACCGCGGACAGTTCCACCCCGCGCACCCTGTTGCGCCACGACCTGCACACCGGGCAGACCCGGCGCATCACCTTCGGTGACGACGGCGAGCCCGGCGAGTTCGTCTTCGCCCCCGCCTCGGCCGACGCCGCCGAGGACGAGGGTGTGGTGATGGGGTTCGTCTACCGCCGCAGCACCGACCGCAGCGATCTGGTGTTACTCGACGCCCAGACCCTGGAGACGACGGCCGTGGTGCACCTGCCGTGCCGGGTGCCGCACGGCTTTCACGGCAACTGGGTTCCGCGTACCGGTTAGCATCGGCCGATGGACGGCGGCGCACCCGAGCACCCGACCTGGCACTGGTTGTGGGATCTCTACATCGGCGCCATGTGCGGCGTCGCGATCGGCGGTGTGCTGCTGCTCGACGAGTCGGTGCCGGGCCGGTCCCCGGCCGGTGCGGTGGCCGCGCTGGCCGCGATGTGGGTGTGGCTGACGGTCATCGGCCGGCGGGTGCCGCGGCTGGGCGCGCTGGGCCGGCGCCCGGTGGCCTACGTTCTGGTGGCCGTTGCGCTGTGGTGTGTGGCGATGTGGTGCGCCCCGGCGTCGGTGGCCGCCATACCGGCGATGTTCCCGGCGGTGTTCTCCACGCTGCCGCTGGGTACCGCGATCGGCGCGGCGGTGGCCATCGCGGTGTTGCCGCTGGGTCTGGTGCTCGCGGAGTCGGGCCCGTCGTCGAGGTATCTCACCGTCGCCCTGGCGGTCGCGCTGATGGGCCTGGTGACCGGGCCGATCCTGGGCATCTTCATCGTCACCTCGGTGCGCCAGCGGATGGCGCTGACCCGGCTGGTCAACGAGCTTCGCGACAGCCGAGCCGAAACATCGAGACTGTCAAGGGAAGCCGGGGTGGCCGCCGAACGGGAGCGGCTGGCCCGGGAGATCCACGACACCCTGGCACAGGGCTTCACCAGCATCGTGGCGCTTGCCCAGGCGATCGAGGCCGAGCTGGGTGGTGATCCCGCGGCGGCCGCCCGGCATCTGGCGCTCATCGAGTCCACCGCCCGGGAGAACCTCACCGAGGCGCGGACCATGGTCACCCGGTTGACCCCGACGGCCCTGGACGGGGCGACGCTGCCCGCCGCGATCCGCAGGCTGTGCACCGCCTTCCAGGCCGAGACCGGGATCGCGGTGCGGGACAAGATCGCCGAGGGCACCCCGTCGGTGGGAATGGCCGTCGATGTGGTGCTGCTGCGCGCCGCGCAGGAGGCGCTGGCCAACATCCGGCAGCATTCCGGGGCCGACTCGGTGACCGTCACCCTCGATGGTGACGCCCGCGGGGTGCGGCTGACGTTGTCCGACAACGGGATCGGCCTGAGCCAGCCGCATGCCGACGGATTCGGGCTGCGCGGCATGCGTTCCCGGGTGGCCCAGGTCGGCGGGTCGGTCACGCTGTCCGGGGATCGCGGCGTGCGGCTGGACATCGAGGTGCCGGCGTGACCGGCGTGGGCGGGCGCTGCACCGTGCTGCTGGTCGACGATCACCCCGTGGTGCGGGAAGGATTGCGTGGCATGATCGACGCCGAGGACGATCTGACCGTCGTCGGTGAGGCGGCCTCGGGCGCCGAGGCGCAGACCATGGCGGCCGCGCTGCGCCCGGACGTCATCCTGATGGACCTGCGGATGCCCGACGGTGACGGCGTCAGCACCACCGAGCGCATCCTGGCCGAGCTGCCCCAGACCCGGATCGTGGTGGTCACCACCTACGAGTCGGACGCCGACATCCTGCGCGCGGTGGAGGCGGGCGCGGCGGGCTACCTGCTCAAGGACGCCTCGCGCGGCGAGCTGGCCGCCGCGGTGCGCGACGCGGCGGCCGGTAAGACGGTGCTGGCCCCGTCGGTGGCGGGCCGGCTGCTGGGTCTGATGCGCGAACCCGCCCCGGCCGCGCTGACCGCCCGGGAGATCGAGGTGCTGACGCTGGTGGCCCGCGGCCAGACCAACGCCGATATCGGGCGGACGCTGCACATCAGCGAGGCGACGGTGAAGACACATCTGCTACGGACGTTCGCGAAGCTGGAGGTGTCCGACCGCACGGCGGCGGTCACCACCGCGATGGCACTCGGGTTACTGCGATAGCCGCTGGGCAGCGGCGTCAGCCCAATCGCTGCACCGCAGCGGCGATACGTTCGTCGGTGGCGGTCAGGGCGACCCGCACATGCCGGGTGCCGGCCGGCCCGTAGAACTCACCGGGGGCCACCAGGATTCCGCGTTCGGCCAGCCAGGCCAGGGTGTCGCGGCAGGGTTCGCCGCGGGTGGCCCACAGGTACAGCCCGGCCTCGGAGTGATCGATGGTGAAGCCGGCGGCCTGCAGGGCGGGCAGCAGGATCGCGCGGCGGCGGGCGTAGCGCTCGCGTTGCACCGCGACGTGCTCGTCATCCTCGAGGCCGGCGACCATGGCCGCCTGCACCGGGCCGGGCACCATCATCCCGGCGTGCTTGCGCACTGCGAGCAGTTCGGCCACCACCGCCGGGTCGCCCGCCACGAAACCGGCCCGGTAACCGGCCAGCGAGGAGGTCTTGGACAGCGAGTGGATGGCCAGCAGACCGGTGTGGTCGCCGTCGCAGACCGACGGGTGCAGCACCGACAGCGGCTCGGCGTCCCAGGCCAGCCCGAGGTAGCACTCGTCGGAGGCGATCAGCACGCCGCGTTCGCGGGCCCAGCCGACCACCTTGCGCAGGTGCTCGAGGCCGAGCACCTTGCCGGTCGGGTTGCTCGGTGAGTTGAGGTAGATCAGCGCGGGCTTCTGCGGACCGATCTGGGTCAGCGAATCCGCGGCCAGCACCTGTGCCCCGGCCAGCCGGGCGCCGACATCGTAGGTCGGGTAGGCCAGTTCCGGGATCACCACGGTGTCCCCGGCGCCCAGGTTGAGCAGGGTGGGCAACCAGGCGATGAGTTCCTTGGTGCCGATCACCGGCAGCACCGCGGACGGTGCCAGATCGGTGATACCGAACCGGCGGGCCAGCCCGGCGTGGATCGCGGCGCGCAGTTCCGGAGTGCCCGCGGTGGTGGGGTAGCCCGGGGTGGCGCCGGCAGCGGCCAGCGCCTCCCGGATCACCGGAGCGACATCATCGACCGGCGTACCGACCGACAGGTCGACGATGCCGTCCGGATGGGCACGTGCGGTTGCAGTGACGTCTGCCAGGGTGTCCCACGGGAACACCGGCAGCGATGCAGACTTGAGCGAGCTCACTCGCCCTTGGGCTCGAGATCCTTGATGGCCTGCGGATCATTGTCGGTCTGGCCGACCTTCGACGCGCCGCCGGGCGAACCCAGTTCGTTGAAGAAGTCCGCGTTGCTCTGGGTGTAGCTGCTCCACTGGTCCGGCACATCGTCTTCGTAGTAGATGGCCTCGACCGGGCACACCGGCTCGCAGGCACCACAGTCGACGCACTCGTCCGGGTGGATGTACAGCATCCGGCCACCCTCGTAGATGCAATCGACCGGGCACTCTTCGATACATGCCTTGTCTTTGACGTCGACGCAGGGTTCGGCAATGACGTACGTCACTGGTGTCTCTCCTGTCCAGGGGGCTGCTGGTCGGGTTTCGTGCTGCTCGGGACGCCTGACGGACATCCGTTACGGCCAGTATGAATGGCGCGGAAACGGAAGCCTGTCTAAGTGTGCCCTAACTTCGCACGCCGCCGGATCCGACGGCGCCGTGTGGTTACTGATACTAAACGTCGCAGATACATCTCGCCTAGTAGCGCACCGCCCGTGTCGGTGTGCAACTTGTTGCATAGGACCAGCGGTACCGCCTAGGCTGCCGTGATGGGCCTCCCGCACGCCATCCTGGTGTCGCTGCACGAGCAGGCGAGCTCGGGTTACGAGCTGGCCCGCCGGTTCGACCGGTCCATCGGTTACTTCTGGTCGGCCACCCACCAGCAGATCTATCGGACGCTGCGGGCGATGGAGACCGACGCGCTGGTGCACGCCGACGTGGTCGAGCAGCACGGCCGGCCGGACAAGAAGGTCTACTCGGTGACCGCGGCCGGGCGGGCCGAGTTGGCCCGCTGGATCGCCGAACCGCTGTCCGGGCGGGGCAGCACCGTGGCCGACGACCGCACCCGGGACCTGGCCGTCAAGATCCGCGCGGCCGGCTACGGTGACGTCGCCGCCATCCGGACGCAGGCCGTCGCGCTGCGGGCCGAGCGCGCCGCCCTGCTGGACACCTACCGCGGTTTCGAGAAACAGCAGTTCCCCGCACCGGCCGCGCTGACCGGTTCCGACCTGCACCAGTACCTGGTGCTACGCGGCGGCATCCGCGCCGAAGAGGGTGCGATCGACTGGCTGACCGAGGTATTGGAGGCGCTATGAGTTACCCGAACCTGTTGTCCCCGTTGAATCTCGGGTTCACGACGCTACGCAACCGGGTGGTCATGGGCTCGATGCACACCGGCCTGGAGGACCGCGCCCGCGACACCGACAAGCTGGCCGCCTACTTCGCCGAACGGGCCCGTGGCGGGGTCGGCCTGATCATCACCGGTGGGTATGCACCCAACCGGACCGGGTGGCTGCTGCCGTTCGCCGCCGAGATGCGCACGCCCGCCGACGCCCGCCGGCACCGCCGGATCACCGCGGCCGTGCACGCGGAGGGCGCCAAGATCGCCCTGCAGATCCTGCACGCCGGTCGCTATGCGTACCACCCGCTGTCGGTCAGCGCATCCTCGATCAAGGCCCCCATCAACCCATTTCGGCCGCGCGCCCTGCGCGATGTGGACGGCACCATCGACGACTTCGTGCGCGCCGCGCAGCTGGCCCGTGACGCCGGGTACGACGGCGTGGAGATCATGGGCAGCGAGGGCTATCTGCTCAACCAGTTCCTCGCGCCGCGCACCAACACCCGCCGCGACGAGTGGGGCGGCACGCCGGAGAAGCGCCGCCGCTTCCCGGTCGAGATCGTGCGCCGGGTGCGCGAAGCCGTGGGCGGTGACTTCATCATCGTCTACCGGATCTCGCTGGCCGACTACGTCGAGGACGGCCAGACCTGGGACGAGATCGTCGCGCTGGCAACCGAGATCGAAGCCGCCGGGGCCACCATCCTGAACACCGGCATCGGCTGGCACGAGGCCCGGGTGCCGACCATCGTCACCTCGGTGCCCAACGCCGCGTTCGTCGGCACCAGTAGCGCGCTGGCCGAACACGTCGACATCCCGGTGGTCGCGTCCAACCGGATCAACATGCCCGAGGCCGCCGAGCAGATCCTCAGTGACACGCACGTGCAACTGGTTTCGATGGCCCGGCCGCTGCTGAGCGACCCGGACTGGGTGCGCAAAGCCGCCGACGATGCCGCCGATCAGATCAACACCTGCATCGCCTGCAACCAGGCCTGCCTGGACCACGCGTTCGTGCACAAGACGGTGTCGTGTCTGCTGAACCCGCGGGCCGGGCATGAGACCACACTGGTGCTGGGCCCGACGCGGCGGGCCCGGTCGGTGGCGGTGGTGGGCGCCGGGCCGGCCGGACTGGCGGCCGCGGTGACCGCCGCCCAGCGCGGGCATCGGGTCACCCTGTTCGAGGCCGGCACCACGATCGGCGGGCAATTCGATCTGGCCCGAAGGGTTCCCGGCAAGGAGGAGTTCAACGAGACGGTCCGGTACTACACCCGGATGCTCGACGTGCACGGCGTCGAGGTGCGGCTGGGCGTGCGGGCCTCGGCGGACGAACTGGCCGACTTCGACGAGGTGGTGCTGGCCACCGGGGTGAAGCCACGGATCCCGGACATTCCCGGGATCGATCATCCGATGGTGCTGTCGTATGCGCAGGTGCTGACGGGCGCCACGGTCGGGGACTCGGTGGCCGTGATCGGTGCCGGCGGCATCGGATTCGACGTGAGCGAGTTCCTGGTGACCGCTGCCTCGCCGACCCTGAACCGCAAGGAGTGGCAGGCCGAATGGGGTGCGTTGGACCCTTTCGAGGCGCCGACCGTGCGGGGTGCGCTGACCACGCCGGTGCGGCTGCCCCCGGCCCGCGAGGTGTTCCTGCTGCAGCGGTCCAAGGGACCGCAGGGCCGCGGGCTGGGTAAGACGTCGGGCTGGGTGCATCGCGCGTCACTCAAAGCCAAAGGCGTGCACCAACTGTCCGGGGTGAACTACGAGCGCATCGACGATGCCGGGCTGCACATCAGCTTCGGCGCCGACCGTTCCGGGGCGCGGGTGCTGGCGGTGGACAACGTCGTGGTGTGTGCCGGGCAGGAATCGGTGCGCGATCTGGAGGATGCGCTGCGCGCCCGGGGCGTGCGGCCGTACGTGATCGGCGGGGCCGCGGTGGCCGCCGAGCTCGATGCCAAGCGGGCGATCCGGCAGGGCACCGAGCTGGCGGCGCGGTTGTAACTCTTTTACCGCGAGCGTGCGGGCCTGCGGGCGACACGCCGGGTCGTCGGCGGAGTTCACGCACGCTCGCGGTGCAACGCTCAGGCCTGCTTGAGCGCCTCGATCTCCAGCGTCACGGTGACCTTGTCACCGACCACGGTGCCCCCGGTCTCCAGCGGTGCGTCGAAGCTGATGTCGAAGTCCTTGCGGGACAACACCACCGTGGCCTCGAAGCCGGCGACCTCGCCGTGGCCCATGCCCGGGTTCACGCCGTTGAACTCCAGCTTGAGTGAGACGGGTTTGGTGACGCCGCGCAGGGTGAAGTCTCCGTCGAGCACATAGTCGTCGCCGTCGGGGCGCACCGCGGTGGAGACGAAGGAGGCGGTCGGGTACCGCTCGGCGTCGAAGAAGTCGGCGGCCTTGAGATGCGCGTCGCGCTGCTCGTTGCGGGTGTTGATCGAGTTGATGTCGATGGTGGCGCTCACCGAGGGGGTGCCGTCCTCGGCGACGGTGACGGCGCCGGAGAAGCTGTCGAAGGTGCCGCGGACCTTGCTCACCATCAGGTGGCGGACCGAGAAGTTGACCGAGGAGTGGATCGGGTCGATGGCCCAGGTTCCGGCGGTCAGGTCGGTGGCTACTGCAGTGGTCATGGTGTCTCCTTGCTCGGCGGGACCGGCCTTCCCGGCTCCCCTCGCCAGGAGAAACGGACCGCAGTCCGATTCCATTCCCGCCCGCTCAGCCCCCGGCGATGATGCCCCACTTCGCTTCGGCACCCGAATGACCGATGAGCGCCACGTCGACCACCGACGACACCCCGACCAGCACCGCCAGGACTGCGACCGCGACGTTGAGCGCCGTCCGCCTCCCGGGCCTGCGCGTCTCCAGTCGGTGCTGGGCCGCCAAGGCGACCGCCACCACCAGCAATCCCACCGCGAAATAGATCATCCACTCACCGCGTGCCGCATGCAGTTGCAGGATCGGCCGGTGTTCCGACTCCCGGCCGTAGAGCCACTCACCCGCGGACACGGTCAGCGGCGTCAACGCGAGGATGCCCACCGACAGCGCCAGCACCAGCCACACGAACCGCCGGCGCGCGGCGGGCCACAGTGCGCACAGCACCTGCAGCGCCGCGGTGAGCGGTACGAGGACGACAAGTCCGTGCACGAGCAGGACGTGGGCGGGAAGGCCGAAGATCGTGGTCATGGGGCTCCTGGGCTCGGCGATAACTCAAGATACCGGCCCGGAAGCCTATGCGAGTGAATTGAAATGCAAATCAGCACAACAGGATTAGCGCTTCTACGGTTAGGAGAGGCTAGGCTTTCCGCTCGCCCGCAAGAAAGGTCAGGCCGCCAGCGGCGTGTACGTGGTCGTCCGCTGCCGGGCCGGCCGGCCGATCCCTTCGGCGATCGCCACGAGTTCCTCGACCGACTTCGCCGAGCCGTTCTCCGAACCGGCCATCCGCGAGATGGTCTCCTCCATCAGTGTGCCGCCCAGATCGTTGGCGCCGCCCTGCAGCATCACCTGGGTGCGCTCGACGCCGAGCTTGACCCACGAGGTCTGAATGCTCGGGATCCTGCCGTGCAGCATGATCCGGGCCAGTGCGTGCACCGCACGGTTGTCCCGGTGCGTCGGGCCCGGGCGCGCGCCGCCGGCCAGGTACAGCGGCGATGACTGATGCACGAAAGGCAGCGGCACGAATTCGGTGAAACCGCCGGTGCGGTCCTGGATACCGCGCAGCACGTTGAGGTGGCCCACCCAGTGCTTCGGGGTGTCGACGTGGCCGTACATCATCGTCGAGCTCGACCGCAGCCCTACCTCGTGCGCGGTGGTGATGACGTCGATCCACTCGGAGGTGGGCAGCTTGCCCTTGGTGAGCACCCAGCGCACCTCGTCGTCGAGGATCTCGGCGGCGGTGCCCGGGATCGAGCCGAGCCCAGCCTCCCGCAGCGCGGTCAGCCACTCCCGCACCGAGATCCCGCTGCGGGTCACCCCGTTGGCGATCTCCATCGGCGAGAAGGCGTGCACGTGCATAGACGGCACCCGGGCCTTGACCGCGCGCACCAGATCGGCGTACCCGGTGACCGGCAGCTCCGGGTCGATGCCGCCCTGCATGCAGACCTCGGTGGCGCCGGCGACGTGCGCCTCCCAGGCGCGGTCGGCAACCTCGCCGGTCGACAGCGAGTACGCGTCGGCGTCGCCCTTGCGCTGCGCGAACGCGCAGAACCGGCAGCCGGTGTAGCAGATGTTGGTGAAGTTGATGTTGCGGTTGACGACGTAGGTGACGTCCTCGCCGACCACCTCGCGGCGCAGCGAATCCGCCAGCGCGGCAACCGCATCCAGGGCGGGTCCGTCGGCGGTGGCCAGCGCCAGGTATTCGTCGTCGCTGCAGCCACCCGGATCGCGTTCGGCCGAGCGCAGCGCGGCCAACACATCGGTATCGATGCGCTCCGGGGCGCGGGCGGCCAGTTCGGACACCTTCTCCCGAATGGACTCCCAGTCCCCGAACGCGCTGTCCAGGTCGCTGCGGGTCTCGGTGCGCCGGCCCTCGGAATCGATCGCAGAGTGCAGATCGGTGCGGCCCAACGATTCCGACGCCTCGTCGGGTTCCTGCCACGGCCGGCCCACCGGGTTCACGTCCAGGGCCAGCCCGGTGTCCGGGTCGGCCAGTGCGTCGACGTGCCCGCGCACCCGCGGGTCGATCCAGGCGGCACCGGCCTGCACGTACTGCGGTTGCGCGGTGAGCCGCTGCACCAGGTCGTAGCCGGCGTCGGCGGTAATCGAGGCCAGGTCGTCCAGATTGGGCCAGGGCCGCTCGGGGTTGACGTGGTCGGGGGTCAGCGGCGACACCCCGCCCCAGTCGTCCACGCCCGCGCCGATCAGGGCCAGACACTCCTGCCGCGAGACCAGGTTCGGCGGGGCCTGGATGCGCATCTTCGGGCCCAGCACCAGCCGGGTCACCGCGATGGTGGCCAGGAAGTCGTCGATCCCGGCGTCGGGCACCGCGGCCATCGCGGTGTTGTCCTTGGCCCGGAAGTTCTGCACGATGACTTCCTGCACGTGCCCGAACGCCTTGTGCGATTTCCGGATCGCGTGCATGGTCTCGGCCCGCTCGGCCAGCGTCTCACCGATACCCACCAGCAGTCCGGTGGTGAACGGGATGGACAACCGGCCGGCATCGTCGAGGGTGCGCAGCCGCACCGCGGGATCCTTGTCCGGGCTGCCGTAGTGGGCCAGCCCGCGCGTCTCGAACAACCGTCGCGAGGTGGTCTCCAGCATCATGCCCATCGACGGCGCAACGGGTTTCAGCCGGGACAGCTCGGTCCAGCTCATCACCCCGGGGTTGAGGTGCGGCAGCAGGCCGGTCTCCTCCAGCACCCGGATGGCCATCGCCCGCACATAGTCCAGGGTGGAGTCGTAGCCGCGTTCGTCGAGCCACTGCTTGGCCTCGTCCCAGCGCGCCTCCGGGCGGTCACCGAGGGTGAAAAGCGCTTCCTTGCACCCGAGCTCGGCGCCCCGGCGGGCGACCTCGAGGATCTCGTCGGGCTCCATGAACATGCCCCTGCCCTCGGCGCGCAGCTTGCCGGGCACCGTCACGAAGGTGCAGTAGTGGCATTTGTCGCGGCACAGGTGCGTCACCGGGATGAACACCTTGCGCGAGTAACTGACCGGCAGGCGACCGGTGGCGCCGCGGCGGCCGGCGGATTCCAGGCCCGCATCGCGGACCCGGGCCGCGCTGGCGCACAGGTCGGCGAGGTCCTCGCCGCGGGCGGTCATCGCGATGGCGGCCTCGTCGACGTTGAGCGCCACCCCGTCGCGGGCGCGGCGCAGCACACGCCGCAGCGCGGACGGACTGGACTTCGGCGGGACGACCGGACTGGGCAGGTCGGAGCCGTGCTGAGAGTTCAGAGCCACTCCCCTGTAACCCCGGCATCGACGCGGATCATCCGCGCGTCTCACTATCTGAAACAGATGCGCCTGGCATAGGGGCCACATTAGCCGCCGTGGGCCGACACCTGTGCGAGCCGCCCACAGAATGCCGCCTCCAGAGCAAACGCTCGCGTAAATTCTTTCCGTCGGGATCGAGCGAACAGGAGCGCAGATGCGGTTCAGCATGCGTCCATATCTGATGGCCGGGGTCGGCATCGTCGCCGCGGGCAGCATCGCCATCCCGCCGTCGGTGGCCCCGCCCAGCCACGCGGTGCGGCACGAAAGCGTCGCGCTGGCGGCGCACACCGCGCCGGTGAATCCGCTGCTGCGGCAGGTTCCCGAGTACGCGACCGCCCAGGCCGCGGCGACCCTGCTGCCGCCGGAGGCGCTGACGTCGACCGCCGCGTTGACCGAGACGCTGGATGCGGCGGCCGCGCAGGTGGGTGCGCTGGCGCTGCCCGGCCTGGGCAACGCGATCATCGCCGCCTACGACGTGATCATGCCGTGGGTGGACTGGGCGGTGAACCTCGGCATCTACGCCACCGAGTGGATTCCGGTCGTCAACTGGTTCACCCCGCAGATCAGCATCGTCTACTACGCGCTGATCGAACCGATCATCACCAGCGCCGTCTTCAACTTCGCGTTCTGGGTGGGCGGGGCCGAGAGCTTCCTCGCAGGCCTGACGAACTTCTTCACCGACACCGTCAACGCCGGCATCGGCTTCGTCAACGCCGAGATCGACTGGTTCCTGGGCTTCCTGCCACCGCTGCCGCCGTTCTTCCCGTTCGCCGCCCAGGCCACCATGGACGTGATGGGGGCGCGCACCGCCGTGCAGGTGACCGCCCCGACCGACGCCGACGAGCCCGACCCTGAGACGGTCACCGAGGAGCCGACGGCGCCGCAGCCCGGGAAGGAGACCGAGACGGCCCCGGCCGACGAGGTCGAGGGCGAGCCCACCGAACCCGCGCCGGCCGAGGACACGTCCGCTGCCGA
This sequence comes from Mycolicibacterium aurum, assembly GCA_900078775.1. GTDB lineage: Bacteria > Actinomycetota > Actinomycetes > Mycobacteriales > Mycobacteriaceae > Mycobacterium > Mycobacterium aurum_A. Next base: position 3,426,873 of record LT549889.1, read on the forward strand.
CCCGGTCGATGAGCCCGCGACCGGCCCCGCGGATGTCGAGACGGACCTCACCGAAGACGCCGACGCGGAACTCGCCGACCCCGCTGCAGGCACTGACGACGCTGGGGACTCCAAGGATGACCTCGAAGACCTCAAGGACGACCTGAGGGACGACCTCAAGGACACAGCCGAGGACGACCCGAAGAACGACGACGACACCGACGCCGACACGAAGTCCGACGGCGGCCCCGATGCCAAGGACGACGACGAGAAGCCCGGCTCCGTGACGGACGACAAACCGGACACCCAGTCCGACACGACATCCGGCGACTGAATCCAGGGCTTGCGGGCGGGGCCATCCGGTACTGCCGAACAGCCTCGACCTTGATGGGCTGGGCGTACAGTTCCCGGTACTTTCGGTGATCGAAGAAGGTGCCACGCCATGTCTCACCTGCTGCGCCCCTGGGTCTCGCTGAGCGTCGCGGCGTTGACCGCAACGGCCGTCACTTTCGCACCGCCGGCGCCCGAGCATGCACCTCCGCCGCTGGTGCAGGTGACTTCTCAGCCGGTGCGGTTATCCGCTGCGGTCCAGCCGCAGGTTTCGGCCGCGGCACTGCCCGATCTCCTCGTCGACTTCGTGAACGACATCGTCCTGCCGCCGAGTGCCGGTGCGGCGTTCCCCACACCGCAGTTCCCGCCGACGGTCGTCGGCAATTCGATCGGCACCGCCATCGAGAACGCCTACAACGCGATCGAACCCTGGGTGCAGTGGGGTTTCGAGGTCGCCGCGTACGCCGTCGGATGGATTCCGTGGGTCGGCTGGCTCGCCCCACAGATCATGATCTTCTACAACCTCGGCGAACGGATCGTCCGGAGCATCACCTTCAACATCGCCGACTGGATCGACCATGAGGTGACGTTCGTGCAGGGTCTGCGCAACGTAATCGTGGACAGCATCAACTCGTTCATCTACTTCATCAACGATGAGCTGGCGTTCTTCCTGCCGCCGCTGCCCCCGATCCCGCCGATCGGCGGATCGCTGTCGACTGCGGACACAAACCTGGTCCTGGCCACGGCCGGCGCCGAGGAACCCGGCACCGCCGTTGAAGCCGCAGGCCGAAACAGCGGATCTGTCGACGAAGAGCCCACCGTCGGGGACGAGAAACCCGCGGTGCCCACCCGTTCCGCGACGGTCAGCGAGCCGGAAATCACCGACGTCGATGAGTCCGAACTCGTCGACGAATCGGCGTCGACCGAGGAAATCGGGTCGGCCGCCGAGGACGAACCGGCTACCGAGGCCGAGCAGGAAACAGCGCCCGAGGCGTCGGACGACCTGGACACCGTCGAGGACCTCACCGAGATCGCGGACGACACACCCGATGCCGACGACAGCAAGGGTGTGGATCCGACCTCCGGTGCCGAAGCCGACACCACACCGGATGCTGGGCCGGACGCACAGAAGCCGGACACGAAGAAGTCCGATATCGACTCGGAGACCAAAGCCGAGAAGTCCGACGACTGAATTTGCGCACCGTCAGTAACGCTGACCGTTGCCGATGGTGCGCAAAATCGCGGGGAGCCTCAGCCGCGCGCATGGCGCCGCAGCAGCGCGGCCGCCGGCAGTGCGCCCACCGCGATGAACGGCAGGACCGCATAACCCATCACGCCGGCGCCGCCGAAGATCAGGTCGTTGCCCGGCCCGCCGAAGGTCATCGCGAGCACCGTGGCCATCCAGGTCCACAGCGGCAGTGCGGCGACCCGGACCGAGGTCGTCCACTGCAGGGCCGCCCACACCAGGGCGGCGTTCACCGCCGCGGTGATCAACATGCTGATGGGAAACGGCACCGGACCGATCCGCAGCGGAAGCAGAAATGCCGCAGCCAGGGCGGACAGCACGCCGTCGACGGCGAGCACCGAGAGGATGACGGGCGGCAACCAGGCGGGCCCGTCCGAGGCGTCCGCCGTCAGGTCGGGATGCTGTCGAGCAGGGCGACCAGGGAGCCGACGACCCACTGGAAGTTGTCGGCGCGGTCCTGCCAATGCTGGAGGTTGGGATCCAAGTCCGGGTCCATGCCGGGAGCCTACCGCGTCCCTAGCCCAGATCCAGTCCCGCCAGCAGATCCGACTCGACTCCGTCGCTTCCGCGCTCACCGGCGGCCAGCACGTAGTGCTCGATCCCCCACAGCGGCAGCGCGATCTTGTTCGACAGGGCCATCGACCGCCCGTCCGGGGCGACCATCACCTGGGTGGAGTGCGACCGCAGCGCGGCGGCCTTGGCCGGCAGCTGCGCCGACGCGTCGATCACCGCGTCCACCTGGTCGTCGGGGTAGCCGAAGGTGAAGTCCTCGGCGTTGATGACGATCCAGTCCGCGGGCGGCTCACCGATGTTGCGGAAGCCCTCCACGAACCCGGACACCGCCATCACCGTCCAGTAGAACTTCGGCACCGCCCACCCGTGCTCGGCCGAGGCGGCCACCGCGGCGGTGGCAACCTCGTGGGCGCGGATGTGATCGGGGTGCCCGTATCCACCGTTGGGGTCGTAGCCGACCACGACGTGCGGCCGGAACTCCGTGATCACCGAAACCAGTTCGGCGACCGGCTCTTCCAGCGGCGCGTCGACAAAACGCTGCCGGTGCCGCGCCGGGGTGCCGGGCATGCCCGAGTCCCGCCAGCGCCCGGCGCCGCCCAGGTAATGCGGCGATCCGGCGCCGAGTGCGGCCAGCGCCCCGGTGAGTTCGATGACGCGGTAGCCGCCGAGTTGGTCGGCCTCATCGACCGCCAGGCCGGCCCAGCGGTCGCCGATCACCTCGCCTTCCTCTCCCATCGTGCAGGTGACGACCCGGACGTCCGCCCCCTTGGCCGCATAGTGCGCGATGGTCGCGCCGGTGGTCAGGGATTCGTCATCGGGATGGGCATGGACGAAGAGCAGCCGGGGTGTTTCCACGCCCTCAGGTTTACCCGGACGGCACGCGAAGCTCCAGGCCACCCTGGACGGTTTCGTCTACACCCTCTCGTGGAGTCCGCTTAGAGCAAATTTCTGCGCTCTCAACTACCTGCCGCCGCGGGCTGCAGCGGAATCGAAGCCTTTGCGCGACAACGACACTGAAAACACCAGTGTGACCGCTACCACAAATGATCAGGAAATTCTCAGGTTCGAGCGAAATTAGCACATGTGCCAATTTTGCGTGTGAAGCGTCACTCGAGGGTTTACTTTCGTACTCGTCAATATTGTCCTGTCCTTGCAAGGAGACATGATGCAGGTATCCGTCCGCTCCTACCTGACCGCCGGCGTGGCATTCGTCGGCGCCGGCGCGATCGCGCTGACACCGGTCCAACCACTGGAGCCCACCGTCGAGCTGCGGGCGGCGGTGACCCATTCGGCCAACGTGGCCCTGACTTCGACCCAGAACCCGATCCAGCTCTGGCTGGACGTCCTGCAGGCCTCCGCGGCCAACGTCGGGGCCTTGGGCCAGGCCGTGCTGGCCGATCCTGCTCCGGTCCTCGGGCAAGCGATCAAGAACCAGCTCGGCTACGGACGCGCAGTATTCGAAGGACTTGAGGCGGGTGTCAACCAAGCGCTGGATTCGCTCAAGACTCTCCCGACAGCGCTCCGCAATTCGCTCACCTACCTGGCGGCCGGCAATATCGTGGACGGTGTCCAAGCGCTGCTGGATCCGATCATGGGTGTCGGCCTGGCCGTGCTGCTGCCGATCGTTCCGATTGTCGAATCCATCAGCGCGATGGCCCAGAATCTGGCCAACGTCGTCAGCACGATCGCCAACCCGTCCACCGTCCTGGCAATCGTGCTGTCGATCGGCGGACCGATCCTGTCCGCGGTGAATGCCGTGGTCGAGCAGACTCAGGATGTGGTCGACGGCCTCAAGACCGGGAACCTCGGCAACATAATCAAGGCGGTGCTCAACATTCCGGCCGCCCTCGTAGGCGGCATCCTCAACGGCCACGGCAACATCATCTTCAGTGGCATCCCGCTGCCCGCCGCCGGCCTGCTCACCCCGTTCGACAGCATTCTGTACACCGGCATCTTCGGTGCGCTGCAGAATCTGCGGGTCGAGATCGGTAACGCGATCAAGCCGCCGGCCCCGGAGATGATGTCGGTGATGAGCGGTGCTGCACCCGAGCGCGAGGTCACCGATTCCGTGGACGTGTCCGCCGGTGCCGAGTCCGAGGGCGCCGAGGTCGTCGACGCCGAGGTCGTCTCTGAGGTCACCGAGGCCGAAGAAGTCTCCACCGAGGTCATCGAGGCCGAGGAAGTCTCCACTGAGGTCATCGAGACCGAGGTCGTCACCGAAACCGTCACCCTCGAGGAAGAGTCCTCGGCCGACGACCTGCTCACCGGCGATGACGAGGTGGCCGACGAGGAGGTGTCCGAGGACACGCCGAAGTCGATCGCCGAGGAGCGCGCGGCCCTGACCGAGTCGAACGACGAGGACGAGGACACCGAGTCCGAGGCCGGTTCCGGATCGGCCTCGACCGGCGGTAGCGCGGGCGGTTCGGGCGGTCTGTCCGGCGGCGCGGGCGGCGACGCCGATGGTGGCGACACCGGCGGCGACACGGGCGGCGAATCGGGCGGTGATTCCGGCTCGTCCGGCGGCGATTCGTCCGAGTAATCCGATCTGAGACAACGATGGGGCCCGCCGACCGGCGGGCCCCATCTTCGTCTTACGTTGCTAGTTCGGCAGTTTCGCCCACTTGCCGGCATCGCCGACGATCCCAACCGGCACCGCGCCGGTCAGGCTCACCCCGGCCACCCGCGGACCGGCCGCCACGATGGTGGTGTCCTGCAGGATCGGCAGCACCGTCGACAGGTTCCACAGCTTGGGTTCCACCGCGTCGATCACATCGCCGATCTCCTCGGTCCCGCGCAGCGCGGCATCGATGCGCGGCTGGATGCTGCGATCGCAGATCCCGGTCAGGTTGGAGGGGGCCTGCACCAATTCGCCTGCGGCGCCGGGCGGTTGGGGCGAGGTGCTGGCGGTGGGCGTGGTGCTCGCCGTCGGCGCCGGTGACGCGGAGGTGACCGTGGTCGACGTCTTGGGCGGCGTGGTGGTGACGGTGACACTCGGTGCGGGACTGACGGTGGACACCGGGGTCGCCTCCAGCGCCGGGCAGCCGTACCGCGAGGCCAGCGCGGTGGCCAGATCCCCGCCGGCGGCGTGCCAGCCGACCACCGCGTCGACCGTGTTGTTCACCATCGCTTCGCTGTACAGGATCACCGGGTCCAGCGCGGACACCGACGCGGCGATGCCCACGTTGCGCAGTTGATCGGCGGCGGTGTTGGCCACCGCGATCGACGTCGGGTCGTTGGCCGCCACCCCGAGCACCAGCGTGAGCGGTTCGCCGTCCTTGGTGATCTGGCCGCGCGCCTCGTCCGGGGCGGGGATGCCCGGAGTACTCGGCGGCGCAGGCGATTCGACGGGCTCGAGCTGATAACCGGCCTCGGCGAGCAGGTTCAGCGCCGCCTCCCGGGCCATCGCCGGCGGTGCGGTCGGCACGTAACCGGGATCCGACGGGGAGCGCACCTGCGCCTGCGCCAGGGTCACGGTGTTGTCCGAGCCGGCGCCGACCGCGGCCAGCAGGTCGACGTCGAGCAGACCGAACAGCGCCTTGCGCACCCGCTGGTCGGCCAGGTCGGGCTGCTGGGCGCGCAGCGTCACCTGCATGACCCGCGGCGTGACGATGCGCGCGGTGCGCACGTCGGGGATGGCCGACAGCTGCGCGAACGCCGCCTGCCCGCCGTGCACCTGGGCCACCTGGGTGTCCCCGTTGCGGATCGAATCGGCAAGGGCGGCAGGGGCTCCCGCGCGCCGGAACAGGATCTGGTCCGGGGTGGCCGGCGCCCCCCAGTAGCGATCGTTGCGGGCCAGCAGGATCTCGTCGCGCTGCGGATCGATGTTGTCCACCCGGAACTGGCCGCCGGTGACCGGCAGCGCCCTGGCCAGGCCGGCGCCGAAACCACCCGGCACGTCCTTGACGATGTGCGCGGGCAGGATGTCGTTGAACAACTCCCGCCAGGCCGGATAGGGCTGGGAGAAGGTGACCACCGCGGTCTTGCCGCCCTCGACCGACTGCACTCCGGTGATCAGGTCATAGCCCGCCGGGTCGACGACGCCGGGGTGGCTGACCATCTGCCGCCACAGGTACCAGTAGTCGTCGGCGCCGATCGGCGCGTTATCGGTCCACGCCGCCTCCGGCCGGATCTTGTAGGTGACCGTGAAGGGTTCCTCGTTGGTCACCTCCGCCGACGCCAGCAGGGTGGGGTCCATCTCCCAGCGCGAACCGGTCGGCGTCTTGGCGTCGGGTATCGGGCGGAACGAACTCGGCAGCACCAACGATGAGATCGCGGCATTGACCGGCGACTGGTCGGACAGCAGGTGCGGGTTGAACCCCGCGCCGATCGCGTCGATGGCCATGATGACCTGCATCGCCTTGGCCGGGGCCGGCGGCGGCGTGGACACCGTCTCGGTGCTCTGCGGGGCCGGCGGCGGGCTGACGGTGCAACCCGCCAGAACCAGCGCCGACAGCACGGCCACGGGCGCGGTGAAGCGGCGTCGGGCTGTCGGCACGTGCTTCAGGGTATCGGGCAGGCCCGGCGTCAGGAGTTCTGCTGCTTCGCGCGCGCCTTGGCGCGGGCCCGCAGACTGGCGGTGAGCTCGACCTTGCGCACCCGGACGATCTCCGGGGTGACCTCGACGCACTCGTCCTCGGCGCAGAACTCCATGGCCTTCTCCAGGTCGAGTTCCAGCGGCCGGGCCAGCGTCTCCATCACGTCGGCGGTCGAGCTGCGCATGTTGGTCAGCTTCTTCTCGCGGGTGATGTTGATGTCGAGATCCTCGGCGCGCGGGTTGATGCCGACGACCTGGCCCTCGTAGGTCTCCTCGCCCGGCTCGACGAAGAACTGCCCGCGGTCGGCGAGCTGGATCATCGCGAACGGGGTGATCTGGCCGCTGCGATCGGACACCAGTGAGCCGGTGTGCCGAGCGCGGATCTCGCCGGCCCACGGCCGGTAACCGTCGAACACGGCATTGGCGATGCCGGTGCCGCGGGTCAGGGTCAGGAAGTCGGTGCGGAAACCGATCAGGCCACGGCTGGGCACGATGAAGTCCATCCGCACCCATCCGGCGGCATGGTTGGCCATCTGCTCCATGCGCCCCTTGCGGGCGGCCATCAGCTGGGTGATGGCACCGAGGAACTCCTCGGGGCAGTCGATGGTCAGCGCTTCGAACGGCTCGTGCAGCTTGCCGTCGATGGTCTGGGTGACCACCTGGGGCTTGCCGACGGTCAGCTCGAAGCCCTCCCGGCGCATCTGCTCGACCAGGATGGCCAGCGCCAGCTCACCGCGGCCCTGCACCTCCCACGCGTCGGGGCGGCCGATGTCGACAACCTTCAGCGAGACGTTGCCGACCAGTTCGGCGTCCAACCGGTTCTTGACCATGCGCGCGGTCAGCTTGTGCCCGGACACCTTGCCGGCCAGCGGCGAGGTGTTGGTCCCGACGGTGACCGAGATGGCCGGCTCGTCGACGGTGATGCGCGGCAGCGCGTGCGCGTGGTCCGGGTCGGCCAGGGTGTCGCCGATCATGATCTCCGGCATGCCGGCGACGGCGACGATGTCCCCGGCGACGGCCTCCTCGGTCGGGGTGCGCTCGACGCCGACGGTGACCAGCAGCTCGGTGATCTTGGCATTGGTGATGACGGGATGCCCGTCGACCTCACGCATCCAGGCCACTTGCTGACCCTTGCGCAGCTTGCCCTTGTAGATGCGGACCAGCGCGAGCCGGCCGAGGAAGGCCGACGCGTCGAGGTTGGTCACCAGTGCCTGCAGCGGGGCCTCCGGGTCGCCCTGCGGCGGCGGGATGTGCTCCATCAGCACGTCGAACAGTGGGTCGAGGTTCTCCCCGTCCGGGTTCTGACCGTTCTCGGGTGCGGTGGTGCTGGCGATGCCGGCCCGGCCCGAGGCGTACAGGGTGGGCAGGTCGAGCGCCTTCTCGGCGGCTTCCTGGGCGGCCTCATCGAGATCGGAGGCGACGTCGAGCAGCAGATCGTGGCTCTCCTCGACGACCTCGGCGATGCGGGCGTCGGGACGGTCGGTCTTGTTGACCACGACGATCACCGGCAGGTGCGCGGCCAGCGCCTTGCGCAGCACGAACCGGGTCTGCGGCAGCGGACCTTCGGAGGCGTCCACCAGCAGCACGACACCGTCGACCATGGACAGGCCGCGCTCGACCTCGCCACCGAAGTCGGCGTGGCCGGGGGTGTCGATCACGTTGATGACGGTGACCGTGCCGTCCGGGTTGTGCCGGTGCACCGCGGTGTTCTTGGCCAGGATGGTGATGCCTTTTTCCTTCTCAAGGTCACCGGAGTCCATGATGCGCTCGGTGGCATCGTCGCCGCGGTGCGACAACGCACCGGACTGCCGCAGCATGGCGTCGACCAGCGTTGTCTTACCGTGGTCGACGTGCGCGACGATGGCTACGTTGCGAAAATTGGGGCGAGATTCCACAACCGCCATTGTCGCAGTGCAGGTACCCGATCACGAAAACGACCGAGTCCAGCGGAAGGCGGGCGTGAAGAAACTGCTCTCGGCCAAGCCGAAGAAGAAGTGCTGCCGTAGCAAGCCGCGTTGCAAGCGGTGCCCACTGGTATTGCACAAGGTGCACAAGGCCGCCCACCACGGCATCAAGGGCAAGGAGTTGGAGAAGGTCTACAAGCGCGCCCGAAAGGCGTGATGAGCAGGTTCGATACCTGTCCCTGACGGGGTTTCCGGCGTACCGTGGAGGCACCCGTCAGGCGGTGGTTGGAGGTATCGATCATGACGGTTTACGAGGCCCTCACAGTGGCGCTGATCGTGGTGCTGGCGCTGGCGACGACTCTCGCGATCTACGTCGGTCTGTTCAACTGGTTCGGCGCCGTGCACGTCGTGCGGTGTGCCGCATGTCACCATCTGACGGTGAACTCGGCGCGGTCCCCGCAGAGTTCCTGCCCGCAATGCCGGCATCAGTCCCTGCTGCACCCGATCTACAACGCCCGCCATCCCGGGCATCCGGTGCGGGTGGTCGGCGACCGCCTCCGATACTGACCGCACAGCCACCGGCCCGGCGCGCGTGCGTCGGCGGTGACGGGCGGTCGGGCGTCGACGAAACCTGTGGATCTCTCTTAGCGCTCCGGCAATTTACCTGCTCGTCAACGTGGCGCCCTGAGGATTCCTCAGCGGGCGCCGGGCAAACCCTTTCACCGGCCGAGACAATTGGTAACGTTGCCCGGGCAAGCGGCCAGAGCGGGTCGCCGCGACGAAGGGGAGACAACCGATGCCGATGAACGCCCGCAGCCTGATTCGATCCGCCACCAAGCTGACCGTGCTGGGCATCGGATCGGTCGCCATGGCCGCCGCGTTCGTCTCCGTCAGCTCCGCCACCGCGAGCGCCGACGTCGTCGAGGTCAAGCCGCGCCCCAACGTCACCAGCCGCCAGGCGGTGCTCATCGACAAGAACGCCCTGCGCCGCACCGGTCAGGGCGTGGTGCGCGGGGCCGGCGAGAACCGTCGCCCGGACAGTGGCGGCGTGATGGCTCAGGGCATCGTCCGCGAGGGCATCATCGCGGTCCCGGGTACCTCCTCGGCTCCGTTCGGAGTCCGCGCCAACGGCGAGTTCCGCCAGGGCGCCCCCATCGGCAGCTGGTGACCTGACGGCCCGTCTGGCGGTTACGAAGTCCGCAGGGCGGCAACCAGATCCGGCACCCATCCGCGGTCGGCCGGCACCCAGTCCAGGGCGTCGAGTTCCTCGGCGCGCACCCAGCGCAGCGCGCGGTGGTCATGCGGGTGCGGCCGGCCCGACGGCGCGGCGACCAGGTAGGCGCGCAGCGTCATGGTGGGACCCAGGGCGACATCGGCGCCGATCCGCTGCCCGACGGTCACGGTGATCCCGAGTTCCTCCCGCAACTCGCGCACCAGCGCGGCGGCGTCGCTCTCCCCCGGCGCGACCTTGCCGCCAGGCAACTCCCACAGGCCCGCGAGTTCCGGCGGCCGCGCCCGCTGGGCGACCAGCAGCGCGCCCTCCGAAACAAGTGCTCCCGCAACGACGATCTGCCCATTCATCGCGGTCGACGGTATACCGTCGGCTCCATGGCTGTGTTAACGAACGACCAAGTCGACGCCGCTCTGCCTGACCTGAACGGCTGGGAACGGTCCGACGGGGCGCTGCGCCGGTCGGTGAAGTTCCCGGCGTTCCTCGACGGAATCGAGGCCGTCCGCCGCGTCGCCGAGCTGGCCGAACAGAAAGACCATCACCCCGATATCGACATCCGTTGGCGGACGGTCACTTTCGCATTGGTGACGCATTCCGCCGGCGGGATCACCGAGCAGGATCTGCAGATGGCGAAGGCGATCGATCAACTGCTCGGGTAGTCAGCACGATCCAGCCCAGGGTGGCCAGGGTGGCCACCGGGTAGACCAGGCCCGCCCAGGCCAGATGCCACGGGCGGCCGATCTCCCAGATGGTCGGCTGGGCGAAGCTCAGCAGCCACGGCACCCCGATCAGGGCCAGCGCCAGCCATCCCCAACCCAGCACCCGGGCACCGATCCGGTCCCGTAGCGGACCGTGCAGCAGCCAGATCATCAGCGGGATCAGCCACACCCAGTGATGGGTCCAGGAGATCGGCGAGAGCACCAGCCCGAACAGCTGCACCGTGACGATCCCGCCGAGCCGGTCGTCGGTGCCGATGGCCCGCCACGCCAGCAGGGCCAGGACCGCGGTCAGCAGCAGCGCGGCCAGCACGGCCGGCCCATACCCGGCGTCGTGGCCGAGGATGCGCGAGATGGCCCCGCGCCAGGACTGGTTGAACGAGGTCCCGATCGGCCCGACGCGGCGGGCATCGCCGAGCAGATCGGTGAAGTAGTAGCGCGCCTGCTCCCCGACCACGAGCGCCGAGACCGCCACGGTGCCGAGGAAGACGATCGCGGAGAACACCGCCACGCCCCAGCGGCGCACCCCGACGAAGTACAGCCCGGCGATGGCCGGGGTGAGCTTGACCCCGGCGGCCAATCCGACCAGCAGCCCGGACAGCCACCAGCGGCTGCTCTGCACCGCCCACAGCACGGCCAGCACCAGCAGCACGTTGATCTGGCCGTAGTCGAAGGTGCTGCGCAGCGGTTCGGTCCAGATACCGACCGCGGTCCACAGCAGCGCAGGCCGCATATCGGTGCGGCCGAGCAGACGCAGGCTGATCCGCACCACGCCGTAGAGGCCGGCGAAGATGCCGAGCTGCCACAGGAGGGCCACCACGCCGAACGGCAGCAGGCTCAACGGGTAGAACACCACCGCCGCAAACGGCGGGTAGGTGAACGGCAGCGGGAAGTCCGGGGTCTGCTCCGCGTAGACGTAGTCATACAGCGCGCCCGGGGTTTCCAGGGTGTCCGCGCCGCCGACGTAGACGTGCAGGTCGACGAAGTTGGAGCCGTTGGGCACCAGGTAGGTCCAGGCGAGCCGGGCGGCGACGCTGAGCAATAGCAGCAGCGGCGCCCAGCGATAGAGCTGCGCCGTCGGACCGGTGTTGTGGTTGGTGTCTACCGGCCCGACTCTATCGACCCGGCCCCCGCGACCGGCTCGCCCGACGCGCATCACCATCGACGCACACCTCCGTAACGGTTGAATAAACGCCACTCTTGTCACTTGAGTAACACCAGTAACTCCGTACCGTCGGAATCAGACGTGCCGTCAACGAAATGGGGAGTCCCGTGTCACCAGCCAGAAAAGCGTTTGCCGCCAGCATGATTGCCGGAGCAGGCGCCGTCGCCACTGCCCTGATGCTCAGCCCGGCCGCCGCGGCCGAGCCGATCCCGGCCCCGCCCGCGCCCGTGCCGGCCCCGGCCATGCCGAACCTGCCGTTCGTCAACCAGCTCGCCGGTCTGCCGGCCGCCGCGCCGCAGATCATCCAGGGCCTCGCCTCGGCGTTCACCGGTGGCGGGGCTGCCCCGTCGACTCTTCCGGTCGACCCGATCATCCCGGCGTCCACCGCGCCCGCATCGCTCGGCCTGCCGACGGATGCCGCCGCCGCGCTGCCCGCCGCCGCGGCCGCCGCGCCGGCCATGGCCGGGGTGCAGAACCTGATGCCCGCCGGGCTGGCCTCGTTGATGCCGTCCGGCACCCCGCTGGCCGGTCTGCTGCCGCAGGCCCCGGCTGCCACCCCGGCCGTGCCCGCGGCTCCGGGTGTCGCCCCGGCGACCTCGCCGGCCGACGCGGCCGCCCAGTCGCTGGTGCCGATGTTCCTGCCGGTCTCCGCCCTGCCCTGACCGTCAGTCACCGCCCGTCACCGAAAAGCCCACCAGGGGGAGTCATGCCATCGATCCGGACAATGCTGACCAGTGCCACCGCAGCCGCGTTGGTGCTGGGCGGCGGCGTCGCGGTCCCAGCCCACGCCGATCCGGCCGCGCCTACACCGCTGCCGATCAACGGATTACAGGCTCCGGGACTCCCGGCGATGGAGACGCTCGGTCCGGCGATTCAGCAGGCCGCTGCTGATCCGACCAATGCCGCATCGATGCTCATGGCCGCTGCCGCCGCATTCGCCGGAAACGCGGCGGCCCCCAGCGATTCGTTGAATGTCGCGTCCGCTGTGAACCAGTTCGTGTCCGAGCCGCAGGCGCACGTGCCTGCGGCCGGCGCGGGCGATCAGGCCCACCTGCCCGCCGGGGTCGATCCGGCGTACTCGGTGGGTCCGATCCCGATGGCGGTGCCCAAGGAGGAAGTGCCCGCCCCCGCGGCCGCCGCCCCGGCTCCCGCTCCGGCACCCGAGGCTGTGCCCGTGGCCATGCCCGTCCCGGCGCCGGCGCAACCGCCGGCTGCGCCCGCACCGGCTCCGGCCGGGGTGACCCCCTCGTTCGGCCCCGACGCGCCGACGACGCAGGACTTCATGTACCCGTCGATCAGTAACGGTTGCCTCGCCGACGGCGGCAACGTGCTGGCGACCGCGATCTCGGTGGCCGGCCCGGCCACCATCCCCGCGCCCGGACCGGCCGCGGGTCAGACCGCCTACGTGTTCACCGCGATCGGCACGCCCGGCCCCGCGGCCGAGCAGAAGCTGCCGCTGAACGTCACCTGGGTGAACCTGAGCACCGGCAAGTCCGGGACCGCGACGCTCAAGCCGCAGCCCAACATCAACCCGGACGGGCCGACCACGCTGACCGTCATCGCCGACACCGGCTCGGGCAGCATCATGTCGACGATCTTCGGTCAGGTCACCACGACCGAGAAGCAGTGCCAGTTCATGCCGACCATCGGGTCGACGGTGGTGCCGTAACAACCTTCTCGTGAAACGAGCATTCCCGGTCGTCGACGCCTGCGCGTGACGGCCGGGAATGCTGTTCTCGGGGCTACCTCAGTAGGCCATGAACAGGATCATCTCCCGGTCGTATTCACGGCCGGGATGCGACTCCGCGAGGTGCTTCTGCGCCTTCTCCACCAGATCGTCCTCGTCGGTGCCCTGAATCGCTTCGCCGCACGGGCAGTTCAGATGTGTCTTCGCCATATGCCTACCTTCGCATACGCATGATGGTGAGCATGGATATCTACGAGGTTATGCGCACAACCGGTGCGGTCCGGGTGTTCACCGGCGACCCACTGCCCGATGAGACGCTGGCCCGGATCCTGGACAACGCCCGGTTCGCGCCCAGCGGCGGGAACCGTCAGGGCACCCGGGTGCTGGTGATTCGCGAGCAGGCGACAAAGGAGGCGCTGGCCGACCTGAGCGCCACCGGGTCCCGGCGCTACATCGCCCAGCAGCGCAATGGCGAGAACCCGTGGAACCCGCTGCACCCCATGGGCGTGTCGGCCGAGGACCTGGCCGCGGTGCAGGTGCCGCGCGCCGCGCATCTCATCGACGCCGACGTGCTGCTGGTGGTCTGCGTGGACCTCGGGGTGGTCGCCGCCTTGGATCAGGACCTGGACCGCGTCGGGGTGGTGGCGGGCGCGTCGGTGTACCCGCTGGTGTGGAACATCCTGCTGGCGGCGCGCACCGAGGGGTTCGGCGGCGTGCTCACCACCATGGTGGTGCCCGAGGAGGCCGCGGTGAAGGAGCTTCTGGGTATCCCCGACTCGTTCGCCGTCGCGGCGGTGGTGCCGCTGGGAAAGCCGGTCACGCAACTGCGCAAGCTCAAGCGCAAGGCGGTGTCGGAGTTCGTCACCCGGGAAAGGTTCGACGGCCCCGCGTTCTGACGTGTCGCGCGGCGACGGTGCAACCAGATCCAGAAATCGCGCCGATCAGCGATCTGAGCGCACCGTCGGCGACGAACTAGGCCTTCGCAGCCTTCGCGGCGGCCTTCATCTTCTTCTTGTACGCCCGGACCTCCTGCAGCGAACCGGCGTCCACCACGTCGGCCACCGACATGTGCGTGCCGGGCTTGCCGTAATCGCCGGCCGCCTCGCGCCAGCCTTCCGGGGTGACGCCGTACTGCTTGCCCAACAGGGCCAGGAAGATGCGGGCCTTCTGGTCGCCGAAGCCGGGCAGCCGCTTGAGCCGGCGCAGCACCTCGGGGCCGTCCGGGTCGCCGGCGGTCCACAGCGCGGTGACGTCACCGTCGTACTCGTCGACGATGGCCTGCGCGAGCGCCTGCACCCGCTTGGACATCGAGCCCGGGAAGCGGTGGATGGCAGGGGTTTCCGAGCACAGCTCGGTGAACCTGTCCGGGTTGTAGTCGGCGATGAGGCGGGCATCGACCTCGCCGACGCGGTCGGCGATCTTCTTCGGCCCGGCGAACGCCGTCTCCATCGGGATCTGCTGGTCCAGCAGCATGCCGACCAACAACGCGAACGGGTTGGATTCGAGCAGCGCATCGGACGCTGGATCTTGGGTCAGGCACAGATTCCCGGTCATATCGGCCAGCCTACGATGTCGGGTTTCACCATAAGCATCGACCGCAGAGCGGCTCCTGCCAGACTGGGAACCATGAGCGCGGCCACCGCAGTGCTGCAACGGCTCCCCGACATCCGGTCCTGGCAGGAGGACCTGTATCGGGACCTACACCGGCACCCCGAGCTGTCCCATCAGGAACACCGCACCGCGCAGCTGGTCGTCGACCGGTTGCGCGCCGCTGGCTACGAAGTGCACGACCGGATCGGCGGCACCGGTGTCGTCGGCATCCTGCGCAACGGCAGCGGCGCATCGGTGCTGTTGCGCGCCGATATGGACGCGTTGCCCGTCCAGGAGGCCACCGGCCTGCCCTACGCGAGCACCGTGCGCAGCGGCGAGGTGCCCGTCATGCACGCCTGCGGCCACGACGTGCACGTCACCTGTCTGCTCGGCGCGGCAACGCTGCTCGCCGAGGGCGCCGACCAGTGGTCGGGGACCGCGATCGCCGTCTTTCAACCCGCCGAGGAGCTCGGCGACGGTGCCCGCGGCATGGTCGAGGACGGTCTGGCCGAGCTCCTGCCGCCGGTGGATGTCGCGCTCGCCCAACACGTCTTCCCGATACCGGCCGGCCGGGTGGCCACCCACCGCGGCCCGATGCTCGCGGCCGCCGACAGCATCCGGATCACCGTCTACGGCCGGGGCGCGCACGGTTCGATGCCGCAGGCCGGGGTCGACCCGGTGGTGCTCGCGGCGATGATCGTGCTGCGACTGCAGACCATCGTCTCCCGGGAGATCGCCGCCACCGAGACCGTGGTCCTCACCGTCGGCAGCATTCATGCGGGCAGCAAGAGCAATGTGATCTCGGACCGCGCGGTGCTGGAAGTCAATCTGCGCACCTACGACGACACCGTCCGGGACGCGGTGCTGGCCGCCATCCGGCGCATCGTCGCCGCCGAATGCCAGGCATCGAACTCCCCGAAGGAACCCGACTTCGAGTTCTACGACCGGTTCCCGCCGACCGTCAACGACGACGCCGTCACCGACCGGGTCAGCGAGGCGTTCGCCGGGTTCTTCGGCGAACGATTCAGCCCGATAGGCGCCGGGGCGGCCAGCGAGGACTTCAGCGACCTCCCCCGCGGGCTCGGCGCGCCGTACACCTTCTGGGGCATCGGCGGCACCGACGAACAGCTCTACCGCACAGCCGTCGAATCCGGCCGCGTCGCCCAGGACATCCCGGTCAACCACTCCCCGACCTTCGCGCCGGTCATCCAGCCCACCTTGGACACCGGAACCCAGGCCCTCGTGGTCGCCGCGCTGGCCTGGCTGGCAACCTAGACCGCCTCCGGCGTTCACCAGAACGGTGAATCCGGGGGCCGGTGTCGGTGCGGTGTGCGAACGTGATCTCCTGACCAGCCACACATGTCGAGGAGATGGCCATGAGACGCGTGATCGCCCCTGTCGTCGCGGCCGTCGCCGCCGCCATCGCCCTGGCCGGCACCGCGCACGCCATCCCCGAGCAGGGCACCCCGGCCTTCGACGAGTACCTGGGCGGCCTGCAGCGCAACGGCTACAACCTGAACCCCGACACCGCCTGGCGGGCCATGCACCAGGCCTGCGTGGGCGGTCTGCCCGGTTACATCGGTCTGGAGCTGGCTGCCCAGGGCGTCATCGGCCCCGGTGCGCAGGAGCGGGTGATGGACGTGGCCAGGAAGTACGCCTGCCCGGTCCAGTAACCGATGTCGGGACAGATCGCGCTGACGCTGGCGGTCGCGCTGCTGCTGGCGGCGGTGGCCGCCGTGCTGGTGGTGCGCACCCGCCGTGTCGTGGCCACCCCCACCGAGCGGGCCGTGCACGCCGCGCTGCATACCGCCTCCGAAGCCGCACGCGCGTTGCGCCAGGGGTTGGACGCCGAATCCGCCGCCACCGCAGCACCGTTCCTGCGCGAGCTCACCGGCACCAACGGCGTCGCCCTGTTCGACGGCCACGGGGACCTGCTGGCCGCCGACCCGTCCGACCAACAGATCTGGCAGCCCGACATCGCCGCGACCTGCGCGGAAACGGCGGCCGAGTCGATCGCCGGGGAACGTCGCGTGCTCAACGACGCCCGCAGTTCCACCGTGGTGGCCCAGCCGCTGATGACCGAGGCCGGCGACGTGCTCGGCGCCCTGGTCGTGGTCACCCTCGACACCCCCGGGCCCGGCATGCTCGGCGCCATCGGCGAGGTTGCCCGTTACGCGGCCAGCCAGATCGAACTCGCCGAACTCGACGCTTCCCGCGCCCGCCTGGACAAGGCCGAGGTGCTGGCGCTGCGCGCGCAGATCAGCCCGCACTTCATCTACAACGCGCTCAACACCATCGCCTCGTTCGTACGCACCGACCCCGCCCGGGCCCGCGAGCTCATCCTGGAGTTCGCCGACTTCACCCGGTACTCGTTCCGCGCGGCCGGGCAATACACCACCCTGGCCGAGGAACTGCGCAACATCGACCGCTACCTCACCCTGGAGCGGGCCCGCTTCGGTGCCGCGCTCAAGGTCCGCCTGCAGGTCGCCCCCGAGGTGCTCAACGTGGTGGTGCCGTTTCTGGCACTACAACCGTTGGTGGAGAACGCGGTCCGGCACGGCCTGGCCGGCCGGGGCGGCGGCTCGGTGGAGATCGTGGCCACCGACGCCGGCTCGGACTGTGTCATCACCGTCGAGGACGACGGCTCCGGCATGGATCCCGACGCGCTGCGCGCCGGTCCGGGTGACGCCCTGGCCGAACGACCCGACCAATCGGCGCATGTCGGCCTGACCAATGTGGACCATCGGCTGCGCGCAGCCTTCGGCAACGATTACGGTCTGGTGGTCGAGACAGCCATCGGAGCGGGTACGAAGGTCATCATGCGGGTTCCCAAGTTCCGCTCGGGCGTGCGCGCCGGGGGTGGGTTGGGGTGACCGCCAACCTGACGGTGCTCGCCGTCGACGACGAGACCCCGGCGCTCGACGAGCTGGCCTATCTGCTCGGCGACCACCCCGAGATCGGCGTCGTGCACACCGCCGGGGACGCCACCTCCGCGCTGCGGGAGCTCAACCAGCACAACATCGACGCGGTCTTCCTGGACATCAACATGCCCGGCCTGTCCGGCATCGAACTGGCCGGCGTGCTGCGCAACTTCGCCAACCGGCCGTCCATCGTTTTCGTCACCGCGCACGACGACCGGGCGGTGGACGCCTTCGACGTCGGCGCCGTCGACTACCTGCTCAAGCCGATCCGGCAGAACCGGCTCGACGAGGCGGTACGCCGGGTCGTGCTGACCCGCACCAGCGACTCCGAACCGGCCGCGAACACCGACGCCACCGACTCCGACGTCATCCCCGCCGAACTCGGCGGCATCACCCACCTGGTCCCCCGGGACAGCATCGGCTGGGTGGAGGCCGAGGGGGACTACGCCCGGCTGCATTCGGCCACCGGATCGCACCTGGTGCGAATCCCGTTGAGCATCTTGGAAACCCGCTGGCGCGACCGCGGCTTCCAGCGCATCCACCGGTCCTATCTGGTGTCGCTGCGGCTGGTGACCGGGCTGCGCACCGTCGACGGCGCGGTGCTGGTGCGGCTGCGCGCCAACGGGGAATCCCCGGCGGTGGAACTGCCGGTGAGCCGGCGCCAGGCCCGCGAACTGCGCGACCGGCTGGTCCGCGACCCGATGCGCAACCTCAAGCCGGGCAGCACCGATGAGTGAACGCCCGCAACGCCAACGCGTGGTGCTGGCCCACCGGCGCGGCGCCCGCATGGTGCGCACCCGGATCGAGGTGCAGGAGCAGACCCAGGTCGGTGACGCGCTGGTGCGCGGCCTGGTGCGCGCCCAGCTCGGGCTGGCGCTGCGCCTGACCGCGGTGGTCGCCCTCTCCGTCGCCGGGATCCTGGTGCTGAGCGCCGCCGCACCCGAACTCACCCTGTTCGGGATGCGGCTGAACTGGCTGCTGCTGGCCGTCCTGCCCTATCCCCTGCTCTACGGGGTGGGGCGGCTGTACGTGCGGCTGGCCGAACAGGGCGAGCGGGACTTCGTCCGGGTCGTCGACAGCGAACCGTGACCGGCTCCCCGCTGACCGC
The DNA here is from genome assembly GCA_900078775.1 of Mycolicibacterium aurum. GTDB lineage: Bacteria > Actinomycetota > Actinomycetes > Mycobacteriales > Mycobacteriaceae > Mycobacterium > Mycobacterium aurum_A. The sequence goes on from LT549889.1 coordinate 3,445,797, forward strand.
AGCCGCACTGCTGCTGGCCGCCGTCGCGACGGTGGTGATCGGCAGCTGGGGTGTTCGCCTGTCTCGCACCACCTCTGACTTCCTGGTGGCCTCCCGCAGTGTCGGGCCCCGCTGGAACGCCGCCGCCATCTCCGGGGAATACCTCTCCGCCGCATCCTTTCTCGGGGTTGCCGGGCTGATCGCCAAATACGGCGCCGACGCGTTGTGGTACCCGCTCGGCTTCACCGCCGGTTATCTCGGGCTGCTGCTGTTCGTCGCGGCCCCGCTGCGCCGCTCCGGCGCGTACACGGTGCCCGACTTCGCCGAGTTCCGGCTCGGGTCGGCCCGGCTGCGCAAGGTGGCGATGCTCGTCGTCGTGATGATCTGCCTGTTCTACCTGGCCCCGCAGTATCAGGGCGCCGGTCTGGCCCTGAAAACCCTTCTCGGGATGCCGGTTTGGACCGGTCCGGTACTGGTCGCGACGATCGTCATCACCAACGTGGTGGGCGGCGGGATGCGGTCGATCACCTTCGTGCAGGCCTTCCAGTACTGGCTCAAACTCACCGCGGTCGCGATCCCGGCGCTGGCACTGCTCGGTCTGTTCATCTCCGACCGCGGCGATCTGGGTGGCCCGCTGCCGCCCACCGTGGACCGGGACACCACGGTGCAGATCGAGACCGATGTGGTGGTCCAGGTGGTCGACCCGGCCGGGATCCGGGTCACCGGCCTGCTCGACGGAGAACCGGTGCGCGACGCCACCTTCGGGGCGCCCGGCGAACACACCGTCGGCGCCGGGGCGCACCTGACGCTGTCCGCCGGGGCGGCCACCCCCGCGGTGGCCGGGACGCCGAGCACCGGCACGGAGTGGATCGTCCCCGGCGGCGGTCTGGGCGGCGGGCACCCGCTGTATCAGGTGCTCTCGATCATCGTCGCGACGTTCCTGGGCACCATGGGCCTGCCGCATGTGCTGGTGCGCTTCTACACCAATCCCGACGGCCGGGCCGCCCGGCGCACCGCGCTGGCCGTCATCGCGCTGCTGTCGCTGTTCTACCTCTTCCCCATCCTGCTGGGGGTGTTCTCCCGGCTGTACGTGCCGCAACTGCTGATCACCGGAACCGCCGACGCCGCAGTGCTGTTGGCGCCCGGCTCGGCGATCGGCGGGGCGTTCGGGCAGCTGCTGGGCGCGCTGGTCGCGGCCGGTGCCATCGCGGCATTCCTGGCTACGTCGTCGGGGTTGCTGGTCAGCATCGCCGGCGCGCTGGCCACCGATGTGCTGCGCGGCCGGGTCCGCGACTTCCGGGTGGCCGCGGTGATCGGCGGGCTGATCCCGATCCCGCTGTCGCTGCTGGTGTCGGATCTGGAACTGTCCCGCACCGTCGGTCTGGCGTTCGCGGTCGCGGCGTCGACCCTGTGCCCACTGCTGGTGCTCGGCATCTGGTGGCGCGGGCTGACCGTCGCCGGCGCGGCCACCGGCCTGATCGTCGGCGGCCTGGTCTGCGGTGGGGCCGTGCTGGTGGCCATCACCGGCGGCGTCGACGAGGCGGTGCTCGGCGGCTGGCCCGCGGTGGTGGTCGGGTATCCGGCCGCGGTCAGCGTGCCGGTGGCGTTCGCGACGATGATCGCGGTCAGTCTGTGCACCAAGGCCACCCCGGACGTCGCGCAGATCTTCGCCCGGATGCATGTGCCGGAGCGCCTGGGCATGGGCGTGGAGCGGCTCCCCAAGGGATAGCGCCGCCACGGTTCCCCCGCGAGCCGGAGGCACCTCCCGCGAGCAGACACCAATGGCCCCCATTTCGCCCGATTCGGCGGCCATTGACGTCTGCTCGCCGGAAAGACCCGGCACCGCTCATCGTCGACGACTGACCGTTCACCGCACCGCGCCCCCGTTTCGGCAGGTCCACCTGCGGGAACCCTTTTCGCTGTGACCTGAGTCTCAATACGCTTCCAGCCAGTTGCGGTTCACACTCGACCAGTCAGGAGCACACGGTGCCCACCACCCAGAATCGGCCGGCCCCAACCGGCCAAGAGTTCATCGCCATGCAGGCGAGTCCCGAATTCCAGGACTTGCGCAACCGGCTACGCAAGTTCGTATTCCCGATGACCGCGTTCTTCCTCGTCTGGTACGGCCTCTACGTCCTGCTGGGCGCGTTCGCCCACGACTTCATGGCCACCAAGGTGTTCGGCGACGTCAACCTCGGGCTGATCATCGGCCTCGGCCAGTTCCTGACGACGTTCGTCATCACCGGCCTGTACGTCCGATTCGCCAACCGTGAACTGGATCCGCGCGCCGCGGCCATCCGCGAAGAACTGGAAGGACCGGCCCAGTGACAAGCCAAACAGTGAACTATCTGGCAGCGACCGACTCGGTCGGCAACCCGGTGGCGAACATGGCCATCTTCGGCCTGTTCGTCATCGTCACCATGATCGTGGTGATCCGGGCCAGCAAGAAGAACGCCACCGCCGACGAGTTCTTCACCGGCGGCCGGGCCTTCTCCGGCCCGCAGAACGGCATCGCCATCGCCGGTGACTATCTGTCGGCCGCGAGCTTTTTGGGCATCGCCGGCGCCATCGCCGTCTATGGCTACGACGGCTTCCTCTACTCCATCGGCTTCCTGGTCGCCTGGCTGGTCGCGCTCCTGCTGGTCGCCGAATTGCTGCGCAACACAGGCAAATTCACCATGGCCGACGTGCTGAGCTTCCGGCTCAAGCAGCGCCCGGTCCGGCTGGCGGCGGCCACCACCACGCTGACGGTGTCGCTGTTCTACCTGCTGGCCCAGATGGCCGGCGCCGGCGGCCTGGTCGCACTCCTGATGAACATCAACAGCCGGGCCGGCCAGTCGCTGGTGATCGCCGTGGTCGGTGTGCTGATGATCGTCTACGTGCTCGTCGGCGGGATGAAGGGCACCACCTGGGTGCAGATCATCAAGGCCGTCCTGCTCATCGCGGGGGCCGGCTTCATGACCGTCATGGTGCTGACGAAGTTCGGTCTCAACTTCTCCGAGATCCTCACCTCCGCACAGGCCGCCATCTCCGGCGCCACCACCGAGGGCGTGGCCAGCCGCGACGTGCTCGCCCCCGGCGCCCAGTACGGCGGATCGCTGACCAGCCAGATCAACTTCATCTCGCTGGCGCTGGCGCTGGTGCTCGGCACCGCGGGCCTGCCGCACGTGCTGATGCGCTTCTACACGGTGCCCACCGCCAAGGAGGCGCGGCGCAGCGTGGTGTGGGCCATCGCCCTGATCGGCGCGTTCTACCTGTTCACCCTGGTGCTCGGGTACGGCGCGGCCGCCCTGGTCGGTCCGGACCGCATCCTCGGCGCCGCCGGTGGGGTGAACTCCGCGGCCCCGCTGCTGGCCCTGGAACTGGGCGGCGTGGTGCTGCTGGGCATCATCTCCGCGGTCGCGTTCGCCACCATCCTGGCGGTGGTCGCCGGCCTGACCATCACCGCGTCGGCCTCGTTCGCCCACGACGTGTACGCCTCGGTGCTCAAGTCGCACAAGGTGACCGAAGCCGAGCAGGTGCGGGTCTCCCGGATCACCGCGGTGGTGCTCGGCATCCTCGCGATCGGGCTCGGCATCCTGGCCAACGGCCAGAACATCGCGTTCCTGGTGGCGCTGGCCTTCGCCGTCGCCGCCGCGGCCAACCTGCCGACCATCGTGTACTCGCTGTACTGGAAGCGGTTCAACACCCGCGGCGCACTGTGGAGCATGTACGGCGGCCTGATCTCCACCATCGTGCTGATCGTGTTCTCCCCGGCGGTGTCCGGCACCAAGACCGCGATGATCCCCGGCGCGGACTTCGCCTGGTTCCCGCTGGCCAACCCGGGCATCGTGTCCATCCCGCTGGCCTTCGCGCTCGGCATCATCGGCACGCTGACCTCCAAGGACACCGGCGATCCGGCGGTCAACGCGGAGATGGAGGTCCGGTCGCTGACCGGGGTGGGTGCGGAGAAGGCGGTCGCGCACTAACCGCACGCGGATTAAACAGGGCCGGCGGCGATGTTGTTCACACCCGTGAACCATCGCCGCCGGTCCTTCGCATTCGCCGCCCTGGCCTACGCCTTCGCCGCCACCATGATCGGCACGACGCTCCCGACGCCGATGTACGCGCTGTACGCCGAGCAGATGGACTTCGCGGTGGTCACCACCACAGTCATCTTCGCGGTGTACGCGGTCGGGGTGCTCACCGCGCTGCTGATCGCCGGCGGCTGGTCGGATGCGATCGGGCGGCGGCCGATGCTGTTGGCCGGGTTGGGTTTCGCCCTCGCCAGCTCCACCCTGTTCCTGTTCGCCGACAGCATCGCGCTGCTGCTGCTCGGCCGGCTGCTGTCCGGACTGTCGGCGGGCATCTTCACCGGCACCGCGACCGCCGCGGTCGTCGAATCGGTGGCCCCGGACCGGCGCGGGCTGGCCGCCACCGTCGCCACCATCGCCAACGTCGGCGGTCTGGGCAGCGGCCCGGTGCTGGCCGGACTGCTGGTGCAGTACGCCCCGCACCCGCTGATGCTGTCGTTCGTCGTGCACATCGTGTTGGCGCTGCTCGCGGTGCCCGCCGTATTGCTCGCGCCGGAGACCTCCGGCCGAACCGGCCGCATCGCCGTGCAGCGGCTGTCGGTTCCGGCCGAGGTGCGCCCGGTGTTCCTGACCGCGGCCACCGCCGCGTTCGCCGGGTTCGCGGTGATGGGCCTGTTCACCTCGGTGGCCCCGTCCTTCGTGGCCGGGGTGATCGGAATCGGCAGCCATGCCGTCGCCGGCGCGGTGGCGGGGTCGATCTTCGTGGCCTCGGCCGTCGCGCAGCTGATCGGCCGGCACATCCCGCCGGCCCGCGCCGTCGCCGCGGGCTGCGTGCTTCTGGTGGCCGGCATGGTGATTCTGGGTGCGGCGCTGGCCTTTTCGTCGTTACCCGGCATGCTGGCCGCCGCGCTGGTGGCGGGCACCGGGCAGGGCGTCAGCTTCAGCCGGGGTCTGGCCTCGGTGGTGGAGAAGGTGCCGACGGCGCAGCGCGGCGAGGTCAGCTCCACCTATTTCGTGGTCGGCTACGTGGCGATCTCGGTGCCGGTGGTCGGGGTCGGCCTGGCCGCCCAGGCCTGGGGGCTGCGCACCGCGGGGGTGAGCTTCGCCGCCGCGGTCGGGGTGCTGGCGCTGATCTGCCTGGCCGCCATCCTGGTCCAGGAGCACCGGCCGACCGCGCTGAGCGGTTCCCGCTAACCGCTCTTGCGGCGGAACTCCCGGCGGCTGTTGTCCGCGGCGCCGTGGGCCCGGGACTGCTTGCGACCGCCGTCGGCGTGCGATGCCCCGGCGGTGGCCTGCGCATTCTTCCGTTCCAGGGCCTCCCGGAACTTACGCTTGCTGTCGTCTTCCGGTGTCTTATCGGCCATGGGGCCAGCGTAGCCCCACGCGCCCGATATTCCTCGCGCAAGCGCTCGTCAACGCCGCCCGGGCGGCATCCCGTACAGATGCGTGATCGGCAGCGTCATCAGCACCCGGCGGTCGTCCACCATGGCGCGGCGGTAGTCGTCCCAATCCGGATGTTCCCCGGCGATGTTGCGGTACAACGTGATCAGCGCCTCGACGGTGTCGTCGTCGGGGGCGGCCGCGGGCGGGGTCAACACCGCATCGCCCTCGGCGACGGCGTAGGCCCAGCCGTCATCGGAGGACACATGCACCGACGCGCGCGGGTCACGGCGCAGATTGCGGGTCTTGGCCCGCGGTTCGGTGACCGAGACCTGGATCGCCATGTTCGGCGCGTCGAAGTAGTAGGTCACGTTGGACAGCTGCGGCCGGCCGTCCTGCTTGATGGTGGCCAGCACCCCCAGCGAGTTCCCGCTGATCAGTGCCAGCAGCTTGTCGTCGAAAACCTGGCGCACCATTCCACGAGAGTACGACTCCACGGTCGGGGACAAGTGCGGTCTGGCCGGGTTGATGGCCGGAGTTCCGCCGACGAACACGGCCGGTCCGGGCCGCCCGCCCCGCGGCCGCAGGATCTCCCTGAGATCTCGACGGATCCGAGGTGGCGGTGCCGGTAGATTCGGGCAGGTGAATCCGCTGGAGTTCGGCCGGTGACCCGCTACGCGGCGTTCCTGCGCGGGGTCAACGTGGGCGGGGTGAACCTCAAGATGGCCGATGTCGCCGCGGTGTTCACCGGCGCCGGGTTCACCGCCGTGCAGACGATCCTGGCCAGCGGCAACGTCCTGCTGGACAGCTCGGCGTCGACGGCCACGGTCCGCCGCACCGCCGAGACCGCGCTGCGCGAAGGGTTCGGGTACGACGCCTGGGTGCTGGTCTATGACCTCGACACGCTGGCCCGGATCTCGGCGGCCTACCCGTTCGAACGGGACGTGCCCGGGCACCACAGCTACGTCACGTTCGTCAGCGATCCGGATGTGCTCGACGAGCTGGTGGCGCTGGCCGCCGACGCCGGTGAGACCGCGGCCCGCGGGGACGGGGTGCTGTACTGGCAGGTGGCCCGGTCGGCGACGCTGACGTCCGCGATCGGCAAGACGATGGGCAAGAAGCGCTACAAGTCCTGCACCACCACCCGCAACCTCCGGACGCTGGACAAGGTGCTGCGCTGAGCGCGCCGGTACATTCGCCTCCATGACCGACTCCCCCACCAGCAAGGCCGACGGCACCGTCCTTACCGGAGTATCCGAGACCGCCCTGCTCACGCTGCTGGTCCGGGCGACCGAGGCCCGCCGGCCCGACGCGATCCTGCGCGACCCGGTGGCCATCGACCTGGTCGACGCCATCGACTTCGATTTCGCGAAGTTCGGCTACGTCCGCCGCCAGGACATGGCGTTGCGCGCGCTGGCCTTCGACCGGGAGACCGCCAGGTATCTGCGGGATCACCCGAAGGCGACGGTGGTGGCCTTGGCCGAGGGACTGCAGACCAGCTTCTACCGCCTGTCCGAGGCCGGGGTCGGCGATGAATTCCGCTGGCACAGCGTGGATCTCCCGCCGATCGTGGACCTGCGGGACAAGCTGCTACCGCATTCGGACCGGATCTCGGTGAGCGCCCAGTCCGCGCTGGACTACAGCTGGATGGACGAGGTGGACACCGAGCACGGGGTGTTCATCACCGCCGAGGGCCTGTTGATGTACCTGCAGCCCGACGAGTCGCTGGCCCTGATCACCGAATGCGCCAAGCGGTTCCCCGGTGGGCAGATGATGTTCGATCTGCCGCCGTCCTGGTTCGCCTGGTGGGCACGCAAGGGCCTGCTGCGGCCCTCGCTGCGCTATGCGGTGCCGCCGATGCCGTTCAGCCTGACCGTGTCTCAGGCCGCCGACCTGGTCAACACCATCCCCGGGGTGCGCGCCGCGCACGATGTGCCGCTGCCGACCGGTCGCGGCGCGGTGCTCAACGCGCTGATCTGGGCCGCGCACCGACTGCCGGTGCTGGATCCGCTGCGTGGGGTGACCACCCGACTGGAGTTCGGCTAAACCCCGACCGGAACCGCGCTGGCGAACCGCAGCCCGGGATCGGTGACCGGGCCGTCGCGCAGCACCCGGGCGTCGACGGTGTAGTTCATCGTCATCTGCCACGGACCGCGCACGCCCTGGCGCGGGATCTCGTCGATGGCGCGCTGCACATAACCGGCGGCGAAGTCCAGCAGTGGTTTGGTGGGCATCACCGGTTCGTCGAGTTCCGGTCGGACGTGGGTGAATCCGTACTCGTCCATGTGGGTGAGCAGCCGGCAGAAGTGCTCGCACAGCAGCCCGACCTTGAGCGTCCAGGACGAGTTGGTGTAGCCGAACGCGAAGGCGAAGTTCGGCACCCCGGAGAGCATGATGCCCTTGTAGGCGACGGTCTGTGCGAAGTCGACCGGTTCCCCATCCACCGTGAGCGTCATGCCGCCGAACAGCTGGACGTTCAATCCCGTTGCGGTGACGATGATGTCGGCGTCGAGCTCGCGGCCGGATTCCAGCAGCACGCCGGTCTCGGTGAAGGTCGCGATCCGGTCGGTGACCACCGAGGCGCTGCCATTGCTGATCGCGTCGAACAGGTCGGCGTCGGGTACCGCGCACAGCCGCTGATCCCACGGGTTGTACCGCGGGCTGAAGTGTTCGTCGACCGGGTACCCGTCCGGCAGCTTGGCGGCGTTCACCCGCCGGATCAGCCACCGCGCCGCGGCCGGATATCTCTGGCAGAAGGTGTACACCGCACGCTGTTTGGCGATGTTCTTGCGGCGCGCCAGTGCGTAGCCACGGTCCTCGCCGAGCAGTCGGCGGGCCGTGTTCGCGAAGCCGTCCTTGGCGGGCACCGGCAGGACGTAGGTCGGTGAGCGCTGCAGCATGGTCACGTGCCCGGCCGTCTTCGCCATCGAGGGCACCAGCGTCACCGCGGTGGCGCCGCTGCCGATGATCAACACCTTCTTGCCGGTGTAGTCCAGGTCCTCGGGCCAGTGCTGCGGGTGCACGATCTGCCCGGTGAACCGGTCACGGCCGGGGAACTCCGGGGTGAAGCCCTGGTCGTAGCGGTAGTAGCCGCCGGCGCAGAACAGCCAGTTCGCGCTGAACCGGAGCAGTTCCCCGTCGTGCTCGACGTCGACGACCCAGCGGGCGTCGGCACTGCTCCAGGCCGCGCCGATGACCCGGTGGTGGAACCGGATGCGGGAGTCGATGCCGTTCTCGGCCACGGTCTCGCGCAGGTAGTCCAGGATCTTGTCGGCGGTGGCGATGGCGTGTTCGTCGCGCCACGGCTTGAACTCGTAGCCGAAGGTGTGCAGATCGGAGTCGGAGCGAATTCCCGGGTAGCGGAACAGATCCCAGGTACCGCCGGTCGCACCGCGGGACTCCAGGATGGTGTAGCTGCGGCCCGGGTGGTCGCGCTGTAGGTAGTAGGCGGCCCCGATCCCGGAGATCCCGGCTCCGACGATCAACACGTCAACTGATTCCATGGCCTGCTCCTGTCCACTTTCGATGTATCGATGGTCGCGCCCCCAGCGATGCGTCAGCCAGGTCAGAACATCCCGATTCGGCACTGTTGTGGTGCACAGTGCACCACCGGCCTAGGGTGGGGCGATGGCCGGTGAACTGCCCTCGCCCCGAGTTCGGGAGTTGATCCGGCAGTGCGCGCAGATCGTGGTCAACGCCCGCCCGGAGTGGCTCGACGAACTCGACCAGGCGGTGCTGTCGGCAAACCCGAAGATCGCCGCCGACCCGGAGCTGGCCGCCGCGGTGAGCCGCAGCAACCGGGCCAATCTGTTCTTCTGGGGCACCGCCAACGTCCGCGACCCGGGCGCCCCGGTCCCGCCGAACACCGGACCGGAGCCGCTGACCATCGCCCGCGAGCTGGTGCGCCGCGGTGTCGATGCGTTTCCGCTCGATTCCTACCGGGTCGGCGAGGGCGTGGCCTGGCGGCGGCTGATGGAGATCGCCTTCGAGCTGACCTCCGACCCGGCCGAGCTGCACGACCTGCTGCAGGCCTGCTCGAGGTCGATCAGCGCGTTCGTCGATGCGACGCTGGCCGGCATCGCCGCCCAGATCGAGCTGGAGCGCGACGAATTGACCCGCGGCAGCCTGGCCGAACGGCGCGAGACCGTCACCCTGCTGCTCGAGGGCGCTCCGATCCCGCGGGACCGCGCCGAGCACCGGCTCGGGTACGCGCTGACCGGCCCGCACACCGCCGCGGTCCTCTGGACCGACAGCCCCGGCGCGGATCTGACCCACCTGGACCGGGCCGCGGAGGCGGTCGGCCGGGCCGGCGGCGGACGGCCGTTGAGTGTGCTGGCCAGCAGCGCGACCCGCTGGGTCTGGACGCCGGGCGTCGTCGACGTCGGCGCGGTGATCGCCGCGCTCGCCCGGCTCGACGTGCGGGTCGCCCTCGGTACCGCCGGGGACGGGGTGGACGGTTTCCGGCGCAGCCACGTCGAGGCCATCACCACCCAGCAGATGATGGCGCGGCTGCACTCCCCGCAACAGGTCGCACAGTTCACCGAGGTGCAGCTGGTCTCGCTGATCACCGCCGATCCGGACCGGGCGAGCGAGTTCGTCGACCGGGTGCTGGGCGACTTCGCCGCAGCCGGACCCGAATTACAGGATGCGGTAAGGGTATTCGTGGCCAGCCAGTGCAATGCGTCGCGCGCAGCGGCCCGGCTCTACACACACCGCAACACCCTGCTGCGCCGGCTGGCCCGCGCCGACGAACTGCTGCCCGCGCCGCTGGCCCAGTGCAGTGTGGATGTGGCGGTGGCGCTGGACGTGCTGCGCTGGACCGGTTGACCGGCTCAGTCGAAAGCGGCGTCGATGTAGCGCAGCGCCTCGGCCTTACCCAGCCCCTGCGCCCGGGCCGTCTCGGCGAACGAATGCGCGGCGGTGGCCATCGCATTGTCGGCGGGGTCGACGCTGGCCACGAAAGTGCCGAACCGGCCCCGGGTTTCGAGCACTCCGGCGGACTCCAGCTCGCGGTAGGCCCGGGCCACCGTGTTCACCGCCAGACCGAGTTGGCCGGCCAGGTCGCGCACCGTCGGCAGCCGGGTGCCGGGTGTGAGGCGGCCGTCGCGCACCCCGTCGATGATCTGTGTCCGCAATTGATCGAACAGCGGGGTTCCGGCCCGCTGATCCAGCCGTACCCACTCCCCCAGACCTCCCACGTGCCCAGTATGTCGCACGCAGGATAGTTTGGTCAGGTGCGAGTGACGTTGCTGAGCGGTGCGGGCATGTCCGCCGAGAGCGGTGTGCCCACGTTCCGCGATGTCGAGACCGGTCTGTGGGCGCACGTCGACCCCTACGAGATCTCCAGCAGCGACGGCTGGCAGCGGCACCCGGAACGGGTGTGGGCCTGGTACCTGTGGCGGCACTACATGATGAGCGGGGTCGATCCGAACCCCGGGCATCTGGCGGTGGCGGCCTGGGAGGATTTCGCCGAGGTGCACGTGGTCACCCAGAACGTGGACAACCTGCACGAGCGGGCCGGCAGCAGCCGGGTCTACCACGTGCACGGCAGCCTGTTCGAGTTCCGCTGCGATCGCTGCCAGGCGCCCTACACCGGCGAGCTGCCCGCCATGCCGGAGCCGGTCGAGGTCGTGGATCCGCCGCACTGCTCGTGCGGCGGGCTGATCCGGCCCGATGTGGTGTGGTTCGGTGAGGGTCTGCCCGACGACGCCTGGGACGCGTCGGTGCAGGCCGTCGCCAAGGCCGATCTGGTGATCGTGGTCGGCACATCCTCGGTGGTCTACCCGGCTGCCGGGCTGCCGGAGGCCGCGCTGACCGCCGGAATCCCGGTGATCGAGGTGAACCCGCAGGAGACACCGCTGTCGGCGTCCGCCACCGCGGTGGTGCGGGAGCCCTCGGCGACCGCGCTGCCCAAGCTGCTGCAGCGGCTGCCCGAACTGCTGCGCTGAGCTACCGGCGGACCGCCCGGCCGAGGGCGACCTCGGTGACCGGCAGCGGCGCCCACGCCGGCATCGCCTTTTCGCGGCGGGCCGTGGCCACCGAGAAACCGGCCCCGGTGATCGACGCCTCGGTGTTGCGGTGGGTGTGGCAATTGCCGAACAGCCTCGGCCACACCGTCGCATCGGCCGCCTTCTGCAGCGCCGCGCGCGCCCCGACCCCGGCCACGTGTTCCAGATAGCGCAGCTCACCGCCCGGTTTGAGCATTGAATACAGTTGGCGCACAACGCTATCGGGATCGTCGACCGAGCACAGGACCAACGAGCACACCACGGCGTCGAACGCCTGATCCTCCTCGAAGTCCTCGATCGCGGTAGTGCTGACCACCACCGGCACCGGGGCGGTGCGGGCGGCCTCGCGAGCCACCTCGGCGAGGTGGCGTTCGGGTTCCAGGGCGACCACCTCGGTGACACCGGCCGGGTAATGCGCGAAGTTGGTGCCGGTGCCGGCGCCGACCTCCAGCACCCGCCCGGTGAGGCCGGCCAGGTTGGCCGTCCGCAGCCGGCGCAGGGCTTCCGGTTCATGCCCGGACAGCGCGATCCACACCCGGGCGAAGAAGGGGTTGTTCACGAGATCACTCATCGCTGCGCTCCTTGAGTTTCGAGAGTTTCTCGACAGCTTCGGCGGGTGCGAGGTCGGCGCCGAGGTAGCCGGTGACGATGTGTCCACAGGCTATCGACCGCAGCACCCGATCGGCGAACTCTTCGGCATCTCCCCACGGCAGATAGGGCTTGGCGATCAGCAGCGCCGCGACACCGTGCGCGGCCGTCCACAATTCCAGCGCGGCGGCGGTGGAATCCCCACGCGGATAGACGCCCTCGTCCATCAACTGCTCGATCGTCGCGCGCATGTGCTGGAACGCCGAACTGGCCAGGGTCAGATCCACATCGCTGTCGGGCCGGCCCTCCCCCATGGTCGCGATGCGGTACAGCTCCGGGGTCTGCCGGGCGAACCGCACGTAGGCCAGCCCCTGGGCGCGCAGCACCTCGATGGACGAGGTCTGTTCGGCGGCGACCCGCTGCATCTGTTCGTCGAGCCGCTCGAAGTACCGGGCGCAGACGGCGTCGAGCAGCGCGTCCTTGTCGGCGAAGTGCAGGTAGATCGACGGCGAGGTCACCCCCACCCGCTGGGCCACCGCGCGGATCGCCACCGCCTTGGCCTGCCCGGTCTCCAGCAGCAACTCGGTGGCGGCATCGAGGATCTCATCGCGTAACTGTTCGCCGGAGCCCCGCGCGGCTCTGCGGCGTTTGGGTGCGGGGGCGGACACGTCAGCCAGTGTCCGCCACCGCCGCGGACCGTCGGCTCCGGTGGTCCGGTTCGGGGTCCCCGGTTTCGTTGATCCCGATCCGCTCGTGCAACCGGGCCAGCGGGGCCGGGGCCCACCAGTTCCACCGTCCGAGCAGGTGCATGAAGGCGGGCACCAGCACCATCCGCACCAGGGTGGCGTCGACGAGGACCGCCAGGGTGAGCCCGACACCGAACATCCGCATGAACGACACCTCCGCGGCGATCAGCGCGGCGAACGAGATCGACATGACCAGGGCCGCGGCGGTGATCACCCGGCCGGTGCGGGCCAGCCCGAGTGCCACCGCTTCGTCGTTCTTGCCGGTGCGGAGCCAGTTCTCCCGGATCCGGGCCAGCAGGAACACCTCGTAGTCCATCGACAGGCCGAACGCGATGCAGAACAGCAGCACCGGCATATTGGCCACCAGGGTGCCCGTCGGTGCGGTGCCCAGCGCCCACAGGTGCCCCTCCTGGAAGATCCAGACCAGGGCCCCGAATGCGGCGGTGAGCGAAAGAATGTTCAGCGCAATGGCTTTGAGCGGTAGCACGATGCTGCCGGTGAGCAGGAACAGCAGGCCGAAGGTGATGACGGCGATCAGCCCGAGCACCCACGGCAGCCGGTCGGTGATCGCGGTGACGCTGTCCCGGTTGATCTGCGCGATGCCGGTCATCTGCACATCGCGCCCGTCCGGCCCGGGCACGGCATGCAGCGCGTCGAGTTGGTGTTCGGAGGCGTCGGAGAACAGCGGGGCGTTGCTGCTGACGGTGAGGAAGGCGCTGCCGTCGGCGACGCCGGTTGCGGCCACCGGCGGCCCGGTCTTCGCGCCGTCGACGAAGCTGCCGGTCGGCGCGGACACCGATGTCACCGCGTCGACCTTGGACAGCTCGGCGGCGTAGTGCTCGAAGTCCGCGGGGGTCAGGCCGTGCGCGTCGGGAACGACGACGCTGACCGCGGTGGCCGAGTTGTCCTGGAAGTCGTCGCGCAGCTGGTCGCCGACCTGATGCGCCGACGCCGAGGCCGGCAGCACCCGATCGTCGGGGAAGCCCCATTTGACCCCGAGGAACGGTGTGCCCAGCACCAGCAGCAGGGCCACCACGGCCAACCCGAGCGGGACGGCCCGGCGCATCACCCGGTGCGTCCAGCGATACCAGAACTGCTGCTCGACGGGTTTGGGCGCCGGGTCGGCGCGCCGGAACAGCCGGCGCACGTTCAGCGCGTTCATCCGGTCCCCGAGCAGCCAGATGGCGGCGGGGGTCACGACGACGGCCGCCAGCGCCGCGAAGCCGACGGTGGCCACCCCGGCATAGGCGAAGGATTTCAGGAAGTACATCGGGAACAGCAGCATCGCCACCATGGACAGCGCCACGGTGGTCGCCGAGAACACCACGGTCCGCCCGGCGGTGACCATGGTGCGGATCAGGGCCCGGTCCCGGGGCACACCGTCGGCGAGTTCGTCGCGGTAGCGGCTGATGATGAGCAGGGTGTAGTCGATGGCCAGCGCCAACCCCATCGCGATGGACAGGTTCAGCGCGAAGATCGAGACGTCGGTGCTGAACGTGATGAGCCGCAGCACCGACATCGACCCGAGGATGGCCAACCCGCCGACGGCCATCGGCAGCGCCGCGGCGACCAGGCCGCCGAACACCCACACCAGCACCAGGAAGCTGAGCGGGATGGCGATGGCCTCCATCCGCAGCAGGTCCTTCTCGGTCTGGGCGTTGATCTGGGCGTAGACCATGGCGGTGCCGCCGGAGCGAAGTGTCAGCCCCGGCCGCTCGTGTACGAGTTCGTCGGAGAGCGCCTTGGCGTACTTCTGGGCGTCGTTCTCCCCGCCGGTGATGCCGGCGACGATGAGACCGGATTTCTGGTCGGTGCTGATCAGTTCCGCGGCCGCGGGCGGCGGTGCGGTCCACGCCGAGACCACCTGGGCGACGTGGGGCGAGTGCTCCAGCCGGTCGACGATGTCGGTGCCGGCCGCCGTGGCCGCCGGGCTGTGCACCCCGTCGTCGGAAGTGATGGTGATCAGCAGCTGCATATCGCCCTGATCGAACTTCTCGGTGAGCAGCGCGGAGGCCTGCGCGGACTCCGAGGTGGGGTCCTGGAAACCGCCGGCGGACAGGGTCTTGGCGACCGGGATCCCGAAGACCGCGGCGGCGACCATGATGAGCGCGGCGATGGCCAGCACCCGGCGCGGGGCGGCTATCGCGAGGCGGGCGATTCTGTTGAGCACGAGCGTCCCCTCAATGAGTATCGCGGGTAAGTTAACAAGGTTAAGTCAGGCCGTCAACGCTGTCGCGCCGACGTGGATACGAGGAGCCTGGCCGGCGGGTTCACTGCGCGCGTCAGGCCAGTCCGCATTCCGATCGTGAAACCTCTGCGGGGTTTCCCGGTTCTCGCCGCAGAGTTTTCACATTCGCGACCGGATCGGAATCCCCGAACCCCAACAGCCCCATCAGCCACTTGCGTCACGGCACCGGCGGCCCTTGCGCACCGCTCCCCCTACTCGCGAGTAAGAATTTGCTGAGCTTCGGGGTGAAACCGGGAGTCCCGGCAAACTTTCAGGCCTCTCCGAGCGACCTCGAAGGCATGACATCTGCGCAGCTCAGGGGCTTGTTCGCAGCATATCCCCAGCGCGGTTCCCAGCTCTCCAGCAGCCTAAACCTACCCGGCGGTAAGAATTGCCACGAATTTCCGAACTTGAGCTCAAAGATCTCTTAACAAGCGGTCATACTCTCGTTGGCATGTGGATCGACGACACCAGTGCAGATGTCATCAAGGTTGATTTCGACGCCCTCTACCACGGGGACGTCCTGGTCGAGGGTGACACCTCAGAACAGTTCCCGGACCTCGCCACCGCGGTCTGACACAGCTCCTCCTCCAGGCCCTCTGAGGCCTTTCAGCGGATCCAACGAGAACCGCCCGATCGAACGCCGCGAGTTTCCTCGCGGGTCCGACCGGGCGGTTTTTGTCGCTACGGACGAATCAGGCGCTGGCCTGCTCCGGCTCGTCCAGGTTGATCATGTCGGCGAGGCGTCCGGTGATGATGTCCTCGGCCTCGTCCACGATGCGGCTGATCAGCTCATCGCAGGTCGGGATGTCGTCGATCAGGCCCATCACGGTGCCGACGGTCCAGATGCCGGCGTCGATGTCACCGTCGTCGAACACCTTGCGGCCGCGCACGCCGGCCACCAGGTCCTTGACGTCCTCGAACTGGCCGCCCTTGTTCAGGATCTCCACCACCTCGCGCGAGACGACGTTGGACGCCACCCGCGCGGTGTTGCGCAGGCTGCGGAAGATCAGTTCGGTGCCGCGCTCGTCGCCGGCCACGATGGCTTCCTTGACGTTCTGGTGGATGCAGGACTCCACCGTGCACATGAACCGGGTGCCCATGTTGATGCCGTCGGCGCCCAGCGCCAGCGCGGCCACCAGACCACGTGCGTCCCCGAAGCCGCCGGAGGCGATCATCGGGATCTCGATCTCCTTGGCCGCCGCCGGGATCAGCACCAGGCCCGGCACATCGTCCTCACCGGGATGCCCGGCGCACTCGAAGCCGTCGATGCTGATGCCGTCCACGCCGAGGGTCTGCGCCTTCACCGCGTGCCGCACCGAGGTGCACTTGTGCAGCACCTTGATCCCGTTGTCGTGGAACATCGGCAGGTGCGGACCGGGGTTGGAGCCCGCGGTCTCGACGATCTTGATGCCCGAGTCGACGATCACCTGGCGGTACTCGTCGTACGGCGGCGGGTTGATCGACGGCAGGATGGTCAGGTTCACCCCGAACGGCTTGTCGGTCAGGTCCCTGGTCTTGGCGATCTCGTTGGCCAGATCGGCCGGGGTCGGCTGGGTCAGCGCGGTGATGAAACCCAGACCGCCCGCGTTCGCCACCGCGGCGACGAGTTCGGCGCGGCCGACCCACTGCATACCGCCCTGGGCGATCGGATGCTCGACACCGAAGGCCTCGGTGAACTTGGTTACCAGTGCCATATCAATCCTTACCTAGGAGCCATACGGATAGCGCCATCCAGCCGGATGACCTCGCCGTTGAGCATCGGGTTTTCCACGATGTGCACGGCAAGTGCACCGTACTCGTCCGGGTCGCCGAGGCGGGCCGGATGCGGAACCTGCTGCCCCAGCGACTTCTGCGCCTCCTCGGGCAGCGAGCCCAGCAGCGGGGTCTTGAACAGGCCCGGGGCGATGGTGCAGACCCGGATCAGGTTGCGCGACAGGTCACGCGCGACCGGCAGGGTCAGCCCGACCACCCCGCCCTTGGATGCCGAGTAGGCGGCCTGGCCGATCTGGCCGTCGAACGCGGCGACCGAGGCGGTGTTGATGATGACGCCGCGCTCTTCACCCTTCAAAGGTTCGGTCTTGGCGATCCGCTCGGCGGCCAGCCGCAGCACGTTGAACGTGCCGATCAGGTTGACCTCGACCACCTTGCGGAAGCCGTCCAGCGGGAACGGGCCTTCCTTGCCGAGCGTCTTGATGGCGTTGCCGATGCCGGCGCAGTTGACGTTGATGCGCACCGGGCCGAGCGATTCGGCCACGTCGAGGGCCTTGGTCACGGCCTCCTCGTCGGTGACGTTCGCGGCGACGAACTTGGCCCGCGGGCCGAGTTCGGCGACGGCTTCCTCACCCTTGAGGTCGATGACGACGACCGAGGCGCCGGCGTCGAGCAGTCGCTTGGTGGTCGCCAGACCGAGGCCCGAGGCCCCGCCGGTGACGACCGCAACCGAATCCTTGATTTCCACGTTCTGTACTTCCTCTCGTTGAAGGTTTGATCAGGCCCAGTCTTTGAGGACGGCGTCGTTGTCGGCGCCGACCGACGGCGGGGCCGACGGCACATCGGGCACGCTGCGCGAGAACCGCGGGGCGGGCATCGGCTGCAGGCCGTGCGCGGTCTCGTAGAAGGTGGACCGCTCGGTGACGTGCGGTTCGGTGAGCACCTCACCGAAGGCCAGCACCGGGGTGGCGCAGGCATCCGAGCCGGCGAAGATCGCGGCCCACTCGTCGCGGGTCTTGGTCTTGAACACCTCGGTGAACGTGGTCCGCAGCTCTTCCCAGCGGGCGATGTCGTTCTGGGCGGGCAGGGTCGCGGCGTCCAGGCCCAGTTTCTCCAGCAGTTCGGCGTAGAACTGCGGTTCGATCGAGCCGATGGCGAAGTACTTGCCGTCGGCGGTCTCGTAGGTGTCGTAGTACGGGGCGCCGGTGTCGAGCATGTTGGTGCCGCGCTCGTCGGACCACACGCCCTGGGCCCGGAAGGCCCACATCATCTGGACCAGCACCGAGGAGCCGTCGATCATCGCCGCGTCGACGACCTGGCCCTTGCCCGAGGTCTGCCGCTCCCACAGCGCCGAGAGGATGCCGAGCAGCAGGAACATCGACCCGCCACCGAAGTCGCCGGCCAGGTTCAGCGGCGGCACCGGCTTCTCACCCTTACGCCCGACGGCGTGCAGCACGCCGTTCAGCGAGATGTAGTTGATGTCGTGGCCGGCCTGCTGGGCCCGCGGGCCCTCCTGGCCCCAGCCGGTCATCCGGGCGTAGACCAGCTTCTCGTTGACCTTGGCGCAGTCCTGCGGGCCCAGGCCGAGCCGTTCGGTGACACCGGGCCGGAAGCCCTCGATGAGCACGTCGGCCTTCTCCACCAGCTGGAGCACGGTGGCCCGGCCCTCATCGGACTTCAGGTCCGCGGTCACCGAGCGCCGGTTGCGCAGCATCGGGTCGCGGACGGCGCCGTCCTTGGCCGTCGGGCGCTCGATGCGCACCACGTCGGCGCCGAGATCGCCCAGGATCATCGCCGCGTGCGGGCCGGGGCCGATACCGGCCAGTTCTACGACTCGCAAACCTTGCAGGGGTCCCGCCATTGCATCCGTCCTTCATCGTTGAACGCCGAGGTGTCGGAGAACACCAACCGGTTGACCGGTGACATAGCTTACTTGTATAACCAAGTCGACCGGCCGCGGGCCAACTTACCCGCCGAACCTGAGGGCGTACAGATGACGTATCGCAGCATCGACCATTTGACCGTGGAACTCTCCGACGGCGTGTTGTCGGTGACGCTGAACCGCCCCGACACCCTGAACTCGTTGTCCGAGGCGATGCTGACCGGTATTGCGGAGGCGCTCACCCAGGCCGCCGCCGATCCCGAGGTGCGGGTCGTGAAGTTGGCCGGTGCCGGCCGCGGATTCTGTTCCGGCGCCGGGATCAGCGCCGAGGACATCTCCGCCAAGACCGTCAACGGACCCGAGGTGGTGCTCGACGCCGCCAATGAAGCGGTGCGCGCCATCGTTGCGCTGCCCAAGCCGGCGGTGGCCGTGGTCCAGGGCCCGGCCGCGGGCGTCGGGGTATCGCTGGCGACTGCCTGCGACGTCGTACTCGCTTCGGAGAAGGCGTTTTTCATGCTCGCCTTCACCAAGATCGGTCTGATGCCCGACGGTGGCGCCTCGGCGTTGATCGCCGCGGCGGTCGGCCGGATCCGCGCCCAGCGGATGGCACTGCTGGCCGAGCGGATCACCGCGGCCGAGGCCTACGACTGGGGTCTGGTCACCTCGGTTCACAAGCCCGAGGAATTGGATGAAGCCGCGGCCAAGGTGCTGGCCACCCTGTCCGGCGGGCCGGCCGTCTCGCTGCGCAAGACCAAGCAGGCCATCAACGACGCCACCCTCACCGAACTGGAGGCGGCCATCGCCCGCGAACGCGCGGGACAACTGGTCCTGCTGACCTCACCCGACTTCGCCGAGGGCACCAAGGCGTTCCAGGAGGGCCGGCAGGCCACCTTCAGCGACCACTGAGCGCCCGCCGGCCCCGGCCGGAAAATCAGTGGACCGAACCGATCCCGTCGGGCACCATCGACGGGTGAGTACGCATGTAGATCCGTCCGGCTGGCGGGTACTCGCACCCTTCAAGGTTCGTGACTACCGACTGCTGATCACCGCCGTCGCGTGCTCGGTCTTCGCGACCGGCATGTGGACCGTGGTGATGGCGCTGCAGGTCATCGCGATCAGCGGGGATCCGGCCGCGCTGTCGCTGGTGGCCACCTGCCTGGCCGGCGGCCTGGTCGCCTTCGTGCTGGTGGGAGGCATTGCGGCCGACCGGTTTCCGCAACGCAGCATCATCATCCTCGTCGAGACGGTGAACACCGTCGCGGTGAGCGCGGTGGCGGTGCTGGGCCTGCTCGGCTCGCTGCGGCTCTGGCACATGGCGGTCGCCTCGGCGGCGCTCGGGATCGCGGCGGCGTTCTTCTTCCCGGCCTACAGCGCGATCCTGCCCCGACTGTTGCCACCCGAACAACTGTTGGCGGCCAACGGAATCGAGGGCGTCATGCGCCCGACGCTGCAGCAGGCCATCGGCCCGGGCATGGCCGGTGTGCTGATCGGCGCCACCTTCCCGACCGTCGGCGCGGTGATCTGTGCGGTGCTCTACGGCATCGGGCTGACACTGCTGATCGCCACCCGCCCCGTCGTGCGGCGACCGGAGACCGAACCCGCCAAGACCCGGGTACTCACCGACCTGCGCGAGGGATTCGCGTTCATGGTGCGCACCCCGTGGTTGCTGGCCACACTGTTGTTCGCCAGCGGTTTCGTGCTGCTGATCATGGGTCCGCTGGAGGTGCTGCTGCCGTTCATCACCGATGCCCGGTTCGAGCACGGGGAACGCACCTTCGGTTTCGTGCTGGCCTCGTTCGGGGCCGGCGGCGCGGTCGGCGCGCTGGCGGTTTCCTCCTGGCGGCTGCCGCGCCGGTACATGACGGTGCTGATGTCGTGCTGGTGCATCGGCAACCTGCCGATCATCACGCTCGGCTACACCTCGTCGTTCCTGCTGATGGCGGTGGCGTCCTTCGTGATCGGTGTGACCAGCGGTGCGGCCATGGTCATCTGGGGCACGCTGCTGCAGCGCCGGGTGCCCAAGGCGATGCTGGGCCGGGTGTCCAGTCTGGACTTCTTCGTCTCGCTGGTGTTCATGCCGGTGTCGATGGCGGTGGCCGGCCCGCTGTCCAAGGTCATCTCGATCGAGACGATCTTCTTGGTCGCCGGCGTCGGCCCGCTATTGCTCGGAGCCCTCGCCTATCTGGCGGCACGGATGTTCCGCGACGAGATCGCCCATCCACTCGACGTCCGGCGCTCAGACCCCGAATAGTGGCGGCAGCACCAGCACCATCGCCAGCCCCCACCAGAAGTGGGTCAGCATCGGCGCCAGCACACCGCCGGTGACCCGACGCTCGTAGGCGCACACGGCACCCAGCAGCACCGCCGCGAAACCGAGCATCGGGTTGCCGGAGGCCAGGGTGGTGAAGATGTAGATGACCGTCGACAACACCGCGGGATGGAAGGTACCCAGCGCGGTGTACAGCGCGCCGCGGAAGAACACCTCCTCGGCGATGCCGTTGATCACCGTGATGAACACGACCAGCGCCAACGCGCCCTGGTTGGCGAAGATCAGTACGTCGGTGATGTATTCGCGGACCCCGGGGATCTCGCGGGCCACCAGTCCCCCGGCCACGAACGCCGCGGCCAGGCTCAGCCCGACCGCGGTGCCGACCAGCGCCGGTGACCTGTCCCTACCGCCGTAGTGGATACAGCCCAACTGCAATGGGCCCGAGATCAATCCGCCGCCGATCCAGACCGCGGCCATCGCCAGGGTGAGCCAGTAGAACGCGGCGTCCCCGGGCGAACGGGTCATCGACAGCCCGAGTAGGACGGCGCCGATCACCAGGACCACCGCGACGGTGATGCGGCGCCGGCGTACCACCGGCCCGGTTTCGGGCACGCCGGCGGCCTGGGTCCGCCACCACGGTTGCGTCATCACCTGATCATTCAACGCGGATCCACCTTTGCCGCCAGATCGGCCAGTACGTCGAGGCCGGTACGCACCGCGGCCTTGGCCGGTCCGGGCAGGGGGGCCAGCATGCCCAGCGCGGGACGCGCGATCCACGGGGTGAGCTGTCGGATGCGGGCGACATCCCCACCGGCCCAGTCCGGGTCGGTGTCGGCGAGATGATGTGGGTCGGCGAGCCGGCTGACCGGCCGGCGCGGGTGCATGGCCAACGCCCGCAGCATGGCGTCCTCGACCGTCAGCAGGCCGCCCTCCGGATCGGGCACCAGGCCACGCAGCCCCGCGCCGTTCGCGGTCATCGGAAAGTCAAGGGAGGCAGTCAGATCCGCGGTCAAACCACCCGGTACCGGCAGCACCGCCGCGGACACCTTGGACACCAGCGCGGTGGGCACCCCACCGACCGGGACCTCGAACTGACGGTTCCCGCTGAGCCGGGCGTAGGTGAGCAGCAGGTCGCGGTAGGTGGTGGTCTCCGGCCCGCAGATGTCGTAGGAGCCGGCGGGCACGGTGTCCGGATCGGCGGCGGCGACCAGATAGTGCAGCACATCCCGGATCGAGATCGGGTCGATCGGATTGGACATCCAGGAGGGCAGCGGCAGCACCGGGAACCGTTCACTGACGTAACGCAGGATCTCGAACGAGGTCGATCCCGCACCGATGATCAGCGCGGCGCCGAGCCAGACGACCTCCGGACCGCCGTCGACGTGCAGCGCTTCGGCCACCTCGGCCCGACCGGCCAGGTGATCGGACAGGGTGTCGGCGCCGGGCACGAAACCGCCCAGATAGACGATGCGACGGGCCCGGGCGGCGCGGGCCGCCTCGGCGACATTGGCCGCGGCACGGTTGTCCGATTCCCGGAATCCGGACTCGCCGATCCCGTGCAGCAGGTAGTACACCGCGTCGATCTGCCCGGCCGACTCGAATGCCGCTGTCGCCGAATCGGATTCGCGGGCGTCCATCGGCACGGCGGTGACATCGCCGTACCAGCCGTAGCCGGCCAGCCGGCTCGGGTCACGGCTGGTCACCACCACCTGATGCCCCGCGGCGAGCAGGTCGGTGACGAGCCGCGAGCCGATATAGCCGGTCGCACCGGTCAGCAGGATCCGCATAGCCCCAACGTACCCAGCGACCGACGGCTGAAACCGGACTAACGGTGCAGGTCGATCAGCCCCTGGTAGACCTGGGCATTGACGATGTTGTGCGCCTTCTCCTCGTCGGTCAGCTCGCGACGGACCTTGCCCGGCACCCCGGCCACCAGCGATCCGGGCGGGATGACCGCGCCCTGCGGCACCACCGCGCCCGCGCCGACCAGCGAGCCCGCGCCGATCACCGCACCGTTGAGCACGATCGCACCCATGCCGATCAGACAGTCGTTCTCGATGGTGCAACCGTGCAGCACCGCGTTGTGCCCGACGCTGACGTTGGACCCGACGCGCAGCGGGAAACCCGGGTCCACGTGCGCGGTGACGCCGTCCTGCAGGTTGGAGCCGACCCCGATCTCGATGGGTTCGAACTCGGCCCGCAGGGTGGCGCCGTACCAGACACTGGCCTTTGCGGCGAGGAGGACCTGACCGATCACGCTGGCGTTGGGCGCAACCCAGGATTCGGCGTGCAGTTGTGGCGCGCGGCCCTGGATGGGGATGATCAGCGGTTCAGGCATGGCCGTCATCGTAGTCAGGTGCTACACGCCCTGATACACCTTGCGGTAGCTCGTCGGGGACATCCCGACCCCGCGGCGCAGGTGATGGCGTAGGTTGCCGCCGGTCCCCAGCCCGGACAGCCGGGCCACCTCGTCCACGGACAGGTCCTGGGATTCGAGAAGCTCACGGGCGCGGTCCAATCGGCGGTTGCGGATCCAACTGCCCGGCGCCTCACCGGTTTCCGCGCGGAAGCGGCGGTTGAAGGTGCGTGCGCTCATGTGCGCGTGGCGGGCCAGCACCTGCACGGTCAGGTCCTCGCCCAGATGAGCCATCGCCCACTGCCGGGTGGCGGCGGTGGAGGCCTCGTCGGCGACGGGCACCTGATGGTCGATGAATTGGGCCTGCCCACCCTCGCGCCATGGCGGCACCACGCAGTACCGGGCGACGGCGTTGGCCGCCTGCACACCGTGATCGGAGCGGATGATGTGCAGGCACAGGTCGATTCCCGCCGCCAGGCCGGCCGAGGTGAGCACGTCCCCGTCGTCGACGAACAGCACGTTCTCGTCGACCCGGACCCGCGGATACAGCGTTCGCAGCGCGTCGGCGTGCTGCCAGTGGGTGGTGGCCGGGCGCCCGTCCAGCATCCTGGCGGCCGCCAGCACGAACGCGCCGGTGCAGATGGACGCCAGCCGGGTTCCGGGCCGGATCGTGTCCAGCGCGGCGCTCACCTCGGGTGCCAGCGTGCCGTCGACGCGGGCGGGCCGGTACCGGGTGCCCGGCACGACGACGGTGTCGGCGTGGGCCAGCGCCTCGGGTCCGGCCTCCGGGAGCATCGCGTAGCCACCGGTGCCCGCCACCGGACCGGGTGTGACGGCGCACGTCGTCACCTCGTACAGCGGGTCGCCGTGCCCGTCGGCGGCGCTGCCGAACAGCAGCGGCGCGATGGTGGCGTCGAAGCCCACCACCGGTGGCAGCAGCAGGACGGCGATCCGGTGCATACCCCAGTTTGGCATGTTTTTGACGACTGCTGTCATTCATGCCACTTGGCGGCGACGTCGGGTGGCCGCGAGGATCACCGGCATGACCGTTCTGCGTGCCCCCGGACGGCTGCACTGGGCCTGGGTGGTGGCCGGCGTCAGCTTCGTGGCGATCCTCGGCGCGGCCGCGTTCCGGTCGGTGCCCGGGGTGATGATGAACCCGCTGCACCAGGAGTTCGGCTGGTCGCACGGCACGATCGGCGCGGCGATGGCGGTCAACATGACGCTCTACGGCGTCACGGCGCCGTTCGCCGCCGCGCTGATGGACCGTTTCGGGGTGCGGCCGGTGCTGTCCGGCGCCCTGGTGCTGATCGCGTCCGGCTCGGCGCTGAGCGTGCTGATGACCGCGAGCTGGCAGTTGGTGCTGCTGTGGGGTGTGCTGGTCGGCATCGGCACCGGCGCCATCTCGATGGGATTCGTCGCGACGGTGGCCACCCGCTGGTTCCAAGCGCGCCGCGGCCTGGTCACCGGGGTGCTGACGGCGGCCAGCGCCACCGGGCAGCTGATCTTCCTGCCGGTGGTGGCCGAGGTGACCACCCGGCACGGCTGGCGCTGGGCCTCGCTCATCGTGGCGGCCGCGGCGCTGGCGGTGGTGCCACTGGTGGCGGTGTTCATGCGCAACCATCCCCGCGACCTCGGCCTGACCGCGTACGGCGCCACCGGCGACACCGCGGCGGACCTGCCGACCGGGACCTTCCGGGCGGCCTTCGACGGGTTGCTCATCGGGCTGCGGTCCCGGCCGTTCTGGCTGCTCGCGGCGAGCTTCGCGATCTGCGGGATGACCACCAACGGGCTGATCGGTACGCATTTCATCCCGGCCGCCAATGACCACGGCATGCCGAGCACGCTGGCCGCCGGACTGCTGGCCACCATCGGGGTGCTCGACGTGGCGGGCACGGTGTTCTCCGGCTGGCTCACCGACCGGGTGGACCCGCGGCTGCTGCTGTGCGTGTACTACGCCGGGCGCGGCATCTCGCTGCTGCTGTTGCCGTCGTTGCTGTCCCCGCAGGCCGCGCCGAGCACCTGGGTGTTCGTCATCTTCTACGGGCTGGACTGGGTGGCCACCGTGCCGCCGACGATCGTGCTGTGCCGGGATTTCTTCGGCACCCGGTCGCCGGTGGTGTTCGGCTGGGTGTTCGCCTCCCACCAGCTCGGCGCCGCCGTCGCGGCCGCCGGTGCGGGTTGGATCCGCGACCTGCAGGGCAGCTATGACCTGGCGTTTTACCTCGCGGCCGGGCTGTGCTTCGGCGCCGCGCTGCTGTGCGCGGGAGTCCGCCGCCCGGCTGCCGCGCCGGCGGGGTGACCAGGGCAACATTTGGCTGGGCTCACCAGGCCGCATACGATTCAACCGGCGCCGCGGGGACGCCGAGGCATGAGAAGGCTTGAACACATCGGTCAGCCGCGTCCCCGCTGATGCGCGCCGACCAGCTGAGGTAACCAACACCCAGTCATGAGCGGGAGGAAAACAAGTGCACGCTCGCACCGGCAAACTCTTCGGCGTCGCGGTCGCATCCGCGGCCATCATGGTGGCAGGGACGACCGTCCTGGCCCACGCCGAACCCGAAACCCCGACGTCGCCCATCGCCGAGCCCAAGGGCCCGGCCTGTGATGCCACGGTGAAGTCGGTGCCCTCGGGCCCCGGTTCGCTGGCCGGTCTGCAGAAGGCCCAGTCGTCGGTCGCGCTGGCGAGCATCCCGGAGATCTCCACCTTCTCCGAGGCCGTCTCCGGTCAGCTCAACCCCGCGGTGAACGTCGCCTCGGTGCTCGACAACGGCCCGTACGTGGTGTTCGCGCCCACCAACGAGGCCTTCGAGAAGCTGACGCCCGAACAGCTCGAGGCCTACAAGACCGATCCGGTCGCGATGACCGCGCTGGTCTACTACCACATGGCGCTGGGCATCCTGGGCCCCGACGACATCGAGGGCACCTTCAACACCCAGCAGGGCAAGCCGGTCGCGGTGAAGGGCAGCGGTGGCGACATCACCGTCAACGACGCCAAGGTCGTCTGCGGCGGCATCGCGTCCGACCACATGCGGATCTACATGCTGGACACGGTGCTCGACCCGGACACCGCGCCGGATCCGATCTCGCCGACCGGTACCGCCACCACCAGCACCTCGGCCACCGAGACCACCGAGGCGACCGAGACCACCGAGTCCTCGGAGGCTTCGGAGACCGTCACCGAGACCACCGAGGCGGAAGCGGCGGCGGCCGAGTCCCCGGTCACCACGACGGCGGCCACCCCGGCCGGCTGATTTTCCAGCACCCGCAGATACAGAATCGCCCCTTTTCCGGGAGGAAAAGGGGCGATTCTGTATCTGCGGGGCGGACTAGACGCCCAGGTCGCGTCCGATGATCTCCTTCATGATCTCGGTGGTGCCACCGAAGATCGTCTGGATGCGGCCGTCGACGTAGGCGCGCGCCACGCGGTACTCCAGCATGTAGCCGTAGCCGCCGTGCAGCTGCACGCACTGGTCGATGATCTTCTTGGCGGTTTCGGTGGCGAACCACTTGGCCTTGGCCGCCTCGACGGCGGTCAGCTCACCGTCGACCACGCCGCGCAGGCAGCGGTCGATGTAGTTCTCGGTGACGTCCAGCTCGGTCTCCATCTCGGCGAGCAGGAACCGGTTGTGCTGGAAGCTGCCGATCGGCTGACCGAAGGCCTTGCGGTCCTTGGCGTACTGCAGCGTCTCCTGGAACACGGCGCGGGCACCGGCGATGGCCGAGATGGCGATCGACAGCCGCTCCGAGGGCAGGTTGGTCATCAGGTGGTAGAACCCGCGACCTTCCTTGCCGAGCAGGTTGGCGCCCGGCACCCGGACGTTCTCGAAGTGCAGCTCGGAGGTGTCCTGGCTGTGCAGGCCCATCTTGTCGAGCTTGCGGCCGCGGGTGAAGCCCTCCATCCCGCGCTCCACCACGAACAGGGTGAAGCCCTTGTGGCCGGCTTCCGGATCGGTGCGGGCGACCACGACGCACAGGTCGCAGTTGATGCCCGAGGAGATGAACGTCTTGGACCCGTTGATGATCCAGTCGTCACCGTCACGCACCGCCGAGGTGCGGATGCCCGCCAGGTCGCTACCGGCGCCGGGCTCGGTCATCGCGATGGCGATGATCAGCTCGCCGCTGGTGATGCCGGGCATCCAGCGCTGCTTCTGCTCGTCGTTGGCCAGCTCGTTGAAGTACGGGCCGACGACGTCGTTGTGCAGGCTGAGCGCCGGGCCGTGCACGCCGGCCTTGGCGATCTCCTCGTCGATGATGGCGTTGAACCGGAAGTCATCCGAGCCACCGCCGCCGAACTCCTCGGGCATGTTGAAGCCGATGAGCCCGTACTTGCCGGCCGCGGTGTACGCGGACCGGTCGACCAGGCGCTCGGTCTCCCACTTCTCGGAGTTGGGCACGAGCTCACGCTCGATGTAGTCCTTGACGGTCTGGCGGAACGCTTCGTGCTCCGCTTCGTAGATCGTTCGCTTCATTGACTGCTTGGTTCCTTACTTTGCTTTCCAGACCGGTTCGCGCTTCTGCGCGAAGGCCAGTGGCCCTTCCATGGCGTCCTCGGTCTTCAGCAGCGTGGAGAACTCGCTGAAGGTCTGCTTCCAGAACGGCTCGTCGGCGGCGACGACGCCGTCGATCGCGCCGTAGGACACCCGCTTGCTGGCGCGAACGGCCAACGGCGCGTTGACCGCAATGCGTTCGGCGAGCTCCAGGGCCGCCTCCAGGACGGTGCCGTCCGGCACCACCTTGTTGATCAGGCCCCACTTGAGCGCATCCTGCGAGGACAGCGGTTCGCCGGTGTACACCAGCTCCAGCGCCAGCTTCTGCGGCAGCTGCTGCACGATGCGGAACACCCCGCCGGCACCGGCGATCAGGCCGCGCTTCACTTCGGGCAGACCGAATTTCGCGCGCTCCTCGGCGACCACCAGGTCACTGGCCAGGGCCAGTTCGGTCCCGCCACCCAGCGCCGTGCCGTTGACCGCGGCGATCGTCGGCTTGTCGACGAAGTGCCGCACGTAGCCGGCGAAGCCCCACTCCGGGTGGTCCGGGTGAAAGAGGTTCTCGCCGCGGGAGATCGCCTTGAGGTCGGCGCCCGCGCAGAATGACTTGTCCCCGGCACCGGTCAGCACGATGGCCCGGATCTCCGGATCGTCCTGGGCGGCCGCCAGGGCGTCACCGACGCCGATGGACACCGACGCGTTGACCGCGTTGCGGGCGTCGGGCCGGTTGATCGTGATGACCAGTACGCCACCATCCCTGCCCCGGCGCTCGGTGAGAGCGCCGGGTTCGGTCACGGCTTCGGTGCTCACAGCAGCTCGAGGATGGTCGCGTTGGCCTGGCCGCCACCTTCGCACATGGTCTGCAGGCCGTACTGAATGTTGTTGTCCCGCATGTGGTACAGCAGGGTGGTCAGGATGCGCGCACCGGAGCCGCCGAGCGGGTGGCCCAGGGCGATGGCACCGCCGTTGGGGTTGAGCTTGGCCTCGTCGGCGCCGATGTCCTTCAGCCACGCCATCGGGACCGGGGCGAAGGCCTCGTTGACCTCGAAGGCACCGATCTGGTCGACGCTCAGGCCGGACTTGGCCAGCGCCTTCTGGGTGGCCGGGATCGGCGCGGTCAGCATGATGACCGGGTCGGCGCCGGCGAGCACCGCGGTGTGCACCTTGGCCAGCGGCTTCAGGCCGAGGTCCTTGGCCTTGTCGGCCGACATGATCAGCAGGGCGGCCGAACCGTCGGAGATCTGGCTGGAGTTACCGGCGTGGATCACACCGTCCTCACGGAAGGCCGGCTTGATCTTGGCCATCGACTCGACGGTGCCGCCGCGGCGGATGCCGCCGTCCTCGAGCACGACGGTGTCGTTGCCGTCGGCGTCCTTGGTCTTGATGCCGACGATCTGATCCTTGAAGGCACCGGAATCCTGCGCGGCGGCGGCCTTCTCGTGCGAGCGCAGGGAGAACTCGTCGAGCTGGGTGCGGGACAGGCCCCACTGCTCGGCGATCATCTCCGCGCCGACGCCCTGGTTCGGGATCTGGTTGTCGTAGCGGTCCAGGAACGCCTCGGAGTAGGGGCGTCCGCCGTTGGCCAGCGAGGAGCCCATCGGGGTGCGCGACATCGACTCGACGCCACCGGCGACGACGACGTCGTAGTGCCCGGCCACCACGCCGGCGACGGCGAAGTGCAGCGACTGCTGGCTGGAGCCGCACTGGCGGTCCACCGTCACACCGGGGACGGTCTCGGGCCATCCGGCGGTGAGCACGGCGGTCCGGGCGATGTCGAGCGCCTGCTCACCGGCCTGCATGACGCAGCCCCAGATGACGTCGTCGACGAGCGCGGGGTCGACGCCGGCGCGCTCGACCAGGCCGTTGAGGACCTGCGCCGACAGGTCGGCCGGGTGGATACCCGACAGGGCGCCGTTGCGCTTCCCTACGGCCGAGCGCACTGCCTCGACGATGACCGCTTCAGCCATGAACTTCTCCTTCGAAGGTGTATTGGCGTACTGCTGATGTCGCTTTGTCTACCTGAACGGTCTGAGACCGATATAAGTGAAGGTAGAACAGAAGGTTTACTAGGTCAACCTACTGGTTGGTGGAGGGCGTGGATCCGCGGGTGCAGGCCGTGGGCTCGCCTACATGGTTTACTGAGTTGAACACCTAACTCAGATTATTCACGAGGGAGTCGCACGGTGGCCGGCAGTACCCCGCTCTCGCCGATGATGGGCCGCAGTGCCGTCCCGGCGGTGGCCGGAGCGCCCATCCGCTCCCCCAAGACCGCCGAACTGGTGGCCGGCACGCTGCGCCGGATGGTGGTGGACGGCCAGCTCAAGGAGGGCGACTTCCTGCCCAACGAGGCCGAACTGATGGCGCACTTCGGCGTCAGCCGCCCGACACTGCGCGAGGCCGTGCGGGTGCTGGAGTCCGAGCGCCTGGTCGAGGTGCGCCGCGGTTCGCGCACCGGCGCGCGGGTCCGGGTGCCAGGGCCCGAGATCGTGGCCCGCCCGGCCGGCCTGCTGCTGGAACTGTCCGGCGCGACCATCGCCGACGTGATGACCGCCCGCTCGGGGATCGAGCCGATGGCGGTCCGCCTGCTCACCGAGTCCCGGAACACCGAGGCCTACGACGAACTCGACGCGATGATCGCCGACTACGTGCCGTCCGGGCGGGAGACCGGTCGGATGGCCGAGACCACCGGCGACTTCCACCAGCGCATGGTGGAGCTGTCCGGCAACGCGACGCTGACCATCATGGCCGGCATGCTGCACGAGATCACGGTGCGCCACACCGCTTTCGCCATGAAGGAGAATCGGCCGCTGTCCAAGACGGACTACGAGCTGCTGATGCGGTCCTACAAGCGACTCATGACGCTGATGCGGTCCGGGGACGGCGCGGCGGCCGAGGCGCACTGGCGCAAGCACCTGGACACCGCGCGCGAACTGCTGCTGAAAGGCCTGGAGACCGTCAAGGTCCGCGACGTCATGCTCTGAGCCCGCCCGATGACGACTGCACGTCGTGGACCGGCACCGTGTCGTCCCACGGCTGGCGGGTCACCATATCGGCGACCTTCACATAACCGCGCTCGAACTCCCCGGTTGCCGCGTCGACCAACCGGTACTGCTGGGTCTGCCGGTGGATCGGTTGCGCGTCGAGCATCACGATGCGCACCTCCCCCGGTTCGAAATGACAGCGCGACTGCAGCGCGGCCACCAACTGCTCGTTGCTCATGTGCCCGTCGCCGAAGTTCCAGCCGATCGCGGTGGACACGATGCGTTCCCCGTCGGTGAGGGTGTAGTCGTCCTCGTTGTGCCCGGCCATCGCCCGGTGCGCCAGGGTGAACAGCGCCCGGCCGTGAGTGTTGAAGGAGCGGAACGCATATCCCATGTACATCGGGATCTGGGCGGCCTCCTTGCTGCCGTAGAACTTCTCCAGCTGCGCGGCGGGCATGCTGGCGATCGCGACGATGCCCGCGGCGATCTTGGCGTCCGCCGACGGTTTGATGCACCACAGCGAGGTGTCCCAGTTGCCGGCGTAGTAGCGCATGCCGGGCAGGAAGGAGATCTTGCGCGGGAACAGGTTTCCCAGGATGACGGTGCCGGCCAGGACCACCAGCAGCAGTACCGGCCACGGCGAGGACAGGTCGGAGAGCCCGATACCCGGGTGCCCGACGAACAACGCCAGCACGCTGAACATCATGAAGACGTTCCATTCCAGCGGGACGCCCATCGGGATCGAGCTCAGGATGCCGAAGTGGAAAATCAGCATGACGGCGGCCGCGATGGCACCGACCGTGCCGCCGTGGCTGAAGAACAGCACGATCGGGACGAGGCCCTCCACGGCGGTGGAGAAGTGCCCGATGAACCGGGACGGGCGCCCGGGCCGCAGGTCATCGGGGAAGTGTTCGAAGAACTTTCGCTTGATGGCCGGGGACCGGAACACCGGGTTGTTGCTCATCATGGTGGAGATGACGAACGGGAAATGCTTGTTGAGCTTGGACGTCGCCGCGCCCAGCCAGATGACCAGGCAGACGAACTTCGCGGCCAGGATGATATCGGCGCCGCTGAACAGGAAGCACACCGCCAGCGAGCCGTACACCTCGCCGCGGGCGGCCAGGAAGATGACCTTGTCGCGTAGCCCGGCCAGGGCCAGCAGCCCGATGATGGTGGCGGTCTGCCAGACCGGCAACACCCCGACCTCGGTCCCGAGTTCGGGGATGGGCCCGGTGCCCTGGGAGAAGAGCGCCACCACCAGCATCACCAGCAGCGCGCCGTAGAGCGCCACGTCCACCGGGCCGCGGCTGTCGCCCTTGGTCAGCGGGATCCGGTTGGGCCAGGGTGGCAGCCGAATCGTTCTGGGCCGCAACCAGTACAGGATGGACCCCAGCGGGGGGAAGAACCGGTTGTTGAGCGGGCCGAAGCCGCAGCCCAGGCCGACGACCTCGAACAGCATCGTGTAGAACACGACCTTCTGGTAGAGGATCGGCTCGTTGTACCAGGCGGAGACCTCGGTGAACCCGCCCAGCCCGTCGGTGGTGGCCAGCACCAGCACCCAGGCCACCGCGATGTAGGCGAGGATCTTGGCGACGTAGAACAGGTGCAGCGCCACCGGGGTGCCGAAGCCCACCTCGGCCCAGTGCCGCGCCATCGGGACGATCTTCTCGGCGCGGGTGCCCTTGCTCCACTCCTCGAAATCGATCACCGGAGTGTTCTGCTTGAGGAATCCCATGGGGATCAGACTAGAACGTGTTCCAATTCCGCTGTGGCGAACAGGCGCGAATGGCCGCATTTCGGAGTGAGAATGCGGCCTTTCGCGTCTCTTCGCGAGAAAAGGTCAGGAGGTCTTGACCGGGGGCCGGAAGAAGATGACCAGCTGCCCGATGCCGCCGAGCAGGCCCAGGCCCACCGCGATGGCCAGCCCGCACCAGCCCGACAGCCAGCTCGCGAAGTCGGTCCCGGAGAACAGCAGATGGTCCAGGCTGTACTTACCCGCGCCGGTCCCGGCGATCGCCACCGCGGCCACCGCGAGCACCAGGTTGTACTCCCAGCCCTCCTTGACGATGAAGAAGCCGTTGTGCCGGTGCACCGTCCAGGCGGCCACCAACATCAGGGCGACGAACCCGGCGGCCGGGATCGGGGTCAGCAGCCCCAGCGCCAGCCCGAGTCCGGCCGCGATCTCGGTGCTCGCCGCGACCCGGGCGTGGAACAGGCCCGGCTTCATGCCGATGCTGTCGAACCAGCCCGCGGTTCCCGGGATGCGCCCGCCGCCGAAGAACTTGTTGTAACCGTGCGCGGCCATGGTCAGACCGAGAACGACACGCAGAATCAAGATCGCAGTATCAGAAGCCACGTAACAGAATCTAGGCCATCTGTTAAGCCGATGCCCAGCTACCCGCCGGTACTGGACACTGATTCACATGCCCCGCCTCCCCGTCCATCGCTCGATCCCCGACATCGGCTACCTGAGCGCGCAACTGTTCGACGACCTCGGCATCGTGCAGACCGTGCTGGCCGGCGACACCGTGTACGTCTCCGGGATCGCCCCGCTGACCGATGCCGGCGGCGAGGTGGACGTGGTGAGCACCGATCTGGCCGAGCAGCTGACCTACGTGCTGGAGGTGCTGGACCGCTCGCTGACCGCGGCCGGCACCGACCGCAGCGGGTTGGTGGCCTGGACCGTCTACACCACCGATATGCCGGGCTTGGCGCAATGTGTGCCCATGCTGCGCGATTGGGCCGGGGAACATCGCCCGACCAGCACCTGGATCGGCTGCGCGAGCTTCATCCACCCGCAGCAGCTGCTGGAACTCACCGCCACCGCCGTCCGCTGACCTGCGATTTGTGGAGTCTTAGCCGGAATGATTCCGGTTAACACTCCACAAATCGCTACAGCGCGGCCTCCAACCGGGCCACATAGGCGTCGATGTCGCCGATCGCCGATTCGGCGGCGAAGACGCTGAGCGTGACGGTGTCCCCCACCCCGGTCACGCAGTGCGTGATGCCCACCATCGGGGACAGACCGGGGAACGCCGCGGCCATCCGCACCGGCCGGCCGGCGAAGCTGAAATCGGCTGCCCCGCAGTTCACGCTGGACACCACGGTGTTGCCGGTGACCGTCGCCGAGCGCGCGTCGGGATTGAAATGGCTGATCCCCCAACGCAACAGCCGTGCCGGTGTGGCGTCGAAGGCCCGCTCGGAGGCCCGCATCGCCGGGTGGGCGGCCCGCTTGCGCCGGTCGGCGAGTTCGGTGGCGATCGCGGCGCGGCGGTCCTCGCGCGGCAGCGCCGGGCGCAGTCCGATGCCCACGGTCCCGAAGTGGTTGTAGGCCTGCCGCGGTCCGGCCTTGGCCATGGTGACCTCGGCCCCGAGCGCGCCGAGCACGGTGGGATCGACACCGAGGTCGCGCAGCTGCCCGTCCAGCGCCTCGGAGATCGCGGCCAGCGCGGCGACGGTGACGGTGGTCTCGCCCAGCTGCGCCCGGTCCCGCACCACAGTCCGCATGCTGCGCAGCCCGGCCGGCCGGTCGTTGGTCCGCAGCGGCCGGCACTGCGCGGCGGCCGGAGGCACACCGCCGGCCAGGGTGTCGCGCATCAGGTGCTGATGGGTGCGCGCGGCCTGCAGGCTGCGCCACGGCAGGGTGAGCGGGTTGCCGTGCACCGGGGTCACGGCGGGCACCTCGGCGTCGCGGCCGAACATCACCGCGGCGGGCCCGCAGGTGCGTCCCCCGCCGCCGAGTACGTGGGTGATCTGCAGGACCGCGACGGTGGCGGCACCGGTGGTGCGCGGGACGCCGTGCACGCCGGGGAAGACGTGCAGCCGCCAGGGCGTCACCGTGGTGTCGAGCTGATCGTTGACCAGGGCGACCACCGCAGCCAGGCAGCCCGCCCACGAGGGGTCCTCCAGGTCGTGCACCCGAAACTGGGTGGCGTCGACCTGATGGGGTACCCAACTCGGGTAGCGCCAGGGTTCGTCGTCGCTGACCCGCCGGGTCAAATCCGGGCTGCGCCCCGCGGCGACGGCGAGCTGAGCCAGTGCGGCATCCAGATCAGTTGGCACACCGTCGAAGCCGAACAGCAAGAAGGTGTCGTTTGGCATTCTGGAGGACATCCAGAACATCTGCGCGTCGACCGCGGTGAGCCGGTTAGCTGCCACGTCCGATGAAATCCAGGATGCGTTCGGCGGTGGCCTCGGGCCGGTCGAGTTGCAGGAAGTGTCCGCCGCCGTCGACCACGTGCGCCGCACTTCCGGTCGGCAGCACCCGACGCACCCAGTCGATGTAATCCGGTGCCGCGCAGCCGTCGTCGCTGCCGTGCAGGTACAGCGTCGGCAACACCGGGGCCTGCAGCCAATGTTCGTGCAGTTCGGCGTACCGGGCCGGCGGCCGGGAGCCACGCACCAGTGCGCGGTAATAGCCCAGGGCGGCACGCCAATTCGCCGGGGCGCCGATCGCCTCCAGCACCAGGCGGGTGTCCTCGGCGCCGTCGTAGCCCGGCGACCAGTCCCGCCACAGTTTGGGCACCACGCGCTGCGCCGACTGTTCGGGCAGCCAGGGCAACTGGAAGAACAGGATGTACCAGCTGCGCAGGAGTTGGCGCGGCAGTTGGGCGGCCAGCCTGGCGCCGTCCGGCACCCGGCCCAGCGGCCGGAACGAGGCCGACATGGGCACCGACATGATGACCGTCCGGGAGAACGGGCTGTCCGGCATCGCGGCCAGCCCGGCACCGGCGATGGCTCCCCAGTCGTGGCCGATGACGACGTCCCGTCCGGTCGGACCGGCCGCGTCGAGCACCCGCAGCGCATCGTCCATCAGCGCGCCCACGTGATAGCTGCCCTCGGCCGACAGCGAGGACGGCGCATAGCCGCGCATGAACGGCGCCGCCACCCGCCAGCCGGCAGCGGCCAGCCGCGGGGCCACCGCACGCCAGCCGTGGGCGGTGTCCGGAAAACCGTGCAGGCACACCGCAACCGGCGCGTCGGGGTTGTCCCAGTCACCCCACGTCAGGGTGCGCAGGGTGACATCGTCGGTGACGACCTCGACGGAGCCGGTCACGTGGTTACACCGGATCGAATGCGGAGATCAGCCAGCGACCGTCGCGCTTCTCCAGCGTCACCCGGACGCTGGACGCGGTGTCGGTCGGGGCGTCGGAGCCGACCACGACGGTCTGGTTGACGAACACCAGCACCACCGCGTGGTCCGGCTCGGCCGAGACCGGGGCCGCCGCCGGAACCGTTGCCACCGCCGAGATCTGCTTCTCCTTGGCGCCCGGGATCACCACGTCGGTGGTGAGATCGGTGTAGGCCTGGGCGAAGTCGCCGGTCAGCAGCGAACGGGCATCGGTGAGCTGCTGCTCCACCGTGTCCGGCTTGTAGGACAGCAGGGCGATGGTGTGGTCCTTGGCGGCCTGTACCGACTCGATGCGGGCGGTGTCCCCGTCGCGCACCGAATTGTCCTGCCACTTCAGGTATCCGGCGCCGATGGCCAGGATCAGCGCCAGCGCCGGCAGGACCGCGTAGGCCAACACCCGGGACCAGTCACTCGACCCCTTGGCCGGAGCCGGCTCAGCGGCCTCGGTGGCTTCCGCGGTTTCGGTCGCTTCGGTGGCTTCGACCGTGTCGGTGGCCTGGTCCAGCTCGACCGCGGTCGATTCGGCGTCGGGCTCGGTGTTCTTCTCGGTCACGGTACGAACTCCACGTTAGAAACCTTCACCTGGTCATCGCCCATGTCCTGGACGGTGACACGCATCCGCCACAGGCGCGGTTGTTGTTCGGGCGCACCGGCGTTGGAGGTCTTGACCGTCACCGCCAGCAGCACCTGCCCCTCGGTGTCGGACTCGGACTCCAGCCCGGCCTCGGTGACCTCGCCTACCGACTTCGACTGCGCCTGCTTGACCACCTCGACGAATGGGGCGGCGCGCTGTTCGAAATCGTCGTAGAACGTCCCGGTCGCCGAGTCGAGGATGCGCTGCACGTCGGCTTCGGCGTTCTCCCAGTCGATGGAGGTCAGGTTGATCGCACCCTGTCGGCCGACCTGAAGGAACAGCTCGCGCTTGGCCTCCAGGTTCTTCGACTCGTAGGCCCGGAAGCCGAGCCAGCCGACCAGACCCGCCAGCGCGACCACCACCACCAGTCCGACGATGGTCGCCATCCGCACATGCGACATCGGCGCCTTCGGCTCAGCGGCCGCCACCGCCTCGTCGAAGTCCTCGACGCCCTCGGTGTCCTCGACGGACTCCTCGGGGGTCTCGGTGGTCTCCTCGACGGCGGCGGTTTCGGCTACTGCGTCAGCTTCGGATGCGGACTCGCTCACTTCCCCGGAGGGGGTAGCAGCATCGTCTGCCATGTTTGCTCCTCGTTCGCGGTACGGGCCAGGTTCGATTGCGTGTACACCTGACCGTCCGGTCCAACGTACGTGCCGCTCTGCTGGTCGTACTCAGCGGATGCGATCGGTGGGGGGGCCTGCTCCGGGGCCGGAGCCGTTTCCGCAGGCTGTGAGCCCGGCCACAACTGCGGGACGGCCTGACCCGACAGCGTCGCGTTCGGGTCGCCCTTCCAGTTGAAGCCGTCGTTGAGCGGGATGTAGTTCTCGCCGCTCTCGCACATCTTCCAGTTCGGCGCGCGTTTGCCGGGCACGGTGATGCACGGCAGGTTGCGGGCGCCGCGCACATTGAACGGCGAATCCTGCGGGACGCGGCAGTAGATGTCGCCCGGCGGCCGGTCCGGATAATCCTCCAGGGCCGGGGCGCGCACCTGCTGGGCGGGCAGGAAGCCGGTGTTGCATGGCGGCGGCAGGTTCAGGTTCAGGTTGAAGTTCAGGTAGGCGCCCTTGTAGTCCTGCTTGGTGTGCCGGCTGGCCAGACCGGTGGCCTGGTTGACGGCGGTGCCCTGCGGGAAGAGCACCAGCAGCTGTTCCAGCGCCGGCTTGTAGGCCAGCGCCACCTCGCCGACGCTGACCAGGTTGGCCAGCACCACGGGCAGGGTCGGCTGCAGGCGGTCGAACAGGGCGCGCACCTCTTCGGCGGCGCCGGGACCGCGGTCCAGGATGCCGCGCACTGCGTCGTCGTGGTCGCGCAGTTCGGCGGTCACCGTGGCCAGGTTGGACGCCCAGGCCCGCACCGAGTCACCGGTGTCGATCTGGGTGTCCAGCACCGGCTTTGACTGATCGATCAGGTTGACCAGCGGGTCGAGATTGGCCCGCGCGTCGATGGCCAGCTGGGTGGAACCCTTCACCAGTCGGGACAGGTCCGGCCCCAGCCCGCCGACGGCGAGGTAGGCCTCGTCGACCGCGGTGCGCAGGTTGTCACCCGGGATGGCCTCCAGCCCGCGGTTGGTGGCCTCCAGCAGGGTGTTGACGTCCGTCGGCACCGTGGTGTTGTCCATCGCGATGACGTCGCCGTCGCGCAGGGTGGGTCCGTCCGCGCTGCGGGGCAGCAGTTCCACGAACTGCTCGCCGACCGCGGAGCGGCTGTGCACCTGGGCCTCCAGGTCGGCGGGGATGGCCACCTTGTCGGTCAGCGACATCTCGGCGACGACGGTGCCGCGCTCGGTGAGCCCGACGCTCTCCACCCGGCCCACCTGGGTGCCGCGGTAGGTGACGTTGCTGCGTGGGTACAGGCCGCCGGTCTCGGGCAGCTCCAGGCTGACCCGGTAGTGCCCGGCGCCGAACAGCAGGTTCGGCAGCCGCATGTAACCGAACGCCATGATGCCGATGGCGATGATGGAGATGGCGATGAAGATCGCCATCTGGGTCAGGATCCGTCTGGTCAGAATCATGTCAGCGCCCCTGATCCCAGCGGTACGGAACGAGCAGCGGGTTCGCCCCCGTGTAGGGACTCGGCAGCTGCCCGATGGTGCGGCCCCACTGCATCTCCAGTTCGGTCAGGTCGCCCTCCCACCGGGTGCCGGTGAAGATGCCCTGGTCGATACGGCTCAGGGTCAGGTCCACCACCAGCGTGAGGTTGGCGTAGTCGCCGCGCATCCAGTTGGTGAGCGTCTCCTTGGGGAACGGGTAGGTGGTCAGGATGCTCAGCCCGCGGGTCAGCGCCGGCCCGGCGTTGGCCAGCGATTCCAGCGTCGGCCCAAGGGCTTTCAGCTGGGCGACGAGCGATTCCTTGGTCTGGTTCACCGAGTCGGCCGCCAGCGCGCTGAACCGGCCCAGCTGAACGAGGGCCTCGGACAACTCTTCTCGCTGATCCTTGAGCACCTGCAGCGCGTCGGGGATGGTTTCCAGCGCGCGGTCCACCACCGGCTTCTGCTCGGCGACCTGGCCGACCAGAGAGTTCAGGCTCTCCGCGGCGGCGATGATGTCGTCCTTCTGATCGTTGGTGTACGCGATGTAGCGGTCCAACTCGGTGATCAGGCTGCGCAGGTCGGCCTCGCGACCGGCGAACGCGGTACTGAACGCCTGGGTGATGTCCTGCACCTGGCCGACGCCACCGCCGTTGAGCAGCAACGAGACCGCGGCCAGCGTCTGCTCGGTGGTCGGGTACGCACCGGCGGACTCCAGCGGGATCACCGCGCCCTGCTTGAGCCGGCCGGTGGGCTCGGCGTCCGTGGGCACCGCGAGTTCGATGTGCTGCGAACCCAGCAGGCTGGTCTGGCCCAGGGTGGCGGTGGCGTTGGCCGGCAGCACCACGTCCCCGTTGAGGCTCATGGTGACCAGCGCATGCCAGCCCTGGCGTTCGATTCCGGTGACGTTGCCGACGGTGACGTCGTTGACCCGGACCCGGGAGTTCTGGTCCAGGTTGTCCACGTCGGGCATCTGCGCCTGAATCGTGTACGCGCCCGGGCCCTTTCCTTCCACGCCGGGCAGCGCCACCGAGTTGATGCCTTTCCAGGAGCATCCGCTGGCGGCCAGCGCCACGGCGAGTACGCCGATCCCTGCCCTCCGCATCATCACGACCCCGCTCCGTGCTGCACCATCATGCCGGGCAGTCCGTCCGCCGGGTTGGTCGCCGACACCGATTCGGCGGCCAACGGCGGCCCACCCGGAACCGGGGTGGCCGGGTCCGCCGCGGCGGGCGGCGCCGCCGGGGCCGGTCCTGGCGGTGGGATGTAGTCCGGGCGCAACCAGTCCTCGCTGTAGGTGATCTCGTTCGGCCGGGCGAACGCGCCGACGGCGAGGTTCTGCCCGATCGGCGGGAAGTTGTACTGACGGTTCTTCATGATCGGCGCCAGGTACTGCACGCACAACTTCGACGACTGCTCGGCGCCGAGGCGCGAGGCCGCCTGCACCGCACCGCACAGGAAGGTGATCGGGTTGGCGAAGTTGTTGATCACCGGCACCGTGGACATCGCACCCTGGGCGGGCTGATAGGCGTTGATGTAGTTCTGCAGCGTCGTCGGCGCCACATGCAGGAACTGCTTGACGTCATCGAGGCTGTCGTTGAGCGCCTGGCTCACCCCGGCCAGCTTGTCCGAAGTGGTGCCCAGGGTTTCGCGGTTGTCGGCGACGAAGCTCTGCACCATCCCGACGGTGTCGGCGAGATCCTGCACGGCGTTGCCGACCTCGTCGGGGTTGTCGGCCAACGTGCCCGACACCGAGGCCAGGTTCTGGTTGAGCTGACGCATCACGGTGGTGCTGTCCTGCAGCGCGGACACCAGGATGGACAGGTTCTTCACCGTGGAGAACACGTCGGTGCTGTGGTCGCCGATCGCCGAAAAGGCCTGGGACAGCTTGACCAACGTGGCGCGGATGTCCGCACCCTGGCCGCGCAGGTTGTCCGCGGCGGTGTTGATCACCGAGCCGAGCGTGCTGACGCCGCCGGGCTCGGTGGGCTGCAGGTTCTCGGTGATGCGTTCCAGCTGGGCCCGGAAGTCGTCGTACTCGACCGGGACGACGGTGCGCTCCTGCGGGATGACCGCGTCGTTCTCCAGCACCGGCCCGCTTCCCGAATAGGTCGGGGTCAGCTGAATCGCCCTCGACGTCACCAGCATCGGCGACAGGATCGCCGCGTTGGCGTCGGCGGGCACCTTGTACTTGCTGTCGTACCAGAACGAGATCTTCACCCGCTCGGGCTCCGGTTCGATCTTGTCGATCCGGCCGACGGGCACGCCGAGGATGACCACGTCGTCACCCTCGAAGATGCCGTTGCTGTTGTCGAAGTACGCCACCACGTTGGTGCGGTTGAACGTATCGGTGACCCGGCTGACCGCGAACACGCCCGCGGCCAGCAGCAGCGCGAACACCACCAGCAGCGAGATCCGCTTGGTGCTCTGCTTGGACGGTGTGCTCATCGGCCTGCCCCCGGCTCGGTACCGGATCCGGCGCCGTGCGGCACCGGCTCACCCGGTGCCGGCACCAGCACCGGCTGCCGGCTGGGCTGCTGGGACTCCATGCCCGGCGGCGCGGCGGCCGGCGGTCCGGGCGGCGGCCCACCGGGCGGACCCGGCGGAATCGGCTCGCGGTACGGGTAGCAACCGGTCGGGCCCGGCAGCGGGATGCCCGGAGGCCCACAACCCAGGTCGCCCGGGTTACCGGTGATGGCGTCGGGCAGCGTCATCCGCGGTTCCCCGCCTTGGCCGGTGCGCGGGAACGGGATCGGCATCGCCGGGGTACCCGCCTGGCCTACACCCGGATCGTGGCGCTCGGACGGCAGCAGCACGTTCGGGTCCAGCCCCAGGTCGGAGAACGCGGCGTCGACGAACGGCTGCACGAACTGGCCGGGCAGCAGGTTGGCGAC
The DNA here is from genome assembly GCA_900078775.1 of Mycolicibacterium aurum. Taxonomy (GTDB): domain Bacteria; phylum Actinomycetota; class Actinomycetes; order Mycobacteriales; family Mycobacteriaceae; genus Mycobacterium; species Mycobacterium aurum_A. The sequence goes on from LT549889.1 coordinate 3,487,114, forward strand.
GTAGGACTTGAAGAACGGGCCCGAGGCCGCGGACTCCCCGAGCGACATGGCGTAGGCGTGCATCAGGCTCAGCGACTTCTGCAGCCGTTCCTTGCGGTTGTCCAGGATGGTGAGCACGCCGTTGAGCTTCTCCAGCGCCGGTTTCATCGTCTCGTCGTTCTCGTTGATGAAGCCCTGCAGCTGACGGCTCAACGCCGAGATGTTGCCCGAGATCGCGTCCAGCGCAGCGGTTTGGCTGCGCAACTCGGCCAGCAGCGCGTTGCTGCTGCGCACCAGCGTGACGATCTGATCGCTGCGCTCGGCCAGCACCGTGGTGGCCTTGTTGGCGTTGGCCAGCAGTCCGCGCAGTTCGGCGTCGCGCTCGTTGAGGGTCTCGGAGAACCGGGCCACCCCCTCGATGGCGACCTTGAGGTCGGGCGGGGTGTCGGCGAAGGTCTCGGAGATCACCCGCAGCGAATCCGAGAGCTGGTCGGTGTTCAGGCCGCTGATGGTGGTGGCCAGATCGCCCAGGGCGTCCGGCAATTGGTAGGCCGGGGTGGTGCGGTCGGTGGGAATGGTGCCGCTCTGGGTGCCGTCACCGCGCGGGGTGACCTCCAGGATCTTGGTACCCAGCAGGCTCTTGGTCCGCACCGCGGCCTCACTGCGGTCACCGATGCGCACGTTGCTCTTGACGGTGAACTTCACCAGCACCTGCTGGCCGTCCAGTTCGACGGACTTGACCTGGCCGACCCGCATCCCCGACACCTGCACCGAGGCGCCACTGCGGATTCCGCCGGCCTCGACGAAGTACGCCGAGTAATCCTTGCCGCTGTTGAGGAACGGCAGTCTGTCGTAGTTCAGCGCGCCCAGGATGATCGCGGCGATGACGGTCAGGCCGACGGCGCCGACGATCAGCTGATTGCGTTCTGCGAAGGACTTCACTTCGGCGCACACCTCCCGGTGCTCTGCCCGGCCGCCTTCACGTACACCGGCTGGCCGCCCTTGCCGTTCAGCTTGAGCACGATGTCGCAGAGATAGAAGCTGAAGAAGTCACCGTAGATTCCCTGCCGTGCCAACGCCTGATAGGCGTCGGGCAGCGTGTTGATCAGGTTGTCGAAGTACTCGTGGTCGGCGAGCACCACGCCCGCGGTCCGGTCGGTCTCGGTGATGGTCTTGGCGAACGGCGGGCGCGCCTGCGACAGCAGGTCGGCGATGCTGCCGGCCGCCGCATTGGCGTAGGCGACGCCGTTGGCGATGTCGGTGCGCCGTTCGGCCAGCCCGTCGATCAGTTCGGACAGTCCGTCGACGCCCTTGGCGAACTGCTCGTTCTGGTCGCCCAGCGAGCCCATCACGGTGTTGAGATTGACGATGACCTCTCCGATCAACTGGTCACGGTCGGCGAGTGTGTTGGTCAGCGCGGCGGTCTGGGTGAGGAAGGACCCGATGGTGGCGCCCTGCCCCTGCAGCGCGCTGATCAGCTGCCCGGACAACGCGTTGATCTGATCCGGGTCCAGTGCCTTGAACAGTGGCCGGAAGCCGCCGATCAGCGAGTCGAGATCGAGCGCGGGTGCGGTGCGCGCGAACGGGATCGTGGCGCCGGGCTTGAGCCGGTTGGTGTCCCCGGTGCCCTCTTCCAGCGCCAGGTAACGGCCGCCGATGAGGTCGTCGTACCGGATGATGGCGCGGGTGCCCTCGGTGAGCACCACCGACTCGTCGACGGTGAAATCGACCAGCACACTGCCGTCGTCACGCATCGCCAGCTTGCCGACCTTGCCGACCTCGACACCGGCGATCCGGACGAAGTCGTCTGTCTCCATGCCGCTGACATTGGTGAATTCGGCGCGGTATTCCGACTCTCCCTCGCCGAATCGCAGCTGGGAGAAGATCGCGAACAGGCCGAAGACACCCAGCAGGCACACTGCCAGGAAAATGGTGAGACGCCAGATGGCGCCCCCCAGATTGTCTTTCATGGCTTGCGGGTTCTCCTCAACGGTGTCTGTCGATAGCGGTTAGGGGCCGGGTGCTGCCGGGACCGGCAGCGGTGTCGGGGGCAGCGGCGTGGGTTGCACGCCGGGTGCGACGACGGTGAACGGTTCCGAGCCCGGCGTCGGGCCGGGTTCGCGCGGCGCGCCCGGCGGCGGGGCCGGCGGCAGACCGGGCCACAGCGGGGTGCCGTCCGGCGCGTAGAGCTGCGCGCCGTAGGCGGGTGCACCCGGGTACGGGATCGGTCCGATCGCCGGGCCGCCCCAGGTGTTGCGGATGCTCGGCGGTTCCGGCACCGCGCGGGTGGTCGGCAGGTAGTTGCCGTAGGCCGGGAACGCGATACCCGGGTTGGGCCGCAGGTCGATTCCGGTACCGAAGCCGGTGTTGGTGACCAGCTGGCGCACCGGCCAGTTGTCGTCGACGATCGGCAGCGAACCGCAGCTGGGCTTGCCGCCGGGGCCGCCCTTGGCGCCGACCACGGTGAGGTGGTGCGGGTAGCGGTACGGATCGTCGCCGAGGGCGACGGCCGCGTCCAGGATCAGCGACTTGCCGTTGCCACCGGTGGCCTCGTAGCCGCCGTTGTCCAGCAGGTACTTGGCGCCGGTGAACAGGCAGGTGTAGGTCGGGCTGTACTTGTGCAGCAGGTCCACCGTGGGCCGCAGCGTGTTGACGGCCTTGATCAGGTTGTCCTTGTTCGGGGCGAGCAGCTCGATTCCCTTGTTGGACAGACCCGTTGTGGCCAGCAGCAGCGCTTCGAGCTGGCGGGCCCGCTCGGACACCGTCACCGAGGTGGTGGCGGCGGCATCGAGGGTGGTCAGGATGTTCTGTGCCGCATCGCTGTACACGTCGGCCGCACCTTGGAGCGCCTGCCAGTCCGCGCGCACGGTCTCGGCGCGCGGGTTCAGTGCCAGCAGTACCTGATTGGCGTCGGTGGTGGCCTGACCGATGCGCTCACCCTGCCCGCGAACACCTTCGGCCAGCGCGGTCAGCGTGCTGTTCAGTTTCGCGGTGTCGATCTTGTTCAGGACACCGACCAGGTTCTGGAAGACGGTGTTGACCTCGGTGGTGACGTTCTGCGATACGAGGACCTGATTGGCCTGTAGGCGTTCGGAGACCGGGTCTTCCGGGAACACCAGGTCGACGAACTTGGCGCCGAAGATGGTGGTGGCCCGGATCCGGGCCTCCACGTTGGCCGGGATGTACTTGACCTGGTCCGGGTCGATGTCCAGGCGCAACTGCACCGGGTGGGCGTTCTCGGTGTTCCCGCCGCTGATCCCGACGACCTTGCCGACCTGCACGCCGTTGAGCTTGACCTTGGCGTTGGTCTCCATCACCAGGCCGGACCGGTCGGCGGTCAGGGTGACCGGCACGTAGCTGCGCAGCGTGCCGGTGAACAGCGAGTAGGTCAGCCAGATGGCGAAGACGATGAACATCACCAGCAGCAGGGTCCACCAGCCCGGGGCCAGTCCCTTGTTTCGTTTCGCAGTCGTCGTCATATCAGCCGGCCAGGTTGAAGTTGCCAGATTGCCCGTACACCGCAAGCGAGATCATCACCACGACGAACGCGGAGATGATCAGCGAGGTGCGCACCGCACGGCCCACCGCCTCGCCCACACCCGCGGGCCCGCCGCTGGCGGTGAACCCGTAATAGGTGTGCACCAGCATGATGACGACCGCCATCGCGATCGACTGGACGAACGACCAGATCAGGTCGGTGGGATTGAGGAACGTGTCGAAGTAGTGGTTGTAGACACCGGTGGACTGTCCGTAGATGGCGGTGGTGCCGAACTTGGCCGCCCAGAAGGACGCCAGCACGCCGACGCAGTACAGCGGGATCACCACGATGACGCCGGCGATCACCCGCGAGGACGCCAGGTAGGCGACGCTGCGGATGCCGATGACCTCGAGCGCGTCGATCTCCTCGTTGATCCGCATCGCGCCGAGCTGCGCGGTCGCGCCGGCACCGATGGTGGCCGACAACGCGATCGCGGTGGTCGCGGGCGCGATCAGGCGGACGTTGAAGAAGGCGGAGGCGAACCCGGTGAGCGCCTCGACGCCGATCTCGGAGAACTGGTTGAAGCCCTGCACGGCGACCAGTGCGCCGGTGCTGACGGTCAGGAAGCCCACGATGGCGACGGTGCCGCCGATGATGGCCAAAGCGCCCGCACCGAGGCCCATCTGGGCGATCAGCCGGACGAGTTCCTTCGGGTAGCGGACGAACACGTCACCGATGGAGAGCAGGGTGCGCCCGAAGAACTGGGTCTGCTCCCCCACGTGATTCCAGCCGTCGACAACGCTGCCGACACCGCGTTTGACCCGCAGGCCCATCGTGGTCGTCACATTCCCGCCTTCACGCCGACGGCGGTGGCGACCACGTTGATGGCGAACAGCGCCATGAAGGTGAACACCACGGTCTCGTTCACCGCGTTACCGACCCCGGCCGGGCCGCCGCCCACCGAAATGCCCTTGTAGCAGGCGATCAGGCCGGCGGTCAGACCGAACAGGGCCGCCTTGATGAGGGCGATGAACACGTCGGTGGGGCCGGTGATCAGGGTCAGGCCGGCCACGAACGCACCCGGTGAGACGTGCTGGACGTACACACAGAACAGGTAGGCGCCGGTGAGACCGACCAGCACCACGGTGGCCGACAGGGCCAGCGAGACCGTGGTCGCGGCGAACACCCGCGGAATGACCAAGGCCTGAATCGGATTCACACCCATCACCCGCAGCGCGTCAAGCTCCTCGCGGATGGTGCGGGCGCCCAGGTCGGCGCACATCGCGGTGGCGCCGGCGCCGGCGATCACCAGCACGGTGACGATCGGCCCGATCTGGGTGACCGTGCCCAGCGCGGCACCGGTGCCGGAGAAGTCCGCGGCGCCGAATTCGGTGAGCAGGATGTTGAAGGTGAAGGTGAGCAGCACCGTGTAGGGCACGGTCAGCATCAGCGTCGGCAGCAGCGAAACCCGTGCCACGAACCAGGACTGCAGGATGTACTCGCGCCAGGCGAACGGGGGCCGGAACATCAACGTGAACACGTCGAGCGTCATCGAGAAGAACCCACCGAATGCGCGTACCGGCTTGGCGACCACATTCGGGATGGCGTCTTGGGCCGCCATCAGGTGACCGGCCTAGACCTGCGCGGTGCACGCATAGCCATGCATTCCTTCCGAGAGCTCACTGTTCGAACCACCATATGACCAGAGTCACCGCCATGGATGCGGAAGAACGTACATAACGATTTTCTCGTCAGCAACACCCACCACCCGGTTGGGCGGGTCGGAGTTACTGTGCAGTAGTGTCACTGCCCTCTGTGGTCGCGGCCACAACACCGAGCGCCCGCAACGCGAAGCGTTCCACCCTTGCCCGGGCCACCGGAATCTGTGCCGGGTCGTAGATCCGGGCCGAGGTCAATTCCCTGCTCACCAGGGCCGCGATCGCGATCGAATCCGACTCCGGCTCGGTCAACGAGAACGAGCCGTCGCGCTGCCCCATCGTCAGAATGTCCACCAGTGAGGATTCGCGGCGCGCCCGTGACTGTTCCCGGGCGTCCCGGTAACCCTTGGCCGAGCGCATCTCGTCGCAGTCGACGACCGCCAGATATCGGTGCAGGTCGGTATCGCTGGCCAGCGTGAACATCCGGTCCAGCCAGGCCCGCAGCCGGCCCAGCGGAGTTGGGTCGCCGGGGGCGTCCGGCGCGGCGATCTCGTCGAGTTCGGTGGCCAGCCGTTCGGTGACCTGCCACAGCATGGCCAGGAACAGATCGTCCTTGGACTCGAAATGCCGGTAGAACGCCCGGCTGGACACCTCCGCCCGGGCCAGGATCGCCGAGACGTGCACCGGACCCTTGTGCGGCTCGGCCAGACATTTGAAGGCCGCTTCCACGATCCGGTCGCGTTCGTCACCGCTGGATGGCCCTGATGGCACAGACTGCACGGGCATCGATTCTAGTGACCCCCAGAACCCCGGGCCGACACCAAATCGGGGTGGGCGGTCAGTAACGTGAGCCGCAGGCCGGCGAGAGGAATTGGTGAGCATGGCGAAGAGCGCATCCCAGACCGTGACGTTTCGCGGCGTCGACGACCTGATGCTGGTCGCCGACGAGTGGAACCGGGACGCCGAGGTCACCGGCCCGACCGTGCTCATGCTGCACGGCGGCGGACAGAATCGGCACTCCTGGAAGAACACCGGGCAGATCCTGGCCGACCGCGGTATGCACGTGATCGCCCTGGACAGCCGCGGGCACGGGGACAGCGACCGCTCCCCGACCGCCAGTTACGACGTGGAGACGTTGAGCTCCGATGTGCTGCAGGTGCTTTACCAGATCGGCAGGCCGGTGGCGCTGGTCGGCGCCAGCATGGGCGGGCTGACCGGCATCCAGGCCGCCCACGAGGCCGGTCCGGAACTGGTGACCAAGTTGATCCTCGTCGATGTGGTGCCGCGCTTCGAGAAGAACGGCAGCGCCCGGATCCGGGACTTCATGTTCAGCAACATCGACGGTTTCGACACCCTGGAGGAGGCCGCCGAGGCGGTGGCCGCCTATCTGCCGCACCGTCCGAAGCCGCGCAGCACAGCGGGTTTGAAGAAGAACCTCCGGCTGCGTGACGGCCGCTGGTACTGGCATTGGGATCCGGCGTTCCTCACCAAACCCGGCGATGACCCGTTCGCCCGCTCGGACAAGCTGGAGTCCGCGGCGACGAACCTCACCGTGCCGATCCTGCTGATCCGCGGCAAGCTCTCCGATGTGGTCTCCGAAGAAGGTGTCCGCGACTTCCTGACGAAGGTGCCCCAGGCCGAGTTCGTCGAACTCTCCGAGGCGGGGCACACCGCCGCCGGCGACGACAACGACGCCTTCACCGAGGTCGTCGTGAGGTTCGTGGACAAGTGAGCGCAATAAGCGGATCCGGTTGCTCGGGGTTCAACTTCCTGGACCAGCCCGCGCTGCCGGCCCCGCAACTCACCGCGGTGCAGGCCGCCGAATTGCTGGCCAGCCGGTACGGCTCGGCAGGCCAGGTGACGTCGTTGGGCAGTCAGCAGGACTGCAACTTCCTGGTCTCCGAGGACGACCTGCCGGTCGCCGTGCTGAAGATCGCCAATCCGGCGTTCACCGAGGCCGAACTGGCCGCCCAGGACGCCGCCGCGGAGTTGATCGCCCGCAGCTGTCCCGAATTACGGGTCGCCACACCGCTACCCGCCCGCGATGACGCCGAACCCGCCCCGAACGTGCGACTGCTGCCGTTCCTGGCCGGGGGCACTCTCACCGACCGCGGTTACCTGCCACCCACCGTCGTCGCGGCGATGGGTGCGCTCGCCGGCCGGGTCAGCCGGGCGCTGGCCGGGTTCCGCCACCCGGGGCTGGACCGGATCCTGCAGTGGGATCTGCGCTACGGCAACGAGGTCGTCTCCGAACTGATCGCCCATGTACCCCGGCAACGCGAGCAGATCGCGGCCGCCGCCGGCGAGGCGTGGGCCGCGATCGCTGCGCTGGCCAACGACTTACCGCGCCAGGCCGTGCATCTGGACCTGACCGATGCGAACACGGTGGCCGGCGCGGACGGGCTGCCCGACGGCGTCATCGACTTCGGCGATTTGTCCGACACCTGGGCGGTGTCGGAGTTGGCGATCACGCTGTCCTCGGTGCTCGGGCACGCCGGCAACGACCCGGCCTCGATCCTGCCGGGCATCAAGGCATTCCACGCGGAACGCGCACTGCAGCGGGCCGAGGCGCAGGCGCTGTGGCCGCTGCTGGTGCTGCGCACCGCGGTCCTCATTGTCAGCGGCGCCCAGCAGGCGGCGCTGGATCCGGACAACACCTACCTCACCGAACAGTCCGACGACGAATGGCGGATGTTCGAACAGGCCACCTCGGTGCCGATGGCGGTGATGACGGCGCTGATCCTCACCGAGCTCGGTCTCGCCGATCCGCCGCGGCAGCCGGAGATCGAGAACCGGCTGATCTCCGGACTCGACCCGGAAACCGTACTGACCCTGGACCTTTCGGACACCTTGGCGGAGCCGGACGGGTTGGCCACCGACGCGGTACGCGGGGGCGCCACCCTGGTGCTCACCCGGTTCGGCCGCCCGCGCCTGCACCGCGCTCCCCTGCTCTCACACGCCAGTCCGGACACCGTCGAGACCGGCATCGCGCTGCGGCCGGCCGCCACCACCCGGGTGCTCGCCCCCTGGGACGGCGAGGTGATCGAGCGATCCGATGACCGGATCACGTTGCGCGGGCTGGATTTCGAACTCACCCTGACCGGTGTCGAGTCCAGCGCCGCACCCGGGCATCTGCACGCCGGTGAGCATCTCGGGGTGATCGGGCAGGGCCGCTGGACCCGACTGGCGGTGCGCCCGGCGGGCGCGCCGGTGGCACCGGAGTTCACCTCGGCCGAGCTGGCGCCCGGCTGGTTGGCGTTGTCCCGCGATCCCCGAACGGTTTTGGGCCTGGAGCCCGTCACCGAACCGGCGGGCCGGGATCTGCTGGAGCGCCGCGACCACAGCTTCGCCAAGGTGCAGGAGCACTACTACCGCACGCCGCCGCAGATCGAGCGCGGGCACCGGCACTATCTGATGTCCACCGCGGGCCGGGCCTATCTCGACATGGTCAACAACGTCACGGTGCTCGGCCATGCCCATCCGCGGGTCGCCGACGCCGCGTCCGCGCAGCTGCGCCGACTGAACACCAACTCACGTTTCAACTACTCGGCCGTCGTCGAGTTCAGCGAGCGTGTCGCCGCCACCCTGCCCGACCCGCTGGACACCGTGTTCCTGGTCAATTCCGGTTCGGAGGCAAGCGATCTGGCGATCCGGTTGGCGACCGCCGCAACCGGACGCCGCGATGTGATCGCGGTGCGGGAGGCCTACCACGGCTGGACCTACGCCACCGATGCGGTGTCCACCTCGACCGCCGACAACCCCAACGCGTTGGCCACCCGCCCGGACTGGGTGCACACGGTGGAGTCGCCGAACAGCTTCCGCGGTAAGTACCGCGGGGACGAGGCACACCGGTACGCCGCCGAGGCGGTGGCCCAGATCGAACAGATGGCCGCCGACGGGCGGCCTCCGGCGGCCTTCATCTGCGAGCCGGTGTACGGCAACGCCGGCGGGATGGCCCTGCCCGACGGGTATCTACAGCAGGTGTACACCGCGGTGCGGGCGGCCGGCGGTCTGGCCATCGCCGACGAGGTCCAGGTCGGGTACGGCCGGCTCGGGCACTGGTTCTGGGGATTCCCGCAGCAGCAGGTGGTGCCCGACATCGTGTCGGTGGCCAAGGCCACCGGCAATGGCTACCCGCTGGGCGCGGTGATCACCACCCGCGCCGTCGCCGACGCATTCCGGTCGCAGGGGTACTTCTTCTCCTCCACCGGCGGCAGCCCGTTGTCCTGCGCGATCGGCCTGACCGTGCTCGACGTGCTCGCCGAGGAGGGCCTGCAGGACAACGCGCTGCGGGTCGGCGGGCACCTCAAGGACCGGCTGCTGGCCCTGCGCGAGAAGCACCCGTTGGTGGGCACCGTGCACGGGATGGGCCTGTATCTGGGCGTGGAACTGATCCGCGATCCGGTCACGCTGGAGCCGGCCACCGCGGAGACGGAGGCGATCTGCGAGCGCATGCTCGAACTCGGCGTGATCATCCAGCCGACCGGCGAGCACCAGAACATCCTGAAGACCAAGCCGCCGCTGTGCATCGACATCGCCGGCGCGGACTTCTACGTGGACACCCTGGACCGGGTGCTCACCGAGGGCTACTGATCCCCGCCGGCGTGCGAGTCTGAGGCCGACACGCCGCCGTTTCAGGCGAGCATCCGCACGTTCGCGGCTACTCGCGTCAGGCCTTCTCCGCCTCGGCCAGCCGCTGGTGCAGCCGGGCCCGGATGTCCTCGGGCGTGTACGACTTGCGGACCCGCTGGTCCCTGGCGACCAGCACACCGCCGGCGACGACCCCGGCGACACCGGCCAGCCCGACCCACTTCCAGATGCCCTTCATGACCGAGATTCTGCCTAAGCTGCGGTCGTGAACGCGAACACGGTGTCCCTGTCCCAGGCGCTGGACGAGACCCGCACCGGCGACATCTGGCTGTTCCGCGGCGGCTCGGGCCCCGACCGGGCCATCCAGACGCTGACGAACGCGCCGGTGAACCACGTCGGGATGACGATCGCGATCGACGACCTGCCGCCGCTGATCTGGCATGCCGAACTGGGCCAGAAGCTACTGGACCTGTGGACCGGCACCCACCACCGCGGCGTGCAACTCAACGACGCCCGCGAGGTCGCCGAACGCTGGGTGCACGAGTACGGGCAGAAGGCCTGGCTGCGCCAGCTCACCCCGGCGGTCACCCGCGAGCAGGAGGATCGGATGTTGCAGGTGGTGGCCCGGATGAACGGCACCGCCTTCCCGTCCACGGCCCGCCTCACCGGCCGGTGGCTGCGTGGACGGCTGCCCGGGGTCAGCGATTTCACCCGAGGTCTGCCGATCGTGCACCGCAAGGTCCGCGAGTCGGCGGAGCGGGACAAGCAGCAGCGCCGCGCGGCCGGGCTGGAGACCGCGTACTGCGCCGAGACGGTGGCCATCACCTACGAGGAGATGGGACTGCTGTCCACCGAGAAGCGGGAGAACTACTTCGATCCGGGCAAGTTCTGGAGCGGTGACCACCTGTCACTGGCGCCCGGCTACGCCCTCGGTGAGGAGATCGCGGTCCGGGTGGACCCGGCACGCGTGTAGCGGCCGGCCCGCGGGTACCCGCCCGTCGTGACCACTGCAACGGGCAGCAGCGCTGCGGACATCGACCGCGCCCGGCTTCGGGCGGGTCGCTGATGGTGGTCCGGATCGGCACGTCGGGCTGGTCTTATGACCATTGGAGGGGCGTGCTGTACCCGCCGGGACTGCCCGCCGCGCGGCGGCTGGACGTGTACGCCGCCGAGTTCGACACCGTCGAACTGAACGCCAGCTTCTACCGGTGGCCCAAACCGGCCACCTTCGCCGGCTGGCGGCAGCGCCTACCCGAAGGTTTCACCATGACCGTGAAGGCATCTCGCGGCCTCACCCACGCCCGCCGGCTCAAGGACCCCGAACAGTGGATCGAGCGGATGGCCGAGGGCTGGGCCGAACTCGGGGACCGGTCGGCGGCGCTGCTGGCGCAGTTGCATCCCGCCCAGCAGCGCGATGATGACCGGCTGGCGCATTTCCTGACCGCGATGCCCGATGAGATCCCGGTGGTGATGGAGCTGCGCCACCCGTCCTGGGATGTGCCGGCGGTGTACGACCTGCTGCGCGCACACCACGCGGCCTACGCCGTGATGAGCGGCCCCGGCCTGCCGTGTGTCGTCACCGCCACCGCGGGTCTGGCCTACCTGCGGCTGCACGGGCCCGCGGACGCGCCGATCTACGCCGGCAACTACCCCACCGCGGAACTGCAGCGCTGGGCCGAGCAGATCTGCGAATGGGACCGGCAGGGCCGAGATGTGCTGGTGTATTTCAACAATGACCTGGGCGGGCACGCGGTGCGCAATGCCCGGCAGCTGTCGGCCCTGCTCGCCGAACGGGTACCGCGAATCGAGTAGCGCATTACTCAGCTCACCGGCAGCGGCCCGCGCGACGGTGGATGCGGGGCTACGAATCCACGGATCCCGGTGTTCCGGCTCACCGCCACCGACGGTTAGTTGCGGTTGACCCGGGCCGCCTCGCGGATCAGGTTCGCGAACGCGGCCTCGTCCGGTCGATCGTCCTCGCGCAGGTCGATAGCGAAGGTCAGCTTGACCTTGTCCTTGTAGGTCTCGACCGTGCAGATCGAGCCGTCCAGCGAAAAATTCGGTACCCCATCAGGATTCGACGGTTTGCACGCCCCGAGGTATTACCGATGCCGCAGCATCGAATAGACCACCGGCCCCCGCTCGATGCGCGTCGTGGCGGTGACGGTGAACCCGCACCGTTGATAGAGGCGCACATTGCGCTCGTCGGAGGTTTCCAGGGCCACCGCGACATCCCCGACCGCGGCCAGCCCCGCCGCGACGGTGGCGCCGCCCAGCCCGGCGCCCTGACTGTCCGGGCGCACGCCCACGGTGGCCAGATTCCACGCGCCGTCGGGTTGTGCCGGAACATCTGCTGCGGCAACGACTTCGAGCCGATCGCCGTGCAGCGCGGCCACCTGCTGCTGCATCTGGGCGGCCGGCTCGGGGGCGTCCGGCGGCAGCAGCGCGATCACCGCGCGCAGCTCCTCGTCGACCAGCACGATGCCCTCGTCCAGGGCGTAACCCAGGTAGAGCCGTTGCAGCCGACGCAGCCGGTCGGGGTAGCCGTCGTGCGGGATCGTCCACCGGGTCCACGGGTAGGCGTCGAAGGCGGCGGCCAGGGTGTCGGCGGCCGCGTCGAGGTCGGAAGCTGTCGCGGGTCGGATCCTCACGGGAACCGACCGTAGCGGTGTGTCTAGCGGGGCAGGTAGTGCATATAGACGGTGCCGTCGTGGAACGTCCGGTGTTCGGCCAGCCGCAGATCGAGGCGAGCGTCGTCGGGCAGGGCGCGCAGACCGCCGCCGATCACCTTCGGGATGACGAAGAACCGGAACTCCTGCACCATGCCGGCCCGGATGGCCGCGGCCGCCGTGGTGGGCCCGAAGATCTCGACGTGATCGGGCACCGAGTCGACGATCCGCTGCAACTCGGCCAGGCTCAGCGCGGGGACCAGGCGGACCGGTTCCGGCCCGAGTTCGGCGGGGGTCAGAGTCGCGGACACCACCACCTTGTCGATGTCCTTCCAGCGGTGCGCGAACTCCAGTTCGCCCCGGAGTTCCTCCTCCCCGTCCGGGTAGGTCTCCCAGAACCGCATCAGCTCGTAGGTCCTCCGCCCCATCACCTCGGTGGACACCCGCGCCATCCGGTCGAGGTGCAGGGCGAACACCGCTTCATCCGGGGCGCCCCACTGGAAGTCGCCGTTGGCGTCGGCGATGTAGCCGTCGACGGACACCGATGTGGTGTAGCTCAGGATTCCCATACGGCTCCGACCGGCGTCGGCTCAGAAACTCATCGCACCGGTCAGACCGGGGATTCCGCCCGGCGGCGCGTCCGGACCAGGATCACCGCACCGGCGGCCAGGAAGATCACCAGACAGGCCGCGGCCGTGGCTGTGACCTGCGGGTAGTCACCGGCGAAACCGTCGGCGGACTGATGCTTGACCAGGATCGCGGTGAACGCCCACAGCAGCACCGCCCCGTAGGCGAGGTCGTTGTTGCGCAACATCGCCGCGGTCCCGATCGCCGCGGCCACCAGCAGGATGATGACGGCGCAGGTGGACTCGGCCAGGCCGAAGCCGTCCCAGCCGAGGCTGACCAGGAAGACCGTGACGTTGGCGACCGTCGCGACGGTGATCCAGCCGAAGTACACGCTGAACGGCACCGCGACCAGCCACGTGTCGCGGGTGCTCAGGCTGGCCGCGCGGATGGTCTGCACGATGGCCCCCAGGCTGACCAGGATCACCAGCATCAGCAGGACCGACAGGCCGATCAGGTCGTAGTGCCAGGCCAGGATCCAGCCCGCATTGGCCAGCGAGGAGATCGCGAAGTACCGGCCCACCCGGTCCAGCAGGGCGGTGTCGGCGCGGTCGGTGCGGAAGACACCGAACTGGTAGAGCACGTGCAGGAGCAGCAGCGTGTAGATCACGCCCCAGATGGAGAACGCGTAGCCGGCGGGGGCGAACAGGTTGGGATAGGCGTCGGACACCTCGCCGGTGCGAACGCCGTTGATCGGCAGCCCGTTGGCAAGCCCGTTGACCGTCACCATCACCAGGTACGTTGCCGCCACCAGCAGGCTGACCGGCCGCACCGCCGTCTTCGTCATCGCAGATTCCATCCGTTCTTCACCCGCTGTGCGCTGTCGCAAGGCCGAGCACTGATACCCACGATCGGCCGAGTTCACACCTGGCTGCCCGCGGCTCCTACGATGGGCGGGTGCTGGCCTCCCTTCTGGCGTTCACCGCGGCCGCTGTGATGATCGTCGTGCTGCCCGGGCCGGACACCCTCGTCGTGGTGCGCAGCCTGGTCCGCGGCGGGCGCGCCGAAGGCATCCGCACCAGCCTGGGTGTGCTGTGCGGGCTGCTGGTCTGGGTGCTGGCGGCGGTGCTGGGACTGTCGGCGCTGCTGCAGGCCAGCGAGGTCGGTTACGACGTGCTGCGCATGCTCGGGGCCTGCTATCTGGTGTGGATGGGTGTGCATACGATCCGGTCGCTGCGGCGCGAGGCCCCCACCGAGTTCGCGGAGTCGGCGAAGTCCTCGCCGCTGCCGAGCTCGAGCGGTTTCACCGCGGGCTTCCTCACCGACGTGTTGAACCCGAAGGTCGGGGTGCTGTTCATCAGCTTCCTGCCCGGGTTCGTGCCGCAGGGCTATTCGATGACGCTGACGACGCTGGGACTGGGCGCGCTCTACGTGGCGCTGACGGCGATCTACTGCGCGGTGCTGGTCGCCGCCTCCGGCAAGATCCTGACCGCCATGCGCACCCCGAGGATCCGGCGCCGCATCGACGGGGCGGCCGGGCTGACGCTCATCGGGTTCGGCGTGCGGATCGCCACGGAGCGGTAGCGAGGGCTCGCTGGTCCGCGTCGATCCGTTGAGAGCGGCCCCGCGCTCACAGGACCTTCTGCACCACGCTCGATGTACTCGTGGCGTAGCTCGACGACCTTGGTGATGTGGTCAAAGTGGTGGTCTGCGACCAGCACGGTCGCATCATTGACGATGGCATGGCCGGCAATGATCTGCTCGCGATAGTGCGCGTGTTCTTCGGGCGTGCGAGCGCTGTGCCAGAACTAGAGCACCTGCGGCGGACATGTGACGAACAGGTCGGCCCGGGCTCGCTCGATGCGCCGCAGCCTCGCGGCGATTCCCTCGTCCCGGGTGGCCAACCTTGCCGCGCCAGCCTTGCTGCGGGGACCGACAACGCCTCGTGAAACGCAGTACTACCGGCAGTACTACCTTTCGGGCAGTACTACCGGTAGTACTGCGTTCGAGAAGGTTATGTCGCCCCGGAATCTCGCGGCTCAGCCCATGAGGGCGGCAGACACCTTGAACCGGCTACACCGCTCAGAGGACCTTCTTCACCACGCTCGACTTCAACTGCATCTGCCCGAAGCCCGGCACCTTGGCGTCGATGTCGTGATCGCCCACCCCGTCGGTGATCAGTCGGATGCCGCGCACCTTGGTGCCGATCTTCACGACCCCGCCGCCGGCGCCCTTGACCTTCAGACTCTTGACGATGGTCACGGTGTCGCCATCGGCCAGCGGGTTACCCACCGCATCGGTGACGACACCACCGGATTCGGCGGGCTCGTCGGCACCGGGCGCCCACTCGTGCGCACACATCGGGCAGACCAGCAGCGCACCCGACTCGTAGGTGAACTCACTGGCACACGCCGGACACGGCGGCAGAACGTCAGACATTGAAGCGGAACTCCACCACGTCCCCGTCGGCCATCACGTAGTCCTTGCCCTCCATCCGGACCTTGCCGGCGGCCTTGGCCGCGGCCATCGACCCGGCTTCCACGAGGTCCTCGAAGGACACGACCTCGGCCTTGATGAAGCCCTTCTCGAAGTCGGTGTGGATGACACCGGCCGCCTTGGGCGCGGTGTCGCCGCGGTGAATCGTCCACGCCCGGGCCTCTTTCGGGCCGGCGGTCAGATAGGTCTGCAGGTTCAGGGTGTGGAAACCGGCCCGGGCCAAGGCATCCAGACCCGGCTCGGTCTGCCCGATCGACTCCAGCAGTTCCGCCGCGGACTCGTCGTCGAGTTCGATCAGCTCGGACTCGATCTTGGCGTCCAGGAACACCGCGTCCGCCGGTGCCACCAACTCGCGAAGTTCGGCCTTCTTGGCCTCGTCGGTGAGCACCGACTCGTCGGCGTTGAACACGTACAGGAACGGCTTGGTGGTCATCAGGTTCAGCTCGCGCAGCACCGCGGCGTCCGCCCCGGCGGCGAACAGCGTCTTACCCGAATCCAGGATCGCCTGGGCGGCCACCGCGGCCTCCAGCAGCGGCTTGCGGTCCTTGTTGTTGCGGGCTTCCTTCTCCAGCCGCGGGACGGCCTTCTCCAGGGTCTGCATATCGGCCAGGATCAGCTCGGTCTCGATGACCTCGATGTCCGAGCGCGGGTCCACCCGGCCGTCGACGTGCACCACGTCGTCGTCGGCGAAGGCCCGCACCACCTGGCAGATGGCGTCACATTCGCGGATGTTGGCCAGGAACTTGTTGCCCAGCCCGGCACCCTCGGAGGCACCCTTCACGATGCCCGCGATGTCGACGAACGTCACCGGGGCCGGCACCGTCTTCTCCGAGCCGAAGATCTCGGCGAGCTTGTCCAGCCGCGGGTCGGGCAGCGCGACCACGCCCTCGTTCGGTTCGATCGTCGCGAACGGATAGTTGGCGGCCAACACGTCATTGCGGGTCAACGCATTGAATAGTGTCGACTTCCCGACGTTCGGCAGACCGACGATTCCCAGGTTCAAGCTCACGGACTCCAGAGTCTAGAGGTTGTGACGGGGTCCTCCGCGCGTGCTGGCAACACGTCCCCAGGAACAGCCGGTACGGTCGTCATGTGCCAGGTCAGTCCGCGGAGCCGACGGAGTCGGTGAACCGCCGTTCCGCGCCGACTCCGGAGTCGGCCGCTCCCCGATCCGTACTCGCCGATGCGCAGCGCATTTTCGCCGGGCTCCCGGACCGGCTGCCGGTGAAGATCCCCTGGTGGGGGGCCATTCTTTTGGCGGTCACGCTGACGGCCGTCGGTTTCGCCTATGACGCGGGCGCCGGCAACGGTGAGCTCGGTTCGGTGTTCGCCGCCTGCTATGTGCTCGGCTGTCTGCTGGCTGTGGTGCTGGTGCAGCGCTCCGGGTTGTTCACCGCGATGATCCAGCCGCCGTTGATCCTTTTTGTGGCGGTGCCCACGTCGTACTTCCTGTTCCATAGCTCACAGATCGACGGGCTGAAGGACATCCTGATCAACTGCGGCTACCCGCTGATCCAGCGGTTCCCGCTGATGTTCTTCACCGCTTTGTTGGTGCTGGCGCTCGGCCTGCTCCGCTGGTACCTGCTGCGCGGCGTCGAGGAGACCGCCGACGACGCCGAGGTCCCGGCCGCCGCCCCGCGCCGGGCGGCCCGCCGTACCGCCCGGGCCAAGGCCGCGGCCGAGCAGACCGAGCGGCCGCGCACCCCGCGCCGGCCCCGCGGTGAGGCCGCCGAACCGCATGAGCGTCCCCGTCGCCCGCGTACCGGCGCGCCGTCACGGGCCCGGCACAACCGTCCGCCCGAGTCCGACATCGCCGCCTCGGCCGCTGCCGCCGACCGCCGGGAACGGGCCGCCACCCGCGACCGTTCGGGCCGGCCGCCCCGCCCCGCAGAGGGGCCGGTGGACCCGGCCCGGCGTACCCGGCGGGTGCGCGACCCCCGCGACCAGCGCGACCAGCGCGACCCCGTCGAGCCTCGCCGCCGCAACGCCTACGACAGCCCCTACGGCGCGTCGGTCGACGCGGACCCCTACGAGCGGCCGCGTCGCCGGCCCCGGCCGGAGGGTTACGAGCCCCGCTACCAACCGGGCTACTCCCCCGACGACCGCTACGCCGATCCGTATCCGCAGCGGCCGCGCCGCCCCGCACCGGACCCGAGCCACCACCCGGTGTCCCGGGTGCGCTACCGCAGCTCCGATGACGAGCCGCGCGGCCGGTCGCGCAGCCACCGCCGCGACGCGGACTTCTGGGACGACGAGAACTGAGCGCCGCCGGGTCACCCCAGCGCGCGTAGGAACTGTCCGGCCGCGTCCACCGCGGGCGCCGAACTGCCGGCGTCGCTGACGAACACCGCCAGCGCCAGATCGCCGCGGATCCCGACGAACCAGCCGTGCGCGTGGGTGTCGTCGATATATTCGGCGGTGCCGGTCTTGCCCAGCAGCCCGTCGATGTCCTGCAGCTGACTCGCGGTGCCGCCGGTGATGGTCTCGCGCATCATCGCCCGCACCTGTTCATCGACGCCGGCCGGCAGCGGCTCCGGGGTGCGGTCGGCCACGCCGGGTGCACCCGCCACGATGGCCGGGGCGGGCACCGAGCCGTTGGCCAATGCCGCGGCCACCAGCGCCATCCCGAACGGAGTGGCAGTCACCTTGCCCTGCCCGATACCCTCCTCCACCCGCAGCGCGGGGGTGTCGGCGACCGGCACCGAGCCGGTGACGGTGGTCATGCCCGGGGCGACGTAGTCGATGCCGAGCCCGAGCTGCGCGGCCGCCTTGGTCAGGCCGTCCGGCGGCAGGTCGACGGCGAGCCGGCCAATCGTGGTGTTGCAGGACCGCGCGAAGGCGGTGTGCAGCGGGACATCGCCCAGCTCGAAGTTGTCGTCGTTGGGGATCTGGCGCCCCTCGATGTTCTCGGTGCCCGGACAGCCGACGATGCTGTCCGGGGTGACCTGCCCGGCCTGCAGCGCCGCGGACACCGTGACGGTCTTGAACGTCGAGCCCGGCGGGTACAGGCCGGTCAGCGCGATCGGGCCCTGGGCATCGGCGGGCGCGTTCTGCGCCACGGCCACCAGATTGCCGGTGGACGGCTGGATGGCCACCAGGGCGGCGGGGGTGGCCAGCGGGGCCAGCGCCGCCTCGGCGGACAGCTGCATGCCGATGTCCAGCGTGCTGGAGATGTCCCCGACCGGTTCGGGGTCCTGCCCGGCGGCCCGTTTCGGCCCGGAGGCGGTATCCGCGGTCACCGCCCAGCCGACGGCTGCGTCGGTGCGCTGCTGCCACAGCTCGGTGAGCCCGGACAGCACCGGGGAGGTCAGCGCCCGGTCGGCGGCCAGCAACCGGGTCTGCGGACGGAGAGTGACGTACTCCAGCGCAGCGAGTTGCTCGCGGACCGGCGCCAGATCCTCCTCGCGCAGGGTGACGGCGGTGACCGGTTCACCGGCGGCCAGCTCGGCGGTCAGCGATTCGGCGGTGATCGTCGGCGCGACCGGATTGAGGAGGGCGGCAACGAGATTCACGTCCACACCGGGTGCGATGTCGACCAGGGTGACGATGTGCTGGGTGAGCAGATCCGCGCCGGTGCGGTCCAGCACCCGGGCCGCCGGTGCCGGGGCGAGGGTGCTGTAGGACAGTGGGCCCTGATCGAGACCGGGGGCGACGGTGGCGGCATTCCACCGGACCGTCCAGTCGTCACCGTCGGCCGCTGCGGTGCCGTGTGACTCGTACATCCACGCGGTGTTCTTCTCCGGCCCGAACTTCCACGTCGCGGCGAGCGTGAACGTCGCGGCATCGTCCTGGCGGCGCACCTCGGACACCTCGAACCGCACGTCGGTGCCCAGGCTGGCGTAGAGACCGTCGAGCGTGCCGGTGGCCGCGTCCGGATCGCTGGTCAGCGCCGCCGCCGCAGCCGCGTCCCCGCGGTTGAGCGCGTCCGCGAACCCCTGCACGGTGGCGTTCAGCCGGTCTTCGGCGGCACTGCAGCCGGCGAGGATCAGGACGAGCGTGAGGAGGACGGCTGCGGTCGCGCGTAGGGAGCCCACAGGGCTCGAACGTACCCGTCAGCCGCGCGGTGGACGGATCTCCCGCGGCAGCGCGAACACCAGCGTCTCGTTGGCGGTGGTCACCGGTTGCACGGTGCCGTAGCCGTATTCGGCGAGCCGGTCCAGCACCCCGCGCACCAGGATCTCGGGCACCGAGGCGCCGGAGGTGACGCCGACGGTGGTGACCCCGGAGAACCAGGCCGGGTCGATGTCGTCGGCGTAGTCCACCAGATAGGCGTGCTGCGAGCCGGCGTTCAGCGCCACCTCGACCAGACGCACCGAGTTCGAGGAGTTCTTGGAGCCGACCACGATCACCAGTTCGCACTCCGGCGCCATCGCCTTGACCGCGACCTGGCGGTTCTGGGTGGCGTAGCAGATGTCGTCGCTGGGCGGATCCTGCAGCGTCGGGAACTTCTCCCGCAGCCGGCGCACCGTCTCCATGGTCTCGTCGACGCTCAGCGTGGTCTGCGACAGCCAGATGACCTTGTCCGGGTCGCGGACGGTGACCTTGTCCACGGCGTCCGGGTTGTCCACGACCTGGACGTGGTCGGGCGCCTCACCGGCGGTCCCGACGACCTCCTCGTGGCCCTCGTGGCCGACGAGCAGGATGTCGTAATCGTCGCGGGCGAACCGCTTGGCCTCGTTGTGCACCTTGGTGACCAGCGGGCAGGTGGCGTCGATGGTCTGCAGATTGCGGGCGGCCGCCTCTTCGTGCACCCAGGGGGCGACACCGTGCGCGGAGAACACCACGATGGCACCCTCGGGCACCTCGTCGGTCTGCTCGACGAACACCGCACCGGCCTTGGCCAGGGTGTCCACCACGTAGCGGTTGTGCACGATCTCGTGCCGCACGTAGATCGGGGCGCCGTGCTTCTCCAGTGCGCGTTCGACGGTCTCGACGGCCCGGTCCACACCGGCGCAGTAGCCGCGGGGCTCGGCGAGCAGGACGCGCTTGCCGGCAACGGGCGACGCCACCGAGCTCGTCGCGCCCGGGATTCCCATGTTGACGGTTGGTGGCATGCATCAAGGGTACTTACCCGCACCGCGGCCGGGCCAGCCGTAGGCTGCACCCATGTCAACTGCACCGTACGGAGTCCGACTGCTGGTGGGTGCGGCAGTCACCGCCCTGGACGAGACACGCAAGCTCCCGCAGACCATCCTGACCTACCCGATGACGATGGCCAGCCAGCTGGCCCATCTGGTGATGAAAGTGCAGCAGGACGTCGCCGACCTGGTCAACCGGGGTGACGAGGCGCTCGAGGAGCTGTTCCCGCCCAAGGACGAGCAGCCGGAGTGGGCCACCTTCGACGACGATCTGCCGGCCGACCCGTTCAGCAACCTGTCCTCCGGCGACGACCCGGCCTCCGACGACGGCGAGACCGCGACCGTGACGCGTCTCACCGGAGACAAGGTCGCCAGTCGCTCCGAAGGCCGCTTCGCACTCTTCAGCGAGGGTGAGGCGGCCGCCACCATCTCGGAGACCCCGGAGCCCGCCCCCGCCACCACCGGGTCGGCACCGGAGATCGTCGACGAGATCGGCTACGAGTCGCTGACGCTGGCGCAGCTGCGGGCCCGGCTGACCTCGCTGAAGGTCGCCGACCTGGAGGCGCTGCTGGCCTATGAGGAGGCCAACAAGGCGCGCGCGCCGTTCCAGACGCTGCTCTCCAACAGGATCACCCGCGCGTCGGCCAAGTGAGCGAACCCGGCCAATCCCCGGAGAACCCGTGGCCGGTGCGTGCCGTGGCCACCCGGGTGGCCAAGTGGATCGACCGGCTCGGCACGGTCTGGGTCGAGGGGCAGATCGCCCAGCTCAACGTGCGGCCCGGATCGTCGACCGCGTTCCTGGTGCTGCGTGACCCGGCCGCGGACATGTCGCTGTCGCTGACCTGCCCGCGCGACCTGGTGGTCAATGCGCCGGTGAAGCTCACCGAGGGCGTGCAGGTGATCGTCTTCGGCAAGCCGCAGTTCTACACCGGGCGGGGCAGTTTCTCGCTGCGGGTCAGCGATATCCGCGCGGTGGGCATCGGTGAACTGCTGGCCCGCATCGACCGGCTGCGCCGGCTGCTGGAGGCCGAGGGGCTGTTCGACCGCCGGCTGAAACGCCCGATCCCGTTCCTGCCCAACACCATCGGGCTGATCACCGGCCGCGCCTCGGCCGCCGAGCATGATGTGATGTCGATCGTGTCCAACCGGTGGCCGGCCGCGCATTTCGAGGTCCGCAACACCGCCGTGCAGGGGCCCAACGCCGTCGCCCAGATCGTGGAAGCGCTGGCGGCGCTGGACGCCGACGGCGGAGTCGACGTGATCATCCTGGCCCGCGGCGGGGGCAGCGTGGAGGATCTGCTGCCGTTCTCCGACGAGACGCTGTGCCGGGCCATCGCCGCCTGCCGCACCCCGGTGATCAGCGCCATCGGGCACGAACCGGACAACCCGATCTGTGATCTGGTGGCCGATCTGCGGGCGGCCACCCCCACCGATGCGGCCAAGCGGGTGGTCCCCGACGCCGCCGCCGAACAGGCCGGGGTCGATGATCTGCGGCGGCGCAGCGCGCAGGCCCTGCGCAACTGGGTCCGCCGCGAGCAGCACATCGTCGATCAGTTGCGGTCCCGCCCGGTGCTGGCCCGCCCGCTGCAGGCCCTCGACGCCCGCGCCGAGGAGATCCACCGGTCCCGGCGGACCGCGCGCCGCGACATCAGCCGGCTGATCGCCGCCGAGAGCGACCGGCTGGAACACCTGTCCGCCCGGCTCACCACCCTCGGCCCGGCCGCCACGCTGGCCCGCGGGTACGCGGTGGTCCAGGTGCTGGAGGCCCAGCAGACCGGCGCGGACCGGCCGATCCTGCGGTCGGTCGACGACGCCCCGGCGGGCACCCGGCTGCGGGTGCGCGTCTCCGACGGTGCCATCACCACGATCAGCGAGGGAACCGATGAAGCCCATTAGTCAAATGGGGTACGAAGAGGCACGCGACGAGCTGATCGAGGTGGTGCAGCAACTCGAGCACGGCGGACTGGACCTCGACGCCTCCCTCAAACTCTGGGAAAGGGGCGAGGAACTGGCCAAACGGTGCGAGGAGCACCTGGCCGGGGCGCGCAAGAAGGTGGCCGACACGCTGGCCGCGGGTGAGTCCGCAGACGAGTGACAACACCGAAGTCCTGACCTTTCGCCACAAAGGTCTTCAAAACTGGAACACGTTTCAGTTACTCTCGGCAGATGGCTGACCCAACACAGCGCGCCGACCTGGGCCGCGTCCTGGTGACCGGAGGCTCCGGCTTCGTCGGCGCCAACCTGGTGACCACCCTGCTGGAGCGCGGTTTGGCGGTCCGCTCCTTCGACCGGGTGCCTTCCCCGCTGCCGGCCCACGCCGGACTGGAGACCGTCGTCGGCGACATCACCGACACCGCCGATGTGGCGGCCGCGGTCGAGGGTGTGGACACGATCATCCACACCGCGGCCATCATCGACCTGATGGGCGGCGCCTCGGTCACCGCCGAGTACCGCAAGCGCAGCTTCGACGTGAACGTCGAGGGCACCAAGAACCTCGTGCACGCCGGGCAGGCCGCCGGGGTGCAACGGTTCGTCTACACCGCGTCCAACAGCGTGGTGATGGGCGGGCAGGACATCCGCAATGGGGACGAGAACCTGCCCTACACAGGCCGTTTCAACGACCTGTACACCGAGACCAAGGTGGTCGCCGAGCAGTTCGTGCTGGAGCAGAACGGGGTGGCCGGGATGCTCACCTGCTCGATCCGGCCCAGCGGCATCTGGGGCCGCGGCGATCAGACGATGTTCCGCAAGGTGTTCGAGAACGTGCTGGCCGGGCACGTCAAGGTGCTGGTCGGCAACAAGAACATCAAGCTGGACAACTCCTACGTGCACAACCTGATCCACGGTTTCATCCTGGCCGCGGAGCACCTCGTACCCGGCGGCACGGCACCGGGCCAGGCCTACTTCATCAACGACGGCGAACCGCTGAACATGTTCGAATTCGCCCGGCCGGTGGTCGCGGCCTGCGGGCGGACGCTACCGCGGTTCCGGGTGTCCGGGAAGCTGGTGCACAAGGCGATGATGGGCTGGCAGTGGCTGCACTTCAAGTACGGCATCCGCGAGCCGCTGGTGGAACCTCTTGCGGTGGAACGGCTTTACCTGAACAACTACTTCTCCATCGAGAAGGCCCGCCGCGACCTCGGCTACCGCCCGCTGTTCACCACCGGACAGGCCATGGCCGAATGCCTGCCGTACTACACCGAACTGTTCCGGTCGATGGAATCCCAGGGCGCCGAACCGGTTGCCGCCACATCCCGGGGCTGACCGCGACCCGATGCCCACCTACCGAACGCTCGAGCACGGCGGCGCGCGGATCCGGTTTCTGGACTCCGGCGGCGATGACGCCGGCGCGCCGATCGTCTTCGTCCCCGGATTCACCTGTGTGGCAGAGGATTACGCCGAGATGCCGGCGCTACTCGCCCGGCGGACGGTGATCGTCGAGTTGCGCGGCCACGGCGGCAGCACGGCACCGGACGGACCGTTCGACTCGGCGGCGATCGCCGGCGACATCGGCGCGGTGGTCGACGCCGTCACCGACGGCCCGGTGCATCTGATGACCTTCTCCCGCGGCACCACCTACGCGCTGACATGGGCGCTGGCGCACCGGCATCGGGTGCGGTCGATCTCGATAGGCGATTACACCCCGGCCGAGATCAAGCTGACCGAGGAGGTGATGCACGGCCTGCTCGACGGTCGCTGGCGCGGCACCCCGGTCACCGAGCGGGTCGACCGTGCCGCAGCGCTGGCGACCGTGCAGGCCGCGCAGCCGCGGTCCCTGTGGGAACCGTTGGCGAGCTGGCAGCCACCGCTGCTGGCGGTCCGCAGCCCGAACGCACCGGTGGTCGACGATGCGGCCTGGGGTCGGTACCGGCGGGAGTTCCCGCAGGCCGCGCTGCACGAGTTCGCCGACTCTCCGCACGACATCTTCCGGCCGGACCGGGCGCGGTACCCGCTGCTGGTCCGCGCGCTCATCGACGCGGTCGACACCGGCCCCTAGAACTGGACAAGGCCGGTGGCGCTGTAGCGCCCCGGCCTCTGGCCTCCCGCGCGGCGTCTACAGAACCGGGGAAGCGTGAGCTCCACGGTACGGCACCGTTCCGCCGTTCACCAAACTCAGCCGATCGCGCCGTCCGCGCTGACCCGCCCCGACGACAGCGCCCGCAGCATCCGGACACTCACCGGATGTGTTGCGTCGGCGACCTTGTCGAGCAGGTCTGTAGCCCGGGCGGCGGTGGTCTCCGGCGGGATGATGTACAGCAGCGCGTTCCGCGCGTGGGTGCCCATGATGTAGATGGTGTCGCGGGCGACGAGCGAGTACTGCTCGACGGAGATGGCGGTACTCCCCCGGATCACGCGCGACGGCGCCGACGGGAACAGGCTGGGGTCATAGAGCACCCGGCGCACCGCACCCAGGGTCAGGCCCATCACCGAGACCAGGTCCACCAATGCGGCGCGCAGGTGGTAGTCGGGTGGCCACCAGGCGCCGTCCACGGTGCCGCGCCGATCGGAGTGTTCGCACAACGCGAGTCGGGCGGTCGATGAACAGTCGGTCGCGGCATTCGCCATCGGCGATGCTCCCGTCGGTGTCAGAGCAATCGCAGACGGTAGCCGAAGAGTCGGAGACGCGAGGAACCTACGATGCCTCCAGGCTAGCCCCTCGGCCGCCCCGGCTCGCCGACGACGCCCGCCATGGACGCACGATTCGGCGCGCCAACGCGAAAGCTAGGCCGCGGCGGGGGTGTCCGTGGCCTTGTCGGCCTCCGTGGTGTCGTCCTCGGCCTCCGGGTCCTCGTCCCGGCCGCCGACGCCCCCGTCACGCTTCGTCTCCGGCTGCTGCGCCGCATCGGCGCCGTCGGGCTCGGCGAGCCCGAGTTCGGCGAGCCGCTCCGCCCGGCTGGGCTCCTCCCCGCCGTCGGTCAGGTCACCGTCGGTCAGGTCGCCGTCGGTCAGGTCGCCGCCCTCCGGCGCGACCGGCTCCTGCAGATCGGCCTGGGCGCCGAGGTCGACCTCGGCCTCCGGGTCCTCGTCCTGAAGATCCTCGACCCGGGTCTCCTCGGCGGCGGCCTCGTCGCCGGCCGGTGACTCCGAAGAGGCTGCGGCAGCGGTGAACTCGGGCGCCGGGGTATCGCCCCCGTCGGCGTCCTGGTCGATCTCGACCGGCGGGGAGATCGGGGCCTTCGGCGACTTCCACACCAGCCGGCCCTTCGACACATGCCAGCCCAGCTGCGGCGTCATGCTCGAGTAGCCCGCCGCGATCAGTGGCATCAACAGGGTGTTGAGCCGGTCCACCAGCCAGCCGGGCACGCCGAGTTGGCGCAGCGGCCGGGTGATGGGCAGGCTGGACTCCGGGATCATGTAGGTCGTGGTCCGGCCGCCGAGCGAGTTGACGTAGTCCGAGACCAACACCGCGTCCTCGATGCCCTTCTTGGCCGCCGAGGAATGGTCGTTGGTGCCGTTGACCGTGTACAGCGCGCCCATGACGGCGTTCATCACGGCGAGCGCGTTCCACGGGCGGTCCGGCGGGGCGGCCCAGCCGTCCCACTGGCCGTAGACGACGACGGTGTTGTAGCGGGTCTCGGGCACCGGCTTGAAGGTGACGCCGAGCAGCGGGACCCGCACGTTGCGGGCGTAGGTCTCGCCGAAGCCGCGGGTCTCGCCGCCGAAGACGTAGAACGTGATGCGGTCGGCGGGCAGCGCCTCGGAGTCCGGCAGGCTGTGCAGGTAGATGAGTTGGCGGTCGATGACCATGGTGCCCAGGCTGAGACCGACCACCGAGACGTTGTTGCCCTTGGCCAATTCGTCCAGGATCGTCGCGTGCAGCGCCTGCTGGCCCGCGGCCAGCGACTTGTCACCGCTGAGCGCGCCGACGCCCCACAGCGTCCCGAGTTGGGCCGGGTAGTCCAGCGGCACCGGGGTCATACCCGGCAGCCAGTTGTCCCCCACCCGGTTCGCGTAGCCGAGCCAGCCGTCCTTGGTGAAACCGGCGCCGCCGAGGATCTGCGCGAAGCCCGGGAGCTCGCTGGGACGCGCACCGTTGATCCCGATGCGGGTGTCCCCGGCGTACGCGGTGGGGGCCGCGACCAGGAGCACGATGGCACTCAGCGCCGCGGCGAGCGCGCGCCACCGGCCCCGTGACAGCCGCAAACGCTCCGGAAGTACTTCCCCTCGCAACATTTCACTCCCCTTTGCGGGCGCTCGAAAACGTCAATACCAAGGGTCTGACGTGGCAGTTCGGTAACTGACGCTGACGTCAAGCTACAGCATCAGCAAACGCCACGCGAGACTAAATTGCAACTTCGTCAATAATGGGCCGGCTCGCGAACGGGCCCACATCCGCCGATGACCTGAGCGCGGCGCCACTCGTTCGCTAGGGTCTGGAACACGTTCTAATTCGCCTCTGGAAGGTGGTCCATGACCGATACCGTGCTGGTGACCGGAGCCTTCGGTTTGGTCGGTTCGGCAACCGTCCACCGGTTGGCGGCCGACGGACGCCGCGTGGTCGCCACCGACCTGGACACCCCGGCCAACCGCAAGGCCGCCGAGGCCCTGCCGGTCGGCGTCACGGTGCAGTGGGCCGATCTGACCGATCCGGCCGCCGTCGGGGCACTGCTGAACGAGGTCGCGCCGGCGGCGATCATCCATCTGGCGGCCGTCATCCCGCCGTTCATCTACCAGCGCCGCGGGCTGGCCGAGCGGGTCAACGTCGAGGCCACCGCCAGCCTGGTGCGGGCCGCCGAAAAGCTCGCGGCAGCACCGCGTTTCGTGCTGGCCTCCAGCATCGCGGTCTACGGTTCCCGCAACCCGCACACGGTCACCGGCCCGCTCACCGCGGACACCCCGGTCAACCCGGCCGACATCTACGGCGAGCACAAGGTCCGGGCCGAGAAGATCGTGCGGACCTCGGCGCTGGACTGGGTGATCCTGCGGCTGGGCGGGGTGCTGACCGTCTCCCCCGGCTCCTACATGAAGGTGGACAACTTCTACTTCGAGGGCATGCTGCCCACCGACGGCCGGCTGCAGACCGTCGATGTGCGGGATGTGGCAACCGCTTTCGCGGGGGCCACCACCGCCGACGCACTCGGCGAGACACTGCTCATCGGCGGCGACGACGCCACCCACCGACTGGTGCAGGGCGACGTCGCACCGGCCATGGCCGCGGCGCTGGGCCTGGTCGGTGGACTACCGGTCGGGCTCAAGGGCGACCCGGCCGACGACGACAGTTGGTTCAACACCGACTGGATGGACACCGGCCGCGCCCAACAACTTCTGCGCTTCCAACACCATTCGTGGCCCGACATGCTGATCGAGACCGCGGCCGGCGCCGGCCTCAAGCGCCCGCTGCTGCGGCTGGTGGCGCCGCTGGCCAAGCAGATCCTCAAACGCCAGACCGCCTATCACGGCACCGGACGGCGATTCGCCGATCCCTGGGCGGCGATCGAGCAGAAATGGGGCAACCCCCGACCGGACGGAGCAACGGCATGACGACCACCCCCAGGACCGCTATCGTGATCGGTGGCGCCTCCGGCATCGGCTGGGCCTCCGCGCAGGCCCTGGCCGCCGAGGGCTACCGGACCGTCGTCGCCGACCGCAACACCGAACTGGCCGAGGCCCGCGCCGCCGAACTCGGCGATCCGCACACCGCGGCAGGCGTCGACGTCGTCGACGAAGCCTCGGTCGCAACACTTTTCGAGCAGGTCGGCGGTGGGGCGAGCGAAGCGACGGGAGGTGGCACAGTCGACCAGGTGGTCAGCTGCGCCGGCTTCTCCAACATCGGCCTCATCGTCGACCTCGCGGTAGCGGACTTCCGGGCCGTCATCGACGTCTGCCTCAACGGCGCCTTCATCGTCGCCAAATACGCCGGACGGCACCTGCGCGAAGGCGGCTCGCTGATCTCCATCTCCTCGCTGAATGCCCGCCAGCCCGCCGTCGGGATGAGCGCCTACTGCGCCGCCAAGGCCGGGCTGTCGATGCTCACCCAGGTCGCCGCGCTGGAACTGGCGCCGCGCGGGATCCGGGTCAACGCCGTGGCCCCCGGGTTCGTCCACACCCCGCTGACCGAGGGCGCGGCCCTGATCCCCGGCGTGGTCGAGGAGTACGTGGAGAACACCCCGCTGGGCCGGGCCGGCACCCCCGAGGACATCGCCGAGGCGGTCGTCTTCCTGACCAAGTCGTCCTGGCTGACCGGGGAGGTGCTCGATCTCAACGGCGGCTCGCACATGAAGCGCTACCCCGACGTGATCGGACACGTCATGAAGCTCGCACAAGCCTGATCGAAAACCTGTCAAATAGACGGGTGAATACCGAGTTCACCGTCGGCCAGCGGCGGGCCCTGGCGATCGCGACGGTCGTCGCCCTCGTCTTCGGCGCGTACTTCCTGCGCGGGTTCTTCATCCTCATCGTGGTCGCGGCCGTGGTGGCCTACCTGTTCGACCCGCTCTACGAACGGCTGCGCCGGCGGTTCAGCTCCGGGCTGTCGGCCACCCTCACCCTGTTCGCGGCGCTGGCCACCGTCGTCGTGCCGATCAGCGCGACCGTCGCGATCGGCGTCGTGCAGATCTCCACCATGGTGCGCAGCGTCGCCGACTGGGTCGGCAAGACCGACCTGAGCACCCTGGGAGACCGCTCCCTTCAGGTGGTCAACGAGCTGCTGGACCGGGTGCCGTTCCTGCAGAGCACCAACGTCACCGCCGAACAGGTGCAGGAATGGGTGGTGAAGTTCGCACAACGGGCCGGCGAGTGGGGCCTGTCCTTCCTGCAGGGCGCGGCCGGTGGGCTGTTCGGCGGTCTGACGGCGGCGATCATCTTCCTGTACGTGTTCATCTCGATGCTGGTCAACGGGGACCAGTTGCGGCTGCTGATCACCCGGCTGAACCCGCTCGGCGCGGAGGCCACCGACCTGTACCTGGCCAAGATGGCGGCCATGGTCCGCGGCACCGTGCGCGGGCAGTTCGTCATCGCCTTGGTCCAGGGCGTGGCCGGTGCGGTCTCGATCTACCTGGCCGGCTTCCACGACGGGTTCTTCATATTCGCGATCCTGCTGTCGGCACTGTCGGTGATCCCGCTCGGCGGCGGCATCGTGACCATCCCGTTCGGCATCGGGTTGATCTTCTTCGGCAACATCATCGGCGGCATCTTCGTCATCGTCTTCCACCTGGTAGTGGTCACCAACATCGACAATGTGCTGCGCCCGATCCTGGTGCCCAAGGAGGCCAAACTCGACTCAGCGCTGATGCTGCTGTCGGTGTTCGCCGGCATCACCATGTTCGGTTTCCTGGGCATCATCATCGGCCCGGTGATCATGATCGTCATCGTCACCACGATCAGCGTGTACCTGTGGGTCTACCAGGGTGTGCCGATGGAGCTGGGGTCCGAGGACGACGGACCCGATAAACCCGGTCGGCTGAAGCGACTGATCGCCCGGGCCCGCACCGCAACGCGGCGGCGCACCGCCGGCGCGAGGGCTCAATCGGACGACGATTCGGACTGAGAACCCGGTCAGCTCACCAAGACTGCGCTCGTCGGCGGTTCGTAGATCGCCACCTTGACCAGGGCGTCCAGCAGCACCGCCATGACGCCGTCCCACGGGGTGACGCGCACGGAATCGGTGGTGGTGAACGGCAACCCGACCGCCACCGCCGGTCGGCCCGAGGTGGGAATCTGCACCGCGTGACCCGGCTCCGCGTAGATCCCGCGATCGGTGCCGGCGAACATGTCGTCGAGCCATCCGGCGGCGATGGTGCGCACGGCTTCGATATTGCGGCGCTCCGAGAAGCCGGCGACGACGTACTCGGCGAACTGCAGCAGCGGGTTGCCGCCCTGCAGGGCGTCGATGTGGCGGCCACCCTCCAGTACGAGGCCGTTGTGTTCGCCCGGGCGGGCCTGCTGCAACTGGTCGCTGATCAGGCCGTAGCGGTTCCACTGGTATCGCTCGGACGAGATATTGCGCACCGGAACGTGATTGGCCCCGACCAGCTGGGCCAGTGCGCGCGGCGTGGTGTCGTTGACGTCGACGCCGTCGAGTAACACCACCCCGACGAGATCGTCGATGGCGCCGTTGACGGTCATCCGGCCGGCGGCGCCCATCACCAGGGTTGCCCCCAGCGAGTGCCCGACGAGCGCGAAGCGGGTGGGCAGGACGACGGCGTGTCCGGCCGCGGCACTGGCGCTTTCGGTGAGCGCCGCACGGTCACCGGCAAACAGCGCCGCGATCCCGTCCTGCATCGGAGTACCGCCCAGCCACACCGCGCCGGGGTCCAGGAAATTCGACGTGATGCTCGGCGCCACCACGATGCTGTTGGTCCGCTGTGCGAGCTCGGCTGCGGTGTGGCTGTACATCGACGAGACGGCGCCGAACCCGTGCTGCAGATAGATCAGCCGGGCCGGGGGTTCTCCCTCGGAGTCCGGGAAGTACCAGTCGGCCTTCACTTTTCGGCCTGCCCCCACCGGGACGGCCAGCGTCGAGGTGCGCACGGTGACGATGCTCTGCGCGGGCAGCATCGGTGGTCCGGCGAACAGTTGGATGACGCCCATCAGGACGTTGAGCAGCGTGGAGCCGACGGCGTTGACGAACTTCTGCACCGGTTTGATGACCGACATCGGCATCAGCGGCGCCGAGATCCGGGCCGACGACACGGTCGGCGCCACCGGTGCGGGAGACGGCTCGGTGCGCGCAGATTCGGGCTGGGCGGATGCGGCGGCCGCGCGGGCGGTGGATGGCCGCTCGGTGCCCGCCGGGCGGTCGGCCGGCGACGGTGGGGCGGCGGCCACGCGGGCCGAGAACGCGGACCGGCGCCGGTCCCTCGGGCTTCCTGGCTCGGCGGCGCGCGCCCGTCGCGGTGCGGTCACCGGTTCGACCGACTCGTCCGCGCCGGCCTCGTCGGCGGCCGGGACGGTTTCTCCCGGCAGGTCCTCGGTGCCGCCAGTCTCCGCCTGTTCGGCGGCCTGGTCCTTGCCGGCCTCGTCGTCGTCCTCATCGGCTGCCGGAGTCCGTGGCCCAGGGTTGTCGCCCTCGGCGCTCGTTGCCGGGTCCGACCCCGGATCGGCCGCCGCCCCGCCCGCACCCACCAGGACGCCGGCCCCGATCGCGGCCAACACCGCCGCCGCAGCCAACGACGTGTCCCACCGGCTGACCATCAGCGAACCCCCTGTCGACGCTGACCGCACTATATTGAACAGAGAACTCAAAATGTTCTTTTTGCCGAAGGATCTCCAATGTCAGCTGAGCCCGCCCGCCGAGGTCGCGGCCGCCCGGCCGGCGGCGGGGTCTCGGCATCAGAGTTGAAGGCGGCGTTCCTCGACGCCGCCGAACGGCTGTTCATCCACCGCGGGTACCGGGCGTCGACCATCGAAGACATCGCCCGGGAGGCGGGCTATTCGCGGGGCACCATCTACCGGCACTTCCCGACCCGGGACAGCCTGGTCGACGAGCTGGTGCAGCGCACCACCACGCGGCACATGATGGGCATCCTGGAACGCCTGCCTGCCGGGGCCGATTTGTTGGGCATCCTCACCGAATCGATGGTGATCGTGAGCGCCGAACTGATCCGGGACCCCCTGCTGCAGACATTGGCCGACAGCACCGACGAGAACACCATCGCGCACATGCTGGCTCACAACGACGCCCTGCTGCGGATGGTCGAGGACTCGATGACGGCCACCGTCGAGGCCGCCGAGCCAGGGATCCTGCGGCCGCGGGACCTGGCCCGCTATCTCGTCGCCACCAATATCAGCATGCTGCTCGGCCTGGTGCCGGGAACCGGCGATCCGCAGACCGCGCGCCGGTACATCGAGGTGTTCGTGCTGCCCGCGATCGCCGCGGACCCGGGCCCGGCCCGGGCGGTGTTCCCCGAACCGGCCTAGTACTACAGTTGTAGATTGGGTTCATTGGTGTTCTGACCTGCGTTGATAGTGATGGTGGCGGGCGGTGGCTTGGTGTTTTCGCCGCCAGAGTGACCATGCCCAGATGGTGTCTTGGGTGGCGGTGCGGGTGAGGATGAGTTTGTCGAAGAGCCGTCGAATTTCGTTGAGGGTGAACGGAATCAGGCCGGGCGGGGTAGGTGTGTGATCACGTTCGTTGGCGGCCGTTACGGCCAGGAAGGCCATGGCGAGCATGGACAGGATCACCCAGCGCCGCCAGGACCTCCAGGTACGTACCTGATGTTCGTCAAGTCCGGCTTGGCCTTTGGCGGCCTGAAACGATTCCTCGATGGTCCAGCGCTGCCCGGCCACCGCGACCAGAGTCGACAGTGGGACCGAGTGGGGTAACCAACACCGATAGTAGGCGAGTTCCCCGGTGGAATCGTTGCGGCGCAACATGATCCACTCATGTCCGGGCAGAGCCGAGTCGATGTCGATTCGCAGCCACGAATACATCCGCGGCCCCTTGCTGCCGGCCCCGGCCGACAGACGCTGCCAGACGAACTCGGGTTTCTCCGCGACCAGGGCATCGACGCGACACCGCGCGGTGACCACATGATGGTTGCAGGCCACGTTGAGCACATACCCGACACCACGCTCGCGGCAGGTGGTGCGCAGTGCGGTGTCGGCGCCGTATACCTCGTCCCCGGCGACCCACGACGCGGGCACCCCAGCATCCAACACGGCGGTGATCATCTCCTGGGCCAGCGCGGGTTTGGTGGCGAACCCGACATCATCGGGCACACCCGCCCGCGCCAGCTTGGCGGGATCCTCGGTCCAGGACTTGGGCAGATAGAGCCTGCCGTCGATCAGAGCGTGCCCGCGCGCGGCGGCGTAGGTCAGGTACACCGCGACCTGGGCGTTCTCGATACGTCCCGCGGTGCCGGTGTACTGGCGTTGCACACCGACGGTCGCGGTGCCCTTCTTCAGATCCCCGGTCTCGTCAACCACGAGCACGGCATCAGGGTCGGCAAACGCCATGGTCACGTAGTCACGCACATCTGCCGCGACCGCGTCCTCATCCCAAGATGCCCGAGAAAGCATGTGCTGCAAACCATACGGTGTCACATCGCCACGCTCCTCAGCGATGGTCCAGCAATTCTTGCGTTCCAGATTCGACAGCAACCCCAACATCAGCCCCGCAGCATGGCGAGCTGACTCGAAACGGGCGAACCGGGACCGGATGCGATCCATCAGCGCGCCGAACTCATCAAGCCAGTGGTCGGGATCTATGCTGGAAGCGGCGGTCGGCGCCGCGCTTTGAATTGTCTTCACAACCAACGATAATCGCGCGCTGACCGCCTCTACCAGCGCAAACACGCCGCAACGCAATCTACAACTGTAGTACTAGGCCGGCAGCGGCGCCTGGGTCTGCACCGCGCGGGCCAGCGTCCGGAAGTCATCAGGCTTACCGGCGCCGGTGATGGCCAGCTGAGCCGTCCCGTCCAGGCGGGTGGTCCAGATCGGCTCCCCCTCGCCCGGCTCGTAGACCACCCAGGTGACGCCGTCGACGTCCTGGGCGCCGGTGGGCACCGCCTCGGGGTCGATGGACCCGACCAGGCGGGCCTCGTCGGCGTTGCTCTGCGTGAGGCTCAGGTACATCCTGCTCGGTGCGATGTAGCCGACCCGCGAGGTCAGCGCCCGGACCGGCTGCCCGGTCTCCGGGTCGGTGCGGCCACCGTCGATCCCGCCGCGCGCCCCGGAGTTCGGCTGCCAACCCTGCGGCAGCTCCGGCAGCCGGACCGGGAACGGCATCACCTCGGCGTCGGCGCCCAGGGCCGCGGGCGCGTCATACGACGGCACATCGCCCTGTCCGGGACCGCTCGGCGCGAACGAGCACATGCCCAGCACACCGGCCAGCAGGATGCAGATCGCGACCAGCGGGGCCATCGACCAGAACATGTCCCGGCCGTCGTGCAACAGCCGGTCCTTGGCGGGGCGTGGAACCGGCACGACGACCGGTGCGTCGGGGTCCGGTTCGGGGGTAGTCATGACAGCCAGTATCCCAGTTCCCAAAGTTGGACCCGCTAATGGGACAATCTGCAGCCATGACGCCTTCGCGCCGGGAAGCCCCAGACCGCAACCTCGCCCTCGAACTCGTCCGAGTCACCGAAGCAGGAGCCATGGCCGCCGGCCGATGGGTCGGCCGCGGTGACAAGGAAGGCGGTGACGGAGCCGCCGTCGACGCCATGCGCGAGCTGGTCAACTCGGTCTCGATGCGCGGTGTCGTGGTCATCGGCGAGGGCGAGAAGGACAACGCCCCGATGCTCTACAACGGCGAAGAGGTCGGCAACGGGGACGGCCCGGACTGCGACTTCGCCGTCGACCCGGTGGACGGCACCACCCTGATGAGCAAGGGCATGCCCAACGCCATCTCGGTGCTCGCGGTCGCCGAGCGCGGCGCCATGTTCGATCCGTCCGCGGTGTTCTACATGAACAAGATCGCCGGCGGCCCGGACGTCGCCGACTTCATCGACATCACCTCGCCCATCGCGGCGAACATCCAGCGCATCGCCAAGGTCCGCAAGGCCTCGGTGTCCGATGTGACCGTGTGCATCCTGGACCGGCCGCGGCACGCCAAGCTGATGGACGAGGTCCGCTCGGCGGGCGCCCGCATCCGGCTGATCTCCGACGGTGACGTCGCCGGCGCCATCTCGGCCTGCCGGCCCGAGTCCGGCACCGACCTGCTCGTCGGCATCGGCGGCACCCCCGAGGGCATCATCGCCGCGGCCGCCATCCGCTGCATGGGCGGCGAGATCCAGGCCACCCTGGCCCCCACCGACGACGATGAGCGGCAACGCGCCCTCGACCGGGGCTACGACCTGGACCGCGTGCTCACCACCAAGGACCTGGTCTCCGGTGAGAACGTCTTCTTCTGCGCCACCGGCGTCACCGACGGCGACCTGCTCAAGGGTGTGCGCTACTTCGGTGGCGGCTGCACCACGCAGTCCATCGTGATGCGGTCCAAGTCCGGCACCGTCCGGATGATCGAGGCCTACCACCGGCTGTCCAAGCTCAACGAGTACTCGGCGGTGAACTTCACCGGGGACTCGTCCGCAGCACACCCCCTCCCCTGATCCGTAGCAGCGACTAGAAAAGGACCCTGATGACCGACAGCGACGTCGAGTACCGCATCGAACACGACACCATGGGCGAGGTCCGGGTGCCCAAGAACGCGCTGTGGCGGGCCCAGACCCAGCGTGCGGTGGAGAACTTCCCGATCTCGTTCCGCGGCCTGGAGCGCACCCAGATCCGCGCCATGGGGCTGCTCAAGGGCGCCTGCGCCCAGGTGAACAAGGACCTCGGCCTGCTGGCGGCCGAGAAGGCCGACGCCATCATCGCCGCCGCCGCCGAGATCGCCGCCGGCCTGCACGACGACCAGTTCCCGATCGACGTCTTCCAGACCGGGTCGGGCACCAGCTCGAACATGAACGCCAACGAGGTCATCGCCTCCATCGCGGCGGCCAACGGTGTGATCGTGCACCCCAACGACGACGTCAACATGTCGCAGAGCAGCAACGACACCTTCCCCACCGCCACCCACATCGCGGCCACCGAAGCCGCTGTGCGCCACCTGATCCCGGCCCTGGAGGTGCTGCACGAGTCGCTGACGGTCAAGGCCAGGCAGTGGCGCACCACGGTCAAGTCCGGCCGCACCCACCTGATGGACGCCGTGCCGGTCACCCTGGGCCAGGAGTTCGGTGGCTACGCCCGCCAGATCGAGGCCGGCATCGAACGCGTCAAGGCCACCCTGCCCCGCCTCGGTGAACTGGCCATCGGCGGCACCGCCGTCGGCACCGGCCTCAACGCCCCCGACGGCTTCGGCGCCAAGGTCGTCGAGGTTCTGGTCAACGAGACCGGGGTGGCCGAACTGCGCACCGCCGCGGACTCTTTCGAGGCCCAGGCCGCCCGTGACGGGTTGGTCGAGGCGTCCGGCGCGCTGAAGACCATCGCCGTCTCGCTGACCAAGATCGCCAATGACATCCGCTGGATGGGCTCCGGCCCGCTGACCGGCCTGGGCGAGATCCAGCTGCCCGACCTGCAGCCCGGCAGCTCGATCATGCCCGGCAAGGTCAACCCGGTGCTGCCCGAGGCGGTCACCCAGGTGGCCGCGCAGGTCATCGGCAACGACGCCGCCGTCGCCGTCGGCGGCCTGTCCGGCGCCTTCGAGCTCAACGTCTACATCCCGATGATGGCGCGCAACGTGCTGGAGTCGTTCACCCTGTTGTCGAACGTCTCGAAGCTGTTCGCCACCAAATGCATCGACGGCCTGGTCGCCAACGAGGCGCACCTGCGCGAGCTGGCCGAGTCCTCGCCGTCCATCGTGACGCCGCTGAACTCGGCGATCGGCTACGAGGAGGCCGCCAAGGTCGCCAAGGAAGCGCTCAAGGAGCGCAAGACCATCCGGCAGACGGTCATCGACCGCGGCCTGATCGGTGACAAGCTGTCCGAGGAGGAACTGGACCGCCGCCTCGACGTGCTGGCGATGGCGAAGGTCAAGCCCGGCGAGTAACCCTCCCCCGCGAACAGACGTGAATGGCCCCCAAAATCCCGATTTTGGGGGCCATTCACGTCTGTTCGGCAAGCAGTGGTGCGGACCCGGTGATCACCGAGGGTTGCGCTCCCGGTTCGCGGTTCAGTCCTTGACCTCCGATTCC
Organism: Mycolicibacterium aurum; assembly: GCA_900078775.1. GTDB lineage: Bacteria > Actinomycetota > Actinomycetes > Mycobacteriales > Mycobacteriaceae > Mycobacterium > Mycobacterium aurum_A. The sequence goes on from LT549889.1 coordinate 3,524,200, forward strand.
TCCGCAGGTTCCTCGGACGGCTCCTCGGCTTCGGGGGCGTAGGCCGCGGTGTTGATAGCGGTGCCGCCGATCCCGGCGGCCACCGAGGCGATGTTCAGAGTCGCCGAGTGCGGGGCCGGTGGCTCCGGGGCGTCGGGCTGGGGTTCGTCGAGCCGGTAGTGCTGCGTGAGTCTCTGCGCGTCGTCCACAGTCACGCCCTCGCCGGCGGTGACGGTCGGCGCCTGCTTGACCGCCTCCTTGGTGACGGTGACGGTGACCGCCCGGCCCTCCTGGCGGCAGCCGGTCAGCGGTATCAGCGCACGGGACGTGCCCAGGAATCCGGTGCTCACCTCGGCCCATCTGGGTTCGCGGGTCGGCCCGTCGACGAACAGCTTGCGGATCTTTCCGATCTTGTGGCCGTCCACGTCGTAGGCGCTCGCACCGACATACCGCTCCACCAACGTCGTCATGCACAGGTGGATAGCCGCCGCCCGTGAGCGACAAACATTGCCGGTTTGTGGAGTCTTGGCCGGAATGATTCCGGCCAAGACTCCACAAACCGCATCAGGGCAGGGCGTTGGGGCTGATCTCCTCCAGCATCTCGGTGACCAGCGCCGCGATCGGGGACCGCTCGCTGCGCATCAGGGTGATGTGCGCGAACAGCGGGTGGCCCTTGAGCTTCTCGATCACCGCGGCGACACCGTCGTGCCGGCCGACGCGCAGATTGTCGCGCTGGGCGACGTCGTGAGTGAGCACCACCCGCGACCCGGAGCCCAGCCGGGACAGCACCGTCAGCAGCACGTTGCGTTCCAGCGACTGCGCCTCGTCGACGATGACGAACGAATCGTGCAGGGACCGGCCTCGAATGTGGGTGAGCGGCAAGACTTCCAGCATCCCACGGGAGAGCACCTCCTCCAGCACGGCCGGGCTGGCCAACCCCTCCAGGGTGTCGAAGACGGCCTGCGCCCACGGGCCCATCTTCTCGCTCTCGCTGCCCGGCAGGTACCCGAGATCCTGACCGCCGACCGCGTACAGCGGCCGGAAGACGACCACCTTGCGCTGGGTGCGGCGCTCCAGCACGGCCTCCAGGCCGGCGCACAGCGCCAGTGCGGATTTCCCGGTGCCGGCCTTGCCGCCGAGGGAGACGATGCCGACGGACTCGTCCAGCAGCAGGTCGAGGGCGACGCGTTGTTCGGCGGACCTTCCCCGGAGGCCGAACACTTCGCGGTCACCGCGCACCAGTTGCACCCGCTTGTCCGCGTTCACCCGGCCCAGCGCCGAGGAGCTGCCACCGAGCAGCCGAACACCGGTGTGGCAGGGCAGATCCCGGGCCGCGACCAGGTCGAGTTCCCCGTCGGCGAAGATGGTGTCGATCTCCTCGGCCGACACGTCCAGCTCGTCCATGCCGGTCCAGCCCGAGGTCACCACATCCTGGGCGTGGTACTCGTCGGCGGCCAGGCCGACCGCGCCGGCCTTGACCCGCAGCGGGATGTCCTTGCTGACCAGGGTGACCAGTTTGCCCTCGGCGGCCAGATTGGCCGCGACCGTGAGGATCCGGGCGTCGTTGCTGTCGTTGCGGAAGCCCGCGGGCAGCACCGAAGGGTCGCTGTGATTCAGCTCGACCTGCAGCGTCCCGCCTTCGGCCCCCACCGGAATCGGCTGGTCCAACCGGCCGTGTTCCAGACGTAGGTCGTCGAACAGACGCAGGGCCTGGCGGGCGAACCAGCCAAGCTCGTGATGGTGCCGTTTGGCCTCCAACTCGCTGATAACCACGAGAGGGACAACCACCTCATGCTCGGCGAACCGTGTGCATGCCCAGGGATCGGACAGCAGCACGGAGGTGTCGAGCACGTAGGTCCGGATCGGCGAATCGGTCACGAGGCGCTCCTAGACCTCCGCGGCCCCGCGGAAGCGTTTCGGCGGGCACCGCGGTACCGAGGACCGGGGCCGGTCCCGTTCTCGCGAAAAGATCGGTACCGCCCGGACAGCAAAGCAATTCGCTAGCCATCGGAATCGACGCTACTCCCGGTCAACCGGGTGTGCGCGGCAGGCGCGCCGGGTCAACCGGCACAACAGGTTACGCGCCGGTGAACTCTTTCAACTCTGGTTCCTCGGCCAGTCCCCAGGCCGCGAGCTGGTCGGCGATCACCTGTCGCTTGGTGCCCTCGGAGAAGATGCCGGCCTCGGCGACCACGGCACGCTTGTCGGCGTAGGCGTCGATGTCACCGCCGACGACGTCCAGTGCGGCGGCCCGCGACTTGATCGCGGCGAGCGTCTCGTCCCGGGCGGTGCCCAGCAGGTACCCGACCAGGTTGCCGAAGAACTCGGTGTGGCGTTCCTCGTCGGCGGCGATCCGGCCCAACAGACCCTTCAGGGTGGGCTCGGAGGTCTGTGCCTCCAGATTGCGGGTGAACACCGCGTGCGACCGCTCGAAGAACGCCATGAACACCAGCGTCTCGATCTGGGTCAGCCGGTCGGCACGGTAGCCCTTCATCACGTGCTCGACGCGGACGTCCTCGTTGGCGGCCGGGTCGATCTCGCGGGTGACCACCAGGTAGTTGCGCAGCGCGATGGCATGCAGGTGCTCCTCGGCGGTCCACCGGCCGATCCAGCGTCCCCACTTGTCCTCGAGGATGAAGTGCTCGACGATCTCGCGGTGGTGCGCGGCGAGGTTGTCCTTGGTGATCAGCAGGATCTCGCAGGCGTCGGTCACCGGCTTGGGCAGCGTCACGTCGGACGGCTCCCAGTCCTTACCGCCGAGGAAGGCAAAGTTCTCCCCCTGGTCGAACGGCACATAGTCGTGCCCGTACCAGGGCTCCTCGGTGGCCAGGTGCCGTGACAGGTTCTCCGCCACGACCGGCTCGAGTTCGAGGGTCAGCGCATTCGCAACGGGTTTCTCAGCCATGAAAGTAACTGTAACCCGCCGACACACGTTCCTCGAAATTGCGTCCCGCGTGTCACGCCACGGAGGTCAGAGGGTCAGACCCGGGTACAACGGGTTGGCCTCGAGGATCTCCGCCGACGCCGCGCGCACCCGGTCGGCCACCCCGTCGGCCAGCACATACTTCGCCTTCGACGGCCCATTCGAGGCCGCCGTCGGCTGGGTGTTCTTCAGCACGTCGACGACCAGTTCGGCGACCCGATCGAACTCGGCAGCGCCGAACCCGCGGGTGGTCAGCGCCGGGGTGCCGAACCGGATGCCGCTGGTGTACCAGGCCCCGTTCGGGTCGGCCGGGATGGCGTTGCGGTTGGTGACGACGCCGGCGTCCAGCAGCGCGGACTCGGCCTGGCGCCCGGTCAGCCCGAACGAGGTCACGTCCAGCAGCACCAGGTGGTTGTCGGTGCCGCCGGTGACCAGCTGGGCGCCGCGCTTGAGGAAGCCCTCGGCCAGTGCCTTGGAGTTGTCGGCGACGCGCTGCGCGTACTCGCGGAAGGCGGGCTGGCGGGCCTCGGCCAGCGCGACGGCCTTGGCCGCCATCACGTGGCTCAGCGGTCCGCCCAGCACCATCGGGCAGCCCTTGTCGACGGCGGGCGCGTACTCCTCGGTGGCCAGCACCAGGCCGCCGCGCGGGCCGCGCAGCGACTTGTGCGTGGTGGTGGTGGTGACGTGGGCGTGCGGCACCGGGTCCTCGTCGCCGGTGAACACCTTGCCGGCGACCAGACCGGCGAAGTGCGCCATGTCGACCATCAGGGTGGCGCCCACCTCGTCGGCGATCTCGCGCATCTTGGCGAAGTTCACCCGGCGCGGGTAGGCGGAGTAGCCGGCGACCAGGATCAGCGGCTTGAACTCACGGGCGGCCGCGGCGACGGCGGCGTAGTCGATCAGCCCGGTCACCGGGTCCGTGCCGTAGCTGCGCTGGTGGAACATCTTGCCGGAGATGTTGGGCCGGAAGCCGTGCGTCAGGTGCCCGCCGGTGTCCAGCGACATGCCCAGCAGCCGCTGGTTGCCCAGCTTGTTGCGCAGCTTCTCCCAGTCCTCCTCGGACAGGTCGTTGACGTGCTTGGCGCCGAGTTCGGCCAGCCCGGGGGCCTCGATGCGGGTGGCCAGGATGGCCCAGAACGCCACCAGGTTGGCGTCGATGCCGGAGTGCGGCTGGGCGTAGGCGTAGGGGGCGCCGAACAGCTCGCGGGCGTGCTCGGCCGCCAGCGATTCGACGGTGTCCACGTTCTGGCAGGCGGCGTAGAACCGGTGCCCGACGGTGCCCTCGGCGTACTTGTCGGAGAACCAGGTGCCCATGGTCAGCAGCACCGCCGGGGACGCGTAGTTCTCGCTGGCGATCAGCTTGAGCGAGTCCCGTTGGTCGGCAAGCTCTTTGCGGGTCGCGGCGGCAACGCGGGGTTCGACGGACTCGATCACGGACAGCGCGGCCCGGTAGGCCTCGCTGGCGGTGGCGGCGTACTCAACACCCGGAGCGGTCAACGACGAATCGGCAGTCATGGGGTCAGCCTATCGCCCGGGTGAGGACGGGTGTTAGCGCAGGCTGGACGGGATCAGCGGCTCGTCGAGCAAGGTGGTGAACCGCTCGGTGAGCGACACCTCGGCGGGCCGGTCGTCCAGCCACGTCTTGAGCAGCCGGTAGCCCTCGACGTAGGTGCTGGTGTAGGCCCGCCACAGCGGCGAGGACAAGAAGCGCAGCATCTGCCGGGCCCGGTCGTCGCTGACCAGCAGCCAGCGGCTCAGGTAGGCGGCGACGTCGTCGGTGTCGCGGTGTTCGTCGTGCAGCATCAGCGCGGCGTCCTGGCGGACGTCGGCCAGCGCGGACGCCGCCTCGGAGATGGCCGCCGCGCGTTCCCCGTCGAACCGCAGCCCCAGATCGGCGTAGATCTCTGCGGCCCAGGCGCCCCAGTCCGGGCCTTGCACCGCGTAGAGCGCCAGATCCGCCAGCCCCTCGGCCATCAGGCACTGCGGGGTGTTGACCAGGAAGATGGTCTGCTCGTCCTGGCCCTTGCCCTCGACCAGGCCCGCCTCTTTGCGGCAGTGCTCGGTGTGATGGCCCGGATAGGACTCGTGCGCGACCAGTCGGGGCAGATTCGACATCTGCTGTTTGAGGTCGGCGTTGACCGCGACCGTGGACTGGTAGTTGCCCTTGTAGTAGTTGAACCCCGACCACGGTTTGTCGGTGACGACCTCGTAGGTGATGGTCTCCCCGTCGGGCAGCGGGTAGCTGGCCCGCACGGTGTCGCGCAACGCCGAGGAGAACGCATGGATGGCCTCTTCGAGGCGCTCCGCCGGAATCTCCTCCGCCGCGCGGTGCGCCTGCAGCCGCTGGGCCAGCGGGCCGGTGCCGCCGAGCGCCTCGTCGAGGCGGCGGTGCGCCTCGCGGTAGCGGTCCTGATCACCCTTGGCGATGTCGACGTCGAAGTACTCGCGGACCTCCTCGACGAACCCGACGTCCTCGCCCGCGAACTTGCGGCCCGCGCAGGCCAGGGCCTTGAGGTGGGCGGCCAGATAATCCGAACGCTGGGCGTCCAGGCCGTCGGCGAGCGGCACCTCGGCCAGCAGCCGCCGGGCCTGTCGGGCCAGGTCGGCCGGGTCGGGGGCGGGCTCGTCGGCGACCTGGCGGCGCAGCACCGCGTCCCCGGTGAAGGAGTCCACATAGCCCTCTTCGACCCGGTCGAAGCGCAGCCCGAGCAGCAAGTACTCACGGATCAACGTGTCGGAACCCATACCCGCGTTCATTCCGACAACGTTAGATGCAAGACTGACCGTATGCCGCGGCCCAGCGAGCCGAGCCCATATGTGGAGTTCGACCGGACCCAATGGCGCTCACTGCGTATGGCCACCCCCCTCAAACTGACCGAGGCCGAGTTGGTCGGGCTGCGCGGGCTGGGCGAGTCCGTGGACCTGCTGGAGGTCGAAGAGGTCTACCTGCCGCTGGCCCGGTTGATCCACCTGCAGGTGGCCGCGCACCAGCGGTTGTTCTCCGCGACCGCGGAGTTCCTCGGTGAGCAGACCTCGGACCGGCCGGTGCCCTTCGTGATCGGAGTGGCCGGCAGCGTGGCCGTCGGCAAGTCCACCACCGCCCGTGTGCTCAAGGCGCTGCTGGCCCGCTGGGAACATCATCCGCGGGTAGACCTGGTGACCACCGACGGGTTCCTGTACCCCAACGCCGAGCTGGCTCGGCGGAACCTGATGCACCGCAAAGGCTTTCCGGAGAGCTACGACCGCCGCGCGCTGATGCGGTTCGTCACCGCGGTGAAGTCCGGCGCCGACAAGGCCTGCGCCCCGGTGTATTCCCATCTGATCTACGACATCGTGCCCGGCGAGAAGCAGATGATCCGCCAGCCCGACATCCTCATCCTGGAGGGACTCAACGTCCTGCAGACCGGCCCGGCGCTGATGGTCTCGGACCTGTTCGACTTCTCGCTGTACGTCGACGCGCGGGTCGAAGACATCGAGAATTGGTACATCTCGCGATTCCTGTCCATGCGTGCCGGCGCGTTCGCCGACCCGGCCTCACATTTCCACCACTACGCCACGTTGACCGACGAGCAGGCCGAATTCGCCGCGCGCGACATCTGGCATTCGATCAACCGCCCCAACCTGATCGAGAACATCCTGCCCACCCGGCCGCGGGCCACGCTGGTGCTTCGCAAGGACGCCGACCACTCCATCAACCGGCTGCGACTGCGGAAGCTCTGACCACCGAATCCAGTGGACCACGATGCACATCGAAGCGTTGCCCGATGGTGTCCAGGGTGTGCCGCAACCGGTACCGGTCGCGTTTGTGGGTGAGCATGAAGCGCACCCCGCCCGCGGTGCGCCGGTGCCACGGGTACCAGCGGTCGAAGTCCAGGCCGCATTCCTTGAACACCCGCGAGGGCACCTCGTCGGCGATCAGTCCGAGGTTGTACTGCACCAGGGTGAACATCGCGAACGGCATCACCGCCTTGCTGCGGTGCAGCAGCTGCTGCAGATCCAGTGCGTAGAGCGGGATGTCGCGCAGCTTGTCCAGCATCATCAGATGCGTCATGAAGTAGCCCTCGTACGAGGTGAAATGCATTGTCGCCGAGCGAGTCTGGATGGACAAGACGGTGCCGTCGGCATTGGTGTAGGGCTCATAGGGCTGCTCGGTGTTGCCCAGGTAGCCGGTGCAGTTGACCAGCCAGCTGCCCGCCGGGATGCGTTTGGCCGCACCGTCGTCGAGTACCAGGTCGACGCCGTCACCGACGTCCACCGCGTCGGCGAGGTGCCCCATCACGATCTCGTGCAGGCCCGTCGAGATGGTGCGGGTCTCCGCCTCGGAGAGCACCCCGAGCAGGAAGTTGTCGGCCCGGGCCGTCGGGCCGGTGCCGAACCGCTCCCGCATCCACTGGGCGGCCTCGCGTTCATTGGTGCCGTCGAACAGGTGCGCCAGTTCCCCGGACAGCCCGCTGACCGTCGTGCCACTCCACCAGCGCCGGGCGCCGGTGGGAAAGAACCGGTCGCGGCTGGAGAAGAAGGTCCCGGAGCCGGCCAGCATATTGATCTCGCGGCCCGGATTGCGGGTGATCAGGGTGTGCGCGGAGTCCATCGCGGTCTTGCCGCTGCCGACGATCCACACCGGGGCGGTGTCCGCCGCGATCTCACCGCTGCGCATATCGCAGAAATCCGGGGATACCGAGCGCACCCGGGTGCTGGAGACCGGGAGTGCGTCGTTGGTGGCGATCCCGAAGCCGTACGCCTTGATCAGCCGGCCGGCATCGATCACGTGCTCGTCCCCGGAGCCGGTCCGGCAGACCACCCGGACTCCCCCGGCGTCCTGGGTGTCCGACACATGGGACCAGCCCAGCCATTCCTCCACCCGCACCCGCTGCCGGATCTGCGCCAGGCAGTAGCCGAAATGGTCGAGCACCTCGTCCTTGGTGGCGAGGTAGCCCGGGTCCCGGCCGAGGGTCCAGGCGATGTTGCCCGCGGTGAACATCGGGTGCGGTTGGTGCAGACGCACATAGGGGTAGACGTCCACCCACATCCCGCCGACCCGGGGCCGCCGGTCCAACAGGATGACCTTCTGGTCTGCGCGCAGGTACCGGCTCGCGGCGAACAGGGCGTTCAAACCGGCGAGACCGGCCCCCACGATGCAGACGTCACAGGAATCGACAGTGGTCACGGAACCTCCTCGGACGAGTCAGTCCACTGTGACCCGGATGCGCCGAACCGATCCGAGTAGCGGGCTACTCGGATTTGGCTCAGGCGGTCAGCCGGCGGACGCCGATGTACTGCAGTTCGGCCATCGCCAGGGTGTATAGGCCGACCACGATGACGGCCGCGGTCCCCACCCCGGTCAGCGGGAACATTCCGGTGAGCAACACCGCGGCGGCGATCACGGTGCACACCGCGTTGGCGATGGCGGTGGCGATGCCGCCGGGGCGCACGTTGTCGACGGCGGCCAACGCGAGCACGACGACGCCGTAGACCACCGAGAAGACGGCGACCCCGAGTTCGATGGCACTGGGCAGGCCGGTGAGCTCAGCGGCCCGGCCGGCCGCGGCCAGCAGGACCACCCCGACGACGCCGACGACGATCGCGTCGGCACGCATGGCCAGCCGCAGCAGCGCGTCGCGGGCGGTGGATACGGCGGGAACGGAGATGGCGGACATCGGGTTGGCAGACATGGTGTTCCTTTCATCGGTTTTCCGGACACCTCCGACCCTGCGCACGGACCGCTGCCAGCTCGAGGCGAACCGCTGCCAAAGACTGCCAACCGCAGGTCAGGGCACCCGGGTGAGCATCCCGCCGCGCAGATCGGCGGCGATCACCCGGGCCGCCGCGTTCTGCCAGTTGTGCAACGACCGCTGCGGCACCTCGGTGACCAACCACTGCCAGGCCTGCCGGGCCACCGGGTCGAGCCCGGCCGCGGTCGCGTTCTGCGCGTAGGCGCGCACCCCGGCGACGTAGGGGAAGTACAGCGAGTTGTAGTGCCGCCACTGTTCGGTGGTGCCGAATTCGCCGCCGTCGCGCGGTTTGAGTGCCGCGATGCGGTCGGCCAGCAATGCCTTCAATTCGGTGGCCCGCTCCAGTGGCCGGTCCGCTGCGCCGCGCGCGGCCAGCCGCGCATCGATGGCGGGCAGCGCGGTCAGCGGGCTGGCCACCAGTTTGGACAGATCGCCGTAATGCCCCAGCGCGCGCCGGGTCAGCCGGGCGAAGGTGTCGTCGTCGAGGTCGTGCAGCGGGTTAGCGGCCCGCAGCGGCAGCGCGGCCTCGGTGCCGCGCAGCGCGGCCCGCTCGGCGCGCAGCCCGGGTGAGCCGGAGAACGCCAGCCGGTCCAACACCCCGGCCAGCGGGTCGGCCAGCACATTGATGGCGATCGCGACCGCCAGGCTGGTGAACAGCAGCACGGTCAGGGCGATCTGCGCGGGCGCCCCGGTGACCGCCAGACCGATGCCGACCTGCCCGCCGAACAGCACCGCCACCACCGCCGTCGCGGCGAAGGACCGCAGCATGTCCGCGCGCAGCGCCTGCCCCTCGTCGAAGGCGTCCCACAGCGCCACCGCGATGCCCAGCAGGGCGACGTCGAATCCGGTGGACGCCAGCGCCAGCCAGCTGGGCAGCAGGCCCAGCGGGATCACCAGGATCGCGTTGCCGAGCGCGAAGAACAGCGTCGCCACCAACACGAAGCGCACCACCGGCACCGGCTGCGCGGGACGCAGCACCGTGGTCACCATGGCCGCCAGCGAGGGCAGCGAGACGGCGGCGAACATCACCCAGTGCCCGGCGCGCAGCGGCCCGTCGACGGATCCGGCCAGCGCGGCCCCGGTGAACGCGACGGCCGCGACGGCGACCACCAGCACGATCTCGCGGACCCGGCTGCGCCAGGTGTCGGGCGGGCGGGACAGCTCCAACAGCACCGCGAACCAGAAGATGCCGGGCAGCGCCACCAGGTAGATCTCGATCTGGCTGAGCAGCCTCGAAGTGGTCTCGGTGCGCACCGCGTCCAGCGCCACGACGACGGCGAAGCCGGTCAGCCCGGCGGCCGCGAACACCAGCACCGGCTTGCGGGGATCGCGGGCGAGCAGATAGAGGCCGAGCCACCAGCTGAGTGCGAAGACGATCGCCGACAGCCCGGCCATGGTCTTACAGCCCGTGCCGCCGGTGCCGCTGCGTGTAGTCGCGCAACGCACGCAGGAAGTCCACCCGCCGGAACGCCGGCCAGTGCGCCTCGGTGAACCACATCTCCGAATATGCGCTCTGCCACAGCAGGAATCCGGACAGCCGCTGCTCCCCGGAGGTGCGGATGACCAGGTCCGGGTCCGGTTGCCCGGAGGTGTACAGGTTCTCCGAGATGGCGTCGACGGTCACCGATTCGATGAGCTGCTCGCCGGTCGCACCGTTGGCGAGTTCCTTGCCCAGCAGGGCGCGCACCGCGTCGACGATCTCCTGCCGGCCGCCGTACCCGACGGCGACATTGACCTGCAGGACGCCCGGGGTCGCCGTCTGGACGGTGCTGTCCACCGCCTCCCGCAACCGGCGGGCCGGTTCCTCACCGAGCAGCTCGAGGTCGCCCACGGTGCGCACGCTCCACCGGTTGGCGGGAGCGCAGATCTCCTCGACCACATCGGTGATGATCTCGATCAGCGCGCTCAACTCGTCGGGGTCGCGCTGCAGGTTCTCGGTAGAGAGCAGATACACCGTCGTGAGTTCGATGCCCGCGGCCTGGCACCAGCGCAGCATCTCGGCGATCTTCGCCGCACCCTTGCGGTAGCCGTAACTGACATCGTCGAATCCGGCGTCGCGGGCCCACCGGCGATTACCGTCACACAACACCGCGATGTGGCGTGGAAGTTGGGATCTGGCCTGCGCCAACTCTTTGCGCAACCGCAACTCATACAGCCGGTACGCCGGCTCCTTGAGTCGCGGCGGAATGATCTCCACAACGATCAAGACTACTGTTACTTCGGGATCTTCCATGCCAGACAGCGGAGGTGAGATGACGACCCCGATCGACTCCGGCCGTCCGTACCGTTCGGCCGCGGACCCCAGCACCGCCGAAGACCTGCCCGAAGCCGTCGCCGAAGGCGTTGCGCAGTTCCTGGGCCGACCGCGGGCCCGTGGCTGGATTCACCTGTACTCGGCCATCGTGGCGTTCATCGCCGGCGCCGCTCTGGTGGCGGTGTCCTGGTCGGTGCAGTCGACGCGCGCCGGGCTGGCCACCCTGCTCTACACGTTCACCATCGTGGCGATGTTCACCGTCAGCGCCACCTATCACCGGGTGACCTGGCGCTCGCAGCGGGCGCGCACCTGGATGAAGCGCCTCGACCATTCGATGATCTTCTTGTTCATCGCCGGCAGCTACACCCCGTTCGCGCTGCTGGCGCTGCCCGAGTCCAAGGGCATGGTGCTGTTCTGGATCGTCTGGGGCGGCGCGATCGCCGGGGTGCTGCTGAAGATGCTCTGGCCGGCGGCACCGCGCTGGCTCGGGGTGCCGCTCTACATCCTGTTGGGTTGGGTGGCGGCCTGGTTCATCGGCCCGATCATGGACGGCGCCGGGGTGGCCGCGGTGGTGCTGCTGATCGTCGGCGGCGCGCTCTACAGCATCGGTGGCGTGCTGTATGCGCTGAAGTGGCCGAACCCGTGGCCGACGACGTTCGGCCATCACGAGTTCTTCCACGCCTGCACCGCGGTCGCGGCGATCTGCCACTACATCGCGATGTGGTTCGCGGTCTTCTCCTGACCTGTGATTTGTGGAGAGTTAGCCGGACTGATTCCGGGTAACTCTCCACGAATCGCTACAGCTGGGTGACGTCCTGCGGGCCCCAGAACGCCCGCATCGAGGTGATCAGACCATCGGCGTTGAACGCCATGACCTCGATGGGCTCGATCTTCATCGCTCCGCCGACGGTGATGGCGAAGACGAACGCGGCCTCACTGCCGCCGGCCCGGAAGGACAGCAACTCGGTGGTGATCTCCGCGCCCGAGACGTTGTTGTAGAAGCCGGCGATCGCCTTCCGCCCGATGTGCACCTCGCCGCCGCCGACCGGATCCTCCAGGGTGGCGTCCTCGGCGTACAGGGCGGCGACGTCCTCCGCGCTGCCCTTGACAACGGTGTCCAGGTAGCGCTGGACGAATCCTTGCAACACATCTGGCTCGAAACTCATGTGCGGCACGCTACACGGCCCGCCCCAGCGCGGCGACGAGATCCTCGACCGTGCCGACCGGCAGATCGCACACCCGGCCGCGGCACACGTAGGCGGCATCGCGGCCGCCGATCCGGCCCCGTCCGGCCAGCAGCGCGCCGGAGTCCACCGCGCCGCCGACGACGATCGCGCCGCCGGGAGCCAGCCGCCGGGCGGCGGCCAGCAGCGCCGAGTCCGCCGGGTCACAGGCCACCGCGATCTGGATCGGCCCGCGTACCGCGGCTTCGGCGACGGCGAGCCAATGTCCGCCCGAGCGCGGCACTTTGGCCAACACCGGGGTCGCGGTGGCCAGGGTGGCCTCGGCCGCCGCGCCGTAGCGCGGGTCCCCGGTCAGGTGCGCGGCGAGCTGCAGCGCCTCGGCGACCGCGGAGGCACCGCACGGGGTGGCACCGTCCAGCGGGTCGGCCGGGCGCAGCACCAGCGCCTCGGCGTCGTCGGCGGTGTCGAACCAGCGGCCCGGCTGGTCGGGGTCGGCGAAGCGGTCCAGCACGGTGTCGAGCAGACCGGCGGCGGTGCCGAGCCAGGACTGCGCGCCGGTGGCCTGGTACAGCCCGCACAGTGCGGTGCTCAGGGCCGCGTAGTCCTCCAGGATCGCCGCGCTGTCACCGACCGCGCCGCCCAGGCTGGCCCGGCGCAGTCGGCCGTCAACCAGGTGCAGCCACAGCAATTCGCGCGCGCACACCGTTGCGGCACCGAGGTATTCGGGATCGTCGAGGGCCACCGACGCCTCGATCAGCGCGGTGATCACCAGCCCGTTCCACGCGGTGACGACCAAGGCAGCGCGCCCCGGCTGCGGCCGTTGCGCGCGTGCGGACAACAGCGCTTGCCGCACCCGCTGGAACCGCGGCGCATCCTCGGGATCGGTGCGAAGTTGCAGCACCGAGCTGCCGTCTTCGAAGGTGCCGGCCTCGGTCACACCGAAAACCGAAGCGGCCCAGTCCGCGTCGTCGCCGAGGACCTCGCGCAGCTGGGCCGGCGTCCAGGCGTAGGTGAGGCCCTCCACCCCGTCGGCGTCGGCGTCCAGCGATGAGGCGAACATGCCGCCGGTACCGAGCTCACCGATGATGAAGCGGGCGGTCTCGTCGGCGATCCTGCGCGCCAACGGATCACCGGTGCGTCGCGCCCAATGCGAGTAGAACCGCAGCAGTAGCGCATTGTCGTAGAGCATCTTCTCGAAATGCGGCACCACCCAGGCCGAATCCACGCTGTACCGGGCGAAGCCCCCGGCGAGCTGGTCGTAGATGCCGCCGCGGGCCATGGCGGCACCCGTGCGCGCCACCGCGTCCAGCACCCGCTGCGAGCCGGTGCGTTCATGGTGACGCAACAGCGCTTCGGCGAGCATCGACGGCGGGAACTTCGGTGCGGTGCCGAACCCACCGTGGTCCACGTCCTCGTCGCGCAGCACCGCGGCCACCGCGTCGTCGCACAGCCGCGCATCGGGGACCGGCCCGGAGCCGGGCAGCCCGGCGCTCATCGACCGGAGTTCGCCGGTGATCTCGTCGGAGGCCTGCTCGACCTCGGCCCGGCGCTGGGCCCAGGTCTGCTTGACCGCCGAGATCAGCTGCAGGAAACCGTCTTTCGGGTAGTAGGTGCCGCAGAAGAAGGGCCGGCCGTCCGGGGTGAGGAAGCATGTCATCGGCCAGCCACCCTGGCCGGTCAGCGCCACCGTCGCGTTCATGTAGACCGCGTCCAGGTCTGGACGTTCCTCGCGGTCCACCTTGATGCAGACGAAGTCGTCGTTCAGCGCGGCGGCCACCTCGTCGGACTCGAACGATTCGTGGGCCATCACATGGCACCAGTGGCAGGCGGCGTATCCGATGGACAGCAGGATCGGCACCTCGCGTCGAGCCGCCTCGGCCAGCGCCTCGGCGCCCCACTGCTGCCAGTGCACCGGGTTGTCCGCGTGCTGGCGCAGATAGGGGCTGGTGGACCCGCCCAGGGTGTTACCCCTTGTCGTCACCCTTGAATTCACCTGTCGTGCCCTCGTCGACCGCCTGGTCGGGTTCGGGATGGTCCGGGTCGAAGGATTCCGGCAGTTTCTTCAGGTGCCGGTTCATCGAGAAGACCAGGGCGAAGGTGCCGATCAGCAGCAGCACCAGCACCAGCAGCCCGACGGGGCTGGCCTTGCCGAAGTCCGGGCCCGTCTGCCGGGGTCCCTCCTCGGCGAGCAGGCCGGCGGCGATCAGAAGAAGGTCAGTCATGTGTGTGGATCCCTGTGAACAGATCGGTTTCGGGCAGGCGTACCGGGACCCTGGACCGCGCGAGCTCGTACTCCTCGGTCGGCCATAGTCGCTGCTGCCATTCCATGGGGGTGGTGAAGAAGAAACTCTTCGGGTCTATCTGGGTCGCGTGTGCCAGCAGGGCCTCGTCGCGCTGGGCGAAGTACTTCGCGCATTCGATCCGGGTGGTGACGCGCTTCTCGATCACGTCCTCCTCGGCATCCCAGTTCTCCAGCCACTTGGCGAACGGGCCCTCCTTGCCGTGCTTGGCGAACTCGTCCTGCAGCACCTGCATGCGCTGACGCAGGAAGCCGTGGTTGTAGTACAGCTTGGACACCGCCCAGGGCGGGCCGGCATCGGGATAGCGCACGTGGTCGGCGGCGGCCTCGAAGGCGGCGACGGACACCTCGTGGCAGCGGATGTGGTCGGGGTGCGGGTAGCCGCCGTTCTCGTCGTAGGTGGTGATCACGTGCGGGCGGAACTCGCGGATCACCCGGACCAGGTCCGAGACCGGGCCGTCCAGCGGGATGGCGGCGAAGCAGCCGTCCGGCAGCGGCGGCAGCGGGTCCCCCTCGGGCAGGCCGGAGTCGACGTAACCGAGCCAGTGGTGCTCCACGCCGAGGATCTCGGCGGCCTTGGCCATCTCGTCGCGGCGCACCTCGTGGATGCGTCCGTGCACCTCGGGGATGTCCATCGCGGGGTTCAGGATGTCCCCGCGTTCCCCCCCGGTCAGGGTCACCACCATGACCCGGGCGCCTTCGGCGGCGTACCGGGCGGTGGTCGCCGCCCCCTTGCTCGACTCGTCATCGGGGTGGGCGTGCACAGCCATCAAGCGCAGTTCAGTCATCGTGCCCCATCCATCGGCCTCATATCGTCTGACAACGACAGCCGCTCTCCCTTCATGCCCACCGCTCTATAGTTCCAGTTCTAGTAGAGCCGACCGACCGACGGGCACCCAAAACCTTGACCATCGACCGTCCCACCGCCCGCTACGGGCGCCAGAAAATGTCCCGACGCACTCGCCGACGAGTGGTGATCGCCCTGTTCCTGCTGGCTGTGACGGTGGGCGTGGCGATCGCGGTGATCGCGTTCCAGCGGTTCGGCACCGGCGACGTGCGGGGTGAGCTCGGCGGCTACCAGCTGATCGACGACCAGACCGTGGCGGTCACGATCACCGTGACGCGCGCCGATCCGTCGGTGCCGGTGGTCTGCATCGTGCGCGGTCTGTCCATCGACGGGGACGAGACCGGGCGCCGGGAGGTCCTGGTGCCGCCGTCGACCGAGAAATCCGTGGTCATCGATGCTGTGGTCAAGACCACCAAGCCGCCGGTCGTCGGGGCCATCTACGGTTGCGGCATCGACGTGCCGGGGTACCTGACCAAGCCCTGATGCCCCCGCCGCAAACCGGCAGACACCGACAAAATTGTGGGAACCGGTGGACGTGGCGGTGGTAGGCTTGGGCGATACACGGTTCCGGCTGGAGCCGTGTATTGCTGCATTAGCGCGCGGCATGCGCCTGCGATCGCGGCGATACACGACCTTCCCACGCGGTATATCGCGAGAGAAACATCAACGACAGGAGCGCGAGGACATGACCGACACTCAGG
This sequence comes from Mycolicibacterium aurum, assembly GCA_900078775.1. Classification (GTDB taxonomy): domain Bacteria; phylum Actinomycetota; class Actinomycetes; order Mycobacteriales; family Mycobacteriaceae; genus Mycobacterium; species Mycobacterium aurum_A. Next base: position 3,540,119 of record LT549889.1, read on the forward strand.
TCACCTGGCTGACCGAAGAAGCTTTCGACCGTCTGAAGGCCGAGCTGGACCAGCTGATCGCCAACCGCCCCGTGATCGCCGCCGAGATCAACGACCGCCGCGAAGAGGGCGACCTGCGCGAGAACGGCGGCTACCACGCCGCCCGTGAGCAGCAGGGCCAGGAAGAGGCGCGCATCCGGCAGCTCCAGGAGCTGCTGAACAACGCCAAGGTGGGCGAGGCGCCCAAGCAGTCCGGCGTCGCGCTGCCCGGTTCGGTGGTCAAGGTGCAGTACGGCGACGACCCGGACGACACCGAGACCTTCCTGATCGCCACCCGCCAGGAGGGCGTCAGCGACGGCAAGCTCGAGGTGTACTCGCCGAAGTCGCCGCTGGGCGAGGCCCTGCTCGACGCCAAGGTCGGCGACACCCGCAGCTTCACCATCCCCAACGGCAGCACCGTCACGGTCAAGCTGCTCAGCGCGGAGCCCTACCACGGCTGAGCCGTACCGCCGGGCGTCGGGACGCTAGATTTTCCCGGTGGCCCAGATCGCCGAAGACCTGCTCCTGCTGCTGCTCGACAATGCGTCGGCCCAGCCCGGTCTGGACCGGAAGCGCAGGCAGCGCGTGCTCAGCGCCGCGGTGCTGCTGGATCTGGCCTGGGCGTGCCGGCTGCGGCCGGCGGTCGACGGTGACTCCGTCGAACCCGGCCGGCTCGTCGCGCTGACCGGGACCGCCGCCCTGGACCCGGTCACCGGCCCGGCCCTGGATCTGCTGTCCCGGCGCGCGTTGCGCCCGGGCACCGCCATCGCCAAGCTGAGCCGCGGCATCGAGGACCATCTGCTCGAGCACCTCCTGAGGTGCGGGCAGATCCGGCGTATCCCGTTGCCGGGCAAGGGCTTCAAGAAGACAGCCGGCTATCCGCTGCAGACCCGGGACCGGGTGGACGCCGCGCGCGCGGCGCTGCTGGCCGCGCTGTTCGAGCGTCGGCCGCCGGCGCCGCCGATCGCGGCGATCATCACCGTGCTGCACGCCAGCGACGGGCTCGGCGCCCTGCTGAGCCTGAACGACCGGGGCTGGCGCTGGGTGCACGCCCGGGCCGGTGAGATCGCCCTGGGCAGCTGGGTGGACGAATCGGCCACCGCGCTACCGGAGGTCAACCTGGCGGTCACCGCCTCCGCGCTGCGCCCGGCGCTCAGCGCGCGGTAGCGCGTCAGCGCAGCGCCTGCTCCAGATCGCCCAGCAGATCGGCGGCCTCCTCGATGCCCACCGAGAGCCGCACCAGATCCTCGGGCACCTCCAGCTGCGAACCCGCGGTGGAGGCGTGCGTCATCGCGCCGGGATGCTCGATCAGCGACTCCACCCCGCCCAACGATTCAGCGAGAATGAAAATCTCGGTGCGGGCGCAGAATTCCTGGGCCGCGGCCCGTCCGCCGCGCAGCCGCACCGACACCATGCCGCCGAAGCCGGACATCTGCTTGGCCGCCACCTCGTGGTTGGGGTGACTGGGCAGGCCCGGGTACAGCACGCTGTCGATCGCCGGGTGCTCGGACAGGAATTCGGCGACCTTGGCCGCGTTCTCGCTGTGCCGCTGCATGCGCAGCACCAGGGTCTTGAGCCCCCGCATGGTCAGGTAGGCGTCGAACGGACCGGGCACCGCACCGGCCCCGTTCTGCAGGAAGCCGAATGCGGCGTCGAGTTCCTCGTCGCTGGTCAGCAGCGCGCCGCCGACCACATCGGAATGCCCACCGATGTACTTCGTCGTGGAGTGCAGCACGATGTCGGCCCCCAGGGTCAGCGGCTGCTGCAGCGCCGGGGAGGCAAACGTGTTGTCCACCAACAACTTCGCGCCGGCCTTACCGGACAGCTCGGCGATTCCGGCGATATCGGCGATGGTCAGCAGCGGGTTGGTGGGGGTCTCGACCCAGACCAGCTTGGTCTTGTCGGTGATCGCCGCCGCGACAGCGTCCAGGTCGGCCAGGGCCGCCGGGGTGTACTGGATCCCCCACTGGGTGAACACCTTGTCGATCAGCCGGAAGGTGCCGCCGTAGGCGTCGTCGGGGATGACGACGTGGTCGCCGGGTCGCAGCACCGCCCGCAGCGCGCAGTCGGTGGCCGCCATGCCCGAGGCGAAGGCGCGGCCGTAGTGGGCTTGCTCGACGGCGGCCAGCGAGGCCTCCAGCGCGGCGCGGGTCGGATTGCCGGTGCGGGCGTACTCGAAGCCACCGCGCAGACCGCCGACACCGTCCTGGGCGAAGGTGGAACTGGCATAGATCGGGGCGTTGACGGCGCCGGTGGCCGGATCGGGCCGGAACCCGGCGTGGATGGCCCGGGTCGCCAGACCCTGCCAACGGTGTGCGTCGTGAGCGCTGCGCTGTTCACCCATACCGATCAGGGTAGTGCCGCCGGAAAACGCGGAACGGGGTGGACCGTGCGGTCCACCCCGTCGCTTGCGCTATGACGCCCGGCGGGTCTTACGGCGTGAGCGGTGCCACCTGGCCACCGGTCAGGCGCCGGTAGGCGTACACCGTGATCAGCGAGATCAGCGGGTAGGCGACCAGCAGACCGACACCGCAGGCCAGCACACCGAGGATCGCGATACCGATGGTGGTCAACCAGGTCAGCGCCATCGGACCGAAGTTCTTCTTACCGATCTCGAAGCTGCTGGTGACACCGTCGATGCCCGAGGTGTTGCGGTCCAGCACGATGACCGTGGTGAACAGCAGCATGATCGTGGCGATGATGCCCGGCACGATGCACAGCAGCACGCCGACGAAGACGATCAGGCCCGACACCACCGACGCGATGACCACGTTGGCCACGTTGCGGGGCTTGAAGAAGGACCCGATCTCGACGGGTTGCCCGTTGGCGATGTCGAGCATGCCGCCGACGTAGGCGGACTGCACCACCGCCGCCACCACCAGCATCACCGCACTGCCGAGCAGCGAGACGAGGATGCCGCCGGTGCCCATCGAGAAGCTCGCCGAGTAGTCGTCGACCGTGGTCGTGGTGAACTGCCCGGAGATCAGCTGGATGATGCCCTGCACGACGGCGTAGACCAGGCCGAAGACCAGGGTCGGGACGAGGATCGCCGCGGCGTTCTTGCTGAACTTGTTCCACGCCCAGGAGACCGCCTCCCCGACGCTGTAGGCCGGCGCCCCGAATCCGGGCGCCCCGCCGTAACCGACCGGCGGCGGGTAGCCACCGGGCCCGGCGTATCCCCCGGGCGGCGGGGGCGGCGGGTAGCCGCCCTGCGGCGGCGGCGGCGGGTAACCCCGGGCGGGGGCGGCGGCGGGTAGCCGCCCTGCGGCGGAGGGGGCGGCGGGTAGCCGCCCTGCGGCGGAGGGGGCGGCGGGTAGTTGCCCGGCGGCGGGGGCGGGTAATCCCCTGCGGCGGAGGGTAGTTCCCGGGCGGCGGATAGCCACCCTGCGGGGGCGGCGGGAAACCGCCCGGGGCGGGACGTTCTCCGGGGGAGGCGGGTATCCGCCGGGCGGGGGTGGTGGTTGAGTCATGTCACCTTCTCGTGTGTGAAAACGCTGACGGGAAACACCGGTCTGCGGTTGTGAATCCACGAACCGGCACTTCGGATCAATCGATGACGCCGGGATGAGCTTATGTCACAACGGCAGACAGACGGTCTTCATTAACTTGTCTGCCAGGGTTTGGCGTTTCGCGTCCCAGAGCGGGAACAGGAAGCCGATGTAGCAGATGACGGCGTCCACGGCGTGCGCGAGTTGCCGCAGAATCGAGGGCCCGAAACCGATTGGCTGACCGGTACTCTCGGCGACCACCTTGAATTTCAGAATGCCCTTGCCGATGCTCGATCCGGTTGTGCCCTGCCGGTAGCCGTAGTTCCAGATCAGGTAGACCAGCGCGAGAATCCAGGTGATGGTGAACGACACCTGCCCCAGCGTCGACGCCCCGGTGGCGCAGAACTCGCCGAGCTCATATTCCGAGGAGTCGGTGATACACACGGTTTCCCGGGTGCCGATGAGCAGTCCGTAGCCGATGGCCTCCAGGATGGCGACCGGCAGGATGTCGATGAGCCAGGCCAGCACCCGGGTCAGCCACGGGGTGTAGGCCTCCTGCGGCAGGTCGGCACCGTAGCCGCCGGTTGCCGGGGGATACCCGCCGGGCGGGGGCGGCGGGATATTTCCAGGCGGAGGCGGCGGATAACTCCCCGGCGGTGGGGGCGGATGCTCTGTCATAGGCGCCTTCCGATGCGGAAATTAGCTGACTCTGCGGCGAGTAACCCTACCTGAGAACATGCTCAGTGTGGCGCCGCTGACACCAACTTCATCTACCGGACATGGCGCAGGTCAACCGCTTGTTTGCCAATGCAAGCAGCCTGGTTGACCGGCTAGTGCTGCGCTCGCCCCTCCGACAGCGAACCCAACAGATCGTGGCGGGTCAGCACGCCGATCGGCTTGCCGTCCTCGACCACCATGACGGCATCGCAGTCCCGCAAGGTTTTTGCCGCGGTACCGAGCAGTTCGCCGGACCCGATCAGCGGCAGCGGAGCGCTCATGTGCAGCGCCACCGCGTCGGCGAGCTTTGCTCGGCCTTCGAAAACCGCAGACAGCAACTCCCTTTCGGAGACGCTGCCGGCCACCTCACCGGCCATCACCGGAGGCTCCGCGCCGACCACCGGCATCTGCGAAACCCCGTATTCGCGAAGGATGTTGATGGCGTCGCGCACGGTTTCGGACGGGTGCGTGTGCACCAGGTCCGGCAGCGCACCGGACTTGCGGCGCAACACCTCTCCCACCGTGACGTCCTCGATGGACCCGTCGAGGCGGCTGCGCAGGAAGCCGTAGGACGACATCCAGTTGTCGTTGAACACCTTTGACAGGTAGCCGCGCCCGCCGTCGGGCAGCAGCACCACGATCACCGCGTCGGGACCGGCCTGCTCGGCCACCTTCAGCGCCGCGACCACGGCCATCCCGCACGACCCACCGACCAGCAGGGCCTCCTCGCGGGCCAACCGGCGGGTCATCTCGAACGAATCCGCGTCGGAGACCGCGATGATCTGGTCGGGGACGGTGGGATCGTATGCGCTGGGCCAGAAGTCCTCACCGACGCCTTCGACCAGGTACGGCCGCCCGGTGCCGCCGGAGTACACCGAACCCTCCGGGTCGGCGCCGATGATCTGCACCCGGCCGTCGGAGACCTCCTTGAGGTACCGGCCGGTGCCGGTGATGGTGCCGCCGGTGCCCACCCCCGCCACGAAATGGGTGATCTTGCCGTCGGTGTCGGCCCAGATCTCGGGTCCGGTGGTCTCGTAGTGGCTCTCCGGCCCCATCGGGTTGGAGTACTGATCGGGCTTCCACGCCCCGTCGATCTCCTCGACCAGGCGGTTGGAGACGCTGTAGTAGCTGTCCGGGTGATCCGGCGGGACCGCGGTCGGGCAGACCACGACCTCCGCGCCGTAGGCCCGCAGCACGTTCTGCTTGTCCTCGCTGACCTTGTCCGGGCAGACGAAGACGCAGTGGTAGCCGCGCTGCTGGGCGACCAGGGCCAGCCCGACGCCGGTGTTGCCGGAGGTGGGTTCGACGATGGTGCCGCCGGGCTTGAGCTCGCCGGACGCCTCGGCGGCGTCGATCATCTTGATCGCGATGCGGTCCTTGGAGCTGCCGCCCGGGTTGAGGTACTCGACCTTCGCCGCGACCAGGCCCGACCCCGGTGGAACCACCGAGTTCAGCTGGACGAGCGGGGTATGGCCGATGAGCTCACTGATGTGCCGGGCGATGCGCATACCTCTATGGTCTCAGGCCGCCCGGCGAGTCACCAGGTGGCCTCGCGAATGTAGTCGCCGATCTGGCGCAGGGAGCGGGTCGCCTCGCCGACGAGCGGCGAGCACAGCTGGAATACGTGTATCTGACCGGGCCAGATACGCACCTCGACCGGAACCCCGGCCTCGGCCAGCATCCGCGCGGCCTTTCGCGCGTCGTTGAGCAGCACCTCCGAGCCGGACACGTGGATGAGCGTGCGCGGCAGCCCGGGCTCGATGTGGTCGAGCGGTTCGTAGATCTCTTCGCCCTGCCGTTCGGCGGCCGCACCGACCATCTCCACCAGCGCGTCGAACGCCTTCGGCGGGAACATCGCGTCGGTGCGGGCGTTCGGGTGCTGGGTGCGCCCGGCATTGTCGATCTCGAACAGCGGGGACATCGTCACGACCGCGGCGGGCGGTACCTCGTCGAGGCCCTCGGCCTGCAGGCGCTGGGCCAACGCCAGGGCCAGGTAGCCGCCGGCCGAGTCACCGGCCAGCACGATGCGCTCCGGCGGGTAGCCGGCCAATCGCAGCCACCGGTAGGCGTCGTAACAGTCGTCGAGGGCCACCCCGATCGAATGTTTGGGGATCATCCGGTAGTTCACGACGAACACCGGACTGTCGGCGAACTTCGACAGTTCGGTGGTCAGCCGGCCGTGTGTGTTGACCCCGCAGGTCAGGAACGCTCCGCCGTGCAGGTAGAGGATGATGCTGCGGTTACCGTCGGCGGGCAGCACACCGGCCGCACGGACCAGTTGCGCCGTGCAGTGCGGCAACGCGATGGTGGCCCGCACCGTGCCCGGGGCCGGGCGCAGCACGCGCGCGGCGAAATCCAGCATGCCGAACGGCCAGGGCAGCTTGGGAATATGGCTGCCGACGGCCAGCGTCGGCTTGATCGTCATCATCGCAACTAACCCCGCGAGTCGGCCGGCCAGGCTCGCACCGTCCTCGACGACCTCGACGGGCCGCCAGTCGCCGACCGGGAAACGCCGGGATTGACGCGCGTGAACTGGGCTGATCGCCGCACGGGGAGAGCCAGAGACCTTGCTTGGTGCCGTCATCGCCACCACTTCCTACGCCGTTGAAGTACCTGCTGTCGGTATTTACTTAGCCGCCCGGGGGAATCTAGCTTGCCCGGTCACAACAGGTTCAACAATCAAGGAATCTGTTTTGGTACCGCAGTTGGTACCCCGATGTGACCTGCGCTAACCATTTCCGCTCCGGACGGCCCGGCAAACCTCTCTAGAATCGAGGCGTGGATTCACGCAGTCGTGCTCCGCGCCCGCGCCGCCGGTCGGCGCTGGCCCTGACGGTCGCGGCCACCGTCGCGTCCACCGGGTACCTGGGGGCACGCAACCTACTGAGCAGCCAGGCCGCCCAGGCCCGGCGGGTCATCCCCAAGGCCTGGAACGTCCCCCCGCGCGCCGACGGCGTCTACGCCCCCGGCGGCGGGCCGGCCGAACGCTGGAGCCGTGATGTGCCCTTCGACCTGCACCTGATGATCTTCGGCGACTCGACGGCCACCGGATACGGCAGCGCCTCCGCCGACGAGGTGCCCGGCGTGCTGCTGGCCCGCGGGCTGGCCGAGGAGTCCGGGCGACGGATCCGGCTGAGCACCAAGGCGATCGTCGGCGCCACCTCGAAGGGGCTCTCCGGACAGATCGACGCCATGTTCGTGGCCGGTCCACCGCCGGACGCTGCGGTGATCATGATCGGCGCCAACGACATCACCAAGCCCAACGGCATCCGGGCCTCGGCCCGCCGGCTCGGCCGGGCCGTGCAGCGACTGCGCGATGCGGGGGCGGTGGTGGTGGTCGGGACCTGCCCGGACTTCAACGTCATCAAGGCCATCCCGCAGCCGCTGCGCTGGGTGGCGCACAACCAGGGCCTGCGGTTGGCCCGGGCCCAGGCCGGTGAGGTGCGGGCCGCCGGCGGGGTGCCGGTGCCGTTCTCCGACCTGCTCGCGCCGGAGTTCTACAAGACCCCCGAGGTGCTGTTCTCCTCGGACATGTTCCACCCGTCCGGCGCCGGCTACCGGCTGGCCGCCCAGCAGCTGCTACCGGCACTGTGTAATGCGTTGGGCGACTTCGTCGCCGAAGCGCCGTCCGAACCGGCACTGGAGTCGCGGGTGGACGAGAGCGATTCGCTGCTGGCCAGGATCGGCAATGTGAGTCGGCTGTGGCGCCGCACAACCGGGGTCCCCGCACCGATCGTGGCGCCCGCGGGCTAGTTTCTTGGAACACGTTCTAAACGTCCTGAATATCGAGGAGTCGTCATGCCCGAAGCCGTCATCGTCGCCACCGCCCGCTCCCCCATCGGCCGCGCCGTCAAGGGATCGCTGGCCACCATGCGCCCCGACGATCTCGCCGCCCAGATGGTGCGCGCCGCCCTGGACAAGGTCCCGTCGCTGGATCCGCGCGATATCGACGACCTGATGATGGGCTGCGCACAGCCCGCCGGTGAGGCCGGCTACAACATCGGCCGCGCGGTCGCCGTCGAACTGGGCTACGACTTCCTGCCCGGCACCACCGTGAACCGGTACTGCTCGTCCTCGCTGCAGACCACCCGGATGGCCTTCCACGCCATCAAGGCCGGTGAGGGTGACGTGTTCATCTCCGCCGGTGTCGAGACCGTCTCCCGCTTCGGCGTCGGTGCCGCCGACGGCGCCCCGGACAGCAAGAACAAGCTGTTCGCCGAGGCCCAGGCGCGCACCGTCGCGCAGGCCGAGGGCGACATCAAGTGGCACGACCCGCGCGAGGACGGGCTGATCCCCGACGTGTACATCGCCATGGGCCAGACCGCGGAGAACGTCGCCACCTACACCGGGATCAGCCGCGAGGACCAGGACCACTGGGGTGTGCGGTCGCAGAACCGGGCCGAGGAGGCCATCAACAGCGGCTTCTTCGAGCGCGAGATCTCCCCGGTCACGCTGCCCGACGGCACCGTTGTCTCCACCGATGACGGCCCGCGCGCCGGCACCACCTACGAGAAGATCAGCCAGCTCAAGCCGGTGTTCCGCCCGAACGGCACGATCACCGCCGGCAACGCCTGCCCACTGAACGACGGTGCGGCCGCGGTCGTCATCATGAGCGACACCAAGGCCAAGGAGCTCGGCCTGACCCCGCTGGCGCGGATCGTGTCCACCGGGGTGTCCGGGCTGTCCCCGGAGATCATGGGCCTGGGCCCGATCGAGGCGATCAAGAAGGCGCTGGCCAACGCCGGCAAGACCATCTCCGACATCGACCTGGTCGAGATCAACGAGGCCTTCGCGGTGCAGGTGCTCGGCTCGGCCCGCCAGCTGGGCATCGACGAGGACAAGCTGAACGTCTCCGGCGGCGCCATCGCCCTGGGTCACCCGTTCGGCATGACCGGCGCCCGCATCACCGCCACCCTGCTGAACAACCTGACCACCTACGACAAGACCTTCGGCATCGAGTCGATGTGCGTCGGTGGCGGCCAGGGCATGGCGATGGTCATCGAGCGGCTGTCCTGATCCAATGATCCTGCGGTGAGGGCGGCGACGGACGAGAGTGCGCCGCCCTCACCGCGGAGTCATAGACTCCTGCCCGATGACCACTCTCGGAACACCCCTGTCCCCGAACGCCACCCGGGTGATGCTGCTCGGCTCCGGCGAGCTCGGCCGTGAAGTCCTGATCGCTCTGCAGCGCCTCGGCGTGGAGACGATCGCCGTCGACCGGTACGCCGATGCACCCGGCCAGCAGGTCGCGCACCACGCGCGCACCATCTCGATGACCGATCCGGAGCAGCTGCGCGCGCTGATCGAGGCCGAGAAGCCGGACCTGGTGGTACCCGAGATCGAGGCGATCGCCACCCCGGTGCTGGAGGCACTCGAGGACGCGGGCGTGGTGCGGGTGATCCCGACGGCGCGGGCGGCCCGGCTGACCATGGACCGCGAGGGCATCCGGCGGCTGGCCGCCGAGACGCTCGGGGTGCCGACGAGCCCGTACCGGTTCTGCGATTCGCTTCCCGAACTGCAGGCCGCGGTCGACGAGATTGGCTACCCGTGCGTGGTGAAGCCGGTGATGAGCAGCTCCGGCAAGGGACAGTCGAAGATCGACGGGCCCGAGGGTGTCGAGGCGGCCTGGGAGTACGCCATGTCGGGCAGCCGGGTGAGCAACACCCGGATCATCGTCGAGGGCTTCGTCGACTTCGACTACGAGATCACCCTGCTGACCGTGCGCAGCGTCGGCGCGTCCGGTGCGGTGACAACACAGTTCTGCGAGCCGATCGGGCATCAGCAGGTCAGCGGCGACTACGTGCAGAGCTGGCAGCCGCACCCGATGTCGGATGCCGCGCTCGCGCGTGCCCGGGAGGTCGCCGGCAAGGTGACCGAAAACCTGGGCGGGCAGGGCATTTTCGGTGTCGAGCTGTTCGTCAAGGGCGATCAGGTGTGGTTCAGCGAGGTCAGCCCGCGCCCCCACGACACCGGCATGGTCACCATGATCACGCAGTGGCAGAACGAGTTCGAGCTGCACGCCCGCGCGATCCTCGGGCTGCCGGTGGACACCACGCTGCGCACGCCGGGTGCGAGCGCGGTGATCTACGGCGGGGTGGACGCCGAGGGCATCGTGTTCGACGGCGTGGACGAGGCATTGCAGGTGCCGCGCACCGACATCCGGCTGTTCGGCAAGCCGGAGAGCTTCGTGAAGCGCCGGATGGGTGTGGCGCTGGCGTATGACGCCGACGTCGAGGTCGCCCGGGCGAACGCGGTCGAGGCGGCCGGGCGGGTCAAGCCGCGGGTCCCTTAACTCGTCGGCTCTGCGGGGAGGGCGCGAAGTACGAGAAGGCGGCGCCCGCACCGCAGAGTCAGTGCGAAACAGGGCATGAAAAAGGGCGCCCACACAGGTGGACGCCCTTTCTCTCGCGGTACTGCTAGTCGTTGTTGAAGTAACTCAGCAGACGCAGGATCTCCAGGTACAGCCACACCAGGGTGACCGTCAGGCCCAGGGCGACGCCCCATGCGGCCTTCTCCGGAGCTCCGGCGCGGATCAGCTGGTCGGCCGAGTCGAAGTCGATCAGGAACATGAACGCCGCCAGACCGATGCAGACCAGCGAGAAGACGATCGCCAGCGGGCCACCGCTGCGGAGGCCGAAGCCCTCGCCGCCGCCGACCCCGAAGATACCGAGCACCAGGTTGAGCAGCGCGATGGCCATCACGCCGAACAGGGCCGCGACCATCATCCGGGTGAACTTCGGGGTGACCCGGATGGCACCGGTCTTGTAGACGAACAGCATGCCGACGAACACGCCGACCGTGCCGAAGATCGCCTGCGCGATCATCCCGGGGCCACCGGTGGAGACCAGATTCGCGAACAGGAAGGACGCTGCACCGAGGAACACGCCCTCAAACGCCGCGTAGCCCAGCACGATGGCCGGGTTGTCCTGCTTACGACCGAAGGTCGCGACCAGCACCAGTGCCAGACCACCGAGGGCGCCGACCATGACGAACGGCATCATCAGGCCGGGGTTCACCGACACCATGAAGTACGACAGGACGCCCAGGGCCACGACCACCGCGAGGGTGATGCCGGTCTTGGTGACGACGTCGTCGATGGTCATCGGCCGGGAGACGCCGGCCTGTCGCTGGTCTGGGTACTGCGTCGCCGCGTAGGGGTCTGCATGCACCTGCTGCGCACCGAAGCTTGCGGCTCCGGTACCGAACTGCGCGTATCCGCCCTGCCCCTTGGGCAGAGATCGGAATACCGGGTTGCTGCTTTCGCGCACCGTAGGTCCTCTCCCTATGTGGTGGTTCGAATTGCCGAACACACGATCAACGATCAACGCTCCGAACAGGTTCCCATGCCCTGCCAGGGACAACTGAGAAAGTCCTCAGGAAACGTCCAGGTTGATCTTGGTGGAAACCCTACCCGTCGCGCGTCACGATCGGACCACGAACTACATTGCAGACGTGGCAGAAAACGAGGACATCCTAGTAAGTGTCCGGAATGGCGTCGGCATCGTCACGTTGAACCGCCCCAAGGCGATCAACTCTCTCAACGACGTCATGGTCGCGGGCCTGCAGCAAGCACTCGACGAGTGGGAACACGACGACTCCGTCAAGGCCGTCCTGCTCACCGGCGCCGGTGAGCGTGGTCTGTGTGCCGGCGGCGACGTGGTCGCGCTCTATCACAGCGCCCGGGGCGACAAGTCCTACGCGCGCAAGTTCTGGTGGGACGAGTACCTGCTCAACGCACACATCGGCCGCTTCGCCAAGCCGTATGTCGCCGTGATGGACGGCATCGTGATGGGCGGCGGCGTCGGTGTCGCCGCGCACGGCAACGTCCGCGTCGTCACCGAGAAGACCAAGATGGGCATGCCCGAGGTGGGCATCGGCTTCATCCCCGACGTCGGCGGCACCTACCTGCTGTCCCGCACGCCCGGCCTGCTCGGTCTGCACGCCGCGCTGACCGGTGCGCCGTTCACCGGGGCGGACGCCATCGCGATGGGCTTCGCGGACCACTTCGTCCCGCACGACCGGCTGCCCGACTTTGTCGAGGCCGTCGTCACCGACGGGCACGAGGACGCGCTGAACTCCTACGCCGAGGAGCCGCCGGAAAGCGAGTTGCTCGCCCAGCGGCACTGGATCGACAGCTGCTTCGCCGGCGACACCGTCCAGCAGATCCTCGACGACCTGCGCAGCCACGCCGACGAGGCCCAGGGCCACGACGGGGGCAACGCCGCCGCCGCGGCCGCGGACCTGATCGCCACCCGCTCCCCCATCGCGCTGGCGGTCACCCTCACCGCGGTCCGCCGGGCCGCGCATCTGCAGAGTCTGGAAGAGGTGCTGCAGCAGGAGTTCCGGGTGTCGGCGGCCTCGCTGTCCTCGCATGACTTCGTGGAGGGCATCCGCGCCCAGCTGGTCGACAAGGACCGAAACCCGCAGTGGTCGCCCGCCACCCTGGACGCGGTGGACGAGGCGGCGATCGACGCCTACTTCGCCTCGGCCAACCCCGATCTCACCTTCTGAAGAGGAGCACGCCCATGAGCTACGAGACCATCCTGGTGACCCGCGAGGGCCGGGTCGCGACCATCACCCTGAACCGGCCCAAGGCGCTCAACGCGCTCAACAGCCAGGTCATGCTCGAGGTCACCACCGCGGCCGCCGAACTCGACGCCGACCCGGGCGTCGGCGCCATCATCCTCACCGGCAGCGAGAAGGCCTTCGCGGCCGGCGCCGACATCAAGGAGATGGCCGACCTGTCCTTCGCCGACGTGTACAGCGCGGACTTCTTCGCGCTGTGGGACAAGTTCGCCGCCACCCGCACCCCCACCATCGCCGCGGTCGCCGGGTACGCCCTCGGCGGCGGCTGCGAACTGGCCATGATGTGTGACCTGCTGATCGCCGCGGACACCGCGAAGTTCGGTCAGCCCGAGATCAAGCTGGGCGTGCTGCCCGGTATGGGCGGCAGCCAGCGGCTGACCCGCGCCATCGGCAAGGCCAAGGCGATGGACCTGATCCTGACCGGGCGCACCATCGACGCCGCCGAGGCCGACCGCAGTGGCCTGGTGTCCCGCGTGGTGCCCGCCGATAAGTTGCTGGAGGAGGCCAACGCCACCGCCGCGACGATCGCCGGGATGTCGCTGTCGGCGGCCCGGATGGCCAAGGAGGCCGTCAACCGCGCCTTCGAATCGAGCCTGGCCGAGGGCCTGCTCTACGAGCGGCGGATCTTCCACTCCGCCTTCGCCACCGAGGATCAGAAGGAAGGCATGGCCGCGTTCACCGAGAAGCGCGCGGCGAACTTCACCCATCGCTAAAGTCGAGCGGTGACCGCCGCCCCCGAGATCGCGACTCCCGACGCGCCAACCCCCGAGCCGACCGTCAAGTCCGCCTGGTGGATTCGGCGCTACACCTTCACCGGTACCGCCGTCGGCCTGGTATTCATCTGGCTGTCGCTGACTCCGTCGCTGCTGCCCCGCGGGCCGCTGTTCCAGGGGCTGGTGAGCGGTGCGGCCGGCGGTATCGGCTACGGCCTCGGCGTTTTCGGCGTCTGGCTGTACCGGTACATGCTGTCCCGAGACACCAGCCCAGCACCTCCAAAGGTCGCCTGGCTCGTCCTGGTCGTCGTCGGTGTCCTCGGGCAGATCGCCGCGATCGTCTACTTCCACGTCTGGCAGGACGACATCCGGGACCTGATGGGGGTACCGCGGCTGGGGTTCTGGGACCACCCGCTGACCGCCGCGCTGGCCATCGTGTTCCTGTTCCTGTTCGTCGAGATCGGCCAACTGATCGGCAGATTCGTGCGATTCCTGGTGCGCCAACTGGAACGGGTCGCGCCGCCCCGGGTGTCCGGCGTGGTGGCCGTGGTGCTGGTGCTGGCGTTGGCGATCGCACTGCTCAACGGCATCGTGGCGCGGTTCGCGATGACCACCATCAACAACACCTTCGAGTCCGTCAACAATGAGACCGATCCCGACAATTCCGCTCCGACAACGGTTCTGCGTTCGGGTGGCCCGCAGTCACTGGTCAGCTGGGAGTCGCTGGGACATCAGGGACGCAACTTCGTGGCGGGCGGTCCGACGGTCGACGAGCTCACCGAATTCAACGGCGCCCCGGCCACCGAACCGATCCGGACCTACGCCGGTCTGAACTCCGCCGACGGCATCAAGGCCACCGCCAAACTGGCCGCCGAGGAGCTGCGCCGCACCGGCGGGCTGGAGCGCGAGGTCATCGGGATCGCCACCACCACGGGCACCGGGTGGATCAACGCGGCCGAGGCCTCGTCGCTGGAGTACATGTACAACGGCAACACCGCCCTGGTGTCCATGCAGTATTCGTTCCTGCCCAGCTGGATCTCCTTCCTGGTGGACCAGGAGAACGCGCTGCAGGCCGGGCAGGCACTGTTCGAGGCGGTCGACGCGATGGTCCGGGAACTGCCCGAGAACGACCGGCCGAAGGTGGTGGTGTTCGGGGAGAGCCTGGGCTCGTTCGGCGGTGAGGCCCCGTTCCTGGCGCTGAACAATCTGATCGCCCGCACCGACGGGGCGCTGTTCTCCGGGCCGACGTTCAAGAACGACATCTGGACCTCGCTCACCATCAACCGCGATGAGGGCTCGCCGCAGTGGCTGCCGATCTTCGATAGGGGCGAGAACGTCCGGTTCGCGTCGCGTCCGGACAACCTGGGTCGCCCCGACGACCCGTGGGGCAGCCCGCGGGTGGTCTATCTGCAGCACGCCTCGGACCCGATCTCCTGGTGGAACCCGGATCTGCTGTTCGCCAAACCGGATTGGCTGCGCGAGACCCGCGGCTACGACGTGTCCCCGCGGATGGAGTGGATTCCGGTGGTCACCTTCCTTCAGGTGTCCGCCGACATGGCGGTGGCTGTCGACGTGCCCGACGGGCACGGCCACGTCTACGTCCGCGATGTCGCCAACGCGTGGGCGGCGATCCTGCAGCCGCCGGGCTGGACGGCGGACAAGACCGAGAAGCTGCGTCCGCTGCTGCGTTCAGACGAGAACAACTGACGTCAGTTCGGCGGGCAGCGCGTGATAGCCGCCGATGACGTCGGTGGCCTTGTGCAGCCCCAGATCCTGCAGTGCGGCGGCGGCCAGGCTGGAGGTGTACCCCTGCGAGCACAGCACGATCCATTCGACGTCGTCGTCGACGGCCTCGGGTATGCGTGCATCGCTGGTCGGATCGCAGCGCCACTCCAGCACGTTGCGTTCGATCACCAGTGCGCCGGGCACCTCACCCTCGGCGGCCCGCTGCGCGGCCGGGCGGATGTCGACCAGCAGTGCCCCGCGGCGTAGCGCCTCGGGCACCTCGGCGGCCTCGATTCGGTGCAGGCGGGCCCGGGCGGCGTCGAGCACCGCGTCGATCCGACTGGGCATGACTATCCCTCCGGGCCATCGGTGAGTTCGGTACGGTTGCGGCGCAACGTGTTCCGATCGGTCACCTGGTAATAGGACATCGCCGACAGCGGCGGCGAGTAGGCGTGCACGCTCAGCGTCACCGGGGCAGGCGCCGGCGTCGAAGAGGGTGCCCACACCACATCGTGCACCCAGCCGAGCGGGAACGCGGCCTGATCGCCGGCGGTCAGCTCACGGTCCCTCAGGGCGTGGCCGTCCCAGCGGGTCTCCTGCAGCGCGCCGGACACCACCGTCAGCGCGCCCAGCGATCCGCCGTGGTCGTGCAGTTCGGTGGCCTTGTCCGGCACCCAGCTGATCAGCCAGATGTCGAGTTCGTCATCGCCGTGGAGCCGGTTGTACCAGCGCTCGTCGCCGCTGAGCGGGGCCGAGGCGAGCAGCCGGTCGTAGCGGCCGGAGAGCACGTCGTCGGCGCAGCGGTCGGTGGCCGCCAACAGATCGGGCAGGCGCAGACGGGTCGGCGCGGACACGGCGGGCGGGGTGTACAGGGCGGGGGCGACCATGGTGGAACTCCAGGAGGAAGACGAACAGATGGGCGGGCGTCACACAGCCCGACAACACCCCTGGTACGCCGTTCCCTCGGTCATGGCGCAGAGTCTTGCATACATTGACCCCATGCGCCGCTACCCGATCCTCGTGACCGCAGCCGCCGTCGCCCTCCTGACGGGGTGCACACCGACCACCGAGACCCCCTCGACCGAGACCGGGACACCGAGCCCGACGAGCACCGAGCCGTCCCCGACCAAGACCACCTCCGAGGCCGCGGCGCAGGTGTCCCCGGGCGGTGTCACCACCGCCGTCGACGCCCCCGCCAACGCCACCGAATCGGGCTATGGCCAGGCCTGTCTGGCGGCCCGCGGATGGATGGCGGGCCGGCCGGAGGCGCCCGCGGAACTCGCCGAGGCCTACCTGAAGACGCTGCAGGAACCCGGCGCGGTGGGGCCCGGCACCTTCAATCTCCCATGGGCCGAGCTGAGTCCCGGCCAGCAGTCGGGCGTCATCATGGCGGTCAATTCCGCGGCCGCCAAGGAGTGCGGATAGCCTTCGAATCACGCCGAGCACAACGGCGGCCCGCGCCGGGTTCCACCACAATGGAGCCATGCAGATTGCGTTGGCGCTGGGCAGTGGTGGGGCGCGCGGCTACGCGCACATCGGGGTGATCAACGAGCTCACCGAACGCGGCTATCAGATCGTCGGGGTCGCCGGATCCTCGATGGGCGCACTGGTCGGCGGGCTGCATGCCGCGGGCAAGCTGGACGAGTTCGCGGTGTGGGCCGGGTCGCTGACCCAACGCGCGGTGCTGCGGCTGCTCGACCCGTCGCTGAGCTCCCCGGGCGTGCTGCGGGCCGGCAAGATCCTCGACGCGGTGCGCGACATCCTCGGCGACGTGACCATCGAGGACCTGCCCATCCCGTACACCTCGGTGGCCACCGATCTGATCGCCGGGAAGTCGGTGTGGCTGCAGCACGGCGCCCTCGACGACGCCATCCGGGCCTCCATCGCGATCCCCGGCATCTTCACCCCGCACGTGCTCGACGGCCGGCTGCTGGCCGACGGCGGCATCCTCGACCCGCTGCCGATGGCGCCGCTGTCGGCGGTCAAGGCCGACCTGACCATCGCGGTCAACCTGGGCGGCGGCGATCCGGCGGTGAAGCTGGACGAACCGCAGGCCCGGGTGACCACCGCCCGGCTGAGCCGGATGTGGCGCAGCACGACGGCGCTGTTGGACACCTCGACGGCACAGCGGGTGATGGACAGCCCAGCCGCCAAGTCGGTGCTGAGCCGGTTCAGCAGCTCGGTGGACGAGCTGCCCGACATCCCGGAGACCGCCGACACCGATGCGCCCGTGCTCCCGCGGCTGGGCAGCTTCGAGATCATGAACCGCACCATCGACATCGCCCAGGCCGCGCTGGCCCGGCACACGCTGGCCACCTATCCGCCCGATCTGCTGATCGAGGTGCCCCGCACGGCCTGCCGCAGCCTGGAGTACCACCGGGCCGAGGAGGTCATCGAGATCGGACAGGAGCTCGCGGCCGCGGCGCTGGACACGCTGGGCTGACGCCTGAGGGTCAGCCAGCGAGGAACTCGGTGACCGCGGTGGCGACCCGGCGGCCCTGGGCCCGGCCCGCGACCGCCGACGGCGCCCGGCAGGCCGGGTCCAGCGGGTTGCGCCCGAATGCGGTCAGCGCCGCATCGTCGGCGAACACCGGGAACGCCGCGCCGGGGAACGCCGCGATCTCTGCGGCGGTGCCGTCCCCGAATGGTGACGGCGCGTTCTGACCGGCAGGTACCAGCACCACCGCCGCCGCGCAGTCCTGCGCGACGGCCATGTGCACGCTGCTGCCCACCCCGCCGTCCATGTACCGGCGTCCGTGGATGGTGACCGGCGGCCAGGCGCCGGGCACCGCACAGCTGGCGGCCACGGCATCGACCAGGTCCACGCCCGAGCCGCGGGTGAAGACCACCAGTTCGCCGGTGGCGGTGTCGATGGCGGTGATGCGCAGATCCCGGTCGGGCCAATCGTGCGACGGCAGCCGGTGCGCGATCACGTTGCGGCGCACCGGTTCCGGCACGGTTTGTGAGGCCAGGGCGATCACACCGATGCGCTGTAGCCGCTCCCGGGGGCGGCCCGGGGTGCCGAGTGCGGCGAGGAACACCTCGGTGATGTCGTCGACGGTGACGCCAGGATCGATCTCGTGGGACTCCTCGGTGACCTGCCGGGCGTACAGCCCGCCCAGGTCGGCACCGGCGCCGAGCTGGGCGGCGACCGCGGAACCCGCCGAAGTGCCCAGCAGCACATCGGAATCCAGCAATGCCGCCGCGGTATCCGGTGCGGCATCGGCGATGCCGGCCAGCACGCCGGTCTCCCAGGCGATACCCGCCAGGCCGCCGCCGGCCAGGATCAGTGCGCGCGGCATTCCTCAGCGCACCAGCAGATTCGACAGTTCCTCCAGCGACTGGCGGGCATAACCCTTCCACAGCCGGCCGAAGACGGGCAGCGCGGGCACGGCCAGCGCCGAGCGCGGATGGATGGTCCACCGCCAGGTGACCTGGGTGCCGGTGCCGATCGGGGCGAAGGACCACAGCCCGTCGACATGGTCGACCAGCGGTGCCAGCGGCCCGGTCACCCGCGACAGGGTGTACCCGAACGAGCGCGGCGGGTCGTAGGAGGTCAGTTCCTCGCGCATGCTGCCGCCGCCGGTGAGCAACACGGTGCGCGACTGGCCGACGGCATCCCAGTCCCCGGTCTGGTCACGGGTCGCCTTGATCGGCGGGATGGGGCCGTACCAGCGACGGAACAGGTCCGGCAACGGCATCGGCACCATATCCCGGAAGACGTCCTCGGGGGCGAGCGGGATCGCCCGCGCCTGCTCCACCACCAGTGGTTGCGCCATGCCCGCCATACTAGCGATCCCGATCCGGATGCAGCCCTGGCTAACTGAGCCTGGTCGCGGCCCGGGCACCGAAGAAGGGCAGATCCCGGTAGGTCGCCACACCGGGCGGGGCGGCGCACACCGCCGGGATCGAGTTGACGCAGTGCGCGGCGGTCGCGACGACGCCGGGTTCGGCGGGGCCGACGATCGAACCGGAGCCCGGGCCGTCCACGCCGACCTCACCCTGGAATCCCTTGATGGACACCGTGAAATCCGGGTTGCCGCGTACCTCCATCTCGTAGCGCTGGCCTTCCGGTCCGAAATCCCATGCCGGGTCCAGGTTCTGCTCCCCCATCAACCAGTTCACCGTCACCCGCACCACCACCTCGTCGCCGACCATCGCCTCCCAGTGGAACCTGCGGGCGGCCACCTGGCCGGGTTCGATGACCCCGATCGGCGAGTCGATCGGGGCGGTGGCCACCGCGATCTCCTGGCGGGCCACGATCCTCGGATCGGCGGCGAAACAGAACTCGTCCACGCACATCCGCACGGCCTGGATGAAACCGCCGTCGAGCAGCTTCTGCATCGGGCCGGACAGCGCCTTGTCCGGGGTGTCGCCGAAGCCCATCACGTGCCGCACCACGTCGGGTGCATGGTAGGTGCGCAGATCCGAGAACTCCTCGGCCCGAACGAAGGTCACCCCGGTGGACATCGCCGAGAACAGCACCGGGAACTTCTCACTGATCCCGCCGGGGGCGATGCCGGTGCCGTGCAGGGTGGCGTTGCCGGCGAGGGCCGCCTCCCGCAACGGGGCGGCCTGCCGGTCACTCGGGTACACCCAGCCGACGGGGGTGACCACGTTCTTGCCCGACCGCAGCAGCGCGGCGACCTCGTCGGGATTGGGCATCAGCGGCGCGTAGACGACGGCGTCGGCGTCCAGCGCCAGGATGTCCTCGACGCTGCCGGTGGCGTACACGCCCAGCGGCGCACCGCCGATGAGTTCGCCGACGTCGCGGCCGTGTTTGGCCGGCGAATGCACCCAGCAGCCGACCAACTCCAGATCGGGATGCTCCAGCACCGCCTTGATGGCGGCGACGCCGACCCCGCCGGTGGCCCACTGCACGACCCGCAACGCCATGAACCGCCCCTTCCGACAGAACAGAACTAGAACACGTTCTACCACTCCGGGTGGGCGGTGCGGGTCGTGATTGCGTCACGGCCCCTGTCCGGATTCGGCATCCCGACGCTATGTTGAGGCCTCGACCGCAGCGCAGCGAAAGGGACCAGCATGCCGAATCGGGTTTTTGTCGTCGGAGTGGGGATGACGAAGTTCGAGAAGCCCGGGCGGCGGGAGGGCTGGGATTACCCGGACATGGCCCGCGAGTCGGGCACCAACGCCCTGACCGACGCCGGCATCGACTACACCGAGGTCCAGCAGGGCTTCGTCGGTTACTGCTCCGGGGACTCCACCTCCGGGCAGCGCGCCCTCTACGAGCTCGGGATGACCGGCATCCCGATCGTGAACGTCAACAACAACTGCTCCACCGGGTCGACGGCGCTCTACCTGGCCGCCCAGTCGATCCGGGGCGGGCTCGCCGACTGTGTGATCGCCCTGGGTTTCGAGAAGATGCAGCCCGGCTCGCTGGGCGGCGGGGCGCAGGACCGCGAGTCCCCGATGATGCGCCACATCGTGGCGCTCAACGAGATCGAGGAGATGCAGTTCCCGGTTGCGCCGTGGATGTTCGGCGCGGCCGGCCGCGAGCACATGAAGAAGTACGGCACCACCGCAGAGCATTTCGCCAAGATCGGGCACAAGAACCACAAGCACTCGGTGAACAATCCCTACGCCCAGTTCCAGGACGAGTACACCCTCGACGACATCCTGGCCGCCAAGATGATCTCCGACCCGCTGACCAAGCTGCAGTGCTCACCGACCTCGGACGGGTCCGGCGCGGCGATCGTGGCCAGTGAGGCCTTCGTCGACAAGCACGGTCTGGCCGGTCAGGCCGTCGAGATCGTCGGCCAGGCCATGACCACCGACTTCGCCTCCACCTTCGACGGCAGTGCCGCGAACCTCATCGGTCACGACATGAATGTCAAAGCCGCACAGCAGGTTTACGCGCAGTGCGGGCTGGGCCCCGAGGACTTCCAGGTCATCGAACTGCACGACTGCTTCTCGGCCAACGAGCTGCTGCTCTACGAGGCGCTGGGCCTGTGCGGGCCGGGCGAGGCGCCGGCGCTGATCGACAATGCGGACACCACCTACGGCGGACGCTGGGTGGTCAACCCGTCCGGCGGCCTGATCTCCAAGGGCCACCCGCTCGGGGCGACCGGTCTGGCCCAGTGCGCCGAGCTCAGCTGGCAGTTGCGCGGCACCGCCGACAAGCGTCAGGTGGACAACGTCACCGCCGCGCTGCAGCACAACATCGGGCTCGGCGGCGCGGCGGTGGTGACCGCCTACCAGCGCGCCCAGCGTTAGGGCCGGGGGGGGGACCGAGCAACCCCGGGTCAAACGTGCGCGTCGACGATCACAGCGTGGTGACGTCGTAGTCGCCGTCCGCGTGCCGGGCCCGGATGGTCTTCTTGTCGTACTTGCCCACGCTGGTGCGCGGCACCTGCTCGACGAACGTCCAGCGCTCGGGCAGCCACCAGCGAACCACCTTGTCGGCCAGAAACTCTCGTAATTCTTCCGCGGTGTGGGTGGCCCCCGCCTGGAGCACCACCACCGCGAGCGGGCGTTCCTGCCAGCGGTCGTCGGGCACGCCGACGACGGCCGCCTCCAGCACGCCCGGGTGCCCGATCAGGTGGTTCTCCAGTTCCACCGAGGAGATCCACTCACCACCGGACTTGATGACGTCCTTGGCCCGGTCGGTCAGCGTCACGAACCCGTCCGCGTCGATTCGCCCGACGTCACCGGTGCGCAGCCAGCCGCTGTCGAACTTCTCCGCATCCCGGCCCAGGTAGTAGCCGCCGGTGATCCACGGCCCGCGAACCTCCAACTCGCCCACCGCTTCTCCGTCGGCGGGCAACGGATGTCCGGCATCGTCGACGACACGGATCTCGACCCCGCACATCGGCCGGCCCTGGGTGGTGCGCATCTGCCAGTGCCGCTCCTGCGACACCCCGGGCAGCGGTTTGGCGACGGTGGCCAGCGGCGAGGTCTCGGTCATGCCCCAGGCCTGCTGGATGTAGACGCCGTGCCGCTGTTCGAAGATCTGCATCAGCGACAGCGGCACCGCCGACCCGCCGCAGGCCACCAGCCGCAGCGACGAGATGTCATGTCCCGGATTCTTTTCCAGGCAGTTCATCACGTCGTTCCAGATGGTCGGCACCGCACCGGCCAGGGTGGGACGCTGGGACTCGATGAGTTCGATCAGCGAGGCCCCGTCCAGGAACCGGTCGGGCATGATCAGGTCGGCGCCGGCCATCAGCGCTGCATAGGCCAGCCCCCACGCGTTGGCGTGGAACATCGGCACGATGGGCAGCACCACATCACTGCTGCTGACGTCGAGCGCATTGGCGGTGCAGGTGTTCAGCGAATGCAGGTAGGTTGAACGGTGGCTGTAGACAACACCTTTCGGGTTGCCGGTGGTGCCGCTGGTGTAGCACATGGCCGCCGCGGAGTTCTCGTCGACGTCCGGCCAGTCGAACTCGGCCGGCTGTCCGGCCAGCAGCTCGTCATACCCCAGCACGGTGATGTCGGTGCCGGCCAGTGCCGCGGTGTCCCCTCCGCCGGTGACGACGACGGTGTGCACCGTGTGAAGCAGCGGCAGCACCGGCGCCAGCACTGGCACCAGCGACCCGTCCGCCACGATCACCTGATCCTCGGCCTCGTTGGCGATGAACGCGATCTGTTCGGCGGACAGCCGGATGTTCAGGGTGTGCAGCACCGCGCCCATGGCCGGGGCGGCCAGGTACACCGCGAGGTGCTCGGTGTTGTTCCACATGAAGGTGCCCACCCGCTGGTCCCCGGTGATGCCGAGGCCGCGCAGCCCGTGCGCGAGGCGGGCGGCCTGCTCTCCGAGTTCGCGGTAGGTGGTGCTGCGGTAGCCCCCCTGCCCGGTGGCGGTGGTGACGACGCGGTCGCCGTTCACTCCGGATGCGTGCCGCAGGATCGCGGCGATGGTCAGGGGCCAGTTCTGCATGGTCGACAGCACGCGGGCGATATTAATGCCAACGCACACCCGGCCTACCCGGATTGGGCAGGCTGGCAGCCGGTGTCACCCGGCGGCCGCACGCACAACGGCCGGTCAGACCCCGGCCGGGGTGAGCTCGCGGACCTCGTCGAAGGAGACCGCGTCGAACGGCGAGTACATCGGCTCGGGTGCGGCGACCCGGAATGCGGTGACGTTGCCGTCGACGTCGGCGATGTAGAGCCGATCGCCGGGGGTGTTGAGGGCGGCCGCCATCGGGCGGGCGCCGACGGTGATGGTCTCGACGATCTCGCGGGTGACCGTGCAGAGCACCGCGACCTCGTCGTAGTCGACGACGTAGGCGAGCGCACCGTTGGCCGACAGTGCCATCTGGATCGGCAGCGTGCCGGCGCCGATGCTGGCGGTGACGGCGAACGTCTTGGGATCGATGACCTCGATGACGCCGCGGGCCTGCAGATCGGAGGTCAGCACGTACACCGTGCCGTCGGCCGCGACGGCGAGGTCGCGGATCGGCGCGCCGAGGGCGATCGACTTGCGTGCCTTGGCCGTCTCGGTGTCGACGACCACGAGGCGGCTGCCGGTGCTGCTGGTCACGGCCACGTAGAGCCGGCGACCGGACGGGTCGACGGCCAGCGTGTCGATGACCGAGGTGGCGCCCCGGGCGATGTCGATGGTGCCGACGCGCTCGGCGGTGGTGTCGATGACGGCGACGTCCACATGGTCGTGTCCGGCGCGGGCGGCGTAGGCGCGCTTGCCATCCGGGGCGGCCACGACCGCGGTGACCGAGAAGGCCAGCGGGTAGGTGGCCAGCACGGCGTTGGTGCGGGTGTCGATGATCTGGACGGCGTCCGCCTCGGCGGCACTGGTGACCACGAAGGCGCGGTCGTCGGTGACCGCCACCGCGAACGGCTCACCGTCGACCGGCACCCGGGCCGGTGCGCCCGCGGAGTCCGGGCGGACCACCGAGACACTGGCATCGCCGTAGTTGGCGACCACGACGGCGCCGGCGTTGGCCGACAGGTCGGCGATCGGACCGTGGTCGATGGCGACCGACCCCGCGAATGCGGTCTGCGGATCGTTCAGCGCTGCCACATTGGCGCGCACGAAAACACTTGCCATTTCTTCGACACCTCCGCCGGATGACCATCCGGCACTAGATTCAGTCGGCGTGCGCCCTGTTGAGCGCATTGACATCGAGTCTAGCGACGGAAAAACGTACCCAATCCGGGTCGCGGCCGCGCGCCGAGTTAACCGGCCCGCCACCTCTCATACGTCCCTCAGAAAAGGATTGTTATGCACTTGTGACCTAACTGGGGCAATGGCAAAAATGGCAGTCAGCTGCGAAAACACCCAGATCGGCTAATCGCCCGCAAACTCCGAACCCCATCCGTCACACATGGTTTCCTCAGACGCGCGGCCAAAAGTGAGCGGCAGATCACAGTCGACACGCAGCAAACTTTTCCCCGTTTCGACGGGGTCTGGTACGCGAGGATACCCGAATTGACGTTGCTGCCAGATTAGCCGGAAGGTCCGGGAAGCAGGACGTAACGCAGGCCCGGATCGGCCCGCACGGTGCGCCCCGTCCAGATGTGCGGCTCGGTCCCGGGGGCGCCCATCTCGGTGATGCGCAGATACACCCCGTCAGCCCGCCGGGAGGTGGCGTCCACCCAGGCGACATGACCAGCGTCGGGCGCGTCGAGCAACCCGGGCGGGATGACCACGATCGCGCGCTCGCGCGGAACGTCGACCACGGCCCAGCCCGCGCGCCGTGCCACCGCCGCCAGGTCACGCGGCGCACCGCTCAGCGCCGGATAGGCCCGTTTACCGGACGCGAAGTACCACTTCTCCAGCGCGCCCCACAGCGGGGTGCCCTCCTCGGCGGGGTTGTGCCCGACGGTCCGGCCGGCCGGCCTGGGCAGCGCCGGCCGCTTCGCCTCGGTGGCACACGGTGGGACAACCGGCCCGTTCGAGCCGGTGACGAGCATTGCATCGGTGACGTAGCCGCCGTCGGCCAGCCGGTTCCACAGGTCGGTGGTCAGGTCGAAGGGGCCGCCGCTGAACACCGTGCCGCGGGCATGGCAGGTGATGACCACCCGGGCCCCGTTGCTCAGCGTGCCGACCCGCGGGCTGGTCGTCGACGGTGCGGACCGCACGTTCAGATCGCCGCTGCCGGTGCGCACCGTGACGGTCACCGCTGCCGCGGTCGCCTCGGGCGCGGCGCCGGCCGGGACGCCGGCCCACCCGAGGCAGGCCGCCGCCAGCACCGCGGGCGCCGCAAGGGACCACCGCCGAGACAATCCAGTCGTGTGCACAGCAAGCCTTTCGGACACCGGTGCCGAGAATGCTAATTCCGCCGCGATGCATTTGCTGGAGTCACGCGAAGTATTTGCTGAACCGAGACCTAACGGGGTTCGGGCCGCAGAGTCAGGCTCACCTCGCAGGAGCCACGGCCGGCGTCGGGCCGGACCTCGGCCCGGTAACGGCCGCCCAGGGTGGCCTCGTTGGCGTCGATGACCTCCTGGATCAGGCCGTGCTGGATGCCGCGAACCACCTCCGGGGCCGTCACCGCCACCGCCGCCAGCGGGCAGGTGCAGATCTGCACGGTCACCTCACCGAACGAGTTCAGTACCGATCGGATCTGGAAGCCCAGTTCGTCGAGGGTGCCGATGACCAGGTCGGCGACCGTGCGTTCGGGACGGGCCTGGGCCAGCCGGGTGCGGTGTGCCAGGTCCGCGCCGATCCGCAGCGCCCGCTGCTCGCGTTCCTCGGCGGTGCCCCCGAGGTGCGCGGCGAACAGCGAGACGATGTCGGCGTAGTCCAGTCGCGGCGCGATCTCGTAGGTCAGCCGAGGTCGGCCCCGCCCGCCTCCGGCACCGCGGCCGCGCCGGATGGCCCCCTGCTCTTCCAGCGTGCTGAGGTGGAACCGCGCCGTCGTCACGTGGATCTTCAGGGTGCGGGCGATCTCGTGGGCGTCGACCGGGCCGGCCGCGCCGCGCACGGTCTCCAGCACGCGGCCGCGCTGCAGCCCGACCGCGCGCTGAGAGACATCGCCGTGGCTGGCCGTCATGACCCCGATTGTGCTCCGGCGGCCTTGGCGCCCTGCGGCACCGTGGCCACGATCGCCACCGCGGTCAGGGCCTGCCGATGCCGGTTGAAGGTGTTGCGCATGCTCAGCACCCGCTTGCGGGCGGCGGGCCGGCGGATCACGTTGCCGACGATGCGCAGCGCGCCGAGCACGCCCTCGTCGGCGATGACCCGCTTGGGTTCCAGCAACGCCATCGGTGCCCGATCCACGCTGGTGACCTCGAAACCCGCCGAGGTCAGCAGCTCGGTCCACTCCGCGATGGTCAGCGGCCGAGCGTTGACCTTGATCGATCGGGACATGTTGCGCCGGATGTCGTCCTTGATGTCCTGACCTAGCCCGTCCGGGGTGAGTCCGAGTTCGTGGATGGCGTACCGGCCCCCGGGCCGCAGCACCCGGAACGCCTCTTCGACGATGGCGGCTTTGTTCTTCTCCCCCTGCATGGTCAGCATCGCCTCACCCACGACGACGTCGGCGCTGTCATCGGCCAGGCCGGTGTCCGAGGCGTCGGAGTCCACCAGGCGCCCGCCGCCGGCGTCGACGATCTCGGCCAGGATCGGCGAGGTCGCCGCGCTGTCGTCGACCCCGACGTAGGACTTGGGTCCGAGCGCGTGGATGTCGCGGGCGGTGCGGCCCAGTCCTGGCCCCAGTTCGACGACGTCGGCGTCGGTGATGCCGGCCGCGGTGAGCAGCCGGGTGGTCAGTTCCAGACCGCCGGGGCGCAGCACCCGCTTGCCGAGTCGGGCCAGCAGCCAGTGTCCGGGCACATCGGCGTCCGACCGCTGCGCCATGGGCAGCGCGGTTTGATCGTTCATGTCGTATCGCTCCTCTTGAGACTGATGATGAACACACAGGTGAATGCCGCGCAGCCGAACGCCAATCCGGCGTCGGGTCCCCAGGGCGGGGTCAGCACGATGTCCTGGCCGGTGCCGTAGACACCGTTGAGGAAGGGCATGAAGCGCTGTGCCGAGTACCCGCCGGGCAGGAACCCGACGGCGCTCTCGATCACGTACGCCCAGAACAGGATTGCCCCGACCGCGGCGGCCGGGGTGCGGATCAGGGTGCCGACGCCCACGCCGAGCCCGGCGGCGAAGAACGCATAGACCGGCACCGCCCACAGCAGCCGCAATCCCACCGGGTCGACGATGGACACCTCGCCGTAGACCAGTCCGGACACGATCGGCAGACCGACCAGCACCAGGACCAGCGCGAGCACGGATGCCGCGGCGCCGACGACGCCGTAGAACAGCCACGTGCCGATCATCGCCACCCACCGCTGCGGCAGCGCCAGCCCTACGTAAGCCATTGTGCCGTGGCGGTATTGCGAGGACTGCCCGTAGGCGGCGGCCACCGCGCTGAGCACTACGGTGATGGTGACCACCCAGTAGGCCGCGTTCGAGGTGGCCACCGTCTGTACATACTGCTGGCCGGGGATCGCGGCGAAACGCTCTGCCACGAAGGCGATCAGGAAGCTGATGGCGGTGGGCGCGAGGATCGCGGTGGGCACCAGTACCGACCACAGCGCCCCGCGGCCGGCCGTGCGGACGAGTTCGGCGCGCACACTGCGGGTCAGCTGCGGATTCAGCACGTCGCCCCGATCAGACTGTCTTCCAGGTACTCCCGCGGGTCGTGCCCGGACGGGACCACATCGTCGATGGCGCCGTCGGTGACGATGTGGCCCGCCGACAGCATGGTCACCCGGTCGGCGGTGAGCACCACCTCCGACAGCAGGTGACTGGCCATCACCACGGTGCGTCCGGCATCGGCCAGGCGGCGCAGCAGATCACGCATCCAGACGATGCCGGGCACGTCGAGCCCGTTGAGCGGCTCGTCGAACAGATACACCCGGGGGTCACCCAACAGTGTCGATCCGATCGAAAGCCGTTGGCGCGCACCGGTGGACAGCGCGCCAATGCGCTCGCTGCGCCGATCGCCGAGTCGCACCTCGTCGAGCACCTCGTCCACCCGGCCGGCCGGGATCCCGCCGAGCGCGGCCAGCCAGCGCAGATGGCGCACGACGGTGTGGCCGGGATCCATGGCCCCCAGCGCGACGCCGAGGCTGCGCAGCGGGTCCTGCCGTTCGGACAGCCGGGTTCCGTCCACCCGCACGGTGCCGCTGTCGGGGGTCTCCAGGCCCGCGATGAGCCGCAGCAGGGTGGTCTTGCCCGCACCGTTGAGGCCGAGCAGGCAGGTCACCGTGCCTGCGGGGAAGCTCACCGTCAGGTCCCGCACCGCGTGCCGGGTGCCGAAGGACTTGCAGACGCCGTCGACCTCGATCATCGGGTCACTCGAAATTGCACGGGATCGGCAGACCCATGGTGGTGATCCCGCTGCACAGCGACTTACTGGCCAGCTTCCACTGGCCGTCGATATAGCGCCATTCGGCGGGCACCTGCACCGTCGGGGCGCCCTGGCGACTGGCGTTGATGACGGCGGTATGCGTGGTGTCGGTGTGGGTCTCGGGCCCGGTGACCACGGCCGAGCCGCGCGGGGCCCGGAAGAAGCCGAGGCGGTAGACCATCTTGGGCACGATCACCGCCCGTGCTCCGCCCTCCAGCTGAGCGGCCTTCACATGGTCGGGCGCCTGGGTGCCGACCAGCAGGTTGATCTGCTGGGTGAGCTCTTCCAGCGTCGGCTCCGGTGCGGTGATCGCGAAGTCCTGGGCGTGCGCGGGCGCGGCTGTGACCAGCGCCAGGGCGGCGAGAACACCGATTGCGAGTCGCTTCATTACCGCGCGTCCTTAATTTGGAGGAGATTTGTGCGCTTTAATGTAGAAGTTTGGTTAGGCTAAGGCAAGTCTTTCGACACTCAGCGCCACTGATAGCGCGTCTTGGGCCGGCCGGTCCCGCCGTAGTCGGCGTTGCGGGTCACCGTGCCCTCGTCGGCGAGGCGTTCCAGATATCGCCAGGCCGTCACCCGGGAGACCCCGACCCGGGCCGCGACCTCGTCTGCGGTCAGCCCGTCCGAGCAGTCCCGGACCGCACGGGCGATCTCGTCGTTGGTCTGCGGGGACGCCCCCTTCGGGGTGAGGACCCGGTCGGCACCGATCCGCAATTCGGCCATCGCGCGGTCCACCTCGGCCTGACTGGCCGCCTCGGTGCCGGCCGGCAGCGCACTGCGGTAGCGGTGGTAGCGCTCCAGCCGGTCCCGGAACGCGGCGAAGGTGAACGGTTTGAGCAGATAGGCCAGGGCACCGTGGGCGACCGCGGCCCGCACCATCTCCAGATCCCGCTCGGAGGTGATGGCGATGATGTCCGGGGCGGGGCGCAGCCCGGACAGTCCGGAGGCCAGCGCGATACCGCTGGCGTCGGGCAGGCCGAGATCCAGCAGGACCAGATCGATCGGTTCACCGGCGGCGACGGCCTCGGCGGCCGAGCGCATGGCGGACCGCGCCGTGTGAGCCACCGCGGCGAGCGAAAACCCTTCCAGCCGAGCGAGATAGGCCTGATGCGCCGCGGCGATGAGTTCATCGTCCTCGACGATGAGCACCCGGATGCTCACCGGGGCACCTGGCTCTTCGCGCGAGCACTGCGCACCGGGATCTCCACCGTCACCACCGACCCGTAGCTGACATCGGCGCTCAGGGTGCCCCCGTGCCGCTCCACCACCTGCGACACCAGCGCCAGTCCCAGTCCGTGGCCGGTCCCGGCCTTGGTCGAGTAGCCCCGCCGGCGGGCCTGGGCGAACTCCTCGGCGTCCATCCCGGAACCGCTGTCGGCCACCGTGATCCGCAGCGCGGATTCGTCCTGCAGCACCGTCACCTCGATCCACGGGTCGTCCCGGTCGCAGGCGTCCATGGCGTTGTCGATGAGATTGCCCAGCACGGTCACCAGTTCCGGCCCGGTCAGCGCGACCGCGGAGGACAGCTGGGTGTCCTCGGTGACGGTGAGCACGATGCCGCGCTCGTCGGCCTGGGCGGTCTTGCCCAGCAGCAGCGCCACCAGCGCCGGCTCGGCGACCGCCTCGGACAGCCGGTCCACCAACCGCTGGGACAGTTCCAGCTCCCGGGTGGCCACCGCGACCGCATCCTGCGGACGGCCCATCTCCACCATCGTGATGACGGTGTGCAGCTTGTTGGCCGACTCGTGGGCCTGGGCCCGCAACGAGTCGGTGAGCACCTTCAGCGAGCTGAGTTCGCCCAGTGCCTCCTGCAATTCGGTACGGTCCCGCACGGTCACCACCTCGCTGCCCGAGTCCGGCACCCGGGCCCGGTTGACCACCAGCACCCGCTCCTCGGTCACGTGCACCTCGTCGCGCACGCCGGGATCGCGGGTCTGCAGGAAATCCGGGAGGTCGGCCACCGTCACCGGACCGGGCGGCAGGGCCAGTAGCCTGCGGGCCTCGTCGTTGACGAGAACCACACCGGCGCGGTCCTTTTCGTCCAGGACGATCAGCCCCTCGGACACCGCGTGCAGGATCGCATCGTGATGGTCGTACATCACCCGCAGCTCGTCGGGCCGCAGCCCGCGGGTCTGGCGCAGCAGACGGCGTCGGATTCCCCACACCCCGATCAGCGAAACCACAAGTGCGCCAACGGCGACCGCCGCAATCGTGAACCACTGCTCACGCCATCGCTGCACCAGGCTCTGCTGCAGGATGCCGGCGGCGACCATGCCGATCACCCGGCCGTCGGCGTCGTGCACCGGCGCCACCGCGCGGATCGACGGGCCCAGCGTGCCGGTGTAGACCTCGGTGAACGATTCCCCGCGCAGCGCGGGTTCGATGTTGCCGAGATAGTCGCCGCCGATCTGGGCCGGATCGGTGTGCGTGTAGCGGGTGCGGTCGGGCGCCATGATGGTGATGAACGCGATGTCGGCGTGCCTGCGGACCAGCTCGGTGACCGGCTGCAGGACCTCGCTGGCGTTGCCCGACTCGATCGCCTCGGCGGTGGACGGCGCATCGGCCAGCGAGGTGGCGATGCCCAGCACCTGCGCCTCGGCCGCCGCGTCCCCGTCGGCACGGGCATCGAGCAGGGCCAGGGCACTGCCGGCCGCCACGATCAGCGCGATCACCAGGACCTGCAGCGCGAACGCCTGCCCCGCCAACGACCATCGCGACATCCGGTCGGCCACCATGTGGCCACCTCCCGTGAACGAAATGAACTAAAGCGTCACCTGGCTCACCCGGCGTCCGACCATCCTTACATGACTTCTTCCTCAGGCGCCGCGGTGAAGCGGCGCGACCGCACCCACTGGCTGTACATCGCGGTGATCATCGCCGTCGTCGCCGGTGTGGCCGTCGGCATCCTCGCCCCCGACGTCGGCAAGAGCGTCGGTGTGCTGGGCACCATGTTCGTGGCGCTGATCAAGATGATGATCGCCCCGGTGATCTTCTGCACCATCGTGTTGGGCATCGGATCGGTCCGCAAGGCCGCGACCGTCGGCAAGGTCGGCGGTCTGGCGTTCGTCTACTTCCTGGCGATGTCGACCTTCGCGCTCGGCATCGGCCTGGTGGTCGGCAACCTGCTGCACCCCGGTCAGGGCCTCAACGTCACCGAGACCGCGGGCAAGGGCGCTGAACTCGCCGACAAGGCGCACGAGGCCGGCGGGCTGCTGGACTTCGTGCAGAGCATCATCCCGACGTCGATGTTCTCCGCGCTGACCGAAGGCAGTGTGCTGCAGGCACTTTTCATCGCACTGCTGGTCGGATTCGCGATCCAGGGCCTGGGCACCGCGGGTGACCCGATCCTGCGCGGCATCGAACATCTGCAGCGGCTGGTCTTCAAGGTCCTGGTGATGATCCTGTGGCTGGCGCCGATCGGCGCCTTCGGCGCCATCGCCAACGTGGTCGGCCAGACCGGCTGGGCCGCCGTCGCCCAGCTGATGACGCTGATGGTCGGCTTCTATCTGACCTGCGTGATCTTCGTGTTCGGGGTGCTCGGGGTGCTGCTGCGCGCCGTCGCCGGGGTCTCCATCTTCAAGTTGGTGCGCTACCTGGCCCGCGAGTACCTGCTGATCGTCTCGACGTCCTCCTCGGAATCGGCGCTGCCGCGGCTGATCGCGAAGATGGAACACCTCGGGGTGGAACGCTCCACCGTCGGCGTGGTGGTGCCCACCGGCTACTCGTTCAACCTGGATGGCACCGCGATCTACCTGACCATGGCTTCGCTGTTCATCGCTGGGGCACTGGGGGATCCGCTGAGCGTCTCCGAACAGATCGGTCTGCTGGTGTTCATGATCGTGGCGTCCAAGGGCGCCGCCGGCGTCACCGGCGCCGGGTTGGCCACCCTGGCCGGCGGCCTGCAGGCGCACCGTCCCGACCTGCTCGACGGCGTCGGCCTCATCGTCGGCATCGACCGGTTCATGTCCGAGGCACGGGCGTTGACCAACTTCTCCGGTAACGCGGTCGCGACCCTGCTGGTCGGGTCCTGGACCAAGACCGTCGACCGGGACCGGGTGGACGCGGTGCTCGACGGTTCGGCCCCGTTCGACGAGCTGACCATGCTCGACGAGCACAGCGCGCAGGAGACCCCGGAGCCGTCCCGCGCCCCGCTGCCGGTGTAGCACCGCGACGAACCGGCGGCGCCGGGGCCATCGCATCGATGGCCCCGGCGCCGCAGTCGTGTTCTGTCACCGGCCTTCCGAAACCGCACGGATATGCGACCATCGGCCCATGAACCCGCAGGACGACCCGGAAGCCCGGATCCGTGCGCTGGAACCCACCGAACAGGGATCCGAGAACCCCTCCTACACCCCGCCGCCGTTGCCGCCCCCGACCCAGCAGTGGCCGGGTGCGCCCGGGTACGGCCAGAGCCCCTACGGCGCGGACCCGTACGGCACCGGATACCTGCCGCCCTATCCGCCGGTACCCCCGCATCGGCCGGCGCTGCGGCCGTGGCTGGTGCTCGGCGCGATCTTCGTGGTCTTCCTCGCCCTCGCCGGGGTGGCGGTGGCCTTCGTGCTGGGCTCGCACACCTCGACGCCGGGCGTGCCGGCCGTCTCCGGCGGCGGCGACGTGCTCACCGACGAACCCGGCGCACCGGTGCTGCCGTCGCTGCCGACTCTGCCCTCGATCATCGAAATCCCTGGTGCACAGCAGCCGTCGAACTCTCTGCCGGAACCGGGCAGCACCGTGACCGTCAGCGGGATCGGCGTCCGCAGATCCGTCGCCTGCAACGACAACGTCATCATCATCAGCGGGGCGACCAACACGGTGGACATCACCGGGCACTGCACGGCGGTGACGGTCTCCGGCTTCGACAACGGTGTCACGGTGGAATCGGCCGCCGAGATCTCGGTGTCGGGGTTCGACAACACGGTCACCTACCGGACCGGGACGCCGCAGGTGAACGAATCTGGCAGCGGCAACTCCATCGACCAGGGGTGATCCACCATGTCGGCCGGACACAGCCCGCTCACAGGTAGGACTTAGCTTAGGCTCACTTATCTGCTAGCTTGACGAGGTCGTCGCCGGGTGATGATCCATCCCACCCCGGCATCACCGCGTTCAGCAAGGTCAGTGGCATATGCGCATCGTTTCGTTCGGTTTCCAGACCTGGGGGGTCGAGACCCTGCAGGCGCTCATCGACCTCGGGCACGAGGTGCTGCTGGCGGTCACCCACCCGGCCAGCGACGACTCCTACAAGGGCATCTTCTCCGACTCCGTCGAGGACCTCGCCCGCAGCAACGACATCCCGGTCCACCTCACCGAGCGGGTCGACGACGAGACCATCGACCTGGTCAAGCGCGCCGAGCCCGACGTCATCGTGGTCAACAGCTGGTACACCTGGATGCCGCCGGAGCTGTACAACCTGCCGCCGCACGGCACCCTGAACCTGCATGATTCGCTGCTGCCCAAGGGCACCGGCTTCTCTCCGGTGATCTGGTCGCTGATCAGCGGGGAGTCCCAGATCGGTCTGACCGTGCACCGGATGGACGAGAACCTCGACACCGGCGACGTGTTGGTGCAGCACTCGCTGCCGATCGGGCCGAACGACACCGGCACCGAGCTCGTCGCACGCGGGATCGCGCTGATTCCCGGTGCGCTGAAGGAGGCGCTGACCGCCCTGGAGTCCGGAAACCCGCAGTGGCGCCCGCAGGACAGGGCCGCCCGCACCTATTTCCACAAGCGCTCGGAGCGGGACAGTCTGATCGACTGGACCTGGCCCGCCGAGGATCTGGAGCGGCTGGTGCGAGCGCTGTCGGCGCCCTATCCCCCGGCGTTCACCTTCCACCGGGGCGAGCGGATCGAAGTGCTGCAGGCGAAGGTCTCCGAGATCCGTTACGGCGGAACGCCGGGCCGCGTGGTCGTGCAGGAGGGCGGCGGTGCGGTGGTCTGCGGTCCGGCCGCCTACCGCGGCGCCAACCTCGGCCTGGTGGTCACCCGGGTGCGGACTGCCGACGGCGCCGAGCATTCCGGAGACACGTTCTTCCGGCGCGGCGGCTACCTGACGAACACGGCATCCTGACCCGACCGGATCACCCGATCCGCAGCCGGAGCGCCGCGGCGGTCGCCGGCCCGACGATGCCGTCGACCTCCAATCCGCCGTAGCGGCGCTGGAATTCGCGCACCGCACGCTCGGTCTGCGGCCCGTACACACCGTCGATGACGAGATCGCCGGCATAGCCGGCATAGGCCGTCTTGAGCCGGTGCTGCAGTTCGGCCACCTGCGGACCGGTGCTGCCGCGGTAGAGCAGGATCCCGGTGTATTCGCCGACGGGCACCGGCGGCCTCGGGGTCGGCGCACCACCGGGGGCGGACGCGATGGCCGCGGCGATATCGGCCCGCAGGATGTCCATGTCGATGGCGCCCGGATCCCACTTCCCCTGGGCACGGCCGGCGTACTCCCGATGCCCGATGGTGCGCGCCGATGTCTGCCCGAGGTGCCGGTTGATCGCCGCACAGCTGCGCACCAGGGCGAAATACTGGGCGTCCGGCCAGTTCCGGCGATGCGGGGCCGACGGACCGGTTCCGCTGTTTGCGCATTCGATACCGATCAGGTGCCAGTTGCCCATGTTCGCCGGCACCCACGGATACATCCCGACGCCGGCGTGCCAGGCCACCCCGGAGGCCACCACGGTGACCGTGCCGTTCCGGGCGATGTGCAGTTGGGACAGCGGGCCGGGCAGGTCGGGGCGGCCCTGCGCGATGGACGCCGCGGTCGCGGTGTCCGAGCCGGTGTGGTGCACCATCACCCCGCGCAGGTCCTTGAAGGCTCCGTGCCCGCGACCGCGCCACCCCGGGTATTCGACCGGGTTCAGCCCCTCGGCGCGCAGCACCACGGCCAGCCATGTCGGATCCTGCGGGCCGGATCTGATCTGGGGCACGGTGAATCAGAGCACCTTGGACAGGAACTCCTGCAGTCGAGGATGTTTCGGGTTACCGAACACCTCTTCGGGGGTGTCGTCCTCGACGATGTTGCCGTCGGCCATGAAGATCACCCGGGAGGCCACCTCACGCGCGAAGCCCATCTCGTGGGTGACCACCACCATCGTCATGCCCGCGGCGGCCAACTGGCGCAACACCTCCAGCACGTCGCCGACCATCTCCGGGTCCAGGGCGCTGGTGGCCTCGTCGAACAACATGATCGACGGGTTCATCGCCAGTGCCCGTGCGATGGCGACGCGCTGCTTCTGCCCGCCGGACAGGGTCGCCGGCTTCACATCGGCCTTCTCGGCCAACCCGACCTGGGCGAGAAGTTCGCGGGCCTTCTTCTCGGCGGCGGCCTTGTCGTTCTTCTTGGTCAGCAGTGGCGCCAGCGTGACGTTCTGCAGCACGGTCATGTGCGGGAACAGATTGAAATGCTGGAACACCATGCCGATGTGTTGGCGCACCTTGTCCAGGTCGACCTTCGGGTCGGTCAGGTCATAGCCGTCGATGGTCACCTTCCCGGCGGTGATGTCCTCCAGCTTGTTCAGGCAGCGCAGGAAGGTGGACTTCCCGGAACCCGACGGGCCGATGACGCAGACCACTTCGCCCTGGCTGATGGTGGTGCTGATGCCGTCCAGTACCACCAGATCGCCGAACGACTTCTTCAGGCCCTCGATGCGGATCTTCACGGTGCCCGCCGGGTCGGCGGAGGCGGCTTCGGTTACCAGTTCACTCATTTCGCCGTGCCCCTCTCCATCCGATTCGCGATTCTGTCCGAAAGCTTGGTGAGCGCCATGATGACGATGAAGTAGATGATGCCGACGATCAACCACATCTCGAAGGCCTTGTAGTTGCCCGCGATGATGATCCGGCCGCTCTGGGTGAGCTCGGCGATACCGAGCACGGACAGGATCGAGGTGTCCTTCAAGGTGATGACGAACTGGTTGATGTAGGACGGGATCATGGTCCGGACCGCCTGCGGCAGAATCACTTTCCGCATGGCGGGCAGGTAGCCGATCCCCAGGCTGCGGGCCGCCTCCATCTGCCCCTTGTCCACCGAGAGAATGCCGCCGCGGACGATCTCGGTCATATAGGCGCCGGCGTTCAGCGACAGCGTGATGATGCCCGCGGTGACCGCCGACATCTGGAACCCGAGGGTGGCCGGGATGCCGAAGTAGATGAAGAAGGCCTGCACCAGCAATGGTGTGCCGCGGAAGATGTCGACGAAGGTGGTGCCGACGGCGCGCAACCAGATCGACCGGGACACCCGGGCCAGTCCGAAGATGACGCCGAGGATCAGCGCGAAGAAGATCGAGACGACCGTCAGGATGATGGTCATCTTCAGGCCCGCCAGCAGCATCGGGCTGGTGCTCTTGATCAGCCCGAAGAACGAGGTGTCGTTCTCGGTGGCCTCTTCACCGAGGTAACCGGCGATGATCTCGTCGTAGCGGCCGGACTCGCGCAGGTTGTTCAGCCCGGTGTTGAACTTCTGCAGCAGTTCGGGGTTGCGGCCCTTGTTGACCGCGAATCCGTACCCGGTGGGGTCCTCCTTGGGAGTCACCGTCTTGAACCCGTTGCCTTGCGCGATGCCGTACAACAACACCGGGTAGTCCTCGAACACCGCGACCGAGTTGCCGGTCTTCACCTCGTCGAACATGGTCGAGGAGTCGGCGAACGAGACCACCTCGAAGCCGTACTCGTCCTTGATCGAGTTGGCGAAATCCGATCCCTGGGTGCCGTTCTTGACCGACACCCGCTTGCCCCGCAGGTCCGCGTAGGACTTGATCTCGTCATTGGAGTCGAGCACCGCCATCTGCACGCCGGACTCGAAGTAGGGTTCGGAGAAGTCGAACACCTTCTTGCGTTCGTCGGTGATGGACATCCCGGCGATCACGCCGTCGACCTGGTTGGCCTGCACGGCCTGCAGTGCCGCATCGAAGCCGAGCGGCTTGATGTCCACATCGAACTTCTGATCCTCGGCGATCGCCCGGATCAGATCCATGTCGATGCCGACGAAATTGCCTTGGCTGTCCTGGAATTCGAACGGCGCGAAGGTGGTGTCGGTGGCGATCGTGTAGTTCTCGCCCTCGGCGGCCGCGGTCGCCGCGTTCAGCACCGTGGTCCCGACCAGGGTCACCAGCAGACCGACCGCCAGGACCATCACCCGCTGTCTGGACCGTCGGCCTCGGACGCGCCGGTCCCCCGGCGATGCTTCGGTGCCCATGTCGGTATCCCCTCCCGTTATCCCTGGACGTTCACGCTAGCGCCGCGGGCCCCCTCTGCGCGCGAAGTCCCCATAATCGCAGGCCGATCGGTGCCGGCGGCCGATCACTCCGGCGGCGAGTACCCCTGTAGGTAGGGTGTTCTCGGACGCGGTGACATGAATGAGGGCAGCCGCGGGGACCGGTCGGGTTTCAGGGCGGGCAGACCGACCGAGGACCACACCGTGGAGGCCGGGCCCTTGGAGGCGTTGATCCCGAAGTCCCGCGCCAGGTGCGGCCGGTAGGGCCGGGCGGGGCCGAGCAGCTCGTTGCCGGAGTGGTTCTCCCCGGTGTCGACGTGATAGACCGCGCCGGAGAACGGCAACGACTCCAGGATCCGTCCACGCTGCTCCCACCA
Organism: Mycolicibacterium aurum; assembly: GCA_900078775.1. Classification (GTDB taxonomy): domain Bacteria; phylum Actinomycetota; class Actinomycetes; order Mycobacteriales; family Mycobacteriaceae; genus Mycobacterium; species Mycobacterium aurum_A. Next base: position 3,578,288 of record LT549889.1, read on the forward strand.
TTCCAGCGCGTACCGGTGGTTGCCGAGCACCTGCTCCAGCCCGTCACCGAAGGCGTCGGCGATCTCCGACTGGGTCGAGGCCACGGTGAGGTGGCCGGGGACGTCGTAGGCCTCCAGGGGCACGATGAAGGAGGTGCCGCAGATCCGGAACAGTCGGCGCTGCACGGTGTAGGCGTTGCGGGACCGCGAGTACATGACGCCGCGCTTGAGCACCCATCCGGGCCGGCCCGGATGGTCTCGGGTGAATGCGGCGAGGTCGCGGTGCACGAAATCGTCGGCGTCGACCTGCATGACATATTCGGGGTTGAACGCCCGCGCGGCGATCAGCCCGACGGCCACCTTGGTGCCCTTGTCCCACACCAGCGGCGCATTGCCGGTCTGCGCGGCCCGCTGCAGCGACGGCCGGACGAAGTCCACCTCGACGAAGTGCGTCCGCGGCGGCAGCGGGAAGGACGGCGCCCGGTTGCCGACCACGATCACGACGTAGTCGGCACAGGTCTGCCGGGTGATCGAGGTGAGGGTGTCCTGTAGCAGCGTTTCGACGCGGCCGTAGTCGTCCGAGTTGTGCGGATGCCGCAGCGTGGTGATGAAGGCCAGCATCAGCGGCCCCTCCGACCGGCGGGTGTCACTGCCATGGAAACCCTGCTCCGTTCTGCACGAACCGATAACCCAGTGGGCTGCGCCAGCGAATCCCCGGCATGCCGGCGCAGGAACGGCCGCCGGCAGCCCACCCCGACGGCCGCAGGGGCCGACCGAACCGCCGGACGGACCCTGTGGGTTTCCTGTACGAGTCGTGCGGGCGCCCGACTCGGCGCGGTGATCAGGGACAAGCCGGAGTCGAGCACCCACCGGCCGGTCACGATTACCGACGGCTTCAGAGGTTAGGCTAGCCTGCCTAAAGTTTCCACTCCCGAGTGAATTCCTGAAGGGTCCGCATGCGCGCCAGCACTGTTCGGCACCGGAAACGCAGCTTCAGCAAAGCCCTCCGCACACCCCGTCCGATCTTGATGTCGCAGGTCACACGGGTGCTGCCCGGCGGCAGCAGTCCGCTGCGCCCGAACCGGCTGCTGGCCGCCGTGATCATTCTCACGGCCGGCGCCGCCATCGCGACGATGCGATCCCGGACCCGCGGCGAGGCCACGCCCGACGTCGCAGTCGCCCCCGCCGGGCCGATCCCTCAGGCCCCCGCACAACCCGGCCGGCCGCTCGAACATGCCTGCGTGCCCGCCCATTTCGCGGCCACCGCGCAGGCTCGCCCCGAGCAGATCGCGATCCGGACCGCGACGTCGACGGTCACCTACCGCGAACTGTTGAGCGCGACACTGGCGTCCACCCCGCCGCGGCCCGACGGCGCACCGCACGCGGCCGTGCTGTCGGCCCCGCTGACCCCGGCCGCGGTGGCCACCGTGTTCGGCCTGTTCGCCGCCGGCATCGCGGTCGTGGCGCTGGATCCCGCGATGCCGCAGAACCGGGTGGACCGGATCATCTCGATCCTGACCGACCACGGCTACCGGACCCGGCGGGTGCAGGTCCCCGATCGGCTGCCCGCCGGCCCGGCCTCCGAGCCCGGCACCGCCCCGGGAGCGGACATCGGCGTCGACGACGTCGCGAGCATCCAGTTCACCTCGGGCTCCACCGGCGTCCCGAAGGCCGTTCTGCATCCGCACGGCCTGTGGCTCGCCGACGCACAACTGCTCAACGACCGCTTCGGAGTCGGGGACGGCCGCCGGGTCGCGCTGTGCATGCCGATCAGTTTCGCCGCGGGCCTGAACGTGGCGATCGCCGCGCTGGTCGGCGGCGCCGAAATCATCGCGGTCGACCCGCAGACCACGTCCGCGGGCGAGGCACTGGAGCGCATCATCGGCGAGCGCGCAGAGGCGATCACCTGCACGCCGGCCTTCGTGGATGCCCTGCACACCGCCGCCCGCGGCCGCACGCTGCCCGCGGTGCGCCGCATCGTCACCACCGGTGAGCCCGCGCATGCCCGGCACGTCCGGTTGGCCCGGGAGCTGGCGCCGAACGCGGTATTCACCAACTGGGCCGGGTCCACCGAGACGCTGGCGATCGCCAGTTACGACATCCCGCCGACGGCCGCGCTGCCGCACGGCGTGATCCCGGTCGGAATCCCCGCGCCGCACAAGCGGATCGACATCGGCGCCCACGGCGCGATCTCCATCACCTCCCGCCATCTGGCCCTCGGCTATCTGGATCCGTCGGCGTCCGCGGCGGCCTTCACGGTGCACCCGGACGGGTCGCGCAGCTACGCCGGCGGCGATGTCGGGCGGTGGGACGATCAGGGCAATCTGGTGTTCTCCGGCCGCGCGGACGCAGGCGTCAAGATCCGCGGCTACCTCGTGGAACCGTCCGAGATCGAGTCCACCCTGCTCAGTTACGAGGACGTCCGCGAGGCCGCCGTCGTCGCCGGCACGGTCGACGGTGCCCCCACCCTGACCGGGTATCTGTCCGCCGACCCCGATGCGCGCACCCCGGCGGTGGCCGAACTACGCACCCGCCTGCACCGTGACCTGCCCGCGTACATGGTGCCCACCCATCTGGTGGTGCTCCCGGCACTGCCCCGCGGTGACCGCGGCAAGATCGACCGGATGGCCCTGCCTCCGGTAGCGCGCCGGGTATTCGATCCTCCTCGCGGAGAGGCGGAATCGTCGCTCGCCCGGATGTGGGCGGAGGTGCTGCGGGTGCCGCGGGTAGGCCGCGGGGACGGGTTCTACGCGCTGGGCGGGGACTCGTTGTCGGTCACCGAGATGCTGGCGCGGGTCACCGCCGAGCACGGGGTGTCGCTCAATCCCTCCGACCTGGCCGCCGCCCCGACGGTGGCGGAGTTCGCGGTGAAGTTGGCCGGCGGTATCCCGTCCGGCGCACCGACGGCCGATACGACGACCGTGGCGCTACGGCCGGTATCGGTGAATACCGTTGGCCCGCCGGTCTTCTGCTTCCCAGGCGCGGGGGCCTCCTCGCTGAGCTTCCGGCCGCTGGCCGAGCAGTTCGGCGAGCAGACCGCGGTGTATGCACTGGAGCCCAAGGGGCTGGAGCGGCGGGCCGTCCCGGACCTGTCGGTCCGCGCCGCGGCGCGCCGCCATGTACGCAATCTGCGGCACGTCCAGCCGGCGGGCCCCTACACCTTCATCGGGCACTCGTTGGGCGCCCATATCGCGTTGGAGGCCGCCCGGTTGCTCGAAGAGCAGGGCGAGACGATCGAACTGCTGGTGATGCTGGACCCGTGGTTGTCGCCGCGGGCGGCCAGACATGCGCGCGGCGACCTGCCGGATGTGCAGGTGACGCTGCAAGAGACGGTGCCCACGGACGCCCGGTCGTGGTGGGAACACCAGAAGAAGCTGCCGCTGGCCGGGCTTTTCGTCGGGGGCCCGGCCCGCAAGACCTCCGCGATCGAAGAGGTCGGCGTGATGGCCGGGCTGCGTTATGTCCCGCAGCCCTGGGGCGGCCGGGCGCTGGTGCTGCTGAGCCACCTCAACAAGGACGACCCGCGGCTGTGGCCCCGGATCCTCACCGGGGATCTCACCGTCGAGCGACTGGAGTGCACGCACGCCTCGATCGTGCGCGAACCGCACGTGGCCGCGGTGCGCGCCATGATCGAGGATCAGCGCGCCCCCGGCGGGAGTAGAGACGGCAGCGGGCAGCGGGTGAAAACCCGCTGCCCGCGAAAAACTGCCGCGATCAGAAGCCGAGGAGGCCGCCGACCAGCGTGCCGACCCGGTTCTGCAGGTTCGTGCCCGCCTTGCCGGCCTGCTCCTGCAGGTTCGTGCCCGCGTCGCCGAGGCGGTCGCCGATGTCCGAACCCGCGGTACCCAGGCGGTCACCGATGTCCGAACCCGCGGTGCCCAGGCGCTCCTGCAGGTTGGTGCCCGCCTTGCCGACCTGGTTCTGCAGGTTGCTGCCGGCCTTGCCGAGCTGCTTCTGCAGGTTGGTGCCGGCGCGACCGATCTGACCCAGCACCGACTTGTTGGAGCTCGAGCTGGACTTCACGCTGGTGCTGCTGCTGGAGCTAGAACTGCTCTCGCCGGTGTCCGCGTACGCGGCCCCTGCCGAGGCGACACCCATAGCCAGCGCGATTCCGCCCCCAGCCACGGCCGTCGCGACACGCATCCTGACGGAGGTTCCCTGACGTCCCGACATTGTGGATCTTCCTTTCAGCAAATTCCCCGACCAACATCGAGAAGTTATCACGACAGTTGCCCGCCAAACTAGCCCTGGGTGCAAATTTTTCGCCGGAATAAGTTTTACGCGGGTGACAATTTGTTTGCCCCGCATAACTGACATTGCGGGCCGGCGCAATGCTTGAGCGCAGCGAGCACGCTGGTCGTTCCGACGGCCGCAGTGAATCACCTGTTCATGCCGCATCTAGCGGGCACGCAGGTCGGGTCGGGTGTGTGATTCATTACATGATCAATGACAGATTGAACGTTGCTGAATTGTCACCATACGGATCACCTCCGTACACCCCGGGTGTGATTTGCCCCCTACCCAATCCGAGCCGGATCAAACCTCTTTGCAGCAAACTAATGCGCATGAGAACGCAAGACCAGTCCAGTCGACGCAATGTCATATCGGCGCAGCAACGCCCGCGTCACGCGGACCCGCGACCGGTTACCGGGCGGGATAGACCTTGACGCCGATGAAGGGCCGCCAGGTCATGACGCCGTGCTGGAAGTCCACCCGGTTGACCCCGTTCACCCACCGCTGCGAGGAGGTCGCCAGGCCGAGCGCCGGCACCCACTTCTTCACGAACTCCGCGTTCGCCCAGTGCGCGCCGGTCTGCGGGGAGTACCAGATCCGGATCCGCTGCGAGCCGGCGAAGTCCTGATAACCGTTCGCGAAAACGCTTGCCGGCGTGGCCTTCTGCGACCGGGCCAGATCGGCCACCGGGTTCGGTGACAGCACGAAACTGCCCGGCGCCGTCTCCCACAGCGTGCCGGCGGTGCGCATCTGCGCCCAGACCTTCGACGAGGCCGCGTAGACCGGGCTGAGCACCTCCCCGAGGCTGGGATCGGAGTGCACGGCGAACCGGCGGAACACGTCGCTGGTGCCCGGCGGGGACTGCACCACCTGCTGCGCACGTTTGGGCGCCCAGTTGGAGCGGTAGATCCCGAACCGTTCCTCGTCATGCCAGCTGTTGCTGTTGACATCCCGGGTCGTGTACAGCATCAACGGGCCGGCGTACGGCAGCTCCTGCCAGGTGCTGATCATGTCCGCGATGAAGGCCGCCTGCGTCGCCTCGCTCACCCGGGTGGTGGGCAGTCCGTACTCGGTGACCCAGATCTTCTTCGCGCCGTCACCCTGCTCCAGCATGATCTTGCGCATCCGCACCAGTTGATCCACCGGGGTCCCGGCCTGCTGCATGCCGGCCGAGAACTTCATGCTCCAGCTGTACGGGTGATACGACAGGGCGTCGAAATACGGTCCCGCGCCGTGGGCGTACATCTGGGCCAGGAAGGTGACCGGGTTGATGGTCAGCTGGCCGAAGCTCGACCCGGATCCGAGCACACCGCCGACCACGATGACGCCCGGATCGACGGCCTTGATGCGCGGATAGGCCGCTTTCATCAGGGTCACATATCCGGCCGGATCCGGTTTCGGGGAATAGCCGGTGAAACCGTTCGGCTCATTCCAGATTTCATACGCGGCGATTTTTCCGCGGTACCGTTCGGCCACTTTCGCGGCGAACAATCCGTATGTCTCGGTCGACGCCGGGCGGCCGTTCGGCGGCATCGCCCCGACCGCCGTCGCCCACCACGGTGGGGAAAGAATGGAGGCGATCACCGATATGTTCGCGGCCGCGGCGGCATTGACCACCCGGTCCGACCGCGACCAGTCCATCCTGCCCTTGATGGATTCCACGCCCGACCACGGAATGCCGATCCGCACGGTCCGGACCCTGTCCGCGACCCAGCGCTGCACGGCGTCTGCGACCTGCACATCGTTGTAGAAGTAGATGCGCGAATCGGCGTAGCCGACAGTGGTGGCGGTATTGCTGAGGGTGGCCACGTTGTCGGTGACGACCTGCCGGTGCCGCTGCGAGGTCGGAGTGGCGATCAGAGCGACCACACAAAGCCCCGAAACAATGGCCCCGAGGGCGGTGCGAATTAATTTTCGGCGCCGGAATATCCGTCCGCCGCGCACCACGGTCACTTTCCTCCCAGCGTTTTCACAAATTGTGAGTCATTTCTAACGGAACGGGACCCCGGAATACCGCAGCCAATTCGGCGTGTCGAGAACGCCAGGTCACAATGGGGATACGGTGTGAAGATGCGAATAGGGGTGGTCTTTCCGCAGACGGAGTTGGGTGGGGATCCCGGCGCCGTCCGCGCCTACGGCCAGCGGGTGGAGGAATTGGGGTTCACCCACGTCCTGGCCTATGACCACGTCGTCGGCGCCGATCCCGCGGTGCACGCCGGGTGGTCGGGCCCCTACGACGTGCACACCACCTTCCACGAGCCGCTGGTGATGTTCGGCTACCTGGCCGCCGTCACCACCACCCTGGAGTTGGTCACCGGGGTTCTCATCCTGCCCCAGCGGCAGACCGCCCTGGTCGCCAAGCAGGCCACCGAGGTCGACCTGCTCAGCGCCGGACGGCTGCGACTCGGCGTCGGAATCGGCTGGAACGCAGTCGAATACGAGGCACTCGGGGAGGAGTTCGGCAACCGCGGCGTGCGCTCGGCCGAGCAGATCGACGTGCTCCGCCGGCTGTGGACCGAACCGACGGTGACCCTGGACGGCCGCTTTCACCGGGTCACCGGCGCCGGACTGGCACCGCTGCCGGTGCAGCGGCCGATCCCGGTGTGGATCGGGTCGGCGTCGGACCCGGGCTACCGGCGGGCCGGGCGACTGGCCGACGGCTGGTTCCCGATGATGTCCCCCGGCCCCGGGCTGGATCACGCCCGCGGCGTGGTCGACGACGCCGCGCGGGCCGCCGGCCGGGACCCGGCCGGCATCGGGATGGAGGGCCGGGTGCCCTGGCGCGGCGACGACGATGCGGCCCATCGCGACATCGCGGCCTGGGAGCAGGCCGGCGCCACCCATCTGTCGGTCAACACCATGGGCGCCGGACTGGGCTCCGTCGACGAGCATCTGGAGGTGCTGGCCCGGATCGCGGCCGGCCTGCCCGGCTCCTGAGCCCCGGACCGGTGCGTCCGCCGCCGTACGCTGGGGTGGTAATGCGTGCAACAGGCGACTCGCCGGTTACCGGCCGTCCCGACACCGGCATGAGCACCGGTACCCGAACCGATCGGCCCACCAGTCCTCGGGTGGCGTCGCTGACGGGGCTGCGCGCCCTGGCCGCGCTGCTGATCGTCGGCACCCATGCCGGCTACGGCACCGGTCAGCTCTCCGACGGCTATCTCGGCGCGATCTACGCCCGCCTGGAGGTCGGCGTCCCGGTGTTCTTCGTGCTGTCCGGATTCCTGTTGTTCCGGCCCTGGCTGCTGGCCGCCGAGCGCGGGACCGCGGGACCGTCGGTGCGCCGCTATGCCCGGCGCCGGGTCCGCCGGATCGCCCCGGCCTACATCGTCACGGTGCTGCTCGCCTTCGCGATCTACCAGTTCCGGGATGCCGGACCGAACCCCGGACACAGCTGGCTGGGTCTGCTGCAGCACCTGACGCTGACCCAGATCTACCCGCCGAGCTACTTCGCGGTGATGCACCAGGGGCTCACCCAGATGTGGAGCCTGGCGGTCGAGGTGGCCTTCTACGCGGTGCTGCCGCTGCTGGCCGGGCTGTTGCTGACGGTGCTGTGCCGGCGGCGTTGGCGGCCGGTCCTGCTGCTGACCGGCCTGGCCGCACTCGGCGCGGTCACCCCGCTGTGGCTGTGGCTGACCCACACCACCGACCTACTGCCCGGGTCGGCCAACATCTGGCTGCCCGCGCACCTGATCTACTTCGTGGCGGGCATGACGCTGGCGGTGCTGCAGGTCCGCGGCGCGCGCTGCCGGACCTGGCCCTCGCTGCTGCTCGCCTCGGCCGCGCTGCTGGCGGTGGCCACACCGGTGGCCGGGAACATCAGCGGCGAGGACCTGCAGCCGTGGCAGCCGATCCTCAAGACGGTCCTCTACACGGTGTTCGCCTGTGGACTGATGGCGCCGCTGGTGCTCGGTGACGGCCGCGGGTATGGGCGTCTGCTCGCCTCCCGGCCGGTGGTGTGGATCGGCGAGATCTCCTACGAGATCTTCCTGTTGCACGTCATCGTGATGGAGTTCGCGATGTCGGAGGTGCTGCGCTGGCCGGTGTTCACCGGCGCCATGCCGGTGCTGTTCGCCGTCACCGTGGCGCTGACGGTCCCGGCGGCCTGGGTGTTGCACCGTTGGACCCGGGTACCCGGAAGCGAACGGGCCGAACGCGCCGAAAGGAGCCGTCCGTGACCGCACCCGAGCAGGACTACCCGCCCCCGGCCACCGAACGCGGCCGGGTCGAACCGGTCCCCCGCCGGATCCGCGGCTACGCCGGCACCGACCTGGTGTTCGACACCGTCGACGCCCGGTATGTCTGGGAGATCCCCTACTACCCGCAGTATTACGTCCCGCTGCGCGATGTGCGCGAACAGTTCCTGACCGACGACGCGCATCCGCAGCGGGTGCAGTTCGGGACGTCGCGGCCGCACACGCTGACCGCCGGCGGCCGGTCGCACCCGGCGGCCGCCCGGGTGTTCGACGACGGTCTGCTGCCCGGGTACGTGCGCTTCGAATGGGACAGCGTCACCTGGTTCGAGGAGGACGAGCGGATCTATGGCCACCCCCGCAGCCCGTACTCCCGCCACGACGCGCTGCGCTCGCACCGGCACGTCCGGGTGGAACTCGACGGGGTGCTGCTCGCCGAGACCCGCACGCCGGTGCTGTTGTTCGAGACCGGTTTGCCGACAAGGTATTACATCGATCCCACGGATGTCGTGATGCGCCACCTGGAGCCCAGCGACACCGAGACGCTGTGCCCGTACAAGGGCGTCACCACGCAGTACTGGTCGGTGCGCGTCGGCGATACGGTGCATGCCGATCTGGCGTGGATGTACCAGTACCCGCTGCCCGCGGTGGCCCGGATCGCCGGGCTGGTGGCGTTCTACAACGAGAAGGTGGACCTGGTGGTCGACGGGGTGGCGCTGCCGCGGCCGGTCACGACCTTCGGTCGGTCCGCTCCGCAAAACAAGTAGTGCACTACTCACATCCGGTGGTGGCGCGGGGCGCACACTGGTGCTGTCGACAAACTGCAGCGGTCTCTTCCCCACCGAGGAGGCCGCTGCTTTGTCGGTGTCAGGTGCCGGTCGCGCGCCGGGCGCCGGGTCCCGCCTCGATCAGCTCGACGCCGTCACCCACGTCGACGGTGACGACGTCCTCCCGCGGTTGCTCGAAGAACGGCAGTTCGAGCAGGCCGTGCAGGTCGGCCGTGTCGACGAAGGTGTGCGCCCGGGCGAACAACGGGGCCACATCGAAGACCCGCACCCGCAGCTTCTCCCGGTTGAGCCTGCCGAGTTCGCGGCCCGACTCGGGGTCCGTGATGACCTGCGGCGCGCCGGAGTAGACGGCGAACACCATGCCCGGCGTCACCCCGGCCTCGGCGCCCCGGTTGATGACGAGCGTGTAGTCGTCCTCGATCAGCGCGACCTGACCGGTGCGCGCCGCGCTCACGACGCCGCCAGCGAGTTGCTCTCCGCGATGGCCGATTTCGAACCCGGGCCGGGCTGGATGCGGGGCCGCAGCCGGTAGGCGTCGACGTGCACGGGCGCGTCGTCGGTGTCGTCCTCGTCCTGCTCGTTGCCCAGGGCCAGGTCGACCGCGGTCTTGGCCTGGAACAGCGCGATGACCGCCTGCTGGTGCCGGTCGGAGCCCAGCGCATTCAGGGCCAGGGTGAGTTTCTTGTCGACGTAGAGCACCGACCTGGACAGGTCGGTCGCCGGGGCGCCGACGGTGGTGGCGCGGTTTTCCGCGGCGGCGCCGGGCTCGGCCATCCAGCGGTACCCCAGGGCGCCCAGGGTGACCGAGGCGACCGGGACGACCAGCACCGCGCAGAGCAGGCTCGCGGGACCGGTCAGGGCGAGGGTCCCGACGATGCCGGCGAGCATGACGACGCCGGCCACGAACATCACCTTCAGTGCCGGCGGGACCGCGTCGAACGCCCGCCAGATCTGGGTCAGCGCCTGGGCGGCGTAGCGAGCCACCGCGGTGACGGTGCGGGCGACCATGGTGGCCGTGCGGACCACAGCGGTGCCGGCGGCCCGCCCGATCCGGTCGACCTGCTGCCGGTCGATCGGGGGTTTGGGCATCGATCGTTTCCGCTGCGGCGGGACCGGCTGCGGTGGGGTTGCGGGCTCGGCCGCGGTGGCAGCGGTGGGCTGCGCCTCGGACACCTCGGAAGTAGTGGCCTCATTAGTCACATTTGCATCAACAACCACATCCGTATCTTCTCCCCTGGCGTGTCATACCGCCCGAGGCGCGCCGAGGGCTCGGCAAATCACCGGACCGGCCGGGCCCGCGCCCCTCCGCGACGTGACCTGGGCCATAGAGTGGACCGATCTGCGCGAATCCGCGGCTGCGGCCGCGGCAACCCGTTACAGTTTTGGCGAAATTGACGAACGGGGTAAATATCGTGGCGGGCAGGCACACCAAGCGTGCGGTGCGGAAACGGCAACGCAGACAGCAGTCCGATTGCCTCCCGGTGCATCGGTGGCTCGTCGCCGGCGCCGCCTCGGCGGGCGTCTCGGCGACCTTGTGGGGCCTGTCGGTGGTCGGCCCGGAGATCGGCGTGGCCGCCGCGGACGACGGCACCGCGTCGAGTTCCACGAGTTCCGGCAGCGGTTCGGACAGCACCGGGTCCGCCGGATCGGCGGCCGCGGGCCCCTCGGCCGCGACCGCGGGCAGTGCCGACGACGATGCCGGCGAGCGCACCCCCCGCTCGGGCGCGCCGCGCTCGGTCAAATCCTCCGCCGCCGCGGGCACCGATGCCGACGACACCGAACTGTCGACTTCCCGCGACAGCGCAACCGACGTCGATCTCGACTCCGACTCCAGCACCGATACCGACGACTCGACCGCCGCGGACGACGACCTTGACACCGGCGCCGACCCCGCGGCGCCGCTCGACGTCACCGAACCGTCCACCCCGGAAGAGGACGGCACCCCCACCGCACCCCTGATCCGACCCACCTCGACGACGACGGCGCACAGCGCGGTCACCCCGGCCGCGGACGATGACCTCGAAGCGGCCCCAGCACCCGAAGCGCCCGCGCCGGCCGGTGCCGGGGCAGACGCCCAGACCCTCGACAGCACCGAGACGGTGACGCCACCGCGGTCGGTCGTCGTGTCGGTGGGTGCCCCCGACCCCCGGCGGCAGGCGATCGCCGATCAGATCGCCGCGCTGATGTCGACCTACCGGACGATGATCTCGATGCTGCCGGTCGCGCAGCCGGTCAAGAACTGGATGTACGAGTCGCTCGCCGGTACCCGCAAGACGCTGTTCAACCAGGCGCCGTGGCTCACCCCCGTGCAGATCAGTGGCACCGGTGACGGCCCGATCATCGGCACCCTGGGTGCGGTCGACCTCGAGGGTGACGAGATCCGCTACGTCATCGTCGCCGGTCCCGCCTCGGGCACCCTGATCGTCGACGCGGACGGCACCTTCACCTACACCCCCGGGGTGGGTTTCAACGGCGTCGACAACTTCGTCATCGCCGCGCGCGATCTCGGCAACCACATCAACCTGTTCGACCCGTTCCGCGGTGCCAGTTCCTCGGCCGCTCTGCTGGTCAACCAGAACGCCGTCAGCTTCGTCTTCAACTACCTGACCGGGGCGCAGTACTGGACCTCCGATGCCCGCGCGGCACTGCAGCGGGCGGCCAGCACCCTGGTCAGCCAGTTCATCGTGCAGGCGCCGGTGGTGGTCAGCTATGACATCACCGGCCACAATGCCTCGGCGTCGGGCTTCCTGGCATCGGCGGACAGCCCGCTGATCTCCTCGAGTCCCGGCTTCCATCCGACCGTGGTGCAGTACAAACTGCAGACCGGGCTGGACGCCAACGGCGCCGCGGCCGACGGCTCCATCGACTGGAATTTCGCCTACCCGTGGGCATTCGGTGACATGGTGACGGGCTCGCAGTACGACTTCACCACCGTCGCCATGCACGAGTTCCTGCACTCGTTCGGGTTCATGTCCCATCTGGAGCCCGGGGCGATCGAGACGCGACGCACCTGGACGATCTTCGACAGCTTGCTGCAGTCCGCCGACGGCATCCGGCTGATCGGCGCGGACTTCCGGGTGAACACGGCGCTGGTGCCGAATCTGCAGGGGCAGAACGGTGGATTGTTCCTCGGCGGCAGCAATGCCGCGCAGGCCGCCGGCACCCTGGTTGCGGTGTACACGCCGAGCATCTGGGTGCAGGGCAGCTCGCTGTCGCATCTGCTCAATGCGGCGGCCGCGGGCGCGGACCGCTCGCTGACCAGCCCGCGGGTGCCGCTCGGCCCCGGCCCGCGCACCCTCACCGCGACGGAACGGGGCCTCATGCAGGACCTCGGCTACACGCTCACACCGCTCGATGCCACCTCGATGCTGGCGTTCGTCGGGTTCGTGTTCATTCGCCGCCGGCGCACCGCGGACCTCGCCGCCTGACCGGGCCGATCCCCGGACAACTGCCGCCAACCGTATTGGGTGAGAAGGTGTTTCACGTTCCCACCCGCCTCGGACCGGTCTGCGCGCACCCTCCACGGTGCCGGATGAAGCCCGGTTCACGGGTCGGTGCAGGATGCGGTTTCGCCGATCAAAGGACCACGAACACGACCTGATGGCACCTACCGGTCCTGGTACGCGCCCCGGAACATTCGTGAACCATATGCGGCCAAACCGATTACGCAGACGTCATGGGCGCACTAGCGTCAATGTCGGTCGAGCAGACAATGGAGGCCGGTATGTCAGATATCGATACGACTGCCACCGGAACAGCGAGCAGCGACCCGCGACCGGCAGGAACCCCACGGCTGGCATTACCGGCGCTGACCGCGATCGTGGTGGGCTCGATGATCGGCAGCGGTATCTTCGCACTCCCCTCCCAGATGGCGGCCAGCGCGGCTCCCGGCCCGCTGCTGATCGGCTGGTCGATCACCGGCGTCGGCATGCTTACCCTGGCGTTCGTCTTCCAGACCCTGGCCCAACGCAAGCCCGATATCGACGGCGGCGTCTACGGATACGCCAAGCACGGCTTCGGCAACTACCTCGGCTTCACATCGGCCTTCGGCTACTGGGCTTCGGCCTGGATGGGCAATGTCGCCTATCTGGTGCTGCTCTTCGGGACACTGGACTACTTCTTCCCGGGCACCTTCACCGATGGCACCACGGTGCCGGCCATCCTCGGCGCATCGGCGCTGCTGTGGGTGGTGCATTTCATGACATTGCGCGGCGTGCAGACCGCGGCGTTGGTCAACACCGTGGTCACCATCGCCAAGGTGGTACCGATTCTGACGTTCATCGCCATCGCCGCCGTCGGCTTCAAGGCCGGCCTGTTCACCGCCGACTTCTGGGGTCGCGACGTAGTCATCGACGGAGAACCACTGGGCGACACCATGTCTCAGGTCCGGAACATGATGCTGATCACGGTGTGGGTGTTCATCGGCATCGAGGGGGCCGCGGTCTATTCCCAGCGGGCGCGCCGCCGCAAGGACGTCGGCCGCGCCACCATCCTGGGATTTCTCGGCGTGCTGGCGCTGCTGCTGCTGGTCACCTTCCTGTCCTACGGGCTGATGGAGCAGGCTCGGCTGGCCGACCTGCCCGACCCGTCGATGGCCGGTCTGCTCGAGCAGCAGGTGGGCAGCTGGGGCGCCGCGTTCATCTCCGTCGGTCTGATCATCTCGCTGCTGGGCGCGCTCATCGCCTGGGTGATGCTGTGCGCGGAAATCCTGCGGTTGCCCGCCCGCGAGGCGGTGCTGCCCGCGGTGTTCGGCCGCGAGAACGCGCACGGCGCCCCCGCTGCCGCACTGTGGCTGACCAACGGGTGCATCCAGGTCGTGTTGATCCTCACCCTGTTCGCCGAGAGCACCTACCTGGGCCTGGTACTGCTGGCGACCTCCCTGATCCTGCTGCCCTACCTGTGGTCGGCGGCATACCAGTTGATGCTGGCGGTCCGCGGTGAGACCTACGGCGACGGCACCGGCCGCAACCGGGATCTGGTCGTCGGCGGCATCGCCTTCATCTACGCACTCTGGCTGGTCTATGCCGGCGGGCTGGAGTACCTGCTGACCGCGGCCCTGCTCTATCTGGTCGGCACGGCGCTGTTCGTGTGGGCCCGTCGAGAACGGGGTGTCCCGTTGTTCAGCACCGCCGAATGGGTGGTGTTCGCGGTCATCGCCGCCGCGGGGCTGGTCGGCCTCTACCTGATCGTGAACGGGACCATCGCCGTCTTCGCGGGGTGATCGCCGAGATCGTCGCCACATCATCATCACAACCGGGGAGGACAGCCTGATGACCGACAGCAGGGTGGGGGTCTGGTCGGAGGTCGGCAAGCTGCGCCGCGTGTTGGTGTGCCAGCCCGATCTTGCCCACCAGCGGTTGACCCCGGACAACAGCGCCGAGCTGCTGTTCGACGATGTGATCTGGCTGGCCCAGGCCCGCCGCGATCATTTCGACTTCGTCTCCAAGATGGCCGAACGCGGCGTAGAGGTGCTCAACCTGCAGGAGTGCCTGGCCACCGTGCTCGCCGATCACCTGGCACGAGCGTGGGTGCTGGACCGGCGGCTCACCGAATACCTGGTCGGTCCGAACATCAGCCTGGAGATGCGCCCCTGGCTGGAAGAGATGCCCGCCGCGGAGCTGGCCCGCTACCTCATCGGCGGTATCGCCTTTCACGAGGTGCCCAAGGATGTGGCGGGCCCGTTCTTGAGCACCTTCGCCGAGACCGAACCCGCCGGATTCGTCATCGCCCCGCTGCCCAACACCCAGTTCATGCGGGACAACACATCGTGGATCTTCCAGGGGGTCACGCTCAATCCGATGTACTGGCCGGCCCGCCAGCCCGAGACGCTGCTGACCACCGCGGTCTACAACTTCCATCCCGCGTTCGCCGACGAGAGCTACCGCGTGTGGCTCGGCAACTCCGAGGGCGAACCCTACGATCACGGTGCGGCCACCCTGGAGGGCGGTGATGTGATGCCGATCGGCAACGGCACCGTCGTGATCGGCATGGGCGAACGCACGTCCCGGCAGGCCATCGCCCTGGTGGCCCGCAATCTGTTCGCCGTCGAGGCCGCCGAACGGGTCATCATCGCCGCCCTGCCCAAGACCCGTTCGGCGATGCACCTGGACACCGTCTTCACCTTCTGCAACCACGATGTGGTGACCGCGTTCGCCCCCATCGTCGACAACATCGAACCCATCACGCTGCGGCCCGACTCCAGCAAGCCCGGCGGTATGGACGTGCACCACGAGACAAAGGGTTTGGTGCAGACCGTGGGCGAGGCGCTCGGGGTGAACTTCACCGTCGTGGAGACCGCCGGGGACGTCTACGGCATCCAACGCGAGCAGTGGGATGACGCGAACAACGTCGTCGCGCTGGAACCGGGCGTGGTGATCGGGTACGACAGGAACACGCTGACCAACACCGCATTACGTAAGGCCGGCATCGAGGTGATCACCATCGATGCCAGTGAACTGGGCCGTGGTCGCGGTGGCGGCCGCTGCATGACCTGCCCGATTCTGCGCGACCCCGCCTACGGCTGAGTCCCCTGAACGCTCGGTGGAAAGGACCGTGACATGCCGTTCAACATCCGCAACCGTGACCTCCTGAGTCTTGTTCATCACTCCGATCGCGACCTCATCTACCTGATCGATCTGGCCAGAGACCTCAAGCGCGCCAAGTACTCCGGAGATGTCCGGCCCATTCTGGCCGGTAAGAACATCGCGCTGATCTTCGAGAAGACATCCACCCGCACCCGGTGCGCCTTCGAAGTGGCGGCCTACGACATGGGGGCGCATGTCACCTACATCGACCCGACCTCCTCACAGATCGGGCACAAGGAGTCGATGAAGGACACCGCGCGGGTGCTCGGGCGCATGTATGACGCGATCGAGTACCGCGGGGCGGGGCAATCGATCGTCGAGGAACTGGCCGACTATGCGGGAGTGCCGGTGTTCAACGGCCTGACCGACGAATTCCACCCCACCCAGATGTTGGCCGATGTGCTGACCATGACCGAGCACTGCTTCAAACCACTGCAAGACATCGCCTATGCCTACGTCGGCGACGGCCGCAACAACATGGCCAACTCGCTGCTGCTGGTCGGCGCGAAATTGGGGATGGACGTGCGCATCGGCGCACCCGCGCATCTGCAACCCAATGAGCAGCACGTGGCGCTGTGCCAGGAGTTCGCGGATGCTTCCGGAGCCCGGATCACCATCACCGACGATCCGCAGAAGGCGGTTCACAATGTGGATTTCATCCACACCGACGTGTGGGTGTCCATGGGCGAACCCATCGAAGCCTGGGGGCAACGCATCGGGGAACTGATGCCGTTCCAGGTGAATTCAGCGCTGATCGCCGCCGCGGACAATCCGCGGGTGAAGTTCATGCATTGCCTGCCCGCCTTTCACAACTCCGAGACCAAGGTGGGAGCCGAGATCGCCGGCCACTACCCGGAACTGTCCAACGGGATCGAGGTCACCGAGGATGTCTTCGAGAGTCCGGTCAACATCGCGTTCGAACAGGCCGAGAACCGTATGCACACCATCAAGGCGGTCCTCGTGGCCGCTCTGGCGTGAGGTGAGCTCATGCGCCTCGTGATCGCGCTGGGCGGAAATGCCCTGCTGCAGCGCGGCCAGCCGATGACAGCGGAGAATCAGCGCGCGAACATCCGGCTGGCCTCGGCACGAATCGCGAGGGTCAGCGCGAACAACGAACTGGTCATCGCCCACGGCAACGGGCCCCAGGTCGGCCTGCTCGCCCTGCAGGCCGCCGCCTACACCGATGTCGCGCCGTACCCCCTCGACGTCCTCGGCGCGCAGACCGATGCGATGATCGGCTACGTCATCGAACAGGAGCTGGGCAATCTGCTGCCCGCCGAGCAGCCGTTGGCGACGTTGCTCACCATGATCGAAGTCGACCCCGACGATCCCGCGTTCGACAGACCGACCAAACCGATCGGCCCGGTGTATGAGCGAGAGGCCGCCGAAATCCTGGCAGCCGAACATGGTTGGTCCATCGCGCCGGACGGGGACAAGTACCGGCGGGTGGTGCCGAGCCCGGCACCCAAACGTATCTTCGAGATCCGCCCGATCCGCATGCTCGTCGAGGCCGGGGTGATCGTTGTCTGTGCCGGTGGCGGTGGGATCCCCACCATGTACGACGGGCACGGGAACCTCCAGGGCGTCGAGGCCGTCATCGACAAGGACCTCGCGGCGTCGCTGCTGGCCCGCGAACTGGATGCCGACCTGCTGGTGATCGCCACGGACGTCGACGGTGTGTACACCGATTGGGGCACCCCGCAGCAGCGCAGGCTTTCCGACGTCACGGCCGCCGAGATGGAGACGCTCGATCTGCCTGCCGGTTCGATGGGCCCCAAGGTCGCCGCGGCCTGCCAATTCGCCCGCGCGACCGGCCACGACGCTGTGATCGGCTCGCTGGCCGATATCGACCGCATCGTGCAGGGCATCGCGGGCACCCGCGTCACCGCCGGCTGACCTGTTCCGGACGGAAGCATCAAGACTTCACCCCGGAGGTGTCGGGCGCTCCAGTTAACGGAAATCGATGCCTCAGTTAACCGAACTTCGACTGTCTCGATAAACCTCGCGCGCACATGTCGTTGGGCGGCCACCCCGCGGAGCCGACGACGCCGGGCCGCCTTTCCACGCCAATCTGGCGTTGTTCCTTATGGTTTCCCGTTCAACATCCTCCGGGGTGGACAGCAAAAGGTCCGGCATCGGTGGTTGTCCCGGCCGTGGCCGTGACGGCACCCGGCCGCCTTCTCCCCATACCCGCCAGAGTTGCTGACGCAGCGACTGAGCGGTGTTACGTTCGGGCCATGAATCAGAAAGCGATGAGACGTACCGGTGCGATCGCTGCAGCACTTGCCATTTCGGCTGCCGCCGTGGCCGCCTGCTCCCAGCAGACCCAGGATGCGGCGAAGGAAACCATGTCGAGTGCGTCGAGCGCCGCGTCCTCGGCAGTGGACGCCGGCACCAGCGCAATCCAGTCGGGTGCCAGCGAGGCGTCCACCGCGGTGTCCTCGGCCATCGCCGGGGCCCCCACCACGATCGAGGCCCCGGGTATCGGGCCCGTCACCCTCGATCCGCCGGTCGCGGCGGCCTATGACGACGCCGGCGGCCAGGACACGCTGGGCCTGCCCACCGCGGCACCCGAGCGGGTGGGCGATGGCACCGTGCAGGCGTTCGCCAACGGCACCATCTTCTCCTCACCGTCGGCCGGCACCCATCTGGTGCAGGGTGAGATCCTGCGGGTCTACAACGAAAACGGCGGGCCGGCCGGTCCACTGGGATTCCCCACCGCGGGCGAGGCAGAAACCGGCGGCGGCCCCGACGCGGCCAACGGCGGCTGGATCACCGAGTTCCAGAACGGCACCATCACCTGGCTCAACAAGGGTGACGGAACGTTCGCGGAAACGGTCACCCCCAAGTAGCGGTCCTCGGGCACGTACCCACGCCGGGTGTGTGCCCGCCCCGGCGCGCCATCAGGGCTTGGAGTTGAGCGCCGCCGCATTCGCCCGCGCGTAGACGGCATCGAGACACGCGGCGGCCGCTTCCTCCACCGCACTCTCGGCGAACAAGATCGCATCGACGGCGTACGCCTCAGCCCAGTCAGCCTGCCGCTCAGCGGCTTTGGCGTCGCGCTCCTCCTTCTTCTCTTCGATGGTGGAGCGTACCTTGGCGAGGTGGCTCTTCCAGTTGCCGCGCAGCTCGTCCCAATGCGAGGACACCCGGTCCGACGCGTCGTCCATCTTCTCCTTGACCCGGTCCGCGGCCGAGCTGGCGCGTTCGCGTGCTGCGTGCGCCTCCGCTTTCAGTTGCTCCTTCTCCTGTCCCGCGGACGCCTTGAGCTTGTCCGCAGATTCCTTTGCCTTCTCGGACAGTGCGTCGAATTCCTCGGTCAGACGGTTATCGGCCATTACATACTCCTTGATCATGAGGTCAGCGCCGAACGATGGCCCGGTATCCATCATCGAGCGAACAGCGTTGACGGTCAATGTTTCTGACTTCCCGCGAGCACAGGCCGCGACGCCGGGGTTGCGCACCCACCGCTGCCGCTGCAGAGTCAGGTGTATGCAGAGTCCACAATCGCAGGTGGACATCGAGGCCAAGGCTTTCGCCGACCTCGCCCACGCGCGGAGTCGAGCCGAGATCCTGGCCGCGTTGCGCACCTCCCCGGCGGGCCTTACCGAAGCCGAAGCCGCGGCGCGACTGGCTGCCGAAGGCCCCAACCGGCTGCCCGCGCCCCGGCACCGGTCAGCCGTGGTGCGCTTCCTGGCTCAGTTCAACAACGTGCTGATCTACATCCTGGTCACCGCCGCCCTGTTGAAGGCGATCCTCGGCGAATGGGTGGACTTCGCGGTGATCATCGCCGCCGCCGTGATCAATGCCCTGGTGGGGTATCTGCAGGAAGGCAAAGCCGAGCGCGCGCTGGACGGCATTCGCAAGATGCTGTCCGTCCGCGCCGAGGTCCGCCGCGATGACGACTGGGTCAACCTCGACTCGGAGTCGATCGTGGTGGGTGATGTGGTGCGGATCGGCTCCGGAGACCGGATCCCCGCCGATATGCGACTGCTTCAGGTGACCAACCTGCAGGTGGACGAGTCGGCGCTGACGGGTGAGTCCGTACCCGCGGCCAAGAGCACCACCCGCGTGGACTACGACGCCGATCTCGGTGACCGCACGTCGATGGTCTACTCGGGCACGATCGTGACCGCGGGCAACGCGGTCGGCGTGGTGACGGCGACCGGCACGGCCACCGAGATCGGCCGGATCCAGGAGATGATCGCCGACGTCCACGGCATCCAGACACCGTTGACGCGGGAACTCGAGCGGTTCGGCAAGCAGCTGTCGCTGGCGATCCTCGGTATGGCGGCACTGATGCTGCTGGTCGGGCGTCTGATACACGACTTCTCCATCGAAGAGCTGATCTCGGCGGCGATCGGCTTCGCCGTCGCCGGTGTCCCCGAGGGGCTGCCGGCGGTGGTCACGGTGACGTTGGCGCTCGGCGTGCAACAGATGGCCCGCCGCAACGCCATCACCCGCAGGCTGCCGGCCGTCGAGGCGTTGGGTTCGGTGAACGTCATCTGTTCGGACAAGACCGGCACGCTCACCCAGAACGAGATGACGGTGCGGTCGGTGGTGACCTGCGGGTACGACTACGCGGTGACCGGCGCCGGGTACCGCCCCGAGGGCACCGTCGAACTCGCCGGAGTGCCCGTGGACCTCGACGCGCACCCCGATCTGCGGGCCGTCATCGTCACGATGGCGGTGTGCAACAACGCTCGACTCACCGAGGCGGACGGCAGCTGGCACATCGTCGGGGAGCCCACGGAGGGCGCGCTACGAACGCTGGCCGAAAAGGCGGGCGTCGACGACGCCGATTACCCGCGGCTGGCCGAGTTGCCGTTCGAATCGGCCCAGAAGTTCATGGTGACCCGCAATGCCGGCCCCGACGGGGGCCGGGTCCTGCACGTCAAGGGTGCACCCGACCGGCTGCTCGACCGCGCCACCACGCAGTGCCGGGATGGGCGGCCCGAGCCGCTGGACCGAGCGATGTGGGACCGCCGGATCGACGAGATCAGCGGCCAGGGCCTGCGGGTGCTCGCCGCCGCGCGCAAGCCGGTCGGCGACACCGGCGTCGACGCGATCTCGGTCGACGACGTGCAGGACGGTCTGGAGTTCCTCGGGATCGTCGGCATCCTCGACCCGCCGCGGCCCGAGGCCGTCGAAGCCATCCGGAGATGCCACAGTGCCGGGATCCGGGTCAAGATGATCACCGGTGATCACGCCGGCACGGCACGCGCCATCGCGCACGAGATGGGCATCACCGATGACCCCGAGCCACCCGTGCTCACCGGTGCCGACCTGCAGGCGATGAGCCAGCCCCGGCTGCGCGAGGTGGCCGGCGAGGTGGATGTCTACGCCCGGACCAGCCCCGAGCACAAGCTGCGCATCGTCAGCGCTTTGCAGGCCGCCGGCCAGATCGTCGCCATGACCGGGGACGGTGTCAACGATGCCCCGGCGCTGACCCGGGCCGACATCGGCGTCGCCATGGGCATCAAAGGCACCGAGGCCACCAAGGAGGCCGCGGGAATCGTGCTGGCAGACGACAACTTCGCCACCATCGAGCGCGCCGTCGAAGAAGGCCGGCGCATCTACGACAATATCCGCAAGTCGGTACTGTTCCTGTTGCCCGCCAACGGGTCCCAGTCTCTGGTCATTCTGGTGGCGATCCTGTTCGGCTTCGCGTTACCGCTGCAGCCGGTACAGATCCTGTGGGTGAACATGATCAGTGCGGTGACGCTGTCGTTGGCGCTGGTCTTCGAGAAGGCCGAGGACGGCCTGATGTCCCGGCCGCCTCGCCCGCACAACCGGTCGCTGGTGGCGCCCATCGACCTCGCGATGATTTCGCTGGTGTCGGTGCTGGTCGCGGGCGCCACGCTGGCCGTCTATTTCCTGGCGCGGGCCGATGGCCAGCCGCAGGACGTCTCCCAGACCGCTGCCGTCAACATGTTGGTGCTGGGGCAGCTGGCCTACCTGTTGAACTGCCGGTTCATCACCACGTCGAGCCTGCGACCGGCGGTGTTCCGCGGTAACCCGTGGGTGTGGCGGATGACGGCCGCGCTGCTCGTGCTGCAGGCAGCATTTGTCTACGCCCCGTTCATGAATTCGTGGTTCCATTCGGCGCCGGTCACGCCGCGAGGGTGGGCGGTGGCCTGCGGGCTCGCGGTCGTCATCTTCCTGACGATCGAGGCGGCCAAGGCCCTCGGCCGGCGGCTGGGGTATTGAGTTCCGGTCAGCGCGGACAGGTGCCGACCGATTCCCCGGCCCGCACGGTGTCCACGAAATCCTGTACGTCCCCGAGCGAGGTGGTGATGACGCCACGGTGATCCAGGCCGTCGTACACCCGGTAGTCGAGCGCGACGTCCTTCGCGCACATCGCCTTCGCGAGTTCGTCGACGCCGACCTTGGACACCGCGGCGTCGGCGGTGCCCTGCACCAGCAGGACCGGCACCCGCGGGGTGAGACGAACCGGGTCCTGACGTTCGAGGTAGGCGCCCAGCGCACCGAGATCGGCATCCGGTGCGAACACCTGGCCCGGCGGCACCAGGGGAAGGGCGTTCACCTGGGCGACGCACTCGGTACGCGCCGTGGTCAACAGCGGGCGCGCCTGGCCGGAGAAGATCAGGTCGGGATCGATCGACGGGTCCACCACCGCGGCGCCCAAGACCAGCAGCGGCAGAAATCGCTGTGCCGCTTGCACTTCCGGCTGACCGGTGCGGATGAGGTCGACGGCCCGGTTCATCCCCACACCGCCGGGCGCCATGGACACCGCGGCCAGCAGGTTGAGCTCGGGTGCGCGGTCTTCGGCGTCCTGCGCGGTGAACAGCGCCGCCTGCCCGCCCTGACTGTGGCCCATGACCACCCATTCGGTGCCGATCCGCGGATCGACCTCCCGCGCCGCCCGGACGATGTCGGTCACCGTGTTCGCTTCACTGATGCCGTCCACGTAGGGGTGCCCGCCGGGGGTGCCCAGCCCCTGGTAGTCGGTTTGGACCACGGCGTAGCCGCGCGTCACCCAGTCGTCGAGCACGGGGGTGACCAGGCCGACGTAGTCGTGCACGAGTCCGTCGGTGGTGTCGGCCGAGGGAGCACAGGTGTCGGCGTACCCGGTGGTGCCGTGGGCCCAGCTGATGACCGGCCAACCACCGTCGGGCGGGGTTGATCTGGGCACCGAAACGGTGCCCGATACGACGATGGGTTCACCGTGCGAGTCGTCGGAGACGTAGGTGATCAGCTGGGTGTCGGCGCTGGGCAGAGCGGCGACGGTGGTCAGCGGACGGGCGGTGAGCAACTGACCGGGGCGCAGGTCGGGTTCGGTGGCGGTGGTCGTGCAGCCGGTCAGCACGGCCATCGCGACCAGGCCGGCAACCTTCGGCGCGAGGTAGACCATGGCTTGCAGGCTATGTCGGCGGACGGCGGAATGCTCGGGAACGCGCACGCCGGAATACCCATCCGGATACTCGGCGCAGGAGTAGAAACGACCTATGTGCCGCCTGTTCAGCCTGCACGCCGGCCACGCCGTCCCCGCCACGTTCTGGCTGCTGAACGCGCCCGACAGCCTGGCCGCGCAGAGCAGGCGCAACCCGGACGGCACCGGTCTGGGGGTGTTCGAGGCCGATGGCATGCCGGTGGTGCGCAAGCAGCCGATCGCCGCATGGCGTGATCTGGACTTCGCGACCGAGGCCCGCGAACTGACGGGTACGACGTTCGTCGCCCACGTTCGGTACGCGACCAACGGCGCCCCCGAGGAGGTCAACACCCATCCGTTCCTGCAGGACGGGCGAATCTTTGCGCACAACGGTGTGGTGGGCGGCGTCGAGACGCTCGACGCCCGGCTCGCCGAACTCGGCGTCGCGGACCTGGTGCACGGAGACACCGACTCCGAGCGCGTGTTCGCGTTGATCACCGCGTCGGTTCGCGGTCACGGCGGCGATGTCGGCGCCGGCCTGGCGGCGGCGCTGAGCTGGCTGCGCGAGAATGTCCCGATCTACGCGGTCAACGTCCTGCTCGCCACCGCCACCGACCTGTGGGCGCTGCGCTATCCCGATACCCACGACCTGTACATCCTCGACCGCACCGGTGCGGGTCACGGTCGATTCGCGTTGCACAGCAAGAGAATCGCCGCGCACGTCGGCGAACTCGACACCTCGCCGTCGGTGGTCTTCGCCAGTGAGGTGATGGATGACGAGCGGTGGGAGCTGCTCCCCCCGGGTGAACTGGTGCACGTCGGCTCCGATCTGAGCATCACGCGGCGCACGGTGCTGCCCGAGCCGCCGATCCATCCACTCACGCGGGCCCAGCTCAGTCCCGCCGTGGCGTCCGCTCAGCACCCATCGTCCTGACCAGGTACCCGGAGGTGAACATGGGGTTGACGGATCTGCCCCGGCCCATCGGCTATGTGCTCGGGGGCGGCGGCAGCCTCGGCGCGATCCAGGTCGGCATGCTCCAAGCGCTCAGTGAACACGACATCGGCCCCGACCTGGTCGCCGGAACCTCTGTCGGATCGCTCAACGGTGCCGTCGTCGCCATCGATCCGACGGGGGCCGCCAACCGGTTGTCGCACACCTGGGCCCGGCTGGCGGGCCACGATGTCTTCCCGGGCAACCTGCTCGTCCAGGCCGGGGCGCTGCGACGCCGCAAGACCCATCTGTTTCCCAACACCGGACTTGCCCAGCTCATCGCCGACTTCCTGGGCGAAACCACGGAGTTCACCGACCTCGCCCTGCCGTTCACTGCTGTCACCACGGACATCGTCACTGCACGACCGCATCCGATACGGCAGGGGCCGCTGCTGCCGGCCCTGTTGGCGAGCGCCGCCATTCCCGGCATCTTCCCGGCCGTCGAATGCGACGACCTGCACCTGTATGACGGTGGCCTGGTCGCCAACGTCCCGATACGCCAGGCCGTCGAGATGGGGGCACGGTCCGTGGTGGTGCTCGACTGCAACTTTCCCGGTGCGATGCCCTATTTTCCAGCGACTCTCGCCGAGACGCTGATGTACTCGATGCTGGTGATGATGCGAGCGCAGAGCGTGACCGAGACACTGCTGGTGGGCGCGACGCTGCCGGTGGTGTACCTGCCCGGACCACCGGCCCAACCGGTGTCACCGCTCGATTTCAACCACACCGCCGCGCTCATCGAAACGTCCTACGAGGCGGCGCGCCCGTTCCTGCGGGACCTCGAGATCACCGGCCCGGGCCTGTACGGATCGCCGTCGGGCTGAGGCCCTCTTCGGTCACTGATCGAGCAGTCTGCGGCGACTGGCCGCGATCGGACTCTGTGCGGTCAGGCCGCCGTCGAGCACCAGGGTCTGCCCGGTCATGTAGCGGGACTCGTCGGAGGCGAGGTACACCATCGCCCACCCGATGTCCTCGGGGTCGCCGATCAGGTCGAGTGCGTTGTGGCTGCGGATATCGTCGATGGTCTCCGCGGGGAGGTTGTCGCGCAGGGCGGGGGTCATGATGGCGCCAGGGGCAACAGAGTTGCAGCGCACGTTGTTTCGACCGTACTGGGTGGCGATGTACTGGGTGAGCCGGATGACGGCGGCCTTGGCCGCACCGTAGGCGCACTGCAGGGTGTCACCGGCCAGACCGGCGACCGAGACGGTGTTGATGATCGAACCGCCGCCGGCGGCGATCATGTGCGGCAACGCCAATCGAGAGGCGACCACGGTGCTGCGCGCGTTGAGCACCATGGCCTTGTCCCATTCGGCGAGGTCCAACCGCAGCAGGTCGAGATCCTTGCGCGGGTTGCTGCCGCCCACGTGGTTGCACAGTACGTCGATCCCGCCGAACTGGGCGACCGCATGATCGACCATGGTGGCGACCGAACCTTCGTCCATCACGTCCACGCCGATGCCGAGCGCGTTGGCGCCGATCTCGCTCGCGGTGCTCATCGCCGCGTCGGCGTTGAGATCGGCGATGAGCACCCGGGCGCCCTCGGCGACCATCAGCTGGGCGGCCGCGCGGCCGATGCCGCTGGCTGCGCCGGTGATGACGACCCGCTTGTTCTGTAGACGGTTCATCGCTTCCCACCCCGTCGCGTTGCCGGCGACCTGTTGCCGCCACTTGCAGGCTATGTCGCCGGCGGCCGGGTTTGGTCCGAAACGGCCGTGATCGGAAGCCTGTGAGTGAGGACACCCGGTGATCATCGACACCTCACGCGGGCATCAAGGTGCGTGTGCGGGCGTGCGACGATGGTCGCCGTGCAACAACCTCAGCCCGATGTCCAGACGCTCCTCGACCAGGTGGCCGCGCTCAATGCGCCGCCGCTGGAGTCACTTTCGGTGGACGAGGCCCGCGCGGCCTTCCTGGCTGCGGGCGACGGGCGACCGACCGGACCCGAGGTCGGCGAGATCGTCGACGGCCAGTTCCCCGGTGCCGCAGGCGCACTGGACTACCGGCTGTACCGGCCGGCGACGCCCGGACCGCATCCGGTGATCGTGTACTACCACGCCGGTGGCTGGGTGCTGGGCGGTTTCGATTCCGATGATCCGCTGTGCCGCGACCTGTGCACGCGCACCGACGCCGTCGTGGTGTCGGTGGGCTACCGGCACGCCCCCGAGCACCGCTTCCCCGCGGCGTCCGACGACGCGTTCACCGGGCTGAAGTGGGTCGCCGAGAACGCCGCCGAGCTCGGTGGCCGGGCAGACCAGCTGATCGTGGCGGGCTGGAGCGCCGGCGGCGGCATCGCCGCGACGGTGGCCCAGCAGGCCCGCAACTCGGGCGGACCCGCGCTGATCGGGCAGGCACTGCTGACGCCGGTCACCGACAGCGATATGACCCGGGCCTCCTACGTCGAGAACGGCCGGGGCTACGGCCTGGACACCACCCTGATGGCGTGGTGCTTCGACCACTATGTGGATCCCGCCGACCGCACCGACCCGCGCGTTGCGCCGCTGCGTGCCGAGGATCTGAGCGGGCTGGCCCCGGCCGTTGTGGTCACCGCCGAGTTCGATGTCGTCCGCGACGAGGGCACCGCCTACGCCGAGGCGCTGGAGGCAGCGGGCGTGCCCACCACCCACATCCGGGCCGAGGGCCACAACCATCTCTCGCTGAGCATGGTGGACATCATCGCCTCGGGTGCGCCCGTGCGCGAGCAGTTCGCCGCGGCCATCCGCGGGTTGCTGGGTGGCTGATAGGCCATGAGGAGTCACTGGGCGGATCGAAGCCCGGTTGCTCGGTTCTGAGCGCGGCCGGGAGGTCAGCCTGCCGGACCCGCATTCGTCAGCAGCAGGGCTGCCTCGTTGTAGGGAAACACTCGGTAGAACAGCCGGGATCGCGGTACCACGAGGGCTGCGGCCTCGGCCTTGCTCACCACCCGGGGGTTGACGAGCGCGATAGCCCGTCCGCGCTTTCGCAGCACCGTCGGTCCGCCGGCCAACACATTTTTCAGCCAGTCCGTCTGCGGGCCATAACCGATGAGGATGGCATAGCCATCCTGGGTTCTGAACACCAGCAGCGGCGTTCGATATCGCTTACCCGACTTCCGCCCGACGTGCTCCAGCGTCCCGAGGCTCGGAAGCCACGGCGTGATCGTGCGAGCCACCGGGTTGGTCACTCGTTTGTTGAACTCTGCGGCTCCGCGAGGCATGCGCATTCTCGGAGTGTAGATATCGACCGAAGTGCGTGCCGCCGGTCAGTTGCTTGCTGAAGCGAACCGTCCGGGGCCCGGCAGCCGATCGCGCGGCCCGAAGGACCCACGAAGACTCAGCAGAATCGACGCCCGGGCGCTGTCCGACAGCGCGTAACCGAATCGAGCCAGGACGTCACCGACGGTGGCGCACGGTGGCCGCGGACAGGTGATCAGCTGGGACCGACGCGAGGATGGGGCCACCCGAAGGTAGCCCCATCCCACACAATCAGTTCGTCGAATCAGATTGTGCCGAGCCCGCTTTCACGGAATCACCGGAATCGGCACGCTTGACCCCGAGACCTCCGCTGCGGGTTGCGGATTCCGCGGCCACAGAGGTGTCGGCCGCGCCGGCAGTCACGTAGGTCTTGCCGTCGTTGTCGTTCTCGTTGTCGTTCTGGTTGTCATTCTGGTTGTCATTGTCGTTGTCAGCGCCGAACGTGTCGCGGTCCTTGACGGTGACGTACGTATCTTCCCCGACAGTGACGGTCATGTCGTCGTCTTCGACAATGACGTCCTTCTCGGTATCGGTGGTCTCCTCGATCGTGGTAGATCCGTCGTTGTCCTCGATCACCACATAGTCCCCGCCTTCGTCCGAACCGCTGTCGTTGCCATCCACCGGGACTTTCACCTCGCCGTCTTCGATCACGATCGTGGTGTCGCCGTCCTTGTCGCCGTCTTCGATCACGATCGTGCCGTCGCCGTCGTCGATCACGATCGTCGTGTCGCCGTCCTTGTCGCCGGGAGACGTCGGCTCGGGCTCCGGTTCGACCGGTTCGGGCTGGGGCTCCGGTTCGGCCGGTTCGGGCTCGGGTTGGGGCTCAACGCTGTTCGGCACACCGGCGATCGCCTCGCCGACCGCCACCCGAATCATCTGCACTGCGGCCAGCGGTCCGGCAACCTTGGCCTCGGGATCGTAGGGGGTGAGCAACCCGACCGCCTCGACACCGCCGAGGCCGGTGCCGTGCCCGTTGAGAATCGCGCCGGCCAGGTCGGCCGGGAGGTTCACCAGCGCGTTCACCACCGCGCCTAGATCGCCGCCTGACAAGCCGTCCACCACCAGCCCCGCCGAGTCGATCAGCGCGTTCACCGCCGAAAGGACCGGTCCGGTCGCCGCGAGCACCACGGCACGCAGCGTGTCTGGATCGGTGAGCACCCCGACCGCTGCGGACAGGTCGGCCACCGCGGTTCTGACCGCTTCGACCACCGCGGCACCGGGTTCGAGCACGGCAAGCCCGAGCGTCAGCACCGGGTCGAACAGCGTCGTGGCCGCGCCCTGCACATCGCCGCGGGCAAGCTGAGCCATAGCCGTCAGCAGCGCCTCGGGAATCTCCGCGACCGCGGGCACAGCCTTGACATATGCGGTCTCGACCGACTTGAAAACTTCGATGGTGCTGTGGATCTGCGACTTCACCACCTCCTTGAGCACCGGCGCGGGGTCGGTGAAAATGCCCTTGCCGATCTCGGTGGTGTAGGAAGCCGATTCCTTCAGCGTCGTCGTCCAAACCTTCACCGGGTCGCGATACTTCTCGTAGACAGCGACGTTGTCGCTCACCACCGCCCGTAACTCGACGGCCGGAGCCGCGGGAGCGACCGGCATCAGCGCCAGCGCACTTACGCCGACGAACGCGACACCGGCGATGAGATGCGAACGGACAGAAATGTGCACGAGACCCCTTTTTACTTGCATACGCAACTATTGACGGCCGCAACAATAACGCAGGCGATGCCGGCTCGTTACCAGATCTTTATGTTTGCCCACCTCAGAAATAAAGCGACGACTAACGTTCATCTTCAGATTGCACACTCGGACCTCCAAGGTGTACAAGACCCGTGCTCACACGCCTAGAAGTGTCGACTGGGCGACCGGGCCCGGCCACAGATCGCGACAGACCACAGGTTGGCCAAATTGTCGATCAAATTTGCTATGTCCTGCACTTCGGCCGGATTATCGGGTTACCGCGACCGATGCCTCAAGGCCGAGATAGCTGTTGTTGATTGCCGCCGACACATGGGCCGAGCCGACGACGTCCATGGACGGTGGCACCGTCGCCGATCCGACCGCCTTGCCGCACGCACATGGATGGGCTGGATAGCTCAGAACTGGCGGTTGACGACACCACCCGAGGGCGCAGCGTGACCTCAGTCACGCAATCGGTCAGGTGGTGCGGGAAGGGCGGCATGCCATGACGACGCGCCCCGAGGCATCTTTCGGTACCCCCAGTCGGGCTCGAACCGACACTGTGCGGATTTTAAGTCCGCTGCCTCTGCCAATTGGGCTATGGGGGCGTTGCAGCTCAGAGCATAGTTCAGGCGGTTTCAGCCCTCCCCTGACTTCCTGAATACCGCAGTGATACCGCAGTGCTATTGATCGCCTTGCCCAGCGCGTCGGCCACACCGCTCAAATCGTCGTTGAGCAAGTGGCCGTAACGATCGAGCGTCATGGCCGCCGTCGCGTGGCCCAGGAGTCTCTGCACGACCTTGACGTTAGCGCCTGCGCTGATAGCCAGTGACGCCGTGGTGTGTCTCAGGCCGTGCGGTACCAGCCCCTCGATGCCGACGTCTTCACACGCGTTGTCGAATGCCCAGCGGTACTCACCGAGTGGCAGGAACCCACCTTTGCGACTGGGAAACACCAGCGCGTTCGGGTCGGCGGGTAGCTCTGCCTCGAGTTTCTTCCAGACGGGCTCAGGCACTGGCACGTGACGATCCCGCTTCGTCTTGGTCGTCGACTCCACGATGCCCTTACCGGTGACCGCGGTTGCGGACGAGCGCACCGTCAGCACCCGATCCCCCACATGCCGGCGGCGCAACGCAACGGCTTCGCCAAACCTGAGCCCGCAGTAACCCAGGACCAGAGTCAGCGTCTCGAACCGACCAGCTGCCCTGGCCAGCATCAACAGCTCGGCATGGCTCAGGTATCGCCGCTCACGCTCGGCTTGCTCGGGAAGATCCTCGTCCCGCTTGATCTCGAACGCGACGTTCTTCGCCACCTTGCCAGTCCGTTGGGCGTACTTGAGGACAGCACCTACCAGCTGATGCGCTTGGGTGATTCGACTTGCCGATAAACCAGCTCCGCGTTGCCCGCCGTCGACAGATAGCGCCCCCAGCCATGTCGAATACGACTCGTAATCAATTCTTTTCAGCTGAACACTCGCCCACTGCGGCAGCACCACTGTGTCGAGCAACGAACGATATCCGGCAACGGTTTTCGGCTTTCGGTGCTGTTTGGTGGCGAACCACTGCTCGGCGACCGATCCGAACGTCTCCGCACTCTTCCTCGGATCGACATACTCACCACGCTGGAGGTCAGCGGTCAGCCCGTTGAGATATGCCTGCGCATCCGGCTTGCGTTGAAAACTCTTGGTGTGTTCAGCTCCGGTGCTGTCGACCCATCTGACACGCCATCGCGAGACCTTGCCGTAGACCGCGGACCGCTCCGTGCGCATCGTCCCGTTCGGGTCCTTGACGCGCTTGTGCCAGCGGTCGTCGATTCCTGCCCGTTCGTTCCGGGTAATCACGAATCGACCCTACCGCAACAATCCGTGGAAGCGATCCGCTTTGCCTCTCCGGTCGGTGTTCTCCTGAGGTCGAATCAGCGGGGCCCGAACGACTTTTCAGTGAATGTGGCTGCGGTGGTGGACACGTCGATGCTCTCTCGGCCACTGTTGGCTCAGCCAAGACAACTGGGATTGAGGACGAATCTGATGGAACTGCTAGGAGCTAAGGAAGTCTCGGACCTAACCGGTGTCCCGGTTGGAACGCTGAGGTACTGGCGTCATTCGGATATCGGTCCGGCGAGCTTCACCTTGGGCCGCCGGGTCGTTTATCGACGCGATGAGGTCCTGCGATGGATCTCCCAGCGGGAGAGCGCAACCCGGAGGGGAGGCGGCGACGCCGCGTAACGCCGACGTATGAGAAAGACCTCGGGGTCTAGCCCGAGGCCTTTCGTTCGAACCACCCGATCACTCAGCACGGAGATTCCCTATGAGAATAATCCTCTATGCCCGTCTGCAACAGCACCACGGGCAGGAGATCCCGTGAACTCCTCAGCAGACACGGACAAGAAGTCGGTTGCAGCGCGTTTGGTCGGCATGGCACAAGAGCGCTATCTGCTCGGAGTGTCCGAAGATGGCGAGCCCTTTGGCGCCGAACGAAATCGACCACACCTCGCGATGCTCCTTCGAGGCGGCCGAGCCGGACTCCGCGCCGATCTGGCCGCACGCTACTTTCGGGAGACCGGCTCCGTCGCCGGGGGGCAGGCGCTGACCGATGCGACCCTGATCTTGGAGGGACTCGCGGCCGCGCAGACCCCCGAAGCAGTGAACCTCCGCGTTGCCGAGCAAGGCGGAGTTGTTTACATCGACACCGGGGACCCGGATGGCCGGGTCATCCGGATTCGTGGCGGGCAATGGACACTTTGCAGCTCGGCGCCAGTTCGCTTCCTCAGGACCAAGCTGACAGGCGCGATGCCTATGCCATGTCCTAGTGGCGATGTGACGGAACTTTGGGACTTCGTCAACATCGCTGTCGAGGATCGACCAGTACTTCTTGCTGTCCTAGTCGGCGCACTGATCCAGTGCGACGTTCCTCACCCGGTGCTAGCACTCTTCGCCGAACAAGGCAGCGCCAAGAGTACAACCACCCGGATGCTGGTCGACCTTGTCGACCCCTCCCCTGTTCCCCTTCGACAGGCGCCGCGCGATCAAGACTCATGGGTAACGGCTGCGTCAGGGTCGTGGGTAGTTGCTCTGGACAATCTGTCCGCGATCCCGCCATGGCTGTCCGATTCGCTATGCCGTGCTGCGACAGGAGACGGCCACGTGAAGCGCGCGCTATACACGGACGCCGACCTGGCAATTTTGAAGTTTCGCCGGTGCGTGATCGTCAACGGTATCGACGTCGGCGCGGTACGTCCTGACCTCGCAGAGCGACTGGTAACAGTCGAGCTGCGACGCATCGAGCGACAAATGCGACAACCGGAGTCCGCGATGCGACAACGGTGGACAATGGCTCTACCTGCCATTCTGGGCGGCCTACTTACCCTTGCCGCAGCTGTCCATTCGCGACTTGAAACGATCTCAGTTGATGAGCTGCCGCGGATGGCGGACTTCTGTCGCACGCTGGCGGCCGTGGACGAGATCTTGTCCACGGATGGCTTACGCCGATACACGTCGCGCGCCAGTCACCTGTCTGAGGAGACTTTGTCCATTAACCCGTTCGTCGAACAGCTACGCTCGCGCCCTCAAGAACCTCTTGTCGGTCAATCCGGCGATGATTTGCTGAAACTGCTTACACCGGTCGATGACGACTGGCGACGGCCGAGGGAATGGCCAAAGAACGGTCGCGACGTTTCGGGGTTACTTCGAAGGCACGCACCGGCGCTTCGCAATCTCGGGTGGGTTATTGAAGACGATAGCGCGCGGAACCACAGGAACGTTCTGCTGTGGACTATCTATCCTCCCTACAAAGATGTTGCGGCTCAGCGAGCCTCGCGATCCTCGCGTACCTCGTGGACGCAGGTCAGTGGAGATGCGAAAGTCACCGTGGGTCACCGGAAAGCGCCGGAGGAGTGCGATACGTCCGGCGCTGATGTCACAGCGGAAGCGTCGTGACCGAACGGGCTGGCTCCTGGATCAGGTGCCCAGATACTTTGTCACATCACGCGCCATCTGATCCGCCAATTTGTCGATACGGGCGATGCGCCGACTGGCGGCAGCTCGAACTTGTCGTTCGGTTGGGCGATGCGCTTCGTGCTCAACAGGCAGCAACAACGCAACCGCATGGCCGTCAGCCGCCTGGATTTCGAATCGCTCTCCACCTTCGACGCGCAAAAGCACTTCGTCGAACGTACGCTGGAACTCCTGCACGGCAATGATCTTCACGCTCATTCTCCTCTCCTAACCGCGTTCAGGATGCGGCGTCCCGCCAACTGAGCTGAAACGATGTGCTATGACGCCGATGTGGCAGCCCAGCGCTGCGAGACCTGCGGCCTGCCAGAGGGCAGCCTCGCAGGTGAGACACTGACGGGCGGCATGTCCGGTTAGGGTATCTCTAGGAGCCAGACTTCCTGCGCGGCACGGCAATCCGCGACCGAGGCGGGATCAACCACCTCGACGTCACGGAGTACCAATTCACAATGCTCCAGTGAGCATCCGAAGTCGGTCAACGCCTTCATCCAGCTTACGAGGATGGCTGTCGAACGCGATTTATCATCGTGACCTGCGATGGCCCAAAGACGCCCGAACGTGGCCGCCACACTGTCGCGGAACGCCCTATGAAGCAACCAATACGCTTTATCGAACTCTGATCGCGAGAACCAACCGTACGAGACCAGCTGAGGCATACGAAGCTTGCGTTCGAAGATGCTTGGATTCGCACGGCGAAGGGCAGCGCTCCACTGTTGACGAGCCGTGACGATGTGCTCATGCGGTGAAGTTGGCCGAAGCATTAGCAGATACTGACCGCCTTCCGCGAAGTCTGCCCGTCGCAGATGTGCGTCACTCCCCTGAACCCCTATCGGCGATGGTGCATAGAGGCTCGCGCGGTCCCAGGTTGGTGGCGGACACTGAAGCGAAGCGTTTTCAGAGATGATCTTGAGCCGCGCGCTCATTCGCTCCAGCTGATTTGCATAGCTAATCAAAGGATAGCTAATCGGCAGGGAGTCGCTGGCCGATAACTCATCCCCAGTCCGAACGTGAAATTTGCGCGCCCATATAGACGCCTGATCGATGACGTTCACCAGATGCGCATGCAGACGCTCCAGCTCCGCCCTCCAAGCTTCGCCGTCTACCTCGCGAGAAGCGGAATCCATTCGCTGAAGTCAACCTCCTGCAACATCGAAAAGGTCAGTAATACAGAATGTTCAGCGGCAATCGATATTTGCATGCGCTGCAGCGTAGGCCGCGTACATCCTATGTGACATCTTGCTGCGCGCTGGCCACTCGTCCTATTCACGGTGCAGCGATAGCGCTGTTCGTCCGTGAGCCGGCCACGTAGTCGGCTGCGGATCGAGACGTTCCATGAGCCACAAGGTACCGCTTTACACGTATGTTCCGCCACAACCGAGCACATAATAGATCCGAGCATCTCTGCATTTCATCGGGCTGATATGCGGTTTCGAGCAAATCAATCACTCGCGCGACGTCACGTCCAGGATGCTTGTTTTTAGCCGGCTCTCCCGTATCTGCGGGGACCCAGTCACGATGACATCGGCGCCGCCTATTCGCGCGAGAAGCCGAATGGGCCTCTATCACTCACATGAACCGGGGGCACAGAGTGCGCCCGGTCTGACGGACAGCGAAAACCTGGGGCGCTCACTGTTGCCGATTCGGATAGACCGCCCTGGCGAGTTCACGCACGATCTCGAAGGTGCTGCGGTCCAGCTCTTTACGTCGCGCTCGACTTAAGACAGTCGACAACAGGATGTTCATAACATCGGCGTTGTTGAGTGCCAGATCGACCGCGTGGCGAGCGGAGCGAATCTCCGCCGCAGGAGCGCAATCGTGCTGTGCATGCCGTTCACTCCGACCGGCAGCACGAGAAACCTCGACGAGGCGAATAGGTTCCCCATGGCGCTCGGCAGCCGTGCGTGCCGCTGAGGCGTCTCTGCGGCATGTGTCAGAGCAATAACGGCGTGGACGACCCCGCCGGAACGTGACGTCGGGATCCAGCATGACGGCATCGCAACGGACACACCGACTTGGATCGAACGTTGAGTCGCAATCTGCTCCCGTCGACCAATGATCGACGTCAACTGTGCTGTTGCTGCGGGAGACTGCACGGTTCGCGGCCAGGCCGGAACCGTCACGAGACCTGGCTGCACGCTGCACCCCGCCGTCGTCGGCACGCGCCCTGCGGAGCACATTCTGAAGGTCGCGAACTCCGACTTCAGCGAGATTTGCGATCGATGCAACCGTCTGACCGCGATCCCTCATGCGCCCGATGACGCTTTGCAAGTTCACAAAGTGGCTCACTCTCTTCCGAGCCGCATCCTTGCGGACGTTCTCAGTCACTTGGTCGAGTCTCGCACTCTCCCAAACGTCGACTGCGCCCAACCGCTGCAACAGAACACGAACCGAGGCGGCGTCGTCCGCGTTGGCGAGCGCAAGGCTCGCACGTTTCTCGTTCGCCCGCCGCTGCGCCTCTACTACACGCTGGCGCGCCCGTAGCTTGTCGCTTCCGCTCATAGGCGCAAACGTAGATCGGGTCGTACGCTATCGTCCACCACCACAGCCACATTCGTACGTCGCTCACATGTCTTCGGCGGTACTCAGCTGCTTACCAACGCTGTCGCGTGGTGAAGGCCGTTAGGATCGCGGCGAGCGCTTCGGAGTACGAGCGCAATGAGAACAGCGAGAGCGTTTAGTCGTTGTCGCCTTGAGCTGGGTCGCCGCGGCGTGTCCGGTCGTAGGCCTGATTCATGAGGTCGACCAGCGGAAGTGGTACTGCTAAAGACTTTGTGTCGTCACCGAGGGGCCTCGCATTGGAGGTCCTCTTCAACGCTGACAAGAGCCTTGACGATCACGTCGCGCAGCTGAGGGAGTTCGCCAGTGGCGGCTGCGGCGTAACACATGTCGGATAGCGGTAGCGGGCGCCGGGCCCACCCGCCGATGTGTTCGGCGGTACGCGCGACGAGCCAGTGGGCCCGGTACCGGGCCCGCTCCTGAAGGGTGTCGCGGGGATCGGCGGTGGCGCCGTTGACGAACCCCGGCCGGCAGATCGACGTGGTGCCGTTGAAGGTCTTGGCTTCGGCGTCGTATTCCGCCCACTGCTGCACGGTGGGTTGGTGGTCAGCACCCCTGGCCATCCAGACCCGGCGAATCGCGTCGTGGATGCCGTCGTCGAGCGCCTGAGCCTGGGTAGTCGCCAAGTGGACCAACGATGCACTCACCCCCCGAACGATGCGGTCCTGAAAGATCGGATCGGCCGTCATGACGCGCAGTAGCCGCGGGTACACGTCAGGCCACAGCACCGCCAGGCGGTGCTCGTGCATGTCGTCCAGGACCGGTGCGGGGATCTCGACGCCCTCCTGCCGCCACGGGTTGGTCATGCGCGTGCATGAGGGCGGGTGCTCCACCCCGGCATCCCGCAACACGTTCACCACGCTCGTCGTTGCGGCCGCGACCAGCCGCCAGCCCTTCTGAGCGCGCAGCTTCGCGTACTCGATGAGCACCCGCGCCGGGTCTCCCCACCCGAACCAGAGTTGCCGGAAATGGTCGTCCACCAACGGATCTGTGGACAGCACGCGCACCGAACGGGGAACGAACACACCCGCCGGGATGTAGCTCGCTCCGTCGTTGGTGGTGATGACGGTTTCCGTGCCGCTCGGTGAGCGGAAGACCCCTATCGCCCATTCGATCGGGTACTTGATCTCTTCAGCCGCGTGCTGAAGCTTGTATGCCAACTCCTTGGCGGCCGCCGCGTCGGCCGACTCGCGGCGCTCTTGGGCGGCCGCAAGCTGGCCTGCAGCGACGACGCTGGCTGGGATCAGCGTCGGGCTCGCCGCCGCGCCCGCTGCTGACGGGGCGACAGGCGCCGCCTGGGCGTTCGTCGAGCCGGCAGTGCCCGCCGGGATGGTCGTAGGCGGTGGAACGGCCGCAGCCGGCGGTCCCATCGAACCCGGCGGCAGCATCATCGGCGCACCCGCACCGGCCCCCATCCCCGTCCCGGTGGGTGCGGCAGCGGCGATGGCCGGGGCCACCGCACCGGGTTGCGCGGCGGCCGGCGAGATGCCCCCGCCGGGGGCGGCCGCGGCCGGTGCCGCATGGCCGCCGTCCGCCAGGGCCGGCGACGGGCTCGCCGGTGCCGGTGGCGGCGCAGGCGGTATCCCGCCGCCCATGCCCGCCGTCGCCGCCGCTCCCTGATTGAACGCAGACAACGGCGACGCGGCCCCAGCGTTCGATGCCGTCGGGAGGCCACCGGCGTTCGGCAAACTGCCTCCCGCGCCTGGCATTTGGCCCAGACCGCTACTCAAAGGATTAGAACCCGCGCCCGGCATACCGCCGCTTCCCAGGCCGCCGGGCATCTTCGGAATACCGCCACCGGAGCTGATCCCACCGCCACCACTGCCCAACCCACCCATCGACGGCGCACCGCCACCGCCGAGCGGCGACGCCGCGGCCAGCCGCGGTGTAGGTGTGATCCCCGGCGTCGCCTGCGTCGCCGGGCCCGACGCCGCGAGTCCTTCATCGCCAACACCCGCTTTGCCGGTCCTCGCGTCGACGCCGGGGGACACCCCCGGTTGCGTGACCGATGTACCGGCTTTGTCGGTGGGTGCGTCTGCGGGGCGCTTTTCGTCGCTGCCGTTTTCGTGCCTGGTGTTCCAGGCGTTGTTCCCGTGCTCAATTCCCGGTGACGGCTGATTCAGAGGTTGCACGGGGGGCGCAGCGGGGACGTCGCCCCATTTCGTCAAAAGGTCTAGGGCTCTGACGTTTTCACTGCACTTCTTGAACGAGGTATGCGCGGCCATCGCGGCCGTGACGCCCGCCTCGGTCTGATACCTGGCCATGCCGTGATACTGAGCTACGAGCGCTTCCGCTTCGCCGGGCAGCTTCGCCGCGGCGATCTTGGGATCGGCCTCGCGGATCAGCTGCTCCTGACCGGCACGCGTGTCACGCAACACCGTGGCGATGTCGGCGCACTTGTTGGCCACCTTGTCGTGCCACTCGGCGATCGTCTTGGCCTCCTCGGCCAACACCGCACCCGCCCGGTGCGCCTCGTCGAAGCCCCGAGAATCGGCGGCATCGCGAAACGCCGCGTTGTCGGTGACGATCTTCTGGTGGATGCCGTCCCATGCCGTGGCGCTGGCCCGGTAGGCCTGCTCCTGGGCGTCCCAGTGCGAGGCGTCCGGCGGTTCCATGTCCGGTGTGACAATTAGCAGCCCATACGAACCGGCAGAACCCCCAACGGCCGCCATCAGCGGAACCCGCAATCGGTCACGATCTCCGAGACCAGTTCATTGGCTCGGTCCGCCGCTGAGTTGGATGCGTCCCAGTCACGCATATTCACAGCGTGCAGTCGGTCGATCTGAGTGGCGATCCAGGTCTCAACTGAAGTCAACACCGGGTCTGGCGTGCCCGGCTCGATCTTCGTTCGAAGGAAAGCGATCGACGTAACGCCAACTCGCTTCTCGTCGGTGCGCGCGAGCTTGGCTTCCGGGCTCGAACCGTTGGGCCCGGCGATCGTCGCCCTAAGGCTTCCCGCTGAGGCAAGTGACCGCGCAGCCTGATCCCATGCCGAACAAGTGGTGTTCTTCGCGGCCGCGATCTCGTCGTTGCTGTAGGTGGCCCGCGGGGGCTCGACGACCTTGACCGCGTGCTGCGCGGGGGCGATGGGGCGCACCAGCGCCAGGCCGCTGGTCACCGCCGCGCCACCAGCGAGCACCAGCGCTGTTGCCGCGACGGCCAACCCGGTCCGGTGGGACCGCCGATACCCCCTCGTCATGGGACGACCATAGCGCGGCTACCGGACATCGATCCACCACCACAGCCACATCAAAGTCGTTTTCCCGCAGGGCATGTCGCCTACAGGCAACACGGATAAATTGGGGTGTGTGCTTGGTCCGGGCGGCCAGCTGATCAGTCGTCGGCGAGGCGGACGCGGATCGGGCGTAGAAGGCGACGGTGCTGGGGCTCGACCCAGAGCATCATGATCTGCGCGTAACCGGTGTTCATCGTCTCGACTCGAACGTTGACCCGAACGCCGGCGAGATCAAGCATGGGCACCTCACCGAGCCCGTGGTCGATCGCCGCCAGGAAGGAGTAGGCCGAGGGGTGCAGGCGTCGCGGATATCGCGTGTTTCCAAAGCGCTCCACCCATTTCGGGGAGCGAGGGGTTTCTTGACGGTCGTAGCTGCCGTCGCTGTTGGGCATCTTGCTCAGACACAGGACGTGGACGGCGTCCTGGTGTGTTTCGGCGTAGCGCCGAAATGCTGCCCGAAGAGACGATCCGTAGCGTTGGGCCAGGTGGGCCACGCTGGCGACGCCGATCTCCAGGCTCCTGGCGTCGTTGGTGAATCCGTGTCGCTGAAACAGCAGCTCAGCGGCACCCTGATTGGCTTCCTGCTCAAAGAGTCGGTTGGTTGAAGGACTTAACGTCTCCTCGTTGTCGGTGTGGACGAGCTGCTGCTGCCAGGGCAGCAAGTCGTGGGTGACTTCGTGGAGTTTGACGAAGTTCTTACGCCCCTCATGGGTGACCAGCTCGCTGACGTGGACGGTGCGCTCACGACGGTCCAACGCGCCGCGCAGGCCCCGGAATCCGCGGCGAACGATATCGCTCACCGCCTTGGGCATCGAGGCGAGCACCCCTTCGTCGAGGGTGAAGTCATCGGCCTCAAGAAGGCCGCGCGCCGACACGATGTCGTCCACCGGTGTGGGATATCGGCCGTAGGCATCAGCGGCCTTGAGCAGCGCGTGAGTGCGTTGCTCGATGTCCAGGGCGCTGTCGAGGTCCTCAAGCATTTCGCTGCCGCTGCTTATGTCGTAAGAGCTGGAGGTACGTGGTGAGGGCCTCCGACTCCTCCGCGGTGAGTCCCTCGGAACTCAGCGCGTGGGCCAGCGTGTTGCCGTGCGCCGTGCCACCTGGCACGACGTACCCGGCGCGGCGCATCAGTTCGAGGTAGTCCGCGCCCAGCGTTTCGGCCAGACCGTAGAGCACCTTCGGCGATGGACTCTTGACCTCGCCGCGTTCGAGTTTCTGCAGGTAGGCGGTACTGATCCCGGACGGTTCGGCAACGGCTTTCAACGTCTTCCCTGAGAACTCGCGAAGCTCGCGCAGGGTGGGGCCGAGGGAAGCGTTGTCGGTGGTCATAGCACCATTGTAGGCGGCTTTACACGATAGTGGAAACCTCTGGTACACTAAAGTGGAAAGTTAGTTACCAAAGTGTTCGGCTCCGCTCCACGGGCCGGACGTACGAGAAAAGGAGATTGTCAATGGCCAAGGGACATCACCGCAGCGCGGCCACCGGTCGCTACGTCAAGGCGTCCACCGCGGCGCGCAAGCCCAGGACCACGGTCACCGAACGGGGCGCCAACCGCAGCAGTGGGACCCATCACCGCAGCGCCATCACCGGCAAGTTCGTGAAGGCCTCCACCGCTGCACGCCACCCCAACACCACGGTCACCGAACGCGGCTGACCGCTCTCCGAGCGGCGGGGATTTCCGGTCCTCGATGTACCCCCCGCCGCTCGGATGCCCCCACACGCAGAACCCCTCTAAGGAAAGTGAGGCCATCATGGCCGTGTCCGTCCCCACCATCACCTGCCCCTACTGCCGATTCACCTTTGTGAACGTGCGGGTCACCAAGCACGGGCTCATCCGTTGCGGCAACTGCGGCAAAACGATGAAAATCTGACGCCGTCCGTTCCGCCCCAAGACGTCCTTGACGGTCTACGCCACTGCAAGACAAGCGATTTGGATCTCTGCCACAGCTAGAAGGGTGCTCTGAATGAAGATGATGCTCGCGGTGCTCGCCGCCGCCTCCATAATCCCTACCGCCGCCTGCGCTGATCCGCCGACCGAGTCGGAACAGTACGGAATTGACACCGTCGGTAGGTCAGCTGCGGCTCGCATGAAAGACAACCGCGGAATGAAGGTCAGGGAGGCCTGCCAAGCCGAGGTGAGCGGGCTGCCCAAGGACCTGTTGGCGAAGTACAACGTTGACGAGGTTGTCAGAGGATGCGTCAGCCGAAATAGCGGCGAGGGTTAACCTCCCAACGTCAAGACGACGCACCTCCTCCTCAGGTCACGACCAGCAGGTACACGGTCAGGCGATCATTCGAAGCGCTTGGGAAAAGAGGTTCAGGATGATCCGAGTTCGAACAGCCGGCGTTCAATGACATCGACCTCAGTGTCGAACTCGTAGGCCCAATCTTTGGCAAGATCGATGTAGCGGAGATAGTGCTCTAGCGATGCTTCCCATTGCTGTCCGGTCGATTTTCGAAGACCGGCGACCACGTTGTCATCCATGATAAGTGGTTGTGAAATATACGGTTTGGCATCGTAACCGGCGAAATACATCAGCTTGGTAAAATAGGACGGGCCCAGTCCGGCGATCCATAGCCGTTGATGCCTGCCCATCGCCTTGTATGCGCTGGCGGCACCTTCGCTACGCACCACCTTGATCGCCTCAGTCAGGCGTGACGGGGCGTTGTCGCTCGATAACGGCCTCGCCGCACGTACTGTCGACTGTCCTGGAGGAGCTCCCCAAAAAATGATGGCCGCATGCAATTGTGTCGCGGACCGAGGGTCGGTGAGTTCAGCCACCACCCGTTGAGCGATTGCGAACACCACGGTGCGATCGATTCGAATCCGGCCGTTGGGTTGCGCCGGGAGTTGGTCAAGTTCACTCGGCCACATCCGTTCATCAGGCAGCACGCTCTTGCAGTATCCAGGGTCGCGTGTAAACCCTTGTCTTAGAACATATTCTGTGCGCAGCGGAACCTGTTCATCGAACAGCTTCGGCACGGAGCTATCGGCCACCAGACGCCTTTCTCGGAATTATTCCTGCTCGCACTCTATGGGCGTGGAGAGGTACCGGTAGGCCGTTGCTCGACTGATGCCAAATGCTTTGGCGAGTTCGTGAACCGGCTCTCCGGTTGCGGCCAGGCGTCGGAGCGGTCGCTGTCGCTCCTGTGTGAGTTTGGAGGGCTTAGTGGCCGGCAGCTGGCGGGCTCGCCGCGAGTCAAGTGAGGCAGCGCGGCGCTCGCGGCCAAGTTCAAGTTCGAGTTCGGCCAGGGTGGCCATGATGGCGGCTACCGCCCGGCCGGTTGGTGTACCCGTATCAACCCCTTCGCGCAGGGCGCGCACCAGAACTCGGCGCTCACCCAGATCCGCGATGGTGCGGATAACTTCGGCGACGGATCGGCCCAACTGATCGATGGCCGTGCCACCACCGTGTCACCTTCGCGCGCGTTGTGCAGCAGCGCCGCCAGGCCCGGCCGCCCGACCTTCACCGCACCGGACAGCTTGCCAGTGAACACATGAGCGGACTCGACGCCCTCGGCGGCCAGCGTCGCGAGCTGTGTATCGAGGTCCTGACCACAAGTGCTCACCCGCGCGTACCCGAGGATTGCCGTCACACCCTCACCGTCTCATCAACCTCTGACGTCGGGGATCTGAGACACGCGGTGTGAGACGAGAAATGAGACACCGCGAACTGGCGCTATGCGGACTGGGCACCGCTCCGCGGTGACTGTCTCGCTTCTCTAGAAATGAGACAGACCCACGTGGGGCGCTACCGGTTGCCCTTGGCGCGGTTATGGGGCACGCAGAGCATTGTCAGGTTGGATAGGTCCGTCGACCCGCCCTTGGACCAGGCGGTCACGTGATCGGCGTCCATCTCGCTCAGTTTGTAGATCCGGGTCTTGTTGCTGTCTCCGCCGATCGCGCACAGCGGGCAGTTCGACTCGCCGACGGCTTCGGCCTTCTGCGTCTGCTGCTCGTAAGCGACGCGCTTGTCCTTCGCGTCGAATAGGCGGATGTCGAGCAGCTGCGGCTTCGTCCCGCCGTCGAGCAGGTACTCATAGATCCCCTTGCTGCTGTGAACCGCGGGATCGGCGCGCAGCTCGTTGACGCGGGCCTCGATCTTCGTTGCGCTGTAGGAGGTCCCATGATGCGCTTCGTAGAGCCGGCCCCATTCGAGGCCGCGCATCTCCTTGTCCGGCGGACGGGTGAACACGCTTCCGATCCAGTCGACGACGGAGGTGAAGTAGGTCTTCAGTTGGGTGACGTCCTGGTCCAGGCGATGCTGAGCGAGGTAGGCGTCGATGCTTAGGTTCTGCGAGGACGCTACCCAGTCCAGCGCCTCCTCGAGGACCTGCTGCCGCTTGGGGTCGCCGTTGACGTAGGACCGCCACTTCTGCATATTCGCGTTGTTCGAGTTGCTGAACTCGGCTTTGGCCTTCGTGATAAAGGGTCCGGAGTAGATCGCGTTGAGGAGCTCCTGCCTGTTGAGCGGGACGCCGGCAATGTTGATGGTCTGGAACCACGCCTTGATCTCGTCCTCGGTGCCCTCGCACTCGTAGATGTCGAGCGGTGTGTCGAGGATCTTGCGCTGGCTGTCCTTCGGGAGCGAAGAAAAGGTCTGCTCCTTACCGTCGACCTTGATCGCGAACTTCCCGGTGACGAACCGGCCGAAGCTAGTGATGCGCTGCTGCCCGTCCAGCACCTCCAACGTCTCCCCCTCCACGTTGAAGTAGATCAGCCCGAGCGGATACCCCTTGAGCAACGAGTCGATGACTGCAACGTCGCGCTTACCGTCGTTGTAGATGTAGTTGCGCTGGTACTCCGGCTGGATGACGAGCTTGCCGTCGAGCCCGAACAGGCCCTTGCCCTCCAGCTCGTTGTAGACGAAGCCCTCAAGGATCTGCTGGACCGTGTAGTGCTTCAGCTCGGTGTTCATGAGGCGTCTTTCCGGCGGATGAAGATGCGCTTGTAGATGCGTTTCACGGGGTAGCCCACGTCGAAATACGTTCCAGGGCCGAATGATTCGGTTCGAACGAAGCAGCCAAAGGATCCCGTGTTCGACTTCATCCGCACCCCATCGACGACGCGCTCCTTCGGACCGTAGGTCTTCGTCTGCGGGTAGTCACCTTCGCTGCTACCGACGATCTCGAACTGGTCGGGGTTGTACTTATCGAGAAACGTGATCGGAACGCCCATCATCCCGTCGTGGTCGCTGGGGATCGCGTCGACGAACGGCACTTCGATCGCGGGGAAGTTGTCGTATGTCGGGTACCCGACACCGCGGACTTCTTTGTGCTTGCTGAACTTGATGTTGTCGGCCGTAGTCATGAGCTGCAGCGGTTCGTGGCGACGGCCGTGGTCGATGTTGGTGAACCAGCAGGAGTTACCCAGCCGTGTGTAGTCCCGCTCGTCGTCTGATGGGTAGCCGAGTTTCTCCGCTTTCAGCCGGTCGGCGTCGGATACCTTCGCGCCCTTCGGGACCCCGAACACCATGTCGGTGCTGTTCGCGGTCGCGCCCTTCCACAGCTGGTTCGCCATGATGTGCGGGAAGACCTCGTTGTAGGTAATGGCGTTGTTGTTGCCGATCACCGAGAACTTCCGACCGCCACCGATGACCCATGTCATGAATTGACGAAAGAGACT
Organism: Mycolicibacterium aurum; assembly: GCA_900078775.1. Taxonomy (GTDB): domain Bacteria; phylum Actinomycetota; class Actinomycetes; order Mycobacteriales; family Mycobacteriaceae; genus Mycobacterium; species Mycobacterium aurum_A. Next base: position 3,622,789 of record LT549889.1, read on the forward strand.
GAACGGTGGATTGGTGATGACGAAGTCGGCCTCGTCACGCAGCGTCGTGACCTCTCTGCTGCGGAAGTCGCCGTCGCCGTCGAGGTACTCCCACTCGAGGTCGTCGATGTTGACGATGCCGTCGCCGTTGATGTCCTTGAGCTCGAGGACGAACTTCTTACCGTTCGTGTGGGTCTTGGTCTCGTCGAACTTCGGGTCGTCCATCTCGAACAGGGTCGGGGTGTAGTAGCCGAGGTTCGGGTTGCTGTCGGGCGCGTACGACGTCGAGATGAGCTTCTTCAGGCCGAAGTCGACAAAGTGCAGGGCGAAGAACTTCGCGAAGTTGGACCACTCCGGATCGTCGCACGGCAGGAGGACCACCTTGTCTCGGAACACATTGGGGTCGAATTCGAGGTACGCATTGATCTCGCGCTCGATGTCGGCCCACTGCGTGTAGAACTCATCATTCTTCGTTTCGCGAGCAGCCTGGAGACTGCTGTTCTTCGAAGCGGTCGTCATGCACTCCCCCGTGGCCCGGACTGCACCGCCGGGTAGCGGGGCGTGTCTGCAGTAGGAATCTTATCGAAGGGCTCCGGCCGAGGTCGCGAAGCGGTGAGAAGGAACTGATCAACTCGAACCTTCGAAGGCGAGACGCGACCTCGATCCCCAGGGCAACGCCAGCACCGGCCTGCTGGCGGCCACACGGGCCGCTGCTTTACCCCTTCGGAGGATTCGGATCGTTGCCGTACGAGTTCTTCTCGCCGATTGTTCCGTCAAGCTTGCGAATGGTGTGCTCAACCTGACGGTCCTGCGCCATCTGCCGGCCGACCGCCTGTTGTTCGGCTTTGGTGCCCCCGGTGTGAGCGGCTCGACTACTGCCCTCCACCTTCGACTTCCAGACCCCATCCTCGTTGTAAGTACTGATATCGCCTTTAGCCATGAGTCACCTTTCTCGACGTAAGTGCCTCTCTGCAGTTAATTGTGCCGCCTGTCTGGCCGAGAGCAGGCTGACACGCTTAATCCCGCTGACCTTGGTCCCAGCATCCTGTCCCAGACCGGCGGGAACGGGGACGCCCTTGAAGACAGAAGACGGCTGCCGAGAAGACCGTGCCCCCTGAACGAGTGAGGACCTGGCACCCCCCGCGCCCAAAGCGCGCACCCTCGACATAATCCCACTCCAGCGTCTAACCGATGCCTCGACCAACCGCGGCCGCCTGGCCTAAGGCTAGGCAGGCAGGCAGGCAGGCAAGCGACCTATCCTTCGAAGGTGACGGAAGAGAACGGCGATACCGAGGCGTCGATGCCGCCCTCTGAAACTGAAGCCTGGGAAGCGTCCGAATCGAACACTCAAGGCCACAGCAGTGCACCTAAGGAACTCGCTGACTGGCCCATTGATCATCTCGACGACTGGCCCTTCGATGATCCATCCATTGACGTTGCGCGTCTCCGCGAGTCGCTACGAGAAGCGGACGCCGACATCGCCGCCGGCCGCACGTTCGGCGAAGACGAGATCCGCGCCCGCTACGGCCTTCCCCCAAAATGAGTTCGAAGTATTCGTTTATGGAAGCCGATCCTGACCCGGATGACCTCGATGTCGGCTACTCCCAGCTGGCGTCGGAGTTCAACGGCGAAACCGCTGATGTTGAACGTCGGGCTGCGCGGGACCGCTATGCGAGTCGGCCCGAACGAGCGTAAAAAGCAAAGAACCACGGTCGACCGCCAGGATCGAATACCGGGTTCTTCTAGGTTTCAACCGGGCGCGCCATCGGCGTGGCACCCATGTCACCACGCTCGATTGCACGTACGGCGCCGGCGGTATCAACCCACAACGTCGGTCGCGAGCGCGTCGTACACCTCGTCGATGACATGCGGCCGCAGCTGCTGCAAGTACCGGCTACGACCACGGTCGGGCACCGTGGTCAGAAGGCGCGCGACGGCCGAAGCTTCGTCCGCGACGGCCGCCACGTCACAGGCATCGCGTTCGGGCAGCCCCACCCACCGCCCGACGACCGTTACGGCGCAGGCCACTGCAACTGCAACCACGGCGACGGCGAGCGCCGCGGTGCCGTAGGTGGGCCAGCGTCGCCCAAAATCGCAACCAGCACGCGCGGCGATCATCAACAGGAGCAAGGCCGCGCCGACGGCAGCACTCACCTCGACAACGGTGTTGGGCCAGCCGCCGACGACACCCCAGGACACCAGCAGGAGCACCGTCGCGGTCGAGTGCAGCAGCACGACGACGACGCGGCGCACCTTGCTCGAGACTCCGTCCATCTCAACCCGCCCCACAGAAGTCGGCGATCTTCCACGCACCGTCCCGCTGACACCCCACGGCGCACGCCCACGACACACTCTGGCCCCGCCGTCAGGTGATGCGACACCGCCCGGCGACCCCGTTCACCGCCTCGCCATCGACGATCGCGAGACACCGCGTTAGCACGCCCCGTTTACCAAGCCCGCCGACAGACCACACACCTCTTGCACTTTGGCTGCGAAGATCGCCAATCAACTTAAAGTTGACGCACGCGGGTGGCGCTTGGGGCGAGAGCCGCCAAGCCGCCATTGAACCATTTCCCGTTTGTGCTGATGAGCGATTTCGGCCCAGATCGTGGTAACTTGCCGTTGACATTGACAACTGTGAGTTGACCGTCTGGAGGCCTTCAGTTGAGCGTTCCAGGTTCGGCGCACCTCGTTCTCGCCGCGGGCGTGGTCCATCTTGATGAACCGTCCGCGGTCTTTGAAGCGATGCTGTCGGGGTGGCGACGCCAGCAGAAGTCCCGGCTGCTTGCCGAGGCCACGATCGAATCGCGATTGGCGTTCGTGCGACGGTTCGCTGCGTTCGCCGAGACGCATCCGTGGGATTGGACGGCCGGCGATGTCGAGGACTTCACGGCGGCTCTGATGTCGGGAAACAACCGCAAGGCGCCCTCGACAATTCGCGGCTACCACATGACGCTGCGGTTGTTTTGTGACTACCTACTCGATGGCCGTTATGGCTGGATCTCGCAGTGCGAGCAGCGGTTCGAAAGGATCCCGTCGCAGGTCTGCCATGACTTCAACACCGCGGCGCATCTGGTCGAATACGAGGGCAAGCCCGCCCGCCGGCCGTTCACCTACGACGAGGTGGAAACGTTGTTCGCGTTCCTTGCCGATCGAGTGGACATCATTGCGCGTTCGGGTCGCAAAGGCGCGTTGGCGGCGTTGCGCGACGCGCAGATGATCAAGACGGCCTACGCCTTCGGGTTACGCCGTCGAGAGCTGTGCTACCTCGACGTGGCCGACCTGCGTCCCAACCCGCGGATGCCGGCGTGGGGAACGTTCGGCGCCGTCCACGTCCGGTATGCCAAGTCCAGCCGCGGCAGCGCCCCTCGGCGTCGCACGGTGCTGGCCGTTCCCGAGTTCGACTGGGTGATCGACGGACTGCGCCAATGGGTCGATCAAGCCCGGCCGCTTCTGAGTCCCGGCAGCCGTCAAGAGTTGTGGCTGACTGAGCGTCGGCAGCGGGTGGCGACCAAGCAAATGGACAAGCGATTCGCCTACTTGCGGGCGCAGGCCGGTCTGCCTCAAGACCTCACCCTGCACTGCCTGCGGCACTCCTATGTGACCCACCTGATCGAGTTCGGTTACCCGGAACGGTTCGTTACCGAGCAGGTCGGACATTCTTACGCCTCGACCACCGCGATTTACACCTCGGTGTCCAACGACTTCAAGACCAAAACGTTGCAGGCGGCGCTGCGCCGCGTCTACGGATCCGCGACGACTGAAGGGAGCCAGGATGAGCACTAGAACCGTCCTCCGGTGGAACCTGCGCCGCCTGATGGCCGAGAACGGCATGTTCGCCACCACCGACCTCGTCGCACCGCTGCACGAACGTGGCGTGGAGATCTCCCGACAGATGGTTCACCGGATCGCTACCAAGCCTCCACAGCGCATCAATCTCGACCTGCTGGCGGCGCTGTGCGACATCCTGGCGTGCACCCCCAACGATCTGTTCGAGCTCGCCCAAGAACAGATCCGCGAGGCACCCGCAGTCAACGACAGCGGGTCCGGGATCGGCGACCTGCGGCCGATCCGCGCCAGGATCCGCCGCCCCGGCGACAACGAGTGAATCGACGAGCCTGCTGGGAGTGCGCAAGCACCAACTACCTGACCCGGCTGACGCATGGGTGTCGCATTTGTGTCGGCTGCCGTCGCAGGCGGCACTACCACCCCGAAACCTGTCCGGGCTGCCATGTCGTGCGGCCGCTGGCATGGCGACGCGGCGAGACGGTGGTGTGCGCGTCATGTGCCGGTGTCGAGTCGATCTTCGGGTGCCGCGAATGCGGGCGCGAAGACCATCCCTACGGGCACAATCGGTGCGCGCGATGCTTCCTGCGTGAACGCCTCAGCGACTTGCTCGCCGACCCGACGACCGGCCAGATTCACCGCCAATTGCGGCCGGTCTTCGACGAGCTGGTGAACTCCGAACGCCCACAAACAGGGCTGTGGTGGCTGCGCAAGAAACCTGGCATCGGCCCCCAACTTCTCGGGCAGATGGCTTGCGGCGCGGTCGACATCAGCCACGACACCTTCCGCACCCTGCCCTCGGATCGTGCCCACGACTACCTTCGCAGTCTTCTCGTCGCGGTCGGTGTCCTGGAACCGTTCGACATCCGCATCGAACGGATGCTGCCCTGGATCGAAGACATCGTCGCCGAACTGCCCGCCGAGGACGCCGCCTTGATTCGCCGATTCGCGCACTGGCAGGTGCTGCGAGGAATGCGCAAGGCCGCCCGTGAAGACCGGTTGACCAAGTCGATGGCCGATGCGTGTCGACGGCGCATCCGCGTCGCGATCGAGTTCGTGGGCTTCCTCGCCCGCCATGACGCCAGTGCGGCGACCGCGACCCAGGATCTGTTGGAGCGCTACCAAGAACACGTCGGCAGGATGCTGAACCATGAGTACGCCTTCATCGTCTGGCTACGCCAATCCCGCACCAACACCAAACTCCGAGTCCCCGACGTCCCGCAGTCACCGCCCTCAGTAACCGTCTCCGATACGCAGCGGTGGGCGGCCGTAGAGCGTCTGCTGCACGACACGACCGTGCGCCGTTATACACGAATTGCGGGCCTGCTCACATTGCTGTTCGCACAGCCGCTTTCACGCATCGTCGCCATGCGCACCAGTCAGGTCGCGATCACCGACGACCGGGCCGTGCACGTCACCTTCAGCAAGATTCCAGTCCAGATGCCGCCGCTCCTCGACGACCTCATCCGTGAGCACCTCGAGCACCGCGGCAAAAGCCTCTACGCCTCACGCGGAACCGGCTGGCTGTTCCGCGGCGGCAACCCTGCAGCGCACCTCGCCACCGAGAACATCCGCTCCCAGCTCGTCGCCATCGGGATCAAGCCCTACGAGAACCGCAAAGCGACCCTCTTCCACCTCTCCGGCGACATGCCCGCACCAGTCCTGGCCGAACTGCTCGGGCTCACCGACAAAAACGCCGCCGACTGGGCCAGACTTGCTGCCCGCGACTGGACCGCCTACATCGCCGAAAGAGCCCGCTGACCGTATCGCTGTGCCTCAGATGGATTTCGCGGCGGCGGTTCCAGCGCTTGAGTTCTCGCGAGTGATTGTTCACTGCGTGGCGTCGACGCTGTCGAGCCTGCACTTCTCCACCCAAGTCGCCAGAAGGCTTAAAGCGGCGAGCCTCTCGGCGGCCTCCTGCGCCGATAGCTGCGTCCGGTCGTGGGTGGTTGGGTTTCGGATCGCAGCATGGACGCCCGTCGAGAAACTCAACAAGCCGCGGTTCATCGATATGACGGTCTGGTCTTGATTACCTCCGAGCCAGCGCAATCGCGGAGCACCAGCCTTGGGTGGACTCTGCGAGAAGGCCTGCGTGAAAACGTCCTTGTCGTCGAGGTCAGTCCTTCCGGTGAGCTGGCGGACGTGGTCGATGACAGCGCCCACGGCGGATGACACCGCTTCGCGGTACAACTCGATGCGCCATTGGCCTCGAGCCGCGCCCCAGACCAAAGGGTGCATATCCTCGATGCTGATGTCGCCGGTGACATCGACACGGTCGACCATCGATTCAAGGATGCCGATGGTGTGTTCGGACGCGGCGAGGATGTCGTCCGGCTGTACGAGCGAGTGCGGCTGGGTGACAGTTATCCACATCTCGAACGGGTTAACCGGACCGCCGAATCCCGGGCGGGATATCCGCACACCGGTGATGTCGGGAAGATGCGCAATACGGCCAGCTGTCCGTGAGCAGCGGCCCTTCGCCGCCACCCATTCGTCGTCTGACACATCAGATCTCGGTGTCACGGCGGGCAGACTGGCGTAGCCGGCAAGTACCTCGTCAGGCAGGTCGGGACCAGCCATCGCCCGAAGCCCAGCGGTGAACTGACACAGCTCGAGCAGGGCGCTGAACGCCCGCTCAAAGTCGCGCACCTGTTCCGCTGCTCGCCGCAGGAACCGTGGATTCAACTTCAGATCGTCATTGTCACCCATGTACGCAGCTCAGGGCCCAGTCGCATACGGCGCGTTCGCCCGCACGTTCTCGGCGGCGCGCTCCGCGTTGTAAGAGCTGGCGAACGACTCACCTGAGGCGGCAACTTTGTCACTCGACCGCCATGCGCGCCACCGCCAGCTTCCGCCGACGTCCTGGAATGTCTCATACCGTGCTGCGGACCCGCCGGACTTGAAGGCATTTGCCGCTCTGGTGGCGTTGGCTTGCGATTCGAAGCCTTCGCCTGCCCAGGCGACCATCTCATGGTTGTCGCCGTACAAGGCCCACGTGGGATAGCGGTTGGCGTCACCAGTGACCGTGACCTTGAAGTACATCGGATCCTCCTGCCTGTTGACCACAGGTACGCAGTCAGCTCGCAACAGTCTTATCAAGAGACACCGACAGCCAGCGCTTGCGACGCAGCGAACAAACTCGCCCTCGAACAGACCTCTGATTTGGGCATTCACCCCACTCGGAATTCGACCCCTCTGCCAATAAGCACGATCACTTAACGACGGACGATATCCGGATAAAGATCCGCGGCGCAGACACCCCGCGTCCCAAGGATTGCGAGACCGCGGATGCGAGGGGTTGCCCGCGAGACACCTCACGGACGTAGGGGGAAGAGTTCTCAACGCGGGAAACGGCGGTCCGAACACTGAGGTGGTGCACTCACTTTGCCGGCACGAATCGTCACGCGGATGCCCATGGAATCTGCGCGCACGGCCTCGCCGATGATGGCGACGAACGGTCCTTCGATGCCATCGCCGACGCGATTTGCGAGAAGGCGAAAAGGGCCCGAAGACCAGCCGGCTGGACGCTGTGATTTCGTTGTGCCTAGCGAGCTAAGCGCGCGGGGCGGCCCGTCTTCTTGGTGGCGATCTTCGACTCTTTGGCGTCGCTATCGGTCTTGCGGTGGGCGGCGAGGAAGTCATCGACGATGTTCGCGCAGTCATTGTGAGTGATGGTGCGAAGCCCGGTCATTCGGGCGAAGGCGAGTGGTCCGACGAGTTGGCAGAGCGCCAGTTCCCGGTCGAAGTCGTCGAGTTCGGCTTGTGCTCTCGGGCTGGTGAGTATGGCGTCAAATGGTTGACGGTACTGGTCAACGACTCGGGCCCGTAGCGCCCCGGATGTGTGGCGCTCATCCGCTTCGTTAGTGGAGCCGGTGGGCCCCAATGAGAGCCACGCGAGTGTCGTGACATGCAGCGGTGCGTCGTTGAAGAGTGCGGCTTGGCGGCTGAGCAATTCGATCAGCTGCTCACGGAGGGGTCCGCTGGTCGGTGCCGGAGTGGTCACTTGCGGAAGTAGGCGTTCGAACGTGGCTGCGAGCAGATGCGACGAACTGTGGAAGTGGCGGTACAGCGTGGTTCGGGCCACTTTGGATGCTTTGGTGACGGCATCGATAGTGACCGCTTCCACCCCACCGGTGCTCAGTAGCGTTGCCGCAGCATCCAGCAGCCGGGTGCGTGACCGGATGCGCCGCGGGTCCACGTCATCGTCAGGGACTGGCGCTGACTGACTGTTGCTCACTCATTCACCTCGGGCGGTCGATTTTCACGCGATGTTGTCCTGGCAGTCTAGCAGTGTGGTACTAACGGTAGCGCAGCGAAACCGATCGTATTGGGGGGTGATGGTGCCCAAAAGCGTGTTGCCGCCGGAGCGGCTGCCCTCGCACACCACGACCTGCATGGGTTGCGGCCCGGACAACCCTCACGGACTGCGGCTAGTGGTGCATCGCAGCGGCGACGCGGTGTACACCGATGTGAGGTTCGACGAGCGGCATATCGGGGCCCCGGGCCTGGCTCACGGCGGGGCAGTGGCCGCCGCATGTGATGACGTCCTGGGCTTCACGTTGTGGATCGCCGGCACCCCGGCGGTGACCCGCACCCTGACGGTCGAATATTTGCGGCCGGTGCCGCTGCATCAGACCCACCGGATTACTGCCCACATCGTCTCTCGTGAAGGGCGGGCGCTGCATGTCACGGCGACAGGCACGGGTGAGGGTGGGATCGCCCGCTTCACCGCCAGTGCAGTGTTCATTGTCGTCAGCCCTGAGCACTTCGCCGCACACGGCGATGTCAGCGCTTTCGGCGATCTTCTGGAGCAGTTCTCGCGCCGCGGCGGTCTGGACCCGGGGCCGTCATGACTTTCCCTCAGGCGCGCAGCCGCGGGAAAACCCTGCCTTCGGAAGCGAACTCGGTCGCTGCAGAGAAGCGGGCCGCTAACGCGTCGCGTTCACGCGCCTCCGCACGGCGCCGGGAAACGATTCTGGATGCAGCTTTGGCCGTGGCCGCGGCCGGTGGTTACGAGGCGGTTCAGATGCGGACGGTTGCCGAGCGGGTCGGCATCGCCGTCGGCACGCTTTACCGCTATTTCCCGGCGAAAACCCACTTGCTGGTAGCAGCGCTGACGCGCGAGTTCCGTCGACTCGACTCGGCCGGCGACTGGGCGGGTGGTGAGGGCACACCGCTGGAACGGCTCGAACGGCTCACCGCACATCTGCATGACCGCTGGCAGCGCGACCCATGGCTGACGACGGCCATGACACGGGCCTTCGCCGTCGCAGACACCCGCGCCGCCGCGGAACTCGACCGCGCGGCCGATGAGATCCAGATCCTGCTAGCCCGCACGCTCAGGGGCGGCGAACCCACCCCCGCCGATCTGCACGTCGCTGGGGTCATCTCCGACATCTGGTTGGCCAACCTCGTGGCCTTCAGCGGCGACCGCGCGACAGCCGCCGACACCCGCGACCGCATTGACCGAGCCACCAGGCGCGTCGTGACCAACGCTGCTCGGCCCACCGCCAACCGATAACGATACTACTGGTATCGCAGCGCTACTTAGCGTACTCTTTGGGGATACGGCTCAACGATGCGTCGAAAAGAGACTGCCATGTACACCCAATGGATCGAAAACCTTGTCGTACAACGCCTCTCGCTGCATGGCGGCCTGGTTCTGGATTTCGATGACTACAACGAAATCGTCATCTCCTGCCCCCTGCTATTGACCCTTCCGGCCGTCGGCACCTACCCCATCGAGGCGGTGCGCATTGACCCCCTCAGGATCGCGACCCACGAACGCCCACTGCTGAACCTCGCCGGCGCAGTGTGCACCCAGGCCTGTTCTAGCGACGATGGAGGACTACACCTGAGCTTCTCGCGCGGACATCGCATCGATGTCGATCCCGACACTGAACAGACAGCGTGGGAACTCTACGGCATGCGCCACGGCTACATGGCCTGCCTACCTCAAGGACGGGTTCGCGTGGTCCGCCATGACCTCCCCGACACCGACGACGCCAACATCGTCAACAGCGCCACGCAATCATCGGCGGGGTCGGCGCGGCAGAGCCACTGATGCGGCCGCGGACGCGGCGACGGGTCGACGTGGGCGGCAATGCGTGGATCAGGTTGAACGTGGACCGGACTGCCCTGGCGACATCGAGGCGGGCGAGCATTCCCCGATGATGCTGTCGAGGTTTTGCTGCACGCGTTCCGCAGCGATGCCGACCGATGGTGAATACAGCATGATGTGGTCGAGGACGCCGTCGTAGCGTCTCAGTTGTTCACGGACTTCGTGTGCCGTCCCGGCGACGCCCATGGTGTCGATCATCTCGTCGGACACCGCGGCGAACATCGCCGGGAAATCGCGCTGGGCGAATGCTTCCCGGATGGTTCGGCCTTCGCTGGCGAATCCGTTCACATCGAGTACCGTCTCGTAGGATTTGACCGAGGAGTAGAACGCAATCTGCTGCGCCAGTTCGCGCCTGGCGACCTCGGCGTCGTCGTGGATGGCGCACATCACCATGGAAATGATTTCCACGTCATTGGGGTCGCGGCCGGTGTGCGCGGCACCCCGGGCGATAGCGGGCCGGACGATCTCCTCGACGTAGGTGGTGGTGAACAGGGGATGTCCGGCCAGGCCGTCGGCCACCCGCCCGGCCGCCTCGCACATCCGGGGCCGGACACCGGCAGTGACGATCGGGATCGGCCGGCTGGGGGGTCCCACGTCGCCGGTCGGGGTGAGATTCATTCTGTAGAAACGGCCCTCGTGATGGATCGGCCCTTCATGCAGGTTCCAGATCCGGCGCAGCAGCATCACGAGTTCTTCCATCCGCAGCGCGGGCGCGGAGGTGTCGGGCACGCCGTGCCAGTCGCTCATCATCCGTTTGGTGCCGTTGCCGATTCCGAGTACCAGCCGTCCGTTGGAGAGTTCGTCGAGATCACGCGCCTCGGTGGCCAGCACCAGGGGGCTTCGGCCGACGCCGTAGAGAATGGAGGAACCGATCCGGCAGTTCTGTGTGCTGTTGGCCATCGCGGCCATGGAGATCGATCCGGACCGGGAGTAGAACTCCGAGGCCCATACGGCGTCGAACCCGGCCGCGTCGGCGGCCTGGGCGGTCTGGGCCAGTGACTTCAAATCCGCGCCGAGAACCGACAGGCCGTAGGTGCTCATGACTGGTCTCCTGTGCGCGGGCGCAGGCCGTCGAACATGACGGCGCTGAGGGTGCTGGCGACCACCGTCTCGTCGAGGTGGTTCTCGGTGACCAGGTACATGAGTGCATTGATGGTGACCGCGCCGAACAGCGCAATGGACGTCGATCGTGCATCGGGCTGGGCGACGAGGGATCCGTCGCGGGCTCCTTCGATGAGCAGAGTTTCAACGGGTTGTTGGTAGGCGGTATTGATCATCTCGGCGATGGCAGGCATGCGGGCCGCTCGTCCCAGTTCGCCGATGAGTGCCCGGCATACCGCTGGCCGCTGCGCCATTGCCCGCAGTTGTGCGCGGATGACAAGTGCGAGGCGTTCGGCACCGGAGCCGTCGGTGTGCACGATCGCGGTCACGGCATCGGAGATGTCCTTGAGGAGGTCTTCGAGCAGGAAGGCAAGGATGTCCTCTTTGCCGGCGAAGTAGTAGTACAGCGTCGCTTTCGGCACACCGGTCACCGCGGCGACGTCTTCGATCTTGGAGTCGTTGAGCCCCTTCTCGGCGAACAAGTCCGCCGCGGCGGGAAGCCGGTCAGAGATCTGACGTGGAATCTTGCGCATTTGCCCCACCTGTCCCGTTCGGCCGGTTTAGACTGCCAGTCTAAACCGTCGTTACTTTGGTGGTAGGAGGTCTTGTGGTCTCGGTGCAGATTCGTTACGACCCGTTCGACGCCTCGATCCTCAACGACCCCTATCCGACGTATCGGTTATTGCGTGACGCGGCTCCGGTGTACCGCGCCGAGGAATCCCATACCTGGGTGTTGAGCCGCCACGCCGATGTCCAGGCCGCAGCACTGGATCACGGCACGTACTCCTCGGTGGACGGCATCTTCCCCACCCCGCCGGGATCGGACTTCATCGGTTCGTTCCTGCCGATGATGATCGTGATGGACCCTCCGCGCCACGACCAGTTGCGTGCCCTGGTCAGCCGGGCGTTCACTCCCCGGCGGGTGGCCGGGCTGCAGGGCGCCATCACACAGATGGCCGCGGAGTTGTTCGAGCGCCTCGACGAGGGTTCCGGATCGGCGGACTTCGTGACCGACTTCGCCGCGATCCTGCCCGCCGCGGTGATCGCCGATCTGCTGGGCGTTCCCGCCACCGATCGTGATCAGTTCCGATTGTGGTCGAGCCAACTGGTCCAGGTCGACGTCAACCACGGACAAACCACCGACGCACTGACCGCCGCCGCCGCGATCTACGCCTACTTCACCGACTTCCTCGCCGACCGCCGCAAGAACCCCCGCGAGGACCTGATGTCGGCGTTGGCCAACGCCACAGTCGACGGGATCGGACTGACCGACGAGGAAGTCCTCGGCTTCTGCGCGCTGCTGCTCGTCGCGGGCTACGAGACCACCACCAATCTGCTGGGGAACTCCGCGGTCGTGCTGGCCCAGCATCGGCAAACCCGCCGACGCCTAGCCGCCGATCGAACACTGTTGGGGCCTGCGGTGGAAGAGTTGCTGCGTTACGACTCACCTGCACAGGGACTTTCACGAACCCTGACCCGCGACGTCACCCTGCACGACACGACGATGCGTCAAGGTGAGAAGGTGCTGCTGTTGTTCGGGTCGGCCAACCGCGACGAGCGTGCCTTCCCCGATCCGGACGTGTTCGACATCGAGCGCACCAGTGAGCACCAGGTCGCCTTCGGTCGCGGCATTCACTTCTGTCTGGGTGCGGCGCTGGCGCGGATGGAGGCCCGCATCGCTCTGGATGCATTGTTGGACCGGGTGCCTGACTGGGAGGTCGATCTTGAATCGGCGCGGCGGCTGCGGTCCGGGCCGATCCGGGGCTACACATCGCTGCCCATCACTTGGACCACACCGGTCTAGCCCGTGCCCCTCTTCGACGACGCGTCGTGTGCTTCACCGCGACGGCCAGGTTCATCGCCGTCGATGTCGAGCACTCCGCCGCGCCGTCGACCTCGGCGCATTCGGCGACATGCTCAAACGATTCGCAGGCTCGAACGGTGATTGAACCCATGGCCGGACAGGAGAAAGGGGCATGGTGGTGGCAATGACATTCGCGCACTTCGATGAGCAGATCGCCGACCAGCTGCTCAGATCGGCGACCACAGCCGGTGGACTGTCGACGTTCCTGAACTTTCGGCACACCGAACTCGCCGCCGGTCGGCTGGTGGCAGAGATGGAAACCCGCGCCGAACTGCTCACACCCTTTGGCACCCTGCACGGCGGATGTCTATCGGCGATGGTCGACCACTGTCTCGGAGTCGTGTTCTACCCCGTCATTCCGGCCGGATCATGGGTCGCCACCACCGAATTCAAGCTGAACCTGCTGCGACCCGTGTCCACCGGTGTGTGTGTCGCCGTCACCGACATCGTGTCACTGGGCAAGCGCAGCGGAGTAGCGCGCATCGACATCAGCAACGGCGACAAAGCCGTCTGCGTAGCCCAGGGCACGGTCACGATCGTGAACGCCGCGGGCAACGCACAATGAAGGCGCTTGTAGCCGGTCGCACGCTTCGGGCGGACTCCGATCTCGCCAGGAATTTGTCATGACCTCCGCCGTGCAGCATCGGGTCCGAACCCAGGACGGGATCACCCTGGCCGCCGACTGCTACGACCACGATGACGCCCGTCCCGTCGTGCTGCTCCTGCACGGCGGCGGCCAGAACCGGCACGCGTGGAGCACTTCAGCGCGTCGCCTCCACGCATGCGGATACACAGTCGTCGCCTACGACACCCGCGGTCACGGCGACAGCGACTGGGACCCCGCCGGCAGGTACGACCTCGAGCGACTCGCGACCGATCTGCTCGCCGTGCGTGAGCACTTCAGCGCGGATATCGCCCCTGCCGTCGTAGGTGCATCCCTTGGGGGCATGACCGTGCTCGGCACGCATCTGTTGACATCCGGGGCGTTGTGGGCGGCGGTTGTCCTGGTCGACGTCACCCCGCGGCTTGAATTCCAGGGCGCTCGTCGCGTAGTGACGTTCATGGCCGCACATCCCGACGGCTTTGGCACCCTCACCGACGCCGCCGAGGTGATCGCCGCGTACAACCCCCATCGCTCGCGCCCGGCCAACGTCGACGGCCTGCGCAAGGTGCTACGGCAGCGTCACGACGGCCGCTGGATCTGGCGGTGGGACCCGGCATTCATTCACTCCAACTTCGACTTCCTCCGCGACGAATCGACCACGGGAACGGAGCAATTCGACGCGATCAGCCACCTGCTGATCGACGGAGCCCGACGGGTCAGCGCCCCAACACTTCTCGTAAGGGGCCTGTTGTCCGACGTGGTCTCCCAAGCCACCGTCGACGAGTTCCAGCAACTGGTTCCCCACGCCGAGACCGTCGACGTATCCGGTACCGGACACATGATCGCCGGCGACGACAACGACGCCTTCAGCTCCGCCGTCACCGAGTTCCTCGGCCGAAGCATCCTCCAGCCCCCGCCGTGATCGGGCAGCGTCGAGCGGCCAGTAAAAGTGGGCCCCACCAAGGTTATTGAAACGCTGCCTATGACTAAGAGGAGGCCCTCACAACGCCTTTCGGCACGCCGAATAGACCGCGACAGGCTCTGGTCGAGCTAGACGCTGCTACGCACTTGTTGGCCACCATCGGCGTCGAAGAGTTCCTTGGTCCAGCGTTCGAGGATTTCTGCGCTGTCCCAGTCGTCGGGATGAAATCCGCCGCGGGTGTAGGAACGAAAGCGCTCAATTGCTGCTGAGCTGAATAGCGGGTTATGCCGGAAGGCTCGAAGGCTGCGCAGCAACCGCACCGGGTTGTAGGCGGCACGGTCACCGGCCAGAGAGCGGGTGGTCTGGATGACCAACTCGCTGAACAAGAGGAGGCTGGCGATCCGCATCCCCCAGACCCTGGTGCGTTCGCTTCCACCGACCGTCTCATAGACATCGAAAGCGACGGCCTTGTGCTCGCATTCTTCCAGTGCGTGCCAGAGCAGAATAGGCCGCACTTCGGTGTAGCCGATGAGTTCTTGAGCTTCGTCGCTGGTGAGAATGATTTCGGCGAATGTCGCCGTATAGTGCTCCAGGGCGGCCGTCACAGCCAGGCGCATCGTGGGAGAAAAACGCTTCTCAAGTCGGCCAACCAACTTCTTGATATGCCGATCGATCCCCTCGGTGGGATAGCCCATCGCTTGGAGCCGATCGTTGAGCAGCTGATGCTGGTGTCGGTGGGTGGCCTCTTGTGCAATGAATCCCTTGACCGCCTCCTTGAGGTCAGCGTCGCTGATGTGGTCCCGGTACTCGCGGACTGACCGGATGAAGAAGTCTTCCCCTTCGGGGAACGTGGCCGACAAGGTGGACACAAAGTGGCTCATCACCAAGTCGCCATCGACGAAGTGCTGCCGACTGGTCCCGGCAGGCATGTCGAATCGAACACGGCGGGGCTTCGGGACGACCCGCGTGGTGGGCCGTGTGGACGAATCGTCGCTCATGTTGTTCTCCCGTTCGTCAAAGGCACGCTGGCAATCTGACTCTAAGCCTTGTCAGAATTAGATGGCAAGCTATCCACGTGGTTTCGGCGCGGGTGTATAGCGGGATGTCCGCCGAGGAGCGTCACCGGAACCGGCGCACCCGTCTCATCGAGGCCGCAACCGAGTTGATCGGCACGCGCGGTGTTGCCGCCGCCACTGTGACTGCCGTCTGCGCTGAATCAGGCGTCACGTCACGCTACTTCTACCAGCACTTCTCCGGCCGAGACGCCCTCCTGCGGGCTGTCTACCAGCAGCTCTATGCCACCTTCCAGGAGGTGATAGTCGACGCGATCCCCGATGCCGGCGAGCCACCGGAGGTGCTGGCGTACGCGCCGATCCGCAGGCTGGTCAGCATGATCGACAACGACCCTCGGCTGGGTCGGATCCTGTTCGTGGAATCTGCAACCGAGCCGCTGCTCCGAGAGCTACGCAGCGAACTGATGGCGGGTTTCACCGACCTCGTCTTGCGCGAAGCCAGACTCCACCTCGACATCGCCGACTCCGCCGTTGGGGTTGCCCATTTGGCTTCGACCTTGGGCGTGGGAGGGCTATTCGAAGTCTTGCGCCGCCGACTCGACGGAGAACTCGAGTTCACCACCGATGAACTCGTTCAGCACTGCGCAGGTTTCCTGGGCAGCCTCGGCAATTACGTGCTGCTGCAGAACACGGACCAGTCGGCCACAACCGAAGCCCGACCCCACAGGTAGCGGCCCGCGGCCCCGCTACGCGATGTGGCCGTCCGTGCATTCGATGTCAACGTCGAGGACCAGCAACAGCAAGACCCTGAACGACATCCAAGGCCAGTGTCGTCGACTGAACAGCGTCGGCCTTGGCTTCCAGAAGCCAACTGAGTGTTCGACCATTCCTCTGCCTACTGTGACCGCGGCCGCGGGCCTACTCGATAGCGGCCGCCACCACGTGCACTACATGCGGTAGCGTAGCGATACCGACAGTATCGCTACGCTACCAGTGGAGGTCTAGTGACCGACGGCACTGCAGATTCCCCAAGCCAGGCCACGCGTTCTGGTCGGCGCGCCAACGGATCCCCCGACCCGGCCGACACCCGCGAGTACAGCGAACGGTTGGCAGCGCTAGCCCGATTCACCCTCCGGCACAAAGCGCTGGTCATCGGGGTATGGCTGGGCGCCGCGGTGGTTCTCGCGCTGCTGTTTCCCCAGCTGGAAACCGTGGTGCGCCAACAGTCGGTGGACCTCATTCCTCGCGATGCGCCGTCCTTGCAGACGGTTGACCGCATGAGCGCCGCGTTCGGCGAAGAAGGCTCGAAAACCATGGTGTTTGTCGCCATGGAAGACCCCAATGGGTTGACTCCGACTGCACGGCAGCGCTACGGCGAACTCGTGAGCCGGTTGCAGACCGAAGGCGACCACGTCCTGCTGGTGCAAGACCTACTGGCCGATCCGATTACCGAAGCCCAGGCGGTCAGCGTCGACCGCAAAGCCTGGTACCTGCCCGTCGGCGTCGCCGGCACCCTCGGAGACCCCACGGCCGCAGAATCCGTCAACGCGGTGCGCGACATCGCCGCGGAGGTGTTCACCGACTCAACCACGACCGTGCAAGTGACGGGACCACCGGCGACCTTCAGCGACATGATCGCCTCCGCTGAGCACGACCTGCTGCTGATCTCAATCGCCACCGCTGGCGTGATCGCCCTGATCCTGCTGATCGTCTACCGGTCGGTGTTCACCGCGCTGTTACCGCTGCTGGTAATCGGGTTGAGCCTGGCAGTCGGGCGCGGCGTGCTGTCCGCCCTCGGCGAGATGGGCATGCCGGTCTCCCAGTTCACCGTCGCCTTCATGACGGCGATCCTGCTCGGCGCCGGAACCGACTACACCGTGTTCCTGATCAGCCGATACCACGAGCAGCGCCGCGCCCAAGTACCCGCCGATCAGGCCATCATCCACGCCACCGCCAGCATCGGGCGCGTCATCCTCGCCTCCGCCGCCACCGTCGCACTCGCGTTCCTGGCCATGGTCTTCGCGCGGCTCAGCGTCTTCGCCGCCCTAGGCCCCGCGTGCGCCATCGCCGTGCTGTTCGGATTTCTGGCCACCGTCACCCTGCTGCCACCCGTGCTGTCGCTAGCCGCCAAACGCGGCATCGGTGAACCCAAACCCGACCGCACCCGCCGCTACTGGAACAGCGTCGCCGTCGCCGTGGTCCGCCGTCCCGTGCCACTACTCATCGTCAGCCTGGTCATCCTGCTCGCCCTATCAGCAGCCGCTGCAACCATCAAAATCAGCTACGACGACCGCAAGGGACAACCAGACACCACAGCCAGCAACCAGGGCTACCACCTGCTGGACCGCCACTTCCGCAAAGACGTCGTCATCAGCGAATTCCTCGTCGTGGAAAACCCGACCGACATGCGGACCGGGAAAGGACTGGCCGACCTCGACGAGATGGCCTCCCGCGTCTCCCAGATCCCCGGCGTCACCAAAGTTTCCGGAGTCACCCGCCCCACCGGAGAGCGCCTCGACCAAGCAGAACTGGCCTGGCAGAACGGCCAGATCGGCGACAAAATGGCCGGCGCGGTCGCCGAGGGCAACTCACGCAAAGACGACCTCGCCAAACTCACCGGCGGCGCCGACCAGCTCGCCGACGGCCTCGCCCAACTCGACAGCACCGTGCGCACCGCCCTCACACCACTGGCCGGAATCCTCACCCAAGCCCAATCCGCAGGAACTCAGGTCAACCAATTCCGGCCACTGCTGCAACAGCTTTCCGCCACTGCCCCCGCCGTCGACCAAGCCATCCAATCCGGCCCAGGACTACGACCGCTGGCCAACCAAGCCCAAAACGCAATCACCCAGCTCGACCCACTCGTCGGCGCCCTCAACACCTCACCGTGGTGTGCCACCACCCCGCAATGCGCCCAAATCCGCGACCAGGTGAAGATCCTGGTCACTCTGCGCGACAGCGGATTCTTCACCCAGATCGCCGACCTCGGGGACCGCTACGATCCCGCCACCAATGCCACAGTCGGTGGCACCCTCGCCAACGTCCAAAACGCAGTCGCCTCGCTGGACAAGGCATTCGGAGCCCTCGGTGACCCCGCCGACCTCGCCACCAACCTCCGCCGATTGCAGGACGGAATCGGACAGCTGGCCTCCGGCGCCCAAGCACTCGCCACCGGCGTCCGCACCCTCGCCGACAGCAACATCGAAATGCTGTCCGGCATGAGCCAGATCGCCACCCAACTGCAAAACTCTTCACGCGCAGCGGCCGACTCCGACTCCTCGAGCGGTTTCTACCTGCCCGCCAACGCATTCGAGAACCGGCAATTCACCGACGTCGCCGAACAATTCCTCTCACCGGACGGCAAAACAGCGCGGTTCATGATCGAAAGCAGCCACGACCCATACAGCGTTGAAGCGATGGACCTCGCCAGCCGCATCACCGACACCGCCAACACCGCACGACCCAACACGTCACTCGCCGACGCCACCGTGTCCGTCGCCGGCTTCCCCGCCGTCAACTCCGATATCCAACGACTCCTATGGGCCGACTTCGCACAACTGGCCATCGCCACCATAATCATCGTCGGCGTCATCCTGGTCCTACTGCTGCGCGCACTCCTGGCACCCCTCTACCTACTAGGCACCGTCGTGCTGAACTACCTCGCCTCGCTCGGCATCGGCGTTGTGGTCTTCCAATGGGGACTGGGCCACGAAATCGCCTGGCCCGTACCGCTGCTGGCGTTCATCATCCTCGTCGCCGTCGGCGCCGACTACAACATGCTGCTCGTCTCACGGCTCCGCGAAGAATCCGGAACCAACATCCGCGTCGGCGTCCTGCGCACCGTGGCAAACACCGGAGCCGTCATCACCTCCGCTGGCCTGATATTCGCCGCCAGCATGTTCGGCCTCATGGTCGGCTCAGTCGCCATCATGATCCAAGCCGGCCTCATCATCGGCTTCGGGCTGCTGCTCGACACCTTCCTCGTGCGCACCCTCACCGTGCCCGCCATCGCCACACTCCTACGCGAAGCCAGCTGGTGGCCCACCAAAGCAACAAACCCGCGACGTGGTCAGACCAACGCAGGAGGCATGAAGGACGCACCTCACGTGCTGGTCCAGGAGAGGTGAGAAGCGAACAGAGCAATACCCGGCGCTACATGCCGACCAGCGTGAGGGCGTATTCACCCCGAATGAATACGACCCCTGCGCCAGTAGAGTCAGCCGACTTTCGACGGACGAAATTCGAAACACGTGCAAAGTTGGCCGACCCGTCAACCGGGCAACACACCACCGTTGCAGCCGGTCTTCGTTGAACTCGTCCCTCTCCGAGCGACCGGCCTCCCGCCACGCAGCTTGGTTCTTCCCCAGCGGCAGTTTCGGCGGCACTTCACCAATGAGAACATCCAATTAATGGTGCGAGGATAGCGAGGATCGCCAACATCGGGCATCTTTCTGACCGCCCTCGCATATGACCGCAGTACAACTCTCAGCCGCCGGCCTTGAAGCCTGGTAAAACACGGGTTTGTCGGCTCCGGTCAGAGTCGTCAGACCAACTCGAAGACAAGGAACCGCCCTGCCGTTCGGTCATGTCACCAACGGGCTGGACGCGGTAACCACGAAAGGATCATCGGACCCGCGCCGGCTTGCGGATACGGCGTCCGCAATGCGTGCTGGTTATTGCAACGTGAAGCCCAAACCAACATCCTTCGCCGTCGCGTGAACGGGAGCCGGCACCGGCGGCCGAGATCTTCAACGCAACTGCGGTTGTCGGTATGCGTGGCCGACATGGCGAGTGACCGATTGGTTCGTTTCAAGACGGGTTACTCGCGCGGTCTTCTCAAGCCAACCGCGCACGCTTGTGTGAAGCACAGACAAAGATCGCGTTCCAACAGTCATCCGCAAGGTGCTACGGAATGATTGTCACGGGGATACTGTGACTGCGGTCAATACCGGAATCTGTATGCGCAGTTACGGTTATGACGTATTCGCCAGGATGCTGCACACTCATACATGTACCAATCGGATCGCTGCATCCCGACCCACTTATCGCGTGGTCGGTGTTGCGACCCTGGATTCGTACCGACGAGGAGCATGCACCGACGGATTCGAGTCCGTCGGCATCGGTGGTCCAACTGACTCGGAGGGTCTTGTTCCCGACGTTGTCAGCGCGATAGCTGTTGAGCCCGACTTTGTCATATGCCCACGTGGCTATCGATTGCGCCGTCATTGGTTGCTGGGCGATCGAAGGGCTTGGCGGCGCGGTCGTCCCCGCTAGCGCAAACGCGATGGTGACTGCTCCCGCCGCGCCAAATACGGCGGCATAACTGTATCCGCGGTGCCTGCTCAAACCTGCCATGAGCAGACCGCCACGACCTACCGCGAGTTCCCGGCGAATCAGGCTGACCCGTACTACCAGTAGCACGGCGAGGCTCACGCTCTTCAGAAACCTCGTCACTGGATAGCGTTCCGTGTCATCGTGGAGCGCAGCGAGCAGATCGCTTTCCCACTCGGCGCGATGCGTTTCTCGAATATCGAGAGGGAGGGTCCATGCCGCGGCTTTGACCAGCGCCCGAACACCAGGTGTCCAACGCCCTGTTGCGCTGCCGCGGTCGCCCTCGAATGCGGGGCGACCCTGGAGCTGCAGCTTGTCTTCTCTAAGAGGCCCCAAGACCGGTCATACCCGGCACGACGATGACGGCCACTCGCTCATCCCGGGTCAAGCTGTCACTTGAAACTTCGGCGAGACGTGTTCTCCGCTTCCGCAGTTGAAATGACACCATAGGGTTATGACGTTTGAGCCCGTGGACCTCAGCGGGTTCAGCGGCTGGGCGCCGTTCGCCGACCTTGCCACTGCCGACGTCCCCACTAGCCCCGGCGTCTACTAGGTGGTGCGACCTACCGATGATCCGCCGTCATTCCGCGACACCTCTCCTGCCGGCCGCTTCAAAAGGCAAGGACCCCACCGTGCCCACCGCCGAACTGCAGGCGCTGTGGGTGCCCGGCACCCGGATCGTCTACATCGGCAAAGCAAACGCCGGCGCTACCGGACGCCGCGGTCTACGCAAGCGCCTCAACGAGTTCCGCCGGCACGGCGCCGGTGAACCGGTCGGCCACTCCGGAGGACGCCGCATCTGGCAGCTCGCCGACAGCCACGCCATATTGGTGGGCTGGCGCCACCGAAGAGGCCGACGCCGCCGTCACGGAGACCCAGATGATCGCGCAGTTCCGCGCCCACCACGGGCGTCTGCCGTTCGCCAACATGCGCGGCTGAGTCTTCACCCAGACCGCGAGGGCGGCTATCACCGCCGGTGACCTCCGTCTAGGTGGCCCACGGTATCGTTGCCCACTTGGTGGAAACCGACTTCACATACGAACAGCTCAGCGCCGAGAGCTTCGAACAGCTGTCGGTAGCCCTGGCGGCATCGCTGGTGGGTGCTGGCGTAGAGGTATACGGCCGCGGCCCCGACGGCGGACGAGAGGCCACCTTCACCGGCCTGGTCAACTGGTCGGCCACCACGACCGACGACGACGGCCAATGGGACGGATACACGGTCGTCCAGGCCAAGCAATGCCAAACCGTGATGGAACCGGCCGACAACCTCAGATGGCTGAAGGGACAGATCCGCGACGAGTTCGACACGTGGATGGACCCGAATAGTAAACGGCAACAACGCTTCCCCCACTATCTGCTGATCGTCACCAACGTTCGCCTGTCGCCCAACGACCCCGGCGGGGGCGTCGATGCGATTCGCACGTACGTCAGCGACATCCTCGACCGTGAGTACCCCCCGACCGACGACCACGGGAAAACGCGTACGCCACGGAGCCGCGGACTGCGTGAGGTACGGGTGTGGCACCGCGACAAACTCAACACCCTGCTGACTCAACACAACGGAATTCGAACACGCTTTGCACCGCTGGTCACGCTGGGAGACCTACTGGCGCGACTGGAGCGGCTCGACACCCTGTTACCTGGGCTGATCCCACAAGATTTCATCGGGGGGTCCTGCACGAGCATGCTGAAACCACGCTCGTCGGTGACCGCTGGGTGCGCTTCGACGAGGCCGGGGACGACTTCAGCCACCAGTCCGTCGAGCAAGTCATCTTCGACCTTCCAGTGCGCGACAGCGACGAGCAGCGCACCTCGGCTCTACGCGGCATCCTGGATCGGGGCAATCAGGTTTTGAGCCCCACCATCCCCCGTGCCGGCGATCAGGGGCAGCATCGAGCGCCGCGGCACCTGGTCATCACCGGTGCACCCGGCAACGGGAAGAGCACCTTGGCCAAGTACCTGACGCAGGTCTACCGCGCCGCGTTTGCCCGCACCGAGGCGGCCGAACCCGCCGTGAGCGCGTTGGTCGATGCGACCGATGCGTCGCTGCACCGTTTGGGCCTCGATCCGCCCACCATCCCGCGGTGGCCCCTGCGCATCGACCTGGCAACTATGGCCGAAAAGATGGGCCCCGACACCGGCGGGCCAAATTTGCGCCGCTACATGGCCGATCAGATCAGTCTCGACTCACCCGTTCCCGTGCATGTCGGAACGCTCGACACGTGGCTGCGACTGTGGCCCAGCGTGCTGCTGTTAGATGGCCTCGACGAGGTCACCCACCCCGCTCTTCGTCAACGCGTCCTGCACGAAATCACGAACCTGCTCGACAAGGCAGCCGCTATCGATGCCGACCTGTTCGTGGTCATCACCACCCGGCCCACCGGGTACACCCCGCTGCTACCCGATCGCTTCGAACAACTAGACCTGGACTACTTCACCCATGAGGAAGCCCGCGACTACGGCCGACACGTCACCACTCAACGCCTGGCCAGCGACCCCGAGTATCAGCGGTCCACACTGGCGCGCTTCGATGCCGCCGTCGCCGGCACCACGGTGGATCGACTCCTGACCACTCCCCTGCAGGTGCTCATCCTGACCGTGGTCGTGGGCCGACAAGGTCCACTGCCAACCAACCGCTACGACCTGTTCTGGACCTATTACGACACCGTCTTCAAACGCGAAGCCGGGAAGACCACGCAACTGCGGGAGTTCCTCAACCGCCACAGCTCCGACATCACCGCCCTGCACAAACGCGTCGGCATCGTCCTGCACCGTCTGTGCGAGGCCACCCAAGAACTACGAGGGCGCCTCGGACTGGACGAACTCACTCAAATCGCCCGCGACCGCATGCTCGAGCAAGGCCACTCCCTCGACGCCGCCAACGACATGGCCACCACATTGGTCACCATTGCCACGCACCGGCTGGTCCTGCTGTCTGCAGACGACGACGGCCTCGTCTCATTCGACATCCGCAGCCTCCAAGAATTGATGGCGGGCTGCGCGCTGGTCGACGTGCCGGAGAAAACTGCCCGGAACAATCTCGTCACAGCAGCGTGCAGTCCGCACTGGCGCAACGCCTGGCTGTTCGGCGCCGGCCGTCTGTTCACCGGACCCGATCATCTGTGCAACCTGGTGACCGACGTCGTCGAAGCCTGCGATAAGGAGGGGCACTGGAACGGATGGCTCTACCCAGCTGGCCCCGAGCTCGCCGCCGACATCCTCGAAGACGGCTTGGCTTCGGATAGACCCACTCACCGCCGACGCTTGATAGAGGTGGTCCTGCGCGCCCTCGACGGCCCGATGCCGCAGGACCCAAAGGGCTTGGCGCAGAGGCTCTCCGTGGCCACCGACACCCACGGAGTGTCCCGAGGCGCCACCTCGGCGAGCCTGACCGCAGACCGGGCGCTCGTCCGCGACCGGCTTAGCCACACCTTCGCCACCACCGATCCCACACACGCGAGCTTCGCCATAGCCGCCACGATCCTCCATTACGGCTCTCTAGGCACCAACATTCCAGGGCAACCAGGTGACGTTCAGCGCTACGCCGATGTCTGGACCCACCGCGACCTGGGGGACCGCGTCCGGCTTGGCTCCTACCTGTTGGGCACCCTGCAGAACTACGACCCCAGCGGCTACCCGCCGCCGACGATGGTCTTCGAGGCCCTCGACGAGTGCAACCAACTTCTGATGACTCGGAACTCGGCCGGCACTTTGCGGCCGCTGAGTACAGGCGCAGTGTTCAATTGCGCCGACCTACACGCCGCGCTCACCGACCCCGACGCCCGCGCTGAATTGGAGATCATCCTCGAAGCCGTGCCACCGGAGGATTGGCCTGCCCGCTCGTTACTGGCGCGGGCCTACTGGCCCACCGCATCGCGCTGGCCCATCGCCTCTAGGCTTCGTGTCGCGGGCGACGCCGTCTAGCCGCGCCACCGGTCGCGATAGACCGAGATTCAAGTCAAACTGGCGCGATCGTAGAACCGGCTGAGGCCCGCGGCTGCCCGCGCGAGGCCGTTCTGCGCAGCAGTGCACAGGTTGAGTTGTCCTGTGAGTCAACAATCCTTTGTGGACGACCTGATCTTATCGGCTACTGCGGTCAGGAGGTGAACACGGAGTCATCTGTCGGTGTCGCGGGATTCGCCTTGCCGGTGATCAACTCGCGGACCCTATACCCCAGTCTATGAGTTTGGGAAGCGCTACATAGCGATCGTGTCGGTGCCTTGGTGCCCGCCACCCGATTCAGAAGTGCGCATGTCAGCAAGACTCTGGCGCTTTCGGTGAGCAGATGAAGCTCTTCCGGGTCGTACTTAATCTTCGGCTTGTGCTTGAGGTCGCCATAGTGCTTCCAGAGTGCACGCGCCCACTTTTGTGGGTCGCCGACGAATGCGGTGAAATCACTTCCGATATGCCTCGCGAGCCTCTCTGCCTGGTTGTCTCTGTCACTCTTTGGCTTAGCCCACGCGCGTTTGTCACTCTTGTGGTAGTTGACCCAGTACTCAATGGCGACGCAGATGTCCTGTAAAACGCTCTCAACAACTACCGATCGTGCGACTCGGTGGCGGGACGTAAGCGGCCCGACCGCGCGCGGGTGTAAATCTGCAAGCCTCACCCACCGCTTTAGGCCATCGACACCGCCAAGGGTCTCATAGCGGACCAACGGAAAAGAGGTGCTTCTAGGGGGAGACCCGACTGCTAGCGGCATCTCCATGAGCCGCTCAGACCAGAACTTCGCGTTGGAAGTTTCGTTCGGTCTTGAAAGATCAAGGCGCACATAGCCGCCGTCGGCACGGACGAAGCCGTCCCAACATAGGTTGATCAGATTCTGGATCGATATGAGCACGTTGATGTGGGTATGCCAGTCCACGGGTGAGTTCGTGATAGATGCGATCGACAGCGGCGTGTAGGCACGTTGATCATCGGCGGGGCCCGTCACTTCGAAATGGGTTGACACAGAGAGCATGTGGGACTTCGAGATCTGGGCGGTCTGTTCCGGCGCTGCTTGGATCCTGGTGGTGATGACTGTTGGACGATTGTATTGGTCGTGTTCCGCTTCAGATTCGGCCCCCGTGATGGACGACCAGTGTTGGAGTCCAGGGATATAAGCCGTCATCTCGTACATCCGCGATGATTTGAGTTCATCGCCCCTGAAACCTACCGCGAGCGCCCGGCAGAAGTACGTGCGGCTGGAAGCCCTAACGCCGCCGATATTCACGCTCTCGCTGACACCACTGATGTCGAAAGCCAGCGTGCTGTGAATGGTGGTGACCGCTAGCAGACAGTCAGGCACGTGTTGTTGTTTCTGCAATGCACCTAGGCCACCCCCTATTGGAAGAGGGCCAGGAACCGACACTTCAATTCGGTCGCCAGACTTAGCCAAATGCGCGGCGAACGCACTCTCGTCTCCGCCTGTCTCTTCGAAAAATGGCCAGACATAACCCACCGTGCCGGCGAGTGAGTCGGCTACTAACTTGTCCATCTCGACGTTCCCCCCTGCGACCCTGGCGGATCTGTAGCACCCGACCAACCAAGATCTACTACACCGCGCAGACAAGGGAACCGATTACGCGGCAGCTGCGTGAAATGATGTTTGGATGTCTTTACGCAAACGCTTGGCTACCCGCTTAAGTACATGCGTTTGGAACGCGGAGACTGACGAGCCATCGACAACCACGGTTTCAGGCGAAACCATAGCGGAAGCTGAACCGCAGCGTGAGCCAGGTGAGGTGCTCATCGAACTCATCGAGTCGCAGCCGCAATGGGTCCACCGTCGTGTTGAACGTCTTGTTATCGAGAACACTGGTGAGTGCACCCGGTACGTCTCGCTCGACTTCACCGTGCGAGCAGATTGCCGCATCCGAGGATCCAGTGATCACCGCGTTCTCGTTCCACTGGGTGTCTTGAGGAAAGGTGCTCTACGAGGATTCGACGTTCGGGGGCCGTCCGAGAAACCCCTACCGTTCCTAGGCAAGCGAGAGAACGGCGTGCTGGCGCTCCAGTTGCTGATCGCAGGGGCACGACGCCACCAGCCCACCGACGAAGCCCTGCACGCGTTCAGCGAGGTCGCGGGTCGCGTGGTTGAGGTTTCTCCGACCGACAGCGATAACCAAGTGACAAGTGAGGAAATCCGCACAGCGGTGGAGTCTGTCGTCACCAAGGTTGTTGACGGCGTAGAAGTCGACGCTAGCAGTGACGAGGAGAGGATCGAGCTACTCAGGTCGCAGCTCTGCTCTCTCGTAGCCAAATATATCGACGGATTTCTTATGGTGGTTGAACTTGATGCTGAGGTGATCGGGCAACGGTCCCTCGTTAAGTTCGCCTTTCGCGAGCCGGTGTACGACTGGAGACCCACGAACACCACATGGGATGTCAACGACTTCGCGATGGCTGAAAGTACCCATTTCGAGCTTTCCCCACCCCCGTTGCTCGAAGTGTCGAAGGCCCAACTCATCGGTTTGCAACCAGACGGCAAAGCGTTCGAGTTAGGGACACATTCCAAGGAACATTCGACCTTGCATCTTGTCGGGTCTGCCGCCCAAAAATACGTATCTGCCCTCGTCAGCGTAAAACTGACACCTCGTAGCTTCGGCGCTTACTCCGCCGCATTCTGGGGGCCGTTCGCGTTGACACTCGCCATCATGGCGGGCATCGTCGTACGACGACTTCGAGCCGATATGCTCGTACCTCCCGAGAGGCTGAGCGCTGGCCTGCCGACGCTCATGCTTGCAGCTAGCGGTCTCCTTCTTACGTGGGTGGCACGAACTCCTGAAGACTGGACTACTGCTCAGATACTGCGACCCGCACGCTATGTACTGTGGTGCGCCGCAGGCTTGTGCTCTGCGACTGCAGCGTATCTCGCACTGTCGTTCGGTGAGCCAGGGCGAACATACGGTTGGTTGTTAGCTCTAGTTGTCGCACTCACCCTCCTAGCCGCCGCGTGGTTCGTCCACGGACGACATCGCAAAGTCCTGAGCGGCATCGGGTTCATCGCCCTAATGGGCGCGTCCGCATGTGTCGCGGGTTACGCCCTGAAGTGGGAGTTTCCCCTGCTCAGCGAGTGGTACACGACAATTCGACATGCATTTGTCGTAGCGCGCTGCGATAGTTGAATCACCTGCCTAATCTCTAAAGCAGGGAATCGGTAGTACCCTTAGCTCAAGCACCACTGGAGGAGGTCAAGATGTCACCGAAGCACCGTGAGGTTGATCCGAAGGACTTCAAGCACATCACCTACCGTGGTGTCGGGCTGGCGGCGTTCACCCCGAACCCGAAGATCAAGTGGCACTCCCCGGCAAAGAAGACCTCCGCGGCACCCTCTACGAGTGCTGCAGGGAGAAAAGCGCAGGCTGGTTAGCTGCCTACTGGTAGACGGTCGGGAAGCCCACCGAGTCTGACACCCGCTTGTGCATGCATTTTACCTGGACGGCACCGCACTATGCCGACGAGCCCTTCGGGCTCAGTCAGTCGGCAGCAGTTCACCGGCGAGCCCTATACCGCCAACGCGACAAATGCTGCTCGCCTGCGACCACGCACCGACAACCAACGCCGCCAACTCATTCAAACGGCCTGGTGTCGTGGTTCGGGACGAGGCAGTCACCGACACACCATCGTCCCGAGCCCCTGGCAGGCCGCTCCCTCGACATCGCTCGCCATACAGCCGACCTGAGAGTCGTTTGCCGTACCGCAGTCGATACCGCAGTGTCTTCGTTCGGAGTCAACACCAGCCAACGCAGCCAGCACCATTTCCGCAGCTAGAGACGTTTCTTCCTGCGGCTACCGGAGCTAGCAAACACAACCAACGCCCAGTTCAGAGGATTTTAAGTCCGCTGCCTCTGCCAATTGGGCTATGGGGGCTTTGCAGTTCAGAGCGTACTTTAGGCCTGTTGAGAATCGCCTCGACGTCCTGAGTACCGCTGCCGCGGACCGCCCTGTCCAGGCATCGGCCCTACCATCGACACACCTCGAAGGTGCAACTGCGCAGACATCGAACCGTCGTCGATGGTGTGGGGTACCCCTCAGCACACAACCAGTCACTCGGTCATGCCAGTTCGTCATCCCGACCCACAGCCGAATTCTCAAGTGGCAACGGGGCAGAACCGCCCTCGATCGCCTCAACGTGCTGAAGCAGCCGTACTGCGAACCTGGTTGAACCCGCATGTCGGCGCCAGCGCGCCCGGCGGCTATTTGGTGGATCTCGGCTACCACCAAACGGCGCAGTTCAGTGCGCGGCCGTTCATCATGAACGTAGCCGTCAATCATCTTCTTCGAGGTCCCAATCCTCGTGGAGCAGAACTGGAAAAGTGCGACACCGGGCGCGACACAGCATCTTCACTCACGGGTCGACCGTTCCCCTGAACACGCACAGGCCATTCTTTCCGTCCGCCGTCAGAACGGAGAGTGCTGTGCCCGGACAATCGTGGTGTCTCGCACCCGCCGGCTGCTTGGCGAAGAAGGTTCGAGACCTCGCGCCGCGCGAAGGCCCGGCGTCGAGACTAGCCGTCGTCCTGCGGCGGGGCCGGTTCGAACGGTGTGTACCACCACCATTGGGCGCGTTCGCCGGTCGGCCCTTTGCACGGTGGTACATCCGGGGGTGGCGTGGTGGGTGGCCGGGCCAGGGCGGCCCCGGTCATCGGGTCGCCGTCACTGTCGGTGACGCGGAGTCGGTGGGCGGGCCCGGTGAGGGTGATCTCGCCGCGGTGGTGCAGGCGGTGGTGAAACGGGCAGAGCAACACCAGATTGTCCAGCTCGGTGGCACCGCCGTTCTCCCAGTGCACCAGGTGGTGGGCATGCAGGCCGCGGGTGGCTCCGCAGCCGGGCACCACACAGGTCTTGTCGCGGTGCTCCAGCGCTCGGCGCAACCGGCGGCTGATGGTGCGGGTGGTCCGGCCCGCCCCGATCGGGCGGCCGTGGCGTTCGAACCACACCTCACAGGTCGCATCGCACAGCAGGAACCGGCGCTCCTCATCAGAAAGGACGGCCCCCAGATGCAGGGCGGCGACCGGCTTGTCGGCGTGGCGGTCCAGATCGAGGTGCACCACCACCGTGGTGTGCGCGCCGTGCGGGCGTACGGTGACATCGGTGTCCCAGCCGGCCTCGATCAGGCTCATGAACGCATCCGTGGTGTCCGGGAACGGCGGTGCCTGCTCGGAGGTCAGCTCACCGGCCTGCTCGTCGTCGCTGTCGCCGGCGTCGTGATCGCGTCGCCAGTCCGCGATCAGCGCATCCTTGTGCGAGGCGACCGCGGCGTCGAACTTCGCGGCCTCCACCTTGGGTAGCCGAATCTTGTAGGTGGTGTAGCCGTCGCCATCCACAGCAGAGAACGATCGCTTGGGCTCCGGCTTGCGGTCGGGTTCGGGCCGGGGTTCCTGCTTGACCGCGGTCCGCAACTGGGTGACCGTGGCGTACTGCACCAGATTGGCGTAGTGATCATCGGATCCGTGTCCGGCTCGTTCGGCGATGACCCCGATCTGATCGAGCGAGACCCGGCCCTCGCGCAGACTCTGGGTGCAGCGCGGCAATTCGTCGATGCGATGCGCGACCGCGACCATCGTTTCGGCTCGGCGCGGGGTGACCCCGGTTTTCCAGGCCACCAACGCCTCGATCGACTTACATCCGGTGGCACCCCACAGCGCGTTACCGTCGACCGTACCTCTACCGTCGATCTCGGCGATGATCTCCACCAACCGGCCGTCGATGGCGTTGCGCTGACCGGTCAGCTCCGCGATCTCGGCGAACAACACATCCAGCCGCGGCTCGACGTAGTTCTCGGCGAAAGGCGTTGTCGGAGGCGGCATAACACCATTCTTGCAGAGGGGTCCGACAAAAAGCCGATGCCGAGACAACACGTGAACCGCCCATGGTCGGGACGGCTATCCGCGTCAGAAACCCGTCAACACCGGCACCACCCACGAACCGAGCACTGTGGAGCAATGCACGCTATCTGCCGTCGGCTGCTCGACTGCGTAACACCCTCGGAGTCGGTCGATATCCGCCCGCCGGGGCCAAAGACATCTGCTCGGCCCCGGGCCTCTTCGCTGCCGGTGTCCGATGATGGACCTGCTTGCTGCGCAACAGAACCCTGATCAACTGGTCGGCGGCTCGTACGGCACCTCGGGGTGATCCCGCACCCAATCCTGGTGCTGGGCCTCGACCTTGCGGTGCATACGGGACAGCCATAACAGCCCACCGCCCATCAGCAGCACCGCCAACACCACGCCCACCACGCCGGTCGCGGTGGAACTGTTGGCGAAGGAGAACAATCCGATCACCAGGGAGAGCACGCCCACGCCGACGGCGATGAGCCCGGGCGAGTTCTTACCGGCCTTCATCGTCTCGCCGGCGTGCTGCCGGTAGGTGCGGGCGTGATCGACGGGATCTCTCGAATCATCGGGCATGGCAATCTCCTTACTCGTACGCCGGATAGCCGGATTGTCTGAGCACCCGGGCCAGATGTGCGGCGTTGCGGGCAGCGGCCGCAGTGGTCGTGGCCATCTACTCGGGTACCTCGTCGAGGTCCTTTAGGGTGCAGACCAGCGCGATTGCACGCACAGGCGACGAATCGGTTGGGGTCATGCCTGCCGTGGTACCCGGTACGCGGGTACCTGAACCGTTTCGCCGGGGAGCGGCCCGGGTACCACTGCTACAAGCGCCACAGCCCACCGGCGCGGCAAGCCAAATGATCGCCCAGCCAAATGATCACTGTTTCACGGAGGTTCGTCATGAGTGACCCGAAGATCAATTCGACCGGCGACGTCGTCGAATATCTGAAGGCCCAGCACGAGACGATTCGGGAACTGTTCACCGAGGTCCTCGACGCGGCCGGTGCCGAGACCCGCGACCAGGCATTCACCCGCCTGCGCACCATGCTCGCGGTGCATGAGACCGCTGAGGAGATGGTGGTGCACCCACGGGTCCGGCGCAAGGTCGAGGGTGGCGAGAAGATCGTCAAAGAGCGACTCGCCGAGGAGCACGACGCCAAGGTGCTGTTGCGTGACATCGAGGATCTCCCGCGCGACAGCGCTGAATTCAGCAAAGGCGTGATACACCTGCAGGCCGCCGTCCTCAAGCATGCCGAGGCCGAGGAACAGTTCGAATTCACGGCGCTGGAAGAGGAATTGGACAAGACCGAGCTCGGAAAGCTGGCCGACGCGGTCGCGGTCGCCGAGCGGATCGCTCCGACCCGCCCGCATCCCGGCATCGAAACCGCCGCCGCCAACTTCGCCGCCGGGCCGTTCGCCTCCGTCCTGGACCGCGCCCGCGATGCGCTCAGCGGGGTGTCCTCGAGTTCCTAGCTGCCGACGGCGGGCGGTGATCGCTGTCGGCTCGGGTTTGTCCCCATCCATCCAGGCTGCTGCCGGTCGGCAGGTAGCCCCACGGTGAGAGAGCAGCCGCCGGACGGCACGGATCTGCACGGGTAACGACGCGGGGAAACGCTTCATGCCCCGACGCATGAAGCCCGTAAAGATGGCCGGTGTTGCCGTAAAGAAGCTATCAACGACCAGGTCACGCGCCGAATTCCAGGGATACGTTGACGTCCGCAGGTCCATTTCCAGGGCCTGCGTCAACGATTCCAGGAGTGCTGATCACACCGTGACGACCGCGATATCCACCGTCATCTACCTCGCCCTGACACTGGCGATCTTCGCCCTGCTCGGCCTGGCCCAGCGGCTTATCGAGCGGCTGTGAACTACGCCAACGCTGTCGGGCTCGTCCTGGCCATCGCCGTCGCGCTGTTCCTCGGGGCCGCACTGCTGTTCCCGGAGAGGTTCTAGTGAGTACGGCGACCGCTGGGATTGCTTTCCTCGCCGCCCTGATCCTCGCTCTGGCGGTGACACACGCCCCCCTCGGCGACTACATGTACCGGGTCTACAACGGCGACAGTCACTCTCGGGTGGAGCGGGGTATCTACCGACTGATCGGCGCCGACCCGACGGCCGAGCAGACTTGGGGCGGCTACGCCCGCAGCGTGCTGGCGTTCTCCGCGGTCAGCATCGTGTTCCTGTTCATTCTTCAACTGGCCCAAAGTCAACTACCACTGCACCTGCACGACCCGGGTACCGAGATGACCCCGGCGCTGGCCTGGAACACCGCCGTCAGCTTCGTCACCAACACCAACTGGCAGGCCTACTCCGGTGAATCCACCCAGGGTCACCTGGTCCAGATGGCCGGGCTGACGGTGCAGAACTTCGTCTCCGCGGCGGTCGGTATGGCCGTGGCGATCGCCTTCGTGCGGGGCCTGGTCCGGCGCAGCACCGGCGACCTGGGCAACTTCTGGGTCGACCTGATCCGCGGCTGTCTGCGGATCCTGTTGCCCATCTCCGTGATCGCGGCGCTGGCGCTCATCGCCGGGGGCGCCATCCAGAACTTCGGGCTGCACGACACCGTGGTGACTACCATCGCCGGTGGGCAACAGGTCATCCCGGGCGGTCCGGTCGCCAGCCAGGAGGCGATCAAGGAACTCGGCACCAACGGCGGCGGGTTCTTCAATGCCAACTCCGCACACCCGTACGAGAACCCGACCGCGTGGACAAACTGGCTGCAGATCCTGCTGATCTGCCTGATTCCCTTTGCGCTGCCGCGCACCTTTGGCCGCATGGCCGGAAGCAAGAAGCAGGGCTATGCGATCGTCGCCGCCATGGGTGCCATCGCCACCCTGAGCGTCAGCCTGCTGATGTTCTTCCAGCTGCAGGCACACGGCACGGTACCCACCGCGGTCGGCTCGGCCATGGAAGGTGTCGAACAACGTTTCGGTGTCGCCGACTCGGCGGTGTTCGCCGCTGCGACCACACTGACCTCCACCGGTGCCGTCGATTCGTTCCACGATTCCTACAGCAGCCTCGGCGGCCTGATCACGATGTTCAACATGCAACTCGGCGAGATCGCCCCCGGCGGTGTGGGATCCGGCCTGTACGGCATGCTGATCCTGGCGATCATCACCGTCTTCGTGGCCGGACTGATGGTCGGGCGCACCCCGGAGTACCTCGGCAAGAAGATCACCCCACGGGAGATCAAGTTCGCCGCAGCCTATTTCCTGATCACTCCGCTGTTGGTGCTGACCGGCACGGCGCTGGCGGTGGCCATGCCCGGGCAACGCGCCGGCATGCTGAACACCGGGCCGCATGGGTTGTCCGAGGTGCTCTACGCCTTCACCTCCGCCTCCAACAACAACGGATCGGCCTTCGCCGGGCTGTCGGTCAACACCGAGTGGTACAACACCGCGCTCGGGCTGGCCATGGTGTTCGGCCGGTTCCTGCCGATCATCCTGGTGCTCGCCCTGGCCGGATCCTTTGCAGCCCAAGCCAGAACACCCGTATCCGTGGGAACGCTGCCTACCCACCGACCGCAGTTCGTCGGGATGGTCGTGGGCGTCACCCTGATACTCGTCGCCCTCACCTTCCTGCCCATGCTCGCGCTCGGGCCACTCGCCGAAGGAATTCACTGATGTCCACTGCCACCCTCGACTCGGCCACCGGCACACAGCCGAGAGCCCGACAGACACCCGTACACGGCGGCCTGCTGAACCCCACCGTGTTGTGGCGATCGCTTCCGGACGCGTTACGCAAGCTGGACCCCCGCATCCTGTGGCGCAACCCCGTGATGTTCATCGTGGAGATCGGTGCGGCGTGGAGTACCGTGCTGGCGGTCACCGACCCCAGCTGGTTCGCC
This sequence comes from Mycolicibacterium aurum, assembly GCA_900078775.1. GTDB lineage: Bacteria > Actinomycetota > Actinomycetes > Mycobacteriales > Mycobacteriaceae > Mycobacterium > Mycobacterium aurum_A. The sequence continues at coordinate 3,657,172 of LT549889.1, forward strand.
TGGATCATCGTCGGCTGGCTGTGGCTGACGGTGGTGTTTGCCAACCTGGCCGAGGCGGTCGCCGAAGGCCGCGGCAAGGCGCAGGCCGACAGCCTACGCAAGGCCAAGACCGGCACCACGGCGCGACGGCTCACCGATTCCGGCGCTGAAGAGCAGATCGCCGCACCGCTCCTACAGCGCGGTGACATGGTCGTCGTGGAGGCGGGACAGACCATCCCCGGGGACGGCGATGTCGTGGAAGGCATCGCCTCGGTGGATGAGTCGGCGATCACCGGCGAATCCGCGCCGGTGATCCGCGAGTCCGGCGGCGATCGGTGTGCGGTCACCGGCGGCACCACCGTGCTGTCGGACCGCATCGTCGTGCGCATCACCCAGAAACCCGGCGAGAGTTTCATCGACCGGATGATCAGCCTGGTCGAGGGCGCCAACAGGCAGAAGACCCCCAACGAGATCGCGCTGAACATCCTGCTCGCGTCGCTGAGCCTCATCTTCGTGTTCGCAGTGGCCACCCTGCAGCCGTTGGCCGTCTTCTCCAAGGCCGACAACCCCGGCGTCCCGGACTCGTTGTCGCTCACCGGTGACGGCATCACCGGCATCGTCATGGTCGCGCTGCTGGTGTGCCTGATCCCCACCACCATCGGCGCGCTGTTGAGTGCCATCGGCATCGCCGGCATGGACCGGCTGGTGCAGCGCAATGTGCTCGCCATGTCCGGTCGGGCGGTCGAGGCCGCCGGCGATGTGAACACCCTGCTGCTGGACAAGACCGGCACCATCACCCTGGGCAACCGGCAGGCCGCCGCGCTCATCCCACTGACCGGCGTCACCCCCGAGGCCCTGGCCGACGCGGCACAATTGTCCAGCCTGGCCGACGAAACGCCCGAGGGCCGCTCCATCGTGGTGTTCGCGAAACAGCAGTTCGGGTTACGCGCGCGAACGCCCGGCGAACTCGAGCACGCTTCCTGGATCGAGTTCAGCGCCACCACCCGAATGTCCGGTGTCGACATCGATGGTCTCAAGCTGCGTAAGGGGGCGGCCGGATCGGTGGCCGACTGGGTTCGCGCCGAGGGCGGCACGGTGCCCGCCGAACTCACCGATGTCGTCGACGGGATCTCCGCGGCCGGCGGCACCCCGCTGGTGATCGGTGAGGTCCGCGGCGGAACCGCGACGGCGCTGGGCGTCATCCACCTCAAGGACGTGGTGAAGCAGGGCATGCGGGAACGCTTCGAGGCGATGCGCCGGATGGGTATCCGGACGGTGATGATCACCGGCGACAACCCGGTGACGGCCAAGGCGATCGCCGAGGAGGCAGGCGTGGACGACTTCCTCGCCGAGGCCACCCCCGAGGACAAGATGGCGCTGATCAAGAAGGAGCAGGCCGCCGGCCTGCTCGTCGCGATGACCGGCGACGGCACCAACGACGCACCGGCGCTGGCCCAGGCCGATGTCGGGGTGGCCATGAACACCGGCACCTCGGCGGCCAAAGAGGCCGGCAACATGGTGGATCTGGATTCCGACCCCACCAAGCTGATCGAGATCGTCGAGATCGGCAAACAACTGCTGATCACCCGCGGGGCGTTGACCACGTTCTCCATCGCCAATGACGTCGCGAAGTACTTCGCGATCATCCCGGCGTTGTTCGTGGCGCTGTTCCCCGGCCTCGACCTGCTCAACGTGATGCGGCTGCACACCCCACAGTCGGCCATCCTGTCCGCGGTGATCTTCAACGCGCTGGTCATCATCGCGCTGATCCCGCTATCGCTGCGCGGTGTCCGATACAGGCCCAGCAGCGCTTCGAAGTTGTTGTCCCGCAATCTGTACATCTACGGGTTAGGCGGGCTCATCGCCCCGTTCATCGGCATCAAACTGATCGACCTGGTCGTCCAACTCTTCTCGGGAATGTGACATGAACTTCGCCAACCTGCTCCGCCGCCACACCGCGGCACTGCGCGCGCTGCTGGTGCTCACCGTGATCCTGGGCGTCACCTACCCGGTGTTCATCTGGCTGCTCGCCCAGGCACCCGGGCTGAAGGACAAGGCCGACGGCTCGCTCATCGAGGTGGCCGGAAAACCGTTGGGCAGCAGTCTGATCGGCCAGCTGTTCACCGACGCCGACGGGAACCCGTTGCCGCAGTATTTCCAGGGTCGACCATCCGCGGCCGGGGCCGGGTACGACCCGATGGCCACCAGCGCGAGCAACCTGGGCCCGGAGAGCGCCGTCGACCGACCCGAGAGGCCGAGCCTGCTCACACTGGTGTGTGCCCGCAGCGCGGCCATCGGTGAGTTCGACGGTGTCTCCGGAGCGCGGCCGTTCTGCACCGGCGGCGGTGTGGGGGCGGTGCTCTCGGTGATGGGGCCACGCGATGCGCGCGGCACCATTTCCGCGCCCACCCGGGTGGTCAGCGTCAACGAGGCCTGCCCCACCGTTCCGTTCCTGACGACCTACCAAGGGGTGCGGGTGGAGTGCGCGGAACCGGGCGCGGAGTACAGCACGGGGCAGGTGGTGCCTGTCCATGGCGACGTCGCCGACCCGGCCGTCCCCGCGGATGCGGTCACCGCCAGCGGCAGCGGGCTGGACCCGCACATCTCCCCGGCCTACGCCGCCCTGCAGGTCGACCGCGTCGCCGCCGCCCGCGGCCTGAGCGCCGAGCAGGTCCGCACCCTGGTCGCCGAGCACACCGACGGTCGCACACTGGGGTTCATGGGCGAGCCACGGGTCAACGTGCTGCAGTTGAACCTGGCCTTGGACGAGTTGGGTGGATGATGGGCAAGTGAGCCCCGCCGACCGTCCGAGACGCGGGGAGCTGCGCATCTACCTGGGCGCGGCTCCCGGCGTCGGCAAAACGTTCGCCATGCTCGGCGAGGCGCACCGCCGGCTGGAACGTGGCACCGATCTGGTGGCCGCGGTGGTGGAGACCCATGGACGTCCGAAAACCGCCGAACTGCTCGACGGCATCGAGGTCATCCCACCGCGGTTCATCGACTACCGCGGCGGCAGGTTTCCCGAACTCGACGTCGCGGCAGTATTGGCCCGCCGCCCGCAGGTGGTGCTCGTCGACGAGTTGGCGCATACCAACACCCCGGGCAGCGCGAATCCGAAGCGCTGGCAGGACATCGAAGAGCTGCTCGCTGCCGGCATCACGGTGATCACCACCGTCAACGTCCAGCACCTGGAAAGCCTCAACGATGTGGTCACCCAGATCACCGGCATCGAACAGCAGGAGAAGGTGCCCGACGAAGTCGTGCGCGCCGCCGATCAGATCGAGCTGGTCGACATCACCCCGGAAGCCCTGCGCCGCAGGCTGTCCCACGGGAACGTGTACTCGCCCGAACGCATCGACGCCGCCCTGTCGAACTACTTCCGGCGCGGCAACCTGACCGCACTGCGCGAGCTGGCGCTACTGTGGCTGGCCGATCAGGTCGACGCCGCACTGGCAAAGTATCGCTCGGACAACAAGATCACCGCCACCTGGGAGGCCCGCGAACGCGTCGTCGTCGCCGTCACCGGGGACAAGGAATCCGAGACGCTGGTGCGCCGGGCCTCCCGGATCGCCGCCAAGGCCAGCGCCGAACTGATGGTCGTGCACGTGGTGCGCGGCGACGGCCTCGCAGGGGTCGCGGCCCCGACGATGGCCACCGTGCGCGATCTGGCCGCCAGCCTCGGTGCCACGCTGCACACCGTCGTCGGCGACGATCTGCCGGCCGCGTTGCTCGACTTCGCCCGCGAGATGAACGCCACCCAACTCGTCATCGGCACATCCCGGCGCTCGCGGTGGGCGCGGATCTTCGACGAGGGAATCGGCGCGACCGTGGTACAGAACTCCGGCAGCATCGACGTGCACATGGTCACCCACGATCAGGCGCGCCGCGGCACACCGCGTGCCGGGCCCCGGACGTGGCAGCGCCACGCACTGTCCTGGCTGGCCGCCGTGGTGGTGCCCTCCGCTCTGGCCGCCCTCGCCGCCCTGTGGCTCGATCCGTTCCTGGGTCTCAGCGGGGAGAGCGCACTGTTCTTCATCGGCGTGCTGGCCGTCGCGCTGCTGGGCGGTGTCGCGCCCGCGGTCCTGTCGGCGGTGCTGTCCGGCCTGCTGATCAACTATTTCCTGGCCGAGCCCCGGCACACCTTCACCATCGCCGAGCCCGACAGCGCCATCACCATCGTGGTGTTGCTGATGATCGCGGTGGCGGTCGCCGTCCTGGTCGACGGTGCGGCCAAGCGGGCGCGCGAGGCCCGGCGTGCCTCCCAGGAGGCCGAACTGCTGGCCCATTTCGCCGGTTCGGTGCTGCGCGGCGCCGATCCGGGCGCCCTGCTGGACCGGGTACGAGAGGTGTACTCGCAGCGGGCGGTGAGCCTGATCCGGGACACCGGCGCCGGGACGACCATCGTCGCCTGCGCGGGCAGCGATCCGTGCACCGATGTCGACAACGCCGACACCGCCATCGAGGTCGGCGACGACGAGTTCTGGCTGCTGCTGGCCGGACGCAAGCTCGCTGCCCGCGACCGCCGGATTCTGGGTGCAGTCGCCAAACAGGCCGCCGGGATCGTCCGGCAGCGCGAGCTGATCGAGGAGGCCGGCCGGGCCGAGGCGATCACCCGGGCCGATGACCTGCGTCGCTCACTGCTCTCGGCGGTCAGCCACGATCTGCGGACCCCGCTGGCCGCGGCCAAAGCCGCGGTGTCCAGCCTGCGCACCGAGGACGTCGGATTCTCCGCGGAGGACACCGCCGAACTGCTGGCCACCGTCGAGGAGTCCGTCGACCAGTTGACCGCCCTGGTGGGCAACCTGCTGGACTCCTCCCGGCTGGCGGCCGGGGTGGTCAAACCCGAGTTGCACCGGGTGTACCTGGAGGAGGCGGTGCAGCGGGCGCTGCTGGGAATCAGTCGCAGCACCATCGGTTTCGGGTTGGACCGGGTGAAGGTGGAGGTCGGCGACGCGGTCGCGCTGGCCGACGCCGGACTGTTGGAGCGGGTGTTGGTGAACGTGATCGACAATGCGCTGCGCTACGCCGCGGGCAGCGTGGTGCGGGTGAATGCCGGCCGGGTCGGCGACCGGGTGCTGGTGACCATCGCCGACGAAGGGCCCGGTATCCCGCGCGGAGCCGAGGAGCGACTGTTCGCGCCGTTCCAGCGCCTCGGCGATCAGGACAACACCACCGGTGTGGGCCTGGGACTTTCGGTGGCCAATGGCTTCGTCACCGCGATGGGTGGCACCATCGCGGCCACCGACACCCCCGGCGGCGGGCTGACCGTCGTCATCGACCTGGCGGCGCCGGAGACGGGCCGGGACGGGCCGAGCGACGGGGATGGGTCACGATGACTCGGGTCCTGGTGATCGACGACGAACCGCAGATTCTGCGGGCGCTGCGGATCAACCTGTCGGTGCGCGGCTACGAGGTGAGCACCGCCGCCACCGGCGCCGAGGCACTGCGGGTGGCCGCCGGACACCGACCGGATGTGGTGATCCTGGACCTCGGACTGCCCGACATGTCCGGCATCGACGTGCTGGCCGGACTGCGCGGATGGCTGACCGTCCCAGTGATCGTGCTGTCGGCACGCACCGATTCATCGGACAAGGTGGAGGCACTCGACGCCGGCGCCGACGACTACGTCACCAAACCGTTCGGTATGGACGAGTTCCTGGCCCGGCTGCGGGCCGCGGTGCGGCGCGCCGGCTCGGCCGTCGAAGACGATCAGCCGGTTGTCGAAACATCCTCCTTCACAGTCGATCTGGCTACCAAGAAGGTCACCAAGGGCGGTACCGAGGTGCATCTGACCCCCACCGAGTGGGGAATGTTGGAGATGTTGGTTCGGCACCGAGGCAAATTGGTCGGCCGCGAGGAACTGTTGAAGGAGGTGTGGGGCCCGGCGTATGCCAAGGAGACCCACTACCTGCGGGTGTATCTGGCGCAGTTACGGCGCAAACTCGAGGTCGATCCGTCGCACCCCAAGCATCTGATCACCGAGTCCGGCATGGGATACCGTTTCCAGGAGTAGCCACGCAGGGGATGATGGGGCCGTGAGCATCCTCGGCCGCAAACGCGCAGACCTGCGCATCTACCTCGGCGCCGCCCCTGGCGTCGGCAAGACCTACTCGATGCTCGCCGAGGCGCACCGCCGGTTGGAACGCGGGACCGACGTGGTCGCCGCCGTGATCGACACCCATGGCCGCCCGCGGACGGCCCAGCAGGTGGCGGGCATCGAGGTGATCCCGCCCAAGGTCATCGAACACGACGGACGGCGCCAGTTCGAACTCGACGTCGCGGCGGTCCTCGCCCGCCGCCCGCAGGTGGTCCTGGTCGACGATCTGGCGCATGCCAACGCCCCGGGGAGCAGGAACGCCTACCGCTGGCAGGACGTCGAGGAACTGCTCGACGCCGGCATCACCGTCATCTCCACGGTCAACGTGCAACATCTGGAGAGTCTGCACGATGTCGTCGGCCACATCACCGGGATCACCGAGGACGAGCGCATCCCCGACGAGATCGTGCGGTCGGCCGACCAGATCGAGATGGTCGACATCACCCCGGAAGCCTTGCGGCGCAGGCTCGCCCACGGCAACGTGTACCCGCGCGAGCAGGTCGACGCGGCGTTGGAGGATTACTTCCGGCCCGGAAACCTGACCGCGCTGCGGCAACTGGCGCTGCTCTGGCTGGCCGATCAGGTCGACGCCGCCCTGGCCAAGTACCGCACCGACAAGAACATCACCGACACCTGGGAGGCGCGGGAACGGGTGGTGGTCGGGGTCTCCGGCGGCCCCGAGTCCGAGACGCTGGTGCGCCGTGCCTCGCGCATCGCGTCCCGTTCGGGAGCGGAACTGAAGGTGGTACACGTCATTCAGGGCGACGGCCTGACGGCCATCTCCCCGCAGGAGAAGAAGGCCGTCCGCGATCTGGCGGCCAGCCTGGGCGCCAGCATGCACACCGTCGTCGGCGGCGATGTCGCCACCACGCTGCTGGAATTCGCCCGCAACACCAACGCCACCCAGTTGGTGCTGGGCACGTCCCGGCGATCGCGGTGGGCCCGGATGTTCGATGAGGGTGTCGGCTCCGAGGTGATCCAGCGCTCCGGTCGGGTGGACGTACACATGGTGCCGCATCCCGAATCTCACACCGGCATCTCCTGGTCGCGGCTGAGCCCACAGCGCAGGCACGTGCTGTCCTGGCTTGTGGCGCTGGTGCTTCCGGCACTCATCTGCGGGCTCGCCCTGTGGCTACCCGAGGGCACCCTGGGCGTGGGCGGGCAGGGTGCGATGTTCTTCGTCGGCGTGCTGTTGACCGCGCTGGTCGGCGGCCTCGGCCCGGCCCTGCTGGGTGCCGTGCTGTCCGGTCTGTTGCTGGCCTACTTCCTGGTGAGCCCGGTGCGCACCTTCGCCGTCTCCGACTCGGACAGCGCCGTCACGATCGTGCTGTTGATGTCGGTCGCCGCGGGTGTAGCCGGGCTGGTGAGCCGGGCGGCCGCGCGACTGGCCGAGGCCCGCCGCGCGTCCCAGGAAGCCGAACTGCTGGCGACCTTCGCCGATTCCGCGCTCCGTGATGCCGATCTGGAGGCACTGCTGGAGCGTGTCCGGGAGGCGTACACCCAACGGGCGGTGAGCATCCTGTCCGCCGACGGCGAACTGGCGGCGGCGGTGGGCCAGGACCCCTGCACCGATGTCGACGCCGCCGACACCGCGATCGATGTGGTCGACCACGATTACTGGCTGCTGTTGTCGGGCCGCGCCCTGACCACTCGGGACCGCCGCGTCCTCAGCGCCATCGCCGAGCAGGCCGTGTCGATGATCAAGCAGCGCGACCGCCGCTGACCGTCGTCGCCGTCGGCGCCGTTGTCGTCGGTCCCGGGAGTTGTCGGACTCGCTGCCTAGTGTCTCGCCTATGACCGATTCGAGCGTCGTCGAGACCTACTCCCGATTGGCGGACGGGATGGCCGCGGTGATCGCCACGCTGACCGCGCAGCAGTGGGATGCGGACAGCCCGTGTGAAGGCTGGACGGCGCGCGATGTCCTCGCGCACCTGATCGACGCCCAGCGCGACTTCCTGGCCGGGCACGGGCCGGCCTTGCCCGCACGACCGGATCTGGCCGACCCGGCCGCGGCCTGGGCAGCCCACACCGACGCGGTACGTGAACTGCTGGCCGATCCGGAGGTTCCCGGCCGCGTATTCGACGGGCCGTTCGGGCCGACCACGGTCGGCGCCGTGCTGCTGGAGTTCTACGGGTTCGATCTGGTGGTTCATCGGTGGGATCTGGCCGCGGTGACCGGCACGCCGTACCGGTTCAGCGACGACGAACTCGACGGGATGGAGCGCAGCATCGCCGGGTGGGGACCGGCGCTGTATTCCGAAGGCATCTGCCGTGCGGGGGTACCGGCCCAGCCGGAAGCCGACCGGCAATCCCGGGTGCTCGCGGCCCTCGGACGGGTCGGATAGTGCGCCGCTCAGCGTAACTCAGCGACCGCTGATCGGCTCGATCGGGGATAGTCGCTTTCCGGCCCGGTGACGGAGATTACGGTGTATCCATGTCCGGCTACCGCTCACTGTTCGACGCCAGCATTTCCGACCCGGAAGCGTTCTGGGGCGACGCCGCCAAGTGCGTCACCTGGACCCGGGAACCGCAGCACGTACTCGACGCCAGCAACCCGCCGTTCTACCGCTGGTTCCCCGACGGTGAGCTGAATACCTGCGCCAATGCGCTGGACCGGCACATCGCCGAGCGCGGCGATCAGACCGCGCTGATCTACGACTCTCCCGTCACCGGGACCAAGCGCACCTTCAGCTACCGCGAACTGCTGGATCAGACGGCCCGCTTCGCCGGGGTGCTGGCCGGCCTCGGCGTAACCAAGGGTGACCGGGTGGTCATCTACATGCCGATGGTGCCCGAGGCCGTCATCGCCATGCTCGCATGCGCCCGCCTGGGCGCGGTGCACTCGGTGGTGTTCGGCGGCTTCGCCGGGCATGAGTTGGCGACCCGCATCGACGACGCCCGGCCCAAGGTGGTCGTCTCGGCGTCCTGCGGCATCGAGACCACCCGCATCGTCGAGTACAAGCCGATGCTCGACACCGCGCTGCGCCTCGCCGAGCACACCACCCCGATGTGCGTGATCCTGCAGCGTGAGCAGCATCCATGCGATCTGGTCGAGGGCCGCGATGTGGACTGGGCGCAGGCGATGGCCGACGCCCAGCCCGTCGACGCGGTGCCGGTGGCCGCGACCGACCCGCTGTACGTGCTGTACACCTCGGGCACCACCGGCAAGCCGAAGGGCATCGTGCGCGACAACGGCGGGCACGCGGTCGCCCTGCTGTGGACGATGCGCCACATCTACGACATCGAGCCCGGCGAGGTGTTCTGGGCCGCCTCCGACGTCGGCTGGGTCGTCGGGCACTCCTACATCGTGTATGCGCCACTGCTGTACGGCGCCACCACCGTGATCTACGAGGGCAAGCCGGTGGGCACCCCCGATGCCGGGGCGTTCTGGCGGGTGGCCGCCGAGCACAAGGTGAAGGCACTGTTCACCGCGCCCACCGCCATCCGGGCGATCAAGAAGGAAGACCCGGATGCCACGCTGCTGGCCGACTACGACCTGTCGAATCTGAAGTACCTGTTCCAGGCCGGTGAACGCCTCGACCCGGCCACCTACGAGTGGGCGTCCGAGAAGCTCGGCATCCCGGTGATCGACCACTGGTGGCAGACCGAGACCGGCTGGGCCATCGCCGCCGACCCGATGGGCGTCGAGCAGCTGCCGGTCAAGCCCGGTTCGGCGACGGTCCCCATGCCCGGATACGACGTGCGCATCCTCAATGCCGACGGCTCGGAATGTGAAGCGGGTGAAGAGGGTTCGGTGTGCATCAAGCTGCCGCTGCCGCCGGGCACCCTGCCCACGCTGTGGGGTGAGGACGACCGCTACGTGTCCTCGTATCTGCGGGCGTTCGACGGCTACTACCTGACCGGCGACGGCGGATACATCGATGAGCAGGGATACCTGTTCATCGTCGGGCGTACCGACGACGTCATCAACGTCGCCGGGCACCGGATGTCCACCGGATCGATCGAGGCCGTGCTGGCCGGGCATCCCGCGGTGGCCGAGTGCGCGGTGATCGGGGTGGCCGACGAGCTCAAGGGTCAGATCCCCCGCGGCCTGGTGGTCCTCAAGTCGGGCGCCTCGGCCGAAGGGCTGACCACCGAGTTGATCGACGCGGTGCGCAACGACATCGGCGCGGTGGCGAGCTTCAAGAAGGTCGACATCGTCAGCGCGCTGCCCAAGACCCGGTCAGGCAAGATCCTGCGCAAGACCATGCGCGGTATCGCCGACGGCAAGGACGAACCGGTGCCCTCGACCATCGAGGACCCGTCGGTGCTGGACGATCTGAAGGCCACGCTGCGTCCCGAGTGAGCGCCGCTCAGAACGTGATGCGCAGTTTCTCCCAGCCGCGCACCGTCGAGGTCGGCGCCAACCGCGCTGTGTCGTAGTCGATCTCCCACTCCGGGAACCGGTTGAGCAGCTCGTCGAGGGCGACGCGGCCCTCCAGCCGGGCCAGGTTCGCGCCCAGGCAGTAGTGCAGCCCCTTGCCGAAGGTGAGGTGGCTGATGGTGTCACGGTGGATGTTGAAGCTATCCGGGTCGGTGTAGCGGCGTGGGTCGCGGTTGGCCGCACCGAACAGCAGCAGCATCGCGTCACCGGCCGGCACCGTCTGCCCGTACGCCTGGAAATCCCTTGCCATCCACCGGGCGACGTGCGGCCCGGTGGGTTCGAAGCGCAGCGTCTCGTCGATCGCCCGGTTCAACAGCGACCGGTCCCGGCACACGTCGCGGCGCTGATCGGGGTGCTCGGCGAGCACCTTGGCCAGCCAGCCGATCAGCCGTCCGGTGGTCTCGTTGCCGGCGCCGGCGACCACCTGGGTGTAGTGCAGCACCTCCTTGCGGGTGAGCTTGCGGACCACGCCGTCCTGATCTTCGAACTCGACGTTGAGCAGGGCCGTCATCAGGTCGTCGGACGGGTTCTGGGCACGCCACTGCACGTAGTCGGCGTAGATCCGGCCGTCGGCGATCTTGTCCGCATCGCGCACCTTCATCGGTGCCCCGGGCTTGGTGCGCAGGTTGGCGTCGTTGGCATCGCGGACCCCGACCTGCTCGGATTCCGGTATGCCCAAGAGCATCCCGATCACGCGCATCGGCATCATGGCGGCCAGTTCGGCGATGATGTCGAACCCGCCGGAACCGATCTGCGGATCCAGGCAGCGCACGCAGAACTCCCGGATCTGGTCCTCGATCTCGGCCATCCGGCGTGGGGTGAACACCCGCGACATCAGCCCGCGCAGCATCGTGTGCACCGGCGGGTCCTCGAACATCATCACCCCGGCGGGCATGTCGAAGTCCGACTGGATCAGCTCCAGGATGTCACTTCGGCTGTTGGAGAAGGTCTCCCAGTCCGACAGCGCCCGCTCCACGTCGGCGTGCCGGGACAGCGCCCAGAACCGGTGCTTCTCGTTGTAGTACAGCGGCGCCTCGTCGCGCAGCGCGGCGTAGGTGGGGTACGGGTCGTGCACGATGCCGACGTCATACGGGTCGTAGTAGACCGTCATTTCAGGCAGCTCCCGGCATCGACCGGCAGGGTCACCCCGGTGATGTAGCGCGCCTCGTCGGAGGCCAGGAACAGCACCGCGTTGCTGATGTCCTCCGGGCTCACCCACGGGATGGGCAGCACGTGGAAGGTCCGGCAGATCGGCTCCAGGTCATCCGGGCCCGGGTTCTCCAGGTCCGGCCGGAACATCCGATAGGTCTTCTCGTTCATCAGCATCGGACTGTTCACGTGGGTGGGATGCACCGAGTTGACCCGGATGTTGTGCTGGCCGAGCTCGACGGCGAAGGTGCGCATCAACCCGACCACCCCGTGCTTGGCGGCCACATAGTGACCGGTGTGCGGGTAGGCCTTGGTACCGGCCACCGAACTGGTCAGGATGATCGATCCACCGCGGCCGCCGGCGAGCAGGTGCGGGACCGCGGCCTTCACCGATTTCCAGACACCGCTGAGGTTGACGTCGATCATCTCCTGCCACAGGTCCTCGTCCATCCGGTCCAGCCGGACCCCGGTGGTGCCGATACCGGCATTGGCGGCGACGATGTCGAGCCGGCCGAGTTGTTCGACGCCACTGTCGAGCGCGTCCCGCAGCGCCGTGTGGTCACGCACATCCACCTCGGCGGTGACGATCCGGCGGCCCAGATTCTTGACCAGGGCGCCGGTCTCGGCGAGGTCCTCGGGGGTGGCGCCGAGCGCGGGTGACTTCTCGAACGTCGTGCAGACGTCGACGGCGATGATGTCGGCCCCCTCGGCGGCCAGTCGCACCGCGTGACTGCGGCCCTGCCCGCGGGCCGCCCCGGTGATGAATGCGACCTTGCCCTCGACCCGTCCGGTCATGCCACCGCCCTAGGAGTTTTTGGGCAGTCGCCCAACATCTAGACTGCGGCCATGTCTAGCAGCACCACGACAAGGCGGTCAAGGGAGGGCGATTCCGATACCCGCCGAGCCCTGATCCGGGCGACCGCCCAGATCATGCTGGACGAGGGGTACGCCGCGGCGACCTCCCGCCGGGTGGCCGCACTGGCCGGGGTGAAGCCGGCCCTGGTGCACTACTACTTCCCGAGCATGGACGAGCTGTACCTGGCGGTGCTGCGGGCCGGGGCGGAGGCCAATCTGGACCGCCAGCGCCGCACGCTCGGCCAGGACGCTCCCCTGCATGCGCTGTGGGAGCTCAACAGCGCGACCGGGGCCCAGCTGTGGATGGAGTTCATGGCGCTGGCCAATCACCGCAAGGCCATCGCCGGTGAGATCGCCACCTACGCGGAGCGGTTCCGCGATCTGGAGGAGGCCACGCTGAGCGCGGCCTTGCGCGCGCACGGGGTGGACACCGAGTCGTTCCCGCCGGTGGTGATGTCGATGATCGTGGCCAGCCTGGCCCGCATCATGGTGTTGGAGCAGGGGCTGGGGATCTCCCGCGGGCACCGGGAGGCGCAGGCCTTCATCGACCGCTATCTCGAGCGGCTCGAATTGCCCGGCGCCCCGGCCTGATCCGCTACAGGCCGGCCCGTTCCAGCGCCTCGTCGAACTCCTCATCGGCCGCCCGGTGGCTCTTGCCCTCGGCGACCGCGCGGGTCCAGACGGCGACGACCTCCTCGGAGACCTGCGCGAAGCGCGCGTCCCAGGTCTGCGAGTCGAACCGCCAGTATCCGGTGACGTCGAGTTGATCGATCGCCCAGCCGGCACCGCGCAGATGTTTGCGCACGGCACGGGACTCCGCGGCCTCCCCGGCGAACCAGCAGTACCCGCGCCCGCCCGGTTGCTCCAGCCCACCCACCATCCTGGCGAGATCGCTTGGGGCATGGCCGTTTCCGGTTCCGATACTGGACACCAGCGTGACGTTCGCCCGGGCCGGCAGGTAGTCCAGGTCCTGCGCCGCGGCGACCTCGACGATGGCGGTCACCGGGATGTCGTCGGGCAGGTTCTCGATGATGCGGGCGGCCGCGGGCAGCCCGGACAGGTCGGCCACCAGCAGTTGCCAATCGGTGTCCGGTCCGGGCGCATACCAGGACCGGGTGTGGTCGAGGCCGACCCGGTCCCCGGGCACGGCTCCGGTCGCCCAGCCGGTGGCGACCCCGTGTCCGTGCAGCACCACGTCGACGGTGGCCAGGTCCCCGTCGCAGTGGCGCACCGTGTAGGTGCGGCCCTGCCCACCGGGGAAGTAGACCCCGACCGCGGAGTCCGGCGCCGCCTTCACATCGAGGGCCTCGACATCGTGCACCCGCAGCGTGATCCTGCGCAGTCGCGGGCTCAGATCCTGCACCCGCACCACGGTCGCCGATGAGTAGCTCACGCCGGCCAGGCTAGTGGCCCACCCGACCGAGCCGGATTCACCGCATCGCTTTCGGTATCCGCGGCCGCCGCCATACAGCCGTATGGAGCAAAGCTGCCCGAGTTAGCACCCGCCGCTCCGATACCCCGCTGACCGGCGCAGCAAAGAACTGCGGTTGTCCGCCAGAGGTTGCTCGTCCGCGGTGTCGCGATTTCCGAACGATGCGTCAAAATGGCACGGACTGCCCCCTCGGTCCTGCTCAGCTGTTCCTTCTGCCCCTCTGACCTGCTAGCTTCGCTGATTGTGTGCACCCCACCGGGGGGGGACGCCGATTATCGGACGACTCAGGAGTGAAACACCGTGAACACCACGAAGATCGGGGCCGCGTTTGCGGCTGCGGCCATTGCTGCCGCAGGGGCGATCACCGCGCTCACCGCGCCGGCGGCGATTGCCGAAGAACAGAACAGCGTGAACACCACGCAGCTCGGTAGCCAGGCCGAGCTGGCCGACGGCGACGTCGTCCAGGGGTGGACGGTCACCGGGCTGCAGGTCAGCACCGACACCATCCCCTACCCGGTGCAGGGCACCCTGTGGGAGGCCACCGCCACCGACGAGGCGCTGCAGGGCAACGCGACCCCGATCGTGTCGAACTTCAACGCCCGGGCCCGCGACGGTCAGACCTATCGCGCGCTGTTCGGTGTCGCGACCCCGCAGGGTGTGAATCCCGCGACGCTGGCCCAGGGCCAGCAGACCAGCGGCAAGATCTACTTCGATGTCACCGGTTCCGCGCCGGACAGCGTCGTGTACGCCACCAACGCCAGCGACCTGATCGTCTGGCTCACCCCGCCGCCCGCACCGAGCACCGGTACCGGATCGACCGGCGGCGGCAGCTACCAGGCCCCGGCCGGCGAGGCTCCGCAGACCGACACCACCGAGACGCCGGCCGCTCCGGCCGGTGTCGAGGCGACCGAAGCCGAGCCCACCGCGGTGCCGGCCGGCAGCGCGGGCACCCCGCTGCCGGAGGGCGCACCCGAGACGGCCCCGGTTCCGGCCGGAAGCCAGGGCACCCCACTGCCCGAGGGTGAGCCCGGTCTGACCCCGGCCGGCGTGCAGGAGGCTCCGGCCGCGGCGGCCGGGCCGGTCGAGGGCACCCCGCACGGCCCCGAGGCGGCACCGGTGGCCGAGGCAGCCCCGGCCGAAGCCGGCAGCCAGGGCACCCCATTGCCCGAGGGTGCGGCAGCGACCACGACGCCGGTCGTCGCCCCGCCCGCGTAACCCACGGCCCGCTTGATCTCCACCGACGTCGGCGCCCCGGTCCGCGATGGACCGGGGCGCCGAGTTCGGCTGTGCCGGATCAGGAGTGGGTGGACCACCAGGTGTACAGGTGATCCAGCGTCGGCCCGGCCGGGCGGCCCTGCACCACGGCGATCATCTGGGCGTCGATATCGGTCCACGCCAGCATCGGGTTGTCGTTCTGGATGCCGCAGACCAGCGTTCCGGCGACCTCGTGCGGGGTGGCGTTGCGCCGCCATGGCCCCGGGGACTGAATCCGGTTGGGGCAGTCGACGACACTGCTCGTCGAGGCCAGATCTTCGATCGCCTCGTTGAGCGCCTCGGATCCGGTCAACAGTGCATAGGTGGCCGACATCGGCCCGCCGGGATCCTTGTTGACAGTGCAGGCGATGGTGGACATCGCGCCGGCCAGCCGCGCCACCGGTTCACACGCACCGGACGGGTAACCCTTCGGGATCGCCTTCATCAACCGGGCATTCGCGTCCTCGGCGTCGGCCTGCGCCGAAGTCGTCTCTGCCGCAGCCGTTTCCGCCGCCTGCGCAGGTGCATCCGATCCCGGTGGCCGCAGGGCCAGATACGCCGCCCCGGCAGCGATCGCCACCACCGCGGCCGCGATACCGACGATCACGCCGACATTCGGCCCACGCTTGGCCGGGGGACGCGGGACGACCGGCGGCGGCCCCCCACCCTGATTCCAGGTACTCACGCCACTCCCCTCCTGGTGGTGTCACCGCTCTACGCTAAGTGATGGACAGCGCTATACCGTCCAAAATGTCGTGCTCGCTGACCACGAGTTCGTCCAGGCCCGCCCGCTCGGCCATCACCCGGGCCAGCTCCTGCACGATGATCGCCCCGCCCGGGATGACGTCGGCGCGGCCCTCGTGCATGGGCCCGAGCGCCAGCCGCTGCGGCCCGGTCATCGAGATCAGTTCCGCGCACACCGGCAGCAGGTCGCCGAAGGCGGTCCGGGACAGATGGATCGCGGCCGGGTCGTACTCGGGCAGCTTGTGCGCGAGCGCGGCCAGCGTGGTGAAGGTGCCCGCCACCCCGACCCAGGTGCGCGCAATGTCCACCGGCACCGCCTGCAGCGCCTCGGCCAGCCGCTCACGCACCACCGTGCGGGCGGCGGCGATCTGCTCCTCGGTCGGCGGGTCCGAGTACAGACAGCGCTCCTTGAGCCGGACGCAGCCGATATCGGCGGAGAACGAGGCCTGCACGCCGTCCGCCCCGCCGAGCACCAACTCGGTGGAGCCGCCGCCGAGATCGACCACCACGAAAGGCGCTGCGGCCGGGTCGAGTTCACCGACGGCCCCGCGGAAGGACAGCTCGGCCTCCTCGGTGCCGGTGATCACCTCGGCCACCGCACCCGCGGACACCGTGCCCAGCAGCCGGGCGGTCATCGCGAAGAAATCGTCCCGGTTGCCGGCATCCCGAGCCGCCGAGGTGGCCACCATGCGCACCCTGGTCACCCCGTGGCCGCGCATCAGGTCGACATAGTCCGACAGCGCGGCCTCGGTGCGCGCCAACGCTTCCGGGGCGAACTCGCCGGTCGCGTCCACGCCCTGGCCGAGCCGCACGATGCGCATCTCGCGGTGCACGTCGCGCAGGCCGTCGGGGGTGGCTTCGGCGATGAGCAACCGGATGGAGTTGGTTCCGCAGTCGATCGCGCCGACGGTCACGTCCATACCTCGGGGTCCAGGATGCCGGCCATCCCGGGTTCGGCGGCCAGCAGGGCCAGCGCCTCGTCCCCGAACGGATTGAGCCCGGGTCCCTTGGCCAGCGAGTGCGCGATCACCACGTGCAGGCACTTGACCCGGTCCGGCATTCCGCCGCCGGTGAAGGTGGTGCCCAGCGGTTCGATGGCGTCCCGTTCGGCCAGGAAGGATTCGTGGGCGCGCAGGTACGCCGCCGCCAGTTCCGGGTCCTCGGCCAACCGGTCGGTCATCTCCCGCATCAGCCCCGAGGACTCCAGCCGGCTCGCCGCGGCGGTCAGCGCCGGGTGGGTCAGGTAGTACAGCGTCGGGAACGGGGTGCCGTCGGGCAGCTTCGGCGCGGTCTTCACCACGGCGGGTTCCCCATTGGGGCACCGGTACGCGATCTCCAGGACGCCGCGCGGTTCCCGCCCGAGTTGGTGGGCGACGGCGTCCAGGTCTGCCTGCTCAACCACCGGCGGGCGGGGTCGGCGGGGCGGGCGGGGGTGGCGCATCCGCCGCCGGGGTGGGCGTGATCACCGGCGAAATCCCGTGCGGGGCATCGGCGATGGTGTGCCACAGCGAGGTGTACCACGGGTCGGTGGACAACGCCGTCGGCGCTTCCGGAACGGCCTCCGGCGCATCGGCCACCCCCGGCGGCAACTGCACCTGATACGGGATGTCGCCGGGCATCACGAAGCCCAGCCGTTCCCGAGCCTGGGCGGCGATGAATACCGGGTCCGCCAGCTTGATCTTCTGCTGCTCCAGATCGGCGATCTGCGAACGCAGTTGTTCTTCAACCTGTTTCAATTGATTCATTTCGGTTCGCTGGGCGAAGTAGGTGCGCACCGGACCGGCGATGGTCAACGTCAGCACGCACACCACCGCGGCCAGGATGGCCGCCCGCCGGGCCGCCGAGCCGAACCGCTGATCGGCGTGCTGTTCGCTGGCGTCGGTGACCGACCTGCGGATCGCCGCGGCGACGGTGTCCGGCCCGGGGTCCGTCGCACCGGGATCGGCGGCCTCGCGGGCCTGTTTACCCTCGCGGCTCTCGATCGCCCGGGTGTCCCGGCGCGCCGATGCACTGCGCGGACGGCCCGCCGCGCCCGCCCTGCCCGGTCTGGGGGCAGGGCCGCGGCGGCGCGGATCGGGCCGTTTCGCGTCGGGCATGAAACGTTTCTACTTGCTCTCCACCGCGAAGCGCGGGAAGGCCAGGTCGCCGGCGTACCGGGCGGCGTCGCCCAGAGCCTCCTCGATGCGCAGCAGCTGGTTGTACTTGGCGACGCGCTCGCTGCGGGCCGGGGCGCCGGTCTTGATCTGGCCGCTGCCGACCGCCACCGCCAGGTCGGCGATGGTGGTGTCCTCGGTCTCACCGGAGCGGTGGCTCATCATGGTGCGGTACCCGCTGTTGTGCGCCAGCGCCACGGCGTCCAGCGTCTCGGTCAGCGTGCCGATCTGGTTGACCTTCACCAGCAGCGCGTTGCCGGCACCCTTCTCGATGCCCTCCTCCAGGCGCTCCGGGTTGGTGACGAACAGGTCGTCGCCGACCAGCTGGATGCGGTCACCGATGGCGGCGGTCAGCGCGACCCAGCCGTCCCAGTCGTCCTCGGAGAGCGGATCCTCGATCGAGACCAGCGGGTAGGCGTCCAGCAGACCGGCGTAGAACTCGGCCATCTGCTCGGCGGTGCGGGTCTCTTTCTCGAAGGCGTACCCGGTGCCCTCGGTGTAGAACTCGGTGGCGGCCACGTCGAGGGCCAGCACCACATCGCTGCCCAGCTTGAAGCCGGTGGCGTCGATGGCGGTGGAGATCAGGTCCAGCGCCGCCTTGGTGCCCGCCACGTCGGGGGCGAATCCGCCCTCGTCGCCCAGACCGGTCGACAGGCCCTGCTTCTTGAGCACCGACTTCAGCGAGTGGTAGACCTCCGCGCCCCAGCGCAGCGACTCCTTGAAGGTGGGGGCACCGATCGGCGCGACCATGAACTCCTGGACGTCCACCCCGGTGTCGGCGTGGGCGCCACCGTTGAGGATGTTCATCATCGGCACCGGCAGGATGTGGGCGTTCGGGCCGCCCAGGTAGCGGAACAGCGGCAGCCCGGCGCTGTCGGCGGCGGCCTTGGCGACCGCGAGCGAGACGCCCAGGATGGCGTTGGCGCCGAGGCGGGACTTGTCCGGGGTGCCGTCAAGGTCCAGCAGGGCCTGGTCGACGAGGCGCTGGTCGTCGGCGGACTGGCCGATGACCGCGGGCGCGATCTCGTCGAGCACCGCCTCCACGGCCTTCTCCACGCCCTTGCCGCCGTAGCGGTTGCCGCCGTCACGCAGTTCCACGGCCTCGTGCTCGCCGGTCGAGGCGCCGGAGGGCACTGCAGCCCGGGCGACCGTTCCGTCGATCAGGGCCACCTCGACCTCAACGGTCGGGTTGCCACGAGAATCGAGGATCTCGCGGGCTCCGACCTGTTCGATGATGGGCACTGACGTCTCCTTGTGTCGTCGACTGAAGCGATTGCGGTCTCAGCCTAGATGTTCCCTGTCGGGATGCCGAGCGAGGAGGGTTCCGGAGCGCCTCCGTTCACCGGCCCACCGCACGCTCCCCGCGCAGCGTCAGCACCGTACTGGTCACGCTGGCCACCGTTTTGCCGTCCCCGCGGGCACTGGTGTGACGCTCAGAGCGCGTGGCCGTTGGCGTAGGCCGTGGCCCAGTCCCGCACGCTGCGCGCGTACTGATTGGACAGGTTGTAGGCGCGCAGCGCCTCCATCCAGCCCTTCGGGGTGGACAGATCCTTGCCCCGCCAGCACAGATAGCCCGCCGCCGACAACGCGGCGTCGTCGAAGTTGTCCGGGCTGATCTCGCCGTCGTTGTTGGCGTCCACCCCGTACAACCGCCAGGTCTCGGGGATGAACTGCATGGGCCCCATCGCCCGGTCCAGCCGCGGGTCGCCGTCCAGTTCACCGTTGTCGGTGTCGAGGATCTCCATGTTGCCGCGGGTGCCGTCGAGCTGCACACCGCGGATCGGCGGCGTGATATCGCCGTTGGCGGCGATGGTGGAGCCGTGATAGGTGCCGTGGTGGCTCTCGATCATCCCGATGCCGGCCAGCGTCGTCCAGGACAGCTGGCATTTCGGGTTGACCACCTGGGCCACCCGGGCGGCGTAGGCGTAGGCCTCCAGCGCCTTGGCCGGGATCCCGACCACCGGGGACAGGTCGGCGGCCCACTCGCTGAGCGCATCGGCCGGCCGGCCGGCGGCGTTGGTGTCGATCTCGGGAACCGGGGCACCCGCCGGGGGCGGCACCCCGTCCGGGATCGGATTGCCGGTCTGCCAGGAACAGCTCGACGCCAGCAGCAGCAACGTGGCGACCACGACGGCGGTCACCCGCAGCCACCGGCTTCGCATCGGGGCGGGGTCCGCGACGGTGGCCGGCGGCGCGGCGGGCTCCGGGGCTGTTGCGGGAACGTTCGACGCCGGGGTCGACACACTCCCTACGTCGGACAAGGCACTCCCTCAAAACCCGCGCTTCTCGTGCCGAAGCGGCCGCTGAACCCCGCTCAAGAGTAACGGGGCGACCGGGGCACGCACCCGATCGTGCGCCACGGGACCTAGATTAAGTCAGGTATGCCTATCCAATCCCGCTCGAACGGGTACTGTGCACGGAGTTCCTTAGGAGGCTCGATGAAACGGCATTTCGCCTGGCAGATCCCGGTTGTGGCAGTCACACTCGCTCTCAGCGGATGTTCGGGTGCGGGGTCCGACAGCGATTCGGACCCGACAACCGGGACGTCCACCTCGGGCGCGTCGGCCACCACGTCGGCGGCCGCGGCACCCAACCCGCTGGCCGAGCAGGCCGCCGTGGACTACAAGGCCTACGCCACCGCCCAGGTCGACGAACTGGTCACCCTCGTGAAGGTGTTCACCGACGCCGTCCGGGCCGGTGATCTGCAGGCCGCCCAGAACGCCTACGCGCCGTCGCGCGCGCCGTGGGAGCGCATCGAGCCGCTGGCCGGACTGGTCGAGGAGATCGACGGCAAGATCGACGCCCGCGTCGACGATTTCGCCGGGGTCGATGATCCCGAATTCACCGGCTGGCACCGCCTCGAGTTCCTGCTGTTCGAGAAGAACACCACCGAGGGCGGTGCCGAGTTCGCCGATCGGCTCGACGCCGACGTCGCAGCCCTCAAACAGCAGTTCCCGTCGGTCGAGGTGAAGCCCGTCGACGTGGCCACCGGGGCCGCCGAACTGATCGAGGAGATCTCCGAGGGCAAGATCACCGGCGAAGAGGACCGCTACGCCAAGACCGACCTGTGGGACTTCGACGCCAACCTGCAGGGCTCCCGGGACGCGGTCGGCAAGCTGACCCCCGCCCTGGTGGAGGCCGACCCGGCCCTGCTGGGCAAGATCGAGGCCGGCATCAACTCGGTGTTCGAGACGCTGCGCCCGCTGCGCGACGGTGACGGCTGGGTGCTGTTCTGCACCGAGAACGACCCGTACCCGTCCGCCCGCTGCCCGGCGGTCACCGTCACCCCCGAGGTGATCGACACCCTGAAGGCCGAGCTGGCAGGCCTGTCGGAGAACCTGTCCGAGGTGGCGGGAGTGTTGAAGCTGCAGTGAGCCGGCGATCATGAGCCGAGGCATTTCTCGGCGCGGCTTCGTCGCCGGGGCGTTGGGCGCGGGTGCGGCCGTCGGAGCAGGTGCACTGGCGGGCTGCGGCCCCGATCCCGAGACCCCGCGCCCGCCCAACGGTTCATCGACTTCGAGGGCGCGCACCAGACCGGGATCACCGCGCTGCCGATCCCCGAACAGGGCCTGATCGCGTCGTTCAACGTGCACACCAAGGACCGGGCCGAACTCACCTCGGTGCTGCGGGAGCTGACCGACGAGATCCGCGGGCTGATGGCCGGCAAGCCGCCGGAGACCCGCGATCCCGCCTACCCACCGGTGGACTCCGGGATCCTGGGCGAGAAGCCGCCCGCGGACAACCTGTCCATCGTGGTCGGTGTCGGGGCCTCGCTGTTCGACCACCGCTTTGGGCTGGCCGACCGTCGGCCCCGGGAATTGGTCACCATGCCGTTCCTGGCCAACGACCGCCTCGACCCCAAGCTCTCGCACGGCGACATCTCGATCATCTTCGAGGCCGGACACAACGACACCGTGCAGTTCGCGCTGCGCCAGCTGATGCGGCGCACCCGCAGTGACCTGGTGCTGCGCTGGATGATCGACGGCTACTCGCGCGGCATCGGGGCGGGTGCTGGGGACACCGAGGCGGCCACCCCGCGCAACCTGCTGGGGTTCAAGGACGGCACCTCCAACCTCGACGTATCCGACGACGCCCTGCTGGACCGGCACGTCTGGGTGGGCCCCGAGGACGACGAACCGGCCTGGACCGTGGGCGGCAGCTATCAGGCCGTGCGCATCATCCGGAACTTCGTCGAATTCTGGGACCGCACCCAGCTCGTCGAGCAGGAGGCGCTCATCGGCCGGGCCAAGATCAGTGGCGCCCCGCTGGGCATGTCCGGCGAGTTCGACGACCCCGACTACGCCTCGGATCCCGACGGGCTGCGGATCAAGATGAACGCCCACATCCGACTGGCCAATCCGCGCACGCCGGAGACCGAACGCAGCCGCATCCTGCGCCGCGGATTCAACTACTCGCGCGGCTTCGACGGCGCCGGACGCCTGGATCAGGGCCTGGCATTCATCTCTTACCAGCGCAGCCTCAAGGAGGGCTTCCTGGCGGTGCAGGCCCGGCTCAAGGGCGAACCGCTGGAGGAGTACATCCTGCCGGTCGGCGGCGGGTTCTTCTTCGCGCTGCCCGGGGTGAGCGGGCATGACCGATTCCTCGGTGACGAGCTCGTCGACTAGAGTCCGGCTGGTGAGCACCCCGACCGCACGCGCGCGCGGACTGCGCGCTGCGCTGGTCGGGGTGAGCGCGGCCGCGGCCACCACCGGCGCGCACGCCGCCGCCTCGGGGGTCTTCCCGCACGGTGCGGCGCTGATGGCCGCACTGCTGGTGTGCGCCACCGTCGGGGCCGCGGCGGCCGGTATCCGGCTGCACCACCGGCACGCCCAGAGCCTCGCGGTGATCGCCGCCCTCGGCGTCGCTCAACTGCTCGGCCATCTGACCCTCGCGCTGACCGGCGGGCATCACGGCGGCCTGGGCCTGAGCCCGTCGATGCTGGCCGCGCACGCCGCCGCGGCGGTGGTGCTCGGCGTGGCCATCGGCGCCGTCGAACACCTGTACCTGGTCTGCTCCTCGGTGCTGCGCTGGCTGCGGCTGTTCGCCACCCGTACCCCGCGCCCGGCACCCAAACGGATCCGCCGGCGCACCAACAACGTTGTCGCACAGTCTCTTCTGTGGCGCACCGGGCTGGGCATGCGTGCCCCGCCGATGGGTGACGGCGCGACCGCCTAGCGGTCGCCTGCTGTCTCGATGCCGCGGCCGTCCGGTCGCGGCCGTCCGCGCGTCCGCGTTCCGCGGCGTCGCGTCCATTCGTCACATCTTCAGCCCGAAGGCTTATCCATGACTGTTTCCGACGACACCGTCGTCCCCAGATCCACCGAACCCGCTCCCCCACGCCGTGATTGGCGGCCGTTCGTGATGCGCCTGCATTTCTATGCGGGCATCCTGATCGCCCCGTTCATCCTGATCGCCGCCGTCACCGGCGGCCTGTACGCGCTGGCGCCGACCATCGAGCGGGTCGTGTACGGCGACATCCTGACCGTGCCCGCGCAAGGCCGGCCACTGCCGGTCGGCGACCAGGTCGCCGCCGCGCAGATCGCCTACCCGCACCTGACCATGACCGGACTGCGGCCACCGGCCGAGCGCACCGAATCCACCCGGGTGTACTTCGCCGACCCGACCCTGGATGCGGAGCTGCAGCGGGCCGTGTTCGTCGACCCCTACACCGGGCGGGTGCTCGGTGACGAGGCCAGCTGGCTGGGGTACCTGCCGGTCAGCACCTGGCTGGACGGCTTCCACCGGCATCTGAACCTCGGTGAACCGGGCCGCGTCTACAGCGAGCTCGCCGCCTCCTGGCTGTGGGTGGTGGCCCTCGGCGGCCTGGCGCTGTGGCTGACCCGCCCGGGCGCCCGGCGCCGCCGTGGCCGGCCGGGCAGCCGGTCGCGCACCCTGAACTGGCACGGCACCACCGGTGTCTGGTTGCTGGCGGGGCTGTTGTTCCTGTCCGCCACCGGGATCACCTGGTCGACGTATGCGGGTGCGCACGTCAGCGAACTGCGCTCGGCCATGCAATGGCAGCGCCCCCAGCTCGACACCGACCCGCACGCCGGGCACGCCGGGCATGCGGCGCCACCGGCATCGGACACCCCCGCCGCCCTCGACTACGACGCCGTGCTGCGCGCCGCAGCGGCGGCCGGCGTGCAGGCGCCGCTGGAGGTGACGCTGCCGTCCGAGCCCGGCCAGGGCGTCACGGTGACCGAGATCGACAAGGCCTACCGGTTGACCAGCAACGCGGCCGCGGTCGATCCGGTCACCAACACCGTCACCGCCGAGATCGACTACTGGCGTGACTATTCGCCGGTCGCGATGCTGGCCGACTGGGGCATCCGCGGGCACATGGGCCTGCTGTTCGGGCTGCTCAACCAGCTGCTGCTGCTCACGGTCGCGGTCCTGCTGGCCGGGGTGATCATCGGCGGCTACCGGATGTGGTGGCAGCGCCGCCCCATCCGCGGATCGGTGTGGGCGGTGGGCCGCCCACCCGGGCGCGGCACCCTGAAACGGTTGTCCCCGGCCGTGATCGGTGCACTGGTCCTCGCGACGGTGGCGGTGGGCTGGTTCCTGCCGCTGCTGGGTATCTCGCTGGCCGCTTTCATCATTCTCGATGCGGCGATCGCCGCGACTAAAAACCGTAAGGAGCGCACCGATGCGTAATCTCATGATCCTGCTTGTCGCGCTCGGGCTTTCGGCCTGTGGCTCCCCTGCCGACCAGCCGATGGCCGAGTCGGTGTCCATCCACGACCAGTGGGCCTCGGCCGGTGACGGGCGGATGGCCGCGGTGTTCGGCACGCTGGTCAACGACGGCCCACGCGAGGCTCGCATCGTGTCCGGCAGCTCCCCGGCCGCCGGCATCGTCGAGGTGCACGAGGTCACCGGGCCTGCCGGCGGGAAGACGATGCGTCCCAAGGCAGGTGGGCTGGTACTGCCGGCCGGTGGCAGTCACGACCTGGTGCCCGGCGGGGATCACCTGATGCTGATGGATCTCGTCGCGCCGCTGTCGGCGGGGGCCGATGTCGAGGTGACACTGGAGTTCGAGGACGGCTCCACGCTGCCGGTCACCGTGCAGGTGCGCGACTTCCCTGGCGCCGACGAGAACTACCAGCCCGACCACGGCAGCCATGGTTGACATGAACCGGCGGCGCCTCCTGACCGGAGGCGCCGCCGCGCTGGCCGCCGGCGCCGCGCTGAGCCAGTGCGCAGGGCAGGCGCAATCCGCGACCGTGCCGCCGGACGGGTTCGGCGCGGCGACCGAACCGTTCCACGGGCCGCATCAGGGTGGAATCGCCACCCCCGCACAGGCACACGCCCTGTTCGTCGCGCTCGACCTGACCCCGCAGGACGGCCGCGACGCCCGGGAATCCCTCACCGCGGTGCTCAAGCTGTGGTCGGCCGACGCGGCACGGCTGACCCAGGGCCGCCCGGCACTGGCCGACACCGAACCCGAACTGGCGCACCGTCCGGCACGGCTGACCGTCACGGTCGGGCTGGGGCCGGACGTGTTCGACCGGATCGGGGCGGCGCACCGACGCCCGGCCACCGCGGCCGAGCTGCCCGCCTTCGGTACCGACCGGCTCGACCCGCATTTCTGCGGCGGCGATGTGCTGCTGCAGATCTGCGCCGACGACCCGATGGTGGTGGCGCACGCCGCTCGGGTGCTGCTCAAGAACGTGCGGGCGATGACCGTACAGCGTTGGCGCCAAACCGGTTTCCGCACCGCGCGCGGGGCCGACGAGTCCGGGGCGACGATGCGCAACCTGATGGGCCAGGTGGACGGCACCGCGAATCTGCGCACCGCGGCCGAGTTCGACCGTTTCGTCTGGGATGACGGTGCCGGGCAGCCGTGGTTCGCCGGCGGCACCATCGCGGTGCTGCGCCGGATCCGCGTGGAGCTGGACACCTGGGACGAACTCGACCGGGCCAGCAAGGAATTCGCGATGGGCCGGCGCCTGGACAGCGGGGCACCGTTGTCCGGGACCCGGGAATCCGATCCGCCGGACCTGACCGCACAGGTCGCCGGGATCCCGGTCATCCCACCGAATTCGCATATCGCCCTGGCCCGTCCGGTACACGACGGGGAGCGGTTCCTGCGTCGGCCGTACAACTACGACGATCCGCCGCCCGCCGGGGCGACCAGCGACAGCGGGCTGATCTTCGCCTGTTATATGCGCGACCCGGCGCGACAGTTCGTCCCGGTGCAGCAGCGGCTGGCGGATGCGGATGCGATGAACCCGTGGATCACCACGGTCGGGTCGGCGACGTTCGCGATGCTGCCCGGCGTGACCGAGGGCGGGTGGCTGGGCCAGGGTCTGCTGGCCTGACCTGGTGGCGAAACTCGCGTACCCGTCGCTGTGATCGCGAAAATCACGACGGGTACGCGTGTTTCGCCAGGAACTAGCCGGGCCAGTGCGCGCGCCACTCGTCGGCGCTGACGGCCTCCGGCGGGGCATCCCCGATCGGGGCGCCGCCACGGGCCGCGGCGACCGCCAACTCGGCGGCCCGGACGGTGTCCATGAACTCCAATGTCGCGGTGCGGAGCACATTCTCGACATCGGAGTCTGCCGCGATACGCACCTCGCGGATGTCGTCGGGCACCAGATCGTCGGGCAACCCGGCGGCAGCCACCCGTTCCAGCACCTTCTGGGTCAGCGCGAGCGCGGGCTGACCGGTGGCCACATCGTCCATGCAGGAGGCGCGCACCTTCTCCAGCGACTTGCGCTCCTCCCACTGGGCGAGCTGCTCCTCCAATGACAGGGACTCTCCGGCGAGCACCCCGGCCGCCCGGTTGCCCAGCTTGCGCACCAGCGCGTCGGCGACATCGTCGATGCCGAACGGGTGCGCGGGGGCGTCCTCGGCGATGCGTGCGTGGAACAGCACCTGCAGCAACACATCTCCGAGTTCCTCACGCAGCTCGGCGGCGTCCCCGCCGCGCACCGCGTCGAACAGCTCGTAGGTCTCCTCCAGCAGATAGCGGCGCAGCGAATCGTGGGTCTGCTCACTCTCCCACGGGCCGTCGGTGCGCAGCTTGTCCATGATCGCCACCGCGTCGACGAGTCGTTCACCGGGCTGCGGGCCGGGCGCGGCGATCAGCGTCTCCCCGGCGGCCAGCCGGACCCGCACCGCCGGATGGTCCGGGTCCGCGGACAGCAGCACCGCGGCGGGGCTTCCGTCGCCGGGCAGATAGGGCCGGGCCGACGGCAGCGACCAGGGCACCTTGATCGGCATCTCCTCGGTGTACTGCACATCGCCGGCCAGCAGGCCGACGGCCTCGACCGGGACCAGCGAGGGTCGGCGCGGGTCGACCAGCACGACGGTCATTGCGCGGCACCTCCCTGGCCCATATCGGTGATGTCGACGTCGTTGACCGGGCGGCCGTCCAATACCAGCAGCAGCCCCGCAACCGCTTGCAGCAGTTCGAGATCGCGGATCCGCGGGGCGCCCACCCCGGTGCCGGCCCGCGGGATCGGGATCTGCACGGTCGAGGTGGTGGCCCGGTAGGCCGCCCCCGGGTACACCCGCTTGAGCCGCAACTGCCCGGAGTCCAGCAGGGTCAGCGGGGACACCTTCAGGGTGGAGTCCGACACGGTGGACACCTCGGTGACCCCGTACTCGCGGCACAGCAGCCGCAGCCGGGCCACCGCGATCAGGCGCTGCGCCGGTTCGGGCAGCGGGCCGTACCGGTCGATGAGTTCGTCGATGACGCGGCTCACCCCGGCACCGTCGGAGGCCGCGGCCAACCGGCGGTAGGCCTCCAGCCGCAGCCGGTCGCTGCCGATGTAGTCCGGCGGCAGATGCGCATCCACCGGCAGGTCGATCCGCACATCCTTGGGTTCCTCGACGGCGGCGACGGTCTTGCCGTCCACTGCGGCCCGGTAGGCCTCCACGGCCTCCCCCACCAGCCGCACGTACAGGTCGAACCCGACCCCGGCCACGTGGCCGGACTGTTCGACGCCGAGCACGTTGCCGGCACCGCGAATCTCCAAGTCCTTCATGGCCACTGCCATACCCGCGCCGAGTTCGTTGTTCTGCGCGATGGTGGCCAGTCGGTCGTGCGCGGTCTCGGTGAGCGGGGTCTCCGGCGGGTACAGGAAGTAGGCGTAGCCGCGCTCGCGGCTGCGCCCGACCCGGCCGCGCAGCTGATGCAGCTGGGACAGACCGAAGGTGTCGGCGCGCTCCACGATCAGGGTGTTGGCATTCGAGATGTCCAGGCCGGTCTCGACGATGGTGGTGCACACCAGGATGTCGAAGTCGCGGTTCCAGAATCCTTCGACCGTCTTCTCCAGCGCCTCCTCGGGCATCTGCCCGTGCGCCACCACCACCCGGGCCTCGGGCACCATGGCCTGCACCCGCGCCGCGGCCTGGTCGATGGACTTGACCCGGTTGTGGATGTAGAAGGCCTGCCCGTCGCGCAGCAGTTCGCGGCGCAGCGCCGCGGCGACCTGTTTGTCGTCGTGCGGGCCGACGTAGGTGAGCACCGGGAAGCGTTCCTCGGGCGGGGTGAGGATGGTCGACATCTCCCGGATGCCGGCCAGGCTCATCTCCAGGGTGCGCGGAATCGGGGTGGCGCTCATGGTCAGTACGTCGACGTGGGTGCGCAGGCTCTTGATGTGTTCCTTGTGCTCGACGCCGAAACGTTGTTCCTCGTCCACGATCACCAGGCCGAGGTCCTTCCAGCGCACCGCGGTCTGCAGCAGCCGGTGGGTGCCGATGACGATGTCGACCGAGCCGTCGGCCATCCCGTCCAGGGTGGCCTTGGAGTCGGTCGGATCGGTGAACCGGGACAGCCCCTTCACGGTCACCGGGAAGCCGGCGGTGCGCGCGGTGAAGGTCTGCAGATGCTGTTCGGCCAGCAGCGTGGTGGGCACCAGCACCGCCACCTGCTTACCGTCCTGTACCGCCTTGAACGCCGCGCGGACCGCGATCTCGGTCTTGCCGTAGCCGACGTCACCGCAGATCACCCGGTCCATCGGGACCGCCTTCTCCATATCGGCCTTGACCTCGGCGATCGCGGTCATCTGGTCCATGGTCTCGGTGAAGCCGAAGGCGTCCTCCATCTCGGCCTGCCACGGGGTGTCCGGACCGAACGCGTGCCCGGGGGCGGCTTGACGCTTGGCGTACAGCGCCACCAGCTCGCCGGCGATCTCACGAACCGCCTTGCGCGCCTTGGTCTTGGTGTTCGTCCAGTCGCTGCCACCGAGCTTGCTCAGGGTGGGCGCCTGCCCGCCGACGTAGCGGGACAGCTGATCGAGCGAGTCCATCGGCACGTACAGCTTGTCGGTGCCGCCGCCGCGTTTGGCGGAGGCGTACTCCAGCACCAGGTACTCCCGGCGCGCGCCGCCGATGACCCGTTCGGTCATCTCGACGAACTTGCCGATGCCGTGCTGATCGTGCACCACCAGGTCGCCGGCCGTCAGCGCCAGCGGGTCGACGACGTTACGCCGTTTGGCGGCAAGCCGTTTACCGTCGGTGGCGGCCACCCGGTTACCGGTCAGGTCGGTCTCGGTGATGATCACCAGGTTCGCGCCGGGCACCACCAGACCGTCGTGCAGCGGGCCCTTGACCACACCCACCACACCGGCCGCCGGCTGCGCTCCCGGATCCAGAAGCGCTGCCGGGGTGTCGGATTCGCCGAGCTGTTCGACGACCCGGTGCGCGGTGCCGGCACCCGGGGTGACCACCGCGGCGCACCCGCCGGTGAGCACGTGCGCGCGCAGCATGGCGAAGATCTCGTCGACGGCGTGCTGGGTGCGCGCCGACGGGGCGGGGCGCACGTCGAGTTCTATCGCCGATTCCTCGGTGAGCTGGCTCAGCGTCCACCAGTGTTCGGCCGCGGCCCGGACCTCGTCGAGTTCCCGGAAACCGGAGCCGCCGAGCGCCTCGACGTCGACCGGGGCGTCGCCGCCGATCGCGGCCACCGACCAGGACGCCTCCAGGAACTCCCGGCCGGTGCGGATCAGATCGGCCGCCCGGGAGCGCACCTTCTCCGGATCGCACACCAACACCGGGGTGCCGTCGGGCAGGTGGCTGGTCAGCAGGGTCAGCTCATCGGGCTGCAGCACCGGCAGCAGCGCCTCCATGCCGTCGACCGGGATGCCCTCGGACAGTTTGGCCAGCATGTCGCCGATGGACCCGGCGACGGTGTTGTCGGTCTGAGGCTGGGCATCGACAAGTTGGCGGGCGCGTTCCTTGACCGCCTCGGTGAGCAGAATCTCCCGGCACGGCACGGCGACCAGGTGATTGACCTCGATCTCGGCGATGGACCGCTGATCGGCGACGGAGAACATCCGCATCTCGGAGACCTCGTCACCCCAGAACTCGATGCGCACCGGGTGTTCGGCCGTCGGCGGGAAGACGTCCAGGATGCCGCCGCGCACGGCGAACTCGCCGCGCTTGGCCACCATGTCGACCCGGGTGTAGGCCAGCTCGACCAGCCGGGCGATGGTGGCGTCGAAATCTGCGTCGGCGCCCACGGTCAGCGTGACCGGCTCCAGGTCGCCGAGGGCGGGCACCATCGGCTGCAGCAGCGAACGGGTGGTGGTCACCACCACCTGCAGCGGCGGGCCGAGGTGTTCGTCGTCCGGGCGGGCGAGCCGGCGCAGCACCATCATCCGGGCGCCGACGGTCTCCACGCCGGGTGAGAGCCGCTCGTGCGGCAGCGTCTCCCAGGACGGGAACAACGCCACTGCCTCCCCGAAGACGGACTTCAGTTCGGCGGTCAGGTCGTCGGCCTCCCGGCCGGTGGCGGTCACCACCAGCAGCGGGCCGGTGCGCGCCAGCGCCGCCGCGGCGAACAGCCGGGCGCCGACCGGGCCGACCATCGACAACGTCGTCGGGCGGGCCTGCGCGCGGTCGATCAGATCGGTGAAGGTGGGCGAGCTCAGCGCCAGGTCGACGAGTCCCGCGAGCGAATTTTGGACATGGGTGTGCCCGGGTGCGGTCATGATGCCCCCCATCTTAGGCGCCGGACCGGGGTGACCCGGCTCGCGCCGGAGCCGACCGGCCTAGTCGCGGTCGTCGCCGGTGTCGGTCAGCTGCGGGTCGGCCTCCAGGTGGGTCAGCCCGTTCCAGACCACGTTGACCACGTGCGCGGCCACCACTTCCTTCTTGGGTTCGCGCACGTCCAGCCACCACTGCGCGGTCATCGACACCGACCCGACCAGCGCCTGGGCGTACAGCGGGGCCAGATCCGGGTCCAGGCCGCGGCGGGAGAAATCGCCGGCCAGGATGGAGGCCACCTGGTTGACGGCGTCGTTGAGCAGGGAGGCGTAGGTGCCGGAGGTGATCCCGGCCGGGGAATCCCGGATCAGGATGCGGAACCCGTCGGTGCGCTCCTCGACATAGGTCAGCAGGGCCAGGGCCACCCGCTCGATCCGCACCCGGGACCGGTTCTTGGTCAGGCCGGCGGTGATGCCGTCCAGCAGCGCCGACATCTCGCGGTCGACGACGACGGCGTACAACCCCTCCTTGCCGCCGAAATGTTCGTAGACGACGGGCTTCGAGACGTTCGCGCGCAGCGCGATCTCTTCGACCGAGGTGCCGTCGAAGCCCTTCTCGGCGAACAGCGACTTGGCGATCTCGATCAGCTGCTGACGGCGTTCACCACCGGTCATCCGGGCACGCGGCGCCCGAGTCTCTTTGTCGGGTGCTGCCACGGGGCCAGGATACGGGGGACGTCGACTAGAGTCTCGGTTTGTTCGATCCGTCGTGGTGTAATCGGCAGCACCTCTGATTTTGGTTCAGATAGTTCAGGTTCGAGTCCTGGCGACGGAGCTGTGAGTCAGGCCCGCCGAGCGGGCCGACAGCCTCCGCGCGCGAGTGGCCCCAAACCGACAGCGTCGACGGCGTGCCACCGAACGGCACTCCTCGCTCGCGGAGGAGGAGAACTGTGTCCACCACCGACATCGCCGTGATCGTGCTGGCCGCCGGGGCCGGCACCCGGATGCGGTCGGCCACCCCCAAGGTGCTGCACTCCCTCGGTGGCCGCAGCATGCTGGCGCACGCCCTGCACACCGCCACCGCATTGGCGCCCGCGCACATCGTGGTCGTCGTCGGGCACGGCCGCGATCGGGTCGGCGCCGAGGTGGCCCGGATCGCCGAACGGGTGGGCACCCCGATCGGCACCGTGGTGCAGGAGCGACAACTCGGCACCGGGCACGCGGTGGGCGTCGGGCTGTCCGGCCTGCCCGCCGACTTCGACGGCACCGTGCTGGTGACCTCCGGTGACGTCCCGCTGCTGCACGCCGAGACACTGAGCACCCTGGTGCGCACCCACGACCGGGCCGGCGCCACCATCCTGACCACCACGCTGAGCGACCCGACCGGGTACGGGCGCATCGTGCGCGACGCCGACGGTGCGGTGACCGCCATCGTGGAACAGGCCGACGCCGACGAGGCGCAGCGTTCCATCGGCGAGATCAATTCCGGTGTCTACGCTTTCGACGCCGCCGCGCTGCGTTCGGCGTTGGCCCGGCTGACGAACGACAACGCCCAGGGCGAGCTGTACCTGACCGACGCGGTGGCCATCCTGCGCGCCGACGGGCACACCGTGCGGGCCGCGCACATCGCCGACACCGTGCAGGTCTCCGGGGTCAACGACCGCGTTCAGCTCGCCGCGCTCGGCGCCGAACTGAACCGGCGCACCGTCGAGGCCCATCAGCGCGCCGGGGTGACTGTCATCGACCCGCGCACCACCTGGATCGACGTCGACGTCGAGATCGGGCCGGACACCGTCATCGCGCCGGGCACCCAGCTGCTGGGCGCCACCGCCATCGGCCGCGACTGCACCATCGGGCCGGACTCCACCCTGACCGACGTGGAGGTCGGCGACGGGGCGTCGGTCGTCCGCACGCACGGCGAGCTGGCCGCCATCGGTGCGGGCGCCACCGTCGGGCCGTTCACCTATCTGCGCCCGGGTACCCAGCTGGGCCCGGACGGCAAGCTCGGGGCGTTCGTGGAGACCAAGAATTCGGTGATCGGCGCGGGCACCAAGGTGCCGCATCTGACCTATGTCGGGGACGCCGATATCGGCGAGCACAGCAACATCGGCGCCTCCAGCGTCTTCGTCAACTACGACGGCGAGACCAAGCGGCGCACCACGATCGGGTCCCACGTCAGGACGGGTTCGGACACCATGTTCGTGGCGCCGGTCACCGTCGGGGACGGCGCCTACACCGGCGCGGGCACCGTGCTGCGCGAAGACGTTCCGCCCGGCGCGCTGGCGATGTCGGAGAACACTCAGCGCACCATCGAGGGCTGGGTGCTACGCAGGCGCCCAGCAAGTGCGTCCGCCGAGGCCGCCCGCAAGGCCGGGGCACCCGAACCCGACGCCTGATGTTGGCAATCCGGTAACCCGGGGACGCGCAGCGGTTACCGGCCCGTACGATTAGCCGGTATCGATCCCCGAACGGCGAAGGCACAAAGATGAGCCACGACTGGACCGACAACCGCAAGAACCTGATGTTCTTCTCCGGCCGGGCCCACCCCGAACTGGCCGAGCAGGTTGCCAAGGAACTTGATGTCCCGGTGACCGCGCAGACCGCGCGGGACTTCGCCAACGGCGAGATCTTCGTCCGTTTCGACGAGTCGGTCCGTGGCTGCGACGCGTTCGTGCTGCAGAGCCACCCCGCACCGCTGAATCAGTGGCTCATGGAGCAGCTGATCATGATCGACGCGCTCAAGCGCGGCAGCGCCAAGCGCATCACCGCGATCCTGCCGTTCTACCCGTACGCCCGGCAGGACAAGAAGCACCGTGGCCGCGAGCCGATCTCGGCCCGCCTGGTCGCCGACCTGCTCAAGACCGCCGGCGCCGACCGGATCGTGTCCGTCGACCTGCACACCGATCAGATCCAGGGTTTCTTCGACGGCCCGGTGGACCACATGCGGGCGCAGAAGCTGCTCACCGGCTACATCGCCGAGCACTACTCCGACCAGGACATGGTCGTGGTCTCGCCCGACTCGGGCCGGGTGCGCGTCGCCGAGAAGTGGGCCGACTCGCTCGGCGGTGTGCCGCTGGCCTTCATCCACAAGACCCGCGACCCGCTGGTGCCCAACCAGGTGGTGTCCAACCGGGTGGTCGGTGATGTCAAGGGCAAGACCTGCATCCTCACCGACGACATGATCGACACCGGTGGCACCATCGCCGGCGCGGTCAAGCTGCTCAAGCAGGACGGCGCCGCCGACGTCATCATCGCCGCCACCCACGGCGTGCTGTCCGATCCGGCCGCCCAACGCCTGGCCGAGTGCGGGGCGCGCGAGGTCATCGTCACCAACACCCTGCCGATCACCGAGGACAAGCGGTTCCCGACACTGACGGTACTGTCCATCGCGCCGCTGCTGGCCAACACCATCCGCGCCGTCTTCGACAACGGCTCGGTGACCGGACTGTTCGACGGATCCGCCTAGATGGCCGCTCGCATCTTCCACAACCCGAAGTGCTCGACCTCGCGCAAGACGCTGGATCTGTTGCGCGAGAACGACATCGAGCCCGAGATCGTGCTGTACCTGAAGACCCCGCCCACCCGGGACGAGTTGGTCTCGATGATCGCCGACGCCGGTATCGACGTGCGCACCGCGGTACGCAAGCGCGAAAGCCTGTACGGCGAACTGGGTTTGGCGGACGCCACCGATGACGAGCTACTCGACGCTCTTGTCCAGCACCCCATCCTGATCGAGCGGCCGTTCGTCGTCACCGACAAGGGCACCCGGCTGGCGCGCCCGATTGAGAACGTCCACGAAATCCTGTGAGCAGGGCGCTGCTGGCGGTTCCGCTGCTGACCGCAGCGCTGCTGTCCGGCTGCGGTGCGGCCACCCCGGACTATCAGTCGCTGTTGTCCACTGCCCCGACCCGGCCCACCTCGGCGTCCGCGCAGGAGTCCGTCCCGCTGTCGGCATACCTGGAGAGCGTCGGCGTCCAGGGCCGCCCGGTGGCCCCGGAGAAGCTGCCCGACCTGACCGTGACGGTACCCCGGCCGCAGGGCTGGCGCGATTACACCAATCCCAACCTGGCACCGGGCACCCGGGTGATCGCCGACGGTGAGACCTATCCGACGGCCATGCTGATGGTGTTCACCCTGGACGGGGACTTCGACGTCGCCGAGGCGCTCAAGCACGCCGACGTCGACGCCGAGCTGTCGCAGAACTTCAAGAAGCTCAACGGATCCCGGGATGACTTCCAGGGTTTCCCGTCCTCCATGATCGAGGGCACCTATGACCTCAACGGGCAGCGCATGCAGGCCTACAACCGCATCGTCTTCGCCACCGGCTCCAAGCCCAAGGCGCCGGACGGCGACCCGCAGAACTATCTGGTGCAACTGACGGTCACCAGCTTCGCCGACGACGCCGAGTCCAAGGGTCCGGCGATCGAGAAGATCATCTCCGGGTTCGACGTCGCGGCGAAGTAGCCGGGCAGCTCGGCGTTTTGGCTACTGTGGCTGACATGGCCTCCTGGACCGCCGCGGATCTGCCGTCCTTCGCTGGCCGCCACGTCATCGTGACCGGCGCCAACAGCGGGCTCGGCCTGCACACCGCCGGTGAGCTGGCGCGCGTCGGCGCCTCGGTGACGCTGGCGGTGCGCAACCTGGACAAGGGCCGCCAAGCCGCCGCCACCATGACCGGTGAGGTGGCGGTCCGCGAGCTCGACCTGCAGGACCTGGCCTCGGTGCGGGCCTTCGCCGCGGACACCGGACCGGTCGACGTCCTGATCAACAACGCCGGCATCATGGCCGTGCCCTACGCCCAGACCGTCGACGGGTTCGAGAGCCAGATCGGCACCAACCACCTCGGGCATTTCGCGCTGACCAATCTGCTGCTGCCCAAGATCACCGACCGGGTGGTGACGGTGTCCTCGATGATGCACCTGCTCGGCCGGGTCAACCTCAACGACCTGAACTGGAAGGCCCGGCCCTACTCGGCGTGGCTGGCCTACGGGCAGTCCAAGCTGGCCAACCTGCTGTTCACCAGCGAGCTGCAGCGCCGGCTCGGTAGGGCCGGGTCACCGGTGCTCGCCGTCGCCGCCCATCCCGGCTATTCGGCCACCAACCTGCAGGGCCAGACCGGCAACGCCACCGGCGACGTGATCTGGAAGGCCGCCAACCGGATGGCCACCGACGCCGCGTTCGGCGCCCGGCAGACCCTGTACGCGGCCGCCGCGGAGCTGCCCGGGGACAGTTTCATCGGACCCCGGTTCGGCCAACTCGGCCCCACCGGCCCCAGCCCGCGCAGCCCGCTGGCCCGCAACCCCAGGACCGCGGCCCGGCTGTGGGAGCTGTCCGCCCAGCTCACGGGCACCGAATTTCGGATCTGAGCCGGTGCTGGGTTAGCCTGATGGGCATCACGGCGAGGGTGGCTCGACCACCGTTATCGACGGGAACCTGTTTGTTCTTCCCTGGCCGTGCGTTTCCCATACCGGCACAGGAGTAGAGAACATGGCCAAGAACTCGGCCCCCAACAAGCTGACCGCGACCGTGCGTACCCGCACGGGCAAGGGCGCCTCGCGCCAGGCCCGCCGCGACGGCCTCATCCCCACCGTGCTCTACGGCCACGGCACCGAGCCGCAGCATCTGGAGCTCAACGCGCGCGATTTCGCCGCCGTGATGCGCCACGCGGGCACCAACGCCATCCTGACGCTGGACATCGAGGGCAAAGAGACCTTCGCGCTGACCAAGGCGCTGGACATCCACCCGGTGCGGCGCAACATCCAGCACGTCGACCTGCTCGTCGTGGTGCGTGGCGAGAAGGTGCATGTGGACGTCAACGTCATCGTCGAAGGCGAGGCCGCCCCCGGCACCCTGGTCACCCAGGAAGCCAACACGATCTCCATCGAGGCCGAGGCGATGTCCATCCCCGAGGAGCTGACCGTGTCGGTCGAGGGCCTCACCGCGGGCACCCAGATCACCGCCGGCCAGGTCGAGCTGCCCAAGGGCGCCAGCCTGGTCGTCGACGCCGAGACCCTGGTGGTCAACGTCGTCGCCGCGCCGACCGCTGAGGACCTGGAGAGCGAAGGCGCCGGCGAGTCCGCCGAGGCCGCCGCGCCGGCCGAAGCGCCCGCCGAGGGCGAAGCCGAAGCCGCCGAGTAACAGTTCACCGTGGCCGAACCGTTGTTGGTGGTCGGCCTGGGCAATCCCGGGCCGAACTACGCCAAGACCAGGCACAACCTCGGTTTCATGGTCGCCGACATCCTGGCCGAGCGCATCGGCTCGGGATTCAAGGTGCACAAGAAGTCCGGAGCGGAAGTCACCACGGGCCGACTGGGAGGTCGGTCCGTGGTGCTCGCCAAGCCCCGGGTCTACATGAACGAGTCGGGCCGCCAGGTCGGCCCGCTGGCGAAGTTCTATTCGGTGGCCCCCGCCGACGTCGTGATCCTGCACGACGAACTCGACATCGAGTTCGGCCGGATCCGGCTGAAGCTCGGCGGCGGTGAGGGCGGCCACAACGGGTTGCGTTCGGTGGCGGCCGCGTTGGGCACCAAGGAGTTTCAGCGGGTCCGCATCGGTGTCGGCCGCCCGCCCGGGCGCAAGGACCCGGCCGCCTACGTGCTGGAGAACTTCTCCGCGGTGGAGCGGCCCGAGGTGCCGACCATCTGTGAGCAGGCCGCCGACGCGACCGAACTGCTGCTGCAGCACGGTGTCGAGGCCGCGCAGAACACCGTGCACGCCTGGTAGTTTTTCTTCTTTCTTTCCCCGCGAGCATGCGTGTCGGTTGCCCGACACGCCGCCGCGGTGCGGAGTCGACGCACGCTCGTCAGCGGGTGCGGGGCACACCCGTTGCGCTCAGCCCGATTCCAGCCGGTGGCGCGCGTCATACCGGATCAACCACACCCCCAGCGCGATCACCGCGCCCACCTCGAAGGCGACGATGCCGCGCTCGACCAGTCCCAGCGGGATGATGCGCCACCAGGACAGCTCGGTCACCATGCTGACCGCGATGGCGCCGAACAACACCCCGAGCCAGCCCAGCGCTCCATAGGCCAGCCACACCGCGGGCCGGGCCGCGCGGTGCCTGCGCGCGATGGTCAGCACCGCCGCCGGCAACGATACGAAGGCCAACAGAGTGGCGATGCGGTGCACGGATCCGCTTGTGCTGGGCCCGATCTCCCAATTGTGTTTGGGGAAGGCCGCCACCCCCAGCAGGCCGATCACCCACAGCGACATCAGCACCGAGCCCGCCGACAGCGGTGCCACCACGCCCGCGCGGATCAGCCCGGCCAGCAGCAGACCCGAACCGATGGCCAGGGCCAGCACCCCGGTCAGAAAAGCCCAGCCACCGTCGGTGTAGACGTACTCGGAGATGGTGGCCCGGCGCAGGGTGCGCCCGGGCCGATGGGATTGGCCGCCGAGCACGGCGTCCAGGGTGAGGATGGCGACCACCGCGACGGCCGCGCCGAGCACCGCGATCCAGCCGAACAGCGCATGCGAAATCCGGTCCATCAGACCAGGCTACGGACCGACCGGGCGCCGAACCGGCCCGGAAACCGTCGAGCGTGCGCAAACTCCCGAATCGCGGCGGCGTGTTGCCCGCGAACACGCACGCTCGCTCGCCGAGCGCGGGGGGGGTCGGCGGCTACCAGGACAGGATGATGCCCGACCTGTTGTTGCCGCGCGGGATGGACTCGGCCACGTTGGGGGCTCGCGTCCCCGGCACCGCCTTGATCGACACGCTGCCGTTGGTCTGGCACCGCGTGACGCTGCCGGCATCCTTACAGGTCGGCACGGCGCCGGCGACCGGAGCCGAAATGAGTGCGGCCGCAACCCCACTCGTCACCAGCATCAATATCGGGTACTTCGCACGATGAGTCATGGCACCTTCCACTGCTGGGATTCTCACGGGCAGGACGACGCCAGCACCCGGGCGGCCGGGTCGAGAGTCACGCCGGCCCGCACCGCATTGGCAAACGCATCGCCGCGAGCAGCTTCGACGGTGGCACCGGCGCCGCCGGCCACGATGCCGCTGCCGTCGTCGGCGCCGACCGTCACCACGCAGAAGACGTCGTTGGTGACCTCATCGCTGCTGCACTGTTCGGCCCCGGCCGCTTGGCAGACCGACACCACGGCGGCCGCGGCCGCCTCGTTGGTGGGTCCGGTGGCCGTGTAACCCACCAGCGTTCCGCCCAGTAGGCCCGAGCCCACAGCCCGCGACACGACGGTGTCCTCGACGAATCCGCCGGGGCCGCCGGCGGACGCCGAACTCGCCCCGAACAGCGCGGCGGTGACGCCCAGCGCTGATGCGACGGCAATCAACACCCCTGCCGAAACTCCGCGGGTCACAACCACACTGCCTCCTCCGAGAGAATGATCTCCGAGCATAGGACGCGGTGTCGGCGTGCTGAGCCGCCCTGAACGAATGTCCCCCGAATAGGGGACTGCTCGCGGGGAGCGGGTCAGCCGGTGACCAGGGCGACCGAGTTGGCCCGGCGCAGCTTGCCCGAGGGGGTCTTCGGGATGGTGCCCGGCCCCAGCACGACCACGTTGCGCGGGCGCACGTCCACCTCGGTCACCACTTCGTGGGCGACCTGGTGCTCGATGCGGCGCACCGCGGCGGGATCCTGGTACTGGTTGGATTCCACGGCGACGGCGAAGGTCTCGCGGGAGTGCCCGGCGTCCAGGCGCACCGCGACGGCACAGCCGGGGCGCACGCCCTCGACGCGGCCGGCGGCCCGCTCGATGTCGGTCGGGTAGATGTTGCGCCCGGCCATGATGATGACGTCCTTGACGCGACCGCAGACGACGATGTTGCCCTCGTCGGTGATGTAACCGAGGTCGCCGGTGTCATACCAGCCGTTCTCGTCCTGGGTCGGCAGGAAACCGGCCATCGTGATGTAGCCCGGGGTGACCGATTCGCCGCGCAGCTGGATGACGCCGACGCCGCGGGTCGGCAGCACCGCGCCGTCCTCGTCGACGATGCGTGCCTCCAGGTCGTTGAGCAGCGGGCCCAGCGAGGCCAGCCGGCGGGTGTTGCCCTTGCTGGACGGCACCGCGCGGCGCAGCGCGGCCAGCAGATCGGCGTCGACCTCGTCGACGACCAGGCCGGCGTTGCACGGTGAGAAGGACACCGCCAGGCAGGTCTCGGCCATGCCGTAGGCGGGCAGGATCGCCGAGGACGGCAGCCCGAACGGCTTACCCGCGTCGAGCAGGTCCTCCACGTCGGCCGGCTCGACCGGCTCGGCGCCCGACAGCGCGAAGCGCAGCGTGGACAGGTCGAACTCGCCCGGCTTGGCCTGGCGGCGCAGCCGCTTGGCGAACAGCGCGTAGGCGAAGTTCGGGGCCGCGGTCATGGTGCCCTTGTACTTGTCGATCAGCCGGGCCCACAGCAGGGTGTCGCGCAGGAAGTCCATCGGCGTGACCTTGACCAGCTCGGCGCCGAAGTACATCGGGATGGTGAGGAAGCCGACCATGCCCATGTCGTGGAAACAGGGCAGCCAGCTGACCATGACGTCCTTGTCGACGTCGTACTGGGCGCCGATGAACATGGCCTCGGCGTTCGAGTAGATGTTGCGGTGGGTGATCTGCACCGCCTTGGGAGATCCGGTGGAGCCGGACGTCAGCTGCATCAGCGCCAGATCGTCCTCACCGGTCTCGACCGGGTCGATCGGGTCGGCGGCCAGCAGATCGGCGACCGTGAGGACCTTGATGCCCTTCTCCTCCAGCACCGGGATCGCCACGATGAAGGGTTCGGAGACGATCACGGCCTTGAGTTCGATCATGCCGATGACGGTCATGGTGTCCTCGGCCCACACCGCGAGGTCGGTACGCGGGGTGGGCTGGTGCAGCATCGTCAGGCTGCCGCCGCGCATCCACACGCCCTGGGCGGTCGGGGCGATCTCGACCGGGAAGCCGGCCAGCACGCCGACCGCGTCGCCGGGGCCGATGCCCGCGGCCGCGAGTCCGCCGGCCACCCGGCGGGCCCGCTCGTGCACCTCGAGCCAGGTGTGACGGACGGGCTCGTAGGGTTCGCCGGTGACCATGCCCCGCGCGCTCTCATGGGCGCTGCGGTACATCTTGTCGGTGAATCGGCTCACGGCAACCTCCTGGGTGTCTGGGGCCGGGTCGGCTACGACGCCGACCCCAGTTTCATTGCGCGTTTCCCTATATTCCGCCTGCTGGTGCCCTCTTCAGGAGAGGCGCGCACACACAATTGGGAAGCAGTTGGGTCTCGAAACGGGGGTTACCGACCGGTTGCCCGGTTAGTTTCCGCCGTCGACCATCTTAAGAGACCCTTAAGTAACTGCCAAACGCTTGAGCCGATTGAGGCATGTGTCACAACCGGCGGTACCGGGTTCAGGGCGCCGGATCCGGGACCACCCGGGCGCCGTGCACCGGGCCGCTGGCCACCCGCACCGTGCGGCACACCCCGGCCCCACTCAACGCCGCGCCGACCTCGACGGCGTCGGTCGCCGAGGCGCACAGGAACGCGCAGGTGGGTCCGGATCCGGAAACGATCCCGGCCAGCGCGCCGGCCTCTTCGCCGGCGCGCAGGGTGCGGCGCAGATCGGCGCGCAGGCTCAGCGCCGCGGGCTGCAGATCGTTGCCGAGCAGCCCCGCGAGTTCCTTCGGGTCACCGGACGCCAAGGCGGTCAGCACGGGTTCGACGTCGGTCAGCCGCGGCGGCAGATCCCGGTCCGGGTCCGCGCGCAGCCGGTCGATCTCACCGAACACCGCAGGCGTGGACAGGCCGTCGTGGGCGAAGGCCAGCACCCAGTGAAAGGTGCTGCGGGCCAGCACGGTGGCCAGCTCCTCACCGCGCCCGCTGCCCAGCGCGGTGCCGCCGTGCAGCGCGAACGGCACATCGCTGCCGAGCTTGGCGGCCAGCGCGTGCAGATCACGGCGCGGCAGGCCCAGCTCCCAGAGATGGTTCATCGCCACCAGCACGGCCGCGGCGTTCCCGCTGCCGCCGGCCATGCCGCCGGCGACCGGGATGGACTTGGCGATGGAGATGGCCACATCGGGGGCCCGGCCGACGTGGTCGGCCAGCAGTTCGGCGGCCCGCCAGGCCAGGTTGCGTTCGTCACAGGGCAGCGATTCGGCGCCCTCGCCGGACATCTCCAGGGACAGCAGATCGGCGTTGCGCACGGTGACGTCGTCGAACAGGGAGACGGCGTGGAAGACGGTGCTGAGTTCGTGATACCCGTCGGCGCGCAGGTCCCCGACCGCCAGATGCAGATTGACCTTGCCAGGGACGCGCACCGTCACCGAACCGGTGGGCACCCACTCAGTGGCGGTATCGCCGTCGGATGCAGACACCGGACGACACTACCGCCACGTCGAAGTCGTCGACCAATTGAGCACCGACCTTCTTGGGCGTTGAGAACCCCTCGTCAACCATCCCGACGCCGCGGACCCACGCTAAGGTTTGCGGCAAGGACGTGTCAAGAATCACATGGATGTGAACGCGGGCCTTGTCCAGCGGCGACGTGACATACCGCGGTGAAGTGCCCGGTGAGCACGTTTGCTTAGGTCAGCTCAGCGCGGAGTCGGCGACTCGCTCGGCCGGCGCCTCGAGGACCTCGGCCACCGGCTCGGGGGCGTGGGCGGCGGTCAGCTCGCCGGACCGCTGCAGCAGCCGCACGAAGTCGGCGATGCTCAGCGTCTCACCGCGTCGCGCGGGATCGATGCTGGCCGCCAGCAGACGTTCGGCCGACTCGTTTCCCGAGCCCGCCCACTCGGCGAAGGCGTTGCGCGACGTCTTGCGGCGCTGCGCGAAACCGATGTCGATGAGCTCGAAGACCTGATCGCGGAACGCCGCGTCGGTCGGCCACGGGGAGGTCTCGTACCGGTCGATGCGGACCAGACCGGAGTAGACCCGCGGGATGGGCCAGAACACCGTCGGCGAGACCATGCCGTAGCGGCGCACCTCGCCGTAGAAGCGCACCTTGGCACTCGGCACGCCGTAGTCCTTGCCGTTCGGCTCCGCGGCCAGACGCTCGGCGACCTCGGCCTGCACCATGACCATGACGGTCTTGATGGAGGGGAACTCGGCCAGCAGGTGCAGCAGCGCGGGCACCGCGATGTTGTACGGGAGGTTCGCGACGAGCGCCGTCGGCATCTCGTCGAGGTCCTCGGCCTTGAGCGTGAGGATGTCGCGGTTGAGGACGGTCAGCCGCTGGATCTCGCTGTGCGAGTGATTGGCGATCGTCTTGGGGAGCTGACGGGCCAGCACCGGGTCGATCTCCACCGCGGTGACGCGGGCACCCCGGTCCAGGAGGCCCAGGGTCAGCGAGCCGAGGCCGGGACCGACCTCGATCACCGAGTCCTGCCGGTGGATACCCGATGCGGATACGATGCGGCGCACGGTGTTGGCGTCGTGGACGAAGTTCTGTCCGAACGCCTTCCGTGGCCGGAAATCGATCTCCCGGGCAAGGTGCCGAATCTCGGTCCGCCCGAGCAGTCGGATCGTCACGATGACCCCAATCTCGCGCTACATGTTGGCCAGGCACCCCAGCCCTGACGTGCCCTCGTCACTTCAGCAATCGCGATCTGTTCTTCGCGGGTCGCCAAATCTGCCCGCTGAGCATACCTCAGACCACCCTGTCGCTCCCAGGTGTTTTGATCAAATTGAACGCCACCGAAATATCCGTTGCCGGTATTGATGGCCCAATTACCACCCGATTCACACCGGGCAAGGGCGTCCCAGACGTGTCCCTGCATCACCGGCGGCACCTCGGTGCCCGGTTTGGCGCCGACTCTCAGCACAGCTTCGCGGGCCGGATTCAGAACGACATTGGCTACTGGCAATCTGCCGGTCTCGACGCCGTTCACCTCCGCGACAGCAAAGGTCACATTCTGCAATCCGGGAGTGCCCGGATCCTCGACCACCTGGCGGCTGATGTTCAGCGTCGGATCCTCGATGCGCTTGTGGGCCGGCGCCAGCGGCAGCTGCTCGGTGACCTTCTGGATCCGCACCCGGGTCACGTCGATGCGCATGCCCTCGATCACCGGCGAGGACGCCGCCGGGACCACGGT
This sequence comes from Mycolicibacterium aurum, assembly GCA_900078775.1. GTDB lineage: Bacteria > Actinomycetota > Actinomycetes > Mycobacteriales > Mycobacteriaceae > Mycobacterium > Mycobacterium aurum_A. Next base: position 3,701,168 of record LT549889.1, read on the forward strand.
GTCGCGCTGCTGCAGCGGAGCCCCGGCCGCCTCCAGGAAGCTGCCGACATTGGGCGCCGCGAGCCGCACGGTGCGCACGTTGCCGCCGTCGTTCAGCTGCACGGTTTTGGCGCTGACCACGGGCAATGACATGCCCGCCAGGGGCACGCGGCTGCCCCGGGAGGCCGCGGCGGGGGCGGTGTCGGTCAGGGCGAGCTGGGCCAACGCCTCCTGCACGGTGCTGGCGGTCGTCCACACCTCGGTGCTGTCCTGACCGTCCCGGGAGATCTGCAGGGGGCGGCTGCGGCGCAGCACGATGGAATCCGTATCGGTGATCTTGGTATCGGCCGCGGGGTAAAGATCGTCGCGGTCCCCGACCGCGAAACCGTTCTCCTCAACCACGTCGATGACGCGCGATTTCATCGTCGCGACCTGCACCTCGGTGCCGTCCACATTCAGCGTGACGGTCTTGTGCGAGGCGACCGCGACGCCGCCGGCAAACACCAGAGTCAGCAGGAGTGCGCCGACGACCAACCGCAGCGCGGGCGAGCGCGACTCGTGAAGCTTGGTCAGTACGTTCAAAGCTGTGGTTCCCAGAAATTGTGAACGCGGCTGTGCGGGCGATCGGGTGACCGCCTCGAAGATCCGGGTTCGATAACAGGACGGTAACGAATATCCGTTACGCGCGCCAATCGGACACGCTACCCAACCCATAGGCGCGAACCGCATTCGCGGAGGTCAGCTCGGCCACCTCGACGGCATTCCGGTCCAGGACGTCGGCCAGTGCGCGCACCGTGTAGGGCAGGCAGTACGACTCGTTGGGGGCGCCACGGTAGGGGTGCGGGGTGAGGAACGGGGCGTCGGTCTCCACCAGCAGCAGTTCCTCGGGCACCACGGTGGCGGCCTCGCGCAGCTCGTGTGAATTCTTGAAGCTGACGGTGCCGGACAGGCTGATCAGCCACCCGTTGTCGGCGCAGGTACGCGCCATCTCGGCGTCCGAGGAGAAGCAGTGGAAGATCACCGTCTCGGGCGCCCCCTCGCCGGCCAGCACGTCGAGCACCTCGGCGTCGGCGTCCCGGTTGTGGATCATCAACGGCTTGCCGGTGCGTTTGGCCAGGTCGATATGCCAGGCGAAGGCCTCGCGCTGCTCGGCCGGGTCGGCGCAGCCGTCCAGCTTGCCGGGCCAGTACATGTCCATGCCGGTCTCCCCGATCGCCACCACCCGCGGCTGCCCGGCCAGCTGCTCCAACTCGGCCTTCGCGGCGTCGTCCAGCGCGTTGGCCCGGGTCGGGTGCAGCGCGACGGCGGCGTACACCCGCGGATCCCAGTTCGCGGCCCGCGCGGCCCAGCGGGCCGCCTCCAGATCGTCGGCGATGGTGACCACGGCCTGCACGCCGACGGCCCCGGCCCGGTCCAGGATCGCGGCGACGTCCTCGGCGGTTTCCGCCCCGCAGGCGTCCAGATGGGTGTGCGCATCGACCAGTGGAGCCAGCGGCTCGGGGGCGGGCGGGGACTCCCGACGTTTTTTCGAGCTCACCGCAACACCATAAGGTGAGACCAAATGACTGACTCTGCTGCACGGCCTGCGTTCTACGTCACGACGGCCATCGCCTACCCCAATGGCGACCCGCACATCGGGCACGCCTACGAGTACATCGCGACCGACGCGATCGCCCGGTTCAAGCGCCTCGACGGCTACGACGTCCGCTACCTGACCGGCACCGACGTGCACGGCCTGAAGATGGCCGAGACGGCCGCCAAGCTCGGCATGACCGCCGCGGAGCTGGCCAACCGCAACTCCGACGTGTTCGAACGCATGCAGGAACGCCTCGGCGCCTCCTACGACCGGTTCATCCGCACCTCAGATGCCGACCACTTCGAGGCGTCCAAGCAGATCTGGCGCGCGATGTGCGAGGCCGGTGACATTTACCTGGGCAGCTACCAGGGCTGGTATTCGGTCCGCGACGAACGGTTCTTCGCCGAGGACGAGACCGAGCTGGCCGAGGACGGGACCCGCACCGCGATCGAGACCGGCACCGAGGTGACCTGGACCGAGGAGCAGACCTACTTCTTCAAGCTGTCCGAGTACACCGACCGGCTGCTGGCCCACTACGAGGCACACCCGGAGTTCATCGGCCCGGACGTCCGCCGCAACGAGGTGATCAGCTTCGTCTCCGGTGGGCTGCGTGATCTTTCGATCTCGCGTACCACCTTCGACTGGGGTGTGCCGGTACCCGATCACCCCGACCACGTCATGTACGTGTGGGTGGACGCGCTGACGAATTACCTGACCGGCGTGGGCTTCCCGGACACCTCCTCCGAAGCGTTCGCCAAGTACTGGCCCGCCGATCTGCACATGATCGGCAAGGACATCATCCGGTTCCACACGGTGTACTGGCCCGCCTTCCTGATGTCGGCTGGGATCCCCTTGCCCCGAAGGGTTTTCGCGCACGGGTTCATCAACGTCAAGGGCGAGAAGATGAGCAAGTCGCTGGGCAACGTGGTGGACCCGATCGCGCTGGTCGACGCCTTCGGGGTGGACGCGGTGCGCTACTTCTTCCTGCGCGAGGTGCCCTTCGGCCAGGACGGCAGCTACAGCGAGGAAGCCATCATCGGCCGCATCAACGCCGATCTGGCCAACGAACTGGGCAATCTCGCGCAGCGCTCGCTGTCCATGGTCGCCAAGAACCTGGACGGGGTGGTGCCCGAGCCGGGCACCTTCACCGCCGAGGACGAGGCGCTGCTGGCCGCGGCCGACGCCCTGCTGGACCGGGTCCGCGCCTGCTACGACGAGCAGGCCATGCACCTTGCGCTGGAAGCGATCTGGTCGGTGCTCAGCGCCGCCAACAAATACTTCTCCGCCCAGGAACCCTGGGTGCTTCGGAAGACCGACCCGGCGCGGATGGCCACCGTGCTGTACACCACGTTGGAGACCGTCCGCATCGCCGCGCTGCTGAGCCAGCCGGTGATGCCCACCTCCACCGGCAAACTGCTCGACCTGCTGGGCCAACCGGCGGATCGGCGGGATTTCACCGCCATCGGCACCCGGCTGGCCGCCGGGACTGCTCTACCCACCCCGGAAGGGGTATTCCCAAGATATCAAGCAGAATGAGATGACCGGCATGCACCAGAAATTGCACGACCTCTATGACGAAGTGGCCCAACGCAATCCGGGCGAGACCGAGTTCCATCAGGCGGTATACGAGGTTCTCACCAGCCTCGGCCCGGTGCTCACCAAGCATCCGGAGTACGCCGACAACGCCGTGATCCGCCGGCTCTGCGAACCCGAGCGGCAGATCATCTTCCGGGTGCCCTGGATCGATGACGCCGGCAACGTCCAGATCAACCGTGGCTTCCGCGTCGAGTTCAACTCCGCGCTCGGACCGTTCAAGGGCGGTCTGCGTTTCCATCCCTCGGTGTACCTGGGCATCATCAAGTTCCTCGGCTTCGAGCAGATCTTCAAGAACTCGCTGACCGGCCTGCCCATCGGCGGCGGCAAGGGCGGTTCGGACTTCGATCCCAAGGGCCGCTCGGACAACGAGATCATGCGGTTCTGCCAGTCCTTCATGACCGAGCTCTACCGCCACATCGGCGAGTACACCGACGTCCCGGCCGGTGACATCGGTGTCGGCTCCCGCGAGATCGGTTATCTGTTCGGCCAATACAAGCGGATCACCAACCGCTGGGAGGCCGGGGTGCTGACCGGCAAGGGGCTCACCTGGGGCGGCTCCCAGGTGCGCACCGAGGCCACCGGGTACGGCACGGTCTTCTTCGTCGACGAGATCCTGCGCGCCAGATCCGATTCCTTCGAGGGCAAACGGGTGGTGGTCTCCGGCTCGGGCAACGTGGCCGTCTACGCCATCGAGAAGATCCAGGCGCTCGGCGGCACCGTGGTCGCCTGCTCGGACTCCAGCGGGTACATCGTCGACGACAAGGGCGTCGACCTGAACCTGCTCAAGGAGATCAAAGAGGTGCGCCGCGGCCGGATCACCGAGTACTCCGACGCGCGCAGCCATGCACACTTCGTCACCGCCCGCAGTGTGTGGCAGGTGCCATGCGACATCGCGCTGCCGTGCGCCACCCAGAACGAACTGTCCGGGGCGGACGCGACCGCGCTGATCGAATCCGGCTGCCGGATCGTCGCCGAGGGCGCCAACATGCCGTGTACCCCGGATGCGGTGAAGTACTTCGGCGACGCCGGGGTGACCTTCGCACCCGGTAAGGCCGCCAACGCCGGCGGTGTGGCGACCAGCGCCCTGGAGATGCAGCAGAACGCCTCGCGGGACTCCTGGACCTTCGACGAGACCGAGGCCCGACTGGCCGAGATCATGGGCCGCATCCACGACAACTGCCTGACCACGGCCGACGCCTACGGTCAGCCCGGTAACTACGCGGCCGGCGCCAACATCGCCGGGTTCATCCGGGTGGCCGATGCGATGCAGGCACTGGGCTTGATCTAGTGATGTAGGCCACAATTGCCGGTGCGGTGTCACACTCCGGTCGACGCCGGTGTCTTGAGGTCGTAACGATCTCAGACAGGAGTGCACCATGACCCAGAAGAATCGTGTCATCGTCATCGGCGGCGGCTACGCCGGTGTGCTGGCCGCCAACCACCTGCTGCAGCGGGACGACGTGGACGTCACCCTGGTCAACGCCCGGCCGGAGTTCGTCGAACGGATCCGGCTGCACCAGCTCGCGATCGGCAACGACGACGCCGTGGCCGATTACGCCGAACTGCTCGGCGAGCGGGTGCGGCTGGTGGTCGACAAGGCGACCCGCATCGATACCGCCGCCCGTCGTCTCGAGCTGGCCTCCGGCACCGCCCTGGACTACGACTACCTGATCTACGCGGTCGGCAGTACCAGCGGCGCGGCACCCGAATCCGCTTACCGGCTCAGCGAATTGGACGACGCGAAGCGGCTCGCCAGACGGCTGCAGGACGTCCCGGTGTCCGCCCCCGTGGTGGTGGTCGGCGGCGGGCTGACCGGTATCGAGGCGGCCGCGGAGTTCGCCGCCCAGCGTTCCGTCACGCTGGTGGCCGGGCCCGTGCTGGGGCCGTCGCTGAGCGGCCCGGGCCGCCGGTCGGTCGCCAAGCAGCTCGCCAAGGCCGGTGTCACCGTCATCGAGGGCCCGACCGTCACCGAGGTGGACGCACACCGGGTCACCCTGTCCGACGGCCGCACGCTGGCCAGCGCGGCGACCGTGTGGACGGCCGGGTTCGGGGTGCCCGAGCTGGCCGCCGACAGCGGCCTGCGCACCGACGAGCTGGGCCGGCTGCTCACCGACGAGACGCTGACCAGCCTGGACGACGACCGGGTGATCGCCGCCGGTGACGCCGCCGCACCGTCCGGGCTGCCGCTGCGGATGAGCTGCCAGGCCGCGCTGCCGCTGGGCGCGCAGGCCGCCAACACCGTGCTGGCCCGACTGGCCGGTGAACAGGCCGCCCCGATCAACCAGGCCTTCACCGGGCAGTGCATCAGCCTGGGCCGCGACGGCGGGACCATCCAGCTCGCCCGCACCGACGACACCCCGATCCGGCTCTACATCGGCGGGCGCAGCGCGGCGCTGATCAAGGAGCAGGTGTGCAAGGGCACGCTGGCGTTCCTGCGCAAGGAGGCCCGCAAACCGGGCGCCTACTTCTGGCTCAAGAGCGGTAAGCGGGCCAAGCGGCTGGCCTCCGTCGAGACCGGCGCCGGGGGCGTCCGGGCATGACCGAGCACGCCGAGCGGTTCACCGCGCTGCGGCCGCTGCTGTTCACCATCGCCTACGAGATCCTGGGCTCGGCAACGGAATCCGATGACGTGCTGCAGGAGAGCTATCTGCGGTGGGCGGAGGTGGACCTGAACACGGTGCGCGACACCAAGTCCTATCTGGCCCAGCTGGTGACCCGCCAGGCGCTCAACTCGCTGCGGGCCGCGGCGCGCCGGCGTGAGGAGTACGTGGGCCCGTGGCTGCCCGAGCCGCTGCTGGTGGACACCGCGGACGCCGGCTCGGATGTGATCCTCGCCGAGTCGGTGTCGATGGCGATGATGGTGGTGCTGGAGACGCTGACCCCCGACGAGCGCGCGGTGTTCGTGCTGCGCGAGGTGTTCGGCTTCTCCCACGACGAAATCGCCGCTGCGGTCGGCAAATCCACGGCCGCGGTGCGCCAGTTGGCGCACCGGGCCCGGGAACACGTGCACGCCCGGCGCAAGCGGTACCAGCCGGTGGACACCGCGACCGGTGAGCAGCTCACCGCGCAGTTCCTGATGGCGGCCGCCACCGGGGACGTCGCCGGGTTGGTGGAACTGCTGGCCCCGGATGTGGTGTGGACCGCCGACAGCGACGGCCGGGTCAGTGCGGCCCGACGCCCGGTGCAGGGTGCGGACCGGGTGGCCCGGCTGATCATCGGGTTGTTCCGGATGGGCGGGGACGCCGGGCGCGTCGAGCTCACCACCTACAACGGTGCGCCGGCGCTGAACCTGTACACCGGGGACACCTTCGAGGGTGTGGTCACCGTCGAGGTCACCGACGGGCGCATCTCGAACTTCTACGCGATGCGCAACCCGGAGAAGTTGACCACCGCCGCCATCCGCCGCGCGATCAGCCGCTAGCTTCTGACACCCTGAGTCGGTGCGAACCGACCGACTCGGCCCACTCGGGGACGCCCCCGGGGTCCTGCGCTGGGTCGCCGACGCCGCACGCCGCCGCGGTCTGCCCGGCCCGGCCGCGCTGATCGGCGATTGGTTCGGGTCGCGGGCCGTCATCGCCCCCTCGCTGGACGCGGTGCCGGCCACCGAGGTGTTCGAGACTTCCCCATCCCCCGTCGCTGCGCTCGCCCCAGGGTCCGGGGAGTCGGCGGCCGTCGGCGGCGGCTGGTTCGGCTATCTGTCCTATCCGGACGGCCGTGGCGCGCCCCGCATCCCGGAAGCCGCCGGCGGCTGGTCCGATGCGGTGCTGCGCCAAGACGCCGACGGGCTGTGGTGGCACGAAAGCCTCTCCGGGGCAGCGCTTCCCGATTGGCTGTCCGGGATCGGCGCGGCCCGGCCGGGGCGGTACACGATGGACTGGACCGCCCCCGACCGCGACGCCCACCTGGCCGGGGTGGCGGCCTGCCTGGAGGCGATCGCCGCCGGCGAGGTGTACCAGGCCTGCGTGTGCACCCAGTTTCGCGGCCGGATCACCGGCGACCCGCTGGACTTCTTCGTCGACGCGGTGGCCCGCACCTGCCCGGCCCGGGCCGCCTACCTCGCGGGCGACTGGGGGGCGGTGGCCTCGCTGTCCCCGGAGCTGTTCCTGCGCCGGCGCGGCGACGCGGTGACCTCCAGCCCGATCAAAGGCACACTGCCCCTCACAGAGTCGCCGGACCTGCTGCGTGCCTCGGTCAAGGACGTCGCCGAGAACATCATGATCGTCGATTTGGTGCGAAACGATCTGGGCCGGCTCGCCGACACCGGGTCGGTCACCGTCCCGGAGCTGCTGCGGGTGCACCGCGCACCCGGGGTCTGGCATCTGGTGTCGACGGTCGCCGCGCGCATCCCGGCCCGGGTGCCGATGGCGCAGGTGCTCGACGCCACCTTCCCGCCGGCCTCGGTGACCGGCACCCCGAAGGGCCGGGCCCGCGAACTGCTGCTGGACTGGGAGCCCGACCGCCGCGGGATCTACTGCGGCACCGTCGGCCTGGCGTCACCCAGCGCGGGCACCGAACTGAACGTCGCGATCCGGACCGTGGAGTTCGACGCGCACGGCGGCGCGGTGCTGGGGGTGGGCGGCGGTATCACCGCGGACTCCGATCCTGCCGCCGAGTGGGCGGAATGCCTGCACAAGGCGGCCCCCACCGTCGGGTTAGCCGCGGGCGCGCAGGACGGCGTCGTAAAGCTCACGCCGTGACGGGGCCCCCGGGTTCGCGGCGATCACCTGGGCGCACGCGTCCTTGACCCGCACGCCGTCGGAGGCCAGCTCCAGCACCCGCGCCACCAGGGTCGCCAGGTCGGCCTCCGGCACCGCACCGGCCAGCACCACGGTGATCTCGCCGAGCACCCCGTCGGCCGCCCAGTCGGCCAGCTCGCCGAGGGTGCCGCGCTTGATCTCCTCGTGGGTCTTGGTCAGCTCCCGGCAGACCACCACCGCGCGCTGCGGCCCGAGCACCTCGACCGCGTCGCGCAGGGTGTCGGCCAGCCGGCGCGGGGACTCGAAGAACACGCAGGTGCGCTGTTCGGCGGCCAGCGCCGTCAGCCAGTTGCGCCGGGCGGACTGCTTGCGCGGGGCGAAGCCCTCGAAGCAGAACCGGTCGGTGGCCAGCCCGGACACCGCCAGCGCCGTCGTCACCGCGGATGGGCCGGGCAGACAGCTGACCGTCAGGCCGGCCTGCACGCAGGCGGTGACCAGCCGGTAGCCGGGATCGTTGATCAGCGGCATGCCCGCATCGCTGATCAGCAGCACGGTGGCCCCGGCGCGGATCTCGTCGAGCAGGTAGGGCACCCGGGAGGCCTCGTTCTGGTCGAACAGGCTCAGCACCCGCCCGGCGGGCGTGACCTCCAGCGCGGCGGCCAGGGTGCGGGCCCGCCGGGTGTCCTCGGCGGCGACGATGTCGGCGGTCGCGAGCGCGTCGACCAGTCGCTTCGAGGCGTCCCCGGGCTGACCCAGCGGTGTGGCACCCAGGAGCAGTCGGCCTTCAGTCACCCCCGCAGCCTACGATCGTCGGTGATGACCGCTCCCGACACCGTGCTTCCGGAGCGCGCCGCACCCGCGATCAGTCCGGGCCCGCTCGTACCGGTGCCGGACTTCGGGCCCGTCGACCGGCTGCAGGGCTGGGTCATGACGGCCATCATCGGCGCGCTGGCCGCGCTGACCCGCTTCCTGAACCTGGGCTCGCCGACCGACGCCGGCACCCCGATCTTCGACGAGAAGCACTATGCACCGCAGGCCTGGCAGATGCTGGGCAACAACGGCCTGGAGGACAACCCGGGATACGGGCTGGTGGTACACCCGCCGCTGGCCAAGGGGTTGATGGCCGTCGGTGAGTGGATCTTCGGCTACAACGGGCTGGGCTGGCGGTTCTCCGGGGCGGTGTGTGGCGTGGTCATCGTCATCCTGGTGGCCCGGATCGTGCGGCGGATCAGCCGCTCCACGCTGGTCGGGGCGATCGCCGGGCTGCTGGTGATCGCCGACGGGGTCAGCTTCGTCTCGGCGCGCACCGCACTGCTGGACGTCTATCTGGTGGTGTTCGTGGTGGCGGCGTTCGGGGCGTTGATCGTGGACCGCGATCAGGTGCGGATGCGGATGCACGTCGCGCTGATGGAGGGCCGCGTCGCCGAGACGGTGTGGGGCCCGCGACTCGGGGTGCGCTGGTGGAGGTTCGGCGCCGGCGTGCTGCTGGGGCTGGGCTGCGCCACCAAATGGTCGGGGCTGTACTTCGTCGCGTTCTTCGGGCTGCTGACGCTCGCCTTCGACATCGCGGCGCGGCGGGCCTACCGGGTGCCGCGGCCGTGGCTGGGCGCGCTGCGCCGGGACGCCGTGCCGTCGGTGTACGCGTTGGTGCTCATCCCGTTCGGGGTGTACCTGGCCTCGTATGCGCGGTGGTTCGCCTCCGAGACCGGGGTGTACCGGCACGAGGTGGGCCGCAGCATCGGCGAGGGCGGGCTCCTGCCGGACGCCATCCGCTCGCTCTGGTACTACACGTCCTCGGTCTACAAGTTCCATTCCGGGCTGACCAACGCCGCGGGCAATCACCACCCGTGGGAGTCCAAACCGTGGACCTGGCCGATGTCGCTGCGGCCGGTGCTGTACGCGATCGACCAGCAGAACGTGCCGGGCTGCGGCGCCGAGTCGTGTGTGAAGGCGGTGATGCTGGTCGGCACGCCGACCATGTGGTTCATCGCGGTGCCGGTGCTGGTGTGGGCGTGCTGGCGGACCTTCGTGCGCCGGGACTGGCGGTATGCCGCTGTGCTGGTGGCGTACTCGGCGGGCTTCCTGCCGTGGTTCTTCGACATCGACCGGCAGATGTACTTCTTCTACGCCACCGCGATGGCCCCGTTCCTGGTGATGCTGATCGCGCTGATCCTCGGCGACATCCTGTACCAACCGCGGCAGAACGCCGAGCGCCGCACGCTGGGCCTGATCGCGGTGAGCTGTTATGTGGCGCTGGTGATCACCAACTTCGCCTGGCTGTACCCGATCCTGACCGGGCTGCCGATCTCGCAGAGCACCTGGCAGATGCAGATCTGGCTGCCGTCCTGGCGGTAGTCCAGTAGGTGCCCGACCGAACAAACGGGCGCCGAAGTGCGAGTAGATCGCGACATTTCGTCGACCGCGCGATCGTTCCCCTACCGGTGACCGTGCGCATTCTCCGCCGGCAGCACGGCGTGTCGGGTGCCGATCGCCTCGGCGGCGGCCCGCACGAACGGGGCCTCGTCGTCGATACGCACCCCGTCGGCTTTCCGGCGGATGGTGAACGCCGACAACGAGTCCACGATGTTCGGGTACATCACCACCGCGTCGACGTCGACCATGGTGCAGACGGTGTCCAGGTGCATCTGGGCGCGCTCCTGCGCGATCGGCACCGCCAGCACGGTGTGCGCCAACTCGTCGTCGAACAGGCTGCGCGCCAACGCCTCCGCGCCGGCCGGGGTGGTGCGCTCCCCCACCCCGACGGCGACCACCCCGGGCGCGAGCAGCAGCACGTCGCCGCCCTCCACCGGCGCCGACCGGGATTCATAGGCGCGCCGGACCCCGAGGAACCGCGGGTGGTGCGCGTAGATCAGATCGGTCAGCGAGGTCTCGCGCACCCGGGCCGGCAGCGACAGCGACGGGATCGCCACCCGAGGCCCGATCCAGAACGAGGAGTCCCGGGTGAACATCAGATTCGGCAGCGGGTCGATGACGAAATCGCCGCCGTGGTGCATGCGCCGCACCAGCGAGATCTCACTCGAGGCGAACGGAAGCTCGGTGAATGTCATCCCCGCCATCAGCACGTGCGCCAGCTCGGCCGGCGCCAGGGTGCGCAGATACGCCGAAAGCTCCTGGGCCAGCGGCACTCCCAGCCGACGTGCGTCGACCGCGGCGGAGATGCCATGCATCCGCCCGGCCCCGAATTCCAGCGCCGCGGCCAGCAGATCCCCGAGCAGCAGCACCTCGACCCCGCGCGAGCGCAGCAGATCGGCGAACGCGTCGTGTTCCTCCTGCGCGCGGCCCACCCAGGGCAGCCCGTCGAACAGCAGGGCGTCGTTGTTGCGCGGGGTCAGGCGCTGCAGTTCGGCACCGGGCCGGTGCAGGATCACCACCCGCAGCGTGCCCACCTCGGAATCGGATCCCAGTGCCACCATCCTCAGAACGGTAGCTCAACTATGGTTGAGGTGAATGGAGACGCCTGAGCTGACACCCGGTGAGATGTCACTCCGCAGTGGGGTGGCGGTCTCTGCGCTGCATTTCTACGAACGCGAGGGCCTGATCAGTTCCCGGCGCACCTCGGGTAATCAGCGCCGCTACCCGCGCGAGACGCTGCGCCGGGTGGCGTTCATCCGGATGTCGCAGCGCCTCGGCATCCCACTGGCCCGGATCCGGCAGGCCCTGGCGACGCTGCCCGAGGACCGGGTGCCCACCAGCAAGGACTGGGCCCGGCTCTCGGCGGGCTGGCGCCAGGATCTCGACGAGCGGATCCTGCATCTGCAGCGGCTGCGGGACAACCTCGCCGGCTGCATCGGCTGCGGCTGCCTCAGCCTGAAGGCCTGTCAGCTGGCCAATCCCAGCGATGTGCTGGCCGATCACGGACCCGGGGCCGCCAACCTCTAGAAATCGAACGCCTGTGCGATACGCTTGCGGGGTGTCTCTGACCGTTCAAGGGTCGCTCTTCGACCTCGAGGAACGTCGCGACCTGGGCGCAGGCGCCTGGATCGACGTCCGCGCCGGCTGGCTCAACGGCTGGCTGGACGGGGAAGCGACGCTGTTCGACGAGCTGGTGGCCGCCATCCCGTGGCGGGCCGAACGCCGGCAGATGTACGAGCGGGTGCTCGACGTGCCCCGCCTGATCAGCCACCACGACCTGACCACGGGCCCGGCCCCGCACCCGGTGATCGCCCGGATGCGCCGCCGACTCAACGACATCTACGCCGGCGAACTCGGCGAACCGTTCACCAGCGCCGGGCTCTGCCTGTACCGGGACGGCTCGGACAGCGTGGCCTGGCACGGCGACACCATCGGGCGCAGCAGCACCGAGGACACCATGGTCGCGATCGTCAGCCTGGGCGCGCGCCGCACGTTCGCCATGCGCCCGCGCACCGGCGGACGCTCGCTGCGGCTACCGCAGGGGCATGGGGACTTGCTGGTGATGGGCGGCTCCTGTCAGCGCACCTGGGAGCACGCCGTCCCCAAGACGGCCCGCCCGACGAGCCCGCGGATCAGCATCCAGTTCCGGCCGCGCGACGTTCGTTAGCCGCGCACCTCGGCGACCGCGGCGGTGAGCAGATCGCGGGCCTTCTGGGTGTCCACCTTCGCCACCGGGGTGTTCGGCACCACCAGCGGGTTGGCCGTCACGATCACCAGGTAGTTGTCGAAACTCGCGACGTAATTGAACAATTCACCGCTGTGCGGCTTACCGTCCACCACGGTCTGCACCACCCGGTGGGTGCCCAGCGTGCGCACCCCCTCGATCTGCGGGGACTCCACCACCTCGATGAGGCCGCGCACCCCGGGCCCACCGAAGCCGACCTTCTGGCAGTCCGGGCCGGGCTCGTTGGGCGGGATCGGTTCCGAGGTCTGGACCGCGATGGCGATGAAGCGGTTGCCCTTGCCCTCGGCGGTGGTGGCCGCCATGTTGCCCTGCGCGCCGGCCGGGATGGCAAGCCCGGCCGCGAATTTCGCGCAGCCGGCGGGCTCGACCTTGACCCCGGGCGGCACCGTCTGCGGTGCAAGCAGTTTCGGGTCGATACCGGTGGGCCCGGTGGTGGTGACCTGGAAATCCGCACCGAAGGTCGACTTCACCTCGAAGACGCCGGCGATCCCGGGCTCGGATTCGGTTGCCGTGCACGCGGTCAGCGCGGCGGCGCAGGCGGTGAGGGCGAGCACCCGTTGGACGAACATCGCCGCCAATCTACCGGCCTGCCCCGCGGATCGCGGTGACCGTCTGCGTCAACAGTCGCGCGGCGACGTCGGGGCCCAGCGCGGGCAGCGCCGATCCGGGATCGGTCACCACCGTCACCGAGGCGACGTATCCCGAGTCCAGGTAGGCGCTGACGGTGTCGGCGTGCGAACGGGTCTCGGTGCCGCCCTCGACGACGGTGGTGGCCACGGTGCTCATGGCCACGGTCGGCGTGTCGTCGAGGACCGGCGGCGACACCGCACGCACCTCGGCGGCGGTGCGCCCGCCGGTCAGCGTCCACAGCTCGCAGCCCGCGGGCAGCCCGGCCGGTGCCTGCGGCCCGGCCACCATGGCGTAGATGATGCCGCCGGGCCCGGACGCCGACCAGCCGCGCACCGGGACGCCCGGGCCCGGGTCGGCCAGCGCACCGCACTGCGCGGGCGTGGCGGTCCAGTCCGGTTTCATACCCCAGAACGCCGCCGGGGCAGCGTGATCCGCCAGCGTTCCCACCTCGTAGCCGGGCGGCAGCGCACTGCGCACCCGCGCCACCGCATCCGGGTCGACGACAACGGGATCGGCCGCGGCCGGGGTGTCGTCGGCCGGGGGTGCGTCCGGCTCCGGGCCGGCGCAGCCGACGACGGTGAGGACGGCGCCCAGGAGGATCGCGTAGCCGCGCATAGCCTGTGGTACCACACACGGCCCGCCACCGGCCCCGGCAACCCGCCGGGCCAGGCGTCGACCGGTAACGTCGCGCACAAGATCGCCCACGACAGGAGACGTGATGAACAAGCAGACGACCGTGCGCAGTGTGGCCGCGGCGGCCGCAGCGCTCAGCCTGACCCTGGCCGGTTGCGGCTCGGACACCAAGACCGAGGCGGACAGCAGTACCGAGGAGACCACCACCTCCGCGGCCGCCGACACCGCCGCCACCACGACCACCGCGGCCGCCGAGCCCGTCGGCGAGAACTACACGATCGCCGAGTACATCAAGGACAACGGCATCACCGAGTCCCAGGTCAAGCGCGGCGCCCCGGACGCACCCAAGGTGAACCTGCCGACGCCTCCGGGCTGGGTGGACGCCGGCCCGGCTACCCCCGCCTGGGCGTACAGCCAGCTGGTGTACACCGACCCGTCGATGCCGCCACCGCCCCCGACCATCACCGCGATCCTGTCCAAGCTGACCGGTGACGTCGACGGCGCCAAGATCCTGGAGTTCGCGCCCAGCGAGCTGAAGAACCTGCCCGAGTACAACGGCGGCAACGAGGGGCAGCCCGGCAAGCTCGGCGGTTTCGACGCCGTCCAGGTCGGCGGTACCTACGTCAAGGACGGGAAGAACCTGCTCGTCGCGCAGAAGACCACCGTCATCCCCACCGACGACGGCGTCTTCGTGCTGCAGATCAACGCCGAGGGCAGCGAGGAGCAGATGGGCCCGCTGATGGACGCCACCGCCGCCATCGACGACGAGACGACGATCCTGCCGTAGGCCACTAGGCCCGGGAGATCGCCGAGGCCGCGGCGATCTGCTCGGGTGTCGGGCGTACCCCGGTGTAGCGCTCGAACTGTTCGGCGGCCTGCAGGGCGATGACCTCGGCGCCGGTGATCACCGTGACCCCCGCCGCACGGGCGGCGGTGATCACCGGGGTCTCCGAGGGCAGGGCGACCACGTCGAACACCGCGGCCGCGGCGCCGATCGCGTCGTCGTCGAAGGACTGCGCGCTCTGCTCCGGGCCGCCGGCCATCCCGATCGGGGTGACGTTGACCAGGATCGCGCCGCGCCGCTCCCCCACCTCGGGCGCATGGTCCCAGCCGACCCGGTCGGCCAGCGCGCGTCCGGTCGCGTCGTTTCGGGCCACGACCGTGCCCTGGCCGAACCCGGCGTCGGCGAATGCGGCGGCCACCGCATTGGCCATCCCGCCGCTGCCCCGGACGATGACCGGATCCCCCGAATCCAATCCGTGTTGGGCGATAAGTGCTTGCACGGCAAGGTAATCGGTGTTCGATGCGGTCAGGTGTCCGTCGTCGTTGACGATGGTGTTGACCGATTCGATGGCCCGCGCCGAGGGTTCGATCTCGTCGACCAGCGCCAGCACATCGGATTTGAACGGCATCGACACCGAGCAGCCGCGGATGCCCAGCGCCCGGACCCCGCCGATGGCTGCGGCGATGTCGGTGGTGGTGAACGCCTTGTAGATGAAGTCGAGGCCGAGCTCCTCGTACAGATGGTTGTGGAAGCGGGTGCCGATGTTGCTCGGCCGCGCCGCCAGCGAGATGCACAGCCGGGTGTCCTTGTTCAGCGGCGGCCGGCCCATCAGCCCACCGTCCGCATCGCGATCCGGGCCATCTCGGCTATCTGCTCGTACACGTCAGGGCTCATGGTCAGCGCCTCCCGCCGCGGCACGTCGACCTCGGTGATCACCACGTTGAGATCATCGCGTTCCCAGTGCGCGCCGGCCCGGTCCATGATCGCGCGCATGCTGTAGTTGTCGCTGAGCACGCGTGCGGTGAACCGGGTGACACCGCCGACGTGCGCGGCCACCGCCAGCGCCTCCATCAGGAAGCTGCCGATGCCGTGGCCCTGGTAGATGTCGGCGACGATGAACGCCACCTCCGCGGTGGTGACCCCGTGGCCCTCCCGCACGAACCGGGCGTCGGCCACCACCGGCCCGTCGGCACCGGCGGTCATCACCCACACGAAGTGGTCCACGTAGTCGACCTCGAACAGGTAGGCCATCAGGGCGGGCGCCGGGGCGCGGGTGCTCTGGAAGCGACGGTAGAGGGTCTCGGCGGAGAACTCGATCGGCCCGCCCACGGTGCGCACGTTGTCCCCGGGCAGCACCGGCCGCAGGTGCAGCACCAGGTGGTCGCGCAACGCGATCTCGATGGGCGTGATGTAGGCGGCCAGCCGCTGGCGGGCGACCCGCACCAGCCGCTCCGCCACCTTGGGCAGATGCACCATCTCGGCGAACGCGTCCCGGTTGCCGACCCATCCGGTGAGTTCGCTGTCGGCCACCACGGTGGCGCTTCGGGGCAGGTCGCGCAGCAGGGCAATTTCGCCGACGATGTCGCCCGCGCCGAGCCGCGCGACGGTCGCCTGTCCATCGTCGCCGACGTGGGTGATCGTCACCTCCCCGGAAGAGATCAGCAGGAAGGTCAGCGCGGTGTCGCCCTGTCGCATCAACACCTGCCCGGGCGACGCAGCCAACGGCTCGACCTGCGCAGCAAGGGGTAACAGGGTGGCCGCGGGGCAACCGGCGAAGAACTCCAGAGCGGCCAGTTCGTCGGCACGGACAGCGGTCACACCGGACACCACACGAGGCTACGGGGCGGAGGTCGGGGGTGGCAACAACCTCAAGATCAGCATTTGCTATGCGCTCGCGAAAACACGCAGTTGAAGGGGTTTTCTACGCAGGAGTCAGATAGGTGTGGCAAACTCCGCGTATGACACATTCGCTGCGCCGCACTCGCGGCCGCCCCCGAGCAGCTAACGGTGCTGAAACCCGTGAACGGATAATCTCTGCTGCCCGGCAGGTTTTCAGCGAACTTGGCTACGACGCCTCGACGTTTCAGGCGATCGCCGAGCGCGCCAATCTGACCCGCCCGGCAATCAACCATTACTTCACCAACAAGCGGGATCTCTACGGTCATGTGCTGGCAAGCACGAGCACCGTGATGTTCGAGGCCGGCGTCGCCGCCGCGGCGAACGAGACGACGCTGCTCGGCAAACTGTCGTCCTTCATGAACGGGATGCTGGCCGCGCACCGCGAGTCCGATTCGGCGGCGGCGTTCCTGGTCACCTCCATGCTGGAGTCGTTCCGTCACCCCGAGCTGAAGAACGACGACTACGCCCCGCGCGAGGATGTGCGCAAGTTCCTGAGCGTCGCTGTCAGCGACGCCGTCGCCAATGGCGAGCTATCCGACGAAGCCGATGCCTCCGCCCTGGTGGAGATGTTGCTGGTGCTGATGTTCGGGATGGGCTTCTACGCCGGATTCGTGGGCACCGACGCCGAGGTCTCCGCGGTTCTGGATAAGTTGCAGAGGCTGTTGTCCAACGAACTGTGGCAACTGCAGGAGCCCGCCGCCAGCTGACGCCCCTGGGCTCCGCCGACCGAGAGGTGGACGCCGAATTGGACCAGCAGACCCACGACAAGGGCCAGGAGATCCGCCGCGCGGTGCTCGGCGCGGAGTACGTCGAACGTGCCGCGCAGACCGCCGACGAGTTCGGCGCCCCGCTGCAGGAGCTGGTCGCCGAGTACTGCTGGGGCCGGGTCTGGGGCCGCGACGGGCTGGAGCTCAAGACCCGCAGCATGCTGACCCTGGCGATGGTCGCGACGCTGAACCGCCCGCACGAACTGCGCACCCACATCGGCGGGGCACTGAACAACGGGGTGACCCGCGAGGAGATTCGCGAGGTGTTCCTGCAGGTCGCCATCTACGCCGGGGTACCCGCCGCGGTGGACAGCTTCCGCATCGCCCGCGAGGTCTTCGCAGAGCTGGACGGGAAGTGACCGTCGGCTTCATCGGCCTCGGGAACATGGGCTTGCCGATGGCGCGGCGGCTGCTCGAGGCCGGGCACCCGCTGTCGGTGTACGACACCCGGCCCGAGGTCCTCGACAGCGCCGCCGGATTGGGTGCGGCACCGGCCGCCTCCCCCACCGAGGTGGCCGAGCGGGCCGAGACCGTGCTGGCCAGCCTGCCCTCGCTGCAGGCCGCGGCCGAGGTGGCCGCCGCGGTGGCCGGCGGCTCCCGCGTCAGGCACTACGTGGACCTGTCGACCATCGGCGCCGGGCAGGCCGCACGGAACCACGCGCTGCTGGACGCCGCCGGGATCGCCGCGCTGGACTGCCCGGTCAGCGGCGGAGTGCGCGGCGCGGAGCACGGCACGCTGGCGTTGATGGTGTCCGGGCCGCGGGCGGCGTTCGAGACGCTGCGCGGGCTGCTGGAGACCCTGGGCCGGCCGATCTTCATCGCCGAGCAGCCCGGCGCGGCGCAGACCATGAAGCTGGCCAACAACCTGCTGGCGGCCACCACGCTGGCCGCCACCGCCGAGGCCGTGGTGCTCGGCGTCAAGGCCGGGCTGGACCCGAACGTGATGATCGACGTGTTCAACGCCGGGTCGGGCGCCACCCACGCCAGCCGCGACAAGTTCCCCCGCGCCGTGCTGCCCCGCACCTTCGACTTCGGTTTCGCCACCGGCCTGATGGTCAAGGACCTCCGGTTGTGCCTCCAGCAGGCCGCCGATCTTGGTCTGGACCTGCAGGTGTCCGAGGCCGTCGGGCAGGCTTGGGAGACCGCCCTGGCCGATCAGGGCGCCGACTCGGACTTCACCACCATCATCCGGCCGATCGAGGACGCCGCGGGCGTCATCGTCGACGGCCGCCGCGACGAGAGGAACGGTCCTGCATGACTCGCGTTGAACCGCTGCGCACCCGGGAGTGGCCAGCACAGATGCGTGACGCGCTGGCGGCGATGAACCCGCCGGTGCGCCGTCATCCCCCGCTGCCGACCGAGGGCCGGCCCAAGGGCCTCAACGTGCTGGGCGCGATGGCCCATCACCCGGAGTTGGCCCGGGCGTTCTTCACCTTCAACGGGCATCTGCTGGGGGCCACCACCCTGACCCCGCGCCAACGCGAGCTGCTGGTGTTGCGCACCGCGGTGCTGCGCCGCTCCGAGTACGAATGGGCGCAACACGTGGTGATCGCCGGGGACGTCGGCATCTCGGCCGAGGAGGTCGCCGGGATCGAGGCCGGGCCGGACTCGCCGATCTGGTCGGAGGCCGACGCCGCGCTGCTGCGCACCGCCGACGAACTCGTCGGCGACGGGATCATCGGGGAGGCCACCTGGTCCACTCTCAACGAGCACCTGGACACCCAGCAGATCCTGGATGCGATCTTCACCGTCGGCGCCTACGAGACGCTGGGCTGGATGCTGCGGTCCTTCGGCGTCGAACTCGACGAGGATGTGCGGAAGTACCTGGCCGAGAAGGGATTCGGTCAGCCGATCAAGCCGAGCTGACGGAAGGCCGGGTGGCGCGCCTGGGCCCGCAGGTGCGGTCGCTGTGACGTGGCTCTCATGCCCAGGGCGGAGCCCGCACCTCCCGGGGTCGCAGATCAAGATCGCCCCCGGGCACGATGCCGATACGGCGCCGGATTCGTAGCGTCGAATCATGACACACGCACATCCCCTACAGGGGACCTCGATCAGTTCTATTCCGTTGCCGTACATCGCATCCCGACGCTGGATGGCCCGCCTGGCGGCGGCGCTGCGGGAGTGGCGGAGCAACGCTGACTACCGCGCCGTCAAGCGCGAGGCGTTCATGGAGGACGCGGCCATGGCCCGCGAGATGTACCGGCTCTAACCGCCGGGGTGTTCGAGCACCCGGACGAACTGCCGCAACGGGTCGGGCGAGGTCGCCGCGTCGCCGATGAACGGGTGCGCCAACTGCAGGATCAGGAACAGGTTGGCCGCCACCAGGGTGCCGACGATCGCCACCATCGGATAGTGCAGGGACGGCTTCTCCACGCCGTAGACGATGGCGGTGCCGAGCACCAGAGCGCTGGTGAGGAAGACGACCGCCCACAGCGGCCAGGGCGCGCCATCGTCGCCGTGGGCCTGCAGCAACCGCACCGTCCGGGCCTGGCCGAGCTTGTCGAGGTTGGTCAACGAGGTTGCCAGCCGCGCCTGCTGGGTGTCCGTCGCCGGCGCGACCTGCTCATAGGCCCGGTAGAGGTCCGACAGCGCCCGGTCCGCCTCCGGGCCCGGGTGGCCGTCGGTGCCCGGCCACTCCGCCAGCGCCGCCCTCCCATAGGTCAGCAGCGCGGCCCGCAGGCGTCCCGCGTCCTCGTCGCCGAAAATGGCGGTGTCTCTTGCCAACTGCACCGCGACCGCCCCCTCGGCGCGGACGTTGGCGTCGGCGGTGTTGATGTGGCCCCACATCGCCGAGACGACGAACCCGATGAAGAAGGCGTAGACGAAGCCGATCACCCCGTAGGTGAACCGGGCGACGTCGTTGTGGTCATCACCGGTCAGGTGCGGGAACCGCCGGCGGACCGCGCGCTGCAGCAGCACCGCCCCGCCGGCAATGAGAACGATCAGGGCAACGAGGAGCAGCCCAGCCGGGACATGGCTCACCAGCCAAGCAGTCATGGTCTGACTGTAGAGCGATCCGGCACGGACGTCCGGTGGAATCGCCCATCAGCCTCCGCGTATCCGGCCGGGCCCGGTGCGGATCATCATCGGGGTCTTCGCCGAGATAGATTGCCATTACGGGTATTCGGCACGCAGTCGGGCCGGCGGACCGGCGACTCACCCGTAGCCGGGATAACGTCCCTCCCAGATCGCGAGCTGCCCGGCCCGGTGACCGCGCGCGATCACGGCCGCCGGGCCGAGCAGCATGGTGGGCCCGCCGGCACCGTCGTAACGCTCCCAGGGCTCTGCGCCACGGACGAATTCCAGCCAGCGATCCTGAACGGCGTCCGACATCCGACGGGCCGCCCCGTCGTTGCCGGCCAGCGCAGGTGCGGCATCCAGATTGCCGAAGACCAGGGCCAGGCACGAATCGTGGCATGCGCCCAATCCGGCACGCGGGGAGGACCACTGCAGTTCGTAACGGAACACCGCATTGCCGCGCTCGGCGTGTGCGCGGACGAACTGCTCCGTCGGCGCGGTGAAGTGGTAGTCGGTGACCAGTGCCGAGGCGACATCGCGCGTGCTGGAATGGTGCTCGCGGTACGTGGCGACCACCGCGTCCGCGTCGTGGCCGGGCCCGGCGAGTGCCTGCGCCCGGCTCCGCACGTACCGTTCGGTGAAGATCCGCTCATCCAGCGCGGCATCGAAGATCCGCCATTCGTCGCGCGTCGTCCCGGCGAGGATGGGGATGGCCGGCAGGTCGCGTGTCTGCGCGACCACCAGGGGATGCCCGTCGATGACATCGCCGTCGATACAGGGGTGGAACGGGCCCTGCGGCGGAACAAGTCCCGTGTCGATGCCGCATTGCGCGGCAAGGATCTGCTCGACACTTGCGTGCCCGCTCAGGGCGCTGAGCTGTTCGGCCACGGCCGCAGCGGCCGCCGTGGACCGAATGCGTTCCAACCCGCCGCTCTGCAGGATTGCGCGGTCGAAGAGGTCACATCCCGCGGCGAGCAGTGCCGATATCGCCACCGCACCGGAGGACTGCCCTGCCACCGTGATGGCGCCGGGGTCGCCGCCGAAAGCGCCGATCTGTTCGCGGACCCACCGCAGCGCCTGCCTCTGGTCGCGCAGGGTCAGGTTGGTGGAGCCCGCGCCGTGCCGGTCCGGAGCGTAGAGCGAACCCAGCACGCCCAGACGGAAATTCATCGTCACCACCACGATGTCGCCGCGCCGGGCGAGCCTCGAACCGTCGAGCAGTGCAGCGGATCCGTGTCCTTGCGCCTGTCCGCCGCCGTGCAGGAAGACCAACACCGGCCGGCGGTTGTCGTCGACCGCGGGCGTCCAGATGTTCAACGTGAGGCAGTCCTCGCTCATCGTGAGGCCGCGTTTGGCCAGCCGCTCGGGCGCGATGTCCTGTGGGGCGATCGCCCCGAATGCGGTCGCATCCCGCACGCCGGCCCAGTTCATCACGGGTTGCGGGGGGCGCCAACGATGCTCGCCGACCGGGGCCGCTGCGTAGGGCACACCGCGGAAGGTGACGAGGTCTCTGCGCGCCTCGCCGCGCAGCGCGCCGTGGGAGGTGTGCGCGACGACGGTCACGGGCGCTCGGTCAGGGGATACTGCCCGGCCATCGCACCGTCGAGTATCCGGGTCAGGAAGTCGCGGCCCTTGAAGCTCACCACCTCCACCCGAAGCCCGCTGCGCGGGTCACGCAGGAACGCCACGCCGGCACCCGTGCGCTCCAATTCCCAACCGTCGCCTTGCAACCGCGCGACGTCCTCACGCCAGCGCTGTGCGTAGTAGCCGACGTGGTGCATGCCGCCGAGCTTCGGTTCGGCGAAGATCGAGTCGGCGGCTGCGACGACCTCGATCAGCTCCAGATACGGCGGACCCGAGGTGGAGAACGCGATGCGGACGGTCTGGTCGTCGGCGGACCCGTCCGGCCGGGTGAAGCCGCTGCGCATCTCGAACGGTGGCGCCCAGGTGATCTGCATGGCGTCGGTGAGCGCCTGCATGGCGGGCAGCAGATCCGGGACCAGGTGACCCACGTGGTAGACGTTGTCGAAGGCCGAGGCGGCCAGCGTCTGCAATGTCGGGTCCATGTCAGATCCGGTATCTGCGCCGGATGGCGTCGAATCGTGCGTGCAGTTGGGCGGCACGTTCCTCGAACGTGACGCGCCGGGTGTCGGCCGGTAGCATGGTGTCCAGCTCGGCGGTGCTGACGACCGTGGTGCGGACCTCGGGCAGCTCTCGGCTTCCGATGACGCGCATCGTCAGGTATCCCTCGCTGAAGCGCTGCGTGTCGATCCAGTTGTGCACGCCGGGGTCGTTGTGGGCCATCACCATTCGCACCCGGCCGTCGGAGTCGACCACCGATCTGTTCGGCGTGTGACTCACCGGCCGGTACAGGTAGTCCATGCTGTTCCAGAACGCGCCCATGTTGGTCAGCATCCAGAATTCGCCACCGTCGGCGAACTCGAAGATCAACGCCTCGTCCGGTCCGAGCCGCCACGGCATGGTCACGATGAGCCGGCCACGGCGTGCATCACGTTGCTCCGCGGTGCCGGCGAAGCGCGCACCGGGAAACACGTTGGGCTCGGGCTCGCCGAACAGCGAGCCGATCTGCAGTTCGCGGTCCGGCCAGTCCGTCATCACCCCGGTCAGGAAGTCGCCGGCCCACTGCATCGACGCGATCAGATCCGGTGGTGTCGGAACCGGACGCGGCTCGTCCATGCCGATGCGCTCGATGCTGAACTGCGCCGGGCGCTCCGCCCAGGAGTCGAAACCCTGCCGCATGAACAGCTTGCGCGAGCCCGGTGTGGTGGGTAGCCAGTTCGGTTCTCGCCGTTGCCCTCCGATGTAGAGAACGAAGCTGCCGTCGGGCTCGGTCACCAGGTCCTCGCCGGTGATGTTCGCCTCGGGGGTGTCCCCGAACGGCTCGTGCAGGTTCGGGTGATCGGCACCGTAGTACACGTCCTTGTCGGGGCGCGGTCCTTGCACGGTGAAGTTGATGAAACGCGCCGTGCCCCGGTCGCCGGCGATCCGGTAGGTCGAGGCCCCGTCGATCCACGCCTGCAGGTAGACGAAGTCGGCGTTGTCGCCGCCGAGTTTGCGGGCCGGACCGCAGAACGGGTGGATCATCGGGTACCGGGTGTTCCTGGTCTCCAGAGCGAGATCGTAAGCCTGCCCGAGGTTCTGGGTCAGGTAGCGGAAGGCGTCGGCGCGCTGCAGGGCATTCGCCGGCGAGGTGTCCTTGAAGGCGAGGTCGCCGGCCGCCTTGAGCCGGTCGCAGAACTCGTGCCACGCCGCGCGCAGTGCGGCGTCGTCCTCGGCGTCACCGAACGCCATCAGCGCCTCGTCTCGATGTCGATGCCGAACCGCTCGCGGTAGGGCGCGAATTCGTCGTGCAGCTGCTGCACGGGAACGGGCAGAACGTCGGTGGAGTAAGAGAACTTGCCGTACCGGTCGCTGCGATGGGTGGCGAGGTAGTCACGCATCGCCTTCTCGGCGTCGGCCGTGAACGATATTCCGGCGAAGTCGTAGAAGCCGCCGATCGTGGCGACCGGGTCGGTGACGAAGTCGCGGTAGCGGACGTGGTGGATGCGCGGGTCGTGCACGAGCGGGTCGGTGAGGTAGGCGTGGAAATTGGCCCGCGACCCCTCGATCGTGGCCTCGGCGTACCGATTCCAGTCCAGTGGCCCGGCCAGGCTCTCGTTGATCTGGCCGAAGGCCACGATCTGGGAGGCGAGCACCTGCACGGGGTCGCGGTGTACCCAGACGATGCGGGCGTCGGGGTAGGTGTCGAAGAGCGCTCGTAGACGTCGGCCGTGAAATCCCTTGAGTACCCACTGTTTCGGTGGGCGGGAATGCTGGACGTGCTGCAGCGTCATCCGGTGCAGGGTGTACTGCGCATGATGGTCCTGCGGGAAGTTCCGGATCGTCAGCGGAACCCGCCACCAGGCGCTCGGGTTCGTCGCGCGGAAGTCGAAGGCCCAGGTGCGTTCGCACTCGGGCAGTCCGGCACCGAGCAGGTCGTTGTAGGGGTGACTGACGATCCAGGGCGGGATGCGGTCAAGGATCTCCCGCCAGTCCGCATCGGCCTGCGCCCGGCGCCGGTCGTCGACGGGGGCCGGGCCCGGTGGCGGCGAGGGGTACATGACCTCCCAGAACCGCAGCGCGCGGGACTGCTCGTCCTCGGCGAGCAGGGCATGCAGCAGCGTCGTCCCCGATCGCGGCTCACCGGTGGCGAAAAGCGGAGCGGTGATCGATTCAGCCGTCAGGGGTAGGCGTGCGCGGTCGGCCATGAAGCGCAGACGACTCGTCAGCAGTCCGCCGATCGTGAGCGCGGCTGCCCGCGAACCTGTTTCGTCGAGTCCGGCGCTGTTCAGCGCGTCGACGACGAGTGCCACGCGTGCGGCGAGGGTGTCATCGCCGAAGTCGTCGAGCCCGGTGGAATCTCGTGCATCGGCGATGAGGACGTCGGTGTCCAGGAGTGTCATGGTGTGCTTCCTGTGCGCTGCAGCAGTGCGTCTTCGACTTCGCGGACCTTGCGGGCCGATGCGGCGGCGTAGGCCTGCCCGGCCATTCCGCTGTAGTCGAGCACCGATACGACCCGGGCACCGGCCTCGCCGAATGCGGCGATCTGCGTGGCTACCTGCTTCGGGGTGCCGTGTGGAACGACGGACAGGATCGCGGCCGGGTCGACGTCCGCGAGGAGCCGGAGCAGTCGGTCGCGGGTCAGGACGCGCGGGTCGATGTCCTGGATGCCGCGCCAGTGCTCGCCCATCGGGTGGCGGTGCCCGGCCGCGGCCAGCGCGTCGGCCGTCAGTTGCAGCACCAGCGATTTCACCAGCGGACGGTGCAGAACCTCGTCCAGTTCGTCGGGTTCACCGATGAGGCAGACGACCATCTTCGCCGGTGTGATCACCTCCGGGTCGCGCCCGGCCTGTTCGGCAGCCTCCCGGATGCGCGCCAACTGGCCGGCGTAGGTTTCGGGTCCGGCGCTGCCGGTCGGCCACCAGCCGTCGCCGAGTTCACCGACCAGTCGCAGCATGCGGGGGCCGTTGGCCCCGATCCAGATCGGTGGCGGGCCGGTGCGGTGCAAGTCGGTGTCCAGCCGAGCGTGCTCGAGTGTGAAGTACCGACCGGCGAAGTCGACCGGACCGTCGGTGTTCCACATCAGACGGATCAGCCGGAGGGCCTCGGCGAATCGACCGACCCTGCCGCGGTCCTCGAATCCGTAGGGGGCCAAGTTTTCTCGCTCCCCCGCCCCGAGTCCCAGGATGAACCGTCCCTCCGAGAGGTGGCTCAGGGTCAGAGCCGACTGGGCCAGCATCACCGGGTGGCGGCGGACGGTGTCGAGCACACTGGTTGCCAGCCGGGTATGTGTCGTGCGCGCCGCGACGGCACCGGCGAGGGTGAGCGTCTCCAGGTAGCGGTGCGGCGACGGCGACACCTCGGCCAGGTCGGTGAACTCGGGCGTCCAGATCGAGTCCGGCCAGAAGCTGACGAGGTGATCGGGCATCCACAGGGAGTGGTAGCGCCCGTCATCGAGCGCTGCCAGTCCGCTCAGGTCGAGCGGCAGCGTCGTGCGGAAGAACGCTGCCAACTCCAGGGACATGAAGCGCAAACTACCGCAGCGTCACCGCCGCGTCTGAGGATTGCTGTGCATTCGCCCAGCACTGCGGAACGGCGATGCGGTGGCAGTGTGGGGTCGCCGACCCGCCTGACGCCATGCAGTGCGCCCGTGACGCTGCGTGCGGGTCACTCCCCGGTGCCGCCGGCCGATTTGTTCGATGCGGGCTCGGACGAAGTTGCGGACCGGCTGAATAAGCCCGGCCGGCCCGATACACCCTGAACCGCTCAATCTCTGTGGAGCTAAGGGGAATCGAACCCCTGACCTTCTCGATGCGAACGAGACGCGCTACCAACTGCGCTATAGCCCCTTGACCGATAAGCAGGTTACCAGTACCACCCGCCCCAGCCGAAACCGGCCGCTACTGGCCCGCCGCGCGCGGCAGATCGTAGTCGCGGGCGAACCGCGCATAGGCCAGGTGCTCGAACGCCGGGTCCTCGTCGTCGATCTCCAGCACGGCCGCACCCGGGCGACGCAGACGCGACGGCACCACGTCGAACTCGTCGTCCCCGGTGTTCTCCACACCGAGCCGCGACCGCATCACCCGCTGGGCCCGACGGCGCCGCAGCTGCTCCTCGATCCGGGTCTGACGGCGCAGATAGGCCAGATACAGCACGGTCACCGCGACCACCACGCCGACCAGCCACCACAGCGACGGCGACACCACGGCGGCCAGCACCGCAGAGAGCCCCATGGCGACGGCCATCGACAGCAGCACCCGCTTGCGGAAGGTGTACTTGCGCGCACTCACCGCCTGCGAGGTCTTGGACTCGTAGCGGTTGCGCCGGGCCGAGGCCATCGACTCCGCCAGCGCGGGCTCGTCGTCGTCCTCGAAGCCGTCCTCGGCCTCCAGGCCGGAGGTGTCGTCGACGTACTCGTAGTCGTCGGCCTCGGCGGCCTCTTCGGCGTCTTCAGCGGCATCCTCGGCCTCGTCAGCGGCTTCCTCGAGCTCTTCGGCGGCCGCCTCGACGGCCTCCTCGGTGGCCTCGGCCACCGGCTGCGGGGCCGGTTCGGGCTCGGGCGCGTCGAAGTCCAGCGTCAACTCCTCGGGCTCCTCGGCCCGTTCGGCCTCGGCCTGCCGTTGGAAGGACTCGCCGATCGGCAGCGCGCCGGAGTCCTCGTCGACGACGTCCACGTCGAGGTAGGGCGATTCCTCGGCCACGGGGGCCGCCGCGGCCAGCACCACCGACCGCCGGCGGGCCGCGTCCTCTTCGATGTCGGCCTCGATGTCGGCCTCGATGTCCTCGTACTCGTCCTCGGCGGGCCGCCAGTCCGGGTCGCTGTGATGACCGGCCGCGGCGCGGGGACGCCGGAGTCTGGCATTGCGCCCGGAGTTGAGCACCCGGGTCGCCAATGCGACATCGCTTGTGCGGCGGACATTGTCGCGTTTACTCACCAGCATCGGCACCAGCACGAAGAGCCACAGCACGACGAGGGAGATCCACAACAGTGATTGGGGGATGCTTGGCATGGTGCCTTTCCTTTCCCCTTCAGGCTAGGTCTGTGACCAGCGCATCCGTCCGCGGCGCGCCGAGGTCAATTACACACCTGTAATTCACCGGATACAAGCACCATCAGCCACATAAGTCACACGAGTAACATTTGGCCTTGGCGAGACACGCGAAATTGCGGTGATTTCGGTCGCGCCGACGACGGGTACGCGAGTTTCGCCAACTATTTCAGGTCCAGCTGGCGCGGCCGGAGCGCACCAACGCCGCGGCCACCGAGCCCTGGACCTCCTCGGCGGTGATCGCCACCAGCAGGTGATCCCGCCAGCCGCCGTCGACATCCAGATACCGCTTGAGCAGGCCCTCTTCCCGGAAACCGGCCCGGGCCAGCACCGCCCGGCTGGGCGTGTTCTCCGGCCGCACGGTGGCCTCCACCCGGTGCAGCATCACCGGGCCGAAGGCGTGATCGAGCCCCAAGGCCAGCGCACCGGTCGCCACCCCGGCCCCGGTGAACTGGCGGGCCACCCAGTACCCGATCCACGCCGAACGCAACGCGCCGTGGGTGACGTTGCCGATGGTGATCTGCCCGGCGAACTGCCCGTCCACCTCGATCGCGAACGGCAGCATCCGGCCCCGGCGCGCCTCGCCGCGCAGGCTCGAGCACACCGTCGGCCACGCCGACAGCGAATGGCGCATCTCCCAGGTCGCCTCCGAACTGGGCTCCCACGGCTCCAGGTGGTCGCGGTCGGCCAACCGCATCCGACTCCACTGCGGGCCGTCCCGCAATCGCACCGGACGCAGCCCCACCATCCCGGCCGGCATCCGGATCGGCCCCACCGGGACCGGCCACCCGGGATGCGCCGGACTGGCACGCCAGCGGCTCACCTGACTACCTCGCAAGCGTCGCTCATGCGGCACCCTCGCAGGCTCGGCTCCCGCATGCCGACCTCCGGTTCGCTCCGCAAGCGTCGCTCACGCGGCACCCTCGCAGGCTCGGCTCCCGCATGCCGACCTCCGGTTCGCTCCGCAAGCGTCGCTCACGCCGTCAGCCGCGTTGCGCCAGGAAGGCGACGTCCACGACCTCGCCGGTACGGATCTGTTCGGCCTCGCTCGGCACGATGACCAGACAGTTGGCCTCGGCCAGGGTGGCCAGCAGATGCGACGACGCCCCGGGCGCGCCGCCCAGCGCCTGCACCAGATACTCGCCGGTGTCCTGATCGCGCATCAGCTGCCCGCGCAGGTAGCCCTTGCGCCCGGCCACCGAGCTGATCGGGGCCAGCGTGCGGGCCTGGATGATCCGGCGCAGCGGCTGGCGCTTGCCCAGCGACGCCCGGATCAGCGGCCGCACCATCACCTCGAACACCACCAGGGCACTCACCGGGTTGGCGGGCAGCAGGAACACCGGCACCCCGTCGCGGCCCAACTGGCCGAAGCCCTGCACCGACCCGGGATGCATGGCGATGCGCACCACTTCCATCTCGCCGAGATCGGCGAGCACGGCGCGCACCCGTTCCGCGGCGGCACCGCCGACGGCCCCGGCGATCACCACCACCTCGGAGCGGCTGATCTGCCCTTCGACCACCTCACGCAGCATGGCCGGGTCGGAGTCGACGATGCCGACCCGGTTCACCTCGGCGCCGGCATCGCGGCCGGCCGCGGCCAGCGCATAGGAGTTGACGTCGTAGACCTGGCCGTTGCCGGGCGTGCGGGTGACGTCGACGAGTTCGCCGCCCACCGAGATCACCGTCATCCGCGGCCGCGGATGGACCATCACCTTGTCCCGGCCCACCGCCGCCAGCAGGCCCACCTGGGCCGGGCCGATGATGGTGCCGGCCCGCACCGCCACATCGCCGGGCTGCACATCGTCGCCGGTACGGCGCACGTACGCGCCCGAACGCACCCCGCGCAGCACCCGGACCCGGGACTGCCCGCCGTCGGTCCAGCGCAGCGGGAGCACCGCATCGGCCAGGGTCGGCATCGGCGCCCCGGTCTGCACCCGCGCGGCCTGCCGCGGCTGCAACCGGCTCGGGGTGCGCGCCCCGGCCTCGATCTCCCCCACCACCGGCAGGCTCACCTCGCGGTGCAGCCCGTCGTCGTCGGTGCCGCCCACGGCGAGCACGTCCACGCTGCGCACCGCATAACCATCGATGGCCGCCTGGTCGAAACCGGGCAGCGGACGCTCGGTGACCACCTCTTCGGCGCACATCAGGCCCTGGGATTCGGCGATCGCCACCCGCACCGGACGGGGAGCCACCGCAGCGGCCGCTACTCGAGCCTGCTGCTCCTCAACCGAACGCACCGCATGCCTTTCTCCTGTCCAAGACCCGCCGTGCTGAAGTTAACCCTCGGCCAGGCCCAATCGCTCGACCAGCCATCGCCGCAATTCGGGTCCGTAGTCGTCGCGTTCCAGAGCAAAGTCAACCGCAGCCTTGAGGTAGCCGCCGGGATTTCCCAAGTCGTGTCGGGAGCCGCGGTGCACCACCACGTGCACCGGGTGGCCCTCGTCGATCAGCAGCGCGATGGCATCGGTGAGCTGGATCTCGCCGCCCACGCCCCGGTTGACCCGGCGCAATGCGTCGAAGATCGCCCGGTCCAGCACGTACCGGCCGGCCGCGGCGAAGTGTGACGGGGCGTCCTCGGCCTTGGGCTTCTCCACCATGCCCTTGACCTTCAGGACGTTCGGGTTCGCGGCGTCGGGGACGACCTCGACGTCGAAGACGCCGTAGGCGCTGATGTCGTCCCCGGGCACCTCGATGGCGCACAGCACGGACCCGCCGCGCTTGGCGCGCACCTTCGACATGGTCTCCAGTACGCCGGTCGGCAGCACCAGGTCGTCGGGCAGCAGCACCGCGATGGCGTCCTCGTCGGGCGCCAGCTTCTCTTCGACGCAGCCGACGGCGTGCCCGAGGCCGAGCGGCTCGGCCTGCACCACGGACTCGACCTTGATCAGGGCGGGTGCACGGCGCACCTTCTCCAGCATCACGTGCTTGCCGCGGGCCTCCAGCGTGCCCTCGAGGATGAGGTCCTCGACGAAATGCGCGACGACGCCGTCCTTGCCTTCGGAGGTGACGATGATCAGTCGTTCGCCGCCCGCCTCGGCCGCCTCGGCGGCCACCAACTCGATTCCGGGGGTGTCCACCACGGGCAGGAGTTCCTTCGGGACCGTCTTGGTCGCCGGAAGAAAACGGGTCCCCAGACCAGCCGCGGGGACCACGGCGGTCCGCGGAATAGGTACCTGTGCCTGTGTCATCGTTGACACACTAATGCCCATTCAGAGTTGAGGCGAAGGGTGTCGGCGCAAAGGTGGGAAACCTGACAAAACCCGCGCTCAGAACGAGAATCCTGGCGGCTCGGCGGGCTGTACCGGCCGCCGTGCGGGCCGCCGAAACCGAGTCCCTGCAAAGGCAAATAGCTGAGATCGTGGCCGGTGCCGGCACCGTGTGCGGGTACATCCCGGTGGGGTCGGAACCCGGTGCGGCGCCCGGCCCGGCGGTGCCGTTGCTGGACGGCCTGACCGGGGTCCGGGTGCTGGTCCCGATCGCGCGGACCGGCCGGCCGATGCAGTGGGCGCGGTACCGGCCCGGGGAGTTGGTCCCCGCCCCGTTCGGGCTGCGCGAGCCCGCACCCCCCTGGCTGCCGCCGACATCCGTCGCGCAGGCCTCGGTGATCCTGGTGCCCGCGCTGGCCGTCGACCGCCGCGGCGCGCGACTGGGCCGCGGCGCCGGTTTCTACGACCGGGCGCTGCCACTGGCCGCTCCGGAGGCCCGACTGATCGCGGTGGTGCGCGACGAGGAACTCCTCGACGAACTGCCGGCCGAACCGCACGATGTGCCGATGACGCATGCGCTGACGCCCGGTGCCGGATTGACGGCGCTGCGCTCGGGGGAATGATCTATCCCACGTAGCGGTTCTAGCACTTGAACCGCTAGAGTGCTAGAAGGTTTGACTGTCTCGGAGGTTTTCGTGCCTACCTATTCCTACGCGTGCACCGAGTGTGACAATCGGTTCGACGAGGTCCAGGCGTTCAGCGACGATGCGCTGACCACTTGCCCCAAGTGCAGTGGACGGCTGCGCAAGCTGTTCGGCTCGGTGGGAGTTGTGTTCAAGGGCAGTGGCTTCTACCGCACTGACAGCCGCGACTCCTCGAAGTCCAGCAGCCCGAGTGGCTCCTCGAAGAGCGAGTCGTCGAGCTCCTCGGATTCCTCGAGCAGCAGCAGCTCGAGCACCTCGTCGTCGAGCACGAGTTCGTCGACTTCGTCGAGCAGCTCCGCACCGGCCGCCGCCGCGTCCAGCTAGCCCGGTTATCCACAGGTGGCCGATCTGCGGCTGCCCCCGGCGCTCCGATCGGCCTAGCGTTGCCCCGGTGGGGGAATCGCTGAATCCGTCGCTGCCATCCCGACTGCGCCGCGCCGCGCGCCCGGACTGGTCGCGCACGGTCGCCGCCCGCCGCACCGCGGCCGGGCTCCTGGTCCTCCTGGCGGCCGCCGCGGCACTGCGCCCCGACCCGGCCGGCCAGCGCCACGACGTGATCGTCGCCCTGCGCGACCTGGCCCCCGGCATCCCGCTCACCGACGCCGATGTCGGCGTCGAATCCCGTTTGGCCGCAACAATTCCCGACGGCACAGCAGATGACATCGCCGATGTCCTCGGCAGTACCCTGGCCGGTCCGGCCCGGCGCGGCGAGGTGATCACCGATGTGCGGTTGCTCGGGTCACGGCTCACCGAGGCCAGCGCGGGGCCGGAAGCGCGGATGGTGCCACTGCATCTGGCCGACGACGCCCTGGTCGATCTGATCCGCCCGGGCGATGTGGTCGACGTGCTGGCCGGTGGCAGCACCGCCACCGGGATGGACTCCCCACCCGAGGTGATCGCCACCCGGGCGGTGGTCGCGCTGGTATCGGCCGGGGCCGCCGACCGGGTGGTGCTCGTCGCGTTGCCCCGGCAGGCCGCCGTCGCGGTGGCCGGTGCCGCACTGACCCGGCAGATCACAGTCACATTTCACTAGGCGATGAAGCCCGCGGGCTCAGCTAGGGTATTTGCGTTTACCGGCCACCGAACGATGGCCACCAGACTTGCTGGAAGGGTCCCCGCATGTTCAAGGGTTTCAAAGAATTTCTGCTGCGCGGCAACATCGTCGACCTGGCGGTCGCGGTGGTCATCGGTACCGCGTTCACCGCGCTCGTCACCAGCTTCACCGACAGCATCCTGCAGCCGCTGATCGACCGCATCGGCGCCGGCGGAGAGTCCGACTACGGCATCCTGCGCATTCCGATCGGTGGCGAGCAGACCATCGACCTGAACGTGCTGTTGTCGGCGACCATCAATTTCGTCCTGGTGGCCGCGGTCATCTACTTCGTGGTCGTGGTGCCGTTCTCCAAGTTCCGCAAGCAGGAGGAGGAGACCGTCGAGGCCGAGGTCGTCCTGCTCACCGAGATCCGCGATCTGCTGGCCCAGCGCCCGGGGCCCACGGCCGAACAGCGACTCGATCCGGACGCACCCAAGCACGCCCTCTGACCGCCGCTACACACGAAAACGCCCGGCTGGAATCCAGCCGGGCGTTTTTGCTCGAGGTCTGAAGATCACCAGTCGCCGATGGGCGGGCTGAAGATGAACGCCCCGTTGCTCGCGAGGTTGAACGGTGCGGCCTTGGTACCCGGCACCGCCTTGACGGTGTCGACGTGCACACCCTCACCCTGGGCGTGCACCACACCGGAATCCGCGCTGCGGGTGTCCAGGAAGCCACGAGCCTGGCCGTAATCGGCGACCCGCAGCGCGTTGTCGTCGATCAGGATGGCCTGCCGGCTGGTGACGTAGGGCGCCGGGGCCGACTCCTCGACCTCCGCGGCAGCGGTGGCGCTACCCAGGCCGGCCAGCAGCGTCGCTGCGGCGAACGAGCCGAACCCCAGGACTGCGAGCTTCTTCGGTGAGGCCATCTGCACCACTTCCTCGTGAGACATCCGGCGGGATGTCGGATGGTCCCGATAGTAGCGCGTGATGACCGGCGGGCGGGGCGTTCCAGAACAGCAGAACGCCCGGCCGGATTTCTCCGGCCGGGCGTCTACGTCGAACTGTTTACGGAGTCCGGGTCACCAGTCGCCGATGGGCGGGCTGAAGATGAACGCCCCGTTGCTCGCGAGGTTGAACGGTGCGGCCTTGGTACCCGGCACCGCCTTGACGGTGTCGACGTGCACACCCTCACCCTGGGCGTGCACCACACCGGAATCCGCGCTGCGGGTGTCCAGGAAGCCACGAGCCTGGCCGTAATCGGCGACCCGCAGCGCGTTGTCGTCGATCAGGATGGCCTGCCGGCTGGTGACGTAGGGCGCCGGGGCCGACTCCTCGACCTCCGCGGCAGCGGTGGCGCTACCCAGGCCGGCCAGCAGCGTGGCACCTGCGAACGATCCGAACCCGAGAACTGCGATCTTCTTCGAGAGGGCCATGACCCTTTCCTTTCCCTGCAAGTGGAGTCCCACCCGTCACCACGTGGTCCGCCTGTCGGAGCGCGGACCACGTGGCGACGTCGGGTTAGGAGCGAACGATCAGTTCATGTTCCAGGGCTCGCCATAGGTGGTGACGCTGTCACCCTCCGCGGCGATCAGGCGGGCGTAGGGACGCAGCAGCACGCCACCGGCCGCACCGGTCACGGTGCCGTGCGCGTTGGAGACGGCGACCGCACCCTCGGCACCGGAGACGTCGGCCGAGAAGGTGGCGACTTCCTGGATGCCGGGGCCGTTGCCCAGGTCAGCGCTGATCGAGGCGCCGGGGAACAGCGGCGGGGTCACGATGGCGGGGATGACGTCGAAGTCGATACCGCCGGGGCCCGCGTAGCCGTAGTCCTGGCCGTCGAAGGCGATGTTGGGGGTGGTGTAGCTGAAGTTGATGCCCACACCCAGCGACCAAGGGAAGCCAACCTGGTAGCCGAGCTCAAGCACACCCTCGAACTCCTCGGCGTCGGGGCCGGAGACGATGTACTTGGCCTTGCCGGAGTGGAACCACTCGCGGGTCAGGCGGTTGCGGTCCAGCGGGAACACACCGTTGAGGAAGGTGTCCCACTGCTGAATGGTCAGGGTCCGGTCCTTGCCGTCCACGAGGCTCAGCTCGTTGTCCAGACCCGCGTTCGAGGTGCCCGTGCTGACGAACAGCGACGCGATGGCCGCGATCATCGCGATTAGCACCCGGCTGATTACCTTCATGTTCTCCCTAGCTCTGCCGACGGTTGGTGTGCTGTCAACCGTGTGTGTTGTCGATGCGGATCCCGGCCCTACCGAGACTTCACACCCTGCAAGAGCGCCATGTGATGCGAATTAGAAACTCCACATGTTGCTCTTACGTTTTGCTCATCGTTGACACGAGGAACATAACGGTGCCGCACCGACCCGGCAACGCGAAGGGTGGGCGCCCAGCGCATCCGTCGGGGACCGACATTCCTTTGCTGCCCCGGCCGTACACCGGTATCGCACCCGCTGTGAGCGGACCGACAACTTAGCGGCACCTTCTTTGCCTTGCACGGCGGAGCAAACAAGAAGATCGGCGGGAATCCATCGGATTCCAGCCGATCTACGTGAAACCACTGCTCAGCCGTGGTGCGGGGGGATGTTGTCGCGAATCCACTCGTCACGATCGAAACGTTCCCCCAGGGCGTCGGGGTCCCGTTCGTCGCGTGTCGTCTGGGGTAGTTCCGCACCGAAGATGGCGTTAACTACATCCTTGGAAGGTCGCTTTGACCCGGTCACCGGACCCCCCCGCCTGTGACCAAGGTCACACAAGCAGTGAGTTTGGCGTTCACCTGCACGTAACCTACGGAACCCGAAAAGGGTGCGTAGACCTGCATGGTTACCGTTCCGACGCGCATTTTCCGGCCTCAGATATCCAGACTGGACAGCTGCGAGATCACCTGAATGGCGAGCGGGTTGAGCGTGGCCATCCCGTCGCGCACCGCGGCGCGGGAGCCGGCGATGTTCACCACCAGCGTGCTGCCCGAGATACCGGCCAGCCCGCGCGACACCCCGGCGTCGACGATGCCCGCCGACAGCCCGGAGGCCCGCAGCGCCTCGGAGATACCCAGCAGTTCACGGTCGAGCAGGTCGACGGTGGCCTCGGGGGTGACGTCACGGGGGCTGACCCCGGTCCCACCGACCGAGATCACCAGGTCGACGCCGCCGATCACCGCGGTGTTCAGCGCGTTACGGATCTCCACCTCGTCAGCGGCGACCACCACCACCCCGTCCACCACGAACCCGCTCTCGGTGAGCAGTTCGGTGACCAGCGGTCCGCTGTGGTCCTCTTCTCCGTGTGCGGTCCGGTCGTCGACGACCACCACGAGTGCCCGCCCGATCAGCTCCCCAGGTTGTTCCATGCCTGCCACCGTATATCCGGCCGACGTCAGCGACCTCGGCAAGGTCAGATCCAGCCCCCGGGTCATTGCTGCGCCTTGCCCAGGGTGACGTCCAGGGTCTCCGGGCCGCCGGCCCCCTCGAAGGTCAACGTCACCTTGGTGCCGGGGGCCTTGGAGCGCACCGCGGCCACCAGCGCGTCGGCGCTGTTGATGACGCGGCCGTCCACCTTGGTCACCACCACACCGCTGGGCAGACCGGCCGCGGCGGCCGCCCCACCCTCGGTGACCTCGACGATCTTCGCGCCGTCCACCGATGCGTCGTTACCGACCTGCACCCCCAGCGAGGCGTGCGAGGCGGTGCCGTTCTGCACCAGTTCATCGGCGATCCGCTTGGCCTGGTCCACCGGGATGGCGAAGCCCAGCCCGATCGAGCCGCTCTGCGACGCCCCCGACTCGCCGCCCAGGGTGGCGATGGCCGAGTTGATCCCGACCAGCTCACCGTTCATGTTGACCAGCGCGCCGCCGGAGTTACCGGGGTTGATCGCGGCATCGGTCTGGATGGCGTCCAGCACGGTGTTCTGGTTGCGGCTGTCGCCGCCCGCGGCGACCGGGCGGTTCAGCGCGCTGACGATGCCGACGGTGACGGTGCCCTCCAGCCCCAGCGGCGACCCGATGGCCACCACGTCCTGGCCGACCCGCAGATCCGCCGAGGAGCCGAGCGCGATCGGGGTCAGGTCCGACACGCCCTCGGCCTTCACCACGGCGATGTCGCTGCTGGGATCGGTGCCCACCACCTTGAACGGTGCGGTCCGGCCGTCGGCGAAGGTCACCTTGGTCTGCGGGCGGCCCCCGGGCGCACCGTCGGTGGAGACGACGTGGTTGTTGGTGAGGATCAGTCCGTCGCTGGACAGGATGACGCCGGAGCCCTCCTCGGACGCCCGGCCCAGGTTGGTCTCCAGCTTGACGACGCTGGGCACCACCTTGGCCGCGACCTGCTCGACCGAGCCGACCGGCAGGCTGGCCGCCGGCATGCCCGGGGTGGCGCCGCTGCTGCTGGAGAAGCTGGTGGACGGCGCATCGGGTTGGGCGAGCACCGCGACCCCGCCGCCGATGCCGGCGGAGACGACGGCGATGGCCAGCGCACCGGCCGCCAAAGCCCCTGTCCGCGAACGCTTCTGCGGTCGCGCTGACGGGGCACCCGTCGGCCGGTACGGGTCGTACTGCGGGCGCGGCTGCTGGGCCTGCTGGGCATAGCGCCAGTCGTAGGTCTGCTGCTGATAGGTCGGCTGGTAGACGTCACGCTGGGTGTAGCCCGTGTTCGCGTCGTAGGTCGGCTCGTTGGTGCGGTAGCCGGGCTGGGCCGGAGGCTGGGTGTACCTCGGGTCGTTCGTCATGGTGCTCGGCGCTCTTTCTTTCAGCGGTCAGTTATCTGTTCAACGCGTCGGACAGCCAAACAGTGCCGAGTCGGGCTGAGAATCCACTTAGAGATTCGGCGTATGGTCGCTCAGGATCTGCTGAGGTTTCCGTGCGCCCATCCCCGGTGAGACGTTATCTATTGTCTGCACCTGCGGACGTAGCGTCCATTGATTTGTCGGCGCGTGTCGGGTCGGGCATGACTTCGGGCAGCACCCGCCGGCCCGGCAGCACCATCCGGACCGCGGTGCCCGGCGGCTGGGCTCCGGGCACGGCGTCCTCGACGTGAAGCGTCCCACCGTGTTTGAGCACCACCTGTTTGACGATGGCCAGCCCCAGCCCGGAACCGGGCATCGCACGCGCCGAGGTCGAGCGGTAGAAGCGTTCGAAGACGAGCTCACGCTCGTGCGGCGGGATGCCGGGGCCGCGGTCGGAGATCACCAGTTCGGCGTGCACCGCATCGCGTTGCTGCAGTCGCACCAGCACGCTGGCACCGGGCGGACTCCACTTCGCCGCATTGTCGAGCACGTTGAGCACCGCGCGCGACAGGCCGGCCGGATCGCCGTCGACCTGCCAGTCGATGAGCTCGACGTTGAAGTCAATGTCGTTGCGGCGCCGCCGCACTCGCTCCAGGGCCCGATCCACCACATCGGACAGGTCGACCTTCTCCCGGATCATCACCCCGGCGTCGTCGCGGGTGAGGTCCACCAGATCGCCGACCAAAGTGGACAATTCCTCGATCTGGGCGATCACGTCGGCCTGCAGTTCGGCCATCTCACCGTCGGGCAGCCGCTTGGCGCCGGGTGCCTGGGCGGCCATCAGCAATTCGACGTTGGTGCGCAGCGAGGTGAGCGGGGTGCGCAGTTCGTGCCCGGCGTCGGTGACCAGCCGGGCCTGCCGTTCCCGGGACTCGGCCAGCGCACGCAACATCATGTTGAAAGCGTCGGTGAGCCGGGCCAGTTCGTCGGTGCCGACCACCGGGATGGGATGCAGGTCGTCGGTGCGGGCGACGCGTTCGGCGGCCTGGGTCAGCCGGGCCACCGGCCGCAACCCGGCGCGGGCGACCATGCCCCCGGAGATCGCGGCCACCGCCATGCCGGAGGCGCCGACGATGGCCAGCACCGTGCCCAGCCGGTTCAGCAGCGCCAGGGTGGGGGCCAGGCTCTTGGAGATGAGCAGCGAGTTGCCGTCGGCCAGGTGCACGGCCAGCACCCGCTGGTTGTTGACGGTGCGCAGCGACATCAGCAGCTCGCCCTGTACGACGGCCTTCTCGGGGGCACCGAGCGGCAGCGTCTGGCCCTGCTGGTTGGCGGTGTAGACGAAGCGGCCCGGGCTGACCAGCATCGCGTTCACATCGGAGTAGGCGGTGCCCTCGATGGCCTTGCCCGGGTCGGCGGACAGCGACCCGCTCTCGATGAGCAGCTGGGCCCGGCTGTGCAGCTGGGTGTCGATGTCGTCGTACACCGAGCGGGAGACGACGGCGTAGACGGCGACGGCCATCAGCACCACGACCATCGCCACCATGGACATGGCCAGCAGCATCACCCGCCAGCGCAGCGAGACCGCGCTGACATTGCGGGTGTAGCGCCGTTGACTGTCCGACCGGAACGACAGCTTCGCCGGTTTCTTGAACAGCTTCCCGAACAACGGCATCAGGGCGGGGTTTCACGCAGCACGTAACCCACCCCGCGCACGGTGTGGATCAGCCGCGGCTCACCCTCGGCCTCGGTCTTGCGGCGCAGGTAGCCGACGTACACCTCCAGCGCATTGCCCGAGGTCGGGAAGTCGAACCCCCACACCTCTTCCAGGATGCGGCTGCGGGTGAGCACCCGCCGGGGGTTGGCGATGAGCATTTCCAGCAGCGAGAACTCGGTGCGGGTGAGGCTGATCTGGCGGTCGCCGCGGGACACCTCGCGGGTCACCGGGTCCAGGCTCAGATCGGAGAAGGTCAGCGCCCGCGACTCGGCCGGCTCCTCCGGGGTGGCGCGCCGCCGCAGCAGCGCCCGCATCCGGGCCAGCAGTTCCTCCAGCGCGAACGGCTTGGGTAGGTAATCGTCGGCGCCCGCGTCCAGTCCGGCCACCCGCTCGGACACCGAGTCACGCGCGGTGAGCACCAGGATCGGCAGATCGTCGCCGGTGCTGCGGAGATGACGACACACTTCGAGGCCGTCCAGCCTCGGCATCATCACGTCCAGGACAAGGGCGTCCGGTCGATCAGCGGCGATGGCTTCGAGGGCCTCGACACCGTCTTGCGCCAGCTCGACGGAGTATCCATTGAATGAAAGCGACCGGCGCAGGGATTCGCGCACCGCGCGATCGTCGTCAACGACAAGAATGCGCACAGCCACAGTGTCATACCTCTGTCTGAGACAGACCTGAGAGCCGCACGGCCGACAGGGCGGCTACTTGCGGTCGAGGTCGACCAGGCCGAGGCGAGCGGCCTTGAGGAGGCGACGCGGCACCTTGCGCTGGGCGCCCGCGACAGTGACGTTGACCAGGCCGGTGGCCTCGGCCTTCCACTGCGCGCGGCGGCTACGGGTGTTCGAGCGCGACATCCGGCGCTTGGGCACAGCCATGTTCGAGGTCTCCTCTTGAGTACTGCTGGTGGCATAGATGCGGCACGCCCGATCAGGAAGGGCGGCGGCAATTACCCAACAGAATAGCCCGACAGCTGCGTAGCCTCCAAAAAGCGCCGTCAACCCTTGACTCGGTACCGTTGGTACCGGGTAATCTACCGTCCGGTTGGTCGCGGCGCGAGGGGAGGACCTGTGACGGCTGCAGCAGTGCGGATCGGCAACTGCTCCGGGTTCTACGGGGACCGCATCGGCGCCATGCGCGAGATGCTCGACGGTGGCGAGCTCGATTACCTGACCGGCGACTACCTCGCCGAACTGACCATGCTCATCCTGGCCCGGGACCGGACCCGCAACCCCGACCTCGGCTACGCCAAGACCTTCCTGCGCCAGTTGGAGGACTGCCTGGGCACCGCCCTGGACAAGGGCGTGCGGATCGTCGCCAACGCCGGTGGCCTCAACCCCGCCGCCCTGGCGGCCGCGGTGCGCGAACTCGCCCAGCGGCTCGGACTGACCGTGAACGTCGCTCACGTGGAGGGCGACGATCTGCTGGGCCGGGCCGGTGAGCTCGGTTTCGGCGAGGTGCTGGCCGCCAACGCCTATCTCGGCGCCTGGGGCATCGTGGACTGCCTGGCCTCCGGCGCCGACGTCGTCGTCACCGGCCGGGTCACCGACGCCTCGGTCACCGTCGGGCCGGCGGCCGCCCACTTCGGCTGGACGCCGACCGACCTCGACGCCCTGGCCGGTGCCGTCGCGGCCGGGCACATCATCGAATGCGGCGCCCAGGCCACCGGCGGCAACTTCTCCTTCTTCACCGAGATCCCGGACCTGGATCACCCCGGCTTCCCGATCGCCGAGATCGCGGCCGACGGCTCCGCGGTGATCACCAAGCACCCGGGCACCGGCGGGCGGGTCAGCACCGACACCGTCACCGCCCAGCTGCTCTACGAGATCGACGGCGCCCGCTACCCCAACCCGGATGTCACCCTGCGGCTGGACTCGGTCGCGGTGACCGCGGACGGGCCCGACCGGGTCGCGGTGCGCGGCGCGGTCGGCGAGGCTCCCCCGCCCACGCTCAAGGTGTCCCTGAACCGCATCGGCGGCTTCCGCAACGCGACCACGTTCGTGCTGACCGGGCTGGACATCGAGGCCAAGGCCGCGCTGGTGCGCGGTCAGCTCGAATCCCATCTTCGGGTGCACCCGGCCGAACTGGTGTGGACGCTGGCCCGGACCGACCACCCCGACGCCGACACCGAGGAGACCGCCAGCGCCCTGCTGCACTGCGTGGTGCGCGACCCGGACCCGACCGTGGTGGGCCGGCAGTTCTCCGCGGCCGCGGTCGAACTCGCGCTGGCCAGCTACCCGGGCTTCACCTCCACCGCGCCGCCCGGGGACGGGCAGGTGTACGGGGTGTTCAGCCCGGGATACGTCGACGCCGCACTGGTCCCCCACATCTCGGTGCACGGCGACGGCACCCGGGTCGACATCGCACCGGCCGCCGCGACCTCGGCGCTCGCCCCGGTCGACCCGCCGGCGCTGCCCGCGCCCCTCGACCCCGGGCCGACGGTGCGGGTTCCGTTGGGCCGCATCGCCGGTGCCCGCAGCGGGGACAAGGGCGGTTCGGCCAATATCGGGGTATGGGTCCGCCGCGATGATCAATACGCTTGGCTGGCACACACTTTGACGGTCGACAAGCTGCGTGAGCTGCTACCCGAGACCGCCGGCCTGCCGGTCACCCGGCATCTGCTGCCGAATCTGCGGGCCGTCAACTTCGTCATCGAGAACATTCTCGGGCAGGGCGTGGCCTATCAGGCCCGGTTCGATCCGCAGGCCAAGGGGCTGGCCGAATGGCTGCGGTCCCGCCACCTGGAGATTCCGGAAAGGCTGCAATGACGACCAGCATCTGGCATGCCTCCGAACGCGACGACCTGCGAAACACCGTGCGGGCCTTCGCCGAACGCGAGATCCTGCCCTACGCCCGGGATTGGGAGCGGGCCGGGGAGATACCCCGGGAGCTGCACACCAAGGCCGGGGCCGCCGGCCTCCTGGGCGCCGGCCATCCGGAGTCGGTCGGCGGCGGCGGGGGTGACGCCGCCGACGCGGTGATCATCTGCGAGGAACTGCATCACGCGGGAGTCCCGGGCGGGACCTTCGCCTCGCTGTTCACCTGCGGGATCGCGGTGCCGCACATGATCGCCTCCGGCGACCGACGGCTCATCGACCGCTATGTGTGCCCCACCCTGCGCGGGGAGCTGATCGGCGCACTGGCCATCACCGAACCCGGTGGCGGCTCGGACGTCGGGCACCTGCGCACCACAGCCTCCCGAGACGGTGACGACTACCTTGTCACCGGCGCCAAGACCTACATCACCTCCGGGGTGCGGGCCGATTATGTGGTCACCGCGGTGCGCACCGGTGGGCCCGGGGCGGCCGGGGTGTCGCTGCTCGTCGTCGACAAGAACTCACCCGGGTTCGAGGTGACCCGCAAACTGGACAAGATGGGTTGGCGGTCGAGCGATACCGCCGAGCTGTCCTACACCGAGGTGCGGGTGCCCGCCGCCAACCTGATCGGCGCCGAGAACACCGGCTTCGCCCAGATCGCCGCGGCGTTCGTCAGCGAACGCGTCGGTCTGGCCGTCCAGGCCTACGCCGGCGCCCAGCGCTGCCTGGACCTCACCGTGCAATGGTGCCGGGACCGGGAGACCTTCGGCCGCCCGCTGATCTCCCGGCAGGCCGTGCGGCACACGCTGACCGAGATGGCCCGCCGTATCGATGTCGCCCGGGTGTACACGCACCGGGTGGTGGAGCGCCAGCTGGCCGGCGAGATGAACCTGATCACCGAGGTCTGCTTCGCCAAGAACACCGCCGTCGAGGCCGGCGAATGGGTGGCCAACCAGGCCGTCCAATTGTTCGGCGGGATGGGCTATATGGCCGAATCCGAGGTGGAACGCCAGTACCGGGACATGCGCATCCTGGGCATCGGCGGCGGCACCACCGAGATCCTGTCCGCGCTCGCCGCCAAGAACCTGGGGTTTCAATGACCGACTCTTCCGCGAGCGTGAAACCAGTGCGGGAATTCAGCCGGAACATCGCAGCGGATGCACGTTCGCGAACGGAGACGAACCAATGACACGCCTGCGCTCCACACTGGACCCGCGCTCGGCCGCCTGCACCGAGGCCGCCGCCTCGATGACCGCCAAGCTCGACGAGCTGGCCGCCGAGCACGCCAAGGCACTGGCCGGCGGCGGCACCAAATACGTCGACCGGCATCACGCCCGCGGCAAGCTGACCGCTCGCGAACGCGTCGAGTTGCTGCTGGACCCGGACTCCCCCTTCCTGGAGTTGAGTCCGTTGGCCGCCTGGGGCACCGACTTCGCCGTCGGCGCCAGCGTGGTCACCGGGATCGGCGCGGTGGAGGGAGTCGAATGCGTGATCGTCGCCAACGATCCCACCGTCAAGGGCGGCACCAGCAACCCGTGGACGCTGAAGAAGATCCTGCGGGCCAACCAGATCGCGCTGGAGAACCGGCTGCCGGTGATCTCCCTGGTCGAGTCCGGCGGAGCGGACCTGCCCACCCAGAAGGAGATCTTCATCCCGGGCGGCCGGATGTTCCGTGACCTGACCCGGCTGTCGGCCGCCGGCATTCCGACTCTCGCACTGGTCTTCGGCAACTCCACCGCCGGCGGCGCCTACGTGCCGGGCATGTCCGATCACGTGGTGATGATCCGCGAACGTTCCAAGGTGTTCCTGGCCGGTCCGCCGCTGGTCAAGATGGCCACCGGCGAGGAATCCGATGACGAATCCCTGGGCGGCGCCGAAATGCACGCCCGGACATCGGGATTGGGCGACTACCTGGCCGACGACGAACCCGACGCCATCAGGATCGGGCGGCGCATCGTGGCCCGGCTGAACTGGCGCAGAAAGGGACCCACCCCGCAGCCGGTGTCCGAGCCGCTGTTCGACCCCGAGGAACTGCTCGGCATCGTCGGGGCCGACCTGCGCATCCCGTTCGACCCCCGCGACGTGATCGCCCGCATCGCCGACGGCTCCGACTTCGACGAGTTCAAACCGCTCTACGGTTCCTCGCTGGTCACCGGCTGGGCCACCCTCTACGGCTATCCGGTCGGCATCCTGGCCAACGCCCGCGGGGTGCTGTTCTCCGAGGAGGCGCAGAAGGCCACCCAGTTCATCCAACTGGCCAACCGCGCGAACACCCCGTTGCTGTTCCTGCACAACACCACCGGCTACATGGTGGGGCGGGCCTACGAGGAGGGCGGCATGATCAAACACGGGTCGATGATGATCAACGCCGTCTCCAATTCCACGGTGCCGCACATCTCACTGCTGATCGGCGCCTCCTACGGGGCAGGGCACTACGGCATGTGCGGGCGCGCCTACGACCCCCGTTTCCTGTTCGCCTGGCCCAGTGCGAAATCCGCGGTGATGGGCGGCACCCAACTGGCCGGGGTGCTGTCCATCGTCAGCCGGGCCGCCGCGCAGGCACGTGGCCAACAGGTCGACGAGGCCGCCGACGCCGCCCTGCGCGCGGCGGTGGAGGCGCAGATCGAGGCGGAGTCGCTGCCGATGTTCCTGTCCGGCCGGCTCTACGACGACGGGGTCATCGACCCGCGCGACACCCGCACCGTGCTGGGAATGTGCCTGTCCGCCATCGCCAGTGGCCCGATCGAGGGGACGTCGAACTTCGGCGTCTTCCGGATGTAGAGGTTGCGATGATCTCCAGAATCCTGGTCGCCAACCGCGGCGAGATCGCCCGCCGGGTGTTCGCCACCTGCCGTCGGCTCGGCATCGGCACCGTCGCGGTGTACACCGATCCCGACGCCGCATCCCCGCACGTCAGCGAGGCCGATGTCGCGGTCCGACTGCCCGGCCGGGACGGCTACCTCGACACCGGCGCGATCATCGAGGCGGCCCGC
Source organism: Mycolicibacterium aurum (assembly GCA_900078775.1). Taxonomy (GTDB): domain Bacteria; phylum Actinomycetota; class Actinomycetes; order Mycobacteriales; family Mycobacteriaceae; genus Mycobacterium; species Mycobacterium aurum_A. The sequence goes on from LT549889.1 coordinate 3,745,667, forward strand.
ACTGCCGGCGCCGACGCGGTGCACCCCGGCTACGGATTCCTCTCCGAGAACGCCGATTTCGCGGCGGCCGTCACCGAGGCGGGCCTGGTGTGGATCGGCCCGCCGGTACCCGCCGTGCAGGCGATGGGCTCCAAGATCGAGGCCAAGAAGCTGATGGCCGCCGCGGGTGTGCCGGTGCTGGCCGAGCTGGATCCCGACGCGGTGACGCCCGCGGACCTGCCGGTGCTGATCAAGGCGTCGGCCGGGGGCGGTGGCCGCGGCATGCGGGTGGTCCGCGATCTGGCCGCGCTGCCCACCGAAGTGGCTGCCGCGCAACGGGAAGCGCAGTCCGCCTTCGGTGACCCGACGGTGTTCTGCGAGCGTTACCTGGCCGGCGGCCACCACATCGAGGTGCAGGTGCTCGCCGATGCGCACGGCACGGTGTGGGCGGTCGGCGAACGCGAATGCTCCATCCAGCGCCGGCACCAGAAGGTCATCGAAGAGGCCCCGTCCCCGCTGGTGCAGCGCATCCCCGGCATGCGCGGGCGGCTGTTCGAGGCGGCCCGGCTGGCCGCCTCGGCGATCGGCTACACCGGCGCGGGCACCGTCGAATTCATGGCCTCCGGAGACGGCACGGCTGACGGGGAGTTCTTCTTCCTGGAGATGAACACCCGGCTGCAGGTGGAGCACCCCGTCACCGAGGAGACCACCGGGCTGGACCTGGTCGCCTGTCAGATCGACATCGCCGACGGTGCCCCGCTCGGGCCGCAACCACCCACCGCCGCGGGGCATTCCATCGAGGCCCGCCTGTACGCCGAGGACCCGGCCCGGGACTGGCAGCCGCAGGCCGGCACCGTGCATCGTTTCCGGATACCCGGTGTGCGTGCCGAATTCGACCCGCTCGGCCGGACCGGGGTGCGGCTGGATTCAGGCATCGTGGACGGATCACAGATCTCGGTGTTCTACGACCCGATGCTGGCCAAGGTCATCTCCTTCGCCCCGACCCGGGCACGGGCGGCGGCGGTGCTGGCCGATGCGTTGGCCCGCGCCCACATCCACGGGGTCGGCACCAACCGGCAGCTACTGGTCAATGTGCTGCGACACCCGGCCTTCCTGGCCGGTGACACCGACACCGCATTTTTCGACACCCACGGGCTCGCGACCCTGGCCGCCGGGCCCCGCGGCATCGGGGCACCGTCGGCGCTGGCCGCCACCCTCGCCGATGCCGCCGACAACCGCAGCACTGCGACCGCATTCGGGCCTGCCCCCAGCGGCTGGCGCAACCTGGCCGCGGGCTACCAGTCCCGCGGCTATCTGGACGCCGGCGGGTCGGAGCTGACGGTGCGCTACCGCTTCACCCGGACCGGGGTGGAAGTACCCGACTTCGAGCACGTCACGGTGCGCTGCTGCGCCCCGGACCGGGTGGTGCTGTCCATCGACGGCGCCGAGCGGGTGTTCGAGGTGGCCCGCTACGGCGACGAGGTGTACGTCGACTCCGCGCTCGGGCCGGTCCGGCTGACCCGCCTGCCGCGCTTCCCCGACCCGGACACCGCACTGGCGCACGGATCGCTGCTGGCCCCGATGCCCGGATCGGTGGTGCGGGTGGGCGCCACCGCCGGAGCGACCGTCACCGCCGGACAACCACTGATCTGGCTGGAGGCGATGAAGATGGAGCACACCATCTCCGCCCCCGCCGACGGCGTGCTCGCCGAACTCCACGTGCAGGCCGGCCAGCAGGTCGACGTCGGCACCGTCCTGGCCCGAATCGACAGCAACCGAGGAGAACACCGATGACCGGCTTCATCGAGACCGAGGAGCAGCAGGCGCTGCGCAAGGCCGTCGCGGCCATGGCGGCCGACTACGGGCAGGACTACTACCTGGAGCGGGCCCGCGCCGGCCGGCACACCGACGAACTCTGGTCGGCGGCAGGCAAACTCGGATTCATAGGGGTCAACCTGCCCGAGCAGTACGGTGGCGGCGGGGCGGGCATGTACGAGCTGTCGTTGGTGATGGAGGAGATGTCGGCGGCCGGCTGCCCGCTGCTGATGATGGTGGTCTCCCCCGCCATCAACGGCACCATCATCAGCAGGTTCGGCACCGAGGAGCAGAAGAAGCGCTGGGTCACCGGGATCGCCGACGGCACGGTCACCATGGCCTTCGCCATCACCGAACCGGACGCCGGGTCCAACTCGCACCGCATCACCACCACCGCGCGCCGCGACGGCAGCGACTGGATCATCAAGGGCCAGAAGACGTTCATCTCCGGTATCGACCAGGCCCAGGCGGTGCTGGTGGTGGGTCGCGCCTTGCGGGAAGACGGAGCCCACAAGACGGAATCGCTCAAACCGGCGCTGTTCGTGCTGCCCACCGACACCCCGGGCCTGAGCTGGACCAAGATCGACATGGAGATCATCAGCCCGGAATCCCAGTTCCAGGTGTTCCTCGACGACGTCCGGGTACCGGCCGACGCCCTGGTCGGGTCCGAGGACGCGGCGATCGCGCAGCTGTTCGCCGGGCTCAACCCGGAGCGGATCATGGGCGCGGCCAGCGCGATCGGCCTGGGCCGGTTCGCCATCGACCGGGCCGTGCAGTACGTCAAGACCCGGCAGGTCTGGAAGGTCCCGATCGGCGCACACCAGGGCCTGTCACATCCGTTGGCGCAGAACCACATCGAGATCGAGCTGGCGAAGCTGATGATGCAGAAGGCGGCCGCGCTCTACGACGGCGGGGACGATTTCGGGGCCGCCGAGGCGGCCAACATGGCCAAGTACGCGGCCGGTGAGGCCTCGGTGCGGGCCGTCGACCAGGCCGTGCAGTCCCTCGGCGGAAACGGGTTGACCTCCGAGTACGGCATCGCCGCCGCGGTCACCGCGTCCCGACTGGCCCGCATCGCCCCGGTCAGCCGGGAGATGATCCTGAACTTCGTCGCCCAGACCTCGCTGGGTCTGCCCCGGTCGTACTGATGACCACGCTGGTCCGCTACCAGCTCGAGGGCCGGGTCGCCCGGCTGACGCTGGACTCCCCGCACAACCACAACGCGCTGTCCACCGCGCTCGTCGAGCAGCTGCACCGCGGCCTCGACGACGCGGTTTCGGCCGGGGCACGGGTGGTGGTGCTCGGGCACACCGGCCCCACCTTCTGCGCGGGCGCCGATCTGAGTGAGGCTTCAACGGTGGGAAAGGCCTCCGGCCCCGGGGACATCGCGGTCGACCGGGCCCGGGAGATGACCCGGTTGCTGCGGGCCATCCTGACCACACCGGTGCCCGTCCTCGCCGCCGTCGACGGGCACGTCCGCGCCGGCGGCATGGGACTGGTCGGGGCGTGCGATATCGCGGTGGCCGGCCCGCACAGCACGTTCGCGCTCACCGAGGCCCGCATCGGCGTCGCCCCGTCGATCATCTCGCTGACGTTGCTGCCCAAGATGACCGCCCGCGCCGCCGGGCGGTATTTCCTCACCGGGGAGAAGTTCGACGCCCGGCGGGCCGCCGAGATCGGGGTGGTGAGCCTCGCCGCCGAGGATGTCGAGGCCGCGGTCGCCGGGCTCACCGCCGATATCGCCAAGGCCTCCCCGCAGGGCCTGGCGGCGTCCAAGGCCCTGACCACCGCGGCCATCCTGGCCGGTTTCGACGCCCGCGCCGAGGCGCTGACTGCCCAGTCCGCCGAACTGTTCGGGTCCGCGCAGGCACGCGAGGGCATGCTGGCCTTCCTGCAGAAACGCAGCCCCGACTGGGCCTGAGACCGCGCCACGGGTTTGCCAGTTTGCGCGACGAGCTTGCAATAACCGGTGTGCGACGTAGGCTCGTCCCTGATGAGCGCCTGTTCGAAGCACCGAGGACGGACATGAGCACTCCCTCCTCTCAGAACGACTCGACGCGCGCCGGCGACGCCGAGCGCATCCAGGTGGCCCAACTGCTCACCGACGCGGCCGCCCAGGGCCGGCTGAGCACCGACGAGTACGAGCAGCGGCTGGCCAAGGCCTATGCCGCCACCACCCAGGGTGACCTGGCCCGACTGTCGGTCGATCTGCCCGATTTCGCGTCCACCACGAGTTCCGGGCCCCGCACCCCCGCCCCGTCGACCGTGCTGCTGGCCATATTCAGCGGATTCGAACGGCGTGGCCGCTGGAACGTGCCGAAGCGACTGACCGCGTTCGCCCTGTTCGGTGGCGGGGTGATCGATCTGCGCTACGCGGACTTCACCTCCCCCGAGGTGGACATCCGGTCCATCTCGATCTTCGGCGGTCAGACCATCCTGGTGCCACCGGAGGTGAACGTGGCCATCCGCGGGCACGGGGTGATGGGGTCCTTCGACCACATCAGCGAGCAGGGCACGCCGGGCGCACCGCGGGTGACCGTGCGCGGGTTCTCGCTGTGGGGCAGCGTCGGCGTCAAGCGCAAAAAACGAAAGTCCAGCTAACTGTTTGCTGAAATCGGCTATCGGCGACGCGCCCGCAGATAGTCGCCGACGACGGCCGCCCCCAGCCCGTCCAGATCGGGCACCACCACCCGGCCGCCCTCGCGGCGCGCGACCTGATCGATGAAGCGGGCCAGCCCCGGGTCGCTGCCCAGCCGAAAGATGGTCAGCTGCGCGCCGAGCGCGGCCAGATCGTCGAAGCCCTGCACGGTGAGCGCGATGGTGCGCGGATGCGGCGGGTAGTAGAAGAACGGTTCGACCCCGTCCCCGAAGTCCTCCAGATGCGCGGTCGGTTCCCCGTCGGTGACGATCAGCACGACCGGCTGCGCGCCGGGGTGACGGCGCAGGTGCCGGGCCGCCAGCGCCAGCGCGTGGTGCAGGTTGGTGCCCTGATCACGCACCCCCTCCAGCGCGGTCAGCTCGGCGGCGCTGACGGTGCGCGCGTGCCGGCCGAATGCGATGATCTCCAGCGCGTCGGACCGGAACCGGGTGCTGATCAGATGGTTGAGCGCCAGCGCGGTCCGCTTCATCGGCAGCCAGCGGTTCTCCATCACCATCGAGAAGCTGGTGTCCACCAGTAGCGCGACGGCCGACTGGGTGCGGGTCTCGGTCTCGGAGACCTCGACATCGTCGACAGTGATCCGCACCGGGCCGTCGATCGCCCCCGAACCGGCTTGGCGCAGAACCGCATTGGTGATGGTGCGGGTGACGTTCCACGGTTCGGTGTCGCCGAACGCCCACGGGCGGGTGGCGCCGGTCAGCTCCCCGGCGGCCCCGGCCCGGCGGGTCTCCCGCTCACCGTGGCGCCCGGACAGTTGGCGCGCCACATCGCGCAGCGCGGTCTGGCCGAGCTGACGCATCGCCTTGGGTGAGAGCCGCCACTTGCCGTCCGAGCCGCGGTCCAAGAAGCCCTGGTCGGTCAGGGCGCGCTCCAGTTCGGCCAGGGTGCGGGCACTGACCGCGGCCTCTTCGCCGAGCTGACGGGCCAGCATGTCCAGGTCGACGTCCTCCATGCTGGCGCCCGAATAGCTCTGCGACAGCTGCTCGGCCAACTGTTCGAGTTCACTGATGTCGGCGAGCGCCTGGGTGCCCTGGCCCATGCCCAGCGGATCGTCGCCGCTGAACTCCTCGGAACCGCTCCAGTCTTCACCCGGCCGCGCCGCCTGCAGGTTGGCGTCCAACCGGTTCAGCGCGCTCATCAGGGACGGCGACCCGAAGGCCTGTTGGGCCAACGCATCCAGTTCCGCCCGTTGCGATTCGGACAGGCTGTTGCGGAACCGCTGGGCGGCCGCGGCGCGTTTGGCCAGCGAGTCCATCAACTCGTCGACATTGCGCGGGTTCTCCGGGAAGTACTGGCCGTGTTCGGCCATGAACTTCTCGAAGTCCGCCGCGGTGTCCGCACCGTTGTTGTGCTTGTCCAGCAGGTCGTTGAGGTCGTCGAGCATCTTGTTGATCGCTTGACGGTCCTCGTCGGTGGCGTTCTGCAGCGCCTCCTTCATCCCGGCGAAGCGTTGGTCGAGCATCTCCCGGCCGAGCAGATCCTTGATCTGCTCGTAGGACTGCCGGGCTTCCGGTGAGCGCCAGTCGTATTCGGCGAGTTCGGCCACCGCCTTGGCCGGCGACGGGGACAGCGCCTCCATCTGCATCTCGCCGAACCGGGCGTCGTCGTCGAGAGCGCGGGCCAGTTCCTTGCGTTCGGCCAGCACGGCCTCGTCGAGCAGCTTCTTGACCTCGGCCAGCGTGCCGTCGAGGTTGTTGCGCTGCAACAGTTCCCGGCGCCGCCGGTTGACCTCGGCGGAGAGCCGGTCCGCCCCGGGCATGTTCGGGGTGCCGCGGCGCATCAACTCCTGCAGGGCCCGGCGAGGGGAGGCGCCGGACATCACGTCCTCGCCGATCGCATCCAGGGCCTCGCGCAGGTCCACCGGCGGCGCCAGTGGATCCGGCCCGCCGGTGTAGCGGGAGTACCTGGAGAGGTGTTTAGCCATAGACGGTTTCGCCCTCGTCGGATTGCTTGTCGATGCGTTTGGCCAGATACAGGCCCTCCAGGGCCAGTTCGACCGCGGCCGCGCGCTGCCCCTCGGTCTCGGCCCGGAGGCGTTCGGCGATTTCGTCGAGCACCGGCAGATCCGGGAGCGCCGCCAGCACATCCTTGGCCGACACCCGCTCCCCGGTGGTGACCGGGGAACCGGCCTCCACGGCGGCCACCAGCGGGCCGACGTCGATCCCACCGAGCGCCCGGGACGCGGTCTCGGCGGTGGCCCGACGCAACAGGTGCTCCATGACGGCCTGTTCGCGGCCCTCCTCGCCGGACTCGAATTCCAGCTTGCCGCGCAGCACGTCGATCACGGTGGACAGGTCCACCACCCGGGCCACCGGGTCCTGCTCGCCCAGGACGGCGCCGCGGTGCCGGGCCGAGGCGGCCACGGTCTCGGCGGCGGCGATGGCGAACCGGGCCGAGACACCGGAACGCTGGTCCACCGCGGTGGACTCGCGCAGGCCGCGGGCGAACCGGGCGATCACGGCCAGCAGGTATTCGGGCACCTCGGCGGACAGGTGCGCCTCCTGGGCGATGACGCCGACCTCCGCGTCGAGTTCGAGCGGGTAGTGGGTGCGGATCTCGGCGCCGAACCGGTCCTTGAGCGGGGTGATGATGCGGCCGCGGTTGGTGTAGTCCTCGGGGTTGGCGCTGGCCACCACGAGCACGTCCAGCGGCAGCCGCAGCGTGTAGCCGCGGACCTGGATGTCGCGCTCCTCCATCACGTTGAGCATGGCCACCTGGATGCGCTCGGCGAGGTCGGGCAACTCGTTGACGGCGACGATGCCGCGGTGCGAACGCGGGATCAGCCCGTAGGCGATGGTCTCCGGGTCGCCGAGGCTGCGGCCCTCGGCCACCTTGATCGGGTCGATGTCGCCGACCAGGTCGGCCACGCTGGTGTCCGGGGTGGCCAGCTTCTCCGTATAGCGCTCGCTGCGGTGAATCCAGCCGATGGGCAGATCGTCGCCGGAGGTGGCGGCCCGGCGGATGGACTCCGGGGTGATCGGGCTGTAGGGGTGCTCGTGCAGTTCGGAGCCCTCGATGACCGGCGTCCACTCGTCGAGCAGGTTGGCCAGCGATCGCAGCAGCCGGGTCTTGCCCTGGCCGCGCTCGCCGAGCAGGACGAAGTCGTGGCCGGCGATCAGGGCGCGCTCCACCTGGGGCAGCACGGTGTCCTCGAAGCCGAACAGGCCGGGCCAGATGTCGTCCCCGTCGGCGAGGCGCGCGAGCAGGTTCTCCCGGATCTCCTGCTTGATGCTGCGCTCCTGATGGCCCGAGGAACGGAGCTCGCCGAGGGTGCGGGGCAGATCATTGGGTGACGTCACGAGGTCCACGCTACGACGGCTGTCGAGTATGAGCTTGCGCACCCGAGCGTTGACCCGGTGCCGACCCGGTCAACTACCCGGTACCCTGGGTATCGTGAATTTGCTCGAATGGCGCGATCGGCCCTCGACGGTGCAGTTCGGGCCGGCGTCGTGGCAGACCCGGTTGCTGAATGTGCTCGCGGCGATTTTCCTCCGGCCGGTGCTCGGCGTGCTCACCGTGCTCGGCCTGGTGATCAACCGGATCTCCCCCGCGGTGCTACAGCGCACCCGGCTCGACGTCATCGACGCGCCGATGCGGCTGCTGCGGCCGCTGCGCGGCACCATCGTCACCCCGAGCCGGCTGCCGGACTGCCCGGCCGAATGGGTTGTCGCACCCGGTTGTCACGATTCGGACCGGGTGATCATCTACTTCCACGGCTCGGCGCTGGTGACGCTCGGGCTGAACACCTACCGCCGATTCGCCTCCAAGCTGTCCGCCGCGACCGGCGCCCGGGTCTTCAACGTGGGCTACCGGCTGGCCCCGCGGGCCAGCATCGACGAGGCGGTGGCCGACGGCCTGGAGGCCTACCGGTTCGTACTGGCGACCGGCGTGCCGCCCGAGCGGATCGTGTTCGCCGGGGATTCCGCCGGCGGGCTGATCGCCGCGGACACCGCGATCGCGGCGCGGGACGCCGGGCTTCCGGTCCCGGCCGGGCAGGTGCTGTTGTCGGCGTTGACCTCCGCCGATATGGAGATCAAGTACGAGGCCATCAAGGAACACTTCGACGTGCTGTTCCCGGCGTCGACGGTGAAGTTCATCTACGACGTGTTCGCGACGGTGAACGGCACCCGGGAGGTGCCGGTGATGCCCGCCGAGACGAACATGACCGGACTGGGCCCGTTCCTGCTGCAGGTCGGCACCCACGAGATGTTGCGCAACGACACCTTCGTGCTGGCCGACCGGCTCGCCGTCGACGGTGTGCCGGTGTGGGTTCAGGTGTGGGACAAGACGATGCACATGTTCCAGCTCTACTTCGACCTGAGCCCCGACGCGCAGCACGCCATCGCCGAGATCGCCTCGTTCGTGGAGCATGTCACCGCGGTGGGCCGCGGTCGGGTGGACCAGGAAGAGGCCAGCGCCTGACTTTCGCCGGCCGGGGGGATTGCGAAAGTCAGGCGCCGGGGTTCACTCGGTGGCAGCGGTGTCCGCGCCGACCTTCTCGTACTTGCGGACGTCGTTGACGACGTCCTTGCGCTGCTCGGATGTCCAGTCCAGCTGGGTCTTCGGGGTCTCGGCCCCCTCGTAGGCCCGCTCGTAGGACAGCAGGTCCCAGCCGTACTCGTGCGGCAGGTAGTCGTTGCGGATGAACCGGGTCCGGATGTCCTCGGGGAAGGTCTGCACCTGTCCGTTGAGGATCACCGTCTGCACCTTCCCGGGCTGGTACAGCACCCGGATGTCGGCCACCGGATCGCCGTCGACGACGATGATGTCGGCCAGCTTGCCCTCGGCGATCACCCCGAGGTCATCGGGCAGGCCCATCGCGTTGGCGCCGTGCTTGGTGCCGGCCTGGATGGCCTCCAGCGCGCTCATGCCGGTGTAGAGCATCAGCATCTCCAACTCGCGGGCGTGCCACTGTCCGTAGGGCACCAGCGAGAATCCGCTGTCGGTGCCCATCGCGAACTTGACCCCGGCCGCATAGGCGCGGTGCAGGCTGTCCATGGTGGCGTCGTTCATCCGCTTGGTGGCCTCGGAGATGTTCGGGCGCACCCGCAGGGTCTCGGCGAACTCCACGATGTGATGCATCAGCAACTGGGTCGGCGCCAGCGGGATCTGACTCTTGGCCAGCTTCTCGATGGTGGCATCCGACATGTGGTTGCCGTGCATGATGTGGTCGAAGCCGGCCTCCACCGCCGCGTTCATCTCACCGTCGCCGCGGGCGTGGATGGTGATCTGCATCCCGAGCTGATGTGCGAGATCGGCACACATCTTCAGCTCGTCGTTGGTGAACGCCTGGAAGTCACCGAACGGGCTGTCGGCCAGTTTGATCAGATCCACCCCGGCCTTCTTCTGCCGGCGGATCTCGTCGACCATCTGGTCTTTGGTGTTGGTCAGCTTGCCGGTGCTGGAGTCCGGGTTACCGGTGGCATCCGGGAACCAGTCCGTCAGGCCGTTGCTGGTGGTCAGATACCTTCCGGCACTGGTCATCCGGGGCCCGTGCACGATGCCCTGCTTGATGCCCTCGCGTAGCCCCACACCGATGAAGTAGCTGCCGCCGGGCTGGGAGATGCTGGTGACACCGGCGGCCAGCACCTTCTCCACGTTCGCGGCGGCGATCAGCGTCCGCAGCTCCGGTGGCGTGTAGATGCCGATCTCTTCCTCGGTGCGCGCCAGACCGTAGGTCATGTGGCAGTGCACATCGATCAGGCCCGGCATCACGGTCTTACCGCGGGCGTCGATCACCTCGAGTGCGGCCCCGCGGGGGATGTCGGTCTCCCGGTCCACCGCGCCCACCTTCACGATCCGGGCATTGTGCACCAGCACCGCACAATCCGGGATCGGCGGGTTGGCATCGCCGTCGACGACGGTGCCGTTCTCGATCAACAACCAACGATCGGTCATTTCAGTCCTCCCACACCGTGTTTGCGGATCAATTCGACGAACAGATCCGGGTTCTCGAAGTACGGAGCATGCCCACAGCCGGGCATCAGCTCCAGGGCGACGCCCGGAAGGTTCTGCTGTGCCTCGACGCCCATCGACGGCGGGGTCCACTTGTCATCGGCACCCCACACCAGCAGCACCGGTAGGTCCGGCAACCGCTTGGCCAGTTCGGCGTCCTGCCGGAAGTCGTTGCAGTCCTTGTCCAACCACTCCGACACCGCCAGCAGCGCCTGCTTGGCGCCGGTGGAGGAGTTGATCATCGACTCCTCGCGCACCCACGCCTCGGTCACCATCTCGGGATCGGAGACCAGGAACGTCAGCTTGCGCCGCACGCCCTCGACGCTGCCGTCCGAGAGCACCTCCGGCGGGGTGTGGAACTCCTGCGGGAAGTCCCCGACACCGACCGAACCGATCAGCACCAGGCCGGCCACCAGGTCCGGCCGCTGCACGGCGAGCGCGGCGCCGACATGCCCGCCCAGCGAGGTCCCGACCACGGTCACCTTCGCCAGCCCCAGCGAATCCAGCACGCCGGCGATCACATCGGTGAGGCCCTGTCCGGTGTAGTCGATGTCCGCACGCTTCTCGGCGAGGCCGTGGCCGGGGAAGTCGATGGCCAGTACCCGGAAGCCCTCGGCCACCAGCCCCGGCATCACCGGGACGAAGCGGTCGGCCCGGGAGCCCGCACCGTGCAGGCAGACCAGCACATTGTCGCCGGCCCCGATTCCACCACCCGGGTGGTGACGCCCGCCCCGGTGACGGGGTAGGCGATCACCGTCTCGCGACCGTGATGGAACGGGTAGCTGCGGTATTGCTCGGTCACGATTGCGCCGCCGGACGCACTGCCAGCACCTCGATCTCGACGCGGGCTGCCTCTTCGACCAGACCGGAGATGATCATGATCGTGTTGGGCGGGTACACGCCGGACGGGTAGACCTCGGCGAACTTCTCCAACCGGCCCTTCATGAACTCCGGGATCATGTCGCGGCCGACCAGCAGGGTGCGGAACCCGACGACGTGCTCGAAGCCCAGACCGATTGCGGCCAGCGCGATGCCGATGTTGTCGTAGGTGGCCTTCACCTGCTCGGCACCGTCGGAGGTGGGGAAGTTGCCGTCGGCGTCGGCGCCCATCTGCCCGGCCACCATGACGATCTCTCCGGGCGTCGCGATTCCCAGGGTGGAGTAGTTGCCGAACTTCGGCAGAGGGGCGTCCTGGTAGGTGATCACTGCGTTATCTCTTTTCTATCTCGGTAGTTTGATGTCTAGACGGTGTAGCGGACAGCGCCGGTGCCGCAGATCCAGGCCGGGGTGGGTTGATAGGTCAGTACCTCGCACGGCCCACCGCCCATGGCTCCCGCGACGGCCATCCAGTTGAGGATCTCGTGGCCGCCGTGGCCGCCGCCGGATTCGACGTCGTCATAGGTCCACCCGAACAGGGCGTCCATGTCGCCGGCGGACAGCAGATCCAGGAACTGCTTGTCCCACTCCGGGTTGACGCAGGCGTCGCCCATCTCCTCGGCCATCTTGATCTCGTATGGGCCGATGTCGGTCCACAGATTCGGGTCGCGCTCCAGATAGCCGCGGCCCTCGTTCTGGAAGGTCTTCATCCGGGTGAGAAAGTCGTCGGACTCGCGACTCGGCTCCCAGATCGGCGGCCAGTGTGACAGACCTCCGGTGCCCCAGAACATGATTCGCTGGTCACTGCCCTCGACGGCCCTGCGTACCGCCGCACCCACCTCGTAGGCGCGTGCCATGGTGATCAGCGGCGGGGTGAACACGTTGATGTACACCGGGATGATCGGGATATCCCCTTGCGGCCGCAGCAGTTTCATCGGCACCATCAGGTTGTTTCCGAATTCCGCCGAGCTCATCCGGGCCGCATCGATACCCGAGGCCACCAGCGTGCGCAGGATCTTCTCGGCCAGTTCCCTTTCTCCGCCGAAGGTCTGCACGTGATCGAACTTCAGCAGTTCGAGCAGGTGCTCACCGGGGCCGGTGTGCTCGTCGGCCACCGCGACGCTCACCGACGGCATCAGGTTGCGGAAATGGTTCTCGAAGTGATCGTCGAGGAAGGCGATCACCACATCGGGCTCGGCATCGGCCACCGTCTTCCTGAGCTCGGCGTACGCGGCGAACACCGCGCGGTGCTCGTCGGCGGTGACGTCGTCGGGCCAACCGAGGATCCCCGGAGCGTGCGATGCGGAGATCCCTCCGACCACCGGCATCTCAGAACTCCGTTCGGACCTTGTTGGAAATCATTCCGACACCGGCGATCTCGACCTCGACGGTGTCCCCGTCGCGCAGGAACTCCGGCGGGTTGCGCTTGAAGCCCACCCCAGCGGCGGTGCCGCTGACGATGATGTCGCCGGGCAGCAGTGGCGTCACCTGGGAGATCTCGGAGATCAGCCGTGGGATGTCGAAAATCAGGTCGCGGGTGAACGCATTCTGCTTGACCACACCGTTGACCCGGCAGGTGACCTCGATATCGGGATTGATACCGATGCTGTCGCGGTCGACGATACCCGGGCCGATCGGGGTGGAGGCCGGCGCGTTCTTACCGAGTGTCCACTGCACGTGGCGGACCTGGCGGTCACGCACCGACACGTCGTTGACGACGGTGTAGCCGGCCACCACATCCCATGAGTCGGCCTCGGACACATTACGGGCGGGAGCGCCGATCACCACGCCGAGCTCTGCCTCCCAGTCGAATTCGACCGACACCGACGACGGCAGGTCGAGCTGGTCGTAGGGTCCGGCGATGCTGGAGAGGTCCTTCATGAAGACCACCGGGGCCTTCGGCACGGAGGCCAGGAACACGTCCTTGGACTCCTGCTGGTGGTCCAGGTAGTTGATGCCGATGCAGAAGATGCGACTCGACGAGGTGACCGGCGGCAGCAGGACGACCTCGTCGCGCTTGACCCGCGCGGACTGGGCTGCGCTGATCTGCTTCAACTGGCCCGCGGCCAGCAACACCAGCGCGTCGCGCAGCGACCAGTCCAGCCCGACGACCTCGTCACCATCGATGAACCCGCAACGCGTGGCGCCCCGGTGGACGAATTGAACTAACTGCAACGAACTTCTCCTTCGGTATTCGTGTTCTCGTCGGCGTTGACGAAGCTCTCCTCGGTGCCACCGAGGAAGATGTGCGAGAAGCTGGGATCGGCACGCAGTTCGGCGGCCGACCCGGAGCGGCGAACCTGCCCCGAGGCCAGCACATATGCCCAATCCGCGGATGCCATAGCAAGATTGGCGCGCTGTTCCACCAGCAGCACGGCGATGCCGCTGGCCTTCAGCTCGGCCAACTGCTCGTCCAGCAGCCGGGTGGCCATCTCCTCGGTCAAGCCCGCAGTGGGCTCGTCGAGCAGCAGCACCTTCGGCTCCAGCATCAGCACGCGCGCCATCGCCAGCATCTTGCGCTCACCGCCGGACAGGACTCCGGCGTGCCGTTTGAGCATCGCCTTGAGCTTCGGGAAAAGCTCCAGCACCCGCCCCTTGTTCTCTTCCACCTTGTTGCGCGGCAGGGTATATCCGCCGATCACGATGTTCTCTTCCACTGTCAACGGTTTGAAGACATCGTCGATCTGCGGAACGTAGCCCATCCCGCTGGCGGCGCGCTCAGCGGTGGACATGTACGTGATGTCGCCACGCTCAGCCAGTTCCACCGCCCCGCCCATCGGCTTGACCAGGCCGGCCAGCCCCTTGAGCAGGGTGCTCTTCCCGCAGCCGTTGGGCCCGACCACGCACGCAGTCGCACCGGACACCAGCTCCAGGCTGATGCCCTGCACGATCGGTACGCCGTTGTAACCGACCGTGAGGTCTTGTACGCCGAGCACCTTTGTGCCGGCGGTTTCGTTGTCAGCCAGCGACATACGCGTCCACCACTTCCTTGTCGCGGCGTGCTTCCGCCATCGATCCTTCGAACAGAACCTGACCACGCGCCATCACCACGACGGCATCCGTCAGTCGCTCGACTGCGTCGAGCTCATGCGCGACCATCAGGATCGAGATCCCGCGGTCCCGCAACTCGACCAGGAATTCGGAGATGCGGTCGATGATGCTCGCGTGCACACCGGCGAACGGTTCGTCGAGCAACAGCACGTCCGGCTTGGTGGTCACGGCACGGAGCAGTTCGAGGATTCGGCGTTGACCACCGGACAGATCGCCCATGTAATGGTTCTCCTTGGCCTGGAGCCCGAATTCGGCAAGCAACGCCCGGGCGCGCAGGACGGCCTCCCGCTGTGCGGGCAGCCAGCTCCTCCGTGGCCTGGTGAAGACCTGACCGAAACCGGTGCCACCGATCGTGGCGTCGGCCAGCAAGAGGTTCTCCAGCACCGTCAGTCGACCGAAGTCGGCGGGCATCTGGAAGGTCCGCATGATGCCGATCCTGGATCGCTTGAACGGCGGCAGCTTGGCGATGTCCTGTTCGCGGTACATGACCCGGCCCGTCTCGACCGGCGCCGTGCCGGCCAGGGCGTGCAGCAGAGTCGACTTACCGGCTCCGTTGGGTCCGACCACCGCGGTGATCTTGGCGCGTGGCACGCCCAGCGAGACGTTCTCCAGAACCCGGTTCGATCCGTAGGCCACCGTCAGGCCCTCGATGGTGAGGATGTGGTCCATCACGCGACTCCCTGCTTGTCTCCGGAGCGGACCCAGAACGGCACGGGTTCACCGTCGATCCCGAAAGTGCGCTTCCGCTCCGGGAATACACCCTGCGGTCGCCACCACAGGAAGCCGATGATCACCAGGCCGACGACCACGAACTGCAAGGCGTCCACGGTGCCGGGCGCACCGAACTGCGGCAGGTAGCGCGTCGCCTCGGTCAGGCCCACGGGCAGCAGCAGTGCACCCATCAGCACACCGAAGCGGTTGCCCGCACCGCCGACGATCACCGCGCCCATCAGGATCAGCGTCTCCTGATACGACCAATCCGCCGGGGCGTAGGTGCCGATGAACGTCGCGAGGATGGCACCGCTGAGCGCACCGAGGCCGCTACCGGCGGCGAATGCCGTCAGCCGCACCGCGGTCACGTTGATGCCGATCGCATCGGCCGCCTCGGGGTTCTCCCGAACCGAGCGCAGCACCCGCCACAGCGGCGACCGGGAGACCCGCAGCACGAACCATCCGGCCAGTCCCGCCATCAGAACCGCGAAACCCGCGAAGAACCAGGAGTATTCGGCCGACTTCAGGCCCAATTCTTCCTTCAGCGGGGCTGGGATCAGGTAGAGCCCGTGTCCACCTCCGAGCAGTTTCGGCATGGCGATCACCAGAGTCGAGGCGATGAGTGCGACCGCCAGCATCGCCACCGCCTGGTAGTCCGATCGCAGCCGGCGCAGCGCGACGAAGCCGATCGGCAGCGAGACGAGCACACCGGCCAGCACCGCACCCACGAACGGCAGCGGGAACGGCAGCGATGTGCCCCAGAAGTATTCCTGGACCAGCGTTCCGCCACCGCTTTCCGGCGCGCCCAGCGACAGCAGGGCCACCGTGTATCCGCCGACCGCCACCGACACGATGTAGCTCAGATTGAGCAGACCGGTGTCGGAGTAGTGCAGTTCCAGCCCCCAGCAGCCGATCACGGCCACCGTGGCGTACACCACCAGCGTGACGATATAGAAGCTCAGATCTGTACTCATGCGCGATCCGTTCCCGTGCTCATACTTGAAGCGCCCGACTCGACGAGAACTCCGCCCGGATGCCCTGCGGACGCACCATCAGCACACCGAGCAAGGCCACCAGCGCGACGGCCATCTTGAAACTGGGATCGAGCCACACCGCGGTCAGCTCCGTCGCCATCCCCAGCACCAACGCGCCCAGCATGGCGCCGTACGCGTCGCCGATACCGCCGAGCACGGCCGCGGCGATCACCAGCACGATGAAGGTCCGGCCAGAGGTCGCCGAGAACGACGAACTGATGGTGAACAGCGCGACACCGGCCAGTCCACACAGCGCACCGGAGATCAGCCACGCGGTGGCCACCACCCGTTGGGTCTGGATACCGCACGACTGCGCGAGGCCTCCGTCGACCGAGGCGGCCCGCATGGCAAGCCCGAGCCGAGACTTCTTGAGCAGCAAGTGCATCCCGACCATGACCGCGATCGCCAACACGATCACGACCAGTTGCAGATCCGTGACGGCGGCACTGGCGATGGTGAAGATCACGGTCGGCTTGGCGTCGTAATGGAAGGACAGCGGCCCGACGAGCGCCAGCAGGGTGTTGGCCAGGACCAGGCTGACCGCCAGGCTGATCACCAACATCTGGAACACCGATACCCCACGACGGGCGAACGGTTGGTAGACGAAGTGATTGAGCAGCACCGAGACCACGGCGCCGGCTGCGACGCCAACAAGGGCGGCGCCTGCCAGCGGCAGGCCCGCCTTGTTGGCGCCCAGCGCCGCGAATCCCGCAACCACCATCGTCTCGCTGAACGCCAGGTTGAAGACGTTGGAGACGCTGTACTGCAGGGTGAAACCGACCGCGGCCAGGGCGAGCACCGCGGCGATCACCACCCCGAATACAGTCGCGGAGACAACGAGATTCACAGGTGTCAGCGCTTTCCGGCCGCGAGGGCTTCGAGCTCTTCAGCGGGCAGCTGGTTCACCAGGCGCAGCGTCTGTGCGGCCGGATCCCAGTCGTAGTACGCGAAGGCGCCGATCACGTTGTGGAATTCGTTGAGCCGGTACTCGCCGTTGGCGCCGACGTACTGGATGTCCTCGCCGTTCCCGAGTGCGGCGACACCGTCTGCGTAGTTGTTGACGACGGTCTTGCCCTCGCCCGGGGCCAGGAGCTCAGGGATCGACGCGTTGTAATCCTCGGCGTTGACCGAATCGGCCTTGGTTGCGGCCAGCCCCGCCACGATCACGCCGTCAAATGCGGCGCGGGCGTATGCGCTGTCCTGGAATGAGGGAATGTCGATACCGTCCTGACCCTCGAGCGCCTGCAGGGCCTCCAGGTAGGTCTCGGTGCCGGCTCCGCCTTCCTGGGCGTAACGGACGACGACCTGCAGCGCCTTGGCCAGCGCCTCGCTGCTGCCGTATGCCGCCAGCGCCGCCTGCTGCCATTCGCCGGTGGTGGCCAGGGTATTGGTGACCACCGGGATGTCGCCGCCACCGGCCTGGTTGAGCTCGGTGAGGAAGGTACCGGCGGTGACGCCGTCGGCCTCGAAGACGATCGCGGAAGGCCGGTTCTGCAGGATGCGGGCGACCTCGGTGCGGTAGGACGGCTGCTCAGCGGCGATCGTCAGGGCTTCGGTGACCCCGACCCCCAGACCACTGAGCGCTTCTTCCAGCGGCGGGATATTGGCCTGCGCCGACGCACCGTTGACGAAGACCAACGCCACGTTCTCGAAGCCCTGCTGCTGGGCATGCAACGCCATCGCCTGCGCGCCGACGGTGTCCGAGGTGATCAGCCGGTAGTAGTAGTCCAGTTCGGTGCGGTCGAAGCGGCCATCACCGGCCGGGGAGAACATCACCTGAGTGGCTTCCTCCAGCACCGGGGCCGCGGCCACGGCCTCCGCGGTGCTGGGCCCGAGCACGGCGAACAGGTTCGAGGTGGTGCTCAGCATCTGCCGGGCCGCGGGCACCGAATCGCTGGCCGTGCCCTTGGTATCGAAGGCCTCGCACTCGATGTCACGGCCCAGAACCCCACCGGCCTCGTTGATCTCCGCGGCGGCCGGCAGGCACCCGTTGACGACTTCGGCGCCCTCCACCGCGGTGGGACCGCTGAAGGCCATCAACATGCCAACCACCAGCGGATCCTCCGAAGTGCCACTTGAGCACGCGGAGACAGCCAGCATGGCGGCGACCGCCGCCGCACCTGACAGCGCTTTCATCGGTCGATCGAAGCTCATTCGTTTCTCCCAAAGGTTGTCAACATTGGCGACCAATCCTCAACCACTTGGCCGATATCGGTCGGTAATGGGTGACCCATTGAGGAGACCAAACCATGTGAGCTGGATCTCGTCAACCCGAAAGTCGCATTTAAAGACCTTCTTTTACCCGGGCGTTACATCTTGCAAATTGGTTGCGAATGGTTGAGTATCTATCCGACAGCACGATGAGCAGCGCTGAAGTGGCCAGATTGGTCAAACCGCCACCGTGCCGGACGGGAGGTCACAGCCTTGGTCGAATCCACGAGCAAATCGGCGGACGGCATCGTGCGCGCGGCACTCGAGGAGCAGTTCCTGCGTACTGCCGCCGACCGCGGTGGACGGCTACCCGCCGAACGGGTGCTCGCCGAGACACTCGGTTGCACGCGCGCGCAGGTGCGCCGGGTGTTGGACCAGCTGGAGCACGAGGGCCGGGTGAGCCGACAGGTGGGCCGGGGCACATTCGTGCGGACCGGTCCGATGCCGGGGCCCGCCGACGGGTCGTTCACCCCGGCCGCCATCATGACCGCTTCATCGCTGTTCGAACCCGAAGTGGTCTCGCTGGCCGCCCTCGCCGCCACCGAGGAGGACTTTGCCGAACTCCGGATCTGCCTCGAACGCGGCGCAGCGGCAACGGATTACGAATCCTTTGAGCAGTGGGACATCTCCCTGCACCGGGCCTTCGCGGTGGCCACGCACAACCAGCAGATCGTGGCCATGGTGGACGTCTTGAACTCCACCCGCAACAACCCGGTCTGGGGCCGGCTCAAGCACGACGGCTTCACCCCGGAGAACCGGGCGATCATCGAACGCGAGCACCACGAGATCGTCGCGGCGCTGTGCGAACGGGATCGCCGCCGGGCCGCCGGTGCGATGACCGACCATCTGCGGTTCGTCCGCCGGATCGTGATGGGAAACGGGTCGTGAACCCCCCGCCGAACGCCACGATGACGGTGGAGCAGTTCATCGATCAGGAACTCAGGGACGGCGGTCTCGCGCCCGGCGCCCAGCTGCCCAACGAACGAGACCTCGCCGTGCTGCTGGGCTACAGTCGCCACGAAATCCGGCGCCAACTCGACACTTTGGAGGTGCGTGGGCACATCACCCGGGAAACCGGCCGTGGCACTTTCCTGCGACCGGCCGCGTCGACCCAGGCCGGGGCGAATGCGAGCCCGCGAGATCTCATCGAGGCCCGGCTGGCCTGGGAGCCCAATGTGATGTCCCTGGTCACCGTGACCGCGACGGCAGAGGACTTCGAGGACATCCGGCACGCCCTGGACAGCGGCGACGATTCGGTCCGTCCGGATGAATTCCGTAACTGCGACTTCGCTTTTCACCGCGCCTTGTTCCGGGCCTCGCATAACGCCGTGGTCTGCGCGATCAACGACATGGTCGAGACCGGCCGCCGCGAGCTCATCTGGGGAGAGCTGGATCGACGCACTCACACCCATGCGCACCGGGAGATCTATCGAGCCGAGCACCGCGAGATCGCCGAGGCGGTCTTCGTCCGGGATTCGGCGCGCGCGGTGTCGGCGATGCGCCATCACCTGACCTCGGTGCGTCAGCATCTGCTTCAGGAACTCGGCTGAGCCAGAAGGCGTTTGCGGCACATGTCAGCAGCGCTGCCGCCGAGGCCAGCACCAGGGCCGGAGCCAGAGCCGAAGAACCGTGGCCGTCGATGATCTCCCCCATCAGGAGCGGGAACGCGGCCGCGCCCGCCATCGCGCCGGCGATCACGTAGGCGAAGGCCGATCCCTTCGCGTACGGCGTGCGCGCCAGCCAGTTCAGACCGTTGGGGAAGATCGGGCCGATGAACAGCCCGGCCAGCAGATAGGCCCATACCGTCGCCGGCTCCCACATCGCCAGCATGATCGCCGCGGACATACCGGCGCAGCTGGCCGAGACGAGTTTCGACGGCGAGAGCCGGTTCGCCAGGGGCGCGGTCGCGAACCGCCCGAGCACCATGGCCATCCAGTACCCGGCGATGATCACGCTGGTTTCGGTGCCGGAGTGGCCGAGTTCCAGCAGCCGCGTCGGTCCCCACGAACCGATGCCCTGCTGCACGCCGAAGTGCAGCACGAACAGGGCCAGGAAGCCGCCCACCACGAGCAGGCGCACCGGCGCGCCCCGGCCGGGCGTCGACGGTGCCGGCCCTCCCGGCGCGTCTGCGGGCGTCGGGAACCGGTCCAGGCCGGTCATCGTGGCCGCCGCGCAGAGGCTGATCACCGCGGTGAGCACGAACACCGCGCGATAGTTGTCGAACCCGATGAACGCCAAGGTGACCGGCGCCAGGACGGTACCGAGGCCGAAACAGCCGTGTGCGACGTTGACCAGCATCGGGCCCCGGTAGCCCTGACCGAAGACGAACAACTGGGTGCCCAGCGCATCACAACCGCCCAGGCCGAACCCGGCAATCACCGCCCCGCCCAGCGTCATCGACCACGAGGGTGCCGCCGCGATGGTCAGGCATCCGACGGCCATCAGCAGCATCGCGGCGGTCATCGCGAATCGGTTACCGCGCCACCGCAACACCGGCTGTGCCACCAGGGCGCCGATCACCGCCCCCGCCGACTGCACCGCCAGTCCAGCGGCCGCCGCAGCACCGCTGACCCCGAACTGATGCTCGAACTCGACGATTGCCGGGCCGTAGGCCGCCAGCATCATGCCGACTGCCACCATGGCGCCGCAGGTTCCCGCGGTCGCCCGGGCATTGAACAGCTCCGGATTGTCCGTCACCGCTGACCCCTCTCCTAAAGAGAATAAGAGCATCCCTTTCGAGGGAGAGGTTAAGCTAAGGGCAGCCCTTTGCCCAGACCTACCCCGCCGATGGAGCGCAACGTGGAATCCCCCGCCGCACCGATCCGCCGTTCCGCCCTGGTCGGACAGGTCATCGCCCGGCTGAAGGAGTCGGTGGAGTCCGGGCGCTGGCCGGTGCACAGCCGGCTGCCGACCGAAGCCGAACTCGCCGCCGAATACGGTGTCAGCAGAGTGACGCTGCGACAGGCGGTGCAGGCGCTCGTGCACGTCGGGTTGCTGGAAACGATCCAGGGCAACGGCACATTCGTTCGCGCCACCACGGAGGTCGATGCCGTGTTGACCCGCTATCTGGCGGGCGAGAACCTGCTCTCGATGCTCGAAGTGCGCGAAGCGATCGAGGTGGTGGCCACCGCGCTGGCCGCCGAACGACGTACGCCGGCCGACCTCATCGCGATCGACCAGGCGGTCACCGACCAGGAGGCTGCCGAGGCCGCCGGTGACCGTCCCGGGGTGACGGCGGCGTCCGCGCGGTTCCACGCCGCGCTGGTCAATGCCTCCGGAAATCCGATCCTGCAACACTTCTACGCCGCGATCCAGGCCGGGGCGGCTCGCTCCATCACGTTGGCGTGCGGACCCCAGACTCCCGAGGAATTCCTCGCCGAGCACCGCGCCATCGCCGCGGCGGTGCGGGCCGGCGACGCCGACGGCGCGCGCCAGCACGCCCAGCGACACCTACAGCCGGTGATCGCCGCCGTGCGGGAACTGCCGTCCTGATCGGTTGCCGATTGGTTACGCGGCGGTTCAAATCTGTCAACTTTGCCGTCTATTGGTTACATTGATCAGCGATTGTCGGTCCGCGAGGGGGATTGTGCAGGTGAAAGCCGGTCATTCTGCGAATGGCGATGACGTTCGCCGTCTCGTCGACGAGCACATCCGCACCGCCGCAACCCGCAGCGGTGGCCGGGTGCCGGCCGAACGGCACATCGCCGAGCAGATTGGTTGCACCCGGGCGCAGGTGCGCCGGGTGCTGGCCGACTTCGAGCGCGAAGGCCGGATCACCCGCGAGGTCGGCCGCGGTACGTTCCTCACCGTGGCCGGGCCCGCCGCCGACCGGCCGCGGCCCGCACCCGGCGCCGCCGGGTTCGCCCCCGCCGCCATCATGACCGCCTGCACGCTGTTCGAACCCGAAGTGGTGTCCCTGGCGGCGCTGGCCGCCACCGAGGACGATTTCGCCGAGCTACGCCGCTGCCTGGAACTCGGCGGCTCGGCCACCGACTACGAATCGTTCGAACAGTGGGATATCTCGTTGCACCACGCCTTCGCCGTCGCCACCCACAACCGGCAGATTCTCGCCATGGTCGATGTGCTGAACTCGACTCGGAACAACCCGGTCTGGGGCCGGCTCAAGCAGGACGGATTCACCCCGGAGAACCGGACCGTCATCGAACGCGACCACCACGAGATCGTGGCCGCCCTGATCGACCGCGACCGCCGCCGCGCCTCGACGGCGATGACCCAGCACCTGCGCTTCGTGCGCCAGGTCGTCACGGGCCACTGACATGCTCACAGTCGCAGACTTTCTCGACGACCAGGTCCGGTCCGGCGCACTCGCCGAGGGCGACAAGTTGCCGACCGAACGAGCGCTGGCGGACCTGCTGGGCAGTACCCGCCATGAGATCCGCCGGCAACTCGACGTGCTGGAGAACGCGGGCCGGGTCGCCCGCCAGGTCGGCCGTGGCACGTTCCTCACCAGCACCAACACCGGGTCACGCACCCCGGAGGGGCTCAGCCCGCTGGACCTGATCGATGCGCGTGCCGCATGGGAGCCCAATCTCATGACGCTGGTCGCCGTGGCGGCCACCGCCGAGGACTTCGACGAGATCCGTTCCTGCCTGGAGCGCGGCGAGACCGCCCGCAACGCAGAGGAATTCATGACGTGGGACATCGCCTTCCACCGCGCTCTCGCGGCGGCGACCCACAACTCGGTGGTGGCCGCACTCAACGAGATGGTCGAGAACGGCCGCCGCCAACTCGCCGGCAGCGTGCTGGACAAGCTTCGCTACTCCGCCGAGAACTGCGCGGTGTGCCAGGGCCAGCACCGCGCCATCGCCGATGCCATCTTCGACCGCGATGCGGCCCGGGCGCAGGCCGCGATGCGCGCACACCTGGACACCGTCCGCGGCCAGCTGCTCGCCGACCTGCCCTGAACCCCGATCAGTGCGCGAAATGCCTTGCGCCGGTGAGGTACAGCGTGATGCCGGCCTCGGCGGCCGCGGCGGTCACCTCATCGTCGCGCACCGACCCACCCGGATGCACGATGGCCTTCACCCCGGCGTTGGTCAGCGTCTGCAGGCCGTCCGGGAACGGGAAGAACGCGTCCGAGGCGGCCACCGCCCCCTGCACCCGGTCCCCGCCGCGCTCGACCGCGAGCCGTGCCGCGTCGACGCGGTTGACCTGCCCCATCCCGACGCCGACGGTGGCACCGTCGGCGGCCACCACGATGGCGTTGGACTTCACTGCGCGGCAGGCCCGCCAGGCGAACACCAGATCGGCCAGGGTGGCCGGATCGGCGGGCTCGCCGGTGGCCAGGGTCCAGTTGTTCGGGTCGTCGCCCTCGGCGTCGAGCACGTCGCGCTGCTGCACCAGCAGGCCGCCGCTGATCTGGCGGTATTCGACGGTGGCACCTTCGGGCTCGGCGGCCACCAGGATGCGGATGTTCTTCTTCTTCGACAGCACTTGCACCGCACCGGACTCGTAGGCGGGCGCGACGATCACCTCGGTGAAGATGTCGGCCACCGTCTCGGCCATCTCCACGCTGACGGTGGTGTTGGTGGCGATCACCCCGCCGAAGGCGGACAACGGATCACAGGCGTGCGCCTTGGCGTGCGCATCGGCCACCGACACCGAGGACACCGCGATCCCGCACGGGTTGGCGTGCTTGATGATGGCCACGCAGGTCTGCTCGTGGTCGAACGCGGCCCGCCAGGCGGCGTCGGCGTCGGTGTAGTTGTTGTAGGACATCTCCTTGCCGTGCAGCTGCTCGGCGTGCGCGAGGCCCGGCCAGCCGGTGTCGTCGCGGTACAGCGCGGCCTGCTGATGCGGGTTCTCGCCGTAGCGCAGCACCGCGGTGCGCCGCGACGCCGAGCCGACCCAGCGCGGCAGGCCGGTGCCCTGCTCCTCGGGCGCGAGCACCGAGACCATCCAGCCGGCGACGGCCACGTCGTATTCGGCGGTGTGCTGGAAGGCCAACGCCGCCAGCTTCTTCCGCTCGGCGAGGGTGAAGCCGCCGGCCCGCACCGCGGCCAGCACCCCGTCATAGCCCAGCGGGTCGACCACGACGGCCACGCTGGGATGGTTCTTCGCCGCGGCGCGCACCATGGACGGGCCGCCGATGTCGATCTGCTCGACGCACTCGTCGGGTCCGGCGCCCGAGGACACCGTCTCGCTGAACGGGTAGAGGTTCACCACCACCAGCTGGAACGGTTCGATACCCAGCTCGGTGAGCGCGGCCTCGTGTTCGGGCTTGCGCAGGTCGGCCAGCACACCGGCGTGCACCTTGGGGTGCAGGGTCTTGACGCGGCCGTCGAGCACCTCGGGGAATCCGGTGACATCCTCCACCGGGGTCACCGGGACACCGGCGGCAGCAATGGTTTTCGCGGTCGAGCCGGTGGAGACGATGCTCACGCCCGCCTCGTGCAGACCACGGGCCAGGTCGTCGAGCCCGGTCTTGTCGTACACACTGATCAACGCGCGCTTGATCGGCCGCTGGTCACTCATTGCTGTCTCTCCTCAACATCCGAACATCGCTTTTCGTCCGGTCCAGGTCACACCGCGCGTGGCCAGCGCGGCCAGCACGTCCACCAGCAGCCGTCGTTCGACGACCTTGATGCGTTCGTGCAATGTCTGCGCGGTGTCATCGTCGTGCACCGCGACGGCTTCCTGGGCCAGAATCGGCCCGGTATCCACTCCGGCGTCGACCAGGTGCACCGTGCAACCGGTGACGCGCACGCCGTAGTCGAGGGCGTCGGGGACGGCCCGCGCGCCGGGGAAGGCCGGCAGCAGCGCCGGGTGGGTGTTGACCACCCGGGCGTGGAAACGGCGCAGGAATTCCGGTCCGAGCAGTTTCATGAATCCGGCGCTGACGATCAGGTCCGGCCGGTGCGCGGCGACCGCCTCGGTGAGCGCGACGTCCCAGGCCGCGCGGTCCGGGTGGTCGGGCAGGCGTACCTGAAACGACGGCAGCCCGGCGTCGGCGGCGATGTCCAGGGCCCGGCAGGCACGGTCGGTGCCCACAGCCACGACCCGGGCCGGGTAGTCGCCGACGGCGGATTCCAGCACCGACGCCAGCAACGATCCGGTACCGGAAGCCAGTACCACCAGTCGCGCCGGCACGGTCGCCGGCACTCGGACTGGTTGCTGCTGCACTCGCAGCAGCCTAGTCGTCCTGCTCGCGTCGTTTTTCGGCGGTCGTGTCCCCGACGTCGCCGTCGACCATGAAGTGCTCCTCGGGATCGAACGCCGGGTCGAACCTGGAGTCCACGGCGTCCTCCGGAAAGACCACCGGGGCGGGTTCATCGGGCTCGTCGAACACCGGGTCCTGGAACGAACCGGGATCGCCCAGGACGATGGTGTCGGCGGGCGGCTCCAGGTCGACCACGTCGGTGACGGGGTCCTCGTCGGTGTCGCCCTCGGGCACCGGAGCGGGGGCCGCCTTCACCTTCTTCGGCCGGCGCACCAGCCCGCCGGCCATCGCCACCGTCAGCGCGCCGATGGACAGGAACCACAGGAACACCGCGGGCCCGAAGGTGGTCTGGTCGACGCCGACGTCGCCGAAGTTGCCCAGCCGGCCACCCCCGGCGTAACCGAGCAGCGCCATGGTCAGCGCGGACAGCGCGGCGGCCACGGTCAGCTTGGCGGCGGCGATCGGCAGCGGTTCGGCGCGGCGCGCGCACTGTTGACCCAGCGCCACGGCGGAGACCGCGGCGACGATCAGCAGCGCCACCCAGATCGGGCCCAGCGGCGGGGTGGGAGCCGCGGCGAGCACCGGCACGGCCGGGATATCCCCGCCGAGCACAGTGAAGGAGCTGAAGTTGGCCAGCCCGATGTGCGCGCTGGACCCGACGGCCACCGCGGCCGTCCCGACCATCACGTTCGGGATGTAGAGCACCGAGAGCAGGGTGAGGCTGAGCTGGCCGAACATCGAGTCGGTGATGCCGAACAGGTCGTGCATGGTGCCCCAGTGCACGACGATCGAGCCGGCGGCCACCGCCCCGGACAAACCGAGCAGCGCGAGCACCCCGGTCGCGGCGGCGCGCAGTGCCTCGGGCAGCCAGTGCGGCATCCACGGCACGGTGAGCAGGCGGCCCGTCATCGCCACCCCGATCAGGGCGCCGATGGCGTGCACCACGAGCACGCCGGCGAAGGCCCGGGAGGCGTCCGGGGTCTGCAGTTCGGTGATCACCGAGGATGCGTCGTGGATGACGGCCAGCGCCACGGCCGCGATCAGCAGCGGGCCGCCCAGCGCCGAGGCCACCACCCAGCGGATGACGAACCAGGAGGACCGCGCCGACGCCGCGGCGGTGGTGCGCGCGGTGCCCCACACCATCAGCAGGACCGGCAACAGCGGCATGACGCCGAGTTCGCGGCCGCCGATGGAGATCGGCACCTGGTGCACACCCAGCCACATGCTGGCGATCGCGCCGAAGGCGCCGGTCATATCGCTGTTGGCGATGAGCAGCTGGATCAGCGTCACCGCCGCGATCACGCCCAGCGCGACAACCGACGGCCCGAACGCGACCCTGAGCAGGTCTCGGGCCTGACGGCTGCCGACTGACCGGTTGTCCACCACTGGCTGGGTCGCTCCTCGCGCGGGTCTACGCACCCGACGTCCGGATGCGCGACGCCCAGACTACGACGCGGAAGTGCCGGACTGTGGCGAGGACTCGGGCGGTGTCGCCGACGACGGCGACTGGCTCGGAAGCCCGGTGGTGGGCGCCCCGGAACCCTGCGAGGAACTGGACGGCTGACCGAACGCCGGGAAGCCGGTGGGCGGGGTCGGCGGGCCATTGTGGCCCTCGTGAGCACTGTGGTTCTCGGAGCTGCCCTGGCCGCCCTGCGCGCCGTACCCACTCTGGCCCGCGGACTGGAATCCGCCGGTGCTCTGACCGCCCTGGTAGCCGCCGTACTGGGACGGGTAGCCGGGCGCTGCTGCTGCGGCTGGTGCTGCTGATGCGTCGGGGCACCGTACTGCTGACCCGGCTGGCCACCCATTTGGCCGTAGTACGACGGGGCGCCGTACTGCTGGCCGTAGGGCTGCTCGTAGCGCGGCTTGGGAGCCGGCGCGGTGAGCACCCCGGCGTCGAACAGCAGCGCGGCGATGGCGGTGCCGGCCTGCAGCACCGTGGTGGCGATGATCAGGTACAGCCCCCAGCCGATGGACAGCCCGGCCGGGGCGTTGATCACCTCGGCCAGCACCAGCAGGAAGGACAGCGTGGAAACGACGGCCACCAGTCCGGTGGCCGGCTTCTGCTTGGGCAGCAGGCCGACGATGGCCAGCAGCGCGGCCAGCACCGAGGCCGCGACCGCCAGGCCGAGACCCGGGGTGCTGCCGCTGGCGCTGCCGAACTGCGGGAAGTCCGAGTTGCTGATGGTCAGCATGGGGCCGAAGTTGAAGGCGTAGGTCGCGAGGCCGAGCGCGGCGACCGCGGCGGTCAGATACACCGGGAGCTTGCTCGGCCCCGCTGCCTCGGGACCGTCCCCGACCTTGCCGTACTGCTGGGTCGGCGCGTACTGGTTGCCCTGCGGGGCAGGCGGATATCCGGGGTTACCGGGCGGGTAGGTCATGACTCTCCTGTGTCATCGATTTCAAACCACGCTAGCGCAACCCGGCGTCCCGCGGCTCATGCCGATACGAGCACCGGAGCGTCCCCTGCGGTGTTCGGGGCCGCCGCTTCGGCACTTTCGATCTCGCGGACCAGCGGCAGGACTTTTTGCCCGAAGTACTCGATCTCCTCCTGGAAGTGGAGGAAACCGCCGAGTATCAGATCGACACCGCGTTTGCGGTAGGCCGCGATCCGCTCGGCGATCTGGTCGGGTGTGCCGATCAGCTGGGTGCGGAAGCCGTCGTTGTACTGGACGAGGTCCTCGAAGGACGAGTCCGCCCACATGCCCCTTTTGTCCCCGGTCGAGTTGCCGGCCTGCTGCACGGCATCCCGGAACCCCTCGACAGCGGGCTTGTTGGCCTTGGCGACGATCTCTCTGAGGACTTCCTTCGCCTCTTTCTCCGAGTCCCGCGCGATGATGAAGCCATTGAGGCCGACCTTAACCTCCCGGTTCACCGTGCGGGCGTGATCGCGCACCTCCACGACCTGCTCGGTGATGCCGTCGAAGTCCTTGCCGTTGGAGAAATACCAGTCGGCGTGCAGGCCGCCGTTACGGCGCGCGGCGGTGGAGTTGCCGCCCTGGAAGAGCTCCGGATTGGGCCGATCCGGGGTGTTGAGCGGCTTGGGCTTCAGGGTGAAGTCGTGGATGCGGTAGAAGTCGCCGCGGAAGTCCACCTCGTCCTCGGTCCAGATCTTGCGCAGCACCTGCAGGAATTCGGCGCTCCGACGGTAGCGCTCATCGTGTTCCAGCCACGGCTCGCCGAGGTGGGTGAATTCGTCCTTGAACCAGCCCGAGACCACGTTGACCGCGAACCGTCCGCCCGACAGGTGGTCCGCGGTGGCGCCCAGTTTCGCGAGCACGGCGGGCTGCCAGAGCCCCGGATGCACCGCGGCGATGACCTTGAGCCGTTCGGTGGCCAACAGCAGCGCCAGGCTGAAGCTCGTCGACTCGTGCTGGTACTCGGCGCCGTAGCTGGCCTCGTAGCGCACCTGGGACAGCGCGTACTCGAAGCCGTTGTTCTCCGCGGTCTGCGCCAGCTTCTTGTTGTACTCGTAGTTCCAGTCGGTGCGCTGCTCGATATCGCTGGTCACCAGGCCACCGCTGACATTGGGCACCCAGTAGGCGAACTTGATCTGCTCGGCGATGCGTTCGGTCGTCATGGCTGACATCGCAACAATTCGCGCACCCGAAGTCACCAATAACGATCCGGCTGAACCGAACGCCGGGCGGCCCGCCCTTGTGTGACGGACTAGAACACGTTCTAATTCGATCATGGACTACGGGCTCGTACTTTTCACCAGCGACCGCGGCATCACCCCGGCGGCGGCGGCCAGGCTGGCCGACGACCACGGCTTCACCACCTTCTACGTGCCTGAGCACACCCACATCCCGATCAAGCGGGAGGCCGCACACCCGACCACCGGGGACGAGTCGCTGCCCGACGACCGCTACATGCGCACCCTGGATCCGTGGGTGAGCCTGGGCACCGCCTGCGCGGTGACCTCGCGGGTGGGGCTGTCGACCGCGGTCGCCCTGCCGGTGGAGCACGACCCGATCACGCTGGCCAAGTCCATCGCCACGCTGGACCACCTGTCCGGCGGGCGGGTGTCGTTGGGTGTCGGATTCGGCTGGAACACCGATGAATTGGCCGACCACAAGGTGCCCCCGGGCCGCCGGCGCACCATGCTGCGCGAATACCTGGAGGCGATGCGGGCGCTGTGGACGCAGGAGGAAGCGTCCTACGACGGTGAGTTCGTGAACTTCGGGCCGTCCTGGGCGTGGCCCAAGCCGGTGCAGTCGCACATCCCGGTGCTGGTCGGCGCGGCCGGCACCGAGAAGAACTTCAAGTGGATCGCGAAGTCCGCGGACGGCTGGATCACCACGCCCCGGGACTTCGACATCGACGAACCGGTGAAGCTGCTGCAGGACACCTGGGCTGCCGCCGGACGCGCGGGCGCCCCGCAGATCCGGGCCCTGGACTACAAGCCCGATGCCGAAAAGCTGGCCCACTGGCGCGATCTCGGCGTCACCGAGGTGGTGTTCGGCATGCCGGACAAGTCCGAGGCCGAGGTGGGCGCCTACGTGGAGCGCCTCGCCGGCAAGCTGTCCCAGCTGGTCTGAGCCGGCTCAGGCCGGCGGCCGCGCCTCGTTGATCTTCTCGCCCGCGGTCACGGTGATGGCCGCGCCCAGCGGGTCCCCCTCGGTCAGCAGCGCGAGCAGGTCGGCGTCGGTGGTCATCGCCATGAAGCGGCTGCCGTCGGCGTCGAGCCGGCCGATGATGACGCCGGTGGTCTCCGGCCAGTCGTAGCGCACCGAGTAGGTCTCGATGATGCCCGTCCCCTCGGGGTGGCGGGTGACGGCGACCCGCGGCCGCGCGTTGATCCGGGCCTGCAGTTCGGCACTGCGATCGGCGGCCCACCCGGCGGGCAGTGTCGAATACACCCCGACCGAATACTTGCTCATCACACCGCCGTTGGCGCCGACCAGCCCGAAGCGGCCCGGATTGTCCCGCATGCTCAGCACGGTCTCCGCGATGCCGTGCAGCGAGTAGCTGTTGCCGGGCCCGCCGAAGAACGGCAGCCCACCGGTCAGCGTGAGGCCGCGGGGATCGTCGGTGGCCAGCCCGGTGGTGTCGCAGACGGTGAACACCGGGAACGGGAAGCAGCTGTACAGGTCGAAGGTGGACACCTCGTCCAGCCCGATTCCGGCCACCCGGAGCGCTTCTGTCACAGCGTATTCCGCGGACACGCTGGTGCCGAGCTCCTCGCGGTCCAGCAGCGGCTGCTCGACGAGGTCGGCGTGGCCGTGCAGATACACCCACTTGCCCTCGGGCACCGCCAGCCGCCGCGCGGCGGCCACCGACATGATCAGCACCGCCGCGCCCTGGTTCACCTGATCGCGGGCCACCATCAGCCGCGGGTAGGGGTCACAGATCATCCGGTTCTCCGGCGTGACGGTGGCCAGCTCGTCGACCGAGCGCTCCACGGGTGACGACGAGAACGGGTTCTTGGCAGCCACTTTGGAGAACGGCGCGAACAGCTCGGCCATCGCGGTGCGGTAGTCGGCGACGGTGGCACCCAGCTTGGCGCGGCGCGCGTTGTCCAGCAGTCCGTACTGCACCGGCGCGCCGGTCAGCCCGTGGGTGGCGGTGTACTCGTCCATGTACTGCTCGAACCCGTAGCCGCGGTCCTCCAGCTGACCACCGACCTTCTCCGAGTGGTCGGGCTTGTCCTCTCGGCGGGCGAAGTGCCGCAGCGTCGACCCGTTCTCGGAGCCGAGCACCAGCACCACCTCGGCGTCGCCGGCGGCGATGGCGGCCGAGAACTCGGTGACCACCTTCTGCGAGCCGCTGCCGCCCAGCGGTTCGAGCACCGCGCGGGCCGGGTCGGCGCCGAGGCGGGCGGCCACCGAGCGCGGGTAGTTGTCCGAGCAACCCAGCGGCGCCGCGGAGAACGGTGTGCTGATCTCGAACTGCCGCAGCGCGGCGAAGACGTCGATGGCCTCGGTCACCGCGCCGACATCGGCGCCGGTGTCGGCCAGCGCGGCGCGCGCGGCCTCGGTGGCCAACTCCACCGATGACATGCCGCGATACCCCGGTAGGTCGATGCGCTCGGTGAACTGGCCGACTCCGACGATGACCGGTGTGCGCGGATCCACCATGCGAACCTCCTGAAGGGTGTTAGTTCGCCAGGCTAACCGACCGGACTGCGCGCCGACCGAAGTCCCTTCATACAACTGATCCGATGTACAACTTGTGAAATGTACACTACTTCTGTCGTACAACAACCTGAGCGTATTATTGCCGCATGAGCTGGCCGATACGCCCGATGTCGCTGGTCGTCGGCGGGATCGTGCAGCCCGACGACGTCGTCGGGCGGATTCGGGACGCCCAAGCGGTCATCGATTCCCTCCCGAGCGGTGGCGCCGTCCTGGTCGGCGACCGCCGGCACGGTAAGACCTCGCTGTCCCGGGTCGTGCAGCGCGACGCCCGCCGCCTCGGCGCCGTGGTGATCGCCGCCAGCGCCGAACGCGAGACCTATGCGGAGTTCGTCGCCGCGCTCGCCGCCGAACTCGCCAGTGCCGAACCCGCCTGGGCACAGGAGCTGGCCCGGCTGCGCGTCACCCTGACCGCGGGACCGGTCCGGGTGGAGCGCGACGGGCGCGCCGCCGCCGCGCTGGACCAGCTGCTGGAGCGCACGGTCGAGCGGGCCTGCGGCAGGCAGGTGGTGCTGTTCATTGACGAGGTGACCGTGCTCGCCCGCAATTTGGAGCGCCACGAGCCCGGCTCCGGCGACAGCTTCCTGCACACGCTGCGCCGGTTCCGGCAGCAGTACGGCGGCCGTGTGGCGACGGTGCTGTCCGGATCCATCGGTTTCCACCACGTCTCGGCCGATGCACCCAGCACCGTCAACGACATCCGCAAGATCACCGTCGGCCCGATCCGCGCCGACCATGCGACCTACCTCGCCGAGTGCCTGCTCTTCGGCGGCGGGGTGAACGCCGAGACGGCGCACCTACTGGCGCCCGCGGTGGCCGAAGCGGGCGAGAACGTCCCCTACTACATCCAGCACCTGGTGGCGGCCTCACTGGCCAGGCCGCGCGGCGGTCACCGAATCCCGTTTCCCGCAGAGATTCCCGACCTGGTGACCGCGGCCATCGAGGATCCCACCGACCCGTGGGACCTGCGGCACTACCGGGATCGCTTGACCCACTACTACGGCGACGACGCCCCGGTCATCGCCAAGCTGCTCGACATCTACGCCCACGCCCCCACCCCGCTCGGCGTCGACGCTGTGTTCGCCCGGGTGCGCAGCACCGGCGTCCCGATCGGCGACCGCGACGATCTGGTGGCATTCATCGAGCGGCTCGAACTCGACCACTATCTGGTCCGCACCGGTGAGCAGGACCGCTTCGCCTCGATCCTCGTCCAGCGCGCCTGGCGCGCGATCCGGCGGTGACGACGTGAGCCACCCCGTGTACTCCCCCGCCGCGGTCGATCCCGCCGGCCTCGAAGCACACACCGTGGGTCGGGCCGACCTGCTCGAGACGCTGACCACCCGGATCACCGGAGCCGCCCGCGACGGCGCCCGCCCGCACACCATGCTGATCGGACCGCGGGGCAGCGGTAAGACGCACACCTTGCGGCTCGCCGTGCACCGCAGCCTCAACGATGCCCAGAACGCGGAACGCATTCTGGGCGCGTTGATCCCGGAAGACACCCTGGGCATCGGCAGCTACCTGGATCTGCTGGTGGAGATCGCCCGGGCGATCGGCGGGGACACCGCCGACGCCGCCCGATCGATCCGCCGGGACCGTGACGCCATCGGCATCGAGCAGGCGATCATGTCCGCCGCCGACGGCCGGATGCTGCTCCTGGCCGTGGAGAACCTCGACCGTGTCTTCTACCGGCTGGGCCGCGAGGGGCAGGGCAGCCTGCGCGCCTGGGTGGAAACCTCCACCGCCATCACGATTTTCGCCACCGCCCCAGCACTGTTCCCGGCGGTGACGTCGAGGGACTTCCCCTGGTACGGGTCCTTCATGGTCGAGACGCTCACCGATCTGACCGTGCCGCAGGTCGCCGAGATCCTCACCCGCCACGCTCCGACGCTGGCGGACTTCACCGAGACTCCCGAGGGCGCAGCGCGAATCGCCGATATCCACGCCCTGCTGGGCGGAGCACCGCGGGTCTGGCAGCTGCTGGCCGACGTCGCCGATGTCCCGATGTTGCAGGCCGTCACGCCCGCGGTCGAGGCGGTCCTGGACCGGCTCGCCCCGCTGCACCAGCAGCGCCTGTGGGAGCTGGCGCCGAGCGAACAGCGCCTGATCGTCGAGCTGGCCCGCGCCGGTGGACCACGGACCGTATCCGATCTCGCCGCCGCCGTGGGAGTTTCCAACCAGGCCGCGGCGGCCGTGCTGGGCCGGCTCAGCGAGTCGCACTGGGTCACCTCCAGCAAGGACGAGGCCGATCGCCGGTCGTCCTGGTACGACCTGACCGATCCACTGCTGCGCCAGGTGCTGCGTCTGCGCGACCGCTGATCGCGACTCACTTGACGGCCTTGTCACTTAGTGACACGGTGGAGATGTCACTAAGTGACACCTCCGACCGGAAGGACCTCGTGACCGCCACCCCGCAACGCCCGCCGATGATCTCCGTCGAAGACCTCTTCGATCCGCCGGAACGGGCCGGGGCCAGGATCTCCCCGGACGGCACCCGGATCGCTTATCTGGCGCCGTGGCGCAACCGCCTGAACATCTGGGTCCAGGACCTCGCCGGGGACACCGAACCCCGCTGCGTCACCGCCGACGAGACCCGCAGCGTCCACATCTTCAGCTGGACCCACGATTCGCGCTGGCTGCTCTACCTGCAGGACAACGGCGGCGACGAGCACTGGCACGTGTACCGGGTGGACCCCGACGACCCGGACGGGTCCGCCGTCGACCTCACCCCGTTCCCCCGGGCCCGCGCCTCCTTCGAGCTGCTCAAGACCCGGCCGGGCAAGGCGGTCGTGCAGCACAATGCGCGCAACCCGGAACTGTTCGACGCCTTCGAACTCGACATCGCCACCGGGGAACTGACCCTGCTCGCCGAGAACCCGGGCACCGTCATCGGCTGGGTCACCGGCCCGGCCGGTGACCTGTTCACCAACACCCTCACCGCCGACGGGGACATCGAGATAGCGCAATGGGATTCGGACACCCGCAGCCTGCGCACCGTCCGGGTGTACGACGGCCGGGACTACCCGCTGGGCATCTATCCGCTCGCGGTGTCCCCCGACGGCACCGGCATCTGGCTGGGCTCCTATCAGGGCAGCGACCGGCTGAGCCTGGCCCGCCTGGACGTGCACACCGGCGAGGAGACCATCGTCGACAGCCACCCGGAATACGACCTCGGCGCGCAGATCATGCTGCCCTCGCCGTTCATCCTCAGCGAGCGGACCGGGGATCTGATCGGTGCCCGCTATTACGGTGAGCGCCAGGTGATCCACGCCCTCGACGAGGACTTCGCGGCCGTCCTGACCGTGCTCGACGGGCTGTCCGACGGCGATCTGGCCGGCATCTCCTGTGACGACAGCGGGCAGCGCTGGGTGGTCAGCTTCACCCATGACCGCGACCCGCACGCCACCTATTTCTACGACCGGGTGACCGGCGAGAGCCGGCTGCTGTTCCGGCCCTATCCGCATCTGGATCCCGCCGTGCTGGCCCCGATGACGCCGGTCACCGTCACCGCACGCGACGGTCTGGACCTGCACGGGTACCTGACCCTGCCGGTCGGCGCGGAAGAGCTCCCGGCCGCCGGCCTGCCGCTCGTGCTGCTGGTGCACGGCGGCCCGTGGGCCCGCGACACGTGGAGCTATCAACCCGACGTACAGCTGCTGGCCAACCGCGGATATGCGGTGCTGCAGATCAACTTTCGGGGTTCCACCGGCTACGGAAAGACGTTCACCCAGGCCGCCATCGGGGAGTTCGCCGGCAAGATGCACGATGATCTGATCGATTCGGTGGACTGGGCGGTCAAACAGGGCTACGCCGACCGGGACCGGGTGGCGATCTTCGGCGGTTCCTACGGCGGGTACGCCGCACTGGTCGGCGTGACGTTCACCCCGGACGTGTTCGCGGCGGCCATCGACTACGTCGGGGTCTCCAGCCTGCCGAACTTCATGCGCACACTGCCCGACGTCGGGCGTCGGTTCCTGGCCAACAACTGGCACCTCTACGCCGGGGATCCGTCGGATCCGGAGCAGGAGGCCGACCTGCTGGCCCGCTCCCCGATCACCCGGGTCGACCAGATCCGCACCCCGCTGCTGGTGGTGCAGGGCGCCAACGACTCCCGGGTGGTGCAGGCCGAATCCGACAACATGGTGGCCGCGCTGCGCGCCCGTGGTGTCGAGGTGGAGTACATGGTCAAGGAGGACGAGGGGCACGGATTCCTCAACCCGGACAACAACATCGACATGTACCGGGCCGTGGAGCGGTTCCTGGCCACCCACCTCTGACGCCGAGCTCGACGACAAGAAAGGCCCCCGCACGTGGCGGGGGCCTTTCCGGTGTGCAGCTGTTACAGACCTGCGAGCAGCTCGCGTGCCTTGGCGGCGGTCTCCGACGGGGTCTTGCCGACCTTCACGCCGGCGGCCTCCAGGGCCTCCTGCTTACCCGCGGCGGTGCCCGCGCCGTCGGACACGATGGCGCCGGCGTGGCCCATCGTCTTGCCCTCGGGAGCGGTGAAGCCGGCCACGTAGCCGACGACCGGCTTGGTGACGTTGGCCTTGATGTAGGCGGCGGCCTTCTCCTCGGCGTCGCCACCGATCTCACCGATCATCACGATCAGCTTGGTCTCGGGATCCTTCTCGAACGCCTCGATGGCGTCGATGTGGGTGGTGCCGATGACCGGGTCGCCGCCGATGCCGATGGCGGTGGAGAAGCCGAGATCGCGCAGCTCGTACATCATCTGGTAGGTCAGGGTGCCGGACTTCGACACCAGGCCGATCGGGCCCTTGCCGGTGATGTTGTTCGGGGTGATGCCGACCAGCGACTCACCGGGGGTGATGATGCCGGGGCAGTTGGGCCCGATGATGCGGGTCTTGTTGCCCTTCTCGACGTTGTAGGCCCACGCGTAGGCGGTGTCCTGCACCGGGATGCCCTCGGTGATGACGACCAGCAGCGGGATCTCGGCGTCGATGGCCTCGATGATCGCGTCCTTGGAGAAGGCCGGCGGCACGAAGGCGATCGACACGTCGGCGCCGGTCTCCTTCATGGCCTCGGCGACGCTGCCGAACACAGGCAGCTCGACCGGGTTCCCATCCTTGTCCTCATGGGTGACCGTCGTGCCCGCCTTGCGCGCGTTCACGCCACCGACGATCTGGGTGCCGGCCTTGAGCATCAGCTTGGTGTGCTTGGTGCCCTCGCCACCGGTGATGCCCTGGACGATGACCTTGGAATCTGCGTTCAGAAAAATGGACATAGGTCATGTCTCCTTAACTACTTGTTGGCCAGCTCGGCGGCCTTGTCGGCGCCGGAGTCCATGGTTTCGGCCTGGATCACCAGGGGATGGTTGGCCTCGGCCAGGATGCGGCGGCCCTCTTCGACGTTGTTGCCGTCCAGACGCACGACGAGCGGCTTGTTGGCCTCGTCGCCGAGGATCTCCAGCGCCTTGACGATGCCGTTGGCGACCGCGTCACAGGCGGTGATGCCGCCGAACACGTTCACGAAGACGCTCTTGACCTGGCTGTCGCCCAGGATGACGTCCAGACCGTTGGCCATCACCTCGGCCGAGGCGCCACCGCCGATGTCCAGGAAGTTGGCGGGCTTCACGCCGCCGTGCCGCTCACCGGCGTAGGCGACGACGTCCAGCGTCGACATGACCAGGCCGGCACCGTTACCGATGATGCCCACCTCGCCGTCGAGCTTGACGTAGTTGAGGTCGTTCTCCTTGGCCTTGAGCTCCAGCGGATCGGTCGCGTCGCGGTCCTCGAACTCGGCGTGGCCGGGCTGACGGAAATCGGCGTTGGCGTCCAGGGTGACCTTGCCGTCCAGGGCCAGGATCTGGTCGTCCGGGGTGCGCACCAGCGGGTTGACCTCCACCAGGGTGGCGTCCTCGCCGATGAACACCTCCCACAGCTTCTGGATGGTGACGGCGGCGGCGTCGAGCACCTCGGCGGGCAGGTGGCCCTTCTCGGCGATCTCCCGGGCGAACGCCAGGTCGACACCCTTGACGGCGTCGACGGGCACCTTGGCCAGGCGCTCCGGCTTGGTCGCGGCGACCTCTTCGATCTCCATGCCACCCTCGACCGAGCACATGGCCAGGTAGGTGCGGTTGGAGCGGTCCAGCAGGAAGGAGATGTAGTACTCCTCGGCGATGTCGCTGGCCTCGGCGACCAGCAGCTTCTTCACCACGTGGCCCTTGATGTCCAGGCCGAGGATGTTCTGCGAGTGGGTGAAAGCGTCCTCCGGGGTCGCGGCGTACTTCACGCCACCGGCCTTGCCACGGCCGCCGACCTTCACCTGGGCCTTCACCATGACCGGCTTGCCGATCTCCTCGGCGATCGCCTTGGCATCCTCGGCGGAGTCGGTGACCCGGCCCGGGGTGGTGGGGACGTTGTGCTTGGCGAACAGCTCTTTCGCCTGATATTCGAACAGATCCATGAGTTTCCTAAATGGCGTGTCTGTCTACTGACTTCTGATGACGCTGGAGGATTGACTCCAGAGTGTGTCGCCGGACGGGGCTCGCAGGCCGCAACTGGCTCGGGTGGCACTGTATCCACCCCGGTGGCAGGCACCCACATCGCCCACCTCTCATGTGGTACATCTCACCGGGACCATCGGGTGATACAAATCACAATACGAGCGGGAATGGCCACTTAAGTTGCCACCCTCTTCCCGATTTGGTTAACGTGCCTACTGGTCTTGATAACGGTCAGGTCACGGCGCGAAGGGCATTTCAGGTTGGTTGAGCACAGTTCGTCTCGGTCCCGCAGGGGAGCAGCGACGAATGGGCGCTCCACCATGAACCCCGCCGAGGTCACCGACATCATTCCGTTCAACGAGTTCGGCGACCTGCATGACCTGGACTTCCGGGACAGCTCCGCGTTCGACAAGGAACAGCGCGTGATCGCCGCCCCCGAGCTCGACGACCTGCACGACACCGACGATCTGGTTCCGTTGCATCTGGTCATCCCCACCGAGTTCCAGGCCGGGTCGGACACCGACGCGGACCGTGACTCTTCGCATGCCTACCGCGACAGCCACACCGATCTCAGCGACGGCACCGCGCTGACCGACGTGATCGATATGCGCGCGCACCGGGCTTCCGGCGGCGCCCACCGCAAGCAGACCGTCGGCGCGGTGAAGAGCCGGCTGATGATCGCGGCGATGGCCGCCGGGGCGACCGCCTCGGGCGCGTACTCGCTGAGCAACAGCGAGACCACCCCCGCTTCGGATACCGTCCTGGCCGCCGACAACGTCCTCGTCAACGGCGCCGCGATCAGCGGCTCGGCCGAGGGCATGCAGATCGTCGCGGTGCAGCCGGTGTCCTCCTCGGCCGTGCACGCCGAGGAGATCTCCAAGGCCGCCGCGTTCGCCCAGGAGCGGGCCGAGCGCGAGGCCCGGCTGGCCCGTCCGCTGTTCGCGATGCCGACCAAGGGTGTCTGGACCTCCGGGTTCGGTTACCGCTGGGGCGTGCTGCACGGCGGCATCGACATCGCCGGCCCGATCGGCACCCCGATCCACGCCGCCAGCGACGGCGTCGTCGTCGAGGTCGGCCCGACCGCCGGTTATGGTGCGCTGGTCAAGCTGCGCCACTCCGACGGCACCGTGACCCTGTACGGCCACATCAACACCTGGCTGGTCAGCAAGGGCCAGCGGGTGATGGCCGGGGATCAGATCGCCACCATGGGCAACCGCGGCAACTCGACCGGCCCGCACCTGCACTTCGAGGTGCTGCAGAACGGCTCCAACCGGATCGACCCGGTGCCGTGGCTGGCGCAGCGCGGGCTCTCCCCCGGCAGCTACGTCGGTTAACTGCACGTCGGTTAACTACCTTGGGTGAGGTGAACCCGGATCCGTCACCCGATGCCACCCGCATCATCCGCCGGCAGCCGACCGGGTCCTTTCCCGCAGTCGACGCGTCCCGCCCGGAAACGCCCGAGCCGACCACCTACATCCCGCGGCCCATCCCGGTGGCGGTGCCCGCCCGACGGGCCGCCGGCCCGGGTACCGCGATCGCCGCCGCCACCCTGAGCATCCTGTCCGGCTGGGCCACCGCCGTCATCGCGACCGATCTGATCGCGGGCTGGTGGCGCACCGACCCGCTGTTCTGCGTGGCCATCGGTTTCCTCACCGCCGTCGCCGCGGCGGCCGGGATCGGCGGCCTGATCGCGCTGCTGCTGCAGCGTCAGTTCGGCCGCCTGCTGGTCTGCGTGGGCGCCACCATCGGGCTGCTCATCTTCGGCAGCCTTTTCCTGGCCGGCGCCAAACTGCACCCGGTGGTGTACGCCATGCCGGCGTTGCCGGTCGCCGCAATCGTGGTGACGTTGCTGCCGCCGACCCGGGACTGGGCGGGCAGGCGCTGAACTCAGAGCTTCTGTACCGGGGCGTGGTTGTGCATCAGTTTGACCCGTCCGGCGCTGCCGAAGTCGATCAGCGACATCGCCGACTCCCCGACCCCGGACACCTCCTCGACGCGGCCCAGGCCGTACTTGTCGTGGGTGACCCGGTCGCCGGGCTCCAGCGTGATGGGCGCGCGGTTGCGGGCCTTGGCCGGCGCCGGGCGGATGTTGTCGCTGAACCGTCCGGTGCTGACCGGGCCGCTCAACTTGGACGCCGGCGTCTCCACCCGGCGCCAGTTGATCAGGTCCTCCGGGATCTCGCGCAGGAAGCGTGACTCCGGGTTCAGCATCGGCTGGCCCCAGGACGAGCGCACCTTGGCGCGGCTGAGGTACAGGCGTTGCCGGGCCCGGGTGATGCCGACGTAGGCCAGCCGCCGTTCCTCGGACAGTTCGGTCGGATCGCCCAGCGCCCGCATGTGCGGGAACATGCCGTCCTCCCAGCCGGTCACGAAGACCACCGGGAACTCCAGGCCCTTGGCGGTGTGCAGGGTCATCATGGTGACCACCCCGGACTCGTGCTCGGGGATCC
Organism: Mycolicibacterium aurum; assembly: GCA_900078775.1. GTDB lineage: Bacteria > Actinomycetota > Actinomycetes > Mycobacteriales > Mycobacteriaceae > Mycobacterium > Mycobacterium aurum_A. Next base: position 3,786,188 of record LT549889.1, read on the forward strand.
CGTCGGCGTCGGCGACCAGCGACACCCGCTCCAGGAACTGGGCCAGCACCCCGGTATCCGGGATGTCCTCGTCCTCGGGGCTGCCGTCTTCCTCCCGCAACGCCTGCGCGTTGGCCAGGTCGATGCTGAATTCATGTGCGACGCTGACCAATTCGTTCAGGTTGTCCAGCCGGGCCAGATCCTGCGGATCGGTCGAGGACTCCAGCTCGCGCCGGTACCCGGTGCGGTCGAGCACCGCTTCGACGAGGTCACCGAGTTCACCGTCCAGCCCACCGCGCAAGCTGTCGAGCAGCTGCACGAACGAGGCGATCGCCTTCTCCGAGCGGGTGTTCAGCATCGGCACCCGCCCCTCGGCGGCGGCCTGCAGGGCGTCGTTGAAGCTGGACCCGGTGTTCTCGGCGTACACCGCGACGCAGGCCTCGGCCCGGTCCCCGATGCCGCGACGCGGGGTGTTCAGGATCCGCCGCATGCTGACCGCGTCCCCGGGGTTGTCCAGCACCCGCAGGTAGGCGACGATATCGCGAATCTCCTTGCGCTCGTAGAACCGAACGCCGCCGACGACCTTGTACGGGATGCCGGCGCGGATGAACACCTCCTCCAGCGCGCGGGACGAATTGTTGGTGCGGTAGAACACCGCGACATCGGAGTAGTTGATCTCGCCTTTATCGGCCAGCGAGTCGATCTCCTCGGCCACGAACCGGGCCTCGTCGTGCTCGTTGTCGGCGACATAGCCGACGATCAGCTCGCCCTCCCCGGAGTCGGTCCACAGCCGCTTCTCGCGGCGACCGGTGTTGCGGGAGATGACGGCGTTGGCGGCGTTCAGGATGGTCTGCGTGGAGCGGTAATTCTGTTCCAGCAGAATGGTCGTCGCGTCCGGGTAGTCCCGCTCGAAATCTTCGATGTTGCGGATGGTGGCGCCGCGGAACGCGTAGATCGACTGGTCGGCGTCGCCCACCACGCACAGCTCCGAGGGCGGCACCGCGGCCGGATCTCCCGCGTCGGCGTGCCCGACGAGCTCGCGCACCAGCATGTACTGGGCGTGGTTGGTGTCCTGGTACTCGTCGACCAGGATGTGCCGGAAGCGCCGTCGGTAGTACTGGGCGATCTGCGGAAACGCTTGCAGCACAGCCACGGTCTCGCCGATCAGGTCGTCGAAGTCCAGCGCGTTGGCGGCCCGTAGCCGGCGCTGGTACTCGCCGTACACCGAGGCCACCGTCTTGGACATGTCATCGGCGGTCTCGGTCAGATCCGACAGCGCCCGGTCCGGGTCGATGAGTTCGTTCTTCAGGTTGGAGATGCCGTTGGCCAGCAACCGCGGCGAGTACCGCTTGGTGTCCAACCCCATGTCCTTGCCGATCATCATCAGCAGCCGACGGGAGTCGTCGGCGTCGTAGATGGAGAAGTTGGAGTTCAGTCCCGGCAGCAGCGAGGCCTGGTTGCGCAGGATCCGCACGCAGGTGGAGTGGAACGTCGACACCCACATGTTGCGGGCCTTGGGCCCGACGATCTGGACCACCCGCTCGCGCATCTCGGCGGCGGCCTTGTTGGTGAAGGTGATGGCCAGTACCTGGCCGACGCCGACATCGCGGGCGGCCAGCAGGTAGGCGATCCGCCGGGTGAGCACCGCGGTCTTGCCGGACCCGGCGCCGGCCACGATGAGCAGCGGGGACCCCTCGTGCAGGACGGCCTGCCGCTGCTGCGGGTTGAGCCCTTCCAGCAGGTCATCGACGTTGGAGGTGCCCAGGGGCTGCTGGACGGGCTGCGCGGGCTGGAAGAGAGATGTCATTTCGGTGTCGAATCTACCGCCGAACGGTGACATGCCCGTGACCCGGCTTTGCACCGAATCTGCGTCGGGTGGCACACTCGGATCGTGCTTGACGAGCCCGCCGCCAACATCGACGACCTGCGCCTGGAGATCGACGAGTTGGACGCTGCGATCCTGGCCGCGGTGAAGCGCCGCACCGAGGTGTCCCGCATCATCGGCAAGGCCCGGATGGCCTCCGGCGGCACGAAACTGGTGCACAGCCGGGAGATGAAGGTCATCGAGCGCTACAGCGAGCTCGGCCCGGACGGGAAAGACCTGGCCATGCTGCTGCTGCGGCTGGGCCGCGGGCGGCTGGGCCACTAGCCCACTGCCTGCGTTCTAGGGGGTGAAGGCGATGTACTTGGTCTCCAGGTACTCCTCGATACCCTCGGTGCCGCCCTCGCGGCCGAAGCCGGACTCCTTGATCCCGCCGAACGGTGCCGCCGCGTCGGAGATCACACCCCGGTTCACGCCGACCATGCCGGCCTCCACCGCCTCGGCGACCCGCAGCGCCCGGTCCAGCGACCGGGTGTAGATGTAGGACGCCAGGCCGTAGCTGGTGTCGTTGGCCGCGGCGATGCCCTCTGCCTCGGTGTCGAAGCCGATGATCGGCGCGACCGGGCCGAACACCTCCTCCTTGAGGATGCGGGCGTCGGCGGGCACATCGGCCAGCACGGTGGCCGGGTAGAAGTGTCCGGGCCCGCCCGGCGCCACCCCGCCGACGGCCACCTCGGCGCCGCGGGACACGGCGTCGGAGACCAGGTCGGCGACGATGCCAAGCTGCTTGGCCGAGATCAGCGGGCCCAGCGTCGAGGACTCCTCCAGCCCGTTGCCCAGGGTGTACTCGCTCATCCGCTTCACCAGCTTGTCGGTGAACTCCGCGCGCACCGCGTTGGCGACGTGGAACCGGTTGGCCGCCGTGCACGCCTCGCCGCCGTTGCGCATCTTGGCCAGCAGCGCACCCTCCACCGCGGCATCGATGTCGGCATCGTCGAACACCACGAACGGGGCGTTGCCGCCGAGTTCCATCGAGGTACGCAGCAGCTTGTCGCTGGACTGCTTGACCAGCGCCTTGCCCACCCCGGTGGACCCGGTGAAGGTCAGCTTGCGCAGCCGGCCGTCCTCGATCAGCGCGCCGGTCAGATCACCCGGCTTGGTGGTCGGCAGCACCGAGAGCACGCCCTTGGGCAACCCGGCCTCGTCGATCAGCTTCGCCAGCAGCAGCATGGTCAGCGGGGTCTCCTGGGCGGGCTTGACCAGCATCGTGCAACCGGCGGCGAGCGCCGGGCCGATCTTGCGGGTGCCCATCGCCAGCGGGAAGTTCCACGGCGTGATGGCGTAACAGGGGCCGACGGGCATCTTGGTGACCAGGATGCGGCCGGTGCCGGCCGGGCTGTGCGTGTAGCGCCCGTCGATGCGCGCCGCCTCCTCGGAGAACCACCGGAAGAACTCGGCGCCGTACTTGACCTCGCCGCGGCTCTCGGCCAGCACCTTGCCCATCTCCAGGGTCATCAGGGTGGCGATTTCTTCGCTTCGTGCGGTGAGCGCTTCGAAGACCGAGCGCAGGATCTCGCCGCGTTCGCGCGCGGGGGTGGCGGCCCAGTCGGCCTGCACGGCCTGCGCCGCGTCCAGCGCTGCGATGCCGTCCTCGGGGGTCGCGTCGGCCACCGCGGTGATGACCTCGTCGGTGGCGGGATTGAGCACATCGAACGTCGAGGAGCCCGCCCGCTCCTCACCGCCGATCCACAGGCCGGTGGGCACGGATGCGATCAAGTCGTCAACGCTCATACATCCATCATGTACACCCTCGAAACGGTTGCCGCACTAAGGTCAGCAGAATGAGTGCTGACATCACCGCGTCCCCCGCTTGGCAGGCCTTGTCACGGCACCACGACTCGATCGCGCCGAAGACCCTGCGCGAACTGTTCGCCGAAGACCCGGCGCGCGGCACCGACCTGACGCTGACGGTGGGTGATCTCTACATCGACTACAGCAAGCACCGGGTGACCCGCCAAACCCTGGATCTGCTGGCCGATTTGGCCCGTGCGGCCGATCTGGAGGGCCGCCGCGCCGCGATGTTCTCCGGTGCGCACATCAACACCTCCGAGGACCGCGCCGTGCTGCACACCGCGCTGCGGTTGCCCCGGGATGCGGTGCTCACGGCGGACGGCCAGGACGTCGTCGCCGACGTGCACGAGGTGCTCGACGCGATGGGCGACTTCTGCGACCGACTGCGTTCCGGACAGTGGACCGGGGCGACCGGTGAGCGCATCAGCACCGTGGTCAACATCGGCATCGGCGGATCCGACCTGGGCCCGGTGATGGTGTACGACGCGCTGCGCCACTACGCCGACGCCGGCATCTCGGCCCGGTTCGTGTCCAATGTGGACCCCGCCGACCTGGTCGCCAAGCTGCACGGACTGAACCCGGCCACAACGCTTTTCGTGATCGCATCCAAGACGTTCTCCACGCTGGAGACGCTGACCAATGCCACCGCGGCCCGGCGCTGGCTCACCGACGCCCTCGGCGATGACGCGGTGTCCAAGCACTTCGTGGCGGTCTCCACCAACAAGAAACTGGTCGAGGAGTTCGGCATCGACACCGCCAACATGTTCGGTTTCTGGGACTGGGTGGGCGGGCGGTACTCGGTGGACAGTGCCATCGGGTTGAGCGTGATGGCGGTGATCGGCAGCGAGCGGTTCGGTGAGTTCCTGGCCGGGTTCCATCTGGTCGACGAACACTTCCGCACCGCACCGCTGACCGAGAACGCGCCGGCGCTGCTCGGTCTGATCGGACTCTGGTACAACAACTTCTTCGGTGCGCAGTCCCGCGCGGTGCTGCCCTACTCCAACGATCTGTCCCGGTTCGCGGCCTATCTGCAACAGCTGACCATGGAGTCCAACGGTAAGTCGGTGAAAGCGGACGGTACCCCCGTGACGTCCGATACCGGCGAAATCTATTGGGGCGAGCCGGGAACCAACGGTCAGCACGCTTTCTATCAGTTGCTGCACCAGGGCACCCGGCTGATCCCCGCCGATTTCATCGGGTTCTCCCAGCCCACCGACGATCTGCCGACCGCCGACGGCAGCGGGTCGATGCACGACCTGTTGATGAGCAACTTCTTCGCCCAGACCCAGGTGCTGGCGTTCGGCAAGACCGCCGAGGAGATCGCGGCCGAAGGCACCCCGGCCGAAGTGGTCCCGCACAAGGTGATGCCCGGCAACCGGCCCACCACCTCGATCCTGGCCACCAAGCTGACCCCGTCGGTCATCGGCCAGCTGATCGCCCTCTACGAGCACCAGGTCTTCACCGAGGGGGTCATCTGGGGCATCGACTCGTTCGACCAGTGGGGCGTGGAACTGGGCAAGACCCAGGCCAAGGCGCTGCTGCCGGTACTCACCGACGACGCGCCGCCGGCCGAGCAGAGCGACTCCTCGACCGACGCGCTGGTGCGCCGCTACCGCGCGGAGCGCGGCCGACCGGCCTGAGCTTCACACCGCCCGCACCTCGATGACGGCGAACTCCCCGGCGTGCTGGATGTCGGTGCAACGCAGGCCCGCTGCGGCGAACAGGGCGTCGAATTCACCCGCGTCGCGCTCCCGGCCGCCGGTCATGACGAGCATGTTCATGTCCATCATCGGGGCCGGCCCGGGATCTCCCGGCGCACCGACCAGGAGGTCGATGACGTAGATGCGGCCACCGTCGCGCAGCGCGGCCCGGCAGTTCTTCAGGATCCGGATACAGGACTCGTCGTCCCAGTCGTGCAGGATGTACTTGAGCAGGTACAGGTCCGCGGGCGGTACCAATTCGAAGAAGTCGCCGCCCAGGGTGGTGAACCGCGCCAGCAGTCCGTCCCGGCGGGCCGCGGCCAGCGCGTCGCCCACCACGTGCGGCAGATCGTAGACACCGCCCCGCAGGCGCGGGTTTACCCGCATCATGGCCCGGATCACCTCACCGTTCGCCCCGCCGACGTCCAGCGCGCGGTCCACGCCCGTGGTGTCGATGAGGTGCGCGATCTGTACTGCGGCGGCCGCACTGAGATTCGACATGGCCTCGGTGAACACACTCGCCTCGTCCAGGTGGGCGGCGAGGTAGTCGAAGATGGTGTCGAACTCACCGAGGGCCGCGCTGACCTGCCGGTCCCCGCTACGTACGGCGTCAGGAAACCGGCCCCAGCTCAGCCAGTGACCGGGCGCGCCCATGGCCAAAACCATCCCGCGCAGCGAGTTCGGGTCGTCGCGGCGCAGCGTGCCCAGCAGGCCGGTGCCGGCAAAGTGGACACTGTCGACGGAGGTCGCCAGGCCGAGCGAACAGCAGGTCCGCAGCAACCGGCGGGTGGCGTCCTCATCGAGGGACTCGGCTTCGGCGATCGCGGCGGGAGTGTCCACCCCGGTATCGAGATGGTCGGCCAGGTTGAACAGCGCGGCAGCCCGCACGACCTGGCTGACCCAGTAGCCGGTCAGCATCGCCGACATCCGCTCGTGGTCGCCGGTGTCTGTTGGCACGGAACTCGTCATCGATTCTCCAGTGATCGGTGGGTGATCGGTCGCCGGATCAGTCAACGCGGCGCGCAATGACCGGAGAAGGCAACGGATTTCCTAGGTAAGCCAGTGCCACTTACCCCTGGTCACCAACACGGCGAAACACGCGTACCCGCTGAGCCGACGAGGCTCAGCGGGTACGCGTGTTTCGCGAGGATTTGTTCGGTTACGGGGCCGGGATGCTGGCGCACCCGACACCCGGGATACAGCCGGTGGCGCCGCCGGGTCCGGCGGTGCCGCTCGGGCCGCCCGGAATGAAGCCGGTAGCGCCGTCGGGGCCGGCCGCGCCACCCGGTCCACCCGGGATCACGCCGCTGGCGCCACCCGGTCCGGCTTCACCGGCCGGGCCGCCGGGGATGTACCCCTCGGCGCCGCCGGGGCCTGCCGTGCCGCCGGGCCCACCGGGAATCTGACCGGTGGCGCCGTCCGGGCCGGCGTAGCCGGGGTAGACGCACGGGGTGCCGTCGGCGTTCACGCACGGCGGCGGCGGTTCGGGGATCGCGCCGGCCAGCGGGGAGAGGGCGATGGCCGCTCCCGCGGCACCGGCGAACACTGCGGGCATCATCTTCGTCAGTTTCACCATCATGCGGTGAGAGTTACCACCGGCCGGGGCAGGCTAAACCTCGGCCGGTGCAACGAATCAGGCGAAACGCTTCGTGTACTTCGGCGGAAGCAGCCGCATGATCTGCGTCAACGGCGCCCACGGCCAGCTCGGCACCACGGCCCGGCCTTTTTCCTTCTCGATGGCCGCGACCATGGCACGCACACCGGTCTCGTTGTCGACCATCAGCAGGGTGGTGGCCGACTTCGCGGTCATCTCGGACTCGATGTAGCCGGGTTCGATGACGGTGATCCGAATGGGGCCCTTGTCGTACTCGGCGCGCAGCGACTCCCCGAGCGAGGTCATCCCGGCCTTGCTGGCGCAGTAGGCGGCCTTGCCCCCGGGCACCCCGGTGTTGCCCAGCACCGACGAGATGAGCACCAGGTGCCCGCCGCCGGCCTTGTGGAACATCTCCAGCGCGGTCTCGATCTGCACCATGCCGGAGATCAGGTTGGTGTTGATGGTGGCCTTGTTGGCCCACGGCTTGCCCTGCCCCAGCGGCCAGCCCTTTCCGATACCGGCGTTGACGATCACCCGATCGATGCCACCGAGTTCCTCGGACAGCTGGTTGAACACCCGCGGGATGGCCTCATGGTCGTCGACGTCGAGCGCGGCGATGGCGACCTTGGCGTACGGGTGCTTGTCCAGGATTTCGGCCTTGAGTTCTTCGAGGCGCTCCACACGGCGGGCACACAGTGCCAGGTCCCGGCCCTGAGCTGCGAAGGCGCGGGCCATGCCGGCACCCAGTCCCGAGCTCGCACCGGTGATGAGGATCTTCTGGCGGGTCATGCGCAGAAGAATAACCGAGTTAGACAGCTGCCAAGAAATGTGCGCTGACCGGGGGCTACTTGAGCAGCCGCGACATCCTGCGGTCCGCGAGCACTTTGCCGCCGGTCTGGCAGGTCGGGCAGTACTGGAAAGACTTGTCCGCGAACGACACCTCGGCCACGGTGTCCCCGCAGACCGGGCACGGCAGCCCGGTGCGCGCGTGCACCCGCAACCCGGAGCGCTTCTCCCCCTTCAGCGTCGCGGCCTGCTGGCCCACCGAGCGGGTCACCGCGTCGGTGAGCACCGCGGACATCGCGTCGTGCAGATCGGCGACCTGGGCGTCGGAGAGTTTGTCGGCGGTCGCGAACGGCGACAGCTTGGCCACGTGCAGGATCTCGTCGCTATAGGCGTTGCCGATGCCGGCGATCACCTTCTGATCGGTGATCACGGTCTTGATCCGCCCGCCGTGGGCCTTGAGCACCCCGGCCAGCGCCTCCGGATCCAGGGCCAGCGCGTCCGGGCCGAGCCCGGCGATCTGCGGGACGGCCAGCGGATCGGTGACGACCCAGACCGCCAACCGCTTCTGGGTACCGGCCTCGGTGAGGTCGAATCCCACCGTCTGGCCGGGCTCGTCACCGGCCAGGTGCACCCGCAGCGCGATGGGCCCCTTACCCGGTTTGAGCGGGGCCGGCGCCAGCTTGTCCGACCAGCGCAGCCACCCGGCCCGGGACAGGTGCGTGATCAGGAAGGCGTCCTCGACCTGCAGGCCCAGGTACTTGCCCCAGCGCGCGGCGCCGGTTACCGTCCGCCCGTGCAGGGCCGTGACGGGCGGATCGAAGGTCTTCAGGACGGACAGCGCGGCGACATCGACCCGGACCACGCTGCGGCCGACGGCATGCCGGCGCAGGTGATCGGCCAGCGCCTCGACCTCGGGCAATTCGGGCATACCCCAGTGTGCCTGATCGGCCGTGTTACCGCACAACCCTTTTCGCGTCGCCCGCGACGAGGGACAGCACCCAGCTGACCACCGAGAGCACGATCGCGGCCCAGATCGCGGTCCACCAGAAGTGGTCGATCTGCAGGCCCCAGTGCGTGGTGTGTTCGGTGATCCAGGACGTGATCCACAGCATCCAGGCGTTGATGACGATGTGGATCAGGCCCAGCGTAAGGATGTAGAGCGGGATCGAAATGAGTTGCACTATGGGCTTGATCACCGCGTTGACGACCCCGAACAGCACCGCGACCACGAAGATGATGCCGACCCGCTGCAAGGTGGAATCGCCGCCGACGATGCTGATGCCGGGTACCAGCAGCGTCACCACCCACAACGCGACTCCGGTCAGGGCGGCCCGCAGCAGGAAGTTCATGCAGCTCAGTCTGCCGTGCGCAGCAGGTAGATGTCCATGATCCAGCCGTGCCGTTCCCTTGCCGCGGCGCGCATTTCGGCGATCTGCTCGCCGACCTCGGCCACCGTGCCGTGGGCCAGTAGCTCGTCGGGGGTGCCCAGGTAGGCGCCCCACCAGATACGGGTGTCGGGTGCGGTTGTGCGGAAGGAACATTCGCCGTCGAGCATCACCACGGCGGCCCCGGTCAGCCCCTCCTCGCGCAGTCGGCGACCGGTGGTGATGAGCACCGGTTCGCCGATGTCGTTGAGTGGGATCCGGTGCCGGGCGGTGAGCGCCTGGACGGCGGTGATGCCGGGGATGACGTCGAAATCGAAGTCCACATGTTCGGCGACGCGGTCCAGGATGCGCAGCGTGCTGTCGTACAGCGACGGGTCGCCCCAGGCCAGGAAGGCCCCGACGCCGTCGGGGCCGAGTTCGGTCTCGATGGCCTGCGCCCACAGCCGGGCGCGGGCGGCGTGCCAGTCGGCCACCGCCTGCTCGTAGGGGACGTCGGTGGCGCGCTTGGGGTCGGGCAGGGCGACGAACCGGTACCCGGGCCGGTCGATGAACCGTTCACAAATGTGCCGGCGCAGGGCCACCAGGTCGTCCTTGGCCTCCCCCTTGTCCATGGCGAAGAAGACCTGAGTGTCGTTGAGCGCCTTGATGGCCTGCGCCGTTACGTAGTCCGGATCGCCCGCGCCGATACCGACGACGTGAATTGTGCGCATCCGCGAAGGCTAGCCGTGCGGTCGGCGCGGACCAGTACCCAGTACCGCCGGTATTGACTACCGCCGGTATCGGACGTAGCGTGCGGTCATGACAGCTTCGGCAAAGGCCCAGACCAGCCGCGCGGAGTTCGCCGAACGCCTACTGAAGGGTTCGGTACGCAGGTCCTACGCCCCGATCGTCGACATCGACTGGGATTCCCCGCTGGACCCGGACAAGTTCTATCTGCCCCCGCGGGTGGTGTCGCTGTACGGCACGCCGCTGTGGGCGGCGATGAGCCGGGCCGAACAGATCGAGCTGTCCCGCCAGGAACTGGCGAACACGTTGTCGGCCGGCATCTGGTTCGAGAACATCCTCAACCAGGCCCTGCTGCGCAAGATGATGCATCAGGACCCGACCGCGGCCACCACCCATTACGAGCTCACCGAACTCGGCGACGAGACCCGGCACATGGTCATGTTCGGCAAGGCCATCGCCAAGATCGGCGCGAAGCCGGTGCGCCCCAAGCTTTATCAGCGCATGATCATCAACGCCCTGCCGTTCGCGTTCCGTGGCTCGGTGCTCTGGGTGGCCGCGCTGGTCGGCGAGGAGATCTTCGACTCGCTGCAGCGGCAGATGATGGACGACGAGGAACTGCAGCCGTTGGTGCAGCGGCTGATGCGGATCCACGTCACCGAGGAGGCCCGGCACATCCAGTTCGCCCGCGACGGCCTGCGCAAGCGCACCCCGTCCATGTCCCGGCTGAAGCGGTTCTGGGTCGGCAATCTGAACGGCCTCGGCGGCCCGTTCTTCCGGTTCCTGTTCACCAACAAAGTGCAGTACGCCCGGGTCGGGCTGGACCCGCGGGCCGCGCGCCGGATGGCGCGGCGCTCCCCGCACCGCCTGCAGGTGCAGATCGCCGGGTTCGCCCCGCTGGCCGCATTCCTGGCGGAGGTCGGTCTGATGGGCCCGATCGCCCGCCGGATGTGGCGACGCTCCGGTTTCCTGCCCGCCGCGCCGCTGGAACCGGCCGGCCGGACCGAGGCCGGGGACGCCGCGGACGTCTACGACGGCCCGGCGACCATCGACGGCCGCATCTGCCGGGTCCTGCTCGCCGGGCGCCTGGACCCGATCGACGGCCGATACCACTGGCAGGGAACGGTTTTCGACATGCTCCCGGATGACGCGCGTGGCCCGCTGCCGGTCACCATCGACAAGCAGACCGCGATGGCCCGGTTCACCGAGCGCACCCAGCAGGGCAGCTATTCGATCGCGGGGGTCGGCGTCCCGCCCTTCGTCCGGTAACCCACCACCAGCATCGCGGCCGCGAACCCGGCGCCCACCACCCCGGAGATGAGTAGCGGCAGCGTGCCGTCGGCACCCCAGGCCAGCCCGGCCCAGATCCCGGCGAACAGGATCGCGAAACCGCCGGCGCCGCCGTAGAGGCCCTGGGCACTGGCCTGCAGATCGGACCCGACCAGCGCGGAGATCCAGGCCTTGCCGACCCCGTCGGTGCAGGCGGTGAACAGCCCGTAGACGCCGATCAGCAGCCAGGCCGCACCCCGGTCGGTGGTCAGGCCCAGGCCGGTATAGCCGATGGCGAAGAAGACCAGTCCGATGCCGAACACCGAGATCCGGCCGATCCGGTCGGCCAGCAGGCCGGCCGGAAAGCTGGCCAGCGCGTAGACCAGGTTGTAGCCGACGTAGGCCAGGATGACGTCGACGACGGAGAACCCGATCTCGGAGAGCCGCAACAGCAGCAGGGCGTCGGGAAAGTTGATCAGCCCGAAGGCCACCAGCGCGCCGCAGGTCCGCCAGTACCGTCGGGGCAGTTCCTTGACCCGAGCGAAGATGGGCTCGCGCTGAGTGCGTGGCGCCCGCCTGGGCTCGCGCACCAGGAACACCAGCGCCACACTGAGCACCGCGGGTACCGCCGCTACCCACAGCAGCGGGGCGATCTCATGGTCGAGCAGTTCGTAGCCGGCCAGTCCGAGCAGCGGGCCGACGACGGCCCCGGCGGTGTCCATGGCACGGTGGAACCCGAATACCCGGCCGCGAGCGGACTCGTCGATTCCGGTCACCAGCAACGCATCTCGCGGCGCTCCGCGCATCCCCTTGCCGAGCCGGTCCACCACCCGGCCGGCCAGCACCCCCTGCCAGGACACGAACGCCGCGACCATCACCTTGCCGAGCGCGGCCATGCCGTACCCGGTGGCGATGAGCGGACGCCGGGCGAACCGGTCACCGAGCGGGCCGGAGGCCAGCTTGGTCATCGAGGCCGCCCCCTCGGCGGCCCCCTCGATGGCCCCGACGACGGCCGGCGGCGCGCCCAGCACCGTGGTCAGATAGATGGGCAGCAGCGGATAGAGCAGCTCGCTCGCGGTGTCCTGCAGAAAGGACACCGCCGAGAGCAGCCGGAGGTTGCGGGTCAGCCATGCTCTCGGCACGGCATCCATCCTGCCTCGCCGTTCCTCATCGGGAAACTAGAACGTGTTCTAGTATCGGTCCATGCGGTTCACCTATGCGGAAGCCATGACCGATCCGAAGTACTACATCCCGTTGGCGAAGGCCGCCGACGAGGCCGGATACCACGCGATGACGATCCCGGACAGCATCGCCTACCCGGAGGTGTCGGATTCGAAGTATCCCTACACCGAGGACGGCAACCGGGAGTTCCTGGACGGCAAGCCGTTCATCGAGTCCTTCGCGCTGATCGGTGCGCTGTCCGCGGTGACCACGAAGCTGCACTTCAACATCTTCGTGTTGAAGCTGCCGATCCGCCCGCCCGCGCTGGTCGCCAAGCAGGCCGGCTCGCTGGCCGCCATGTTCGACAACCGCCTCGGCCTCGGGGTCGGCACCAGCCCGTGGCCGGAGGACTACGAGGTGATGGGTGTCCCGTTCGCCCGGCGCGGGAAGCGGATGGACGAGTGCATCGACGTCATCCGCGGGCTGACCTCCGGGGACTACTTCTCCTACCACGGCGAGTTCTACGACATCCCGAGCACCAAGATGACGCCCGCGCCGACCAGGCCGGTGCCGATCCTGGTGGGCGGGCACGCCGACGCCGCGCTGCGCCGGGCCGCCCGCAACGACGGCTGGATGCACGGCGGCGGCGATCCGGCCGAACTCGATCCGCTGCTGGCCAAGCTGGCGAGGTTCCGCGACGAGGAGGAGCGGATCGGGCAGGCCGGCGAGTTCCAGATCCACGTCATCTCCATCGACGGGTTCAGCCTGGACGGCATCAAGCGCCTGGAGGACAAGGGCGTCACCGACGTCATTGTCGGATTCCGGATCCCCTACATCAAGGGAGAGGACACCGAGCCGCTGGACGCCAAGATCCGCAACCTGGAGTGGTTCGCCGAGAACGTCATCGCCAAGGCGAACGGGTAGTCCACATCCTGGGTATCCGGTACCCATGGAAGCGGAGTTACTGGAGCTGGAACGCGCGGGCTGGGATTCACTGTGCGATTCCACCGGTTCGGAGTTCTACGGGCGCATCATGCTGGCAGACGCGGTGATGGTGCTGGCCAACGGCATGGTCGCCGATCGCGACACCGTGGTGGAGGCGCTGGCCCAGTCGCCGCCGTGGCGTAGCTACCAGATCAGTGACGTCCGCTGCATCCGGATCGACGCCGACAACGCGGTGCTGGTGTACACCGGCACCGGGTACCGGGACGGTCCCGAACCCGCGTTCACCGGGGCGATGTCCAGCGTCTACCACCGCGCCGACGGCCGATGGCGGCTGGCGCTGTACCAACAGACCGCGATCGGCTGACCGTCAGTTCAGCAGGGCGTCGACGGCGGCCGGGCTGAGCACCTGTTCGGCCACCATCATGGCCGTACCGATGGTGGCCGAACGGTCCCCGTGCGTGGACGGGCGCACCCGCAGGTGACCGGTGGCCTGCGCGGTGGCGTTGCCGTACAGCGTCTCTCGCAGGCCGGCCACGAAGATCTCGTGCACCGCGGCCATATCGCCGGCGATCACGATCAGCGCGGGGTTGAGCAGGTTCACCGCCGGGGCGATGCCCTCCCCCACATGGCGGCCACTGTCGCGCACCATCCGGCGCGCCTCCGGGTCGCCGTCGTGGGCCAGTTCCGCCACGTCGCGCAGATGCCGCACCGAGCGGCCCTGCTGCTGCAGTGCCCGCACGATGGCCCAGCCGCCGGCCACCGCCTCCAGGCACCCGGTGTCCCCACAGCGGCACGGAACTCCTTGTGCGGCAAGCACTTTGTTGTGGCCGAACTCGCCGGCCGCGTGGTTCGCGCCTTGCAGCAGCGCACCCCCGGCGATGATGCCGGCGCCCAGTCCGCTGGAGGCCTTGAGCACCAGTACATCGGCGGCGTCACCGCGTTCGGCGAGCGCGATCGCATTGGCGTCGTTGCCGAGCACCACCGTGGAGCCGGCGCGCGCCAGGCCGTCGAAGTAGGGCCGCAGGTCCACCCCGTCCCAGCCGCGCAGGATCGCCGAACCGCAGCTGCAGCCCCGGTCCGCGTCCACCGCACCGGGCAGGCTCAGCCCCACCCCGTAGACGGCGGCATCGGGGAACTGTTCGAGCAGCACGTCGAGGCCCTTGATCACGTCGGGCATCAGATCGTCGGGCCCGAGCGCGACCTCGGAGTCGATGTCGGCCAGCGCCAGGATCTCCCCGGCCAGGTTGCACACCGCGAGCCGGGTCCGGCTGATCCCGACCGCCGCCGACAGCACCACTGCGGCATCGGCGTTGAAGCTCAGCCTGGTCGCCGGACGGCCGCCGGTCGAGGGTGCCGGTTCGCATTCCACGACCAGCCCGGAGTCCAGCAGGGCCGCGAGCCGGGCACCCACCGCGGTCCGGGACAGCCCGGTGCGGGCCGCGATCTCGGCGCGGGTGATTTCCCCGCGGTCCCTGATCAGGGCGAATACCTCGCCGACGTCGGCCATGCCTCGATTGGACCACGATGACGTAAGTTTCGCCACTTTCGCAGGAAAAAGACAAAACTAGTTTGATCCGTCGACGTAAGTCGCCATACCCTTGGTCGGTGACTTCCCGCCTCGACCGCCCCACCCGCCCGCAGTCCGTCGTGTCCCCCGACCCGACGGTCCGCTGGCTCGCGGTGTTCGCGCTGGCCATCGGCGGGTTCGGCATCGGCACCACGGAGTTCGTGGCGATGGGTCTGCTGCCCGATATCGCCACCGGCCTGGGCGTCACCGAACCGGTCGCCGGACACGTCATCTCCGCCTACGCGTTGGGCGTCGTCATCGGGGCCCCGTTGATCGCGGCACTGACCGCCCGGATGCCGCGCCGCAACCTGTTGCTGGGCCTGATGGTGCTGTTCACCGTGGCCAACCTGGCCAGCGTCTTCGCCCCGACCTACGGCACCCTGATCGCCGCGCGGTTCATCGCCGGACTCCCGCACGGTGCGTACTTCGGGATCGCTGCCCTGGTGGCCGCCCATCTGATGGGCCCGCAGAATCGGGCCAAGGCGGTGTCGCACGTCCTCACCGGCCTCACCGTCGCCACCGTGCTCGGTGTCCCGGTCGCCTCCTGGCTCGGCCAGCACTTCGGCTGGCGCAGTGCGTTCGGCCTGGTGGTGGCGATCGGCCTGGTCACCCTCACCGCCCTGTGGTTCTGGCTGCCGAGCATGCACTCGATGCACGTCACCAGTCCGGTCACCGAACTCGGCGCGCTCAAGCGCCCGCAGGTGCTGCTGGCCCTGCTGGTCGGGATGATCGGCTTCGGCGGCATGTTCGCGGTGTACACCTATATCGCCACCACGTTGACCGACGTGGCCGGCCTGTCCCGCGACATGATCCCGTTGGCGCTGATGATCTTCGGCCTCGGCATGGTGATCGGCAATCTGGTCGGCGGCAAGATGGCCGACATCTCGGTGGTCGGCTGGCTGTATGCCTCGATGATCGCGCTGACCGTCGTGCTGGCCGCGTTCGTGGCCGCCGCGCACAATCCGTGGACCGCGCTGCTGGGCCTGTTCTGCATCGGCGCGGTGGGCTCCTCCATCGGTCCCGCGCTGCAGTCACGGCTGATGGACGTCGCCCACGATGCCCAGTCCCTGGCCGCCGCGCTGATGCACTCGGCGTTCAACTTCGCCAACGCCACCGGTGCCTGGGTGGGCGGTCTGGTGATCGCGGCCGGGTACGGCTACACGGCCCCGGCCGCCGCCGGGGCGATGCTGGCCGTCGGCGGGCTGGTGGTGCTCACCGGGTCGGTGCTGCTGGAGCGGCGCGCCGCTAATCCTCGATGACGTGCACGGCGGCCTCCTCGGCCGAGGCCGCCCCGCCGTCGATCCCGACATCACGGCCGACCAGCGCGGGCTCGTCGTCCTCGCCGAATCCGGCGTCGGGTGCGACCAGCCGGCCGGACCGGCTGGCGCCCACCTCGTCCTCACCGAACTGCTCGTCGGGTTCCTCCCCGTCGTCGACGCCCTGATCCGGTTGTTCGTCGGCCAGGCGCTCGTCGAGGGTCTCGTGCTCGCGGGGTTCCTGCCAGCGTTCCGGGGGCGAGTAGCCCTCGTCCAGCAGATCGTCGACCCCGCGGTCGAGCAGGGTGTCCTCCGCCGACAGCTGGTCCTCTTCCTCGGGGCTGTAGGCCCCTCCGGTCTGATCCGGGAGTTCTGCAGTCATGGCTTCACGCTACTCACCACAGCGCTTGAGCACATTGGCAATTGAGTCCACCGGGGTGGTCGCCTCGATCGCCCGCCGCAGCCCCGCCGCGGCCGTCCGGTAACGGTCATCTGCGAGCACCCGGTCCACCGCGGCCCGGATCGCCTGGGCCGACGGGGTGGACGTGCCGAGGTCCACCCCCACCCCGGAGTGCACGACGCGGGCGGCCACCTCGGCCTTGTCCGATGTCTCGCCGGCCACCACCAGCGGCACCCCGTGACTCAACGCGTACTGCACCCCGCCGTAGCCGCCGTTGGTCACCATCGCGCCGACCAGTGGCATCAGCGCCGCATAGGGCACCCAGTCGGTCACCCGGGCGTTGCCGGGCACCGGGCAGGACAACCGGGTGTCCGGCCGGCCGGTGCTGACCACCACCAGCAGGTCCTCGCGGTCGGCGAGCGCCTCCAGGGTGGGCGCGATCAGCTGATCGAGATCGGTGTTGTCGAAGGTGCCCTGGGTGACGTGCACCACCGACCCGGCCCGCTGCACGTCCGGCCACCAGTCCGGTAGACCCTTGTCCACCTTGCCCTTACCGGGCAACACCGGCCCGACGAACTCCACCATCGGCGGCAGGTCCGAGCGGGAGTACTCGAAGTCCTGCACCGCCAGTTGCACCACGCCGTCGGCCAGTCGCGGCCAGTCGCTGATGAACACCGGCGACGGCCGCGAACGCGCGGCAGCCAGCGCCCGGTTGAAGCGGCGTTGGCTGCCGCGCATGATCACCCGGTGCGCGACGGCCGTCATCGCCCGGTAGTCCACCCCGGGCTCGGGGCGCCAGGCCATCCCGAACGGCGGCACATCGGCACTCGACAGGGTCAGCGGGCCCACATTGCAGATCACCACCGGCGGCCGTGGACCGTCGTCCAGCAGCATCGGTAGCACCCCGGTGAAGGTGATGTCGGCCAGCACCGCGTCGACCGGGCTGTCCTGCAGCACCGTTGCCAGGGCGCGGGATTCGGCGGGCAGCGGCCGGGCGAAGACGGTGTCCAGTTCGGCGCGCCCCAGCCAGAACCGGCGCAGCTGGGCGGGCAGGGCCCGCAGCGGCGCCGGGACCGCGGACGGCGGGTCGATCCGCACCTCGTCGGGCAGGGCCTGCATGGTCAGTCCGGCGGCCCGGACCGCGTCGGCGTACCCGGCGCCGGTCAGCACGGTGACGTGGTGGCCGAGTTCGCGCAGGCCCGCGCCGATGTCCAGCATGGGCAGCACGTGACCCCGTAGCGGGCTGGCGGCAAGCAGGTAGCGGGCCAATCCTCATCCTTCGCTCGGTCCTGCCTCTGGTGCCCTGATTGTCACACTATGAAACGCCGCAGCCGTGCATGAAATCCGAAAAACCGGGTACTTACTGGCGCGATGGCATCCCGCTCCCAGGTCGCGACCGATCCCCCCGTCGGCGCCGGCCCCACGGCAACCAGGTGGTTGGCTCCGTTGCGGCGCGCCGTGCTCGGCGCCGTCACGGAGTTTCTCGACACACACTGTCGCGAAGCGCTTTACGGCGCGCACGTCGACATCACCGAGCTCGTGCTGCGCGGCATGCTCGCCGAGGGCAAGTGCGTCCGCTCGACGTACCTCTACCTCGGCTGGCAGTGCGGGGCCCCGGCGGACGAGGCCGCCCTGCGGGCCGCGGCCAGCCTGGAACTGCTGCACGCATTCGCGCTGCTGCAGGACGACGTGATGGACGAGTCGCCGATGCGCCGCGGCCGGCCGAGCGCCCACCGCGCCTTCGAGCGCTGGCACCGCGAACGCGGGCTGCCCGGGTCCTCGGCCCGGTTCGGTGAGTCGGCGGCCGTGCTGCTCGGCGATCTGTGCCTGGTCTGGGCCGAGCAGATGCTGCGCGAGAGCGGGGTGGACGAGGCGGCGCTGACGCGGGCCTGGCCGCGCTATGACGCCATGCGCACCGAACTGGCGGTCGGGCAGTTCGCCGACCTGGTCAACGACACCGCGGGCTTCCCGCAACTGGACGAGGTGCTGGACGTGGCCCGCCGTAAGTCCGGGAATTACACGGTGCGCCGGCCGCTGGAGATCGGTGCCGCCCTGGCCGGCTGCGACGCCGAGGTGATCACGGTGCTGGGCCGCTACGGCGAGGCCATCGGGGAGGCCTTCCAGCTCCGCGACGACCTGCTCGGGGTGTTCGGCGCACCGCAGACCACCGGCAAGCCCACCGGCACGGACCTGGTGGCGCGCAAGGCCACCACCGTCGTGGTCGCCGGGTACGAGCTGGCCACCGGCGCGCAGCAGCGCCAGTTCAAGGAGTTCATGACGGCGCCGGAGCTCAGCTCCGGGGACGTCACCAGATGGCAGGCCCTGATCTCGGAAGTAGGAACGGTGCAACGGATAGAGGACATGATCCATCGGCGGTTCGCGGTCGCGGTGCAGGCGCTGGACAGCCTGGACGCCACCCGGCTCGACGCCGATGCGCGCTCGGCGTTGGTCGCCATGGCGTCGGCGTGTACCGAACGGATCGCCTGATGCGCACCGTCGGTGGCCGCACCGACAACGTCGTCGTGGTGGGCGCCGGACTGTCCGGCCTGTCCGCGGCACTGCACCTGGCCGGACGCGGTCGCCGCGTCACCGTCGTCGAGCGCGGTTCACATCCGGGTGGCCGGGTCGGCCGCGCCGATCTGTCCGGGTACCGCATCGACACCGGGCCCACCGTGCTGACGATGCCCGACATCCTGGACGAAACGTTCGCCGCCGTCGGCGAATCCACCGCCGACCGGCTGGAACTGATCCGCGTCGACCCCGCCTACCGGGCCTCCTTCGCCGACGGCAGCAGCCTGCACGTGCACAGCGATGCGGCCACCATGGCGGCCGAGATCGAACGGTTCGCCGGGCGCGCCGAGGCCGACGGCTACCTGCGACTGCGGTCCTGGCTGGCCCGGCTCTACCAGCTCGAGTTCGACGGGTTCATCGCGTCCAATTTCGACTCCCCGTTGTCGCTGCTGACTCCGCAGTTGGCCAAGCTGGCCGCCATCGGCGGGTTCCGCCGCTGGGAGCCGATGGTGCGCCGCTTCATCACCGATGAGCGGCTGCTGCGGGTGTTCACCTTCCAGGCCCTCTACGCCGGGGTGCCGCCGAACCGGGCGCTGGCCGCGTACGCGGTGATCGCCTACATGGACACCGTGTCCGGGGTGTACTTCCCGCGCGGGGGGATGCGCGCCCTGCCCGATGCAATGGCCGCCGCGGCCGCCGATGCCGGGGTCGAGTTCCGTTATGACGCAACGGTGACCGAGCTGGAGCGCACCGGTAGCCGGGTCACCGCGGTGCGCACCGACACCGGCGAGCGGTTCCCCGCCGACGCGGTCGTGCTGACCACCGAACTGCCCGACACCTACCGGATGCTCGGCCGCACCCCGCGTCGGCCGCTGCGGTTGCGCCCGGCCCCGTCCGCCGTCGTCGCCCACATCGGTTGCCGGGCCACCGATCCGGCCGCCGACGCGGCGCACCACACCATCCTGTTCGGCGGCGAATGGGACCGCACCTTCGAGCAGATCATCGACGAGGGCCGCACCATGTCGGATCCCTCGCTGCTGGTCACCCGGCCCACCGCCGGGGATCCGACGCTCGCCCCGGACGGCCGGGATCTGCTCTACGTTCTGGCCCCGGCACCCAATACCGCGGTGAGCGACAAGGATTGGGACGCCGACCGGGACGCCTACACCGCGCAGATGCTGGACACCGTCACCACGCGGCTGCCGCATCTGGGTGCGGACGCCGAGGTGCTGCACGTGGTGACACCGCAGGACTGGGCGCGCCAGGGCATGCTCGCCGGCACCCCGTTCGCCCTCGCGCACACCTTCGGACAGACCGGACCGTTCCGGCCCGGGAACAGGGTGCGCGGTATCGACAACGCCATTCTGGCCGGGTCGTCCACCGTGCCCGGGGTCGGCATCCCGACCGCCATCGTGTCCGGCCGACTGGCCGCCGACCGGATTTCCAGCAACTCGATGATGGGGGCCCGCACATGATCCACTCCGAACTGGATGCGGCAGGCGTACAGGGCGAAAAGCTGCGCGCGGCCTACCAGCGGTGTCGCGCCCTCAACGCCGCGCACGGCAAGACGTTCTTCCTGGCCACCCGGTTGCTTTCGCCCCGACAACGGCCGGCCGTGCACGCGCTGTACGGGTTCGCCCGCCGCGCCGACGATGTACTGGACGAGTTCGACGACCGCACAACCGATGAGCGGGCCGCCGAGCTGCAACTCCTGGCCGACGCACTGTTCGCCCGGCTGGTGCAGAACCGGTTGGCCGGTGACGATCCGGTGCTCGACGCCGTCGTCGACACCGCCCGCAACTATCAGCTGGACTGGCATCTGTTCGACGACTTCCTGGCCTCCATGCGGATGGATCTGAGCATCACCGACTATCCGGACCGGGCCGCGCTGGACCGCTACATGTACGGGTCGGCGGAGGTCATCGGACTGCAGATGCTGCCGGTACTGGGCACCGTGGTGCCCCGCGAGGAGGCCGCCCCGCACGCCGCCGCGCTGGGAAAGGCGTTCCAGCTCACCAACTTCCTGCGCGACATCGATGAGGACCTGACCCGCGGCCGGGTGTACCTGCCCGCCGACGAGTTGGCCGCGCACGGGGTGGACCGCGAGCTGCTGCTGTGGTGCCAGCGCCACCGGCGCACCGATCCGCGGTTGCGGTCGGCGCTGATCGAGCAGCACGCCCGGACCCGGACCATC
The DNA here is from genome assembly GCA_900078775.1 of Mycolicibacterium aurum. Taxonomy (GTDB): domain Bacteria; phylum Actinomycetota; class Actinomycetes; order Mycobacteriales; family Mycobacteriaceae; genus Mycobacterium; species Mycobacterium aurum_A. The sequence continues at coordinate 3,807,331 of LT549889.1, forward strand.
TACGCGCACGCCGAGCTGGGAATTCCGATGCTGCATCCGCATTCGCGGCCGTGCATCCGGGCCGCGCTGACCCTGTACTCGGAGATCCTCGACCGCATCGAGGAGATCAACTACGAGGTCTTCAGCGAGCGCGCCACGGTTTCCAACGTCCGGCGACTGCAGGTGGCGAGCCGGGGACTGGTCAACTCCTGGCGCGCACGCGCTCGGCGTGGGGAGGTCTGAGATCGACGCCTATCATTACCTCATCCTGATGGTCGGCTGTCTGGCGATCACCGCACCGCTGGAGGTGTTCGGCGACGGCGTCTACCGTCAGCTGCGCCGCGCGGCCGCGGCGATCCTGCCGGTGGCGGCGGTGTTCGTGCTGTGGGACCTGCTGGCCATCCTCGGCGACGTCTGGTCCTATAACCCGCAGTACGTCACCGGTTTTCACATCTGGGTGTTCCCGATCGAGGAGCTGCTGTTCTTCATCGTGATCCCGCTGTGCGGACTGCTGACCTACTCCGCGGTGAGCACCATCCTGGCCTGGGTGGCGCGTCGGCGGTCCGCTGGGTCCGACCGGGAGGTGCACCGGTGACCGGCCTGGGCTACACGCTGCCTGCGGTGATCGCGGTGCTGGTGGTCATCGGATGGGAGCTCCGGGTGCTGCGCACCGGGCTGTTCCGCCGGGCCGCGTACTGGTTGTCGATGGCGATAGTGCTCGGATTCCAGGTGCTCGTCGACGGGTGGTTGACCAAGCTGAGCGCCCCGATCGTGCTGTACAACGAACAGCACTCCACCGGGATCCGCTTCCCCTGGGACATCCCGATCGAGGATTTCCTGTTCGGCTGGGCGATGATCACCGCGGTGCTGCTGCTGTGGGAGCGCTCGGCGGGCCGGCGGAACGCGGCATGAACAGCAGCGCGTACAACGTGCCCGAGGCCTTCGATGCGGGTGCCGACTCGTATGACGAACTGGTCGGCGCCAATCCCGGCTATCACGAGCATCTGCGGTTGTCGGCCCGGCGGATGGAGCTGCCCGACGGCGGTCGCGGGCTGCGACTGCTGGACATCGGGTGTGGCACAGGCGCTTCCACCGCGGCCCTGTTGAGCGCGGCGCCGCACGCCGAGATCGTCGCCGTGGACGGGTCGGCGGGCATGCTGGCCCGGGCCCGGGCCAAGGACTGGCCGACGGGAGTGTCGTTCGTGCAGAGCCGGGCCGAGGACCTGCGGGCATCCGGGGTGCAGGGACCGTTCCACGGCATCTTGGCCGCCTACCTGGTGCGTAATCTTCCCGACCCCGACCCGGTGTTGCGCGAGCTGCGGGGGTTGCTCGCGCCGGGTGGTGTCTTCGCCGCGCACGAGTACTCGGTGCGCGACTCCCGCCGGGCCGCCGCGATCTGGAATGCGGTGTGCTGGGCGGTCATCATCCCGGCCGGCCGGGTCCGCACCGGCGACGCCGCGCTCTACCGCTATCTGCGCCGCAGCGTCAACTCCTTCGATGGTGCCGTGCAGTTCCGGGATCGGCTGCAGCGCAACGGCTTCGTCAATGTCCACAGCGCGACGATGCCCGGCTGGCAGAGCGGCATCGTGCACACTTTCCTCGGTAAGGCGGCAGCATGACAGATCCCCGCAGAGTGCTCCACCCGGCGACGCCCGGCCTCCCGGACGCCGGGCATCTCCCGGCGCGGCCCACGGTGGCCGTCGTCGGCGGTGGCATCGCGGGCCTGGCGGCCGCGACCGCCTTGGCCGACCGGGGCGTGCAGGTGCACCTGTACGAGCGCGAACCCGATCTGGGCGGGCGCGTGGCCGGCTGGACCGAGACCATGCCCGACGGCACGCCGGCGGCGATGAACCGCGGCTTCCACGCCTTTTTCCGGCAGTACTACAACCTGCGGAACATGCTGCGCCGCATCGACTCCGATCTGGGCATGTTTGCCCCGCTGGACGACTACCCGCTGGTGGACGGGGACGGGCGCCGCGATACCTTCCGCGGGCTGCCGCGCACACCACCGTTCAATGCGATGGCGTTCGCGCTTCGCAGCCCGACCTTCCGGCTGCGGGACATGATCCATCTGGACGCCAAGGCCGCGGCACCGCTGGCGAAGGTGTCGGTGCCGCAGACCTACTGGCAGCTCGACGATCAGGACGCCGAATCGTTCCTGCAGGACATCAACTTTCCGGTGGCGGCCCAGCACCTCGCCTTCGAGGTGTTCTCCCGCAGTTTCTTCACCCGGCCCGAGGCGTTGTCGGCCGCCGAACTGGCCACCATGTTCCACATCTATTTCCTGGGCTCCAGCGAGGGCCTGGTGTTCGATGTGGCGACCGCGAATTTCGATGTGGCCCTGTGGCGTCCGATGGAGCAGTACCTGCGCGGTAAAGGTGTGCAGGTGCGCACCGGTACCGCGGTGCGCGGGGTGACCCCCGTCGGCCTCGGGTTCCTGGTCACCGACGATTCGGGCGGCACCGTGCGCGCCGACGGTGTGGTGTTGGCCACCGAGGTGCCCGCGTTGCAGCGCATCGTCGCGGACTCGCCGGACCTGGGTGATTCCGAGTGGCGTTACCGGATCGGTGAAATGGGCTCGGCCGCACCGTTCGTGGTGCGTCGGCTGTGGCTGGATCGCCCGGTGCAGGCCGACCGGCCGGCGTTCCTGGGTACCGGCGGCCTGCCGCCGCTGGACAACATCAGTGTGCTGAACCGCTACGAGGTCGAGGCCACCGAGTGGGCGCAGCGCACCGGTGGTGCGGTGGTCGAGTTGCACGCCTACTCCGTCGCCGAGGACACCCCGCAGTTGCGGGAGCAGCTCGATGCCCGGTTGCATGAGCTCTATCCGGAGACCGTGGGAGCCGGTGTAGTGCACGAGGTGACGCTGTGCCGTGCGGACTGCCCGCGGCTGGGTCCCGGTGATTTCGCGCGCCGCCCGACGGTGCTGACCCCGCAGGAGGGTCTGGTGCTGGCCGGGGACGGGATCCGCATCGATCTTCCGGTGGCGCTGATGGAGCGGGCCGCCACCACCGGGATGGCCGCGGCGAACGCGCTGCTCGACCGGTTCGGGGTGCGTGGCCACGATCTGTACACGGTGCCGACGCAGGGCCGCTCGGCGGTGCTGCGCACCTTGGCGGGCCGCGCCGACCGCAGCGACGGGCGGGTGTCGGTGTGAAAAGTTGGCCGTTCCAGCTGCTCCCCCGCACCCAGTGGAGCAAACAGACCCCTACCCACAAACAGGCGTCGCCGTCGCTGATCGCCGCCGCGCTGGCCCGCTCGCAGAGCCGGCCGAGCGGTAATTGGTATGTGCTGGGCGCGAGTTCGGATGTCGGGCGCAAACCGTTCGGGACGCGGGTGGCCGGGGCCGAGGTGGTGTGCTGGCGCGGCCAGGACGGCGCCCTGCACGCCGGCCCGGCGCGCTGCCCGCATTTGGGCGCGGATCTGTGCACCGGGGTCGTGGACCGTGGGCAGCTGGTCTGCCCGTGGCACGGGTTGCGGTTGACCGGGCGGTCACGCCCGGACTGGCCGGCGCTACCGGCCTACGACGACGGTGTGCTGGTGTGGGTGCGGCTGGACCGCATCGGAGGCGAGACGCCCACCGATGCCCCGGTGTTGTCGGTCCGGCCGGGTTCGCCGCGGATGGCGGCGGTCACCAGCCTGACCGGGGTGTGCGAGCCGGCGGACATCGTCGCCAATCGGATGGATCCGTGGCACGGCAGCTGGTTTCACCCGTATTCGTTCACCCGGCTGGAGGTGCTGAGCGCACCCGCCGAGGACCCGGATCTGCCCGAACAGGAGGATCGTTTCCTGGTGGCGGTGACGTTCCGGATGGGGCGGTTCGGGGTGCCGGTGATCGCCGAGTTCACCAGCCCGGAACCGCGCACCCTGACCATGCGCATCATCGACGGTGAGGGCAGCGGAAGCGTGGTGGAGACGCACGCCACCCCACTCGGCACCGGGCCCGACGGGCGGCCGCGCACCACGGTGATCGAGGCGGTGATCGCGCATTCCGACCGGCCCGGGTTCGCCCGTGCCATGCCGGCGCAGGCGCTGATCCGTCCGTTCATGCGGCATGCGGCACACCGGTTGTGGCGCGACGATCTGAAGTACGCGGAGCGGCTGCGGGAGGTCAGCCGTCAGGACGCCGAGGGTGCGGGCGATCTGCTGGCGCCGCCCGAGGTCAACGAAGCTGATCCTCGCAGTTCGAGCTGAGTCCGGAGTAGTGCACGGCGGGCTTGCCGTCGACGAGCACGAAGTCGGTGCCCGGGTACCACTGGGTGCCGGGCTGGATCCACGGCGGCACGGTGTCCGGGTAGGCGATGGTCAAATCGGCGTAGAACCGGGCGTCGGCCGGGCAGTGCGGGCTGCTGGAGGGCTGCGGGTTCCAGGCGTGCACCACGACGGGGTTGCTCAGCACCGGACCCTCGGCACAGTTGGGTTGGCATTCGACCGCGACGTCGGTGCCCACCCCGTGCGCGCCGTCGGCGTCCCAGGAGGACCAGTCCATGTGGTGCAGGACGCCGGTGCCGTCGCAGTTGTAGTCGAAGTACTCCGGGCGCTGCGGCAGCGGGTTCTCGGTGTCGTAGCACATGCCGATGGCGTACCGGGCGGTGTCGGCGGGCTGGTGCTCGACAGGCTGCGGTTCGACAGGCTGGGGCTCGGCGCTCGCGGCCGGGGCGAAGGACAGTGCGGCGAGGGCGGCCAGGGGCGCGGCAAGCATCCGAATCACCCGGGGAGAGTAGCAATCGCGGTTCATATCGGTGGGGCGTTGTCGCGCAGGTACTGCTCGACCCACGCGGTGTTGGCCCGGCGCTCGTCATCGATGCGGCGACTCCGGGCCTCTTCTCGGGTTTCCTTGCGGCGCGGCATGCACAGTCCCGCAGTAGTTTTCACCGGCGCGGCGGCGGTGACGGGCGCCGTCGGTGCGCACAGCCGCGGGAACAGCAGCCGACTGCGCGGATAGGTCGTATAGACGTGCTTGTCGGGCGCGGTCCACTGCACGGTGCCGTCCGGGAACTGTCGACTCGTCCATCCCGGCCAGAACGTCTTGCAGAGATGGTGCACGCGGCAGAGACCGATCAGGTTGGACGCCGCGGTCGGCCCGAACGGATGGGGCACCGTGTGGTCGATGTCGTCGACCGGCCGGTTGCAGCCCGGAAACCGGCACCTGCCATCGCGGCACCGGACGAAAGCGGCCAGTGCCTTTGAGGGGCGGTACCGGGGTTCCGGCGGCGCCTGCCCCGGATGCACGAGCGGCCGGACGCGGGCGTGCAGCGCGAGCTGGGACACCACCGCCGCCGGCAATACCGGTCCGCCGAGCACCATGCCCGGTGTTGCCGGGCTGATTTCACCGCGGTCGGCGGCGTAGGCGGCGGACAGTTCCGCCCAGGTGTGCTCACGCAGCGGCTTGGACAGCAGGGATTTCGGCGGGATCACCAGGGCACGCCGCTGGGCCGCCAGGTCGCCCACCGCGGGGGCGGGGGTCGACTCGGGCTCGGGTTCCGGCTCCGGCCGGGGTGTCGGGGGTTCCGGCCGCGGCGTCGGGGACTCGGGTTCCGGCCGCGGCGTCGGGGACTCGGGTTCCGGCATCGGAGGCTCGGGCTCCGGTTCCGGCGCCGGCCCACCGCCGCCGCCGCCCACCGCATCGGCGTCGGCCACCACGTAGATGATCACACCGCCACCGGCGGGTTTGGAGGCGGCCGCGCAGTCCGCACGCTCACACAGGCATGGAAGCCGGTCCCAATCGAAGCCCATCGCGCCCAGCGCCGCGGCCCGGCGCACCTCGAACGGGCGCGGATCGTGCGCGCACACTGTGCGCGCCAACGCATCCGCGCGTTCTTCGACCGCTTGTGCATCGGTGACCGACATGGTCGCGGTCAGATACGCGGTGCCGGACCCGCCCTCGACGCAGACGTCGAGGCGATGGCTGCGGGCCGCCGATGCGCTGCGCCGCACCGCATACGGGTCGTGGATGAGGATCAGCGCGTCGATGGCGGCGTCCTGCTGATCCACCGACATCGCCCCGGCCGAGGCGAATTCCTCCGCCAGCCCTTTGTCGACCGCCCGCAGCGCATCCGGATCCTTGACCAGCGCGGTGCGCATGCAGATCCGGTGCACCACCCGATAGGACAGCACGCCGGCCGCGAACAGCGCCCGCACCCGCGGCAACCGCTCCGTCAGTGCGACCGCATCCATCAGCAGGCCCGAGGCCACCCCGCTGGTGATCGCCTGGGCGGCACCGATGTGCGCGCAGACCGCCGACCAGTTGTCGAACCGCCACTGCTCGCGGTTCGCCGACCCGTCCTCGGCGTAGGCAGCGGCCAGCATGTCCGCCATCGCCGCCAGCCGCGCCGCGCAGGCCGAGTTCTCCAGCCGCGCGTACGCGTCGACGCGGGCCGCGGCGGTCCCGGCCGCCGCTACCACCGCCATCTGCCGATCGAACATAGTTTCGATTATCCGCGACCGGGAGCCCGGCCCGCCAGGTCAGAAGGCCAACCTGTGGATGAATCGGCGATTGTGGATAACCGTCGTCGCCGAGCCCGGAATGTCGGTGCCGGATGGTAGGGCGTCAGGCCCCGGAGAAGTGGCTGTGCCGGTTGCCGCCCGCACGTTTGGCCGCGTACATCGCCTCGTCGGCATCGGCAACCAGGCGCTCCAGATACGAGCGCAGGTGCACCGCCGGGTGGCGCAGGCTGCGGATCGGCGCCGAGGCGGTGCCCACACTCGCGGTGATCGACACCGGCAGGGCCGCGATGTTCTCGCAGACCCGCCGGGCCAGCGCCCGGGGATCGGCGGTGTCGTAGACGGCCGCGACGAGGAACTCCTCGCCGCCGCTGCGCGCGATCACCGCCGGGGTGTGGGCGACGGCCCGCCGCATCGCCCGGCCGACCGCCACCAGCGCGTCATCGCCGGCCTGGTGTCCGTAGGTGTCGTTGAGCCGTTTGAACTCGTCGAGGTCGACCATGGCGACCACGAGGTGTGCGCCCGGGGCCACGTTGCGGTCGTGCACCATCCGGCCGACCCGGCGACGGAACATCCGCCGGTCCAGCAATCCGGTCAGCGGGTCCCGACCGGCGCGCTCCAGGTCCGAACCCAATGCGCGGACGAGTAGATGGATGGCGGCGGGCAAGACGATGTTGATCTGCGCGACCAGGAAGAGGTCGACCGCCGCGCGAGCGAGGTGCCCGGCCTGGGCGATGCGGGTCGCGGCGACCACCGCCACCGAAGCGGCCACCACGAAGTTGACGGTCACCAGGGCGGTGGAGTGGAAGAACGCGATGTAGGCGGCCGTGATGGAGAACGCGATGCAGCCGACCAACGCCCCCTGTGGGTCCGGGTAGGCCAGACCGGCCAACGCGACCGATCCGACCGCGGCCATGGCGAACGCCACGGACTGCCCGCGGGTGGGCCACCGCAGCACCCACAGCGCGGCGCCCGCGAAACCACCGGCGACCGCGGTCCACATCATGATCAGCGGGGCACCGGCGGACGGGCCGTCCACGCTGCACAGCAGGATGACCAGGCACGTTGCCAGCGAGGCGGCCACCCCGGCCATCAGCGCACGCACCGGTCCGGTCGCGCCGCGTTCGGACAGATAGTCGGTGATCCAGTCGTAGTGATTGGTCCGAGCCGACCACCACACGGGAGCAGGAGTGGTCACCGTCATCGCCCCATTCTCGACACCAGCAAAGCGACCCCAGGCTACCCACTAAATGACGCCCGCGTCAGCGCACGGGACTTCAACAGATTCGACCTGGGCGGCCGGACCGACCAGCAAATGGCACGAGCGTGCAGAATGGCGACATGAGCCTCGCCGTCGACGAACTGCAGATCGCCGATCCACCACAGGCCTGGGCCGACGCCGGGTTCAGCGTCCGCGACGGCTCTGTTCGGGTCGGTGGGGTGACGCTGCGGCTGGTCGGGCGCGAGCGTGGCACCGGCATCGTCGGGTGGTCACTGCGCGGGCTGCCCGCCGACGGCCCGATCGACGGCATCCCGACGACGGCGTCCGCGTCCACCCCGGCCACGGGACCGCAGGAGCACCCCAATGGGGTGACCAAGATCGACCATGTGGTGTTGTTCTCGCCCGATCTGCGGCGCACCGTCGCGGCGCTGTCCGCCGTGGGTGCGGACCCGCGCCGGGAACGGGACGGCGAATTGGGCGGGCGGCCCATCCGGCAGGTCTTCTACCGGCTCGGCGAGGTGATCCTGGAGGTCGTCGGCTCCCCCGACTCGGCGGCCGCCGGTCCGTCGGCGTTGTGGGGCGTCACGTTCACCGTCGCCGACATCGACGCGACGGCGGCGTTCTTCGGTGACCGCACCTCGCCGGTGAAGGACGCCGTCCAACCGGGTCGCCGGATCACCACGCTGGACAATCTGGCGCTCGGTATGTCGGTCCGCACGGCGATGATCTCGTGACACTGTCCCCGGTCGCTTCGCTCCAGCCCGCCGAACACTTATCCTCTGAACCCATGAGCTCCACCGAGGACCCCGTCATCATCCACACCGACGGGGGCTGCCGCCCGAACCCGGGGCCCGGCGGCTGGGGTGCGGTGCTGCGCCACCGCGACCATGTCCGCGAGATGTGCGGCGGCGAGCCCGGCGAGACGAGCAACAACCGGATGGAACTGATGGCGCCGATCATGGCGCTGGAGGCGTTGAAGCGCCCGATGCTGGTGCACCTGCACACCGACAGCACCTACGTACGCAACGGCATCACCAAGTGGGTGTTCGGCTGGGAACGCAACGGGTGGCTGACCGCCGCCAAGCAACCGGTGAAGAACGTCGACCTGTGGCAGCGGCTGCAGGTGGCCTGCGCGCAGCACCGCGTCGAATGGTTCTGGGTAAAGGGACATTCCGGCGTCGTGGACAATGAGCTGGCCGATGTGCTGGCCACCCGGGGACTGCAGGAAGCGCTCACCGCCACTTAGGCGATCACCAACAGGCCGGCATGCCTCAGGCCATCGATTTCGGACCGCCGGCACCGAGCACGATGGCGAGGTCGGCGATCGGGATGATGGTGGCCGCCAGCAGCACCCACCCCAGTAGATGCGTTGCACCGACCGCGATCGCCTGCGCCCAGTGCGCCGCCAGCGCGGAGGCCGAGGACTGGGCGGCCGTGACCACCCGGCGGTTGGCATGGAGCAGATCGCCGATGCCGATCCCGCGAACGGCGAGAACCCGCTATTCCGCGCGGCGCAGGCCTATCTCGACTTCGCCCGAGCCCATCCGGCGGTCTACGACGCGATGTTCACCCGCGCCACGGCGTTGCACTTCGCCGCCGAGACACTCCGCCCGAACTGAAGTCCGCGTTCGCCGAGCTACGCCAGGTGGTCGGTCTGGTCGCCGGAGCCCAGGACACCGATGCGCTCACCGAGGTGTTCTGGGCGGCACTGCACGGACCGGTCCCGCTCCACCGAGCCGGACGTCCGCGTCCCGGCCACGAGGCACAACGCCTGCAACTGCTGGTCGAGCAGCTCAGTCGCGAACAGTCGTCGTGAGCAGCAGATCGATGAGTTCGTCGGCGCTGGTCTGCCATTTGTCTGTATCGAGTAGCCCGCTGCTTTCCAGACCGGCGGCACCATGGGCAGCCGTCAACAGGACGGCTGCATGGCGACTGGCCTCGTCTTCTCCGGTGACAGCGGCGACGATGCCGAGAAACTCGTCGCATGCGCGTTGCGCAGCGCGGGCGATGGCCCCGGGATCGCGAACAGGACGACTGAACATCTGTTGATACAGGTGTGGGCGCTCGCGGCTGACGGTAATGACGACAAGCAATGCCGCGCGCAGGGTCTGTTCGGGCGAGAGCCTGGAATCGTCCCGCAGCCTCTGCATTTCGTCTCCGATTCGGTGCCATCCTTCGGCCGCGACCGCCGCCAGCAGCGTCTCCTTGTCGGCGAAATGGCCATACGGCGCACCGCGACTGACGCCTACCCGTGCGCCGACCTCACGCAGCGTCACCGCCGCCGGACCGCCGGCATCCAGCAGGGCCGCCGCTTCGTCGAGCAGCGCACGGCGTGTCGCAGCGGCCGCTTCGGCGCGGCTCACCCCGCGGCCGGGAGTGCTCCGAACACTCCCGGATTGCCGCTCTGGATCCGCGACGTGAGCTTGACTTTGGAGATCCGCCACCCCTTACCGGTGCGCGCGAACGCATTCGTGTAATAGCCGTAGACGGTCTGCTCGGTGCCGCCGTCGGCCGCTGCGTTGTGGTGGATCGCGCGGACGTAGGCCACGACGGTCGCGTGATCGGCATCGTGGAAGTCGATCGCGAGGTTCGTGATCATGTGCTGGGTTGCGGTGAGGGCACTCATCACCGGCGCGATCACCGCAACGAAGTCGTCTGCCCCGAGTCGTGCGGGCGGAGTGCCGAACACCGAGCTGTAGTCACCCTCGATCTCGTCGGTGAAGCAGTCACGGAGGAGTTCCCAGTCACGCGAGTCGACCGCCGTCGCGTAGCGCATTTGTACGTCTGTGATTTCGGCGCGGTCCGCCAGGCGGAGCTGGACAGCCTCGGCCGCGGTTTCATGTGACGTTGTCATATTAAGGAGCATGGACCCCTCATATGACATTGTCAACTACAACTTCGCGCACCGAACCGAATCGATGGCCCGATCGATCACCGCGGTCACCGTATCGGGGTGCGAGATCAGGGTCAGGTGCGAACCACCGTCGAAGATGGTGACGTGGAAGTGCGCCCGTTGGGCCATGGCCTTCTCCGATGCGGCCGTGATGATCTGGTCGCCGCTGCTGATGAAGTACCACGACGGGATCGTCTGCCAGGCCGCGAACCGGGAGGGCGTCTCGAACGCGCGGGTCGATGCCGCCCGTTGCGTGACCCACAGCCGCATCGCAAGTCTGCCCATGACTTTCGTCGACCGGAGCGCCCGCGTCATCGCCGCTACCGGGAATCGGCGCTACCGGCTAACGGGAAAAGGCCGCCGGAGAAAGATCACGAAACTGCAAAGATGTAGGCAGTCGTCAGATTCGACCGTCGTCTCGCTCTAGCGTGCTCGGTGTCGGGTCTTCGTTACGGCAGAGGTTCCTCGGACAGTGACACACAGTGGGTTCAGGAGTGCGCAGGCACAGGAACGGTACCTGGCTGGGTATTACGAGTTGCGTGAGTACAGTCCTCAACCCGATGTCGTACATGACGTTTCAACCGAGTTCGGCACCGTTCGGGTGTATCAGAACGGACCAGATCGGGGTGTCCCAGTTGTCCTGATACACGGCTTCTACCTGACCTCGGGCATGTGGTGGAAGCAGGTCGCGGACTTGGCAACAGATTTCACCGTTTATGCCATGGATGCGCTGGGCCGGCCCGGAGCAAGTGTTCAGTCGAGAGCGATGTTCACCCCGGCAGACGCCGCGCGCTGCGTCGACGCGGTCTTCGAGGGATTGGGGCTGCGCGATGTACATCTGGTGGGGCATTCCTATGGCGGTTGGCTGGCCACCCACACGGCGGCACGGGCGCCCCACCGTTTGGCGACAGTGACACTCGTCGACCCTGCCGGCACGGTGGCACGATTGTCTGCAAGGTTCTGGCTGAGTCTGGCACTCCAAGGGCGGGCGCATTCCGCGCACGCTCGAAGGGCAGCAACCTGGATCACGGGCCACCCGGCGCTTGCGGAGATATTCGGTGCCGGATTCGCCGCGTTCGCACCTTCTCTGCGAACTCCGGCATCCCGTCTGATAAGCGATCGCGTGCTGCGATCAGTTTCCGTTCCGATTCAAGTTCTCCTGGCGGGCAACACAGTTCACGATTCCCGCAAGGGAATTTTCCGGATGCAGTCCGTGGTTCCCGGCTGGAGGTACCACCTTTGGCCGGACGCTTCGCACGCTTTACCTGTCGAACTTCCCAGCGAGGTCAACAGTTGCATACGTTCTTTTGTCACCGAACATCGCTCACGCTTGGGCTAGACCGCTGAGCAGCAGCCGCAACCCGAAAGCGACCTCTTCTTCCAACGGCACCGGAACGTGCTCGGCAACCGCGGCCGAAGCCGGAAAGGGTCCGGCGATGTCCGGCCACTCGACGGGTGCCCGGTCCCGATCGTCGGCGTTGAATTGGATGGCGAATCCCAGTACGTACCGCGCCAGGGTCGCCCAAGCCCGCACGGCCACCGGTGGCGCGAACCCGGCATCGAGCAGCATTGCCAGCGCCCGTTCACGCTGCGCGAAGGCGTTGGGCCCCAATGGGATCTGCTCGATCATCAAGGGCGCGACCCGCGGATGACGACGCAATGCGTCGAACATCGCGTGCGCCGTCGCCTCGCAGGCCTGCTGCCACGGTTGGTCGCGCAGATCCGAGGGGCCCAGGTCGACCTCGCCGATGACTGCGTCGACCACCTGGGCAATGAGGGCTGCTCGGCTGGCGAAGTGCCGGTACAGCGTGGCCGTGCTCGAGTTCAGGCGTTGCGCCAGGCTCCGCATCGACAGGGCCTCGGGACCTTGCTCGTCGATGATCGCGAGCGCAGAGGCGATGATCCGGTCCAATGGCACCGGGGGCGGCCTCGGGAAGGCGTCGTCACCGCACCAGTATCGCCTGTCATTGACGCACTTCAGATTTATGGCAACACTGTAACCATTATGGTGACGCAGGGGGATCGAGACGTCCTCGTCGTCGGCGCCGGGCCGACCGGCACTGCCCTCGCCATCGACCTGGCCCGGCGAGGGATAAGCGTCCGCCTGATCGACAAGGAGCCACACGCGTTCGAAGGCTCCCGCGCCAAGGGGGTTCAGCCGCGCACCCTGGAAGTCTTCGACGACCTTGGCGTCATCGACGAGATCCTCGACCAAGGCGGCGATTACCCGAAGCTGGGGATTCGCCTCGGCCCGCTGACCATCCCGTGGCGCATGATCGCCGCCGGCAAGCGTGGCGCGGACACGCCCTACCCCGACACCTGGCTCATCCCGCAGAACAGCACCACCCGCATCCTTCACGAACGACTCCGCGCGCTGGGCGGACAGATCGAACTTGGCACCGAACTCACCGATTTCAGCATCTCGCCCAACGGGGTCACCGTCCAGCTGACGACCGCGGACGGCACCGAAGAGGTGGCGGTCCATAACCTCGTCGGCGCCGACGGCGGCAGCAGCCGGGTTCGCAAGGTCGCGGGCATCGACTTCGGCGGCTCCACCGACGAGGCCGACCGGATGCTGATCGTCGATGCCGCCGCCGGCGGGTTGTCCCGAAAGTACTAGCACGTGTGGCCCGGGGTCGGCGGCCGGTTCGTCGGCGCCTGCCCACTGCCGCACTCCGATCTGTTCCAGTGGATCATCCGATTGGCCCCCGGCGCGAGGCACCCCCGGCCGACGAGGACGCCATCAACGCACGCGTTCGCGCGCATACCCGCGACCGAAATCTCCGCCTGTACGACATCGCATGGAAGTCGATGTTCCGGAACAACATTCGGCTGGCAGCGCACTATCGGCGCGGGCCCGTCATCATCGCCGGCGATGCCGCCCATGTGCATACCCCGGCCGGCGCCCAGGGGCTGAACACCGGGATCGGCGACGCCGACAACCTCGGGTGAAAATTGGGGCAGGTGCTCGCCGGTGCCGACGAACGACTCCTGGACACCTACGAGGGCGAGCGTCGACCCATCGCCGCCGGCGTGCTGGGCCTGTCGACGAAGAAATACGAGGGCCTCGGGAAGCTGGACCCCTCCAGCATCAAGGGCGGTAAGGACGAGAAGCAACTCACCTTGACCTATCACGGCGGACCGTTGGCTCCGATGTCCTCGGATACGTCGGGAAGGTTGCGGGTCGGCGACCGCGCCCCCGATGCCGACCTACGCACCAGCGACGGGGCGCCCATCCGATTGTTCGACGCTCTCCGCGGACCGCACTGCACCGCCGTCGCCTACGGCGCCGGCGCAGCCGAGGCTCTCGATCGGCTCGTCTGGCCGAATCGTGGTGCGCGCCTGCGCCGTATCGTCGTCGACATGGCCGCGGGAGAGTTCCGTAGGACGTACGGAGTCACCGGGGACACCCTGTTCCTGATCCGCCCCGACGGGTACATCGGTCACATCGCCACGCTCGATCACCTCGTGAGCATCCAACAGGCCGCTGTCGCGCTGACTCCGCCCACCGGTTCCGACAGCTACGCCGGCGGGTCCAGGGACTGGGCGACCCGATCGAGCAGTCGGGTCAACTCGCGTTGTTCCTCGGCGGTGAGACAGCCGAAGATCTCGCCGGCGACGACGACGTAGTCGCGCAACCAGTTTCGCGCCTGCGCCTCCCCCTCAGGCGTGGTCGTCAGGCGGATCGCGCGGCGGTCGTTGTCGTCGACCCCGCGGGCGACCAACCCGTCCCGCACCAGTGCCTCCACCAGCGTGGACGCGGTCCCCTGGCTGATCCCGACCTCGCGAGCCAGGTCCGCGAGCCGGACCGGTTGCATCCTGGCCACTTCGGCGAGCAGTTTGGATCTCGGCGTCGAGACGCCGTGCTCGCCCAGTCGGTCGTCGAACGCCCGCACGACGGACTTACCGGCCCGCCCGAACGCATCGGCCAAGCGCCCTGCGCGCTGCGCCGAAGCACCTGACGGAGCGCGTCCACCCGTCGCCTCTTTCATATTGACGAAAGACTATCAGTGTTCATATAGTTTGATATCAAACTATATGACATCGAATGAATGGGGAGAACGATGCACGTCTTCGTCACGGGAGGAAGTGGATTCGTCGGGCAGCACCTGATCAGGAGACTGGTCGGCGCGGGACACGAGGTACGCGCGCTGGCCCGCACGGACGGTGCCGCCGACCTCGTCCGCAAAGCCGGGGCCGAGCCGGTACCCGGCGACCTGATGGACCTGGTCGACAGTGATCCACCACCGCAGTGGACATCGACCCTGCGCGGGGCCGACGCCGTCGTGCACGGCGCCGCGCACATGGCGTTCTGGGGTCCCGATCACCTCTTCCGCCGCGTCAACCTCGAGCCCAGCCTCGCCCTGCACCGGGTCGCCGCCTCCTCCGGAGTGCACAGGTTCGTGTTGATCAGCGCCGCCAGCGTGGCCAGTGGCACCCAACGGGCGCCGGTCGTCGACGAGCACACCGATGAAGGCCGGCCCAATATCGCCTACAGCCGCATCAAACTCGCCACCGAACGCACCCTGCTCGGTGCGGACACACCGACGATGACGACGGTCGCCCTGCGGCCACCGTTCATCTGGGGTGCCGGCATGTCCACCCTGGACGAGTTCGTCGCCGCCGTCGAGGCGGGCCGGTTCAGCTGGATCGACAACGGCAGGCACACGGTCGACTTCGTCCACGTCGACAACCTCGCCGAGGCCGCCCGCCTCGCACTCACCCGTGGCCGTGCCGGTCGCGCGTACTACGTCACCGACGGCACACCCATGCCGGTCCGTGAGTTCTTCACCCCGCTACTGGCCACCCGCGGCGCGGACGTGCGTGCAGCCCGCAGTGTCCCGCTCGCCGTCGCGGTTCCCCTCGGCGCGGTCCTGGAAGCCGGGGCCCGCCTGTTCCGCCGACCCGAAGCGCCGATGCTGACGGGTTGGATCACCACGTTCATGGGCCGGGACCGCAGCTACGACATCACCGCCGCACGAACCGAACTCGGCTACACACCGTCGGTCACCCTGGCCGACGGGCTCGCGGCGATGGCGAATCCGCTGCCGCGCTGACCTACTCCCACTCCACCTCGTCGGGGCTCTTGTCCGGCCGTAGCCCCCGCCAACTCGGCTGCCGCAGCCGGCCGTCCGAGGTGCGCTCGCTGTAACGCACCTCCCCCACCAACTCCGGGCGCACGAAAGTCACTCCGCGGGCGTCGATCTTGGAAAGCGGTGCGGAAAAAGGCGATTCGTCGGTCTCCAGGGGTTCGAGCGTGTCGCGCAGCTGTCCGAGCATCTTCTCGGTGAATCCGGTGCCCACCCGGCCGGCGAAGTGCAGGCCGTCCGGTCCCGGCACCCCCACCACCAGCGCCCCGATCCCGCTGGTACGTCCGCCTTCCCCGGCCCGCCAGCCACCGATCACGACTTCCTGGGTGAGCCAGAGCTTGTCCTTGATCCAGGACCGGGAACGCCGGCCGGGCTGATAGGTGGAGTCCCGCTTCTTGGCGACCACGCCCTCCCAGCGCCGCTCGGCGGCGTGCTCCAGCGCTGCGGCCCCGTCACCGTCCAACTGCGCCGGGACGATCAGATTCCCCACGGTGGCCAGCGCCTCCAGGATCCGCCGACGATCGGTGTACCTGGCGCGCAACAGCGATCGACCGTCGAGATGCAGAATATCGAACGCCCAGAACTCCACCCGGGTCGAGCGGGCCCGGTTCTGCATCTCGCCGAAGCTGGGCACCCCATCCTCGTCGAGTGCGACCACCTCCCCGTCCAGGATGACGTGATGGTCGGCCAGATCGGCTGCCAGCGACCGCAATTGCGGATATTCGGCCGTCACATCCCGGCCGCTGCGGGTACGCAGTTGCAGCGCACCGTGATCCGCGTCGACCAGCAGCCGGTAGCCGTCCCACTTACCCTCGAACGCCCACGTCACCGAGTTCAGTTTGGCCACCGAACCGTGGGTGGCCAGCATCGGCGCGAGATCGGCGGTGCTGGGCCGCGCCTGATCCTTCATCCGGTGTGCCAGCCAGTTCTTCCCGCCGGTCTGGATCAGCGCATAGCGCCCCTGCACCTTCGAGCCGTTCAGCGTGACGATCACCTCGCCGCCCTTCTCCGGGCCGTCGGGCGGGTTGTCCCGGAACTTCTCGGTCTCGTAGCTGCCGGAGTCCCAGATGTGCACCTCGCCGCCGCCATACTCCCCCTTGGGAATCGAGCCCTCGAACGTCGCGTACTCCAGCGGATGGTCCTCGGTGTGCACCGCGAGATGATTGACCGCCGTCGTCTCGGGCAGGTTCTTCGGGATGGCCCAGGACACCAACACCCCGTTGCGTTCCAGCCGGAAGTCGTAGTGCAGCCGGCGGGCGTGGTGTTCCTGGATGACGAACCTGTTGTCCTGCCCGGCCGCCGGCGAGGCCTTCGGCACCGGCTCCGGGGTCTTGGCGGCATCGCGCATGCTGCGGTAGGCGGTCAGCCGGTCGGCTTCGGGCAGCGGCGCGTCGAGCCCGACCAGCAGATCACCGTCGCGCTCAACCCGTTCCAGTACCTCGTCGAAGCGCAGGTGGCGCAGGTCGGGGTCGGCGATCTCGTCCCAGGTCCGCGGGGCCGCCACGGTCGGTTCGTGTCGCCCGCGCATCGAGTACGGCGCGATGGTGGTCTTGGCGGCGCTGTTCTGACTCCAGTCCAGGAACACCTTGCCCGCGCGCAGGCTCTTGGTCATGGTGGCGGTGACCTGCTTGGGCATGGCCTTCTCCAGCGCCAGCGCGATGCGCTTGGCCAGCACCGAGGCGCCCCGCGAACTGATCGGGTCGGCCAGCGGCACATACAGATGCAGCCCCTTGCTGCCGCTGGTCAACGGGTACGCGGTCAACCCGATGTCCTCGACGTACCCCTTCACCTCGTGGGCGACCTCGCACAGCTGCCGGAAGGTGACGTCCTCGCCGGGGTCCAGATCGAACACGATGCGGGTGGCCGGGCCAGGATCGCCCCGTTCGTCGAACCGCCACTGCGGGACATGCACTTCCAGCGCGGCCTGCTGGGCGATCCAGGCCAGTCCCTCGGCGGTGTCGATGACGGGATAGGTGGTGGTGCCCGACCGGTGCGTCACCGAACCGCGGTCCAGCCAGTCCGGCGCGGAGGAGGCCAACTGCTTCTCGAAGAAGTCGGCTTGCTCGACGCCGTTGGGCCACCGCTTGCGGGTGACGGGCCGCCCGGCGATGTGCGGCAGCATGGCGTCCGCGATCGCCAGGTAGTAGTCGAACACCTCGGCCTTGGTGGTCCCGGCAGCCGGATAGAGCACCTTGTCCGGATTGGTCAGTTTGACCCGGCCGAAGCGCTCCACCACGCCCCTATTATTCCCGCCCGCCACCCGATCCCAGTACCCGCTGTTACCGTTACCTATGCGGTCGATCTGGAAAGGCTCGGTCTCCTTCGGTCTGGTCAACGTGCCGGTCAAGGTTTACAGCGCGACCGAGGACCACGACATCAAGTTCCACCAGGTGCACGCGAAGGACAACGGGCGGATCCGCTACAAGCGGGTGTGCGAGGTCTGCGGCGAGGTGGTCGAGTACCGCGACATCGCGAAGGCCTTCGACTCCGATGACGGGCAGACGGTCATCATCACCGACGAGGACATCGCCACACTGCCCGAGGAGCGCAGCCGCGAGATCGAGGTGGTCGAGTTCGTGCCCGCCGAACAGCTCGACCCGATGATGTACGACAAGAGCTATTTCCTGGAGCCCGACTCAAAATCCACCAAATCGTATGTGCTGCTGGCCAAGACGCTGGCCGAGACGGACCGGGTGGCGATCGTGCATTTCGCGCTGCGCAACAAGACCCGGCTGGCGGCGTTGCGGGTCAAGGACTTCAGCAAGCGCGACGTCATGGTGATCCACACCCTGCTGTGGCCCGACGAGATCCGCGACCCGGACTTCCCGTCGCTGGACAAGGAAGTCGAGATCAAGCCGGCCGAGTTGAAGATGGCCGGCCAGGTCGTCGAATCGATGACCGACGACTTCAAGCCCGACGAGTTCCGCGACGATTACCAGGAGCAATTGCACGAGTTGGTGCAGGCGAAACTCGAAGGCGGCGAGGCGTTTACCGTCGAGGAGCAGCCCACCGATCTGGACGAGACCGAGGATGTCTCCGATCTGCTGGCCAAGCTGGAGGCCAGTGTGAAGGCCCGCGGGGGCTCATCGAACAGGAGCAAGTCCGACGAGGACGACGAGGCTCCGGCCAAGAAGACGGCGAAGAAAGCCCCGGCTAAGAAGACCACCGCCAAGAAATCCCCGGCCAAGAAGACGCCCGCGAAGAAGGCCGCTGCAAAGAAGTAGCCACGCCCCGGCGCCAACGACCGGACCGGGAGAACTGGCCGGCCGGCTAAATTAGAACGTGTTCCAGAAACCCCACACCCGGTCCGCGCGGCCTTGCTACGGTGACGCCGACACCGAGAGATGAGGCGTGCATGATCCTGGACAGATTCCGACTCGACGATCAGGTGGCCGTGGTCACCGGTGCCGGCCGCGGACTGGGTGCCGCGATCGCCGTCGCCTTCGCCGAAGCCGGTGCGGACGTGGTGATCGCGGCCCGCACCGAGTCCCAACTCGAAGAGGTCGCCGAGCAGGTGGCCGCGGCCGGGCGGCGGGCGCACATCGTGGTGGCCGACCTGGCCCACCCGGAGACCACCGCATCCCTGGCGCAGCAGGCGGTGGATGCCTTCGGGAAACTAGACATCGTCGTCAACAACGTCGGCGGCACCATGCCCGGGCCGCTGCTGGACACGTCCACCAAGGACCTCAGGGACGCGTTCACCTTCAACGTGGGCACCGCCCACGCGCTGACCACCGCCGCGGTGCCGCTGATGCTGGAGCATTCCGGCGGCGGGTCGATCATCAACATCACCTCCACCATGGGACGCCTCGCTGGGCGCGCCTTCGCCGCCTACGGCACCGCCAAGGCCGCGCTCGCGCACTACACCCGGCTCTCCGCCCTGGACCTGTGCCCGCGGATCCGGGTGAACGCGATCGCTCCCGGATCGATCCTCACCTCGGCCCTGGACGTGGTGGCCTCCAACGACGCACTGCGGGAGCCGATGGAGAAGGCCACCCCGATGCGCCGCCTCGGCGACCCCGCCGACATCGCCGCGGCCGCCGTCTATCTGGCCTCCCCGGCCTCGAGCTATCTGACCGGCAAGACCCTGGAGGTCGACGGCGGCCTCACCTTCCCCAACCTCGACCTGCCGATCCCCGACCTGTAAGGACACCCATGAGCATTCGCGTCGCCGCAATCGGCACCGGGAACGTCGGCCGCCACGCCCTGACCCAGCTCATCGAGGACCCGCGGTACGAGCTGGTCGGCGTCTGGGTGTCCTCGGCGGCCAAGGCCGGCCGCGACGCGGGTGAGCTCGCCGGACTGCCGGCCTCCACCGGCGTCGCCGCCACCGCCGATCTCGACGAGATCATCGCCGCCGAACCGGACTGCGCGGTGTACACCGCGATGGCCGACAACCGGCTGCCCGACGCGCTGGAGGACTATCGGCGACTGCTGGCGGCCGGGATCAACGTGGTCGGCAGCTCCGCGGTGTTCCTGCAGTACCCCTGGCAGGTGCTGCCCGCCGAACTCGTCGCGCCCATCGAGGACGCCGCGAAGGCGGGATCGTCGAGCATCTACGTCAACGGCATCGACCCCGGTTTCGCGAATGACCTTCTGCCCCTTGCTCTCGCGGGCACCTGCCAGAGCATCGAGCAGATCCGCTGTATGGAGATCGTGGACTACGCCACCTACGACAGCGCCACCGTGATGTTCGATGTGATGGGCTTCGGTAAGAGCCCGGACGAGCTGCCCATGCTGCTGCAGCCCGGTGTGCTCAGCCTGGCCTGGGGCTCGGTGGTCCGCCAGCTCGCCGCCGGCCTCGGCATCGAACTCGACGAGGTCACCGAGACCCATGTCCGGGTCCCGGCCCCGGAGGACTTCCGGATCGCGGCCGGCACCATCGCGCAAGGCACCACCGCGGCAATGCGTTTCGAGGTGCGCGGCATGGTCGACGGACACCCCGCCGTGGTGCTCGAACACGTCACCCGGCTGCGCGAGGACCTGTGCCCGGACTGGCCGCAGCCCGCCCAGGAGGGCGGCTCCTACCGCGTCGAGGTCACCGGCGAACCGTGCTATGCACTCGACCTGTGCCTGAGCAGCCGCAAGGGCGACCACAACCACGCGGGACTGGTCGCCACCGCCGCCCGGGTGGTCAACGCGATACCCGCCGTCGTCGCCGCGGAGCCCGGGATCCGGACCACCCTGGACCTGCCGCTCATCACCGGAAAAGGGTTGTACGCTGGACCTCAGCGCATCGCTTGAGGACAGGGGCCGCCTATGGCCGACACGGTTCACACACCCACCCGCTGAACGTCATTCGGCGACTCCTACATCCGAACTCACGGCCACCGTCAGGAGGCCATCATGCGGATCCTCATCGCACCCGCACTCCTCGCCCTGGGACTCACCTTCGCACCCGTCGCCGCGGCGGTTCCCGAATGCGCCCAGGTCGGTGAGACCACAACCCTGTGCAGCAGGCCCGGCCACGCCCAACTGACCACCTACCCCGCCCCGATGAACTACGGGCCGTGGCAATGGTGGTGGGGCTTGGGAGGGTTCTACTTCGGCTGGTGACGCCGGCAGACCTCGCCGGTTGACCAGACACAGATTTCGGCTAACCTAACTTTTCTATTCGTCACATAGAAAGGTGATGGGTTGCTGCCGGAGACCACTGCTGCGCCACGCACCCGGCCGGGCTGGTACCTGCTCGGGCCGGCCTTCGTCGCGGCCATCGCCTACGTCGACCCGGGCAACGTCGCCGCCAACGTCAGCGCCGGCGCCCAGTACGGCTTCCTGCTGGTCTGGGTGATCCTGGTCGCCAATGTGATGGCCGGCCTGGTGCAGTTCCTGTCCGCCAAGCTGGGCCTGGTCACCGGCCGCTCGCTGCCCGAGGCCGTCGCCGACCACACCCGCACCCGCGGCCGCGTCGCCTACTGGATCCAGGCCGAACTGGTCGCCATGGCCACCGACCTCGCCGAGATCGTCGGCGGCGCGATCGCGCTGTACCTGCTGTTCGACCTGCCACTGCTGGTCGGCGGCATCATCACCGGCGCAGTCTCCCTCGGGCTACTGGCCGTGCAGAACCGCCGCGGGCAGCAGGTGTTCGAGCGGGTGATCACCGGTCTGCTGCTGATCATCGCGATCGGCTTCCTGACCAGCCTGTTCGTCGCCCCGCCCGCCGCCTCCGAGGTGGCATCCGGGCTGCTCCCCCGCTTCGACGGGGCCGAGAGCGTGCTGCTGGCCACCGCCATGTTGGGCGCCACCGTGATGCCGCACGCGGTGTACCTGCACTCCGGGCTGGCCCGCGACCGGCACGGCCACCTGGAGCCGGGGCCGGGACGCCAACGACTGCTGCGCATCACCAAGTACGACGTCGGCGCGGCCATGCTGGTCGCGGGCGCGGTCAACCTGGCCATGCTGCTGGTGGCGGCCACCAACCTGCAGGGCATGGAGAACACCGACTCGATCGAGGGTGCGCACGCCGCGGTCAGCAGCGAACTCGGGCCCACGGTGGCGCTGTTCTTCGCGATCGGGCTGCTGGCCTCCGGGCTGGCCTCCACCTCGGTCGGCGCCTACGCCGGTGCGATGATCATGTCCGGTCTGCTCAAGCGCACCTACCCGCTACTGCTGCGCCGGCTGGTCACCCTGGTCCCCGCCCTGATCATCCTCGCCATCGGTGTGGACCCCAGCCGCGCACTGGTGCTCTCCCAGGTGGTGCTGTCCTTCGGCATCCCGTTCGCGCTGATCCCGTTGATCCGGCTGACCAGCAACCGCACCCTGATGGGCGCGGACACCAACCACCGGGTGACCACGGGCCTAGGCTGGCTGGTGGCCGGTGTGATCACCGTGCTGAACGTCGTACTGATCTATCTGACCGTCCGGGGCTGACCAATCCAGTGCTGAACCATCTGTATTTCGCGTACGGATCCAATCTGTGCGTGCACCAGATGACGCGGCGCTGCCCCGATGCCACCGATCCCCGCCCGGCCACCCTGGCCGACCACGATTGGCTGATCAACGAGCGGGGCGTGGCGACCGTCGAACCGGCCGCCGGGGCCGTCGTGCACGGGGTGCTGTGGCGCCTGAGCGACCACGACCTGACGGTGCTCGACAGCGCCGAGGGCGTCCCGATCCGGTACCGCCGCAACCGCCTGCAGGTGCACACCGCCGACGGGCCGGACCCGGCCTGGGTCTACATCGACCCGCGGGTGGAGCCCGGCCCGCCCCGGCCGGGCTACCTGGAACGGATCATCGACGGGGCACGGCACCACGGGCTGCCCCAGCGCTGGCTGGATTTCCTGCACCGGTGGGATCCGGCGACCTGGCCGAGCCGGCCCCCCGAACCCGATTTAACCGCCCCGCAATCGCTTTCCGACCTGCTCGCCGACCCCGAGGTCGTGGAGCACAGCACCCTGGCCTCCCGGTTCGGGTTTCTCGCCATCCACGGCGGCGGCCTGGAACAGATGACCGATGTCATCGCCGAACGCGCCGCCCGCGCCTGCGGGGCGTCGGTGTACACGGTGCGCCACCCGCGCGGCTACCCGCATCACCTGTCCTCCCGGCTGTACCGGCCCGCCGAATCGGAGGCTCTGGCCGCGTTCCTCGGCCACGCCGACACCGTGATCTCGCTGCACGGCTACGGCCGCATCGGGCGAAGCACCCAGCTGCTGGCCGGCGGCGGCAACCGGGAGCTGGCCGGGCAGCTGGCGCGACACCTCGACGTGCCGGGCCACCAGCTGATCACCGACCTGGATTCCATCCCCCGCGAGTTGCGCGGCCTGCACCCGGACAACCCGGTGAACCTGCCGCGCCGCGGCGGTGTGCAACTCGAACTGCCGCCGCGGGTGCGCGGCATCAGCCCACGCAGCGGCATGGCCGGCGAGGACGGCCTGACCCCGGCGACCTCGGCCTTGATCGACGGTCTGGCGGCCGCCGCGCGCGCCTGGCCGGGCTGATCTCCGCGACGACCCATCCGGTCCGGCAACGGCGCCGAATACCGGTTGTGGACCCGATGAACGAAGACGCCGGCAGCGCTGCCGTGCTCTATCGCACCCGGATCGGGCATATCCGGCGCGCGCCGTTGCGCGACGAATTCCGGCACCGCAGTTACAGCTGGTACGTCGACCTCGACGAGCTGCCCCGGCTGCCGGTCTGGTTGCGCCCCTTCGCCGATTTCCGCGCCGACGACCACTTCCCCGACGACCCGGCCGGACCGCCCACCCTGCGCGGACGGGTCGACGCGTTCCTGGCCGGGCACGGCATCGCCCTGACCGGCGGCCGCGTCACCGCGCTGCTGCACGCCCGCGTGCTGGGCCACGGGTTCAACCCGCTCAGCGTGTTCTGGTGCCATGACGCCGACGGCGCCCTGCGACACGTCATCGTCGAGGTACACAACGCCGACACCGGTGGGCACGCCTATCTGGTGCCGCCGACCGAGACCGGACCCGCGGCGGTGGTCAAGCAGTTCTCGGCATCTCCGTTCAACGAGGTGGACGGCTACTACCTGATCGACGCGCCGCGCCCGGGAGCCACCGCACAGCTGTCCATCTCCTGGCACCGCAACCAGAAGCTGATCTTCGCCGCCCGCCTCGACGGGCGGCGGGTGCCGGCCACCCCGGCCTCGGTGGCGCGCATGCAGCTCATCGCCCCGATGGCCCCGTTGGCGGGCGCCGTCCAGGGCCGGCTGCACGGCATCGCGCTGCGGCTGCGCGGACTGCCCACCGTCTCCACCAACCCGATGCCAGGACTGCGAAAGGCGGCTCACCTGTGATGGTCGAAACCACTGCACGACAAGGTGATTCAGGGTCGTGCGCTAGCAGAGGTCGGCGATGACGCTGGCCGGGAACCCGGTGTTGCGCACCGAAGCCGAGTCGACGGCGGCTACGCTGACCGATGTGACGGCAGACCTGGACGCCCTGTTGCGCCGGATGGCGCAGCGCGACGTCGACGCCTTCGCCGAGTTCTACGACCAGACCCGCGCCCGGGTGTACGGCCTGGTCACCCGGGTGCTGCGCGATCCCGGGTACAGCGAGGAAACCACCCAGGACATCTACCTGCAGGTGTGGCGCAACGCCGCGGACTACAACCCGTCGGCGGGTAGCCCGCTGTCCTGGCTGATGACCGTTGCGCACCGCCGCGCGGTGGACCGGGTGCGCTCCGAGCAGGCCGCCACCGACCGGGAGTCCCGGTACGGCGCGGCCACCGTCGAACTCCCGATGGACCACGTCGCCGAGGGCGTCCTCAGTCGCGATGAACAGCGTCAGGTCACGGCCTGTCTGGACAGCCTGACCGACCGGCAACGCGAATGCATCCAACTGGCCTACTACGAGGGGCTGACCTACGTCCAGGTCTCGGCGCGGCTGTCGGCGAACCTGGCCACCATCAAATCCCGGATGCGCGACGCCATCCGCGGGCTGCGCAAGTGCCTGGGGGCGTCATGAGCACCCCGACCGACGACCTGCTGGAACTCGCGACGGCCTACGCCCTTCACGCCGTCGACGATGCCGAGCGCGCCGCCATCGAAGACCGGTTGCGGTCCGCCCCGGACGACATCTCCGGCGCATTCGACGTCGAGGTCCGCCAGGTCCGCGAGGCGATGGCACGGGTCTCGGCGAGCACCGCCGTCGAGCCACCATCGCATCTGCGCGACCGCGTGCTGAGCGCGGCCGCCGCGGACCCGGTGCGCCGGCTGCGCCCGCCCCGGCGGCGCTGGACCACCGCCGCGGTGGCCGCCGCCGCGGCCGTGGTGATCGGCGTCGGCACCTTCGGTGTGGGCTGGTACCTGCGGCCGGCGCCGTCGGCGACCACCGCCGATCAGATCTTCGCCGCACCCGATGTGCGCACGGTGTCCGGCGAGATCCCGACCGGCGGCACCGCGACCGTGGTGTTCTCCCGGGAACGCAACGCCGGGGTGCTGGTGATGAACAACGTCAGCCCGCCGGAATCGGGCACCGTCTATCAGATGTGGCTGATCGACGAGGCCGGACCGCATTCGGCCGGCGTGATGGACGCCGGGGCGGTGGCCCCGTCCACCACCGCGGTGCTGCCCGATCTCGGGGACTCCACGACACTGGCCTTCACCGTCGAACCGGGCACCGGTTCGCAACTGCCCACCGGCACACCGTTTGCGGCATTGCCGCTGAGCTGAGGCGCTACCGTCGGGGCATGCCCCGCGACTTCCGCTTCGGCCTGATGCTGCGCGACGCCTCTTCGGCGGCGCGAGTCCGCGACACCACCCGGCTGGCCGAGGACCTCGGCTACGACGTCCTGCTGGTACCCGACCATCTCGGCGCGCCCGCCCCGATGCCGGTGCTGGCGACCGCGGCGGCGGCCTCACAGACGTTGCGGCTGGGCACCTTCGTGCTCAATGCGTGCTTCTACAAGCCGGCGCTGCTGGCCCGCGATGTCGGGGCACTGCACGACCTTTCCGGTGGGCGCTTCGAGATCGGGCTGGGCGCCGGCTATGCGCGCGAGGAGTTCGAGGCCGCCGAACTGCCGTTCCCGTCGGCCCGGCAGCGCATCGAATACCTCGGGCAGGTGGCCGAATACCTTGCCGAGCAGGTACCCGGCGCCCCGATCATGATCGCCGGCGGCGGCGACCGGCTGCTCACCGTGGCCGCGCGGTGGGCGTCCATCGTCGGGGTCACCGGGACGTCGCTGGCCGAGCGGATCGCGTTCCTGCGCACGGCGGCCGGTCCGCGGTTCGAGCAGATCGAGCTGAACGTGGCGATCACCGCGGTGCCGACCGACGGCTCCGGGATGCCCAACCTCGCCATGACCCGGCACTACGCGCCCGGTCTGAGCGATGAGCAACTGCTGGAACTACCCGGGGTGCTGTCCGGCTCGGTGAGCGCGATGGCGGCGAAGGTACGCGGGCTTCGGGACAGCCTCGGCGCCAGCTATCTGGCGGTGCAGGCCAGTCACGCCGAGGTGTTCGGCAAGGTCATCGCCGAACTCCGGTAGTTTCGCCGGCCGACGGCTGGGTACCTGACTGAGGCACCGGTTACGACCGCACCCCAGCAGCCACGTCTTCGTTCGGAGAATTTGATGCCCACACCCCGCAAGCGTGATCAAGCAGCCCCCGCTCAGGTAGGCCCCACCGGTCCGGACGGGAACGGTGTGTTCGGTTCGGACCCGCGGGCGCAGTCCGGGACGTTCCTGACGACGGCACAGGGTGTCCGGATCCCCGACACCGACCACTCGCTCAAGGCGGGCCGGCGCGGCCCGACCCTGCTGGAGGACTTCCATCTCCGGGAGAAGATCACCCACTTCGACCACGAGCGGATCCCGGAGCGGGTGGTGCACGCCCGCGGTGCCGCCGCGCACGGCACGTTCGAGTCCTACGGCACCGCGGCCTCGGTCACCAAGGCCGGCTTCCTGGGCAAGAAGGGCACCAAAACCCCTGTCTTCACCCGATTCTCGACCGTACTGGGGTCCCGCGGGTCAGCCGACACGGTGCGGGACACCCGCGGGTTCGCGGTCAAGTTCTACACCGATGAGGGCACCTTCGACCTGGTCGGCAACAACATGCCGGTGTTCTTCATCCAGGACGGCATCAAGTTCCCGGACGTCGTGCACGCGGCCAAACCGCAACCGGACCGCGAGATCCCGCAGGCGCAGTCCGCGCACGACACCTTCTGGGATTTCGTGTCCCTGCACACCGAGGCCACCCACCACGTGTTCTGGAACATGAGCGACCGGGGCATCCCGCGCTCCTACCGGACCATGGAGGGGTTTGGGGTGCACACCTTCCGGCTGGTCAACGCCAAGGGTGAGACGAGTCTGGTGAAGTTCCACTGGAAGCCGGTCGCCGGGGTGCACTCCCTGGTCTGGGAGGAGGCGCAGATCGCCGCCGGCTGCGACCCGGATTTCCACCGCCGCGACATGGCCGACGGCATCGAGGCCGGTGCCCCACTGGAGTACGAACTGGGCATCCAGGTCATGCCCGACGACGGCACCGACACCTTCGAGGGCATCGATCTGCTCGACCCCACCAAAGTCGTTCCCGAGGAACTGGTTCCGGTGCAGTTGATCGGCAAGCTGACGCTGGACCGCAATCCCACCAACTACTTCGCCGAGACCGAGCAGGTCGCCTTCCACACCGGCAATCTGGTGCCCGGTATCGAGGTCACCAACGATCCGCTGATGCAGGCCCGGCTGTTCTCCTATCTGGACACCCAGCTGACCCGCCTGGGCGGGCCGAACTTCACCCAGCTGCCGATCAACCGGCCGCACTGCCCGGTCAACGACATGCTGCGCGACGGCATGCACCAGACCGCGGTGCACACCGGGCTGGCTCCGTATCACCCCAACAGCATCGACGGTGACGAGCCGCACCCCGCCGAGGAGAATCAGGGCGGTTACGTGCAGCGGCCGCGGGCGGTGGAGGGCCCGGTGGAACGCGCCCAGCCCGCCTCGTTCGACGATCACTTCACCCAGGCCGCCATGTTCTACCGCAGCCTGTCCCCGATCGAACAGGCGCATGTCGCCGAGGCGTTCAGCTTCGAGCTGGGCAAGGTGTACGAGCAGGCCATCAAGGAACGCCAACTGCAGGTGCTCGCCAACGTCGACACCGAGCTGTGCGAAAAGGTCGCCGCCGCTTTGGGTTTGCCTGCACCGGCCGGAAGCCCGCCGCAGGACGTCACGCTGTCCCCGGCGCTGTCGCAGGTGGTCAGCACGCCGGGACCGGTCAAGGGCCGCCAGATCGGCATCATCGCCGACGCCGGATCGGATCTGGCCGGGGTCGCCAAACTGGTCAAATCGGCTGAGGCGCTGGGCATCATCGGGCTGGTCATCGCACCGGTCGGCGGGGTGCTGAAGTCCGGGCGGCGCAGCGTCATCGTCAACCGGACCTACGCCACCGCGCGGTCCATCGAATTCGACTCGCTGATCATTGCGGCAGGCACCTCCCCGGACACCCGGCTGGTGGTGCTGCTGCACGAGGCCTTCCGGCACTGCAAGGCGCTGGCCGCGTGGGGTGACGGCAGCGCGGTGCTCAAGGCCGTCAAGATCCCGCTGAAGGGGCCCGGCATCGAACTGGCCGACGAGGTCGACAAGGACTTCACCGCGCGGCTCACCGCCGCGCTGGGCCTGCACCGCGCCTGGGATCGGGTGCAGATCGGTTCGGTGGCCGTCCCGTCCCCGGCCGGCCGATGAGCCATGAGCGCGGCGCCGCGCAGCGGTGTTGAACCCCCGTCCGCCGAGGACGGCCATGACGACTTGGTGGCCCAACCGCACACCGACGACGAGG
The DNA here is from genome assembly GCA_900078775.1 of Mycolicibacterium aurum. Taxonomy (GTDB): domain Bacteria; phylum Actinomycetota; class Actinomycetes; order Mycobacteriales; family Mycobacteriaceae; genus Mycobacterium; species Mycobacterium aurum_A. Next base: position 3,836,190 of record LT549889.1, read on the forward strand.
GCCCGGTAGCCGAAGCGGAACAGCAAGCGGCGGAGATGACTTCGCCCGAGCGGCCGCTCGGCGCACCCGGAAAGAGGTTCGACCGCAAGTCGCCGTTCTTCATCGGGCTGGCCGGCTCGGCCGGTGTCGCGGTCACCTACGGGGCGGTGCAACTCGCCTCGGCGCTGTCCTCGATGCTGGTGCTGATCGGCGTCGCGTTCTTCCTGGCGCTCGGCCTGGAACCGCTGGTGTCCTGGTCCGTCAACCACGGCTTGCGCCGGTGGGTGGCGACGATCCTGGTGTTCATCGTGTTCCTGGGCGGGATCGCGACGTTCGTATCCGCGGCGATCCCACCGTTGTTCGCGCAGATCACCGAACTGGTCAATCTGGCGCCGCAGTATCTTCAACAGGCGCAGGACAATTCGTCGGTCATCGGCCGGATCAACGAACGCTTCGATCTGCAGCGCCGGATCACCGAGGCGGTCGACAGCGTCGACGGGTCGGTGGTCAACCAGATGCTCAGCGCCGGGACGATGGTGCTGGGCGCGATCCTGGACACCCTGATCACCATCGTCCTGACGCTGTACTTCCTGGCCGATATGCCGCGCATCCGCACCACGCTGTACCGGCTGGTCCCGCATACCCGGCGGCCACGCGCCATCCTGATCGGTGATGAGGTCTTCGCCAAGGTGGGCGCCTATGTGCTGGGCAATGTGCTGATCTCGCTGTTGGCCGGGGTGGTGACGCTGATCTGGCTGACCCTCTTCGACGTGCCCTACGCCCTGCTGCTGGCCATCCTGGTCGCCCTGCTCGATCTGGTGCCGATCGTCGGATCGACCATCGCCGGGGTGGTCGTCGGCGCGGTGGCGCTGACCGTCTCACTGCCGATCTGCATCGCCACGGTCGTCTTCTACGTGCTGTTCCAGCTTGTCGAGGACTATCTGCTGGTGCCGAAGATCATCGGCCGGGCGGTGCACGTGCCCGCGCTGACCACCCTGATCGCGGTGCTGATCGGCGGCTCGCTGCTGGGGGTCGTCGGCGCGTTGGTCGCCATCCCGATCGCGGCCGCGGTGGCGCTCATCCTGCAGGAGGTGCTCTACCCGCGACTGGACACGGTGTGAGGGTGGAGCCATGAAGGTTCCCGTCGCCGCCCATACCCGGCACCCGTGGCGCATCCATGAGCTGACAACGAATTTCGAGGTTCTCGATGTGTGGTCGTTCCGGGCACCCGGTGCCGGCCCAGACGACCTCGCCACCGTGTTCGCCACCGTCCAGGCGACTGCGGCGCAACCCCGGCGGCTCAGTCTGACCCGACTGCTGTTCGCGGTGCGTTGGAGACTTGGGCAAGTGTTCGGTTGGGACGACATGCCGCCCGACGCGCAGCCGCTGAGCACCCGGCTGCCTGCCGACCTGCTGCAACCCACCTCCGGGACGCCGGCGCCGGGCCTGCCCTTCACCCTGCTCTACCAGCTGCGCGACGAGATCGCGCTGGAAGTGCTCAACCGGACCGTGCACGGCGTGGTGCACCTGGGCTGGGTACGCGCCGACGGAGGCGAGTACCGGCTGCAGATGGCGGTACTGGTGCAGCCGAACGGGCTACTCGGGCGCTCCTACCTGGCCGCGATCGCCCCGTTCCGGCACCTCATCGTCTACCCCGCAATGACGCGGCGCTGGGAACAGGCCTGGAGGCGCCGACCGGGCCCGATCCACTAGAGTCTTGAGCGCCTGTGCAAACAGGTCCCCGCCCCCGTAGCTCAGGGGATAGAGCACGGCTCTCCTAAAGCCGGTGTCGCAGGTTCGAATCCTGCCGGGGGCACTCCCGGATCAAGGCCCCACCGGGTAGTGGCTGGCGATCGCGATCCGGTTCCAGCCGTTCATCTCCACCGCCAGCCAGCCGACCGCGGCGATCTGCTGCGCGGTCAACGCCGCCTCCACGTCCACGGCGGGCGCCGCAGCGGTGTGTTCGTCGGCGATGCGGGTGATCCGCTCGGCCAGGGTCAGCGCGGCCCGCTCCTGCTCGTCGAAGTACTGCGACTCCCACCAGGCCGGCAGCACCGCGAGCCGGTCGGCGGTCTCACCGGCTGCGACGGCGTCGCGGGTGTGCATGCGCAGGCAGAACGCGCAGCCGTTGATCTGCGAAACCCGGATCTTGACCAGCTCGACCAGCCGCGCCGACAGGCCCGCCGTGTCGGTGGCCTCCTTGACCCGGGCGTCGAGGGCCGCAAAGGCCTCGTACGGTCCGGAGAACTGCTTACTGATATTGACCTTCGGAAGCATGCCTTCTCCTCATATCGGTGACCTATATAGATCGCCGTCGGCGCACAGAGTCATCCCGCGCACGACGGGAAACAACATTCGACTCAGACGTCCCGAGAGTCTCTGGGTAAGGTCATAGACGTTGACCGAAGAACCGAAATACGGCGCGACCGGGGTGAAAGCCCCAGGGGGAGGATTTGGTTTTCCCATGCGCGCACCTCATAAGCCGGTACCGTCACCCGGCCCGAACGTTGCCATCGCGGCCGGGGGTAAGCGGCTTACGCTGCTCCTGGTCGAGGATGACCGGGCCGACGCGTTGCTCGTCGAAGAGCTGATCGCAGACACCGCCGCCGAGTTCTCCTTCGTCTGGTCCCAGTCCATCGCGCACGCCGCCCGGACCCTGACCGCCGAGCGTCCCGACTGCATCCTGCTGGACCTGAATCTGCCCGATGCCAGCGGTATGGACGCCGTGCACCAGCTCAGCCAGCTCGACCCGACGGTCCCGATCATCGTGCTCACCGGCCTGACCGATGAGCATTTCGGGGTGACCGCGGTGTCCTCGGGCGCCCAGGACTACCTGGTCAAGGGTCGCGTCGAACCCGATACGCTGCGCCGCGCCGTGTTGTACGCGATCGAGCGCAAACGGGCCGAGCTGGCCAGCGTGGACCTGCACTCCAGCCGGTTGCGGGCGATGGAGAACGCCCGTCTGGAACGTGGCCTGCTGCCCACTCCGGTGCTGGAGGAGTCCCCCGGCGTCAGCATCGTCACCCGGTCCCGCCCGAGCCGCCAAGACGCGCTGGTCGGCGGCGATTTCTTCGACGTCGTCCAGACGGCCAACCGCACCGTGCACGTGATGATCGGTGACGTCGCCGGCCACGGCCCCGACGAGGCGGCGCTCGGGGTGGCGCTGCGCATCGGCTGGCGCGCGCTCACCTTCGCCGGTCTGCGCGGTAACGAGCGGATGCGCGAGCTGGACCGGATCCTGACGACCGAACGCCCCAGCCGCGGGATTTTCGCGACGCTGCTCAGCGTCGCGCTGGAACCCGACAGTGGCCGCTTCACCGCGGTCCGGGCCGGGCACCCCGGTCTGTTGCTGCAGGGCGGCGGCACGGTGGAGTGGCTCGAACCCAAGCCCGGCGCCGCACTGGGTCTCGGCGCCCGGGAATGGCCGGTTGAACATTACGAGCTGCCCGAGGGCTACGGGCTGCTGTTGCTCACCGACGGGTTGTTCGAGGGCCACTCCGGCCGCGGCGACGAACGCCTCGGGGAACAGGGCCTGCTGACGATGGCGCAATCCCTGGCCCACCTGCCCGGCCGGGAGTTCGTCGAGGCCCTCATCGACCATGCCGAGGACCGGGCCCAGCTGCACGGCGGGCTCACCGACGACATCGCGGTCATCCGGGTGGAGCGTACGACCTCGTGAAGCTGACCGTGCAGGGCTGGCAGAACCTGGTCATCTCCGTCATCGGCCTGGTGGTGCTGGTCGGCGCGATCGGCGCCACCATCCTGGTGAGCCGGGCGGACAAGGTGTCCAACGAGATTCGCGACACCATCCAGCCGACGCGCATCGCCGCCTATCAGTTGCAGGCCGCACTTCGGGATCAGGAGACCGCGGTCCGCGGCTACCTGCTCACCGCCGATCCCCGCTTCCTGGGCCCGTACACCGACGGTCGCACCGCCGAGTCGACTGCGGCGCAGGAGATCCGGGATCATCTCACCGCGTACCCGGACCTGCTCGCCGACCTCGACCGGATCGAGGCGGGGGCCCAGACCTGGCGCGCCGAGTACGCCGACCCGATGATCAGCACCGCGGCACCGGCGGATGTGGTCGATGAGAGCACCGAACGGGGCCGGGTGCTCTTCGAGCGTCTGCGTGCGGATTTCGCCACGCAGAACGAGCACCTCAGCGAGGCCCGATTGCAGGGCCTGGCGCATCTGGACCAGATCCGGGGCTGGCGCGATGCCGTGATGCTGACGATGATCCTGGCCTTCTTCACCATGGCGGTGCTGCTGACGGTGGTGATCCGCAAGGCGGTCTCCGCACCGCTGGGCGCACTGGCCGCCGCCTGCGACCGGATCACCGACGGCAACTTCGGCGAACGCATCATCCCGCGGGGGCCGCGGGACATTCGGGCCATCAGCAGCAGCGTCGAGGAGATGCGGCAACACATCGTCAACGAACTCGAGATCTCCCAGACCGCGAAGGCCGCGCTCGCCGAGCAGGCCGACGAATTGCGGCGCTCCAACGCCGAACTCGAGCAGTTCGCCTACGTCGCCTCCCACGATCTGCAGGAGCCGCTGCGCAAGGTTGCCTCGTTCTGTCAGTTGCTGGAGAAGCGCTACGGCGACAAGCTCGACGAACGCGGTACCGAATACATCGGTTTCGCCGTGGACGGCGCCAAGCGCATGCAGGTGCTGATCAACGATCTGCTGACCTTCTCCCGGGTCGGCCGGGTCAATGTCAAGACCACCGAGGTGGATCTCAACGCCGTCATCGACGCCGCGATGAACAATCTGTCCACCGCCATCGACGAGTCCGGCGCGCAGGTCGTCCGGCCGGCCGAACCGCTGCCCGTCATCGACGGCGACCCGACGCTGCTGGTGATGGTGTGGCAGAACCTGATCGGCAATGCGGTGAAGTTCCGCCGTGCGGGTGTGCCGCCGCGAGTCGAGATCGAGTACAGCGCGGGCACCGACGAGCACGCCGACAGGTACCTCTTCACCGTGACCGACAACGGCATCGGCATCGGCGAGGAGTTCGCCGACAAGGTGTTCGTGATCTTCCAGCGGTTGCACGGCCGCGATGCCTACTCCGGCACCGGTATCGGCCTGGCGTTGTGCAAGAAGATCGTCGAGTACCACGGCGGGACGATCTGGATCGACACCTCCTACACGGACGGGACCCGGTTCCGGTTCACGCTGCCCGTCACCCCCACCACCGCACCGAACGACGTATTGGAATCCCAGCTGGAAGGAACCCGATGAGCTACCCCGAGGACACCCGAGCCATCGACATCCTGCTCGTCGAGGACGATCCGGGCGATGAGCTGATCACCCGAGAAGCCTTCGAGCACAACAAGATCAAGAACAATCTGCATGTCGCCCACGACGGCGAGGAGGGATTGGACTTCCTCTACCGGCGCGGCGCCTACGCCGACGCGCCCCGGCCGGATCTGATCCTGCTCGACCTCAACCTGCCCAAGTACGACGGCCGCCAGCTGCTGGAGCAGATCAAGTCCGACGCCGATCTGTGCCACATCCCGATCGTGGTGCTGACGACGTCGTCGGCCGAAGAGGACATCCTGCGCAGCTACAAGCTGCATGCCAACGCCTATGTCACCAAGCCCGTCGACCTCGATCAGTTCATGAGCGCGGTGCGCCAGATCGACGAGTTCTTCGTTCAGGTCGTGCGGCTGCCGCAGTTCTGACTGATCCCGTCCCACTCCAGGCGCACCTCGGTGCCCGCCTCGGTGGAGGCGATGTCCGCGCGGTCGGTGAGCGCGTGCATCAGCGGGATGCCCCGGCCGCGGGCCGGGTTCTTGACGGTCTCGTCCTTGGCCCGCCAGTTCCCCTCGTCGGAGATGGTGACGGTGAGCACGGCGGTGTCCGGGTCGTGCGCGGCGCGCACATGCATCGGTCCGGGTCGTTCGGCGCCCACATAGGCGAATTCGGCCGCGTTGGCCAGCCCCTCGTAGACAGCGAGCAGCACATCACTGGCCTTCTCGGCATCGAGTTCGAAATGCTGATGCAACCAGTCGGCAAGCTCCTGCCGGATCTGGGCCGCGAGTTCGGGTCCGGCGATGACGCCGATCTTCGCGAATGCTGCTGCGGAATCGCCTTGCTCTGTCATGTCGACTGCTGGCTACCCGTTCGCAGATTTTTCTAACTCTGTAAGGCGGCCAAGGCCTCATCGAGAGTGGCGTAGAGGTCCAGGACATCGGCGATGCCGACCAGTTTCAGTGGCCGACTGGTGGCCGGGCCGTCCGCGACGACAACGAGTTTCACGCGCGGAGCCAGGTCACCGTGGGCGGCGACCAGGACGCCCATGCCGGCCGAGGCGAGGAATTCGACAGCGGTGAAGTCGACCACAATGGCCGCCGGTCCGCTCTCGGCGGCGGAGCCGATGGCCCCTTCCAGCTTCGGTGCGGTGATCATGTCGACGGTGCCGCGGACCGCGACCACGCTGACATCGCCCACACGGGTTTCCTGGATGTCCCCATTTGCCGATGCCGGCTGGCTACTCATCGTTCCTCCGCTGTCTTCGAGCACCCGGAGTTTAGCTGCGCGTCGCCGACGCGCAGACCATTTCCTGGTCCCGGGCTACCTCATCGTAGTCACGCCGTCCCGTGTGACTGACTTCGGACGCGATCACCGCGACCAGGATGGACACCGCCGCGGCGCTGAGCAGCACCGTGAATCCGAGCGGCAGGGCCGCCGCACCGATCAGCGGGGCGATCGAGATGCCGAGGTACATCGCGGTCGAGTACCAGGCCAGCGCGATGTTTGCGAAGCGCGGATCGATGAGCGCCAACCGGACCTGGACCGCCACCGAGGCGGCGAAACCGGACACGCCCGACAGCGCGAAGCACACCGCGGTGGCCACATAGGAGCCGTGTGCGGGGATCAGCGCCAGGAAGGCCACGGTCTGGCCGGTCAGCACGATCTGCAGGGTGCGTCGGGTGCCGAACCGGTCCGCCAGCCGACCGCCCAGGATGTTTCCGAGCACCCCGGCCAGGCCGTAGACCAGCAGCAGCACCGCCAACTGGGTGTGGTCCCCGGCGGTGGCGTCGTCGGTGAGCACCGCGCTGAAGATGTAGACCATGTTGAACGCCATCGTCATAAGCAGCGAGGCGACGATGGCGAAGACGACGCGGCGGTCGCCCAGCACGGTGGCGCGGGCGCGCAGGGCGACCGCGACGCTGCGCGGTACGCCGCGCACCACCAACAGCAGGGCCGGCACCAGCACCGCGGCCATCCCGGCCAGCACCGTCAGCGGCAGGCGCCAGCCGCCGACGTCGGCCAGTGCGGTGCCGATCGGGGAACCGACGGCCATGGCCAGGGTGAAGCCGAGGCCGACGATGGAGATCGCGCGGCCGCGCAGGGCCGGGGCGACCAGGGTGGGGGCCGCGGCCAGCGCGGACGGCACCAGCGCCGCCCCGCCGAAGGCCGCCACGATGCGGCCGGCGGTGAACACCGGGAAACTGTCGGCGGCCGCGGCCAGGAAGGTGCCCGCCGCGATGAGCACCAGCCCGGTGGCCATCAGCCGTTCCGGGGCGAACCGGGAGCAGGTGACCGACACCAGCGGTGCGGCGACGGCGACCACGGCGGCGTAGATGGAGATGGAGTAGCCCACGGTGCCGGGGCCGACGCCGAGGGTCTGCGCGATCTGCGGCAGCACCCCGGCGATGACGAAGGCGTTGGTGCCGACCACGAACAATCCGAAGGCCAGCAGGCTGAGCCGCAGCACGCTCGCTCTGCCCAGCTTCACCCGATCACCTCACGCCGATAGTGCCCCGCCGAACGGCGGTACCTCAGCGTACCAGGGGTTTTACCGCCCCTCGGCCACGCGCTCAGGCCGCTTCCAGCCGCAGCAGCGCCGCCTTGGCGGCGGTACCCCCGGCGTACTGCCCGATCGATCCGTCGGTGCGCACCACCCGGTGACACGGGATGACCACCGGCAGCGGATTTCGGGCGCAGGCACTGCCGACGGCCCGCACCGCCCGCGGGCTGCCGACCGAGGCCGCGATGGCGGCGTAGCTCTCGCGCTGCCCGTACCCGATGCGCTGCAGCCGCTGCACGACCGTGCGCCGGAACCCGTCGGTGAGGCGCAGATCCAGGGCGAGGTCGAAGGCGGTGCGCCGGCCGGCCAGGTACTCGTCGATCTCGGCGGCGGCCTCGTCCAACCCGGCGGGCGCGTGCAGGATCCGTGGGCTGATCCGCTGGGCGAGGGTGGCCAGCTCGGCCTCCTCCGGCGACCGGTCCAGGAAGGCGACCCGCACCAGGCCGACCGGGGTGCGCGCCAGCAGCAGCCGGCCGATCGCGGTGTCCAGGGTCCGGTAGGCCACGTCCAGCAGCCCGGCGTCGCGCGCCTCGCATTCCAGGCGCCGGTGCAGCCGGGCCAGCGTGTCCGCCTCGGCCGGCACCGCGTCGAAGATCTCGGTCATGCTCGCTCCTTCAGATAGCCGGCCCGCAGCGTCTTGAGGCCGTCGGCCGCGGCCCGGCGGGCGGCCTCGGCGGAGCCGCCGAGCAGCTCGGCGATCTCGGCGTAGGGCAGCCCGGCCAGGTGGCGGTAGGCCAGGGTGCGGCGTTGTTTGTCCGGTAGTGCTTCCAGCGCCGCCCACAGGTCGGGGTCGACGGTCTCGGTGCGCCCGGCCTCGGGAATCTCGGCGACCGGGGCGGGCGCCCGCGAGCGCGCCCGGCCGATGTCGATGGCCCGGCGCTGCGCGATGGTCACCAGCCAGGCCTCGATATTGGCGTCCGGGGCCAGGTCCGGATAGGCCCGCAGCGCGGACAGGAAGGTCTCCGACCAGGCGTCCTCGGCGTCGACCGGGCCGATGACGGCCCGGCACACCCGCAGCACCATCGGCCCGTACTCGGCCACGATGTCCTCGAAGGGGCGGCCCACGCTCACGTCCACGCTCACATTGTGTAGACGTTCCGGCCGGCCGGAACGTGAGATCCCGAGTTCCCTACCCTCACTCTCTTAGCTGTAGTAGCCTCGGCCGCCATGAGCTCCTCGGTGTGGATCCTCGGCGGGTATCAGAGCGACTTCGCCCGCAATCTGCACCGCGAGGGCCGCGATCTGACCGATCTGACCGCCGAGGTGGTCACCGGCACGCTGGCGGCGGCCCGTACCCCGGCCGCCGAGATCGGCGTCGTGCACGTCGCGAACGCCTTCGGCGAGCTGTTCGCCGGTCAGGGCCACCTCGGCGCGATGCCGGCCACCGTCGAGGACGACCTGTGGGACGTCCCGGCAACGCGGCACGAGGCGGCCTGCGCATCCGGCAGCGTCGCGGTGCTGGCCGCCCTCGCCGATCTGCGCTCCGGGGCCTACGACAGTGCGTTGGTGCTCGGGGTGGAGCTGGAGAAGACGGTGCCCGGCGACACCGCCGCCGCCCACCTCGGCACCGCCGCCTGGACCGGGCACGAGGGCGCCGACGCGAAGTTCATCTGGCCGTACATGTTCTCCGCCGTCGCCGACGAGTACGACCGCCGCTACGGCCTCGACGACACCCATCTGGACGCCATCTCGGCGTTGAACTACGCCAACGCCAAGGCCAACCCGAACGCCCAGACCCGCGACTGGCAGGCGGACGCATCGGCCGGTCCCGGTGCGGACAATCCCGTTGTCGAGGGCCGGATCCGGCGGCTGGACTGCAGCCAGCTGACCGACGGCGGGGCCGGGCTGGTGCTGGTCACCGACGCCTATCTGCGGGCGCACCCGACGGCCCGGCCGCTCGGCCGGATCGAGGGCTGGGGGCACCGCACCGTCGGCCTGGGCCTGCGGCAGAAGCTGGACCGCAGCGCCGAGGATCGCTATGTGCTCCCGCATGTGCGCCGGGCCGCGCTCGACGCGTTCGAGCGGGCCCGCATCACCCTGGACGACCTGGACGGCATCGAGGTGCACGACTGCTTCACCCCCAGTGAGTATCTGGCGATCGACCACATCGGGCTGACCGGGCCGGGTGAGTCCTGGAAGGCCATCGAGAACGACGAGATCGCGATCGGCGGGCGGCTGCCGGTCAACCCCAGCGGCGGGCTGATCGGCGGCGGGCATCCGGTCGGCGCCACCGGCATCCGGATGCTGCTGGACGCCACCAAACAGGTCAGCGGCACCGCCGGCCCCTATCAGGTCGACGGCGCGAAGATGTTCGGCACCTTGAACTTCGGTGGCAGCACCGCCACCACCGTGAGCTTTGTCATCCGTTCCGCCAGCGAGGTCTGAGTGAATACCGAGATCGTCACCAAGTTCCTGTCCACCCTGCCCGAGGACGACGACCACCCCTACCGCACCGGGGCCTGGCGCCCGCAGACCAGCGAGTGGAACGCCGACGACCTGGTCGCCGTCGAGGGCGAGATCCCCACCGATCTGGACGGGGTGTACCTGCGCAACACCGAGAACCCGCTGCACCCGGCGTTCAAGGCCTATCACCCGTTCGACGGCGACGGCATGCTGCACATCGTCGGCTTCCGGGACGGAAAGGCGTTCTACCGCAACCGGTTCGTTCGCACCGACGGCTTCCTGGCCGAGAACGAGGCCGGCGGCCCGCTGTGGCCGGGCATCGCCGAACCGGTGGAGTTCGCCAGGGCCGACCACGGCTGGGGCGCGCGCACCCTGATGAAGGACGCCTCCAGCACCGATATAGCGGTGCACCGCGGGGTGGCGCTGAGCAGCTTCTACCAGTGCGGCGATCTGTACCGCATCGACCCGTACACCGGTGACACCCTGGGCAAGGAGGGCTGGCGCGGGGGCTTCCCCTCCGACCTCGGTGTCTCGGCGCACCCCAAGGTGGACGACGCCACCGGCGAATTGCTGTTCTTCAACTACGGCAAGGACGCGCCCTATATGCACTACGGGGTGGTCGACGACACCAACACCGTGGTGCACTACATGGACGTCGAGCTACCCGGACCGCGGCTACCGCACGATATGGCGTTCACCGAGAACTACGTGATCCTCAACGACTTCCCCCTGTTCTGGGACGCCGAGTTGCTCAAGCACAACGTGCACCTGCCGCGCCTGCACCGCGATATGCCGTCCCGGTTCGCGGTGCTGCCGCGCCGCGGCGGGCCCGGTGACGTGATGTGGTTCGAGGCGGACACCACCTACGTGCTGCACTTCACCAACGCCTACGAGGACGGCGACGAGATCGTGCTGGACGGCTTCTTCCAGGGCGATCCGGAACCCACCGAGGGCGCCGCCTTCGGGATGAACCCCAAGTGGCAGCGCATCTTCCGCGGGCTGTCGCTGGACGGGATGCAGACCCGGCTGCACCGGTGGCGGTTCAACCTGGTGACCGGGCAGACCCGGGAGGAACAGCTGTCGGACAGCATCACCGAGTTCGGCATGATCAACTCGGCCTATGCCGGGCGGCCCTACCGCTACACCTATGCCGCCACCGGCAAGCCGGGCTGGTTCCTGTTCAACGGTCTGGTCCGCCACGACCTGCACACCGGCGCCGAGCAGCGGTTCGCCTTCGACGACGGCGTCTACGGCAGCGAGACCGCGATGGCGCCGCGGGTCGGCAGCACCGGTGAGGACGACGGGTACCTGGTCACCCTGACCACCGACATGAACGCCGACGCCTCCTACTGTCTGGTGTTCGACGCGGCCCGGGTGGCCGACGGCCCGGTATGCAAACTGGCTCTGCCGGAACGGATCTCCAGCGGCACCCATTCCACCTGGGCGGCCGGCGAGGAGCTGCGGCGCTGGGCGGGCGTTGACTAGCACCCGGCTCGCGCCCGGCGACACCAACGCCGTGGGCCGGATGCTCGGCCTGCTCGGCGACGAGTGGACGCTGCTGATCATGCAGCAGGCGCTGCTCGGTGCGCGCCGGTACGGCGACTTCATCGACCGGCTGCCGATCTCGCATTCGGTGCTGACCCGGCGCCTGGTGGTGGCGGTCCAGCAGGATCTGCTCACCCGGCGCCAGTACCAGGCCGGCCCGCCCCGGTACGAGTACCTGCCCACCGAGCGGGGCCAGGCGCTGTGGCCGGTGCTGGTGTCGATCTGGCAGTGGGAGCGCACGTGGGTGCCCGAGCACGCCGAGACGCTGCCGGCGATGCGGCACAGCGCCTGCGGGCAGGCCTTCTCCCCGGTGCTGACCTGCCGCGGCTGCGGGGCCGCCACAGACGAGGAACAGCTTGTCGCACAGTGGGGCCCGAGCGGCTCCTGGCCACGGTCGATGCCGGTGGGCACCACCCGGCGCCGGTCGCATTCCGACCGCGGCAGCGAGCCGGACCTGTTCCCGCAGACGATGAGCATCCTGGGTAACCGGTGGGCCTTCGCGGTGATGGTCGCGGCCTTCGTCGGGACCACCCGGTTCAGCGATTTCGCCGGGCAACTCGGCGCCCCGCCGAGTTCGCTGACCGACCGGCTGCAGTTGCTGGTGGGCAACGGGGTGCTGGCCGGCGACGGCGGCGCGTACCGGCTCACCGAGAAGGGCCGCGCGGTACTGCCGGTCATCCTGACCGCGCTGGCCTGGGCCCAGCGCTGGTACGTCGCGGCGGAGGGCCCGGCCGTGGAGCTGACCCACACCGCCTGTGGCACAGACTTTGTCGCCGCCCTGACATGTGATCGGTGCGACGCCGCACTGCACGGAAATCAGGTGGATCGGGACTAGCACTATCGGCCCTCGAGTGCTAATTTGGGTGTCGCACAGTGATTGGCTGCCCGCCAGGGTGGTGGGCTCTTGATCGACGAGGAGGTGGATTGCTGTGCTTCGCTTCGATCCCTTCAGTGACCTGGACACCATGGCCCGCGACCTGCTCGGCGCACAGTCCGGTTCGTCCCGGACGCCGAGGTTCATGCCGATGGACCTCTGCAAGATCGACGACCATTACGTGCTGACCGCCGACCTGCCGGGCGTCGACCCGGGTTCGGTCGACATCAACGTCGACAACGGCACTCTCACCATCTCCGCACACCGCACCGCCCGCTCCGATGACTCGGCGCAGTGGTTCGCCAACGAGCGCTTCTTCGGCAGCTACCGACGCCAACTCTCGCTCGGCGAAGGCATTGACACCGGGGCGATTTCGGCCACCTACGAGAACGGGGTACTCACCCTGACCATCCCGCTGGCCGAGCGCGCGAAGCCGCGCAAGATCGAAGTGACGCACGGCGGGCAGAAGTCGGTGGAGGCGCCCACGGTCGACGCCGACTAGCCCGGGTCGGTGCGGTCCAACCGGTGCATCAGGTTGGACCGCACCGCCGGCCACTCGATGTCCAGAATGGAATACACGACGGTGTCCCGGCGTGACCCGTCGGCCAACAACTGGTGACTGCGCAGCACGCCGTCCTGCTTGGCGCCGAGCCGCTCAATGGCGGCTCGGCTTTCCCTGTTGAGGAAGTGGGTGCGGAACTCCACTGCCACACAATCGAGTACCTCGAAGGCGTGCGTCAGCAGCAGCAGTTTGGCCTCGGTGTTCACCCCGGTGCGTCGCGCCCCGTCCACGTACCAGGTGGCGCCGATCTCCAGGCGCCGGTTGGGCCCGTCGATGTTCAGGTAGCTGCTGGACCCCAGCATGTCGCCATCAGGTCCGCGCACCACGAAGGTGAACCCGGCCGGATCATGCAGCCGGGTGTGCACCCAGCCGGCCGCGGTCTGCGGCGTCGGGACGTTGGTGTACCACGGCGAACCGGCCCGCCCCGCCGCGGCGGAGATCTCCTCGATGTGCCCGTCCCGCAACGGTTCCAGCGTCACCCAGCGCCGCCCGGACAGGGTCACCGGCGCCACGTTGCTCATGCGCGCTGCCGCCAGGCCACCACCATGGCCGCCACCGATCCGACGATGGCCAGCACCGTCGTCGCCGCGGCCAGGTACATCCCGTAGCCCACCGTCACCGGGCTGTGCACGTACAGCCGGAAGTACCAACCGAGCAGCGCGGCCACGATCACCGAGATCGCCAGCGCCGCAGAGGATGCCAGCCTGGCCGAGAGTTGCCGGGCGGCCATCGCGGCGGCCACGATCAGCAGGGCGGCCAGCAGCACGATCAGCTGGCCCACCCCGAAGCCCGGGGGCGGCACCGCGATGGTGCCGACCTTTCCGCCGATCGCGGTGGCCCGGCCCTCGGCGCTGGTGAGCCACGGGAACCAGGCGCTCACGGCCAGCACCAGCGCGCACAGTGCCACCAGCCAGCCGGGACGCAATCGAGCCATGCGCCCCAGGTTATCGGGTCAGGCTGCGTACGCTGGATGCCCATGACCGAACTACCCGATTGGGCCCGGCAGCTGGACCTGTCCCCGCACCCCGAGGGGGGATGGTTCCGGGAGACCTGGCGCAGCGAGCTGACGTTCCCGCAGTCCGCGCTGCCCTCGGAGTACACCGGCCCGCGTCAGGCCGGCACCGCGATCCTGTTCCTGCTGATGCCCGGCCAGCAGTCCGCCTGGCACACCGTGCGCAGCGCCGAGCTGTGGCTCTGGCACCGGGGCAGCCCGTTGCTGCTGGAGGTCGGCCCGAGCAGGCCGGCGCCGACACCGTGCTGCTGGGCCCCGACATCGCCGCCGGGCAGGCCCCACAGTTCGTCGTGCCGCCCGGGCACTGGCAGCGGGCCGTGCCACGCGACCCGGAGCCGACGTTGGTCAGCTGCGTGGTGGTGCCGGGGTTCGACTTCGCGGACTTCGCGCTCAGCTCGGGCTGAGCCAACCCACCCTCGCCCGCGAGCAGGGGGCCTAGGAGTAGACCTTCTTGAACTGCTCCAGCGACTCCCGGATATCGCTCTTGAGCGCACCGGCGACGATCATCCCGATCGGGCCGAACAGCGCCGGCCCGCCGAGGTGGATGTCCAGCTGCACGGTGGCGCCCTCGGAGACCGGCTTGACCCGGGCGATCAGCTTGATCTTCACCCCGCCGACGCCGTCACCGTTGAGCGTCATCGACTCCGGCGGCTTGTAGTTCACGATCGTCCAGTTCACCCGGTTGGCCATGCCCTTGACCTCGACGATGGACGAGATCTTGGTGCTCTTCTCCAGGTTCTCGGGCAGCTTGGACCGCCACACCCGGTGAATGCTCAACCATTCGTCGAATCGGGACAGGTCGGAGGCAGCGTCCCAGGCCTGCTCCGGCGACAGCGGAACGTCGACGGAGAGCGAAAGCTTGGCCATCTACGGTGCGGGCGGGGAGGCCGGCGGCTGGCCCGACTGCTGATTCGGCGGCACCTGCGGGCCGCCGGTCTGCTCGCGGGCGGCCTTCTTGGCGGCCTCCTGCACCTTGTCCACGTGCTCGGCGTATTTACCCTGCGTCTTCTTGTCGACGAGGTCGCCGGCCTTCTCGATCGCCATGTCCACCTTGTCGGTGTTCTGGGCCAGCAGGCCCTTCACCTTGTCCAGAAATCCCATGCGCCAACCCTAGCGCCACAGCCGCCGGGGTTCGCCCGCGATCCGGCCCTCGATCCACCAGGCCACCTCGATGATCACCGCGGCGCACACCCCGATACCCAGCCCCATCGACGTCAACGCGAGGTTGGACGGGTCCAGCAGGAAGGTCTCGCGGGCCAGCGGGATCGCGAAGATCACCACGTAGGCCAGCCCGGACACCGCGACCAGCGCCACCCGCCACCACTGGTACGGGCGGGCCACCACGGCCAGCACCCACACCCCGGCGACCAGCAGGGTGATCAACGCCGTGGTGGAGGCCTGGGTCTGCTCGACCTCGGTTGCGCCGCGGCCCTGATAGGCCAGCAGGTAGGAGACGAAGGTGCTCACCCCGACGACCACCCCGGCGGGCAGCGCGGAGGTCATCACCCGGCGCACGAAGCCGGGCTGAGCCCGCTCGTTGTTGGGCGCCAACGACAGGATGAAGGCGGGGATGCCGATGGTGAACCAGGCTGCGATGGTGACGTGGATCGGCTGGAACGGGTACGGCAGCGGGTCGGAGCCGAACAGCTTGGCCGACACCCCGCCGAGGCCGACCAGGGCGGCCAGCAGCACTGAGTACACCGTCTTGGTGAGGAACAGGTTGGAGACCCGCTCGATATTGCCGATCACCCGGCGGCCCTCCCCCACCACATAGGGCAGGGTGGCGAACTTGTTGTCCAGCAACACGATCTGGGCCACCGCCCGAGAGGCGGAACTACCCGATCCCATCGCGACGCCGATATCGGCGTCCTTGAGGGCCAGCACGTCGTTGACGCCGTCGCCGGTCATCGCCACCGTGTGCCCGCGGGACTGCAGCGCGTGCACCATGGCCCGCTTCTGGTCCGGGCGGACCCGGCCGAAGGTGGTGGACTGCTCGACCGCGCCGGCCAGCTCCTCGGCCTGCTCGGGTAGTTGCCGGGCGTCCATGGTGTCGCCGTGCAGGCCCAGCGTGCCGGCCACCGCACCCACCGACTTGGCGTTGTCCCCGGAGATCACTTTCACGGTGACCTGCTGGGAGGCAAAGTATTCCAGGGTGTCGCGGGCGTCGGGCCGGACCCGCTGCTCCAGCACCACCAGCGCGACCGGGGTGACGACACCGGGTGCGCCGGCGTCGTCGACGGGCAGGTCGCTGGAGCCCAGCAGCAGCACCCGCAGCCCCTTGGCGCCGATCCGCTCGGCCTCCTCGGCCTCCGGGGAGGACGGGTCCAGCAGCACGTCGGGGGCGCCGATCACCCAGTTGCCGTGCTCGCCGTAGGAGGTGCCACTCCACTTGGTGGCCGATTTGAACGGGGCGGACGCGCTCGCGGTCCAGCCCGGCGCGCTCGGGTAGGCCTCGGCGATGGCCGCCATGCTGGCGTTCGGGCGCGGGTCGTCGGCGGCCAGCTGGGCCAGCACCCGCGCGGCATCGACTTCGGTGAAGGTGACCAGATCGCTGAGCCGCATACCGTTTTCGGTGAGCGTGCCGGTCTTGTCGGCGCACACCACGTCGACGCGGGCCAGTCCCTCGATGGCGGGCAGTTCCTGTACCAGGCACTGCCGCTGCCCGAGCCGGATCACCCCGACCGCGAAGGCGATCGAGGTCATCAGCACCAGACCCTCGGGCACCATCGGCACCAGCGCGCCGACCATCCGCAGCACCGACTCCCGCCAGCCGGCATCGGTGGTGAACAGCTGGGTGTAGATGATCAGTGCGCCGGCCGGGACCAGCAGGTAGGTGATGAACTGCAGGATCTTGTTGATGCCGCTGCGCAGTTCGGATTTCACCAGGGTGAACTTGCTGGCCTCCTCCGCCAGCCGGGCCGCGTACGCCTCCCGGCCGACCTTGGTGGCCCGGTAGGCGCCGGTGCCGGCGACCACGAAGCTGCCCGACATCACGGCATCCCCGGCGTCCTTGGCCATCGGGTCGGCCTCACCGGTCAGCAGCGACTCGTCGACCTCAAGGTTGCTCTCCTCCAGCACTTCACCGTCGACGACGATCTGGTCACCGGGGCCGACCTCGATCACGTCGTCGAGGACGACCTCGCTGGGCGGCAGCGCCGCGGTGCCCGTCGCCCGGCGCACCACCGGCTTGGCCTGCCCGACGATGGCAAGCTTGTCCAGGGTCCGCTTGGCCCGCACCTCCTGGATGATGCCGATGGCGCTGTTGGCCACGATGAGCAATCCGAACAGCCCGTTGATCAGCGAGCCGGTGGCGACCACGATCGCGAACAGCACACCCAGGATGGCGTTGATTCGGGTGAAGACGTTGGCGCGCACGATCTCCGAGACGCTGCGCGCCGCCCGGGTGGGCACATCGTTGGTCTTGCCCGCGGCGACCCGCTCGGCGACCTCGGCGTCGGTCAGGCCTGTGATCACTTGATGAACACTCCATCGTCGTAGTACTCCAGCGTGAGCTTCGGCCCGTCGAAGGTCGCCTTGGAGACCGTGCCGGGCGGGGCGTTCTCGGTGACCAGCGTGAAGGTGAAGACGTTGCCGTCCCAGTGCTTCAGCTCCGTCGTCTCGCCCTTCGGCCCGAGCGCGAGTTGCAGCGTGCCGTTGCGCTCGGACACCTCGGCGGGCCCCCAGTAGTCGTTGCGGTAGCTGCCCACATAACTCGGCAGCGATTGCGCCGGAACCGGATTCGCCGGCGGCTGCTTGCCGACCAGCGAGCCGACCGGTTCACTCATCGGGGCCATCGCACCGCGGTAGAGCTCGTACCAGTCCTCGCGGACCTCACCGAACTGCACCAGGTCGGCGAACTGGGCGGTCAACGCCTCCGGCACCCCGGACATCGTCGCATTCGTCAGGGCGACGATCCCGACATCGGCGGAGGGCAGCATCAGCACGTTGGTGCCCGCCCCGAGTTCGAAGGCCCCGGAGTGGCTGAGCTGGGTGCGCGCACCGGAGGTGGTGCCCACGTTGAATCCGTAGCCGTAGAAGCCCGTCCGCATCGCCGGCTCGGACGCCGGGCTGGACACCACCTGCGGGGTGACGGCGGGCAGCAGTGCGGCCTGCTCGATCAGCTGCGCACCGTCGTGCTCACCCCCGGCCAGCACCATCGCCATCCAGTGCGTCAGGTCATTGGCCGTCGAACTCGCCCCGCCGGCGGGGGCCTGCGCGTCGGCGTCGCGCACGTAGAGCGGCTCGTACCTGCCGTCGATGTGGATGTGCCCGACGGCCCGGTCGGGTCGCGCCGCGTAGTCGGCGAACCGGTAGCTGGTCGAATCCATTCCGAGCGGGGTGAACAGCGATTCGGCGGCCAGGTCCTGCCACGGCTTGCCGGCCGCTGCGGCCACCGCCTCGGCACCGGCGGTCAGGCCGAAGTTGGTGTAGGCGTACGAGATCCGGAACGGGTCCAGCGGCAGCTGGCGCAGCTTCTCCAGTACCGCGCGCCGGTCATAGCCGAGGTCTTCGAGCTGATCGCCGGCATGGTCGGGCAGCCCGGACCGGTGCGAGAACAGGTCCCCGACGGTGACCATCCGGGTGACCGCCGGATCCGACAGCGCGAACCACGGCAGTTCGTCGACCACCGGGGTGTCCCAGCCGACCGTCTTCTCACCGACCTGGCGGGCCGCTACCGTGGCGCTCAGCGGCTTGGACAGCGAGGCAAGCTGGAACACGGTGTCGGCGTCCACCGCCTCGCCGGTGCGGATGTCCCGCACGCCGAAACCCTTGGCGTAGAGCGTCTTTCCCTTGTGCACGACGGCCACCGCCATGCCGGGGACGCCGGATTTCTGCAGCAGGTCCTCGGCCAGCTCGTCGAGTTGGCCGACCGCGTTCTCGACGGCGTTGTCCGGCAACGGCATCGCCGGCACCAGCGGCGGCGGCACCGCTGAGCCCGCCGGCGCGGCCGACGGGGACGCCGGCGGTGGTGGCGTCGTCGCGGGGGCACAGCCGGCCACCAGCGCCGCCGCAGCGACGCACAAGATCAGTTTCACGGCGTCAACGCTAGCCGGTCAGTCCCGCCACCACGTGTCGATCGATGCCGCGGCGATCTGCTGGCCGGGTTTCGGGGTGGCCACCGCCACGCCCTCGGCGGCGGCCGCGGTGAGCATCCGCTCCACCGGCTCCGACCAGGGGTGCGGGGCGAGCCGGAACGTCGCCCAGTGGATCGGCACCAGCAGCCCGGTGTCGCTGACATCGCGGTGCGCCCGCACCGCCTCCTCCGGGTTCATGTGGATGTCCGGCCAGCCCGGGTGGTACGCCCCGATCGGCATCAGGGTCAGGTCGAACGGGCCGTAGCTGGCACCGATCGCGGGGAAGCCCTTCGTGTAGCCGGTGTCCCCGCCGAAGAACACCCGGTGCCGCGGCCCGATCAGCGCCCACGACGACCACAGCGTCACATTGCGGGTCAGGAACCGGCCGGAGAAGTGCCGGGCCGGGGTGCACACCAGCCGCAGCGAACCGAGTTCGGCGCCCTCGTCCCAGTCCAGCTCCACGATCCGGTCCGGCGGCAGGCCCCAGGCGCGCAGATGCGCACCGATGCCCAGCGGTACGTAGAACCTGGCGCGCTGACTGCGGGCCAGACCCTTGATGGTGTCGATGTCGAGATGGTCGTAGTGGTCGTGGCTGATGATCACCGCGTCCACGGCGGGCAGCTCGTCGAGTTCGGCCGGCACCGGGTGCAGCCGCTGCGGGCCGATGACCCGCGACGGGGAGCAACGCCGGCTCCACACCGGGTCGGCCAGCACCCGGTAACCGTCCACCTCGATGAGCGCCGAGGAGTGCCCGTACCAGGTGACGGCCAGATCGGCCGGCGGGACGTCCGGCGCGGGCGTCACGACCGGGATCTCGCGCGGCGGGTGCTGGGACTGGCCGCCGGTCAGCACATCGCGTAGCAGCGCGAACTGATCGGCCCGGCTGAGTTGCAGCGCCGAGGCGGGTTCCCGGTTGACGAACACCCCGTCTCGGTAGTTCGGGGAGCGTTTGGCGGCCGACCCGATATCGGCGGCGCCGAGCGCGGTCGGCGCGCCCTGGACGGCACGCAGGACCCAGCCGCCGGCGACCACGGCCGCGGTGCCGCCGAGCAGTCGTGCCGCCTGCCCGAACATCAGGCCCCGGAGAACTTGGGTGCGCGCTTCTCGATCCGGGCGACCTGCGCCTCGATGACGTCCGGGCTGGCCCAGGCCCGGTCGAAGCCCTCCTTGTGCGCGGGCCACGGCTCCTCGTAGGCGCCGTCGTCGTTGAGCACCCGCTTGGAGTGCGACACCGAAAGCGGTGCATACCCGGCGATCTCGGCGGCCCAGGCCTGCGCGTCGGCCAGGTCCCCGACCCGGTTGACCATCCCGGTGGCCACCGCGGTATCCAGGTCCAGGCGCTCGGCGGCGATCAGCATGCCGCGGGCCCGGCCGTGCCCCACCAGCGACACCAGCCGGCGGATCGACCAGTTGTCGAGGGCCAGCCCGTACTTGGCGATCGGGAACTGGAAGTAGGTGCCCGGGACGGCCACCCGCAGATCGCAGATCATCGACAGGATCACCCCGGCTCCGATCGCGGGTCCGTTCAGGGCGGCGATGATCGGCACCGGGCTGGCGTCGATGGCCAGGTTGAGGTCCTTGGCCTTGGCCGGCAGATCCCGGGCCACACCCTCGGCGTCGGACAGATCGGCGCCCGCGCTGAACACCGGGCCCTGCCCGGTCAGCACGATGGCCCGGACGCCGGTATTCGCGGAATCCTGGCCGGCCTTCTCGATCTCTTCACGCAGGCCGTCGACGAGGGCGGCGTTGAGTGCGTTGCGCCGCTCGGGGCGCTGCATCTCCAGGGTGAGGACGTTGCCTTCGCGGGTCACTCCAATCATGAGCCCCAGCCTATATAGCCTTTGGCTGTGAGCAGTGCGCTGGCATTACGTGACGCCGTCCTGGACGAGGGTTCCTTCCGCAGTTGGGACAGCGCTCCCCTGCAGGTCGCCGAGTCGCAGTCCTACCGCGCCGAACTGGCCGCCGCCGCCGCGAAATCGGGGCTCGACGAGTCCGTGCTGACCGGCGAGGGCACCGTCTTCGGGCGCCGAGTGGCCGTGCTGGCCTGCGAGTTCGACTTCCTGGCCGGGTCCATCGGGGTGGCCGCCGCCGAGCGGATCACCGCGGCGATCACCCGCGCGACCGCCGAACGGCTGCCGCTGCTGGCCTCCCCGGCCTCGGGCGGCACCCGTATGCAGGAGGGCACCGTCGCGTTCCTGCAGATGGTCAAGATCGCCGCCGCGGTCGAGTTGCACAAGCGCGAGCACCTGCCCTACATCGTCTATCTGCGCCATCCCACCACCGGCGGGGTGTTCGCGTCCTGGGGTTCGCTCGGGCACGTCACCGCCGCCGAGCCCGGGGCACTGATCGGGTTCCTGGGCCCGCGGGTGTACGAGCATCTGTACGGGGAGAAGTTCCCGGACGGCATCCAGACCGCGGAGAACCTGTACCGGCACGGCGTCATCGACGGGGTGGTGACCGTGGAGGCGCTGCGCGCGGTGCTCAACCGCACGCTCGGGGTGGTCTGCGATCCGCCCGGCCCGCCGCCACCGGCACCGGACGTCGCCGACATACCCGACATCCCGGCCTGGGATTCGGTGCTGGCCTCGCGCCGGCCGGACCGCCCGGGCGCGGAGTACGTGCTGCGGTACGGAGCCACCGACCCGGTGGTGCTGTCGGCGACCAACACCAGTACCGGGCAGACGCTGCTGGCGCTGGCCCGCTTCGGCGGTCAGCCCGCGGTGGTGCTCGGCCAGCGCCGGCTCGGCATGCTCGGCCCGGAAGCCTTGCGCGGGGCGCGGCGCGGGATGGCGCTGGCCGCCGGATTGCGGCTACCCCTGGTGTCCTTCATCGACACCGCGGGCCCGGCCTTGTCGGCCGACGCCGAGCAGGGCGGGCTGGCCGGTGAGATCGCCCGCTGCCTGGCGCAATTGGTGACGCTGCAGGTCCCGACGGTCTCGGTGCTGCTCGGGCAGGGCAGCGGCGGCCCGGCGCTGGCCATGGTGCCCGCGGACCGGGTGCTGGCCGCCCAGCACGGCTGGCTGGCACCGCTGCCGCCGGAGGGGGCCAGCGCGATCGTCTACCGTGACACCGAGCACGCCCCGGAACTGTCTGCGGCCCAGGGGATCCGATCGATGGATCTGCTGCGCAACGGGATCGTCGACGCCATCGTGCCCGAGCTGCCGGACGCCGCCGACGAGCCGTTGGAGTTCACCAGGCGGCTGTCGGCGACCATCGCCGGCGAATTGCACCGGCTGCGCACCATGGCCGATATCGAGCGGGTCGGCACCCGGCTGCACCGGTTCCGCAAGATCGGGCTGCCGGGCTGAGCGGCCCCACGATCGCGCCGCGACCAGATTGCCGAACGTGCATTCCGTGCGGCGTTCGGGCCGGAAACCCGCACGGAATGCACGTTCGCGAACCGTGTCCCGCCGATCACACCTCGATGGGCGGGTTCAACCGCTCCATCGTGTACTGCCGGTCCCGGCGCGCGGCCCACGAACTCGCCGCCAGCGCCGCCACCAGCAGCCCGCCCAGCACCGCGATGGCGATCCACAGCCGGGAGTCCACCCCGCCGGCGATGGTCTGCCGTAACCCGTTGACGGCGTAGGTCATCGGGTCGAACGGGTGCAGGATCTGGAACGGTTTGGCGGTGGTCTCCACCGGATAGATGCCGCCGGCCGACACCAGCTGCAGCATCAGGAAGGCCAGCGTCACCACCCGGCCCACCGACACCCCGAACAGCGCGTTGAACGCCTGGATGACGGCCAGGAACGTCGCCGCGATCAGCAGCAGGAACGCCACCGTGGCGACCGGGTACCGGGCCTGCAACCCGACCCCGAAATGCACCACCAGGTACATCACCGCCACCTGGCACACCACGATCAGCAGCGCCGGCCAGTACGAGGCCAGCACCACCCGCAACGCGCCGAGGCCGTGCACGATCGGCCGGGACTGCACGGGTTTGAGCAGCATCCAGATGATCAGCGCGCCGATGAACAGCGCCAGCGGCAGGAAGAACGGGGCGAAGCCGGTGCCGAAGGTGGCCGCCGGGTTGTCGGTCTGCATGTTCAGCGCGACGGGTGCGGCCAGCGTGCGGGCCACCTCGGTGCGCTGCTGCGGGGTCCAGCTCGGCAGCTGTGCCGAACCGTCCTTCAGCTTGGTCGCCAGCTCCTGGCTGCCGGCGGCGAGCTTCTCGGTGCCGGCGGCGAGTTGGGCCGCCCCGCTCTGCAGCTGAGCGCCGCCGGCGGTCAGCTGCACCAACCCCTTGTTCAATGCGTGCGCCCCGGTGTCGAGCTGGTCCACCCCGTCCCGCAGGGCGGCGACGTCGTTGCGCAGACCGCCGTCCAGCGCGCGGGTGATGAAGGTGCGCAGCTTGCTGTTCGGGTCGCCGAGTTCGGTCTCCAGCTCGGCGGCGCTGTCCCGCAACCGGAGCAGGCCGTCGTCGGTGGCCGGGTCGATCCCGTTGGCGAGCAGCAGCCGCTGGGCTCCGGCGAGCACGTCACCGACGTGCCGGACGGCCGGGTCCGGGTTGTTCTGCAGCATGCCGAGGGCCTGCTCGACGATGGCCGCGGCGTGCACCTGGTCGATGTTCAGCGCGGCGATCCGGTCGGTGGTGTTGCGCACCGCGCCGCTGAGCCGCTGCGCGATGTGCCCGACCTCGTCGGGGTTGAGCTGCAGCCCGGACACCCGGTCCAGCATGTTCAGCACCGGGCCGGTGGCGGTGTCGACCTTGTCGCGGAGTTGGCGGGTGCCGGCGGCCAGTTGCGCCGAACCGTCGCGAGCGGTCTTCAGCCCGGCGGTCAGCTCCCCCGCCCCGGTGGCCAGGCGCTGCGCGCCGTCGTCGGCCGCGGCGTTGCCCGCGGCCAGTTGCTCGGCCCCGTCGGCGGCCTTGACCAGGCCGTCACCGGCATCGTTGAGGCCGGTCAGCACCGTCTCCAGGGTGCGCTCGCCGATGCTGGCGTTGACCTGGTTGATCACCTCGCGGGCGGCGTTCTGCCCGATGATCGAGGCGAGGTAGTTGTTGGCGTCGTTGAACCTGAAGTCGATGCGGGCCTGTTCGGGGGCGTCGCTGTTCGGGGAGGCGATGGCGGCGCTGAAGTCCTCCGGCAGCGTGACGGTGAAGTAGTACCTGCCACTGCTCAGCCCGTCGGCGGCTTCGGTGGCCGAGACCCGGTGCAGTTGCAGCTGACCGGAATCCACCAGCGCATCGGACACCTCGGCGCCGGCGTCGAGTTTCTTACCGTCGACGACGGTGCCCTTGTCCTCGTTGACCAGCGCCACCGGCACCTTGTTGACGGCGTCGAACGGGTTCCAGAACGCCCACAGGTACATGGCGCCGTACAGCAGCGGCATCAGCACCACCACCGCCAGCGCGATCCGCGGCATGGCCCCGCGGGAGAAACGTTTGAGGTCGGTGCCCAAAGACATTCCGGCAAGCATGGCTACCCACTCTCCACTTTGATCTCGGCATGGGCCCCGGGGACCGGGTTGGCGGACGCGGTGATCACCGTCTGCTGCTCGCCGATGGCGGTCAGCCGTTCCAGCACGATCGCGCGGTTGCCGTCGTCGGTGATCCCGTCCAGGTCGCCGACCACCAGCAGCGGCGGAGTCCCGGTGTTGGCCAGTGCGATTCGCAGCAGCACCTGGGCCAGCTCGCCGATCTCGTCGAAGTACGCGGTCAGCTCGGGCAGCGGGACCTCCCCGAAGGTCGGCGCGCAGATCCGCTCCAGGTCGGCGGGGGCGGCCCGGCCGATGAAGCGGTACCAGGGTGCGTCCCAGCGCAACTGCTCGGTGATCAGGTCGCGCACGGTCACCGACTCCGCGATCTTGTCGAGCGCGTCGATATTGGCCAGCGCCGCGGCGTCGAAGATCTTGCGGGCATCGGTGCGGCCGAACACCGTGATGGTGCCCTGCACCGGGCGCATCCGGCCGGCGAGGGTGAGCAGCAGCGCCGTGCGACCGGTACCGGCCGGGTGGATCAGCGCGGTGACCCCGCCGGCGTCGACGTCGAGATCGAGGGGGCCGTAGACCGGGCCCCAGGGTCCGCGCATTCGGATTCCGCGGGCGGTGACCGCCGGTTCAGGATCAGGCACCGCCCAATCTCAGCACACCTCAGCGCAGGTTCAGGTATCCGCCGAACATGTCCAGCAACTCGGCCGACCGCCACCAGATCAGCGCCAGGAATAGCACCAACAGCCCGCCGGCCACCGTGGACTGCACCAGGGTGCGCTGGGCCCGCGGGGCGTAGACGAATCCGGCGGCCACCAGGGCACCGGTGACCAGGCCACCGAGGTGGCCCTGCCAGCTGATGGCGCCGGCTCCCAGCAACGGGGCGGCGAAGGTGATGACCACGTTCAGCACGATCAGGCCGACGACCCATTTCACGTCGAGCTTGAGCCGGCGGGCCACCACGAAGGTCGCCCCGAACAGGCCGAACACCGCGCCGGACGCGCCGGCGGTGGCGCTGTTCAGCGGCGAGAGCAGGAACACCAGCACCGAGCCGCCGAGCGCGCTGAGCCCGTACAGCGCGCCGAACCGCAGCCGGCCCAGCAGGTTCTCCAGCGGCGGGCCGACGACGTAGAGCGCCCACATGTTGAACAGGATGTGGGTGATGCCGTAGTGCATGAACGCCGAGGTCACCAGGCGGTAGTACTCGCCGTCGGCGACCGCCGGCGGCCACAGCGCGAGCCGGGTCTCCAGCTGGCCGGAGGCCATCTGCAGCACGAACATCGCCACGTTCAGCGCGATCAGCGTGTAGGTGATCACCGGGGTCTCCCCGGCGACGACCTTGCCGCCGAACCGGCCCTCGACCGGCCGGATGGTGGCCGAGCCCGCGGCCACGCACTCCGGGCACTGGTGGCCCACCGCGGCGGAGTTCATGCAGTCCCCGCAGATGTAGCGCCCGCACCGGGTGCACTGCACATAGGACTGGCGACCGGGATGGCGGTAGCAGACCGGAGCCTGCGGGGGCACCTGCGGCGGGAAGCTCATGGCTTCCATCTTTCCCGATCCCTCTCAGGCGATACCGACCAGCGTGGCGGTCTGTTCCCGCCGGCGCCAGGTGAGCACGCACAGCACCGTGGCCGCGACCACGGCCTCGGCCAGTGCGACGCCGGTGGCCAGCGTCATCAGCGGCGTCGTCGCCGGGGCCGCTCCGACCGCCGCCGCCGCGCCGTGTCGATGGCCGGGCCCGCCCATGTGCAGCCCGACCATCACCAGGTTCATCACCGCGACCAGGCACCACACCTTCTGCGATCCGGCCCGCCACAGTTCGCAGGCGCAGAACAGGCAGGCGGCGGCCATCGCGGCGACGAACAGCGCCACCACCGGGCTACCGGCGTGGCCGAGCATCAGCGCGTGCAGCACCGCCGACCCGGCCGCCGCCACCGCGCACGTCCGCCGCCCGAGGACGGCGGACGTGCTGACGATGGGCAACATGTGTCTAACTCTCGCAGCAATGTGACTTCGGCGCAGCGGGAACGTTCAGCGCCGGGTTGCGGTCGAAGAACGACACCGGCTTGAGCTTGAATCCCGCGTAGTCCACCGGCATCACCGGCCAGTCCTCCGGGCGCGGGAAGTGCGTGAGCCCGAAGGTGTGCCACACCACGATGTCCTCGCCGTCGATGTCACGGTCCTGGGCGGCGTAGGTGGGCAGGCCGGCGTTGCCGGGGTTCTGGTTGACGAAATCGCCAGCGGGGTACCGCTCGGCCGGGTCGTACTTGGTCACCCACAGGTGCTTGGTGGCGAAGGCCGCGCGCTTGGCGATGGAGCTGGACGGGTCGGCCAGCAGGGCGGGCTGACCCTCCGGGTGCAGCGCGTAGCCGACGGTCTGTCCGAGCCGGTTGGTCTTCTCCGGGTTGGTGATGTGCCAGACCCGGGCCTTGAGGTTGTCGGCGGTGCGCATCGCCTCGGACTCCCGGGTGAGCTTGGTGCGCTGCGGGCGGAAGGCGTTGCCCCACGGGTTGTCCGGGCCCATCGGGACGGCGACGGCGTCGACCTCCTCGACGGCGTTGACGTTGCCGTCCACCTCCATGTCCAGCCGGGCCGAGAACAGGTGCTGGTGGAACGGTGCGCCCAGACCGGGGGCCATCTCGGTGGAGAATCCGTCGGGTCCGCGGTGCGCGGAGGCGAACACGATGCCGGTGGCCTTGGCCTCCAGCTCGATGGTGCCGTCCAGGTACAGGTACCAGTAGAACCCGTAGTCGTAGTTGCCGATGGTCAGGAAGAACGAGATGACCAGGCGGCGGGAGCGGCGGACCTCGGCCATGTTGTTGAACATGTCGGTGTGCTTCCACAGCACGCCGTAGTCCTCCTCGTGCAGGCAGATCGCGTTCTTCATCAGCTTCGGGTTGCCGTCTTCGTCGGCGATGGTGACGTCGAAGTACTGGATCTCGCCGAGGCAGTCACAGCCCAGCTCAAGGGAATTGGTGTACCGGCCGAACAGGTACTCACCCTGGTCGAAGTAGTTCTGCCAGTACCGCACCGGGGACGGGTCGGCGTAGGGCACCACCATCTCGGCCACCGAGGCGCGGTAGACCACCGGGCGGCCGGCGATGGACAGCTGGTGCAGGGTGAGGCCCTCGCGGACGTCGAAGCCGAAGCGGAACTTCCAGTCCGCCCAGCTGATCTCGTTGCCGTCGACGGTGAAGCTGGCGCCCTCGGGCTGGGTGATCTCGATGGGCTTGAGGTCGGTGCGGGTCGGTTCCGCGTGCGGTTCGGCGTCCCACTGGCCGCGCTCGGCGGGCACCGGCAGTTCGATCTCGTCGATGACCTTGGTGACCCGGCGCTCGGTGAGGTCGACGTAGGCGACCACACCGTCGATGGGGTGCGCCCAGGGCAGGTCGGCCTGGTCGTACTGGTAGAAGGCCAGCACCCGGACGATGCGCCGGCCGACCTCGTCCTCATGCCCGAACACCCCGGCGGACAACGGAACCGCGCGCACATCGGCGGGGTTGAGGTCGCGCTTGGTCATCGCCTCGATCCACTCGGGGCAGTCCAGCAGGAAGGATTCGATGTCCTCGAACTCCTGATCCAGGATCGGCACGTGGCCGGCGGTGGCCGCGTCGACCGCGAGGTTGGAGACGACGGCGTCCTCGGTGAGCGAGACCACCAGGTTGCTGCCCTGGCCGGTGGCGCGGTCCAGCAGCAGCACCCGGGCGCGGCGGTCGATCGGGTCGCCGGGGGTGAACGCCTGCACGACCGACTTGTGCGGCTCCTCCAGTGCCACGAACACGAAGCGGACGTGCTCGCCGAGCAGCCCGGCGGTCTCCACGATGCGGCGCACGGCCCGGATCTCGTCGGCGTTCAGCGGGGCGAGCGGATGCTCGCAATCCCCTGTGGTGGTGGGGTTTTCGAGGAAGGCGGTGCTCATCGTGCATTCTCCTTGTTGTTGTTATCTGCGTTGTTGTTATCTGCGTCGTCGTTGTCTGGGATGGTCGGTTCTTGGTGGCCGGCGTGTGGGCGCAGCATCGCGACCGCGATCCCGCCGAGGAAGGCCCCGACGAGCAGGACGGTGATGATGCCGGCCAAGGTGGTGGAGCCGCCGACCAGCAGCGGCAGGTTGACCGCCGTCATCACCGACAGCACGGCCAGCCCGATGAAGCCCAGTCCGGGTGCGATCAGGGTGTGCCACAGGCGATTGTCGAATCGGGTGCGACGGAAGTAGACCACCACCGCGGCCGAGGTCAGGGTCATCAGCACGACGATGCCGACCGAGGCGGTCCCGACGAACCAGGTGAACACCTCGGTGACCGGGTCGAGGCCGGCGACCACCGAGACGGCCACCAGCACCAGTGCGGACACCGTCTGCAGCACCGAGGCGATGTGCGGCGACTCGTGGCGCAGGTGCGACTGTCCGCAGCGGGCGGGCAGTGCGCGGGTGTTGCCGAGCGAGAAGATGTAGCGGGCCAACACATTGTGGAAGGACAGCAGCGCGGCGAACAGGCTGGTGATCAGGAGGACCTGCACCAGATCCGAGACCACCGAGCCGAGGTAGGTGGTGGCCGTGTCGATCAGCATGGTGGCCGGGCTGTCGGTGGCGGCGACGACGGCGCCCTCGTCACCCCAGGCGCTCACCATGACCCAGCTGGACAGCGCATAGAACCCGCCGATGAGCAGTAGCGCCACGTAGGTGGCCCGCGGGATGGTGCGTTCCGGGTCACGTGCCTCGTCCCGGAAGACGGCGGTCGCCTCGAAACCGATGTAGCCGGCCAACGCGAAGATCAACGCGATTCCCGGTGCGCCGGTGAAGAAATTGCCGGGATCCAGCACCGCGGTGGACATCCCCTCGGCGCCGCCCTTGCCGATCACCGCGGCGTTGATCACCAGCACGATGCCGACCTCGCAGACCAGCAGGACGCCGAGCACCTTGCCGGACACTTCGATGTGCCGGTAGCCGAGCGTGCCGACGATGGCCATCATCGCCAGCGCGTACAGGTACCAGGGCACCGACGGTCCGCCGTGGCTGGTGACGATCTCGTCGAAGGCCGCGCCGATGTAGCCGTATACGCCGCCCTGCACCGCGGTGTAGGACAGCAGTGCCAGGAAGGCGGCGCCCAGTCCGACGTGCCGGCCGAAGCCGTGCGCGATGTAGGTGTAGAACGCGCCGGCGCCGCGGATGCGCCGCGCCATCGCGGTGAACCCGACGGCGAACAGCAGCAGCACCGCGGTACAGATGATGTAGGAGGCCGGGAAGGCGGCACCGTTGCCCGCCGCGATCCCGACCGGGAACGTGCCGGCCACCACGGTCAGCGGGGCCGCGGCCGCCACCACCATGAACACGATGGCGGTCGGGCCCAGCTTGCCTTTCAGGCGGCGAGTCGGCCCGCCGGCCGCCCGGCCGGAGTCGCACACTGCGTCAGTTGTCATGGGTCTACCTTCAGGGGAATCGAGGGGTGATTGGTTGCCCGGCATAAGGCTTGGGTGATTTCAAATGAGAATGGCTCGACCACCTTTTTCTCATTTGAATTTCTGCGAATCAGAGCGCGATATTGACGGCCTTGGTCTGGGTGTATTCGGCGATCGCACCTTCACCCAATTCGCGGCCCCAGCCGGATTGTTTGTAGCCGCCGAAGGGCAGCGCGGTGTCGAAGGCGTTGTGGCAGTTCACCCAGACCGTGCCCGCCTTGATCTGGGCGGCCACCTGGTGCGCGGTGGACACGTCGCGGGTCCAGACGCTGGCGGCCAGGCCGTACGGGGTGTCGTTGGCCATGTCCTTGAGTGCCTGCGGCCCCTGGGCCCGGCTGAACGGCACGGCGACGGCGACCGGGCCGAAGATCTCCTCCCGGTAGACGCTGAAGTCGTCGCGCACGTCGACCAGCAGGGTGGGCTGCACGTAGTAGCCGGTGTCGCCGTGCCGGCCGCCGCCGGTCAGCGCGCGGGCACCCTGCGCGACGCCGGCGTCCAGGTAGCCGGTGACCTTTCTCAGCTGCTCCTGGGAGACCAGCGGGCCGATGTCGTTGGTGGGGTCCAGGCCCGGGCCGATGCGCAGGCTCGCCGCGTGTTCGGCGACCCCGGCGGTGAACTCCTCGAAGATGGCGTCCTCGACCAGCAGCCGGGTGCCCGCGGTGCAGGTCTGCCCGTGGTTGAACAGGAATCCGCTCGCCACCCCGGGGATCGCGGCGCTCAGGTCGGCGTCGGCGAACACCACCTGCGGGCTCTTGCCGCCGAGTTCGAGCGAGACCTTCTTCAGGTTGCCCTCGGCGGCGTGCACGATCTTGCGGCCGACCTCGGTGGACCCGGTGAAGGCGACCTTGTCGACGTCCGGGTGCGCGGACAGCGCGGCACCGGTGTCGCCGAACCCGGTGAGCAGGTTGAACACCCCGTCGGGCACCCCGGCCTCGGCGATCACCTCGGCCAGTAGCACCGCGGTCAGCGGGGTCTGCTCGGCGGGCTTGAGGATGACGGTGTTGCCGCAGGCCAGCGCGGGGGCGACCTTGAAGGCGGCCATCACCAGCGGGAAGTTCCACGGCACGATCTGGGCGCAGACGCCGACCGGCTCGCGCAGGGTGAAGGCGTGGAACCGGTTGTCCGGCGCCCACGGCACCGACACCGAGATGGTGCGGCCCTCGATCTTGGTGGCCCAGCCGGCGTAGTAGTAGAAGATCTCCGCGGCCCAGGTGACGTCGACGGCCTTGGCGACGGCCACCGACTTGCCGTTGTCGATGCTCTCCAGTTCGGCGAACTGATCGGCCCGGGCGGTGATGCCCTCGGCGATCCGCCAGATGATCCGCTGCCGTTCGGCCGGGGTCATGGAGGGCCACGGCCCGTTCTCGAAGGCGCGCCGGGCCGCGGCGACCGCGCGGTCGACGTCCTCGGGACCGCTGTGCGGGACGCTGGTGATGACGCGCTCGGTGGCCGGGTCGACGGTGTCGAATCGGCGGCCCGAGCGGGCCTCGACCCACTGGCCGTCGATGTACATCTGCCGGGGCGAGGCCACGAAGGCGGCGGTGCGCGGATCGAGTTCTGAGCTGAGCACGGATGTCATGTAGGTCATGATTACGCCGCGAAGTGGTCTGCGTCACCACTAATTTCGAATGGGTATTTCCCGGCCTGCCATTCTCATTTGAACCACCTCGGTGATTCTCATTTGGGCGCCGGGAAAGAGCAGTTGACGGCGACGCCGGACACTTTCTCGCCACGCGTGGACGCGGAATTCTCATTTGAACTTTTTCGATATTTTCCGGCGTCGCCGCACCGCGGCCCGACGCGATCGGCTACGTTGCGGAAATGAACGGCATCAGGGGGGTGCGGGGCAGCTCGCCGGTCTCCGGTCTGCGACGCGGGCAGTTGTCCTTCGTCCAGGTGCTGGGCCAGTCGGTGTCGGCGGTGGCCCCGTCGGCGGTGATGGTGACGCTGCCCGCTCTGGTGCTGCCGGCCGCCGGGCAGCTGACCCTGCCGGTGTTCGTGGTCACCGCGCTGCTGATGGCCGCGGTCGGTTACTGCGTCACCCAGTTCTCCACCCGGATGGTGGCGGTCAGCGGGGTGTACAGCTACACGGTCAAGGGGCTGGGCCCGGTGCCCGGTATCGCGGCCGGCTGGTCGGTGGTGATCGGGTACACCGGCGCGGCGATGGCCAGCACGCTCGGCGCCGCCAGTTATCTGACCGCGCTGCTGGGCCGTCTCGGGGTGCCCGACAACCATGTCACCACAACGCTGTTGGCGATTCTGGTCGGCGCAGTGGCGCTGACTTTGATGGTGCGCGGTATCCGGCTGTCCGCGCGCACCATGCTGGTCATCGAGGTGTTCGCGATCGTCGCCGCCTCGGCCGTACTGATCATCGCGTTCACCGGTTCGCTGGGCGGCGGGCACGATCCCCCCGAACCCGCTGGTGTCGAGACACATTCGGCGCTGGGCTTCGCGCTGCTGCTGGCCATCACCTCCTACGTGGGCTTCGAGAGTGCGGGCACCGTCGCGCGGGAGGCGCAGCGCCCGTTCGTCACCGTCACGCGGGCGATCCGCTGGTCGCCGCTGGCGCTCGGGGTGCTGTACACGTTCGCCGCGGCAATGCAGTCGGTGGGCGGCATCCAGGCCGGGATCGGGTCGATTCCGGTGGTGCTGATGCCCGAATCGGCGGGGGCGGCGTCGACCGCGCTGTCCATCGTGATGGAACTCGGCATCACCGCATCCTGGTTCGCCTGTGTGATCGGGTCGACGACGGCCCTGTCGCGCACCCTGTTCGCGATGGGCCGCGAGGGTGTGGTGCCGCAGCGGATCGGCTTGGCACACCCGGTGTTCCGGACCCCGCACATCGCGCTGTACGCCACCGTCCCGCTGATCGTCGCGGTGCCGGTCTGCTATCTGCTGCTCGCCGGATCCACCCGGGAGGCGCTCGTCGGCCTGCTCGCGCTCTCCGCGCACGGCTACATCGGGGCGTACCTGTTGGTGTGTCTGGCGACGCCGGCCTTCCTGCGCCGGATCGGGGAACTCACCGCGGCACCGTTGGCGGTGGGCCTGGCCGCCGCGGCCATGATGGTCGCGATCATCGGGTGGGCCGCGCTGACCGTGGAATCCCCGGTCTGGATCGCCACCGCCGTCTACGCTGGTTTGTTGGCAACGGGTTTCGTGGTTTTCGCCGTCCGCCGTCGCGCAATCCCCGATCTGGCCCAACGGGTCGGCGTGTTCGACGAGACCGTCGCCGGTGACGTGTTCGCCGAATACAACCCGTGGGAGGTGCGCCGATGAGCCCGGCGGACGGCGCGCTCTCGGGCCGCCAGCCCAAGGCGGTGCAGAGCGCGCTGCAGGTGCTGGAGGCCGTGGCGCTGGCGGGTGCCGGGGTGACGGCCAAGGAGATCGCCGAGCGGCTGTCGATGCCGTCGGCGACCACCTACCGGCTGCTGAATCTGCTTGTCGCCGATGGCTATGTGGTCCGGCTGCCGGACCTGTCCGGGTTCTCCCTCGGCCCGCGGATGGGTGTGCTCATCGATGCGGCGGTGACGCCGAACGTGTGCACCGCGGCCCGCGATCAGCTGGCCGACCTGCGATTGTCGGTGCGGTTCGGGGTGCACCTGTTCTACTTCACCAACACCTCGGTGCGCCTTGCCGATTCGGACAGCGAGTATCCGCCGCCGGCGGACGAGTCGGTGCTCAACCACCATCTGCACGCCTGTGCGGTCGGCAAGCTGCTGCTGGCCGAGAAGAGCGAGGTCGACACCCTGCTCACGTTCCCGCTGCGGGGGTTGACCGGCCGCACCGTTACGTCGAGAACTCTTCTGCTGCAACAGCTCGACGAGGTGCGTGCGCAGGCCACGGCCAACCAGACCGAGGAGTTGCGGGAGGGCACCGCGTGTGTGGCGGTGCCGGTCCGTTCGCCGGCCGGGGCGCTGGTGGCCGCGATCGCGATGTCCGGCCGGGCAGAGCAGGATCAGTTGCTGGCCAAGCAGATTCCGGTGCTGCGCGAGTACGCGGAGAAGCTCAGCCCGCTGCTGGCCTGAGGCCCGGGTTCACAGACCCAGGATACGAACGCTCTTCTCACGCATCTCGACCTTGCGGATCTTGCCGGTCACCGTCATCGGGAACTCGTCGACCAGGTGCACGTAGCGCGGGATCTTGTAGTGCGCGAGCTTGCCGGTGGCGAACTCGCGGATGGCCTCGGCATCCAGCGGTTCGGCGTCGGGCTTCATCTTGATCCAGACACAGATCTCTTCGCCGTACTTGGCGTCCGGCACACCGATGACCTGTGCGTCCTCGATACCCGGGTGCGCGTACAGGAATTCCTCGATCTCGCGCGGGTAGACGTTCTCCCCGCCGCGGATCACCATGTCCTTGATCCGGCCGACGATGGTGCAGTAGCCGTCCTCGCGCATCACCGCCAGATCCCCGGTGTGCATCCAGCCGTCGGCGTCGATGGCCTCGGCGGTCTTCTCCGGGTCGTCCCAATAACCGAGCATCACCGAGTAGCCGCGGGTGCAGAACTCACCGGGTTGCCCGCGCTCGACGATGTCCCCGGTCTCCGGGTCGATGATCTTGACCTCGACGTGCGGGTGCGCCCGGCCGATGGTGGCGGTGCGGCGTTCCAGATCGTCGTCGTGCAGGGTCTGACACGACACCGGCGAGGTCTCGGTCATGCCGTAGCAGATCGCGACCTCGGCCATGTGCATCTCGTTGACGCAGCGCTTCATCACCTCGATCGGGCAGACCGCGCCGGCCATGATGCCGGTCCGCAGGCTGGACAGGTCACGGTCGGCGAAGCTCGGATGGTTCTGCATGGCGATGAACATGGTCGGCACCCCGTACACGCCGGTGCAGCGTTCGGCCTCAACGGTTTCCAGCGTGATACCGGGTTCGAAGCCGGGCGCCGGGATCACCATGGTGACGCCGTGGGTGGTGCAGCCCAGGTTGCCCATCACCATGCCGAAGCAATGGTAGAAGGGCACCGGGATGCACAGCCGGTCGCCGGGTTTGAGGTTGATGCCCTCGGTGACGAAGAACCCGTTGTTCAGGATGTTGCGGTGCGACAGCGTCGCACCCTTGGGGAATCCCGTTGTGCCCGAGGTGTACTGGATGTTGATCGGGTCGGTGTTGGACAGGCTGTCCATCCGCTCGCGCAGCCGTTCGTCCGGCACGGCGGCGGCGCGCAGCGCGGTCCAGTCCGCGGTGCCGAGGAAGATCACCTCGGTCAGCGTCGGCGCCTCGGAGCGCACCTGCTCGACCATCTGCACGTAGTCGGAGGTCTTGAACGCGGTGGCCGAGATGAGCATCCGCACCCCGGATTGGTTGAGCACGTAGCCCAGTTCGTGGGTGCGGTAGGCCGGGTTGATGTTGACCAGGATGGCACCGATCTTCGCGGTCGCATACTGCACGATGGCCCACTCCGCGCAGTTGGGCGACCAGATGCCCACCCGGTCGCCCTTGGCGATCCCGCGACCGATCAATCCCCTTGCCAACAGGTCGATCTCGTCGTTGAGCTCGCGGTAGGTCCAGCGCAGACCCTGCGCCACATCGACCAGCGCTTCGACGTCGGGGTGCGCGGCCGCGGTGCGTTCGAAATTCGCCCCGATGGTCTCTTCGAGGATCGGCGAATCGGTGGGTCCGGCGTCGTAGCTCTGCATCACATCACCAGATCCTCGTATCGGTACTCCGTCTTGATCGGGCTCCCCGCCGCATGGGCCTCATCCTCGCGCTTACGCAGTTCGACGCGCCGGATCTTTCCGGAAATCGTCTTGGGCAGTTCGAAGAACTCGACCCGGCGCACCTTGAGGTAGGGCGCCAGGTGATCGCGGGAGTACTCCAGGATCGACTTGGCGGTGTCCGCGTCGGCCTGCCAGCCGGCGGCCAGCGCCACGTAGGCCTTCGGTACCGCCAGTCGGGTGTCGTCGGGCTGGGGCACCACCGCGGCCTCGATGACCGCCGGGTGCTCGATGAGCACGCTCTCCAATTCGAAGGGCGACACCTTGTAGTCGCTGGACTTGAACACGTCGTCGGTGCGGCCGATGTAGGTGATGTAGCCGTCCTCATCGCGGCTGGCGACGTCGCCGGTGTGGTAGTAGCCACCTGCCATCACCGCGGCGTTGCGCTTCGGGTCGCCCAGGTAACCGGTCATCAGGTTCAGCGGCCGATGGGTGAGGTCCAGGCAGATCTCACCCTCGTCGGCCACGTCCCCGGTCAGCGGGTCGACCAGCACCACCGGCACCCCGGGCATCGGTCGGCCCATCGACCCGGCCTTCACCGGCTGTCCGGGGGTGTTGCCGATCTGCAGGGTGGTCTCGGTCTGCCCGAAGCCGTCCCGGATGGTCAGACCCCAGGCCTTTTCGACTGCGCTGATGACCTCCGGGTTCAGCGGTTCACCGGCGCCCAGGATCTCGCGCAGCCCCTCCGGCCTTTCGCCGAGGTCGGCCTGGATGAGCATCCGCCACACCGTCGGCGGGGCGCAGAAGGTGTTCACCTTGGCGCGATGCAGCTGCTCCAGCAGGGCCGCGGCGTCGAAGCGGGCGTAGTTGTAGACGAAGATGGTCGCCTCGGCGATCCACGGGGTGAAGAAGCAGCTCCAGGCGTGCTTGGCCCAGCCCGGGGAGCTGATGGCCAGGTGCACGTCGCCGGGGGTGACACCGATCCAGGCCATGGTGGACAGATGCCCGACCGGGTAGGAGACCTGGGAGTGTTCGACGAGCTTGGGCTTGCTGGTGGTGCCGGAGGTGAAGTACACCAGCAGCGGGTCGCCGACCTCGGTGACGGTCTGGAACGGGCCGGCGGAGGTGACGTCGTAGGCGTCGGCATAGCGGTGCCAGCCGTCCGCCTCGCCGATCGCGATGCGGGTGAACTCGGCGTCGATGCCCTCGAACTTGCCGGCATCGGCGGCATTGGCGATGACGAAGCCGGCCCCGCCGCGCTCGATCCGGTCGGCCAGGTCGGCGGTGCCCAGCGCGCCGGTGGTCGGCATGACCACCGCGCCCAGCTTGGCCACGGCCAGCATGGACTCCCACAGTTCGACCTGGTTGCCGAGCATCAGGATGACGCGGTCGCCCTTGCGCACGCCGAGGCTCTGCAGCCAGGTGGCGACGAGGTCGGAGCGCTGCGCCATCTCAGCGAAGCTGACCTTGGTCTCGCTGCCGTCCTGCTCGACGATCCACAGGGCGGGCCGGTCGTTGTCCTTGGCGATGACGTCGAACCAGTCGATGGCCCAGTTGAAGGATCCGGTGATGGCGGGCCAGCGGAAGGTGGCCACGGCTTTGTCGTAATCGCTGATCACGTCCACGAGCTGATCCCGGGCGTCGCGATAGAGATCTGTGTTGCTGCTCATGGCGACTAGGATCTAGGTCACACCGACCCGCCCGCTACCCCCGAAAGAGGGGAACACCCGTGCCAGCCCTGCTGAGACCCCGCGACACCGACGCCGTGCGTGCCGAGTTGCGCCGGGTGTCCGCCGAAGCGCGGGTACCGGTGCTGTTCGGCGGTGAGGTCCAGGGTGACGTGCTGCTGCTGAGCGAGTTCGTCGGCACCCGGACCGGGATGCTGCGTGGGCTGGCGGTGCGGCCCCGCTCCGGGCTCGGCGGGGCCAGCATGATCGCCGGTCGACCGCTGTCGGTGTCCGACTACCGCAACGCCTCGACCATCACCCACGACTACGACGCCCCGGTGCTCACCGAGGGCATCCGCTCGGTGCTCGCGGTGCCGGTGATGGTCGACGGTCTCCCCCGCGCCATGCTCTACGGCGCCTACCGGTCGGGGCGCCGTTCGGCGGGCGGGCCTCGGACCTGATGGTGTCCTCCGCGCACCGGCTGGCCGAGGAGATGCGCATCCGCGACGAGGTCGACCGCCGGCTGCAGCTGCGGGAGGCGCAGCAGACCGGTACCGCCAACCCGGAGGCCGTCCGGGAGGTGTACGCCGGGCTGCGCACGTTGGCTTCTCGCGTTGATTCCGATACCGGCGCCGAGCTGAACCGGCTGGCCGATCTGCTATCCACGCCGACCGACGAAGACCTGGGTCTGACGCCCCGGGAGCTCGACGTGCTGTCCCAGATCGCGCTGGGCTGCAGCAATGCCGAAGCCGCGCAGCGGCTTTCGCTCAAACCCGAGACGGTGAAGAGCTATCTGCGCAGCGCGGCAGCCAAGTTGGGTACGCACGGCCGGCACGAGGCGGTGTCGAAGGCGCGTAAGGCGCGGTTGATTCCTTGAGTTCTTCTCGACCCATCAGGATCGCTTACTTCTCGGCCGCACGGGCGGAACCTTCAATGCAGGCACTGCTCGGCGCATGAACTTGTCGAAGTGCGGGACAGTGAAGGCCGCGTACCCGTGGCTCGGCGTGTACAGCAAGCCCTTTTCGATCAGAGTCGAACGCGTGGGAGCACACTGTTGCGACGACCGACTGAGTAACCGGGCTACATCACCCGCCAACTGCGGCTCTGGGCCCAGCTCAGCCATTGCCCGCAAATACGCTTGCTCCAGTTCTGTCGCGCGGTCCAGCCTCACCCTGAAGAAACTGCTGTCGAGTTTCTCTTCATAGACCTGCTGAGCACTACGCACATCGGCGCGGGTGATGCGGTTTCCAGAAGCTAACGGCCACACCGCGTATCCGAGCTCTTGAATGAAGTACGGATACCTTCCAGTCGCCTCAGCCGCAAGTTCGAGCGCCTCATCCTCGAAAACCACGCCTTCCTGATCAGCAGGTTCACGAAGCGCGGCATACGCGTCATCCTCTGCGAGGATTCCGATCTCAGGGAACTTGAAGAGCCGCTCCGCATATGACTTAGCCTCACCCGCTAGTTCAGCAATTTGCGGGAGCCCAGCCCCAACCATCGTTATGGGTAACTGGAACTGCACTGTTCGATGGATAGCGGCCACGACCGCCTCCAGTTGCTCACGCGCGAGGAACTGAATCTCATCGAGCAAGAGAACGACGCCGGTGTCATGATCCTGGGCGGCTTCGCCTACCGCAACGAACAACTCCGAAAGGTCCATCACGAGGTCGCCGGAATCGGCCACCCCTTCGGCCATCTCTGTATCGAGCCCGGCCGTGATACGACCGTCGGGATCGATGGCGACCGTGAAGGACTTGATGACACCAGCAAGCCGCCTGGCCTTGTCGCCCCAGCGAGCTTTGGGGGAGATACGCAGGAGGGCAGAGCGACACTCGCGAGCCAACTGTCGCCGAAAGTCATCGTTATCATGCTTACTGACCTCAATGTCCACAGTCGCCCACTTTCGCGCAGTCGCCTTCTTGTGGAACTCCCGCAACAACACAGTCTTACCAACGCCGCGTAGGCCGGTGATGATCATCGACTGTTCGGTCCGCCCCTTTTCCAGCCTCGCTAGAAGCAGGTCGAATGACCGCTGCTGATCGTCGCGACCGACAACCAGCGGCGGCGTGGCACCCGCGTTGGGGGTGTAGGGGTTGTCAAGCGGATCCATAGCAATAGTTATAGCGGTTTATTGAAAACAAATAAATCAAAGTAAACGTACAAACGTCCGCGGCTCACGCCAGCGACTCCACCCACGCCCGGTGCAGCGCCGCGAACTGCCCGTCCCCGCCGATCAATTCCTCGGGTGACCCGTCCTCCACGACCTCACCGTGCTCGAGCACCAGCACCCGGTCGGCGATCTGCACCGTGGACAGCCGGTGCGCGATCACCACCGCGGTGCGGTCGGCCAGCACGGTGGCCAAGGCGCGCTGCACCATTCGCTCGCTCGGGATGTCCAACGACGAGGTCGCCTCGTCCAGGATCAGCACCGCCGGATCGGCCAAAAACGCCCGCGCGAACGCGATCAGCTGACGCTGCCCGGCCGAGAGCCGGCCCCCGCGCTTCGCGACATCGGTCAGATACCCCTCGGGCAGGCCGTCGATGAACCGGTCCGCGCCGACGGCCTCCGCCGCCTCCCGCACCTCGGCGTCGGTGGCCTCGGGCCGGCCGAACCGGATGTTGTCGGCGACGGTGCCCTCGAACATGAAGTTCTCCTGGGTCACCATCACCACCTGCGAACGCAGGTCGGCTTGGGCGACATCGCGCAGATCGATCCCGTCCAGCGTCACCGCGCCGGACACCGGGTCGTAGAACCGGGCCAGCAGTTTGGCGATGGTGGTCTTACCGGCACCGGTGGTGCCGACCAGCGCGACGGTCTGCCCGGCCGGGATGTCCAACGTCAACGAGGGCAGCACCGGCCGGTCCGGCACGTAGCAGAACTGCACGTCCTGGAAGGCGATGTGGCCCTGCACATCCGACAGCGGCACCGGATGCGCGGGATCCTCGATGCCCGGATCCTCGGCGAGCACCCCGGCGATCTTCTCCAGCGCCGCCGACGCGGACTGGAAGGTATTGAAGAACTGCGAGATCTCCTGCATCGGCTCGAAGAAGATCCGCAGGTACAGCAGGAACGCGGTCAGCGTGCCCAACGTCATCTGGTCCTCCAGCACCAGGTAACCGCCGTAGAGCAGCACCGCCCCGGTGGTCAGGTTGCCGGTCAACCGGACCGCCGGCATGAAGATCGCCAGCAGCTTGAACGCCCGCTCGTTGATCGTCTTGTACTGGTCGGCGACGTCCTCGAAGATCTCCTGGTTGCGCGGTTCGCGGCGGTAGGCCTGCACGGCCTTGATGCCGGTCATGGTCTCGACGAACTGCACGATCACCAGCGCCGCGGCCTCGCGGACCTTGAGATAGGTGCGCGCGGATTCGTTGCGGAACCACCAGGTGAGCAGCACCAGCACCGGGAACGCGCACAGGCAGGCCAGCCCGAGCCGCCAGTCCAGCGTCAGCAGCAGCACGGCGGTGCCGAACATGGTCAGCACCGCGGTGATCAGACCGTCGAACCCGGTGGCCAGAATGTCCTGGATGGCGTCCACGTCATTGGTGGACCGGGCCACCACCCGGCCCGAGGTGTACCGGTCGTGGAACGCCACGTCGAGGCGCTGGAAGTGCCGGAACAGCCTGCGGCGCAGTTCGATCAGCACCTTCTGGCCGATCCGGCCGGACCGGCGCAGGAAGTACATCCGGCTGGTCGCCTGGGTCACCACCACCGCGCACAGCGCCGCCAGGATGAGCAGCAGGTCATGGGCGTTGCCGGAGGCCGCGATGGGC
Source organism: Mycolicibacterium aurum (assembly GCA_900078775.1). GTDB lineage: Bacteria > Actinomycetota > Actinomycetes > Mycobacteriales > Mycobacteriaceae > Mycobacterium > Mycobacterium aurum_A. Next base: position 3,877,441 of record LT549889.1, read on the forward strand.
GGGATGCCGTGATCGATGCCGCGCTGCACCAGCAGCGGCACCGACAGCCGGGCCGCGTTCTCCACCACCACGACGACGGCGAGCACCGCGAGCACCGGCCAGTACGGCTTCAGCAGCGACCCCAGCAGCGCACGGGCCTCGCGGCGCCGCGAGATCGACTCGTCGATGGGCAGGTTCTCGTCGTCGGCGGAGACCGCCTGACCCCGCCAGTCGGTGACGCTCATTGTTCAACCCCGGCCAGTTCCTCGTCGGCGGCCAGCAGATACCGGTACTCCGGTGCCTGCGCCAGCAGCTCGTGGTGCGTGCCGACCCGGGTCACGGTCCCGTTCTCCAAAAGCGCCACCCGATCGGCCAGCAGCACCGTCGACGCGCGATGGGCCACCACGATGCCGGTGACATCGCGCAGCACCCGGCCCAGCGCCTCGGTGACCTCGGCCTCGGTGTGCACGTCCAGCGCGGACAGGGTGTCGTCGAGCACCAGGATGCGTGGGTCGGCGATGATCGCACGGGCCAGCGAAAGGCGTTGGCGCTGACCGCCGGACAGGCTCATGCCCTGCTCACCGATCCGGGTGTCCAGGCCGAACGGCAGGTCGAAGACGAACTCGGCCGACGCGACGTCGATGCCGCGGGCCAGGTCCTCGTCAGTGGCCCTCGGGTTGCCCAGGCGCAGGTTCTCCGCGACCGACATGGAGAACAGCGTCGGATCCTCGAAGGCGGTGGCCACCGTGCGGCGCAGCGCGGGCAGCGACAGGTCGCGGATGTCGACGCCGTCGACCAGGATGGCGCCCTCGCTGACGTCGTGCAGCCGGGACAGCAGCGCGGCCAGCACCGACTTACCCGACCCGGTGGCACCGACCAGGGCGACCGTCTCCCCCGATTCCACGGTCAGGTTCACATGCCGCAGGGCCCAATCATCGCTGTCCGGGAACCGGAAGCCGACGTCGATCAGTTCCAGCCGCCCGCCGTGCGCGGCCGAGGCGTGCGGCCCGTCGGTGATCTCGCGCGGGGCGTCGAAGATCTCGGCGACCCGGTTGGCGGCCGTCATCGACTCCTGGGTCATGGACAGCAGGAAGCCCAGCGAGGCGATCGGCCACACCAGCGACAGCATCATGGTGATGAACGCGACCAGGGTGCCCATGCTGATGTAGCCGTGCCCGGTGGCGTACGCGCCGACGCCGAGCACGATGATCAGCGTGATGTTGGGGATGACCTCCAGCAGCGTCCAGAACTTGGCCGACACCGCGACCTTGCGCACCTCGGTGTCGTACAGCCCGCTGACCCGCTCGTCGAACCCGCGGTAGGCGTGCTCCTCGCGGCCGAAGGACTTGATCACCCGCAGCCCGAGCGCGGACTCTTCGACGTGGGTGGCGACGTTGCCGGACTGGTCCTGTGACTGCCGCGACAGCTTGGTGAACTGCCGCTGGAAGTGCAGCACGGTCACGGTGATCGGCACGATGGCCACCACCACGACCACGCCGAGCGGCCAGTACATGGCCAGCAGGATCGCGGTGACCACGATGATCTGGACGATGTTGAGCATCAGGAACAGCAGCCCGAAGGACAGGAACTGCCGGATCGCGCTCAGATCGTTCATCACCCGGCTCAGCAGCTGGCCGGACTGCCAGTTGCCGTGGAACGACATCGGCAGGATCTGCAGCCGCGCGTAGAGGTCCTTGCGGATGTCGGCCTCCACGCCCATGGTGGCCCGGGCCACCAGCCAGCGCCGGACGAACCACAGCACGGCCTCGGCGACCAGCAGCGCGCAGGCCGCCAGGCCCAGCGACCACAGCCCGGCGGAATCCTTCTCCCGGATCGGCCCGTCGATGACGGCCTTGGTGATCAGCGGCACCGACACGGTGGCGCCCAGGCTGAGGAACGCGGCCACCACCATCGCGATCCAGCGCACCTTGTACGGCTTCAGGTACGGCAACAGCCGCAGAATGTCCGAGGACGTCCTGATCCGCTTCGGCGGCGGCGCGATCGCCGGTTCCGAACGGAGTCCCTGCACGCCGCCACCTCCCCTGGTCATCTTCAGTCCTATCGCACGATGCCGACAACCTATTTCCGGCCTGCGGCCAACCTAAAACCTCAACAATGGATCAGGTCAAGAAACTTCCCCGCACCGCCGATGCCCAGGCCTCCCCCGGTTGCGGTGGTCTTTCAGGCAGTATTGGGCCCATGGAAAGTGGTACCTCGGCCTCCCCGCGGGTTCTCGTCGTCGACGACGACCCCGACGTCCTCGCCTCGCTGGAGCGCGGCCTGCGGCTGTCCGGCTTCGAGGTGTCCACCGCGGTGGACGGCGCGGAGGCCCTGCGCAGCGCCACCGAGACCCGCCCGGACGCCATCGTGCTGGACATCAACATGCCGGTCCTGGACGGCGTCAGCGTGGTCACCGCGCTGCGCGCCATGGACAACGACGTGCCGGTCTGCGTGCTGTCGGCGCGCACCAGCGTCGATGACCGGGTCGCCGGGCTGGAGGCCGGCGCCGACGACTACCTGGTCAAGCCGTTCGTGCTGCAGGAGCTGGTGGCCCGGGTGAAGGCACTGCTGCGCCGCCGCGGTTCGACGGCCACGTTCTCCTCGGAGACCATCTCGGTGGGCCCACTGGAGGTCGACATCCCGGGCCGGCGCGCCCGGGTCAACGGCACCGACGTCGACCTGACCAAGCGCGAGTTCGACCTGCTGGCCGTGCTGGCCGAGCACAAGACCGCGGTGCTGTCCCGCGCCCAGCTGTTGGAGTTGGTGTGGGGTTATGACTTCGCCGCCGACACCAACGTCGTCGACGTGTTCATCGGCTACCTGCGCCGCAAGCTGGAGGCCGGCGGCGCGCCGCGGCTGCTGCACACCGTGCGCGGTGTGGGCTTCGTGCTGCGCACCCAGTAGGTCAGAGGCGACCCCGTGGATCTGAACGACCGGCTCTACCGGATGCTCGGGCTGCCGAAACGCATCCTGTCGCTGCGCACCATCGTCACGGTGTCCGCGCTCGGGGTGGTGGCCGTCGTCATCACGATCGGCACCTGGGTGTGGATCGGCATCACCAATGAGCAGTACAGCCAGCTGGACCGCCGACTTGACTCGATCAGCAGCCTCGGCGACGTCAGCAGCCTGCTGTCCAGCGCGATGAAGGCCGACACCGACGCCCCGGTCGCCGACCCCGACCTGGTGCGCACCGCGCGCATCGGCGGGGCCACCGTGTCCATCCCCGGTGACATCGTGCTGCCGGAGTTCCCGGACGGTTTCGAGACCACCACCATCAACGGCGTCGAGTACCGGGTCCGCACGTTCACCGCCGGGCAGGCCTCGGTGGCGCTCGGGGCGACGCTGACTGACACCGAGGCCCAGATCAACGCCCAGCACCGCCGGGTGCTGCTCATCTGCGGCGGCGTCATCGGCGGCACCCTGGTGGTCGGCTGGATCATCTCCGCGGTGATGATCACCCCGTTCCGGCGGCTGGCCCAGCAGGCCCGCGCCATCAACGCGCAGTCCAACCCGGACGAGGTGCAGGTGCGCGGGGTGTGGGAGGCCACCGAGATCGGTGAGGCCGTCGAGGGCATGCTGGCGCGCATCGGCGACGAGCAGCAGCGCACCAAGGCCGCGCTGGAATCGGCCCGCGATTTCGCCGCGGTGGCCTCGCACGAGCTGCGCACCCCGCTGACCGCGATGCGCACCAACCTCGAGGTGCTGGCCACCCTGGACATGCCCGAGGACCAGCGCGCCGAGGTGCTCGGTGACGTCATCCGCACCCAGTCGCGGATCGAGGCGACGCTGTCCGCGCTGGAACGGCTCGCGCAGGGGCAGCTGTCCACCTCCGACGACCATGCCCCCGTCGACCTGACCGAACTGCTCGACCGAGCCGCGCACGACGCCATGCGGGTCTACCCGGAGCTGGACGTCTCGCTGGTGCCCGCGCCGACGGTGCTCATCCTCGGCCTGGCCGCCGGGCTGCGGCTGGCCGTCGACAATGCCATCGCCAACGCGGTCAAACACGGGGACGCCAAGCGGGTGCAGCTGTCCGCGGTGAGCTCCCGCGAGGGTGTCGAGATCGCCATCGACGACGACGGCTGCGGTATCCCCGAAGAGGAACGCACCAAGGTCTTCGAGCGGTTCTCCCGCGGGTCCACCGCCTCGCATTCGGGGTCCGGGCTGGGCCTGGCCCTGGTCGCCCAGCAGGCCGAATTGCACGGCGGGACAGCCTCGTTGGAGGAGAGTCCGCTCGGCGGGACCCGGCTGCTGCTGCGGTTGCCGGGCCCGACGAACTAGTCCCGTGGCGCCCGGCGCACCGTGAACGCCAGCGTCAGCACCACCCCGAGCAGGAACGACAACACCAGCAACCCGACGCTCATGAGCGCTCGTCCTCACCGCGCGGTTCGATCAGCAGCACCGTCGCGGCCCAGGCCACCGCGGAGCCGGCGACGAACGCGAGCAGATACCAGAACCACTCCAGTACGAATCCCATGTCGCCTCCTCAGCTGACCGTGATCTCGACGCGCCGGTTCTGCGCCCGGCCGGTCTCGGTGTCATTGCCGGTGACCGGCTCGGCCGCACCGGCCCCCTCGGAGGTGATCCGGTCCGCCGCCACCCCGAGCACAATCAGGGCGTTGGCAACGGCTTTCGCTTGTTTGGCACTCACCTCGATGCTCACCGCATCGGTAGCGGTGTCGTCGGAGTGCCCGGTGATGAACACCTTGGCCTGCGGGCAGGCCGTCAGTTCCCTGGCGATCTGACCGAGCAGCGGCGCCGAAGTCTCCGCGACCCGGGCGTTGTCGGCCTCGTACTGGATCGGGGTGCGCAGCAGACCCGAGATCTCCTGCTGCAGCGCGGCGCACTCACCGGTCAGCCCGGGGCCCACGGGCGCGGCCGGTGGGGCCGATCCCGGTGTGATGATGGCGATGTCGTTGATCACCGTCAGATCGGGCCAGGCCGCCTCCACCGCGTCCTGCACCTGGGTCGTGACGTCCTCGGAGTCGGCGGTGCCGGTGAGGATGACATCGCTGCCGCTGATGCTGAACCCGAAGTCCGGCAACGAGGACCCCGCGGTCAGCACACCGTCCAACCCGGCGAGATCGGGCGCAGTGATGCCCCCGATGACGGTCAGCGCGTCGACGACGTTCGACCCGGGCAGCAGCGTCCGCACCCGGTCCACCGCGAAAGTCCGCGACGGTTCATCGGGCACCTGGCCGCTGAGGACGACGTCATCGTTGCTGTGCTGCAACGAGAACGGCGCCATCACGACACTCGCGCGATCACCGGCCGGGGTCGGCGCGGTGGTCAGAGCAGGGTTCGGCAGCGCCACGTCCGGGGTGTCGTCAGGTCCCGCGGTCCCGATCAGCGCGAGGGCCAGCGGCACCACGATCAGCGCCGCCAGCCATCCCGCACCCGGCGGACGGCGGTGGAAGTCGGTCGAACTCGGCACCGGCTAGCGCGCGGCCAGCAGGTCGATGACGAAGATCAGGGTCTTGCCGGACAGCCGGTGTCCGCCGCCTTCGGGGCCGTATGCCAGAGCCGGCGGGATGGTCAGCTTGCGCCGCCCGCCCACCTTCATCCCGGGGATGCCGTCCTGCCAGCCCTGGATCAGGCCGCGCAGCGGGAAGGAGATCGCCTCGCCACGATTCCAGGAGCTGTCGAACTCTTCGCCGGTGTCGTACTCGACGCCGACGTAGTGCACCTGCACGGTGCCGCCCGGCACCGCTTCGGCGCCGTCGCCGACGGTCACGTCTTCGATGACCAGTTCGCTGGGCGCGGGGCCATCGGGAAATTCGATCTCGGGTTTCGTTGCCATGGTTTCCTACCGTAGTCGGGCAGACTTGGCGTGTGGCCGCAGACCAAGACATCGTCATCGTCGGAGGTGGGCACAACGGCCTCGTCGCCGCTGCGTACCTGGCCAGGGCCGGTCGCCGGGTCACCGTGCTGGAACGCCTGGACCACGTCGGCGGCGCCGCGGTGTCCGCACACGCCTTCGACGGCGTCGACGCCCGCCTGTCCCGCTACTCGTATCTGGTGAGCCTGTTGCCCCGGCGCATCATCGACGACCTCGGCGCCCGGATCCGGCTGGCCCGTCGCCGGGTGTCTTCGTACACCCCCGATCCGGCCACCCGGGGCGCCACCGGGCTGTTGATCGGCGGGCGAAACACCTTCGCGGCCATCGGCGCCGGGGGTGACGAGGCCCGGTTCACCGAGTTCTACCGGCGCGCGCGGCTGGTCACCGGCACGCTGTGGCCGACACTGTTGTCCCCGCTGAGCACCCGTTCGGCCGCCCGGGAGCGGGTGCTGGGTTCGGGTGACCCGGCCGCGGCCGCCGGCTGGGACACCCTGATCGACACCCCGATCGGCCGCGGCATCGCCGAGGCGGTGCACAACGACCTGGTGCGCGGGGTGATGGCCACCGACGCACTGATCGGCACCTTCGCCAGCACCGACGATCCGTCGCTGATCCAGAACATCTGTTTCCTGTATCACCTCATCGGCGGCGGCACCGGCGACTGGGACGTCCCGATCGGCGGCATGGGCGCGGTCACCGGCGCGCTCAGCGCGGCCGCCTGTGGCTACGGCGCCGAGATCGTCACCGGGGCCGAGGTGTATGCCATCAGCCCGGACGGCGACGTGCGCTACCGCACCAGGGATGGCGAGCACACCATGCACGGCACGCACGTACTCGCCGGGGTGTCCCCGGCGGTGCTGGCCCGTCTGCTCGGCGAGCCCGCGCCGGAAACCGCGCCGGGAGCCCAGATCAAGGTCAACCTGATGCTCAAGCGGCTGCCGAGGCTGCGGGATCAGTGGGTGGGCCCGGAGCAGGCCTTCGCCGGCACCTTCCACATCAACGAGACCATGCGGCAACTGGACTCGGCGTACGCCGCCGCGGCCGCGGGTGAGCTGCCCGACCCGCTGCCCTGCGAGGTGTACTGCCATTCGCTGACCGATCCGAGCATCCTGTCCGAGCCGCTGCGCCGAAGCGGCGCGCACACCTTGACGGTGTTCGGGCTGCACACCCCGCACGGGCTGCTCGGCGACCTGGACCCGGACACTCGGCGCGTCAAACTGGCTGCGGCGGCGCTGCATTCGCTGAACTCGGTGCTGGCCGAGCCGATCCAGGACGTGGTGATGACCGACCACCGGGGCCGTCCCTGCGTGGAGGCCAAGACCACCGGCGATCTGGAGGAGGCCCTCGGCATGACCGCGGGCAACATCTTCCACGGCGTGCTGGGCTGGCCGTTCGCCGAGGACGACGAGGAGTTGGACACCCCGGCCAAACGCTGGGGTGTGGCCACCGCGCACGAGGCGATCCTGTTGTGCGGGTCCGGGGCTCGGCGCGGCGGCGCGGTGTCGGGCATCGGCGGGCACAACGCCGCGATGGCGGTGCTGCAGATCTAGCACCGGCGGGCAGCAGCGCAGCGACCGGGGAATCAGCGCAGTTTCTTCAGAAGACCCTGCAGCGCAAGGAGATCCGACTCACTCAGCGCCCGCAGCGCGGGCGGCGCAGGATCCTCGACGGCGTCGATGCGGGCCAGCACCGCCCGCCCGCTCTCGGTCAGCGAGACCGTCTTGCACCGCCGGTCCCCCGGCGCGGTCTGCCGCACCACCAGCCCGCGATCCTCCAGATCGTTGACCGCGACGGTGGCGGCCGGGGCGTCCATGGTGGCGGCCTCGGCCAGCGCCTTGACCGTCATCGGCGCCAGGCCAAGCCTTTTCAGGACCCGGACGCGGCTGAACGGCAGCCCGGACTGCTCGACGACGGCGCGTTTCCAGCCGTCCCGGTTCTGATGCACCACCGCGGCCAGCCGGCGCCACACATCGTCGGCGAGGTCAGACATCGGCGGCCGCCTTCGGTGCGTCGATGAGCGGTGCGAGGCGGCGGGCCGAGTCCATGGCCCGCTCGGTGGTCGACACGAAGCCCAGCACCACGATCACCACCCCGAGTGCGGCGCAGACCAGCCACAGCGGGCGTGCGGAGGCGGCGAAGTCCCCGGCCACGGCCGAATTGGCCGGCCCGGCCGCGGCCATCGCCGCACCGGCCACCGAACCGCAAAGCGCGACACCGATGCTGACGCCGATCTGCCGGCTGGTGCTGGTGACCGCGGAGGCGGCGCCGGCCCGGTCCAGCGGCATCCCGCTCACCGCCGCGTTGGTGATCGGGGCGTTGACCATCGAGAAGCCGATGCCGAAGACGGCGAACACCGTCATCAACGTCCAGACCGGCGCCGATTCGCCCAGCATGGCCAGCACCGTGGAGGCGCACCCGATCATCACCCCGGACACCAGCAGCGACGGTCGCGCCCCGTAGCGGCCCACCAGCCGGCCCGACAGTGGGGAGAACACCAGCGCCCCGACCGCGATCGGCAGGTAGATCAGCCCGGTCTGCATGGCCGAGAAGCCGCGCGCGCCCTGCAGATACAGCGACATCATGAACAGCAGCGCACCCCAGGAGGCGAACGCGCTGATCGCGATCACCGTCGCCGCGGTGAACGGCACGCTGCGGAAGAAACGCAGATCGATGAACGGGTCGGTGCGGCGGGCCTCGAAGCGCAGGAAGGCCGCGAAGGCCAGCACCGCGACGACGGCCGCGGTGACGACGCGCGCATGCCCCCAGCCCAGCGCGGGCCCCTCGATGAGCGTGAACACCGTGCCGAACAGGAAGGCCACCGCCAGTGCCTGCCCGATCGGGTCGACGTTGCGCATGGTGGCAGACCGGGTCTCCGGGACGAAGATCGCGGTCAGCACGATGGCCAGCAGACAGATCGGCAGGTTGATCCAGAACACCGCCCGCCAGCTGATCAGGTGGATGAGCAGCCCGCCGACCGTCGGGCCGAGCGCCATCGAGATGCCGACCACGCCACCCCAGATGCCGATGGCCCGGGCCCGTTCGACGGGCCCGGTGAAGACCTGGGAGATGATCGACAGCGCCACCGGATTCATCATCGAACCGCCGATGGCCTGCACGAGGCGCGCCGCGATCAGGGCGTCGATGCCCGGGGCGAGGCTGCACAGCAGCGAGCCGAGCGCGAAGACGGCCAGTCCGGTCTGGAACACCCGGCGCCGGCCGAAGCGGTCCCCCATCGCGCCGGACAGCATCAGCAGCGAGGCCAGCGCCAGCGTGTAGATGTCGATGACCCACTGCAGCTGCGAGGCGGTGGCGCCCAGGTCCGTCTGGATGGACGGAACGGCGACGTTGACGATGGTGGCGTCCATCGACACGATCAGCAGGCTCAGGCAGCACGACGCGAGGACGGTCGCCTTGCGCCGCGGCGTCAGCGTGCTGATGGTTTCATTCACACAACTATTGTGAAACTACAACCATTATTCGTCAACGCCCCCCGGCTGAGATCCCGTTCGGGCGAACGGGGTCAGCGGCCGGACAGGTCGATGTAGTCGCGTTCGGTGTAACCGGTGTAGATCTGGCGCGGGCGGCCGATCTTGCCCGGCTCGGAGTGCATCTCCCGCCAGTGCGCGATCCAGCCGGGCAGCCGGCCGAGCGCGAACAGCACGGTGAACATCCGGGTCGGGAAGCCCATCGCCCGGTAGATCACGCCGGTGTAGTAGTCGACGTTCGGGTAGAGCTTGCGCTCCACGAAGAAGTCGTCGGTCAGCGCGATCTCTTCGAGCTGCTTGGCGATGTCCAGCAGCGGATCGTCCACACCGAGCTTGCCCAGGATCTTGTCGGCCTGCTCCTTGACGATGCGCGCCCGCGGGTCGTAGTTCTTGTAGACCCGGTGCCCGAAGCCCATCAGCTTCACGCCGTCCTCGCGGTCCTTGACCTTGCGGACGAACTCCTTGACGTCGCCGCCGGAGCTCTGGATCTTGGTCAGCATCTCCAGCACCGCCTGGTTGGCGCCGCCGTGCAGCGGGCCCCACAGCGCGTTGATGCCACCGGAGATCGAGGTGAACAGGTTGGCCTGCGAGGAGCCGACCAGGCGCACCGTCGAGGTGGAGCAGTTCTGCTCGTGATCGGCGTGCAGGATCAGCAGCATGTCCAGCGCCCGGACGATCTCCGGGTCGACCTCATACGGCTCGGCCGGGAAGCCGAACGTCATCCGCAGGAAGTTCTCCACCAGCGTCAGCGAGTTGTCCGGGTACAGGAACGGCTGTCCCTCGGACTTCTTGTAGGCGTAGGCGGCGATGGTCGGCAGCTTGGCCAGCAGCCGGATGGTGGACAGCTCGACCTGCTTGTTGTCCAGCGGGTCCAGCGAGTCCTGGTAGTAGGCGCTCAGTGCGTTGACCGCGGACGACAGCACCGGCATCGGGTGCGCATTGCGCGGGAAGCCGTCGAAGAACCGCTTGAGGTCCTCGTGCAGCAGGGTGTGCCGCTGGATCTGGTTGGTGAACGACGCCAACTGCTCGGGGGTCGGCAGCTCCCCGTAGATCAGCAGATAGCTGACCTCGATGAAGGTCGACTGCTCGGCCAGCTGCTCGATCGGGTACCCCCGGTAGCGCAGGATGCCGGCGTCACCGTCGATGTAGGTGATCGCGCTCTTGGTCGAGGACGTGTTGACGAAGCCGCCGTCGAACGTGGTGTAACCGGTCTTGGCCAGCAGCGGACCCAGCGCGATGCCGTCGGAGCCCTCTGTGGCGTGCACGATCTCCAAGTCCAGGGAGCCACCCGGGTAGGACAGGGTGGCCTTCTCGTCAGGGCTGGAGTTGTCTGCCACTGGAACCCCTTCTCTGGGCGTCGGGAGGAGCGAGACGAGTGGAACCCGTCTCTTGATACTGGACGGTAGTCGCTAACGATTCGGCGCGCTTGCGGGGGGTTCCCGGTAGGGACGTTCCGGGGGATCCGCCCCCTGGGTCCACGGCCCCCACGTGCGCTTGAAGGTCTGGTAAGCAGCGACTATGCGGGCACCCACGATATCGGGCTCGATCGGCGGGTTCCCCGGCGTGCCCAATCCCCTGGTCGCGGCGCCGATGACCGAGGACCAGCCCTCCAGCACCAGGTGCACCCCGTCGTGGCCCACCGGCAGCCCCATCCGCTTGGCGACGGCGGTCACCGTCGGGAAGTGATCCTGCTGCCGGCGGTACGGGATGTTGGTCACGGTGAGGCTGGCCGAGGAGTTCGCGATCCGGATCAGCGCGGCGAGCCGGTGGAACTGCGAGGTCGGTTTTCCGTCCGGCCCCGGCTCCAACAGCTTGAGGTGTGCGAGCACCATCGCCTCGTACTCGTCGATGTCGGTGGGCAACGTCGCCAGGAGCGTGGCGACCTGGGCCGCGCTCTCCTCGACGATGGCATGGAACACCGCCTCCTTGGTCGGGAAATACCGGCTGAAGGTGCGCGGGGACACGTCCGCGGCGGCGGCGATCTGCTCGACGGTGGTGTTGTCGAACCCCTGCTTCTCACACAGTTCGGCAGCGGTCTCGACCAGGGTGGTCCTGGTCCTGAGTTTCTTGCGTTCTCGCAGGCCGCTCACCGGACGGTCAGGCATTCGTCCCGGCACCCGTTTCGTTCGATTCGGTACTGCCCAACTCGGCGGCGAAGCCGGCCAACAGTGCACATGCCTCGTTGAGCCGCTCGATCATCAGCGCCGGACCCAACTTGGTCCCGTCGGTGTCGGCGACCAGATCGGCGCAGGCGGTGACGATCAGGACGGAGAACATCGACAGCCCGAGCTGCAGGCCACGATCGTCGAGATCGACGCCCATCATCGTGGACAGAGCCTCTGCGACCCTTGTCGACCGGTACTCGAATGCACTCTGCTTCAAGGCATTCGAATTGTTGAAGATGCGCAGGATGGTCGCCACCCGGGCACTGGTGACGGTGCCGCCCCGGCGGTCGAGCACCCCGGTGAGCACCGCGGTGTGCGCCGCGCGCAGCGCCTCGATCGGGCCGGTACCGCGCGGCAGCCCGGCGATCTCGCGGGCGACCGATTCCGAGACGTCGTCGAGCAGCGTCAGGAAGACGGCCTCTTTGGTGGCGAAGTACCGGCTGAAGGTGCGCGGGGACACCTCGGCCGCGGCGGCGATCTGATCGACGGTGGTCCGCTCGTAGCCCTGCTCCAGGGCAAGCTTCAGCGCCGCATCGATCAGGATCGCTCGAGTGCGTTGCTTCTTCTTTTCCCGCAAACCGAGATCGGTTCCCCTGCTCGCGCCGGACACGACGGCAATCGTAACCCGCTCAGCTGAGGATTCACGCAGGGTTCGCAGGTGAGCGTCAGGTGACGCGAAATCCCTAGGGTTGCAGCCTCTGCACCCGCCCGTCGGCCGAGGTGACCCGAATCCTGTTATGCACGCGGTTTTCCCGGCCCTGCCAGAACTCGATCACCTCCGGTTCGATCAGGTACCCACCCCAATTCGGCGGCACCGGAACCTGTTCGACGCCGGCGAAGCGTGCGCTGACATCGGCGAGCTGTTGCAGCAGTGCGGCCCGCGACTCGATCGGCGCGGACTGCCGGGATGCCCAGGCACCCAGTTGTGAACCGCGCGGACGCTTGGACCAGTAGTCGGCGGTCTCCTGCTCCGGCACCCGGGTCACCGGTCCGCGCACATGGATCTGCCGGCCGAGGCCGTACCACGGGAACGTCGCCGAGGCGTACGGCTGTATTGCCAACTGTTCGCCCTTCGCCGAGTCGTAGTTGGTGAAGAAGGTGATCCCGGATTCCTCGGCGCTCTTGCACAGCACGCTGCGGGTGACCGGGCGGCCCTGCGCGTCGACGGTGCCGACCACCATCGCGTTGGGTTCGGACAGGCCCGCCGCGTGCGCGTCGGCCAGCCACTGATGGAACAGCACCAGCCAGCCCTGCGCCAGCCAGTCGGCGTCCAGATCCGCGCTGCCGTCCTTTTCCACCGATCCGTATTCCGCGCGCATCCGCGCCAACTGTTCGGGTTCCATGCGCGAAACGGTACGCCCACATCGGAGACGGTCCGTTCGATGCGAGAATCGGCGTATGCCAGAGTCACCGGTTCCCGACGGATTCACCTCCGGCCTCGAAGGCGTCGTGGCCTTCACGACCGAGATCGCCGAGCCGGACAAGGACGGCGGAGCGCTGCGCTACCGCGGCGTCGACATCGAGGACCTGGTCGGCGACCGGGTCACCTTCGGCGACGTGTGGGGTCTTCTGGTCGACGGGGACTTCGAGACCCCGTTGCCCCCGGCCGAACCGTTCCCGCTGCCCATCCGCTCCGGCGATGTGCGCGTCGACGTGCAGGCGGGGCTGGCCATGCTGGCCCCGATCTGGGGCTACGCCCCGATGCTGGACATCGACGACCGCACCGCCCGCGATCAGCTCGCCCGGGCCTCGGCGATGGCGCTGTCCTACGTCGCGCAGTCCGCGCGCGGCATGCACAAACCGGCCGTGCCGCAGCGGTCCATCGACGAATGCTCCTCCGTCACCGGACGTTTCATGACCCGCTGGAAGGGTGAACCGGATCCGCGGCACGTCGAGGCCATCGACGCCTACTGGGTGACCGCCGCCGAGCACGGGATGAACGCCTCCACCTTCACCGCGCGGGTGATCGCCTCCACCGGCGCCGATGTGGCGGCCGCGCTGTCCGGCGCGGTCGGCGCCATGAGCGGCCCACTGCACGGCGGCGCCCCGGCGCGGGTGCTGCCGATGCTCGAGGACGCCGAGCGCGACGGTGACGCCCGGGCGGTGGTGAAGCGCATCCTGGACCGCGGGGACAAGGTGATGGGCTTCGGGCACCGGGTGTACCGGGCCGAGGATCCGCGCGCCCGGGTACTGCGGTCCACCGCGCAGCGGCTCGGTGTGCCCCGGTTCGAGGTGGCGGCCACGTTCGAGCAGGCCGCGCTCGCCGAACTGCGGGAGCGCCGGCCCGACCGGGCGATCGAGACCAACGTCGAGTTCTGGGCCGCGGTCATCCTGGACTTCGCCGGGGTGCCGCCGCAGATGATGCCGGCGATGTTCACCTGTGGGCGCAGTGCCGGTTGGTGCGCGCACATTCTGGAGCAAAAGCGACTGGGCAAGCTGGTGCGCCCGTCCGCGGTGTACGTCGGGCCCGCACCTCGCCCGGCGTCGGCGGTGCCCGGTTGGGAGGGTCTCGACCGGTCATGACGGATTCCGTATTCGCCTCGGCGGTAACGGCTTTCACGCAGCTTGTCGCCGACCTCCCGGACACCTGCTGGGACGGTCCCGGGCTGGGTGAATGGGATATGCGGGCGCTGGTCGGGCATACCTCGCGGTCGTTGATCACGGTGAGCGAGTACCTGCGAACGCCCGCCGAACACGAGGACGTCGCCGACGCCGTCGGCTACTACGTGTGGGTCCGCGACTACACCGCCGCCGCGGGGGCCGAGGCCGTCGCCGAACGGGGCCGCGCGGCCGGGCGTGCGCTGGGGGCCGATCCGGTCGCCACCGTCGACGCGCTCGCCGAGCGGGCGCTGGCCGATGTGCGGGCCGCCGGGGATCCGCTGATCAGCGTCATCGGCGGGATGGGCATCCGGCTGTCGACCTATCTGCAGACCCGGGTGTTCGAGCTCGCGGTGCACGGTCTGGACATCGCCCGCGCCGCCGGGCGCGCGTTCACCCCGCCGTCCGAGGTGCTGGAGCAGACCACCGTGCTGGCGGCCCGGGTGGCCGTCCGGTTCGGTCAGGGGGAGACGGTGCTCACCGCGCTGACCGGCAGGTCCACCCTGCCGCCGGGGTATTCGGTGGTCTGAGCGCGCCGCCAGCTCACCGACGCCCAGACGGGTGCGGCGGCCACCATGGTGAACGGTGTGGCCACCGGGAATTCCGAGTCCTCCGAACGTAGTTCGGCGCGACGCACGATGGTAGCCAGCGCCAGGGTGGCCTCCAGCATGGCGAAGTGGTCACCGATACAGGATCGTGGGCCGGCCCCGAACGGCAGGTACTGCCATCGGTTCAGACGTTTGACGGCCTCGGGCCGGAACCGGTCCGGGTCGAATACCAGCGGGTCCTTCCACAACTGCGGATCGCGCTGCACGGCGTAGATCCCGAACAACAGGACGGTGCCCGCCGCGACGCGGTACCCGTCGATGATGACGTCGCGGATGGCCACCCGGCCCGCACCGGGCGCGGGCGGGCACAGCCGCAACGCCTCCCGCAGCACCTGCACCGTGTAGCCGAGGGAGGAGACGTCGGCGCAGCTGAGTTCGCGGTCCCCCAATTCGGCGACCTCGGCGCGCACCGCCTCCTGGATGCGCGGGTTGCGGCCCAGCTGCCACAGCGCATACGTCAGCGTGGTCGCCGTGGTGTCGTGCCCGGCGGCGATGAACACGATGAGCTCGTCGCGGATCTCCTCGTCGGACAGCCCGCGGCCGGTCACCGGGTCCTTGGCGGCCAGCAGCGCCCGCACCAGCGGGGCGTCCAGGTCCGGGTCGGCCCGGCAGGCGGTCAGCACATCGGTGGCCAGCCCACGCAGCGTCGCGGCGGCGGCGCGGGCCCGGGCGCGGGCCGGGGTGGGCAACCAGCGCGGGGCGCGCAGCGGGGAGGTCGCGCGGTCGGCGATGTAGCCGAGTACCTCGCGCAGCGGTGCGTCGATGGCGTCGGCGCGGCGGTCCAGGTCGAGGCCGAGCACCGATCGCCCGAGCGCCCGCATGGCCAGTCGCCGGCATTCGGTGTCCAGGTCGACGCGCTGGCCCTCCTCCCAGGAATCCACCACCGCGTGCGCGGCCTGGGCCATGTGCCCGCCGAACGCCTCCACGTGTTTCTTGGTGAACAGCGGCTGCAACGCCCGGCGCCGCGGCAGCCACTCGTCGTGCATGAGGTCGAACAGGTTGCCGCCGAGGACGTGGCGCATCTCCCGGTGCAGCGCGGTCTTGTCCACGAAGGTGTCCGGCCGGCCCAGCACATCGCGACCACCCTGGGGCGAGGTGGTGATCACCAGTTCCGGCATCAGCCAGCGCGGCCCGAGTTTGACCCTGGTGACCGGCCCACCGGCGTCCCGGAGCAGCTCGAAGCCGGCATTGAAGGACCGCAGTGCCTTCATCTGAGCGCGGTAGGACATCGGGTTGCGCGGGACCCAGGGCAGCTCGTCGTGTGGCCTCATGTTTGCAGCGTGTCCGCCCGCGGCGGCCGGCCATAGCGTAGTCGGCTACCTGTTTCGCCCAGTCGCGATGAGATTCTCCGCGCCGCCCGGTCTATCAGAGAGTCAGTTGCCAGAGATCAGGAGACCGAGATGTCCAACGAAGTAACCCCCGCCGTCATGCCGCACCTCGTCGTCGACAACGGCGCCGCTGCCATCGACTTCTATGTCAAGGCGTTCGGGGCCACCGAGCTGGGCCGGATGCCCGGGCCGGACGGCCGGCTGGTGCACGGCGCGGTGCAGATCAACGGATGCACGGTGATGCTGGCCGACGACTACCCGGAGTACTGCGACGGGCAGTCCGAGACCCCGAAGGCGCTGGGTGGGACGCCGGTGACCATCCACCTCGTCGTCCCCGATGTTGACGCCGCGTTCGCCCGCGCGGTCGAGGCCGGCGCGGAGGTGGTGATGCCGGTGGACGACATGTTCTGGGGCGACCGCTACGGCGTGCTGCGCGACCCGTTCGGCCACAAGTGGTCGCTGGGCCAGCCGGTGCGCGAGGTGAGCGAGGAGGAACTGCAGACGGCTATGCAGCAATTCTCGTGAGCCCGAGGTAGAGCTCCAGCAGGCTGGTCGGCAGCGCGTTCGCCTTGGTGATTCCACTGATCGCCGCGATGCTGGCGGGCTTGGGGGTGCGCTCCAGTTCGGGGGTGCCCGGATCCGAGCCGTACAGCCCGAACTGCAGGTGATAGCCGTCGGCCCACTCCACATTGTCGACGAAGGACCAGTAGGTGTAGCCGATGATGTCGGTGCCGTGCGCCACCATGTCCTGCACCACCGCAAGGTGGTTGACGATGTAGGGCGGGCGTTTGGTGTCCCCGCTGTCGGCGACGCCGTTCTCGGTGATCCACAGCGGTTTCCCGTAGGACGCCGCGAGTTCCAGCACCTCCCGGAAGCCGCCCGGTTCCATCGGCTGGTTGAAGTCGCTGCAGGTCGACGACGAGGCCTGGCAGCGGAACGGGATGCCCTGCAGGAAGTTGTATCCGGGCAGCGGGGCGAAGCCGAACCCGCCCATCGGCTGCGTCCCGTAGTACTGCACCCCGAGGAAGTCGACCTTGTCCGCGAACTCGGGGCGGATCTCGTCGGCGGTCTTGATCCCGTCGAAGTTCGCGTCGACCCAGCCGTCGATGACGGCGTTGGGCACCCACTGGTTGAACACCTTGTTCCAGGCGTCGGCGGCCGCGATGTCGTTCGCGTTGACCGGGTTGGCGGGCCGCGCCGGGATCATGTTGGTGGCGATCCCGACGAAGGCGGTGTCGTCCCATCTGTGGATGGCGTCGTAGGCCGCGACGTGCCCCTTGGCCTCGTTGATCACGAACCGGGCGGCCAGATCGGGGCGCAGCACCCCGGGCGGCCAGCTCGGCACCAGCCCGGGGATGGCCAGCAGCTGGGTGAGCAGCGGCGGGAACGGTTCGTTCAACGTCACCCAGTTGTCCACCTGGTCGCCGTAGGTCCAGGCCAGAAACGCCGCGTACTTCTCGAACTCGACCGGGGTCTGGTCCGAGAGCCAGCCGGCCTTCGGAGTGGGCAGACCCAATTGGATGAGTGGGCGCGCGGTGATCGGGTCGTGGATCCACACCGGCAGGGTGAAGTGGTTGACGGTGACCAGTGGCTGCAGTCCGTGTGCGCGCAGCGCGTCGAACACCGCCCGGTAGTGGGCCACCTCGATCGGATCGGCCAGCGCGGCCAGGGCCTGCAGGTCGGCCAGGCTCACCCCACCGCCCTCGTCCGAGATATCGACGGCCGCAGTGGAGTTCGGGAATATCCGGCTCCATTCGATGGACATCCGGAAGGTGTTCATCCCGAGTTCGTCCCGGGCCAGCGCGGCGTCGGAGTCATAGGAGACGTACGCGCCGGGCCCGTTCTCCGGAATGCCCTTGGTGAGCCCGAGCCACTGGTTGAGCGGATGGTGCACCCACTTGTACCAGTCGGAGTTGGGGTCGACCGGGGATCCGGGTCCGCCCTCGGCCTGGAACCCGGCGTGCGCCACGCCCCAGTAGAAGTCGTCGGGGAAGGACAGGTCGACGCCCTCGACGGGGTCGACGGTGACGGTGATGGTGCGGGCCACCGCGTGCCCGCCGCCGGGGCGCAGCAGTTGGCCGATGATCGGGATGTGCGCCAGGATGCCGAGCGGGCCGTGCCAGTGCACACCGGCGCGCTGGTCGTCGGCCACCACGGTGAACGTGTCGGTCCCGCCGACCGCGGCCATCGCATTGGTCGGCCGGTAGATGAAATCGCCTGTGGTTTCGTCGATCTGGACGGTGCCGCCGTTGCGCGGGCGGCCCACCACGGTGAACTTCAGCGGGTCGCCGTCCGGGTCGGAGATGCCCGCGTTGCCCAGGACGAGCCCGGTGCTGGTCTGGGTGGTCTCGCCGACGTCCTCGATCCGCGGGCCGGCGTTGAACAGTTCCCGCCGCACCCAGGCCAGCAGCGCCCATGCCGAGGGCGGGCCGACGGGCCCGGCGGGTGCTCCGGCGGCGAACGGTGCGAACACGGCGCCGACCAGGCTGCGGACCACGTTGACCGCGTAGCGGATCGCGATGACCGGGTTGGGCAGGGTGGAGGTCCACTTGACCGGGGCCTTCGCGGTGGCGACCAGCGCGGTGGTCGCCGTCGGCATCGCGACCGGGGTCTGGCGGGCGGCGGGGGCTCGGCGGTCGCGGTGCGGGTGCGGGTGTCGGTATCGGTGCTGGTCGTCGGCCGGGTTTCGGCCTGGGTTTCGATCCGGGTTTCGGCCCGGTTTTCGGCGGTGGTCGCCGCCCTGAGCGCGCGGCGCTGGGTGGCCGAGCGACGGGTGCTCTTGCGGTCCTGACGGGTCTCGGGTTCGGCCTCGGCCGTTTCGGTTTCGTGGGCCGGCGCCTCAGGTTCGGCTTCGGGTTCGGGTTCGGGATCTGTGGCCTCGGTGCCGGACTCGCTGTCCGGCACCGTATCCGGCTTCGTGTCCGTCGAGTTCGACTCCGACGGGGTCGAATCAGAGGCCGACTCCGTGGTATCGGGGTCCGCCCAGGCCAGGCCCGGGGACCCCAGCCCACCGGCCGACCAGATCCCGATCACCACCGCGACGCCCGCGACCCGACGACAACGCATGCACTTTGCTATACACGCTCGATCTCGGTGGTGCCGGGGTTTTGCGGAGGTCAGCGCAACAGACCCGCGAGCAGGCGGCTGTGCATGGGTGGCCGGGGCGCGGTCGCCGCCGCGGCCAGCATGTCGGCGATGTCGGTGAACTTGTCCCGGGGACGCTGCCCGCCGCCACGCGCGATCTCGGCGGCGTCGATGGCACGCCAGCCCGCGGCGTCAACAACCGCGGGCTGGCGGCCTCGGACGAGCTTGTCCAGCGCCGCCGGCTTGTGAGCCGGGTCGCCGAGCCGTCCTCGGTTGTAGTCCTCCACCAGGGTGTGCACCGTCTCGGCGGCACAGGATTTGTTGGTCCCGATGAATCCGGTCGGGCCGCGTTTGATCCAGCCCGCCACGTAGGCGCCGGCACCGTGGCGCACCCGGCCACCGTCGTTGGGCACCACCCCGGCGTCCTCGTCGAACGGCAGATCGGCGATCGCCTTGCCGCGGTAGCCGATCGAGGTCAGCACCATGCCCGCCGGCAGCACGCGGGCACCGTCGAACTCGATGCCGGTGACATGCTCGTCGCCGAGCACGCGTTGCGGAGTCATGTTGTAGGCGAAGCGGATCCGGGGCCGGGTGATCGGCGCGGAGGCATCCCCCAGCTTGGCCAGGATCTCCAGTTTGTTGCGGGTCAGCCGGTCCTGTTCGGTGGCCAGGTCGGCGATCACCAACTGGTGGTCGGCGGCGTCGAGCACCACGTCGCAGGCCGAGGTCAGCCCGATCAGTTCCGGCAGGGTGAACGCCGAGAACGCCGGTCCGCGCCGCGCCGCGATCACCACCTCGGTCACCTTGGACGATCGCAGCGCCGCCAGGGCATGATCGGCGATGTCGGTGCGGGACAAGGCATCCGGATCGGCGGTCAGGATGCGCGCCACGTCGAGTGCGACGTTGCCGTTGCCGACGATGACCACTCGTTCGTGGCCGAGGTCGACCGGCAGGTCGGCCGCGTCGGGGTGGCCGTTGAACCAGGCCACCACCTCGGTGGCGGTGCCGGTGCCCGGCAGGCCCATGCCCTCGATATCCAGTCGCCGGTCGTCGGGGGCGCCGACGGCGTAGAGCACCGCGTGGTGATGTTCGAGCAGGTCGGCGTGGCTGAGGTGCTTGCCCACCTCGACGTTGAGGAACATCCGCAGCCCGGGCCGGGCGGCGATCTTGTCGAACAACCGCGTCACCCGCTTGGTGCTCTGATGATCCGGCGCCACCCCGGCCCGCACCAATCCGTATGGCGTGGGCAGCTTTTCGAACAGGTTGACCCGCACCCCCCGCTGGGTGAGCAGCTCGTCGGCGGCGTACATCGCGGCCGGTCCGGAGCCGACGATCGCGACGGTCAGCGGTCCACCGCGGGTGATCTTGGGCGCTTCGAGCACCGGAGCGAGCTTGGAGGTGGGCGGCAGCTTGCCCTCGCGCTTCGGGTAGAAGGCCGCGTTGATCTCGACGAACGGCAACTGCTCGGGTGTCAGCTTGGTTTCCGGGGCGATGGCCCCGACCGGGCAGGCGCTGACGCAGGCGCCGCAGTCTACGCAGGCGGCCGGGTCGATGAACAGCATCTCGGCGGTCGCGAACCCCGGCTCATCCGGTGAGGGATGGATGCAGTTGACCGGGCAGGCATAGACGCAGGACCCGTCGCTGCAACACGACTGGGTGATGACGTGGGGCATCCGCGGGCCTAGGCGACCGACACCAGGTGCTCGCGCTGCGGCTCGCTGCGATAGCGGCTGGCGGGCCCGTCGATCTTGCAGATCTTCCACATCAGCTTGGCCAGCGGATTCATCAGACCGGTGTCGTGGCACAGCATCCGCACATCGGAGAACATGTCGCGCAACATCTTTCGCGATTCGGGCGCGCGGAAGAAGACGTCTTTGCGTACCGAGCGCGGGATGTCGAATTCCTTCCAGAACGCCTTCGGCGGCACGATGATCGCCGAGCACAGGATGCGCATGGTCAGCGGGACGAACAGCGAAAGCGCGAAGCGCTGGCGGCGGCGCAGCGTGGGCACCCGCTTGTGCAGGTACTGGTGGGCGAACGAGATGTGGCGGGCCTCCTCGGCGACGTGGATCGCCATCACCCGCTCCATGATCGGGTGCAGGTTGCGCCCTTCCCGCAGCACGCTCTTCTGGGTGTGGTCGATGGGCTCCTCGCCGGCGAGCACGCCGAAGAAGAACGGGATCGGCGCGGGGCCGGCGGCCAGCGGGATGGTCGGCTGCAGCCACTTGAGCAACCGCGGCATCCCGGGCACATCCATCCCGATGCGGTTGACCATCTCCTGGAACATCAGGGTGTGGTTGCACTCCTCGACCGCCTCGTGCAGGCAGTACCGGTATTCCGGGGAACCGTTGGGCACCCAGAACGAGTACTCCATCAGGCCGCGGATCAGGATGTTCTCGAAGTGCAGGCCGACCTTGGCGACGTTGGCCTGCCGCCACATGCCGATCTCGATCTGCCGCTCCAGCGGCTGGGCCTGGTACCAGGGGTGCCCGCCCAGCGGGTCGGTGTCGGTGAGGACCCAGCGCGGGTCGTTCGGGACGACGGCAAACTCCGGAGCGTCCCAGTCGATGTCCTGGTAGGGATTGAAGTTCCGCCGCACCGACCCCTCGGACAGGGTGGCCAGCATTTCGACGTACTGAGGGTCGTCGCTGACATCCATATTGCGGCGCCAGCGCCGGACCATCTTGGTTCGAGCCATCTTGAATCCTCCATGAGGTTTACATCGACGGGCTTGTTGTCTAGACGGTACCGCAGGTATCGAGTAAATGTCCACACCCTGATACACGGCTTTGCCCGGGGGTGCCCAGCACCGCGGCACTTCAAACAGAACCCGTGATCAGGGCGCTTTACGGAGGTTTATCGACGGATTGCCAAGACGCGACGACGGGGTCGACGACGGGCCGCCGAACCGTTGAACGCGCGCAAATCCACACCCCGTCGCTAAGCTCTCAGCTGGCTCACAGCGCGGACAAAGGATTCGGATGGCCGTCAATTCCAAGGGCAATCGCACGATCAGGAATGTGGTGCTCGGCGGTGTGGGGCTGATCGCCCTGCTCATTTCGGGCGCCGTGTTGTCCAGTTGCGCCACCCAGGTCGGCCCCGGGCAAACCGCGGTGAAGGTGGACGATTACGCGCTGATCCCGACCGATCCGAAGGTCGAGGGCTGCATCGACCCGGAGACTTCCGAGTTCAATCCGCCCGGCGGTTTCAAGGCCTACCGGTACCCGTCCCGGCAGATCAGCTGGGACGCCACCGGCGGCCCGGATTCCGAGGCCGAGTCCACCATCGTGGTGTCCAACGCCACCGCGCCCGCCGAGCTGCGGGTGCCGGTCGTCATCACCTTCGACCTGACCACCGACTGCGGCATGTTGATGGACTTCCACCGCGACTTCGGCACCAAGTACCAGGGCTGGCTGGACGATGACGGCCTGGTGACCACGGGCTGGGTGAACCTGCTGCGCTACGCCATCGGCCAACCCGCCGAACAGGTGCTGATCAGCGTGGCGCAGAAGTACACCTGGCGGGAGATCTGGAACGACGAGAAGGTCCGCATCGAGTTCCAGAACGCACTGCGCGATGCGCTGCCCGGCGCCTCGCGGGCCCGCACCGACGGCAAGGAGTTCTTCACCAACTTCCAGGTGACGGTCATGAAGCCGGACCCGGTGGACCAGGGCCTCAAGGACGCCATCATCGCCGAGCAGAAGGCGATCGCCGATGCCCGGGCCGCCGAGGCCAAGGGGGTGGCCGACGCCAATGCCGCACGCGCCAAGGCCGAGGCGGACCGGGCGGCCGCGGCGGCCCAGACCGAGCTGGCCCGTCAGGTCGCGCTGCAGAAGCAGGCCGAGATCGCCGGCTACCCGGACGTCGAGTCCTATCTGAAGGCCAAGGCGATCGAGAGCGGACAGAATCCGTACCAACCGACCTACGTGGTGCCCCAGGCCGGCTGATTTCGGCTGGCCGCCGCAGGCCGATAACCTTGTGGCCATGGCCGAACTGACGATCCCCGCCGACCTCAAACCCAAAGACGGACGCTTTGGTTGCGGCCCGTCCAAGGTTCGGCCCGAGCAGCTCGCCGCGCTGGCCGCCGCCGGGGACCTGTTCGGCACCTCGCACCGCCAGGCCCCGGTGAAGAACCTGGTGGGCCGGGTGCGCGACGGCCTGCGCCAGCTGTTCTCGCTGCCCGACGGCTACGAGGTCATCCTGGGCAACGGCGGCTCGACCGCGTTCTGGGATGCCGCCGCGTTCGGCCTGGTCGACAAGCGTTCGCTGCACCTGACCTACGGCGAGTTCAGCTCGAAGTTCGCCTCGTGCGTGGCCAAGAACCCGTTCGTCGGCGACCCGATCATCGTCAAGGCCGACGCCGGTAGCGCCCCGGAGCCGACCTCGGACCCGTCGGTGGACGTGGTGGCCTGGGCGCACAACGAGACCTCCACGGGTGTGGCGCTGCCGGTGCAGCGACCCGCAGGTGATGCGCTGGTGCTCATCGACGCGACCTCGGCGGCCGGTGGCCTGCCGGTCGACATCGCCGACACCGACGCCTACTACTTCGCCCCGCAGAAGAACTTCGCCGGCGACGGCGGGCTGTGGCTCGCGGTGCTGTCCCCGGCCGCGCTGGCCCGCATCGAGGCCATCGCCGGGACCGGCCGCTGGGTGCCCGACTTCCTGTCGCTGCCCATCGCGGTGGAGAACAGCCTGAAGAACCAGACCTACAACACCCCGGCGATCGGCACGCTGATCCTGCTGGCCGAGCAGCTCGACTGGCTCAACGGCAACGGCGGGCTGGACTGGGCCGTCAGCCGCACCGCGGACTCGTCGTCGCGGCTGTACAACTGGGCCGAGGCGTCCTCGTTCGCCACCCCGTTCGTCGCCGACCCCAAGCTGCGTTCGCAGGTCGTGGGCACCATCGACTTCGACGATGCGGTGGACGCGGCGGCGGTGGCCAAGGCGCTGCGGGCCAACGGCATCGTGGACACCGAGCCGTACCGCAAGCTGGGCCGCAACCAGCTGCGGGTGGCCATGTTCCCGGCGGTCGATCCCGAGGACGTCAGCGCCCTGACCCAGTGCGTGGATTGGGTCGTCGAGCGCCTCTGAGCGCACCCGGCGGTCCGGCGCCCTGCGTGTCTGCACGGTAACGGGCCGATAACAAAGTAGGGTGCGCAGAGGAGGTCACTATGCGAGAACTCAAAGTCGTCGGGCTCGACGTGGACGGCAAGCGCATCATCTGCGAGGCCTCCGACTCCGGCGACCACTTCGCCATCCGTGTCGACAATCGTCTGCGCGCCGCCGTGCGCGGCGACAAGGCCACCTCGAATCAGACCGAGATCGAGGTCGAGGTGAGCCCGGGCTTGCGCCCCAAGGAGATTCAGTCGCGGATCCGCGCGGGTGCCTCGGTGGAGCAGGTGGCCGCGCTGGCCGGTGAGGACATCGACCGGATCCAGCGCTTCGCCAACCCGGTGCTGCTGGAGCGTTCCCGGGCGGCCGAACTGGCCACCGCGGCGCATCCGGTGCTGGCCGACGGCCCGTCGGTGCTGACGCTGCTGGAGACGGTGACCACCGCGCTCATCTCCCGCGGCCTGGATCCCAACGCAACCAACTGGGACGCCTGGCGCAACGAGGACGGCCGCTGGACCGTGCAGTTGGCCTGGAAGGCCGGCAAGTCGGATCTGCAGGCCCACTTCCGCTTCACCCCGGGATCGCACGGCGGCACGGTGACCGCGTTCGACGACAGCGCCGCCGAACTGATCGACCCCAGCTTCGCCCGCCCGCTGCGCCCGGTGGCCGCGGTCGCCCAACTCGACTTCGACGTCACGCCGACGGCTCCGCTACCGGTGCACGCGCCGGTGCACCCGTCCCAGGTGCAGCTGCCGCCGCCGGCCCCCGCCGCCCAGGCTCCCGCCCCGGTGGTGGCTCAGGCCCCCGCCCCGGCCGCTCCCCCGGCTCCCGCTCCCGCTCCCCAGGCGCCGCCGGCCCCCGCCGCCCAGGCTCCGGCCCCGCAGGCTCCCAGCGCCGATGTCGACGAGGTCGAAGCGGCCCCGGCACCCGCGCCGAAGCCGCGCCGCGCCCGCAAGGCCAAGCCGTCGGTCCCGGGCTGGGAAGACGTGCTGCTGGGCGTGCGGTCCGGCACCCAGCGCTGAACCTGACCACTCGCACCGAACAGCGCGACCCACTCCCTTCAGAAGGGCGGTGGGTCGTTGTTGTTGGTGACTGGATGGTCGATGGCGCGGTCGCCGAGGAGCCATTCGGTTGTGGATGCTGGGCGGGTAGGTGTGTTGGTCGTCGCGTCTTTGGCTGTGCGGGCGAGGGCGAGTTCGGTTGCGTTGCGGGTACGTTCGGCGTTGATGCGGTAGTCGCGGTCTTGGGTGCGGGTGCGGGCCCGGGTGGGCATCATGGTCCCGCGGTGCTCGTCGTGGAGCAGGCTGATCGGCCGTGGTGGTGGGACTTCGGTGTGGATGTTCCAGTGCGGGAACAGCACTGCTGCGCCCGGGGTGGTGACATAGGTGTGCCCGGTCGGGGAAGTCCATTGGGTGGCGCCGTCGGGCCGTGCGGCCATGGTCCAGCCGTTCGGGCCGGTGCGGAACGTTTTGAGTAAGTGATGTTCTCGGCAGAGCGGACGCAGGTTGCCCGGGTGGGTGGGCCCGGCCGGCCACGGGGTGACATGGTCCAGATCGCAGCGGTGCGCGGGTTTGGTGCAGCCGGGGAAGCTGCAGGTCTGGGCGCTCATCCGGACGAATGCGGCCAGCGCGGTGGAGGGCCGGTATTGGCGTTCGACCGGTAGGTCGGCGACCTCGCGTAGCGGCCGGACGGTGGCGCCGGTGGCGATGAGGTCGGCCAGCATGGCCGCCGGGATGATCGCCCCGTCCAGGGTGATGCCGGTAGCGGCGCCGGGCAGGGTCGCCGCGGGCCGGGGCCCGGGTTCAGGCGGTGCCTGCGCGGCTGGTTCCACGGAGGGTTCGGGTTCGGGTTCGGGGTCTGCCGCGGGATTATCTGGAGCCGGTTCGGGTTCGGGTCCACCGCTGCCCTCAGGTGCAGGCTCAGGCGTGGGTCCCGGCCCGGGCCCGGGTGCCGGCCGCGTCTGAGTCCCGGGTATCTGCTCGGTGAGGGTATAGATGATGACCGCGGTCGAGCGGGGGTCTTTCCCACTGCCCGCGCACTCGGGGTCCCCGCACTGGCAGGCCAGCCGCTGCAGCGACGGCCCGACGACGCCGAGGGCACCCATCGCATCGGCCATGCGCTCGCGCAGCGGCCGCGGATCATTGGCGCACACGGTGGCCGCCAGACCGAGCAGGCGCTCCTCGACGACCTTCTTGTCGGTGGCGCGCAACCGCCCCCAGAACGAGCACACCCCGTTGGGGTCATCCCGATTGTCGAACT
Source organism: Mycolicibacterium aurum (assembly GCA_900078775.1). Taxonomy (GTDB): domain Bacteria; phylum Actinomycetota; class Actinomycetes; order Mycobacteriales; family Mycobacteriaceae; genus Mycobacterium; species Mycobacterium aurum_A. Next base: position 3,903,898 of record LT549889.1, read on the forward strand.
CGACGTACACGTCCTTGGCGGTGGTCTTGGACCGGATCACCGCGACGGGGTCGAATTTCTCCACCCACAGATCCACCGCCCGGGTCAGCTTGACCTCTGAGAGGGTGCCGTAGCGGGCGGCCTCACACGCGATCGCGGCATCGATCAACGCCAGAGCAGTCTCGTCGACCACCAGTCGGGTGCGCCAGGCGATCTCGGCGATGACCTTGGCCGACACGACCCCGGTCGCGAACACGGCCGCGGTCCGGGGTAACCGTTGCCGTAGTGCGATACCGATGTGCATCTGGGCGGAGGCGGCGTGCTCACCCAGATTGCACGCCGCACCCACCTGGGCCTTCGCGAACGCCCACCCGTCGATCACCGCGTGAGCGATCCCGTCATCCTCGTCATCACACTGGCGGGCGGTCACCTCGGCGATCAACGCCAACCGGTCCGCGGCCGTCGCCGCTTCGACCCGGGTCGCCTCGGACAGCGCGCAGATGAGCGCCTCGTCGCTCATACCCGCCAACACAATTTTGTCGAACATGTGTTCGATATTACCGACCTGGTGTGACACGCGCCACAAAGACGTCGCGGGCCGCGGCCGGTCCTCGGCGAGCCGATGCCGACGGCTACCGACGGGTGGCGCGCCGGGCAGTTCCCGCACCAGCCCGATGGGACTGCCGAGCCGGCAACACCATGGTGTATTTCGATTGCCGGTCACCGGACCCGGCAGTACGCCGCACTGCTCACGCTGGGGTTGCGGCCACGCCGAGGATGGCCACACCCGCGCGAGCGCTTACGCTGGTACTCACTCCGACGACTCGAAGCCATGGTTGCCGTAGCTGCTGAGCGCGCACCAAACCCACATGAAACAACAAGGGGCACATGACAACCCACGATTACGAAGCCGAACTGCAGGCTGAGCGTGTTTACGTCGACGCGCTCTATGCCCGCCTCGACGGTGAACGGGCGCGCGCCAAGGACCGCTACGCCGAGGCGCTGCGCGGTGATATCGACAAGCAGGACGGCTCCACCCTGGTCAGCCGGGACGCCCACGTCCGCGCGCTGGGCAAGGAGGTCAGCAGGCTGGACGTGGCCGACAGCGGGCTGTGCTTCGGCCAACTCGAAAGCGTCGAGGGTGAGCGGTCCTACATCGGCCGCATCGGGCTGTTCGACAACGAGAACGACTACGAGCCGCTGCTGCTGGACTGGCGTGCCCCCGCCGCCCGGCCGTTCTACGTCGCCACCGCCGCCAATCCGGAGGGCATGAAGCGGCGCCGCCAGTTTCACACCCGCGGCCGACAGGTGCTGGATTTCACCGACGAGGTCCTGGGCCGGCCCGGCCCCGACGAGCCCGAGGGCTCCAGCGATGCGGCGCTGCTGGCCGCGGTCAACGCCCCGCGCACCGAGGGTATGAGCGACATCGTCGCCACCATCCAGGCCGAGCAGGACGAGATCATCCGACTGGAGCAGCCGGGTGTGCTGATCATCGAGGGCGGACCGGGCACCGGCAAGACGGTCGTCGCGCTGCACCGGGTGGCCTATCTGCTCTACACCCAGCGGGAGCGGATGGAGCGCCACGGCGTGCTGGTGATCGGCCCCAGCCCGGCGTTCCTCAACCACGTCGGCCGGGTGCTGCCCTCGCTCGGTGAAACCAACGTGGTCTTCATGACCACCGGTGACCTCGTCCCCGGGCTGCACACCACCGCCGAGGACTCGCCCGAAGCCGCCCGGGCCAAGGGCTCGCTGCGGATGCTCGACGTGCTTGCTGCCGCGGTCGCCGACCGGCAGCGCACCCCCGAGGAGCCGCTGCCGATCAAGCTGGCCGATGTCACCGTGCACATCGACGCCGGGATCGCCGGCTGGGCGATCCAGGAGGCGCGTGAGGCCGAACTGCCGCACAACGACGCCCGCGCCGTGTTCGTCGACGTGCTGACCTGGGCCCTGACCGAGCGGGCCATCGCCCGAATCGGCAAGGGCTGGTTGACCCGTGACGACAAGCAGGCCTGGGAGCATCTGCGCGCCGAGCTGATCGACGAGCTCGAAGATCACGACGGGTTCAAGGCCGCGCTGGACGACTTGTGGCCCGAGCTCACCCCGCCGGACCTGCTGGCCGGTCTCTACGAGTCCGCGGAACGGCTCAAGGCCGCGGGTGCCGACGAGTCGCTGCTGCGCGCCGACGGCCGCGCCTGGACGGTCTCGGACGTCCCGCTGCTCGACGAGCTGGTGGACCTGCTCGGCGGCATCAAACCCGATGCCGTGGCGGAGAAGGAGCGTCAGGAGGAGGCGGCATACGCCGCGGGCGTGCTGGACCTGATGGTGGCCCGCGAGGACCTGATGGACGACGAGGACCACCTGATCGCCGCCGACCTCATCGGCGCCGAGGAACTCGCCGACCGGTTCGTCGAGCAGGACCACCGCGAGCTCGCCGAACGTGCTGCCGCGGACCGGGATTGGACCTACCGGCACGTGGTGGTCGACGAGGCCCAGGAGCTCTCCGAGATGGACTGGCGGGTGTTGATGCGCCGCTGCCCGGCCCGCTCGTTCACCATCGTCGGTGATCTGGCGCAGCGCCGCTCCGAGGCCGGCGCCCGCAGCTGGGCGGACGCAATGGCCCCGTATGTGAAGGACCGCTGGGTGTACCGGCCTCTGACGGTGAACTACCGCACCCCGGCCGAGATCATGGCCGTCGCGGCCGCGGTGCTGGCCGAGTTCGCTCCCGAGATCACGCCGCCGGTATCGGTGCGCTCCTGCGGGGTACAGCCCTGGTCGAAGAAGGTGACCGAGGACGAATTACCCTCTGCCATACAGCAATTCGTCGTCGCAGAGGCGGCCCGTGAAGGAACCAGCGTGGTAATCGGGCCGCCCGGGGTGCCCGGGACGGTGTCGGCCGCGTTGACCAAGGGCCTGGAATTCGACGCCGTGCTGGTGGTCGAACCGGACCGCATCCTGGCCGACGGACCGCGCGGCGCGGCCGAGCTCTACGTCGCGCTCACCCGCGCCACCCAGCGCCTCGGGGTGCTGCATCTCGGGGATCTGCCGCCGTCACTGTCCGGCCTGGACCTGAAAGAGGCTTGAGGACCAGAATTCGTCGCAGACCGTCACGACAGGGCGAGCGCCAGCACCGTCACCCAGCCGACCGCCACCCCGACGGCAGATCCGAGCACGAACCACCGCCAGACCGGCAGCCGGCGCCAGCCCCACACCGTGGGGGCCAGTCCGCCGACGGCGACCACATTGAGCCCCACCGCAAGCAGCGGGTGGATCCGGATCAACCCGAGGCTGAGCACCACGATCGCGGTACCGACCACGGCGGCGACGAAGCCGGCCACCGTCAGGCCGGTCCCCCACGGCGTCTCGGTCCTGGTCACGGATCCAACCTAGCGCGCTCGTAGAAGGCCAGCGCGGCGGCGGTGGCGACGTTGAGCGAATCGGTGCCCCGCGACATCGGAATCCGTACGCGCACATCGGCCGAGCGCATGGTGTGCTCCCTGAGCCCGGGGCCCTCGGCGCCGACCATCATAGCCACCTTCTCCTCGACCAGCTCGGCCATCGCCGAGGCCAGCGTCGGGGCGGACGGGTTCGGCGTCATCGCCAACACCCGGAAACCCTTGTCCCGCAACACTGTCAGGTCATCGGGCCAGGAGTCGGCCCAGGCGTAGGGCACCAGCAGGGCGTGACCCATCGACACCCGGACCGCGCGCCGGTACAGCGGGTCCGCGCAGCCGGTGCCGAACAGCACGCCGTCGACACCCAGCCCGGCGGCGTTGCGGAAGATCGAACCCAGGTTCTCGTGGTCGTTGACGCCCTCCAGCACCGCCAGGGTGCGCGACCCGGCGATGATCTCGTCGACGGACAGTTCCCCGGGCCGCGGGGCGGCGGCCAGCACCCCGCGGTTGAGGTGGAAGCCCACCGCGGCGGCCATCACCTCGGCGCTCGCCCGGTAGTAGGGAACGTCGACGCCGTCCAGGTCGGCGGCCAACTCGCCCAGTCTGCGGTCGGTGCCCAGCAGGGCGCGCGGACGGAACCGGGAGGCCAGCATGCGCTGCACCACCAGCACCCCCTCGGCGATCACCAGACCCTTGCCGCTGGGCAGGTCGGGACGCCGGTCGACGCTGTTGAGGTCACGGAAGTCATCGAGGCGCGGATCGGCGGGATCCTCGATGTCGAATACGTCGGCCAGTTCAGTTGCCTTCGTCCACGATGGCGAGCATCAGGTCGGCGGCGGCCAGCAGGGTGGCGCGCTCGTCGGGGGTCAGTTCGGCCAGCCGCTGCTGCAGCCATTCCCGGCTGGCCCGGCGCTCGGCGTCGATCAGCTCGGTGCCGCTGGCCGACACCGAGATCAGCACCTGCCGGCCGTCGTCGGGGTGCGCGCTGCGGTCGATGAGCCCCAGATCCACCAGCGAGGCGATCACCCGGGTCATCGAGGGCGGGCGGACCCGCTCGCGGGCGGCCAGCGCGCCCGGGGTCATCGGGCCGTCCTTGGCCACCGTGGCCAGCGCCGACAGCTGGGTCAGCGAGACCGGCGAATCGGGCCGCCGGAACCGGAGCTGACGGGCCAGACGCACCACGGCCAGCGAGAGATCACTCGCCAGGCGGGGGTCGACGTCGGCTGCCACAGGTCCGAACAATACCGAGCGGGCATCGGCTAGGTTGAATCCCGATGTCTGCGAACACGTCGCCGGAGCCGCCCCCGCTGCCCCCGCAGCTGCTCGAGCCGGTGCCCGTGATCAGCGTGATCGCGGTGGGCTGGCTGATCGCACTGACGCTGGCGTTCGCCGTCCCCGGCCTGCACGACTGGCGTCCGATCACCGTCGCCGGCGTCGGCGTCGGCCTGCTCGGCACCTCCATTTTCCTGCTGCAACGACGTGCCGCGCGCCGCGGTGCCCGGGGTGCACAGCAGGGCCTGACCTGAGATTCGAGGAGCACATATGGGAGCCCCCCTGCTGCAAGCCCAGATCCATATCGACGCGCCGGTGGCCAAGGTCTGGGACCTGGTGTCCGACCTGCGCCGGATGCCGGAGTGGAGCCCGCAGTGCCGGGCCATGAAGGTGTTCGGCCCGCTGCGCGAGGGTGCCCGGACGATCAACCTGAACCGGCGTGGCCTGATGTTCTGGCCGACGACCAGCACCATCCTCAAGGTCGACCCGGAGCGGGCGCTGACCTTCCGGGTGGACGCCAACGGCACCGAATGGAGCTACGAACTCGAACCGGTGGACGGCGGCACCCGGCTGGTGGAGAGCCGACGCGCGCCCAACGGCATCAAGAAGGTGTCGACGGTGCTGGTGAACGCCGCGATGGGCGGGGTGCCCAGCTTCGAGGTGGAACTCGTCGACGGGATGAACGAGTCGCTGTCCCGGATCAAGGCCGCCGCCGAACGCGGTTAGGTCGGGTCGATCACGCCGTCGTCGTAGGGCACGAAGGCGGGCGAGCCCATGCCGGCCGGCACCGGGGTGTCCGAATGGGCGCCGCAGCCGTACTCGCAGTCGACGACGCGGCCGTCGGCGGACAGCTCGTTGCAGCAGACCCCGAACAGCCTGCCCAGCGAACCGGTCAGCGGCACGTAGAAACCGCAGTCGCGGCACACCCGGCGGGTCGCGCGGGCCATCGCCGAGGACGGGCCGAACTCGCCCTCGTGCCAGCGTTCGGCCGCGTCCAGCCGGCCCTCCGGGCTGAGCACCCGGCGCTTGCCGAGCCCGAGCTCGCCGGCGATCTCGTCGAGTTCGGGATCCCCGCTGGAGGTGTAGCCCGGGACCAGCCGCGGGTCGTCCGGCGGGGTGGCCAGCAGATCGCCAGGGCTGAGGTCGCCGGGCTGAACGCGCTGGTCCCAGGGCACCCACTGCGGTGCGAGCAGCGCCGTGGGGCCGGGCACCAGCACCACCTCGCTGATGGTGACGTGGTCGGTGCCGGGATAGCCGGCCACCACCACGGCCCACTGCCAGCCCTGGTAGCCGGGCAGCACGGCCAGGAAACGGTGCGTCGCCGCGGTCGGGTCCTCGAAGACCGCGCCGAGGTACTCACCCACGGTGTCGACGCCGCTGAACTCCTCGATCGCGCTGCGGGCGGAGTCCACGGCACCGGTCAGCAGTGCTTCCAGCTCCGCCGGCCGCTGCTGCGCCTGCTCGGGGTCCGGGGCCTGTTCGGTCGCTTCGGTCATGCTGTCCATCGGTGTCCATATTGCCTGACCATGTGTGTCGGAGCCACACCGGTGGCCTGCACGCGGCCGCCCCGGGTTTAGGGAACAATCGGAGACGTGTCTTCCCGGGATCCCCGCTACTACCCGCCGCGGCCACCGTCCGGCGATGAGCATCCCGGCATGGCGAACTATCCGAGCGACGGCGAGATGCCCCGGCGCGGGCCGCGCAGGCAGTCGGCGCCGAGCGCGAACCCCTGGTTGCCGCCATTGGACGAGGAGCCCAGACATCACCGCACCGATCCGCCGCCGCGGGTCGGTGCGGCCGCGGGTGAACGCGTCACCGTCACCCGCGCGGCCGCCGCGCGCAGCCGGGAGATGGGCTCGAAGATGTACGGCCTGGTACACCGGGCCGCCACCGCGGACGGCGCGGACAAGTCCGGGCTGACGGCGCTGACGTGGCCGGTGGTCGCCAACTTCGCGGTGGACGCCGCGATGGCCGTCGCCCTGGCCGACACCTTGTTCTTCGCGGCCGCCTCGGGTGAGAGCAAGAGCAAGGTGGCGCTGTACCTGCTCATCACCATCGCCCCATTCGCGGTGATCGCCCCGTTGATCGGGCCGGCCCTGGACCGGCTGCAGCACGGCCGCCGGGTCGCGCTGGCGTCGTCGTTCGCGCTGCGCACCGTGCTGGTGGTGGTGCTGATCGCCTACTTCGACGGCAGCAACGGCAGCTTCCCGTCCTGGGTGCTCTATCCGTGTGCGCTGGGAATGATGGTGCTGTCCAAGTCATTCAGCGTGTTACGCAGCGCGGTGACGCCGCGGGTGCTGCCGCCGAGCATCGATCTGGTCCGGGTGAATTCGCGGCTGACGACGTTCGGTCTGCTCGGCGGCACGGTGATCGGCGGCGGCATCGCCGCCGGCGCACAGTACCTGTTCAAGCTCGCCGAGCTGCCCGGGGCACTGTATGTGCTGGTGGCCGCCACCATCGGTGGTGCCGTGCTGTCGATGCGCATCCCGAAGTGGGTGGAGGTCACCGCCGGTGAGGTGCCCGCCACGCTGAGCTATCACGGCGGCACCGACCAGCTGCGCCGCCACCCGCAGCGTGCGGCGGCGGCCCGACAGCCGCTGGGCCGCAACATCATCACCGCGCTGTGGGGCAACTGCACGATCAAGGTGATGGTCGGCTTCCTGTTCCTCTACCCGGCGTTCGTGGCCAAGGCGCACGGGGACGGCGGCTGGGAACAGCTGCGCATCCTCGGCCTGATCGGCGCGGCCGCCGCGATCGGCAACTTCGCCGGCAACTTCACCGCCGCCCGGCTCAAGCTGGGCCGCCCGGCCCTGCTGGTGGTCCGGGCGGCCAGCGCGGTGACGCTGGTGGCGCTGGCCGCCGCGCTCAGCGCCAACCTGCTGGTGGCCGCGGCCGCCACCCTGGTCACCTCGGGTGCCAGCGCGATCGCCAAGGCTTCACTGGACGCCTCGCTGCAGGATGATCTGCCCGAGGAGTCCCGGGCGTCGGCGTTCGGGCGGTCGGAGTCGGTGCTGCAGCTGGCCTGGGTGATCGGCGGCGCGACCGGCGTGCTGATCTACACCGAGTTGTGGGCCGGGTTCACCACCATCACCGCGATCCTGATCCTCGGGCTGGCCCAGACTCTGGTCAGCTACAACGGCGCATCGCTCATCCCCGGGTTCGGCGGCAACCGCCCCGTCCTGGCCGAAACCGAAGGCGGACATGTGAACCATCCCGGCAGCACTACGGCGGGCCTGCGATGAAGAAGGGTGTGGCGGTCCTGGCGATCTTGGCCCTGCTCTCCTCGATCGGTACCGGGGTGCTGGTGTGGCAGCTCAGCCGGGACAAGGGCCCGAATTACCCGGAGATCAGCGCCTATTCGCACGGGCACACCGTCCGCGTCGGGCCGTACCAGTACTGCCCGGTGCTCGACCTCAACGCCTGCGACTTCCCGCAGACCACCGGCGATCTCGCGCTGAACTCACGGCATCCGGTGCAGCTGGCGGTGGATCCGGCGATCTCGCGCGCGCCGTGGTTGCTGGTGCGCACCTACGAGGACGCCGCCGCGCCGGTGGTGCAGGGCTTTCTCCCGAATGCCGCGCGGACGGTGAAGATCCCCAGTGTCGACGCCCGGTTCGGGAAGTTGACCGGAATCGTCGTGCAGCTGCCGACGCTGGTGCGCGACGAGTTCGGCAACGAGTTCCCGGTGCCGCACGCCGAATGGTCGGTGCGCACCACCTGGGACGCGGATGACGAGTACTCGGAGTCGGTGACGGACTTCCAGCCGGCCCAGTGAGCTGAACGGCGGGTAGATCAGTCGTCGCTGCGAGTCGCTCGAGCCCTCGGGGCCCTATCCGAGCGCGCCGTGCCCCGCCGGCACCTCTTCTCCCGGCCTGGTCGGCCCGGGCGGGGTGCCGTCACCGAACGGTCTGCCGCCCAACGCTTCTCGACCGTGTGGGGTCAGCCAGTCGGCCAGATCCGGCCCCTTGGGTACCACCCGGGTGGGATTGATGTCGGTGTGCACGATGTAGTAGTGCTGCTTGATCTGCACGAAGTCGGTGGTATCCCCGAAGCCCGGTGTCTGGAACAGATCGCGGGCGTAGGCCCACAGCACCGGCATCTCGGTGAGCTTGGACCGGTTGCACTTGAAGTGTCCGTGGTAGACCGGATCGAACCGGGCCAGCGTGGTGAACAGCCGGAGGTCGGCCTCGGTGATGGTGTCGCCGACGAGATACCTTTGCGCGCTCAACCTTTCACTCAGCCAGTCCAGGGCGGTGAACAGTCGGTCATAGGCCGCGTCGTAGGCGTCCTGGGAGCCGGCGAACCCGCACCGGTACACCCCGTTGTTCACCTCGGTGTAGATGCGGTGGGCGACCTCGTCGATCTCGGCCCGCAGCGGCTCCGGGTACAGCTGTGGGGCGCCGTCCCGGTGGTGAGCGGTCCACTCGGTGGAGAAGTCCAGGGTGATCTGCGCGAAGTCGTTGGTCACCACCTGCCCGGTGGGCACGTCCACGATCGCGGGCACCGTGACGCCCTTCGGATAGTCCGGGATGCGCTTGTTGTACGCGTCGCGCAGATGGTGGATGCCCAGCACCGGGTCCACGCCGCCGGGATCCAGATCGAAGGTCCAGCTGCGCTCGTCGTGCGTCGGCCCGCAGAAGCCAATGGAGAGAACGTCTTCCAGGCCGAGCAGGCGCCGCACGATGATGGTCCGGTTGGCCCACGGGCACGCGCGGGCGACCACCAGCCGGTACCGGCCGGGTTCGACGGGATAACCGTCACGCCCGTCGGCGGTGATCCGATCGGTGATGTAGTTGGTGTCCCGGTCGAAGTCGCCCTTGGGGTTCACGTAGGCCATACGGCCAGTGTGCCCCGCCGCGGGGTATCAGGCGTCGAGTTCGCGGGCGACGGCCTTGACCACCTCGGACACCCGCCGGGCCACCTTGCGGTCGGGGTACTTACCCTTGCGCAGCTCGGGCTGGATGGTGTTCTCCAGCAGGGTGATCAGATCACCGATCATGCCGTGCAGCTCGTCCGGGGTGTGCTTGTGCTCGGCCGCGGCCGCCTCACGCCGGGTCCGGGACAGGCTCGGCGGCGGATCGAGCAGCCGGACCTGCAGTGCCTGCGGGCCGCGACGCCCGGCAGCCAGGCCGAACTCGACCTTCTGGCCGGCCTTGAGCCCCTCGACGCCGGACGGCAGCGCCGACGCACGCACGTACACGTCCTCGCCATCCTCCTGAGAAAGGAAGCCGAAGCCCTTCTCGGAGTCGTACCACTTCACCTTGCCGGTTGGCACTGCGCTCACCCGTCCGTCTTGATAGATCACATAAGTAATGCGTCCCGCCTGTGCAGGACGCAATGCGGAAGATCCTAACAAGTAGGCTAGTGCGACAGCCTGGAGGAGACCATGCGCCTGCTATTGAACGTCATCTGGTTGATCTTCGGCGGCCTCTGGCTGGCGCTGGGTTACCTGTTGGCAGCCCTGATCTGCTTCGTCCTGATCATCACCATCCCGTTCGGGATCGCCTCGTTCCGGATCGCGGTGTACGCGCTGTGGCCGTTCGGGTCGACGATCGTCGACAAGCCCGGCGTACGACCTGGGGCGCTGATCGGTAATGTGATCTGGATCATCGTGGCCGGGATCTGGCTGGCGATCGGGCACCTGGTGTCCGCCGTCGCGATGGCGATCACCATCATCGGCATCCCGCTGGCCCTGGCCAACCTGAAGATGATCCCGGTGTCCCTGATGCCGCTGGGTAAGGAAATCGTGCCTGTTGGATCGCGAGAGGGGCTGTCTGCTTGACCCTCACCGATCTCGGACTCCCCATCCCGGGGCGCGCACCCGCCCCGGGGATGCCCACCGACGGTCCCCTGCTGGACACCTACGGCCGGGCCGCCACCGACCTGCGGGTCTCGCTGACCGACCGCTGCAATCTGCGCTGCACCTATTGCATGCCCGCGGAGGGCCTGGACTGGCTACCGGACAGCCAGCTGCTGACCGCCGACGAGTTGGCCCGGCTGCTGCGCATCGCGGTCACCCGGCTCGGCATCACCAGCGTGCGGTTCACCGGCGGCGAACCGCTGGTGTCCCCGCATCTGGAGCCGACCATCGCGGCCGCCGCCGCGCTGTCACCCCGCCCCGAGATCGCCGTGACCACCAACGGCCTGGGCCTGGCGCGCCGCGCCGCGAAGCTGAAGAAGGCCGGGCTGGACCGGGTCAACGTCTCCCTGGACACCGTCGACGCCGAGCGCTTCGCCCAGATCACCCGCCGGGACCGGCTCGCCGATGTGCAGGCCGGCCTGGCCGCCGCCGCCGCGGCCGGTCTGGGGCCGATCAAGGTCAACGCGGTGCTCGACCCGCGGACCGGGCTCGACGATGTGGTGCCGCTGCTGTCCTTCTGCCTGGAACACGGTTATCAGCTGCGCATCATCGAGCAGATGCCGCTGGACGCCGGACACGAGTGGACCCGCGCCAAGACCATCGAGGCGGAGACGGTGCTGAGCACCCTGCGCCGGCACTTCGATCTGCAGCCCGACCCGGGCCCGCGCGGATCAGCCCCGGCCCAGTTGTGGCGGGTCAACGGCGGTGCGGGCACCGTCGGCGTCATCGCCTCGGTGTCCGAGTCGTTCTGTGGGGCCTGTGACCGCAGCCGGCTGACCGCCGACGGCCAGATCCGCAGCTGCCTGTTCTCCACCACCGAGACCGACCTGCGCGCCCTGCTGCGCGGCGGCGCCGATGACGATGCGTTGGAGGCTGCCTGGCGCAGGGCGATGTGGGCCAAACCGGCCGGGCACGGCATCAACGACCCGAGCTTCGTCCAGCCGGACCGACCGATGAGTGCAATCGGAGGCTGAGCGTGTCCGACGTACAGATCACCGTTCGATATTTCGCCGCCGCCCGGGCCGCCGCGGGAATCGAGACCGAAACGTTGCGCTGCCCCACGGGCACCACCGTGCACACCCTGGTCGACGGTCTCGCCCAGCGCGGACCGCAACTGGCGAAGGTGCTCGCACGCTGCTCTTTCCTGCGTGACGGCGTCGCGGTGCGCGATAAGAACGTCGTGCTTCGAACAAAAGAAACGGTCGATGTATTACCCCCGTTCGCCGGCGGATGATCGTGATATGCGTCACACAACGAACTGACGACGAGCTCGCCACCTGCGATTTGAGCGGTGAAAACACCTGCGAAAACGCCCGGACCGCCTGCGGCTTTAAAGTCCTCTCAGAGTTTGCGACCACGGGAAACGCCGGAGACGCGCCGAGATGACGGTCGTGGGGAGAACCGTTACCGTCGTCCCAAGCCGGTCGACCCAAATCGATTGGCCTGCCTCATCTGATTGCGCCGAGCTCCATCCATCAGCTGAGGGCCGACACGAACCACTGGATGGAGGCGGGGGACCCACCGGTCCGCCGATAAGCAGACCAGGAACTTGCAGTACCGGTTCCTCGGGGTGAAGCCGGCGTCTGTTCGCAGACACCGGCCGGGCAACCTCTCCAGCCCGAACCCGACAGCTGACCTCGTGGGCGCTGACGAGAGGATCTTTGCGTTTTATGAGTGGACGGCACCGTAAGCCCACGTCATCTTCAGTAAGCGTCGCGAAAATCGCCTTCACCGGCGCAGTTCTCGGTGGCGGCAGCCTCGCGCTCGCCGGCCAGGCCGGCGCGGCAACCGACGGCGAATGGGACACCGTCGCCAGCTGCGAGTCCGGCGGCAACTGGGCGATCAACACCGGCAACGGCTACCACGGTGGCCTGCAGTTCTCCCCCAGCACCTGGTCGGGTCACGGTGGCGGCGAGTTCGCCCCGGCTGCCTACCTGGCCACCAAGGAAGAGCAGATCGCCGTCGCCGAGCGTGTCCTGGCCAGCCAGGGCAAGGGCGCATGGCCCACCTGCGGCCGCAGCCTGTCCGGCCCCAGCCCGCGCAACGTGGTGAACGAGCCCGAGCCGCAGGCACTCGACAACCCGCTGATCAACGGCGAGCTCCCGCCGCCGCCCGCCCCGGTCGATGTCGTCGCCGCTCCGGCGCCGCAGCCGCTGGACGCCGCGCTGCCGCCCGCCCCCGAAGCTCTGCCCCCGGCCCCGGAAGCTCTGCCGCCGGCGCCTGAGGTGCTCCCCCCGGCCCCGGAGGCCGCCCCCGAGGCCGTCGCCCTCCCGCTGGACGCGCCGCTGCCCGTCGAGCCGCCCCTGCCCCCGGCCGAGCCGGTGGACGTCGCGCTGGCGGCCGCCCCGGCCCCGCTGCCGGTCGAGGCCCCGCTGCCGCCGGCCGAGCCCGTCGCCTTCGACGCGCCGCTGACCCACGAGCAGCTCGCCTCGCTGCCGATCATCCAGGTCGCCGACTGGGACGTCGCGGTCGATCCGGCCCCGGCCGATCAGCCGCAGCTGTGGGCCCTGCACGACGCCCCGATGCCGCTGGAGCCGGTGCTGCCGGCCCCCGCCCCGGCGCCCGCGCCTGCCCCGGTCGCCGCTCCGGCCCCGGATCCGCTGGCCCCGCTCAACGGCGTGGAGATCCCGCAGCCGGTGATGGACGTCGCCAACCAGGCCGTGTCCGGTGAACTGCCGGTCCCGGCCGAGGGTGTCCCGCACCTGATCAGCCCGGAGAACCTGGCACCCGGCACCACCTTGGATCCGACCGCCCTGCCGCCGGAGAGCGCCAACGTGAGCTACCTGCGCCAGATCTGGGACGCCGTGCAGTCCCAGCAGATCTCCGGCCGGGACGCCCTGCTGGCGGTCGCCACCCAGCGCTCGCTGACCGGTCCGGCCCCCGAGTTGCCGCCGGGGGCGGTCATCGCGCCGCCGGCTCCCCCGGCGCCGGGTGCACCGCTGCCGGCCCCGTAAGTCGTTCGATTCCGAAGCCGCACTCCCGCCGGGCGTGCGGCTTCGGTGTTTCTCGGGCCCGTGTGTCTAGGCCGAGTTGACCCATTCGTCGGAGCCGTCGGCGAAGTGCTGGTGTTTCCACACCGGCAGCCGGTCCTTGACGACGTCGACGAGCAGCGCGCAGGTCTGGAACGCGGCCCCGCGGTGATCGGCGGCCACCGCGACCACGAGCGCGGCGTCACCGATGCGCAGATCGCCTATCCGGTGGCTGACCGCGACGGCCCGCACGCCCACACACTCGCGGGCCACCTCGTGCACCACCTCGGTGAGGGTCTGCAGCGCCGAGGGGTGCGCCTCGTACTCCAGCCGGGTCACCGAACGCCCGCCGTCGTGGTCGCGCACGACACCGGAGAATCCGACCACCGCGCCGGCGGCCGCGTGGGCCACCAGGTCCTCGTGTTCGGACAGCGAGATCGGTTCGGCGCTGAGGCCGACCCGCAGCACGTCAGCGGACATGGTCACCTCCGGCGAGCTGGTCCACGGCATGGTCGAGAACATCGGCGAGCACCCCGAGGCCGTCCTTCACCCCGCCGGTCGAGCCGGGCAGGTTGACCACCAGCGTGCGGCCGTGCACCCCGCACACCCCGCGGGAGAGCACCGAGGTCGGCACGTGCGGCAGCCCGGAACGCCGGATGGCGTCGGCCAAACCGGGGATCTGGTAGTCGACGAGCGCGGCGGTGGCCTCCGCGGTGCGGTCGGTGGGTGACATGCCCGTCCCGCCGGAGGTGATGATCACGTGCACGCCGGCGTCGAATGCGGCCCGCAGGGCCTCGCTCACCGCGCTGCCGTCGGCGACCACGTTCGGGGCGGGCACGTCGTAGCCGCGGGCGGTCAGCCAGTCCACGATCACCGGGCCGGTGCGGTCGGAATAGACACCGGTGGCCGCGCGGGTGGAGGCGATGATCACCCGGGCCGTTCTCATGGCTGCCAGGTTCCGGTCTTCCCGCCCTCTTTGCGCAGCACGTGGATGTCCTCGAGACGCGCGGCGGGGTCGACGGCCTTGATCATGTCGTACACGGTCAGGGCGGCCACGCTCACCGCGGTCAGTGCCTCCATCTCGACGCCGGTGCGGTCGGTGGTGCGCACGGTGGCGGTGATGGTGACGTCGGTGCCGCCGATGCCGAAGTCGATGTCGACACCGGTCAGTGCCAGCTGATGGCACAACGGGATGAGATCGCTGGTGCGCTTGGCCGCCATGATCCCGGCGACCCGCGCCGTGGGCAGCGCGTCACCCTTGGGCAGGCCACCAGCGGCGATCAGGTCGACGACATCGGCACGGGTCCGCACCACGCCCTGCGCCACCGCGGTGCGCTTGGTGGCCGTCTTGGCCGTGACGTCGACCATGTGGGCCGCGCCCGACTCGTCGAGGTGCGAGAGCCCGCTCACCGGTTACTTGTTGACGACCGTGACCGGATGCAGATAGGGCAGTTCTTCCACCGGCAACGGGAAGGTGACCTCACCGAACGGGGACATCGCCCCGGCGCGGTTACTCACGAGCTCGCTGACAGCGTGATCACCATCGGCGACCTCGGGCCAGCCATTGTCGACGTACTGCTTCTTCTCTGCCACGCCTGCCATTGTGGCAGGTACTACAAGCGGTGGCGAGCGCGGGACGCTGCCTTAGGCTGGTCAGGCCATGACTAAACCAGCCCAGACCGTGCCGCTGGGCGTCTGGCTGGCCGAGTTGCCGGACGAGGGCCTGGTCCGGCTGCTCGAATGCCGGCCCGACCTCACCCAGCCGCCACCCGGCACCATCGCCGCGCTCGCGGCGCGGGCGCAGGCCCGTCAGTCCGTCAAGGCCGCCACCGACGGGCTGAACTTCCTGCAGCTCGCGGTGCTCGACGCGCTGTTGGTGCTGCACGCGAACACCGCGCCGGTGCCCCGGGAGCTGCTGGTCGAGTTCATCGGCCCCCGCGCCGACGAGGCGGAGTTGAAGTCCGCGCTGGCCGAACTGCAGGACCGGGCCCTGGTCTGGGGCGAGGACGCGCTGCGGGTGGTGGCCGAGGTGGCCGCCGGGCTGCCCTGGTACCCGGGCCAGGCCGTCCCGGACCAGCCCGGGCCGCCCGCCGAGGACATCCCGGCGCTGCTCGACGGCCTCGACGAGCCCTCCCGCGAACTGCTCACCCGGCTGGTCGAGGGCTCCCCGGTGGGGCGCACCCGCGACGCCATCCCGGGCACCGACCCGGACCGGCCGGTCCAGCGGCTGCTCGCCGCCGGGCTGTTGCACCGGCTGCCCAGCGAGGGCGGGGACACCGTGATCCTGCCCCGGCTGGTCGCCCAGGTGATGCGCGGTGATCTGCCCGGGCCGGACGGGCTCAGCACCCCGGACCCGACCCGGCACACCACCACCCAGGCCGATGTGGACTCGGTCGCCGCGGGTGCCGCGATCGACCTGCTGCGCGAGGTCGACGTGCTCATCGAGTCGCTGTCCAACGCCCCGGTGCCCGAGCTGAAAGCCGGCGGGCTCGGGGTCCGCGAGGTCAAGAAGCTCACCAAGGCCACCGGCATCGACGAGCAGCGCCTCGGCCTGATCCTGGAGGTGGCCGCGGCCGCCGGGCTGATCGCCCCCGGCACCCCCGACCCGGAACCGGCCGACGGCAACGCCCCGTACTGGGCGCCGACCATCGCCGCGGACCGGTTCGTCGAGATCTCCACCGCCGCGCGCTGGCACCTGATCGCGTGGACCTGGCTGAACCTGCCGGCCCGGCCCAGCCTGGTCGGCAGCCGCGGCCCCGACGGCAAACCGTTCGGGGTGCTGTCGGACGCGCTGTACTCCACGGCCGCCCCGCTGGACCGACGGCTGCTGCTGACGGTGCTCGACGGGTTGCCGCCGGGCGCGGGCGTGCAGCCCGAATCGGCGGCCCAGGCCATGATGTGGCAGCGGCCGCGCTGGTCGGCACGGCTGCAGCTGGAGCCGGTGACCAATCTGCTGCGCGAGGCGCACGCCGTCGGACTGGTCGGCCGCGGGGCCATCGCCGGCCCGACGCGGCTGCTGCTCGCCCAGCGCTCCGAGGACGGCGCCGAAGAGGTCATCAACGCGATGGCCAAGGTGCTGCCCGCACCGCTGGACCATTTCCTGTTGCAGGCCGATCTGACCGTGGTGGTGCCCGGCCCGCTGATCCGTGAGCTCGCCGAGCAACTCGACGTGGTGGCCACCGTGGAGTCGGCGGGCGCGGCGATGGTGTACCGGATCAGCGAGTCCTCGATCCGGCACGCCCTGGACGCCGGGCAGACCGCAGGCGGACTGCACGCCTTCTTCGAGAAGCACTCGAAAACACCTGTGCCACAAGGCTTGACCTATCTTATCGACGATGTCGCACGCCGGCACGGGCAGCTGCGGGTGGGCATGGCCTCCTCGTTCGTGCGGTGCGAGGACCCCGCGCTGCTGGCCCAGGCGGTGGCCAGCCCGGCCGCCGAACCGCTGGAGCTGCGCATCCTGGCGCCGACGGTCGCGGTGTCCCAGGCCGGCATCGGCGATGTGCTGGCCGCGCTGCGGGCCGGCGGTTTCGTGCCCGCCGCCGAGGACTCCTCCGGGTCGGTGGTCGACATCCGGGCCCGCGGTGCCCGAGTCCCGGCGCCGGGACGCCGCCGGGTGTTCCGGCCACTGACCGCTCCCCCGACCCAGACCCTGGGCGCGATCGTGGCCGTCATGCGCAGCGTGGCCAGCGCACCCCGCTCCGGTGAGCGGCTGGACCCGGCGGTGCTGGTGGCGCTGCTGCAGCAGGCCGCGCTGGAACAGCAGTCGGTGGTGATGGGTTACGTCGACCCGGCCGGGGTGGCCACCCAGCGGGTGGTGTCGCCGATCAACATCCGCGGCGGCCAGTTGACCGCCTTCGATCCGGCCTCGGGCCGGGTCCGCGAGTTCGCCATCCATCGCGTGACCTCCGTGGTGTCGGCCGATTCTGGATAATGGATCGGATGACTTTCCCTGAGAGCGGCCCGGCATGACCGAGGGCCCATTGATCGTGCAGTCCGATAAGACGGTGCTGCTCGAAGTCGACCACGAACTCGCTGGTGAGGCGCGTGCGGCGATCGCCCCGTTCGCCGAGCTGGAACGCGCACCCGAACACATCCACACCTACCGGATCACCCCGCTGGCGCTGTGGAACGCCCGCGCCGCCGGCCACGACGCCGAGCAGGTGGTCGACGCGCTGGTGAGTTATTCGCGTTACGCGGTGCCGCAGCCGTTGCTGGTCGACATCGTCGACACCATGGCCCGGTACGGCCGGCTGCAGCTGATCAAGCACCCGGCGCACGGGCTGACGCTGGTCAGCCTGGACCGCGCGGTACTCGAGGAGGTGCTGCGCAACAAGAAGATCGCCCCGATGCTGGGGGCGCGCATCGACGACGACACCGTGATCGTGCACGGCAGCGAGCGCGGCCGGGTCAAGCAGATGTTGCTCAAGATCGGCTGGCCGGCCGAGGATCTGGCCGGCTATGTCGACGGTGAGGCGCACCCGATCACGCTGGCCGAGGACGGCTGGGCGCTGCGCGACTACCAGGAGATGGCCGCCGACTCGTTCTGGGCCGGCGGGTCCGGCGTGGTGGTGCTGCCCTGTGGTGCGGGCAAGACGCTGGTGGGTGCGGCCGCGATGGCCAAGGCCGGGGCCACGACGCTGATCCTGGTCACCAACACCGTGGCCGGCCGGCAGTGGAAGCGCGAGCTGATCGCCCGGACCTCGCTGACCGAGGAGGAGATCGGCGAGTACTCCGGCGAGCGCAAGGAGATCCGCCCGGTCACCATCGCCACCTATCAGGTGATCACCCGCCGCACCAAGGGCGAGTACAAGCACCTGGAGCTGTTCGACAGCCGGGACTGGGGCCTGATCATCTACGACGAGGTGCATCTGCTGCCGGCGCCGGTGTTCCGGATGACCGCCGATCTGCAGTCGCGCCGCCGGCTCGGGCTGACCGCCACCCTGATCCGCGAGGACGGCCGCGAGGGCGACGTGTTCTCGCTCATCGGCCCGAAGCGCTACGACGCGCCGTGGAAGGACATCGAGGCCCAGGGCTGGATCGCACCGGCCGAGTGCATCGAGGTGCGGGTCACCATGACCGACAACGAGCGGATGATCTACGCGACCGCCGAGCCGGAGGAGCGCTACAAGCTGTGCTCGACCGCGCACACCAAGATCGCGGTGGTGAAGTCGATCCTGGACAGACACAAGGACGAACCGACCCTGGTGATCGGGGCCTACCTCGACCAGCTCGACGAGCTGGGCCAGGAGTTGGACGCCCCGGTGATCCAGGGCTCGACCAAGAACGCCGAACGCGAGGAGCTGTTCGACCAGTTCCGCCGCGGCGAGATCAAGACGCTGGTGGTGTCCAAGGTGGCGAACTTCTCCATCGACCTACCGGAAGCGTCCGTGGCCGTGCAGGTTTCGGGCACTTTCGGGTCCCGCCAGGAGGAGGCCCAGCGGTTGGGCCGGCTGCTGCGGCCCAAGGCCGACGGCGGCGGCGCGGTGTTCTATTCGGTGGTCAGCCGGGACAGCCTGGACGCCGAGTACGCCGCGCATCGACAGCGCTTCCTGGCCGAGCAGGGCTACGGCTACGTCATCAAGGACGCCGACGACCTGTTGGGCCCGGCGATCTGATCCAGCGCGCCGGCGGCCAGCGCGGCCGTGTTGATCCGGGTGAGCACCGAGTGCAGATGCTCCAGCTCGGACATCTCGACGCCGAGGCGGGCCACCACCGTGGCCGGGATGTCCAGCGCGCGTTGCCGTAACGCCTCCCCCTCGGCGGTGAGGCTGACCAGGATGGCCCGTTCGTCGGCGGCGCTGCGGGTGCGGGTCACCAACCCCAGGGCCTCCAGCCGTTTGAGCATCGGCGAACTGGTGGCCGGGTCCATCTGCAGCAGCGCGGCGATCTGCTTGACCGAGAGGGCGGCCTTGTTCCGGACATCGTCGTTCTGGTCATCGCCGTTCTGGTCATCGCCGTTCTGGACATCGCCGCCGCCGGCCTTGGCGTTGTCCCACAGCGCCAGCATCACCAGGTACTGCGGGTGGGTGAGCCCGAGCGGCTCCAGCAGCGGCCGGTACACCGCCAGCACGGCGCGGTTGGTGACCGCCAGCGCGAAGCACACCTGGCGCTCCAGGGCGAGCGGATCGATATCGCTGTCGGGAGCATCGCTGTGGGCGGCGGGCAGCACCGTGGTCATGCCCACACTGTACTACTTAGTTCCCTAATCATTAGGGTACGATGTAAACCATGGCCGCCACACAACCCACCCGTATCCAGCGCCTCCTGTACGCCTACGGCAAGCGCCTACCCGACTCGATGCGCGAATGGGTCGCCGAAGACCTGGCCGGCCCGGGCGCCATCCGCCGGCACATGATCCGCTACTCCATCCCGCCGGCGCTGATCCTCGCGCCGCTGTGGCTGCTGCCGGCGTCGCTGTACGTGCACCTGGAGATGACGGTGCCGATCTACGTCTGGGCCGTGATCATGGGATACGTGCTGAACAAGGTGTGGCGCCGCCACCGCCTCGCCCAGCACGGGCTGGACCCCAACCTCGTCGACGCGATCAACCGCGAGAAGAACGCGCGCCTGCACGAGGACTACGCCCGGCGCTTCGGGGCACGCCCCGAAGAAGCCAAGTGGCAGTCCAACTCGAGCCCGTTCTAGACGTGCGGGCCGAGCTTCTTGGCGATGGTCAGGATCACCACCGAGTCCTCCAGCGCGGCCAGCGCATGCCGGGTCAGCGGCACCACCAGATGATCACCGGCTGAGCCCTCCCAGCCGGCCTCGTCGGTGGACAGCTTGACCCGACCCTGCAACACCTGCAGGGTCGCCTCACCGGGGCTCTCGTGATCGTCGAGTCCGTTACCGGCGGTCAGCGCCAGCAGGACCTGTCGAAGACTGTGCTCGTGACCGCCGTAGACGGTATGGGCACTGCGCCCACTGCTCGCCGCCCGGGCCTTTTCCAGGTGCTCACGCGCCAACGCGGTGAGTGAAATCTTCTCCATAAGGCCTCACTATGACACGGCTCCGGAAAGCGCCGCCTTGGCACGACGCGACGTGTCGTCCGCGAGCACCTCGGTGGCCCCGCTGAGCACCCCTTCGACGGCCTGCCGGGCGACCACGGCCGGGGCGGTTTTCTGATCTGCCGGAATGTAACTCACCATGTCGGTGTCCATGTAGCCGACGTGCAGGGCGGTGACGTTCACCCCGCGCGGGCCGAGTTCGTCACGCACCGCGTCGGTGAGCGCCCAGGCCGCCGCCTTGGCCGCGGCGTACGCCCCCGAGGTGGCCGGGTGCTTCCAGGACAGCACCGAGAGCACGTTCAGGATCGACCCGCCGCCGTTGCGTTCGATCACCGGGGCGAATTCCCGGATGACGTTGAGGGTGCCGAAATAGTGGGATTCCATCTCGGCGCGGATGTCGTCCATCGGGCCGGTCAGCAGATTCGCCTGGGTGGAGATGCCGGCGTTGTTCACCAGCACGGTGACGTCGGCGGCGATCTCGGCGGCCCGCCGGATCGATTCGGGATCGGTGATGTCGAGCTGCACCGGTATGACGTCCGGAGCGTCGACGCTCTCCGGCCTGCGCGCCGCCGCATAGACCTTGGCGCCGCGCGCGACGAACTCCGCCGCGATCTGCTTGCCCAACCCGCGGTTGGCCCCGGTGACCAATACCGTGATGTTCTCGCTCATGGCAATCCCCTTTGCGTCGTGTGTGTCCCAGTCAACGGCGTCACAGCACGGGGCGCATCCCGCGGAAGCAGAGTTTCCGGCTGGCAGCAATGCGGTTGTGGTGTCAGCGGTAAGGATCCTGGACCGGAAGCCAGCTGCCGGGCGCGGTGATCCCGAGATCACCGATTTCGCGGACGAAGGCGTCCACGACGGCCAGCACGGCGGGTCGGTCCTCGCCGCGGCGCCACACCAGTGACCATGTCCACAGCGGCGTCGGCCCCACCACCGGCCGGCGGACCAGATCCCGGGGCTCGGAGTCGTTCTGCCCCTTGGGGTTGTTGAGCACCGGCCGGCCCAGCCTGCGCACATGCTCGAAGAAGGTCGGCCCGGTGACACCGCCGTCGTCGGTGCGCATCACCCGGGCGCCGGTGGCCGCGGCGAACTGTTCGGCGTACCGGTTCCACGAGGACCAGCTCGCGGCGTCGGTATCGACCAGGGCCACGGTGTCTTTCGCGTCCACCGGCGAATCGTCGGCGCCCGGGCCGAGCGCGTACAGCCGGTCCACCCCGACCAGCCGGGAGTGCAGATCCAGGGTCTGCAGATCCTCGCGCTGCACCCAGCAGATCGCCAGATCCAGGCTGCCGTCGGCGACCCGCGCGGCCTGGGCGTGCGAGGGCATCACCCAGGCGTCGACCCGCAGGGTGGCCACCCCGGCGGCGCGTTCGGACCAGTCCACCGGGCACCAGTTCACGCAGCCGATCCGCACCGGTTGGTCGTCCTCCGCGCCGGATCCCAATCCGATTGCCCGGCTGCGGAATTCATCGGACTGGCGGACCAGGGCGCGGGCCTCGTCCAGCAGTGCCGCCCCGGCGGGGGTCAGGGCCACCGAACGGCGGTCCCGGTCGAACAACTGCACCTTCAGATCCCGTTCCAGGGTCTTGATCTGCTGGGACAGCGACGGTCCGGCGATGCGCAGACGCTGCGCCGCCCGGCCGAAGTTCAATTCCTCGGCGACGGTGACGAAGTACCGCAGCTGCCGCAGCTCCACCGGCGCAAGCGTAGTAGGCAGCACCTCTCAGCAGCGAGGTTTCCGGTCCCATCCGCCCGGCATCGGTGCCACGCCGATCGCGGTTGAGCCGTGCATCAGCAGCTTCGGCTCACTCCCGGAAGGACTCTCAGCCATGAACGACATCACCCGCGTCGCGATCATCACCGGCGCATCCCAGGGCATCGGCGCCGCACTGGTCGACGGCTACCGCAAGCTCGGCTACGCCGTGGTCGCCAACTCCCGCAGCATCGGCGGCTCCGCCGACCCGATGGTGCTCACCGTGGCCGGTGACATCGGCGAGCCCGGCGTCGGCGGTCGCATCGTGGCGGCCGCGCTGCAGCGTTTCGGCCGGGTCGACACCGTGGTCAACAACGCCGGCATCTTCATCGCCAAACCGTTCACCGAGTACACCGACGCCGACTACGACGCCATCACCGGGGTGAACCTGCGCGGCTTCTTCGAGGTGTCCCGTGCCGCCGTCGCCGCCATGACCGACGGCGGGCATCTGGTGAACGTCTCGACCAGCCTGGTCGATCAGGCCAATACGGCGGCCCCGTCGGTGCTGGCCTCGCTGACCAAGGGCGGGTTGAACGCGGCCACCAGATCGCTGGCCGTCGAGTACGCCACCCGCGGTATCCGGGTGAACGCGGTGGCGTTGGGCATCATCCGCACCCCGATGCACGGCGCGGACGAGTACCAGGCGCTGGCCCGGCTGAACCCGCAGCACCGCATCGGTGAACTCGACGATGTGGTGGACGCGGTGCTGTATCTGGAGAACGCCGGGTTCGTCACCGGCGAGATCCTGCACGTCGACGGCGGCCAGAGCGCGGGGCACTGAGATGAGCGGCCACGAAGAGGATCTGCGCGGTGTGCTGGAGGTGTGGCGGGGCGACTTCGGGTTCGCCGACGGGTCGGCGCTGCCGCTGAACCTGGGCGTGCTGCTCACCCGCACCGGCGAGGGCTGGCGTATCGCGCACTACCAGGTGTCGGCTAGCTGAGCGCCGGGATGACCTCGCGCTCGAACAGCTCGATGCCCGACCGGTCATAGGCGGCCTCCGGGAAGTACAGGATGGCGTACTCGCAGCCCAGGTCGCGCAGCCGCCGCAGGCGTTCGACGACCTGGTCGGGGGTGCCGGTCGCCGAATCGGGCGAGGCGACGTTGGCCAGCATGGCGTCGACGTTGGGGGCACCAGCCTCGCCCACCACCCGAAGCTGCCGGGCCCGGATGCGCTCCAGACGTTCCTGGACGTCGGCCTCCGAGCTGCCGATGACGGCGTTGAAGTTGGCCGACCGCACGATCGCGTCATAGTCGGTGCCGACGTCGCGGCAGTGCTCGGCCAGGATCTCCGATTTGCGGGTGAACTCTTCGGCGTTGCAGCTGAAGTTGGTGTACTGCGCGTACTTGGCCGCGATCTTGAGCGTCACCTTCTCGCCGCCGCCGGCGATCCACAGCGGCAGACCGCCCTCCTGCAGCGGTTTGGGGGCGACGATGGCGTCGTCGACCTGGTAGTGCTTGCCGGCAAAGGTGACCCGGCCGTCCCGCCAGGCGTCCCGCATGATCTGTACCCCCTCGTCGAGGCGGGCCAGCCGTTCACCGGCGGACGGGAAGCCGTACCCGTAGGCCCGCCACTCGTGCTCGTACCAACCGCCGCCGATGCCCATCTGGGTGCGGCCCCCGGACACCACGTCCACGGTGGCCGCGACTTTTGCCAGGTAGGTCGGATTCCGGTACGAGACGGCCGTACACATCTGCCCCAATTTCACCCGGTCGGTGACGGCGGCGAAGGCCGACATCAGGGTCCAGGCCTCGTGGGTGGCCTCGTCGGTGGGCACCGGGACGGTGTGGAAGTGGTCATAGACCCACACCGAGTCCCACGTGCTGTTATCTGCGTACGTGGCCAGATCACGCATCACTGACCAGTGCTTATCGGTGGGAATGTCGACGAGATCGAGCCGCCAACCTTGCGGAATGAACAGTCCGAAGCGCATAGGGACAAACTCTATGCCCACCCGGCCCATTCTTAAATCGTCTACACTTGCCAGAAATCATTCGCTGTACCAACGCTGAGGACTGGTCATGACCGCCTTCAAACGTCGCCTCGTGGCTGCCACCTTCGCCGCGCTGATGCCGCTGGCAGCTGTTTCGGTCGCCACCGCGGCCCCAGCGCCGCCGAGACCACGTGCGCACCCGGCCAGTCCGAGTTCAACGGCAGCTGCGTCGACTCCTGCAACAAGTCGCAGGTCCGCAACGCCGACACCGGCAAGTGCCAGACGCTGTTGTCGGCCGCGCTGCAGAAGGCGGAGACCCCGGCCGTGGCCAAGCTGACGCCGGAGCAGATGGGTGGTGCCTGGCAGCTGGCCAAGCAGGCGCAGATGATCCCCGAGGGCACCCGGGTGTGGAACTCGGTGGTCGGCACGGCCGACACGGTGCTCGGCTGGCCGGTGCTGGCCACCGCCGCCGCCGCGGACGTGGCCACCACCATCGCCCTCCTGAATGGCGTCGGCGGAGTCGGCGTTGCCAGCAGTCCCCTCCGGATGGCCGGTGCGGCCGGTGGTGCGGCCACCGGCGTGGCCCAGACCTTCTCGGCGGCCGGTGACATCGCCCAGGTGGCCCGCGCGCTGCCGTCCCCGAAGATCGGCCTGCCCAAGCTGCCGAACCTGAAGATGCCCCCGCACCCGCGGATCTTCCCCAAGAAGGTCGGCCTGCCCAAGATCGGCATCCCGCATCCCAAGATCGGCCTGCCCAAGCTGGGCGGATCGGGCATCTGCGGGCCGAAGCTGCTGTTCTTCACCCCCTGCCTCTAGAGCCATGGCACTGTCTCGGGAAGAACGCGAAGAGTTCCTGACCGAGCCCCATGTCGCCGCCCTGTCGGTGAGCACGGGAGATACCCGCGGCCCGCTGACCGTGCCGATCTGGTATCAGTACACCCCGGGCGGGCAGCCCTGGTTCATCACCGGGGCCGGCTCGCGCAAGCACCGGCTGATCGAAGCCGCCGGATACCTGTCGCTGATGGTCGACCGGGTCGAACCCACCGTGCGCTACGTCGCGGTGGACGGTGCGGTGAGCCGGATCGAGGAGGCCACGGACGAGCAACTCGTCGAGATGACCCGCCGCTATCTGCCGCCCGAGGCCGTCGAACCGTATCTGGAGACGGCCCGCCGTGAGCACGGGCCCAGCGTGGCGGTGTACATGAAACCGCAGCACTGGCTGTCCGCCGATCTGGGCGGCTTCTAGCCCGCACCCGGATACAACGCGGCCACCCCGGGCACGCTGACCTTGAGCGACGGGGTGCGGGGCAGTTCGTCGACGAACGCCACCGCGACCGGCACGTGGTGCGCGGGCAGCGCCTCCCGGACCGCGGCCAGCAGTTCGTCCTCGGTGACCCGGGCGCCCGCGACGGTCTCGACGGCCGCGAACGGCACCTCGCCCAGTCGCCCGTCGGGCACTCCGACCACCCCGGCGTCGCGCACCTGCGGATGCGAGATCAGCACGGCCCGCACCGTTTCGGGCAGGATCTTGAAGCCGCCGCGGTTGATCGCGCCGTCCGCTCGGCCGGCCACGGTGATGAACCCGTCCTCGTCGACCGATGCGATGTCGGTGGTGACCACCCAGTCCGGGCCCAGCAGCGGCACCTGGGCGGTGAGGATGCCCTGGCTACCGGTCGGTACCTCGGCGCCGGTGTCCGCGTCGACGATGCGGACCTGTACCCCCGGCAGCACCCGGCCCGAGCTCTCGCGTTTGCGCGCCCCGAACTCGCGGTACAGATCCGGGGTCCAGGTACACACCGAACCGGCGAATTCCGTTGCGCCGTAAGCGGTCAGCACCGGCACGCGGTAGCGCTGCTCGAAGGCGTCCCGGGTGGCCACATCCAGCGGGCCCGACGCGCACATCAGGAAATCCAGGGAGGCCAGGTCTTCGGCGGGCAGATCGGCCTCCAGCAGCATCCGCACCACGGCGGGCTGCACACCGACCCGGCGCAGTCCGTGCGTCTTCACCACCCGCACCCAGTCGGCCACGGTGAACCGCTCCAGCAGGGCCATCCGCTTACCGATGTAGATGGCGGTCACCGTCTGGCACACCCCGCCGATCCCGCCGAGCGGCCAGTAGGCCAGCTCGGGCGGTTCGTCGGGGGTGGCGTTCCCGCCCGTCACGCTGAACACGGTGTGCTCCAGCACCTCCGCGCGGACCACGAAACGCTTTGGCGCCCCGGTGGTTCCGCTGGTGAGGATGGCCAGCGCCCCGTCGATCGGCGGCCGCGGGCGGCGCTGCCCCGCGCCGGTGAGCGTCGGCGCCTCGGGGCCCAGTCGCACCCGGGCCGCCCCGGTGCGCTCCGCGGCGGCCGTCACCGGGTCGGTCCAGTCCTGCGGGTCGGCGAGCACCGCCGCGACGTCGAGGCGGTCGATGTCGGCGGCGATCGCCTCCGGCGACTGGAACGAGTAGATCATCACGACCGGCCGGCCGGCCGCGATCATGCCGATGGTCGCGGCGGTGTGCGCGTACCGGTTGCGCACCACCAGGCCGACGGGCGCGCCCGGGTCCAGGCCGGCCCGCTCGAGCAGTCCGGTGAGCGCCGCGCCGTAGCCGGCGACCTCGGCCCCGGTGAACCAGCGCCCCTGGAACTCGATGCACGGCCGGTCACCGTAGTCGGCCAGCCGTGCCGCAAACCTTTCGGTAAAGCTTTCGGTCACCGGCCCATTGTGGCATCCGGGCTCAGCCGGTGAAGCAATTGCGGTAGTCGCTGGGCGTGGTGTGCAGCTGCCGGGTGAAGTGGTGCCGGTAAGTCGCCGGCGAGTCGAATCCGACCCGGGCCGCGATCTGTTCGATGGACAGGTCGGCGGATTCCAGCAGTGCGAGGCTGGCCTGGATGCGCTGCTCGATGAGCCATTTGATCGGTGTGGTGCCGGTGGCCTTGGCGAACTGGCGCAGATAGCTGCGCCGCGACATGGCCGACTGGGCGGCCAGCTCGTCCAGGGTGATGGGCCGGTCCAGGTGTTCCAGCGCCCAGGCCATTCCGGCCGCGATGCGACCGTCGGCGGCCGGTTCGGGCACCGGGGTGTCGATGTACTGGGCCTGCCCGCCGGCCCGGTGCGGGGAGATCACCAGCCGCCGGGCCACGTCGTTGGCGACCCGCATCCCGTGATCGGTGCGCACGATGTGCAGGCAGAGATCCAGCCCGGCGGCGCAGCCCGCGCTGGTGAGCACCCGGCCGTTGTCCACGTACAGCGGGGCCGGGTCCACGGCGATCTCGGGGTACTGGCGCTGCAACCGGTCGGCGTAGATCCAGTGCGTGGTCGCCCGGCGTCCGTCGAGCACCCCGGCGGCGGCCAGCGCGAAGGCGCCCGAGCAGATCGACACCAGCCGGGCGCCCCGGGCGTCGGCGGCCCGGATGGCCGCCACCAGGTCGGCGGACGGGGCCGCGCGGACGTCGCGGACGCTGGGGATCAGCACGGTGTCCGCGACCGCCAGGTCCTCGAGGCCGTAGGAGGTGCGCATGACCGCCCCGCCCAGCATCCGCACCTCGGGTTGTTCCGAGCAGAGCTCGACGGTGTAGCCCGGTGGCGCGACGCCCGCGGAGAACGGTCCGGGCAGGTCGGCCATCCCGAAGATCTCGGTGGCCAGGCCCGATTCGAAACCGGTCATGCCGTCGTAGGCGAGGATCGCCACGGTATGCATGTCACTATGTTAACGAAGCGCGGCACCAGTGCCACTGTTGCTGGGCGGCCGACGGGGGCATCGTCGGAAACATGACGAACACACCCAAGCGCTTCCGCACGCTCGCCGCGTTCGTCGCGGGCCTGCACACCGGCAACGGGCTCGCGCACGGCGTGCGACCGGACCGCACCTCGACAGCAAGAAACCCCCGGGCTCGCCGCTTCGAGGACGGTGGGCCCGGGGGTTTCCGGTCTGGCTGCCGAGGCTAGGCCTCCAGCGAGGCGGGCGGGTTGAAGCGGTCGCCGTAGCGGGCGGCCAGCTCCTTGGCCCGGGCCACGAACGCGGCCTTACCGACGCCGTGTGCACCCTCGTAACCGACGATGTACTGCGCGGAACCACCGGTGTACGGCGGGAAGCCGATACCCATGATGGAGCCGATGTTCGCGTCGGCGGTCGAGGTGAGCACGCCCTCGTCGAGGCACTTCTGGGTTTCCAGCGCCTCGGCGAACAGCATCCGGTCGATGGCGTCCTGCAGCGGGATGTCCGTGCTTCCCGAGTTGAACGTCTCGGACAGGCCCGACCACAGGCCGACGCGCTTGCCGTCCACGTACTCGTAGAAGCCGGCACCCTTCAGACGCGACGGGCGACCGATCTCGATCATCTTGTTGACGACGACCTCGGCCGGGTGCGGCACATAGGTCTCGCCCGCGGCCTCGGCGGCCTTGCGGGTCTCGCCGGCGATCTTCTGCATGAGCTCCAGGTTGAGCTCATCCGAGAGCTGCAGCGGCGCGGCCGGGTAACCGGCCTGGGCGCCCGCCTGCTCGATGGTGGCGGCCGGGACACCCTCGCCCAGCATGGCCAGCGCCTCGTTGACGAAGGTGCCGATGACGCGGCTGGTGAAGAAGCCGCGGCTGTCGTTGACCACGATCGGGGTCTTCCTGATCGCCAGGGTGTAATCGAACACCCGGGCCAGCGCCTCGTCGGACGTCTTCTCGCCCTTGATGATCTCCACCAGCGGCATCTTGTCCACGGGGCTGAAGAAGTGGATCCCGATGAAGTCCTCCTGGCGCTTCACCCCGGTCGCCAGACCGGTGATCGGCAGGGTGGAGGTGTTGCTGCCCAGCAGCGCGTTCGGCTCGACGATGTCCTCGATCTCCTGGAACACCTTGTGCTTGAGTTCCTGGTTCTCGAAGACGGCCTCGATGACGAAGTCCACGCCCTTGAGATCGGCCGCATCCGCGGTCGGGTGGATCTTGGCCAGCAGCGCCGCCGACTTCTCTTCGGTGGTCTTGCCGCGCTTGAGCGCCTTGGCCTCCAGGTTCTCCGAGTACGCCTTGCCCTTGGCGGCCGCTTCCGCGGTGACATCCTTGAGCACGACGTCGTAGCCGGCCTTGGCCGACACGTAGGCGATACCGGCGCCCATCATGCCCGCGCCCAGCACGCCGATCTTCTTGATCTCCTGCTGCGGGATACCGGCGGGACGCGAGGCGCCACCGTTGATGGCCTGCAGGTCCAGGAAGAACGCCTGGATCATGTTCTTCGCGGTCTGCCCGGTGACCAGCTGCACGAAGTAGCGGCTCTCGATGCGGGTGGCGGTGTCGAAGTCGACCTGTGCACCCTCGACGGCGGCGTTGAGGATGGCCCGCGGTGCCGGCATCGGGGCGCCCTTGAGCTGCTTCTTCAGCAGCGCCGGGAAGGACGGCAGGATGGAGGCCAGGGCCGGGCTGGCCGGGGTGCCGCCGGGCATCTTGTAGCCCTTGGCATCCCACGGCTGCACGCCGGCCTCGGGGTTCTCCTTGATCCACTTCTTCGCGGCGGGGATCAGCTCGTCGACGGACGGAACGAGCCGATCCACAAGCCCGATTTCGAGGGCCTTGGCCGGCGCGAACCGGGTGCCCTGGCTCAGCACCTCCATGAAGGCCTTCTGCACACCGAACATGCGCACGGTGCGGGCGACGCCGCCGCCACCGGGCAGCAGGCCCAGGGTGACCTCGGGCAGGCCGATCACCACGCCGCGCACGTCGGCGGCGATGCGGTGATGGGTGGCCAGCGCGATCTCCAGGCCGCCGCCGAGGGCGGCGCCGTTGATGGCCGCCACGACGGGCTTGCCCAGGGTCTCCAGCTTGCGCAGGTCGGCCTTGATCGCCTCGACCTCGGCGAAGGACGCCGCCGCGTCGTCGGGGCCCACGTTGATCATGGCCTTGAGGTCACCACCGGCGAAGAAGGTCTTCTTCGCGCTGGCGATGACGACGCCGGTGATCGAATCCTTCTCTTCCACAAGCCGATTGACGGCGTTGTGCATGGATTCCTTGTAGTGCTCGTTCATCACGTTGGCCGAGCCGGTGGGGTCGTCCAGCGTCAGGGTGACGATGCCGTCGGCATCCTTGTCCCACTGAATGGTGTTCTCTGCCATGAGTTTTCCTTAGACCCTCTCGATGATGGTGGCCACGCCCATGCCGCCGCCGACGCACAGCGTCATCAGCGCACGGCGAGCGCCGCGACGCTCGAGCTCGTCGACCATGGTTCCGGTGATCATGGCGCCGGTGGCGCCGAGCGGGTGGCCCATCGCGATGGCGCCACCGTTGACGTTGAGCTTCTCGTCCGGGATGCCCAGGTCCTTCTGGAACTTCAGCACCACGGAGGCGAAGGCCTCGTTGAGTTCGAACAGGTCGATGTCATCGACGGTCAGGCCGGCGCGGTCGAGCACCTTCTGGGTGGCCGGGGTGGGGCCGGTCAGCATGATGACCGGGTCGGCGCCGGAGGTGGCGGTGGCCACAATACGGGCGCGCGGGGTCAGCCCCTGCGCCTTGCCGGCCTCCTCGGAACCGATCAGCAGCAGGGCGGCGCCGTCGACGATGCCCGAGCTGTTACCGCCGGTGTGCACGTGGTTGATCTTCTCCACGAAGTGGTACTTCTGCAGCGCCACATCGTCGAAGCCGCCCATCGCGCCGATGCCGTCGAACGCGGTCTTGAGCTTGCCCAGGCTCTCCACGGTGGAACCGGGGCGCATGTGCTCGTCGTTGTCCAGCACGACCAGGCCGTTCTGATCCTTGACCGGCACGACCGACTTGGCGAAGTAGCCGCCGGCCCATGCCGCCGCGGCGCGCTCCTGGGAGCGGGCGGCGTAGGCGTCCACGTCCTCGCGGGAGAAGCCCTCGATGGTGGCGATCAGATCGGCGCCGATGCCCTGCGGGACGAACCCGATGCGGTAGTTGGTCTCCGGGTCACCGGCCCAGGCGCCGCCGTCGGCACCCATCGGGACACGGCTCATCGACTCGACGCCGCCGGCGAGCACCAGGTCGTCCCAGCCGGACCGGACCTTCTGGGCGGCCAGGTTGACGGCCTCCAGGCCGGAGGCGCAGAAGCGGTTGAGCTGGAAGCCACCGGTGGTGTCCGGTAGACCGGCCACCAGGCCGGCGGTGCGGGCGATGTCGCCGCCCTGGTCACCGACGGGCGAGACGCAGCCCAGGATGAGGTCGCTGATCAGGGTCTCGTCCAGGTCGGGGAACCGGACCCGGATCTCGTTGATCAGGCCGACCACCAGGTTGACCGGCTTGATCTCGTTCAGGGCGCCGCCGCGCTGCTTACCGCGCGGGGTGCGGATCGCCTCGTAGATGAAGGCTTCGGACATGTGTTGTTCCCTTTCGGGTGGGTGACAGGGGACGTCCATCCGGACGGTGTTCCACTGGTCGCGCAGCCTAACAGGGTCGCAAACCAACCTGTTGGTTGGGCGTCTGAACTGGGCTGCCTGTCACCCCACACGTCTTCAGGCGGTGCGGGACTCCTCGATGTCGGCGAGCGTCGGGTAGTCGATGTAGCCCGCCGGGCCGGCGGCGTAGAAGGTGCTGACGTCGGGTTCGTTGAGCTCGGCGCCGAGCACCAGGCGGTCGACCAGGTCCGGGTTGGCCAGATACGCCCGGCCCACCGCGACGGCGCTGACCGCACCCCATTCGACCAGGCCTTCCAGCTCGGCGAAGTCGGTGTGACCGTCGGCGTTGTATTCGCGCCCGGTGTTGAGCACCAGGGTGCCGCCCCACAGCGCGCGGATCGCGCCGAAGGTCTGCGTCGACGGGTCGATCAGCACGTGCAGGTAGGCGATCTCGAGGCCGGCGATGCGGTTCAGCAGGGCCTCGTAGGTGCTCGCCGGGTCGTTCTCGCGCATATCGCCGGCGGTGCCCCCGGGTGAGATGCGCACCCCGACCCGGTCGGCGCCGATCTCGTCGGCCACCGCCTCGATCACCTCGGCGGTCAGCCGGGCCCGATTCTCCGGGGTGCCGCCGTAGCCGTCAGTGCGGACGTTGGTGACGTCGGAGAGGAACTCGTGCAGCAGGTAACCGTTGGCGGCGTGGATCTCCACCCCGTCCATCCCGGCGTCCACGGCCCGGCGCGCGGCCGAGCGGAACTGCTCGACGATCGAGGCGATCTCGTCGAGACGCAGCGGGCGCGGCACCGGCAACGGCTGCTTACCAGACGGGGTGTGGGCCGTCATGTCGGCCGCGATGGCCGACGGGCCGACGGTTTCGAAGCCGCTGATCTCCGGGTGGGCCATCCGCCCGACGTGCCAGAGCTGGACGAACATGTTCCCGCCGCGGGCATGCACCGCCGCGGCAACCTCGGCCCACCCGGCCTGCTGGCGATCGGTGTAGATGCCCGGGGTGTTGAGGTAGGCGCCGTTGGCCTGCTCGCAGACGGCGGTGGCCTCGCTGACGATGAGCCCCGCGCAGGCCCGCTGGGCGTAGTACTCGGGGGCCAGATCCGATGGGGTGCCGTCGGTTTGGGCCCGGGACCGGGTCAGCGGCGCCATGAAGATCCGATTGGTCGCCTCGACCGCGCCGACGCGCAGCGGGGTGAGGAGTTTGGCGTCTGACGGGAGGCGGTAGGTCTGATCGGTCACCCGGTGCACAGCGCCGCGGGCGACCGATCTATTCCCCGTTGCCCAATGTCACGGCGTGCGTGCGACTTTGGACACGGTGGTTCACATCAGTCCGGCACGATCGCGGTGACGCGGATCTCGACCCGCATGTCCGGCGCCCCGAGCACCGGGACGCCGGTCTGGGTCCAGATGGGGGCGCGGTCACCCAGTCGCTTGCGGAACTGCGCCACCATGACGTCGTTGTGCGCGGCGCCGATGGTATCCGGTTCGGCGGGCACGTGATACGAGTTCACGTGCACGACATCGCGCCAGCTCGCGCCGGCGGTGGCCAGGGTGCGTTCGACGTTGTCGAAGGCCCGCACGATCTCGTCCTCCAGCGACTCCGGGAAGTTGATGTCGTCATCCCAGCCGCCCTGGCCGGAGATCTCCACCCGGTTCCCGATTCGCACCGCCTGGCTGTAGCCCAGCAGATCGAACAGCTTCTCGCCGAACCCCGGGGTGACGAAGAATTCCACATCCTGACGCTCTTTCACTTCATGCATGAAGTGAACCGTACACGCGATCACTTCACGCGTAAAGTGACGGGCATGGACGAGCCCCGTTGGCTGACCCTGCCGGAGAAGGAGGCGTGGACCGGTCTGGTCTCGCTGATGATGTTGCTGCCCAACAAACTCGAATCCCCGCTGCGCGAGGTCGACCTGACCCTGTTCGAGTACCTGGTGCTCAGCCACATCTCCGAGGCCCCGGACCGCCGGATCCGGATGAGCGATCTGGCGTTCCTGGCCAGCGGGTCACTGTCACGGCTGTCCAACGTGGTCAAACGGTTCGAGGCGCGGGGCTGGGCGACCCGGTCCCCGGATCCCGAGGACGGCCGCTACACCCTCGCCTCGCTCACCGACACCGGCTATGCGCTGGTGACCGAGGCGGCCCCGATCCACGTGCGCGCAGTGCGCGAGCTCGTCCTGGACCCGCTCACCGCCACCGATCTGGCCGCCCTCACCCGGATCGCGGCCAAGCTGCGGGTGGTGCCGCCCGGGCTGGAGACCAAACCGGATTAGGCGCTGCGGGCGGCGTTCTCGGTACCCAGCAGCAGCCGCCCCGACAGCAGCCCCCAGGCCACCGCGGCCGACACGCAGGCCGCCCGGTTACTGGCCCCGAGCTTGGCCTGGGCGCTCTCCATGTGGTGTCCCGCGGTCCGGGCGCTGATGAACAGCTGCGCGGCGATCTGATTGTTGGTCAACCCCTGCGCGGCCAGGGTGAGCGTGTCGAGTTCGCGGGGTGTGACGGCGAACGGCAGCGGTTCCCGGCTGACCAGGATCACCCCGGACAGGCTGTCCTGCGCGAACCGCGGTGCGGTGTTGATGTGCCGGGCGTGCAGCCAGGCGCCGCCGTCGAGCCAGCGGGTCACCTCGGGCCGGAACGCCAGACCGGGCCCGCGGGCGGCCAGGGTCATATCCGCCACAAGTGCCCGGTCCAGCGGCTGCTCGAATGTCTCGCCGTGGATCAGCAGGTGCGCCTGCCCGGTACCGTCGACCGCCCAGGCCTGCGCCTCCGGTGCCACCAGTTCGGCGACCATCCGCGGGCGCACCGAGAAGTCCAGGTGTGCGGCGATCTGGGCGCGCAGCGCATTGATCTGCGCGACGTCGTCATCGCTGGGATAGCGGGCGTCGTCACAGTTGACGTGGATGGTGCCGGCGTAGGTGCCGTCCGCGGTGACCAGCCGGGCCGACAACCCCTCGTCGAAACCGGCGGGCACGAAAACACCCTGCACCGAATAGGTCTCGCGGTACTCCGGGAAATCCCGCCAGCGCAGCGCACCCAGTCCTCGCACCCGCATGGTGTCGAACAGCGGATCGTGGTCGACGAACCAGGTGTTCAGGTGGTCCATCACATTGTCCGGGTAGCCGTGATTGGCGACCGCCACATGCCGGCGGCGGATCGGATCCCACAGGCTGATCGCCGACGCCGAGGAGGCGGCCTTGGAGCTCAGCGTGTCCAGTATCTCGTGCGCCCGCGTCTCGATACCGGCCGCGCTACCCAGCACGTCACCGTATCCGCCCATCGGTCATCCTCATCTGTCCGGCCCCTGCGAATGCATCTTGGGCAGGCCGTGTTTCGGCGATGTTTCCGGGCCGCGGCGGCCACGAAACAGAGTCCGGCACAAATGGGAGATTCCTCCCATAGCCCGCCGGCAGCGGTCGTTCCTACGCTTTGCGGCAACGATCCGGCGACCCCAACCTTTCGGAGGCGGCTTTTCATGAAACGGCTCAGCGCGGGTATCGCGCTCCTCGCGGCGACCACCATGCTCGCTTCGGCCTGCGGCAGCCGGGCCGGTGACACCGAGGCCGCCGGCGCGACCGGTTGCGTCGACGCCTCCGGCCCGACGGTCAAGGTGGGCGCCATCAACTCGCTGTCCGGCGGACTGGCGGTCAGCGAATCGGTGATCCACGACGCCATCGTGATGGCCGTGGAGGAGATCAACGCCGACGGCGGCGTGCTCGGCAAGCAGCTCGAGCTGCTCTCCGAGGACGGCGCCTCGGAGCCCACCACGTTCGCCGAGAAGGCCCAGAAGCTGGTCAACAGCGACTGTGTGGCAGCGGTTTTCGGCGGTTACACCTCGGCCAGCCGCAAGGCGATGCTGCCGGTCTTCGAGAACGCCGACGCGTTGCTGTACTACGGGCAGCAGTACGAGGGCCTGGAATCCTCGCCCAACATCTACTACACCGGCGCCACCACCAACCAGCAGATCATCCCGGCCCTGGACTACCTGAAGGAGCAGGGCGTCAAGTCGCTGTATCTGGTGGGCAGCGACTACGTCTTCCCGCGCACCTCGAACGCCATCGTCAAGGCCTACGCGGCGGCCAACGGCATCGAGATCCTGGGCGAGGACTACGTCCCGCTGGACAGCACCAACTTCTCCACCATCGTCAACAAGATCCGCTCGGCCGGTGCCGATGCGGTGTTCAACGTCGTCGTCGGCGGCTCGCTGACCGCGTTCTTCCGCGAATACAACAGCGCCGGACTGACTCCCGAGGTGATGCCGGTGATGTCGATGTGCGTCGGCGAGGAGGAGGTGCGCAGCATCGGCGCCGCGAGCCTGGTCGGCCAGCTCTCCTCGTGGAACTACTACCAGACCCTCGACACCCCGGCCAACAACACCTTCGTCGCCGACTTCAAGGAACGGTTCGGCGCCGACCGGGTGACCTCGGACCCGATGGAGTCCGCCTACACCGCGGTGCTGCTGTGGAAAGCCGCTGTGGAGAAGGCCGATTCGTTCGAGGTGGCCGACATCCAGGAGGCCTCCGGCGGGGTCAGCGTCGACGCCCCGGAGGGCACCGTCACCATCGACGGGGAGAACCACCACGTCACCAAGACCGCCCGCATCGGCAAGGTGTCCGGCGACGGTCTGATCGAGCAGGTTTGGGAGTCCCCGCAGCCCATCACCCCCGACCCGTTCCTCAAGGACTACCCCTGGGCAGAAGGCATCACCGGCTGATGCACCTCACACCCAAGGACGAGGACCGGCTGCTGCTGTTCCTGGCCGCCGAACTGGCCCGCAAGCACCGCGCGGCCGGCCTGGCGCTCAGCTATGCCGAGGCCCGGGCCCTGATCGCCGATGAGGTGGTCGAGGCGGCCCGCGGCGGTGCGAGCGTCGCCGACGCCGCGGCGCACGGGGCGAGCATCCTCACCGACGACGATGTGCTGCCCGGGGTGCGCACCCTGCTGGGATCCGTTCAGGTGGAGGCGTTCTTCTCCGACGGGCAGAAGCTGGTGACCGTGCACGACGCGATCGGCCCCGGCAGCCGCAGCGCCGCCGACCTGGCGGTGGTCCCCGGCGAGGTGCTGGCCGCCGAGGGCGAACTCGAGCTCAACGCCGGGCGCGCCACCGCCGCGATCACCGTGGAGAACACCGGGGACCGACCCATCCAGGTCGGTTCACACTTCCACTTCTTCGAGACCAACCGGGCGCTGCGTTTCGACCGCCGGGCCGCGTTCGGGATGCGCCTGGACATCCCGTCCGGCACCGCGGTGCGCTTCGAACCGGGTGAGGCTCAGGAGGTCTCGCTGACCAGCTACGGCGGTGAACGCCTGGTGATCGGGCAGAACGATGTCACCAACGCCGCCACCGACACCGCCCCGGACGAGGAGCTGATGGCCAAGATGCACGCCCTCGGCTTCCTGGACACAGGAGCCTGAGATGGTCTACCGCATCAGCCGGGCCCGCTACGCCGAGTTGTACGGGCCGACCACCGGGGACCGGGTCCGCCTCGCCGACACCGAACTGCTGGCCCGGGTCGAGGCCGACGCCACGGTGTACGGGGACGAGGCCGTCTTCGGCGGCGGTAAGACCATGCGCGAGGGTATGGCGGTGCACGGGGATATCACCAACGCTGACGGTGCGCTGGACTTCGTCATCACCAATGCGCTCATCATCGACGCGGTACTGGGAATCCGTAAGGCGGACATCGGGATCCGGGACGGGCGCATCGTCGGCGTCGGCAAGGCCGGCAATCCGCGCACGATGGACGGGGTGGACCAGAACCTGGTCATCGGGGCCGGCACCGACATCCGGTCCGGGGAGGGCATGATCGCCACCGCCGGCGCCATCGATGTGCACGTGCACTTCGACAGCGCCGGCCTGGTCGAGGAGGCCATCTCCAGCGGCATCACCACCATGATCGGCGGCGGCCTGGGCCCGGTCACCGTCGGCATCACCTCCTCCGGGCCGACCAACCTGGCCCGGATGCTGCGGGCGGCCGAGGCGTTCCCGATGAACTTCGGTTTCATCGGCAACGGCAGCTCGTCCAGTGTGGGGCCGCTGATCGAGCAGGGCCTGGCCGGGGCCATCGGCTACAAGATCCACGAGGACTGGGGCGCCACCCCGGCGGCCATCCGGGCCTCGCTGGACGCCGGGGACGAACTCGACCTGCAGGTGCAGATCCACACCGACACTCTCAACGAGTCCGGGTTCTACGAGGACACCATGGCCGCGATCGGCGGACGCCCGATCCACACCTATCACGCCGAGGGAGCCGGTGGCGGGCACGCACCCGACATCATGCAGGTCGTCGGCGAGCCGTATTGCCTTCCGTCCTCGACGAATCCGACGAACCCGTACACGCTGAACACCTTCGACGAGCACCTGGACATGGTGATGGTGTGCCATCACCTCAACCCGCGCATCCCCGAGGACGTGGCGTTCGCCGAATCCCGGATCCGGCGGGAGACCATCGCCGCCGAGGACGTGCTGCACGATCTGGGCGCGATCTCGGCGATGGGGTCGGACTCCCAGGGCATGGGGCGCATCGGGGAAACCATCGCCCGCACCTGGCAGCTGGCCTCCCACATGCGGGCCACCCGCGGGCCGCTGCCCGCCGACGAGGGCACCGGCGCGGACAACGCCCGCATCCTGCGCTACATCGCGAAGCTGACCATCAATCCGGCTCGGCTGTTCGGCATCGACCACGAGGTCGGATCGCTGGAGCCCGGCAAGCTGGCCGACATCGTGTTGTGGGAACCGAAGTTCTTCGGCATCCGGCCCGAGGTGGTGTTCAAGGGCGGCTTCCCGGCCTGGTCGGTGATGGGCGAGGCGAACGCCTCGCTGATGACCTGTGAGCCGCTGAAGTACCGGCCGCAGTGGGCCGCGTTCGGTCGCACCCCGGCCGACGTGTCGGTGAACTTCGTCGCCCAGGCCGCCGTCGAAGCCGGCCTGGGTGCCCGGCTCGGCCTGGACACCCGGCTGGTGGCCTGCCGCGGTGCCCGGGCGCTGACCAAGGCCGACCTGCTGCACAACGACTACCTGCCCGACATCCGCATCGAACCGGACACCTACCGGGTGATCGTCGACGGCCGACTGTGCCAGAGCACCCCGATGACCTCGGTACCGCTGGGCCGCCGGTACACGCTCAAATAGCAAGGAGGACAGCATGTCCGAGGTACTCCGCATCGGCATCGGCGGCCCCGTCGGGTCCGGGAAGACCCGGCTGGTCGAGATGCTGGTCCCCGAACTGATCCGCCGAGGCCTGGGTGTCGCAGTGATCACCAACGACCTGGTCACCGACGAGGACGCCCAGCGGGTCCGCCGCAGCGGGGTGATCGACCCGCGCCGGGTGCTGGCCGTCGAGACCGGTGCCTGCCCACACACCGCCATCCGGGAGGACCCGTCGGCCAACCTGGCCGCCGCCCGGCGGTTGTGCGCCGAATTCGACGATCTGGACCTGATCCTCATCGAGTCCGGCGGGGACAATCTGGCCGCCACGTTCACCTCCGATCTGGTGGACTACTGGATCTTCGTCATCGACACCGCCGGTGGGGACGACATCCCGCGCAAGAAGGGCATCGGCCTGCTGCAGGCGGATCTGCTGGTGGTCAACAAGATCGACCTCGCCGAACTGGTGGGCGCCGACCTGGACGGGATGCGCCGGGACTGCGCGGTGGCCCGCCCGGTCAAGCCGACGGTGTTCACCGACCTACGGTCTGGACAGGGCCTGGAGCAGCTGACCGAGGAACTGCTGCGCGGGGTGATGCTGCCGGTCGGCACATGATCGCCCCCGGTGAGCTGACGGTGCACACCGCGGCCGACGCCACCGGTCGCACTCGGATCACCACTCTGCGCCAACGTTATCCGCAGCGGGTGACCACCGCGCTGCACACCGACGCCGAGTTCCCACGGGCCGCGGTGCTGTGCGTGCAGAGCCCCAGCGGCGGCACCTTCTCCGATGACGACCTGCACACCACCGTGCGCTGCACGTCCGGCACCCACCTGCAGCTGACCAGCCAGGCCGCCACCCAGGTGTTCGCCGGGGCCGGGCCCGGCGCCCGGCACCGGATCGAGTTCACCGTCGAGGCCGGGGCGGTCCTGGAGTACCTGCCGAAAACGATCATCCCGCAGTCGGATTCGGTGTTCACCCAGACGATGACGCTCGATATCGAAGAGGGCGGGGCCTACCTGGGCTGGGATGCGATCGCGGCCGGGCGGATCGCGCACGGGGAACGCTTCCGCTACGCGGCCGTCGACAGCGCCTTCACGGTGCGCACGGGTGGCCGGGTGATCGCCCGGGACCGGCAGCGCATCACCGCCGCGCACACCCTGGACGGCGATTATCTGGCGACCCTGCTCATCGTGACACCGGGCCGGGCCGTCGGCCCGGTGCTGACCGCGGTCCGGGCCACCCTGGACGAGCATCCCGAGATCTCCGGCGGCGCCGGGGAACTGCCCGCGCGGTCCGGCGTCTTCACCCGGATCCTGGCGCGCCGGGCACCCGAACTCAACCGGGTCCGGCTGGCGCTGCACGCGGCCGCCCGTCGGTCCGTCCTGGAACAACCGATCGCAAGGAGCGCCTGAAGTGATAGCCGATACCGTTCTGGGCACCGTCGCCGATCCGGCGTTCGCCGGGCGGCGCCGCCACCACGTCGACATCGGGTGGGGCGATGCGGGCAAGCACCGCCAGCTCGTCATCGCCGACACCGGCACCCAGGTGCGGATCATGCTGCCGCGCGGGTCATTTCTGCACCACGACGCCGTCATCGCCGACGACGGCACCGATGTGGTGGTGGTCCGCCGGCCCGCCGAACCGGCTATCCGGGTCCGATTCGCGGACAACACCGCCCGTGCCATGCTGCTGCTGGGCCACCTGCTGGGCAATCAGCACGCACCGGTGGACGTCGACGTCGACGCGTTGACCGCACCGCTGTTCACCAGTGCCGCGGCCGCCCGCGAGATGCTCGCGGAGTTGGGCGTCATCGGCGAAGTCGTCGAGACCGCGATGGCCGCCGGCGGCTGGTCCGCGACCTCGGCTGATCACCATGCCGGCCATCACCACTGACCCGGCCACCGCGGTGGCGCTGTGGCTGCAACTGCACGACAGCGCCTTTCCGGCCGGCCGGATGGTGCACAGCCACGGATTGGAGGAATGGCTGGCGCAGCGGCCCGACGCGGATGCCGGGGCCATCGAGGCCGCGGTGTGCGCGTACCTCACGTACGGGTACGCGACGCTGGACGCACCGGTGACCGCTGCGGCCTGGCGGAACTGGGAGTCGCGGGAGTCGCTGCTCGAACTCGACGAACTGATCGGGTCCTACAAGCTGTTCGACAATGCGCGCACCGCATCGGTGTCGGCGGGTCGGCAGCTGGCCGCCACCGCCTGCGAGGTCGGTATCGGCGACCGGCATCCGTACCTGCTGGCCGTGCTGACCGACAGCACACCCGGGCACGCCGCCGTGGTGGACGGGGTGGTGCAGGCCGCACTCGGCGTCACCGAGGAGCTCGCGGTGCTGGGATCGCTGCGCTCCATGCTGGGGTCGATGCTCAGCGCGGCGGTGCGCCTCGGGCGGCTCGGGCCGCTGCAGAGCCAACGCATCCAGCTGCGCACCGCGGCTGCGGTGGCCGCGCTGGCACGCCAGGCCTGCGCGCGCCCGCTGGAGGATCTGTGCAGCGTGGCGCCGGCGCTGGAGATCAGCGGGATGCGTCACGAGCAGCGGTCGTTGCGGCTGTTCGCCACCTGACCGGCGGTAGTCACTACCCTCGAACACCATGACAGTTCAGCGGCTCCAGCCGTACGCGGTGACGATCTTCGCCGAGATGTCGGCGCTGGCCGCCCGGATCGGCGCGGTCAACCTCGGGCAGGGCTTCCCGGACGAGGACGGGCCGGCCGGCATGCTGAAGGTCGCCCGGGACGCCATCGCCGAGGGCGTCAACCAGTACCCGCCCGGGCTGGGCATCCCGGCGTTGCGCCAGGCCATCGCCGGGCAGCGCCGGCGCAACTACGGCGTCGAGTACGACCCGGACACCGAGGTGCTGGTCACCGTCGGCGCTACGGAGGCGATCGCCGCGTCGCTGCTCGGTCTGGTGGAGCCGGACTCCGAGGTGCTGGTCATCGAGCCGTTCTACGACTCCTACTCCCCCGTCGTCGCAATGGCGGGCTGTCACCGGGTGGTGGTGCCGCTGGTGCCCGACGGCCGCGGGTTCGCCCTGGACGTGGCCGCCCTGCGCGCCGCCGTCACCCCCCGCACCCGCGCGCTGATCGTGAACTCCCCGCACAATCCGACCGGCATGGTGCTCACCGAGGACGAACTGTCCGCACTGGCCGCGCTGGCCGTCGAACACGACCTGCTGGTGATCACCGACGAGGTGTACGAGACGCTGGTTTTCGACGACCGCAGGCACGTGCCGCTGGCCTCGCTGCCCGGCATGGCCGACCGCACCGTCACCATCTCGAGTGCGGCCAAGATGTTCAACGCCACCGGCTGGAAGATCGGCTGGGCCTGCGGAGCACCGGAATTGATCGCCGGGGTGCGGGCCGCCAAGCAATACCTGACCTACGTGGGCGGTGCCCCGTTCCAGCCGGCGGTGGCCTACGCGCTGGACCACGAGGACGCCTGGGTGGCCGGGTTGCGCGCCGATCTGCAGGCCAAGCGGGACCGGCTCGGCGCCGCGCTGACCGGCCTGGGCTTCGAGGTGCACCAGAGCTCGGGGACCTACTTCCTGTGCGCGGACCCGCGCCCGCTCGGTTACCACGACAGCACCGCGTTCTGCGCCGAGCTGCCGCACCGGGCCGGCGTGGCAGCCATCCCGATGTCGGCGTTCACCAGCACCGATGGCGATTGGAATCACTTGGTGCGCTTCGCCTTCTGTAAGCGTGACGACACCCTGGACGAGGCGATCCGCCGGCTCGGGGTGCTCAAGTCCCGCTGACAGGAGAAGATGAATCGATGCCTGCTCTGCGCCGAGTCCCCGAGGACACGCTTGCGCGCGTGGATTCCCTGCTCACCGACGTGGATGCGGTACTGGCGGCCCGCTACCCCGGAGACGCACCCGGCAGCCAGCCGGTGCACACGGTGTACGTCAGCGCCGCCGAGGCCGGGCCGGCCACCGTCATCGAATGGGGCGCCACCGCCCTGGAACTGCTGGACCGCCATCCCGCGGTGTTCGCCGAGCTCGGCGACGAGACCGTCCTGGCGATGGTGCGCGACCGGCTGCGCACCGCCCCCATCGCAGACCTGCGCCTCGACTTCGAGGACGGTTACGGCCGGCGCGCCGACGAGGTCGAGGACGCCGACGCGGCGCGCGCCGGGGACACCCTGCGCACGCTCGGGATCGGCCGCTGCGGGATCCGCATCAAAGGGCTGACCGCCGCGGACCGGCGCCGTTCGGTGCGCACCCTGGAACTGGTGCTCGACGCCGGGGTGCCCGCGGGTTTCGTCTTCACGGTGCCCAAACTGCGTGCCGCCGAACAGGTCACCGCCACCGTGTGGCTGTGTGAGGCGTTGGAGCTGGCCCATGACCTGCCGGCCGGCACCCTGCGCTTCGAGCTGCAGATCGAGAGCCCGCAGGCCGTCCTCGGCGCCGATGGGACGGCCACCGTGGCCCGCGCCCTGCATCTGGCCGACGGCCGGTGCGCCGGATTGCATTACGGCACCTACGACTACAGCGCGGCCTGCGGTATCGCACCCCAGCAGCAGGCCCTGGACCACGCGGTCGCCGACCACGCCAAGGCCGTCATGCAGACCGCCGCCGCGCAGACCGGGGTGTGGGTCGCCGACGGCTCCACCCAGGTGTTCCCGGTCGGCACCGATGAGCAGGTCGCCTATTCCATCCGCCGGCATCACCGGCTGGTGACCCGATCCCTGGAGCGCGGCTACTACCAGGGCTGGGATATGCACCCCGGGCATCTGGCCACCCGCTGGCTGGCCAGCTACTCGTTCTTCCGCGCCGCGCTCACCGCAGCCGCGCCCCGGCTGCAGGCCTACCTGGATCGGCGCGGCGGCGCCATCGTCGACGAACCGGCCACCGCCGAGGCGCTGGCCACCGTGGTGTTACGCGGATTGGATTGCGACGCCTTCGATGTCGACGATGTCGCGACGCTGGCCCCGGACGCCTCCCTGTCCGTACTGCGAGATCTCAAGGACCGGAAGACGTCATGACCGAATCCCTTCCCGATTTCACCTGGCTGCCGGATCTGGCGCTGCGCACCCTCGGTGGGGCGGTGGTGTGGGCCAACGACGAATCGTTCGCCGAGAAGGA
Organism: Mycolicibacterium aurum; assembly: GCA_900078775.1. GTDB lineage: Bacteria > Actinomycetota > Actinomycetes > Mycobacteriales > Mycobacteriaceae > Mycobacterium > Mycobacterium aurum_A. The sequence goes on from LT549889.1 coordinate 3,947,622, forward strand.
GAATCTGATCTCGCCGGGCCCGTCGACGTACCGGCCGGCCTCATTCGGGCACAAGGGCCAGGTGTACGACGGTTGGGAGACCCGGCGGCGCCGGGAGACCGGGCACGACACCGCGATCATCCGGCTCGGGGTGCCCGGTGTGATCCGCGGGGTGGTGGTGGACACCGCCTGGTTCAAGGGCAACTATCCGCCGGCGGTATCGGTGGATGCGATCGAGGTGGACGGCTACCCGACCGCCGAGCAGCTGGCCGAAACCGACCGGTGGACACCGCTGATCGAGCGCAGCCGGTGCTACGGGGACAGCCGCAACAACTTCGAGGTCGACGCCGGGAACCGGTGGACCCATGTGCGTCTGAACATCTACCCGGACGGCGGGGTGGCCCGGCTGCGGGTGCACGGTGAGGGGGTGCCGGATACCCGGTTCTTCGGGGCCGGCCCGCTGGATCTGGCCGCGTTGGAGAACGGCGGTCTGGTGCTGGACTGCTCGAACCGGTTCTACAGCTCCCCGCAGAACCTGATCTTCCCTGGGTTCGCGCAGGTGATGGGCGACGGCTGGGAGACCGCGCGCCGGCGCGACGACGGCAACGACTGGGTGCGCATCCGGCTGGCCGGCCCGGGCCGGGTCAGCCTCGCCGAGATCGACACCTCGTACTTCATCGGTAACTCCCCCGGCGCGGCCGCGCTCACCGGTTACCGCGCCGACGGGACAGCGGTGCCGCTGCTGCCGCGCACCGACCTGCTGCCCGACACCCGGCACAAGTTCCTCATCGAGGCCGACGACGTGATCACCGAGGCACGGCTGGACATCTACCCCGACGGCGGGCTGGCCCGGTTGCGGCTGTACGGGGCGCTGGCGTGACGTACCCGCGTGATCTGGTCGGCTACGGCCGTACCCCGCCGCACCCGCACTGGCCGGGCGACGCGGCCATCGCGGTGCAGTTCGTGCTGAATTACGAAGAGGGCGCAGAGAACTGCGTGTTGGACGGGGATCCGGCCTCGGAGACCTTCCTGTCCGAGATCACCCCTGCCGAGCCGTACGGCAACCGGCACATGAGCATGGAGTCGCTCTACGAGTACGGCTCCCGCGCCGGGCTGTGGCGGGTCCTGCGGATCTTCGAGCAGCGCGGTCTGCCGTTGACGATCTTCGCGGTGGCCCGGGCCATGCAGCGCAATCCCGAAGCGGTGGCGGCGTTTCAGGAGTTGGGCCACGAGATCGCCTGCCACGGCCTGCGCTGGAAGTCCTATCAGCTGGTCGACGTGGACACCGAGCGCGCGCACATGGCCGAGGCGGTGCAGATCCTGACCGAGCTCACCGGGGCCGCGCCGCTGGGCTGGTACACCGGACGGGACTCCCCGCGCACCCGCGATCTGGTCATCGAGCACGGCGGGTTCGTCTACGACTCCGATTCCTACGCCGACGATCTGCCCTACTGGGTGCAGGTGGCCGACACCGATCACCTGGTGGTGCCCTACACGCTGGACACCAACGACATGCGGTTCACCTCACCGGCCGGGTTCGCCAACGGCGACGAGTTCTACGCGCACCTGCGCGACGCCTTCGACGTGCTCTACGCCGAAGGTGTTGCCGGGCAACCGAAGATGCTCTCGGTGGGACTGCATTGCCGGCTGGTCGGGCGGCCCGCCCGGGCGGCGGCGCTGCAACGCTTCCTGGACCATGTGCAGTCCCACGACCGGGTCTGGGTGGCGCGGCGCATCGAGATCGCCGAGCACTGGCGGACGGTGCACCCGGCGCGCCGGGCGTGAAACCTCTGCGGGGATCAACGGGGATTCCCGCAGAGGTTTCACACCCGGCGAAGCCGGTGGCTGGCGAAGCCCGGCAGCGGAGTTCCGAGAAATCGGTTGCGCACGTCGCTTGTGATGTCTCAGGACATCGGTGACAGTTCGGCACCTAGGGCCTGCAGCGGTGCTGGAGCCCAAGACTCGACGACGACCGAGGTCAAGCCGTTCAAAGTTCGATGGCGGGGTCGAAGACCAGGCCGTGGCCGTACGGGCTGCGCTGGAGCCCTCCGAGCTGGATCACGGGCCGAACAGTGCGCACGAGAAGATGCCCGCGATGGGCCTGCAGCAGGTTCCCTCCACTGCAGAACTGTCACCGATGTCCTGATACATCACACGGGCCCCGAAGCCGAAACGGACCGCGCCGCAACCGCAGGACCTGCCCGCCGGCACCCGCGTCATGACGCTCAGTACCGCCGGCGCGGTCAGACTCGCCGGCGTCACCTACCAGGTCGACGGGCGGCTGGCCTACGAACAAGTCCTCGTCGTCATCGACGCCGACAGCGTCATCGTGGCCGACCTGGACTGCGAAGTCATCATCGAGCATGCCCGCCCCGCGCCCGGGATCAGATACGTCGGAAACGGGCGACCCCGCGGTCCACGCCCAAGCCGAAACAACTGTCACCGATGTCTTGAGGCATAACACTTGCGCGCCTTGCCTTTCGAGCGTAGACTCGAACATAAGTTCGAATGCGATGTTGCTCCCACTGCTTCACGGTGAGCTTCAGACCGCGACTTCGGTCGCCGAGAGGTTCTTCTGTCCCGCGGGACTGGTCGAACCATGCTGCCTGATCGTGCCTTTGGGCACCTTCTGTGAAAGTCGGTATCCATCATGGACGCCACCCAGCTCGACATGTTCGTCACAGCGCTCATCGATGACCTCGCCGCGGCGGCGGTCCCCGACGATGATGCCGCGCGCACGTTGTTTCATCTGCTGGACTGTCCGCGTCGGGTGGTCGATGAACCCGCGCTGCTGGCGGTCCTGGCCGCCGCGGTGACCGCCCGCAACCTGTGCGATCACGTGATCGCCTCGGCCACCGCGGCCGCCGAGCGGCTGGGCATTCCGGCCCGCCGGCACCTGCGCTCAGGGTCCGATCTGCTGACCATGCTCGGCATGGCGCCGGCCGCGGCCCTGCGGGCGGCGCGGGTGGGGCGGGCGGCGCCCACCCTGCCGGCGCTGACCCGGGCACAGCGCCTCGGGGGTGTGGGGATCGAGTTCGCCGACGCGGTCGGGCGGGGAGTCGCCCATGTCGATGCCCGGGCAGCGTTGTCCGAGGAGGACCGCGCGACGGTGGTGCGCAAACTGATGATTCAGACCACGCCGGCGGAGGTCGCCGAGAAGGCCCGGGCGATCGCCATCGAGCGCACCGCCACGCAACAACCCGAGGAGGGCGCGGTGCCGGTAGCGGAAAACACCGACCTCAACGACATGACCCTTGTCCAGACCGACGAAGGACGAATCAGCGCCACCCTCGATCTGGATGCGCTGACCGGGGAGGAACTGTTCGCCGCACTGGACCCGTTGTGCCGGCCGGTGCCGCTACCGGACGGATCCCCGGACCCACGCCCACCGGGTCGGCGGCGCGCCGATGCGTTCGGACAGGTGCTACGTAGTTACCTATCCGGTCAGCAGCGCCCGACCTCTGGTGGGGTGCTCCCGCACGTCACTCTCATCCGGCCGACCGGTGTTGACACGCTCGGTTTTACCGGGCCGGTCAGCCCCCGTACCGCAGACCTGATCACCTGCGACAGCACCCTCACCGCGGTGACCGTCGACGGTTCGGGTGCGCCACTGGACGTCGGGCGCGCCGAGCGGTTGTTCACCCCCGCAATCCGAAAAGGGCTCGCGGTGCGCGATGGGGGCTGCGCGTACCCCGGGTGTGGGCGACCGGTGTCCTGGTGCGACGCCCACCACATCCGACCGTGGAGCGAGGGTGGGGTGACCAGTCTGGACAACGGGGTGCTGTTCTGCCGGTGTCATCACACCCTGATCCACCACGGCGGCTGGCAGGTCTACCTCGGCCCCGACCGCCACCCCTGGTTCATCCCACCCCACGACCCGGCCAGACCCGAACCGGCACACCTACGCTCCCACGCACGCCGCACCATGACCGACCTACCCACCGCCGCCTGAACCAGACCTCAAGCGCACCTTGACAACTACACAGTGATTCGCACATGCGGCGGGAGCCGACGGAGACGACACCGCCGGACCCGCCACGATGAAGCACGACGGCGAGTCAAGCATTCTCGACGTACTCCTTCGCCGGCGGCGCGGCGTACTCGCCGCGCTTGCCGGTGCGCAGGCCCATCCGCACCAGCGACTGCACCGTCAGCGTGGCCGCGGTGACACCGTCTACCACGGGCACCCCGATCTCCGCGCTGATGTCCGCGCACATATCGGCCATCCCGGCGCAGCCCAGCACGATCGCGTCCGAACCGTCGCCCTCGACCGCGTCCCGGCAGGCCTCGGTGACGAGTTTCATTGCGGTGGGGTTGGTTTCGAGATCCAGCACCGGGATCTCACAGGCGTGATAGCCCCGGCAGAAGTGGCTCATTCCGTACCGTTGCGCGAGTTCGGCGGCCCGGCCGATGGTGCGGCCCAGGGTGGTGACGATGCTGAACCCGCGGCCCAGATGGCTGGCGGTATGCATGGCGGCCTCGGCGATGCCGATCACCGGCCCGGCCGCCAGTTCCCGGGCGGCGTCCAGTCCCGGATCCCCGAAACAGGCGATGACGTAGCCGTCGACACCGGCCTGTTCACCGCGCTGGATCGCGGCCAGCAGGCCGGGCACGCACATCGCCTCGTCGTAGTGACTCTCGATGGACGGCGGGCCGAACTCGTTGGTCACACCGGTGACGTCGACACCGTCACCGGCCACCACCCGGGCGCATGCCTCGATGGTCGAGGTCATGGCTCGGGTGGTGTTCGGATTGATCACCCAGATACGTGTCACGACAACGATTCTGCGACGAGGGCATCCTTGCGCCCCAGCAGGTAGTACAGCCCGAAGCCGACGCCGCAACCGATGAACCAGCTGTACTGAGCGGCCGCCGCCATCCCGGCCACACTGCCGCCGAGCAGCACCGGGATGACCGCCAGCGTCGCGCCGACGATGGTGGCGATCACCGCGACCTTGTTGTAACCCTTCGTGTACCAGTACTTCCCGGACTCGTCCATGGTGAACAGGTCGTCGACGTTCACCTTCTGCTTGCGGATCAGGTAGTAGTCGGCGATCAGCACACCGAACAGCGGGCCGATGAACGCGCCGAGGGTTTCCAGCGTGTAGTGGATGACCTCCGGGTTGTTGTACAGATTCCACGGGGTGATCAGCACCGAACCGACCGCGGCGATCATGCCGCCGGCGCGCCAGCTGATCCGCTGCGGGCTCACGTTGGAGAAGTCGAACGCCGGGGAGATGAAGTTGGCGACGATGTTGATGCCGATGGTGGCGATGGCGAAGGTCAAGGCACCCAACACGATCGCGAAGGTGCTGTCGATGCGGGCAACGGTTTCCACCGGGTCGGTGATCAGTTCACCGAAGACCGGCAGGGTCAGCGACGCGGTGACGACCACCAGCACCGAGAACAGCAGGAAGTTCACCGGCAGGCCGAGGAAGTTGCCCTTCTTGACGGCTTCGAAGGACTTGCCGTAGCGGGAGAAGTCGCCGAAGTTGAGCATCGGGCCGGAGAAGTAGGAGACCACCAGCGCGATCGCGCCCAGCATCACCGGGATGGACGACCACCCGGTGTAAGTGACCGAACCCAGGTTCAGGTCGATGGCGCCCCAGCCCGCCTTGTAGATCAGGTATCCGCACAGGATGAACATGACGACGTAGACGGCCGGACCACAGAAGTCGATGAATTTGCGGATGGACTCCATGCCGCGCCAGAACACGCACGCCTGCAGCACCCACAGCACCAGGAAGCTGCCCCAGCCGAGCAGCGACAGCCCGGCGAACCCGTAGTCCGCGACGATCGCGTACGGGGCCAGGCTGGGGAACAGTTTGATCAGCACCACGTCCAGGGCCGCCGAGGCGAGGAAGGTCTGGATGCCGTACCAGGCCACCGCGATCAGGCCGCGGATGATGGCCGGGATGTTGGCACCCAGCACCCCGAACACGGTGCGGCAGATGACCGGGTAGGGCACACCGGCCACCTGGCTGGGTTTGGCCACCAGGTTGCAGAAGAAGTACACGATGCTGATGCCGACCAGCAATGCCACCAACACCTGCCAGCTGGCCAGGCCGAGGGCGAACAGGCTGCCCGCGGTGACGTAGCCGCCGACGCTGTGCACATCGGACATCCAGAACGCGAAGATGTTGTAGGAGGACCAGGTCTGCTTACCCAGCGGCGCAAGGTCCTCGTTGGTCAGGCGTGGGTCGTAGCCCGGTTTGATGACGCCGCCGCCCACCGGATGGCCGGCGGCTTCGACGATGTCACCGGCGCCGACAACGGCTCCCGGCGGCGCGGTCTTCGGTGGATCAGCGAGTTCGGTCATGGGTGCCGACGCTAGGATCGGGTTGTTTCCCGGGCGTTTCGCGCGAACTATGACCCGATTGCAGGGAAAATATATTCCTGCTCAGGCCAGCAGGCCGGTGTTGCGCGGCAGGGTGGCGATCACGGCGTTGAGCCGGGCCGCATGCCGCTGCGAGGCGGCCAGTAATTCGTCGGCGTCCCCGGCCAGGAAGGCGGCCAGCATGGCGCCATGGTCGGCGTGTAACTCCGCGCGGTCGGCGGGCCTGACATGCACCATCGACTGTACGGGTTCGGTTATGTTCCAGGCATTTTCGAGCATGTGCAGCAGCCGGTGCATGCGGGACGGACCGGTCAGTGCGGCGTGGAACTGCCTGCTGCCGCGGTGGAATGCCGCCGCGTCACCGTCGCGGATGGCCTGTTCCAGGCGCTGATTGGCGATCATCGCCGCGGCCCGGTCGGTGTCGGTGGCGTTGTGCACGGCGGCAGCCAGCGAGGCCGCCTCCAAAGTCTCACGCACGATGTACATCTCGCGTAGTTCCTGCGCGGTCAGCAGCGCCACCGTGTAGCCGCCGTTGCGCCGGTGCGCGATCAGCCCCTCGGCGACCAGCGTCTTGAGCGCCTCCCGGATCGGGATCTGGCTGACGCCGAACAGTTCGGCCACCTCGGCCAGCGGGATCGGTGTGCCCGGCGGCACCCCGCCGTCCAGGATGGCGCGGCGCAGTTCCGTGAGCACCCCGTGCTGGGAGGTGCCCGCCCGCTCCACGATCAGACGTTCCAGCAGTACCGAACGTCGCGCCCCCATGCGGCAGAGGTTAGGCCGATTGTGTTGCGCGACTGTTTCGGGACGGTTAGTCCTCAGCGCGCGGCGGCGACGGCGTCGTCGATGAGGTTCTCGGCCGCGCGGTGAGGGACGGGAATGATTCCTGTCCGCAGGTACGGGTCAGCAACAGCACGCCCCCGGTGATTCCCTTCCGATCGGGAAGATCGCATTCTCAACCGTGATTGCGGGTGACCCGGGAACGCAAACGGTCCACGGCCGAGTCGAGCACCATCTCCTTGGCCCGGCGGACCAGGAACCTCGGGATGGGCGCGACGGGGTCGATGATCAGGTCGAACCGGACCCGGGTGCGGTCCCCCTCGCGGACCAGCTTGTACTCGCCGTGCTGACCGCGCTGCTGGAAGGTGTCCTCGGCGTCCCACACCATCCAGTCGTCGCCCCAGTGGTATTCGAGCATCTCCTTGTCGGTGATGCCCATGATCTTCACGGTGGCCTTGACGTGGTGCGGCCGGCCGTCGGGGTGGCGGTCCACCACTTCGGTGGACCGGTGCAGCGTGGACCAACTCGGCACCTCGTCGATGTCGGCGAGCGCATCCAGGATCGCCTCCGGCGAGGCGTCGAAGAGGACTTCCCTCGATGCCCTGACAGCCATACGGCAAATATAAGACTGCCCTTAGACTGGCGCAACCGATTTGATCAAACTGCAATTCAATTATTGACGTTACCGATGGCAGCAAATCGGTTAGCTGTTCTTGACCTTCAGCACCTGCTTGCGCAGCCCGGTGGTGGCCACGTCGATGGCCCCGCTCATCACCTTCTTGAGCAGGAAGCCGGGCAACGGGATGGCCAGGTCGATGGTCATGTCGAAGGTGACCAGCGTCTTATCGCCCTGCGGGGTCAGCGTGTAACTGCACTGCTGCGATTTCAACTGGGTGGCCTTGACCAGGACCCAGCTGACCTTGTCGGGCTCCCAGGTGTAGTCGATGGTCAGCTGATCACTGATGCCGACGGTCTTGATGGTCTGGATGACGCGGTGCGGGCGGCCCTGCTCGTCGCGGTCGACCACCTCGGCCTTCTGATATTGCGGCGACCAGGTCGGGGTGGACTCGACGTCGGCGACGACGGCGAGGATCTCCTCCGGGGACGCTTCGATGACCACATCACGGGACACACTGGTTGCCATGGCCCGACAGTAGCCACCCCGCCCCGCGCCCGAGTGGCGACACACGCGAGTTTCGCCGGTGGGCGGTGAGGGTACTTCTGCGCCCGTGAGCAGCGATCCGAAAACCACACAATCCGAGGCCGGGCCCGAGGGTGCCCGCGACGACGTCGTGAGCGATCCGGCCAAGGGCGCCGAGGACCGCGTCGACTGGTCCGATGAGGGTGGCGCGGCCCCGGACGGCCCCGCCGCCAACGACTAACCCACCTCGGCCAGTACGGCCCTGGCGGCGTTGTAGCCGGGAATGAAGGTGATCCCCGGCCCGCCATGGCAGCCCGCGCTGCCCAGGTACAGTCCGGCGACCGGGAGCTCCTGCCCGCGATACCCCCGGGGTCCCGGCCGATTCGGTCCCATCTGCTCGGGGTGGATCAGGCCGTGACAGTAATCCCCACCGGGCGCACCGAACATGGTGCCCATGTGCTTGGGGGTGAAGGTGGTGTGCCGCAGGATCAGCCTCTCGAAATCCGGTGCCAGCCGGGTGATCTTGTCGATGACGCGTCGGCCCATCTCGCGTTTGCACTCGCCGTAATCCGCTTCCTCGCAGATCGGGAACCACAGCGAGAACGCCGACACCGCATGCCTGCCCGGCGGTGCCAGCTCCGGGTCCTGCACTGACGGCATCTGCAGTGCGATGGCGGGATCGACGGGCACGATGCCGCGCCGGCAATCCTCCCACTGCCGCTGCAGTTCCTCGGGGGTGCTGAAAAGACCGATGGCGGCTTGCATCTGGGGATCGTTGAGCAACCCGTACGGTTCGGCGAAGGCGGGCATACCGTCGAGCGCGAAGTGCATCTGCAGGTAACTGCCGCGGTGATCCACCCGGGCGTAGCGTTCCCGGATGTCGGCGGGCACCACGGCGGGGTCGAGCAGGTTGGTGACGGTCAGATCGGGTGCCACCGCGGAGACGACGATCGGCGCGTCGATGGTGGTGCCGTCGGCCAGGCGCACCCCGGTGACCCGGCCGTCGGCGGTGCGGATCTCCTCGACCGGGGAGCGTAACCGTAGCTCTCCCCCGCCCTCGGTCAGCAGGGTCGCCAAATGAGTTGTCAACGCGCCGATTCCGCCGCGCAGCTTCTTCATCAGCACGGCGTTCTCATCGGGTACGGCCAGCCCGAAGGCCAGGGCCGCGGCACTGCCCGGGGTGGCCGGCCCGCGGAAGGTGGTGTTCACCGCCAGGAAGCTGAGCATGCCGCGCAGCGCGCCGTGCTTCTCCGGGTCGGGCAGGTAGCGGTCGAGCACATCGGTGACCGATCCGAACAGCATGTCGGTGATGGCCGACCGCTCGAATTCGTTGGTGGCGCAGGCGTACATCTCGTCCAGGGTGCGCGGTGGCGCGTCGGCGTCGAAGCGGCCCAGCGCCCGGGTCGGTGCCATACTCCAGGCCATCAACCCGGCCATGCTGTTGACCGCCTCGGCGCCGTGCACCTCGTTGAGATGGGTGAGCAGGCGGATCGGGTCGGTGTAGTAGATCACCGGGTCGTCGCCGTTGCCGCGCAGCGATACCGACATCACCTCGACGTCGACGGTGGGTAGCGCGTCCAGTCCGAGTTCGCGGCTCACCACGGCCGAGGTCGGGAACTGCAGTGAACCGGCGATCTCGAACTTGAATCCGTCGAAAAGCTCGACGGTGGAAGCCATACCGCCGGCGTAGAGCTTGGCGTCCAGACACAGGGTGCGGACCCCGGCGCGTTGCAGCAGTGTGGCGGCGGCCAGTCCGTTGTGGCCCGCCCCGATGACGATCGCGTCGAAGTCCGCCATCACCCCAGGCTGACACCGCGAACAATGTTTTGTCAATATTGTCAAAACTTGGCGCGGGTTACCGTTCGACGATGCCCGCTTCCAGGAGGTCCAGCGCGGTGCGGCAGAGCCGGGCGAGTTCGGGCAGGGACCGGTCCTCGGTGAGCATCCACACCTCCATCGCCCCGAACACCGCGGCCGCGATGCAGCGCGCGGCGATGGTGACCCGCAACCCGGCATCGGTACCCGGCCGGGGCGCGTCCTCCCCGCGCAGGTGTTCCTCGACCACCTCGGCGAAGGACGCCTCGACCTGCCGGATGTGCCGGACGATGACGCCGGGTTCGAGTTCCTCGGCGCGCAGTTCGGCGATCTTGGCGACCGCCTCGATGTCGTAGGGAGCCTGCAGGATCGCCGAATGCACCGATTCGACGATCGATTCCTGCGGCGACCGATTGGCCAGCGCGGCCCGGAACCACTCCAGTCCGGCGTCGTAGTCGGCGAACAGCAGGTCGTTCTTGGATGCGAAGTGCCGATAGAAGGTCCGCAGCGACACCCCGGCGTCGGCGGCGATCTGTTCGGCGGAGGTGTCCTCGACGCCCTGGGCCAGGAACCGCACGGTGGCCGCCTGCCGCAGCGCGGCGCGGGTCCGCTCACTGCGGGCAGTGTGCGCGGGCCGAATCATCCGCTCAACGTACCGGAGTGACGGATTCGCCCCTCACACGGCGTGTTTCAGCGCGGGGCGAGCAGCGCGACGGTGGCGTCGACGGCCTCTTCGGTGACGTCGCTCATCCGGCCGCCGTTCTCCACCACGATGGCGGTCAGCTCGCGCAGACCGCCGATCAGCATGATGATGCGCTGCCGCGACACCGGCCCGATGCCGGCTGCGCGGAACTGGGCGCTGTCGACCAGCGCGGTGACCAGCTCGACGAACTTCTCCATCGTCTCGCGGGTCAGTTCGCGGCCGGCCGCACCCAGCGACGGCCCGTCCCGGATCCAGCTCAGGGTCAGGTCGGGTCGCGACTCCGCGGACGCGATCCAGGCCTCGATTGCCTGCCGGGCCTGCTGCTGCCAGGGCGCCATCGGGTCGACGGCGGCGGCGATGGAGCGCACCTGTTCGTCGTTGGCCTCGGCCAGCAGCGCCATGAAGCATTCCTCCTTGCCGGCGAAATGCTCGTAGAACGTCCGGCGCGAGGTGCGGGCCCGGCGCACGATGTCGGCGATGGTGGTCTTGGCGTAACCGTCCTCGGCGATCGAGGCCTCGAAGGCCGCGAGCAGCCGCGACCGGAAGTCCGCCCCGGCCGCCTCCGTCGTCACCCGGTCACCATAGAACGGTCACCACAGGACGGCGACGGCGGCGGCCGTCACCGACAGCACACCCGCGGCGACGAACAGCGGCCGCGGCGCGGGCTGACCGGTCCGGCGCTGCCGCGCACTGCCGATACCCAGCACGGCGCCCAGCGCGACCAGCAGGACCAGCTTGAGGCCGATCTTCGGGTAGTTGAGCTCGATGCCGGCCGGCCACGGGGCGGCCAACGCGAGACCGGTGACCAAGGACAGCACCAGTCCGTAGTCCATCACCCGCGTGACCCTGAACTCCCGGGACACCGCGGCGGTGACCCACGCGCCGAAGGTGACCGCGAATCCCACGATGTGCAACAACACAACTACGTCACGTAGTAGCTCCATGCCGACAGCGTAACGCCAAGGTGGCCTAACGGAAGGGAGTCACCGGGCTCAGCACGTCGCGCACCAGTTGGCTGATGTTGGTGGCCGGATTGCCGTCCGGGAAGCTGACCGTGGCCAGGATGTTGCCGCCGGCGTCGGCGAAGTTGCGGTCCGCGCGGCCCTGATGCGTCGAGGAGGTCACCAGGATGATGCCGGTGGTGCCCGCCTTCTTCGCCAGCGGCACCGAGAACTGCGCGTTCTGCACGGTGCTGTTGGCCTTGTCCTCCACGATGATCCGGTCGGCGGGAAAGCCCAGGGTGCGCAGCAGGTTACGCATCTCGCCGGCCTCGGAGCGGCCATTGCGCGGGTTGCCGCCGGTGACGATGATCGGCGACTGCGGGAACGCCTGCGCGACCGCGAGGCCGGTCAGCACCCGGGTGTAGAGGATCGGGCGCATCCACCCCTGCGGGGTCAGCCCGTAGCCGAGGATGACGATCGCGGGCTTGGTGAAGTCCTTGCCCGCCACCGGCGGGTTGGGCTGCGCCAGGGCCGGCGGCGCGGCGGCGCAGCCGAGGACGCATGCGAGCAGCACGGCGCCGACGACGGACTTCAGACGATTGCGCTTTTCATCCCCGAATGATTGCGACACGTGGTGTTGATCGTGATCGCTGAGAAAAATGTTACGGAGGCGACAATTCTGCCGATTGAATCTGAGTGGCCAGGGCCGGGATCGAACCGGCGACCTTCCGCTTTTCAGGCGGACGCTCGTACCAACTGAGCTACCTGGCCGGAAGGCCCCGGTCTTGCGACCGGGATACCTCGCCGAGATGGCGACCCTGACGGGACTCGAACCCGCGACCTCCGCCGTGACAGGGCGGCGCGCTAACCAACTGCGCCACAGGGCCTTGCTCTACTGCTACCCAAGTGTGTCACCACCTGGGCGTCGTACCCCCAACGGGATTCGAACCCGTGCTACCGCCGTGAAAGGGCGGCGTCCTAGGCCGCTAAACGATGGGGGCCTATCCGAATTTCTCCGAGCCGCTCTCAACGCCGGTGACGTTGGAAGCTTCGATAGCTTAGGACACGGTTCCCGAAAATCCCAAACCGGGTGCTCACCTGCCCTATCGAGCCTCCCGCCACCGCCTGTCGGGGCTCGCGCGGAACCGGGGAGGCAGACCCAGTATCCTTTTGCTCCACGCCCCTATAGCTCAGTTGGTAGAGCTACGGACTTTTAATCCGCAGGTCCCAGGTTCGAGCCCTGGTGGGGGCACCACGTAACTCGCGGCGCCACTCACGCACCGCCGGAACCACCCGTGTTGCCCGGGCTGGCAGTAGCCGCTTTTTTCATTCTTCGCGCGCGGCCACCGAGCTTGTGATCAAATTTCCGCAAGATGTGATCACAAAGTGGTGAGCACCTTCGGCCCCGGATGGAAGACGCCTTGCGGATGACCTCCAACACCACCCGACCCTCGGTTGCCCCACCCGACTCCCGCTCGGCCCGCCACGTCGTGGCCGGCGCCGGCGTCGGCACCTTCGTGGAGTATTTCGGCGACGCGGTCTACGCCTTCATGGCGGTCACCCTGGCGGCGGTCTTCTTCCCCACCGACAACCCGTCGCTGGCCATCCTGCAGACCTTCGCGATCTTCGGGGTGTCGTTCCTGATGTACCCGCTCGGCGGGATGTTCTGGGGCCACTACGGCGACAAGCTCGGCCGCAAGAAGGTCCTCGCCATCACCATCCTGGGCATGGGTGGCATCACCTCGCTGATCGGCCTGCTGCCGAGCTACCAAACCCTCGGCTGGTCCGCCGCCCTGCTGCTGCTGATCGCCCGCCTGCTGCAGGGTTTCTGCGCATCCGGCGAATACTCCGGCGCCGCGGTCTTCATCGGCGAATTCGCGCCGCCGGAGAAACGCGCACGCTACATCAGCGTGGTGCCGATCGGCGCCGCGGCCGGGTTCCTGGTCGCCTCCCTGCTGATCACCGCCATGTTCTCGGTCATCGGCGACGAAGCGATGACCGAATGGGGTTGGCGGGTGCCGTTCCTGGTGGCCGGGCCGCTGTGCCTGACCGGCTGGTACATCCGCTCCAAGCTGGACGAGTCACCCGCGTTCCTGGCCTTGCAGGCCGACGGCCAGATCGCCAAATCCCCGGTGTCCCAAGTATTCCGGAACCACTGGCGGGACGTAATCCGGATGCTGTGCATCATGGCGGTCAACGCCGGCGGCTACTACCTGGTGTTGTCCTACATGGTGACCTACTTCCAGGAGGAGGTGGCCCTGAGCGCCACCACCGCCAACCTGATCGCCACCATCGCCCTGGTCGTGTACCTGCCGATGCTCTTCGGCGCCGCCGCGCTGTCGGACCGGATCGGCCGCAAACCGGTGCTGATCGCCAACGCGGTGCTGTTCATCCTGATCAGCTACCCGACCTTCCTGCTGCTCGGCGCGGCCGGGTTCGGTGCCGCACTCGCCGTGCAGCTGTTGTTCGTGGCGATGTTCAGCCTCAACGACGGCACCTTCGCCACCGCATTCGTCGAGGGCATGCCCGCCGAGGTCCGGTTCAGCGGCTTCGCCATCCCGTTCACCCTCGGCATCGGCCTGTTCGCCGGCGGCACACCGTTCCTGGCGACCTGGTTGATCGAATCGACCGGCAGCGCCGCCGCACCGAGCTTTGTGCTCATCGCGGTCTGCGCCATCGCCCTGGTCGGGCTGGCCACCATGAAGGAAACCGCCCCCGCCAAAACCGCTGCGGCACAGGACTGATCGGGCCCGGCATGCAGCTCAGCGAGTACACCTCCTACGACGCCACCGCCCTGGCCGGGCTGGTCGCCGAGGGTGCGATCACACCCGCGGAACTCGTCGACGTCGCACAACAGGCCTGTGTGGCAGTCAATCCCCAGATCAACGCGGTGGTGGAGGTGTACGACGACCCGCGGATCCCCACCGCGCTCGACACCGACGCGATGTTCGCCGGTGTGCCGTTCCTGATGAAGGACTTCGGCGCCCACGAACAGGGCCGGCGCCAGTGGATGGGCAGCCGCGCGGTCGGCGACGAACCCACCCGCACCGAATCGGCGCTGGCCCGGCGGTTCCGCGAGACCGGCCTGATCCCGATCGGCCGCACGGCCACATGCGAATTCGCGATCACCGCGACGGTGCAGACCGCCCGGTTCGGTGCAACCCGCAATCCGTGGGATCCGCGGCGCACCGCGGGCGGGTCCAGCGGCGGTGCGGCGGCGGCCGTCGCGGCCGGGGTGGTGCCGATGGCGCACGCCACCGACAGCGGTGGCTCCATCCGCATCCCGGCCGCCTGTTGCGGGCTGGTCGGGCTCAAACCCAGCCGCGGCCGTATCTCCTCGGCACCGGCCGGCCCCGTGCCCGGGGACTTCCACACCGAATTCGTGCTCACCCGCACGGTGCGCGACGCCACCCATGCGCTGGCCGTGCTGGAGGGTGCCGAACCCGGCGACCCCTACGCGGTGCCGCCGTTGGACGACGCCGTCCCGCCGGCCTCACGGATCGCGGTCGCCACCCACACCCCGTGGTTGCCGTCGCTGGACAGCACCGCCGTGCAGGCGACGCTGACCACCGCACGCCGGTGCGAGCACCTCGGCTACACCGTGGAGGAGGCGACCCCGGACATCGACTGGCATTCGCTGTTCGAGGCGATGAAAGACCTGTGGGCGCTGGGCACCCTGGACACCGTGCGCGAATGGGCCGATGTGTCCGCCCCCTACCGGCCCGCCGACGTGGAGGGACTGACCTGGGAACTGGTGGACCGCGCCCGCTGGCTGCAGCCCACCGACGTGCTGGACGCGCTCGCCGAGATCGACCGCGCCACCCGCGTCTTCGCGGACTTCATGACCGGGTACGACGTGGTGTTGACCCCCGCGCTGCCCGGCCCGGCGCCGCTGCTCGACGGCTTCTCCCCGGATATGGATCTCGACGAGTACTACGACAGCCCGGTCGGCCGGATGGAGTCGGCGGTCGCGGTGTTCAACGCCACCGGCCAGCCGGCCATCACGGTGCCGGTGACCGTCGCCGACGGCCTGCCCGTCAGCGTCCAGTTCGCCGGGCGCGCATACGAAGACAGCACGCTGCTGACCTTGGCCGCCGAGCTGGAGGCCGAACTCGATTGGGCGCAGTGGCGCCCCCCGGTGCACGCCGCCCGGGCCGCCCCGGTGACCTGCCGTGAACACATCCGCGGATAGGGGGCCGGCATGACCGAAGTGACCAGACCCAGCCCGCCGCAGGCCGCTTTCGAACAACTGCGATCCTGGATCCTGGCCGGCGCCCTGCCTCCCGGAC
Source organism: Mycolicibacterium aurum (assembly GCA_900078775.1). Taxonomy (GTDB): domain Bacteria; phylum Actinomycetota; class Actinomycetes; order Mycobacteriales; family Mycobacteriaceae; genus Mycobacterium; species Mycobacterium aurum_A. Next base: position 3,963,604 of record LT549889.1, read on the forward strand.
AGCGCCTGCAGGTCCGTGACCTGGCCCAGGGAATGGGCCTGTCCACCATGCCGGTGCGGGAGGCCCTGATCCGGCTGGAGGAGGCCGGCCTGGTCACCCAGGAGCCGCACAAGGGCGCGGTGGTGGCCCGGCTGTCGGTGGAGGATCTGCACGACTACTACAACCTGCGCCAGATCATCGAACCCGCGTCCCTGCAGATGGGTGTCGAGCGGATGACGCCGGAACGGTTGACCCGGTTGCGGTCGACGCTGACCGCGCTGCGGGAGGCCGTGCAGGACGGCGACCTGATCACCGTGCTCGATCTGGACGAACAGATCCTGATGCTGATCCACGGTGCGGTCGCCAACCGGCAACTGCTGCGGGTGATCAGGTCCACCTGGGTGCGGGTGCGGCCGTACAAACTGCTGTTCACCACCATCGCCCAGACCGATGCCGGCGACTACATCGCCACCGAGAACGCCCGCTTCATCGAACTCGCCGAGGCCGGGGACGGGCCGGGCGCGCACGCGTTGATGATGCACAGCCTGGCCAACGCCAAGATCCGGCTGGCAGATCTGCTGCGCAACCACGACCACGGGCAGCCATCCGGCCGCGCCGGACGCGGGTCGTTGGTGGAGCTGATCACCGGACTGGTCGGAGCAGACAGTGGCCGCTGAGTCCGCCCCACACGTGATCGTCGTCGGCGGCGGGGTGATCGGGCTCAGCAGTGCCTACCACCTCGCCCGCGCCGGGCACCGGGTCACCGTGATCGAGCGCGGCCGCTGCGGACACGGCGCCTCCTGGGGTAACGCGGGGTGGATCACCCCGTCACTGGTGCAGCCGTTCAACGCACCGGGCGCGGTGCCGGGCGCCGTGCGCGCCATGTTCGATCCGGCCAGTCCGATTGCGATACGCCAACTTCCGACCTGGGCGCTGGCGCGCTGGGGCTGGTCGTTCCTGCGCAACAGTCGCGCCGACCGCAGCCAGGACTCACTGCGCGCGCTGGCCACCGCCGCGGCCGGCGCGGCCGCCGATGTGGCCACCCTGGCAAGCGAACTGGACTTCGAGGTGCACCGCAGCGGGCTGCTGGTGGCGTTCCGGTCGGCGGATGCGCTGGCCGCCTACCGGATCTCGCACGCGCAGGTGCAGGCCGCCGGTTACCAGGGCCAGGCCATCGAACTCGGCCCCGCCGAGACCAAGGACCACGAACCCGCACTGGCCGACGACGTCGTCGGCGGGTTGTACCTGCCCGACGAGGTGAGCGTGCGGCCCGACGCCATGACCGCGGCGCTGGCCCGCGGGGTCACCGCCGCCGGCGGCGAGATCGCCGAGCAGGAGTCCGTGCGCACGGCCACGCCCGGGCCGCACGGCTGGCGGGTACAGACCGCACTGCGCGAATTGTCTGCAGCCGCAGTGGTGCTCGCCGCCGGCGAGCGGACCACCCGGTTGGCCCGGGCCTGCGGGGCCCGGGTCGTACTGCAGTCCGCCCGGGGCTGCAGCGTCACCCTGCCGCCCGTGCTCGAGCTGCAGGGCCCGCTCAAGATCGCCGAGCACCGGGTCGCCTGCACCCCCTTCGAGAACGGGCAGGTCCGCATCTCGGGCACCTTCGATCTGGTCCGCATCGGTGCGGGCACCGACCGCCGGCGGATGCAGGCCGTACTGGACGCCGCCGCCACCACGCTGCCCGCGGTCGCCGACCTCGACATCGCCGATCTCGACGTCTGGAGCGGGGCGCGGCCCTGCACCCCCGACAGTGTCCCCGTCATCGGGCCGATCGGCCGTAACCGCGGCCTGTTCGTCGCGACCGGACACGGCACCCTGGGTATGACCCTGGCCGTCCCGACCGCACGGGCCGTCACCGAGATGGTGAATACCATTCTCGGGCAGACCATTTAGAGAGGAAACGACCCCGTGAGTCCCGTCCCCCAGCAGCTGCACTTCTCCGTCGAGGAGTACCGCGCCCGGCTGCAGCGCACGCAGGCCGAGATGGAGCGCCGCCGACTCGACGCGCTGCTGCTGCACCAGCCGGAGAACATCGCCTGGCTCAGCGGGTTCTTCCACGACGGCTTCTTCGCCTACCACGCACTGCTGATCCCCGCCTCCGGAGATCCGGTCCTCATCGAGCGGATCCTGGAAGACCCTGTCGCCCAGGAACTGTCCTGGGTCACCGACCGCCGCGGCTACTTCGACGGGGAGGACCCGGAGACCCTGGCCGCGTCCGCGGTGACCGAGATGTGCCCGACCGGCGCCCGGGTCGGGGTGGAACTCGATTCGGCGTTCCTGACCCTGACCCGGTACCGCCGGCTGGAATCGCTGCTGCCGAGCGCGGACCTGGTCTCGCACGCTCAGATCGTCGAGGAACTGCGCCAGATCAAGTCGGCACGGGAGATCGCCTACACCCGGGCCGCCGGCCTCATCGCCTCGGCGGCGGTGTCGGCCGGGCTGGCCGCCGCCCGCGTCGGCGCCACCGAACTCGACATCGCCGCCGCGGTGGCCCAGGCCCAGGCCGCGCACGGCCACGACTCGTTCTTCGGCGGGCTCGGCGGCACCATCTGCAGCGGCTGGCGCACCATCCAGCTGCACGGCCAGCAGACCGACCGCACACTGGAGTCCGGTGACCGGCTGCGCCTGGAACTGCCCGGTATCCACCGCCAGTACTGGGCCAAGCAGATGCGCTCGACGGTGCTCGGTCGCCCCGACGATGCGCTGCTGCGCGCACACGACATCCTGCGCACCGCCCAGGACACCGCCATCGCCGCGATGGGCCCGGGCGTGCCGGCCGCCCACATCGCCGAGCTGTGCCGGCGCCCGGTGTTGGACGCGCAGCTCATCGACCGCTACGAGAACCGGGTGGGCTACGGTCTGGGCATCCAATTCCACCCGACCTCAGGTGATTTCGCACTCGACATCGATCACCGCACCAGCCGCAAGCTGGAGGCGGGCATGGTGTTCCACATGCTGTTGTTCGCCGCCGGCGCCGCGATCAGCGAGACCGTGGTGGTCACCGACGACGGCTGCGAACTGCTGACCCACGGGCCGCGCAACCTGCCCGAGGCCGGCTGATGGGCACCCCCACCGTCGCGGTCATCTCGATGGGCGGCACCATCGCCTGCGCCCCCAGCGACGAGGGCGCCGGCCTGATACCGCGCATTCACGCCGCCGACACGGTGCCGGTGCCCGGGGTGCGGGTGCGGTCGGTGCCGTGGAGCCTGACCGACTCCTCGGAGATCAGTTTCGACGAACTCGTCCGGCTGGCAACCGAAGTCCGTGCCCAGACCGGCCTCGGCGCGGACGCCGTCGTGATCACCCAGGGCACCGACACCCTGGAGGAGACGGCCTATGCACTGAGCCTGCTGCGGCCCCTGGACAGCCCGGTGGTGTTCACCGCGGCCATGCGGGCACCCACCGCACCGGGGTCGGACGCGGCGGCCAACCTCGCCGCGGCGATCAGCGTGGCACTCGACCCCGAGCTCACCTACGCCACCAGCGGCGCGGTGGTGGTGATGAACGACCAGATCCATTCGGCGAAGTGGGTGCACAAGACACACACCCACCGCCTCGATGCGTTCCGGTCGGGCGGGCGCAGCGATCTCGGGGTCATCCACGAGGGGCGCGCCACCCTGCTGCGCTGCGATCCCGCCCCGGCGCTGCCGGCACTGCTGGACTCCGACCGCGGGGAGCCGGCCCGGGTGGCCTTGCTCACCGCCGTGCTCGATCAGGACACCGATCTGATCCGCGCCGTCGGCCGGTGCGGCTACCAGGGTCTGGTGGTCGAGGGCCTGGGCGGCGGGCATGTCAGCGGCGCGGTGGCCGAGGCGCTCGGCGAACTCGCGCGCGACATTCCGGTGGTCTACGCCTCCCGCACCCGCGACGGCGCGGTGCTGGAGAAGACCTACGGGTCACCGGGGGCCGAGTTGGACCTGATCGAGCGCGGCTGCGTACCGTCCGGTCAGCTGACCGCGCTCAAGGCCCGGGTGCTGCTCACCCTGCTGCTGCGCTCGGGACACCCCCGGGACAAGGCCGAGGCCATGCTGATGGCCGAGGGTGCGGCCGCTCAGGACACCTTGGGGCAGTAGAAGTTCGGGCTGTCCCGGTATTCGATCGGGGGCAGGTTGCGGGCCGGGGTCTGCACCAACGGCGAGTCCGCGGGCAGCCTGCCCGCGGCCCGGTCCAGCGCGGAGCGCTTACGCGGGTGCTGCAGCCAGCGCTTGGGCAGCACCTTGCCCGCGAAGGTGATCACCTCGCAGAACCGGTCGTGCAGGAACTGCTGGCGCGGCGTCCAGGTGTACCCCATCAGGTCGCGGACCGCCGGGTCGTAGATCGCGACGGTCAGGAACGTCAGGAACGGCTGCATCACCTTGAGGTTCAGCTTCCACGCCCAGTCCGGAAGCCATTCCATGGACGGATGTTTGGGCATGGTGGACAGATCCATGACCTCCCGGGCCGCCCAGTTGTTCTCCAGGACGTTCTTGCACATGTGGTCCCAGTACTGCTCGAACTCCTCGTAGGACTTCGGCACCGGCCGCATGCTCATCCCGTACATCCGGTACCAGGTGATGTGTTCGTCGAAGAGCTGGCGCCGGTCGGCATCGGAGATGCCGCCGCCGAACTTCTCGGCCGACAGCAGCACCGACTTGAAGAACGTCGCGTGCGCCCAGTAGAAGACGTCGGGGTTCAGCGCGCTGTAGCGGCGGCCCTGCTCGTCCACGCCCTTGATGCCGATGTGGTAGTCGCGGACCTCGGCGCCGGTCTTGGGCGCGCGGTCGCCGTCGAACACCACCCCGCCGATCGGGTAGATGGACCGGAACAGCCGCGGCATCCGCTCCATGAAGAAGATCGAGTGCTCCTGGACCGCCGCGCCCAGCTGCGGGTGCATGTTCTGCATGGAACCCGCCCAGGGCCCCTGGAACAGGCCCGTCCACTGGCCGAAGTACTTCCAGGTCAGCGAGTCGGGTCCGAGCGGGAGCGGTGGCGCGTCATAACCGGCGGTGCTCACCGGGCAGCCGGCGGCCACCGGCTGAGCCTCGGGCGCGTCGGCCGCGGATGCGCTGGTCACCGGGCACGTCTCGGACGTATCTTGAGTCACTGGCGAACTTCCCGTCCATGTCAGACAATTCTGACTACACTCGTTGTCAGTATGCAGCTTAGGAGTGATGTGCCGTCCGGTCAACGACGCGGTCGATGGTCCGGCGTTCCTCTGCAGGATCGCCAGACCTTGCGCCGCGGCGATCTCATCACCGCCGGCGTCGCACTGCTCGGCGGTGCGGCCGGCCAGACCCTGACGGTGCGCGCGGTCTGCCGGGCGGCCGGGCTGACCGAGCGCTACTTCTACGAAAGCTTCGCCGACCGTGACGATTTCGTGCGCGCGGTCTACGACGAGGTGTGCAGTACCGCGATGACCGCGCTGACCTCCGCGCAGACCCCGCGCGAGGCCGTCGAACAGTTCGTCGCGCTGATGGTCGACGACCCGAGCCGCGGCCGGGTACTGCTGCTGGCTCCCGAACGCGAACCGGTGCTCACCCGGTCCGGCGCGGAGTGGATGCCCAATTTCATCGCCCTGCTGCAGCGCAAGCTCACCGCGATCACCGATCCGGCGCGCCAGGAGATGGTCGCCACCGGACTGGTGGGCGCGCTGACCGCTCTGTTCACCGCCTACCTGGACGGCCGACTGGCCGCCACCCGCGAACAGTTCGTCGACTACTGCATCGACATGCTGCTCAGCCGCGCCGCCGCGCGTTGAGCATCGGCCCAGCACAATCCCTGTTTCGTCGTCACACCGAGCCGTAACCGTTACACGAACCACAGTTTGGGGAACTTGAATGTCACCGGAGTACACAGATACTCTGAGTGCAACCAAGAGGTACAGATAATCGGAGGGTCCATGTCCACGGAACTGACCGATCTGCAGCTGCTGCACGAGCTGGAGCCCGTCGTCGAGAAGCAGATCAACCGGCACCTGTCCATGCGTAAGGACTGGAACCCGCACGACTACATCCCGTGGTCGGACGGCAAGAACTTCTACGCCCTGGGTGGCCAGGAGTGGGATCCCGAGCAGTCCAAGCTCTCCGAGGTCGCCCGGATCGCGATGATCACCAACCTGCTGACCGAGGACAATCTGCCCTCGTACCACCGCGAGATCGCGATGAACTTCAGCATGGACGGGCCGTGGGGCTACTGGGTGAACCGGTGGACCGCCGAGGAGAACCGGCACGGCATCGCGCTGCGTGACTACCTGCTGGTCACCCGCGCCGTCGACCCCATCGAACTCGAAGAGCTGCGGGTCGAGCAGGTCACCCGCGGCTTCTCCCCCGGCCAGAACCTGCAGGGCGGCGACGAGTTGTTCGCCCAGAGCCTGTTCGACTCGGTCATCTACGTGACCTTCCAGGAGCTGGCCACCCGCGTCTCGCACCGCAACACCGGCAAGGCCTGCAATGACACCGTCGCCGACCAGCTGCTGGGCCGGATCTCCGCCGACGAGAACCTGCACATGATCTTCTACCGCGACGTGTCCGCGGCCGGGATGGAGATCGCCCCCAACCAGGCGATGAAGTCCCTGCACAAGATCCTGACCAACTTCAAGATGCCCGGGTACACCATCCCGGACTTCCGCCGTAAGGCCGTCGTCATCGCCACCGGCGGTGTCTATGACCCGCGGATCCACCTCGACGACATCGTGATGCCGGTACTGAAGAAGTGGCGCATCTTCGAGCGTGAGGACTTCACCGGTGAGGGCGCCAAGCTGCGCGACGAGCTGGCCAAGCACGTCGAGGAGCTCGAGGACACCTGCGTGAAGTTCGAGGTGGCCAAGGAGCGCCGCCTGGAGCGCGAGCGCAAGGTCGCCGAGAAGAAGGCCATGAAGAACCTCCTGGTGTCCTCCACCGCGGCCGGATGACAGTCGCCCCCGAAGTACCGACGGCCCGGTCTGCCCCGCAGATCGGGCCGGCTCGGTCTTTGGCGATCGGCCCGATCGTGTTGCACAGCCCGGTGGTGCTGGCCCCGATGGCCGGTGTGACCAATGTCGCGTTCCGCACCCTGTGCCGGGAGCTGGAGCTGGCCCGGGCCGGCACCGTCAGCGGTCTGTACGTCTGTGAGATGGTGACCGCCCGCGCGCTGGTGGAACGCCACCCGGTGACCATGCACATGACCACCTTCGCCCCGGCGGAGTCGCCGCGGTCGCTGCAGCTCTACACCGTCGACCCGGAGACCACCTACGCCGCGGCGAAGATGATCGTCGACGAGAACATGGCCGACCACATCGACCTGAACTTCGGCTGCCCGGTCCCCAAGGTGACCAAGCGCGGCGGCGGATCCGCGCTGCCCTACAAGCGCAAGCTGTTCGGCAGGATCGTGGCGGCCGCGGTGCGCGCCGCCGAGGGCACCGATGTGCCGGTGACGGTGAAGTTCCGGGTCGGTATCGACGATGCGCACCTCACCTATCTGGACGCCGGGCGGATCGCCGAGGCCGAGGGCGCCGCCGCGGTGGCCCTGCACGCCCGCACCGCCGCGCAGCGCTACTCCGGCAGCGCCGACTGGAACCGGATCGGCGAGCTCAAGGAGCACGTCACCAGCATCCCGGTGCTGGGCAACGGGGACATCTTCGACGCCTCCGACGCTCAGGCGATGATGCGGCAGACCGGCTGCGACGGCGTGGTCATCGGCCGCGGCTGCCTGGGCCGGCCGTGGCTGTTCGCCGAACTGTCCGACGCGTTCAACGGTCGGCCGATCACCACCCCGCCGACCCTCGGCGAGGTCGCTCAGATCATGCGCCGCCACGGCGAACTGTTGGCCGACCACTTCGGCGAGGACAAGGGCATGCGCGATATGCGCAAGCACATCGCCTGGTACCTGCACGGCTTCCCGGCCGGCGCCGACCTGCGCCGGGCCCTGGCTCTGGTCAAGACGCGCGACGAGCTCGACGCGCTGCTCGGCGAGCTCGATCCCGAGGTGCCCTTCCCGGAGGTGGCCGGCGGCCCGCGCGGGCGCCAGGGCTCCCCCGGCTCGGTGAGCCTGCCCGAGGGCTGGCTGGACGATCCCGACGATCTGACGGTCCCGGTGGCCGCCGATGTGATGAATTCGGGCGGCTGATCCGAGACCTTCCCGAAATCGCACCGTCACGCCCTCGCGCTGGCCGGTTCACAGGTTGTCTCAGTACGATGGGAGACCACTGGACGGGCTCCCGGTGGCGGAGCCCGGTGCACTGCTGCTAGAAAAACTGGGCGTGCCTTTCAAACCTGTTTCAAGGCACAGACCACGATCGTGCGCAACGACGCGCACGTTCCCCTCGATCCGCGAAGGCCGGTAGGACATGAGTGACGGCGAAAACGCCACTCCTGGCCGGCCCGACCGCGCCTCCGGGACCGGGGACGAGAACACCGGCGACGACAACCCCTGGCTCACCCGGACCCCGCGACCGGCCTCCGGCCGCACGCCGTGGGAACGGTCCACGGGATCGCCGCCGCCCGGCCCGCGGCCCGGTGTGACCGGCACCGGCAACCACACCGACGGGATCACCGTCGCGGACCTGATCGCCAAGCTGGACGCCGATCTGCCCACCGGCGGCCGCGCCGCCCGGCGCCGGGCCGAGGAACGCGCCGAGGCCGAGGCCGGCGCGGAGACCGAAGCCCCGCCCGGGACGAGACCGAGACCGAGACCGAGACCGAGCCTTCCGAGGATGCCGAGGTCGCGGCCGCCGCGCCACCCACCGACCCCGCCGAGCCCGTTCCGCCGGTGATCTTCGCCCCGGCCGTCCGCGACCGCGCGGACGACCCGGTCACCGAGGTCCTGCTGATGCCCTCGGCGTACGCCTCCGAACTGCCCGACCTGGGTGTCAACCGGGCGCCGCACCCGCTGCACCCCACCCGAGGTGGCCCGGCCGACCACCACACCGCGCGCAACCTGGGCCGTATCGCCGCTGCCGTGCTGGCGATCTGCGCCCTGGTGCTCACCGGCGGTGCCTGGCAGTGGCAGTCGATGAAGAACAGCAGCCTCAACCAGGTCGCGGCACTGGACCCGAACTCGCGCGACATCGTGGACCCCAACGCGCAGTTCGGTGACGAGAACTTCCTGATCGTCGGCACCGACAGCCGGATCGGCCAGAACAGCGAGATCGGGGCCGGGACCACCGAGGACGCCGCCGGTGCCCGCTCGGACACCGTCATGCTGGTCAACATCCCGGCCGACCGCAAACGCGTTGTGGCCGTGTCGTTCCCGCGCGATCTGGCGATCACGCCGATCAAGTGCGAGCCGTGGAACGCCGAAACCGGGGCGTACGGCCCGATCACCGACGAAGAGTCGCCGATGTACGGGCTGGAAGAGGCCTGGACCGAGACCAAACTGAACTCCGCCTACGCCGTCGGCGGCCCCAAGTGCCTGGTGAAGGTGATCCAGAAGCTCTCCGGCCTGTCGGTGAACCGGTTCATGGCCGTCGACTTCACCGGGTTCGCCAAGATGGTCGACGCGCTCGGCGGCGTCGAGGTGTGCAGCACCACCCCGCTGGAGGACTACGAGCTGGGCACCGTGCTGCCCACCGCCGGCCGGCAGATGGTGAACGGCACCACCGCGCTGAACTACGTGCGGGCCCGTCAGGTCACCACCGAGGTCAACGGCGACTACGGCCGGATCAAGCGCCAGCAGCTGTTCCTGTCCTCGCTGCTGCGCTCGCTGATCTCCAAAGAGGTGTTCTTCAGCCTGTCCAAGCTGAACAACGTGGTGAACATGTTCATCGAGGACAGCTTCGTCGACAACATCAAGACCAAGGACCTCGTCGACCTCGGCCAGTCGGTGCAGGGCGTGAATGCCGGCCGGATCACCTTCGTCACCGTGCCCACCACCGGTTACGCCGACGAGTGGGGCAACGAGCAGCCCCGCGTCGACGATATGGCCGCGCTGTTCCAAGCCATCATCAACGACGATCCACTGCCCGAGGAGCGCACCGAGGACAACACCCCGGTCCCGCAGACCCCCGAATCGGACAGCGACGCAACCGGTCCTGCGGGCGAGAACGGGGAGATGGTGGACGCGGTGGCCACCGATCCGAGCGATGTGACGGTGCGGGTGTCGAACTCCACCAGCGAGGCCGGCCTGGCCGCCAGCGCCGCCGAGGTGCTGGCCCGGCACGGATTCAACATCGAGACCCCGGACGACTACCCGGGCCCGCTGGAGTCGACGACGGTGTTCTTCTCCCCCGGCAACGAGCAGGCCGCGGCCACCGTCGCCTCCTCGTTCCACGACGCCAACATCGAGCAGGTCACCGGCATGGGTGACGTGGTGCGGGTGGTGCTGGGCTCCGACTTCAGCGCCGTCACCCCGCCCTCGCCCAGCGGTTCGACCGTGCAGGTGCAGATGGTGCGCGGGACCAGCAGCGAGCCCACCGAGCTGCCCGAGGACCTCACCGTCACCAACGCGGCCGATACCAGCTGCGAATAGTTCCGGCCCGGACGCGAGGAAGGCATTCACCCCCCGTTCACCTGTGGCATCGTGACCCGTAGGCCCGGCAAACGTAAGGTGGTGCCATGCGTACTGCGTATCAAGAACAGCTGTCTTCCTTGACCGTTCAGCTCGGGGAGATGTGCGATCTCGCCGGTCAGGCGATGGAACGCGCTACCCAGGCCCTGCTGCAGGCCGATCTGGCGCTGGCCGAGCAGGTCATCACCGACCACGAACGCATCACCGAGATCAGCGTGCGCGCCGAGGAGTCCGCCTTCAAGTTGCTGGCCCTGCAGGGCCCGGTGGCCGGCGACCTGCGCGCCATCGTCAGCGGCATCCAGATCGTGGCCGACATCGACCGGATGGGCGCGCTGGCCCTGCACGTCGCCAAGATCGCCCGCCGTCGCCACCCGCAGCACACTCTGCCCGAGGAGGTCAACGGCTACTTCGCCGAAATGGGCCGGGTCGCAGTCGAATTGAGCCGCAGCGCGCAGGAGGTTCTGGACACCCTGGATCCGGAGAAGGCCGCCCGGATCCGCGAGGAAGACGATGCGATGGACGATCTGCACCGTCACCTGTTCTCGGTGCTGATGGACAAGGACTGGAAGCACGGCGTCACCGCCGCGGTCGACGTCACGTTGCTGAGCCGGTTCTACGAGCGGTTCGCCGACCACGCCGTGGAGGTCGCCCGGCGGGTCATCTTCACCGCGACCGGATCGTTCCCCGAGGACCAGACCTTCGTCGAACCCCGCTAGCACCGGCCACGCGTACGCAAACTGCCCCGCAACTGTCGTTGCGGGGCAGTTCTGGTGGGACGGGCGGCTCAGCCGAAGCGGCCGGAGATGTAATCCTCGGTGGCCTTCTGGGAGGGGTTGGAGAAGATCTTCTCGGTGTCGTCGATCTCGATCAGCTTGCCGGGCTTGCCGGTGGCCTCGAGGTTGAAGAACGCGGTCTGATCGCTGACCCGGGCGGCCTGCTGCATGTTGTGCGTGACGATGACGATGGTGAAATCCTGCTTGAGCGTGGCGATCAGATCCTCGATCGCCAGGGTGGAGATGGGGTCCAGCGCCGAACACGGCTCGTCCATCAGCAGCACGTCGGGCTGCACCGCGATGGCGCGGGCGATGCACAGCCGCTGCTGCTGACCGCCGGACAGTCCGCCGCCGGGCTTGTCGAGCCGGTCCTTGACCTCGTTCCACAGGTTGGCGCCCCGCAGCGAGCGCTCGGCGACCTCGTCCAGGGTCTTCTTGTTGCGCACCCCCTGCAGCTTCAGCCCGGCCACCACGTTGTCGCGAATCGACATGGTGGGGAACGGATTCGGGCGCTGGAAGACCATGCCGATGGTCTTGCGCACACCGACCGGGTCGACTCCGGCCGCGTAGATGTCCTCGCCGTCGAGCAGCACCGAGCCCTCGACGCGGGCGCCGGGGATGACCTCGTGCATGCGGTTCAGGGTGCGCAGCACGGTGGACTTGCCGCAGCCCGACGGGCCGATGAAGGCGGTGACGCTGCGCGGTTCAACCGACAACGAGACACTCGACACCGCGTGGAAGGCGCCGTAGTAGATGTTGACGTCTTTCAGGTCGAGACGCTTGGCCATGTCGATAACTCCTTAGACCTTCTAGACTTTTTTCGGGGCAAAGAATTTGGCGATGAACCGCGCGCCGACGTTGAGCGCCGCGATGAGGACCACGAGGGTCAGGGCGGCGCCCCACAGGCGGTCCGTCGGGATCGGGTTGGCGCCGGCACCGGCCGAGGTCTGATCGAACATCATGCCGGGCAGCGACCCCATGAAGCCGCTGAGCATGTCGAAGTTCATTGCCTGGGCGTAGCCCACCAGGATCAGCAGCGGCGCGGTCTCCCCCATCACCCGGGCCAGCGACAACAGGATGCCGGTGACGATGCCCGACAGCGCGGTGGGCACCACGATCGCCGAGATGGTCTTCCACTTCGGTACGCCCAGCGCATAACTCGCCTCCCGCAGGTCCATCGGCACGATCCTCAGCATCTCCTCGGTGGAGCGCACGATGACCGGGATCATCAACAGCACCAGGGACAGCGACACCGCCAGGCCGGAGCGCTGGAAGCCCAGGGTGGCCACCCACAGCGCGTAGATGAACAGCGCCGCGACGATGGAGGGCACCCCGGTGAGGATGTCGACCATGAAGGTGGTCACCTTGCCCAGCCGGGTCCCGCCGCCGTACTCCACCAGGTAGATACCGACGAAGACGCCGATCGGGATGGAGATCGCCGCACAGATCGCGGCCTGCAGCAACGACCCCACGATGGCGTGATAGGCGCCGCCACCGGCTTGGAAAGCGGTCATGCCCGCCTGCGAGTTGGTCCACCAGGTGCTGTCGAGCACCACGCCGATGCCCTTGGCGACGACGGTGTAGAGCACCCATACCAGCGGCACCAGCGCGACCAGCACGGAGGCGGTGACCAGCAGGGTGGCGACGTTGTCGGTGATCTTGCGGCGCAGGCTCACGCCCTGGAAGGTGGGCGCCTTGACCGGCTGATCCAGTGTGGAGGTCATGATGCGGAGCGGTCCTTTCCGGAGACCGCGGCGCGGGCCAGCGAGTTCACCACGAACGTCAGGATGAACAGCACCAGCCCGGCCGCGATGTACGCGCCGGCCTTGTACTGGTCGTTGAATTCCGATGCCGCGGAGGCGATCTTGCTGGCGAAGGTGAAGCCGCCGTCGAACAGCGACCAGCCGAAGGCGGACTGGGTGCCGCGCAGGATGATCAGCAGGGCGATGGTCTCACCGAGTGCCCGGCCCAGACCGAGCATGGCACCGCTGATGTAGCCGGACATCCCGAAGGGCAGCACCGTGGTCCGCACCACCTCCCAGCGGGTGGCGCCCAGCGCCAACGCGGCCTCGATCTGGCCGCGCGGGGTCTGGACGAACACCTCACGGGTGACGGCGGTGATGATCGGCAGGATCATCACCGCCAGCACGATGCCCGCGGTGAAGATGGTGCCGCCGCCCGCCACCGAGGCGGTGCCGGTGGAGAACAGGAACAGCCAGCTGAGATTCTCGTTGAGCCACACCGCGACCGGCTTGATCGCCGGGGCCAGGACGTACAGCCCCCACACGCCGTAGATGATCGACGGCACGGCGGCCAGCAGATCCACCATGTAGGCCAGCGGGCCCTTGACCCGCTTGTGCGCGTAGTTGGTCAGGTAGATCGCGATGCCCAGGGCCACCGGCATGGCCAGGATGAGGGCGAACACCGAGACGAACACCGTCACCTGGAGCAGGTCCAGGATGCCGAAGTGCATGGCCGCGGTGTCGGTGGTGATCCAGTTGCCGCCGTAGAGGAAGAAATTCTCCTCGTTGCGCTGCAGAGCCGGAACCGCCCGCCACAGCAGGAAGATCGCGATCGCCGCGATGATCGCGATGACGAGGACACCGGAGCCCGTGGCCGCCCCGCCGAACAGGCGGTCGCCGAGACGCACACCGGCGTTCCTCGACGGGTTCGTCGAGATCGGGGTGGGCTCGGGGAAGGGTGCGGCCAGCGCCTCACCCGACCCCGAGTCGGATGGATTCGGAATAGTCACGGAGTTACCGTCGGAACCCTTCTCGATACCTTGATACGTCATACGGTTGCCGCATCCATCCTTGCCTCCATGCCGCCGATGTGCCAGTGACTAGGCGGCCGGCCCGATGGCCTCGACCGAGGTCAGCAGGCGCTGCTTGAACTGATCGGGCAGCGGCACATACCCGGCCGCGGACAGCCCGCCCTGCCCCTCGTTGGCGGCGACGGTCAGGAAGGACCGCACCGCGGCGGCGGTGTCGGCGTCGTAGCCGTCCGAGCAGACGATGTTGTAGGTGGCCAGCACCAGCGGGTAGGCGCCCGCCTCCTTGGTGCCGTACAGCGAATTCAGGTCCAGCACAAGGTCATTGCCCTCACCGGAGATCTCGACGGCGTCGATCGCCTTGCCCGCCGACTCGTCGGTCAGCTCCACCGCACCGGCACCGCTGTCGATCTGGGCGTAGGGCAGGCCGGCCTGATCGGCGAAACCCTTCTCCACGTAGCCGATGGCGCCGGGGGTCGCCTGCACCGCCTGGGCCACCCCGGCCGACTTCTGCGCGCCCTCGCCGGCGCCGCCCTGGAACTCGCTGCCGGCGCCCTTGGTCCACGACTCCGGGGCCGCCGCGGTCAGATACTTCTGGAAGTTGTCGGTGGTGCCCGAGGAGTCGGAACGGAAGATCGGCGTGATGGCCGTGTCCGGCAGCGTCTTGCCCGCGTTCAGCGCCGCGATCGCCGGATCGTTCCACTTGGCGATCTGGCCGGAGAAGATCTTGGCCAGGGTGTCGCCGTTGAGTACCAGGCCGTCGACGCCATCGAGGTTGTAGGCCATCGCGATCGGCCCGAAGACCAGCGGCAGGTGCCAGGCCGGGTTGCCGCCGCAGCGGGCCGCCGCGGCGGCGATCTGATCGTCCTTGAGTGCGGAATCGGATCCGGCGAAGTCGACGTTCTTGGCGATGAACTGCTCGCGGCCCGCACCGGAGCCGGTCGGGTTGTAGGACAGGTTCTTGCCCGGGCAGGCCTGGCCCCACACCTGGTTGAACAGCGCGACGGCGTTCTGCTGGGCGGTCGAGCCCTCCGCGGTGATGGAGTTCTTGCCCGCGCAGTCCGCCCCGGACGCACCCGTTGCCGCGGTGCCGGATGCCGAACCGCCGACCGGGGTGTTGTTGTCGCTACCGCAGGCAGACAGCGTCAGCGCGGCGACCGCGGTAGCCGACAGGGCCAGGCCGATATTGAGCTTCACGAATCCCACTTTCAGTTGACGGCAACACACTCTCCGGCAACGTATGCGGTGGCGATGGACGGTCAGCAGCGCCCGCATGAACGGCAGGTGAACAGGTACAGCTAGTTCCCAGCCGGGGCGGCGTAGGCGATATCGGCGCTGTAGATGTCGAAGCCCAGCCGGCGGTAGGTCTTTACCGCCGCGGTGTTGTCACCCTCCACGTACAGCGTGACGTCGGCCTCGGGTCCCAACCGTTCGGCGAGGTGGTGCAGCCCCAGCAGGGTCAGTTCGGCGCCGAGGCCGCGGCCCTGAGCGTCCGGGTCGATGCCGACGACATAGACCTCGCCGAGATCAGGACCGTGCACCTTGGTCCAGTGGAAGCCCAGCAGCCGGTCGCCGTCGAAGGCCAGGAACAGCCCCTCGGGGTCGAACCAGGCTTCACCGCGGCGCTCGTCGATCTCGGCGGCGGTCCAGCCGCCCTGTTCGGGGTGCCAGGAGAAGGCCGCGTTGTTCACCCGCAGCAGCTCGGCGTCGTCCCCGGGTCCGGCGTAGGTGCGGACGGTGTGACCGTCGGTGGTGCCCGGCAGCGCGGGCAGGTCGGCCAGCCGGCGCCGCATCTGCAGCAGTTCCCGGGCCCGGCTCAGCCCGAGCTTGTGTGCCAGTGCCCGCGCGGCCGGCAGGTCACCGTGCGCCCAGATCCGGGTGCCCGGCCCGCCGGCGGCCAGGCCGGTGGAGACCAGTTCGGCGCCGATCCCGCGGCGGCGGGCCGCGGGGTGCACCACGGCCTCGGCCATGCCCGGGACGAGGTTCAGATAGCCGACGATCCGCTCGCCGTCGAATGCCAGCAGGTGACGGGTGTCGTCGCGGCCCAGCTCACGCAGCACCTGATCACCGACCGGGGCGACCCCGTCCGCCGCGGTGGCGGCACCGATGATCTCGCTGATCCGGTCCCGGTCGGCGGCGACCAGACCGGTACGCCACTGCGTCACTGGCTGCGCAGCGGACCGAAAGACCCTGCGGCCGAATCGAATCCGGAGTCGTCAAGATCGCCGTCCAGCTCACCCTCGAGTTCGCCGACGAACGTGTCGACGTCGTCGAGCCCGTCGGCGGCGGGTGCGGCGGTACGGCCGCGGGCGGGCCGCACGGCCTTGTACCCGACGTTGCGCACGGTGCCGATCAGGGCTTCGTACTCGGGGCCGAGCTTGGCGCGCAGGCGACGCACATGCACGTCCACGGTGCGGGTTCCGCCGAAGAAGTCGTAGCCCCAGACCTCCTGCAGCAGCTGTGCCCGGGTGAACACCCGGCCGGCGTGCTGGGCGAGGTACTTGAGCAGCTCGAACTCCTTGTAGGTGAGGTCGAGCGGTTTGCCGCGCAGCCGCGCGGTGTAGGTGCCCTCGTCGATGACCAGCTCGCCGAGCGTCACCTTGCCGACGCTCTCCTGGTCGGCGACCCCGCCGCGGCGCCCGACCAGCAACCGCAGCCGCGCGTCGATCTCCGCGGGCCCGGTGCCGGGCAGCAGGATCTCGTCGAGTCCCCATTCCACGTTGACGGCGACCAGGCCGCCCTCGTTCACGACGGCCACCACCGGGATGGAGGTTCCGGTGGTGCCGAGCAGCCGACACAACCCGCGGGCGGCCGCCAGATCAGTGCGCGCGTCGACGATCGCCACATCCGCGGTGCCTGCCTCCAACAGCGAGGACACCTCGGTCGGAGCCGTGCGCACATTGTGCGCGAGCAGCGACAACGAGGGCAGAACGGTATCCGGGTGTGGGTCGACGGTCAGAAGTAACAGTTCCAAAAGTTCCTCCAGCGTCCTGAATCATCCCCGGGACATCGGTGTCGGAGGCAACTTCGGCGATTCATGGCTGACACGTGGCCGTTACGACCGACGATCGCACCACGATACCGCGCCACCTGCTGCTTAGCAGTCCGGAACCAGCAGGTGTCGGTCCGAGGTCTGCACGGGTGGGACAGAATGTGCGGGTGCGCAAGCTGCTGACCGCTGCCCTGGCAACCATCGTGGCGATCGTCGTGGGCGCCGCCGGCACCGACTTCGGCGCCGCCATCTACGCCGAATACCGGCTGGCGCGCAGCGTGCGCACCGCCGCCGGACTGCATTTCGACCCGTGGGCCGGCATCCTCGGATTCCCGTTCATCACCCAGGCCCGGGCGCACGAGTACCGCGAGATCGAGATCCGCGCCTCCGGGGTTCCGCACCCGGTCACCGGCAAGGTGTCCCTGGAGGCGACCCTGCACGACATCGACCTGGCCGACTCGACGTGGCTGATCGGGCCGGACGCCGCGCTGCCGGTCGGGGTCGCCGAGAGCCGCATCATCATCGACTCGACCCACGTCGGCCGGTTCATGGGCATCAAGGACCTGCTGGTCGAGGCCCCGCAGCGGGAAAGCAACGACGCCACCGGCGGGACCACCGAGTCGGGCATCTCCAGCGGGGACGGCCTCATCTTCACCGGCACCCCGACCGCCGCGGATTTCGACACCCGGGTGAGCGTGTCGGTGGACATGACGATGGACGGCCCGCACGACAGCACCATCGTGCTGACCGCCACCGGGGTGCTGACCGGGCCCGGCACCGCCGACGAATCGGTGCCCGAGGACAAGACGGCCGCGGTGCTCCAGGCCTTCAGCACCCGCATCCCGGACCAGCGACTACCGTTCGGGGTGACGCCCACCAGCGGCGGTGTCCGCGGATCGGACATCATCGTGGAGGGCATCGCGGAGGGACTAACCGTGCACCTGGACGAGTTCAGACAGTCATGAACACCTCGGTGACGTTGGTGATCGTGATCGTGATCGCGGTGCTGGGGCTCGGGTACCTGGTCGGCAAGCTGATCACGCTGCGCTCGGGGATGATCCGGGCGGCCGCCGAAGCCTCCGACATCGACACCAGCGGACTGGGCCTGTCCGAGACCGGGCCGACCATCCTGCATTTCAGTGCGCCGTGGTGCGGCCCCTGCGCGGCGGTGCGCCGGGTGGTCGACCAGGTCTGCGCGGAGGTCCCGGCGGTGGCCCACGTCGAGATCGACATGGACGAGAATCCCGAGGCGGCCCGACGTCTTTCGGTGCTGTCGCTGCCGACCACCATCATCTTCGACGGCGACGGCCGCCCGCGGTACCGCACCACCGGCGTCCCCAAAGCCGCTGACCTGCGCTCGGTGCTGGAACCTCTATTGGCTTGATCGCGGTGCCTACGGGTATTGTGTGCGGCGTGACTGCCCGTCTTGAGCTGCTGCTCACCAAACGCCGCACGGTTGATCTGTGCCGCACCGCGGGCTGTTGCTGTTGTTGTCGTAGCTGCTGACGAGCCGCGCCCTCGATCTTGGTGCGCCGCTCTGCAGGCGCCACGTGGCCTGCCAGTCCAGTCCAGCCAAGCAACAGGAGCATTCACATGTCAGTCACGCAATCCGATCAGGTGGACGTGCGCGGTCCCCGGTTCGTCGCCTGGGTCACCACCGCCGTCCTGGTCCTCACCCTGCTGATCTCCACGGTCAGCGTTCCCGCCGCCGCGGCGATTCTCGGTCTGCAGACCGTGGTCTTCGCCGTCGGCGCCGCGCGCGGCCCCCGCCGGCACCCCTACGGCGCGGTGTTCGCCACGCTGATCGCGCCGCGGCTGGGTCCGGTCACCGAGCGTGAGCCGGTCGCCCCGCTGCGGTTCGCCCAGCTGGTCGGGTTCGGGTTCGGGGTGGTCGGCGCCGCCGGCTTCGTGCTGGGCGCGCCGTCGGTCGGCCTCGTGGCCACCGCTTTCGCACTGTTCGCAGCGTTTCTCAACGCAGCCTTCGGCATCTGCCTGGGCTGCCAGATCTACCCGTTCGTCGCGCGGCTGCGCCGCGTGCCCGCCTGACCCCGCCAAACGACTCAAAGCAGTACAACCGAAAGGAACCACTCCATGGCACGCTCCGACGTCCTGGTCTCCACCGACTGGGCCGAGAGCAATCTCGACGCACCGAAGACGGTCTTCGTCGAGGTCGACGAGGACACCTCCGCCTACGAGGGCGGCCACATCGCCGGCGCCGTCCGCATCGACTGGAAGACCGAGCTGCAGGACCAGGTCAAGCGCGACTTCGTCGACCAGCAGCAGTTCTCGAAGCTGTTGAGCGACAAGGGCATCGCCAATGACGACACGGTGATCCTGTACGGCGGCAACAACAACTGGTTCGCCGCCTACGCCTACTGGTACTTCAAGCTGTACGGCCACGAGGACGTCAAGCTGCTCGACGGTGGCCGCAAGAAGTGGGAGCTCGACGGACGCCCGCTGGTGACGGACGTGCCCGCGCGTCCCTCCACGTCGTACGTGGCCGCGGCCCCCAACAACGACATCCGCGCCTTCCGCGACGAGGTCATCGCCGCGATCGGTGAGAAGAACCTGGTCGACGTGCGCTCCCCCGACGAGTTCTCCGGCAAGATCCTGGCCCCGGCCCACCTGCCGCAGGAGCAGAGCCAGCGCGCCGGCCACATCCCGACCGCCATCAGCGTGCCGTGGAGCAAGGCGGCCAACGAGGACGGCACCTTCAAGTCGGATGAAGATCTGGCCAAGCTGTACGCCGAGGCCGGCCTGGACGGCGACAAGCTGACCATCGCCTACTGCCGCATCGGCGAGCGTTCCTCGCACACCTGGTTCGTGCTGCAGGAGCTGCTGGGCCACAAGAACGTCAAGAACTACGACGGTAGTTGGACGGAATACGGTTCCCTGGTGGGAGCCCCGATCGAGTTGGGAAGTTGATATGTGCTCTGCCCCTAAGCAAGGACTGACGCTGCCGGCCGGCGTCGACCTGGAGAAGGAAACCGTGATCACCGGTCGTGTGGTCGACGGCTCCGGCCAGGCCGTCGGCGGGGCCTTCGTGCGCCTGCTGGACGGCTCTGACGAGTTCACCGCCGAGGTCGTCGCGTCGGCCACCGGCGATTTCCGGTTCTTCGCCGCCCCGGGCAACTGGACGCTGCGCGCCCTGTCGCCGGCCGGCAACGGAGATGCCAGCATCGCCCCCACCGGCGCCGGCATCCACGAAATCGACGTCAAGGTCGCCTAGCGACTCCACCGGGTCACCGCGCTCGAGCCTCGACTCGAGCGCGGTGCCCTCTGGCGGTTAGGATCATCCCCGTGGTGCTGTTCTTCGAATTTCTGCTTGTGGCGGCCGCGGTCGTCATCACCTGGTTTGCGCTGTACGCCGTCTACCGGCTCGTCACCGACGAGGGGTGAGCGAGGGCGACGCCGTCGCGCCCGGCTCGGGTGACCGGGCCGTGGCTTCGGCGGCTGAACGGGCCAAGATCACCGCGGCCCGCAACATCCCCGCGTTCGACGATCTACCGATCCCGGCGGACACCGCGAACCTGCGCGCGGGCGCGGACCTCAATCCCGCGCTGCTCGCGCTGCTGCCGCTGGTCGGTGTGTGGCGCGGCGAGGGCGAGGGCCGCGACGCCGACGGTGACTACCGGTTCGGCCAGCAGATCATCGTCTCCCATGACGGTGGCGGGTATCTGAACTGGGATTCCCGCTCCTGGCGCCTGGACGCGGCCGGTGAGTACCAGGGCCCCGATCTGCGCGAGACCGGCTTCTGGCGGTTCGTCAGCGATCCGGCCGACCCGGACGAGACCCAGGCCATCGAACTGCTGCTCGCCCATTCCTCGGGCTTCATCGAGCTGTTCTACGGCAGCCCACTGAACCAGGCCTCCTGGGAGTTGGCCACCGACGCCCTGGCCCGCAGCAAGTCCAGCGCGCTGGTGGGCGGCGCCAAGCGGCTCTACGGGATCATCGAGGCCGGCGATCTGGCCTACGTGGAGGAACGCGTGGACGCCGACGGCGGGCTGGTGCCGCACCTGTCGGCCCGGCTCAGCCGGTTTGTCGGCTGAGCCGCTGTTTTTCCCCGGAAACGGAGCAGCCCCCGAGCCTTTTCTTCTTGGTTGGACCAACCAAGGACTCGGGGGCCGGGTGGCTGCTTGGGATTCGCCAGCGCTCGCAGGTCGCACGAGGCGCATGTGCGAAGAGCCAAGTAGCTCCATCACACTCCTGGTGCTGCTAGCTGGCAGCCACCTCACATGTCCGTATGTCACTCAATTTGTCGGACCACCTCCTTCCCTGTGTACGGCCGACCGTACTCCCGAAAGCCGGGCCCGACAACCGATTTAGCGTGACACCGCGGACTCCACCCAGCCGGCCAGCCGGTCGTGCGCCGGGGCCTCGGGAAGCGCCCGGCCGTCCAGGGTGTGCACCCGCGCGCACAGCGTCACCGCCGAGACCAGCCAAACTCCCTGCGCGGCAAACAGATCCGTCACCTTCAAGGTTCGGTAGGCGGCGTTCGGCGCGGCCTCGAACAGGGCGGCCACCGTGGTGCCGGCCAGGATCGGCAGGCTCGGCGGCGGGCTGAGCAGGGTTTCGCCCACCGCGATCACCACCGAGGACCGCGGGCCCTCCAACACCACCCCGTCGTCGTCGACGAAGATCGCGTCCCCCGCACCCCGGCGCCCGGCTTCGGTCAGCGCCGCGACATTCAGCGCGTAGGACAACGACTTTGCGCCGGCCACCGCACCGCGCGGGCCGGGATTCAGCGTCACCGCGGCCAGGCCGTCGCGGCGGGCGGCCAGCGCCCGCTCGGGCACCGGGGAGACCATCACGAACGCCGCACCCCGGCCGGACACCAGCCGCAGCACCCCGTCGCGGCCGTCCCAGCGCCGGGCCGCGACGGCCACCGCGGACCGCCAGCGGGCGGGGTCGGTGCCCGGCAATCCGACGACGGTCTCCGACCGGGCCAGCCGGGCCAGGTGCGCCTCCAGCAGACAGGGCCGCCCGCCGCGCAGCAGCGTCGTCTCGAAGACACCGTCGCCGCGGGTGAGCACCGGGGCGACGGCGGAAACCAGGGGTTCGTCGGGTCCGTGCACGGCACCGTCGAGGTCCACCACCACGTCCGGGGATCGGGCCACCATGGGTGGAGCGTATCGGCCGTATCGTTGAGGTCATGTCCGCAGTTCCCGCCCCAGATTCCGGTCCAGACGCCGGTGCCGTCTGGCACCACGGTGACCCGCTCGGCGAGCAGCGTGCCGCCGCCTCCGCGGCGGTGGTGGTGGACCGTTCACACCGCGCGGTCCTGCAGCTGACCGGCGCTGAACGGCGCAGCTGGCTGCACACCATCTCCAGCCAGCACGTCAGCGAACTGCCCGACGGCGCGGTGGTGCAGAACCTCAGCCTGGACGTGCAGGGCCGTGTCGAAGATCACTGGATCCAGACCCAGCTCGACGGGCGAACCGTCCTGGACACCGAGCCGTGGCGCGGCGCACCGCTGCTGGCCTTCCTGCGCAAGATGGTGTTCTGGGCCGACGTCGTCATCGACCCGGCCGAACTGGCGGTGCTCTCCCTGCTGGGTCCGGCCGTCCCGGAGGCACTGGCCACCCTCGGTCTCGCGGTGCCGACGGCGCCGTGGTCGGCGGTCGAGCTGCCCGGCGGCGGCTTCCTGCGCGCGACGTACCCGGGTGAATACGACCTCGTCGTGCCCCGGGCGGTCGGCCCCGACGGCAAGGACGACTGGCTGGCCCGGCTGGCCGGGGCCGGGGTGCAACCGGTCGGGGTGTGGGCCTACGAGGCACACCGGGTGGCCGCGGGCCGGCCGCGACTCGGTGTGGACACCGACGAGCGCACCATCCCGCACGAGGTCGGCTGGATCGGCGGTCCGGGAGTGGGGGCGGTGCACCTGGAGAAGGGCTGCTACCGCGGGCAGGAGACCGTCGCGCGGGTGCACAATCTCGGGAAACCGCCACGGATGCTGGTGCTGGTACAGCTCGACGGGTCGGTGCAACGGCCAGGCACCGGGGACCCGCTGCTGGCGGCTGGGCGGCCGGTGGGCCGACTGGGCACCGTGGTCGACCACGTCGACGACGGACCCATAGCTTTGGCCCTGGTCAAACGGGGTATACCGGCCGATACTGCGCTGCTGACCGGCGGCGAGAACGAGGTGGCCGCGGTGATCGACGCCGATTCGATGCCCGATACCGGAGGCGTCGGGGCGGGCCGGCTGGCGGTGGAAAAGCTCCGCAGCGGAGGCCGCTGAGACCGCCGGAACCGCGGCAGCCATGGGCCTGCAGGCGCACCGCCGCCGGGCACGGTAAAGTGTTCGGCAGGACAATACATACACACACAGATCGGAGCCGCCTGCACGTTGGGCCGCTCCGTTATTGCGCGAGGGGGTCCCAATGGGCCGCGGCCGGGCTAAGGCAAAGCAAACCAAGGTTGCTCGTGACCTGAAATACAACACGCCGGAGACAGATTTCGAGCGGCTGCAACGCGAGCTGTCCAACAGCAGCGGCGCCGACGATTTCAAGAACGGTGACGGCCTCGCCGATCGGTATGCCGACGAGGACGACTGGCGGCATTGACCCGCCGCGCGGCACGCGCACCGCGCGGTTCCTCAGAACCGCGGGTGCTGCCCCACCAGCCGCGCTCGCTCTCCATCCTTTGAGCCCTTGGCCACGGTTCCGACCGTCCAGCACTCCAGATGGCGCGCGGTGAGAATCGCCAACGCACGGTCGGTGTCCTCCGGCGCGACGATGGCGACCATGCCGACGCCCATGTTGAACGTCTTCTCCATCTCCGCGCGCTCGATCCGACCGCGCTGGGCGATCATGCCGAAGACCGGTGCCGGGGTCCAGGTGCCACGGTCGAGTTCGGCGACCAGCCCGGTCGGGATGATGCGCTCCAGGTTGCCGGCGAACCCACCGCCGGTGATGTGGCAGAAGGTGCGGACCTGCGTCTCGGCGGCCAGCGCCAGGCAGTCCTTGGCGTAGATGTAGGTGGGCTCCAGCAGTTCCTCGCCCAGCGTGCGACCGAACTCCTCGACGTGACCGGACAGGTCCATCCGGTCGATCTCCAGCAGCACCTTGCGGGCCAGCGAATAGCCGTTGGAGTGTAGACCGGTGGACGCCATCGCGATGATCACGTCACCGGGCTTCACCCGGTCCGGGCCCAGCAGGTCGTCGGCCTCCACGACGCCCACGCCGGTGGCGGAGATGTCGTAGTGGTCGGGCTCCATCAGACCGGGGTGTTCGGCGGTCTCCCCGCCGAGCAGTGCGCAGCCGGCCAGCACGCAGCCCTCGGCGATACCGGAGACGATCGCGGCGACCCGCTCCGGCACGGTCCGCCCGACCGCGATGTAGTCCTGCAGGAACAGCGGCTCGGCCCCGCACACCACCAGGTCGTCGACGACCATGGCGACCAGGTCCAGGCCCACCGTGTCGTGCTTGTCCATCGCCTGGGCGATGGCCAGCTTGGTGCCCACCCCGTCGGTCGAGGAGGCCAGCAGCGGCTCGCGGTAGCCGTCGCGCAGGGCGAACAGCCCGGCAAAGCCTCCGAGGCCGCCCCGGACCTCGGGACGGGAGGCCTTCTTGGCGAGAGGTTTGAACAACTCGACGGCTCGGTCACCCGCCTCGATGTCCACTCCGGCGGTTGCGTACGAGATACCGTTTTCTTCGGCGCGGCCCTTGTCCATGGTCACGCCAGCCCCTGCTCGCTCATCGGACCCAAGGCTACCGGTCCACTCCAACCCCGCGCATGGCCGGTGACCGCATCGGCTCTCCCGGCGCCGGCCGGCCCGCCCGTTTGAGGGTGGCACGCTGCGGTCATCCATCCCCTCATCGGCTCCGAATACCTGGTGAAGAGCCCGAACGAGCGGAGGAAAAGTGCCCGACACGTCTACCCGGTGCCTGGTCACCGGGGCCACCGGTTACATCGGCGGGCACCTCATCCCGGTGCTGCTTGAGCGCGGGCACCGAGTGCGCGCGCTGGCCCGCACCCCCGCGAAACTCGACGATCGGCCCTGGCGGGACCGGGTGGAGGTGGCCCGCGGCGACCTCGGTGACCCCGACTCGTTGGCTGCCGCCTTCGCCGACACCGACATCGTCTACTACCTGGTGCATTCCATGGGCACCTCGGCCGACTTCGAGACCGACGAGGAGCGGGCGGCCCGCAATGTGGTGGCCGCGGCCCGCAGCGCCGGGGTGCGCCGCATCGTCTACCTCAGCGGCCTGCACCCGGACGGGAAACTGTCCCCGCACCTGCGGTCCCGAACCGCCGTCGGCGAGATCCTGATCGAGTCCGGGATCGAGACGGTGGTGCTGCAGGCCGGCATCGTCATCGGCTCGGGGTCGGCGTCGTTCGAGATGGTCCGTCACCTCACCGACCGGTTGCCGGTGATGACCACCCCGCGCTGGGTGCACAACAAGATCCAGCCGATCGCCATCGACGATGTGCTGCACTACCTCGCGGAGGCGGCCACCGCACCGGTGCCGCGGTCACGGACCTGGGATATCGGCGGGCCGGACGTGATGGAGTACGGCGAGGCCATGCAGGGTTACGCCGATGTGGCCCGGTTGCGGCGCCGGATGATCGTGGTGCTGCCGTTCCTGACGCCGACGATCGCGAGTTGGTGGGTGGGCCTGGTGACACCGATCCCGTCGGGGCTGGCCCGTCCGCTGGTGGAGTCGCTGCACTGTGATGCGGTGATGCGCGACCACGACATCGACGCGGTGATCCCACCGCCGCCGCACGGCCTGATCCGCTACCGCGATGCGGTCAGCCGGGCGCTGGACAGCGACGGCACCGCAGCCGATACCGAACGGCGGCGCCTGGTGCGGCTGAGTTCACCTGAGTCGCAATAGATCTCAGGGGGTGCGCAGCGCGTCGGCGGCGTTCCCGGGAGCCTTGGCGGACTCCAGCGGGATGCCGGAGCGCGCCGCGTTCGCCAGCATGTGCTCGATGACGTTCTTGCCCAGGGCCGTCTCGCCGGGCAGCTCGATCGGGTAGTGACCGTCGAAGCACGCCGAGCACAACCGGGTGGCCGGCTGCTCGGTGGCCGCGATCATGCCCTGCTGGCTGATGTAGCCGAGGGTGTCGGCGCCGATCGCCCGGCGGACGCCGTCGAGCATCTCGTCCTCGTCGGCGGAGTTGCTCGCCGAGTTGGCGATCAGTTCGGCCGGGGTGGCGAAATCGATGCCGTAGAAGCACGGCCACTTGACCGGCGGGGAGGCGATCCGGACGTGGACCTCCAGCGCCCCGGCCTCCCGCAGCATGCGGATCAGCGCGCGCTGGGTGTTGCCGCGCACGATCGAGTCGTCCACGACGATCAGCCGCTTGCCACGGATGACCTCTTTGAGCGGGTTGAGCTTGAGCCGGATGCCGAGCTGGCGGATGGTCTGCGAGGGCTGGATGAAGGTGCGCCCGACGTAGGCGTTCTTCACCAGGCCCTGACCGAACGGGATACCCGAGCCCTGCGCGTAGCCGACCGCGGCGGGGGTACCGGACTCCGGTACGCCGATCACCAGATCGGCCTCCACCGGGTTCTCGGCGGCCAGCCGCCGGCCGATGTCCACGCGGGTGGCGTGCACGGACCGGCCGCCGATGACGCTGTCCGGGCGGGCCAGGTAGACGTACTCGAAGACGCAACCCTTCGGGGTCGGGTTGGCGAACCGGGTGGAGCGCACCCCGTCGGCGTCGATGGCCAGCAGTTCGCCGGGCTCGATGTCCCGGACGAAGGAGGCGCCGACGATGTCGAGCGCGGCGGTCTCGGAGGCGACCACCCAGCCGCGGTCCAGCCGGCCCAGCGACAGCGGGCGCACCCCGTGCGGGTCGCGGGCCGCGTAGAGGGTGTTCTCGTCCATGAAGGTCAGGCAGAACGCACCGCGCACGGTGGGCAGCAGTTCCAGCGCGGCCTGCTCCAGCGTGGAGTCGGCGGCGCCGTGGGCCAGCAGCGCACCCAGGATGTCGGAGTCGGTGGTCGCGGTCGGGGTGCCGCGGGTCTCGATCAGGCCCTCGTCACGCGCCCGGGTCGCCAGTTCGGCGGTGTTGACCAGATTGCCGTTGTGGCCCAACGCCACCCCGGTACCGGCGGCGGTGTTACGAAAGACCGGCTGGGCGTTCTCCCAGGTGGTCGAGCCGGTGGTGGAGTAGCGGCAGTGCCCGACGGCGACGTGACCGTGCATGGCGGCCAGCGTCTGCTCGTCGAAGACCTGGCTGACGAGGCCGAGATCCTTGAACACCAGGATCTGGGAACCGTCGGCGACGGCGATGCCCGCGGCTTCCTGCCCACGGTGCTGTAGCGCATACAGGCCGTAATAGGTGAGTTTGGCCACATCCTCACCGGGGGCCCAGACGCCGAAGACGCCGCATTCCTCTTTCGGTTCCGTCTCTTCGGGCTCCGGCGAGAAGGTCACGATGGCTGCTCCCTGGGGGCTTGGAGTGACGCGGCCCAGTCTACGGTCATCCGACCCCGATAATTCAATACGCAAGCCGGATTTCGTTGTATCTCACACTTCCCGCGCCGGCCGTGTGGCCGATTAAGCATGCCCGGAGCGGCATTTGGCATCGGCTGCCAGGAACCTAGTCGTCCTCCAGTGGCAGCACCGGCAGCCACTGCGCGATCTCGGGAGCGCGAGATCCCGACAACTGCAGACCCGGTGCGTCGATCCCGATCAGGCCGGTGGCCAACAACAGCCAGGTGCGCGGATCGGTCTCCACGACATTGGGCGGGGTACCCCGGGTGTGTCGGGGGCCGGCGATGCACTGCACCGCGACGAACGGCGGCACCCGCACCTCCACGCTCGCGCCCGGCGCCATCGCGGCCAGGGTTCGCGCGGTCAACCGGACGGCGGCGGCCACCTCATCGCGGGCCGGTTCGGGCCGCGATGCGTCCCGCAGCCAGTCGGCCACCGCGAGCACCGCGGCACGCGTCTCTGCCGGATCGGCAGCACGGCGAGCCATCATCGGTTTAGTGTCGCAAAGTGGGCGCCGTCGACCGACCGGCACCGCCGTACAAGACGGCCGGTGCCGTCACCCTGGTGCTGCTGACCATCGGCGCCGTGCTGCTCTACCAGCAGTTCCGCGGCGAATTCCGGTCCCGGGTCGATGTGTACCTGCAGGCCCCGCGGGCCGGGTTGGTGGTCGATCCCGGGACCAAGGTCACCCTCAACGGGGTGGAGATCGGCCGGGTGAGCAGCATCGAGGCGGAATCCTCCACGGCCCGGCTGACCTTGCGGGTGGACCCGAGATATCTGCGCCTCATCCCGGCCAACGTGCGCGCCGACATCAACGCCAGCACCGTCTTCGGCAACAAGTACGTGGCGCTGCGATCACCGGAAACCCCTGTGCCACAACGCCTTCACCCCGGCAGCCAGATCGAAGCACGCTGGGTCAGCACCGAGTTCAACACGCTGTTCGAAACCGTGCTGGCGCTAGCGGAGCAGGTGGACCCGGTGCGGCTGAACCAGACGCTGACCGCGGCCGCGCAGGCGCTCGACGGGATGGGCGGCCGGTTCGGCCGATCGCTGTCCGACGGCAACGCCATCCTGGCGACCCTCAACGACCGGATGCCACAGTTCACCCGGGATGTGCGCGAGGTGAATGCGCTGGCCGACGTCTACGCCGACGCCGCCCCCGAACTGTTCGACGGGATGGCGGCGGCATCGGTGACCGCGTCCACCCTGTATGCGCGACGCGGTGCGGTCGATGCGGCGCTGCTGGCGGCGCTCGGACTGGGCGGCACCGCCGGCGACGTGCTCGATCGGGGTGGCCGCTACCTGGTGCGCGGGGCGCAGGATCTGCTGCCCACCTCGGCGCTGTTCGATCACTACAGCCCCCAATTGCTGTGCACCATCCGCAACTACCACGACGCGGCGCCGTTGATGGCGCAGGTGTTCGGCGGCGACAACGGGTACTCGCTGGCCTCGGCGGGCACCATCTTCGGGATGGGACTGCCGAATACCTATGTGTACCCGGACAATCTGCCGCGGGTGAATGCGCGCGGCGGGCCCGGCGGCCGGCCTGGGTGTTGGCAGAAGATCACCCGCGAACTCTGGCCGGCACCGTATCTGGTGATGGACACCGGCCTGTCCATCGCGCCCTACAACCACTTCGAACTGGGCTCGCCGATCTTCTCCGAGTACGTGTGGGGCCGCCAGATCGGGGCGCCCACCATCAATCCGTGACAAGGCGATCCGGCGCCGCGACGGATGGCTCAGACCGGCGGCCCGTCGACGCCGGCCTTGCTGTTCATATCGTCCCGGATCCGCTCGGTGTCCTCCGGCGTCCAGCCCTTTGGCGGGGCGACCGCCACCCAGCCGTCCAGCACGGTGTCCCCGTAGTTGTGCCCGTGTCCCTCGGGCACCCCGGACGCATTGGTGATGTCCGCACTGACCTGCCAGAACGTCACGATCGGATACCAGCGCATGGATTCGGTCCGACCTGCGCCGGCTGGCTCCCTGAGCCAATCCGGCCGGGAGAACAGCAGATTCGGCGACCACCAGACGATCGGGTCGGAGGCGTGCTGCAGAAACAGCACCCGGGTGCCCGCCCACGGCCCGGCCGCGATGCGCTGCACATCGGCGGGGTCGGCGGCCTGCGCGAAGCGCACCGTGCGCCCGTTGTCGTAGCGCGGTTCGACCTCTCGCGTGCCCGGGTCGCGGCGGGTCACCAGCCCGCTCCACAACGAACTCTCGTGCGGCGGGCCGACCCAGAGCACGCCGGAGAAGCCCTTCTCGGCGATATCGGGCAGCCAGTCGAACGCGCCTTGGCCGGCGAACGAGCCCAGGCTCTCGCCGTAGAGCACGAGTTCGGGGCGGTCGCCCTCGGGCAGGGCCGCCCACCGGGCGTGGATGCCCTCGATCATCATCCGCGCCGCGCGGACCGACTTCTCCCGGTCACCGAGGAACGAGATCCAGCTCGGCAGATAGGAATACTGCATGCCGACCAGCGCGGTATCGCCGTTGTACATCGACTCCACCGCCCGGGCGGCCACCGGATTCACCCAGCCGGTGCCGGTGGTGGGGATGACGACCAGTAGCTCGCGGTCGAACGCCCCGGTGCGCTCCAACTCGCTGAGCAGCACCGCCATCCGGGCCTCATCGGTGTCGGCGGTCTGCAGCCCGGCGTACACCCGGATGGGTTCGCGGGCCGGCCGGCCGTTCAGCCGGGTCAGTTCGGCGGCGTCCGGACCGCCGGCCACGAAATTGCGGCCTTGAAAACCCAGGGAATCCCAGGGCGCGAATGATGTTGGGCTACCTGACTTCTCGGGTTCGGTCGGCTGTTGAACCCCGGCCGCGCTGGTCGCGTTCTGCGGCCGGAAGACCTGGCTGGCGCCGAGCAGGAAGCCGCGGTAGAGGACCCCGTTGACCAGCATCACGATCAGCACCGCGGTGATCGCGGTGCCGATGAAGAACGCCACCTCGTTGTTCAGCCGCCACCGCCGGATCAGCAGCAGGGCGATCACCTTCACCAGATCCATCAGCGCCCGCCACACCGCGATGCAGGCCGCCCCGACCGCCACTGCCAGCGCCATGGTGCGCATGTGGCTCAGCGTGTCCGGGCCGTCGATGCCCATCAACGCCGAGACCTGACGCTGCCAGCGGGCGGCCGGGATCAGCATCAGCACCGGGACCGTCAGCGCGCCGGCCACCACCACGACCTTGGCGATGCGCAGCACCGCATCGCGCGGCGGCCACCAGGGCCGGCCCGGTAACACGAAGCGCAGCAGGAACTTGTGGATCAGCACGCCGATGCCGTAGCCGATGGCGGCGTTGATGCCGCCGATCAGGCCGGCGAACAGCCAGTCACGGGGCAGCAGTGACGGCGTCAGCGACAGGCAGAAGAACAGTGCGCCGAAAGGGATTCCGACGAAATCCAGCCGGACCAGGCTCCAGGCCCACTGCAGTAGTGGAGTCCCGAGCCTGGCCCGGTCGATCACCCGAACAACCCGGGCAACACGCCCTCGGAGGTGGCCCGCAACTCGGCGAGCGGGACGGTGAACTGGCCCTGCACTTCCAGCTCGTCGCTGCCCTCGTCGGACACACCCACCCGGGTCACCGGCAGGTTGCGGGCTTCGCACATGGACCGGAACCGGCTCTCCTCGGTGCGCGGCACGGCCACCAGCACGCGGCCCGCCGACTCGGAGAACAGGAACACGAACGGGTCGACGCCCTCGGGCAGCACCACCCGGGCGCCGGTCTCACCGGCCAGCGCCGCCTCGATGACGGCCTGGATCAGCCCGCCCTCGCTGAGATCGTGTGCGGCCGAGACCAGTCCGTCGCGCGAGGCCGCGGTCAGCACCTCGGCCAGCAGCTTCTCCCGGTCCAGGTCGACCTGGGGCGGCACGCCGCCGAGGTGTTCTCCGGTGACCTGCGCCCAGATCGAGCCGTCGAACTCGTCGCGGGTGTCGCCGAGCAGCAGCAGCGTCTCGCCGGCTCGTTGCCCAGTCCGGTCGGGATCCGGCGGGTGACATCGTCGATGACGCCGAGCACCCCGACCACCGGGGTGGGCAGGATCGGCGTGCTGCCGGTCTGGTTGTAGAAGCTGACGTTGCCGCCGGTGACCGGGATGCCCAGGGCCGCACAGCCATCGGCCAGACCACGCACGGCCTGGGAGAACTGCCACATGACGCCCGGGTCCTCCGGGGAGCCGAAGTTCAGGCAGTTGGTCACCGCGACCGGGGTGGCCCCGGTGACGGCCACGTTGCGGTAGGCCTCGGCCAGTGCCAGCTGGGCGCCGGTGTAGGGGTCGAGCTGGGTGTAACGGCCCGACGCGTCGGTGGAGACCGCGATACCGCGGCCGGTCTCCTCGTCGATGCGCAACACGCCACCGTCGGCGTGCTCGGCGAGCACGGTGTTGCCGCGCACGTAGCGGTCGTACTGCTCGGTGATGAACGCCCGGCTGCACAGGTGCGGGCTGCCCAGCAGCGCGAGCGCGGTGGCCTTGAGCTCCTCGCCGGTGACCGGGCGGGTCAGCTTGGCCGAGGTGTCGGCGATCAGCGCGTCCTGGGTGTCCGGGCGGGCCAGCGGGCGCTGGTAGACCGGACCCTCGTGGGCGACGGTGCGCGGCGGCACGTCCACCACAGTCTCGCCGTGCCAGGTGATCTCCAGCCGGTCGCCGTCGGTGACCTCACCGATGACGCTGGCCAGCACGTCCCACTTGCGGCACACCGCGAGGAACTTGTCCACGTTCTCCGGGGTGACCACCGCGCACATGCGCTCCTGCGATTCGCTGGACAGGATCTCGGCGGGGGTCATGTCCGCGGCGCGCTGCGGCACGGCCTCCAGCTCGACCCGCATGCCGCCGTCACCGGCGGAGGCGAGTTCGGATGTGGCGCAGGACAATCCGGCACCGCCGAGGTCCTGGATGCCGACCACCAGGTCGGCCGCGTAGAGCTCCAGGCAGCATTCGATGAGCACCTTCTCCATGAAGGGGTCACCGACCTGCACCGAGGGCAGCTTCTTGCGTCCCGATCCCGACTCGTCGCCCGAGAAGGTGTCCGACGCCAGCACGGACACGCCGCCGATGCCGTCCAGGCCGGTGCGCGCGCCGAACAGGATGATCTTGTTGCCGGTGCCGGACGCGAAGGCCAGGTGCAGGTCCTCCTTGCGCAGCACGCCGACGCACAGCGCGTTCACCAGCGGGTTGCCCGCGTAGGAGGCGTCGAACACGGTCTCGCCGCCGATGTTGGGCAGGCCCAGGGAGTTGCCGTAGCCGCCGACGCCGCGGACCACGCCGTCGAGCACGCGGCGGGTGTCGGGGGCGTCGGCGGCGCCGAAGCGCAGCTGGTCCATCACCGCGACCGGGCGGGCGCCCATCGCCATGATGTCGCGGACGATGCCGCCCACGCCGGTGGCCGCGCCCTGGTAGGGCTCGACGTAGGACGGGTGGTTGTGCGATTCCACCTTGAAGGTGACCGCCCAGCCGTCCCCGATGTCCACCACGCCGGCGTTCTCGCCGATCCCGGCCAGCATGCCGGCCCGCATCTCGTCGGTGGTGGTCTCACCGAAGTAGCGCAGGTGCACCTTGGAGGACTTGTACGAGCAGTGCTCGCTCCACATCACCGAGTACATCGCCAGTTCGGCGTCGGTGGGGCGGCGGCCCAGGATCTCGCGGATGCGCTGGTACTCGTCGTCCTTCAGCCCCAGCTCGCGATAGGGCTGGGGATGATCGGGGGTGGCGGCTGCCCGCTCGACGGTATCTGTCTGGTGAGTGAGCTCCGACGTCACGCCTGACAGTCTATGCGGGCCCGCAAAACGGAAACGACCAGCTACGGGGTGCGCTGGGTCACCCCCGGTGTTTCACGCGATGCAGAACGCGTTGCCCTCCGGATCGGCCAGCACCACCCACTCGAACTCCGGGCCGAAGTCGTTGCGCGCGGTCTCCGTGGCGCCGAGGCCGACCAGCCGGGCGACCTCGGCCTCGCGGTCCTCGGCGTGCAGGTCCACGTGCACCTTGTTCTTGCCCGGGGTCGGGTCGGGCACCCGCTGGAAGCCCAGTGTCGGACGGCCCTCGGCGGCCAGCATCACGAATTCGCCCGGCGCCACCGCGTTCACTTCGCCGCCGATCGCCCCGGCCCACCATGCGGCGAGCTTCTCGGGGTCCACGCAGTCGAACGTGATCATCTCGATTCGAAGAGTCATGCTCGAAGGCTAGGACAGCCGGGCAACTACCTCACGGGTAATTGAAGCCGCACCCACACCGCCGCAGTGTGGAGCCATGACCAACACACCTGTCGCCCCCAAGTTCACCGCCGAGGCGTGGGCCGCGTTCTGGGCCGCGCCCGACCCGTCCCGCATCGGCGGGCTGCTGGCCGAGGACATCGTCGGGCACTGGCCCGGGGACCCGAAACCGGTCCGCGGCCGCGCCGACTATCTCGGCAAGATCGCCGGGGTCGTCGAGGCCCTGCCCGATCTGCGGCTGCAGTTGGTGGACAGCGCCACCGTCGCCGGCGACGCCGACGGCGAGGAGCTGATCTTCCTGCATTACACCGGTACCGCCGCGGACGGCACGGTCACCATCCGGGGGATGGACCGGGTGCGGACCCGGGACGGCATCGTGGTGGAGAACGTGATCCGCTACGACCTCAGCGAGCTCTAGACCGTCAGGCCGGGGACAGGAAGGCCTGCAGCGCCGCCGAGTAGGCGGCCACGTCGTGGGCGCCCATCACCTCGCGCGCGGAGTGCATGGCCAGCTGGGCCGCACCCACGTCGACCGTCGGGATGCCGGTGCCCGCCGCGGTCATCGGGCCGATGGTGGACCCGCAGGGCAGATCGGCACGGTGCTCGTAGCGCTGTAGCGGCACCCCGGCCTGGCGGCAGGCCAGCGCGAACGCCGCCGCGGTCCGGCCGTCGGTGGCGTAGCGCAGATTGGGCTGCACCTTGAGCACCGGGCCGCCGTTCACCTCGATCTGGTGGCCGGGCTCATGCCGCTCCGGGTAGTTCGGGTGGGTGGCGTGCGCCATGTCGCCGGAGGCCACCATCGACGCCGACAGCCGACGCAGGAAGTCCTCCCGGCTGCCGCCGGCGCCTTTCCCGCCGCCCCGCCCGCCGCCAGCGTGATGCGCTCCAGCACGGTCAGCAGCAGATCGGACTGGGCTCCGTGATCGGACTGCGAACCGACCTCCTCGTGGTCGAACAACGCCAGCACCGGGACATGGCCGGCCGGGCGCGCGGCCAGCAGCGCTTCCAGCCCGGCGTAACAGGTGGCCTGGTTGTCCAGCCGGGGTGCGCTGACGAACGCGCCGTCGACACCGGTGACCGCGGACGCGGTGAGATCGTGGGTCATCAGGTCGAAGCCGAGCACGTCGTGCTCGGACACCCCGGCCCGCTCGGCGACGTAGCCGAGGAACGAGCGCCGCTCCCCCACGCCCCAGACCGCGTTCACGTGCCGCTGCGGGTCGAGGCTGACACCCTTGCGATCGTCGGACAGGTGGATGGCCAACTGCGGGACCCGCAGGATGGGGTCGTCGATCCGGATCAGCCGATGGGTGATCTCGCCATCGCCATGGACCGAGAGCCGGCCGCTGACCCCCAGATCGCGGTCCAGCCAGGAGTTCAGCCACGCCCCGCCGTAGGGCTGCAGGGCGACCACCTGCCAGCCCGCGACCACCCGGTCCGGGTGTTGCTTGACCCGCAGGTTCGGGCTGTCGGTGTGGGCGCCCACGATCCGGAAGGGCACATCACCCGGGCTGGAATCCCAGGCGATCAGCGAGCCGGCCCGGACGGTGAAGAACTTGCCCGAGGCCGGCCAGGCGTCCGCCTCGGACAGTTCGGTGTACCCCGCGGCGGTCAGTCGCCGCGCCGCGGTGGCGCATACGTGGAACGGTGACGGGGAGGCGTCGATGAACTCGCACAGACTCTGGGGGCTAGCTGCCATCTTTCCATCTTGACCTGCGAATCCGTCGTCCGTGCCGCTAGGGTCTGGATCTGTGACCGGTCCGGTGCCCCAGCAGGTGGTCGACCCGCTGACCGCTGCCGCGATTTTCCTGGTCGCCACCGTCGACGATGGTGGCGAACAGACCGTGCACGATGCGCTGCCCGACATCTCAGGTCTGGTCAGCGCCATCGGATTTCGCGACCCGTCCAAGAACCTGTCGGTGGTGACCGCGATCGGCTCGGACGCCTGGGACCGGTTGTTCGACGGGCCGCGGCCGGCGCAGTTGCATCCCTTCATCCCGTTGGACGGGCCGGTGCACCGCGCGCCGTCCACGCCCGGAGATCTGTTGTTCCACCTCCGCGCCGAGACGATGGATGTCTGTTTCGAGCTGGCCGGGCGGCTGATGGCGGCCATGGACGGCGCCATCACCGTGGTCGACGAGGTGCACGGCTTCAACTATTTCGACAACCGGGATCTGCTCGGATTCGTCGACGGCACCGAGAACCCGAACGGGCCGGCGGCGTCGAACGCCACCGTCATCGGCGCCGAGGATCCCGACTTCGCCGGTGGCTGCTACGTGCACGTCCAGCGGTACGTGCACGACATGTCCGCCTGGCGCGCATTGCCCGTCGACGAACAGCAGAATGTCATCGGGCGCACCAAGTTCGACGACATCGAGATGGATGACGATGTAAAGCCCCCGAATTCGCACATCGCGCTGAACGTCATCACCGACGCCGACGGCAACGAGCTGAAGATCGTGCGCCGCAACATGCCCTACGGCAGCGTCGGCAACGGCGAGTACGGCACCTACTTCATCGGCTATTCGCGCACACCCTGGGTGACTGAGCAGATGCTGACCAACATGTTCATCGGCAGCCCGCCCGGCAACACCGACCGCATCCTGGATTTCTCCGTCGCCGTCACCGGCGGCATGTTCTTCGTCCCCACCGTCGACTTCCTCGACGACCCGGCGCCGCTGCCCGCACCGGATGTCGCCGAGGAGATTCGGGGGCTCGACCCGTCCCTGGCGATCGGCAGTCTGAAAGGAATTCCGCAATGAACAACCTCTACCGCGAGCTCGCCCCGATCACCGATGTGGCCTGGGCCGAGATCGAGCAGGAGGCCAGCCGGACCTTCAGGCGGCACATCGCCGGCCGGCGGGTGGTCGATGTCAGCGATCCCAGCGGACCGGTGACCGCGGCGGTCAGCACCGGCCATCTGGTCGATGTGGCGCCGCCCGGCGAGGGGGTGGTGGCGCATCTGCGCGAGGCCCGGGCGCTGGTGCAGCTGCGGGTGCCGTTCACGGTGGCCCGGCGCGATGTCGACGATGTGGAGCGCGGATCACAGGACTCGGACTGGGATCCGGTGAAGGACGCCGCCAAGAAGCTGGCGTTCGCCGAGGACCGGGCGATCTTCGAGGGTTACCCGTCGGCGTCCATCGAGGGCATCCGCGCCTCGAGTTCCAATCCGGCACTGACGCTGCCGGAGGATCCGCGCGACTACCCGGATGTGATCGCCCAGGCGCTCTCGGAACTGCGCCTCGCCGGGGTGGACGGGCCGTACTCCGTGCTGCTGTCGGCCGACGCCTACACCCTGGTCAGCGAGACCACCGCGCACGGCTACCCGCTGCGCGAACACCTCAACCGGCTGGTCGACGGGGAGATAATCTGGGCGCCCGCCATCGACGGGGCGTTCGTATTGTCCACCCGCGGAGGCGATTTCGATCTGCAGCTGGGCACCGACGTGTCGATCGGCTACCTGTCCCACGACGCGCAGAGCATCCAGCTCTATCTGCAGGAGACGTTCACGTTCCTGGCCTACACGGCCGAGGCGTCGGTGGCGCTCACCCGCTGACGCGCCGGCTCAGGCCGTCAGCACCGCATCCAGCGCGGAGTAGAACAGGCCCAGCCCGTCATCGGACGGGCCGGTCAGCGGCTCGGTGGCGTGCTCGGGATGCGGCATCAGCCCGACCACCCGGCCGTCGGCCGAGCTCACGCCGGCGATGCCGCGCATCGACCCGTTGAGGTTCTCCCGGTACCGGAACACCACGCGGCCCTCGCCCTCGAGCTCGTCGAGCACCGATTCGGCGGCCACGTAGCGGCCCTCCCCCGACTTGAGCGGCACCAGCAGATCGGCGCCCTGCTCGTAGCGGCTGGTCCACGCGGTCTGATTGGACGCGACCTCCAGCCAGACATCGCGGCAGATGAAGTGCAGTCCCTCGTTGCGGGTCAGCGCACCGGGCAGCAGGCCGGCCTCACACAGCACCTGAAATCCGTTGCAGATACCCAGAACCGGCAGCCCGCCCTTGGCGGCGTCGACGACCGAACGCATCACCGGCGCGAAGCTGGCGATGGCGCCGGCGCGCAGGTAGTCACCATAGGAGAACCCACCGGGCACCACCACGGCGTCGACGTTCTTGAGGTCGGCGTCGGCGTGCCACAGGCTGACGGGCTCGCCGCCGGCGAGGCGCACCGCCCGGGCGGCGTCGACGTCGTCGAGCGTGCCCGGGAAGGTGATGACACCGATCCGGCCGCCGGCGGTCACGCGTTCTCCCGGCTGACCGTGAACTCCTCGATCACGGTGTTGGCCAGCAGCGACTCGGCGATCTCGTTCAGCGCCTCGTCGGTCACCGAGTCGTCCACTTCGAGTTCGAACCGCTTGCCCTGACGGACGTCCGCGACCCCGTTGTGGCCGAGCCGGCCCAGCGCGCCGACGATTGCCTGACCCTGGGGGTCGAGGATCTCGGCCTTGGGCATCACGTGCACTACGACGCGGGCCACGGGCACTCCTTCAGTTCGGACCGGTCTTGATCGGTGCTAACTCTACCGGCGCCGTCTCGGGCCACAATGTAGCCATGCACCTCACGCACTTCGGGCACTCCTGCCTCCTCGCGAGCTTCGCCGACAAAGGCGCCGAGACCACGATCCTGTTCGACCCCGGCACCTTCTCGCACGGCTTCGAAGGCATCACCGGACTGGACGCGATCCTGATCACCCATCAGCATCCCGACCACGCCGACACCGAGCGGTTGCCCGCCCTGCTGGACGCCAATCCGCAGGCCAAGCTGTATGCGGACCCGCAGACCGCCGCGCAGCTGGGCGCCCCGTGGACGGCCGTGCACGCCGGGGACGCATTCACCGTCGGGCACCTGTCGGTGCGCGGGGTCGGCGGCACCCACGCGGTGATCCACCCGGAGCTGCCGGTGATCGACAACACCTCGTACCTGATCGGCGACGCTGATCACCCCGCCCGGCTGATGCACCCCGGCGATGCGCTGTTCGTGCCCGACGAGGCGGTCGATGTGCTGGCCACCCCGGCGGCGGCGCCGTGGATGAAGATCTCCGAGGCCGTCGAGTACCTGCGCGCGGTGGCGCCGGCCCGGGCCGTGCCCATCCATCAGGGGATCATCGAGCCGAGCGCCCGCGGCATCTACTACGGCCGGCTCACCGAGATGACGACCACCGACTTCCAGGTGCTCGACCCCGAGAACGGGACGGCGTTCTGATCCCGCGCAGACTGCTGCTCTGGTGGCCACCGATCGGCCTGACGGCGATGGTGGTCCTGGGTCTGACGGTCGGCACCGGGCCGACGGCCTTCGACGAGTGGGCGCTGCGCGGGATGCACCGCGTCTTCGGCCCCGACCCGGATTGGATGCTCTACTTCAGCTGGGCGGTGCCGATGGTGCTGACCCTGGCCGTCGCGGTGCTGATCGCCCTGGTGCGCCGCCGCCCGCGGCTGGCGTTGGTGGTGGCGCTGTGCCCGTTGGTCTCGGTGCTGGCCTCCCGGGTGCTCAAACACCTCTTCGGCCGCCTGAAGGGTGACGATCTGGCCTATCCGAGCGGGCACACCACCGTCGTGCTGACGGTGCTGGCGATGCTGGTGCTCGCCGCGGGCGCCCGGCTGTGGCTGCTGCTGCTCGCCTCGGTGTGGGCCGTCATCGGCGGGCTGAGCATGGCGACCAACGATCTGCACTATCTGACCGACAACGTCGGCTCGGTGCTGCTGGCCAGTTCCACGATCTGCCTGGCCGTCCTGGCCGCCGGACCTCAGGCGGTATCCCGGGCCGCGGCCCGCCCGGCGGCGCGGCCGGAGAACACACAGCCACCCAGGAACGTGCCCTCCAGCGACCGGTAGCCGTGCACGCCGCCGCCCCCGAATCCGGCGGCCTCCCCGGCGGCGTACAGCCCGTCGTAGACCGTCCCGTCCGGTTTGAGCACCCGCGAATCCAGATCGGTCTGCAGACCGCCCAACGACTTTCGGGTCAGGATGTGAAGCTTGACCGCGATCAGCGGGCCGGCCTTCGGGTCGGTCAACCGGTGCGGCGCGACCACCCGGGCGATCCGGTCGGGCAGATACTCGCGGGCGGCCCGGATCGCGGTGATCTGGCTGTCCTTGGTGAACCGGTTGACCACCTCCCGGTCGCGGGCGGTCACCTCGGCCTCCACGGTGGCGTAGTCCAGCGGTTGCACCTCGGGGACGGCGTTCATCTTGGTCACCAACTCGCGCAACGTCGTTGCGCTGACGAAGTCGACGCCCTTGTCGACGAAGGCGCGCACCGGCGCCGGACCGCCCCCGCGGCCGCGCCCCAGCACATCCTTGATGCTGCGGCCGGTGAGGTCCGGGTTCTGCTCCTGCCCGGACAGCCCGAACTCCTTGGCGATGATGCGGGCGTCGAGCACGAACCAGGTGTAGTCGTGCCCGGTGGTGGCGATGTACTCCAGCGTGCCCAGCGTGTCGAACCCGGGATACAGCGGCACCGGCAGCCGCTTGCCGGTGGCGTCCAGCCACAGCGAGGACGGGCCCGGCAGGATCCGGATCCCGTGCATCGGCCATACCGGGTCGTAGTTGGTGATGCCCTCGGTGTAGTGCCACATCCGGTCGCTGTTGATGATGCTGGCCCCGGCGGTCGCACTGATCTGCAGCATCCGGCCGTCCACGTGGGCGGGCACCCCGGACAGCAGCTGCTCCGGGACCCGGCCCATCCGCTTCGGCCAGTTCTTGCGGACCAGGTCGTGGTTGCCGCCGATCCCGCCGCTGGCGACGATGACGGACTGGGCCCGGAACTCGAACTCGGCCACGGCGTTCCGTGTGGACGCCACCCCGCGGGCGGCGTCGCTCGGTTCGAGCACCGCGCCGCGCACGCCGGTCACCGCCCCGCCCTCGACGATCAGTTCGTCGACCCGGTGCCGGTGGGCGAACGTGGCCCGCGGCTGGCCCAGCAACCGCCGGGCGAAGACGTCGACCAGGGCTGGTCCGGTGCCCCAGGTGATGTGGAAGCGCGGCACCGAGTTGCCGTGCCCCAGTGCGCCGTAACCACCGCGTTCGGCCCAGCCGACCATCGCGAAGGTCTCCCACCCGCGCTCGCGCAGCCAGCTGCGCTTCTCCCCGGCCGCGAAGTCGACGTAGGCGTGCGCCCACCGCCGCGGCCAGTGGTCCTCCTCGCGGTCGAAGCCGGCGCTGCCCAGCCAGTCCTGTAGGGCCAATTCATGACTGTCCCGGATGCCGAGCCGGCGCTGTTCGGGGCTGTCGACCAGGAACAGCCCGCCGAACGACCAGTACGCCTGGCCGCCGATGTTGTCGGCGTTCTCCTGGTCGACGATCAGTACGCGGCGGCCGCGTTCGATCAGCTCCGCGGCGGCGACCAGCCCGGCCAGCCCTGCTCCTACGACGATGACGTCGGCGTCTGCCATGCCGACACGTTAGCGTCAGGCGGCGACGGCGCGGGCGGGATCGGCCTGCCAGCGATACACATCCGGCGCGCAGCCGTGCATCAGCGCCAGCTCGATCGCGTCGATGGCGGCCTGCCGCGGGCCGGGGTGGCGCAGCTGGTTCGCGGAGACCGCCAGCCGTACCGTCCCGCCGCGGCGCGCCGTGCGCTCGGCCGATAACACCAGCGTGCGGCACCACCAGGTCTCGGACAGGAATCCCGCGCCGATACCGAGCACCCGCGCCGGGGTCGTGCTGCGGCGGACCAGATCGGTGACCCCGGACAGCCCGGCATGAAGCCGGAAACCATTGCGCGGCAACGCAGTCAACGTTCCGTCGGACACCGACCAGCCGGGCGCGGCGAACAGTCGGGTGCGCAGG
This sequence comes from Mycolicibacterium aurum, assembly GCA_900078775.1. Taxonomy (GTDB): domain Bacteria; phylum Actinomycetota; class Actinomycetes; order Mycobacteriales; family Mycobacteriaceae; genus Mycobacterium; species Mycobacterium aurum_A. The sequence goes on from LT549889.1 coordinate 4,005,026, forward strand.
CCCAGCTGCTCCATCACCCGGTCGGCGCCCATCAGCCGCAGGTTCGCCTCGTGCGCGGGCAGGGTGGCGAACTCGCTGCGCCGCTTCCGGGTGGCGGCCTCGTCGTAACCGTGTAGCACCACCGCGGCCCCGCCGCCGCGGCGGTCGGTCAACCACCGCACGGTGTCCGGGTCACGGTCCAGCCGGTAGCCGCCCCGCAGGCGCGGGGCGACGAACAGCGATACCGGCACCCCGCGGGCATGCAGCGCCGCACAGAAGTCGTCGACGTCGGAGAGGGTGCGGTCCCGGATCCCGGAGATCGAGACGATCAGCTCTGCGGTCACACCCGCAGAGTGTGCCCGGCCCGGGTGTCCCGCCGGTGGCGCACACCCGGCCGGCAGGTGGCTAGTTCGCGACGACCGCCTCGATCGCACTGATCACCTCGGGGGCGTCCGGTTCGGTGCGCGGGCGGAACCGGTTGACCACGGAGCCGTCGGCGGCCAGCAGGAACTTCTCGAAGTTCCACTGGATGTCACCGGCCTGCCCGTCGGCGTCGGCGGCCGCGGTCAGCTCGGCGTACAGCGGGTGCCGATTCTCGCCGTTGACGTCGGTCTTGGCCAGCAGCGGGAAGGTCACCCCATAGGTGGTCGAGCAGAACGTCTGGATTTCCTCGGCGGTGCCGGGTTCCTGGCCCATGAACTGGTTGCACGGCACCCCGACGACGGTCAGACCGCGGTCGGCGTAATCCTTGGCGATCTTCTCCAGCGCGCTGTACTGCGGGGTCAGACCGCATTTGGAGGCGACGTTGACGACCAGCGTTGCACGAGAGGACAATTCGGCGAGCGTGGTGTCGGTGCCGTCGATGGTGGTCAGCGGGATGTCTTTGAGGCTCACCGACACGACGCTAGCCGTCGAACAGGATCGCCGCCAGCCTCTCGACGGTGGCGATCGGATCCCCGGCGGTGTCGACGGCGTCGTTGAGCCAGAGCTGGGCGAAGCCGTGCACCATCGACCAGGCGGCCAGGGCGGCGCCGGTCGGGTCGGCCTGGGCGTGCGGATCGGCCAGGGTGTCCACTCCGGCGCGCAGTTCCGCATCCGCCGCGGCCGAGGCCGTCAGCAGCTGCGGGTCCGCATCGTCGTAGAGCGACTTGTCGAACATCACCTCGAAGTGGCCGGGGTGTTCGAGGGCGAAGCGCACGTAGGCCTTGGCGGCGTCGATGAACTCCGGCCGGGCGTCGGCCAGTTCGGCGGCGAGGAGTCGGTACCCCTCGGCGGCCAGGGCGGTGAACAGGCCACGCCGATCGCCGAAATGATGGGCCGGGGCGGCGTGCGACACCCCGGCCGCGCGGGCCAGCTCGCGCAGCGAAATGCCGTCGGCACCGCGTTCGGCGACCAACTCGGCGGCCCGGGCCAGGATGGTGGACCGCAGGTCCCCGTGGTGGTAGCTCGCCTTGCCCATCGGCCCATCATAGCCGCCATCTTGACAGCGACTAGATGAATGGCGTCAGGTGCGCGGGCCGCCGAACAGGCTGCGCGTCTGACCGTCACCGTGGTTGGCCGGATCCGCGGTGGCCAGCAGCCAGGCGTACTGGAACGCGGCTTCCTTCCACCGCTCGTACCGGCCGCTGATACCGCCGTGCCCGGCCACCATCTCGGTCTTGAGCAACACCTTGCCGGCGTCGGCCACCGGGTCCTGCTGCGCGTACCGCAGTGCGGCAACCCATTTCGCCGGTTCCACGTAGTACACCCGGGTGTCGTTGAGCGAGGTCATCGCCAGCACCGCCGGATAGTCGTGGGACCCGACGTTCTCGTACGGCGAGTACGACTTCATGTACTCGTAGACGTCCTTGTCCTCCAACGGATTTCCCCACTCGTCCCATTCGGTGACGGTGAGCGGCAGGGAGGGGTCCAAGATGGTGGTCAGCGGGTCGACGAACGGCACCTGGGCCAGCACGCCGGCGAACAGGTGCGGGGCCAGGTTGTGCACCGCCCCGACCAGCAGACCGCCGGCGCTGCCGCCGAGGGCGACCAGGTTTTCCGGGCGGGTCAGGTCGGTGGCCACCAGATGCTCTGCGACGGCGATGAAGTCGGTGAAGCTGTTCCGCTTGCGCAGCAGCTTGCCGTCCTCATACCATGGCCGGCCCAGTTCGCCACCGCCACGCACATGGGCCACCGCGAACACCATGCCGCGGTCCAGCAGCGACAGCCGCGCGATGGAGAACCGCGGGTCCTCACAGGATTCGTAGGCGCCGTAGCCGTACAGCAGGGTCGGCGCCGGGAAGGCCAGACCGGCCCGGTGCACGATGGAGATCGGGATGCGGGCCCCGTCCGCGGCGACCGCCCAGTCCCGGCGCTCCACGTACTCCTCGGGCCGGTAGTCCCCGAGCACCGGCTGCTCGCGCAGCAGGGTCCGTTCCCCGGTCACCAGGTCCAGGTCGTAGATGCGCACCGGGATCACCCAGGACACCGCGCCCACCCGCAGCTTGGGCGAGGACCAGTTCGGGTTGCCGCTCAGCCCGGCCGACATCAGTTCGGACTCGAACTCGATCTCCTGCGGGGTGCCGTAGCTGCCATCGGATTCGATCGGCCACAACTGGATTCGGGGCAGTGCCTCGCGACGGTAGCTGACCACCAGCAGGCGCTCGAAGGCGTCGACGCCGTCGAGGCGGACGTCCTCCCGGTGCTCGATCAACGTGCGCAGTGCGGTCGGGTCGCTGACCGGCGCCTCGGCCAGGGTGAAGTTCACCGCGCCGTCGTTGTGCAGGATCAGGAAGCGGTCCTGCCCGCCGATGACGGCGTGCTCCACCGAGTATTCGATGCCGTCGCGACGCGGCCACACCACGGTGAACTCGGCGTCCGGATCCCGCGCGTCGGCGTAGCGCACCTCGGAGGTGACCGCACTGCCGGCGGCGATGATGACGTATTTGTCGCTGCGGGTGCGTCCGACGCCGAGCCAATAGCGTTCGTCGGCTTCGTGATACACCTTCTGCGCGGGCCGGCCCGACCCCAGCCGGTGCCGCCACACGGTGTCCGGGCGCCACGCCTCGTCCACGGTGACGTAGTACAGCGACTTGTTGTCGGCGGCCCAGGTCGCCCCGGCCCCGATCCCGGTGATGGTGTCGGAGTAGAACTCGCCGGTGCGCAGGTCCTTGAACCGCAACGTGTACCGCTCGTCGCCCTTGACGTCCACCGAGAACGCCAGGATGTTGCCGTCCACGCTGACGGTGATCGCGCCGAGGGAGAAGAACTCGTGGCCCTCGGCCTCGATGTTCTCGTCGAGCAGGATCTGCTCGCCCGCGATCGCGGTGTTCTCGTCGAGTACCGGCGGGGTCCAGTCCCCCGGGTCGCTGATCGGGCAGCGGCAGTGCACGCCGTACTGGCGTCCTTCGAAGCTGCGCGCGTAGTACCACCAGTCCCCGCGGCGGGTCGGGACGGACAGATCGGTTTCCTTGGTGCGCGCCTTGATCTCGTCGAAGATCTTCTGCCGCAACGGCTCCAGCCCGGCGGTGGCGACCTCGGTGTGCGCGTTCTCGGCTTCCAGGTAGGCGATCACCTCGGGATTGGACTTCTCCCGCAGCCACTCATAGTGGTCGATGAACACGTCACCGTGGTGTTCGCGGCGGTGCTCGACCCGCTTGGCGATCGGGGCCGTCACGCGCCGATCCAATCGGCGAAGCTCAACCCGGAGATCCGCTCGTAGGCCTCGATGTACCGGGCCCGGGTGGCCGCGGCGATCTCGGCGGGCAGCGGTGGCGGCGGGGTGTCGGAGTGCCGGTCCCAACCCGAGTCGGGTCCGGTCAGCCAGTTGCGCACGAACTGCTTGTCGTAACTGGGCTGCACCTCGCCGGGCTGATAGGTGTCGGCCGGCCAGTACCGCGAGGAGTCCGGGGTGAGCACCTCGTCGGCGAGCACCAGCTGCCCGGAGCCGTCCACCCCGAACTCGAACTTGGTGTCGGCGACGATGATGCCCTTGCTCAGCGCGTGCTCGGCGGCCGTGCGGTAGATGTCCAGGGTCGCCTCCCGCAGTTGCGCGGCCCGCTCGGCGCCGACCAGCGCGACCACCGCGTCATAGGACACGTTCTCGTCGTGCTCGCCGATCTCGGCCTTGGTCGCCGGGGTGAACAGCGGCTCGTCGAACTTGCTGGCCTCACCGAGCCCGGCGGGCAGCTCGATCCCGCACACGGACCCGGTCTTCTGGTAGTCGATCAGCCCGGAGCCGGTCAGGTATCCGCGCGCCACGCATTCCACGGGCAGCATCTCCAGGGCCCGCACCACCAGCGCGCGGCCCAGCACCTCCGCCGGGATGCGCTCATCGTCGGGCGGGCCCGCGAGATGGTTGGCGACCCCGAGATGGTCGAAGAAGAAGACGCTCATGGCGGTGAGGATCCGGCCCTTGTCCGGGATCGTGGTCTCCAGGATGTGGTCATAGGCCGAGATGCGGTCGCTGGCCACGAACAGCAGGTGTCCGTCGTCGATGCGGTACAGCTCGCGAACTTTGCCGCTGGCCAGATGCTGGTAGTCGGTCAGAGCAGGGCGCATTGACCCACCCTATGTGCTGGGATCGATGCCATGAGACTGCGGTACCTGCCCTACGCCACTCGGCCCGGCCGCCTGCTGGCCCAGCTCGTCAGCGACATCATCGTGATCGCCTGGACCGCCGTGTGGGTGATGGTGGGCAGCGCCGTGTACGCCGCGGTCGCCACCATCGCCGAGGTCGGCCGTCAGGTGCGCAGCGGCGCCGACGGGGTGTCGGGCAGCCTGAACTCCGCCGGTGAGAGCGCCGACGACATCCCGCTGATCGGCGGGGCGTTGAGCGGGCCGCTGCGCGCCGCCAGCGAGGCGGCCGGCGAGATCGCCGGTGCGGGCCAGAACCTGGACAGCACCGCGACCTGGCTGGCCTGGGTGCTGGCGGTGGCCGTCGCGGCCACCCCGATCCTGGCGGTGGCCATGCCCTGGCTGTTCCTGCGGGTGCGGTTCTTCCGCCGCAAGCTGACCGTGCTGACGCTGGCCTCCACGCACGCCGGCCAGGAACTGCTGGCGATGCGCGCGCTGGCCAACCGGCCGCTGGGCAAGCTGACCGCGATCCATCCGGACCCGATCGGGGCCTGGCGTCGCGACGACCGCCCGGCCATCCGGGGCCTGGCGCTGCTGGAGTTGCACGCCGCCGGAGTTCGGCTGTGACCGGCCGGGATCGAGCTGACTATCGGCCGCCGTGCAGACGGCGCAGGAACGTCCCGAACGGGTGGCGCACGCTGACCGAGCCCAGCCGGACCTTGCCGCGGACCACCACATGCAACTGATCGGGCTGCGGGTGGTTGCGCACCTTGGCCGTGGCGCTGCCGGCGATGGCGTCCACCCCGTTGAGGTCCGCGGTGGCCCCGGGCGGCACGATCAGCTCGGTCGAGCTCAGATAGTCGTCGATGAGCACCTCGACCACCCGGCCGGGCAGCACCGCCGAGGTGAAGTCCAGCGTGGTGCTGCACATCCGGGTGGTCAGGCTGATCACCGGCGCCACCGTCCACGGGCCGCGGCGCACGATCGAGGTCATCCACCCGCCGAGTTCCTCGGCCGGCACCGCCGCCCGCCGCGGCACCGGCGCCGCGCGCAGCTCCATATCGGGCAGGTCCGCCAGCACCGCGCGCAGCTCGCCGCGGGTGCGGGCGGCCAGCGTCCGGTCGGTGCGCTCGGCGAACTCGTCGAGGGTGATCATGCCGTCGCCGACCGCGCGCTCGAGCAGCCCGTTCACGTACGTACGGTCCGCATTGGACACTCGCAGGTGATCGTCCTGGCCTGAGTCCATGCCTTCGAGGGTAGCGATCAGTCGAATTCGACGAACAGGTGCCGAATACCGGTGTGCCGATTGCTGCGCGCCCACTCGACCGGTTCGGCCAGCCGGGCGCCGCCGAACCGCGTCACCAGCTCCTCGAACAGCACCCGCAGTTCCAGCCGGGCCAGGTTCGCGCCCAGGCAGTAGTGCACGCCCTGACCGAAGCCCAAGTGCGCATTGGGTTTCCGTGCGATGTCGAAGACGTCGGGCCGCTCGAATGCCGTCGGATCGCGGTTGGCCGAGCCCTCCCAGATCTGGACCTTCTGCCCGGCTTCGATGGTGTGCCCGCCCAGGGTGACCGCGCGGGTGGCGGTGCGCCGCTTGGACGGGGACGGGGTGGTCCAGCGCACCATCTCCTCGATCGCCGATCCGAGCAGGTCGGGTTCGGACCGCAGCCGGCGCAGCTGATCGGGGTGCTCGATGAGGGCCAGCAGCCCGCCGGCCACCGCGTTGCGGGTGGTCTCGGCCCCGGCGCTGAACAGCAGGCTGAAGAACAGATACAACTCGAGATCCGACAGTTCGGCATCGGCGGCGTTGGCGACCACCGAGAGCATGTCATCGGTCGGTTCGGCCCGTTTGGCCGCGATCAACTGTCGGCCGTATTCGTACATCCGGGTCCCGGCCTCTTCTTGGGTGAGCTGGCGCATCTCGGCCGAGCGGGAGCCACCGAAGTCGAACTGCGGCTCGATGGCCTCGAACAGCCAGTACCGTTCGGATTCCGGGACACCGAGCAGGATGCAGATCATCTGCATCGGCAGCTCGGCGGCCACCTCGACCAGGAAGTCCAGGGCCACACCGGGTTCGACGGCGTCCAGCAGGGTCTGTGCCCGGGCCCGCAGATCGGCCTCCACCCGGGCGATCATCCGCGGGGTGAGCCCGGAGCTGACCAGCCGGCGGATCTGGGCGTGCCGCGGATCGTCCATCATGTTCAGCACCTGCCCGGCGACGGACAGATCCTGCAGCAGGGTGCCCCCGTAGGGCCGGGCCCCGCCCGTCACCGACGAGTAGGTGACCGGGTCCCGCAGCACCGCAAGGGATTCGGCGTAGCTGGCCACCGACCAGAAGCCCTCCCCGTCCGGGGTGTGCTCGGTGGGCTCGTGCCAATAGACCGGAGCCTCACGGCGATGCACCTCGAACAGCCCGTGCGGGAAACCGTTCGCGAAGTTGTCGAGGTCGGTGAGGTCGGCCAGGGTCACAAGATGGCGCCCGAGGTGTACTTGGCCGCCTCCGGGTAACGCCCGACCAGGCCCTCGACCGCCGAGACGACGGTATCCACCTGGGCACCGGCGGCACCGGTGAACGCCGCCTTGTCGGCCAGCGCGGCGTCCAGGGCGACCCGGTCCAGCGGCAGCCGCGGGTCGGCGGCGAGGCGATCCAGCAGATCGGGCTCGGCGCCCCGTTCCCGCATGGCCAGCGCCACCGCGACGGCGTGCTCCTTGATGACCTCGTGGGCGGCCTCCCGGCCGACCCCGGCGCGCACCGCGGCGATGAGGATGCGGGTGGTGGCCAAAAACGGCAGGTAGCGGTCCAGTTCACGCTGGATCACCGCGGGGTAGGCGCCGAACTCGTCGAGCACGGTGAGGAAGGTCTCGGTCTGGCCGTCGATGGCGAAGAACGCGTCCGGCAGCGCGACCCGGCGCACCACCGAGCAGAACACGTCGCCCTCGTTCCACTGCGCGCCGGCCAGTTCGGCGGCCATCGAGGCGTACCCGCGCAGCACCACCTGCAGGCCGTTCACGCGTTCGCAGGAGCGGGTGTTCATCTTGTGCGGCATCGCCGAGGACCCGACCTGGCCCGGCGCGAAACCCTCGGTGACCAGTTCGTGCCCGGCCATCAGCCGGATGGTGTGCGCGAACGAGGACGGCCCGGCACCCAGCTGCACCAGCGCGGACACCACGTCATGGTCCAGCGAGCGCGGGTAGACCTGCCCGACGCTGGTGAAAACCTCTGTGAAACCCAGGAACTGGGCGACACGGCGTTCCAGCTCGGCGAGCCGGGCGGTGTCCCCGTCGAACAGGTCGAGCATGTCCTGGGCGGTACCCATCGGGCCCTTGATCCCGCGCAGCGGGTAGCGGTCGATCAGCTCCCGCAGCCGGGTCAGCGCGACCAGGGTCTCCTCGGCCGCCGAGGCGAACCGCTTGCCCAGTGTGGTGGCCTGGGCGGCGACGTTGTGGCTGCGCCCGGCCATCACCACATCGCGGTAGACGATGGCGCGTTCGGCCAGCCGGGCCACCACGGCCACCCCGTGCGAGAAGACCAATTCCAGCGAGTTGCGGATCTGCAGCTGCTCGACGTTCTCGGTGAGGTCGCGGCTGGTCATGCCCTTGTGCACGTGCTCGTGCCCGGCCAGGGCGTTGAATTCCTCGATGCGGGCCTTGACGTCGTGGCGGGTGACCCGCTCCCGGGCCGCGATCGAGCCCAGGTCGACAGTCTCCAGCACCCGCTCGTAGTCCTCGATGACGCCATCGGGGACGGCGACGCCGAGCTCGGCCTGGGCGCGCAGCACCGCCAACCACAACCGCCGTTCGGCGATGATCTTCGCCTCCGGTGACCAGATGGCGGCCATCTCGTCGCTGGCATAGCGGTTGGCGAGAACATTCGGGATCGTCACGGCAACACAGCTTAGGGGGCGTCCCCGAGGTGGGTCGGATCGGTGATGCCCTGCGCGCGGACGCCCACCCGCCGGTTGATCAGGGTGGTGATCCCGAACAGCACGACACCGATCACGATGAGCGCCCCGGCCAGCACGTACTGCTGACTGGGCCGCCCGGAGAACGGCAGCACCAGATACGCCGAGGCCAGGAATCCGACCACCGGCAACGCGGTCGGGGTGCGGAAGTGCCCGCCCTCGGCACGGACGTCGCGGCGCAGCACCAGCACCGCGATGTTGACCATCGCGAACACCGCCAGCAGGAGCAGCGAGGTGGTGCCGCCGAGCACCGCGATGGCGCCGCTGCCGGCCACGGCGGAGACGTAGAAGATGAGCCCGAACGCGATCAGGGTGGTGAAGATGATGGCCACCCACGGGGTGTGCCGCCTGCGGTGGATGGTGCCGAGCACCGGCGGCAGCACGTGCTGGCGGGCCATGCCGTAGATCAGCCGGCTGGCCATCAGCATGTTGATCAGCGCGGTGTTGGCCACCGCGAACATGGAGATGAACGGCAGGATGTCCTCGATCGGCAGGCCCGGCGCGCCGGCCTTGACCACCTCGACCAGCGGGGTCTCACTGTCGGACAGCACGCCGACCGGCACCAGCGCCACCGCGACGATCGCCACCACCACATAGACGACGCCGGCGATGCCCAGACCGGTCAACAGCACCTTGGGGAAGATCCGGACCGGGTCCTTGGTCTCCTCGGCCATGTTGACCGAGTCCTCGAAACCGACCATCGCGAAGAAGGCCAGCGAGGTCGCGGTGGTGATGGCCAGGAAGGTGCCCTTCTCGGCCGGGGTGTCGAAGGCGACCACGCGGGCGAAGTCGACGTCGGCGTTGCCGCCGGTGAACGCCCACAGCCCGACCAGGATGACGATGGCCAGACCGGTGATCTCGACGAAGGTGAGCGCCACGTTGAGCTTGACGCTCTCGCCGACGCCGCGGAAATTCACCACCGCCAGCAGCGCCATGAACAGCAGCGCCAGCACCACCACACCGCTCTTGCCCCAACTGAAGTCGAAGGCGGTGAAGAAGTTCGCCGCGAAGAATCGGGAAGCCGTTGAGGCCGAGGTGATTCCGGAGCACATGACGATGAAGGCGACCAGGAAGGTGACGAACTGGATGCCGAACGCCTTGTGCACGTACAGCGCCGCCCCGGCCGCCTGCGGATACTTGGTCACCAGTTCCAGGTAGCTGAACGCGGTGATGGTGGCGATCAGGAAGGCCACCAGGAACGGCAGCCAGGCCGCGCCGCCGACCTCCTTGGCGACCTGCCCGGTCAGCGCGTAGACGCCGGTCCCGAGGATGTCGCCCACCACGAACAGCAGCAGCAGGCCGGGCCCCATCACCCGCTTCAGTTGCGGTTCCTGCACGGTAACGGGCCTTTCGGTCCCCGACTCGGTCAATCCGCCTCCCCTCGGCTCAGACGTGCACGGCCCTGTCGTCGACCGGGGCGAGCACGTCGATGACGTCGATCAGTGTCGCCCGGGCGGTCGCCCGCGGCCCCTCCCCCTCGTCCACCAATGAGGCAACCACAGCTCCGTCCACCGCGCAGACCAGAGCCGAGACCAGTTCCGAGCGCACCGCGCGCCCGGACCGTTCCACCACTTCGAGGACGGCGTCGTTGCGCTGCCGCAGGATCCGGCGCTGGATGTCGCGCAGTTCGGGTTGCCGGGCGCACGCGATGTAGCGCTCGTACCGCGAGATCAACTGTTCGGACACCCGCGCCCCGGGGCTGTCCCCGACCAACAGATCCACCAGCAGGTCCGCGGTGGACTCGGCGCCGCGCCGGCGGCGGGACAGGCTGGCGACCTGTAGCTGCAACTCGGCGGCCTCCCGCTCGCCGATGTGCTCGACGGCCTTGGCGATCAGATCGTCCAGGGAGGAGAAGTAGTAGGTGGTCGATGCCAGCGGCAGACCGGCGCGCCGGGCCACCGCGCGATGACGCACCGCGTCGATGCCGCCCTCGCACAGCAGATCGGCGGCGGCGCTCACCAGGGCGCACCGCCGACGCTCTCCCTTCGGAGTCACCGCCGCTGTCACGTTGAGCAATGCTGCCAGCAAAAACCCAGTTGTATCGCGGTTTTCTACAATCGCCCGAAGTTGACAGAGAACGCCAATCCAGGCGGTGGCAAGATGTCCGGCATGCCAGCGCCGAACCGCCGAACCGTCCTGCGCATGGGGTTGGGGGCGGCCCTCGGAACGGTCGCGGCCGGGGCCGGTGCGCTGCCCCGCGCGGGGCCGACACCGCGCCGACCTACCAGTCCGGCTCGTTGGTCTCCGCGGCCCGCGGTGGCATCCGCACCAACTGGGCCATCGCCCGCCCACCCGGCCAGACCGCGCCGCTGCGCCCGGTCATCGCACTGCACGGCAAGGGCAGTGATGCCGCCACGGTGATGGCCGGCGGCGTCGAACAGGGCCTGGCCGAGGCCGTGGCGGCGGGCCTCCCGCCGTTCGCCGTGGTCGCGGTGGACGGCGGCGGAGGCTACTGGCACCGGCGCGCGTCCGGCGACGACGCCGGGGCGATGGTGCTCGATGAGCTGCTGCCGATGCTGGCCGGCCAGGGTCTGGACACCTCCCGGGTGGGGTTTCTGGGCTGGTCGATGGGCGGATACGGCGCCCTGCTGCTGGGATCCCGGCTGGGTCCGGCCCGGACCGCCGCGATCTGCGCGGTGAGCCCAGCGTTGTGGACCTCGCCGGGCGCCGCGGCACCGGGCGCGTTCGACGATGCCGCGGACTACGCCGCCAACAGCGTGTGGGGACGGCCGGCACTGGGGGCCATCCCGATCCGCATCGACTGCGGTGACTCCGACCCGTTCGCCTCAGCGACCCGGCAATTCATCGCCCAGCTGCCCTCACCGCCGGCCGGCGGGTTCTCCCCCGGCGGACATGACAGCGGGTTCTGGAGCGCCCAGCTGCCCGCCGAGATCTCCTGGCTGGCACCGATTCTGGTCGCCTGAGGCCTCAGACCGAGATGCGTCCCTGCGCGGCGGCCAGGCCGATGTCGGTGCGGAAGTGACTGCCGGGCAGTCGGATCGACTTGACCGCCTGGTATGCCGCGGCCCGCGCCGCGTCCAGGTCTGCGCCGGTACCCACGACCGAGAGCACCCGTCCGCCGGCGGACACGACGGCGCCGTCCTCGCGCCGGGCGGTGCCCGCGTGCAGCACCGCATCCGCCTCGGATCCGGTGATCACGTCCCCGAGCCGCGGCCGGCCCGGGTAGTTCTCGGCGGCCACCACCACGGCGACCGCGGCCCCGTCGCGCCACTGCAGCGGCCCCTGCGAGGCCAGGGTGCCGGTGGCCGCGGCGTTCAGCAGCTGTCCGAGCGGTGATTCCAGCAGGGCCAGCACGGCCTGGGTCTCCGGGTCGCCGAACCGGCAGTTGAACTCCACCACCGCGGGTCCCGCGGAGGTGATGGCCAACCCGGCGTAGAGCAGGCCGGAGAACGAGCTACCCCGCGAAACCATCTCGGCGGCAACCGGTTTGACGACCTCTTCGACGATCTGGTCGAGCACCTCGGCGGGCAGCCAGGGCAGCGGGGTATAGGCGCCCATGCCGCCGGTGTTCGGGCCGCTGTCGTTGTCGCCGACCCTCTTGAAGTCCTGCGCCGGCAGCAGTGGCACCACGGTCTCACCGTCGACCACGCAGAACAGCGAGACCTCCGGGCCGTCCAGGAAGGACTCCAGCAGCACCGGATGCCCGGAGTCCAGCAGGCCGGCGGCGTGCGCCCGGGCCGCATCACGATCGGCGGTGACGACTACGCCCTTGCCCGCGGCCAGGCCGTCATCCTTGACCACCCAGGCGGCCTGACCGGCCGGCGGGCCGAAACGGTCCAGTGCCGCGTCGAGGTGGCCGGGGTTGTCGACGATCTCGCTGACGGCGGTGCGCACCCCGGCGGCGGCCATCACGTCCTTGGCGAATGCCTTGGAGCCCTCGATCCGGGCGGCATCCTTGGAGGGGCCGAAGCAGGCGATGCCGGCGGCGCGCAGCGCGTCGGCCACGCCGAGCACCAGCGGAACCTCCGGCCCGACGACCACCAGGTCGACCTCCAGGCGCTGGGCCAGGGCGACCACCGCGGCGCCGGAACTGATGTCGACGTCGTACTGCTCGGCGACGGTGCCGGTGCCGGCATTGCCGGGTGCCACCGCCAAATAGTCGACCTGCGGGTCGCGCCGTAGGGCGAGCAGCAGGGCGTGTTCACGGGCTCCGGATCCGATCACGAGGACGCGCACGGTAAGCACCCTAGCCGTCCCACCTCGGCCATACACCCTACGGAACAGTGTATGGTCTTCGAGGGCGTGCGCCACATCACATCAGGAGGCTTCCGGGATGGACTTCACCGACCCCGACGTGCTGCTGCAGGGGATTCCGCTCACCGAGTTCGCCGAGCGCCGCAAGACCGCGCCGGTCTGGTGGGCCGAGCAGAAGGACTCGATCTTCGACGACGGTGGCTACTGGGTGGTCAGCCGGCACGAGGACATCAAGGCCGTGTCCCGCAACGGCGAGTTGTGGTCGGCCAATGCCAAGGGCTCGGTGATGCGGCTGCCCGACGGTGTCACCGCCGATCAACTGGACCTGACCAAGGCGCTGCTGCTGAACCAGGACGCCCCCGAACACACCCGGCTGCGCAAGCTGGTGTCGCGGCTGTTCACCCCGCGCGCGGTGGTGGCGCTGGAGGAGAAGCTGACGGTGGCGGCACGCGACATCGTGGCCGCCGCCGCCCGCCGCGACACCGGCAACTTCGTCGAGGACGTGTCGGTGCGCCTGCCGCTGCAGGCGATCGCGGATCTGATAGGCGTGCCCGAGGCCGACCGCGAGCAGCTCTACCACTGGAGCAACGCGATCCTCAACACCGACGATCCGGACTTCGCCGGCGATCCCACCACCGCCAACGCCGAGTTGATGGGCTACGCCTACACCATGGCCGAGCAGCGCCGGCGCTGCCCGGCCGATGACATCGTGACCCGGCTGGTGCAGGCCGACGCCGAATCCGACGGCGAGGCGATCTCGGAGGTGGAGTTCGCGTTCTTCGTGATCCTGCTGGCGGTGGCCGGCAACGAGACCACCCGTAATGCGATCACCCACGGGATGAACGCCTTCCTCGACCACCCCGAGCAGTGGGAGCTGTTCAAGCGGGAGCGCCCGGAAACCGCCGTGGACGAGATCATCCGCTGGGCCACCCCGGTGCACTGCTTCCAGCGCACCGCCCTGGCCGACACCGAACTCGGCGGGGTCCGCATCGGCAAGGGGCAGCGCGTCGGGTTGTTCTACAGCTCAGCCAATTACGACGAAGAGGTGTTCACCGACCCGTTCAGCTTCGACATCCTGCGCAACCCGAACCCACACCTGGCGTTCGGTGGCAACGGCGCGCACTTCTGCATCGGTGCCAACCTGGCCCGGATGGAGATCCGGCTGATGTTCGGCGAGATCGCCGAACAGATCCCGGACATCTGCAAGCTGGCCGAGCCGGTGCGGCTGCGCTCGGGCTGGATCAACGGGGTGAAAGACCTCCAGGTCTGCTACCGCTAGCTCGGTAGAATTTGTCGGGTGCGCACCCACGGGTGGTCCGGCGACACCCCGGCCAGCGACGAGGAGGCCCTCGCGCGGATCCTCGCCGCCGCCGGGCGCGCCATCGACGAGCGCGGGGCGGACTTCTCCATCGCCGATGTCGCGCGCACACTGGGCGTCACCCGGCAGACGGTGTACCGCTACTTCCCCAGCACCGAGGCGCTGCTGATGCAGGCCGGTATGGTCGCGGCCACCGATTTCCTGGAGCGCCTGGCCACCCACCTGCAGGGCATCACCGACCCGGCCGATGCGGCCACCGAGGCCATCGCCACCGCGTTGGAGTGGCTGCCCCAGGACAAGCACATCGGGTTACTGCTCACCCCCGGCCGCACCCCGGCGCTGACCGAATCGGTGACCTCCGATATCGCACTGCACTTCGCCCAGTCGGTGGTGCGCCGGTTCGATGTCGATTGGGCCGCAGTCGGTTTCGGCGACGACGACCTCGACGAGCTGGCCGAGCACCTGCTGCGCATCATCCAGTCGTTCGTCATCGACCCGGGACGACCACCGCGGGTCGGCACCCAGTTGCGCGATTACCTCCGGCGGTGGGTGGCCCCGGCGTTGCGGGCGCAGTGATTTGTGGAGTTTTAACCGGAATGCTTCCGGCCAAAACTCCACAAATCGCTAGATCACGGTCAGCGGCAACGACTTCCGCTCCTCGAACACCCACGATGCGCCGTGGCTGAACTCGCACACCTCGACCTCGGGCAGCTTCTTGGCCGGGGTGTCGGTCTCGACCACCCGCACCGTCCAGTCCGTCTCGGTGCCGGACAGTTCGGCCCGCAGATGCGGGTCCACGGCAGCCACGATGGCCTGCACCGGGACGTCGGCGACCGGTGAGATCAGCGAGATCCAACCGTCGTCCTCATGGGCCGGCGAGCGGCGCACGTGCAGGAAGCCGGGGCCGACGTCGACGGACACGTAGGCGGCCGGGTTCAGCAGCGGGTGCAGTTCCAGCACCCGCAGCGCACCCTGCGCGTCACCGTTGAGCTTGAGCGCCTTGTGGATCCGGGCCGCGGCCACCCCGGCGATCCCGATCAGCTGCTTGGTCCGGATGGACCGCGCCAGCGCCGCATCGTCGCCGGCGCGCTTGTCCACCGCGATGGTGAACCCCTTGACCAGCAGGTGCATCTGCAGGCAGACCTCGTCGGCGATCCGGACCAGCGCCGAATGGGAGAACGCCGCGAAGTCGACGTCGGCCAGCAGAGCACCCG
This sequence comes from Mycolicibacterium aurum, assembly GCA_900078775.1. GTDB lineage: Bacteria > Actinomycetota > Actinomycetes > Mycobacteriales > Mycobacteriaceae > Mycobacterium > Mycobacterium aurum_A. The sequence continues at coordinate 4,020,268 of LT549889.1, forward strand.
AATAGTCGGACATCCCTTCGTCGTTCGGGTCTATCGGATCGAGCTCGCAGGTGTGCGCCCGGGTCGCGGCGACGATGTCCAGCTCCGGGATGAACGCCGCTGGCGGATAGGACTCGTCGATGATGACGGTCCACGCACAGTGCGGGTGCCGGTCCGCCGGCATCCGGGGCGGCCGGTGGATGGGCCGGACCTGACACCTGCTGTTGGTGGCAAGGGTGGTGGCGTCGAAGGTGGGGTCCTCGATGTCGTGACACATGCCGCGCACGTAGTCCTCGCCCATCGGCTCCACATCGAGCAGCGCCCCACAGTGCGCCAGATGGAACTCGCCGTGCCAACGGTCGTGCACGGTGAACCGGAAGTCCATGAACTGCGGGGGCGCCCCGATGTCGAGTTGCATGCCCTTGAAGATCGTGACGACATCGTCGCCCTCGTACTTCAAGGCCTTCTGCATGCGCCGGGTGTAGAGCGGGCTGGACGCCGCCCACTCCTCGATGGCGATCTGCAGCATCTCCTCGCGGCCGAACGAGGATATGCACCAGGCCATTCCGGAGCGGTCGATGAGTTGCCCGATCAGCAGCAGCTCGGGGACCAGGGTGGCCAGTTCCGCGCGCGAAAGCGCGGCGTACCTACTGGTCATCGAGCGTCTTCCCGGAGTGCATCTTCACCGCGGCGTTGACGTTCGCCTTCCGGTCTTCGCCAGATCCCTTCTCGGCGGCCTTCTTCCGGTTGCGCACCACCTTGCTGACCGCGCCGTCGAGCTTGGAACCCAGCGGGAACCCGAGGTAGTGCGTCAGGAAGACCGCCACCTCCTTGAGTTCCTCGGCGGTGATCTCCCCGTTGTGCAGCGCGGCGTTGACCTGGATCTCGGCCAGATCGCTGTTGCCGACCGCGGTGACCGCTGCCAGTGTCAGCAGCCGCTTGTCCCGCATGGACAGTCCGGGCCGGGTCCAGATGGTGCCGAAGAGATGCTCGACGGTCAGGTCGAAGTACGGATCGCCCTCGATGTCGGGCATCTCCCAGCCGTAGACCTCGTTCATCTTCTGCAGGCCCTGCTTGCGACGGTCGGTCATACTCACTGCTCCTTCGTGTGCGGTACTCCGAGGCCGTCGGCCAGGCGTTGCAACGCCACCCGCGCCAACGGAAGATCCACGCCCACTGACTCACCCAGGCCCAGCGCCAGGGTCAGATCCTTCTCGCCCAGAGAGCGGGTGTGGGTGAACATGTCGAACAGCCAGTGCTCGGGGGCCAGCGGTGACATGTCGTCACGCAGGATGACCGCACCCGGCCCACCGCTCTGCGCATCGCTGTGCCGGACCACTCTCCCGAGCTTCTGCAGGTCGATGCCCGCGGCCTCGGCCAGGTACTGGGCTTCGTTGGCCGCGGCGAAGCCGATGAACGTCAACATGTTGCGGGCCAGCTTCATCCGGGTGCCGGCACCGGGTTCACCGGCCCGCACCACCAGGGACGCCCACTTCCTGAAGACCGGTTTGACGCTGTCGTAGGCCTCTTCGTCGGCTCCCACCATCACCGCCAACTCGCCCTTGTCGGCCGCCCCCGCGCCGCCGCTGACCGGGGCGTCCACGATGTGGATACCCTTGGGGCGCAGCTGTTCGGCCAGCTGTGCGGCGGTATCCGGCTCGATGGTCGAGTGGATGGCGATGACGGTGCCGGCCGCGGCGTGCTCGGCCAACTGCCCCACCACGTCCCGCACCTGCGCGTCGTTGAGCACGGTGACGCTGATGACATCTGCTTTCGCGACGTCGGCGACGCTGTCGGCCAATTCGGCGCCCAGTTCGGCCAGCGGCGTCATCGCCTCGGTGCGCACGTCGAAGACGATCAGTCCACCGGGCCAGTCCGCCAGCCGTTTCGCCATCGGGGCGCCCTGGTTGCCCAGCCCGATGTAGCCCAGCTTCGGCGCGGTGTCAGTCATGAGCGGATGATCTGTCCGCCGTCGACGTTGAAGATCTGTCCGGTGATCCACTTGGCCTCGTCGGAGAGCAGGAACAGGCACATGCCGACCAGATCCTCGGGCTGCCCCATCCGCGACAGCGGGATGTTCTTCACGATGTCGGCCACCATCTCCTGCGGGGTGGTGGTGCGGTTGGCCTCGGTGTCGATCGGCCCCGGGGCGATGGCGTTGATCCGGATGTTCTGGCCGCCGAGTTCGCGGGAGAGCTGCTGGGTCAGCCCGTTGATGCCGACCTTGGCCAGGCCGTAGAAGTTTGCGTAGAGCCATGCGGCGGTGGAGGATTGGTTGACGATCGCACCGCCGCCCCGCTTGGCCATTTTCTTGTAGACCGCGCGGGTGCACCACAGCGCACCGTCGAGGTTCACGCTCATGAACTTCTTGTAGTACTCCGGGTCCACGGTGACCAGGAAGTCCAGCTTCATCCCGCCGAAGATGGCCGCGTTGTTCACCAGGTAGTCGATGCCGCCGAACTCGGCCAGCGTGGCGGCGGCCATCTCCTTGGCCGACTCCGGGTCGGAGACGTCGACCCGCACCGCCAGGGCGTTGCCGCCCTCACCCACGATGCCGTCGGCGACCTTCTGCGCACCCTCGAAGTTGATGTCGGCGACCACGACGGCGGCACCCTGACGTGCCAGCGCCTCGGCGTACGCCTGGCCGATACCGCCACCGGCGCCGGTGACGATGCCCACCTTGTTGTCGAACTGTCCCATCGAAATCTCCTCAGTTGGCCAGCGTTGCAATGAGCTTGGTTTCCAGGTACTCCTCGAAGCCGGCCACGCCCATCTCGCGGCCGACCCCGGACTGCTTGTAACCGCCGAACGGCGCGTCGGCGGAGTACCAGATGCCGCCGTTGACGTTGACGGTGCCGACCCGCATCCGTGCCGCGACCGCCTGGGCACGGTCGTCGTCCCCGGAGAACACCGTGCCGGACAAACCGTAGGGCGAGTCGTTGGCGATCCGCACCGCATCGTCGTCGCCGTCGTGGGCGATCACGGTCAGCACCGGGCCGAAAATCTCCTCGCGGGACACCCTGGCCGAATTGTCCAGCCCGGCAATGACGGTCGGCTCGATGAAGAAACCGCGGTCCAGATCGGCGGGCCGGCCGCCGCCGCAGGCGAACCGGCCACCCTCGGCGATGGCGGAATCCAGGTAGCCCTGGATCCGGTCACGCTGCCGCGCCGAGATCACCGGTCCGCACACGGTGCGCTTGCTGTTCGGGTCGCCCGGTTTGATCCCGCCGAGGGTGGCCGCGGTGGCCTCGACGGCCTCGTCGTAGCGCGCCCTCGGAACGACCAACCGGGTGGTGATGGCGCACCCCTGCCCGGCATGCATGGCGACGGTGAAGGCCGCCATCGCGCAGGCACCGCCCAGGTCGGCGTCATCGAGCACCAGGAAGGCGGACTTGCCACCGAGTTCCAGGAACACCTTCTTGATGGTCACCGCGGCGTCGGTCATCACCGCGCGGCCGGTGGCCGTCGACCCGGTGAACGAGACCATGTCCACCCGCGGATCCTTGGACAGCAGCGCCCCCACCCCGTGGTCGTCGGAGGTGACGATGTTGATGACACCGGGCGGGAAATCGGTGTGCTCGGCGATGATCTCGCCGAGCACCGCGGCTGCCCAGGGGGTGTCCGGCGCGGGCTTGAGCACCAGCGTGTTGCCGGCGGCCAGCGCCGGGCCCACCTTGGCCAGGTTGATCTGATGCGGGAAATTCCACGGGGTGATCGCGCCGACGACGCCGACGGCCTCCCGCGCGACGGTGCGGTTGGTCGGGATGCCCTGCGGGGTCGCATATCCCAGATCGGTGCGCCACGCGTAGTTCTCCGCGGTGTCGGCGGAGAACGCCAGATCGTCGACCGGGCCCTCCAGTTGCGCACCCGAGGTCAGCATCCGTGGGGCACCGACCTCGGCGATGGTCAGGTCTCGGAGTTCCTCGATGTCGGCCTGCAACGCTTCCCGCAGCTGGCGCAGGCAGCGCACCCGCAACTCGGTGTCGGTGGACCAGTCGGTGGTGTCGAAGGCGGTCCGGGCCGCGCCGATGGCCGCGCTCATATCCGTCTCGTCGGCGTTCGCCGCGACGCCGAGCACCTCTTCGGTGGCCGGGTTGATCGTCTGGAACGTGCCCGCACTTCCGGCGACCAGCTTGCCGTCGATGAACAATCGGCTCTCGCGATCGGCCAGAATCGACATCCCACTCCTCGGGTTTCGGTGGTCCACATTCTCTGGACAAGTGTCCGACAACAGTCCACCGCACCATAACCTCGGGTCCGCGGCGGTGGCAAGGCTGCCGAGCCGACGACCCAGGTTGCGCCCCCGGACACCGCCTCTGCACTGCGGTTTCAGCCCCGGTACTTGCTCCCGCCGGATGTCATCCGATAACTTGGACATGTGTCCAGCGATCCGGTGGTGGCCGTCACAGGCGAGTCCGACGGCAAGCCAGGTGAGACGCCGCGCAACCGACGGCAGGAGGAGACCTTCCGCAAGGTCGTCGCCGCCGGCATGGAGATGCTGCGCGAGTCGTCCTACGCGGACCTCACGGTGCGCGCCGTCGCGGCCCGGGCCAAGGTCGCCCCGGCCACCGCGTACACCTACTTCTCCTCGAAGAATCACCTGATCGCCGAGGTGTACCTCGACCTGGTGAAGCGGGTCCCCTACTTCACCGATGTCAACGACTCGATGGCCACCCGTGTCGACAAGGCCGTGCGAGCCCTCACCCTCGTCGTCGCCGACGAACCCGAGGTCGCCGCGGCCTGCACCACCGCACTGATGAGCGGCAGCAGCGACCCCGCGGTCCGCAAGGTGCGGGACCGGATCGGCGCCGAGATCCACAAGCGCATCCGCTCCGCCGTGGGCCCGGACGCCGACCCCCGGATCGTGTCCGCACTGGAGATGACGTTCTTCGGCGCACTCGTCAACGCCGGCAGCGGCGCCTTCACCTACCACCAGATCGCCGACCGGCTCACCTACGTCGTCGGACTGATCCTGGGCGAGGAGTCCAAATGAGCTCACCTACGGTCGATTTGATCCTCGACCCGTACAACTACGACTTCCACGAGGACCCGTACCCGTACTACAAGCGGCTGCGTGACGAGGCCCCGCTGTACCACAACGAGGAGCTGAAGTTCTGGGCGTTGTCCCGGCACGCCGATGTGGTGGCGGGCTTCCGTAACAACGTCGCCCTGTCCAACAAGCACGGGGTGTCCCTGGACCCGATCTCGCGCAATGACGAGGCGCACCGGGTGATGTCGTTCCTGGCCCTCGACGACCCGGGCCATCTGCGGTTGCGCACCCTGGTGTCCAAGGGCTTCACGCCGCGGCGTATCCGGGAACTGGAGGGCCGGGTCACCGAGATCGCGGTACAACACCTCGATTCCGCTCTGCAGTCCGAAACATTCGACTACGTGGACGATTTCGCGGGTAAGCTGCCGATGGACGTGATCTCGGAGCTGATGGGGGTGCCCGACGAGGACCGGGTCCGCATCCGCGCCCAGGCCGACGCGGTGATGCACCGCGAGGACGGCGTCGCCGACGTACCGGCCTCGGCCATCGAGGCCTCCGGTGAACTCCTGGTCTACTACGCCGACATGGTCAAGCAACGCCGCAAGCGCCCCAGCGACGACCTGACCTCGGCGCTGGTGGAGGCCGAGATCGACGGGGACAAGCTCACCGACGACGAGATCATGGCGTTCCTGTTCCTGATGGTGGTCGCCGGCAACGAGACCACCACCAAACTGCTGGCCAATGCCGCCTACTGGGGTTACAAGAATCCCGATCAGCTGGCCCCGGTGTTCGACGACCACGACCTGGTGACGCCCTGGGTGGAGGAGACGCTGCGTTATGACGCCTCCAGTCAGATCCTGGCTCGCGCGGTGGTCGAGGACATCACCTTCTACGACATCACCGTGCCCGCAGGCGATGTGCTGGTCCTGCTGATCGGCTCGGCCAACCGTGACGAACGCGTCTTCGCGGATCCCGATGCGTACCGCATCGATCGTGAGATCGGCCCGAAGCTGGTGAGTTTCGGTAGCGGCGCACACTTCTGCCTCGGCGCGCACCTGGCCCGGATGGAGGCCCGGGTGGCGCTGACCGAACTGTTCAAGCGCATCCGCAGGTACGAGATCGACGAGGCCAGGTCCGTGCGGGTGCACTCCAGCAGCGTCCGCGGATTCGCCCACCTCCCGATGACCGTCCAGCTCCGCTGAGCCCGAAAGGCCCGATTCATGCCAAGATTTGATCCCCTCCCCGACCGCCGGCCCGCGCTGGTCGCCGGTGCGTCCTCCGGAATCGGTGAGGCGACCGCGATCAAGCTCGCCGCCAACGGTTTCCCGGTCGCCCTCGGTGCACGCCGGGTGGAGAAGCTGCAGGAGATCGTCGGCAAGATCCGCGCCGACGGCGGTGAGGCGATCGCGGTGCACCTCGATGTCACCGACCCCGACTCGGTGAAGGCCGCCGTCGAGCAGACCGTCTCCGAACTCGGGGAGATCGAGGTGCTGGTCGCCGGGGCCGGGGACACCAACTTCGGCAAGTTGTACGAGATGAGCACCGACGAGTTCACCGATCAGCTGCAGATCCATCTGGTCGGGGCCAACCGGCTCGCCACCACGGTGCTGCCCGGCATGATCGAACGCCGGCGCGGGGACCTGATCTTCGTCGGATCCGATGTGGCCCTGCGGCAGCGGCCACACATGGGTGCCTACGGCGCCGCCAAGGCGGGTCTGGTCGCGATGGTGACCAACCTGCAGATGGAACTGGAGGGCACCGGGGTGCGTGCCTCGATCGTGCACCCGGGTCCGACCATGACCTCGATGGGCTGGAGCCTGCCCGCCGAGAAGATCGGCCCCGCGCTGGAGGATTGGGCCAAGTGGGGTCAGGCGCGGCATGACTACTTCATGCGCGCCGCCGACCTGGCCCGTGCCATCGCGTTCGTCGCCGAGACCCCACGCGGCCATTACATCGCGAACATGGAACTGCAGCCCGAGGCCCCGCTCGCGGATGTCAAGGACCGTCAGAAACTTGCTCTCGGCGAGGAGGGAATGCCGTCATGACGACCGCGATCGTGCCCCGGGTCTCCGGCGGCGAGGAGGAGCACGGCCACCTCGAGGAGTTCCGCACCGACCCGATCGGTCTGATGAAGCGAGTGCGGCAGGAATGCGGGGATGTCGGCTGGTTCCAGCTCGCGGACAAGCAGGTGGTGCTGCTGTCCGGCGCGGAGGCCAACGAGTTCTTCTTCCGCTCCAGCGACAGTGAACTCAACCAGGCCGAGGCCTACCCGTTCATGACACCGATCTTCGGTGAGGGCGTGGTGTTCGACGCCGATCCGGAACGCCGGGCGGAGATGCTGCACAACACCGCACTGCGCGGGGAGCAGATGAAGGGGCACGCCGCCACCATCGAGAACGAGGTGAAGAAGATCATCGCCGGGTGGGGCGATGAAGGCGAGATCGAACTGCTCGACTTCTTCTCCGAGCTGACGATCTACACCTCGACGGCCTGCCTGATCGGCCTGAAGTTCCGCGAACAGCTCGACAGCCGGTTCGCGCACTACTACCACCAGCTCGAGCGCGGTACCGACCCGCTCTGCTATGTCGACCCGTACCTGGACATCGAGAGTTTCCGGATCCGTGACGAGTCCCGCGTCAAGCTCGTGGCGCTGGTGCAGGAGATCATGGACGGCCGGATCGCCAATCCTCCCAAGGGCAAAGAGGATCGCGACCTGCTCGACGTGCTGGTGTCCATCAAGGATGAGGACGGCAACCCGCGGTTCTCGGCCAACGAGGTCACCGGCATGTTCATCTCGCTGATGTTCGCCGGCCACCACACCAGTTCCGGGACGTCGGCGTGGACGCTGATCGAGCTGATCCGGCACGCCGACATCTACGCCGAGGTCCGGGCCGAGCTCGACGAGCTCTACGCCGACGGGCAGGAGGTGAGTTTCCATGCGCTGCGCCAGATCCCGAAGCTGGACAACGTCGTCAAGGAGACCCTGCGTCTGCACCCCCCGCTGATCATCCTGATGCGGGTGGCCCAGGACGAGTTCGAGGTCAAGGGCCTGCCCATCCACAAGGGCGACTTCGTCGCGGCGTCGCCGGCGATCTCCAACCGGATTCCCGAGGACTTCCCGGATCCGGACGCGTTCCTTCCGGACCGGTACAACAAGCCCGAGCAGGCCGACATCGCGAACCGGTGGACGTGGATCCCCTTCGGTGCGGGCAAGCACCGCTGCGTGGGTGCCGCGTTCGCACAGATGCAGATCAAGGCGATCTTCTCGGTGCTGCTGCGCGAGTACGAGTTCGAGATGGCGCAGCCGCCGGAAAGCTACCGCAACGACCACTCGAAGATGGTGGTGCAGCTGGCGCAGCCGGCCAAGGTCCGCTACCGCAAGCGCGCCAAGGACTGAAAAAGATGAGCGGAAACCGCAGCTACAGAATTCATCTCGACGAGGATCTGTGCCAGGGCCACGCGATGTGCGAGCTGGAGGCACCGGACGTCTTCTCCGTGCCCAAACGCGGTGTCGTCGAGATCCTCGACCATGAACCACCCGATGAACTCCGCGACGCGGTCGAGATGGCCGTCGAGATGTGTCCCACCCGAGCACTGTCCATCATAGAAAAGGAAGCCTGACAATGGCGTCACGAGAGCAACTCGAAGACTGGGTCGAGCGTTGGCTGCAGGCCAACAAGGACGCCGAGGCGGCCGGTGACTGGAAGCCGCTGGCGGACTTCTACACCTCCGACGCCACCTACGGCTGGAACATCGGGCCCAAGGAAGACGTCATGTGCGTGGGGAAAGACGAGATCCGGGATATCGCGCTCGGGCTGGAGATGCTCGGCCTGGAGAACTGGTACTACGAGTACCAGCGCACGCTGATCGACGACAAGCAGAACGAGATCGTCGGCTTCTGGAAGCAGATCGCCAAGAAGAGTGACGGCAGTGAGAGCGAGATCTACGGGATCGGCGGGAGCTGGTTCCGGCTCAACGATCAACTGCTCATCGAGTGGCAGCGGGACTTCTTCGACTTCGGCCATGTGGCGAAGGGTTACGCCAAGCTCATCGAGTCCGGCGACCTGACGCCGCAGATGCAGAAGCGCATCGAACGGTCGCTGTCCGGGGAGAAGCTGCCCGGTTATTACCCGCTGGGGCAGGCCCCGGTCCCGATCTGGTAGGACAACCAACCACCCGGTTGGTTGCGATGTGACTTAGGTTACTAAGCTATCTTCGCATCAGTCAGTCACAGTCTCCACGAAAGCAAGGATCTTGATGAAGACAAAAGGCGCCATCATCCGGGAGTTCAACCAGCCCTGGTCGATCGAGGAGATCGAGATCGGCGACCCGGTAAAAGATGAGGTCAAGATCCAGATGGAGGCCTCCGGGATGTGCCATTCCGATCACCATCTGGTGACCGGGGACATCCCGATGTTCGGGTTCCCGGTGCTCGGCGGCCACGAGGGCGCCGGCATCGTCACCGAGGTCGGCCCGGGTGTGGAGAACGTCAAGCCCGGCGACCACGTCGTGCTGTCGTTCATCCCGTCCTGCGGTGAATGCCCGTCGTGTCAGGCCGGTCTGCGCAACCTCTGCGATCTCGGCGCGGGCCTGCTGGCCGGTGTCGCCGTCTCCGACGGCACCCACCGGATCCACACCGCCTCGGGCGATCCGGTGTTCCCGATGACCCTGCTGGGCACGTTCTCCCCGTACATGGTCGTGCACAAGAGCTCGGTCGTGAAGATCGACGAGTCCATCCCGTTCGAGGTCGCCTGCCTGGTCGGCTGCGGCGTCACCACCGGCTACGGCTCGGCCGTCCGCAGCGGTGACATCCGCCCCGGCGAGGATGTCGCCATCGTCGGCATCGGCGGCGTCGGCATGGGCGCCCTGCAGGGCGCGGTCAACGCCGGCGCCCGCAACATCTTCGCCATCGACCCGATCGAGTGGAAGCGCGATCAGGCGCTCAAGTTCGGCGCCACCCACGTCTACCCGGACATCGAGTCCGCGATGGGCGGCATCGCCGAGGTCACCCACGGCGGCATGGCCCGCAAGACCATCGTCACCGTGGGCGAGCTCAAGGGTAAGGACGTCGACAGCTACCTGAGCATCACCAGCAAGGGCGGCACCTGCGTGCTGACCGCGGTGGGCAGCATGTCCGACACGAACGTGACGCTGAACCTGTCGATGCTGACCCTGCTGCAGAAGAACCTGCAGGGCACCATCTTCGGCGGCGGCAACCCGCACCATGACATCCCGCTGCTGCTGTCGATGTACAAGGCCGGCCGGCTGAACCTCGACGACATGGTCACCCGACAGTACAAGCTGGAGCAGATCAACGACGGCTACTCCGACATGCTCGAAGGCCGCAACATCCGCGGCGTCATCCGCTACACCGACGCGGACCGCTAACCCGTGATTTGTGGAGTCTTAGCCGTAATGATTGCGGCTAAGACTCCACAGATCACCGAAAAGGACATCGCAAAACATGACCGACTCACCCGTCGTCCTCGCCTCCCAAGCCTCCTGGCGCTGTGTACAAGCCGGTGACGGCGAGGGCTGGCTCGCGCTGATGGCCGATGACATCGTCATCGAAGACCCGATCGGCGAGGCCGTCACCAACCCCGATGGCACGGGTGTGCGCGGTAAAGAGGCCGTACGGGCCTTCTTCGACACCAATATCGGCCCCAACAAGCTCACGGTCACCTGCGAGGAGACGTTCCCGTCCAGCTCGCCGACCGAGATCGCCTACATCCTGGTGCTGCGCACCGAGTTCCCGAACGGCTTCGTGGCCACCGTGCGTGGGGTGTTCACCTACCGGGTGAACGACGAAGGCCTGATCACCAACCTGCGCGGCTACTGGAACATGGACGCCATGAAATTCTCCGAGGTGGAGAAGGCAGATTAGCGGCGTGCTCGCCGGCCGCGCCGCCGTCGTGGTCGGCGGCACCCGCGGTATCGGCCGGGCGGTGGCAGAACTGCTGTCCACCCTCGGTGCCCGGGTGGTGGTCAACGGCCGCGACCCGGAGGCGGTAGCCGAAACCGCAGAACACGTTTCGGGTATCGGCTATCCCGGCTCGCCCGCCGACCCGGCGGTGGCCGACGGTCTGGTCGACGCGTGCGTCGCCGAGTTCGGCCGCATCGACATCCTGGTCAACTGCGCGGGCACCGCGGAGCCGGCCGGTTCCTCGATCCTGAACGTGACCTCCGCGCAGTTCCGCGACCTGATCGACGCGCACCTGCTGACCGCTTTCGAGACGTGTCGCGCCGCGGCCCCGCACATGGTCTCCCAGGGGTCGGGCGCAATCGTCAACACCAGTTCCTTTGCCTACCTCGGCGATTACGGCGGCACCGGCTATCCGGCCGGCAAGGGCGGGGTCAACGGCCTGACGCTGGCGATCGCGGCAGAACTGGGGGACCGCGGGGTGCGGGCCAATGTGGTGTGCCCCGGGGCGAAGACCCGGCTGTCCACCGGCGCGGACTACCAGCGGCACATCACCGAACTCAATCGCCGGGGATTACTGGACGACGCCAGTTTCCGGGGGGCACTGGACGCCGGGCCCGCCGGGCATGTCGCGCCCACCTATGCCTACCTGGTCAGCGATCTGGCCCGGGACGTCACCGGCCGCATCTTCATCGCCGCGGGTGGGTTCCTGGGTGAGTTCGCGCGCCCCACACCGGGTTTCATCGGTTACCGGGACCATCACGACACCCCGCCCTACACCCTGGACGAGCTGGACGCCCTGCTTCAGGACGGCTGAAGCTCCCGCCTGGCCGCCTCCCGGGCCAGCAGCCGGTCGCGCTGTTCCTCGAACCGCACCACCTTGGACGCCAGATCCTCCAGGAACGCCGCGAGCTGATCGCGGCGCGCCTCGCCGCGGGCGCTGAAGTCGTTGCGTTCGAAGATCTTCCACTTGCGCAGGACGGGCATCACCACGTCGTCGAGATGCTGGCGCAGATCGTAGATCCCGTGTTTGGCCATCAGCACGCCGTTGCGCCGGAAGTCGGGCATCCCCTGACCGGGCATCCGGAAGTTCTCCACCACCGCGGCCACCGCAGCCAGGGTCTGGTCCGGCGCCACGTCCAGAGCCGCGGCACAGACGTTGCGGTAGAAGATCATGTGCAGGTTCTCGTCGGCCGCGATGCGCTGCAGCAACCGGTCGGCGACCGGGTCGTCGCAGACCTTGCCGGTGTTGCGGTGGCTCACCCGGGTGGCGAGTTCCTGGAAGGTCACATACGACACCGACATCAGGAACTCCGAGTCGTGCTTGGCCCGTTCCTCGTCGGTGGCGGAGAAGCCGTTGGTGACGTGCTCCATCCTGGCCCGTTCCAGCGCCTCCACGTCGACGGCGCGGGTGACCACCAGGTAGTCGCGTAGCGCGATGCCGTGCCGGTTCTCCTCGGTGGTCCACCGGTTCACCCAGGCACCCCATGGACCGTCCTGGGAGAAACTGCCGGCCGCCTCGCGGTGGTAGGACGGCAGGTTGTCCTCGGTGAGCAGGTTGGTGATCATCGCGGCGCGCGCCACCTCACCCAACTGCGATTGCTCGATGCACCAGTCGGTTCCACCGAGCGCGGCGAAGTCGCGTCCCTGCTCCCACGGCACATAGTCGTGCGGGTACCAGTCCTTGGTGGTGGACAGGTGCCGGTTGATGTTCGCCTCGGCGACCGGCTCGAGTTCGCGCAGCAGGGCCGCGTCATCCATCGGTTTCTGCAAGGTGTGCCTTTCCATCCGGCGGTCGTAGCCGCCTGGACAGGGGGCCACCGCGCACCGAATGGACCCGACACCCGGAGTGTTGACTGGACGTTGCGTACGCAACGTCCACACTGCAGGGTACCGCGCGTCAGGCCGCAGGCCCGCGCAAGGGCGGTGTGGCGCGTCAGGCCGCCGCGGGCACGTTGCTGATGGAACCCGCGAAAGCAATTGACCGCGGATGCTTTTCGGGACGACGACGAGGACCTCGGCGACAACCCGTTCGGGGTGGCCGGGGAGCGCTGGCCGGCGGGCACCGGAATCGGACCGGCCGCTGACTAAGCTGAACCCATGGCGACCGTCTTCAGCATGATCATCAACGGGGATCTGCCCGGCCGATTCGTCTACGAGGACGACGAGATCGTGGCGTTCCTGACCATCGAGCCGATGACGCAGGGCCACACCCTGGTGGTGCCGCGCGCCGAGGTGGACAACTGGCAGGACCTGGACCCGGCGCTGTTCGGCCGGGTCATGGCCGTCTCACAGAAGATCGGCAAGGCCGTCTGCGCGGCGTTCGAGACCGAACGGGCCGGCCTGATCATCGCCGGGTTGGAGGTGCCGCACCTGCACGTGCACGTGTTCCCGGCCCGCGATCTCACCGACTTCGGCTTCGCCAACGTGGACCGCAACCCGTCCCCGGAATCCCTCGACGAGGCCCAGACCAAGATCAAGGCCGCGCTGGCTGCGCTGGACTAGCCACCTCCGCGGTGCGCGGCAGCCGGACCCGGAACCGGGATCCCCGCCCGGGCGCGGTCTGCACCGACACCGTGCCGCCGTGCGCGGAGACCAGCGAGTCGACGATCGACAGGCCGAGACCGAATCCACCGCTGGCGCGGGTGCGCGAGGTATCCGCGCGGTAGAACCGCTCGAAGACGCGCTGCGCGTCCCCGGGTTCCATGCCAGGGCCCTGGTCGCACACCTCCAGTACGGCGTCGCCGTCCTCGGTGCCCACCCGCACCGTGATGCCCGCGTCGGCCGGGGTGTGCTGCAGGGCGTTGGACATCAGATTGCTGAACACCTGGCGCAGCCGAGCCTCGTCGCCGAGCACCTCGGGGATGCCCGGGCCGTCGAACACCTCCATCCGGATGCAGCGCGCCGGCGCCACCGTCTGCGCATCGTGCACGGCATCGGTGGCCAGGGACAGCAGGTCGACCCGGCCGTGGTCGAGCGGGCGCTGTTCGTCGAGGCGGGCCAGCAGCAACAGATCCTCGACGAGCAGGCCCATCCGCCCGGCCTCGCTCTCGATGCGGCCCATCAGCATGTCGGTGTCGCGGGTGGCGCCCTGGCGGTACAGCTCGGCGTAGCCGCGGATGGTGGTCAGCGGGGTGCGCAGATCGTGGCTGGCGTCGCCGATGAACCGGCGCATCCGCTCCTCGGACTCCCGCGCCATCTCCGCCGACTGCTCCGAGGAGGCCATCGCCCGCTGGATCTGGGCCAGCATCCCGTTCAGCGCCAGCGACAACCGCCCCACCTCGGTGCGTGGATCCCTTTGCGGGACACGACGATCCAGCTCACCGCCGGCGATCGCGGCCGCGGTCTGTTCCACCTCGGCCAGCGGGCGCAGACTGCGGTGCACCACCGCGTACCCGACCACGCCGAGTACCAGCAGCACCGCCGCGCCGATCCCGGCCTGCGACCAGATGAGCGCCCGCATGGTGGATTCGACCTCGTTGAGATCCATCGCTACGGTGGTGAGTTCCCCGCCGGGCCCGCGCACCGTCACCGCGCGCCACTGCACCCCGGAGCCGCCCTCGGAACCCACCGTGACCGGGTCGGGGCCGACATCGTTGTCCGCCGGCAGCACCGGATCGTCGGCGCCGTTCTTGACCGCCAGGCGCACGCTGCCGTCGGCGTCGGTGCCGCGCACGTAGAAGCTCGACGGCGGGTAGGCCGGGCTGGGATCCGGGGCCGGCCCCGCGGTCATCATGGGTGCGCGCGCCCAGCCGCCGGAGGCCTCCAGCAGGGTCTGGTCGATGCGCTGGATCTCGGTGTGGCGCATCAGCGAGGTGACCGCGATACCGGAGGCCAGCAGGCCCAGGCCGACCAGCACCAGGGTCGCCGCGACCAGCCCGACCCGTAGTGGAATCCCCCGTCTGCGCACCGGCGCGCCTAGCGCGGTTCGCGCAGCACGTAGCCGACGCCGCGCAGCGTGTGCAGCAGCCGTTTCTCGCCGGTGTCGATCTTGCGGCGCAGGTAGGACACGTAGGACTCGACGACGTTGACGTCACCGCCGAAGTCGTAACGCCACACGTGGTCCAGGATCTTCGGCTTGCTCAGCACAGTGCCGGCATTGATCACGAAGTAGCGCAGCAGGGTGAACTCGGTGGGCGACAGCGAGACCGGCTCGCCGGCCTTCCACACCTCGTGGGTCTCCTCGTCGAGTTCGATGTCGGCGAAGCGGAGCCGGGAGTTGCGGGGTTCCTCCACACCGCGGCCGACGCGGCGCAGAATGACCCGCAACCGGGCCACCACCTCTTCCAGGCTGAACGGTTTGGTGACGTAGTCGTCGCCGCCGAGGGTCAGCCCGGTGATCTTGTCCTGCAGATTGTCGCGGGCGGTGAGGAACAGCGCCGGGGCCTCGATCCCGTCGGCGCGCATCCGGCGCAGCACCCCGAAGCCGTCCATACCGGGCATCATCACGTCGAGGATGACCGCGTCCGGGCGGATCTCACGGGCCTTGTCCAGCGCATCGGTGCCGCTGGAGGCGGTGTGTACCTCGAAGCCCTGGAACTTCAGGCTCACCGAGAGCAACTCGACGATGTTGGTCTCATCGTCGACGACCAGCACCCGCGCCTCGGGGATGCTGTGCGTGGATTCCGATATCGCTGCCATGGCCATGAGTTCACGGTCCTCCTCGGAGTTGAACCGAAGCTGCGGAGTAGTTGTGAACTTGCTGAGAATGCGGCCGGGTGCGGACCTAGACTGGGTTGATGAACCTGGTCGGCACCGTCGTGCAGTTTGCCACCGCACCCGTCCGGGCCGGCCTGGCCGTCGCCGACCTGGGGCTCAACATCGCAGCCGGATCCCTGAAAGTGGTGCGGCGTTCGATCGACGATCCGGGCTCGGTGGGCAACCCGACGTCGTTTGCCGCGATGCTCGGCATCGACGATGCGGTGGAACGCGCGAACCGGCTGGCCCGCCTGATGGACGACGATGCGCCGCTGGGTCGCGCGCTCGCCCCGGAGGGCCCGCTCAACCAGCTGTTACGCCCGGGCGGGCTGGTCGATCAGCTGACCGCCCCGGGCGGCCTGCTGGACCGGCTCAACGCGGAGAACGGCCCGGTGGCCCGGGCCCTGGCCAAGGACGGCCTGGTCGACCAGGTCACCGCCGAGGGCGGGCTGGTGGACCGGCTGACGGCCGACGGTGGCGTGGTGTCCCGGGTGATCACCCCCGGCGGGCTGGCCGACCGGTTGCTGACCGAGAACGGGGTGGTGGAGCGGGCGCTGCGCGAGGACGGCGTCGTCGATCAGCTGCTGGCCGAGAACGGCCCGGTGGGCCGGGCCTTGGCCAAGGACGGCCTGGTCGACCAGGTTACCGCCGAGGGCGGGCTGATCGACCGGCTGACCACCGACAGCGGGGCGCTGTCCCGGGTGATCGCCCCCGGCGGGCTGGCCGACCAACTGCTCGCCGACGACGGGCTGATCGAGCGGATCCTGCGCGAGGACGGGGTGGTGGACACCCTGCTGGCCGAGGGCGGGCTGCTGGACACCCTGACCGACCCGGACGGCCCGCTGCTCAAGCTCGCCGACGTCGCGGACACCCTCAACCGGCTCACCCCCGGCCTGGAAGCCCTCGCCCCGACGATCGACGCCCTGCACGAGGCCGTCATCACGCTGTCGCAGGTGGTGAATCCGCTGAGCAATATCGCCGGGCGCATCCCGCTGCCGCGCCAGCGCGGGCGGCGTTCCAGCACCGGGCCGCGGGCGGTGGTCTCTGAACGGATCGTCGACGAGGAAGGCTAAGCTGTCCGGCGTACCACCGCCTCCTTAGCTCAGTGGTAGAGCAACATACTTGTAATATGTAGGTCATCGGTTCAATCCCGATAGGGGGCTCCACCTCCAGCCCGATTTGTCGGTGCTGGTCCCTAGCCTCGATTTATGAGACTCTGCCTCGGCTGCGGCGCAACGCTTTCCAAGCGCAGCCAAAAGGTGTACTGCGGTAACGCCTGTCAGGCGATCGCCCGACGCAATTCCAGTATCGCGCTCTGGCTCGAGTCCGGCGAAGCATGGGTCGATAGTCGCCGCGGCCACTACATCCGTGGGTACCTCAGCACCGCGCAATCCGACTGCTGCGCCGTCTGCGGGAGCGCCGCGACCTGGCAGGGCCTACCCCTGACGCTGATCCTGGACCACATCGACGGCAACCCGACCAACAACCGTCGCGAGAACCTGCGCCTGGTCTGCCCGAACTGCGACTCGCAGTTGCCGACCTACAAGAGCCGCAACCGGGGCAGCGGGCGGGCGTCGCGCCGGCAGCGCTACGCCGACGGCAAGTCGTACTGACGGTCCTCCATGGTGATGGTGAACGTCATCCGGTCGCCACGGTAGAGCGAGCGCCGCTGTTCGATGGGCGCGCCGTGCTGGTCATAGGACACCCGGTTGAGCAGGAACATCGGGGTGCGGGCGTCGACGGTCAGCAGCGCCGACTCCCGCGCATCCGGCAGCGCGGTGTCGATGGTGTCGACGGTGCGCGCGAACTGTACTCCCCTGCTGCGGATCTCGGCGTACAGCGAATTGCGGTAGTCGAACCCCTCTTCCAGGCCGGGGTAGCGATCGGCGGGCAGTCGGGTGGTTTCCAAACCCACCCGTACCCCATCGGTGGTGAAGACCCGCTCCAGCTGAATGACCGGCGCACCGATCTCCACCTCCAGCACCGCTGCCAGAGCCTCGTCGGCCGCCGACCGGGTCCAGCCGACCAGGAAGCGGCCGACGTTGTGCCCCTCGTCGCGAGCGGCCTCGGTGTAGGAGCCCATACCCAGCGGCTGCAACAGCTTCGGCGCCGCCACCACCGTGGTGCGGCCGCGGCGCTCGATCCGGCCGGCCAGTAGCAGCTCGCGCATCGCCTGGCGCACGGTCTCCCGCGCGACGTCGAACTTCTCGGCGATCTCGCGTTCGGCGGGAAACGGGTCACCGACCTGCAACCCATCGAGCATGCGGTCGAGCTGTTCCCGCACGACCTGATGCTTGAGCACCCGCGGTTGCGCGCCACCCATCACCCTGCCGACCGTAGCAAACGGTGGCATAGACCATGGTCTAGACCTACCGGCTGCGGACTGTTCACCGGCCGTTCGCCATCGGTATACGACTTGGTATAGACCAACTGTCAGGGTGTCCGCATGCACCCGATCGAACTCACTGTCCTGGACATGGCGGGCACCACCGTCGCCGACGACGGCCTGGTCCTGCACGCCTTCGACGAAGCCGCCTCGGCGGTCGGCGTCCCCACCGCCGGCGCCGAACGCGAATCCGCCCGCACCTACGTGCGCGACACCATGGGCCAGTCCAAGATCGAGGTGTTCCGCCACCTGTTCGGTACCGAAGAGCTTGCCCAGCAGGCCAACTCGACCTTCGAACGGGTGTACGCAGCATCCATCGACGGCGGGGTCTCGACCATTCCCGGTGCCGCCGAAGCGATCACCCGACTCCGCGACTCAGGCATCAAGGTCGCCCTGACCACCGGCTTCAGCCAGGCCACCCAGCAGCGCATCATCGAGGAACTGGGCTGGGCCGAGATCGCCGACGTGGTCCTTGCGCCGGGCGACGGCGGCCGCGGCCGCCCCTACCCCGACCTGGTCCTGAATGCATTGCTACGCAGCGGCATCGATGACGTCGCCAAGGTGGCGGTACTCGGCGACACCGCCAGCGACATCCTCTCCGGTCGCCGCGCCGGGGCCTCGATCGTCGCAGGCACCCTGACCGGAGCGCACGATGCCGACACCCTGAAGGCCGCCGGGGCCACCCACGTGCTGGCCACCGTCTCCGACTTCGCCGATCTCTGCCTCTCCCACTGAAGCCCGAAAGGAACTCCCCATCATGAAGTTTCACAAAGTAGCAAGCACGGCCGCTGCCGCCGGGCTGGCGCTGGCCATGTCGGCTTGTTCGAGCCCCGACGCCGGGTCCGGGACGACCACCGCGCAGGGCTTCCCGGAAACCATCACCATGGCGGCCATCCCGGCCGAGAACTCCTCGGACCTCAAGGCCAGCTACGAACCGCTGATCAAGATGCTGGAACGGGAAACCGGCTCCACCGTCGAGTTCGTCCAGGCCTCCGACTACGCCGGTGTGGTGGAGGGCATGATCGCCGGCAACGTCGACCTCGCCTTCTTCGGGCCGTTCGCCTATGTGGTGGCCGGCATCAACGGCGCCAAGATCACACCGATCGGCGCCGTCGTCCAGGACGAGGGCACCCCGCCCGGCTACCAGTCCTACGGCCTGACCCGTGCCGACGACACAGACATCAACGGACTCAAGGATTTTGCCGGCAAGAAGGTCTGCTTTGTCGACCCCGGCTCCACGTCGGGATTCCTCTACCCCACCGCCGGATTGATCGAAGAAGGCGTGATCAAGTCCGGTGCGGAAGCCGACATTTCCGCGGCCATGTCCCCGGTATTCGCCGGCGGCCACGATTCCTCCGCCCTGTCCATCGCCAACGGTGACTGTGACGCCGGCTTCGCCTTCGACACCATGGTCGACAAGACCATGGTCGAGAAGGGCGACCTGCAGCCCGGACAACTCAAGACCGTGTGGAAGTCGGAGATGATCGCGGGATCGGTGTTCGCCGCCAACGATTCGCTCGGCACCGAGGCCATCGACAAACTGAAGACCATCTTCACCGAGAAGATCAATGTGCCCGCCCTGGAGTCCGCCGGATTCTGTGCGGGCGAGGCGTGCCGCGTCACCGATGAACGCGCCTGGGGTGTGGTGCCGGCCTCCGACGCCGACTACGACGGCGTCCGGCATGTCTGCGACGTCACCGGCTCCGAGAAATGCAAGGGCTGAGCTGTATGGCCTCGGTCGGGCCCGGCCATCCTGTCGCGGGCGACGGCGGCCATCCTGTCGCGGGCGACGACATCGTCGTCGCCGCCCGCGGCGTCACCAAACGCTTCGGGGACACGCTCGCGCTCGACGATGTCTCGCTCGACGTGCGACGAAGCGAACTGCTGGTCCTTCTCGGACTTTCCGGTTCGGGCAAGTCGACACTGCTGCGCTGCTTCAACGGACTGCACCCGGTCACCTCGGGACAGATCAACGTGGGCGGCACCCGGGTGGACCGGGCGTCACCTGCCCAACTGCGGGCACTGCGCACCCGGGTCGGTTTCGTGTTCCAGCACTTCAACCTCGTCGGCCGGCTCAGCTGCCTGGAGAACGTCCTGATCGGCGGCCTCGGGCAGCTCAGAATGCCCCGGTACGGCGCGCTGACCTACCCGAAGCACATGCGTGCCGCAGCACTCGGTTACCTCGATCGGGTCGGCCTCGCCGACTTCGCCGAGCGGCGCGCCGACACGCTGTCCGGCGGCCAACAGCAGCGGGTGGCCATCGCCCGCACTTTGATGCAGCGGCCGGCCCTGCTGCTGGCCGACGAACCCGTCGCCTCACTGGATCCCGAAAATGCCGGCGTGGTCATGGATCTGCTCTTCCGGGTCTGCATCGAGGAGAAACTCACCGTGGTGTGCACCCTGCACCAGGTCGACCTCGCGCTGGGCTGGGCCCACCGCCTGATCGGCCTGCGCAACGGCACCAAGGTCCTGGACCGGCCCGCCGTCGGGATGACGCGTGACGACGTCATGGCCATCTACCAGCGCGTCGACCCCGTGAACGAATCCACTGCGAGACAACGGTCATGACCGCTCCCGTCGCCGAGCGGTCGCCGACCAGCGGCCGCCCGAGGGCGCCGCGACCCGACCGGCTGCACCTGGTGACCGTGGCGGCGCTGGTCGCGACGTTGGTGTCGGCCTGGTCCATCGACTTCTACCCCGCCGACCTCATCCACGGATTCGACGATGTCCTGCGACTCCTGGACAGGATGCTCCCGGCCCGCCTGGACGACCCGGGCCGCATCGGGGCGCTCGCGGTCGAGACCCTGTTGATGGCGGTGCTGGGCACTGTGCTGGCAGCGATCGTGTCGGTCCCGTTGGCGTTCATGGCCGCCCGCAACACCACCCCGCACCCGGCCGTCTACGCCATCGCCCGGGCCATCATCACGTTCTGCCGGGCCATGCCGGATCTGCTGTTCGCGGTGCTGTTCGTGCGCGCACTCGGCATCGGGGTGCTGCCCGGCATTCTCGCGCTGGCCCTGCACTCCATCGGCATGCTCGCCAAACTGTTCGCCGACGCCATCGAACAGACCGATCCCGGTCCACGTGAGGCGGTCCGCAGCACCGGTGCCGGATACATCCGGGAGATGCTGAACGCGGTTGTTCCGCAAGTCATCCCGTCCTGGATCGGCACGTTCGTGTACCGCATCGACATCAACCTGCGGATGTCGGTGGTACTCGGCTTCGTCGGCGCGGGCGGCATCGGGTTCGCGCTGCAGGACGCGCTGCGCGGGCTGATCTATCCCCGCGCGCTCGGCATCGTCTGCGTGATCCTGGTGATCATCGTCGCCATGGAACTGCTGGCCATCGTGATTCGACGGATCTTGTTGGCGCCGGGGCAATCCGATCCGCGACGTGACCGCCTCATGCGGTTCGCGTTCATCGGCCTGCTCGGCGGCACCGTGGTCGCGACGTTCGTGATATTGCGGATCACCCCACTGTCGTTGGTCACCTGGGTCATCCCGTCGGTGGAGGTTTTCACCAGGATGATCCCACCCGACTTCAGCGCCCTGGGCTTGGATCTGTTCCAGGCCGCCGCCCAGACCGTGGCGATCGGTGTGGTGTCCACCGCGATCGGCGTGGTGCTGTCCATACCGGTCGGTATCCTGGCCGCCCGCAACGTTTCCCCCCACCCGATGGTGTACTGGCCGGCCCGCGGCTGGATTCTGGCGGTGCGGGCGGTCCCCGAACTCATCCTGGCCGTCGTCTTCGTCGCCGCCCTGGGGCTGGGCCCGATCGCGGGCACCTGCGCACTGGCCATCGGATCGGTCGGCTTCCTGGCCAAGCTGGTCGCCGACGCCGTGGAGGAGATCGACCCCGGCCCACTGGACGCGGTGCGTTCGGTGGGCGGCGGGTGGTGGAAGACGTTGTTCGCCGCGGTCATTCCGCAGTCGATGCCTGCGCTGGTCGGATCGAGCCTGTATCTGCTCGACGTCAACGTCCGCACCTCCACGGTGTTGGGCATCGTCGGCGCCGGCGGCATCGGCTTCCTGCTCTTCGAATCCATTCGGACGCTGAACTTCGAAGTCGCCGGGGCGATCGTGATCGTCATTTTCGTCATCGTCTACTCGATCGAGAGGTTGTCCGGATGGATCCGCGCACGCCTGGTATGACCACCGCCGCGGTATGGACCGGCGGCTCCACCGTCGCCCTGGAACAGGTCGCGATACCACCACTGGGCGCGGGCGAGACGCTGGTCCGGATCCGGCTGGCCACCGTCTGCGGCAGTGATCTGCACACCGTCACCGGCCGCCGCCCCGCGCCATGCCCATCGGTGCTCGGCCACGAGGGCGTCGGCGAAGTGGTAGCCACCGGGCCCGGCGCTCCCGCCGAGCGCGGACAACGCGTCATCTGGTCGGTGACCGTCAGCTGCGGCGAGTGCGCGCGCTGCCTGTCGGGCCGGACGGCCAAGTGCACGGCCGTGCGCAAGACCGGACACGAGCCCTTCGACGGGCAGTGGCCACTGTCGGGCTCCTACGCCCAGCACATCGTGCTGCCCCGGGGTACCACCGTTGCGGTGGTGCCGACCCGGATGCCCGACGCCGTCGCCGCCCCGGCCGCGTGTGCGACCGCCACCGTGATGGCGACCCTGGAAGCCGCCGGAACGCTCGCCGGCAAAAGCGTGTTGGTCGGCGGGGCCGGCATGCTCGGGCTCACCGCCGTCGCGGCCTGCCTGGACGCCGGCGCGCAGGTCGAGGTGGTCGACAGCAACCCTGAGAGGCTCACGCTGGCCACCGAGTTCGGCGCGATCCCCGGCGCCGACGGACCGGTGGACGTGGCGATCGACTACACCGGATCGACGGATGCCGTGCGCGCGGCACTGGCCCGGCTCGACATCGGCGGGGTCCTGGTGCTCGCCGGGTCGGTGATGCCGGGACCGGCACTGCCGGTGGACCCGGAGTCCGTGGTCCGGCGTTGGCTGACGATCACCGGCGTGCACAATTACGAACCCCGGCACCTGCATCAGGCGGTGCGATTCCTGGATCGCACGCTGGACCGGCATCCGTGGCACCGCCTCGTCAGCGACCCGACCCCGCTGGCCGAGCTGTCGGAGGCACTTCGCCCACCGCCGACACGGACGCTGCGCACCGCGGTGGCCCCTTGACTGCTGTGTAGGTTCTCCCTTATGTCGGACGCCGGATTCTGGATCGCGTGGGGTCTGCCGACCCAGGGCCGCGAACCGCAGGCCCTCGAAACCCTCAAACGGTCGCGCGCTTTCCTCGTCGAACTGACCGAGAGCGGGCGCATCGAACGCCACGATGTGGTGATTCTGCGGCCGCAGACCAGTGAACTCGGTGGCTTCTTCCTGGTGCAGGGCAGCACCGAGCAGATCGACACGCTGCGCCGCGACGCGGACTTCGAGCGGTGGGTCAATCAGGTGCAGATCGTGGCCGACCGGGTCGGCATCGTCGACGCCTGGGTTAACGACGGCATCGATGAGGCCACCGACCTATATACCGAGGCGCTGCGCGAGGCCGGCCTCATCGACTGAAAAGCCCAGGTCAGATGCAACCCACCTGATTTCTGCGGGGAAGCCCCTTCCGAATTCAGCCGGTTTGCTGTTGGATGTCAGTACTTGTTGGGCCGGGGGCGGACAGCACGGAGGCACCTGCATGGGCTCAGCGGCTTATATCGGCCGGGTCGGGGGACTGGCGGTCGCACTGGGAGTCGGTACCGCGATCGCGACCGGACAAGGTGTCGCCGTCGCCGACAGCACCGACTCCTCGAGTTCGGCCGGGTCGGAGTCGACGACGGGTTCGGCGGGCAGCAAGACCGAGACGTCGACACCGGACAGGACCGAAGACACCCCGGACGGCAAGGCATCGGATTCGGCGGACAAGCCTGACCCCGGCAGCACCGTCGGCGACGACACAGACACCGAAGACAACCCCGAGGCCGAGCCGTCCGAGAACCCGGAGGCCGAGAGCACGGGCACCGAACGGGCCCGTCCCACGCTGCGTTCGGCCGAGCGCAGGGCGTTAGGCGTCCGCAAGGCGGCCCGCCCCCAGCAGCCGGCCGTCACCGAGGACACCAGTACCGCCCCGGCCGCCACCGCATCGACCCCGCCGGCCACCGCCAGCACGGGCGCGGCCGCCGATCCCACCGATTCTCTCCAAAAAGCCGACAGGGTGGCGGTTTTCGCCACCGCGCAGGCACTGGCCTCGGCCACTGCAGCCAACGCCGGCACGGCCACCCTGAGCACGGCCGCCCTCGAACGCCGCTCCGCCCCGGTCGCGGCGGCACCACCGAACCCGGTCACCGCGGTGGTCAAGGTGGTGTCCAAGGTGCTGGACTGGGCGGCCGGCGTGGTGCCCGGCTCGCCGTCCAACCCGACGCTGGCCTGGACCCTGCTGGCCTTCGCCCGGCGCGAGGTCGACAACCTGCTGGCCCGGTTGAGCCCGTCGCACGCCGCGGCCACCGGCGGCGTCGCCGCCGACAACATCTCCCTGGCGCTGGCCGCCGCTGCGGCTCGCCCGGGGTTCCCCCGGCCGGGCGCGCAGGTGAGCGGATCCACCACCTTCATCGACTGGGTGACCGGCAACTTCCTGCCGAACGACACCTTCAACCGGTTCGGCATCTGGGGCACCGACATCGGCGTCATGTGGGACAACGGGATTCCTGACGACCCGGCCACCCCGATCAACGAGAACCAGGTGCTGATCGCGTTCGGCGACACGTTCGGCGGACCGAACATGACCGGCACCTGGCGGCTGAACACCCTGTTCCGCAGCTCCGACCGCGATCTCGGCGACGGGATGACCGTCCCGGCCGGAGAATGGTTGAACGGCAACATGTTCGGCGGTTCGCCGCTATGGGGCGAAACCTACGCCCGGCAGATCATCCTGCCCGAACGGCTGCCCCGCAATCTGCCGACCGGGGTGACCCTCATCCCGACCGCGGGCATCTCCGTGCCCACCCCGGGAACCCAGTACGGGGCAACGCAATACGTCAGCTTCATGTCGGTCAAGAAGTGGGGTGCGCCGGGTTCCTGGACGACGAACTACTCGGCCATCGCCTATTCCGAGGACAACGGCGAGAACTGGTACATCGCCCCGAGCAGCGTGCGGACGAACTCCCCGGTGGGCGGTAACAAGAACTTCCAGCAGGCCGCCTTCGTCCGCCCCGGTGACGGGTTCGTCTACTCCTACGGCACCCCCAACGGTCGCCAGGGCCAGGCCTACCTGTCCCGGGTCGCCGAGGCCGACATCCTCGATGTCACCAAGTACGAGTACTACAGCAAGGGCAGCAAGGGCGGACTGTTCGGCATCGGCGCCTACAAGGCCGGTTGGTACCGCAACGACCCGTCGAAGGCGACACCGATCTTCGGTAAGGAGAAGGGCGCCTGCGGCGTCGGCAAACCGGGCAACCAGGTCAGCGAGATGTCGGTGCAGTACAACGCGACGCTCGGTAAGTACGTGGCCATGCATGGCGATCAGTTCAACAACATCATCCTGCGCACCTCGGACACCCCGGAGGGCGCCTGGTCCGGACCCACCGTCGTGATGACCCAGCAGAACGGCGGGATCTACGCGCCGATGATGCACCCGTGGTCCCCGTCCAGCCTGGGCACCGGCACCGACCTGTACTGGAACCTGTCGATCTGGAGCGAGTACAACGTGATGCTCATGAAGACCGACCTGACCAAGCTGTGACGTGACCCGACTCGCGGCCCTGCTCCTGATGTTCACCGCCCTCGCGGCGGCCGCACCCGCGTACGCGGACCCCGCTGTCCCGCAACCGGATTCGGCGTGCACCACGGAGCTGGACGGGGCGGCCACGATGCCGCCGGGCCGCAACCTGCCGCTGGTCTGCCAGGACCGGCGCTGGCAACCGGCCACCGCCCCCGCGGATCCCAACGACCGCTGGGTCAGCTTCGGCCCGGCGATGGCCCTGCACGGCGACGGTCTGCGTAACCCGAACCTGGAATCCGGGTCCTGGACGGCCACCCCGCTGGACCCGGACAGCACCTGCGCGGCGACTCAGCAGACCGTGGTCAGCGCCGGCGTGCTGGGCAACCCGGTTGCCGCCGAAGGCGCTCCTGGACAGCGGCTTTCACTCCAGGTGCTACCCAGCCTGTTCGACATCTCGATGACCGGGCACTGCCTGTGGGAGCGGGTCGGCGACTAGTTCGTGAACGCGATCCCGGTGGCCGAGCAGCCGGTGACCCCGGCCCCGGCCGGGAAGGAGCGCGGATCGACGTCGGCGATCACCCCGTCGCGGTAGAACGCCTCGTCGCCGTCCGCGGAGCATTCGAAGGCCGCGTTGAGCACCCGGAAGCCGGCCGGGGTGGCGCCCCGGATCTCCTTGCCCATCCAGTACGCCCGGCGGACATCGACGGCGTACGCCCCCTCCAGGTGCCGCAGCGAGGCAAAATCGGCGTCGGCGATCGGCCCGTCGAAGTAGAAGGCGCCGTCCCGGTCCGTGCCGTAGGCCTCCCCCAGCACCCGGTAGCTCTGCGGATCTGCCCCCGCGATCGGGTTCCCGTTGACGTGCACCCTCTTCTTGTCCCGAGTGAACAGATAACGCTCGGCGTTGGAGATGATCTCGAAGTGCTCCGGATCATCGGACAGCACACTGCCGTCCGGCCAGTACACCGCGGCACGGTCCCGGGACAGGTCACCGCCGAGCAACTCGAAGTGCTCGGGATCGGAGCTGATCACCCGGTCGCGCGCGTACACCTGACGGGCGTCCTTGGCGTACCCGGCGCGGTCGAGCAACTCGAAACTCGCCGGGTCGGCATCCGGCAGTGCGCGCCCGTCCAGGTACACCGCACCGCGGTCGCGCGCAAAGCCACCGTCGAGCACCTCGAAGCTGTCGGCATCGGCGCCACTGACATCGAATGCCTTGCCCGGGAAGGTATTCAGGTAGTAGACCCGCCCGTCGCGCAGATGGTAGCCGGCCGCGTCGAACAGGGAGTTCGGCTCACCGCCACACCCGGCCGACATCACCGAGATCAGCACCATCACCAGGGCGAGCACTCTGCGCATGCCTCATCATGGCGGTCGACGCACATAGACTCCACATCGTGCGCGAGGTTCTCAAGGACTTGATGACCACCTGGCGGTCCGGCGGCACCGCCGGTCTGGCCACCGTCGTGCGCACCATCAAGTCCGCGCCGCGCCCGGCCGGGGCGGCCCTGGTGGTCGCCCCCGACGGCAGCGTTGCGGGGTCGGTGTCCGGCGGCTGCGTCGAGGGCGCGGTCTACGAACTGGCCACCGAGGTGGTGGCGACCGGGACGCCGGCCCTGCAGCGCTACGGCATCAGCGACGACGACGCCTTCGCGGTCGGGCTGACCTGCGGCGGCATCCTGGACGTCTTCGTCGAACCGGTGTCGCGGCAGACCTTCCCCCAGCTCGAGGCGGTGGCCGCGGCGATCGCCGAGCACCGTCCGGTGGCGGTGGCCACCGTGATCGCGCACCCCGATCCGGCCCGGCGGGGCCGGAGGCTGATCGTCGAACCGGAAGAGGCCGCGGGCAGCCTGGGCTCGGCGCGCGCCGACGCCGCGGTCGCCGACGATGCCCGCGGGCTGTTGCTGGCCGGCCGCACCGCGGTGCTGTCCTACGGGCCCGACGGCGAGCGCGTCGACGAGACCTCCGGCGAGACCGACACCGGCATGGAGGTGTTCGTCGCGAGTTACGCACCGCCGCCGCGCATGCTGATCATCGGTGCCATCGACTTCGCCGCCGCGCTGGCCCAGCAGGCCACGTTCCTGGGCTACCGGGTCACGGTGTGCGATGCCCGGCCGGTGTTCGCCACGCCGGCCCGTTTCCCGTCCGCCGCCGAGGTCGTCGTCGACTGGCCGGACCGCTATCTGCGCGGTCAGCAGGATCTGGACGCGATCGACGCCCGCACCGCGATCTGCGTGCTGACCCACGACCCCAAGTTCGACGTGCCCGCCCTGGAGGTGGCGCTGCGGTTGCCACAGGTCGGCTACATCGGGGCAATGGGCTCGCGGCGCACCCATACCGACCGGCTGGCCCGGCTGCGCGAGTCCGGTCTCACCGAGGCCGAGCTGACGCGGCTGTCCAGCCCGATCGGCCTCGATCTGGGGGCACGTACTCCGGAGGAGACGGCCGTCTCGATCGTCGCGGAGATCATCGCCCGGCGCTGGGGCGGCGGCGGCCGTCCGCTCACCGCGGTCGACGGCCGGATTCACCACGATCTAGCCGAACCGCCCACCCCTACCAGCGCCGACGTGCGGTAACGGGACTCTCTTCTTTTGCAATTCCGCTTCTCGGGGTAGGCTAACGCCGCTCGCATATAGGTGTGACACAGCCCACTTACCCGCGCAAGCAATCGATGGACAGGAGCCACCCCGTGACGCGTTCCGTCGCCCGCTACGCAGGCACCCGGGTACCACGCATCGAAGACTCCCGCCTCCTGACGGGCAGCGGAACCTTCGTCGACGATGTGCAACGCCCCGGAATGCTGCACGCCTGCTTCGTGCGCAGCCCGTTCGCCCACGCCACCATCAACGGCATCGATACCGCCGCCGCCCTCGCCCTGCCCGGTGTGCACGCGGTCTTCACCGCCGCCGACATCAACGCGGAAGTCCGGGAGTCCTGGCATGCGGTGGCCGGCAAGGATGTCCCCGACACCCCGCGCCCGCCGCTGGCCGAGGGGGAGGTCAAGTTCGTCGGCGACCCGCTCGCCATCGTCGTCGCGAACAGTCGGCGCCTGGCCGAGGACGCCGTGGACCTGGTCGACGTCGACTACACCCCGCTGCCCGCGGTCGCCGACTTCCGCAGGGCGATCGGCGGTGCCGAGGCCGGCGTCCCGGTGGTACACGAGGCCTACCCCGACAACGTCGCGGGCGGCATGGGCGGCATGCCACCGGACGAGGAGTTGTTCGCCTCCGCCGCGCACGTGGTCAAAGAGCGCATCTACCAACAGATGTACGTTCCGGTGCCGATGGAGACCCGCGGCATCGTCGTGGAATGGGTGGCCAGCACCGCCGAGCTGACCATCTGGGGTTCCACCCAGACCCCGCACGAGATGCGCGCCTTCGCCGCCCGACTGCTCGGCATCCCGGCCCAGGGCGTGCGCGTCATCGTGCGCGACACCGGCGGCGGCTTCGGCCAGAAGGTCGTCCCGATGCGCGAGGACATGTCCATCATGCTGGCCGCGCGCAAGGTGTCCGGACCGCTCAAGTGGATCGAGGACCGCCGGGAGAACCTGATGTCGGCCGGGCAGTCCCGGCACGTCGACGGCACCGTCCGGATGGCCTTCGACGCCGACGGCAAGATCCTGGCCGCCGACATCGACTTCGTCCAGGACATCGGCGCCTACCCGACCCCGTACCCGGTGCTCACCACCGCCGCGATCGGCATGTTCTTCCCCGGCCCCTACCGGGTGCCCAAGTCGAGCTTCAACTACAAGACGGTGTTCTCCAACACCCCCGGCCTGCACGCCTACCGCGGACCGTGGCAGTACGAGACCCTCACCCGCGAAATGCTGCTCGACATCGCGGCCCGCAAGATCGGGATGGACCCGGCCGAACTGCGCCGGATCAACATCCTGCGCGGTGACGAGATGCCGTTCTTCAACCCCAACGGCATGCCGTACGACAACTGCGCGCCGGCCGACACCTTCGAGCAGGCGGTGAAGATCCTCGATCTGGAGGGTTTCCGTAAGGAGCAGGCCGAGGCGCTGGCCCAGGGCCGCTACATCGGGCTGGGCTTCTCGGCCTACATCGAGCCCACCGGCGCGGCGACCGGCAACCTCGCCACCGAGGGCGCCACCATCCGGATGGAATCGACCGGCAAGATCAACGTCTACGTCAACGGCGGGTCGAGCGGCAACAGCATCGAGACCACGGTGGTCCAGCTGACCGCGGATGTGCTGGGCGCCAACATCAACGACGTCGCCACCATCCAGGGCGACACCGCGGTGACCCCGTACGGGGCGGGCACCCAGGGCAGCCGCAGCGCACCGATGACCGCGGGCGCGGTCAACGAGGCCGGCACCATCCTGCGTGACCAGATCGTGGCCATCGCCGCCCAGATGCTCGGCACCGACGCCGACGCCATCGAGCTCACCGACTCCAAGGCGGTGCTGCGCGACGACCCGGACAAGAGCGTCAGCTTCGCCGACATCGCCTACCGGTCCTACTACGACCCGGCCCAACTCGGCGGGGTCTCCCCCACCCTGGAGGCCACCGCGCGGTTCAACTCGCAGGCGATGATCCACTGGGCCAACGCGACTCACGCCTGCACCTGCGAGGTGGACATCGTCACCGGCCAGGTCACGCTGACCCGCTACATCGTCAGCGAGGACGTCGGCCCGATGATCAACCCGAACGTGGTGGAGGGCCAGGTCGCCGGCGGCACCGTGCAGGGCATCGGCGGCGCCCTGCTGGAACATCTCGCCTACGACGACGCGGGCAACCCGGTCGCCTCGACCTTCGTCGACTACCTGCTGCCCACCGCCACCGAGGTGCCGCCCATCGAATTCGGGCACGTCGAGATCCCCGGGCCCGGCGTCGGCGGGTACAAGGGCGCCGGTGAGGGCGGGGCCATCGGCTCCCCGCCCGCGGTGATCAACGCCATCAACGACGCACTGGCCCCGCTGGGCGTCACCGTCACCCAGATGCCGGCCACCCCGGCCAAGATCGTCGAACTCATCGAGCAAGCTGAATCTGGAAAGGACCGCTGAAACGTGGAACTCAACAACGAATTCCGGGTAGCGGTACCGGCCGCCACGGTCTGGGAGGTGTTCACCGACGGGGAGCGGGTGGCGCCCTGCCTGCCCGGTGCCACGCTGCTGTCCGTCGACGGCGACGACTTCACCGGCGCGGTGAAGGTGAAGGTCGGCCCGATCACGGTGTCCTACCAGGGTGTTGCCACCTACCAGGAGAAGGACGCCGCCGCCCAGCGCCTGGTACTCAAGGCCGAGGGCAAGGAGACCCGCGGTAACGGCACCGCCGCGGCCACCGTCACCGCCCAACTGAAGCCCGAGGGCGAGGCCACCCACGTGGTGATCACCACCGATCTCGCCATCTCCGGTAAGGCCGCCCAGTTCGGCCGCGGCGTGCTGGCCGACGTGTCGGGCAATCTGATCGCCCAGTTCGCCCGCAGCCTGGAAGCCGAATTGCTCGGTGACACAGCACCGTCGGCGACCCCGGCGCCGACCTCCGAGACGGCCGCGGCGGCCGCGCAGCCGGCCGGCGATTCGCTGGATCTGCTCAAGGTCGTCGCCGTGCCGATGGCCAAGCGGTTCGCCCCCGTCCTCGCCGCCGCGGCCGCCGCCGGCGCCGTCGGCTTCCTGATCGGGCGCAAGCGCAAGACCACCGTCCACCCGGCGGCCGCCAAGACCGACGAGCTGCTGGCCGCACTGTCGAAGCTGCTCGCGTGAAGGCGGCGCCGTTCGACTACCACCGCCCCGCCACGGTGGCCGAGGCGGTGCAGACCCTCGCCGAGTTCGGCGACGAGGCCAAGGTGCTGGCCGGCGGTCAGAGCCTGATCCCGCTGCTGGCCATGCGGCTCACGCATTTCGAGAACCTGGTGGACATCTCCCGGGTCCCGGAGCTGCAGGGCATCGACCTGGTCGGTGACGAGGTGGTCATCGCCGCGGGCACCTCACACGCGCTGGTCGGGATGGACGACGAGGTGGCCGATTCGGTGCCGCTGCTGTCGCTGGCCGCACCGCACATCGGGCACTTCCAGATCCGCAACCGGGGCACCCTCGGCGGCGCCATCGCCCACGCCGATCCGGCCGCCGAATTCGCCGCGGTGGCACTGACATTGGACGCCACCATCGTCGCAACCTCGACCCGCGGCGACCGGGAGATCGCCGCCGCCGACTTCTTCACCGGGCTGTGGGAGAACGCACTGGCCGCCGATGAGCTGCTCCGCGCTGCCCGGTTCCCGGTATGGTCCGGACGGGTTGGCTTCGGCGTACACGAATTCGCGCGCCGGCACGGCGATTTCGCGATCGCCGGGCCACCGTCGCGGTCGAGCTGGACGCCGAGGACCGGGTGCTGCGCTGCGGCGTCGGCCTGCTCGGACTGGGTTCCACCCCGGAACGGGGCACCCCCGCCGAACAGGCCGTCACCGGGCGCCCGGTCACCGACATCACCGCCGAGGAGTTCGGCAGGCTGGCACTGTCCGACCTGCAGGACGTGCCCGCCGATCTGCAGGGCTCACCGTCCTACCGCCGCCGCGTCGGCGCGGCGATGGTCGCCCGGGCCTGGACCGACGCAATCACGGAGGCGCTCAATGCCTGAACTACCCGTCCAGCTCTCGGTCAACGGCCGCGAGTACACCGACACCGTCGAACCGCGGGTCACCCTGGCCGACCACCTGCGGGAGAACTGCGGGCTGACCGGCACCCACCTGGGCTGCGAGCACGGCGCGTGCGGCGCCTGCACCGTCCTGCTGGACGGGCAGGCGGTGCGGTCCTGCCTGGTGCTGGCGGTACAGGCCGACGGCCAGGAGGTGACCACCGTGGAGGGCATCGCCTCACCCGACGGGGAGCTGTCCCCCGTGCAGGCCGCGATGCGCGAATGCCACGGTCTGCAATGCGGCTTCTGCACACCGGGATTCGTCACCAGCATCACCGCGTTGCTGCGCGACAACCCGGACCCCACCGACGAGGAGATCCGCGAGGGTCTGTCCGGGAACTTCTGCCGGTGCACGGGCTATCAGGGCATCGTCAACGCGGTCAAACGTGCCGCCGAACAGATGAACTGACCGCACCCGCACCGGTACTGTGCGCCTGGTGAGGCGAACAGCGAAGTTCATCAGGGCCCGGACGGTCGGCGGCACCGTCGCCGCAGCCCTGCTCGCCGTCGGCACCGCGCTGGCCGCGCCGGCCCGCGCCGACGAGCAGACCGACCAGAAGTTCCTGGCCTTCCTCGCCGAGCAGGGTGTGCAGGCCGGTGACGATCCGGTCGGGCTGGCCCAGACCATGTGCCGCAAGTTGGGCAGCGGCGGCAAGAAGGGTGTGCAGGCCGCGCTGACCTACGTCCAGGACCACACCGACCTGGACAGCGAGGGCATCACCACGTTCGCCGGCGTCGCCGCCCAGGTCTACTGCCCGGACAAGGTCAAGAAGAGCGACTAGCTCTCGGGGACGACCCCGCGCAGCCCGTCGGCACCGAACACCGGCTCCAGCATCGCCGACAGATCCGGTCCGCGGCGCAACCCGTGCCCGCCGTCGATGTTGATCACCTGACCGGTGATCCAACCCGCGGCGTCGCTGAGCAGGAACACCGCCGCGCCGGCGATGTCCTCGACCTCACCGTGCCGGGGCAGCGGGGTGTTGACCGCATAGTCGCCGCTGATCTCCGGGGAGGACAGGATCGGCGCGACCATATCGGTGGCGATCAGGCCCGGGCGGATCGAGTTGACCCGCACCCAGGAGGGCCCGAGTTCATCGGCGGCCAGCTTCATCAGATGGTCCAGCGCGGCCTTGGTGACCCCGTACGCGCCGAACCACCGGTGGGTGTTGCCGGCGGCGATCGAGGAGATCCCGATGAAGGACCCGCCGCCACCCCGGACCAGCTCGCGGGCCGCATGCTTGAGCACGTACATGCTGCCGTTGATGTTGAGATCGACCGCGCGGCGCCAGCCCTCGGAGTCCACCTGGGTCAGCGGGCCGATGGTCTCGGTGCCGCCGGCGCAGTGCACCACGCCCTGCAGGCGGCCGGTCCAGGCGGTGGCCGCGGCGACCGCGCGGGCCACCTGGTCCTCGTCGGTGACGTCGGCGGGCTCGTAGCGCACCGCACCGTCCGCACCGGCGGCGGTGATCTCCTCGGCGGCGGCGGCCAGCTTGTCGGCGTTGCGCCCGACCAGCAGCGCTTTGCCGCCGCTGGCCACCACGGCCGCCGCCACCGCCTTGCCGATACCGCTGCCGCCGCCGGTCACCAGGACTGTCTGTCCAGCCAAATCGATTTGCACGGCTACACATTTACACGGGCGCCGATGTCGCCGACCCGAACTTCGCCTAGAATTACGAGATGCCCACGAAAACTGATAGCGCCGACATCGGCGAGGTTGAGCCCGTGGCCGACGACACCGCCAGCCAGGCTCGCCGTGTCGTCGCCGCCTACGCCACCGACGCCGACGAATGCCGCACATTCCTGGCCATGCTGGGCATCGGACCGGCGAAGCCCGAGGCGTAGGTGACCTCCGGAGGCGGCCCGTCGACCGACTCCACCACCCCCCAGGGCCAGGCCGACTTCGTCGTCGTCGCCAACCGGCTACCGGTCGACCAGGTCGAGCTGCCCGACGGGTCCACCACCTGGAAACGTAGCCCTGGTGGCCTGGTCACCGCGCTGGAACCGATCCTGCGCAAGCAGCGTGGCGCCTGGATCGGCTGGCCCGGCGTCGCCGACGACCGGGTGGACGACACCGGCGGGGAGCCGATCGTCCAGGACGAGCTGCAACTGTTTCCGGTGCGGCTGTCCGCCGAGGACGTGGCGCTGTACTACGAGGGTTTCTCGAATGCCACGCTGTGGCCGCTGTACCACGACGTCATCGTCAAACCGCAGTATCACCGCGAATGGTGGGACCGCTACGTCGAGGTGAACCGGCGCTTCGCCGAGGCGACCTCCCGGGCGGCTGCCCCCGGTGCCACCGTCTGGATCCAGGACTACCAGTTGCAGCTGGTGCCCAAGATGCTGCGCATGCTGCGCCCCGACCTGACCATCGGGTTCTTCCTGCACATCCCGTTCCCGCCGGTGGAACTGTTCATGCAGATGCCGTGGCGCACCGAGATCATCGAGGGTCTGCTAGGCGCCGACCTGGTCGGGTTCCACCTGGCCGGCGGCGCACAGAACTTCCTCATCCTGGCCCGCCGGCTGATCGGCGCGCACACCTCCCGCGGCTCGGTCGGCGTGCGGTCCCGCTTCGGTGAGGTGCAGGTCGGGTTCCGCACCGTCAAGGTCGGCGCCTTCCCGATCTCCATCGATTCCGGCGACCTGGACCGCAAGGCCCGCGCCCGCAACATCCGCCAGCGTGCCCGCCAGATCCGCGCCGAGCTGGGCAACCCCCGCAAGCTGCTGCTCGGGGTGGACCGGCTGGACTACACCAAGGGCATCGACGTGCGGCTCAAGGCCTTCTCCGAACTGCTGGAGCAGCACCGCGCCGACCGCTCCGACACGGTGCTGGTGCAGCTGGCCACGCCCAGTCGGGAACGGGTGGAGAGCTACATCGAGATGCGGGAGGGCATCGAACGTCAGGTCGGCCACATCAACGGCGAGTACGGCGAGGTCGGCCATCCGGTCGTGCACTACCTGCACCGGCCGATCCCGCGCGATGACCTGATCGCGTTCTTCGTCGCCGCCGACGTCATGCTGGTCACCCCGCTGCGCGACGGTATGAATTTGGTCGCCAAGGAGTACGTGGCCTGCCGCAGCGACCTCGGCGGCGCCCTGGTGCTCTCCGAATTCACCGGCGCCGCAGCGGAATTACGGCAGGCCTACCTGTGCAACCCGCACCACACCGACGGCGTCCGGGACGCCATCGAGGAAGCGTTGAACCAGACCGTCGAGGAGGGCAAGCGCCGGATGCGGGCGCTGCGCCGCCAGGTGCTGGCCCACGACGTCGACCGCTGGGCGCGGTCCTTCCTGGACGTGCTGGCCACCGCAAAATCGGACTAACCGCAGCGGCGGGCCCGAGACCGACGATATGGCGTCGCCGTCTCGGACTTTCCCGGTCGTGTTCGTCTGGGCGTGGGTCAGATCGGGGTGATGTTGCTGATCAGCCACTTGCCGTCGACCTTCTGGTACTCGACGCGCAGGCGGCTGCCGTCGTACACCGGTTGCTTGGCCTTGTCGGTGACGGTGCGGTTCATGAAGACCAGCACCGAGGCGGACTCCCGCTGTGCGTCCAGCAGCCCGGCGCCGACGGCGTGCGCCTGGCTGATGACCTGGCGTTCGCGGGCCTGCGGGATGATGTCGCGGGTCGAGCGCTCCTCGAACTCCCGGCGGAACTCGGGCGTCAGGAGTTGCGCGGCCTCGGTGAGGCTGCGCTCCACGGTCTGGAAGTCGTAGCCGAACACCTGCGGGATCTGCGAGATGGCCAGCCCGGGCAGCTCGGCGCCGGCGGCCGCCTCGGCCCGGGCCTGCACCCGGTCCCAGTACAGCGTCCCGGCAAGCGCGCTCAGGGCGATCAGCCCGACCGAGAACACCGCCACTGCCAGTTGGATCAGTCTGGCGCGCATCAGTTTCCACCCTCGGGGTACTTCAGGTCATAGCCCGTCATGTGACCGTTGTCGTCCTCGTGCACGATCACCCGCATCCGGTAGGGCTGCGACGGCTTGTTGACGCCGTCGATATCGGTCACGGTGACCCGCACCGACACGAGCACCGCGGCGTTGCCGCCGGTTTCGTCGATCTGCTCCAGCGCGGCACCGCTGATGACCGCCTCCGAGGTGGCGTTGGTGTCCCGGAAGATGGCCTTCAGGTTGTCCACATTGTTGTTCTGGCTCAACATGTCCCGCAACGGGCCACTGGTGCCGTCGACGAACCGGTTGACGCTCTCGTCGATGGTGTTCTGGTCGTAGCTGAACATGTTCATCACGGTCTGCGATGCGGTGTCCACGAACCGCTGCTGGCGCGCCTGCACGGCCTCGGCGTCGCGGTGCTGCACCCACAGCACGGCCACCACCGCCACCAGCGCGATCGCCGCGATCAGCGCGGCGGCCACACCGACCTGGGCCACCCGGGCGACGTGCGGCCGGCGCGGCGGCAGCGGGCCGAGCGACGCCGGGGCGCCGCCACAGCGGGTCTGCTGACCGGAGTACTGACGTGGCGCGCTGTCGGCTCATCCACCGCGTCCGGCACGCCCACCGGGCCTGCCGGGCGGGACGCACGCCTACGAGCCGGCCTGCTCACGGCCGGTTCCTGCTCAACCATCTACACCCGTCCTGGTGCCATCATCAGATCCACCCAATTCTCCGCGGGCGTGAACTCGTCGCTACCGGGGGCGAACACCCCGGTACCGCCGCTCGCCGGATCGGCGAACACACCCGTCTTCGGATCGTAGGTGGTGGTCAACGAAGCGCTGGCCACGGGCTGTTCGGCCGGCAACGGACCCGGTTCGGAAGCCGGCGCCGGCGGCGGCGGCGGGACCAGCCCACCCGGCGGGGGTGTCAGTGCCGGCTCCGTCGACCCCGGCGGCCGGTAGACCGGGGTGCCCGGCGGCAACGGCGGCATCGGTGCGGTCCGGCCGTACGGCGGCGCCACGTGATCCGGCGGGGCGTAGAACGGCCAGGGCGGCGCCGGCGGGTTGTTGTTCGGCGGCACCGGCAGCGGGAACGGCGCATGCGGGGCCGGACCGGGGCCCGGTTGCACACCCGGAGGCAACTGCACCGCGGGCGGTCCCGGGTCGTAGTCGGCGGCCGGCGGGATCAGCGGGAACTTGTTCGGCGGCGTGATGTTGCGCGGATCGGTGACCGGGGTGTCATACGGCACCGGCGGTCCCCGCCAGGGGTTGCTGCCGATCGGGATGTATCCGGCCGGGTCACGGCACAGCTGCACGGTCGGGGCCCGCTTGCCGGGGAACTCCTGGCACGGGTAGTTGCGCGCACCGCGCACGACACTGGGATCGTTCTGCGCGGTCTTGCAGTACAGATCGGTGGGCAGCTC
Source organism: Mycolicibacterium aurum (assembly GCA_900078775.1). Taxonomy (GTDB): domain Bacteria; phylum Actinomycetota; class Actinomycetes; order Mycobacteriales; family Mycobacteriaceae; genus Mycobacterium; species Mycobacterium aurum_A. The sequence continues at coordinate 4,057,871 of LT549889.1, forward strand.
GCGCAGCGTGGTGTCGGCCGGCGAACGGATCTCGGTGGCCGGGATGAACCCGACACTGCAGGGCGGCGGGTCACCCAGGGTCAGCTTGAAGTCCAGCTTGCCGCCCTCGTCGGCGGGCAGGCCGCCGCCGACGGTGATGAGTGCGGCCAGCAGCGCGGGGAAGATGACCAGGGCCTGTTCCAGCGACTTGTTGTAGATGACACCGATCCGGCCGAAGTTGGCCAGGTTGGCGGCCAGCACCGGGAAGCTCGGGCGGATGCCGGCGAACGTCGTGCTCGCCTCGGCCGCCGCGCCCGGTGCGGTCTGCAGCACCGACCGGAACTGCGGATCGGCGTTGGCCAGCTCACCGGTGACCCGGGCCAGACCGTCGGCCGCGGATCGGATGTCGTCACCGGCGCGGATCTGTGCGTCCAGCAGCGGGCCGGCCTGATCGATCAGGGCCAGGGTCTCCGGCGAGCTCGCATTGGCCTCGTCGACCAGCTGCCGGGCCGACTGGATGAGGCGGGCCAGCTCGGGCCCGGATCCGTTGAAGGCCTTGAACGTCTCCTTCAGCACGTCCTGGATCCGGGCGTCGCCCAGGCTGCTCACCAGATCGTCGGCCTCGCGCAGCAGACCGGCGATGTCCTGGCCGATCGCGGTGCGCTGCACCCCGATGGTCGCGCCGTCGCGCAGCAGGTCGGTGCTCGGGTCCTCCGGCGGGACCAGGTCGATGTACTGCTCGCCGACCGCCGACACGCTCTTGACGGTCGCGGTGACGTTGGCCGGCACATCGGTGTCGGTGTTCAGTCGCATGTTCGCGACCACCCCGTCGTCGGTGAGACCCACCGACTCCACCCGGCCGATGGTGACACCGCGGTAGGTGACGTTGGCGTTCTGGTACAGACCGCCGCCGGCCACGAAATCGGCGCTCACGTTGTAGGTTCCGATGCCCAGCTTGGCGGGCACGTGCAGGTAGAACGCCGAGATCGCGGTCACGGTGAGCACCGTGACGAGCGCGAAGATCGACAGCTGAATCCGCGTCAACCGGTCCCGCATTACGGCGTCCCCTCGTGCTGTGTCGCCGTGCCGGGCGGGATCTTGAACGGGTCCGCCGCCTGCCCGGACAGGTTCGCCATGGCACCGGTCAGGAAGTCCGGCGGGGTGAGGACCTCGTTGAGATGCTTCATGTTCGGATCGAAGAACGACGTGGTGAATATCGACTCACCGAAGCGTCGGGTCGTCAGGTCGAAGGTCGCGAACACGTTCAGGTAGTCACCGCGCACCGCGTTACGCAGGTACTTGTAGTGGAACGGGAACGTCGGCAACAACTCCAGGCCCTTGATGAAATGCTCACCGTTGTCGTTGAGCGCCTTGATGATCGGATACAGGTCCTTCAGATCGGCGGCGAAGTCCGCCTTGGTCTCGGTCAGGATGCGGGAGCCGACGACCGCGAACTTCTGCAGCGCGGAGAACGCGGAGACGATGTTGTCCCGGTTGTCGTTGAGCACCTTCAGCGCGTTGGGGAGGCTGTCCAGCGTGCGGCCCACGTTGTCCTTGCTGCGGGCCAGGATTCCGGCAAACCGGTTCAGCCCCTCGGCGGCGGTGATGATGTCGTCGGTCTGCTGATCCAGGGAGGCGGTCAGCTCGGCCAGCCTGGGCAACAGACCGGCGAAGCTCTCGGTGCGACCGGCGACCGCGAGGTGCGCCTCGTCCATGATGTCCTGCAACGCACCGAGATTGCCCTTGTTGACCACCACACCGAGCGAGGAGAGCACCTCTTCGGTGGTGGGGTACCGGCCGATGCTGCCGATCGGGAGGTGCGAGCCCTGCTTGAGCCTGCCGATCGGCTTGGCCAGCGGCTCGGCGAGTTGGACGTGCTGGGAGCCCAGCAGCGAGGTCTGCGCGACGGTGGCCGTCGCGTTCTCCGGCAGGTCGACGTTGCCGTCCAGCGACAGCTGCACGGCGGCGTAGAACGTGCCGTCGGCGCGCTGCACGGCCTCGATGCCGGACACGCTGCCGACGGTGACGTCGTCGAGCATGACCGGGGAGTTCTGCGGCAGGGTCGCCACATCGGGCAGTTCCACCGTGATCTGGTAGGAGCCCGCGCCGTGCCCGGCGGTGCCCGGCATGTTCAGCGAGTTCAGACCGCCGAACTGGCAACCGGCGAGCATCAGCGCACCGGTTCCCAATGCGGCACTGCGCAACAGGATGCGGGTCATCCGCCTGCCCCTTCCATCGGAGCGGGACCGGGCAGCGGCCCGGCGGGTGAGATCTGGCCGACCACCGCGGGCGGCGGCAGGATCAGATCGCTCAGGTTGCCTTCCGGGCCCACCGTCGGCGGGGTGACGCCGGGTGCCGGCTGCCACTGCAGGTACGGCACCGGTGTCCGGGCCTTGGCCTCGGTCTCCGGGGTGTCGTAGATGATCTGGCCCTTGTAAGCGGTGATGGTCTCGACCGGGTGGAACAACATGGGCGGGTAGTTCATCGTGATGCGCTTGAGCACCGGGCCCATCCGCTGCCGGCAGATCTCGGCGCGCTTGTAGTTGTCCGGCGAGGCGCCTGCGTCGAAGGTGCCGCCGCAGATGAACTGCACCGGGTTGGCGAAGTTGGGCAGCGAGAGCAGACCACCGACGGTGCCCTGGGCCGGGTTGTAGATGTTGTAGAAGTTGGCCAGGCCGTTGGGCGTGATGTGCAGGACCTGCTCGATGTCATCGCTGTGGTCGGTGAGGATCTGGGTGAAATCGGCCAGTTTCCCGACGGATTCGATCAGCTCCCCGTTCGACTCGCCGAGCAGTCCCTTGACGTCGCCGAGCGCCTGGTTCAGCACGCCGAGGGTGTTGTCCAGATCCTCGGTGCTCGAGGCCAGCACCTGCGACACCGAGGACACGTGGTTGGTGAACTGCACGATCTGCTCGTTGCTGTTGGCCAGCGCGTCGACGAGCACCTGCAGGTTGCGCACGGTGCCGAACAGGTCGGTGCGGGAATCCCCGAGCCGGCCTGCGGTCTGCGACAGCTCGCGCAGTGCCTGCCGGAAGGAGTCGCCGTTGCCGTCGAAGGTGTCGGCGGCCTGGTTGACGAACGCCGTCAGCGGCCCCTGGACGCCGCCCTCCTTCGGGCCCAGCTGGGCGCTGAGCGCGGTGAGCTGTTCCTTGACCTCGTCCCATTCCACCGGCACGGCGGTGCGGTCGGTCCCGATCTCCGCACCCGAGGCCAGCACATCGCCCTCGGTGTAGGCCGGGGTCAGCTGGATGAACCTGGCGGACACCAGGTTCGGCGCGATGATCAGGGCCCGGGCGTCGGCTGGGATGCGCACATCGTCCTGCACGGTCATCTTGACCTTGACGTCGGTGGCGCGCGGCTCGATGGCGTCGATCCGCCCGACCGGGACGCCGACCACGCGTACCTCGTCACCCGGGTACAGCCCGACCGCGGTCGGGAAGTAGGCGACGATCTTGGTGCCGCCGCGGTTGGGCCACACCAGGTACACGCCGACGGCCAGCAGCACCGCCAGGGCGAGCGCGATGGTGCCGCGCAGCCACTTCGATTTCTTCGGTTCGGGTTGCGTCACGGCGACTTCGGCCTCACCAGGAGTCGTTCGGCGATCATGCCGCGCAGGTAGTCCGCGAGGCTGTCGGGCAGCTTGCCCGGCTGGAAGTAGGAATCCAGCAGGACCTCGGCGATGGCGGCCGGGGGCAGGCCGTACAGGTTGATCTGGAAGCCGGGTCCGGAACCGACCACCTCACCGAGCGCGGTCGCGTACGGCGGCAGCCGGCGCAGCGCCTCGCCGATGTGCTCACGGCGTTCGAGCAGATTGTCCATCACCTTGTTCAGGTTCTGCAGTGCGGGCAGGAACTCCCGCTTGTTGTCGGCGACGAAGCCGGAAAGCTGCTGGGAGACATCGTCGATACCGGCGATCAGGGTGCTCAGCGCCTGCCTGCGCTCGTCCAGCGCGGCGAACAGCAGGTTGCCGTCGGTGATCAACTGGTTGACCTGCCCGGCTCGCTGGGCCAGCGTGTCGGACACCCGCTTGGCGTGCATCAGCAGCTGTTCCAGCGCCTCGTCGCGCTTGTTCAGGCTGCGGCTCAGATCGGCCATCCCGTCCAGGGCGCCGCGCAGCTGCGGGGTGGCATCCTTCAGGGTGTCGGTCAGGGTCTGCAACGCCTGCTCGAATCGCGGCTTGTCCAGTGCGCCGACATTGCTGCCGAGGTCCTGCAGCGCGGTGTTGAGCGTGTACGGAGTCGTGGTGCGCCCCACCGGGATCGAGGTGGAGTCACCGCTACCGCCCGGGGTCACCGACAGCAGTTTCTGCCCCAACACGGTGTCGGTCTTGATCGCGACCAGCGTCTGATTGCCGATCCTGATGTCCCGGGCCACGGTGAAGTCCACCTTGGCCTGATCGCCGGCCAGCGAGACGTCGGTGACCGAGCCGACCTTGACGCCGGACACCGCGACGTCGTTGCCCGGGGTGATGCCGCCGGCGTCGGTGAAGTACGCGGCATAGCTGCGTCCCTGCGGATACCAGGGCAGCCCGGCGTACCCGAAGGAGACCAGCACCAGGCAGGCCACCACGAAGATGCCCAGGATCCCGGTGCGGAGCGGATTGCTGCGGTCTGGACTAGCCATTCTCCGAGCACCTCCCCTTCGACGGGTCCGGCGGTCCGCCGAACGGGATCAGGATGTCGCTGCCTGCCGGTCCGTTGACCTTCAGGCGCACCGAGCAGTAGTACACGTTGAAGAACGCTCCGTAGGCGCCGAGGGAGTTGAGCCGCATGTAGTTCTCGGCCAGCGGCTCGATCACCTTGTTGATGTCATCCTTGCGCGCATCCATCAGCTGCATGAGCGGCCGGGTGTTCTCCAGCACGCCCTGCAGCGGCCGGCGGGATGCCTCCAGCATCTCGGTCAGATCGTTCTCGGCCGAGGCCAACGGCACGATGGCGCCGGCGATCGGGTCGCGGTTCTCGGCCAGCCCGGTGATGAGTCGCTGCAGTTCGTCGACGCTCGCGTCGAACTGGGCGCCCTTCTCGTCGATGGTGCCGAGCACGGTGTTCAGGTTGGTGATCACCTCACCGATGAGCTCGTCGCGGGCGGCCAGGTTCTTGCTGAACGAGCTGGTGTTGGACAGCAGGCCGGCGACCGCACCGCCCTGGCCCTGCAGCAATTCGATCACCGCGTTGCTGACCTCGTTGACCTTGTTGCCGTCGAGGCCCTTGAGCACCGGGCGCAAACCGCCGAGCAGCGCGTCGAGATCCAGTGCGGGCTGGGTGTTCTCCTGGGAGATCGTCGCACCGGCCGGGAGCTTCTTGAGTTCACCGGGGCCGGAGGTGATCTCCATGTACCGGTCACCGACCAGGTTCTCGTAGCGCACCACGGCCCGGGTGGAGGTGTAGAGCTGATAGCGCTTGTCGACGTCGAAGGCGACATCGACGGTGTTGTCCGGGTTCAGCGTCACCGAGTTGACGGTGCCGACCGGGACGCCGGCGATGCGGACGTCCTGCCCGGACTTCAGCCGGGACGCCTCGGCGAAGGTTGCGTGGAAGGAGTTACTCGAGGAGAACCGGAACTGGCCGAACACCACGATCAGGCCCGCGGCGACCAGCACCATCGCGAGGCTGAACACCGTGACGTTGATCAGGGTGCGCTTGTGACTGTCCATCAGGCACCTCGCTTCTTCGCGCAAGCGCTCATCAGGCACCTCGCTTCTTCGCGCAAGCGCTCATCAGGCACCTCGCTTCTTCGCGCAAGCGCTCATCAGTAGTCATCCCGTTCCGCGTATGCACCGTTGAACAGGAACTGCAGCGTCGAGGGTGCGTTGAACTGCAACTCGGTGTTCGGTTCGAAGGGCACGTAGGCGTTGTCGGTGACCAGGAACGGCGAACGGAACCACGAGCCGCCGTACTGCTTGGACGGCATATCGGGTAGACCGCGGCAGTTGGGGCCGCCGGTGGCGTTCACGATCGGCAGGCTCTCCGGGAACGTGTACACCGGGGAGCCCGGCAGGAAGTTCGAGTTCACGTACAGGCCGGGGCGGATGCCGCCGATGATCGGGGCGAACGTGTCGATGGCCTTGCTGGTGCCCTTGAGGGTGCAGCCGATCATCGGCGAGTATTCGCCGGCCACCTTGAGCGGGGCCCGCAGCCGCTGGATCGCGGCGATGTAGTCGTCGGCGCCGGGTTCCAGTGTGGCGGTGCCGTTCTCGGCCAGGCCGGTCGCGGCCAGCAGGGTGGCATTCAGGTTGTCCTGCTGGTCGATGAGGGTGTTCGACAGGCTGGGCGCGTTGTCGAAGATGGTGGCCAGATCCTGCCCGGCGTCACCGTAGATGTCGGCGACGACGGCGGCCTTGCGGAAATCCTCCTGCAGGGTCGGCAGCTTGGGGTTGATCTGCTGCAGGTAGCCGTTGAGTCCGGACAGCATCACGCCCAGGTTCTCGCCGTTGCCGCGCAGGCCCTCGGCCAGCGCGGTGACGGTGGCGTTCAGGTTGATCGGATCGACCTTGGCCAGCACGTCGCTCAGCGTCTGGAACAGCGTGTTGACCTCGAGCTGCACACCCTGGGCCTGGATGTGGGTGCCGGGGCGCAGCGAGTTGCCGGTCGGCTGCTCGGGCGGCAGGAACTCCACCGACTTGGCGCCGAAGATGGTGGTGCCGCCGATCTTCACCACGGCGTTGGACGGGATGTAGCGCATCTGGCCGCGGTCGATGGCCAGCGTCAGCTTGGCCTGATCGCCGGCGTACTCGATCTTGTTGACCTTGCCGATCTGGATGCCGCGGTACTTGACCTTGGCGTCGTTCTCCATCACCAGACCGGCCCGCTGCGAGGACACCGTCACGGTCTCGGTCGGGGTGAATGCCGCCGTATAGAACAGGTAGGTGAACACCGCAGCGGCGAGCACGACAGTCGCCATGATCGCGGCGGCGATCCTGACGTGACTGCGTTTGGCTGCTCCGTCTGACATCTGGTCTACCCCGAGAGATTGAAGTTGCCGGACGCGCCGTAGACGGCGAGCGAGATCAACAGGGTGATGGTGACGACCACGATGAGCGAGGTGCGCACGGCCTGACCGACGGCGATGCCCACGCCGACCGGCCCGCCGGAGGCGGTGTAGCCGTAGTAGGTGTGCACCAGCATCACCGCGATCGCCATGACGATCGCCTGCAGGAACGACCACAGCAGGTCGCTCGGGATCAGGAAGGTATTGAAGTAGTGGTCGTACAGGCCGGCGGACTGCCCGTTGATGAACACCGTGGTGAACCGGGCGGCGAAGAAGGCCGCCAGCACCGACAGTGAGTACAGCGGGACGATCGCGATGAGTCCGGCCACGATCCGGGTGGACACCAGATACGACACCGCGTGCACGGCCATCGCCTCGACGGCGTCGATCTCCTCGGCGACCCGCATCGCGCCCAGCTGTGCCGTGGTGCCGGCGCCGATGGTGGCGGCCAGCGCGATGCCGGCGATCACCGGGGCCACGATGCGGACGTTGAGGAAGGCGGACAGGAAGCCGGTCAGCGCCTCGATGCCGATGTTGCCCAGCGAGGAGTAGCCCTGCACGGCGATGACGCCGCCGGAGGCCAGCGTCAGGAACGCGGCCACACCGACGGTGCCGCCGATCATGACCAACGCGCCTGCGCCCATGGTCATCTCGGCGACCAGCCGGATGGTCTCCTTGCGGTACCGGGTGATGGCGTTGGGGATGTAGCGCACCGATTCGCCGTAGAACAGCGCCTGCTCGCCCACGGTGTCGACGGCGCGCGGGACACCTCGGAAGAATCTGCGCAGCCGTACTGTCGCGTCGTAACTCACAGTTGCCGTCTCTTCTTCGCGCAAGCGCTCATCGGTAGCCGCATCACTGATCCAGGATCCGAACGCCGACGGCGGTCATGATGACGTTGATGACGAACAGGCAGATGAAGGCGTAGACCACGGTCTCGTTGACCGCGATGCCCACGCCCTTGGGTCCGCCCTGCACGGTCAGGCCGCGGTAGCAGCCGACCAGGCCGGCGACCACACCGAAGAGCATCGCCTTCACCTCGGCGAGCAGCAGTTCGGGCAGGCCGGTCAGCACGGTGAGGCCGTTGATGAAGGCACCGGGGTTGACCCCCTGCAGGAAGACCGAGAACACGTAACCGCCGGCCAGGCCGATCGCGCAGACCAGACCGTTGAGCAGCAGCGCCACCACGGTGGACGCGAGCACGCGGGGCACCACCAGGCGCTGGATCGGGTCGATGCCGAGCACCCGCATCGCGTCGATCTCTTCACGGATGGTGCGGGCACCGAGATCGGCGCAGATGGCGGTGGCGCCGGCGCCGGCGACGACCAGCACGGTGACCACCGGGCCGAGCTGGGTGACGGTGCCGAAGGCGGTGCCCGCGCCGGAGAGGTCGGCCGCGCCGAGTTCGCGCAGCAGGATGTTCAGGGTGAAAGCGACCAGCACGGTGAACGGGATCGAGACCAACAGCGTCGGGATCAAGGAGACGCGGGCGATCATCCAGGTCTGGTCGAGGAACTCGCGGAACTGGAACGGCCGCCGGAACATCTTGACGAACGTGTCGATGGTCATTTCGAAGAACCCACCCACGGCCCGAGCCGGAGCCGCAAGCTGTTCGATCAACCTCGACTCCATTCTCGACCGGGGTTACCGTCCCGCACTGGCGAAGAACCCGACAATATCGGTAAATCGTCCGCCAGGGCGGTCTTTCGACCCCACGTGTGCATTCTGCGCTTAGTGAGCGGGCTCATACTAACTAGAACACGTTCACAGTGTCAAAGAACCGCAATGTTCGTGGTAAACGCACATTTTCGCTGGTCGCAGCGGGCGAGCTTGACACCGTTCTAGAACGTGTTCTAGCTAGTCTGAGACTGTTGCGAACCTAGTTCTCCGAAATCAAGAACCCATTAGCGCAGCGGCGGAGAAGCCCACTTCCGGGTCCCGTGCAGCAAAGTACCCACTCAACCGGGCGCTCAGCGCGGCCGGATCCCAGGCGTCCCCGTCCGCGTCGAACCGCTCGGCGACCACCGGTGCCGCCACCAGCGTGACGCTCGGGCCGTACACGATGAACAGCTGCCCGTTGACCGCCTCGGCGGCCGGCGAGGACAGGTACGTCACCAGCGTGACGACGTGCTCCGGGGACAGCGAGTCGACCTTCCCGTCGGACAGGTCCGGCGCCTCACCGAAGACGCCCGCGGTCATCGCGGTCCGGGCCCGGGGCGCGATGGCGTTGGCCCGCACCCCGTACCGGCTCAGGCCCCGCGCCGCCGACAGCGTCAGCGCGGTGATCCCGGCCTTGGCGGCACCGTAGTTGGCCTGCCCGACCGGGCCGGCCAGCCCGGCCTCCGAGGAGGTGTTGACCAGCCGGCCGTACACCTGCCCGTCCGCCGCCTCCTTGGCCTTGGCCTTCCAGTACGCCGCGGCGTTACGGGTCAGCAGGAAATGGCCGCGCAGGTGCACCGCGATCACCGCGTCCCAGTCCTCGTCGGACATGTTGAACAGCATCTTGTCCCGGGTGATGCCGGCGTTGTTGACCACGATGCCCAGCCCGCCGAGCCGGTCCGCGGTCTCGACGAGTTCGTCCGCCGTGCTGCGCGCGCTGATGTCGCCGGGCACCGCGATGCCCTTGGACCCGGCGGCCTCGATCTCGGCCAGCACGTCGGACTTGTCGAGTGCCCCCGCCATGTCGTTGACCACGACCGTCGCACCGGCGCGGGCCAGTCCGATGGCTTCGGCCCGGCCGAGGCCGGCGGCCGCGCCGGTGACGACCGCGACCTTTCCGGACAGGTCGATGGCGTTCTCGTTCGCTGCTGTGGGGGACACGGTTATGAATACCTCTAGTCTCTGCGGATCAGGGCTGCCCGGGGGCATTCGGCGACGGACTGCTCGGCCAGGGCCTCCAGCTCGGCGGGCACCGGGTCGAGCTTGACGACGGCGTAGTCGTCGTCGTCGAGATCGAACAGGTCGGGGGCGATGCCGAGACAGACTGCGTTTCCTTCGCAGCGGTCAAGGTCAACTTCGATACGCATCAGAACCTCCTCGCGATACAGGCACGGGCTGTGTACCCACGAGCAGGCTATCGCTACCGTCCTGGACCGCAAGACTAGAACGTGTTACAACGAGTGTCACGGCCGGGTGGGCCCGATCCCTCGCGGCGCCCGGGCACCACCCTCGACAGACAAGGACGTCGCCATGCGGATCGGTTACACCGCCGAGCAGGAGGAGTTGCGCCGCGAGTTGCGGTCCTACTTCACCAAACTGATGACGCCGGAACGGGCCGAGGCCCTGGCGGCCAGCGACGGCGAGATGGGCCGCGGCAACGTCTACCGCGAGACCGTCGAGCAGATGGGCAAGGACGGCTGGCTGACGCTGTCCTGGCCCAAGGAGTACGGCGGCCAGGCCCGCCCGCCGATGGACGGCCTGATCTTCAACGACGAGGCCGCCATCGCCAACGTGCCGGTGCCGTTCCTGACCATCAACAGCGTGGCGCCGACGATCATGGGATTCGGCACCGAGGAACAGAAGAAGTTCTTCCTGCCCAAGATCGCGGCCGGCCAGTTGCACTTCTCCATCGGCTACTCCGAGCCCGGCGCCGGCACCGACCTGGCCTCGCTGCGCACCACCGCGGTGCGCGACGGCGACGACTACGTCATCAACGGCCAGAAGATGTGGACCTCGCTGATCGCCTACGCCGACTACGTGTGGCTGGCGGTGCGCACCAACGCCGAGGCCAAGAAGCACCGCGGCATCTCCATGCTGATCGTGCCGACCAGTGCCGAGGGCTTCTCCTGGACCCCGGTGCACACCGTGTCCGGCGTGGATACCAGCGCCACCTACTACCAGGACGTCCGGGTTCCCAAGACGGCTCTGGTCGGCGCGGAGAACGAGGGCTGGAAGCTGGTCACCAACCAGCTCAACCACGAGCGGGTCGCCCTGGTGTCCGCGCAGCCGATCTTCGTGGCCCTCAACGGGGTTCGCGAGTGGGCGCAGAACACCAAGGATGTGCACGGCAAGCGTCTCATCGACTCCGAATGGGTCCAGCTCAACCTCGCCCGGGTGCACGCCAAGGCCGAGGTGCTCAAGCTGATCAACTGGGAACTGGCCTCGACCGAGGACGCGGCCCCGTCGCCGGCGGACGCGTCCGCGGCCAAGGTGTTCGGCACCGAACTGGCCACCGAGGCCTACCGCCTGCTGATGGAGGTGCTGGGCACCTCGGCCACCCTGCGGACCGGTACCCCCGGCGCACTGCTGCGCGGACGGATCGAACGTATGCACCGCTCCTGCCTGATCCTCACCTTCGGCGGCGGTACCAACGAGATCCAGCGCGACATCATCGGCATGGTTGCGCTCGGCCTGCCCCGAGTGAACCGGTAAGAGGAGACTTCACATGGACTTCACCCCCACCGAGGCGTCCGTCGATCTGGGCGGCCTGGTCCGCACCATCACCGAATCGATCGTCACGCCCGACCACCAGCGCGTGCTCGACGGGCTCGACGAGCGCTTCGACCGTGACCTGTGGGCCAAGCTGATCGAGGCCGACATCCTGTCCACCGCGGCACCGGAATCCCTGGGCGGCGGCGGATTCGGCGCACTGGAGCAGACCGCGGTGCTGACCGCGCTGGGCCGCCAGCTCGCCGCGGTGCCCTACCTGGAATCGGCGGTGCTCGCCGCGGGTGCGCTGGCCGAGTTCGGTTCCGAAGCCCTGCAACAGGACTGGGCGGTTCCGGCGATCAACGGCAGCACGGTCCTGACCGTGGCGCTGGACGGTGAGATGGGCCAGGGCCCGGTCCAGGCACAGCAGAACGCCGACGGGTTCAGCCTGACCGGCACCCGCACCCAGGTCGCCTACGGCCCGGTGGCCGACGCCTACCTGGTGCCCGCCGACACCGCGGACGGCACCCGGGTCTTCCTGGTGGCCAAGGGCGATCCCGGCGTCACCCTGACCAAGATCAGCACCACCGGCCTGGGCACGATCGGCCACCTGGAACTGAACGGGACCACGCTCGACGCCGGCCGACTGGTCGGCGGCGCGGAGACACTCGACTGGATCACCGTCCGGCATTCGCTGGGCCGCAGCGCGTTCCAGCTCGGCGTGCTGGAGCGCGCGCTGGAGCTGACCGCCCTCTACGCGCGCGAGCGCGAGCAGTTCGACCGGCCGATCGGCAGCTTCCAGGCGGTGTCCGCGCGCCTAGCCGATGGCTACATCGACGTCAAGGCCCTGCGCTCGACCCTCACCCAGGCGGCCTGGCGATTGTCCGAAGGGTTGCCCGCGAGTGTGGATGTGGCCAGCGCCGCGTTCTGGGCGGCCGACGCCGGGCACCGCATCGCGCACACCGCGGTGCACGTGCACGGTGGTGTCGGCATCGACATGGACCACCCGATCCACCGGTACTTCCTGGCCGCCAAGCAGACCGAGTTCGCGCTCGGTTCGGCGACCGGGCAGCTGCTGCGCATCGGTCGCGAGCTGGCCGATACCCCGGTCTAGTGGCGGGTCCGACGGTCGCCGAACTGCTGGTCCCCCTGGCCGGGGTCACCGACCGCGGTGTGCACGAGGAGGATTCGTTCACCAGCTGGCGTGACCACATCGCCGCCGGGGCCGCGCTGGCCGCGGCGCTGCGCGCCCGGCTGGATCCGTCGCAGCCACCGCACATCGGTGCGCTGCTGGGCAATACCGCCTTCTTCTCCACCCTGCTGGTCGCGGCCGGCCTGCAGGGGCTGGTCCCGGTCGGGCTGAACCCGACCCGGCGCGGCGCGGCGCTGGCCTCCGACATCGCCCGCGCCGACTGCCAGTTGGTGCTCACCGACGACCCGAGCGTGGTGCCCGACGGTGTCGACTTCGTCGACGTCGGGTCGGCGCAGTGGGCGGCCGAGTTGGCCGCGCATGCCGGTGCGCCGGTACACGTCGCCGACATTGCCCCCGACGACCTGTTCATGCTGATCTTCACCTCCGGCACCAGCGGTGAACCCAAGGCCGTCCGGGTGACCCACGACAAGGTGGCCTTCCCCGGCCGGATGCTGGCGCAGCGCTTCGGGCTCGGCCCCGCCGACACCTGCTACCTGGCCATGCCGTTGTTCCACTCGAACGCGATCATGGCCGGCTGGGCGGTGGCCGCGGCGGCGGGAGCCTCGATCGCGTTGCGGCGCAAGTTCTCCGCATCCCGGTTCATCCCGGATGTACGGCGCTACAACGCGACCTACGCCAATTACGTCGGCAAGCCGCTGTCCTACATCCTGGCCACGCCGGAACAGCCCGATGACGCCGACAACCCGCTGAAGTTCCTGTACGGCAATGAGGGCGCGCCCCGCGATCTGGCCCGTTTCGCGGCCCGGTTCGACGTCCGGGTGGTGGACGGGTTCGGTTCCACCGAGGGTGGTGTTGCCATCGCCCGCACCCCCGACACCCCGGAGGGCTCGCTGGGGCCGCTGACCGACGAGGTGGCCATCGTGGACGTGGCGACCGGAGCGCCGTGCCCGCCCGGGGTGGTCGGCGAACTGGTCAATCCGACCGGTCCCGGTTGGTTTCGGGGCTACTACAACTCCCCCGGCGCCGAGGCCGAGCGGATGGCCGGCGGGATCTACCACACCGGCGACCTGGCCTACCGCGACGAGGACGGTTACATCTACTTCGCCGGCAGGCTCGGCGACTGGATGCGGGTGGACGGGGAGAACCTGGGCACCGCGCCGATCGAGCGGATCCTGCTGCGGCACAGTGACATCGCCGAGGTGGCCGTCTACCCGATCCCGGATCCAGCGGTGGGTGATCAGGTGATGGCGGCGGTGGTGCCGGCCGGCGACGCGACCTTCGACGCCGACGCGTTCGGCGAGTTCCTGGCCCAGCAGTCCGATCTGGGCCCCAAGCAGTGGCCGTCGTATGTCCGGGTGTGCACCGCGCTGCCCCGCACCGAGACGTTCAAGGTGCTCAAGCGGGAACTGTCCGCCGAGGGCACCGACTGTGCCGACCCGGTGTACGGCATCAGCCGAAAGTGAGGTAGCTCGCCGGGAATCCGCCGAACTCCACCATCGAGTGCGCTTTCGGCGGGTTAGTGTCCGAACATGACGATCACCCCGGCCGCGGTATCACTTCGGGGCCGGGTCGCGGTGGTCACCGGCGGCGGCGCCGGCATCGGGCGCGGTATCGCCGCGGGCCTGGCCGCCTTCGGCGCCCGGGTCGCGGTCTGGGAACGCGACGCGACCTCCTGTGCCGCGGCGGCCGCCGGGATCGACGCTCTCGGCCTGGTCACCGATGTCCGCGAATCCGACGCAGTGGACGCGGCGCTGGCGCGGACCGTCGAGCAACTCGGGCCTGTGCAGATCCTGGTGAACAACGCCGGCGGCACCTTCGCCTCCCCGCTGCTGGAGACCACCGAGAACGGCTGGGATGCGCTGTACCGGAACAATCTGCGACAGGTGTTGCTGTGCACCCAACGGGTGGCCCGGGTGATGGTCGAGGCCGGCCGCGGCGGCAGCATCATCAACGTCACCTCGATCGAAGGTGTCCGCGCCGCCCCCGGGTATGCCGCGTACGCCGCCGCCAAGGCCGGCGTCATCAACTACACCAAGACCGCGGCGCTGGAACTGGCCGAGCACGGCATCCGGGTCAACGGGCTGGCACCGGATCTCACCGTCACCGAGGGGCTGGCGCAGATGTCCGGGCCCGGGGCCGTGGACCGGGCCGGCCGGATGGTCCCGCTGGGCCGGGCCGGGCACGTCGACGAGATGGCCGGCGCCGCCGTCTTCCTGGCCTCGGATCTGTCCGGCTACGTGACCGGCCAGACCATCCACGTCGACGGCGGCACGCATGCCGCGGGCGGGTGGTACCGGCATCCGGAGTCCGGCCGGTACTCCCTCGGACCCGGCCAGCCATCATAGGAAAGTTTGCTGTGCCGGGTTACCCACCGATAGCCGGAACAACGATCTAGATCGTCCTACTCACGACGTGACGGCACCGCATCGGATACGCTTCCGGCCAACAACGACCGCGGAAGCGTTTGCCATGAACGGCGCTTCCGGTAGACCAGGAGTGCCGATGAGAGCTTCTGCGATCGCTGCTGTCGCGGCACTGACCGTGGGTCTGGCGCTGTCCGGTTGCGGAGCGGACGCCAGGACCACCGAGGGCACCCCGAAGGCGGGCGCGCCGGCGGAGCCGTCGCAGGAACCCACACCGCGTACCGCCCGCCCCAGACCCGCTCCGCGGGAGAGCAATCCGTCCGGCCCGCATGCCACCATCGCCGACTACATCAACGAGAACGGCATCGAGGAGACCCCCGTGCAGGCCGGCACTGCGGGGGCCCCGGTCATCGATCTGCCCTTCCCGGACGGCTGGGAGGACGCCGGCGCGGACACCCCCGAATGGGCCTACGGCGCAATGGTGTACACCGGCCCGGAGGCCGCCGACTACACCCCGAGCATCGTCGCCCTGGTGTCCCGGCTGGACGGTGACGTCGATCCGCAGGCGATCTTGGACGTGGCCGGCGGGGAACTGCAGAACCTGCCCGGGTACCAGGGGTGGAACGAGGGCTCCTCCGGCACCCTGGACGGGTTCCCGGCCTTCCAACTCGGCGGCACCTGGGTCCAGGACGGGCTGACCAAGATCGTCGCGCAGAAGACCGTGGTGATCGAGACCGACGATGCGTTCTACGTGCTGCAACTCAATGCCGACGGCCTCGAGGAGCAGGCCGAGATCGTCGGCCGGGCCACCGACGCCATCGACGCCGAGACGGTCATCACGCCCTGAGCGGTCCGTGTTCGAACGG
Source organism: Mycolicibacterium aurum (assembly GCA_900078775.1). Lineage (GTDB taxonomy): Bacteria > Actinomycetota > Actinomycetes > Mycobacteriales > Mycobacteriaceae > Mycobacterium > Mycobacterium aurum_A. The sequence continues at coordinate 4,073,587 of LT549889.1, forward strand.
CCCCTTCCACTGCTGTGGTCGATGCCGGCGGACCGCGGCCTTCACCCGGGCGCCGGCGTCGGTGTAGGGCGAGATGCTGTAGCGGTAGCAGCCGGCCGACAACCCCGGAGCGGGCGAGGCCACCTCATGCCAGTCGTTGCGCAGCCGCGGGTGCCCCGCCGTGTACGCCGGGTCGGTCAGGTAGATCTCCAGGCCCGCAATGACTTCGGCGGTCTGCCTGCGGCGGGCGCTGCGGTAGCTGCCGTAGCCGACGGCGGCGATCTCGTGCCAGCCGATGGTGTCGACCGTGCCGCCGTCGAACGGGTGGATGCCGGCGGCGTCGATGGTCAGGCCCATGCCGCGCAATGTCTTCGGCACCCGCCAGACCACCCAGAGGAAGGGCAGCGCCAGCACCACCACCGCCAGCCAGTGCAGCACCAGCGCAATACCCCGGTCCGAACCGATCAGCAGGTAGAGCAGCGGCACCACCCAGAACACCGCGGTGATCCCGAGGCAGAACACCGCCATCGACGGGCTCCACTTGACCAGCACGATGCGCTCGGCGTCACTCACCGGGGCATTATGACCGGACCGGGTGCCACCCGGAACCTTTCGATACCATTGGCACCGGAACTGTGCCCGGACTCGAAAGGCCACCATGCGCATCGCAATGACCGGCGGGACCGGCTATCTCGGCGCCCACACCGTCAAGGGGCTCCTGGAGTCCGGCCACTCGGTGCACCTGCTGGTCGCCCCCGGCGAGGACGCGGTGCTGCCGCACCTGCAGGCGCTCGGCGACCTGACCGTGCTGGCCGGCGACATCCGGGACTCCGCCACCATCGCCCGGCTGCTGGACGGCTGTGACGCCGTCATCCACGCCGCCGGGGTGGTCGGCACCGACCGGCGCCGGGAGGCCCTGATGTGGGAGATCAACGCCCACGCCACCGAGGCGGTACTCAACCGCGCCGCCGAGGCCGGGCTGGACCCGATCGTCTCGGTGAGCAGTTACAGCGCCCTGTTCCCGCCGCCGGACGGCGTCATCACCGCCGACACCCCGCCCGCGCCGGGCCGCAGCCCGTACGCGCAGACCAAGGCCTACGCCGACCGGGCGGCACGCGCCCTGCAGGCCAAGGGCGCGCCGGTGGTCGTCACCTATCCGTCCAGCGTCGTCGGCCCGGCGTTCCACACCGCCGCCGGGGTCACCGAACGCGGCTGGGCGCCGATCGTGGCCGGCGGGGCGGCACCGCGGATGCCCGGCGGTATGCAGATGGTCGACGTCCGCGATGTTGCCGAGGTGCACAGCCGGTTGATGCGGCCGGGCAACGGCCCGCGCCGCTATGTGTGCGGCGGGGTGATGGTGTCCTTCAACGAGATGATCGACACGCTGGAACGGGGCTCCGGCAAGCGGATCCGCCGGATCCCGCTCTCCCCGAGGCTGTTCCGCGGGATCGGATGGATCTCCGATGTCGCGGGCCGGGTGCTTCCGCTCGGTGACGGGATCAGCTACGAGGCGGCCATGCTGCTCACCGCGGCCACTCCGACCGATGACGCGGTCACCCTGAGCGATCTGGGTATGGACGGCTGGCGGTCCCCGCAGCAGGCCATCCTGGAATCATTCCGGGGCTGAGCCGCGCACGGCCGCGGACAGCAGGGCGACCAGCCGGTCCTGCAGTTCCGGGGAGTCGGCCTCGGCGGCCACGGTGTTGATCAGCAGGGCCGACCCGGCCGCCAAGGCCAGCGCCGCCCGCGCGTCGACCTCGGAGCCGTAGCCCCGCTCGGCGAACAGCCCGATGGCCGGACCGCTGAACCCGGCCCACAGCGCGCGGCGCAGATCCTCGTTCTCCTGCAGCGCCAGCAACAGCCCGGGTACCGCCGCGCGGACCTCGGGGCGACTGAACAGCTGATGGCTGCCGCGCACCACCCATTCGGTCCAGCCGGTCAGGTCGGTCCCGGAAAACGGTGTCATGTCCGGGGTTTCGCCGAGAATGGCATGCAGCACCAGCTCGGCCTTCGACGACCAGCGCCGGTTCAGGCTGGACCGGCCCACCCCGGCCCGGGCCGCCACCAACCGCAGGCTGAGGTCATCCCAGCCGATCTCGACGAGGAGTTCGCGCGTCACCGCGAGCACCCGCTCGTCGATGGAGGTGTCGCGCGGCCGCCCGGTCATAGCCCGATTCTCCCCCACGCCCAAACGAACGATCGGGCGGAAACTGCCCAGGACAGTCCCGCCCGTTCGTCGATCTCGGCGCGCAGCGCCACCCCGCTCAGCTGTCGGCGATACCGCCGAGGCGCTTGGTGGCGGCCTCGAAGCCGCTGACCAGTTCGGCGATGATGTCGGCGACCGGGCGGATCTCGTTCATCCGGCCCACGATCTGGCCCACCGGCATCGCGACGGTGGTCGGATCCACCGACTGGTTCATCCGCTGATGCGCCTCGCTGACCAGGATGTTCTGCAGCGGCATGGGCAGCGGATCCGGGGCGCCCTCGGCGTCCCAGGCGTCGGTCCAGCGGCTCTTGAGCAGCCGGGCCGGCTTACCGGTGTAGATCTTGCGGCGCACGGTGTCCGCGGAGGTGGCGTCCAGCATGGCCTGCTGGATGGTGGACACCCCGGAGGACTGCCGGACACCGAGGTCGTACTCGGCCGAGGTCAGGAACGCCGAACCCATCCACACACCCTGCGCGCCGAGCGCGAGGGCGGCGGCCACCTGGCGGCCGGTGCCGATACCGCCGGCGGCCAGCACCGGGGCCTTGCCGTCGAGGGCGTCGACGATCTCCGGCCACAGCACCACCGAGCCGATCTCACCGGTGTGCCCGCCGGCCTCGTGGCCCTGCGCGACGACGATGTCGACGCCGTTCTGCACGTGGCGCAGCGCGTGTTTGGCGCTACCGGCCAACGCGGCGACCGGAACGCCCGCGGCGTGCGCCTGGTCGATGACGTCCTTCGGCGGGGAACCCAGCGCGTTGGCGATCAGCTTGATCGGATGCTGCAGCGCCACCTCGACGTGGCTGCGGGCCACCGAGTGCAGCCAGCCCAGCACGCCCTCGGACTTCTCGTCATCCTGGGGCAGCGGCGGGACACCCAGATCGGCAAGGGTCTTGGAGACGAAATCCTTGTGCCCCTGCGGGATCAGCTTGTCGATGTCCACACTGGTGCCCTCGGTGGGCACCTTGGCCGGCATCACGATGTCCACACCGTAGGGCTTGCCGTCGGTGTTGTCGTCCATCCACTGCAGGACGTTTTCCAGATCGTCGGCGTCGTTGAACCGCACGCACCCGAGCACGCCGAGGCCGCCCGCCTTGCTGACCGCGGCGGCCACCTTCTCCGACGGGGTGAATACGAAGATCGGGTATTCGATCCCGAATCGTTCGCAGAGTTCGGTCTTCATCAGCTCTTTGCTCCTGCATGGTTGGCGTGCACGTCGTCGGCAGGCCGTTCTTCGGTGGTGTCCTTGGCCCAGCGGTAGTCGGGCTTGCCTGCCGGCGAACGCTTCACCTCGTCGACCAGCCAGAGGCTGCGTGGCACCTTGTATCCCGCAATCTCGGTGCGCACGTGGGCGTCGAGTTCGGCCAGCGTCGGGTGGGTGCCCTCGCGGGGCTGTACGACCGCGGCGACGTGCTGGCCGAACCGCTCGTCGGGCACGCCGACCACGAGCGCGTCGAACACGTCGGGGTGGCCCTTGAGCGCGGCCTCGACCTCTTCGGGGTAGATCTTCTCGCCGCCGGAGTTGATCGACACCGACCCGCGGCCCAGCATCGTCACGCTGCCGTCGGCCTCGACCTCGGCGTAGTCACCCGGAATCGCGTACCGCACACCGTTATACGTGCGGAAGGTCTCGGCGGTCTTCTTCTCGTCCTTGAAGTAGCCGACCGGGATGTGCCCGCACTTGGCGATGATGCCGCGCACGCCCGAGCCCGGCACGACCTCGTTGCCGTCCTCGTCGAGGACCTTGGTGTTCTTGTCGATCGTGACGCGCGGCCCGCCGGTGTGCGACTGGCCCTTGGCCACGATGCTGGTGCCGCCGAAGCCGGTCTCCGAGGAGCCGATCGAGTCGGTGATGACCCGGTTGGGCAGCAGCTCGAGGAACTTCTCCTTGAGGCTGGTGGAGAACAGCGCGGCGGTGCTGGCGAGCAGGAACAGCGAGGACAGGTCGAACTCCTTGCCGGCCTCCTGATGGGCCAGCAGCGAGTCCAGCAGCGGCCGCGCCATCGCGTCACCAGTGAAGAACAGCAGGTTGACCTTGTGCTGGTGGATCAGCTCCCAGACGTCGTCGGCGTTGAATTCCGGTGTCAGCACGGTGGTCTGGCCGGAGAACAGCGCCATCCAGGTCGCCGACTGGGTGGCGCCGTGGATCATCGGCGGGATCGGCAGCCGGACCATCGGCGCGTTCTCCTTGGCCTGCTTGGCCAGGTCGTACTCGTCGGCGATGGGCTCACCGGTGGCGAAATCGGTGCCGCCGAACAGCACCCGGTAGATGTCCTCGTGGCGCCACATGACGCCCTTGGGGAAGCCGGTGGTGCCGCCGGTGTAGAGCAGGTAGATGTCGTCCTCGCTGCGCGGGCCGAAGTCGCGCTCCGGAGAACCCTGGGCCAGGGCCTCCTCGAACGGCACGCCACCGTAGGGCGCGAAGTCGTCATCGCTCCCGTCCTCGACGACCAGCACGGTCTTCACGTTCGGAGTCTCGGGCAGCACGTTGGCGACCCGGTCGGCGTAGCGGCGCTCGTGGATCAGCGCGACCATGTCGGAGTTGTCGAACAGGTACTTCAGTTCGCCTTCGACGTAGCGGAAGTTGACGTTGACCAGGATGGCGCCGGCCTTGATGATGCCGAGCATCCCGATCACGATCTCGATCCGGTTGCGGCAGTACAGGCCGACCTTGTCGTCCTTCTTGATGCCTTGGTCGAGCAGGTAGTGGGCGAGGCGGTTGGCCTTCTCCTCCAGCTGCGCATAGGTGATGGTCTCGTCGCCGCAGATGAGGGCGACGCGGTCCGGCACGGCGTCGATTGCATGCTCGGCGAGATCGGCGATGTTCAGGGCCATGGCACCTAAACTAGAACGTGTTACATTTCGAGACAAGTCCGGGTTCAGAACGCATGGAGGCAGACGGTCCGTGAGCGAGGAAAAAGACACCGAAAAGGGGCCCGACGCCCTCATCGAGCAGCGTGGACACACGCTGATCGTGACGTTGAACCGGCCGGAGGCGCGCAACGCGCTGTCCAGCGAGATGCTCTCGATCATGGTCGAGGCCTGGGACCGCGTCGACAACGACCCCGAGATCCGCACCTGCATCCTGACCGGTGCGGGCGGCTACTTCTGCGCGGGCATGGATCTCAAGGGCGCCAGCAAGAAGCCGCCGGGCGACTCCTTCAAGGACGGCAGCTACGACCCCTCGAAGATCCCGGCATTGCTGAAGGGTCGTCGTCTCACCAAACCCCTGATCGCGGCCGTCGAGGGACCGGCGATCGCCGGCGGCACCGAGATCCTGCAGGGCACCGACATCCGCGTCGCGGGTGAGAGCGCCAAGTTCGGCATCTCCGAGGCCAAGTGGAGCCTGTACCCGATGGGCGGCTCGGCGGTGCGCCTGGTCCGCCAGATTCCGTACACCATCGCCTGCGACATGCTGCTGACCGGCCGGCACATCACCGCCCAGCAGGCGCTGGACTACGGCCTGATCGGGTACGTGGTGCCCGACGGCACCGCGCTGGAGAAGGCGCTGGAGATCGCCGAGGTGATCAACAACAACGGCCCGCTCGCGGTGCAGGCGATCCTGAAGACCATCCGCGAGACCGAGGGCATGCACGAGCTCGACGCGTTCAAGCCCGACACCGCCAACGGCATCCCGGTGTTCCTGTCCGCCGACGCCAAGGAAGGCCCGCTGGCCTTCAAGGAGAAGCGGGCACCGAACTTCCAGATGAAGTAGCGCTCAGCCGTGCCGGCGCCGATACTCCGCGACGGCACCGGGGTGCAGCGCGACGGCCCCGGTCTGGATCAGCGATTGCGCATCGAGGAACTGGCTGCCGATCGCCTGGTCGGGCACGAGCGCGGACGGATCATCCAGGAGCAGGTCCACTACGGCGGCGACCACCTTGTCGTCCACATCGCGGTGCGCCAGCAGCAGGTTCGCCACGCCGACCGTGGTCACCGCGGGGTGGCGCCCGTACGCGCCGGCCGGTACCGGGACCGGCTCGTAGGTGGTTCCGTACCGCTGCCGCAACGTGTTCACCGCGGCGGTTAGGTCCAGGAGCCGGATGTCGTCGACGGCATCGGCGAAGGCGGGCGTCGGAACACCACCGGCCCACATGACCGCGTCCACCGAACCGTCGGCCAGCGCGACGGCGGCATCACGCATCGGTTGCCGCACCCGACGCACGGCATCGGGGCCGGACAGGCCTGCGGTGGCAAGCACCCGCTCGGACAGCGTCGTCGCGCCCGAGCCCGGCGCGCCGACACTGACGGTGCGCCCGGCCAGATCCGACAGCGACCCGACGGTGCCATCGCGACGCACGGCGACCTGGAAGTAGTTCTCGTATACCCGGCCGACCGCCCTGAGGTTCTCGGCCCCCGGGCTGTCCCGGGCGGTGTCGCTGAGGCTCATCGCCAGGTCGGCGCGGCCTGCACGCAGCATCTCCAGGTTCTCGGCCGAGCCGCCGCTGCGCAGCGGCTCCAGCCGTGCAGTGCCGGACCGGTTGGCAGCGGCGGCGAGGAGGCCGGAGAACTCCCAGAAAAAACCCCCCGGCTCACCGGCCGCGAGCCTAACCGGCGCTCGGTCACCGGTGCCGCACGCGGCCGCGCCCCAGACGGCCGACAGCGCCGCGAGGCCCCGCAGCGCAGACCTGCGGTCCAGCACCGGGGGCCCCGACGACGCAGACGACACAGTCGACCAGCGTAGAACGTCAGACGAACGCGTGACCCTTCTCCCGGTCCAGCGGTGTCTCGGTCTTGTTCTTGAGCAGGAACACATAGACCGCGAGCGACACCGCGACCACCACCGTCACGTAGCCGATGAACCACGGGACGTGGCCGCCGTCCTTGGCCGCCTGATAGATCAGCGGTGCGGTGCCACCGAACGCCGAGTTGGCCAGTGCGTAGCCCAGACCCACGCCCAGGGCGCGGATGTGTGACGGGAACAGCTCGGCCTTGACGATTGCGTTGATCGAGGTGTATCCGGTGAGGATGACGTAGCCCACGCACACCAGCGTGAGAGATGCTGCCACCGAAGTGGTTTGGGGCAGATAGGTGATCAGCACGTAGGTGTAGAACAGTGCGCCGACCCCGAAGAAGATCAAAACCGGTTTACGGCCCACCTTGTCGCTGATCAGCCCACCGATCGGCTGGATGACCATCAGGAACGTCAAACCGATCAAGTTGATCCAGGTGGCCGTCATCCCGTGGTCGGCGTAGGTGGACTTGACGATGGCCGGGGCGTTGACGCTGTAGGTGTAGAACGCGATGGTGCCGCCGATGGTGACCAGGAAGCAGGTCAGCAGCGCCCGCCAGTGGCCGATCACCAGTTCACGCATCGAACCGGAGCCGTGGTCCTCGCCGCGGCGCACGGCGTCGAGTTGTTCTGCGGTGAGCGACTCGTCCATGCTGCGGCGCAGCCAGAAGACCACCACCGCAGCCACGCCGCCGATCAGAAACGCGATGCGCCAACCGAACTCCGAGATCTGCTCACGGTCGAGGAACGTCTGCATGATCAGCAGGGTCAGCTGCGCGAGCACGTGCCCACCGACAAGCGTGACGTACTGGAACGAGGAGAAGAATCCGCGTCGCTCTCGGGTGGCCGCCTCGGACATGTAGGTGGCCGAGGTCCCGTACTCGCCGCCGGTGGCGAAGCCCTGGACCAGCCGGCAGAGCACCAGGATCACCGCCGCCCAGAGGCCGATACTCTCCCGGCCCGGGGTCAACGCGATCACCAGCGAGCACGCCGCCATCAACGAGACGCTGAAGGTGAGCGCCGCCCGTCGACCGCGGCGGTCGGCGAACCGGCCGAAGAACCAGGAGCCGACGGGGCGCATGACAAACGTGACCGCGAAGATCGCGTAGATGTAGAGCGTCGAGTTCTTGTCCGCGGAGTCGAAGAACTGGCTCTCGAAGTACGAGGCGAACACGGTGTAGACGTAGACGTCGTACCACTCGACGAGGTTGCCCGACGAGCCGCGCAGCGTGTTGAAGATCGCCCGGCGGGTGGCTGCCGGTGACGACCCGGTGGCCGGCGATCCGGGACTGTCGCCGCGCGTCTCCCGGGTGGTCGATCCGGTCATGTCTGTCCTCCTTGTCCGCGCCACGCCGGACGGATACCTCCGTCACCGACGTCTTTGTCGCCTCCCCACTGTGAAGGGCCTCACAGGCACTCCGGAAGCGGCGCGCACAACTCCTTACATTCCCTTAGGACGAATCCGGCGCACCGTCCTCGGCGGGCAGCCGGATCTCGACGCGCAGCCCGCCCGCCGGCGCGGCTCCCACCTCGAACGTTCCCTGCGCCCGTTCGGTCAGGGCGCGGGCGATGGCAAGACCGAGGCCGGTGCCCTGGCCGACCGTGTTGGCGGCCCGGAAGAAGCGAGTGGACACCCGGGGCAGATCCTCGGCCGGTACCCCGCGGCCGTCGTCCTGCACCGACAGGACCGCGTCGTGGCCAGCGCGGTCGACGACAACCTCGGCGTGCGCACCCGGACCCGCGTACTTCGCGGTATTGCTCAGCACGATGTCGAGGATCTGGGTGAGGTACCGCTCGGGCAGGACCGCGCGGACACCGCGCGCGGTGGTTGCGCTGACGGTGACGCCGGCGTCGGCACACGTCGCCGCCCAGACTTCGACCCGTTCGGCGGTCAACGCACCGATGTCACAATGGGCCGGCGCATCGTCGGTGTCGGGCCGACTCTCGGCGGTCGCGAGCGCGAGCAGGTCGTTGACGATGCCGGTCAGGCGATCGACCTCCAGGGTCGCCTTCCGGTGGGCGCTGGCCAACGCTTCGGGCAGCGCCACACCCAGCGTGTCGAGCCGCATGCTCAACGCCGCCAACGGGTTACGCAGCGCGTGCGCGGAGTCGGCGACCAGCCGCCGCTGCGCGTCGGCGGCCGCGTCGACATCGCGGGCCATCGCGTCGAAGACGGCCGCGAGCCGACGCACCTCCTGCGGACCGCCGTAGCTGCCGGGCACTGCGTCGTCGACACGGTCGGGCGGGTCCGGTGGCACCCGGTCGCGTACCCGGCGACGCAGCGACGCCGCGCGGTCGGCCAGATTCGTCAGCGGCCGTACCGTCCAGCGCGACAGCGCGACCGCGATGACCGAGGCGAGGGCGAACAGCGCGACCGCACCGGCCGCGATCAGCGCCCATGCCCGGGTGACGTCGGCGCGGGCGGCGGCGGTCGACGCGGCCAGCACCACTGCGCCGTCGACCTGTGTGCCGATGCCGACCGGGACGGCGACCAGTACCTGCGGCGGTGACCACGGCGTGACGATGTCCGGGACGCGACTGCGCTGGTTGCGCAGCGCTTCGGAGACCGCGTCGGCGACCTCACCGGCGATGGTCTGCACACCAGCGCTGGCACGCGGTGTGCCATCTCTGCCGACGACGACCACCGGCTCGCCGTAAAGATCGTGGTAGCGATCGACTGCTTGCTGCAGTTCCAGGTTGGGCGAATCACTTTCACGCGCAGACAGATCCGCGAAATAGGAAGCCGCCGCGAGCCGGTTCTCACCGAACCGCTGCATCCGTTCGCGGCCCAACGTGATCGCCAGCGGCACCGCAAGGCCAGTGACCACGAGGGTCGAGTAGACGACCAGGACGAGCAGGACGCGCCGCCACATCTCACGAACTCCAGCGGTACCCGTACCCGCGGATGGTCGCGATCACCTCGGGCCTGCCGAGCTTGGCCCGCAACGAGGTCATGTGCACATCAAGGCTGCGCGAGATCGCCACGTAGGCGTCACCCCAGATCGCGTCCATCAACTCTTGTCGACTGACCGCCTCGCCGCGGCGGGCCACCAGATGCGACAGGACCTCGAATTCCTTCGGCGCCAAGGTGATTTCGTCACCAGCGACCTCGACACGCCGGGCGCCCAGATCCACCACGATGTCCCCGGTTTCGATGACGTCGGGATCGGCTTTCGGTGCGGGGCCTACCCGCCGCCGGGCAGCGACCTCGATGCGGGCCCGCAGTTCCCCAAGTCGCGCCGGTTTGACCACGTAATCGTCGGCACCGGCGCGCAGGGCACGAACCACGGAGCGTTCGTCGTCACGGGCGGTCAACACCAACACCGGGATCTGGCTGACCCCCCGCAACCTGCGCAGGACGGTTATTCCGTCGTCGTCGGGCAGTCCGAGATCGAGCAGTGCCAGGTCGACATCGCGGTGGCCGAGCAACAGATCGGAGCCGCGGCACATCCGCACGGGTGCGTGGCCGACCTGCGACAGCGCATCGACCAGCGCCTCACCGACGCCGTCGTCATCCTCCACCACCGCGATACGCATCGTGTCCAAGGTACGGCAGCCGCGCATGAGGTCGTGCTACCCGCCGGTTCAGCTACCTGGCCTCAGCCTGGGCCGGCACGGTCAGCGAGGCAGTCAGACCGACACCCGTTTCGTCGGCGTGAACACCACCGGCATGGCCTCCAGCCCGCTGACGAAGTTGGCCGGCCGCAGCGGCAGTCTGCTCTCATCGGCCAGCCGCAGATCAGGCAGCCGACGCAGCACCTTCTCCAGCATGATCTTGAGTTCCAGGCGGGCCAGCTGATTTCCCAAACAGAAATGGGTGCCGAACCCGAAGGCGACGTGGTTGTTCGGGTGCCGGTGGATATCGAAGGACTCGGCGTTGTCGAAAACGTCTTCGTCGAAGTTCGCGGACTCGAACATCAGCATGATCTTCTCGTCCTTGCGCAGCTGAGCGCCGTGGAACTCGGTGTCCGCGGTCAGCGTGCGACACATGTTCTTCACCGGCGAGGTCCAGCGCAGCATCTCCTCGATGGCACCCGGCAGCTTGTCGGCATCCGCGACGAGCCGGGCCCATTGATCTTGATGACGCAACAACTGCTCGGTGCCCCCGGACAGGGTGTGCCGGGTGGTCTCGTCGCCGCCGATGAGGATCAGCAAGGTCTCGAAGACGATCTCATCGTCACTCATCCGCCGGCCCTCGACCTCGGAGTTGACCAGGACGGAGAACAGGTCGTCGCGCGCATTGGCGCGACGGTCGGCGATGACCTCCATGGTGAACGCGGTGTAGGCGGCGAAGGTCTCCATCACCTTCTGCATCGACGCCTCGTCCAGATGTGAGGACAGCCCGCCGACCAGATCGTCGGACCACTTGAGCAACAGCTCGCGTTCCTGCGGCAACACCCCGAGCATGTCGCCGATGACCGCCATCGGCAGCGGTGCGGCGATATCGCGGACGAAGTCCGCTTCACCTTTCTCGCAGACGGCGTCGATCAGGGTGTCGCACAACGCCTCGATGGCGCCGAGCCGGTCCATCACCCGCTTGCGGGTGAAGCCGGCGTTGACAAGCTTGCGCCGCAACAGATGTGCGGGATCGTCCATGTCGATCATGTAGGGCATGCCGGGTTGATCGGGCCGGATACCGCCGGCGCTGGAGAACAACTCGGGGTTGCGTTCGGCGTCGAGCACCGCGGCGTGGCTGGCGGCGGCGGCCTGCCCGTTGCGGTCCCGGAACACCGGTTCGTGGGCCCGCATCCAGGCGTAGGCGGCGCGGGCGCTGGGGTCGGCGTAGAACCGGCCGTCGGCGAGATCCACATCCGGTCGGGTGTCGGGCAGAAGCTGGGTCACCGGATCTCCTTGGCGTCACCGAAGGTCATCTCGACGTTCTCGGCGGAACTCGAGAACAGGGCGCGGCGGGGCAGCCCGAGCGAAGCCAGTTCCCGGCCGACCGGATGGGCACCGAGGCGCAGCGTCACCCCGCCCGGGCGGTAGCGCACGCCCGAGAGCGTCATCTGTCCGGTGGTCTCGCGGGTGACCCCGTCCAGATGGGAGAACGTCGGGTGCACCTGCGGTTTGGAGGTCAGCGCCGGCGGCGCCACCAGGCCCCGCTTGAAGTCCATGCCGACAGCGAACCGCCCGTCGATGGTGGCATCGAAGGAGAAGGTGTGGTGGCTGTCTCGAACGGTGAAGTCCGCCAATACCTTCGGGTAACCCCAGATCTTGCGGCCGGCCTCCATGGTGAACTCGCCATCGACCGGCAGGTGGTGGATGAAGGCGGCCGCGTCACGCAACGCACCGAGGCCCTGCGCGGTGGATCCCGGCGGGTTCACCATGACGTTGGTGCCGTACTCCAGATACGGGCCCAGGTCGCCGTCGACGTAGTGCATCAGCATCAGGATCACCACGGCCCGACGGGGCCGGTACCGGCACACCTGTAGTCCGCTGTAGTCGATCATCCGCTGCGCGGCGTCGGCGTCCACCGAGAACATGGCCATGTGCTGGGTGGCCCGCCGGATCCGCACGGGCAGGGTCACGGTCTCGCCCGCGATCGCGTACTGAGATGTGGCGTCGGTCACGCGCCCAATCTAGGACCCGTAGTAGACACCTGGCAACCAAGTGTCTACTACTCGCTCGCGAGCGGGCTCACACCAGTGCGGCGAGGTCCTTGATCTGCTGGGTGGAGCGGGCGCCGACCACCATCATGGTGACCCCCGAGGCCTCCCACGCCTTGATCTGTTCCTTGACGTAGCCGAGGTCGCCCACGATGGCCGAGTCGTCGACGAGCTCGTCCGGGATGACCTTGGCCGCCTCGTCCTTGCGGCCGGAGCGGAACAGCTTGGTGACGTCGTCGACGACCTCGGCGTAACCCATCCGGCGGTACACGTCGGCGTGGAAGTTGGTGTCCTCGGCGCCCATTCCGCCCATGTACAGCGCCAGGTGCGGCCGCATCAGGTCCAGCATCGCCGGGCGATCGTCGGTCACCACGACCTGCGCGGTCGCGCAGATCTCGAAGGTTTCGCGGGTGCGGCGGGCACCGGGGCGGGCGAAGCCCTCGTCCAGCCACTCGTTGTACATCCCCGCGATCCGCGGCGAGTAGAAGATCGGCAGCCAGCCGTCGCAGATCTCGGCGGCCAGCGCAACGTTCTTCGGCCCCTCCGCACCCAGCATCACCGGGATGTCGGCGCGCAGCGGGTGCGTGATCGGCTTGAGGTTCTTGCCCAGACCGGTGGTGCCCTCACCGGTCAGCGGCAGCGGGTAGTGCGGGCCGTCGCTGCGCACCGGGGCCTCCCGGGCCCACACCTGGCGCAGGATGTCGATGTACTCACGGGTGCGCGCCAGCGGCTTGGGGAACTTCGCCCCGTACCAACCCTCCACCACCTGCGGACCGGACACCCCGAGACCCAGGATGTGCCGGCCACCGGAGAGGTGATCGAGCGTCAGGGCCGCCATCGCGCAGGCGGTCGGCGTGCGCGCGGAGAGCTGAACCACCGAGGTGCCCAGGCGCAGACGGGTCGTCTCGCGGCCCCACCAGGCCAACGGCGTGTAGGCGTCCGAGCCCCACGCCTCGGCGGTGAAGACGGTGTCGAATCCCTCGGCCTCGGCCGTGGCGACGAGTTCGGCGTGGTCGGCGGGGGGCTTCGCGCCCCAGTATCCGAGCTGCAAACCCAGTTTCATTCAGCACACCTCTCGACCCATGGTTGAAACCATTCTTAGAACCTGTTCTACTCGATGCTGTGACCACAGGCCAAAGCAGCCCGGTGCAGATCGACGAGCATGAGCGGCCCCTTTCGGCGCCCCTGAAGCTCGCATTCGACTACACCCGTTCAGTCGGACCGCTCCTGTCCCAGTTCTTCACCGCGCTACGCGAGCGACGCATCCTCGGCGTACGCGGTTCGGACGGACGGGTGCATGTACCTCCCGCAGAGTATGACCCGGTGACCTATCAGGCGTTGACCGAGGTCGTGCCCGTCAGCGCCGTCGGCACCGTGCAGTCCTGGACGCGGCAGGCCACCCCGTTGGAGGGGCAGCCGCTGGACCGGCCGTTCGCATGGGCGCTGATCCTGCTCGACGGCGCGGACACCCCGCTGCTGCACGCCGTCAAGGTCGATTCCGCGGACGAGATCAACACCGGCGACCGGGTGCACGCGCACTGGGTGGACGAGCCGGTCGGCGCGATCACCGACATCGCCTACTTCCTGCCCGGCGAGGACTCCGAGCCCGAGGGGCAGCCCGACGACCGTGACCCCGTCACCGTGCAGGTGACGCCGAGCTTCATCGAGATCCAGCACACCGCATCGCTGCCCGAGACGACGTTCCTCAAGGCTCTGCAGGAGGGCAAACTCCTGGGCGGCCGGACCGCCAAGAGCCGCGACGGGCAGCCCGGCAAGGTGTACTTCCCGCCCAAGGAGGCCGACCCGGCGACCGGCCTGGCGCTCGACGAGTTCATCGAGTTGCCGGACAGGGGCACCGTCACCACCTTCGCGGTGATCAACATCCCGTTCCCCGGGCAGCGGATCAAGCCGCCCTATGTGGCGGCCTACGTGCTGCTCGACGGCGCCGACATCCCGTTCCTGCACCTGGTCACCGAGATCGACGCGGCCGACGTGCGGATGGGTATGCGGGTGCAGGCGGTGTGGAAGCCCCGCGAAGAGTGGGGCCTGGGTATCGACAACATCGACTACTTCAAGCCCACCGGCGAACCCGACGCCGACTACGACTCCTACAAGCACCACCTGTAAAGGGCCTGCACTGAAATGACTGATATCGCAGTTGTGGGCTTCGCACATGCGCCCCACGTCCGTCGCACCGACGGGACCACCAACGGTGTCGAGATGCTGATGCCGTGTTTCCACAAGCTCTACGAAGAACTGGGCATCAAGCAGACCGACATCGGTTTCTGGTGCTCGGGATCCTCGGATTACCTTGCCGGACGCGCCTTTTCGTTTATCTCCGCGATCGACTCGATCGGCGCCATCCCGCCGATCAACGAGAGCCACGTCGAGATGGACGCGGCGTGGGCCCTGTACGAGGCCTACATCAAGCTGTTGACCGGCCAGGTCGAGACCGCCCTGGTCTACGGGTTCGGCAAGTCCTCGGCGGGCACGTTGCGCCGGGTGCTCGCACTGCAGACCGACCCGTACACGGTGGCACCGCTGTGGCCGGATTCGGTCTCGATGGCCGGGCTGCAGGCCCGCGCCGGTCTGGACGCCGGCAAGTGGACCGCCGAGCAGATGGCCCAGGTCGCGCTGGACTCCTACGCCGCGGCCGGGCGCACCGATCGGGTGGAGGTGACCGGCAGCATCGAAGATCTGCTGTCCCAGCCGTTCTTCGCCGACCCGCTGCGTCGCCACGACATCGCCCCGATCACCGACGGCGCCTCGGCGATCGTGCTCGCCGCCGGCGACAAGGCCCGGGAACTGCGCGAGAACCCGGCCTGGATCACGGGATTCGAGCATCGCATCGAGACGCCGATCCTGGGCGCCCGCGATCTGACCACCTCCCCGTCGACCGCGGCCTCGGCGGCCGCGGCCACCGGCGGGGACACCGGCTCGATCGACGTCGCCGAGATCCACGCCCCGTTCAGCCATCAGCAGTTGATCCTCACCGAGGCCATCGGCCTGTCCTCGTCGACGAAGATCAACCCGTCGGGCGGGGCGCTGGCCGCCAACCCGATGTTCTCGGCCGGGCTGGAGCGCATCGGTTTCGCCGCCCAACACATCTTCTCTCGTTCGGCCGGTCGTGTGCTCGCGCACGCCACCAGCGGCCCTGCGCTGCAACAGAACATCGTCGCCGTCCTGGAAGGGAAATAACCTGATGGCGGGTTCACCCAAGAAGCTGGCCGCGGTGCTGGGCACCGGGCAGACGAAGTACGTCGCCAAGCGGCACGACGTGTCGATGAACGGCCTGGTGCGCGAGGCCATCGACCGCGCGCTGGCCGACGCCGGGTCCACGATGGACGACATCGACGCCGTGGTGGTCGGCAAGGCGCCCGACTTCTTCGAGGGCGTGATGATGCCCGAGTTGTTCATGGCCGACGCCACCGGCGCCACCAACAAGCCGCTGATCCGGGTGCACACCGCCGGATCGGTCGGTGGCTCCACGGCGATCGTGGCGGCCAGCCTGGTGCAGTCCGGCAAGTACAAGCGCGTGCTGACCATGGCCTGGGAGAAGCAGTCGGAGTCGAACGCCATGTGGGCGTTGAGCATTCCGGTTCCGTTCACCAAGCCGGTCGGCGCCGGCGCGGGTGGCTACTTCGCCCCGCACGTGCGCGCCTACATCCGCCGCTCCGGTGCACCGACCCACATCGGCGCCCTGGTGGCGGTCAAGGACCGGCTCAACGGCGCCAAGAACCCGCTGGCCCATCTGCACCAGCCCGACATCACCTTGGAGAAGGTGATGTCCTCGCCGATGCTGTGGGACCCGATCCGCTACGACGAGACCTGCCCGTCCTCCGACGGCGCGGCGGCCATGGTCATCGGCGACGAACAGGCCGCCGAGGCGCATCTGGCCGACGGTAACCCGGTGGCCTGGATCCATGCGACCGCGCTGCGCACCGAGCCGCTGGCCTACGCCGGCCGCGATCAGGTGAACCCGCAGGCCAGCCGCGATGCCGCCGCCGCGCTGTGGCGCGATGCCGGCATCACCTCCCCGATCGACGAGATCGACGCCGCCGAGGTGTACGTCCCGTTCTCCTGGTACGAGCCGATGTGGCTGGAGAGCCTCGGCTTCGCGCCCGAGGGCGAGGGCTGGAAGCTCACCGAGGCCGGGGAGACCGCGATCGGCGGGCGAATCCCGTTCAACGCCTCCGGCGGGGTGCTGTCCTCGAACCCGATCGGCGCCTCCGGCATGATCCGGTTCGCCGAGTCGGCCATTCAGGTGATGGGCAAGGGCGGTGACCACCAGGTCCCCGGCGCCCGCAAGGCGCTCGGCCACGCCTACGGTGGCGGCGCCCAGTACTTCTCCATGTGGGTGGTCGGGGCGGACAAGCCGACGAACTAACCGTCGGAACACACATCGACAACCAATTCGGCGGTGCCCCTGGCTCAGGGGTACCGCCGAATTGCTGTCCCACCGTCGAAGTCCATTGGCGCACAGCGTAGATCCGGCGCCGACGTGACGAACGGCCAGGTGGTGACCCCCGCCACACCGCCGAGGGATGCCCGGGGCTCGCGTACGGTGGTAGGCGATCACGCCCCCGAACCGAACGCCTGGATGTTGACTCGCTCACAGATGCCCGCCCGCCCGCTCCGCGCGCTGGTGGCCGCCACCCTGCTCGCCGTGGGCGTCAGCGCCTGCGCACCCGTGGAGCAGGACGGTGCCACCACCACGACCTCCCCGCCGACGCTGCCCGCGTTCACCACCACGAGCCCGAGTTCGGCGACGCCGAGCCCGACCGCGGCGCCCGGGGACTACAGCAACCTGCTGCTGACCGCGGCCGAGCTGACCGACCCAAACGACACCTTTATCGAGCGCACCCGCCAGGGCACACCCGACGGCCATCCCGGCGCGAGCGCGTTCTTCGTCAACCAACCCGACACCCGGGCCATCATCGACACGGTGCTGATCTACCCCGACGCGGACACCGCCGGCGCGGCCCTGCAGCAGGCGATCAGCACCACCAAGGTCGCCGGTGACCCGCAGCCGATCGGGGTCGGCCAGGGCGGTGTCGTCATCCGCGGCACCCGCCCGGGTGAGAACAAGGCAGTCACCCTGTTGCTGTTCACCGAGGGGCCGGCACTGGTGCGCCTGGAATTCCAGAGCGCCGACGGCGACGTCACCACCGACCCGTTCGTCACCGCGATCGGCAAGATGCAGCAGGTCGCGCTGCGCGTGGGGCTGTCCCCGGAGAGCGCCGGCGGCTAGGCACCCATCCGGGTGATTCGGCACCGACGCGGGCCCGATCGGGTCCGCGATCGGTGCCGAACGTGTCTCCGGGTCGATTCCGGGTATCCGGCGGTCGAGCGAATACGCGGCCTCGTCTGCGCATACGGCGCAATTCGTGCAGGTAGCCGCGCTGACGTTGCGCGAAGGCAGGGCAAAACTGTAACGTGTTCTAGTTAGAGCGACCAGATACGGGAGGCCCACCGTGACTACCGAGACTGCCGGCATTCGCGAAATCGACACCGGCGACTTGCCCGACCGCTATGCCCGTGGCTGGCACTGCCTGGGGCCGGTGAAGAACTTCCAGGACGGCCAGCCCCATGCGATCCAGGCGTTCGGCACCAAGCTGGTGGTGTTCGCCGATTCGCAGGGCGAGCTGAAGATCCTGGACGGGTACTGCCGACACATGGGCGGCGACCTGTCCCAGGGCACCATCAAGGGCGACACCGTGGCCTGCCCGTTCCACGACTGGCGCTGGGGCGGCGACGGCAAGTGCAAGCTCGTCCCCTACGCCAAGCGCACCCCCCGCCTGGCCCGCACCCGGGCCTGGCACACCGACGTGCGCGGCGGTCTGCTGTTCGTGTGGCACGACCATGAGGGCAACCCGCCCCAGGAAGAGGTGCGGATCCCCGAGATCCCGGAGTGGGCCAGCGACGGCTGGACCGACTGGAAGTGGAACTCGCTGTTGATCGAGGGCTCCAACTGCCGCGAGATCATCGACAACGTCACCGACATGGCGCACTTCTTCTACATCCACTACGGGCTGCCGACGTACTTCAAGAACGTCTTCGAGGGCCACATCGCCAGCCAGTACCTGCACAACGTGGGCCGGCCGGACATCGGTGACATGGGCACCGCCTACGGCGAGGCGCACCTGGACTCCGAGGCGTCCTACTTCGGCCCGTCGTTCATGATCAACTGGCTGCACAACAACTACGGCGGGTTCAAGGCCGAGTCGATCCTGATCAACTGCCACTACCCGGTCACCCAGGACTCGTTCGTGCTGCAGTGGGGTGTCATCGTCGAAAAGCCCAAGGGTCTCGACGACGCGACCACCGAGAAGCTGGCCGACACCTTCACCGAGGGCGTGTCCAAGGGCTTCCTGCAGGACGTCGAGATCTGGAAACACAAGACCCGCATCGACAACCCGCTGCTGGTCGAGGAGGACGGCGCCGTCTACCAGATGCGCCGCTGGTACCAGCAGTTCTACGTCGACGTCGCCGATGTCACCCCGGAGATGACCGACCGGTTCGAGATGGAGATCGACACCACGGCCGCCGTGGAGAAGTGGAACGTCGAGGTTCAGGAGAACCTGAAAAATCAGGCCGCCGAGAAGGAAGCGGCGCAGCCGAACTGATGGCCACCCACGACGAGCGGGCCCAGACGCCGGACGTTGACCGTCTGGCCCGCTCGATGTTGGAGTTGCTCGGTCACGACGATCATCACGATGACCATCACGACGGCCACCCGACCGGCAGTCCGCCGTCCTCCGGTTCCTGGTCCAAGGCACCGGATTTCGGCTCGGATCCGCGGCGCGCCGCCGCGATCCGGGAGGCCACCGAACGCGACAAGCAGCGCTATCTCACCTCCGGTCTGGTCAGCGTCGACTGCCGTTTCTGCCACGTCTCGGTGCAGGTGAAGAAGCTGGGTCCGGAACACACCTCGGTGCAGTGGGGCACCGAGGCCACCCGGCGTTGTGCGGTGTTCGCCGAGATGCGTGCCGCCGGTACGGATCCCGCACGTGCCCGGTCCTGCCCGCGGTTGACCGACAGCATCCAGCACGCGATCGCCGAGGGCTGCCTGGAGGAGATCTCCTCAGCGCCCTCCCCCGGCGACGGCTGAGCGCACCTGCGCCAGCGCGGCAGCCCGCTCGGTCAGCCAGGCGCGCAGCGAATTCCGCTGCTTACCCAGATCTTCGGCGCTGAGCCCGTCGGACAACGGCACCCGGGCCGCGATGGTGTCGAGCAGTTCCAGCGCCTGCCCGTCGGCGTAGATCGCGTCGTAGAGTTCCCAGTACGCGGAGTCGTAGATTTCGGTGAAGGCCGGCGAGGCCAGGAACCGTTCCTTGAGCGCGTTACCGCCCGGCGGCATCCCGCCCGGCGGGCCCATCCCGGTCGGCGGCTTGAACCCCGACGGCGGCTTCAGCTCCAGCTTGTCGTGCGGACCCAGACCCGAATCCCCCATCAGCATGGCCAGATTCAGATCCCAGGACAGCACCGAGATCTTCTCGCTCGCCAGGTCGTACCACAGGTAGTAGTTCTGGCCCGGCCCGGCCATATCGTCGGAGTTGACCAACAGGTTCTGGGTGGCGGCGTAGCGGGCCAGCGATTCGACGTCCACCCAGTCGGCCAGCGAGCGGGCGAACTCCTCGTCGTCGGCGTCGTCGAGCCAGCGCAGGAAGTTGATCAGCGGCTGCAGGTTTCCGGTGTCGGCCGCGTTGATCTGCTTGAACTGTTCGGCATACGCGGACTGATCGGGCCCGCGATACTCCAGCTTGGACTTGGCCCTGGCCTTGTACAGATAGCCGTCGGAGGCGAACAGCCCGTTGGCGTACGCCTCGTCGGGATGCTCCAGCACCAGCCGGGTGGTGGTGTTGCCGTTGATCGAGTAGGTGAGGTAGGTGTAGCGCTGACTGGGTTGGCCGGTCAGCGCGGTCAGTGACAGCGCCAGCGCCTCGTTGAGCACCGGTGCCCCCGGGCGCACCGACAGCTCGGTCAGGCCCTGGTAGCCACGGCCCTCCGCGTTCTCGTCGAAGCTGATCAACAGCGGCAGCGACATGGGATCGTCCTCGGACACCTTGACGAAGGCGCCCGGCGGCGGCCCCGGTGGGCGCTGACCGTCCTTGGGCTCCTCGCCCGGCGTGGGTTCCTCGCCCGGCTTGGGCCCGAAGTAGATGCCGCGCAGCGCCATCAGCGTGGAGTTGCCCTTGAGCCGCACCGCGACATCGTCGATCACGGTGCCGTCGATGACGACGTCCGCGGTGACCCACTTCTTATCGCCGTCGGCCTTGAATTGGCGGACCATATCGTCGTACTCGGCGTCGGTGAGCTCGATCGACAGAACGTGGGGCACCGCCGGGTCGAACAGATCGACCGTGCCGGTGATGTTCTCGGTGATCGCCGAGGAGATCACGGTCGCATCCCCGGTGATGTAGGGCCGGATCCGTGCCTCACCGAACACCAGCGCCGTCACGGCGACGAAGGCGACGAGCCCGGCCACCCACTTCCAGTGCTGGCGGAGCCGGCGGGGCAGCCGCATCAGATGTCGGTCTGGTCGTAGCCGGTCAACACCGTCACCCGCTGGCCGGTGTTCACCGCGCTCAGGGCCGCGATGAGTTCGCTGCTCTTCTTGTTCTTCTTCAGCTGGGCCGTGTAGTAGAGCTCGTTGAGCGCCCCGCTACGCACCGATTCGGTGGACACCAGCTCGAAGTCCGAGCAGTACTCGATCAGGGTGTCCTCGACCCGGTCGGTGAACTCCGGATCCGGGGGCACCTGCACCTTGACCACCTGCCGCTTGACGTCGAGCTTGAACAGGTTGAACTTGCTCATGATCACCAGCACCAGGCAGATGGCGATGGTGGCGGCGACGGCCAGCGCGTAGAACCGGGTACCGGTCGTCATACCGATGGCCATCACCAGGAAGACGAAGCCGACGTCGCGGGTCTCCTTGATGGCGTTGCGGAATCGGATCACCGACAGCGCACCGACGAGGGCGAAGGCCCGCGCGATGTTCGAGCCGACCACCAGCATGATCACCGAGACGACCATGCCCACCAGCACCAGCGTCTGCACGAAGGACTGGCTGTAGGAGACGTTCTTGTGGGTGTAGCGGTAGACGTACCCGATGATCAGCGAGAGCACCAGCGACAGCGCCAGCGACGCGATCACGTCGAAGGTGCTGAAGGTCCCACTGAGGTCCTGCAGATTGATGTTCACGCCTGATCTCCTGATCGAACTGAATTACTCGGCATCGCGAGTTCCGGGGCGCCCAGCACCGAGCGCGGGGCCAGGCCGAAGGCCTGAACCGATTGGCAGTACTTCGAGACCCGCACCACCGACATATCGGTCCGGGCCAGCAGGTCGGTGATCCAGTAGGGCACCCGCTCGTTGGCCTTGACCTCCACGATGGCCAGCTTGGGCGGGATGATGAACCGGTTCTCCGCGCCTGAGTCGAAGCGGAAGTCGCGGTCCCGACCGTGCACCTTGTGGTCGATGGTCACCCGCAACCCGAGGTCCGCGTCCCGGCCGACGAAGGCCTCGCGCAGGTAGCCGGTGGTGACGATGGGGCGCAGGTCCAGGTTCTGCACCAGGGTGCTCACCTCGTCGACGAACCCGCGCTGGGCGGGGCCGCAGTCGAGTTCGGCGCGGTGATCCAGCCAGTTCAGCGCCACCGCGTAGGGCAACTCGATGCGGCGCTTCTGCGTCACCCGGTTGACCCGCTGTTTGATCTCGACCTGTACCGGGGTGTCGTCGGTGCAGGCCGCGGGCGCACCGTAGAGCCGCATCCGCAGCTTGCGCCGGAACCGCAGGCCCTCGATCTTCTCCCAGTAGAACCGCAGGTCGGCGGTGTCGTAGTAGACCGAGGTCACCGGGTAGCCACCGTGCGGGGAGTACGGGTCGGAGTCCATGTGCGCGGCGAGTTCGCGGCGTAGTTCCGGGACCCGCAGTTCGTCGACGAAGTACTTGATCTCGTAGCGGTTGAAGGCGTGCAGCTTGCTGGCGGTCTGCGAGTAGCCGGTCGGCAGCGTGGGCACGTCCTCGAAGGTCGCCGGCTCCGGCGCGGCACTCGCCGCTGTTTCGGAGCGCTCACGACGCAGCCGACCGAACATCAAACCGATTCCCACCTTCGCTACCAACCCTGCAGTGTCTAGCAGAGCTAACAGGAGGAATATTTGTGCCCGCTGTGAGACCGGCGGGCCAACGGCCACTGAACTGCGGGTTGACGCCGCGGGCCGTGAGCAACGACACTGCCCACGGCCGCGCCGTCAGGACCGGTCACAGGCCGGCGAAGCGCTCCTTCACCTGCTCGGCGGTCAACCCGTAGTCGCTCAGCGAGTAGGTGTGCTTGGGCGCGCGGGGACCCTCCTGGCTGGCCGCGTGGCTGGCCTCGATGGCCTGGCGCGCGGCATCGGTGAACTCGATGCCGAACGTGCGGTAGATGCCCTCGACCGCCCCGACCGGGTCCTTGATGAACTCGAAGTAGTCGACGTCGCAGAACTGGGCCGGATCGTGCTTGGCGCGCTCGGCGTCGAACAGTTCCAGACCGCGCGACCAGGTCTCCAGCGAGTCCTCCCCGATCACCTTGCCGGAGAACGTGTTCGACCATCCCGCGGTGGTGTGCTGGGCCAGTGAACACATCGAGGCCATGATCGTCTCGGCCGGCCGGTGGCACTGCACCACCAACGCGTCGGGATAGGTGGCGAACAGTGCGTCCAGGGCGAACAGGTGACTGGGATTCTTGAGCACCCAACGCTTCTCGGGTTCGTTCATCCCGATCAACTGCAGATTGCGCCGGTGCCGCTGATAGGGCTTGGTCCAATCCTGCTGGGCCAGCCACCGTGAGTAGGTCGGGATGTGCGCCAGCGTCTCGTAGGACACCGAGTGCAGCGACTGGCGCAGCAGCTGCCAGCACTCCTCGACCTCGTCGGCGGTCATGTAATGCAGACCGGTGTAGTCCGGGTTCTCCTGATGCGCCTTGGTGAACTGCGCATCGAGCGCCTGGAAGACCGGGTTCTGCGACCAGGTCTCGCGCGGCGGGCGGGGCTGCGGGAACTCGGCCAGCCACAGCTCGAGGCCCTGATGCGCCGGGTCGGCGGTGAGCAGGCGGTGGATCACGGTGGTTCCGGTGCGCGGCAGACCGGTGACGAAGATCGGCCGCTCGATGGGCACCCCGGCGTGCTCGGGGTACTGCTTGAACGCCGCCTCCGAGACCAGACGCGCGACCAGGGCGTTGCGCACGAAGAAGCGCTGCATCTTGCTGCCCAGTTCGGTCAGGTCCGCATCGCACCGGTAGGCGTCCAGTAGGACGCCGAGCGCTTCCTTGTAGTTGTCGCTGTCGTCGCCGAAATCGTCGAGCCCGCAGGCCTTGGTGGCCGAGGCGTGCAGATCCTCGACGGTGCCGACATCGGTGCGCGTCATGACTGAACCCCCATCAGTACTTGTACTCCCCGCAGTTGACATCCAGCGTCTGCCCGGTGATCCCGCTGGACAGATCGCTGGCCATGAACAGGATCGCCGAGGCCACCTCGTCCTCGGTGGGCAGCCGCAACAGATCGCTGTTGGTCGCGGCGGCCTGGTAGATCTGCTCCACCGTGGTGCCGTACTTGGTGGCCTGATGCTGGAAGTAGCTCTGCAGGGTGCCACCCCAGATGTAGCCCGGCAGAACGGAGTTCACCCGGATCCCGGCCGGGCCGAGCTCACTGGCCAGCGACTGTGACATGGCCAGCAGCGCCGACTTCGCCAGCTTGTAGGCGCCCTGCTTCGGGTCGGAGTGCCGGACCACCATCGAGTTGACGTTCACCACCGACCCCTTGGCCTCGGTCAGCGCCGGGGTGAATCCCTGGATCAAGCGCAGCGCGCCGAGCACGGTCAGTTCGACCGTCTCCCGGATGTGTTCGAAGCTGGTGTCGGCGAACGGTTTCATCGACGGCACCCGGAAGGCGTTGTTGATCAACACATCCACCCTGCCGAACTCCGCACCCGCGGCCGCCACCAGATCGGCGACCTGCTGGTCGTCGGTGATGTCGGTGCCGACCGCCAGGGCACGCCGGCCCAGCCCGCGCACCTGTCCGGCGACGTCCTCGAGCCGTTCGACGGTGCGGGCGGCCAGCACGAGATCCGCTCCCTCCTCGGCGCAGCGGCGTGCCAGCGTGGTACCCAACGCCGGACCCACGCCGCTGATGACGACGACCTTGTCATTCAGCAGACCCATGATCAACCCACCATCCTCTCGCCGATCAGCTTCTGGCGCAGGGCGATCCGCGCCCGCCAGTCCGCCTCGGAGATCTTGTTCGATTCGTAGTAGGGCAGCGCGCCGGCGACGTCGGCCACGTCGACGATCGCAACCGTCGGGCCGTCGGCCTCGGTGAGCTCACGGGACACCCGCTGCCAGCGGAACTGCAGGTACCCCTTGCCGTGCCCGAGCGTCTCACACCAGTTCGTCACACCCGGGTTCGCATCGGACACCACGATCCGGATCTTGCCGTCCGGGTCCGCTTGGGCCTGCGTGCCGTTCAGCGAGGTCTGGTGGTTGATGTAGTCCAGCGAGATGTACCACAGGCTGCCGAGCTGGAAGCCCAGGTAGGGCGCGTCGCTGACCGGGATGGTGATGACCATCGCCTCATCCGGGGCGAGGTCGAAGTGCCCCACCGAGGAGTACTGGGTGGCCAGCCCGCCCGGGGTCAGCCGCGGCGCGGTCAGGGTGTTGACCGGCAGGTTGTCGTAGAACCACTTGGGGAACTGCAGCCAGGTCTTCACCCGCTGCACCAGTTGCTTGCCGGCGACGGCGTAACGCTTCTCGATCAGATCCCTGGTCAGCGGGGCCGGCGCGGTGCCGACGGTGTCGGTGCGGGCGATGGCGAAGGTGCCGCGCTGCGCGGCCCAGTCGTTGTAGACCTCGCGGATCACCAGCTGCGCGGGCTTGTCCGGGGTGAACCGCCATTCGAAGGTGCCGTCGGCGGCGATGTCGAGGCGGCGGTCGTCGAAGGCGGTCTCACTGTCGGGCACCACCTCGTCGGTGTACTCGCCGCCGATCAGCTGGAAGCTGACATCGGTGGTGGTGCCGCGCCGGCCGGTCACCACGTAATCGTGACCGGGCTGGACCCGGGTGCCGAAGTACATGGTGTCCGGGTTGTCCAGGCCCATCTTGGTGAACGGCCCGGTCCCGCTGTGCAGGAACGGGTGATCCCGGTCGTAGTCGAAGGCGACGTGCGTGCACGCGGCGATGCAGCCGGCCAGGTACTGCAGACCCTCCAGCAGATCGGCCTCGGATTCGATGAACGGCGCCTCGGTGACCAGACGCTCGGCCTCGGCGATGGCGTCCGCCAACGGCTGTGAATACATCGGTTTCCATTCTTTCGGTCCAATATTGGAACGAAGTGGTAGAGTTTCCGTCCTGACACTAGAACGCGTTCTAAATCGCGTCAATGCCGCGAGCGGAGGTCCGTGCGTGCCGGTACCCGATCGGGCGTCCCCGCCCACCGCCCGGGTGCTGGCCATCCTGGAGTTTCTCGGCCGTCATCCGCACGACCGATTCGGGCTGTCCGAACTGGCCCGCCGCGTGGATCTGAGCAAACCCACCTGCCTGGGCATCCTGACCACGCTGACCGATGCGGGCTATCTGCTGCGCGATGCGGACTCCAAGACCTACCGGCTCGGTCCCGCGCTGATCTCGCTGGGCCACCTGGCCCAGGAATCACTACGGGTCAGCCCGGCCGCTCGCGACGAGTTGCGCAGGCTGTCCGAGCAGTTCGGGGCGACCGCGGCGCTGTCGGCGGTCGTCGACGACCGCATCACGCTGCTGGAACTGGTGGCGCCGCCGGACGCCCCGGCCGGGGTGCGAGTCGGGCAGAGTTACCCGTTCGCCCCACCGGTCGGACTGATGTTCGTGCTGTGGGACGACGCCGCGGTGCGGCACTGGCTGCACAAGGAGCCGACCATCCCGCTGCGCACCGACGACGCCCGCCTGGACCGGGTGATCGGCGAGTGCCGCCGCACCGGGTATCTGGTCGAGCGGATGACCCCCGGCGGCCGGCGGCTGTACGCGCTGATGGCCGGCATGTCCAACACCCTGCCCGACGAATTACGGGCGCTGCTGGGCGAATTGGTCTCCGATATCGGGGAGCGGGTGTACCTGCACAGTGAGTGCCCCGGACCCGATGCGCGCACCGACATCAGCGTGATCGCCGCACCGGTGTACGACCACCACCGCCGTCAGGTGATGGTGGTGACCCTGCAGATCGGCCGGGCCCTGACCGACACCGAGATCACCGAGCGGGCACGCGGTCTGGTCGCATCGGCCGATGCGCTCACCGCGCAGTTGGCCGGCGTCGTCACCTGAGCAGGGCGCGCGCCATCACCATCCGCTGCACCTGATTGGTGCCCTCGTAGATCTGGGTGATCTTGGCATCCCGCATGAACCGCTCCACCGGGAAATCGGTGGTGTAGCCGTAGCCGCCGAACAGCTGCACCGCATCGGTGGTGACCTGCATCGCGACGTCGGAGGCGAAGCATTTCGACGCCGAAGCAAGGAAGCTGAGCCGGGCGTCGCCGCGCTCGGCCGCCGTCGCGGCCTGGTAGACCATCAGCCGGGCGGCCTCCACCTTCATCGCCATATCCGCCAGCATGAACTGGGTGCTCTGGAAATCGGCGATCGCCTTGCCGAACTGCTTGCGCTCCTTGGTGTAGGCGACCGCGGCATCCAGCGCACCTTGCGCGATACCGACGGCCTGCGCCCCCACCGCGGGGCGGGTGATGTCCAGCGTCGCCAGCGCGGTCTTGAAGCCGGTGCCCGGCTCGCCGATGATCCGGTCGCCCGGGATCCGGCAGTTCTCGAAGTACAGCTCGGTGGTCGGCGAGCCCCGCAGCCCCATCTTGCGTTCCTTGGGTCCCACGATGAAGCCCTCGTCATCGGAGTGCACGATGAACGCCGAGATACCGTTGGCGCCCTTGTCCGGATCGGTCACCGCCATCACGGTGTACCAGGTTGACTCACCACCGTTGGTGATGAAGCATTTGGTGCCGTTGAGCACCCAGCCGTCCCCGTCGGCCACCGCCCGCGTCCGCATGGCCGCGGCATCGCTGCCGGCCTCGCGTTCGGTCAGCGCATAGGAGGCCATCGCCTCACCCGCGGCGATGGCGGGCAGCACCTGCTTCTTGAGCTCCTCGCAGCCGCGCAGCAACAGCCCGGTGGTGGCCAGCTTGTTGCCGATCGGCAGCATCGAGGAGGTCGCGCACACCCTCGCCACCTCCTCGATGACGATGGCCTGCGACACCGCGTCCGCGCCCTCCCCGCCGTACTCCTGCGGGATGTGCAGCGCCGCGAAACCGGCTGTCTGCAAGGCGGTCACCGCTTCCCGCGGGTACCGGGGCGTCTGGTCGACGTCGGCGGCGTGCGGGGCGATCTGTTTGGTGCACAGATCGCGGATCGCTGCGCGCAGCTGGTCGTGTTCCTCGGTCACCGAAGTTTGCCTTTCACAAGTTTTCCGGTCGGGGTGCGCGGCAATTCGTCGATGAACGCCACCTCCCGCGGCGCCTTGTAGTGCGCGATCCGCGACCGGGTGTGCTCGATCAGCTCCTGTGCCAGCCCGTCACTCTCGCACACGCCCTCGGCGAGCTGGACGACGGCCTTGACCCGCTCCCCCATCTCCGGGTCGGGTACCCCGATCACCGCGACATCGTGCACGGCGGGATGCAGCGCCAGCGCGTTCTCGGCCTCCTGCGGGTAGATGTTCACCCCGCCCGAAATGATCATGAACGACTTGCGGTCGGCCAGGTACAGATAGCCGTCGGCGTCGACCGAGCCGAGGTCACCGACGGTGGTCCAATTCGGATGCTCGGGATGCTGGGCGGCGGCGGTCTTGTCCGGGTCGTTGAGATAGCGGAACGGCAGCGCATCCCGCTCGAAGTAGACGGTGCCCACCTCGCCGGCCGGTAGTTCGCGGCCGTCGTCATCGCAGATGTGCAGCACACCGAGCACGCTGCGCCCCACCGAGCCCGGATGGGCCAGCCAGTCCGGGCTGTCGATGAACGTCATCCCGTGCGCTTCGGTGGAGCTGTAGTACTCGTAGACGATCGGGCCCAGCCAGTCGATCATGGCCCGTTTGGCGTCGACCGGGCAGGGTGCGGCGGCGTGGATGACCGCCCGCAGGCTGGACAGGTCGTGCCGGGCGCGGATGTCGGCGTCAAGCTTGAGCAACCGGATGAACATGGTCGGCACCATCTGGGTGACGGTGACCCGGTACTGCTCGATGTGCGCCAGCGTGGCGGCCGCATCGAATCGCTCGGCCAGCACCACGGTTCCGCCGAGGGCGTGCACCATCGCACTCCAGCGCAGCGGTGCGGCGTGGTAGATCGGGGCCGGTGAGTAGTACACATCGGATCCGTCGATGCGGTACAGCGCCTTCGCGATCGCGACGATCGGATCACCCGGGTCCTCGACACTGCGTCCGGGCAGTTCCGGCTGAATCCCCTTGGGAAAGCCGGTGGTTCCCGAGGAGTACAGCATCACCGCACCGCACGGTTGCTCGGTCAGCCGTACTCCCGCCCCGGCCACTGCCTCCTCGAAGCGGTCGTATCCCTCGATCGCGCCGCCGAAGGCCAGCCGCACCGGCACCGTCGTGCCGACCGGCGCGGCCAGGTCGGCCAGCGTCGCGGAGGCGATCAGCGCCCGGGCACCGGAGTCGTCGACGATGTACCCGGCCTCCTCGGCGGTGAGGTGGTGGTTGATCGCGGTGATGTACAACCCGGAGCGCATCGCCGCCCACAACACCACCAGCGCTTCGGGGGCGTTGTCGGACAGCAGGGCGACAACGTCGCCCGGGCGCAGTCCGGCATCGTGCAGCACCCGGGCCAGCGCCGCGGAGTCGTCGTCGAGTTGCCGGTAGCTCAGTTGCCGCCCGGTTTCGGCGACGATCACCGCGGGGCGGTCCGGAGCGAGGCGGGCGTGGGTACCCGGATACATGGTGCCTTTCCGTGTTTTTCGGTCAGTCGGCCAGCGCGGCGGACACCACGACGGCGTAGGCCCGCTTGCGGCGGTCGTTGGTCAGGTCGACGTGGACGAACTTGGGTTCGGTGTACTCGTCGAGGGCGTCGGGACCGAGTTCGCGGCCCAGGCCGCTCTGCTTCACCCCGCCGAACGGGTACATCGCGTTGACCATGTGCCAGTCGTTGATCCACACCGTGCCCGACTCCAGCCGGCGGGCGATCTGCAGCGCCCGGCCGTTGTCGGTGCTCCACACCCCCGCCGAGAGCCCGTACTCGCTGTCGTTGGCGATCGCGACGGCCTCGTCGTCGTCGCGGAACGGGATCACCACCAGGACCGGGCCGAAGATCTCCTCACGCGCGATCCGCATCTGGTTCGTCGCGTTGGTGAGGATGGTCGCGGGTACCCAATGACCCTCGGCCAGTTCGGGGTCCGTCGGGATGCTGCCCTGAAACGCGATCCGGCAGCCTTCCTCCTGCCCGAGCGCGATGTACTTCTCCACCCGCGCCTTCTGTTTGGCCGACACCAGCGGTCCCAGGTCGGTGGCCGGGCTCATCGGGTCGCCCATCACCAGGGTCTGCGCCCGCGCCACCAGTCGGTCGACGAACTCATCGTGGATGGACTCGTGCACCAGCAGGCGGGTGCCCGATTCGCAGGCCTGCCCACTCATCATCAGGAAGGCGAACAGCGACCCGTCCACCGCGGTGTCGAAGTCGGCGTCCTCGAGCACGATGTTGGCGCCCTTGCCGCCCAGTTCCAGGGTGACCTTCTTGACGTTGTCGGCTGCCGCACGCATGACGGTCTTGCCGACCTCGGTGGACCCGGTGAACGCGATCTTGCGGACGTCCGGGTGCTCGGCCAGTCGCGCCCCGGCGACCGGGCCGGGCCCGGTCACCACGTTGAGCACGCCCGGAGGCAGCCCGACTTCGTCTGCGGCACGGGCGAGTTCGAGCAGGGTCAGCGGGGTCTGGTCGTCGGGTTTGAGCACCACCGTGTTGCCGGCGGCCAGCGCCGGGCCCAGCTTCCAGACCGCCAGCAGCAGCGGGAAGTTCCACGGGATGATTCCGGCGCACACTCCGACCGGTTCCCGGATGGTCAGGCCCGAGGCCAGCGTCGGCGCCTCGATCAGCGGCCCGGTCCGCTGGAACTCATAGCTGCGGGCCAGGGATGCGAAGTACTTCAGGTTCGCAATGGCGTAACCGATCAGGAACGCCCCCGCGCCCCGCAGGGTCGCGCCGTTCTCGGCGACCTGTAACGCGGTGAGCGCATCGGCACGGGCGGCCAGATTGTCGGCGATGGCGTCGAGGATGTCGGCGCGCTGCTGCGGTGGTGTGTTGCGCCAGACCCCGGACTCGTGGGCGGCCTTGGCCGCCGCCACCGCGGAATCCACCGCGGCCACATCGCCGTAGGCAACGGTCGCCACCAGTTGACCGGTGGCCGGGCTGTGCACCTCGATCGACTCGTCCGCGGTGCGCCATGTGCCGTCGATGTACATCCGGTAGTGCGGAACTGCACTCATATCGGGTTGGTCCTCGTCTCTGTCATCTCTTGTTGAAAGGGGCCGATCCCGGCCGGTCCGGCGAGATACCCCACCGTCCAGCGGTGCCAACCGTTGCCGAGCCGCTGCGTTTCGAACACCCGGTAGTCCGTGACGAAGTCACCTCGATCGGCGGCAACGGTCAGCACGCGCTGCCGAAGTTCCACCACCACTGCCGCTTCCGGCATCGAACTGGGTAGGTAGAAGTCGAACGACTGCCAGGCGTCCACGGTCAGAACCTGATCACGCCGCGCAGGTTGAGTCCGTTGTGCATGTCCTCGTAGCCCTGGTTGATCTCGTCGAGGGTGTACTCCCGAGTGATCAACTCGTCGAGCTTGATCCGGCCGGCCTGGTAGAGCTCGAGCATCCGCGGGATGTCCAGCCGCGGGTTCGAAGAACCGAAAAGGCATCCGCGGACCTGCTTCTCGTACAGCGTCAGGTCGAACAGTGACATGTCCACGGTGGTGTCGGTGGGATGCGGGATGGCGGTCATCACGACCCGGCCACGCTTGCCGACCAGGCTCAGCGCCTGCGCCACATACGCGCCCTCGCCGCTGTCGGTGGTGACCACGCAGACGTCGGCCATGGCGCCGCGGGTGATCTCGGTGATCAGCGCCTGCGCCTCGGCGACGTCGGCCGCGGCGTGCGTGGCGCCGAACTCGAAGGACCGCTCACGCTTGTAGGCCACCGGGTCCAGGGCGATGACGTGCCGGGCGCCGGCCAGTGCGGCGCCCTGCACCGCGTTGATACCGAGCCCGCCGACACCCATCACCACCACGGTGTCGCCGTCGCGGGCCTCACCGGTGCGCACCGCGGCACCGTACCCGGTGGTGACACCGCAGCCGACCAGGGCGGCCTTGTCGAGCGGAATATCCTTGTCCACCTTGACCACCGAGGAGATCGGCACCACGGTGTACTCGGAGAAGGTGCCCAGCACACACATCTGGCCGATGTCTGCGCCTCGGCCGTGGAACCGAAAGGTGCCGTCGAGTTGCGGGCCGGCCACGATGGCCGCCCCGTACACGCACAGATTGCTGCGCCCGCGCGCACATTCGGTACAGCACCCGCAGGCGGGGATGAAACTGAGCACCACGTGGTCGCCGACCTCGACCTCGGTGACTCCCGGGCCGACCTCGGCGACCACACCGGCGCCCTCGTGCCCGCCGACCACCGGCAGGTTCATCGGCATGTCCCCGGTGACCAGGTGGTCATCGGAATGACACAGCCCACTGGCGGTCAGTTTGACCAGCACCTCCTGGGCCCTGGGCGGGTCCAGTTCGAGTTCTTCGACCTCCCATTTCTGGTTCAGGCCCCACAACACAGCGGCTTTCGTCTTCATGCGTTTCTACTTCCCTTCCGGGGTCCAGGTCGCGGGCAGGCTGTTGATGCCGTTGATGAAGTTGGCGACCTGAAAGTTCGGTTCAGGTGCGTGGATGTCCGGGATACGGGTGTACACCTCGGTCAGCAGCGAGCGCAGCATGGTGCGGGCCAGCGCCGCGCCCAGACAGAAGTGCGGCCCGCCGCCACCGAAGGCCAGGTGCGGGTTGGACTTTCGTTCGATGTTGAAGGTGAACGGATCCTCGAACACGTCCTCGTCGCGGTTGGCCGAGTTGTACCACAGCACCACCTTGTCGCCGGCCTTGATCTCCTTGCCCCGCAGGGTGAAGTCCTCGACGGCGGTGCGGCGCATGTGCAACAACGGCGACCCCCAGCGCAGCACCTCCTCGACCGCCGAGTCGATCCGGCCGGGGACGTCGGCGACCAGCAGGTCGCGCTGGTCGGGATGCTGGGAGAACGCGTAGATCGCCTGTGCCGAAGCGTGTCTGGTGGTGTCGTTGGCCGCGACCGCCAGCAGCACGAAGAACGCCTTCAACTCGTCGTCGGACATCTTCTCACCGTCGAATTCGGCCTGCACCATCCAGGTCAACAGGTCGTCGCCCGGGTTGGCCCGGCGTTCGGGGATCAGCAGCGCCGCCGTCTCGTGCAGGTCGAACACGGCGCCGGCGAACAGTTCCAACGCGCTCTTGTCGCCACGTACCTCGGGATCGGTCCAGCCGAGCAGCCGTTGCGCGGCGTTGATGGTCTTCTCGTGGATCTCCCCCTCGGGCAGGCCGAAGAAGCTGCCGAAGATGCGTCCCGGCAGTTTGACCGAGACCAGCTCGACGAAGTCGCCCTCGCCCAGATCCGACATCTCGCTGATCAGGTCGCGGGCGTGGCCCTGGATCCAGTCCTGCAGCCGGCGCATATTGCGTGGCTTGAAGGCGTCCAGGGTGATCCCGCGCAGCTGGGTGTGCCGCGGCGCATCCATCGCGATGAACGACTGCGCGATGGAGATCATCTCCGGCGGGAAGTCCTCCATGGTGATGCCCTGGGCCGACGAGAACACCTCGGTGTGCCGGCTGGCCAGCCTGATGTCCTCATGCTTGGTCAGCGACCAGAAGCCCTTGAGGTTCTGCTCGGGTGGCAGCAGGTCGGAGTCGGCGGGCCGGCTCCAGGCCACCGGGTTCTCCCGGCGCAGCACGGCGAACGCGGCGTCGCGTTCGGCGGGCGGTTTGGTCCAGAACTCCCGGTCGGCCAGGTCGATGTCACCATGCGTGGTGGCGGGGAAGGTAGCGGTCATCAGGCGTGTGCGTCCTTTCGGCATCGTCCGCCCGTGCTGTGGCGCAGGTCACGTGGCGGTCGTCACCCAGTTTTGGGCACCGCGCCACCGGATGGGGCCGCCGCGCGGGCCAACGTCGGCCCGTGCGGGCCATGTCCGCGGTCCGGCCGGCCCACCCGGGAACTCAGCCGACCGGCACCGTGAACGACGCCGTCAACCCGCCCTCCGCGCGGGTGCGGAACTGCAGCCTGCCGCCCAGGGCGTCGATGATCTGCTGCACGATCCACAGGCCCAGACCCGCGGTGCCGCGCCGGTCCGACAGGCTGACGAACTTGCCGGTCAGCTCGCCCAGGGCGTGCTCGGGCACGCCGGGTCCGCGGTCGTTCACCTCGCAGTGCAACTGGTCACCGGTGCGTTCGCACACCACGTCGATGGGCCGGTCGCGGCCGTGCCGGGCGGCATTCTCCAGCAGGTTGGTCAGCACGCGGCGCAGACCCTGGGCGTCTATCAGGATGCTCGAGAGGTCACCGTCGACGGTGACCCGCAGCCGGGGTGTGTGCAGCCCGACGGTGTCCCCGGCCTCGGCGATCAGCTCCGCGACGTCGATGCGGCGGACCCGGCCGGTGGAGAACGCGGGCCGCCGGGACAGGTTGACGTCGGAGAGCGCGTCGAGCATATCGGCGAGGTGACGGGCGTGACGCCGGACGAGCTGCATCGCCGCGACGTCGTCGGATGCCGAATCCGAGGCGGTGAGCGCATCCAAAGATGCCACCGGCGTGCGGAATTCGTGCAGCAGTACCTTCAAACCCTCCTGCTGGGCCTCGTACGAGCGCAGTAACCGGGCGCGCAGGTCGCGCTCCTCCTCGGCGGCCTCGTGCTCGGCCTCGGCCTCCACCAGGGCGCGCACCCGGGACCGGTGCTCCTGCTCCAACAACCGGGACAACCCACCACTCAGCACGGCGATGAACACCACGTACAGCGCCCCCCACAGACCCAGCACCCAGGGCGCCAAGGCCGAGTGCGCGGAGTCCACGGCCAGCACCACCGCCAGGTAGCCGGCGCCCACCAGTCCGGACAGCAGCAGGCATTGCCGCAGCGGCAACCGGGCCGCCGAGGCGATCACCACGAGCGCCAGCACCGAGGCCACCGGGCTGGCCGCCCCGCCGGTCAGACCGATCAGCGCCAGCGTGAACGCGGTGTCCAGCGCGGACACCAGCCAGGCGAAGCGGGTATGCCGGACTTCATACCGGGGTATGGCCAGCAGCACCGCGGCGTACAGCAGCGCACCGGCCAGGACGGCGGCGGTGGCGACGGCGTGCGCGCTCATCCAGTCCGGGCCGACCGCAACCAGCACCCCGATGGAGACCACGACCGCGACCCGGACCGCGACCACCACCCGGGCCAGGCCGTAGCCGTCCAACGCGGTTTCCGCCGCCAACCTGCTCACGGGCCCGACCCTAGACATTCGGCGCCGGTCCCGGTGCCGGGATCACTATCATCTCCTCGGGTGAGCCCGAGGCCGGAGCGCAAGCCGTACGTCGTCGTGATCGTCGACGACCACGAGTTGTTCGCCGAGGGGCTGGAGCTGCTGCTGACCCGGGACTGGGGCGAGAAGTTCGTGATCGGCGGGCGCACCACGTTCGTGGAGGAGGCCGCCGACCTGGTGGCCTCGACCGACGCCGACCTCGCGATCGTGGATCTGTCCATGCCGCCGCTCGGCGGTGTGGCGGCGATCCGGCACATCAAATCACGCCACCCCGGCACCCGGATCCTGGCGCTGTCCGGAACCGAGGACCAGCAGCTGGCCGAGGAGGCGTTGCGTGCCGGCGCGGACGGCTTCCTGTCCAAGACGGTGCGCCCGGACGCGCTCGCCGAACCGCTGGCCACCATCGCGGCCGGGCTGCGGGTCGTCGATCCGGGGCTGTTGGACACGCTGCTGTCCGGTACCCGCAAACCGGCCGCGGCGATCCTGGACTCGCTGACCCCGGCCGATCTGACCCTGTGGACGCTGCTGTCCACGGGCATGGAGACCGTCGACATCGCGAACCGGATGCTGGTGTCCGAACGCACCGCCAAACGCATGGTGGCATCGCTGTTGAACAAGTTGGGTGTCGGCAACCGGATCGCCGCGGCGGCGCTGGCCGGACGCAGCGGCATTCTCGACGACTGACGCTCAGCCGACCGACAGCGCCTGCGCCGGGCACATGGCGGCGGCCCGCACCACCGCGTCGCGCTGCTGCTCGGGCGGGTCCCGATCGAGCACGACGACGTGGTCGGCATCGTCGGGGAGATCGAACACCTCGGGTGCGGCCATCAGGCACTGGCCGTGGCCCTCGCACAGCGTGACATCGACGTCGATACGCATGGTTCCTCCTGATATGTCCGCCCCGAGTATCGGGTTCGGACCCGCGGCCGGAACCGGGCTGTGCGCGCCAAATCTGGCCTGTGCGGGCCAGATTGTGCTCAGCTGACCGCGGCCAGCGCGAACGGCAGCACCTCGTCGGCGCCGGCGGCGCGCACCGTCTGGGTGGCCATCGTCATGGTCCACCCGGTGTCGATGATGTCGTCGACCAGCAGCACGGTGGCGGCCTGGACCCCGGCCGGCCGCTCCCAGGCCCCGTGCAGGGCGGCCACCCGGTAGGCCGAGTTGGCCGCGGCGACGGGGCGGTGCTCCGGCGAATACTGCAGTACTCCAAGGTTTTCCAGGCGGCCGACCTCGGCCAGCCGGGCCGCCAGCGAGTGGATCAGGATCGGGTGGGTGGTCGAGTCCAGTGCCAGCACCGCGGTGGGTCGGTGCGCCCAGTCCCAGGCCTTGAGCACCGCGATGGCCGCGCCGACGACGTCCTCGGTGACCTCGGCGTCCGGTTCGGCCAACAGCTTGCGCAGCCGCGCGCCCCAGCCGAGGTCGGTCAGCCGCCCGATCACCCGCCCCGGCGCCGGGCCGTTGTTGATCCGCCCGCTCAGGTCCAGGCCGAGTTTCCCGAGCCCCGACGGCCACTGTTTGCGCGCGGTGACCTCCACGCCGGGCCGCATCAGCCGCTCCCGGGTGGATTCGGCCGCCTCGGCGTCCACGTCGGCGCGGTAGCGCGGACCGGCGCAGTTGTCGCACCGCCCGCAGGGTTGCGGGCCGAGCTCGGGATCGTCGAGTTGCTTTCGCAGAAACGACATCCGGCACTCGGTGGTGCTTTGATAGTCGAGCATGGCCTGCTGTTCGCGGTTGCGGGCCTCCTCGAGTCGGCGGTAGCGCTCCTCGTCGTAGACCCAGGGCTGCCCGGTGCCGATCCAGCCACCCTTGACCCGGCGGACCGCGCCGTCGACGTCGAGCACCTTGAGCACCATCTCCAGCCGCGACCGGTTCAGGTCCACCAGCGGTTCCAGCGCCGCGGTGGACTGTGTGCGGTCGGGTTCCAGCGCGTCGATCACCTTGCGCACCAGCGCTTCCGACGGGAAGGCCACCGAGGCGAAGTAGCGCCACACCTCGGCATCCTCCCGGCCGGGCAGCAGGACCACCTCGGCGCTGGCGGTGGAACGGCCGGCACGGCCCACCTGCTGGTAGTAGGCGATCGGCGAGGACGGGGCGCCCAGGTGCACGACGAAGCCGAGGTCGGGTTTGTCGAATCCCATGCCCAGCGCCGAGGTGGCGATCAACGCCTTGACCCGGTTGTGGATCAGATCTTCTTCCAGCTGTTCGCGTTCGGCGGCCTCGGTGCCGCCGGTGTAGGCCGCCACGATGTGCCCCTGCTCACGCAGCAGCGTGGCGATGTCGTTGGCCTGCGCGACGGTGAGGGTGTAGACGATGCCCGATCCGGGTAGCGAATCCAGGTGTGCGGCAAGCCAGGCCGCCCGCTGGGCCGGTCCGCCGGCCTGCACCACCGACAGCCGCAGCGACTCGCGGTCCAGCCCGCCGCGCAGCACCAGGGTGTCCGCCCCGCCACCCGGCACCTTGTCGGCACCGCCACCCGGCACATTGTCGGCACCGCCGACGCCGAGCTGGGCGGCGACGTCGGCGACCACCCGGTCGTTGGCGGTGGCGGTGGTGGCCAGCACCGGGATGCCGTCGCCGAGTTCGGCGATCAGGGTGCGGATGCGCCGGTAGTCCGGCCGGAAATCATGGCCCCAGTCCGAGACGCAGTGCGCCTCGTCCACCACCACCAGGCCCGCGTCGGCGGCCAGCGCGGGTAGCACCGCATCCCGAAAGTCAGGGTTGTTCAGTCGTTCCGGGCTGACCAGCAGCACATCGAGCTCGCCGGCGTTGACCCGCTGGTGCACGGTGTCCCATTCGGTGACATTGCTGGAGTTGATGGTCGCGGCGTGCACCCCGGCCCGCTCCGCGGCGGCCACCTGGTTGCGCATCAGCGCCAGCAGCGGGGACACGATGACGGTCGGCCCGCGCCCGGCCGCCCGCAGCAGTTTGGCGGCGATGAAGTACACCGCGGACTTACCCCAGCCGGTGCGCTGGACCACCAGCGCCCGGCGGCGCTGCACCACCAGCGCCTCGATCGCGGTCCACTGATCGTCGCGCAGCACCGCGTGCGGCCCGGCCAGCTGTTCGAGGATCTCCTGTGCGTCAGCTCGGGTCACGGCCATCCCGCGAGTGTAGGCAGACACCCGGACACCCCGGGCACCTGTGCGCGGTGACCGGGGCATCCGGGTCTTTCAGTGTCAGGCGTATCCGAGGGCGAGATTCTCGGCTCTGATCCGTACCCGCAGGACCGCCGCATTGGCGATGGTGAAGACGATGGCGGTCACCCACGCCGAATGCACCAGCGGCAGTGCCATCACCTCCGCGGCGACCGCGGTGTAGTTCGGGTGATGAATCCAGCGGTAGGGACCACCGCGCACCAGCTCGGCCCCGGGCACGATGATCAGCCGCGGGTTCCAGTGCTTGCCGAGCGTCCCGGCACACCACCAGCGGACGGCGGTGCTGGCGGCCACCACGGCCAGCATCGGCCAGCCCAGCGCGGGGATGAACGGGCGGTTCGCGATCGCGACCTCGGCCATGCAGGACAACAGCAGCGCGGTGTGCATGCCGACCATCACCGGGTAGTGCCCCTGGCCGAACTCCCGGCCACCGCGGGCGAAGGACCAGTTGGCATTTCGGTTGGAGACGGCCAGCTCGACCAGCCGTTCGGCGCCGATCAGCAGGATGAACAGGTAGTACATGGCCGCCACCTACCAGCCCAGCAGGACGAGCTCGAAACTGAACCCGGGCCCCATGGCCAGCAGCAGACCGGTCGATCCCCGCGGCGGTGGCTCGGTCAGCGTGCGGTCGAGCACGTCCAGCACCGACGCCGAGGAGATGTTGCCGTTGTCGCGCATGGATTCCCAGCTGTGCCGGAATTCTCCAGGTGGGACCGCCAGCGCGTCGGACACCGCGTCGAGCACCTTGGGCCCGCCCGGGTGGCACACCCAGCTGGACACGTCGGCGATCGTCAGGCCGTGGTCGTCCAGGAACCCGGTGACCTCGGCCCCCAGGTAATCCGACGCCATCCGGGGGACGTCGCGCGACAACACCAGTCCGAATCCGCTCGCGCTGACGTTCCAGCCCATCACGTCGATGGTGTCCGGGATCAGCGTGCTGCGGGTCGCCAACACCCGGGGCCTGCCGATCATATTGGGCCCGGCCGGAATTCGATTCGTGCCCGTCGCCACCACGGCACCGGCGCCGTCGCCGAACAAACACAGTCCGATCAGCGCCGGGATGGAGGTGTCATCGCGTTGCAGGGTCAACGAGCACAACTCCACCGACAGCAGCAGCGCCACCTGGTCGGGGAACCCACGCAGATAGTCGTGCAGCCGGGCCAGGCCGGCTGCCCCGGCGACGCAGCCGAGCCCGAACAGCGGGATCCGTTTGACGTCGGGCCGAAATCCCAGCCGGGTGAAGATCCGGGCATCGATGGTCGGCACCGCGACACCCGTACTCGACACCACGATGACGGCGTCGACGTCCTCCGGGCGCAGGTGCGCATCATCGAGCGCGGCGCGGGCGGCCTGCTCGCCCAGGTCGGTCGCGACCTGCAGGTAGGCCTCGTTGGCCTCGGTGAAGCCCGACAGCGTCGCGTAGCGGTCCAGTGGTAGCGCGAGGCTGCGGGTCTGCACGCCGCTGGTGGCCGCGAACCGGGTGAATGCCGGATCGATGATGGTGCTGAGTTCGCGCACCACCTCGTCCTGGCTGTACCGGTGCGGCGTCAGTGCCACCCCGGT
This sequence comes from Mycolicibacterium aurum, assembly GCA_900078775.1. Taxonomy (GTDB): domain Bacteria; phylum Actinomycetota; class Actinomycetes; order Mycobacteriales; family Mycobacteriaceae; genus Mycobacterium; species Mycobacterium aurum_A. The sequence continues at coordinate 4,113,416 of LT549889.1, forward strand.
ACCGGCGATGTGCGGGGCGCCCGAACGCGGGACACCGAGCGTGTCGAACAATGGGGTTTCCGATGTATCAGTCATGCCGGTTGAACGCGACAGATGCCCGAATCAGTTCAGCCGAAAAGCCATTTGTGAAATACCTCGCGAATTCACGCACCATTTACGAAACCGCGCTATAAGTCCAGTTCACAGCGCATTTCTGGGAAATTACACAGCCTCGGGGAATGGTGGTGGGGAAACTCCCAGAAATAGGCGTGTTCCTGTATTCCACGCCACGGTCCGCTGATGGACCGCTGTGTACCGGCCCGGATCTGCCACCGCCCGGCGGCGGGTAGATTCGACCACATGAATGAGAAGGTCGATGCCGGCGCCCTGACCGGAGTCTCCGAAACCGCGTTGCTCACGCTCAACGGCCGGGCCCACCAGGCCCGCCACCCCGACGCCATCATCGACGACCCGATGGCCATCCGGATGGTCGACTCGATCGACTTCGATTTCGACAAGTTCGGCCGCCGGGGCCAGGAGATGGCGGTGCGCTCGCTGGCCTTCGACCGGGCCGCCACGGCCTACCTGTCAGCGCATCCCAAGGCGACCGTGGTCGCCCTGGCCGAGGGTTTCCAGACCAGCTTCTGGCGGCTCGACGATGCGTTGCCGGATGCGCAGTTCAAGTGGATCACCGTCGATTTCGAGCCCGTCGTCGAACTCCGGAAGCGGCTGCTACCCCCGTCACCGAGGATCACCAACCTGGCCCAGTCGGCGCTGGACTACTCCTGGATGGACCGGGTCGACACCGCCGACGGGGTGTTCATCACCGCCGAGGGTCTGCTGATGTACCTGCAGCCCGAGGAGGCGATGGGCCTGATCACCGAGTGCGCCAAGCGTTTTCCCGGCGGGCAGATGGTCTTCGACCTGCCGCCGACGCTGGTGAAGAAGTTCGCCCCGAAAGGCATGCGCGCCACCAGCCGGTACCGGGTGCCGCCGATGCCGTTCAGCCTGTCGCCGAAGCAGCTGGCCGAGCTGGCGCACACCGTGCCGGGGATCCGGGCGGTGCACGATCTGCCGATGCCGAAGGGCCGGGGCTTCTTCTTCGAGAAGGTGTTCCCGGCATTCTGGCAGTTCAAGCCCACCAAACAGATTCGCGGGGCCTACACACTGCTCGAGTTCGGCTGAGCCGGGATCGGACACCCGATGTCTCCGGCGCGCAGCTACACGCTTCTTCGGGTCATGCTCGCGGTGTTCGGCGCGGCGATGCTGCTGCTCTATCCGCTGGCGGTGGTGTGGCCGTCCGGGTGGGCCTGGCATGCCGGGGCGCCGCACCAGTCCGACTACTTCATGATGATCGTCGGTTTGTACGTGACGTTGGGCCTGTTCTTGTGCAACGCGGCGCGACGCCCGGAGGCACACCTGAGCCTGATCTGGTTCGCGGTGTGCTCCAGCGTCGTGCACGCCGCCGTCATGGCGGTGCAGTCCTTTGGCAGCGGCCAGCACCGGGGCCACCTGGTGGGTGATGTCCCGGCGCTACTACTGATCGCCGTCGTCCTGGCCGTCCTCGTCCGGTCCGCGGACCTGCCGCGGACCGCCGAGGGCGACGGGAAGCAGACGCGGCCTTAAGCGCCGGCCTCCTGCTCGCGTTTGATCTCCAGCGCGATGTCGATCAGCTGATCCTCCTGACCACCGATCAACTTGCGCTGGCCGACCCGCAGCAACAACTCGTGGGCCGGCACGCCATACCGTTCGCCTTGGCGCACCGCATGCTTGAGGAAACTGGAGTACACGCCGGAGTAGCCCATCACCAGGGCGTTGCGGTCCAGCACGCACTCGGCCGGCATGGCGGGGCGCACCACTTCCTCGGCGGCGTCGGCGATGTCGAAGAAGTCGACGCCGGTCTTGACGCCGATCTTGTCGAACACCCCGACGAGCGCCTCCACCGGAGCATTGCCCGCACCGGCCCCGAACCGGCGGCAGGACCCGTCGATCTGCTTGGCGCCTGCCCGCACCGCCTCGACCGAGTTCGCCACACCGAGCCCGAGGTTCTCGTGGCCGTGGAACCCCACCTGAGCGTCGTCACCGAGTTCGGCGACCAGCGCGGCCACCCGGTCGGCCACACCTTCGAGCACCAGGGCACCCGCCGAATCGACCACGTAGACGCACTGGCAGCCGGCATCGGCCATGATCCGGGCCTGCTTGGCCAGCTTCTCCGGGGAGATGGTGTGGCTCATCATCAAGAACCCGACGGTCTCCAGCCCGAGCTCCCGGGCCAGCCCGAAGTGCTGGATCGAGACGTCGGCCTCGGTGCAGTGGGTGGCGATCCGGCAGATCTCACCACCGTTGTTCTGCGCTTCCTTGATGTCTTCCTTGGTGCCCACACCCGGCAGCATCAGGAAGGCGATCTTGGCCTCCTTGGCGGTCTCCGCCGCCAGCTTGATCAGTTCCTGCTCAGGGGTTTTCGAGAACCCGTAGTTGAACGAGGAGCCGCCCAGCCCGTCACCATGGGTGACCTCGATGACCGGCACACCCGCATTGTCCAGCGCCGCCACGATGGACTGCACCTCGTCCTTGGTGAACTGGTGGCGCTTGTGATGCGACCCGTCGCGCAGCGAGGTGTCCGTCATCCGGACGTCCCACACCGGGTTGAAGAAGATCTCACTCATGATCGGGCTCCTGCTCCACTACTCTGCTCTTCGCGCGAGCGCTCATCGCCAACTCGCTCCTTGGCGATCTCTTCGCCGACCTTCGTGGCCGCGGCGGTCATGATGTCCAGATTTCCCGCATAGGGCGGCAGGTAATCGCCGGCACCCTCGACCTCCACGAAGGTGGTCACCACATGCTGGCCGCCATTGACCACCGACGGCTCGTCGAACTGCGGCTCGTTGAGCAACCGGTAGCCGGGCACATAGGTCTGCACCTCGGCGACGACCTCCTTGATCGACGCGGTGATCGCCGCGTGATCGGCGTCCTCCGGGATCGCGCAGAAGATGGTGTCGCGCATGATCATCGGCGGGTCCGCCGGGTTCAGGATGATGATCGCCTTACCGCTGCGGGCGCCGCCGATGTGCTGCACACCGGCGCTGGTGGTCTTGGTGAACTCGTCGATGTTGGCCCGGGTGCCCGGCCCGGCCGAGGCCGAGGACACCGACGCCACGATCTCGGCGTAGGGCACGTCCACCACGCGGGACACCGCGTAGACCATCGGGATGGTCGCCTGCCCGCCACAGGTCACCATGTTCACGTTCGGCGCGTCCAGATGCGCCCGCAGGTTCGCCGGCGGGATGACGCCCGGCCCGACCGCCGCCGGGGTCAGGTCGATGGCGGTGATCCCGGCTTCCTCGTACCGCGGCGCGGCGTCGCGGTGCACATAGGCACTGGTCGCCTCGAACACCAGGTCGGGCTTCTCGGCCTGGTTCAGCAGCCAGTCCACCCCCTCGTGGCTGGTCTCCAGTCCCAGCTTGCGGGCCCGGGCCAAGCCTTCGGATTCCGGATCGATCCCGATCATCCAGCGCGGCTCCAGCCAGTCGGAGCGCAGCAACTTGTACAGCAGGTCGGTACTGATGTTTCCCGACCCGACGATGGCAACGGATAACTTATCGGCCATAACGGCTCCCTAATATCGGTCGTGTCACTCGAAACTCAGTCGGACTGAACCTAGCCCGTCGAAATCTGCTACGAAATCGTCACCGGGACGCGCATCTATCGCACGCATGCACGCACCCGGCAGCACGATGTCGCCGGCCTTCAGCCGCACCCCGAACTGGTCGACCTTGCGGGCCAGCCACGCCACCGAGGTGACCGGGTTGCCCAGCACCGCGTCACTGCGGCCCTCGGCGACCACCTCACCGTTGCGCTTGAGTACGGCGTTGATGTTCTTGATGTCTATGTCCTTGGGGGACACCCGTTCCGGGCCCAGCACCCAGCCGGCGGAGGAGGCGTTGTCGGCGATGGTGTCGCACAACTTGATCTTCCAGTCGGTGATCCGGGTGTCGATCAGCTCGATCGACGGGGCGAACGCGGCGGTCGCGGCCAGCACGTCGTCCTCGGTGCAGCCGGCGCCGGGCAGATCGTCGGCCAGCACGAAGCCCACCTCGACCTCGACCCGCGGGTACAGGAACCGGCCCGCCTTCACCGGGGTGTCCTCGAAGACCTCCATATCGGCGAGCAGGTGGCCGTAGTCGGGCTCGTCGACGCCCATCATCTTCTGCATGGCCGCACTGGACAGGCCCACCTTGTGCCCGATGACCCGCGCGCCCTCGGCGACCCGCTGCCGAATGTTGATCAGTTGGATCTCGTAGGCGTCGACCACATCGATGTCGGGATAGCGATCCGTCAGCGGGGTGGTGGGCACCCGGCTACGCTCCGCCTGAGCCAGATCGGCGGCGAGCTCGTCACGGACCTCAGCACTGAGCATCTTGGTGAATTCCCCTCATAACCTTGTTAAGCCCTCGACCGGCACAGTTGCGGGCCTGTTGTCGAAAGGCACTGCAATTCTATAACGTGTTCTACATGACTGGACAGGAGTATGACGTCGTCGTGGTCGGCAGCGGCGCCGCGGGCATGGTCGCCGCCCTCACCGCCGCTCACCAGGGCCTCTCGACAGTAGTCGTAGAAAAGGCTCCGCACTATGGCGGTTCCACTGCGCGGTCAGGTGGTGGGGTATGGATCCCGAACAACGAGATTCTCAAGCGGGACGGGGTCAAAGACAGCCCCGCCGCCGCCGCGCAGTACCTGCACGCGATCATCGGTGACGTGGTGCCCGCGGAGAAGATCGACACCTACCTGGACCGCAGTCCGGAGATGTTGTCCTTCGTGTTGAAGCACTCCCCGCTGAAGCTGTGCTGGGTGCCGAACTACTCCGATTACTACCCCGAAACGCCCGGCGGCAAGGCCAGCGGGCGCTCGGTGGAGCCCAAGCCGTTCAACGCCAAGAAGCTCGGCCCCGACGAAAAGGGCCTGGAACCGCCGTACGGCAAGGTCCCGATGAACATGGTGGTGCTGCAGCAGGACTACGTGCGACTCAACCAGCTCAAGCGCCACCCGCGTGGTGTGCTGCGCAGCCTCAAGGTCGGTGTGCGGTCGGTGTGGGCCAACGCCACCGGCAAGAACCTGGTCGGCATGGGCCGCGCGCTCATCGCACCGCTGCGGATCGGCCTGCAGAAGGCCGGCGTGCCGGTGCTGCTGAACACCGCACTGACCGACCTGTACGTCGAGGACGGTGTCGTCCGCGGTATCTACGTACGCAACACCGCCGATCCGGAGTCGGCCGAGCCGACCCTGATCCGGGCGCGCAAGGGCGTCATCCTGGGGTCCGGCGGGTTCGAGCACAACGAGCAGATGCGGGTGAAGTACCAGCGCGCGCCGATCACCACCGAGTGGACCGTGGGCGCCGCGGCGAACACCGGCGACGGCATCCTGGCCGCCGAAAAGCTCGGTGCGGCACTGGAACTGATGGAGGACTCGTGGTGGGGTCCGACCGTCCCGCTGGAGGGCGCCCCGTGGTTCGCGCTGTCGGAGCGCAACTCCCCCGGGTCGATCATCGTCAACCTGTCCGCCAAGCGGTTCATGAACGAGTCGATGCCCTACGTGGAGGCCTGCCACCACATGTACGGCGGCAAGTACGGTCAGGGGCCCGGCCCGGGTGAGAATGTGCCGGCCTGGCTGATCTTCGACCAGCGCTACCGCGACCGCTACATCTTCGCGGGACTGCAGCCCGGACAACGCATTCCGAAGAAGTGGCTGGAGTCCGGCGTGGTCGTCAAGGCCGACACCCTGGCCGAGCTGGCCGAGAAGACCGGGCTCAACGGGGAGGCGCTGGCGGCCACCGTCGAGCGGTTCAACGGTTTCGCCCGGTCCGGTGTCGACGAGGACTTCCACCGTGGCGACAGCGCCTATGACCGGTACTACGGCGACCCGACCAACAAGCCGAACCCGAACCTGGGCGAGATCAACCACGGCCCGTTCTACGCGGCCAAGATGGTGCCCGGCGACCTGGGCACCAAGGGCGGTATCCGCACCGACATCCACGGCCGGGCGCTGCGCGACGACGACTCGGTGATCGAAGGGCTCTACGCGGCAGGCAATGTCAGCTCGCCGGTGATGGGCCATACCTACCCCGGCCCCGGCGGGACCATCGGCCCCGCCATGACCTTCGGTTACCTCGCCGCACTCCATCTCGCCACGGCTGAGTCAGCCACAACCAACACAGGGAACTGATATGCCGATCGATGTCGCCACCGCCCTCGCCGCGGACCTCGACCCCGTCGAATTCTCCTGGACCAGCAGCGATATCCAGCTGTACCACCTCGGCCTCGGCGCCGGTGCGGACCCGATGGACGAGCGCGAGCTGCGGTACCTGACCGACAACACCCCGCAGGTGCTGCCGACCTTCGGCAATGTCGCGGCCAGCTTCCACCTGACCGAGGCGCCTGTCGTGCGGTTCCCGGGCATCGACATCGAGCTGTCCAGGGTGCTGCACGCCAGCGAGGGTGTCACCGTCCCCGGCCCCATCCCGCCCAGCGGGAAGGGCTGGTCCAAGCAGCGGTTCACCGAGATCTGGGACAAGGGCAAGGCCGCCGTCATCGTCAGCGAGACGACGGTGACCGACGAGTCCGGCACCGTGCTGTGGACAACTAAGCGCTCCATCTTCGCCCGCGGCGAGGGCGGATTCGGCGGTGAGCGTGGGCCGTCCACCGCGGTGGAGTTGCCCGATCGCGCGCCCGACGCCGAGATCGCGCTGCCGACGCTGCCCCAGCAGGCCCTGCTGTACCGGCTGTGCGGTGACCGCAATCCGCTGCACTCGGACCCCGCATTCGCCAAGGCCGCCGGATTCGACCGGCCGATCCTGCACGGACTGTGCACCTACGGCATCGGCTGCAAGGCGATCGTCGACCACTTCCTCGACGGCGACGTGACCCGGGTCGGCAGCTATGGCGCCCGGTTCGCCGGCACCGTCATCCCCGGTGAGACGCTGCAGGCCAACATCTGGGAGCAGGACGGCAGGTTCATCGGCGTGCTGACCGCCCCGAGCCGGGACAACACCGTCGTGCTGTCGGGTGTGGAGCTCATCCCGGCCTGACACACTCGGTCACCGATCCGGTCCGGATCGAGATCCGGACCGGCGGCCCATGGTGGTTGGACCGCATCAGCGGTACTGTCGAAGCGATCGGGATGTATCCACCACCTCGGTGCGGTATCTGTGCTCCCGGGAAGCGGTGCCCCGATGGCTTCGACAGCTGCTAACGACGCGACGTCCTTCCACAACGACACGATGTCCTTCCACCTCGGGCGCTTGCGGTGACGCGCACGGACGAACGTGTCCGGGTCCGCTTCCTCGAGGCCGTCGGCCATAGCCCGAGCGACGCACCGGGTCCCGGACAACTGTGCGCGGCCTGCATGGCGACCCTGCCCGTGCAGCGGGTTGGCATGTCCGTCGTATCCGGTGATGACGCCCACGAAGTGCTGTGCGCGAGCGACGATATCGCCGACCGGATGGAATGGGCGCAGATCACCCTGAATGAGGGACCCGCCGTGGTCGCCTTCACCTCGGGCGGCCCGGTGTCCACAACCGATGCGGCAGCCCTCGACAATCCGTGGCCGCTGTTCGCGCGGCAGGCCGCCGCGGCCGGTGTGGGGCCGATGCATGCGCTGCCATTGCAGGTGGGCGCGATCCGGATCGGGGTGCTCGACCTGTACCTGGCGGCCGGGAACCTCTGGAGCACGGACCAATTCGACGAGGCGGTCGCGGTCTCCGATCTGGTCACCTCGGTGCTGCTCCACTCCGGCGGCTCGTCCTGCGCGAATCCGTTGGGCGACTGGTCGGTTCAGCAACGACCCTCGCGGGAGATCCACCAGGCCACCGGGATGATCGTGGCCCAGGGCGGGATGAGCGCCCGGGATGCCTACGCCCGGTTGCAGGCCTATGCCATCGCCGAAGGCCTTGCGCTCGACGCCGTGGCCGACCAAGTGTTACATCACCGCCTCCGGTTCACCCCGGATCCCGAGGTCGACGACACCGACCGCCCGTGAGCGATCCTGGTCGCCGGCGCCCCTGCCGTGGCACAATGCCGGGTGGGGGACCATGGACAGTTACGAAGGGTTGACGCGGGCATTCGTGGGACTGGCGGACACGCTGGTCGCCGACTTCGACGTCGTCGAATTGGCTCAGCAGCTGGTCGACAACGCGATCGAGTTGCTCCCCGTCGATGCGGCGGGAATCGTGCTCGCCGACCCCGAGGGTGCATTCCAGGTGCTGGCGGCCAGCAATGAGCAGACGCACCTGCTGGAGCTGTTCCAGATCCAGCGCGATGACGGACCCTGCCTGCAGGCCTATCGCACCGGCGAGCATGTGATCGTGGTGGATCTGCGCGCCGATCTGCGGCGCTGGCCGGAATTCGCCGCCACCGCCATCGACTACGGCATCCTGTCCGTGCACGCGCTGCCGCTGCGGCTGCGCACCGACAAGGTCGGTGCGCTGAACCTGTTCGGCTTCGAGGCCGGCAGCATGTCGGATGCCGATATCGCGCTGGGCCAGGCGCTGGCCGATGTGGCGACGATCGGGATTGTGCACCAGCGCATCACGATGCAGTCGGAGACGCTGAATCAGCAACTGCAGACGGCCTTGAACTCCCGTACGGTCATCGAGCAGGCAAAGGGTGTCATCGCCGAGCGCGGGCAGGCCGATATGGACACCGCCTTCAATCTGCTGCGCAGATACGCGCGCAGCCACAACCTACGACTCATCGACGTCGCGGACTCGGTCGTCAACGGCGGCGACACCAGCGCCATCCTCGGCCAGGGCTGAACCGGACACCCCGTCCGGCTACTCGGCCCCAGAGCCGCCGTCGTCGCCACCACCGCCGCCGGCGCCACCAGAGTCGGAACCACCGGGTGAATCCTGTTCCGAGCCGGCATTCCCGGAGTCGTCGGCGCCGTCGTCACTGCCCATCGACGGCGGTGCGCCGTGCTGGCTGGACGGCGTGCTGTCCCCGCCACCCGAGCTCACCGGGCCGCCACCGGACACCGCGGCACCGGCGTCGCCCCCATCGGCGCCGAAGGCGTCCTCAAGCTTGCCGATCTCCTCACGGGGCGGGGCGACGTCGATCGACTCCCCGGGGGTGGTCGGGCTCGCGGAGGTGAACGTTTCCTGGGTAAAGGTTTCCGACGCAACCGGCTCTGGCGCAAAGGTTTCCGGAGTGAAGGTCTCCGGCGCGAGGGTGGGCGTCGCGACGAACTCCGTGACCACCGGCGGCGCGACGAAAGCGGTGACCGTCGGCGGTGCGATGACCTCGGTGACCACCGGCGCGGCGATGGCCGGCCCGATGGCCTCGGCGATGGCCGGAGCGGGTACCGGGGCGGCGAACGATTCGACCGGCGCCATCGCGGCGAACGCGGCCACAACGGCCGGTGCCTCGACGGCGCTGACGACCCGGAACTCCGCCGGGGGTTGCGGGATCGCCGACATCGACATCACCGTGACGCTCTCGCCGCCGGGTTGGGCGGGAGCCGAGTACACCACATAGCTGGGTTGACCGTTCACCCGGACCACGTCGATCTGCTCGGTTGGACCGGCGGTCGAGGTGATGGCAATCTTGTTCAACTCGGTCTGGATCCCCGACAGGTCACCGGAGGCCAGGAAGACCGAATCCAGCATCACGTTCAGCTGAGCCAGATCCGGATGCCGGATCAATTGTGCGAGCACGGCATCCGGCAGCCGAAGAAGCTGGCGCAGCTTCAGTTCCAGTGCCGCGGTGTCCATATCCTCGCCGTAGCTGGAGTACAAGAGCATCAGCAAAGCCTCGAGCTTCGATCTCAGCGGCACCATGGCCACGGCCGCGGCGGGACTGTACGAGGAATAGTAGGGGGCGTTCCGGTACATCGGTTGCCCCGATGACCTCGGCGTGCGGTTCATCTGTTTGAAGAAGGTCGCCGTCCGGGACTCTACGACATCCTCGCCGACTGCCTTGGGAGCCGAATTGCCCTCCGCGACAGAGGGCGTCGTCATCTGCGGCAACGGCACATAGACGCCGGACTCCACTGCCGACGGGAACAGCGCCCACGCATTGATCGCCAGCCCCGAGACCAGCAGGACCATGAAGCCACGTCGGCCCGCCGTGTTCACCGGCACGACCGCGCGACCCACCGGGCGGGCCAGGGCGCCGTGGACGGCGGGGGCCCGGGCGGCGTCGGGGTGCCCGGGGCCGTGGGTAGATGCCGGATTTCCATGTGATCGGTCATCGGAGGTCCTCCTCGTTGGCGTTCAGCACCGCACCGGCCCGGGCGCGGCAGGCCTGTGCGACGAAGGTGGCGAACGGTCCGACGTTGTCGGCGAGCAGCATGGTGTCGCTGTTACCGTCGTCGGGACCGGCAAACACCGTGGCGGAAGTGACGAATCGGCGCCACCGCAACGGATCTGCGGGGGATCGCTGCCACGCCCGGTTCGGCAGCATGATGTCGATGTGCAGGTCCGCGGGTGTGGGCGTGTAACGCCGCGCCGCCGCAAGCGTCGCCGACACCACGGCTGCCCGCCGGACCAGGACGGGGTCATCGGCCTCGTCGTGGTCGCGGTTGCGGAACTCGCGGACACATTCGGCGATGTGCGCGGCGCGGTCGGCCAGATAGCGCCGCCGTTCGGCCGGTGCCATGGTGAGCAGTGTGCGGGCGTGCAGCACGGCACGGCCGCCGTAGTGACGCAGCCAGGCCAGCGCCCACTGCGGCCTGCGGTAGAAGGTGCAGAACGGCGCCCCGAACAAGATCAGATTCGTCACGGCCACACCGGATTCGGACAATCGGCGAGCAAGTTCGAAGGCGACCGACCCGCCCGCGCAGTAACCGGCGATGGTCACCGGGCCGGCCGGGCGGACCGTCCGGATCTGTGCCGCCAAGTAGTCGGCGACGTCCTCGACCCAGGTCAGCGGTGCCGTGCCCTCCTCCAGGCCGGGCGGTTGCAACCCGAAGAACGGCTGATCGGCACCGAGGTGCCCGGCCAGCGCCCGATAGGCGAACACGTCGCCGTTGTGCCCGGCGACGGCGAAGATCGGGGTTGCCGACCCGTCCGGTTGCAACGGCACGATCGCACGTTGTTGGGTGGCCAGGCGCTGCGCCTCCAACAGAAAGGCGATGACCGCGGGTTTCTCCGCGACGAGCCGGCGTTTCAGTTCGTCGGTGAGTACCCCGGCCGGGGCGTTGAGCCGCAGCCGCTCACCGTCGAGTTCCACGCGCACATCGAGTTCACGGAGTTCGGCGAGAAGGTCTGCGGTCGTCACAACTCGAATACCTCCCGCGTACCGGAATCGGAGACCGGCTCTGCGCCGGTGCCGGCCGCCGCCCAGCACAACGCGTCGATCGCGGCGGCGAGGTGTTCTGGTGTCGGCCGTTCGAACAGGTTGCGCAGCGGCAGTTCGATGCGGGCGGCATCGGACAGGCGCGCCATCACCCGCGCCGCCATCAGGGAGTGACCGCCGAGATCGAAGAAGTTGTCGAAGACGCCGACATCGCTGCGGTCGAGCACGGCGCTGAACGCCGCGACGACGAGGCGTTCGCTGGCCGAGCGGGGCGGCACCACTTCGTCCGGCTCGGTACGGGTGTGTTGTGGGGTGGGTAGGGCTTTGCGGTCGAGTTTGCCGCTGGTGGTCAACGGCAGAGTGTCCAGGTACTGGAACTGCGCGGGCACCATGTACTCGGGCAACCGGGTATGCAGACGCTGACGCAGATCGGCGATCAGATCCGCCGGGGCATCCGGAGCCACCAGATAGGCCACCAACTTCTTGTCCCCCGGCCGATCCTCACGATCGACCACCGCCACCTGATGCACCGCCGGATGCTCGGCGATCGTGGTCTCGATCTCCCCCAACTCGATCCGAAACCCACGAATCTTGACCTGCTGATCGATACGCCCCAGATACTCCAACTCCCCATGCTCACGCCGGCGCGCCAGATCCCCGGTCCGATACATCGGCCCACCATGGAACGGATCGGTGACAAACCGCTGCGCATTGATATCCGGACGATTCAGATACCCCGCAGCCACCCCACCACCAGCGATATACAACTCACCAGGCACCCCCACCGGCACCGGCCGGCCCCGCTCATCGAGCAGATAGATCCGGATATCGTCGAACGCCACCCCGATCAAACTCCCCGCACCGGCAGCCACATCCGCCGCCGTGATCCGCTGATACGTCACATACAACGTGGCCTCGGTCGGGCCATACATGTTGATCACCTCAGGACGACTGTCCCCGTACCGCTCGAACCACGGCGCCAAACCCGCCAACTGCAACGCCTCACCGCACAACAACACATAACGCAACGCGAAATCCCCACGCGCAGCAGCACGATCCACATCCATGAACGCACAGAACCCCGTCGGCGTCTGACTCAACACCGTCACCCGCTCCCGCACCACCAACTCCCGAAACGCCGCCGGGTCCCGGCTGGTGTCATGACCCACCACCACCAACCGCCCCCCGACCAGCAACGCCCCCCAAAACTCCGACACCGAGATATCGAACGAATACGAATGCCACAACGTCCACACATCGTCAGCACAGAAACCGAACCGCGCAATCGTCGACTCGAACAACCGCAACACATTCCGATGCGTCACCCGCACACCCTTGGGCAACCCCGTCGACCCCGACGTATACATCACATACGCCAGATCATCCCCACCGGCAGCCGGCCAATCCCCCACCACCGCACCCACATCGGGCAACGGCTCATCCAGACACACACACCGCACCGCACCACCGGCCAACCCACCGACGAGCCCCCGCTGGGTCAACACCACACCCACCGCAGCATCGGCCAACATGAACCCCACCCGCTCCGCCGGATACAACGGATCCAACGGCAGATACGCCGCCCCCGAATTCAAAATCCCCAAGATCCCGATCACCACATCAAGACCACGCTCCACCCGCAGCCCCACCACCGAACCAACACCCACACCCAACCCACGCAGACACCGCGCCACCGCCTCCGCACGAGCATCCAACTCCGCATAACTCAACTCCACCCGAACACCGGCAACCTGCCCACACACCGCCACCGCCGACGGCGTCAACCCCACCTGACGCCCAAAACCCCCATGCAACGTCACATCCCGCGTCGACAACACCGGCACCGCCGACTCACCCACCAACACCGCACGCTCACCGGCACCCAACAAATCCAGATCGTCGAGGGCGGCGTCCGGTTCGGCGATGATCTGCTCGAGGAGTCGCCGGTACCGGGCCAGCCAGCGGGCGACCGTGCTGTCGTCGTACAGGTCGGTGTTGAACTCGCATTCCAGCGCTATGCTGTCGCCGTCCGCGATGGCGGTGACGCCGAGTTCGAAGTTGTAGAACGCCCGGGGCATCTCCAGGCCGGTGACGGTGACGTCGCCGAAGTCGTAGGTGGCGGCGAACTTATCGTTGAAGAACAGTGGGACAAGTGGCATCCGGCCCGGGTCCCGGGGTAGCCGCAGCCGCTGAACGAGGGTGCCGACGGTGAGCCGCTGGTGGGCCTGGGCGTCGAAGAACGCGCTGCGGACGGTGCGCAGGTGCTCGGCGAAGGTCCGGTGCGTGTCGATGCGGCAGCGCAACGGAATGGTGTTGACACCATGCGCCACGAGATGACGGTTGTCCTGCAACGCCTGACTGGCCATCGGGACACCGATGACGAAGTCCTCGGTGGATGCCAGCCGCCCGACGAGCACCTCGAAGGCGGCCAGCAACCCGACGAACAGGGTGGCACCCTCCCGGGCCGCGCGGGTCCGGAAGGCCTCGTAGAGCGCCCTGTCGATGGTGAGGACCTGCCGGCCCGCGGTGTAGGTCTTGAAGACCGGCCGGGCGTGGTCGGTGGGCAATTCGAAGGCCGGCACCCCGTCGGCGTACTGTGCCGCCCAGAACTCCAGGGCGGCTTCGGTTTCGGAGCGTACGGCGGGACTCTGCTGATCGGACACGAAGTCCCGGAAAGACGCGGCCGGGGCCAGGTCCGCCGCCAGCCCGAGCCGGTCGGCGGAGTAGATCGCGGCGAGGTCGGTGAAGATCACCGTGGAGGACCAGCCGTCCACGACGACGTGGTGGGTGGTGAAGACGAGCCGATGTTCGGTGGGGGTTTCCCGGATGAGTTCGGCACGCCAGAGCGGTGCGGCGGCGAGATCGAACGGGGAGCGGGTCTCCCGGTCCACGATGCGTGCGATCGCGGCCTCGCGTTCGGGTTCGGCCAGGGTGCTCAGGTCGGTCAGCGGCAGCGCGACCGCCACCTCGGGCAGGACCCGTTGCGATTCACCGATCAGATCGATCGCGATGCGCAGCGCATCGTGGCGGTGCACCACCTCGACGAGCGCCTTGCGCAGCGACTCCACCGAGAGCGGGCCGCGCAGCGACAGCACGAAACACTGGTTGTAGGCGCAGTTGGCCTCGTCGCCCATCAGGGTGGTCGCGCAGATCTCCCGCTGGGGCTCGGTAAGCGCGAAGTCGTCCTCGATTTCCGCGAACGGGTCGAAATCGACGGATTCGTAGCTCAACGAGTACGTCATGTCAGGACCTTCCGGCCAGGGCGCGTTGCCGCGCGATCGCTTCGCGTTGTCGTCGTGCCCGGTCCATCGCGGCACCCAGATCAGGGCCGCGGTGTCCGGGCGGGGCGTCGTCGGCCAGGTGTCGCGCCAAGGTGCGCACCGTGGGGTACTGCAGCAGTGCCACGATCGGCAGGTCCGCGCGGAACTTGTCGGTAAGCTGGGCGTGCACCCGGATGCTCAACAGCGAGTCCCCACCGAGTTCGAAGAAGTGGTCGTCGAGGCCGACCCGCTCGATGCACAGCACCGACTTCCACACGTCGGCGATCGCCAGCTCCGCCGAATTCCTCGGTGCGACATATGGATTGCTGTTGTCACGGGTGTGTTGTGGGGTGGGTAGGGCTTTGCGGTCGAGTTTGCCGCTGGTGGTCAACGGCAGAGTGTCCAGGTACTGGAACTGCGCGGGCACCATGTACTCGGGCAACCGGGTATGCAGACGCTGACGCAGATCGGCGATCAGATCCGCCGGGGCATCCGGAGCCACCAGATAGGCCACCAACTTCTTGTCCCCCGGCCGATCCTCACGATCGACCACCGCCACCTGATGCACCGCCGGATGCTCGGCGATCGTGGTCTCGATCTCCCCCAACTCGATCCGAAACCCACGAATCTTGACCTGCTGATCGATACGCCCCAGATACTCCAACTCCCCATGCTCACGCCGGCGCGCCAGATCCCCGGTCCGATACATCGGCCCACCATGGAACGGATCGGTGACAAACCGCTGCGCATTGATATCCGGACGATTCAGATACCCCGCAGCCACCCCACCACCAGCGATATACAACTCACCAGGCACCCCCACCGGCACCGGCCGGCCCCGCTCATCGAGCAGATAGATCCGGATATCGTCGAACGCCACCCCGATCAAACTCCCCGCACCGGCAGCCACATCCGCCGCCGTGATCCGCTGATACGTCACATACAACGTGGCCTCGGTCGGGCCATACATGTTGATCACCTCAGGACGACTGTCCCCGTACCGCTCGAACCACGGCGCCAAACCCGCCAACTGCAACGCCTCACCGCACAACAACACATAACGCAACGCGAAATCCCCACGCGCAGCAGCACGATCCACATCCATGAACGCACAGAACCCCGTCGGCGTCTGACTCAACACCGTCACCCGCTCCCGCACCACCAACTCCCGAAACGCCGCCGGGTCCCGGCTGGTGTCATGACCCACCACCACCAACCGCCCCCCGACCAGCAACGCCCCCCAAAACTCCGACACCGAGATATCGAACGAATACGAATGCCACAACGTCCACACATCGTCAGCACAGAAACCGAACCGCGCAATCGTCGACTCGAACAACCGCAACACATTCCGATGCGTCACCCGCACACCCTTGGGCAACCCCGTCGACCCCGACGTATACATCACATACGCCAGATCATCCCCACCGGCAGCCGGCCAATCCCCCACCACCGCACCCACATCGGGCAACGGCTCATCCAGACACACACACCGCACCGCACCACCGGCCAACCCACCGACGAGCCCCCGCTGGGTCAACACCACACCCACCGCAGCATCGGCCAACATGAACCCCACCCGCTCCGCCGGATACAACGGATCCAACGGCAGATACGCCGCCCCCGAATTCAAAATCCCCAAGATCCCGATCACCACATCAAGACCACGCTCCACCCGCAGCCCCACCACCGAACCAACACCCACACCCAACCCACGCAGACACCGCGCCACCGCCTCCGCACGAGCATCCAACTCCGCATAACTCAACTCCACCCGAACACCGGCAACCTGCCCACACACCGCCACCGCCGACGGCGTCAACCCCACCTGACGCCCAAAACCCCCATGCAACGTCACATCCCGCGTCGACAACACCGGCACCGCCGACTCACCCACCAACACCGCACGCTCACCGGCACCCAACAAATCCAGATCGCGCAGATGGGTCGAGCGCTCGTCGGCCATCCCGGTCAGCACGTTCACCAGATGCCCGAGCATCCGGGCGACCGCGGCACCGCAGAAGCGCCGGTTCGAATAGTCCAACCGCAGCAGCATCGACCCGGTGCCGTCGTCGCCGTAGGCCATCAGCGCCAACGGGATGTTCGTCCGGCCGCGGTACTCGAAATGCCGGTCGGGCAAGCCGATCTGCAAGTCGAGGATGTGGTGGTCGTAGACGATCGCGCTCTCGAAGAGCGGGGCGCCGCGCGCGATGCCGCTGCACGCCTGCACGGTGGCCAAAGCAGTCTGTTCATACGGGCGCAGCGCGCTCTGCCGACCGCGCAGGGTACGCAGCCACGGCACGATCTCCAGATCCTCGTCGATGCCCGCCCGCATCGGCAGGGTGTTGATGAACAACCCGACGACCCGGTCGGCATCCTCGACCCCGGCCATGCGTGCCGCGCGGGTGACACCGAAGACGATGTCGTCCTCCCCGCTGTAGCGGTGCAGCAGCAAGGCCCAGGCGCCCTGCAGCAGAGTGCCGACCGAGACCTCCGCCCGCTCGGCGGCGGCCCGCAGCCGGTCGGTCAACTCCCGTGACAGTCGTTGTTCGCAGCACTCGGCCGCATCAGGCTCGCCGTCCCCGGTTCCCGGGGCCTCGATGCCCAGCGGGGTCGCGGCGCGGAAGTCGCCCAGGGTGGCACGCCAGAACTCTGCGGCGGCGGCGTTGTCGAGGGACCGCCGCCATTCGATGTAGTCGCGGTACGGGCGGGGCGGGGGCAGTGCCGGGACCTCACCGCGCTGGGCGGCGTCGTAGAAGGCCAACCATTCCTGCAGCACGATGTAGGAGCGCCCGTCCAGCAGCGCATGGTGAAAGGTCCACAGCACCTTCGTGTTCGAACCGGGCATACGGGCGACGAAGAGGCGCATCATCGGCACTTCGGACATGTCGAAGTCCTGGAACCGGTCGACGCGCACATGATCCTCGAACCGCCGCGCCGCCTCCTCGGGCGTGCCATCGCCCCAGTCGGCGACGGTGGCCGGCAGGCGCACACCGCTGAGCACCTCCTGGCTCGGTTCGGCCCCGTCGGACCAGCGGAACCGACTCCGCATGGCGGTGTGCCGGTCCATCACCACCGCCATGGCCTGTTCGAACAGTGGCACGTCGAGTTCCTCGTCCACCGAGATGATGACCTGTTCGATGTTCGCGCCGGTCCCGGGCGCACTCAGGGATTGGAACAGCATGCTCTGCTGCATCGGTGACAGCTCGTAACGGTCCACCACCTCAGTCATGCGAAATCGCCTCCCCGCCAATCGCGTTGATTACCTGAAGATATTTCCCGGGCCGCTCCGGATCGGGTATGAACCAGGCCTCCCGTCCGTGTGCGTCGCGTCCCTTGCGGGCCGGCACCGCCCGGGCCGGTAGCAGCCCGGCCGCGCGCATCTCGGCCAGCGTCGCGCGGAACGCCCCGGCCGCGGAGTCCAGGTCCGCGTCGGTGTGCGCGAGGGTGAGAAATCCCGGACCGTTCTCCGAGGTGTACACGCCGCGAGCACGCATCAGGCGGTGATACAGCGGTGCGAGTGAGGGTTCGCAGTGCCAGGACACGGTGAACCAGGACGCGAAATGATCGACCTGCACGGGTGCGCCGATCTCGACGCCCACCCGGTTCAGACGTGCCGCGAACGCGGTGGTGCGTTGGTTGAGCGAGCGTTGCAGGGCCGACCCCTGCTGGTCGAGGCGTTGCAGCACAGCATGAGTGGCGGCCAGCGCGAGTGGACGCCGGGCGGCACCGTGCTGCGCGGATGCCTCGGGCAGGGCCGCCACGTACGCCCCGGCGGCGGCGATGATGCCGATCGGCAGGCCGCCGGCGGCGACGTCTCCGTAGACCGCGATATCGGCCTGCACTCCGAACAGCGCCTGAGCCCCGCCGGGATGGGCTCGGAAACCGGTGCGCAACTCGTCGAGGATCAGCGCGGCGCCGGTCTCGGCGGTCAGCTGGCGCAGCATGCGCAGGAAGTCACGCGGCGGCAGGTCGGTGTGCCCGACGGGCACCGGGGCGACCACGACGCCGGCCAGCCGCCCGCGCAGCGACCGGATCGTCTGCAGCGTCTCGGTGGTGCCGTGGTCGAGCACGACCGTGTCCGCGGCGCGGGGCGCCGTGGCCGCGGATCCGCCGAGCACCACGGTGGTCTGCTGTCCGGTGCCCGTCCGCGCCATCCGCATCGCCTCCGACACCGCATCGGCACCGCTGTCGCAGTAGGCCACGGCGTGCATCCCGGTCATCGCACAGACCAGCGCGGACACCTCGGTGGCCGGCGAGTCCGGTGGCCCGTCCTGGATGGCCGCGTCACACCGCCGGTCGATGGCGTCCCGGATGAAGCCCGGGTTGTGCCCGAACAGGACGGCGCCGGTGTTCTCGGTGAGGTCGATGTACTCCCGGCCGCCCGCGTCCCACAGATGCGCACCCCTCGAGCGCACCGGGACGGTCGGGCTGACCATCTCCTCCCAATCACATCGTTCGATGAGCGCCGCGAGCCGGTGTCGCTGCTGTTCGGTCAGCGCTCCCACCGACTCGTGACCCCGCGCCGGCGCAGCCGCCGCGGGAAAGATCTGCGGTGCCGAGGGCGCGGGCAGGTCCTGCGGTATCGCTGCCCCCGCAGCCCCGAGGTACTCGACCAGCGTCTCGAACGTCGGAGCCTCCTCCACCAGCGTGCGGACGGTGATCTTGGTGCCGAACTGTTTCTGCAGCGCGCCGGCCGCCTGGGTCAGGAACAGGGAGTCGAAGCCCATCTGCAGGAAGCTCTCGCCGGGGGTGAGCCTGGCCCGGTCCACCCCGGAGAGTTCGATGAACACGGTCTGCAACCGGGACAGCAGTCCGGACGGGGCGTCGGCCGTGCTGTCGACCGCCGGGGCGCGGCCCGGTTCTTCGGGCACCGTCGGCGCCGGCTGGACAGCTGCCGGCGCGGGGGCGGGCGCGTGCGCCGGGTCGACCCAGTGCCGACGCCGTCGGAACGGGTAGGTCGGCAGCGCCACCCGGCGGCGCGGTGCCCCCTGCAGCGCGCACCAGTCGACGTCGACACCGCGCGCCCAGAGCCGGCCCACCGCCCCCAGCAGGCATTCGATATCCGCGGGGCGATCCTGCCCGGACGACAGTGAGGCGGTGATCAGCTGTCCGGAGGTGTAGCGCTCATGCTGGCGGGCGAAGGTGGCCAGGGTCTGGCCGGGGCCGACCTCGACCAGTGCCAAGCCTGCGTCGACGAGCATGCCGACACCCCGGGCGAACTGCACGGGTTCGCGGAGCTGCCGGGCCCAGTACTGCGGGTCCACCGCCTCCTCGTCGGTGATGTTGCGTCCGGTGAGGCTGGAGATCCAGCGCAGTTCCGGTGCCCGGAGCGGGATTTCGGCGACGATGTCCGCGAACGGTGCGACCGCCGGCTCCATCATCGGTGAGTGGTATCCGTGTGAGGTGTGCAGGCGTCGGTGCACGATGCCCAGCGCGTCCAGCCTCGTCTCGAACGCACCGATCGCGTCCAGAGTGCCCGAGACCACGGTGTGCTGGGGCGCGTTGAAGGCGGCGATCGCCACATCGGCCGGCAGCTCGGAGGCCAGCAGGTCCGCCGGCGCCCGGACACCCAGCATCGCCCCGGTGGGCATGCTGTCCATCAGGCGGGCCCGGCGGGCCACCAGCCGGAGTGCGTCGTCGCGGCTGAAGGTGCCGGCCAGACACGCGGCGACGAACTCGCCGATGCTGTGCCCGATCATCGCGGTGGGTTGCAGCCCCCACGCCATCCAGACCTGCGCCAGGGCGTATTCGACGGCGAACAGGGCCGGTTGGGTGATCGCGGTGCGGGTCAGCCGTGCCTGAGCGCCGTCGCGATGTGGTTCGTCCGGGTACAGCACGTCGCGCAGATCGACCCCGATCTCGGGCTGCAGGACCCCCGCGCAGACATCCATCGTCTCCCGGAACACCGGCTCGCAGTCGTAGAGACCACGGCCCATGTCGAGGTACTGGGAACCCTGTCCCGGGAACAGGAACGCGACCCCGGGCGGTTCGGCCAGTCCGGTGCAGTCGTGCACCCGTCGCGGATCCGGTTTGGTCAGCAGGGTCACCGCATCCTCGCGGTCGCGGCACACCACGGTGCGGCGGTGACCGAAACGCCGCCGGCCGACGGCGAGGGTGTGCGACACATCCGCCAGGTCGCCGGAGGTGTCCTGGTCCAGATGGGCCCGCAGGTTCTGGGTGAGCTGTTCGAGTCCGTCGGCATCGCGCGCGGACAGCACCAGCAGGTGTGCCGGGTGCGTCACCGGGGCCGGCGGCGGCACGGCCGGCGCCTCTTCGAGTACGACGTGGGCGTTGGTCCCGCCCAGCCCGAACGAGCTGACCCCGGCGCGGCGTGGTGTCGACCCCTCCGGCCACTCGCGACGCACCGAGTTGACGAAGAACGGGGTGCTCTCGATGCCCAGCTTCGGATTCGGAGACTCGAAGTTGATGCTGGCGGGCAGGATCCGGTGATGCAGTGCGAGTGTCGTCTTGATCAGCCCGGCGATGCCGGCGGCCACATCGAGATGGCCGATGTTGGACTTGATCGAGCCGATGGCGCAGAACCCGTTCTCCTCCGCGCCACCGGCCCGGAACGCCTGGGTCAGCCCGGCGATCTCGATCGGGTCGCCGAGCTCGGTGCCGGTGCCGTGCGCCTCGATGTAGGAGATCGTCGCGGGATCGATCCCGCCGAGCATCTGCGCCATCGAGATCACCCGGGTGTGGCCGTCCACGCTGGGCGCGGTGAATCCGACCTTGGCGCTGCCGTCGTTGTTCAGGGCCGCGCCCTTGATGACGGCGTAGATGGTGTCCCCATCGTCGATCGCGTCCCGCAGCCGGCGCAGCACCACCAGGCCGAGGCCGTTGCTCGACACCGTGCCGGCCGCGTCCCGGTCGAAGGGACGGCAGTGGCCGTCCGGGGCGAGGATCGAGCCCTCCTCGTGCAGATGGCCGCGCCGCTGCGGCAGCATGATCGACACGCCCCGGCCAGGGCCATATCGCACTGGTAGGTCAGCAGGCTCTGCACCGCGGTGCACACCGCGACCAGCGACGTGGAGCACGCATTCTGGATGTTCAGTGCGGGGCCCTTGAGGTCGAACTTGTAGGACACCCGGGTCGCCACATAGTCGTTCGAGTTGCCGAGCATCAGCATGATGGGACCGAGCGGACTGGTTATGTCGTTGCGTGACAACAGATTCTGTAGGTAATAGCTGCTCGTGGTGGCTCCGGCGAACACGCCGATGGGGCCTCCGAACCGCTGGGCGTCGTACCCGGCGTGTTCGATCGCCTCCCAGGCGGCCTGCAGGAACAGCCGCTGCTGTGGATCGAGGATCTGCGCTTCCTTCGGGGTGAAGCCGAAGAACCCCTCGTCGAATTCATCCACTCCGGCCAGCACCCCGCGGGCGCACACATAGTTGGGGCTCAGGTGCGCACCGGCATCCTCACCGATCACGCGCTCCAACTCGTCGGGCCCGAAGTGCGTGATGCACTCGCGCCCTTCCAACAGGTTCTGCCAGAGGGCCTCGACGTCCGCCGATTCGGGGAAACGTCCTGCCATCCCGACGATCGCGATGCCGTCGAGTGGGTCATAGGTATCGGAATACATCATGGATTCACCAGCCCCCCGGTCCGGTCCGGTCTTGTTGAAGTATCGGAAAGTCTCGGCGAGCCGGCGCATCGACTGCGCACACTCACCCGAAGGTTGCCCAGGGCGGCCGGAAAACCTGCCCTGCGCAGAACAGTACGATTCGTCGACGAATTTCGCTAGTGCGAAAACCGCGCGTATTCTCCGAAATAGCTACGTTGGTAAGCATTTTCGGGGCAAAACGGTGACAATCAGGGCTCCGCAACCGGCAACGGTGAATAAGGAGCTAGTTCTCACCGCACCCCGGGTCTAGTTCCCCTGCGTTGCGGGGACCGGTTCCCGATAGACCGCTTCCCGGGTGTAGAACTGCGTAAACCCGCCCCATGGCAGCGCAAAAGGCATGCACAGCCCGCCTGCCGGGCCGGCGGTACCCGTCGGGGACCGGCACCCGGCTCCGCGGTGGACCAATCCCAGGTACTAGGTCGAGGTTCAAAACAAATACGTTCCTATGGTCCATGTACTGCCCGCAGCCAGCAAACAATAGTGAGCTTGTGGTCCACGGGATGTCTCACTGCTGCGAACGCCATGAGCATCCGTGGACCGCGCCAACTGATGGTGTTTGCCGGCCCGGCAGTTCGCAGCCCTCAGCTGATTCCGAGTTGTGTTCTGGATGGGGGGATCTCACGTGAAAGTCTCAGTGATCGGAGCCGGGTACCTGGGCACCACACACGCCGCAAGCCTGGCCCAGATCGGCCACGAAGTCCTGACCGCGGACATCGACCCCGACAAGGTGGCCAAACTGCAGGCCGGTGTGGTGCCATTCTTCGAACCGGGGCTGGAGGACATCGTCCAGGACGGGCTGGCGTCGGGTCGGCTTCGATTCACCGAATCCTTCGAGGAGACAGCCGCATTCGCCGATATCCACTTCATCACCGTCGGGACCCCGCAGAACAAGCAGGATGCCGGCGCCGATCTGTCCTTCGTCAACGCGGCGATCGACTCGCTGTGCCGTAACCTGAACCGTCCCGCGCTGATCGTCGGGAAGTCGACCGTCCCGGTGGGGACCGCGGCAGCCCTGGCGGAGCGGGTACGCCGCAGCGCGCCGGCGGGCGCGGACGTTCGATTGGTGTGGAACCCGGAGTTCCTGCGGGAAGGGTTCGCGATCCAGGACACCCTGCACCCGGATCGCATCGTGCTCGGGTTGCAGGACCGTGCGGACACCCGCTCCGAGGCCATCATGCGGGAGCTGTACGGTCCGCTGTTGGCCGAGGGTATCCCCCTGCTGGTTACCGATCTGGCCACCGCAGAACTTGCCAAGGTCGCGGCGAACGCGTTCCTGGCCACCAAGATCTCGTTCATCAACGCCGTCGCCGAGGTGTGTGAGGCGGCCTCGGCCGACATCACGGCACTCGCCGATGCCATCGGCTGCGACGACCGCATCGGGCGCCGTTTCCTCAACGCCGGCCTGGGATTCGGCGGCGGCTGCCTGTCCAAGGACATCCGTGCCTTCGTATCGCGGGCGGCCGAGCTGGGTGTCGGTGAGTCGCTCACCTTCCTGCGCGAGGTCGACACGATCAACCTCAGGCGACGCGCCCGGGTCGTGGAGATGGCCCGGGATGAATGCGGATCGCTGGCCGGTGCCCGGATCGCCGTGCTCGGGTCGGCATTCAAGCCGAACACCGACGACATCCGCGACTCCCCGGCCCTCGATGTCGCCGAACAGATCCGCACCGCGGGCGCCGACGTGACCGTCTACGACCCCAAGGCCATGGATAACTCTCGAAAGGCCTTTCCCGCACTGAATTTCGCGTTCACCGCGGTCGATGCCTGCCTGGAGGCCGACGTCGTCCTGGTCCTGACCGAGTGGGACGAGTTCCGGCGACTGCGGCCGCAGGACCTGGAGAAGGCGGCCAGGGGCCGCTGCGTCATCGACGCACGCTATTGCCTGGACCCGGAGGTGTGGCGTGCCGCTGGCTGGCGATACCGCGGTTTCAGCCGCCCATGACCGGCCATCGGGCCAGACGCTCCACCATCAAGCCTGGGCAACCAGCAGAGCATCGGAGAAATACATGAGGATTCTCGTCACCGGAGGCGCCGGCTTCCTTGGATCGAATCTGTGCACGCTGCTGATCAACCGTGGCGACACGGTGATCTGCCTCGACGATCTGTCGACGGGGTGCCGCGCCAACATCGAACACCTCTTCACCTCACCCGAGTTCTCGTTCACCGAGGCCAGCGTGCTGGATCCCATCGACATCGGTGAACGAGTCGATGCCGTCGTACATCTGGCCAGCCCGGCCTCGCCGCCGGCCTATCTGGAACGGCCCATCTTCACCCTCCGGACCGGCGCCGAAGGCACCCGCAACGCACTGGAGTTCGCGCTGACCAACTCGGCGCGCTTCATCCTGGCCTCCACCAGCGAGGTGTACGGGGAGCCGCTGATCCATCCGCAGTCCGAGGAGTACTGGGGCAACGTCAACCCACTCGGCCCGCGCAGCGTCTACGACGAGGCCAAGCGCTACGCCGAAGCCCTGACCACCGCCTACCGGACCGCCTGCGGCGCGGACACCGGAATCGTGCGGATCTTCAACACATACGGCCCGCGGATGCGCTCCGACGACGGGCGGGTGGTGACCAACTTCATCGACCAGGCGTTGCGGTGCGCCCCGTTGACGGTGTTCGGCGACGGCAGCCAGACCCGCAGCCTGTGCTACGTGGACGACCTCGTCCGTGGTCTCGCGGCGATGCTCGACTCGGCCGAACCCGGGCCGATCAACCTGGGTAACCCCGAGGAACTCACGGTGCGCCAGATCGCCGAACTGGTCGCCGAACTCATCGGGTCCTCATCCACCATCGAGACGCGTCCGCTGCCGCAGGACGACCCCACCCGCCGGCAACCCGACATCAGCAGGGCACGCAATCTGTTGGGCTGGACACCGCAGGTCGGGCTGCTCGACGGGTTGACCCGGACCATCGAATGGCATGCGGCCGCACTTCCCCAGGTGCGGGCATCATGAATCCGCCGGGCCGCACCGCCGACGAACGGGATCCCGCAGCGCGCAACGGCACCACCACGCTGTCTGGCACGGCACGGGTCACGCCGCTGCGGCCCGGTCTCGGCGATCACCTGCCCGACCGGCAGAACGGTTCGTTCGCCCGCGCCCGGTGGCAGCGGCGGTACGCCACCTACCTGCGGACCGCGGACTGCCTGGTGGTCTGCGTCGCGGTGGCGTTCGCCCAGTATGTGCGGTTCGGACTTCCGCCGCTGGTGCCGGGGCCCGAGAACCTCTACCCGACTGCATGTTCAGTGTTGACCATCGTCATCTGGCTGACCCTGCTGGCCGGATTCCACGCCAGGAACAGCCGGGTCATCGGCCGGGGGTTCGAGGAGTACCGCCGTGCCATCGAGGCCTCGATCTGGACGTTCGGCGCCATCGCAATGACCGAGTACATCTTCCATCTGGAGGTCGCCCGCGGCTATCTCGCGGTTGCGCTGCCGGTCGGCATTCTCGGGCTGGTGCTCACCAGATGGCTTGCGCGCCAGTATGTCGGGCGCCGGCGGGCCGACGGCAGCTATCAGACCACCGTGCTGGCGGTCGGCAACAGCGAAGAGGTGGCCAGTCTGGCCGGCGAACTCACCCGCCGCCCGCAGGACGGGTTCCGGGTGGTCGGCGCCTGTGTGCCGGGCGTACGCACGCTCTTCCCTCAGCACCTGACGGTCCGCGACGAGGCGATCCCCCTGGTGTCCAGTCCGGGGTGTGATCTGGACGCCCTGGAGGCACTGATCCGCAGGTTCGACGCGGACACCGTGGCGATCGTCGGTACCGAGCACCTCGGGATCCAACAACTGCGCAAGCTCATCTGGAAGCTGGAGACCATGGGGGTCGAACTCCTGGTCTCACCGGGGGTGACCGATGTGGCCGGATCCCGGCTGACGGTGCTCCCGGTGGCGGGGCTGCCACTGCTGCACATCGAGAAGCCGCAGTACCAGGGTGCCGAGCGGTTCCAGAAGCGGGCGTTCGACCTCTGCTTCGCCGCCGCCGCACTGACGGTCACCCTGCCGGTCCTGGTGCTTGCCGCGATCGCGATCAAGACGACCAGCAAGGGTCCGGTCTTCTACTGCTCCGAGCGGATCGGCTTGGGCGGCAGGACATTCCGGATGATGAAGCTGCGCACGATGGTGCAGGACGCCGACAAGAAGCTGGTCAATCTGCTGGAGAGCAACGAGTGCGACGGCCAGCTGTTCAAGATCAAGAACGATCCCCGGGTGACGCCGGTAGGACGGATACTGCGCCGCTTCAGCATCGACGAACTACCGCAGTTCATCAACGTCCTGCGCCGGGAGATGAGTGTGGTCGGGCCGCGTCCGTTGTTCTGGCTGCAGACCGAGGACGAGGACAGTGACTCACTGCGCCGACTCCTGGTCAAGCCGGGGATCACCGGGCTGTGGCAGATCAGCGGCCGGTCGGACCTGTCCTGGGACGACGCCGTGCGGTTGGACCTGTCCTATGTGGACAACTGGTCGATGGCCAGCGATCTGATGATCATCGCGAAGACCTTGCGCGCGGTGTTCCGACACAGCGGAGCGTACTGAGATGTTGCAAGAGACACCGCGATTCACCGCGGCCACCGACCAGCCGTACGTCTACGTGCGCACCGAACTCACCGAACCGGACTGGCGACGCTACCCCGGATGGGCCGAGGTCACCGAGGAGCAGTGGCGCGACCCACAATGGCAGCGGGCCCATTCGGTCAAGAACATCGCCCAGTTACGCGGGGTGATCGGGGATCTGCTCGACGAGCGGTTCTACACCGACCTGGCCGCCGATCAGCAGCAGCGCGCCACCATGTCGATGTTGCTGCCCCCGCAGATGATCAACACCATGGCCCCGCACTGTGTGCCGGGCCGCCGGGGCATCACCGAGGCGTTCTATGCCGATCCGGTCCGGCGCTATATGCTGCCGGTGCTGAGCGACCGCAACGCGGAGTGGGTATCACACCCCTACGCGGAGCGGGACTCGCTGCACGAGTCGGACATGTGGGTGGTGGAGGGGTTGACCCACCGGTACCCCACCAAGGTGCTCGCCGAACTGGTGGCAACCTGCCCGCAGTACTGCGGGCACTGCACCCGGATGGATCTGGTCGGCAACTCCACGCCGACGGTCACCAAATCCAAGCTGCCGCTGCTGTCGGCGGACCGCCAGGACCGGATGCTGGCCTATCTGCGCAGCACCCCGTCGGTACGCGACGTCGTGGTCTCCGGTGGGGACGTGGCCAATGTGCCGTGGCACCGGGTGGAGTCCTTCGTCGGCGCGCTGCTGGAGATCGACACCATCCGCGATATCCGCCTGGCCACCAAGGCCCTGGCCGCTCTGCCACAACATTGGCTGCAGGACAACGTGATCGGCGGTGTACACCGGCTGGCGACCGTCGCCGCCGCCCGCGGGGTGAACCTAGCCCTGCACACCCACATCAACCATGTGCAGTCGGTCACCCCGCTGGTCGCGACGGCGGCCCGGGCGCTGATCGCAGCGGGGCTGCGCGATGTCCGCAACCAGGGTGTGTTGATGCGCGGGGTGAACGCCACCCCCGACGACCTGCTCGACCTGTGCTTCGCCCTACAGGGTGAGGCGAACATCCTGCCGTACTACTTCTACATGTGCGACATGATCCCGAACGCCGAGCACTGGCGCACCTCGGTGTGGGAGGCCCAGCAGCTGCAACTGGCCATCATGGGTTATCTGCCCGGGTTCGCCACTCCCCGCCTGGTCTGTGACGTCCCGTTCGTGGGCAAGCGCTGGGTCCATCAGTTGGTGAAATACGACCGCGAGCTCGGCATTTCATACTGGAACAAGAACTATCGGACCGGGTTGGACCTACCCGACCCCGATGCGCTCGGCCGCGTGTACCCGTTCTACGACCCGATCGACACTCTGCCGGCATCCGGACAGGCATGGTGGCGCGAGAACTGCGCACCCACCTGCCCGCCCGCGTTCACCGATGAACGCGAGGCCCTCGAACCAGCCCCGGTCGACGGCACCCCGCCTTGCCCACGGGGTGTCGTCGCAGGGGCGATCGGGGATCCAGCCACCGACGAGGTCGACCTGCGGCCCTGACTGCCACGGGGACACCGGACACCAGAACGGAAGGGAACAGTCGGGAATGAACGAAACCCGTGGCGAGGTGTTACCGATCAAGAGGCCGCGCGCCTCGGTCGAGATCACACCGATCCGAGACGACGATCTGAACGCCGTAGCCGAATTCCTGCACACCCATCTCAACGACCAGGTGCCGTGGGCCGAGGCCTGCGCGTCGGCTCCGACGAACATGTGCCCGCCCAACCACGGTTTCATGATCCGGGACGGGGCGCAGGTGGTCGGTGCGCTGTTGGCGATCTACTCCGAGCGCATGATCTCCGGACGCCCGGAGCGGTTCTGCAACATGGGATCGTGGTGTGTGCTGCCCGCCTACCGTTCGCGCAGCATGTCCCTACTCAAAACCCTGCTGGCGCAGGAGGGATACACGTTCACGGTGCTGACTCCCGACGAGGGTTCCCAGGAGATCCTGGCCTGGCTCGGTTTCCGGGTTCTCGACCGGGCCGCTGCGGTCATTCCAAACCTGCCGTGGCCGACGCTGCCGGGCCAGACCCAGCTCAGCGCCGACCCCGAGGTCATCGACCGGACGCTGACCGGCGCCCAGTCGGCCTTCTACCGCGACCACGCGCACGCGCTGGCCGCCCAGCACCTGGTCCTGACACGCGGGGAGGAATATTGCTATCTCATCTGGCGGGAGGCGATCTACGGCCGAAAACCGGTGGCGCAGATCCTACATGTCAGCAACCCCGGCCTCTTCCACCGTTCCCTGCTGGCCCTGTCCCGGTATCTGCTGATCCAGCACCGGCTGGTGGCGACGCTGGCCGAACTGCGCATGGTGGGACATAAGCCACTGCTGTCAATCAACTTCACCGTCTGGCCGAAGATGTACCGTAGTTCCGGTCTCGCGCCGGAGCATATCGACTACCTGTACAGCGAGCTGGTATGCGTGCCCTGGTGAGCCGCGGGCCGAGTATGCAGCGGCCCGGCCCGAATCGGGCGCCGGCCGTCGACGGACGCGCGCAGGTGATGCCCGATCCGGGAGCCCGGCGCACCGGGCACCGCGACATCGTCTACACCGTCGAGTCGATCGGCGCCCTCGACGAGCTCGAGCGGGACTGGCGGCGGCTCGAAGATCTCGCCTCGCCGTCGTTCTTCCTGTCCTGGAACTGGATCGGCACCCTGCTGGAGACGGTGCCCGCCACCGCGAGGCCGCGCCTGCTGCGTGGCACCGTGGACGGGCAGACGGTCGCGCTCGCCGTTCTGGGCGACGCCGAGATCCGGCGGCGGCGGGTGGTGCGGGCCCGACGGTGGATCCTCAACGCCACCGGGGACCGCCGGCTGGACTGCATCTTCCTCGAGCACAACGGCCTGTTGGCCGTGCCCGAGCTCGGCTGGGACGGCCTGATCGAAACCTTCGCCGGCACCCGGGAAATCGACGAACTGAGCCTGCCCGGGCTGGCCATACCCCCGGCCGCGGCCCTGGTCGAGGACCGGGGGCTGCGACGCGACACATCCACCGAACAGTCCTTCGCGGTGGACCTCGGGGCGCTGGCGGCCGGCGACGGTGACATCGCCAAGATCCTCAGCCACAATGCACGCTCCCAATTGCGCCGGGCGCTGCGCCAACTCGAGCCGGTCACTTTGGAAGCCGCCGCCGACACCGACGAGGCGCTGGAGTACTTCCGGACGCTCAAGGACCTGCACATCCGCTGGTGGGACGAGCGTGGCGAACCGCACGCGTTCATCCACCCGTTCTTCCAACGCTTCCATGAACGGCTGATCGAACGATCGTTCGCGACGGGTGCGGTGGAACTGCTGCGGCTGCGCAGCGGCGACCGCACCCTGGGCGTGCTGTACAACTTCCGGCGGGGCGACCATGTCTACGCCTATCAGAGCGGGTTCATCCAGCCCGAGGCACACGAGCGGCCTGGTGTGGTCGCGCACGCGTTGGCCAT
This sequence comes from Mycolicibacterium aurum, assembly GCA_900078775.1. Taxonomy (GTDB): domain Bacteria; phylum Actinomycetota; class Actinomycetes; order Mycobacteriales; family Mycobacteriaceae; genus Mycobacterium; species Mycobacterium aurum_A. Next base: position 4,143,554 of record LT549889.1, read on the forward strand.
CAAACGGGCCTGGCAGGAAGGTGCGGCCACCTACGACTTCATGGCCGGCGAGAACCGACTGAAGCGCAGTTTCTCCAATCGGGTCGAGACCCTGTCCTGGACGGTGATCCAGAAGCCGCGGCTACGCCTGCGGATCGAACGCCGAATCCTCGGCGGATCGCGGCGGCTCACATCGCGCTACGAGATTACCACCCGCACAACGACATCCCAGAGCACGGACCGTGCACCACGCAGCCCGAAAGGCGACCGATGAACCTTCTCGAACGACGGGTCGACACGATCGACCCACGACTCAGCGTCAAACTGCGCGGGCTGAAACTGCGTCTGCAGCGCGACCGACTGTACGACGTCGTACACCGGTTCGTCGGACCCGCCCATTCGGTCGTCGACATCGGCGCCAATCGTGGTGTCTTCACCTGGATGATGTCGCACCAGGTCGGTGCGCACGGCCGGGTCCGGTCGATTGAGCCCTTTCCCTCCAATATCGAGCGATTGACCGCGCTCGCGTCGAGCAGACCCAACATCACCGTGCATCCCGTCGCGCTGTCCGACAGCGACGGAGAGGCCACCCTGTGGGTTCCCCGGTATCACCAGCTGACCATCGACGCCCTGGCCAGCCTGCGGACCGCCGTCGACGAGCAGTCGGTGCCCATCCAGGTCGAGAAGCGACGGCTGGACAGCCTGATCCCGCCGGCCGAGCCGGTGAACTTCATCAAGTGTGACGTCGAGGGGCACGAGGACGAGGTCATCGAGGGCGGCTGGCAGACGATCTCCCAGCACCGGCCGGTGCTGGCCATCGAGATCGAGCAGCGGCACCGCGCAACCCCCATCATGAGTCTCATCGAACGCCTGGTGGACGTCGGCTATGACTGCTTCTATCTGGATGAGGACGGTTCACACCCGATCGCGGAGTTCGATCTGGAGAACCATCAACTGCGTTATCTGACCGAGGAGTTCGTTCCGCACGCGATGCCCCGCGGTTACGTCAACAACTTCCTGTTCCTGCCCATTTCGAGCTAGGGGATTCGCGTGCCGGCCAGCCGATTCCGCGTTCGGTTTCGTTCACGAGCAGGTGCCCTGCTCACGGCGGGTCTCGCGACGGCCATGTCCGTCGCCGTCGGGGCCGCACCGGCCGCGGCGGCCGCCCCGCTGTTCATCGGTGACTACTCTCCGGGGAACTTCTCCCAATGGCGCACCGTTCAGGTCAAGGGCTTCAACGACGATGCCGACGACTACGTCCCCACCTACTCCGCGCGCATCGTGGCGGACCCGGAGCGTGGCAACGTCGCGCGATTCGAGGTGCGTCCCGGCGATGTGCCGCCGTTCGGCGGCGGAGAACGCGCCGAGGTACAGGGCGGCACCATCACCGGCGGGGCCGAGGGTCAGACCCGGTGGTACCAGTTCTCCACCAAGTTCGACCCGTCGTATCCGATGAACCGTGCCGATCTGGGCTGGTCGGTGACCAATCAATGGCACGCCTACGCCGGGGGCAGTCCCCCGGTCAGCTGGACCACCAGCATGAAAAACGGCCACTGGTCGCTGACCATCGAGAGGCAGTCCGAACCGGGCCGGTATCTGGGGCATCTGACCATCTTCGACATCCCGTTGAATGTCGGGACGTGGCACGACGTCAAGATGGCGATCAAGTGGTCGTCATCGGACTCCGAGGGCTGGGTCAAGCTGTGGCTCAACGGAGCACCGCAAACCTTCGTCAACGGCTCCGACACCTACTTCGTGCGCACGTTGATCCCCGGCACGACGGACGTGTACTACAAGGAGGGCGTCTACCGGGAGCCCACGACCTCCACCGACGTCATCTATCACACCGGGTTCCGGTCCGCCGCGAGCGAGGTCGCCCTCAACTGAGACCGACGGCACTCAGTTCAGCACCTCTGCGACATCCCTTGATGTGCTGCGCTGCGGCGCCAGCCGGGAGGCCAGCGTGCGGACCCACCGCAGGTTGAATCCGGATACCTTCAGCCGGAACAGCGCCAGGGACGAGCCGGGCCCGATCCCGATCCGCGGCAGGGCGAGCGGATCGGAGGTGTGGTCGGCGAATCCGCTCGTCGTCGACAGCGCCCAGTCGATACCGTTGCGGCGCAGCGCATCCCTGGCCCGGTCATCGAAATCCTGCAACGTCCCGTTGGGGTAGGCGAACACCGTCGGCGCGCTGCCCATCTCACGGGCCACCACCCGGCACGATTCGGAGATCTCGTAGTCGACCTTCTCGTCGGAGCAGCGCGACAGGATAGGGTGGGTGACGGTGTGCGGGTATATCGACACCCGGCCGTCACCGGCGAGTTCGCGGGCCTCGTCCCAGGAGAGCATCTCGAACGGTCCGCCGGCGGCACCGGGGTCCGTTCCCAGCTCACCGACCAGCCACTGCACCCGCGCGAGCCGCTCCTCATCCGGGAGTCCCTTGAAATGTTGGACGACCAGGTTCCGGACCTCGTCGCGCTCGGCGGGTTCCCGCAGCGAACGAATACCCAGACCCACTGCGGTCAAATCGATCTCGGAAACCCGGGTGCCGGCGAATGCTATCCACAGCCGGTCCGGCCACAGCGCCTCGGCCGTCCCCATCGGCCCGGTGGACACGAAGACCGCGGCGGGCAGATTCAGGTCACGCAGCACCGGTGCGGCGTGAATCGCCAGATTGCGGGTCCCGTCGTCGAACGTCAGCGTGGCCGCACGGCGCGGCAACGTACCGTCGCGAAGCCGGTCCAACGCCTCCGGCAGGGGCAGCACGTTGAAGTGCCGGCGCAGGTATTCGAACTGCCGCCGCATGGTGCCCGCATCGATCACGTAGTCACACGGCGGGGACAGCGGCTCACCCTCCACACCGTGGTACATGAGGATGGTGAGCCGTCCCGCGTTCTGCCACCGAGCAAGCGCCGGAACACCGGCCGCACAGAGCATTCCGGCGGCCATCGACTTGGCCTTCGCGCGGCGTGCCCGCCGGGGGGATACATCAGGCATCAGACACTCTCCATCATCGCGGTTCGATACGCGTTCACAGTCATTCCGGCGACGGCCTCGGGGGTGAAGCGGGCCAACGCGATCTCATGCCCGCGCCGACCCATCCGCAGGCACAACTGCGGATCGTCGAGCACCCGCATCAGACAGTCGGCCAGCGTTCCCTCGTCCTCGGCGTCCACCAGGAATCCGGACTCACCGTCGTGCACCATTTCGGGGACGCCGCCGACCCGGGCCGCGACCACCGGCTTTCCCGCGGCCATCGCCTGCGCGATGACCGTCGGCGCGTTCTCCTGGCGGGAGAACAGCACCACGGCACGTGCTTTCGTGATCTCCTCGCGCATCCGCCGGTTGTCCACGAAACCGACGAAATCGACGTGTCCGGCCAGCCCCAGCGTGCTCACCCGGTCCCGGACGAGTTGCGCATAGGCCGCGTCCGGTTCCGGGCCGACCAGTACCAAGCGAGCATCCGGGACGTTGCGGTGCACCTTCTCGAAGGCGTTCACCACCCCCAGCGGGTTCTTCAGCGGGACCAGCCCGCCGGCGAACAACAACCTCGGCTCGGCCGGCACCGTCGGGACCGGTGTGAAGAACTCCGCCGCGGTCGGGTTCGCGATGCTCACCCGGGTACCCCGGGTCAGGGGGTCGAGTTCGACGGCATCGTAGTCCGAGATCGAGATGACCACGTCGGCACGCCGCAGAACCCGGCCGGCCACATGCTTGAGCAGTCCGGCCCGCAGTGTGGTCCGCAGACCGGGCGGGTCATAGAGGTGGGCCTCGACGTAGCTGATCCCGTGCACGGTCACCGCACAGTTCCGGCCACACCGGGCTGCGATATCACTGTCCAGGCCGATGCCCTGGCCGTGCACCACATCGGGATCGGCCGCGGCGACCAGCTTACGGGCCTTGAGCAGGTCCAGCAGACCCCCGGTGAGCATTCGCCACCGATATTGGCCACGGACATAGTGGATTTCGATCTTCTCGGATTCCCGCCGGTACGGCGTCGAAGCCTCACCGTGGTGGAAGCGCAGCACCGTCACCTGCTCGACGTCATCCCGGGCGGCCAGCGCGTCGACCAGTACGCTCATCGCCGATTCGACCCCGCCGACGACGACACCCGGTTCCACCGGATACGTCCCGATCATGAACACCTTCAGTCCCATCGCGTCACCTCACTCATCCCCGCCACGCAGCGGGCCCTTCACCTTCGCCGCGGCACGCTCTGCGAACCCGCGGACCGAACGGAACCGGCTGGGCGCCAGCACCCGCAGCGCGCACAGGTAAGCGACCGTGAACACCAGACAGTCGACGCCGACCAGGGCCAGACCGACCGGTTCGAAGTGCCGATCCGAGCGCAGCAACACGTGCTCTGTCGGGAACGCCACCAGGAAGGCCACCAGCGCGGCGATCGTCGTCGGCACCAGGCTCGCCACGACCTCGCGTAGCGGTGCACCGACCACCGCGCGGGCCAGCAGGATGCTGGCCAAGCCGCCGATCAGATAGGTCACCGACAGCCCGATGCCGACCCCGACGAGCCCGAACGGCAGGAGCAGCACGATGAGCGGCAGGTGCACGACCAGCCCGAGCGCGCTGAGCCAGTTCACCAGGGGCACCCGCCCGGCCCCCTTGATGACCGTGATGCCAAGCGCGTTGAGCGCCGCACCGACAGCCACGCCGGCCATCGCCATGGCCGCGTGGCCAGCGGGCCGCCATTGGTCACCGAAGAGCTGGACGGCGACCGGCTCCCCCACCACCACAAGCAGCGCACCGATGGGCAGGGCGAGGAACCAGGTCCACCCCAGCGCCCGCAGGAACGCTTCCCGGAATCGGGTGCGGTCGGCCGACACGTGCGCGAACGCGGGGAACAACAGGTATCCGAAGACGTCCACGATGGCCGCCGCCGGGATGCCCGCCATCTGGTAGCCGTAGCGGTACTGGCCGAGATCCCCGGTGCCGAGCCGCCGCCCGAGCAGCACCTGCTGGAAGGTGTCCCGGATGCTGTTGGCGACGCTGTCGAGGAACAGCGGCAGCGAGAAGGTCGCCATCTCGCGCAGCAGCCGGAACGAGAAGCCCCCACGGAACGGACGCCACCTCGCCATCCACCAGCTCAACACCAGCAGGATGATGATCGCCGCGTAGGACCCGAAGACCATGGCCCACGCTCCGTAGCCCAGCAGCGCGAACCCGATCGATACCGCCGCGAACGCCAGCTTGGCGGCCGGCTGGATGATCATCCGCTGTTTGAACTGGAATGAGCGCTGCATGATGGCCTCGGGAACGCTCAGGCACAGATACAGCAGCACCAGACCCGATGTGGCCGCGGCGATCTGACCGACCCGGTCGTTGTGGAACAAGTGCCCGATCAGGGGGGCCGAGACCAGCACCCCGATCCCGAACACCAGCCCGGTGGCCAGGTTCGCCAACAGTACGGTGTTGGCGGCGTCCTCGATGTCGTCCTCGCGTTTGATGAGCGCCTGGGCGAGAGTGCCCTGGGAGAACACCAGCAGGAACCCCATCAGCACCGTGCCGGCGGTGAAGACGCCGACCTCCTGCGGGCCGAGCAGCCGGCCCAGCACGATCGTCTGGGCGATCACGACGATCTGGCAGACCGCCACCCCGACCACGGAGTAGCCGGCCCCCCGCTTGAGCACCCCGCTGAGTCCACCGCGGGAAGCGTCCAGACCCGGTGCCGCGAAAGCCATGGTCTACCAGCCGATTCCCTGGTAGTTCTCGGCACCCCGCAGCTCCGCCGCATTGGGTAACCGCACCAGATCGATGATCAGGCGCTGGGATCCGGCCCGGGAGACCGCGTCGACCACCTCGGGCAGACACGATCCGACGATCAGCACCTCGGCGTGCTCGAGGACCGCGTCGACATCGTCGGTCAGCAGGTCACCGACGTGCGGCAGCCGCTCGTCGATGTAGGCCCGGTTGGCGCCCAGCAGCCGCGACAGCACGACGTTCGGGTCATGGATCTTGAGGTCGAACCCCTTCCCGATCAGGCGTTCGGCGAGTTCGACCATCGGGCTCTCCCGCAGATCGTCGGTGCCCGGCTTGAAGGACATCCCGAAGATGCCGATCTTGCGCCGGCCGTGCGCGACGACCAGGTCCAGGGCCCGACGCAGGTGAACCTCGTTGGACACCAACAGGTTCGTCAGCAGCGGCAGGTCGACGTCGTTGCGCCGCGCGGTATGGGTCAACGCCCGCAGGTCCTTGGGCAGGCAGGACCCCCCGAACGCGAAACCGGGGCGCAGATAGGCCGGGCTGATGTTGAGCTTCGTGTCCGCGACGAAGACCTCCATCACCGCGTGCGAGTCCAGTCCCAGCGCGGCGCAGATCGCCCCGACCTCGTTGGCGAAGCCGATCTTGAGCGCGTGGAAACTGTTGTCGATGTACTTGGTCATCTCGGCCACCCTGATGGGCACCCGGAACACCGGGCCGGGAAGTCCGGCGTACAGCCCCAGGACGGCCTCACAGCCTTCCGGATCACCGGACCCGACAACGGTCTTCGGCGGGGAGAAGAAGTCCCGCACACTGGTGCCCTCGCGCAGGAACTCCGGATTCACGCAGACCCCGAAGTCGATTCCGGCGCGCTTGCCCGAGGCCTGCTCCAGCAGCGGTATCAACAGCTGTTCGCAGGTACCGGGCACCATCGTGCTGCGGTAGACGACGGTGTGCCTGCGGTCCTTGTCGCGCAGCGCGGCGCCGATCTGTCGGGTCACCTCCTCGAGGTAACCGGTGGTCAGCCCACCGGCGGCGGTCGACGGTGTGCCGACGCAGATCAACGAGACATCGGTGGTCATGATCGCCGCCCGGGTGTCGGTGCAGGCCACCAGCGCACCCGACGACACCACCCCGGCGGTCAGGTCACCGATCTCGGCCTCCACGATCGGTGACCGCCCCTGCCGCAAGGCCGCCACCTTGTCGACGTTCACGTCCACCCCGACCACCCGGTGGCCGCGGGAGGCCAGACATGCCGCACTGACGCAACCGACGTAGCCGAGACCGAAGACGCTTACGGCCGTGGATTCAGAGCTCATGATTGCTCACCAACCTTCTGCGGGACGAACAGCGGGATGATTCGGACAGCGGGGTCACCGCACCGGGCCGGCCGGTGTCGATGAGCAGCCCGCGGCGGACACCGTCTTCGGCCCAACGGACTTCCAAAACCTCACCGCCGCGTACGATCTCGGGTGCGGTGACGGTGCCGGCGTCGGCGGTGCGCAGCACCGAGAGCAGCGCGACCGGCAGCCCGGCCCGGGCTTGCGCGGTGAGCAGCCAGGCCGGCACCCGCTCCTCGAGCCGGCTCGACCACCACCCGAGGCCGGTGTCGGGGTCCGCGATGACCTGGCCGGTGTCGACCGGCGTGGTCGCGGCGTAACTCAGTTGCAGCACCGCGGCGCCATCCCGGTAGACCAGGTGGCCGTCCTGAGTGGGGACCCAGTCCAGGTCGGGATGCAGTGGCCAGGACACCGCGATGTCGTGGGTGGCGGCGCCGTCGAGCAGATCCACCACCACGGCGGTGCCGTCCCCGGGCGGGGCGATGAGCCAACGCCGGTGTGTCACAGGGTCGTCGAGCCTGGTGTAGCCGTTGTGCTCGGCGTCCACGATGCCCCGGTCGAGGTCGACGGCGTGCACCGTGGTCACCGCGTGCCGCCGCCAGTAGAACGGTCCGCCGATCACCGACTGGTCGGCGTGGTCCACGCACACGGTGGAGTGTGCCCGCGTTCCCCGGTGCACGCTCCGCCAGCCCGGGTTCCCGCAGTAGCTGCCGGTGCCCGGGTCGACGATGAGTTCGGCGCCGCGGTCACTCAGCGTCACCGCCAGCGCGTCGGCATGGCCGTGCGCGGCGGTCGACAGGTAGCCGAGCGGTCCGACGTCCATGGTCAGCCGCTGCCGGCCCGGACGCAGCACCACCAGTCCGCCGTCGGGCGCATACATGCTCGCTGCCGCAGCCCCGAGGTCTGCCGCAGATCCGGCTGCCGGGGTACCGAGCGCGGCCGCGAACCATCCGGCGGTGATGGTGCGTCGGCCATACACTGCCGCCCAGCGGTTTCCGGAGATGGCCGCGACGATCCCGAGGTGGTCCCGGACGGTGCGCTTCGGTTCGGCACCGAGCCGAAGCGCGAACCCGTCGTCGTCGTCCCCGTACCGGGGATCGGGGTCCTCGGATCCCACCACCGAAACCAGATACCGCGTGCTGCGATCCAGTGCCGCAGCGATCTGCGCCGGGATCGGGTCGCCCCGCAGCTGCCACAGTGCGGCCGCGATCGCCAGCAGCTCGACGGTGAAGATCTGATAGGAGATGGACTGCTCGGCCCCCGCACCGTCGGGCAGGATCAGTTGCTCGGCGGCGGTGGCGAGAGCCTTGACCGCGCGGCGGTGCAGTACCGCCGGCCGGGCCAGCTCCGGGAACAGCAGATGCACCACGACCAGCCCGCTGAGCTCGCCGACCAGATGGTTGTTGGCGGAGCTGAACCGCGACCGGGCGTGCCAGCAGTAGCGGGCACTGGCATCCAGCATCCGCACCGCCCGGCGGTAGCGCTGCGGTGTCAGCGCGGCCGAGTGCCGCAGTCCCTGCAGCGCCACGGCGACCGAGACGGCCCGCAGGCCCACCTCGAACGGGCTCTGCCACATGGTGCCGGTGGCGGTCGGGTTCTGTTCCAGCCAGCTGTCGAGGTGCTCGAAAGCCGTTTCTGCGTAGCGGTCGTCACGGGTGAACAACCATGCCTGCGCGAATATCGGGAGGTGCTGGAGGCGGTTGAGCTCCCAGATCCATTTCGGATCGGCGGCCGCCTCCTGATGGTCGATCCGCCCGCTGATGGTGGCCGGCCAGTGGTAGTCGGCGACCGGGTCGTAGCACCAGTCGACGAACCGGCCGACGTTCACCCGGGGGTAGCCGAAGTAGGTCCGTTCGCCCTGCAGGAGACGGTCGGCCTCGGAGACCACCGCACGCACATCGGCCGGGTGATCGGCGGCGACCCGCCGGGACGCCTGCGGGTCCAGCAGTACCGGCCGTCCGCTGCCGTCCCGGAACCGCTGTTGCAGCACCGCCCAATCCGTCTCGCGGCGGCTCAGGATCCGGGAATCGATCCGCTCCAGCCGGCCGTCATCGCAACGCACCATCACTTCGCCGAGCCGCCTTGCCCGCCAGAGCATCTCGCGCCCCGACATGGTGGCGGCACGTCCGGCATACCAGCTAAGTCGTGGCATCTTCATACCTCCTGTCCGGTGCGGACGAGCCGGCCAGCCGCCGGTAGGCCGACAGCAGGAACTTCAGGTTGCGTTCGCCTTCGGCCGGGTCCAGACCGTTCACGGCACCGCCGGCGGGGCGACCGGTGAGGACCGCGCCGAGCTGGGCGGCCAGATCGCGGGGGTCGGCGGGCCGATAGCAGCGGACCGCGCTCGGACGGAAACCGACATCGCTTGCCACCACCGGTGTTCCGACGGCCAACGCCTCACGAACCGAGATCGCGTCCCCCTCGTGGCGTGGGGTACGGACGAAGGCGTCGGCGCGACGCAGGATCGGGAACACCGCCCGCTCGTCCTCACGCACCATCACCGCATCGCAGAGCCCGGCCCGGGACACCTGCCCCAGCAGTTCGGAGCGGAAGGCGGCATCGCCCCCGGCCTTGACCATCAGCACCAGGCCCAGTCGCGGGTATGCCTCCCGCAGCCTGTCCACCGCCTCGATCAGGTCCTGGCTGCCGTAGAGGCTGTACCAACCGCTGATCGAGGTGACCAGCGGTTGGTGCGAGTCGGCGAATTCGGCCACCTGGCGGGGAAGTTGCTGGCCGGCGCGTGGGTCGAGCCGCAGCGGCAGCGCGTTGGACAGGGTGACCACACGCGATTCCTGGACCCCGACCTCGTGCAGTGCAACCGCGATCTCCTCGGTGCAGGCCACCACCAGCTGCGGGCGGGTCAGGATGAACCGGACCAGGCGCAGCCGGGTGCCACGGTATCCACGTACCGCGGTGTGGAACTCGCCGCCGGCGATGGACAGCACGCTCGGTCGGCCCACCAGCTGGGCAGCGACCAGCGGGAGGATGTTGCCGATCAGGTTCGGTTGGCTACCCGTCACGCAGTGCACGACGTCGGGCCTGCGGAACAGCACCGTCAGCGCGGCACGGATGAACGTCACCACCCGGCCCAGGTCGCGCCGCCAGCCGCCCACTCCCGCATAGGGAACCGGGACACGCAGCGGTTGCATACCGTCCTGGCGCACCCCCGCCTCGATGGCAGAGAAGTAGACGCCCATCCCGCCGTACGGTGGCGGGAAGGGCCCTACCAGGGCGACCGTGGGCTGGGGGTGCGAGGTCATCGCGGTTGTTCCTCGGCTCCGGCCAGGCCGGCGTCGGCGCCCCGGCCGCCGAGGGCCTTGGGCAGATCGACGATCACCGACCGGCCCTGGGCCAGCGCCCAGGGCACCTGCAAGGTCAGGGCACTGGACCAGAACGCGTCCTCGGCAACCGATTCCGATCCGGCGGCACCGGACGCGAGGTCGACGAACAGAGCCATCTCCTCCCGGTGGCCCTTCTCCTGGCGGCGTCCGCGCGACCGCTTGCGCTTTCCGTTCTGACCGATCTCCAGGCCGAAGAAGTCGTCGATGATGCCGACGACCCCGCCGCTGTAGACCTCGACCCGCTCCTTGGGGATGCTCGGGTCCCCGTTGCCGAGGTACTGCAGGCTGGCGATCGAACCGCAGGAGAAGGCGACCTGCACGACGACCGTGTCCGCCAGTTCGGCGGAGTCCGGTGAACCGATCGCCTCCGCCGAGACCCGCAGGGGCCGACCTTCGGCCATGGAGCATGCCAGGTCGAGGAAGTGGCACAGCTCGCCGACGATCCGCCCGCCCCCGAAGATGGGATCCCGCATCCAGTGGTCCTGGGGCAGTCGGCCGGCGTTGCAGCGGGCGATCATGACCCGGGGCACGCCCAGCGGCAGCGCGCTGCGCAGTGCCGTGGTCAACGGCGAGTACCGGCGGTTGAATCCCACCATCAGGGGTGCGCCGTTGGCGGCGTATGCCGAGGCGACCTGTTCGAGGTCGTCCCAGGTGGTCGCCAGCGGCTTCTCGCAGAAGGTGGCCTTCCCGCTGCGCAGCGCCTCGGCGGCGAGGGTCGCATGCGAGTCATGACGGGTGGCGATCACCACCGCATCGACGCCGGGGTGATTGATCAGCGCGTCGGTGTCGCTGGTCGAATGGGCGAAACCGTAGCGCTGCGCGACCTGTCCGGCGGTCGCCCCGCCGGAGGTGGTGATCCCGACGGGCTGCACCTTGCCGGTGTTGATCAGGGCGGGCAGCAGGACGCGGGTGGCGAAGTTTCCCCCGCCCACCATGCCGAGCCCGACACGGTCACCGTTCTGCGCCTGATAGGGCTTGACCGTGACGATGTTGCGGGCGCCGGCCGCCGCAGCGTCCGGGTACTGCAGCAGCACGCCGATGGGCCGCGTGGTGTCCTGCGCCTTCCCGGAGATCAGGGCGTAGGCGTCGGCGGCCTCGTCGACCGGTAACCGGTGTGTGGTCAGCGTGCCGACGTCCACCCGGCCCTCCTGCACCAACCGCAGGAACTCGCCGAGGTTGCGCTGTTCGGTCCACCGGACGTACCCGATCGGGTAATCGTGGCCGTGTTCCTCGTAGACCGGGTCGTAGCGTCCGGGGCCGTAGGACCGTGAGTATCGAAGCTCGATCTCCTTGAGGTAGAAAGGGTCTCGGGGCAGGGTCAGACCGACGGTGCCGACCAGCACCACCCGGCCGCGGTTGCGTACCGCCCTCGCCGCGAGTTCGATGGGATCGTTCGACGCGGCCGCCGCGCAGATCACCACCGCGTCGACGCCGACACCCCCGGTGGCCTCGTCGATGACGGCCTCGATGGATCCGCGCGGCACGGCCCGCTCGACGCCGAGACTCTCGGCCAGCCGACACGCGACCGGATCGAGGTCGGTGCCGAACACCCGCGCACCGGCGGCCCGCGCCAGCTGCGCGGCGATCAGGCCCACCAGCCCCAGGCCCACGATCAGCACCCGGTCCCCGAGGCCGAGGTCGGCCTGCCGCACCCCGTGCATCGCGATGCAGCCGAGCGTTCCGTACGCCGCCTGATCGGCGGTGACACCGTCGGGCACCTTGGCGAGCAGGTGCTTCGGGATGAAGTTCACCTCGGCGTGATTTGCGTAGCCGGCACCGGAGCAGGCGACGAGGTCGCCGACCGCGATCCCCGGGACGTCGGGGGCCACGGCCAGCACCCGGCCCGCGGCGCTGTACCCCAGCAGATTCGGGGCCTCCAGCCGTTGGATCACGGTGCGGTAGGTCTCTTTCATGCCGTCCTGGCGTGCCTTCTCCACCACCTGCTTGGCCAGTTCCGGTTTCGCCCTGGCCTTGCCGATCATGCTCTTCTCGCCGAGCGAGATCTTGTTGCGCTCGGTGCCGGCACTGATCAGCGACGACAGCGTGGCGACCAGCGCACCGCCCCGATGCAGGTGCGGCGGCGGGACCTCCCGCACCGAGACCTCGCCGGTCCTCAGGTTCTGCACGGCCTGCTTCATATCGCCTCCGAGTGGTGCGGGTGATCAGTCACAATGGTTGCCGGAAAGGGTTTTTCGATGATGTTGCGGTAGAAGTCGACCAGGGTGCGCCGCGAGACGTTCCAGGACAGCTCGTCGGCCACCCTGCGGTAGCCGCACGCCCCCATCCGGTGCCGCCGGTCGGGGTCGTCGAGCAGGGCGTCGATCGCCTCGGCGTATGCCCGTTCGTCGTTCGGCGGGACGTAGACCGCCGCATCACCGGCCGACACCCGGGCCTCGATCAGATCGAAGGACACGATCGGACGTTCCATGGCCATGTACTCGACGACCTTGTTCATGGTCGACACGTCGTTGAGCGGATTCTTCGGGTCCGGGGCCAGACACACGTCGGCGGTCGACAGACACCGCCGGACGAATTCGTCGGACACCCGGCCGGGGAACTCCACCACATCGGACAGCCCGAGTTGGGCGCTGAGCGCCTTCACCTCGTCGTGGGAGTCACCGGCTCCCATGAAGATGCAGTGGAAATCATTGCGGCCGCGCACTTCCCGCAGCTGCTGAATGGCCCGGACGGCGTAGTCGACACCGTCCGAGGGACCCATCACCCCCAGGTAGGCCAGTAGGTACCGTTTGCCGCGCCGCAGACTGTCGTCGGGATCCTGGCGGACGAACCGGCCCAGGTCGGGTGCCGTGCGCACCACCGCCACCTTGCCGGGGTCCACCTTGCCGCGTTCGATCGCGATCCGGCGGTAGCTGTGGTTGGTGGAGATCACCGCGTCGGCAGCGGCAAAGGTGAGCCGCTCGACCATGCGGGTCATCCAGTACAGCGTCCGCCCGCCGGTCGGGAACCGGGACAGGTACATCTCGGGCCCGAGGTCGTGGTGGTCGAAGACGAATCGAGCTCCGGCACAACGTAACACCAGCGCTATGAGGAACAGCAGGTCTGGCGGATTGCAGGCGTGCACGATGTCGACGGGTCCCTCCTGGCGCACCTTGAGCGCGAGCCGCAGGGTGTGCCACAGCGCGGTGGAGTACTCGCTCAGGTAGCCGATCGGTCCCGCGGTGGCCGCCCGGAGCGGATAGCGCAGGATCCGGACACCCTCGATGACGGCTTCGGCCTCCCGGTCCTGGCTGCTGCCGGCCGGGCAGATGACGGTCACCTTGAACCCGGCCTCGGTCAGGGCGCGGGACTCCTGCCAGACCCGGCGGTCGAAGGGAACCGAGAGGTTCTCGACGAGAATCAGTATGTGTCGCATGGTTTCTCAACCCCGTCCGATCGGAACGTACTGCCCCATGACCACGTCCTCGATGGCTCGCTGGGCCGCCTCGACACTGCGGTCGAGGGTGAACTCGGTCTCCACCCGGATCCGGCCGGCGCGACCCATCCGGCGCGCGGTCTGCGGCTCGGACAGCATTTTGATCAGCCGGCTGGCCAGCCGCCGCGGATCACTCGGCGGTACCAGGTACCCGGTCCTGCCGTCGTCGAGGATCTCGGCCGTTGCGCCCACGGCGGTGCAGACCGCGGGCCGGCCGCAGGCCATCGCCTCCAGCAACGCGATGGAGAAGCACTCCGACAGTGAGCTCAGGGTGAAGACGTCGAGTGCGGCGAGCAGCCGTGGGACGTCGCGGCGCACACCGGTGAACCGGACGTTGGCGTCGAGATCCAACTCGGCCGACAACCGCTCCAACTCGCCGCGGCAAGCACCGTCACCGATCACCAGGAAGCGCGCCGTCGGCAACCGGTCGACGACGAGTCGGGCTGCCCGCAAAAGGGTTTGGTGATCCTTGATCGGGCTGAGCTCGGCGACGATGCCCACCACCGGATCGGCGTCGCCGAAGCCGAATTCGTCGAGCGCGCCGCGGTCGGCGCGGGGGTCGAACAGTCCCGGGTCTACGCCGTTGAGGATGATGCGGATCTTCTCGTCCGGGTACCGGAGATGGTCACGCATATAGCCACGCTGGGCCTCGGCGACCCCGAAGTAGGCGCTGGTGTAGCGATCCAGTGCGCGGTCGAGGCGGGCGTGTAGCGCGGTACGCGGCCGCAGGTCGGTGATGTTGTGCACCCACACCACGGTGTGCTGGACGCCCGCGGCACGAGCCGCGATGCGGCCCAGCGCCTCTGCGTTGTAGCCGCGGACGAACACGACGTCGGGCTGCTGCCGGCGCATGACGGTGACGAGCTTGCCGAGGGCCGTCGCTGCCTGCCTCTTGCTACCAAGATGCAGTGCCTGCGCGTCGATCCCGGCGTCGACCAGATCGCCGAAGAGCCCGCCCTCCTCGTCGATGCAGACCACCGAGGCGCTGAAGCGTTGCGGGTCCAGCCGCGGCAGCAGGGTGGTGACGTGACGTTCGGCGCCGCCGACCATGAGGTCGGGCACCACGAACAACGTCCGCACCGGCCGTCCGTTCATCGGGCCGCCTCCAACCGGGGGAGCCCGTCGAACCGGGTGTCGAGGACCGCGGCGGTGGTGGCCGCGGCGTATCGGTCGGCCCATCCGACCGCGACGCCGACCAGCAGAAAGATGATGGCGGTGGCGAAGTCGAAGTAGCGCAGGTCGACGGTCAGCCCGGCGCACAGGAAGATGGCGCCGGCCATCATCGCCATGAGTACCAGCGGTTTACCGCACAGCTCGTCATCCGGGACGGTCCGGTAGGCCCGCCACAGTCGGTTGCCGATGAACACCAGCACGCAGACCCACGCGGTGAGCCCGATCAGGCCCAGCTCGGCCAGGATCGCCAATTCGTTCTCATGCGAGGCTTCTCCCCATCCCGCGCTCCACGGCGTATCCGGGGACCACTGCTTGTGGTGATAGGAGTTTATGGATTGGAAGCGGCCGATCCCCCAGCCGTCGATGGGCCGCTGCGTGAACGCCCACAGCGCGGTCATCATGTCGTTAAGCCGGGACTGCACCTCGACATCCGAACCGACACCGCCGGATCCGCGGTCCGCGCTGGTGAATGACGACCAGTTGAGGGCGACCGTCGCGCCGAGCGCGACCAGGATCGCGACGAAACCCTTGCGGTGCCCCTTGGCCAGGACCGCCCCGATGAGCAGCACGACCACGCCGGACAACCAGACCGCACGGGTATGGGTGAAGAACAGGCCACAGCCCGCGGCGATCGCGACCGCCAGTGCCGCGATCCGCTGCCAGGCCGGATCCTGACGCCGGTTGGACAGCACCATCGCGACGGCGAAACCGAGGGACAGCACCATCCCGTTGGCGACCGGTTGGTTGAAGATGCCCACCGCGCGGCCCGACCAGCTCGGCCGTACCTCCGTGACGATGTACTGCGGCCAGACCCAGCCACCCAGTCCGACCGAGGGCATGATGCTGACGGCGGCGGAGTACGTCGCGAAGGCCAGGATCATCCAGAGCAGGATCCGGACCTTCCGCTCACGGTCGAAGGTGTAGCGCCCGATCATGTACAGCGCGAACGGGATCACCGTCCCGACGAAGATGAATCGCGGGATCGGCAGGGCTCCGGCCGTCAGCGGTGATCCCTCGGCGTACTGATGCGGGGCGAGCATCGAGTAGTAGTTCCAGGCCAGGTAGCCGGCCATCGCCCACTCCACCCCGCCGATACCCCGCAGTCGGTCGGGGGTCCGGGCCATCCACAGCACGGCCGCGCCGGCCAGGCCCGCGAACATCAACCAGAACACCTCGATCGGCAGCGCACCCACCATGTCCTTGATCGGGAGTCTGAAGAACAGTGTCACCAGGAAGACCGCGGCGACGAACACCGGGCTGATCACGGCGCACACCGCGAACAGCACGGCGGAGGCGGCGAGCAGCAACAGGATTCCGGATGTGGAGCCGACCGCCAGCACCCCGAGGATCACCAGCGCGCACAGCGCACAGACGGCGACAGCGGTGCCCCGCGGCCGGTTACGTCCGACCGCCGGATTCGGCGCTGGTGACGTCCTCATGCGTGGCTGCCGTGAACTCGCTCGGGCGCCGCCGGGCGCCGGCGGGTCTCGTCGGCCAGTACCGTGCCGAGCAGGATCGCACGGGCATCGGAGAGCGCGTCGACCGCCGAGGTGACGTCCCGGGACCGGCTGGCTCGCCGGCCGATCACCAGCACGGTGAAGTCCGCTGCGGCACAGATCTGTTGGGAGTCGACGGTGTCCTCGATGGGTGGGGCGGCGACGATGATGATGTCCGCGTTCACGCGCAACTCGTCGACGAGGGCGGTCATCCGCTCCCGGCTGATCAGTGCGTAGCGGTCGGTCACGACGGTGCCCGATGTCATGATCTTGAGCCGGTCCACCGGCCCGTCCTTCAGCACGGTCTCGGCCAGTTCGCTGTAGACGATCACGTCGTTGAACCCGGCGCCCGTGCTGTGCTGCCATCCGCCGTTGTCGGCGTGCACCAGCACGGTCTGATAGCCCTTCTCCGCCGAGGCCATGGCCACCGCGTCGGCGAGTTCGCGGGCCTCACGGCTACCGCGGCAGTCGGTGAAGGCAACCACGCTCGACTTCGGCAGGTCCTGCATGCTGACGATGCCGGCCAGCGCCCGCACCCGCTGCTTGCGCTCCCGATCGCGCTCGGCCGATCCGCCGGGCGGCACCTCGACCAACGGTTCGATGCCGGTCTTCTCCAGCACATCCGAGGAGCTGTCCAGCCGGGTGGACACCTTCGCCAAGGCCAGTGCCGCAACGATTCCCAGCAGCAGTCCGCCGATGATCCGGGCCGCGAGTTCGAACACCCGCTGCGATTCGGCTTCGACCACACCGCCGCGGAGTTGGAGGTCCTGCAACTGGCTGGTCAACTCGGACCGCAGCGTGTCCAGCCGCTGAGTCATGATCGCGATCAGCGGGTCCTGCACGCCGTCGGGCGGTACCGGTCGGGCCAGCAGCGTGTCGAGTTGCTTCTGGTTCTTGCGGATCGCGCTCTCGTAGGCGGACTTCTGGACCGCATTGATGTCGTCCCGGAACGCCTCGGCCATGCGTTGGGACGAGTCCTGCGCGAGGCTCGGATCGGTGGTGGTCGCCGTGATCGCCAGGATCGGGCTGGACGCCACCGTCCGGCCGACGAACTCGACGTCGGCGGGGATGTTCAGTTTGTGCTGCAACCGTCCGATCGTCGCCGGTTCGTTGAACAGCGTGGAGTAGCCGACGACCAGGGTGGTGTCGTCCAGGTGCTGGGACGAGGACAGCATGAGCGTCGACGTCGCGGTGTACTTGGCGGGCGCATTCCAGGTCGGTATGGCGGAGAGGATGGCGGCCGCGCAGCACAGCGCGACCAACCACCACCGCCTTCGGATCTGCGCAACCCGTTGCTTGAGCGCCGGATTCATGGTCCCCCCTCGGCTTTCGGACATCTCGTCAAGCGTCCATCAACAGCGCCGGCTCGGGCTCCAACGTGGAGCGCAGCCAGGCCATGGTGCGGTAGATCCCCTCGTCGAGACCGACCGCGGGTCTCCAGCCGAGATCCGTCTCGGCGTGGGACGCATCCAGCGCGATCTCGTGCAGTTCGCCGAGTCGCGCTTCGCCGAAGCACGGCTCGGCGGTGCTGTCGAGTGCGGTGGCGATGGCGCGATGCACCTCGGCGACGGTGGTCTGCCGGCCCGTCCCGACGTTGTAGGTGCCCACCGTGGACAACGGCGCCCGGCCGGCCCGCGCGAAGGCATCGACGACGTCGTCGACATACACGTAGTCGCGGGTGGCAGTGCCGTCACCGTAGACGGTGACCGGCAGTCCGCTGATCATCCGACTGCCGAAGACCGCGATCACACCAGCTTCGCCATACGGGTCCTGGCGCGGACCATAGACATTCGACAGCCCTAGGCAGATCGGGGCCATCCCGTACATGCCCGCGTAGGCGCGGACGTACATCTCGCCCGCCACCTTGGCCGCCGCATACGGCGACAACGGATTCAGTGGTGCGGATTCGCTCACCGGCAGGCTTTCCGGCGCACCGTAGCGAGAGCCGCCCGAGGCGGCGTAGACGAATCGCCGCACCCCCGCCTGCCGACTCGCCTCCAGAATGTTGATGGTGCCCAGCACATTCGCGCGCGCATCGGCCTGCGGATCTGTCACCGACGCCCGCAGATCGACGTGTGCGGCGAGGTGGCAGACGACATCGGGCTTCATCCCGGTGACGATGTCGGCCAGCTCCGGGGCCTGGATGTCGGTTTTCAGGAAGGTGAACCGGCCGGGACGGATCTTGTTGAAGCGTTGCGCCTGCTCGAGGTTGGCTACCACCCCGGCGTCGAGATTGTCGATGCCGATCACATCGTCGCCGTCGGCCAAGAGCCGGTCCACGAGTGTCGAACCGATGAATCCGGCCGCGCCGGTGACCAGATATCGCATGAGCTACTCCTATTCGACGAAACTGCGGTTGAGGTTGGTCGTGCCTGCCGGCACACCGACGAGTGCGGCGCCGAGGGTCAGTTCGGCTGCGGCCCGGCGCCCGGACCTGATGGCGCCTTCCATGAGGCCGAAGAAGTCGAGGCTGGTCTCGGTACCGGCCCAGTGCACCCGCCCGTGCGGTTCGATCAGCCCCGGCCCCAGTTGCAGCCAGTCGCCCGGCCCGAACAGGGCGGCGTAACAGCCCTTGCTGAATTCGGCGGTGAGCCAATCGGTCACCGTGACCGTGGTCGGTGGCGGCAGCTGCGGGAAGAGCCGCCGGATGTGAGCCAGCGCGGCCTCCTCCTGTTCGGCCGGTGCCAGCGCCGAGAACGTCGGGGCCGCCGCGCCGGTCACGAACCCGGTCAGCACGCCCGCCGAACCGTCCTGCGGTGAGTCGTCCACGGTCGACAGCAGCGGCCCGCTCGAGCTCACCGACCAGCCCGACAGTCCGTGTTCACGCCAGAGCGGTGCCGGATAACCCAGGTGGACCTTGACCGCGCAGCCGGGGCCGGTCGCGGCGGTCGCCCGCGGGGTGCGCAGGCCAGGCCGGAAGTCGATGCCCTGCGCCAGCAGGGGCGGTACGGCGACGACGACCCGGTCGGCCCGGTACTGCACCGGCGCCGCGTCGGATCCGGTGACACAGTGCACCACCACCTCGTCACCGGTCTGGTCGATCACAGAGGCTCGGTGCCCCAGCCGGATTCGATCGCCGAGCCGATCGGCGATCGCCTCGCACAGTTGATGCGAACCGCCGGCGACCCGCCACTGCTGGGCGCCACCCTCGAACGCGTTCAGGTACCGGATTCCCCCGCCGGAACGCAGATAGAACGCCATGTGCAGGACCGAGATCTTCGCCGGGTCGGCGGCCATCATCTCGCCGAGGAACAACGGGAAGAAGGTCTGCGCGTCGGGATGGCCGACCTCCTCGGCCAGCCAGCGGGCGACGGTCAACTGATCCCGCCGGTCGGCCTCGTGACTGAGCCACGGGGTGTCCGGGCGCACCTGCTCGACGAGTTCCTCGAGGCGGTCGAAGAGGTCGCCGAGTGCCACCGCATCCAGCGGTGGCACCCGGCCTTTGGTGGTGGTCCGGGTATCCGACAGCAGGAAGGTGCTGTCGCCATCCATGCCGGTCGAGGCCAGCCCGAGTCCGTACCCGTCGAGCATGGTCAGCAGTTCGGTGTGCCGCACCCCCAGATAGGCGGCACCCCCGTCGGCTGTCACACCGTCCCGGATCGGGACGCCACGCATCCGTCCGCCCACCCTCTCGTCGGCCTCCAGCACGGTGACCTCCGCGCCCGCGTCGACCAACTCCACCGCTGCGGTGAGCCCTGCCAGTCCGGCGCCGACCACGACCACCCGCATGTCTGCCCCGTTCACGACACTGCCCCTGCAACTTTGGCGGACAGCCCCTCGGCCGAGGGGTTGTCGACGAAGTCGTCCCAGGACAGCTCCGTGCCGAAGTCCCGCGCGATGGCGCTGAGCACCCGGGTGGCCAGCAGCGAGTCGCCGCCGAGTTCGAAGAAGTCGGAATGTGGCGTCACCTCGAAGATGCCCAGAACTCTCCGGAAGATGTCCACAATTTGACCGGTACTCATCGGACCGCTCCTTCACTGGCATGGTCCGCTGCGGCACGCGCAGTCGCCGCCCGGTCGATTTTTCCGCTGGCTGTGTATCGCAATTCGGCCATGAAGATCACCTTGCTGGGAATGAACTGACTGGGCAGGCGAGCCCGCAGATAGCGCTTCAGTTCCGCCGCTGTCGTGCTGCCCACCGGCACCACGTAGGCCGCCAATATGGTTCGGCCAAGGGACTTCTCGCCGATCACCACCGTGCCCGCGACGGCCGGGTGCGAGCTCAGTTGGGCCTCCACCTCGGCCGGGTGGACCCGCACACCGAGCACCTTGACCTGTTCGTCGGTGCGCCCGCGCGGGTGCACCAGACCGCACTCGTCTCGGCTGACCAGGTCCCCGGTGCGGAACCAGCGCTTCGGTCCGTCACCGTGATCGATGACCGGGAATTCGGCCTCGGTGAGCTCCGGTGCACCGCGGTAGCCGGTGGCCAGGCCGGGCCCGGACACCAGGAGCTCACCGTCGGCACCGACATGGTCGATGACGTGCGGCAGGGCCCGCCCGAGCGGGGCTTCCACATTGTCGGCCGTCCTCAGATCGGTTCCCGGACCGCTCAATTGCACCGCGTGGGTGACCATGGTCGTCTCGGTGCAGCCGTAGGTGTTGAGCAACCGGATCGCGCCGGTGCCGAGCTCCCGCCACTGCCGCAGTCGGGTCCGGTCGACCCGTTCGCCACCGATGATCACCAGCCGCACACAGCCGGGCAGCTGGGCACGCATCTCGTGCAGGAACAACACCAGTTCATGCCAGAACGCGGTCGGCAGGTCGAGCACGGTCACCTCGCGCTCGGCCAGCATCCGGACGAACCGCGGGAACGAGTGCGAGTGCGCCGCGTCGTCGAAGACCACGGTGGCACCCGCAGTCAACGCCGGAATCATCTCCTCCAGGCAGGTATCCCAGCCGAGCGAAGCGAACTGCAGCACCCGGTCCTGTGGGCCGAGCTCGAACAGCTCCCGCAGTGCGCGCGCGGTGACCGCGAGCGCATGCCGGGAGACCTCGACGGGTTTGGGTGTGCCGGTCGATCCCGAGGTGCACAGCACGTACGCCGCATCGTTCGGCCCCGCTGTGAGCCCGTGGTTTTGGTCTGTGCCTCTTTCATCGCCCACCGGCCCGACATCCTCGGTGACGGTATTGACCCACAACGGCAGTCCGATGATCTTGGCCAGCTCCTGCTGGCGGGTCGCCGGCAGAGCGGCGTCGATCGGGCAGAACGCGCCACCCGCGGCCAGGATCCCGAGCAGGTGTTCGACAACGGCGGGGTTATGCGAGACCGACACCCCGGTCAGCCGGGACTGATACCTCAGTGCGGTGTGCCGGACCCGTTCGGCCAGGTCCCGGTAGCTGCACACCACACCGTTGTGCATGGTGGCGGCGTGGTCCGGATAGTGGCGCGCGATCGACGCGAAGTCGGTGAGCACATCGGCGGTGGCACCGTCGAACGGCGCGGCCAAGCTGTGGACAGCGGTTTCACTCATTCGACCGTGACCGACTTCGCGAGGTTGCGGGGCTTGTCCACATCTCGGTCCAGCGCGAGAGCGATTGTGCGGGCGAAGATCTGCAACGGGATGGTCGCCGCGAGCGGCCCCCAGGGCGCGTCCGGCTTGTCCAGGACCGGCACCGTGCTGCCGGCGGAGCCGACGGTGATCACCCGTCCGCCGCGGGCCTGCACCTCGGCGATGTTGGAGGCCAGCTTCGGGTCCCCGTTGTCGATGACGATGACCGGGGTGCCCGGTTCGATCAGGGCGAGCGGACCGTGTTTGAGTTCACCGGCCGGATAGTGCTCGGCCCACCGGTAGCTCAGTTCCTTGAGCTTGAGGGCGCCTTCGGCCGCGTAGGGCAGACCCGAGCCGCGGGCCAGGAAGATGAACCCGTTGGCGGAGATCAGTTCGTCGGCGATCGCCGGTACCACGCACTTGGCCACGGTCCCGGCCGCCGCCAGCTGCTCCGGGAGCCGTTTGAGCTCGTCGAGCATCCGCGAGGCCGCCACCACGGGCAACCGGTGCATCGCCACCAGTGCGGAGAGCATCAGCGCGCTGCCGGAGATGACTTGGCAGACAAAGGTCTTGGTGGCTGCCACCCCGATCTCCGGGCCGGCGGGAAAGCCGAGCACGGCGTCCGAGAGCCGGGCCAGCGTGGAATGGGTGTTGTTGGTCAGGGCCAGCAGCGGGGAGTCCCCGAGCGCGGTGGATTCCACCGCACGGAGCACATCGGCGGTCTCCCCCGACTGGCTGATGGCCAGGCACAGCTGGGCCGGCTCCGGGATGTCGGAGGTGGCTTCGCTCGCGACGGTCATCGTCAGCGGTATCCGACCGAGCCGCCGCGCCACATTTCCGATCACGTTCCCGGCGTTGAGTGAGCTGCCGCAGCCCAGCACCCGCAGCCGCCCGAAGGCGGGCAGTTCCAGGCTGTTCCACACTTCACCGGTCACGATGCCGTCGGCGAGTTCATCGATCACCCGGGCGGCCGCTTCGGGCTGCTCGTCGATCTCCTTGGCCATGAAGTCGGAGTAGCCGGCCAACTCGGCGTCCCGGCTGTTCCAGCGGTACCGGATGGCCAGCGGTGGGGTCACCGCCACACCCGCGCGACGCCAGTTGTCCCCGTTGGTCAGCTCGACGATGTCTCCGCTGTCGAGCACCTGGAATTCGTCCACCCAGTCCGCCAGCGCGGTGATGTCGCTCGCGGCGAAGTCACCATCGGCCGTGTGTGCCACCACGAGGGGAGAACCGCAGGCGGCCACCACGATCCGGCTGGTCCGCTGTTCCAGCACGGCCAACGCCCAGGTGCCGTCGACCCGCGCCAGCGCATGCTGCACGGCCTGCAGGAGGTCGTCGCACCGGCTGAGCTCCTCCTCGACGAGGTGACAGAGGACCTCGCTGTCGACGGCCGTCGCCACCAGGTGACCGGCGGCCACCAACTCGGCGCGCAGTACATCGGCGTTCGCGATGATCCCGTTGTGCACCAGGTTGATTTGTCCGGTGCAGTCGGTGTGCGGGTGCGCGTTACCCTCGGTCACCGCGCCGTGGGTGGCCCAGCGGGTGTGGCCGATTCCCATGCCGTTGAACTGGGGTCCGGGCCACTCGTCGAGGAGGTCCTCCAGGGTGCCGATCCGTCCGGTGGTGCGGATCCGGGCGATGTCACCGGACACCGTCCGCAGCGCCACTCCGACGGAGTCGTAGCCGCGGTACTCCAGCCGGCGCAGCCCCACCCGCAGATAGTCGACGGCCGGCCGGTCGGTCCGGCAGGCGATGATGCCGCACATCAGCGTGTCCCCGACGGTGCGTCAGCGAACGATCGGCCCGCCACGGCGTTGCTGCCCGGCCGGGCCGGCCGGCGTACATTCGCGCACCGCGTTCCGCCGATTCCCGGGGTGGCCGGGCCATTGTGTCGCGGTGCCGCGATTCGCATGCCGGGATCCGCGAAAGCCGGTTCCGGACTTGACGTCACATTGATCACCAGCGACCCCCCGATATCGTCCCGAGTAAACTCCTAAACACCACTTCACTATCGATGTCCGAGAGACGTTGGTACATGGACCATCCGAGCGATTTCCGGCCTGAACCGCCGACCGGGCCCAGGACTAGTTCCCCCGGGAATCCTCGGCGGTCAGGATGGTCCGGGCGCGTGCCGCCGCCTGCGCCCGCGTACTGACTCCGAGCTTGGTCAGCAGGCTGTGGACGTGGTTCTTGACGGTGTGGATCGCGATGCGGAGCCGGTCCGCGATATCGCGGTTCGTGAGTCCCATCTCAAGCATCCGAAGGATCTGGATCTCACGTGCCGTCAGAACCAGTTCCTTTGTCGTAGGGCGGCGCTGGGAGGCCAGCGAGGACAGCCTCCGCAACAGGATCGCCGACACCTTCGGCGAACACATGGTCCCGCCGGCAGCAACCTGATGAATCATCACGAGAAGGTCGTCGAGTGTTTCACTGCGCAGGTGATACCCCGCGACGCCGGCTTCGGCGTATGTGACGATCTCCGGCTCGTCGTCCTCGGATACCCCGAGCACCACCAGACGGACATTCGAGCCCAGCTTCACGGCCTGCCGCAGCAACATCGTGCTGTCGCGGGTCCTGGTGTTCAGCAGGATGATCTCCGGGTGCGTCCGCTCGAATGCCGCGACGAGCGTGACGAGGTCCCAGGCCGCGCCCGGTGGTGCCGCCCCGTGCGAAGCGAGCACCTCGACCAGGTAGTCCCGCAGCACGGTGCAGTCGTCGACGACCAGGATCCGGACATCGCGCAGCAGTCCGGCGCCGCCCCGGGCCGGGTGGACGGCGGCGTTCGTACCGAGGGGGCCAGAGTGTGGCACCGCGGCGATCCGCGGTTCGGCCGACCGTCGTCCGTTACCGGCCGACGACCCGTCGTCCACGAGGCCCGCGATCAGATGCATCGGAGTTCGAGGCGATCTCGTCCGAATGCGGCTTGTGCCCACCGCCCCAACTGTTCTCGGCGCATGACCAGCTGCACCGCGGACGTCCACCGCGGCGTCCGGGAGCCATGGATCTGCGTGACGCCGAATGACATGCCTTCACTATTGGGGTTGCGGGCATGTTTGGTACATGGACCGATGGAGCGATTTCGGACTGAATCCCTTGATCCCCACCGAGAGCGCTACGGCAATTGCTCGGCCACGAGGATGGCGCGCGCGCGGGCCGCGGCTTGCGCGCGGGAACTGACGCCGAGCTTGGTGAGCAGGCTGTGCACGTGGTTCTTGACGGTGTGGACCGCGATGCAAAGTTGCTCGGCGATCTCCCGGTTGGACTGGCCGGCCTCCAGCATTCGCAGAATCTGGA
The DNA here is from genome assembly GCA_900078775.1 of Mycolicibacterium aurum. Classification (GTDB taxonomy): domain Bacteria; phylum Actinomycetota; class Actinomycetes; order Mycobacteriales; family Mycobacteriaceae; genus Mycobacterium; species Mycobacterium aurum_A. Next base: position 4,168,813 of record LT549889.1, read on the forward strand.
TCTCGCGGGCAGTGAGCACCAACTCCTTGGACACCGGTTGGCGCTGAGCGGCCAATGCCGATATCCGGTTCAGGAGAATGGCGGAAATGCTGGGTGGACAGAGGAATTCACCCTGAGCAACCTTGTGGATCGCCAGCATCAGGTCGTCCAGGGAATCCGGTCGCAGGTGATAGCCCGCAACTCCGGCCTCTGCGCATCCCACGATCTCGGACTCATCGTCGCCGGCGACGCCGAAGACGATCACCCGGGCCGTCGGATTCAACTGGACGGCCTGGCGGAGCAGGGTCGCACTGTCACGGGTCATCATGTTGACCAGGACCACACTCGGTATTGCGGATTCAGCAGATGTGATGAGCGAGTGCAGATCCCATGCGAATCCGGGCGGTGCGCCGCCGTTGGACACGACCACTGCGGCCAGGTAGTCGCGGTAGAGGGCGCAGTCATCGACGATCAGAACCTTTGTCCCGAAGAGCAGTTCCGTCTCCTCGTCGATATCCCGGTATCGCGGTGCCCGGTGCTCGGCACCCGCCACTGCGTACCGGCCATCCCGGGGTGCGGAGGCCGTGGGCAGGGTCAGCAGGCTCGGCCTATGCTGCGCGGGTCCCGGCCCCGCGTACCGGCAGTCCGGGGGGTTCTCGGCGAGCCCGACGACGGTTGCCTCACCGCCGTCCGCTTCGATCGTCACCGCACACCACCGGACGGTGACACCGGCATGTTCGTGCGGCAGCCCCCCGCCGCCGGACCCATTGTTGATCTGATTGTCTTCATCTTCGCCCCCTGCGAAATGATCCTGGCTAGTGCGCGCTCGGACGGGCGCGCGGCCGACGGGTGCCGGCGTGCGGGGATCCCGCCGCCGCACCGCGGCGAAACCGACGTTGCGCTGTATCCGCACAGCCAACTTTTTGGTCCGCCACCTCGGAGATATCTTCTCGTACCATCTGGCCACCTCGATGCGATGATCGCCGGGCAAAAGACTTGCTTATCCGGGTTAACGGGGTACGCCGCTGCGCCTGAGGGTAATCCAGACAGGCCGGTTATGCAACCATTTGCTGCAGTTTCAGCGAATTTGTATTGTTTTGCCATATTCATCTGATCAGGGGATTCTTCCGACCTGCCGCCCCCGCGGCAATGCCCGGCGAGGTCGACTGGACCTGCCGGGGCACCGCGGCGTCACCGCCGCACTAACAGCGCATCACCGGCCGGCGGATGAGCTCAGCCCAGCCCACCAGCTTGCGCGCGGAGTCGGCCGACGAGTACCGCTCGGAGTTCACGAAACCGCGCCGCCTCAGATCCGCGGACAACCCGGTCTCGTGCTCGAGACGGTCCAGCTGGGCCGTCAGAGAATTCAAATCCCCGACATCGAAGTACAGCGCGGTATCCCGGCACACCTCCGGCAGCGCACCGGAGTCCGCGCAGACGACCGGACATCCCAACGCCTGCGCCGTCACCGCCGAAAGACCCGATCCGGCGTAGTTGGACGGTAGGACACACGCCCGGGCGTGCCGGTACAGCCAGACCAGCGCAGCGTCGGAAACCCGGTCGGCGACGACCACCGAGGGGTGGCTGATGCGTCGCCCTGCCATCCCCAGCACGACGACCCGACGACCCGAGTCCGCCAAGGTGGTGGCCGCGGCACGCAGGTTCTCGTGCGGCGCGGCCGTACCGATCATCAGATAGTGCTCCCCGGACACCAGCAGGTCGGGCCGAACCGGGCGCACACCCCGCAGGGCGTCCGCCGCGCCCCCTGCGACGATGAAGCGGTCCACGTCGACGCGCAGCACATCGGCGAGTTCGTGGGCGCTGTACTCCGATTCGGTGACCAGACCGGCGGCGAACCGACCTAGCCAGCGGTAGGAAAGCAGGTGCAGCAGAAGGTAGCTCGTGCCGAACCCCGCCGGTCGGCGGAACGGTGCAGCGTCGGGCATGGTGACCAGCTGGCGCCGCTTGAGCACCGGGGCGGACCCGGCGAAGTTCAACAGCGTCTGTCCCGAGGTCGCCGCCGGCAGATAGCACTGCTCGAATATCCACCCGGTGCACCGTGACCGCCGCACCACCATACGGGCGCGCCCTGGCCACCCGGGAAGAGCGGGATCGGCGTCGGCCGGCGTGTGCAGCACCACCTCGAAACGACCGTGTGCCACCAGCGCCCTGAGCATCTCGTCGGGGTAGCGGCTGCGGGCTGAGGCGCTGTGCGCCAACCAGATTCCGTTGACATGCAATTGCGGCACGCTCGGGCTCGCCGCCCGGCGCGCACCGAATCCGAATCTCGTCGACCACCCACCGGCCGGCCGGTCGTCCCAGTCGGGGTTGTCCAGCATGAGGCGCAGAACCAAGGCCGCCAGTGCAGCAAACATCGTCGCCCCTCTCACCCCACTCGCTGTGACGCGCACGAATTCACTATCGAACGGCCGGTGAGCCCGGTACATAGTCCTGACGATCCAAATCGCGGACCACAGGAACTAGTCCCCGATGCCCCGTAGGGCATGGGCCCGCACGACGGCCTCGGCCCGGGTACTGACGCCGAGCTTGGTCAGCACGCTGTGCACGTGGTTCTTGACCGTGTGCACCGCGATGCACAGTTCGTCGGCAATATCCCGGTTGCGCAGCCCCAACCGCAGCATGTCCAGGATCTGGGCCTCCCGTGCGGTGAGTACCGGGCCGTCCGGCACGGTGGTCTGTTGCGCGGCCAGAGCCGACAGCCGCCGGAGCAGCATCGCCGACACCAGCGGCGAGCAGAACGACTCTCCCGCGGCGACCTTCTTCAGCAGGACCACCAGATCCTCGAATGACTCTGTGCGAGTGTGGTATCCGGCGACTCCGGCCTCCGCACACGCGATGATCGCGGCCTCGTCGTCGGTGGATACCCCCAGCACGACCACCCGCACCGCCGGGTCGGTGGCGAGCGCGGCACGCAGCAGCGCGGCACTGTCGCGGGTGGCGATGTTCAGCAGCACCACGCCCGCGGCGCCGTCACGGATGCCGTTGACCGTACTGATGGGATCGGACGCACATCCGGCGACCGGCACACCGGCCGACCCGAGGGCCGCGGCCAGGCTGTCGCGGTGCAGTACGCAGTCGTCGACGATCAGGACTCTGGTCTCGAGCAGGGGTTCCCGCTCGACGGCCGGCACCGGGGTCTCCCGGTGGGCATGTACCGGCCAACGCGCCGAGCCGTAGCTCACCCGCACGCCGTGGTCTGGATCTTGGACATGGACCTGCCGGAGAACCGTGCCGTCCTGGTCCAGTACCGGTCCTGCATCCCCGGGAATCGCCCTGGGTGCCACCGATCCATATGCTTTCATCCCCCGCGCCCCATTCACACTTGTCGTCCGCGGCGGTCCGCGGCCTACCCGTTAAATGTTCCTGTCCGTGGTCGTGGTCGACGCCGGCCTGGCCGGTGCCTCTCGGAGATAGCCCACAAGTTACTGAGCTAATTTTCGACCGACTCTCGAATCAGGTTCTCCAACGGCCCCCACCGACCGCTTAGATCTCCGAAAATTCTCTTAAAACCTTGACAACCAGGGACTGGGGTAGCGAGGTAGCTCAGAGATTAATTGACTCGCAGGCAAGTTCGCAAGCTTTTCCGACACCCACAAACGCATTTATGGCGAACGCAAATAGTTTCGCCATAACTGCATATGGACACCTGGCGGATACCCGCGGTGGCAGCGTCCGGGCTCCGCGGAGATGGATCTGCGATCTCCGGCATACGCGATCCCTCGGTCCAGGCAGACCGGCCGAGGGGTCCGGATCCCACGCTCAGGCCCCCCAGCTGCAGCGTCCCCGGAGATCCGGATCCCCCGACCCGGCCTGCACCCGGCCGGCAACAGGCGGGCGCGGCGGCCGTGGACACGCACCGTCAGCTAGCCGAATTCCATGATCAGGAAATATCAACGGCAACGTCATTATGTGTGCTTCCAACCGAATATCTCTGCAGTATCTCCTGGTTCGGGAGATGGACCTAGTTGCGGTCATTCCGAGAGGATCCCTCCCAGCTATCCGTATTCCGAAGAGGTTCGAGTGTCGGCAGCAACCTGATTGCGCTGTGGCAGCATGGGGCAGGGGGAATGATGGATCGGTACGACAAGCTGGCTCGTGCGGTGGTGGGTCTGGCGGACACGATGGTCGCCGACTTCGACCTGATCGAACTGGCCCAGCAACTCATCGAGACTGCGATGGCGCTTCTGCCCATCGACGCCGCAGCCATCGTGCTCGCCGACGTGAACGACGATCTTCAGGTCCTCGCCTCCAACACCGAGCAGGCCAGCCTGCTGGAGCTGTTCCATATTCAGCAGGACAACGGACCGTGCATGGTGGCGTATCGCAGCGGGCAGGCGGTCAGCGTGGACGATCTCCGGATCGGTGGCCGTCGATGGCCTCAGTTCGCCTCCCGGGCAGTCGAATTCGGTTTCCTGTCGGTTTACGCACTGCCCATGCGGCTGCGCGCGGACCGGGTCGGGGCGCTCAATCTGCTCCGCTCGGCCACCGGCCCGCTCGGCGACGCCGATCTGCACATCGCGCAGGCGTTGGCCGATATGGCCACAATCGGGATCCTGCACCAGCGCACCGCGACGCGCCTGGATCTGCTCAATCGGCAACTCCAGACCGCACTGAACATCCGGACGGTGATCGAGCAGGCCAAAGGGGTCCTGGCCGCGCGGCGCGGGATCGACGTGCACCGGGCATTCAAGCTGCTGCGTGCCCATGCTCGGAGCACCGAGACCCGGCTGGTCGATGTCGCGCGGGCGGTGATCGAGGGCGCGGACCCGGACATCCCCGAACCGCCCCGCTGAACCTCGTCTGACAGCTAAACCCGCCGGGACAGGTCCTCCGCGCCGGTGGTCGGCCGGGACGGATGGTGCGGTTGCACCGGCGCCGGACCGGCGGTTGATCCCCCCGCCGACGGACCCGCCGCCGCGTGATCCCGGGAGTCCAGCTGCGCCTGGCGCTGATCCTGCTGATGATCGCGGGCGTTCTGGGCGGCCGCACGCTCGTCGAGTCGGTCCTCGCGCTGGTTCAGCTGATCCTCGCGTTCGTTCTCCTCCTCGTCGCGTTGCTGGGGTGTCGGTACCCCCGGCCCACCCGGGGCGGCGGGACCCCCACCGGGGCCCTGCCCCTGCTGCCCGGCCTGTGTCGCCTGCTGCACCGCGCCCTGGGCGCCTTGCATCGCCTGTTGCATGAGCTGACCGAATCCGCCGCCCTGACCGCCTCCGCCGCCCCCACCGAGGCTGCTCGCCGCCTGCTGCGGCATCTGCGCGAGCTGGCCGAGTTGGCCGAGCATCTGCCCCATCTGCCCGACCGACTGCCCGCCGGCGGCGTCCTCGACGTTGTAGGCGGTCTGAGCGGCACCGACCTTGCCGGAGAAGGTGTCCTCCTTGGCGGCAAGGGAAGTCACGCTGGCTGCCATCGCCGCCTCCAGCGTCGGCAGCACCGCCGCGATCGTCATGCTCATGGCATCCGCACCCGGCGGGATGACCGGCATCGGCGGCAGTTCCACGGATGCCGCGCTCCAGCTGATCCCCTCGGGTTTACGCAGTGGGCTCGTCATCAGCGATCACCAATCCTCGTCGACGTCGTCTTCGGCCAGGTCGTACTCGAGGGATTCGGGCAGCGCCAGACCGGAGGCGGTGCCCCCACTGCTGCCCCGCTGCCCCATCATCGGCGCGCCCATGCCCCCCATCGCGCCGCCCGCGGCCACCGGGGCCATCCCGCCGACGACGCCGCCGCCCGCCCCGGCCCCCGGCGCCGGGGCGACCGAGACCGCCACGGTGCTGCCCACCAGGCTGGCCATCAGCGGCGTCTGCGCCGACCCGCCGCCACCGCCGGGCAGACCGGCCGCGCGCATCATGCCCGCCCCGGCACCCGCCCCGGAGCCCCCGGCCAGCGGATGGTTGGAGAACGCGGAGAACGGCGACAACCCGCCGAGACCAGAGACACCCCCGCCACCCTGGCCCAGCATCGAGGTGAGTTGTTGCAACGGCTGCCCGAGGGTCTGCATGAGCTGCTGCGGGGCCTGGGTCACCTGGCCCATCGCCTGCCCCAACATCTGCGGGAGCTGACCGACCAACCCGGCGAGCTGACCGAGCATCTGCATCGCCTGCGACGGGTCCTGTCCGGCCAACTGCTGCGGCCCCACCGGCGGCACACCCCCGGTCGGCGTCTGCGCCGGCGCGCCGATCGCGTTGGCCATCGTGCCGGCGTTGGCCGAGACGGTGGCGGCGTTCTGGGACAGGCCCATCATGATCCGGCTCTGTACCAGCGCCTGGGTGTTGCTCACCGGCATCGCCTGCAGCGCCATGCATTCGGCCTGGGTTTCCTGGGCCACGATGTTGGCCATCGTCTTGGTCTGGACGACGGCGGCCTCCATGGTGCGCAGCTTCGCGGCGATCGCCGCCGCCTGGGCGGCATTGGCCTCATGACCGCCGATGATCGTGCTGGCCTCACCGGCGGCGGACAGCGAACCGCCGCCCTCCCATTCACCGGTCAGCCTGGACAGCTGGCCCTGCTGCTGCGGGACCACCGTGCCGCCGATCTTGGCGGCCAGCGCCTCGTACTGCGCGGCCGCCGCGGCCAGTGCGTTCTCGTCGACGTTCGGCCAACCCGGGCCGGTGACCGTCTGCCCCCCGTATGGGCTCAGATCAGGCTGGATCCCCATGGCCCCGAGATTACCGTGCCCCCGACCAGCGGCGACACACTAAAATCACCCCAGGATCAGACCCGAGGTGGGCACCCCGGTACCCGCGGTGACCAGCACGTGCTCGACATTGTCGACCTGGTTGACCGAGGTCCCGCGCAGCTGGCGCACCCCTTCGGCGATGCCGTTCATGCCGTGGATGTAGGCCTCACCGAGTTGCCCGCCGTGGGTGTTGATCGGCAGCCGGCCGCCGATCTCGATGGCGCCACCGGCGATGAAGTCCTTGGCCTCACCCTTACCGCAGAACCCGAGTTCCTCGAGCTGGATCAGCGTGTACGGGGTGAAATGGTCGTAGAGGATCGCGGTCTGGATGTCGGCCGGCGACAGCCCGCTCTGCTGCCAGAGCTGGCGCCCCACCAGGCCCATCTCGGGCAGACCGAGTTCCTCGCGGTAATAGGAGTACATGGTGAACTGGTCGGCGCCGGCGCCCTGGGCGGCGGCCTCGATAATGGCCGGCCGGTGCTTGAGGTCGCGGGCCCGTTCCGGGGTGGTGACCACGATGGCCACCCCGCCGTCGGTTTCCTGGCAGCAGTCCAGCAGCCGCAGCGGCTCGGCGATGAACCGCGAGTTCTGGTGGTCCTCGATGGTGATCGGCTTACCGTAGAAGTGCGCCTTCGGGTTGTTGGCGGCGTGCTTGCGGTCGGCGACCGAGACCGCACCGAAATCGGCGCTGGTGGCCCCGTATTCGTGCATGTAGCGCTGGGCGATCATGGCCACAGACGCGGCCGGGGTGCTCAGCCCGTGCGGGTAGGACCAGCTGTACTCGACACCGCGGGAGTCGGCGTTGACGGTCAGCCCGGTCATCACCTGACCGAAGCGGAACTCGGAGCGCTCGTTGAACGCCCGGTAGGCGACGACCACCTCGGCGACACCGGTCGCCACGGCCAGCGCCGCCTGCTGCACGGTGGCCGCGGCGGCCCCGCCGCCGTAACCGATCTGGCTGAAGAACTTCAGGTCGCCGATCCCGGTGGACCGCGCCACGGCGGTCTCCAGGTTCGAGTCCATGGTGAAGGTGACCAGCCCGTCCACGTCCGAGGGCGCCAGTCCCGCATCGTCGAGCGCGTCGAGCACCGCCTCGGCGGCCAGTCGCAACTCACTGCGGCCGGAGTTCTTGGAGAAGTCGGTCGCGCCGATGCCGGCGATCGCCGCTTTTCCGGACAGGCTCACTTTCCGCCTCCCAGCGTGAGGGTCGATGTGGCGATGACGTGGGCGCCAAGGCTGTTGTTGCCCACCACTTTCAGCGTGATCAGATCACCGTCGACCTCGGTCACCTCACCGGTGAAGGTGATGGTGTCATAGGCGTACCACGGCACCCCGAGGCGCAGCTTGATGGACTTGACGATCGCGTTCGGCCCGGCCCAGTCGGTGACATAGCGCCCGACCAGACCGGTGTCGGTCAGGATGTTGACGAAGATGTCCTTGGAACCCTTCGCCTGCGCCTTGTCCCGGTCGTGGTGCACGTCCTGATAGTCGCGGGTGGCGATGGCGGTCGACACGATGAAGGTGGGATCGCCGTAGATCTGCAGTTCGGGCAGTTTGGTGCCGACGGTCACGCTCACTTGGCGGGCTCCCATGCGTACAGGCTCCATGCGGGGCTGACATCACTGTCTGGGAAATCGAGATACGTTGCGCGCACCGGCATCCCGATCTTCACATCGGCGGGGTCGACGCCGCGCAGCTCACCGAGCATGCGGACGCCCTCCTCGAGTTCGACCAGCGCGATGACGAACGGCAGCGAACGTCCGGGCACCTTGGGCGCGTGGTGCACCACGAAGCTGAACACCGTGCCGTTGCCGGAGGCCACCACGTAGTCGACCGGATCGTCCTTACCCGCCCAGACCGCCGGGACCGGGGGATGCTGCAGCGATCCGTCCGGGCGGCGCTGGATCCGCAGTTCGTCGGCGTTGATGCCGTCCCAGAAGAACTTGGTGTCCCGCGAGGACGACGGCCGCATCAGCTTGTCCGGATCGAGATCCTCCGGGATGACGGCTGCCTCGGCCTGACCGCCGCCCTGCTTCGCGGCAGGAAGGAATTTCATGATGCGCCAATCCATGTCGGCGACCTCTTCGTCGCCCACATGCCAGCGGATCTTCTGGTTGATGAAGTAGCCCTCGCCCAGCGCGGTCTGCTTGGGCCCGACGATGCCGACGATCTCGGCACTCATCGCGACCTGCTCCCCCGGCTGCAGATAACGGTGATAGGTCTGGTCGCAGTTGGTGGCGACCACGCCGACGTACCCGGCGTCGTCGAACAGTTTCATGGCCCGGGCCAGCGGATCATCGTCGGATCGCTTGCGCCCCAGGCCCATCATGGTCCAGACCTGGATCATGGCCGGCGGGGCGACAATCCCCGGATGGCCCGCGGCCTTGGCCGCCTCCTCGTCGACGTAGATCGGGTTCGTGTCCCCGATCGCATCGGTCCAGTGGTGGATCATCGGCTGGTTCACCGGATCCCGGGCGATGGTCGGCTCACCGGCACCCGACGCGAGGATCGCGTCGATGCCGTGGCGCAGATCGTTCGATTGCGTCATCGCGGAACCCTCGGCACCTTGAGGCCAGACGCCGCGATCATCTCGCGCATCACCTCGTTGACCCCGCCGCCGAATGTGATGACCAGATTGCGCTTGGTCATCTTGTCCAGCCAGTCCAGCAACCGGGCGGTGTGCGGGTCCGCCGGGTTCCCGTAGCGGGCCAGCACCTCCTCGGCGAGCCGGCCCACCTCCTGAATCCGTTCGGTGGAAAAGACTTTCGTCGCAGCGGCGTCGGCCACGGCGATGGTCTCACCGGAGGCGGCAACCTGCCAGTTCAGTAGTTCGTTGACCCGCCAGATCGCCTTGATCTGCCCGAGCAGACGCTGGGCGCCCTCTTGCTCCAGCGGCGTGACGCCGTCCGAGCCGGGCTGGGCCGCCCATTCGTGCACCTCGTCGTAGATGCCCGCGATCCGTCCGGCCGGACCCAGCCCCACCCGCTCGTGGTTGAGCTGGGTGGTGATCAGCTTCCAGCCGCCGTTCTCCTCGCCGACCAGCATGTCGGCGGGCACCCGCACATCGTTGTAGTACGAGGCGTTGGTGTGGTGGGCGCCGTCGGACAGGATGATCGGCGTCCACGAGTAGCCCGGATCCTTGGTGTCCACGATCAGGATCGAGATGCCCTTGTGCTTGGCGGCTTCCGGGTCCGTGCGGCACGCCAGCCAGATGTAGTCGGCGTCGTGCGCGCCGGTGGTCCACATCTTCTGCCCGTTCACGATGTACTCATCGCCATGCCTGACCGCGGTGGTGCGCAGCGACGCCAGGTCGGTGCCGGCCTCGGGCTCGGAGTAGCCGATCGCGAAATGCACTTCACCGGCCAGGATCCCGGGCAGGAACTTCTTCTTCTGCGCCTCGGTGCCAAGAGCCTGCAGGGTCGGGCCGACGGTCTGCAGGGTCACCATGGGCAGCGGGATGTCCGCCCGGTTGGCCTCGTTGATGAAGATCTGCTGCTCGACCGGGCCGAAGCCCAGGCCGCCGTACTCCTTGGGCCAGCCGACCCCGAGCTTGCCGTCGGCGCCCATCCGCTTGATCACCGCACGGTAGGCCGCGTTGTGCCGGTCGGTCTCCATCGCCGCCGCCTCTTCGGGCGTGATGAGCGTCGAGAAGTATTCCCGCAGTTCGGATTGCAGTTTTCGCTGCTCTGCGGTCAGGTCGATGAACAATTCAGACTCCCACCAGGTCGAGACGATGCGTTGGACCGCCCAGCAGCCGGTTCAGATCCTTGATCGAGGAGAAGTAGCGGTCCATGGGGTAGGTGATGTCCATGCCCATACCGCCGTGCAGGTGGTGACACAACCGCATCGCGGGCGGGGCCTGCGAGGTGATCCAGTACCCCAGGATCGCCAGATCCTCTGCGGCGTCCAGCCCTTCGGACAGCCGCCACACCGCCGAGGTGGACACCAGCGCGATGGTCCGGGAGGCGATGTACACCTCGGCCAGCTGCGCGGCGACGGTCTGGAAGGTGGACAGCGGCCGGCCGAACTGCTCGCGGGTGGCGACGTAGTCGGCGGTCAGCCGGAGCGCACCGGCCACCAGGCCGGCGGCGAACGCACCGGTGCCGGCGAGCACGAGATCGTTCACCCGGGTGACGGCGGCGCCGGCGAGCACATCGTCGGCGGACACCTCGACACCGTCGAAGACGACCACGTACTCGTCGGATCCGTTGGCGGTCGGTGTCTTGGTCACCGTCACCCCCGCTGCCTGCGGAGAGACCACGACGACCGCGTCGGCGGCGGTGACGACCAGCCACTGCGCCGTCTCCGCGTAGGGCACACCAATTTTGGTGCCGTCGAGCCTGCCCGCGGTCAGGGTGGTCGACGGCCGGTCGGGAAGCTGCGCGCCCGGTTCGTTCACCGCCGCGCTCAGCACCGCACCCGTACCGACACCGGCCAGGTAGCGGTCCTGCTGCGCCTCGGTGGCCAGGTCCAGCAGCGGGACCAGGCCCAGCCCGAGGGTGGCCAGTGCCGGACCGACGGTGCCGTGGCGCCCGATCTCGGTCAGCGCGGTGGCCACCTCGGCCAACCCCAGCCCGTCGCCGCCGAGCCGTTCCGGCACGGCGAGCGCGGCGACGCCACCGGAAACCAGTGCATCCCAGCTATTTTCCCGTTCCAGCACCGATGTCACCACATCGGCGACAGCCTGCTGCTCCGGGTTCGGCGTGAAGTCCACCCGAATTCTCCTTGGTGTTGAGTGCTGACTATTTGGCCGCGGTGCCGGTGTAGTCCATCTGCCAGTGCTTGATGCCGTTGAGCCAGCCGGACTTCAGCCGCTCCGGATCTCCGACGGGCTTCAGGTCGGGCATCACGTCGGCGATCGCGTTGAAGATCAGGTTGATGGTCATCCGGGCCAGGTTGGCGCCGATGCAGTAGTGCGCACCGGTGCCGCCGAAGCCGACGTGCGGGTTCGGGTCGCGCAGGATGTTGAACTCGTGCGGGTTCTCGAAGACCTCGTCGTCGAAGTTGGCCGCGCGGTAGGACAGCACCACCCGCTCGCCCTTCTTGATCTTCTGGCCACCGAGTTCGGTGTCCACCAGGGCGGTGCGCTGGAACGCCGAAACCGGTGTGGCCCAACGGACGATCTCGTCGGCCGCGGTGCCCGGGCGCTCCTTCTTGTAGAGCTCCCATTGCTCCGGATGCTCGGCGAAGGCGATCATGCCGTGGGTGGTGGAGTTGCGGGTGGTCTCGTTGCCGGCCACCGCGAGCATCACCACGAAGAACCCGAACTCGTCGTCGGAGAGCTTCTCGCCGTCGAGGTCGGCCTCGATCAGCTTGGTGACGATGTCCTCGGTCGGGTTCTTGGACCGTTCCTCGGCCATCTTCATGGCGTAGGTGATCAGCTCGAAGGACGACATCGCCGGGTCGATGTCGGCGTACTCCGGGTCCTCGCCGGCGGTCATCTCGTTGGACCAGCGGAACAGCTTGTCGCGGTCCTCCTGCGGCACGCCGAGCAGCTCGGCGATGGCCTGCAGCGGCAGCTCGCTGGCGACCTGCTCGACGAAGTCGCCGGTGCCGGCGGCCAGCGCCGTCTCGGCGATCTTGCGGGCGCGGGCGCGCAGTTCGTCCTCGAGACGGCCGATGGCGCGCGGGGTGAAACCGCGGGAGATGATCTTGCGCAGCCGGGTGTGCTGCGGGGCGTCCATGTTCAGCAGCACGGCCTTCTGCAGGTCGATCGCGTCGCGGGTCATCTCCTGCGGCCACACCGGGATGGCGCCGTCGGGCGAGCTGCCGAAGATCTCGCTGTTCTTGGAGACCTCCTTGACATCGGCGTGCCGGGTGACGATCCAGTACCCCTTGTCGCCGAATCCGCCGGTGCCACCGGGGACGTCCACCCAGTGCACCGGGGCGGTGCGACGAAGCTCCGCCAGTTCTTCAACGGGGACGCGTTCCAGGTTCAGGGTCGCGTCGAGCGGATCGAAGCCTTCAGGGAGGTTCGGGCTGGCCATGCAGGATCTCCTTGCGAAAGTCGGGGCACGGGTCGGGCGACAACAATTCCTTCTAGTGCCACTTGCGACCATTGAAACACGCCTCCACCGCAGATAAAAGGCACGCATGCATCGTCGCTTGTCAGAGTAATGAAACGTGTTCTAGCCTGACATCATGGGTAATCCTGTCATCGTCGAAGCCACTCGCAGCCCCATCGGCAAGCGCAACGGATGGCTGTCCGGACTGCACGCGACCGAACTCCTGGGTGCCGTCCAGAAGGCCCTCGTGGAAAAGGCCGGTATCCCCGCCGGGGACGTCGAGCAGGTCATCGGCGGCTGCGTCACCCAGTACGGCGAGCAGGCCAACAATGTCACCCGGCAGTCCTGGCTGGTCGCCGGTCTGCCCGAGCACGTCGGCGCGACCAGCGTCGACTGCCAGTGCGGCAGCGCCCAGCAGGCCAACCATCTGATCGCCGGGCTGATCGCCACCGGCGCCATCGACATCGGCATCGCCTGCGGTGTGGAGGCCATGAGCCGGGTCGGCCTGGGCGCCAACGGCGGCGGGGCGCGCTCGGCCTCCTGGGACATCGACATGCCCAACCAGTTCGAGGCCGCCGAGCGGATCGCCAAGCGCCGCGGCATCACCCGCGCCGATGTGGACGCGCTGGGCCTGGCCTCGCAGGCCAAGGCCAAGCAGGCCTGGGCCGAGGGCCGCTTCGACCGCGAGATCTCCGCGATCTCGGCCCCGGTGCTCGACGAGAACAAGCAGCCGACCGCCGAATTCGCGCCGGTCACCCGCGATCAGGGTCTGCGCGACACCACCGCCGAGGGCCTGGCCGCACTGAAGCCCGTGATCGACGGCGGAATTCACACCGCGGGCACGTCCTCGCAGATCTCCGACGGCGCGGCCGCGGTGCTGTGGATGGACGAGGACAAGGCAAAGGCTCTGGGCTTCACGCCGCGCGCCCGGATCGTCGCGCAGGCCAACGTCGGCGCCGAGACCTACTACCACCTCGACGGCCCGGTGCAGTCGACGGCGCGGGTACTGGAGAAGGCCGGCATGAAGATGGGCGATATCGACCTGGTCGAGATCAACGAGGCCTTCGCGTCGGTGGTGCTGTCCTGGGCCCAGGTGCACGGCGCCGACCTGGACAAGGTCAACGTCAACGGCGGCGCGATCGCGCTCGGCCATCCCGTCGGGTCCACCGGCGCCCGGCTGATCACCACCGCTCTGCACGAACTGGAGCGCACCGGCAAGAGCACCGCGCTGATCACCATGTGCGCCGGCGGCGCCCTGAGCACCGGCACCATCATCGAGCGGATCTGACGCCGATGGCCCTCGCGGATGCCGAGCGCATCGCCGCGGCGCAGTCCTACATCGACGCGCTGTCGAGCCATCGGGCCGACGCGGTGCCGTTCGCCCCGGACTGCATCCGGATCGAGATGGGGCTCAAGACCGGCCGGTCCGGAGATCACCTGCGCCGCAGCCTGAACAACGGCCCGCAGTTCAAGCTGATCGAAGCGACCACGCCGCCGGAGTTCTCGGTGGACGGCGACCGCATCCGCGCGCAGTTCGACGTGCTGACCAGACCCCGGCTGTTCGGCCGGCGGGTCTGCTCGCACGTCGACGAGACGTTCCTGATCCCGGCCGGGGACCCGCAGCCCACGATCCGGCACATCAACGCCACGCTCCGCCCGTTCATCAGCCGATAGGTTTCCTACATGGTCGAAGCGCCCAAACCCCTGAGCCCGAAGCAGGTCGAAAGCCTCAACTCGAATGCGGTCGGCACCGGCATCAAGTGGATGTCACGGATCAACACCTGGGCCTACAAGGTCACCGGCGGCCGGCTCGGCTACAAGTGGCGCGGCGGGTCCAACCGGTTCAGCGCACCCCCGCCGGTCGGCATCCTGACCACCATCGGCCGCAAGTCCGGTGAGCCGCGGGACTGCCCGCTGCTGTTCCTGCGCGAGGGCGATCGCATCGTGCTGGTCGCCTCGCAGGGCGGCCGGGCCACCAATCCGCTGTGGTACCTGAACGTCAAGGCCGATCCGAACGTGACATTCCAGATCAAGAACGAGAAGCTCAAGCTCGTCGCACGCGAGGCCACCGACGCCGAGCGGGACGAGTACTGGCCCAAGCTGGATGCCATGTACCCCGACTTCATCAACTACCGGTCCTACACCGACCGCAAAATCCCGATCCTCCTCTGCGATCCCGCCTAGCTCGTTAGGGTGATCCGATGGTCGTGGGATCACCTCGCAGACTGATCACGTCCCTGCTCGCGGTGCTGACCGTGGCGCTGCTGTGGGTGGCCGCGGCCGTCCCCGCGGCGGCGCTGACGGTCACCTTCGTGCGGCATGCCCAGTCCGAGCGCAACGCCGCCGGGATCATCAACACCGAGGTGCCCGGCCCGCACATCACCGATCTGGGCCGCTCGCAGGCCGCCTCGGCGGCCGCGGCCATGGTGGCCGCGGCGACCGCCGCCGGCCGCCCCTACGACGCGATCTACACCTCGAACATGGTGCGTACCACCGAGACCGCGGAACCGTTCGCCGCGCGGACCGGCCTGACCCCGACCGCGCTGCCCGGGTTCCGGGAGATCAACGCCGGCATCTTCGAGGGGTCTTCGGAGAACTCCGGACTGGGCCGGCTCGGGTATGGCCTGACGCCGGCGCTCTGGATGCTGGGCGCCCGGTCGGTGCCGATGCTGGGCGGCGGGAACGGCAACGCGTTCGACGCCCGCGTGGACGGCGCGCTCAAGGTGATCGAGGACAGCGGTGCGCGGAACCCGCTGGTGTTCAGCCACGGCGCCACCATCATGTTCTGGACGATGATGAACGTCGACAATCCCGACCTCGGCCTGATGCTGCGCCACCGGCTGGACAACGCGCAGGCGGTGGTGGTCGAGGGCAGCACCGAGGAGGGCTGGACGCTCAGGAGCTGGGCCGGCATTCCGGTCGGGCCGGCGTCGCTGGGCACGAAGTTGTTCGTCAACGTCCGTGATCTGGTGGTGGCCCCGCAGACCGCGGTCTACGACGTGGTGCGGGCCTTCGGTACCGGGGACATCGGCCAGATCGCCCGGGCGATCCGCGACGGGGTGGGTGCAGTGGTGCGGGCGCCGATCGAGTTCACCGTCGCGGTGGTCCGTGATGTGGCGGATGCGCTGCGCCCGAACCGTGGTGCCGCGGCCCCGCAGCGCGCGGCCGAACCCGAGCCGGCCGGGTCGGCGGCCGCCGCCCCGGCCGCCTCCCGGGCGGCGGAGCCGGAGAGCGTCGAATCCGAGCCGGATATCGCACCGGTGCAGAAGCTGCGGACCAGCCGGACCGCGAAACGGCCGGCCCGGGTCGACACCGAAATCGCCGCCGGTATCGACGAATTCGACAGCAGCGCCAACGTGACCGACCTGGAGGTGAAGCGGGCCGGCCGGCCGGGGGTCGCGGCCACCGACCGGAACGAGTCGGATGACCACCCCGCCGCCACCGACACCGATACCGACACCGATCGCGACTCGGACACCGATTCCGGCGGCACCGACGGCGCCGCCGCCAGGGACGCGGCCTGATCCGCCGTCCCGCGCGCCGCCCGTCGGGTTACGGGGTGAGCGCGGGCGTCGCCCGGGCGGTGGCCGCCGTGCTCGGCCTGACCTCGGCCCTGCTGTGGCTGATGTGCATGTACCTCGTTGCGCGATCCGGCTTCTCGGCCGACCCCGCCACGGACCCGCACGGCTATGCACTGATGTTCGGCACCGTCGTGGGTGTCCTCGCCGGGGTGTTGTCGGTGGTGGTGCTGCCCGCGGCCTTCCCCGATGCCCGACGCCGACGCGCCTCGCGGATCTGCCTGCTGCTGTTCGCCGGGCCGACCGTCGCGCTGTACCTGGCGCTGGCCGTCACCTGATCGGCGCCCGGGTTTGCCCGGATCCGGTTCGGGCAAACCAGGGGCATGGTCGACGTCCGGAACTCGGGATTGCTGGCGTGGGCGATGAAGAACTTCGCCAAGGCGCACGTGTGGGTGTACCGCCACTCCGGCGGCCGGCTCGGCTCCCGCCTGCTCTGGTTGCCGGCGGCGCTGATCACCACCACGGGCCGGCGCTCCGGACAGCCGCGGGTGACCGCGACGCTGTGCCTGCGCGACGGCGAGCGGGTGGTGCTGCCCGCCTCGTTCGGCGGCCGCGATCACGACCCGGCCTGGTACCTGAACATCGGGTCCGATCCGCGGGTGCATGTGCAGTACGGCCCGGACCGGTGGGACATGACCGCCCGTGATGCGACGCCGGAGGAGCGAAACCGCTACTGGCCGAGGCTGACCCGGATGTACCCGCCCTATCGCGGCTACCGCGAGGCGGCCGACCGCGTCATCCCGCTGGTGGTGTGCGAACCGCGCGATTGATCAACGATTTGTGGAGTCTTGACCGGAATGGTTCCGGCCAAGACTCCACAAATCGCAAGGGAACTAGGCGCCGAAGACCGGCAGCGGCTTGCGTGTCTTGGCCAGCAGGTCGCGCACCACCGGGCCGAGTTCGGCCGGGTCCCATTTGGCGCCCTTGTCGATCGCGCCGCCGCGGTTCCAGCCCTCGGCCACCCGGATGATGCCGCCCTCGACCTCGAAGACCTGACCGGTGATATCGCGGGATTCCACGCTGCCCAGCCAGACCACCAGCGGGGAGATGTTCTCCGGGGCCATGGCGTCGAACTCGGAATCCTGGGTGGCCATCATGTCGGCGAACACCGTCTCGGTCATCCGGGTCCGGGCCGAGGGTGCGATGGCGTTGACGGACACCCCGATCCGCCCCATCTCGGCCGCGGCCACCAGCGTCAGGGCGGCGATGCCGGCCTTGGCGGCGCTGTAGGTGGCCTGGCCGACGCTGCCCTGCAGGCCCGCACCGGAGCTGGTGTTGATGATGCGGGCGTCGACGGTCTTGCCGGCCTTGGACTGGGCGCGCCAGTACGCTCCGGCGTGCTTCATGGTGGCGAAGTGGCCCTTGAGGTGCACGGCGGTGACGGCGTCGAACTCCTCCTCGGTGGCGTTGACGAACATCCGGTCCCGCACGATGCCGGCGTTGTTGACCAGCACGTCCAGCCCGCCGAACGCATCGACTGCGGTCTGGATCAGCCCCTCGGCCTGCGCCCAGTCCGCGACGTTCGCACCGCTGGTGACGGCCTCCCCGCCGGCGGCGAGAATCTCGTCGACGACGCTCTGCGCGGCGCTGCCGCCGCCCGCCGGTGAGCCGTCCAGGCCGACACCGATGTCGTTGACCACCACCCGCGCGCCTTCAGCGGCGAACGCGAGCGCGTGTTCGCGTCCGATGCCGCCGCCGGCACCGGTCACGATGACTACTCGACCGTCGAGCAAACCCATTGCTGTTTCTCCTTGTTCGTCACTTGATGTCGGCAGTGGTGGTGCTCAGGTAATGCGGGGGCTCGCCGCCCCCGTGCACCTCCAGCGAGGCACCGCTGATGTAGGAAGCCGCCTGCGAGGCCAGAAACGCCGTCGCCCAACCGATGTCGGCGGGCTTGGCCAGCCGGCCCAGCGGCACGTTCTTGGAGATGGCTGCGATGGACTCGGCGTCGCCGTAGAACAGTTCGGACTGTTCGGTCTCGACCATGCCGACCACCACCGAGTTGACCCGCACCTTGGGCGCCCATTCCACGGCCAGCGTGGAGGTCAGGTTGTCGATGCCGGCCTTGGCCGCACCGTAGGCCGCGGTGCCCGGCGTCGGCCGGTGACCGCTGACGCTGGAGATGTTCACGATGGAACCGCCGGAATCCTGGTTCTGCATGACCGCGTTGGCGTGCGTGGACACCGACAGCGCACCGATCAGATTCAGTTCGATGATCTTGGTGCTGAACTTGGCCGAGGCCTCGGCGGCCGGCACGTACGGCGAGCCGCCGGCGTTGTTGACCACCACGTCGATCCGGCCGTGCTTGGCGACGACGGCGCCGATGAGGGCCTGCACCGAATCGTCGTCGCGGATGTCGCAGGAGTGGAACTCATACGGCGAGCCCTCCACCGGGCGGCGCGCGCAGGTCACCACCGTGGCGCCCTGACCGGCGAAGACGGCACTGATGCCGGCGCCGACGCCGCGCACGCCGCCGGTCACCAGGACCACCCGGCCATTCAGTTGCAGATCGATTCCAGCGGTGTCACTCACTGTGCTAGCGTACCAAGCAAGTGCTTGCTTAGGTAGCGACCCTCTCAGGAAGTGACCGATGATCACCACCACGACAGTCGAACCGGGCATCGTCTCGGTGACCGTGAACTACCCGCCCGTCAACGCGATCCCCTCCCGCGGCTGGTTCGAGCTCGGCGATGCCATCACCGCCGCCGGCCGCGACCGCAGCACCCACGTGGTGATCCTGCGCGCGGAGGGACGCGGTTTCAACGCCGGCGTGGACATCAAGGAGATGCAGAACACCGAGGGCTTCACCGCCCTGATCGATGCCAACCGCGGCTGCTACCACGCCTTCAAGGCGGTGTACGAATGCGAGGTGCCGGTGGTGGCCGCCGTGAACGGCTTCTGCGTCGGCGGCGGCATCGGCCTCGTCGGCAACGCCGACGTGATCGTCGCCTCCGATGACGCCAAGTTCGGCCTGCCCGAGGTGGAACGCGGCGCCCTGGGCGCGGCGACCCATCTGTCCCGGCTGGTCCCCCAGCACCTGATGCGCCGGTTGTTCTTCACCGCCGCCACCGTCGACGCCGAGACCCTGCACCACTTCGGTTCGGTGCACGAGGTGGTGCCCCGCGCCGACCTCGACGAGTCCGCGCTGCGGGTGGCCCGCGATATCGCCAACAAGGACACCCGGGTGATCCGGGCGGCCAAGGAGGCGCTGAACTTCATCGACGTGCAGCCGGTCACCGCCCGGTACCGAATGGAGCAGGGCTTCACCTTCGAGCTCAACCTCGCAGGCGTCTCCGATGAGCACCGCGACGCGTTCGCCGGAACCGACAAGGGATCGAAATAGCCATGGCAGACAAGAGAACGACGCTGGACGAGGCTGTCGCCTCGATCGAGAGCGGGATGACCATCGGTATCGGCGGCTGGGGTTCCCGGCGCAAGCCGATGGCATTCATCCGTGCACTGTTGCGCACCGACGTCAAGGATCTGACGGTGGTCACCTACGGCGGACCCGATCTGGGTCTGCTGTGCTCGGCGGACAAGGTCAAGCGGGTCTACTACGGATTCGTCTCACTGGACTCGCCGCCGTTCTACGACCCGTGGTTCGCCAAGGCCCGCACCTCCGGTGCCATCGAAGCCCGCGAGATGGACGAGGGCATGCTGCGCTGCGGTCTGCAGGCCGCCGCCCAGCGGCTGCCGTTCCTGCCCACCCGCGCCGGCCTGGGCAGCGATGTCCGCGCCTTCTGGGGCGACGAACTCAAGACCGTCAAGTCCCCGTACGGCGACGAGGAACTCATCGCCATGCCGGCGCTGAACCTGGACGCGGCCTTCGTGCACATGAACCTCGGTGACGAGCGCGGGAACGCCGCCTACACCGGCATCGACCCGTACTTCGACGACCTGTTCCTGATGTCTGCGGAGCAGCGCTTCCTGTCGGTGGAGAAGGTGGTGTCCACCGAGGAGCTGGTCGGTTCCGTTGTGCCGCAGCAGCTGCTGGTCAACCGCATGATGGTCGACGCCGTGGTGGAGGCGCCGGGCGGCGCACACTTCACCACCAACGAGCCCGACTACCGCCGAGATGAGAAGTTCCAGCGCCACTACGCCGAAGCCGCCGGCTCCGACGAGACGTGGGCCGAGTTCGTCAAGACCTATCTGTCCGGCAGCGAGGCCGATTACCAAGCGGCCGTGAAGAAGTTCAAGGAGGAGCAGGCATGACCGAACCGACCCGTGCCGAGGTCTGCGCCGTCGCGTGCGCCGAATTGTTCCGTGACGCAGGCGAGATCATGGTCTCGCCCATGACGACCATCGTGCAGATCGGCGCCCGGCTGGCGCGGTTGACCTTCTCCCCCGACATCGTGCTGACCGACGGCGAGGCCCGCATCATCGCCGATACCCCGGCCATCGGGGCGCCGGCGGCCATCGAGGGCTGGATGCCGTTCAACCGGGTCTTCGAGACGCTGTCCTGGGGCCGTCGCCATGTGGTGATGGGCGCCAACCAGATCGACCGGTACGGCAACCAGAACCTGTCGGCGTTCGGGCCGATCCAGCACCCGACCCGGCAGATGTTCGGTGTGCGTGGCGCTCCCGGCAACTCCATCAACCACCCCACCAGCTACTTCGTCGGCAACCACTCCAAGCGGGTGTTCACCGAGCAGGTGGATATCGTCTCCGGAATCGGTTGGGACAAGGTGGATCCCGCCAACCCGGCCTTCCGGTTCGCCGACATCTACCGGGTGGTCAGCAACCTGGGTGTCTTCGACTTCAACGGTCCCGACCATCAGATGCGGGCGGTGTCGCTGCACCCGGGCGTCGAACCCGGTCAGGTCGCCGAGAACACCTCCTTCGAGGTGCACGGCCTGGACTCCGCACAGACCACCCGGCTGCCCGACGCCGAGGAACTTCACCTGCTGCGCGAGGTCATCGATCCGAAGTCGCTGCGCGACAAAGAGGTCAAGGCCTAGTCATGGCGAAGCTGGTCACGCCGCTGACCGAACTGGTCGGCATCGAGCACCCGGTGGTACAGACCGGTATGGGTTGGGTCGCCGGTGCCCGACTGGTCGCCGCAACGTCGAATGCGGGCGGGCTGGGCATCCTGGCCTCGGCGACGATGACGCTGGCCGAACTGCAGACCGCGGTCACCAAGGTCAAGGCCGCCACCGACAAGCCGTTCGGTATCAACATCCGGGCCGACGCCGGCGACGCGATCGACCGCGTCGACCTGCTGATCCGCGAAGGGGTCAAGGTCGCCTCCTTCGCGCTTGCCCCCAAGCCCGATCTGATCGCCAAGCTCAAGGACGCCGGCGTGGTGGTCATCCCGTCGGTCGGGCTGGCCAAGCACGCCAAGAAGGTGGCGAGTTGGGGCGCGGACGCGGTGATCGTGCAGGGCGGTGAGGGCGGTGGCCACACCGGCCCGATCGCCACCACGCTGCTGCTGCCCTCGGTGCTCGACGCGGTCTCCGACACCGGTATGCCGGTGGTGGCCGCGGGCGGCTTCTTCGACGGCCGCGGCCTGGCTGCCGCGCTGTCCTACGGTGCCGCCGGTGTCGCCATGGGGACCCGGTTCCTGCTCACCTCCGATTCGACGGTGCCCGACGCGGTCAAACAGCGCTACCTGGACGCCGCCCTGGACGGCACCGTGGTCTCCACCCGGGTGGACGGGATGCCGCACCGGGTGCTGCGCACCGGCCTGGTGGAGAAGCTGGAAAGCGGTTCGCCGGTACGCGGTTTCGCCGCGGCGGTGGGCAATGCCCAGAAGTTCAAGAAGCTGTCCGGGATGACCTGGAAGTCCATGGTCAAAGACGGCCTGGCGATGCGGCACGGCAAGGACCTGACCTGGTCGCAGGTCTTGATGGCGGCCAACACCCCGATGCTGCTCAAGGCCGGCCTGGTCGAGGGCAACACCGAGGCCGGCGTGCTGGCCTCGGGTCAGGTCGCGGGCATCCTGAGCGATCTGCCGTCCTGTGCGGAACTGGTGCCGGCCATCGTGGCCGACGCGGTGGCACACCTACAGCAGGCCTCGGGCTACATCCGATAGCGCGAGCTGGGGGCACGTTTCCCTCGCGAGCAGACGTGAAGGGCCGCGAAATCAGCCGATTTCGCGGCCCTTCACGTCTGCTCGGCGGGTGAGAGAACCCGCCGTTCGGGGTATGTAACAGTCGTGTCCGACCTCGCGCGGTGGTTCCTCACGGCGCAGGAGCGCGGAAACCCGTCCACGCGCCTGCCCGCGTGGAGCACCGGCAACCGGGCCGAGCCGCTGATCCACGGGGCCACCTATTTCGACCGCCTGGTCACGGAGGTCGAGGCGCTGGACGCGGGCGACCACCTGTTCTTCACCGACTGGCGCGGTGACCCCGATCAGCTGCTGCGCGACGACGGTCCCACCATCGCGGAGCTGTTCTGCCGCGCCGCCCGGCGCGGCGTCATCGTCAAGGGCCTGATGTGGCGGTCGCATCTGGATGCGTTCGCCTACAGCGAGGAGGAGAACCAACACCTCGGCGATGTGATCGAGGCCGCCGGCGGCGAGGTACTGCTCGACCAGCGGGTGCGATTCGGCGGTTCGCATCACCAGAAGATGGTGGTGCTGCGCCATCCCCGGCACCCCGACCGGGACGTCGCGTTCGCCGGGGGCATCGACCTGTGCCATTCCCGCCGCGACGACGCCGCGCACCACGGGGACCGCCAGGCGGTGCGGATGGCGAAGAGCTACGGCGCGCACCCGCCCTGGCATGACGTGCAGCTGCAGGTGCGCGGCCCCGCCGTCGGCGCGTTGGACACCTCATTCCGGGAACGCTGGGAAGATCCGGCGGCGCTGGACATGCTCAACCCGATCGCGTATCTGCGCGACCGGCTGCGCGGCGCCGACCTGCAACCCGGCGCCCTGCCGGACCGGCCACCCGATCCCCCACCGTGCGGCCGGCATGCGGTGCAGGTGCTGCGCACCTACCCCGACGGGCATTTCGAGTACGACTTCGCGCCGCGCGGCGAACGCAGCATCGCGCGCGGTTACAGCAAGGCCTTGCGCCGGGCCCGGCAGCTGATCTATCTGGAAGACCAGTATCTGTGGTCGGAGCGGGTGGCCGGCCTGTTCGTCCGCGCGCTGGGCGACAATCCCGATCTGCACCTGGTCGCGGTGGTCCCGCGCCACCCGGACGTGGACGGGCGGCTGGCGCTGCCGCCGAACCAGATCGGCCGACACCAGGCCATCGCGGCCTGCGCCCGGGTGGACCCGGACCGGGTCCATGTCTTCGATCTCGAGAATCATTCCGGGACACCGGTGTACGTGCACGCCAAGGTGTGCGTCGTGGACGACACCTGGGCCAGCGTGGGCAGCGACAACTTCAACCGGCGATCCTGGACCCACGACAGCGAATTGTCCTGTGCGGTCATCGATCCCGACGGGGTGTTCGCCCGGGACCTGCGGCTGCGGCTGCTGCGCGAGCACCTGGACCGGGCCGCGGACGGCAGCCAGGACGGCGGACTGTCCGACCCACACACCGCGGTCGCGGAGATCGAGGCCGCCGCCCGGGCGCTGGACGGCTGGTACGCGTCGGGCTGCCGGGGTGAGCGTCCACCCGGGCGGCTGCGCGCACACCGCCCTGAGCGGCTGGGCCGGTTCACCCGGCTCTGGGCGGCGCCGGCCTACCGGATGATCTACGACCCCGACGGGCGCAATGTCCGCGACCGGATCCGGGGCCGCTGGTGATCCACGCGAATCGACCACGGCACGGGGGCGGGGTTCCTACACTCGGGGCGCATGAAGACCAACGCGGCGATTCTGTGGGAGTACGGCGGCGACTGGACGGTCGAGGAGATCGATCTCGATCCCCCGGGCGACGGCGAGGTGTTGGTCTCCTGGGAGGCCACCGGCCTGTGCCACTCCGATGAGCACATCCGCACCGGCGATCTGCCGGCCCCACTGCCGCTGATCGGCGGCCACGAGGGGGCGGGCATCGTGCGTGAGGTCGGCCCCGGTGTGGTCGGGTTGGCCCCCGGCGATCACGTCGTCGCATCGTTCCTGCCGGCCTGCGGCCGCTGCCGGTTCTGCTCCACCGGGCACCAGAATCTGTGTGATCTGGGCGCCATGATCATGGCGGGCACCCAACTCGACGGGACCTACCGCCGGCACGTCAACGGCCAGGACGTCGGTGTGATGGCGCTGGTCGGCACCTTCTCGCAGTACGGCACGGTGCCCGAGGCGTCGATCGTCAAGATCGACGACGACATCCCGCTGGCGCGGGCCTGCCTGCTGGGCTGCGGTGTCACCACCGGGTGGGGGTCGGCGGTCAACACCGCCGACGTGTCACCCGGGGACACCGTGGTGGTGATCGGCCTCGGTGGCATCGGCAGCGGTGCCGTCCAGGGCGCCCGGCTGGCCGGCGCCGAGAAGATCATCGTGGTGGAACCGGTGGAGGCGAAGCGGGACTTGGCCTTCCGGTTCGGCGCCACCCACTTCGCCACCTCGATGGAGGAGGCCACCGCGCTGGTGGCCGACCTCACCCGCGGGGTGATGGCCGATTCGGCGATCCTGACCGTCGGCCTGCTGCAGGGCGCGATGCTGGAGGAGGCCGCCAACATCATCCGCAAGGGCGGCGCGGTGGTGATGACCGCACTGTCCACCATGGCCGACAACCAGCCGACCCTGGGCATGATGATGTTCACCCTGTTCCAGAAGCGGCTACTGGGAAGCCTCTACGGGGAAGCCAACCCGCGCGCGGACATCCCCCGGCTGCTGTCGCTCTACCGCGAGGGCAAGCTCCTGCTCGACGAGACCGTCACCCACGAGTACAAGCTCGCCGAGGTCAACGAGGGCTACGAGGACATGCGGGCCGGCCGCAACATCCGTGGTGTGATCGTGCACGACCACTGAACCGCCCGGGCCGAAAACATCAGGGCAGGAACAGGATTCCGTCGTCGGAGGCGGTCTTCAGCAGCTGCGGGATGGTCAGCGTCCCGTAGCCGGTGTGCACGGGTCCGCGCCTGGCGCCCAGGAAGGGCACGATCCCGGGATCGGACTTGATGTCCAGTTGGTAGGCCTGTACCCCGGGCAGGTGGTACTGGAAGAAGTTGCCCAGGAAGTCCAGCATGAAGATCGCGCTGCCGATCAGCGACTTGCCCCACAGTTTCGAGACGTTGTACAGCGGGTTCGCGGCGGCCGGATCGCCGATCAAGACAATCGGCCCGTAGTGCGGCTTGCTACCGCCGCCCGGAACATACGGCGGCATGAAGGGCTGCAGATAGGGCAGATCGGTGGCCATCGCCGTAGCGGAGCTGCCGTAGGTGCCGATGGTGACGAACATCGAGTCGGCGCCGTTACCGGGGACCCGGGAGTTCATGCCCGGCGCCTCGAAACCGATGCCGGCCAGACCGATCCGCTGCGCGACGAACTGGGCCTCCCAGCCGCCGAGCGAATGGCCGGTGACGAAGATGTCGTCGTCGGTGTAGCCCTGCAGCGCGGCCTCTGCGCGCACCCGTTCGGCGAATTCCAGTGCGTCATAGAAGGCCAGCGGGGTGGTCCGGGTGAAGATCACCTGCAGATCGGCGACGATCTGGGCGACGGTGATCAGCGGGTTGAACAGCAGATGACTTCCGCCGGTGGTGCCCTGGTAGGCGATGATCACCTGTCCCTCCGGTGTCACCCACGTCTTGGCGACCATGCCGGAGAAGAGGCGGGTCGCCGACAGCTGAAATCCGTTGACGGTGAACGGAACCAGATTTCCGGGGGTGCCGCCCAGCACGTAGGACGCCGAGGACGCGTTGAGGAACTGCTCCACCGTCGGGGTCGGCCGGGTCGTCGGACCGGTGTAGGTCATGGTCGGTACGGCGGGCATGGCAACCGGCGTCCGGTGCAGCCCGATCAGCTTCTCGATCTCGCGGAACACCCCGAAGATCAGATCGTTGACGACGTTGAGGCCGTTGGGCAGTCCGTGGCTGTTGGCGGAGGTGGTCAGACTGAACACCTGCAGCACCGCGTTGATCAGCCGGCCGGGCAGTTGCAGCACCTTCGCGATGGGCGACAACGGCTTCGGCGGGGTGGGCGCCGTGGGCGTGGTGGGGTCGACGGCCGTGGTGACGACCGCCGCCGCGGCCGGCAGGGCGGGCGCGGTTGCCAGTGCAGTTGCGGTTGCCGTCGTGGCACCGAGGTTCGGCACGTCGAGGGTGAGCACGCGGGCGGCCGGGCCCGCCGGACGCACCCCGCTGATCCCGGCGCGGTGGGTGCGCACCGACCTCAGCAGGGCCGGTCGACGGGCCCCGCCGTGCTGACCGTCGGCTCCGGTGCGGGGATGTCGTCGGTGGCCGGGGCTCCGGGATCATCTTGTGGCTGCTCGGACTTCGGGATGTCGAGGTCGGACGCGGCGTCGTCCAGTTCGGCGGTGCGGTCGCGCAGCGCGCTGCGGGGCCGGCCTTGCGCGGTTCGGTGCGGCCCGGCTGAATGAGTTTCGGGCCCGGTGCGCTGTCCGTGGATTCGACGCCATCGTTCGTGTCGGCCCGGTCCCGGGGTCCGGGCCGGCGGAGTCTGCACTTGTCGACTCCGAGGAGGTGGACTCGCCACCGCCGGTGTCCGCCCATGCCGCGCCGTGCACCGGCGCGAAGACCAGCCCGGCGGAGATCGCCACCGCCGCCGCCGAATATCCGAACGGCCCGACCTTCGTCACACGCATCTCCTACCGATTCCAGCGCCAGCCAAACTCTGACAATGCTTGATGTCAGAGTGAGACTAGCGCTGGAATCGGTGCGGGATTGCGTTTTTCGGCTAGAGACGCTCGATGATGGTGACGTTGGCGGTGCCGCCGCCCTCACACATGGTCTGCAGGCCGTACCGGCCGCCGGTGCGCTCCAGGGTGTTCAGCATGGTGGCGAACAGTTTGGCGCCGGTGGCACCGAGCGGATGACCCAGCGCGATGGCACCGCCGTTGGGGTTGACCTTGGCCGGGTCCGCACCGGTCTCCTTGATCCAGGCCTGCACCACCGGGGCGAACGCCTCGTTGATCTCGACGGTGTCGATGTCATCGATCGACAGGCCGGTCTTCTCCAGCGCGTAGTGGGTGGCCGGGATGGGGCCGGTCAGCATGAACACCGGGTCGGCGCCGCGGGCGCTGATGTGATGAATGCGGGCGCGCGGCTTGAGGTCGTGCTCCTTGACCGCCCGCTCCGAGGCGAGCAGCACCGCGCTGGCGCCGTCGGAGATCTGGCTGGCCATCGCCGCGGTGAGCCGGCCACCCTCGACCAGGGTCTTGAGCCCGGCCATCTTCTCCAGCGTGGTGTCGCGCGGACCCTCGTCGATGGCGAATCCGTCCACCGGGATGATCTCGTTCTCGAAGTACCCGGCGCGGATCGCTTCCTGGGCACGCTGATGGCTGGTCAGCGCGAACTTCTCCATGTCCTCGCGGGACAGGTTCCACTTCTCGGCGATCATCTCCGAGCCGCGGAACTGCGAGATCTCCTGGTCACCGTAGCGGTGCAGCCAGCTCTTGGATTCGTTGGTGGGCGAGGTGAAGCCGAACTGCTCGCCGACGATCATCGCCGAGCTGATCGGGATCTGGCTCATGTTCTGCATGCCGCCGGCCACGATGAAGTCGGCCGTGCCGGACAGGATCGCCTGCGCGCCAAAGGAGATGGCCTGCTGGCTGGAACCGCACTGGCGGTCCACGGTGACGCCGGGAACCTCTTCCGGGAAGCCCGCGGCCAGCCAGGACAGTCGGGCGATGTTGCCGGCCTGACCGCCCACGGCGTCCACGCAGCCGGCGATGACGTCGTCGACGGCGCCGGGGTCGACATCGTTGCGCTCGAACAGGCCGCGCCAGGCGGCCGCGCCCAGGTCGACCGGGTGCAGCCCGCTCAGCGATCCGCCGCGCTTGCCGACCGCGGTCCGGACGGCGTCGATGACGTACGCCTCAGCCATGAGGTTCTCCTTAATGGGATTCTGCTTTGTTGGATTCTGCGGTTATGCCACCGAGCACGATGGCCAGATACTGTGCGCCGACCTGTTCGGCGGTCAGCGGTCCGCCCGGTTGATACCAGCGGACCGACACCCAGGTGGTGTCGCGGATGAACCGGTACACCAGATCGACGTCCAGGTCAGGCCGGAACGAGCCGTCGGCGATGCCCTCGTGCAGCAGGTCGATCCACATCTGGCGCTGCTCACGGTTGCGGTCGTCGACAAACCCGAACTGCGGCAGGGCGGACAACCGCTTGGCCTCGTCCTGGTAGATGACGACCTGCGCGTGCCGGTGCTCGATGGCCTCGAAGGAGGCCATGAACAACCCCTTGAGCCGGTCCAGCGGGGTGGACTCGGCCGCCAGGATCTGCTGATAGCGCTCGAACAGCCAATTGAGGAAGTCCCGCAGAACTTCCGAGACCATTTCTTCCTTGGACTTGAAATGGTGGTACAGGCTGCCCGAGAGGATCCCCGCCGAGTCGGCGATGTCCCGGACGGTGGTCGCCTTCAGCCCGCGGTCGGCGAACATCGCCGCGGCGAGCTGCAGGAGCTCGTCACGACGGCTGGCCGGTGGGGTCATTCGGACAGCTTACCAACCAAGCACTTGCTAGGTCGAGTAGGCGGCCCCGAGGGCGCCGCTCCAGCCCGCGGCACGCGGCCTCAGATGTGATTTGCATCACACTTGGCCGCTTACCGCCGAGCCGCCCCACTGTCCGCCGGTGATCAGATCATCCAAACTCGCACGGTCGTCACAGGACAGCAACGCGCCGGAAATCCGCCCGAGACACCCCGGTCCCCGACTACCGATCCGGCGGCGCCGAACAGCTAAGAACAGTGCACCGATCTTGACCATCTCGCCCGCCGAACCAGCGGAACAGTAGGCCAGAAAACGCCGCATCCAGCTAACAATTTTCGTTAGCGAAATCGCAGGATTCAGCAGTTCGAGCGTCCTATCGTGAACGTGCTGCAAACCAACAGCGAACGATTTACCTCAGGGGGATCCATGGAAATCTCAGCCCGTTCCTATCTCACAGCCGGGGTGGCGTTCACGGCGGCAAGCGCGATCGCGTTGACACCGTTGGCCGTCCCCACCGAAGGGCGAGCCATCGCCCTGCCCAATGTCTCGACCGCCGACGTCCGGCTCAGCGCGGTCATCGACCCCGCCGCTGTCGATGCGCTGATCACCGCACTGCGGAGCGGCTTGGCCGAGGTCACCACCGGTATCGACAACATCACCACGCAAACCGCGCTCGGCCTGAACAATGCGCTCACCCGGGCACAGGCACTCAACACCGGTCTGTGGAACCGGCTCATCGAGGCAGCCGGCCCCGGCGCACTGGGAGCCCTGATCACCGCCCTGGGCAGCTACTCCGAGGCCAGTCTTGCGCTCACCGCGTCCAGCATCCAGGGTGCCGCGGGCTCGGTACTCGTGCTCCCCGGAGACGTCACCGACATCATCGGCAGCACGCTGATCGGTTCGCTGAACACGGCGCTGTACGCCATCACCGATGTGATCAACAACCCGCTGCGACTGGCGAGCTACACCGGCCTGCTTTCCGGCGTGGTGAACATCGTCGGCGGCGTCCTGGTCGCCCAGGATCCGAACTACAGCACCGGGCTGCTCCCCGGGCCGGGCGGCTCGGGCCTGATCGGCACCACCCTCAGCGCCACCCTCGGGGCGGTCATCAATGTGGTGGGTCTGGGCACCAACGGACTCACCGGTCAGATCAATCTTGCTGTCGACTCGTTGAACAGTGCACTGGACGCCCTCGCCCAACAGAGCGGCAGTGGACTCGTCACCGGACTGGTCGGTCTCATCCAGGGTCTGGCGCTCAATCCGATCCAGATCATCAACAACACCGCAATCGTCGGTGGCCTGGCCAATATCGGCCTACCCGTCTTCACTGCCCTGACCCCGCTGCTGGGCTCGGCCTCCGAGGCGGTGATCGGTGTACAGACCGGCCTGAACATCGCACTGAACGCCATCGGCAACGATCCGCTGGATCTGGAGAGCTACACCACCGCCCTGGGCGGGCTGTTCAACGGCGGATTCGACGTGACGAGCGCGGCCATCACCGCGACCACCACCTTGGCCGCGACCCCCGTCAACGTCCTGGCGGGCATCACCAACACCGCCGCCGCCCTGATCACCGCATTGACCACCAATCTGACCCAGGTGGTCGCCGGACTGCTCACTCAGGTCGGACTCGATGCCGCGGCAGAGGCGGCGCTGTCGCTGGGCGTGCAGGTCAACGAGGCGGTCAACGGCGTCGCGGGCTTCATCGCCGGCGATGTGCTCGGCGGCATCGCGGGCCTGATCGGCGATGCCAATGACAACCTCCAGGCGCTGAACAACGATGCCAGGACCGCGATCAACGACCTGCTCGGCTACACCCCGCCGGTGATGTTGCAGCGGGTGCAGACCGAGGTTGTCGAGGAAGGTCCCGACGACGGTGTCTCCGACGGTGGCATGTCCGACGATGGCATGTCCGACGGTGGCGAACTCGCGTCCGCGCTCGTCGATGCCACGCTGGTCAGCGGCAAGTCCGCACCGGAACCCGAGGCCACCGCACCGGGGTCGTCCGACGAGGACCTCGCGGTCTCGGACGAGGAGGACGGTGACGACTCGCTCGATGGTTCCGGGGACGACGGTTCGCTCGACGGCGCCGGCGACGACGAGGACGACGTGGCCAACGAGGGCCGCGATGTCAGCAGCCTCGATGACGACGACGCCAACGACGACGGCGGCGATGAGGGAGCCGGCAACGAGGAGTCAGGCGGCAACGGATCCGGCGACAAGAGCGCAGCCAAGGACAGCGCCGGCGACGCCGACTCCGGTGACTCCGACGGCGACTCCGACGGGGGCAGCGGAAACACCGGAGGTGGCGACTCCGGCAACGACTGACATCCGCCGATACATGACGAAAGGGGCCCGCTCATCAGAGCGGGCCCCTTCTCATGTGTCGGCGGTCAGCCAGATCTCAGGCGCGCTGGCTGGACACCGAGATCACTTCACCGGTCAGATAGCTGGAGTAGTCGCTGGCCAGGAAGGCGATGGTGGCCGCGACTTCCCACGGCTCGGCGGCCCGGCCGAAGGCCTCGTCACCGGCGAGCCGGTCCAGCAGCTCCGCCGAGGACGTCTTCTCCAGGAACTTGTGCCGGGCGATGCTCGGGGACACCGCGTTGATCCGCACCCCGTACTCGACGGCTTCGATTGCGCTGCAACGGGTCAACGCCATAACCCCGGCCTTGGCCGCGGCGTAGTGCGACTGCGAGTGCTGCGCGCGCCAGCCCAGCACGCTGGCATTGTTCACGATGACGCCGCCGTGCGGGGCCTCCCGGAAGTAGCGCAGCGCGGCACGGGTGGCCCGCATGACCGAGGTGAGCGTGACGTTGAGGACGCGGTCCCACTCCTCGTCGGTCATCTCGATGACCGGGGTCTGCCCGCCCAGGCCCGCGTTGTTGACCAGCACGTCCAACCGGCCGGCCTTGGCCACGGCCTCGGCGATCAGGTTGTCGACGGCCTCGGTGGAGGTCACATCACATACCACCGATTCCACCCGACCCAGGCCGAGTGCGGCCAGCTCGTCCCGCGTCTCACCGAGCCGACGCTCGTGGAAGTCCGAGACCACCACGTCGGCGCCCTCCAGCAGGGCGCGGCGCGCGGTGGTGGAGCCGATGCCGGTGCCGGCGGCGGCGGTCACCAGGACCACCTTGCCCTTCAGAAGTCCGTGTCCGGCAATCTCTTCCGGTGCTACAGACAGATCAGTCACCCTTTGGCCTCTCGGGGTAGGCCGAGCACCCGCTCGGCGATGATGTTGCGTTGGATCTCGTTGGAGCCGCCGTAGATGGTGTCCGAGCGGGAGAACAGGAACAGTCGCTGCCATTCGTCGAACTCACCATCGGGCAGCGTCAGCCCGGCCATGCCCTGCACGTCCATGGCGATCTCGCCGAGCTCGCGATGCCAGTTGGCCCACAACAACTTCGAGACATTATCCTGCCCCGGTTGCTCGACGTCCATGGTCGCCAACGAATAGGACCGCATGGCCTTCAGCCCGGTCCAGGACCGGGTCAGCCGCTCGCGGATCAGCGGATCGTCGGCGGCACCGGTGCGCTTGGCCAGCTCGACCAGATTGGAATGCTCACGCGCGTAACGGATCTGCTGCCCCAAGGTGGACACCCCGCGTTCGAAGGTCAGCGTGCCCATGGCGACGCGCCAGCCGTCGCCCGGTTCACCGACCACCAGCGAGGCCTCGGTCCGGGCGTCGTCGAAGAACACCTCGTTGAACTCGGAGTCGCCGGTGAGCTGGATGATCGGGCGGATCGTGACCCCGGGCTGATCCAGCGGCACCAGCAGATAGGACAGGCCGGCGTGCCGCTTGGAGCCCTTCTCGGTGCGGGCCACCACGAAACACCACTGCGCCCAGTGCGCCAGCGAGGTCCACACCTTCTGCCCGTTGATAACCCATTCGTCGCCGACCACTTCCGCCGAGGTGGCGACATTGGCCAGGTCGCTGCCGGCGTTGGGTTCGGAGTAGCCCTGGCTCCACAGTTCGGTGACGTCGAGGATGCCGGGCAGAAAGCGCTGCTGCTGTTCGGGGGTTCCGTAGGCGATCAGCGTGGGACCGAGCAGTTCCTCACCGAAGTGGTTGACCTTGTCCGGGGCGTCCGCCTTGGCGTACTCCTCGTAGAACGCCACCCGGTGCGCGACGGTGAGCCCCCGGCCGCCGTGCTCCTCCGGCCAGCCCAAGCAGGTCAGGCCCGCCGCGGCCAGATGCTGGTTCCACGCGCGCCGTTCCTCGAATGCCTCGTGCTCCCGACCGGGGCCACCGAGACCTTTGAGTGCTGCGTATTCGCCGACCAGATTATCGGCCAACCATTGCCGGACCTCGGCCCGGAAGTCCTCGACCTCTATCACCCTTGTAGGCTAACCTACCAAGCACTTGCTTTGTTAGAGGAGCGTCAATGACGAGCGAAAGCCGGACCGTTCCGGCGGTGCTGGACCGGATCGCCGGGCAGCTGACCGAGCATGATGCCCTGGTCACGGCGGACAAACGCCTCACCTACGGGCAGCTCCGCGACGAGGTCCGCCAGGCCGCCGCGGCGATGATCGACCTCGGCATCCAGGTCGGCGACCGGGTCGCCATCTGGTCCCCCAACACCTGGCACTGGGTGGTCGCAGCGCTGGCCACCCACTACGCCGGGGCCGTCATGGTCCCGCTGAACACCCGCTACACCGCCAGTGAGGCCGCCGACATCCTGGCCCGCACCGAGGCTCCCCTGCTGATCGCGGCCGGCGAGTTCCTCGGCGCCGACCGCACCAGCCAACTCGACCGCGCCGGCCTGCCCGCGCTGCGGGAGATCGTGCGGGTACCCATCGATGCCCAGGATGGCACCTGGGACGAGTTCGTCGCCCGGGGCGACAACGACGGCCTGCTGGCCGAGGTGGACGTCCGCGCCGCGGCGGTCTCCCCCGACGATGTGTCCGACATCCTGTTCACCTCCGGCACCACCGGCCGCAGCAAGGGTGTGCGCTGCGCGCACCGCCAGTCGCTGGACGCGTCGGCGGCCTGGGCGGCCTGCGGAGAGGTGACCAGCGCCGACCGCTACCTGTGCATCAACCCGTTCTTCCACAACTTCGGCTATAAGGCCGGCATCCTGGCCTGCCTGCAGACCGGGGCGACGCTGTACCCGCTGCTCACCTTCGATCCCGAGCAGGCGATGAAAGCCGTTGCCGAGCATCGCATCACGGTGCTGCCCGGCCCCCCGACGATCTACCAGATGCTGCTGGACCACCCCCGGCGCGCCGACTACGACCTGAGTTCGCTGCGGTTCGCGGTGACCGGGGCGGCGGTGGTGCCGGTGGTGCTGATCGAGCGGATGCAGTCCGAACTGGACATCGACATCGTGCTGACCGCGTACGGCCTGACCGAGGCCGCCGGCTTCGGCACCATGTGCCGGGCCGACGACGACGCGGTCACCGTGGCCACCACGTGCGGGCGGCCGATCGCCGACTTCGAACTGCGCCTCGACGCCAACGGTGAGGTGCTGTTGCGCGGGCCCAACGTCATGCTCGGTTATCTGGACGATCCGGCGGCGACCGCGGCCGCGATCGACGCCGACGGCTGGCTGCATACCGGTGACATCGGGACCCTGGATGCCGCAGGCAATCTCACCATCACCGACCGGCTCAAGGACATGTACATCTGCGGTGGGTTCAACGTGTACCCGGCCGAGATCGAGCAGGTGCTGGCCCGCCTCGACGGGGTGGCCGAGGCCGCGGTGATCGGTGTCCCCGACGAGCGTCTCGGCGAGGTCGGCAAGGCGTTCGTCGTCGTCAAGCCCGGCGCGCAACTCGACGAGGCGGCGGTGATCGCCTACACGCGTGAGCATCTGGCGAACTTCAAGGTCCCCCGATCGGTGGCCTTCCTCGACGTTCTGCCACGAAACCCAGGAGGCAAAGTGGTCAAACCACAGCTGCGAGAGATGAGCTAATGGACCTGAATTTCGACGAGGGCACCGAGGAGTTCCGGGCCGAGGTCCGCGAATTCCTGGCCGCCAACCGGGACAACTTCCCGACCAAGTCCTACGACACGCTGGAGGGCTTCGAGCAGCACCGGCGCTGGGACAAGGTGCTTTTCGACGCCGGATTGTCGGTCATCGCCTGGCCCAAGGAGTACGGCGGCCGCGACGCCACCCTGCTGCAGTGGGTCGCATTCGAGGAGGAGTACTTCCGCGCCGGCGCACCCGGACGGGCCAGCGCCAACGGCACCTCCATGCTGGCGCCCACCCTGTTCGCGCACGGCACCAAGGAGCAGCTCGACCGGGTGCTGCCGAAGATGGCCAGCGGCGAGGAGATCTGGGCCCAGGCCTGGTCCGAGCCCGAGTCCGGCAGTGACCTGGCCTCGTTGCGCTCCACGGCCACCAGGGTCGAGGGCGGCTGGAAGCTCAACGGCCAGAAGATCTGGAGTTCACGGGCTCCGTTCGGGGAACGTGGCTTCGGCCTGTTCCGTTCCGATCCGGCCGCGCAGCGGCACAAGGGCCTGACCTACTTCATGTTCGACCTGAAGGCCGACGGCATCACCGTGCGCCCCATCGCCCAACTCGGTGGGGACACCGGCTTCGGTGAGGTGTTCCTCGACGACGTGTTCGTCCCCGACGAGGACGTCATCGGCGAGGTGCACGAGGGCTGGCGCGCCGCGATGAGCACCTCCAGCAATGAGCGCGGCATGTCGCTGCGCAGCCCGGCCCGTTTCCTGGCCCCGGCCGAGCGCCTGGTGCAGCAGTGGAAGGCGAACCCCGATCCGGTGTTCACCGACCGAGTGGCCGACGCCTGGATCAAGGCTCAGGCCTACCGGCTGCACACCTTCGGTACCGTCACCCGGCTCGCCAAGGGCGGTGAGCTCGGCGCCGAATCCTCGGTGACCAAGGTGTTCTGGTCGGATCTGGACGTCGCGCTGCATCAGACCGCACTGGACCTGCAGGGCCCCGAAGCCGAACTGGTCGACCACTGGACCGAGGGGCTGTTGTTCGCGCTCGGCGGGCCGATCTACGCCGGTACCAACGAGATTCAGCGCAATATCATCGCCGAGCGTCTGCTGGGCCTGCCGCGGGAGCCGAAGTAGATGAACCCCCGAAGGCGATCACGAGTGAGGATCGCAGCGAGGCACGAGCGAGGACCGCAGCGAGTGGGAGCCGAGGCATGAACCCCCGAAGGCGATCACGAGTGAGGATCGCAGCGAGGCACGAGCGAGGACCGCAGCGAGTGGGAGCCGAGGCATGAACCCCCGAAGGCGATCACGAGTGAGGATCGCAGCGAGGCACGAGCGAGGACCGGAGCGAGTGGGAGCCGAGGCATGAATTTCGAGATCGACGAACAGCAGCGCGATTTCGCGTCCAGCATCGACGCCGCCCTGGGTGCGGCCGATGTGCCCGCGGCCGTGCGGGCCTGGGCCGACGGTGACACCGCACCGGGCCGCAAGGTCTGGAACCAGCTGACCGAACTCGGCGTGACCGCACTGCTGGTCGCCGAGCAGTACGACGGTATCGACGCCCACCCGGTCGACCTCGTCGTCGCGGTGGAGCGACTGGGCTACTGGGCCGTGCCCGGCCCGGTCACCGAATCCATCGCGGTGGCCCCCATCCTGCTGGCCGACGACGAACGGTCCGGCGCCCTGGCGGCGGGCGAATCGATCGCCACCGTAGCCCTGGCGCCGCAGGTTCCGCACGCGGTCAACGCCGACTTCGCCGACCTGGTGCTGCTCGCCGGGGACGGGCAGGTATCCGACGCGAGTGCCGGTGCCGGCCACGCCTCGGTCGACCCGTCTCGAAAGTTGTTCGAGGTCACCGCCTCCGGCGCCGGGCAGTCCGCCGACACCGCACGGGCCTACGAGTTCGGGGTGCTGGCCACCGCCGCGCAACTGATCGGCGCCGGGCAGGCCATGCTCGACCAGTCGGTCGAATACGCCAAGCAGCGCACCCAGTTCGGCCGGGTGATCGGGTCCTACCAGGCGATCAAGCACAAGCTGGCCGATGTGCACATCGCCCTGGAACTGGCCCGCCCGCTGGTCTACGGCGCCGCACTGTCGCTCGCCGACAATTCAGCCGACACCGCCCGCGATGTCAGCGCGGCCAAGGTCGCCGCGGCCGACGCCGCCCTGCTGGCCGCCCGGTCCTCGCTGCAGACCCACGGCGCCATCGGGTTCACCCAGGAACACGATCTGTCGCTGCTGTTGCTGCGGGTGCAGGCACTGCGCTCGGCCTGGGGCGACCCGACCCTGCACCGTCGTCGACTGTTGGAGGCACTCTGATGAGTGAAGAACGCGAACTGCTCCGCTCCACCGTCGCCGCCCTGGTCGACAAGCATGCCAACCCGGAGGCCGTGCGGCGGGCGATGGAATCCGAGCGCGGGTACGACGAGGCGCTGTGGAAGCTGCTGTGCGAACAGGTCGGCGCGGCCGCACTGGTGGTGCCCGAGGATCTCGGCGGCGCCGGCGGTGAACTCGCCGACGCCGCAGTGGTGTTGGAGGAACTGGGCAAGGCACTGGTGCCGACCCCGCTGCTCGGCACCACCCTGGCCGAACTGGCGCTGCTGAGCGTGCAGGATCACGAGCCGCTGGAGGGACTGGCCGAGGGCGTGTCCATCGGCACCGTGGTGTTCGACCCGGAGTACGTCATCAACGGCGACATCGCCGACGTCGTGATCGGCACCGACGGCAGCGAACTCACCCGGTGGAGCGGGATCACCGCGCAGCCCAAGTCCACCATGGACCTGACCCGGCGGCTGTCCGCGGTCACCGCCTCGGAGACGGCCCCGCTGGGTGCGGACCCGGGACTGGCCGATACCGCGGCGCTGCTGCTGGCCGCCGAGCAGATCGGCGCGGCGGCGCGCGCCCTGGACCTGACGGTGGCCTACACCAAGGACCGGGTGCAGTTCGGCCGGCCGATCGGCAGCTTCCAGGCGCTCAAGCACCGGATGGCCGATCTGTACGTCAAGGTGCAGTCCGCCCGCGCGGTCATCTACGACGCCATCGCCGAACCGTCGGCCGCCTCGGCCTCGTTGGCCCGGGTGCTCGCCAGCGAGGCGCTGACCGCGGTCGTCGGTGAGGCGGTTCAGATGCACGGCGGTATCGCCATCACCTGGGAGCACGACATCCAGCTGTACTTCAAGCGGGCGCACGGCAGCGCGCAGCTGCTCGGGCCCCGCGTGAGCACCTGCGCCGGCTCGAAGCCGAGGTCTTCTAGCTGTCGACGGGGTGTCGGCGCCGCCGACACCGCGGACTAACCTCGAAGAGGTGATCGACACCTTCCCGCGCGAGGCGCTGCGCGCAGGCATCCCGCCGTTCTACGTGATGGATGTCTGGCTGGCCGCCGCCGAGCGCCAGCGCACCCACGGCGACCTGGTGAACCTGTCGGCGGGCCAGCCCAGCGCCCAGGCGCCGGCCCCGGTGCGGGCCGCGGCCGCCGCCGCGCTGGAGAGCCACAACCTCGGTTACACCGTGGCGTTGGGGATCCCGGAGCTGCGGGAGGCGATCGCCGGGTCCTATCGGGACCGGCACGGCATCGACGTCGACCCGGACGCCGTGGTCATCACCACCGGTTCCACCGGCGGTTTCCTGCTGGCCTTTCTGTCCTGTTTCGATATCGGCGACCGGGTCGCGGTGACCAGCCCGGGCTATCCCTGCTACCGCAACATCCTGTCGGCTCTGGGCTGCGAAGTCGTCGAACTGCCGTGTGAGGCGGACACCCGGTTCCAGCCGACGGTGCAGATGCTCGACGCCCTCGACCCACCGGTCAAGGGCCTGATCATCGCCAGCCCGGCCAACCCGACCGGCACCGTCATCCCACCCGCCGATCTGGCCGGCATCGTGAACTGGTGCGACCGCCGTGGCGTCCAGCTGGTCAGCGACGAGCTCTACCACGGCCTGGTCTACCCGGGCGCCCCCGCCACCAGCTGCGCCTGGGAGACCTCACGCAATCCCATTGTGGTGAACAGCTTCTCGAAGTATTTCGCGATGACCGGCTGGCGGCTGGGCTGGCTGCTGGTCCCCGAACCGCTGCGCCGCGCGGTGGACCGGCTGACCGGCAACTTCTCCATCTGCCCGCCCACGCTGCCGCAGCTGGCGGCGGTCGCGGCCTTCGATCCCGAGTCACTGGCCGAAGCCGACGCCCTGGTCGGCGAGTACACCGTCAACCGCGACCTGCTACTGACCGGGCTGCCCGAGATCGGACTGGATCGGCTCGCCCCGGCCGACGGCGCGTTCTACGTGTATGCCGACATCTCCCGGTACTCCACCGACTCCCTCGGCTTCTGCGCGAAGCTGTTGGCCGACACCGGCGTTGCCATCGCGCCCGGTGTCGATTTCGACACCGTGCACGGTGGTTCCTTCGTCCGGCTGTCCTTTGCCGGTGCCGCATCCGAGATCAGCGAGGCGCTGGCCCGGATGGGTCCGTGGCTCAGGACTTCAGGAATGCCAGCAGATCGGCGTTGATGGTGTCGGCGTGCGTGGTCGGCATGCCGTGCGGGAAGCCCTCGTAGGTGATCAATGTCCCGTTCCGCAGCAGCGCAGCAGATTTCGGCCCGGAGGCGACGTAGGGGACGATCTGGTCGTCACGGCTGTGCATCACCAGGGTGGGCACCGTGATCTTCTTCAGGTCCTCGGTGAAGTCGGTCTGGGAGAAGGCCACGATGCCGTCGTAATGCGAGAAGGCGTCGCCCATCATCCCCTGGCGCCACCAGTTCTCGATGATCGCCTCGTCCGGCTCGACACCATCACGGTTGAATCCGTAGAA
This sequence comes from Mycolicibacterium aurum, assembly GCA_900078775.1. GTDB lineage: Bacteria > Actinomycetota > Actinomycetes > Mycobacteriales > Mycobacteriaceae > Mycobacterium > Mycobacterium aurum_A. The sequence goes on from LT549889.1 coordinate 4,208,296, forward strand.
CGGGCCGGCCGGCAGCGCCCGGTAGAACACCGAACGGTTGGCCGCCAACTGTGCCTGCAGATCGTCGAAGACCGCCTTGGGCAGCCCCTCCGGGTTGGTCTCGGTCTGCACCATCAGCGGGGGCACCGCGCTGATCAGCACCGCCCTGGCCACCCGGTCCTCGCCGTGGCGGGCCAGGTAGCGCACCACCTCACCCCCGCCGGTGGAGTGCCCGACGTGGATGGCATCACGCAGATCCAGATGTGCGGTCAGCGCGGCCAGATCGTCGGCGTAGTGGTCCAGATCGTGGCCGTCGGGCGTCTGGGTGGAGCGGCCGTGCCCGCGCCGGTCGTGTGCGATGACCCGGTAGCCCTGGCCGAGGAAGAACAACATCTGGTTGTCCCAGTCGTCCGAGGACAGCGGCCAGCCGTGGCTGAACACGATGGGCCGGCCGGTGCCCCAGTCCTTGTAGAAGATCTCGGTGCCATCGGGCGTGGTGATCGTGCTCATGCTGGACCTTCCTCCGGGTAGCTTTGACGACCACTGTGCATCACCTGCGGCGCTGTCGCATTCCGGGTAGCTGCAAACCGCGCGCTCATCCCAGTCCGGTGCTGGAGCGCCTGCGCCGGGAGATCGCATCCACGCTCGCGGCGAGCAGCAGCACCCCACCGGTGACGAGGAAGTTGATGTAGGAGGACTGGTTCAGCAGCCCGAGCCCGTTGGCGATCGTCGCGACCACCACACCACCGATCACCGCGTCGATGGCGCGGCCCTTGCCGCCGAACAGGCTGGTGCCGCCGATCACGGCCGCGCCCACCGCGTACAACAACGTGTTTCCCGCACCGGAGGCCGCGGACACCTTGCCGGCGTAGGAGGCCGCGATGATCCCGCTCAACGCGGCCAGTGCGGAACACACCACGAACACCGAGATGCGGATGCGGTCCACCGGGATGCCGGCCCGCCGGGCCGCCTCGGCGTTGCCGCCCACCGCGTAGATGTGCCTGCCGTAGGAGGTCCGGGTGAGCACCACCGTCATCACCACCAGCAGCACCAGGATCAGCGGCAGCACATACGGGATACCGCGAATCTCGTTGGCGGCACTGACACTTCGATTGACGCTGAGGATGTAGGTGACGCCGAGAATCACCGCGGCGACCATCCCGATGCGGGCGAGCACCACGCTCAGCGGCGAGTTCGCCAACCGCAGAGCGGCCTTGCGCCGGTACTGGTACAGCTCGAATCCCGCGAAGGCCAGGACCACCAGCAGCGCGGTCACCCAGCCCGCGGTGACCGGCAGATTACTGATCGTCAGCCCGCGGACCACCGAATCGTCGACACGCACCGAACCGCCCTCGCCGATGAGCTTGAGTGTCACGCCCTGCAACCCCAGGAAGAACGCCAGGGTGACCACGAAGGACGGGATGCCGAGTTTGGCCCGCAGCAGGCCGATCACCAGCCCGATGATTGCGCCGCAGGTGATTCCGGTCAGCACGGCCGCCCACCACGGCCAGCCCTGGTTGACGATGATCAGCCCCATCGCGCAGGCCGATACCCCGCCGGCGACCCCGGCGGACAGGTCGATGTCGCCGAGCAGCAGGACGAACACCAGCCCCATCGCCAACACACAGATCGAGCCGGCCTGGGTGATCAGGTTGGCCAGGTTCAGCGCCGACAGGAAGCGGTCGTTGGCCAGCCCGAACACGATGAACAGCACGATCAGGCCGAGGACCGCGGGCAGCGAACCCATGTCCCCGCCGCGTACCCGTTGCAGATAGCCGCGCAGCGCCGCTGCGAAGCCGGCGTCGGTCCGGGTGTCGCCCGCGAAATCGGAATCGGCCAGGGTGACCGCGGATTGCGAACTCATGGTCGTCATTTCTGTCGCTGCCTCATATCGATTCGCCGGCCTGCGCCGGTTCCAGCCCCAAACTTCCCGAGCGCCCGGCGGTGATGAGTTCCACCACCTGCCCGTGCGTGACGTCGGCGGCCGGCACATCGGCCGCCACCCGCCCCAGGTACAGCGCGCAGATCCGGTCGGCGACCTGGAAGACGTCATTCATGTTGTGCGAGATCAGCACGACACCCAGGCCCTGATCGGCCAGTCGCCGCACCAACTCGATGACCTGTTGGGTCTGTGCGACGCCGAGCGCGGCGGTCGGCTCGTCGAGCAGCACGACCTTGGAGTTCCACAGCACCGATTTCGCGATGGCGACGGTCTGGCGCTGGCCGCCGGACAGGCTGGACACCGGCTGACGCACGGATTTCACGGTCCGCACCGACAGGGAGGTCAGCGCCTGCCGTGCCATCGTCTCCATCCGGGCCTCGTCGAGCAGGCCGCGGTTCTTCAGTTCCCTGCCCAGGAACATGTTCTCGACGATGTCGAGGTTGTCGCACAGGGCCAGGTCCTGATAGACCACCTCGACGCCGAGGGCCGCGACGTCATTGGGGCCGCGCACGGTCACCGGTTCTCCGCCGAACAGGTAGGTGCCGGTGTCGATGGGGTGGATCCCGGCGATCGCCTTCACCAGTGTCGATTTGCCGGCACCGTTGTCACCGACCAGTGCCGTCACCTGCCCGGGGTAGACCTGGAAGTCGATGTCGTGCAGCACGTGCACCACACCGAAACTCTTGTTGACGCCCCGCAATTCGAGGATCGGTGCGTCCATCACAGACCCGCGGTCGTGCACATCTCGGCGAAGGCGCCGGTGCACACCTCGTCCCGGGACTGCCCGCCGTCGTCGAAGACCAGGTCGATGTTGTCCTTGGTGATCGACTTCGGGGTCAGCAGCACCGAGGGCACGTCCCGGTTGCCGGTGTCGTCCCGGGAGGTGGCCGGGGTCTGCGGCTGTTCCCCGTTGGCCAGCGCGATGGCCACCTCGGCGAGCGCACCGGCTTCCTCGGCGGCGGACTTGTACACCGACATGCACTGCGTCCCGGCCAGGATGTTCTGCAGCCCTTCCACTGTCGCGTCCTGACCGGTCACCGGGACCTGCCCGGCCCGCCGGTTCTTCTCCAGGATCGAGATCACCGAACCGGCCAGTCCGTCGTTGGCCGCGTACACCCCGTCGATGCGGCCGTCGGCCGCGGTGTAGAGCTGCTCGAAGATCGTGACGGCCTTGTCGTTGTCCCAGTCCGGCACGGCCTGCTCCCCGACATTGATGATCGCCGGGTTCGCGTCGATCACCGAATGCGCGCCGCTGCTGAACAGGGTGGCGTTGTTGTCGGTGGGAGATCCGTTGAGGAACACCACATTCGCCGGCCCGTCACCGAGGCAGTCCAGCAGACCCTGGCCCTGCAGTTCACCGACCTTGGTGTTGTCGAAGGAGACGTACACGTCGGCGGAGCCGCCGAGGGTGAGCCGGTCGTAGTCGATGGTCTTGACGCCCTGTGCGGCGGCCTTCTGTTGGATGGAGGCCCCGCTGTCGGAGTCGAGGTTGACGATCGCCAGCACCGTGACGCCGTCGGCGATCATCCCGTCGGCGATGGTGGCCATGGTGTCGGCCGAGCCCTCGGCGTTCTGGATGGTGTACGGCACGCCGGCATCCTTGAACGCGGCCTCCAGCGCCGGCCGGTCCTTGGTCTCCCACCGCACCGAGGATTTGGTGTCCGGCAGGATGACGCCGATCTTGCCGCCCGCGGCGTCCGAGGACTCCGAGGTGTTCGAGCCGCAGGCGGTCAGCGCCAGGCCGATGCCGACGACGGCGGTCACGAGCAGGGTGCTGGTGCGTTTCATGGAAGCCTCCGGGTGGTCGACGTCATCGGAATTTTTTGTTGTGCAGTCTGACATATACAGTGATGCAGGTCACTCATCGGGCGCCCAGCAGGTGCTCGATGGCCAACTGCTGAAGGGCCACGAAGCCGCAGCCCCGGCCGCCGAAGTAGGCGCCGGCGTCGAACCGCTCATAGGCCGTCGGATCGGCGAGCAGGTCGGCGTAGGTCTCCCCGGGCGCCAGGGTGGGTTCGCGGAGTTCGGCGACCCTGGCGGCCGCCATGGCCTGCTGCACCGCCGGATCGGCCCGGAACGCCGCGGCCCGCTGCCGCAACAGCAGGTACATCCGCATGTTGGCCGCCGCCGACGCCCACACCCCGTCGATGTCCTCGGTGCGGCTCGGCTTGTAGTCGAAGTGCCGCGAGCCGTCGTAGGCCGGCCCACCATCGGCGCCGCCGTGCTCGAGCAGGTCCACCAGCGCGAACGCGTTGGCGAGGTCGCCGTGGCCGAACACCAGGTCCTGGTCGAACTTGATGCCGCGCTGACCGTTGAGGTCGATGTGGAACAGCTTGCCGCTGTAGAGCGCCTGCGCGATGCCGTGGGTGAAGTTCAAGCCCGCCATCTGCTCGTGCCCGGTCTCGGGGTTCACCCCGACCAACTCGGGATGGGCCAGCGTGTCGATGAAGGCCAGCGCATGCCCGACGGTGGGCAGCAGGATGTCGCCCCGGGGTTCGTTGGGTTTGGGTTCGATCGCGAACCGGATGCCGATCTTCTGGTCGATCACGTACTGGCAGAGCAGGTCCAGCGCCTCGCGGTAGCGCTCGAGGGCGGCCTGCACATCCTTGGCCGAGTCGTACTCGGCGCCTTCCCGGCCGCCCCACATCACGAAGGTCTCGGCCCCCAGTTCGGCGGCCAGGTCCAGGTTGCGCAGGACCTTGCGCAGGGCGAACCGGCGGACCGCGCGATCATTACTGGTGAACCCGCCGTCCTTGAAGACCGGCTGACTGAACAGATTGGTGGTCACCATCGGTACGACCAGACCCGTGGCACGCAGCGCGGCGGTCAGCCGATCGACGGCCCGGCGCCGCTCGGCATCCGAGCTGCCGAATGCGAACAGATCGTCGTCGTGGAACGTCAAGCCGTAGGCGCCCAGTTCGGCGAGCCGTTCCACGGCCTCGACCGTGTCGAGCACCGGGCGGGTCGCCACCCCGAACGGGTCGACGCCCTGCCAGCCCACCGTCCAGAGCCCGAACGAGAATTTGTCCGATGTGCGCGGGGTCAGTTCGTCGCTGGCGCGGGTTTCCAGGACCGTCATGGTGCTCCTCGATTTCGTGCTTTACGCTTTTGTTCTCTGGTCGAACATAAAATGTGGCCCAGGACACTGTCAAGGGTTCCGGCGATGGGATGGAGTGCCTGTTGAGAGAGCCGACGAGGAACGCCGACGATCCCCGGGCCACCCGGGTCGGCACCAGCACCGACGATGTGCGGCGGCGCAACCTGTCCGGGGTGCTGACGCTGGTGCACCGCCACCGGGCGCTCAGCCGTGCCGATCTGACCCGGCTGACCGGGCTGTCCCGATCCACCACCAAGGACCTCGTCGAGGAACTCGTCGGCCTCGGTTTGGTCGCCGAGTCCCCGGCCGCCGCCGTCACCCAGGTGGGACGCCCGAGCCCCATCGTGCGCCCCGACGACCGGGTGCTGGCGGTGAGCGTCACCCCCGAGGTGGACGCCGTGACCGTAGGCCTGGTGTCCCTGGGCGGCACCGTGGTCGACGCCGTGCGCCGCCCCACCGACCGGGTGCCCACCGCGCAGGACACCGTGGCGGTCGCCGCCGAGGAGATCGCCCGCATCCGCGCCACCCTGCAGGACGAACAGGTCCTCACCGCCGTCGGTGTCGCGGTACCCGGACTGGTGCACAGCCCGGAGGCCACCGTGCGGCTGGCCCCCAACCTGGATTGGCACGATGTCAAGATCGGCCAGATGCTCAGTGCCGCAACGGATCTTCCGTGTTATGCGGTGAACGATGCCAATGCCGGGGCGCTCGCCGAGCACCTGTTCGGCAAGCACCACCAGCCCGATCACATGATCTACGTCAACGGCGGTCCCAGCGGTATCGGTGCCGGTTTCGTGGTCGCCGGTGAGGTGCTCGACGGGGCGGCCGGTTACGCCGGCGAACTCGGGCACACCTTTGTCGGCGGCGACGAGCGGTGTCACTGCGGCAGCGTCGGCTGCCTGGAAACCGAAGTCACCCAGCCGCCGCTGGCCCGGCTGCTGAGCCAGCTGGACAACGTCGGGGACCAGGATCTTTCACCACCCGGCGACGCGGAACGCGATGTGCTGCACCGGCAGGCCCGCTGCCTGGCCATCGCGCTCGGCAACGCGGTCAACATGCTCAACCCGGGGCTGATCGTGCTGGGCGGCTTCCTGCGGGTCTTCCCCGCCTACGCCGCGACCGTGCTGCACGACGAGCTGGGCCGGCGGGCCATGGCCGCACCGCGCCGGCTGGTCCGGGTGGCGCCGGCCACCCTGGGGGCCGACACCTTGATCATCGGGGCGGCCGAGTCGGCCTTCGCCCCACTGCTCGCCGATCCGGGGAGGTTCTGAGGATGACACTGGTGGCCGGAGTGGACTCCTCCACCCAGGCGTGCAAGATCGTGATCTGCGAGGCCTCCACCGGCGCGGTGCTGCGCTCGGCGTCCACCCCGCATCCGCGCGGCACCGAGGTCGATCCGGAACATTGGTGGGATGCGCTGCAGCGCACCGTCGCCGAGGTCGGCGGCATCGACGATGTGGCTGCCGTGTCGGTGGGGGCGCAGCAGCACGGCATGGTGTGCCTGGACGCGGACGGCAGGGTGGTCCGGGATGCCCTGCTGTGGAACGACACCCGATCGGCGTCGGCCGCCGAGCGCCTCGTCGCAGAGCTCGGTGGTCCCGGCGAGTGGGCCGCGCGGGTCGGCGTCGTCCCGGTCGCCTCGTTCACCGCGACCAAACTGCGGTGGCTGGCCGACCACGAACCCGACCATGCCGATGCGACGCGGGCGGTGTGCCTGCCGCACGATTGGCTGACCTGGCGGCTGACCGGATCGTCGCAGATCGCCGATCTGCGCACCGACCGCAGCGATGCCAGCGGCACCGGCTACTTCTCGGCGGCCGACGACCGGTACCGGCCGGAACTGTTGGAGCTCGCCTTCGGCGGCCGCACACCGGAGCTACCGCAGGTGTTGGGACCGCATGAGGCCGCGGGTAGGACGGCCGGCGGTGCGGTGCTGGGACCCGGTGCCGGCGACAATGCCGGTGCCGCACTGGGATTGAATGCCGCTCCCGGCGACTGCATCGTGTCGTTGGGTACCTCCGGGGTGGTCAGCGCGGTCGGGCGGACCGCCCCGCACGACCCGGAGGGCATCGTCGCCGGGTTCGCCGATGCGACGGGCTGCCACCTCCCGCTGGCCTGCACGCTCAACGGTGCACCGGTGCTCGCGGCGGTGGCCACGATGCTCGGGGTGGATTTCGCGGAGTTCGACCGACTGGCCCTGTCCGCACCAGCCGGGGCCGACGGGCTGGTGCTGGTCCCCTACCTCGAGGGTGAGCGCTCCCCCAATCTGCCGGACGCCGCGGGTGCGCTGCACGGGATGACAACCCGAAACCTGAACGCGGCCAACATCGCCCGTGCCGCGGTGGAGGGTCTGCTCGCCTCGATGGCCTACTGCATCGGCAAGATCGCCGCCCAGGGTGTGCGCACCGAGCGCACCATCCTGGTGGGCGGCGGCGCGCGCTCGGTTGCGGTGCGACGGATCGCCCCGGCGGTGTTCGGCACCGCGGTCGAGGTGCCCGAACCGGCCGAGTACGTCGCCCTGGGCGCGGCCCGGCAGGCCGCCTGGGTGCTGTCCGGCCAGGACCGGCCGCCGGTGTGGCGGCCGGCCGCGGCGTCGACCTATGAGGCCGACCCGGCACCGGAGGTCGTCGAGCGGTACCTGCGGGCCCAGGAGTTGACGCTGCGTTGATCTAGCGCTGGGTCAGCGGCGCTCCGGTGGCGGCGCGGACGTCGTCCACCGAGACTCCGGGCGCGGTCTCCACCAGCACCAGTTCCCCGTCGCCGACCACGTCGATGACCGCGAGGTCGGTGACGATGCGGTGCACCACCCGCTCACCGGTCAGCGGCAGCGAACACTCCGACACGATCTTCGGATTGCCTTGCCGGTCAGTGTGTTCCATCAGCACGATGACGCGGGCCGCGCCGTGCACCAGGTCCATGGCCCCACCCATGCCCTTGACCATCTTGCCGGGCACCATCCAGTTGGCGAGGTCGCCGAACCGGGACACCTCCATGCCGCCGAGCACCGCGACGTCGATGTGCCCACCGCGGATCATGCCGAACGACAGCGCCGAGTCGAAGAAGGCGGCACCGGGCAGCACCGTCACCGTCTCCTTACCGGCGTTGATGAGGTTCGCGTCGACCTCGTCCTCGGTGGGATAAGGCCCGGTGCCCAGGATTCCGTTCTCCGAGTGCAGGGTGACCCGCACCGAGGGGTCCAGGAAGCCCGGCACCAGGGTGGGCAATCCGATGCCCAGGTTCACGTATTCGCCGTCGCGCAGTTCACGGGCCACCCGGGCGGCCATCTGCGGGCGGGTCCAGCCCTTGGCGGTCTGCGTCTCGGTCATGCGGTCTCTCCTGCGTCGTCACGGACGGTGCGCTTCTCGATGCGGACGTCCTGGGGGCCTGTCTCGACGATCCGCTGGACGAACACGCCGGGCAGATGGATGCTCTCGGGGTCCAGCTCGCCGGGCTGCACCAGCCGCTCCACCTGGGCGATGGTCACCCGGCCGGCCATGGCGGCCAGCGGATTGAAGTTCATCGCGGTCTTGTCGAAGACCAGGTTGCCCTGGGTGTCACCGACCGCGGCGTGCACCAGCGCGTAGTCGGCGCGGATGCCGGTCTCCAGCACATACCGCTGGCCGTCGAACTCGCGGGTCTCCTTGGGCGGGGAGGCGATGGCGATCGAGCCGTCCGCGGCATAGCGCCAGGGCAGCCCGCCGTCGGCGACCGGTGTGCCGACCCCGGCCGGGGTGTAGAACGCCGGGATGCCCGCACCGCCGGCCCGCAGCCGTTCGGCCAGGGTGCCCTGCGGGGTCAGTTCGACCTCCAACTCACCGGACAGGTACTGCCGGGCGAACTCCTTGTTCTCCCCGACGTAGGACGCCGTCACCCGGCGGATGCGGCCGAGGCCGAGCAGCACGCCCAGCCCGACGCCGTCCACGCCACAGTTGTTGGAGTAGACCTCGAGGTCATCCACCCCGGATTCGGCCAGCGCCTCGATGAGCGCATCGGGTATGCCGCACAGCCCGAATCCACCCACGGCGAGGGTGGCGCCGTCGGCGATATCGGCGACGGCCTCGTGGACGTCCTTGACCTGCTTACTGGACATCAGCGTGACAACTTCCTGTTGTGGTCCTGTCGAAATTGCTACCTGCGCGTTCGCTCACCGAACACGGGCGTCGTGCCCCACCAGAACACCATCTGGCTGCTGTTATGCACAAGGTTTCGGCGTCTGGATCGCCGAATTGTTCGCTCGGCGGGACATCCCGGCCCTCGGGCGTCCACTGGGTGGACGCTATGGTCGAGGCGTGACGACCCTCGATACGGGCACCCCGGTGATCACCCGGGTGGCCGCCATCCTGCGCGCGGTGGGCCGCGAACGCGACGGCGTGACGACCACCGCGGTGGCCCGCAGCACCGACATCCCGCGGGCCACCGCGCACCGGATGCTCACCGCCCTGGCCGAGCAGGGACTGATCGACCGGGAACCCGCCACCGGGCTGTGGTTCCTGGGCCCGGAGATCTATCTGCTCGGATCGGTGTCCACCAGCCGCTACGACGCGGCCCCGGTCGCCGACGACCTGCTGCGCGGGCTGGCCGACGACACCGGTGAGAGTGCCTTCCTGTCCGCGCGCCGCGGCTGGGAGACGGTGTGTGTGTCCGCCGTGGAGGGCAGCTTCCCGCTGCGCTCGCACGTGCTGTACCCGGGCAGCCGGTTCCCGCTCGGCATCGCCTCGGCCGGGCTGGTGGTGCTCGCGCATCTTCCGGAGCCCGAGAGCGAGGAGTACCTGCAGCGGTCGGCTCTGGAAAAGGAATGGGGGGCAGCGCATTCGCGGGCCGGCATCGAGGAGCGTCTGGCGCAGACCCGGATCCACGGCTACTCGGTCAATCCCGGACTGCTGGTGGAGGGCAGCTGGGGCATCGGCGCGGCGGTGTTCGACGCGCTGGGCCAGCCGCAATGGGCGCTCAGCTTGACCGGTGTACAGGCCCGGATGGCCGGGGAGCGCACGGCGCAGCTCGGTGAGACGCTGCTGCGCGCCGCCCACGAACTGACCCGGCGGCTGCGACGCGGCGATCGGTAGCTCACCGCGCGCTCCAGCCCCCGTCCATGGTGTACGAGGCCCCGGTGACCATGCGGGCCGCCGAGGAGGCCAGCCAGCCCACCAGGGAGGCCACCTCCTCGGGTTCCACCAGCTCCTTGATGGCGGCCTCCTTGAGCAGCACTTCCGCCACGACCTGCCGCTCGTCGACGCCGTGGGTCTGGGCCTGATCGGCGATCTGCTTGTCCACCAGCGGGGTTCGCACGTATCCCGGGTTGACGCAGTTGCTGGTCACCCCGTGCGGGCCGCCCTCCAGGGCGGTCACCTTGGACAGTCCCTCCAGGGCGTGTTTGGCGGTCACGTAGGCGACCTTGTACTCCGAGGCCCGCAGGCCGTGCACCGAGGACAGGTTGATGATCCGGCCGAAACCCTCGGCGTACATGTGCGGCAGCGCCGCGCGGATGAGCAGGAACGGCACCTCGGTCATCAACGTCAGCATGGTGCGGAACGCCTCGGGGGCGAACTCGGTGATCGGCGCGACGCGCTGCACCCCGGCGTTGTTCACCAGGATGTCGGTGTGCAGAACCAGATCCTGCAGCGCCGCCACATCGAGCAGGTCGATGGTCCAGGCGGTGCCGCCGATCTCCTCGGCGAGCGCGGCCGTGCCGGCCTCGTCCCGGTCGGCGACGGTGACATGCGCGCCGGCGGCGGCGAGTTCGCGTGCGCAGGCGGCCCCGATCCCACCGGCACCACCGGTGACCAGAGCAGTCTTCCCGTCGAGTGCGCTCATGTTCGCGAGAGTTTCTCGACGGCGCGCGCGTCGGCGTCGTCCAGCGCCTTCAGATCGATGCCCACGGTCTCCCGGCTGAGCACCGCGCCCAACAGCGATACGGCACAGGCGATGCCGAGGTAGACCGCGATCGGCACCGAGGAACCGTACGCGTCGAGCAACTTCACCGCGATGATCGGCGCCAGCGATCCAGCGACGATCGAGGTGACCTGATAGCCAAGGGACACACCGGAATAGCGCATCCGGGTGGGGAACATCTCGGACATGATGGCCGGCTGCGGCGCGTACATCATGGCGTGGATGACCAGGCCGATGGTGACCGAAGCGGTCACCACGACGTAGTTGGCGCTGTTCATCATCGGGAAGGCGAAGAATCCCCAGGACGCCCCGAGCAGCGCTCCGGCGATGTATACCGGCCGGCGGCCGAAACTGTCCGACAACCGGCCGAACAGCGGGATGACCAGGAAGTGCACGGCGTGCGCGACCAGCAGGTACCAGAGGATGTCGCTGGTATCGGCGCCGACCTGCACCTTCAGATAGGTGATCGAGAAGGTGACCACCAGGTAGTACATGATGTTCTCGCCGAAGCGCATACCCATTGCGGTGAAAACGCCACGGGGGTAACGCTTGAGGACCTCGATCCCGCTGTACGAGCTCTCCGCGAGGCGCTCGGCCTCCTGCTGCGCCTCGACGAAGATCGGCGCATCGGTGACCTTGGTGCGGATGTAATAGCCGACCAGCACAACCACCGCCGACAGCCAGAAGGCGACGCGCCAGCCCCAGGACAGGAAGGCCGCATCCGACAGCGTGATGGTCAGCACCAGCAGCACGATGGTGGCCAGCATGTTGCCCACCGGCACACCGGCCTGCGGCCAACTGGCCCAGAATCCGCGCCGGCCGTCGGGACTGTGCTCGGCGACCAGCAGCACCGCGCCGCCCCATTCCCCGCCGACCGCGAAGCCCTGGATGAACCGCAGGATCACCAGCAGGGCGGGCGCCCAGTAGCCGATCTGATCGAAGGTCGGCAGGCAGCCCATCGCGAACGTCGCGGCACCGACCAGCAGCAGCGAGAACTGCAGCAGCTTCTTGCGGCCGTACTTGTCACCGAAATGCCCGAACACGATGCCGCCCAGCGGGCGGGCGATGAAGCCCACCGCGTAGGTGACGAACGCGGCCAGGATGGCATCGAGCTCGCTGCCGGTCTGGGCGAAGAACACCTTGCTGAACACCAGGGTGGCCGCGGTGCCGTAGAGGAAGAATTCGTACCACTCCACGACCGTGCCGGCCATGGACGCGGCGACGACGCGCTTGAGCCCGGTGGTGGCCTCGCTGGAATTGTGATCGGCAGCACACATAAGGCTGAGTATGTGTGCAGATCAAGATCGAAACAATGCCGAGATCTGCAACCCGAGTCTGCAAAAATGCAGATATGGGACTGCCGAGCGCCGACGATCTGCTGATTCTGCTGGCGGTCGGGCGCACCGGTCGCTATGTGCAGGCCGCCGAGGCGCTCGGCGTCAACCACACCACCATCTCCCGCCGGATCGCCGCACTCGAGCAGGCCATCGGGTCGCGGGTGCTGACCCGGGTCGGTGCGGGCTGGGAACTGACCGACCGGGGACGCGAGGTGCTCGTCGCCGCCGAGGCGGTCGAGGCCGCGGTCGGGTCCCTGGCCGCCGCCCCGGACAACCGCGGGCGCTGCGCGGCGTCGTGCGGATCTCGTCCACCGACGGGTTCAGCGCGCACATCGCCGCACCGGCCGCCGCCGCCGTGCAACTCGACCACCCGGGGGTGTGGGTGGAGCTCGTGGCGACCACCCAGCGGGCCAGCCAGCAGCGCTCCGGCGTGGATCTGGAGATCGTCGTCGGTGAGCCCTCCGTGCAACGCGCCCAGGCGATCCCACTCGGTGACTACTGCCTGGGACTGTACGGATCCCGAGGCTATCTGGCCCGGCACGACAGTCCCGCCGACATCGGTGACCTCAACGCGCACCGGCTGGTCTACTTCATCGAGTCGATGTTGCAGGTCGATGATCTGGACCTGGCCACCAGCTTCGCGCCGGGCATGCGCCGGTCGGTGTCCTCGACCAACGTCTTCGTGCACGTCGAGGCCACCCGGGCCGCCGCGGGCCTGGGTCTGCTGCCCTGTTTCCTGGCCGATCAGCATCCCGATCTGGTCCGGGTACTGCCCGAGCAGGTGACCGTGCGGCTGACCTACTGGCTGGTGGCACGTGCCGAGACGTTGCGCAGGCCCGAGGTCGCGGCCATCGTCGAGGCGATCGGCGACCGGATGTCGGCTGAACGGAAAGCCCTACTCGGAGAGCGCAGCTGAATATCGTGGGAGCATGCCGTTCCTGCAGACCGATCCCGCCCGGGTGTACTACCGGCACTGGCCGGCGCCCGAACCGCGGGCGGCCATGGTTTTCCTGCACGGGTTCGGTGAACACACCGGCCTCTACCACCGCTACGGCTTCACGCTGAACGCCGCGGGCATCGACCTGTGGGCGGTGGACCAGCTCGGGCACGGCCTCAGCCCCGGCACCCGTGGTGATTTCGGCACGCTGGCCGACAGTTCGGCACTGGCCGAGACGCTGACCGCGACCGTCGAGCACGAACGCCCCGGACTGCCGTTGATCGCCGCCGGGCACTCCTTCGGGTCGGTGGTGACGCTGCTGCGGCTCGTCGAACAGCCGCGGCGGTACCGCGCGGGCGTCGTCTCCGGTGCGCCGCTGGCGCCGATCGCCGAACTGCTGGACGCCGACACCTCACTGGATCTCGACCCGTCCTGGTTGTCGGCGGACCCGTTCTATCTGGACGCCGTGGAGAACGATCCGCTGGGCTTCACCCAGGCCGACAGCGCGCCGCTGGCCCGGGCCCTGGATGCCGCCTGGGACCGGTTCGGCTCCGAACTCCCGTCGCTGACGGTGCCCACGCTGGCGGTGCACGGCGTCGCGGATCCGATCTCGCCGATCGGTCCGGTGCGGGCCTACGCCGAGCAGGTCGACGCCCTGCGGATCGCCGAATTCGCCGGGGCCAGACACGACATCCTCAACGACACCGCACACCGCGAGGTGGCCGCATCGGTGATTGACTTCATCGGGGAGAGCCTGGGATGGCATCCTTACCGCGATGGCAATCGGGGTGAGTAAAGACACGAAGCGCACGCTGGTCAAGCTGCTGGCCGCGGTGGCGCTGGTCGCCGTGATCCTGGGCGGTTTCGCGGCCTGCCTGTTCACCGTCGGCACCGCCGACGAGGCGGGCGAGGACGGACGGTCCGGGCCGGCGCTGGAGGGCAGTTTCAAGGTCGACGTCGGGCCCACCGCGACGCCGGACGGCAAGCCGGTCGCCGGTACCGCGCGCACCGAGACCTGGGTCGCGCGGTCGGAGTGCCGGGGCAGCGACTGCCTGGCGACGGTCGCCGTGGTGAACCCCCAGGACCCGTCCGGCCCGCCCGCGCTGACGATGGTGTTCGACTACATCGACGGTGACTGGCTGGCCGTGCGCGAGGCGCCGGACAAGTGCAAGGTGGGCGACGCCGAGGTGGATGCGACGGGCTGGACGGTCATCTCGCTGCGGCCCCGCCTGGACGGCTCGCTGTCCGGGGAGTACACCTGGGCCACCGCGCCGGCGCTGTGCGCCAACAAGCGCGCCATCAACCTGACCCCCACCAGCGGCAGCGGCACCGGCACCGAGGCCCCGGACCCGACGCAGGAACCCGCGCTGCGGACCTCCCCCGGGGCTGCCCTGCACGGCGTCTACACCTACACCCAGACCTACCCGGAGACCGGTGAGGTGTTCCCGCCGCACGACTACCGGGCCACCACGCACTGCCTGCGCACCGGGGAGCGGTGCGTGACGCTGATGTCGACCATCGACAGCAACAACCTCTACGTGATGCAGTACGGCGACGGACGTTTCACCGCCGCGTTCCCGGAGGGTGATGCACAGTGCACCGACGGGATCGGCAAGGTGCGCCAGACCTCCCGTGACGAACTGCCCCTCCCGCAGGGCCCGCAGGATCCGATCACGCTGCTGACCGGGACGTCATTCCAGGACTACGTCGGCGACTGTCCGGCCCAGGTGCAACTGGACGTCCGGCTCCAGCGCACCGGCGATTAGAAAGGTTCTTCATTTGCTGACCAAGACACTGTCGGCGGCGCTGGCCGCGGCGGCCATCTCGACCGCGTTCGCGGCGCCCGTGCACGCCGATCCGGCCGACAATCCGTGCGAGCTGGCGGTCACGTTCCTGTGCCAGTTCATGCCCATCGCACCAGATCTGGAGCACGACATCGACCTCACCGTCGAGCAGCCGCCCTACGATCCGGCCTATCCGGTCGACCCTGCCTATCCGGTCGATCCGGCGGTATCGCCGCCACCTCCTGTAATTCCGTAGCGGACCGCACACCATATTGGGCGGTAAACCCCACAGCCGAAGACTCGATCGCGTGCCCGCCGGGGTGGGCGCTTCGCCAAAAATCTAAGCCGCGCCGTGCTCATGAGGGATCACGACGCCCCGCGCCACCAGCAGAGGTGACGACCGGCGACTGACCGACAGGCGACCACGACCCAGACCACGACCAGCACCCCGTAGAGACCGAGTGCTACCAACTCGAGCGCACGGGAACTCGCGGCCTCACCCAGCGCTGAGAGGCCCAGGGTGGTAGCTCCGATAGGGAACACCAGACTCCACCAGCTCAGTGAGAACGGTGTGCCAGACGCAGTGCCGCGTGCGGTGAGGAACGTTGCGAACAGTATCCAGAAGAGGGCGAATCCAAGCATCACGACGCCGAATCCGATACCCACCGTCCGCAGGACGGGGCCGACTATCACGCCGGCAACGGTCGCCGAACCGTTCCCTACTCCGAGCAGGTTAGCGGCAGCGATCGACTGTCCGATCACGCCAAGCGGGATCCACACCGTCGGGACGGTTCCGGCGACCGGGATTCCCGCATGCAGCAGGCGGTGGTAAATCATCGTAATGGTCATCAGTGCCGCAATCAGCGCCATCCCGAACAATCCGTAGCACAGCACCTGCATCGCCGTCCGCATCGGCTCTGAGTCGATGTACCCCAGCAGGCCCGCGCCGGTGGTAGCAGAAACCATCGGTGGCACCACGGGCAGGATCCAGCAGGGCAACCCCATGTCTTCAAGGCCGTCGGACGAAAGCACCGCTGCGACCGGCACTCCGACTGCGGTGACCACGCCCAGAATTGTGCCCACGGTCCACAGGCTCGCAGCGATCCACTGGCTCGATTGACCGAACACCGCAGGCCCGTACAACAGCGTCCCGGCGCCGACGGTCAAAACCGCCATCGGCACTGTTCCGTAGAACGGGAGTGTTGTGGCAATGCGGCTCGCTCGAAATGCATCACGCCGGTGGAGGATCCACTCACCGACCAATCCGATCGACAGTACGATCAGCCATGTAGCCGCGAGAAGCCATACTGCCGTGCCGAATTCACGGAATAACGGCGAGACCCAATCGAACCGGGCGGCGGAAGTCGCGACGATCCCGGTTCCCATCACCGAGGCGAACAGTCCGGGGGGAACTCGGTGGAAGAAGCCAGTTACAGCACCTCCGGTCGCCGGCGGTGGTGACTGGTCAGTGTCGACGACGTTGTAGACCGTCACGGGGATGTGTGCAGACACGCCTACCTCGCCTTGTTGTGGTTCGGGCACGCTGGGTCAACGGTCGGGCCACATCAGCCCAACCGTCGACCAACTCAGCGCATACTGCTCAGTACTCCTGGAGGCTCTCGCGCAGCGTGGTACCCGGGTAGCGGGTGCGGAACCGGCCGCGGCGCTGCAACTCTGGGACCAGAAGTTCAGTCATGTCGTTGAAGCAGCCCGGGGTGTCGGTGGCCAGCATCATGAAGCCGTTGCAGCCGCCCTCGTCGAGGTACTGCTCCATCTGGTCGGCGACGTCGGACGGAGTGCCGACGGCGACCGGCGCACCCAGCGAGACGCCGTAGATCTGGGCCGCCTCGCGCACGGTCACCGGAGCGCCGTCCTTGGCATCCAGAATGGCATCGAACAGCCCGCGGATGCCCTGGACGTCGGCGTCGACGACATTGTCGTCGAGATCGAGAGTGGAGAAGTCGAAGCCTGTGTGCCCGGACAAGATGCCGAGTGCGCTTTCGACCTGGACGTTTTCGACAAACTCGGCGTAGCGATCGTTGGCCCGAGACTTATCTCGGTCGATGACGGTTTGCAGCCCGTAGATGAGCTTCACCGATTCAGGGTCACGTCCGTAGTTGTCGGCACGGGTGCGGATGTCGTCCGCGTAGGCTCGCATGGTCTTCGGTGTCGGAAAGATGCCGAATACCGATTCGGAGTGTTTGGCAGCGAAGTCGCGCCCCTGCTCGGAGGACCCGGCCTGCCACAGCACCGGGCGCTGTTGCGGAGACGGTGCGACGAAGTGGCGACCCTTGGACTTGAAGAACTCACCCTTAAAGTCGATTTCGCGGATCTTAGCCGGGTCCGCAAAGACGCCGTTCTCCCGGTCGTAGACGATGGCATCCTCATCCCAGGAGTCCCACAGTTGATAGAGGATCTGCATGTACTCCTCGACCACCTCGTAGCGTTTGTCTCGCGGGGTCAGATTATCCTTGCCCATGGCTTGAAATTCGCTCTTGGAGTATGAAGTCACGATGTTCCAGCCGACGCGGCCATTGGTGAGGTGATCGAGTGTCGACAGGTGGCGGGCCATCATGTACGGCGGCACAAACGATGTCGACAGCGTGATACCGATACCGAGGTGTTTGGTGAAGGCACCAATAATCGGCACCAGGGTTGCCGGTTCGTGCACCGGACATTGACCCGCGTACTTGACCACTGGATCCGAACTGCCCTTGTAAGTGGTGTAGGGCGCGAGTTCGTCGGCGATGAACATCGCATCGAACAGGCCACGTTCCATGGTCCGACCTAGATCACGCCAGAACTCCGGGCGCGACCAGTGATATCCGATCTTGTCTCGCGGGTGTGCCCACATCGACGACGCATGGTTCATCACACCGTGCTGGACGAAACCAAGCAGATGGGCCTTCTTCTTGTTAGACACTGTGTTCCTTTCGAACTGTTGTCAGAGCTCAGGTTTGGCGGTGGTGACGTCATCGCGACCATCGACGACGAACGCGGCGATAACTGCTAAGGCGGATCCGATCGCGAGAAGAACAGGTAGGTACCAGAACACGCCGTCCACACTCAGCAGCGCGATAACCGTCACCGAGGCGACGACGCCGGCCGATGCCTTCCACACGAAGCCGCGGTGCATCTCGTCGGGAAGTTCGGCGACTATGTCCGTCCGGCCTGACGCCGCCGCCTGCAGGATGTCGCGCCGTACTTGCAGGAAGGCACGGATCCCAAAGGCCACGTAGGTGATTGCCACGACGAGTGCGACCATGGTCAGGGTCCAGAACATTGTCATCGGACCACCTCAGCCTCGGTCGGTTCGGCAGCTCGACAATCGGCGTCCAACGCCGCGCCACGGGCGTGCAGGGTCGTGTAGTCGAACCGCTGGCTGGATAACAAGCTCACACCCACTGCGGCGATCAGGGAGACAGCCTCGAGGGTGATGATGCCGGGCAGCTCCCCGACCAGTTCGCGGACCGGGTATCCGACGACAATGGCGAGTACAAGGCTCGTGACGAAGGCCGTGGACGTCATCCGCGACCAGAAGATCGATAAAGCCAGTGGAACGATCAATGCAGCTTTGAGGAAGAACACCGTGGTGACCAGATCGACATAGTCGATCCCGGAACTGACCACGACACCACCGAGAACACCGGCGACGATGATGGACGCCTTCGTGGCACGAAAGAGCGTCTTCGGCGCGATCTCTCTGCGCGCCCGCTTCAGTACGTCTACGGCGACGATGGACGACAGCGCGGAAAAGGCTCCATCCATCGACGAGTAGCACGCGTTCAGGATCACCAGTACGTACAACGCCACCAGGATTACCGGCAGACCGAGATGGCTGACCACGTACGGGCCGATACCTCCTGCGCCAACCTCACCCAGGTCTGCCGAGTCAACGCCCAGGCCCAGGCCGACGAGTCCCAGCAGACCCATCACCAGTGGAATCGGGTAGAACCATATCCCTGCCCATAAGAACGTGCGGCCCATCGAGGACGGTTTGAGCGCCCACGCCTTTTGCCAGAACGTCTGATCGGCCATGGTGGAAGCAAGCAGGCCCAGCGCTAGCGAGATCCCGAACGCCGCGGCAGCCTGACCATCGAACGGTTCAAGAGTATGCGGGCCGGCCTGCGCGACGCGTTCGAACACCATGTTCGGGCCGCCGACCTTCTCCAGGACATACAGCACGACGATCGCGGAGGGCACGGTGATCAGTAGCGTATTGACGGTTGCGGTGATCGCCGACGTCCAAAGTCCGCCAAAGTAGGAGTAGACGGTGACGGTTGCCAACGCGACGATGAGGACGACGGTTGTGTTGAGGTCGAAGACCACACCCATAACGAGGACGACCCCGAAAAGGTTGATGAATATCTCGGCTAGCAGACCGAGCAGCATCGCAACCAGCATGACCGTGGTGGCCGGCTTGTTCTGGAAGCGTTCACGCACGAACTCGACGATCGTGTAGCCGGCGGGCATCTGACGGCGAAGGCGCGAGGCAAAGAACACCATCACCATGACGGCCAGACCGTTGGGCACGACGAACCAGACCAGCCCGGACGTGCCAAAACTGAATGCCTGGGCAGACGACATCATCACCGCCATCGACCAAGTCCATACAGCGATGACCGATCCGACACCGAAGCCGAAGCCGATTCGCCGGTCGGCGATGACGAAGTCGTGGGTGTTCTTGACCATCGTCTTGACGCCCAGGGCTATGCCTAAGAGCAGTGCGCCCAAACCGACCATGAGTACGATGCCCATGGCGGGTGGGATATCCGGGGGACTGAACAAGTGATCCTCCTGTGGAAGTGGGTAGTTCAACGTCCGCCTCGGCGTTGGGGCGGTATTGCCTCAGTTGCGACGTTCCTCAGAGCGCTCGAAGAGACGAGGCGGTCACCACCGGCAGCCGGTGCCGGTGCGCGAATGTCTCGATGTATCTGTCTGTGGCCGAGGTGATCCCGTCTACTAGAGTCGCCGCGGCCACCACCCCGCTGAGGCCGATGCTCCGACTCAGCGCCGCTGCGGCGTCGTAGCGGCTCCACCGGCTGAGTGCGAACACTCCCCCAGTCACAACCGGAACGACGTGGCCAGGTCTGGTGAAATCCGACGCAGTTGCACCGGGGTCAGCGATCTGTGAAATAGTCTCGGCGCGGTCCCGCGCCGAGATCCCGGTCGAGACCGAGATGGCATCTACGGCCACGCAGAACCGACCGGCGTCACGCTCCAAGTCAGCGTGCAGCAGCGGAAAAGCCAGCCGATCTGATGTAGCGACGTCGACGGTCGCGACTATCAACCCGCATGTGTGCTCGACTAGAAACGCCGTGAGCGCGACGTCGAGATGCTCTGCGGCGATGCACACATCGGCTAGCTGCTCGCCGGCGACAGTGTCGCAAACGATCACCGGTCGTCCGAGCGAAAAATGCCTTTGCGCGTCCACGAAGTCGTGGCACGGATCCGCACCGATGAGCTCATCCCCGGCCAAGCAGGACTGAATCGGCATGGGCTGGCTTCCTTCCGCGAGGTGAAACTCGAACTGGACAGATCGTCACAGCGAGTTGACGAGTCCACCACCGGAGTGGTTACGCCGTAGTTACGCGGAGCCGCCGATCTCAATTCCGGGACGCGGCAACGGTAATCAACTGACGAGCCGCGACGGACAGTTCCTTCACCGCGGCAGGCCACACTGCCGAGATGTCTCGCAGCAGCGGGCGGGAGTCGATCCGTACCCGGTGCAGGCGACCGAACTGCAGGTCCTCACCTACGCTGAGCAAACTGAGCACAGCTGGGGCAAAGCCGCAACTCACAGCGTTCTTCACCGCCGCGGTGGTGGGCAGTTCCAGGGCCGGGGCAGCCGGTATCAGACCGGGTTCGCGAGAGGAAACCAACCGCTCGTATGAGCACCGCGTGCCGGAGCCGGCTTCGCGACACACCAGTGCTGTCGCTGCGAGCTCAGCCATACTGATAGCCCGCCCACCGAGACCAACCCAGGGATGGGTGGGGGCCACCACAACCACCATCTCGTCGCGCCCCACTTTCCGGTGGTGCAGATAGTCTGGTATATCCGGAGTTTCAACGAATCCGACGTCGTGCAGTCCGGCACGCACCTCTTCGAACACCGTGGCGCTGTTAACCGCAGTGACGGTCACCTGCGTGCTGGTCGAACCGTAGTCCAACGACAGCTTCATCAACCAGCGCGGAATGAGGTACTCGGCCACCGTATAGCTGGCAGCAGTCCGCAACACGGAACGCTCGTTGCGCACCGAATCGACAGCGGCATCGAGTCTGTCGATGGCCTGCAGGACGGAACAGGCCAGTTCGTCGATAACCCGCCCCTCGGGTGTCAACACACAACCCGAGGGTCCGCGCGTGAGCAAACGGCGGCCCACGGACCGTTCGAGCACTTGGAGACGGGCCGACACCGCTTGCTGGGTGACACCGAGCCTGCGGGCGGCCTCGCTGAGACTTCCCAGGCGGCTCACCAGGACAAGTGTCTCCAAGGCCGCGATGTTGCGCAGCTCGCTATATTTCGCCTTGTTAACTGCCACAACCAGATTTTGTAGGATACAAGCATATTTGGCAGCGCAAGCAGTGGGCACAAGACGCGGAAAATTGCTTCGCGTTTGCGAGACGGCCCCTTCGGCGGCCGTGACGTCATAATGGCGGAGTGGACACACGCAACCACAGACGTCCGGTTGTATCTGGTTTGAAAGCCGCTATGGTTCGCACCCGATTGCAACCGGGGTAAGCGTCGCCGCAGCCTTTACGTAGAGCGAAATCGTAACTAGCGCTGATATTTCCCAGACGCAAATTGCATGCCCTCAGCGTCCCGGGGCGAGAAAGGCAACCCGCAGAGAAACAGGATCGGTACGCGCGTGGAAGCGGTTCACTCGGTCATGGCGTTCTCACCGCAGTCAGCCAGCGAACCACACGCCAACTCGATCGAACCGCCGACCCTGCCCTGAGTCAGAGCCAGGTGTCCGGGGTGGTCGCGGTGAGGAAGGCCTCCAGGTCGTCGCGCCACCGGGCCGGGGTGTTCTTGTCCGGTTCGATGCCGGTGTACTCGCCGCGGTAGAACAGCAGCGGGCGGGGCTTCAGCGCCGGCGGCTCGGACATCGACTGCACCGCGCCGAATACCACGAAGTGATCGCCGCCGTCGTGCACCGAATGCACCGTGCAGTCGATGTGGGCCAGGCTGCCGTCGATCACCGGTGAACCGAGTTCGGAAGGGGTCCAGTCGATCCCGGCGAACTTGTCCGGTGCCTTGGACCCGAACTGGGCCGACACGTGCTGCTGGTTCTCGTGCAGCATGTTGACGCAGAACCTGCCGCTGGCATCGATGGCCTGCCATGCGCGGGACTGCTTGGTGGGACAGAACAGCACCAGCGGCGGGTCCAGCGACAGCGCGGCGAAGGACTGGCAGGCGAACCCGACCGGGACGTCCTCGTGCGTGGTGGTGATGACGGTGACGCCGGTGCAGAACTGCCCGAGCACATTGCGGAATGTGCGGGGGTCGATCGCCGGGCCGGAGGTCATGACTACTTGAAGCCGACGCTGAAGTCGTGCCCCCACAGCGACACCGCGGTGCTCTCCCTCGCGACCCAGTTGGTGTCCTCGACTTCGAGGCCCTCACAACCGAATTCGACGTCGAACCCGCCGGGTGTCTTCATGTAGAAGGACAGCATCTTGTCGTTGGTGTGCCGCCCCAGGGTGGCCGACATCTTCACGTTGCGGCGCAGCGCACGGTCCAGGCACAGGCCCACATCGTCGGAGTTCTCCACCTCGACCATCAGGTGCACGATGCCGGTCGGGTTGGGCATCGGCATGAACGCCAGCGCGTGGTGGCGCGGGTTGCAGCCGTAGAAGCGCAGCCAGATCGGGTCGCCGTCGGCGGGGCGGCCGGCCAGCTGCGGAGGCAGGCTCATCGAGTCGCGCAACCGGAAGCCCAGCACGTCCTGGTAGAACGCCTGCGCGGCGGCGTCGTCGTCGCAGGTGAGCACCACATGCCCGAGACCCTGTTCGGCGGTGACGAACTTGTGGCCGTACGGGCTGACGAACCGGCGGCCGAGGTACTGGGCGCCATGAAAGGCCTCCAGCACGTTGCCGGCCGGGTCGTTGAAGCGGATCAGCCCCTCGACGCGCCGTTCGGAGCGCTCCTCGCGGGTGCCCTCGGCGTAGTCGACACCGGCCTTGGCCAGCGTCTCGCGCAGCGCCTGCAGGGCGGGGGCGTCGGCGACCTCCCAGCCCGAGACCAGCAGCCGGTCCTGCTCGCCGGGCACGATCACCAGCCGGGCGGCCATCTCGTCCATCCGCAGGTACAGCGCACCCGGGGTGGAGCCGTCGCCCTCGGCCATGCCGAGCACCTTGAGCCCGAACTCGCGCCAGGCCGCCACATCGGTCGCCTCGATGCGCATGTATCCCAATGCCTTGATGCTCATGGCTGCGTCCCTAACTCAGGAAATCGATGGTCAGCTTGTTGAATTCGTCGAACTTCTCGACCTGGGCCCAGTGTCCACACTGCCCGAAGACATGCAACTGCACCCGCGGGATCTGCTTCACCGCGACCAGCGCACCGTCGAGCGGGTTGACCCGGTCCTCCCGGCCCCAGATCAGCAGCACCGGCTGACGCAGCTTGTACACCTCGCGCCACATCATGCCGAGTTCGAAGTCCGCGCCGGCGAAGGACTTACCCATCGCGCGGGTGGCGGCCAGCGATTCGGGGGTGCTGGCGATGGCGAACCGCTCGTCGACCAGCTCCGGGGTGACCAGCTTCTGGTCGAACACCATGATCCGGATGAACGCTTCCAGGTTCTCCCGGGTCGGTTCGTAGTTGAACTTGGCGAGCGCCTTGACGCCCTCGGTGGGGTCCGGCGCGAACAGGTTCACACTCAACCCGCCGGGGCCCATCAGCACCAGCTTGCCGGCCCGGTCCGGGTAGTCCAGCGCGAACCGCACCGCGGTGCCGCCGCCGAGCGAGTTGCCCAGCAGCGGGACCCGGCCGGTGATGCCGAGGTGATCGAGCAGGCCGAGCACGGCCTTGGCGCTGTACCGGTTGTACTGCTCGTGTTCGGTGTGCTTGTCCGACAACCCGTATCCGGGCTGATCGATGGCCAGCACATGGAACTTCTCGGCGAGCACCGCGACGTTGCGGCCGAAGTTCGACCAGCTCGACGCGCCCGGGCCGCCACCGTGCAGCAGCACGATGGTCTGCCCGGACGGGTCGCCGGCCTCGTGGTAATGCAACCGCATGGCCAGCTCGCCGGCCTGTACGTCGGCGAAGCGGGAGGTGGACTCGAAGGTTATCTCGGTGGTGGCAGTCATCAGACCATCGTGTCCGCGGGCGGCAGCCCGAACTCATTGTTGCCGAAGATCAGGTAGGCCCGTTCCGGCTCGTTGGCGGCGTGCACCCGACCGGCGTGCGCGTCCCGCCAGAAGCGTTGCAGCGGTGCGGTGTTCACCAGCGCGGTGGCACCGGCGGACTCGAAGAGCAGATCGATGGACGCGATGGCCCGCGCGGTGGCACGCACCTGATCACGACGGGCCCGGGCGCGGAGCTCGAACGGGATCTCCTTGCCGGCCTGCAGCAGCGCGTACTCGTCGCCCACGTTGCCGATCAGCTGACGCCAGGCGGCGTCGATATCGCTGGCCGCCTCGGCGATGCGCACCTTGGCGAACGGGTCGTCCTTGGACTTCTCGCCGGCGAAGGCCGCGCGGACCCGCTTGCCCTGATGCTCGACATGCGCCGCGTACGCGCCGTAGGCCATCCCCACGATGGGGGTGGAGATGGTGGTGGGATGCATGGTGCCCCACGGCATCTTGTAGACCGGAGCGGTGTTGTTCTCGAAGCCACCCGCGGTGCCGTCGTTCATCGCCTTGTAGGACAGGAAGCGGTGCGAGGGCACGAACACGTCCTTGACCACGACGGTGTTGGAGCCGGTGCCGCGCAGGCCGACCACGTGCCACACATCGTCGATGGTGTACTCCGAGCGCGGGATCAGGAAGCTGCCGAAGTCGACCGGGCGGCCGTCCTTGATGACCGGCCCGCCGAGGAACGCCCAGGTGGCGTGCTCGCTGCCGGAGGACCACTGCCAGGCACCGCTGACCAGGTAGCCACCGTCGACGACGGTGCCGGCGCCCATCGGGGCGTAGGACGAGGACACCCGGACGGTCGGGTCCTCGCCCCACACCTCGTCCTGGGCCTTCTGGTCGAAGAGCGCCAGATGCCAGTTGTGCACGCCGATGATCGAGCTGATCCAGCCGGTGGACCCGCAGGCGCTGGCCAGCCGGCGGACCGCCTCGTAGAAGACGGTCGGGTCGGCCTGCAGGCCGCCCCACTGCTCGGGCTGGAGCAGCTTGAAGAAGCCGATCTCGTCGAGTTCGTTGACCGTTTCGTAGGAGACCTGGCGCCGGTCCTCGGCCTCCTGAGCGCGTTCGCGCAGCTTCGGCAACAAATCATCGACGCCGGCGAGGACCGCCTGCACGTCACGCTGTTCAATGGACGTCACTGAATTGCCTCCCGGATCGAGATCGAGCACTAGAAAGAGATTAGAACACGTTACGATTTGTGTCGAGTAGCGTGCTGAATCAACGGCTGGACCTGCGCATGTTCAGTTTTGTAACATGTTCTAGTTCTAAGAAGAAGAAAGGTCCGACAGTGTCTGATTCGCCGCTGCGCGACAGCCCCGATGAGCCGCTCGGCAGCCATGTCCTGGAACTGCTGGTGACCGACGTCGTCGAGGAGACCGCGGACGCCCGGTCCCTGGTGTTCGCGGTACCCGACGGGGGTGACATCCCCGCCGACCGGCTGCGCTACTCCCCCGGCCAGTTCCTCACCCTGCGGGTGCCCAGTGAACGGACCGGGTCGGTGGCCCGCTGCTACTCGCTGTCCAGCGCACCGAACATCGACGAGGGGCTGACGGTCACCGTCAAGCGCACCGCCGACGGGTACGCCTCGAACTGGTTGTGCGACAACGCCCATGCCGGTATGCGGATGCATGTGCTGGCCCCCTCGGGCACCTTCGTACCCAAGAACCTGGACACCGACTTCCTGCTGCTGGCCGCCGGCAGCGGCATCACCCCGATGATGGCGATCTGCAAGTCCGCGCTGGCCGAGGGCACCGGCAAGATCGTGCTGGTCTACGCCAACCGGGACGAGAACTCGGTGATCTTCGCCGCCGCGCTGCGCGACCTGGCCGCGAAGTACCCGGACCGGCTGACGGTGATCCACTGGCTGGAGACCGTGCAGGGGCTGCCCAGTACCGATGCGCTGGCCACCCTGCTGCGGCCGTACGCCGCGCACGAGGCCTTCATCTGCGGGCCGGGCCCGTTCATGGCCGCCGCCGAAGCCGCGTGCAAGACCGTCGACGCCAAGCACATCCACATCGAGGTCTTCAAATCGCTGGACTCCGACCCGTTCGCCCAAGTGGTGATCGAGGTCGACGAAGAGGACGATCGCGGACCCGCGCGGGCCGTCGTCGAACTGGACGGCACCACCCACGAGGTGGATTGGCCGCGCAGGGCCAAGTTGCTCGACGTCCTGCTGAACAAGGGACTGGACGCGCCGTTCTCCTGCCGCGAGGGGCACTGCGGTGCCTGCGCGGTGCTGGTGCGCAGCGGCGAGGTCGACATGGAGATCAACGATGTGCTCGAACCGTCCGATCTGGAGGAGGGGCTGATCCTGGCGTGCCAGGCGCTGCCCAAGTCGGATTCGGTCGAAGTCACCTACGACGAATGAACCGCGGGCTACCGTGCACGAGCAGACAACCGGAGGGATTACAGCCGTGAAGAGGACTCTCGGGGCGCTGGCGGTCGCCGTCGCCGCGGCCGCGCTGACCGCTCCGACCGCCTCGGCCGGGGTGAACACCGCGACGACGTCGATCCCCACCCCGCAGGGCCTCCTGGAGATGCACGTGACCGCGGACTGCGCCGGTCCCGAGGGCCGTTGCTTCTTCAAGACCCAGGCCAATCTGCTGACGCCGACCGGACCCATCGGCCTGCCGCAGGACACCTGGGCCCGTCAGACCATCACCCTGCGCAGCACCGACCGGACGGTGTGGCAGGAGGCCTGGTTCAGCGCCCCGGCCGGGATGCCCCGAGAACTCAAGGGCGCCAACCACGACAACGTGTTGTCCAAGGCCTACCAGTCGCTCAGCGACTACCAGCTGTCGGTCACCTACTTCGGCGGCGGGCCGCTGCAGCGCTTCGCCACCGACGGCGATTCGGTGCAGACCGACTGGGTCTCCGGGCGCCCGAAACTGGACGCCGGCTTCGTCGTCTGCTCCACCATTCAGGCGGTGTTCGGCGGGGTGAACCTCAGCACCCCCACCGCGTGCGCGCAGACGACGTTCAACTAGTCGCCGGGCGGTAGCGAAAGACCTTCGCCCACAGCCCGATACAGCTCACCGAGGCGCGCCAGCTCCGCGCCGACCACGGCCAGGTCCCCGTTGGCCCGGCGCACGATGTCGACGATCCGATCGATCCCGTCCTGCACGATGAGCAGCGTCAGCCGCTGCCCGGCGACGGTGTCCGGCACACCGGCCGCGGCGTCGAGCACCCACTGCCGGAGGGCAACGAGATCGTCGCGTCCCGCGCTGACGATGCGCGCGGATTCGTCCACCTGCACGGCCAGCCGAGCGTCCAGCTCCGCCAGCGCCCCGAGCACCCGCCGGTGTTCGGTGTGCACCGCGCCGTAGGCGTCGGCCGCCGCTCCGGTCCAATCCGGCCCCGGGTCGGCGGCCCGCAGATCGGCCTGCATCCCGCGCAGGTCGGCACTCGCGTCGAACTGCCGCCCGCCGTGGGGTACACCGTCCCCGAACGTCGCGTCGGCGTCCGACCACACCGTCAGGAACCCGTGGAGCGCACCGGATGTCACCCGACCATCATCCCAGCCCGGGCACCGGTGCCCGCGCACCAAATTTCCGCGGTGCGGCGTGCGGTTACCGGGGCAGGCCCAGCAACCGCTCCCCCGCCACGGTCAGCAGGATCTGCTCGGTGCCGCCGGCGATGGTCAGGCAGCGGGTGTTGAGGAAGGTGTGCACGGCCTTGTTCAGCACGGCGCCGCCGCCCTCGGACAGTTCCATCTGGAACTCCGCGAGCCCCTGGCGGTAGCGCACCCCGATGAGCTTGCGCGCGCTGGCCTGCGGGCCGGTGTCCTGGCCATCGACGGCGAGCTGCGCGATGCGCTGATCCAGCAGCGAACCGACCTGTGCGGCCACGATCAGCGCACCGAGGCGGTCCTGATCGGCGGCGTCGATGCCGTTGCGCTTGGCCGCCGCGAGCAGCTCCTCCATCGGATTGCCCAGGGCGGTACCGCCGGCCATCGCCACCCGCTCGTTGGTCAGCGTGGTGCGGGCCAGCCGCCAGCCGTCGTTGACGGTGCCCACCACCAGCTCGTCGGGCACGAAGACGTCGTCGAAGAAGACCTCGTTGAACAGTTCGTCGCCGGTGATCTCGCGCAGCGGGCGGATGTCGATGCCCGGCGAACGCATGTCGATCAGGAAGTAGGTGATGCCTTTATGTTTTGGAGCGCTTTGGTCCGTTCTCGCCAGGCAGACCCCCCAGTGCGCCTGCTTGGCCGATGACGTCCACACCTTCTGCCCGGTCAGCTTCCAACCCGGCTTGCCGTCCACCTCCACGCGTTCGGCCTTGGTGCGCAACGCCGCAAGGTCGGACCCGGCGCCCGGCTCGGAGAACAGCTGGCACCACAACAGGTCGCCGCGCAGGGTGGCCGGCACGAACTGTTCGATCTGCTCGGGACTGCCGTGCTCCAGGATGGTGGGCACCGCCCACCAGCCGATCACCAGGTCGGGGCGCTCCACACCGGCCTTGGCCAGCTCCTGGTCGATGAGCAACTGCTCGGCCGGGGATGCGTTGCGGCCGTGCGGCTTCGGCCAGTGCGGCGCCTGCAGGCCGGCTTCGGCGAGGGCGACCTGGCGGTTCTGCTCGGGCTGGGCGGCCACCTCGGCGACCGCGGCGCTGATCTCGGGGCGCAGATCGGCCACCGACTCCAGATCGATGCGCAGCTCCCGGCGCACCCCCTGCTGGGTCAGGTCGGACACCCGGCGCAGCCAGCGCCGGCGCCCGCCGAGGAAGTGCGCGATGCCGTAGGCCCGGCGCAGGTACAGATGCGCGTCGTGTTCCCAGGTGATGCCGATCCCGCCGAGCACCTGGATGCAGTCCTTGGCGTTGGCCTGCGCCGCGTCGATACCGGCGGCCGCGGCGACCGCGGCGGCCACCGACAGTTGCTCGGCCGAGCCCTGCCCGGACTCATCCGCCGCGCGGGCCGCATCGGCGGCCGAGACCGACACCTGCTCGGAGCGCAGCAGCATCTCCGCACACATGTGCTTGATGGCCTGGAAGCTCCCGATCGGCTTGCCGAACTGCTCACGCACCTTGGCGTACTCGGTGGCGACCTTGAGCGCCCACCGGGCCAGCCCGGCCGCCTCCGCGGCCAGCAGGGTCGCGGCCACATCCTCGAACCGCTGCCGCGTCACCGCCAACACCCGCGCCGGGGCGCAATCCAGCGTCACCCGGGCCAGCGGCACCGAGAAGTCGGTGGCCGTGAGCAGCTCGACCTGCACCCCACCGGCCGCGGCGTCCACCAGCAGCACCTGGTCGCCGGCCGGGAGCAGCAGCACGCCGGCCGGGTCACCGCCGAGCACCAGTTCGACCACCCCGGAGACCCGGTCCCCGTCGAGGCTCAATTCGGCCCGCAGCGCCGCACCCGCGACGCGTTCCCCGGCCACCAGGGCCTCCAACAGATCGGCGTCCTCCCCGGTGAGCAGCAGGGTGGCCAACGCGGTCGTCGCGACCGGGCCGGGCACCAGGGCCGCGGCCGCCTCGTCGAGCATGCCGCACAGATCCGCGACGGTGCTGCCGGCCCCGCCGAACTCCTCGGGGACCGCCACACCGAAGATCCCTAGTTGGGCGAAACCGTCGTACGGGGCCCGCCAGGCATCCGGGTCACCGAGCTCGACATTGCGCGCCCCGGCGATCGATCCGGAGCTCGCTGCCCAGCTCCGGACCATTTCCCGGGCTGCGGACTGTTCATCTGTGATGGTCGCCGACACCGACTGCTCCTCGCCATTGGGTGAGAAGGAAGCGCTTCCCACTAGAACGTGTTCTAATAGTGCCAGCGTCGGAACGTCAAGTCGACCTCGGTCCTGGCAATGCGCACCGTGTGATCCATAGCGCGGAAGTAACTGATCGGGGGGCGATATGCGTATCGTTTCTCAGGAAACGCGCACCACGAAGGAGCTGTCCGCCCATGTCATCGCCCTCCCAACCCGGATCGGGTTCTGACTCGCCCCGTCAGGTGATGGCCGTGGCCGTGCTCTCCGAATCCGAACTCGGCTCCGAAGCGCAGCGTGAACGGCGCAAGCGCATCCTGGACGCCACCCTGGCCATCGCCTCCAAGGGCGGGTACGAGGCCGTCCAGATGCGGGCCGTGGCCGAACGCGCCGATGTCGCGGTCGGCACCCTGTACCGCTACTTCCCGTCCAAGGTGCACCTGCTGGTGTCCGCGCTGGGCCGGGAGTTCGAACGCATCGACGCCAAGATGGACCGGGCCACCCTCGCCGGTGGCACCCCCTACCAGCGGCTGAACCTGATGGTCGGCAAGCTGAACCGGTCCATGCAGCGCAATCCGCTGCTGACCGAGGCCATGACGCGGGCGTTCGTCTTCGCCGACGCCTCCGCCGCCGGCGAGGTGGACCACGTCGGCAAGCTGATGGACTCGATGTTCGCCCGGGCGATGAGCGACGGGGAACCCACCGAGGACCAGTACCACATCGCCCGCGTCATCTCCGATGTGTGGCTGTCCAATCTGCTGGCCTGGCTGACCCGGCGCGCCTCGGCCACCGACGTGGCCAAACGGCTCGATCTGGCGGTCCGCCTGCTCATCGGGGACGGCGAACAACCTAAGGTGTGAGGGTGCTCGAGCCCGGTCTGCAGCGCGCCCTCACCGAGTTGGCCGCCACGCCGCGGCTGCTGGTCACCTCCGACTTCGACGGCACCCTGGCGCCGATCGTGAACAACCCCGCCGACGCCCGGCCGCTGCCGGCCGCCGCCGCGGCGCTGACCGAGCTGGCCGGGCTCCCCGACACCACCGCCGCCCTGATCTCCGGGCGTGCACTGGCGGTGCTGCGTGAGCTGTCCGGCGCCCCGGAGGTGGTGCAACTGGTGGGCAGCCACGGCGCCGAGTTCGATACCGGTTTCGTGCACGAGATCGACACCGCGCTGCTGCAGACGATGATCGACACGCTGCGCACGATCGCGGACGGCCGGCCCGGCGTGGCGGTCGAGACCAAACCGGCCAGCGTAGCCCTGCACGTGCGCAATGCCTCGGCGTCCGACGGTGCCGAGGCCCTCGAGCTGGCCCAGTCCGCCGCGGCGGACTGGGATGCCCACATCACCGCGGGTAAGGCGGTGCTGGAGTTCGCGGTGATCGTCACCGACAAAGGCGAGGCCGTCGATGTCCTGCGAAACCGTTGTGGGGCAACGGCGGTGCTCTTCCTTGGTGACGACGTCACCGACGAGAAGGCGTTCGCGCGGCTGCGCGCCGGTGACGTCGGGGTCAAGGTGGGGCCGGGTGAGAGCCTGGCCGGCTACCGGGTCGACACCCCCGAGGATGTCGCCGCAGCCCTGCAGTTCCTCATCCGGGCCCGCCGCTGAGTCAGGCGGGCGGGCCGGAGGTGCGGCCCCGGACCACCTCGGTGGCCAGCACCTCGACGACCGGCAGTCCCGAGCCCGGTGGGTTGTGCAGCAACTCCCCGGCCCGGCGGCCCTTCTCCAGGCTGGGCTGGGTCACCGTGGTTAGCCCGCGGGCCAACGCCTCGGGCACCCCGTCGAATCCGGTGACGGTGAGCTGGCCCGGCACGAAGATCCCGTTCGCGCGTAGGTAGTCCATCGCCGAGAGCGCCAGCACGTCGGCGGTGCACATCAATGCGGTGATGCGCGGGTTGGCCGCCAGCGCCACCTCGGCCGCGGCGCCGCCGGACTGCGGCAGATGTTCGTAGCTCTCCACGACGGTCACCGAGTCGGGATCCAGCCCGGCGGCGCTCATCGCGTCGTACACCCCGTGCACGCGTTCCCGCTGCACGTGGAAGTGCGGCGAGTCCAGCCGCTGCGGGTCGGCGACCATCGGTTTGGTGTGCTCGTGTGGCCACTCCCGGCCCAACCGCATGGTGAGCAGCCCGATCTCGCGATGCCCCAGTCCGAGAACGTATTCGGCCAGTTCGCGCATGGCGGCGCGGTCGTCGATGCTCACCCGGGAGGCGCCCGGCACATCGTGGGGCTGGTCGACGACGACGATCGGCAGCTGCCGTTGCACCAGCACCGGCAGGTAGGGGTCGTCGTCGGAGGCCGAGTAGACGACGAACCCGTCGACCCCGGCCGAGAGTACCGCCGCCGATCCGTCGTCGACGGAACGGTTCGGCCCGGCCGCCACCAGGAGCAGGCCCTGACCGGCCTCTTCACACGATTCAGCAAGCCCGGCAACGAATTCCAGGGCCGCCGGGTCGCTGAACGCATAGTTGAGCGGTTCGGTGATCATCAACCCGACCGCGCCCGCCCTGCGGGTGCGCAGCGAGCGCGCCACCGGGTCGGGGCCGGGGTAGCCGAGTTCCTTCGCCGCGGCGAGCACCCGTTCGCGCAGATCGGCCGACAACTGGTCGGGCCGGTTGTAGGCGTTGGAGATGGTGGTCCGCGAGACGTTGAGATGGGCAGCCAACGAGGCCAGCGTCGCGCGTCGTCGAGGCGCCGGACTTCTGGGCATGCCCTAGGAGGTTAGCGGACAGTACCCCTGATCCGGCTACCCGACCACACCACCAGCCAGATCACGCACGCGATGGTGACGATGACGAAGCTCGGCGGCATGTTGAACAGGGCCGAGACCACGAGTCCCGCCCACACCGAGACCAGGCTGACAACCGTCGAGATCGCCATGGCGGCCAGCGGCTGCGCGGTCAGGATGATCGCGGTGGCCGCGGGTGTGACCACGAGCGCGAACAGCAGCAGGGTGCCGACGGCCTGCACCGCCATCGTGACGGACAGACCCAGCAGCGCCATGAACACCACCGACAGGGCCCGCACCGGGACCCCCTTGGCCTCGGCCACCTGCTCGTTGACCGAGGCGAACAGCAGTGGCCGATAGACGATTACGACCGTCACGGCGATGACGGCAAGCAGGGCGGCGAAGGTCAGCAGCTGCTGGTGGGTGATGGCCAGCAGGTTGCCGAACAGCACGTTGGTCAGCGTCGAGGAGTTTTTGGTGCCCAGCGAGTTGAAGAACAACCCGAAACCCGTTGCCAGCGCGAGCACGGTGCCGGTGGTCACCTCGCGGTCGCCGGCCCGCTTCCCCATGGCGCCGATCACCAGCGCGCCGCCGATGCAGAACACCCCCAACCCGAGCACCACCGGCAGACCGAGCAGCGCCGCACCGGTGGCGCCGGGCAGGCCGATGTGGGCCAGCGCGTGCGCCGCGAAGGCGGTGTTTCGCACGATGATGAAGTAGCCGATCAGGCCGGCCGCCAGCGCGACCATCGTGCCGCCGATCAACGCGTTGCGCATGAAGGCGGAGTTCAGGATCTGCCACCAGTTCTCCTGGTAGCCGAGGGCGAGGTACACCCCGGTGGTGCCGCCGGGCATCTATTCGGTCCTCATGTAGAGCTGGCCCTGCAGGGTGTTGGCCACCGCGACGGTGGTGCCGTACAGGTGGGTCAGCAGGTCGGTGTCGACGACCTGGTCGATGGCGGCGTGGTGGGCGTGCCCGTCGAGCAGGTAGACCGCGCTGTCCAGGACCGACAGCAGCGGGTTCAGGTCATGGGCGACAACGAGAATCGTCACGTCGAACTCGGCCTTGAGCCGGGCCAGCAGCGCCACGATCTCGTTCTGGTGGCGCAGATCGAGCGCGGCCAGCGGTTCGTCCAGGATGAGCAACCGGGGCCGCGACACCAGCGCGCTGGCCAGGGCGATGCGCTGGCGTTGGCCACCGGACAGCTGGGACACCCGGCGGTCGGCGAAGTCCTGCGCCTCGACGGCCGCGAGCGCCCGGTCGACCCGGGCCTTCTCCTCCGCGGTGGGGCGGCGCAGCCCCAGCGCCGGCCGGTCAGCCCGAGCATCACCGCATCGCGGGCACGGATCGCCTCCCCGGCGCCGGCCACGTAATCCTGCGGGACGTACCCGATGTCCTCGTTGTTGGCCCCCGGCCGGCCGCCGAGCACCCGCACCGTCCCCGACGCCACCGGCAGCAGCCCGAGCACCACCTGCAGCAGCGTCGACTTACCGGATCCGTTGGAGCCGATCACCGCGACGATATCGCCGGACGGGATGGTGAAGCTGCCCTCCGACCAGATCAGCCGCCCGCCACGGACGACGCTGACGTCGTCGAAGACGAGTGCGGGTTCGGGCTCCGGGGCGGACATCAGGCCTCGATGCCGAGCGCCGCGGCGAGCGCGGAGAGTTGGGCCACCTGCCAAGCCTCGAACGTCGGGACGCCCTGCGCGGGGGTTTCGCTGACATCGACGACCGGGATCCCGGCCGCCTCGGCGGCCGAACGCAGCTGTTGCGGCAGCGACCCTTCGGTCTGGGTGTTGTAGATCAGCACGTCGACGCCGCGGTTGCCGAGCAGTCGCAGGAACGCGTCGAGGTCCGCCGGGGAGGGATCGGCGTGATTGGACGAGGCCACCTGATAGCCCTGCGGGGTGCGGTTGGTCAGCCCGAGAGCGTCGGCCATATCGTCGAACAGGCTCTCGGTGGCGGCGTAGGTCTTACCGGCCGCACCGGCCTTGATGGTGTCGATCAGGTTCCGGTAGGGCTGCAGCGCGGCGGTGAACTCGGTGTGCCGGGCGTCGAAGTATCCACGGGCGTCCGGGGCGAGTTCGGTGAGTTTCGCGGTGACGGCGTCGGCCACATCGGTGACGGCGGCCGGGCTGTACCAGGCGTGCGGGTTGGTCCCCCGATGATCGTGACCGGCATGATCGGGCCCGTCGTGACCCTCGTGGTCATGCCCCTCGTGGTCACCCCCGAGCAGTTCCACCGCATCGACCACGACGGCGTCACCGGCGGTGCTCTCGGCGAGCTGGGCGGCCCACTCGTCGTAGTGCCCGCCGTTGAGCACCACCAGTTGGGCGCCGGTGAACGCCGCCGCATCCGACGGGTTGGGCTCGAAATCGTGCGGGTCCACCGAGGTGCCGGACAGCACGGTGGTCACGTCGGCGCAGGCCCCGCCCAGGGCGGACACGATCGTGCCCCACTGTTCGACGCTGACGACCACGTCCACCGGGGTGGTCGGGCAGTCCCCCGCGGCGGCCGGAGCCGACTTGCCGCCCTCACCGCAGGCGGTGAGAACGAACGGGACGGCCAGCGCAGCGGCCAGCGTGCGGGTTAGCGACTTCACGCCGATAACGATAACCGTTTGCATTAACTTCCGCCGAATCGCACAACTAAACTCGCGGCATGAGCACCGTCTCGGTCGACCTGAACGCCGATCTCGGCGAAGGTTTCGGCATCTGGACCCTCGGCGACGATGACGCGATGCTCGAGATCGTCACCTCGGCGAATGTGGCCTGCGGCTTCCACGCCGGGGACCCGGCCACCCTGGCCCGGGTCTGCCGCACCGCCGCCGAACGGGACGTCCGGATCGGCGCGCAGGTGGGTTACCGGGATCTGGCCGGGTTCGGCCGCCGCAAGCTCGACATCCCCGCCGAGGAACTCACCGCCGATGTGATGTACCAGATCGGGGCATTGCAGGCCCTGGCCCGCGCCGCCGGGTCATCGGTGTCCTACGTCAAACCTCATGGTGCGCTGTACAACACGATCGTCACCGACGAGGACCAGGCCCGCGCGGTGGCCGAGGCCATCCACAAGCTCAACCCCGAACTGCCCGTGCTCGGACTGGCGGGCTCGGTGTTCTTCGACGCCGCAACGGATCTCGGGCTGCGCACCGTCCCGGAGGCCTTCGCCGACCGCGCCTACCGGCCGGACGGCACCCTGGTGTCCCGCCGGGAACCGGGCGCGGTGCTGCACGACCCCGAGCAGATCGCCGAGCGGGTGCTGGGCATGGTGCTCGACGGCCGGGTACTCGCCGAGGACGGATCCACGGTCCCGATCGCCGCCGAATCGGTCTGCGTACACGGCGATTCACCGGATGCGGTGCGGATCGCGGCGGCGGTGTACGCCCTCCTGCGCGAGCGCGGCGTCACATTCGTCCCGTTCAGCTGACCTGCGCCTCGTCGGCTTCCGGAATATCCCCGGGCCGCCCCGGGTTTGACTTGGCTCAGGCCCGCCGTAACCTCCGACGGGTTCGAATCCGGTCCAGACACTCGGTGAAAGGGTGGCCGCATGGCTGCGCAGGACGCCACGGCGCCGACCCCACAGCGCTGGGCATACCCGCTGGTGCTGGTGCTCAGCGGGGTGGCCCTCGGGGTCTCCGGGCTGCCCGCACCGCTGTACGGCATCTACGAGGCGAACTGGCATCTCTCGCCGCTGGCCACCACCATCGTCTTCGCCGTGTATGCGCTGGCCGCCCTGGCCTCGGTGTTGGTGTCGGGCAAGATCTCCGACGCCGTCGGGCGCAAACCGGTACTGATCGGGGCGCTGGTGGCACTGCTGGTCGGCCTCGGCGTGTTCCTGGTCGCCGACAGTATGGCGATGCTGCTGCTCGCCCGGGTCATCCACGGCGTCGCGGTCGGGTCCATCGTGGTCGCCGGCGCGGCGGCGCTGCTGGATCTGCGCCCCGACCACGGGGTGCGCACCGGGCAACTCAGCGGCATCAGCTTCAACATCGGGATGACGGTCGCGGTCATCGGCTCGGCCTTCCTGGCGCAGTACGCACCGCACCCGCTGCGTACGCCCTACGCCGTCGTCGCGGTGATCTGCCTGATCATCGGGATCGGCGTGCTGGCGTTGGAGGAACCGCACACCGCGCGTACCCGCGGGCCCATCAGGATCGCCAAACCGGCCGTCCCGCGGCAGATCCGGTCCGACTTCTGGTTCTCGGCGCTGGGCGCCATGGCCTCCTGGTCGGTGCTGGGCGTGCAGCTGTCGCTGTACCCGTCGTTGGCCGCGCAGCAGACCCATAGCAGCAATCTGGTGTTCGGCGGCGCGGTGGTGGCCACCACCGCGTTCTCGGCCGCGCTCGCCCAGCTGTCGGCCACCCGGCTGCCGGCCAGGTACTCGGCGATCATCGGCGACATCGGGATGGCGGTGGCGCTGCTGGTCACCATCCCGGTGCTGCTCACCCACATGTGGCAGTTGGTGTTCGTGGCCGCGGCCCTGCTCGGGGTGACGTTCGGGCTCGGTTTCGGCGGCTCGCTGCGCCACCTGTCCGATGTGGTACCCGCCGACCGGCGCGGTGAGACGATGTCCGCCTTCTACCTGTTGGCCTATACCGCGATGGCCGTCCCGACGCTGGTCGCCGGGTGGGCGGCCACCCGGTGGGATCTCGCGGCGATGTTCCCCTGGTTCGCCGGTGCGGTCGCCGTGGCCTGCCTCGGCGCCGCCATCGCCGGACTGCGCAGCACCCGGGCGGCACTGGCCTAGGCTCTTGGTTGTGACCGATCACGTGTTCAGCGCCGACGAGCGCCGGGCGGTCTATCGGGCCATCGCCGAGCGCCGCGACATGCGGCGCTTCGTCCCGGGCACCGAGGTGCCCGAGGAGGTGCTGGGCCGCTTGTTGCAGGCCGCGCACACCGCACCGAGCGTCGGTCTGATGCAGCCCTGGCGGTTCATCCGCATCACCGACCCCGGGCTGCGCGAGGCCATGCACGATCTGGTCGACGCGGAACGCCGGCGCACCGCCGGGGCCCTCGGCGAACGCGCCGACGAGTTCCTGGAACTCAAGGTCGAAGGCATCCTGGAGTGCGCCGAGTTGCTGGTGGTCGCGCTGCGCGACGACCGGGAGCGGCACGTGTTCGGCCGCCGCACCATGCCGCACATGGATCTGGCCTCGGTGTCGTGTGCCATCCAGAACATGTGGCTGGCCGCCCGCGCCGAGGGACTCGGCATGGGCTGGGTGTCCATCTTCGAACCGGCCCGGCTGGCCGAACTGCTGGGCATGCCCCCGGGCGCCGAGCCGGTGGCCATCCTGTGCCTGGGGCCGGTCCCGGAGTTCCCGGACCGGCCCGCACTGGAGATCGACCGCTGGACCTATGGCCGACCGCTGTCCGAATTCGTCGCCGAGAACAGTTGGACCACAACGTCTTCTGCAACCCGCAGCTAGAACGGCCCGAACCGCAACAACGCCGTCTCCCGGGCGTTCTTGATCGCCGTGGCGACCCTGCGCTGCTGCTGCGGGGTGCGTCCGGTGCCCCTGCGGGACCGGACGCTTTCGCGATCCGATACGACGTCGGTGCTGCCGAGGGCGACGCCTGCCGGACCGCGGCACCGGTGTGGTCGGGCCGGCCGCCTTCGCCGACGTGCTGGTGCTCACCCACGCCGAGCGGGCCACCTACTGTGGGCCCATGCGCCTCAAGCCCGGCCGGCCCGATCTCGGCGAGTACGCCCGGTACTTCGACCTGCCACCGGCGGGCCCGGCGGCCACGCCCACGGTCACCTGGGCCGGGGTCAGCACGCTGCTGATCTCGGACGGCACATCGGCGGTGCTGACCGACGGCTTCTTCAGCCGGCCGCCCCTGCTGCGGGTCGGGCTGGGCCGGATCGCCCCGTCGGAGCCGCGCATCGACGGCTGTCTGGGTCGGCTCGGGGTGCGTCGGCTCGACGCGGTGCTGCCGGTGCACACCCACTTCGACCACGCCCTGGACTCAGCGGTGGTGGCCCAGCGCACCGGGGCCACCCTGGTCGGCGGCGCCTCGGCGGCGCACATCGGGCACCGGCTGCCCGCCGACCGGGTCCTGGTCGCCACCCCGGGCGACCCGATCCGCCTGGGCGGCTTCGAGGTCACCCTCGTGGCGGGCGCACACTGCCCGCCGGACCGGTTCCCGGGCGTCATCGACGCGCCGGTGCGTCCGCCGGTGCGGGCCTCGGCCTACCGCTGCGGGGAGTCCTGGTCCACCCTGGTGGCGCACCCGGACAGCGGGCGCACGCTGCTGGTGGTCGGCAGCGCCGGATTCCTGCCGGGCGCGCTGGCCGGCCACCGCGCCGACGTGGCCTACCTGGGCGTCGGGCAGCTGGGCCTGCAGCCGGAACGCTATCTGGTGGACTACTGGTCGGAGACCGTCCGCACGGTGGGCGCCCGCCGGGTGGTGCTCATCCACTGGGACGACTTCTTCCGGCCGCTGGACCGCCCGCTGCGCGCCCTGCCGTACGCCGGCGACGATCTGGACGTCACCATGCGGACCCTGTCCGCGTTGGCCGCCGCGGACGGTGTGACGCTGCATCTGCCCACGCTGTGGCAGCCGACGGACCCCTGGAGCTGAATTGGCGCTCGCGCTGGCGGCCGCCCTGCTGGCCGTGATCCTGGTGTTCGCCATGGTCCGCCCGCGCGGGCTGCCCGAGGCGGTGGTCGCGGTGCCGTCGGCCGCCCTGCTGGTCGGGGCCGGGGTCGTGCGCCCCGCCGAGGCCGGTGCGGTGATCGGCGATCTGCTGCCGGTGGTCGGCTTCCTGGCGGCGGTGCTGGTGCTGGCCCGGCTGTGCGCCGACGAGGGACTGTTCCAGGCCGCCGGTGCGGCCATGGCCCGGCTCGCCGACGGTGATCCGCGCCGGCTGCTGGGCGGGGTGGTCATGCTCGCGGCGGCGACGACCGCGGTGTTGAGCCTGGATGCCACGGTGCTGCTGCTGACCCCGGTGGTGCTGGCGACCGCGCACACCATGTCGGTGCCCGCCCGCCCGCACGCCTACGTCACCGCGCACATGTCCAACAGCGCCTCGCTGCTGCTACCGGTCTCGAATCTGACCAATCTGCTGGCCTTCACCGCGGCCGGGTTGTCCTTCGTCCACTTCGCGGCGGTGATGGCGCTGCCCTGGCTGGCCGTGCTGGCCGTCGAGTACGCGGTGCTGCGGCTGTTCTTCCGGACCGAGTTGCGCCCGGGGCCGCCGCCGGCGCATCCACCCAACCCGGCACCCGATGTCCCGGTCTTCGTACTGGTGGTGCTGGCGGCCACGCTGGCCGGATTCGTGCTGACCTCCTTCTACGATCTGTCCCCGGCCTGGGCCGCGCTGGCCGGGGCGCTGCTGCTCGGTGTGCGCGGGCTGTCCCGCGGCCACAGTTCGGTGCGCGGAATCGTTGCGGCGGTGGATGTTCCGTTCCTGCTCTTCGTGTTGTGCCTGGGCGTGGTGGTGCACGCGGTGGTCACGCACGGGCTGGGGGACGCGATGGACCGACTGGTCCCGGACGGCACGTCACTGCCGGCCCTGCTGGCCCTCGCCGGGATCGCCGCGCTGCTGGCCAATGTGGTCAACAACCTGCCCGCGGTACTGGTGCTGCTGCCGGTGGTCGGCGCGGCCGGCCCGGCGGCCGTGCTGGCGGTATTGATCGGCGTCAACATCGGGCCGAACCTGACTTATCCGGGTTCGCTGGCGAATCTGTTGTGGCGCAACGTCGTCCACCGCAGCGGCATGCGCGCGACATTCACCGAGTTCAGCCTGGTCGGGTTGTGCACCACCCCGCCGGCGCTGGTGGCCGCGGTGGTGTGCCTGTGGCTGGTGATCGGCTGATCAGGACTGCAGCCGGGCACGGACCTCGACCAGTCGCCGGTCCAGTTCGGCCTCGGTGATGATGCCGCGCACCAGCAGTGAATGGGCGAGCGCCATCAGCTGATTCTCCGGGTAGGGCAGTCCCGCGTAGAGGGTGGCCGAGAGCGCGTCCTCTTCGTCGCGGCGCTCCTTGAAGGTGGGTACGCCGGTGCCGTCAGCGGCGTGGTCCAGCGCGTCGCACAGCCCGTCCAGGCTGGTCTTCCAGGGCGGGACCGGGTTTTCGACGCCGTATTTGGCCGCCATCCTCGGCCATACCTGGTCACGTTCGACGATCCGCTGCAGCGGGGGGATCGACTCCTTCATGGCTGCTGGGCGATCGGGTGGACGGCCGGGCGGGTCTCGGTGATGACGTTGGTCGTCACCCCCGCCTTCGGCAGCGCCACACCGATCAGGGTGTCGCGGGTGACGATCTCGGCCAGCTGGTCCTCGGTCCAGCCGTCGGTGCCGGGCGGGCGCACCGGCAGCACCATGTACCGATGCTTCTGGTTCGAATCCTGCACCCGGACCTCGACGTCGTCGGACAGGTACAGGCCGAACTCGGCGAGCACCTGCCGGGGCCAGCGGACCAGTCGCCGGCGGTAGTTCGGGGTGCGGTACCACTCCGGGGAGTTCCCCAGGATCGGCCGCGGGTAGCAGGAGCACAGGGCGCAGACGATCACGTGGTGCAGCGTCGGGGTGTCCGCCAGGATCCGGAACGCGGTGAAGTCGCTGGGGGTGCCGAACCCGGTGGGTTCCAGCCAGTCGACCCCGACCTCTTTACTCGCCGACAACGGCTCGGCCAGTGCCAGCGACATGAACTCCGGATCCAGCCAGGCGCGGGCGACGAGGCGGGCGGCCGGGGTGGGGCCGATCTGTTCGGCGTATTCGGTGAACCGGCGGTGCTCGGCGGCGGTGAAGATGCCCTTCTCGATGCAGAGTTCGCGCAATGCGACCTCCAGCACCTCGAAGTCGGTCACCTCGTCGACCATGGGTGCCACCGTGCGCTGATGGTCGTGCGGATGGTCATGATCGGTCATCGCAAAACCCTTCTGGCCGAGCTCAACTGGCGGATCTGAGCCAATGCTGCGGGATCTCTGTCTGCAACGTGTCCGAGGCGGTGTCGGGGTAGCCGTCCCACAGGTCGGCCATCGTGAAACGCACCACGTAGAACCATTCCGCCGGGGCCTCGGGGATGTCCCAGGTCTCGTCCTCGGCCGCCGGGCTCTCATAGGCCACCGAGGCGATCTCACCGGTGGCACCGCGGACATATTCCGGTGTGCGGGTGTAGAAGAGGACCGGCAGTTCGTCGCGCACCCGCACGCGGTCCCCGACTCCGAAGGCGGGCTTTCCGGCTTTACCGGCGTACACCTGCGGGTCACCCTTGCCGACGGCGCGCAGGTGATGGGCGTTGCGTTCGACCTGAGAGCCGTCGCCCTCGGACTTCGGGCTGGCCTCGATCGACCGCCCGTTCAGTCCGCCTGCATAGCGGGACGTCACCTCGGCCATCCGTTCGGTGAGCTCGGTGAGCCCGATGTGATGCTTTTCGATGAGGACCCGCGCCACCGAGATCAACCAGCGACCGTAGTAGGGCAGGCCGAGGTACTGCGCACGCCCGACATCCACATTGCACATGCGACGGCGTTCCTCGGACAACCAGATGCCACGCCATCCGAGCACCTCGCAGATCACGTAGGTCAGTTCTTCCCACGCCTCGTATTGCTTGTTCTCGAATTTCATCGGGGCGACCGGTTCGCCGCCGACATCGTGAACCGGTTTCCAATACGCGCGCAGCCGCGCAGGGTCGAGCAGGTCGGGAGGGGGTGCGTCCGGTAGCTCCGGGTAGGACGACTTGAGTCGGGCTACGAGGTCCAACTGGGCGGCACGTTGTGCGGGTGTACTCATCGACACGTCCTCAGACGGCACTTCGCTGGTATGTCGACGATAACGCGCCGCCGGGGCTCGCACGCCGAAAAGCGCGATATGCGGACTTCGATCAGCTCCGGCGCTGGCGCGCTATCTCGGCGAGCACCACGCCGGCCGCGACCGAGGCGTTCAGCGATTCGGTCGGACCCGCCATCGGGATCGAGACGATCGCATCGCAGTTCTCCCGGACCAGCCGGGACAGGCCCTTGCCTTCGGAGCCGACCACGACGACGGTCGGGACCGTGCCGTCGAGTTCGTCGAGTTCGGTGTCCCCGCCCGCGTCCAGCCCGACGATCTGCAGGCCGGCATCGGCCCAGCTGTTCAGGGTGCGGTTCAGGTTGGTGGCCCGTGACACCGGAAGGCGTGCCGCCGCCCCGGCGCTGGTGCGCCACGCCACCGCCGTCACCGAGGCGGAGCGGCGCTGCGGGATGACGACCCCGTGCCCGCCGAAGGCCGCCGTCGAGCGCACGATGGCACCGAGGTTGCGCGGGTCGGAGATGTTGTCCAAGGCGACCAGCAGCGCGGGCATGCTGTCGCGCTGCGCGGCCTTGAGCAGATCGTCGGGATGGGTGTAGACGTACGGCGGCACCTGCAGCGCGAGACCCTGGTGCAGCCCGTTGCTCGACATCCGGTCCAGGTCGTGCTTCTGCACCTCCAGGATGGCGATCCCGGAATCGGCGGCGCGCTGCACGGATTCGGTGATGCGCTCGTCCGCGTCCACGCCGAGCATCACGTACAGCGCGGTGGCGGGCACCCCGGCCCGCAGGCATTCGACCACC
Organism: Mycolicibacterium aurum; assembly: GCA_900078775.1. Classification (GTDB taxonomy): domain Bacteria; phylum Actinomycetota; class Actinomycetes; order Mycobacteriales; family Mycobacteriaceae; genus Mycobacterium; species Mycobacterium aurum_A. Next base: position 4,251,586 of record LT549889.1, read on the forward strand.
GGGTTGCGGCCGAGGACGACTTCGGTCTCGTCGGTCTTCTTGTGCCGGCCCTGCGCGGCACGGGCCGCCTTGGCGGCCTTCTTGGCGGCCGGGTGGTGCGGCCGGTCCTTGGCCGCCGGGGTGGCCTTCTTGCCTTCCAGGCCGCGCCGGCGGACACCGCCGGAGCCGACGGTCGGGCCCTTCTTGGTGCCGGCCTTGCGTACGGCGCCGCGGCGCTGTGAGTTACCCGCCATGGGTGGAGTCTCCCTCGAGCAGCGACCACTGTGGGCCGTCTGCGGTGTCGGTGACCTCGATACCGGCTTCCTTGAGCCGGTCGCGGATGGCATCGGCAGCCGCCCAGTCACGCTTCTCTCGCGCCTCGGCGCGGCCGGCGAGCGCCCAGTGCACCAACACGTCCACGGCGGCCAGCGCGGCCGACGTCTCGTCGCGGGTCTCCCAGCGCTCGTCGAGCGGATCGCAGCCCAGGATGCCCATCATGGCCCGGATCGACGCTGCGGCGGCCATCGCACCGTCGTGATCGCCGGCGTCCAGCGCCCGGTTGCCCTCGGCGCGCGCGGTGTGCACCTCGGCCAGCGCGATCGGCACCGACAGATCGTCGTCGAGGGCCGCGCCGAACTTGTCGGTCCAGGTGCCGATCGGCACCGCACCGACCCGGGTGCGCACCCGGTGCAGGAAATCCTCGATACCGGTGTAGGCCTTGGCGGCGTCGGTCAGCGCGGTCTCGGAGAACTCCAGCATCGACCGGTAGTGCGCGCTGCCCAGGTAGTAGCGCAGTTCGGCGGCCCGAACCCGTTGCAGCACAGCGGGAATCGCGAGCACGTTGCCGAGCGACTTGCTCATCTTCTCGCCGCCCATGGTGACCCAGCCGTTGTGCAGCCAGTACCGGGCGAAGCCGTCGCCGGCCGCTTCGGCCTGCGCGATCTCGTTCTCGTGGTGCGGGAACACCAGGTCCATGCCGCCGGCGTGGATGTCGAATTCCGCGCCCAGGTACTCCTGGCACATGGCCACGCATTCGGTGTGCCAGCCCGGGCGGCCGCGCCCCCACGGCGTCGGCCAGGACGGCTCACCGGGTTTGGCGCTCTTCCACAGCGTGAAGTCGCGCGGATCGCGTTTACCCGTCGCGACGCCCTCACCCTGGTGCACATCGTCGATGCGGTGACCGGAGAGTTTGCCGTACTCGGGCAGGCTGAGCACGTCGAAGTACACGTCACCGCCCCCATCCGGGTCGGCACAGTAGGCGTGCCCGCGCTCGATCAGCCGCTCGATGAGTTCGATCATCTGGGTGATGTGCCCGGTCGCCCGCGGTTCGGCGGACGGCGGCAGCACACCCAGCGCCTCGTAGGCGGCGGTGAAGGCGCGCTCGTACGTCGCGGCCCATTCCCACCAGGGCCGGCCGGCGTCGGCGGCCTTGTTGAGGATCTTGTCGTCGATGTCGGTGACATTGCGGATGAAGGCGACGTCGTAGCCCTTGGCCGTCAACCACCGCCGCAACACATCGAATGCCACACCGCTGCGCACATGCCCGATATGGGGCAGCCCCTGAACCGTGGCGCCACACAGGTAGATCGAGGCGTGGCCGGGGCGCAACGGCACGAAGTCACGAACGGCTCCCGCCATCGTGTCGTAAAGCCGCAGTCCAGTCACGACGTGCCAGCTTACCGGCCTTTCGGCGCCAGCCGTAACAGCCTTGTGGGTTAGACCGGTGAACCGGCCACCAGGGCGGTCGCGATGGCGGCCAAACCCTCTCCGCGCCCGGTCAGACCGAGCCCGTCGGTGGTGGTCGCCGACACCGATACCGGTGCGCCGAGGAGTTCGGAGAGCAGCGCCTGGGCCTCGGCCCGGCGCGGCCCGATCTTGGGCCGGTTGCCGATCACCTGGACGGCGGCGTTGGCCACCCGGAAGCCGGCCTCGGCCAGCAGGCCGTGCACGTGACGGAGCATGTCGGCGCCGCCGACGCCGCGCCACTGGGGTTGATCGGTGCCGAACACGGCACCCAGATCGCCGAGACCGGCCGCGCTCAGCAGCGCATCGCACAGCGCGTGGGCGGCGACGTCACCGTCGGAGTGCCCGGCGCAGCCTTCGGCGTCTTCGAAATTGAGGCAGAGCAGCCAGCACGGCCGCCCTGCCTCAATGGGATGTACGTCGGTCCCGAGACCGACGCGCAGATCCGTCACACTCGAACTTTGTGACAGCTAGGACGCGGCGGCCAGCGCCTCGTCGAGAATATTGGTGGCCTTCTCGCTGTCGGTGTTCTCGGCGAGTGCGAGCTCGCCCACCAGGATCTGACGAGCCTTGGCCAGCATTCGCTTCTCGCCCGCGGACAGGCCACGCTCCTGGTCCCGGCGCCACAGGTCGCGAACCACCTCGGCGACCTTGTTCACATCGCCGGATGCCAACTTCTCCAGGTTCGCCTTGTACCGGCGCGACCAGTTGGTCGGCTCCTCGGTGTGCGGCGCCCGCAGCACCTGGAAGACCTTGTCCAGGCCCTCCTGCCCGACCACGTCACGCACGCCGACATATTCGGCGTTGTCTGCGGGAACACGAACCGTGAGATCCCCCTGCGAAACCTTCAGGACGAGATACTCTTTCTGCTCGCCCTTGATTGTCCGGGTTTCGATCGCCTCGATCAACGCAGCACCGTGGTGTGGATAGACGACGGTGTCTCCGACCTTAAAAATCATCAGTTTCGAGCCCCTTTCACAGGTCGATCTTACCACGGTGCCCGACAGCACGGGGAACAACGATGCAGGTCAGGGGCATCGTGGGTGAACACTGGGGGTTGACACCGAGGCCAGAACGTGCAAACGGAGCCGCCTTCGACAGGCCCACAACGGAACTCGTCACCGCCGCCCGGGAGCCCTCGGCTACCGCACCGAATCGCGACCTACTACTCTGCATAGTCGAATCATTGGTCGAGCAGGAGGCTTCGGTGACGTCGGCAGTGTCAAAGAACCGCTTCAACACGCGGGCGTCCCGGTTGGCTGTTGCGGCCCTGGTAGCGGGCTTCGCGCTCGCCGGGTGCAGCTCGGGACAGATCTCCCAGAGCGCGAACCAGGAACCCGCGGTCAACGGCACCGTCGACACCGTCGGCGATATCGCGCTGCGCAACATCTTCCTGCGCGCCCCGCAGACCGCGGACTACGTGCAGCCCGGCACCGATGTGGAGCTGATCTTCGCGGCGGCCAACAACTCGGCCGACGTCGCGGACAAGCTGGTCTCGGTCACCTCCGACATCGGCACGGTCACCCTCAGCGGCGACACCGAGGTGCCGGCCAACGGGCTGCTGCTGGTCGGCAACCCGGACGGCCACGACGCGCTGGCCACCGTCGAGCGCGAGGACGAGGCCGAGGCCCGGGTCGCGCTCACCGAGCCGATCTCCAACGGCCTCATGTACGACTTCACCTTCAACTTCGAGCGGGCCGGCGCCACCACGGTCGCGGTGCCGATCTCGGCCGGTGAGACCCCGCGCCGCGACGGTGTGACCCCGCCCGCCCGCGATGCCGATGGTGGACACGGCGGCGGCCACTAGATCGGACGTTTTGTCGGTGCTGACGGCTACCGTCACACCGTGGCTTCGAAAGTACGTTCGCAATACCGCTGTTCCGAGTGCAACCATGTGATGCCCAAATGGGTGGGACGCTGCCCGGATTGCGGTACCTGGGGCACCGTCAACGAAGTCGTCGCGCTCACCGCGCTGAACGGCAACTCCACCCGCCGCGCGGTGGCACCCTCCTCCCCCGCGGTGCCGATCACCTCGATCGACCCGGGCGTCACCCGGCATTTCCCCACCGGCGTCAGTGAGCTGGACCGGGTGCTCGGCGGCGGGCTGGTGCCGGGTTCGGTGACGCTGCTGGCCGGCGATCCCGGCGTGGGCAAGTCCACCCTGCTGCTCGAGGTGGCACACCGCTGGGCCCGCAGCGGCCGGCGCGCCCTCTACTTGTCCGGGGAGGAATCGGCCGGGCAGATCCGGCTGCGGGCCGAGCGCACCGGCTGCACGCACAGCGAGATGTACCTGGCCGCCGAGTCCGACCTGCAGACCGCGCTGGGCCACATCGAGCAGGTCAAGCCCACCCTGGTGGTGGTGGACTCGGTGCAGACCATGTCCAGCACCGAGGCCGACGGGGTCACCGGCGGGGTCACCCAGGTGCGCGCGGTGACCACCGCGCTGACCTCCTACGCCAAGATGGCCCGCGCCTCCGACGGGGTGGCCCTGCTGCTGGTCGGGCACGTCACCAAGGACGGCGCCATCGCGGGCCCGCGCTCGCTGGAGCACCTGGTCGACGTGGTGCTGCACTTCGAGGGGGACCGGGCGTCGGCCCTGCGCATGGTGCGCGGGGTGAAGAACCGCTTCGGCGCGGCCGACGAGGTGGGTTGTTTCCTGTTGCACGACAACGGGATCGAATGCGTGGCCGATCCGTCCGGGCTGTTCCTGGACCAGCGGCCGGCCCCGGTGTCGGGCACCTCCATCACCGTCACCCTGGACGGCAAACGGCCGCTGATCGGCGAGGTGCAGGCGCTGGTCGGCCAGGAGACCGCGGGCAGTCCGCGCCGGGCGGTCAGCGGGATCGACTCCGCGCGCGCCGCGATGATCGCCGCGGTGCTGGAGAAGCGCACCAAGCTGCGGCTCAGCCAGCGCGACATCTACCTGTCCACGGTCGGCGGGATGAAGCTGACCGACCCGTCCTCGGATCTGGCGGTGGCCATGGCGATCGCCTCGGCCTACATCGACCTGCCGCTGCCGGCCACCGCGATCGCCATCGGTGAGGTCGGTCTGGCCGGGGATCTGCGCCGGGTCAGCGGGATGGACCGCAGGCTCGCCGAGGCCGCCCGGCTGGGCTTCACCGACGCGGTGGTGCCGCCCGGGGTCAAGGATGTACCCGCCGGTCTGCGCCTGACCACCGCGGACAACATCGGGATGGCATTGCGGGCACTCAAGTCGATCGAGGACAATGGCGGCCGATCCTAGGAGGGGCGATGGCGGTGAAGTCCAGGACCGACCGGAACGTGGTGCATCTGGCCCGCCCCACGCTGCGTGAGACGCTCGGGCGGCTCGCCCCGGGCACCGACCTGCGCGACGGTCTGGAACGCATCCTGCGCGGCCGCACCGGCGCCCTGATCGTGCTGGGGTACGACGACAGCGTCGAGGCGATCTGCGACGGGGGGTTCTCCCTGGACGTCCGGTACGCCCCCACCAAACTGCGGGAGCTGTCCAAGATGGACGGTGCGGTGGTGCTCTCCAGCGACGGCACCCGCATCCTGAAGGCCAATGTGCAGCTGGTGCCGGATCCCTCGATCCCGACCGACGAGTCCGGTACCCGGCACCGGTCCGCCGAGCGCAGCGCCGTGCAGACCGGGTATCCGGTCATCTCGGTCAGCCACTCGATGAGCATCGTGACCGTCTACGCCGCCGGTGAGCGGCACGTGGTGCCCGACACCCCGACCATCCTGTCCCGGGCCAACCAGACCATCGCCACTCTGGAGCGCTACAAGTCCCGGCTCGACGAGGTCAACCGGCAGCTGTCCACCGCCGAAATCGAGGACTTCGTCACGCTGCGCGATGTGCTGACCGTCGCCCAGCGGTTGGAGATGGTGCGCCGGATCAGCCTGGAGATCGACGCCGACGTGGTCGAGCTCGGCACCGACGGCCGTCAGCTCAAGCTGCAGCTGGAGGAGCTGGTCGGCGGCAACGACACCGCACGCGAGCTGATCGTGCGGGACTACCACGCCAACCCGGACCCGCCGAGCGCGGCGCAGGTGCGCGAGACCCTGGAGGCGCTGGACGCGCTGACCGACAACGAGCTGCTCGACTTCACCGCGCTGGCAAGGGTTTTCGGCTATCCGTCGACGGTGGAGGCACAGGACTCGGCGATGAGTTCACGCGGGTACCGGGCGATGGCGGGCATCCCGCGGCTGCAGTTCGCGCATGTGGATCTGCTGGTGCGTTCGTTCGGCTCACTCCAAGGTGTGCTCGCGGCCAGCGCCACCGATCTGCAGTCGGTGGACGGCATCGGCTCGATGTGGGCCCGTCACATCCGGGAGGGCCTGTCCCAGCTGGCCGAGTCGACGATCGCCGACCAGCTGGCCTGACTCAGTTGCCCGGGGCCTGACCGCTGCCGTCGTGCGGCAGGGCGTCCGCCGGCGGCGGGGCCTCACCCGGCGGGGCGGCCTCGGCCAGGATGAACGGCACCGTGGCCGAGCGCAGATTGCCCAGCTGGACCAACAGGTTGTAGGTGCCCGGGCCGATCGGCTCGCGCGGCAGCGGGCAGTTCGGGGCCGAACCCATCCCGGTCCAGGTGACCTCGGTGGTCACCTGCTCGCCGGGCTCGAACTCCTTGACCAGGGTCTCGTTGGACGGCGCGCAGTCCAGGTTCGACCACAGCCGCTTGTTGTCCAGCGAGTACACGTAGGCGGCCAGCACGGCGGCGCCGACATCACGCTTGCAGGACACCAGTCCGATGTTGGTGACCACCATGGTGAACTTCGGCTGATCGCCCATCACGTAGTCGGGCGCGCTGGTGATGCCCTTGACCGCGAGGTTGGAGTCGGGGCAGTCGTCGCCCTCCTGCAGCACCGGGGGCGGGATGACCGCGGCGGTGGGCGTCGGTGTCGGCGGCGGGGCCTGATCGGCGGGCGGCACGACCGGCGTCTTGACGCCCGGCTCCTCACCCGGCAGCGGGGTGGGCGGCGGCGCGGAGTCCTCGGCCTGCGCGGTCTGGTCGGCGGCGGGGCTGTCGGATCCGCCGCTGTTGGAAACCACCACCGCCACGATGGCGGCGACGATGGCGATCACGAGAACCGCGACACCTATCGCCAGCGCCCGGCGGCGCCGGTAGATCTCCGGAGGCAGCTGACGATTGGAATCGGTGTCAAGCACGAATCAACGGTAAGCCGGGGTCACGCCTGGCAGCCCGAGGCGTGACGGCGTGTCGGCTGAGGTGTTGCTGAGGACTCAGTCGAGGCTCAGGCCTCGCCGATGTCACCCAGGTGGTCGCGCAGCGCCACCCGGCCGTCGGCCAGGTGGTAGGTCAGGCCGACGATCGCCAGGGTGCCGGCCTCGACCCGCTCGGCGATGACGGTCGACCGGGCCAGCAGCTGCGAGCCGGTCTCCGCGACGTGCCGGGCCTCGAACTCGTCGACCCTGGTCAGGCCGTCCTTGCGGCCGAGCAGGATGGACGGCATGACCCGTTCCACGATGTCGCGGACGTAGCCGCCCGGGATCGCACCCTCGTCGAGGGCGCTCAGGGTGGCCTTGACCGCGCCGCAGCTGTCGTGGCCGAGGACGGCGATCAGCGGCACGTTGAGCACCGCGACGGCGTACTCGATGGAGCCGAGCACCGCGGAGTCGATGACGTGGCCGGCGGTGCGGACGACGAACATGTCGCCGAGACCCTGATCGAAGATCAGTTCGGCGGCGACGCGGCTGTCACCGCACCCGAACAGCACCGCGGTCGGCTTCTGCGCCTCGGTGAGGCGGGCCCGATCCTCGATGCCCTGGCTCGGGTGCAGCGGTTTGCCGGCGACGAAGCGCTCGTTACCCTCCTTGAGTGATTTCCACGCAGCGATCGGGTTCGAGTTGGGCATAGCTGACATTGTGCCTCAGCCCCCGGGAATCGACGCAGGCGAGTTGCTGGGATGGTTCGATCACGCCGAGCGGGATCTGCCGTGGCGCCGTCCCGAGGTGAGCCCGTGGCAGATCCTGGTCAGCGAGTTCATGTTGCAGCAGACGCCGGTGAACCGGGTGGAGCCGATCTGGCTGGACTGGGTCGCACGCTGGCCGACGCCGTCGTGCACCGCGGCGGCCGGCCCCGCAGATATGCTGCGGGCGTGGGGCAAACTCGGTTACCCGCGGCGCGCGAAACGGCTGCACGAGTGCGCGGTCGTCATCGCCACCGAGCACGGCGATGAGGTGCCCCGCGATGCGGAGACGCTGCTGACCCTGCCCGGCGTCGGCGCCTACACGGCGCGGGCGATCGCCTGTTTCGCCTACCGCCAGCGGGTGCCGGTGGTGGATACCAATGTCCGGCGGGTGGTGTCACGGGTGGTGCACGGCAGTTCGGAGAATCCGGCCCGGGCCGGCGATCTGGACGAGGTGGCCGCACTGCTGCCCGACGGTGATGCGGCGCCGCGGTTCTCGGCGGCCCTGATGGAGCTCGGGGCCATCGTGTGCACGGCCCGCAAACCGCGCTGCGGGGTCTGCCCGTTGGCCGAATGTCGTTGGCGCAGTGCCGGATACCCGGAGTCCTCGACACCGGCCCGGCGGGTGCAGCGCTACGCGGGCACCGACCGGCAGGCCCGCGGGCGGCTACTGGACGTGCTGCGCGCCAGCCCGACCCCGGTCACCCGGGCCCAGTTGGACCTCGCCTGGCTCTCCGACACCGCCCAACGGGACCGCGCCCTGGATTCACTGCTGGTCGACGGGCTGGTGGAGCAGACGGCCAACGGACTGTTCGCGTTGGCGGGCGAAGGTTAGGCACTCTCCTCGCACTGCGCGTCACAGGAGAACCGGCGCCGGTAGTCCGAGGGTGTCACGCCGATGATCCGGCGGAAGTGGTGCCGCAACAGTGTCGCGGTACCGAATCCGCACCGGTCGGCGACCCGGTCGATGTCCAGGTCGGTCTCTTCGAGCAGCCGGCGCGCGTAGAGCACCCGCTGATCGGTCACCCACTGCATCGGGGTGCGCCCGGTCTCCTCGACGAAGCGGCGTGCGAAGGTGCGCGCCGACATGCTGGCCCGCGCGGCGAGGCTGGCCACCGTATGCGGCTTGTCCAGATTCGCCAGGATCCAGTCCAACTGGGGCGCAAAGCCTTCCGAGTAGCGCACCGGGATCGGCTGGTCGATGTACTGGCGCTGGCCGCCGTCGCGCTGCGGCGGGACGACCATCCGGCGGGCGATCTTGTTGGTCACCTCGGCGCCCAGTTCGCGGCGCACCAGGTGCAGGCAGGCGTCGATGCCCGCGGCGGTGCCCGCGCTGGTGATCAGGTTTCCGTCGTCGACGAACAGCACATTGCGGTCCACCCGGGCGGTCGGGTACGCGGCGGCCAGGTCGTCGGCGTGCATCCAGTGCGTGGTGCAGGGCCGACCGTCCAGCAGACCGGCCGCCCCGGCCAGGAAGGCTCCGGAGCAGACGGTCAGCACGGTGGATCCGGTCGCGACGGCCTCGCGGACCGCGGCCAGCGCCTCGGGCCGGTAGTCCGTGCCGCCGATCGCGGGGATGGCCACCAGGTCGGCACCGATCAGGGCGTCCAGGCCGTGGTCGGGGGTCAGAGTGGCGCCCACCGCAGTGCGGACGGGCCGGCCGGCCTCGGGCCCGCACACCTTGAAGTCGAAGTTGGGCACCCCGTCGGCGGACCGGTCGATGCCGAAGACCTCGCAGATCACGCCGAACTCGAAAATCGCTAGACCGTCCAGCACCAGCACCGATACGCTCTTGATCGCCATGGCAGCATTTTATCTCAAGGTGTCATTCCTGCCACTGTTGGCGGGATATTTACCAATGGAGCATTACTGCCATGACCACAACACTCATCTACCTCGCCATCCTGGCGCCGTTCCCGGTGGCCGGGTTCCTCATCCGGCTGGCCTACCGGCAGGACAAGCTGCGCTTCCGGCTGGACCAGTTCCGGCCGGCCGCACCGTTCGCCGGCCGGTTGGCCGGCAGCGGCAACGCCGTCGACCGGGACGGCCTGCGGGCCATGCACGATCTTGAGGCCATCCGGACCCGCTTCGAGCGGCAACCCGCGTGGCCGACGTCAAGCGCGTCCGGTGAGCGCCGTTAGGAACTCCTCGACCGCCTTCCGGTACACCTGTGGGGCGTCGTCGTGGATCAGGTGTCCCGCCCCCGGGACCTGCAGATACGTGGTGTCGTGACCGGTCTCGTGCATCCGCTGCATCTGCCCCGGCGGCGCCACCGTGCCACCGGCCTCCAGCAGCAGCACCGGGACGCGTACCGCCTCCCACTGCTGCCAGTAGTCCCGGGTGCCCCACTCGGCGGCGATCTCGATCCAATGGGCGGGCCGCCCGTGCAGCCGCCAGCCCGTCGCGGTCCGGTCGAAGGCCTCCAGGAAGTACCGGCCGGCGACCGGCCCGAACTCCCGGTACACCTGCTCGGCCGAGCCGAACTCGACCGGCAGCGCATGCACCCACGGCTCCCACGGCCCGGTGGTGCGGCCCCGGAAATCGGGAGCCATGTCCTCCACCACCACCGCGTTCACCAGTTCCGGGCGGGCCGCCGCCAGACACCACGAATGCAGCCCACCCATCGAGTGCCCGACCAGGGTGGCCGGCCGGCCCAGCGCGGCCACCGCGTCGGCCAGGTCGGCCACGAACCGCTCGGTACTGATCGGGTGCGGGTCGGCGACCTCCAGGCCCCGGTGCCAGGGCGCGTCATAGGTGTACACCGGACCGAACTCGGCCAGCCAGGGCAGCTGCCGCGACCAGGTGCTGCCGCGTCCCATCAGCCCGTGCACCAGCACCAGCGGGGTGGCAGCTGCGCCGTCCGCGCCGCCGCGATGAGTCAGTAGATCGGTCCGCATGCCGACATCCTGCCGCGACCGGCGCCGGGTAGCCTGAAGCACATGCCTGTCGTGAAGATCAATGCCATCGAGGTACCCGCCGACGCAGGCCCGGAGCTGGAGAAGCGGTTCGCCAACCGGGCCCACGCCGTCGACAGCCAGCCCGGCTTCCTCGGCTTCCAGCTGCTGCGCCCGGTCGCCGGCGAGAACCGCTACTTCGTGGTCACCCAGTGGGAGTCCGACGAAGCGTTCCAGGCCTGGGCCAAGGGGCCCGCCGTGGAGGCGCATGCCGGTCAGCAGCACAAGCCGGTCGCCACCGGTGCCACACTGCTGGAGTTCGAGGTTGTGTTGGACGTTGCGGGGACTGGCAAGTAACACGTCGCGGCCTGCACTCGCCGTAGCGGCGTTGGCCACCTCGGCCGCGGTTCTGGTTTCCGGCTGCGCCCATACCGGGCCGCCGACCGCCGAGGCCGCCTACGGCATGCACATCGACACCAACACCCCGCAGGGGCTGCGCGCCAAGCAGCTGCTCGACATGGTCAACTCGGATTGGCCGATCGGCGTGGTGCCGGTCGCCACGCTGGCCGACCCGGATCAGGTCGAGTGGGTCGCCGGTGCCATGGACCGGCTGTGGTCGGACCGCCCGATCACCGTCACGGCGATGTCACTGGGCGCCGGTCAGGCCACCCTGCACGTGCGCAACTCCTACAACGTCGAGCAGACCATCGAGTTGCGTACCGGTGACGGTGGGCTGGTCGACCGTTTCGACGTGACGATCGAAGAGCCCGAGATCCGGCAGTGGTCCGATATCGATTCCGAGATCACCCGCACCGGCGCCGATTACGCCTATCAGGTGTCCAAGGTCGTGGACGGCAGATGCGTGCCGACGGCGGGTACCGATGTGGACAAGTCGCTGCCGTTGGCCTCGATCTTCAAGCTGTACGTATTGCTGGCGTTGGCCGAAGCCGTCAACGACGGCACCGTCGGCTGGGACGAGCGGCTGGTCATCACCAAGGAAGACAAGGACGTCGGCTCGGCCGGCTTCAACGAGCTGGAGCCCGGCGCCGAGGTTTCGGTGAGAGACGCTGCGCAGCAGATGATCTCGGCGAGCGACAATATGGCCACCGATATGCTGATGGCCCGTCTGGGCCAGGGCGCGATCGAGCGGGCGCTGGTCAGCGCCGGCCATCACGACCCGGTGTCGATGACCCCCTTCCCCACCGCGCACGAGCTGTTCTCCATCGGCTGGGGCAAACCCGATGTCCGCGAGGAGTGGAAGACCGCATCGCGCGAGCGCCGGGCCGAGATGCTCGCACGCACCAGAACCATTCCCTACGAACCGGATCCGATGCTCACCCGGGAGCCGGCCTCCCCGTACGGCATCGAGTGGTACGGCACCCCGATGGATGTCTGCCGCGTGCACGCCGCACTGCAGGCGGCCGCGACCGGGCCCGCCGCGCCGGTGCGCGACATCCTGTCGGCCACCCCCGGTATCGAACTCGACGAGGAACAGTGGCGCTACGTCGGCGCCAAGGGCGGAAACCTGCCCGGTGACCTGAGTTTCAGTTGGTATGCCGAGGACGGCACCGGCCAGGGCTGGGTGGTCAGCTATCAGCTCAACTGGCCGCAGTACCGCAGCCTGACCGCGGCGTCCTGGCTGCTGTCGGTCGCGACCCAGTCCTTCGGCCTCATCTCCTGAAACCGCGTACCGAGCACGTATGGTGACGGGGATGTGTGCTGCCCGATCCACCGGCGACGAAGAGCCGGACTACCGGTTCACGCTCGCCAACGAGCGGACCTTTCTGGCGTGGATCCGCACGGCACTGGCGTTGATCGCCGGTGGCATCGCCGTCGTGCAGTTCGTACCGTCGTTCGGCATTCCCGGCGTCCGGCACGGGCTCAGCGTGGCCCTGACCGCCGGCGGCGGGGTGCTCGCCGCGCTGGCCGTGCGGCGCTGGCAGCACGTGCAGGCGGCCATGCGCCGTGACGAGGAGCTGCCGCCCACGCGCATCCCGGCGCTGCTCGGCGGTGCCATTTTCCTGGTGACCCTGACGATTCTCGTGGTCCTGGTGATCTGGCCACCGACCGGGCACTGAGATGCCCCGCCCACTGCCGGACAAGCCGGGGCTGCCCGCCGAGCGCACCCTGTTGTCCTGGGAGCGAAGCTCATTCGGGTTTCTCGTGGGCGGAGCGCTGGTGCTGCTGCGCCAGCACGGACCGCTGGGACCCGGACGGATCCTGCTGGCCTTCACCGCCGCGCTGCTCGGACTGCTGGTCCTGGCGCTGGGCTACCGCCGGTCGCGGCAGATTCGGGACAGCCCGGTCGTCGCCGGCCGGGTGATCACCGCGCCACCGCAGGCGGAGGTGCTGCTGATCGGCGGCGCCACGGTGGTTTTCGCCGTGGCCGTCGTCGGCGCGTTGCTGTTCGCGATCAGCTGACCAGACCGAGTTTCTCCGCTTGGTCGAACGCGTCGTCGACGAGGACCACGGTGCGGTCGCCCCGGTCGATCATCGAGGCGGCGATCGAGGAACGGTAGCCGGACGCGCAGTGCACCCAGACCTCGCCGTCGGGGACTTCGTGGAGGCGCTTGCTCAGCTCGTGCAGCGGGATGTTGACCGCTCCCGCGATGTGCCCGTCGGCATACTCACCGCTCTGGCGGACATCGAGGACGGCCGGGCGCTGCGCGCGGGGCACCTCGGCGAGCGCTGCGAAGTCGGCGACCCGGTAGCAGCGCAACGGTGTGTCGGCGGCCAGGGTGTGGATGTCACCGACCGCCGCTCCGGTCAGGTTGTCGACCCCGATGCGGGCGAGTTCCCTTCGGGCGTCGGCGATCTGGTCGACATCGTCACCGATGAGCGTCAACGGCGATCCCCACGAATAGAGCCAACCCAGATAGGTGACGAAGGACTCCGACAGCTCGAAGCCGAGGGTGCCACCGAGATGCCCGGCCGCGAACGCGGTGCGGTTGCGCAGGTCCACCACCCATTCGCCGGAATCGATACGGCGCCGCAGTTCGTCGGGATCCACCGGTTCGGGCAGCGACAGGTCGACGGGCTCGGGGCCCGCGGTGTTGATGACACCCATGTGCGCGTAGTACGCGGGGTAGGCGCCCAGCCCGGCGATGAGTTCGTCGACGTAGCTCTGCTCGTCCTGCGTCAGCGCCGGATTGCTCTGACGCTGGTCGGCGATCGTGGAGGAATCGCCGCTGGCCGGGGTGGCCGAGCAGAAGCTGCCGAAGCCGTGCGTGGGATAGACCTCGGTGTCATCGGGCAGCTCGGCCGCCAGGCGGCGTACCGAATGGAACTGCGCACGGCTGAGTTCCTGGGTGTGTTCGTCCCCGAGCAGGTCCGTGCGTCCGGTCGTGCCGTGCAGCATCGATCCCCCGGTGAACACCCCGACCACCGAATCACCGGAGTCACGCAACACGTAGCTGACGTGGTGATGGGTGTGTCCGGGAGTGTGCATCACCTGCAGCCGCATCGAGCCGGCGTCGATGGTGTCGCCGTCGCTCACGGCGCGCCGCTCGTACCCGAGGTCGTCGCCGGCGGGCACGACGTATTCGGCGCCGGTGACGCGGGACAGCTCCAGACCGCCGGTCACGTAGTCGTTGTGGATGTGTGTCTCGAGCACATGGCTGATCCGCACCCCGCGCTCGCGCGCGAGATCGAGCACCCGGTCGATGTCGCGCTGCGGGTCGACCACGACGGCGGCGCCGTCCGCGCTGATCAGGTAGCTGCGGTCGCCCAGGCCGGACGTTTCGATGATGGTGACGTCCACGGCCGACCTCACAGCGATTCGATCGCTGCTCGCAGTTTGGCGGCGGCTTCGTCGGCGACCTCCCGCAGCCCCGGTTGGTCGGAGACCTGAACCATGATCTGCGGGTCCATCGCATCGACGATCACCGTGTCCCCGTCACCGGAGGTGTCGGCGCGGACGGCGACGTTGCAGGGCAACAGCAGTCCGATCTGGCGGTCCGCGTTCACCGCGCGGTGTGCCAGCGGCGGATTGCACGCCCCGAGGATCAGGTAGTCCTCCATGTCCTCGCCGAGTTTTGCCTTCAGGGTGGCCTTCATGTCGATTTCGGTGAGTACACCGAAGCCCTGGTCCGCCAGTGCCTTCCGGGTGCGCTCCACCGCGTCCTCGAACGTCGTGCGCAGCGTGGTGGACAGTGCGTAGCTCATGGTGTCTCCAATCCTCGATTCACGCCAGAGCCAGGAACAGCTTCTCCAGCTCGGCCTCCGACATCGGCTGCTGCCCGTCGGCGGCCTCTCCGGTCAGGCATTCCCGCAAACCGGTGGCGACAATCTTGAATCCGGCCTTGTCCAGCGCCCGCGACACCGCGGCCAGCTGCGTGACCACGTCCTTGCAGTCCCGGCCCTGTTCGATCATCGAGATCACTCCGGCGAGCTGACCCTGCGCCCTGCGCAGTCTGTTGAGCACCGCAGCGATCGCGTCTTCGTCACCAACCATGGCGCATCTCCCTTCATCGGACGTAACAGCGATGGTACCCGCGGGGGTATTCCCCGTGCTCACACCGGCGCGCCCCGCGAGGCCGAGGCGCCGGTGAGCCGGCGCAGCGGGCAGTGCGCATACCGGGCGCAGGCGAGTGTCAGCAGCCCGGCCACCGCGGTCAGCGCCGCTGCGGCGATCCCGACTGCCGGGTGGATTTCCTGGGCCAGGATGACCGAGGACATGGCGAGGACGAACCAGCCGAAGGCCTTGCGCAGCGCGTCGGGGTCGATCTTCGACGTGAGCCGGGCGCCGATCAGTGCGCCTGCCACGGCTGCGGCGGTGACGGCCAGGGCCAGGGGCCAGTTGATTGTGACGCTGGTCAGGTATCCGGCCAGGCCGGCGAAGGATTTCATGGCGATGACGATCAGTGAGGTGCCGACGGCGATGGGCATGGGTAGGCCGCCGAGCAGGGCGAGGGCCGGGACGACGAGGAAGCCGCCGCCGGCGCCGACCAGCCCGGTGACCAGTCCGACCACCAGTCCCTCGGCGATGATCTTGGGGACGGGCAGGCGAGCGGTGCCCTCGGTGGGCGCCACGTTTTTGCGGCCACGCAGCATGGCGACCGCGGTGGCGATCATCATCAGCGCGAACCCGATCAGCAGCACGGTTCCCGGGATGAACCGGGCCAGCAGCCCGCCGGCGTAGGCGCCGGCCATGCCGGCGGCGCCGAAGATCAGGCCGGTGCGCCACTGCACGCGTCCGGCGCGGGCGTGGGACACGGCGCCGATGGCGCTGGTGACGCCGACGACCAGCAGCGAGGTGGCGATGGCGGCCTTGGCGTCCATGCCGGCGACATAGGCCAGCAGCGGGACGGTCAGGATGGAGCCGCCGCCGCCGAGCAGTCCCAGGGCGATGCCGACGAAGACGGCCAGGCCGATGGCCAGCCCGATCATGATCGGCTAGCCCACTTTCTCGGCGGCGGTGTCGGCGGTGTTGGCGTCGACGAGCTGGGCCACGACGCTCTGGGCGTCGCAGGAGGCGCCGCGGTTGTAGGGCAGTTTGGCCAGCAGCATGCCCATCGCGCAGGTGTTGGACAGCGCGGCGAAGGTCAGCCCGCCGCCGATGCCGGCGGCCACCCATTTCAGCTTCGGGGCGGCGATGCTGCCCAGAATGCTGGACAGCACGATCGAGCCGGCCACCAGACGGACCTGGCGTTCCAGGTCCCACCGCGCGGCGCCGCGGTTGACCGCGAATCCCTTGGCCTGCCAGGCGGTGATGCCGCCGTCGAGGATGTGCACGTTGGACAGGCCGGCGTGGCGCAGGGTCTCCTCGGCCTGGGCGGCACGCTGGCCGGACCGACAGACCAGCACCACGTCCTGGTCGAGGTGGGCGATGATCTCGTCGCGGTGCTCGCGCAGCAGGTCCAGCGGCACGTTGTAGGCGCCGGCGATGTGGGCGGTCTCGAACTCGCCGGGGGTGCGCACGTCGAGCACCCGGGGCGGGGTGGGCGACCCGAGCAGCTGGTTGAGGTCGTGGGAGTCGATGGTGGCGGGAGAGGTCATCTCATAGTCCTTTCGAAGACGTGGCGGGTGACGAAAGCCTCTAGGGCGCCCATACCGCCGGGGGTATATTTCCTTTTCATGATAGGCATACCCCGGGGGGTACGCGCAAGACGGAATTTTCATACCCCCTAGGGTACTTGACATACCCGCGGGGGTATCGGCAGTCTGAAGTGAGGATCGCCGGACCCACCTACCGAATGAAAGGACCACCGAAATGAAGTTCATCCAGTACTACCTGGACTGCCTGTCGCACGCGTCGTACCTGATTGCCGACGAAACCACCGGGCGCGCAGTCGTTGTCGACCCGCAGCGCGATGTCGCCGAGTACCTGCGCGATGCCGAGGAGAACGGGTGGACCATCGAGTTGGTCATCGAGACGCACTTTCACGCGGACTTCCTGTCCGGGCATCTGGAGCTGGCCGAGGCGACCGGCGCGAAGATCGTGTACTCCTCGGTCGCCGAGACCGAGTTCGAGTCGATGGGCGTGGCCGACGGGCAGCGGTATTCGCTGGGTGAGGTGACGCTGGAGTTCCGGCACACCCCCGGACACACGCCGGAATCGATGAGCATCGTGGTCTACGAGCACGCCGAGGACGAGGTGCCCTACGGGGTGCTGACCGGTGACGCGCTGTTCATCGGCGACGTCGGGCGCCCGGATCTGCTGGCCTCGATCGGGTTCACCCGCGAGGAGCTGGCCGACAAGCTCTACGACTCGCTGCACACCAAGCTGATGACGCTGCCGGACGCCACCCGGGTCTATCCGGCCCACGGCGCGGGATCGGCCTGCGGGAAGAACCTGTCCACCGAGCTGTGGTCGACGATGGGTGAGCAGAAGCAAACCAACTACGCACTGCGCGCCCCGGACAAGGCCACCTTCATGGCGCTGGTCACCGAGGGCCAGCCCCCGGCGCCGAGCTACTTCGTCTACAACGCGGTCCTCAACCGCAAGGACCGCGAACTGCTCGACGAGACCAAGATGCCCGAGGCGATGACCTACCAGCAGATGCGGCAGGCGGTCGAAGCAGGTGCGGTCCTGGTCGACGGGCGCGGTCCCGAGGAGTTCGCGATGGGGCATCTGCGCGGAGCGATCAACATCGGCCTGGAGGGCCGCTACGCCGAGTTCGCCGGCTCCGTCGTGCCCACCGACGCCGACATCGTGCTGTTCACCGAGCCCGGTCATGAGCTGGAAGCCAAAACCCGGCTCGCCCGCATCGGTTTCGACCGGGTGATCGGCTATCTGGACCGCCCGCTGGAGGTGATGCTCACCCACCCCGGCGATGTGCAGATGGCGTCGCGGCTGACGGCCAAGGCATTCGATCAGCGCGCCGCGGAACTGGCCGACCTGCAGGTCGTCGACGTCCGCAACCCTGGTGAGGTCGCCGCCGGGACCATCCCGGACGCGGTCACCATCCCGGTGGGTCAGCTGCCCGCCCGCATGGGCGAACTCGATCCGGCCCGCCCGACCGTCGTGTACTGCGCGGGTGGTTACCGGTCCTCGGTGGCGGCAAGCCTGTTGCGGGCCAACGGGTTCACCGATGTCAGCGACATCCTGGGCGGCTTCGGCGCCTGGGACGAATCCCGGCAGAACGCCTGAGTAGGAGAGGTCATGATCACCGACAAACATCAGATCGTCATCGTCGGCGGCGGCACCGCCGGCATCACCGTCGCGGCTCGGCTGCTGCGCAAGGGGTACACCGACGTCGCGGTCATCGAACCGTCCGACGTGCACTACTACCAACCGCTGTGGACGCTCGTCGGGGGCGGTCAGGCCGAGGCGGCGACCACCGCCCGGCCCGAGGCCTCGGTGATGCCGAGGGACGCGACCTGGATCCGCAACGCCGCGGCCACAATCGACCCGGACGCCAACACGGTCGTCTGCGTCGACGGTGCGGTCTACGAGTACGACGTGCTCGTGGTCTGCCCCGGCATCCAGCTGGACTGGGATCACACCGAGGGTGTCGAGGAGACGCTCGGCAAGGACGGGGTGTCGTCGAACTACCGGTTCGACCTGGCACCGCGCACCTGGGAGTTCATCCGTGATCTGCGTTCGGGCACAGCGGTGTTCGCGATGCCGTCGGGTCCGATCAAATGCGCCGGGGCGCCGCAGAAGATCGCCTACCTCGCCGCGGACTACTGGCGGTCCCAGGGCGTGCTCAACGACATCGACGTGCATCTGGTCATGCCCGGGCCACGGCCCTTCGGCATTCCGGCCATCGCCGACAGCCTGGACAAGGTCATCGCCGACTACGGAATCCACCTGCACAGCAGTTCGGAAGTGACCTCGGTCGACGCCGGGGCGCACAAGGTCGCGGTCACCAGCGTCGGTGACGGCGGCAGCGATCTCACGCTGCCCTACGACGTGCTGCACGCCGTACCGCAGCAGTCCGCCCCGGACTGGATCAAGACCAGCCCCCTGTCGACCGGCGACGGAGGTGGCTATGTCGAGATCGACAAACACACCATGCAACATGTGCGCTATCCCAACGTCTTCAGCCTCGGCGATGCCGGATCATCGCCGAACTCCAAGACCGGAGCCGCGATCCGCAAACAGGCCCCGGTGGTCGTCGACAACATCACCGCGCACCTCAAGGGCTGGCCGCTGGAGGCGTCCTACAACGGCTACGGATCCTGCCCGCTCGTCACCTCCTCACACGCGATGCTGCTCGCCGAATTCGACTACGACCTGAACCTGGAACCCTCATTCCCACTGCTGGACCCGACCAAGCCACACCGTGCCTACTGGTACCTCAAGAAATACGGACTGCCATTCATGTACTGGAACCTCATGCTGAAAGGACTCACCTGACATGGCGACCAAGAACCTGACCTACGATGACTTCGAGTCGACCATCACCGGCAATCCGCTTGTGCTGGTGGACTTCTGGGCGTCCTGGTGCGGCCCGTGCCGCGCCTTCGCCCCGGTCTACGAGCGATCGTCGCAGGCCCACCCGGAGGTCGTGCACGCCAAGGTCGACACCCAGCACGAACGCGACCTCGCGGCCACGCTGGAGATCACCTCGATCCCGACGGTGATGGCCTTCCGGGACGGCGTGCTCGTCTACCGGCAGGCCGGCGCGATGCCGCCCGCCGCACTCGAGGACCTGATCACGAGGGTCAAGGCCTTGGACATGGCCGAGGTTCGCGCCAAGATCGCGGCCCGGATCGCCGGCTGATTCAGCTCAGCCGCAACGTCCAGGCATGCCCACGGTAATGCAGGGTGGTGCACGCGGCGGGTTCGATATCGATGCGCCAGAACGCTTTTGCCGGTGCGTTGAGGGCGGTCAGGACGGCGGCCCGGATCACCGCCGGATGGGTGACGGCTAGCAGCCGACCGCGCCGCTGCGCAACGGTGTCCAGCCAGTCACCCACCCGCCGGCATAGGGTCACGATCGATTCGCCGCCGTGCGGGGCCTGCGCCGGATCGGTGAGCCAAACGGTGAGCCCGGCCGGGTCGACGGCGTCCAGGTCGGCGCCGCGCCAACGGCCGCAGTTCAGATCGGCGAGTTCGGATGCGGTGCGGGCGTCGAGGCCGAGCAGGTTCGCGGTCTGCACCGTGCGCCGCTCCGGGCCGCAGACGGCCTCATCGAACGCCTTTGGGTCGACCGCAGCCAGCCCGAGCGCACCGATCTGGCGGTGCCCGAGGTCGTTGAGCGGTTCATCGGTGGCGAATCGTCCGGCCGCCATCGCATCGGTCATGCCGTGCGATACGAGGGTCAGCCGGACGACTTCACTCAAGCGAGGCAAGCGTCGCTCACGCGGAGATCTGGTCCCGCTGCTTCTGGTCCAGCAGCCGCGACACCAGAGCGGCGAACACCAGGCCGATGGTCGTCCACATGACGACCTGGGTGCCCAACGAGTACAACCGGAACTCGTAGAGCAGGTCGGCCGGGAACCCGTCGAGCACCATGTTGCCCGCCGAATCGGTGATCGGACCCGGCGTCTCGGCGATGGTCGGCAGCAGCAGGAACATCACCGCGATCGAGGCCACGTAGTCGGCAGCGCCGAGCAGCGCGGCGTTCCAGGCACCGAACTTCGGGGTCAGCTTGCGGGCCAGCAGCACCGACCCGACCAGCAGCCCGGCCGACAGCACCGTCACCAGCAGGTACAGCAGGGTGCGCTGCTGAATGGTCTCGTCCAGGCTCAGCGCGGGCGGACTCGGCGGGTACTTCAGCGCCGGCACGACCCACAGCGAGATGAGCATGGCGCCGGCCAGCAGCGCCGCGGTGGCGCGTGCCGACAGGGTGGTCGCCACCCGGCCGTAGGTCACGCAGAACACGACCGCGAGCAGTGCCCCCATCGCGACGCTGAACGCGACCAGGCCGAAGCCCAGCCCGATCGTGGACTGCACGGTGCGGGTGATCTCGAACCCACCGCCCCCGTGATCGTGGGAGTGTCCGCCGTGCTCCAGGGCCTCATGGGCCGCACCGACGGCGCCCTCGTAGTCGATCGCCCGGTCGATGAGCGGTTCGATGAAGATCCAGGACCAGATGAAGGCGAGCACGCCGCCTAGGGCGCCGGCCAACAGGCCGCGCCCGATGATGTGTTTTTCCATCGGAGTGTTATCTGCTTCCGGCTACTAGTGGCAGGGGTAGCCGAGCAGATGCCGGGCGTCGTGGACGAATTCGTGGATGACGGTGTTGGACGCACCGAACACCGACGTGGCGCCCTGATCCATCCCGACGAAGTACAGCACGAGCAGCGCGAAGAACGCCGTCAGCGACAGCCACACCACCGCGCTCGCGGCGGAGAGGTCGACGGCGCGGGCCCGCGCCGGTGTCTTGGGTGCCTCGGCAGAAGTCATATCCGTTCCTTTCGGGAGTACGCGTCCCAGGTCAACAGCGTGGTGACAGGCGTCGGGTCTGACTATGACAGTGGCGCGACCGTTCTGGGATTACACCAGATTCCGGAACCCGTCGGGAGCAGTACGGATATTACGCCAAAGCCCCCGACCGGATACTCCGGTCGGGGGCTTCGACGGTTTGCGACTATTCGGCTGCCGTGGCCGCCAGATCCACCTCACCGGTGGCCGAGGAGGTCTTGGGCCGCCCGGCGAAGGTGAACTTCGCGTTCTCGCCGGGGCCTTCCCCGTCCCAGCCCTCGACGTCGACCGTGACGATCTGACCCGGGCCGACCTCGTCGAACAGGATCTTCTCGCTCAGCGCATCCTCGATCTCGCGCTGAATGGTGCGGCGCAGCGGCCGCGCACCCAGCACCGGATCGAAGCCGCGCTTGGCCAGCAACGCCTTGGCCTGGTCGGTCAGCTCCATCTCCATGTCCTTGGCCGCCAGCTGCTTGGACACCCGGCCCGCCATCAGGTCGACCATCTGGATGATCTCGTCCTGCGTCAGCTGGTGGAACACGATGATGTCGTCGATGCGGTTGAGGAACTCCGGACGGAAGTGCTTCTTCAGTTCGTCGTGAACCTTGAGCTTCATCCGCTCGTAGTTGTTCTCGCCACCGCCCTGGGTGAAGCCCAGCCCGACGGCCTTGGAGATGTCGGAGGTGCCCAGGTTCGAGGTGAAGATCAGCACGGTGTTCTTGAAGTCCACCGTGCGGCCCTGGCCGTCGGTGAGCCGGCCGTCCTCCAGGACCTGCAACAGGGTGTTGTAGATCTCCTGGTGAGCCTTCTCGATCTCATCGAAGAGCACCACGCTGAACGGCTTGCGGCGCACCTTCTCGGTGAGCTGCCCGCCCTCTTCGTAGCCGACGTAGCCCGGAGGGGCACCGAACAGCCGCGACGCGGTGAACCGGTCGTGGAACTCGCCCATGTCGATCTGGATGAGCGCATCGTCGTCGCCGAACAGGAACGCGGCCAGCGCCTTGGACAGCTCGGTCTTACCGACACCGGACGGGCCGGCGAAGATGAACGAACCGGACGGGCGCTTCGGGTCCTTCAGGCCGGCGCGGGTACGCCGGATCGCCTTCGAGACGGCCTTGACGGCGTCCTCCTGGCCGATGATCCGCTTGTGCAGCTCATCTTCCATCCGCAGCAGGCGGGTGGTCTCGGCCTCGGTCAGCTTGAACACCGGGATGCCGGTCCAGTTGCCCAGCACCTCGGCGATCTGCTCATCGTCGACCTCGGCTACCACGTCGAGGTCACCGGAGCGCCACTGCTTCTCCCGCTCGGCACGCTGCGCGACCAGCTGCTTCTCCTTGTCGCGCAGGCTGGCGGCCTTCTCGAAGTCCTGCGCGTCGATCGCGGACTCCTTCTCCCGGCGCGCGTCGGCGATCTTCTCGTCGAACTCGCGCAGGTCCGGCGGAGCGGTCATCCGGCGGATGCGCATCCGGGCGCCGGCCTCGTCGATCAGGTCGATCGCCTTGTCCGGCAGGAACCGGTCGTTGATGTAGCGGTCGGCCAGCGTGGCGGCGGCGACCAGGGCACCGTCGGTGATGGACACCC
This sequence comes from Mycolicibacterium aurum, assembly GCA_900078775.1. Classification (GTDB taxonomy): domain Bacteria; phylum Actinomycetota; class Actinomycetes; order Mycobacteriales; family Mycobacteriaceae; genus Mycobacterium; species Mycobacterium aurum_A. The sequence goes on from LT549889.1 coordinate 4,274,512, forward strand.
GGTGATGCGCCTCGTAACGGTCGCGCAGACCCTTGAGGATCTCGATCGTGTGCTCGACGGTCGGCTCGCCGACCTGCACCGGCTGGAAGCGGCGCTCCAGGGCGGCGTCCTTCTCGATGTACTTCCGGTACTCGTCGAGGGTGGTGGCGCCGATCGTCTGCAGCTCGCCGCGGGCCAGCTTGGGCTTCAGGATGCTGGCGGCGTCGATCGCGCCCTCGGCGGCACCGGCTCCGACCAGCGTGTGCAGCTCGTCGATGAACAGGATGATGTCGCCGCGGGTGTTGATCTCCTTGAGCACCTTCTTCAGGCGTTCCTCGAAGTCACCGCGGTAGCGGCTGCCGGCGACCAGCGAGCCGAGGTCCAGCGTGTAGAGCTGCTTGTCCTTCAGCGTCTCGGGGACCTCGCCGTGCACGATGGCCTGGGCCAGGCCCTCGACCACGGCGGTCTTACCGACGCCGGGCTCACCGATCAGCACCGGGTTGTTCTTGGTGCGGCGGCTAAGCACCTGCATGACCCGCTCGATTTCCTTCTCGCGGCCGATGACCGGGTCGAGCTTGCCCTCCATGGCGGCGGCGGTGAGGTTGCGGCCGAACTGGTCGAGGACCAGTGAGGTCGACGGGTTGCCGGACTCTCCGCCGCGGCCACCGGTGCCTGCCTCGGCGGCTTCCTTGCCCTGGTAGCCGCTCAGCAGCTGGATGACCTGCTGGCGCACCCGGGTCAGTTCCGCCCCGAGCTTCACCAGCACCTGGGCCGCGACGCCCTCGCCCTCACGAATCAGGCCGAGCAGAATGTGCTCGGTGCCGATGTAGTTGTGGCCGAGCTGCAGCGCTTCGCGCAGGGAGAGTTCGAGGACCTTCTTGGCGCGCGGAGTGAACGGGATGTGCCCGGACGGCGCCTGCTGGCCCTGGCCGATGATCTCCTCGACCTGGCTGCGCACGCCTTCGAGGGAGATCCCCAGCGACTCGAGCGACTTGGCGGCGACGCCCTCGCCCTCGTGGATGAGGCCGAGCAGGATGTGCTCGGTGCCGATGTAGTTGTGGTTGAGCATCCGGGCTTCTTCCTGAGCCAGGACGACAACCCGACGGGCACGGTCGGTGAATCTCTCGAACATCGGTATTACCTGCTCTTCCTCACATAGGGCGGAGACGTGCGCTGTACAGGAACTGCACAGGCACCGCACCTGCCGTCCACTCTAGTGGTCGGGGTCCGCGGGTGCTTTCCCTTGGTGCCTTGCTCGACAACTTGCTCGGCACCGCCGGTGTTCACACACCAGTTGTTGTCACAACGCAGAATGACCGCCGAACGTTTCCGGAAAACCGCCGGGTTCAGTTCGCCGTCAGCGAAGAACGCCGGACCGGATCGCCGCTGGGCGAACCGGCAACCGGCGTTCCTTTTGCGAGAAGCGGCCGGAAACCCGGCCCCCGGGCCGCTAGGTGGCGGCGTGGAAAGCGTCGATGACCTCGGCCGGGATGCGGCCGCGGGTGGACACGTTGTGACCATTGCGGCGGGCCCATTCCCGGATCGCCGCGCTCTGCTCACGGTCGATGGCCGCGCGCCCGCGACCCGAACCGGCCGAACGGCCGCGGCGGCGTCCGCCGACCCGGCGGCCGGCCTCGACCCACTGCTTCAGATCATTGCGCAGTTTCGTCGCGTTTTTCGCAGAAAGGTCGATCTCATAGCTCACACCGTCGAGTGCGAATTCCACGGTCTCATCCGCTGCGGCTTCACCGTCGAAATCATCGACCAACGTGACGGTTACTTTTTTAGCCATATAGCTCACACGACCCTTCTGTGGCCACTCGTAGATTCACCCCGAACCCCTGCGGCAATGGTGGCACACGAATGGAAGGCGTTCAACAACCGATCGTGTTATGCAAGTCAATGTGAGTGTCTGCGCACAATCGGGAACAAAACGGTCTCCCTAATCGTCAGTCCCGTCAAAGCCATCAGCAGCCGGTCAATTCCCATTCCGGTGCCGGTGGTCGGTGGCATCGCATACTCCAACGCGGCGAGAAAGTCCTCGTCGAGGCGCATTGCCTCGTCATCGCCGGCGGCCGCCGCCGCGACCTGGGCGACAAAACGTTCGCGTTGCACGACGGGATCGATGAGTTCGGAGTATCCGGTCGCCAATTCGAATTTCCGCACATAAAGGTCCCACTTTTCGGTGACACCGGGAATGCTGCGGTGAGCACGCGTCAGCGGGCTGGTCTCGACCGGGAAGTCGCGCACGAAGGTGGGCGCCCACAGGGTCTCTCCGACCGTGTGCTCCCACAGTTCCTCGACCAATTTACCGTGTCCATAACCGCGATCGGTAGGAATCTCGACACCGAGTCGATCGGCGATGGACAGCAGATGTTGCACCGTCGTATCGGGGGTGATCTCTTCCCCCAACGCCGCCGACAGCGACGGATACATTTCCAGCGTCTGCCATTCACCGTCGAAGTCGTAGGTACTGCCGTCGGGCAGCGTCACCACACGGGTGCCCAGGGCCTCGTCGGCGACTTCCTGAATCAGTTCCCGGGTGACGACGGCCGAATCGTCGTATGTGCCGTAGGCCTGATATGTCTCCAGCATCGCGAATTCGGGCGAATGCGTGGAATCCGCACCTTCGTTTCGGAAGTTCCGGTTCAGCTCGAAGACCTTCTCGAAACCGCCGACCAGGCAGCGCTTGAGGAACAACTCCGGCGCGATACGCAGATAGAGGTCGGCGTCGAGGGCGTTCGAATGCGTGATGAACGGCCGAGCCGCCGCCCCACCGGGAAGGGTCTGCAGCATCGGCGTCTCGACCTCGAGGAATCCGCGCCGTTCCAATGCCGAACGCACCGCGCGCACCACGGCGATGCGCTGCCGGGCGATGATGCGTGCCTCCGGCCGCACGATGAGGTCGACGTAGCGCTGGCGCACCCGCGATTCCTCGCTCATCTCCTTGTGCGCGACCGGCAGCGGCCGCAATGCCTTGGACACGATTTGCCATGAATCGGCCAGCACAGACAATTCTCCGCGCCGCGAACTGATGACCTGTCCGTGCGCGAAGACGATGTCACCGAGATCGACGTCGGCCTTCCAGGCGTCCAGGGATTCCTGACCCACCTCGGCGAGGCTGATCATCAGCTGCAGCTGGGTGCCGTCACCGTCCTGCAGGGTGGCGAAACACAGCTTGCCGGTGTTGCGGGCGAAGACCACCCGGGCGGCGATGCCGACGATGTCACCGGTCTGGGTATCGGCCTCCAGATCCGGGTAGGCGGCCCGCAGCTCGGCCAGCGAGTGGGTGCGCGCCACCTGCACCGGGTAGGGGTCACGCCCCTCGGCGATCAACCGCTCACGCTTGGCCTGCCGGATCCGGTACTGCTCAGGGGTCTCGTCATGATCGGTTGGCACGGCCGGCTCGCTGGAGCCTTCATTGGAACTCACGGACAGCCAGCTTAATCAGCGGCGCCCGCGCTGGTTGTCGCGGTTGCGCTCGAACACCAGCCGCAGCCCCTCCAGCGTCAGATGCTGCTCGTAGTGCTCGACGGTGCGCAGATCGGGTAACACCAGTGGGGCGGAGTTGCCGGTCGCCACGACCGCCACGTCGCTGCCGCCGAATCCGGACACATCGGCGCGGATGCGCTCCACCAGACCGTCCACCAGCGCGGCGAAACCGAACACCGCACCGGACTGCATGCACTCCACGGTGTTCTTGCCGATCACCGAACGCGGCCGGGTCAGCTCGACCCGGCGCAGCGCCGCCGAGCGCGCGGCGGCGGCGTCGGAGGACACCTGCACGCCCGGGGCGATGGCCCCGCCGAGGAACTCCCCCTTGGCCGACACCACGTCCACACAGATCGACGAGCCGAAGTCGACCACGATGGCCGGTGCGTTGAACTTGTGAAATGCGGCCAGGCAGTTGACGATCCGGTCGGCGCCGACTTCCTTCGGGTTGTCCACCAGCAGCGGGATGCCGGTCCGGACCCCCGGCTCGATCAGCACATGCGGTACCGCCGGCCAGTACTGCTCCAGCATCAACCGGATCTCGTGTAGCACCGAGGGCACCGTGGACAGTGCCGCGGCCCCGGTGAGTTGTTCGGTGTCGTCGCCGATCAGGCCGTCGATGGTCAGTGCGAGTTCGTCCGCGGTGACCTCGGGTTCGGTGCGGATCCGCCAGTGCTGCACCACCTTCGCGTGATCCCCGGATCCGGAGATGAGCCCGACGATGGTGTGCGTGTTGCGGACGTCTATGGCCAGCAGCATGGTCAGCGCGGCGACGTCAGGCCGGACGCGTCCGCCGGCACGTAGGCGGGATCGTGGGCGTGCTCGCCCAGGTCGATCTGCCGGTTCGCGTTGTCGACGAAGACGATCCTGGGTCGGTACTCGCGCGCCTGCGCATCCTCCATGGCTGCGTAGGCGATCAGGATGACCAGATCCCCGGGATGCACCAGATGCGCCGCGGCACCGTTGATCCCGATGACACCGCTGCCACGTTCCCCGGTGATGGCGTAGGTGACCAGCCGGTTGCCGTTGTCGATGTCGACGATGGTGACCTGCTCGCCCTCCAGCAGATCCGCGGCGTCCATCAGATCGGCGTCGATGGTCACCGAACCCACGTAGTGCAGATCGGCCTGGGTGACGGTGGCACGGTGGATCTTGGACTTCAGCATCGTCCGGATCATCAGTTCCTCCAGGGAAGTTCGTGCTCGTCGAACGGGACGTCGGGGCCCGGCCCGGAGGGCACGCCGATGTCGATGGCGATGTTGTCCAACAGTCGGGTGCTGCCGAGGCGGGCGGCGACCAGCAGCCGGGCCCGGCCGGTCTCGGGTGCGGGCCCGAGCCAGTTGTCGCGGACCTCCAGGTAGTCGACGCTGATCGCGGGCACCTCTTCGAGCACGGCGCGGGCGGCGTCCACCGCGGCCGCGGCCCCCTCCCCCGCCGCGTACACGCCGGCCAGCAGCGCCGACGGGATGGCGAGCGCCTGTTCGCGCTGCACCTCGTCGAGGTAACGGTTGCGCGAGGACATGGCCAGCCCGTCGGCCTCCCGCACGATCGGCACGGCCACGATGCGGGTATCCAGGTTGAGGTCGTCGGCCATCTGCCGGATCAGCACCAACTGCTGGTAGTCCTTCTCCCCGAAGAACGCCCGGTCCGGTGCGACGATCTGCAGCAGCTTGAGCACAACGGTCAGCATCCCGGCGAAATGTGTTGGGCGCGAAGCACCTTCCAGTTCGGCGCCGAGCGGACCGGGGTGCACGGTGGTGCGCGGACCACTCGGGTACATATCGGCGGCGGTGGGGGTGAACGCGATGTCCACGCCCTCGGCGCGCAGCGCGGCCAGGTCCTCGTCGAGGGTGCGCGGGTAGGCGTCGAGATCCTCGCCGGCGCCGAACTGCAGCGGGTTGACGAAGATGGACACCACGACGGCCGCACCGGGCACGTGCCGGGCCTTGCGGATGAGGGTCAGGTGTCCCTCGTGCAGGGCGCCCATGGTGGGCACCAGCATCACCCGCCGGCCGGAGCGGCGCAGCGCCCGGGTCACCTCGGCGACGTCTTCGGGCCTGCGGTAGACGTTGAGCTCACCCCTGCTGAAGGTCGGCTTCTTGCGGTCGGTCACGGTGAACCCGCCCCCTTCGTCTGCAGCACGTCGAATACTTCCTCCGGTGCGTGCGCCCGCTCGGCGGTGCGCAGCGAGTTGGCCCGATAGGCTTGTGCCAGTTCGGGATCGGCCTCGTTCAAGGCGCGCAGGTGTCGGCCGACCGAGGCGGCGTCCCCGCGCGCCACCGGGCCGGTGAGCGCCGCCTGCCCGCGCTGCAGGGCGTTCTCCAGCGAGGCCCGGGCCAGCGGGGCGACGATCCGTTCGGCCAGCCCGCCGGGGGCGTCCACGATCAGTTCCTGGCCGAGCAGTTCCTGCCCGCGCAGCGCGGCCCGCAGCGCCTGCACCGCGTCGAGGACCACGGTGGTGACATGGTTGCCGGCGTGGGCGAGGGCGGCGTGGTACAGCGCGCGGGCGTCCTCGCGGACCCGGAACGGCTCGCCGCCGATCTCCAGCACCAGGGACTGTCCGATGGCGTAACCGATCTCGTCGGCCGCGGTCACCCCGAAGCAGGTGCTGGGCAGCCGGTCGATGTCCTCGTCACCGCCGGTGAACGTCATCGCCGGGTGGATGGCCAGCGGTATGCAGCCCTGCGCGGTCAGCGGGTCCAGGACGCCGATCCCGTTGATGCCCGAGGTGTGCACGACGATGGCGCCGGGCCGTACCGCACCGGTGGCGGCCAGGCCGGAGACCAGGGCGCCGAGTTCGGCGTCGGGTACCGCGAGCAGCAGCAGTTCGGCGCGGGCGGCGACGTCGGCGACCGGGAGCACGGCGGTGTCGGGCAGCCGGCGGGCGGCACGCAGCCGGGATTCGGTGGAGATGGCGCTGCACGCCACCACGACGTGTTCGGCGGCTTCCAGCGCCACGCCGAGCGCGGTGCCGACCCGGCCGGCGGAGATGATGCCGACCGTGAGGCGCGCTGGACGGAGTCCGTCGACCATGACAGACGACCTCGCAAACTCTCCGGTGATAAACGTTCCGGTCCCGCATCGCGGGTACCGGACGGCCTCGCCGAGCCTAGCTCACTCCTCGCGGCGTCGACGCCGGCCACCGGTCCCCGGCGTGACCTGCAGCCGGGACAGCAGCTCGGAGACGGGCTGGCCACCGGCGTGCTGGCCGGCCTCGGCCTCGGGTTCCTCGGCCGGGACCGCGGGCTCGTCGGCGCTGCGGTGCCGGGGCTCGACGACCGGGGCGGGCGGGGGTGCGTCCTCCGGGCGGCCCGACGCCGGCGCGGGGTCGGCGCCGCGGTGTCGGCGGGCACGGTGGGCGGGGTCTCCCCGGGTACGGCGTGGCGGGCCCGGCGCGGCGCGGGCTGGTCGACGTCACCGCTGTAGTGCCGGCCCCGGCGGTCGGGGGTGGGCTCCGGTGCCGGCTGCTCGGCGGCCGGCGGCTGGGCCGCCGGCTGGGCGGGCACGACCGGCGGGGCGGGGGTTGTGGGCGGGGCGGTTGCGGGCGTCCAGCCGGTGGCCGCGGGCGCGGCCCACGGGTTATCCGGCACCGGCGGCGGTGTCGGAGCCGGCGTCGGGGGCACCGGAGTCGGGGTGGGCGGCTGGGTGGGAGCCGGGGGCGGTGGGGAGCTCGCGGCACGGCGCTGCCAGGGCGCCGGCTCCCCGGTTTCCGACGGCCGCCGGTGCGCACCGCCGAACAGGTCCACCGGTTCGGCGGGTGTCCAACCGAACTCCGGAGGCTGCGGCTCGGCGGGCACGTCGATGATCGGGCTTTCCTCGGTGCGCGGCTCGGCCTCCGTGCGGGTCGGGGCGTCGACCCGGCTGGCGATCACCCGGCCCGCCGGGCGGTCGGTCTCCAGGGCGGGGCGCGCCTCCAGATCGGTGTCGAACAGGATCTCCAGATTGGTGCGCAGCGCCGCGAGTTCGGCGCGCAGTGCGGCCACCTCGTCGGCGGCCTGGGCACGCAACTCGGCCGACAGCTCCCGACGCAGCTGCGCCTCCACCGCGAGTTCGTACTCCCGGCGCGCGGAGATCTCCCGGTCGAGTTGAAGATCGTAGACGTACTTGAGGTCACGCACCTTGGCCTGGTCGATATCGCTCTGGCGCCGATAGATGAACGACACGAACGCCGCGGCGACCGCCGCCCACAGCGACAGCACCACAGCCAGTTTGAGCAGTTCCACCCGGTTGGTGAAGACCAGCACGGCGCTGGCGACGATGGCCAGCACCAGCAACACCGTCAGCAGGACCCAACCCGGCCTGCGGTTGACGCGTCGAACGCGCACGCCGCGGGACGGATCGGTCATGCGCCGACTGTACCGTTCACAGTTCCTCTGGCGTGTCGCCCGGCCCGGCGATTCGGCTACTCGGGTGCCGCGCCGAGCCGATCCGGGTCCTCGTCGCGGTCCTCGGGCGACTTGCAGCAATGCTGCAGCCACAGTCCGGCGGCCAGCAGTGCGGCCGCGCACAGCGCCGCGACGGCGGCCCCGGCGGTGTCCTGCTCGGCCACCCGCATGGTGTCCCGGCGCGGCAACAGATAGCCCAGAACCCCGATCCACCAACCCAGTACCACCGCACCGACCCACGCCGAGGCCTTGGCGATCACCACCGAACGGGCCACTGCGAGCGGATGCATCCGGCCCCCGCCGATGCCGATCTGCCCGGCCGCGATCCGGGTGCGGATGAGCTGACCCCAGACCGCCTCGGCGCTGGCCACCGCGGCCAGCGACACCCCGGTCCACACCGTGATCGGCGGGAACCACCGGTAGGTCGCCATGACCAGCAGGTAGCAGAGGACGGCGGCGATCCCCACCCCCGCCGCGAGGTCACGTTTGCGGGTCGGCCCCATCAGCGTTCCAGCACCAGGTCGGTGCGCCGCACACCCGTCCGGTCGGCGGCGTCGAGTTGTTCCAGCAGATCGGCCACCGGCCGGCCGGACAGCCGCGCGCCCGGGTCGGCGGCCAGCCACGGCACCAGCACGAAGGCCCGCTGTTGGGCGAACGGATGGGGCAGCGTGAGTTCGGGTTCCTCGGAACGGATTTCGGTGTGACCGTCCCGGCAGCTGATGACGTCGACGTCCAGAGTGCGCGGACCCCAGTGCACCTCACGCACCCGGTCCGCGGCGGCCTCCAGGCGCTGACCGCGGCGCAGCCAACCGTAGCCGTCGCAGGACGGGTCCTCGGCGATCAGCACGGCGTTGAGGAACGAGCCCTGTTCGACCCCGCCCCAGGCGTCGGTCTCGTACACCGGGGAGACCGCCACGATGCGGGCACCCGCCTCGGCCATCCCGGTGACGACGGACTGCAGATGGGCCAGCCGGTCGCCGAGATTGGAGCCGATGGACAGCACCGCGGTGGTCACGGGGTGGCCCCACGGCCGCCGCGGCGGGACCGGCGGGCGACCACCGCGACGTCGGTGAAGGTCAGCGGGATCGGCGCGCTGGGCTTGTGCACGACGACCTCGACCGCATGCACCCGCTCGTCGGTCATCACGTCCTCGGCGATCTCGGCGGCCACCGTCTCGATCAGGTCGCGGGGCGGGCCGGCCACGATCCCGGCCGCGCGGCTGGCCAGGGTGCCGTAGTCCAGGGTGTCGGCGAGGTCGTCGGACGCCGCGGCCGCGGCGAGGTCGATCCACACCGTGATGTCGACGATGAAGTCCTGGCCGTCCCGGCGCTCGTGCTCGAAGACACCGTGATTGCCCCGAACGGTCAAGCCGCGCAGTTCGATTCGATCAGCCACCGGCCTGCCTTCCCTGAGTCCAGGACTGGACCACCTTGATCGCGTCCACCGACGCCCGCACATCGTGCACCCGCACGCCCCAGGCGCCCTGCTGGGCGGCCAGCGCCGAGATCACCGCCGTCGCGGTCTCGCGCCCGTCCGCCGGCCGCATCCGGCCGTCCGGCCCGGCCAGCAGCGCGCCGAGGAACCGTTTGCGCGACGCCCCGACCAGCACCGGGAACCCGGTGTCCACGAAGGCGCCCAGCGCCTGCAACAGCTGCCAATTGTGTTGTGCGGTCTTGGCGAAGCCCAGGCCGGGATCGATGATCACCTGGGCCGGGTCGACACCGGCGGCCACCGCGTCGTCCACGCTGCGCAGCAGTTCGGCGCGGACCTCGGCCACCACGTCGGTGTACCCGGGCACCTGGTGCGGGGCGTCGGCGCGGACCGACCGCCAGTGCATCAGCACCCACGGCGCCCCGGCCTCGGCGAGCACGGCGGCCATGTTCGGGTCGGCGAGCCCGCCGGATACGTCGTTGACGATCTGCGCGCCGTGCTCCAGCGCGGCGGCGGCCACCGCGGCGTGCATGGTGTCGATGCTGACGGTCAGGCCCTCGGCGGCGAGATCGGCGATCACCGGCAGCACCCGGGCGCTCTCGACCTGCGGATCCACCCGGGTGGCGCCGGGGCGCGTGGACTCCCCGCCGACGTCGATGATGGACGCTCCCGCGGCCGCCAGTTCCAGGGCACGGACGACGGCGCGGTCGCGATCCAGGAACAGTCCGCCATCGGAGAACGAGTCCTCGGTGACGTTCACGACGCCCATCACCTGGGTGTCCGTCACCTGCCTGCCGGGCACGGTCACTTTCGGAGGATCAGTTCCAGCGCCTCGGACCGCGATGCCTTGTCGGTCTTGAACTGCCCGCGCACCGCCGAGGTGGTGGTCACCGCGCCGGGCTTGCGCACCCCGCGCATCGCCATGCACAGGTGTTCGGCCTCCACCACGACGATGACGCCGCGCGGGTCGAGCTTGCGCATCAGGGCATCGGCGATCTGCGCGGTGAGGCGCTCCTGCACCTGGGGGCGCTTGGCGTACAGGTCGACCAGCCGGGCGATCTTGGACAGCCCGGTCACCCGGCCGTCGAGACCGGGGATGTACCCGACGTGGGCCACCCCGTGGAAGGACACCAGGTGGTGTTCGCAGGTGGAGTACATCGGGATCTGCTTGACCAGCACCAGCTCGTCGTGCTGCTCGTCGAAGGTCGTGTTGAGCACCGCATCCGGGTCGGTGTAGAGGCCGGCGAAGATCTCCTGATAGGCGCGGGCCACCCGGGCGGGGGTGTCCACCAGACCGTGCCGGTCCGGGTCCTCTCCGACGGCGATCAGCAGCTCGCGGACCGCAGCCTCGGCGCGAGCCTGATCGAAGTTCACCGGGGTGAACTCCGTCGTCTCGGCAAGGTTGTTTCCCGACGTCGTCATCGACGCTCCGTTCTTGTCAGCCGCGGTGCGGCGTATCCGGCCCCGGCGGGGGCGGCGGCGGTGGGTACCAGCCCCCCGGTGGCGGGGGCGGCGGAGGAGGCACGGGTTGGGCGTGGTGCTGACCGCCCTGCTGACCGGCTTGCTGACGCGGCGGCCAGCCCGGCGCGTGCCAGCCGGCCGGGGCGCCGTAGTCCGGCTGTGCCTGGCCGTGCCGGGGTTGCCCGGGCTGCGGCTGGCCGTACTGGGGCTGGCCGTTGGGCTGCGGGTAGCCGCCCCCGGGCGCGCCGTTGGCGCCGTTCTGGCCGCCGGACGCCTCGGCGGCCCGGCTCGCTTCCAGGATCGCGGCCTTGTAGGAGGGCTCCTTGACCGGCGGCGGCCACGGCTCGCCGCGCTCGATCGCGATCTCCCCGGGCGTCTTGATCGGCGGCTTGTCCGACGGCACCCGGCCCCCGAAATCGTCGAAGATGGTCAGGCGCGGACGCTTCTTGACCGCCCCGAAGATCGCCTCCAGCTCGTTGCGGTGCAGCGTTTCCTTCTCCAGCAGCTCACCGGCCAGGATGTCGAGCACGTCGCGGTACTCGGTGAGGATCTCCCACGCCTCGGTGTGCGCGGCCTCGATCAGCTTGCGGACCTCGTCGTCGATGTCGCGGGCGACCTCGTGACCGAAGTCGGCCTGGGTGCCCATGGTGCGCCCCAGGAACGGGTCCCCGTGTTCGGTGCCGTAGCGCACGGCGCCCAGCTTGGCGCTCATACCGTACTCGGTGACCATCGCGCGGGCGATCTTGGTGGCCTGCTCGATGTCGGAGACCGCACCGGTGGTCGGCTCGCGGAACACCAGTTCCTCGGCGGCGCGCCCACCCATCGCGAACACCAGCCGGGCGATCATCTCCGAGCGGGTCATCAGGCCCTTGTCGTCCTCGGGCACGGCCACGGCGTGGCCGCCGGTGCGCCCGCGGGCGAGGATGGTGACCTTGTAGATCGGCTCGATATCGGGCATCGCCCAGGCCGCCAGCGTGTGTCCGCCCTCGTGGTAGGCGGTGATCTTCTTTTCCTGCTCGCTGATGATGCGGCTCTTGCGGCGCGGCCCGCCGACCACCCGGTCGACGGCTTCTTCCAGGGCCGCCCCGGTGATCACGGTGCCGTTCTCGCGGGCGGTCAGCAGCGCCGCCTCGTTGATCACGTTGGCCAGGTCGGCGCCGGACATGCCGACGGTCCGCTTGGCCAGGCCGTCCAGATCGGCGTCGGGCGCGATCGGCTTGCCCGCCGAGTGCACCTTGAGCACGGCGCGGCGGCCGGCCAGATCGGGATTGGACACCGGGATCTGGCGGTCGAACCGGCCCGGGCGCAGCAGCGCCGGGTCCAGGATGTCGGGCCGGTTGGTGGCGGCGATCAGGATGACGCCCTGGCGGTCGCCGAAGCCGTCCATCTCGACCAGCAGCTGGTTGAGCGTCTGCTCGCGCTCGTCGTGCCCGCCGCCCATGCCGGCGCCGCGCTGGCGGCCGACCGCGTCGATCTCGTCGACGAAGATGATGCACGGGCTGTTCTGCTTGGCCTGCTCGAACATGTCACGCACCCGCGATGCGCCGACGCCGACGAACATCTCGACGAAGTCCGAGCCGGAGATGGTGAAGAACGGCACCCCGGCCTCGCCGGCCACCGCGCGGGCCAGCAGCGTCTTACCGGTTCCGGGAGGGCCGAACAGCAGCACGCCCTTCGGGATCTTGGCGCCCAGGGCCTGGTAGCGACTCGGGTTCTGCAGGAAGTCCTTGATCTCGTAGAGCTCTTCGACGGCCTCGTCCGCACCGGCGACATCGGCGAACGTGGTCTTGGGCATGTCCTTGGACAGCTGCTTGGCCTTGGACTTGCCGAACCCGAAGCCCATCCGGCCGCCGGACTGCATGCGGGAGAACATCACGAACAGCCCGACCAGCAACAGCAGCGGCAGCATGTAGATGAGCAGGGTGCCCAGCACGCTGCCCTGGTTGACGACGGTGTTGATCTTGGCGTCCTTGGCGCTCAACGAGTCGAACAGCTGCACCCCGAGCCCGGTCGGGTACTTGGTGAGGATCTTGTCACTGTTCTCGGTGTCGCCGTTGCCGGATTTCAGTTCGAGCCGGAGCTGCTGCTCACGGTCGTCGATCTGGGCGCTCTTGACGTTGCCGGCATCGATCTGAGCTATCGCGACGGACGTGTCGACGGGTTTGAAGCCGCGGGTGTCGTCGCTGAAATAGAAGAAAGACCAACCCAGCAGCAGCACCACGGCGATCGCCGTGAGCGTGCGGATGACGTTTTTACGGTTCATCGATATCTCCGGCCTGCGAGAGGGCGGCCGGCCCGGTCCTTCCGATATGCGCAGTTGGGAAACTTAAGGCTACCGCTTGACCAACGATCGGAAGTTCCCCGCCCACATGCTCGGTCCTCATGGTCAGACGCCACGAGGTGTGCTTGGGTGAGATCGTGATCACACCAACCGAGCGGTTAGTCGAGACCAATGGCGTGACGTTGCGGCTGACGGAGGCCGGTGAGCGCGGCAATCCGGTCGTCGTGCTGGCGCACGGCTTCCCCGAACTGGCCTACTCCTGGCGCCATCAGATCCCCGCCCTGGCCGCCGCCGGCTATCACGTACTGGCCCCTGACCAGCGCGGATACGGCGGATCCTCGCGTCCCGAGGCGATCGAGGACTACACCATCGCCGAGCTGACGGCCGATATCGCCGGCCTGCTCGATGACGTCGGCGCCGAGCGGGCCGTGCTGGTCGGCCACGACTGGGGCTCGCCGGTGGTGACGAACTTCCCGCTGTTCTACCCCGACCGGGTGGCCGGGGTGGCCGCGCTGAGCGTCCCGCCGGTACCGCGGGCGTCGGCGCCACCGACCCAGATCTGGCGCCAGATCTTCGGCGACAACTTCTTCTACATCCTCTACTTCCAGGAGCCCGGGGTGGCCGATGCCGCGCTGAACGCCGACCCGCGGGCCTCGTTGCAGCGGATGGTGGCACTGCAGGGGTTCGGCGGCCCGGTCGACGAGATGACCGAACAGCCGCTGCCCCCGCTGCCGGACTGGATGAGCGCCGAGGAGTTCGATCAATACGCCCGCGCCTTCGAGCAGACCGGGTTCACCGGCCCGCTGAACTGGTACCGCAACTTCGACCGCAACTGGGAGATCACCGATCCGGCCGCGGGCAATCTGGCCGCCACCACGATCACCGCACCGCTGCTGTTCCTGGCCGGCAGCGCCGACCCGGTGCTCGGCTTCACCCCGCGTGACCGGGTCACCGAGGTGGCCACCGGGGGTTACCGCGAGGTGATGCTGGACGGCGCCGGGCACTGGTTGCAGCAGGAGCGTCCCGATGAGGTGAACGCGGCGCTGCTGGAGTTCCTGGGGGAATTGCGGTGAGCGCCCACCCGAAGAGCCGATCGGACACCCTCAGGCCGCTGGACTTCGGAGTGTTCATCACCCCGTTCCACCCGACCGGCCAGTCCCCCACGGTGGCGCTGCAGTACGACATGGAGCGGGTGGAGAAGCTGGACCGACTCGGCTACGACGAGGCGTGGTTCGGTGAACACCATTCCGGCGGTTACGAACTCATCGCATGCCCGGAGATGTTCATCGCCGCGGCCGCCGAACGGACCCGGCACATCCGGTTCGGCACCGGGGTGGTGTCGCTGCCCTATCACCATCCGCTGATGGTGGCCGACCGCTGGGTACTGCTCGATCACCTGACCCGGGGCCGGGTGATGTTCGGTACCGGGCCGGGGGCACTGCCCTCGGACGCCTACATGATGGGCATCGATCCGGTGGATCAGCGCCGGATGATGCAGGAGTCACTGGAGGCCATCCTGGCCCTGTTCCGGGCGGCCCCCGATGAACGCATCGACCGGCAGACCGACTGGTTCACGCTGCGCGACGCTGCCCTGCACATCCGCCCCTACACCTGGCCGTATCCGGAGATCTCCACGGCGGCAATGATTTCGCCGTCCGGGCCGCGACTGGCCGGGCAGCTGGGCACCTCGCTGCTGTCGTTGTCGATGTCGGTGCCCGGCGGCGTCGCGGCCGTGGAGACCACATGGGACATCGTCACCGAGCAGGCACTCAAGTCCGGACGCGAGGCGCCCGGCCGTGCGGACTGGCGGGTGCTGGGCATCGTGCACGTCGCCGACACCAAGGAGCAGGCCATCGAGGACTGCACCTACGGGCTGCAGGACTTCGCGAACTACTTCGGTGCGGCCGGGTTCGTACCATTGGCCAACGCCACCGACGGCCAAGCCACCGATGCCCGCCAATTCGTCGAAGACTATGCCGCCAAGGGCAATTGCTGCATCGGCACCACCGACGAGGCCATCACCTACATCCAGGATCTGCTGGACCGGTCCGGCGGATTCGGCACCTTCCTGCTGCTGGGTCATGACTGGGCCTCCCCGGCCGCGACGTACCACTCCTATGAGCTGTTCGCCCGGGAGGTCATCCCGCACTTCAAGGGGCAGCTCACCGCGCCACGCGCATCGCACGACTGGGCCAAGGGCATGCGCGATCAACTGCTGGGCCGGGCCGGGCAGGCCATCGTGAACGCCATCACCGAGGCCGCCTCCGACCACGAACACGACAAGAGCTGATGCGCAGCGCGGTGCTGCGGGGTGGCCGGATGCTGGTGCGCGAGGACGTGCCCGAACCGACGCCCGGTCCGGGTCAGGTGCTGGTAGCGGTGAAGGCGTGCGGAATCTGCGGCTCCGACCTGCATTTCGCCTCGCATGGGCACGAGATGCTGGCCGCGGGCGCGGAGATGGAGGGCATGCCCGACACCCTGTCCGGTGTCGACCTGGCGGCCGACGTGTTCATGGGCCACGAGTTCAGCGCCGAGATCCTGGAGGCCGGACCGGGTACCGACACACCCCCGCCCGGCACCCTGGTCACCTCGGTGCCGGTGCTGGTGACCCCGGGAGGGCTGGACATGATCGTCTACAGCAACAGCACCGTCGGCGGCTACTCCGAGCGCATGCTGCTCTCGGCGCCGCTACTGCTGCCGGTGCCCAACGGCCTGGACGCCCGTCACGCAGCGCTGACCGAGCCGATGGCCGTCGGCCTGCACGCGGTGAACACCTCGAAGATCGAGCGCGGGGAGTCGGCACTGGTCATCGGGTGCGGGCCCATCGGGATCGCGATCATCGCAGCGCTGCGGTACCGCGGCGTGGAAAACATTGTGGCGGCGGACTTCTCCCCCACCCGCCGGGCGTTGGCCGAGACGGCGGGCGCGCATCTGAGCGTCGATCCCGCGCAGGATTCCCCGTTTCACCGGAGCACCCCGGCGGTGGTGTTCGAGGCCGTCGGCGCGCCGGGGGTCATCGACGACGTGTTGCGCCGGGCACCGGCCGGGGCGCGGGTGGTGGTGGCGGGGGTGTGCATGCAGCCCGACACCGTGCACCCGTTCTTCGCCAGCGCCAAGCAGATCAGCCTGCACTTCGTATTCGGTTACGACCCTGGCGAGTTCGCCGAGTCCCTGCGCGCGATCGCCGAGGGTGAGATCGACGTCGCGCCGCTGATCACCGGCGAGGTGGGTCTGGACGGGGTCGCCGATGCCTTCGACGCGCTGGCCGACCCGGACCGGCACTGCAAGATCGTGGTCACTCCGTGACCCATCGTGATGGTCACTCCTTGGCGAGCCCGGTCCCCACGAACATCGCGTTCTGCAGCCGATAGAGCGTGCCCGGCGCGATCGCCGCGCCGGCCAGGTACAGCGACCCCAGCGGGTTGTTCACCGACCGCGGGCGGCGACGGATGGCGTCGACCAGCATGTCCACCCCCTCGTCCACGGTCAGTGAGGTGAACCCGCTCCAGTCGGTGGGCGCGATCATGTCGGTCTTCACCAGCGGCAGGTGCACGTTGGTGAATTCGATGTCGTCGCCCAGGCTTTCGACCGCGGCGACCCGGAAGAACGCCTCCAGCGCAGCCTTCGACGCGATGTACGCGGAGAACGTGGGCAGGTTGGACAGCACCCCGACCGAGGAGCTGTGCACGATGTGCCCGGATCCGCGTCTGCGCATCTCGGGCAGCAGCCGCAGGGTCAGGCCCACCGCGGCCAGGTAGTTCAGCCGGATGGTGCGCTCGTAGTCGTGCAGCCGGTCCTCCGAGGCCGCCACCGAACGCATGATGGACCGGCCCGCATTGCTGACGAAGATGTCCGGCGCACCGTGGCGGTCCAGTACGGTCTGCGCGACGGCGTCGATTCCGTCCTGATCGGCGAGATCACCGACCACCGCGTCAGCGCTCCCGCCGGCCGCCTCGATGGAGGCGACCACCTCGGCGAGTTCCTCGGCCCGGCGCGCGGTGATCACGGTCGTGGCGCCCGCGGCCGCCACCCGCTGCGCGAGCCCGCGCCCGATCCCGCTGGAGGCGCCGGTGATGAACACCACCCGTCCGTTCACCCGCGCCGCCAAGGACGGGGTGAGCGGCCGCGGGATGGGCGCCGGTTTGGTCAGCACGTTGATCGAGTAGCGCAGCGCGTCGATCAATTGTCTGGGTGCCATCGGTCAGGACCCCTTTCCCACGACGCCGGCTGCGCGCAGCTCGGCGATCTGTTCGTCGGTGTGGCCGAATTCGGCCAGCACCTTGCCGGTGTGCTCGCCGAGCGCGGGCACCGGGCCCATCCGCAGTTCGACGTCCCGGAAGGTCATCGGCGGCAGCACCGCGCGGATCGGTCCGGCCTCGGTGGCCACCTCGCGCCACCGGTCCCGCGCGGCCAGCTGCGGGTGCGCGATCAGGGCCGCCATATCGTTGAGTTCGGCGGCCGGAATCCCACTGTGCGCCAACATCTCGTCGAGTTCTGCGGTGCCGAAGCGGCGAGTCTGCGCGGCGACGGCGGCGTCCACCTCACCGCGGTGCCGCACCCGTTCGACGTTGGTCACGAACCGCGGGTCCTCGGCCAGTTCCGGTCGGCCGAACACCTCGGTGACCAGTGTGCGCCAGCCGCGGTCGTTCTGCACCCCGATGAGGATCTGACCGTCGGCGGTCGGATAGGCGTCGTACGGCGCGATGGCGGCGTGCGACAGGCCCATCCGCGGCAACTGCACATCCTGGTACATCCGCATGTACATCGGGTGGCCCAACCATTCCACCGTCGCGTCGAACATCGACACGTCGACGGTGGCACCTCCCCCGGTGCGCATCCGGCGCAGCAGGGCGGCTTGCACGGCGGTCAACGCGTAGAGCCCGGCGGCGATATCGGATGACGGCACACCGGTTTTGGCTGCGGCCTCGGGTGTACCGGTGATCGAGCACAGCCCGGTCTCGGCCTGGACCAGCATGTCGTAGGCCTTGCGGTCGCGGTGCGGGCCCGCCGTGCCGTACCCGGTCATGTTCACCACGATCAGGCCCGGGTGGTCGCGGCGCAGCTCGTCGGCGCCCAGGCCGAGGCGCTCGGCGGCGCCGGGAGCCAGGTTCTGGATGAACACATCTGCTCCGGAGATGAGTTGCCGCAACGCTTTGCGGCCGCGCTCGTCCTTGAGGTCGAGGGCGACGGATTCCTTACCACGGTTGAGCCAGACGAAATGCGAGGCCAGCCCGTGCACCGCGGTGTCATAGTGGCGGGCGAAATCGCCTTCCCCGACCCGCTCCACCTTGATCACCCGGGCCCCGAGGTCGGCCAGGTGCCGACCGGCGATCGGCGCCGCGACCGCCTGTTCCAGGCTCACCACAGTGATGCCGGCCAGCGGCAGTTCCCCGGAATCCATCGGCTGTCTCCCAGGCGCGACATCCGCGCCAGTGCTCGTTGACGACTGTGCAATACCGCAACACCGTAGTTGAGCTCACCGGCGCGGGTCCGGGCAGCCGTTAGGGTTTCAGGCATGACCCTCGCGAAACGATTGCCGGTCCGTGCCTGCCTCACCCTGGCCGCGGCGGCCGTGGCCGTCGGGGTGGCCGGCTGCGATGCGACCGCCGGACCGGCGGCCGGCGGCGACACGCCCGCGGCGGCCCGCCAGGTGACGGTCGTCGGATCCGGGGAAGTGCAGGGCACCCCGGACACCCTGACCGTGTCGGCCGCCATGGAGGCCGCCGCCGCCGATGTGACCGGCGCGCTCAACCAGACCAGCCAGCGCCAGCAGGCAGTCATCGACGCCCTGCGCGGTGCCGGGGTGGACGCCAAGGACATCAGCACCACCCAGGTGTCGCTGCAGCCCCAGTACGGCCCCGACGGCAGCACCATCTCCGCCTACCGGGCCTCCAACGCCATCGACGTGACGATCCGCGACGCCGAGCGTGCCTCGGACCTGCTGGCCCTGATCGTCACCACCGGTGGGGACTCCACCCGGATCAACTCGGTGAACTATTCGATCGCCGACGATTCGGAACTGGTGCGCGACGCGCGCAGCCGCGCCTTCGAGGACGCCAGGGACCGCGCCCAGCAGTATGCGGAGTTGTCCGGGCTGACCCTCGGTGACGTCATCTCCATCTCGGAGGCGGATTCATCGCAGCCTCCGCCGCCGGTGCCGATGCCGCGGGCCGCGATGGCCGAGTCGGTGCCGCTGTCACCGGGCGAACAGAGCGTCGGCTTCTCCGTGACGGTGGTGTGGGAACTGAGCTGACCGGCTGAGCCGGCCGTCTGGACCACCCGCGCACCCGATCGGGCGCCGGCCGAACTGGCCGGCCGTTAGGGGGTCTCGTAGACCTTCGGCTCCAGCGTCCCGATGTAGGGCAGGTCGCGGTAGCGCTCTGCGTAGTCCAGGCCGTACCCGACGACGAACTCGTTGGGGATGTCGAAGCCGACGTACTCGACCTCGAGTTCGGCGCGCACCGCATCGGGCTTGCGCAGCAGCGTGCACACCCGCAGCGAGCGCGGGTTCCGGGTGGCCAGGTTGCGCAGCAGCCAGGACAGCGTCAGCCCGGAGTCGATGATGTCCTCGACGATCAGCACATCGCGGTTGTTGATGTCGCGGTCCAGGTCCTTGAGGATGCGCACCACACCCGAGGACGAGGTCGACGATCCATACGAGCTGACCGCCATGAACTCCAGCTGAGTGGGCACCGGGATGGCCCGCGCCAGGTCGGTGACGAACATGACCGCGCCCTTGAGCACCGTGATCAGCAGCAGATCCTCGTCACCGGCACCGTCGCGGTAGTCGGCGGCGATCCGCTCGGCCAATTCGGCGGTCTTGGCTTTGACTTCTTCTTCGGACAGCAAGACCGACTTGATGTCGCCGGGATACAACTCCGCAGTATCAGGCACGGTCACAGCCTAGCCGGGTTCATCAGACGGCCTCGCGGTAGAGCACCAGAGCGCCGTGGCGCCGGCCCGCGAACAGCCGCTCCCGGACCAGCCCGCTTGGCACCGCGACCCCGCCCTGACCACGCCAGGAGGTGACCAGTGCGTCCACCGCGCGGATCTGGACGTCGGTGAGGTCGCAGGCACCGCCGTCGAGCAGCCAGGCCCGGATGACCCGGCGGCGGACCCCCACCGGCAGTTCGGACAGTCCGGCCACGTCCAGCCCGGCGCCGCGGCGCACCCCGGCACCGGCGGTCGCCGCCAGCTCGTCGAGGGTCTGCCCGTCCTCGCGCAGCGCGTTCGCGGTGCGGGCCAGCGCCTCGGCCACTCCGCCGCCGAGCACGTCCTCCAGCAGCGGCAGCACCTCGGTGCGCAGCCGGACTCGGGTGAACCGCGGGTCGGCGTTGTGCGGGTCCTGCCAGGGCTGCAGCCCGAGCTCGGCACAGGCCGCGACGGTGACCGCCCGCCGGACCCCGAGCAGCGGGCGCCCCCAGGGCGGGTCCCAGGCCCGCATCCCGGACAGCGACCGGGCCCCGGAGCCGCGGCCCAGACCCAGCAGCACCGTCTCGGCCTGATCGTCGAGGGTGTGCCCGAGCAGCACCGGCGCCTCACCGTGGGCGGACCGCAGGGCGCCGTAGCGCGCTGTGCGGGCCGCCGCCTCGGGACCGCCGTCGGAGCCTACTGTGACCGAAAGAACCTGTGCGTCAACACATCCCAGCTCGACGGCGGTGGCGCGCGCCCGTTCGGCGACGGCCGCCGATCCGGGCTGCAGGTTGTGGTCGACGATCAGCGCGGTGGTCGGCCGCACATCGGCGGCCACCGCGGTCAGCGCCAGCGAATCCGGCCCGCCGGACAGCGCCACACACCAGCGCGGGCCCGGATGCGTTCTACCGAACGCCGACACCGCGGCGCGCAGCTGCGCTACAGGACCCGATCGATCCATCGCTGCGGTTCTTCGATCTCCGCCGGCAGCGGCAGGGTTTCGGCGTCGGTCCAGATGGCGTTGAAGCGGTCCATGCCGACCCGGCCCACCACCTCGTCGACGAACACCTTGCCCCGGGTGTACTGGCTGAGCTTGGCGTCGAAGCCGAGCAGGGTGCGGATGATGCGTTGCAGCGGTGGCTGTTTGCGTTGCCTGCGGTCATCGAAGCGGCGCCGGATGGTGGCCACCGAGGGCACCACCGCGGGCCCGACGGCGTCCATGACGTGCTCGGCGTGGCCCTCCAGCAGGGTGCCCAGCACCAGCAGCCGGTCCAGCGCCTGTCGTTGCGGCTCGGCCTGCACGGCCCGCAGCAGGCCGATCACCCCGGCGGCGTTCGCTTCCGCCGGTTCGCCGCTGCGCTGTTTGCGGACATACTCACCGAGCCGCCCGATGACCTCGCCGACCTGCTCCCCGGCATCGTCGGTGAGCGCGGCCAACGACTCGGACATGTGATCGGCCAGCCACGGGTTGGCCCGGAACTGCACCCGGTGGGTCACCTCGTGCAGGCACACCCACAGCCGGAAGTCTGCGGGGTTGACGCGCAACTGTCGCTCCACCGCGATGACGTTCGGGTAGACCAACAGCAGCTGCCCGGGCCGGTCACCAGCCGCACCACCGGCTCCATTCCCCGAGTCGCTGCGCTCCTGCCCACCGGCTCCATTCCCCGGGTCGCTGCGCTCCTGCCCACCGGCTCCATTCCCCGGGTCGCTGCGCTCCTGCCCGCCGGCTCCATTCCCCGGGTCGCTGCGCTCCTGCCCACCGGCGAACGGGTCGTACTGGCCCAGGATCCCGGAGGAGATGAACGCCAGCACCGCGCCGGTCTGGGCGCCGGCCACCTTGGCGGCCACCGCGGCGGCCGCCCCCTTCGAGGTGGCCTCCCCGCCACCGGTCATCACCTTCATCGACTCGGTCGCCGCATGCACCCATTGCGACCGGTCGATGACCCGGGCTTCGGGCACCTCGGCGCCCTCGTTCAAGCGGGTGACCTCGCGCACCGGCAGTTCGGCGGCGCGGGCGGACGCGGCGAGTTGGGCGATCGCCTGATTTCGGGTGTATTCGGTGGTGGGCGGGGCCGGCCGGCTCAGCTTGGCGCCGACCCCGGCGGCGAACGGCCAGTCGACGGCGGCGCCGACGCTGGAGCCGGACCTGGAATCACTCATCCGCCGCATCCACAGGACCGCAGTTTGGCGGCCAGCGCATCCAGCGAGGTACGCCCGGTGGGCCCGGCGTTGTTGGAGATCAGCGCGAAGGTCAGCACCCGTCCGCTGGCGTCGGTGACGATGCCAGCCAGGGTGTTGGTGCCGGTCAGCGACCCGGTCTTGGCCCGCAGCCAGCCCGCCGACGCCCGGCCCTCCTCGGTGTCCAGATAGCGATTGGACAGCGTGCCGCTGCCGCCGGCGACGGGCAGCAGGTCCACCAGCGGGCGCAACCGCGGATGGCCCTCGCCGACCGCGGCGGCGATCACCCCGTCCAGCGTCAGCGCGGTGAGCCGGTTGTCCACCGACAGCCCGCTGGAGTCGAGCAGGGTGGCGTTGGCGGTGTCGATACCGGCGCCGCGCAGCTGACCGAGCACGGCCTGCACCGCACCGTCGAAGCTCTGCGGCCGGTTCAGCGCCGCGGCCACCTCCCGGCCGATGGATTCGGCCATCACATTGTCCGAGTCGTTCATCATCTGGCGCAGCCGTTCGATCAGCGGCGGCGACTCGACCGCGGCCAGTTCCTCGGCATCGGCGGCGGCCGACCCGACGGTGACGGTGGCCGGGTCCACGCCCAGCGCCGCGGCCAGGGCGCGCCCGGCGTCCAGGCCCGGGGTGCGGGAGCGCCGGGAATCGAAGGTGGTCGGTTGGGTGCGGCCGCCGTCGATCATCACCGACTCGATCGGCGCGATGTCGCCGCCGTCGATGTCGAGCGGATCCCAGCCCACGGCCATCGTGGGCCCGCTGTACTCGCCCAGGTCGACCTGCACCGCGGTGACCCGGGTACCGGTGCTGCGGACCTGCTCGGCGAGATCGCTGATCCTGGCCGCGCCCCGGTACCAGGTGCGTTTACCGGGTTCGAAGGCCGACAGCGTCGGGTCCCCGCCGCCGTGCAGCACCACCACGCCCGGGCGGTTGCCGGCCAGTACCCGGGTGGTCAGGGTGGCGTCGCGGTCCAGGGTGAGCAGCGCCGCCGCGGTGGTGAGCACCTTGTTGGTCGAGGCCGGCTGCATGGGGATGCGTTCGCCCTGTTCCCACAGCTCTGCACCGGTGACACCGTCGGTCACCCGACCGGTCAGCGCGCCCAGGTTCGGGTCGGCCAAAGCGACGGCCAACGTGGCGGACAGCCCCTTGCGGGTCGGTTCGGTGGTGGCCGCGCCCAGCGGCTGGACCCCGGGGGCGGCGGTCACCGCGGCGGGCCGTGCGGGCAGTGCGTTGCGCGCCGAGGTCTGTGAGGAGGTGATCACCGCGGTGACAGCGACCACGGCGACCACCAGAACGAGTACCACCAGGCCGATCACCAGGTGGGTGGATCGGCGCCATCTCCCGGGCCGCATGCCCTGCAGCGTATCGCTCCTCTAGGGTGGACTCGCCAAACCAAGTAAGCCGAAGGAGCAACGCCGGTGTCGTTCGACGTCGTCATCGAGATCCCCAAGGGATCGCGCAACAAGTACGAAGTGGACCACGAGACCGGCCGCGTCAAGCTCGACCGGTACCTCTACACGTCCTTCGGTTACCCGGCCGACTACGGCTTCTTCGAGGACACCCTGGGCGAGGACGGCGATCCGCTGGACGCGCTGGTGCTGCTGCCCGAGTCGGTGTTCCCGGGTTGCATCGTCGAGGCCCGCCCGGTCGCGATGTTCAAGATGACCGACGAGGCCGGCGGCGACGACAAGCTGCTGTGCGTGCCGGCCGACGACCCGCGCTGGGACCACATCCAGGACCTCGCCGACGTGCCGCCGTTCGAGCTCGAGGCGATCAAGCACTTCTTCGTGCACTACAAGGACCTGGAACCGGGCAAGTTCGTCAAGGCCGCCGACTGGGCCGGCCGCGAAGAGGCCGAGGCCGAGTTGCAGCGCTCGATCGAGCGCTGCAAAGCCCAAGGTCACTGATCGCCCCCTGCTGGGACCTGAATTTGCCTCGCTGTAACACGGGGTAACCCGGGCGTGTCCTGACGCTCCGATCATTGATGCGTGTTGCTGCATCAAGGGATCGGCCTCGACGTGTTCAACACGTTGCCCGAACGCAAGGCCGTGCATGCGCTCTATGAGTGCGTCAACAGCTACGCACTGGCCCGCGAGCTCGCCTACGGCCGCCCCTACGCCGACCATGAGGCGCTGTACCGCCGTGCCGATGCGCTGCTGTTCGAGATGTCCGAGCCGGCGGTCGATCAGCTCCTGGAGACCTGCCCGGACGTCGGGCGGCGCCCCCGCAGCTGCCGCTCCGCGGCCGAGCAGTGCGCGGTGTGGGACGACGACCCCGCGACGATGGAGGCGCTCGGCACCGCCGCCGGGCGGTACTTCGACCGGTTCGGCTTCCCGTTCGTGATGTACGTCGACGGGCACCGGGCCGCCGAGGTGCTGGCCGCTGTCGACAACCGCATGCACCACGAGGTCGAGATGGAGCGCAAGGTGCTGCGCAACGAACTCGCCAAGATCGGCCGGACCCGGCTGGAGCGCATGCTCGGTCCGGAAGGCGGATTCCACAACTGGTAGCCGCCCGCCCGGTACATGATGTCGGGCATGGGAAACGTCGAGGGACACTTCACTCCGGAATTCACCCCGCTCGCCGAGGCGCTCGAGCAGGCGATCGCCGACGGCGAGGAATGCGGCGCGGCGATCGCCATCGACGTCGACGGCGAACTGGTGGTCGACATCTGGGGTGGGCACGCCGACGCGGCGCGCACCACACCGTGGACCTCCGACACCATCGTCAACGTCTGGTCCTCCACCAAGAACATCACCGCACTGGCCGGGCTGATGCTCATCGACCGGGAGCTCATCGCGGCACACACCCCGGTGGCCGAGGTCTGGCCGGAGTTCGCCGCGGCGGGCAAGGAGCGGATCACGTTCGGCCACTTGCTGACCCACTCCTCGGGCGTATCCGGGTGGGAGCAACCGGTGACGCCGGCGGACGTGCTGGACTGGGACCGTTCGACCGCCATGCTGGCCGCGCAGGCGCCGTGGTGGGAGCCCGGGACCGCCAGCGGGTATCACGCGCTCACCCACGGCCACCTCATCGGCGAGGTGGTCCGTCGGGTCACCGGCCGGACGTTGAAGCAGTTCGTCGCCGAGCAGATCGCCGGGCCGCTGAATGCGGACTTCCAGATCGGGGCCCGGGCCGAGGACTCCGGCCGGATCGCCGAGATCATCGCTCCCGCAGATCCGTTCGAGGGCATTCCGCCGCCCGATCAGTGGAGTGAACCGATGCTCAAGACGTTCACCGGCCCGGCCCCGGACCCACTGATCGCCAACACCGCCGGTTGGCGGGGTGCCGACATCGGTGCTGCCAACGGGCACACCAATGCCCGGGCGCTGGCCAAGATCCTGTCGGCGATCTCGCTGGGCGGCACCGTCGACGGTGTCAGCCTGCTGCGGCCCGAGACCGTCGAGCGTATCTTCGAGACCCAGATCGAGGGTCCCGACCTGGTGCTGGCCGGCCATCACCTGCGGATGGGCCTGGGTTACGGATTGCCCAGCCCGGCAATCGGTTACATCCCGGACGGCAAGATCTGCTTCTGGGGCGGCTGGGGTGGCTCGTGGGAGTCGATGAACCCGGACCGGCGCACCACCATCGCGTACGTGATGAACAAGATGGGCCCCGGTATCGAGGGATCGGCACGCACCGACCGCTACTTCCGGCTGATCTATGAGGCCTTGGGCGCGAAGGACTCCAGCTCGTAGCGGTTGTGGAAGTCGCGCAGCTGCTCGTAGCGGTACCGGTTGTAGGCCATCGGCTCCAGCACCGCCCACTTCGGCAGCCAGCGCCGCGCGGCCTTGATCGCCGCCTTGTAGCAGGCGAATTCGGCCTGTTTGGCCGGAGTCCAACTGCTGTGCAGGAGTTCCATCATCCTGGGGTGGGTGGCCGACTCGGCGCAGATGCGGGCCGGCCGGGCCAGCGCGGGTACGGCGAGCTTCCAGACCGGTTCGGCCAGCTGATGCAGCCAGTGCGGGCCGAACAGGGTCGGCACCGGGGGTGCGCCGAACTGATCGGCTGCCCACTGCAGGAACGGGTTGTCCGCGAGTTCGGTGGCCGCGACCTGCTCGTAGTAGGCCCGCATCTCGGCGACCGTCGTCGGCACATCGGCGGCCGAGGACGGGATTCCGACGTCGGCGACTGCACACACGGTGCGCCACACGACCTCTCGCTGCTCATCGGTGAAGTCCTCGCCGTACACGGCGCTGTAGCCGGCGTAGAACACGTTGAGCGAGGTGGTGCCGACCCATTTCCACAGCTTGGGGTCCAGCGCGCTGTACCGCTCACCCTCGAACTCACCCTTGCCCGCCCCGTGCACGGCGGCGTGCTTGTCCTTCAGCCGTTGTGTGTTGGCGGTGCGGTCGGCCTCGTCGGCGAAGGCGAGCGGGCCGTTCCACAGGTAGCTGTTGATCCCCCGGTCGGTGAAGTTGGCGGCGAACCGGCCGCTGGCGTCGACGGCGGCGGCCACCTTGCGGTAGGCCACCTGATCAAGGGCGAGGCGCCCGAACAGGCCGAACGCCAACGGCATTCCCATCCACCAGCGCACATCGGCGGCAAGTTCACGGTGTGGCTGCCCAGGGTCCCAGGGCTTGGGATCGCTTGCCTGCGAACCGATCTCCGATACCGTGTCGGTCATCTTGCGGCCTCTCTGCCAAACAGGAAACGCCTGTGTGCAGATCAGGAAATCAGCATCCGCCGGCCTGTGTCAAGATGTTCCGATGAGTAAGGTCAGCCGGCGCTACGGTGGTCAGTCCGCCGATGACCGGGTGGCCGAACGTCGGGCCCGACTGCTGGCGGCCGGCCTGGAGCTGATGGGCACCCGCGGCATCGCGGGCACCACGGTGCGCGGGGTCACCGATGCCTCCGGGGTGGCGCCGCGCTATTTCTACGAGAGCTTCCCCGATATCGAGGCCCTGCACCTGGCGGTCTATGACGCCGTCATCGAGGAGAGCGCGCAGCGCTCGGTCACCGCGCTGGCCAATGCGCCGGACGACGATGCGGCCCGCACCCGGGCGGTGCTCACCGAATTGGTCGACCTGATCCTCGCCGACCCGCGCAAGGGCCGGATCCTGGTGCTGGAGGCGACCGCCTCCCCGGTGCTGGGACGGCGCAGCCTGGTGGAGTCCAGCCGGTTCGCCGGGATGCTGGCCTCCACGGCGTCGAGCGGGGGCGATCCCGGCCTGCAGCCCGAGGGGTTGCCGACGGATCTGCGGCTGGTGGCCCAGTTCCTGGTCGGCGGGGTGATCAGCACCATCGGCGCGGTGCTGCTCGGCGATGTCGAGGTCGACCGCGAGCACCTGGTCGACGTGCTGGTCAACCTGTTCGAGGCGGTCCGCGCCCCGGCGTCGGTCAAGAAATCCTGATCGCCGCGATCTTGATCCGGGCGACCGCGTCCTCCCATTCGGCACGACTGGGCAGCCGGCCGTCCGGGAAGGACATGCCCATCTGCCGCTGCGCCTTCTTCGGGCCGTAGGACAGCGCGATCCGCTCCACGATGTCGACGACCGTCGCCGGGTCGGTGATCAACTCACCGTGCCGGGCGCGGGTCTTCCCGCGGTGCGACACCCGTACCGGCGCACCGCCTTTGAAGTTGTACTTCCACTGCGCCTCCAGCACGACGTAGAGCGAGCCGTCGAGTCGGTGGGCGCTGACCGGGGTGGCGTACCGCTTACCGGATTTGCGGCCGGTGAACGACACCAGCATGAAATCCGAGAGGGCCCCGCCGAGCGGGGTTCTGAGGGCGATCTTCAGCGCGGGATTGATGACGCGCAGCATCACCTCGGGCGGATGCACGGCCGTGACGGCCGCCGATTGATCTGTCATGTCCCCACGTTAGGACCCGTCGCCCGGGCTGACCAGCACTCCGTCGATGCGGCGCCACAACCCTTCGGGGTTTTCGTCGGCAACGACGCTGGGCAGCAAGGCTTTCGGGACGTTCTGGTACGCGACCGGGCGCAGGAACCGCTCGATCGCCCGGGACCCGACCGAGGTGGTGCGGGAATCCGAGGTGGCCGGGAACGGGCCGCCGTGCACCATGGCGTGACAGACCTCCACACCGGTGGGCCACCCGTCGAACAGCACCCGGCCGGCCTTGAGTTCGAGCAGCGGCAGCAGCGCACACGCGGCGTCGTAATCGGCTTCCTCGGCGTGCACGGTGGCGGTGAGCTGCCCCTCGATCCCCTGTGCCACCGCCTGCATCTCGGCGGCGTCGGCGCATCGCACGATCAGGCTGGACGAGCCGAACACCTCGGCCTGCAGTTCCTCCGATGCCAGGAAGGTCGGCGCGTCGGTACTGAAAAGCGCGGCGTGACAAGTTGTTTCACCACCGGACTCGCCCCGGCCGATCAGCTCGGCCGTCCGCTGCAGGGACTGCACACCGGCCGCGTAGTTACCGGCGATGTGCGGGGTGAGCATCGGGGTGGCCGGCGCGACGGCGAGCGCCTCGCGGGCGGCGGCGACGAAGGTGTCCAGTCCGGGACCGTCCACCGCGACGATCAGCCCCGGGTTGGTGCAGAACTGGCCCGAGCCCAGCGTCAGCGAACCGATGAACGCCCGGCCCAGCTCGGCGGCCCGGCGGCGCAGCGCGCCGTCGAGCAGGAAGACCGGGTTGATGGAGCTCATCTCGGCGTACACCGGGATGGGTTCGGGCCGGGCGGCGGCCGCGGCGGCCAGCGCGAGGCCGCCGGCCCGGGAGCCGGTGAAGCCGACGGCCTTGATCCGCGGATCGCTGACCAGCGCGGCGCCCAGACCGGGACCGGTGCCGAACAGCAGCGAGAAGGTCCCCGGCGGCAGCCCGGCCGCGGCGACGGCCGCGGTGATGGCGCCGGCCACGATCTCGGAGGTGCCCGGGTGCGCGTCGTGGCCCTTCACCACGACGGGGCAGCCGGCGGCCAGCGCGGACGCGGTGTCCCCGCCGGCCACAGAGAACGCCAGCGGGAAGTTGGAGGCGCTGAACACGGCAACCGGGCCGAGCGGGATGAACCGCTGCCGGACGTCGGGGCGCGGTGCAGGGGTGCGGTCGGGTTGCGCGGTGTCGATGCGGACGCCGTGGAAGCTGCCCTCGCGCAGCACCTCGGCGAACAGCCGCAACTGGCCGGTGGTGCGGCCGACCTCACCGGTGATGCGGGCCTGCGGCAGACCGCTCTCGGCGACGGCCCGGGCGATCAGGTCGGCACCGACCGCCTCGATCCGGGCGGCGATGTCCTCCAGGAACCGGGCGCGCCGCTCGGCACTCGTGGCGCGGTACGCCGGGAACGCCTCGGCGGCGGCGGCTGCTGCGGCCGCCACATCGGCGTCATCGCCGTACCGGTAGACGGGGTCCAGTTCACTACCCGCGGCCGGGTCGAATCCGCGGATCGGCGCGCCGGTGCCGGTCACCGGGGTTCCCGCGATGATCATCTGGCCGGTCAGGGTGCAGGAAATACTGGTGCTCACCGCACCAACGCTAGGCCCCCGGTGCGGCTATGCGCAGGCGCGGTGGCGCTGCTCCAGCAGATCCAGCACGGTGTGCCCGAGCTCTGCCAGGTCCTGGCCGGCGTCCTGCGCGGAGGTGGCCCCGACCAGGGTCACGCCGTCGGCCACCCCGGCGGTCTCGATATCGGCGATCAGCCCGGCCAGCCCGCTGACGGTGCCCGCGTAACGCACCCCGTCGGCGTCGGATCCGAGCGAGGCGTACGCGGCGCGCACGTCGCCGGCCACCGCCACCCTGATGTCGAGGATCACCGCGACCTCGCCGTCGTCCCCGCGCAGCCGCGCGCGGGCCCGCTGTGCCTGTTGCAGGTCAGCGGCGGACACCCGGACGACCGGGCTCGGCCCGGAGGTCAATTCACTCCATGTCTCATCTGCCACGAATAACCGCACGAGGCCAGGTTAGGGAGCCACCGAGGGCCGGCCCATGGTTGCGATCAGCGCGACCGTAAGGAAATTTTGCCGCCCGGCACCGCGCCGCTCGCGGCCCCGCCGGGCGGCTTAGTAGTTTGGAGCAGTGACAGCGGAGACCGGGCAGGCGATTCCTCCTCAGTACCTTCTCTCCCCGGCAGCCGCTCCCCCGCGCACCCTGGTCGACGTCCTCTACGAGACGGCCAACCGGTACCCGGACGCGCCCGCCATCGACGACGGCGAGGTGCAGCTCACCTACGCCGAGCTGATCAGCGACATCGAGGACAGCGTGGCCTGGCTGGCGGCCCGCGGCATCGGCCGCGGCGACCGGATCGGCATCCGGATGGCCTCGGGCAGCTACGCCCTCTACACCGCGATCCTGGCCACCCTGGCCACCGGCGCCGCCTACGTCCCGGTCGACGCCGACGATCCCGAGGAACGCGCCGCGCTCGTCTTCGACGAGGCCCAGGTGGTGGCCATCATCACCGACCAGGGCCTGGTGCGCGGCCCCGGCTCCTCCCGCGGCTGGCGGGCGGCCGCCCCGCTCACCCGCGACGACGCCTGGATCATCTTCACCTCCGGGTCCACCGGCACCCCCAAGGGTGTCGCGGTCACCCACCGCAGCGCCGCCGCGTTCGTCGACGCCGAGGCCCGGATGTTCCTGAAGTCCGCGCCGCTGGGTCCCGGCGACCGGGTCCTGGCCGGGCTGTCGGTGGCCTTCGACGCGTCCTGCGAGGAGATGTGGCTGGCCTGGCGACACGGTGCCTGCCTCGTCCCGGCGCCGCGCTCGCTGGTGCGTAGCGGGATGGACCTCGGCCCGTGGCTGGTGTCCCGGGACATCACCGTCGTGTCCACCGTCCCGACGTTGGCCGCGCTCTGGCCGGCCGAGGCGCTGGAGTCGGTGCGGCTGCTGATCTTCGGCGGTGAGGCCTGCCCGCCCGAGCTCGCCGAACGGCTCGCGGTGGACGGCCGCGAGGTCTGGAACACCTACGGCCCCACCGAGGCCACCGTGGTGGCCTGCGCCGCCCCGCTCGACGGCCGGTCCGCGGTCAGCATCGGTCTGCCGCTGCCCGGCTGGGACCTGGTCGTGGTGGACGCCGACGGCCTGCCGGTGGCTCCGGGCCAGATCGGTGAACTGGTGATCGGCGGGGTCGGACTGGCCCGCTACCTGGACCCGGAGAAGGACGCCGAGAAGTACGCGCCCATGCCGACGCTGGGCTGGGACCGTGCCTACCGCAGCGGCGACCTGGTGCGCCTGGAGGCCGACGGGCTGTACTTCCAAGGCCGCGCCGACGATCAGGTCAAGGTCGGTGGCCGGCGGATCGAACTCGGCGAGGTGGACAACGCGCTGGTGCATCTGCCCGGGGTGAGCGCCGCGGCCGCCGCGGTGCGCCGCACCGCCAGCGGCACGCCGCTGCTGGTCGGCTACCTGGCCAGCGCCGACCCGGACTTCGATCTCGCCAAGGCCCGCGCCGCGCTGGCCGAGGCGCTGCCCGCCGCACTGGTCCCCCGCCTGGTGCTGCTCGACGAGCTGCCCACCCGGACGTCGGGGAAGGTGGACCGCAATGCGCTGCCGTGGCCGGTCGACCCCGCCGCCGGCGGTGGAGCCGACGAGCCCGACCTCGGCGGCACCATGGGCTGGCTGGCCGGGCTGTGGCGCGATGTGCTGGCCGCGGTGGTGGACGGGCCGGAGGCCGACTTCTTCGCCCTGGGCGGCGGATCGCTGTCGGCGGCACAACTGGTCGCCGCAGTGCGCGCCCGCTATCCCCAGGTCACCGTCGCCGACCTGTACGACCACCCGCGCCTGGGCTCACTGGCCGGTTTCCTCGACGAGCTGGCCCCGCCGCCGGAGGTGGTGCGCCGCGACGTCACCCCGACCCCGCTGCGCACCCAGCTCGCGCAGGTGGCGCT
The DNA here is from genome assembly GCA_900078775.1 of Mycolicibacterium aurum. Taxonomy (GTDB): domain Bacteria; phylum Actinomycetota; class Actinomycetes; order Mycobacteriales; family Mycobacteriaceae; genus Mycobacterium; species Mycobacterium aurum_A. The sequence goes on from LT549889.1 coordinate 4,306,414, forward strand.
GTCGGTGCCGCTGGCCACCCTGACCGGTCTGCAGTGGGTGATCTGGCTGGCCCTGCTGAGCAATGTCGCCGCCGCGATCGACCTGGTGCCGTGGGCCGCCAGTGTGAACTGGTGGTGGATCATCGCCGGATTCCTGTTCTTCATCACCCCGCCGGGCCGGATGGGCATCGCGGTGCTGGGCGCGCGGACCCTGCTGTCCGGGCTGCAGCCGGGCACCTACCGGCGCGGCGGATCCGAGCACCTGCGGGTCTGGTTCGCCGAGCGACTGGCCGAGGCCAGTGGGGCGGAGAATCAGGCGGGCGCCCCGTGGCTGGTGTATTACGCCCGCGCTCTTGGCAATTCGATCGGCAAGGGAGTGGACCTGCACTCCGCACCCCCGGTCACCGGGATGCTCACCCTGGGCCACCGCTGCTCGATCGAGCCCGAGGTGGACCTGAGCGGGCACTGGATCGACGGGGACCTGTTCCACGTCGGCCCGATCACCGTCGGCAACGACTCCACCATCGGGGCCCGCACCACGCTGCTGCCGGGCGCATCGGTCGGCAAGAACGCCGATGTCGCCGCCGGGTCCGGGGTGATCGGCAAGGTCAAGAACGGGCAGTACTGGAAGGGCTCGCCGGCCGCGAAATCCGGTAAGGCGCGCCATCCCTGGCCGCAGGAGCGACCCGCCCGGGCGCCGGGGTGGGTGGCCGTCTTCGGCGTCACCTCGGTACTGCTGGGTGCGCTGCCGCTGGCCGGTCTGGCAGCCGGGCTGGCGGTGATCGGCTGGGGCATCCGCGGCACCGCCACCCCGGTCGACGCGATCCTGCCGGCCCTGGCCTGGACACCGGTCGCGGCCGTGGTGGCGCTGCTCGTCTACGCCGCGCTGACCGTGCTCGGGGTGCGTCTGCTGTCCATCGGGCTGACCGAGGGTTATCACCCGGTGCGCAGCCGGGTCGGCTGGCAGCTGTGGGCCACCGAACGGCTGATGGATGCCGCCCGCAACTACCTGTTCCCGCTCTACGCCAGCCTGCTCACCCCGTGGTGGCTGCGGCTGCTCGGCGCGAAAGTCGGTAAGGACACCGAGATCTCGACCGCCCTGCTCACCCCGAAGTTCACCGAGATCTGCGACGGCGCCTTCCTGGCCGACGACACCATGGTGGCCTCCTACGAGCTCGGCGGCGGCTGGATCCACGTCGCGAAGGCCACCATCGGTAAACGCGCGTTCCTGGGCAACTCCGGCATCACCCAGCCGGGCCGCCGGGTGCCCGACGACGGGCTGGTCGCCGTGCTGTCGGCCACCCCGCACAAGGCCAAGGCAGGATCCTCCTGGCTGGGCAGCCCGCCGATCCGGTTGCGCCGCAAGCCCACCGCCGCCGACGTGCTGCGCACCTTCCATCCCTCCAGCCGACTGCGGGTGATGCGGGCCGCCGTGGAGACCTGCCGGCTCATCCCGGTCATCGTGACCTTCGCCATCGGCGTCGCGGTCCTCGGTGCGCTGCACCACCTGACCGGCACCATCGGCTACGGCTGGACCGCACTGGCGGGCGGGTTGGTGCTGCTGGCCGCCGGGGCGGTCGCCGGCGCCATCGCGGTGGCGGCGAAATGGATTGTGGTGGGCCGCATCGATGCCGTCGAGCACCCGCTGTGGTCGTCGTTCGTGTGGCGCAACGAGGTGTCGGACACCTTCGTCGAGACGGTGGCCGCACCGTGGTTCGCCCGGGCCGCCAGCGGCACCCCGGTGATGAACATCTGGCTGCGCGGGCTGGGCGCGAAGATCGGCCGCGGCGTCTGGTGCGAGACCTACTGGCTGCCCGAGGCGGACCTGATCACCCTCGCCGACGGCAGCACCGTGAACCGCGGCTGTGTGGTGCAGACCCACCTGTTCCACGACAGGATCATGCGGATGGACAGCGTGACCCTGGACGAGGGCGCCACCCTGGGCCCGCACTGTGTGGCGCTGCCGGCCTCGCGGATCGGCGCCGGCGCCACCGTGGGGCCGGCCTCGCTGGTGATGCGCGGTGACGAGGTGCCGCCGTGGACCCGCTGGCAGGGCAACCCGATCGCGCCGTGGACGGTCAAGCCCAAGAAGCACGACCAGTGACGCCGGCCAAGAAGGCGGCCCGCAAGGCCGCCCACCAGCCCCCGGTGATCGACCCGTATCTGCCCCGCAACGGCAACTTCGGCTACCGGGTATCGCGCTACGAACTCGACCTCGAGTACAAGGTGGCGATCAACCGGCTGGCCGGATCGGCCACCGTCACCGCGGTGACACTGGCCGCGCTGCGCACCTTCACCTTGGATCTGTCCGACGCCATGACGGTGTCGAAGGTTACCGTTAACGGCCGGCGCCCCAACCACTTCCGGACCTCGGCGGGCAAGCTGCACATCACCCTGGGCGCGGCCCTGCCCGCCGGTGCCGCGATCAGCATCGTGATCCGCTACGGCGGGACACCACGCCCGCTGCGCACCGTGTGGGGTGAGGTCGGTTTCGAGGAACTGACCAACGGCGCGCTGGTGTCCGGGCAGCCCAACGGGGCGCCCTCCTGGTTCCCCTGCGACGATCACCCGGCGGCCAAGGCCAGCTTCCAGATCCGGATCAGCACCGACAGCCCGTATTACGCGCTGGCCAACGGTGAACTGGTCTCCAAGCAGGTGCGGGCCAGCCACACCGTCTGGCTCTACGAGCAGGCCGAGCCGACGTCGACCTACCTGATCACCCTGCAGATCGGCGAGTACCAGCGGCACCGCCTGCAGAAGAGCCCGGTGCCGATGTACGCCGTGCTGCCCGAGCGGTTGCGCGAGGACTTCGAACACGACTTCGCCCGGCAGTCGCAGATGATGAAGCTGTTCACCCGCCGGTTCGGGCCGTATCCGCTGGCCGGCGGGTACACCGTCGTCGTCACCGATGACGAACTGGAGATACCGCTTGAGGCCCAGGGTCTTTCGATCTTCGGCGCCAATCACTGCGACGGCAGCCGGTCCTCCGAGCGGCTGATCGCGCACGAACTCGCGCATCAGTGGTTCGGCAATTCGGTGACGGTGCGGCGCTGGCGCGACATCTGGCTGCACGAGGGATTCGCCTGCTACGCCGAGTGGTTGTGGTCCGAGGAGTCCGGCGGGCCCACCGCCGACGAGCGGGCCCGCAGCTACCACCGCAAGCTCAAGGACTCCCCGCAGGATCTGCTACTGACCGATCCGGGCCCGGCCGACATGTTCGACGACCGGGTGTACAAGCGCGGCGCGCTCACCCTGCACGCCCTGCGCGGGGCGATCGGCGACCACAGTTTCTTTGCGCTGCTTCATAATTGGACCGACCGCTACCGGCACAGCACCGCGGTCACCGACGACTTCACCGGGCTGGCCGCCAACCATGCCGACGTGTCACTGCGGCAACTGTGGGACCGTTGGCTGTACTCCGTGGACGTACCGGACCTGTGACCGACGCCGGCGCGGCAGTACCGGCCCGCGGCCCGGTGACGCGGGGCAGCGTCACCCGGGTCGGGATCGCCACCGCGTGCTCGGCGCTGTGCGGTTACGCCGTGCTCTATCTGGCCGCCCGCGATCTGGACCCCGCCGGTTTCTCACTGTTCGGGGTGTTCTGGGGGGCGTTCGGTTTGGTCAGCGGCGCCGCCAACGGGCTGCTGCAGGAATCCACCCGGGAGGTCCGGGCGCTGCGCGGTCGGATCGTCACCGCGCCCGAACGCACCCACCCGATGCGGGTCGCCGCCGTCGTCGGGGTGGTCTCGGCCGGTGCGATCGTGCTCAGTGCGCCGCTGTGGTCGGCGCACGTGTTCGCCGAATCCCGTTGGCTCAGCGTGCTGTTGCTCGGTATCGGGCTGGCCGGATTCTGTCTGCACGCGACGCTGCTGGGGATGCTTGCCGGGGTGGACCGGTGGACGCAGTACGGGTCGCTGATGGTCACCGATGCCGCGATCCGGGTGGCGGTCGCGGCCGCGGCGTTCGTGCTGGGCTGGGGTCTGGCCGGTTTCCTGTGGGCGACCGTCGCCGGATGCCTGGCCTGGTTGATCCTGCTGGTGGCCTCGCCGTCGGCCCGGGCCGCGGCCCGGTTGGCGACCGCCGGTTCGCCGCGCACCTTCCTGACCGGGGCGCTGCACTCGGTGGCCGCCGCCGGTGCCAGCGCCGTCCTGGTGATGGGTTTCCCGGTGCTGCTCAAGGCCACCTCCGGCGAGCTCGGGGCGGCCGGGGGTGTGGTCATCCTGGCGGTGACGCTCACCCGGGCGCCGCTGCTGGTGCCGTTGACGGCCCTGCAGGGCAACCTGATCGCGCATTTCGTGGATCAGCGGCACCGCCGGTTGCGTGCACTGGTCGCGCCCGCGGGCTGGTCGTTGCGGTCGGCGCGGTCGGGGTGCCGGCGGCCTGGCTGGCCGGGCCGTGGCTGCTGCGCACCGCGTTCGGCGCGGACTATCAGGCCCCCGGCGTGCTGCTGGCCTGGTTCACCGCCGGGGCGGTGTCCCTCGCGCTGCTCACCCTGACCGGTGCCGCCACCGTGGCCGCCGCCCTGCACCGGGCCTACGCCGCGGGCTGGGTGGGCGCCACCCTGGCCGCGGTCGCCCTGCTGCTGCTCCCGCTCGACCTGGAGACCAGGACCGTCGTCGCGCTGCTGTGCGGACCGCTGGTGGGCATCGCCGTGCACCTGTACGCGCTCAACGCCCACCGAGCAGGTCGCTGAGCAACGCGATCCGCTTGTCCTCCAGATCGGGGGTCGGCAGCACCCCGCGCAGCAGCGCGGCGCCGTCGAAGGCGTTGGTCAGCAACGCCCGGACCACGGGCAGCAGGTCGGGGTCGAGGGTGTCGATACCGGGCACGCCCGCGGCGACCTCGTCGATCTTGGCCGCATACTCGGTCAGCACATGCTGCAGGGTGACGCGCAGCGCGGCGTCGGTGCGGGCCGCCACCATCAGTTCGTAGAGCACGGCGTTGGTGTCGTTGCCGGTGACATCACGCAGGATCGTCAGCACCGACTCCAGGGCGGGCCGGTCCGCCGGGATCTCGGCGACCCGCTTGCTGAACAGCTCCAGCTGGCGGCGCAGCACCTCATGGCCGGTGGCGGCCATGAAGTCGCCCATCGTCGGGTAGTGCCGGAACAGGGCGCCGACGGACAGTCCGGCCCGTCTGGCGATGATCGCCGCCGATGCACGGGCGTAACCGATTTCGATGATGGTCTCGATGCTGGCGTCGAGCAGCCGGGCGATGGTCTCCGCGCTGCGCTGCCGTTGGGTGCGGGCCATCCTCAGACCGCGGCCGGCGCCGCGGCCTGCGCCCGCAGGTACCGACCGCTGCGCACCGTGGCACCGTAGCCGTCACGGAAGCGTCCGCGGCTGAACACCACCTGGCCGTTGACTCCGGTGGCGATGACGGTGTCGTCGTTGCGGTTCACCATGCGGCTCAGACCGCCGTAGAACGGCACCGCCGCCTCGTGGTAGGCGTTGACCGAATCATCAAGGGCGCCCGGGTCGATCACCACGAAATCGGCCCGGTCCCCCCGGCGCAGGGTGCCGGCGTCCAGGCCGAACCAGTCGGCCACCTCGGCGGTCAGCCGGTGCACGGCGCGCTGCGGGGTGAGGAACGGCTGCCCGGCCTCATCGGCGTCGCGAACCCGCTTGAGCAGTCGCAGCGCATAGTTGTAGAACGCCATGTTGCGCAGGTGCGCACCGGCGTCGGAGAAGCCCATGTGCACCGAGGGATCGGCGGCCAGCCGGTTCAGCACGTCCGGTCGGTGGTTGGCCACGATCGTGGTCCAGCGGACGTTGCGTTCGCCGTTGTCCACCAACACATCCAGGAAGGCGTCCAGCGGATGGATGCCCCGATCGTCGGCGATCTGACCGAAGCTCTTGCCGACCAGCGACTCGTCCGGGCAGCCGACGATGGTGGCGTCGTGGAAGTCGCGGTGCCACAGCGCGGGACCGAGCTTGCGGCGGTCGAACGACTTGCGGAACCGGCGCCGGTATTCCGGGTCGGCGAGGAGCTTGTTGCGCTCCAGCTGATCACGCAGGTGCAGCGCTGCGGTCCCGGCGCCGAACTCCTCGAAGACCGGCAGATCGATTCCGTCGGAATACAATTCGAAGGGCACCGGGAGATGCTGGAACCGCACCTTGGCGCCGATCAGCTTGTTCAGCAGTCGGGTACCGACCCCGATGACGCGCGCGGCGCCCGGTGAGGACTTGGCGTCGGCAGAGACCAGCAGGCTCATCTTCACCCCGGGCCGGCGGCCGAACAGGCCGCTGCTCTCCAGGAAGAAGTTCAGCGCCTCCTGGGCGCGGGCGACGTTCGGCGCGCTCTGCAGCATGCGGCCGCGGGCGCGCAGCACCTTGATCAGCCGGCGGCGTTCCCGCCAAGTGGCGAAGGTGGACGGCAGGGCGCGGGAGCGGAACCGGTCACCGTCGAGTTTGTCGATGGCCGCGTCCATCCCGGACATGCCGAGCATCCCGGCATCCAGGGCGGCGTCGAGTCGCCGCGCCATGGTCTCCAACTCGGCATCGGTCGGGACGACTCCGCGGGTGGTGGCCCGGTCCAGGCCCAGCACCGAGGCGCGCAGATCGGAATGCCCCAGCAGCGAGGCGATGTTCGGGCCCAACGGCAGCGCGTCGATGGCGTCCACGTACTCGGCCGGGTCCTGCCAGGTCCTGTGCTCGGCCAGGGCGCCGTGCACATACTCCCGCGGTACCGCCTCCACCCGGCTGAACAGGTCGGCGGCGTCCTCGGTGTCGGCGTACACGGTGGACAGCGAGCACATGCCGAGCAGTACGGTGGTGACGCCGTGGCGCACCGATTCGCGCAGGCCCGGGTCGAGCAGCACCTCGGCGTCGTAGTGGGTGTGCACGTCGATGAAGCCGGGGAGGACCCAATGGCCCGCGGCGTCGATCACCTCGGGGCAGCCGGTCTCGTCCAGGGGTGCGGCCGACACCTCGGCGACGATGCCGTCGCGGATGCCGAGGGTTCGGGTCAGCGGTGGGCGTCCGGTGCCGTCGAACCACAGGCCGTTGCGGATGATCACGTCGTAGGACATGTCGTGACACTAAGTTAGATAGTGATCACTCACTATCTTTTCGGCGAAATTCGCCGGTCCCGCGCGTGCGGGCATGCCTGCCTAGACTTTGCCCCCGACAGACCGAACAAAGGACACCACATGACCTGGCTCGTCACCGGCGGTGCCGGCTACATCGGTTCGCACGTGGTGCGTGCGCTGACCGCGTCCGGCTCCGATGTCGTCGTGATCGACGATCTGTCCACCGGACTGCCCGGATTCGTGCCCGACGGTGTCGCCCTGGTCAGCGCGAACCTGCTGGACTACGACACGGTCCGGGCCACCCTCGCCGAGCACCAGGTGACCGGGGTGATCCATGTGGCCGGCTACAAGTACGCCGGCGAATCGGTGAAGTACCCGCTGCACACCTATCAGCAGAACGTCACCGCCATGGCGTCCCTGCTGCAGGCGATGGCCGACACCGGCGTCGAGCAGATCGTGTTCTCCAGCAGCGCGGCCACCTACGGCACCCCCGACGTCGAGCTCGTCGACGAGCAGACCCCGACCGCACCGGAGTCGCCCTACGGGGAGAGCAAGCTCATCGGGGAATGGCTGCTGCGCGACGTCGCCCGGTCCCGCGACCTGCGGCACACCAGCCTGCGCTACTTCAACGTGGTCGGTTCGGGCTCGGTGGACCTGTTCGACCGCAGCCCGCACAACCTGTTCCCCAAGGTGCTCGACATGCTGTTCAACGGTGGAGTCCCGCAGATCAACGGAGGGGACTACGACACCCCCGACGGCACCTGTGTGCGCGATTACGTGCACGTCTCGGACCTGGCGCTGGCCCACGTGGCCGCTGCCCGCCGGATGGAGGCCGGCAACGACCTGGAGGCCGTCTACAACCTGGGCAGCGGCTCGGGCACCTCGGTGCGCGAGATCATGACGACCATCCGCGAGGTCACCGGCATCGACTTCGACCCGAAGGTGAACCCGCGCCGGCCAGGGGACCCGGCCCGCATCGTGGCGGCCGGTGAGCTGGCCGCCCGTGACCTGGACTGGCAGATGCGGCACACACTCACCGAGATGGTCGCCTCGGCCTGGGCCGCCCGTCAGGCCGTCGGCCAGGACTATCCGACCGTGAGCTGATGCACGGCGGCGGGCTCCGTACAGTCGGCTGCGATGAGATGGAGTCCGGGCGAGCGGAGCGACGAGAGATGGAGCCCGGGCGAGCGGAGCGACGGGAGATGGATCTGTCGGACTGCTGTCGCGCTGATCGCGCTGCAGCTGGTGATCCGTTCCGTGCTGGCGTTCGCCGGCGACTTCTACTGGGATGACCTGATCCTGGTCGGCCGGGCCGGCACCGGGGACCTGCTGTCGGCGCAGTACCTGTTCGACGACCACGACGGGCACGTCATGCCCGGGGCGTTCCTGCTCGCCGGCGCCATCACCCTGGCGGCCCCGCTGCAGTGGTTCGGCCCGGCGCTCAGTCTGATCGTGTTGCAGGCGCTGGCCTCGGCCGCCCTGCTGCGGGCGCTGTACGTGATCCTGGGTTGGCGGCCGGCGCTGCTGGTCCCGCTGACCTTCGCGTTGTTCACCCCGCTGACCGTGCCGGCCTTCGCCTGGTGGGCGGCCGGGTTGAACTCGCTGCCCATGCAGGCCGCGCTGGCCTGGGTGTGCGCCGACGCGATCCTGTTGGTGCGCACCGGTAATCGGCGCTACGCGGTGACCGGCGTCCTGGTCTTCTTCGGCTCGCTGCTGTTCTTCGAGAAGTCCGCGGTGATCCCGTTCGTCGCATTCGCGGTGACCGCACTGCTGGCCTGGGTGTCCGGCGAACCGGTGCGGCAGGTGTGGCATCGCGGCCTGCGGTTGTGGGTGGGCCTGCTGGCGGTGACGGTCGCCTGGATCGGGGTGTACCTGCTCGTCGTCGACCAGCAACGCTGGACGCTGGACCTGTCGATGACCTGGGATCTGTGGTGGCGTTCGGTCACGCACGGCATCGTCCCCGGCCTGGCCGGTGGGCCGTGGGCGTGGCAGCGCTGGGCACCGGCCTCGCCGTGGGCCACCCCGACGGTCACGGTGATGGTGGCCGGCTGGCTGGTGTTGGCCGCGGCCGTCGCGGTGTCGATGTACCGCAAGGAGCGCATCGGCCCGGTCTGGCTGGCCGCCGCCGGGTACGCGGTGGCCTGTCAGGTGCCGATCTACCTGATGCGGTCATCGCAGTTCACCGCGCTGGAACTGGCCCAGACGCTGCGTTACCTGGCCGATCTGGTGGTGGTGCTGGCGCTACTCGCCGCGGTCGCGTTCGGCGCGCCCAACCGGGACTCCGCGCGCCGCCTGGACGCCTCCCCCGCCCGCTCGGCGGTGGTCGTCGCGGTGGCGGTGGCGTTCCTGGTCAGCAGCCTGTATTCGACGGTGACCTTCCTGCGGGCGTGGCAGGACAGCCCGGTACCGGCCTATCTGGCCAATGTCCGGGCCGGGATGGCCGCGCTCGACCCGCTGGGCCCCCGCTGCTGGATCAGGAGGTGGACCCGATGATCATGCAACGGGTGGCCGCCCCGGAGAACCTGGCCAGCCATATGTTCGCCCTCCTGCCCGGACCCGAGTTCAGCAGCGCCACAACGGAACTACGACTCTTCGATTCGACCGGCCGGTTGCGTGACGGGCTGGTCACCTGGATCCGCAGCATCGTTGCGGGACCCGAACCGGGTTGCGGCTACCTGGTGCAGACCGAGGGCGACGACGTCGTCATGGCGCTGGACGGCCCGCTGCTGCCGGCGGACTGGACCGCCGAGATCAACTACCTGGCCAACAGCGAGGGGTCGCTGACCATGTCGCTGAGCGAGGGACCCGCGGTGAAGGTGCCGGTGCACCCGGGCCTGAACCGGGTGTTCGTCCGGCTGTCCGGGGCCGGGGACGCCATCCGGGTGAGCGCGAACACCGCGGCGCTGGCGGTGTGCATCGCATCGGGGCCGATCGGGTTCGTGGCGCCCCGCTGAATGGCACGCTGTGCAACGTGACTGACTTACGCGCCGACGGCCTCCGGGTGTTCCGTGAACTGCTGCCCGGGCTGCTGCCCGACGATGACGCCGACGTCGAGTTCGGCGACGGGTTCGCCCCCGACCTGATGGACATCGGCATGCAGACCGTCTTCGGGGCGCTGTGGACCCGGCCGGGCCTGGCCAAACGGGACCGCAGCCTGGTCACCCTCGGCATCCTGATCGCGTTGCGCGCCACCGATGAGCTGCCCTATCACTTCAAGATCGCCCGGCGGAACGGGTTGACCGACTCCGAACTCGCCGAGGTGATCTACCACGCCAGCGGGTACGCCGGCTTCCCCGCGGCGAGCACCGCGCGCACCATCGCCGCCACCGCGCTCGCCGAGGACTGACGCACGGCGTGTGCGCACGCTGAATGTCGGTGCCGGTACCTAACCTGTTGGCATGGATTCCCGGCCGTCCGTCGTCGCACCGTGCAGGCACTGCAACGTCGAGACCGTCTGGCTGCAGATGGCCTACGGCGGCTGGCGGCTGTTCGACGCCGGGATGCACCCCACCGACGAGAGCGCCGCCGGTAACCGGTTCGCCATCCGGCGCCTCACCCGGCAGGTGATCGACCTCGACGACGTGCACGAGGCGCGCTGGCCTTCGAAGTGCCTGCAGCTGCACAAGTTCCGCTGCCCGGCCAGCCACGACGAGTCGCTGTTCCATCACCGCCGCCCGCGGCAGGCCAACGACATCGATCTAGAGGATCTGTGGCACCGGCTGGCGGAGCGCAAGGAAGCCCAGCGCAGGGCGGGTTAGCGCGACCGTGCCCGGCTACGACACCACCCCGTACATCGACCCGGCGTACCGGGTACCCGGATTCCACGACGCCTACTGCCGGATCCGCTGGGAACCCGCGGACGGCGGTCCCGAGGTCGTCGTCGCCGGCGGCTATCTGGACGGGTCGGCCCCGGACGGCGCCGTCTCGCTGGGCTGCGGCATCGAGCAGGCCGTGTCGGATCTGGGGATCTCGGATCTGCTCGACGATGTCGACCACATCGTGGCCGTCGCCGATCTGGTGACTCGGCAACTGGCCGGCCGGCCGTGGGCCCGGCTGACATGCCCGCAGGGCACCGCCACGATCGATCTGTTGAGCCACCCAGGGGAATCGAACCCCTGACCTATTCATTACGAGTGAATTGCTCTACCGACTGAGCTAGGGTGGCGCGCTCTTTGCAGAGCGGCATGAGTCTACGACAGCACCTGCACGGCACCCAAGTTGATGCCCGCTCAGGTCCGCAGCGCCTGCCCGACGGTGGCGACCATGGCGTCGACTGCGAACTTCGGCTTCACGTTCGTGGCGAGCGCCTCCCGGCACTGCAGCACCGCCTCGATACAGCGCAGCAGCCGGTCCGCCGGCACGTGCTCGGCCATCGCACCCGCCTTCTCCGCCATGTCCGGATGGTTGGCCACCACCTGACCGGCACCCGCCGAGACCACCATGGCGTCCCGGAAATAGGTGGCCAGGTCCATCAGCGCCCGGTCCAGCGCATCCCGGCCGGCGCGGGTCTGGCGGGATTTCTGCCGCTTCTCCAGGTCTTTCATCGCCCCGGCCGCCCCGCGGATGGTGCCCGCGGTGCCCTTCCCGGTCCCGCCCGCGCCGAGCGCGGTCCGCAGCTCCTCGGCCTCGGTCTCGTTGCGGTCCACGGTCAGCGCCTTGGCCTCCGCCTCCGCGGCGACGACCAGTTGTTCGGCAGCCCCGTATGCGCGTGACGGTGTCGCGGCGTCACGGGCCAGACTCAGCGCCTGCTCCCGTCGCGATCGGGCCTCCGGATCGGTCGCCAACCGGCGCGCCCGGCCCACGTGCCCGCCGCTGATCGAGGCCGCCCAGGCCGCCACGTCGGCGGCGATCCCGTCGCGTTCGGTGAGCACCTCGGTGATGGCCGCGGTCGGCGGCGTCACCAGGGCGACGTGCCGGCACCGGGAACGCAAGGTGACCGAGATGTCCTCGGGGTCGATCGACGGCGCGCAGAGCAGGAACACCGTCGACGGCGGGGGCTCCTCCACCGCCTTCAGCAACGCGTTCCCGGCCCGCTCCCCCAACCGGTCAGCATCCTCGATGATGACGATCTGCCAGCGTCCGGTACCGGGCCGCCGGGACGCGATCTGGACGATGTCGCGCATCTCCTTCACGCCGATGGACAGCCCCTCCGGGATGATCCGGCGCACGTCGCCATGGGTACCGGCCATCGTGGTGGTGCAGGCGCGGCACTCACCGCAGCCGGGTTCCCCCTCCGACGTGCACTGCAGGGCGGCGGCGAAGCATGCCGCGGCGACCGAGCGTCCCGACCCGGGCGGGCCGGTGATCAGCCAGGCATGCGTCATCAGCCCGGTTGTGAGACCGCTGTGAGACTTTTCACCCCGGGCCGCCGTCGCGGCGGCGAGCAACTCGGCCTCCACGAGGTCCTGACCCACCAGACGCGAGAAAACACCACTTCGCACCGGTCAACAGTAGTGCCACCCGGGGACACGACACGCTGGCAGCGGCACGACACGTCCGCCCGGCCCGATACGGTAAGCGGGTGAACGCGGAGGTGGTACCGATCGGTCGCATCAGCGCGTTCGTCCGATGGGTGGCCCGCACGCCGTGGCCGGTCTTCGGTCTGGGCATGGTTCAGGCCGACATCATCGGCGCGTTGCTGGTGCTCGGCTTCCTGCGTTACGGCCTCCCGCCTGAGGACCGGATCCAGCTGCAGGAGCTGCCGGCCTTCAACCTCGCGGTGTTCCTCGGCTATTTGTTCGTGTCGTTCACCATCGCCGCCTACATCACGCTGCGGATGCTCATCCCGGTGATCCGCTGGCAGCGCCGCGACACCCTGCTCGGCGACGACGCCGCCGCGATCACCGAAGTCGCCCGGGTCCGGGCGCTGAAGATGCCCTTCTACCGGTCCCTCATCAACGTCACCAACTGGTTCCTGGGCTCCATCGTGTTCATCGTGGCCAGCTGGCCGGTGGCTTCGAAGTCAGCCCCGGTGGTGGCGGTCGCCGCCGCGCTGGGCGCCACCGCGGTGGCCATCATCGGCTACCTACAGTCCGAACGGGTGCTGCGCCCGGTCGCGGTCGCCGCGCTGCGCACCGGGGTACCGGAGAACTTCCGGGCGCCCGGGGTCATCCTGCGCCAGGTGCTCACCTGGGTGCTGTCCACCGGGGTGCCCATCCTGGCCATCGTGCTGGCGGTGGTGGCCAGCAAGTTCGAAGTGCTCAGCGCACCGGCGGACAAGCTGACCACCCCGATCCTGCTGCTGGCCATCGCGGCACTGCTGATCGGTCTGATCGGCACCATCCTGGTGTCGATGTCGATCGCCGATCCGCTGCGTCAGCTGCGCTGGGCGCTCGGTGAGGTGCAGCGCGGAAACTACAACGCGCACATGCAGATCTACGACGCCAGCGAGCTGGGCCTGCTGCAGGCCGGCTTCAACGACATGGTGCGCGATCTCGCCGAGCGGCAGCGGCTGCGGGACCTGTTCGGTCGCTATGTCGGTGAGGACGTGGCCCGCCGTGCGCTGGAGCGCGGCACCGAACTGGGCGGGCAGGAACGCGATGTCGCGGTCCTGTTCGTCGACCTGGTGGGTTCCACCCGGCTGGCCTCGACCGTGCCGGCCGCGGAGGTGGTCAATCTGCTCAACGACTTCTTCCGCGTCGTGGTGGACACCGTGAACAAGCACGGCGGGTTCGTCAACAAGTTCCAGGGTGACGCGGCACTGGCCATCTTCGGTGCCCCGATCGAACATCCCGACGCCTCCGGCGCCGCGCTGGCCGCCTCCCGCGAGCTGCACGACGAGCTGGTGGAGGTGTTGGGGCAGAACGAGTTCGGCATCGGGGTGTCGGCAGGACGCGCGATTGCCGGGCACATCGGCGCCCAGGCCCGATTCGAGTACACCGTGATCGGCGACCCGGTGAACGAGGCGGCCCGGCTCACCGAGCTGGCCAAACTGGAAGAGGGCCACGTGCTGGCATCGGCCATCGCGGTCAGCGGCGCACTGGACTCCGAAGCCCTGGCCTGGAATGTCGGCGAGACCGTCGAACTGCGCGGGCGCACCGCGCCCACCCAGCTGGCCCGTCCGGTCAGGCCTTTTTCGCGGTCTTCTTAGCCGGGGCCTTCTTCGCGGCCGTCTTCTTGGCGGCCTTCTTCGCCGGCGCCTTCTTGGCGGCCTTCTTCACCGGACCGCGGGCCCGACGATCGGCCAGCAGTTCCGACGCCCGCTCATCGGTGATCGACAGCACGTCGTCACCCTTACGCAGGCTGGCGTTGGTCTCCCCGTCGGTGACGTACGGACCGAACCGGCCGTCCTTGATCACCATCGGCTTCTCCGACACCGGATCCACACCCAGCTCGCGCAGCGGCGGGGTGGCCGCGCCCTGGCGGCCGCGCCGCTTGGGCTCGGCGTAGATCTTCAGCGCCTCGTCGAGGGTGATGGTGAACATCTGCTCCTCGGTGGCCAGCGAGCGGGAATCGGTGCCGCGCTTCAGATATGGGCCGTACCGGCCGTTCTGCGCGGTGATCTCCTCTTTGCTCTCCGGGTCGACGCCCACCACCCGCGGCAGCGACAGCAGCTTGAGCGCGTCCTCGAGGGTGACGGTCTCCAGGTCCATGGTGCGCAGCAGCGATCCGGTGCGCGGCTTCGGGCCGGTGGGCTTCTTGCCCTTCTTGGCCGGGCTGCCCGCCTCGCCGTCGTCCGGCGGCTCGGGCAGGATCTCGGTGACGTACGGGCCGAACCGCCCGTCCTTGGCCACGATCTCGTGCCCGCTCTCCGGGTCAACACCCAGCGAGCGTCCCTCTTGCGGTGTGGCGAAAGCCTTTTCCGCGAGCTCCAGGGTCAACTCGTCCGGCGTCAGCTCGTCCTTGAGGTTCGCCCGCTGCGGTTTGAGTTCACCCGGGTTGTCGGGGTCGGCGATCATCCGCTCCAGGTACGGCCCGTTGCGGCCGACCCGGACGTTGACCGCACGGCCTTCGGCGTCGTCGAACAGCTTGATGGAGTTGACCTCTCGGGCGTCGATGCCTTCCAGGTTGCCGCCGACGAGCTGCTTGAGGCCGCCCTCGCGGGCGATCGAGCCGTCCACACCGTGCTCGCCACCGAAGTAGAAGTTGTTGAGCCAGTTGGTCCGTCGCTCGTTACCGGCGGCGATCTCGTCGAGCTCGTCCTCCATGGCGGCGGTGAAGTCGTAGTCGACCAGCCGGCTGAAATGCTGTTCCAGCAGCCCGATCACCGCGAACGCCACCCAGGACGGCACCAGCGCGCTGCCCTTCTTGTGGACGTAGCCGCGGTCCTGGATCGTCTTGATGATCGAGGAGTAGGTCGACGGGCGGCCGATGCCCAGCTCTTCCAGGGCCTTGATCAGCGAGGCCTCGGTGTAGCGGGCCGGCGGCGAGGTTGTGTGCCCGTCGGCGGTCAGGTCCGCGGCGTCCACCCGCTGGCCCTGGGTGAGGTTGGGCAGCCGGCTCTCGGCGTCGTCGGCCTCGCCGCCGGCCTGCTCGTCGAGGCTCTCGACGTAGGCCTTCAGGAAGCCCGGGAAGGTGATGGTGCGCCCGGAGGCGTTGAACACGACCTGCTCACCGCCGGCCGCCTGGCCGGCGATCCGCAGGCTCAGCGTGGTGCCGCGCGCATCGGCCATCTGCGAGGCCACGGTGCGCTGCCAGATCAGCTCGTAGAGCCGGAACTCGTCGGTGTCCAGGGCGCTGTGCAGCTGGCCCGGGGTCTGGAACACGTCACCGGCGGGGCGGATCGCCTCGTGTGCCTCCTGCGCGTTCTTCACCTTGCGGGTGTACTGGCGCGGGGTGGGGTGCACGTACTCCTGGCCGTAGAGCTGACCGGCCTGGGTGCGGGCGGCGTTGATGGCCGATTCCGACAGCGTGGTCGAGTCGGTACGCATGTAGGTGATGTAGCCGTTTTCGTACAGCCGCTGCGCGATGCTCATGGTGCGCTCGGAGGAGAACCGCAGCTTGCGGCCGGCCTCCTGTTGCAGTGTCGAGGTCATGAACGGCGGGTAGGGCTTGCGGGTGTAGGGCTTCTGCTCCACCGAGGCGACGCTGAGCTGCGCGCCGCGCAGCCCGGAGGCCAGCGCCGCAGCGTCGGATTCGGTCAGCACCCGCACTTCATCGGGGCGTTTGACCGCGCCCAGGGAGTCGAAGTCGCGCCCGGCCGCCACCCGGCGCCCGTCGACGGTGTTCAGTTTCGCGGTGAACCGCGGCGGGGAGGCCTGCGGGTCGGACACGCTGGCGTCCAGCTCGGCGGTGACGTCCCAGTACCCGGCGCTGCGGAACGCCATCCGCTCGCGTTCGCGCTGCACGATGATGCGGGTGGCCACCGACTGCACGCGGCCGGCCGACAGCTTCGGGGCGACCTTCTTCCACAGCACGGGTGAGACCTCGTAGCCGTAGAGCCGGTCCAGGATGCGCCGGGTCTCCTGCGCATCGACCAGGTCGATGTCCAGATCCCGCGGGTTCTCCGCGGCGGCCCGGATGGCCGGTTCGGTGATCTCGTGGAACACCATCCGCTTGACCGGGACGCGCGGCTTGAGCGTTTCGAGCAGATGCCAGGCGATGGCCTCGCCCTCGCGGTCACCGTCGGTGGCGAGGTAGAGCTCGTCGACATCCTTGAGCAGACTCTTGAGCTCGGTGACCGTGGCCTTTTTATCCGGGCTGACGATGTAGAGCGGTTCGAAGTCCGCGTCGACGTTGACGCCGAGACGCGCCCACGGTTCGGACTTGTATTTGGCAGGCACGTCGGCGGCCGCCCGCGGCAGGTCACGGATGTGGCCGCGGGAGGATTCCACGATGTAATTGGAGCCGAGGTAGCCCGCAATCTTGCGTGCTTTAGTGGGCGACTCGACAATCACGAGCCGCCGAACGTTACCGGCGCCAGCCCGGCTCCGGTCGTCGTCAGCCACCTTCTTCTACTCTCCAATTCTGCGGTTGCCAAACACCGTGCGGCGTCCTGGCAACTGACAATTTCGCATCCTGGACGGGCATGTGCAAACTGGCTCGCCCGTCGGGCACCGCTATATCCGTGGCCAATGTACGAACGCCTCCGGGTCGTCCGGAGGTTCCCCGACGTTCTCTACCAGCCGCGATAGCCGTCGCCTGCCACTGATCCGCAGCCCCGGGCGCGACCCCCGAGTTCCGATCAACGTCGGGGCGATTCCCACCCGCATGAGCGCCGACGCCAGCGCTGCGTGGGTGTCCGGCGCGTGCGGGTCCAGACCCAGCAGGTAGCGGTCGTCGGCCTCGGGCTGGCCGGCGGCCAGGGTCCAGGCCCGCAGCTCGCGCGCGCCGGGCAGCCACTGGGCCGGCACGGTCTTCACCGCGCCGCGGGTCCAGTCCCGGGCGATCTCCAGCAGCCGGCGGTCCATCCCGGTGCGCACCAGCGGGGTGTTCTCGTCGGTGCGGGCGATCTCGGGTTCCAGCCCGACCTCGGTGATCATCGCGGCCAGCTCGCGCGCCCGCCACAACTGATCGACGACGACGGACAGCCGGGCCTCGCCCCCGCTGATCACGACCTGACCGTGCGCAGCCAGCAGCCCGGTCAGGTCGGTGACGGCCGGCGGCACCGACTCGGCCGAGAAGAAGGACAGCTGGCTCACCTGACCGACACTATCGGCGTCCGATACGAAAACACCCCCGGCTCGGCCGGGGGTGTCCTCCTAGTGCGGTGGCTCAGACGGCGCGAACGCCGGTGGCCTGGGGGCCCTTGGGGCTCTGGCCGACCTCGAACTCGACCTTCTGGTTCTCCTCCAGGGTGCGGAAGCCCGACCCCTGGATTTCCGTGTAGTGGACAAAGACGTCAGCGGAGCCGTCCTCGGGGGCGATGAAGCCGAAGCCCTTCTCCGCGTTGAACCACTTCACAGTTCCCTGTGGCATCTTTCGTACATTCCTTCTCTTACCGGGTGCGGTTCACCGACTTCCGGTGTACCGGGCCCGTTCCGACCGCCATACCAACGCCTGTGTCGCCGGAACTCGACCCGACCTACAACCTCGCAGGAACCGCGATCGCAACGTATCGATCCTGCGGGTGCTGAAACACGAACACAGAAGCTGCGACCACGATCAGTCAACCATGTAAAAGGCCCCAGCGACAGTGTTGAAAATGATCATGTAGTTAACAATTGACCTGGATACGCATGAAAACGATCTTGAAAGGCGACCCTTGTCTGTTTCCGGGACGCATTCCGGGTCCGATTTCGGCCGGGAGCTGCTGACCCGGGCGATCGAGGGCACCGACCCGGACGAGCACCCGGTGCGCCACATCGAGGACCTGCCCCCCAGGCGCGGCGCGCCCCGGGACTGGCCGCGCTGGGCCGAGCCGGAGCTCGTCGCTGCCTTCGCCGACCGGGGCGTCACCGCCCCGTGGGCGCATCAGGTGGACGCCGCCGAACTGGCCCACGCCGGGCGGCACGTGGTGCTGTCCACCGGCACCGCCTCGGGCAAGTCGCTGGGCTACCAGCTACCTATTCTCACCGCGCTGGCCGCCGACCCGCGGACCCGCGCGCTGTACCTGTCCCCGACCAAGGCGCTGGGACACGATCAACTGCGCGCCGCGCAGGCGCTGACCGATGCGGTGCCCGCGCTGCGCGACGTCGCGCCCAGCGCGTACGACGGGGACGCCACCACCGACCTGCGCCGCTTCGCCCGGGAGCGGTCCCGGTGGATCTTCTCCAATCCGGACATGATCCATCTGTCGCTGCTGCGCAACCACCCGAAATGGGCCGTCTTCCTACGGAATCTGCGCTACATCGTGGTCGACGAATGCCACTACTACCGGGGCATCTTCGGCTCCAACGTGGCGCTGGTACTGCGCCGGCTGTTGCGGCTGTGCGAGCGGTACGCCGGGTCGCCGACGGTGATCTTCGCCAGTGCCACCACCGCGGCGCCGGGCGAGACCGCCTCGGAACTGATCGGGCAGACCGTCACCGCGGTCACCGAGGACGGGTCCCCGCAGGGCGGGCGGACCGTCGCACTGTGGGAGCCGGCCCTGCTGCCGGATCTGGTCGGCGAGAACGGGGCGCCGGTGCGCCGCTCGGCCGGCGCCGAGGCCTCCCGGGTGATGGCCGACCTGATGGCCGAAGGGGCGCGCACGCTGACCTTCGTGCGGTCCCGACGCGGCGCCGAACTGACCGCGCTCGGCGCCCGGGCCCGCCTCGAGCAGGTGGCCCCGGACCTGGTCGAGCACGTCGCCTCGTACCGGGCCGGCTACCTCGCCGAGGACCGCCGGGCTCTCGAGCACGCCCTGTCCGAGGGCGAGTTGCGCGGGTTGGCCACCACCAACGCCCTGGAGCTGGGGGTGGACATCGCCGGGCTGGACGCGGTGGTGCTGGCCGGGTTCCCGGGCACGGTGGCCTCGTTCTGGCAGCAGGCCGGGCGGTCCGGGCGGCGCGGGCAGAGCGCGCTGATCGTGATGATCGCCCGGGACGACCCGCTGGACACCTACCTGGTGAACCATCCGCAGGCCCTGTTGGACAAGCCGATCGAGCGGGTGGTCATCGATCCACGGAATCCGTATGTGCTGGGCCCGCAGCTGCTGTGCGCGGCGACCGAGCTGCCGCTGATCGAGGCCGAGGTCAGGGCGTGGGACGCCGAGGCGGTGGCGGCGACGCTGATCGACGACGGCCTGTTGCGCCGCCGGCCCGGCGGGTATTTCCCGGCCCCGGGCGTGGATCCGCATCCGGCGGTCGACATCCGCGGATCCACCGGCGGGCAGATCGCGATCCTGGAGACCGGGACCGGGCGGGTGTTGGGCACCACCGGCACCGGTCAGGCCCCGGCGGCGGTGCACCCGGGCGCGGTCTATCTGCATCAGGGCGAGACCTACCTGGTCGACGCGCTGGATTTCGAGGACGGCATCGCCCTGGTGCACGCCCAGGATCCCGGCTACACCACCTCGGCACGGGAGGTCACCGACATCGCGGTCACCGGCGACGGGGAGCTCGCCGGGCACGGCCCGGTGACCGTCGGGGTGGTCCCGGTGTCGGTGTCCAACACCGTGACCGGGTACCTGCGCCGCGCGCTGGACGGTGAGGTGATCGACTTCGTCGAGCTGGACATGCCGACCCGCACCCTGGACACCGTCGCGGTGATGTGCGCCATCACGCCGGAAGCGCTGTCCGACAACGGTATCGATGCGCTGTCGATTCCGGGTGCGCTGCACGCGGCGGAACACGCGGCGATCGGGTTGCTACCGCTGGTGGCCAGCTGCGACCGTGGGGACATCGGCGGCGTGTCGACGGCGGTCGGGCCCGGCCCGGGCGCGACGGCCGGATTGCCGACGATCTTCGTCTACGACGGATATCCCGGTGGCGCCGGTTTCGCCGAGCGCGGCTACCGGCAGATCCGGACCTGGTGGGGTGCCACGGCCGCGGCGATCGAGGCCTGTGAATGCCCGGCCGGGTGCCCGTCCTGTGTGCAGTCCCCGAAGTGCGGCAACGGCAACGACCCGCTGGACAAGGCCGGTGCGGTGCGGGTGCTCCGCCTGGTACTCGACGCGCTGGCGCGACACTGATACTGCGCCTCCGGCCCACCCCTCGGCGACCGCCACCACCAGCGCGCCGAGTACAGGACCACCGGAAAAACGGTCGGACAACGCGATCCGTTTTCAATCCCCCAATATTCGGCGCGCCGCAAAAATTACTCCTGACCGGCCACGACTGCAACAGCTCCGCGATCCCGCCACCTTATGAGACATGGTTCCCGGGGTGCTTTCCCAGCGCTTTTCTACGAAATCCGCAGGTTGAGCAAACCCGGCTTGCGCCCCGAATCGCCGCTAGACTGCCTGCCATGGACCACGACTGGTTGCTCGTGGAGACGCTCGGAGACCAGCCTGCCGTTGTCGCGCAGGGCGCCCGGACCAAGAATCTGGTACCGACCAGCAGTTTTCTCCGCCGAAATCCGCATCTGATGGCCATCGAGTCCGCCATCGGAGAGACCGTGCGCGCCGGGCACGCGCTGAGCATCATCACCCCCAAACGCGACCGCGTAATTCGTACCGAGGTGGTCTGCATGACCGACGGGGTCGTGCACGGGGTGCACCTGTGGGTCGGGCCGTCGGAGGCCGAGCCCCCGCAGCGCCCCATTCCCGGGCCGGTGAAATGGGATCTGAGTACCGGAATCGCCACCGACACTCCGGAATCGCTGGCGAACGCCGGCCGGGACGTCAGCGTCGAGGCCACCCACGGGCGGGCCTTCGCCGAGGACCTGCCCGCGCGGGCGCTGAACGCCAACGAGTCCCAACTGCTGTCCATGGTGATCAAGGCCAAGCCCGGCCTGCAGTTGTGCAGCACCTGGGATGTCACCGACTACCTCGGTGAGCCGATCACCGTCGGCTTCGTCGCCCGCGCCGTGCAGGAGCAGCAGGAGGACGGCACCGACCGGCTGATCTGCCGGGCCATGAACTGGCGCAGTGTGCGGGAGGGCCCGGTGGTACGCCCGGACGATCTGGCCCAGCGCATCCTGAACGGGCTGGCCGCGCCCGGGGTGCACCGCGCGTTGGTGGACCTGAACCAATGGCGGCTGCTCAAGTGGCTGGACCGCCCGGCCCCGTTCTACGACTGGCGCACCCTCGACGGTGACGAACCGGCGCTGCATCCCGACGATTTCGTGCACACGCAGAGCATGCGGTCCGAGATCGCGGCCGGCCCGACCGCCCGGGTGTTGCGGCTGCCGGCGATCGGCGGCGGGTACACCCCGGTGCACGTCACCGCCAATCTGGTGGAGATCGACGAGGACACCCCGGCCGCGCTGCTGTCGCTGCGGCTGCCGACCGCGGAGGAACTCGCCGCGACCGCCGAGGCCGCGGACGGCTCGTCGCGCAGCAATCTGAAATCGCTGCTGCGGCTGGGGAAATCGCACGATTTGCCGGACTAATCCGCCGGACCGGCCCGGGCCCGTGCCGTCGCCACCCAGCCCGGCACCCCGGCCGGCGCCTGCACGGTGACGACCGCGTCCAACCCGTGCACGGTGCAGTCGGTCACCGCGGTGCGCACCGCGGTGGCCACCGATACCGCGCGGGCACAGGCGACCTGGCGCCCGGCCGCCACCCACGCCGCCGCCGACAGCGCGGCCAGATCCGCCGCGGATTGGGCGCGGTGGCGGGCGATCACGACCGACCCCAGCGCGGTCACCCCGATCGTCACGGCCAGCAGCACCGTCACCATGGCCAGCGCGGTCAGGCTCGCCGCCCCGGTGTCCTCACGTACCCGGCTCGGCGGCCGATACCGCCTCCGCGGCGATGATGATCCCCGGCAGCAGCGGTGTTCTCGTGCTGACCCGGGCGACCAGCGTGTCCCCCCGCCGCTGGATCGAGACCGCCATTCCGTCCGGGCCGACCCGCCGCGCCGCGGCCGCCCCGTCGTCACCGCGGGCGGCGAGCCGGGCCGCCTCCCGGGCCGCGTCGACGCAGCGGATCTGCAGCACCACCGCGTTGAGCCCGGCCAGGCACACCACCAGCACCGAGGCCAGCGCGGCGATCGCGAACGCCGCCTCCACGGTGACCGCACCGCTGTCATCGGTCAGACGCTGGTGCTCAGCGCCCGGCTGATGATCTTCGACAGCGCACCGACGATCGAATCGCCGGTGACCACCGTGTACAGGATCGCGCCGAACGCCGCGGCGGCAATGGTGCCGATGGCGTACTCGACGGTGCTCATCCCGGACTCGTCGGCCACGACGAGCATCAGCCGCGCCTGGATCTCCCGAATCATGCTGCCTACCATCACTTTCCCCTTTCACCACAGCCCCGACCAGATCAGCTCGCCGGCCAGCCCGGCGACCACCGGGACGATGCCCAGACAGATGAAGGCCGGCAGATAGCAGAGCCCGAGCGGGCCGGCGATGAGGACCGCGGCCCGCTGGGCGGCCGCATCGGCGGCGGCCCCGGCATCGACGCGGACCTGCTCGGCCAGGTCCCCGACGTTGGCCCCCAGTGCCGCACCGGAACTGGCCGAACGACGGGCCAGCCGGGCCAGCACGGCGCCGTGCCGATCGCCGTCCGGACCCGGATCGGCCCAGGCCTGTTCGGCGTCCGCGCCGAGGGCGAGCAGATGCGCGGCCCGCGTGAGCTGACCGGCCAGCGCGGGCCGCGCCAGCGCGGCCGCGGCGGCGGCCGCCGAGGCGGTCGCCATCCCCGCGGACAGACAGGCGGCCAGCACATCGAAACAGGAGGCCGCAGCCAGCGGATCCGCGGGCGGGGCGGCGGCGCGCTCGGCCGCGGTGGCGCCCCGAACCGGCGCCCGCCCGGTGCCCACCAGCAGCGCGGCGGCGAGAAAGACGGCGGCCCAACTCATATCGGCAGCCCGCCGACGATCCGGTCCGACCAGTACAGGCCCAGACAGGACAGCGCGATGCCGATCACCAGCAGCACGCCGCCCGGGCCGCCGGAGAACAGGAACCCGAGCGGATCCGCACCGATCAGCTGGCCGAGCCCGATCCCGAGGACCGGCATCCCGGCCAGTGTGGCGGCCGTCGTCCGCGCACCGGCCAGCCCGGCGTCCACCCGGGCCCGGAATCGGTCCCGCTCGACGATGTCGTGCTGGGCGGCCCGCATCAGGGTGGCGATCGCCAGACCGTGCGCGGCGGACAGCTGCCAACACACCGCCAGCCGGTGCCAGCTGTCCGGCAGCGCGGATCGCCCGGCGGCCGCGCGCAGGCCCATCGCCACGTCGGCGCCGAGCCGACCCCGTGCGGCCACCAGGCACAGCCGGTCGCCCACCACACCGCCGAGTTCGGCACCGGCCGCGGCGAAGGCCGCCACCGGATGTGCGCCGGCCCGCAGTTCGCCGGCCACCATGTCCAGGCCGTCACGCAGCGCCGCGGATTCGGCGCTACGGCGGCGGCGGGCCGCGGCGCCCCGCCGACGCACGGCCAGGGTCACCGCCAGGATGGCCGCTGCGAATGGCACCGTCGGCGGAAGCACGAACACGGATGCGAGCACGGCCGGCGCCACCGCCCATCGCAGCGTCCGGGGCGACGGCTGCCAGGCCCGGCCCGTCCCGGCCAGCCGGGTGCGCGCGGGCGCCGGTGTCACCAGCAGGGCCGTCGCCAGCAGCACGGCCGCGGTGGTCACGGCACGCCCCGCTCGTCCAGGCAGGAGCCGAGCAGCGCTGCCCCCGGCCCGAATCCGTGCTCGGCATGCCACACGGTCTGCGCGTGTACCCAGCCGTCGGGCCCGCGGCGCAGTATCGCGATCTCGACGAGCCGACGCAGCCCACGAGCGTCACGGCCGACCTGCAGGAGGACCTGGACCGCGGCGGCCAGCTGGCTGTGCAGGGCCGCCCGGTCCAGGCCGCCGAGCCCGGCGAGTGCCTCGAGCCGGGCGGGCACCTCGGCGGCACTGTTGGCGTGCACGGTGCCGGCGCCTCCGTCGTGTCCGGTGTTCAGGGCGGTGAGCAGATCGACCACCTCGGCGCCGCGGACCTCCCCGACCACGATGCGGTCCGGCCGCATCCGCAGTGCCTGGCGCACCAGATCGCGCACGGTGACCTGACCGACGCCCTCAATGTTCGCGCCGCGGGCCACCAGTTTCACCACGTGCGGATGCTGCGGTGCGAGTTCCGGGGCGTCCTCGACACAGATGATGCGTTCCCGCGCGGACACCGCGCCCAGGGCGGCCGACAGCAGGGTGGTCTTGCCGGCGCCGGTGCCGCCGCAGATCAGGAAGGCCAGCCGGCCGGCGATGATCCGCTGCAGCAGGTCCAGCGCCGGCCCGGCGATCGCCCCGCCGGCGGCCAGAGCGGCGAGATCCTGGCGGGCCGGGCGCAGGATCCGCAGCGAGATGCAGGTGCCGGCGGCCGCGACGGGTGGCAGCACGGCGTGCAGGCGTACCGAGTCCGCACCGAGGCAGTTGAGCTGGCCGTCCACCCAGGGTTGGCTGTCGTCGAGGCGGCGGCCCGCCACCAGGGCGAGGCGCTGGGCCAGCCGGCGCACCGCATCCTCGTCGTCGAATCGGATGCCGCTGCGGCGCAGCCCGTTCCCGTCGTCGACCCAGACCTCATCGGGCGCGGTCACCAGCACGTCGGTGGTGTGCTCCCCGCGCAGCAGCGGGTCCAGGATGCCCGCCCCGGTCAGTTCGGTCTGCAGGATCCGCATCCCGGCGAGCACCTCGGTGTCGCCCAGCAGGCCGCCGGATTCCGCGCGGATGGCCTGGGCCACGACGCCGGGACGCAGCGGAGCCCGTTCCACGGCCAGCCGCTCCCGGACACGTTCGAGGAGCGAGCCCGAGTCGGTCATGACGCCGGCTGCCGGGTGAGGAGGCTCAGTACCCGGGTCGCGGCCCGCGCCAGCGGGGACCGGGTGCGCAGTTTCAGCCCACCTCGTTCCAGCGCGTCGGCCAGCCCGGGTTGCGGGCGCATGGTGGCGAGCACCGGCAGGCCCACCGTGGCCGCGACATCGGCCGCGCGCAGCCCACCGGGTGCCGGCCCGCGGACCACCAGGCCGACGTTGGGGTTGACGGTCTTCAGCCATCCGGCCAGGGCGCCGGCGGCCGCGGCCGCCCGGACATCGGCGGGCACCACCAACGTCACCAGATCCGCGGCTTCCAGCGCGGTTTCGGCGGCCGGGGTCACCCGCCGCGGGATGTCGCAGACCACGGTCACCCCGGCGCGTCGGCCCGCGTCGATGACGGCGCCGAGCGGCCCGGCCTCGACGTCTCCTCCGTCCCGTCCGCCGGAGAGCACCGTCACCCCGCGCCGGTGCGGCAGCGCGGCGTGCAGCGCGTCGAAACCGAGTCGGCCGTCGCGCAGGGTCAGGTCCGGCCACCGCAGACCCGGGATGCCTTCGGTCCCCATCGCCAGGTCGATGCCGCCGCCCCACGGGTCGGCGTCGACCAGCAGGGACTGCGGCGCGGACTGGGCCAACGCCGTCGCGAACAGCGAGGCGCCCGCGCCGCCGCAGCCGCCGAGGGCGGCCAATACCGCGCCGCGGCTGCCGCTCGGGCCGCTGTCCTGGGCCGCCGCGGCCAGCAGGTCGACCAGCACGCCGTCCTGCTGGGGCAGCCGGATGACCTGCGCGGCGCCGACGGATACGGCCGCCTTCCAGTCCTGCACGTCGGGGGCGGTGGAACCGACCATCAGGACCTGATCGCGCCGCGGGAGCTCTTGGGCGGTGATCCGTCCGGCGGCCGGCCTGTCGAGCACCACCGCCTGTGCACTCAGCCACACCGTGCGACTGGACGGCCGGTATGCGTGCACCAGCCGGGCTCCGGTCGCTGCGGCCACCCGGTCGACATCGTCACGCAGCGCGGGATCGTCGATCGATGCCAGTACCGCCGCGGTCGTCGCCATGGGTCCACGGTGCAGATCCGTCCGGGGACGGCGTCAGGGGTCACCGGCGATCTGGGGATGAACGGACGATTGTGGACAACTCTTCGGGGCTCGCCGGACCGCCGCCGACGTTGTACAACGGACGTAGAAAACCCGATTCCGCAACGTTCGTCCGGAGAGCTGGGAAAGCCGACGGGAGGGCGCGGAAACAGCGAATTTTTCCCGGAAAAAGGGACGACCCCCGCCAGGGGGGGAGGAGGCGGAGGTCGTCGTGTATCAGCCCCGGGGGGTCGGGCTGATCCACACTCGGCATGGCCGAGTAAGGCTCACTATACACACGGAAATGCCCGGTCGCGCAAGTAGCAATCCAGGACATTTGCGTTGAACGCGAAAATTTGTGCAGTTTCCGACAGGTGTCGTGACCTGCCACTTTCCCAGTGTTGGGAAAGCCGTCCCTCGGCCTGCACCTATGCTGTGACGCGTGACCGCATCCGAGGGGCACGCCGGGGAAACAGGCGCGCCGGACCCCGCCGCACAGATCGGCCAGCCGGTACGCACGGCGGCCTTTTTCGATCTTGACAAGACGGTCATAGCAAAGTCGAGCACCCTGGCATTCAGCAAACCGTTTTTCGATCAGGGGTTGCTGAACCGGCGTGCAGTTCTCAAGTCCTCCTATGCGCAGTTCCTGTTTCTGATGTCCGGGGCCGACCACGATCAGATGGATCGGATGCGGACTTACCTCACGAACATGTGCACCGGTTGGGATGTCGAGCAGGTCCGATCCGTGGTCGGCGAGACCCTGCACGAGATCGTCGACCCGCTGGTCTTCGCCGAGGCCGCGAATCTGATCGCCGACCACAAACTGTGCGGCCGTGACGTCGTGGTGGTGTCGGCCTCCGGCGAGGAGATCGTCGCCCCGATCGCCCGCGCGCTCGGCGCCACCCACGCGATGGCCACCCGGATGGTGGTCGAGGACGGTAAGTACACCGGCGAGGTCGCGTTCTACTGCTACGGCGAGGGCAAGGCCCAGGCGATCCGCGAGTTGGCCGCCCGGGAGGGCTACGCGCTCGAACACTCGTACGCGTACTCCGATTCGATCACCGATGTCCCGATGCTCGAAGCCGTCGGGCACCCGTCGGTGGTCAACCCGGATCGCGCGCTGCGCAAGGAGGCCGCCGGCCGGCAATGGCCGGTGCTGACCTTCAGCCGCCCGGTCTCGCTGCGCGACCGGCTGCCCGCCGCACCGTCGGGCGCCGCGGTCGCCACCACCGTCGCCGTGGGCCTCAGCGCCCTGGCCGGCGGCGCGCTGACGTATTCGGTATTGCGCAAGGTGCTGCCCCCCGTTACCCGCAGGTAGCTGGGCCGCCGGCCGTAACGATCCGGATTCGCCCCCATTTGATACTTGCTGTGACCGCGGTCACGTAGTACAAAGGAGGCACGGAAGCAGGACGAGGCCAAGGCCACATCGGAAGAGAAGATGTGATCTCCCGAATCAGGCTTCCCAGCACGGATCCCCGGTACCCACGCGGAGCACATGCCGCGGAATAGGCAGAAGCGTTGTGGGCCTGCGGAATTCCGGCAAGCGGACGATATCGACGACTCCTTGGGTGGAGTCGCAGTCGTAGCGCATCGGGAGAACGCCGAGGCCACCCACACAACCCACCTGAGCACGCATGGTAACCGGAGTCCGTGCTAGCGGGCGGCGAGCCGATTCAGACGAGAGTCTGACCTCGGAGCGTCGCCCGCTTCATTTGCTGGACTGTGCGATCGCAAGCGCCTCGCGGGCGCCGGCAAGCAACCCCTGACTGCTGAACACCAGCCACGCGCCCAGGCCGCTCTCCGTTCCCGACGCGAACCCCCGGGCCGCGGCCCGGTAGTTGCCCGACTGCTTCATCCAGAACATCTCCGGCACGCCGAGCCCGTGCGGGTCCAGACCGGTAGACATCGTGATGAGCCGCGACACCGCCCGTGCCACCACGCCGTCGGCGGTCCCGAACGGCGCCAGCGTCAGCAGTTCCCCGTGTGCGACGGCCGCCAGCACGAAGGCCGGCACATTGGTCCCGCCGGTCACCAACTCGGCCAGCATCTCCAGCCGCGGCCCGACCTCGGGTGCCGGACGCGGTCGGCCCAGGTGCTCGTCGTCCACCAGGTCCGCCGCGGCCAGCGCGTGCAGGCGGGCCAGCGCCTGCAGCGGGGCGCGCTGCCAGACCCCGGTCAGCGCGGTGGCTCCGCCCTCCAACGCCTCGGCCACCCGCAGCGCACCCGCCAGCACCGGGTCCGGTTCGCCGTTCTCGGACAGGCTCAGGGATCCGCCGTCGAGCACCGACGACGCCCGGGCGGCCCGCAACGAGGCCTCGGCCGCGGTGGCGGGCCAGCCACGCAGGTTGGTGCGGTGCCGGTGGGCCCGGCCGAGTTCCTCGCGGGCCTCTTCCCCAGCGGCCGAGACCCCTTCGAGGGCCACCAGCGGGGCGAGTGGATCGGTCATTGCGACCACGCTAGCCGACCGTTGAGCCCGAAATCTCCGACGCTCGGCGCAGGACGCGCGCCGTCCGCAGGCCTTCTTGTGACGCTCCAACCTCCATGCAACCCCCGGTGACTAGAGTCACACCCATGAGCAACGCTTACGCGCCGCCTGCCGACTTCGCGGCCAACGCCAACGCCACCAGCGCCCTCTACGACGAAGCCGAGCGCGACCGGCTGGCCTTCTGGGCCCAGCAGGCCAACCGCCTGTCCTGGGATACCCCCTTCGACGAGGTCCTGGACTGGTCGAATGCGCCGTTCGCGAAATGGTTCGTCGGCGGCAAGCTCAACGTCGCCTACAACTGCGTGGACCGCCACGTCGAAGCCGGCAACGGCGACCGCGTCGCCATCCACTGGGAGGGCGAACCCGTCGGCGATGCCCGCACCATCACCTACGCCCAACTCCAGGACGAGGTGAACCAGGCCGCCAACACCCTGACCGAACTCGGTCTGCAAGCCGGCGACCGGGTCGCCATCTACATGCCGATGATCCCCGAGGCCATCATCGCCATGCTGGCCTGCGCCCGCCTGGGCGCCATGCACAGCGTCGTCTTCGCCGGCTTCTCGGCCAGCGCCCTCAAGGCACGCATCGAGGATGCCGCGGCCAAGATCGTCATCACCTCCGACGGCCAGTTCCGCCGCGGCAACGCCGCCCCGCTCAAAGCCGGTGTCGACGAAGCACTCGACGGCCTGGGCGAGGCCAGCCCGGTGCGCCACGTTCTGGTGGTGCGCCGCACCGGAATCGACACCGCGATGACCGAGGGCCGCGACCTGTGGTGGGACCAGACCGTGCCCGAGGCCTCCACCCAGCACACCCCAGAGGCCTTCGATTCCGAGCAGCCGCTGTTCCTGCTGTACACCTCCGGCACCACCGGCAAGCCGAAGGGCATCGTGCACACCTCGGGTGGCTACCTGACCCAGGCCGCCTACACCCACTACAACGTCTTCGACCTCAAGCCCGAGACCGACGTCTATTGGTGCACAGCCGATATCGGCTGGGTCACCGGGCACACCTACATCACCTACGGGCCGCTGGCCAACGGCGCCACCCAGGTGGTCTACGAGGGCACCCCGGCCTCCCCGACCGAGCACCGGCACTTCCAGGTTATCGAGAAGTACGGTGTGACCATCTATTACACCGCGCCGACGGTGGTCCGGACGTTCATGAAGTGGGGCCGCGAACTGGCCTTCGAACACGATCTGTCCAGCATCCGGCTGCTCGGCTCGGTCGGCGAACCGATCAACCCCGAAGCCTGGCGCTGGTACCGCCTGGTGTTCGGCGCCGACGCCACCCCGATCGTGGACACCTGGTGGCAGACCGAGACCGGCGCGATCATGATCTCACCGCTGCCCGGCGTCACCACCTGCAAGCCCGGCTCGGCCATGACCGCGCTGCCCGGCATCTCGGCCAAGATCGTCGACGACGACGGCAACGAACTCAAACCCGCCCTCGACGGCGAAGAACACATCACCGGCTACCTCGTCCTCGACAAGCCCTGGCCGTCCATGCTGCGCGGCATCTGGGGCGACGAGGAACGGTTCAAGGACACCTACTGGTCCCGGTTCGCCGAACAGGGCTGGTACTTCGCCGGTGACGGCGCACGCTACGGCAGCGACGGCGAGATCTGGGTGCTCGGACGCATCGACGACGTCATGAACGTCTCCGGGCACCGAATCTCCACCGCCGAAGTCGAATCCGCGCTCGTCGGGCACGCCGGGGTGGCCGAGGCCGCCGTCGTCGGCGCCACCGACGAGCACACCGGCCAGGGCATCTGCGCCTTCGTCATCCTCAAGAGCCACGCCGCCCAGATGAGCCACGAGGACATGGTCGACGAACTGCGCGCCGAGGTGTCCAAGGAGATCTCACCGATCGCCAAACCCCGTGAGATCCACGTGGTTCCGGAACTGCCCAAGACCCGCAGCGGCAAGATCATGCGCCGTCTGCTGCGCGACGTGGCCGAAGGCCGCGAACTCGGCGACACCTCAACCCTGCTCGACCCCAGCGTGTTCGAGGCGATCCGCGCCAGCAAGTAGGACGGGCTCTACCGTCTGGTCCTAGCCGACCGGCACGAATCCCGTGCCGGGTCGGTTCTTGGCGGTGATGTCGGCGAGCACCGAGTTCATCGACATCGTCACCGCCGGCGTATGCAGCGGAACGTATTTGACGACGCAGGTCGGCAGTTCCTCGGTGAACGCGCCGTGGATCATGCCGACGAGACGGTTGTCGACGGTGACCGGGGCGCCCGAATCACCGGGCTGTCCGCACACCTGATTGAGGATGGTGCCGGGATCCTGGCCCGGGCCCCAGGTGACACCGCAGGAGTAGCCCGTGGTGCGGCCGAGCTTGCAGGCGACCTGACCGAACGACGGGTCCTGCCCGAGCCCGTCGATGCGGAAGCCCTTGACGGTGTTCACCGGCCGCACCCGCTGCGGGTCGAACTCGATGACGGCGTAGTCGAGGCTGTCGTTGCCGGCGACCATGACGCCCACGGTGCCGGCCGTGGGCACGCCTTCGGCGGCGACGACGGCTCCGGGTCCGCCGCAGTGCGCCGAGGTGAAGCCGATGAGCCTGCCCCGCGCGTCGTTCCCGATCGCGGTCAGCGTGCAGAAGGCGTGGCCGTCGATGACGATGCCGGATCCCCCGCCGAGTTCCACCGGCCCGTCGGCGTGCGCCACCGGAGCGGCCAGCAGGGTCACACCCACCAGCAGTGAAAACCAACGCGCCAGGTACTGCCAGCGGTGCCTCAAGATCTCCCCGTTCGGTCGGATCCGGCCATTCTATGTCGGCTATCCCGGACCTCCCGGGGGTGACATGGCAACATAGCCCGCATGAGTAATGGGGACCGCAAGAACGGCGTGCCGACCACCGTGACGTCGATTCCGCTCGTCGATCCGCACGCTCCGAAGGTCGATCCGTCCATCGGCGACCTGGTCAAGGACGCCACCGCGCAGGTCTCGACGCTGGTGCGCGCCGAGGTGGAGCTGGCCAAGGCCGAGATCACCCGCGACGTCAAGAAGGGCCTGACCGGCAGCGTCTTCTTCATCGCGGCCCTGGTGGTGCTGTTCTACTCCACCTTCTTCCTGTTCTTCTTCATCGCCGAACTGCTCGACACCTGGCTGTGGCGCTGGGCGGCGTTCCTGATCGTGTTCGGCATCATGGTGCTGACCACGATTGCGTTGGCCCTCTTCGGTTATCTGAAGGTGCGCCGGATCCGCGGCCCGCAGCAGACCATCGAGTCGGTGAAGGAGACCAAGGAGGCGTTGACCCCGGGCCACGACCGGCCCGCGGAGGCACCGCGTCCGGCAGCCACCGATCCGTCGGGCTGGTAATCCGCCGCGTCATGCAGCCCCCTCCGGATCCGTCGGTTGTGCGCATAGACGGACCCTGGCGACACCTGCAGGTGCACGCCAACGGCATCCGCTTCCACGTGGTCGAATCCGCGGTGGGAGGCGAGGGGGCGGCACCCGATCGGCCGTTGGTGATCCTGCTGCACGGCTTCGGCTCGTTCTGGTGGTCCTGGCGCCATCAGCTGCGTGGACTGTCCGGGGCGCGGGTGGTGGCCGTCGATCTGCGCGGCTACGGCGGCAGCGACAAACCTCCGCGCGGCTACGACGGCTGGACGCTGGCCGGGGACACCGCCGGCCTGGTGCGGGCGCTGGGCCACAGTTCGGCGACGCTGGTCGGCCACGCCGACGGCGGCCTGGTCTGCTGGGCCACCGCGATCCTGCACCCGCGCGCGGTGGACGCCGTCGCACTGGTCAGTTCACCCCATCCCGCGGCGCTGCGGCAATCGGTGCTCACCGACTCCGCCCAGCGCCGGGCGCTGCTGCCCTGGCTGATGCGCTATCAGCTGCCGATCTGGCCGGAACGCAAACTGATGCGGCACAACGCGATCGAGGTCGAGCGGGTGGTGCGCAGCCGGGCCGGGGAGGCCTGGCAGGCCACCGAGGACTTCGCCGCGACCGTCCGCCACCTGCGCGAGGCCATCCAGATTCCCGGCGCGGCGCACTCCACGCTGGAGTATCAGCGCTGGGCGGTGCGCAGCCAGTTCCGCGCTGAAGGCCGCCGGTTCATGCACTCGATGAGACGGCCGCTGACCATCCCGATGCTGCACATGCGCGGCGCAGGCGACCCCTACGTGCTCACCGACGCGGTGCGTCGCACTGAGCCGTTCGCCCCACACGGCCGCTTCGTATCCATCGGCGGCGCGGGCCATTTCGCGCACGAGGAGACCCCGGGGCGGGTCAACGAGGAGCTGACCGGTTTCCTCGGCGAGCTCTATCCGGGCTGACCGATGCAGGTGCCGGTGGGCACCGGCGAGGTGTTGCCGACCTTGAGCCGTTGCGGCAGCACCTCTTCGGCGGTCAGCACGAACCCGGTGTCCGCATCGTCGACGGCGGCGCCGAACACCACGCCGAGCACCTTGCCGTCCTTGTCGATCATCGGGCCACCGGAATTGCCTTGTTTGACAGTCCCTCTGATGGTGTAGACGGTGCGGTTGACGGTCGTGGAGTTGTAGATGTCGGGACCGTTGAGCTCGATCGTCTCGCGGACCCGGGCCGGGGTCGCGGTGAAATCCCCCCCGCCCGGGTAGCCCATCACGATGGCGTCGGTGGTCGGCTTGGCCTCGTAGTCGTGGAAGAGCAGCGGCACCGACGGCAGATCCGGGACGGCCAGGATGGAGATGTCCTGGTTCGGGTCGTAGGACACCACACTGGCGTCGTAGGTCTCGCCGTTGACCTCGACGGTGACGGTCTCCGCGCCGGCTACCACGTGCGCGTTGGACATCACCCGATTCGGAGCGATGACGAAACCACTGCCCTCCAACACCTTCTGGCAGCTCGGCGCGACGCCGCGGATCTTCACCACGCTGCCGCGGGTGGCCTCGACCACCGGGGAGCTCACCAGCGCCGCGTCGGGGGCGTCGACGGCGACGACCGGGGTGCGGCTGAACGGTTCCAGCACGGCGGGCAGCCCGGAGGTGTCCAGCAGATTGGCCAGCCGGGTCGGTACCTTCTTCAGCCATTCCGGAGCGAGCGCATCGACCTCGCTGAGCACCTTGGACCCACGGACCGCACCGGCCAGGGTGGGCTGACTGGTCAGTGGGGTGGCCAGCAGCCAGGCCGCCACCAGCACGGTGACCAGCTGCAGGGCCGAGCCGATGAGCGAGTCGATCGCGCGCAGACCGGGATTGCGGATGGCGCTGCGCACCGCGCGGCCGAGCACCACGCCGGCGATCTCGCCGATCACCACCAGGGCCAGGATGAGGAACAGGGTCGCGAACAGTTTGGTGCGGGGCCCGTCGATGCCGCCGACCACGTGCGGGGCCAGCAGGACGCCGGCCACCGCGCCGAGCACCACCCCGACGAAGGACAGCAGGGAGCCGAGCGCACCCGAGCGCCATCCGGAGACCGCGGCCACGAAGGCGACGGCGAGGATGGCGAGATCGAGCCACTGGGACGAAGTCATTGTTGGGCCTCACCGTACTGGCTGGCGCCACCAACCAGCGCCATTGCCTCGTTCAACTCGCGTATGTGGTCGGTGTCCCAGGGTTCGGCCCAGCCCGCGACGTCGAGCATCGCCGAGATGACCTGCCCGGTGAACCCCCACACCAGCATCTGGTTGAGCAGGAACGCCGGCCCGGCGAATCGGCTGGTGTTCGCCTCGCGGTACACCATCAACCGGTTCTCCGGATTGATGAAGGCGCGCAGCGGAACCCGCGCGACGATGGCCGCCTCGGCCGGGTCGACGACCCGGACCGGTCCGGGGTCCGGCGAGTAGGCCAGCACGGGCACCACGTGAAAACCGGTCGGCGGGATGAACATCCGGTCCAGCACCGCCAGCGGGATCAGCCGGTCGGTGTCGACGCCGGTCTCCTCGCGGGCCTCGCGCAGCGCGGTGAACACCGGGCCGTCGTCCTCCGGGTCGGACACACCGCCGGGAAAAGCGGCCTGGCCGGAGTGGTTTCGCAGGGTGGAGGCGCGGACGGTGACCAGCAGATCGGTCGCCGGCGGCGGCCCGCCGGCGGGGGCGTCGGCCGGGCCGGAGAACAGCACCAGCACCGCGGCGTCGCGTTTGGTGCCGGCGCGGGTGGCCGATTCGTTGGCGGCGCTGATCGCGGCGAGCACATCGGCGGGCACCCGGCGCCGGTAGGCGTTCGGCACCGAGGCGACGTTGTCCACCAGGGGCCGCAGCCAGTCCGGCGCGGCCTTCGGATTGAGGTCAGCCAACCGGCACTCCTATCGACGGATTCACCGCCGCGGCGATCTCGTCGGCGTCGGTGAACGGTCGCGGCAGGATTTCGGCCACGCTACCGTCCGCCGCGAGCACCACGGTCGCAGGCATGACGTTCGGCACCTCGAGCGCGGCCGCGACCTTGCGACGCCCGTCCTGCAGCGTCGGCAGCCGCACCCCCAGCTCGGCCAGCCGCAGCAGGCCGGCCGTTTCGTTCTCGTCCTGGTGCACGGTCAGCACGGTGACCCGGTCGCCCATCCGGCGCTGGTACTCGGCCAGCGCGGGAAGTTCGTCGGCGCACGGTCCACACCAGTAGGCCCACAGGTTGACCACCACCGGCCGGCCGGCCAGCGCCGGTGCCACGTCCACCATGGTGCCGTCGCCCGCGCATTCCAGGCTGATGCCGCGCAGCGCCTGCGGGCCGGGTTCGGTGCCGGCGGCCGGGCAGGGCGGCAGATCGGCCCGCCTGCGGGGCTCGGCCAGCGCCTCCGGGGTGTCGGCGTCGCGGTGGTCCCGGGCCGCCGGCGGCTGGGCCGGGCCGGACTGCGGGGCACCGGTCTCGAGCTCGCGCCAGAACGCGTAGCCGAGCGCCACCAGGATGATCAGTACTGCCGCAGTCCAGCGGGCCGAACGGGTCACAGCCCGGCCAGCGCCAGCAGATGCTCGGTCTCCGGACCGCGCACCAGTGCCGCGGCGGTGGGCACGTCGGTGGGGCCCGCACCGAAGGACGGGCAGTCCTTGGCCAGCACACACACCCCGCAGGCCGGGCGGCGGGCGTGGCAGACGCGGCGGCCGTGGAAGATCACCCGGTGACTCAGCAGGGTCCACTCGCGGCGCTCGATGAGCTCGCCGACGATGTGCTCGACCTTCACCGGGTCCTCTTCGTCGGTCCAACCCCAGCGCCGGACCAGCCGGCCGAAGTGGGTGTCCACGGTGATACCGGGGATCCCGAACGCATTGCCCAGCACCACGTTGGCGGTCTTGCGGCCGATCCCGGGCAGCGTCACCAGGTCTTCGAGCTTGGCGGGCACCTCGCCGTCGAACCGGGCCTCCAGCTGCTGTCCCAGGTTGATCAGCGAGTTGGCCTTGTTGCGGTAGAAGCCGGTGGGTCGGATCAGCTCTTCGAGTTCGGTGCGATCGGCCTGGGCGTAGGCCAGCGCGGTGGGGTACTTCCGGAACAGCGCCGGGGTGGTCAGGTTGACCCGCTTGTCCGTGCACTGGGCCGACAGGATGGTCGCCACCGTCAGCTCCAGCGGGGTGGTGAAGTCGAGTTCGCAGTAGACGTGCGGAAAGGCCTCGGCCAGCTTGCGGTTCATCCGCCGGGCACGACGGACCAGCCCCAACCTCGTCTCGGTCCGCTTGCTCACCCGAATCAGCGTACTGACATGGGACGAGGCGAGCGGAGCGACGGGGGGACGGCCCGCGAAAGAGCTGCGCCGACCGGTGGCAAAACGTGATCCCGTTGAGACCTTGCCCGTGTTTACTTTCCGGTGTGTCTTGGTTGCTGGTCGGCTTCATACCCGGGTTGCTGATGTTGGCGACCTTCGGGCTCGAGCGCCTGGAAGCGGGTCTGGAAAGGGAGGACACCACGACCCTGCGCCAGAACATCGGAACCGATTTGCTGGAACGTCAGCGCCCCGCTCCGCGGGATCCACACTCGTTCGCCGGCCTGCCGACCCGGCCGGTGGCCTCCGTCACGAGCAATCCGCAGTTTCCGGCGACCCGCCAACCCAATCGTGTGTAGCGTTGGCTCGTCGCGAAAGGCTTCTGCCGACCGCGTCGGCGGGGCCAACCTCTAGACTGGTTTCGCCAACCAGCTGTGCTGTTGGCCACGACATGTCAAACGATCGTGTCATATCACCCGAAGACCTTGAAGAGGGGCAACGTGGACGAGATCCTGGCCAGGGCCGGAATCTTCCAAGGGGTAGAACCCACCGCGGTCGCTGCGCTGACCAAACAGCTGCAGCCCGTCGATTTCCCGCGCGGACACACGGTGTTCGCCGAGGGCGAGCCCGGTGACCGGCTCTACATCATCACCTCCGGCAAGGTGAAGATCGGCCGGCGTTCCCCCGACGGCCGAGAGAACCTGCTGACCATCATGGGTCCGTCCGACATGTTCGGCGAGCTGTCGATCTTCGACCCCGGCCCGCGGACGTCGAGCGCCACCACCATCACCGAGGTGCGCGCCGTCTCGATGGACCGTGAGGCGCTGCGCGCATGGATCGCCGACCGCCCTGAGATCGCCGAGCAGCTGCTCCGCGTGCTGGCCCGTCGCCTGCGCCGCACCAACAACAACCTGGCCGACCTGATCTTCACCGACGTGCCCGGCCGGGTGGCCAAGCAGCTGCTGCAACTGGCCCAGCGCTTCGGCACCCAGGAGGGCGGCGCGCTGCGCGTCACCCACGACCTGACCCAGGAAGAGATCGCCCAGCTCGTCGGCGCCTCCCGCGAGACCGTGAACAAGGCGCTGGCCGACTTCGCGCACCGCGGCTGGATCCGGCTGGAGGGCAAGAGCGTCCTGATCAGCGACAGCGAGCGCCTGGCGCGCCGCGCGAGGTAACTGAACCTGCGAATTTGTGGAGTCTTACCCGGAATGGTTACGGGTAAGACTCCACAAATCACTGTCTGAGATAGTCGAGTTGGGCCTGGGTGGACTTCTCCGCCGCCGGCCACAGTTTCTCGTCGACGTCGGTGTAGACGTGTTCGACGACCTGCCGCGCGGTGGCGTCCTCGCCGAGCACCCGCAACGCGGCCCGCACCTGATCCAGCCGGGCCTCGCGGTGCGCCAGATACGCCGCCGCGGCCTGGGACAGATCGTCCAGCTCGGGGCCGTGCCCGGGCAGCACCGTGCGTCGGCCCAGTCCCCGCAGCCGGTGCAGCGAATCCAGATAGGCGGCCAGGCTGCCGTCCTCGTCGTCGATGACGGTGGTGCCGCGGCCCAGCACGGTGTCGGCGGTCAGCACCGCGTCATCGAGGACGAACGACAGCGAGTCGGACGTGTGCCCGGGAGTGGCCATCACGGTGATCCGCAGCCCCGCCGCGTCGATGACCTCACCGTCGGTCAGCGGCCCGCCCAGACCGCGCAGGAAACCGCTGCCCACCGCGCGCACCACCGCGCCGGTGCGGTCCACCAGCTTGTCGATGCCCTCGGTGTGGTCGCCGTGCTTGTGGCTGATCAGCACCAGCTGGATCCGGCCCAGCGCGGCGATCCGGTCGATATGGTCGGCGTCGTCAGGGCCAGGGTCGACGATCACCATCTCGTCGCTGCCCGGTCCGCGCAGCACCCAGGTATTGGTGCCGTCCAGCGTCATGATCCCGGGGTTGTCGCACAGCAGCACCGAGACCGTCGAGGTGACCGGTCTCAGCACGCCGTACGCGGGATGGGTCATCCGACCACCCTGACACACTCGATCGCTCACGCGATCTCCCGGACACACTCGATCGCTCACGCGATCTCCCGGACACACTCGATCGCTCACGCGATCTCGACGATGATCTCCACCTCGACCGGCGTATTGCGCGGCAGCTCGGACACACCGACCGCCGAGCGGGCGTGCGCGCCCTGCTCGCCGAAGATCTCGCCGAACAGTTCGGAGGCCCCGTTGACGACGCCGGGCTGCCCGTCGAAACCGGGGGCCGACGCCACGAAACCGACGACTTTGACCACCTTCACCACGGCGTCGACCCCGACCAGGGCATGCACCGCGGCCAGCGCGTTGAGCCCGCACTGCCGGGCCAGTTCCTTGGCCTGCTCGGGGCTCACCTCGGCGCCGACCTTGCCGGTGGCCAGCAGCTCCCCCGCGGCGATCGGCAGCTGCCCGGCGGTGTAGACCAGGTTGCCGGTGCGCACCGCCGGCACGTAGGCCGCCAGCGGCGCGACCACGTCGGGCAGCTCGATGCCCAGTTCGTCGAGCCGGGCCGACCAGTTCTGACTCATGCCTTGGGCCGCTTCAGATAGGCGACGTGCTGCTCACCGGTGGGGCCCGGCAGCACCGAAACCAGCTCCCAGCCGTCCGATCCCCACTGGTCGAGGATCTGCTTGGTGGCATGCGTCAGCAACGGAACGGTGGCGTACTCCCAACGGCTCACTTCACTCATGAGGGCGAGCTTATCCGCAGGCGGCACCGGCATGGTTAGCATGCAGGCGTGGAACACGAATCCAACGACCGCAAGCCGGTCGGCTGGCCCTCGCGCCTCACCAAGGCCCGGCTGCACTTCGTCACCGGTAAGGGTGGCACCGGAAAGTCGACGATCGCGGCGGCGCTGGCGTTGACGCTGGCCGCCGGCGGACGCAAGGTGCTGCTGGTCGAGGTGGAGGGACGCCAGGGCATCGCGCAGCTCTTCGACGTCCCGCCGCTGCCCTACAACGAGGTGAAGATCGCGACGGCCGACGGCGGCGGCCAGGTCAACGCGCTGGCCATCGACACCGAGGCGGCGTTCCTGGAGTACCTCGACATGTTCTACAACCTCGGCATCGCCGGGCGCGCGATGCGCCGCATCGGTGCGGTCGAGTTCGCCACCACGATCGCGCCGGGTCTGCGGGATGTCCTGCTCACCGGCAAGATCAAGGAGATCGTGGTGCGGTCGGACCATCCGGCGAAGACGGCCAAACTCGGCCAGATCGCCTACGACGCCATCGTCGTCGACGCCCCGCCGACGGGCCGGATCTCGCGCTTCCTCGACGTCACCAAGGCGGTGTCCGAGTTGGCCAAGGGCGGCCCGGTGCACTCCCAGGCCGACGGCGTGGTCAAGATCCTGCACTCGGATCTGACCGCCATCCACCTGGTCACCCTGCTGGAGGCGCTGCCGGTGCAGGAGACCATCGAGGCGATCAACGAGCTGCGCGAGCTGGGCCTGCCCATCGGCAGCGTGATCGTCAACCGCAACATCCCGTCCTACCTGCCGCCGGCGGACCTGACCAAGGCCGCCGAGGGCGACATCGACGCCGACACCGTGCGGGCCGATCTGGAGTCCGTCGGAATCACGCTGTCCGACAGCGACTTCGCCGGGCTGCTCACCGAGTCCATCCAGCACGCCACCCGGATCGCGGCCCGCAGCGAGAGTGCGGAACTGCTCCGGGACCTCGACGTGGCCCGGCTGGAACTGCCCGCCATCGCCGACGGCGTCGACCTCGGCAGCCTGTACGAACTCGCCGAAGCACTTGCCGCCCAAGGAGTGAGGTAACCCGTCATGAGCACCACTCCGGCCGCCCTGGACCTGGGCACCATCCTGGCCGACACCTCCAACCGGGTGATCGTGTGTTGCGGCGCCGGCGGCGTCGGTAAGACCACCACCGCCGCGGCGATGGCGTTGCGCGCCGCCGAGATGGGCCGCACCGTCGTCGTGCTGACCATCGATCCGGCCAAGCGGTTGGCCCAGTCGCTGGGCATCGAGAGCCTGGGCAACAACCCGCAGCGGGTCCCGTTGGCCCCCGAGGTCACCGGCGAGTTGCACGCCATGATGCTCGACATGCGGCGCACCTTCGACGAGATGGTGCTGCAGTACTCGGGGCCCGGTGTCGCCGATTCGATTCTGGAGAACCAGTTCTACCAAACCGTGGCGACCTCGCTGGCCGGCACGCAGGAGTACATGGCGATGGAGAAGCTCGGTCAGCTGCTGGCCGAGGACAAGTGGGATCTGGTGGTGGTGGACACCCCGCCGTCGCGCAACGCCCTGGACTTCCTGGACGCGCCGAAGCGGTTGGGCAGCTTCATGGACAGCCGGTTGTGGCGCATGCTGCTCGCCCCCGGGCGCGGCATCGGCCGGATCGTCACCGGCGCCGTCGGGCTGGCCATGAAGGGCATGTCCACCGTGTTGGGCTCCCAGATGCTGTCCGACGCAGCCGGTTTCGTGCAGTCCCTGGACGCGACGTTCGGCGGTTTCCGGGAGAAGGCGGACCGCACCTACGAACTGCTCAAGCGCAAGGGCACCCAGTTCGTGGTGGTGTCGGCGGCCGAGCCGGATGCGCTGCGGGAGGCCTCGTTCTTCGTGGACCGGCTCTCCAGCGAGAAGATGCCGCTGGCCGGTCTGATCCTCAACCGCACCCATCCGACGCTGTGCCAGCTGCCGGGTGAGCACGCCGAAGAGGCGGCCGATCGATTGGACGAGACTCGAGGTGAGGGCGGTTTGACCGCGGCGGTGCTGCGGATCCACGCGGCGCGGGCGATGACGGCCAAGCGTGAGGTGCGGCTGCTGTCCCGGTTCACCGGCGCCAACCCGCACGTGGCGATCGTCGGGGTGCCGTCGCTTCCGTTCGACGTGTCGGACCTGGAAGCACTGCGCGCCATCGGTGATCAGCTCACCGGCGCGGGTGCCGCCTAAGTGTTGTGACCCAGGCGGTTCTAGACGGCGCTGCGGTGCTTGCGCTGGGCGGCGAAGAACTCCGCCCAGGAGACCACCTCGGGGTGCTGCTTGAGCAGGGCGCGGCGCTGACGCTCGGTCATACCGCCCCAGACACCGAACTCGACGCGATTGTCGAGCGCATCGGCGCCGCATTCGGCGATGACGGGGCAATGCCGGCAGATCACGGCCGCCTTGCGCTGGGCCGCACCACGCACGAACAACTCATCGGGGTCCGCCTGGCGGCAGCGCGCCTGCGAAACCCACGCGATCCGGGCTTCCGCCTCGGCGCCCGGAACTTCAGAGTGGTGTTGGGTGCCTGCACCGACCTTGTGCGCGGCGGATGTTGTAACTGACACCAGCAATCCCTTCGTCCGGACTACATACCATGCAGATGTAATCTGCGCCACATTGCGTTCAAGAGTGTTACCTGAATCGCATTGTCTGTTCAAGCTAGGTGGTCACTGCCCTTTTACGCAACAGTCAGATCACGATTTTTTGGGACGGCCGTGCCGCCGGCCCCGCAAATTCGGTATTCGTACCGCTCGCAGGCCCCCGATTGGACCCCCTGGCTACTCTGTAACTCATGCCTGAGCAGCCCAAGACGCCCCCGCCGGTCGCGGTGACGGTCATCAAGCTGATGTGGTGCTGCCTGCTGACCGCGGTCATCGCGGCCGCGCTGATGTTCCCCGTCGTCGGCGGCATCGGTCTGATGTCCAACCGGGCCTCCGATGTGGTGGCCAACGGTTCGGCCCAACTGGTCGAGGGCGACATCCCCGCGGTCTCGACGATGACCGATGTGCGTGGCAACCCGATCGCCTGGCTCTACACCCAGCGCCGGTTCGAGGTGCCCATCGACCAGATCGCCAACACCATGAAGCTGGCGATCGTCTCCATCGAGGACAAGCGGTTCGCCGAACACAACGGTGTCGACGTGCAGGGCACTCTGACCGGCCTGTCCGGCTACCTGTCCGGCAAGACCGACACCCGCGGCGGGTCCACCATCGAGCAGCAGTATGTGAAGAACTACCAGCTGCTGGTGGTCGCCCAGACCGACGCCGAGAAGCGTGCGGCCATCGAGACCACCCCGGCCCGCAAGCTGCGCGAGATCCGGATGGCGCTGACGCTGGACAAGACGCTGACCAAGCCGGAGATCCTGACCCGCTACCTGAACCTGGTGTCCTTCGGCAACGGCGCGTTCGGCGTGCAGGACGCCGCCCAGACCTACTTCGGCATCAACGCCTCCGAATTGAACTGGCAGCAGGCCGCCTTGCTGGCCGGCATGGTCCAGTCGACCAGCGTGCTGAACCCCTACACCAATCCCGAGGGGGCGCTGGCCCGACGGAACCTGGTGCTGGACACCAT
This sequence comes from Mycolicibacterium aurum, assembly GCA_900078775.1. Lineage (GTDB taxonomy): Bacteria > Actinomycetota > Actinomycetes > Mycobacteriales > Mycobacteriaceae > Mycobacterium > Mycobacterium aurum_A. The sequence goes on from LT549889.1 coordinate 4,349,126, forward strand.
GATCGAGAACGTGCCCCAGGAGGCCGAGGCGCTGCGGGCGGCCAAGCAGGAGCCCCTCGGTGTGCTGCCCCAGCCCAACGAGCTGCCGCGCGGCTGCATCGCCGCCGGGGACCGTGCCTTCTTCTGCGATTACGCGCTGGAGTACCTGGCCCGGGCCGGGATCAGCAAGGACCAGATCGCCAAGGGCGGGTATTTGATCCGCACCACGCTGGACCCCGACGTGCAGGCCAACGTCAAGTCGGCGATCAACCAGTACGCGCCCAGTGACGTCCGCGGTGTGGCCAGCGTGATGAGCGTGATCCGGCCCGGAAAGGACGCCCACCCGGTGGTGGCGATGGCCAGCAACCGCACCTATGGGCTGAACACCGACGCCGGTGAGACCATGCAGCCCCAGCCCTTCGCGCTGGCCGGTAACGGGGCCGGATCGGTGTTCAAGATCTTCACCGTCGCCGCGGGCATGGAGATGGGCATGGGCATCGACACCCAGCTGCCCGTGCCGCCGGCGTTCCAGGCCAAGGGCCTGGGCAGCAGCAGCTCGCCGGGCTGCCCGCCGGCCACCTGGTGTGTGCGCAACGCCGGCAGCTACCGGGATTCGATGAACATCACCGATGCGCTGGCCACCTCCCCGAACACCGCGTTCGCCAAGCTGATCTCGCAGGTCGGCGTGCCCAAGGCCGTCGACATGGCGGTCCGGTTGGGCTTGCGCTCCTACGCGCTGCCCGGCACCGCGCGCGATTACGACCCGAACAGCACCGAGAGCCTCGCCGACTTCGTCAAGCGCCAGAACATCGGCTCGTTCACCCTGGGCCCGATCGAGGTCAACGGCCTGGAGCTGTCGAACGTCGCCGCGACCATCGCCTCCGGCGGCACCTGGTGCCCGCCCAACCCGATCGACAAGGTCTACGACCGGCACGGCAACGAGGTCGCGGTGACCACCGAGACCTGCGAACAGGTCGTGCCCGAAGGGCTGGCCAACACCCTGGCCAACGCGCTGAGCAAGGACGACACCGGCGCGGGCACCGCGGCCGGGGCAGCCGGCTCGGTGGGCTGGAATCTGCCGATGTCCGGCAAGACCGGCACCACCGAATCGAACCGGTCCTCGGCGTTCCTCGGGTTCACCAGCGCCTTCGCCGCGGCCAACTACATCTACGACGATTCCCCGACGCCCAGCGAGCTGTGCTCGTTCCCGCTGCGTCAGTGCGGATCCGGGAACCTGTTCGGCGGTAACGAGCCGGCCCGCACCTGGTTCTCGGCGATGAAACCGATCACCCCGGACAACGTGGTGCTGCCGCCCACCGACCCGCGTTACGTCGAGGGCGGCCCCGGATCGCGGGTGCCCAGTGTGGGTGGCATGAACATCGATCTGGCCCGCCAGCGGCTCAAGGAGGCCGGTTTCCAGGTCGCGGACCAGCCGTCCTCGGTCAACAGCAGCTCCCCGGCCGGTGCGGTGGTCGGCACCTCCCCGTCCGGACAGACCATCCCCGGTTCGATCATCACAATCCTGACCAGCAACGGCATCGCGCCCGCACCCCCGCCGCCGCCGGTGGGTGTGCCGCCGATCCCGGGCCTGCCGGCACCGGTCGGGGAAACGGTCATCCAGATCCCCGGCCTGCCGCCGATCACGGTGCCTGTCCTCGGGCCGCCACCTCCTCCGCCGCCGCCCCCGCCGGTGCCGTGATCTGGCAGTAAGCTGCTGGCATGTCGCACCTGAAGAACACCGCCGCGATCGCCGCGGGCACTCTGGCCGCCGGCATCGGTTACGCGTCGCTCATCGAGCGCAATGCGTTCGCGCTTCGGGAAGTGACGATGCCGGTGCTCACGCCGGGCTCCACCCCGCTGCGCGTGCTGCACCTGTCCGACCTGCACATGCTGCCGCGGCAGCGGCGCAAGCAGGCGTGGCTCCGGGATCTGGCGTCCCTGCAGCCCGACTTCGTGGTCAACACCGGGGACAACCTGTCGCACCAGAAGGCGGTGCCCGCGGTGGTACAGGCGCTCGGCGACCTGCTGTCGGTGCCGGGTGTGTTCGTCTTCGGCAGCAACGACTACTTCGCGCCGAGACCGAAGAACCCGGCCAACTACCTGTTCAACAAGAAACGCCGGATCCACGGCGACCCGCTGCCCTGGCAGGATCTGCGCGCGGCCTTCACCGAGCGCGGCTGGCTGGACATGACCCATGTGCGCCGGGAGTTCGACGTGGCCGGGCTGCGCATCGCCGCCGCCGGCGTGGACGACCCGCACCTCAAGCGCGACCGCTACGAGACCATCGCCGGCCCGGCCAGCCCGACGGCGAACCTGAAGCTCGGTGTCACGCACTCTCCCGAGCCTTGGGTGCTGGACCGCTTCGCCGCCGACGGCTATCAGCTGGTGATGGCCGGGCACACCCACGGCGGCCAACTGTGCCTGCCGTTCTACGGGGCGCTGGCCACCAACTGCGATATCGACCGCACCCGGGCCAAGGGGCCGTCGCAGTGGGGTGCGGACATGAAGCTGCACGTGTCGGCCGGCATCGGCACCTCGCCGTACGCCCCGGTGCGGTTCTGCTGCCGCCCGGAGGCCACCCTGCTCACCCTGGTGGCCAGCCCGACCAAGGGCTCGGCGCGGGATACCCGGGCCGGGCAGGTACATCCGACCGTATCGGCACGGTGAGCGCCGACGGCGACATCGCCTGTGGCCGACCCCGGGACTGGGTGGACAACGCCGTCCGGTTGATCGAGGCCGACGCCCGGCGCAGCGCCGACACCCATCTGCTGCGCTACCCGCTGCCCTCGGCGTGGGCCGGCCGCCACGATGTGGCGCTGTACCTCAAGGACGAGACCACCCACATCACCGGCAGCCTGAAACACCGACTGGCGCGCTCACTGTTCCTCTACGGGTTGTGCAACGGCTGGATCGGCGAGGGCACCACCGTCATCGAGGCGTCCTCGGGATCCACCGCGGTGTCCGAGGCGTACTTCGCCGCGCTGCTGGGCCTGCCGTTCATCGCCGTGATGCCCCGCTCGACCAGTGCGGCCAAGATCGCGCTGATCGAATCACAAGGTGGCCGTTGCCATTTCGTCTCCTCGTCCGGGGAGGTGTACGAGGAGGCCGAGCGGCTCGCGGTGCAGACCGGCGGGCACTACCTGGATCAGTTCACCAACGCCGAACGGGCCACCGACTGGCGCGGGAACAACAACATCGCCGAGTCGATCTTCGAGCAGATGGCGCAGGAGTCCCACCCGGTGCCGGACTGGATCGTGGTGGGGGCGGGCACCGGCGGCACCAGTGCCACCATCGGCCGCTATCTGCGCTACCGCCGGTATCCGACGAGGCTGTGCGTGGTGGACCCGGAGAACTCGGCGTTCTTCCCGTCCTACGCCCACGGCGACCCCGACTTCGAGACCGGCGCATCGTCGCGCATCGAGGGGATCGGCCGGCCGCGGGTGGAACCGTCCTTCCAGCCAGGCGTGGTGGACCGGATGATCACGGTGCCCGACGCCGCCTCGGTGGCCGCGGCCCAGCACGTCAGCCGGGTCCTGGGCCGCCGGGTCGGCCCGTCCACGGGCACCAACGTGTGGGGTGCGTTCAAACTGCTGGCCGAGATGATCGCCGCGGGGCACAGCGGATCGGTGGTCACCCTGCTGGCCGACAGTGGTGATCGTTACACCGACACCTACTTCGACGCGGAGTGGCTGACCAGCCAGGGGTTGAACCCCTCCGAACCCGCCGAGGTACTGCGCAGGTTCGAATCCTCGGCCCTTTGGGCCTGATCCTCGCGACGGCCGGTCAGGTACAGCCACAGCGCGGCCAGCGCGAAGAAACCGATGTAGACCGAAGCTCCCAAGGCGGTCATGGCTGTCTCTTTTCGCGGTCGCGGACCGCTCCCCCGAGCGGCACCTGTGTCGTCTACAACGCCATCGGGGTCCGACAATCTTCCCGGTCGGGAGCCGTTTGGATTTCCGACCACCCAGTGCGATACGCTGTCGTGGCTTCACTCGGGGTGTGGCGCAGCTTGGTAGCGTGCTTCGTTCGGGACGAAGAGGTCGTGGGTTCAAATCCCGCCACCCCGACAGAGTTGTAGCAGGCGAGAAGGCCCTGATCCGGATTCGGATCGGGGCCTTCCCGCTTTCGCCGATCAGGCCGGGGGCGGCCGCTTTTCGGGCGAATGTCGTGCCCGCTCGTCGGTGTTCGTCATGCTGGAAGCTCTGCACGTTGTGGGCGCGATGCCAGGCAGTCGGTCGACGGACCGCCGGGAAGCTAGCGGCAGCAGTTCGGGTCGAGCACGACACACAGCGCCTGCAGGGCTTCCGGGTGCACGCGGTGAAACATGTTCATGCCGCGACGCTCGGAGAGGACCAGGCCCGCCTTGCGCAGCTGGGTCAGGTGGTGACTCACCGTGGATTCGGTCAGGCCGAGGGCCGCGGCGAGGTCACCGCTGTTGCGCCCCCCTTCCGAAGCCGCGAACAGGTGCGACACCAGTTTCACCCGGGCCGGATCGGCGAGTGCCTTGAGGCGCAGGGCGACGTCCAGTGCGTCGTCATCGCTCATCGGACCAGCGGCGACGGGGGCGCAGCACACCGGTGCGGACATGTCGATGACAGGCAGCGCTCTGGGCATGGGATCAGTCTGCCATAAACATTGACATATATCGAAAAGGTGGCATGCTGGGCGCCAGCGCGCTACTTCGATATATGTCAAACACCCGAGGAGGTTGGACTCATGTCCCGCGTACAACTGGCACTCAATGTCGATGACCTCGACGAGGCAATCACGTTCTACAGCAAGCTGTTCAACACCGACCCCGCCAAGGTGAAGCCCGGTTACGCCAACTTCGCCGTCACCGAGCCTCCGCTGAAGCTGGTGCTGCTGGAGAACCCCGGCAAGGGCGGCACCATCAATCACCTCGGCGTGGAAGTCGCGTCCAGCGAGGCCGTCCATACCGAGATCGCCCGCCTGACCGGAGCGGGCCTCATCACCGAGGAGGAGATCGGCACCACGTGTTGCTTCGCCACCCAGGACAAGGTGTGGGTGACCGGGCCCGCCGGCGAGAAATGGGAGGTCTATACGGTGCTCGCCGACTCGGACACGTTCGGCACCAGCCCCCGGCACCTCGATGAGGCCACCGAGGACGCCGAGGTGTGCTGCGGCAACCAAGGCAGCACTGCGTCCACCGCGGCCGTGACATCCTGCTGCTGACCACAGCCGGTGGGCATACCTGCGATCGGTATGCCCACCGCCGGGCCACCGTTCATCTGCTGTTTGTTTGCACCGTGATTCGATAACTGCCAATATCGATGAATGTCGAACTCACCCGAGGTCACCGATGCGTGTTGTGTCACCGCGCCCCTGCTGAACCAGCCGCTGAGCGAGCGGGCCGCGGTGGAGGTGGCCAAGAAGCTCAAGGCCCTCGCCGACCCGGTGCGGCTGCGGCTGTTCAGTGCCATCGCCAGCCATGCCGGCGGTGAGGCCTGCGTCTGTGACATCTCCGGTGGCATCGATGTGTCCCAACCCACGGTGTCACACCACCTGAAAGTCCTGCGCGACGCCGGCCTGCTGACCTCGCAGCGCCGGGCCTCATGGGTCTACTACGCCGTCGTCCCGGCCGCCCTCGGCGAGCTCTCGGTGCTGCTGGGCCTCAACACATCGACGCTCGCGGAGGCAACGGCATGACCGAGACCGCCGCATCGACTTCGGTGCCGATCGTCGCGAAGCTGTCCACCCTGGACCGGTTCCTACCGGTGTGGATCGGCGTCGCCATGGTCGCCGGCCTGCTGCTCGGCCGCTGGACCCCGGGCCTGAACACCGCTTTGGAAAGCGTTCAGCTCGACGGCATTTCGCTGCCCATCGCCCTGGGACTGCTGATCATGATGTACCCGGTGCTGGCCAAGGTCCGCTATGACCGCCTCGACACCGTCACCGGGGACCGCAAGCTGCTGCTGAGCTCGCTGTTCCTGAACTGGGTGCTCGGCCCGGCCTTGATGTTCGCCCTGGCCTGGCTGCTGCTGCCCGACCTGCCCGAGTACCGCACCGGCCTGATCATCGTCGGCCTGGCCCGCTGCATCGCCATGGTCATCATCTGGAACGACCTGGCCTGCGGCGACCGCGAGGCCGCCGCGGTACTGGTCGCGCTGAACTCGATCTTCCAGGTCATCATGTTCGCCGTCCTGGGCTGGTTCTACCTGTCGGTGCTGCCCGGCTGGCTGGGCCTGGAACAGACCACCATCAGCGCCTCACCCTGGCAGATCGCCAAATCGGTGCTGATCTTCCTCGGCATCCCCCTGTTGGCCGGGTACCTCTCCCGTCGATTCGGGGAGAAGGCCAAGGGCCGCGACTGGTACGAATCCAGGTTCCTTCCCCGCATCGGGCCGTGGGCACTGTACGGGCTGCTGTTCACCATCGTGATTCTCTTTGCGCTGCAGGGTGATCAGATCACCAGCCGCCCGCTGGACGTGGTGCGCATCGCGCTGCCGCTGCTGGCCTATTTCGCCATCATGTGGGGTGGGGGCTATCTGCTCGGCGCGGCGATCGGCCTGGGCTACCAGCGCACCACCACCCTGGCGTTCACCGCCGCCGGCAACAACTTCGAACTCGCCATCGCGGTGGCGATCGCCACCTACGGCGCCACCTCCGGCCAGGCCCTGGCCGGGGTGGTCGGCCCGCTGATCGAGGTTCCGGTCCTGGTCGCCCTGGTCTACGTATCACTGGCCGTGCGGCGACGTTTCTCCGATCAGAGCACTGCGTCTTCAGCCACCAACTCGAGCAAGGAGTCGTGACCCCATGTCTGACAATCCCGCCGCCCTGCGCCCACACCGTGATCTGTCCATCGACCAACAGCACGCCCTCAGGACTGCGGCGACACGGCTGGAACGCGACTTCGGCGACAGCTTCGGCGTCGAAACCATCGAGCGCTTCCTGCACACCTCCTACGACCAATTCGCCGGTCATGCCACCATCCCCAACTTCCTGCCGTTGCTTGCCGAGCGGTTCGCCCGCCAGCGCCTGCATGCTCTGGCGCGCGTGGAAGGCAGGATCAGCGACGGCAAGCCCACCGTGCTGTTCCTGTGCACCCACAACGCCGGCCGCTCGCAGATTGCCTTGGCCTACTTCACTCACCTGGCCGGCGATGCCGCCGTGGCCTGGTCCGGCGGCTCCGAACCGGGTGACCACATCAACCCCTCCGCCGTCGCCGCCATGGCCGAAGTCGGCATCGACATCACCGGCGAATTCCCCAAACCCTGGACCGACGAGATCGTGCAGGCCGCCGACGTCGTGATCACCATGGGCTGCGGTGATGCCTGCCCTGTCTTCCCCGGCAAGCGCTACGAGAACTGGGAATTGCCCGACCCCGCGGGCCAAGACGTCGATGCGGTTCGCCCCATTCGCGACGACATCGAAGAACGCGTCCGGCGCCTGCTCGCCGAACTCAACGTCACCGCCCGACAGGCCTGACCCGATGACCGAATCTCATACGCCCGCAGTGCTGTTCGTCTGCGTCAAGAACGGTGGCAAGTCGCAGATGGCGGCCGGGCTGATGCGCCGGCTGGCCGGAGACTCCGTCGTCGTGCATTCGGCCGGCACCAAGCCCGGCAGCACCGTCAACGATCTGTCCGCCCAAGCGCTACACGAGGTGGGCGTCGACATCACCGATCAGCAACCCGAACTGATCGACTATCGGCTCGCCCGCGATGTGGACCTGGTGGTCACCGTCGGCCGGGAGGTACAACTCGATCCGCTGCCCGGCACCCAGGTACAGAACTGGGACACCGACGAACCCTCCGAACGCGGCATCGACGGCCTCGAACGCATGCGCCTGGTCCGCGACGACATCGCAGCCCGTGTGCGACAGCTGCATTCGACCCTGACCGACCGCACCCAGCTCTGACCTCACCGCTTACGTCCACCGCAGCGCGCCTACTGACCCGACCCGGCTCGCGACCTGGTGGCCACCGCCAGCAGTGCACCCGCCGCGGCGATCGCGCCGAGGGCCACAAACATCTCGGCGTAACCGCCGAGGAAACTGGCCAGTGCCGCGCCGACGAACGGGCCCACCGCAGTGGCGATCATGATCGGCGCGTTCAGCAATGCGCTGAGATGGCCGTAATGGGTTGAGCCCCAACGCTCGGACACGGCGGTGGCTTGCAGCAAGGTCATGATGCCGCGCATCACCCCGGCCCCGACGGCCACGATGACCAGTGCCGCATAAGAGCTGAACACGCCCAACAACACGGTGGTTCCCGCGACACCGGCCATGACCAGTGCGGTCCTGGGAACGACCCCGACGCGGCGCACCAGGAGCTGGTAGCCGAGGCGGCCCATGACCTGACCGGCGCCGCCCAATCCCAACGCCACTGCTGCGGCGCTGGTACTGATCCCGCGTTGGCTCATCAACGGCACCAGATTCGCGATCACCGCATAGGACGCCAGGCCGGCCAGCGCGAACGCCGCCACCAGCGCCAGAAACGGCCGGCTGCGGGCGGTGCGGGTCGGAGCCTCCACGACGTATCGGGTGTCGACTTCCGGCCACGGGCGCCGCAGCCCGAAGAAGTGCGCCGGGATGGTGATCACCGCCAACACCGCCGCCAGCACGATATAGGTGTGCCGCCAACTCAGATGAACCGACAGCGCCGCCGTCAAGGGGGCGAATACGGTGCTGGAGAAGCCGGCCACCAAGGTCAGCACCGTGAGAGCACGGACGGCACCGGCACCGAAGAACCGGGTCAACGCCGCGAACGCGGGCGCATAGAAGATGGCACTCATCGCCACGCCGGCGAGCACCCAGGCCGCCACGAACCAACCGTAGTTCGGCGCGGCCACCACAGCGAGAACTGAAACCACTCCCAGCACCGAGCCTGCGGTCATGATCCACCGCGGACCGACGCGGTCGAGCCAGCGCCCGACCGGAATCCCCACCAACGCCGACGTCACCAGTCCGGCCGAGAAGGCGGCGGTCACCGCGGGCGCCGACCAGCCGGTGTCAGCGGTGATCTGTTCCGAGAGCACGGTGAAGGCGTAGTAGAGCACGCCCCAGCTGGTGATCTCGGTGACGCACAGCGCCAACAGCACCCAGCGCAGCCCGTGGGCCACCCTCGGCGTCGTGAGCTTGGTGGTCGCTGTCATCCACCAACGGAGTTGAGCGACAAGGACAACGGTTGCGGCGATGACGCAGCCGGTGCACAGCACCCGCCGCCGGCGTTCTCGGTGTCCGGGCTGTCGAACAGACCCGCGCCATTGCAGACACCGGTGTCGGGCAAGGTCAGCTCCACACGGCCGGCGGCCTCGTGGTCCCCGGCCAACTCGGCGGCGATGCTGCGCACCTGCTCGTAGCCGGTCATGGCCAGGAAGGTGGGCGCCCGCCCGTAGGACTTCATGCCCACGATGTAGAAGTCCGGTTCCGGGTGCGCCAGTTCGGCGGCACCATGGGGCGCCACGCTGCCACAGGAGTGCATGTTCGGATCGATCGACCCGGCGAGTTTCACCGGCGCCTGCAGGATCGGGTCGACCGCGATGCGCACTTCCGACAGAATCGACAGGTCGGGCCGGAAACCGGTGAGCACCACCACCTGGTCGGCCGGGGGTAGCGACCGCCCGTCCTCGGCCGTCACAATCGCTCGTCCGTCCACCACGTCGATGCGCTCCGTCCGAAAACCGGTCAGCAGCGAAACCCGCTGCTCCTCAACGGCTTCCTTCGAGCGCACACCCAGCGCACCGCGCTGCGGGAGCTCATCGGCGGCACCGCCACCGAAGGTGTCGCTGGTGACCCCCCGACGCAGCAGCCAGGTCACCGTGGTTGACGGATCGCGGCGCGCCACCTCACCGAGCTGGATCACCGCAGTCATCGCCGAATGCCCGCTGCCGACGATCACCACGTGCTTGCCCGATAGAGCCGAGGCCTGCTCGGGAGTCGGCGGTAGGTAGCTCACTACCCCGGCGACCGCGGCTGCCCGCTCCCCGATCGCGGGAACACCGTCAGCGCCCGCAGGATTGGGCTGGCCCCAGGTTCCGGATGCATCGATGACCGCGCGCGCCTGGAGTCGGCATTCGACTCCCTCCGCGTTGGTCACGTGCAGAACGAACGGCGCCTCAGCGCGGCCCGGGGTGACCAGCAGGTCACGTCCCAGCCGGGACACCGCCTCCACCCGGGCACCGTACTGCACCCGCTCGCCCAGCGCTGTCGCCAGCGGCGCGAGGTAGTCATCGATCCACTCGCGGCCGGTCGGGAACCCGGCCTCTGGCGCCACCCAGCCGGTCGGCTCCAACAGCCGGGCAGCGGCGGGGTCCACCAGTTCGGGCCAGGGCGAGAACGTGCGGACGTGTTCCCACTGCTCGATCGCGGACGCGGGTCCGGCGCCGGCTTCCAGCACCAACGGGGTGAGCCCGCGCTCCAGAAGGTGGGCGGCCGCGGCCAGGCCCAGCGGTCCGGCACCGATCACCACGACGGGCAGCTCTGTCATGCCGCACTCCTCTCATAGACAAGCTTCGATGGGTCGATGCTGCGCGACCCATCGAAGTTTGTCAATACGTGTGCCATGATGGACGGCATGGCAACCGCGAGCGCCGATGATGTGGCCGCCTGCTGCTCGCCGCTGACCGGCGGCGTGCTGGACACCCCGGCCGCCGAACGTCTCGCGTCGGTGTTCAAGGCGCTCTCCGACCCGGCGCGGGTCAAACTGGTGTCCCTCATCGCCGCCTCCGACGGTGGCGAAGCCTGCATCTGCGACCTCACCGAACCGCTCGGCCTGAGCCAGCCCACGGTGTCCCACCATATGAAGCTGCTCGTCGACAGCGGCCTCGTCGGTCGCGAGCAACGCGGGAAGTGGGCGTACTACCGGGTCAACGCCGATGCGCTGGACCGGATCGCCACCGCCGTGGCGCCACTGCAGCGACACGCTTGAATCACCACGAACCGGCCCGGTGCCCACATCGGGTCGGCGATCGGGCGTGCAGCGGGGGCCGATTCCGCCACGGATAGGGCCGGTGGACCCTATTTTCCCGATTCCCACGACGCTACGAATGACCTTATGAAGTCCGGGAATCGGATCGGCTGGGCTGCCGTCGCCGTCGGCGTGTGTGCTGTGGTGTCCGCCTTCGCGTTCACCACGACTCAGGCCGGGCAGGGACTCGCCTTCGGCTTCGGCGCATTCATCGTGTTCTTCGGAGTTCTGTCCGTTCTCGTCCACAACCGGGCCCCCGATCACTGGGGCTTGCTGGTCGTCGGCCTGGCGATGTTCACCGTTCCGTTCATCGGCAACGGCTACAGCTATGACCGGTGGGCATCCTGGACGTGCTGGTTGGCGGGGGCCTGGCGGTGATCCTCGGCGGCTTCGCCTGGACGCACGACCGGACGCCGACCGAGTACGGCATCTCCGACGTGGGAGACAGTCAACGGCTTCGACACCCGTGGAGCTACTGGATCGGGCGACTGGCATTGATCGCCGGCCTCGCCGCCGTCCTTCTGAGCATCGGGCTACCGGCCCCGGCCGCCCCGAGGGCGGTCACCATCGGCCTGGGCGCGATGATCGCCGTGGTCGCCGTCTGGTCGCTATTGGCCTCCGAGCCCACCCATAATTTCCTGACGCTCGCCATCGTGGGATTCGCGCTGTTCTTGTCGCCCTGGGTGGCGGCGTTCAGCGGGGACAGCATCGCATGGAACGCCTGGGTGGCCGGCGCCCTCGCCACCGCGCTGGGGGTGGCCGGCTATCTGCGAGAAGAGCGCGGAGACTTCGCCTCCGCCGTCCGCGACGATTCGGCCGAGCAGTACCGCCGGCGATACCGCTGACGCCGTCCGGAGGAAACACCGCCCCGCGGGCCCCACCACGGGCCCAACCAAACGGTTGGTACGGTCCGAGGATGACCACCAAGAGCTGGATCGCCGGTCTGCTCGACTTCGGCCGCGACGGCGATGTGTTCATCGCGCCGCAATGGAGCGCGCCGGGCGAGCGACTGTTCGGCGGCCTGATCGCCGCGCAGGCCCTCGGCGCCGCCGGCGCCACCGTCGGCCCGGACAAGCTGCCGCAGTCCCTGCATGCCTATTTCGTGCGTGGCGGCCGGTACGGGGTGGACGTCGAACTGGAGGTGGAACGCACCCGCGACGGCCGGTCCTTCGACACCCGCCGGGTCACCGCCCGCCAGCAGGGCAAGGTCATCCTGGAGATGATCGCCTCGTTCCAGGTGGCCGAGAACGGCCCGGACTGGCACCCGCCGCGCGCGGCCACCCTGGCCTTCGACGACGCCGTCCCCAAGGCGCCGGCGCTGGAATCCGCCGAGTTCTTCGAGCTGCGGGCCAATCCCGAGGACGAGTCACCGTGGGCGATCCCGCCCTACTGGGTGCGCACCCGCGACGTGATCGAGGACGATCCGCTCGTGCGGGCCTGCACGCTCACCTACATCTCCGACATCGGCCCGGTGCCGGCCGCCCGGCCGCCGGGCACCCCGGCGACCGAGGAGGTCGGTTTCGCGGCCAGCCTGGACCACTCGGTGTGGTTCCACCGGCCGTTCACGCCCGATCGGTGGCACCGCTACGAGGTCGACTCGCTGGGCAACAGCCACTCCCGCGGGCTGGTGGTCGGCGGGCTCTACGACCGTGCCGGATCGCTGATCGCCAGCACCAGCCAGCAGGCGCTCTGGCGGCTGTGAATTGAAAGCTCCGAGTCAGAGCCGGGCCTTGACCGCCGCGGACAGCCGAGCCCCGTCGGCCTTGCCGGCCGCGATGGCGGTGGCCGCCTTCATCACCTGACCCATCTGCCGGACACCGGGCCGCTCCCCGAGTTGCTCGGCGACCTGGGCCAGCGCGGTGTCGACCACGTCGGCCAGTTCGGCGTCGGTCAGCGGGGTGGGCAGATACTCATCGATCACCCGCGCCTCGGCGTGCTCGTTGGCCGCCAGTTCACCGCGCCCGTTCTGGGTATAGATCTCGGCGGCCTCACCGCGTTTCTTGGCCTCCCGGGACAGCACCTTGAGGACGTCCTCATCGGACAGCTCGCGGGCCTGTTTGCCCGAAACCTCTTCGGCCTGGACCGATGCCAACAGCATGCGCAGGGTGGCGGTGCGCAGTTTGTCCTGCGCCTTCATCGCCGCAGTCAGGTCGGCACGCAACCTGTCCTTCAATTCCGACATGGCTGTGACGCTACGCCAGTGACAGGATGGAGCCATGAGTGGTGATGTCGGCGGGTACTACCACCCCCCGCCCGCCTACCACCCGTACGCAGCACCCGGCATCATCCCGCTGCGCCCGCTGAACCTGTCGGAGATCTTCAACGGCGCATTCGCCTACATCCGGGCCAACCCGAAGACCACCCTCGGGGTGGCCACCATCGTCGTCGTCATCGCCCAGTTGCTGGCCCTGCTGCTGCAGTTCGGCCCGCCGGCCACCGGCGGGACCCTGGCACCGCCGGAGCTCACCGGACCCGACCCCGACGTCACCGTCCTGCTGGGCTCGCTGGTCGGCGCGGCCGCCGGGGCGGTGGCCATCTGGCTGTCCTCGATCCTGCTCAGCGGCCTGCTCACGGTGATCGTGGGTCGCGCGGTGTTCGGTTCGCCCATCGCGATCGGCGAGGCCTGGCAGCGGGTACGCGGGCGACTGCTCGCCCTGCTGGCCTACACCGCGCTGGAGACCCTCGGCGCCGCACTGGTGGTGGCCGCGGTCGCCGGGGTCGTCACGATGGTGGCCTTCGTGCTCAACGGCTGGGCCGCATTCGCCCTCGGGGTGCCGCTGGTCTCCGGGGCGGTGGCGGCGCTGGTCTATCTGTTCACCAAGCTCAGCTTCGCGCCCACCCTGATCGTGTTGGAGCGCCTGCCGGTGCTGGCGGCGATCGAGCGCTCGTTCGCGTTGGTGCGCGGCGACTTCTGGCGGGTGTTCGGCATCCGGGTGTTGGCGATGCTGGTGGCCGGGCTGCTGTCCACGGCAGTGGGGATGCCGTTCAGCATCGGCTCGCAGGTGCTGATCATGGTCGGCGATTCGGCCGGCACGGCGCTGGCCGGGATGGCGCTGGCCTCCGTCGGCGCCGCGGTCGGCCAGATCGTGACCGCGCCGTTCACCGCCGGTGTGGTGGTGCTGCTCTACGCCGACCGCAGAATCCGTTCGGAGGCCTTCGATCTGGTGCTGCAGACCGGCGCGGCCGGTCCGGCCGCGCCTGCCGATTCCACCGATCATCTCTGGCTGAGCCGCCGGCCCTGAACGTGACCGGACTGGACATCGACGGGGACGCCGCGCACGACGCTGCCCAGCGCGAGCTCAGCAAGCCCAGCTATCCGCGTCCGTCGCTGACCGATCAGTTCACGGCCTGGTTGGACCGGGTGCTGTACCGGATCTTCACCGACGGCTCATGGGTGCCCGGCGGCTGGATCACCGCCGCGCTGTTGGGTTCGGTCCTGGTCGTGGCGATCATCGTGACGGTCCGGGTGGCCCGACGCGCCATGCGCACCGACCGGCAGTCCGGTGCGGCACTGTTCACCGGCGCCGAGCTGAGCGCACAGCAGCACCGCGACGAGGCCGAAGCCTCTGCCGCACAGGGTGATTGGATGCTGGCCATCCGGAACCGGCTGCGGGCGGTGGCCCGCCAGCTGGAGGAGTCCGGCACCTTGGACCCGGTGCCCGGACGCACCGCGACCGAACTGGCCCGGGACGCCGGCGCCGCGCTGCCCGGGCTGTCCCCCGAGTTCAGCCGGGCCGCCGAGACGTTCAACGGCGTCACCTACGGTGCGCAGGCCGGCACCGAATCCGGGTACCGCCAGATCGCCGAGTTGGACCGAAGCCTGCTCCGGGCGGTGACCCGATGACCGGCCGTCGCTGGATGATCGTGGCGCTGCTGGCCATCGTGCTGGTTTCCGTCCTGAGCGCCCATCTGACCGCGCCGCGGACCGGCGGACTGATGGAGGCCGGTTCCACCGCACCGGACGGTGCGCACGCACTGGTCACCCTGCTGGGCGAGCACGGCGTGGAGGTTGTCGTCGCCGAGGATGTGGAGACGGTCGCCGCGGCGGCGCGGCCGGACACCCTGATCCTGATCGCCCAGACGTTCTTCCTGTTCGACGAGGACGGACTGGACCGGCTGGCCGGTCTGCCCGGCGACCGGCTGCTGGTCGCCCCCACCGCCGGCACCCGGGAGCGGCTGGCCCCGACCGTGCGGCCCGACGGCTCCCTGCAGTTCGGTGGCCGACCGAATTGTGATCTGCGGGAAGCGGTCACGGCCGGCGACGTGCAGTTCGGCATCAGCGACAGCTTCCGTCGCGCGAACGACCTGCCCGCCATCCGCTGCTACGACGGTGCGCTGCTGCGCTATACCGACACCGGACGCACCATCACCGTGGTCGGCAGCTCGGAGTTCATGACCAACGCCGGGCTGCTGGGACACGGAAGTGCCGCACTGGCACTGAATCTGGCGGGCACCCACGACCGGGTGATCTGGTACGCCCCGCAGCGCATCGAGGGCGAATCCGGCGGCGAGGCTTCGCTGTTGGATCTGGCCCCGCCTCAGGTCGGATGGGTGGTACTGCAGCTGTGCGTGCTGGTGGCGGTGTTGGCCTGGTGGCGCGGACGCCGACTCGGCCCGCTGGTCGCCGAACGTCTGCCGGTGGTGGTGCGGGCATCGGAGACGGTGGAGGGCCGGGCCCGGCTGTACCGCTCCCATCGCGCCCGCGACCGTGCCGCCGAGGCTCTGCGCACCGCGACGCTCACCCGGCTGGCACCCCGGCTCGGGCTGGGACGCAACGCCACACCGCCGGCGGTGGCCCAGGCCGTGGCCCAACGCACCGGAACGGACTGCGGTGCCGTGCTGTTCGGCCCCGCACCCGATACCGACACCGAACTGCTCACCCTCGCCCACCAACTCGACGATCTCGAAAGGCAGGTCGCCCAGTCGTGACGACACCTCCACATCCCCGGGATGCGCTGCTCGCGCTGCGCGCCGAGATCTCCAAAGCAGTCGTCGGCCAGGACGCCGTGGTGAGCGGGCTGGTCATCGCCCTGCTCTGCCGCGGCCACGTCCTGTTGGAGGGCGTGCCCGGCGTCGCCAAGACGCTGCTGGTGCGCAGCCTGGCCGCGACCCTGGCGCTGGATTTCAAGCGGGTGCAGTTCACCCCGGACCTGATGCCCGGCGATGTCACCGGGTCGCTGGTCTATGACGCCCGCACCGCCGAGTTCGAGTTCCGGGCCGGGCCGGTGTTCACCCATCTGCTGCTGGCCGATGAGATCAACCGCACCCCACCGAAGACCCAGGCCGCGCTGCTGGAGGCGATGGAGGAACGCCAGGTCACCGTGGACGGTGCACCCCGCCCGCTGCCGGATCCGTTCATCGTGGCGGCCACCCAGAACCCGATCGAGTACGAGGGCACCTACCAGCTGCCCGAGGCCCAATTGGACCGGTTCCTGCTCAAGCTGAATGTGGCTCTGCCGCCCCGTGATCAGGAGATCGCGATCCTGGGCCGGCATGCGGGCGGATTCGACCCGCGCGATCTGTCCGGGCTGACGCCGGTGGCCGGCCCGGCCGAACTCGCCGCGGGGCGTGACGCTGTCCGTTCCGTCCGGGTGGCCCCGGAGGTCCTCGGCTACCTGGTCGACATCGCCACGGCGACAAGGACTTCCCCGTCGGTACAGCTCGGGGTGTCCCCGCGCGGCAGCACGGCCCTGCTGGCCACCTCGCGGGCCTGGGCCTGGCTGTCCGGCCGCGAGTACGTCACCCCCGATGATGTGAAGGCGATGGCCGCGCCGACCCTGCGGCACCGCATCGCGCTGCGCCCGGAGGCCGAACTGGAGGGCGCCGATGCCGACGGTGTGCTGGCCGGGATCCTGGCCTCGGTCCCGGTGCCACGCTAGTGATCCTCACCGGTCGGGCGGGTCTGGTGGCCGCGGTGGGCGTCGCGCCGATCGCGCTGTCACCGTGGCCGGCAGCGACTTTCGTCGTCGTACTGGCGGCGTTGGTGCTGCTGTTCGGCGCCGACGCCGCACTGGCGGCCGCTCCCCGGGCGCTGGCGGTGCGGCGGTCCGGTGACACCTCGGCGCGGCTCGGGCAGACCGTGGACAGCATCGTCGAGGTGCACAACCCGGGCCGGCGCCGGCTGCGTGGGCAGATCCGGGATGCTTGGGCCCCGAGCGCCCGCCCCACCCCGCGCGCCCGGCCGGTGGACATCCCGGCCGGCGGGCGGGCCCGGCTGGTCACCACGCTGGCGCCGGTACGCCGCGGCGATCAAGACGCCGCGCAGGTCACCGTGCGCGCCGTCGGCCCACTCGGGCTGGCCGGGCGGCAGTACTCGCATGCCGTGCCGCACCGGGTGCGCATCCTGCCGCCCTTCCTGTCCCGCAAGCATCTGCCGTCGCGGTTGGCCAAACTGCGTGAACTCGACGGTGCGGTCCCGGTGCTGATCCGCGGGCAGGGCACCGAATTCGACTCGCTGCGTGAGTATGTCGTCGGTGACGATGTCCGTTCCATCGACTGGCGCGCGACTGCCCGGCGCGCGGACGTGGTGGTGCGGACCTGGCGGCCCGAACGGGACCGGCGAGTGGTCATCGTGCTGGACACCGGCCGGACCGC
This sequence comes from Mycolicibacterium aurum, assembly GCA_900078775.1. Classification (GTDB taxonomy): domain Bacteria; phylum Actinomycetota; class Actinomycetes; order Mycobacteriales; family Mycobacteriaceae; genus Mycobacterium; species Mycobacterium aurum_A. The sequence continues at coordinate 4,366,627 of LT549889.1, forward strand.
GGCCGGCCGCATCGGCGTGGATCCCACCCCCACCGATCCGGCCGGGTGGCCGCGCCTGGACTGGTCGATGGACGCTGCGCTGCTGCTGGCGGCGTTGGCCGCGCGCGCCGGTGACCACGTGGATTTCCTGGCCCACGACCGGGTTTCCCGGGCAGCGGTGTTCAACACGACCCGCGGGCAGGTGCTGACGTCGCTGGTGACGGCGATGGCGCCGTTGCAGCCGGCGCTGGTGGAGTCCGATACCGCGGCGATGGTGGCCACCATCCATCGCCGGGTCCGCCGCCGGGCCCTGGTGGTGCTGCTCACCGATCTGAACGCCTCGGCGCTGGACGAGGGGTTGATGTCGGTGCTGCCACAGCTGGCCGGCAGACATCAGGTGCTGCTGGCCGCGGTCGCCGACCCGCGGGTGGACGCCTTGGCCGCCGGCCGGGCCGATGCGGCGCAGGTCTATGACGCGGCGGCGGCGGAGCGGCTGCGCAACGATCGGCACGCCATCGCCGCACGGCTGCGCAACCACGGCGTCGACGTCATCGACGCGCTGCCCGATCAGCTCGCACCCGCGCTCGCCGACCGCTATCTGGCGATGAAGGCCGCCGGCCGGCTCTGATCAGCCGGTCGGCACCACATCGGGCGCATCGTCGAGGTCTCCGGTCTCCCCGGCCCGGGAGGCCTTGGCGCCGAAGTGCAGAACGTATGCGAGAAAGGCGATCTCGGCGGCCACACCGATGGCGATCCGGGCCCAGGTCGGCAGCGGGGACGGGGTCACCAGCGCCTCGATCAGCCCGGAGATCAACAGCACCACCACGAGCCCGCCGGCCACCGACATCACCGCGCGACCACGTTCGGCCAGTACCTGTCCGCGGGGCCGGTCCCCCGGCGCGATCACCGTCCAGCCCAACCGCATGCCCGCGGCGGCGGCCAGGAACACCGCGGTGAGCTCCAGCAGTCCGTGCGGGGTGAGCAGGCCCAGGAACACGTCCCCCTTGCCGGCCCCGAACATCAGGCCGCCCGACACCCCGACGTTGGCGGCGTTCTGGAACAGCACCCACGGGATCGGCAGTCCCAGCAGAATCGCGAACACGATGCACTGCGCGGCCACCCAGGCGTTGTTGACCCAGACCCGCAGGGCGAACGAGCCGGCCGGGTTCTCGCTGTAATACCCGGCGAAATCGTGGTTGATCAACTGCTCGAGTTCGGCCGGGGTACCGATCGCGGCGCGCACCTCCGGACTGCCCGCCACCCAGAACCCGACGAGCACCGCGACGACCAGGAAGCCCAGCGCCGAGCCGAGCCACCAGCGCCGGCAGTCGTAGGCCACCACCGGGAACGACACCGTCCAGAACCGGACGAATTCGCTGCGCAGCGGCGCGCGTTCGCCGGTGATCGCGGCGCGCGCCCGGGCGATCAGCCCGGACAGCCGGCCGACCAGCACCGCGTCGGAGGTGGCGCTGCGCACCATGGACAGATGGGTGGAGACCCGTTGGTAGAGATCGACCAGTTCGTCGATCTCGGCGCCGGTCAGTGTGCGTCGGCGTCTGGTGAGTTCCTCCAGACGGTCCCATGCCGGGCTGTGGGCGAGCACGAACGCGTCGACATCCACGGCTGCGATCCTAGTAGCGTCGCGGGCATGGCGTTGCAGCCCGAACCCCTGGTGACCGGCGATGCCGTGCAACTCGACGTGTCGATCGCGCAGTTGCCGGTGCGCGCGCTGGCCGCGCTGATCGACGTCACCGTGATGGCCGCCGGCTACGCGGTGCTGACCGTGCTGTGGGCGTTGACCCTGCGTGAGTTCGACCCGGCGCTGTCGGCGGCCGTGCTGATCATCTTCATGGTGTTGGTGCTGGTCGGGTATCCGGTGGTGTTCGAGACCGCGACGCGCGGCCGGTCACTGGGCAAGATGGCGCTGGGGTTGCGCGTGGTGTCCGACGACGGTGGCCCGGAACGGTTGCGGCAGGCGGCTTTTCGCGCGCTGGCCGGCGTCGTCGAGATCTGGATGCTGACCGGCGGGCCCGCGGTCATCTGCAGCATGATCTCACCGCGGGGCAAGCGGATCGGGGATGTGTTCGCCGGCACCATGGTGATCAGCGAGCGGGCGCCGCGGCTGAATCCGCCGCCGCCGATGCCGCCGGAACTGGCGTGGTGGGCGGCCACCCTGCAGTTGTCCGGGCTGGCGCCCGAGCAGGCCGAGATGGCGCGACAGTTCTTGGCCCGGGCCACCCAGTTGCAGCCCGACCTGCGTCAGCAGATGGGGCTGCGGATCGCCGCGGACGTGGCGGCCCGGATCTCCCCGCCGCCCCCGCCCGGGGTGCCGCCGGAGCGGATGCTGGCCGCGGTGCTGGCCGAACGGCACCGCCGCGAGCTGGCACGACTACAGGGTTTGCCGCCCTACCGCTAGAAACGAGACACCGATGTCTCATTTTGAACCTTCGCTGGTACAGTATGCGCCATGACTGTCTCCGAGGTGGCCGAAACCGGCGTGCGTGGCCGCACCCGGCGCGCGATTGTCGATGCCGCCATCTCGGTGCTCATCGACAATCCGGCGGCCACCCTCGCTGACATCGCCGCCGTCGCGGGCGTCGGCCGCAGCACCCTGCACCGGTACTTCCCCGAACGCATCGACCTGCTCAAAGCAGTCGGCATGCAGGTACACGCGGCCAGCACCGCCGCGATCGAAGCGGCCGACCCGAGCTGCGGCCCGGTCCTGGAAGCGTTGCGCCGGGTGGTCGAAAGCCAGCTCGACCTCGGCCCGATCGTGCTCTACATCTATACCGAGCCGACCCTGCTGGCCGACCCCGAACTCGTGGCCTACTTCGAGACCGGGGACGAGGCGATCGCCGAGATCCTGTCCCGGGCCAGCGCGGACCGGCCGGAGTTTCCGCCCGGGTGGGCGCGGCGGGTGTTCTGGTTTCTGCTGCTGGCCGGGTACGAGGCCATCAAGCAGGACCGCACCCCGCGCCACCAGGTCGTCGACGCCATCATGCACAGCCTCACCAAGGGAACCATCACATGACCACCCGGTCACTCACTCCGCCGCCGACCAGCACACCGCGACGCGCCTGGATAGCGCTCGCCGTCCTGGCCCTCCCGGTCATGCTGATCGCCATCGACAACACCGTGCTGGCCTTCGCGCTGCCGGTGATCGCCGAGGACTTCCGTCCGCCGGCGTCCACCCAGCTCTGGATCGTCGATGTCTACTCGTTGGTGCTGGCCGCGCTGCTGGTCACGATGGGCAGCCTCGGGGACCGTCTCGGCCGGCGCCGGCTGCTGATGGTCGGCGGCACCGGGTTCATGGTGGTGTCGGCTGCGGCGGCGTTCGCGCCGAGCGCCGAGATGCTGGTCCTCGCGCGCGGTGCGCTGGGCGTATTCGGCGCCATGCTGATGCCGTCCACCCTGTCGCTGATCCGCAACATCTTCACCGATGCGTCGGCCCGCCGGCTGGCGATCGCCATCTGGGCCTCCTGCTTCACCGCGGGGTCCACCCTGGGGCCGATCGTCGGCGGTGCACTACTGCAGCATTTCCATTGGGGTGCGGTGTTTTTGATCGCGGTACCGATCCTGCTGCCACTGATCATCCTGGGCCCCAAGCTGATCCCGGAGTCCCGTGACCCGAATCCGGGGCCGATGGATCCGGTCAGCGTGGTGCTGTCGTTCGCGGCGATGCTGCCGCTGGTGTGGGCGATCAAGACCGGTGCGCATGACGGCCTGTCGGTCCTGGTGCTGGCGGCCGCCGCGGTCGGTATCGCGGCGGGCACATTGTTCGTGCGCCGGCAGAACCGCCGCGACATCCCGATGCTGGACATGGAGCTGTTCCGCTCCGCGCCGTTCACCTCTTCGGTGCTGGCCAACTTCCTGTCGATCGTCGGCCTGATCGGGTTCATCTTCTTCGTGTCCCAGCACCTGCAGCTGGTACTCGGGTTGAGCCCGCTGGCAGCGGGGCTGGTGACGCTCCCCGGCGCGGTGGTGTCGATGGTCGCCGGCATCTCGGTGGTCAAGGCGGCCAAGCGTTTCAGTCCGCAGGCCCTGATGGTGGTCGGCCTGGTATTCGTGGCCGCGGGGTTCATCCTGATCCTGCTGTTCCGGCACGACCTGTCGGTCGCGGCGATCATCGCCTCGTTCGTGGTGCTGGAGTTCGGCGTCGGCGTCTCGCAGACGGTATCCAACGACACCATCGTGGCCTCGGTGCCACCGGAGAAAGCCGGTGCGGCATCGGCGGTTTCGGAAACCGCCTACGAGTTGGGCGCGGTGGTCGGTGCGGCCACCCTGGGCACCATCTTCACCGCGTTCTACCGGGCGAACGTCACCATTCCGGCCGGGTTGAGCCCGTCCCAGGCCGGGGACGCCGCCGAGAGCATCGGCGGCGCGACGGCGGTGGCCGGCGAGTTGCCGGGCCCGACGGCCGAGAAACTCCTGGAGTCGGCGCACGCCGCGTTCGACTCGGGGATCGCCCCGACCGCGATCATCGCGGCGACGCTGGTTCTCGCCGCCGCGATGATCGTCACGGTCGCCTTCCGGCGGGTCTGATCAGGCTGCCGCCCGCGGGTTTCCGGCCCGCTTGGGCGAGGTCTTGCCCGAGGCAGCCTTCTTGAGGCTGGGCCGGGCCGCGGCCGGTTCGGCCTCCTCGGGCTCCTCGATCGCCACCTCTTCGGCGGGAGTCTCGGCCGCGTCCTCGGCGTCCTCGGCGGGCGCCTCGGCCGGGGCCTCCTGCGCGGGCTCCGCCGGGGTCTGCCCGACCGGCGCCTCGACCGGGGTGTCGGCATTGCTGACCGGCGTCACCGCCGGTGCGCCGGCGTCGGCCTCGGCACCCGGGATGGCGATCGTCACGGTGGGTGCGTCGATCTCGGGCACCGTCGCCACGGATGCGGCCAGGTTCGCCGTCCGCACGACCGGGTTCGGTTGACCGGCCTTGAGCGCGTTGACGATTACGGTCCTGATGTAGGGGACCGTCTGGACCATGAAGTCGCTGATGTGGGTGATCGTGTTCAGCAGGACGTCGGCGACACCGTTCTGGACGGCATTGATGATGTTGATCGGATTGAGCGTGCCGATCGACCGGAGCACGGATTCGGTGACGGTGACGAGGTTCTGCAGAACCGGCGTGGTGCCCACCGGGAAGCCGATCCCGATGAACGTCTGTGTCAGTGCGACGGTGAGCGCCAGTCCGGTCTCGAATGCCGCCCCGACGAGCGCCTGGCCGACGGCGAACGGGCGCTGGGCGGCCTCCTGGAGTGGGACGGTCACCCCGGAGATGAAATTGAGGATCGGCATCAGACCACTCGCCACCAGGCTGTCGATCGCGCCGTTGACATCGCCGGTCCGCAGGATGGCGCCGGCGGCGTTCAGTGCGGCGGGCAGGCCGGCCACGAGTTCCCCGATCGCGGCGCCGCCGTCGTCGATGGCCTGCAAGAGCTTCTGGACGGTGAACCGCTGATTGGCGAACACCTGGCGCAGGATGGGGAACGGATCGGCGAATTCGGCCTGCAGGGTTTCCCGGATGAGGTCCCCGGCGGCGTTGACCACCGGCTTGAAGACGGTGATCGGGTTGTCGATCGATGCCGCGAGCGCGATCGCGGGGGGTGGACTCAGGTCCGGATGGGGCGCGATGGGCGTCACCGCGATCACGCTCGCGCCCACCAACGCCACCCCGGCGGTGATGTACGGCTTCATGGTCAACTGCATGGACATGGTTTGCCAACCCTTCGTGGAGTTCCCCCGGACCGGACACAACTTACTCAGGGGTAAGTTGACGTCAAGCGCGATTTGTAAAATGGCAGCATGCGCCAAGTGTTGCGCGGCAGCACTTTGCGAGATGCGGACGTTGCTGTTGAGGGCCATTTTCTAGGCGATGCGACAACTCGGCAAACGGGCGTACACACAAGATTGATCGTTACCAACGGAAACTAAATCAGTCTTACTCTATCGACCGCAAAGAGTTTGCTGGACTGAAGTTACCAACCGGTACGACCTGCGTGATTCGGCCCACAACACGCCATCCGAGTGGTTTGCACCACCGTCGCGGGCCGCCGGCTCGACATGCCGGCACCGGCGGTCGTCGCACACCCGAGGGCGGAGTTCCAGCAACCGGCCCGCGCGCGGCCCGACCGGTTGCCGGCATCGTTCAACCCGGGGATGCGGGTGCGGTTTGAACGCGTCCACATGGTGAGACGGACGTGGTTACGCGCCGACCCAGTTGCCGTGGAAACCGAACGGGACCCGTTGCGGGAGCGCAATGATCGCCACCGGCGCCCCGGAGAAATCGGCGGCATCGAGGATCACGAGATCGCTGCCGTTGCGCACCGGGTCGTAGACGTAACTCAGGTACCAGCCGCTGCTCTCGTCGGCCTCGCCAGGGCCGGGCACGAACACGGCCTCACCGGATACGCCCGGGCCGAAGTCGTGCGTCTGCGCCGATCCGGTTGACAGGTCGTGGCGCACCAGGTCGCTGTCGCCGACCGAGACCGCGTACCGCGCCGGCAGCCCGGCCAGCCGGTCGTCGATCCGGGGGAACTCGACGGCACGGTCATCGAGTTGGCGTTCGCGCACCACGCCGGTGCCCAGATCGATCCGCCACTCCCACAGCACCGCCTGCTGATCGAAGCCGCCGCTGTCGCGCCAGAGCTCCTGATATCGAGCCGCCTGCAACACAATCGAGTTCGCGTCGTCGTAGGCGTTGGCGACATGGAACACGTAGCACGGGTCGATCTCGAACCAGCGGATCGCACCGAACGGGTCGTCGCGGCGCAGCACGCCGAACCGCGCGCCGTGGCTGTCACTCCAGCGGTAGGGCATGTCACCGGGTTGACCGACGGCGACGTTCAGATCGAAGACCACCGGTAGATCCATGAAGATGACGTGGCCGGAGGTCATGGCGAAGTCGTGCATCATGGTGTGCGCCTTGACATCCACCGGCCGGTTGATGGTCAGCTCGCCGTCCGCGTTCACCCGGTGATAGCTGACATAGGGCTCGACGATGCTGCCGTAGCCGAAGAAGTGCATCTCGCCGGTGATCGGGCAGATCTTCGGGTGCGCGGTCATCGAGTTGGCCAGCTTGCCGCCGAAATCGTAGGCACCCAACGTCTCCAGCTCATTGCTGATCTCGTACGGAAACGAGGATTCGACCAGCGCCAGCGTCTTACCCGCATGGTTGACGACGTGCGTGTTCGACGTGGCCGCCCGCAGATTGCGCGTCCCGTCGCGGTTGTAGAGCGGGAAGTCCTCGACGAAGCTGTCGGTCCGCACCCACCGATTGCGGTACCACTTGGCGGCCCCGCCCTCGATGCGGACGCCGTGGATCATGCCGTCGCCCATGAACCAGTGCGCGGTCGGCTGGCGCGGGTTCGGGCCGTTGCGCAGATACCAGCCGTCGATCTCGGGTGGGATGGCGCCTTGCACCGGGAGGTCGTTCTCGGTGAGTTCGTCCGCGACGGGCGCGTAGTTGCCGCGCAGGAAGAAGTCCCCGGTGGTGGGCAGCGCCGATTCAGTGGTGGACATCACACCACGATCTCACACCCGAAAGGCCATTGCATCGCGATAGTTGCCGATATATCGTCGACGCATCGAATCAATCGCGGAAGAAGGAAGCGATTCATGAACACCCCCACTCCCCCCTTTGGTTTCGGACCCGGGTTCGACCGCAGGCACGCCCGTCATGAGTTCCGCGACCACCTCCGCGCCCAGGCGGGCGCACCGGGCCCGTTCGGTCCCGGCTTCGGCCGGGGCCCCGGCTTCGGTTTCGGACCCGGTTTCGGTTTCGGACCCGGGGGCCCCCGCGGTCGCGGCGGGCGAGGCCGCGGCCGCCGCGGTGACGTGCGCGCCGCGATCCTGACCCTGCTCACCGAACGACCCATGCACGGTTACGAGATGACCCAGGAGATCGCCGCTCGCAGCAACGGTCTGTGGAAGCCGAGCCCCGGTTCGGTGTACCCGACCCTGCAACTGCTCGTCGACGAGGGGCTGATCGCCCCCGCCCAGAGCGAGGGCAGCAAGAAGACCTTTGAACTCACCGAGGACGGCCGCACCGCCGCGGCGAAGATCGAGACCCCGCCGTGGGACGAGATCGCCGGTGACGCCGACCCGAATGCGGTGAACCTGCAGGCCGCGATGGGCCAACTGTTCGGCGCCGTCGGGCAGTCCATGCACGCCGCAAACAGCGATCAGCAGCAGCGCATCCTCGACATCGTCAATACCGCACGCCGGGAGATCTACCAGATTCTCGGCGAGGAGTGACTCGCTAGCATCGGGGCACCATGGATTCCGACACCCTCAGCCTCTATCTGGTGCCCGCACTCGTCGCGCTGCTGACCGCGGCCGGCGGCCTGGCCGGGGTATCGGTCCGCGACGCCGACGCCTACGAGCGCAGGCGGATCCTGTGGCTCGGCATGCTGGTCGTCGGCACCGGGCTCGTCACCATGGCGGCGACGAACTCGGCATCCGGAATCGGGCGCCCGCTCGCCGCGGTGGGTCTGACGGTGTCGGCCTGCGCCGCCGCCGTCGGCACCCACTTCCTGTGGCGCCGCGTCGTCCCCGAGGCCGAACCGCGCACGGTACGGCTGTCGATGACGTCGATCGGTCTGGCCGTCGCGGTCATCATCGCCTCGGTGTCGGTGACCTACCTCGCCGGCGCCGGCTGCCGGCAGGCCGAGCCGCTGATGCGGACGGCCTGGGTGGAGTCCGGGTACGCCCAGCCCGGCATCCCCGGCCAGGGCCCCACCGCCGGTGAGGTCGCCGACTGGGCCAAGCGACTGCACGAGCAGGCCGATCAGGTCACCTCGGGCGGTGTCGCGGGCCGGGCGCAGCGCCTGGCGGGGTTGGCCGACGAAATCACAGCGGCCGCTTCGGACCGCGATTTCGCCAGGCAGGCGGTGATAAGCGCGGAGTACTACGACGTGCTCGGCTCCCTGATCAAGGAATGCCATCCGCAGTAGCCGGTGACGGGCCGATAAGCTCCGGCCAGTGACTTTCACCGACACCACGGCGCCCGACCAGACTCCCGGCGATCGGCAGAAAGTCCGGACCGCTCTTTGGGCCAGCCTGGTCGGCACCACGATCGAGTGGTACGACTTCTTCCTCTACGCCACCGCGGCCAGCCTGGTCTTCAACACCGCCTTCTTCCCGGATCAGACGTCGTTTGTCGGCACCCTGCTGGCCTTCGCCACCTTCGCCGTCGGCTTCGTGGTCCGGCCCATCGGCGGTTTCGTGTTCGGGCACATCGGCGACCGCATCGGCCGCAAACGCACCCTGGCGCTCACCATGTTCCTGATGGGTGGCGCGACCGCGCTGATGGGCCTGCTGCCGACTGCCGCCCAGATCGGCGTGGTCGCCCCGATCCTGCTGTTGCTGCTGCGCATCGTGCAGGGCTTCGCGCTCGGCGGTGAATGGGCCGGCGCGGTACTGCTCGCGGTGGAGCACAGCACCCCGCAGCGGCGCGGCTTCGCCGGCAGCATCCCACAGGTCGGCCTCGCACTCGGCCTGGCACTGGGCACCGGTGTCTTCGCCCTGCTGCAGACGGTGATGCCGGCCGAGGCCTTCCTGTCCTACGGCTGGCGCATCGCGTTCCTGTTCAGCGTCGTGCTGGTCATCTTCGGGATCGTCGTGCGCCTGAAGGCCGCCGAGACCCCGGCGTTCGAGAAGGTCCAGGAGGACGACGAGGTCGCGGCGACGCCGTTGAAGGAACTGTTCCGCGGCCCGTCGCTGCGCCCGACGGTGCTGGGCATGCTGAGCCGCTGGGGTGAGGGCGCGGCGTTCAACACCTGGGGCGTCTTCGCCATCGCCTACGCCACCACCACGCTGCAGCACGGCAAGGTCGACGTGCTCATCGTGGTGACCGGGGCGGCGCTGCTGATGGCCGCGCTGCTGCCGGTGTCCGGTCTGTGCGCCGACCGGTTCGGGCCCAAGCGCGTCTACGCCACCGGTATCGCCGCCTATGTGGTGGCGGTCTTCCCGGTGTTCGCGCTGTTCAACACCGGCAGCATGGTGGCCTTCACGGTCGGCATCGTCATCGTGTTCGGCATCGTGCACGCCTGGTTCTACGGCGCGCAGGGCACGCTGTACGCCTCGCTGTTCCCGACCCGGATCCGCTACACCGGCCTGTCCACCGTCTACCAGTTGTCCGGGGTGTACTCCTCGGGTCTGACGCCGCTCATCTTGACCGCGCTGATCGCGGCGGGCGGCAATGCACCGTGGTTGGCGTGCGGCTATCTGGTGATGACCGGTGTGATCAGCATCGTGGCCACCCTGATGCTCAAGCCGCGGGATCTCGCCGACTTGTAGCGTGAGAACGTGACCGATCTCGACCGGATGCCGCGCGGTGGCCCCGACGCGTCATGCCTGGACCGAATGCTGCAGACCGACCGGTCGGAGTATCTGGACCGTGACGACGTCGCGCCCGCGGTGAAACGCAGCGTGGTCGACGCGCTGGAGTGGACCGGCCGGGTGTTCGGCAACCATCAGCAGTTCGCCGACATCGCGCTCGGGGAGATCGCCGATGTGCCCGACCCGCGGATTCTCGAGCTCGGCGCCGGGCATGGTGCGCTGTCGACGCTGCTGTTGCAGGGCCATCCCACCGCGCATGTCACGGTGACCGACGTCGAGCCCGAGTCGGTCGTCGAAATGGCCGCCGGGGAGCTGGGCAGCCACCCGCGCGCCGAGGTGCGGCAGATGGACGCCACCGCGATCGACGCGACGGACGGCCATTTCGCGCTCGCGGTGTTCGCCCTGTCGTTGCACCACCTGCCGCCGTCGACGGCCGCGGCGGCGCTCGCCGAGGGCACCCGGGTCGCGGACCGGCTGCTGATCATCGATCTGCCCCGGCCCCCCGCCCCGCTGCACGTCCTGCGTCTGGCGACCATGCTGCCGCTGGCCCCGTTCATCCCGTTCGTGCACGACGGCGTCATCAGCTCGCTGCGCAGTTACAGTCCGTCGGCGCTGCGCGCGCTGGCCGACCATGCCGGGGTCACCATCGAGTTACGCGGCGGACTTTTCGGTCCGCAGATCGCGGTGGCCTCCCGAAGCTAGAGTGTGCGACTGTGGGCGAAGAGGTTTCACGCACCGAGTTCAGCCGCGCACAGCGCCGCGAGTACCGGCGCAAGGTCCAGCTGTGCCTGGACGTGTTCGAGACCATGCTGGCCCAGTCGAGTTTCGAGTTCGACCGGCCACTGACCGGTATGGAGATCGAGTGCAATCTGGTCGACGCTGACTATCAGCCGGCGCTGCGCAACCAGGCGGTGCTGGCCTCCATCGCCGATCCGGCCTACCAGACCGAACTGGGCGCCTACAACATCGAATTCAACGTCCCACCCCGCCCGCTGCCCGGCCGGTCCGCGCTGGAACTGGAGGACGAGGTCCGCGCCAGCCTGAACGCCGCGGAGGCCAAGGCCGCCGAGGACGGCGCGCACATCGTGATGATCGGGATCCTGCCCACCCTGATGCCCGAGCATCTGCAGTCCGGCTGGATGAGCGAGTCCGCCCGATACCAGGCGCTCAACGACTCGATCTTCACCGCGCGCGGCGAGGACATCGACATCGAGATATCCGGCCCCGAACCGCTGTCCCTGCAGTCGAACGACATCGCACCCGAATCAGCTTGTACCAGCATGCAATTGCATCTTCAGGTATCGCCCGCGGAGTTCGCCGAGAACTGGAACGCCGCCCAGGTACTGGCCGGCCCGCAGCTGGCGCTGGGCGCCAACTCACCCTATTTCTTCGGCCACGAGTTGTGGGCGGAGACCCGCATCGAGCTGTTCAGCCAGGCCACCGATACCCGGGCCGACGAGCTCAAGACCCAGGGGGTGCGCCCCCGGGTGTGGTTCGGCGAGCGGTGGATCACGTCGATCTTCGATCTGTTCGAGGAGAACGTCCGGTACTTCCCGTCGCTGCTGCCCGAGATCTCCGACGAGGACCCGGCGGCCACCCTCGCCGCCGGCCGCACCCCGCAGCTGTCCGAGCTGCGGCTGCACAACGGCACCATCTACCGGTGGAACCGGCCCGTCTATGACGTGGTGGACGGCAAACCGCATCTGCGCGTGGAGAACCGGGTGTTGCCGGCCGGGCCCACGGTGATCGACATGCTGGCCAACTCGGCGTTCTACTACGGCACCCTGCGGGCCCTGACCAACGAAGACCGCCCGCTGTGGACGAAGATGAGTTTCGCTGCGGCGCAGAAGAACTTTTTCACCGCGGCCCGGCACGGCATGGATGCCCGGCTGTACTGGCCCGGCCTCGGCGAGGTGACCGCCGACGAACTGGTGCTGCGCGAGCTGCTGCCGATGGCGCACGAGGGGTTGCGGACCCGCGGGGTGGCCGCCGAGGTGCGCGACCGCTATCTGGGGGTCATCGAGGCACGGGCGAAGTCCGGGCGCAACGGCGCCTCCTGGCAGACGACCACCGTGCGGGCCCTGCAGCAGCGCGGCCTGGCACGCCCCGCGGCGCTGGCCGAGATGCTGCGGATGTACTGCGAACACATGCATTCCAATGCACCCGTCCACACGTGGGAAACACCCACGCCCTGACCCGGCGTACGTTGGATGTCATGGCATCTGAGGTTTTGGACTGGGACAGCGCATATCGCCAGGACGGCGGGTTCCAGGGGCCGCCGCCGTGGAACATCGGCGAACCGCAACCCGAACTCGCAGCCCTGATCGCGGCCGGCAAGGTGCGCAGCGACGTCCTGGACGCGGGCTGTGGGCACGCCGAGCTGTCGCTCTCGCTGGCCGCCGGTGGCTACACCGTGGTGGGTCTCGACATCTCGCCGACCGCCATCGCGGCGGCGAATCGGGCGGCACAGGAACGCAACCTGCGGACCGCCAGCTTCGCCCAGGCCGACATCACCTCGTTCACCGGGTACGACGGCCGGTTCAACACGGTCATCGACTCCACCCTGTTCCATTCGCTGCCGGTGGAGGCGCGGCACAACTATCTGCACGCCGTGCAGCGCGCGTCCGCGCCGGGGGCCAGCTTCTACGTCCTGGTGTTCGCCAAGGGCGCCTTCCCGGCCGGGCTGGAGACCAAACCCAACGAGGTCGACGAGGCCGAGTTACGCGACGTGGTGGCCGCGCACTGGAGCGTCGATGAGATCCGGCCGGCGTTCATCCACGCCAACATCCCGTCCGGGCCCGGGGCGCCGTTCGAACTGCCGCCGCACGAGCTAGACCAGCAGGGCCGGATGAAGCTGCCGGCCTACCTGCTGACCGCGCACAAGTAGCGTTCAGCGCCCACCGCGGGACACCGGCCATGCCACCGGGCCCATCCGCGCTCCGGCGGGTGACACGGGTGGCACCGAACTAGCCGACCGCCACCAGCGCCTCGGCCAACCGCTCCAGATCCTCCGCCGTTCCGTCCACATGCGGGGACACCCGCAGCACCGAGCCGCCCATCTCGCCGGGCGCCCGCTCGTTCTCGCATGCGGTGGTGACGATCTGGTGCTCGGCGATCAGCTTGGCGCGCACGGCCGTCGGATCGGCCCCGGCGGTAGGACGCAGGGTGGTCAGAGCGCTGGGTTCGTCGACCGGTTCGATCACCCGCCACCCGGGTACCTCGGCCAGCACCGTCCGGGTCAGCCGGCCGACCTCGGCCAGCCTGGCCCGCACCACGGCCGGTCCGGCGGCCAGATGCTCCCCCAGTGCCAGCGAGAACCCCAGCCGGGCACCGACATTGGCCTCACGCATCTCCAGCGGAGCCCACCGTGGCTGCAGCCGCGCGTACACCTCGGGCCGCACCGCCAGCGCCCCGACACCGCGCGGGCCGGCCAGCCATTTGCGCGACGAGGTGTAGAGCACGTCGGCACCCGCCGCGCAATCCACCTGCCCTAGGCCCTGCGCCGCATCCACCACCAACGGCACACCGAGCGCCCGGCACACCGGTGCGAACTCCGTCAGCGGTTGCACGATGCCGCGGTGGCTGGCGAGCACGGTCAGGTGCACCAACGCCGGCGGATCGGCCTCCAGCGCAACGGTGGCCGCCCCGACCCGCAGCCGGCCATCCTCGTCGGCGGGCAAGGTGCGGATCTCGAAACCGTTGGCGGCCAGAATCACCAGGTTCGGGCCGTACTCCCCCGGCAGGCACGCCACCGTGCGCGGACCGGTCCAGCTGCTCACCAACAGATCCAGCGCGTGGTTGGAGCCGGTGGTGTACACCACCTCGGCGTCCGGCATCCCGGCCAGCGACCGCACCGCGACCCGGCCGGCATCCAGCGCGGGCACCGCCGCCTCACCGGCGACGTAGCCGCCCACCTCGGCCTCGTGCCGCGCGTGCTGGGCGGCGGTCTCGATCACCGCGTTGCTCTGCCGGGAACATGCCGCGCTGTCCAGGTGCACGCCGGCGACCGGCACGCGCGCCGCCCGCCACTGCTCGGCGAGGCTCATTTCACCGCCAGGGAGAGACCGAAATCGCCTGCGTCATCACTCCACCAGTGCGTCCGGGTCAGCCCGGCGGCGGCCAATTCGGTGGCCACCCCGGCGGGGTGGAACTTGCAGGACACCTCGGTCAGCATCTCCTCACCGGCCGCGAAGTCGACGATGAGGTCGAGCCCGCCGATCCGGACCCGTTGATCCGCGGTGGAGCGTAGCCACATCTCGATGCGCTCCTGCTCGGCGTTCCACCGCGCGACGTGCTCGAACTTCTCCAGGTCGAAGGTGGCATCGAGTTCCCGGTTCACCACCGCGAGCACGTTACGGTTGAAGGCCGCGGTCACCCCGGCGCTGTCGTCGTAGGCGCGGACCAGCCGGTCGATGTCCTTGACCAGGTCGGTGCCCAGCAGCAACGTATCTCCGGGCTGCATCGATTCGGCCAGCGCAGCAAGGAATTCCGCACGCGGGCCCGGCGTCAGATTGCCGATCGTGGAGCCCAGGAAGACCACCATTCGGCGGCCCAGCTTCGGAATGGTGCCGAGGTCGTGCTCGAAGTCACCGCACACCACCGTGATGTCCGCCCCGGGATACTCGCCGCGCAACGCGGCCGCGGCGTCGTGCAGCACGCTCGGGTCGACGTCGAACGGGATGAACCGCTTCAGCGCGCCGCTGTCGCGCATGGCGTCCAGCAGCAGGCGTGTCTTCTCCGAGGTGCCGCTGCCCAGTTCCACCAGGGTGTCCGCGTCGGAGGCCGCCACGATCTCGGCCGCCCGCGCCCGCAGGATGGACGCCTCGGTGCGGGTCGGGTAGTACTCCGGCAGCCGGGTGATCCGGTCGAACAGATCGCTGCCGGTGGCGTCGTAGAACCATTTGGGGGGCAGCGTTTTCGGGGTCTGCCGCAGACCGTGCAGGACGTCGCGCCGTAATGCTTGGGCCAGGTCAGATGCCGTGCCGGTGGCCATCACGATCCTTCCAGTGGGGTGAGCGTGAGACCGGCCTCGGAGACCTCGATGAGGTGCCGATCGGGGATGTCACGCCAGGACGGGTCTTCGTCGTAGGGTTCGCTGGCCAGCACGATGCCGTCGGCCCGCCGCAGCGCGAACAGGGTGTCGCCCCAGGTGGTGGCGAGCAGCCGGGATCCGTTGCCGGCCAGGATGTTCAGCCGGGCACCCGGATCGCGCGCACCCACCTCGGCGACGGTGTCACCCAGCGCGTCGAGTCCGCGTTCGAAGATGAGGGCGGCCAGGATTGCGCTGTCGACGGTGGATTCGGCTGCCGCGGACGGTGCCAGCACGGCGCGGTCGACGATCCCGTTGTGCGACAGCATCCAGGCGCCGTCGGTGAACGGCGCCGCGGCCGAGGGTTCGATGGGCATGCCGATGGTCGCTGACCGTACCGCGGCGACGATGCAACCACTTCGCAACACCGGCGCCACCGAGGCGAACGAGGCGTCCCCCCACAGCGGTTTGTCGCTGCGCCAGCGCCGCGGGACTGTCCTCTCCCCCGGGCCGCCGGTGTCGAAGAACCCGACGCCCCAACCGTCGGCGTTGATGGTGCCGTGCTTCTGCCGGCGTGGCGCATAGGACTGCACCAGAAGCCCACTGGGCGGCTCGAGCACCAGCGCGGAGACGGTGACCGGCGCGCCCAGCCACCCGAGATGCCTACACATCCCAGGCCAATCGCACCCCGGAGAAGATCTGCCGCCGGATCGGGTGGTCCCAGTTGCGGAAACTGGGCCGCAGGATATCGCCGGCCACCGCCCAGGATCCGCCGCGCAACACCCGGTAGTCGCCGGCCCCGGCACCGTCGAAGAACGGTTCGCTGTACCGGTGGTAGATCATCGGGGTGAAGCCCGGCCACGGCCGCAGCGGCGAGGTGGTCCACTCCCACACATCGCCGAGCATCTGCTCCACGCCGTACGCCGAGGCGCCGGCCGGGTACGCCCCCACCGGCGCCGGGCGCCGGGCGTCCCCGCCGAGATTGGCCAGTTCCGGTGTGGGTTGCGCGTCCCCCCAAGGGTATCGGCGCCGCGTGCCGGTGCCCGGATCCCACGCGCACGCCTTCTCCCATTCGATCTCGGTGGGCAGCCGGGCCCCCGACCAGGCGGCGAAGGCCTCGGCCTCGAAGTGGGTGACGTGCTGGACGGGCTCGTCGTCCGGGATGGTCTCGCGGTGGCCGAACCGGGTGCGGCTGCCATCGGCGTTCCAGAACCCCGGGGCGACCAGACCGGTCTGCTCCCGGTGTGCCCAGCCGCCTTCCGACCACCACCGCGGTGTCCGGTAGCCGCCGTCGTCGATGAATTCGCGCCACTGCGCGTTGGTGACGGGCACCCGGCCGATTCGGAATGCCTCCACGTGCACGGTGTGCGCCGGCCGTTCGTTGTCCAGCGAGTAGGGCTCCTCGGAAGCGTTGACACCCAATGTGAACGGGCCGCCGGGGATCAACACCGACGTTCCGGCCACACCCGGCCGACCGGCGGGCAGGGCACTGCCCGGGCTGAGCAGCGGCGGGCCCGCCCGCAGGTTGAGCGCCTGCAACATGGTCTCGTCGTGTTGATGCTCGTGGGAGATCACCAGACCGAACCGGAACAACGATTCGTCGCTCACGGCTCGGTCCAGGACGTCGAGCGCCTTGTCACGCACGGTGCGGCAGTAGGTCCGGGCATCGGCCGGCGGGAGCAGCGGCAGGTCCACCCGGCTGGCCCGGGAATGCACGAAGGCGTCGTAGAGCGTGTCGATCTCGGGGCTGAGCAGGCCGGGGGTGTTCGGATCGCCGTCGCGCAGCAGCCAGAACTCCTCCTGCTGCCCGATATGGGCGAGATCCCACACCAGCGGGCTCATCAGCGGGTCGTACTGGCGGTGCAGTTCGGCGTCGTCGAAGTCGACGAGCGCCAGCGTGCGCTCCCGAGCCCGGGTCAGCTCGGTGGCCAGCGCCTCCGGTGACCTCATCACTGTCCCTTCGCCAGTTGTGAAAGTGCCACCGGGATACCGTGTTCGACCACACTTTCGGTGAATTCGTCACCGGGACAGCGCCCGGCGTCGACCTCGGTGAGCAGCCGGCCCATCGCGGCGGCCAGTTCGGGCGGTGCGTGCTCGGCGGCCGCGGCGACGCACCGCACCGCGGCGGCCCGCAACCGCGGGTCGGCGAGCCCCACGCGCGCGGCCAGATCCCATTCGTCGGCGACCGCAGCGGTGGCGGCGGCCGCGATCCGGGCGGCATCCGGTTGATCCATCAGCGTGACCAGGGTGAACGCCACGGCCGGCCAGTTGGTGTCGGGCACGCTGTCCAGATAGCGGATCTCCAGCCACCGGCGCGGCCGGACCGGCGGGAACAGTGTGGTCAGGTGGTATTGCAGATCCGCGTCGGTGGGCAGCCGACCGCCGAGTTGGGCGCGTCCCTCGGCCCAGTCGGCGTAGGAGACCCACTCGGTCACCGGGACCGCCTCGGCGCCGTTGACCAGCATGACAGGGGCCCGTAGCGCGTAGTTCGCCCAGTCCGCGGCGGGATCGTCGCCGTCATCGCCGAGCACCGGCCCGCACCGGGCGGTGTCGAGTTGGCCCCACACCCGTTGCCGGGAGCTGCGCCAGCCGGTGAACTGCCCACCCAGCAGCGGCGAATTCGCCGACAGGGCGATCATGGTGGGGCCCAGGGCGTGTGCCAGCCGGACCCGGTCGGCCCAGCCGGCGCGGGGGCCGGCCTCGATGTTGATCTGGATCGAGGCGGTGGAGGTCATCATGGCCGCACCGGCCTCGGCGGTGCCGGTGGCGGCGAAGAACCGTTCCATCGCCCGGTAACGGGAGCCGGGGTTGACCCGCCCCACGGGCCGCAGCGGGTCCGCCCCCAGCAGGACCAGGCCCAGACCGTGCGCGGCGAAGTGCCCGCCCAGCACCGCCCGGTCGGCGGCCATACCGGTGATCGCGGCGACCGGGCCCGCGGTCGGGGGCCGGACAGTTCGACGGCACCGCCGGGTTCGACGGTGATGGCACTACCCCCGGGCAGTTCGGGCACGGTGGCGATGACCGCGCTGATC
Organism: Mycolicibacterium aurum; assembly: GCA_900078775.1. Lineage (GTDB taxonomy): Bacteria > Actinomycetota > Actinomycetes > Mycobacteriales > Mycobacteriaceae > Mycobacterium > Mycobacterium aurum_A. The sequence continues at coordinate 4,384,996 of LT549889.1, forward strand.
TCGTCCCAGCCCGGCCGGCGCAGCGGGTCGGCGGTGTCGAAGCAGTGCGCCTCGACCTCGAGGCCGACGGTGCCGACCGGGCCGTCGCGCAGGCAGTTCGCCGCGACTCGAGCAGCGGCCTGGCCGGACGCGCGGGTGACGTCCCACGTGGCGGTGGTCGTCATGCGAACCACTCCTCCCCGAGCTCCGGACGTTACGAGCTTTAGCTGTTCAATCTTCCAGACAGGTCTGACATATTCCCAAGGGTTTTGCGCGCCGTCATTGCCCCAGGGTGTTCTGCATGGCCCCGGCCAGTACGTTGACGGCCGGTCCCCCGTTGCCGGGCTGGCACACTTTCGCTTGGAGCAGAACGTTTTCCCGCAACCGGGTCTGGGTGAAACACCGCCGGTCGGTGCCGGCCTCCTGCTTGACCCACACCGCGTCGGTGTCGGTGGCGGCGCCGCCGGAGAACGTCCAGACCTGGTTCACGAAATTGTCCAGGTGCATCGTGGTGGTCTGCCCGGCGCAGCCGGTGGTCCGGTCGGTGACCCGGTGGTAGGCGCGGGCGGCGGCCTCGGTGGTGGCGAAGACGCCGACGGCCTGCTTGACCAGCCGGGTGGCGTCGGTGGCCGACGTCTGGGCCACCGCACCGTTGAAGGAGGCCAGGTCGGGATCGGCGTAGACGTCGGGCAGCCCGATGTCGGCCCAGTTGTTACAGGCCGGATTGTCCACGTAAAAGGCCTGGACCGGACTGGTGAACTCGGCCTCCCAGCTCAACGGGGTGCCGACGATATTGCTGACCGACCCCTTGGGCAGGACGGCGTAACCGACGACGCCGGGGTCGGACGGACGGGCCGAGGCCGGAGCGGCGAGGGCCAGGACCACCCCTGAGACCACCCCTACCCCGGCGGCGAGTGCTGTCAGCCGCATGGCATCGATCATGCCAAAGGGGGGCAAGCCCTCAGAACAGCGTCTGGGTGCAGTAGGTGCGGGCGGGCGCCGGGTAGGGCCACGCGTAGGCACCGCTGGCGGCCGGGCAGGCGGATTGGTCCTGAACCTCCAGGCGCTGGGTGATCTGCACCAGCACGCCCTCGTCGCGTTTACCGCAGTCGGCCTTCTCGACCAGCCCGATCGGCATCTCCATCAGGTAGCAGTGGTTGGCGACCAGGTTCGGCACCAGGCACAACCGCGCGGTGGACGGTTCGGCGTAGGCGGTGGGCAGATGCTGGTAGTCGTCGGTGGGGCATTCACCGGCGGCATTGGTGGTGGCGCCGACGGTGTAGCTGGGGTCCTGGGTGCAGTCCACCTCGACGGCCTGCGCGGGATCCTGGGCGCGGGCGCCGCCCGCTTCGATCGCGACGCAGTCGCCGAGCGCGAACACGGCAGCGGCGGCGACATCGGGTTCGGCCGTACGCAGGGAGCAGCCCGACAACGCCGCCGCTACCACAAGAAGAACGACAGACGCGGCAATGGTCGACGCTCGGCGTGTCATGGTTAGCGACACTCTCACGAATGAGGTCAGAGTGCCAAGAGTTACGGCTGATTCAGGGGCGTGCAGGTGTGGTCGGCGGGTTACCGGCACCGGGGCCGGGCTGCATCTGCGGACCCATCGGACCCATCGGACCGCCCATGTGGGGACCCATCGGCGGCGGCCCGCCGCGGTGGAACATGGTCGTCCCGCGGTCGTGGCCACCGCGGTGGGGGCCGCCGCCGTCGGAACTCTTGCCCAGGACGAAGCCCGAGAAGAAGATCACGGCGACGATGAAGATGACGCCCGCGGCGATGCCCACCCAGGCCGCGGCTTGGGTGACACGGTTGGGGCGGACGGGTTCGGGTGCGGTGGTCACAGGCACGGTGGTCACAGGTGTGGTGGTCACGGGTGTGGTGGCCGGGGTGTCGGTCGGTTCGCTCATGGATTCATGATGCCGACCCCCGGCAAGGTGGCAGCTAGCTACCGATTATGAATCAGCTGTGAAAGGGGCGGACGGCGTACTGGATCACCCGGTACGGCGTCCCGCCGCGCGGGGTGGTGTTCCACTGGCTGACGAAGACCCGCAACTCGTCCAGCGTGGAGGCCGGGGAGATGTAGCCGCCGTACGGCTGCGCCAGCCGGTTGTCGTGCGGTGCAGGCAGATCGGTGGGCCGGTCGGGCCACGGCGCGCCGACCACGACCGTCGTCACCGGCGCCCAGCCGAGCTGGGTGGGATCGTTGGCCACCCGCACCTCCATGTTGCGGGTGCTGGCGTTGAAATACGACAGCACGGTCTTGCCGTCGATCTGGCGCACGCTCATCTCGCCCACCCGGTCGGCCCACAGCGGTGTCGGCGGGTGTCCCCACCCGTCGTCGGAAGACCAGCCCTGCCACGCAGCGCGATCCGTGAAGTTCTGCGGTGAAACGCGATACAGCGTCACCGGCGCGGTGCGATCGAAGCTGTCCGCCACGATGTACACCCAGCCCCGCTCGGATTCCGGGGTCGGGATCGGGTCGTAGTAGCCACTGATCTGGGACTGCCCACCGCCGGCGAAGTCAGCGGGCCGAACAGATCCGGGCACGGTCGGCCAATTGTCCTTGGCGGCATCAGCTTTCACCAGTCGCGAGGAGGCGGGCCTCAGGTCGAACGTGGTGGTCACCATCATGTGGTTCTCGCGGTTGATCGACACCACGCCGGCCGGGAGCTGCGATGCTCCCGCCGGTGCGGGATCGGCCAGCAGCGGCGCCTGCGTTCCCGAGACTCCGGTGACGCGGACCCCGTCCGGCGCGGTGATCGAGTCGGGGTCCACGTGCAGCGCCACTGGCGAATACCAGCCCCCGTACCCCACTCCCTGCCCGGCGAAGCTGTCGCCGCACACCTGCAGCAGCCGGCTCGGAAACTCCATGAACTCACACAGGTCGGTGGCGCCGATACCGTAATCGCCGGTGGCGGTGCCTGTTCCGGCCACCGGACCGAGCATGACGACCTGGCCCGGCGCCAGGATCAGGTCCGCGTGTGCGGGATGGACAGCCGCCACCAACGCCGAGATCGACGAAATGGCACACACCACTCGTACTTTCGCGCCCAAACGTACGCTTCGGCGCACTGCTTCTAGAGTTGTTGAGCGAGCAGTTCGGCGATCTGGATGGTGTTCAGTGCGGCACCTTTTCGCAGGTTGTCGCCGGACACGAACAGGGCCAGCCCGCGCCCGCCGGGCACACCCTCGTCCTGGCGGATCCGGCCGACCAGCGAGTCGTCGGCTCCGGCCGCCGCCAGTGGCGTCGGCACGTCGACCAGGGTCACTCCAGCGGCAGCAGCCAGGAGCTCCTTGGCCCGCGCGACCGAAAGCGGCTGGGCGAACTCGGCATTGATCGACAGCGAGTGCCCGGTGAACACCGGCACCCGCACGCAGGTGCCACTCACCGCGAGTTCCGGGATACCGAGGATCTTGCGGCTTTCGTTGCGCAGCTTCTGATCCTCATCGGTCTCGCCCGACCCGTCGTCGACCAGCGACCCGGCCAGCGGCACCACGTTGAAGGCGATCGGCGCCACGTACTTGACCGGTGCCGGGTAGTCCAGCGCGGAGCCGTCGTGCACCAACTGCTCGACGTGAGAGATGACGGCGCGGGCCTGCGTGGCGAGCTCCTCGACACCGGCCAGTCCGGTGCCGGAGACGGCCTGATAGCTGGACACGATCAGCCGGGTCAGCCCGGCCTCCTCATGCAGCGGCTTGAGCACCGGCATGGCGGCCATGGTGGTGCAGTTCGGATTGGCGATGATGCCCTTGGGAAGAGACCGAGCGCGGTCGGCGACATCTCTGTCGAAGTTGACCTCGCTGACCACCAGCGGGACCTCGGGGTCCTTGCGCCAGGCCGAGGAGTTGTCCACGACGACGGCGCCGGCCGCGGCGAACCGCGGGGCCTGCACCCGCGACATGGTCGCTCCGGCGGAGAACAGCGCGATGTCCAGCCCGGACGGGTCGGCGGTCTCGGCGTTCTCGACCTCGATCTCCTGGCCGCGGAAGGTCAGCTTCTTACCCTCCGAGCGCGGTGAGGCGAAGAACCGCACCGAGGTCGCCGGGAAGTTGCGCTCTTCGAGCAGGGTCCGCATGACCTGGCCGACCTGGCCGGTCGCGCCGACGACACCGATGGCGACCATCATTCAACCCCGTCGCTTCGCTCGCCCCACATGACTAGATCCCACTTCCGGCGTAGACGATTACTTCCTCTTCGCCGCCCAACCCGAAGGCCTCGTGCAGCGCAGAGACGGCGGTGTCCAGATCAGTGTCCTTGACCAGCACCGAGATCCGGATCTCGGAGGTGGAGATCAGGTCGATGTTGACGTCGGCCTCCGCCAGCGCCTCGCAGAACTTGGCGGTGACGCCCGGGTGGCTGCGCATGCCGGCGCCCACCAGTGACACCTTGCCGATGTGATCGTCGTAGAGCACCTGACTGAACCCGATGTCGCTCTGCAGCGAGGCCAGCTTCTGCACGGCCGCCGGCCCGTTGGCCATCGGGCAGGTGAAGGTGATGTCGGTCTTGCCGTCCTCCACCTTGGAGATGTTCTGCAACACCATGTCGATGTTGATGTCGGCGTCGGCGACGGCGCGGAACACCTTGGCGGCATAGCCGGGCACGTCGGGCAGGCCGACGACGGTGACCTTCGCCTCCCCGCGGTCGTGCGCTACTCCGGTCAACAGGGCGTCTTCCATGGCGATGTCCTCGATCGATCCTTTGACGATGGTGCCGGGCTTGTCCGAATACGACGAACGGACGTGTATCGGAACGTTGTACCGGCGGGCGTATTCCACGCAGCGCAGCATCAGCACCTTCGCACCGCAGGCCGCCATCTCCAGCATCTCCTCGAAGGAGACGGTGTCCAGATGTTTGGCGTTGGGCACGATGCGCGGGTCGGCGGTGAAGATGCCGTCGACGTCGGTGTAGATCTCGCAGACGTCGGCCTTCAGCGCCGCCGCGAGGGCTACCGCGGTGGTGTCCGATCCGCCGCGGCCCAGCGTGGTGACGTCCTTACTGTCCTGGCTGACGCCCTGGAACCCGGCCACCAGCACGATCAGTCCCTCGTCCAGGGCGTCCCGAAGACGCCCGGGGGTGACGTCGATGATCTTGGCGTTGCCGTGGGTGCCGGTGGTGATGACGCCGGCCTGCGATCCGGTGAACGAGCGGGCCTGCGCGCCGAGCGATTCGATGGCCATGGCCACCAGCGCATTGGAGATGCGTTCCCCGGAGGTGAGCAGCATGTCCATCTCCCGGGCGGGCGGGGCCGGGGAGACCTGACGGGCGAGGTCGAGCAGGTCGTCGGTGGTGTCACCCATTGCCGAGCAGACCACGACGACGTCGTTTCCGGCCTTCTTGGTTTCGACGATTCGCTCGGCGACGCGACGGATCCGGTCGGCGTCCGCCACCGAAGATCCGCCGTATTTCTGCACGACGAGCGCCACTGTAAACCTCTCAACCAGCCGGGGATGTCCCGACAAGGATACGGGGTGGACGCATCCCGTTATCACCCACGCAGTCCGGGGCCCGTTACGCGACCGAAACAGCACGAAGCGTTCACGTAACAGAAACACTGTTTACTCGCAGTAATCGACGGGACGGGCGTTCACGGTCGATGGAGTTTCACATCGTGATACAGTGATTCACAATAGGAGACAGAGTGACGACCGATCTCGCTGCCCTGGCGGAACAATCAGGAACCAGGTTCATCCTCGCCCTGTTCGTCGACCTGCGCGGAAAGCCTTGCGCCAAGCTCGTTCCCGTCGAGGCCGTCGACCAGCTGGCCACCGAGGGCGTCGGCTTCGCCGGCTACGCGGTCGGCGCCATGGGGCAGGAACCCAAGGACCCGGACCTCATCGCCATCCCCGACCCGGCGTCGTTCACCCCGATCCCGTTCATCAAGGACGGTCTCGCGCTGGTGCACTGCGACCCGCACGTGGCGGGCAAGCCGTGGCCGTTCGCGCCCCGGGTGATCCTGAAGAACCTGATCCAGCAGGCCGCCGACGCCGGCTTCGAACCGTGGGTCGGCGCCGAGGTGGAGTACTTCCTGGTCCGCCGTGGCGCCGACGGCGCCCTGGTGACCGCCGACGCCGACGACACCGCCGCCCAGCCCTGTTACGACGCCCGCGGCGTCACCCGGATGTATGAGCACCTCACCGCCATCTCGACGGCGATGAACAGCCTCGGCTGGTCCAACTACGCCAACGACCACGAGGACGGCAACGGCCAGTTCGAACAGAACTTCCAGTTCGCCGAGGCGCTGGTGACCGCGGACCGGGTGATCACCCTGCGTTATCTGCTGTCGATGATCGCCGCCGAACGCGATATGGTCGCCACCTTCATGCCCAAGCCGTTCGCCGACCGGACCGGCAACGGCCTGCACTTCCATCTCTCGCTGACCAGCGCCGGCACCCCGGTGTTCCCCTCGGACGCCGACGACCGGGGCCTCGGGCTGTCCGAGACCGCGTACGCCTTCATCGGCGGCGTGCTCGAACACGCCGGTGCACTGCAGGCCGTCATCGCGCCGACCGTGAACTCCTACAAGCGGACCGGCGCCATCAGCACCGCCTCGGGCGCGTCCTGGGCGCCCCGCAAGCCGAGCTACGGCGGCAACGACCGCACGCATTACATCCGGGTGCCCGACGACCAGCGCATCGAACTGCGCGGCGGCGACGGATCGGCCAACCCGTACCTGGCCATCGCCGCGGTGCTGGGCGCCGGCCTGGACGGCGTCAAGCGCAGTGCCGACCCAGGCGACGTTGGCAGCCAGGGCAATTCGGCCCTGCCGCCCACCCTGCTGCACGCCGTCGAGGAGTTGGAGAGCGACACCGTGGTGCGCGGTGTGCTGGATGCCGCCGGTGAGGGTGTCGCCGACTACTTCGCCGGGATCAAGCGCGCGGAGTTCTTCGCCTATCACGGCACGGTCGCGCCGTGGGAGGTCGACTCCTACCTGACCGCCTTCTGAGAGAGGACAACGACGTTATGTGCGGAATCGTGGGTCTACACCTGCGGGCCGAGGAGCTGTATCCGAGGTTGGGTGAGTTGTTGTCCGGCATGCTGTGCGAGATGTCGGACCGCGGAGCGGATTCGGCCGGCATCGCGGTCTACGGGGACCCGAGCTGGTCGCCGCCGGGGAAGGGCTGCGTATCGGTGACCGATATCGCCGAGGCACCCGACCTCGGCCCCGATGTTGCTGTGGTGCAGGTGGATTCCACCTACCTGCTGTCCGCGGACGAGCCGTCCGAGGAACTGCTGCAGCGTGTGCGGGCGGCCTGCCCCCAGGCGCTGATCGCCGGGTTCGGCGCGGACCTCGCCGTCCTGAAGGGCGTCGGACACCCGCGTGACCTCACCGAGGCCTGGGGCCTGTCCACGGCCCGGGGCTGGCAGGGCGTCGGTCATACCCGGATGGCCACCGAGTCCGCGGTGACGCCGTCGGGCTGTCACCCCTACACCGTCGGCCCGCAGCAGTGCCTGGTGCACAACGGATCCTTCGCCAATCACGCGACGATCCGGCGCGACCTGCGCCGCGACGGCGTGTGCTTCGACAGTGAGAACGACACCGAGGTCGGCGCCCGGTTCGTGGCCCAACAACTGGCGGCCGGACGCGATATCGAGACGGCATTGAAGGAGCTCTGCGCGACCTTTGACGGCTTCTACACACTGCTGGTGTCCAACCACGACTCCTTCGCGGTGGTCCGCGACGCCATCGCGTGCAAGCCCGCGGTGATCGCCGAAACCGCCGACTGGGTGGCCATGGCCAGCGAGTACCGTGCGCTGGCCGGACTGCCCGGTGTCGAATCCGCCAAGATCTGGGAACCCGAGCCGGAGGTCGTCTACGCATGGACACGGTAGTGAAGTACAACCTGCGCGAAACACCTTTGCGTGAAGTGAATTCCGCGCTGCACAAGCCGGATATCACCGGTGAGTTCGTCATCGAGGATCCCGACGGCGCGCACAATGTGGCCGTCGGCGTCAACGCGCCCGTGCAGATCCGCATCGAGGGGCATGTCGGCTACTACGCGGCCGGGATGAACCAGCAGGCCGCGATCGTGATCAACGGCAACGCCGGAACGGGTGTCGCCGAGAACATGATGAGCGGCACGGTGCGCGTCACCGGCAACGCTTCACAGTCCGCGGGCGCCACCGCCCACGGCGGGCTGCTCGTCATCGAAGGCGACGCCGCGGCACGCTGCGGCATCTCGATGAAGGGTGTCGACATCGTGGTCGGCGGCAGCATCGGGCATATGAGCGCGTTCATGGCCCAGGCCGGCCGCCTGGTGGTCCGCGGGGATGCCGGTGAGGCGCTCGGCGATTCGATCTACGAGGCCCGCATCTACGTGCGGGGTGCGGTGAGCTCGCTGGGCGCGGACTGCGTCAAGAAGGACATGCGGCCCGAGCATCACGCCGAGCTGGCCGAGTTGCTCGCCGCGGCGGGCTATTCCGACGAGACCTCGGAGTACACCCGGTACGGCTCGGCCCGCAACCTGTACCACTTCCACGTCGACAACGCCAGCTCCTATTAGAAAGCCACCTGATGAGCTCACCTATTGACGACCGGGCCCGGCTGGGCCTGCGCGAATCGGCGACCTTCGACCGGACCACCATCGCCGCCATCCAGCGGGCCGCCGATACCGGCATCTACGACATCCGCGGCTGGGGTGCCAAGCGGCCGCTGCCGCACTTCGACGACCTGCTGTTCCTGGGCTCCTCGATGTCGCGGTATCCGCTGGAGGGCTACCGCGAACGTTGCGGCACCGATGTGGTGCTGGGCGGACGCAACGCCAAACACCCGCTGCACCTGGACATCCCGGTCACCATCGCGGGTATGAGCTTCGGCGCGCTGTCCGGGCCGGCCAAGGAGGCGCTGGGCCGCGGGGCCAGCGAGGCGGGCACCTCGACAACCACCGGTGACGGCGGGATGACGCCGGAGGAGCGCGGCCAGAGCAAGCACCTGGTCTACCAGTACCTGCCGTCGCGCTACGGGATGAACCCCGACGACCTGCGCAAGGCCGACGCCATCGAGGTCGTGCTCGGCCAGGGCGCCAAGCCGGGCGGTGGCGGAATGCTGCTGGGCCAGAAGATCTCCGAGCGGGTCGCCGGGATGCGCACCCTGCCCGAGGGCATCGACCAGCGCAGCGCGTGCCGGCACCCGGACTGGACCGGCCCGGACGATCTGACCATCAAGATCAACGAACTGCGGGAGATCACCGACTGGGAGAAGCCGATCTACGTCAAGATCGGCGCGTCACGCACCTACTACGACGTGAAGCTCGCGGTACACGCCGGCGCCGATGTGGTGGTGGTCGACGGTATGCAGGGCGGCACCGCGGCCACCCAGGAGGTGTTCATCGAGCACGTCGGCATCCCGACACTGGCGGCGATCCCGCAGGCGGTGCAGGCGCTGCAGGAACTCGGTGTGCACCGCGCCGGAAGCAATGGCGTGCAGCTCATCGTGTCCGGCGGCATCCGCAACGGGGCCGACGTCGCCAAGGCGCTGGCGCTGGGCGCCGACGCGGTCGCGATCGGCACCGCCGCGCTCATCGCCCTGGGCGACAACCACCCGCGCTGGGAGTCCGAGTACCAGAAGCTGGGCAGTGCGGCCGGGTTCTACGACGACTTCCAGGACGGCCGAGACCCGTCCGGGATCAGCACCCAGGATCCGGAACTGGCGGCGCGTTTCGACCCGGTCGAGGGCGGCCGCCGGCTGGCCAATTTCCTGCGGGTGTTGACCATGGAGGCCCAGACCATCGCCCGGGCCTGCGGCAAGGCACACGTCACGCACCTAGAGCCCGAGGACCTGGTGGCCATCACCATCGAGGCGGCCGCCATGGCGCGGATTCCGCTGGCCGGTACGAACTGGATTCCGGGGCAGTGAGCGAGACCGCGGACGTCGTCATCGTCGGCGGCGGACTGGAAGGCGCCGCCGCGGCCTGGGCCCTCAGCCGCCTCGGCGTCACCGATGTGCTTGTCGCCGAGCGTAATACCGTCGGATCCGGGATGACCGGGAAGTCCAGCGGCATCGTGCGCTGCCACTACGGCGTCAGCTCGCTGGCCGCGATGGCGACCGCCAGCCTCGACGTGTTCGAGAAGCCCGAGCAGTTCCTCGGTGATCACGCCACCGACATCGGTTTCCGGCAGACCGGCTACGTGGTAGGGGTCGGTGAGCCCAACGTCGGTGCGCTGCGCAACAGCCTGGCCGCCCAGCGTGCGGTCGGCGTGCAGACCGAGGAGATCGGCGCCGACAAGGTGGCCGAGTTGTGGCCCTACGCCGACCTCGAGCCGTTCGCGGCGTTCGGCTGGGAGGCCCGCGGCGGGTACGGCGACGCGTATCAGACCGCCCAGGCGCTGGCCATCTCGGCCCGGACCGCCGGCGCCCGGGTACGGCAGGGTTGCGAGGTCGTCGAGTTGCTCGTCGATGGCGACAAGGTGACCGGGGTCCGGCTCGCGGACGGCACCGAGGTCTCGGCGGGGACGGTCATCGCCGCCACCGGCGCCTGGACCCGACCGTTCCTGGCGCCCTACGGCGTCGACGTCCCGATCCGCGTGGTCCGCGAGCAGATCGTCACCATCTCACCGGGGGAGCCGATCGGAGAAGTCCCGGTGTTCTCCGATCTGGTCTCGCTGCAGTACGTCCGCGCCGAGCTGGGTGGCGAGATCCTCTTCGGCAACAGCGATCTCGCGCACAGTGAGATCGCGGACCCGGACGACTATCTGAACCGGGCCACCGAGGAGTTCATCGATCTGACCGTGGAGAAGGTGGGCACCCGCTTCCCGGGATTCCCGAACGCGTCGATCACGGGCAGTTATGCCGGCTGCTACGACGTCACCCCGGACTGGAACCCGGTGATCTCCAAGACCGGCGTCGATGGTCTCATCGTCGCGGCGGGCTTCAGCGGGCACGGCTTCAAGATCGCACCCGCGGTGGGCCGGCTGGTCGCCGACCTGGTGGTCGACGGCCGCAGCTCGGACCCGCGGATCCCCGAGTCGGACTTCCGGTTGTCCCGGTTCGCCGAGGACGAGCTGCTCAAGAGCCCCTATCCCTATGTCGGGGCCGGCGAGATGCGCTGAACCGGGCTCGCAACCCGAGCGCCGATGGACTTTGGAAATCGTGGTTGCCCTAGCAGGATGGAGGGCAGCCGCGAGACAGGAGAGCTGTGAGCGACCAACCGCTGCTTCGCAATGAGTCCGGAACCGCTCGGGAACGGAATCCGCACGAACCGGTCGACGAGCTGGAGTTCGAGGCCGCGATCGGCCGGAATGTGCGCCAGTTGCGCCGGCAGCATGGGCTCACCGTGGCCGACATGGCGGCCCGGGTCGGCATCTCCAAGGCGATGATGTCCAAGATCGAGAACGCCCAGACCTCCTGCAGCCTGTCCACGCTGGCGCTGCTGGCGCGCGGGCTCGACGTGCCGGTGACCAGTCTGTTCCGCGGGGCGGATGTGGAGCGGCCGGCGGCGTTCGTGAAGGCGGGCACCGGTGCCGAGATCGTGCGCAACGGCACCAAGCAGGGCCATGAATATCAGCTGCTCAGCTCGCTGCGCGGGGAGCACAAGCGCCTCGAATGCCTGCACGTGACGCTCACCGAGAAGAGCCAGACCTATCCGCTGTTCCAGCATCCCGGCACCGAGTTCATCTACATGCTCGAAGGGGTGATGGACTACAGCCACAGCCGGTCGGTGTACCGGCTGCATCCGGGGGACTCCCTCCAGATGGACGGCGAGGGGGCGCACGGGCCGGTGGATCTGGTGGAGTTACCGATCCGGTTCCTGTCGGTGATCGCGTTCCCGGACTCTCAGGTCTAGCGCGGGGTGCCGCGGTCGGTGCCCGGCTGCACGATGAGGCGATGGTCCTGTTCGCGCCGCCGGCAGGACTCCGCGAAAGCGCACGCGGCCGTTGGGTCAGAGCGGAATTCGTCGAACTCGGCGGGCGAAAGTTCGTAATGTTCCTCGTAATCCACCATGCGGGAGCTCACCGGGATGGATAGGTAACGACGGCCGGATGCCGTCTCGGCGCCGATCGCGTAGCGGTGTTGCCGGGAGACGAAGGCGTCATCAAAGTGCACAGCGGCTCCTGCACCGTTCTCGTACCGACGTCATCAATACGGTCGCACATCCGGCCACTAGCTGACCAGCTGATTCTCCACACCTTGCACGTTCGTCAGTCGGTCGGCGCTCACGTCAAGCTCGTACACCGCAGATTCGACCAAACCGGCCCCCACCCGCTGCGCGGCCACTGGATCGTCGGTCAGCAGCAGCACTTCGGCCCGGCCTCCGGCGTTCCGCAATAAACGGACCGGGACACCGTCCAACTGTGCGGTGAAGACCCGCTCGAAGACCTCGCACTCGAACAATGGGACGGTGGATGACCACACCCGCGGATGGACCAGTTCGAATCCGGTCGGCCCCTGGTCGGAAACGCTGGTCAGTAGCACGCTGTCTGCGACCACGTCAGCGTAGAACTCGCCACCCCGCCACCGGGCCAAGGTTCCGACGACCGGGCTGGGAGGCCGCCACTGCTGCGCGCCGACCCATCCCCTGGCGGCACCCTCATAGCGCGAAAGTCGCTTCTGTTCACCGTCATAGCGGATTCGCCAATACTCAGCCCCGTACGAATATCGGGTACGGCTCAAGTTCCATACCTGAGCCAGCGAGTCACCGCGCAGAAACCCGTTGGGGAACGTCGGCCACGGCCGGTCTGCGCTTGCCGGCGTTGAGAACACCGCCAACCGAGGTTGTTCGAAGCGAACCACGTCGACGAACTCGGGCGCACCCTCTACTCCGTATGCCGCCAGAACGTCTGCGGGCGTTCGCAGCCCGGCAACGGCAGATGCTGCGGTCACGTATCCACCGACGTGGTCCGCACCTTGCTGCACGATCGCCGATGCCGTCGGCGCATTGAGAAGCTTCTGCAGTACGAGTAGTTCAGGCACGGCGGATTTCCTCCACCTGGATATCGCTGAACTCCCCCGGTTCGAAGGAACCGGTCCACCCCATGTATTGGTCTCCCTTCAACCCCAGTTCGCGAGCCACACTGGGCGGGCCCACGAACTCGACTGCAATCCGTCCGCTCGGAAGACGCCTGTCCAGCAACACGACATGTCCCGCGACCTTGCCGCTGACACGTTGGTGAACGATGCCCTCCAGTACAGATCGCGGGACCTTCACCCACGAACGCGTGGAGCCGGGTCCGGACGGAATCTCGCCGCGACCGATCGCGTCCGGGATGTCGGCACCAGGCTCATCCAGGAGTGCTACCCACGCTTCGTCGCTGAAAAGGATAGGAACTCGTCGCCCGCGATACTCCGCCAATGCGGACGTTACGGGAATCTCATTCATGGTTCCCCTGCTTCAGCCATGACCCACCTCTGAAAACGGCCACTAGTCGTTGAGTTCCATCGTCAAGTACCTCCCACATCTCAGCACCGTCACGCATTCTTGTGCCAGTGGCAAAGTACTCGGGAATGATGTCGTCACCCGATTTGGTGAATCCGTTGCCCGTAAACGGATCATCCCACGAGTCGTAGCGATTGCTTCCTCCCATGTCTGAGTTTCGCGGAACGTCGTACGTTCCAGGAGACTCCAGATCCGCCTGAAAGCGAATGATGTGGGCACCGGCATCGTTAGGGGAATAGGGCGTATCGATGTAGTCCAATCGCAGGCCATCATGAATTTGTCCAGGCGTCCCGAGATGCGAAGTATCTCCCGCTACCGTTACTGATCCTCCGACTCCATCGACATTGAACTCCTCATTCGGTGGATTCAGATAATCCTCAGCCCGGCTGGGATGAAAATTGCCGTCGGCGTCGAAGTATCCAGGTGGAATCACCTTCTGCATGACAGTGTCCGGGCCCGGCGAAGGTAAGTCATCGCGTACGGCATTGATCAGGTTCCGGTCGTCCGGCGTCAGCGTGTCCGTGGGCCGCTGTACCAGGTCGATGAAATCGCTGCGGCTGACGCCATGCCTTTCCAGCGCATCCGTCACACGCTGGTTGTCTACGAGTTGTTCGGGCGCGAATGACGTTTGGTGGGAAGATCCATCAGTCATCGAGTAAATCCGGCCATCACCGTCGGTTCTAGGCGAGCCGGGGTCAACCGGATGCTGGGCGTTGCCGGGTAGCTCCGAGTCGCCACCGTCGCGCGGACCCTCGTCAGCAGAACCGTCGGGACTTAAAGACCCACCGTCCGGCACCGACCCCGATCCACTCGACGAGGCACCACCAGGCCCGTCCCCATTGCCCGACGGCGCATCACCTGAACCCGCGCCGCCGCCGCCCGAGGAGGAGCCAATCGGGCTCGGCGTATCCGTAGACGGAGTAGCGGGCGCGGGCGACGGCGCGCCGCCATCGGGTCCCGAGCCCGACCCACCTGACGCGGAACCACCCGTCGGGACCGGCGCATTTGACGACGGACCGTCACCACCGCCATTCGGGGATCCACCGGTAGGGGCTGAGCCGCCGCTCGGCGAGCCGCCACCTGACGCTCCACCGTTCGACGACCCCGGCCCGGACCCGTTGGGCGAGTCCCCGGTCGGCGCGTGCCCACCGCCGGCTCCCGAACCCGGCGACGCCGAGGACGGCGTCCCGGCGCCCGGGTCCACACTCTGCGGACGCATCGGCGCGTCCGAGCCACCGGGAGTCAACACCGATTCCGGAATCCCTGGCGGCCTATCGAACGCCGGGATGTCCGGCGCACCAGGTGTATCGGGTAGCCGGGGCATGTCGGGTGTGCGGTTACCACCTAGTCCCGGCAGCTTGCTCAGCGAGCCGCTGTTCACCTTGTCGAGCAGGTGCCGGGTCCCGCTCAAGCCCTTGGCGACCGCCCCGCCCTTGGCCAGCGCACCGCCGGGGACGAACAGCGACCCGACATTGAACGCGGCTTCGCCGAACCCGCGCCCCGGGTTGTCGCCCTGCCACTGCTCCAACGCGATGAACTGGCTGCCCATCTCGGCGAGCACCCCGGGGGCCTTGGACGGGTCCTGGGCGAGCATCACCGCGGTCTCGGCCAGCCCCTTCCAGGTGTCGGCATCTGCGAGAGCGACTGTGCCGGAGACTAATCCGATCAACCCGGACACCGCCCCGACCTGGATGTCGGTGTACAGCTTGACGCCGTCGGCCAGCCGGTTGCCGAGCCCCTCACCGAATGCCCCCACCAGCACCGGGCGTATCCACTTCTGGAACGAGTCGGCGGCCTCCCCGAGCAGCGTCTTCAACTCGTCGAGCAGGCCCATGACGCCCTTGACCTGATTCTGGAAGTTTTCCAGAACCGTGCTGACGTCCTCGGCGATCTCCCGCAGGACCTTGTCCCCGTCTCCGGTGAGGAATCCGGTGACAGTGTCGACCAGTCCACCCACCGAGATCCGGTCCAGAAGGCTGCGGATCGCGTCCTGGGTCTCCTGCACGCCGGCCGCGAAATCACTGATGGTGGTGGCGAACCCGCTGGCGAACGCGGCCAGATCCTTGACCCCGGTGCCCAAATCCGCCAGCGCCGACTTGATGGTGCCCTTTTCCGGGATGTCCTGGGCATCGACCAGGCCCTTGGCTGCGGCCAACGCCGGCTCGAACACCGTCAGCCCCTGCCCGATGTTGCGCCATTGCGCGGCAGTCAGATTCATCATCGCGGCATTGCCGGTGGGCCAGGTCATCGCCGCCCCGGCCATGATCCCGAAGCCCGGGATCATCCGCAGGAACGGGGTGATCAGCCACCACTTGGTCGGCGGCGGAACGATAGTTCCGTTGGGGCCGTATGGCGCATCGCCGGCCGCGGTCTGGGCCGGGTCACCGCTGCCACCTCCGGCCGGACCGGGTCCGCCCGGAGCCGACGCCGCGTCAGCGTTGCGATAGTTGTAGCCGGTCGCCTCCAACAGGACGCCGACGCTCTTGAACGCATTCGCCGCGTCGGCCAGCCCTTTGGCGAAGTCATCAGCCTGCCGCCCGTAGCCGATGCCGAAGTTCAGGCCGGCGGGGTCCGAACCGGAGGCGATGCCGCCGGACAGCACCTGGCTCATCGCGTCCGACAACGCACTGAGTTGCTCCCCCAGCGACCCGACCTGCTTGCCCGCATCGATCAGCTGCTGCGGCTCTACCTCGATCCGCACGCGATCAGCCCGCCCACATCTTTCCGTTCTTGTCGACGGCGTCGGTGTAGTTCTTGTGTGCGTTCTCGGCGGCCTTGCGCAGCTGCTCCAACGACGTCTTCATCTGTTCGGCTCCGTCGTTCCACTGCCGCTGCGACTCCGCCTGCGCCTCGGCCCCCTCGCCCGCCCAGTTGGCCCGCAGGGCCGCCATTGCCTGGTCGATCTCCTCCAGGACCTCGGTGACGTCGCGACCGAACTCAGCCATGTGATCGATGGCACCCTGCAGCGCAGGGAAGTCCACCACCAGCTTCGGCATCACAGCTCGCGTTCTGCCGGGGGCTCCACCGGGGGTTCAGCAGGTTGTTGCACCGGCGCCTTCTCCGTCGGTTCCTCCCCGCCGACCGCTGCTGTCTCCGCCTCGGCCTGCTGGGCCAACTCGGTCGCCATCTGCACCGCCTGCTGGGCGGCGCCGGCCACGACCTGTCCTACCTGGGTCAACCCGCCGGCCAGCTGCCCGGCCACCTGGGCCGGCATCCCCGCCGCCTGTGCCATGGGTTGCACCACGTCCCCCAGGTTCATCTGCTGGGCGAGGTCTGGTTTCTGACCGGCCCCGGAGGTACCTACGGGACCCGACGGCACGGAACCGCCACCACCTGAGCCCACGGCCGCCGACCCGGACCCGACGGCACCTGTCCCACCGGCTCCGCCGCCGCCCTGCATGGTCCCGTCCAGCGCTCCGCCGGCGTTCTCGTCGGTCGCCGCGTAGTTCCGGGCGGCCACGTTGAGGGCGTCCGACATGGTCTGTAGCGCGCGGACCACCTGCCCCGCGCCGTTGTGCCATTGGTCCCAGTACTTCTCGAACGCCGTCGCCGCCGCACCCTGCCAGCCGGATCCGAGCAGGTTGCTGGTCTCAAGATCAACTGCGGACAGACCGTCCTGCAGACGCTGTCCAGCCCCGCTCAAACGCTCCGCTGCCAGGTGTAACTCCGAGGTGACAACCTCGACCGACTGCCCCATCAATCCCCCGCAATCAATAGCCTGCCTAGCAGCCTAAGCCGAGCCCGCACACCCCACTGACACCAAAATCAGCAGGCTGCCGAGCTGTGCCGTTTTGGCTGGCGGGCGACCCGGAGTACAGTGACCAACGTGCAGCGTGTGCTCCTTCTCGGACGCCGCGACGGGGTCTGATCCAGACTGGCTTCCCGTCGCGGGTTTTCGCGATGCGCCGGTCTGAATCCCACAGGATGAACCCAAGACCTCGGAGCCAAGATCATGACCACCACCCCTGAAACCACCACTTCCATCGTCTCGCCGGACGCCTTCTCCTCGGTGCGCACCATCACCACCCCGAGCGGCGCGCCCAATCCCGGCCAGCCCGCCTGGAACACCCAGCGCGGATCCTCGATGCCGGTCAGCCGGTACCAGTCCTTCGCCCATGAGGTCGAAGAGATCCGGCTGCCGGACCGCACCTGGCCCGACAAGGTCATCGACCGGGCGCCGCAGTGGTGCGCCGTGGACCTGCGCGACGGCAACCAGGCGCTGATCGACCCGATGAGCCCGGCCCGCAAGCGCCGGATGTTCGATCTGCTGGTCCGGATGGGCTACAAGGAGATCGAGGTCGGGTTCCCGTCGGCGAGCCAGACCGACTTCGACTTCGTCCGCGAGATCATCGAGGACGGCGCCATCCCCGACGACGTCACCATCCAGGTGCTGACCCAGTCCCGCCCCGAGCTGATCACCCGGACCTTCGAGGCCTGCCGGGGCGCCAAGAGCGTGATCGTGCACTTCTACAACTCGACCTCGATCCTGCAGCGTCGCGTCGTCTTCCGCGCCGACAAGGCCGCGATCAAGAAGATCGCCACCGACGCCGCCGAACTGGTGCTGCAGGAGGCCAAGAACTACCCGGACACCCACTGGCGGTGGGAGTACTCCCCGGAGTCCTACACCGGCACCGAGCTGTCCTACGCCAAAGAGGTCTGTGACGCGGTCACCGAGACCCTGGGCGCCACCCCGGAGAACCCGGTCATCATCAACCTGCCCGCCACCGTCGAGATGGCCACCCCCAACGTGTACGCCGACTCGATCGAATGGATGCACCGCAACCTGGCCCGCCGCGACTCGGTCATCCTGAGCCTGCACCCGCACAACGACCGCGGAACCGGCGTCGCCGCAGCGGAACTGGGCTACCAGGCCGGTGCCGACCGGATCGAGGGCTGCCTGTTCGGCAACGGTGAGCGCACCGGCAACGTCTGCCTGGTCACCCTGGGCCTGAACATGTTCAGCCGCGGGGTCGACCCGCAGATCGACTTCTCCAACATCGACGAGATCCGCCGCACGGTCGAGTACTGCAACCAGCTGCCGGTCCACGAGCGCCACCCCTACGGCGGCGACCTGGTCTACACCGCATTCTCCGGCAGCCACCAGGACGCCATCAACAAGGGCCTGGACGCGATGAAGTTCGACGCCGACGCCGCCGATACCGACGTCGACGACTTCCTGTGGCAGGTGCCCTATCTGCCGATCGACCCCAAGGACGTCGGCCGCACCTACGAGGCCGTGATCCGGGTGAACTCGCAGTCGGGCAAGGGCGGCGTCGCCTACATCATGAAGGCCGACCACGGTCTGGTGCTGCCGCGTCGCCTGCAGATCGAATTCAGCCAGGCGATCCAGCAGATCACCGACGGTGAGGGCGGCGAGGTCTCCCCCAAGGAGATCTGGGACGTGTTCTCCGAGGACTACCTGGCCCCGATCCTGCCGCTGGAGCGGATGCGCCAGAAGGTGGTGGCCTCCGAGATCGACGGCGGCACCGACACCATCACCGCGATCGTGAAGATCAACGGTGAGGAGCGCGAGATCGTCGGCGCCGGTAACGGCCCGCTGGCCGCGTTCTGCGATGCCCTGGGCGCGGTCGGGTTCGAGGTGAACGTGCTGGACTACTCCGAGCATGCACTGTCCGCCGGCGAGGAGGCGCAGGCCGCGGCCTACGTCGAGGCCTCGATCGGCGGCAAGACGGTCTGGGGTGTCGGCATCGCCACGTCGATCACCACCGCGTCGCTGCGGGCCGTGGTTTCGGCAGTGAACCGCGCCGCGCGGGGATAAGGTGACCTAGACCGAAGCGGGCACATCCACGTTGAGGAGAATCCGCCGTGTGGGATTCATTCTGGGACTATTTCTGGTCGTTGCTCGTCGTCTTCGCGTTCATCGCGTACCTGATCATCCTGTTCAACATCCTCACGGACCTGTTCTGGCGTGACCACAAGACCTCAGGCTGGGTGAAGGCGATCTGGGTGTTCTTCCTGATCGTCTTCCCCTATCTGACGGCGCTGATCTACCTCATCGCCCGGGGCAAGGGGATGGCCGAACGGGCGCAGGCCGCGGCCGTGGCCGCCAAGCAGGAGACCGACGAGTACATCAGACAGGCTGCCGGCCGGTCGCCGGCGCAGGAGATCGCCGACGCCAAATCCCTGCTGGATTCGGGGGCCATCAGCCCGGACGAGTACGAAACGCTGAAAGCCAAGGCGATGAGTTACACCGTGCCGACGACGGGACAGGAGTCCCGGTAGTACGTCGACCACTACCCCATCCCTGCGTACTGGGTTACACACTGTATTGATCGCGCGCCAATCCGTAACGGAGTGATCCGGGCGCTTTCACAATTTCCCCTGGAGACTCATAGCCGACGGCCCGCCGGGCCAAATCGGTTGTGAATCGCTATAACTCGTGCCGCAACGACGCGGCACCCAGGAGGAATTCGTGATCCCGCACGCCTCGTTCTTCAATGCCGACCGTCAGACCGCCCTCGCTGGTGATGCCATCGCCGTCGGTGTGACCGATACCGCCGAGGGGGTCGGCTGCGCTTCTCGCTGTCCGCGCTGCATCCGGTGCCGCTGCGCCGGATGCTGCCGGCATTGGAGAGCATGGACCTTGAGGTCATCAACGAGCACACCAACTCCTGGACCCGGCCGGACGGATCCGTCTGCCACGTCTACGACCTGGTGTTGGACACCAACGGCCCGGTGACGGCCGAGCAGATCTGCGACACCTTCCGCGCCGTGTGGGACGGTCGGATCGAGGCCGACCGGTTCAATGCCCTGATTCCGGCGGCCGGGTTGCACTGGCGTCAGGTCGCCGTGCTGCGCAGCTACAGCCGCTACCTGCGCCAGCTCCCGATGCCCTACGGCCAGAACCGGATTCAGCAGATCTTGTTGGACAACCCGGGCGCGGCCGTCGCCGCGGTGGCGTTGTTCGAGGCGCGCTTTCACGACGGTGCCGACCCCGAGGCGGCCGATGAACGACTCGCCGCCGAGATCGACCGGGTCGCCCATATCGATGCCGACCGCGTCCTGCGCGCCTACCGCGGCCTGATCAACGCCACGGTGCGCACCAACGCCTTCGGCGACGAGGCGTTCAGTCGGCAGTCTCCCTATCTGGTGCACAAGTTCGCCGCCCAGCAGATCGACGAGTTGCCCCATCCCCGGCCGCTGTCGGAGATCTTCGTCTATGCACCCCAGTTCGAGGGCTTGCACCTGCGGTTCGGGCTGGTGGCCCGCGGTGGGCTGCGCTGGTCGGACCGCCACGACGATTATCGCGCCGAGGTGCTCGGCCTGGTCAAGGCCCAGGCGGTGAAGAACGCCGTCATCGTCCCCGTCGGGGCCAAGGGTGTGTTCATCGTCAAGCAGCCCGACGCCGGTCGCGACGAGGCACTGCACTGCTACCGGCACTTCGTCGCCGCCCTGCTCGACGTCGTCGACAACGACACCGAGGGCGAGGACCCCTACCTGGTGGTGGCCGCGGACAAGGGCACCGCCACGTTCTCCGACGCGGCCAACGCCGTCGCGGTCGAGCGCGGCTACTGGCTCGGCGATGCCTTCGCCTCCGGCGGATCCGCCGGCTATGACCACAAGGCCATGGGTATTACCGCCCGGGGCGCCTGGGTCAGCGGTGACAGCCATCTCGAAGAGCTCGGAATCGACTCGGATACAGATGAATTCCGAGTCGTCGGCATCGGAGACATGAGCGGTGACGTGTTCGGCAACGGCATGCTGTTGCGGCGCGGTATCCGCTTGGTCGCCGCGTTCGACCACCGGCACATCTTCGTCGACCCCGACCCGTCGGCCGAGGCGCGCCGGGAGCGGGAGCGGCTGTTCGCACTGCCGCGCTCCTCCTGGGACGACTACGACCGCACGCTGATCAGCCCGGGTGGCGGGATCTGGTCGCGGGAGTCCAAGACCATCGCGGTCTCCGAGCCGATGCGCCGGGCACTGGACATCGCCGACGCACCCGCCCACCTGACGCCGACCGAACTGATCGGGCACATCCTGCGGGCCCCGGTCGAGGTGCTTTTCAACGGCGGCATCGGTACCTATGTGAAGGCCGGCGACGAGCAGCACAGCGAGGTCGCCGACAAGGTGAACGACGGGCTGCGGGTGAACGCCGCCGACGTCCGGGCCCGGATCATCGTCGAGGGTGGCAACCTCGGCGTGTCCCCACGTGGCAGAGTCGAATTCGCCCGCCTCGGTGGGCACATCAACACCGACGCCATCGACAACTCGGCCGGTGTCGACTGCTCCGACCACGAGGTCAACCTGAAGATCCTGCTGGCCGGCCGCTTCCCGGACGTCGATCGGGACGCGCTGCTGGCCGAGATGACCGATGAGGTCGCCGCCCATGTCCTGGCCAACAACATCGCACACAACCGGCTGCTGCGCGATTCCCGCTTCGACGCGGCTGCACTGGTGAGCGTGCACTCACGGATGATCTCGATGTTGGAGGACAAGCGCGGCCTGCACCGGGAGCGGGAGCAGCTGCCCAGCGCCGAGGAGTTCGCGGCGATGGCCAAATCCGGTGCCGGTCTGACCCGGCCCGAGCTGGCCACCCTGATGGCGCACGCCAAGCTCGACCTCAAGGCAGAACTGCTGGCCTCCGAGGAGTTCGACGATCCCTACTTCACCGCCGCACTGCACCGGTACTTCCCGGCCACGTTGCGCCGTAGGCTCGGCGCACAGGTCGAAGAGCATCCGCTGCGCCGCGAGATCATCGCCACCACGGTGGTCAACCACCTGCTCGCCACCTCCGGTCTGACCTACGCCTTCCGGCTGGCCGAGGAAACCGGCGCCACCGCCGGCGATATCGTGCGGGCACACGCGATCGTGGCCGAGGTGTTCGAGCTCGACCAGTTGTGGGACGACATCCATTCCGCGGCGCTGCCGCCCGCCCTCACCGATTCGCTGATCGTGGAGAGTCGCCGGCTGCTCGACCGCGCGTCCCGGTGGTTCCTGCTGAATCGGCCCCAGCCGCTGTCCATCGCCGATGAGATCGCCCGGTTCGGCGATACTGTCGCGACGCTGCGCTCCAAGTTGCCCGACATGCTGCGCGGGGACGAACTCGCCACCGCAGGACGCATCTTCGATGACTTCGTCGGCCGCGGAACCCCGGCCGGAGTCGCCGGCCGGATCAGCGAATCCCTGTATGCCTACAGCCTTCTCGACATCGTCGATATGGCGCTGGCCGACGGTGAGGATGCCGCACACCTGGCACACATCTACTTCGAGCTCTCGGCACATCTCGGGGTCGACCATCTGCTGCTGGCCGTCTCCGCGCTGCCGCGCGGCGGCCGCTGGAACGGCCTGGCCCGGCTGGCGCTGCGCCAGGACCTGTACCGGTCGCTGCGCGACCTGGCCCGCGAGGTGAACCGGATGGTCGGCTCCGGGCCCGGCGAGGTGGACACCATCGCCGAGTTCGAGGCCTACAACCGGCCGCGGATCGAACGTGCCCGGCGCACCCTGCAGGACTTCCTCACCGTCGAGAACCCCGACCTGGCGGTGGTGTCGGTGGCCGCCACCCAGATCCGGCGGCTCACCAACGCAAATCAGCCGGGCTGAGACATGGAACAGCCGGGGTGAGCGGTGCTCACCCCGGCTGTTCCGGTCAGACTGTGGTGCCGATGGCTCAGGGCACCAGGTGCGCGAGCTGGGGCGCCACCTTGGTGCCGACGAGTTCGAAGCTGCGGCGGTAGATCTCCGGGTTGTCGGTGTACTCGTGGCCGAAGGAGATCAGCGAGCCGAAGCCACCGACCTCTTCGTAGAGTGCCTCGATCTTGGCCGCGACGGTCTCCGGCGACCCGACGAAGTGGAAGTTGTCGAGCATCCACTCGGCGGACAGCTCCTCCACGGCGATGGTGCCGCCGGTCATCATCTCGCCGATACCGAGCTTGATGAAGGTGGGGATGTTGTAGTTGCCCCACAGGTCACCCATGGCGCCGTTGAGGTAACCCTCGCGAGCCTCCTCATCGGTGTCGGCGACGAACACGTCACGACAGATCCGCCAGTCGGCCCGGTTCGGCGTGTGACCGGCCGCGACGGCAGCGTCGGCGTAGGTGGTCCAGTGCTCCTTGAGCACCGAGTTGTGCACCTGCTGGCTCATCGGGAAGTAGCCGTTGCGGCCGGCCACGGCCAGGGTCGGCGACTTGGCCTGCATACCGGTCATGATCACCGGGATGCGTTCCTGCTTGGGCACCAGGTGCGGGCCGTGGATGTCGTCGTCGTAGGCCGGCATGTCGACGGTCCAGTACTTGCCCTCGATGCGGAACGGGCCCTTCTTGGACCAGATGCTCTCGATGATCTCCAGCGCCTCGGTCATCATCTCCGGGTTCTGCTTACCGGTGTTGAAGAGCTGAGCGTCACTGGGGAACGCGCCGGGAGCGAAGCCCGCGATGTAGCGACCCTCGGTCATGTGGTCCAGCCACATGATGCGGTGCGCCAACGCGATCGGGTTGTGGTAGGCCAGCAGGTGGGCAGCCGCGCCGAGCTTGATCTGCGAGGTGATCTGCGAGGCGGCCGCGATCATCGCGTCCGGTGCCGGGCTGGGCTCACCACCGAGGGTGTAGTGCTCGGCGAAGTAGGCCTCGGACCAGTTGTACTCATCCGCCCATTTGGTCAGCGTCAGATCCCAGTCGATGACCTGCTTGGCCGTGCGCTTGCCGTGTGAATAGGCGCGCGAGTAGGGGATGTTGAAGATGCCGAACTTCATCTCGGTGTCCTTCCGTAGGAGTGTGCGGAGAAATCGGGAAACCTTGCCGCCATGGGGATCTGCCCCTGCTTGACGCGACTCGCAGTTTTCGTACATTTGTAGGAACAACGCGATAGCCGCCAACGTAGCGACGCGGCGGCGCGGGTGTCAACAGCTAGGACGAAGAAATCTTCTGTTTACATAAGTCAACGGGCACACGGGAATTCGCTCGGCGCCGTCCGGAGCATCGGGCCAGTGGGGCGGACCGCGCGCTGACCTGCACTTTCTACATCCGTAGGGTCCCGGACGGCGCTCGCCCGGGCGCCGGGACCGGTTGCGGTACCCTCACCAAAACACGCACAGTCAGGAGTCGACGGTGAAGAGATCAGGCAGCCGCTCAGAGGCGACCGCCATGGCCCTCGTCGAGGCCGCTCTGCAGATCATCCGTGAATCCGGGGTCAAGAGCGTCACCCACCGCAAGGTGTGCAGCTACGCCGGCGTAGCCCTGGGGAGCAGCACCTACCACTACGAGAACCTCGACAACCTCATCCTGGACGCCTTCGGTCACTACGTGGAGCGCGTCTCGGCGCGATACGAGGCGCACTTCGACGGTGCGACGTCCGACGAGGACCTGGTAGACGCGATTCTCACGCTGGTCAACGCGATGACGGACGATATGGGCAACGCGATCCTGGAATGGGAGCTGCTCGCCGAGGCCGGCCGCCAGGCCGCCTACCAGGAATTGGGTCACAAATGGTCCAGCCGGGCCCGTACGGCCATCGAACGCTATGTCTCACCGAAGGTCGCGCACATGCTGGAGACGATCTGGGACGGATCCACCGTGCACCGGGTGCTCAACGGCACCGGACTCGACGACAACGGCCTACGCGAGCTGTTGCAGGCCACCCTGGAGCTGGACCCGGGCCGGGGCTACCCCCGCACGCAGGAGCCGGCCAAACCCGCGAGGAAGGCCGCAAAGAAGGCGGCTACCAGGCGAAAGGCCTCGTAGCCGCCTCCGGCGTCATCACGAGTTGATGACGAACACCTTGCGGACCTTCTCGTGCACGGTCCAGGTCATCTTCTCGCCGGGCTGGCAGATGAACACGTCACCCTGGCCGACCTCGACGGTCTGCCCGGACTCGCCCGTGACCGTGGCGCGACCCTGCAGGATCACGACGGTTTCCTGGCCCTGGTAACCGCTGTGCACACCGGGTTCGGCTTCCCACACGCCGTGCTTCTGGCCATCCGCGGTGTACAGCACCGCCGAGCGCGCCGGCGGGTTGCCGGGCCGCTCACTCTCGGCCAGTTCCACGGTCAACGGGTCGTAACGCTTGATCACAGTGCCATCCTCATTCTTCGTAGGGTTGTTGTTACAGATCCGGCGTGCCGAGCTGCCGGAAACTGGATCGGAAGAACACCAGCGGCTCGGACCGCTCGTCTTGTGCCAGTTGCATACTCAGTACATCGGCGGTGATGATCACGTGATCTCCCCCGTCGAAGGTGTCCGCCACCTGCGCCTCGATCCAGGTATGCGAACCCTCGATCAAGGGGACCCCGGTTTCCGCGCCCGGCGTCCAACACATCTCGGCGAACTTGTCGGTGCCAGACTTGGCGAAGGTCAGCGCCACGGCCTGTTGATCTGCCGCCATCACGTTGACCGCGAACTTCCCGGTCGCCGCGATCAGCGGCCAGCTGGTCGACTTCCGATCCACCGACAGCAGGATCATCGGCGGGTCGAGTGACAGGGACATGAAGGACTGAACCGTCAGACCCACAGGCGCACCGTCGGCCAGGCCACTGACCACCACCACGCCGGTCGGGAAGTTGCCCATCACCGTGCGGTAATCCGCGCCCTGTTCTGTCCTCACGGGCATCTCGCTCCCCAATCTTGCCAGAACTCTTCACATTGCCGAGTTTCTACATATGATGAAACTACGTACTCACGGGTGACGTCAACCCGGAGCGAACGCTGGACCGGAAGGCGGACCATGGACACGAAACTGCTTGCTGCAGAACTGGATGAGCCGACACCGGTATCCGAACTGGGCGCCGAACGGGTCCGCCGGGCGTGCCGCGCGATGGCCGACGGCCACCCCCTGGTGCTGTCCGACGGCACGGAATCCTCGCTGGTGCTGCTGAGTTCGGCCGCGACCCCGGCCGGGGTGTCCCGGCTGATCAAGGCGGGCTCGGGCCTGCTCTTCGTCGCCGTAGAACAAGATCGGTTGCGTCAGTTGCGGATCCCCCCGATGGCCACCGACCACCACTCGTCGGGCAGCCGTTTCCATGTCGCGGTGGACGCCGCAGTCGGGATCGGCACCGGCATCTCGGCGACCGACCGCGCCCGGACCGTCCGCCTGCTCAGCGACCCGCATTGCGGCATCGACGATTTCGTCCGCCCCGGGCACGTGATCCCGGTGGCCGCCGATATGACCCCTCCGCACGCACCCGGCACCGCCGAACTGGCCCTCGCCCTGGCCCGCCTGTCCACCGACGAAGTCCCCACCGCGACCTACTGCGCACTGACATCCGAAGGCGATCCGCGCTCGGTGGCCGGAACCGAGGAGGGTGCCGCGATCGCCCGGCAGCACGGGCTGGCATTCATCCTGCGTGAGGATGTGCTGGCCGCGTTCTACCGGGCGCGGTAGCGCGGGACCTCAGTCGTTGGGGATCTTGAAGGGGCCCATGGCGCCGGCATCGACCACCATGGCGGTGCCGGTGACATAGCGGCTGACATCGGAGGCCAGGTACAGCACGGCGTTGCTGATGTCCTCGGGCTGCACGAACGGAATCGGCAGCGCGTTCATGCCCTTCAGCGCGGGGATCGAATCCTCCTGCGTGGCATCGTGTTTACCGCCCGAGAAGAGCGTGTTATAGGCATCGTTGTTGATCATCAGGGTGTCGACGTTGGTCGGGTTCACCGAGTTGACCCGGATCCAGTGCGGGGCCAACTCGCCGGCCAGGGTGCGCATCAGCCCGTTGGCGCCGTGCTTGGACGCGGCGTAGTGCCCGACGTTCAGTTCGGCGACCAGCCCGGAGATCGAACTGATGATGACGACCGATCCGCCCTGATTCTGCTCGATGAGATGCGGCACGGTCGCCTTGATGGTCTTCCAGACGCCGGTGAGGTTGGTATCCAGCTGATCCTGGAACTGCTCCTCGGAGATCTCCCACATCGGGGCGATGTCGTTGACCGTCCCGGCATTGGCAACCACGACATCGAGTCGCCCCAGCTGCTTGACGCCCTCGTCGACAAAGGTTTTCAGGCCCTTCAAATCGCGGACATCGACCTGCCCGGCAACGATACGACGACCGGTCTCGCGCACCAACCGCACCGTCTCGTCCAGATCGGCCGGCGTGGACATCGGATACGGCACGGTGTCGATCTGCTTGCAGATGTCGATGGCCAGGATGTCCGCACCCTGTTCGGCCAGCTTGATCGCGTGCGAACGGCCCTGCCCGCGGGCGGCGCCGGTGACGAACGCGACCTTTCCGGTCAGGTCCAACGGGTTGCTCATGTCGCTCCTACCTGCCTTTTCCCACATTTGTAGGAATTTAGTGCACGGTACGGATACCCGCCGCCGCTGTCAATGGCTTCCCGAAAAGTTGGAATCCGGCTGTTGGCCAACAGTATTACGTTCATGTGAACCAGCGCCCGCCGATTCGGCGCCCCGTTGACACTCGCGCCGATCCGTGGTTATTGTCGGCTGGATCACACTTTCTACATTTGTCCACATTCGGGTCGCGGCACCGGCCATCCGCTGGCAGCATTCCCGGATATCCGAAGCGGACGGTCACCGACAGGCCGTGGCGCACTGGACATCACAGAGATAAGGAACACCCAGCATGACGACTCCTCGCCGACTTGTCGGACGCATCGCACTGATCACCGGTGGCAGCAACGGCCAGGGCGCCGCCCACACCCGCCGGCTCGCCCAGGAAGGTGCCATCGTCTATTTCTCCGACGTCGACACCAAGACCGGCTCCGCGCTGGAGGCGTCGCTGCGCGCAGAGGGCCTCGACGTGCATTTCCGCAAGCAGGATGTCGGCAGTTACGCGCACTGGCAGGAGATCGTCTCCGAGATCGACGCTGATCACGGGCGGCTGGACATCCTGGTCAACAACGCCGGCATCCTGGACCTGTTCACCGCCGAGGACGCCACCGAGGCTTCCTGGGACCGCACCCTGGGCATCAACACCAAGAGCATCTTCCTGGCGTTCAAGGCAACCCTGCCGCTGCTGCGCAAGAGCGAGCACGCCTCGGTCATCAACACCTCCAGCATCTTCGGCCTGGTGGGCGCCGACGGCTACCTCGCCTACGTCGCTTCCAAGGGCGCGGTGACCACCATGACCAAGTCGCTGGCGGTGACGTACGGCCGAGAAGGCATCCGGGTCAACAGCATTCATCCCGGTTACATCGACACCCCCATGCTCCGCGAAGAGCTGGCCGGCCTTCCGGAGGGATCGGCCGATGCCATCGTGGCGACCATCCCGCTACAGCGTTTCGCCGACGGCGACGAGATCGCGCCTTCGGTCGCCTTCCTGGCCTCCGACGATGCCTCCTACATCACCGGCGCCGAACTGATCATCGACGGCGGGCACCTGGCCGGCCGCTGAGTTCACAGGAAACTCCGGCACACTACTTCCGAATTGAGAGGGTGATTTACCTTGGAACTCGTAGGACAGATCATCGTATGGATCATGATGGGATTCATGGTGCTCGGCGCGGGCGCCTACATCCTTCGTCCGGAGTCCCCGCTTGCGGGCGAATTCCGGGACGGCATCTACACCATCGGCCAGATCTTCATCCCGGTGGCCGGCATGATGGGCATCATTCCGCTGCTGGTACCGATGATCGACAAGTTCATCGGCCCCATCTACGAGTGGCTGCATTCAGACCCGGCGATCGCCGTCAGCACCTTCCTGCCCAGCGACCAGGGCGCCTACGCGTTGTCGCTGGAGGTCACCAACAGTCACGCGGCCTGGATCCTGGCCTTCACCGTCAGCCTGACCGCCGGCGCGGTGATCGCCTTCTCCATCCCCGTCGGCCTGGCCATGCTGGACAAGAAGGATCACAAGTACATGGCGCTGGGCACCATGTGCGGTCTGCTGGCGATCCCGTTCACCTCGCTGATCATGGCGCTGCTGCTGATGCAGAGCGGTGTGCTGCTGCGTGAGGGCATCGACACCTCCGGCCCGGGCACCAAGCCGTTCGACCTGTCCTTCGGCGAGGTGCTCCTCAACCTGATTCCGCTGGTCATCATCATGGTGGCGCTGGCCCTGGCACTGAAGTTCTTCACCGACTTCATGGTCAAGGCGTTCCTGGTGTTCGGCAAGGTCATCCTGATCGTCACCACCGTCTCGATGACGGCCAACGTGGTCGAGTACTTCACCGGCGTGTTCACGATGATCTTCGGTTCGTTCCCGCTGGCACCGTTCATCGCCGACGCCGAGGACCAGTTCCGGGCGCTCGAGGTCGTGGGCTACATCGGCGTCATGCTGGCCGGTGCCTTCCCGATGGTCTACGCCATCCGCACGGGTCTGGCCAGGCCACTGCAGGCGGTCGGCGACCGTTTCGGGGTCTCCGAAGCCGGCATGACCGGTTTCCTGGCCGGCGCGACCAACGTCCTCGCGCTGTTCCGGGTGGTTCCGCTGATGCCGCCACGCGACCGGGTACTGACCATCGCCTTCTCGGTGTGTGCGGCCTTCGCCATCGGCGACTACCTGGCATTCACTGCCAACTTCCAGCCGAACATGATCGTCCCGATGATCATCGGCAAGCTCGCCGGTGGCGCCATTGCGGTGGCCATCGCGATCTGGCTGGCGGTGCCCTACCTGAAGCGGTTCGAACAGGATGACGCCGACGAGATCGAGACGGACAAGGACAAGGACAAGGACGGGGACCCGGCCCTCGCCTGACGCCCCGTCCGATCAATCTTCGGGTCGGTGCACCCTCTTCCGGACACACCGGAGGAAGTGCACCGACCCGAAGACGCGCAGGCGCCGGGACCCTGTTTCGGCCACCTCGAAGCCGCGGTTTCGCGCCATATCGGCCAATCTCTGCGCCTGCACATCGGCGATGTGCAGGCGCCCGCCTGGTTTGAGCACCCGAAACGACTCTGCGAGTGCGGCTTCCCGGGCATCGGGACCGAGGTGGTGCAGCATCAACGACGACACCACCAGGTCGAAGGACGCGTCCCGGTGCGGAAGGTGCTGGGCATAGCACCGTTGGAAACGGACACCGGCCAGGCCGGCGGTCTTGTCCCGGGCCCGGCGTAGCGCACGCGGATCCGGGTCGGTGGCGAGGACGTTCACCGCCACCCCGGTGCGCGCCAGTTCACGAGTGAGGTTACCGGTGCCGCAACCGATTTCGAGGATACGGGCACCCGGGATGAGTTCGGCCTGGTCGACCAGCGCCCGATACACCGCCCGAGCGCCGATGATCCGGGTGAACAGGTCGTAGCCGGGCAGCAGCACGTCGTGCCCGGCGGCCGGCAGGTAGTCGTGGGTGTTGCCCATCCGACCGGTGACCGGATCCTGATGATCTGTACTCATGCGTCCATGCTGGCGCTGCCGCCGGCTGAGGTGTTGGCCGATTTTCGGCGGTAGTGGGATGATCTTCAGGTGTCGACGGCGGCGCCTGCCCGGCTGGTCCGACACCGTGGCGGCGCCCCGGTGTACGACTACCCCGTCGGCCTCGACGCCGCGCCGGTCTCGGTGCTGAGGTTGCATCCCGGCCCGCCCGACACGCGACCTCACATCCACGACTTTCCGGTGCTGGTCTACCTCCCCGCTCGCGGGACCGTGTACGTGGTCGCAGCAGGTGAAGTCGTCGACCCCGCACGGCTCGGGGACAGCACAGACGGTGTCGGTGTGTACTTCGACCCGGCCGCCCTCGATGCGGCGGCACGGTCACCGTGGCCGGCCTGGCGGTCTCACCCACTGCTGTTCCCGTTCCTGCACCGGCACCGCGGGGGGCTGCTGCAGTTGCACGTCTCCGCGGCGCGGATCCTCTTCTGGGGCGATGTCATCGCCGCGCTCGAGCAGGAGCTGGCAACTCGTCAGGCCGGCTACCACCAGGCAGCGCTTGCCCACCTGACGCTGCTCCTGGTGGAACTGGCCCGGCTGGCCGACGATGTCGCCACGGATGTCCGTCGCGACGGCGGGGCACTGACCGCCGACGTCCTCGCAGTGATCGAACGACGGTTCGGCGAGACGCTGTCGCTGCGGGACGTCGCATCCGAACTCGGTCTCACACCTGGATACCTGACCACCGTGATGCGTCGCCATACCGGACGCACCGTGCAGCAATGGATTCTCGAGCGACGGATGGCAGAGGCCCGTGCCCTGCTGTCAGAAACCGACCTGCCGGTGGCCCAGGTCGCCCAACGGGTCGGCATCGTCGACCCCGGGTATTTCACCCGGGTGTTCGGTCGATTTCACGGCGCCCCGCCGCGACGGTGGCGGCTCAGAACAGCGTGAACTGGTCGCCGTCACCGGTGGTGTCGACGAACTCCTCCATGTCGGTGCCGCCGACCACCCGCTCGATCAGCGTCATGAACTCGGCGTCGCCGACCAGCGGGATGCCCTGCTCGACGGCGTGATAGCCCTTGCCCTGATCGGGTGCCGGCTCGTTGCAGATCACCAGCGAGGTCTGTTGGTCGACGGTCTCGGCGTAGCCCAGCCCGGCGTGCAGAATGCGCTCGATGACCTCTTCGTGGGTGTGCGTCATCTCGGCCGACAACGCCACCCGCATGCCCTGCACGAGCGGTTGCCCCGGGCGGTAGAGACCCGGATTCTGGTATTCGCACGGCAGCCGCGCCGCCAGCACCTTCAGTGGACGCAGCTCGTCGTGGGTCACCCGGCCGTTGGGCCATATCCGGCGGCTCACCGACCGAATCGGCAACCACGCCTTACGTTCCCGGGCCGCGATCAACGCGGGCTTGAGGATCTGGGTGAGCACGAGAGCGTCGTCCAGCGCGTCATGCGGACGCAGCTGGGTGGCACCGTAATGCCGGGCCAGCGTCTCCAGACGCAGGTTCTCGGTGCCCAGGTTCAGCCTGCGGGCCAGCTCGACCGTGCACATCACGGTGTCGACGGGCAGCTGCGCGCCCACCAGTTCGGCCTCCGCGGCCAGGAACGCGTAATCGAAGCCGACGTTGTGGGCGACCAGCGTCCGGCCGTGCAGCACCTCCATCAGCTGGGATGCGATATCGCCGAAGGTGGGCTGGCCGTCCAGCATCTCGGGGGTCAACCCGTGCACATGCGTGGGGCCTGGATCCACGCCCGGGTTGAGCAGGGAGGACACGCTCTGCTCGATGCTGCCGTCGTCACTGACGGCCAGCGCGGCGACGCTCACCACCCGTGCCTGGCCCGGCCGGAAACCCGTCGTCTCCACATCGACGACGGCCCATCCGGCGCCCGCCTCGGCCGACGGGCGGCCCCAGCACTGGCTCATATTCCGAGGATGGCACGGGGGTCTGACAACACCGAATCGCATCGCCGCGTGTCGGGCACCTAATATTCGCAGCATGGGCGATGACCGCGGCGACCGAGGGCTGACGCTGCGGGGTCGGCTCGCGCTGGGTGCCGGCGCGGCAGCCCGCTGGGCCTCCCGGGTCACCGGGCGCGGGGCCGGCGCGATGATCGGCGGCCTGGTCGCCATGACGATCGACAAGTCCGTCCTCGGCCAGCTCGGTGCGGGCCGCCGGACCGTCGTCGTGACCGGCACGAACGGCAAGTCCACCACCACCCGGATGACCGCCGCGGCGCTGCAGACCCTCGGCCCGGTCGCCAGCAACAGCGAGGGCGCCAATATGGACGCCGGGTTGGTCGCGGCGCTGGCCGCGGCCCGCAAGGCCGATCTGGCGGCGCTGGAAGTCGACGAGATGCACGTGCCGCACGTCAGCGACGCGGTGTCGCCGTCGGTGATCGTGCTGCTCAATCTGTCCCGTGATCAGCTCGACCGGGTCGGTGAGATCAATCACATCGAACGCACACTCCGGGCGGGACTGGCCCGGCACCCCGGGGCTGTGGTGATCGCCAACTGTGACGATGTGCTGGTGACCTCGGCCGCCTACGACTGCCCCAATGTGGTGTGGGTGGCCGCCGGCGGCAGCTGGGCCGGCGATTCGGTGAGCTGCCCGCGGTCCGGTGAGATCATCGTCCGGGACGGCAACCACTGGTATTCCACCGGCTGCGATTTCCGGCGCCCCACCCCGCAGTGGACTTACGATGACACCGAAATCCATGGTCCCGAAGGCTTTTCGGTACCGATGACGCTGGCCCTGCCCGGGGCGGTCAACCGTGGCAACGCCACCCAGGCCGTCGCCGCCGCCGTAGCCCTCGGCGCCGATCCGGCCGCGGCCGTCGCCGCCGTCTCGACCGTCGACGAGGTGGCCGGCCGGTACCGCACCGTGCGGGTGGGCGATCACACCGCCCGGCTGCTGCTGGCGAAGAACCCGGCCGGTTGGCAGGAGGCGCTGTCGATGATCGACAAAGATGCTGCGGGCGTTGTCATCTCGGTCAACGGCCAGGTTCCCGACGGGGAGGATCTGTCCTGGCTGTGGGATGTCCGGTTCGAGCACTTCGAACGGACCCAGGTGGTGGCTGCCGGGGAACGTGGTACCGATCTGGCGGTGCGCCTCGGATACGCCGGGGTGGAGCACACCCTGGTGCACGACACCGTCGCCGCCATCGCCTCCTGCCCACCGGGGCACGTCGAGGTGATCGCGAACTACACGGCGTTCCTGCAACTGAACAGGCGCATCTCGTGACCGTCCGGATCGGGTTGGTGCTGCCCGACGTGATGGGCACCTACGGTGACAGCGGCAACGCGGTGGTGCTGCGACAGCGGTTGCGGCTGCGCGGAATCGATGCCGAGATCGTCGAGATCACGCTGTCCGACCCAGTGCCCGACTCGCTGGACATCTACACCCTCGGCGGCGCCGAGGACTATGCGCAACGGCTGGCCACCAAGCATCTGATCCGCTACCCGGGCCTGCAGCGCGCGGCCGTGCGCGGTGCCCCGGTGCTGGCCATCTGCGCAGCCATCCAGGTGCTCGGCCATTGGTATGAGACGTCCGCCGGCGAGCGCGTCGACGGTGTCGGCCTGCTCGATGTGACGACCGCACCGCAGGACACCCGCACCATCGGTGAGGTGGCCTCCACTCCGCTGCTGCCCGGGCTCTCCCAGCCGCTCACCGGATTCGAGAATCACCGCGGCGGAACGGTTCTCGGCACCGACGCCACTCCGTTGGGGGCGGTCACCAAGGGCGCGGGCAACCGCGCCGGGGACGGTTACGACGGTGCGGTGCAGGGCAACGTGGTGGCCACCTACCTGCACGGGCCGTGCCTGGCCCGCAACCCGGAGTTGGCCGATCACCTGCTGTCCCAGGTGGTCGGCGACCTACCGCCGCTGGTACTGCCCGAGGTGGACCTGCTGCGCACCGAGCGCCTGGCCGCCCCGCGGCGGGTCTAGGGTCGGTACACCTGGGCCACGTCAGGAAGGCCACCTCAGACCATGGCGCGGCGCCCGGCCAGGGCGCGGCCGAGGGTCAGTTCGTCGGCGAACTCCAGGTCGCCGCCCATCGGCAGGCCCGAGGCGATCCGGCTGACCGTCAGTCCGGGGATATCGCGCAGCATC
This sequence comes from Mycolicibacterium aurum, assembly GCA_900078775.1. GTDB lineage: Bacteria > Actinomycetota > Actinomycetes > Mycobacteriales > Mycobacteriaceae > Mycobacterium > Mycobacterium aurum_A. The sequence goes on from LT549889.1 coordinate 4,419,681, forward strand.
CGCATCAGGTACGTCGCGGTCGCCTCACCCTCGGTGTTGGGGTCGGTCGCGATGATGACCTCAGCGACGTCCACCCCGTCGACCCGCTCCCCGATCCGGTTGAGCAGTTCACGGATGCGCAGCTGATCGGGTCCCACCCCGGACAGCGGGTCCAGGGCGCCCCCGAGTACGTGGTAGCGGCCGCGGAACTCGCGGGTGCGCTCCACCGCCTGGATGTCCTTGGGCTCCTCGACGACGCACACCAGCGAGGCGTCCCGGCGCGGGTCGTTGCAGATCCGGCAGCGCTCCTCGTCGGACACGTTGCCGCAGACCGCGCAGAAGGTGACGCCGTCACGAATCCGGCCGAGCACCGCGGTCAGCCGGTCGATGTCGGGGGGTTCCACCGACAACAGGTGGAACGCGATGCGCTGGGCGCTCTTGGGCCCGATCCCCGGCAGCTTGCCGAGCTCGTCGATGAGGTCCTGGACCGGTCCCTCAAACATTGCGGTACAAAGTCAGCTAGCCCCCGAGCCCGAGGTTGCCCATCCCGCCGGCCAGCGGGCCGAGCCGGGTCTGGGCCAGGATCGTCATCTGCTTGGAGGCGTCGGCGAGCGCGCCGACGATGAGGTCCTGCAGCGTCTCCGGATCCGACGGGTCGATCACCTTGGGGTCGATCGCCACCGCGATGACCTCACCGCTGCCCTTCATGGTGACCTGCACCAGGCCGCCGCCGCCCTGGCCGTGCACCTCGGCGTTGGCCAGCGCCTCCTGCGCCTCCATCAGTTGCTGCTGGACCTGCTGTGCCTGCGCGAGCAGCGCAGACATGTCGGGCTGACCACCGGGTTGCATGACTGTCCCCTCTTGATTGCGACCTGGTCTCGACTTCATTGCACTCACGAGCCCGAGGCGGTTTTGCCCTCAACATTAGCCGCCGCCGCGACTACCGTGGCGGCGTGCACGTCCCCTCTCGTATGCGTGTCGGCGCGATCACCGCGGCGACCATGCTCGTCGCCGCCGGCCTGTCCGCCTCCGCCGCCTCGCCGGCAACCGCCGCACCGAGTGCCATCGCCGGGAAGATCGTGTTCCTCGACCCCGGACATAACGGCGCCAACGACGCATCCATCAGCCGCCAGGTCCCCACCGGCCGGGGTGGCACCAAGGACTGCCAGGCCAGCGGCACGACCACCAACTCCGGCTACCCGGAGCACACCTTCAACTGGGACGTCACGCTGCGCGTCCGCGCGATCCTGAACGCCAACGGGGTACGCACGGCGATGTCCCGGGGCAACGACGACGCCCTCGGCCCGTGTGTCGACGAGCGCGCGGCGATGGCCAATGCGCTGCGACCCAACGCCATCGTGAGCATCCACGCCGACGGCGGGCCGGCCACCGGCCGCGGGTTCCACGTGCTGTACTCCTCGCCGCCGCTGAACACGGTGCAGGCCGGACCGTCGGTCACGTTCGCCCAGATCATGCGCGATCAGCTGCAGGGGTCGGGCATCCCGCCGGCCACCTACATCGGCTCGAACGGCCTGAACCCGCGTTCGGACATCGCCGGGCTCAACCACGCCCAGTTCCCGTCCATCCTGGTCGAGCTGGGCAATATGAAGAACCCGGCCGATACCGCGCTCATCGAGTCGGAGGCCGGCCGGCAGAAGTATGCCGAGGCGGTGGCGCGCGGCATCGCCACCTGGTTGGCCAACAGCTGAGCCACCTGGTTGGCCAACAGCTGAGCCACCTGGCTGGCCAGCAGCTAGCCTTCGAGTTCCTTCTTGAGGTTGCCCAGCACCTCGTCCTGGATCTTGCGCAGACCCAACGGCGCGAACGTCTTCTCGAAGAAGCCCTTGACGCCACCGGCGCCGGTCCAGGAGGTCTTGACGGTGACGGTCGACCCGGTGCCCGCGGGCGCCACCGTCCAGTTCGTCACCAGCGAGGAGTTGGCGTCCTTCTCGATCACGGTCTTGCCCGCGACGTCGACGGCGGCCTGCACGTCCCGCGACCGCGACTTGGTGGCCTGCAGCTTCCAGGTCACCACGGTGCCGGCACCCTGACCACCCTCGAGCACGGAGTAATTGCTGTAGTGCGAGGAGAGAATCTTCGGCCGGACCGTCTGGTAGTCGGCGACCGCGGCAAGCACGGCTTCCGGCGCGGCATTGATCAATACAGTGCTGGAAGCGCTGACCTGTCCCATGAGTGCAAAACTCCTGTCATCACGTATCGGTTCGGTCGCGGCATCGGCGACCGAGGACTAGCGTATATGTGTGTCTGTTGCTGCAACTGACGCGCAAGCTGTACACGGGGAGGGCGTGCAGCGTCTACTGGCGAGTTATCGCGCCATCCCCTCGACAGCGACTGTGCGACTGAGCAAACCCACGTCGAACCTGTTCCGGGCGCGGGAACGCAACCCTGCACCGGGCCTGGACACCTCCGGACTGACCGGCGTCATCGCGGTGGACCCGCAGGCGCGCACCGCCGATGTCTCGGGTATGTGCACCTATGCGGACCTGGTCGCCGCGACCCTGCCCTACGGCCTGTCGCCGTTGGTGGTGCCCCAGCTCAAGACGATCACCCTCGGCGGCGCCGTCACCGGACTGGGCATCGAGTCCGCGTCGTTCCGCAACGGCCTGCCGCACGAATCGGTGCTAGACCTCGACATCCTCACCGGCGCCGGGGAACTCGTCACCGCGAATCGAGATGTCCACTCGGACCTCTTTCATGCCTTTCCGAACTCCTATGGCACGCTGGGCTATTCGGTGCGGCTACGCATCGAGCTGGAGCCGGTGCTGCCCTTCGTCGCGCTGCGCCACCTGCGCTTCCATTCGGTGCAGGAGTTGGTCGCGGTGATGGATCGCATCATCGAGACCCGCGGATACCAGGGCGTGCCGGTGCATTACCTGGACGGGGTGGTCTTCAGCGCCGAGGAGAGCTACCTGTGCCTGGGCATCCAGACCGACACCACCGGACCGGTGAGCGATTACACCGGTCAGGACATCTACTACCGGTCCATCCAGCACACCGACGGTGAAAAGCACGACCGGCTCACGATCGCCGACTACCTGTGGCGGTGGGACACCGACTGGTTCTGGTGCTCGCGGGCTTTCGGTGCCCAGCACCGGCTGCTGCGGCGATTGTGGCCGCGGCGTTACCGGCGCAGCAGCATCTATTGGAAGCTGATCGGCTACGACCAGCGCTTCGGCATTGCCGACCGGATCGACAAGCGCCGGGGCCGCCCGGCCCGGGAACGGGTGGTGCAGGATGTCGAGGTCCCGCTGCAGAATTGCGCACCGTTTGTGAACTGGTTCCTGGACAACGTGCCCATCGAGCCGATCTGGATCTGCCCGTTGCGGTTACGCGAACCAGACGCGCAGTGGCCGCTGTATCCGCTGCAACCGAACCGCACCTATGTGAACATCGGGTTCTGGTCCTCGGTACCGGTCGGCCCCACCCCCGCGCACACCAACCGGCTGATCGAGGCGAAGGTATCCGAACTCGACGGGCACAAGTCGCTGTACTCGGAATCCTTCTATGGTGTCGAGGAATTCGACGCGCTCTACGGTGGCGAGACCTACAAGTCCGTGAAAAAGACCTACGACCCCGACTCGCGATTGCTCGACCTCTACGACAAGGCGGTGCGCAGGAAGTGACTACCTTCAGAGAACGCACGGATCAGCGCCGGATGCCCCTGGCCGAGATCCTGGAACTGTTTGCCTCCAGCAAGCTTCCGCTGCGGTTCTCCGCGTACGACGGCAGCACCTCGGGTCCGCCGGACGCCGCGGTGGGCCTGGATCTGAAGAGCCCGCGCGGCACCACCTACCTGGCCACCGCCCCCGGTGAGCTGGGGTTGGCCCGCGCCTACGTGTCCGGTGACATCGAACCGGTGGGGGTACACCCCGGTGACCCGTATGACCTGCTGCAGGCACTTGCCGACCGGACGAAGATCAAACGCCCACCGGCACGGGTGCTGGCATCGATCATCTCCTCGATCGGCATCGAGCATCTGGTGCCGATCCCGCCCCCACCCCAGGAGGCACTGCCGCGCTGGCGACGGGTCGCCGAAGGTCTGCGGCACAGCAAGATCCGGGACGCCGAGGCGATCCACCACCACTACGACGTCTCGAATGCGTTCTACCAGAAGGTGCTCGGCCCGTCGATGACCTACACCTGTGCCTGCTATCCCGACCAGCAGGCCACCCTGGAGCAGGCACAGGACAACAAGTACCGGTTGGTGTTCGAGAAACTGCGACTGCAACCCGGCGACCGACTGCTCGACGTCGGCTGCGGTTGGGGTTCCATGGTGCGCTATGCCGCCCGGCATGGGGTCCGCGCACTGGGCGTCACGCTGTCGGCCGAGCAGGCGGCGTGGGCGCAGCGCGCCATCGCCGACGAGGGGCTGTCCGAGCTGGCCGAGGTCCGCCACGGCGACTACCGCGATGTCACCGAGTCCGGTTTCGACGCGGTGTCCTCGATCGGCCTGACCGAGCACATCGGGGTGGGCAACTACCCGGCGTATTTCGCTTTCCTGCAGGCGAAGCTGCGCGTCGGCGGCTTGCTGCTCAACCACTGCATCACCCGGCCGAACAACCGGGCCGGCGCCACCGCGAACTTCTTCATCGACCGGTACGTCTTCCCGGACGGGGAGCTGACCGGGTCCGGTCGCATCATCGCCGAGGTTCAGGATGTCGGCCTGGAGGTGCTGCACGAGGAGAATCTGCGCCAGCACTATGCCCTGACGCTGCGTGACTGGTGCCGCAACCTGGTCGAGCACTGGGACGAGGCGGTCGCCGAGGTCGGCCTGCCGACTGCCAAGGTGTGGGGCCTCTACATGGCCGGGTCCCGGCTCGGCTTCGAGTCGAATGTGGTTCAGCTGCACCAGGTTCTGGCGGTCAAACTTGACGATCAGGGTTACGACGGCGGGCTGCCGATGCGGCCGTGGTGGACACCGTAGGCTAGGGCAGCGAGACCAGGGCCAGTTCGTCACCGCCGATCTGCATTCGCGCGCGTCACAGGCACTCGGGTTGATGACTGCCCATCTCCCGAAACCCCGCCTCAGCGCAAAGAGGTCAGCTGTCCACCGTTGATACCGCAGCTAACTTCGATCGATGCGCTTGGCACCCAGTTCGTTCTGCAGGAGTTCGATCGCGACTTCCTCCGGATCGCGGCGCACCACCTCCGAGGTGTCGCTGCTGGCCTCGGCCAGCATGCGCTCCTCCTCGGCTTCGTGGTCCTGGCGCGGTGCCGGACCGGCCTCCGAGGGCGCCGGCTCCCCGGTGTCCGGTACGCACCGGACCTGCCAGTTCACCCCGAGCGCATCCTTGAGCGCTTCCCGGATGACGTCGGCGTTGCGCTGCTCGCTGAGCCGTCGGGCCAGCGGCGGTGCCCGGTGGCTCAGCACCAGGGTGTCACCGTCCAGCGCCCGCACGATCGCATCCGCGAGCATGGCGTTGACCGGTTTGCTGCGGACATTCACCTTCTCCCGCACGGTATCCCACATCGCGCGGACCGCGGCGGCGTCCGGTTGGCCGACCGCCGGGGCGGGGGCCTGGGCCGCCGGTGCGGCGGGCGGCGGGGTCGCGGCCGGCCGGGCGACCGGCTCCGGCGGCGGGGTCGGGGCCACCGGTTCGGGGGCCGGGGCAGGCTCGGGTTGCGGGAGCGGCCGCGGCTGCGGCACGGGGGCCGGCGGGGGTGCCGGAACGGGCGTCGGCTCCGGAACCGGGACCGGCTCGGGCTCCGGAACCGGGACGGGCGCCGGCGTCGGGGCCGGCGCGGGCGTCGGGGTCGGGGCCGGGCCGTCGGCGGCGTCCAGGCCGGTGCGGGTGCGGGCTCGGGGGTGGCTTCGGCAGCGGCCTGGGCCCTGCTGGCCCGGACGAACTGCCGCGCCGGGGTCGACGCGGTGGCCTCCGGGGCGGCCGTACCGCCGGGGATGGCCATGTCCAACCGGGTCTCGATCCGCTCGATGCGTTGCAGCAGAGCCGATTCGGTGTCGTGAGCCGAGGGCAACAGCAGCCGGGCGCACACCACCTCAAGCAGCAACCGCGGTGCGGTCGCGCCGCGCATCTCGCCGAGGCCCGCGTGCACCACTTCCGCATAGCGGGCCAGCGTCGCAGCACCCAACTTGCCGGCCTGCTCCCGCATCCGATCCAGCACACCGTCCGGGGCGTCCACCACCCCGCGGTCGGCGGCATCCGGAACCGCTTGCAGCACAATGAGATCGCGGAAACGCTCCAGCAGATCGGTGGCGAACCGGCGCGGATCGTGCCCGGCGTCGATCACCGACTCCACTGCCCCGAACAGCGCCTCGGCATCGCCTGCGGCCAGCGCGTCGACCGCCTCGTCGATCAGCGCCACGTCCGTCGCCCCCAGCAGGGACAGCGCCCGCTGGTAGACGACGTGATTGTTGTCGGCACCGGCGACCAGCTGATCGAGCACCGACAGGCTGTCACGCGGAGAGCCGCCACCGGCCCGGATCACCAGCGGATAAACCGCGTCCTCGACGGTGACGCCCTCGTCACGGCAGATCCGTTCCAGCAGGGTGCGCATCGTCTTGGGCGCCAGCAGCCGGAACGGGTAGTGATGCGTCCGGGACCGGATGGTGGGCAGCACCTTCTCCGGTTCGGTGGTGGCGAAGACGAAGATCAGGTGCTCGGGTGGCTCCTCGACGATCTTGAGCAACGCGTTGAAGCCCGCGTTGGTGACCATGTGGGCCTCATCGATGATGAAGATGCGGTACCGCGACTGGGCCGGCGCGTAGAACGCCCGGTCCCGAAGTTCGCGGGTGTCGTCGACGCCGCCGTGGCTGGCCGCGTCCAATTCGGAGACGTCCACATTGCCCGGCCCGTTGGGGGCCAGCGCCACACACGAGTCACACACCCCGCACGGGGTCGGGGTCGGCCCCTGCTCGCAGTTCAGCGAGCGGGCCAGGATGCGCGCCGACGACGTCTTACCGCAGCCGCGCGGCCCGGAGAACAGATACGCGTGGTTGATGCGTCCCGCGGACAGCGCTGTGGACAGCGGTGCGGTGACATGCTCCTGGCCGACGACCTCGGCGAAGCTTGCGGGTCGGTACTTCCGGTAGAGCGCCACGGTCAGCAGGTTACCGAGTGGCGCCGACGTGCGGCGCGGTCAGTCACGTGCCAGCAGCGATTCGGTGGCCGCCAGCAGCGCGCACGTCGACAGACCATCGATCGCGGCCCGCAGGTCGGACTCGGCCGGGAAGCTCGGGGCGATCCGGATGTTCTTGTCCTCCGGGTCTTTTCCGTACGGGAACGAGGCGCCCGCGGCGGTGACGGCGATGCCCGCGTCCTTGGCGAGCGCGACCGTGCGCTTCGCGGTCCCGGGCAGCACGTCCAGACTGACGAAGTAGCCACCCTTGGGTTCGGTCCAGGACGCGATCTTGGACGCATCGAGCCGGTCGGCCAGGATCTCGGCGACCAGCGCGAACTTGGGCGCCAGCAGCTCCCGGTGGCGCTGCATATGCGCCCGGACGCCCTCGGCGTCACCGAAGAAGCGCAGATGCCGCAACTGGTTCACCTTGTCCGGGCCGATCGACTTCTTGCCCGCGTGCTTGAGGTACCAGGCCAGGTTCTCCGCCGAGGCGCCGAAGAAGCTCACCCCGGCACCGGCGAAGGTCATCTTGGAGGTGGAGGCGAACACCAGCGGCCGGTTCGGGTTCCCCGCGGCCGCGGCCAGGCCGAGTACGTCGATGGGTTCGACGAATTCGGAGGTGATGGTGTGCACCGCGTACGCGTTGTCCCAGAACAGCCGGAAGTCCGGCGCGGCGGTCTTCATCTGGGCCAGCCGCGCGACCACGTCGGGCGAGTAGGTGGTGCCGGTCGGGTTGGCGTAGACCGGCACACACCACATGCCCCGGATGGCCGGATCGCCGGCGGCGAGTTCCTCGATGAGGTCGACGTCGGGGCCGTCCTCGCGCAGCGGCACCGGGATCATCTCGATGCCGAAGCTCTCGGTGATGGCGAAGTGCCGGTCATAACCCGGCGCCGGGCAGAGGAACTTCACGCCCGGCTCGGCCGACCACGGGCGCGCGGAGTCGACACCGCCGTGCAGCAGCGAGAACACCACCGTGTCGTGCATGAACTCCAGGCTGGCGTTGTTCCCGGCGATCAGGTTGGCGACCGGGATGGCGAGCAGTTCGGCGAAGATGGCCCGCAACTCGGGCAGACCGTGCAGGCCGCCGTAGTTGCGGGTGTCGGTGCCGTCGCCGTCGCGGAAGTCGTCGCGGCCCGGCAGGTCGAGCAGTCCGTTGGACAGGTCGAGCTGGGCCGGGGACGGTTTACCGCGGGTCAGGTCGAGGGCGAGACCTTGGGCCTGCAACTCGGCGTAGTTGCGTTGCTGCAACTCATGCTGAACCGACAGTTCGTCGCGGCTCAGAGCATCAAACGACGACTCAAACGACACGGTGGACCTTTCACGCGAAGCCGCGAACACCCTGACTGGTCAAAAAGAAGGGGACCCCGCGCACCCGCCAGAGCCCATTGACCCTTGCTGCCTTCCGGCCCTGGGGGAGTTCACAGGATGGACGCCGCGCGGGGTCCGGTGACCGAGTGTAGTCCCCCACCCGAATCGGCAGCGGAGCGACCGGCGATCTACCCGGTTGGTCGGGGCACCCCCGCGAGTCGGTTAGGATTGCCGACGGAGGATTCGCCTAGTGGCCTATGGCGCTCGCCTGGAACGCGGGTTGGGTTAATAGCCCTCAGGGGTTCAAATCCCCTATCCTCCGCAGTTGGTCCGGGGCGTGACCCGAGTTCGATCGGGTCACGCCCCGGGACCACAAAATCGTCGAGGAGGACTATGCGGCGCGGTATCGCATCGCTATGGCACGCGTCATCGCTGGTACTCGCCGGAGTTCTGTTCTTCCTGTTCGCCCTGCCGCGCTGGTTCGAGTTGACCGGGCAGTGGCCGGTCGCCCTGGGCACCGTGATGCGCATCGTGTGCGGCCTTCTGGTCGCGCTGACCGCGGTGCCCGTGCTCCTGACCCTGATCCGCACCCGCAAGCCCGAGCTCGGTACGCCGACGCTGGCGCTGTCGCTGCGGGTCTGGTCGATCATCGGGCACATCGCCGCCGGGGTGCTGATCCTGGGTGCCGCCATCAGCGAGATCTGGCTGGACCTCGACGACGCCGGACAGTGGCTGTTCGGCGTCTACGGTGCCGCCGCCGCGATCGCCCTGCTCGGCGCGTTCGCCTTCTATCTGGCGTTCGTGGCCGAACTGCCGCCGCCGCCACCGAAGCCGCTCAAGGTCAAGGCCGAGAAGCCCGAAACGGCCGGCACCGAGGACACCGAGGCCTCCGAGGACAGCGCGACCACGGAATCCGAAGACGCCGACGAGTCCGCCGAATCCTCGGTCGAGGACACCGTCGAAGAGACCGAATCCGCCGAGGAACCCTCGGCTGACGAGGGCAAACTGCGTAACCACCGGCCCTCCGGGAAGGCTCGGCGCACCCGTACCCGCGGCGGCGTCGCCACCGAGAATTGACCCGCCGGATCGCTGTTACGTCGACAGTTCGTCGCGACGCCGTCAATATTGAGGTGATACCTCGGGCGCTCGGAAGGCGGCGAATGCGCAAGGCTCTGCTCTGGTGGTGGCTCACCGCCCTGTTCACCGCGTTCGCTACCGCCCTGGTGGCCGCGCCGTCGGCGGCCGCCGACCCGGCGGAGCTGTCCCGCGCGGCCGACCGCGTCGAGCCCTCCGTCGTGCGACTGGACACCGTCGTCGACTACCAGCACGTGATGGGCACCGGCACCGGCTTCGTGATCGACGGGTCCGGCCAGGTGCTGACCAATCATCACGTCGTGCAGGGCGCCGACGTCATCACCGCCGTGGTCGGTGGCCGTTCCTTCGGTGCGGACATCCTCGGCTACGACCGCGGCCGCGACATCGCGGTGCTGCAGTTGCGCGGCGCGGATGGCCTGCAGGTCGCCCCCCTGGGTGACTCCACCCGCATCACCGTCGGTGAACCCGTCATCGCGATCGGCAATGCCCGCGGCAGCAACAGCCCGCTGACCAGGGAGCCCGGTTTCATCACCGAGCTGGGCCGCACGATCAGCGCCGAGGACGAGCTGACCGGTGCGAAGACGCAGATGACCGGGCTGTTCGAGTTCGCCGCGCCGGTGCGGTCCGGCGACTCGGGCGGCCCGGTGCTCAATGCCGCCGGAGAAGTGATCGGCGTGACGACCGCGGCGACGGTGAACTTCCAGACCACTCCGGGCGGTGAGGGTTTCGCGATCCCGATCAACGACGCGATGGCCATCGCCGGTCAGATCCGGTCCCGCACCCCGTCGGACACCGTCCACATCGGCCCGCCGACCCTGCTGGGTGTCGGGGTGAGCAGCGCCGAGCAGCACGGAGCCTTCCCCGGCGTCATCGTGCACGAGGTACTGCGGGGCGGGCCCGCCGAGCAGGCCGGACTGGCCAACGGCGACGTCATCCTCACCATCGACGGGACCCCGATCGAGTCCGCCGCCGGCCTGACCCAGGTCCTGGATCGGCACTACCCGGGCGATGTGGTCGGACTGACCTGGGTGGACCGGGCGGGCCAACACCGGAGCGGAAAGGCCGCGCTCGGGGCCGGTGCGTAGGGCCGCCAGGACCGCGACACGCCCGCTGAACGGGCTGGGCACGCCGGTCGGCAAGAAATCTTTTCGGAATCTACGGTCGCGTAGATTTAGTACGGCGAGCGTTGCTCACGCAACCCGCGGCGACAAAATGTGACGTATTCGTCAAATTCCACTCAGGGCCTTCCCGCAGCCGTGATTCGTTTGACAAGATAGAAAACGCTTGTTGTCACCATTGCGCGGATCGGCCTGAAACCGGTCGCCCGTATTGGGCCTTCCGGGACCGATTCCGACCGGTCAGTCGCCGCCTTGCGCGTCGGGCACGGCCCGGCAACCACGGGAGCTGTGACCTCGCTCGTGCTCGGCCGGCACCGTCGCCGACGCTCATCGGATCGCTTCCCGACACGAACCCGCAAGTGATCTTGAATTCCATACGGCCGTAACTATTTTCGGGCGGCATCCATACCGGCGACGGACACCGGCGGTCCGGCCCGAAATCGGCTGCGCCTTCGAGAGTCGCCCGACGCACTCCCCGGCGTGCCGGCCGGCAAACCCTCCGGAGCGGGGCGGGATCCGGTCCGGTCCAGACCGTCGATCCGGTCCGGTACCACCCGCTATCCAGACTGCGAGAGCGAACTCCGCCACCGCGGCCTGGCAACACTCCCTGCACTCACCCGGATCGGGCCCGCCCGAACCACCACGGTTTATTACATCTACGTCAGTTAGTTACGAGAGCAACGGAGCACCCCGTTGCTGGACTGCTCGGAGGGTCGCTGACCTGCACATTGTCTATCCACAGGGGTGCGAGGAAAGCCTTTCCGAGGCCGCGCTTGGGCATTACATTGACATCAAGATTTGCGGATCGCAGCTGTGCACGAGCAACAGCCTGCGCCGCGCCCGGCAAGGGGGAGACACCGTGGTCGAAACCGTCGTAGCGGCTTATCTGATCGGATGGGCGATCAGCGCCCTCGGCATCTTCGTGGCGAGCAGGCGCGTGGGCGGCCACAACACGGTGCCGTTCCAGTTCGCGCTGAGCCTGGCCGCCGGCGCCCTGTGGCCGCTGCTGCTGCTCGGTGCCGTCGAGTTCAGCTCGGTCGCCGCCGCGTCGAGCGCCGCCGCTCACCTGGACTCCCCCGAGCACCGCCTGCTGGCCAGCGCCCCGGTCGTACCGCTGCGTTGACCGCCCACCCGGTCACTGCTTCTTGATCGGGTTCCCGTCCTCATCCCAATGCTCGGCGACCTTCTTGCTCGGCTGCACCCGCGGCGGCTCCCCCGGCATCTTCGGATAGCTCGGGGGATACGGCATATCCCCCAGCCCGCGGTCCTCGTCGGCCTTGACCATGTCCAGCAGCACCTCGATCGACTGCGCGTTGTCGTCGATACCCGCCCACGGGTCGGGTCGTCCGGCGAGAAAATCCGGCACCGTGCAGATCGTGTAGTCGTCCGGGTCCGCTGAGCTCAGCTCCTCCCACGTCAGCGGCGTCGACACCGTCGCGATCGGGGTCTTGCGCGCCGAGTACGCCGAGGCGAACGTGCGGTCCCGGGCGTTCTGGTTGTAGTCGATGAACAACCGCCGACCCCGCTCCTCCTTCCACCAGGATGTGGTGACCGCATCGGGGGCCCGGCGCTCGACCTCGCGCGCCAGCGCGATGCCCGCCCGCCGCACCGCGATGAAGTCCCAATTCGTGGCAATGCGCAGGAACACGTGCACACCCCGCCCACCGGAGGTCTTCGGGTAGCCGACCAGTCCCAGCTCGTCCAGCAGTGGCTTGAGCACATCGACGGCCACCGCCGCGGCCTCGGCGAACCCCGTGCCGGGCTGCGGATCCAGGTCGATGCGCAGTTCGTCGGGGTGCTCGGTGTCCGGGCAGCGCACCTGCCATGGGTGCAGCGTCACCGATCCCATCTGGGCGGCCCACGCGATGGCCGACGGGTGGGTGATCTTCAGCGCGTCGGCGGTGCGTCCGGACGGGAAGGTGACGGTACAGGTCTGCAGATAGTCCGGGTGCTTCTGGGGCACCCGCTTCTGATAGATCTCCTCGCCGTCGATACCGTCCGGGAACCGTTGCAGATGAACCGGCCTGTCCCGCAACAGCTCCACCATCCGGTCGGCGACCGCGAGGTAGTAGTCGAACAGCGCCCCTTTGGTGCCCCTGGCGCCGAGCTCGGGGTAATACGGCTTGTCCCGGTTGGTGAACCGCACCGCCACCCCGTCGACGTCGATCTCCTCGGCCTTGCTCGCCATCAGTTCTTCTCCAGGACGTCGGACAGGTCGTAGTTCAGCGGCACGTCCAGCTGGGCGAACGTGCAACCTGCCGGATCCCGGTCCGGGCGCCAGCGCAGGAACTTCACCGCGTGCCGGAATCGTTGTGCGGCCGGGCCGTTGCCTTCCATCTGGTCATAGGCCACCTCACATACCCGCTCCGGCCGCACCGGAATCCAGCGCTTGTCCGCCGCGGAGTTCCATCGGCTCGGCTCCCCGTCCCGCAGGTCCTCACCGATGCGCAGCGGTTCCAGATCGGCCAGCAGGGCCAGCCGCGCCTTGGCGGTGAAAGACGCTGCGCCACCCACCATCTGCAGCTCACCGTCGGCTCGGTACAGCCCGAGCAGGATCGACCCGATCCCCTCGCCACTCTTGTGGATGCGGTATCCCATGGCCACGCAGTCCGCGTCGCGGTGGTGTTTGACCTTCACCATCTCGCGCTTACCCGGCAGGTACGGCCCGTCCAGCCGCTTGGCGATCACCCCGTCCAGGCCGGCCCCCTCGAACTCCTGCAGCCACCGCACGCCGAGGGCGGGATCCTCGGTGGTCCTGGTGACATGGCACCAGGTCTTCTCGTCGACACAGTCCAGCAGCGCTTGGCGCCTGGCCCGAAACGGTTCACCCAACAGGGACCGGTCCCCGATGGCCAGCGCGTCGAAACCGATGAAATGTGCCGGGGTTTGGTTGGACAGCTTGTCGATGCGGCTCTGGGCGGGATGGATCCGCTGGCTCAGCGACTCCCAGTCCAACCGGGTGCGGCCGTCGAAATCGCGGGGCACCACGATCTCGCCGTCGAGCACGCACCGGTCTGCGAACTCAGCCCGGACCGCCATGACGACCTCGGGAAAATACCGGCCCAGATCCTTACCGCTGCGCGACAGCAGCAGCACGTCCTCACCGTCTCGAAAGACCAGGGCGCGGAAGCCGTCCCATTTCGGTTCGAACGACCACACCCCCGCATCGGTGGGCACCGTCGTCTGCGCCTTGGCCAGCATCGGCTCCAGCGGCGGCCGTACGGGTAGTCCCACGCCTGACTCCTTGGTCGTCGGTCCCTGCATAGACCTCCACACCACCACAAACTCATCGCAGATACGCGGCGATTACCCCGCACCCGAATGGTTGACACGCACAAACTACGTCGCATTAGATGACGGGGTGCGAGTGATCACACGGAGTGCGGTGGCAGGCTCGCTCGCGCTCGCGGCGCTCATCGTCCTTCCCGCCGCAGCGGTGGCACAACCGGACCAGGGCGATCCATACGCCGACTCCCGGTGTTTCTACAGCCTCACCGCGCCGGCGGCAGCGACGTTGCCGGGCGGCGGTCCGGCGGTCTCCGCCGAGATCGGAATGACCCAGTGCACCGGTCTGGCCCAGTCGGTGCGGACCACCGCGTGCGTGGCCCGACCCGGCAACAACGGCTCCTGCAGCACCGAGAACGGCTACCTGAACAGCACGGCCTATGCGCCCGGATCACCCAGCGGGAGCTACACGGCGACCGGTGAAGGGTGCTACCGCCTGCGCTCGGAGCTCGCACTGGTGTGCGTGCCCGCCGGGCCCTTCTCGGCGGTGTTCTGAGCAAGCGGCGTTCTAAGCCGGCGGCACCAACAGGCTCTCCAACGTGCGTTCCGCCGTGGGGGCCAGGTCGCCCTGGCGATGCAGCTGCCCGTCAGGCCCGACATAGGTACCCGTGGACGGATCGTATGTCGCGACCGCGATCGGCGGAATGGACTGTTGCTCAACGACACCCGCCTGGGCCGGCGCCTCGGATGAGCCGGCCGGTGGCCGGTGCGGAACGTCCTGACCGGACAGGGTCGCGTTCGGGTCGCCCTTCCAGTTGAGCCCGTCGTTCAACGGCATGTACTCTTCGTCGCTCTCGCATATCCGGGCCGTCGGGGCCCGTTTACCCGGGCGACCGATGCAGGGATAGTTACGCGCGCCGCGGACGTTGAACATCGCGTCCTGCGGGATCCGGCAGTAGAGGTCGTCCTCCGTGCGATCCGGGGCGTCCTCGTGGGAGGCGTCGCGCATCTGGCTCGCGGGCAGGAAGCCGGTGGTGCATGGTGGCGGCAGGTTCAGGTTTAGGTTGAAGCTCAGGAACGCGCCCTTGTAATCCAGCTTGTTCTCCCGGTTGGCGACACCGGTGCCCTGCTGTATCTGGTTGCCCATCGGTATCAGCACCAGAAGCTGTTCGATGGCAGGGCTGTAGGTGACCAGGACCGGAGCGATATCGGCGAGATTGGCCATCACCACCGGCAGCGTGGGGTTCACCCGGTCGAACAGCTGACGCACCTGATCCGCTGCGGCCGGACCCTTCTGGAGCACACTCGCCACCGCACGGTCCTGCCGGTGCAGTTGCCCGGTGATGTCCGCCAGATTCGACGCCCACGTCTCGATGGAGTCTGCGGTGCCGGTCTGCGTATCGAGGATGGGCGCCACGTTGTCCACCAGATCGGTGAGTTCGCGCAGGTTCGCCTTGGCGTCGATGGCCAGATCGGTCGAGCCCTTGACGAATCGCGAGATCTCGGGCCCCAGTCCCCCGAAGGCGGTGTAGGACTCGTCGATCAGGGTGCGCAGGTTGTCGCCGGGGATCGCCCGCAGGCCGGTGTTGGTGGCGTCGAGCAGCGTGTTGATGTCAGGGGGCACCGAGGTCCGGTCCCGGGGAATCACGTCGCCGTCGGCCAGGGGCGGCGCATCGTCGGACACCGGCAGCAGCGCGACGTACTGTTCGCCCACGGCCGATCGGCTGTGCACCTCGGCGTCGACGTCGCTGGAGATCGGCAGGTCCGAGCGCAGCGACAGCACGGCCTCCACCTCACCGGCGTCCGTCAGGATGACGTTCTCGACGAGGCCGACGGTGGTACCCCGATAGCTCACGTTGGCCCGTTCGTACAACCCGCCGGCCTCAGGCAACTCGACGGTGACCCGGTAGTGGCCGTACCCGAACAGCAGTGTGGGCAGCCGCATGTAACCGAATGCCATGTACGCGAAGCTGATCCCGGTCACGGCGAGCAGTATCGCGATCTGAATCCAGATCCGTCGCGTCATCCGCATCTCAGCGCCCCTGATCCATCCGGTAGGGGTACACCAGCGGATTGCCCGCCGTGTACGGGCTGGGGAACACCCCGATCGTCCGGCCCCACTGCATTTCGAGCTCGGTGAGGTCGCCCTCCCAGCGGGTGCCGGTGAACATGGCGGCGTCGAGCCGGCTCAAGGTCAGGTCGATCACGGCGGTCAGGTTGCCGTAATCGCCGCGGACCCAGTTCTCCAGAGTCTCGTTGGGCCAGGGGTAGGTGGCGTAGTAGCTCAGCGACCGGGTCAACGAGGGCCCGGCATCTGCGAGCCCCTTCAGCGTGGGGCGCAACTGCTTGAGCTCCTTCACCAGATTCTCCTTGGTCTGGTTGACGGTATCGGCGGCCAGTGCGCTGAATCTGCCGAATGCCACCAGGGCCTCGGCGAGCTTGTGCCGTTGCTCCGAAAGCACCGCCAGAGCATCGGGAATCGTCTTGAGCGCCCTGTCCAGAGTCGGCTTCTGTGCGGCCACCTGGCCGACCAGATTGTTCAGACTCTCCGAGGCGGAGATGATGTCATCGGTCTGGTCGTCGACGTAGCTGGTGAACTCGTCGAGTTGGGTGATCAGACTGCGCAGGTCATCCTCGCGTCCGGCGAACGCCGTGCTCAGCGCCGCGGTGATGTCCTGGATCTGGCCGATGCCACCGCCGTTGAGGACCATCGACACCGCCGCCAGCGTCTGTTCGGTTGTGGGATAGGAACTCCCGGACGACAGCGGGATCACCTCGCCCTGGCGCAGCCGCCCGTGCGGCGGCACATTGCGCGGCGGCGTCAGCTCGATGTGCTTGGAGCCCAACAGGCTGGTCTGCCCCACCGCGGCAGTGACGTTGGCCGGCAGCTCCACATCGCCGTTGAGCGACATCGTCACCAGCGCGTGCCAGCCGTCGCGCTCGATCCTGGTCACGTTTCCCACGGTGACGTCACCGACCCGGACCCGTGAGTTGCGTTCGATGTTGTCGACATCCGGAATGTGCGCCTGGATCGTGAACGCGTCGGGTCCTCGGCCCTCGGTGCCCGGCAGCGGCAGCGAGTTGGCGCCCTGCCACTCACATCCGGTGAGGGCCAACGCGGTTCCGATCAGCGCCGCCGTCACCCACCGCACCGCCATCACGGTGTGCCTCCCGCCGGAACCATCATCCCCTCCAGGCCCTCGCCCGGATCCGTCGGCGCCGGGCCTCCGCGGCCGGCGGCGCCGGTGCCGGGGCGGGCGCATCCGCGGGCGGGGGAACGTAGTCCGGGCGCAACCAATCCTCGCTGTAGGTGATCTCGTTGGGGCGGGCGGTTGCGCCGACGAAGGGGTTGAGGCCCAGCGGCAGGAAATTCCACTGCCGATTCTTGACGATGGGCGCCAGGTACTGCACGCAGAGTTTCGCCGACTGCTCCGCGCCCAGCCGCGATGCGGCCTGGATCGCTCCGCAGATGAACGAGATCGGGTTGGAGAAGTTGGTGAGCGCCAACGCACCGGTCAGCGCGCCCTGCGCCGGTTCGTAGATGTTCACGAAGTTCTGGAACGCCGTCGGCGCAATGTGCAGCGTCTCCTTGAGATCGCCGAGGCTCTGGTTCAGCGCCGTGGTCACCGACGCCAGCCGGTCCGAGGCTGTGCCGACTGCCTCGGTGTTCTGCCCCAGGAAGTCCGTGACGTCGCCCACCACCGAATCGATGTCGGCCACCGCGGATCCGACCTCGTCGGGCGTGTTGCTCAGCAGAGTGGTCGCGCCGGCGAGGTTGCGGTTCAGTCCCCGCAGGGTGTCGGTGCTGCTCTGCAGCGCCGACACCAGGATGGACAGGCTCTTGACGCTGGAGAACAGGTCGGTGCTGTGATCACCCAACGCCGAGAAGGCCTGGGACAGCTTGATCAGCGTGTCCCGGATGTTCTCACCCTCGCCGCGCAGGTTGTCGGCGGCGGTGGTGACGAATGCCCCGAGTGTGCTGAGTCCGCCGGGCTCGGTCGGTTGGAGTGTCTCGGTCAGCCGGCGCAGCTGCTCCCGGAAGTCGTCCCACTCCACCGGGACGGCGGTCCGCTCCGCGGGGATCACCGTGCCGTCGGCCATGGTCGGGCCCGCTTCATAGGGCGGGGTGAGTTGTATCGCCCGCACAGAGACCAGTGACGGCGACATGATCACCGCGTTTGCGTCGGCCGGCACCTGATGCGCACCATCGAACCAGAAGGTGATCTTCACCTTGTCGGTCTGCGGCTCGATCTTGTCGATCCTGCCCACCGGGACGCCGAGGATGCGCACCTCGTCGCCGACGTAGATGCCGTTGCTGTTGGCGAAGTAGCCGATCACGTGCACCCGGTTGACCTGGTCTGAGATCCGCACCGCGGCCACGATCCCGGCGATGAGCACCAGGGCCAGGATCACCGAAAGGCTGGCTCGCATATCCCGTTTCGTCATCTGCCGCCGCCTTCCGCGGTCGGTTCGCCCGGCCCGGGGATGTCGATGGGTGCCGATACCGGAGGGGCCGGCACGACCGGCGGCGGTCCCGGCGGCGGTCCACCCGGTGCGGGCGCCGGCGGTGGTTCGCGGTAGGGGTAGCGCGGGTCACCCGGTTTGCCGGTGATGGCGTCGGGCAGCGTCAGGCGCGGTTCCCCACCCTGGCCCGTGCGGGGGTATGGCACCGGCAGCGCGGGCGTGCCGGGCTGACCGACCTGCGGGTCGGCCAGCTGCGAGGGCAGCAGTGTCGCGGGATCCAGGCCGAGATCGGAGAATGCGGCGTCGACGAAGGGCTGCACGAACTGACCGGGCAACAGGTTCGACAGGTACGCCTTGAAGAACGGCCCGGAGGACACCGACTCACCGAGGGACATCGCGTACTTGTTCAACTTCTTGATGGATACCTGGATGTCCTGTTTGTGGTCCTCGAGGATCGCCAGGGCATCGTTCAACTTCTCGACCGCGGGGGTGAATCCCTCCCGGTTCTCGGCGATGAAACCCTTCAGCTCCTGCGCTACCGCCGACACGTGGACCGACAGCTGGTCGAGGGCACTGCGCTGGCTCTGCAGCTGTGCCAGCAGGGCATTCGCGTCCACCGTCAGGCTGACCACCTGCTTGCTGCGGTCCGACAGCACCGCGGTGGCGTTGCGCGCGTTCTCCAATAGCTTGCGCAGCTCGGAGTCACGCCGGTTCAGCGTCTCCGAGAACCGGCCGACCCCGTCGACCGCCGCCTTCAGCGCGGGCGGGGTGTCCTCGAAGGTCTCGCTCAGCACCGCCAGCGATCGGGAAACCTGGTCGGTGTCGAGCCCACTGATCTGGGCGGTGATGTCACCCAGCGCATCGGGTAACTGGTACGGCGCCTGGGTCCGCTGCACGGGAATCGGCCCGTCCAGCGCCGCGTCGCCACGCGGCGTCAGCTCCAGGATCTTGGACCCCAGCAGGCTTTTCGTCTTGATGGCCGCCTCGGACCGGTCACCCACCCGGATGTCCCGGTCGGCGTTGAACCGTACGGCCACCTGCCGCCGGTCCAGCCGGATGCTCTCCACGCGCCCGACCTCGGCGCCCGAAACCTGCACGGGCGCACCGACGATGAGGCCACCAGCGTCGGCGAACATGGCGGTGTAGGACTTGTTGGTGTTGAAGAACGGGATCCGGTCGTAGTTGAGCGCGGCCACCGCGATGGCCACGACGATGCCCACACCCACCGCGCAGAGCACCAACGGGTTCCGTTCGGAGAAGCGTCTCATCGGGGTGCGCACCTCCCCGACTCCTGACCGGCCAGCTTGATGAACACCGGTTGTCCGCCCTTCCCGTTGACCTTCAGCACCGCGTCGCAGAGATAGAAGCTGAAGTAGTCGCCGTAGAGGCCGAATCGACTCAGGGTCTGGTACTTGCTGGGCAGCGTCGACAACAGCGAATCGAGATAGGCCTTGTCACCGGCGATCAGACCCGCCGTCCGGTCCGTCTCCGCGATCACCTCCTTGAATGGCCGGCGCGCCTGTCGGAGCAGATCGGCCGTGGTGCCCGCCGCCGCGTCGGTGTAGGCGATGGAGTTGGCGATGCCCTCCTTGCTCTCCGCGAGGGTGCCGACAGTCTGTGACAGCGCCTCGACGGCCTTCGCGAACTGCGTGTTCTCTTCCCCCAGCGAGCCGAGCACGGTGTTGAGATTGGTGATGACCTCGCCGATCAGTTGATCGCGGTCACCGAGTTTGGCTGTCAGCGAGGCGGTTTGGGTGAAGAACGCGTTGATGGTGTCGCCCTGCCCCTGGAACGCGCTGATCAGTTGGCTGGACAGGGCGTTCACCTGGTCGGGGTCCAACGCCCGGAACAGCGGCCGGAATCCTCCGATGAGTGCGTCGAGGTCCAGCGCCGGAGAGGTCCTGGCCAGCGGGATGGTCTGACCCGGCAGCAGCCGGGCGGTGTCGCCGGCACCCTCTTCGAGGGCCAGGTACCGCCCACCGATGAGATCGTCGTACCTGATCACCGCCCTGGTGCCGTGGGTCAGGACCACCGAGTCGTCGACCCCGAAGTCGACGGCGACCGTGGTGTCCGGTTGGATCACGATCTTCTCGACCTTGCCGACCTCGACACCGCCGATCCGCACGAACTGTCCCGCCCGTAGCCCGGAGACGTTGGCGAACACCGCGCCGTAGACGTGCTCCTTCTCGAACCGCAGGTTCGCGAACACCGCGAACATGGCGAACAGGAAGAAGGTACAGACCGTCAGGAAGATCCCCAACCGCCAGACCGCCGCGCTGAGCTTTCCGGTCATCGGCCCGACCCCTGTTGTGGCTGTGGCGGTCTCGGCGTCGGCTGGGCCAGCCCCGGGAACGGCGGAACGAACGGCTCCGTCCCCGCCCTGGGGCCGGGATCGCGGGGGCACCGGGCGGCGGGGCCGGCGGCAGGCCGGGATAGAGCGGGGTCCCGTCCGGGGCGTACTGCGGCGCTCCGTAGGGCGGGGCGCCGGGGTAGGGGATCGGGCCCGGCGCGGGGCCACCGTGCTGGTAGCGCACGCTGGGAGGTTCGGGGATACCCCGGGTGGTCGGGAAATAGTTCGCCCATCCGGGGAATCCGATTCCGGGGTTGGGACGCCAGTCGAGTCCGGTACCCCAGCCGGTGTCGGTGATCAGCTGCCGCACCGGGAAGTTGTGCGCGACGTCGGGCAGCGATCCGCAGCTCGGTTTGCCTCCCGGTCCGCCCTTGGCACCGACGACCGGCAGGTTCCTGGGGTACTTGTAGGGGTCCTCGCCTGCCAGGATCGCGACATCGAGGATGACCGACCTTCCGTTGCCGCCCACGATGTCCCAGCCACCCTTCTCCAGCATGGTGGTCCCGCCCTGCAACGTGCAGGTGTAGGTGGGGCTGTACTTCTCCAGCAGACCGGTGGTCGGTTCCAGCGCGTTGATCGCGGTGGCGATGTCCCCGACATGGGGTCCCAGCAGTGCTGTTCCGCTGTTCGCCAGGCCGGTGAGGTTGAGCAGCAGCGCATCCAGCGCCTGCGCGTTGTCGGTGATCGTCGTGCTGGTGGTGCTGAAGGAGTCCAGGATCTTCATGATGTCGCCGGTGGCGGCGCCGTAGGTGTCGCTGAAGGCGCGCACCGAGTTCCAGTCGTCCCGGATCGTCTCGGCGCGCGGATTGATTTGCAGCAGGACCTCATTGGCGGCGGTGGTGGCCTCCCCGATCCGCTCGCCCTGGCCGCGCAAGCCGTCCGCGAAGGCACCCAGGACGGAGTTGAGTTTGGCCGGGTCGATCTGTTGCAGGAGTTCGGTGAGATTGCCGAATACCGTGTTGACCTCGGTGCTGACGTTCTGGGATTCGATGACGGCCCCGGCATGCAGGCGAGCCGGACTCGGATCGTCGGGATAGACGAGGTCGACGTACTTGGCGCCGAACGCGGTGGTGGCGCGGATCTGGGCCTGCACATTGGCCGGGATCTTGTGGGCCTGATCGGGGAAGAGTTGCAGGGTCAGTGTCACCGGGCCGTTGGCGTCCGAGCCGGACCGCACGGCCTCGACGCGGCCCACCTGGACACCGCGCATCTTGACCTTGCCTCCGGGGTCCATCACCAGTCCGGCCCGGTCGGAGGTGAGGGTCACCGGCACGAAGGACCGGAACGTTCCCCGGAAGAGACCGAGGCTGACGAAGACCAGTAGCCC
Organism: Mycolicibacterium aurum; assembly: GCA_900078775.1. Lineage (GTDB taxonomy): Bacteria > Actinomycetota > Actinomycetes > Mycobacteriales > Mycobacteriaceae > Mycobacterium > Mycobacterium aurum_A. Next base: position 4,441,651 of record LT549889.1, read on the forward strand.
GATCACCACGAGCAGCACCAGCGTCCACCACGCGGGATCCACTCTGCGTTCACCGTTCCGCGGCTGCATCGCGCTACCCCGACAGGTTGAAGCTGCCGGACTGGCCGTAGATGGCCAGCGATACGCACATGGTCACGGCGACCGCGGCGATGAGTGAGGTGCGGACCGCGCGGCCGACCGCCTCCCCCACTCCGGCCGGGCCACCGGATGCGTTGTAGCCGTAGTAGGTATGGACCAGCATGACCACGATCGCCATGACGATCGCCTGGAAGAACGACCACATCAGGTCGGTCGGGTTCAGGAACGTGGTGAAATAGTGGTCGTAGACGCCCGTCGACTGGCCGTAGACCAGGGTGGTGCCCACCCTGGTCGCCAGGAACGCCATCAGCACGGCGACGCAGTACAGCGGGATGACGACCATGACGCCGGCCACCATCCGACTGGACGCGAGGTAGGCGATGGAGCGGACTCCCATCACCTCCAGCGCGTCGATCTCCTCGCTGATCCGCATGGCGCCCAACTGCGCCGTGGCCCCGGCACCGATGGTGGCGGCCAGACCGATCCCGGCCACCAACGGGGCGATCAGACGGACATTGAGATACGCGGAGGTGAACCCGGCCAGGGCGTCCACACCGATCTCCTGCAGCTGACTGTAGGCCTGGACGGCGATCAGGGAGCCGGCCGACAGGGTCAGGAAGCCCACGATGACGACGGTGCCGCCGATGATGGCCAGCGCGCCGGTGCCCAGGCTCATCTGGGCGATGAGACGTACCACTTCGATCTTGTAGTGCACCAACGCATCCCAGATGCCCCGGACCGTCAGGCCGTAGAACTCGGTCTGTTCCCCTAGGCGGCGCCACCCAGCGGCCAGTCCGCGCACCCGGGTGCGGGTGCGCACGAACAGGGTGCTGGGTGTCGAGACCGTCATGCGCCCGCCTTCACTGCGACGGCCGTCGCGACGACGTTGATGACGAACAGCGCCAGGAACGTGAAGACGACCGTCTCGTTGACGGCGTTGCCGACACCGGCCGGACCGCCGCCGACGGTGATGCCCTTGTAGCAGGCGATCAGCCCCGCGGTCATCCCGAAGATCGCGGCCTTGAGGAGGCAGACGATGACCTCCGGTGCACCCACCAGAAGCGTCAGACCCGCGGCGAAGGCGCCCGGGGTGACGTTCTGCAGGAAGACGGAGAAGAAGAACCCGCCGACTATCCCGGTCATGGTCACGGTCGAGGCCAGCATGAGCGACACCAGCGTGGCCGCCAGCACCCGCGGCACCACCAGTGCCTGGATCGGGTCGATGCCCAGCACCCGCATGGCGTCGATCTCCTCGCGGATGGTGCGGGCACCGAGGTCGGCGCACATGGCGGTGGCGGCCGCGCCGGCGATCACCAGGACCGTCACCACGGGGCCGATCTGGGTCACCGCGCCCAAAGCCGCACCGGATCCCGAGAAGTCGGCGGCGCCGATCTCCACCAGCAGGATGTTGAGGGTGAAGGTCGTCAGCACGGTGAACGGGATGGCGAGCAGCACGGTCGGCATCATCGAGACCCGCGCGACGAACCAGCACTGGAGCAGGAACTCGCGCCACGCCCACGGCGGCCGAAAGATCTGGATGATCGTGTCCAGGCACATGCCGAAGAACTCGCCCAGCGCGATCGCAGGTGCGGGCCCGCGCACCGCTCTCACTCAGCGGCGCCCGGATTGCGCCGACGCACCGTGCTTCACCTCGAACATGGCTACCTCCTGCGACACATGGCATTTCGCCTCAGCGAGCGGCCACGACCGGAACCAGAGTCGCGGGCCACGGTACAACAGCCCACACAAAGAGGACACTTAAATGCGGAAAATTTATTCGACCGGCCAAATATTGGCAGTTCACCGATTCGGGTTTGCTCCCACGCCGTGATCCCTTCGCCTACCGGACCGAGGACACTTCACCCGTTCGCCGAAGGCGACGCTCTAGGACGAAGCGGGAAAGTCGAGGCCGAGCAGCCGCGAACCCAGTTCGGCGAGGATGTCCCGCAGTTGCGTCATCCGCTCGGGACCGAGCACGGCCTCGACCTCCGCGTCGAGTTCCACCCCGATATCGCGGGCGTCGGCAATCAGCCCCCGGCCGGCCGCGGTGTACCGGACGATTTTCGCGCGCGCATCATCGGGGTCGGGCACCCGCTCCAGGTAGCCGAGTCCCTCGAGGTCGGTGACGAGTTGACCGATCGCGTTCTTGGATACGTCCTGAGCTTTGGCGATATCGGTGATCCGGCTCCCACCCCAGTCCAGATAGACCATCAGTCGCGCATGCGCCGGGCGCAGTCCGGCATGCCCCCTCTCACGCGCGCGCTCGATGCTGGCCCGCGCCATCCATTCGCCGAACTCGATGGCGTTCCGCTGCAGCGAGGTGCGATAGAACCGGGAGACATCGGCATCCTCGGGCACGCCGCGAAACCTTCCACGATCACCCATCTGCCGCGTCACCCCTTGCGCGACTGATCATCTCGCGACCCTCCGACCACGACCACCCGCCCGGATGGTTGACACCACACTCCACATTAGTGAAGCTGTCTTCACTATACTAGCGATCGGACGCCGAATGGACGTACTGCTTGCGGGCGCGGGCCTGACCCCGCCGGCCTTGACGGATCCGGGTGGCACCTGGGTGTTCAACATTGCGGTTCCCATCATCGGCGGTATCTTCATGCTGCTGGCCATCCTGGACGTCGTCCGACGTCGCCGCCTCACCTGGGGCTTCCTCTTCCTGTTCTGCAGCCTGTCCATCTACTGGATGGAAACCGCGGGCGACTGGGCTCAGCACCTGATCTACAGCCCGGCCTTCGCTCAGCATCATCTGCTCGAATGGCTACCCGTCAAGACGCCGAATGACCCGCTGTTCATGCCGTTCGCGTACGCGGTCTACTGGGGTGTGCACGCCCTGCTGGTGCTGTGGCTCAGCCAGTGGGTCGCCGCGAAGACCGGCTGGAGCATGCTGAAATCGCTGGTGATCCTTGCCATTCCGATCAACTACCTATGGGACTTCGCCGTCGAGGGCGCCGCCACGGCCATGGGGTGGTGGACATATGACCCTGGGATCGGCCCGGTGCTGCAGTGGCCGAACGGTAGCCAGATCACCCTGCTGTGGACGATCGGCCTGATGTGCGTATGGCCGAATCTGATCGCCTACTGGGCAGGCAAGCCACCGATACGCGGCCTGAATCACCTCGAAAGATTCTGCGGTCTACAGCGATTCACCGTTCCCAAGCCCCCACGCGGGTCTACCGACCCGGATCCGGTCGGCCCGAGCGACCAAGGCGGCGTCGCAACCGCGAGACGGGTGAGATCCAAACAGCAGGAGTTCGACGACCACCTCAACTACGTGGTCACCATAGCGCGGTGGCGGTTCGAACTGCTCCGACTCGGGGCCTGGTTCGTCGGATTCCAGGTCAGCTTCGTCCTGCTGCTCGTCCTCCCATTGCTGCTGATGCGGATACTGACCGGCGCCGACAGCCCCTATATCCCCTAGCCGAGAGGGTGACAGCCATGCCGAACGACACCAGCCGTTCGATGAAGGATCTTCCCCCGGAGTTCTTCCTGCCTCCGGAGACCGACGCGGAACTGTGGCGTGAAACCGCCCGGTTGCTCGCGGGCAGTGTTGCCTTCATGGTGGCGCTGGCCGTGATCGTGCTCAACACCCGCGGGATCGTCGTGCGAGTCTGACCTCGCCCGCTTCTGGGACCATCGACACTGTGCCGATTACCCCCCTTCACGATCCGCAGTGGCGCAGTTTCGCCAGCGACAACTACGCCGGTGTCCACCCCGAGGCGCTGGCCGCCATCGCCGCCGCCAACGGTGGCCACCAGGTCGCCTACGGCGAAGACGCCTACACCGAGCGGCTGCGGGAGGTGATCCGTACCCATTTCGGGGCGCCCGCACAGACCTACCCGGTGTTCAACGGCACCGGCGCCAATGTCGTCGGGCTGACCAGCCTGCTGCCGCGCTGGGGTGCGGTGATCACCGCCGAATCCGCGCACATCAACACCGACGAGGCCGGGGCCCCGGAGCGGGTGACCGGGCTCAAACTGCTCACCGTGCCCAGCCCGGACGGCAAGCTGACGCCCGAACTGGTGGCCCGCCAGGCACACGGCTGGGGTGACGAGCATCGCGCCCAGCCGCTGGCGGTCAGCATCACCCAGAGCACCGAATTCGGCACGCTGTACACGCCCGAGGAGATCCGCGGCGTCGCCGCTTTCGCCCACGAACACGGCATGGCGGTGCACCTGGACGGCGCCCGGCTGTGGAATGCGGCCGCTGCCCTGGATCTGCCGCTGCGCGCGTTCACCACCGACGCGGGCGTCGACGTGCTGAGCCTGGGCGGCACCAAGAACGGTCTGCTCGGTGCCGAGGCGGTGGTGCTGCTCGACCCCAGCCGGGCCACCGGGCTGAAGTACCTACGCAAGCTGACCATGCAGCTGGCCAGCAAGATGCGCTTCGCCTCGGCGCAGCTGCTGAGCCTGTTCGAGGACGATCTGGGGTTGCGTAATGCCCGGCACGCCAACGCCATGACCCGGCGCCTGCGCACCGCCCTGGAGGCCGGGATCGCCGACGGGTCGCTGCCGTCGCTGGAGTTCACCCAGCCGACGCAGGCCAACGCGATCTTCGCGACCCTGCCGACCGGGGTGGCCGACCGGATCCGGGACCGGGTGCGCTTCTACGACTGGGACCGGGCCCGCGGCGAGGTGCGCTGGATGACGGCGTGGGACACCACGCCTGCGGATGTCGACGCGTTCGTGACCGTCATCGGCGAGGAACTGGACCGGATATGAGGCTGCCCGTGCTGCCGCCGGTGCTGCCGATGCTGGCCAAGCCCGTCCCGCAGATACCGCCCGGCGCGAGCTACGAACCGAAATGGGATGGCTTCCGGTCCATCCTGTTCCGCGATGGTGACGAGGTGGAGCTGGGCAGCCGCAATGTCCGTCCGCTGACCCGGTACTTCCCCGAACTCGTCGCCGCGGCCCGCGCCGAGCTGCCACCACGCTGCGTGATCGACGGGGAGATCGTCATCGCCGGCGAGCACGGCCTGGACTTCGAGGCGCTGCAACTGCGTCTGCATCCGGCGGCGTCGCGGGTGCAGCTGCTGGCCGGACAGACACCGGCGGCGTTCGTCGCCTTCGACCTGCTCGCCCTGGGTGACGAGGATCTGACCGGCCGCCCGTTCGCCGACCGGCGGGCCGCTCTGGTCGACGCGCTGGCCGAAGGCGGGCCCAGCTTCCATGTCACCCCGGCCACCACCGATCCCGTCGTCGCGCAGCGCTGGTTCGCCGAATTCGAGGGCGCCGGCCTGGACGGGGTGATCGCCAAACCGCTGGACGGCACCTATCAACCGGACAAGCGGGTGATGTTCAAGATCAAACACACCCGTACCGCGGATTGTGTGGTCGCCGGGTACCGGCTGCACAAGTCCGGCGATGATGCGATCGGTTCGTTGATGCTCGGGCTCTACGACGAGGCCGGTGCCCTGGCTTCGGTCGGCGTGATCGGCTCGTTCACGATGGCGCGCCGCCGCGCACTGTTCACCGAATTACAGTCGCTGGTAACCAGATTCGACGCACACCCGTGGAACTGGGCGGCCCACATACCGCAGGGCCCGTCCCAGCGGCGGACCGCCAACTCGCGCTGGAACCCGGACAAGAGCCTGTCCTTCGTACCGCTGCGCCCGGAGCGGGTGGTGGAGGTGCGCTACGAGCGCATCGAAAATGGCCGCTTCCGGCACATGGCGCAATTCAACCGGTGGCGCCCGGACCGCGATCCGCGCTCCTGCGGCTTCGACCAGCTCGACCGGCCGCTGACCTTCTCCCTCGGCGACATCATCCCCGGACTCGGCTGAACCGGGTATTGCAGCTGGCACCCATCTTCTGCCCCGGCCACCGTGCCCTGCCGATTGGGGGCCAGCGTGGACGACAGCGGGCTCGGACCGGCGCGAGGATAACTGTCATATCCCGTCCCGACCCCATGAGGGAGATGATGAAATGTCTTCTCAGACTGCAGAAAACCCCACCAGCCTCGCTGACGGCGTCATCGCGAGGTTCACCGGGGCCGTCGCCGGTCATGCCGAGGTGATCACCGATGCGGTGACGGTGCGTGATCGTGGTCATGATTTCTGGGGGGTGGGGGGTACCGCGGAGTTGATGTTGCGCCCGCATACCCGTGGCGAGGTCGCCGCGATCATGGCGATCGCCGCCGAGTACCGGGTCGCGGTGGTGCCGCGCGGCGGGGCGTCGAACTGCTCGGGCGGGATGATGCCCGAGGGCGGGCGGGTGTTGCTGGACCTGTCCGGGCTGAACCGGATCCTGCAGATCGATCCCGAGAACCGCTGGGCCCGTGTCGAAACCGGTGTCATCAACTCCGACCTGCAAGACGCCCTGGCCCCGTACGGGTTGTGCTTCTCCCCGGATCCGGTCTCGGCACATCTGGCCACCGTGGGCGGCAACATCATCGAGAACGCCGGCGGCCCGCACGCGTTGAAGTACGGCGTCACCTACAACCACGTGCTCGCCGTCGAGGTCGCCCTCCCGGACGGGTCCACCAGAACCTTCGGCGCCGACGACGAGGGCCCGGACCTGCTCGGGCTGCTCATCGGCTCGGAAGGCACGCTGGGCATCATCACCGCCGCGACCGTCGCGCTGCGCCCGGTCGCGGCGGTCACCCACAGCCTGATGGGCGCCTTCGCCACCGCCCGGGAGGCCGCCGACACGATCGCGGCGATCATCGCCACCGGGGTGGTGCCCGCGGCGGTGGAATGGCTGGACCGGGCCGGGATCGCCGGGCTGCAGCAGTTCTACGACACCGGCTACCCGCCCGACGCCGATTCCATCGTGCTCATCGACGTCGACGGCACCGCCGCGCAGGTCGCCCACGACCAGGCCATAGTGCAACGGGTGCTGGCTGAGCGCGCCACCGAGGTCCGCATCGCCGAGGAACAGGCCGACCGTGACGCGCTGTGGTACGGGCGGCTGCACGCCCCCGACTCGGTGGTGGCCAGCGGTAAAGGGTTCTTCATCGGCGATGTCACCGTGCCGCGTGACCGGATCCCGCAGATGCAGGAAGCCATTCAGGCCACCGCGGCCCGGCATGCCGACGGGTTGTTGTTCATCGCGGTGTGCGGGCACGCCGGGGACGGGGATCTGCACCCCACCACGTTCTACGACAAGGACAACCCCCTGGCCGCCTCGGCGTTGCAGGCCGCCAACAACGAGATCATCGCCGCCGCACTGGCCTTGGGCGGCACCATCACCGGTGAGCACGGGGTGGGCACCGAGAAGATCGCGTTCATGACCCAGCGGTTCACCCCGGTCGAGATCGCCGCCCAACGCGCGATCAAGGCGGCCTTCGACCCGGCCGGGCTGCTCAACCCCGGGGTCATGCTGCCCGAACGCTTACCCGCCGAACCCGACACCGCCCTGTTCGGGGCCGCGGTGGCCGACGCGCTGGCCGGCCGGCTGCGCCCCGACCCGCAAGCCCCGCTCACCACCGGCGCCAACACCGATATCAGCGTCAACCTGGGCAACCTCAGCCTGGTCGTCGGCGCCGAGGCCACCCTGGCCGACATCAACGCCCACCTCAAGCAGCACGGGGTGGCCTGCGCGGCGGTCCCCACCACCGACACCGAACGCCGAATCGGGGAAGTGGTCGCCACCGCCACCGGCGCCGAACGCGACCACATCCGGCACGCCCTGCTCGGCGCGGACGTCACCGTCATCGACGGCCAGACACCCGCCCGGTTCGGCGCCGAAACCATGAAAGACGTCGCCGGCTACGACACCAAACGGCTTTACATCAGCGCCCACGGCGCCTTCGGCGCACTACACACCCTGATCTTCAAAATCGGCGTGCTTGACCTCAACAATGGTTGATGTTTAACGCTGGGTCCACGTTCGATCAGGAGGAAGACATGTTGCAGATCCGCTCCGACCTGTGGGAGACCCGACAGGACAACCCGTTCCCCGGCTTGAAGACCCACGCCTATCTGTGGACCGGCGGACCGGACGGCAACGTGTTGTTCTACAGCCCGCAGACCGACGCCGATTTCGACGCGCTGGACCGGCTCGGCGGGGTCGCCCACCAGTATCTCTCCCACCGGGACGAGGCCGGCCCGATGCTGTCCGCCGTCGCCGAACGCTTCGGCGCCCGCCTGCACGCACCGGCCGTCGAACTGCTCGACATCGGCAGGCACGCGCACATCCACGTCCCGCTCGCCGGTCGGCACGTGGACACCCAAGGGATCGAGGTGATTCCGACGCCGGGGCACACACCGGGCAGCACCAGCTACCTGGTGCCCGGCGCCAACGGGCAGACCTACCTGTTCACCGGGGACACCATCTTCCTCGGCGCGGACGGGCACTGGACGGCCGGTTACATCCCGCCGATCAGCGATCCCGAACCCCTGCAGCACAGCCTGCGGGTGCTCGGCGGGCTGACGCCCGACCTGGTCATCTCCAGCGCCTTCGCGCACGAGTCCGCGGTCCAGGTCCCTGGGCCCCGGCGCTGGGCGCAATGCGCCGCCCAAGCCCGCGAGAAGCTGGCGGAGGTAGCCTGATCCAGCGTGGCACCCCTCTCCGGCCGGTTCGCGCCCAGCCCGTCGGCCGACCTGCACATCGGCAACCTGCGCACCGCAGTGCTGGCCTGGCTGTTCGCCCGCTCCTCGGGGCGCAGGTTCCTGATCCGGGTCGAGGACCTCGATGACCGCACGTTCAGCGACGTGGCCGCCCGCCAGCTGGCCGACCTGGCCGCCATCGGCGTCACCTCCGACGAGCCGCCGGAGTACCAGAGAGCGCACACGGACCGCTACGACGCCGTCCTCGCCGAGCTGACCGAACGCGGCCTGGTGTACGAATGCTATTGCAGCCGAAAGGATATTCTTGCCGCGCCGCGGGCCCCGCACGCACCGGAAGGCGCCTATCCGGGGACCTGCCGGGACCGGCCCGCCCCGGCCGACCCGGCGCGCCCACCGGCGCTGCGGCTGCGCAGCGACACCTTCTCCTACACCGTCACCGACCTACTGCACGGTGAGTTCACCGGGGTGGTCGATGATTTCGTGCTGCGCCGCGGCGACGGGGTGACGGCGTACAACCTGGCCGTGGTGGTCGACGATGCCGCCCAGGGTGTCGATCAGGTGGTGCGCGGGGACGATCTGCTGTCCTCCTCCCCGCGACAGGCCTATCTGGGCGGACTGCTGGGCTATCCCCCGGTCACCTACGCCCACGTGCCACTGGTGCTCAACACCGAGGGCAAGCGGCTGGCCAAACGGGACGGCGCGGTCACCCTGGCCGAGATCGGCGTGCCGGAGGTCCTGGCGTCGATCGCCGGGTCGCTGGGCTACACCGCCACCACCCTGGCCGGGATGCTGGCCGAGTTCGATCCCGCCGGGTTGCCCCGCGAACCCTGGGTATACCGGCCCGTGTGAGCGAAACCCTGTGCCCGGCGGCCCGGCATTGTTACGGTCCGGCCGTGCTCGGAATTCTCCGGCGGGCGCTGCTCGCCCTACTCCTGGTCGCCGCGGTGATCGTCGGCGCGGTGGGCTGCGGGTCCTCCAACGACACGGCCGGCGACCCGATCAAGTCGGCCGGCGTGCTGCGGGTCGGCACCGAGGGCGTGTACGCCCCGTTCAGCTATCACGACCCGGCCACCGGTGAACTCGTCGGCTACGACGTGGACGTGGCCAAGGCGGTCGGCGAGAAGCTGGGCGTGCGGGTGGAATTCGTCGAAACCCCCTGGGATTCCATCTTCGCCGCGCTGGAGGCCGACCGCTTCGACATCGTCGCCAACCAGGTCACCATCAACCCCGAACGCCAGGGCAAGTACGACCTGTCCCAGCCCTACACCGTCGGCGAAGGGGTGATCGTCACCCGGGCCGACGACGACTCCATCAGCTCGCTCGCCGACATCAAGGGCAAGACCGCGGCCGAGAACGCCACCAGCAACTGGTCCGAGGTGGCCCGCCAGGCCGGGGCGAAGGTCGAGGCCGTCGAGGGCTTCACCCAGGCCATCACGCTGCTCAACCAGGGCCGCGTCGACGTCGTCATCAACGACAGCATCGCCGTCTACGCCTATCTCGCCGAGACCGGGGACAAGAACGTCAAGATCGCCGGGACGGTCGGCGAGAAGAGCGAGCAGGGCTTCGCGGCCCGCAAGGACAGTGGTTTCCTGCCCGAACTCGACGCTGCGCTCGATGATCTGCGGTCCGACGGCACGCTGAGCGAGATCTCCCAGCGCTACCTCAAGGCCGACGCCACCGGCAGCACCCCCGCCCCGGGCGCCGGCACCGATCAGCAACCGCCGCATGCACGTTCGGCGCTGCAGCTGGTTCTGGACAACCTGTGGCCGCTGGCCAAGGCCGCGTTGACGATGACCATCCCGCTGACCATCATCAGCTTCGCCCTGGGCCTGGTCATCGCGCTGGGGGTGGCGCTGGCCCGGTTGTCCTCGAACCTGGTACTGAGCAACGCGGCGCGGTTCTACATCTCCATCATCCGCGGCACCCCACTGCTGGTGCAGCTGTTCATCGTGTTCTTCGCCCTGCCCGAGTTCGGGGTGAAGATCGATCCGTTCCCGGCCGCGGTGATCGCGTTCAGCCTGAACGTCGGCGGCTACGCCGCAGAGATCATCCGCTCGGCGATCCTGAGTGTGCCCAAGGGTCAATGGGAGGCGGCCGAGACCATCGGCTACAACTACACCGGCGCACTGCGGCGCATCATCCTGCCGCAGGCCACCCGGGTCGCGGTGCCGCCGCTGTCGAACACGTTGATATCGCTGGTCAAAGATACGTCTCTCGCCTCCACCATTCTGGTCACCGAGCTGCTGCGGCAGGCCCAGATCGTGGCGGCCCCGACCTTCGAGTTCTTCGCGCTGTACGGCACGGCGGCGATCTACTACTGGGTGATCTGCCTGGTGCTGTCGTTCGGGCAGGCCCGGGTGGAGCACCGACTGGAAAGGTATGTGGCGCGATGAGCGAACCGACCGAATATCTGGTGGAAGCCACCGACGTCACGAAGGCGTTCGGGGAGCTGAAGGTGCTCAAGGGGGTCTCCTTCACGGTGGCCACCGGGACGGCCACCACCATCATCGGCCCGTCCGGATCGGGCAAGACCACCCTGCTGCGCACGCTGAACGCACTGGACCGGGCCGACTCCGGGGTGATCCGGGTCGACGATGTGCAGATCGATTTCGGCACCCCGACACCGAAGGCCGAGATCCGCCGGTTCCAGTCGCGCAGCGGGTTCGTGTTCCAGTCGCACAACCTGTTTCCGCACAAGACCGTGATCGAGAACCTCATCGAGGGCCCGGTGATGGTCCAGAAGCGACCCAAGGACGAGGTCATCGCCGAGGCCGTCGCGCTGCTCGATCAGGTCGGCCTGGCCGACAAACGCGACCAGTACCCGTTCCAGCTGTCCGGCGGCCAGCAGCAGCGGGTGGGCATCGCGCGCGCGCTGGCGCTCAAGCCCAAGCTGGTGTTGTTCGACGAGCCGACCTCGGCGCTGGATCCGGAACTGGTCGGCGAGGTGCTCTCGGTGATCAAGGATCTGGCCGTGCAGGGCTGGACCCTGGTGATCGTCACGCACGAGATCCAGTTCGCCCGTCAGGTGTCCCAGCAGGTGCTGTTCACCGACCAGGGCATCATCCTGGAGCAGGGCACGCCCGAGGAGGTCATCGGCGACCCGAAGCAGGAACGCACCCGGCAGTTCCTGCAGCGGATCCTCAACCCGCTCTGAACCTCAGTCAGAATCCTGGTGCCGGGCCCGGTCGCGCAGCACGTTCTTCTGGATCTTGCCCGTCGATGTCTTCGGCAACTCCTCGAACACCATGGTCCGCGGCACCTTGAAACCGGCCATCCGCTCGCGCAGGAACCGGGTCAGCTCCTCGGGGGTGATCTCCGAACCGGTGCGGGTGGTGATGAACGCGACCGGGACCTCACCCCACTTCTCGTCCGGGGCCCCGACGACCGCGGATTCCATCACCTCGGGATGGCTGTCGATCACCTTCTCCACCTCGACCGACGCGATGTTCTCGCCGCCGGAGATGATCACATCCTTCGCCCGGTCCCGGATCTCGATGTACCCGTCGGGATGCATGACGCCCAGGTCGCCGGTCAGGAAATGCCCCGACCTGGTGGCCGCTGCGGTGGCCTCGTCATCGTTGTAATAGCCGAGCATGACATCGTTGCCGCGCGCCGCGATCTCACCGATCGTCTCCCCGTCACGGGGCACGTCGGCACCGGATTCGTCGATGATCCGCAGCGGGTTGGCGACGATGTTGCCGACGCCCTGGCGGGCCCGCAGTCGCGCCGCCTCCGCGCCGGGCAGGGCGTCCCATTCCGGCTGCCACACGTTCACCGCGACCGGGCCGTAGGTCTCGGTCAGCCCGTATAGGTGGGTGACGTCGAAGCCGAGCGGGGTCAATCTGCCCAGCAGCGCCGGTGAGGGCGGCGCACCGCCTGTGTCGACGTGCACGGAATGCGGCAACGGCCGCGCGTACTCGTGCTCGGCGAGCATCGTCAGCACCGTCGGCGCCGCACTGAAGTGGGTGACCGCACCGCCGCGCAACGCCGTCCAGATGTCCCCGGCGTCGATCTTGCGCAAGCAGATGTGGGTGCCTCCGGCCGCGCCCACCGCCCAGGTGAAACACCACCCGTTGCAATGGAACATCGGCAGGGTCCACAGATATCCGGTCGAGGGGTCGAGCCGGGTGTGATACGCCATCGCGACGGCCTGCAGGTAGGCCCCGCGGTGGTGGTACATCACCCCTCTGGGCCGTCCGGTGGTACCGGAGGTGTAGTTGATCGCGAGCAGGTCGCGTTCGTCGACCTGCACCTCGTCGGCGGCCGAGCCCTCCGCCGGCAGCCAGGCCTCGTAGCGGTCTCCGGGCCCGCCGGCGATGACCACCTCGATCCCGAGGTCGGCCCCGAGTTCGGTGGCGCGTTCGTCGAACTCGTGGGTGGCGACCAGTCTCCGCGCTCCGGAATGCTCGATGATGTACTGCATCTCGGCCGACGACAGTCGGGTGTTGATCGGCACCAGCACCGCGCCTCGGGCGGGTACCGCCTGGTGCAGTTCCAGCATGATGTGGCTGTTGGTGCACAGTGCGGCCACCCGGTCGCCGCGCTGCACACCGGAGGCCGCCAGCGCGGAGGTGAGGCGGGCGCACCGGCCGGCAAACTCGGTGTAGGTCAGCCGCAGATCGCCGTCGACGACGGCGATGCGGCCGGGGAATGCTCGGGCGGATCGGTGCAGCAGGCTGTTCGGTGACAGTGGCGCAAAGGTGAACTCGGCCATGATCGGACGGTACTCCCGTCCGGGCCGTCAGTTCGTCGAAGATGCGAACAGGGGGCGTTCGGTCGCCCAGTCGACCAGCGAGGCGAGATAATCCAGCACCAGCTGCTCGGGATGCGTCTCGGGGTCCTCCAGATGCAGCCGGGCCAGTTCCTCGATCGCGGCCAGCAGAATCCGCGCCGCCGGGCCTTCCGGATCCAGGCGCAGTGGACGCGCGGCGACGGTCCGGGCGTAGGCCCGGCCCAGTTCGATCCGCACCCGGGCCTCGGGCGGAGCGCCGTCGGGTGGGCGCAGGATGATCCGCCAGCTCGTCGGCGCGGCGTGCAGATAGGCCAGGATGCCGCGGCCCAGTTCGTCGATGTCGCGGGCCCCCTCGACGCTGCCCATCCCGGCGAATGCGATCGCCGATTCCCGGTCCAGCAGCGCGGTGGTCAACCCGTCCAGGTCGGTGAACTGTTGGTAGACAACCGCTCTGGTGACTCCACCCGATCGGGCGACCCGCTCGACGGACAACGCGGCATAGCCCTCGGCGGCGACGATATCGCGGGCCACATCGAGCAGCTGGTCCCGGCGCTGCGCGCCGCTCAGCCGGCGGCGGGTCACTTCTTCAGCAGCAGGTCGACGGCCTTGGCCGCGCTCTGCACGGCGCTCTCCATGGTGGCCGACCAGTCGGTGGCGGTCCAGTCCCCGGCCAGCACCAGCGAGGGCACCGAGGTGTGTTGCGGCGGACGCAGCCCGTCGGTGCCGACCACCTGGGAGAACGTGGCCCGTGGCATCTTGACCACCTGCGCCTCCAGCACCTGCGCCTCCGCCGCGGCCGGGTAGTAGCGGCGCAGCAGCGCCATCTGCTCCTCGACGATCTCCTCGTTGCTCTTGTGGATCTGCTCGTAGGCCCCGCTGGTGGTCAGGCAGTACAGCCAGGACTTCTCGGTGCTGCGGCCGTGCATGATCTGCCGGTCGAAGACCTCGTCGATGACCCCGGTCCCGCCGATCAGCCCCTCGAACGCGGATTCGGTGCCCAGCGGACGGTCCAGGTAGAGATTGGTGCTGACGATCGGGGTGTAGCCGAGTTTGTCTGCGGCGGCGTAAATCTCGGCGTGTTCGGGTAGGTCGTCGAGCAGACCGCCGATGTTCGAGTTGGGCACCGCGCAGACCACGGCATCGGCCGCGATCTCGGTGCCGTCGGCCAGCGCCACCCCGGTGACCCGGCCGTCGATGATGTGGATCTTGCGTGCCACCGCCCGGTACCGCACGTCGACCCCGTGCCGCTCGAAGACCTCCAGCGCGCCGGTGATGTAGAGGGTGTCCAGGTCGACGGTCGGGTAGCCGATGGTGACCGGGGTGCGATGTTTGATGCCGAGCCGGATGCCGGTGCCCAGCACGTTGGCGAACACCTTGGCCGATTCCTGCCCCACCGGTTCGGCGGCGATCCCCAGGGCCAGCCAGTCCCACAACGCTTCTCGGGCCGGGGCGGGCATGCCGACCCGGTCGAACCACTGCTCGGTGGACAGATCGGCGAGATCGGCCGGCTGCCGCAGCGCCTGCCAGCCCAGCAGCATGGTCGCCCGCGCGGCCCGCAGCTTGTCGGCCCAGCTCGCATCCGGATGCACCCCGAGCAGCGTTTTGACCGCTCCCACACCGGTGGTGTGCATGGTGACCTTGCGGCCGTCGGGCCAGCGCAGCGTGGAGGACTTCGGGAAGGCGATGTGTTCGCGGGTGCCGACACTGCGCAGGTAGCGGTACAGGTGCTGATAACCGCTGGCGATGACGTGCTGCCCATTGTCGGGCACGTCGCCTGGTCCATTGCTGACGGCCTCGGCCCGCATGGCGTGCGCGCGGCCGCCGAGGCTGCCGCGGCGCTCCAGCAGGGTCACCGTGCAGCCCGCCTCGGCCAGCCAGACCGCGGAGGCCAGTCCGGCCAGTCCGCCGCCGATCACCACAAACCGCCGCGTGTCAGCTCCCATCCGGCGACGCTAACTTACAGTTTGTAAGTTAGACAAGCCTGATCACCGGGGACCGGCCGTTGGCCGCGCGCGCCGCCGCTTCACGCAACTCGTCCCGGAACTGCGGATGCGCGACGGCGGCCAGGGCCTCCCCGCGCTCTCGGACGGTCAGCCCCTCCAGTTCGGCGGTGCCGTACTCGGTGACGATGACGTCCACGTGGTGGCGCGGGGTCGTGATCACCGCGCCCGGGCCGAACCACGGCACGATGCGGGACCGCAACTGGTCGCCCCTGGTGTAGGTGGACGGCAGGCAGATCAGCGACCGGTCGGACAGGTCCGGTCCGGTGCCGGCCACGAAGTCCTCGGCCCCGCCGATCCCGCTGAACTGGCCGCCGTCGATGGTGTCGGCGACCGCCTGCCCGTGGATGTCGATCGCCAGCGCGCCGTTGATGGTGACCATCCGGTTGTTCTTCGCGATCAGGTCGGGGGCGTTGACCAGGTCGACCGGCAGGAACGCCACGTCGCGGTTGTCGTCCAGCCATTCGTAGAGTTCCGGTGACCCGAGGGCGAAGGTGGTCACGCTGACGCCGTCGTGGTGGCCCTTGAGCGTGTTGGTGATCTTGCCCGCCCGGTGCAACCGCATGCAGCCGTCGGTGAACATCTCGCTGTGCAGGCCGTACTCGCCGCCGTCCCCCTCGGCGAGCAGGGTGGCGATCTGGTTGGGGATCGAGCCGATACCGGTCTGCAGCGTCACCCCGGACGGCAGGTAGCCGACGGCATGCTCGGCGATGGCCCGGTCGATGTCGCTGGGCGGGGCGTCCCCGCCGGGCAGCGCCATCGGGGCCTCCGAGGAGCGGATCAGGATGTCGATCTCGTCGATGTGCAGGGCGTGGCCCAGATCAATCCCGGGTCGCTGTGCTCCTGCCCTCCGAGGCTCGCCCAGGCCGTATGTCCGCGGGAATGCGTCCGAGGCCTCGACGATCAGCAGCCGGTCGGGATCGGCTCCGGCCCGGTGCAATTCGTCTATGGTGCCCCCGGCGTGCAGCGACAGCGAGCACCAGCCGTCGGCATCCGGCGGTGTCACGACGGTCGCCACCACCCGCGGCGCCTGGCGCTGCAGCAGCGGACCGAAGCGCCGGAAATCCGCGGGCACGAACTCGACGTCGGCGCCGCTGTCGCGCAGCGCCCGGTCCAGTGGTCCGTAGAAGCCCGACAGGTAGTGCACACCCTTGCGGTTGAACAACTCGGTGAGCACCGCGAGCAGGGCCCCGTAGACCCGCAGATCGGTCCAGTCGTCGCGCTCGCCCAGTGCGCGCAGGAAGGCCGGCGGCTGACCGGGCCCGAGCGGGATGCCCAGGGAGTCGACGGGGTGCAGACGGGCGGCGGCCTGCTCGGCGGTGAGCTCAATCGGCATTCGTCCGACGCTACAGCTCCTTGATCCCCCACGGTGATCCGTAGGCGGTCAGCAGTTCCAGGAACGGCACCGCATCGAAGGCTTCCGGGCCGAGCACACCGGAGCCCTTCCAGGTTCCGTTGGCCAGGAGTTCCAGCGCGACAACGGGATTGATGGCCGTCTGCCACACCACGCACTGGTGCCCGTACTCGGCCATCGACCATTCGTTGTCGACCACGTGGTACAGGTAGGTGGAGCGCGGCTTCCCGTCCTTGCCGGTGCCGGTCACCCACAGGCCCGCGCAGGTCTTGCCCTTCATCTTCGGTCCCAGCGTGGCCGGGTTCGGCAGGCAGGCCGCGACGACGTCGCGCGGCGATACCTCGACGGGTCCGACCGTCACCTTGTCGGTGCGGTCCAGGCCGAGCTTGTGCAGCGTCTTGAGGACGTCGATGAACTCCTCGCCGAGTCCGTACTTGAAGGTCGCGCGCTTGCAGTTCACCCAGCGCGGCATCAACAGCACCTCTTCGTGCTCGACGTTGACGCACTCCACCGGGCCGATCCCCTCCGGGAAGTCGAAAACCTCTGGCTCGCTGAAGGGTTCGGTGACGAACCAGCCGCGGTCGGCCTCCCAGATCACCGGCGGGTTCAGGCATTCCTCGATGGTGGTCCAGATCGAGAACGACGGCGCGAACTCGTAACCGTCCACGGTGAGGTTGGATCCGTCGCGGGTGCCGAGTTCGTCGATCTCGCTGAACAGATGGTCGGCGGCGTACCGGGCGAACACATCGGACAGACCGGGTTCCACGCCGATGCCGACCAGCGCGAGCCGGCCCGCCGCCTCCCAGTCCTTCTCCACGGCGAACTGCTCGTCGCCCAACTTGACCCCGGTCTGCTCGTAGGGCTTGTCGGGATGGCGCGCCGACAGACTCATCGCCATGTCCAGGTAGTCGGCCCCGCCGGCCAGCGCGCCGTCGAAGATCGGCATGACGAACCGGGGGTCGACGGCGTTCATCACGTGGCTGATGCGGTGCTCCCGGACCAGCGCAGCCACCGCGTCCGCGGAGGTGGCATCGACCTGGGCGGCGCTGAACCGGGCATCTCCGACGGCGGCGGCCGCCTGCTCCGCGCGCGCCCCGTCGTAGTCGGCGACCACGATCTTGTCGAAGAAGTCACGCCGCGCCGCAATGGCACAGAAGGCCGACCCGACACCGCCGGCACCCACCAGAAGAATCCGCATACCGACACCATACGGTGCCGACATTGACGGAATGGTGACTTTTTCCCGCAGTTTTACACCGAATTGATTGTCTGAAGGTCAAAAGTCAACTGAAAGCGAAGCCAGGCCGCGCAGCGTGACGTTCGGTTTGTAGACCGGTTCGCCCGCCAGTCGGGCCGCCGGGAAACGGGCGGTGAGCTTGGTCAACGCCACCCGGCCCTCCAGCCGGGCCAGCGGTGCACCCAGGCAGAAGTGCGGCCCGAGCCCGAAGGACAGGTGCCGGACCGCGCCCCGGTCCGGCCGGAACTCATCGGGGTCCGGGTACACGGCGGGATCGCGCTGCGCTGCGGCGAGCAACAGCAGCATGGTGTCGCCCTGGGCAATCCCGGTGTCCCCGATGCGTATATCGGCCCCCGCGATCCGCATCGACAACTGCACCGGCGGGTCGAAGCGCAGCGTCTCCTCGACGATCGCGCCCGCGAGATCCGGATCGGCGGACAGCGCCTTCCAGTGCGCAGGGGCGAGCAGCATCTGCTGGGCGGCGTTGGCGATCAGGTTGACCGTCGTCTCGTGTCCGGCGATCAGCAGCAGATTGCAGGTGGCGACGATCTCCTCGGCGGTCAGCTGATCGCCGTCCTCCTCGGCGGCGATCAGAGCCGAGATCAGATCCTCGCGTGGGTGGGCCCGGCGTTCCTCGACCAGGCCGCCGAGATACTCGCGCAGCCAGTCCCCCGCGGCCAGACGGGCGTCAGCCTGTTCGGCAGGCTCGCCGGTGATCGTCATGATCGGATCCAGCGACTGGGCCACCAGCGCTGCGGCACTGCTGAATTGGGATTCGTCGGCGACCGGGACGCCGAGCAGCCGGCAGATCACCGCGACCGGCAGCGGGTAGGCCAGATCGCCGATCAGATCCGCGGATCCGGTCTCGGCCATCGTGTCGAGCAGACCGTCCACCGTGGCGGCGATCTCCGGCTCCAGTTCGCGCACCACCCGCGGGGCGAACGCCTGCTGCGCCAGCTTGCGCAGCCGGGTGTGATCGGGCGGGTCCAGGAACAGGAAGCCCGGTGTGGTCCCGCGCGGCGGTAGTACCCCTGCGGCCAATTGCCGTTGCACCACAGACGATTTCATGCTGTCGCTACAGGAGTCCGGATGCCGCAGCGCCGCATCGCAGTCGGCGAATGACGAGAACACCACCATATTGGACTCCGGCATCAGCAGCGGGCCGTGTTCGCGGATCTGCGCGAACAGCGGATAGGGGTCGGGCCGATGGGCCGGGTCGAGCATCTGGACCAGCAGCAGTTGCGCGTCCGACGGGCTCGTCATACCCCTTATTGTACAAACGTCTAAGAAGCTCCTGAGCTGCCGTAATACCGGCCCAGCACGTCCGCACGCAGCTCGTCGAAATCGCCGCTCAGGATCGATTTCCGGATTCGGTCCACCAACCGGATGATGAACCGCTCGTTGTGGATGGTGCACAACGTCGAGGACAGCATCTCCTTGGCCTTGAACAGGTGGTGGATGTACGCCTTGGTGTAGTGCGCGCAGGTATAGCAGTCACATTCGGGGTCGATCGGCGTGAAGTCACGCTTGTACTTGGCGCCGGTGATGTTGAACCGCCCGGTCGCCGAGTACACCGCCGCGTTGCGCGCCACCCGCGATGGGGATACACAGTCGAAGGTGTCCGCACCGGCGGCTACCGCCGCGAACAGATCGTCCGGCTCACTGATCCCGAGCAGATGCCGCGGTTTGTCGGCGGGCAACTCGTCGGTGCACCAGCCGACGATGGTGGCCAGGTTCTGCTTCTCCAGCGCCCCGCCGATACCGAAGCCGTCGAAGCCGAGGGCGGCGAGGCCGCGCGCGGCCTTCCGGCGGAGATCCTCGTACTGCGCACCCTGTACCACCCCGAACAGCGCCTGATACGGCTTGTGGTGGCGCACCTCGGTCAGCCGGCGGTGCTCGGCCACGCAGCGCACCGCCCAGTCGTGGGTGCGGCGCACCGACTCCTCTTGGTAACTACGGGTGTTCACCAGCGTGGTCAGCTCGTCGAACGCGAAGATGATGTCCGCGCCCAGCTGATGCTGGATGCCGATGGACACCTCGGGCGTGAACCGGTGCACCGAACCGTCACGGTGCGAGCGGAACGTCACCCCGTCCTCGTCCACGTGGGCCAGCCGTTCCTTGCCCTCGGCGATGATGTCATCGGCCTGCAGCCGGCTGGCATCCATCGCCAGTACCTTCTTGAACCCGACGCCCAGCGACATCACCTGGAAACCACCGCTGTCGGTGAAGGTGGGGCCCGGCCAGTTCATGAAGGCGCCCAGGCCACCGGCCTCGTCCACGACATCGGGGCCCGGCTGTAGGTAGAGATGGTAGGCATTGGACAGGACAGCCTGTGCCCCAAGGTCTTTCATCGTCTCCGGCAACACGGACTTGACGGTGGCGGCGGTACCGACCGCGATGAACGCCGGGGTCTGGATGTCGCCGTGCGGGGTATGGATGGTGCCGGCGCGCCCGGACCGGCCGGGCAGTTCTGCCCGCACCTCGAAGAACTGCTCACTCACCCCGACATTCAACCAAGTCCCTGTGCGCGCCCCCGCCCCGCCGTACATTCTCCTCCATGATGAACCGAGCGTTGTTCCTGATCGCAGCGGCCGGGGCGGCCTGTGTCGCCTGCTCCTCCGAGCCCACGGCCGAGCCCCTTCCCGAGGGTGTGCTGCCGGCCGGCACCGCGGAGATCAGCATCGACGGCCGCGACGGCGGCACCACCCATGACGTGGCCTGCTCGTCGTCCGGCTTCCTGACCAGCATCACCGCCGGCACCGATACCTCCGGGGTGACCGCCGTCATCTCCAGCGGGGACGGCCTCGTCGCCGAATCCGTCGGCATCCGCGATAAGGCCGGATTCACCGGAAACTACAACGCCGGACTGGGCGAACCGGCCGCCGAGGTCTCCATGACCGGCCCCACCTACCTCATCTCCGGCACCGCGACGGGTTTCCGGACCGACGCCGAGAGCTTCGTGGCAGACGGGAAGTTCACCCTGCGGGTGTCCTGCTGAAGTCGGGCGATGTCAAGTATTTCGCGCAAACTGATCATGAAAACTCGACGGCGTTCCATACTGCTCGAAGGCCGTCGGGGGGTCCTTGACGGGTAACACGGAAAAGGAGATCAGACGTGAAACGTGGCTTCGTAGTCGCCGTTGGTGGCGCTGCACTCGTGATCGCAGGCCTGTCCGGATGTTCGTCGGGCGACAAATCCTCATCGTCCACCACCACCGAGGAGACATCGGCAACCGTCACCACCGAGGAGACCACCACGGTCGCCGAGTCGCCGTCGGTCACCACGGGGGCCGGAACGACGAAGGTCACCATCGACGGCCAGGAACAGGCCGTCGAGGGCAACGTCGTATGCGCCGCGATGGGCGGCAACCTCAACATCGCCATCGGCGAGGCCATGACCGGCATCGCCGCGGTGGTCAGCGAGGGCGACGCCCCCACCGTCAGCTCGGTCGCGCTCGGCAACGTCGACGGTGTGTCGCTCGGCTTCACCCAGGGTGCGGGCGGCGAGGCCACCGCCGAGAAGAACGGCAACACCTACACGATCAGCGGGACCGCCACCGGCGTCGACATGGCGAACCCGATGACCCCGGTGAACAAGCCGTTCACCATCGAGGTCACCTGCCCCTGATCGGGGAACGCTCATCCGGACGGCGGCGCTCCTGCGAGGGGCGCCGCCGTTCTGTCATCCGGTGTAGCCGGCGGCCGATTCGCGCAGCTGCCAGATCTGGGCCGGGCAGAGTTCGTTGACGGCCTGGTTGATCAGGTAACCGGCCTGGTAGTAGTCGCTGGTGTGGAAGTCGACCTTGAGCTGGTTGACCAGCTCCGCGTACGGCATCTTCGCCGCGACCCGGTCGCAGACGCTCTGCCCGTAGGCGATGGCGACGTCGCCGTTGGGGAAGTTGTATCCGGGCCGCACATGCACGTTGACCAGATAGGCCACCACATCCGCCTGGGCCGGCGGCGCGCTGTGCGCCGAAATACCCGTGAGACCTGCCAACCCCGCCGTCACCGCAGCGACCGCCACCAACACCCGAGAAGCCTTCATGCGCGCTGACTCTAATCGCCCGCCGATCGGGGCGTGGCAAATCCCTCCTGGGACCGGCAATACCCGGGTACCGTCCAGAAACGGCGAGGGGAGACTACATGCCTGTAGGGCACCGCAGATCACTGTTCACGGCGCTGGCCGCCATCGGACTTTCGGTCGCCCTGGTGCTCGGGCAGGCGACCGGGGCGACGGTGCATTCACTGGTCACCCTGGTCAACACCGTCATCGGTATCGGCGGCGGTAAGGACCCCGCGTCGGAGCGGTTGCCCCGCAAGCTCAATCAGACCCTGGTGCCGCCGGGTTACGCCTACATCGGCATCCCGTATCCGGCCACCCTGGACATGGTCAACAGCATCCGGTTCGGTATGCCGGTGCTGCACGAACAGTTCGGCGAGACGGTGGAGAACGAGCCAGGCAAGATCCTCGTCGCGGGCTATTCGGAGGGGGCGCTGCTCGTCCAGCAGATGAAACGCGATCTCGCCCGGTCGGCGAACCCGCCGTCACCGGTGAACCTGAGCTTCCTGGAGATCGGCACCCCGTTCATCCCCAACGGCGGCATCTACGCCCGCTTCCCCGGCCTGAACATTCCCGGCATCATCCCCGGGGTCTCGGTCCCGCCGATGGGCCCGGCCCAGCCCACCCGGTACGACACCACCTACATCACCAACGAGTACGACCCGTACGGCGACTTCCCCGCCTACTTCAATCCGGTCGCACTGCTGAACAGCCTGTTCGGGCACAGGTACGCGCACGTGGACCGGTCCTACAACCCGTTGGACCCGAACGCCGAGGAGAACCTCGTCAAGGAGGTCACCAACAGCGCCGGCGGCACCGACACCTACATCTTCGTGCCGAATCCCCAACTGCCGCTGCTGGGGCCGCTCCGCGATATCGCGAGCCGGCTCGGCGTGACACCGGTGTCCGAGCGGTTCCTCGGGTTCATCGAGCCGCTGCTGCGGGTCATCGTCGACATGGCCTACACCGACCGGTTGAACCTCAATCCCGAAGTCCGCAAACCGTTCTCGTTGATCACCCCGCCGCACAAGGTGCTGGAGGCGCTGAACGCCGTGCCGGGCGCCCTGCGCGAAGGGATGCAGAACCTGCTGGGCAAGAAGCGCACCCCGGCCGCACCGGGGCAGGAGACCGATCCCGCCGCCCCGGCATCCGAGGCCGAGACCGAACTCGTGCCCGCCGCTGACGGCGGGACCGCCGCCGGGAAGCCGCCGACCCCCATGCAGAAAAAGAAGAGGTTCGGCGCCGGGCAGTTGGAGAAGGCCCTGCGCGGTACCGTCCGGACGCTGTTCGGCGACAAGAAGGCCGCCAAGACGCCCGCGTCCGAGACGCCGGACCGCGGCACCAGCACCGACGCACCCGACGGCACGGACACCGCCGACAGCACCGGAACCGACAAGACCGGCGCCGGTCAGGACAGCCGCGACACCGCCGCCGCGGCTGCCTGACCCGGATCCGTTGCGGCACTGCGCGGGTCGATCAAGACCTTGGCGTGGGTCTCCGGGTCACCGAGCGCGGTGAACGCGGCGGACACCCCGTCCAGACCCACGGTGCCGGTGATCATCGCCGAGGCGCACACCTTACCCTCGGCCAGCAGGTACAGGGTGTCGCGGAATTCCAGTGGGGTGTAGGCGAACACGAATCGTAGATCGATCTCCTTGGCGTTCGCGATGGTCGGCTGGATCCGGTCCACACCCATGCACACCCCGACCACGATGACCCGGCTGTTGACCGGTGCGGCGGTGATGGCCCCGTCGATCATGCCCGGCACGCCGACGCATTCGAAGATGACGGGCCGCTTCGGACCGGCCGCCCCCAGCTTGTCGGCGACCCGGTACAGATGCGCCCAGCCGGGCACCTTGCGCAGTTTCTCCATCGATCCCATGCCGAGTTCGTAGAGATCGGGGGCGGCGGTGATGACGCCTTTCTGCCGGGCCACCCGGTCATACGGCGACTCCTGCGCGGGGTCGACCACCACGTGCGCACCGCACTGACCGGCCAGCGCGCGCCGTTTGGGTGAGTAATCGGAGGCGATGATGGTGGACACCCCCATCGCCTTGAGATGGCAGATGACGGCCAGACCGACGGGCCCGCAGCCGATCACGATGGCGGTGTCGCGGCGCCCGATCTCGCTGCGCCGCACCGCGTGCAACGCGACCGCCATCGGCTCGGTGAGGGCCGCGGTCTCCACGTCCAGGCCATTGGGCACCACGAAGCTCATGGCAGCCTCGCCGAGCACCCGTTCGGCGTAGCCGCCCGGCGCCAGCGGGGAGAGCCCGGTCAGGTGCACCCCGCCGTGGGCACGCAACAGTGGGAAGGACACCACGGTGGCGCCGACCTTGAACTCCTTGGGCACGTCACGGCCGCGCTCCACGACCTCCCCGCAGAACTCGTGCCCCATCACCACCGGGGTGTCCCCACGCATGAAGTCCGGGTAACCGACGGCGTCCATCACCTCGACGAGTTCGTCGGCGTGATCCTTGGCGTGCAGGTCCGACCCGCAGATCCCGCACCGGCGCACGTCGAGAACCAACTGCCCGGGCGCCGGACGCGGGTCGGGAAGATCCACCAGTGACAGTTCACCGGACACACAGCTGACAGCACGCACAGGTATTTCCCTTCGTCAGTATCCGAGTATGGCGGTCTGTCAAAACCGCCCCGGGGTCTTACCGCCCTGTCAATATGCAGTAGAACTTCGGTGCGATGGCAGGGGTAGCGATGGAACGGCTCTCGGCGTGGGTCAGTGCTGGGCTTTTGTCGGCCGGTGTGTCGGCGGCGGTGCTCGCCGGGGCGGGTGTGGCGGTGGCCGACGAGGCCGGCACGGGTCCGTCGTCGGAGTCGACGAGCACGTCCGACACGTCGGACACCGACACGGCAGACACCTCGCCCCCGACGGACACCTCGGATCCCACGGACTCCGGGCCGGACAACGCCCCAGAACCGGAGCAAGAGCCGGAGGCCGAACCCGAGGCTCAGGCACCGGAGGCCACCGAACCCGACGGCACCGTCGCCGGGGCCCCGAAGAAGCCCAAGCGCCACCTCTTCGCCCGGTCCGGTGTGTCACCATCGCTCAAGCCCCGCAGCGCCGCGCGGATCGCGTCGGCACCCGAGCCGGCCGCAGCCGTCAGCGCCCCGGCCGCCACCGAATCACCGACGGTGAACACGCCCGCCGCGACCGACATCAGCGCCGCCATCGCGCCGTCGGCCGGACCGGCCGCGTCACTGGCGCTGGCCGCCGTCCCGGCCGAGGCTGCGCCGGTGAAGGCCGCGGCCGCGCCGGGAGGGTCGCTGTTCCGGTGGATCGCCGGGGTGACCGACTCCATCGTCCGGGCGGTCGGCGGGCTGGCCATCAACACCCTGCAGGCGCTGGAGGCACTGGTCACCGGCCCGCCCGCACTGCCGGCGAAAAGCACAGTGACAGTGCGGAATTCGACAATTCTGCTGTCCAGTGGACAGCGGATCAAGGCGAACTGGTACTACCCCGAAGGGGAGACGGTGCCGGACAAGATGATCGTCCTGCAGCACGGCTTCTTCGCGCTCGGTCCGATGTACAGCTACACCGCGGCCAACCTGGCGGAGGCGACCGGCGCCATCGTGGTCACCCCGACGATCTCGTCGAACTTCTTCGCCCGTGACGACGCCTGGCTCAACGGGGCGGGCATGTGGAACAGCATCGCCGACCTGTTCACCGGCGATCGCAAGGCCCTGACCGACAGCGCGCTGGCTGCCGGCTTCGCCACCCGCTACGGCCTGGACCCGGCGACCGCCGCGCTGCCGGTGAAGTTCGGGCTGGCCGGACACTCGGCGGGTGGTCAACTGGTGGCGGCGGTGGCCGGCTATCTGGTGGACAAGAACGCCGCCGACGATCTGGTCGGGGTGATCACCCTGGACGGGGTGCCGACCGGCACCGTCATGGCCGACACGCTGCGCAAGCTGCAGGACTACCAGGACGCCACCGGTCGCTACATCCCGATCCGGGAGATCGGCGCGCCGCCGAACGCCTTCAACTTCATCGGCAATGTGAAGCAGGCGCTGAACGAGGCACGCCCGGGCCGGTTCAACGGGGTGGTGCTCTCCGGCGGTGTGCACATGGACTCGATGCGCGGCGGCAACCCGATCATCCAGTTCGCCGCCTACCTGATCGCCGGCTTCCCGAAACCGCAGAACCAGCAGGCCGTCGACATCCTGGCGGCCACCTGGTTCACCGAGTGGTTCGCCGGGGACACCGACAACGGCGATGAGCTGGCCCCGGGCAGCGCCCTGCCGATCAGCACCCCGAAGGGCACCGCGAACGGCGTCGTCATCGCATCGGTGGCGGTACCCGCGGCGCGGTTCGTCTCCATCGCGGTCTGACCAAGAACTGGGTGACCAGTTGTAATACACCGTAGTACATTGGCGGTTGTGGCGGTCGACTGGAGCAAGCGAGGCGACTACATCGCCAAGCACAAAATGACGCCGGAGATCGCCAATGAAGCACTCGCTGATGAGAACGCACTAGTTCCGGACCCGGACCCTGCCAGTAAGTCCGGAGTCAGTGTCCGCACCATCGGGCGCTCCGCAACGTTGGGGGATTTGGTCACGGTCATCACAGTGACCGATGACGACGGCATGGTGTACGGGGTGAACGCGTGGCGGTCGAATCTGCAGGATATCCGCAAATACGTTGAGTACCAGGAGTGATCATCATGGGTAAGCGGCTTGACCAAGCGCTCGCCGAGGCCGAGGAGATCGAGGCTGCGGAGGCGACGGCGCGTGCGGATGCACCGATTCCGCGGCACGTGAAGGTGTCCAAACCGAACAGGACGCGGCCGCGAGTGCTACAGATACGGCTGTCGGAGGCCGAGTATGCGGCGTTGGAGCAGGTGGCGCGGCGGCGTGATCTGCCGGTGTCGGCAGTAGCGCGGGAGCAGCTGTTGCCGTTGGTGCTGCCGCAGCAGAGCCGCGAGTTGTCGATCCTGGCCGCATCCACACAACTGATAGAGGTGGCGACATTCCTGCGGGAGTCGGTGGCCGCCGGCGGACCGGACGCATCGGAAAGGGTGACGCGGAGCACCGGGTCGGCCGAGGGCTCGACACCGCGGAAATAGCACCTGCCACTGACATTTCCGCGCAGCATGCCGGTCGAGTTATCGGCGCGGACGCGGGTGCTGGCCGCTCCTCACGGGTTGCGGCCGAGCGAACTGGAAGCTGCGCAATACCACCCGGGGAACATAAAAAACCCCGCTACCTGCGTTAGCAGGCGCGGGGCTATGGCGGTGGCGGAGGGATTTGAACCCTCGGACGGGGGTTACCCGTCACACGCTTTCGAGGCGTGCTCCTTAGGCCGCTCGGACACGCCACCGGCGAGAAGCTTACCGGGCGCGCGCGGCTGGCCATAATCGCGTCAGCGCTGCCGGGCGAAGAACTCCTCCAGCGGGGCGGCGCACTCGGCGGCCAGTACCCCGCCGCGCACCTGCGGCCGGTGCGTGAGCCGGCGGTCGCGCACCACATCCCACAGCGATCCGACGGCCCCGGTCTTGGGTTCCCAGGCCCCGAACACCAGCACCCCGATCCGGGCCATCACCAGCGCCCCCGCGCACATCGTGCAGGGTTCGACACTCACCGCCAGCGTGCAGCCCTCCAACCGCCAGCCGTCACCGTGCCGGACCGCCGCGGCACGCATCGCCAGGATCTCGGCGTGCGCGGTCGGGTCGCCCAGAACCTCGCGGGCATTGGCGGCGCGGGCCAGTTCGGTGCCGTCGGGGGCGAACACCACCGCGCCGATCGGGACGTCGCGGGGCCCGGCAGTGCGTGCGGCGTCCAGGGCGGCCCGGATCTGATCCTCGGGCCTCACCGACCGAGTTTGTCGAGCACCGCGCCCAACTCGTCCTCGAAGCCGAGCCGCTGGGCGATCGCGGTGATCTGCTCGTCGATCTCCATCTCGTCGTCGGAGACGATGACGCCGAGCACCCCGTCGGGCAGCCCGATGTCGGAGAGCACCCCGAGGTCGCCCTCCTCGAACGGGTCCGCGTCCTCGAGGTCCTCGTCGTCGATGTCGGAGTCCAGCTTGTCCAGCACCTCGGCGGCGATGTCGTAGTCCAGCGCGGCGGTCGCGTCCGACAACAGCAGCCGGGTGCCTGCGGGGGCCGGCCGGACGATGACGAAGAACTCCTCGTCGACGTCGAGCAGCCCGAAAACCGCTCCGGCGCTTCGCAATTCCCGCAGCTCGGTCTCGGCGGCCGTCAGGCTGTTCAACGCCGCCCTACGCATGGGGGTGCACCGCCACTTGCCGTCCTCCCGGACGACCGCCACTCCGAATCCACCGGGCAGGTTGGCAGCCTCCTGCACCGGGGCACGCTGTGCTCCCATGGGCGCTAACGGTAGTCCCCGGCCGGGGCCTTGACCACCTATTCACCACCGAGGCCACGGTGTGCCAACCTAGACCGGTGACCGACACTCCGGTATGCGTGCTGGGCCTGGGATTGATCGGCGGATCGCTGATGCGGGCGGCGGCCGCGGCGGGCCGCGAGGTGTTCGGCTACAACCGCTCGGCGGACGGCGTGAAGGCCGCCCAGTTCGACGGCTACGACGCCACCACCGCGCTCGACGCGGCCCTGGCCCGCGCCGCCGACACCGATGCCCTGATCGTGCTGGCCGTCCCGATGCCCGCGCTCGGCGTCATGCTCTCCCACGTCAAGGCCGTCGCCCCGGACTGCCCGCTCACCGACGTCATCAGCGTCAAGGGCCCGGTGCTCGACCAGGTGGAGGCCGCCGGGCTGCGCCCGCGTTTCGTCGGCGGGCACCCGATGACAGGCACCGCGCACTCCGGCTGGGCCGCCGGCAACGAGCAGCTGTTCGCCGGAACCCCGTGGGTGATCAGCGTGGACGACGACGTCGACGCCGACGTGTGGGCCGAGGTGATGCACCTGGCCCTGGCCTGCCAGGCATTCGTGGTGCCGGCCCGCTCCGATGAACACGACGCCGCAGCCGCGGCGATCTCGCATCTGCCGCATCTGCTGGCCGAGACGCTGGCGGTGACGGCCGGGGACGTCCCGCTGGCCTTCGCGCTGGCCGCCGGGTCGTTCCGGGACGGCACCCGGGTCGCGGCCACGGCGCCCGATCTGGTCCGCGCCATGTGTGAGGCCAATTCCGAACAGCTGCTCAGCGGGCTGGACCGCAGCATCGAACTGCTCAGCCAGGCGCGTGAGCACCTCGCGGCGCACGCGTCGGTGGCCGATCTGGTGGAAGCCGGGCACGCCGCCCGGATCCGTTACGACAGCTTCAGCAGGCCCGACATCCTGACCGTGCGGATCGGTGACCCGCAGTGGCGCGAGGAGCTCGCGGCGGCCGGCCGGGCCGGCGGCGTGATCAGATCCGCGCTGCCAGTCCGGGGTAGTCGAGGATGAAGCCGTCGTCGTCGACGGTGATGGTGGTCTGCGCGACCGGCGACTTGAGGCTGATGTCCTTCGTGCCGGTGCTGGTGTAACTGATCGTCTCCAACTCGACGGTCAGCTCCGGCAGCCGCACGTACACCACCGGCAGTTCCAGCGTCTCCGCGCGCTGGTAGAGCCCGGTGCGCCGGATCGGCAGGGCGTTGAAGAACGGGCTGAACACCACGTCGACGTCCAGTGCGCCCTCGAAGGCGGCCCGGGTGGTCTGGTTCTGGTGGTCCCGCACCAGCCACATGCCCTCTTCGTCGCGGGCGATGGACAGCTGGCGTTCCCGCGCCGCCAGCGTCATGGTCACCGACAGTCGCTTGGTCGCGCCGGTCTCATCGGTGACCAGGTCGTAGGACGCGCTGAAGGCGGGGTGTGACGGGGTGGCGGCGGCCACGATGCGGCCATACGCCTTGATCCGGTTGCCGGACAACTGCACGCGCACCGACTCCATCCGCGGCACATCGTGCGCGCGCCAGGTAAGGATCGCCGGCCACTCCTCGGCTGGTTCAGTCACCCTCATACCGTATGCGACCGCCCCGCGACTGCGTAGCCGCGTTGGACGATTCGAGTGCCACCTCATCGTCGAGCAGTGGCTGCGGCAGCCGCGCACCCCTGCCGAACCGGTCGGCACCCGGCTGGGCCAGCCATACCGCCAGGGCCAGCGCACCGTCCAGGATCAACGCCAGCGCGGTCACCATCAGGGCCCCTACCAGCGCCAGATAGAACTCGCGCACCTTGATCCCGTCGATCAGGTAGCGGCCCAGCCCGCCCAGGCTGGCGTACGCGGCGACGGTGGCGGTCGCCACAATCTGCAGGGTGGCGGTGCGTAGGCCACTCAGGATCAGCGGTAGGGCGTTGGGCACTTCGACCCGCAGCAGCACCTGCCGCTCGGTCATGCCCATCGCCCGCGCGGCATCCACGACGGCGCGGTCGACGTTCGCGATGCCCGAGTAGGTCCCGGCCAGCAGTGGCGGGATGCCCAGCAGCATGAGCGCCACCGTCGGCGGGATCAGCCCGAGTCCCCACAGCAGGACGCCGAGCAGCAGCACGCCCAGGGTTGGCAGCGCGCGCAACGCGTTGACGCCGGTGACCACCGCGAAGGTGCCCCGGCCGGTATGCCCGATGAGCAGCCCGATCGGGATGGCGACCAGCGCCGAGAACACCACCGCGATCAGGGTGTACTGCAGGTGTTCGACGATCCGCATGCCCAGCCCGGCCGGCCCGGACCAGTTGGCCGCGGTGAAGATGTAGGTCAGTGCCTCGTTCAGGAAGTTCACCGGGCACCGGCCTTCGCGCGCGGGCGCCGGTCCCAGGGGGCGAGTGCCTTGCCCGCCAACAGGATCAGCGTGTCGATCACCACCGCCACCACGAAGATGGCGATGATGCCCGCGATGATCTGCCCGCTCTTGTTGGCCTGGTACCCCTCGGTGAACCAGGTGCCCAGCCCGCCGATGCCGATCACCGAGCCCACCGACACCATCGAGATGTTGGTCACCGCCACCACCCGCAGACTCGCGATTAGCACCGGGATGGCCAGCGGTAGTTCGACTTTGACGATCCGGGTGAGCGGTCGGTAGCCGACGGCGGTGGCCGCGTCGAGTACATCGGACGGGACTGCGTCCAGCGCCTCGGGGACCGCGCGCACCAGCAGGGCGGTGGTGTAGAGCGTCAGCGCCACGATGACGTTCGCCTCGTCCAGGATGCGGGTCGGGATGATCAGCGGCAGCACCACGAACAACGCCAGCGACGGGATGGTGAACACGATGCTGGCGATCACGGTGACGATCCGGCGCGGCGCGGTGCTGCGCTGGATCACCGCACCGACGGGCACCGCGATGAGCAGTCCCAACAGGATCGGCACCAGCGACAGTCGCAGGTGGATCAGCGTCAGCGTCCACGCGTCGTCGAGGTGGGTCAGCAGATACGTCATGCGCCCCTACCCGACCTTGGGAACCCGGCGGCGCTGCCGCAGCGCCGCCAGCACGTCGTCGGCCTGCACCCCGCCCACCAGTCGGCCGTCGTCGTCGACCGCCACGCCGAGGCCGGACGGCGAGGACAGCGCGGCGTCCAACGCTTGGCGCAGGCTGCCGCCGGGCCGGAAGAACGATCCCCCGCCGATGGTGCTGTCGTAGAGGCTGCTGCCCTTGCGGTGTACCTCGACGCCCTCGGCGTTGATCCACGCGAACGGCTTTCCGTCCCGGATCACCAGCGCCCAGTCCCCGGTGGCCAACCGTAACCTGTCGATGTCGCCCTCGGCGACCTCGCGGATGTCGTGCAGCGGTAGACCGTCGGAGTCGAAAAACTGCAGGCCGCGGTATCCGCGGTCGGCGCCGACGAACCCGGATACCAGTTCATTGGCCGGGTTCGAGAGCACGAAGTCCGGGTCGGCGTACTGCTGCAGCACCCCGCCGCGGCCGAACACCGCCACCTTGTCCCCGAGCTTGACCGCCTCGTCGATATCGTGCGTGACGAAGACGATCGTCTTGCGCAATTCGCTTTGCAGCCGCAGGATCTCGGTCTGCAGCTCCTCGCGCACCACCGGGTCGACGGCGCTGAACGGCTCGTCCATCAGCAGGATCGGCGGGTCCGCCGCCAGTGCCCGGGCGACCCCCACCCGCTGTTGCTGACCTCCGGACAACTGTGACGGATAGCGTTGGGCCAGTTTGGGATCCAGCCCGACGCGGTCCAGGACCTGCAGCGCGGCCCGCCGCGCGCTGCGCCGCGACTCCCCCTTGAGCACCGGGACGGTGGCGACATTGTCGACCACCCGCTGATGCGGCATCAGGCCCGCGCTCTGGATCACGTAGCCGATACCGAGCCGCAGCTTGACCGGGTCCACCTTGGTGACGTCCTTGCCGTCGACTTTGAGCGTGCCCGAGGTCGGCTCGATCATCCGGTTGATCATCCGCATCGAGGTGGTCTTGCCGCAGCCCGACGGCCCGACGAAGGCAACCAGGGTGCCCTCCGGGATGTCGAGGGTGAGGTCGTCGACGGCGACGGTACCGTCCGGGTACTTCTTGGTGACGTTGCTGAACGTGATCATCGCGTCCTCACTTACCCGGCAGCGGTTGGTCGAAACCGTGTTCGGCGATCCAGCTTTCGGCCGCCTCGTCGGGGTCCACCCCTTCGTTGCCCTCCACCGAGGTGTTCAGTTCGATCAGTGCCTCGGTGGTCAGCGCGGCGCTCACCGCGTCCAGCACCCTCTTCAGGTCGGTGGACATCTTCTGGGAGGCGACCAGCGGCACCACGTTCGCGGCGAGGAAGACACTCTCCGGGTCCTCCAGCACCACCAGATTGCTCTTCTCGATGGCCGGTGAGGTGCTGAAGATGTTGGCGGCGGTGACGGTTCCACCGGTCAACGCCTGCACGGTGGCGGGCCCGCCGCCGTCGCTGATCGCGATGAAGTTGGCCGGCGAGATGTCCAGCCCGTACTTCTCCTTCAGCCCGACCAGCCCGGTGACGCGGGTCTGAAACTCCGAGGGCCCACCGACTTTCACCTCCGGGGACCGGGCGGCGAGGTCGGCGATGGACGTCAGGTTCCAGCGCTGCGCGGTCTCCTGCGACACCGCCAGGGTGTCCTTGTCCTCGGCGGGTGAGGGATACAGGATCGACAGATCGCCGGGCAGGGCCTGAAGCAGTGCGAGCAGCACCGCATCCGAGGTGGTCGCGGTCGCCTCCTCGTCGAAGTACTGCAGCAGGTTGCCGGTGTATTCCGGGATCAGGTCGATCGAATGATCCTGCACCGCCGGGATATAGGTCTCCCGGCTGCCGATGCCGAACTGTCGTTTCACGCTGAAACCGTTGGCCTCCAAGGCCTGTGCGTAGATCTCGGCGATGATCTTCGATTCGGTGAAGTCGGCCGAGCCGACCGTGATGGTCTTCAGGTCACCGGATATCTCACCGCCGCCCAGCGGATTGGAGCTTCCGCAACCTGCGGCCAGCAGGGTGAGCAAAGCAGTGCAGACGACGATCAACGTGCGGATGCTGCGCATACCGTCCCCTCGGCCCCTCATGCGTCGATGCGTGGCAATTTCTCGACAGTAACGGGCCGTGGGGCGACATGCCGGATTTTGATTCAGCGTGAGGGGCTTTCCCGGACCGAGAAAGCAGGCAAGATGGCACCATGAGCAACGATCCGTACGCGACTCCGCCCGACCCGGACTACCCGCTCGAACCCCTTGGACCCGCCGATCCCGTTCCCCCGGCGGCCCCGCCGGCAAACTCGGCGCCGAAGAAGCCGGTCAAGTTCACCCGGGCCGCCGCGCTATGGTCGGCGCTGGTGATCGGCCTACTGATCTTGATCGTGCTGCTGATCTTCATCGCGCAGAACACCGCGTCCGCACAGTTCGCGTTCCTCGGCTGGCACTGGAGCCTGCCGCTGGGGGTGGCGATCCTGGGCGCCGCGGTATGCGGCGGACTGCTCACCGTCGCCGTCGGTGCCGTCCGGATGCTGCAGTTGCGCAGAGCCGCGAAACGCCGGTAGCGCGCTACAGCGCGGCCAGGCCCTCGGCGATCAGCGGGGCGACGGCCTCGCCGACCTGCGCCGGCGCCTCCGCGCCCTCGCGGCGACGGAAGTCGATGCCGGCGGCGATGATGGCCAGCTTGAAATAGGCCAGCGCCATGTAGAACTCCCAGTTCTGCAGTTCCTGGCCGCTGGCCAGCGCGTAGCGCTGGGCCAGGTCGTCGGCCGGCGGCAGCAGGTCCGAGGTCCACGCCGCGCGCATGCCCAGCACGTCGTCGAAGTTGGGGTTGCGGTACACGCACATCAGCGCCGCATCCGAGAGCGGGTCGCCGAGGGTGGACAGCTCCCAGTCCAGCACCGCACGCACCACGGTGGGGTCGTCCGCGTCCAGGATGGTGTTGTCGATGCGGTAGTCACCGTGCACGATCGAGGCCCGCGGACTCGCCGGGATCCGTTCGGCCAGAGCAGAATGCAGGCGCTTCACATCGGCGTCGCGGGTGTCGTCGGGCAGCCGGACGTGATCCCACTGCGAACCCCAGCGGCGCACCTGCCGTTCCAGGTAGCCGTCGGCCTTCCCGAAGTCCCCCAGCCCGACGGCCTGCGGGTCCACGGCGTGCAGATCGGCCAGCACCTTGATCAACGCGTCGACGGTCTTCTCGATCACCGCGGCGTCACCGAGCGCCGCGAGCTCGTCGGCGCTGCGGACCACCACACCCTCGACGTTCTCGACCATCTGGAACGGGGCGCCGAGCACCGAGTCGTCGTTGCGCATGGTGACCGCGCGGGCCACCGGCACGGCGCCGCCGGCCAGCGCCGCGACCACCTTGTACTCGCGGGCCATATCGTGCGCCGACGGGGTCAGCCCGTGCAGCGGCGGGCGGCGCAGCACCCACTTGGATGCGTCGTCGTATACCCGGAAGGTCAGGTTGGAGCGGCCGCCGGAGATGAGTTCGGCGCGCAGTTCCCCGGAGCGCGCCACACCCTCGGCGCGAAGGTGGCGGTCCAGTGCGTCCAGGTCCAGGCCGTCAAGATTGGTCACGGGGAATGTCTACCAGCGGGCGCGGTCAGCGCGCGTTCCGGGGCAGCAGGTCCCAGACGTGCGCGGTCTCGTTGACCGCGGCGACCGACAACCTGCCTTTACGGGAGCGCAGCACCCGGGTCACCGACACATAGTCGACGTGGAAGGACAGCAGCCGCTCGGTGCCCAGGATGTGGTGCAGCGCCACATTGATCACCCCGCCGTGACTGAACACCGCGACGGTGTCCTCGTGGTCCCCCACCGCGGCGAGGTCCTCGACGGCGGCGATGACCCGCCCGGTGAACTCGGCTTCGTCGACCGCGCTGGGCAGCTTCCCGGCCGCCAGCCGCTTCAACTCCGCAGGGTTCTCCTTCGCGATCTGCTCGATCGGCACGTAATGGCCCAGGTCGCGGTCGTACTCGGCCAGCCGCGGATCGACCTCGACCTCGAGCCCGAGCTTCTCCGCCAGCGGGCCGGCGGTCTGGATGGCGCGCCGCTGCGGGCTGCTCACCAGCCGGTTCACCGGGAACCGGGCCAGCGCATCGGGCAGCCGGCGGGACTGCTCGATGCCCTGCTCGGAAAGCTGCGGGTCGGAGCCCTCACCGGGCTCGCTGCGCAACGGCAGCGCATGTCGGACGAGAAGGAGTTGCACCGTGCCACCATATGGCCATGGGCTACCCGGCTGAATTGTTCGACCTCACCGACCGCGTCGTGCTGATCACCGGCGGCAGCCGGGGCCTGGGCCGGGAGATGGCGTTCGCGGCCGCCCGCTGCGGCGCGGACGTGGTCATCGCCAGCCGTAAGTACGACGCCTGCGTGGCCACCGCGGAGGAGATCACCGCCCAGACCGGGCGGGTGGCCTTCCCCTATCAGGTGCACGTCGGGCACTGGGATGAGCTCGACGGCCTGGTCGACGCCGCCTACGACCGGTTCGGCCATGTCGACGTGCTGGTGAACAACGCCGGGATGTCACCGTTGTACGACAAGCTGACCGACGTCTCGGAGAAGCTGTTCGACGCGGTGTTCAACCTCAACCTCAAGGGCCCGTTCCGGCTTTCCGCGCTGGTCGGCGAGCGGATGGTGGCGGCCGGCCGTGGCTCGATCGTCAACGTCAGCACGCACGGCTCGTTGCGGCCGCACCCGTCGTTCGTCCCGTACGCGGCATCCAAGGCCGGCCTGAACGCGATGACCGAGGCCCTGGCCTTGGCGTACGGCCCCACGGTGCGGGTCAACACCTTGATGCCCGGGCCGTTCCTGACCGATATCAGCGCGGCCTGGGACTTCGGTGACGAGAACCCGTTCGGCCACAGCGCCCTGCAGCGCGCCGGACAGCCGCACGAGATCGTCGGCGCCGCACTGTTTCTGATGTCGGACGCCTCCAGTTTCACCACCGGGTCCATCCTGCGGGCCGACGGCGGGATCCCCTAGCCATACTGGGTAGATGAGTCGGCCGGCCGTCACCTCTGTCGAATCCCTCGACCTCAACCGCTACATCGGCTTGTGGTACGAGATCGGCAGACTTCCGCTCCGCTGGGAGCAGGAAGAAGCCTCGGACATCACCGCCGAGTACACCCTGGAAGGCGACGGAAGCGTGCGTGTCGACAACCGGTGCATCGACAAGAACGGCGCACCGTCGCAGGCGATCGGCCGGGCCACCCCGGTGGCAAGCACGGCCGGCCGATTCCAGGTGTCGTTCCTTCCGGAGTTCCTGCGGTGGGTCCCGTTCACCAAGGGCGATTACTGGGTGCTCAAGATCGACGAGGCGTACACGGTGGCTCTGGTCGGAACCCCCGATCACAGGAACCTGTGGCTGTTGGCCCGTGATCCTTCGATCGACGAAGCCACCGAGGCGGCTTATCGCGCCGAGGCGACCCGGCAGGGGTTTGACCTCGCCCAGTGGATCACGCCGACGCAGACCGGTCGCCGGGTGACCGACGACCTGCTCTGAAGCTGCCACCGCACAGCGCTTCCAGCGGGTACCGGTCCGAGCTAGGGCGTGACGATCGCGAAGTTCGGGTCGGGCCGGTCCAGCACCCCGAGCAGGGCGGCCAGCGCCCCGGTGTCACCGGTGACCTCGACACCCGGCGAGTCGGTGTCCCCGGCGGCCAGGGCCAGCAGCCGTAGCTTCGTCGCGAACGTGACGGTGGCGGTGGCGGTGGCCGGATCTGCCGGGGTGCGCCGGTGCACCAGCACCCCGTTACGCAGCGTCAGCCGGTAGTCGGCACCCAGGTCGACGAACGTCACGTCGATGGTCAGGTCGAGATCCCAAGCCCGCGGGCCGTTCACGTTGATGGCGAAGGTGTCGAAGATCTGCTCGGGGGTCAACCGGCCCAGCAGGGACGGCGACGCCGCCGTGGTGGGGGTGCCGAAGACCCCGTCGCGCAGTTCGGTGGCCCCGGACAGGAAGAAGTTGCGCCACACCGCGTTCTCGGACCCGTAGGCGAGCTGCTCGAAGGTGTCGGCATAGAGTTCCCGCGCCTCGGCGTGGTTCTGGTCGGTGAAGATGGCGTGATCCAACAGTGTTGCCGCCCAGCGGAAGTCACCCTCGTCGAAGGCGGCTCGGGCCAGGTCGACGACGGTGTCGATGCCGCCCATGGCCGCCACGTAGCGCGGTCCTGCCGCCTCCGGCGGGTGCTGCCAGAGCCGGCCCGGGTTGCCGTCGAACCAGCCCATGTAGCGCTGATAGACGGCTTTGACGTTGTGGCTGACCGACCCGTAGTAGCCGTGCGTGTGCCAGGCCTTCTCCAGTGCCGGCGGCAGCGTGAACGTCTCGGCGATCTCGATCCCGGTGAACCCCTGGTTGAGTTGCCGCAGGGTCTGGTCGTGCAGGTAGGCGTAGAGATCCCGTTGCACGGACAGGTACTCGACGATGTCGTCGCGCCCCCAGGTCGGCCAGTGGTGCGAGGCGAACACCACGTCGGTGCGGTCGGAGAACGTGTCGATCGCCTCGGTGAGATAGCCGGCCCAGCCATGCGGGTCGCGCACCAGCGCACCCCGCAGGGTCAGCAGGTTGTGCAAGTTGTGGGTGGCGTTCTCGGCCATGCACAACGCCTTGAACTTCGGGAAGTAGAAGTGCATCTCGGCGGGGGCCTCGGTGCCGGGTGCCATCTGGAACTCGATCTCGACGCCGTCGATGGTGTGCTTCTCACCGGTGCTGCGAATGTCGACGGTCGGCACGATCAGCGCCACCTCGCCGGTGGACGGGACCTGCCCCAGACCGCATCCGACCTGCCCCTGCGGCCCGCGCTCCAGCAGCGCCCCGTACATGTAGGACGCACGCCGGGCCATCGCGGTGCCGGCGTAGACGTTCTCCTGCACGGCGTGTTCGGTGAAGCCCTCCGGCGCCAGCACCGTGACCTCGCCGGCGTCGACCGCCTGCTGGGTGGTCACCCCCAGCACGCCACCGAAGTGGTCGACGTGGCTGTGGGTGTAGATGACCGCCCGGACCGTGCGCTCACCCCGGTGCGCCCGGTAGAGCGCCAGCGCGGCTGCCGCGGTCTCGGTGCAGACCAGTGGGTCGATGACGATGACCCCGGTGTCGCTCTCGACGAAACTGATGTTGGACAGGTCCAGACCGCGGACCTGGTAGATGCCCGGTGCGTCATCCCCCGTCGCTCCGCTCGCCCGGACCACCTCGTACAGCCCCTGTTTGGCACACAGTTGGGACTGTCGCCACAGGCTCGGGTGCACGCTGTCCGGGGCCTGCCCGGTCAGAAAGGCATACGAATCGTTGTCCCACACCACCCGGCCGTCGGCCGCGGTCACCACGCACGGGTCCAGACGGCCGAGGAAACCCCGGTCCGCATCGGCGAAATCCCGGGTGTCCTCGAACGGCAGCACGCTGTGCCGGGCCCGGTTGGCGGCGGCGATGGACTCGGTGGGCGGCTTGTGCTCCATGCTCACGAAGATGCCATGCGGGACAGTCCACCGCGGCGGTATCACCCTGCCAGCCCGAGGCCCGACACGGTGACGTTCATGCCGCCCGCAATCCCTCGATGATGCGGGCGAAGCCCTCCGCGCCGTGCCCGGCGGCGATCTGCCGGTGGATGAGCCCCTGCACCACGTCGACCACCTCGGTGCTCACCCCCTGGTCCCGGCTGGCCTCGATGATCTCGCTGATATCGGAGAACACCAGGCTCTGCTGACCGGGCGCCGTGTAGTCGCCGCCGTCGATGACGCCGGCGTACTCCGGTAGCGACTCGGCCGTCACCTGCAACCAGGGCACCGCCATCGCCGCGAACTCCGCCGCGGAGACGCCCGCCGGCGCCAGCATCGCGGCACCGTGGAAGAACCCGGCGAACATGACGTACATCGCGGACAGCAGGGCCAGGTCGTGCAGTGCGGCCATCCCGGCGTCGGTACCGAAATACTCGGCGGAGCCCCAGAGTTCGAGGACCGGCCGGAAGTCGTCCAGGATGTCGCGGTGGCCGCTGTAGAAGATGCGTGCTTCGGGGCTGCCGATCATCTCCGGGGTGGCCATGATGCCGCCGTCGAGATACCGGGCGCCGTGGTCTTCGGCCCAGCGGGCGAGTTCCCGGGCGCCGTCCGGCGAGGTGGTGGTGAGGTTGAGGATGCGGGTTCCGGTGAGCCGGTCGCCGATCGGGTCCAGGACATCGTGCACCGACCGATGGTCGAACAGGCAGACCACGAGCAGGTCCGCCCGCAGCGCGTCGGCGACGGTGGCGGCCACCGTGTCGAACCCGCGAGCCTTGTCCGGGTTGCGATTCCACACCGCCACGCGGTGCCCGGCCGCGACGGCGGCGCGGGCCAGTGCCGAACCCATCTCGCCGAGGCCGATGAAGCTGATCCGTGGTGAAGTCATGGCACCATCGTGTAAGCACGCTTACTTTTCGACAAGTACCCACTAAAAGGTGCCCTACCCACCTTTCGGTAAGTATTGGGCTCCACCGACGGAAAGAGAATGACCATGGGACAGCTGGGGCGGTACACCTGCGGCCTGGACGCGGCTTTCGAGGTGGTGGACGGGAAGTGGAAGCCACTCATCCTGTGGGAGCTGCAGGAGGGCCCCAAGCGGTTCAGCGCATTGCACCGCAGCCTGCCCGGTGTCTCACAGAAGATGCTGACGCAGCACCTCAAGGAGTTGCAGCACCACGGCGTGGTACACCGCGAGAGCTACCACGAGGTACCACCCCGAGTCGAGTACTCGATGACACCGGCCGGCGCGGAGCTGCTCAAAGCCCTTGAACCGCTGAGTGACTGGGCCGAAGAACACATCGACCTGATCTGCGCGGCTACACCCGATGCAGGGTGACGTCGGTCAGCGCGCGGTCGGTGATCGACGCGGTCATATACGTACAGAACGGTTGACGCCGCCGGTCGGTGGGCGAGCCCGGATTGAGCAGACGCAGTCCGGTCGAGGCCGTCCCGTCCCATGGGATGTGGCTGTGCCCGAACACCAGGACATCGGTGTCCGGGTAGAGCCTGCCCATCCGCTCGTCGCGCCCACCGGAGGCGCCGGTCTCGTGGGTGACGGTGAACCGCACACCGCCGAGGGTCACGTCGGCGCGTTCGGGTAGACGGGCCCGCAACTCGTCGCCGTCGTTGTTGCCCCAGCACGCCACCAGCGAGCGTGCCCGCTGCTGCAACCGGTCCAGCAGATCCGGGGTCACCCAATCGCCGGCGTGCAGCACCACGTCCGCCTCGTCGACCGCTTCCCACACCGCGGCGGGCATATCCCGCGCCCGCTTCGGCACGTGGGTGTCCGCAATCAGCAAAAGCCGCATCCTTGCCAGGCTAGTGCAGCCATACCGGGTTGCTGGTCCGGCTGGACCCATTCTCCGGCGCGGCCGCGTTCAGCGGTTCTAAGCTGCACGTAATGCACCTGAACAGCGCTAGCCCCTGCTACCCCGCCGGCCTGGCGGGTTATCTGGTGTTTGTTTGCTGGTTGGCTTTCGGCTGGGGCGGGGTGCAGGTAACCACGATCGTCAGCTCGGTCGGCTTCGTTGCGTTCAGCGCACTTGCCTGCGCGTGCGCCGTGGTAGCCGCGCGCGCCGGGCGGGGCGCCATCCGGGCCGGCTGGGCCGCGGTCGCCGTCGGATTCCTCGGCTGGGTGGCAGGCAGCCTGATCTGGGCGTACTACGAACTCGTCCGCGGGGTCGAGCCGCCGGTCCCGTCCGCCGCCGATATCGGGTTCCTGGCACTGCCCGTGGCGGTCGGTGTGGTGTGGGTGCTGCGGACCACCAACGGCAGGCTGTCGGCCTTCCGACAGCTCCTCGACGGCGCCGTCATCGCCTCCTCGCTGTTCCTGTTGGCGTGGGTGACCGCACTGCACGACGTGTTCGTCGAAAACCGCCTGAACAGCCTGAACTCCACGCTGACCGTCCTGTATCCGATAGCGGCGCTGACGATGGTCACCATGTCGATGCTGGTGTTGACCGCGGTCCCGCCGGGCCGCCGGTACATTCTCGGGCTGGTCACCGTCGGGCTGGTGGCGATCGCGCTGGGTCAGATCACCACGCTGTACGTGCGGATGTACGACGTGTCCCCGGGAAACCAGTTCCCGATCATCAGCAACGTCACCGGGCTCCTGATGATCGCGGCGGCCGCACACATGTCGGCCACCGAGAGACGTCCGCGGCATGCCGATGATCACCGTCCGCTGCGGACCACCATCCTGTGGCTGCCGTTCGCACCCATGCCGTTCGCGGTGCTGGCCGCCGCGATCCACCTGTGGCCCAATGCCGGGAGCCGCCCGGTGCTGCTGGGCGCGGCGGTCCTGGTGATCGCCGCCCTGATCCGCCAGCTCACCGTGCTCGTCGAGAACCAGCATCTGCTCGAGGAGGTGGCCGAGCACGCCTTCCGGGATCCGCTGACCGGGCTGGCCAATCGACTGCTGTTCACCGACCGCCTGGACCACGCCATGGTGTTGCATCACCGCGACGGTCGCCCGGTCGCGGTGCTGTCACTGGATCTCGACGACTTCAAGCTGGTCAACGACAACCTCGGGCACCACTGCGGCGATACGTTGCTGCGTGAGATCGCGGACCGGTTGATGCGCTGCGTCCCCGAGGGCCAGACCGTCGCCCGACTCGGCGGCGACGAGTTCGCGATCATCATCGAGGCCGGGCCGGAGACCCCCGAGGAGGTCGCCGACCGGATCATGCACGCCTTCGATCCGGCGTTCCATCTGGACGGCCAGGACGTGTACATGCATCCCAGCGTGGGGCTGGCCGCCGCCCCGGATCCGTGGGAGCCCGCGATCAGCACCGAGGAACTGCTCAAATGCGCCGACGTGGCGATGTATGTGGCCAAACGGTCCGGGGTGGGCGGGGTTCAGGTGTTCGTGCCGGGAATGCAGATCGGCGCCGGCGACGGCGAACCGGTCCGCGACGACAGCGGCCGGATCCAGCTGCCCGCTGTCTCGGAGATCCGGATGCTCGGACAGTTACGCCGGGTGGTCGAGAGCAGGGAACTCAGACTGGCCTATCAGCCGCAGATCTCGCTGGCCACCGGCGAGATCGTGGGGGTCGAGGCGCTGGTCCGGTGGCCGCATCCCGAGCTGGGGGTCCTGACGCCCAATCAGTTCCTGCCGCTGATCCGGCGCAACAACCTGATGGGCGCGGTCACCGACCTGGTCCTCGAACAGGCCGCCGCTGATGTCGCCGGGTGGTATCGACCCGGGGTCCGGGAGATCCCGGTGGCGATCAACCTGTTCGCGCCGTCCTTCAACGACACCACGCTGCCCGCCCGGATCGAGGCGGTGCTGGCCCGGCACGGGGTGTCCCCGGCCGCGGTGACGATCGAACTCACCGAGCACTATCTGCTGGCCAATGTCCGGCAGGCGCGGTACGTCATCGAGCAGCTGCGTGGGGCCGGATTCCGGGTATCCATCGACGACTTCGGCAGCGGCTACTCCACCATGAGCTATCTGCGCGACCTGCCGATCGACGAGCTCAAACTGGACCGCAACTTCGTGGCGCCGATGCTGCACAACCCGCGGGCCGCGGCGATCGTGCACTCGGTGATCAAGCTGGCCCATACACTCGGGATCACCAGTGTCGCCGAGGGTGTCGAGGACGCCGAAACCGTCGAACTGCTGCGCGGCTACGGCTGTGCGGTGGCCCAGGGCAACTACTTCGCCGAACCGGCGTTCAGTGACACCCTGCACGCCCAGCTGGACGCCTCTAACCGGCGAGCAGCTCCGCCATCCGCGGTATGACCGCCTGGAGACCCTTGAGCGGGCGGATCATCACCTTGAACGAGATGATCTTGCCCTCGGCGTTCCAATGGATCATGTCGA
The DNA here is from genome assembly GCA_900078775.1 of Mycolicibacterium aurum. GTDB lineage: Bacteria > Actinomycetota > Actinomycetes > Mycobacteriales > Mycobacteriaceae > Mycobacterium > Mycobacterium aurum_A. The sequence continues at coordinate 4,484,793 of LT549889.1, forward strand.
TCCCGTCGACCACGATGCCGTCCAGGGTGGCGGTGAACTCCAGGATCGCCGAGTTCTCCCCCTCCCACTGCTCGACGTAGCGGAAGTCGGTGCCGCCGAATACCTTTGCCGCGGCGTTCAGATACATCGCGGTCTTCTCCCGGCCCTGCTGCGGGGTGAACACCGCCGGCGAGTAGAAGACCGCGTCCTCGGCCAGCATCCCGTCGAGGGCGGCCGGGTCGTGAGTGCCGATGAAGTCGATCCAGTGTTGGAGCACCTGCGCGGTCATGGACCCATACTGCCTGAGTGCGCCCGAAAGGATGCGAACCGCAGGCACCTGTCCGCACTCAGATATCTCAGCGCTTCTTACTGTGCCCGTCCGGGCCGGTGGGCAGCTTCAGCGCGTTTACCCACAGTTTCGTCAATGTGTCGACGACGTCATCGAGATCACGTTCGCCGACGACAAGGACTTCCATCGCCATCCGGCTCACCATGCCGGACAACGCGTAGGAGGTGAGCAACGGGTCCAGGGACCGGTCCGCGAGGCCGCGGCCCTGCAATTCCGCGATATGGCGGGCATTGCGTTCGACGAACTTCTGCGACCGGTGTCGGCGTAGCGCTTCGAAGTCGGCGTCGATCGTGGCGACCTGCCGCATGAGCGCCATCAGTTTTGCGTTCCGCAGGTACGCGACCAGGTAGGCGCGGTTGCTGGCCTCGATCACTGCTGCGGGATCGTCCTCATCGGCGACATGCGGCATCCCGGGGTGCAGCATGTCGTCCTCTGCCGCCGCCAACACCGCGGCAAAGATCTCTTCCTTACTGGAGAAGTACGTGTAGAAGGTGCCGGCCGAGCAACGTGCCTCCGCGGTGATGTCGGACAGCCGCGATCCGAGGAATCCGTCCCGCTCGAACACCGTTCGTGCGGCGGTCACCAGCGCCGCCCGGGTGCGCAGGCCGCGGGCGGTGCTCGGCAACTCCTTCGCCTCGGGTGCACCGACACGACGCCGGACATCGTCGGCGATGTCCGGCACGTCCTGCTCCCTCATGGCTCAAGTTCTACTGGAATCGGAATTCACCCTGCAACCGGTCAGAGGACCTTGAGTTCTTCGATGACCTCGGCGACGGATTTTTTCGCGTCACCGAACAGCATCGAGGTCTGGTTGAGGAAGAACAGCGGATTCTCGATGCCGGCGTACCCCGAGGACATCGACCGCTTGAGCACGATCACCGACCGCGACTCGTCGACGTTGAGGATCGGCATGCCGTGAATCGGCGAACTCGGATCACTGCGCGCCGCCGGATTGGTGACGTCGTTGGCGCCGATCACGACGGTGACATCGGTGCGGTTGAACTCACCGTTGACGTCGTCCATCTCCCTCATCGCGTCATAGTCGACATCGGCCTCCGCCAGCAGCACATTCATATGCCCCGGCATACGCCCTGCCACCGGATGGATCGCGTATTTGACCTCCACGCCCCTGGCTTCGAGCAGGTTGGCCATCTCCTTCACCGCATGCTGGGCCTGGGCGACGGCCAGACCGTACCCGGGCACCACGATGACCTGATTGGCGTACGCCATCTGGATCGCCGCGTCGGCGGCCGAGGTCGCCTTGACCGCGCCCTGGTCCGTGGTCGTGACGGCGCCACCGCCAGCACCACCATCGCCGCCGAACGAGCCGAACACGATGGCGGGGATGGACCGGTTCATCGCCTTGGCCATCAGGTTGGTCAGGATCGAGCCCGAGGCGCCGACGATCATGCCCGCGACGATCATTGCCGAATTGTTCAGCGCCAGACCCGCAGCCGCAGCGGACAATCCGGTCAATGCGTTCAACAAACTGATGACGACCGGCATATCGGCGCCGCCGATCGGCAGCACCACGAACAGGCCCATACTCCCGGCGAGCACCAACAGCAGCACGATCGTCCAACCCGGGCTGCCGTGACCCGCGTTCAGGCCGATGCAGACCGCCGCGGCCACCGCCCCGAACAGGAGTACCACATTGCCGACCTGAAACAGCTTGGCAGACTTCACAATCGCCTTGTCGACCCGTTTCGGGATGGACTCCTGCAGCTTCAGGAACGCCACCAGTGAACCCCAGAAGGACACCGATCCGATGATCGCCGCGAACAGCGATCCCACCACCAACGGCACCGTGGGGTGCTGCTCGGCGGTGAAACGGGCAAACCCGTCGGTCTCGATGAACTCGGCCCATGCGATCAATGCGACAGTGCCGCCACCCACGCCGTTGAACAGCGCGACCAACTGCGGCATCGCGGTCATCTTGGTCTTCTTCGCCGGCGGCACCCCGAGCAGCACACCGATCGCCAATCCGGCCGCGATCAGAATCCAGTTGACGGCGGCCGTGTCTCGCACCGAGATCAGCGTGGCCAGCACGGCGAGGCCCATGCCGGCGGCCGCGATCCAGTTTCCGCGCACCGCGGTCTTGGGTCCGGTCAGGCCGGACAGCCCCACGATGAACATCCCGAAGGACAGGATGTAGAGCACAGTGACTATGTGGTTGTTCACTTCTCCACGCCCATCCGGCTTACGCCTTCATTGCCGATGTTCCCTGTCGGAATCCAAAGTCCGACGATGATGCTGAGTACCGCGAGCACACAGGCGATCAGATAGGCCATGGCCTCGAGCGTCTCTCCGGCACCGAAGACCGGGACAGCCAGGGCCAGCAGCGAAGCCACCGTGAGCAAGACGTTGACCAGGTAGTTCACTTCTTCTCTCCAACAGCATGTCTGGGACTTCGGTGCTTGTCCTTGAACATGCTGAGCATTCGATCCGTCACGAGGAATCCACCGATCACGTTCAAGGTTCCGAAGATGAGTGCGACGAGGGCGATGATCCGTACCCCCCAGCCGGCGTCGCCGGGCAGGTGCCCGAGCACGATCAGTGCGCCCAGGACCACGATCCCGTGGATGGCGTTGGTACCCGACATCAACGGCGTATGCAGCGTGTTCGGCACCTTGGAGATCACCGCGAACCCGACGAAACCGGATAGCACCAGAATCGCCACGTTGGCCAGCAACTGGTCATACATGGTCTAGTTCTCCCCTTCGCGGGTGACGCACGCGGCCGACACAACCTCGTCGTCGAAGTCCGGCGCCAGTGCGCCGTCGGTGGTCAGCAGTTCCAGAAGTGCGGTCAGGTTCTTGGAGTACAACTCACTCGAGTGTTCGGGCATGGTGGCCGGCAGGTTCAGCGGTGAGCAGATCGTCACGCCGTGTCTGGTGACGGTCTGACCGGGTTCGGTGAGCTCACAGTTGCCGCCGGTCTCCCCGGCCAGATCCACCACCACCGAACCGGGCTTCATCGCCTGCACCGCGGCGGCCGTCACCAGCCGGGGAGCGGGACGTCCCGGTACCAATGCGGTGGTGAGGACCACGTCGAATCCGGCAATGGCCGTCTCCAGTGCCCGCTGCTGCCGGACACGCTCCTCGGCGGTGAGTTCGCGGGCGTATCCACCCTCACCGTCCGCATGGATCGCCAGGTCCAGCCAGGATGCACCGACGGACCGAACCTGGTCGGCCACTTCCGGCCGCACGTCGTACCCGGTGGTGCGAGCGCCGAGTCGCTTGGCGGTCGCCAACGCCTGCAGGCCCGCCACCCCGACACCGAGCACCAGCACCGTCGCCGGCTTCACCGTGCCGGCCGCCGTGGTCAGCATCGGAAAGAACCGGGTGGACTCCGAGGCCGCCAGAAGTACCGCCTTGTACCCGGCGACGTTGGCCTGAGAACTCAGGGCGTCCATCACCTGAGCTCGCGAGATCCGCGGGATCGCTTCCATCGCGAAGGCCTGCACGCCGGCCCGGGTGAGGGCGGCGATCTGATTCTGCGGATCTCGCGGAGCGAGGTGCCCGATCAGTGTCTGTCCGCGGCGTAACCGGCCCACCTCGGCCTCCGACGGTGGTGCGACCTTGACCACCACATCGGCGGACCACGCATCCCCGGTCGTCGCTCCGGCCGCGATGTACAGCTCATCGGCCAACAGCGCGCGCGCACCGGCGCCGGGCTCTACCACCACGGCAAGCCCTTGACCGACCAAGGACGTCACCGCCTTGGGCACCAACGCGACCCGCCGCTCCTGCGCACCGGATTCGGCAACCACGCCCACCGTCAACGGGGGCTTCTGGCGGTGCGCGGCACCGGCATGAACGTCTGTCATAACGAAGTACTCTCTGGCTTCTGGTTGGTCAACGGAGCAGTGCCCGGCTCATGACGACCCGTTGGATCTGGTTGGTGCCCTCGTAAATCTGGGTGATCTTGGCGTCGCGCATCATGCGCTCGACGGGGAAGTCGACGGTGTAGCCGGCACCTCCGAACAGCTGGACGGCGTCGGTCGTCACCTGCATCGCGACATCGGAGGCGAAACATTTCGATGCCGCGGAGATGAACCCCAGATTTGCCTGACCTCGCTCGGCGCGCGCCGCCGCGGAGTACACCATCAGACGGGCCGCCTCGATCTTCATGGCCATATCGGCGAGCATGAACTGCACACCCTGGAAGTCGGAGATCGACTTCCCGAACTGCTTGCGGTCCTTGGTGTATGCGAGTGCAGCGTCGAACGCCCCCTGCGCGATACCGACCGCCTGGGCACCGATGGTCGGTCGAGTGTGATCCAGCGTCTCCAGCGCCGTCTTGAAGCCGGTGCCCGGATCCCCGATGATCCGGTCACCCGGGATCCGGCAATTCTCGAAGTACAGCTCCGTCGTCGGCGATCCCTTGATCCCCAACTTGCGCTCCTTGGGCCCGACGGTGAAGCCGTCGTCATCGACGTGCACGGCGAACGCCGAGATGCCGTTGGCGCCCTTGTCGGCGTCGGTGACCGCCATCACCGTGTACCAAGATGACCTTCCGCCGTTGGAGATCCACGCCTTCGCTCCGTTGAGGATCCAACCGTCGCCGTCCGGCTTGGCCCGGGTCTTCATGCCGGCCGCGTCACTGCCGGCTTCCCGTTCGGAAAGGGCGTAGGACACCATCTCCCCGTCGACCAGATCGCCGAGCACCCGCTTCTTGAGATCGTCGGATCCGCGCAGGATCAGACCCATGGTGCCCAGTTTGTTGACCGCCGGGATCAGCGATGCTGAGGCGTCCACCCTGGCCACCTCTTCGATGACGATGCAGGCCGCCACCGAGTCGGCGCCTTGGCCTCCATAGGCCTCAGGCACATGAACGGCGTTGAAGCCCGAGGTGTTCAAGGCCTTGAGGGCCTCCACCGGGAAGCGTGCGTTCTCGTCGACATCGGCCGAGTAGGGCGCGATCTCCTTCTCGGCCAACCCACGGATGGCCACGCGCAACTCTTCGTGTTCCTCAGGCAGCTGATACAGGCTGAACTCGGCTTGTGCTGTCGGACTGGGCATATCGTCACTTCCCTGGAGATCTCGGCGGACCCGCCGTGCTTACTGTCGGTTCGGCGGGGACAACGTGTCGGTCAGTCGGCCGCAGCCATGAACGCCAGCCTGCCCACCGTGCTGCCCGCGCCCAGCCGCGCCAAGCCGTCGGGGACATCGGCCAGTCCGAGGCGTTCGCCGATCAGCGGCCGCACCACGCCGAGGTCGGCCAGCCGTGTCAGCTCGTCGTGGCATTCACGAACCGGGCCGGAGTTCTGCGTGTTGTACAGCCCCCAGTGCAGTCCGATGATCGAATAGTTCTTGACCAGTGCATGGTTGAGCCCTGGTGTCGGAATCGTGCCACCGGCGAAGCCGATGATCAGAATGCGACCCTCGAACGCAATGCACTTGGTGGACTTCGTGTATGAATCCCCACCGACCGGGTCGAACACCACGTCGGCTCCGCGGCCACCGGTGACATCCTTGACCACCTGGACGAAGTCCTGTTCGCGGCGGTCCACCACGACGTCGGCACCGAGTTCGGTGGCGTAGGCGGCCTTGTCCGCACCCCCGACAACACCGATCACGGTGGCTCCGGCAGCTTTGCCGAGCTGGACGGCAGCGCTACCGACACCACCGGCCGCTGCGTGCACCAGCAGTGTCTCGCCCGCCAGCAATTGGGTGCGGCGGTGCAACGCGAACCAAGCGGTCTGATAGCCGACGGTGAGCACGGCGGCCTCGGCGTCGTCCAGCGATTGCGGCGCGAGGAAGACCGTCGAAGCCGGCATGACCGCAGATTCGGCGAATCCGCCGTGCTCCGGCGTGGCCACGCCGATGACTCGGTCACCGATATCGAAGCCGGACACACCATCACCCAATGCCGTTATCTCACCGCACAATTCCGAGCCGGGTGTGAAGGGCAGCGGTGGCTTCACCTGGTACTCACCGAGGCACAGCAGCACATCCGCGAAGTTCGCGGCGGCCGCACGCACCCGGACCCGGACGTGCCCGGGTGCCGGTGTCAGCTCTTCCACGTCCCGCAGCCGCAGCACATCGCGGGGCTGACCCAGTTCTTCAACACGCCAAGCCTGCATAGTCCTCAGTCCCTTGCTCGAGATTTCATCGGTGCGGCATTCATCGGTTCGGTTCAGAATCGGTTCGATGTCGGCCTCATTCACGCCGCCACTGCTCAGACCCGTTGCGCGAAGACCGATCAGCTGCGGTTCGCGGTAACGGGTAACTCGAACCATCTAATATGAAGTTGAGGCCAAGTTCAAGTCCGTGGCCGCACGAGATCCGGCGAATTCTGCCGAATCCGCCGTCCCCGAAGACACCTGCTGCCCCGCGACAATTGTTACGAGACAGCCGGTTTGGCTATCCGGTCAGCGATGCCGACCGATGAGTTCCAGGCTGCGACGCTCCATCAGGAGCGTGAGACGACCGAAGTCCGCGAAGGCCGGGTTGGTGGTCTGCCCGTGGTAGTAGCGGTAGTAGATCTGCTGACAGATCGCCGCGGTGCGGAACAGTCCGAATATCTCGTAGAAGGCCCATTCTCGGTCACTCAGGCCGATATTCGTGCGGTTGCAATAGTAATCCACCACCTGCCGCCGGGACAGCATGCCTGCGACCTGCGTGGGCTGGCGGCGGAATTGGTGCAGATCCGGTTCATCGTCCGCTTCGATCCAGTACGCCAGTGCGCCACCGAGATCCATCAGCGGATGTCCGATGGTCGCCAACTCCCAGTCCAGCAGGCCGACCGGCGCGTGCGGATGCTCACGGCCGAACACGAGGTTGTCGAATCGGAAGTCATTGTGAATCAGACAGGATCGCTCGTCGGGCGGCTCGTTCTCGTCGAGCCAGATCATCACCGCTTCGAAATCTCCGACGTCGGGGGTCACGGCCTGCCGATAGCGTTTGGACCATCCGCGTAGCTGACGGTGGATGTAACCCTCACCCCGGGACAGCCAGCCCAACTCGGCCGCAGCGGGGTCCAGCTGGTGCAGATCGACCAGGACGTCCAGCGATCGGGTGCACAGAGTGGTGACCTCGTCGGCGGACAGCACCATTTCCGGTGGGAACTCCTGGCGCGGGATGTGCCCGTCGACCCGTTCCATCACGTAGAACGGCGTGCCGATCACCTCGACATCCTCGCAGAGCCCGACCGTCGTGGGCACGTACTCGAACACCGGGCGCAACGCATGCTGGATGCGGTACTCGCGGGACATGTCGTGAGCGCCGGCCGACTTGTGCCCACCCGGCGGCCGACGCAGGATCAGGTCGCGGTCCGGGAAGCGCAGCAGGTAGGTGAGGTTCGAGGCACCGCCGGAGAACTGCCGCACCTCCGGACGTGCGGACACGACAAGGTCGCGGTCACCGAGCCAGGTGCACAACCGGTCTACATCGAAGGCGTCCTCGGCACGCACCGCGGAGGCATCGGCGACGTCGGAGGTCTGCGCGGAACCCTGTGGACGACTAGACATACTTGGCCAACTCCAGTCGGCTGATCACACCGAGATGCACCTCATCGGGCCCGTCCGCGAGCCGCAGTTCACGAGCCAGGGTCCAGGCCCCCGCGAGTGGGAAGTCGTCCGACAAGCCACCACCGCCGTGTATCTGCATGGCGAAGTCCACGACCTCCTGCACCACACCCGGTACGTGGGCCTTGATCTGGCTGACTTCACCGAGCGAGCCACCGGGTCCGACGGTGTCCAGTTTCCAGGCGGCATTCAGCACCAGTAGACGTGCGGTGTCAATGGCGATGCGGGCCCGGGCAATTCGCTCCTTGTTGCCACCGAGTTCCACCAGTGGCTTACCAAAGCCCTGGCGGTCGCCGCCACGACGGCAGGCCAGTTCCAGCGCCATCTCGGCCAATCCGATCAGCCGCATGCAGTGGTGCACCCGGCCCGGACCCAGCCGGCCCTGGGCAATCTCGAATGCCCGCCCCGGACCGAGCAGGACGTTGGTGGCGGGAACCCGCACATCAGTGAAGGACACCTCGCCGTGGCCGAAGGGCTCGTCGAACCGGCCCATTGCCGGCAGCATTCTTTCGACCGACACCCCCGGGGTGTTGCGCGGTACCAGCACCATCGTGTGCCGGGACCGCCTGGGCGCCTGCGGGTCCGAGACACCCATGAAGATCAGCAGCTCGCAGCGTGGGTGCCCGAGTCCCGTCGTCCACCACTTGCGCCCGTTGATCACGATCTCGTCGCCATCGGGGATGGCGGTGGCGGCCATGTTGGTGGCGTCCGAGGAGGCCACGCCCGGTTCTGTCATGGCGAACGCCGATTGGATGGAGCCGGCCAGCAGTGGTTCGAGCCACCGTTCACGCTGCTCGGCCGTCCCGTAACGGAGTAGCACCTCCATGTTCCCGGAATCCGGCGCATTGCAATTGAATACATACGGAGCCAGTTCCGAACGTCCGGTCTCCTCGGCGATCGGTGCGTAGTCCACGTTGCTCAGCCCCAGGCCGCCACTGGTACCGAACCTGGCAGCGTAGTCACCGGCATGTTCCGCCGGCAGGAAGAGATTCCACAGGCCCGCCACACGAGCCTTGGCCCGCAATTCGTCCAGCAGCGGAAGCGGCTGCCACGGGTTTCCTCCGCCGGTACGCAGCGCCGCCACGTCAGCGTGATACCGCTCCTCGACCGGGGCGATCTCAGCTGCGATGAAGGTCCGTACGCGATCGAGTAGTTCCGCGGCGCGAGTGGACGGTTCGGAGTTCATGCGCTTGACCATACCCGCATTGTTGAGCAATGCTCAATAGATGACCGGTAAACGGGGATCCAGCAGCGGGCCGCGTCCCGCTTTGCGGCTCAAATTCGGTGATCGGCGAGATCAGCTGTTGGCCATCGGATTAGGCATTCTGGTGAAAGAGCCGATCCACACCCTGTCGCTGGACGAGGTGGCCAGGAAGGCGGAAATTTCCCGCAGCCTGCTGTTTCACTACTTCCCCACCAAGAGCGACTACTTCGACGCGGTGCTCGACGTCGCGGCCCAACGCGTGCTCGACAACACCGCCCCACCGGCCGACGCCGATCCGGAGGCGGCCTTGCGCCACATCGTGGTCGCACTGTTCGAGCAGATCGATCGGCGCCGTGAGTTCTACCTGGCGTTCATCTTCGGACAGGGCGCGCTCACCCTGGGCGGCGACCGGGTCGCGACCCTGCGCGCCGACCTCGGCAGACGGGTGGTGGATGCCCTGGAACTGGGCGAGCGCCCCGGGGCCGTGACCATCGTGCACGCGTGGGTCGCCTATGTGGAGGACCTCGCACTGCAGTGGACCAGCGTTCCGGACCGCGAGCGGTCCGACACCCTCAGCGAACGAGCCGACCACTGTGTTGCCGCGCTGCACAGCTTGATCGCCCTGCTGCCCGCGGAAACCGAGCGCTGATCAACGCGCTCCGCGTATCCGTTGGAGTCCGTGGATGAAGTCACGGATGCTCGTGACGGTGCCCTCGTAGACCTCCGGCAGCTGGGTGGGAAAGATGACGTCCCCGGCGTGGCAGATACCCCCGACGGTGCGTGTACCGGTGAGCACACCGGCCTCGACGAGCTTGCCCAGATAGGCCAAACCTTCGTCGCGCACCGGGTCCAGCTCGTTCACCGAGATGAAATGCGGCGGCAGACCGCGCAGTTGCTCGGTCGTGGCATGGTAGGGCCAGCACAACGGGTCGCTCGCATGCCTCGCGGTGGGGTCGTACACGGTGGCCATCACGGACATCAGGGAACATGAGAGCAGGTAGCCGTCGTTCTCGATCAGCGACGGCAGTTCGGTGGCACGCTGCGCCTCAGGATTGCCGTACAGCCCCGATATGTAGGGCACCATCGCGTACACACCGTCGATCGCGTCCAGGTAGCCGTCCCGCTTGGCCTTCAGCGTGGTCGCCAGCGCGAGGTTCGCCCCACCGGATTCGCCCGCAAGAGTGAGTGTGGAAATACCGAGCTCGGCGCGGTTGTGGTCAACCCACTGCAGGGCCGCGCCACAGTCATCGAGCCCGGCGGGGAACGGATGGGGCCCCAGAACGCCTGCGCCGTTGCGGTATTCGATGCCGATCACCACCGACCCGGTACTGGCGATCGCGTTGCGGAACCGCACGTATTCCGGCCCGGTCGCAGACAGGAACACCATGCCACCGCCATGGATGTGCAACACCCCCGGCAGCGGTTCGGTCGTCGGCATCGCGGCGGGCCGACTGATGAACAGGATGATCTCGTTACCGTCGACTCCGGTGATCGTCACCGTCGACTCGGTGACTCCTTCGATGTCGGGCGCGCCGTCCAGCAGCGCGGCGAATACCGAGCCGAAGGCCCCCTCCAGCCCGCCGAGGAAGTCCAGCTGCGCCTGCCGAGGCGCAGCAGGGTCCAGCGGAGGCGGTGGCGCCGCCCGGTCGAGTTGAAAAGGGGCCAGCGCGGCGACCATGCGGGGATCGCTACGCGGATCGCTGTGCAGATCCATTGATGGGTCGCCCAAGCGTCCCGGCAGGCCATCCGCAGCTGCTTGCGGCGTCGGTGTCATCGAGTTCCTTCTCCGGTGGTGGGCGCCGGCAGTTCGTTCGGCGCAGGGTGATTCGGGCATGCTCTGCTGTCTGGATCACAACGGAATCGGGCCGATCCGCTCGACGGCGACGAAAGTCGAATTCATGGCTGGACTCTGGGACAGCGGGTCCAGGTTGTCGTCGGGGATCAGGAGATTGCGGTTGGTCCCGTGGGACTCGGGTGCGCCGCCGTTCACCGGGTCGAAGATCCGCGATCCCCAACCGTGTTTCATGACCACCACACCGGGCCGCGGCGCGTCGCTGATCTGCACGGTCGTCTCCAGCGATCCCACCGTCGAACGGACCCGGACCCGGTCACCGTCGGTGACCCCGATCTCGGCGGCGTCCTTCGGGTGGATCTCCACATCGTTCCCGCGGCCCTTCTTGTGCAGGCTCGGCCCCTCATTCAGCCAGGAGTTCATCGAGTGCCTGCTGCGCTTGTTGGAGAGCTGGTACGGATAACCCGCCGGGGCCTGCGGGTGAGCTGAGCCCAACAGGCGCCGGCACTCGCGTACGAACTGCGGTGGCGCGGCATGGATCTTCTTGTCCGGTGTGAGCAGGTTGTTCTTCAGGTGCCCGAACTCCCGTTCCCCGAACACCCAGCCGTGCGGGTGATCGAGGATGTCCTTGTAGGTGATTCGTCCGCCGATCCGGACCAGGAGCCGGTCGAGCCAGGACGGGTGGAACGCCAGCCCGGGCCGGTTGAGGATGCGGGCAAGGGTTCTGGTCGTCTTGATGAATGTGTTGACACCGCGCACCCCGAACAACGGCCGGCCCATGGCGAGCGTGAGATCGGTGAAGAACTCCCACTCGTTGCGGACCCCGGGCGGGGCGTCCACGGCCCGCCGACCGTAGTGGACGTAGGGCTCGTCGCGGAACTGATTGGTCAGGATTGAGAGGTCGTTGCGTTCGAGCCAGTGGGTGCCCGGGATGAGCCAGTCCGCATGGCGGTGGCTCTCCCGTTGCACCAGGTCGACGGCGACGAGGAGTTCCAGATCCGCCAACGCCCGGTCGAGCTTGTCGCCGTCGGGGCCGGAGACGACCGGATTTCCCGAGTTGATCACCATCGCGCGGATACGGCCCTCGCCCGGGGTGAGGATCTCGTCGGCCAGTTCGGCGACGGTGTGCGCACCGGCCACCATGGGCCGGCCGGCGACCCGGCTGATGTGTGTGGATTCCGGGAACATTCGCTGCGCGAGTGCGGCGGTGTTGGAGAAGCCGCGTTGGTAGAACTGGCCGCCGGGCCGGTCTGCCCGCCCGGTCACATGCACCAACAACCGGCCCAGCCACTCCCCGATCGTGCCGGTGACGTGGTGTGACACACCGGTTCGGGTGACCAGTTGCGCGGTGCGCGCGGTGGCGTACCGGCGGGCCAGATCCTGGATGTTCGACACCGGGATGTCACAGCGCGCAGCCAGATCCGCCAGATCCGCCTCGGCCACGAGATGGCGGACATCGCCCATCCCGTGCAGCTCTGCGCAGTCCGCAGCGTGTTCCAGGCCCTCGTCGAGGATCACCTTGAGCATCCCGAGCAGCAGTGCCCAGTCCTGGCCCGGACGGATCGCCAGATGCTCGGATGCCGCGGCGGCGGATTCGGTCCGGATCGGGTCGACCACGACGATGGTGGCGCCCTGTTTCTGGCGGTCCAGCATCCGCCGCCACCCACCCGGGACAACCTCGATCCACATGGCCACGCTCACAGCGGGATTGCTGCCGACCACGACGAAGAAATCGCAGTCATCGACATCGGACACCAGCAGCAGCCACGAGGACCCGTACATGGCCTCGGAGACGACATGCAGGTTGTTCTCGTCCACCGAACCCACGTGATAGCGCTGGCCCGTCCCGATCGCGTCCATGAATGCGTTGTTGAACGGAACGTTCGGGGAGTTGAACGCGGCCGGGTTACCCATGTAGCAACCCACGGCGTCGGAGCCGTCGCGGTCGATGATCGTGTTCAGTCGGCTGGAGATGTCGCGGATCGCCTCCTCCCACGTCGCCTCCACGTACCCCGAACCGACGCGGCGCATCGGCGTGGTGATCCGGCGAGGATGCGAGATCACCTCCGCCGCAGTGCGTCCCTTCGCGCAGAAGTCATGCCAGGTGTGCGGGTTCTCCTTGTCCGGGGCGATCTTCGCCACCTTGCCGAGGCCGTCGACGGTCACCGTCACCCCGCATCCGGCATTGCAGTACCCGCAGTGCGTGTGGACCGTCTTCGCTCCCTTGTCGGGCAGGACGCCGTGGTCACTCATTTCGGGCTCATCGCGAAGTCGACCCGCTCGACGGCGACGAAAGTCGAGGACAGTGCCGGATTCTGGGACAGCGGATCGAGGTTGTCGCTGGACACCAGAAGATTGCGGTTGGTGCCGAAGGACTCGGGTGTGCCACCGTTCGCCGGGTCGAAGATCCGGGATCCCCAACCGTGTTTCATGACCACCACACCCGGCCGCGGCGCGTCACTGATCTGCACGGTCGTCTCCAGCGAGCCCACCGTCGAACGGACCCGGACCCGGTCACCGTCGGTGACCCCGATCTCGGCGGCGTCCTGCGGGTGGATCTCCACATCGTTCCCGCGAGATTTTCTGTGCAGGCCGGGCACCTCGTTGAGCCAGGAGTTCATCGAGTGCCTGCTGCGCTTGTTGGAAAGCTGGAACGGATATCCTTCCGGTGCCTGCGGGTGAACGGAGCGCATCTGACGCCGACACTCGCGCACGAATTGTGCCGGTGCAGCGTGGATCTTCTTGTCCGGTGTTTGCAGGTTGTTCTTCAGATGCCCGAACTCGCGCTCCCCGAACACCCAGCCGTGCGGGTGATCGAGGACCTCCTGGTACGTGACCTTCTTACCCATCCGGAGCAGCAGCCGGTCCAGCCAGGACGGGTGGAACGCCAGCCCGGGCCGGTTGAGCGCGCGGGCAAGGGTTCTGGTCGTCTTGATGAAGGTGTTGACCCCGCGCATGCCCGCCAATGGACGGCCCATGGCCAGCGTGAGGTCGGTGAAGAACTCCCATTCGTCGCGGACCCCGGGCGGCGGGTCCACGGCGCGGCGCCCGAACTGGGCGTAGGGCTCGTCGTGGAACTGGTTGGTGATGATCCAGAGGCCGTTACGTTCGAGCCAGTGGGTGCCCGGGATGAGCCAGTCCGCATGGCGATGGCTTTCCCGTTGCATGATGTCGACGACGACGAGGAGTTCCAGATCCGCGAGCGCCCGGTCGAGTTTGGGCCCCTCGGCGCCGGCGACCACGGGGTTTCCCGCATCGATCACCATCGCGCGGATCCGGCCCTCGCCCGGGGTGAGGATCTCGTCGGCCAGTTCGGCCAGGGTGTGCGCACCGGCCACCGTGGGCCGTCCGGCGACCCGGCTGATGTGGCCGGTCTTGGGAAACAGTCGGGAGGCGAGCTTGGAGACGTTGACGAATCCGGGGTTGTAGAACTGGCCGCCGGGCCGGTCTGCCCGCCCGGTCACATGCACCAGCAGTCGCCCCAGCCACTCCCCGATCGTGCCGGTGATGTGGTGTGACACACCGGTTCTGGTGACCAGTTGCGCGGTGCGCGCCGTGGCGAACCTACGGGCCAGATCCTGGATGGTCGGCACCGGGATATCGCAGCGCGCAGCCAGATCCGCCAGGTCCGCCTCGGCCACGAGATGGCGGACATCGTCCATACCGTGCAGCTCGCCGCAGTCCTGCACGTGTTCCAGGCCCTCGTCCAGGATCACCTTGAGCATCCCGAGCAGCAGTGCCCAGTCCTGGCCCGGACGGATCGCCAGATGCTCGGATGCCGCGGCGGCGGACTCGGTCCGGATCGGGTCCACCACCACGATGGTGGCGCCCTTCTCCTGGCGATCCAACATCCGTCTCCACCCGCCGGGGACGATTTCGATCCACAGTGATGCGCTCACGGCGGGATTGCTGCCCACCACGATGAAGAAGTCGCAGTCATCGACATCAGAGACCAGTACCAGCCATGGCGATCCATACAGCTCTTCGGCCACGACATGGAAGTTGTTCTGGTCGGTCGAGCCCACGTGGTAGCGCTGGCGGGTCCCGATCGAGTCCAGGAAGGCATTGAAAAATGGTACGTTCCAAGGACTTCCACCGCCCGGGTTGCCCCAGTAGCTACCTACCGAGTCAGGGCCGTCGCGGTCGATGATCGCGTTCATCCGGGTGGCGATGTCGCGGATCGCCTCCTCCCACGTCGCCTCCACGTAGCCCGCACCGACGCGCCGCATCGGCGTGGTGATCCGGCGAGGATGCGAGATCACCTCCGCCGCGGTGCGCCCCTTCGCACAGAAGTCGTGCCGGGTGTGCGGGTTCTCCTTGTCCGGGGTTATCTTCGCCACCTTGCCCTGTTCATCGACGGTCACGGTCACACCGCATACGGCCAGGCAGTACCCGCAGTGTGTGTGGACCGTCTTCGAACCGTCGACGGCAGTCATCGGGCCAGACCCGCCGCCGCCTGCCCGAGCTGTGCCCGCATCTTGATCCACTCGGGCATGCACTGCTCGGCGAACAGGCGCATACCCTTCTCGGCCTCGGGGTAGGTGCGGCCACCCAACGAGAACACCACCGAGAGGTCATAGTCACCGGCGACCTCGAGGTTGGCGCGCAGCTTCTCCAGCACCTGGTCGGGGGTGCCGAAGGTGTTGGCCTGGATGTAGCCCTCGGCCGCGTTCTCCAGTCCGGCCTCTTTGAATGCCTTCGACATCTGGGCGTAGGACTCGTAGCTCTTGGTGCCGGAGAAGTGGTCACCGTCGAGCTCGTAATGACCCATCAGGACCATGAAGTACGCACCGATTGCCTCCCGATGCAACCGCTCTGCCTCCTCGGCATCCTCGTGCACGGTGATCATGTCGGCCATCATCGGTGGCGGTGCGGGCACACCATTGGACTCCTCGTAGACCTCGCGGTAACGCCGCAACTGCGGGGCGATCTGCGGCATCGGGAACTGGGTGAAACTGGCCATCCTGATCCCCAGCCGAGCCGCCGCGAGCTGAGACTCCTCCGACATCGCGATCTCGGTGGTCCGGCCGGTGAGCGGGATCCCCGAGAACGGTGCGATCTGGGTGCGCGGCTGCGGGTAGTGCGGCCCGTCGCCGCTGATGAATCCGGTCTCCTGGGCCCGGGTGATCATTGCGTAGGACTCGTCCCAACGCTCCCGCGCCTCGGCCATATCGATACCGAACCCGGCATACTCCTTGCGCGCCAAGCCCCGACCGAAACCGACCTGCACCCGCCCGTTGCTCATGATGTCGAGCAGATTGATCTTCTCGGAGACGCGCAGCGGGTCATTCCACGGCAGGATGCACGCGCCGATCCCGAGCTTGATCCGACTGGTCTTGGCCGCCAGGTAGGCCAGGTAGACAAAGTTGTCCGGACACATCGAGTACCGCCCGTCGAAATGGTGCTCCACACACCACACCGTGCTGTAACCCATATCCTCGGCCGCGATGGCGAGGCGCATCTCCTCGTGCATGAAGTCGTGATCACTCAAACCTTCATGCATATTGCCCATCATCAACGTGATACTGGGGACGAAATCTGGCTGGCTCATGGTCTGTCTCCTCGCGGGTTTGATATTTGGGTCAGGAATCCTGTTGGGACACATGGGTCAGGCCCAGCGCACCGTCGATGCCGATCGATTCGCCGGTCGTGTAGGCGGCCAAGTCTGAAGCCAGGTACGCAATCAGGTGGGCGACTTCCGCTGGAGCGCCCAGCCGGCCGGCCGGGATCCCCGCGACGATGCCCGCGCGGATTTCCTCGGGAAGGGCCATCATCACCTCGCTGGCAATCCCGCCGGGGACCACCGCGTTGGCCGTGATGCCGTGACCCGCCTGCTCGACGGCCAGTGTCCGGACCAGTCCGAGCAGACCCGCCTTCGAAGCGGAATAGGCTGCCTGCCCGGGCATTCCGCCTTCGGCGGCGATCGAGGAGATGGCGATGATCCGGCCGAAACGCCGCTCTCGCATGCCGCCGAGCGCGGCACGGATGGTCCGCCACGCGCCGGTCAGATTCACGTTGATATCGCCCTGCCACTGCGCGTCGGTCATCTCGTGCGACGGCGCCACCGTGCTGACGATCGCCGCATTGGCGACGACGACATCGAAGGTGGCGAACAACGCGGGATCCAGCGGGGAGGTGTACACGTCCAGGGTCAGATCGCAGCCGGGCTCTCTGTCCAGCGTCACGACCTCCATCCCGTCCTCGCGGAGTCGCCGCGCGGCGGCGGCACCGATTCCGCGGGCGGCACCGGTGACCAACGCCTTGCGCATCACCGGTTGGCCTCCATCCAGCGGCTCAGCGCAGTGACGTCCTGCGGGTAGACATCAGCCCGGGTGATCAGGCCGCCCGCCACGTCGTACACCTCGACGTAGGGCATCCGGACAACCGCACCGGTGCGGTGCGAGGTGTACACCGCGGTCATCCGGCAGGCCGCGGTGTCGCCGCCGTCGAAGATGTGCGCGTCCTCGACCCCGAGCGAGAATGCCCCGGCGATCTCGGGTAGCAACGTGGTGAAGAACGTCTCGGCACCCTGATAGATGCCGCCGTAGGGCAGCCCCTCCGGTTCGATCACCACGATGTCGGGGTGCAGCACCGCCGCCATGGCGTCGGCGTCCATCGTCGAGACGGCATCGATGAACCGACGTACCGCTGCCGTCGCCTCAGTTTCCCGAATTTGCTGCATCAGCACTTCCTTTGCTCGAAGTGGCACGTCGACCCGTTGCCAATGGCTTATCACGCTGTTAAGCTGCTGTGAAAATTATCACTCTGTTAAGTGCACTGTCAATAGGAGATGCCATGACCGGCCCCACCCCCACAACGAGCCACGACCGACCCCGGCGGAGCCTGATGGACCCCGAGGTCATGGAATGCCCGTTCGGGTACTACGCCGAGTTACATGCCGACCCGAGCCCGGCCCGCGACGAGGGACCGGCCGGCTGGATCGTCACCGGATATCAGGATCTCGTTGCACTGAGCGGACATTCGTCACTATCGAATGAATTCCACGGCCCGGAGGGCATGACCCTGATGGGTATCAGCCCGGAGCCGCACTCCCCCGAAGTCCAGGAGTTGCAAGCTTCGATGCGGCGGATGGCGAACGTGATGCTGTTCGCCGACCCGCCCACTCACACCCGGACCAAGGCACTGTGCGCCAAGGCGTTGACCCCCGGCCGAGTCCGCGAAATGCGTCCACTGATCCAGCAGATCGTCGACATGCTCATCGACGCCTTCGCCGGCGACGGGGCTTGCGATCTGCTCAGCCAGTTTGCTGTGCCGTTGCCGGCGCATCTCATGGGCAGGCTTTTGGGTATCGAGACCGCGGACCTGGCGGACTTCGCACGCTGGGTGGACCACATCGTGATGGGGGTCGCCGACATCTTGGACAACGAGCAGCGACTCGTCGTGGGTCAGTCGGTCAAGGAGTTACAGGACTACCTGGTCGCGGCGATCGAGCAGCGCGGTGAAACCCGAACCGACGATCTTCTGGACGCGCTGGTGCACGCCGAGCTCACGCTGGAGGACATCGACGCAGACGGCGCCGAAATCACCGGGCCGAGGCGGCTCAACGAGGCGGAGATCCTCTCGATGGTGATCCAGCTACTCGGCGGGGGCAATCACACGACCGCCCAACTCGTCGGCATGACGATCGCCAATCTGCTGCAGCACCCCGAGGCGATGGCAGAAGTCCGTGCCGATCCGGCACTCGTGCCGAACGCCATCGAAGAGACGTTGCGCCTGGAGGCATCGGTCCAGTTCGGTCGGCGCATCGTCACCGAGCCGCTCCAGATCGGTGACATCGAGATCCCGGCGGGTTCCGGGATGGGGCTCGCGTGGGGCGCGGCCGGCCACGATCCCGCCGTGTTTCCCGAGCCGCAGCGCTTCGACATCCATCGGCCCAACGTGCGTCGGCACCTGAGTTTCGGCCACGGCCCGCACTTTTGCGTGGGTACGCATCTGGCCCGGGCCGAGGCGGATGTCGCCGTGACGACGCTGCTGGCGCGCATCGACGACATCGCACTTGCCGAGGGCACCGTGCTCACCCACATCCCGTCGTTCACGTTCAGCGGGCTGACCGCCCTGCCCGTCACCTTCCCGGCGGTGAGTTAACGTTGAGGAGTGAGTCAGGACAGCGCCGCCGGCACTTCGCTACCTGAGCTTCGCGCGCAGCCCGGGCGCCGTTCGGCCCGGGTACGAGCGCAGATCCTCGATGCGATGGCACGCCTTCTCAACGAGACTCAACTGCACGAGATCTCGGTGGAGAACATCTCGAAGGAGGCGGGCGTCTCGCGCCCGACCTTCTACTCCTACTTCGCTTCCAAGCAGGAGATCGCGCTCGAGCTATACCAACTCGCCGCGGCGGAGATCTACACGGCGGTCACCCCGATGTGGAATCGTCCCGAGGGCCAGGCTCCCGCGGACGCTGTCCGGCAGGCTCTGAGCGCGCTGGCGGCCACCTGGACACCGCGCAGGGCGGTGTTCCAGGCGGCCGTCGAACACCGGTACATGGACGCCGAGATGATGTCCACCTCGCGGCGCACGATCGACCAGTTCGCCGGCGCGATCGGAGCCCAACTGGATGCCGATCGCGCAGCCGGAATCGCCCCGCCCGGGCCGCCCAGCGGACCGCTGATCACCACGCTGCTCTGGTCGTCCGAACACAGCTTCTACATCGCCAGCCGTGGCCTCAGCGACGAACTCGCCGACGAGTACGCGGCGGTGCTGCCGCTGCAGGCGATGTGGCTGGGTGCGCTGTACGGCATCGTCCCCACCACCTGAGTAGGTCCACCCGGGGACTACCGGCCGGCGAGCATGTCCGCCAGCGGTGCGCGGTCGATGGCACGTTTGAGTAGCTTGCCGGTCGAGCCCGTGGGCAGCTTGTCGACGAACTGCACCACCCGCGGAATCTTGTAGGCCGACAACCGCTCCCGTGCCCACGCGGTGATCGACGGACCATCCTGGGGTGCGCCGTGACGGACGACGACGACGGCCGCGACTTCCTCGCCGTAATGGTCGTGCGGGATGCCGATCACCGCGGCTTCGATGATGTCGGGATGCTCGTAGAGCACCGCCTCGACCTCGCTGGGGTACACGTTGTAGCCGCCACGAATGATCAGCTCCTTGACCCGGTCCACGATGCGCAGGTTGCCCTCGGCGTCCATCTCGGCGACATCGCCGGTGCGCAGCCATCCGTCGGCCGACAACACCTCGGCCGTGGCGTCCGGGCGGTTGCGGTAGCCACGCATCACCGTCGGGCCCTTGATGAACACCTCGCCCGCGGTGTTCGGAGGGACCGGCCGACCCTCCACGTCGCGGATCTGGACCTCGGTGTCGAACGCCGGTTTGCCGACGGTCCCGCGTGGCGCGGAACCGTCGTTGTAGGTTCCGACTGCGGTGGTCTCGGTCAGCCCGTATGCCTCGAGCAACATGCAGCCGAACTTCTCCTGGAACGCCCTGGCGACCGCAGTCGGCAACGAAGCCCCTCCGGAAACGGCGATCCGCAGATCGGCGAAGTCCGCGGCGGTCGCGTCGCCGGCATCGTGCAGCATCGCGCTCCACATGGTCGGAACCCCGCACATGATGGTCAGCCGATCGCGCCGCAGGGTCTCCAGCATCGCCGCTGCGGAAAAGCGTTCCAGCAGTGACATTGTGGCGCCCGCGGTAAGCGCCAACATCACCACCGCCGTCTGGCCGAACACATGAAACAGCGGCAAGCCCGTGCCCACCCGATCCGCCGCGGTGGCATCGACCAGACCCGCCGCGAACTCTCCGGCGGACAACACATTCCCGACGGTCAACTCGGCGCCCTTGGGCCGTCCGGTGGTCCCGGAGGTGAACAGGATGACAGCGACGTCGTCATCCGCACGCTCGGCAACCGCGACCAGACTCTCGCCGCCGGCCACCCCGGCGCCTCGGGGCAGGTGCCGATGGGGGACGCCGGCGGCGGCCGCGGCATCGGTGCTTGCAGGGCCCAGTTCGTGCCATCCGATCACCAGCGAACAGCCCGAGTCCCCGATGAAGTACTCGAGCTCTGCCCGGGTGGACATGGTGTTGACCGGCACCACGACTGCGCCCAGAGCGTGAATGCCGAGGTAGGCGACGACGAATTCCGGCACCGTCGGTGCGATCAGCAGTACCCGTTGCCCCGCAACGACGCCCTGCCGGCGTAGGGCGCCGGCGTAGGTCAGGACGTCGTTGCGGAGCTGCGCGTAGGTCCAACTACCCTGCGCATCCTCGATGGCAATCTGCTCGGGTCGCACGCCGGCGTGGTGAAGCAACGGGGTGATGACGTTGGGCATGTCATTGCCTCTCGGGTCGAGCGGTTCGGGACGCCCGGGATCCTGATCGCCCTTCGGCGCAGGAGGATCCCGGCTGCCGCGATGCTAACTTATCGCAGTGTTAAGCCGGTGCGGGTTCCGGGAATCCTGCCGCGATCCTCTTTACCGAGGCAGATTCACGAGCTCCGCGAGCCGCGCTCGGTGCCGGCCCGACGTACCCAATGCGATCTGATCGGCCTTGGCCCGCTTGAGATATAGATGTGTCGGGTGCTCCCACGTCATACCGATGCCGGCGTGCATCTGCACCGCCTCCTCGGCGGCGGTCACGGCGACCTCGCCGCAGAACGCCTGGGCGACACTGGCAGCCACCGATGCATCGGGATCGTCGGCCGCGACGGTGGCGGCGGCATACCGTGCAGCGGCGGCTGCGGACTCCACTGCGGTGTACAGATCCGCCAGTCGGTGCTTCAACGCCTGGAAGCCGCCGACCACCCGACCGAACTGGCGCCGCTCCTTGACGTAATCGACGGTGGCTTCCAGACACCACCGCGAGAGACCGAGCTGCTCGGAAGCCAACAGTGCCGCGCCGACTTCCAGCGCCCGCCGGATCGCGGCCGCCGCATCGGCGTTGACCAAGGTGCCCGTCGCGCCGTCGACCGCAACATGGGCCAGCTGCCGGGTCATATCCAGCGACACAACGGGAGTCAGGGAGACCTCCGCGGAGGAGACGGCGTACAGCGCGATTCCGTCTGCCGTCGAAGCCGGCACCAACAGCACGTCGGCCTCCAAGGCCCCGGCCACACTGGTGATCGTGCCGGTGAGCCGGCCCTCGGTCGCCGACACCGACGCAATGACGGAATCCGGTGCAGCCGACCAGGTGACGGCCAGCGCGGCGGTCTGTTCTCCGGAGGCTATCGAACCCAGCAGGTCGGTGCCGGGTCCCGGGAGCACCGATTCCAGGAGCACCGTGGTGGCGATCACCGCGCTGGTCAGGAACGGTACCGGCGCGACCATCCGGCCGAGTTCCTCGAGCACCACGGCGGCCTCACGGACAGAACCACCGGCTCCACCGAGGTCCTCGGGCACCAGGAGCCCGCCCAACCCGATCTCCACCGACAGCGCCTTCCACAGCCCGTCGACGACCGACCGGTCCGCGTCGTACATCCGGGTGACGGCGTCCGGGTCCCACCGTGCGTCGAGCAGACTCCGCACACTGGCGCGCAGTTCGTCCTCGATTTCGGTGTAGAGCAGATCGAGTTCGGTCACTTGGCCGTCTCCTTCCAGGGGATGTCCTTGTCGACGCGGGCTTCGGCGGGCAGACCCAGCACGCGCTCGCCGATGATGTTGCGCAGGATCTCCGAGGTTCCGCCCTCGATGGAGTTGCCCTTGGCACGCAGGTAGCGGTAGCCCGCGTCGCGGCCGCAGAGATCGACGCTGGTGGGACGCACCAGTGTGTAGTCCGAATAGTGCAGGCCCTCTTCGCCGAGCAGTTCCAGCTCCAAGCCCGTCAGCTTCTGGTTCAGTGTGGCGAACGTCAGCTTCATCGCCGACCCTTCGGGACCGGGCTGGCCGAGTGCGAGCTTCTGCCGCAACCGCGTTCCGGCGAGGCGGGCCACCTCGGCATCCACCCAGTGCCGCATCAGCCGGTCATGCAGTTCCGGTGTCCGTTGCTCGGGCCGCTGGCGCCAGGTGTCGGTGACGGTGCCGATCATTCCGCCTTCACGCGGCGCCGCCTGGCCACCGATGGCCACCCGCTCGTTGTTGAGCGTGCCGTTGGCCACTGCCCACCCCTGCCCCACCTCGCCGAGCCGCTGGCCGTCGGGGATCCGCACGTCGGTCAGGAAGACCTCGTTGAACTCGGCCTCACCGGTGAGCTGCCGGAGTGGGCGCACCTCCACTCCGGGGACAGTCATGTCGCACAGGAAGAACGTCATACCGCGGTGCTTGGGAATGTCGGGGTTGCTGCGGGCCAACAGGATCCCGAACCGGGCGTTGTGCGCGTCGGATGTCCATACCTTCTGGCCGTTGACCACCCAGTCTTCCCCGTCGGGTACTGCACGGGTGGCGACCGCCGCGAGGTCCGAACCGGCGCCCGGCTCGCTGAACAGCTGGCACCAGATCTCCTCACCGGTCCACAACGGTCGCAGATAACGCCGCTTCTGTTCCTCGGTCCCGAAGGCCAGGATCGTCGGCATCGCCATGCCCAACCCGATGATGTTCGATTCGGGGCGGTTGTCCGGCGCACCGGCCCGGTCGAACAATGCGTCGACCTCGGGCTGCCAGGCCGCGGGCAGGCTCAAGCCACCGTGCCCCAGCGGGTAGGACACCCGGGCCAACCCGGCATCGAAGCGGGCGCGCAGGAAGTCGGCCCGATCCGTCGTCTCGACCTGGTGGGTCGCGAGGAACTCTTCGACCCGCGTGCGTAATTCGTCCAATGTCATGGTCTTTCGTACCTTTCTTGCCGGTCGCCGGGCCGACTCAGTTCTCGCCCGTGGTGAGGCTCACGCCGCCGTCCACGACGACCGTCTGGCCGGTCATCCAGGCCGCGTCCTCGGACAGCAGGAACGCCACCACACTGCCGATATCGTCGGGTTCGCCCAGCCGCTTGAGGGGGTAGCCCGCAGCCACCTGCCCCTCCCGATCCTGGTAAAGGGCCGCGGCGAACTTGGTCTTCACCACTGCCGGCGCCACCCCGTTGACCCGGATGTCCGGCCCGAGTTCGACGGCAAGCAGTTCGGTGATGGAGTTGAGCATCGCCTTGGTGGCCCCATAGAACCCGATCCCGGGCTCGGTGCGGATTGCCGAGAGCGACGAGACGTTCACGATGACACCCGCATTATCCTTCATCCACGCCCGGTGCACCTTCTGCACCCACGACAACGTGGAGATGCAGTTGACCTCGACGATCTTGCGTGCCGCGGCGAGATCGAGCTCCAGCACCGGACCGAAGGTCGGGTTGATACCGGTGTTGTTGACCAGGAAGTCGATGCTACCGAACGTCGAGATCGCCTGGCGCACAGTGTCATCCTGATGCCCGAGATCATCGGCCTTACCGGCGACAGCCAGCGCGTTCGCCGGTCCGCCCAGCTGCGCAACCGCTTCATCGAGCGCGTCCTGGCCACGGGCGGTGATCACCACCTTGGCTCCGTCTGCCACCAACCGCTGCGCGATACCCAGACCGATACCCCGGCTGGCCCCGGTGACGATCGCGGTCTTACCGGCGAATCGGGCGCTCACGAGAGACGTTCGATGATCATGGCCATGCCCTGGCCGCCGCCGACACACATGGTCTCCAGGCCGAACTGCTTATCGTGCCACTGCAGCGAATTGACCAGGGTGCTGGTGATACGGGCACCCGACATCCCGAACGGGTGGCCGACCGCGATCGCACCACCGTTGACGTTCAGCCGGTCCAGATCCAGCCCCAGCTCACGTGCGGACGGAACCACCTGCGCGGCAAAGGCTTCATTGATCTCGACCAGGTCGATGTCACCGACCGTCATGCCGGCGCGGGCCAGCGCCTGGCGCGACGCCTCGACCGGCCCCAGCCCCATGATCTCCGGGGACAGGCCGGAGACTCCGGTACTGACGATCCGGGCCAATGGGGTGAGGCCCAGCCGCTTTGCCAAGGTATCGGACATGATGACGATCGCGGCCGCACCGTCATTGAGGGCACAGCAGTTGCCGGCGGTGACGGTGCCGTCGGGCCGGAAGGCCGGTTGCAGTGAGGACAATCCCTCCAGTGTCACCCCCGCGCGGGGACCGTCATCCTTGCTGACCACGGTGCCGTCGGGCAGTGTCACCGGTGTGATGTCGCGCTCCCAGAAGCCACTGGCGATCGCGGCTTCGGCGAGGTTCTGACTGCGGACCGCGAAGGAATCCTGTTCGGCACGTGTGACGCCCGCGAACTGCGCGACGTTCTCAGCGGTCTGCCCCATGGCGATGTAGACATCGGGTAGCGAGCCCTCGTCGCGAGGGTCCACCCAGGTCTGTCCACCGGCGGCGAAGACCGCGGTACGGGCCTTGGCCGCGTCGAAGACCGGGTTCTCGGTATCGGGCAGGCCATCGGCTGCGCCCTTGAAGAAACGGCTCACCGTCTCCACGCCGGCCGAAATGAAAGCCTCGCCCTCTCCGGCCTTGATCGCATGAAAGGCCATCCGGGTGGTCTGCAGGCTGCTGGAGCAGTACCGGTTCACGGTCACGCCGGGCAGATAGTCCATACCTGCCAGCACCGCAACGACTTTCCCGAGGTTGTGGCCGGCTTCACCGGCGGGTTGACCACAGCCCAGCATCAGGTCATCGATCGCCCTCGGATCCAACTCGGGCACCTTCGCGAGCGCGGCCGAGACCATCTGCACGGTCAGATCATCCGCGCGCATCTCCTTCAGCGATCCCTTGCCGGCCCTGCCGATCGGCGACCGGGCAGTCGAGACAATAACGGCTTCGGGCATCAACGCTCCTTTGAAGGTTCCAGACAGGTGCTCAGACCAAACAGGTGAGAACGTCACCCACCGATGTTCCAGGGTGCTGGAAAGCCGGTTGTATGGCCTACATCTGGCGCACTTCTCCGCCCGATCGGGGGATGCCGCGTCGCGCGGACTCGGGCGCGATCTAGGTGGCTGAGCCCGAATCGACGATGCCGCGAAGCATGATGTCGCGCATGGCTTGACCGACTTCCGCGCCGGTCATCTCACCGCCCGGGCTGTACCAACGGTGCATCCAGTTGACCGCGCCGAGGACCGTATACGTCACCATCCGCGGGTCCAGGTCAGACTTGAACTCCCCGTTGGCAATTCCATTCTCGATGATCGACCGCACGGCATCCTCGAAGCGGCGCGCACTGTCCCGGAAGACCTGTTGCAGCTCGGTCCCCGACGAACTGAGCCAACGAGCATCCTCCTGCACGTAGATGTTCAGGAACGGGTACTGCTTTTCATAGGATGTCGCCAGCATTTCGATCACCTCGGAGAGGCGCTCGATCGCCGAACCCTGCTTGGCCGCCACCGCCTCGGCACTCGCGACATTGAAATCGGTACTCTGGCGCACCAACTCCAGGAAGATCTCGTCCTTCGTCGCGAAGTAGTAGTAGATGTTGGACTGACTGACGCCGAGATGATTCGCGATATCGGTGATGCTCGTACCGTTGAATCCATTGATCGAGAAGACTTCAGCTGCCTTCGCGAGTATCTGCGCGCGCTGTTCGAGCCAGACCGGGCTGCGCTCCTTGCGCGCGAGCTCACGCCGTTGGGCGATCTTGCTGGGCTTGCGCGCCTTCGACTCCGTCATGAGCCGGCTTCCCCGTCGTCCGGCAGATGCCCGGAAACCACCTGCGAATCAGAGCGTGCGGTGCCGGCCGGTATATCCGTCATCAGCATGTCTTCCATGCTCTCATTTCCCGCACCACCGCACGAGACCCACCGCGCAGCGATTCGACCCGATGCGCAAAGGCACCTCTCGGTTGATCACGTCAACGCCGTGACAAGCCGACCGCGGCCGGGGCGCACGGACACGCGATCACCGCGGCGATCAACGGCACACGGTGTCAGCGCATTACGCGCACCGGCTGTCGATTCACCGGCGCACAGCGCAGCCACGAAGGTCATGTCGGCCGAGATTACCGGCCACCAGACCTCTCGTCAATACCCATATTGACGAAGATCACACGGCACTGCTCAACCGGTCATAGGTCTCGGCGCTGTTGCCCTGATCCCGCAGCAGGTGTTTACGCACCCGCGAGGTGGGCGTCTTGGGCAACGCGTCCGCCAGTTCGAGATAGCGCGGCTGCATGAACGCGGGCAGACGTTCACCGAGGAACTCGGCCACCTCCGGAAGACGGATCTGCCGGCCGGGTTCGGGGACGATGAACACCTTCACCTCGTCGTCGCCCGCATACTCGCCGGGATGGGCCACACAGGCCACCTCGTCGATACCGGGGAACGCCAGCACTTCCCGCTCGACCTCGAAGCTGGAGATGTTCTCGCCCCGTCTACGCAGTGAATCCTTGTAGCGGTCGTGGAAGTAGTAGAAACCGTTCTCGTCGACGCTCACCGCATCCCCGGTGTGGTACCAGCCGTCCCGCCACGCCTCCTCGGTCGCCGCGGCATCGCCCTGGTAACCCAGCGACATCAGGGTCCGTTCGTCCGAGCGCACGATCAGCTCGCCGATCGCACCGGGCGGGACGTCGCGGCCCTCGTCGTCGACCAGGCGCGCATGGAATCCGTCGCGCACCGTTCCACAGCTGCCCGGAGGGACCGACTGGTCGAGCACCTTGGTGATCACCATGCTCGTCTCGGTGGATCCGTATGCCGTGCACAGCCCGCGTAATCCGAAGCGCTCGATGAATCCGTCCGCATCCGAGGGCAGTGGGGCCGCAAGCAGGAACTCCATGCTGTGGTCACGGTCCTCGGCCGAGACCGGTCTGGACTCGAGATACTGGGCGACGGTGCCGGGTGCGACGGCGAAGGTGGAGCCGAGTTCCTTGGCGGTGCGCCAATATGTGGACATCGCGGGTGCCCGCCGCACAACGATGGTGCCGCCCACCCGCAACATCTGCACCGAGGGTGCGAACGCCGAAAGATGGAACCAGGGCAGGTCGGCCTGGAAGACCGAGTTCTCGGTGAGCCCGGCCCCCTCGATCAACCAATCGACGACTCCGCAGAAATATGCGTGGGTGCTGATGGAAGCCTTCGAGGGGCCCGTTGTTCCGGAGGTCAGGAGCAGGCAGTGCGGGTCCGATGGCAGCACCACCGGCGAGGGTGGCACCGCCAGGTCACCCGCGTCGCACAACGTCGCGGGGTCGATTCGTCGCTGTGCCCAATGCGGCGACAGGTTCTGTGCCTCGGCGTCCTCTGCGACCACAACGGTCGGATCGATCCGATCGCAGGCGTTGGTCAGCATCTGCCCGAGGTACGCCGGGTTGACCGGAGCGATCACCGCTCCCAGCAGGGTCGCCCCCCACCAGGTTCGAATCCAGCCCGGACCGTTGGACAGCAGGATCATCACTCGGTCACCCGGCCCGACACCGTGCGCGGCGAGCACCGCTGCAGCGCTGCGGCCCGCGTCGAGGCTGTCCTGCCACGTCCACGTGACACCGCCTTCGAACTTCACCAACGGTCGGTCCGGCCAGGTTGCGACGCCGCGGCGGATAAGTTCGAGGATGGTGTCGGATTCGGGCATGTGGTGTCCTCCTGGGGCGACGGCTTCCAGCGAGCCTACGGTGTTCTCGACAAGCGATTGCGGGCATTTGAACCGGATCGGGTGAGATCCGGGTGGTACAACTCTTCCCGCCGGAGGTTTCTCCGGCGGGAAGAGTCCGCATCAGCGTGGTTGTACGGTACGGCTTCTCAGGCTCCGGGTGGACTAGTGGAAGTCCATCCAGTGCCCGTGCGGGGTCCAGCCCACGGCGAAGGGCAGCTCGACCTTGGCGACCGGGCCCGACGGCAGGTCTTCGGCGTTGAAGATCATGAAATCGGTACTGCGTTCGTTGAAGTAGGAGACCGGGGTGATCAGGTAACCGACTCCCTCGGGGGCATCCGGGGTGCGCGGCACGAACACCGATTCGTACACACCGATCGGGCGGTCGTGCTTGATGGTGTAGCTGTCTTCCTTACCGGTGTGCACGTTGCGGCGCATGACGGTGTTCATCCGCATGCCGTCCTTGACGAGTTCGCCGGCGGTGTAGAAGCCCCATTCGTAGGGCTTGCCCCAGAACCGCTCGTCGATCTTGGGCAGCTCCGCCGGCGTATCGCTGAGGTGTTCGCTGGTGGCCCTGCCCTTTTCGAGGTCCAGAACCCAGCGTCCGATGCAGGTGGTACCGACCTGCCAGAACGGGACGAACGGTCCGCCCGGGGGAAACACCTCGTCGGTCTTGAACGGCGGCGAATTGAAGATCGGTCCATCGAGCACGATCTTGCCGTCGATCTCGTTGGCCGACAGCGTGTGCATGATGTACTCGGGCTCGAAATCGGCCTCGATCCACTGCACCGGACCGTCGATGTCATCACGACGGATCACCGCGATCACGGTCGGCAGACTGGTATCCCAGCCGTAGATCCCGCGACCCTGGGCGATCCGCGCCCGGTCCTGCAGGAACGGCGCGAACGCCACGATGGCGTAGTTCTCGGTGATCCACATATCGTGGGCGATCGCACAGTACGGGCCGTCATCGAGATGCTTGGTGCGCACCACGCCGTCCAGGGTCACAACGTGCACGCTGATGTAGGGCTTGCGGTCGCGGTAGGTGCAACTCCACAGCTCCCCCTTCACGTCATCCCACTTCGGATGCGGCCCGAACGCACCGTCACCGAAGCACACCTTCTCGAACAGACCATCGGAGAGCTGGCTCGACCACGGGACGATTCCCTTGGTCTCCAGGGTGATCGGATCCAACGCGATGGGCGGGCAGCCCTGCTCCGAGAGCGCCAGCACCTCGCCGTTGAACGGCATCGCGTTGATATTGGCCACGCCCTGGGGGATCCCGGCGTTGTGCTCGTCGCGGATCGCGTCACCCAGGCCCCAGGCGCGCCAGTCATCGAATTTGCCGTCTTCGTAGGAGAACAACGACCGGCCCGCGCGCTCCTCGGCGACGAACTTCGGCGTGCGCACCCAACGGTTGCGGAACTCGACCTTGCCGTCGCGAAACACCAAGCCCTGCACCATGCCATCGATGGTGTAGACCGTTTCCAGGCCCTGCTTGTTGGGGCGGCGCCAGGTCGGGCCGTTGCGGTAGAAACCGCCCTCCAACCCTTCGGGCAGTTCACCCGAGACGATGCAGTCTTCGATCGTGGCTTCGTAACGCATGGGCCGGTACGGCCCTCGCTGATTCGCGGGAATACCCATAGAGACCAACTCCTTCAACTCAAGCATTGAGACACGCCAGCTGTCCACGCTCGCGGTGGCGGCTGTCAATAACATTATTGACAGCCCGTCGTCTCAGTGTCAACCCCTGGGACAACAGATGAACTGCCAAGGGACAGAGGCATTTACACCGGGTTTTGGATCATCCGAAGGCAGCCCCGGGACTTACGCACAGCAAAAGGCCCGGTGGCGGCGAGCGTGCTCACCACCACCGGGTTTCCCGTGTTCGCGTTAGCGGAAGTCCATCCAGTGCCCGTGCGGGGTCCAGCCCACGGCGAAGGGCAGTTCGACCTTGGCGACCGGGCCGGCGGACAGGTCTTCGGCGTTGAAGATCATGAAATCGGTGTGGCGTTCGTTGAAGTGCGACACCGGCGTGATCAGGTAACCGACTCCCTCGGGGGCATCCGGGGTGCGCGGCACGAACACCGATTCGTACACACCGATCGGGCGGTCGTGCTTGATGGTGTAGCTGTCTTCCTTACCGGTGTGCACGTTGCGGCGCATGACGGTGTTCATCCGCATGCCGTCCTTGACCGGTTCGCCGGCGGTGTAGAAGCCCCATTCGTAGGGCTTGCCCCAGAACCGCTCGTCGATCTTGGGCAGCTCCACCGGGGTGTCGCTGAGGTGTTCGCTGGCCGCCCGCCCGGTCTGCAGGTCGAGCACCCAACGACCGACACGACTGGTGGATACCTGCCAGAACGGGATGAAGGGACCACCCGGACTGAAGAGTTCGTCGGTCATGAAGGGCGGCGCGTCGAAGATCGGTCCATCGAGCACGATCTTGCCGTCGATTTCGTTGGCCGACAGCGTGTGCATGATGTACTCGGGCTCGAAATCGGCCTCGATCCACTGCACCGGACCGTCGATGTCATCACGACGGATCACCGCGATCACGGTCGGCAGACTGGTATCCCAGCCGTAGATCCCGCGACCCTGGGCAATCCGCGCCCGGTCCTGCAGGAACGGCGCGAACGCCACGATGGCATAGTTCTCGGTGATCCACATATCGTGGGCGATCGCACAGTACGGACCGTCATCGAGATGCTTGGTGCGCACCACCCCGTCCAGGGTCACAACGTGCACGCTGACGAACGGCTTGCGGTCGCGGTAGGTGCAACTCCACAGCTCCCCCTTCACGTCATCCCACTTCGGATGCGGCCCGAACGCACCGTCACCGAAGCACACCTTCTCGAACAGACCATCGGAGAGCTGGCTCGACCACGGGACGATTCCCTTGGTCTCCAGGGTGATCGGATCCAACGCGATAGGCGGGCAGCCCTGCTCCGAGAGCGCCAGCACCTCGCCGTTGAACGGCATCGCGTTGACCGCGCCGACACCCTGGGGAATGCCGGCGTTGTGCTCGTCGCGGATCGCGTCACCCAGGCCCCAGCCCCGCCAGTCACCGAACTCACCGTCGGCATAGGAGAACAACGACCGTCCGGCGCGCTCCTCGGCGACGAACTTCGGTGTGCGCACCCAACGGTTGCGGAACTCGACCTTGCCGTCGCGAAACACCAAGCCCTGCACCATGCCATCGATGGTGTAGACCGATTCGAGGCCCTGCTTGTTGGGCCGGCGCCAGGTCGGGCCGTTGCGGTAGAAACCGCCCTCCAACCCTTCGGGCAGTTCACCCGAGACGATGCAGTCTTCGATCGTGGCTTCAAAACGCATGGGCCGGAAGGGCCCGCGCTGATTCGCGGGAATACTCATAACGATCCGCCTTCGCTAGCGCAACGCAGCATCGACCGATGCCGGCTCCGTCGTCAATAGGATTATTGACGACGGAGACTCGGACTGTCAAGACCGCCGTCGGCCGCGCAAGCCGCTCAGTTCACTGGTGTCAGAACGAAAACCGGTATCTCTCGATCCGTATTACGCTGATAGTCAGCGTAATCGGGCCAGGCCAGCACCGCCCGTTCCCACCAGAGCGCCTTTTCCGCACCGAGGACTTCCCGGGCGTCATAGTCGGCACTGACGGTTCCGTCCTGCAGCTCCACGCGGGGATTCTTCTTGACGTTGTGGTACCAGACCGGATGTTTGGGTGCGCCACCCAATGAGGCGACGATCGCATAACGCCCGTCACACTCGACTCGCATCAGCGGAACTTTGCGCAATTTACCGGTCTTGGCACCCAAGCTGGTCAACAGGACCTCCCTCTTGCCTTTCAGCTCCGCGCCCCGAGTCCCGCCGGATTCCAGGTACTCCTCGGCGTTTTCACGGGCCCAGTCCCACGTGCATGGCTCATACTCTCCGACTAGTGGCATACCGCGAGCATAGTGGCGGATTACCGCCCAGACCGGTGTTTCCCGATCAAACTCGTAACGAGTATCGTTATGCACCAACGATTTACGTCATGCGATGAGTCCGAGTTGTTGAGCCCGACTCGCGGCTTCTGCCCGATTGCGTACGCCCAGTTTCCGATAGACAGCACTGGCGTGTTGCTTGACCGTCCACCGCGACAGGTTCAACCGTGTCGCCACCTCCGGATTGCTCAGTCCAGAGGCGACGTATTGCAGAACATCGAGCTCACGTTTCGACAGTCGGGTCGCGGCGACACTCGGCGGCTTGGGGAAGGCGCGACCGCCCTCCGCGACGCGTCTGATCGCGTCGACCATCGCCTCCGACGGCATCAGCTTCGGCAGGGATGCCACGGCCCCGTGCTTCACGGCCAGTGCCGCCGACAGGGGTGCTTCCTCCGACATCAACACCACCTTGATCTCGGGCATCCGCTCAGCCAGCGTGCGGCACAGGGTGAAGCCGGACCGTTCCGCCAATGACGCACTGATCAAGACCAGTTGAGGCCGGCGGCGCTGCGCCACCTGCCAGGCGGCGGCCGCAGACGCCGCCACCAGGCAGGAGGCCACCCACGGCTGTCCCGCCAGGACCGCACGCACGCCCGCGCCCAGCAGTGGATGCTCCTCGACCACCAGCACTCGTTGCGGCACAATGTGATCGAGTAACGGCGCGCCCGCGTCCTGTCCGGCGTCGAGCCGGCCGACCGAACCGGCATCGCGCCCTTCCGTGGACATGGATATACCCTTCCTGACGCGAGAGCCGCCGACTACGCCGACGGCTCTCGCGCACCAAGCTGAAGTCAGTCGTCGTAGATGATGACGCCGCGTAGGTTCTTACCGTCCTTCATATCGCTGAAGGCCTGGTTGATGTCTTCGAGCCGGTAGGTCTGCGTGATGAGCTCGTCGAGCTTCAGCTTTCCACCGCGGTACAGATCGCAGATCCGGGGCACGTCGTTGCGCGCGATGGTGTCGCCGTACAGCGAGCCTTGCAGTCGCTTGCCGGACATGGCCACCGAGAACAAGTTGATCTGGACGTCCATCTGTGTCGCCGGTGCCGCCGAGGTCAGCACCATCACCCCGCCGGGGCGGGTCATCGCTTCGGCACCGGCCAGCAGATCACCTTCCAGCACGCCGACGGTGATGATCACCCGATGGGCTCCTTGGCCATTCGTCAGTTGCGCGAGGATGGGCGCAGCGTCCTCGATGCTGGCCACTGCGTGGGTGGCGCCGAATTCTTTGGCCTTGTCCCTCTTGAACGCCACCGGGTCGATCGCGATGATGTCGCGGGCGCCCTTGTGCACCGCCCCCTGGACCGCATTGATCCCGACTCCGCCGATGCCGAGGATGACGACGGTGTCACCCAACTGCATATCGGCCGCGTAGACCGACGAACCCCAACCGGTCGGCACCCCGCAGCCGATCAGGGCGGCCTTGTCCAACGGAATGTCCTTGCCGATCTTGGTGACCGAATTGAGCGGCGCGCACACGTACGGTGCGAACGTACCCAGGTAGGACATGCATCCCACACCCTGACCGCGCGCGTGCACGCGGTGCGTGCCGTCCGGTGCCACACCGCCCAGGATGCCGGCGCCGAGCACACACAGGTTGCCACGGCCGGACGCGCACAGTTCACAGTGTCCGCAGGCCGGCAGGAAGGACATCACCACGTGATCACCCACGGCAAGGTCGGTGACGCCGGGTCCCACCTCGACGATCACACCGGCGCCCTCATGGCCGCCGAGTAACGGGGCGAAGGGTATCGGGATCACACCGTCATCGAAATGGTTGTCGCTGTGGCAGATTCCCGAGGCGGCCAGCTTGACCAACACCTCGTGCTGCTTGGGCGGGTCGATCTCGATCTCTTCGACGCTCCAGCCCGAATTGGTGCCCGGTTCCCAGAGCAATGCGCCTTTGGTCTTCATACGGTTCTCCTCTGCCTGGAATCGCTTGTCACCACTGGATCATCTTGGTTTCGAGGTACGGTGCGATCCCTTCCGGACCGCCTTCGCGTCCGTGACCGGACTGCTTGAACCCACCGAACGGCTGGGACGCACAGACGGCGTGGCTGTTCACGAAGATCTGGCCGGTCCGGACCTCGCTGACCACACGCTTGGCGATCTGCTGGTCATTGGTGTAGACCGACCCCGACAGCCCGTAGGGCGAATCGTTGGCAATGTCGATCGCCTCGTCGATGCTGCCGTAGGAGATCATCGAGATCACCGGACCGAAGATCTCTTCACGTGCAATCCGCATGCTGTTGTCGACGTCGGTGAACAGCGTGGGCTCCACATAGAACCCCTTGTCCAGATGCGCCGGTCGGCCGCCGCCACAAGCGATCTTCGCACCTTCCTGGCGACCGATCTCGATGTAACTCTCCACCCGGTTGCGCTGGCGTTCCATCGCCAGCGGCCCCAGCATCGTCGCCGGATCGAACGGGTCGCCGACCACCATCGCGCTCATGGCGAAGGCCATCGCATCGGCGAATTCCGCAGCGCGCGAACGGGGTACCAGCACCCGGGTCAGCGCCGCGCAGATCTGACCGGAGTGGCCGATGCCGCCGGCCAGCAGCGTCGGTAGCACATCACCGAGTTCGGCATCCTCGGCGATGATCGCCGCGGACTTGCCGCCGAGCTCGAGGGAGACCCGCGCGATGCGTTCACCGCACAGGCTCCCGACTCGTTTTCCGGCCTCGGTGCTTCCGGTGAAGGTGATCTTGTCCACGTCCGGATGCCGGACGAGGTGTTCGCCGACCTCACGCCCGGCCGGGAGAACACTGACGACACCCTCGGGCACACCTGCCGCTTCCAGACATTCGGCCAGCATGTAGGTCGTGAGCGGCCCCTCCGGGGCCGGCTTCAGCACCACCGTGCAGCCGGCGGCCAACGCCGACCCCAGCTTCAATGCGGCGCCACCGACGGGCGCATTCCACGGGATGATGGCGCCCACCACCCCGACCGGCTCGCGGACGATGCTGACATTGGCCTCGCCGTCGACGCGGTCCTCGACGAAGGCCACCTGCTCGTGCAATCGGGAGGCCTGCCGCAGCATCTGCACGGCCATCGCGTGCAGGGGTGCACCGAGTGCCACCGGGGCACCGATCTCGGCAGCGAACACCGAGGCGAACTCGGGCACCCGCTTCTCGACCTCGTCGGCGATCCGGTTCAGCAGGTGACCGCGTTCCTCCGGACTCGTCTTGCGCCAGGGCCCCGCGAACGCATCCCGGGCAGCGGCCACCGCACGGTCCACGTCTTCCGGTACGGGTTGCGGGACACGGGAGATGACCTCCTCCGTGCTGGGTGAGATCACCTCGATGTAGGTATCGCCGCTCGGCTGCACCCATTCCCCACCCACGTACAACTTCTCGAATGCGGGGACGGACTTCTGGTCCACTACTGACGTCATCGACTGCTCCTCTGGGCGGTTGGTGCGGGTTGGTCAGGATTCGGGCGCCCGGTGGCACGGGCCAGACTGCGGTGCATCTCGGTGACCGAGGGCTCGTTCTCACCGATGAGCAGGCTGTCACGGAGCCCGCTGTGCAGCCCCGCGTTGATGCCGGACACCTGCGCGTAGTCCTCCTCGGCAAGTGCGATCCGGGCCCCTTCGTAGAAGGGACCGATCGCGGCTCGCTCGTCGGGGGACATGTCGGCGGGCAACATGATGCGGTTGTCGGTCAACTGTTGATTCGGTTGGCGGCCCGGAAACACCCGCGTGACGAAGCGGATCCCGACGAAATCCGGCGCGGTGATGATGGTGTTGGGCCACAGGTAGAGCACGGTGTTGTACGGGGCGGCGTCCAGGCCGTCGAGCACCTTCTCGACATCGGGCGCCGCGGCCATCTCGGTGACCGCGTTCATCGACCAGGTGGTCCGAAGGTGTTGCCCGTCCGGCCCGAACGCGTCATGGGTGGACAGGTTGCCGATGAACGACGGGGCCAGGGTCCGGGCATGCACCGTCTTGACGTGGTAACTCTCCAGGTAGCCGCACAGGGCCACTTTCCAGTTGACGTCGTGCGGCAGGCTCTGCAGCTCTTCGACGGCGAAGGTATCGAGGTCGCACATCTGCAGTTGAGCGGCGAAGTCGCCGAGAAACGCGTCGATGTCCATCGCGACCGCCGGGTCGAGCAGCACGAAGATCAGCCCGTGCCGTTCCGCGCAGGGCAGCTCTACCAAACCGTTGTCACAGAGGGCGATATCGCCGAATTTGCCGGGCTGGGTCACCGAGAGTAGTTCCCCGGCCGGGCTGTAGGTCCAGGCGTGGTAGGAGCAGCTGATCCGCTTCTGGATCTCACCGGCGCCCTCCAGCAGCTTGGCCCCGCGGTGTGAACACGAGTTCAGGAAGGCCTTGACCGACCCGTCATCCTGACGGACCAGCAGCACCGGTACGTCCTGCAGCAACTCGGTGCGATATGTCCGCGGCCCGGGCAACTCACCGGACAGTGCGGCCACCAGCGGCACCGTGCACAACAACGCGCGTTCGGCCGTCGCCACGTCGGGATCGCGATACTCGCCGGCAGGCACCACACGGGCGCCGTCGGCGTGTCTGTCCGTGGTGCCGGCCCGCACATGCTCGATATGGCGCCGTGTCAGTGCCCGGCGCGTCAGTTCCGCGAACTCACCGGCGTTCGTTGCGGACTCGATGGTCATGCCGGGCTACGCTACCGTCCCTCGGCAACGTCCGTCAATAGCGCTATTGACGGAGGTCGGCAGGGCCTGCTTGGATCCACTCCGGCACTTTCGCCACGTCCCACGGCGCATCACGCGACGGCCCCGATCCATCCGAACAGGAGTGCAGCGTCTCATGAAGATCCGACTCGATCGCACCAAGTGCCAGGCACACGGCCTCTGTTACGCAATCAATCCCGAGCTCTTTCCGATCGACGACGAGGGATACTCGACACTGACCGAACACGTGCTTGCGCCGAGTGAGGAGCAGGACGCGCGCGCCGCAGTGGCGGCCTGCCCCGAAGATGCGCTCGCCATCCGCGCGGATTGACCGCCGCGCCGCCTTCCATCCGCCGGCAAACCTGTCAATAGATGCATTGACAGGCTGTGACGGCCGCCGTTATCTTCGTGGAGTTCTGCCAGCTGCATCGAAGCCTAGTGCGTCTGCGCACCACACCACCACGTGTTGAGAAGAAAGGCCCGCCATGTCCGAAGCCGAAAACCGTGAGTTCGTCCGCGGGCTCTACGCCGCTGTAGCCGAAGGCAACGTTGCGCCACTGTTCGCCGCGATGGACGAGGACTTCGTCACCTACCAGGCTGAATCGCTTCCCTACGGTGGCGAGCACCGTGGCCTGGAGGCCAACCAGCGGATGGTGGAGTCCATCTCCCGCTATCTCGACTTTGCCAGCCTCAAGATGGACCATTTCCTCGCCGGCGGCGACCTGGTACTGGCCCTGGGCACCGTGGTGTGGCGGGGACTGGATGGCGATCAGGCCATCACCATGCCACTCGGCGAGATATGGGAGGTCCGCGACGGCCGCCTCATCTCATCACGCCCGTTCTACCTCGACACCGCAACAATGCTGGCCCCGCCCGCGAAAGCTTCTGTGGTATAACTGCTTTCGCCTCAGCGTCGCCCCGCCTGCTCAGTCCTGCAGGCGGGGCTGACCTTTTCCGGACCGTCGAGACACGGCCACGCGCTACTGCGGCCTGCCGTACACGGCCACCACGACCGTCCGGTCCAGGCTGTTCTCCGACCAGACACCCATTTCCGTGTTCGCACAGTCGGACATGATGGCGCGCTGTACCGGATCGTGGTACCAACGGTTGATCAGCTCCAGCCCGCTCATCGCCAGCGCAGGATGGACAGCCACCGTCTCGGCCACCACCCCGCCATAACCGGCCGCTTGGGCGCGATCCTGGGGCGTGGAACCGTCCGAGCCGGCATGAGCGTCGAGTTGCCGGTTGCGCATCATGTCCTGGGCATGCCACTGGGCTGCCAGGCGCAACTGCGGGCTGGCAATCAATGTCCCGGTGCACCCCGCCTGCCGTTGCACGGTATACACATTCGACACCACACTGTTGTTGAACCGGACATTGTCCGCGTGCGCGGCCGGGGCGGTAATCCCGGCAGCGGCGCACAGCACCATGCCGGCCGACAGTGCAGGCGCCGAACTCAGCAGTGTTCTCGGATTCAGCACGCAATCTCCCTACCCGGGTTGAGTATTTCTCTGGTCGGTGTCCATCTCGTGACTCACACCGGCGTGAAGTCCGAGACCAGCCATCGCCCGTCGATCTTCTGCATCGACACCCTGATGCTCGACGCCGTGTCGGTGGGTGCGTCCGCACCGATCGTGACGGTCTGATTGACCAGCACCAGCGCCACCGCTTGATCGGACGTGGCCGACACCGACGCAGCCGCCGGCACCGAGGCCACCGCGGTGATCAGCTGCTGCCGCGCGGCGGGGATCACCACCTCCGCGGTGAGCCGGGTGTACTCGGCCTTGAAATCGCCGGTGAGCAGATCCTGTGCCGCAGCCAGCTCTTGTTCGGCGGTGTCCGGTCGATAGGACAACAACGCCGGGACAGCGTGCTCGGCTGCCTGCAGCGACTCGGCCTGTGCACGCTCAGCACCGCGCACCGTCGATTCCTGCCACTTCAGATATCCGGCGGCGAGCGCGAGTGTCAGGGCCAACGCCGGTAGCAGTCCGTAGGCCAATACGGCGGCTCTGCTGATCCTGCGCCGCCCCGCGGCGGGACGGAGCTCGGCATCCGCACGCCCTACGGCTTCGGTTTCGGGGTCGCCGAGATCAGTGTCGATCGACATCGTCAGGTACTCCGTCCACTACGTCGGCCATGGTCCTACGACCTTCCGGTCAGTTCACGAATACGACTTCGGAGACCTTGGCTCCGTCATCGGACTTCTGCACACCGATCCGCATGCGCCAGAGCCGCTCCGGTTGATCGGGTTGACCCGGGGTGACCGTCTTGATCGCGACCGTCACGAGCACCTGCGCCTGGTCATCCGACAGTGACTCCACCGCCGCTTCGGTGACCGTGCCCTGCGAGGACGATTGGGTCTGCTTCAGCACCTCGACGAAGGGCCCCGAGTTCTTCTTGAAATCGTCGTGGAACGCACCGGTCGACGAGTCCAGAATCCGCTGTACCGCGCCGTCGGCGTCGGCGGCCTCGATGGTCGTCAGGTCCAGAGCGCCTTGACGACCCACACTGAGAAAGAGATCTCGCTGCGCCGCTTGCTCATTCGACGAGGTGGCCCGCATACCGAGCCAACCGACCAGCCCGCCCAGTACCGCGATCACGACCGCACCCAGGATGAGCGCCGCCCGAACGGGACGCGGCTGGCTGCGCTCCGGTGCCGTGTCGCCGGTCACGGGTTCGGTGCCGGCGTCAGCATCGTCTGCCACGTCTTGTCCTTCGGTGCGTCCTGGCCGAGATCTGCCTGGGTATAGGTCTTTCCGTCCGGTCCGACATAGGACCCGGTCGCGGGGTCATACAACGCTGAGGCGATCTGCGGTGGCGCTGCAGCCGGTACCGGGCCCGGCGCCGGCGAGAGCTGCGGAACATCCTGGCCGCTCAGCGTGGCATTCGGGTCACCCTTCCAGTTGTGTCCGTCGTTGAGCGACACGTACTCATGCTCGCTCTCACACATGGCGACCGTGGGTGCCCGCTTTCCGGGCCGGGTCAGGCACGGATAGTTGCGGGCTCCACGCACCGCGGTGAAGCGGGAATCCTGCGGGATCCGGCAGTAGCGGTCGCCCGGCGGCCCGTCGGGTGCATCCTCGAAGCTCGGTGGCCGAATCTGCGACGGCGGAAGGAATCCCGTCGAACACGTCGGTGGCGCATTGAGGTTGAGGTTGAAGTTCAACAGTGTCCCGTTGAAGGGCGTCTTGACGTCCTGCAGCAT
The DNA here is from genome assembly GCA_900078775.1 of Mycolicibacterium aurum. Classification (GTDB taxonomy): domain Bacteria; phylum Actinomycetota; class Actinomycetes; order Mycobacteriales; family Mycobacteriaceae; genus Mycobacterium; species Mycobacterium aurum_A. The sequence continues at coordinate 4,524,938 of LT549889.1, forward strand.
CACGGCACTGCCCGACATGCTGGCGACGCCCTGGGGCAGCAGTACCAGCAACTGCTCGATGGCCGGTTGGTAGGCCACACCGACGTTCCCGATGCTGACGAGGTTCGCCAACAGAACTGGCAGGGTCGGCTGCAGCCGCTCCATGAGTGCGCGGGCCTCATCGGCCGCCGGCGGACCCGCGGTGAGAAATCCGGACACGCCCTCGTCGTGGTCGCGCAGCGATCCGGTGATGGACGCCAGGTTCGCGGCCCAGGCCTTGATCGAATCCGCGGTCTGCGTCTGGGAATCCAGCACCGGCCGGCTGTTGTCGATCAGCGAGGTGATGGAGTCCAGGTTCGCCCGCGAGTCGATGGCCAACGAGGTGGTGCCCTTGACGAGCCGGGCGATATCGGGTCCCATACCGCCGAAGGCCTGGTAGCTCTCCTCCAGCACGGTGCTGAGGTTGTCTTGTGGGATCGCCTGCAACCCCCTGTTGGTGGCGTCCAGGAGCCCGTTGATATCCGGCGGCACGGTGGTGCGATCCACCGGTATGACATCCCCGTCCTGCAGTGGCCGCGACGTTCCGTTGCGGGGCAGCAGGGCGATGAACTGCTCGCCGATCGCGGACTGGCTGTGCACCTCCGCGTCCAGATCCGACGGGATCGGGATATCGGAGTTCAACGACATCACCGCGTGCACTCGGCCGTTCACCAGGTCCACGCTCTCGATACGGCCGACCTCCGTACCACGGTAGGTGACATTGCCTGCCGCGTAGAGACCGCCGGCACGCGGAAGTTCGACGGTCACCGTGTACCGACCCACACCGAAGATGAGGGTGGGGGCCTTGATGTATCCGAAGACCATCACGGTTCCGGCGATCAACGCGATCGAAAAGAACATCAGCAACTGGAGCTTTATCCGCCTCGTCAGAATCATGTCAGGACCCCTGATTCATGTGGTAGGGAACGATGAGCGGGTTGCCGGCGGTGTACGGGCTGGGAAGCTGACCTATCGTCCGGCCCCACCGCATCTCCAGTTCGGTCAGCTTGCCCTCGAACCGGGTGCCGGTGAACATGGCCGCGTCGATCCGGCTGAGCGTCAGATCGAAGACGCCGGTCAGGTTCACATAGTCGCCGCGGACCCAGTTTTCGATGGTCTCCTTCGGGAACGGATACGTCGACAGATAACTCAGCGACCGGGTCATCGAGGGGCCGGCGTCGGCAAGCGATTTGAGCACCGGGCCGACATCCTGGAGTTCCCTGACGACGTTGTCCTTGCTCCGGTTCACCGCATCGGCCGCCATCTCGCTGAAGTCGCCGAACTCGGCGAACGCCTCCGTCAGGTCGCCCCGCTCGTCGTTGATCACCGCCAAGGCATCCGGAATCGTCTGCAGCGCTTTGTCGACGATCGGCCGCTGAGCGGCGAACTGCCCGCTCACCGCGTTCAGGCTGTCGGTCGCCGCGATGATGTCGTGCTTCTGTCCATCCAGCTCCCCGACAAACAGATTGAGCTGCTCCAGGAAGCTGCGCATGTCCTGTTCACGGCCTTTGAAGGCGGTGCTGAACGCCCGGGTGATGTCATGGACCTGGCCCAGGCCACCCCCGTTGAACAGCATGGACACCGCCGCCAGTGTCTGTTCCGTCGTCGGATAGCTGGCATCGTTCTCCAGTGGGATCAGAGACCCGTTCTGCAGCTTGCCCTTCGGGGCCTCGTCATCCGGTGGTGCAAGTTCGATGTGCAACGTGCCGAGCAGGCTGGTCTGGCCGATCCGCACCGTTGCGTTCGCGGGCAGATCCACGTTCCCGTTGAGGGTCATGGTGACCAGCGCATGCCAGCCCTGCCGTTCGATGTTGCTGACGTTGCCGACCGTGACGTCACCCACCCGCACCCGGGAGTTCCGTTCCAGGTTGGTGACCTGCGGCAACTGTGCCTGCACCTGGTAGGAACCGGGACCGCCGCCTTCGGTGCCCGGCAGCGGCAGCGAGTTCACGCCTCGCCAGCCGCATCCGGACAGTCCGGCTGCCAGCATTAGCAGCGCCGCGGCCGACACCGCGCGTCGGCTCATCCGGGCGATCATGAGCCCGCTCCGGCCGGAACCATCAGTCCGGGCAGTCCTGCCGCGGGATCGGTCGGCGGAGGTCCGGGTTGCGCGGCCTCCGCGATCGCGTCACTCTCGGCGGCCAGGGGCGCGCTCGCCGGCGGCGGCGCGGGACGGAAGTCGGGCCGCATCCAATCCTCGCTGTGCGTCACCTCATTGGGCCGTGCCATCGTGCCCACGACCGGGTTGAGACCGATAGGCGGGAAGTTGTACTGCCGGTTCTTGATGATCGGCGCCAGGTACTGGACACACAGCTTCGCCGACTGCTCGGCATTGAGGCGGGATGCCGCCTGCAGGGCTCCGCACAGGAAGGAGATCGGATTGGCGAAGTTGTTGACGGCCAGGATGCCGGTGGCTGCGGCATTGCCGGGCTGGAAGATGTTCACGAAGTTCTGCAGGGCGTTGGGCAGGACGTGCAGCGCCTGTTTGATGTCGCCGAGGCTCTCATCGACCGCCGTCGTGAGCGAGGCGAGCTTGTCCGACGAGGTACCCAGGGCCTCCCGGTTCTCTGCCACGAAGCCCTCGACGTCACCGGCAGCGGCATAGATATCGCTGATGGCCTGCCCGAATTCATCATGGTCGTTGGCCAGTAGCGAGGTGACGGTGGCCAGATTTCCGTTGAGCTGCCCCATCAGATCGGTGCTCGATTTCAGGGCGGTCACCAGGATCGACAGATTCCGCATCGTGTCGAAGATGTCGGTGCTGTGATCACCGAGCGCGGAGAAGGCCTGCGCCAGTTTGCCCAACGTGTCTCGGATATCCGCGCCCTGGCCGCGCAGGTTGTTCGCGGCGGTGTTGATGAAGCCGCCGAGCGGGCTGACGCCCTCGGCTCCTGTCGGCTGCAGGGTGTCGGTCAGGGTCTGCAGCTGTTCGCGAAAATCGTCCCACTCCACCGGAACCGCGGTCCGTTCCTCGGGAATCACCCCGTTGTCCGGAAATTCCGGTCCGCCGGTGAACACCGGGGTCAGCTGAATTGCCCGGGCCGAAACCAGCTGCGGCGAGATGATGACCGCCTGCACGTCGGCAGGAAGCTTGTACTTGCCGTTCACCCAGAAGCTGATCTTCGCGCGGTCGGGTTGCGGTTCGATGGTGTCGATCTCGCCGACCGGGACACCGAGCACCCGTATCTCGTCCCCGGGAAAGATGCCGTTGCTGTTCGCGAAGTAGGCCACCACATGGGTGCGGCCGATGGTGGGCACCATCCGCACCGCCACGACGACGCCGGCAACCACGGACACCACCACGGCGATCGCCAGTGCCACCCGGAGATTCATTGTGCGGCCCTTCATTGTTGTGCTCCGTCGGTCGGGGTCGGCGACTCCGTGACCGGGGGAAGCGGCGGCGGGCCGGGCGGCGGACCTCCCGGTGCGGGAGCGGGCAGCGGTTCCCGATAGGGATAGCGGGCATCACCCGGATTACCGGTGATCGCATCGGGCACCGTGAGTCTGGGCTCTCCACCCTGGCCGGTCCGCGGGAAGGGGATGGGCAGGGCCGGGGTGGCCTTCTGCCCCACCGCGGGGTCGATCCGTTCGGTGGGTAGCAGGACGTTCGGGTCCAATCCCAGATCGGAGAATGCGGCATCGACGAACGGCTGGATGAACTGGCCAGGCAGCACATTGGCCAGGATGGCCTTGAAGTACGGGCCCGAGGCCACCGACTCGCCCAGCGACATGGCGTAGGAGTTCAGCAGCTTGATGGCCTTCTGGATTCGTTCCTTGCGGCCCTCCACGATCGCGACGGCTCCGTTGAACTTGTCCAGCGCCGGTCGCAGGGTTTCCCGGTTGTCGGCGACGAGCCCCGACACCTGCCGGGACAGCGCGGAGATATCGCCGGAGAACTGGTCCAGGGCCGAACTCTGAGTGCGCAACTGGGCCAGCAGGGCGTTGGAATCTACGATCAGGCCGACCACCTGGTCGGTGCGCTCGGCGAGGATGCCGGTCACGTTGTTGGCATTCTCCAGCAGCCCACGCAACTGCGCGTCGCGCTCATTCAGGGTCTGCGAGAACCGGGCCGCCCCGGCCACCGCTGCCTGGAGGTCGGGTGCCGTGTTCTGAAAAGTCTGGGCCAGCGTGGTCAGTGACTCGTTGAGCTGGTCGGTATGCAGGCCGCCGATGGTATCGGCCAGATCGCCGAGGGCATCGGGCAATTGGTACGCCGACGTGGTGCGGTCCAACGGGATCGCCTCGGTGAGATGGCCCTCCCCGCGCGGGGTGATCTCGAGGATCTTCGCACCGAGCAGACTCTTGGTCTTCACCGCGGCCTCCGCGCGGTCGCCCAGATCGACGCCATTGTCGACCTTGAACGTGACAACCACACTGGCGCCGTCGAGGTCGACACTCTCGACCTCACCCACCCGCAGGCCGGCGACCTGTACGGCGGCACCGGTCTTCAGCCCGCCCGCTTCGGCGAAGTAGGCCGAGTGCTCGGTGCCGGTATCGAAGAACGGCAGCCGCTTGTACTGCAGCGCACCCACCGTGACGGCAGCGGTCAGCGCGACACCGATCACCCCGATGATCGCCGGATTGCGTTCAGAGAAGTGCTTCATTTCGGTGCACACCGTCCCGTGTTCTGACTGGCGAGTTTGACGTAGACCGGCTGGCCACCCTTGCCGTTGACCTTGAGCACCAGATCGCAGATGTAGTACGAGAAGTAGTCCCCGTGCATGCCCTGACGGGCCAGGCGCTGGTAGGCGTCGGGCAGCGTGTTGAGCAGGTTGTCGACGTACTCATGATCGGCAACGACCAGACCGCTCACGCGATCCGACTGTGTCACCACATTTTTCAACGGCTCCCGAGCCTGGCCGAGCATATCGGCCACCGAACCGGAGACGGCGCTCGTGTATCTGATGGCATCACTGATGTCGGTCTTACGCTCAGCGAGCCCTTCGACGAGCTCCGACAGGGAGTCCACGGCCTTGGCGAACTGGTCCCCCTGGTCGCCCAGCGAACCCAGCACAGAGTCGAGGTTCCCGATGACCTGGCCGATCAGCACGTCCCGGTCGGCGAGGGTGTCGGTCAGGGTCGCGGTCTGTGAAAGGAACGAACTGATGGTCGCCCCTTGGCCTTGGAACGCGTCGATCAACTGGCCGGTGAGCAGATTCACCTGTTCGGGGTCGAGCGCACGGAACAGCGGACGGAACCCGCCGATGAGTGCGTCGAGATCCAGCGCCGGCTCGGTACGGTCCTGCGGGATCATCTCGCCGGGCGCCAGCCGCTGCACGGGTCCGGCGCCTTCGCGAAGCTCCAGAAAACGGCCGCCGATCGGGTTGTCGTACCGCACAGCAGCTTCCGAGCCTTCGGTCAGAACCACCGTGTCATCGGCGGTGAACTCGACCACCGCCGAACGCCGCTCGTTGAGGGTGATGTTCTTCACCTTGCCGACCTCGACGCCGGCGATGCGGACGAAGTCGCCCGCCTGTAGGCCGCTCACATTCGTGAAGTCGGCGCGGTAGGTCGTCTCCTTCTGGAAACGGAGCTGCGCGAAGAGCGTGAGCAGCGCAAAGGTGCCGAGCAGGCACACCACCACGAAGATTCCCAGGCGCCAGATCACGCCACTGAGCTTGTCTCTCAACGCGTCATCCCTCTGTCGTTCATCCGGTCTCGCCGGGCGCTGAATCTTGCTGCGGAGGTCCGGGGTTCGGTCCCACGCCGGTTCCATAAGGGGCCGGCGGGTTCGGCACACCGGGCACCGGTGGCGGCGGCGCCCCGGGCGGCGGCCCGGCCCACAGCGGTGCTCCGTCCGGACCGAACAACGGAGCCCCGTATGGCGGTGCACCCGGATAGGGCACCGGACCGATGGCCGGCGGTCCGTCGCCCCGGACGCTGGGCTTCTCCGGCACCGCACGTGTCGTGGGGAGCCAATTCACCCAGAACGGGCTGCCGATGCCCGGGTTGGGGCGGATGTCGATGCCGGTTCCCCAGCCGGTGTTGGTGATCAATTGGCGTACCGGGAAATTCAGGTGGGTGTAGGGCAACGATCCGCACCCGGGCTTGCCGTCCGGGCCGCCCTTTGCCGCCACGATGGGCAGGTGCTCCGGGAACTTGTACGGATCCTTGCCGAAGTGCAACGCCGCATCGGCGATTTCGGTACGCCCGTTGCCGCCGAAGGCACGGTATCCACCGTTGTCGAGGAAGAACTTGGTGCCCACCAGCAGGCAGGTGTAGCTGGGGTCGTACTTGTGCAGCAGGTCCGTCGTCGGTTCGAGGATGTTGACCGCATTGACGAGGTTTTCCTTGTTGGGCTCCAGGATGCCTTTCGCGCTCCGGGAGAATCCGATCACACTGAGCAGCAACGCATCCAGTTCCGCGGCCTTGCCGGTGATGGTCGCGCTGGTGGTGCTGGCCGCATCCATGGTCGACAGGATGTCCGAGGCGGCAGCGGAGTAGGTATCGCCGAATCCCTTCAGCGACCGGAAGTTCTCCGCGACCTGACCCATCCGCGGGTTCACCGCCAGCAGCACCTCATTGGCATCGGTGGTCGCCTGACCGATGCGTTCACCCTGTCCTCGAACACCTTCGGCGAATGCGCTGAGTACCGCGTTCAGCTTCGCCGGGTCTATCCGGTCCAGCACACCCATCAGGCTCTGGAACACCGTGTTGACCTCGGTGCTGACGTTGCGCGACTGCAGCACCGCACCCGCCTTCAGTCCGGTCTGGCTGGGCTTCTCCGGCGGGATCAGCTCGACGTACTTGGCCCCGAAGGCCGTCGTCGCGCGGATCTCCGCCAGCACGTTGGACGGGATCGCGGCGGCCTGGTCGGGAAAGATGTCCAGTTTGAGGCTCACCGGGTGCCGACCGCCCTCGATGGCCGCCACCCGACCGACCTGAACACCCAGCATCTTGACCTTCGCCCCGGACTCCATGACCAGACCGGCACGGTCCGAGGTCAGCGTGACCGGGACGAAGGTGCGGAAGGTTCCGGCGAACAGGCCGGCGCTGAACAGGACCGCGGCAGCCACCACCACGACCAGGAACACCGACCACAGGGCGGGATGCACCCGCGCATAGAGACTCTTGTTTTCCATTGTCATTAACCCGAGAGGTTGAAGTTGCCGGATTGTCCGTAGATGGCCAGCGAGACCAGCAGCACCGCCAGTGCCGAGGCGACCAACGAGGTGCGGACCGCGCGCCCGACGGCCTCGCCCACCCCGGCCGGGCCACCGGCGGCGGTGAATCCGTAGTAGGTGTGGACCAGCATGATGACCACGGCCATCGTGACGGCAAGGAAGAAGGACCAGATCAGGTCGGTCGGACTGAGGAAGGTGTTGAAGTAGTGGTCGTACACCCCCGAGGACTGCCCGTAGACGGAGGTCGTGCCGAACCGCGCCGCGAAGAAGGACATCAGGATTGCCACGCAGTACAGCGGGATCACCACGATGATTCCGGCGATCACCCTGGTCGAGGCCAGGTAGGCGACCGACCGGATGCCCATCACCTCCAGGGCGTCGATCTCCTCGTTGATCCGCATCGCCCCGAGTTGGGCGGTGGCGCCGGCCCCGATGGTCGCCGCCAGCCCGATGCCCGCGGTGAGCGGGGCGATCAACCGCACGTTGAAGTACGCCGAGGCGAAGCCGGTCAGCGCCTCCACCCCGACCTGAGAGAACTGGTTGTAGCCCTGGACGGCCACCAGCGCGCCGGTGGTCAGGGTCAGGAAGCCGACGATGACCACGGTCCCGCCGATCACCGCCAATGCCCCGGTACCCAGCCCCATCTGCGCGATCAGTCGCAGCAGTTCGGTTCGGTACCGACGGAACACCTCGCCGATCGAAACCACCGTCTCGACGAAGAACTGGGTCTGTACACCGAGTTTGATCCAGCCGCCATACCAGCGGCGGACGCGTCGTTCGAGGCGCGGAAACATCGTCCGCACAGCCGTCTGTGTCACAGGGTCGCCTCCACACTCACGGTGCTTGCCAGGATGTTGATCGCGAACAGTGCAACGAATGTGTAGACAACGGTCTCGTTCACCGCGTTGCCCACACCGGCAGGGCCGCCTTTGACGGAAGTCCCTTTGTAACAAGCGATCAGACCCGCTGCCAGTCCGAACAGACCGGCCTTGATCAGCGCCGTCACCACGTCCGCCAGACCGGTGATGATGGTCATGCCACCGGCGAACGCACCGGGTGTCACGTCCTGGACGAATACCGAGAAGAAGAATCCGCCGGCGATGCCGACGAGGATGACGACCGAGGACAGCAGCACCGCCACGAATGTGGCGGCCAGCACCCGCGGAACCACCAGCGCCTGGATCGGATCGATGCCCATCACCCGCAGCGCGTCGAGTTCCTCACGGATCGTTCGGGCGCCGAGGTCCGCACACATGGCGGTGGCTCCCGCACCCGCGATCACCAGCACCGTCACCACGGGGCCCAGCTGGGTGACGGTGCCATATGCCGCACCGGTACCCGAATAGTCGCCGGCGCCGAACTCGATCAACAGAATGTTGAAGGTGAAGACCAGCAGCACGGTGAATGGGATCGACAGCATCAAGGTCGGGAGCAGCGAAACCCTTGCCACGAACCATGACTGGGTGAGGAACTCCCGCCAGGCGAACGGCGGCTTGAACATCTGCACGAAGGTGTCCACGGACATCGCGAAGAAGGCGCCGATCCCGCGGAACGGCCTCAGCAGATCATCGGTCGCGATCATCTGTGCCCCTCTTCGAATGCTGTCTGGTGCGTCCGGCCGAACCTCATGCCGATCGTCATCGAATGCTGTTACTGCACTGGCGGATACCAGGCTGTAAGACTGACTGTTGTTCTGTCACCGACACTCTCGGCGGACTGTAAGTCATGATCACGGAGGCTACCCTCCGTGCCCAGCTACCGTCAATAGTTGTATTGACGGTAGCTGTGCCGGGTTTCCGGCGAGGTCATCGGGGGCCGCGGCATTTCCTGACCTGCCGGCCAGCCACCCGGGTGATGCGATGGCGCTCATCGGCGAAGGGCCGAAGATGTTGACCATCAAGGCTTTCAGTGGTGCGGCCGACCAAGGCGGCTAGGGGCGAACCCGGGGGTCACGAGTGACCGGGCCGGCCGATCGACGGTGGGGGGGATGCCGATCGGCCGGCGTCGGAGCTTCTATCGGAGATCAGTTGCCGGCGGCCTGGGCGGCCACCGGGGCGGCGCCGGCCAGCCCATCTCCTACCTGCAGAACCAGCTTGCCGGTGTTGGCACCGTCGAAGAGCATGTTCATGGTCCGTCCGTACGCCTCGATGCCGCCGGTCTCCACCTGCTCGTGCGTGACCACGTCACCACGCCGGATCCAATGCCCCAGTGCGGCATAGGCCTCCGGATAACGCCGAGCGAAGTCGAAGACGATGAAACCGGTCAGGGATGCCCGCTTCATCAGCAGCTGCATGTAACGCGAAGGCCCTGGTTGCGGATCGGTGGCGTTGTAGGAAGAAATGCCGCCGCACAGCGCGATTCGAGCGCCCCGACGCAGATGGCCCAATGCGGACTCGAGGACCTCACCGCCGACATTGTCGAAGTACACGTCGATACCCTTGGGTGCGGCCGCCCGCAGCGCCTTTCCGATCGACCCGGCCTTGTAATCGATGGCGACATCGTAGCCGAGTTCATCGGTGAGCCAGGCGCACTTCTCCGGCCCGCCCGCGACTCCGATCACCCGACAACCCGATAGCTTGGCGATCTGTCCGGCAATGCTTCCGACGGCTCCTGCTGCCCCTGAGATAAGCACGGTATCGCCGGGTTTCATCTTTCCGACATCGAGCAGACCGAAGTAGGCGGTCAGCCCCGGGAAGCCGAGAGCACCCAACCAGGCCGGGGCCGGCGCCAGCGACTCGTCGACATGCATGACATCGGTACGGCCGTCGGACACGGCATATTCGCAGACTCCGAACATGCCCGATACCATCTGCCCCACTTCGTATTCCGGGTGTCGCGAGGCGTACACGCGGCCGACGGCATGGGCCCGCATCACGGCACCGAGCTCGACCGGCGCCACATAGGTCGGAACCTCGCCGATCCAGCCACGCATGGCCGGGTCGAGTGAGATGTACTCCACGCGTACCGCGAATTCACCGTCGCCGGGCTCGGGAATCGGCTCCGTGGTGATCTCCCAGGTGGACTCGTCGGCTCGGCCTACTGGCCGCTTCGCCAGTCGGACTTGTTTGTTCACAGTCATCTCCGTATGGGTATGGGTATTCGAGCCGCCGCGATGAGCCACGCCGGCTGATGAAAGGTTGCGGCGGCTACGCGCCGGACGTAACCGGCTGATCGGGGTTCGGGCGGCCCAGTGCCCGTGCCATCACCCGGTGCATCTCGGTGACCGTGGGCTCGTTCTCACCCACCAACAGACTGTCCCGCAGGCCGCTTCGGATCGCCTTGTTGATCCCGGGCACCTGGCCGTAGTCCTCTTCCTCCACGGCCGTCCGCGTGACCTGTTGGAACGGTTCCACCATCGCGCGTTCGTCATCGGTCATGTAGGCCGGAATCATCGTCCGGTAGTGAGTCATCTGATCGTGCGGCTGATGGCCGGGGAACAGCCGGTTGATGAATCGGATGCCGATGAAATCGGGCGCGGTGATCACGGTGTTCGGGTACAGGTACAGCACGGTGTTGTAGGGCGCATACTGCAACCCGTCGAGCACCGCGTCGACATCCTCGGCCTCGGCCATCTGCACGACTTCGTTCATCGACCAGGTGGTCCGGAAATGACGCCCGTCCGGGCCGAACGCGTCATGGGTCGACACGTTGCCGATGAAGGCCGCTGCCAGCGTCTTGGCGTGCACCACCTTGACGTGATAGCTCTCCAGGTAGCCGCACAGCGCGAGCTTCCAGTTCACCTCGTGCGGCAGCGTCCGCTCGTCAGCGGTGGTGAACGTATCCAGATTGCACAGCGCCAGTTGGGGCCCGAAATCGCCGAGGAACCCATCGATGTCCATCTCAGCCTTGGCATCGAGCAGCACGAAGATCAGTCCGTAACGTTCCGCGCACGGCAACTCCACCAACCCGTTGCCACACAGGTCGACCTTGCCGAACTTGCTCGGCTGGGTCACCGACTTCAGTTCACCGCTCGGCGCGTAGGTCCACGCGTGGTACGAACAGCTGATCCGCTTACCGACCTCGCCGGCGCCCTCGAGCAATCGGGCGCCGCGGTGTGAACAGGAGTTCAGGAAGGCCTTGACCGACCCGTCGTCCTGACGCACCAGCAGTACCGGCACATCGAACAACATCTCGGTGCGATACGACCGAGGTCCGGCCAACTCGCTGGACATCGCGGCCACCAACGGCACGGTGTGCATCAGCGCCCGCTCGGCGGCGGCGATTTCCGGATCCAGATACTCGCTGGCCGGGATCACGCGGACCCCATCGGGGTGGGCGTCGGTGGTGCCCGCCCGCACGTGCTCAATATGGCGCAGGGTCAGCGCCCGCCGCGTCTCAGCCGCCAATTCGCCGGTACTCATTGTGGATTCGATCGTCATGCCCAGCGACGCTACCGCTATCCAGCAACATTCGTCAATACCAGTATTGACACCACTCCCGGCGAGTTGCACGGTTCCCCGGAGCCGCTGTGCTTCACAGGTATCACACGGTTGCCCAGCTCGGACGGGAACGGATGTTTCAACCGATGGAGAAATTTCTGTCAGTTGCGCGGACGGCCCGGCGCTGCGCCGGCGGGTCCGGTGGCGTTCATGGCCGACTTCGGGTCCTGCTGACCGCGGACCGCGCACCACGCAACCGCGCCCGTCAGGCCGTCGATGTCCGACTTCCGTTGCACCGCAATGGAGATCGTCAAACCGCGGACGAAAAAGGCGCGCCGTATGCGCGGCGACGGGCATCGTCGGTGAACGGTTGTCCGACACATCGGCTGCGTGCCGACACAGCCTTGGGTCGCTACGACCACGGGGTGGCGACCTGGCGCCGGGTAACCGCGACCAAGACGTCTGATGCCGGCGGGTGTGCCGCGGTGGAGCGCCGAGGTGGCGGACCTCCCCGACGGCGACGGCAGCCGGCGTGGACCCGAGTGCCAGCAATCGCCCGGGCGCGGCAGACCCCGGATCGGCCGGATCGCCCGACGTCGCGGCGACCCGACTTCTGAGGCAGCAAGTCGCGAGCCCCGGCAAGACGAACTGCAGGCCACCCGGCTCACTGCCGGGACGCCACGGAAGCACCGTGTCCGGCATCACACCCCACCGGCCCGGGCGTGCGACCGGGTGGGTGAAAGAAAAACGGCCCCCGGGCGTGTCTCATATGCCGCGGGAGCCGTCTTACCTGCTTGATGGTGCGCCCGAAGGGATTCGAACCCCTAACCTTCTGATCCGTAGTCAGATGCTCTATCCGTTGAGCTACGGGCGCTTGGGTGAAGCTTGGTACTGCTATTCAACTATCCGGCGGAGGCGAGAGGATTTGAACCTCCGGTCCCCTGTAAGGGGGACAACTCATTAGCAGTGAGTCCCATTCGGCCGCTCTGGCACGCCTCCTGAACGATCTGAGGGTACCGGACCCCCGGAACCGCCGAGCGCAAAGATTACACAGGACGGGCGGTCAAAGGCAAAGCGCGACATCGGAGGCCTTTGAGCGGCCCCCTAGAATGGCTGGGTGACCGCCCGTCTGCGACCCGAGCTGGCCGATCTGCCGGCCTACACGCCGGGACGCACCGTGCCCGGCGCCATCAAGATCGCGAGCAATGAGACCGTGCACGGTCCACTGCCCGGTGTGCTGGAGGCCATCACCGCTTCCGCCGAGACGATCAACCGGTATCCGGACAACGGTTACCGTGATCTGCGCGAGCGCCTGGCCAAGCACGTCGACTTCGCCCCGGAGAACATCTCGGTGGGCGCCGGGTCGGTGAGCCTGTGCCAGCAGCTCATCCAGATCACCTCGACGGTCGGTGACGAGGTGATCTTCGGCTGGCGCAGCTTCGAGATCTACCCGCTGCAGGTCCGCACCGCCGGGGCCACCCCCGTCGCGGTGCCGCTGACGGACCACACCCACGACCTCGACGCAATGGCCGCCGCGATCACCGAACGCACCCGGCTGATCTTCGTCTGCAACCCGAACAACCCGACCTCCACGGTTGTCGACCCGGCCGCCCTGGAGGCGTTCGTCGAGTCGGTGCCCGCCGATATCCTGGTCGTGATCGACGAGGCCTACGTCGAGTACATCCGAGACGGCCTGCTGCCGGACAGCCTCGGACTGGTCCGCAAGCACCCGAACGTCGTGGTGCTACGCACCTTCTCCAAGGCGTACGGGCTGGCCGGGCTGCGCATCGGCTACGCGGTGGCCGATCCGGACATCGTCACCGCCCTGGGCAAGGTGTACGTGCCGTTCACCGCCACCACCGTCTCCCAGGCCGCGGCGATCGCCTCGCTGGACGCCGCCGACGAACTGCTGGCCCGCACGGACGCCGTCGTCGCCGAACGGGCCCGGGTGAGCGCCGCACTGGCCGAGGCCGGTTACCAGGTGCCGCCGTCGCAGGCCAACTTCGTCTGGTTGCCGCTGCCCGGCCGGTGCGCCGAGTTCACCAACGCCGCCGCCGACGACCGCCTACTGGTCCGCCCGTACGGCGAGGACGGCGTGCGGGTGACGGTGGCCGCCCCGCACGAGAACGACGCGTTCCTGGCCTTCGCCCGGAAGTGGATCTCCCGGTGATGCGGGTGACGGTGGCCGCCGCGACCGGGCTGGCCGCACTGGCGCTGCTGACCGGCTGCGGCCGGACCACCGAGGGCACGGTGGCCCAGACCACCGAACCCGGCCCGCCGCTGTCCTCGGCGCCCAGCCGACCCGGGTCGCCGGTCCTACCCACCTTCCCGGGGCTGCCCGAGATCACCATCCCGAACTTCCCGATGCCCGGCCAGCAGCCCGACGTGCCGGATGTCCCCGCCCCTCCGAACGCGCTGACGATGAAGTGCACCGAGTTCAACAAGCTCGACGCGGCCACCAAGAAGGCCGTCGTCAACGCGATCCTCGAGGGTGAGCAGTCGATCCTCGGGCCGGAGAACGTCGACATCGCCCGATCGCTGGCCGAGGCGGTCTGTCAGTTCCTGACCGGCGCTACGGTGCGAGAGGTGCTGCTGGGCGGGCCCGTACCTTAAGGTTTCGTGCGCGGGTTAGCCTGACGCCATGGCATACGAATCCGTCACCGTGGACATCGCCGACCATGTCGCCCGAGTGACCCTGATCGGCCCAGGTAAGGGCAACGCGATGGGCCCGGCATTCTGGGCGGAGATGCCCGACGTGTTCGGCACCCTGGACGCCGACCCCGAGGTGCGCGCCATCGTGCTGACCGGTTCGGGCAAGAACTTCAGCTATGGCCTGGACCTGATCACGATGGGCGCCAGCCTGCCGGGCCTGGACTCCGGCGCCAAGGGCCGGTTGGACTTCCACAAGAAGATCGCCAAGATGCAGGAAGCCATCAGCGCGGTCGCCGACTGCCGCACCCCCACCATCGCCGCCATCCAGGGCTGGTGCATCGGCGGCGGTGTCGACCTGATCAGCGCCGTGGACATCCGGTATGCGAGCAGCGACGCCAAGTTCTCGGTGCGCGAGGTGAAGCTGGCCATCGTCGCCGATGTCGGCTCACTGGCCCGGCTGCCGCTCATCCTCTCCGACGGCCACCTGCGTGAACTCGCCCTGACCGGCAAGGACATCGACGCCGCCCGCGCCGAGAAGATCGGTCTGGTCAACGACGTGTACGACGACGCCGACGCCACCCTGGCGGCCGCGCACGAGACGGCGGCGCAGATCGCGGCCAACCCGCCGCTGACCGTGCACGGCGTCAAGGACGTGCTCGATCAGCAGCGCATCGGCCGGGTGTCGGAGAGCCTGCGTTATGTGGCGGCGTGGAACTCGGCGTTCCTGCCGTCCAAGGATCTGGGCGAGGCGGTCACCGCGATGTTCCAGAAGCGCCCGCCCCAGTTCACCGGGGAGTAGCCCCCGCTGTTCGGGCGGCCCCGTCAGCCCTTCGCGGATGCCAGCTGCGCCAGCAGTTGCAGGGACAGGAACGTCATCGGGCCCTTGTCCTCGAACCGGCCGGACACATTGCCGGCAATGCCGCCCTGCACGGCGAGCTCACCGATCAGGTCCAGCTTCAGCTGCGGGCTGCCCTCGCTGAAGTCGAGGTCGGCCAGGTCCACCCACACGATGTTGGGCCGGGTGGTGGACTCGTAGACGTAGCGCCTGTTGGTCAGGTCCAGCACCACCTGCCAGATGGTCTGCGACGCATCGGGTTTGCCCGGGTCCGGGATCCGGAACGGCTGCGCCGCGTTGCGGATCACCGAGAACATGCCGGCGATCGCCTCGACCTGACCGGCCGGCTCGGGCAGCCGGCTCACGTAGTAGCTGGCCCGGGCGAACCGGTCGGTGGCCACCGTGGAGCCCGGCAGCGGGTCGGAGCCGCCGAGGCCGTCGAACGCCTTCACCAGCTCCAACTGCTGGTCGAAGGTCGGCGAATTGGTCATCACCCGGTAGTCGCGGTCGTGGTAGACCTTCGCCTTGCCGTCGATGTACTCGATGATCGCCGAGTCCCCGGTGGCGTCGTCGAGCGCCAGGTGGATGGCGGGCGGCTTACCGCCGGTGGGATCGTCCATCTGGACGACCTGCACATCGGTCTGCTCGACCCAGGCGACCGCCTCGGCGACGGTGCCGAAGTTGTCCAAAAAGTACTGCAGCCAGATCGCCTGGCTCAGCTGGGTGCGGTCGGGATCCGGTGTCCCGAAGGTGGATTCGGCGAGCCAGAGCACGTGCCCGGCCAGCCCGGCCTCGTTGAGGCCGTCCACCGAGATGATGTCGAAGGCGGTGGCGATCACGCTGCCGTACTTGGACGTCCACTGCAGCTTGCCGCTGACACCGTCATCGCGTTTGACGCCACGCGGCTGCTTCCACAGGTTGGTCATCAGGTCCTTGTGGAAGTCCATGTTCCGTCCCACCAGGACTGCATTGCCGGCGTCCGGCCAGATCACTCGGGTGCACACGCGCAACAGCCTAGCCGCGGCACCCACCAGGACTGCTGGCGGTGGCGGAGGGATTTGAACCCCCGGACGGTGTTAGCCGTCTCTCGCTTTCAAGGCGAGTGCATTAGGCCGCTCTGCCACGCCACCGCGGAACAGCCTAAGCGGTCTACACCCGTCCGAGTTTGGCGGGCCGACCGTTGGCCTGCAGCCCGGCACTGATCCGGCGGCAGTTCTCCCCCGTCGCGGTGATCTGCGAACGGGACAGCCGACCCAGGTAGTGGCTGCGCACCCCGGCGCTGTAGGTCGTCCTCGCCTCGGCGAGCAGCGCACGGCCCTCGTCGGTGATGGTGGCCAGCACGCCGCGGCGGTCGTCCGGGCTGGCGACCCGGGTGACCAACTGCAGTTTCTCCAGCCGGTGGATCTGCCGGGTCACCCGGCTGGGCAGGGACATCAGTCCCTCGGCCAGATCCCCCATCCGCGCTGAGCCACTGTCCGAGGTGTCCAGGATGTCGAGCAACCGGACGTCATTCAGGGCGAGTCCATGGGCATCCACCAGGGACCTGTTCAAAGTTGCATACAGCCGCAACGCCGAGTCCAGAAAATTTTGCCAAGATTTCTGCTCAGCGATATCCAAGCCTGGCATGGTGCTTGCCGTGCGGCCACCGATGATCGCTTCCATGGCCAAATCTTAGAGTCGAACCACGTAGTAGCGTGAGCCGAATGCGGGCCATCATTGCACTTTCAACCGAACGTATGACATGGCAAGAAGTTCCCGATGTCGCAGCTCACGAGGGTGAAGTTGTGATCAAGGTGGTTGCCGCGGGAGTGAACCGGGCTGATCTGCTACAGGCCGGCGGTAGCTATCCGCCGCCTCCGGGGGCCAGCGATACCCTCGGCCTGGAGGTCTCCGGCACGATCGCGGAGGTCGGGCCGGGCGTCGCCGGCTGGTCCGTCGGCCAACCGGTCTGCGCTTTGCTGGCAGGCGGGGGTTACGCAGAGTACGTCGCGGTGCCCGCCGCCCAGGTGCTGCCCGTCCCCGACGGTGTGGGATTGGTCGAGGCGGCCGCCCTGCCCGAGGTCGCGTGCACCGTCTGGTCCAACCTGATGATGACCGCGCGGTTGCGGCCCGGCGCATTACTGCTGATCCACGGCGGGGCCAGCGGAATCGGCACGCACGCCATCCAGTTGGCGCGGGCCCTGGGCACCCGGGTCGCGGTGACCGCCGGATCGGCCGAGAAGCTCGCGGTGTGTGCCGAACTGGGCGCGGAGATGCTGATCAATTATCGCGACGAGGACTTCGCCGAGAGGGTGCGCGGGGCCGGCGGCGCCGACGTGATCTTCGACATCATGGGCGCCAAATATCTGGACCGGAACATCGACGCCCTGGCCGACGGCGGCCGGTTGGTCATCATCGGCATGCAGGGTGGGGTGAAGGCCGAACTGAACATCGGGAAGTTGCTCGGCAAACGCGCCGGGGTGCTGGCGACCGCGCTGCGGTCCCGGCCGGTGGACGGTCCGGACGGTAAGGGCGCCATCGTCGAGCAGGTGACCGCCAATGTGTGGCCGCTGATCGCCGAGGGCCGTATCCGGCCGATCATCGGCGCCGAACTGCCGGTCGAGCAGGCCGCCGAGGCGCACCGGTTGCTCCGCGAGAGCGCCGTGACCGGCAAGGTACTGCTGCGGGTCGGCTGACCACGCCCGATTACCCGGCTAGCCCAGCGAGGCCAGCACCCGGACCAGCTGGTCGATCTCGGCCGCGGTCGAGTAGTGCGACAGCCCGACGGTGATCGCGCCGCCGATGTCGTCGACCCCCAGCGCGTCCAGCACGCGGGAGTGCTCGCTGTGCCCGACCAGCACCCCGTTGTCGGCCAGTCGCTGGATCACCCGCTCGGCGGGCACCCCGTCCACGACCAGGCTGAGCACCGGGATGCGTTCGGCCGGGCTGCCCAGCACCAGCACCCGCGGCAGCGAGCGCAGCGAGGCCAGCAGGTAGTTGAACAGTCGATCCAGGTAGATCGCAGCCGATTCCATCGACATCGCGAGGCGCTCGCGGCGGGAACCGGTCGCCGCCTCGTCGAGGTTGGCGAGGTATTCGATGCTGGCGACCACGCCGCCGAGCAGCCCGTACTGATGGATTCCGGTCTCCAGCCGGGCCGGCCCGCGCGCGTGCGGGTCCAGTGACACCGAGCTGAACTGCTCGATGACGGCCGGGTCGCGGAACACCAGCGCGCCGATCGGCGGGCCACCCCAGGCCACCGCGTTCAGGGCGACCACGTCGGCGTCGATGTCGTCGATGTCGATCATCCGATAGGGCGCCGCGGCCGAGTGGTCGACGATCACCAGACCGTTGTTCTCGTGCACCAGCTTGGTCACCGGCGTCAGATCGGTGATGGTGCCCAGCGTCGCCGAGGCCGAGGTGATGGCCGCCAGCCGGGTCGGCGGGGTGATCAGGCCTTCCCACTGGTAGCCCGGCAGCTCACCGGTCTCGATGTCGACCTCGGCCCATTTGACCTTGGCGCCGTACCGATTCGCCGCGCGCAGCCACGGCGCGATGTTGGCCTCGTCGTCCAGTCGGGACAGCACGATCTCGTAGCCCAGCCCGACCCGCACCGAGGCGGCGTCGGCCAGCGAGGTCAGCAGCACGGCCCGGTCCGCGCCGAGCACCACACCCTCGGGGTCGGCCCCGACGAAGTCGGCGACCGCCTGCCGGGCCGCGGCCAGCACCGTCGCGCTGCGCCGCGCGGCCGGGTGTGGACCTGCCGTGATCGGCTTGGAGCCGCGGAAGGCGGTCGAGACCGTGGTGGCCACCGAGTCGGGCAGCAGCATCCCGTTCTGCGCGTCGAGGTGTGCCCAGCCGTCGCCCAGCGAGGGGTGCAGCCCCCGCACCCGGGCAACGTCGTACGCCATGTCTGCCACCTTAGAACGTCCGTGAATCGCACAGACGAACACGCATTGGTCCAGGATCCGGCCGCCCCGCGCGGGAGGGGCCTTGATCACATCGGCAGCCATACTAATGCAGCGGGCTCGGCGATCGGGGTGCTAATCGCCCCGCCGCTGGTGGTGCGGCACACCGGTCGTCCGTGGGGTGGTGGTGCCCGACGGACTAGTGTCGCTAGACAGCTCACGGTCGTGGACGACGATTTATGACAGACGACGATCTATGGCAACGCGACGACAGGAAAGCAATGACGATCAACCCCGACGATGACGACAACGTCGAGATCCTGACCGGCGGCGCAGCGGACGAGTCCGCCGACGACGACAAGGCGCTGACCGACCTGATCGAACAGCCCGCCAAGGTGATGCGGATCGGGACGATGATCAAGCAGCTGCTGGAGGAGGTCCGGGCGGCTCCGCTGGACGAGGCCAGCCGCAGCAAGCTGGCGCAGATCCACAGCAGCAGCATCCGCGAGCTCGAGGAGGGCCTGGCCCCCGAACTGCGCGAGGAGCTGGAGCGCCTCACGCTGCCGTTCAGCGACGAGGCGGTACCGAGCGATTCCGAGCTGCGCATCGCCCAGGCCCAGCTGGTGGGCTGGTTGGAGGGTCTGTTCCACGGCATTCAGACCGCGCTGTTCGCCCAGCAGATGGCCGCCCGCGCCCAGTTGGAGCAGATGCGTCAGCTGCCGCCGGGCATGGCCCCGCCCGGACAACGCGGTCCGGGGCATCCGGGGACCGGGCAGTACCTGTAGCCGCCCGTGTCGAACGAACCATTCATCTCCACCGAGAACGCCTGGGTGGAGTTCCCGATCTTCGATGCCAAGTCGCGGTCGCTGAAGAAGGCCTTCCTCGGGAAGGCCGGCGGCACCATCGGCCGCAACGAATCCAACGTCGTGGTCATCGAGGCGTTGCGCGACATCACCATGAACCTGCGGATGGGCGACCGGGTCGGGTTGGTCGGCCACAACGGCGCCGGCAAGTCCACGCTGCTGCGGTTGCTCTCGGGCATCTACGAGCCGACCCGCGGCTCGGCCACCGTCCGGGGCCGGGTGGCGCCGGTGTTCGATCTCGGAGTCGGGATGGACCCGGAGATCTCGGGGTTCGAGAACATCATCATCCGCGGGCTGTTCCTCGGCCAGACCCGCAAGCAGATGCTGGCCAAGGTCGACGAGATCGCCGACTTCACCGAACTCGGCGACTACCTGTCGATGCCGCTGCGCACCTACTCCACCGGTATGCGGGTGCGGCTGGCGATGGGCGTGGTCACCAGCATCGACCCGGAGATCCTGCTGCTCGACGAGGGCATCGGCGCGGTCGACGCGGAGTTCATGAAGAAGGCCCGCACCCGGCTGCAGAACCTGGTGGCCCGCTCCGGAATCCTGGTCTTCGCAAGCCATTCCAACGAGTTCCTGGCCCAGCTGTGCAAGACGGCGATGTGGGTGGACCACGGCACCATCAAGATGACCGGCGGTATCGAGGAGGTCGTCGGCGCCTACGAGGGCCCGGACGCGGCCCGGCACGTGCGTGAGGTGCTCGCCGAGAACGCGCGCGGCGATGAGTCGCTTGCGCGAAGAGCAGACAACACCGATGCCTGAGTCAGTGACCGCGGTCGTCGTCACGCACCGCCGGGTGGCCGAACTGTCGGTCTCATTGCAGGCCGTGTGCGGGCAGACCCGCCCGCCCGACCATCTGATCGTCGTCGACAACGACGACGATCCAGCGGTGCGCGAACTGGTGGCCGCCCAGCCGGTCGCCTCGACCTACCTCGGATCCCGTCGAAACCTCGGTGGCGCAGGAGGTTTCGCGCTCGGCATGTTGCACGCCCTGAGCCTGGGCTCGGACTGGGTGTGGCTGGCCGACGACGACGGCCGTCCGGGTGACCCGAACGTGCTGGCCACTCTGTTGGCTTGTGCGGCAAAGCATTCGCTGTCCGAGGTGTCTCCGATGGTGTGTGACCTCGACGATCCGACCCGGTTGGCGTTCCCGCTGCGGCGCGGGCTGGCCTGGCGCCGGCACGTATCCGAGCTGAAGGTCGACGGTTCCGATGATCTGCTGCCCGGCATCGCCTCGCTGTTCAACGGCGCGCTGTTCCGCGCCGAGGCCCTGGAGGCGGTCGGCGTCCCCGATCTGCGGTTGTTCATCCGCGGCGACGAGGTCGACGTGCACCGCCGGCTGGTGTTGTCCGGCCTGCGGTTCGGCACCTGCCTGGACGCGGTGTACCTGCACCCGCAGGGCAGCGACGAGTTCAAGCCGATCCTCGGCGGACGGATGCACACTCAGTACCCGTCCGACGAGGTCAAGCGGTTCTACACCTACCGCAATCGCGGATACCTGCAGGCGCAGCGCGGGTTGGGGCGGTTGATCCCGCAGGAATGGCTGCGGTTCGGCTGGTTCTTCCTGGTGACCCGGCGCGACCCGGCGGGTCTGCGTGACTGGCTGCGACTGCGGCGGTTGGGCCGGCAGGAGAAGTTCGAGAGGTTCAAAAAGCATGACGATTCTTGACGCCGCGGCGCAGTCCAAGACCATGGCCCGCGCGTGGGGCGATCTGCGCGCCGGGTTCAACAAGCGCGAACTGTGGCTGCACCTGGGTTGGCAGGACATCAAGCAGCGTTACCGCCGTTCGGTGCTGGGGCCGTTCTGGATCACCATCGCCACCGGCACCATGGCGGTCGCGCTCGGCGGGCTGTACTCCAAGCTGTTCAAGCTGGAACTGGCCGAGCATCTGCCCTATGTCACGCTCGGGTTGATCATCTGGAACCTGATCAACGCGGCCATCATCGAGGGCGCGGACGTGTTCGTCGCCAACGAGGGTCTGATCAAACAGCTCCCCACCCCGCTGAGCGTGCACGTCTACCGGCTGGTGTGGCGCCAGGTGCTGCTGTTCGCGCACAACATCATCATCTTCGTGATCATCGCGATCATCTTCCCGCAGCACTGGACCTGGACCTCGCTGGCCTTCATTCCGGCGCTGGCCCTGATCGTCGCCAATTGTGTTTGGGTGGCACTGGTTTTCGGCATCCTGGCGACCCGGTACCGCGATATCAGCCCGCTGTTGTTCAGCCTGGTGCAGTTGCTGTTCTACATGACGCCGATCATCTGGAACGACGCGACGCTGCGCCAGCAGGGCGCCGAGGGCTGGGCGAAGATCATCGAGTTCAATCCGCTGCTGCACTATGTGGACATCGTCCGGGCGCCGCTGCTGGGCGCCGATCAGGAACTGCGGCACTGGATCGTGGTCCTGGTCTGCACACTGGTGGGCTGGATCTGTGCGGCCTTCGCCATGCGCCAGTACCGGGCCCGGGTGCCGTACTGGGTCTGATTCGCCTAACGTGCATCCGGTGGGCATCTCGCTGACTGCACCGGACGGCACCGAACTCGTCGCGGAGGTCACCGGCTCGGGCCCGCCGGTCGTGTTCGTGCACGGCTCCAACGGTGGGCTGGACTCGTGGGCCGACATCGGCGCCCGGCTGACGGGCTATCAAGTGGTGCGGTACGCCCGCCGCAACCATCCGCCCAGCGGTACCGGTCCGGCGCCGAACAGCTTCGCCGTCGAGGCCGGCGATCTGCAGGCCGTCCTGGCCTCGGTCGGGCGCGCACATGTGGTGGGCGGTTCCTACGGGGCCACCGTCGCCCTGCACGCCGCACTGGCCGACAGCAGTCTCATCGCCTCGCTGGCGTTGTTCGAACCCCCGCTGCTGCAGTCGGGTCCGCATCTGGCGCCGGTCGTCGAGCAGTATCAGCGGCTCTACGTGACGGTGCGATACGCCGACGCGCTCGAGCTGTTCCTGCGGGAGGCCGCTCAGATGCCGGCCGAACTCATCTCGGGGGGTGCGCCGATCCCCGACGACCTGATGGCCGCCATGTCCGCGCTGGCCGATCTGGAGGCGATGGCCGGCGACACCGACGACATCGGCCGGTGGGGCGCGATTGACCTCCCCGTTCTGCTGATGCAGGGCGGGCTCAGTTGGCCGCCGCTGCCGGAGGGGATGGACCGGCTGGCCGCGGTGCTGCCGCGGGCCGAGCGGGTGGTCTGGCCCGATCAATCGCATTTTGCGACCGCCACCGCGCCGGATGCGGTGGCCGCGGCCCTGCAGTCGTTCCTCGATGCGCGTGCCGGACGCAGCGACCTCGCCACCTGATCGACAATGTGACGGTGCTGTGGCAGGTCGGCTGACGTTATCCACAGGCGGCCTTTTCAGCGTGGCCCGCGTCACACCCGTTCGGTAGACTCGTACATATGTTCGACACGATCGGCTTGGCGGGGATGAGTGATGAGGAGCTCATCTGCGCGCTGACGGCCGCGACCCGGTCCGAGGCGATGGCCGCCGCCGAGCGGTTGGCGTTGGTGGCCGAGGTGGCTGCCCGGCAGTGCCAGGACGAGGACGATGCGACCGCCCACGCCGTGATCGATGGCTGGGCCTTCGCGAAGGCGCAGGTCAGTGCCGCCTGCAACGTGAGCCCGTACGCGGCGAACACCCAGATGTACATCGCGGTGGCGCTGCGCGAACGGCTGCCGCTGACCGCGGCGGTGTTCGGCACCGGTGCTCTATCGGCGAAGGTGATCGGGGAGATCACCTGGCGCACCCACCTGGTCACCGACGGTGCGGCGTTGGCGTTGATCGATGCCGGGATCGCCGGGGAAGCCACCACGTACGGGGTGCTGTCCGAGGCGGCCCTGATCCGGGCGGTCGACTTCTGGGTGGAGAAATACGACCCCATCGCGGTGATCCGCTCCAAGGCCGCCGCCAAGGACCTCTACATCGAATTCGACGACCGCAACGACCCCAACGGGGTGTCGTCGTTCTGGGGACGGTTGCGCGCCACCGACCGGAAGGCCGTCGAACAACGCCTCACCGATCTGGCCGACACCGTGTGCGCCAATGATCCCCGCCCGCTGAAGGAGCGTCTCTCGGCTGCCATGGGCGCCCTCGGCATCGTCGGCCCGTCGTTGCAGCGGCTGACCTGCCAATGCGGGAACCCCGACTGCGAAGGCAGCGGCAAAGACCCCCGCGCCACCGCGGTGATCATCTACGCGCTGACCGACCAGGTGCCCAGCACCCAGGCACGGCCCGCCCCCGAGACCGGGCCGCAGCCCACACCTGATGCACCTGAGTCGCCCGAACCGCGCCCCGCGCAGACCGACACCGAGCCCACTCCGGCACCCGCTGAACCTGAGCCCGGCTCAGAGCCTGCGGCAGACCCCGCTGCCCAGACCCCCGCAGCGCAAATACGACCCCAGCCCGCCCCCAAACCTCGCCCCGCGGCCACCATCCCGGGTGCGGGCACCGGGGTGCTGCTCGACGGCGGCATCATCCCCGCCGCCATGCTCGCCGAACTCATCGCCACCGGCGCCACAGTCCGCCCCCTGCACGAGGTCGCCGACCTGCCCACCGAACGCCAATACCGGCCCTCGACCGCACTGACCGCATACGTCCGCATGACATCGATGACCTGCAGCTTCCCCGGCTGCACCAAACCCGCACACCGCTGCGACCTCGACCACGTCACCCCCTGGCCCGCCGGGGCCACCCACCCAGGCAACCTACGCCCGCTGTGTCGAGAACACCACCTACTCAAAACATTCCGCACCGGACCCGACGGCTGGACCATGAAAGCCCACCCCGACGGCCGCACAGAATGGACCGCCCCGACCGGACACACCTACCTCACCACCGCGGGCGCGGCGATCCTGTTCCCACACTGGAACATCCACACAAACGTCCCCCCACCCCGGCCGATCAGCCTGATCCACGACGACCACCGGGACGCCCGGATGCCCACCCGGCAACGCACCCGCGCCCAAGACCGCGAATACCGCATCAACGCCGAACGCGCACGCAACGCCACCGAACTCGCCCTCGCACACACCACCAACAACCACACCCGCCGCGACACCCGCACCAACCAACGACCCGCACCCGGCTACTTCGACCACGCCGGCCGGAGAGCCGGCATTGCAGACCACGACCCTCCGCCTTTCTAGGGTGGCTGGTCCGCGCGCGAATGCACCGCCGTTCTAACGGTTTCGGGTTTCCGGCCGGGTAAACAGCCAGCAGCACAATGCGATCGGCGCCGCGGCGGCCAGGAGTGCGCCGGGAATGTGGATGGCCAGCGTCGGGCCCTCGCCGAGATACGCCTGGGCGAACGAATAGCCGAACAGCGCTGTCGCCAGCCCGGCCGCCCACCAACCGGAGCGGCGCTGCCGGGCCAGGCCGAGCATGGAGATCGCCAATGCACCCGAAACCACGTGCAGCGCAATGGCGGCCGTGCCGTGCACGTCTTCGAGCTGATTCGATTGGACCAACTCCCCGGCCGTGATGAACAGGACCGCGACCACGGCCACGGTCAGCGCCGCCAGACCGCGGGAGGCCCACAACCAGATCGCCGGACTCATGACCGCGTGTCCGCCGGCTCGACCGCCGCCGGGACCGGCTTGAACACGGCCGGCCGGAACCGCTCGGGTAGGACTCGCAACACGCCCGCGACGAGCGCGAGGATCGCGGCGGTGGCCAGCGCGATGATCCAGAACGGCGCGGTGGCGAACACGTTCTCCAGCAGCATGAAGACACCGAACAACAAGAACAGCGCCGCCGCAGCGATCTGGATGAATCGCTCGGGCAGGTGCTTACCGGCCACCGCGCCCACCACGATCGCCAAGCCGTCGGCGACCACCATGCCGAGGGTGGACCCGATCCACACCCCGAGCCAGTCGTTGTCGGCCGCCAGCGTGATGGTCGCCAGCATCGTCTTGTCGCCGAGCTCGGCCAGGAAGAACGCCGAGGTGACCACGAAGAACGCGATGCCCGACGCGCGCTCCACCCGGCTCTTCTCGTCGTCGCTGAGGGCGTCACCGCGCAGCGTCCACATCCCGAAGAAGATGAACATGGCGCCGGCCAGGATGCCCAACAGATGCCCGGGCAGGGCCGCGCCCAGGTAGTGCCCGATGGCGACCGAGAGCACGTGCACCAGGGTGGTCGCCGCGGTGATCGCGCCGAGCACGACCCACCACTTGTAGCGCAGCGCGAACGTCATCGCCACCAGCTGCGTCTTGTCGCCGAGTTCGGCGACGAAGATGACGACGAAACTCAGCAGAAGCGCGGAGACCACGGACAACTCCTCGATCGGTGGCTCCCGGCGAGGATCGACAGATACCTCCGGCCGGCAACCGATACGGTTCGTGCGGCCGAAGGTCTCGCCCACCGGCGGATACCGGTTCGGTGACCGGGCTTCGCGGCGTGCGCTCAGCCAGTATGTCGATCAACCGATTGGGGGCTACTCCCCTTCGCTTTTCCCAGATTGGCACACCCAGGCGGGCTTCGCAACCGATCCCCGCCGAAAGGCCTTACACATCAATAGTTTTCGGTGTCCGGCAGGAAAGTTTCGCAGACCCGAACAAATCGCATCGGTTTGCCGGTCAGCCTCCCCATCCGGAGCGTTCTGCGGATTCGCCGGGGACAAAGAATCGTCACAGTAAGGTTGGCCTAATGTGGTCTCGACCGTCACACGACAGACGAAGGTGGCAATAGATGGCAAAGGCTCGATGGATCGCCGGATTGGGTGTGTGCGCTACGGCACTGGCACTCACGGCCTGCAGCGGCTCCGATTCCGGGGACTCCGCCTCGGAGAGCGTCGCGGGTGACGACAAGATCCTGATCTATTCGGGCCGCAGCGAGGATCTCGTCGCGCCGCTGCTCGAGCAGTTCACCACCGACACCGGGATCGAGGTGGAGGTCCGCTACGCCGGCTCCGGCGAGCTCGCCGCGCAGCTCATCACCGAGGGCGACGGGTCACCCGCCGACGTGTTCCTGTCCCAGGATGCCGGGGCACTGGGCGCCGTCTCCAAGGCCGGGCTGTTCGCCCCGATCACCGCCGAGGTGCTGGCGGCCGTGCCCGAGGCCTATTCCGCCGAGGACGGCAGCTGGCTGGGTGTGTCCGGCCGGGCCCGCACCATCGTCTACAACCCCGAGCTGGTCCCCACCCCGCCGGACACCATCGACGCGCTGCTCGAGCCGCAGTGGCAGGGCAAGATCGGCTACGCCCCGAGCAACGCCTCCTGGCAGGCCTTCGTCACCGGTCTGCGCGTCCTGCGCGGCGATCAGGGCGCCGAGGACTGGCTGCGCGCGTTCAAGGCGCAGGACCCGCGGGCGTATGAGAACAACATCCAGATCCGCGATGCGGTCGACGCCGGCGAGATCCCGATGGGCCTGACGAACCACTACTACATGTACGAGCTGATCAACAGCAAGGGCGCCGAGAACGTCACCGCCCGACTGCAGTTCATGGCCCCGGGCGATCCCGGCGGCCTGATCAACGTGGCCGGCGTCGGCATCCTGAAGACCGCCCCCGACCCGGAGGCCGCCCAGGAGTTCGCCGCCTATCTGATCGGCCGGTCGGCCCAGGAGTACTTCGCCGCCGAGACCGCCGAGTTCCCGCTGATCGAGGGTGTCCCGGTGGTCGGCGACGTCCCGCCGCTGTCCGATCTGCAGCCGCCCGCGGTCGATCTGTCCCAGCTCGACGACATCGAGGCGACCCAGCAGATGCTGGTGGACACCGGCCTGCTCACCGGCTGACCGGGTGAGTTCCACGCGCCGTCCGCCGGCGCTGCTGCTGATCGCCGCGGCCGCGGTCGTCACGGTCCTGCTGGTCCCGTTGGCCTACCTGGCCGAACGGTCGATGGCCCGGGGTGTGGCGTTCGTCGCCGATGAGCTGCTGCGCGCGTCCACCGCCATGCTGATCGGCCGTTCGCTGCTGCTGGTCGGGGTGGTGACCGTTGCCTGCGTGCTGCTCGGAGTCGGGTTCGCGATCCTGCTCCTCCGCACCGACCTGCCCGGTCGGCGCTGGTGGGCGGTCGCCCTGACGCTCCCGCTGGCGATGCCGAGCTATCTGCTGGCCTTCCTGTGGGTCTCCGCGATCCCCTCGATGAACGGTTTCTGGGGCGCCGCCCTGGTGCTCACCCTGGTCAGCTACCCGTTCGTGATGCTGACCACGACCGCCGCCCTGGCCCGGGTCGACCCGGCCCAGGAGGAGGTGGCGCGCTCACTGGGGCTGGGCAGCGTGGCGGTGCTGTTCCGGGTCACCCTGCGCCAGACCCGGGCCGCCATCGCCGCCGGGGCGCTGCTGGTCGCGCTGTACGTGCTCAGCGACTTCGGGGCGGTGGCCGCGATGCGCTACGAGGTGTTCACCTGGGTGATCTACGGGGCATACCGATCCGGGTTCAACCCCGCCCGGGCGGCGGTGCTGTCGCTGGTCCTGTTGCTGTTCGCGGTGATCCTGGTCGTCGGTGAGCGGTGGGCCCGCGGGCTGGCCGCGTCCCGGGTGGGCATGGGTGTGCCACGGCCCGCCCCGCGCGCCCGGCTCGGCCGGTGGCGGTACCTGGCCGTCCTGCCCGCGGTCACGGTCCTCACGCTGGCCGTGCTGGTCCCGGGGTTGGCGCTGGCGGACTGGCTGATGGCCAGCGGGCTGCACTGGGACCTGGACCGGTGGTGGGATGCACTGACCTCCACCCTGTGGCTGTCGGCGATCGCGGCCGTGGTGTGCACCGTGGCGGCGCTGCCGTTGGGTCTGCTCGCCGCCCGGTACCGGTCGCCGGCCACCCGGGTGCTGGAGAGCACCAGCTACATCGCGCACGGACTGCCCGCGATCGTGGTGGCCATCTCGATGGTGTCGGTGGGAATCCTGCTGCTGCGGCCCATCTACCAGCGCGAGCCGCTGCTCATCCTGGGCTATCTGGTGTTGTTCGTGCCGCTGGCGGTGGGCTCGGTACGGTCGGCCATCGAATCCTCACCGCCGCGTCTCGACGAGGTCGCACAATCGCTGGGACGCAGCCCGGCGCACGTGTTCGTATCGGTGACCGCCCGCTCGGCGGCCCCCGGTATCGCCGCGGCTGCGGCGCTGGTTCTGTTGACATGTATGAAGGAACTGCCGGTGACGCTGTTGCTGCACCCGACGGGTGTGGATACCCTCGCCACGCGACTGTGGGGATACAGCACGGTCAGCAACTACGCGGCAGCCGCCCCGTACGCCGCGGCACTGCTGGTCTTCGCCGCCATCCCGACGGCGCTGCTGGGATTCTGGACGACATGGTCCACCGATAGGAGACTCGATGCCTGAGCCGGCCGGCGTCCAGATCCTCGACGTGACCAAATCCTTCGGTGCCACAACGGTTCTGGACGGGATCACGCTCGATGTCGCGGCCGGATCGGTCACCGCGATCCTCGGCCCGTCCGGCTGCGGGAAGTCCACGCTGCTGCGCATCCTGGCCGGATTCGAGGAACCCGACGGCGGGACCGTGCGCATCGAGGGCGCCACCGTTGCCGACCGGAGCACCGCGGTGCCGGCGCATCGGCGGCGGGTGGGCCTGATGCCGCAGGAGGGGGCGCTGTTCCCGCACCACGATGTCGCGGGCAACATCACCTTCGGCCTGGGCCGGATGTCGCCGTCACTGCGCGCGACCGAGGTCGCCCGGTGGTTGGACATCGTCGGTCTACAGGGGTTCGCCGATGCCCGCCCGCATCAACTCTCCGGTGGCCAGCAGCAGCGCGTCGCGCTGGCCCGGGCGCTGGCCGCCCAGCCCCGGGTGATGCTGCTCGACGAACCGTTCGCCTCGCTGGACACCGGCCTGCGGGTCCGGGTCCGGGAGGACATCACGGCCATCCTGCGGAAGTCCGGCACCACCGCCATCCTGGTGACCCACGATCAGGCGGAGGCGCTGTCGCTGGCCGATCAGGTGGCCGTGCTGCTCGACGGCCGGATCGCCCAGCGCGGCACCCCCGCCGACGTGTACCGGCGGCCGACCTCCCTCGAGGTGGCCCGCTTCGTGGGCAGCACCATCGAGATCGACGGTCACGTCGCGGGGGATGCGGTGACCTCCCCGCTCGGGACACACCCGTGCACCGATGCCGTCCCCGACGGTCCGGTGACCGTGGTGATCCGGCCCGAACAGGCCACCTGCGTGGCCGAGGCCGGGGATACGGCGAATGCCGTGGTGATCGGGCACCGGTTCTACGGCCCGCAGACCGTGGTGCGGGTCCGGCTCGACGACGGCACCGTGCTCGAACTGCAGGAGGCCGGCCACAGCGGCACCGCGGTCGGGGAATCGGTGCGGGTGCAGATCCACGGAAAAGTACTGGCCTTCCCGCAGATCTGACGCGTGTTCGAGGACGTCACCCGGTGAGCGTGCGCAACTCGGCCGCCAGGTTCTCCCGGGCCGCGGTTTCCCACAGCCGCCGGCCCGGCGCCGTGCGGTACAGCGCCGGCGCGGCCAGCAGTGCGCCGATGGTGCGGGCCCGGCCGGCCCGGAAGTCCGGCTCGGGCACGTGGTCGTACTCGGCGCGGACCCGCGCGGTGTTGCGGCGGTACAGCTCGGGAGCGACCGCCAGTTCGGCCAGATCCGCATCGGAGAGCACCTGACCGTTGCGGTCGGCCGGGCCCGGATCGTGCTCGACCGTGAGCCGGACCAGCCGGGCGACCTCGGCCACCAGCGCCGCCGGCAGCCCCAGCGCACGCAGGTCGGCCTCCGCCAGCAGCGCGCTGTTCTCCTCGTCGTCGGGGGCGCCCGCATACACCGCGTCGTGGTACCAGGCGGCCAGCCGCACCGCGTCCGGGTCGTCGGCGTGTTCGGCGAGCGCGTCGACCGCGCTCAGGACCCCCTGCAGATGCGCCCGGTCGTGGTAGCGGCGGTGCGGTTCGGACCAGCGCGCCAGCATGGTGGCACCCACGGCACCGATATCCGGTGACGAGGAGTGCCGCGCAAGCAGCACCAGCCACTCCCGGAGCAGATCGGTCACGCGCCCATTCTGGACCCGTAAGCTGCCCGCGTGGCCGACACCCCGGATAACGCTCCCCTGAGCCTGCGCACCCAGGCCACGCGATTCATCATCACCGGCGGGCTGTCGGCGATCGTGGACTTCGGGCTGTATGTCCTGCTGCTGGCCCTCGGCCTGCACGTCAACATCGCCAAGACGCTCAGTTTCATCGCCGGCACCACCACCGCGTATCTGATCAACCGGCGGTGGACCTTCCAGGCGCCGCCCAGCCGGGCCCGCTTCATCGCGGTGATAGTGCTCTACGCGCTCACCTACGCCGTCCAGGTCGGCATCAACTACCTGTTCTACCTGGAGTTCGCCGGACACCCCTGGCAGGTTCCGGTCGCCTTCGTGATCGCCCAGGGCACCGCCACGGTGATCAACTTCGTGGTGCAGCGAGCGGTGATATTCCGGCTCAGGTGACCGCGAACGGTACCCTTCATCACTGATATGTCTACCGAAACTGGCACCACCCTGCCGCTGACCGCGCGCACCCTGACCGGCTTCGGCCGTACCGCGCCGAGCATGGCCCAGGTGCTGTCGACCCCCGATGTCGAGGTCATCGCCGACGCCGTCAGGCGTGTCGCCGACGCCTCGGCCAGTGATCCCTCGTACCTCAAACGTGGCATCATCGCCCGCGGACTCGGCCGTTCCTACGGTGATCACGCCTGCAACGGCGGCGGCATCGTCGTCGACATGACGGCGCTGAACCACATCCACTCCATCTCGAGCGATACCGCGATCGCCGATGTGGACGCCGGGGTGAGCCTGGACCAGCTGATGAAGGCCGCCCTGCCCTTCGGGCTGTGGGTGCCGGTGCTGCCGGGCACCCGCCAGGTCACCGTGGGCGGGGCCATCGGCTCGGACATCCACGGCAAGAACCACCACAGCGCCGGCAGCTTCGGCAACCACGTGCTGTCGCTGGATCTGCTGATGGCCGACGGGCAGGTGCGCACGCTGACCCCCGAGGGCGAGACGAGTCAACTCTTCTGGGCCACCATCGGCGGCAACGGCCTGACCGGCATCGTGATCCGCGCCCGGATCGCCATGACCCGCACCGAGACCGCGTACTTCATCGCCGACGGTGTGGCCACCGCCGATCTGGACGAGACCATCGCCGTGCACACCGACGGCAGCGAGGACCGCTACACCTACTCCAGCGCCTGGTTCGACCTGATCAGCCCGCCGCCGAAACTGGGCCGGGCCGCCGTCAGCCGGGGCAGCCTGGCCAAGCTGGATCAGCTGCCCGCCAAGCTGGCCAAGAATCCGCTGAAATTCGATGCGCCACAACTGCTGAAGGTGCCCGACATCTTCCCGGTCAGTGCGATGAACAAGCTGTCGTTCACCGCCATCGGCGAGGTCTACTACCGCCTGGGCGGGACGTACTCGGGCAAGATCATGAACCTGTCGCAGTTCTACCACATGCTGGACCTGGTCAGCGGGTGGAACAATGCATACGGTCCAAAGGGTTTCGCGCAGCACCAGTTCCTGGTTCCGCCGGACGCGCTGGACGAGTTCAAGGACATCATCCGGTGGATCCAGACCAGGGGCCAGTACTCGGCGCTGAACGTCTTCAAGCTGTTCGGCCCCGGCAACCAGGCCCCGCTGAGTTTTCCGATGGCCGGCTGGAATGTGGCCATGGACTTCCCGATCAAGGCGGGCGTCAACGAGTTCCTCAACGAACTCGACAACCGCGCAATGGAATTCGGCGGCCGGGTGTACACCGCCAAGGACTCCCGGGTGAGCGCGGAGAAGTTCCACAAGATGTACCCGCGGATCGACGAGTGGATCGCCACCCGCCGCAAGGCGGATCCGCACGGCGTCTTCGCCTCCGATATGGCCCGCCGTCTCGAACTCCTCTAGCTTGCCCCATCAGAAAGGCTGCAGCCCCTACATGATTGACGCGACCGGAAACCCGCAGACGATTCTGCTGCTGGGCGGAACCTCCGAGATCGGCCTGGCGATCGTCGAGCGCTACCTGCGCGAGGCGAAGGCCCGGGTGATCCTCGCCGATCTGCCCGGCGCGCCGCGCAAGGATGCCGCGATCGCCCAGCTGCAGGCCGCCGGCGCGAAGTCGGTGGAATACCTGGACTTCGACGCCGTCGACACCGCCTCGCATCCGGCGGTCATCGAAGCGGCCTGGGCGGGCGGCGATGTCGACGTCGCCATCGTCGCGTTCGGCATCCTCGGCGACGCCGAGGAACTGTGGCAGAACCAGGCCAAGGCGGTGCTGACCGCGCAGGTGAACTACACCGCGGCGGTGTCGGTCGGTGTACTGATCGGTGAGCGGATGCGCGCCCAGGGCTTCGGGCAGATCATCGCGATGTCCTCGGTGGCCGGTGAGCGGGTGCGCCGGTCCAACTTCGTGTACGGCTCCACCAAGGCCGGACTGGACGGTTTCTACCTCGGCCTGGGCGAGGCACTGCGCGAGTTCGGTGTGCACGTCCTGGTCATCCGGCCCGGGCAGGTGCGCACCACCACCACGCTGGAGCACTGGAAGGCGACCGGCGCCAAGGAAGCGCCCTTCACCGTCGACAAGGAGGACGTCGCCGAACTGGCGGTCGCCTCGGCGGCCAAGGGCAAGGAACTGATCTGGGCGCCCGGACCGGTGCGGTATCTGATGGCCGTGATGCGGCACATCCCGCGGCCGGTCTTCCGCAAGCTTCCGCTCTGATGCTCGCGGCCCGGGTCACCGGCCAGATGGTCGCCGCGGCCGCAACGGCCGCGGCGCTCACCGTCGTCGCCCTGTTGGCCATCGCCCGCGTCGAATGGCCCGCCTACAACTCCTCCAACCAGCTGCACGCGCTCACCACCGTCGGCCAGTTCGCCTGCCTGGCAGGCATATTCGCCGCCGGCGTGCTGTGGCGCACCGGGCGCCGGCTGCTCGCCCGAGTCGCCGCGGTGGTGTTCCTGTCCGCGTTCAGCGTGGTCACCCTGGCGATGCCGCTCGGCGCCACCCGGCTCTACCTGTTCGGCATCTCGGTCGATCAGCAGTTCCGCACCGAGTACCTGACCCGGCTGGCCGAGAGCCCGGCCCTGCACGACATGACCTACAGCGGGCTGCCGCCGTTCTATCCCGCGGGCTGGTTCTGGATCGGCGGCCGGCTGGCCGATCTGACCGGCATGCCGGCCTGGGAGATGTTCAAACCGTGGTCGATCATCTCGATCACGGCGGCCATCGCGGTCGCGTTCGTGCTGTGGTCCGCGATGGTGCGCTTCGAGATCGCGCTCGCGGTGACCACCGCCACCGCCGCGGTGACGCTGGCCTACACCTCGGCCGAACCGTACGCCGCGGTGATCACCGTGCTGCTGCCGGCGATCTTCGTGCTGGCCTGGTCGGGGCTCAATCGCACTGACAGACACCCCTGGGGCGCCATCGTCGGTGTCGGGTTGTTCCTGGGCGTGGCCGCGCTGTTCTACACCCTGCTGCTGGCCTACGCGGCGTTC
This sequence comes from Mycolicibacterium aurum, assembly GCA_900078775.1. Lineage (GTDB taxonomy): Bacteria > Actinomycetota > Actinomycetes > Mycobacteriales > Mycobacteriaceae > Mycobacterium > Mycobacterium aurum_A. The sequence continues at coordinate 4,559,117 of LT549889.1, forward strand.
ACCGTCACCATCATGGCGGTGCTGCTGACCGTGGCCCGGCGCAGCCTCGCGCCGCTGCTGCGACTGGCCGTCATCGCCGCCATCGCCGGGGTGCTGGCGCTGCTCACCTGGGCGCCCTATCTGCTGGCCGCCGCCCGCGGGGAACGCGCCGCCAGCGGCACCGCCCAGCACTACCTGCCGATGGACGGCGCCGAGCTGACCTTCCCGATGCTGGACTTCACCCTGCTCGGCGCGCTGAGCATGCTCGGCACCGTCTGGCTGGTGGTGCACGCCCGGACGTCCACTCGCGCAGGCGCGCTCACCATCGGGGTGCTGGCCGTCTACGCCTGGTCGCTGCTGTCGATGCTCACCACGCTGGCCGGCACCACCCTGCTGTCCTTCCGTCTGCAGCCCACCCTGTCGGTGCTGCTGGCTGCGGCCGGGACGTTCGGGTTCATCTGGGTCACCCAGGCCGCGGTGGCGCGCTATCAGCACCCGGGCCGGCACATCGTGGCGGTCGCCGCGACCATCGGCGCCATCGGCGCGGTGACCTTCAGCCAGGACATCCCCGATGTGCTGCGCTCCGACATCACGGTGGCCTACACCGATACCGACGGCTACGGCGAGCGGGCCGACCGCCGACCGCCCGGCGCCGAGCAGTACTACCGGGCGCTGGACGAACGCATCCTGGAGGTGACCGGCCGGCCGCGCACCGAGACCGTGGTGATGACCGCGGACTACAGCTTCCTGTCCTTCTACCCCTACTACGGTTTCCAGGGCCTCACCAGCCACTACGCGAACCCGTTGGCGCAGTTCGAAGCTCGCTCGGCCGCCATCGAGGGTTGGGCCCTGCTCAACGACCCGGACCAGTTCATCACCGCGCTCGACGAGCTGCCCTGGGAGCCGCCGTCGGTGTTCCTGATGCGCCGCGGCGGGCCGGAGCACTACACCCTGCGACTGGCCGCGGATGTCTACCCGAACCAGCCCAACGTCAAGCGTTACCAGGTCGAGTTGAACGCGGCGCTGTTCTCCGATCCCCGCTGGGATGTGTCCACCGACGGGCCGTTCGTGCTGGCCATCCGCAAACCGCACGCGGTCCACTGATGCCCGGACAACTAGCATCTACCTCCGTGAACGACACGCAGGCCAATCACCGCACCACCCGACTGGTCGCCGTCGTCGCCGGATTACTGGGCACCATCCTGGCCATCGCCACCCCGTTCCTGCCCGTCACCCAGACCACCGCGACGCTGAACTGGCCGCAGAACGGCACCCTGGACAGCGTCGACGCGCCGCTGATCGGGTACGTCGCCACCGACCTGAACATCACCATCCCGTGCCGCACCGCGGCCGAGCTGACCGGCCCGCGCAATGTGCTGCTGTCCACCGTGCCCAAGCAGGCCCCCAAGGCCGTGGACCGCGGTCTGCTCATCGAACGGGTCAACAACGAACTGCTGGTCATCGTGCGCAACACCCCGGTGGTCAGCGCACCCCTGACCGAGGTGCTCAGCCCGGCCTGCCAGGAGCTGGTGTTCACCGCGCACGCCGACAAGGTGACCGGTGAATTCGTCGGGCTGACCCAGGGTGCCGACGATCCGGACCCGGGCGAGCCGCTGCGCGGTGAGCGCGGCGGCTACGACTTCCGCCCCCAGATCGTGGGCGTGTTCACCGATCTGGTCGGCCCCGCCCCGCCGGGTCTGGAGTTCTCCGCCACCATCGACACCCGCTACAGCAGCTCGCCCACCCTCCTCAAGACCGTGGTGATGGTGCTGGGCGTGCTGCTGACCATCGCCTCGCTGATCGCACTGCACCGCCTCGACATCGCCGACGGGATGCGGCACCGCCGTTTCCTGCCGCAGCGCTGGTGGTCGATCACCAAACTCGACGCGCTGGTGGCCACCCTGCTGGTGTGGTGGCATTTCGTCGGCGCCAACACCGCCGACGACGGCTACATCCTCACCATGGCCCGGGTGTCGGATCACGCCGGCTACATGGCCAACTACTACCGCTGGTTCGGCACCCCGGAGGCGCCGTTCGGCTGGTACTACGACCTGCTCGGGCTGTGGGCGCAGGTGTCCACGGCCAGCATCTGGGTGCGGCTGCCCACCCTGCTGATGGGCCTGGCCTGCTGGTGGATCATCAGCCGCGAGGTCATCCCCCGGCTCGGCACCGCGGTCAAGAAGAGCCGCCCGGCGGCGTGGACCGCGGCCGCGATGTTCCTGGCGTTCTGGCTGCCCCTGAACAACGGCCTGCGGCCGGAGCCGATCATCGCCGTCGGCATCCTGCTGACCTGGTGCTCGGTGGAGCGCGGGGTGGCGACCAGCCGGCTGCTGCCGGTGGCGGTGGCCATCATCATCGGTGCGCTGACGCTGTTCTCCGGGCCCACCGGTATCGCCGCGGTGGGTGCCCTGCTGGTGGCCATCGGCCCGCTGAGAACCATTGTGGCCGCGCATGTCTCGCGGTTCGGCTACATGGCCCTGCTGGCCCCGGTCGCGGCGGCCGGCACCGTCACCATCTTCCTGATCTTCCGAGACCAGACCCTGGTCAGCGAGCTGCAGGCCAGCTCGTTCAAGTCCACCATCGGCCCCAGCCTGGCCTGGTTCGACGAGCACATCCGCTACTCGCGGCTGTTCACCACCAGCCCGGACGGTTCGGTGGCCCGGCGGTTCGCGGTGCTGACCCTGCTGCTGGCGCTGGCCATCTCGATCGCGATGACGTTGCGCAAGGGGCGCATCCCGGGCACCGCCATCGGGCCGGCCCAGCGGATGATCGGCATCACCGTCATCTCCTTCCTGTCGCTGATGTTCACCCCCACCAAGTGGACCCACCACTTCGGCGTGTTCGCCGGGCTGGCCGGGTCGATCGGCGCGCTGGCCGCGGTCGCGATCACCGCGGCCGCCATGCGGTCCAAGCGCAACCGCACCATCGTGACCGGGGCCATCCTGTTCATGACTGCGCTGTCCTTCGCGACCGTGAACGGCTGGTGGTACGTCTCCAACTTCGGTGTCCCGTGGTCGAACGACTTCCCGCGCCTGGGCGTCGGTTTCACCACCATCCTGCTCGGGTTGGCCGTGCTGGCCCTGCTGGTCGCGACCTGGTTGCACTTCTCCGGCCGCCCCTTCGGAGACCGGCCGTGGACCCGGTTCACCTCGGCACCGCTGGCCGTCGTGACGTGGGCGGTGGTGCTGTTCCAGGTGATCTCGCTGACCATGGCGGTCGTGAGTCAGTACCCGGGCTGGACGGTGGGCCGATCCAATCTGGATGCGTTGCGCGGCAAGACCTGTGGCCTGGCCACCGATGTGATGGTCGAACAGGATCCGAACGTCGGCATGCTCACCCCGATCGATGAACCGGTCGGGGTGGCGCTGGGCGCGGTGACCGCGGAGAACTTCACCCCCAACGGCATTCCGGACGACATCGAGGCCGACCCGGTGGCCGAACAGCCCGGGGACAGCAACTTCGCCGACTCCGCGAACAGTGACGAGACGGGCAGCGAACCGGGCACCGAGGGCGGCGTCACCGCCGCGGCCGGGGTCAACGGTTCGGTGGCCCGGCTGCCGTACAACCTCGATCCGGCCCGCACCCCGGTGCTGGGCAGCTGGCGGTCCGGCCCGCAGGCGCCGGCCACCCTGCGGTCGTCCTGGTACCGGCTGCCCCCGAGCGACGAGCGCGGCCCGCTGCTGGTGGTCGCCGCGGCCGGCCGCTTCGATCCGGGCGAGGTCGTCGTGCAGTGGGCCACCGAGGAGCAGGCCGAGAGCGGAAAGCCCGGCGGCACCATCGGTTTCGCGGATGTCGGCGCGGTGCCGGCCTGGCGCAACCTGCGTGCGCCGATGGCCGCCATCCCCGACGAGGCCACCCGGGTCCGCGTCGTCGCCTCCGACGACGACCTGGCACCGCAGCACTGGATCGCGGTCACCCCGCCGCGCATCCCGCAGCTGCGCACCCTGCAGGAGGTCGTCGGGTCCACCGACCCGGTGATGTTGGACTGGCTGGTCGGCCTGGCCTTCCCGTGCCAGCGGCCGTTCTTCCACAACAACGGCGTGACCGAGGTGCCCAAGTGGCGCATCCTGCCGGATCGCTTCGGCGCCGAGGCCAACTCGCCGGTGATGGACTACCTGGGCGGCGGCCCGCTGGGCATCACCGAGCTGCTGCTGCGCGCCGTCCCGGTGCCGACGTACCTGAAGGACGACTGGTTCCGCGACTGGGGTTCGCTGCAGCAGCTGCGGCAGTGGTACCCGGACGCGAAGCCCGCCGAACTCGAGCTCGGTACCGTGACCCGCAGCGGGTTGTGGAGCCCGGCCCCGCTGCGCCCGAGCTGACTAGTGCCGGCCGGCCAGGATCGCTTCGATATTGCGTTCGGCCAGCGCGGTGATCGTCATGAACGGGTTGCAGCCGATGTAGCCCGGGATGAGCGAGGCGTCGTTGACGTAGAGGTTCTGGTGGCCGTGCACACGCCCGAACAGGTCGGTGGCCTTACCCCGGACACAGCCGCCGAGCGGGTGAACTGTGTTGGGCGCGAACGCTTTTCCCTCGAACAGGTCATCGCGGTAGTCCACCCCGTTGGCCTGGGTGACCCGGTCGAACACCAGCTTCGCCCGTTCCACGAGATGATCGGTGTGGCTCTGCGGCCAGTCGATGCTGACCGAATCTGACTGCCGGTCGTACCCGATCGTCGCCCGGTCCCCGGTGCGCACCATCGCGTAGTAGCCCAGCGCGTAGGTCTCCACCGGCAGTGGCATGGAGAACATGCTGGCGTACACCGGGTTGTCCGGATCGGCCCGGCCGTCCAGGTTGATCATGCCCAGCAGGGACTGCTTGGTGCCGGCCGGATCCTGTTCGGCCAGCATGTGCGTCACCATGATGTCGCCGTTGTTGCCGTATCCGGTGCCGAGATCGTCGTTCAGGTTCGGCAGGTCGCCGGTCTCGCGGGCGCGCAGCAGCAGATGGTTGGTGCCGAGCACCCCGGCCGCCAGATACAGCTGCTCACAACCGATCTCCGCACGGTCGACCTCGGTGCCCCAGCGGTCGATCTCGCGGATGGACACCACGTACTCGCCGGAGGGTTCCTGCCGGATACCGGTGACCTCGGTGAGCGGGCGCAGCGTGACGTTACCGGTCTGCAGCGCCTCGGCGACGTAGGTCTGGTCCACACTGCCGAACCGGCCGTGGTTGTTGCCGTACTGCTGTTCCCAGTCCAGCGCCGAGAGCGGCACCTCACCGGCGGCCTCGCGCATCATGTAGTCGAACGAATAGGCGCTGCCGTTGTAGTCGACCCCGTAGCCGGCCGCGGCGGCGTACTTACGGCCCACCCGCGCGTACTGGAAGTACGGGGTCTGCTCGAACCAGTTCATATCGCGGTAGCTGATCCGCAGCGCGGTCTTGGCCCGCTCGACGTAGGTGCCCAGGAACTCCGCCGGATCGATGTCGGGGAACGCCGCGTGCACCTGTTCGGGGGTGGGCACCGCCGCGATGGCGGCGTTGACCATCGACCCGCCGCCGACGGCGATGCCGCGGAACACGTCGTGGGCGCCGTAGGTGGTCTTATCGCAGATCCCGGCCTGTATCGGCTGGGGCGACGGGTTCTGCTCGGCCACCGCGTTCACCGAGATCCCCATGAACGAAGGCACCAGGCTGGGCGGGATCTCCTTGAACCAGCCCGCCCGGGTGTCGGCCGGCAACATCTTGCAGAACCGTCTGCCGTCCTCGTCGGGGGTGTCCCACAGCCGGCCGCGTTCCAGGATCAGGGTGTCCACCCCGGCCTGGCCCAGGCGCAACGCGCTGACTCCCCCGCCGTACCCACTGCCCACCACGATGGCCTGGTGGAACGGCCGGGCCGCGTCGCGTTCGGACTCTCTGGATCCGCATGCCACGGCCGCCCCGGCCACTCCTGTGACGAGGCCGCTCGCAGCAACCAGGAACCGCCGTCTCGTCAGCATGACCTGCAGCTACACTTCTCGTATTTCACAGCAAACGTCAATTCGACTGGCTTCCATGTTTGCAAGGCGGGGAATACACGGTTAAATAGGCGTTCGTACCGAAATCGACTATCCGACCCGCAAGGATACGAAGTGGCAGACTCGCAGTCCGGCAGTTCGCTCAGAAAGCTGGGTGCGACGCGGTTTCTGTGGTTGCTCAGCGCGCTCGTGCCCGGTTTGATCGTGCTGGCCTGGGCCCTGGTCCAGCTCACCGGGCTGTCCGTGTTCTGGTGGACCGGCCCGATCATGGCGTTCATCCTAGTTCCCCTTGTGGATCGGATCGTCGATCGCCGTGCCGACATGTCGGGATTGGATTCGCCACATCCGCTCGAGGGCGACAGGTTTTACCGCTTCATAACCTACCTGTACCTCCCTGGCCAGTACCTTTCCCTGATCTTTGTTTGCTGGCTGTGGAGCGGCGGAGGTTGGCTGACGATGTCGGCGCTGGACAAGGTCGGCTTGATGGCCACCACCGGCATCGTCGGCGGTATCGCCATCAACGCCGCGCATGAATTGGGTCACCGGCGCGCAACGGCTGAGAAACGTCTCAGCAAAATTGCACTTGCGCAAACTGGATACGGCCATTTTTACGTCGAACACAATCGGGGTCATCACCTGCGAGTGGCTACCGCCGAGGATCCAGCAAGCGCACGCCTCGGCGAAAGCGTCTACCGGTTCATCCCGCGCTCGGTACTGGGCGGGCTGCGCTCGGCCTGGCGGCTGGAGACCGCGCGGCTGGCCCGGCTCGACAAGCCCTGGTGGTCACCGGCCAACGACATCCTGAACGGCTGGATGCTGACCGCCGGACTGTTTGCCGGCCTGGTCGCCTGGTTCGGCCCCGTCGTCATCCCGTGGCTGCTCGGGCAGGCCGTCATCGGCGTCTGCCTGCTGGAGACGGTGAACTACCTGGAGCATTACGGTCTGCGTCGGCAGCGCCTGGAGGATGGGGCCTATGAGCCCGTCGGGCAGCGGCACAGCTGGAACAGCGACACCCTGATCGCCAACGTCTTCCTGTACCACCTGCAGCGGCACTCCGATCACCACGCCAACCCGCACAAGCCCTACCAGACCCTGCAGCACTGTGATCAGGCCCCGCAGCTGCCCGCCGGCTACGGCAACATGCTGGTGCTGGCCTGGTGCCCGCCGCTGTGGCGGCGGGTGATGGATCGACGGGTGTTGGCGCACTACGGCGGGGATATCCGGCTGGCAGCGCTCAAACCCGCCGACCTGCCACGCGGGTCGTCCGACGATGCCGGGGGACGCGTCGCTTACCCTTGAGCCTCGTGCCCGATAGGACAGTCCGCCTCGTCGCCATCATCACTGGTCTTGTCGGCTTCCTGCTCTGCGTGCTCGTCCCGCTGTTGCCGGTCAAGCAGTCGACCGCCGCCATCCAGTGGCCGCAGGCCGCCGACGGCGAGGGCTTCGCCGAGGACGTCACCGCTCCGCTGGTCTCCGGGGCACCCAAGTCGCTGGACGTGACCATCCCGTGCCAGGCCGTCGCCAGCCTGCCCGCCGAGGGCGGGCTGGTGTTCTCCACCATCCCGCCGGGTGGCATCGACGCCGGGCGCAACGGTCTGTTCGTCAACGCCAACGCCGATGTCGTCTACGTCGCGTTCCGGGACACCGTGGCGGCGGTCGCACCGCGCGCGGCAGTGGACCGCGGTGACTGCGGTGAGCTGCGGATCTGGGCGGACGTGCGCGCGGTCGGCGCCGAATTCGTCGGCATCTCCGAGGCGCCAGGCACGCTGAGCGTGGACAAGCGCCCCCAGGTGGCCGGTCTGTTCACCGAGCTGCGGGTGGCCCCCGGCCCGGACGGTTCCTGGTCCGGGCTGTCCGCGCACGTCGATGTCGACACCCGGTTCATCACCACCCCGACCACGCTGAAGACGGCGGTCATGGTGCTCGGCGTCGCCGCAGTGCTGGCCTCCATCGTGGCGCTGGCGGTGCTGGACCGCAGCGCCGGGCGCCGCGCCCCGCCGATGCCGCGCCGCCGCAGCCTGACGGTGTGGCTGGCCGACGCCGGTGTGGTGGGTGCGCTGCTGGTGTGGCACATCGTCGGGCCGCCGACGTCGGACGACGGCTACAACCTGACGATGGCGCGGGTCTCGGGCGAGGCCGGCTACATCACCAACTACTTCCGGTACTTCGGCGCCTCGGAGGCCCCGTTCGACTGGTATCAGAGCGTGCTCGCCCAACTGGCCTCGATCAGCACCGCCGGGGTCTGGATGCGGCTGCCCGCCACCGCGGCCGCGATCGGTACCTGGCTGCTGATCAGCCGCTTCGTCCTGCCGCGACTGGGCCGCAGACTGGTCCGCAACCGGGCCGCGGTGTGGACGGCCGGGGCGGTGTTCCTGGCCGCCTGGCTGCCCTTCAACACCGGCCTGCGACCGGAGCCGCTGATCGCCTTCGGCGTGGTGCTGGTCTGGGTGCTGGTGGAGATCTCGGTGGGCACCCGTCGGCTGTGGCCGACCGCGGCCGCCGTCGTCGTCGCCGCCTTCTCCGTGACCCTGGCCCCGCAGGGTCTGATCGCGCTCGCGCCACTGCTGGTCGGCGCCCGGGCCATCACCCGGCTGATCGCCGAACGCCGCGCCGTCCACGGCGTGCTGGCGCCGCTGGCCGCGCTGCTGGCCGCCGCCTCGCTGATCTTCGTGATCGTGTTCCGGGACCAGACCCTGGCCACCGTCGCCGAGTCGGCCCGGATCAAGTACGTGGTGGGCCCGACCATCCCCTGGTACCAGGAGTTCCTGCGGTACTACTTCCTGACCGTCGAGGACAGCGTGGACGGATCGCTGACCCGCCGGTTCGCGGTGCTGATCCTGCTGCTGTGCCTGTTCGGGGTGCTGATGGTGCTGTTGCGCCGCGGCACCGTGCCGGGGGCGATGAACGGACCGGTGTGGCGGCTGATCGGCAGCACCGGGATCGGGCTGCTGCTGCTGACCCTGACCCCGACCAAGTGGGCGATCCAGTTCGGTGCGTTCGCCGGTCTGGCCGGCGCACTGGGCGGGGTGACCGCGTTCGCCCTGGCCCGGGTAGGCCTGCACAGCCGACGCAACCTCGCCCTCTACGTGACGGCCCTGCTGTTCGTGCTGGCCTGGGCGACCTCGGGTATCAACGGCTGGTTCTACACCGGCAACTACGGGGTGCCGTGGTTCGACAAGCAACCCGTCATCGTCGGCTACCCGGTGACCACCATCTTCCTGGTGCTGGCCATCGCCGGTGGCCTGCTGACCGCGTGGCTGCACTTCCGCATCGACTACGCCGGGCACACCCAGGTCGCCGACACCGGTCGCAACCGGGCGCTGGCATCCACGCCGCTGCTGATCGTCGCCGTGATCATGGTGGTGCTCGAACTCGGCTCGATGGTCAAGGCCACCGTGGGCCGCTATCCGGTCTACACCACCGGCTCGGCCAACCTGTCGGCGTTACGGTCGGGTCTGTCCGGAGACAGTTGCGCGATGGCCGACGCCGTTCTGGTCGAGGCCGACACCAATGCCGGCCTGCTGCAGCCCGTTCCGGGGCAGCGGTTCGGCCCGTACGGACCGCTGGGCGGCGAGAAGCCGATCGGCTTCACCCCCAACGGTGTCAGTGACACCCTCGAACCCCCCGAGCCCGTCGCCGGCAATCCGGGCACGCCGAACTCCGACGGGCCGGTCGACAAGCCCAACGTCGGTGTCGGCTATGCCGCCGGTACCGGCGGTGGCTACGGCCCCGAGGGCGTGAACGGATCCCGGGTGTTCCTGCCGTTCGGACTGGATCCGGAGCGCACCCCGGTGATGGGCAGCTTCGACGAGAACACCCTCGCCGCCAAGGCCACCTCGGCCTGGTACCAACTGCCGCCCCGCACCCCGGACCGGCCGCTGGTGACCGTCGCCGCGGCGGGCGCCATCTGGTTCTACGAGGAGGACGGGTCGTTCAACTACGGCCAGTCGCTGAAACTTCAGTGGGGTGTGCACCGCCCCGACGGCAGCTACCAGGCACTGTCGGAGGTCCAGCCGATCGACACGTTCTATCAGAAGGCGTGGCGCAACCTGCGGTTCCCGCTGACCTCGGCCCCGCCGGAGGCCAATGTGGCCCGCATCGTCGCTGATGACCCGAACCTGTCCGAGGATCAGTGGTTCGCGTTCACCCCGCCGCGGGTGCCGGTGCTGCAGACCGCACAGGAATTTCTCGGCACCCGGACCCCGGTGCTGATGGACATCGCGACGGCGGCGAACTTCCCGTGCCAGCGGCCGTTCGCCGAGCGGCTCGGGGTGGCCGAGCTGCCCGAGTACCGGATCCTGCCGAACTTCAAACAGATGGTGGCCTCGTCGAACCAGTGGCAGTCCGCCGACGACGGCGGACCGTTCCTGTTCATCCAGGCGCTGTTGCGCACCGCCACGATCCCCACCTATCTGCGGGATGACTGGTACCGCGACTGGGGTTCCATCGAGCGCTACATCCGGGTGGTGCCGAGCGACGAGGCGCCCGACGCCGTCATCGAGGAAGGGACGACCAACGTGTTCGGCTGGAGTCGCGGCGGACCGATCAGGGCCCTGCCGTGAACGACGTGAAGATCGCCCGCTGGGTCGCCACCATCGCCGGCCTGCTGGGCTTCGTGATGGCGGTGGCTGTGCCGTTGCTGCCGGTCACCCAGACCACCGCCACGTTGAATTGGCCTCAGGCCGGCCAGCTCTCGAACGTGACCGCGCCGCTGATCTCGCAGGCGCCGGTGAGCCTGACCGCCACCGTGCCGTGCTCGGTGATCCGCGATATGCCCGCCGACGGCGGGCTGGTGATGGGCACCGCGCCGGCACAGGGCCGCGACGCCGCGCTGAACGCGATGCTGGTGACGGTCAGCCCCGAAGAGGCCGACAGTCCCTCCCGGGTCGATGTCATCGTCCGAAATGTGGTGGTGGCCAGCGTCGAACGGGACCGGGTCACCGGTACGGCGGCGGCCCCGGCTGTTCGGAGATCCGGATCACCTCCGACCATGACGGCACCTACGCCGACTTCGTCGGGCTGACCCAGGACTCGGGAGAGAACGCGGGGTCCCCGCAGCGCACCGGCTACCCGGACCCGAACCTGCGACCGGCGATCGTCGGCGTGTTCACCGACCTGACCGGCGCTGCCCCGCAGGGGCTTTCGCTGTCTGCCGAGATCGACACCCGGTTCACCACCCAGCCGACCGCGCTGAAGCTGGCCGCGATCGTGCTGGCCATCATCTCGACCGTCATCGCGGTGCTGGCGCTGTGGCGCCTCGACCGGCTGGACGGCCGTCGGATGCGCCGGCTGATCCCCACCCGGTGGCGGACCCTGACCGCCGTCGACGGTGTCGTGGTGGGCGGCTTCGCGGTCTGGTACGTCATCGGCACCAACTCGTCTGACGACGGCTACATCCTGCAGATGGCCCGCGTCGCCGAGCACGCCGGCTACATGTCGAACTACTTCCGCTGGTTCGGCAGCCCGGAGGATCCGTTCGGCTGGTACTACAACGTGCTCGCGCTGATGTCCCAGGTGAGCACCGCGAGCATCTGGATGCGGTTGCCCGACCTGATCTGCGCGGTGATCTGCTGGCTGCTGCTGTCCCGCGAGGTGCTGCCCCGACTGGGGCCCGCGGTCCTCGCCAGCCGTCCGGCGCTGTGGGCCGCCGGCCTGGTGCTGCTGGGCGCCTGGATGCCGTTCAACAACGGCCTGCGCCCCGAGGGCCAGATCGCCACCGGCGCACTGATCACCTATGTGCTCATCGAGCGGGCCATCAGCTCGGGCCGGCTGACACCCGCTGCGCTGGCGATCATCTCGGCGGCCTTCACCCTGGGGATCCAGCCCACCGGCCTGATCGCGGTGGCCGCCCTGGTGGCCGGCGGGCGGCCCATCCTGCGCATCCTGATGCGCAGGCGCGCGTTGGTCGGCACACTGCCACTGCTGGCTCCGCTGCTCGCGGCGGGCACCGTGATCCTGGCGGTGGTGTTCGCGGATCAGACGCTGGCGACGGTGCTGGAGGCCACCCGGGTGCGCACCGCGATCGGGCCCAGCCAGGAGTGGTACACCGAGAACCTGCGCTACTACTACCTGATCCTGCCGACCGTGGACGGTGCGATCTCGCGTCGCTTCGCCTTCCTTTTCACCGCGATGTGCATGTTCCCGGCGCTGTTCATGATGTTGCGCCGCAAGCGGATCGCCGGCATCGCCCGCGGACCGGCCTGGCGGCTGATGGGCATCATCTTCGCCACCATCTTCTTCCTGATGTTCACCCCCACCAAGTGGATCCACCACTTCGGCCTGTTCGCCGCGGTGGCGGGCGCGATGGCCGCCTTGACCACGGTGATGGTGTCGAAGACGGTGCTGCGTTCGGCCCGCAACCGGGTGGCCTTCCTGGCCCTGGTGTTCTTCGTACTGGCGCTGTGCTTCGCCTCGGTCAACGGGTGGTGGTACGTCTCCAACTTCGGTGCCCCGTTCAATACCGCGGTGCCCGCCATCGGTGGGGTGTCCGTCAGCTCGATGTTCTTCGCGCTGTTCGCGATCACCGCCCTGTGGGCGTTCTGGCTGCACGTTTCGCAGAAGACGGAATCGCGGCTGGCCGACCGGCTCACCGCCGCGCCGATCCCGATCGCCGCCGGGTTCATGGTGGTGGTGTTCGTGGCGTCGATGGCCATCGGCGTGGTCCGCCAGTACCCGACGTACTCCAACGGTTGGGCCAATATCCGGGCCTTCGCCGGCGGCTGCGGAATGGCCGACGATGTGCTGGTCGAACCCGACTCCAACGACGGCTTCCTGCGCGCGCTGCCGGGCGATTACGGACCGCTCGGGCCGCTGGGCGGGGCCGGCGCACCCGGCTTCGGCCCCAACGGTGTCCCGGACCGGATCATCGCCGAGGCGATCCGGCTGAACAACCCGCAGCCCGGTACCGACTACGACTGGAACCGCCCGATCCGGCTGTCCCGGCCCGGGGTCAACGGGTCACGGGTGCCGCTGCCCTACGGGCTGGACCCCGCGCGGGTTCCGGTCGCGGGCACGTATTCCACCGAGGCACAACAGGAGAGCCGACTCACCTCGGCCTGGTACGAGCTGCCCCCGGCCGACGACGCGCACCCGCTGGTCACCATCACCGCGGCCGGCACGATCGCCGGTTCCAGTGTCGCCAAGGGCGAGACCTCCGGCCAGACAGTGGAACTGGAGTACGCGGTGGCCGGTCCGGACGGCGCCCCGGTGCCCGCGGGCCGGGTCAGTCCGTACGACGTCGGCCCGACGCCGTCCTGGCGTAACCTGCGCTACCCGCGCGAGCAGATCCCCGCCGATGCGATTGCGGTCCGGGTGGTCGCCGAGGATCTGTCACTGGGCCAAGGTGATTGGGTTGCGGTGACACCGCCCCGGGTCCCCGAGGTCCGCTCGGTGCAGGAGTACATCGGTTCCGAGCAGCCGGTGCTGCTGGACTGGGCGGTGGGCCTGGCCTTCCCCTGCCAGCAGCCGATGCTGCACGCCAACGGCGTCACCGAGATTCCGAAGTTCCGCATCTCCCCGGACTACTTCGCCAAACTGCAGAGCACCGACACCTGGCAGAACGGCCTGGAGGGCGGCCTGCTAGGGATCACCGATCTGTTGCTGCGCGCCTCGGTGATGTCGACCTACCTGTCGCACGACTGGGGCCAGGACTGGGGTTCGCTGCGGCGCTTCGACACCATTGTCGACGCGCAACCGGCGGAGCTCGACCTGGGTCACACCACGCACTCCGGGCTGTACTCTCCCGGGGAGATCCGCATCGGCCCCTGAGCCCGGTCGAGCTAGGGCTTCACGTAGACGACGCGGCTGCCGAACACGATGTCCTGCAGTGATCTTCGCCGGACATCCACGGCCGCCCAGAGCAGTCCGACCGGGAACAGCACGCACGCGGCGGCCCGCAGCACCGCGAGCGCCGGTGCGATCCGGCCGCCGCGGCGTCCGGTGACGCGCAGACCCATCACGGCCGCACCCGCGGTGCAGCCCGACACCGCCCAGCAGACGGTCAGATAGAACACCGCGACGGCGAACATGACCGCCGTGGAGAACACCGCATTGAGGGTCGGGAAGCTGAAGGTGGACGGATTGAACATCAACCGCGCCAGGATCAGCCCGACGTAGACCGCGCCCAGGGCCACGCCCACCACCACCAGGTCGATGACGGCGGCCACCCCGCGGCTGACGAGGCCGGCCGGTTTCAGCGACACACCGGCGCCTCTCACAGTTGTCCCCGTTCCCGGCGCAGCAGCCGGTCGACGAACCCGGCCACCAGATCGTCGGCGCGCTCACCCTGGCTGCGCACATCGGTCATCACCTCGGCGGTCACCGAATCGGTGGACTGCTTGATGATGGCGGGCAGATCGATCCCGTCGACCACCTCGTCGGCCAGCCCGATCAGGTCGATCCGCTGCCGCGCCAACGCGTTCAGGTCAAGCTGGTCCAGCACCATCTCGATGCCCGCGCCGAGCATCTGCTCACCGCGGGACTGCAGGGTGCGACGGCCGCTGGTCAGCCAGCCGCCGACCACCGGCAGCCGCTCGGCACCGTGGTAGGCCAGCGCGACGCCGTCGCAGGCCGCCGCGACCAGTCCCAGAGCGACGGCCACCGCGGGCGGCACGGGTTCGGACACCGTTGCATCCTAGAGGGCCCGGGAGTTCGGCGTCCTAGATCGGCGTCAGGCCGTGCTTACGCTGCACGCGCTGAATCTGCTTGTCCCGCAGCAGCCGCATCGACTTGCGCAGCAGCAGACGGGTCTCGTGCGGCTCGATGACGCCGTCGATGTAGCCACGCTCGGCCGCGATCCACGGCACCGCCATCCCGGCGTTGTAGCCCTCGATGAACTCCTTGCGGATCTTCTGCACCTCGGGGGCGGTCGGATCCGGGAAGCGCTTCACCAGCAGCTGGGCCGCACCCTCGGCGCCGATCACCGCGATGCGGGCGGTCGGCCAGGCGAAGTTGAGGTCGGCGGTGAGCTGCTTGGAGCCCATCACCGCGTAGGCGCCGCCGTAGGACTTGCGCACCGTGATGGTGACCTTCGGGATGTCGGCCTCCACGACGGCGTTGAGGAACCGGCCGCCGCGCTTGATGATGCCGCCCTTCTCCTGTTCCACACCGGGCATGAAGCCGGGGGTGTCCACCACGAAGACCAACGGGGTGTTGAACGAGTCGCAGAACCGCACGAACCGGGCGGCCTTGTCGGAGGCCTCGTTGTCGATGGCGCCGGACATGTAGGACGGCTGGTTGGCGATGACGCCGACCGGCCGGCCGTCTACCCGGGCGAAGGCGGTGATGATGGACGGGCCGGCCTGCTCGGCGACCTGGAATACGTCACCGTCGTCGAAGATCCGCAGCAGGATCTCCATCATGTCGTAGGCCTGGTTGTCCGAGTCCGGCACGATCGCATCGAGTTCCAGATCGTGCGGGGTGATCTCGGGCTCCAGACCCGGGTTGACGATCGGCGGATCGTCGAAGGTGTTGCCGGGCAGGAAGCTCAGGTAGTCGCGGACGTACTGGAACGCCGCGGCCTCGGACTCCACCACCTGGTGGATGTTGCCGTAGCGGGCCTGTGCGTCGGCGCCGCCGAGTTCGTCGAGGGTGACCTCCTCACCGGTGACGTCCTTGATGACGTCCGGGCCGGTGACGAACATGTAGCCCTGGTCGCGGACCGCGACGACGAGGTCGGTCTGGATCGGCGAGTACACCGCACCACCGGCGCACTTACCGAAGATCAGCGAGATCTCCGGGACCTGGCCGCGCAGCAGTTCGTGCCGGCGGCCGAGTTCGGCGTACCAGGCCAGCGAGGTCGCGGTGTCCTGGATCCGGGCGCCCGCGGAGTCGTTGATGCCGATGATCGGGCAGCCGACCATGGCCACCCACTCCATCAGCTTGGCGACCTTGCGGCCGAACATCTCACCGACCGAACCCTGGAACACGGTCTGGTCGTGGCTGAACACGCCGACCGGGCGGCCGTCGATGGTGCCGTGACCGGTGACCACACCGTCGCCGTAGAAGGCGTTCGGGTCACCCGGCGTGCGGGCCAGGGCGCCGATCTCCAGGAAGCTGCCCGGATCCAGCAGCGAGTGGATGCGGGCCCGCGCGCTCGGGATGCCGCGCTTGTCGCGCTTGGCCCGGGCCTTCTCATCGCCGGGATCCTTCGCCAGTTCCAGCTTCTCGCGAAGCTCGGCCAGCTTCTCCGCGGTGGTGGCCGTCTTCGGCTGCGCGGCAGGGTTTTCCGTCACTGTGCTTCCTTCTCCGGGTCATGCTGCCGTGATTCGATGCGATTGATGGCCTCGCTCATGTGAGCACCGACCTTGGCGATGATCGGCTCGTCGATGGCCTGGATGTGCTCACCGCCGATGTGCACCACCTCCAGGTCCGAGACGGCCTCGCCCCAGCCGCCGTCGGGCTGGCGGGTGGCGTACGCCGGTTCGAAGACGATGGCGTCGTCGTGGTAGCGGTCGGCCATGTAGAGCGTGACATGTCCGTCGTAGGGCCGGATTTCGATGGTGTCCAACGCCCGGTTGTCCAGATACGAGGTGCGCTGGTGCTCGATGATCCCGCCCGGGATCTGCACGCCGCTCTGCGCGACGAGGTCGAGCACGTAGCGCACCTGGCCCTCGTCGTCGAGCTTCTCCAGTTCCTCGTACGGGATCTCGGGGATCTCGACGTTGAAGGTGCGCTCGGCGAACCGTGCGTAGCGGTCCCACCGGGCCCGCATCCCGGCCTGGGTCTTGTCGATCGGCACACCGGGGCGCACGCAATCGATGAGCCCCACGAACTGCACATCGGCGCCGGCCTGCTTGAGCCCGATGGCGCAGGCGTAGGCCAGCGCGCCACCCAGTGACCAGCCCGCCAGCACGAACGGTCCCTTGTGCAGTGCGAGCAGCTTGGGCACGTACTCGGCGGCGCGCTCCTCGATGGAGCCCTCCACCCGCTCGATGCCGTACACCGGGATGTCCGACGGCAGCCGCTTGATCAGCGGCTCGTACACCACGGTGGATCCACCGGCGGGGTGGAACACGAACAGCGGCACCGCATCCGAACCCTCGACCGGCGCGCGCAGGGTGCGCACGAACCCGTCGACCACGCCATCCTCGAGCTGGTTGCGCACATGGGTGGCCAGTTCCTCGATGGTCTTGGCCGTGCTGACCTGCTGAGGCGTGATGATGCCCTCGGCGCGTTCGCTCAACCGGTCGGCCATCTTCTTGGCCGCCGCCTCGTCCAGGGCCGGCAGCTCGTTGAAGATGCCGCCGGGCGACTTGCCGGTGACGATCGCCCAGGTGGCGAAGGTGACCCGCTCGGCCGCGTCCCGCGGGGGCACGTCGGCGCCGAGCGCCTCGGTGACGGCCTCCTGGGTGAGCACCTTGGCCGCGGCGGCCGCAGCGGTCGCATTCGACGGGCTCTTGGCCGGTCCGGCGGGATCGGTAGGCGGAGCCGGGATGCCACTCGGATCCGTTGGCGGCGGCGGGATCTCGATACCCACCTCGGCCAGCGACTCGACGGTCGCCTCGGTGCTCCGGGCGGCGGTCTCCTCGGCGATCGGGTGCCCGGCCTCGGCCAGCTTGGCCTCCAGTTCGGCGACGGTGGTCGCCCCGCCCATCAGCTCGGCCTGGGCGGCCGCGATCTCCTCGGCGGTCTGGCCCTTCTGCGCCTCGGCGATCTCACTGACCTCGTCGCGATGCTCGATCGCGTACTGGATCAGCTTCTCCACCGCGTACAGGTTGGCGTCACGCACCGCGGTCAGCTGGATCGGCGGCAGGTCGAAGTCGTATTCGACGCGGTTCTTGATCCGCACCGCCATCAGGGAATCCAGGCCGAGCTCGATCAGCGGCACCTCCCAGGGCAGGTCCTCGGGCTCGTAACCCATGGCACTGCCGACGATGGTGCCCAGCCGGTCGGCCACGGTCTCACCGGAATCCGGGGACCACTTGGCGAAGCTCGCACCGAGATTCGCGCCTGCGGTGAGGTTGTCGGCCTCGAACGCCGGGCCCGACTCGGGCTCCGCCACGGCCGCAGGGGCGGCGGCGATCTCGGCGACGGTACCGGCACCCACCGCGGTGGGCAGCACGGTCTGCGCGCCGCCGCGGGTGACGATGGCGTCGTAGACCAGGGTGAACGATTCCTCGATGCGCGCGTGCACCTGCACCGACGCCCCGCCCGGGTGGCGGGTCACGGTGGTCACCAGCCGCGAGCCCGGGCCGGGCACCGCGCGCTGTTCGGATGCGGTCAGGATTGCGTCCGGAAGCACCTGCGCGGCAGCGGCTTTCACCAGCGCCGCCAGATCCGTCTCGCCGTCGGGCGCGTATTCGAAGACGTGCCGGCCGTCCGGGGTGGCCACATGGGTACCCGGCATCAGCACCGAGCTGTCCCCGGTGAAGCGGGCGTCGAGCCAGTGCTCCTTGCGCTTGAACCGGGTCAGCGGGATGTCGGCGTAGTCCAGCGCGCCGGCCAGGCCCCGGGCGGTGCGCGGGAACAGGGTGCGCGGGTCCAGGTCGTGCCCGTAGACGTACAGGGTGGCCATCGCCACCGTCATCGAGTCGACCTCGTCCTGCTTGCGGGCCAGCGTCCCGATCAGCTGGGCGTCGTGGAGCCCGGCGGCCGCCGTGGTCAGCCCGACCTGCATGAGCGCGACCGGGTTCGGGGCCAACTCCAGGAAGGTGGTGTGTCCGTTGTCGACCGCGTTGCGGATGCCGTGGGTGAAGTAGACGCTGTGCCGCAGCCCCTTCTTCCAGTAGTCCACATCGTGGATCGGCTCGGCGCCGGCGCGCAGGAACGTGCCCTCGTGCACCGTGGAGTAGTAACCGGTCTGCAGCGGAAGCGCCTCGATGCCCTGCAGTTCGGCGGCCAGTTCACCGAGCAGCGGATCCATCTGCTGGGTGTGGCTGGCGCCCTTGGTCTGCAGCTTGCGGGCGAACTTGCCCTCGGCCTCGGCGCGTTCGACGATCGCGTCGATCTGGTCCGGCGGGCCACCGATGACGGTCTGGGTCGGCGCGGCGTAGACGCACACCTCCAGGCCGGGGTAATCGGAGAAGACTCCTCTGATCTCGTCGGCCGAGTACTCGACGAGCGCCATCAACCGGATGTACTCACCGAACAGCATGGCCTCGCCCTCACCCATCAGGTGGGCGCGCGAGCAGATGGTGCGGGTGGCGTCGGCCAGCGACAGGCCACCGGAGAAGTAGGCCGCGGCGGCCTCACCGAGCGACTGGCCGATCACCGCGCCGGGGGTGGCGCCGTGGTGGCGCAGCAGCTCACCGAGCCCGATCTGCAGCGCGAAGATCACCGTCTGGACGACCTCGATCGGGTACTCGCAGGTCTCTGCTGTGTAGTCGATCGCGTCGTCGAGGATCAGTTCGACCACCGAGTAGCCGCGCTCGTCCTGGATCAGGGCGTCCACCTTGTTGATCCACTCGGCGAACACCTCGTTGCGCAGGTACAGGCTCTTGCCCATCTTGCGGTGCTGGGCACCGAATCCGGCGAACACCCAGACCG
Source organism: Mycolicibacterium aurum (assembly GCA_900078775.1). Taxonomy (GTDB): domain Bacteria; phylum Actinomycetota; class Actinomycetes; order Mycobacteriales; family Mycobacteriaceae; genus Mycobacterium; species Mycobacterium aurum_A. The sequence goes on from LT549889.1 coordinate 4,578,535, forward strand.
GGCCGTTGGTGACCGGGCCGTCGGCGGCCAGCACCAGCGGGCTGGGCTTACCGTCGGCCAGGGCGCGCAGACCCTTGACCGCCTCGTCGTGGTCGTGGGCGAGCACCACCGCGCGCGAGCGTCCGTGGTTGCGCCGGGACAGCGACCGGCCGATCGACTCCAGCGAGGAGGCCCGGCCGGCCTCGCTGTCGATCCAGTCCGCCAGCTCGGCGGCTGCGGTTCGCTTGCGGGAGGTCAGGAAGCCCGAGACGAACAGCGGCACAACCGGATCGGGCTGCTCGGTGCCGTCCAGCTGCTGCCGGGACTCCTCGATGAGGCGCTGGGCCTGCTCGGTCAGGCCGGGCAGTTCGTAGGTGTCCTCGCCGTAGCTGGGGACGCCGTCGCCGGCGGTGTCGTCATCGTCGATGAACTCGCCGTACTCGTCCATCCGGACCCCGCCGACGAAGACGGCCTCGGCATCGCTGGATGACTTCTCTTCGGCCGCAAGGTTTTCCGGCTCCGGCTCGACCAGATCGGAGGCCAGCACCTCACGCAGCACCAGGTGTGCGTTGGCGCCGCCGAAGCCGAAACCCGAGACGCCGGCGATGGCGTGACCGCTGTAACGCGGCCACTCGCTGACGGTGTCGTTGACCTTCAGCCGTTCCTTCTCGAAGTCGATGTAGGGGTTGGGGCCCGCGTAGTTGATCGACGGCGGCAGCTTGTCGCGCTGCAGCGACAGCGCCGTCTTGGCCAGGCTGGCCGCACCGGCGGCCGATTCCAGGTGTCCCAGATTGGATTTCACCGCACCCAGCAGGGCGGGCCTGTCCACGGCGCGGCCCAGGCCGACGACCCGGCCCAGCGCGTCCGCCTCGATCGGGTCGCCCAGGATGGTGCCGGTGCCGTGCGCCTCGATGTAGTCGACGTCGCGCGGGTTGATCCCGGCGTCCTTGTAGGCCTTGCGCAGCACCGCCGCCTGTGCGTCCGGATTGGGGGCGAGCATGCCGTTGGAGCGGCCGTCGTGGTTGACCGCGCTGCCGGCGATGACGGCGATGATCTCGTCGCCGTCGCGGCGCGCATCGGAGACCCGCTTGAGGATCAGCATGCCGCCGCCCTCGGAGCGGGCGTAGCCGTTGGCATCCGAGGAGAAGGACTTGCACCGGCCGTCCGGGGCGAGCACCCCGCCGACCTCGTCGAAGCCGATGGTGACGATGGGGGTGACCATGGCGTTGACCCCACCGACGACGGCCATGTCGATCTCACCGGAACGCAGGGCGCGCACACCCTGGTGGGCGGCCACCAGCGAGCTGGAGCAGGCGGTGTCGATGGACTCCGACGGGCCGCGGAAGTCGAAGAAGTAGGACACCCGGTTGGCGATGATGGAGCTGGTGGTGCCGGTGATCGCGTACGGATGTGCGGTGGTCGGGTCGGCGACCGCGAGGAACATGTAGTCGTTGTTCGAGCTGCCCACGTACACACCGACATCGGTGCCGCGCAGGCTGGAGGCCGGGATGCGGGCGTGCTCGAGGGCCTCCCAGGTGAGCTCCAGGGCCATCCGCTGCTGCGGGTCGATGTTGTCGGCTTCGATCTTCGACAGCGCGAAGAACTCCGAGTCGAAGCCCTTGATGTCGGACAGGTAGCCGCCGCGGGTGTGCGCCTTGGCCACCCGTTCGGCGATCCGCGGTTCGCCGAGGAATTCCGACCACCGGCCCTCGGGCAGATCCGAGCTGGCGTCGCGGCCCTCGAGCAGGGCGGCCCACATCTCCTCGGCGCTGTTCATATCGCCCGGGAAGCGGGTCGCGATGCCGACGACGGCGATGTCCTCGACGCCGGGCTCGCGGCTCCAGTCCGCGTCGGCGTCGACGACCGGCTCCGGCTCGCCCTCGATGATGACGGTGGCCAGTGCCTCGATGGTCGGGTTGCGGAACACCACGGTGGCGGTCAGCGTGACACCGGTCAGGTCCTCGATGTCGCTGGCCATGGCGACCGCGTCACGCGAGGACAGGCCCAGCTCCACCACCGGGGCCGACTCGTTGATGGAGTCCGGCGACTGGCCGGTGGCGTTGGCCACCCAGTTGCGCAGCCACTCGCGCATCTCGGCCACGGTCATGTCACTGCGCGCCGGGGCCACGGCATCGGCGGCGGACCCGGAAACGGCCGGAAGTCCCGCGGCCGCTAGCTCGAGTGAATTATCTTGCGGTTCAGTCATTTTCACGATTCACTTTCGCCGCCGTGCGGCCTTGGTTGCGCGGCCGGAAACCCAGTCGGTCTCAGTCGGTCTCGTCGGGGAAGTCGTTGGCGATCTTGCCGCTGCGCAGGCTGCCGTCCAGGTAGCCCGCCCGGCAGGCGCGCCGGCCGATCTTGCCGCTGGAGGTCCGCGGGATCGCGCCCGCGGGGGTCAGCAGCACGTCGCGCACGGTGACACCGTGGCGCACCGCGATCGCGGCGCGGATGGCGTCGACGACCGGGGCCAGCTCGAGCTTGTGCGATCCCGGCGCCCGCTCGGCGACGATGACCAGCTGCTCGGAGGTGTCCTCGGGGTCGAACTTCAGGCCGGTGTTGGCATCGTCGAAGACCTCGGGGGGCAGTTGGTTGGCCGGCACCGAGAAGGCCGCGGCGAACCCGGTGCGCACGGCCTTGCTGGCCTCCTGCGCGGAGTACTCCAGGTCCTGCGGGTAGTGGTTGCGGCCGTCGATGATGACCAGGTCCTTGACCCGGCCGGTGATGTAGAGGTCGCCGTCGTAGAAGGCGCCGTAGTCACCGGTACGCACCCAGGTCGCGTCGTCGGCCGCGCCCTCGGCGTGCGACGGCTCGGTGCGCGACTTGAGGATGTTCTGGAAGGTGGTCACCGTCTCTTCGGCCTTGCCCCAGTAGCCGGTGCCCATGTTGTTCCCGCTGATCCAGATCTCACCGATCTGGCCGTCGGGCAGCTCGGTGGCCGACTCGGCGTCCACGATCACGGCCCACTCGGAGATACCGACCTTGCCGGCGGAGGCCTGCGCGACCGCCGTCGGTGAGTCGGCCTCCACCTCGACGATCCGGTTGCTGTTCAGCGCGTCGCGGTCGACGTAGAGGATCTTGGGTTCCTCGGCGGCCGGGGTGGTCGACACGAACAGGGTGGCCTCGGCCAGCCCGTAGGACGGCTTGATGGCCTTGGGCGAGAAGCCGTACGGCCCGAACGCCTCGTTGAACCGGCGCACGGTGGCGGCCGAGATCGGCTCGCTGCCGTTGAGCACCGCCTTGACGTTGGACAGGTCCAGCGGCGGCTCGCCGTCCTTGGGCAGGCCGCGCGCGGCGGCATGGTCGAAGGCGAAGTTCGGGGCCACCGAGATGACACCACCGGTGTCCTCGGGCTTGCGGGCCATCTCCCGGATCCAGCGACCGGGGCGGCGCACGAAGGCGGCCGGGGTCATGAAGGTGAAGTTGTGACCGATCATCGGCGCCAGCAGCGCGGTGATCAGGCCCATGTCGTGGAAGAACGGCAGCCAGGACAGGCCGCGGTCGCCCTCCTCGCCCTCCAGCGCCTCGATGATCTGCACGATGTTGGTGGCCAGGTTCAGGTGGGTGATCTGCACACCTGTCGGGATGCGCGTCGAACCCGAGGTGTACTGCAGGTAGGCGACGGTGTCGATGGTGACATCGACCGGTTCCCAGGTGGCGGCCACCTCGTCGGGCACCGCGTCGACCGCGATCACCCGGGGACGCTGGTTGGCCGGGCGGCTGCGGAAGAACTTGCGCACACCCTCGGCGGCGTCGGTGGTGGTCAGCACGGCGGAGGGCTGGCAGTCGTCGAGCACGGCATGCAGGCGGCCGACGTGCCCGGGCTCGGAGGGATCGAACAGCGGCACCGCGATCCGGCCGGCGTAGATGGCGCCGTACATGGCCACCAGGTAGTTGAGGTTCTGCGGGCTCAGGATGGCGACCCGGTCGCCTTCCTTGGTGACCTGCTGCAGGCGGGCCGCGACAGCACGGTTGCGGGCACTGAACTGCGCCCAGGTCAGATCGCGGGCGACGCCGTCACGCTCGACCGAGTAGTCGAGGAAGCGGTAGGCGAGCTTGTCGCCGCGCACCTTGGCCCAGCGCTCCACGTGCTGCACGATGCTGCCGTTATCGGGGAGCTTGATCTGTCCGTTCTTGATGAACGGGTTATGAAACGGCATCAAAAACTCCTGTCACAGCATGCTCAACTCATCGCTCGGTGGTCGCGAACCTCCGGAATCGTACCCGGCGCGGCCAACCCGGACCGCCGACGACCACTCGTCACTCTTAGTTTTCTCTTAATGTTAGGTGACCGATTCCCGCAGGCCAAATCTGGTTACCGGCGAGTCGCTACCTGCGGCAAGCGAATCGACGGGGAATGAGTCGGCCCTCTCATCCGTGTTTCGGATGTGGTGCATTCGCAATCAGTTCACGGACCCAGTCCGTCGTCCACTGGGTGGTGGTCTTTCCATCCAGCGTCCAGAACTGCGGCGTGTTGTACAGCGCGTGCACCGGACCTGCGACGCTGCCCAGCAGCGTGCTCAGGGTGGCGGGCAGATTGGCCACCGAGAACGCCGATTGCGGGGCGGCGCAGATCAGGTCGCCGGAGCCGCAGATCTGATAGGTGCGGTTGTCCAGGGCGCCGAAGCCGCCGTCACGCGGTCCGGTCATGGTCAGACCCATCGCAGACAGCATCGGCAGCTCGTGCAGGGTGACCTCCGCACCCTGTCCGGGCGGGTTGGGGGTGAGGTTCTGGCCCACCCCGTCCTGGCGGCGCCCGTCGGCGATGAGCATCACACCGAGCACCAGATCCTGGTCCACCGGGCCGCGGCCGTTGCCGATGTCACTGGCGATGTCACCGGCGATCACCGCGCCCTGGGAGAAGCCCACCAGCACGTAGCTGGTCAGCGGGCACCGGTCGTTCATCTCCGTCATGGCCCGCACGGCGGCGCTGAACCCCTCGGCCCGGCTGTCGTTGTAGGACATCTGGCCGTCGGCGGAGAACGGATTGTGGAACTGTGCGGTGTAGGGGACGGTGTAGATCTCCACCCGGTCGGTGCCGAACTCGGCACGCACCGGATTGGTGACGTTGAGCAGCAGCGCGATCGGGAACTGCACCGGGTTGTACGGGTCCAGCTGCGGTGAGGACTCCCAGGTTCCCGGGATCGAGACCAGCTGCACGTCCGGGCAGCTGGCGTCCTGGAACTCCGGGCGCGGCTTGCCGGTCGGCGGGACCGCGGTCGGCACGTCGGTGGGCGCGGCCCCGGGCGGCAGGGTCTTGGTGTCGGGCTGGCGCATGAACACCACCACGCCGGCGACGAGCACCGCCACCAGCACCGCGACCGCGGCGGCCGCGGCCAGCGCGAGAACGCGGTGCCGCCTACGTCGGCTCTTCTTGGCCATGCTGTCTTGACTCCTCACAAGCGCCGACTCAACCGGCGGACGGGTGGTGCGTGCTGCTGCTGGTTAGCAGAGCCGTTCGGTAGCGATGCGAATGTAGCCAGCCGCGGCGGCATGGACCTCATCGATGTCCGGTGCGGTCGATCCGGCGTGCGCGTCGACGACGTCGTCGCGGACCAGCGGCAGCACGAAGTCCCAGACCGCCTGCTCGGACTGCCGGGCCGCACGGGCCTGGCAGACATAGGCGCCGATGCTCAGCGCCATGAGTTCGTCGGACGGGTGCACACCGGCGTGGACCAGGGCGTCCAGATAGGCCTGCTGATCCTCGGTCACCGCGAAGTGCTTCTCGGGGTGTCCGCCGGCGTGCAGGGCGCCCTGCAGACCGCGCACCTGCTCCCCGGTGGACTCCGCGGCCGGCTGGCCGACGGTGGTCAGCGTCCGGTCCCCCAGCGAGCAGCCGGTGCACAGCGCGGTCACCGAGGCCACCATCATCGGGGCCACCACCACCGCCGTCGGGGAGACCACCGGCCACTTTGCCAGGGCGTCCACCCACCGTCGGTTACGTGCCACGAATCCCACGGTACCGGCTAGCGGGAGCCGTTTCCGGCGCGCAGCTGTGACCGTTATCGCAAAGCGATCACCGGCTCAGCAGGGGCTCAGGCTCCGCTCAGGCCGGGCTCATGCGATGGCCGCCACCAGGTCACCGCGCAGGGCGGCCAACTGCGCCGACCAGCTGCCCCAGTCGTGCTGGCCTCCGGTCGGGAAGTCGAAGTGTCCGTTGCGGCCGCCGATGGAGCGGTAGTGCGAGTAGAAGGTGCGGTTGCTGCCCTGGGCCTGCGCGCAGTCGTTGATCATGGCGACCGGGTCGCTGCAGGTGGTGGTTTGCGGGCTGAAGATCCACAGCCGGGTGTTGTTGTCCACCAGCAGCTGCGAATGCACGTCCGGGTCGTGCCACTTCCACCGGCCGAACTGCACCGGGCCCCACATGTCGTGGGTGTTCACGCCGCCGTACTGCGCCATGCCCGCGGTGATCGCGCCGTTCTCGAAGGTGCGCGACGGGGTCAGGAAGCCCGACAGCGAACCGGCGTAGCGGAACCTGTCCGGGTGGAAGGTGGCCAGCATCAGCGCACCGGTGCCGCCCTGCGAGGCGCCGACGACGCCGTGCCCGCCCGGCGCCAGGCCCTTGTTGGCGGCCAGCCAGTTCGGCAGCTCGGTGGCCAGGAAGGTCTCCCACTGCTTGCTGCCGTCCTGCTCCCAGTTGGTGTACAGGCTCCAGGCACCGCCCGCGGGTGCGGCGACCGAGACACCCGAGCCGGCGAAGGTGTTCATCGCGTTGCCCACGGTCACCCAGTTGCTGACGTCGGGGGCGGCGTTGAAGGCGTCCAGCAGGTAGACCGCGTGCGGCCCGCCGGCCTGGAAGGCCACCGGGATGTCCCGGCCCATCGCGGCCGAAGGCACCATCAGGTACTCGACACCGTCGGCCTTGGCCGGGGTGTCCGCGGTGGCCGACACCGTCCACAGTCCCGACGCCAGCAGCACCGCACCGAGTATCGCGCGCAGCCTCATAACCCACCTCATTCTCTGGTCAGCAATCTCCCCGCCACCGCGTTGTAGTGAATCACACCACCGCCAAGAAGCGAGTTGGAAACCACCGACGGCGGCACCCCCGCAAGGGGCACCGCCGTCGGTTTCTCAGTTCGTCGCTACCGCCGCAGCCGTCAGGCCGCGGGGGTGGCGCCCAGCACGCGCTGGATGTCCGGCTTCATGGTCTGCAGCTGCTGACCCCAGTACGGCCAGTCGTGCGTGCCGCCCGCCGGGAAGTTGAAGACACCGTTGGTGCCGCCGGCAGCAAGGTAATCGTCCTTGAAGGTTTTGTTGGTGCGCAGCGTCAAGCTCTCCAGGAACTTCGCCGGCAGGTTGTCGCCCGCCACGTTGCCGTTGACCTCGGCCGGCTTGCCGTTGCCGCAGAAGATCCAGACGCGGGTGTTGTTGGCAACGAGACGGTCCATGTTGACCATCGGGTCGTTGCGCTTCCAGGCGCTGCTCGCGTCCTCGGTCTTGCCCCACATGTCGTCGGCCTTGTAGCCGCCGGCGTCACCCATGGAGATGTTGATCAGGAACGGCCACCAGCCCTCGGACGGGTTCAGGTAACCCGACAGCGAGGCGGCGTACTGGAACTGCCCGGGATGCCAGATGGCCAGGGTCAACGCGGCCGAACCGGCCATCGACAGACCGACGGCGGCCGAGCGGGTGCGGTCCACACCCTTGGTCTCCAGGAATGCGGGCAGCTCCTGGGTCAGGAAGGTCTCCCACTTGTAGGTGGTGCAACCGGCCTTGCCGCAGGCGGGCTTGTACCAGTCGGAGTAGAAGCTGGACTGGCCGCCGACCGGCATGATCACCGACAGACCCGAGCCCTCGTACCACTCGAACGCGGCGGTGTTGATGTCCCAACCGTTGAAGTCGTCCTGGGCGCGCAGACCGTCGAGCAGGTAGACCCCGGGCGAGTTCTCCCCGCCGCTCTGGAACTGGACGCGGATGTCGCGGCCCATCCCGGCCGACGGAACCTCGAGATATTCGACCGGCAGACCCGGCCGCGAGAAAGCCCCAGCTGTCGCCGAGCCGCCGACGGCGCTCACCAAACCGGGCAGTACCGCGACCGCTGCGGTCGCGACCACCACTCGGCGCGTGGCACCGCGCAACTTCGAAACGAAACTCATCAGCTTCCTATCCCATCTTTTCTGACTCAAGTGCCTGTGTAGTCAACCACACCTCGCCGCGAGTTCTCTCTCCGGCAAAGTCACACCTGATAGCGGTCTCAGCGATTGATCGTGGCGATCAGATCGGGCTTGAGAGCCTGTAATTGGGCTCCCCAGTAGTTCCAGGAATGATTGCCGGCGGCCGGGAACTCGAAGGTCGCATTGTGCCCACCCGCCGCGGTGTAGCGCTCCTGGAACTTCTTGTTGCTGCCGATCGCCAGCCCCTCCAGGCTGTCGGCGTTGAACTTCTGGCCGGGGTCGGCGTTCTCATCCAGCGGCGTGGAACCGCCTGGCGCACAGTAGATCCACAACCGGGTGCCGGCTGCGACCAGTCGGCCGACCTGGGCGGTGGGATCGTTGCGTTTCCAGGCCGGATCCCACGGCGGACCCCACATGTTGTCCACGTTGTAGCCGCCCGAGTCCAGCATGGCGACCCGGATGGCCTGCTTCATGAACGTCGTCGACGGGTTCAGGAACCCGGACAGCGAAGCGGCATAAGTGAATTGGGCGGGATGGTAGGCCGCCAGGATGAGCGCGGCACCGCCGGCCATGGACAGTCCGACCACACCGTTGCCGGTCGGGCTGACCTGCTTGTTGGCGGCCAGCCACTGCGGCAGCTCGTTGGCGAGGAAGGTCTCCCATTTGTAGGTGTAGGCCTGGTTGTTGAAGCTCGACGGCGAATACCAGTCCGAGTAGAAGCTGGACTGGCCGCCGACCGGCATGACCACCGAGACCCCGGACTCGTAGAACCATTCGAAGGCTGCGGTGTTGATGTCCCAGCCGTTGTAGTCGTCCTGGGCGCGCAGACCATCGAGCAGGTACACGGCCTTGCGGTCCGCTGCACCCGATGTCGGCGCCGTAGTGCCCCCGTCCTGGAACTGCACCCGGATATTGCGGTTCATCGACGGCGAGAACACGTCGAGGTACTCCACCGGCAGACCCTCGCGGGAGAACGCGCCCGCGGTGGGCGCCGGCACGCCGACGACGACGGTCGCCGCGGCGACAATCGTCACCAGCGTCGCGCGCAGCAGGCTCGCGAAACGGGTTCTACGCATCTGTTGTCAATCCATCCATGTCACAGGGGTTGCGGTGTCACGCATCTCCTGGGGCGAACTCCGCCACACGCAGGTGCGGGCATCGTCGGCCACGCTCCTTTATCGGCCCAACATAACCGCGCCGTTACCGCGGCCGCAAAACCGTAGTAACGCAGATCACGGTCCGGTGGCGGGCAGCCCGGTGTACTCCGGCGTCTTGGGCGGCGGGATGTCCAGACCGCATCGGCGCAGCTCGTAGAGCGGGACCCGGTCGATCCGGTAGGAGCCGAAGTCCAGGGCGTGCACGAGATTGGACAGGAACCGGCGCGGCCCCATCGGGGTGCGCACCGCGTTCAACCGTGACACGGTGTCCGGGCATTTCAGCGCGGCCTCGGCCTGGATGATCCAGTCCTCGTCCAGATACTCCGGGATGTAGGGCCGTTCCTTGAGGAACGGGCCCTCGGCCACCGCCCAGTCCGGGAAGAGGTTCTTGTCGTGGCCGATGCGCGCATCCTCGAGCCGTTCGGTGTGCGCGGCCAGCGGATTGGTCAATCCGATCTGGTCGATCACCCGCACGTCCAGCCCGACGTTCATACCGAGCATGCCCATATTCGTGAAAAAGACTGTGTGCGGGCCGTTCTCGCCCGGAGGCCGCGGATTGTCCGGCGGCGGCGGGATGGCCGGCACCACATCCCACACGTCGTAGTTGCCCGACGGCAGCAGCAGCGCGCCATCGGGGGTGTTGCGCAGGGCGACCAGCACGGCCCGCATCCGCGGGTAGTCCAGATAGTCGGCCGCCGTCAACGGATGAGCGTGCCCGGTGGCCTGCGCGTAGAAGCGGCGTTCGTCGACGATCCCGGAGTGGGTGACCCGGGTCGCATCGGCCCCCATACCCGGTGAATTGGCCGCCCACAGGGACCATCCCGCGGTCGCCACCCACAGCAGGGCGGTGCCCCCGGCCAGCAGGTAACCGACCCGGCCGCTGAACCGCTCGGCGTGCGGTACCGCGATCGGGATGACCGCCAGCGGCGCCAGCATCAGGAAGACCGCGGTCAGCAGTACCCGGCCGTGCATGAAGTCGCCACCCTGCCGGGTCCAGTACACGGCCTGCACCACGCCGCTGGCGACGATGAAGATCACGACGGCGGTGGGGCTTTGCAGTGCCGCGCGCCAGTTCCGCCGGGCCGGCGCGGCGGCGGGCCGAGCCCTGGACACCGTGAGCAGCACGGCGACCAGGATCAGCAGCACCAGCGGGATCCACAGCAGATACGGGGCGTTGAAGTTGCCCAGATAGGTCAGCCCCTGCGCCCATTTCGCGCCCGAGGCGTCCTTGGCGATCGCGGTCTGCGGCACCAGCAGGCCGTAGTAGCCCATCCGGAAGATCTGGTACACCACCGGCAGCGCGCCACCGGCCGCCACGATCAGCAGCCACTGCCGCCAGCCGGTAGCGGCCAGCACCATCAGCACCAGCGCCCCGCCGCCGACCAGGGCCAGCTCGGGGCGGACCAGCACGCTGAGCCCGGCCACGAACGCCAGCGCCGCGGTCAGGTAGGGCCCGGACCGCGGTAGGCCCGGCCGCTGCGCCCAGCACACCAGCAGCCACCACAGCAGCCCGATATAGGCCAGCACCAAACCGTTTTCGAGCCCGGACGAGGCGAAGTCACGGGCCGGGGGGATGGCGATGTAGACCAGGGCACCGGCCGGCAGCAGCAGCGCCCGGCGGCCCTGCAGCCGCGGTGCGTACAGCCGTGCGGTGCCGAGCATGACGAACACCACCCCGGCCACGCTCAGCCCGAGGGTCAGCGCCAGCGTCACGTACTCCAGGCGCAGCGGCCCGGCCAGCCAGCTCGCCCCGGTGATCAGGTAGGTCCACAGCGTGGAGGTGTTCGACTCGACGCGTTCCCCCGCGTTGAACACCGGGCCGTTGCCGGCCAGCAGATTTCGCACCGTGCGCAGCACGATCAGGCCGTCATCGGCCATCCAGCGTCGCTGCCAGGCTCCCCAGCCGAACAGTCCGGCCACCACCAGCACCGACACCCACAGGCTGAGCCGAACCGACAGGCTGTAGCGGTAGGCCGGCCAATCGCTCAGGCGCGCTGCGACGGCGGCGCCGAGCCGATCAAACGAGGATTGCAGCCGCACAGACGGTTCCGATCCACGCCAACCCAAGCAGCTGCAGCACGCGGTCGCCCAGCACGATCTCCTCGGGTTCTCCGGCGTATCCGCCGTCGACGTCGACGGCGTACCGCAGGATCGCGATGGTGAAGGGAATCATCGAGATGGCGAACCAGGAACCACCGGCGCCGTCGCGTTCGAACGCCCAGAGCCCGTAGCAGAGCACCAGCGCGGTGGCCGACAACGTCCACACGAAGCGCAGATACGAGCTGGTGTAGTTCTCCAGCGATTTGCGGATCTTGGCGCCGGTGCGCTCGACGAGTTGCAGTTCGGCGTAACGCTTACCGGCCGCCATGAACAGCGAACCGAACGCCATCATCAGCAGGAACCATTGCGAGAGCTGAATATCGGCGGCCACACCACCGGCGATGGCGCGGATGAGGAAGCCCGAGGAGACGATGCAGATGTCGATCACCGGCTGGTGCTTGAGCCCGAAGCAGTAGGCCAGCTGGATGGCGATGTAGACGCCGATCACCAGGGCCAGATCGGGCGTCACCAGCCAGGAGATGCCCAGCGCGGCGACCCCGAGCAGCACCGCCATCGTGTAGGCCAGGGATTCGGGCACCACGCCGGCGGCGATCGGCCGGAACCGCTTGGTGGGGTGCGCCCGGTCGGCCTCGACGTCGCGGGCGTCGTTGACCAGGTACACCGAGGATGCGGCGAGGCTGAACACCACGAACGCCAGCAGCACCTTGACCACGAGTTCGCGGTAGTCGTCGACGACGAAGCGGTCGTCGCCGAGTGCGGCCACCGGGGCGGCGAAGACCAGGACGTTCTTCACCCACTGCCGCGGCCGCAGCGCCTTGACGATGCCGGCCGCCAGACTCTTCGGCGGACCGGCGGTCGGAAGGGGCTCTTCGCTCACAGGGTTTTCTCCTTCGAAGGCGGGCCCGTGACGGCACCGACGGTCCGGGCGACCGTGGTACCGACCGCGATTCCGGTCAGCACGTCGGTCGGGTAGTGCACCCCGAGCACCAGTCGGGACAGCGCCATCACCGGAATCACCAGCAGCGGCAGCCGTGTCCCGGTGACCCGGGCCAGCAGGATCGCGGCCGCGGTGGACGACGTCGCGTGCGCGGACGGGAAACTCAGCTTGCTCGGTGTACCCACGTTGACGGAGATGGCCGGGTGATGCGGGCGCGGGCGCTTGACGACCCGCTTGATCAGCACGGCGACCGCATGGGCTCCGAACGCGCCGGCACCGACGGCCAGCCATTCCCGGCGGCGCCGGGGCGCCAGCACGGCACCGAGCGCCGAGACGCCGACCCAGCCGGCGCTGTGTTCACCGAAGTGCGACAGCGTGCGAGCGGTGGCCAGCACGCCGGGGCGTCCGGCCAGGGCGGCCTGAACCGCTACCAGCGCCGCCTCTTCGGGCGCCAGATCGCCTGCCACGTCAGGCCTTTTCCAGAGCCGACGGCACCGGTTCGGTGGCCAGGAGCACGGATTCCCACCGCTCGGTGCTGGTCAACTCGGGCAGTGCCTTGCGGTACACCTTGCGCATCTTGTTGAACTTGCGGCCCAGCTTGATCTGCCGGATCACCGATTCCCGCAGCAGTTCGAACATCTTGGCACGGTCGCGCTGGCGGTACACCACACCCCGGCCGTCGGCGGTGGTGACGGTGACCCCGTCGACCTTGCACAGCGAGAACCAGCGCGCGTCCTGGGTTGCGACGTTGACCTGCGGCCGGATGTGGTGCTCCGGATTGTGCTGCGAAAGCTGGTGCAGCACACCGCCAGTCAGGCGGATCAGGATGGCGGGCGGGTTGGTCGGGATACTGACCTTGCGGCGCCACTTCTTGTCCGACGGGGCGGGCAGCGCGGTCGCGCTCTCCAGCACCACGGCATCCGGGAACTGTTCACGCAGCTTGCGCACATCCGGCAGCGCGGATTCCAGGATGGAGAAGATGTGGTCCGGGCCGGCCAGGAAGTCGTCCATCGCCTTGTTCTGAATGGCCACGGTCGAGTATTCAAGGCAGAGAAGGTGTTTGAAGGTCGCCTTGAGGTGGCTGAGGATCAGCCCGCTGATCTTGCCGTCCCAGTGCAGGGCCGCGACCACCAGCCGGTTGCGCAGGTGGAAGTAAGCCTGCCAGTCGATGGCATCGTCTTTGTCGCTCCACGCCATGTGCCAGATGGCCGCACCGGGCAGGGTGACGGTGGGATAGCCGTGCTCGGCGGCGCGCAGCCCGTACTCGGCGTCGTCCCACTTGATGAACAGCGGCAACGGCTGGCCGAGTTCCTGGGCCACCTGCCGCGGGATCATGCACATCCACCAGCCGTTGTAGTCCACGTCGATGCGTCGGTGCAGCAGCTTGCTGCGTTCCTCCTCCTCGTCGGCCAGCGGGTACTTGGCGAAGTTGTGGTCGTACTCGGTGTTGATCGCGCCGGTCCACATGAAGTTGGCCGAGTCGACCATCTCACCCATCACGTGCAGGTGGCTGGGCTCCTGCAGGTTGAGCATCTGACCGCCGACCAGGGTCGGGGTCTTGGCGAACCGGTTGAACGCCAACGCCCGCAGGATCGAGTCCGGTTCGATGCGGATGTCGTCGTCCATGAACAGGATCTGTTCGCAGTCGGTGTTCTTCAGCGCCTCGTACATGACCCGGCTGTATCCGCCGGAGCCGCCGAGGTTGGGCTGGTAGCGCACGGTCAGTCGGTCGCCGAGCGCGGCGGCGGCGTCGGCGAAACCGGGATGGTCCTTGGCCTGCTTGGCACCCTGGTCAGAGACGATGACCGCGCTGATCACCTCGTCGACCAGCGGGTCGGAGGTGAGTGCGGCCAACGCACTGACGCAGTCGGCGGGCCGGTTGAAGGTCGGGATGCCGATGGCGACGTCGGCCCGGCCCGGCGCCGGGGTCGGGGCGTACCAGCCGGCGCTGTGCACCGTCACCTTGGTGTCGGTGGTGATGTCGAACCAGACCCAGCCGCCGTCCTCGAACGGGGCCAGTTCGACCTCGAACTCCACCACGGCCGGCTTGCCGTCCTCGGTGCTGACAGCCTCGGTGCCGCCGACGGTGATCCGGGCGCCGGTCGCCTTGGACCGGTACACGTCCACCCGGGCGCTGCCGGTCAGTTCGACGCGCAGCACCACCGATCCCAGCACCGACCAGCGGCGCCAGTAGCTGGCCGGGAAGGCGTTGAAGTAGGTGGCGAAGGAGACCTCGGACTCGGCGCCGATCTCCAGGGTGGTGCGGGTCGGGGCGTGCGCGCGGCGCGCGTTGGTCGCCGATTCCTCGATGTAGAGCTTGCGGACGTCCAGCGGCTCGCCCGGACGCGGAAGGATCACCCGCGCCAGCAGGCTCACCGCGCGCGACTCCGTGGAGTCCAGTGCGCCGAAAGGGGTCTCGCTCATGAATTACTGCCTTCGTCGTTGACATTCAGGGCTGCCCCGTCGCGCAGGTGCGGCGCCAGAATGTTGTCGTACATGTTCAGGGCACTGGCGATCGCCATGTGCATGTCGAGATACTGATAGGTGCCCAGTCGGCCACCGAACAGCACCTTGGCCGCCGCGGTCTCCGCCTTCGCCCGCTCCCGGTAGCCGGCCAGCAGGGTGCGGTCGGCATCGGTGTTGATCGGGTAGTACGGCTCGTCGTCGTCATCGGCGAAGCGGGAGTACTCCCGCATGATCACGGTCTTGTCGGCCGGGTAGTCCCGCTCCGGGTGGAAGTGCCGGAACTCGTGGATGCGGGTATAGGGCACGTCGGCGTCGTTGTAGTTCATCACCGGGGTGCCTTGGAAATCCCCGCAATCGCTCAACACCTCGGTCTCGAAGTCCAGCGTGCGCCAGCCCAGCCGGCCGTCGACATAGTCGAAGTAGCGGTCCAGTGGGCCGGTGTAGACCACCGGTGCGTCCGGGTTCGCGGCGCGCAACTCGTCGCGGACGTCGAACCAATCGGTGTCGAGGCGCACCTCGATGTTCTCGTGGTCCGCCATGTTCTGCAGCCACGCGGTGTAGCCGTTGACCGGCAGACCCTCGTAGGTGTCGTTGAAGTAGCGGTTGTCGAAGTTGTAGCGCACCGGCAATCGGCTGATCACCGCGGCGGGCAACTCGGTGGGGTCGGTCTGCCACTGCTTGGCCGTGTAGTGCTTGACGAACGCCTCGTAGAGCGGGCGGCCGATCAGCGAGATGGCCTTCTCTTCGAGGTTGCGCGCCTCGGCAGTGTCGATCTCGGAGGCCTGCTCGGCGATCAGGGCCCGCGCCTCGCCCGGGCTGTAGTAGCGGCCGAAGAACTGCGACACCAGGCCCAGGCCCATCGGGAACTGGTAGGCCTGCCCGTTGTGCAGCGCGAACACCCGGTGCTGGTAGCCGGTGAACTCGGTGAACTGCCGAACGTAATCCCAGACCCGCTGATTCGAGGTGTGGAACAGGTGTGCGCCGTAGCGGTGCACCTCGATCCCGGTCTCGGGGTCCGGCTCCGAGTAGGCGTTACCTCCTATATGGGAGCGCCGGTCGACGACGAGCACACGCTTGCCGAGTTCATTGGCCACGCGTTCAGCGATCGTCAGGCCGAAGAATCCGGAGCCGACGACGAAAAGATCCACGTGATCTGGTTCAGCGGTCATCGGCAGCAAGGGTATCCGACCGGGACCTGCCGACCCGAAATGTGTGAGCTGGCAGGCACCGCGTTGCGTCCCGGCGCGTGCGATGGCAGGTCGCAATTGGCTCACGATTCAGCATCGTCACTCTAGACCCAGTAGTCACAGCAGTACCATCAAACGCGTCGGCAAGGGCGGTAACCCGGGCACGAGAACCGCTCGCGCCGACACGATTTACCAGCACAAATGCACCACACCCGGAAAAACGTAGTCCATGTATTGAGGAGACTTCCGTGCCGAACCGACGTCGACGCAAGCTCTCGACAGCCATGAGCGCAGTCGCCGCCCTGGCCGTCGCAAGTCCAGTCGCCATTGCCGCCGTTTCCGAACTGTCCGCAGCCAAGGACGCCCCGCAGGAGCGGGAGTTCGTCCATGCCGCCATGATCACCGATCTGCCCGGTGAACTGCTCTCGGCCCTTTCCCAGGGGCTGTCCCAGTTCGGCGTCAACATGCCGCCGATGCCGACCGGTCTGTTGACCGGTTCGCCGGCCGCGAGCCCGACCCTGGTCTCACCGGGACTGACCTCCCCGGGGCTCACCTCGCCCGGACTCACCACCCCAGGGCTGACCACGCCGGGGCTGACCGCGCCGGGCCTGACCACCCCCGAGCTCACCACCCCCGGACTCACCACCCCAGGGCTGACCACACCCGAGCTCACCACGCCCGGACTCACCACGCCTGGGCTGACCACGCCGGGCCTGAGCACTCCGGACCTGACCACGCCCGGCCTGAGCATCCCGCCGGTCGGCGCGGCCAGCCCGTCGCTCTCGCCCACCTCGCTGACCGATCCGGGGCTGGGGCTGACCAGCCCGATCGGCCTGACCGACCCGGCCCTGACCGGCGCCGGACTGGGCCTGCCCGGTGAGGTCCCGATCGCGGCGCCCATCGGCCTGGACCCGATGGCGGGCACGTACCCGATTCTGGGTATGGACCCGACGCTGGCGGCGGTGCCGGCCTCGACCGGTGGCGGTGGCCTGCTCGGCACCATCAACCAGGCCGCCGAACAACTCGGCGCAGGCCAGGCCATCGACCTGCTGAAGGGCATGGTCATGCCGGCCATCATGTCGGCGGTCAAGAGTGCGGCCCCCGCGGCCGCACCCGCCGCCCCGGCAGCAGCCGCGGACGCCGCGATCGGCGCGGCCGAAGCCGCCACCGGCGCTGCCACGGCAGCCGCCTCGGCCGCCGGGGCCTGATTCACCAGTCCTGTCACCTAACGGCACCGCAGAAGCCCTCGGCTCTGCGGTGCCGTTGTGTGCGGAAGTTCCTCAGATGAAACTTTCGCCTCACGCGACCGTGTCGTAACACTGGCAACAGAAAGCACATACGTAACATCAGCTCGTGCTGCGTCGTCGTCCTGCGCCTTCTCTACTGCTCTCCGCAGTGGTGGGCACGGTCGCCATCCTGCCGTGGGCCATCAGCGGGCTACCCGGGGATTCGGCGACCGAGCAGTGGGCGACGGCGATCAACCAACAGCCCCTCGCCGAGCTCCACGAACGCGAGACCATCCGGGAGATCCACCAGGCCGAGCCCTTCTCGCTGGTGGCGCTGACCGCCGACAACCTCGACGGGACGAGCGCCCGGATCCGCGCCAAACGCGAGGACGGCAGCTGGGGCCCCTGGTACGAGGCCGAGGCACTGGAGGGTGTCGGCCCCGAGCAGCGCGACACCCACGGCACCGAACCGGTGTTCGTCGGACGCACCAACACCGTGCAGATCGCGGTGACCCGCGCGACCCCGGCCCCGCAGCCCGCCAAACCCGCCGCCGACCTCGGCTACATCCCGGCCAACGTCGAACAGCCACTGCCGCAGAACGTCAACGCGGTGCTGATAAGCCCGCCGCAGGCACCGATCGACGTGCCGCCCCCGCCCACCGCGGCCACCGTGCCGGGCCAGGCGCCGCACATCATCACCCGCGCCCAGTGGGGCGCCAACGAGTCGATGAAGTGCGGAAACCCCATCTACGACACCGGGATCCGGGCCGGTGTCGTGCATCATACGGCGGGCAGCAACGATTACACGCCGCAGGATTCGGCCGCCATCGTGCGGTCCATCTACGAGTACCACGCCCGCACCCTGGGCTGGTGCGACATCGCCTACAACGCCATGGTCGACAAGTACGGCCAGGTCTTCGAGGGCCGGGCCGGCGGGATGACCCGCGCCGTGCAGGGTGCCCACACCGGCGGCTTCAACACCGACACCTGGGGCGTGGCCATGCTCGGCGACTTCAACGCCGAACCGCCCACCCCGATCCAGTTGCGCACCACCGGGCGACTGCTGGGCTGGCGCCTCGGCATGGACCGCGTCGACCCGCGCGGCACCGTGGGCCTGACATCGGCGGGCGGCGGCTTCACGACCTTCGCCCGCGGCACCACCCCCACCCTGCCCAGCATCTTCACCCACCGCGACGTCGGCAACACCGACTGCCCCGGCGATGCCGCCTACGCGCAGATGGATCTGATCCGCGATATCGCGGCCCGGTTCAACCAGCCGTCCGGGCCCCAGGACCTCATCGACTCGCTGCGCGGCGGCGCCATCTTCACCAAGTGGCTGGCGCTGCGCGCCGAGCACGGACCGCTGGGCATGCCGACCTCACCGGAGGCCTCGGGCCTCGGGGACACCCGCTATGTCACCTTCGACCGGGGCGCCATGTACTGGTCCCCGGTCACCGACGCCCAGCCCGTCACCGGTGCGATCTACGAGGCTTGGGGCACACTGGGATTCGAGCGGGGCGCGCTGGGACTGCCGACCAGCGGCGAGATCCAGGAACCACTGTGGATCAAGCAGAACTTCCAGCACGGCACTCTCAACTTCGACCGCGAGACGGGCGCGGTGACCCGCGTCATCGACGGTGTGCCGCAGGAGGTTCCGCGACCCGAAGAGTCCCCCGTGCAGCTGGAGCGGTTCACCCCGATCAGCAACCAGGCGTGAATCCCGGCTGGATCCAACGTGCCGGCTCCTCAACGCGGCTCGTCCCTCGCCGCTTGATCGGTCGCCCGGCTAACCCCAACGTGCCGGCTCCTCAACGCGGCTCGTCCCTCGCCGCTTGATCGGTCGCCCGGCTAAAGCCACCAGCGTTCCAGCACCCGGGCCAGCCCGTCATCGCTGTTGGGTGTGGTGACCTCATCCGCGGCGGCCAGCGCATCGGGATGCGCATTGCCCATCGCGATACCGTGTCCGGCCCAGCGCAGCATCGGGATGTCGTTGGGCATATCGCCGAACGCCACGATGTCGGAGGCATCGATGCCGAGCGGGCCGGCGATCTCGGCGATGCCGGTAGCCTTGCTCAGCCCGTGCGGCAGCACCTCGATCAGGCCGTTGTTGGTGGAGTAGGTCAGGTCCGCATCGGATCCCATGTGCGGCGCGAGCGCGGCGGCCATATCCCCGCTGCGCGCACCGGCTTTGCGGATCAGCAGCTTGACCGCGGGCGCGCTCAGCAGATCCTCCAGCGACACCTCGGTGTTGTCCGGATTCAGCCAGGCGTGCTCGTAACCCGGTGAGCTGACGAACTGTGGGGTGGCCGCGTCATGGGCGCTGCGGCCCACCCGTTCCACGGCCAGCCCGGCCCCCGGGATGACCCGCGCCGCGGTCTCGGCCAGCGCGGCCAGCTGCTGCACCGACAGGGTGCGGGCCGAGACGATGCGGTCGGTCTCCGGGTCATAGATCACCGCGCCGTTGGCGCACACCGACATCGGTGCGAAACCGAGTTCCTCGACGATCGGCGGCACCCAGCGCGGCGGTCGGCCGGTGGCCAGCACGAACCGGGTCCCCGCCTCGACCGCGGCGCGGATCACCGCCGCGGTACGGGGCGTCACCCGCTCGGAGTTGTCGAGCAGCGTGCCGTCCACATCGGTGGCGATCAGGGCAGGCAGCATCATCGCCGCCCGGACCGGTCGCGCTGCCTGCGCGCCCGCTCGGCCGCCCGGTAGGTCTCCTGCGCCTCGTACAGCTGTGTCTGCATCGCCGTCCTCAACTTCCTCATCGTGCGGTCCACGTCCGGTTCCGGATCCATCGGCGGCCCGATCGCCACGGTGACGGGGATCTTGCTGCGTCCCAGGTCCTTCGGGTGGTCCTTGCTCCAGATGCACTGCCGCCCGGCCGCGCCCCGCATCTCGGCCGTGATCATGCTCCATACCCGGCGACCCCGGCACCTGGCCGCCGGCGCGGCGGGCAGGAAGTCGGAATGTGTTGCATACCAAGGTAGGTGATCCGGATACCGGTGGCGCGAACCACCGCCCTGCCCGCTCTACAGACCCGTTCCATGCACGCTACTCCGGCGCCTCACGCGGGGTGTCGGCCGCACGCCGGGCCGCCTTCTCGGCGGCCTCCTCCATGTCCATCCGGTTCGCCTCGGCCAGCGTCGGCGCGCCGCCGCCGAGCCGGTGCGGCACCCAGAACTCACCCTCCGGATGCGGTCCGTAGGACTCCTGCACCTGCTCCAGCAGATGCTGCATCCGGTGGTGCAGCAGCGCGGTCAGCTCGACCGGCGGCAAGGTCGGGTAGATGGGTTCGCCGACGGCGATCGAGATGGGCACCTTGGGCCTGCGCATGTTGCGCGGGTGTCCCTTGGTCCAGATCCGCTGGGCGCCCCAGATGATGTGCGGGACGATCGGCACATCGGCCTCGATCGCCATCCGGGCCGCGCCGGTCTTGAAGGCCTTGATCTCGAAGCTGCGGCTGATGGTCGCCTCCGGGTACACCCCGACCAGTTCCCCGGCCCGCAGCGCCGCGCACGCCGCGGTGAACGAATCGGCTCCGTTGGCCCGGTCCACCTCGATGTGGCGCAGCTTGCGCATGACGGGGCCGCCGATCTTGTGATCGAAGACCTCTTTCTTGGCCATGAAGCGGACCTTGCGGCCGCGGCCCTGCCGATAGGCGGGCAGGCCGGCGAAGGTGAAGTCGAAATAGCTGGTGTGATTGACCGCGATCACCGCCCCGCCGGTCACCGGCAGGTTCTCCACCCCGGTCACGGTGAACTTCAACCCTTGCAGCCGCCAGACCAGTCGGGCGGCTTGAATGACAGTCCCGTATACCGGCTCCACACGCCCCAGCCTAGTTCCACCGGCCCGCCGCGACGGAACACCGCACGCACAGCGGATAGACTCGGAGCCGGACAACACCCCCTCAGGAAGGTCATTCGTGCAGGTCACAAGCGTCGGACACGCCGGATTCCGGATCGATACGGAAGCCGGCAGCATCCTGTGCGACCCGTGGGTCAATCCGGCTTACTTCGCATCCTGGTTCCCGTTCCCGGACAACAGCGAACTGGACTGGGCAGCGCTGGGCGACGTGGACTACCTCTACGTCAGCCACCTGCACAAGGACCACTTCGACCCGGCCCTGCTGAGTGCGCACGTCAACAAGGACGCCGTGGTGCTGCTGCCCGACTACCCGGTGCCCGACCTGCGCCGTGAGCTGGAGAAGCTGGGCTTCCACACCTTCGTGGAGACCACCGATTCGGTGAAGCACCGCGTCTCGGGCCCCAAGGGCGACCTGGACGTGATGATCATCGCGCTGCGGGCTCCCGCGGACGGCCCGATCGGCGACTCCGGCCTGGTGGTGTCGGACGGCGTCACCACCGCGTTCAACATGAACGACGCCCGCCCGATCGACCTGGACATGCTGGCAAGCGAGTTCGGCCACATCGATGTGCACATGCTGCAGTACTCCGGGGCCATCTGGTACCCGATGGTCTACGACATGCCGGCCCGGGCCAAGGAGGCGTTCGGCATCCAGAAACGGCAGCGCCAGATGGACCGCTGCCGCCAGTACATCGCCCAGGTCGGTGCCACCTGGGTGGTGCCCTCGGCCGGCCCGCCGTGCTTCCTGGACCCCGAACTGCGCGGCCTCAATGACGATCAGGGCGACCCGGCGAACATCTTCCCGGACCAGATCGTCTTCCTGGACCAGATGCGCCGGCACGGCCATGACGGCGGTCTGCTGATGATCCCCGGGTCCACCGCGGATTTCACCGGCCCGCAGCTCAACTCGCTGACCCACCCGGTCGAGGATCCGGAGACCATCTTCACCACCGGCAAGGCCGACTACATCGAGGCCTACGCCAGGCGTCAGGCCCCGGTACTGGCCGCCGAGAAGGCCTCGTGGGCGCCGGCCGCGGGCGAATCGCAGCTGGACGCGCTGCGCGCCCTGTTCGAGCCGATCATGTTGCAGTCCGACCAGATCTGCGACGGTATCGGCTACCCGGTCGAGCTGCGGCTGCCGGCCGGCGACAGCGTCGAGACGATCGTCCTCGACTTCCCGAAACGGGCTGTGCGCGAGCCTATTCCGGACGAGAAGTTCCGCTACGGCTTCGAGATCCCGGCCGAGCTGGTGCGTACCGTGGTGCGCGACCGCGAGCCGGACTGGGTGAACACCATCTTCCTGTCCACCCGGTTCAAGGCCTGGCGGGTGGGCGGCTACAACGAGTACCTCTACACCTTCTTCAAGTGCCTCACCGACGAGCGGATCGCCTACGCCGACGGCTGGTTCGCCGAGGCGCACGATGACAGCGCGTCGACGACGCTGGACGGCTGGGAGATCCAGCGGCGCTGCCCGCACCTGAAGGCCGATCTGTCCAAGTTCGGTGTGGTGGAAGGCTCCACGCTGACCTGCAATCTGCACGGTTGGCAGTGGAACCTGGAGAACGGGCGTTGCCTGACCGCCAAGGGGCATGAGCTCCGGAGCGCGAAGACGTCATGACCACGGCGGTGACGTACGACGACGGGTTGATCCAGTTGGATCGCCAGGCCCTGACGTTGCGCCGTTACCACTTCCCGTCGGGCACCTCGAAGATCATTCCGCTGCAGGCCATCCGGGGCTATCGCGCCGAAGCCATGGGGCTGGGATTCGACCGGTTCCGGATCTGGGGCCCCTCCGACGACCCGCGCCGTTGGCTGCCGCTGGACGTGTGGCGGCCGATCAAGTCCACCCTGGTGGTGCTCGACGTCCCCGGCACCCGGCCCAGCCCCGCCTGCACCCCGCTGCGGGTCAAGGAGTTCCTGGGCGTGCTGGACGCCCTGCTGGCCGGCTAACGCTCGCGCAGCACCGTCGCCTCCAGCAGACGCTGCACACCACGGGTAGCCGATTTACCCAGTGCGGTCGCGGTCCGCTGAACGACGTTGGGCGGTTTGGATTCCCGCACCTGGATCGGGTCACCGACGCTGATCAGGCCCGGGGTCGGCACATCGGCGTAGACGCCGAGGAACCGGTCGGTGCGCTCGGCCAGCGTCCGGGTCAGGCTCTTGTCCAGTTCGATACCGGGTTGCGGCCGGGTCGGCACCACACACCGGATGGTCGGCATGGCCACCCTCAGCCGGGCCGATCCGATGCTTAATTCGCTTCCCACCCAGTCGAACTCGGGGAAATCCTGGCCGTCCTCGGCGATGTCGACCAACACGTTGGGCCGGAATCTGCGTACGTCGTAGGGCGCGCCGTCGGCGGACAGCCTGCGCAGGCTGGCGGTGCTCAGCAGGTGCACCGGGCTGAGGTCGACGAACGTGCCCGGCGGCGTGGAAAACCGGGCCAGTGTGATGACGTCTCTGGTGGAGAACACCGAGGTGTCGGGCAGGTCCTCGGAGTCGGTGAGCCCGAAGTCACTGCGCACCCGATCGGCCCGGAAGTTGGCCAGCGCCTCGGACACCGACATCCGGTGCTGGCTGGTGTCGGCGACCGGGGGCAAGGCCACCAACCGCATCTCCCGGCCCACCAACTCCGACAGGGCGGTGTGCATCGCCGGGTCGTCACTGGTCAGTTCGCGGCCATCCGGGAAGGTCACCACCACCGCCGGGACGCTGCCCGGCCCGGCGTCCGCATCGGGTTCGGCGAGGTAGCGCGCCGAACAGCCCAGCAGCGCCGGCACCCGCCGCGCCGAGGCCGTCAGACCCTTCTGCACGTCGCGAACCGCCCACAACCGGTCGGCATGCACGCCGCGGCGGTCGATGCGGACCTGCTGCACCCGGCCGCCGCCCATCGACTTGACCGGGAACCGCCACAGTTCGCTCACCGTCGGCGTCGGCATGGCCGCTATCCCGAAACGGTCTGCCGCAGTTCGGAAGCCGCGTCCGAGGCGGTGTCATACACCCGGACGACGGCCTCGTCGCCGGGCGACAGGTAGGTGGACTCGCCCAGCGCGGTATAGCGGGTGGCGCCGATACCGATCAGGACCCGTTCGGGATGACCGGCGGCGACCATCAGCGCGCCGACGTCCTCCAGCGGCGTCTCGGGCGAGCCCTTCTGGTTGTCCAGCCGCTCGGTGATCCAGTCCAGCAGCACCTCGCCGTAGTAGGAGTAGCCGAGCAGCGGGCTGTCCACCCCGTATTCGTGCTGCTGCCCGTCGGCGGTGCGCAGGTAGCAGACCAGCCGCAGCGTCGCCGTCGGACCGTCCGGGGTGAGATCATGGGCGTCGAAGAACTGCCGCGCAACACCTTTGGAGGCGGGTCCCCAGTTCTTCTTGTAGCTGATCTTGGGGGCGCCCGGTCGCCGGATCGAGCAGTCGTTGAAGGCACCGAGCGCGAACGGCTGCAGCGACACCACCGTGTCGCCCTGCCACTTCACCTCGCAGGCCAGTCCGACCTCGGGCTCGATCTGCAGGTTCAGCGGTGTGTCGCTGGCCGGCAGGGTGATGGTGTCCTGGGACAGCGGGAACTCGCCGAGGAAGGTGTCGTTGCCCGGGACGTACCACGGGAAGATGCCCTTGGGGGCCGACCCCTCCGAGGTGACGTTCACGAAATCGTCTGCCTCCCCGGCCTGTTCGAGGTGGCCCGCGAAGTTTCCAGCCACCCCGAAACCGAACCAGGAGCGGAGTTCGTCGAGTTCGATGTCGATCATGGCTGCAACCCTACGTCAGTCGACGAAGGCCAGGGCTTCATTGGCCAGGCGCTCGCGCAGCACCGTCGCGGCCTCGCGGTAGGCGCGGGCCTGGTCGGGGTGCCCGAGCGCGTCGGCGGCCACCGCCAACGCCTCGTCCACCGGGCCGAGCATCAGCCCGTCCACCCCGAGCCCGGCGATCTGACCGGAGTACGGGAGCAGGTCGGCGGCCCGCGCCTCGGTCTCCTCGACATCGCCGAGTGCGGCCGCGGCGTTGACCCGCAGCACCGTGTACGGCACCCAGAAATAAGACCGCTCGATCGGCCTGCGGTCCACCCAAAGCTGTTTGGCCTCGGCGTCCCGCCCGCGGGCGAGCAGCGCCAGCACCGCGGCGTCCAGCGCCGCGACGGACACCTCGCGGTAGAAGTACAGCAGTTCGTCGGCCAACTGCCCCAGATCGCCCAGGCAGAACTCGCCGGTCACCCGCCCGACCATCGCGAGCTTGGCGCCGTTGGCGGCACCGTTCTCCACCATCCGCGCCGCCAGGTCGGTGTAGGCGTGCACCGCATCGTCGAGCCGGCCCGCGAGCAGGTACATCCGGGCCCGGAACAGGCCGAGCATGCCCAGCAGGTGCACCAGCTGACCGGTGCCCGCCCGGGCCACGGCGAGATCGGCGTGCCGTTTGGCGGTGGCCAGATCGCTGCGCTGGCCGGCCGCCAGCGACAGCAGCCAGTGCCCGACGGCCTGGTAGTCGGCCTGCTCGGTGATCTCCGCGGTGCTCAGCAGTTCGGCGGCCAGCGCCTCGCGTTCGTGATCCAGATCGGGGCCCAGCGCGCAGTAGGCCCGGACGTTGAGCGCGGTGCACAGCAGCCGGCCGGTGAACTCCGGCGTCTGCGCGTAGGCCCGGCGCGCCAGTTCCAACAGCTCGGTGCTGGCCGCGAGCGCACCGTCCGGGTCGGCGCCCTCCAGCTCCACGAACAGCGCCTTGAGCAACCGGATTCGGTCGGGCACGGTGATGCCGATCTCCGCGCCGTCGGCCAGCACCCGGCGCAACAGCGCGATCATCTGGGCGTCGGACTCGTCGTACTCGCGATCCCGCCACACCAGCGGGGTGTCCCATGCGGTGAGCACCCGCACCGTCAGATCGTCGCGGGACCGGCCGGTCAGCCGCTGCAGGGCGCCCTTGCACTCCAGCCGCGCGGCGACCGCATCCCCGGACTGGGCGAGCGCGGCGATCAGTCCGCAGCGCGCCTCGATCTCGCGGTCCAGCGCGTTCGGCCCGGCTGCCAGTTCCAGCATCTGCAGTACCGCCCGCCATTGCCGGACGGCCTCCGCGTGCGCGCCGACCGCACCGGCCTCCTGGGCCGCGACGGTGGCGAAAAAGGCTGCTTCCGAAGCTGTTTCCTCGGTGGCCGCGGCCACCGCGTGGTGCGCCAGGGTGGCCGAATCGACGGATCTACCGGGGGCGCGCAGCAGCTCCAGCACCGCACCGTGCCAGCGGGACCGGCGCAGCTTGGAGATGTCCTCGTACAGGGTGTCGCGGACCAGGCCGTGCGCGAACCGCAACCGGCGCGGTTCGGGTTCGTCGAGCAGCCCGAGCAGGACGGCCGGTTCCAGCGCGTCGAGCAACTCGTCGGGATCGCTGTGGGCCAGTTCGGCCAACAGGTCGACATCGATGTCGCGACCCAGCACCGCGGCCCGGCGCAGCGCCGTGACGGTCTGGCCGGGCAGCCGGGCCAGTCGCCGGCGCATCACGTCGCGCACCCCGATCGGCACCGAGGCCCGCACCGCCCCCGGCCCCTCCGCGGCGATGAGCCGGGCCAGCTCCCGAACGAAAAGCGGGTTGCCGCCGGTCCTTTCGCGCAGCAGCCGCATCACCTCGCCGCTGGCGGAGGTGAGCCCGCAGTCCGCGGCCAACGCCGCGGTGGCCGCGCTGTCCAGCCCGTCGAGCCGCAGGTGGGCGGCGGTGCGTACGGCCAGCGCCGCCCGGGCGACCTCCAGCTCGCCACGGTCCTCGGAGGGGCGGTAGGTCCCTATGACCAGGACCCGGCAGCCGGTGATGCGGTCGGCGACCAGACGCAGCAGCTCCAGGGTGAGGCCGTCGGTGCGGTGCAGGTCGTCCAGGACGACGGCCAGCGGCTGTCGGCGCGCCGCCGCGGTCAGCACATCGGTCACCGCCTGGCCCAGCCAGAACGTGCCCGACTCGGCCGCGGCGCCGTCGTGCAGCAGCGGGGCCAGCGCGTGACGGTCGGTCAGCTCGGCGACGTGCTCCTCCGCGGCGATCAGTGCGCGCAGCACCTCGGTCCAGGCCCAGCCCGCCGGGGCGCCGTCGACCTCCGGGCAGCGGCCGGCCACCATCCGCCAGCCCGCCGTGCGCAGCCGGTCCGCGGCCGCCACCGCCAGGGTGGTCTTACCCGAACCGGCCTCCCCGCCGATCCACACCACCGCGGCGCCGTCGGTGCTGCCGTGGCGGGCCGCCGCCTCGATCGCCGCGAGGTCGTCGGCCCGCCCGTAGGCCGGGTGCGCGGGCCCGGCCGGCGCCGCCTCCGGAGCCGCCGATTGCGGAAATGGTTGCGCACGAGCCGGTTCCAGATGCTCGGCGTGGCGCAGGATATCGCCCTCCAGGTCCCGCAACGCCCGGCCCGGCTCCAGGCCGAGTTCGTCCACCAGGTGTTCGCGGGTGCGGCGCAACACATCCAGCGCATCGGACTGGCGGCCGGAGCGGTACAGCGCGGTGGCCAGCAGCGCGGCGGCGGACTCCCGTTCGGGGCAGCCGCGGATGTGCCGTTCCAGTGCGGCCACCGCGGCGCGGTAGCGGCCTAGCTCCACCAGCGCCGCGGCGCGGTACTCGACGGCGGCCAGCCGCAGCTCGCACAGCCGGACCACCTCCGGGGCTGCCCACAGGGTGTCACCGAACTCCGCGAACGGCTCTCCCGACCACTCGGCCAGCGCCTCGTCGAGCAGCGCCAAACGCCGATTCGGGTCGCTATCATCATAGGCGGCAACGACTTTGGCCTCGAACCGCCAGGAGTCCACAGCGTCGACGGGAAGCTTGAGGCAATACCCGGGCGCCACGCTGACCAGGGTGCGCGCGGGGGTGCCGCGCCGCCGTCCGGGTTCCAGCCCGCGCCGCAGATGCGACACGTAGACCTGCAACGCGGCCAACGCCTTCGGCGGCGGCTCGCCCTGCCACAGATCGTCGATCAGCCGGTCCACCGACACCGTGTGACCGTGCTCGACGACCAACCGGGCGAGCAGCGCACGCTGCAGCCGGGATCCCAGGTCGACCTGTTCGGTGCCGCAGTACGCCTGCACCGCCCCCAGCACGGTCACCCGCACCGCAGCATCCATCGACATGCGCCCCCGCCGCCGTGGTGGTTAGTTTCCGGGCTCCAGCACCGCGGCCCCGACGAACGGCACCAGGGCCTCGGGTACCCGCACGCTGCCGTCGGGTTGCTGGTGGTTCTCCAGGATCGCCACCAGCCACCGGGTGGTGGCCAGCGTGCCGTTCAGCGTCGCCGCGGTCTGCGGCTTGCCGTTCTCGTCGCGGTACCGGGTGGACAGCCGGCGGGCCTGGAACGTCGAGCAGTTCGAGGTCGAGGTCAGCTCCCGGTAGGTGCCCTGGGTCGGCACCCAGGCCTCGCAGTCGAACTTGCGCGCAGCCGAGGAGCCCAGGTCTCCGGCGGCGACGTCGATCACCCGGTAGGGCACCTCGATGGCGGCCAGCATCTCGCGCTGCCAGCCCAGCAGGCGCTGGTGCTCGTCCTCGGCGTCCTCGGGCTTGCAGTAGACGAACGCCTCGACCTTGTCGAACTGGTGCACGCGGATGATGCCGCGGGTGTCCTTGCCGTAGCTGCCGGCCTCCCTGCGGAAGCAGGAAGACCAGCCCGCGTAGCGCTTCGGGCCCGCGGACAGATCGAGGATCTCGTCGCTGTGGTAGCCGGCCAGCGGCACCTCCGAGGTGCCGACCAGGTACAGGTCGTCGGCCTCCAGCCGGTAGATCTCGTCGGCGTGCGCACCCAGGAATCCGGTGCCCGCCATGACTTCCGGGCGCACCAGCACCGGCGGGATCATCAGCGTGAACCCGTTCGCGGTGGCCTTCTGCACCGCCAGCTGCAGCAGGCCGAGTTGCAGCAGCGCGCCGCGCCCGGTCAGGAAGTAGAAGCGCGATCCGGAGACCTTGGCGCCGCGTTCCATGTCGATCAGGCCGAGTGCCTCGCCGAGATCGAGGTGATCGCGCGGGTTCTCGATGCTCGGCGGCGCACCGACGGTGTCCAGCAGGGCGAAGTCTTCTTCACCGCCGGCGGGCACCCCGTCGACGATGACGTTGGAGACGGCCATGTGCGCAGCGGTGAACGCGGTCTCGGCCTCGGACTGAGCGGCCTCGGCGGCCTTGACCTCTTCGGCGAGTTCCTTGGCGCGGGCCAGCAGCGCGGGCCGCTCATCCGGCGACGCCTTGCCGACCAGCTTGCTGGCCGCCTTCTGTTCGGCGCGCAGGTTGTCGGCGGCCGAGATGGCCGCCCGGCGCGCGGCATCGGCGTCCAGCAGGGCGTCCACCCGGCCAGGGTCCTCACCGCGGGCGCGCTGGGAGGCACGCACCAGATCGGGGTCGTCACGCAGCAGCTTGAGGTCGATCACGGCGGTAACCCTACTTCCGTTGCGGGTAAACAGCCTGCGCGGGCCACAACCGTATAACGGTACAAGTGCATCACTTGTCACACATCGTGACACGCCTGTCACAATGGAAGGCGATGTCCGACGCACCAGATAGCCACGAACCGTTTCTGTACGAGGCCCAGACCTCGCAGGAATCGGGATCTCGTTGGCGTCGGGCGCTCTCGCTGAGCCATCCGCTGAGCCCCACCCGACGCGCGTTGTTGCTGACGGCGCTGGGCGGCTTGATGATCGCCGGTGTCATCACGGTGCTGCCCGACACCGCCGTCGGCGGCCGGCTGGCCGGACTGAACTCCGGGACGAGTGCGCTCGGTGTGCGCACCAACAGCACCTTCGACAAGGCCAAGGCCGGTGACTGCCTGAACTGGCCGGACCGCACCCCCGACGCCGCGCAGATCGTCGACTGCACCACCGAGCACCGCTTCGAGGTCGCCGAGTCCATCGATATGCGGACCTTCCCGGGCACCGAGTACGGCCCGGACGCGGCCCCGCCGTCGCCGGCGCGCATCCAGCAGATCAGCCAGGAGCAGTGCCAGAGCGCGGTGCAGCGTTATCTCGGCGACCGCTACGACCCCAACGGCCGGTTCAGCGTCAGCCTGCTGTGGTCCGGGGAGAAGACCTGGCGCCAGGCCGGGGAGCGCCGGATGCTGTGCGGTCTGCAGCTGCCGGGCGCGAACAATCAGCAGCAGGCGTTCCAGGGCAAGGTCGCCGACATCGACCAGTCCAAGGTGTGGCCGGCGGGCACCTGCCTGGGTATCGACCCGGCCACCAACCAGCCCACCGACATTCCGGTGGACTGCGCGGGCCCGCACTCGCTGGAGGTGACCGGTTCGGTCAACCTGGCCGAGCGGTTCCCCGACGGTCTGCCGCCGGAGGCCGAGCAGGACACCTTCGTGAAGGAGAACTGCTCGCGGGTCACCGACGCCTACCTGGCCCCGCTGGAGCTGCGGACCACCACGCTGACCCTGGTGTACAGCACGATCGCGCTGCCGAGCTGGTCGGCGGGCAGCCATCAGGTCTCCTGCAGCATCGGCGCCACCCTCGGCAACGGCGGCTGGTCGACCCTGCTGAACAGCGCCAAGGGCCCACTGATGATCAACGGCCGCCCGCCGGTGCCGCCGCCGGACATCCCGGAGGAGCGGCTGAACATCCCGGCCATCCCGCTGCCCCCGGTCGACACCCCCTCGCAGATCACCTACGGCCAGTCCGATAGCGGCTCCGGCAGCAGCAACAGCGGTGGCGGCGCGAGCAGCACCGGCGGCCAGCAGAGTTCGTCCAGCGAGCACTTGCCGGGCCAGTCGAGCCAGACCCCGGCGGCCGAGACGCCCGCCGCCGCCGATCAGCCCGCCGGCGGTAACACCTTCCTCAACGGTCCGCCCCCGCCCCCGCCACCGCCTGCCGGTGCGCCCATGGAGGGAGTGCCCCCGGGCGTCCCGCCGCCGCCGGGCATCGCCCCGCCACTGGACCCCGCGGTGCCGGCCGGCCCCGCGCCGGTCGAGCCCGTGCCGCCGCCGCTCCCGTAGTCGCGTGCCGGTTTCGATGGACGCGCGGCGGTTCGACGAACTGGTCTCCGACGCGCTCGACCTGATCCCGCCCGACCTGGCCGCGGCCGCCACCAACGTGGTGTTCCTGGTGTCCGACCGGCACCCGGAGGAACCCGATCTGCTCGGGCTGTACGAGGGTGTCGCACTCACCGATCGGGACTGGTCCTACGCCGGCGCGCTGCCCGACACCATCACCATCTACCGAGGCGCGCTGCTGGACATGTGCGACTCCGAGGACGAGGTGGTCGACGAGGTGGCCATCACCGTGGTGCACGAACTGGCCCACCACTTCGGGATCGACGACGACCGGCTGCACGAACTCGGCTGGGGATGACGGCGCCCGGGCGTGGGAGCGCCGACCTGTCGGTGCACAGTGCCAGAATCGATCCCATGAGCGCGACATGCCGGGAATGCGATGTCGAGCACGAGCATTGCCACGGGACGGTGATCCTGCACGTCGGGGAGCGCCCGGAGTGCACCGAGCCGGATTGCCGCACACCGGAAGCCGTGCACGACTACTTCGTCGACTGCCACGCGGTGAGCTGCGATTGCGGGGAGGGTCAGCCCATCGGGCCCGCGGTGTCCAGGCTTTCCTCGTCGGTCGCGGTGTCCGCCCGGGACGCGGGCTGAGCCTGCGGGCGGAACGGCGGGGTCAGTGAGCCCCAGCGCAGGCAGCTCCACCGACCGTCGGTGACCGGGTGCAGTACCACCGGTTCGGTGTTGTTGAGGTGATTCTGCAGGGCGAACTTACTGTTCACCCCGGCCAGCACCGAGGCCACCAGCCGGATCGCGGCGCCGTGGCTGACCACCACGATGTCCCCGTCGAACCGGGGGTCGTCGAGGTGATCCCGGCGCAGCTCGGTCAGCACCGGGACCACCCGGTCCAGGACCTCGCGGCCGGTCTCCCCGCCCGGCACCGGCACGTCGAGGTCGCCGAGATGCCAGCTGCGGTACACCGATTCGAATTCGGCGATGGCCTCATCGTCGTTGCGGTTCTCCAGGTCCCCGACCTGGACCTCATGGATCCCGTCGAACGCATTGGGCGCCAGGTCGAGGTGCCCGGCGATCCCGGCGGCGGTCTCCTGCGCCCGGGTGGCCACCGAGTGCGCCACCATCGCGATGCGGTCCGTCCAGTCCTGAGCGAAGGTTCGGGCCTGCCGATGGCCGAGATCGGTGAGCGCGGCGCCCGGCGGCAGGGTGTCCAGCCGGCGCTCGACGTTGGCATAGGACTGCCCGTGCCGGACCAGCACCAGCCGCCCCGTCATGCCGAGCCTCCGGTGCGCCGGGCCTGCAGCCAGCTCGCCGCCTCGTCGACTTCGGGCGGCGGCGCGCCGGCGGCCGCGCCGGTCGGCCAGGAGCCCAGGTAGCGCACCTCGGCGCAGCGCCGGTGCAGGGCCTTGAGCGCTTCGCCGACGGCCTCGTCCGCGATGTGGCCCACACAGTCGAGGAAGAACTTGTAGGTACCCAATTCCGTTCGGGTGGGCCGCGATTCGATGCGGGTGAGATCGATCCCGCGGATCGACAGTTCGGTCATGGCGGCCACCAGTGCGCCGGGTTCGTTGTCCAGTCGCAGCACCACCGAGGTGCGGTCGGCGCCGGTGCGGGCCGGCGGGGCGCCCGGCGCGCCGACCAGGACGAACCGGGTACGCGCATTGGCCTCGTCGACCACGCCGGCGGCGAGTTCGGCCAGGGCGTAGCGCTGGGCGGCCAGTGCGGTGCTGACCCCGGCGTCGGCGGCGCCGGCTGCCACGTCCTGGGCGGCGGCGGCGTTCGAGTAGGCGGGGACCAGTCGGGCGTCGGGCAGTTGGGCGGCCAGCCAGTTGCGCACCTGGGCGGCGGCGACCGGGAAGGCGGCCACCGTCTCGATGTCGGCGACGACCGTCCCGGGCCGGGTGACGATGCTGAACGCGACGTCGAGGGTGTGCTCGGCGAAGATCTGCAGCGGCGAACCGCCGGCCAGTCCGTCCAGGGTGGGGATCACCGAACCGTCGATCGAGTTCTCGATCGGCACGCAGGCGTATTCGGCATCACCGGTACGGATCGCCTCCAACGCGGCACCGGCGCTGTCCCGGGGCAGCGGGGCGACCTCGTGATCGGGGCCGGGATCGGGGCCGGGCGCGACGCCGGGCGGCAGCATGCCCCCGGCGATCATCTGCAGCAATGCCGCCTCGGTGAAGGTTCCCTCGGGTCCGAGGTAGGCGATGCGGGGCACCCCTCAACCCTAGTGGCTGCGCGCGCGTGCCCCCGGGAAACCTTGCGCATCCCGCCCGTCCATAGTTAAGTAAGGCTTACCTCACTTACTGGAAGGTGGTCAGATGACTTCGACGGAACCGACGACGGCGCCGACGACGGCCGAGCGGATCCGCAGTGCCTGCGCCCGCGCGGGTGGCGCGATGCTGGCGGTGGAGGGTCTCGAGCCCGCCGCCACGCCGGTCCACCATCTGCTCGACGACGGCTCGTTCGCCGCCACCGTCCCGGCCGACGGCCTGCTGAGCGCCGTGCTGGTCTCCGCCGGGTCCGCCGGAGTGCAGGCCGTCCTGGAGATGACCGACTACGCCCCGCTGCCGCTGCGCGAACCGGTGCGCTCGCTGGTCTGGATCCAGGGCCGGATGTTCCTGGTGCCCGACGGCGAGGTCGCCGGGATGCTCGACCTGATCGCCACCGAGAACCCGAATCCTTCGCTGCTGCAGGTGAACACCGGCAGCGCCGGCGCCGCGAACGGGGACACCCCGTACGCGCTGGCGCGGCTGGAGATCGAATCGGTGGTGGTGGCCGATTCCACCGGGGCCGAGTCCGTCGGCGTCGGCGCCCTGCTGGACGCCCGGCCCGACCCGTTCTGCGGGCTGGAGTCCTGCTGGCTGCGCCACCTGGAGTCCGCGCACCGTGAAGTGGTCGACCGGCTGGCCGCCCGGCTGCCCCAGAACCTGCGTGGCGGGCGGGTCCGCCCGCTCGGCCTGGACCGCTACGGCGTCCAGCTGCGGGTGGAGGACGAAGCGGGTGATCACGACGTCCGGCTGCCCTTCGCCAGGCCGGTCGACGACGTGACCGGCCTCAGCCAGGCCATCCGGGTGCTGATGGGCTGCCCGTTCCTCAACGGGCTGCGCGCCCGCCGGGTGTGATCCCACTAATCTGGCTGCGGTGACCGCCGAGCCAGTGCATGCGCTGCCGCCCCCGCGCACACTGCGGATCGAGATTTTCGTCGTCCTCGCGGTCACCTTCGGCCTGAGCGCCTACGTGGCCCTGCTGCGGCTGATCGAGGCGGTGCTGCTCGGGCTGGGCGGGCAGACGGTGACGCTCAACGAGCGTCGCTCCCCGTTCGACCTGATCGATCTCGGGCTCAATCTGGCCGCGGTCGCGCAGCTGATGGCATGGGGAGCGCTCGGCCTGTACCTGTTGTGGCGCACCGGGACCGGGCCGGCCCAGATCGGCCTCGGCCGGTTCCGGCTGCACCCCGACCTGACCGGCGGTCTCGGACTGGCCGCCCTGATCGGGATACCGGGCCTGGCCCTTTATGTCGGGGCGCGGCTGCTCGGGCTCAGCGCGGCGGTGGAGCCGGCCGAACTGAACGACACCTGGTGGCGGATCCCGGTCCTGCTGATGGTGGCCTTCGCCAACGGCTGGGCCGAGGAGATCATCGTCGTCGCGTTCCTGATCACCCGGCTGCGCCAGCTGCGCATCAGTCCGGCCGCGGCCCTGCTCATCTCGGCGCTGCTGCGCGGCTGCTACCACCTGTACCAGGGCTACAGCGCGGGCCTGGGCAATGTGGTGATGGGCCTGGTGTTCGGCTACGTGTGGCTGCGGACCGGCAAGCTGTGGCCGCTGATCGTGGCGCACGGGCTGATCGATGCGGTGGCCTTCGTCGGCTACTCGCTGGCTGCCGGTGAGCTGGACTGGTTGAGCTGAGAACCGCCCGCCGAGCAGTAGATTCGCAGTGTGAACGACACCCCGCCGCAGCGTCCCGGGATGCCCCGGCGGGAACCCGCACCGGAGATCCGCCGCGATCCCCGCTACCGCCCGCCCCCGGTGTGGCCGCCCAATCCGCCGACGCCGCGGCGGCCGGCCCCACCGCCCGGACAACAGCCGGCGCCGCGGCCGCGCCGCCCGCACCCCGCCCCGCCGCACCGCCGCCGCCTCCTCGGCAGCGCCGGCGCCCGGCCCCACCGCCCCGACAGCCTCCGCGGGCCCCGCAGCACCCGCCGGCACCACCACCGCCACCGGCAACGGCCGCCAAACGTCCGCGGCGCGCCCGCCGCTGGGGCGCGCTCCTGCTGGCGGCACTGTTGTTGCTGGTCAGCGGCGGCGTCGCGACAGGGCTGTGGCTGGACTCGAAACTGCCGCGCGCGGCGGTACTGGCCGACTATCCGGACCGCCCACCGGCGGGGCGGGGCACCACCTGGCTGCTGGTGGGCTCCGACAGCAGGCAGGGCCTGTCCGTCGATGAACAGGAAGCGCTGGCCACCGGCGGAGACGTCGGCAACGGCCGCACCGACACCATGATGCTGCTGCACATCGGCGCGCCCTTCTCCGGCACGCAGCCGACCCTGGTCTCGCTGCCCCGCGACTCGTACGTGTCGATACCCGGCTACGGCCAGGACAAGATCAATGCCGCCTACGCGTTGGGCGGGGCACCGCTGCTGGTGCAGACCGTCGAACAGGCCACCGGCCTGCGGCTGGACCACTACGCGGAGATCGGATTCGGCGGGTTCGCCGCCCTCGTCGACGCCGTCGGCGGGGTCACCATGTGCCCGGCCGAGCCGATCAGCGATCCGTTGGCCGGTATCGACCTGCCCGCCGGATGCCAGGAACTCGACGGCCGCAATGCGCTCGGCTTCGTCCGGTCGAGGGCCACCGCCCGAGCCGATCTGGACCGGATGACCAACCAGCGCTCCTTCATGTCGGCGCTGCTCAAGCGGGCGGCCAGCCCGTCGGTATGGCTGAACCCGCTGCGCTGGTACCCGATGGCCGACGCCGCCACCGGCACGGTGACCCTCGACCAGGGCGGCCACATCTGGGATCTGGCCAGGCTGGCGTGGGCTCTGCAGGGCGATCCGACGGCCACCACGGTGCCGATCGCCGAGTACACCAGCAGTGATGTCGGCTCGATCGTGGTGTGGGACAGCGAAGCCGCCGGCCGGTTGTTCGAGGCGCTGGCGCGGGATACCCCGGTGCCGCCCGACGTGCTGAATACCGATCAACCCTAATTCTCGAATTCGCGGAATAGGGGTTTGTAGCAAACTTTTTCAGACCCATGTAAGCGTGGTCACACGGGTTAGGAATGGCTAACCTGAATAAGGGTCACCTTCGATGACACACCCTCTGACCTGGCCTATTGTGGTGATCATGAGCGACGCAACCATCCACGACACCAAATTCAACACCCTGCTCCGCGAGCAAATTCGCAGTGAATTCACCGCGTCGCAGCAGTACGTCGCCATCGCCGTGTACTTCGACGGATCCGATCTGCCCCGACTGGCCGCGCATTTCTACGCGCAGGCCGTCGAGGAGCGCAACCACGCCATGATGCTGGTGCAGTACCTGCTGGACCGCGACCTCGACGTCGAGATCCCCGGCGCGGACGCCGTGCAGAACCAGTTCGACACCCCGGCGCAGGCGTTGCGGCTGGCCCTGGATCAGGAGCGCACCGTCACCGAGCAGGTCACCCGACTGGCCAGCGTCGCCCGCGAAGAGGGCGACTACCTGGGCGAACAGTTCATGCAGTGGTTCCTCAAGGAGCAGGTCGAAGAGGTCGCGACCATCACCACGCTGGTGCGCATCGCCGAGCGGGCCGGGGCCAACCTGTTCCATCTCGAGGATTACGTCGCCCGCGAGATGTCCGCGGGCTCGTCCGACCCGGTCGCGCCGCGGGCCGCCGGCGGCAATCTCTGACGTTTCCCGTCGCTTCGCTCGCCCCGGAAAATTTCCCGTCGCTTCGCTCGCCCCGAAGAGTCAGTCCCGACCGGCTCCGGTGAGCCCGTTGTCCAGCCAGTCCTTGGTGCGGCCAGGATGATTCGTGGCGACCCACGCCACCCCTACATCCCGGCAGTACCGGACGTCCTCGTAGTGGTCGACGGTCCAGCAGTACAGGGCCCGGCCCTGCGCGGCCGCGCGATCCACCAGTTCAGGATGCTCGCGCAGGGTGGCGATGGACGGGCCCACCGCGGTCGCGCCGACCGTGGTCGCGGCGCCGCCGCCCAGTAACCGCGACGTCTCGCCGAGCAGCACGGTCGGCAGCATCGGCGCGGCACGGCGGATCCGCCACACCGCCGCCGCCGAGAACGACATCACCACCGCCCGGGCCAGATCCGCAGAGGCCGGGGCGGCGATCCCGTACCGGTGCAGCAGCGCGAGCACCTTGCTCTCGACGAGCGCCCCGTAGCGCACCGGATGTTTGGTCTCGATGAAGATCTTGACCGGCCGCTTGCAGTCCAGCACCAGCCCCAACAACGTATCCAGCGTCAGCAGCCCGGTGCCGCCGCCCGCGCCGCTGTCCCGCCAGCCGGCATGCCAGGACCCGAAGTCCAGCTCCCGCAGCTGCGCCAGCGTCATCTCCGAGACCAGGCCGGTGCCGTCCGAGGTCCGGTCGACCCGGCGATCGTGCACGCAGACCAGATGGCCGTCGCGAGTCAACCGGACATCGCACTCCACCCCGTCGGCGCCCTGCTTCAGGGCCAGCTCGTAGGCGGCGACCGTGTGTTCGGGGCGCTGGGCCGACGCGCCTCGGTGCGCCACCACGAAGGGGTGGCCCGTCGTGGCCGGCTTGCCGTCGTCCCCCGAACTCATGCGGCTATGCTGCCGGGTTCCGGTCCTCGGCCTCAACCGCAGGGGCCTCAACCGCAGGGGCCTCAACCGCGGTGGCCGCGCCCGGTTCCGGCGGCCGCCCCGCCGACACCATCACCCAGCGCTTGGACGGCAGGTGCACCGGCGAGCGCTCGAAGCCGTCGAACACCTTCATCACCAGCAGCAGGGCCGCCAGACCCAGCAGGTAGGCCATGATCGTGATCACCGTGTTGTCCGCGATGCGCTGCGCACCCGGGTAGAAGATCGTCAAGATCGTCGTGACGATGGACGCGATGGACAGCAGGTAGGCCACGAACCAGGCGATCCACCAGCTCACGATGCGCAACCCGGACCGCTTTTCGACGCGCGCCAGCTCGATCACGAACACCGGCGCCATCACCAGATTCACCAACGGGATCAGGCAGCCGGCCAGTAGTTCTCGGGAGGAGCGCGGATCGGGGCTGCCCGCGTGGGCGAACGCCGCTGCCCGCCGGGCGATCAGCCAGTTCGCCAGCACCAGCGCGGCGGCCACCAACGCGAAGACCGCGAACACGCCGGCCGTCACCGGCAGCCACGTCCCGATCGCGGCCACCACCGGGTTGAGCAGCGTGGTGCGGTTGATCAGCAGCAGGGCGTACCGGATGACGTGCAGCGCCGCGGCCACCCCGAGCCCGATCATCGCGATGACCAGGGTGCGCCGCACCGACGCCGCCGACGGAGCGTTGCGCTGCGCGTCGGCCTGGCTGTCCTCGGCGCCGGTGTCGAACTGTTCGTACAGACCCCAGCGCGGGATGACGGTGTAGCGCGGCGTGGGCCCCAACGGGGCGCGACGCCGGCGCGGGGGCGGCGGGGCGCCCGGCCGCACCGCGATCCAGCGGTAACCGGCCGGCGGCCGGCCCGACTGCCCATTCGTGGTCGGGCGCGGTGCGCCATCCTGTGCGCCCGGCGCCAGCAGCGTCCCGCGACAGCGCGGACACCAGACCCGCTGGCGGTCGCGCACATTCCACCGCGTCCCGCACTGGGCACAGACCTGGATCACCCGACCAGCCTACGGCGTGCTCAGACGGTGCCGGCGTGGCCGTCGTCGGTGCTCACCGGTCGCCCGGCCTGAGCCCAGGACAGCATGCCGCCGGCCACGTTGATCGGTTCGAAGCCATTGCGCGCCAGGTACTGGGCCACCCGCTGGGAGCGCCCGCCGGCGTGGCAGATGACGTACAGGGTCGCGTCCCGGTCGATCTCGTCGATCCGCGCGGGCACATCGCCCAACGGGATGTGCTGGGCGCCGGCGACGTGGCCGCGCTGCCACTCGTCGGGCTCGCGCACGTCCAGCAGGACGACCGAGTCGTCGAAGGTCAGGGGCAGTTGGTCGACCTCGATCTGGGCCACATCGTCGTCAGACATCGCCCACCAGTCTGCCGTCCCGGCGCGGGCAGCGGAAGTTCCGTCGCGTCATGGCGTCCATGCTGGCATGTGGCCCGGCGGGACCGCATCCGATTCTCATGCGTCACAGGCCCCGCGAACCGTTAGCAATGACCGGGCTATCCACAGTTTCCACAGGTTCATCCACAGGCCCGCGGCTCCAGACGCCGGGGGTTTGCCTGGACTTCTGTCCAGCGCCTGTGGATAACTCGCCCCCGAATGTGGCCATGATCAACAGCTCCGGAAGCCGGGCGAGCAAAACAGCCCCGGCGTAAGAACCCGACCGGAGGTGCTCGGGCCACTTCGAATCGGTTAGATTCCATCCCGCAGCACCCCGAGACGCCAGGTCCAAACCGCCGATTTCGCTACCAGCGGAACCAGGGTCTATGATCGGCGTCACAACTATC
Source organism: Mycolicibacterium aurum (assembly GCA_900078775.1). GTDB lineage: Bacteria > Actinomycetota > Actinomycetes > Mycobacteriales > Mycobacteriaceae > Mycobacterium > Mycobacterium aurum_A. The sequence goes on from LT549889.1 coordinate 4,618,071, forward strand.
CAGTGACAGATCTCACTTGCGCGGTCGCTTGATCGTGCAGGTCAGGAGCTTGTGATGGCAGCACACCCGGGTTCCGCGGGCGCATCGTCGGGCTGGCAGCCCTCGCACCCGTACACCAACAACCAGGTCGCCGCGCTCATTCGCGGCAGCGTGATCGCGCTCGTATTGCTCGGCATCCTCGCCGCCATCGTCCTGCTCTGATCTCCGCCCGGTTCGGCCCGGTTCCCACCGGAGCACCCGGTCCTTGCGATGCGCGCGGGTATGGACCAAGGTTGACGTCGAGCTTGTTGTCGACATACGCGACGCCGAACTCCGCGATCCATGAGTACGCGAATCCCCCTAGGAAGGAACCCAGTGGCTGAATACACACTGCCTGAACTCGATTACGACTATGGCGCGCTGGAGCCGCACATCTCCGGACAGATCAACGAGATCCACCACAGCAAGCACCACGCGACCTACGTGAAGGGCCTCAACGACGCCCTGGCCAAGCTGGAAGAGGCCCGCGCCAACGACGATCAGTCGGCGATCTTCCTCAACGAGAAGAACCTGGCCTTCCACCTCGGCGGGCACGTCAACCACAGCATCTGGTGGAAGAACCTGTCCCCCAACGGTGGCGACAAGCCCGAGGGCGAACTGGCCGCCGCCATCGACGATCAGTTCGGCTCGTTCGACAAGTTCCGCGCGCAGTTCACCGCCGCCGCGAACGGTCTGCAGGGCTCGGGCTGGGCGGTGCTCGGCTACGACAGCCTGGGCCAGCGTCTGCTGACCTTCCAGCTGTACGACCAGCAGGCCAACGTGCCGCTCGGCATCATCCCGCTGCTGCAGGTCGACATGTGGGAGCACGCCTTCTACCTGCAGTACAAGAACGTCAAGGCCGATTACGTGAAGGCGTTTTGGAACGTCGTCAACTGGGCCGACGTGCAGGACCGCTACGCCAAGGCGACCGCCAACACCGGCGGCCTCATCTTCGGCTGAGTTCACCAGCTTTTCCGCGAGGGCCCCGCATGCTTCGTCATGCGGGGCCCTCGTGCATGCCTGGCCGGTACCTTCTGGCACTCGCGTCCTCTTGCGTGCTAACCCGCCTCTGGCGCATCCTGTGCACCACGACCCACAGCAGTGTCGGAAGAACCTCGACCCACACACTGTTCGGAGGCCAGATGGACACCGGATCCGGTCGGGCGGTCGAGATCGCCCCGTTCCATTCGCGTGGAACCCTCAAGGGGTTCGTGGTGTCGGGCCGCTGGCCGGACTCCACCAAGGAATGGGCCCAGCTGCTCATGGTCGCCGTACGGGTGGCGTCGCTGCCCGGCCTGCTGCACACCACGACCGTCTTCGGGGTGCGCGAGGAGCTGCCCGACGAGCCCGAGCCCGGCACCGTGGGTCTGGTCCTGGCCGAGGGTCCGGTGGTCGGCGACGCCGCCGTTCCGCCCGGGTTCTTCGCCGAGCATCAGCCGTCGGCGCTGATGATGCTGCACCCGCCGTCGGAGACCACCCCGTCGCTGCCGGAGTGTGCGGGCGCGGCCTCCGGCTGCGTGCTGCTGCCCGGCATCCCACACCTGGGCCTGGAGCACCGGGCGGCCTGGGTGGAGGCCGAGGCCGACGGCACCATCACCTCGATGGTCAGCCGGGTCGGGGTCGATCCGATCAGCCACCCGGACACCGCCATCCTGGCCATGCTGCTCGCCGCCTAGCCCGTCGGCGACCGCGCACAGCAAACACGGGGGCAATTTTCCGTACCTATTTGTACGTTCGGTATGTGCCGAGATCAGGGTTCGTGTTATACGCGCCACAGCGGCACGTTTTCTGGTTGTCTCCGGCTTCGCCGGCACCATCAGCAAAGGTCACACGGGTCTTTGCTGTGCAACGCCGTCGACCTACCGATCAGCTATGCGGTTGCTGTGAGAACCCGTCAAGATCTGTCGATCCCGGCAAAACAGCACATCCGTCATTTATGTATTCGCCAGCGACCGCCCTTCCAGCGGAATTACGAGGTTGACGTGCTGCTACGAGACCGTGCGCGGTCCACGGAGGCCAGGTACTGTTAGTTTTCAGTGGTTTGCACTTGGTTGTGGCGCTAACAATCGCTACGATGATCAGCAAATAGGAACCTATTGCAGACGGCTCGTACGCCATGTGGAGGAAAGTTAGATGAGCAAGACGTTCGCCGCGCGATTGAACCGCCTGTTCGACACGGTTTACCCTCCCGGACGCGGCCCGCACACATCAGCCGAGGTTATCGGCGCTCTCAAGGCCGAGGGCGTCACCATGTCGGCCCCCTACCTGTCCCAGCTGCGTTCCGGCAACCGCACGAATCCGTCGGCCACGACGATGACTGCGCTCGCCAACTTCTTCCGTATCAAGCCGGCGTACTTCACCGACGACGAGTACTACGAGAAGCTGGATAAGGAACTCACCTGGCTGGCCAACATGCGGGACGAGGGCGTGCGCCGCATCGCCGCCCGCACCGTCGGCCTGTCGCCGGAGTCCCAGCAGGATCTGGTGCAGAAGGTCGATGAGCTGCGCCGCCGGGAGAACCTCGACGGCTGATCCCCTTTCCGGGGTTCACCGCTATACGGTGTCGTCGCGCACACGCGCGTCGGCACCGTCTTGCGTTTCGGGGCCCTTGCGTTTCGGGGCCCTTGCGTTTCGGCCGTTGTCAGGACCGGGACTGCGCCGGTTCGGCTGCCAGCATGTCCCGGAACTGCTCGGCGATGGCCAGGATCCACTCCCGGTCCGAATACGTCGTCGGCTGACGTAGCCAGTTCAGTCCCGGGAACTCCCCGTGCCCGGCGTCCTCGCGTCCGACGCCGTCCCGGCCCGCGAAGATCCACCCGGCGATACCGCGAGCCTGCTCGTCGGCGGGGACCGGCGGGGAGTCGAGGTCGTTGAGGTCGGCGATGTTCAGCGCCTCATCCTCGTCTTCGTCGGCGCGCCCCGCGGCGTCGACGGTGCGCATCCGGACCCGTTCGGCGGCAATGGCCTCCAGGTACAGCGAGTCCGATATCAGCGACATCTGCTCGGCCACCCGGAACAGCAGCGGGCCGCGCGGGCGTACCCCGATACCGACGTCGGGGTGGCGGGTGTGCAGTTCGGCCAGCAGCGGCTGGATGGTCCGCAGCTCTCGGCGGGCGCCGAACCAGTCCTCCACGCTCGGCAGCAGCGAGCCACCGGCCACCACCAGCATCGCGCAGCCCAGCAGCGTCGCGGCCGCGCCCACCCCGAGCACATCGGTGCTGCCCACCGCCCGCAACAGAAAGAAGGCGCTGGCCAGCACCATCAGCACCATGCCGAGGCTGAAGACGAACAGCGCGCGGCCGCGCCGGGTCCGGTTGGAGTGCCGGACCCCGGCCCACGCCACCAGCGTCAGCGCCAGCAGCACGTAGAGCAGCGGCAGCAGCCAGGCCGAGGAGCCCCCCGGGGCCAGGTGGCGCCGCATGTACTCCTCCGGCGCCATCTCCGGTTCCTTGTCGGCCCGGAAGAACGCGACCAACGTGGCCACCGCGATGAGGAATGCGACCGAATACTGACCGATGGCGAGACGACGGATGACGGCCGGTCTACGGTCCGACGCCACCGTCGTGATCATCACGCAACTGCCTGCCGCACAACCGATCAGGGCGACCTGGCTGAACGCGACCGCCACATTCGGCCATCCCAGCGCGGTGTCGATCAGCAGGGTCAGCGGCTGCCAGTTCAGCGCCGCGACGACACCCAGGCTGCCCAGCGCGAGGATCATCGCGGTGCTCACCAGGGATTGTTTGTTGACCAGCGCCCACCCGATGCGCAGGCCGGTCGCCAGTCCGAGCAGACCGGCGATCACCCAGATGATCAACCAAACGCCTCCCCGAGCCGCACCTGCACGATCGAGCTCCGATCGGACGGGAGCCGGCCCAGACGGTATATCAGCAGCGCCGCGAAGTCCTCGGCCTCCTGCTCGGCCTCCTCACCGGCGGGTCCCATGCAGCCGGTCCGCTGGTTGAGCATGTAGCCGATCAGGTCCGAACCGGCCAGCTCCATGCGCTCGCGGGCCGCCTCGACGACCGGGGTGCCGGCGTGCCCGAGCACCAAGTGGCCGAGTTCGTGGGCCAGGGTCCGGTCCCAGGCCGGCAGCCCCTTCTGGATCAGGAACACATCGTGGTCGGAATACTGCCGCCACTGCCCGCAGACACCGGGCGGCAGATCCGCCATCTTGATCTGGATGGGACGGCCTTGATCCTCGGCGACCGCGTCGACCAGGCGGGGCAGCGAAACCTCCCCTCGGCGCGGAGCGAGGTCGAGCACGGCACTGACGGCGCGCGTCACGCGGCGACTGGCTGGCATGACTCCTCCTGTCCCTATTCCTTCAGTTCTCACTATCCCGCGATGCCTCGTCGAGGACCACAGAAACCGGTCAACTCGAGAAGCGCCCCACGGCACTGGCGCGGATTGCGTGCCCGGCCCGGGCCTGCCGGTAACCGATCACGCCACCCGCACCGGTCAGCAGCATGATCGCAGCTGCCCCCGGCACCGCCACCGCGGCCACCTGGGTCATACCCGCGGTGCGCAGGTATTCGCCGTAACCCGCCCGGTAGGACGCCGGCACCGCGGCGGCGTCGCTGTCCCGGGCGGGCACCGGGCGCTCCGGTACCTCGGCGGGCGGAGCGGCCGATTCGCGGGGCACACCGGCCCGGGCCCCGCGGTCACCGCCACCTGCGGCACCGGCGCCGATCCCGGGCAGGACCGGCGGCAACGCGCTCACCGGCAGCGGAGCGTCGAGCACGGCCGGGGGCACCGGGGAAGACTCGGGCAGCAGGTCATCGGCGGGTTCGGGCACGGCGGGCAGGACCGGCGGCTGCGCGACGGACGGCAGCCCGCCGTCGTAGCCGTCACCCGCGGAGGAGGCGGGTAGCTCCCCGAGCGGCGGGGACAGCCACCAGCCGCCGCAGTCGTCCTCGGGGTCTTCCACGACAGGGCTCTCACCCGGGTCTCCGGTGGGGTCCTTCGATGCGGCGGGGTCGGTCGCCGGTTCGCCTGGGAGGTCTTCGAGTGGGGTTTCCGCCTGCGCGCCAACCTGCGGGAGTTTGCTGTACTCCTCGGCGGGGTCGCCGACGGACCGGGCCGGCAGTGCCGGGACGCGGGGCGCCGAGGAGGCCGTCCGGGGCCGGGTGACCGAGCGGGGCGAGGTCTGGGCGCTGCGGCCGAGCCGGGCCGCGGATTCGCCGGCGCTCGCCCGTCCCGTACTGGATCCGGGGCCGTCGCCGGTGCCTTCGGGCTCGGCCGCGGCGACTGCGGGGGATGCGACGCAGGCGATCAGCCCCGCCGAGACGAGACAGGCCGCGGCGGTGACCCGCATCCGCGAAACCACGTCGTCACCACCCCTCACGGCGTCCTGCAGCGCTCCGGGAACTCGTGTCGGCAATTGTCGCACACCCCCCGGACACCGGTTTGCTGTCCGACGCCGGACGGCGGCCGCGCAGGGCAGTGCCGGTGATACCCGCGGCGGGGCGATAGTGTTGGTCGCATCGTGGTGCCGTGTTCACGGCGATGCGGATGAGATCACCGGGAGGCAATGCCGATGGCCCTGTTCACGCGACGCAAGAGCCGGTCGGCTCGCCGGGCCGAGGCCCGGGCGATCAAACGTGCGACCAAGACCAAGGCGAAGCTCGAGGCCAAACTCGCCGCCAAGAACGACCTGCGGCGCATGAAGGCGGACCGCAAGGCCGCGGCCCACGCCCTCAAGGCGCAGCTCAGGGCGCAGCGTGACGCCGATCGGGCGGCGCTGAAGGTGGCGCAGACCCAGCTCAAAGCGGTGCAGGAGGGCAAGCTGCTCTCGCCGATGAGGGTCCGCCGCTCGCTGACGGTGGCCCGGTTGCTGGCACCGGTGCTGGTGCCGGTGGCCTACCGGGGTGCCATCGCCGTACGCGGCCTGCTCGATCAGCGCCGGGCGGATCAGCTCGGCGTCCCGCTGGCCCAGCTCGGCCAGTTCTCCGGGCACGGCGCGGCGCTGTCCGCCCGGATCAGCGGCGCCGAGCAGGCCACCCGGCGGGTGGCCGAGAAGAACCCCAAGGACACCGAGACCCGCCAGTTCGTGGCCGCCATCAACGACCGACTGACCGACCTGTCCGCCGCCGTCACCGCCGCGGAGAACATGCCGTCGGCACGCCGGCGCGCCGCGCACGCGGCGATCGGCGAGCAACTCGACGGCATTGACGCCGATGTGCTGGCCCGTCTCGGCCTGGGCTGAGCGATGACCGTCTCCACCCGGTTCTCGGCCCCGCTGCTGGCGCTGCTGCTCGCGGTGCTCGCGCTGGCCGGTGCGGGCCCGGCGTCCGCGCACGCCGCGCTGATCTCCTCGACCCCCGCGCCGGACAGCGCGCTGACCGAAGCCCCGACCGAGGTCACCGCCACGTTCAGCGAGGACCTGCAGGCCGCGTTCGCCGCGATGACGGTGGTCGGCCCGGACGGCAAGCTGTGGTCCACCGATGAGGTGCGGGTCGACGGTCCCATCGCCTCGGTCGCGCTGCGCCCACTCGGCCCGGCCGGCACCTACACCGCGAACTACCGCGTCACCTCCGCCGACGGACATGTCATCAGCGGGTCGTGGTCGTTCGACCTCACCGTCGCCCAGACCGGCCCGCCGGGCACCTCGGTCGCCCCCGAACCCACCCCCGCCGCCGCCCCGACCCCCGCCGAGGCGACCGAGGACGGTATGCCGGTGTGGCCGTTCGTGGTCGGCGGGGTGCTGCTGGTCGGCGCCGGCGTGTGGTGGAGCCGACGCCGCGCGTGACCCTGACCCGGCGGGCGTGCCTGGGTGCCCTCGTCGTCGCGGTGAGCATCGCGCTGGCCGGCGCCCTCGCCCATCCCGACCAGGCCCCGGCCGCCATGTTGGCCCGGATCGCCGCCGACGGGACCGCGGTCGTGGTGTTGGGTCTCGCACTGGTGCCGCTGCTGGAGGATTCCCGGCACCGGGCCGACCTGGCCCGGCGCAGCGCCGCCGCCCTGACGATCGCCGCCTGGGTGTGGCTGGCCGCCGAACTGGTCCGGCTGGTGACATCGGCGGCGGCCACCGCGGCGGTGCCGGTGACCGATCTGAGCGTGCGCACCACCACAGAGTTCGTGGTCGCCACCGCGGCGGGTCGGGCCGACCTGATCTGCGTGGTCGCCGCGGCGCTGGTCCTTGCGGTGACCGTCGCAGGCCGATCGTCGCAGGCCGCCGTCGTGGTCGCCGGGATAGCGGCCGTCGGGATGGCGGCGCGCACCCTCACCGGGCATCTTTCCGAGAGCGCACTGGGCGGGGTCGCGGTGACCGTGCATGCGCTGGCCGCCGCATTGTGGTGCGGCGTGCTCGCGGCGCTGGTGTTGCTGGTCGGCCACCGCGGGCAATGGGCCCGGGTGTTGCCGCGCTTCTCGGTGCTCTCGCTGTGGTCGGTGGTGGCGCTGCTGGTCGGCGGACTGATCAGCGGGGCGCTGCTGGTGGATTCCGTGGACGCGCTGGTGGGCACCGGTTACGGCCGGCTGCTGCTCGGCAAATTGGTGGTGACCGCGGCATTGATGGTGCTGGCCTGGCAGAACAGGTCGCGCTGGCTGCCGTCGGCGCGGGGGCACCGCAGCAGTGTCGAGATGTCCACCCGCCGCTCCGACACCGAGCTGGCGCTGATGGCCGTGGCGCTGACGCTGGCCGCCGCGTTGGCGGTGACCGGTTAGCGGTCGCCCCGCGACTGGCATGATGGGAAACACTGCGCAACGAACTGCAAAGGAGCAGCCCCATGGCCGACGAGCAGGACCTTCCCGAAGAGAAGGCGCCCGCCGAGCAGGCCCCGGCCACGCCACCGGCGGCCGAGGCCCCCGTGAAGAAGGCACCGGCGAAGAAGGCCGCCCCAGCCAAGAAGGCCGCGCCGGTGAAGAAGGCCGCCGCGAAGAAGGCTGCGCCCGCCAAGAAGGCGGCGCCGGCGAAGAAGGCTGCACCGGCCAAGGCGACCCCTGTCGAGAGCGCGCCGGTCGACACCACCCCGGCCGAGGCGGCTGCGGTCGCCCCCGAGCCCACCGACTCCGCCGAGCCGATCGCGGTCGCCAAGGAGGCCGCCAGAGAGGTTGCCGCACAGGCGAAGTCGGCGGTGGCCGCGGCCGTGCCCACCCCGTCCGCACTGCCGTCCGCCGGTCCGGATCAGTCCCGGCTGCCGCTGGCGGTGGCCATCGGCGTCGGGCTGCTCGCGATCATCGTGGTGCTGCTGGCCCGCCGCGGCGCCGACGAGGCCTGATCCATGAGCATCGAACCCCGCGCGACCGCTGACCTCGTCGACGAGATCTACCCCGACGTCCGCAGCTGCGATCTGCAGCTGCGCAACTACGGGGCGGTCTCCGCATTCGCCGGGCGGATCACCACGGTGCGCTGCTTCCAGGACAACGCGCTGCTCAAGTCGATCCTGTCCACCCCCGGCGACGGCGGCGTGCTGGTGGTCGACGGCGACGGCTCGCTGCACACCGCGCTGGTCGGCGACATCATCGCCGGGCTGGCCGCCGAGAACGACTGGGCCGGTGTGATCGTGCACGGCGCGGTGCGTGATGCGGCCACCCTGCGGACCATCGAGGTGGGCATCAAGGCGTTGGGTACCAACCCGCGCAAGGGCACCAAGACCGGGGCCGGCGAGCGGGATGTGGAGGTCAGCTTCGGCGGTGTCACCTTCGTGCCCGGCGAGATCGCCTACAGCGACGAGGACGGCATTGTCGTCGTCGCCGCAGGCGACTGACCAGCCTCGTCGCCGCAGGCGACTGACCAGCCCCGTCGCCGCAGGCGATTGATTCGTCAGGCGTTGACCGCCGCGCGGTGCCTGGTGAACAGCAGGGAGTCCTCGTCGACCTTGCCGTGCCGGATCAGCCGCAGGTCGAAGAAGTAGTTCTGCTTGAGCTTCCACGGGGCTTCGGAACCGGACTTGGGCAGCGTGTCCATGGCACGCCGAAAGTAGCCCGGGCTGAAGTCCATGAAGGGCTGCTCGTCGATCGCGCCGCCGGGGTGCTGCGGCTCGACCCGGTCGAATCCGTTGGCGTCCATGTAGTTCAGCACGCGGCAGATGAACTCGGATACCAGATCGGCCTTGAGCGTCCAGGACGCGTTGGTGTAGCCGAAGGTGATGGCCATGTTCGGCACCCCGGAGAGCATGAGGCCCTTGTAGGTCATCGTCTTGGTCAGGTCGATCCGTTCACCGTTGCGGGTGGCAGTCGCACCACCGAACAGCTGCATGTTCAAACCCGTTGCGGTGATGATGATGTCGGCCGCCAGCTCGGCACCCGAGGTCAGCTTGATACCGGTCTCGGTGAACGTCTCGATGGTGTCGGTGACGACGTCGGCCTTGCCGGAGCGGATGGTCTTGAAGAAGTCACCGTTGGGCGCCAAGCAGACTCGCTCATCCCACGGGTCATACCGCGGGCTGAAGTGCTTGTCGTAGTCGAAGCCCTCGGGAAGCCGCTTGGTGGCCATGTCCCGCAGCGCCTTCTTGAACACCTGCGGGAAGCGCCGCGCCACCTGATATTGGCCGGTGGACATCGCGATCGCCTTCCACCGGTTGACGACGTGCGCGACGTTCTTCGGCAGGTACTTGTTCGCCTGGGCGGCAACGGGATCCACCAGCGGGAGCGCGCCGATGTAGGTCGGTGAGCGCTGCAACATGGTGACGTGACCGGCGCCCTCGTTCACCAAGGACGGGATGAGCGTGATGGCGGTGGCGCCGGAGCCGATCACGACGATCTTCTTGCCCGCGTAGTCCAGGTCCTCGGGCCAGTGCTGCGGGTGGATGATCTGCCCCTTGAAGTCCGCGGCGCCGGGGAACTCGGGCGAGTAGCCCACGTCGTAGTTGTAGTAGCCACTGCACACCGACAGGAACGACGCGGTGAGTTGCTTGCGCTCGCCGCCGGCCTCGATGTCGATCGTCCAGCGGTTGTCGGCGTCGGACCAGTCCACCGAGGTGACCCGGTGCCCGGTGCGGATGTGCTTGTCGATGCCGTTCTCTTGCGCGGCCTCGTTGATGTAGTTCCAGATCGACTGCCCGTCGGCGATGGCCTTGGCCGAGGTCCAGGGCTTGAACCGGAACCCGAGGGTGAACATGTCGGAGTCCGACCGGATGCCGGGGTATTTGAACAGGTCCCAGGTGCCGCCGAGGTTCTCGCGGCGCTCCAGGATGGCGTAGCTCTTGGTCGGGCAGCGGTCCTGCAGATGCCAGGCCGTGCTGATGCCGGAGATACCGGCGCCGACGATCACAACGTCGAGGTGTTCGGTCATGGTACCGACGGTATCAACATGGTGTTGACTTGGTCAACGGTGTGTCGAGAAAGTCGACACAGTGTTAAGGTATGGCCCGTGAGCATTGCCAGCACCGGCCGCGGCCGCCGGGCCGCCCGCCCCTCCGGGGATGAGCGGCAGCAGGCGATCCTGGACACCGCGACCCGACTGATCGAGCAGCGATCCTTCGCCGACATCTCCGTCGACGATCTGGCCAAGGGGGCCGGGATCTCCCGGCCGACGTTCTACTTCTACTTCGCCTCCAAGGAAGCGGTCCTGCTGTCGCTGCTGGACCCGCTGATCAAGCGCGCGGACACCGGCTTCGACGATGCGCTGGACTCCATGCCGACCGACCCTCGCGCGGCCATCCGCCGCGGCATCGAGATCTTCTTCAGTTCCTTCGGCTCCCATCCGGCCACCGCCCGCGCCGGCGCGGAGGCGGTGCACTCCAGCCCGGAGTTCCGTACCGTCTGGGCCGGCCTGATGCAGAAGTGGATCAACCTGACAGCCGCCCTGATCACCGCCGAGCGGCAGCGCGGAGCCGCGCCGGAGACCCTGCCCGCGCTGGACCTGGCCACCTCGCTGAACCTGATGAACGAGCGGATGATGATGGCCGCGCTGACCGAGGAGCGGCCCTCGGTCGAATCCGGCCGGGTCGTCGACACCCTCACCCACATCTGGTTGACCAGCATCTACGGTACGGCCGAGTAACCCTGTCGGACCGGCATGCGAACATATGTTCGTGTCCGGAGGGCAGGAGCGCAGCGACCCGGGAAATGAGCCCGGAGGGTACGCAGACGGGGCCCACATCCTGCACGCCGATCTCGACTCGTTCTATGCCTCGGTCGAGCAGCGCGACGACCCGTCGCTGCGCGGCCTTCCGGTCGTCGTCGGCGGCGGGGTGGTGCTGGCCGCCAGCTACGAGGCCAAGGCCTATGGCGTGCGCACCGCGATGAACGGTGGGCAGGCCCGACGGCTGTGCCCGCAGGTGATTGTGGTGCCGCCCCGGATGCGGGCCTACTCCGAGGCCAGCCGGGCGGTGTTCGAGGTCTTCCGGGACACCACGCCATTGGTCGAACCGGTGTCGGTGGACGAGGCCTTCCTCGACGTCGGCGGCCTGGGCCGGGTGTCGGGCAGCCCGGTGCAGATCGGCGCGCGGCTGCGCGACCGGGTCCGGGTCGACGTCGGACTGCCCATCACGGTCGGGATCGCCCGCACCAAGTTCCTCGCCAAGGTCGCCAGCCAGGAGGCCAAACCGGACGGGCTGCTGCTGGTGCCGCCCGACCGCGAGCTGGCCTTCCTGCACCCGCTGCCGGTGCGCCGGCTGTGGGGCGTCGGCTCCAAGACCGCGGAGAAGCTGCGCCTGCACGGCATCCACACCGTGGCCGACGTCGCCGAACTCAGCGAGCCGGCGCTGGCCGCCATGGTCGGTCCGGCCATGGGCCGCCAGCTGTTCGCGCTGGCGCACAACATCGACCGCCGCCGGGTGGTGACCGGGACCCGGCGCCGCTCGGTCGGCGCCCAGCGCGCGCTGGGCCGGTCCGGAAACACCATGTCGGACAGCGAGATCGACGCCGTGGTGGTGAACTTGGTGGACCGCATCACCCGCCGGATGCGGGCAGCCGGACGGACCGGGCGCACCGTGGTGCTGCGGCTACGGTTCGACGACTACGGCCGGGCCACCCGGTCGCATACCCTGCCGCGCGCCACCGCGTCGACCGAGACGGTGCTCGCCACCGCCCGGGAGCTGGTGGCCTGCGCGGCCCCGCTGATCGCCGAACGCGGGCTGACGCTGGTGGGTTTCGCGGTGTCCAATATCGACACCGATGGTGCGGCGCAGCTGGAGCTGCCGTTCGCAGGGCCGGCGGACCCGATCGCCCTGGATGCGGCGGTCGACTCGGTGCGGCAGCGGTTCGGCAATGCCGCGGTGACCCGCGGTGTGCTGCTGGGTCGCGACCCGGGCCTGGAGATGCCGATGCTGCCGGATTGAGCGATCAGTTCGCCCACTCCAGCAGCCGGTCGGCCGACCAGGTGTTGACGATCCGCTCGGTGGGCACCCCGGCATCCAGGGCACGTTGCGCGCCGTAACCCAGGAAGTCGAGCTGACCCGGTGTGTGGGCGTCGGTGTCGATGGAGAAGTCGCACCCGATCTCCAGCGCCAGGTTCAGCAGCCGGGTAGGCGGGTCGCGGCGTTCAGGACGCGAGTTGATCTCCACCGCAACGCCGTTGTCCCGGCAGGCGGCGAAGACCGTCTCGGCGTCGAAGGTCGATTCCGGCCGGATCCCGCGGTTGCCGGCCACCAGCCGGCCGGTGCAGTGACCCAGGATGTCGGCCTGCCCGCTGGACACCGCCCGCACCATCCGACGGGTCATCGCCGGGGCGTCCATCTTCAGCTTGGAGTGCACGCTGGCCACCACGATGTCCACCCGGTCCAGCAGTTCGGGCTCCTGGTCGAGGGTGCCGTCGAGCAGGATATCGACCTCGATTCCGGTCAGGATCCTCATCGAAAATCGTTCGCGCAGTTCGTCGATCACGTCCAGCTGGTGACGTAGCCGCTCGGCGGACAACCCGTTGGCGACGGTCAGCCGCGGCGAATGGTCGGTGAGCGCGCAGTATTCGTGGCCCAGCTCCTGGGCGGTGGCCATCATCTCCTCGATCGGGGCCGAGCCGTCCGACCAGTTCGAGTGCAGGTGCAGGTCCCCCTTGATCGCGGCCCGGATCTCACCGCCGCCGAGATCTTCCGCGGATTCCCGCAACTCGATCAAGGTGTCGGGTTCGTGGCCCGCCCACGCCTGGGCGATCACCTTCGCGGTCTTGGGTCCGATACCCGGGAGGGCCTGCCAGCTGTTGGCCCGGCCGTACTGGGCGCGCTGCTCGTCGGTCAACGCGGCCACGATGTCGGCGGCGTTGCGGTAGGCCATTACCCGTCGGCTGTCCTCGCGCGCCCGGTCCTTGTAGAAGGCGACCTGCCGCAGCACGGCCGCCGGGTCCAGGGGTGCCATACCGTCCAGTGTGCCGTGACGCCCGGCATCTCGGTATCACTCGGGCCCGCCCGGCCTCACGGGACCATTTTCCCGAATGAACTCGATATGGCCTGGGACACGATTATATTGGCCGATTAATTTATTGGCCTTCCCGAGAATGCTCGCCGGCAATCGAGAGGAACGACCGACGATGACCTCCGAGACAACCGTGCGCAAGACGCTGTGCGCGGTATGCCACAACTGCTGCCCGATCGAGGTTGACGTCGTCGACGGCCGCGCTGTCAAAGTCCGTGGAAACAAGGCGAATCGGCACTATGACGGCTTCACCTGCGTCAAGGGCCGCGGCCAACTCGAGTATCACTACGCACCGGACCGGCTGCTGCACTCGCTCAAACGGGGCCTCGACGGCAGCTACGCCCCGATCTCCTCGGTCCAGGCCATGGACGAGATCGCCGCCCGACTTCAGGAGATGATCGCCGACCACGGCCCGCGGTCGGTGTCGGCGTATTTCGGCACCCAGGCCTTCCAGTCCGCCGGCGCCTCGATGCCGGTGATCAAGGGTTTCCTGGCCGGAATCGGCACACCGATGGTGTTCGAATCGGTCACCATCGACCAGCCCGGCAAGGCCATCGCACCCGCACTGCACGGTATGTGGCTGGGCGGGCGCTACGGCCCGGACGAGGCCGATGTGCTCATGCTGATCGGGGCGAACCCACTGGTCAGCATGCTGGGGCTGCCGTTGGGCAACCACGGCAAATGGCTCACCCAGAAACTCCGGTCCGGTGGCCGGCTCATCGTCATCGACCCGCGCCGGTCCGAAACTGCCCGTCGAGCAGACCTTTTCCTGCAGCCGCTGCCGGGACATGATGTGGCAATCCTCGCCGCCATGATCAAGGTCATTCTCGCCGAGGAACTCATCGACGCCCAGTTCGTGGCCGACAACGTGGTCGGACTGGCCGACCTGCGTGCTGCCGTGGAGCCGTTCGCCCCCGGCACAGTAGCCGCGGCGGCAGATCTGGATCCCGACGATCTCGTGACGGCGGCCCGGATGTTCGCCGGCGCGTCCCGCGGGTACATCGACGCCGGGACCGGACCCAACATGGCGCAGTCCGGAACGCTGCTCGAGTACCTGATCCTCAATCTCGGTGCGCTGTGCGGAAATCGGCGCCGCGCCGGCGAGATCGTGGCCGACCCGGTCTCGCTGTACCCGGCACTGCCCGCCGTGGCCCAAGCGCTTCCGCCGTACCCGCCGCACGGAATCGGCGAGCCGATGCGGGTCCGCGGTCTGAGCAACTCTGCGGCGGGGATGCCGGTGTCCGGGCTCGCCGAGGAGATCCTGACCCCCGGCGAGGGGCAGGTCCGCGCACTGTTCAGCATCGGCGGCAACCCCATTGCCGCCTGGCCGGATCAGATCCGCACTGCCGAGGCGATGTCGGCACTCGAACTCCTGGTTCAGATCGACCCGTTCATGTCCCACACCGCCCGCTACGCCGACTACGTCATCGCCCCGCGAATGCCCTTGGAGACACCACATGTCAGCCAGATCCTGGATTATCTGCAGGCCGCAGGCATCGGTCCGGGCGCGCCGTATGCCTACTACGGACCGGCGGTGCTCGAGGACCCGGAAGGCAGTGACCTGCTGAGCGAATGGGAGTTCTTCTACGGCCTCGCCCAGCGGTTGGGTGTGCAGATCGACGCCCCGCACCCGCTGGGGTTGGTCGAGCCGGTACCGCTGGACATGACGAACCCACCCACCGAGGAGGGACTGCTCGACATCGTGTGCCAGGGTTCCCGGATTCCGCTGGACGTGGTTCGCGCCCATCCGGACGGCGTCGAGGGTGACCTCGCCGCAATGCCTGCCACGGTCGTCCTACCGGCAGACCCGAACGCACCGACCCATCTCGATGTCGCCAATGCGCAGATGCTGGCGGATCTCGCCGCCACCGCCGACACCCTGGCGACCGTCCCCAGCGCGGACATGGTGTTGATCTCGCGGCGCGAGATGCACACGACGAACTCGTCGTACAACGCGATGGCCGCTCGTGGCGGGCGTCGCCACAACCCCGCCTATCTCAATCCAGACGACGCGGCCCGGCTCAGGGTGGCACCCGACGACCTGGTGTGCATCACCTCGCCGCGGGCCAGCGTCATCGCGATCGTGAGCCTCGACGATTCCGTCAGACCGGGCGTGGTGTCGATGAGCCACGCCTATGGCAACGCTTCCCCCGACGTGGACACCCCCGTGCAGGACGGT
Organism: Mycolicibacterium aurum; assembly: GCA_900078775.1. Lineage (GTDB taxonomy): Bacteria > Actinomycetota > Actinomycetes > Mycobacteriales > Mycobacteriaceae > Mycobacterium > Mycobacterium aurum_A. Next base: position 4,633,564 of record LT549889.1, read on the forward strand.
GCCAGCACCGCACGGTTGGCCGATGTCACCGTCGACTTCGACCGCTACTCGGGGCAACCCCGGATGAGCGCGATACCGGTGTCCGTGACACCGGCCCCGCGCTGAGCGGTAAGGAATTTCTGCTCCCGGCCGGGGCGTTGCCCAAATGTGGACTTTGCCTTCAAAACCTCACCGCAGAACACGACCTGGTCCGACATGCTGGCCGTCTGGAAGGCCGCGGACCAGATCGACGTCTACCAGGCCGGCTGGACCTTCGATCACTTCTATCCGATCTTCTCCGACCCCACCGGCCCCTGCCTGGAGGGCTGGACCACGCTGACCGCGCTGGCCCAGGCCACCGAGCGGTTGCGGGTCGGCGTGCTGGTCACCGGAATCCACTACCGGCACCCGGCGGTGCTGGCCAATATGGCTTCGGCGCTGGACATCATCTCCGGCGGCCGGCTCGATCTCGGCATCGGCGCGGGCTGGAACGAGGAGGAATCCGGCGCCTACGGCATCGAACTGGGCAGCATCAAGGAGCGTTTCGACCGTTTCGAGGAGGCCTGCGAGATCCTCAAAGGGCTGCTCAGCCAGGAGACCACCACGTTCGACGGGAAGTTCTACCAACTCAAGGACGCCCGCAACGAGCCCAAGGGACCGCAACAGCCGCACCCACCGTTCTGCATCGGCGGCAGCGGCGAGAAGCGCACTCTCAAGATCACCGCGAAGCACGCCGATCACTGGAATTTCGTCGGCGGCCCGCCGGAGGAGTTCGCCCGCAAGCGGGACGTGCTGGCCGCGCACTGCGCCGATATCGGGCGGGACCCGAAGGAGATCGCGCTGTCCGCGCATGTTCGGCTCGGGGACGACCGGGACTACGCGAAGGTGATCGGCGAAGCGGCCGCACTCGGCGCCGAGGGTCTGGATCTGGCGATCATCTACCTGCCGCCGCCGTACGACACATCCGTGCTGGAGCCGCTCGCCGAGGCCATCCGCGATTCCGGGCTCGCCAGCAGCGCGTAACTGACGGTCACGAAATAATCACGATCAGGCAAACCGATGCCGCGGGGGTCGCCGCCGTCGCACCCTCGCGACTCGGGCGCCGGTCAGAATCCGAAGCGGAGTAACTCGGCGGGCGTGATCAGCCGCTCGTGCTTAGCCGGGAACTCCCGGCTGCGCACCGGATGGCGAAGCCATGACCAGGCGATTCGACTCATTCGGGACCGTGAATTGGGCTGGTTGTACACGGCAGAACTCCTGCGATCGGGCGTTTAGCTGCACCGTGGGGTCACTTTACTCGCACGACCCCTGCGCCACCATTAGATACCTGTGACGCGGCTAACACCACAAGGCGCGCCGACCGAAACATCCGATGTTTCTGCCGTGACAGAAGTTACTGGAGTGCCTAGCGCTGAGGCGCCGCCGTCGGCTCGATGGGACGCGGCAACGCCGACTGGCCCATCAGGTAACGGTCCACCCCGGCGGCCGCAGCCCGGCCCTCGGCGATCGCCCACACGATCAGGGACTGTCCGCGACCCATATCGCCGGCCACGAACACCCCCGGGACGGTGGTCTGGAAGTCCCGGTCACGGGCGACGTTGCCGCGCTCGGTGAACTCCACGCCCAGGTCGGTCAGCAGACCTTCGCGTTCCGGGCCGACGAAGCCCATGGCCAGGAAGACGATGTCGGCGTCCAGGTCGAAGTCGGACCCCTCGACCTTCTCGAACTTGCCGGCCTTCATCTGGACCTCGTGCACCTTCAGGGAGGACACCCGGCCGTCGGTGCCGACGAACTGCTCGGTGTTCACCGAGAACATCCGCTCGCCGCCCTCTTCGTGCGCCGAGGCCACCCGGAACATCAGCGGGTAGGTCGGCCACGGGGTCGAATCGGCCCGCGTCTCCGGTGGCCGGGGCATGATCTCGAACTGGTGCACGCTCGCCGCGCCCTGGCGGTGTGCGGTGCCCAGGCAGTCCGCGCCGGTGTCGCCGCCGCCGATGATGACGACCTTCTTGCCCTTGGCGGTGATCGGCGGCTCGCCGTCCGGGCCCGCCACCGTGCTGTCTCGGTCACCAAGTGCCCACCTGTTGGCCCACGGCAGGTACTCCATGGCCTGGTGGATACCGTCGAGCTCGCGGCCCGGGATCGGCAGATCGCGCCAGGCGGTCGCACCGCCGGCCAGCACCACCGCGTCGTACTCCTCGTGCAGCTGCTCGACGGTGACGTCGACGCCGACGTTCACGCCGGTGCGGAACTGGGTGCCCTCGGCCTTCATCTGTTCCAGACGACGGTCGATGTGGCGCTTTTCCATCTTGAACTCGGGGATGCCGTAGCGCAGCAGACCGCCGATGCGGTCGGCACGCTCGAACACCGTGACCGAGTGACCGGCCCGGGTCAGCTGCTGGGCGGCGGCCAGACCGGCCGGACCGGAGCCGACGACGGCAACCTTCTTCATGGTGCGCACCGTCGGGATGACCGGCGTGACCCAGCCCTCGTCCCAGGCGTGGTCGATGATCTCGACCTCGACCTGCTTGATGGTCACCGCGTCCTGGTTGATGCCCAGCACGCAGGCCGCCTCACAGGGCGCCGGGCACAGCCGGCCGGTGAACTCCGGGAAGTTGTTGGTGGCGTGCAGCCGCTCGATGGCGTCGCGCCACCGGTCCCGGTACACCAGGTCGTTCCACTCGGGGATCAGGTTCCCTAGCGGGCAACCGTTGTGGCAGAACGGGATACCGCAGTCCATGCACCGCGAGGCCTGATCCTTGAGGGTCTCGTCGGAGAACTCCTCGTAGACCTCTTTCCAGTCCTTGAGGCGCAGGTCGACCGGCCGGCGGGCCGGGGTCTGGCGGGCGGTGTGCTTGAGGAAGCCGTTCGGATCAGCCACGAGCGGCCGCCATGATCGCGTGGTCGACGTCTTCGCCGGCGGCTTCGGCCTCCGCGATCGCGCTCAGCACCCGCTTGTAGTCGCGGGGCATGACCTTCACGAAGTGCGCCTGCTGCGCCGGCCAGTCCGCCAGAATCCGTCGGCCCACCGCCGAATCCGTTGCATCAACGTGTGCCACGATCATCTCCCGTAGCCATTCGGTGTCACCATCGTCCAACCCGTCAAGATCGACCATCTCTCCGTTCACGTTGCCCGGCAACGCTTTATCCGGGTCGTAGACATATGCGACACCACCGGACATGCCCGCCGCGAAGTTGCGGCCGGTCCGGCCCAGGATCACGACCCGGCCGCCGGTCATGTACTCGCAGCCGTGGTCACCCACGCCCTCGACCACCGCATGCGCACCGGAGTTGCGCACCGCGAACCGCTCGCCGACCACGCCGCGCAGGAAGGCCTGCCCACTGGTCGCACCGAAGAGGATCACGTTGCCGCCGATGATGTTCTCTTCTGCGACAAAGTCACTGGGCGCCTTGTCCGAGGGCCGGACCACGATCCGGCCACCGGACAGGCCCTTGCCGACGTAGTCGTTGGCATCGCCGTAGACCCGCAGGGTGATACCGCGCGGCACGAAGGCGCCGAAGCTGTTGCCCGCCGACCCCTCGAAGGTGATGTCGATGGTGCCGTCCGGAAGCCCCTGGGCGCCATAGGCCTTGGTGACCTCGTGGCCCAGCATGGTGCCCACGGTGCGGTTCACGTTGGCGATCTTGGTGGTGAAACGCACCGGCGCACCGTCGTCGATGGCCTCGCGGCACTGCACGATCAGCTGCTGATCCAGCGCCTTGTCCAGGCCGTGGTCCTGCGTCGAGCTGCAGTACAGGTCCTGGTTCATGAACGCCGACTCGGGCTCGTGCAGCACCGGGGTCAGGTCCAGTTTGTGCGCCTTCCAGTGCGCCGCGGCCTGGGTGGTGTCCAGCGCGCCGACCTGGCCGACCATCTCGTTGATGGTCCGGAAGCCCAACTGCGCCATGAGTTCCCGGACCTCTTCGGCGATGAACAGGAAGAAGTTCTCGACGAACTCGGGCTTGCCGTTGAAACGCTCGCGCAGCACCGGGTTCTGGGTGGCCACGCCCACCGGGCAGGTGTCGAGGTGGCAGACCCGCATCATGATGCAGCCCGAGACCACCAGCGGCGCGGTGGCGAACCCGAACTCCTCGCCACCGAGCAGCGCGGCGATCACCACGTCGCGACCGGTCTTGAGCTGGCCGTCGACCTGCACCACGATGCGGTCGCGCAGGCCGTTGAGCAGCAGCGTCTGCTGGGTCTCGGCAAGGCCGAGCTCCCACGGTGCGCCGGCGTGTTTCTGCGAGGTCAGCGGGGTGGCGCCGGTGCCGCCGTCATGCCCGGAGATGAGTACCACGTCGGCGTGCGCCTTGGAGACGCCCGCGGCGACGGTGCCGACTCCGTTCTCGCTCACGAGTTTCACGTGGATCCGGGCCGACGGGTTGGCGTTCTTCAGATCGTGGATCAGCTGGGCCAGATCCTCGATCGAGTAGATGTCGTGGTGCGGCGGCGGCGAGATCAGGCCGACACCGGGCGTGGAGTGCCGGACCTCGGCGACCCACGGGTACACCTTGTGACCGGGCAGCTGACCGCCCTCGCCGGGCTTGGCGCCCTGGGCCATCTTGATCTGGATGTCGGTGCAGTTGGTCAGATAGTGCGAGGTCACACCGAAGCGGCCCGAGGCCACCTGCTTGATCGCGCTGCGCCGCCAGTCACCGTTCTCGTCCGGCTCGAAGCGGTCGACGCTCTCGCCGCCCTCACCGGAGTTGGACCGGCCGCCGAGCCGGTTCATCGCGATCGCCAGGGTCTCGTGCGCCTCCGCCGAGATGGAGCCGTAGCTCATCGCGCCGGTGGAGAACCGCTTGACGATCTCGCTTGCGGGCTCTACCTCTGCGAGCGGAACCGGTTCGCGCACACCCTCTTTGAACTTCAGCAGGCCGCGCAGTGAGGCCATCCGCTCGCTCTGGTCGTCGACCAGCCTGGTGTACTCCTTGAACACCGAGTACTGCCCGGTGCGGGTGGAGTGCTGCAGTTTGAACACGGTGTCCGGGTTGAACAGGTGGTACTCGCCCTCGCGGCGCCACTGGTACTCACCGCCCACCTCGAGCTCGCGGTGCGCCCACTCGTCGGGCCGGTCCAGGTAGGCCAGCTCATGCCGGGCGGCGACGTCGGCGGCGATGTCGTCAAGGTCGATACCGCCTGTGGGGCAGTGCAATCCGGAGAAGTACTCGTCCAGCACCCGCTGGTTGATACCGATCGCCTGGAACAGCTGGGCGCCGGTGTAGGAGGCCAGGGTGGAGATGCCCATCTTGGACATCACCTTCAGCACGCCCTTGCCGGCGGCCTTGACGTAGTTGGCCTTGGCCTGGTCACTGGTGATCCCGGTGATGATGCCGCGGTCGATCATGTCGTCGATGGACTCGAAGGCCATGTACGGGTTGATCGCCGCCGCACCGAAGCCACACAGCATCGCCATGTGGTGCACCTCGCGGGCGTCGCCGGACTCGACGACGAGGCCGACCTGGGTACGGGTGCGCTCCCGGACCAGGTGGTGGTGCACGGCGGCCACCGAGAGCAGCGACGGGATCGGGGCCAGCCACTCGTTGGACTCGCGGTCGGAGAGCACGATGATCCGCGCGCCGTTGCGGATCGCCTGGGAGACCTTGGTGCGGACGTCCTCCAGCGCGCGGCGCAGACCCGCACCGCCATCGGACACCGGGTACAGGCAGCTGACCACCGCGGCCCGCATGCCGTGCTTGTGGCCGCGGATCTCGTGGTCGGGGTCCACATCGATGAGCTTGGACAGGTCGGCGTTGCGCAGGATCGGCTGCGGCAGCACGATCTGGCGGCACGAGTTCTCGTCCGGGTTGAGCAGGTCGCCCTCGGGGCCGACGGTGCCCTGCAGGCTGGTCACCACCTCTTCGCGGATGGCGTCCAGCGGCGGGTTGGTCACCTGGGCGAACAACTGCTGGAAGTAGTCGTAGAGCATCCGCGGCCGCTTGGACAGCACGGCGATCGGGGTATCGGTGCCCATCGAGCCCAGCGCCTCGGCGCCGGTGCGCGCCATCGGGGCGACGAGGATGTTCAGTTCCTCGTAGGTGTAGCCGAATGCCTGCTGGCGCAGCACCACCCGGTGATGCGGCATCTTGACGTACTTGCCCGGGGGCAGCTCGTCGACGTGGAACAGGCCGGCGTCCAGCCACTCCTGGTACGGCTGCTCGGCGGCCAGCTCGGACTTGATCTCCTCATCGGAGACGATGCGGCCCTGCGCGGTGTCCACCAGGAACATCCGGCCCGGCTGCAGCCGGATCTTCTCGACCACGGTGGACGGATCGAGGTCCAGCACGCCGGCCTCGGATGCCATCACGACCAGACCGTCTTTGGTGACCCAGATTCGCCCCGGACGCAGACCGTTGCGGTCCAGCACCGCCCCGATCACGGTGCCGTCGGTGAAGCACACCGAGGCCGGGCCGTCCCAGGGCTCCATCAGCGAGCCGTGGTACTGGTAGAACGCCCGCAGCGCGGGGTCCATGTTCTCGTTGCGCTCCCAGGCCTCCGGGATCATCATCAGCATCGCGTGCGCGATGCTGCGGCCACCGAGGTGCAGCAGTTCCAGGACCTCGTCGAACCGCGCGGTGTCGGAGGCGCCGGGGGTACAGACCGGGAAGATCTTGTTCAGATCGTTGTGATAACCGAAGACGTCGGTGTGGATGAGCGCCTCGCGGGCCTTCATCCAGTTCTCGTTGCCGGTGACGGTGTTGATCTCGCCGTTGTGCGCGACGCGGCGGAACGGGTGCGCCAGCGGCCAGGACGGGAAGGTGTTGGTCGAGAAGCGCGAGTGCACGATGCCCAGGGCGCTCTCCAGCCGATCATCCTGCAGGTCCAGGTAGAACGCCCGCAGCTGCGGCGTGGTCAGCATGCCCTTGTAGACGAAGGTCTGACCGGAAAGGCTTGGGAAGTAGACCGTTTCGCGGCCCGGCCCGTCCTGGCCCGGCCCCTTGGTACCGAGTTCGTGTTCGGCGCGCTTGCGGATCACGAAGGCGCGGCGTTCCAGCTCCATGCCGGAGGCGCCGCCGATGAAGACCTGGCGCAGCGTGGGCATGGCATCGCGGGCCAGCGCGCCGAGCGAGGAGTCGTCGTGCGGGACGTCGCGCCAGCCGAGCAGCTGCAACCCCTCGGCCTCGACGATCTTCTGCACCGCCTCGCAGGCCAGATTGGCGTCGCGTGCCGACTGCGGCAGGAAGGCGATACCGGTGGCGTAGCTGCCCTCGGGGGGAAGATCGAAGCCCTGCTGCTCCTTGCAGACCGCGCGCAGGAACTTGTCCGGCACCTGCAGCAGGATGCCGGCGCCGTCACCGGTGTTCGGCTCGGCGCCCGCGGCACCGCGGTGCTCCAGGTTCAGCAGCGCTGTGATCGCTTTGTCGACGATGTCGCGGCTCCGACGACCGTGGATGTCGGCCACCATGGCCACACCACAGGAATCGTGCTCATACGCGGGGTTGTACAGCCCGTTGGGTGTTCCCATCGGCAAGCCCACCTGACCTTTACTCTCAAAGCCCCAGCGGGGCTTCATGTACTGCCGACTGTCTCCAGCGGCATACCGGCGGTCACCGGCTTGGCGATTGCGGTGCCTTCGTGCTGCACTGAACGACGGATTTGTCCCGCTCGCCACAAGTGATCAAAACGATATGACAAACACCGGGTGACGTGCCAACTTAGCCAGGCCTAACCAGGCCCCCGCGGGCATCCTCGGCGGCACGGCGACGGAACCGGCGCCCGGGTGCAATTCCGCTGGCCACGAACGTTTTTCGCGCGGCGGCCGGGCCAGGGCCCGCTCCGGGCGCCCCGGGCGTCCAACGAGACCCTCGTCACACTTGTTTGCCATCTGGGCTACCAACCGTCCACACACTGCGGTAACACGGTTTCCGTCGTTAGCTGAAAGCCAAATCGGATTCTTAGACATCCGGCATCGGTGCACGTTGCATACCCCTGCGGGGTAGGTGCCCGTCGACGCGGCGCGAAGCTGGTCGGTGATGACATATCCGCAGACCACCCCGCCCGGCCGCTTCGGAATCGTCAACGTCGAGACCGGGCCGGTGACGTTCGCCGCCGCCATGCCCGTCGCGGGCATGCTGAACCCGTTCACAGGTTCGCCCTCGTTGGCGTCGGTGGCGGTGCTCGTGGACCACATCGCCGGCTTCGCCAACCACGACCGTCGGCCCGACGGCCACTGGACGGTGTCCAGCGAGCTGGCCATCGAATTCACCCCGATGCCCAGGCCGTGATCGCCCGGGAGCCGGCCGAGCCGGTGCTGGCGGTCAGCCGTCCGGTGGGCGCCGCGGCCGGGACCTCCCTGTCGGAGTGCGCGCTGCGGCACGCGGGCGTGGATATCGGGCTGGCCACGGTGCGGACGTTCTACATCGCCGCGGCCACCCACACACCGGGAGCGTTCGAGCAGCCGCTCGCGGCACCCGAACCGCTGCCCGACACGCTGGCCGGGCTGCTGGCCGTCGAAGTCGCCGAGGCCGCCGGCTCCGGGCCGGTGCTGCGCCAGTTGGCGGACTCGGCGGTGAACAACACCCTGGGCGCGGTGCACGGCGGGGTGGCCGCGGCGGGGTTGGAGCTGGTCGCCTCGGCGGCGCTCAACGCCGGCCGGCAGGAGTCCGCGCTGCTGACGGCATCGCTACGGATCAACTACCTGCGGCGCCTCATCGGCGGCGGTCAGTCCCGCTACACCGCCACCGCCCTGCACGCCGGGCGCAGCAGCGGGGTTGCCGAGGCACACGGCATCGGCGACGACGGCAAGATCGCCCTGACCGCCCGGCTCACCGCCTACCGGCCGGGATGAGTAGCAAATATCTCCACTCGGCATAGTTTTGGTGACATCGGCCCGTGTTCACGGAATTCGTGGGACCCTGCCCGCGTAGTCACATTTCCAGCGAAGGGCAGGACTATGACCACCCCCACCATGTCCCACAGATTGGCGGCCGAATTCGTCGGCACCTTCTGGCTCGTGCTCGGCGGTTGCGGCAGCGCCGTGTTCGCGGCCAAGTTCCTGGCCGATGACGGCGTCTCCCTCGGGATCGGATTCCTGGGCGTCGCACTGGCTTTCGGCCTCACCGTGCTCACCGGTGTGTACGCGTTCGGCACCATCTCCGGTGGCCACTTCAATCCGGCCGTGACCCTGGGTGCGGCGCTGGCCAAACGCGTCGAATGGGCGGCCGTCCTGCCCTACTGGATCACCCAGGTGATCGGCGGGTTTGCCGCCGGGGCGGTGATCTACGTCGTCGCCGGCGGTAAGCAGGGGTGGACGGCCACCGGGAACATGGCCGCCAACGGATTCGGCGATCACTCCCCCGGTGGGTACTCGATGGTCGCGGTCCTGATCACCGAGGTCGTGCTGACCTTCATCTTCCTGCTGGTGATCCTCGGCTCCACCGATGACCGGGCGCCGAAGGGGTTCGCGGGCCTGTCGATCGGGTTGACCCTGACGCTGATCCACCTGATCTCGATCCCGATCTCGAACACCTCGGTCAATCCCGCCCGGTCCACCGGCGTCGCCTTCTTCAACGGTGACGGCGCACCGGGCCAGCTGTGGCTGTTCTGGCTCGCCCCGCTGGTCGGTGCCGCCATCGCCGGGATCGCATATCCGTTGTTGTTCGGCCGCGCAGAGGAACTCGCGGACCGTCCGGTCCGCGACGATGCACTCGATCAGTAGGACTACTTGCGCGCCTTGCTGGCGGCACCCTTTTCGGTCTTCTTACCCTCATGCACCAGTTCGCCGCCCGCGCTCTCCAGATGCGCGCGCACGAACCACTGGAACTTCTCCAGTTCGGCGGAGTGCCCGATAAGCATGTCCTGCGACACCAGGTCGATGTCGTCGAGCCGCTCGATGGACTTGCGGGTGTCCTCGATGATGCCGGTGTACACCAGATCGACTGCCGCCAAATGGGCCTGGACGTTGTCCCGGCCGACGGAGTAGTCGTCCCAGGTGCGGTCCTTGATGATCGCGCCGGGCGTGCCCTTGGGCGAACCGCCCAGTGTGGCAATGCGTTCGGCGACCTCATCGGCGTATCCGCGCACCAACTCGACCTGCGGGTCGATCATCTCGTGGACACCGATGAAGTTCGGGCCGACCACGTTCCAGTGCACGTGCTTGAGGGTCAGATGAAGATCGTTGTAGGTGCTGAGTTGCTTCTGCAGAAGTTCGGCAACCTCGACACCTTCCTTCTCGGACATACCGGGGATGGTGAACGCAGTCATCGTGACTCCTTTACGAATTCGGGGATAGGTCGTGACTCCCAGCCAGACATACCCGCGAAGGCGTCCCGATAATCACAGTGCGCGCAGGTTGGGGATCGGCGCGCGCGGCCCACGCCGTTGCCGGACCGCCAATCCGCTGGCCTCCAGCAGCCGTACCGCGCGGTGCCGATGCGGCCGCAACGGCTCCAGCAGGATCACCATCTCCGCATCGTCGACTGGCCGGCCGACCAGGGCCTGTCCCACGATGGTGGACAGGTGGTAGTCCCCGACCGACAGCGCGTCGGGATCGCCGAAGGCGCGTTGCATGGTCTCGGCGGCCGTCCACACCCCCACCCCGGGCAGCGAGGTCAGACCGACCGCGGCCTTGTCCCGGTCCAGCCGTTCCAGGGCGTCGGCGCGCTGGGCGCAGCCCACCACGGTGCGGGCCCGGCCAGGGTCGACGTTGGCCAGCTGGAATTCCCAGGACGGGATCCGTCGCCACACCTCGGCGGCCGGCGGCACCCGCATCCCGGCCGGGGCCGGGCCGGGGGCGGGCGCCCCGTACTTCGTGGTCAGCAGCCGCCAGGCCCGGAAGGCGTCCTTGCCGTAGACCCGCTGCTCCAGGACGGCCGGGATGAGGGCCTCCAGCACCCGCCCGGTCCGGCCCAGTCGTAAGTGTGGCACCCGCCGGTACGCCACGGCGACTGTCGGCTCCGCCGGGTCGAACCCGCCGCGGTCGTCCTCGGTGCCCAGCAACGCGCCCAGCTGATCCAGGAATTCGGCGGCCCCGGGACCCCAGGCCTCGCATTCCACGGTGTCGACGGCCGTCTTACGGATCCGCGCGGTCACCGGTCCGGTGCGGGTCAGCGACGTCCGCCAGGTGTCACCGTCGACCATCCGGAAGCACGGGTCGCCGCTGCCCCGGCGCAGGGGTGCCAGCGTCAGACCCGGGCTCACGGGTCCGTCGAAGGTCACCGTCGCGGTCGGCACCTCACCAATCTAGGACAGCGTGACGTCCGCCTTGTCCGGGTAGAAGGCCACCGTCCCGGCGATCTCGCCGACCGCCGGATAGGGCTGCTCATAGGCCCAGACGGCGTCCCGCACCCCGGCGGCGTGGAAGTAGCTCGCCTCCCCCTTGTAGGGGCAGTAGCTGGTGGTGGCACTGCGCTCCAGCACCGAGGACTGCACATCGTCGCGCGGAATGTACTGCACCGCCGGATAGCCGGCCTCCTGCAACGTCCAGGCGCGGTCGGTCTCGGCGACCACGGTGCCGTTGATGCGGACGGTGACGTGCCGGCCGGTGGGCGTCACGCTGATCGGGTGCTCGGCGGTCGGCTGCAGGACGGGACGCTCGCTCATGCAGCGCACAACACCGGCAGGCGAACGGTGATTCCCGCCACGGCGGATCGTTACGATCAGCGGATGACCGAACCCGTGTCCGATTCCGTGACGATCGCCGCCGACCCACAGACGGTGTATGCGCTGATCACCGACCTGCCGACGTTGGCCTCGCTGGCCGAGGAAGCCCACGCCATGCACTGGAAGAAGGGCGGGTCGGCCACCCCGGGCGCGGTGTTCACCGGCGAGAATCGCAACGGTTCGAAGTCCTGGACAACCACCTGCACCGTCACCCACGCGTTGCCCGGCCAGCGGTTCGGGTTCGACGTGAAGGCGGCCGTGCTGCCGATCGCGCACTGGCGTTACGACATCGCCGCGACCGACGGCGGCTGCACCGTCACCGAGTCCACCTGGGACCGCCGGCCGGGCTGGTTCAAGAAGTTCGCCGGCCTGGCCACCGGGATCAGCGACCGCGACGGCGCCAACGCCGAGCACATCCGGCTGACGTTGCAGCGCCTCAAGGAGCGCGCCGAGCGCGGCTAATGCGGTTTGCGGGTGACGATGTCGGCGACCCGGGCGATCGGGGAGGTGCTGCGCCGTCCGCCCGCCTCGTGCCGGTCGGCCAGCTTGTAGGCGAGGTAGAGACTGCGCACTCCTAGCCAGCGCAGCGGTTCGGGTTCCCAGTCCCGCGACTGATGCCCGACCCACGGCAGATCGGTGATCGGGGTGTCCCGGGCCAGCACCAGATCGGCCAGGGTGCGGCCGGCCAGGTTCGCCGCGGTGACCCCGTGCCCGACGTATCCGCCGGCCCAGCCCAGGCCGGTGGTGCGGTCCAGCGCCACCCCGGCCTCCCAGTCCCGCGGCACCGCCAGCACCCCGCACCAGCCGTGCGCGATCGGGATGTCGCGGACCTGCGGCAGGATCGTGTGCAGAACGTCGGTGAGCAGTCCGATGGTGCGCGCGGGCACCTGCCCGTCGCGGTCGGTGCGGGAGCCGAATCGGTAGGGCACGCTGCGCCCGCCGATGGCGATCCGGTCGTCGACGGTGCGCTGGGCGTAGAAGAACCCGTGTGCGGTGTCGCCGACGGTTTCGCGTCCCTGCCAACCGATTCGGTCCCAGATCTCGGCGGGGACCGGGTCGGTGGCGATCATCGAGCTGTTCATCGGCAACCAGCGCCGGTGCAGCCCGGGCAGGGCGGGGGTGAAGCCTTCGGTGGCGCGCAGCACGATCGGCGCGCGCAGGGTGCCCGACCTGGTGACCGCCTTGCCCGGTGCGATCTCGATGACCGCGGACTGCTCGTGGATGGTCACGCCGAGGCGCTCGACGGCATCGGCGAGGCCGCGGGCCAGTGCGGCCGGCTGGATCCGGGCGCAGTCCGGAGTGTGATAGGCCGAGACCAGGCCGTCGAACTGGATACGTTGCGCGGCTTCGTGTTTGCTCAGCTCGGTGACGTCGTTACCCCAGCGCCGTTCCTCGGCGACGGTGGCCGCCAGCCGGGCGGCCTGGGCCGCGTTGCGGGCGATCTCCATGGTGCCGCCCTTGACCGCACCGGCGTCGATGCCCTCCCGGTCGGCGACCTCGATGACCTCGTCGACGGATTCGTTGAGCGCCCGCTGCCAGGCCAGAACCTTCTCGCGGCCATAGGTTTTCGCCATCCGGTGCCGGTCTCCGGGGACCAGACCGGACAGCCAGCCGCCGTTGCGGCCGGAGGCGCCGAACCCGGCGAAGCGGGCCTCCAGGATGGTGATCCGCAGCGAGGGGTCGGCCCGCTTGAGGTAATAGGCGGCCCACAGGCCGGTGTAGCCGGCGCCGACGATGCAGACGTCAGCGTCCCGATCGCCGGGCAGCTTCGGGCGCAGCGTCGGCAGCTTGTCGAACCAGTGCGAGATCTGACCGTTCTTCGGAGACACCCGGCAATTCTGTCAGGCCGGGTTGTCGGTGCCGCGGCGGATGGTTGAGCACAAGTACCGACGAAAGGGGCACATCATGTGCTGGCAACGCGATCACCCCGGGGCCACCCGGCAGGACTACCTCGATGTACTGCACGGCATCGTCGCCACGAACGGTTGGGCGGTGCAGTATGTCGAGACGGAGCCACCGTTCGCGTACACGGTGGGGCTGAGCGGGGCGGGGCTGCCCGAGTTGCTCATCACCGGTCTCGCACCGCCGCGGTCCATGCTGCTGCTGAACACGGTGGCGCAATACATGCGGGACAAGACGGTGCCGACGGCCGGGGACACCATGACGTTCCCGGACGGGTCATGCGCGGAGTTCGTCCGCGTGGGCACACCCGATGCCCACCTGGGGTGGGCGGTGGCGTTCCACGGCGGGCCGATCCGGGCGCTGCAGATCGCCTGGCGGGATGCGCGTGGTCACTCGCCGTGGTGCCCGGACTTCAACGAGGGTGGTCCGCGCCAGCCCGTACTCGGGATTCGCGGGCCGGCCTGCGGATGAGAATGCCCACCTGACTAGCGACATGTGAGTCACAGAAATTTCTTTGGACTCTTTGGTCTCTGGTGTCACATTCTGCCGTTTTCTGTCGGTAGTCGCACATACGTTCTAATCATGAAGAGCGGCGCGGTGGCGGGTCGGGAGACGGTGCAGCATGCACTGGCCGATCACGCCGCGTCGACCAAGGCGCTGTTGGATGCCGATTTCACCGCCTTCGACACGGCCGAGTTGTTGGCCATCCAGTCCGAACGCGAACAGCGTGCCCGCGCCGAGGAGATGGTCGGGCACCGGATCCAGGCCGCGCTGATGGCGCGCGCGTCCGCGCATGAGATCGGCGGGAAGTCGTGGGTGGATGTGTTGGCCACCCGGATGCGGCTGTCCCGCGCCGAGGCGGGGCGGCGGGTGCGGGATGCCGAGTTGTTGGGGCCGCGGCACGCCATCGGCGGGCAGCCGTTGGAGCCGGCGCTGCCGGCGTGTGCGGCGGCGTTGACCGAGGGCAGCATCAGCGTCGGGCATGTCGCGGTGATCCGGTCGCTGCTGAAATCGGTGTCGGGGCGCATGTCGGGGACGGGGATCGCGAGGTTGGAGGCCGCACTGGTCACCGCCGGCAAGACCACTTACCCGGAAACCTTGCGTGAAGCCGCCCAGCGGGTGCTCTACAAACTCAACCAGGACGGCGACGGCCCGGATGAGGCCCGGCACAAGCGGGGGATCACTTTGGGCCCGCAGGATCCAGACGGGCTGGTGCGGATCAGCGGGTGGGTGGACGCGGAGTTGGCCGCCTATATCGGGACCGCACAACAGGTCTGGGCCCAACCCGGGGTCAACAACCCCGATGATCCAGAGCCCAAGCTGAATCCGGACCCCAATCCACCCGAGAAACAAGAAGAAGCCACAGCAGAAAGTGATCCGGCACTCCGAGATGAACCCGCGCTGGATGAAGGCGTAGCAGGGGGTGAAGACGACTTCGGAAGTATCGCGGATAGCGAGCCAACCGCCCCGCCCGCCACGGACTCCTCCGACCCGAACCACCCCACCGACTTCGGCGCCCTGGCCGACCTCGCCGCCGGGGACACCCGCAGCCGCTCCCAACGCCTGCACGACGCGTTCAAGGCCATCTTCCGTGATGCCCTGATGGCCAAGAACCTCGGCCAACACAACGGCATCCCGATCACCGTCGTCGTCTCCACCACCCTGGCCGAACTCGAAGCCGGGGCGGGAATCGCGGTCACCGGCACCGGCACCCTGATGCCCATGCCGGATCTGATCCGGCTCGCCGAACAGGCCTACCACTACCTGGTGATCTACCGGGAACACACCGCCGAACCGCTCTACCTGGGCCGCACCAAACGCCTCGCGTCCAAAGCCCAACGCCTACTGCTCTACAACCGCGACCGCGGCTGCACCCGGCCCGGCTGCACCAAAGCCGCCTGCCGCTGCCAAGCCCACCACGCCGACCCCAGCTGGAAAAACGGCGGACGCACCGACGCCCCGGACCTCGCCCTGGGCTGCGGACCGGACAACCGCCTCGCCGAAATGGGCTGGACCACCCGCATCGACAAACAAACCGGACGCACCCACTGGCACCCACCACCGCTGATGGACACCGGCGGCGACACACTCAACCACCACTTCCACCCCGACGAACTCCTCGAGCCACCCGGCGAGGGCGGGGTTCAGGACGAATAGCGTTGGTACTGCACCGCATAGCGCGGCCCATCACCTGAGACCGGGCAGGGTCAGCCGCTCTTCTGCGCCTTCCGGGCGTCGCGCAACCCCGCCCAGAAGCGGGCCGCCTCCCGGATGGAATCCTCCACCGGCGTTGGCTGCCAACCCAGTTCGCGGACCGCCTTGCCGTGATCGACGGGGGCTTCGGCGCGCATCAGCCGCAGCGAGGCCAGCGACAACCGCTCGTCGGTGCGCCGCAGCCGGCCCTTGATGGTCCCGGTGGCGGCCAACAGATAGGTCAGCGGCAACGGGATGGAACGCGCCGGTGGCGGCACCCCGGCCTCCTCCGCGGCTATCCGGGCCACCTCGGCATTGCTGATCATCTTCTCCGAGATCAGGTACCGCTCCCCCACCCGGCCCTTCTCCGCGGCCAGGATCAGTGCCCGGGCCGCATCGTTCACCCCGACGGCCTCGAGTTCGATACCGCTCATCACGAACGGCAGCTTCCCGAAGACGGCCCCGGCGATGATCGCCCCGTGCGGAGTACGCCCCCAGTCGGTGCCTCCGTACGTGGTCGACACACACATCGCCACCGCGGGCAGGCCGCGTTCCCGGGCGTACTGCAGCACCAGCTTCTCGGCCTGCACCCGGGACCGCACATACGGCGTCAACCCGCGCTCGTCGGCGATGTCCTCCTCGGTGGCGACCTTCCCACGCTCCCGGCCGACCGTCGCATAGCTGCTGGTGAACACGAACCTGCGCAACCCGGCCGCGATCTCGGGACGGGTCGCGACGTCCAACACATGGCGGGTGCCGTCCACGTTGGTACGGAACAGCGGGGACGGATCGCGCAGCCAACCGCGGGTATCCACCACGCAGTAGTAGACGACTTCGGCCCCGGTCATCGCCTCGGCCAGCACGTCGGCGTCCCAGATGTCGCCGAGGTAGCGCTGTACGTCCAGATCGTCGATGCCGATGGTGTTGGCACCCTCGCGCACCATCACCCGGACCTCGCGTCCATCGCCGACGAGTTGGCGCACCACATGCGAACCGAGGTAGCCGTTGGCGCCGATCACCAGGACCGGGGCGGTCATTTGACCCCCATCTGCTGCATCCACGCCGCGGCCTCATCGGTCAGCGTGCCCAGCTCCTGAGCCTTCCTGCACCACCTCTTCGCCGCGGACAGGAACCGCAGCGGGTTGTAGACGTCCTCCTGACGGCTCCACAATCCGTCGCCGGCGTAGGTCAGGATCGAGATGTTGGTGGCGCTGATGATGGTGCCGTCACCGGGATCGCGCATCGGGTTGTCCAGCTCGCAGATCACCCGGGAGGTCGACTCGTCGATGACCGTCCACAGCGCCGGGAACGCGGTCATGTGGTTGCCCGGAAAGCTCTCCATGGTCTTCCAGATCCACGGCCGCACCTGCTCGCGACCGCGCATGGTGCCCGCGGCGTGCTCCACATAGTCGACGTCGACGGTGTACTGGTCCACCCACGGGTCCCAGTTCCGGGTGCGGGCGGCCTCGGCGACCGTCTGCTCGAACGTGTCGAAGGCGTCTGTCAGCTCAGCTCGGGTGAACAGCGTCACGCCACAAAATAGAACACGTTCTAGCTGGGTTTGTCGAGGATGACACCGGCATCCACGACCACCCGCTCACCGAGGGGCTCCAGCAGTGGCACCGCCACGGCGCCCGGCACCGCCAGCGCGATGCACATCCGCCCGATCGCCTCCGGCGGCACACCGCCCTGTAGATCGACCGTGACCTGTTCGGCGGTCTCGGTCACGAAGGCGTGCACGCCGAAGCAGTCCGCGGGCCCGGCGGTGAAGTTGACGGTCAGCCCGTCCTCGGTGCGGCTCCACGATTCGACAGTGACCGGGTGCGGGTTGAGGATCATCGGGTTGTCGACGAACACCGTGCGCCACGGCTCCGCCTGCACCTCCGGCGGCTCGGCGATGGGATCGGCCCAGGCCGTCGGCGACCCGGCGCCCAGCAGGCAGCCGACCAGGATTAACCCGGCGTGTGCTGTGGTTACACCTCTAGGCATGGGTACCACCGTAGCCGCGGAGCACAATGGGTACCGGACCTGAACGACAGCACAGAGGAGCTGATGCGCATGAGCGAGTACCAGAAGGCGATCCTGGCCGGCGGCTGCTTCTGGGGCATGCAGGACCTGATCCGCAAGCAACCCGGTGTCGTGTCGACCCGGGTGGGCTACACCGGCGGGGAGAATGCGAACGCGACGTACCGCAATCACCCGGGCCATGCCGAGGCCATCGAGATCATCTTCGATCCGGCCGAGACCTGCTACCGGGCCCTGCTGGAATTCTTCTTCCAGATCCACGACCCGACCACCAAGAACCGGCAGGGCAACGACATCGGGACCAGCTACCGGTCCGCGATCTTCTACGTCGACGAGGACCAGAAGGCCGTCGCCCTGGACACCATCGCCGACGTCGACGCCTCCGGTCTGTGGCCGGGCAGGGTGGTCACCGAGGTCGTCCCGGAGGCCGAGTTCTGGGAGGCCGAACCCGAGCACCAGGACTACCTGGTGCACTACCCGACCGGGTACACCTGCCACTTCCCGCGCCCGGACTGGAAGCTGCCCAAGCGCGCCGAGGTCTAGACCGCTCGGGGGGTGAGCACCACGCGCCCCCCGCGCTTCGGGGTGAAGGCCACTCCCCGCGAGTGCACCTTCTCCCCGGGCGCGGTGGTGGTGGCGATGGTGAAGTGCCGCAGCACGGTCCGCAGCACGATGTCCATCTCGACATTGGCGAAGACCGCGCCCACGCACCGGCGGGTACCGCCACCGTAGGGCACCCAAGCCAGCGGCGGTCGGTTGCCGATGAACCGCTCCGGGTCGAAGCGCTGCGCATCGTCGAATTCCAGCTCGTGCAGCTGGGACAGACTAACCACGATCGAATACCCCTGCGGCACAACCCACTTCCCGAGCTGAAAGCTCGGCGCGTAGACGTGCCTGCCGGAGAAGTCGATGACGGTGCGCGCCCGCTGGGTCTCCAGGATGACGGCTTGGCGGTACTCGTTCGTCTGAACATTCCCCGTCGCTGCGCTCGCCACGTCTCCGTCGGCCTCTTCGACGAGCCTGGCCAGTACCTCCGGGTGGCGGCTGATCCGCTCGAACACCCAGGCCATGGTGGACGCCGTGGTCTCGTGCCCGGCCGCCAGCAGGGTCAGCAATTCGTCGGCGATGTCGGTGTGCGACATCGCGGTGCCGTCCTCGTAGCTGCTGCGCAGCAGCAGCGCCAGCACATCGTCGCGCTCGGCCAGCTGCGGATCGGCCGCGACGTCGGCGATCAACCGGCCCACCACGGTGTCGTAGCGCCGGCGGTACTCGGTCAGCCGGCTCCACGGGTGCCAGCGGCCGTGGTCGCGCTTCGGGGTCGGCAGCGTCGCGCAGCGCGAACCCAGCGTCACCCAGGGCGGGATGATCTCGCGTAGCTCGTCCAGATGCGCGCCGTCGGCGCCGAACACCGCCCGCAGGATGGCGTTGAGGGTGATCCGCATCATCGGCTCCAGCGTCGGGAACTCCTGCCCGACCGGCCAGTTCGCGGACTCCCGCAGCGTCTCCTCTTCGAAGATCTTCTCGTAGTTCTTGATGCTCTTGCCGTGGAACGGGGGGGTGAGCAGCCGACGCCGGCGCTTGTGGTCGGCGCGGTCGAGCGCGAACACCGAGCCGGGTCCCAGGATCCGGGACAAATTGGGCTGGATGTTGCCGACATCGTCGGTGTTGGCCGCGAACAGCTGCTTGGCCAGCTGCGAATCGGTGACGATCACCGTCGGGCCGAACACCGGCAGCTTCATGGTGAACGCCTCACCGTATTTGCGGGCCATCCGGGCCACCACCCGCCGGCGGGCCAGCACGAAGCCGACTCCCTGCAGGGCGCTGCTGAGCGTCGGACCCGGCGGCAACGGCCCGGTCACGCCGGCGGAACGTTCGGTGATGGTGGTTTCGTTCATGGAACGCACTCCAGACCGGGTTGGTACTGCGCTGTACCGCAGGTGTTCGGGTTACGGTACTCCGCGGTACCGGGCAGTGGCAAGAGATCGACGGGGGAAACCAGATGGACGAGGACCGGCCCTTCCGCGTCAGACTGCTCGACGGCCTGGCCGCCTCCATCGCCGAACACGGCTACCGCACCACCACGGTCGCCGATATCGTCCGCCACGCCCGCACCTCGAAACGCACCTTCTACAGCCAGTTCCCGGACAAGGAACAGTGCTTCATCGAACTGCTGCGGACCGACCACGAACAACTACTCGCCACGATCCGCGCGGCCGTGGACCCCGAGGCGGACTGGCGGGACCAGATCCGCCGGGCGGTGCTGGCCTATATCGAACACATCGGCGCGCGGCCGGAGATCACGCTGAGCTGGATCCGCGAACTGCCCGCACTCGGCGCCCCGGTGCGCGACATCCAACGCACCGCGATGAGCGGGCTGACCGAGCTGCTCATCACCCTGTCCGACAGCCCGGGCTTCCGGCGCGGCGAGATCTCCCCGGTGCGCCGCGAACTCGCGGTCATCCTGCTCGGCGGGCTGCGCGAGCTGACCGCACTGACGGTCGAGGACGGCCGCCCGGTCGAGTCCATCCTGGAACCCGCGGTGACCGCGAGCGAGGCGCTGCTGGCCGCGAATCGACGTTAGCTCAGGATCAGCCGCGCCGATTTCACCAGGCGCGTCGAGATCTCCGGATAGGTCTCATAACCCATCCCGGCCCACACCAGCGTGCCCGCGTAGAGCAATTCCAGCGCCTCGATGACGTCCGCGTCCACCGCGGGCCCGAGCGCGGCGACCAGCCGTGCCCGGATGTCCGCGCCGATCCGCCCGCGCAGCACATCGACGTCGGGATCCTTGCTCAGCAGCGCATTGGTGACCGCCCCGGCGAATTGGGGCTCCCCGGCCACCAGCAGCGCGATCTGCTCCAGCACCTCGAGCACCCGGGTGGCCGGATCGTCGGATTCGTGGGCGGCCAGCGGGGACTCGGCCAGCCGGCGCCAGAACACCTCGGCGACCAGGTGTTCCTTGGAGGAGAAGTAGGTGTAGGCGGTGGCGGCGCCGACCCCGGCCTGGGCGGCCACCCGGCGCACGGTGAGCGCCGTGAAACCCTCGCGGCCCAACAGATCCAGTGCCGCCTTGCCGAGCCGGTCGACGGTATCGGCCTGCTTGGCGCTCAACCTACGGCGCGTCGATTCCAGGGCCGCATCGGACACGTGTCCAGACACTACTGCACCCCCGGATCACCAGCAACGGTAGGTTTGTCAGCCATGAGCAACGCCGACACCGCCCTGCCCGCCGAGGCCGCCCGCTTGTTCGAGTTCGCCGAGCAGGTCATCGGCTTCATGCCCGCCGACGAGGGTCGCGCGCTCTACGACGCGGCGGTGCGCTATCTGCCCGGTGGCGTCGGCGTCGAGATCGGTACCTACTGCGGCAAGTCCACGGTGCTGCTCGGCGCGGCCGCCGCTCAGGTGGACGGCGTCGTCTTCACCGTCGACCACCACCACGGCTCCGAGGAGCATCAGCCCGGCTGGGAGTACCACGACACCTCGCTGGTCGACCCGGTGACCAAGCGCTTCGACACACTGCCCACCGCGCGGCACACGCTGGATCTGGCCGGCCTGGAGGACCACGTGGTGGCGGTCGTGGGCAAGTCCCCCACCGTGGCCCGGGTCTGGGGGACCCCGGTGCAGTTCCTGTTCATCGACGGTGGGCACACCGAGGAGGCCGCCCAGCGGGACTACGACGGCTGGGCCAAGTGGGTGGCGCCGGGCGGTGCGCTGGTGATCCACGACGTCTTCCCGGACCCGAACGACGGCGGCCAGGCGCCGTACCACATCTACCGTCGGGCAATCGATTCCGGTGATTTCGCCGAGATCTCGGCGACCGGGTCGCTGCGGCTGCTGGAGCGGGTCGGCTAGCGGCCGGAGGACGCGCAGGCGCAGTCGAACTCGCCTTCCAGCCCGCGCGGCAGATCCGCCGCCCGGAAGATGCCGGCGGCGGCGCTGGTCGAGGTGAGCGCATCGGCGGCCAGGATCATCGCCGCACCCGTCCAGGTGGTGCGCTCCACCGGCCAGTGCTTGCCGTCGGAGAACACCAGCCCGGTCCAGTACGACCCGTCGGTCTCGCGCAGATGCTGCATCGCCGCGAACTGGTCCAGGGCCCGCCGGCGGTGCCCGATCGCATCCAGTGCCATCACCAGCTCACAGGTCTCCGCACCGGTCACCCAGGGCCGGTGGTCCACACACCGGATGCCCAGCCCGTCGACCACGAAATCGTTCCAGCGCCGGTTGATCCGCTCCTCGGCGGCCTCCCCGCGGACCGCCCCGGTGAGCACCGGGTAGTACCACTCCATGGCGTGGGTGTCCTTGGCGCTGAACAGTTCCGGATGCTCGGCGATGGCGTGGCCGAGCGCACCGACGGCCACCTCCCACTCCGGCTGCGGATCGTCGAGGTAGTTCGCCAGCGCCAGGCCGCACCGGATGGCGTGGTAGATGCTGGCGCAGCCGGTCAGCAGCGCCTCCTCCACCGGGCCGGCAGCGCTTCTGGCCCAGCAGATCTCGCCGCCGGGGCGCTGCAGGGTCAGCACGAAGTCGATGGCCTTGGTGACCACCGGCCACATCGTCTCGGCGAACCGGCGGTCCCCGGTGATCAGCACGTGGTGCCAGACACCGGTGGCGATGTAGGCGCAGAAGTTGGTGTCGCTGTTGGCATCCTCGATCACGCCGTTGCGCAACTGGATCGGCCAGGACCCGTCCGGGCGCTGCGCGGTGCGGCACCAGTCGAAGGCGGCCCGGGCCGGCTCCAGCAGACCGGCCACCGTCAGCGCCATGGCGTTCTCGACGTGATCCCACGGGTCGGTGTGCCCGCCCACCGACCACGGGATCGCCCCCGTGCTCTCCTGGGTCGCGGCGATGGACACCGCGGTCTGACGGAGTTGTTCAGGTGTCAGGACGCCGGGCACCCCGGGGATCACATGGTCGGCCATGTCAGTCCGCGTGCTTCGCGAAATCCGCGTGCTTCCCGAAATCCGCCGGCTTTTCAAAATACAAGGCGACGCTCTTGCCGATCAGCGGGTTCAGCGCCGCCTCGGCGGTCCGCGTCAGCCAGGGCCGGCTCATCATGTCCCATACCAGCAGCTTGTGGTAGGCGGTGACCGCCGGGTTATTCGGCTTATCCACGCCGACAGCACATTTCAGCCACCAGAACGGCGCGTGCAGGGAATGTGCATGCTCACTGTGGGTGAACCTCATCCCCCGCCCGACGACCTTGTCGCGCAGTTCGTCGGCCCGGTAGATGCGGATATGCCCACCCTCGTTGGCGTGGTACTCGTCCGACAGCATCCAGCACACCTTCTCGGGCAGCCAGCGCGGCACCGTGATGGCAAGCTGCCCACCGGGTTTGAGCACCCGGACCAACTCCGAGATCGCCTTGTCGTCCTCGGGGACATGTTCCAGGATCTCCGAGGCGATCACGCAGTCGAACGTCGCGTCGCCATAGGGCAGCGCCAGCGCGTCACCCTTGACCGCTTCGGCGCGGGCCGCGGCGGGCGCCTCGCCCTGCTCCTTCATCGCGGTCAGGATGGCGTCGACGTCATTGAGGTCCTCGACGCTCTGGTCGAAGGCGATGATGTCGGCGCCGCGGCGGTAGGCCTCGAATGAGTGCCGACCCGCGCCACAGCCCACATCGATGACCGATGTCCCCGGCCCTACGCCGAGCCGGTCGAAATCAACGGTCAGCACGCTGCGCGTCCTTTCTGGTTCGTTCAATGGCCCGCTCGTACACGGCCACGGTCTGGGCCGCCACGGATTCCCAGCTGAAGACGTCCAGGGCCCGCTGCCGGCCGGCCGCGCCGAGGCGCTGTCGTTCGGCGGGTGAGTCCAGCAGTTCGCCGAGGACGCCGGTCAGCTCGTCGACATCGGCGGGCCGGACCAGCCGCGCACATTCCTCGCTCAGCACCTCGGGGAGCGCACCGGCCCGGCTCGCCACGATCGGCGTCCCGCTGGCCATCGCCTCCACGGCGGGCAGCGAGAAACCTTCGTAAAGCGAAGGGATGCACGCGATTTCGGCCGAGGCCAAAAGTTCCGCCAGCGCCTCGTCGGTCAGCCCGCTGGAGACGTTGACGATATCGGAGATGCCCAGCTCGGCGATCAGCTTCTCGGTCGGGCCGTTGGGCTCCAGCTTGGAGACCAGCTGCAGGTCCAGGTTGTGATGGGTGCGCAGCCGCGCGACCGCGTGCAGCAGGTTGCCGACGCCCTTGAGCGGGACGTCTGCGCTGGCGATCGCGATGATCCGCCCGGGCACCCGCTCCTCGGACGGCCGGAACAGCGCGGTATCCACACCCAGGGGCACCACGTGCAGCTGCGATGCGCTGACCCCGAAGTCCTCGGCGATGTCGGCGGCCGAGGTCGAGGACACGGTCAGCAGTTCCGGGATGGCCCGCGCCACCTTCTTCTGCGTCTCGGCGAAGGCGTACCACCGCCGGACCAGCGGCTTGCGCCACCACTTGGCGGCGGCCACCTCGAGCACGCGGTCCCGGGTGATCGGATGGTGCACGGTGGCCACCAGCGGCATCCCGCGGCCGGCGATCTTCAGCAGCGCCGAGCCCAGGCTCTGGTTGTCGTGCACGACGTCGAACTCGTCGCCGCGCTCGGCCATGATGCGGGCCACCCGCAGGCAGAACGTCTTGGGTTCGGGGAAGCCGGCCGACCACATGGTTGCCAGCTCGAGCAGGTCGATGCCGTCCCGGATCTCCCGCGGGTGCGGGACGCGGAACGGATCGGGTTCCCGGTAGAGGTCCAGGCTGGGCACCTTGGTCAGCCGAACCCGCGGGTCCAGGCCTTCCGGATAGGGCTGGCCGGAGAACACCTCGACGTCGTGGCCGAGTTCGGCCAGGCCCCGGGACAGATGCCGTACGTACACACCTTGACCGCCGCAATGAGTTTTGCTGCGGTACGACAGCAGGGCTATACGCACGTCAGCTCAATCCGCTGAACCGCGGCGCAAGCATACTGGACATGTGTCCAGACTATAGTTTGGCGCGCTACCGGGCGCAACGCGTCCCGGCCCCGGCTAGCCCGGTACGACGAACGCGAACGGCCGCCGGTAGCCCAGTCCGGTCAGTCGCGCGCCGCGCACCGCTGCGGCGTCCACGGTCCGGGTCGCCCCGATGTCGGCTCGTAGCAACGCAATTCGCGCTCGTCGGCGCCGATGCCGACGAACAGCACCCAGTGCCGCGGGATGACGCTGCCGACCAGCATCGGCACCGGCAACCCCGATCGCAGGGCGGACAGGACGTCGCTCAGTGGCTCGGGCCGGCCGATCAGCCCCGCACACGGCCGCCACCGATAGCGGACCAGGCTGTGCCCGTTGATCACGCCGAGCAGCCCGCGCGGCGTCATCCCGAGCCGACGCGGCCACGCCACGTTGGCGGCCCGGTGCACCCGCAGCTGCTCGGCGTCGAACCAGCCCGCGGCCCCGGCCTCGCGCAGCGCCGCGCCGTAATCCGGGCGCAGCAGCGCGGCGGCCAGTACCGCGACGGACGGACCGCAGCTGATCCCGTCGCGTTGCCGCAGGTGCAGGCCTGGTTTGAGAATCCCGATTCTGGCAATATTACCGGCGAGTAAGAACCGCGCACGGTGCACTTGGGGGTAGCAATGGCGGGCGGATCATTCTTGTCGGCGGGCACACTGCTGGCCGAGGCGGGCAGCGAGGGCGGCGGGGCCGACGTCGATCAGGTCATCGGGATCTCGGTCGCCGCCGGGATCATCACCGCGGGGTTGCTCTGGATCGGCGTCCTGCACCGCACCCGGCGGATCACCTGGCTGGACACCCTGGCCACCAGGGTCGCCGTGTTGATGAAACGCCCGCCCTGGGTCGCCCTGCCGACCCTGCTGTTCACCTCCACCATCATCTGCGCGATGTTCGGGTTCATCTGGGACGTCAGCCTGCACATCGGTGCGGGCCGCGACTCCGGGCCGCTGGCCAATCCCGCCCACTACTTCATTCTGGTCGGGCTGTTCCTGCTGTTCATCGCCGGCTCGCTGGCGATCATCCTGCCCTACGACAAGCCCGGCCCGGCGGCCGTGCGCATCACCCGCACCTGGTACGCGCCCGTCGGCGGCGTCCTGATGGCCGCATGCGGGCTCTACGCCCTGATCGGCTTCCCGCTCGACGACATCTGGCACCGGCTCTTCGGGCAGGACGTGACGCTGTGGGGTCCGACCCACCTGATGCTCATCGGCGGCGCCGGTCTGTCGCTGGTCGCGGTGCTGCTCCTCGAGCACGAGGGCCGCCTGGCGATGGGCACCCAGTCCGCGGCGGCGCCCCGGAAAGTGCTGCGCTACTTCGCCTTCGGTGGCCTGCTGATCGGGCTGTCGGTGTTCCCGGTCGAATACGACTTCGGTGTCGAGCAGTTCCGCCTGGTGCTGCACCCGATGCTGATCGCGGCCGCCGCGAGCCTGGCCCTGGTCACCGCGCGGATCACTCTCGGCAGGGGGGCCGCACTGGCCGCGGTGGCCTTCGCCCTGCTGATCCGCGGTCTGGTCGCGATCGCGGTCGGCCCGGTTCTCGGCGCCCCGTACAGCTGGTTCGCGCTCTACCTCGGTGCCGCCGTGGTGGTCGAACTGCTCGCGCTGACACCGCTTTTCAAGCGCCCGGTGTTGTTCGGTGCGGTCGCCGGCGCCGGTATCGGCAGCGTAGGGCTGTGGTTGGAGTCCTTCTGGATCGACGCGGTGTTCATGTACCCGTGGCCGACGAGCATGTGGGCGGAGACGCTGCTGACATCCATCCCGGTCGCGGTCACCATGGGCATGAGCGGCGGTCTACTGGCCACCGTGCTCACCGGCCGCCCGCTGCCGCGCCGCGCCGTGAGCGCCGCTCTGGTGGCGGCCACCGTACTGACCGTCGGCGCCGCGCTGGGCAACGGGCTGAACATCACGGTGCCGGAGAACGCCTCCGCGCAGATCACCCTCACCGAGCTGCCCGCCCCTGAGGGCCAACGGCTGGTCAGCGCCGACATCCGGGTCACCCCCGCGGATCTGATCAGTGACGACCCCGAATGGGTGTCCATGCTGTCCTGGCAGGGCAGCATCGACAACGAGCGTGGGCTGATCGTGGACCACCTGGAACGCCTGGGTCCCGGGCACTACCGCACCACCCGGCCGATCCCGGTGTGGGGCACCTGGAAGACCCTGGTCCGGATCCAGGACGGCCGCACCATGGCCGCGGTACCGGTGTTCCTGCCCGCAGACCCGGGCATCGGCGCGGTCGAGGTACCCGCCGAGGCCTCGATGACGCGCGAGGTCACCCCGGAAATCACCGTGCTGCAACGCGAACGGAATCTGGATGTGCCGAGCTGGCTGTTCACCGCGGCCTCGCTGGTGGTGCTGGTGTGCTCGCTGATCCTGATCGCGGCGCTGAGTTGGGGGGCGGGCCGGATCAACGACCGGGAGATGCGGCTGCGCGTCGATGCCGCCGCCGAACAGCCGGTCAGACTCTGATGCCCGCCCGATGACGCTCCCACCCAGCCAGCCAGTAATGATGACCTACCTCGCCGATCACTCGCTGCTACTGGCGGTGCCGGCCTTCGCCCCGGCGGTGGTGGTGGCCGGGGTGGTCGCCTGGCTGGCGATCCGGGACCGTCGCACCCCCGATCCCGACGAACCGCAGAGCCGAGACCCCCACAGCAAGGACGCAGAGTGAGAACCCTGTTCGTCATCGCGGCGGCCGCGCTGCTGACCGCCGGATGCTCCGAGCCCGTGACCTCCGCACCCCCACCGATGCCTGATCAGCAGGCGCCCGCGCAACGGGTGGTCATCGACGTCACCATCGAGGACGGCCGAGTGACACCCACGAATGCGCAGGTGCGGGCCGCGGTGAACGAGCCGATCATCATCCGGGTGTCCAGCGACGCCCCGGACGAACTACACGTGCACTCCAGTCCGGAGCACACCTTCGAGGTGAAAGACGAACCGCTGCAGTCCTTTCAATTCGAGGTCGCGGTACCCGGCCGGGTCGACGTCGAACTGCACGATCTACACCGCGTCGTCGCCACCATCACGGTGCAGTGACCTCCGTCCTCGCGCACGGGCTCGGTGGTTCGGCCGACCTGCCGATCCCGTTCACCTACGCCGTGGTGGGTGCCGCGTGGACGCTCACCTTCACCTTCGCCGTGGTGGCGCTGGCCTGGCGCACACCGCGTTTCGACGCCGACGCCCCGGGCCGCCCGCTGCCGGACCGACTGGGCGCGATGCTGGACGCGC
This sequence comes from Mycolicibacterium aurum, assembly GCA_900078775.1. GTDB lineage: Bacteria > Actinomycetota > Actinomycetes > Mycobacteriales > Mycobacteriaceae > Mycobacterium > Mycobacterium aurum_A. Next base: position 4,661,459 of record LT549889.1, read on the forward strand.
CGGTCACCCGGCGGACGGTGGCGGGCCTGGGGCTGGCATTCACCGGGTGGGTGGCGGTGGCGGCGGTTGTCGGCCCGCAGGACGGTCGCAACGCCCTGCCCGGGGTCCTCTACGTGCTGTTGTGGGTGGGACTGGTGGCGTCGTCACTGCTCCTGGGGCCGGTGTGGCGGGCGGTCTCCCCGGTGCGCACCGTGGCCCGGTTGCTGCGGGTCGGCCGGGACAGAATTTTCCCCCGTCGCTCCGCTCGCCCCGGATATCCGGAGCGGTGGGGCTACCGGCCCGCCGCGGCCGGGCTGTTCGCCTTCGTCTGGCTGGAACTGGCCAGCCCGGACCCGGGATCGCTGTCCGCGGTGAAGATCTGGCTGACCGTCTATCTCGTGGTGACACTGGCCGGTGCCGTGCTGTGCGGGCCGCGCTGGTGTGCGCGCGCCGACCCGTTCGAGGTCTACAGCATGATCGCCTCGCGATGTTCGCCGTGGCGGCGCGATCCCGACGGCCGGATCGCCTTCGGTAACCCGTTCAACACCCTGTTGTCGCTGCCGGTGCGCCCGGGCACCGTCACCGTGCTCGCGGTGCTGTTGGGCTCCACCGCCTTCGACAGTTTCTCGGCGATGCCGGCCTGGCGCACCTTCGTCGACGCCCACACCTCAAGTTCCTGGGGCGCCACCGGGCTGCGCACGGCCGCCCTTGTGGTGTTCGTGGCCACGGTCGCCGTCACCTTCTCGCTGGCTGCCCGGGCCACCGGCGGGATGGATCGCGCCGGCCGCCGTGCCCTGCCCGGACTGATGGCGCACTCGCTGATACCCATCGTGATCGGCTACGTCTTCGCGCACTATCTCACCTATCTGGTCGAGAAGGGGCAGCAGACGGTGTACGCGCTGCTGGGATCGCCTGACGCACAGGTGTATTACCTGTTGTCCTCGCATCCCGCCGTGCTCGCGTCGGCGAAGGTGGGGTTCGTGTTGCTCGGTCACGTGGCGGGGGTGGTGGCCGCGCACGACCGGGCGCTACGGGTGCTACCGGCCGGCCATCAGATGACCGGCCAGCTGTCGATGATGCTGGTGATGGTCGGGTACACCTTCACCGGGCTGTATCTGCTCTTCGGCGGCTGAGGGGACTACGGTTGGGGTATGCGTGCGCTGATCGTGGTCGATGTGCAGAAGGACTTCTGCGAGGGCGGGTCCCTGGCGGTCGACGGAGGCGCCGCGGTCGCCCGCGGCATCAGCGAGTTGCTGGCCGACCACGGCTACGACCACGTGGTGGCCACCATGGATTTCCACATCGATCCGGGCGAGCACTTCTCCGACACCCCCGACTACCGGGTGTCCTGGCCCCGGCACTGTGTGGTGGGCACCCCCGGAGTGGATTTCCACGAGGACTTCGACCCGGCGGCCGTGCAGGCGGTCTTCACCAAGGGTGAATTCTCGGCCGCCTACAGCGGTTTCGAGGGCAGTGACGCCGACGGCACCTCGCTGACCGACTGGCTGGCCCAGCGTTCGGTGAACAGCGTCGACGTGGTCGGCATCGCCACCGACTACTGCGTGCGGGCCACCGCGGTGGACGCCGTGGCAGCCGGGTTGCGCACCCGGGTGCTGCTGCCACTGTGCGCCGGGGTGGCCGAGGAGTCCACCGCCGAGGCGGTCGCGGTGCTGCGGGCCCGCGGCGTGGAGATCAGCGAGTAGCGCCACCTACATACCTCTGCAACAGAGGTATTGTGTCGGGATGGAGACCCGTGTCGATCTGGCCGGCCAACTGTTCCGGGTGGTCGGCCGGTTCCGTCGGCAACTGCGCCGGTCCACCGGCGGCGGATTCGACGGCACCGGCCTGACCCAGTCCCAGGCCGAGCTGCTGCGGCTGGTCGGCCGGAACCCGGACATCTCGGTGCGCGAGGCCGCCGACGAACTCGGCCTGGCGGCCAACACCGCCTCCACCCTGGTGTCCCGGCTGACCGCGGAGAACCTGCTGATCCGGTCGGTGGACAGCGCCGACCGGCGCATCGGCCGGCTACGGCTCACCGAGTCCGCCCAGGAGATCGCCGACCGCTCCCGACAGGTGCGCCGAGCCGCGCTGGCCGGCGCGCTGCAGGCCCTCGACGACACCCAGATCGAAGACCTGACAAGGGGTTTGGCCGTCATCGACGAGCTGACCCGGCTACTGCAGGAGGACCGACCATGACCCAGCCACCGGCCATCGACTGCCGGGGCCTGACCCACCGCTACGGCAAGTTCACCGCGGTGTCCGGGCTCGACCTGCAGGTCGCCCCGGGCGAGACGGTGGGCCTGCTCGGCCCCAACGGCGCCGGAAAAACCACGGTGATCCGGGTGCTGACCACCCTGACCCCGGCCCAGGAGGGTGAAGTGCGCATCTTCGGCCTCGACTCCCGCCGCGACACCATGGACATCCGGCACAACATCGGCTATGTGCCCCAACAACTTTCCATCGAGTCCGCGTTGACCGGCCGGCAGAACGTGGAATTGTTCGCCCGGCTCTACGATGTGCCGCGGCGCGAGCGCGCCGAGCGGGTGGCCGCCGCGCTGGACTCCATGCGACTCTCCGACGTCGCCGACAACCCGGCGGGCACCTACTCCGGCGGTATGGTCCGCCGCCTCGAGCTGGCCCAGGCCCTGGTGAATCGACCCGCGCTGCTGTTGCTGGACGAACCGACGGTCGGCCTGGATCCCATTGCCCGCGACAGCGTCTGGGAGCAGGTCGACCGGATGCAGGCCGAGTTCGGCATGGCCGTCCTGTTGACCACGCACTACATGGGTGAGGCCGACGCGCTCTGCGACCGGGTGCTGTTGATGCACCACGGCGAGCTGCAGGCCGACGGCACCCCCGCCGAACTGAAGGCCGGCATCCGGGACGAGGCCGGAGCGGAACCGACCCTGGAAGACGTCTTCCGGCACTACGCCGGCTCCGATCTCGACGCGGGCGCCCCGGCCGGGATGCGCGAGGTCCGCGCCGCACGAAGGACGGCCCGCCGTGTCAGCTGAACCGACCGTCACCTTGATCCGGGCACCGCGGGGCTGGCGCCGGCTGCCCGGCCTGGGGACCCGGATGGGCGCCTTCGGCCTGGTGGAACTGCAGAAGCTGCGCCACGACCGCACCGAATTGTTCACCCGCATGGTGCAACCCGCGTTGTGGCTGCTGATCTTCGGACAGACCTTCAGCAATCTGAAGGTCATCGACACCGGCGATGTGCCGTATCTGGCCTTCCTGGCACCGGGCATCATCGCCCAGTCCGCACTGTTCATCTCGATCTTCTACGGCATCCAGATCATCTGGGACCGCGACGCCGGCATCCTGGCCAAACTGATGGTGACCCCGGCCCCGCCGACCGCGCTGATCACCGGGAAAGCCTTTGCCGCAGGCATACGTTCGGTGGTGCAGGTGATCGGTGTGGTCGCGCTGGCCTACCTGATCGGGGTGCACATGACACTCAACCCGCTGCGCATCCTGGCCGCCATGGCGGTGGTGGTGCTGGGTTCGGCATTCTTCGCCTGCCTGTCGATGACGCTGGCCGGGCTGGTCCGCAACCGGGACCGGTTGATGGGCATCGGGCAGGCCATCACCATGCCGTTGTTCTTCGCCTCCAACGCCCTGTACCCGGTGGAGGTGATGCCGCAGTGGCTGCGTTGGCTGTCGGCGGTCAACCCGCTCAGCTACGAGGTGAATGCGCTGCGCGGACTGCTGATCGGCACTCCCGGCAACATCTGGCTGGACATCGCCGTGCTCGCGGTAGCCGCGGTCGCCGGGGTGTTCACCGCTGCCGCCCTGCTGCGCCGGCTGGTGCGCTGACCGGCGCCGGTCACTCGGCCAGCAGCCGTTCGATGGCGCGCAGCGGGATCGGCAGCCAGGACGGCCGGTACCGGGCCTCGTAACCCGCCTCGTAGACCGCCTTGTCGAGTTCGTAGGCGCGCAGCACCCCGGAGGCCCGCCGCACATCGACGGCGCCACCGGCGATGTAGCCCTCGCAGAACGCGGCGCTGTTGCGCAGCACCCATTGCCGGGCCGCGTCGGGATCCTGCCCGGCGACCTGCCGCTGGTGTGCGGCGTAGTCGTAGGAGCGCAGCATCCCGGCCACATCGCGCAGCGGCGAGTCGGGTCGACGCCGCTCCTGCAACGGCTGGCCGGGTTCTCCTTCGAAGTCGATCACCAACCAGCCGCGCGGCGTGTGCAGCACCTGACCGAGATGCAGATCGCCGTGGATGCGCTGTTCGGTGGACGGTTCGTCGGCCAGGTCCCGGTAGTGCTGCTCGATCTCGGGCACCCGGTCCCGCAGATCCGGCACCTGCACCGCGACCGCCCGCAGCCGGTCGATCATGGTCTGGGCCGGGAAGGGCCGGACCCGGGTGCCCAGCCGGTCGGCGAGGTCGGCGTGCACCGAGGCCACCGCCTGCCCGAGCCGGTGCGACTCCCCGGTGAAGTCGTCGCCGGGGACACCGGTCGCCAGCTGCCAGCCGTCGGTGGATCCCTTGGCGAAGGCGCTCACCATGCCGAGCATGTACTGCTCGGTGTCCCAGTGGATTTCGTAGGACCCGAGCAGCGGGGTGATGTACGGGTTGTCGGCCAGCGCCCGGGTCAGCTCGATATCGGGGTTGATCCCGGGGGTGAGCCGGCGGAACACCTTGAGGATGCTGTGCTCGCCGAACACCACGCTGGTGTTGGACTGCTCGGCGCGCAGCACCCGCACCGGCGTGCCGGGCCCCAGATCCGCGCCCGGCTCGCGGCGGAACCGCACCCCGTCGATCTGATCGGAGGCGTCCACCAGCGCCAGCAGCCGCCCGGCCGCCTGCGGGTCGACCATCGCGTCGAAGCCGGTGCGGTGGCCGTCGGAGCCGATCCGCGCGGACTCCGCGCCGCTGTCCCAGCGCACCAGCACCTGATAGATCTCGGCCGCGCCGTCGGTGTACTCCACCCGCAGCACCACCAGATCCAGGTCGCCGTCCAGCGCCACCACCGTCGCGGGGCGCGCGGCCGCGATCTCCCGCCCCCGACCCGAGTACCAGCGTTGTGCGGGCAGCCACCGGTCGAAGGGCAGGTTCATACTCATGATCTTTACCCGTACCCGGCGGGGCGGGCTCGTACACCAGCCGTTTCGGTATGGTGCCGACGTGGCTGAATTGCGTGATCACGGTGACCCCGGCGACGCCCCCTCGGTCCCGCCGCCGCTGACGGCGGTGACGAACCCGCAGCGCCCGTCGGCCGCCGAGGAGGCCCGCACCATCGCCGCGTCCACCAACGCGGGCACGCTGGCCACCCTGACCGCCGACGGCGACCCGTGGGCCTCGTTCGTCACCTACGGGTTGCTCGACGGCGCCCCGGTGCTGTGCGTGTCGAACATGGCCGAGCACGGCCGCAACCTGGTCGGTGATCAGCGCGCCAGCATCGCGATCGTGGCGCCGGATGGACCGGACGACCCGCTCGCCTCGGGCCGGGTCACGCTGGCCGGGACCGTGCTGCGCGCAGCCGGGGACACCCTGGCCGCCGCCCGACAGGCGCATCTGGACGCGGTGCCGGCCGCCAGGTACTACATCGACTACAGCGACTTCACCCTGTGGGTACTGCAGGTCCAGCGGGTCCGCTGGGTCGGCGGGTACGGGCGGATGGATTCCACCACCGGTGCGGACTACACCGCCGCCGCGCCCGATCCGGTCTCCCCGCACGCCGCCCGGGCCGTCGCGCACCTCAACGCCGACCACGCCGATGCGCTGACCGCCATGGCCCAGACGCTGGGCGGCTTCCCCGACGCCACCGCCGCGACCTGCACCGCAGCCGACCGGTACGGCCTCGACCTGCGGGTCACCACCCCGCGCGGGGTGGCCTACACCCGGGCCGGCTACCCGGCGCCGATCAACAGCATCGAGGAATTGCGTTCGGCCGCAGTCGAGTTGACCGAAAGGGCCCGGCAGGGCTGAACCGCGGCCCCGGCGTGGCATACGATTTCGGACTATGCAGCGCCCGGACACCTGGCAAGCGGCTTTCGAGCTGATCCAAACGCGCGGTTACGAACACCGCGCAGAACCGTTCAAGCTCGTCAGTGGTCAGCTCAGCCACGACTACATCGACGGCAAGTACGCCATCGACAACGGTGAGCGGCTGTCCATCGTCAGCCGCGCGGTGGCCGACCTGGCCGCCCTCAACGGCATCGAATTCGACGCGGTCGGCGGGCTCACCATGGGCGCCGACCCGCTGGCCCACGGGGTATCCATGGTCACCGGCGCGGCCTGGTTCTCGGTGCGCAAGGAACAGAAGTCCCGCGGCCGCGAGCAGTGGATCGAGGGCACCCGCATCGAGCCCGGCACCCGGGTACTGCTGGTCGACGACGTGATCAGCACCGGCGGCTCCACCCGCAAGGCCTATGACCGGGTCACCGCGGCCGGCGCCGTGGTGACCGGGGTGATCCCGATGGTCGACCGCGGCGATGTCGCCGCCGAACTGTTCGGCGGCCTCGGCGTGCCGTTCGTCGCGCTGGTGACCTACCAGGACCTCGGCATCGAGCCGGTCAAGGCGGTCTAACCCCCGGCGGGGTCCCGCCGGCCGGTCGCCGACGCCCAGTGCGCGTCCAGATACCTCGCCGCGGCCTCGTTCTGCTCCACCGAGACGAACGTCGCCGCCCCGTCCACCGGGGGCAGCCCGCCGTAGACCACGCGATCGATGCTGCCCCGGGTGACCATCGAGTCGGCCCGGACCGGGCGCGCCCCACCGGCGAGGTACAGGTTCTGCCCCTCGTCGCTGTACAGGAACTCCTGCCACAGCCGTGCCGCGGCAGGGTGCGGGGCGTCTTTGTTGACGGCCTGGAAGTAGTACCCGGCGACCGCCGCGTTGTGCGGGATGATGACCTTCCAGCCCGGCACCTTCTTGGACTGCTCCACGTTCAGGAAGTCCCAGTCGATGACCACCGGGGTCTCCCCGGAGGCGATGGTGGCCGGCGTGGGGTTCACCGGCAGCAGGTTGCCCGCCTCGGCCAGTTTGCCGAAGAACTCCACCCCGGGTGCGATGTCGTCGGGTGAACCGCCCTGGGCGACGGACGCCATCATCACCCCGGAGAACGCCGATCCGGACCGCCTCGGGTCACCGTTGAGCGCGACCTTGCCCTCGAACTCGGGTTTGAGCAGGTCGTCGACCCCGGCGATGATCGGCACCTGGGTCGAGTCGTAGCCGATCGACATGTACCCGCCGTAATCGTTGACCCACAGCCCGTCCGGATGCTTGAAGGACTCCGAGATCTCGGCGAAGTGCTCGACCTTGTAGGGCGCGAACATCCCGGTGTTGGCCAGCGCCACCGACTGGCCCAGGTCGAACACATCCGGGGCGGTGTCGAGCCCCCGCAGCTGCACCGCGGCCTCGATCTCCTGCTGGCTGCTCGCCCCCGGTTGCGCCGAGTTGACCTTGATGCCGTACTTCTGGCTGAACCGCTCGATGATCTCGCCGTAGTTCGCCCAGTCCGGTGGCAGCGCGATGACGTTGAGTTCGCCCTCGGCCCGGGCCGCCTCGATCAAGCCCGGCATGCCACCGAAGTCGGCCGCCGAGGTGGCGGTGCGCGCGTCGCCGTCAGCGGGCTCCCGTTCCTCGGCCGGGGCACAGGCCGTCAGCCCGCCCGTCAGCACGGCGGCGGTGGCCAGACCCACCAGCGATCGCTTCATGGCCGAAAACCTTCCGATGGACAGCGGCCACGAGTTCTGACCGGTCAGTTACATCGAGTAAATGGAATCCGACGCTACTACCATCGGGGTGTGTCCGAAGGTGCCGACCCGGTCGATCTGTTCGCCAGCGCACCGGTCGCCGCACTGGCCACGTCCGCCATCGACGCCGTTCCGCACCTGGTCCCGGTCGTTTTCGCGGTCGAGGGGGACACCATCTACACCGCCGTCGACGCGAAGCGGAAATCCACACAGAAGCTGCGCCGGCTGGCCAACATCGAGGCCAATCCCCGGGTCAGTGTGCTGGTGGACCACTACAGCGAGGACTGGGAGCAACTGTGGTGGGTACGCGCCGACGGTCTGGCCACCGTGCACCACGACGGGGAGCAGATGGCCATCGGGTACGGCGTGTTGCGGGCCAAGTACCCGCAGTACGAACGGACCGCGCTGGACGGCCCGGTGGTGGCCATCGCAGTCGCGCACTGGGCGTCCTGGCGAGCATGACGGAATAATCCGCGGACCTGCCGGTTCCATACCTCAGACAGAAAAGAGGCTTTGCACCATGAGCAGGAACGGATTCGCCGTCCGCACCGCGGGCGTGCTGATGGCCGGACTGGCCGCCGGCGCGATCGGCCTGGCCGCGGCCCCCGCCGCCGCGGCCACCCCCACCCCCGCGGGCAACGCCCAGCAGACCATCGATGAGCTGCGGGCCCAGGGCTACCGGGTGATCGTCAGCCGGCTGAGCAGCCGGCCGCTGACCGAGGCGAACGTGGTGAGCGTCCGGCACGGCCAGGACTACAGCCAGAACTGGATCGTCGACGACGAGGACCGCGACTACGTGTACAACACGCTGGCCGGCCGCACCGTCTACGTGGACGTGACCTAGAGCAGGCCCAGCAACTGCAGGTCGGTGACGTACTTGACGATCACCTCGCGGCCGATGTGCGGAATGTCCTTGTCCGGACCGATCTTTGCGTCCTGCACCGCGGCCCGGAACACGTCGGTGGGGGCCATCGCCCCGTTCACCGGCACTCCCGGCGTGGCGTAGTTGTGCAGCAGCGGCAGCAGTGACGCCTGGCGTTGCCGGTCCGGCAGGGCACGCAGCGCGGTCTCGAACCGGGCCAGCCACTCGCCGTAGTCGGCGACCCGCTCGATCCGGTACCCGGCGTCGGTCAGCCAGTCCACGAAGATGTCCATGCCGATGCCGTCGTCATACGGGTTCATCACGTGATACGTCTCGAATCCGCGGTGCTCGTCGAGTGCGGTCTGGGTACCGAGGGTGGCGATGGCCTCGGCGATGAACTCCACCGGCAGCCCGTCGTAATGGCTGCGCTGCGGGTTGCCCTCGGCGTCAAGCTGATTGAACGAGCGCGGTGCGATGCCGGTGGCCACCAGGCTGAACATCATCCGGGTGAACATGTCCGGCAGGTTGAGCTGACCGGCGTAGCTGGTATCGGCCAGGATCATGTCGCAGCGGAACACCGCGACGGGCAGCCCGGCCAGGTCGTGCGCTTCCCGCAGCAGCACCTCGCCGGCCCACTTGCTGGTGCCGTACCCGTTGGCGTAGCTGTCGTCGACGACGCGGGTGGCCGAGATGTCCCGGATGTCGGCGTCTTCGACGAACCGGCCGGCCTCGATGCCCGCACCGACCCCGATGGTCGACACGTACACGTACGGCTTGATCCGGGTGGTCAGCGCGATGCGGATCAACTCGGCGGTGCCCAGTGCGTTGGGGCCGAACAGCTCGCGGTAGGGCAGCACGTGGTTCACCAGCGCCGCGGGGTCCACGATGAGCTCCACGGTGTCGGCCAGTCGCTGCCAGACCGCTTGGTCCAGACCGAGATTCGCCTCGCCCTTGTCCCCGGCGATCACCTCGAGATGGTCGGCGGCCAGGTCGCGGTAGTGCGCGAGGAGCTTAGGGTCCCCGGTGTCGAAGGTGGCGTCCAGCCGGGCCCGGGCCTCGGCGTCGCTGCGGGCGCGGACCAGGCAGATCACCTTGCCGCCGACCAGGCTCATCCGCTCCAGCCATTCCAGGGCCAGGTAACGGCCGAGGAAGCCGGTGGCCCCGGTCAGCAGCACCGTGCGGATCTCCCCTCCCACCTTCGGGAGCGACGGTGCGACAGCAAGAGTCGCAGGGTCGAGGAAGGTGTCCAGGGTGAGGTCGGCGGCATGCACCTCGGTGGCGCCCGCCCCGTGCACGGAGGTGAAGGTGGGCCGCCCGGTGCCGCCGGCGCGCTGGGTCTCGATGTGCTCGGCGATGGACCGCAGATCCGCGGCCGGGCTGACGATCACCGACACCGGCACCTCGACGTCGAAGATGTCGGCGAGCAGATTCCCGAACGTCAACGCCGACAATGAGTCTCCGCCCAGGTCGGTGAAGTGGGTGTCCGGTGCCAAATCGGCGCTGGACGCGCCCAGCAGCGCGACGGCGGCGCGGCCGACGGTGTCGCGCACCGGGGCGGTGGCCCCGGCGGCGCGCAGCGCCGCCAGCTCCTGGGCCTGGCCGTCGACGAGGTCGGTGTAGAGCTGCTCGAGCCGGGCCCCGTAGCGCTCTTTCAGCCTGGGCCAGGCCAACTTCCGGATACCGGTCAGCAGACCGTTGTCCACCGTGAACGGGGTGGTCTCGATGAGGAAGTCCCGGGGCAACTCATAGGACTGCAGGCCGGCGGTGCGCGCGGCCTCCTGCAGCGCGGCGGCGATCTCCTGCTTGGTCGCCGACGGATCGGTGGGGACCACCACGGCCAGCAGATAGGGCCGGGCGCTGTTGCCGTACAGATAGATCTGGTGCACCAGCGGCGCGGCGGTGAACACGGCCTCCAGCTTGGACACCGTCACGAACTCGCCCTGGGACAGCTTGAGCACGTTGTTGCGCCGGTCGACGTACGCGACCTGATCTGGCCCGAGCTCGGCGACGATGTCGCCGGTCCGGTAGAAGCCGTCCTCGTCGAAGACCTGCGCGGTGACCTCGGGGCGCTTGTAATAACCGGGGAACATCTGCTCGGAGCGGACCAGCAGTTCGCCGCGGGGATGCGGTACATCGGTGCGCCGGTACCCGAGTTCGGGCACGTCGACGAGCTTGTACTCCAGCACCGGCGGCCGGGCGATGCGGCCGTCGATGAAGACGGCCCCGGCCTCGGTGGAGCCGTAACCCTCCACCAGGTGCATCCCCAGCAGCGTCTCGACCCAGGCCTTGAGCTCGGGGGCGATCGGCGCCGAGCCGGTCAGCGCGCTGACGTAGCGCCCGCCCAGCAGATTCGTCCGGATGTCCTCGAGCACCTCGGTTTCATTGCCGCCGTGCGCAATTCGGCTCCGGTATTCGTTGAACAGCATGTCCCAGATGCGCGGCACGAAGTTCAGCTGGGTGGGCCGGGTCAGCGCCAGGTCCTCCAGGAAGGTGGACAGGTCGGCGCGGGCGGCGAAGTTCACGGTGCCGCCGCTGGCCAGTGCGCCGTAGAGGATGCCACGGCCCATCACGTGACTCATCGGCATGAAGCTCAGCACGATGGACGGGACCACGCCCTGGCTGCCGTCCCACTGCACGGTGGCCGCGGGCCGCCAGATGTCGGCGACCTTGCTCTGCGGGTACATCGCGCCCTTGGGGGCGCCGGTGCTGCCGGAGGTGTAGATGAGCAGCGACAGCGGGTCCGCCTCGGTGGGCACCTCGGCGACGCCGGTCCCGCCGCGCGAGAGTGCCTCATCGAGGGTCTCCACGGTGATCCGGCCGTCCAGTCGGGCGACGGCGGCCGCCAGCGCGGTGCGGTGCGCGTCGACCTCGGGGTGGTAGTCGAACACGGTGAGCCGGGTGGCCGGCGAGCCCAGCGCGAGGTCGACCGCGTCGGCGAGGTGGTCGATGCTCGACGCGATCAGCACGGGCTCGGTCTCGGTGATGATCGGGGCGAGCGCGGCCGGCGACGCGCTGGTCTGCAGCGGCACCGAGACGGCCTCGAGCTGGATCAGCGCGATGTCGACGACGGTGTAATCCACGCTGGTGAAGCCGAGGATGGCCACCCGGTCATCGGGGCGCACCGGGGCGCCGCGCCAGGCGTCGGCCAGGGCGCGGACCCGGTCGGCCAGTTGGCCGTAGGTGATGGTGTCGAAGCGGGGTTGCGGCGCGGCGACGGTGTGGCCGGTGTCGTCGGTGACGAACTCGACCGCGCGGGCGCCCAGCGCGGGCCGGTCGGCGTAGCCGTCGAGCACGGTGCGCACGACGTCGGCGAGCCGCAGGCCGGGCGCGGCGACGGCGGCGTTGACCTCCGCGCTCGGCGCTGCGGCCGCGAATTCGGGATCGGTTTCGTACAGGTGGGCCAGGCGCCGCTGCAGGCGGTCGTCGAAGGATTCTGCGGACATGGAAGACCTCGGTTGGCTTTGAGCTTTATCGCTGTCGATGGCCGGGCACCTCGTCGTGCACGTCGACCGTCGAGTACAACGTTAGCGAAACTAAAGATATGCCCGGCTGGCCGTCGGCTGCCGATGTGCTGTGAAGAACACCCGGTCAGACCGGGTGCACCTGCGCCTCGAGCTCTTCCTCATAGGCGCCCTCGTCGCGCCCGAGGGCGATGGTCGCGGCCGTCATGGCCACCACCGCGGCGGTCAACACCACCGCCTCCCAGCGGTTGGCGGTCAGCGTCTCGCCCAGGATGAAGACGCCGAGCAGCACGGCCGCGATCGGTTCGAAGACCAGCATGGTCGGCACCGAGGTCTGCAGCGATCCGGCGTGGAACGCCGACTGCTGCAGCAGGGTGGCCAGCACGCCCAGCACCACCAGGGCATACGGCAGCGGGGTCGCCAGCACCTCGGCGGCGGAGTGCCTGTCCAGTTCCTGCATCAGGATCTTGGTCAGCACCGCGACCAGACCGAACATCAGCCCCACCGCCACGGCCAGCGGCACCGCGCGTTGCCAGCCCGCGCGGCGCACCGCGAGCAGCACGCACCCGATCACCACGACCGAGCACACCGCCACCACCACCGCGATGGTGCGCACCGGGGCGACCTGTTCGGTGACCCGCGGGTGCGCCAGCAGCACGAAGATCGCCAGCGAGATGGTCAGCAGCACCGCCCACAGCCAGGCCCCGCGGGTGACCCGCCGGTGCGCGAGGCGGGCACTGAGCGGCAGCGCGAACAGCAGCGCCGACACCAGCAGCGGCTGCACGACGATCAGCGATCCGTTGTCCAGGGCCAGCGCCTGGAAGACGAAACCGGCGATGGCGGCCGCGGTCCCGGCCCACCACAGCGGACGGCGCAGCAGGGTGGCCACCATCACGACGCTGACGCCGTGTTCCTCCGGTACATCCAGCGTCGCCCGTTGGCGCACCACGATGCCGATGGCCATGAAAATGGCTGCGCACAGGGCGAACACGACAACGAGGAGCTGGTCGATCACCGTCGGCTCCCGCTCGTCACGCCACCACCTTAGGGGCTCAGCACCTCCAGCGCCTGCGCGGTCTGCAGGTCCTCGTAGGCGGCACTGTAGCGCTGGGCGAGGGCCAGCGCGATGTCCGGACGTTGCCACAGCTCGCCGGCGCTGGCGGTGGCCAGCCAGGTCATCAGACCGTGCGCCACCGAGGCGCGGTAGCGCAGCCAGATCTCCTCGGCCGAGGGCAGTTCCTCGGCCGGTAGCCCCAACGCGGCGCGGTACTCGCCGAGCAGGTCCCGTTCGGCGGCGCGGCGGTCCTCGGTGGTCAACGCGCCCTGCAGGAAGTAGCCGAGGTCCAGGGCGAAGTGACCGTGCCGGGCCACCTGCCAGTCCAGGAATCCGACCGTGTCGGTGCCGTCTGCGCCGGTCACCACGTAGGTGTTGCCGATGTGCGGGTCCCCGTGCAGCAGGGTCTGCGGCAGGCCGGGGGCGGTCAGCGTCCGGATGAACGGCTTCCAGATGCCCTCCACCAGGTGCTCGATTCCCAGCGCCTGCACCGACGGGGGCGCGTCGTCGCCGAGGCGTTCCAGGGCGGCGGGCAGCGGCGCCCACTGCATCCCGTCCCAGGGCAGAAACGGTTCCAGCCAGTCCAGGCCGGGCCGGGACACCGCGTCGCCCCAGAAGGCGCCGTGCAGCCGGCCCAGCCCGCGCACCCCGTCGGCGGCCTGCTCGACGGTCAGCGGCCGGGTGGCGTCGCGGGGGTCCGCGCCGCGGGCGGTGAGGTCCTCCATCACCAGCAGGAAGTCCTCATCGGCCTCGTCGATCGGGGCCGCGTACACCAGCGGATGCTCCAGGGGCAGGCGTACACCCGAGGTGAACAGCCGTGGCTCGTGCAGCAGCCCGCTGGTCATCTTGATCAGCGCCTTGTGGTCGGGGTCGACGGCCTTGACGAACACCGTGTCGGGACCGCGGCCGGCCGAATAGGTCAGTGCCAGCCGGGCCCGCCGGTTGGTGCCGTCGTCACGCAGGGCGACGGTCACCGTGTCGACCACCGCACCCGGGAACTCCCGGCCCAGCGCGGCGGTCATCCACGCAGGCGTGACGTCCTCCCAGGTCTTGGGGACCGACAGACCGGTGGTCATGACACGATGAGCGGCATCGATTCCCAGCCGCGCACGGTCGAGGTCGGGGACAGCACCGCATTGTCCAGGTCGGTGTCCCACTCCGGGAACCGCTTGAGCAGTTCCTCCAGCGCGATCCGGCCCTCCAGGCGGGCCAGTGCCGAGCCCAGGCAGAAATGCGTGCCGACGCTGAACGCCAGGTGCTGACGCTGTTCGCGATGGATGTCGAAAACCTCACCGTCGGGCGGGAATTGGCGACTGTCGCGGACCGCGGCGCCGATCAGCATCATCATCACCGAGCCCTCCGGCACGGTCTGGCCGTAGAACTCGACGTCGCGGGTGACGTAGCGCGCCACGTGCGGAGCGGGCGGCTCGAAGCGCAGGATCTCCTCGATGGCCTGCGGGATCAGGCCCGGGTTCTGCACCAACTGGCGGCGCTGGTCGGGGTGCTCGGCGAGCACCTTGGCCGCCCAGCCGATCAGCCGGGTGGTGGTCTCGTTGCCCGCCCCCGCCACCACGTTGATGTAGATGAGCAGTTCCTCGCGGGTGAGCTTGCGGGTGACCCCGTGCTCATCGGTGAACTCGACATTGAGCAGTTCGGTCATGATGTCGTCGGACGGGTTGTCCGTACGCCAGTCGATGTAGGCCTCGAAGATCGACCCGTCGACCAGACCCTCCTCGGCGGCCTTCATCGGCTTGCCCGCCTCGGTGCGCATCTGCGCATTGGCGTGGTCGCGGATCTTCTCCTGATCCTCCTCCGGGATGCCGAGCAGCGCGCTGATCACCCGCATCGGCATGACGGCGCCGAAATCCTTGATCACGTCGAACTTCTCGGCACCGGCGACGGCGTCGAGGCTCTGCGCGCAGAACTCGCGGATCTTGGGTTCGAGGGCGTTGATCTTGCGCGGGGTGAACATCCGCGACAGCAGCTTGCGGTGTGCGGTGTGGATCGGCGGATCCTCGAAGATCAGTGCACCCGAGGGGATCTCGATGTTCGCCTTGATCAGTTCGATGATCGCGCCGCGCGCGGAGCTGAAGGTCTCGTGGTCGATGAGCGCCTTGTTGACGTCGGCGAACCGGCTCAGCGCGTAGAAGTCGAACTCTTCGTTGTAGTAGAGCGGCGCCTCCTCCCGCAGGCGGGCGAACGCCGGATACGGGTTGGCGTTGATCTCGACGTTGTACGGGTCGAAGTACACGTCCCCGCCGGCGGTGCCGTCGGTCTGTCCCGGGCTTGCCTCCACCGTCACTGCTGCCACCTCTCACACCCCGATTTACTTACTCGCGTAAGTTACGCGGGTCACAGGGCGCAGGGCAAGCTCGGATGTTTACAGGTCGGCGACGATCTGTCGCGTCAGGTGGACGACCGCTGGATCAGGTGCGCCACGTTCTCGCTGCTCGGCTCGCGTCCGGTGGGGTACCCGAGCTCGGTCATCATCGCCGCCACCGACACCTCGACGATGGTCTTGGCGTCCAGCCCCACCGAGGTCAGCGGCGGTCCGCTGACCGCACCGAGCGGGATCGCGTCGACCCCGATCACCGCCAGGTCCTGCGGACAGCGCAGCCCGGCCTCCCGGATCCCGTGCAGCACCACCAGCGCGGTCTCGTCGCTCTGCGCGCACACCGCGGTCACCCCGGCCTCGACCCAACGGCGCACCACCTCGGCGGCATCGGATCCGTCGGCGGCCACGCTCGCGGTCGCGATGGGCGGCAGCTCGGCCGCCGCCTCCCGCAGGCCGGCCAGCCAGTACTCGCCCAGCGCGCGCAGCGCCTCGTCCCCGGCGTAGGCGAACGCGAGCCGGCGGTGCCCGCGGGACACCAGGTGTTCGACCCGCATCCGGCCGATGGTCCGATGCAGTTCGCCCATCGCGTGCAGCTGCGCGCTGCCGAGGTGGATCTGCGGTATCCCGGCGGCGGTGACGGCCTGCAACGCCGCGCCGGACAGCCCGAACACGCTCGTCACCGCGATCGGGTTGAGGTCGGCGACGGCATCGACGACGTTGCGGCCGTCGTCGGTCTCGAACTGCAGGGACAGCACCACCCCGTGCCGGGCCAGTTCGGTGGTCAGCCGGCTGCCGACCTCGAGCAGCAGGTCGCCCAACGAGATCCGCGGAACGATGTAGAGCACCACCCCGCTGCCGCCGCGGGCCAGATTGCGGGCGGCCAGGTTGGGCCGGTAGCCCAGCGCCTTGGCGGCGTCGCGCACGGCGGCGCGGGTCTGCGCCGAGATCGTCTGGCCCTTCACCTCGTTGAGCACATAGCTGACGGTGGCCGGCGAGACGTTGGCCAGCCTCGCCACATCGGCTTTCGTCGGCCGTGCCCCCGGTCTCATCGGCCCATCATCGCAGGCTCGGCGCACCCCGGTCTGCGATTACGGTGGCCGCCAGTGGTTTACCGGCCGATTCCCGCAGGGTCAGCACGGTGCCCAGGGACAGCACCGCGGCGATCACCAGATAGAACGCGGCGGCCCGCGGGTTGCCGGTCTCGGCGGTCAGCCAGGTCACCACGTACGGGGTGGTGCCGCCGAACACCGCGACGCAGACGTTGTAGCCGATGGCGAACCCGCTGTAGCGCACCCGGGTCGCGAACAGTTCGACGCCGGCGGTGACCGCGGTGGAGATATAGATCGACTCGATCGCGGCCAGCAGGCAGTGCGCGGTGATCGCGGCGACCAGCGAGCCGGAGGTGAGCAGCAGGAACAGCGGATAGGCCAGCACCGCGAAGGCCACCGCGCCGGCGATCAGCATCGGCTTGCGCCCGATCCGGTCCGACAGCGCGGCGAACGGCAGGGTCAGCACGAGGGCCACCAGGCTGGCCAGCGTGATCGAGACGAAGGAGGCGGTCTTGGAGAACTCCAGGGTCTTGATCAGGTAGGTCGGCAGGAAGGTGAACACCACGTAGTAGCCCACGTTGAAGATCAGGAACAGCCCGATGACCTGCAGGATGGGCTGCCAGGAGGTGGTGAACGCCTCCCGCAGCGGCCGCTCGGCGACCTTCTCGGCGCTGCTCAGATCGGTGAACTCCGGGGTGTCGTCCAGCCGCAGCCGGATGTAGAGCCCGACCAGTCCGAGCGGCGCGGCGAGCAGGAACGGGATGCGCCAGCCGTAGCTGTCCATGGCGTCGGCGGCCAGCCCGGCCTGCAGCAGGGCCACGGTGATCGAGCCGAGCAGGAAGCCCAGCACGCCCGACCACACCATGAAGGTGACCACGAATCCGCGCCGCCGGTCGGTGGCGTATTCGGCCAGATACACCGCGCCGCCGCCGTATTCGCCGCCCGCCGAGAAGCCCTGCACGCAGCGCAGCACCAGCAGCAGCAGCGGGGCGGCGACCCCGATCGCCGAGTACGTCGGCAACAGTCCGATCAGCAGCGTCGCCGCCGACATCAGCAGGATCACCAGGGCCAGCACCTTCTGCCTGCCGATGCGGTCCCCGAGCGGGCCGAACACGAACCCGCCCAGCGGCCGCATGAAGAACGCGGCCGCGAAGATCGCGAACGTGTTCAGCAGGGCGGCCGTCTCGTTGTCCGACGGGAAGAAGTTGGCCGCGATGTAGGTGGCCAGGAACCCGTAGATGGCGAAATCGAACCACTCCACGGCGTTGCCGATGGACGCACCGATGACGGCCTTACGGACGGCTGCTGAGTCCCCAGTGGTCGGCATGCCGACCTACAGTAGTGAATTCCCCGGCGGCATAGCGGGTTTGAGCGGTTCGCTTAGCCCGACGGGTTCAGTCGGTCTTCTGCTCCGCGTCGTCGGCCTTCTTGTCGACCACCCGCGTCTTGTACAGGCTCGCGACGGTCGTGATGACCAGGGTGACGATGATGACGCCGAGGCTGGCCAGCGTCGGGATCGTCGGCACGTGCACCGGCTCACCGCCGTTGATGAACGGCAGCTCGTTCTCGTGCAGGGCGTGCAGCACCAGCTTGACGCCGATGAAGCCGAGGATGAACGACAGCCCCTGGGACAGGTAGACCAGCCGCTTGAGCAGGTCGCCGAGCAGGAAGTAGAGCTGGCGCAGACCCATCAGGGCGAACACGTTGGCGGTGAAGACCAGGTAGGGCTCCTGGGTGAGCCCGTAGATCGCGGGGATGGAGTCCAGGGCGAACAGCAGGTCGGTGGTGCCCAGCGCGACGATCACCAGGAACATCGGCGTCATGACGCGCTTGGAGCCCTCTTTGACGGTGAGCTTCAGGCCGTGCCACTTGTCGGTGGTGTTCAGGTAGTTGCGGGCGAACCGGACGACGCTGTTCTCGCCGTCGTCCTCGTGGTCGGTGTCCTTGGCCAGCTTCCAGGCGGTGTAGATCAGGAACGCGCCGAAGAGGTAGAACACCCAGGAGAACTGGTTGATGGCGACCGCACCGAGTGCGATGAAGATGCCGCGGAAGATGAGCGCCAGGACGATGCCGACGAGCAGGGCCTGCTGCTGGTAGATCCGGGGCACCTTGAAGCTGGCCATGATGATCAAGAAGATGAACAGGTTGTCCACCGACAGGCTGTACTCGGTGAGCCAGCCCGCGAAGAACTCGACACCGTACTGGTGGCCGTGGAAGGTCCAGGTCCAGATCCCGAACGCGATCGCCAGGCCGACGTAGAACGTCAGCGCGATGGAGGTTTCCTTCGTCGACGGTTCGTGCGGCCGGCGGCCGAAGACGAGGATGTCCACGAGCAGGACGCCCAGGGTGACGGCGAGGGTGATGCCCCACTCGAGTGCGGACACGTTCATATGGTCGGAGCCTCCGGTCGTCGATCAACGGCCGAGGTCTCTTCCGCCCGCTCCACGTACCGCGGGCCTGCAGCACCGGTCGTCCGATGACGGACGACGTGATGACGACACCGCAGCGTTGGGAGTACTCCCCTCGGCGCTGATTCTGTCAGACGATCACATCCCCTGCTAATCGGTGGGCTAAACACCCATCTGCTACCCGTCCTGGCGGCTCTGCGTGGTGGAGGCGAACGGGTTCAGGATGAACGGGTTCGTATCGTCCAGCGAGGGTTCGGTCTCGTCCTCGTCGGTGGTGTCCTCGTCGGTGGTGTCCGTAGCCGACGTCGTCGTGGTCGTCGTGGTGGTGGTCGTCGTGGTGGTGCTCTCCGACGGCGAGGTCGTGGTGGTGGTGCGCGACGTCGTGGTCCGGGTGGTGGTGGTCCGCGAGGTGGTGGTCTTGGACGAACTCGTGGTCGCCGGCGAATAGTCGGTGTAGTACTGCGGGCCGTAGCTGGGTTCCACCGAGTTCTGGGCGGTCTGCACCACCGCGTAGATCAGCACCAAGATGGCCAGCACTCCGCCGACGCCGGCGGTGACGACGGCCCAGGACTCCTCGTACCAGGGAACCTCGGCCGGGCTCTCGGCCGGGGCCGGTTCGTCACGCTGGTCGTCGTCTGCCACAGGCGCTGATGGTAACGAGCTTTCAGCCCGCCACGATCGAATCTCCCCGGACCGTGATGGGCGCCGAGGCCGACGGCTCGCGGGCCGGACCGGAGATCACCGCCCCGTCCGGCCCGAGGGCAGGGCCGGCCGGCCCGGGACTACCGTCTGTGCGTCGATCCATCGCCTCATGGCGCGCCGTCGGATTTGCGGGGGCCGACCTCCAGTTTCGTGCCGGTCTCGTGTTCGGCGAACTGCACCACCCGCGCCGCGGCCCGGTAGTCGCAGGCCAGCGCCGACCGCCCGATCAGCACCGGCGCACCGCGTAGCCCGAACCGGCCCTGCACGCCGACGTAGCTGCCCGGCGGGATCGGTTCGGTGATGCAGTACAGCGTGGTGGCCGCGCCCGCGGCGGCGTCGTTGGCCGCCAGCGAGGCCACCAGCTTGACGCCCCGCTGCAGCACGCCCAGCAACTGCCCACCCGAGACGTTCGGCAGATTGGAGTCGACCCAGCCGGGGTGGGTCAGGTGGGTGACCACCGGCGACTGCGCCTCCCGCAGCCGCCGGTCGAGTTCGAGCCCCCACAGCATGACGGCCAGCTTGGACCGCGCGTAGGCGCCCATCACCGTCCACTTGTGCGTGCGCAGATGCATATCGTCCAGGCGCAGGGTCGCCGACCCGTGCGCCTGCGAGCCGACGTTGACGATCTGTGAGCGCACCCGGTCCAGCAGCAGGTTGGTCAGCGCGAACGGGCCGAGCAGGTTGGTCGCGATCGTCGTCTCGAAACCGTCGACGGTGTCCTGCCGATGCTGGGTGAGCGCCCCGGCGTTGTTGACCAGGATGTCGATCTCGCCGATGCCGTGCTCGTCGAGCAGCCCCGGAAAGGCCCGCACCGAGGACTGGTCGGCGAGGTCCACGTGCAGCACCGTGCTGCGCCCGCCGATCTCGGCCGCGCGCCGCGCCCCGAGTTCGGCGTTGCGGACCGCCATCACCACGTGGGCCCCGGCCTTCGTCAGCGCCGCGGCCGTCGCCAGCCCGACGCCGTTGGTCGCGCCGGTCACCAGGACGGTCCGGCCGGTCAGATCACCCAGTCGCGCCGGGGTCCACGGGGTTGTCATAGGCCCAGGCTAACGAGATGCGGGCGGTGCACTGCCGCTGCCACGTGTCCCGATCGGGCCGTATGCTGTGGTCGAAATCTTTCGTGGTGGGCGAGGGGAGCGTTGTAGATGGTGACCCCCTCGCGCTGGCGGCATGGTGGCGACCACTACGAGTGG
Organism: Mycolicibacterium aurum; assembly: GCA_900078775.1. GTDB lineage: Bacteria > Actinomycetota > Actinomycetes > Mycobacteriales > Mycobacteriaceae > Mycobacterium > Mycobacterium aurum_A. Next base: position 4,682,208 of record LT549889.1, read on the forward strand.
CTGACCGCCTATCTGGCCGCCCGCGATCTGCAGGTCGTCACCTGCCGCGTGGTCGCGGCGATCGCGGCGGGTCTGGCCGCCATCGTCCTCTTCCAGCGGGCTGCCACCACCGATGTGTTGGGCACCGGCCAGACCGTGGTCGCCGCCGTCGTCGCGGTGGCCTGCACCGTGATCGCGCTGATCTGGCTGCGCGCGGCCTGGCCCGCCCGCTGGCAGTCGCAGATGTGCCTGGTGTTGGGCACCGGGCTGATCATGGGGGTCTGCACGACGGATCCCGATCCGGTGCTGGGCCTGCTGGGCACCATGGCGTTCACCGTGGTCACCGCGTACGCGGTGTTCTTCCACTCCCGGGCCTGGCTGATCCTGGTCTGGACCGCACAGGCCCTGACGCTGGGCATCCTGGCCTGGCGGTTGGTGGCCATCGACTACGCGCTGGCGCTGTCCAGCGTCGGTTTCGTGGCGGTGATGAACGTGGTGGTCGCGTTCGCCTGCGAGTTGGTGCTGCGGATCATCGGTTCGGAGAAACCACACGGTGAGATCGAGCCGCTGACCGGGCTGCCCAACCGGCAGACCTTCTACGACAGCGTGGCCACCCTGATCGGGTCCCGCAGCCGCCGCGACGACCGCTACCTCATCCTCATCGTGGTCAACCTGGACAGCTTCTCGCTGCTGACCGCCATGTCCGGTAAGGCCGGCGGGAACAAGGCGCGGGTGGCCATCGGACAGCGGCTGCGCGAGACGGTGCGCGGCGACGCGGTGATCGGGCACTTCAGCGAGGCCGAGTATGTGGTCGCCGATGTGTTCACCACCCCGGATCCCACCCCGCTGGCCGAGCGCATCCTGGGCACCATCAAGTCCGCGCCGTTCAAGCTGACCGCGAGCCTGGGGGTGGTGAGCACCCCGCTGCAGCCGTTGACCGGGCAGGGCTCCCACGATGTGCTCGACGAGCTGGTGACCATCGGCACCAACGCCATGTACGAGGCCCGCAAGTCCGGCGGGAACCAGATGCGGCTGCTGCTGTCGCCGGCGCTGGCCACCGTGGAGGACACCGAGCCCGACGATCAGTCCGACATCGACCGGACGGCCTAGACCTGCTCGGACGGGCTGAGCAGCCGGCTGCGGAACAGGTCGAGAACCTGGTCGAGGGCGACCCGGGTGGGCTGGCCGGGTTCGTCGATGAGGTGTTCGGTGAGCACCGAGTGCGGCGGCATCGCCCCGTCCGGGTTGGCGTCGTCCCCGCTCAGTTCCACCGCGACGAAGGCGTCGCCGAGTTGTTCGCGCAGGAACTCGAATCGTTCCGGGGGCACGAGTTTGTCGGAGTCGAACCGCAATCCGAGCACCGTCAACCCGCGGGCGCAGCGGCCCTTCACGATCTCCAGATCCGCCGGCGAGATGTCGATAGACCGTTTCTGCGCGCTGGTGAGCGCGGCCGGCATGGACGGCTGGGACAGTACCGGGGCGAGCAGGACGTCGTCGGTGGCCATGGCCAGTGCGTAGCCGCCGGTGAAGCACATGCCGACCGCCCCCACCCCGGGCCCGCCGCAGCGCTGGTGTTCGTGGCGGGCCAGTGCCCGCAACCAGCTCACGACCGGCGAGGTGCGGCCGGTGGCCAGGGTGACGAATTCCTTGCTGACGCAGGCCGGGATCATCGCACTGACCATGGTCCGCACGGTGGCCAGCCCGCCGGCGTTGGGATCGCGGCCCGGCACCCCGAACAGATGCGGCAGCACCGCGGTACACCCGATGTCGGCGACCTGGCGCGCGAAGGCCAGCACCTTCGGCGTGATGCCGGGCATCTCGGCGATCACGATGACCGCCGGGCCGCTGCCGCGGCGGTACACCGTGCGGGTCTTGCCCTGGTGGCAGAACTCGGTCTGCTCGAAATCGGACAGATCGTCATCCGACATTGCAACGCTCCTCTACGGGTCCGGTGATCCACATCATCGGCCACAGCGCGGTGGTTGCGCCGAACGACGCGAGATCCGCACCGGCCGGGATGCGGGTCTGCAGTTGGGTCTCCAGTGCGCGCACATCGTCGGGGTGGGCGATGGTGAACACCAGACCGATGACGATGTAGGGCAGCGACAGCCACATCAGGAATTCCGCCATCGCCTCCACCGCGACCGGCCTGCTGAGGAACCGGGTCATAAGCCGCAGAACCGGTAGAGCAGCAACAGCGGCCAGGCCAGCACCGAGCCCAGGACCGGGCCGGATCCGGTGAAGGCCCAGACCGAGCCGACGATCAGGTACGGAATGGCAAGCAGGAACGCGAGTCCCAGCCACTCCGCGACGGCCATCTCGTAGCGCAGGATTCGGCGCATGCGCCTGACAGTACCGCGAGCGCGCCGTACGCACTCACGCCTTGGGAATGTCGATTCCGTTCCGGCCCTGCGCATCCAGCACCATGAGCGCGACGTGCAGCGAGGTCATCGATTCACCGTCGTCGAGATCCACGCCCAGCGCGGCCCGCACGGCGGCCAGCCGTTTGTAGAGCACCGGCCTGCTGATGTGCAGCCGGGCCGCGACGGCCGCCTTGTTCCCGGCCAGTTTCAGGTACTCGCGCAGCAGATCGACATGGGCGGGATCGCCGGCCAGCAGCGCCCGCAGTTCGGTCTCGGCGAAGGTCTGCACCCGCGGATCATCGCGCAGCAGCGATACCAGCCCGCGCAGCCGGACGTCGGCGGCCCGGTAGAAGGGCCGCAGCGCGTCCTGGACCTTGGCCGAATCCTGTAGCGCCAGTGCGACCTCGGCGATGTGCGAGGCCTCTCCGAGCCCGGTGACCGCGTCGATCACCCCGTCCACCGCGGGCCCGACGGCCAGCACCGCCCCCGCAGTGCCGTCCACCCGGGCGATCTCCGCGCGCAGTGCGGTACCCAACGCGGCCAGCGCCTCCTCGGCGGGGCGGGTGACCCCGAGCGCCAGCACCCCGCCCACTTCCCCGTCCCGGCGCAGCGCGCATAGCCCGGTGTGTCCCGAGGCGTTGACGGTGTGCAGCACGGCGTCCACCAGCACGACGTTCTGCCGTTGCGCGGCAACGGGATCGGTGGTGGTCGCCGGCCGGGGCACGCGAACCACCACCGGGGTGTAGTGCGCGGCCGAGCGCAGCCCCAGGGCGTGGGCGCGCGCCGCGGCCTCCCGCTCGTCGGCGATCCGCCCGCGCAGCACGTCATCGATGAGCCCGCTCTGGGCCTGATGGTGCATGCCGGTGCGGTCGCGTTCGATCATCCGGTTCAGCGCCAGCGCCACCGCGGCCCGTTCCAGCACCATCTGGGTGCGGTCCGGATCGGGTGAGGGCACCGGCACGATCAGCCGGCCCCACTGTTCGGAGCGCGGGCCGACGGGGGTGAGCGCCCACTGTTCGGCGGCGGCGCGCAGCCGGGACCGCCGCTCCCAGTCGCGCAGCAGATCCGCGGACCGTCCACGCAGCGACACCGCCAGTGCGCGGTGGGTCAGGTCCTCCAGCACCACCGGTTCGTCCAGGATGCCGGCGGCGGCCTCCACGATGCCCGCCGCGGACAGCCGTTTGAGGCTGAGTTCGGTGAAGGTCTGATGCACCCGGCGGTCGAAGTCCACCCGTTCGTACTGGTCGGCGACGATCATCCGGTGCACCGCCTCGGTCACCTCGACGAAGCGCACCTGCCTTCGCAGCGCTACCAGTGCGAGCTCGCATTCGGCGGCGATAGCGCCCAACCCGGCGGGCAGCGGGGTGTCGCCGACCTCGACGACCACTCCGATCACCCCGGCGTCGGCCATCCGGTGCAGATAGGTTCGCGGCGAATCACGAAGTGCGGCACCGGTTGTCAGCACCAGCTCACCGCCCTGCACGAGTGCCGAGAGATCCGGCACGTCGCTGACGTGCACCCACCGGATGGGTTCGTCGAACCTATGCTTGCTCAGCACCTCGGGATCCCCGGCCCGGATCACCGGCAGCGCGATCACCTCGGCCACAGTCAGCTGCATATACACAGTGTATGCAGCTGCGCTATATCCGAGACATTCTGTCGCCCTCGTGCGGGGCGGCAGGGCTCCAGACTGGGTACACCCCGACAGAAAGTGAGCTCATCGCGATGCAGGCCACCGTTCAGCACTGGTGCAATGGCACGTTCTTCGAAGGCGCCTCCGGTGCCACCGCGCCGGTGACCAACCCGGCGACCGGCCAGGTCACCGGGCAGGTCGCCCTGGGCAGCGCCGCCGACGCCCAGGCCGTCATCGACGCCGCCGCCGCCGCCTTCCCGGCCTGGCGCGATGCGTCGCTGGCCAAGCGCACCGGTGTGCTGTTCCGGTTCCGCGAACTGCTCAACGAGCGTAAGGGCGAGCTGGCCGAGATCATCACCAGCGAGCACGGCAAGGTCGTCTCCGACGCCCTCGGCGAGGTCGGCCGCGGCCAGGAGGTCGTCGAATTCGCCTGCGGCATCCCGCATCTGCTCAAGGGCGGCTTCACCGAGAACGCCTCCACCAAGGTCGACGTCTACTCCATCCGCCAGCCCCTGGGCCCGGTCGCGATCATCTCCCCGTTCAACTTCCCGGCCATGGTGCCGATGTGGTTCTTCCCCGTCGCCATCGCCGCCGGTAACACCGTGGTGCTCAAGCCCTCGGAGAAGGATCCGTCCGCCTCGCTGTGGCTGGCCGCGCTGTGGAAGGAAGCCGGTCTGCCCGACGGTGTGTTCAACGTGCTGCAGGGCGACAAGACCGTCGTCGACGAGCTGCTGACCAACCCCAAGATCAAGAGCGTGTCCTTCGTCGGGTCCACCCCGATCGCCCAGTACGTCTACGCCACCGGCACCGCCGCCGGCAAGCGTGTACAGGCGCTCGGCGGCGCCAAGAACCACGCCGTGATCCTCCCCGACGCCGACCTGGACCTGGCCGCCGATGCCATGGTCAACGCCGGTTTCGGCTCCGCCGGTGAGCGCTGCATGGCGATCTCGGCCTGCGTCGCCGTCGGCCCGATCGCCGACGACCTGGTCGCCAAGATCACCGAGCGCACCGTGGGCCTGAAGACCGGTGACGGCACCAAGGACTCCGATATGGGCCCGCTGGTCACCAAGGCCCACCGCGACAAGGTGGCCTCCTACATCGACGCCGGTGAGGCCGACGGCGCCAAGGTCGTCGTCGACGGCCGCAACGTGGTCGCCGACGGTGGCGAAGACGGGTTCTGGCTCGGCCCCACCCTGCTGGACAACGTCACCCCAGACATGAGCGTCTACACCGACGAGATCTTCGGCCCCGTGCTCTCGGTGCTGCGCGTCGAGACCTACGACGAAGCCCTGGAGTTGATCAACACCAACCCCTACGGCAACGGCACCGCCATCTTCACCAACGACGGTGGCGCGGCCCGGCGCTTCCAGAACGAGGTCGAGGTCGGCATGGTCGGTATCAACGTGCCGATCCCGGTCCCGATGGCCTACTACAGCTTCGGTGGCTGGAAGGCCTCGCTGTTCGGCGACAGCCATGCCCACGGCATGGACGGGGTGAACTTCTTCACCCGCCAGAAGGCCATCACCAGCCGCTGGCTCGATCCGTCGCACGGCGGCATCGACCTCGGCTTCCCCGGGAACAAGTGAGAGACTGAGCGATATGACTGTGATTGAAGAGTCGACCCTGCTGCCCAACGGTTTGACCGTGGACGCGGCCCGCGCGGAATCGGCCCGCGCCTACGAACTCGACCGAGCGCATGTGTTCCATTCCTGGTCCGCGCAGGCCGAGATCACCCCGATGACGATCTCGGCGGCGCAGGGTTCCTACCTGTGGGACGGCGAGGGCAACCGGCTGCTGGACTTCTCCAGCCAGCTGGTCAACACCAACATCGGGCACCAGCACCCGAAAGTCGTTGCCGCCATTGCCGAACAGGCCGCCAAGCTGTGCACGGTGGCCCCGCAGCACGCCAACGCGGCGCGCTCGGAGGCGGCCCGGCTGATCGCCGAGCGCACCCCCGGTGAACTGAACAAGATCTTCTTCACCAACGGTGGCGCCGACGCGGTCGAGCACGCGGTGCGGATGGCCCGGCTGCACACCGGCCGGTACAAGGTGCTGTCCCGGTACCGCGCCTACCACGGCGGCACCGACACCGCGATCAACCTGACCGGTGACCCGCGCCGCTGGCCCAACGACCGCGGCACCGCCGGGGTGGTGCACTTCAACGGCCCGTTCCTGTACCGCTCGTCGTTCTACGCCGAGACCGAGGAGCAGGAATCCCAGCGCGCGCTGGAGTACCTAGAGAAGCTGATCCAGATGGAGGGCCCGTCCACCATCGCCGCGATCATCCTGGAGTCCATCCCCGGCACCGCGGGCATCATGATCCCGCCGCCCGGGTACATGGCCGGCGTGCGCGAGATCTGCACCCGCTACGGCATCGTGTTCATCGCCGACGAGGTGATGGCCGGTTTCGGGCGCAGCGGAAAGTGGTTCTCCATCAACCACTTCGACGTGACCCCGGACCTGATGACGTTCGCCAAGGGCGTCAACTCCGGCTACGTGCCGCTCGGCGGTGTGGCGATCAGCCCGGAGATCGCCGAGACCTTCGCCCACCGCGCCTACCCCGGCGGCCTGACCTACTCGGGTCACCCGCTGGCCACCGCCGCCGCCATCGCCACCATCAACGCGATGGAGGACGAAGGCATGGTGGACAACGCCGCCAAGGTGGGTGCCGAGGTCATCGGCCCCGGTCTGGCCGCGTTGGCCGACAAGCACCCCAGCGTCGGCGAGGTCCGCGGTGCCGGTGTGTTCTGGGCCCTCGAGCTGGTCAAGGACCGGGCCACCCGGGAGCCGCTGGCCGCCTACGGCGGGTCCAGCCCGGCGATGAACGCGGTCGTCGCGGCGTGCAAGGCCGGTGGCCTGCTGCCGTTCGCGAACTTCAACCGCATCCACGTGGTGCCGCCGTGCAACGTGTCCGCCGACGAGGTGCGGGAGGGTCTGGCGATCCTGGACGCCGCACTGGATGTGGCCGACGCCGCGCTCTAAGGGTTCAGCAGTAGGGACGACATACGGTCCCGCGCCTCCTCCGGGATCGGCGCGGGGCCGTTGTCGTCCAGCACCACCAGCACGGTGTCACAGACGCTGACGCAGCGGTCCGCCACGAACAGCGCGGTGGACACCGTGAACGAGGTCCGGCCCAGCCGCCCGATCCCCAGACCAGTCTCGATGGTCGCCGGCCAGAACACCTCCTCCAGGAAGTGCACGGCGTTGTTGGCGGTGACCAGTCGGACGCTGCGCACCGCCGGCTGATACACGCCCGGGAAGGTCACCTGGTTGAACTCGGCACGGGCGTTCTCGTGCACCGATTCCAGGGCCAGGTTGTTCACATGCCCGTTGGCGTCCACATCCCCGTATCGGGTGGTGACGCGCCCGGTGACCGGGTAGAGCGCCTTGGACAGTCGGGTGGGGTGCGGGCGGGCGATCACCGGGACCAGATCAACATCAAGCTGCGTCATAACCGGGCCAGTACACCACGCCGTAGGCTGACCAGGATGGTCGACCTACACCCCGGAATCGCCGTGCTGGCCCCGCTGCTGGGCACCTGGTCGGGACCCGGCGCCGGTGAATACCCCACCATCGAGCCGTTCGGATACACCGAGACCGTCACCTTCGGCCACGTCGGGAAACCGTTCCTGACCTATGCGCAGCGCACCCGCGCCACCGACGACGGCCGGCCGCTGCACGCCGAGACCGGCTATGTCCGTGTCCCCGAACCGGGCCGGGTGGAGTGGATGCTCGCCCACCCCACCGGCATCGTCGAGATCCTGGAGGGCACCCTGCACGCCGAAGACGGTGCGCTGCGCATGGACCTGCGCTCCACCATCTCGCGGTCCGCCTCGGCCAAGGAGGTCACCGCACTGACCCGCACCTTCACCCTGGCCGGTGACGAACTGAGTTACACCGTGCAGATGGCCGCGGTCGGCCAACCGCTGCGGCATCACCTGGCCGCCACGCTGCGGAGGGAATCCTGATGAGCACCGGTGGCCGGATCCGGGTGCCCGCCGACCTCGATTCGGTCACCGCCCGCGGCGCCGAGGACCATTCTGAGGTCGATCCCGCTGCCGTGGAACGGATCTGGGCTGCCGCCCGGTACTGGTATTCGGCCGGGATGCAGCCGGCCATCCAGGTCTGCCTGCGCCGGGGCGGCAAGGTGATCCTGGACCGGGCGATCGGTCACGCCTGGGGCAACGGCCCGGCCGATTCCGTTGACGCCGAAAAGGTTCCGGTCCGCACCGAAACCCCGTTCTGTGTGTACTCGGCGGCCAAGGCGATCACCACCACCGTCGCGCACATGCTGGTCGAGCGCGGCGTGTTCGCCCTGGAGGACCGGGTGTGTGACTACCTGCCCGGCTACACCAGCCACGGCAAGGACCGCACCACCATCCGGCACGTGCTCACCCACAGCGCCGGGATCCCGTTCGCCACCGGGCCGCAGCCCGACCTCAAACGGATGGACGACAGCGACTACGCGCGCGAGATGCTGGGCCGGATGAAGCCGGTGTACCGGCCCGGCCTGGTGCACATCTACCACGGGGTGACCTGGGGGCCGCTGATGCGCGAGATCATCTCCGCGGCGACCGGGCGCGGCATCCGCGACATCCTCGCCGAGGAGATCCTCGGCCCGCTGGGGTTCCGCTGGACGAATTACGGTGTGGCACCGGCCGATGTGTCCAAGGTGGCGCCCAGCCACGTCACCGGCAAACCACTGCCCGCGCCGATCGCCAAGGCGTTCAAGCTCGCCGTCGGCGGCACCCCGCAGCAGATCATCCCGTTCTCCAACACGCCGGAGTTCCTGACCGGGGTGATCCCGTCGTCGAACACCGTGTCCAACGCCCACGAGCTGTCCCGGTTCGCCGAGATCCTCTGCCACGGAGGGGAACTCGACGGGGTGCGGATCATGTCGCCGCAGACGCTGCGGGCCGCCACCGCCGAGGCGCGCCGGCTGCGGCCCGACCTCGCGGTCGGGATGATGCCGATGCGCTGGGGCACCGGGTACATGCTCGGCGCCAAGCGGTTCGGGCCGTTCGGCCGCGACGCCGAGGGCGCATTCGGGCATACCGGGCTGACCGACATCGCGGTGTGGGCGGACCCGCAGCGTGCGCTGTCGGTGGCGGTGGTCAGCAGCGGGAAGCCCAGCGGACATCCGGAGGCCAAGCGTTATCCGGCGCTGCTGAGCCGGATCAACGCCGAGATACCGCGGGTCTAGGCCCGCGAGACCGCGCGCACCAGCAACCGCAGCAGCACCTGGCCGATGCCCGCGAGCGGGATCTTCACCGGCGCAAACGAGGCGGTCGAGGAGATCGTGTACTCGATCCGGGTGCCGGTGCCGGCCTCGCTAAGCCGGACCTCGCCGGCGTAGCCGGGGAACGGCGTGCCGGAAAGGGCCTTGTAACCGAACACGTTCGGCGCCTCGAAGGTGGTCACCTCCTCGACGATGTCCGGCCCGGGCCCCGGGGTGCTGATCCGGCGGACCGCACCTACCCCGTTGGGCTCCGGCGTGCCGGGCGTGCCCAGGCTGACGGTCAGGCCGGGCGCCCAGCCGGCCATGCCGACGTGATCGGTCAGGACGGCCCACACCGTGTCGATAGGAGCGCTGACGGTGGCGTTCGCGGTGACATGCATGGGCCCATCTTGCCCACCGGTTGGTCGACCCGGATACGTGACGACGATCACTGCTGCCTATGGTGGCCTGATGAGCACCGTCACCGATGCGGACCGGGTCGCCGACCTGGCGCGGCAGGTCGTGGCCGACCACGACCCCAAGAAGGTACCGATCCCGGAGTTCCTGACCGCCTGTTACGACGCGGGCCTGTCCTGGGTGCATTTCCCCGAGGGCCTCGGTGGCCTCGGGGTGTCCCGCGGGCTGCAGGCCGTCGCCGACGGCATCCTGCAGGGCGCCGGCGGCCCGATGCCGCTCGGCCTCAACCCGATGGGCTACGGGATGGCCGCACCGACGGTGCGGGAACACGCGCAGTCCGAGGAGCTGAAGAAGTTCTGGCTGCGCCCGCTGGCCAGCACCGAGGACATCTGGTGCCAGCTGTTCTCCGAGCCGGGCGCCGGCTCGGACCTGGCCGGGCTGGCCACCTCGGCGGTCCGCGACGGCGACGACTGGGTGATCAACGGTCAGAAGGTGTGGACCAGCCTGGCCCACCGGGCCCGCTGGGGCCTGCTGTTGGCCCGCACGAATCCCGATGTGGCCAAGCACAAGGGCCTCACCTACTTCGTGCTCGACATGCACGCGCCCGGGGTCGAGACCCGCCCGCTGCGCCAGCTCACCGGGCAGGCCGAGTTCAACGAGGTCTACATCACCGACGCCCGCATCCCGGACGCGCACCGCCTCGGTGACGTCGGCAACGGCTGGGCGGTCGCGATGACCACCCTGATGAACGAGCGCAGCGCACTGGGCGGCAGCGGCAGCCGGCGCGGGGCCGGCACCATCGCCGAGGCCGTGGACCTGTGGGCGTCGCGGCCCGATCTGCACACCCCGGTGCTGCGGGACCGGCTGACCCAGCTGTGGTTGCGCTCGGAGGCCCAGCGGCTCACCGCCCAGCGGTCCCGGGCGTCGGCGACGGTGGGTGGGCCCGGCCCGGAGGGGTCGATCGGCAAGCTGGTCGGCGCCGAACTCAATCAGCACATCTACACCTGGTGCATGGATCTGCTCGGCCCGGAAGGCGTGCTGTACCACGGCTACGAGCTCAACCGGGATGACGACGGCGACTGGCGCGGTCCCATCCAGCAGAGGTTCCTGCGCAGCAAGGCCAACACCATCGAAGGCGGTACCTCCGAAGTGATGCGAAACATCCTGGCCGAGCGGATCCTGGGGCTGCCCGGGGATCTGCGGGCCGACGCCGGTATGCCGTGGAAGGACGTGCCCCGTGGCTGAGAATATGGCTGAGAACGAATTCGTGTTCACCTCCGAGCAGGCCCAATTGCGGGACGCCGTGCGCAAGTTCAGCGCCGAGCACTTCGGTGAGGCCAAGGCCCGCGTGCAGATGGAGTCGCAGCCGCGCTTCGACCGGCGGGTCTGGCAGCGGCTGGGCTCCGAGCTCGGGGTGCTCGGGCTGTCGGTGCCCGAGGCCGACGGTGGGGTCGGCGGCACGCTGATCGACCAGGCGATCGCGGTCGAGGAGCTCGGTGCGGCGCTGGCGACCGGACCGTTGTTCGGCACGGTGTACCTGGCCATCCCGGCGCTGGTCGCCGCCTCGGCTGGCACGGCGCGCGACGAGCTGTTGGGCGCCCTGGTGGAGGGCGCCCGCACCGCGGCATTCGCCGTACCCGATCGGGCCGGGGCCTTCGATCCGGCCGCCGTCACGGTGACCGGCACCGATGCGCTGACCGGCACCGTCGCGCGGGTGGTGGACGCCGATGACGCCGACGAATTGCTGGTCGCCGCAACGGGTCCCGACGGCATCGCGCTCTACGCGGTGGACGCCGCCGGGGCCGGTGTGCAGCGCACCGGCCTGGTCACCCTGGACCTGACCCGCCCGCAGGCCACCGTCGAGCTCACCGGCGCCCCGGCCCGCCTGATCGCCGGACCGGACGAGGCCACCCGGGTCATCGAGCATGCTTTGCAGGTCGGCGCGACGCTGCTGGCCGCCGAACAGGTCGGCGCCGCACAGCATCTGCTGAACCTGTCGGTCGAATACGCGAAGTCCCGGCTGCAGTTCGGCCGCCCCATCGGCTCCTTCCAGGCGGTCAAGCACCGACTGGCCGAGGGCATGGTCGATCTGGAGCATGCCCGCTCGGCCACCTATCACGCGGTGTGGGCGCTCACCGACGGCTCCGATGATCCCGCGCTGGCCGCGAGCATCGCCCAGGCGCTGGCCTCGGCGACCTTCGCCCGGATCGCCTCGGACACCGTGCAGGTGCACGGCGGCATCGGGTTCACCTGGGAGCACCAGGCGCATCTGTTCCTGAAGCGGGCCAGCACCGACGCCGCCCTGCTGGGCAGCGCCGAGGCGCACCGGGACCGGGTGGCCGCGCTGGTGCTCGACACCGCGACGGCCGACCGGCCACCGCGGGTCGCCACCGGCGTCTAGTGCCGCGCCCACCACTGGGTGACCAGCTCCGCGTACTCCGCGGGGCGTTCCTCCCAGACGAAATGTCCTGCGCCGTCGACCAGGTCGGCCCGCCCGGCCGGTAACCGGTCGGCCAGGTACGTCGCGTTGACCGGCGGGACCACCTGATCGGCGCGGCCGGTGACCACCCGCACCGGGGTGTCGATGGTGGGCAGCAGGTCGCCCAGCACCGGCAGCCAGTGCCGGTAGCTCTGCGCGTACGGGATGGTCTCGGCGAACCGGTCACCGGCGTAGCTCGCCAGATAGTCGGCGCGGATGGCCGGCGGTGGGGTGAAACCGGCGATGGTGGACAGCGCCATCTCGACGATGGCCTCGCCGCCGATGTCACGGTAGGGCTGCAGATCGGTGGCGAACACCCAGTCATACAGCGGGCCGGAGACGTCGATCGGTACCGCGGCCCCGCCGGAACCCACCACCGCCGAGGCGATCCGGTCCGGCGCGGCGGCCGCGGCGAACAGTGCCGCCGAGGTGCCGATGTCCGGGCCGACGAGGTGCGGGCGACGCATCCCGAAGGCGTCGGCGACCGCGATGACGAAGTCCCCCAGCGCCTTCGGGTTCATCAGGTCGGCCCGGTGTGCGGATTGCCCGAAGCCGGGCGGATCGAATGCCACCAGCCGTGCCCGCCCGGCCAGCGCCGGCCACACCTGATCGAACGCGTAGACCGATTCCGGCCACGGGCTGATCAGGATGGCGTCGAGGTCCCCGGGTCCGCTCTCGGCGTACCGGATGCGCACCCCGTCGATCGTGGTGAATCGCGGGGCGATGCCGGTGGCGTGTGTGGTCATGATCCGACTGTGCGCCGCCCCGGGTGCCGAGGCATCACGGCCAGCGGCCAAACGCGTTACCGGCTAGCGGTACCCGCCGGTCAGGCGATCGCCCCGGAGTCCTTGAGCTCCTCGATCCGGTCCCAGTCCAGGCCGAGCTCCATCAGCACCAGCTCGGTGTGTTCGGAGGCCTGCGGCGCCCGGGTGGTCTGCAGCGGTTCGTGATTGAACTGCACCGGACCGCGCACCACCTTGAACGGTTTGCCGTCGGATCCCTCGACCTCGGTCACCATGTCGTTGGCCAGGGCCTGCTCGTCGCTGCCGAGGTCGACCAGGCTCTGGAAGGGCGCCCACTGGCCCTTCATCGTCTTGAGGTGCTGACGCCAGTACTCGAAGGGTTTGGCGGCGATCGCCTCGGTGATCAACCGGACCCCCTCCTCGGCGTTCTGGATCAGCGGCATGACGTCGCTGAACCGCGGGTCGTCGGCCAGCTCCGGCAGGCCGAGGTGTTCGAAGGTGTCCCGGATGTAGCCGGTGGGGCTGACGATGCACAGGTTGATGGTGCCGCCGTCGGAGGTCAGGTAGTTGGCCATGAACGGGTTGACCGAGGCGATGGTGCCGGGCATCAGCGAGCGCATGGTCTCGCCGGTCTCCATGCCCTGGGTGACGCTGGCCCCGGCCGCCCACCACGCGGTGCTCAGCAGTGAGACGTCGAGCTCGACGGCCTCACCGGTGCGCTCCCGGTGGAACAGCGCCGCCGAGATACCGCCGGCGATATTCATCCCGCCGATGGAGTCGCCGAATGCCGGGATGCCCTGCGGCAGTGCGCCGCCGAGTTCCTCGGGGGTGAGCGCATGCCCGACGCCGCTGCGGCTCCAGAACGCGGTGCCGTCGAAGCCGCCGGTGTCACGCTCGGGGCCCTTGTCCCCGTAGGCGCTGCCGCGGGCGTAGATGATGTCCGGGTTGGCCGCGCGGATGTGTTCGACGTCGAACTTGTTCTTCTGCCGTTGCGCGGGCATGTAATTGGTCAGGAACACGTCGGCGGTCTTGGCGATCTCGTAGAGCACCTGCTGTCCGCCCGGGGTGGACACGTCGATCCCGACGCTGCGCTTACCGCGGTTGGGGTGCTCGATCAGCGGGTGCCGGTCCGGGTCGAGCTGGAACCCGCCCATGTTGATGAAGCCACGCTGGGTGTCCCCGCGCACCGGGTGTTCCACCTTGATGACATCGGCGCCCCAGTCCGCCAGGATCGCGCCGGCGGCCGGCACGAAGGTGAACTGCGCGACCTCCAGGACGCGCACGCCCTGCATGACCTTCACTATTTTCGCCCCTTCCGCAGACTTATCGCCGACCGTACCGTACTTCCGACGGTAGGAGTCGGGATACGTTCCGCCGAGGATCGTGGCCAACGGGTGGCTGCGATCCTCGGCGTTGACGAAGTAGGGTCAGCGCTCCCGCACCCCGCGGTAGATCCCGCGCCGCACGATCCACGGCTGCAGCACCCGCCGCACCGACCAGGCCGGGAACCGGAACGCCCGACCACCCGGCGCGAACACCTCCAGCCCGTCGGGCTGCGCGCCGAGCACCGAACCCCAGCGGGCCTTCGGCGGCGTGTAGTCGCGCAGCGGTCTGCCCGCCGCGTAGGCGCGGATGTTGTGTGCGAGCAGTCCGTCGGCGCGGTTGCGGGCCGACGCCCGCAGCGGATCGGTGGCCGCGACGTCCCCGACGGCGAAGATCTCCGGGTGCCCGGGTACCTGCAATTGCGGTGTGACGCGGACGAATCCGTCCTGGTCGAGCAGTTCGGCGGGCAGCCATCCGGTGTTGGGCCGCACCCGGCCGACGGCCCAGATCACCGCGTCCGCCCGCACCGCGGGCTGGCCCGTCGACCAGTGCACCGGGTCGCCGGTGATCTCGTCGTGCTCGGCGGGCAGCACCGCCCGGTGCCCGGGGTGCAGCGCCACCCCGTGCCCGCGCAGCCGACCCTCGATCCGGCGCCAGACCCGTCGATGATGTTGCGGCAGAGCGTGTTCGCCGGGGTAGTACAGGCCGATCTCGGTGCCGGGCAGGGCGGCGGCGAGGTTACCCGCGGCGCTGACGGCGGCCGCGCCCCCGCCGATCACCGCGATGGATCCGGCGGCGGCCAGCCGGCTGTGCACGGCGTGCAGGTCGGCGTCGATATCCGCGGCGGTCTGCCAGTGCGGCCGGCGCCAGAAGCCGTTGCTCACCCCGGTGGCGATGACCAGGACGTCGTAGGGATGCTGCTCGACGGTGCCGTCGCGTTCGACGGTGACGGTCCGCGCGGCCGGGTCCAGTCCGGTCAGCGTGCCGTGCACGGTGCGCACCCGGTCCAGCCCGCGGAACCGGTCGAACCCGGTCCAGTAGTCGCGGGCCCACTCCTGCGGTCGGGCCACCCGCACCCCGAGTTCCTGCCCGCTGAGCAGGCCGGGTTTGGCCGACACGCCGGTCACCTCGAAGTGCCGGGCCAGCTTGATCGCGGTCAGCACCCCGGTGTCGCCGAGTCCGGCGATCAGCACACGCTGCATGGTGCCACTCTGCCAGCTCCGGAAAGACTTGCGGTTGCCTTTTCGGTAGCACGGCTCATAACCTCGGGCGGTGACCGACGCCTACTACGAACTGCTCGACGCCGAGGACCCGCGCGGCGAGCGGTTCGCCGCCTCCGAGCATGTGATCAGCACCTGGTCGGCCGCTATGCAGAACGCGGCGCCGGTGTCGGCGCTGCTGCTGCGCGCGCTGGAACGCTGCGCACCGCGCCCGGACGCCCGGCTGACCCGGGTGGTGGTCGACCTGCTGGGCCCGGTCCCGATGGCCGGTCCGCTGTGGGTGCACGCCGAGGTCCTCCGACCGGGCACCAAGATCGAACTGCTCACCGCCCGGATGCTGGGCACCGGTCCCGATGGCGCACCGCGCCCGGTGGCCGAGGCCCGGGCCTGGCGGTTCCAGGGCAGCGACACCGCCGACCTGGAGTTCAGCACCGAAGCTCCGCTGCGGCCGCGCAGCGAGGCCACCGCGCGCCCGGTCAATCCGGATCTCGGGCCCAGCTTCGTCGACACGCTGGACTGGCAGTGGCTCAACGACATCCTGCACAGCGTGCCCGCCGAATGCTGGGTGCGGGCCAAGGTCGATCTGGTCTCCGGGGAGGTGCCGACCCCGCTGCAGCGGCTGTTCTGTGTGGCCGACGTGGCCAACGGGATGGGGTCGCGGCTGGACGTGCGCCGCTGGACGTTCCTGAACACCGACCTGACCATGCACCTGCACCGGCTGCCGCGCGGGGACTGGTTCGGCATCCGCGCGGTGAGCAACTACGGGCCCGACGGGGTGGGCACCTCGGTGGCCACCCTGTTCGACGCCGACGGCCCGGTGGCCGCGCTGCAGCAGGCCCAGTTGGTCCGCCGGCGTCAGCCGATCGCGTCGATCGCCTTGTAGATCCGCTGCTCGCTGACCGGACGCGGGGTGCCCAGCTGCTGGGCCCACAGGCTGACCCGCAATTCCTCGATCTGCCAACCGATGTCGACGACGTCGGCGCCGGCGGCCCGGGCCGGGGTCAGTCCGCGCAGCAGGTCGTCGTAGGCGTCCTCCACCGCGTGCACCCGGTCCATCCGCTCGCGGTCGGCGACCAGGCCGTGCGGCAGCCGTTCCAGCCGCCGCCCGATGGCCATCAGATAGCGGGTCAGATCCGCCAGCCTGCTCGCCCCGGTGACGGTGACGAATCCCTTGGGCAACAATCGGTCCAACTGGGCTCGGATGTCGGCCACCGCCTCGGCGTGCGCGGCCGGTGGCCGGTCCGGGATCCCCACCTGGGCCTCGTGTGCGGCGGCCAGCACCTTGGCCACCCGGGCCGCGATATCGCGGGTGGTGCCCGGCAGTGACGTGGCCAACTGTGCGGCCAGCGCGTCGAATTCAGGCTTGGTCCAGACGGTATCTCTGATCAGCGCGTCCACCGCGGCGTCGGCACAGTCCTCCAGCAGCGCGGTCAGGCTGCCGTCCGGATTCGCGTTCAGGGTCAGTCGGGACCGCATGTCCAAACCGCGCTCGACGGCCTTCACCGGGGAGGGCACCGACAGCCGCAGCAGCCGGCGCAGTCCGGGCTTCATCCGCGCCGACTGCTCGGCCTTGGCCGCGAACACCGTCACATCCACCGCGGCCCCGGTGTCCACGAAGGCCGGGAAGCCGCGTACCGTGTGCCCGCCGCTGAGTTGCTCGACGGTACGCGGTAGTTCGGGCAGATCCTCGGGCCAGGCTTGCAGGCCGGTGCGTTCCCATTGCCCGGCCACCGCCTTGGCCACGGCCTGCTGGACCGGGGCGGCCAGCCGGTCCTGCAGCCCGGCGAGGTCCTTGCCGCGGGCCACCTCGGTGCCGTCGGTGGTCTCCACCGCGAACGTCACCCGCAGGTGCTCGGGCACCTTGTCCAGGTCGAACGCCTCGACGGGCACCAGCACCCCGCTGCGCCGGCGCAGTTCGCGCTGGATCTCCGACAGCAGCGACCCGTTCTCCGGGTGCAGATCGTCCAGGATGGCCCGCGCGGTGTCCGGGGCGGGCACGAAGTTGCGGCGTAGGTCCTTGGGCAGTGACTTGATCAGCGCGGTGACCAGTTCCTCCCGCAATGCCGGTACCTGCCAGGCGAACCCGTCGCCACCGATGCGGGTGAGCACCTCGACCGGGACGTGCACGGTGACCCCGTCGTCGGCGGCCCCCGGCTCGAACCGGTAGGTCAGCGGCAGCGCCAGGTCCTGGGTGCGCCAGGTGTCGGGATGCTCGTCGGCCTCATCGCTGCGCAGCAGTTCGGCCCGGGTGAAGGTCAGCAGGTCCGGGGTCTTGTGCCGCTGCTTCTTCCACCACGAGTCGAAGTGCCGCGCCGAGACCACGGTTGCCGGGATCCGGGCGTCGTAGAGGGCGAACAGTTCGTCGTCGCCGATCAGCAGGTCGCGCCGCCGGGCCCGTTCCTCCATCTCCTCCAGTTCGGCGCGCAGCCGGGCGTTGTCCCGGAAGAAGTGGTGCCGGGTCTGCCAGTCACCCTCGACCAGGGCGTGCCGGATGAACAGGTCCCGGGCCACCTCCGGGTCGATCTGCCCGTACCCGACGGCCCGGCGCGGCACCAGCGGCAGGCCGTACAGGGTGACCCGTTCGAAGGCCAGCACCGCGCCGCGCTGGGCGTTCCAGTGCGGTTCGCTGTAGGTGCGCGACACCAGATGCCCGGCCACCCGTTCGATCGACTCCGGGTCGATGCGCGCGGCGGTGCGGCCGAACAGCCTGCTGGTCTCCACCAGATCGGCGACCACGATCCAGCGCGGCGGCCGCTTGGTCAGTACCGAGCCCGGGGCCAGCACGAACTTGGTGTTGCGCGCACCGCTGTACTCGCGGGAGTCCCGGCCCTTGAGGTCCTCGCGTAACCCGATGTGCGACAACAGACCCGCGGCCAACGCGGCGTGCACCCGGGCCGGGTCGGCGGGCTCGTCGCCCTCCCGGATGCCCAGATCGCCGGCGATGCTGCGCAGCTGCCCGACCAGGTCCTGCCATTCCCGGATCCGCAGGTAGTGCAGGTACTCCTCGCGGCACATCCGCCGGAAGGCGCTGCCGGAGCGCTCTTTCCGTTGCTCACGCAGATACGTCCACAGGTTCAGGTAGGACACGAAGTCGGAGTTCTCATCGGCGAAGCGGGCGTGCTTCTGCCGGGCGGCCTCCTCCTTGTCGACGGGGCGTTCCCGCGGGTCCGGGATGGACAGCGCGGCGGCCAGCACCAGGACCTCGCGCACACAGTTCTCCTCCTCGGCGGCCAGGATCATCCGGCCGATCCGCGGGTCCAGCGGCAGCCGGGCCAGCCGCCGCCCGACATCGGTGAGAGCCCCGGCGGAGTCGAAGGCACCGAGCTCCTGCAGCAGCTGCACACCGTCGCGGATGCTGCGGGCGTCCGGCGGGTCGAGAAAACCGAAGTCGCCGATGTCCCCGAGTTTCAGCGCCGCCATCTGCAGGATGACCGCGGCCAGGTTGGTGCGCAGGATCTCCGGATCGGTGTAGCGGGGCCGGGATTCGAAGTCCTCCTCGGAGTACAGCCGGATGCACACGCCGGGCGCGGTGCGCCCGGACCGGCCGGCCCGCTGTGCGGCCGAGGCCTGCGAGATCGGCTCGATGGGCAGTCGCTGCACCTTGGTGCGCCGGCTGTACCGGGAGATCCGCGCGGTGCCCGGGTCCACCACGTAACGGATGCCGGGAACGGTCAGCGAGGTCTCGGCGACGTTGGTGGCCAACACGATTCGCCGCCGGTGCTTGCTGGGCGTGAAGACCTTCTGCTGTTCGGCGGTGGCCAGCCGGGCGTACAGCGGTAGCACCTCGGTGCCCTGGTCGACGAGGCCGCGCAGCGCGTCGGCGGTATCGCGGATCTCCCGTTCCCCGGACAGGAACACCAGTACGTCCCCGGGCGGTTCGGCCTCCAGTTCGGCGATGGCGTCGACGATCGCCTCGGTGGGATCGCGCAATTCGGTGCGCACGATCTCGTGGTCCGGGTCATCCGGGTCGTCTGACTCCTCCGACGCCACCGGCACTTCCAGTGGCCGGTACCGGATCTCGACCGGGTAGGTGCGCCCGGACACCTCGACGATCGGCGCTGGCGCCGCGACGGTGCCGAAATGTTGAGCGAACCGCTCGGGCTCGATGGTGGCCGAGGTGACGATGACCTTGAGATCGGGCCGGCGCGGCAGCAGTTCGCGCAGGTAGCCGAGCAGGAAGTCGATGTTGAGGCTGCGTTCGTGCGCCTCGTCCAGGATCAGGGTGTCGTAGCGCAGCAGCCGGCGGTCGCGCTGGATCTCAGCGAGCAGGATGCCGTCGGTCATCAACTTGATCAGGGTCGAGTCGCTGGCCTGATCGGTGAACCGGACGGTGTAGCCGACGGTGGACCCCAGCGGGGTCCCCAGTTCGTCGGCGATGCGCTGGGCCACCGTGCGGGCGGCCAGCCGGCGGGGCTGGGTGTGCCCGATGGTGCCGCGGATGCCGCGGCCCAGTTCCAGGCAGATCTTGGGCAGCTGGGTGGTCTTGCCGGAGCCGGTGGCACCGGCCACCACCACCACCTGGTTGTTGGCGATGGCGTCGGCGAGTTCGGCGCGGCTGTCGGTGACCGGCAGGTCCGGATAGCTGATCTGCGGGACGGCGGCCTGGCGGGTGAGCACCAGCGCCTCGGCGGCGGTGATCTGTTCGGCGATCCGGTCCAGCTGCCCGGGCCCGGCCTGCTTCAGCCGGCGGCCCAGCCGGGAGGCGTCGCGGTAGGTCAGACCGTCCAACCGGTTACGCAACGCGCGGACGGAGGGCTCGGACACTCACGCAAGGATAGGCGGTTGACCATCCGCCCCGCGCAGGTGCAGGCTCGAGGTCTCGACGTCGGTGGAGGCTATCCATGTCTGATCTGTTGGAGACCGATTACTTCGGTGCGATGCTGCGGGACTTCCTGCCCCCCGGCGCACGGCTGCCCCGCGCGCAGTTCCCGCGGCTGCTCACCGACGACGTCCGGCTGCATGTGTGCGCCGGCCGGGTCGCGGCCGCCGAGTGGGGCCGGGCCGAGACGCACGCCCCGGTGACCGTCACCGCCACCCATGTGGTCGCGACCGAGCACGGGCTGCTGGTGGCTGCCACGGTCACGGCCCCGGGCGCACACGAGCGGCGCCATTACCTGGCCACCCCGCACAGCCTGTTCGAGGAGATCGCCGACCGGATGCACGACGCCGCGCTGCCGATCGGGTGCGCCGCGGCGGACTGCCGCCTCGACCACGACCTCACCTCGATGTGGCAGTTCGAGGCGGCGCTGCGCCGGATGCTGGAGGACTATCCGGTGCTGGAGCTTGAGCTGTCCGGCGCCCAATAGTCGAGCATCTCGGCAAAGGTGTCGAAGGCCGGCTTGGACGGGCCGTAGGCCGCCTCGAGGTGCACGCTGAGCGGGAAGCCCAGCTCGCCGACCCCATCGATCACCCGCTTGTACAGGTCGAGCATCTCCTTGCGCTTCTCGGCCGGATCCAGGGTGGCCAGCCGGCCGACGAACTCCTGCTCGGCGGCCACGGCGGCATTGCCCGGATCCTGGATCAGCCAGTTGATCAGTCCTACCTTGGACTCCAACTTCGGCACGAACCCGAAGGACAGCAGGATCTCCGGGCGGTGCTCGGTGGTGCGGGCGAACTCGGCGAGGAACCCGACGACGGCGTCGGAGTACAGCAGCTGGGTCATGCCGTAGGTGGCGCCCTGGTCCAGCTTGAACTTGAACCGACCCTGCTCACCCTCGCGGGTGGGAATCAGGATGACGCCGCGGTTGGGCACCAGCGAGGCGAAGGTGGACAGCGCATCGGTGGGAGCGACGCCACCGCCCTCCCCGTCGGAGAGCGTGCGCGGCACCCCGACGAACGCGATGCCGTCGAAGTCGGCGGCGTTCAGTTCGGTGAGCCGGTCGCGCAGCGCGGACTCGTCCAGGAACGAGGTCACCTGGGTGCACAGGCCGCGGGAGTCGGGCAGCTCGGGCCGGATCAGCGACCAGTACTCCAGCACGTCCATCTTGGGCTTCATCTCGATGGGACGGTCGTCGTCCTCGTCGATCATCCCGGGGATCATGATGTGGCCGATGGCGACGCCGGTCTCCTGCGACAACGCGCGGACCTTGATCGCCTCGTCGACGGCATACCGAGCACCCCGTTCCACGTTCGGGGGACGAGTTCCAGCGCGACGGTGTTCAGCGGCACGAACGACACCCTAACGACACCGTGCTGGGCGTGGTAAACCTCCGGCATGGCCGAACGTGTCACCTTCTGCAGCGCCACCGGTCCCAGCCTGGCCGGGATCGTCGATTCGCCGGAGGGGCCGGTGCGGGGCTGGGGAGTCTTCTCGCACGGGTTCACCCTGGGCAAGGACTCGCCCGCCGCGGCCCGCATCTGCAAGCAGTTGGCCGCCGACGGGATCGGCATGCTGCGTTTCGACGCGCTCGGCCTCGGCGGCTCCGAGGGCGACTGGGGCGACGGCTCGTTCACCTGCAAGGTGAACGACATCATCCGCGCCTGCCGGTTCATGGCCGACCGGGGCACCCCCGCCGACCTGCTGGTCGGGCACTCGTGGGGCGGTTCGGCGGCGATCGCCGCGGCCCGGGACTGTCCCGGGGTGCGGGCGGTGGTCACGGTGGGCGCGCCGTTCGACCCGACCCATGTCGAGCACCAGTACGACGCGTGTCTGGAGCAGGTACTCGCCGAGGGCAGCGGGCAGTGGATGGTCGGCGGCAGGACGCTGACGCTCAAGCGGGCGTTCGTCGAGGATGTGCGCCGGGCCGAGCTGCAGGACAAGATCGCCGGGCTCAGCCTGCCGCTGCTGATCCTGCATTCGCCGACCGACAACACCGTCGGCATCGAGAACGCGAGTGACATATTCAACACTGCGCGCCACCCCCGCAGCTTCGTCTCGCTCGAGGGTTCCGAGCATCTGCTGACCGGACCGGGCCAGGCCAAACGCGCCGGGCGCATCATCGGCGCCTGGGCCGACGCCTATCTGGGTGGCGAACCGCCGCGGTAGCGCGTCCTACCCGGCCTGGTCGCGGATCGCCCGGATGGCCGGTGCCGTCGACGCCGGCAGCAGCGCCCGGCGGTCGGCCGGGGTGTGCACGTCCACCGCGACGCCATCGGCGAACCGGTAGGGCTGCGCGGCGATCAGCCCGACGAGTTGCCTTCGCAGCCGCGACATCTCGGCGCGGACGGTGACCACCCGGGACCCGTCGCCGTACAGGTCCGCGGACAGTTCGGTGGCGCTGCGGCCGCCGCGACGGGTGGCCAGCACCAGCAGGATCTCGGCGTGCCGCGGTGAGATGTCGCGCCGCCAGGTTCCCGACGGCCCGGCCATCGCCAGCGTCGGGGCGCTCTGATTGCGCAGGTCCAGGGTGACCTGCGCGGTGCGCTCGGCCGCGGAGGTGTCGGGATCGGCGGCGTCGTCGACGGGGCGCACCAGCCAGCCGCCGGCGAGCGGCTCCAGCTCGCAGGCGCCCAGCGCCGGGATGAACACCCGGCCGGCTCCGGCATTGTGCGGCAACAGGATCCGGTTGTGCGGCGGCATCCGGTCCACGGCGGCCACCCAGCCGTCCGGATCCACGGCCAGGGCGGGCGCCCCGATCCGGGCCAGCATCGGCGCGGCGACCGCGCGCAGCCGGTTCAGGGTGCGTTCGTGGACCTCCCGCAGCCGGGACTCGGCCAGCCGCGCCACCAGGTCCACCAGCGCGACGGTGGTGGGGTGCACGGTGGCGGCCGGCCCGGACACGTCGACGGCGCCGATCACATGCCCGGTGCGCGGATCCCGGATCGGGGCGCCGGCGCAGGTCCAGGTGTGGTGGCTGCGCAGGAAATGCTCGGCGGAGAACACCTGCACGGCGCGGCGCGAGACCAGGGCGGTGCCGATCGCGTTGGTGCCCACCGCGGGCTCGCCCCAGTTCGCGCCCTCCACGAAGCCGAGCCGGTCCGCCTGGGCCAGCACCCGCGGGGTGCCCGACCGCCACAGCACCCGTCCGCGGGCATCGGCGACCACCAGGATGTTGCTGCCGTCGGCGATCACCGACTCCAGCCCGTGCGAGATGTCGGCCAGCACCGCCATCAGCCCCGAGGACTGGCGCAGCAACTCCAGTCCGCTGCGGTCGACGTCGGGCGGATCATGGTGCTCGGGGTCGATCCCGCTGTCCAGCAATCGGTTCCAGGATTCCGCGATGACCTGACGCGGTTTGGCCGGGCCGCGGGCACCGGCCATGGTGGCGTCGTACACCTCCGACAGCAGCATGGCGTACTGCCGCGGGTCGTCACCGATCGCGACCGCGGGCTCGGGGATCGAGGGGCCGGCCATTGCCCCGATTGTGCTCCCCGTCACAGGGGCGGTCACCCGCGGGTCACCGGTAGACCATGCCGCCGTCGATCAGGCCGGCCTGCCCGGTCATGTAGTCCGCGCCCGGCCCGGCCAGGTAGGCGACGTATCCGGCGACGTCCTCGGGAGTCTCCGGGCGGCCCAGCGCGATGGTGGCGGAGAACTTCTCGAAGGTCTCCCCCTCGGCCGCGCCGGTCAGCTCGGCGAAGCGCCGGTCGATCTCGGTCCACATGTCGGTACCCACCACGCCCGGGCAGTACGCGTTGACGGTGATGCCGTCGGCGGCGTGCTCCTTGGCCGCGGCCTGGGTGAACGCCCGGACCGCGAACTTGGTGGCGCTGTACGGGCCGAGCATGGCGAAGCCCTCGTGGCCGGCGATCGAGGACGCATTGATGATCTTCCCGCGGGTGCCGAGCGCCCGGAACTGGGCGACCGCGGCCTGGATGCCCCACAGCACGCCGTCGACGTTGATCGCCCACAGCCGGGCCAGCTGCTCGGGTGTCACCTCGGCGATCGGGCCCACCAGCGCGATGCCGGCGTTGTTGACCATGATGTCGAACCCGCCGAGCGCGCCGGCGGCGTGCGCCACCGCGTCGAACACCGCGCCGCGGTCGGACACGTCGGCGACGAATGTGGTGACCTTGGAGCCGATCTCGGTGATCTCGGCGGCGACGGTCGCGAGTGCGTCGGCACTCACGTCCACCAGTGCCAGGTCCGCGCCCTGGCCGGCGAGTTCATGGGCGATACCGCGGCCGATGCCGCGGCCGGCGCCGGTCACCAGGGCCACCTTGCCGAGCAGCGGGGCGGGGATCGTGCGGGTCTGTGTGGTTGCCATGGGACATGTCTATGTGAGCCGGGCCACAGAGGTAAGGGTTGCAGGGGGTTGCAACCCTTGTGCGGGGGTTGCGTCCTGCTGTGTGCTGGCTCACATGACGCAGATCGCCGACCTCCCCGTTGCTCCGTCCGCCGTTCGTTCCCCGCAGGAACGGGTGGATGCCTGGCTGGCCGCCTTCGAGACCGCCCTGGCCACCCGCGATATCGAGCGGGTCACCGGGATGTTCGCCGTCGACGGCTTCTGGCGGGACCTCGTCTCGTTCACCTGGAACCTCAAGACCCTGGAGGGCCGCGACGCGATCGGCGACATGCTGACGGCCCGGCTCGCGGCCACCGACCCGTCCGCATTCGGCACCCGCGAGACCCCGACCGACGACGGGGACGGCGTCGTCTCGGCGTTCATCGAGTTCGACACCGCGGTGGGCCGCGGCAACGGGCACCTGCGTTTGAAAAGAGGCGCTGACGGAACGGACACGGCCTGGACGTTGCTGACCACCCTGCAGGAGCTCAAGGGCCACGAGGAGCGCAAGGGCGCCACCCGGGTGCTGGGCGCGGTGCACGGCGCCGACCCGGACACCCGGTCCTGGGCGGAGCGCAAAGTCGACGAGGAACTGTCCCTCGGTTACACCGAGCAGCCCTACACGTTGGTGATCGGCGGCGGGCAGGGCGGCATCGCGCTGGGTGCCCGGCTGCGGCAGCTGGGGGTGCCGGCGATCGTGGTGGACAAGCACGAGCGCCCCGGCGATCAGTGGCGCAAGCGGTACAAGTCGCTGTGCCTGCACGACCCGGTCTGGTACGACCACCTGCCGTATCTGCCGTTCCCGCAGAACTGGCCGGTGTTCGCCCCCAAGGACAAGATCGGGGACTGGCTGGAGTTCTACACCAAGGTGATGGAGGTCCCCTACTGGTCCAAGACCACCTGCCTGTCCGCTGTGTTCGATCCCGAAGTCCACGGCGGCCGAGGCGGCTGGACGGTCGAGGTGGACCGCGACGGTGAGCGGCTCACGCTGCACCCCACCCAACTGGTGCTGGCCACCGGCATGTCCGGCAAGCCGAACATCCCGGCCTTCCCCGGCCAGGACGTATTCGCCGGGGAGCAGCACCATTCCAGCCACCACCCGGGCCCGGACCAGTACGTCGGGAAGCGGGTGGTGGTGATCGGCGCCAACAACTCCGCACACGACATCTGCAAGGCGCTGGTGGAGAACGACGTCGACGTGACCATGGTGCAGCGGTCCTCCACCCACATCGTGAAATCGGATTCCTTGATGGAACTGGGCCTGGGCGACCTGTACTCGGAGCGCGCGGTGGCCGCCGGGATGACGACCGAGAAGGCCGACCTGACGTTCGCCTCGCTGCCGTACCGGATCATGAATCAGTTCCAGAAGCCGATCTATGACGCAATCCGGGAGCGGGACAAGGACTTCTACGACCGTCTGGAGGCCGCCGGCTTCGACCTGGACTTCGGCGATGACGACTCCGGCCTGTTCATGAAGTACCTGCGTCGCGGCTCGGGCTACTACATCGACGTCGGCGCGTGCGATCTGGTCGCCGACGGCAGCATCAAGCTCGCGCACGGCGACGTGTCGCACCTGACCGCGGATTCGGTTGTGCTGCAAGACGGTACGGTGCTACCCGCCGATGTGGTGGTGTACGCCACCGGGTTCGGGTCGATGAACGGCTGGGCCGCCGACCTGATGGGCCAGGAGGTCGCCGACCGGGTGGGCAAGGTGTGGGGCCTGGGTAGCGACACCACCAAGGACCCGGGCCCGTGGGAGGGCGAGCAGCGCAACATGTGGAAGCCCACCCAGCAGCCGAACCTGTGGTTCCACGGCGGGAATCTGCATCAGTCCCGGCACTATTCGCTGTACCTGGCGCTGCAACTCAAGGCGCGCTACGAGGGCCTGCCCACCCCGGTGTACGGCCTGCAGGAGGTGCACCACCTCAGCTAGCCGGCCGCCGAAACACGCGTACCCGTTGCTCCACCCCTTGAAGCCAAGGCCGGAAAAGCAACGGGTACGCGTGTTTCGGCGTGCAGGACTACCAGACCCAGACCGACATGTCGTCGGGTGGGTAGTTCATGCAGACCTCGGTGGAGGCGGCGACGACGCCTTTGTTGTTGAAGAAGATCTTGGCCCAGTTGGGCCAGTTCCAGGACAGCTGTTCGTAGAAGGCGTTGGTGGCGGTGTCCTCGGAGTATTGGCGGCGTCCGGCGTAGTCCATGGCGAAGAACCAGTGGATGCGGTCCTGTACGGCGCGGTGGACTTCGGGGGATTTGTTGTTGTAGTCGATCATGTAGCGCTCGTAGTAGACCGGGTTGGTGTCGCGGGTGGCGGCCAGGATCTGCTCGGCGGTGCACTGGGTGTGCAGGATCTTGCGCGGGATGGGGTAGTCCTCGGTGGCGTCGGCGGTGGCGGTGGCCGGGGTCAGGGTGAGCGCGGCGGCCGCGGCCAGGCCGGCCAGGCCGAGTTTTGTGGTCTTCGCCATGGTGGGTTTTCCCTACTGTGCGGTGAGCAGGACGCGTTTGTCGGGGCAGTAGTAGTTCATCGCGGCGGCCAGGAACTGCCAGGCCTGTTCGGTGCTGCTGCCGCGTTGCAGTTGGTCGGCGACGAATTTGGCGGAGTCGCGGGCGGTGGCGTCGATGCCGCGGTCGAGGCGTTTGCAGGCGATCTTGCCGATCCAGGCGTTGTAGTCCTTCTGCCCGTATATGCCGTAGCTCTGCAGTTCCTTGGCGAACGCGGTGTCCGGATCGGCGTGGGCCGGCGCCGCCAGGGCCACCGCCGCCACCGAGGCCACACCCGCGGTCAGCACCGCCAGTTTGGTTTTCAACACCCTCAAACCCCTTCGCTCACTTCTTCTTTGGGTACCGGTTTCGGCCAGGCCACCGGGACCGGGCGCTGGCGCACCTGCTGCGGCCACCAGAACCACTTACCCAACAACGCGGCGATCGCCGGCGTCATGAACGCCCGGATGATCAGGGTGTCGAACAGCAGACCCAGCCCGATCGTGGTGCCCACCTGCCCGATGACCGCCAGCTCACTGACCGCCATCGACATCATCGTGAATGCGAACACCAGACCCGCGGCCGTGACCACCTGGCCACTGCCGCCCATGGCGCGGATCATGCCGGTGTTCAGACCGGCATGGATCTCCTCCTTGATGCGGGACACCAACAGCAGGTTGTAGTCCGCGCCGACGGCCAGCAGCACGATCACCGCCATGGCCAACACCATCCAGTGCAGTTCCAGGCCGATGATGTGCTGCCAGATCAGCACCGACAGCCCGAAGGCCGACCCCAGGGACAACACCACCGTGCCGACGATCACCGCGGCGGCGACCAGGCTGCGGGTGATGATCAGCATGATGATGAAGATCAGGCACAGCGCGGCGATCCCGGCGATGATCAGATCCCAGTTCGCGCCTTCCTGCATGTCCTTGAAAACGGATGCGGTGCCGCCCATGTAGATCTTCGAGCCCTCCAGCGGGGTGCCCTTGATCGCCTCCTTGGCGGCCAGTTTGATCGACTCGATGCGGGCGACGCCCTCTTCGCTCATCGGGTCACCGTCGTGGCTGATGATGAAGCGCACCGCATGCCCGTTGGGGGAGATGAAGTTCTTCATCCCGCGTTTAAAGTCTTCGTTCTCGAAGGTCTCCGGGGGCAGATAGAAGGAGTCGTCGTTCTGCGCGGCGTCGAAGGCCTCACCCATGGCCGAGGAGTTGTCCTGCATCGCCGACATCTGATCCTGTATGCCCTTCTGGGTCTGATACATGGTCAGCATGTAGGTGCGCATGTTCTTCATCGTCGCGATCATCGACGGCATCAGCGCCACCATCTGCGGCATGAGGGCGTCGAGGCGCTCCATGTCCGGGATGATCGCCTGGATGTCGTCGGTCATGATGTCGATGCCGTCGAGGGTGTCGAAGATCGAGCGCAGCGCCCAGCAGCCCGGAATGTTGAAGCAGTGCGGTTCCCAGTAGAAGTAGTTGCGCATCGGCCGGAAGAAATCGTCGAAATTGGAGATGTTGTCCCGCAATTCGGCGATATCGACGGTCATGTCCTTCATCTTGGTGACCATCGAATGGGTGACCGCCGCCATCTGCACGGTGATGGCGTTCATCTTCTCCATGTTGGTGATGGTCGTCAGCATGTCGTCGGCCTGCTTGAGCATGTTGGCCATCATGTCCTGCTGGTACTTCTCGTTCATTTTCTGCGTGGTGCCCTGCATGCTGATCTGGAACGGGATCGAGGTGTGCTCGATCGGGGTTCCCTGCGGGCGGGTGATGGCCTGCACCCGGCCGACACCTTCGGTGCGGAATACCGCCTTGGCGATCTTGTCGATCACCAGGAAGTCCGCCGAGTTACGCAGATCGTGGTCGCTTTCCACCAGCAGCAGTTCCGGATTCATCCGGGCCTGCGAGAAGTGCCGGTCGGCCGCCTCGTAACCCTGGTTCGCGGGCAGGTCGGCCGGCAGGTAGTCGCGGTCGTCGTAGTTGGTGCGGTAGCCGGGCAGCGCCAGCAGTCCGACCATCGAGACGGCGATGGTGGCGATCAGGATCGGTCCGGGCCAGCGCACCACGGCCGCACCGATCTTGCGCCACCCGCGGGTGCGCAGAGCCCGCTTGGGTTCCAGGGTCTTACCGAAACGGGACGCGAGCGAGACCACCGCGGCGCCCAGCGTGAGCGATACGACGACCACCACCGTCATACCCACGGCCAGCGGCACACCCAGCGTCACGAAGTAGGGCAGGTTGGTGAAGTGCAGGCACAGGGTGGCGCCGGCGATGGTCAAACCCGAGCCCAGCACCACATGCGCGGTGCCGTGGAACATGGTGTAGTACGCGTCTTCTCGCGATTCACCGATACTGCGGGCCTCTTGATACCGGCCGAGCAGAAAGATCGCGTAGTCCGTCGAGGCGGCGATCGCCAGCGTCACCAGCAGGCTGGTGGCGAACGTCGAGAGCCCGATGATCTCGTAATAGCCCAGGAAGGCCACCACGCCGCGGGCGGCCGTCAGCGAGCACACCACCATCGCCAGGGTGATCAGCACCGTGACGATCGAGCGGTAGATCAACAGCAGCATCACGATGATGACGGCAAAGGTCAGCGCCTCGATGGTGCGCAGGCTGCGGTCACCGGCGATCTGCTGGTCGGCGGCCAGCGCGGCCGGACCGGTCACGAAGACCTTGAGGCCCGGCGGGGTCGGCATGCCGGCGACGATGTCCTGGACGGCCTCGATGGACTCGTTGGCCAGCGCCTCACCCTGGTTGCCGGCGGTGTACACCTGCACATAGGTGGACCGGCCGTCCGCGCTCTGCGCGCCGGCGGCGGTCAGCGGGTCGCCCCAGAAGTCCTGGATGTGCTCGACGTGTTTGGTGTCGGCTTCCAGCTTGTCGATCAGCTCGTCATAGAAGTCGCGGTCGGCCTGCCCGAGCTGATGCTCGGCCTCCAGCACCACCATGGCCGAGCTGTTGGATTCGAACTCCTCGAACACCGAGCCCACGCGCTTCATGGCGATCATCGACGGGGCGTTGTCCGGCGTCATGGACACCGACCGCATCTCGCCGACCTTCTCCAGCTGCGGCACCGACACGTTGAAGAACCCGATCAGCACGATCCAGCCGACGATGATCGGCAGGGCGAAGGTGCGGATGAATTTGGCGATGCCGCCGCGTTTGTGCGGCTGGGTGACCGGGATGGCGTCGGTACGGGGCTCGCTGCGCTCGCTCATGCGCTCTTGACCAAGCAGTACGTGTGCGCCCCGACGCCGGTGACGGTGCGCTCGTCCTTGACCTCATCGTCCACGGTGATCCGACAGGTCAGCGTGCTGCCGTCGGTCTGCCCGGAGATCGTCGGGAACACCGACGGGGCGGTGGTGCTCAGGGTGATCTCCCAGGGCAGCACGACGTTGTCGGCACGCACCGGTTTGGCGTCCAGATCCATGTAGTTCACGTTCGCCGTGGCGCCGGGCTCACCCCAGATCTCGTACTTGACCACCTTGGGGTCGAACGGCTCGGTGTCATCGGAGGCACTGTTCTCGGTGGAGATATAGCCGGGCCCGGTACCGAAGAAGGTCCGCACCCGCATCACGGTGAACGTCGCCACCAGCAAAACCGCCACGATCACCAGTGGAATCCAGATCCGCTTCAGCACGTTCACCGTGGGCACGCCATTCGCTTGTAGGGCCTTTCATGCAGCGTTGCTGACCGGCCGCAGCCGGCTTAGCCATATGGCTAAGCTAGTACAAGTCAGGCGGCTAGAAAATGTGACGCGGGCTACTTATGTCCCGCATTGCGGCCCGCGACATGTCAAAGTGTCCGGGATGTCGCGTCAATGAACGGGTCGGGCAGACGGAGGGGATGACGATGGCCAAGCCGGTGTCGCAGCGCGGTTTCGCGCGCGAACGGGTGATCGAGGCCGCGCTGTCCCTGTTCGCCGAGCGCGGTGTCAACGGTACGTCGTTGCAGATGATCGCCGACCATCTCGGGGTGCGGAAGGCCGCCATCTACTACCAGTTCCACACCAAGGACGACATCGTGCTGGCCGTGGTGCGGCCGGTGTTCGACGATATGGCCCGGCTGGTCCGCATCGCCGAGTCCATCACCTCCGCGGAGTCCCGCCGGGACGCCACCATCAGCGGGTTCGTCGAACTCGCGGTGCGCCACCGCCGGATCGGGTCGCTGTTCTACGGCGACCCCGCGGTCATCTCGCTGGTGCAGTCGCATCAGGAGTTCGAGGACATCACCAACAGCCTGCGCGAACTGCTGATCGGGGCCACCCACGATGTGGGCACCCGGGTCGCGATCACCATGATCACCTCGGGCGTGTTCGGCAGCACCGCCGAACCCCATCTGCAGGACATCTGCGACAGCGATCTGCACCGCGTCCTGCTGGACTGCGCCCAGAACCTGCTGCGCTCACCGCAATCGACGGCCACCCAGACCAGTTAGCTGCCGCCCACCTCGGCCGGCAGCGGCGGGGGCAGCGGCGAGGTCCTGGTGGTTGGTGTCCCCGTGGTTGGTGTCCCCGTAGTCGATGTCGCCGTGCTTGATGACGCCGTGCCCGTCGTCGTGGTGGTCGTGACCGTCGGCTGCGCGGTGCGTCCGGGCTCGTGCACATCGGTCAACTGCTCGTCGCGGATCACCGTGGATCCCGAACTCAGCACCAGTGAGTCACTGGTGACGGTGTAGGACAGCCCGTCATTCTTGGCGACGTAGCCGTCCTCGGTCGCGGTGGCCGGCAGCACCAGCCGGGCGCCGTCACGCACCCGCACACCCCGGTACTGGTAGGTGCCGTCGGACTGTCTGCAGATCGCCACCCGGGAGCTGTCGGTGCTGCCGAAGATGACCGCGGTGGCCGGGGCCGCGCAGCGGGCCGTGGACTCCAGGTAGCCGCGACTGTCGGATTCCGGCACCGCGGCCGCCGACGGCGACAGCACCAGTACCGCCGCGCCTGCCGCGGCGGCCAGGCCCAGATACAAGGTGGACGATCGTGAACAAGACATCGATCCCAGCTGAGCACGACTGCGCGGCTGCGGCCACCATCTATACGGACCCACAACGAAATCGTTAGCGCTTTGTGGCGGGATGCTCCAGGCTTGTCCTCATGGCCGTGCTCCCCGGCCGGCTGGCACTCATCACCGGCGGCGCGCGTGGGCAGGGCCGCGCACATGCGATCACCCTGGCTCGGGCGGGTGCCGACATCGTGTTCTGCGATATCGCCGCTCAGATCGAGGAGGTCGACTATCCGCTACCGACTGCCGCCGATGTCCGGGACACCGTCCGCGCCGTCGAGGACGAGGGCCGTCGATGCCTCGCCCTGACCGCTGACGTCCGGGATCTGGCCGCCATGCAGAAGGTGGCCGACACCGCGCTCGCGGAGTTCGGCCGGCTCGACATCGTCATCGCGAACGCCGGGATCGCCAGCGGGTCCCCCTTGGCCTCGATGTCCGAACAGCGCTGGCGGACCATGATCGACGTCAACCTGACCGGGGTCTTCAACACCTTCCGTGCCGTCCTGCCGCGGTGGTCGCCCTGGTGCGCTCGCTGTCCTACGAAGTCGCCGAACACGGCATCACCGTCAACGCCCTGTTGCCCTCAGGCGTGGACACCCCGATGATCCACAACCCACAGACCTACCGCACCATCCGGCCGGACCTGCCCGATCCGGGGCGCGCCGACGTGGAGGAGATCTTCGCCAAGGGCCGCCCCCGCCCCGGACTGCTGCAACCCGAGGATGTCGCCGACGCGGTGCTGTATCTGGTCTCCGATCAGGGCCGGCTGCGCACCGGGGACACCCTCACCCTGGCCAACGGATTGGATTGAGCCGCAACGCTAGTCCAGGCTGCCGTACTCGTCGAACCAGTGGGCGAGCTTGCCCCGGCGGCTCACCGCGCGCAACCGGGCCTCGGCCGCGGCGCGCATCTTGCTGGTGGTCACGATCAGCAACTCGTCGCCGGTGGCGATCCGGGTGTCCGGCAACGGCACGAAGGTGTGCCCGTTTCGGATGATCAGCGTGATCACCGCCGGGTCGGGGAGCCGCAGTTCCAGGATGGTGACGTTGTGCAGGCGCGACGGCGACTGCACCTTCATGGTGAGCAGTTCGGCGTCGAGCACGTCCAGCGGCGCCGCCTCCACCTGAATCTCCCGGGTCGCCTCACTGCTGGCCAGCCCGAGCAGCCCGGCCACCAGGCGCAGGCTCGGGGCCTGGATCAGGGTGAAGATCACCACCAGAATGAAGACGATGTTGAGCAGCCGGGTGCTGCCGGTGACCCCGACGACGATCGGGAAGGTCGCCAGCACGATGGGCACCGCGCCGCGCAGCCCGGCCCAGGACAGGAACAGCTGCTCGCGCAGCGGAATCCTGAACCCGGCCAGCGACACCGCGACCGACACCGGCCGGGCGACCAACAGCAGCACCAGCCCGATCACGATGGCGGGCACGATGTCGCGGGCCAGTTCGCTCGGCCGCACCAACAGGCCCAACACCACGAACAACCCGATCTGGGCCAGCCAGCCCACTCCCTCGGCGAACGAGCGGGTGGCCGACCGGTGCGGCAGACCCGAATTGGCGAGCACCACCGCCGCCAGGTAGGCGGCCAGGAATCCGCTGGCGTGCACGGCGCCCGCGGCACCGAAGGCGACCACGCCCAGCCCGAAGGTGGCGATCGGATAGAGCCCGGAGGCCGGCAGCGCGATGCGCCGCAGCGTCAGGGCGCCGAGAAACCCGGTGCCCAAACCGATCACGGCGCCGGCCACCAGTTCGAAGACGATCTCCCCGAGCGTGACGGCCGGCTCGAACGCAAACGGCAGCACACTGAACATCAGCACCAGGATCACCGCCGGCGCATCGTTGAACCCCGACTCGGCCTCCAGCAGTCCGGCGAGCCGGCGCGGCAACGGCAGCACCCGCAGTACCGAGAACACCGCCGCGGCATCGGTCGAGGACACGATGGCGCCCAGCAGCAGGGCCAGCTGCCAATCGAAGTGCAGCAGGAAATACGCCCCGGCGGCGGTGATCCCGGTACTCACCAGCACGCCGACGGTCGCCAGCGCGCCGGCCGGCGCGAGCACCTTGCGGATATCGGCGAACCGGGTGGTCAGACCGCCCTCTACCAGGATCACCGCGAGCGCGGCGGTGCAGATGTTGCGGGCCATCTCGAAGCTGTCGAAATCCAGGCCGAGCCCGTCGTGCCCGAGCACCATCCCGACCAGCAGGAAGAACAACAGCGCCGGGAAACCCACCCTCGTCGCGACCCGGGTACCCACGATGCTGGCCAGCAGTACCAGACCACCGATCAGCATCGCCAGGTAGAGCTCGTGCAGGGTCATACGTCAAGATATCGAGGTGGCCCCACGCAAAATGCGGATCGGGATAGCCGGCGCCGGGAACGTCGGCCGCGCCGTTGCGCAGGAACTGCTGGACTACGGGCACAAGGTGCTGTTGATCGAACGGGAGCGGCAGCGCTTCGAACCGCACACCGTGGCCGAGGCGGACTGGCTGTTCGCCGACGCCTGCGAACTGTCCGCCCTGCAGGAGGCCGGTGCACAGACCTGCGACGTGATGATCGCCGCCACCGGTGACGACAAGGCGAACCTGGTGGTCGGCCTGCTGGCCAAGTCCGAGTTCGGGGTGTCGCGGGTGGTCGCCCGGATCAACGACGTCGACAACCAGTGGCTGTTCAGTCAGGACTGGGGCATCGACGTGGCGGTGTCCACCCCGGGCGCGCTGGCCGCCGGGGTGGAGGGCGCCATCGACGTCGGGCACCTGATCCGGCTGATGGGTCTGCGGGAGGGTCACGCCGCGCTGACCAAACTGACTCTGCCACAAGATAACCCGCTCGTCGGCCAGCGGGTGGATCAGCTGGACCTGCCCGATAACACCGCTCTCGTGACGCTGCTGCGCGGCAACACCGTCCTCGTTCCCCGGCCGGAGGACACCTTCCAGCCCGGCGATGAGCTCCTGCTGATCGGCGGCGAAAGCTGATTCAGTCCGACAGGGCGCGGGTGCGCAGCTGACGCCGTGAGGTGACACCGAGTTTGACGAACACCTTGCGCAGATGCCACTCCACGGTGTGCGTGCTGATGAACAGCTGCGCGCCGATCTCCTGATTGGTCAGCCCGTCGGCGGCCAGCCGGGCGATCTGGGCCTCCTGCGCGGTCAGCTCGTCCCCGGACGCGACCGGCTGTTTCCGGACCTTCGCGCCGGTGGCCACCAGCTCCCGGCGGGCCCGGTCGGCGAAGGCCACCGCACCCATCCGGGTGAACATGTCATGGGCCCTGCTCAGATGGGTGCGCGCGTCGTTGCGCCGGTTGGACCGGCGCAGCCATTCGCCGTAACTCAGGTGGCTGCGTGCGAGTTGGGCCGCCGCACTGCCGCGCTCGTACCGCGTCAGCGCCTCGGTGAACAACCGGTCGGCCTGCTCGTCGTCGGCCAGCAGCGCCTGCGCCTTGGCCACCGCGGCCAACCCGGAATCGGTGCCGCTGGCACCGGCCCGCGCCCGTAGCACCCGGGCGGCGTCACGCGCGACGTCCAGTTCCCCGAGATGCGCTGCCGATTCCACCAATTCGCTCAGGCACCAGCCACCGAACCCCAGATTGAGGTATTCGACGGCCCGGCTGGCCGCCGCGAACGCCTCGTCGTAGCGGCCCATCCCGTTGTACAGCACGGCCGAACAGAATCCGGCCACGTCCAGCAGCCGGCCCTCACCGCGGCGGGTCCCCTCGGCGGTCGCCGCCTCGATCAGGCCGACCGCCTCGGCCGGGGTGCCGCGCCAGGCCGCCAGGTGCAACCGGTGGTACTTGATCGGCCGGTACCCGGTGGCCGACGAGATCGCGTCCGCCTCGTCGAGGTAACTCGTCGCGGAGCCGAATTCCCCTGCCAGTACGCAGGTTCCGGCCCGGAACGCGAGTGCCGACGGCAGGATCGTGAGGGCCCCGGTGTCGCGGGCGAAACGCACCATGACCGCCGCCATCCGGCGGTTGACGTCCTCGTCCCAGAGTTCGCCGCCCGCCGATTCCTGCACGATGGGGAACGCCAGGGACAACATGCTCAGCGCCCCGGCGTCATTGCGACGGGCCTGATCGCAGCACAGGTCCAGCGCCGTGCGCAGGGACCGACTGCCGGCACCGGGCCCGTCGATGATCAGATCGGTGACGCCGCTGAGCAAATGGTCGATCGGCCTGTCGATCCGGGTGACCTTGCCGATCGCGGCGCGCGCCGCCCCGGCGACCAGTTCGATCGCCCCCGGCGCACCGCAGGATCCGGCGAACATGGCCGCGGCCAACGCCTCCAGATAGGTGTCGCGGGCCAGTTCGTCGTCGAGGCCGTCCAGGCCGCGGGCGGCCGCCAGCAGTCCGGCCGCCGCCTCGGCGACCTGCGGGGCACCCGGCTCCCCGTTCCGGCTGCGGCTGAACTCCATCTGCGCCCGCAGCCGGGTCACCTGCGCGCGTTGCAGACCGGTCAGCGGGCACAGTTCGGCCGTGGCCAGCAGATCGTGTGCCGCCGCCGGTGCGGCCGCGTCCCGTTTGGCCTGCGCGGCGGCCAGCGACCGGGCGCCGCGCCGGGCCGGGTCCGAGGTGAGCACCGCGGCGCGTTCCAGGAAGGCGGCGGCCGCCGCGACGCCGCCGCGATTGTGTGCCCGCCCGGCCGAGGCCTCCAGGTCGGCGGCCACCGCGTCGTCGGGGCCCGCCGAGGCGTTGGCCGCGTGCCAGGCCCGCCGGTCCGGGTCCGAGGCCGGATCCGTCGCGACGGCCAGCGCACTGTGCACGGCCCGGCGCTCGGTGACGGTGGCGGCCAGATAGGCGGCCGAGCGCATCAGCGGGTGGTGGAAGCGCATCCGCGGTCCGAACTCGATGATCCCGGCGTCCTCGGCCGGCCCGAGTGCATCCACCGGGATACCAAGATGTGCTGCGGCGCGCAGGAACAGCGCCGCATCCCCGACGGGTTCGGCGGCGGCCGCCAGCACCAGTTGCCGGGTCGGTTCGGGCAATGCCTTGACCCGGGACACGAACCGTTCCTCGAGTCGGCCCGCGGAATGGTGGGTTCCCGAGGCGAATCCGCCGGCCAGTTCCGCGGCGGTGAGGTTGCGGGGCAGTTCCAGTACCGCCAGCGGGATCCCCCGGGTCTCCGCGATGTAGCGGTCGCGGACCTTCTCGTCGAGCCGCCCCGGCATCACCGTCTCCAGGAGTTCGCGGGCACCGTTGTCATCCAGCCCGCCGATCGGCATCGCCGGCAGTCCGGGCAGCACCTCGGTACCGTCGTCGCGGACCCCGAAGACCAGTGCCACGGGTTCGGCCAGCAGCCGCCGGGCCACGAAGCCCAGGGTCTGCACCGACACCTCATCGAGCCACTGCACGTCGTCGATCAGGCACAGCACCGGCTGGGTGTCGGCGGCCGCGGCCAGCAGGCTGAGCACCGCCAGCCCGACCAGGAACCGGTCCGGGGTCGGGCCGGCGCCGAGCCCGAACGCCACGTCGAGGGCTTCGCGCTGCGGGCCGGGCAGGGCGTCGAGGTGGTCGAGCAGCGGGACGCACAGTTGATGCAGCCCGGCGTACGCCAACTCCACATCGGATTGGACGCCGGCCACCCAGGTGACCAAGAATCCGTCGGTTTGTGTCGAAAGGTACTGCAGCAGCGCGGTTTTACCGACACCGGCCTCGCCGCGCAGCACCAGCACCCGGCTGTCGCCGGCGCGGGCGGCGGCCAGCACCCCGCGCAACTCCGCGGTCTCCCGGTCCCGCCCGCGAAGCACCGGCGCGTGCCTTTTACCAGGCATGCTTGAGCATGCTATCCGCCGATCCGGCCCACCAGCCAGTCTTCGAGCCGGCCCTCGAACCAAATCGCCGGCCGCGGCGATGACGAGCGCCTCCGCGGCGGCGGCGATCGGACGGACCGGCACCGGCGGTGGCCGGACAACCTCCCCGACGGTGCCGAAGTCGGCGACGGTGTCCGGGAATTCGAAGAACGGGGTGGACCGCACGACGGTGTACGGCACAGACCCGGCCGCGATCACCGCGTCGTGACCGATCTCGGTCAACCCGCGCACGACCAGCGATCCCACTCTGCCGGTGCCGCCGAGGACGACTACGCGCACCAGTCGGCGAAAGTGGTCTCGAAGATGACGGCCTCCCCGAGCGGCACGATGCTGCGGTCGTCGATCACCGCACCGAAATAGGGTGCGGCGGGGTCGGTGACGACCCGACGGGTGTCACCGTTGGCGGCCAGCCCGGTCCGGACGAAGTCGTCCATGCCGATCCGCTCCGGCCCGGCGATCTCGACGGCGCCGTCGACCGGCGATCCGTCCGCGGCCCGGGCCACGGCGGTGGCGACGTCCTCGGCCGCGATCGGCTGCATGGCCGCGGGCGGGAGGCGGATCACCTCGCCGTCGGTGGCCGATCCGGCAATGGCCTCCACGAATTCGTAGAACTGGGTGGCCCGCACGATCGTGTGCGGCACACCCGATTCGGTGATGAGCTTCTCCTGGGCCGCCTTGGCCCGCATGTACCCGCTGTCGGGGACACCGGTGGCGCCGACCACCGACAGCGCCACATGGTGGCCGACGCCCTGTTCGCGTTCGGCGGTCAGCAGCGTGCGGGTGGAGGTGGTGAAGAAGGCCAGCACATCGTCGTCGGCGAAGGACGGCGAATTGGTGACGTCGACGACGACGTCGGCGCCGGTCAGCGCCGCGGCCACCCCGTCACCGGAGATGGTGTCCACGCCCGAGCGCGGGGACACCCCGACCGCGTCGTGGCCGAGTTCGGTGAGCTTGGCGACGACCTTGGAACCGATCAGGCCACTGCCGCCGATGATGACGATTTTCATGGCTTCAGCGTGCGCGCCCGGGCGCGGACGCGAAACCCTTGAAAGTGCGTAGTCGGTGCGCTCAGTCGAGCCGTTCCACCTCGACGAAGACCACCGGGTCGGTACTGCCCCGGTTCTCCACCTGGTGTTCCACCCCGGCGCTGCGGGTGTAGCTGACGCCGGCCTGCAGCTGGGCCGCGGTGGCGGTGCCGTCCGGGGTCACCACGTGCATGGTCGCGTCGCGCAGCGGGATCACCACGTAGTCGTGGTCGTGGCGGTGCATCGGGATGGCGCCCCCGGGTTCGATGGTCCAGCGGGTGACCCGAAACCGTCCGTCGTCGCTCTGTACTTCACCGTGGGATCCCGTGCTCATCCGGCGAGATTAGCCCTGCGGCGCGGCCAGCTCGGCGAGGGCCGTCAGGAACAGCTCATCCATCCGGCCGCTGAGGTCGGCCAGCGCGGTGCCGGTGGCGTTGCAGGCCGAGCCGAAGACCCGTTCCAGGGCGTCCCCGGTGACCCCGGCGCCGATGGTCAGGCACAGGCAGGCCACCCCGTCGGCGCGCAGTTCCTCCAGGGCGCGGCGGGCGTCGGCCTCGGCGTAGCGGCCCTCGTAGCCGTCGTCGTAGGGGTGTCCGTCGGACAGCACGAGCAGCAGCCGGTTAGGGGTGCCCGCTTCGGTTTTCAGGATCTCCCCGGCCCCGCGGATCGCGGCACCCAGCCGGGTGTAACCCGAGGGCCGCAGCTGGTTGAGCCGGGCCCGGGCCAGTGCCCCGAACCGCTGGCCGAAGGTCTTGACGGCCGGTAGGTGCACGGCGTGCCGGCCCTGGGACCGGAAGGCGTACACGGCGACCCGGTCGCCGAGTTCCTCCAGGGTGGCCGCCAGCCCGGCGGCCGCGCGGCACTGGTGCTCGTGCACGGCCAGGCCCGCCGGGTCCTCGTCGGTGGCCGACCCGGAGGCGTCGACCAGGATGAGCACTCCCAGATTGCGTTCCAGCTTGCGGCGTTCCAGATAGATGTTCTCCGCCGCGGAGTACCCGGACCGCAAATCCACCCACATCGAGATGAGCGCCTCGGTGTCCAGCTCGTCCCCGTCCGCACGGCCACGCAGCCGGCGCGGGCCCAGTCCGATCCGGGACAGTCGCCGGCGCAGCACCGGGTCCTGGGCTACCTGAGCGGCCGCGAGGTCGGCGCCGGTGGTCAGCGGGTAGTCGATCACCCGGCACCAGTCGGGGCGGTACCGGTTGCCGTGCACATCCCATTCCGGGTGGCGCGCGCCCCCGACGCCGACCGCGGCGCCGGGTCTGTCGGTGTCGGTGAAGTGGATTCGGGTCGGTGCGGGCCGGGCGTGCACGCCGACGTCGGCCACCTTGCGCACCGATCCCAGCCGCAGCTCCCCGCCGGCGTGTTCCTCGCGGGAGGCCCGCGCGCCGCCGAGCAGTTTGCGCAGCAGGTCGGACATCAGCGGCGAGTTGAGCGGGGATTCGAACAGTTTGAGGATCTTGCTCTGTTCGCCGGGCTCGTCGGACTCGTCGTCCGCACCTTCCTCCCCGGCGGTGAGGCCGGTGTTGACGTCGAACCGCACCCGCACATCCGGTTCGGTGCCGGATACGGCGCCCAGCAGGGCGCCCGGTTTGAGCACGCCGAACCAGTCGGGTGGGTCCGGGATGCGGCGCCGGCTGCGGGCCAGCTCCAGCGATTCGGCGCTGGTCGAGCACGGCACATCGGCCCCGCCGAGCCCGGCGGCCAACGGTAGCCGCGCTCCCAGGTCGCGCAGCACCCGGTGTCCCTCGCAGGCCAGGTAGCGGCGTCCCGTCGAGGGCCGGGCGCGCAGCGCCCTCACATACTGCGGCGCCAAGCTGCCCGCGCCGAGAAGTGCGCTCTGCAGCAGCATCTCGCGGCGCTGCCGCTCGGCGTCGGCGTCGGCCGTCACGTAGACGACCTGCCCGTCGGTGTAGGCCGGGTGCCCGGCCGGGGCCACCGCGACGTCCACCGAGCGGCCCGCCAGGTGGGTGGCGAGCAGCCGCAGCCGGTCCGGTTCGGTCACGCCCGTGGCAGTACGGCGTCGACGAGTTCGCCCAGGGCCCGCACGATGTCGGCGTCGTCGGAGAGCACCCGCACCATGCCCGCGTGCACCGCGCTGCGCAGGCTGAGTCCCTCGGCGATCAGGCCGGCGGTCAGGATCAGCATCCGGGTGGACGCCACCTCCCGCAGCGGGGACCCGTCCAGCTTGCGGATGGTGTCGGCGAGTTGCACCAGAATCTCCGCGGTCGACGGATCGACACCGGCTTCGGCCGCCACCACCTCGGCTTCCACTACCGGCGGCGGGAAGCCGAGTTCGATGGCGATGAAGCGCTGCCGGGTGGATTCCTTGAGGCTCTTGAGCACGCTCTGATAGCCCGGGTTGTAGGAGATCACCAGCTGAAAGCCCGGGGCCGCAGGCAGAGTCGTGCCGAGCCGGTCGACGGGGAGTTCGCGGCGGTGGTCGGCGAGCGGGTGGATCACCACGGTGGTGTCCTGCCGGGCCTCGACCACCTCGTCGAGGTAGAAGATCGCGCCCTCGCGCACCGCCCGGGTCAACGGCCCGTCCACCCAGACGGTTTCACCGCCCTTGAGCAGGAATCGTCCCACCAGGTCCGCCGAGGTCATGTCCTCGTGCCCGGCGACCGTGATCAGTTCGCGCCCGAGTTCATGCGCCATCGCCTCCACGAACCGGGTCTTGCCGCACCCGGTCGGCCCCTTCAGCAGGATCGGTGCGCCCCGGCGGGCCGCCGCGTGGAACACCTCCGCTTCGTCGTCGACCGCCCGGTAGAACGGTGCCTGCAGTGCCAACACTCATTCACTCCGTTCGTGCGGGACGACGGTCGGCATCTGAACCCCGTCGGGCAGCACGAACTGACCGTCTTGGTTCACATAGCCCGAATGCTTGCTCGGGATGGGCAGCGCGGGATCCGGACAAGGCCGGTCGGTGCCCTCACCGCACAGGCCCGAGGTGAAGTACGAACGCTTCAT
Organism: Mycolicibacterium aurum; assembly: GCA_900078775.1. Classification (GTDB taxonomy): domain Bacteria; phylum Actinomycetota; class Actinomycetes; order Mycobacteriales; family Mycobacteriaceae; genus Mycobacterium; species Mycobacterium aurum_A. The sequence goes on from LT549889.1 coordinate 4,724,036, forward strand.
CACGTCCTCGGGCCACGGGTCGGCCTGCACGGCCCAGAACTGGGCCGGGATGATGTAGAAGACGAAAAACGATGCGCTGACGGCGGAGAAGATGGCCAGGAAACGGGTCAGCTGCTGGACGGCGAAGCCGCCGCGCACGTTGTCCAGGCCCTTCTCCACCACCGTGCGGCCGCGGTCATCGGTGAAGAACCGCAGGCAGCACAGCGCGGCCTGCACACCGCCCCACATCAGTCCCTCGTAGACGGGCCACTGGTAGTAGGTGCCGGCGTTGATGGACAGCGACTGGACCGCGCCGGGGAAGGTGTACATCCCCAGCGGCATCAGGATCAGACCCTCCATCACGAAGTCGAAGACGAATCCCCATGCGAAGGCGACGCCGATCAGGCCCTTGGTGCTGATGTTGGGCCAGCGCTGCTGGGCCTTGCGCATCACCGCGCAGCCCAGGATGGTGCACAGCAGCACACCGAACGCGTAGCCGGAGACGTTGATACCCAACGGTTCTGCGACCTGGGCGCCCGGCTTCTCCGGGGACAGCCAGCCCGGGACGTGCGGCGCCCAGGATCCCATGTTGAACGCCCAGGCGTTGTAGGTGCACCAGGTGTTGATGTAGTTGAGCAGCGGGTCCTGGAAGAAGAACAGACCGGTCGACACCATGATCATGCCGTCGAGGGTGATCCGTCGTTCGCGGCGCCACGGCCGGATGATGAACCACCAGATAGCGACCGGGAACAGCACCGGCGATCCGATCTGCCACATGATCAGGGCGATCTTCATGAAGGTCGGCGGTTCCGTGGGACCGGGGTCCACCGGGGTGAAGTAGGGCCCGGTGATCCACCGGATCCACACGTAGATCTGTAGCAGCAGGATGGCGCCACCGATCACCGCGAGGAACTTGACCCGACTCGATGCCGGACGCCCAGCCTCCCCGGGTATCCCTGCGCTGCTGAGGGACTCGGTGATCGTGGGCTTGCTCTGGTTGGACAGCTCACTCATAGCCCGGAAAGATACCACCAAGTATCTAAGTAACCATAGGGGTTCTTGGATTCTGTGCCAGAATGGCCACCATGGTCGAGAAGTGGACTCGGGAGCGACGTCTGGAACGCACCCGTTCACTGCTGCTCGACGCCGCCGAAGAGGTGTTCGCCGACAAGGGATTCGCCCCGGCCAGCCTCGACGACATCGCGCGCGCCGCCGGTTACACCAAGGGCGCGATCTACAAACACTTCGCCACCAAGGAAGACCTCTTCTTCGCCGTCAGCGACCGCTACTGGCGCCGGTACTTCGACAACTTCGCCGAGGTGTTGTCCACCGCGACGGAGGTGGGCGCACCCGAACTCGACGCCATCGCCACCCGCTGGCGGCAACTCAGCCTCGACCGGGGCGCCGAGCACAGCGCGCTGGGCATGGAGTTCACCCTCTACCTGCAGCGCAATCCCGACGCGCGGGAGCGGGTTGCCGGAAGACGCTCCGAAGTCGTTGAGGCACTGAGCAAATTCATCGTCGACGGGCTGGAACGCCTGGGTGCGACGCTGCTCATCCCGCCGCTGACCTTCGCTCAGGTGCTCGTCGCGACCAGCGACTCGGTGGTGCTCGGCAGCCAGCTCGACGACGTCGACCTGTACCGGCCGGTGGTCGAGATGTACCTGTCGGCGATCAAGCTGAGCTGACGCACCCGGCCGCGGTCCCGGTGTATATGCTCGATCCATTGGCAAGTAGTTGATACAGACAGTGGGTCGGGATGGATCAGGTGCTCAGACTGGTGTCGCCGCACACCGAGGAACTGCTGGCCGAGGTGCCCGCGTCCACCCCGGAGCAGATCGATTCGGCCGTCACCGCGGCCCGTGCGGCCGTCGACTCCGGGCCCTGGCCCCAGCTGACGCCGGTGGAACGCATCGCGGTGATCCGCCGGTTTCTGGAGGCCTACCAGGCCCGCGGCGGTGAGCTCGCCGAGCTCATCACCGCCGAGATCGGTGCGCCCATCACGTTCGCCCAGCGCGCCCAGGTCGGCCTGCCCACCGCGATGATCGGCGCGTTCTGCGCCACCGCGCAGACCTACCCGTGGCAGGAGATCCGGCCCGGGTTCTTCGGCTCCGACATCCACATCCGCCGGGAACCCGTCGGCGTCGTCGCCGCGATCGTGCCGTGGAACATGCCGCAGTTCCTGACCATCGCCAAGGTGGTGCCCGCGCTGCTGGCCGGCTGCGCGGTGATCGTCAAGCCGTCCCCGGAGACCTCCCTGGACGCCGAGTTGCTGGTGCGCCTGCTCAACGAGGCCGGGCTACCGCCCGGGGTACTCACGGTGCTGCCCGGCGGGGTGTCGGTCGGGGAACACCTGGTCGGGCACCCCGGCGTCGACAAGGTGTCCTTCACCGGGTCGACCGCCGCGGGTAAGGCCGTCGCCGCGGCCGCGGCGGCCAATCTGACCAAGGTGAGCCTGGAGCTCGGGGGCAAGTCGGCGGCCATCGTCCTACCGGACGCCGCACCCGCCGCGGTCGCCGCCGGGGTGCGCTCGGCCAGCCTGTCCAACAGCGGCCAGATCTGTAATGCCTTGACCCGCATCCTGGTTCCGGCGGACCGGCAGCAGGACTACGTCGATGCGCTGGCGGCCGAACTGTCCGGTATCGCGGTCGGCGATCCCACCGAGCCGGCGACCCAGATGGGCCCGCTGGTCAGCCGCCGGCAGCAACAGCGGGTGCTCGACTACATCCGGATCGGACAGCGCGAGGGCGCCCGGCTGGTGGTCGGCGGCACCGAGCTGCCCGCGGGCATCGAGCGCGGCTACTACGTGCGCCCGAGCCTGTTCGCCGATGCGCACAACGGCATGCGGATCGCGCAGGAGGAGATCTTCGGGCCGGTGCTGACCGTGATCGGCTACCGGGACGAGGCCGAGGCGGTGACGCTGGCCAACGAGTCCGGGTACGGGCTGGCCGGTTCGGTGTGGACCGCCGACGCCGACCACGGACTGGGCATCGCCGTGCAGATCAAGACCGGCACCTTCGGGGTGAATCAGGGCTACACGATGGATCCGTTCGCCCCCTTCGGCGGCGTCAAGGGCAGCGGCTACGGCCGTGAGCTCGGCCGCGAGGGGTTGGAGGGGTACCTCGACACCAAGTCAATCGCCGTTACGTCAGGAGTGTGATCGCTTGTCCGTCCTCAGCTTCGATGGCCGCGTCGTCGTGGTGACCGGGGCCGGCGGTGGCCTGGGCCGCTGCCACGCCCTCGAATTCGCCCGCCGCGGAGCCCATGTCGTGGTCAACGACGTCGGCGCCGCGGTGGACGGCACCGGCTCGGCCGCCTCGGCCGCGCAGGCCGTGGTCGACGAGATCACCGCCGCCGGCGGATCCGCGGTGGCCAACACCGATTCGGTGGCCACCGAGGAGGGCGGGCAGGGCATCATCGGTTCGGCCGTCGAGGCTTTCGGCAAGATGGACGTGCTGGTCAACAATGCCGGCATCCTGCGCGACGCGGCGTTCAAGAACATGACCGCCGCGCAGGTCGACGCGGTGATCGACGTGCACCTGCGCGGGGCGTTCAACGTCACCCGGGCGGCCTGGCCGGTGTTGCGCGAGCAGAACTACGGGCGCATCGTCATGACCACCTCGGGCTCCGGCCTGTTCGGGACGTTCGGCCAGTCCAACTACGGGGCCGCCAAGACCGGGTTGGTCGGGTTGATGAACGTGCTGGCGATCGAGGGGCAGCGCAACAACATTCTGGTCAACGCGATCTCGCCGATCGCGCGCACCCGGATGACCGAGAACACCATGACCGAACTGGTCAAGGATCTCGATCCCGAGGACGTCACCCCGGTGGTCGTCTACCTCGGCCACGAGAGCTGCGAGCGGACCGCCAACATCTACCGGGTCGGCGGCAAGCACGTATCGCGGGTGTTCATCGCCGAGACCGCGGGTGTGGACCTGGAGGCGGCCACCGCGGAGGCCTTCGCCGCGCATATCGACAAGATCGACGATGCGTCGAGCTTCACCATCCGGGGCGGACCGGCCCGCGGCTGATCCCCCCTGGCCCGCAAACAAGGGGTCGACCGGCCGGTCCGGCAGGGCACAAAGGCTCTAGGGACCGACCACCTTTCGCGGCACGATCGGGCCATGACGGAACCTCGTGAGTCGCAGGATCAGAACGCAGTGGTCGTCCAGCGGCGTGACAGGCCGAACGCGGCTGCGGTGTGGGCGAGTTGGGTGGGCGTCGTCGCCGGGGTCGTCTTCATCGTGGCGGTGGTGTTCTTCTCCGGATTCTTCATCGGTATGAGCTCATCGAACAATTGCCCTGGTGGGTATCGCCAGCACGGCACGATGGAGCGGGGCCAGATGGGACCCGGCGGGATGATGGGGCCCGGCGGCATGATGGGGCCCGGCGGCATGATGGGACCGAACTATCCGGGGCCCGGACCGCAGCCGACGGCGACCGCACCCCCCACACCACGGCCGTAGTCCGCTGCCCGATGAATCGCCGGACAGCACTCGCTGCACTCGCTGCCCTGGCGGCGGGCAGTGTGTTGGGCCTCGGACGCGCCGTCCGCAGCGCATTGGAATCGCCGACACCGGACCTTCGACTCACCAACGGCCCCGGCTGCAGGATGATGTGTATCGGCCCCGCCGATATGCAGCTCTATATGGCAATGTTCGCCCGCCACAACGAGATCAGCCGCACCGTCGAAGAAATACCGGGCGGCGTGCGTACGATGACCGAATCGAACTCACCGGACCTGGTGGTTCAGCTACAGACGCACGTCTCCGGCATGTACAACAGGCTGGACGGGGGCGGGCCCGAGGTCATGTGCATGAGCCAGAGTCTGCCCACGCTTTTCCGGAACGCCGCCGGCTACCGGCGCCGACTCACGATGACGGCCACCGGCGTCATCGCCGAGGAAACCGCCGAGGACCCGGCGCTGGTGCACGCCATCCGCGAACACGCACGGGAGGTGAGCGGATTCGTCCGGGACGGCATGCCGGCGATGATGCGCGGGATGATGGGCGTAATGGCGGGACCGGGCTGACGGCAGTCCTCGTCGCTTAGCGTGGCTAAGCGCGGCACCCCGAATCGGCTGGTCCCCAATATCTTTCGGTTAGTCACGCTAATCGACGGGGATGTTTCTCCATTTCGCGCGTAGCGTGCGATTCATGTCTGCACGCGAACGAGGGGAGTGAAGGTGAACATCAAAAAGCTGGCCGCGGCCGTCGCGGCCACCGCGCTCATGTTCGGCGCCGGAACCGTCGCAGCGGGGCCGGCCGCCGCGGTCGACAACATCAAACCGTTCGGGCAACAGATGCGGATCCTCGACTGGGCCGGACAGCCGTCGGTCGGTTACACGGTCCGGGATCTGATGCCCAGTTCCGACCCGATGCCGCACCGCGGCCGGCTGTACGAGGCCACCCTGACCGTGGACACCTTCGGGGCCGAGGTCGATCCGATGATCCACCGGTTCGCCGCCCGCGCGGAGAACTCGACGATGTTCCCACTGGTCGGGTCGCCCGGACTGGGCGGAAAGCTGGGGCCCGGCGGCAGCGTGACCGGCAAGCTCTACTTCGACGCCGTCGGCCCGGACGCGCCGTTCAGCGTCGTCTACAACGACGGGATGCGCGACATCCTGGCCTGGATCCCGGGACAACCCGAGGGCGGCACCCGGCCCTGATCTGCGCTACTGGATCGGTTCGTCCCCGAGCACGGTGGTGCGCAACATCTCTCGCGGCGAGTTCGGTTCGTACGGCGCCGCCCGGTGCAGCACGCCCTGGTTGTCCCAGATGACGGTGTCCCCCACCGACCAGGTGTGGCTGTACACCTTGTCCGCGGTGGTGGAATGGGCCAGCAGCTCCTCGAGCAGGGCCCGGCCCTCCTCGCGGTCCATCCCGACGATGTAGTCCGCGGAGGCACCCAGCACCAACGACTTCCGCCCGTTGCGGTGCGTCCAGACCAGCGGGTTCTCGTGCGTCGGGCGCGCCTTCCAGCGCTCGAGCTGCTCCGGGGTGGGATCCGGGTAGACCCGGCGCTGCGAGGCCTCCAGCGAATGCACCACCCGCAGCGACGCGTAGCGCTGCTTCTCCTTCTCGCTGAGCGTCTCGTAGGCCGCGTAGGAGTTGGCGAACTCGGTCTCCCCGCCGCGGGCGGCCACCTGGATCGCCGACAGCACGGTGGCCTTCTGCGGGCACTCCCCGGCCATCGGGGTGCAGCCGTCGATGTGCCAGTCGAAGGTCGCCTTCAGGTACTCGGCGGCCTTGTTCTTGGTCTTGTCCAGGGTGATCGGGTAGATGCCGGACACCGGGTGGTGCCCGTCGGCCGACCGGTCGATCTCCCCGAGCCGCTCGCAGAACGCGACCTGCGCGTGCGGGTCCTGGTGCAGGTGCAGATCGTGAAAGACCAAGACCCCGTTGTCCTCCAGCGCCTCGAGCACCGCGGCGGCCAGCCCGTCGTCGCCGGCCAATGCTTCGGCGGCGACCCCGACGACCTCGGCCCCCACCGATTCGGTCAGCTTGTTGATGGTCAACACACTCATGGCGTGTCCTCTCCTAGGGCCGGGGTTCAGCGGTGCGGATCATCACCGCGTCGGCGGCGTCCACGGGGGCGGGTTGATGCATGATCTCGATCGCCATCGCGACCATGATCAGCGAGTAGATGAGGTGCAGCAGGTTGAGCGCATCCTCGGGCAGATCCTCGAGGGAGAACTTGTCGCAGTACTCGATGGCCTCTTCCAACCGCGGGAAGAAGGCATCGTAGAACGCCTGCATCTCACCCATCGTGCTGGCCAGCCGCTGGTCCCAACGCTCGGTTTCGGTTGGCAGGCACCAGGTGTCGGCGAAGCACTCGAGCTCGGCGAACGCGCTGGGCAGTCGCTTGGTGCTCATCAGGGTTGCCCCACCCAGTCGACGACGACCTTGTGCAGGTGCCGGACCAGGATCTCCTGGTCGTTGACCGGGAACTCGTCGATCACGTCGTACTCCAGGGCGGCCTGGGTGCCGCCGAGCATGCCGGCGTCCTGCAGCGCGAACTCCTTGAGCACCACCGCGGCCACCTCGTGCTCGATGCGTTCGCGCACCGTGCGGGCCGGGTGGAAGTAGGTGAACGCCTCGAACCGGTGGGTGTTGTAGGAGGTGGGCCAGTACCGGTACAGCAGGTACCAGCCGCCGTAGATGAGGATTTCCAGGTTCGGGAAGATCTGGAAGTTGCTGATCCCCCACGGCTCGATCCCGCCGGGGTTCAGCCCGGCCGGCAGCGCACCGAGATCCGGTGTGCGCCAGGGACCGACCAGGCCGCTCTGGGTGGCCCGCTCGATCGGGTACATGTACTCCGGGGCAAGCAGCCAGCGCCGGGTGCCCGCGGTGGAGACCAGCCGGTGCGGTCCGTCGAGTTGGAAGTGCCCACAGGTGAACCCGGCTCCGGGATTGCGCACCTCGGCCGGCACCTGCTGGGTGTGCAGGGACGGCACGTGGTAGTACTCCTGGAAGGCGTCGGCGAAGATCTTCCAGTTGCTGTTGTTGTGCGCCTCCCACTCGTAGCGCTCGGTCAGCTTGCCGAACGGGTAGTCGTCCAGGCCGGTGATCATCGGGCCGAGGAATTCGCGCAGAGTCTGGCGGGGTTGCGCGTCGAAGTTGACGAATACGAAGCCCGCCCACACATCGCAGTGCACCTCGACCAGCCCGTAGTCCGTGGCGTCCAGATCGAAGAAGCTGTCCGGGTTCGGGATGTGAACGAGGCTGCCGTCCAACGCGTATCGCCATCCGCACTGCGGGCAGACGATCTCCTCGGCCTGCCCGGTGGCCGCGGCGAGCAGCCTGTTACCGCGGTGCCGGCACTGGTTGTGGAAGCAGCGGATGCGGTCATCGCTGCCGCGGACCAGGATCAGCGCGGCGTTGACGACCTCGAGCTCCTTGAGCAGGTAGCTGCCGGCCTCCGGCAACTCCTCGACCCGGCACAGGTTCAGCCAGGCACGTTTGAAGACGGCCTCGCGTTCGCGTTCGTAGAACTCCGGGGAGATGGAGTCCCGGAACGAGATCGGCCCGGTGCCCAGGTCCGGGTAGTGCTCGGTCCAGGAGCCCTCGACCGGTTTCTCGGCCTTCGCCCATTGCGTCGTCATCTACATCACCGACCCTCCGTTGACCCCGAGCGTCTGCCCGGTGATGAACCCGGCCTCCTCCGAGCAGAGGAAGCCCACCGCCGCGGCGATGTCCTGCGGGGTGCCCAGGTGCCCGACCGGGATGTTGGCGGCGATCTGCTCGTTGCTGGGCAGGTGGCCGGCGGCCTGGCTGGCGTGCTGCATCGGTGTCTCGATGCCCGACGGCGGAATGTTGTTGACCGTGATGCCCTGGCTCGCGTACTCGCGGGCCAGGGATTTGGTGAGGGTGAGCAGCGCGCCCTTGGAGGCGGCGTAGTGCGCGGCGAACGGGGTGCCGCGCTGTGCACTCGAGGAGGAGATCATCACGATCCGCCCCCAGCCGGCGGTCACCATGTCGCCCAGTGCGGCCTGGCAGCAGTGGAAGGTTCCGGTCAGGTTGACGTCCACGATCCGGGTCCACGCATCCGGGGTGATCTCGGCGAACGGGGCGTAGTCGAACAGGCCGGCGCTGGTCACCAGGATGGCGGTCGGGCCGAGTTCGCTGCGCACCTTTGCGAACGCGTCGTCGACCGCGGCCCGGTCCGAGACGTCCCCGGTGACCGCGACCGCGGTGACGCCCCGGGCTCGCAAGTCCTCGGTGACCCGTTGTGCCGCTTCGGCGTTGAGATCGAACACGGCAACCTGGTGGCCGCGGCGGCCCAATTCGTGACAGGTCGCCTCGCCCATCCCGGACGCTCCGCCGGTCACCACTGCTACCCGACTCATCGGTGCTCCCTTATTCGTAGACAAACCGGACGGTGTGACTGGTGGGCAGCGCCTGACAGGTGACCACCAGACCCGCGGCGATCTCGTCCTCGTCGAGCGCATCATTGTTCAGCAGCCGGGTGCTGCCCTCGGTCACCTGGGCGATACACGTTCCGCAGGAACCGGTTTCGCAGGAGGACGGGGCCTTCAGGCCGGCCATCCGGGCCATCTGCAGCAGGGTGTGCCCGGCGCGGTAATCGACGGTGACGACCTGGCGGTCCAGTTCGATGGTCACCTGCTCGGTGATCGAGTTGTTCTCGGTGGGTACCGGTGCGACGCCGAAGCGCTCGAGGTGTACCTGATCGGCCGGGACGCCCGCGGTGCGCAGGGCGGCCTCGACGGTGTCCATGAACGGGCCGGGCCCGCAGATGTAGAAGTCCGCAGCGGCAATGTCGACCCCGGCGAGGAACTCGGCGATGCCGGCGGCGGTCAGCACGCCGCGCTCCTCGTCGAGGTGATGGGCCACGGAGAGCCGGTCGCGGTGCCGGGCACCCAGATCGGCCAGCGCGTCGGCGAAGATGATCGACCCGGACGCCCGGTTGGCGTACAGCAGCCGGACCCGACCGGCCGGTGCCGCCAGCGCGGTCTGGATCAGGGAGAACACCGGGGTGATACCGCTGCCGCCGGCGAACGCCACCAGCTCGCGGTCGGTCTCGGTGCGGACGAAACGGCCGTCGGGTGGGCCGACCTCGAGCCGGTCCCCCGGTGCGGCATGGTCGTTGAGCCAGTTGGACACCACGCCGCGGCCGTCGCGTTTCACGGTGACCCGCAGGTCCTGCTGCAGCACCGGCGAGGACGACATCGAGTAGCAGCGCCGGTATTCCTGCCCGTCCACGGTGACCCGCAGGGTGAGGAACTGCCCGGCCCGGTACCGGAACGTCGCGGCGTGTTCGGTCGGCACGTCGAGCACCAGCGACAGCGCGTCGTCGGTCTCGCGCACCACGTCCTTGACGTGCAGCGCGGCGAAGCCGTCCGGAAGAGTCATCCCGGCCAGGTTATCAAGTACTTGTCATAGGTCTCAAGTAGTAGATACGTACGGAGTCCGGCGAATGCCTAGGTGTCGATGTGGTCGGTGTACAGCGTGTGCCCGGTGCCCTGCTCGACCACCCGGCTCAACAGGGCCCGCAGCTGGTCCTGCTCCTCGCGGCTGAGCACCCCGAACACCTTGTCGTGCGCGGCGATCGCATCGCTGACCACCGCCGCGGCCACCGCCCGGCCCTCCTCGGTGAGGAAGGCCTGCAAGATGCGGCCGTGTTGGGGATCCTGTTTGCGCTCGACCAGCCCGCGCCGCTCCAGCGCGGTGAGCGCGAGTTGCACACCCTGCGGGCTGATCAGCAGCCGGCGGGCCAGTTCGGCGCCGGACAGGCCGGGCTGGTTGGTGAGCTGACGCAGCACACCGATCTGCGCGGTGCTCACCCCGTGCGGTTTGACCGCATCGTTGACCGACGTCAGGGAGAAGTAGAACGCCTGCTTGAGCAGCCACAGGATGTTGTCGGTGAGTTCCATGCCGGCTGCCCATCTTTCTGGCTCCTGGCGGCGCCTAGCTCTTGACGACGACGCCGTCTTTCATGACGAACCGCACGTCCAGCGTGGCGGCGATGTCCCGGGAGACGTCACCCGGTACGGCGATGATATCGGCCAGGTAGCCCGGGGCGAGCCGTCCCAGTTCCCCCTCGGCGTCGATCAGTTCGGCCGCCACCACGGTGGCCGCCCGGATGGCCTGCATCGGGGTCATCCCGCGCGCCACCAGCGCACCGAGTTCCTTGGCGTTCTGGCCGTGCGGGATGGCCGGGGCGTCGGTGCCGCAGGCGATGCGCACCCCGGCGGCGATTGCTTTGGGCAGCATCGCCTTTGCCTGCGGGAACACCTCGAGGGCCTTCTTGCGCAGTTCGGGGGCGATCCGGTCGATGGCCATCGCCTCGGTCAGATACGTGGTCGACACCAGGAAGGTGCCGTGGTCGACCATCATCTGCAGCGTCTCATCGCTGGCCAGGAATCCGTGCTCGATGCAGTCGATGCCGGCCCGGATACAGGCCCGGATCGCGGTGTCGCCCACCGCGTGCGCGGCCACCCGCACCCCGGCCCGGTGCGCCTCGTCGGCGATCGCCTCGAACTCGGCGTCGGAGTACTGCTGTGCGCCCGGGGAGGTGCTGTGCGACATCACCCCGCCCGAGGCCGACACCTTGATCAGCTTGGCGCCGTGCCGGATCTGGTAGCGCACGCACGCGATGACGTCGGGCACCCCGTTGGCGATGCCCTCGGCCACCGACAACGGCATGACGCCCGGTGCCAGGCGCTGAAACACGGTCGGATCCAGGTGTCCGCCGTAGGGCGTCACGGCGTGCCCGGCCGGGTAGATGCGCGGGCCGGCGTGCCAGCCCTGGTCGATGGCCCGCTGCAGGGCGACGTCGAGCAGATAACCGCCGGTCTTCACCATCAGCCCGAGGTTGCGCACCGTGGTGAACCCGGCCTCCAGGGTGGTCCGCGCGTTCACCGCGCCGCGCAGGGTGCGGTAGGCCGGGTCGTCCTGCACGCCGTGCATCGGGGTGGGCAGCCCGTCCGGGTTGCCCGGCCCGCCGATGAGCAGGTTGAGCTCCATATCCATCAGGCCGGGCAGCAGCGTGACGTCGCCCAAGTCGATCTCGGTCGCCGAATCCGGCAGCGGGCCTTCCGGATTCACCGCGGTGATCCGGTTACCCTCGACCACCACCACCGCCGGGGAATGGATCTCGCCGGTGTCGACGTCGGCCCAGCGGGCGGCTCTCAAGACATGCGCGGTCACGGAATGGGCTCGTAGACGCAGTCCAGGCTGGTGGCGCCCGAGTCCGGCACCCGCGGTTGCTTCCAGCATTCGACCGGAAAGCTCACCGTCACCATCGAGTACAGCAGCCGCATCAGGTTCAGCACGTCCTCGGGCATATCGTCGAGGGCGAACTTGTCGCAGTAGGAGATGGCCTCCTCGGCGCGCGCGGTGATGGCGTCGTAGAAGGCCTGCATCTCGACCATCGTGCTGCCCAGGCGCTTGCCGTAGCGGGCCGCCTCGTTCGGCAGACACCAGTCCGAGAACTGTTCCAGATCGGCGAATTCCGCTGGGAACATCGCCATGTCACACCCCCGCCGTCTTGCGCTGGTAGTCCTCGATCCAGGCCGCAGTCTCCTTGTGCAGGTGCCGCAGCAGGATCTCCTGGTCGCAGTACAGGAACTCGTCGACCACCCGGGACTCGATGCTGGTCTGGGTGGCCTCCAGGGTGTTGGCGTCCTGCAGGCCGTACTCCTTGAACGAGGCCGCCGCGAGTTCCTGGGCCAGGCGCTCGCGCGGGGTGCGTGGCTGCGGGAAGTACAGCGTGCATTCGAAGGTGTGGGTGTTGAACGAGGTGGGCCAGTAGTGATACGTCAGGTACCAGCCCTGCCCCCAGAACAGGATGGTGAAGTTCGGGAACAGCTGGAACGAATCCAGGCCCCACGGGTCGCATTTCGCGGGATTGAGGCCCTCGGGCATCGGGCCGAGATCCTGCTTGTCCCACGGCCCGAACAGCCCGCTCTGGCAGATGTCCTCGATCGGCTTGCGCATCTCGGCGGCCATCTCCCAGGCCCGCACCCCGGAGGTGCTCACCAACCGGTGCGGGCCCTCCAGCCGGTAGTGCGGTGCCTCGAATCCGGCCTGCGCGGCGGCCTTCGAGTAGGCGGTCGGCGTCTGGTTCGCGTGCAGGACCGGTGCGTGATAGAACTCCTGGAACGCGTCCATGTAGAGCTTCCAGTTCGCCTTCACCTCGGACCGGTAGGTGAACCGGGAGGTCATCTTGTCGAACGGGTAGCCGGCCAGGTTGGTGATCATCGGGCCGAGGAACTCGGTCAGCGACTGCTCGGGAACGGCTGCGAAGTTGACGAAGATGAAGCCCTCCCACACCTCGCAGTGCACCGGCACCAGGCCGTAGCGCTCCTTGTCGAGGTCGAAGAACTCCTCCTCCTGCTGGACGTAGGTGAGGTCGCCGTCCAGGTCGTAACGCCAGGCGTGGTACTTGCAGATGAACTGCCGGCACACACCGCTGGTGTCCTCCAGCGGCATATCGTTCCACACCAGCTTGTTGCCGCGGTGCCGGCAGATGTTGTGGTAGGCCTTGACCTCACCTTTGGTGTTGCGGCACACGATGATCGAGGTGTTGGCCGCCTTCATCTCCTTGGTGAAGTAGCTGCCCTTGCGGGGCAGCAGCTCGACCCGCCCGACGTTGAGCCAGGCCCGCTTGAAGATCGCCTTGCGCTCCAGTTCGTAGATCTCCGGGCTGATCGAATCCTCGTAGGACACCGGCCCGGTGCCCAGTTCCGGGTAATGCTCAGTCCAGCTGCCCTCTGCCGGTTTGGGAAACCTCGCCATGGGGTCGACGGTATCGCCGCGCCCGCCCAATGACAAGTAGTTGATACTGCCCGGTCATGGCAGGCTGATAGCCACAATGAACGCCGTACCCCTGCCTGTGCTCGCGGACACCGACGACCCCGACAAGCTGTTCACCGCGTTCAGCGAATGGGCCGCGGCCGGCGGCACCGCGCTCTACCCCGCACAGGAGGAATCGCTGATCGAGTTGGTCAGCGGCTCCAACGTCATCCTGGCCACCCCGACCGGCTCCGGGAAGTCGCTGGTGGCCACCGGCGCGGTGTTCGCAGCGCTGGCCGCCGACCGGGTCAGCTTCTACACCGCACCGATCAAGGCACTGGTCAGCGAGAAGTTCTTCGCGCTGTGCGAGGTGTTCGGGGCCGACAACGTCGGCATGCTCACCGGTGACGCCGCGGTCAACGCCGACGCCCCGATCATCGCCTGCACCGCCGAGATCCTGGCCAACGTGGCACTGCGCGAGGGCGCGGCCGCCGACATCGGCCTGGTGGTGATGGACGAGTTCCACTTCTACGGCGATCCGGACCGCGGCTGGGCCTGGCAGGTGCCGCTGCTGGAGTTGCCGCGCGCGCAGTTCCTGCTGATGTCGGCCACCCTCGGCGACGTCACCTTCCTGCGCGGGGACCTGACCCGGCGCACCGGCCGGCAGACCGCACTGGTCACCGGCGCCGAACGCCCGGTCCCGCTGTTCTACTCCTATGCCACCACCGCCATGCACGAGACCATCGCCGACCTGCTGGACACCAAGCAGGCGCCCCTCTACGTCGTGCACTTCACCCAGGCCTCGGCGCTGGAGCGCGCCCAGGCGCTGATGAGCGTCAACGTCAGCACCAAGGAGGAGAAGGCCGCCATCGCCGAGATGATCGGCGCGTTCCGGTTCTCCACCGCGTTCGGGTCCACGCTGTCGCGGCTGGTGCGCCACGGCATCGGGGTGCACCACGCCGGAATGCTGCCCAAGTACCGGCGCCTGGTCGAGCAGCTCGCCCAGGTCGGGCTGCTGAAGGTCATCTGCGGCACCGACACGCTCGGGGTCGGCATCAACGTGCCGATCCGCACTGTGGTGTTCTCCGCGCTGTCCAAGTACGACGGGGTGCGCACCCGGCTGCTGAACGCCCGCGAGTTCCACCAGATCGCCGGGCGGGCCGGGCGGGCCGGCTTCGACACCGCGGGCACCGTGGTGGTCCAGGCACCGGACCACGAGGTGGAGAACCTCAAACAATTCGCCAAGGTGGCCGACGATCCGAAGAAGCGCCGGAAGCTGGTGCGCCGCAAGATCCCCGAGGGCATGGTGCCGTGGAGCGAGAAGACCATGACCCGGCTGATCGACGCCGCCCCGGAGCCGCTGGGCAGCAATATGAAGGTCACCACGGCGATGATCCTCGACGTCGTGGACCGGCCCGGGGACCCGTTCGTGGCGATGCGCCGGCTGCTCACCGAGAACCACGAGCCGCGCAAGAAACAGCTGCGGCTCATCCGGGAGGCGATCGGCATCGCCCGCTCGCTGCTGCAGGCCGGGGTGCTCGAGCGTTTGCCCGAACCGCTGCCCGACGGGCGCCGGTACCGCCTGACGGTGGACCTGCCACCGGACTTCGCGCTGAACCAGCCGCTGTCCACCTTCGCACTCGCCGCCGTCGACACCCTGGACCGGGAGTCGCAAACCTATGCCCTGGATGTGGTTTCGGTGATCGAGGCCACCCTGGAAGATCCCCGTCAGATCCTGGCCGCGCAGCTGAACAAGGCCCGCGGCGAGGCGGTCGCGGCGATGAAGGCCGAGGGCATCGAATACGACGAGCGCATCGAACTGCTCGACGAGGTGAGCTACCCGAAGCCGCTGGAGGAACTGCTGACGCACACCTACGAGGTGTACCTGCAGACCAATCCGTGGGCCGCCGACGCCCGGCTGTCGCCGAAGGCGGTGGTCCGCGAGATGTGGGAACGCGCCATGACGTTCCGCGAGTACGTCAGCCAGTACGGGCTGACCCGGTCCGAGGGCGCGGTGCTGCGCTATCTCTCGGATGCGTTCAAGGCCCTGCGCTCCGGGGTGCCCACCGCGGCCCGCACCGAGGAACTCGACGACATCGTGGAATGGCTCGGTGAGCTTGTCCGCCAGGTCGATTCGAGCCTGCTCGACGAATGGGAGCAGCTCACCAGCCCCGATCAACCGCACGACGTGCCGGTGCCGGTGCCGACCCGCCCGCGCCCGCTGACCGGCAACGAGCGCGCCTTCACCGCGATGGTGCGCAACGCGATGTTCCGCCGGGTGGAGTTGTTCGCCCGCCGCCGGTGGGCCGAGCTCGGCGAACTGGACAGCGGCTCGGGCTGGCACTCCCAGCGCTGGCAGGAGGTCGGCGAGGACTATTTCGACGAGCACGCCGACGTCGGGATCGGCCCGGACGCCCGCGGCCCGGCGCTGCTGATCATCGACCGCCAACCGGGGGTCTGGCAGGTGCGCCAGATCCTGGATGATCCTGCCGGTGACCATGATTGGGCATTGGTGGCCGAGATCGACCTGGAGGCCTCCGATGAGGAGGGTACCGCCGTGGTGCGCCTGGTAGACGCCGGCCGGATGGACTGACGAACCAATATCGGGAGGGAAACACCATGAGAATCAGCCTGACCAGCGTGATGGTGGACGATCAGGACAAGGCGCTGCGGTTCTACACCGAGGTACTCGGCTTCCAGCTCAAGCACGACATCCCGATGGGCGGGCCGCGGTGGATCACCGTGGTGTCCCCGGAGAACCGCGAGGGCACCGAGCTGGTCCTGGAACCGGATGGGCACCCGGCGGCCAAACCGTTCAAGGACGCCCTCGTCGACGACGGCATCCCGTTCACCGCCTTCGAGGTCGACGACGTCGCCGCCGAATACCAGCGGCTGACCGACCTCGGGGTGCGGTTCACCCAGCCGCCCACCGAGATGGGCCCGGTCACCACCGCCGTCTTCGACGACACCTGCGGCAACCTCATCCAGATCCAGTCAGCCTCCTGAAGGTCTCGACCTCACGCTTGCGGTAGGGGCGGCCGTCGTCGAACACCAAGTCGTGGAACCACTCTCGCGGCGGCTTCTTGTCGTACGGGCGGTCCCAGGAATCCCACGGCAGGAAGGTCTGGGTCTTGCCGGCCACCAGACCCCAGGTGTAGGCCCCGACCCGGCGGCGGTGTGCGATGGGCAGCACGCCCTCGATGGTGCTGCCCTCACTGCGGGCCAGGTACTCGGTGCACAGCAGCGGCCGGCCCCACGGCTGCAGTTCGTTGATCCGGTTCTCGAAACCGGCAGGATTGTCATAGCTGTGGAAGGACAACACGTCGGCCAGCTCGAGCTGGATGCTCGCCATCTCGCTGCGCTTGGAACGGTCGCCCCACTCGCCCTCCCAGACCCCGGTGGTCAGCGGCTGGATCGGGTCCACCGAACGGGCCCAGCGGAAGACCTGGGGCAGCAGATCGGCGACCAGTTCGGGCTTGTCCTCGCGTTCCACCTTCTCGTACACCGCGGCCGGGTTGTCCGGCTCGTTCCACATGTCCCAGCCCAGCACCCGGTCGTCGGTGCGGAACTGGGTGATGATCCGAATCACATACTCCTGCAACACCTGTCGGTAACGGCGATCGTCGAGCCGCTCGGCGCCGGGGCTCTGCACCCAACCCGAATTGTGCACCCCGGGCCGCGGCGCGCGCTGCGGACCGCTGCGCGGCAGCGGGTCCCAGCAGGAGTCGAAGAACACCAGCAGCGGTTTGATGCTGTGCTTGGCCGCGATGTCCACGAACCTACCCAATCGTTGCTGGAAGCCCACCCGGTCCTGGGTCCACAACTGGTCGTGCAGGAAGACCCGCACCGTGTTCATTCCCAGGGATCGCGCGATCCGCAGTTCGTCGTCGATGCGCACCGGGTCGAAGGTGGCCTTCTGGAACATCTCCAGCTGGTTGATCGCGTTGGAGGTGATGTAGTTGGCGCCGACCAGCCAACCCTGCGCCCGGAACCACCGATGGGCCCGGTCCGTCGACCAGCGGCCCGGTGCTTGGGCGATCGCTCGAGGTGCCTGAGACAGTGCCACGGCCGGTGGTGCGAGGAGCGGAAGTTTCAACACCGTCCGACGGCGCATGTGGTTCAGATCACGTACCAAGTTGTGGTCCTTAGCTTTTCGAATATTCGGCTGACCCCGGCCCGAGTCCTGCCTACCCGCATCCCGATCGGGCTACACAAACCGCATGTCACGCCGCTGCGAACGGGCTAGGGTCGATTTCATGCCGCATTTGGCTGAATTGTTGTCCGAGGAATGCATCGCCCTGAACGTCGACGCCGTTACCTGGCAGGACGCCATCACCCGCGCCGGGGCGCTGCTCACCGCCGCCGGCATCGCCGAGGACACCTACACCGAGGCGATGATCGCCAACGTGGTCGACAACGGCCCGTACATCGTGGTGGCGCCCGGTTTCGCCTTCGCGCACGCCCGGTCGTCCCCGGCCGTGCACCGCACCGGGATGTCCTGGTTGCGGCTGGCCGCGCCGGTCGCGTTCGGCCACAAGACAAACGACCCGGTGGCCCTGGTGGTCGCGCTGGCCGCCACCGATGCCGGCGCCCATACCGCGGCGATGGCCGAACTGGCGAAACTGCTCGGCGACCCGGCCCGGCGCACCGCCTTGGACACCGCCACCACCCCGGCCGAACTGCTGGCCGTGCTGGGCGGCGAGCAACCACCCCGGGCCGGCGCCGCGACCACTGCCAAGACCAACAATCTCATCCTCACGGTCTGCGGAAATGGGCTGGGCACCAGCCTTTTTCTGAAGAACACCACCGAACAGGTGCTGCAGACCTGGGGATGGGATCGCTTCGTCAACGTCGAGGCCACCGACACCATCTCGGCGAAGGGCCGGGCCAAGAGCGCCGATCTGATCCTGACCTCGGGTGAGATCGCGAAAACCCTCGGTGACGTGGGTGTCCCGGTGCGGGTGATCGACAACTTCACCTCCACCACCGAGGTCGACGCCACACTGCGCGATTCCTACGACGTCTAGGGGAGGACGGGCGGATGGACTGGTTGGTCGGCATCGCCGAGTTCCTGGTCAACGAGATCCTCGCGGTCCCCGCGTATCTCATCGGCATCATCACCGCGGTCGGGTTGATCGCGCTGCGCAAGTCCAGCGGGCAGGTCATCGGTGGCGCGCTCAAGGCCACCCTGGGCTTCCTGCTGATCAGCGCCGGGGCCGGGCTGGTGACCAGTTCGCTGGAACCGCTCGGTGTGATGATCCGGGGCACCGCCGGCAGCCAGGGGGTGGTGCCCACCAACGAGGCCATCGTCGGCATCGCGCAGGAACAGTTCGGCGCCCGGGTGGCCTGGCTGATGATCCTGGGTTTCGCCGTCAGCCTGCTGCTGGCCCGGTTCACCCCGCTGCGGTATGTGTTCCTGACCGGCCACCACACCCTGTTCATGGCCACCCTGCTGACCATCGTGCTGGCCACCGCCGGTCTCGGCACCCCGGTGGTCATCCTGGTGGGTGGCTTCCTGCTCGGTGTGGTGATGGTGTCACTGCCGGCCATCGCCCAGCCCTGGACGAAACGGATCACCGGCGACGACAGCATCGCCATCGGGCATTTCGGCACCCTGGGCTACATCGCCTCCGGCATCACCGGCCGCCTCGTCGGCGGCCGCAAGAGCCGCTCCACCGAGGACCTCACGCTGCCCGAGTCGCTGCGCTTCCTGCGCGATTCGATGGTGGCCACCGCGCTGTCCATGGTGCTGATGTACCTGGCGGTATCGCTGATCTACCTGTACCAGGTCGGGCAGGACGTCGCCTTCACCGCCTACGCCGACGAGACCGGCTCTGGGGCGGCCGAGAACGTCGGCAACTTCTTGATGAAGGGCGTCACCGAGGGACTCAGCTTCGGGGTCGCGGTGGCGGTGATCCTGTTCGGTGTGCGCACCATCCTGGGTGAGCTGGTGCCGGCCTTCCAGGGCATCGCCGAGCGGGTGGTGCCCGGCGCGGTGCCCGCGCTGGATGCGCCGATCGTGTTCCCGTACGCGCAGAACGCGGTGCTGATCGGCTTCGTGTCCAGCTTCGTGGCCGGCCTGGCCGGGTTGGCGGTGCTCTCGCTGTGGCTGGGTCCGGCGTTCGGCTGGGTGCTGGTGTTGCCCGGTCTGGTGCCGCACTTCTTCACCGGCGGCGCGGCCGGCGTGTACGGCAACGCCACCGGCGGCCGGCGCGGCGCGGTGGCCGGCGGCTTCGTCAACGGCCTGCTCATCACTTTCCTGCCCGCGCTGCTGGTCCGGGTGCTCGGCGCGTTCGGCGAGGAGAACACCACCTTCGGGGACACCGATTTCGGTTGGTACGGCATCCTTCTCGGTAACGCCGCCAAGCTCGGCACGGTGTGGGGCGTGGTAGTCATGCTGATGGTCGGCGCGATCCTGCTGGGCCTGGCGATCGCCGTGCAGAAACGGCTGGTCGACACCGGCTGGGATCCCTCACCGGGGCGGGAGACCCCGGTGGGTACCGGCGGCGGGGAACCCTCGGGCCCGGTCAGCACCCGCAGCTACCCGAAGATTCCTCCGCCGGTGGGCGCGCCGCCGCCCCCGCCACCGCCTCAGGGCTGAAGGACGATCTTCACCGCGCCGTCGGCCTTGCGCTGGAAGATGTCGTACGCGTGCGGTGCCCGGTCGAGCGGCAGCGTATGGGTGGCGAAGCCGTCCACGCCGAGCGGGTCGTCGTCGGTCAGCAGCGGCATGATCTCGGGCACCCACTTCCTCACGTTGGCCTGGCCCATCCGCAGCTGTACCTGCTTGTCGAACAGTGTCAGCATCGGCAGCGGGTCGGCCATGCCGCCGTACACGCCGATCACCGAGATGGTGCCGCCGCGGCGCACGATGTCGATCGCCGAGTAGAGCGCGTCGAGCCGATCGATGCCGGCCTTCTGCATGAGCGGCTTGGCCAGGAAGTCGGGCAGGTAGCCGGTGAGCTGCTGGGCCGCCTTGGCCACCGGGGAGCCATGTGCCTCCATCCCCACCGCGTCGATGACGGAGTCGGTGCCGCAGCCGTCGGTCATGTCCCGGATGGCGTCGCCGACCGAGCCGCCGACCGTGCCGAGGTCGACGGTTCGGATGCCGCGGGCCTGCGCGCGGGCCAACCGTTCGGGCACCCGGTCCACGCCGATCACGTCGTAGCCCTGGTGGGCGGCGATGCGGGCGGCCATGTCACCGATCGGGCCCAGGCCGAGCACGGTGACCGACCCGCCGTCGGGGATGTCGGCGTAGGCCACCGACTGCCAGGCGGTGGGCAACACGTCGGACAGGTAGACGAAGCGGGAGTCCGGCGGGCCCTCGGGCACCTTGATATGGGTGAACTGGGCCTGCGGCACGCGCAGCAGCTCGGCCTGCCCGCCGGGCACCTGCCCGTAGAGTTCGGAGTAGCCGAAAAGCGCTGCGCCCATGCCGTGTTCACGCACCTGGGTGGTCTCGCACTGGGTGTAGAGCTCCTTGTCGCACATGAAGCAACTGCCACAGGAGATCTGGAACGGGATGACCACCCGGTCGCCGACGGCGAGGTTGCTGACCTCGGAACCGACCTCGCGCACGATGCCCATCGGTTCGTGGCCGAGCACGTCGCCGGGATTCATGAAGGCGCCGAGCACCTCGTAGAGGTGCAGATCGGATCCGCAGATGTTCGTCGAGGTGATTTCGATGATCGCGTCGGTGGGTTCCTCGATCTTGGGGTCCGGGACCTGCTCGACCCGGACGTCACGTTTGCCTTGCCAGGTAACTGCTTTCATGGCCGTGCCATACCTCCTCAGGCGTTCTGCGAAACGTGGTGGGTGGCGGGGCTCAGGCCGCGGGTGGCCGGGCCCTCGAGCAGGGTCCCGTCCGGAGCGAACCGGGAGCCGTGCAGCGGGCACTCCCAGGCGCAGTCGGCGTCGTTCCAGTTCACGATGCCGCCGAGGTGCGGGCAGACCGGGGACACGGTGCGGTGCACCCCGTCCACGACGCTGTCGGCGCGCAGGTTCCAGGGCGGTCCGGTGACGACGCCCTCCCCCTCGGCCGGGTCGTCATGCCGGGTCGCCGGCGCCACCCAGCCCTTGGCCATGTGGTACCCGACCGACAAGTTGTGCTGCAACGCGGTGGTGAGCCCGGACAGTTCGTGCGGGCTCCAGGCGGCGAACGCTCCGGCCCAGTGCATCTGCCCGCCGAGGATCTGCCCGGACAGCGCCAGCGCCGCCGCGACCCCGTTGGTCATACCCCATTTGTCGAATCCGGTGGCGACCCAGACATGGTGGTTGCCGGGCAGAATCGGCCCGGCGTAGGGCAGTTCGTCGATCGGCGAGTAGTCCTGCGCCGACCAGTAGTGGGTCTGCACCGCGCCCGGGTAGTGCTGCTTGGCCCAGTGCACCAGTTCGGCGACCGGGCCCGCGGCGTGATCGGCGCGGCCGACGGTGTGCCCGCCACCCCCGACGATGAGCCGGTCGCCGTCGGGGGTCGGGGCGTACCGGATGGAACGGGTCGGTGAGTCGGCCGACAGGTACATCGCGCGGGTGATGTCGCCGGGCACGTCGAAGGCCACGCAGTAGGACCGGTGCGGGCTGACCTTGGCGAAGAAACCGCCGCGGTCCAGGATCGGCACGCCGGTGGCCAGCACGCAGTGCTCGGCGGTGACGGTGCGCGAGGCCGAGCGGTCGGCCGCGTCGATGGTGAGGCGCAGCGGGCTGCCGATCGATACCGACCGGACCCGGGCGCCCTGGGCGACGCTGCCGCCGTGGCGCTCGAGTTCGGCGACGAAGCTGTCCAGCAGCGGGATCGGGTCGAGCTGGACCTGATCGGGCAGCCGGACCCCGCCGTGGAACGGGAACGGGACGTCGGCGTCGGTGACCCATTCCACCGGCAGCCCGGCGGCCCGGCAGGCCTCGAATTCGGCTCGGGCGTCACCGATTCCGCTCGACGACTGGGCGTAGGTGTAGGCGTCCTCGCGCTGGAACGCGACGTCGTGCGCCTCGCAGTACCGGGTCAGCCAGTCACGGCCCTCGGTGTTGCCGGTGACGTAGTCACGCACCAGCTTCTCGCCGTGCTTGGCCGAGACCCGGGACAGCTTGGTGCCCTGCAGCAGGCTCACCTTGCCGGTGGTGTTGCCGGTGGCGCACGCGCCGATGTGGCGGGCCTCCAGCACCAGCACCTTCTTACCGGCCCGGGCCAGCAGCAGGGCGGTGGTCAGCCCGGTGATGCCGGCGCCGACGACGGCGACATCGACATGTTGGGCGTCGAACTGCGGCGCGGACCCCGGAGGCTCCGGGCGCCCGTCCAGCCACAGCGAAGTCATGCGCTTGGATCCTTCGCACCGTCACTGTTGTCGAAGAACGACCAGCCGTTCTCGGACTCGACCTCCATCCGCCAGCCGAGCTCGGAGTTGTGGTCGGCCTTCTGGTCGACGAACCAGGCGTGGGCGTCCTGGGCGCTGTCGAAATCCTTGGTGTCCACCACGTCGCCGTGGGGATTGATCACTCGGTAAGTAGCCATTGCTTGTGCTTTCCCGTTTTCACCAGGACTAACCCCCGTGGTTCGTTCCCGGCCGGCCGGGGTAGCCCGCTGGGGACGCCCAGCAGGAGGTACCGCGATGACCGGACCCAAGTCCGACAGCAAGAACGAATCCGACGTGGACGACGATCCGCGGGTCGCCGCCTCGCGCGCCGGGGCGGACGAGGACGGCTCCTACGTGGGCCGGGCCTCCTCCGATGACGACTTCGACGCCGGGGAGACCGGTGCGGAGGCCCGCAGCGCCGACGGCTGACCGCTCGAAATCGCCGCACGGGCGGGCGGCCGCACCGTGCGACGATGGGAGACGGACGCGAGGGGGGCTCAGTTGTCTGTGACGGTGTCGATGGTGCAGGCGTCGCGACCCGGCCAGTTGGTCGCCTCGGCCGCCGAGCTCGGCACCAAGATCACCGCGCTGGACACCGTGCTGGCCGCGCAGCGCCACGCCCTGGCCGGGCTGCGCGGGTCCTGGCGGGGACAGGCCGCCGAGGCCGCCATCGTCCGGGCCGAACGCAACCTCGACCGCCAGGAGGAGCTGCGCGCCCGGCTCGCCGCGCTGCAGCAGGCGCTGCGCTCGGGCGGCGCCCGGCTGGGGTTCACCCGCACCGGGCTGCTGTCCATCGTCGAATCACTTCGGGCGACCGGCTGGCGGGTCGGCGAGGACGGCACCGCAACCCCTCCCCCAGTGCCGGCGATCCTGCGGCTGCTGGCCCCGGCGTGGACGGCGCTGATCCAGAAACTGCTCGCCCTGTTCGGTGAGATCGACGCCCAGACGGCGGCGGCCATCGCTGCGGCGCTGGGCGGCCCGGTGCCCGAGACCCCGCCGGGCACCCCGGGCGATCCACGCAAACTGCCGCCGGCCGCGACCTCCCCCGAGGACGTCAAACGGTGGTGGGATTCGCTGTCGCAGGCCGAGCGTGACCAACTCATCGCCGGGCACCCGGCCGCGTTGGGCAATCTGAACGGGATCCCGGCCGACGCTCGCGCTGCTGTGAATCAGGCTGTCCTGCAAGATGATCTGGACCGGGTGATCGATGCCGCCGAGCGGCACGGGGTGTCCACCGACGCGGTGCTGGCCGATCCGGGCGCCTACGGGCTGACCGCCGCCGACGCCACCCGCTACGGCAACGCGGTGCAGACCCGCAAGGGTCTGGACAAGATGGCGGGCGCCGGCAAGCAGGACCGCCCGGTGCTGCTGTGGGCCTACGACCCCCTGGCCTTCAACGGGCAGGGCAAGGCCGCGGTGGCGATCGGTAACCCTGACACCGCGCAGAACACCGCCGTCGTGGTGCCCGGTACCGGCAGCAGCGTCAAGGACGGCTGGCTGGAAGGCGACAACGCCACCAACCTGTACGACCAGATGCGCCTCGGCGACCCGGACGAGCCCGCCTCGGTGATCGCCTGGATGGGCTACGACGCACCCGACAGCCCCATCGACACCCGCATCGCCACCCCCGACCTGGCCCGCACGGGTGGTGACCTGTTGGCCGCCGACGTCAACGGGCTGGGCGCCACCCATGCGGGCGGGCCGTCCAACGTCACCGTCATCGGGCACTCCTACGGTTCCACCACGGTGGCCGACGCGTTCGCCGCGAGCGGGATGCGCGCCGACAATGCGGTGCTGATCGGTTCTCCCGGAACGGATCTCGCGAGGAGCGCGGCCGATTTCCAGCTG
This sequence comes from Mycolicibacterium aurum, assembly GCA_900078775.1. GTDB lineage: Bacteria > Actinomycetota > Actinomycetes > Mycobacteriales > Mycobacteriaceae > Mycobacterium > Mycobacterium aurum_A. The sequence continues at coordinate 4,748,466 of LT549889.1, forward strand.
CCCGAGGGCGGGCAGGTGTATGTCGGCGCGGCATCCAGCGATCCGGTGAGCTGGCTCGGGCAGGCCGGCCCGATCCCCGACATCATCAACCGCGAGCTCGGCTACCCGCTGGGTCTGGAGGCCGGGCTGGGCCGGGACCCGGCCGGAGACGGGTTCGGGTCGGTGCGCTTCGACGCCGAGGTGCCCGGCCGCGGCGGGCTGCCGGACTTCGGTGATCACTCCCGCTACTACGACATCGGCAGCGAGTCGCTGCGGGCGATGACCGATATCGCCAACGGCGACGGGGACACCCTGGCCGAGAACGGGTATACCGCCGAGGGCCGCCGCCAGCCGCACATCGGGCTGCCCGACGTGGTCGATCTGCCCGGACTGCCCCCGGTCGACCTGCCCGACTGGGACACTCGGATTCCCGGCACCCCCGCCCTCAACGACCCGGAAGGCGACCGTGGCACCGTCACCAAGAACCACCAGTACTGACCGTTGGCGCCTGTGTACGGCCGTCATGGCCGGCGCCCTACTACTAGGAGGATGTGGGATGGGAGCCCAAGGTTCGGCAGCGGACCTCGACGGTCCGGAGATGAGTGACGAGCAGACCCGCGCCCAGGTGGTGGACCCGGCCAAGCGGCTGGTCCAGGCGGTGGGCCTGCAGCTGCGCGGGGCGACGTTCGAGTTCGACTCGTGCACCGATCAGCAGACCGCCCCGTACCGCGGGCAGGTCGGGATGGGGTTCACCTTCCCGGCCGGGGCCGACAAGCAGGCCTACCTCGACGAGATCGTGGCGGCGCTGGCCGCCGACGGCTGGACCGACGGGGCGCCACCCGGGAAGGCCCCGCACGGGCGGGCCATGAGTCTGGGTGAGGTGATGGCGATCATCGCGGCCAATCCGGATCACCCGGACCGGGGCTACATCGAGATCTACGGCGAGTGCCGCAATGCCGGGGAGCACAGCGCCGACGAGGAGGACATCCGCGCCGAACTCACATCGTGAGGTTGATGGCGTCGGCCGCGGCCTGATCCTCGCTCTGGTAACGGCCTGCGGCGGTGGTGAGGTTGTCCGCGTAGGTCTGGGTTGCTTGCGCGAGGGCCGTGGTGGCTTCCGCGACGGCGGTCTGGGCCTCGAGACAGGCTGCGGCGGTCTGCAGTTCACTCGCCGCTTGGGCCGCTTCCGCCAGGGGGCCGTCGGCGCCTAGGCCGGACAGCCCTGCGCTCGCTTGGCCGAACGCGGTGCCGGCGGTCGTCAAGGCGCCCGGGTCGACGATCAGAGGCTGCATGGACCGAGTCTAATTCCGCTGGAAACGGTGCCCGCGCAGCAATATTTCGAGCATCCCGGCGAGCCCGTCCGGCCTTTCTGGTCGTGATCCCCCGAAGTCATCGTCGGCGGCACGTGTCCACAGCGCCGATGACGCATAGTTACTTTCGGACGGCGACATACTGCGCGCACGCGGGCTCGTTCCGCTCGACGATCCGCTGAGCCTCGGAGCCTCGGAGCCATTTTGCCGTTCGGGGCCGACGAGGACCGTGACCCCCACCAACACTGCGGCGGCTGCCTGATTGTGGTGCGGATCTGCCGACGGACCCACCAAACACAAAGGTCACGACCTCTTTCGAGGCCGTGACCTTTGTCTCACTGTGGGCGAAGGGGGACTTGAACCCCCACGTCCCGAAGGACACTGGCACCTGAAGCCAGCGCGTCTGCCATTCCGCCACTCGCCCTGAATGACCGGGAAACCGTATCACCCGTCGGCCCGTCGGCCCAAACCGGCTGAAAGCGATCCTGCTCACCACCCCTGACCTGGTGCTTTCCGATTCTCAGAGAATCGTTGGTCACGCAAAAGCCTGCTGGGCCGATAACATGCGTGTGAGCAGTGTGGCCAGAGCGACACGCGGCCGCGATAAACAGGCACGACGAACAGACAGGCGGTGAGATGGGTCTGGCAGACCGTATCGAACGACGCCTGGAGTCGACGGTCGGCGATGCCTTCGCCCGGGTCTTCGGCGGGTCGATCGTCCCGCAGGAGGTCGAGGCGCTGCTGCGCCGGGAAGCCGAGGCCGGGGCCCGTGACGTCGGACGCGGTCGCATTTTGGCGCCCAACGACTACATCATTACCCTCGGTGAGGCTGATTACCGGAAGGTGAGCGCGGACCCCGACCGGACATCAGCCACTTTTGCCCGCCACCTGGAGGGTTTCATCCATGACCAGGGGTGGCAAACGTATGGTGATGTGGTCGTCAGGTTTGAGCCATCGCCGAGCCTGCACACCGGACAGTTCCGCGCCCGTGGAGCGGTCAACCCAGACACGACCACCCACGAGCCCCCAGCAGCACGAGACCGCGCGTCCACCGCAGAACCAGGAGTACCAGCGATGACCGACAACCCGAGCTACCGAGGGCAGGGACAGGGTCGGCCCGGCGACGACCAGTACGACGACGACCGGTACCGCCAGCAAGAGGATGCCCGCGGCTACCAGCAGCGCCCCGGCGGCTACCCCGACCAGGGCGGCTACCCGCAGGAGCAGGGCGGCTACGACCAGGGCTACCCGCCGCCGTCCTACGAGCAGCGTCCGCCCGCCGGCGGTTACGGACAGCCCCCGGGCCAGCCGCAGGGCGGCTACCCCGACCAGGGCTACCGTCAGCCGCCCCCGCCGGCCGGTTACGGCCAGCAGCCCCCGGCCGGTCCTCCGCCGGGCTACGGCGACTACGACTATGGCCGCCCGCCGGCCCCCGCCAAGACGAGGGCTACGGCTCGCAGGGCCGTCCCCCGGCCCCGGGCTACCCGGACCAGGGCGGATACCCGGATCAGGGTGGCTACGGCCGACCCGATCAGGGTGGCTACGGCCGGGCCGACTACGCCCCGGCCCCGCCCGCGGCCCCGGATTACGGTCGCTACGGCGAGCCGCCGGCCCAGGGTGGCTACCCCGACCACGGCGGCTACGACCAGGGCGGCTATGACCAGGGCAAATACGGCGATCAGGGTGGTTACGGCGAGCCCGCCGGCTACGACTACGGCGCCCCCTCGCAGGCACCCGTTGCCCCCGCCCCCGGCGGCTACGGCGGCGGTTACGGCGCTGCGCAGGTGACCCTGCAGCTCGACGACGGCAGCGGCCGCACCTACCAGCTGCGTGAGGGCGCGAACGTGATCGGCCGCGGCCAGGACGCCCAGTTCCGGCTGCCCGACACCGGGGTGTCCCGGCGCCACCTGGAGATCCGCTGGGACGGCCAGGTCGCCCTGCTGTCGGACCTCAATTCGACCAACGGCACCACCGTGAACAACGCCCCGGTGCAGGAGTGGCAGCTGGCCGACGGTGACGTCATCCGGCTGGGCCACTCCGAGATCATCGTTCGGGTCCACTGAGCGCCGTCTCGGTTCCAGGGGTGCGCCCCAGTATCGTGACGGCGATGATCGAGCGGGACCGAGACGGAGAGGACGTCGGATGCAGGGGCTAGTACTGCAGCTGACGCGTGTCGGCTTCCTGCTGCTGCTGTGGCTGTTCATCTGGTCGGTACTGCGCATCCTGCGCACCGACATCTACGCGCCCACCGGTGCGGTCATGGTCCGACGCGGTCTCGCGCTGCGCGGTTCGCTACTGCCCAAGGGCGAGCGGCGGCACACCGCGCGGCACCTGGTGGTCACCGAGGGAGCCCTGGCCGGCACCCGCATCACCTTGAGCAGCCAGCCGGTGCTGATCGGCCGCGCCGACGATTCCACCCTCGTCTTGACTGACGATTACGCATCGACACGGCACGCCAGGCTGTCCCCGCGGGGCTCGGAGTGGTACGTAGAGGACCTAGGATCGACCAACGGCACATACCTCGACAGGGCGAAGGTGACAACGGCGGTAAGGGTTCCGATGGGAACGCCGGTACGGATCGGCAAGACGGTGATCGAGTTGCGCCCGTGACACTGGTGCTCAGATACGCAGCGCGCAGCGACCGCGGTTTGGTGCGCGCCAACAACGAGGATTCGGTCTACGCCGGGGCACGGCTGCTCGCCCTGGCCGACGGCATGGGCGGGCACGCCGCCGGTGAAGTGGCCTCCCAGCTCGTCATCGCCGCGCTGGCCCACCTCGACGACGACGAACCCGGCGGCGACCTGCTCAACAAGCTCAATATGGCCGTCCACGAGGGCAACTCGGCGATCGCCGCGCACGTGGAGGCCGACCCCGAACTGGAGGGCATGGGCACCACGCTGACCGCGATCCTGTTCGCCGGCGGCCGGCTCGGCCTGGTCCACATCGGCGACTCCCGCGGCTACCTGATGCGCGACGGGGAGCTGACCCAGATCACCAAGGACGACACCTTCGTCCAGACCCTGGTCGACGACGGCCGGATCACCGCCGAGGAGGCGCACAGCCACCCGCAGCGCTCGCTGATCATGAAGGCGCTGACCGGACACGAGGTCGAGCCCGCGCTGATCATGCGGGAGGCCAAGGTCGGCGACCGCTACCTGCTGTGTTCGGACGGCCTGTCCGACCCGGTCAGCCACGAGACCATCGCCGAGGCGCTACAGATCCCGGACGTCACCGACGCCGCGGACCGGCTCATCGAACTCGCGCTGCGCGGCGGCGGCCCGGACAACGTCACCGTGGTGGTGGCCGACGTCGTCGACTACGACTACGGGCAGACCCAGCCGATCCTGGCCGGGCGGTCTCCGGCGAGGACGACAACACCGCCCCGCCGAACACCGCCGCGGGCCGTGCCTCGGCCTTCAACCCGAAACGCAACCAGCCCAAAAGGGTTGTCACCCAACCCGAAGAGCAACGACCGCCCCGCTCCAAGCGCCGGATGCTGATCGCCGCGATGGTGGTCCTCCTGGTGGTGGTGGCGGGGCTGACCATCGCCCGCGAGATCGTCCGCAACAACTACTACGTCAGCGAGGAGAACGGCACCGTCGCGATCATGCGCGGGGTGCAGACCTCCTTCCTCGGGCTGTCCCTGCAGGAGCCGTTTCTGGTCGGCTGCCTCAACGCCCGCAACGAGCTGTCGCTGATCAGCTACGGCCAGTCCAGCGATCCGATGGACTGCGAGGTGCTGCGCCTGCAGGACATCCGCGAATCCGAGCGGGCCCAGGTGGCCGCCGGCCTGCCGTCGGGCTCCCTCGACGACGCGATCCGCCAGATCAACGAGCTGTCCCGGTCCTCGCTGCTGCCCATCTGCGCGCTGCCGACCAAGACCGCCACCCCCACCCCGAGCCCGCGCGCCACTCCCGCCCCGGCCACCAGCGCAACCTCCGGCCCGGCACCCAAGCCGGCCCCCACCACGTCGGCCACCTCTTCGGCCCCGCGACTCCCCGCCGCCCGCCACCGCCGGGGCACCCAAACCGCCGGCCCCGGGCGCTCCGGCCACCCCGCCCCCGCCCAGGCCGACGACCCCGTCGCCGACCGTCACCGCCCTGCCCCCACCACCGCCGGAGCCGGGCACCAACTGCCGGACCGCGTCATGACCTCGTCGACCCAGCCGCAGTCCCCGGTCACCGTCACCCCTCCCCTACCCAACCGGCGCAACGCCGAATTGGCCCTGCTGGTTTTCGCCGCGGTGATCACCACCGTGGCGTTGCTCATTGTGGAGGCGAACCAGGAACAGGGACTGGACTGGGATCTGGCGCAGTACGCGCTGGGCTTTCTGGCGCTGTTCGGTGCCGCGCACCTGGCCATCCGGCGCTTCGCCCCCTACGCCGACCCGCTGCTGCTGCCGGTGGTGGCGCTGCTGAACGGCTTGGGGCTGGTCATGATTCACCGCCTCGACCTCGCCCAGCGCGAGCTCAGTCTGGGCAGCGTCGGCGGCAACGCCGATCAGCAGATGCTGTGGACCCTGCTGGGTGTGGTGGCGTTCTGCCTGGTGCTGGGGTTGCTCAGCGATCACCGCATGCTGGCCCGCTACGGCTACACCTGCGGGCTGATAGGCCTTGTGCTGCTTGTCATTCCGGCGTTGCTGCCGGCCCGGTTCTCCGAGCAGAACGGCGCCAAGATCTGGATCCGGTTCGAGGGCTTCTCCATTCAGCCCGCCGAGTTCTCGAAGATCCTGCTGCTCATCTTCTTCGCCGCGGTGCTGGTCTCCAAGCGTGAACTGTTCACCAACGCCGGCAAGCACGTGCTGGGCATGGACCTGCCGCGCCCGCGTGACCTGGCCCCGCTGCTGGTCGCCTGGATCGCCTCGATCGCCGTGATGGTCTTCGAAAAAGATTTGGGCACTTCACTTCTGCTCTACGCCTCGTTCCTGGTGCTGCTGTACGTGGCGACCGACCGGCTGTCCTGGGTGGTGATCGGGCTGGCCCTGTTCGCCGCCGGCAGCCTGATCGCCTACCAACTGTTCGGCCATGTCCGGGTGCGCGTGCAGAACTGGCTGGACCCGTTCGCCGACCCGGACGGCGCCGGCTACCAGATGGTGCAGTCGCTGTTCAGCTTCGCCACCGGCGGCATCTTCGGCACCGGCCTGGGCAACGGCCAGCCCGGCACCGTGCCCGCGGCGTCCACCGACTTCATCATCGCCGCGGTCGGCGAAGAGCTCGGATTGGTCGGTCTCGCAGGCGTTCTCATGCTCTACACCATCGTCATCATCCGCGGTCTGCGCACCGCGATCGCGGTCCGGGACAGCTTCGGCAAGCTGCTGGCCGCCGGGTTGGCCTCCACCCTGGCGATCCAGCTGTTCATCGTCGTCGGCGGCGTCACCAAGCTGATCCCGCTGACCGGGCTGACCACCCCGTGGATGTCCTACGGCGGGTCCTCGCTACTGGCCAACTATGTGCTGCTGGCCATCCTGGTGCGCATCTCGCACGCGGCGCGCCGGCCCATCGAGACCGGCCGCGGGCCCAACCCGGCGCCCATCGCGGCGGCCTCGACCGAGGTGATCGGCCGCGTATGAACACCTCCCTGCGCCGACTCTCGGTCGTCTTCATGGCCCTGATCGTGATCCTGCTGGCCAACGCCACCTTCACCCAGGTGTTCACCGCCGACGGCTACCGCGCCGATCCGCGCAACCAGCGGGTGCTGCTCGACGAGTACTCGCGGCAGCGCGGCCAAATCACCGCCGGCGGCCAGCTGCTGGCCTACTCGGTGTCCACCGACGGCCGGCTGCGGTTCCTGCGGGTGTACCCGAACCCGGAGGCCTACGCCCCGATCACCGGCTTCTACTCGCTGGGCTACTCCAGCACCGGTCTGGAACGCGCCGAGGACCCGGTGCTCAATGGCTCCGACGAGCGGCTGTTCGGCAAGCGGCTGGCCGACTTCTTCACCGGCCGCGACCCGCGCGGCGGCAACGTCGACACCACGGTGCGCCCGGACGTGCAGGAAGCCGCCTGGGAGGCCATGGCGGACGGCTGCGACGGGAAACCGTGCAAGGGCGCCGTGGTGGCCCTGGAGCCGTCCACCGGCAAGATCCTGGCGATGGTGTCCTCGCCGTCGTACGACCCGAACGGACTGGCCAGCCACGACGGCGCCGCGCAGACCGAGACCTGGGAACGGCTGCGCGACGACCCGAACGACCCGCTGGTCAACCGGGCGATCTCGGAGACCTACCCGCCGGGGTCGACGTTCAAGGTGATCACCACTGCGGCCGCCCTGCAGGACGGCGCCACCCCGGACACCCAGGTGACCGCCGCGCCGCGCATCGCGTTGCCGGACAGCACCGCCACCCTGGAGAACTACGGGGGAGCGGCCTGCGGAAGCGGCCCGACCGCCGCGCTGCGGGAGGCGTTCGCCCGGTCCTGTAACACCGCGTTCGTCGAACTCGGCATCGACGCCGGCGCCGAGAGGCTGCGCGGCGCCGCCGAGGCGTTCGGTCTGGACACCGCCCCGGCCCCGATCCCGTTGCAGGTCGCCGAGTCCACCGTCGGCCCGATCAGCGATGCGGCCGCGCTCGGAATGTCCGCCATCGGGCAGCGCGATGTCGCGGTCACCCCGCTGCAGAACGCCATGATCGCGGCGACCATCGCCAACGACGGCGTCACCATGAGCCCGTATCTGGTCGATACCCTCAAGGGACCCGACCTGTCCAATATCGCCACCACCGCACCCACCGAACTGCGACGCGCGGTGTCACCGCAGGTCGCGGCTACACTTACGGATTTGATGGTCGGCGCCGAGCAGGTGACACAGCAGAAGGGAGCCATCGCCGGCGTGCAGATCGCATCCAAAACGGGCACCGCCGAGCACGGCACGGATCCCCGCAACACCCCGCCCCACGCCTGGTACATCGCGTTCGCCCCGGCGCAAGCCCCCAAGGTGGCCGTCGCGGTCCTCGTGGAGAATGGCGGAGACCGATTGAACGCCACCGGCGGCGCAGTGGCCGCCCCGATCGGGCGGGCCACCATCGCCGCCGCTCTCCGGGAGGCATCATGACGGCCCGGGTGGGAGTGACGCTGTCCGGCCGCTACCGGCTGCAGCGCCTCATCGCCACCGGCGGTATGGGGCAGGTGTGGGAAGGACTCGACACCCGCCTCGGCCGCCAGGTCGCGATCAAGGTGCTCAAGGCGGAGTTCTCCGAGGACTCCGAGTTCGTCGAACGGTTCCGGGCCGAGGCGCGCACCGTCGCGATGCTCAACCACCCCGGCATCGCCAGCGTCTACGACTACGGCGAGACCGAGATGGACGCCGGCGAGGGCCGCACCGCCTACCTGGTGATGGAACTCGTCAACGGCGAACCACTGAACTCGGTGATCAAGCGCACCGGGCGGCTGTCGCTGCGGCACGCCCTGGACATGCTGGAGCAGACCGGGCGCGCCCTGCAGGTCGCGCACACCGCGGGCCTGGTACACCGCGACGTCAAGCCCGGCAACATCCTGATCACCCCGACCGGCCAGGTGAAGCTGACCGACTTCGGTATCGCCAAGGCCGTCGACGCCGCCCCGGTCACCCAGACCGGGATGGTGATGGGCACCGCCCAGTACATCGCGCCCGAACAGGCGCTGGGCCGCGACGCCACCGCCGCCTCCGACGTGTATTCGCTCGGCGTGGTGGGCTACGAGTCGGTGTCGGGCAAGCGCCCGTTCACCGGGGACGGCGCGCTGACCGTGGCGATGAAGCACATCAAGGAGACCCCGCCGCCGCTGCCGCCGGATCTGCCGCCCAACGTGCGCGAGCTCATCGAGATCACGCTGGCCAAGGAACCCAACCACCGGTACCGCTCCGGCGGCCCGTTCGCCGACGCCGTGGCCGCCGTGCGGGCCGGGCGCCGGCCCCCGCGGCCGAACTCCGCCCCGTCCATCGGCCGGGCCGCCCCGCGGCGATCCCGTCGGTGACCCAGGCCCGTGCCGCGGCCGCCGCCGAATACCGCCCGCCGGTCACCGCGGCGCGACCCGCGCGACCACCGGAAGCCACCGCCCGCCGCCGCCGCGCCGGACGTTCTCACCCGGTCAGCGCGCCCTGCTGTGGGCGGCCGGGGTGCTCGGCGCCCTGGCCATCGTCATCGCGGTGCTGATCGTGGTGAACGCCCAGGACCAGCGGGACCGGCCGGTGCAGCAGGAGACCTCGACGAGCACCACCGTGATCGGGGTGCCCGCCGAACCACCACCGCCGGGTGAGTCCCCGTGACCACGCCCCAGCACCTGTCGGACCGCTACGAACTCGGGGAGATCCTCGGGTTCGGCGGGATGTCCGAGGTCCACATCGCCCGTGACGTCCGGTTGCACCGCGACGTCGCGGTCAAGGTGCTGCGCGCGGACCTGGCCCGCGACCCGAGCTTCTACCTGCGTTTCCGGCGGGAGGCGCAGAACGCCGCCGCGCTGAACCACCCGGCGATCGTGGCCGTCTACGACACCGGGGAGGCCGAGACCGCCAACGGTCCGCTGCCCTACATCGTGATGGAGTACGTCGACGGGGTGACCCTGCGCGACATCGTGCACACCGAGGGCCCGCTGGAGCCCAAGCGCGCGATCGAGATCATCGCCGACGCCTGCCAGGCGCTGAACTTCAGCCACCAGCACGGCATCATCCACCGCGACGTCAAGCCCGCCAACATCATGATCAGCAAGACCGGCGCGGTGAAGGTGATGGACTTCGGCATCGCTCGCGCGCTGGCCGACAGCGGCAACAGCGTCACCCAGACCGCCGCCGTCATCGGCACGGCGCAGTACCTGTCACCCGAGCAGGCCCGCGGCGAATCCGTGGACGCCCGCTCCGACGTGTACTCGCTGGGCTGCGTGCTCTACGAGATCCTCACCGGGGAACCGCCGTTCATCGGGGATTCCCCGGTCGCGGTGGCCTACCAGCACGTCCGCGAGGATCCGACGCCACCGTCGAGCCGCAACCCCGCGCTGACCCCGGAACTCGACGCCGTGGTGCTCAAGGCGCTGGCCAAGAACCCGGAGAACCGTTACCAGAGCGCCGCCGAGATGCGCACCGACCTGATCCGGGTGCACAGCGGCGAGCAGCCGGAAGCCCCCAAGGTGTTCACCGACGCCGAGCGCACCACGCTGCTGACCGCGACCGGCCCGCACGCCCGCGCGCTGCCCACCGAGCACATCCCGGCCGCCGGGTACCCCGCGCCGTCGGGCAACGGGTCGATCCGCCGCTGGTTCATCGCGGTCGCGGTGCTCGCCGTGCTGACCGTGGTGGTGACGATCGCCATCAACGCGCTGGGCAGCAGCCCGCGCGATGTGCAGGTGCCCGATGTGACGGGGCAGACCTCCGCGGATGCCATCGCGGCCCTGCAGAACCGCGGCTTCAAGACCCGCACCCTGCAGAAACCGGATTCCACGATCCCGCCGGACCACGTGATCAGCACCGATCCGGCCGCCGACACCGCGGTCAGGGCGGGCGAGGACATCACCATCAACGTCTCGACCGGCCCCGAGCAACGCGCGGTGCCCGATGTGGACGGGCTGTCGCTGGCCGAGGCGACCCGCAAGCTGCTCGACGCCGGTTTCACCCGGGTGCAGCCCTCGGAATCCGAGTCGACCCCCGAGCTCAAGGGCAAGGTGCTGGGCACCAATCCACCGTCCAACGCGACCTCGGCGATCACCAACGTCATCACCGTCATCGTCGGCACCGGGCCGGGCAGCGTGGTGGTGCCGGACTGCTCCGGGCAGTCGGTGGAGACCTGCCAGGAAATCCTGCAGGCGTCCGGCTTCCCCAGCACGGTGCCGGTCGAGGTGGACGACACCGCGCCCACCGGGCAGGTCGTCGGCCTCAGTCCGACACCGGGTCAGCCCGCGCCCAAGGACACCGTGGTGCAGCTGCGGGTATCGCGCGGCAACCAGTTCGTGATGCCGAACCTGGTCGGGCAGTTCTGGGTGGACGCGGAGCCGAACCTGCGCGCGCTGGGCTGGACCGGGGTGCTGATCAAGGGCGCCAACGTGGACAACAGCGGTCTGCGGTCCAACGCCGTGGTGACCCAGAGCCCGTCACCGGGTAGCGGGGTCGGGTACCGGGACTCGATCACCCTGAGTTTCGCGTCCTAGGCGCGAGCGGTAGCCGCCTGGACCGCGTCGGCCACTTCCTGCTCCAGCTTGCGCACCAGCCCCTCGTCGGGGGCCGCGCCGCAGTAGCCGAGCCAGTTGGCCAGCATCCGGTGCCCACCCTGGGTGAGGATCGACTCGGGGTGGAACTGCACACCGTGGATCGGCAGCTCGGTGTGCCGCACCGCCATGATGACGCCGCTGTCGGTGTGCCCGGTGGCCTCCAGGACGTCGGGCAGGGTCTCCGGCAGAATCGTCAGCGAGTGGTACCGGGTGGCCGTGAACGGGTCCGGAAGTCCTTGCAGCACACCGACATCGGAGTGGTGCACGACGCTGGTCTTGCCGTGTAGCAGTTCCGGGGCGCGGTCCACGGTGCCGCCGAAGGCCACCCCGATGGCCTGGTGCCCCAGGCAGACGCCGAGCAGCGGAGTCTTGCTGTTCGCGCAGGCCTTCACCAGGTCGATGGTGGCGCCGGCGCGCTCGGGGGTGCCCGGACCGGGGGAGAGCAGGATGCCGTCGAACTGTACGGCGACCGCGTCCCGGTCGGCGAGGCGTTCGTCGTCATTGCGCCAGACGGTCGCGTGCACCCCGAGTTGGCCCAGGTACTGGACCAGGTTGAACACGAAGCTGTCGTAGTTGTCGACGACCAGAACCTGCATGGGATCAGGCTACTTGGCCGGGCCCGGCCATCAGTACCCGAGCGGACCTGCCGGTTTGGCGTAGCGCAGCCGCACCGGCGCGGAGTGCCCGACCAGCTCCACCTGATCCTGGGCCTCCTCGGTGTAGCCGAGCTGGAAGCGCAGCACGTACTGCTTGTACAGCGTCACCAGCGGCGCGGCGGCCAGCGCGTCCTGCATGGCGCGCACATTCCCGACGGCGGTGATGACATAGGGCGGGCTGTAGGTGCGGCCGTTGAGCAGCAGGGTGTTGCCCACGCACTGCGGCGCCGAGGTGGCGATGATGCGCTGGTCCTGCATCTGGATGCCCTCGGCACCGGCGCTCCACAGCGCGTTCAGCACCGCGGAGATGTCCTGCTGGTGGACCACCAGGTCGTCGGGCGAGGCGTCGATGGGGTAGCGGCCGTCGGCGTCACGCTGGGCGTCGTTGAGGGTGACCACCAGCCCGGGTCCGCGCATCGGGTCCAGGCCGGCCTGCTCGGCCAGGGTGTCGGTGCGGCGGGTGATGGCCTCCAGAGCGGCGGTCGCACCGGGGGAGCCGCCGTGGTGATTGTCCAGGGCGGTCACCAGCTCGTCGCGTCGGGTGCTGAGCCGGTCCACGCCGGCGCTGGCCTCGCGGACCAGGTCCACCAGGCGGGGGGAGTCGCTGCGACGGATCTCGTCCCCGCCGGACACCCCGTGCGTGGCGGACAGCAGCAGCCCGGTGAAGACGCACACGATGGGGACCCCGAAACGCCACACCGACCGTCGTCGCTGTGCCGCTGCGTTAGGCTCTTCTCGGCCGTTCTCCACCATCGTGATCAAAGGTTATCCATGCCCAAGTCCAAAGTCCGCAAGAAGAACGACTTCACCATCAACCCGGTGAGCCGGACCCCGGTCAAGGTCAAGGCCGGACCGTCCAGCGTGTGGTTCGTGGTGCTGTTCGTGGGCCTGATGTTGGTGGGCTTGTTGTGGCTGCTGGTTTTCCAGCTCGGCGCAACCGGTCTGAACGCACCCACCTGGCTGGAGTGGATGGCCGATCTCGGCCCGTGGAACTACGCCATCGCGTTTGCCTTCATGATTACCGGCCTGTTGCTGACCATGCGGTGGCGCTGACGACCCCGATGGGACACCACGATGGTGCCGCGCGTTACCGGCCGGGCAACCAACGTGTAACCCAATCACACCGTTGTTATTCATCCCCATTGTGGATAGCGCCTGTGGATAACTGCGAAACCCCCGGTGAGAGGGGGTATTGAGGCTATGCAGCAAACTTCTTGGGGACCGAAGACCGCGGCCATCCTGTGGATAGCCGTCGGCGGTCTGGTGCTGGCCGTAGGTGCTGTGACTGTGGTCACAGACCTGCCCGGACGTGTCCTCGGACTGGTTGCCGGGGTCGGATTATTGGCGTTTGCAACAATGTCGTGGCGCGCTCGGCCGAAGCTGGCAATCACCGAGCAGGGTGTCGTGGTGCGCGGTTGGTTGCGCACCCGGGTGCTGTCCCGAGCGGACATCACCCTGATCCGGATCACCGAGTTCCGCCGGCTGGCCCGCACGGTCCGGCTGCTGGAGATCGACACCGTCGACGACCGGCTCTACATCTTCACCCGCTGGGATCTGGGCACGGAGCCGCTGCGGGTGCTCGACGCCCTCACCGACACCGGCTACGCCCGCCGCTCCTGAGGCGACCGTGCGTGTGCGTTCCCCGACACGCCGCACTCAGCCAAAGAAAGCGCACGCTCGCCGGCGTGGCGAACGTGCGCTTCAGGGTGGTCAGGTCGTGCAGGTCAGGAGATAGTGACGCTCTCGATCACGACCGGCTCGGTCGGGCGGTCGCTGCGGTCCACCGCCGTGGTGGCGATGGCGTCGACGACCTTCTGTGACTCCGGATCGACGACCTCACCGAAGATGGTGTGCCGACGGTTCAGGTGCGGCGTCGGGGCCACGGTGATGAAGAACTGTGAACCATTGGTGCCCGGGCCGGCGTTGGCCATGGCCAACAGGTAGGGCTTGTCGAACTGCAGTTCACCGTGGAACTCGTCGGCGAACTGGTAGCCCGGCCCACCGCGACCGGTGCCGGTCGGGTCGCCACCCTGGATCATGAAGCCCTCGATGACGCGGTGGAAGACCGCGCCGTCGTAGAACGGGCCGGTGGTGCCGCCGGAGGCGTTCTCGGTGGTGTAGTCCTTGGTGCCGGTGGACAGGCCGGTGAAGTTAGCAACGGTCTTGGGAGCATGGTTGCCGAACAGGGCGATCTTGATGTCGCCGCGGTTGGTGTGCAGCGTCGCAGTCGCTGTCTGAATGGGGCTCGTCACGTAATTCAGTCTGCCACCCCGCCCGAGGCGCCCGTCTGCCGCCCCGTTTGGTGGCAGGCTGTGGGGGAGTCCCGGACAGCTGCAGAGAGGTGGCCCATGAGCACCGACACCGACGCCAGATTGACCCCGGCACAACGGGTCAGCCGCGGCTTGAAGTACTCCGTGGTGGGTCCGGTGGACGTCACCCGGGGCACCCTCGCGCTGGGACTGAACGGGGCGGCCACCTCGGCGGCCTGGCTGAGCCGCCAGATCCGGGAGGCCCAGCCCCAGCCGGAACCGGCCAAGACCCGCAGGCCGCTGCTGTACCTGGTGATCGGGGCCGGCGTGCTGGCCGTCGGGGCGGTGGTCTTCTCGATCGTGCGCCGCTCGATGCGCCCGGAACCCTCGGCGCTGCCGCCGAGTGTGGAGATCACGCCCAAGCCCTGAGCGCGGCTACGCCGCGCCGTCCTCACCGCCCGACTCGGATCCTTCGTCCGATGGCGTCGTACCCGAGCTCGGGGTGCGGTCGGCGGGTTCCTCGGTCACCGAGGACGAGGCTGCCCGGTCCTCGGCATCGTCGGCCTTGTCCTGATCCTCGTTGTCCTGACGCTCGTCCGGGCCCGATCCGAGTGCGGCCCGGCGCTCGGCCGCCGTCGGGCGGGAAGGCGCCGTGTCCTCGTCGTCCGGGGCCGAGATCGCCTGCAGCGCGTCCGGATCCGGCGCGCCGGCGGGCACGGACACCGCGCTGTCGGCACGACGGGGCGCGTCTGCCGAGCGGATCGTCCTGACGGTGGGGCGTGATTCGGGGGTGACGTCGCCGGCCGGCGCGGCCGAGGTGCCCGCGGCCGACCGCGACGCCGCGATCGGTTCGGCCACCGCGCCGGCGGATGTCCGCGCGGTGCTGGGGTGCACTGCCTGCCTGACGGTGTTCATGACGTTCTTGGTCGCGGTAGCGATGCCCTTGACCAACGACTCCGCCGCCGCCACACCGCGGCGGATCAGGTTGAAGGTGACCTGAACGACCGTCCGCACCACCGCCGCCGTGAACTTCGCGACGTCGACGGCCGCCGTCACGACACCGTTGACGACCGCTCGCGTGGTGGCGCCCAACCAGTGCACGGCCGCGGCGACGGCGTGGATGAGCGGATTGCCCGGTGCGGGCGGCGTCGGGTCCGTGGGGTCCACGGGGGTGGTGGGGTCATCCGGGTTCAGGAAATCGAGGATGACCTGGACGACCTGTTTGGCGGTTCCGTCGGAGTAATACACGCCAAAGTTGTCCTGCAGGTTGGGACTGCCGGAGTCGGTGTCCTGCAGCGTGTAGATGAACATCGGGCCGGTGCCGGCCATCTGAGACCAGGCGTTCAGGAAGTCCTGGATGAACTCCGCCTGCTGCTGTTCGGTGTACTGCCCGGTTGTGGGCTGGCCGTACTCGGTGGCCCACACCTTGAGATCGCCGTCACCGTTGGTGGCCATGATCTGCAGGATCTGCTGCAGTTGCTCCAGCGGCGAGCCGGCGACGCCCGCACCGGCGGAGAAGGTATCCGAATACTGGTAGGGATGGAATGACAGGGCGTCGAAGTAGCCCTTGGCTCCTGCGGCGTACATGCCCTGGACGAAATCGTCCGGGTTCATGGTGATGTGGCCCAGCGTGGCGCCGGCCCCGACCACGCCACCGATCACCGTGATGGTCGGGTCGACCTGCTTGATCAGCGGATAGGCCGCCTTCAGCAGGCTCGTGTACGCGGCGGGGTCCACCGGGTCCAGCGAATTGATCGCGTTGGGCTCGTTCCAGATCTCGTAGGCGGAGATCTTTCCCGCGTACCGGGTGGCGACCTTTTCGGCGAAGCCGGCGAACACATCCGGATCGGGCATCCCCGCCATCACGGGGACGCCAGCCCAGATCGGGGTCTGGTTGATCACGCCGAGATTTCCCATACCGCGACTGTTCGCGGCATCGACAATGTAATCGATGTAATCCCAGCTGTACTCACCCTGGCGTTCTTCGATCGTGACCCAGGGAATGAGGATGCGCACATTCTGCACACCGAGCGACTGCATCTTGTCGAGTTGCTGGTCGATCTCGGCCTGGGACATCCCGGTGTTGGACAGGTCCGAGTCGGCGAAGCCCAGCGTGGAGGACGACTGATCGATGGCCGCGGTCAGTTCGATGCGGGAGCCCTGGTGCTGCACAGGCACTTCCGGCCTCGTACCCATCGCGGTGCACAGCAGGGCCGAAACCAGGGCAACGATGCTCACCCTCGCCGTGATGCGTGAGCGCCATCGGCCGCGCTGTGCGTGCATGCAATACCTCGCATTGTCCGGAGTTTGCCGGGGCGGCCCACTGTGCACGTCGCACAGTAATCCATCCCACATTCACAGCAAAGGGTTGGCTCTCCGGATATGCGCATTTCGCAAATGCGGCGCGGACTGACAGTTTTCGATATCGGGAACTGTGCGGATTCGGCTGCGCCGATGAATGCCGACACACGCCGGACCGTGATGATTGTGGAGCCTAGGAGATTCGAACTCCTGACATCTGCCTTGCAAAGGCAGCGCTCTACCAACTGAGCTAAGGCCCCTCGGGGTTATGCGGGCCGATCTTCGGTGGTGTGCCACACCTCGACGCCGTGGCGGGACCGGTAGAGGATCGCCGCCGCGGCGGCGATTCCTGCGATCACCGCCAGCGACACCAACTTCATGGTGCACACCCTTCCGTGGGCCTAGGAGGACTCGAACCTCCGACCTCTTCGTTATCAGCGAAGCGCTCTAACCGCCTGAGCTATAGGCCCGTTCAACCGCCTGATTCTCTCAGTCCGGCCGAGCGACGAGATTACCGTAACCCCGCCCGATCATCCAAAACCGCTGGGTTCAGTCCCGGTCGGCGAGGGTCACTTCGACGCCGCCGACCAGATCGGTGATGAGGTTGTAGATGAACGCACCGGCTGTCGCCATCGCCGTCAACAGCACGATGTTGACCAGACCGATCAGCGTGGCACCGCCGAAAATCGTTCCGCTGGAGATGAGTTCGCCACCGGTGCCGCTGTCACTGGTGAGCAGGTCACCCACGTTGCTGTTCAGCTTGGTCCAGACACCCATCCCGCCGAGCACCAGATACAGGAACGCGACGGCGATCATCCATACGAAGAACATCACACCGGAGAGCACCAGAGAGACCTTCAGCGTGCTCCACGGATCGATGCGGCGGATCTGCATGCTGGCCCGCACCGGCCCCTGGGTCTTTTTGGCGACCTGCACCCGGGCGGCCGGACGCGGCTCGGCCGGGGCCGGAGTGCCCGACGGCCGCGGCGGGCGGGGTGCCGGCGCGGAGAGGTCGGGCAGCTCGCTGGCGTAGCTCTCCGGGCGGCCCTCGGGACGGTCGGGCGTCCGGGCGGGGACGACCTCGGTGTCGCGGTTGGCCGGGCCGTTCTCCCGATTGACGGGGGCGCCGCCGGCGATGAACTGCCCGATCCGGGCGTCCGCGCCGGGGGAGCGGGCCGGGGGCCGCGGAGCTTCCCCGGGCCGGGGCCCGTTGGCCTGCTCGGGCTGCCGTGGCGCACCGCCCTGCTCGGGCTGCCGTGGCGCACCGCCCTGTTCGGCCGGCCGGGGCCCATTGCCCGGCTCTGCAGGGCGCGGCCCATTGCCCGGCTGCTCAGGCTGCCGGGCAGCGCCACCCTGATCCGCCGGACGCGGGCCGTTGGGCTGCTCGGCCGGCCGCGGGGCAGCGCCGCGGGCGGCCGGGCCGCGCTGCCACGGCGGCACATCGCTGGACTCGGCCGAGCGCCCCGACGGCGGGGCTCCGGGCTCGTTCGGTGAGGTCACCTAGCGGCTCCTTTGTCTGATCACGTTGCGTCGGGCTCGGTGCCGTCGGTACCGGTGCTGTCCGCCTCGGCACCCTCGGAATCGGTGTCCTCGTCGTCGTCACCCTCGGCGTTCCGGGCAATGGCAATCAGTGTGTCGCCGTCACCCAGGTTCATCAAGCGCACGCCCTTGGTCTGCCGACCGGCCTTGCGGACCTGACGCGCGGCGGTGCGGATGACACCGCCACCGGAGGTGATCGCGTACAGCTCGGTCTCGTCGTCGACGATGAGCGCCCCGACCAGGCTGCCACGCTTCGGGTCGTACTGGATGGTCAGGATGCCCTTGCCACCGCGTCCCTGCGCGCTGTACTCGTCGATG
The DNA here is from genome assembly GCA_900078775.1 of Mycolicibacterium aurum. Classification (GTDB taxonomy): domain Bacteria; phylum Actinomycetota; class Actinomycetes; order Mycobacteriales; family Mycobacteriaceae; genus Mycobacterium; species Mycobacterium aurum_A. The sequence continues at coordinate 4,766,981 of LT549889.1, forward strand.
GCGGTGCGCTTGGCATAGCCGCCGGCCGTCGCCACCAGCAGGTACTTGTCCGCCTCCACGACATTGAGCGACAACAGCTTGTCGTCCTCGTTGAACCGCATGCCCTGCACGCCGGAGGTGGCCCGACCCATCGGCCGCAGCGCCTCATCGGTGGCCGAGAACCGGATGGACTGACCGTTGGCGCTGACCAGCAGCAGATCGTCCTCGGCGGAGCACAGCACCGCACCGACCAGTTCGTCGCCCTCGCGCAGGTTGATCGCGACGATGCCGCCGGAGCGGTTGGAGTCGAAATCGGTCAGCTTGGACTTCTTCACCAGACCATTGCGGGTGGCCAGCACCAGGTACGGCGCATCCTCGTAGCTCTGGATCTGAATGACCTGTGCGATGCGCTCCTCCGGCTGGAAGGCCAGCAGGTTGGCCACATGCTGACCGCGCGCGGTGCGGGAGGCCTCCGGCAGTTCGTAGGCCTTGGCCCGGTACACCCGGCCCTGTGTGGTGAAGAACAGGATCCAGTCATGCGTCGAGCAGACGAAGAAGTGGTTGACGATGTCGTCCTGCTTGAGCCCGGCACCCTGCACGCCCTTACCGCCGCGCTTCTGGCTGCGGTACAGGTCGGTCTTGGTGCGCTTGGCGTATCCGGTCTCGGTGATCGTCACGACCACGTCCTCGCGGGCGATCAGATCCTCATCGCTGACCTCACCGTCGGCCGGCACGATCCGCGACTTGCGGTCATCGCCGTACTTGTCGGCGAGTTCCTTGAGTTCGTCGCGGACGATGGCGCGCTGCCGCTCGGGCTTGGCCAGGATGTCCTCGAGGTCCGCGATCTCGGCTTCGATCTTGGCCAGATCGTCGACGATGCGCTGACGTTCCAGAGCGGCCAGTCGACGCAGCTGCATGTCGAGGATGGCCTGGGCCTGGATCTCGTCGACGTCGAGCAGCTCCATCAGGCCGCTGCGGGCGACATCGGCGTTGGCCGAGGCCCGGATCAATGCGATGACCTCGTCGAGCGCGTCGAGCGCCTTGACCAGACCGCGCAGAATGTGGGCCCGCTCATTGGCTTTGCGCAACCGGTACCGGGTGCGCCGGATGATCACATCGAGTTGGTGCTCGACGTAGTAGCGGATCATCTGGTCCAGCCGCAGGGTGCGCGGCACCCCGTCGACGATGGACAGCATGTTCGCCCCGAAGCTGGTCTGCAGCTGGGTGTGCTTGTAGAGGTTGTTCAACACCACCTTGGCGACGGCATCGCGCTTGAGCTCCACCACGATTCGCAGGCCCACCCGGTCGCTGGACTGGTCTTCGATGTTGGAGATGCCGGTGAGCTTGCCGTCGCGGACCTGCTCGGCGATCGAGGTGATGAAGTTGTCGTGGTTCACCTGGTACGGCAACTCGGTGATCACGATCGAGGTGCGCCCGCGCGAATCCTCTTCGATCTCAACGACACCGCGCATCCGGATGGAGCCACGACCGGTGGTGTAGGTGTCCTGGATGCCCTGGGATCCGACGATCAGACCAGATGTCGGGAAGTCCGGACCCTTGACCCGTTCGCAGACCGCGGCCAGCGTGGTCTCCTCGTCGGCCTCGTGGTTGTCCAGGCACCAGTACACGGCCTCGGCGAGTTCGCGGAGGTTGTGCGGCGGGATGTTGGTGGCCATACCGACCGCGATACCGCCCGAACCGTTGGCCAGCAGGTTCGGGAACCGGCTCGGCAGGACCGTCGGCTCCTGCACGCGCCCGTCATAGTTGGGGATGAAATTGACTGTCTCCTCGTCGATTTCACGCAGCATCTCCATGGCCAGTGGAGTCAGACGGGCCTCGGTGTAGCGCATGGCGGCCGGCGGGTCGTTACCCGGCGAGCCGAAGTTGCCCTGACCGTCGACCAGCGGGTAGCGCAGCGACCACGGCTGGGCCATCCGGACCAGGGTGTCGTAGATTGATGAGTCACCGTGCGGGTGATAGTTACCCATCGTCTCGGCGACCGAACGGGCGGACTTGGCGTGGCCGCGATCCGGGCGGAAGCCCGAGTCGTACATGGCATAGAGCACCCGGCGGTGCACCGGCTTGAGGCCGTCGCGGACCTCGGGAAGGGCGCGGCCCACGATGACGCTCATGGCGTAATCGATGTAGCTGCGCTGCATCTCCTGCTGGATGTCGACAGGTTCGATGCGGTCGCCGGCTTCGTCGCCAGGCGGCAGGGTGGTGTCAGTCATCTATTGTCCTAAACCTGGTTATCCGGGTTAAACATCCAAGAAGCGAACGTCTTTGGCATTTCGGGTGATGAAGCTGCGGCGGGCCTCGACATCCTCGCCCATCAGGATCGAGAACAGCTCGTCTGCGGCGGCGGCGTCATCGAGGGTCACCTGACGCAGCACCCGCACCGAGGGGTCCATGGTGGTCTCCCACAGTTCCTTGGCGTCCATCTCGCCCAGACCCTTGTACCGCTGGATGCCGTCCTCCGGGTTGATCCGCTTGCCGGCCGCGCGGCCGGCCTCCAGCAGACCGTCCCGCTCACGATCGGAGTAGGCGAACTCGGGCTCGCTGCGCTGCCACTTGAGCTTGTACAGCGGCGGCTGCGCCAGGAAGATGTGCCCGTTCTCCACAAGCGGTTTCATGAACCGGAACAGCAGGGTCAGCAGCAGGGTCGAGATGTGCTGACCGTCCACGTCGGCGTCGGCCATTAGCACGATCTTGTGATACCGCAGCTTCGCGAGGTCGAACTCATCGTGGATTCCGGTGCCCAGCGCGGTGATGATGGCCTGGACTTCGGTGTTCTTGAGCACCCGGTCGATGCGGGCCTTCTCGACGTTGATGATCTTGCCGCGCAGCGGCAGGATCGCCTGGAACATCGAGTCGCGCCCACTCTTGGCCGAGCCACCGGCCGAGTCGCCCTCCACCACATACAGTTCGGACTTGCTCGGGTCGGTGGAGCGGCAGTCGGCGAGCTTGCCGGGCAGACCACCGATGTCGGTGGCGCTCTTGCGGCGCACCAATTCTCGCGCCTTGCGTGCCGCCATTCGTGCCTGCGCCGACGAAACAGCCTTGTTCACAACGGTCTTGGCTTCGGCCGGGTTGGCATCGAACCAGTGCTGCAGTTCTTCGTTGCAGATCTTCTGGACGAATGACTTGACCTCGGTGTTGCCCAGTTTGGTCTTGGTCTGGCCCTCGAACTGCGGCTGCTGGACCTTCACCGAGATGACCGCGGCCAGACCCTCACGGATGTCGTCGCCGGTGAGGTTCGGATCCTTGTCCTTGAGCAGCTTCTTGTCCTTGGCGTACTTGTTGACCACCGTGGTCAGCGCCGCCCGGAACCCCTCTTCGTGGGTGCCACCCTCGTGGGTGTTGATGGTGTTGGCGAAGGTGTGCACCGACTCGGAGTAGCCGGCGTTCCACTGCATCGCGATCTCGACCTCGTGGCCGGGACCCTTGCCCTCGAAATCGATGACGCTGGGCTGGATCGCGGTCTTGGTCCGGTTGATGTGCTTGACGAAGTCGACCAGGCCGCCGGGGTAGTGGAACACCCGGTGCTTGACCTTCTGCGGGGCCGCGGCCTCGGCGGCCTTCTCGTCCGCCGACTTCGGCGCCTCGGCGTGGTCGCTGACCACCTCATCGACGACCGCCTCGGGGCGACGCGCTCGTCGGTCAGCTCGATGGTCAGGCCCTTGTTCAGGAAGGCCATCTCCTGCAGTCGGCGGGCGATCGTCTCGAAGTCGTAGGTGGTGGTCTCGAAAATGTCGGGATCCGCCCAGAACCGGATGGTCGAGCCGGTCTTCTTGGTCTTCTCACCCTGGCGCAGGGTGCCCGGCACCGACTTGTCGTAGGTCTGGAACCACTCGTACCCGTCGCGGCAGATATCGGCCTCGAGCCGGGTGGACAGTGCGTTGACCACCGACACGCCGACGCCGTGCAGGCCGCCGGACACCTGGTAGGCACCCTCCTCGAACTTGCCGCCGGCGTGCAGCACGGTCATCACGACGTCCACGGTCGGGACGCCGGTCGCGTGCATGGCGACCGGGATGCCGCGGCCGTCGTCGGAGACCTGGACGCCGCCGTCCTCGAGGATCCGCACGTCCACCTTGGTGGCGTAGCCGGCCATCGCCTCGTCGACGGCGTTGTCCACGACCTCCCAGATCAGGTGGTGTAGACCGCGCTCTCCGGTGGAACCGATATACATGCCGGGACGCTTGCGTACGGCTTCGAGTCCTTCGAGGACCTTGATCGAATCGGCACCGTACTGATCTTGGGCAGCCACGTTGGACGCGTCTCCTTGGGGTTCGCGGGTCGCGGTTTTACAACACCGCCTGCAAAGCTCCCGCCAGTCTACCGTTAGACACCGTCAGGACTTACTCTGCAGCGCTGTTTCCCACCATCTATCTGAGCCGTGCACGGAATTTTCCGGCCCTCGGAGCGTCTGGACGCCTCAGATACGTGATTTCTGGCGTCTCGGCCCTCTCAGCAGAACCTCCGAGTGACCTATCCGTAGGTGTCCCGCGGACCACGCCCGGGCACGTGCCGGCTGCCCTTGCGCCAGGACGGCGCGGTCGGCCCCTGGATCTTCAACGACGTCACCACACCGTCGCCGACCGCGGCGGCGATCTTGGCCAGCACCTGGGCCTGCACCATCCGCAGCTGGGTGGCCCAGGCGGTCGATTCCGCGGAGACCGTCAGGACCCCGTCGCGCAGACTCACCGGTACCGCATGGTCGGCGATCTGGTCGCCGACGACGGTCACCCATTGACCCAGCACCGAACCCTCCGCGACCTGCTTGGACCAGCCGCGTGATTGCGCGAGATCTCGAGCGGCCACGCTGAAGGGCTGGGGATCGCGGACGTCGGGGCCCGGTCCGGACCAGCGCCGGCGTTTACCCCCGGCGGGGGAGCGCTGCGCGGGAGCGACCCGGCCCCGACCCACATCCTTACCCCGGGTACGGGCGGCCCCGCGGGCTTCCTCGAGCACCCGGCGCACCATGTCCATACCGGGCAGATTGTCCAGATGTTCCGGGGGACCCCCGTTCTCACCCGGGGTTGTCGGTTCGCTCGCAGACTCGCGCCTGCCCGACGGTTCGTTCGCAGACTCGCTCACGACACCACCTCCGAAATCCGTCCACTGTCATCGTCGCGCATGGTGACCTCGATCCGGCGCACATCCCAGTCCACCGGCAGGTCCTCGGGTACCGCCGCGGTCACCAGGACCTGTTCGGCCGACGCCGCGACCCTGGCCAGCGCCTGGCGCCGGGCGTTGTCGAGCTCGGCGAAGACATCGTCGAGCAGCAGCACCGGATCGCTGCCATCGGTGCGCAGGAGTTCGTAGGCGGCCAGCCGCAAACCCAGTGCCATGGACCAGGATTCACCGTGGCTGGCGTAACCCTTGGCCGGTTGCTCACCGAGGCGCAGATCCAGGTCGTCGCGGTGCGGTCCGACCAGACACACCCCGCGCTCGAGTTCGGCAGACCTCTTGATCCGTAATTCCTCGAGCAGCGCGGCCTCGTAGACACTCGGGTCGACGGTGCCGGCCGTGGCCTCGGCCTCCACGGTGTCCACCGCACTGCGGTACTTGATCGCGGCCGGTCGGGAGGCCGGCGCCAGCAGCTGGTACGCCTTCTCCACCTCCGGTGCGAGCTGGTTGACCAGATCGACCCGTGCCGAGATCAGTTGTGCGCCATGGGCTGCGAGGTGTCCGTCCCACGACTCGAGGGTGTCCAGCATGGAACTGTCACCGCGGTAGCGGGCCGGGCCCGCGGACTTCAACAACGCGGTGCGCTGGCGGACCACCTTGTCGTAGTCGGCCCGCACCCCGGCGATCCGGGGCCGCCTGGTGGTGGCGACCTCGTCCAGATAGCGGCGCCGTTCCGATGGGTCTCCGCGCACCAATGCCAGATCCTCGGGTGCGAACAGCACGGCCCGCAGCACTCCGAGGACCTCCCGCGGGCTGCGCACCGGCGAGCGGTTCAGCCGGGCCTTGTTGGCCCGGCCGGTGGTGATCTCGAGATCCACCGCGAGTTCGCGACCCTCGTTGACCACCACCGTCGAGACGACGGCACGCGGGGCACCATCCCGGATCAGGGGCGCGTCGGAGGCGACCCGGTGTGAACCGAGTGTCGCCGAATACCACAGTGCTTCCACCAGATTCGTCTTGCCGAAACCATTCGGTGCGACGAATACGGTATGCCCGGGCTCGAGATCTATCTCGGCCCGTGACCATGACCGGAAGTCGGTCAATCCCAGATGACGAACGTACAAAACTAACCGGACTCCGAGATGCGCTGCACCGCGTGCCCACCGAACTGGTTTCGCAGTGCGGCGACAGCCTTCATGGTGGGCGAATCATCCTGGCGGGAAAGGAATCTCGCGAAGAGTGAGGCGGCGATGCTGGGCACCGGCACGCGCAGCCGGATGGCCTCCTCGACCGTCCACCGACCCTCACCGGAGTCCTCGGTGTACCCGGTGAGATTGTCCAGTCCCGGATCCTCCTTGAGCGCCTTGGCCAGCAGCTGCTGCAGCCAGGACCGCACCACCGTGCCGTTGGTCCAGGCCTGATACACCGCCTGCGGGTCCTTGACCAGCTCCTCGGCGGCCAGCATCTCGTAGCCCTCCGCGTAGGCGGTCATCAGCGCGTACTCCACCCCGTTGTGCACCATCTTGGTGAAGTGGCCGGCTCCGATGGGACCGGCGTGCACGAAACCGTCGGCCTTCTCACCGGCCGGGCGCAGGGTGTCGAAGATCGGCATGGCCCGGGCGACATCCTCGTCACTGCCACCGACCATCAGTCCATAGCCTTCGGTCAATCCCCAGATGCCACCCGAGACACCCGCGTCGATGAAAGAGATTCCCTTCTCGCCCAACATCTTTGCGTGCGGCGCGTCCTCGGTGTAGCGGGAGTTCCCGCCGTCGATCACCAGGTCACCGGGCTCGAGGACCTCCGCCAGACTCGCGATCGTCGCACGGGTGACCTCGCCGGAGGGCACCATCACCCAGACCGTGCGGGGCGCGGGCAACGCCTCGGCCAGCGCGGCCAGTGACGGCACATCGGTGACCTCCGGGCGCGGATCGTATCCGACGACCTCGTGGTCTCCCGCACGCAGACGTTCCCGCATGTTGAAGCCCATTTTGCCCAGGCCGATCAAACCAAGTTGCATATGCGTGCGTACCTCCCCGTGGGTGAGCCGGTCAGCCCGGGAGGCGCACCGGCATCAACAGATAGACGTAATCAGTCTGCTCGGCGGGGAAGGGCCCCGCCGCGCCGGCCTCGACAGCATTCTCCCCTGCGGGCCGCAGCACCGCGGGACGGCTGGGCGTGGTGAATCCGAAGGTCACCCGCTCCGAGCGCAGCGACCCGAGACCGTCGGTCAGGTAGGTCGGGTTGAAGGCGATGGTCAGCGGTTCGCCGGCGAAGTCGACCTGCAGGTCTTCCTCGGCGCGGCCGACATCGTCGGCGCCGGCCGACAGCCGGACCCCGTCCTCGCTGAACTCGAGCCGCACCTGCGCGCCTCGGTCGGCGACCAGGGCCACGCGTTTGATCGCCTCGGTGAGCTCGGCCACACCGACGGTGGCGACCGCGGTGTGCTCGGTCGGCAGCAACTGGCGGAACTTCGGGAATTCCGCGTCGAGCAGCCGGGTGGTGGTGCGCTTGCCGTTGCTGCGGATGCCCAGCAGACCTTCCTTGCCGACGGCGGCGCCGGCACCGAGCGCCAGGTGCACCTCGGTGCCGTCGGTGCCGGTCTTGGCGGCCTCGGACAGGGTCTTGGCCGGAACCAGGACTGCGGCCTCGATGCCGGCGGAGTCGGTGGACCAGGTGAGTTCACGCACCGCCAGCCGGAAGCGGTCGGTAGCTGCCAAAACGACCTTGTCGCCGGAAATTTCGACCCGGATACCGGTCAGCATGGGCAGGGTGTCGTCGCGGCCCGCGGCGACGGCGACCTGGCCGATGGCCTCACCGAACAGGTCGGACGAGACGACACCGGTCTCGTCGGGCAGCGCGGGCAGCGACGGGTAGTCCTCGACGGCCATGGTCGGCAGCGAGAAGCGGGCACTGCCGCAGCTCAGCGAGACCCGGGTGCCCTCGACGCTGACGTCGACCGGCTTGGCCGGCAGCGATCGGGTGATGTCCGAGAGCAGTCGACCGGATACCAAAACGCTTCCTGGAGAAGCGATTTCAGCCGCGACGCGCACCTCGGCGGAGGTCTCGTAGTCGTACCCGGAGATCGTCAGGCCGTCGTCCGAGCCGGTCAGCAGCACGCCGGCGAGCACCGGGACGGTCGGCCGGGACGGCAGGCTGCGCGCCACCCATGCCACCGCATCGGCAAAATCCTCGCGTACCAGACGGAACTTCAAATCGGTGAGACCAACATTCGTCGTCACCACGTCCATAGCGTCCCTTCGATCTACCGCGTCAACCAGCACCTAGCTGCGGATTCCCCATGTCACTCCGAGCGTAGTCGCGAACTGGTCGACGATCGCACCGGCGTATCGAATCACAACCGTAGAGCGTTCGGCGCGAACTTGAAAGCTATTCGCTCGGTCCGCGCAGCGGGCGGAAAGCCCCGGCGATCGCCTGCCCGACTGCTCTGTCCCCAACAGCCTGCTTTTAGAAGAAGACTCTTCTAGAGATAAAAGCAATAGTAATAGGTCCTGTGGAAGCTGTGGATCAATGCCGCTCGCTGCAGGTGGCAGCCGTGCCGGGGGTGTGGGCAGGCTGTGGAGGAACTGCGGACCGATGTGGGCCGGTTGTGCACAAATCCGGTTTTGTGGAGTGGCCGCCGGGTTGACGACAGGTTTCTCCCAGGTTGTGCACAGGCTGTCCACACCGATTTTTTGTGACGAACGGTGCCGACGGGACGAAAGTTTTTCGCAGATTTGTGGTGAGAACTACAGCCGGGACGGGCTCAGCGCTTGGAGCGCTGCCGGATCCGGGTGGTGAGTTCCTTGACGTGATCGAAGATCTCACGCCGTTCCGCCATGCCGTCGCGGATCTTGCGCTCGGCGTACATGACCGTGGTGTGGTCGCGGCCGAACGCTTCACCGATGCGCGGCAGCGACAGGTCGGTGAGCTCGCGGCACAGGTACATCGCGATCTGGCGGGACTGCGCCAGGGCGCGCGTCTTGCCTGGTCCGCGCAGTTCCTCCACGGTGGTCTCGAAGTACTCCGCGGTGGCCGCCATGATCGTGGCGGTACTGATCTGCATGGTGCTGGCATCGGCGATCAGATCCCGCAGCACGATCTCGGCCAGGGACTTGTCGATGGTGGTCTTACTGAGCGAGGCGAACGCGGTGACCCGGATCAGGGCACCCTCGAGTTCGCGGATGTTGCGCTCGATCCGGCTGGCGATGAGCTCGAGCACGTCATCGGGCACGTCCAGGCGATCCATCTGCGCTTTCTTGCGCAGGATGGCGATGCGGGTCTCCAGTTCCGGCGGCTGCACATCGGTGATCAGGCCCCACTCGAACCGCGTGCGCAGCCGGTCCTCGAGGGTCGCGAGCTGTTTGGGGGAGCGGTCCGAGGAGATGACGATCTGCTTGTTCGCGTTGTGCAGCGTGTTGAAGGTGTGGAAGAACTCCTCCTGGATGCCGTCCTTGCCCTCGATGAACTGGATGTCATCGACGAGCAGGATGTCGACATCGCGGTAACTGCGCTTGAACGACGCCTTGCGGTCATCGCGCAGCGAGTTGATGAAGTCGTTGGTGAATTCCTCGGTCGAGACGTACTTCACCCGCATGCCCGGAAAGAGCCGTTGGGCATAGTTGCCGGCCGCATGCAGCAGATGGGTCTTGCCCAGACCCGACTCACCCCAGATGAACAGCGGGTTGTACGCGCGGGCGGGTGCCTCGGAGATGGCCAGCGTCGCGGCGTGCGCGAACCGGTTGGACGATCCGATGACGAACGTCTCGAAGGTGTAGCGCCGGTTGAGGCTGACGGCGTTGGTCTCCGGTGCCGGCTTCTGCGAGCGGTTGAAGTACGTGGGCCAGCTGGCCTCGGCGTTGGCCAGGGCCTCGCCGTCCTCGTCGACCTCTTCGTTGTCGATCGCGGCGGGGTCGGCGGGCGGGACCTCGGGTTCGGGCTCCGGCTCGGCGGTTTCCTCGGGACTCGGGGTGGCGATCCGGACGCCGAGTTCCACCCGCTGGCCGAGTTGGCGGCTCAGCGCGGACACGATCGGTTCGCGCAACCGCTCGATCTCGTTCTGCACGAACGCGGACGGCACCGAGAGCAGGGCGAATCCCTCGGTGATGACCAAGGGGCGGACGAGTTTCAACCAGGCCCGCTGCTGGGCGGTGAGGGTCTGCGGGCGGGGACCGCCGTTGATGGTCTCCCCGAACGGCGTCTCACCGTTGAGTTCGGCGACGACCGTGTTCCAGACCGTGACGAAAGAGGAATCTGGGTCTGCGGTCAACGACGCCTACCCCCTTGCTTTTCCTCGGTCGTTATTCCCGGGGGCGACGATAACAAACCATCCACATAGTTATCCACAGACTGTGGACAGTGATGGGTACTACTCGTCGCGTTGGCTATCGGCGTGGACGTCGTGTCGGAGCTCCGCGCAGTCCGAGACGGTCTGCGGGCTCGCGGCCGGTGTGGTCCTCGCTCTATTCCGGCGCCGCTCCGCGTGGAACGGCACTGCCAGAAGCTAACAGTTTTCTCTCGGAGTGCCAACCGTTCTGCAACATTGCCGACAGCTTCTTCACAGCAGGGACAAAGATGGTGACTGGTGTGGTTTTTGTGGCCTGATGAGACTGGGCGGATGCCCGGGCTGAGCCGTTCGGGCCAGGTTTGACCCAGGCAAATCTCGTCAGTACCCTCGAGCAGTCGCCCGCACGTGGCGATACGGCTGCAGCTCGGGGCTGTCGGAACAACCGTTCCGCAACTCACAGGTGCCGCGCCGGCAAGATGGATGAGCTTACCAACGGTGGCAGCGTCCTCGGCCGCCATGATTGTCATGGCGACCGAGTCCGTGAACACCAGATCGAACGAGGAGAAACAGCCGTGGCCAAGGGCAAGCGGACTTTTCAGCCGAACAACCGCCGCCGGGCCCGCGTGCACGGTTTCCGGTTGCGGATGCGTACGCGCGCCGGCCGCGCCATCGTGTCGGCCCGTCGTAGCAAGGGCCGTCGCTCCCTCACTGCGTGATCTGACGCAGGGTTCTCCGGCAGTGCTTCCGGCCCGGTACCGGATGACACGCTCCACTGATTTCGGTGTCACGGTTCGCCAAGGCATTCGGGCTTCCCAGCCCGACATCGTCGTGCACGCGTTGCACGACGATTTTGTCGATGATTGCGAGGACGGCCCCAAGATAGGGCTGGTGGTCTCCAAGGCGGTGGGTAACGCGGTGCAACGGCACCGGGTGTCCCGCCGGCTTCGACATGTCGCCTATCAGCTCGTCAGCGACAGCGACACCGATCTCGGCCCGGGTGACCGGCTGGTCATCCGTGCCCTGCCTGGCAGCCGGGACGCCGCATCGAGCCGGCTGGAATCCGAACTTCGCTCCGCGCTGAAGAAGGCGCGGAGCCAACGGCAGGCCCGGCCGTGACGCGGTGGGCCGCCAACAGCGTGATCTTCGTGATCCAGCTGTATCGGACGATGATTTCACCGTTGCGGCTGCCCACGTGCCGCTTCACCCCCACCTGTAGTCAGTACGCCGTCGACGCGTTGACCGAATTCGGTCTGTTCCGGGGTGGCTGGCTGGCCGCCGTCCGGTTGGCCAAGTGTGGTCCGTGGCACCGTGGCGGGTGGGACCCCATTCCCGAGCGCGGTGACAAGGCCGGCGATAAGACTTCCGTAGAAGTCGTCAGGAGCGATTCTGTTGTTTAACTGGTTCAGCCTCGACATCATCTATTACCCGGTGTCGGCGATCATGTGGGTCTGGTACAAGGCGTTCGCCTTCGTCCTGGGTCCCACGAACTTCTTCGCGTGGGCACTGTCGGTCGTGTTCCTGGTGTTCACCCTGCGCGCGATTCTCTACAAGCCCTTCGTCAAGCAGATCCGCACCACGCGGCAGATGCAGGAACTGCAGCCGCAGATCAAGGCGCTGCAGAAGAAGTACGGCAAGGACCGCCAGCGGATGGCGCTGGAGATGCAGAAGCTGCAGAAGGAACACGGCTTCAACCCGATCCTGGGCTGTCTGCCGATGCTTGCGCAGGTGCCGGTATTCCTCGGCTTGTTCCACGTGCTGCGCTCGTTCAACCGCACCGGTCACAACTTCGGTGAGCTCGGTCTGGACATCGAGTTGAACAAGACGCTGTCCAACTATGTCTTCAGCGCCACCGATGTGCAGAACTTCCTGCAGGCGAATCTGTTCGGCGCTCCGCTCGGCGCCACCATGATCCAGTCGGAGAGCAGTTGGGCCGCGTTCATCGGATTCGATGTCAGCCGCGTGGCCATCATCGGGGTCGGTGTGCCGCTGATGATCCTGGCCGGCGTCGCGACCTACTTCAACAGCCGTGCCTCCATCGCCCGGCAGAGCCCCGAAGCCGCGGCCAACCCGCAGACGGCCATGATGAACAAGCTGGCGCTCTACGTCTTCCCGCTGGGCGTCGTCGTCGGTGGACCCTTCCTCCCGCTCGCCATCATCCTGTACTGGGTGTCCAACAACGTCTGGACCTTCGGGCAGCAGCACTACGTGTTCGGCAAGATCGAGCAGGAGGAAGAGGCGAAGAAGGCCGAGGCGCTGGAGCGCCGGTCGGCCAACGCACCGGCTCCCGGTCAGAAGCCGAACAAGACCCGCAAGGCGGCCAAGCCCGCCGACGGCCCGGAGGTGGTCGAACCCTCCGCCACCGAGGCAGAGAAGAAGCCGGCGGATCCGAAGCCGGCCCCCAAGTCGAAGAACACCAGCACCACCGCAGGCGCCCGGCCCAAGAAGCCCAAGCGCTAGAAGCCAAAGCCCAGAGCCGATCGACCCGGGAACCGACCGGACGCGGCCGTGGCGAAGTAAGGAGAAGACGGATATGACTGACGCCGAAACCACCGAGCGCACCGACGCCGCCGAGGACGCCGAGAACACCGCCCCGGTCGACGACCTGGAGGAGCGTCTGGTCGCCGAGGGCGAGATCGCCGGCGACTACCTCGAGGAACTGCTCGACCTGTTGGACTTCGACGGTGACATCGATCTGGACGTCGAGGGCGACCGGGCCGTGGTGAGCATCGATGGGGGTAGTGACCTCAACAAGCTCGTCGGCCGTAAGGGCGAGGTGCTCGATGCGCTGCAGGAGCTGACCCGGCTCGCGGTGCACCAGAAGACGGGGGAACGCAGCCGGCTGATGCTGGACATCGCCCGGTGGCGTCGTCGCCGTCGCGAGGAACTCGCGGCGCTGGGCGACAAGATCGCGCACCGGGTGCTGGAGTCCGGGCAGCGCGAGGAGCTGTCGCCCATGACGCCGTTCGAGCGCAAGATCGTGCACGACGCGGTCGCCGCCGTCGACGGTGTCCGCAGCGAGAGCGAGGGAGCCGAGCCCTCGCGTCGCGTCGTTGTGCTGCCGGCCTGACGGCGTTAGTTACACCCATGTAGTTCAAGCAAGAAGACAGGGCCGTCGGCCTGGTGCAACCGGAGGATGTTTCACGTGAAACATGGCGAACTGAGTCCGGCGCCCAAGCCGGCGGCTCTTTGTTTTGGCGAACGTCTCGATGTGGCGGAGCGATACGGGGCGATCCTCGCCGGGGCCGGTATCGAGCGCGGGTTGCTCGGGCCGTCGGAAGTCGACCGGCTGTGGGACCGGCATCTGCTCAACAGCGCGGCGATGGCGGAACTCTTCGACACGGGGGAGCGGGTCGCCGACATCGGTAGTGGGGCCGGGCTACCCGGCATCCCGATCGCCATCGCCCGACCCGACCTCCACGTCACCCTGATCGAACCGCTGCTTCGTCGCAGCGAGTTCCTCAAGGAGGCGATCGACGATCTTGGCCTGGACGTGACGGTGATCCGGGGGCGTGCCGAGGACAAGACGGTGCGCGATGAGGCCGGGCCGATGGACGCGGTGGTATCCCGGGCGGTGGCCTCGCTGGACAAGTTGGCGCGGTGGAGCCTCCCGCTGCTGCGGGTCGGTGGCCGAATGTTGGCGCTCAAGGGGGAGCGGGCGGCGGATGAAGTGAAGGAACACCAGCGGACGTTGGCTTCGCTTGGTGCCACGGACGTGAGAGTGGTGAGATGTGGCGTGGAGTTTTTAGACCCGCCCGGCACCGTGGTGGTTGCACGACGCGGAGCGACAGCAGTGCGGCCGGGTAGGAGGAAGCGATGAGGTTCGGACGGGATCGCAACGGGTCGGGTAACGGCCGGAAGCAGCCGGCACCCGCGAAGGCGGTGACAGCCACCGCGCCCAAGGGCGCGGCGCGGGCGGCCGATGTTTCACGTGAAACATGGACACCCGCCGCGGACAGCTGGCAGGGTGATCCGGTGGCCGACACCCCCATTGCCGCCGAGGCCGAACGCGCGACCCGGCTGCTGCACAACCGCCAGGGCGGACTGCCTCGACCGGATCGGCAGCGGGTATTCACCATCGCCAACCAGAAGGGTGGCGTCGGCAAGACCACCACGGCGGTCAATGTCGCGGCGGCGCTGGCCCGGCAGGGGCTCCAGGTCCTCGTCATCGATCTCGACCCGCAGGGCAATGCCAGCACCGCACTCGGGATCGAACACCGTCAGGGCACCCCGTCCTCGTACGAGGTGCTCATCGGCGAGATCCCGCTCGAGGCGGCCCTGCAACGCAGCCCGCACAACGAGCGGTTGTTCTGTGTGCCGGCCACCATCGATCTGGCCGGCGCCGAGATCGAACTCGTCAGCATGGTCGCCCGTGAGGGTCGGCTGCGGGGGGCACTTGCCGGGCTGAAGAAACAGAGCTTCGACTACGTGTTCATCGACTGCCCGCCGTCGCTCGGCCTGCTCACCATCAATGCCCTCGTGGCGGCGCCCGAGGTGCTGATCCCGATCCAGTGCGAGTACTACGCGCTGGAGGGTGTGGGCCAGTTACTGCGCAACATCGAGATGGTCAAGGCGCACCTGAATCCCGAACTCGACGTCACCACGGTGGTGTTGACCATGTACGACGGGCGCACCCGGTTGGCGGATCAGGTGGCCGAGGACGTCCGCGCGCACTTCGGCGACAAGGTGCTGCGCACGGTGATCCCGCGCAGCGTCAAGGTGTCCGAGGCTCCGGGCTACGGGATGACGATCCTCGATTACGACCCGGGTTCACGTGGGGCTATGAGCTACCTCGACGCGAGTCGGGAGATTGCACAGCGCGGCACGAGCCAGGGCGGTACGCGGGGATGAGCATGGTTGGTGGGAACAGGAGCACGACATTGGGGATAGCAGAATGAACCAGGCGAAGAAGCGCAGTGGTCTGGGACGCGGCTTGGCGTCGCTCATTCCCACCGGCCCGGCCGAGGGGGAGGCGCTCGGCGGGCCGCGCATCGGCGCCGCGACCGCCGACATCCTGATGGGGGGTGCCCCGAAGCCGACCGCGGCACCGACGCAGCCCACCGCCGACGAGGCCGACGCGGTCGCGGAGTTCGGTGCGGTGTACCGGGAGGTCGATCCGAAGCTGATCGACCCCAACCCGCGCCAGCCACGCCAGGTCTTCGACGAGGAAGCACTGTCCGAACTGGTGCACTCGATCAAGGAATTCGGCGTCATGCAGCCGATCGTGGTGCGCGCGATGCCGGCCGAGGACGGGCAGACCCGCTACCAGTTGGTGATGGGGGAGCGGCGCTGGCGGGCGTCGCAGGAGGCCGGGCTCAGTGCGATCCCGGCAATCGTTCGGCAGACCGCCGACGACAGCATGCTCCGCGATGCTCTGCTGGAGAACATCCACCGCGCGCAGCTGAATCCGTTGGAAGAGGCGTCGGCCTACCAGCAGCTGCTCGAGGAGTTCGGCGTCACCCACGATGAATTGGCATCGCGGATCGGGCGTTCCCGCCCGCTGATCTCCAACATGATCCGGCTGCTGAAGTTGCCCATCCCGGTGCAACGCCGGGTGGCCGCCGGGGTGCTGTCGGCCGGGCACGCCCGCGCTCTGCTGTCCCTGGAGGGGGGTCCGGAGAAGCAGGAGGAGCTCGCCGCCCGCATCGTGGCGGAGGGCCTGTCGGTGCGCGCCACCGAGGAGGCCGTCACCCTGGCCAACCGGGCCGGGCCGTCCGAGCCGCCGGCCCCGCGCCGCAAACCGATCCAGATGCCGGGCCTGCAGGACGTCGCCGAGCAGCTGTCGACGGCGTTCGACACCCGGGTGACGGTGAGCCTGGGCAAGCGCAAGGGCAAGATCGTCGTCGAGTTCGGCTCGGTGGACGATCTGCAGCGGATCGTCGAGTTGATGAACTCGACCAAGCAGTAGCGGGGCGAAAAATGGCCGGATGGGCGCGGGATGTCCGCGACCGGAGACACCGGCGAATTACGTCACTGTGACACTAAAATCATCGAGCGTCGCTCGGATGCCGGCCCGGAAAGGAGAAGCCATGCGTGACAACATATTTGGCTTCCGATGCCGGGTCGGTGCACTTTGCCGGGTTCGGTGGGCCGAGCGGACGGGCTTCTCCTATCCTGGAATGGCATCCGTGCGCGCCGGAGCCATCTGAAGGTTGGGGTATCGAAGTGTCAGCACGTATCAACCCGCTGCGGCTCGAGTCGTTCGAGCAGCTACCCAAGCATGCGAGGCGATGCGTGTTCTGGGAAGTGGACCCGTCCACCTTGCGCGGCGATGACCATCTCGCCGATCCCGAGTTCGAGAAGGAAGCATGGCTGTCGATGGTCATGCTGGAGTGGGGTTCGTGCGGTCAGGTCGCCATCGAGTGCGCCGCCGTGCCGGGGGAGCAGGATCCCGATCGCGCCGAGGTCTTCCACGACGCCCCGTGTCTGGGTTACGTGTTCTACGCCCCGCCCGGGGCCGTGCCACGCGCCAAGAAGTTCCCGACCGGACCGGTCAGCGCCGACGCCGTGCTGCTCACCTCGCTCGGGCTCGATGCCGCCGACGACGGCGACCACCTCTCCCGGGGACTGATCTCGGCGGTGGTCGGGGATCTGGTGCGCCGCGGTGTGCGGGCACTCGAGGCCTTCGGCCGCACCGCCCAGGTCGAAGAGCTCTCCGAGGCCGGCGTGCCGTCCGATCTGCAGGAGGCGATCGAGGTCCTCGGTGACTGCTCGGCCGGCCAATGCATCGTCGGTGCCGACCTGTTGTTGGACATGGGCTTCGAAGTCGTTGCGCCGCACCCGTATTTCCCCCGGCTGCGGCTCGAGCTGGAGCAGGGCCTGGGTTGGAAGGCCGATGTGGAGGCCGCGCTGGAACGGCTGCTGGAGAGCGCCCAGTTGCAGGCGCCGGTCGGCGCCGTGCCGTGCGGGTGAGCGACTGGGGTTAGCGGCCGGCCTGTTCGACCGACAGTTCGTGGGCCAGCAACTCGGCGAAGGTGAAGGTGCCGGTCGGGCGGTCGTTCTTACCCAACAGGTAGAGCCGCTTCACCGCGGCCAACATGCCCTCGGCGATCATGTCGCGGGCCTGGCTGGATGCCAGCAGGGTGCGGTCCTGCGGATTGGTGACGTATCCCAGATCAACCTGGACGGTGGGCATCCGGGTCAGCCGCAGCAGATCCCAGGTCCGGCCGTGCACGCGGCAGTCACTCATTCCGGTGCGCGCCACCAACTCTCGCTGGATGAAGTCGGCGAGGTTGCGCCCGATCGTGGAGACCGAGCCGTGCGAGTTACCGAAGTGGAAGGAGGCGACACCGTTCGCCGACGGGCTGGTGTGGCTGGTGCAGCGCAGGCTGATCATCAGATCCGCGCCGACGGTGTTCGCGGTCGCGGCCCGCTCGGCGTCCGACGGGCTACGCCCGACAGACCGGGACAAGAAAGTGTCCATCCCGATCGCCGTCATCCGACCTTCGAGACGACTGGCCAAATCCCACAGGATGTCTGCCTCGCTGAGCGGGCCCTCGGGACCTTGGATGATGGCACCCAGGTCGTCACCGCCGCGGCCCGGATCGATGATGACCCGCTTTCCGGACAGCCGCGGGCCGGAGCGCCGGACCAGTTCTTCTTCGCGGATCGCGTGCGGTGAACCGCCGGTGACACGAGAGCCGAGGAAGTACAGCGAGCGCAGGGTCTCCGGGCCGCAGATGCCGTCCGGGAACAGGCCGTACTCGCGCTGGAAGAACATCAGACCGTTGTGGGTCTGCAGACCGAAGTGACCGTCGACCAGTCCGGTGTAGAAACCGAGATCCTGGAGCCGGGCCTGCAGGGTGGCGACGTCGTCGCCGTACATCGGGGCGCCGAACTGATGAGACAGGGTCCGGGCGCCGAGCTGGTAGGAGGCCTCCCGCAGCGCGCGGGAGGTCGCCTCACCCACCATGCCGTCCACCAGCAGACCACGCTGCTGCTGGAACGCGCGCACGGCGTGGTCGAGCTCGGCATCGAACACGTCGACCGCGACGTGCTTGCCGGTCGACAGGTCGGCGTCGGGGCTGTTGATCAGCCCGAGGCCCGCCAGAGCCGTCCTGATCTCGACGACCGCACTTCCCCGGTCGCCGCGACGCAGTATCGACATACCTGGCCTTTCAGACGCGCTGCACTGTCGGCAGGGAGCCTACGTTCGCAGTTCGGACTGAAAGTATTGTCTCAGACGGTCGGGAAAATCCTGAAAACCTCGCGGTCAGGCGTGGTCCGCGATCTCCCGCAGCAGGGCCGCCTTGCCCTTGGCGCCGACGATCCGCTTCACCGGCTGACCGTCCTTGAACAAGATCAAAGTGGGGATCGACACCACCTGGAAGTCCCGCGCGGTCGCCGGGTTGGCATCCACGTCGAGCTTGGCGACCTTGAGCTCGCCGGCCTTCTCGGTGGCGATCTCCTCGAGAACCGGGGCGATCATCTTGCAGGGGCCGCACCAGGTCGCCCAGAAGTCGACCAGTACCGGCGTGGAGCTGGTCAGGACGTCCTCGGAAAACGAATCGTCGGTCACGACGGTAGTGGCAGAGTTCTCACTCATCAGATCTCCTGATCTAGTGGGTCTGTAGGGGAAGGTTGGCTAATCCTCTGTGGGAGCCGGAAATTCGGTGAGCCAACGCTCGGTGTCGATGGCAGCCGAACAGCCCGAGCCGGCGGCGGTGATGGCCTGCCGGTAGGTATGGTCCACCAGATCGCCTGCGGCGAAGACACCTTCGACCGAGGTCGCGGTGCTGCGACCGATCACCTTGACGTACCCGTCCTCGTCGACGTCGACCTGACCGCGGACCAGATCCGACCGCGGGATGTGGCCGATCGCGACGAACACCCCGGTCACCGCGAGCTTGGACTCTTCACCGGTCACGGTGTCGCGCAAGCGAATTCCGGTGACCTTGGGGTCGCCCTCGATCTCGGTGACGGCGCTGTTGGTCAGGATGTGGATCTTCTCGTTGGCCCGTGCCCGGTCCAGCATGATCTTGGAGGCGCGGAACTCCTCGCGGCGGTGGATCAGGGTGACGGAGCGGGCGAACTTGGTCAGGAAGATGGCTTCCTCCATCGCCGAGTCACCTCCGCCGACCACCGCGATGTCCTGGTCGCGGAAGAAGAAGCCGTCACAGGTGGCGCAGGTGCTCACACCCAGGCCGATGCGTTCCATCTCACCGGGAACGCCGAGCTGGCGGGCCGCGGCACCCATCGCGAGGATGACCGCGCGGGCGCGGTGGGTCTCGTCACCGACGGTGACGGTCTTGATCGGGCCGGTCAGATCGACCGCGTCGACGTCCTCCATGCGCAGATCGGCACCGAAGCGCAGCGCCTGCTCGCGCATCTCCTCCATCAGATTGGGCCCCATGATGCCCTCCCGGAACCCGGGATAGTTCTCCACCTCGGTGGTGGTCATCAACGCACCACCGAACTGGATGCCTTCGAACACCAGCGGCTTCAACTGGGCGCGCGCGGTGTACACGGCAGCGGTGTACCCGGCCGGGCCGGAGCCGATGATGATCACGTCGTGAATGGGGGACGTGGCCTCCGAAGTGGTGGACATCCTGGACATCCCAGCCTTTCTGCCGCAAATGCGGCCGGTTGTTCAAACACCAGGGTAGGCGGCGGTGTTCCCGCCGGTCCCAGTCGGGGCGCGTGGTGGGACGCGGCTCACGGGCGCGGGACCTGCGTTCGTGCCAGCACCCCGGCGCCGGGGGCCGGACAATCCGATGCGACCACCAATGCGACAACGGTCGAGGGTTCCGCACCGGGCAGCACCAGCAGCACACCGGTGGACACCGGCCGGGCGCCCAGGATCGGGGTGTCGGCGGCGAATCCGGCGCTCTGCAGGCAGCGCTGCGGATCGGCCAGGGCACCCAGGGCGGCCGGCTGTGCCAGCAGGTCCAGGATCTGCGCGGCGGTCAGGGGCACGACGCCGGGATCGCGTTGCACGGTGATGTGCCGGGCGGTCGGGCCGCGATCGCGGTGGTACTCCCGGTCGGTGTCCCCGCCGAGCATCGCGAACACACCCAGCCCGACGGCGAACACGGCGGCCACGATGCCCGCGACCAGGACCGGTCGGGACTGTGACACCCGGTGCGCCGGGGGCGGTGCCATCCGCAGCGCGGACCGGATGGCCGCGGTCACGTCCGGCGGTGGTGCTGCGGCGGACTCGGTGTCGGCGGCGAGAGCGGCCAGGTCGCGGCGCACCCGGTCGTGCGCGTCGTGCAGCTCGGCGGCGGTGGGTTCCCCGGGTTCGCGCTGCACGCTCTCATCATCGCGCGGCGGACCCCACTTCGGCGGGAGTCACCGATGTGCCCAGATGGCCGAGCGTGCCCGCCAGCTTGGTCCTGGCCCGCGCGCAGCGGCTCTTCACGGTGCCCTCCGGCACGCCCAACAGCCGGGCCGTCTCGGCGACAGTGAATCCCTGCATGTCCACGGCGACCACGGCGGCGCGCTGCTCGACGGGCAGCCGCATCAGGGCGCGTTCCACCACGATGGCGGTGACCACCCCGGATGCCGGGTCGGCGACGCAGCCGGCCGAGGTGCCGTCCAGCGGAGCGGTCGGGCGGGCCTTGTATCGGCGCACCCGGTCCAGGCAGGCGTTCACCACGATCCGGTGCAGCCAACTGCTCACCGAGCAGTCGTACCGGAATCCGGCGGCGTGGCAGTGTGCGGACAGCATCGCGTCCTGCAGCGCGTCGCGGGCGTCGTCGGAACAGCTGCTGGTGATCCGGGCCAGTCGGTACAGCTGCGCCTGGTACCGGTGGAACAGCTCCTCGAAGGCGAACCGGTCACCCGCCACATGCGCGGCCAGCAACTCCGCATCGGTGCGATCGTGCCCACCGCATCCCCCGAAACTCCCCACAGCCGAACACTAGGGGAGCGCGGAACCTGCTCCGGGCACCAACTTCACCGCAGGTCCTGACCTGCACCGATGTCGGGCCGAGGCTGGGGATAACCGGTCAGGACGCCGACTTGAGGGTGATCTCGCCGATATCGGTGCGGCTCTTCCCGTCCACTGTGCCCAACGTCGAGATCCACACCAGCACATACGGGGTGGCCTTCGGATCGTCGATCTCGATGGTGTTGGAGCCCTTCTTCAGGGTCACCGGGTCGGTCAGCGCGGTGGTGTCCTCCAGGGTGGACGGGCTGGCCGAGTCGGAGCCGCGGATCTGCACCGCGGTCCCGACACTGGACACGTCGAGGGTGACCGAGCCGATCGCGGTGGACCGCGGCAGCTGCAGCATCAGACCGACACCGTTCTTGAAGCCGGGGAACGGGGCGGGATCGGAGTAGGTGTCGGTGGGCCACACCGTGGACGGGTTGCCGTCGATGGCCAGACCGGCGTCTGCGGGCGCGTCGGCCTCGCCCTCGGGGGAGAACACCGTGGCGCGCACCGGTTTGATCGCCGCGCCACCGGCTGCGGACTGCTCGGTGCTGGAGCCGGGGCTGTTCAGCCCGAGCTCGTCGCGGCCCAGCCCGTCGCCGACATTGCCGAAGATCCGGCTGAGGATGGTGGCCAGCAGCACCAGGGCCAGCACCACGACCACACCGCCGGCGGCGACGCCGATGATGATGCCCTTGCGGCGGCGCGCCGCCGCCTCGGTATCGAGGCCGCCGGCAGCCGAGCGGTCGGCCGACTCGGTGGGCTCGTCGACGGGGGCGATGTACTCGGTGCGGTCGGCCACCGCGGTGGCCTGCTGCAGCAGGTTCAGCAGGGTCGGTGCGGTGCTGATACCGCCCTCCTCCTGCACGGCGCGGGCCGCGGCCGCGGAGATCTGGAACGGGATGTCGCCGTCCACGGACTGCGGCTCCACCGGCTGGCCCGCCGCGTCCAGGTCGGCGGGGGCCAGTCCGCTGTGCAGACCGGAGTCGGGCAGCGGCCACCGGTTGATCAGCAGCGCGTACAGCGCGGCGCCGATCCCACGGATGTCGTCCTCGGGGGTGGCGTCGGGCAGGGTGGCCGGGAAGGCGAGCACGACGTCGCCCTCGATGCTGACCCGGACCCGGCTGGGATCGTCGATGGACAGCGCGACACCGGCCCGGTGTGCGGCCTCGGCGGCGGCAGCCAGCGACTGGATGGCGCGGGCGCCGCCGATGGGCGACGGGGAGGTCTCGGCGACCTCCGCCAGCGAGCCGCCCCGGATCCATTCGGACACGACGAGCCCGCCGGAACCGGTGCGCGCGACATCGAGCACCCGGGCGATGCCGGGGGTCTCCACCTTGGACAGCCGCATGGTGCGGGTGAGGATCTCCTGCAGCTCGCTGTCGGGCAGGACGGCGTCGGGGTCGACGAAGGTCAGGGCCACCTGCCGGTCCAGCGCGGTGTCCAGGGCGTGCCAGAACTGCAGATGCGGCGGGCCGCCGTGGAACACCAGCAGGCGGTAACGGCCGCCGGCGATGGTGGCCCCCGGGATCAGGTGCACATCCTCGTCGGCGGTGGCGGTCTCCAGGGCGGGTTCGCGCGGGGAGTCGAAGGCCAGCGGCGCCCGGGTCGGGTCGTCGCCGTAGTCGGCCGGAGGCCGCTGTCCGGGTCCGTCGGCCGGAGGCCGCTGTCCGGGTCCGTCGGCCGGCGGCCGCTGGCTCTCTGCCTGGGACCGAGGGCTGAAGCCACCGGTGTCGGGCTGGAAGTCGCCCGCTGCGGGACCCTCGGGGCGCGCGCCTGCCCGGGGTGCCGATCCGGTCACGGGGTCATCACTCACCGCTGGTGGTCCTTTCGGCATCTGCTGCTGTGCCATTCCCGCGTGCGGTCCGTACCGGCGCGCCGCCGGGGGGCGTGCGGGCCGCGTGGGGCGGGAATTGCTGTGATCAGAGTACGTGACCGGGGTTTGCATTCGGGCCCGGTCAGGCACGGAAACGGCCGCGGTTCGGCCGGGCAGCCGGCGCCGCACGGCGGCGACCGCCGCGACCGCGTCGGGCACCTTGGCCGCCCACAGCACCGCACCCAGGATCGGCAGCATGATCACGCCCAGCACCACCAGCCGTAGCAGGGATCCGAGGCCGCCGCCGTGCTCGGTCAGGGCCTCCAGCCCGAGCAGTCGGTCGACCACGTGCGCGGCCAACCCGGCGATCATCGAGGCGGCGATGGTGACCAGGATGGTGCGCAGCACGTCGAGGTTGAGCATCTTGCCGCCGGGCGGATTGAGGTTGGCGCGCAGCACCAGGTAGCCGACGGTGGCCCCGGCCAGGAAACCCAGCCCGTTGGCCAGGCCCAGGTAGCCGGCCACCATGCCCGGGTCGGACACCAGATGCGGCACCGCCACCGAGGCCGAGATCTTCACCGCGGTGATCACCAGGATCAGCACGATCGGTGTCCACGGCTGCTGGCGCGCGTAGAACACCCGCAGCTGCAGCAACACCAGCGCGTAGGGGATCAGGGTGAAAGCGGACAGCGTGATCGCCATGCCGAGGTACCCGGCGTCGGTCTGGCCGAAGTTGCCGTAGGCGAACAGCGCGCTGCCGATGGCCGGACCGCCCACGGTCATCATCGCCACGATCGGGATCAGCGTGATCATGGTCAGCCGGGTGGCCAGGTTCAGGTCGGCGAGCACGGCCGGGCCGTCGTCGGCGGCGGCGTTGCGGGACAGCCGCGGCATCACGACCGTCAGCACGGTGACGCCGATGATGCCGAACGGCAGCTGCAGGATCAGCCAGGTGTAGTTGTAGATGGCGGGGCCGGAAGCGGCTGCCGCGCTGGCGATCTGATTGCCGACGATCAGGCCGATCTGGCTGATGAGCACGTACAGCACCATGGCCAGCGCCATCATGCCGAACTGCTTGAGCCGGTCGTCGATGCCCCACAGCGGGCGCAGGCTGATGCGTTCGCGGCGCAACGCCAGGATCAGCACCGCGGCCTGGGCCACCACACCGAGTGTGGTGCCGATGCCGAGCACCAGCAGCTTGGCGTTGCCCATCTCGACCGGGTCGATGGACAGCTCCCCGGGCACCAGCAGGTAAACCCCCAGGGTCAGGATGGCCACCACGTTGTTGAGCACCGGCGCCCAGGCCGGCGGCCCGAACACGTTGCGGGTGTTCAGGATCGCCATGTACACCGAGGTGAGTCCGTAGAAGATCACCTGCGGCAGCAGCAGATACGCGAACGCCGTGGTGAGCGGACGGTTGACCAGCGGGTCGCTGCCGAGCATCAGATCCACCAGCAGTGGTGCGGCGGCCACCGACAGGATCGTGGTGACGGCCAGCAGTGCGGTGGCCAGGGTGACCAGGCGGCGCATGAACGCGGTGCCGCCGTCGGGGTCGTCACGTTCGGCGCGGGCCAGCACCGGCACGAAGATCGCGGTGAACGTGGCCTCCAGCACCAGCGCGGCGATCAGATTGGGCAGCTGATTGGCCACGGTGAACGAGCTGAGCAGCGGACCGCCCAGGATCAGCGCCAGCAGCACCATCCGGGCGAACCCGGTGATCCGGCTGACCAGGGTGGCCACCGCCATCCCCCAGGACCGCGACACGACCGCCGAGTCGGACAGTTCCTGGCGGGGTTGGCCGGGTCGGGTGGCGGCCGGCGCGGTGGCGCCTGCCCGTCGCCGGGTGGTGTGCCCGCGGGGCACCCGTTGCGGGTTGTTCATCGGAGCTCGTCTGTTCATGAGGTTCGGTCGTCGCCGTGGGCCAGCGCGGTGTCCAGCGGGTCGGGGCGCCGGGGGGTGGGCGGGATCAGGTCGGCACGGTCGGGTTGACCGCGGAAACGGTGCCACAACCGGCGTCCGACCAGTAGCGCCAGGATCACACCGCCGGTCAGGGTGATGAAGAACAGCACCTTGCCGTAGGCGTTGGAATGCACCGACAACCGCACCGGGTCGCCCAGCGGCAGCCCGTCGACGGTGCTCAGATTCACGTCGATGGCGAACCGCTGGGTGAAGTGCACCTCGATCGGTACCCGCAGCGGCAGGAAGCCGGGCGGCAGCTCGATCTCACCCGGGTCGGTCACCGCCACACCCGGCGGGGCGGTGATCTGCAGCCGCACCCGGACCGGGACCGGCAGGTCGTTGCGCAGCGCCAGCGGCAGCGGGCTGCGTTCGGTGGCCAGGGTGTAGGAGTCGCCCGGATTGACCACCGTGACGCCCGCGAACATATCGGCGACGGTGCGGCTGACGGTCGAAAGCCGTTGCTGGGCGGCCTGGTTGCGGTCGTCCGCGGGGACCGATTGGCTGAGCGCGCGCAGCATGTCCTCGCGCAGCGGGGCGGTGTACTGGGTGCCGGTCAGCCCGGTCCGCTGGTCGACGGTCAGCGCCGAGGTCAGGCCCCACAGCCGGCCGGTGATCGCCGAGACGCTGGAGGTGACGCCGTTGTCGATGAAGGCGTCCGGGTCGAGGGTGGGCTCCGGCGCCGGATCGGGCTCCGGCGGTGCGGCGCGTGGGGTCTCGGCGATGACGGCGGGCAGCGGTCGCGGCGCGGCCAGACCGGCCCGGATCGCGCTGGCCACCGTGGTGAGCAGGGTCTGGGCCTCGCCGGGGTTCAGGTCCCAGGTCAGCGGCGGCATGACGATCTCGGTGCGGGGTTCGGCGTCCGGGGTCAGGGCGCGCCACAGCAGTGCCCCGAGCGCGCTCTGCAGCCGCGCCGTCCGGGAGTCGTGCTGCAGCGGGATGTGCAGATCCTCGTCGAGGTAGGTCGGGGTGATCGGCGCGCCGCCGGACCCCGCCAGCGCGGCGCCCAGCGCCGGGTCGAACGGGGCGGTGACGACATCGGCGGAGTCGCGCTGCGGGGCGAGGTCGGCGGCCCCGACCCGCTGGCCCGACAGGGCAGCGGCGGCGACGGCCACGGTCGGTCCGCGCACGCCGAGCAGCGATACCGCGGGCGCGGTCAGCGGTGCATCCCCGAACAGGGTGGCGCCGCGCACCGAACGGATGCCCAGGATCTGGTCCACGATGTCGGCGGCCCCGGTGGTGGCGACCGCGCTCAGACCGGTGTCGCCGACCCGCTTGAGGGCATCGAGGTCGGCCTGGGCGTACACCGTGGGCGTCACGCACAGCCGCTGCGCGAGGGCCCGCAGCCGGTTCAGCCAGTCGACCGCGGCCGCCTGACCGGTGCCCGGATGGGTGGGTGCGTTCAGGCCACCGTTGGGGTCGTCGGTGACGACGTAGCCGCCGGTCATGGCGTTGACGGTGATCAGCAGGTCGGGGTCGACGGCCAGGCACAGCGCACCGCCGACCGCGCCGTCGCCGTCCACCTGGGCGCTGGTGGCGAAGTCCGCGGCCGCCAGCAGGGTGTCCAGCCTTCCGCCGGGTGCCAGCGAGGTGGCCAGCGCGTCGTCGAGCAGCCGGATCGGGGTGGTGCCGCCCGGGATACCGGCGGCCAGCCGGGGCCGGTCGGCCAGCGGCCACAGCACCGTCATCCCCACCGGCCGGGTGGTGTCCGGCGCCACCACCGCCGACAGGCCCTCCGAATCCCCGGTGGCCGGGTCGGGCGGGACGCCGAGCACCGGCAGCAGCAGCCGGGCGTCATCGAGGCGGGCCGGTGCGCCGTAGTCGGGGGTGCCGTTGACGTTCACCAACAGCGGGTAGACGCCCGGC
Organism: Mycolicibacterium aurum; assembly: GCA_900078775.1. Lineage (GTDB taxonomy): Bacteria > Actinomycetota > Actinomycetes > Mycobacteriales > Mycobacteriaceae > Mycobacterium > Mycobacterium aurum_A. The sequence goes on from LT549889.1 coordinate 4,793,888, forward strand.
TGGTCGATCCGCAGGGACGGATCCTCGCCGCGCACCGGGAAGGCCAGGTTGAACGGCACCTGCTGGCCGCGCTGCAGCTCGGTGGACAGCGTGATGAACGGGCCCACCGCGGTGTACTGGTCGAGATTGCCGGACAGGTTGGTGCGCAGCCCGGCCGATCCGGTGACCGCGGGGGCGACCTCGAGACGCACCACCACATCGCGGACCGGGCGGTCGCCGACGTTGCGTACGGTGCCCGCGACGGTGACCACCGACCCGCTGGTGGTGGTCACGATGTCGGGGGTGACGCGGTCGATCTGCAGGGTCAGGAACGCGGCGGAGCCGGGTTCGGCGGCCGCGGCGCCGGGCGGTACGACGGGGGTCGCGAGAAGGAGCAGCAGTACGGCGGCGGTGAGGACGCGAACCAGCACCCGGGCCGGGTTCACGGGCCCTGTCCGCAGCCGTTCGCCCGCCGGGGTGGCGAATCCTCGGGGCGGCGGTTGCGGGTGTGCGAATGGGTCTGGGGGCGCCGCCGGGGGCGCTGTGCGGCAGCGGCGGCAGCGCGCCGGGGCCGTGGGTGTGCAGCTTGTCGATCAGCTCGCCGGCCACCACCGCCAGCCGGCGTTCGTCGGCGTAGGCCAGCCGGGCGGGCAGATCACGCAGCGGCACCCAGGCCACCTCGGTGACCTCCATGTCCTCGTCGGAGAGATCTCCGCCCAGGAAGCGCATCAGGTAGTGATGCACGGTCTTGTGCACCCGGCGGCCCTCGGTGACGAACCAGTAGTCGATGCTGCCGAGCGCGGCCAGCACGCTGCCCTGCACTCCGGTCTCTTCGGCGACCTCGCGCACGGCGGTCTGTTCGGCGGTCTCACCGACCTCGATGTGCCCCTTGGGCAGCGACCACAGCATCCGGCCGCGCCGGTCGATCCGGCCGATCAGCGCGGCGACCTGGGTTTCCTTGGGCCCGTCGAGGCCGTCGATGACGAGCCCGCCGGCCGAGGTCTCGTGCACGGTGCGCAGCCGGTCCGGGGCCCGGCGGGCGGCCGGGCGCGGTTTGCGGTTCTGCCCGGGTTTGGCGGGCTGGACGTTGCTGCCGGCTTTACCGGAGGTCGGGGTCGTGGCGCCGTTGGGAGACTGGCCCGGATTCGGTGTCGTGGCCGGTTGGCCGGGATTCTGGCCGCCGGGTTCGGCGGCGGCGCCGGGTCGTGCGGCGTTGCCCTCGGGCGGACCGGCAGCCCGGCGACCGCGGCGACGCCCTCGGCGCCGTCGAGGCTTGGCGTGCTCACCGTCCGACACCCAAGCGATAGTAGTTGCCGCAGCTTTACCTGCTCGCCACACGCGCCGGTCGTAGCCGGGCTGTCGCCGGGTCGTTATCGACCATTAGGCTCACCGAACGTGCCGACCGACCCGACTCCAGATGCCACCGAGGCCGAACTGCTGGCGGGTGCCTGGGTTGCGCTGAACAGCTACGGCGAGGTCCTGCGCGATATCGGCGCGGTGTTCGCCGCCGCCGGTCACGAGCTGTATCTGGTCGGGGGCAGCGTCCGCGACGCGCTGCTGGGCCGGCTGTACTCCGACCTCGACTTCACCACCGATGCGCGCCCCGAGCAGATGCAGAGGCTGCTGCGCGGCTGGGCCGACGCGCTGTGGGATACCGGCATCGAGTTCGGCACCATCGGGGTCGGCAAGGCCGGGCACCGGTTCGAGATCACCACCTTCCGCGCCGACAGCTACGACCAGGTGTCCCGCAATCCGCAGGTGCGGTTCGGAGACCGGCTCGCCGACGATCTGGTGCGCCGCGACTTCACCGTGAACGCGATGGCGGTGCGTATCACCGCCGACGGCCCGGCCGAGTTCCTGGACCCGCTGGGGGGGTTGACCGCGCTGCGCGAGCGGGTGCTCGACACCCCGTCCGCGCCGCAGGTGTCCTTCGGTGACGATCCGCTGCGGATGCTGCGGGCCGCCCGGTTCGTGTCCCAGCTCGGCTTCTCGGTGGCGCCGCGGGTGCTGGAGGCGCTGCTGGAGATGGCGCCGCAGCTGGAGCGGATCACCGCCGAGCGGGTGGCCGCCGAACTGGACAAGCTGCTGCTGGGTGCGGACCCGGTGGCCGGGGTGGACCTCATGGTGCAGACCGGTCTGGGCGCGGTGGTGCTGCCCGAGGTCGGCGAGATGCGGATGGCCATCGACGAGCACCACCAGCACAAGGACGTGTACTGGCACTCGCTGACGGTGCTCAAGCAGGCCATCGATCTGGAGGAGCCGGCGGGGCAGGAGCGAAGCGACACGGGGGAGGACATCCCGGCGGGGCAGGAGCGAAGCGACCCGGGGGAGCAGTCAGGCGGCCCGGATCTGGTGCTGCGCTGGGCGGCGCTGCTGCACGACATCGGCAAGCCCGGCACCCGCCGGCACGAGGCGGACGGCGGCGTGAGCTTCCACCATCACGAGGTGGTGGGCGCGAAGATGGTCCGCAAGCGGATGCGCGCGCTCAAGTACTCCAAGCAGATGGTCGACGACGTCTCGCAGCTGGTCTACCTGCACCTGCGGTTCCACGGCTACGGCGACGGTCGATGGACCGACTCGGCGGTGCGCCGCTACGTCACCGACGCCGGACCGCTGCTGAGCCGGCTGCACAAGCTGGTCCGCGCGGACTGCACCACCCGCAACAAGCGTCGCGCGGCCCGGCTGCGGGCCAATTACGACGAGCTCGAGGCGCGGATCGCCGAACTGGCCGCCAAGGAGGACCTGCAGCGGGTCCGCCCGGATCTGGACGGCAACGCCATCATGGAGATCCTGGGCATCCCGCCCGGCCCGCTGGTCGGCAAGGCCTGGAATCACCTCAAGGAGCTGCGGCTGGACCGCGGGCCGCTGGAACACGACGAGGCGATCGCCGAACTGCACAAGTGGTGGAACGCGCAGCAGTCCTGATGCGTCTGAACAGGCATGGACTATTGCCTGGGGGACGGCGCCGGCGGCGCGGGAATCTGGTCGGCCGAGCCGACGCTGGACATCGACGGTGACGGGCTGCTCGACGCCTTCCCGCTGGATCTCGACGCCGACGGCCGCCCCGACGACGCACTGGCCGATCTGGACGGCCCGCCCTTCGACGGACTGGTCGACCATGCCGTGCACGACCGGGACGGCCCGGCGCCGGCGTACTTCACCGATGACGGCTCGGGCACCTGGGCGGTGGCCGTCGACCGGACCGGGCAGTTGCGCTGGTTCGGTCTGGACGGGGTGGAGGCGACCGGCGGGCCGTTGGTGGACTTCGATGCCGATGGCGCGGCCGACGACCGGCTGCTCGACGCGGACGCCGACGGGCTGGCCGACGGGGTGCTGGCCGGGGACAGCGCCTACGCCGACCGGGACGCCGACGGCCGCTGGGATGTCCGGCTGACCGACACCGACGGGGACGGGCGCGCCGACTCGGCTACCGATCTGGGTTGAGCCGCAAACGGTCTGCCGCGCTCAGCCCACCGCGGCGGTGTCGATACCGTGCCGGGAAAGCAGGGCCAAGCGGCCGGTGAAGCCGTGCTCGGCGGCCCAGGCCAGCTGCCGCCGCCACATCTGGGCGCGGGTCTCCATCGCCTCGCCGAGCCGGCGTTCCCAGGGGCTCGGCCCAGCCTCGGCCAGGCCGTGCGCGAACAGCTGATTCAGGTGCGTGTCGTCGGGACGGAACATCCGGTTGTAGAGGGCCTGCTGATCGACCGGATGCGCGCCGCGGCACAGCAGCAACTCGGCCAGCGGCGTCGCCAGCCGATGCCGGGGCTGGCGTCGGGGTCCCTGCTCGCCCTCGCCGAAAACACCGGTCAGCACCGTGAACGGGGTCGACATGCCGCGCCACAGATAGCCCGCGTTCGGGTCGGCCCCGGCGTCCAGCAGCAGGGTGGCCGCGGTGAGCGGGTCGGCCTGCGGCACCCGGGCATAGGCCAGGTACATCAGCGGCGGCCAGCCGTAGGGACCGCCCGGCGCCGAGGCGAGGCCGGCACCCGCGCGCAGCAGCCCGGTCAGGGCGGGTACATCGGCGGCTGTGGCGGCGGCCCACACGTGGTCCTGGGTCAGGCCGGGTTCGGTTTGCAGCAGGCGTTCGGCGGTTTCGCGGCGCGCCGGGGCGTCGGACTCGTCGTAGCGCAGTGTGGCCAGTGCGCAGAACCGGTCCGCCGCAGCCGCTTTCGTCTCGTCGAAGCGGGACGGATCCACGCTCAGGGCCGCGGCCGCCTCCAGGTAGTGCACCAGCGCCGGCCACCCACTGAAGCCGTACTTGCGGGCCACGGTGAGCTGCGCGTGGTGCAGCGCCAATCGGTCGCCGCCGAGCGCGGCCTCCGGGCGGGGATGGTGTTCACGGATCAGCGCGGGGTCGGGGTCGCGCTGCAGGGCCCGGGCCTCATCGCGCAACCGGGGCAGGGAGGGATTGTCGGGCAGCGAACTGGCCATCACGGCCTCCTCTCGAGGGCCCGTCGTCCGCGTGGCCGGGCCGAGAAGAGGTCGGTCCAAAAGGCAACTGCAGCAGGGGGGCTGAGCCTCTTCGAGCGGACGTCGGGCGGTCCTGCGCGCCCGCCGGTGATGCTACCCGCGTCCAGCGCCGGGCGGCCCGGCGAAGGCCTGCGCGATGGTCAGCCATTTCGCGGCGTCCGGGCCGACGGCCACCAGGTCGAGTTCGCCGGGGGCGCGCCGCTGGGTGACCAGCATGCAGAAGTGCTCGGCCGACCCGGTCACCGTCTGGGCGGCGTCCTCGGGCCCCCATGCCCACCAATCACCTTCTGGCCCTTGTAGTTTCACGTGAAACGGTGCATTAGGCGGGGTCAGGCCGTGGGCGGTGAAGGCAAAATCGCGGGTGCGCACCCCGATGTGGGCCACCGAGCGCAGCCGGGCGGTCGGTGGCCGGCGGACCCCGAGCGCGTCGGCGACGTCCAGTCCGTGCGCCCAGGTCTCCATCAACCGCGCGGTGGCCATCGACGGCGCGCTCATGGGCGGTCCGAACCAGGTCAGCTTGCGGCCGTCGGGCACCTCGAGCAGCGCGGCGTGCAGGGCCGCCCGATCGGCGCGCCAGCCCGCCAGCAGCCGGTCCGGTGCGGTGGCCGCCAACTCTTCGGCGGCGGCGTCGACGAAGCCGTGCGGATTCTCGGCCGCCGCGGCCAGCACCACGGCGAAGGCCTGCTCGTCGGTGATGGTCTGCAGCGACACCCGGTCGGTCCACCACAGGTGGGCGATCTGATGGGCGATGGTCCAGCCCGGCGCGGGGGTGGGCATCGCCCAACCGTCGGCGGGCAGGTCACTCACCAGGGCGTCCAGCGCGGCACTCTCGGCGCGCAGGTCGGCCACCATCGGTTCGGCACCGGGCATGGCACAACCCTATTCCGCCGGGGCCCGCCGACCCAGTGCGGCGTGCACCGCCAGACCCAGCAGGTAGGCCACCGACCCGGCGATCGCCAGCGGCACGGACAGCCCGTCGACCGGGATCACCGCCGCCGCCGCGGCGATGGCGGCGACGAACGCCACCCAGAACAGGGCGTCCTGCACGGTGAAGACGTGCCCGCGCAACGCATCGTCCACGTCGATCTGCATCGCGCTGTCCGCGCACAGCTTCACCACCTGACCGGCCGCGCCCAGCACGAAGGCACAGCCGATCATCACCGGCAGATGCAGCCCGGCGGCGAACACCTGCACGAGCACCGCCAGGGCCAGCGCGCCGTTGGCGGAGCGGTAGCGCCCCCAGCGCCGCACCGCGGCCGGGGTGAGCAGGGTGGACAGGAAGGACCCGGTGCCCGTCACGGCGATGAAGAGCACGGCGATGCCCAGACCGAGCCCCGCCACCTCCTGATCGCCGCTGTGCCGGACGATCACCAGCACCAGCAGGGTGTTGATCCCGAACGCCATCCGGTGCGCGGCCAGCCCGCCGAGCGTGGCGGCCACCGTCGGCACCGCCGCCACCGTCCGGATGCCGTGCACCCAGCCGGTGGACACCGCGTAGAACACCGACCCATGCACCGCGCGGGCGCTGTCGTCCGGGCCGAGGATGTGCGGGGAGAAGCGGACCGAGAGCACCAGCGCCAGCAGCACCGGCACCGCCGCGAGCAGGATGACCACCGCGGCCCCGGCGTCGTCGGCGCCGAACAGCCAGCGCGGCAGCAGCATGA